>NZ_JADPMP010000009.1 GCF_015686655.1 Pontibacter sp. FD36 | reverse complement strand
ACAAAGCTTATACCCGTGAATTGGTAGCGGCAACAATCCCCTCTCGGGAGGGGAAGGGGTGGTTCGACAAGGTATAGCAAATTAAAAAAGATGAAGCCATACTTGTGAACTGGTAGCAACAAAAACCTCTCTTAAGAGGGGCAGGGTGTGTAAATCGTGCATAGAAATTCTGTGGATCATTTATAATCCCCGTAATCCTGATTCAGACAAAAGGATGGGCTTAGAGGAAGGTAACAATCCTGTAAATCCGTGGGGGTAGGGGCTCTCTCTAATCCTGAAAATCCTGATTCAGACAAACTAAACCTGAAAAAACAAACTTGGAAGATAAACCAAAAGATACAGGCAAGGTATTCGATGCGGACGTCATACGGCGGCTCTTCACCTTTGTGAAGCCCTACCTGAAGACGTTCTATTTCATCGTGTTCCTGACGTTCGCCTCGGCTATACTGGCCGCCCTGCGGCCGTTCCTGATTCAGTATACCGTCGATAATGAGATTCTGCAGAACGACTGGGAGGGCCTGAACAAGATGTTCGTGATACTCGCGGTGCTTCTTGTGGGGCACGCTATTGTGCAGTACCTCCATACCTATTTCGCAGGTTGGCTGGGGCAGCATGTCGTGCGCGATATTCGGGTGCAGCTCTACCGCCACATCCTCAACCTGCGCCTCAAGTTTTTCGACCGCACGCCGATTGGTACACTTGTGACCCGCAACGTATCGGACGTGGAAACGCTCTCTGATGTGTTCAGCGAGGGATTGGCAGCTATGATTGGCGATATCCTGCAGCTGGTGTTTATCCTCGGCTTCATGTTCTACATCGACTGGGAGTTGGCGCTTGTCAGCTTGTCCACTTTCCCGATCATGCTCATCAGTACCTACATTTTCAAGGAGAAGATAAAAGATACGTTCCAGGATGTGCGGACGGCTGTGGCGCGACTTAATTCCTTTGTGCAGGAGCATATCACAGGTATGAGCATCGTACAGATCTTCAACAACGAGAAGCGCGAAATGGAGAAGTTTAAGGAGATCAATAAGGAGCACACCCGCGCCAACGTACGCTCCGTGCTTTACTACTCGGTCTACTTCCCGGTAGCGGAGATTATCGGTGCGGCAGGTCTTGGTTTGCTGGTGTGGTATGGCGCCCACGGCGTGATCGACAATGATGTGTCACTGGGTACGCTGATGGCCTTCATCCTTTACATCCAAATGTTCTTCCGCCCCATCCGCATGATTGCCGACCGCTTCAATACCCTGCAACTGGGTGTGGTAAGTACTGAGCGTCTCATGCGCCTGCTCGACAGCAAGGAGATGATTCCGGATAACGGCAACTATGCACCGGAGAAGATCAAGGGCAATGTGAATTTTAAGGACGTTTGGTTTGCCTACAAAGACGAGGACTGGGTGCTGCGTAATATCTCATTGGATGTGAAGGCTGGCGAGTCAGTGGCTTTTGTGGGTGCTACAGGTGCAGGCAAGACCTCGGTTATCAACTTGCTCAACCGTTTTTACGAGATCAACAGCGGCCAGATTCTGATTGACGGGCACGATATTAAAGAATATAACCTGGATGTCTTGCGCCATCACATTGGCGTGGTGCTGCAGGATGTGTTCCTATTCTCAGGTACGATTGCCGACAATATCAGCTTGGGTAACAAAGCCATCACGGAAGAGCAGATGTGGCACGCCGCCGACCTGGTGGGCGCCCGTAAGTTCATTGAGCGACTGCCAGGCGGACTGCACTACCAGGTGATGGAACGCGGAGCCACGCTTTCGGTAGGCCAGCGGCAGCTGATTTCCTTCGTGCGGGCCATGGTCTATAATCCGGAGATCATCATTCTGGACGAGGCCACTTCCAGCGTCGACTCCGAAACTGAAGAACTGATCCAGTACGCCATCGACCAGTTGATGCATGGCCGTACGTCCATCGTCATCGCTCACCGTCTGTCTACCATCCAAAAGGCGGACAAGATCATCGTGATGGACCGGGGCGAGATAAAAGAAATGGGCAACCACGAGGAACTGCTGCGCCACGAGGGTTACTATGCCCAACTCTACCACATGCAGTATAAAAACATGATCGATCTATGAACAAGAAATTCTTGTTAGTAATGGCGGTGCTAGCCGTTATTGTGGGGGCTTTCTACGCCTATCTGGGAGGTTTCAGCTCAGCACAGGTGTCCGAAGTTAGCTCGGAGCAGCTCTACATGGCAGGCCGCTCTTTCAAAGGCTCTGTAAACGACAATGCAATCAATGACGCTTTCAGGAGAGCTGCCGAGGTACTCGACAAGAAAGAGCTGGAAGGTATGCTGGGTAACATCTACTACAACAATCCGGAAGGCCGAGCTGATAGTGTGGATGCATTTATCGGAGTGGTTATACCTGACAGCTCGGTACAGTTGCCAGCTGATTACGAACTGCGGGTAGTACCGGGTGGCCGCCGTGCTCTGCGCGGCGAAGTAAACGCCCATTATATGCTTTCACCTAACAAACTCTACGAAGCCATTTTTAACTACGCCGAAGAGAAGAGTCTGGAGCTGGAGACCTTCTATGTAGAGTGGTTTCCGGAGGACCACCAAGGTATAGTGGAGGTGCCTGTAAAGGAGTAGCTTGCAAGTATAGATTATCTCTATATCTTTGGTGATAGGGGAGCGGCTGTGCCTTTCCCCGTGGAACGATAGCAACAAAACAAATTGGGCAAAAAGGCAGAGGCAAAGAAAGAGCTGATACTGGAGGCAGCCAAGTCGGTGTTTGGCAAGCTGGGCTACAGCAAAGCCACATTGGACGATATCGCCCATGCCATCGGGCTCAAAAAACCGACACTCTACTACTACTACAAAAGCAAAGAGGTCCTTTTTATAGAGGCTTTTTCGCAGGAGTGGAAGGATAGTCTGTATCGCATCAAGAAAATAGCAGAGCAGGAGAAAGATCCTCGTGAACGCCTGTTGCGCTACATCCGTTCTTCGCTGCGCTATTATCAGGAGATCGTAACACAACACACCATCTCTATTAAGGTGCTCATCGAGACCCGCACCATGTTCCAGGAGCTATTCAGGGAATCGCGGGCCAAGGAGTCAAACTTTTACGCCACGGTCATCAAAGAAGGTATAGCCAACGGCACTTTCATAGACTGCGAAGCCGATCGGGTCGCTTATTCTATCATGGTGGTCAAAGACCTGATTCAGTTTGAAGAATTCCAACGAGCCCAGTTCCACAACCTGCCCTCCATTGATTTTGAGAAGATAGAGCGAGAAGTACTGTACACCGTCAATCTGATTATGGAAGGTATACGGGTGAAGGTATAAGAGTCAGGAGATAAAAGCTATTAAAAGTAACAATGCCCCAACTTAAGCAAGCATCTTAGGTTGGGGCATTGTTATAGCACCCCTGTCAGGGCCTAAAGGTTCCGTAAAAAGGAGTGCTGGGTTTGGGTAGCCGGTTTCCCCTAAATGCGGGGCTACTCCTGCGGGTGATTGGATTTATATTCTTCCAACTTGGCCTTCAGTGCGTCCACATCGGCGTGATGGCCTTTGGCTACTTCAGCTGCATCGAGTTCGATGAGCATGTTTTGCATTTGTTTCAGGTAGGCGGCTTTGTCCTTTTTGAGACACCCCTTGTGATTGTCTTTGCAGGTGCCATTCTCGTCCATGGGTTTGAACATACTGCCCTCACCGTAGATGAGCCACTGCGAATTTAGGTCATGGAAGTGCTTTACGATGCCCACCAACTCGTCTAAAAGATAATTCTTGCCAGATATGATATTGGCAAGCACTGTTTCGTCGCTGCCCGTCATCTCTAAGAGTTGGGGCATTTCCAATTCTTTGATGTTCGTATAGAAACGGAACCTTTTGCCAATTTGCTGTAAGTCAATAGCCATAGATAGAGAGTGTTAGAAGGTCATATAAAATTGCTATACGTACCTATAACAGTTTCTGTATCAAAAAATTCCCGGGCTATTAATTTCAGTTCGGCTAAGCTTTTGATTTTCAATGCGAAAGTGCTGGTGGCTAATGTGAGTCCTCTGCCTGCAACTGCCGCTCGTAGAGCACTTTGTAAAGCCCCTGCTGCTGTATCAACTCATCGTGTGTGCCATGCTGCACAATCTCCCCATCATCAAGCACCAGAATCTTATCGGCCAGCTTCACTGACGATACCCGGTGTGAAATGATAATTGAGGTACGGTTAGCCATGATACGACGCAGGCTGTTAAGGATGGCGTTTTCAGTTTTAGTATCTACTGCCGAAAGTGAGTCGTCGAGGATCAGGATGCTTGGCTCCCGCACCAGTGCCCGTGCTATAGAGACACGCTGCTTCTGACCGCCTGAAAGGGTAATGCCCCGCTCGCCCAGCTTGGTGTCGAATTGCTCGGGGAAGCGCATGATGTTTTCGTACACATCAGCGTCCTTGGCCGACTGCACCATTTGCTCCTCCGTAATGCTCGGCAAACCGAAGCCGATGTTGTTTCGGATGGAGTCGGAGAAGAGGAATACATCCTGCGGCACGTAGCCAATCTGGCTGCGCAGGCTCTCCAGGTTGTAGTCTCGCACATCTACGCCATCAATCAGGATGCGGCCACCTGTTATGTCATACATGCGCGGCAGCAGGTTGGCGATGGTACTTTTGCCTGAGCCGGTGTTGCCGATCACGGCGAGGGTTTCGCCATGCTTGATGTCAAACGAAACTCCTTTCAAGGCATGTATACCTGTGTCAGGGTACACAAAGTCAACGTTCTCAAACACAATATCGCCCTCAATCGGCTTGCGGATGTTCTCACGCGACACAATATCATTCTTCGTATTCAGGAATTCGTTGATGCGAGCCTGTGAGGCGGCGGCTCGCTGCACCAGGCTGGCCGTCCAGCCCAGCGAGGTAACAGGCCAGGTGAGCATGTTCACATAGATGATAAACTCAGCGATGTTACCCGTCGTGATGCTGCCGTTCATTACTTCCTGTCCGCCAATGTATACCGTGATGATGGTGCTCAGGCCTACCAGAAATAGCACCAGCGGAAAGAAGAGTGAGTTTACAAAGTTCAGCTCCAGCGACTTGTCTTTGTAGTTGTTGCTGGCTTTGGTGAAGTTATTATGCGAGTCGTCTTCCCGCACAAAAGACTTAAGCACTCTTATACCTGAAAAAGCCTCCTGCACGAAAGTTGTTATACCTGAGAGGCTACGCTGTATCTCGTCGGACTTGCGCTCAATGATGTTGTTGACGTAATAAATGCTGATGGCCAGAACAGGGAGTGGAATCAAGGTATAGAGCGTGAGCTTCACGTTTACCGACAGCATGTAAGGAATCACCATCAGGAAAAGAATCACGAGGTTGATGCCGTACATAATCGCCGGCCCAAGGTACATGCGTACCCGGCTCACGTCCTCGGAGATGCGCGACATCAGGTCACCTGTGTTGTTTTTGCGGTAGAAGCTCAGCGGCAGGCTTTGGTAGTGCTCGTAAATTTCGTTTTTGAGATCGTTCTCGATCAGGCGACTCATCACAATGATCGTCTGCCGCACAAAAAACAAGAAAAGCCCCCTTAGCAAAGCCATCACCAGGATGATTACCCCATACACCAGTATGCTGCTGGCGAAGGTGTCATACACTGTTTCCTGCTGCGCCATACCCTCAAAAAGGTTGTGCAGGTTGATACCCTCCTTGATCAGGTTGAAGGCGTGACGCACCACCTGAGCCGGCAGAATCTGGAAAAAGTTGGATATGATGATGAATACCAGGCCCCACAGGAGACGGTATTTATACTTGAGGAGATATTTATTGAGATAACGGAGTGATTTCACAGCAAGAATATGAAGCTCAGAGGCTTTTACGTAGACTTAGTAGGTTCAAATTGAATTAATCAAAAAAAGAATTAATTTTGCAGCACGAAAAACGGGGTATCTGTTGCCTCGCTTCTACAAAGATAGAATAACCCTTAATCAAATTCATAAATGGTCGAACTAAAAGAAGTTGAACTGAAGAAAGACAAGTCGGTCTTCGGTCAGATATCAGAGTATAACCATGAGAAAGTAGTTTTCTGCCACGACAAAGAAACTGGTCTGAAAGCTATCATCGGTATCCACAACACAGTACTTGGCCCTGCCCTGGGTGGTACCCGTATGTGGTCATATGCTTCTGAAGCTGAAGCGCTTGATGATGTGTTGCGTCTTTCGAGAGGTATGACTTACAAAGCCGCTATCTCTGGCCTGAACCTGGGTGGTGGTAAAGCCGTGATCATCGGCGACGCCAAAAAAGACAAGAACGAGGCCCTGCTTCGTCGTTTCGGCCGTTTTGTTAAGAACCTGAACGGTGCCTATATCACTGCTGAGGACGTGGGAATGACCACTAAGGACATGGAGTACATCCGTATGGAAACGGAGCACGTGTCTGGTCTGCCTGAGTCGATGGGCGGTGGCGGTGACCCGTCTCCGGTAACAGCTTATGGTACCTACATGGGTATGAAAGCCGCTGCCAAGAAGGCTTACGGCTCTGACTCACTGAGCGGCAAAAAAATCTCTGTACAGGGTGTTGGTCACGTAGGTGGCTACCTGGTAGAGCTGCTTGCTAAAGAAAATGCTCAGATTTTCATCACAGACATCTACGAAGACCGTCTGCGCGAAGTATCTTCTAAGTTCAACGCCCAGATCGTAGGCATGGACGAGATCTATGACCTGGACGTGGATATCTATTCGCCATGTGCGCTGGGTGGTACTATCAACGACAACACACTTGGTCGCCTGAAGTGCCAGGTAATTGCGGGTTGCGCAAACAACCAGCTGCGCGACGAGGCCGTTCACGGTCCTGCGCTGGTAGAGAAAAGCATCGTATACGCGCCTGACTTCTTGATCAACGCAGGTGGTTTGATCAACGTGTACTCTGAGCTGCAAGGCTACAACCGCGAGAGCGCCTATGCCCAGACAGAGCGTATCTATGGCTATACCCTGGATATCTTCGAACTGGCCGAGAAAGAAGGCATCTATACGCAACTGGCCGCCACTAAAATGGCTGAGAAGCGTATCAACAGCATCAGCAAAGTAAGATCTACTTTCTAAGGTTCTTCTATTGAAAAGATGATAAAACAGAAGTGCTGCATTAACCTGTGGCACTTTTGTTTTACACTTGTTCTGTTTTTAGCGAATTGGCTTACCTTTTCGTATAAAATTACCATAGCAATAAGCTGCTATACCTGATGCTCCGGCATTAATTAAGAGTACTAATACATTTCAACCAACACGTTCTTTAAAATACCATTATGCTCAACCGCAGAACACTTCGAATCAAGGCTATGCAAGCCATCTATGCCTACAAACAGGCCGAAGGTTCGGATTACCAGCTGGCACTTGACCAGATAGCAGACGACTTCGCTCCAGACCTGAACTCCATGGAAGTGCAGGATCGTAAGCTGCTTGAAGGCCGTAAACAAATTGCGCAGCTGCTCTTCAAAGAGTGGCACGAAACCGGCCAGTTCGAAACAGAAGAGACCGACAAGGAGATCATTGACGCGGTAAACAGAGCGATCGTCTACTACCAGAATACCCTCAAGAAGGACTATAAGCATTATAGCAACCAGATGATGGGCGCTGTGGAGCGTATCTACGACCACTACCTGGGCACCTTGCAAATACTGCAACTGCTGAACGAATTGGTAGAAGACGAAGAGGAAAAGAAAGAAAAGCGTTTCACGGAGGCCAAGGGCCCGGACGTAAAGCGTTTCCTGAACAACCGCGTGGCACAGCGCATCCTCAGCAACAAGTCTTATCAGGAAAACATCATCCGCCGCAATATCAGTTGGGGTTCTGACATCAGCGAAATCCGTGCGGTTTATAAGAACATCCTCAAGCAGGATGAGGTATTTCTGAACTACCTCGCACTACCTGAACCTACCCTCGAAGAGGACTTGGAGGTGGTGAAACATATTTTCAAAAACATTATTTTTAAAGAAAAAAACTTACAATCTTTGTTTGAGGAGCAGGATTTGAACTGGGTGGAGAATAAATCCATCGTGAAAAGCCTGGTCAACAAGACTGTCAAGATGTTTGGCGAAGAGACCGAAGAGGAGCCCGTGCTACTGGACCTCTCGGCTAACTGGGAAGACGACAAAGCCTTCTTTGAGGAGCTCTACCACCAGACACTGCAGGATGACGAAAAGTACGAGGCCATGATAGCCGAAAGCGTGAAGAACTGGGATGTGGAGCGTGTGGCCCTGCTTGACAAGATCATCCTGAAAATGGCGCTTTGCGAAATGCACATCTTCCGAAGCATACCCGTTAAAGTGACCATCAACGAATACATTGAGATTTCGAAGCTGTACAGCACACCTAAGAGCAAGCAGTTTGTGAACGGTGTACTGGACAAGATGGCGCAGGAACTGACCTCGAAAGGAGACATTCGTAAGTCAGGCCGCGGTTTGATCGACAACAAATAAGGTATAGTGCGTCTTTAAGCCCCGATATACCGTAATAGGGGAAAACGACATACCTAATATATAAGTATAGAGATAATCCTATGAGCAAAACGAGCAATATACTGTTTTTCGTTTCTGGAGCCGCTGTGGGAGCTGCAGCTGGTATCCTGTTTGCCCCTGAAAAAGGGAGAGAGACACGCAGCTGGCTGAGTTACCGCCTTGAAAAGTATCGCGACACCCTTTCAGACCTGCTGGAAGAATTGGTAGAGGATCGTAATCTGGTGCCTACTACTGCCAAGTCAGAAGGACAGCGTGTGATACAGGATGCCAAAGACAAAGCCGAGAAGCTACTGGGCGATGTCGATTCACTTATCAACGAGATTAACAGCAGGAAAGAAATATAAACATGAGAGAGATTACACTGATTCCCGGCGACGGGATTGGACCAGAAATTACAGAAGCCGTTAAAGCCGTTTTCAGCGCTGCAAACGTGCCTGTAACCTGGGAAGAGGAAAATGCAGGACAGACCACCTTCGACTCGATCGGTGAACTGATTCCTTCTACACTGATAGCTTCGCTTAAGAAGAATAAAGTGGCCCTGAAAGGCCCTATCACAACGCCGGTTGGCAAAGGTTTCAAAAGCATCAATGTGCAGCTGCGCCAGATGTTTGACCTGTACTCAAACGTACGACCTGCCAAGACTACACCCGGTGTAAACACCCGCTTCGAGAATGTAAACCTGGTGCTATTCCGTGAGAATACCGAAGGTCTATACTCTGGCCTGGAAATGTTCGACGAGCGCCTGCAGATCTCTGACTCCGTGGCCCGTCTGACACGTGTGGGTTGTCGCAAGATCATCCGTGCTGCCTTTGAGTATGCCAACAAGCACAACTGCAAGAAAGTAACAGCAGTGCACAAGGCCAACATCCTGAAGAGCGCAGGAGCGCTGTTCCTGAGCGAGGCCAGTGAAATTGCAAAAGAATATCCGCACATCCAGTACGACGACAAAATCATCGACAACATGTGCATGCAGCTGGTGATCAAGCCGGAGCAGTTCGACGTGATCGTAACAACTAACCTGTTCGGTGATATCCTGTCTGACCTGTGCGCGGGTCTGGTAGGTGGTTTGGGCGTAGTATCCGGTGCCAACATTGGCAATGACATGGCTATCTTTGAAGCGGTGCACGGCTCTGCTCCTGATATTGCAGGTCAAGGCAAGGCAAACCCAACGGCTCTGTTGCGCTCTGCCATCATGATGCTGCATCACATTGACCTGAAGGACGAGGCAAACCGCATCGAGACGGCCCTTGACGCTACGCTTGCTAACCGCGAGCAGTGCACAGGCGACCTGGGTGGCAATGCCAGCACCATGGAATTTGCACAGCACATCATTTCGAAACTATAATCAACTCAAAAGCTGTTTAACTGATATGAAAAAGAATTTCTTATTAGCCCTAGCACTTGGCGCTGCCATGACAGTGACCAGCTGCGACCAGAACAACACGACAGAAGCAGAGGCAACAGCCGCTGAGACAACTGCTACAGCCGAACAGCCACAGCAGATCGACAACCCAAATGTGGTGCCGACCAGCCAAACGACAAGCACTGAAAATGCAGCTGTGATGACGTTTGAGGAGTCTGAGTACGACTTCGGTACGATCAAGCAGGGCGAGGTGGTAGAGCATACCTTTACATTCACTAACACAGGCAAAACGCCGTTGGTGATCGAGAGCGCTTCTGCATCCTGCGGTTGTACAGCTCCTGACTGGACCAAGGCTCCTGTAGCTCCAGGCGAAAAAGGCAAAGTGAAAGTGCGCTTTGATAGTAACAACAAGGCTGGCCAGCAGGCACCTACCGTTACGATCCGTGCCAACACAGAGCCTAACATTGTTCGCATTGCGATGAAAGGCAATGTGGCTACATCAAACATTCCGACTGCAGGCGCTGACGGCCCTGTAAGACTCAACTAGTAATCACTCTTAAACAGAGCGTATAACCTTTTTATGCAAACGATATTCCTCCAAGCCGCACCAGATGGTGGCATGCTGCCACAACTCCTGATGTTCGGCGCTATTATCCTTGTTTTCTATTTTTTCATGATCCGTCCGCAGCAGAAGAAAGCAAAGGATCAGAAAAAATTTCGTGAAGAGCTGACAAAAGGCATGCAAGTCGTGACAATAGGCGGACTGCATGGTCGTTTAACAGCAGTAAACGATGACACCGTAGAGATAGAAGTAGACAAAGGCGTACGCCTGGTGTTTGAGAAGTCTGCTATCTCACTGGAAGCCACTGCAAAAGTGAAATAAGGATAAGAAACCTTGTCGTTTGAGAAAGCCCGAAATATCATTTTATGGTTTGTAAGGCCATTTAAGCCCCAAACAGAGCACTACTGGCGAATTGTAGTGCTCTGTTTTGTGGCGGCCTCTACTTTCTGGCTACTCAATGCCCTCAACAAAAGCTACTCTACCCAAACCACCTATCCGGTGCGTTTTGTATTCAATGATCAGCGCTTGGTGCCGATCAACCCTCTGCCTGAAGAAGTAGCGGTTAACGTTACCGGACGGGGATGGAAACTCCTTCGCAAAGCACTTAGGGTAGAGGTACAGCCTGCCGAGATCTACATCCGTAATCTGCCCCGCAACAATTATCTGCTTGGCTCTGCCCTGCGTCCCGCTCTGGTAAATGCCATGGATGGTCTGCAGCTTAACTTTGTAGTGACGGATACCCTTTTCTTCAACTTCAACGAGAAGGTAACGCGTCGTATCGCATTGCAGCTCGACCCTACTCAGAAAGTAACAGGCGAACGCCACGCGATGCTGCGTCCTGTTCGCATTGATCCAGACACCGTTACCTTCCGAGGACCGTCTTCCATGGTCGACAGTTTACCGAGCCCTTTCGTGTTGCGACTGCCGATTACCAATATGACTGAGTCCGCCAAGATCGTGGTACCCATCGAATATGATAATAAGTCGCTGGTAAAGTCAGATATAACAGAAGCCACAGTGTCGGTCAGGATTAGACCCCTGCAGCAGCGGGAACTCCAGGTAACGCCGGAGATGGTGAATGTGCCTTTAAATACAGATGTGACCTTGCGACCGCAGGTGGTATTGATTCGTTACCTCGCCCTCGAAGATTCGGGAGCTGTCATCAATTCAGACGCATTTAAAGCCATTGTAGACTTTTCAAGGTATAACCGCCAGGACTCAACGGTGGTGCCTGAGCTAGTACAGAAGCCCGCCGGAGCCCGCAACATCACGCTCTGGCCTGAGCGTATCAAAGCTGTTTTACAGAAATAATCTTATGCTTAGGATAGGTGTAACTGGAGGTATAGGAGTTGGCAAAACAATAGTGTGCCGCCTGTTTCAGGTATTGGGTATACCTGTGTATGACGCTGACACCCGCGCCAAGTGGGTAATGCAACATGACCCAGCGCTAAAGCAAGAGTTACAGGAGGCCTTTGGGCAGGAAACCTATACCTCAGAGGGACAATTAAATCGCGCTTATCTGGCGTCGGTGGTTTTCAATAACCAAGAGCGACTGGAGAAGCTGAATGCCATGGTGCATCCACATGTAGGCACCGACTTTGAGCGTTGGGCAGCGTCGAATGCTAAAGCCCCCTATCTGATCAAGGAAGCCGCGCTGATGTTCGAGTCAGAGTCTTGGCGGCAGATGGATGAAATTATTGTTGTGACTTCCCCGTTGGAGGTGCGTCTCAAGCGCCTGCTCAAACGAGACGCGCACCGGACAGAAGCTGATATAAAGGCAATCATCAGTAAACAGCTAAGCGAAGAAGAGAAAATTGCCCGGGCACAGCACATTGTCTACAACGATGATCAGCAGTTGATCATCCCGCAGGTGCTTAGCCTGCACCAGCAGTTTTTGGATAAGGTATAAGCAACAGTTGAAGCGAAACAGAGATGTAGGCCAGCCGGTAACAGGTATGGCCTTTTTTATTTTAACGACTTCGAGCCAGGTGCTTGGCATACCAATACACAGGGATAGGCGTTAAGGTATAGAGGGTGAATTGGTGACCAGTAGGTACAGCCCTGAAAATCAGGCAAAACAGAAAAGTATAGACATAAAAAAAGGACAACTTTTAAGTTGTCCTTTTGTGGGGCGTACTGGATTCGAACCAGTGACCCCCTGCTTGTAAGGCAGGTGCTCTGAACCAGCTGAGCTAACACCCCGTTTTATCGTTTCGTTGACCTGTTGTCCCCGTTTGATGATGCAAATATGGGGCGTTTTTTTGGAACTGCAAAACATTTGGAAAAAAAATCTTAAAATTTTTTTTCGTGCCCTTAGGCCTATTGTGCACGTGTGAATACTGCAGTACCTTTAGCTTTTGTAAGATGCTTAAAATCTGAACTTTCTCTTGGGACGAAATCGTGTTGTGAAAAAAGTGCTATTTTATATCGCCCTGGCAGCAGTGGCGATTACAGGCATTTCGGCGGGTTTGGTATATGCGTATCAGGATAAAATAATTGGCCTCTTTGTTGCCGAAGCCAATAAGCACATTACAACAAAGGTAGAAGTCGGTAAGATTTCACTCTCTCTCTTCGACAAATTTCCGCAGGTGGCTGTGGCGCTTGACCAGGTAAACGTGCACGAGGGTATAGCCGAAAGTGATTCGTCGCTGGCCCGAGCCGAGAAGCTGTATTTCACATTCAGCGTATTTGATATCATCCGTGGTAAGTATGATGTAAAACAGCTATACCTGGAGAATGGCTCCATCCATGTGCGTGTGCTGAAAAACGGGCAGGCTAACTACCACATCATTGCAACTGATTCCAGCGAGTCATCCGGTGATTTCGCCTTTAATCTGGAAAGGATTAACCTGAGCCAGGTGGCTGTGCGCTACACCGACCTGCAGCTAAACCACTACATCGAAGCTGATGCAGAGCAGTTGATTGCCGCTATGACCATCACAAACGATGAGATAGCCTTAGAAACGAAAGGAAACGCTACGATAGCGACTATACGGATAGGAGAGAGCGAGTACTTTAAAGAGAAGTCGGTTGCGCTACACACCGCCCTTACCATAAACCGCACGGCACAGACCATTGCCCTGCAGCCATCAGTTGTGCAGGTGGAGGGAGCCGCTTATGAAGTCGGCGGACAGATCGCCTATGGCGGCACTACAGAGTTGGATTTGCAACTGCAGGGAAAAGACACCAACATACAGTCCTTGCTGTCACTATTGCCGCAGCAAATCACGCGTGAGTATAACCAATACCGCAGTGAAGGCGATGTGTTCTTTAAAGGCACTGTACGGGGCAAAGTATCCGCTAAGCACAATCCAGAGGTAGCCTTTGAGTTTGGCGCCCGCAATGCATCTTTCTTTCACCCCGATACGAAGCAGAAGGTTGATGGCCTGCACCTGGACGGCTACTTTACAAACGGCGGCGGAAAGAGCGCTGCAACCTCATTACTGGAATTGAAGAATTTGAAAGGCGTGCTGAACAAGCGCCCGTTTGAAGGAAGCCTGACTTACCGCAACTTTGATAACCCCTACCTGGCCTTTAGCGCCAAAGGTATGCTGGATGTAGGCTATGTGGTGAGCCTGCTGCAGCTGGATGAGGTGCGCGGTGGAAGTGGGCTGGCAGATGTACGCATTGCCTTTGCAGGAAATTTAAAAGAGTTTAAGGCCAGGCCGGGCAACAGCACCCTGAATACAAGCGGCGACATTACGCTGCACAACGTGATGCTGAACCTCAAGGAAATGCCGATGCCACTGAAGAGCCTGAATGGCAACTTCATTTTCAAGAAGAATGATGTGGCGGTGTCGGACTTCAAAGGGCAGCTAGGCGACTCAGACTTTGTGCTGAACGGTATGTTTCGCAATGTCATGGCCTGGTTGCTGCTTGACAGGCAGCGTCTGCTCGTGGAAGCGGATTTCAGTAGCCAGTACCTCAACTTCGACCAGTTGCTTAGCGAAGAACTGAATACCCCGGCCGATGCCAGACAAACCAGTAATAGCGCCTATAAATTTAACATTTCACCGGACATTGCCTTTGACCTGAGCGCCGCCATCCGGCAGGCGAAGTTCAGGCGCTTCAGAGGAGAGCATATCAAAGGAGAGGTAAAGCTGCGTAACCAGATCGTATCGAGTCCCAATATCTCATTCAATGCCATTGGCGGCAACTTTGCCGTGCGCGGCAACCTGGATGCCCGTAACCGCGACCACATCAAGGTGAGCACAGCCACCAAACTAAGCAATATGAGTGTCGACAGCCTGTTCTATGTTTTCGAGAACTTTGGGCAGAGCTTTGTCTCCGATAAGCACCTGCGGGGTAAGCTCACAGCCAACATTGTATCAGATGTGTACTTCGACAGCCATCTCAATGCCAAAACTGACCTGATGCAAGCCGAAATAGCCGCTACAGTGCGTGACGGACAGCTGATCAATTTTGCTCCGATGCAGAAGATGTCCGCCTTCGTAAAGCGTTCAGAGCTGGCGAATATGAAGTTTGCTGAGCTAAGCAACAATTTCTGGATACAGCAGCGCACCATTTTCATTCCTGAGATGGACATTCGTTCCAACTTGTCAGCTATACCTTCAGTGTCCATCTCGGGCACCCATACCTTTGACCAGGACATGGACTACCGCATCAAGCTACCGCTGTCCAAAGGGAGTCGCCCTGACCGTGATAGTGTATATGGGGTGGTGGCAGATGATCCGGATGCAGGGAACAGTTCACTTTTCCTGACCCTGCGTGGCAAGGAGAGCGACTTTAAGCTAGCTTATGACAACGAGCGGGTGCGTGAGAAAATCAAAACAGACCTGAAGCAAGAAGGACAGGAGCTTAAGGACCTGCTGCGTGGTAAAAAGCCGGTAAAGCAGGAGAAGAAAGTGGAGCTGCAGGAAGGGGAGTATTTCGACTTTGACTAAGACTACAGCACAGCGGTTATACCTGGTCAGTATTTGTGCGGATTGGGTTAACTCAAATAGGTATAGGTAGGATGTTATAATAGGTGTAAATGCAGTATTGTAAAAATTATATTTTACTTACATCCTTTGTTAATGATCGTTTACCTTGTTAAAGTGGTTCTTTGTTAAAAAAATACTGTTGATTGTATAACCTGACGGGCATTCGGTCGTTAGATAAAACAAAATTACAATAATGATTTGCGTTGATTTTTTGGAATAGATGTAAAA
This sequence comes from Pontibacter sp. FD36, assembly GCF_015686655.1. Taxonomy (GTDB): domain Bacteria; phylum Bacteroidota; class Bacteroidia; order Cytophagales; family Hymenobacteraceae; genus Pontibacter. The sequence goes on along the minus strand of NZ_JADPMP010000009.1, from coordinate 266,717 downwards.
CTACTGTAGGCTCCCTTGGTAAGGTCCAATAATGGCGAAGGAGATGCTGCAGTTTGAAAATATAAGGGTGAAAAAAAAGCCGGAGTTTCTCCGGCTTTTTTATTTATAGCTGTGCAAGTATTTCTACTTAGTGCAGATCAGAAGGAGGGAAATGAACTGTTTCAGGTGCCTGCGGAGTGTCCCGCTTATTTTCCTTATAAACATGCAATGTCTGCGTAGGGAAAGCAAAGTCGGCGCCGTGCTTTTCTACTACTTCCACGATCTTGTAAGCCACTTCTTCTTTAATATTGATGTACTCGTTCCAATCCAGCGCTTCCACAAAATAGAGCACCATGACGTCCTTAGAGCTAGCTCCAAGGTTCTGAAAGCGGATGCGGCCATCCTGGTTTGTCTGTGGATGGCTGTCGATGTACTCCTGCAATTCGCTGGTGATGGCCTTGATCTGAGCTGAGGTTGTGTCATAAGTCAGGTTCACGTCAAACTGTACTCTGCGGAAAGTGCGCAGGCTCAGGTTGTTAAGCGGTTTGTCGATCATGCTCTTGTTGGGTACGGTCACGAAGGTCTTCTCCAGTGTGCGTATGCGCGTGCTTCGAAATCCGATTTTTTCAATCACACCTGTTACGCCGCCTACTTCCACCAGGTCACCAACTACAAATGGATGATCCAGGAAGATCGTAAAAGAGGCGAGCAGGTTTTCCAGGCTTTCCTTGGCAGCGAAGGCAATGGCCAGGCCACCTACACCCAAACTGGCAACAATGGCCGCTACGTTTACTCCGAAAACCGAACCCAGCACCACCAAGAAGGCAAATATGTAGATGATGACTTTGGAAAAATCCTTAAAGAACGGTACAAGTTGATCATCGAGCTTGGATGTGGTGCGGCTGGCTCTGCGCTGGAATACAAGCCCAAAGAAATCGATGAAGCGTGTAATAACCCAAGTAATGGCTGCAATGATGAAGATTTGATAGATGCGAAATAAAGCTATCTGCAGCATAGGGCTGCCGATGTATTCTACCCCGGATGGAAACTTCAGCACGTTAACAGCCAGAAAAAGAAAGACCAGAAACACCACCATCTCCAGCGGCTGTATCAGAAACCGCTTCAGACTAGCCTGGCCCTCCTCGTCTGCAAAGCGCTTCACCACCCTGAAAATGATACCGGTGATCAGTCTCGACAGCAGGGTTTTAAAGATATAACCGATCAGCAGTATAGTGGCGAACCAAAGATAAGCCGCTACTGTGTTGCCTAAAAATTCATAGGAAAGATACGCTCTTATATCATCCATGCTCATTGTATTATAGCAGTTGGCTCAGTGCTATTTCAAAAGAAGTTTTGGCGATCTCGGTCTTTGCCTGGTTCTTGGTATGGGTTCTCTCTAATGCCTCCCGGATGACACTGGAAATGTCATGGAAAATAGCGTCATCGGTGATTTCCACTTCATTCTCCATCAGGTAAGCAAACACACGCGCCATGCCGCAGTTTGCGATAAAGTCAGGTATAACGGATATGTTGCGATCGGCAAACTCACCGGTAGGGCCAAAGAAAATCTCCGGATCCTGGAACGGCACGTTGGCACCGCATGAGATTACCTCCAGGCCGCTGGCGATCATTTGCTCCAGCTGTCCGCGGGTAACAAGACGAGATGCTGCAGCAGGTATAAAGATCTCGGCAGGAAGAGACCAGATGCGGTTGTTCATCTCCTCAAAAGGGATCAAATTTTCGGTGTAGAGAGCATTGCCCTGCCGGCCCAAGAACAGTTCCCTGATTTCTTCAAAAGTGAAGCCTTCTTCATTGATCAGACCACTCGCCCGATCGATAATGCCAACAATTTTAACGCCCTTGCCTGCCAGGTAAAAGGCAGCAGCGGCCCCTACATTTCCCCAGCCTTGTATGATGGCACGCTTACCCTCAAACGAACCACCCCAGATAGTATAGTAATGGCAAACAGCCTCGGCCACTCCATACCCTGTAATCATATCAGCCACGGTATACTTGCGGGCAGCGGCCGGAGTGTAAGCCGGGTCCTCAATCACTTTGATCACTCCCTGACGAAGCTGACCTATCTTGTTTATCTTCTGAGGCTCGGTTGCATTGAAATGGCCGTTCACTACCCCTTCCTGCGGGTGCCACAGGCCATAGTCTTCTGTAATTGGAATTACCTCGTGTATCTCGTCCACATTAAGGTCGCCACCTGTTCCGTAATAGCTCTTCAGAAGTGGAATAACGGCCTTGTACCAGCGCTCCAGCACACCTCGCTTGCGCGGGTCGGCCGGATCGAAGTTGATGCCAGACTTGGCTCCGCCGATAGCAGGACCGGATACGGTGAACTTCACCTCCATGGTTTTGGCTAATGACTCTACCTCGCGCTTGTCCAGGCCTTTGCGCATGCGGGTGCCACCACCGGCCGCACCACCGCGCAGCGAGTTGATCACAACCCAGCCTTCGGCTTCAGTTTCAGCATCTTTCCACTCAAATACTATCTCAGGGCGTTTATTCTCAAATTTTTCGAGAAGCTCTTTCATGGGTTTGTTTGTAGTTAAGGGTTTACAGACCGCAAAGGTACAAAAATACATCGGAGCGTACAGACCCACGAAATCTTATGGAACCTTGGAGGTGAGGATTGTACTGTACTGGGAATACGCGTTACGACACTGGATTTTTGGTAAAAGGAAGTCAGGTTGGACAATTCGCGGAGGGAGTCAATCGGGCAAGGGCCATATAGTAATCTATTAACATTAAGTATTTTATATATCCAATTTTAATTTTTATACGTACATCTACTCAATTCAGCATTCAGGATGTGTCTGACAAGGAGTGTGTTGTGTTATGGGAGCCTTCAGAAGAAAATTTTAAAAATCCTTTGAAGCTACATCAGCCAAATGTCGCTGTTGCCGTATATATCTTAATATGAATTGTATTGTTTAAATGTATGTAGAAACTGTTAGGTATAATTATTAATTATGAAAAGTTTGTTGTCTAGAATTGAATCTAAAAAAATAGATAAGGCGGCCGCCATGCTGAAAGTACTGGCGCACCCGAAAAGACTGGCGATAGTGGACTTGCTCGGCAAGGAAGATAAAATGACTGTTACGGAAATTTATAAGTATCTGGACCTGCCACAGGCTATTGCTTCCCAGCACTTGATTACGCTGAAAGATAAAGGTGTGCTCTCTTCTTTTAAAGTAGGCACCAAGATTTACTACTCCCTTGCCATACCAAAGCTAATCGACGTGATCGATTGCCTGGAAGAGTGTTGCATTGATATTTAGTGATTCGCTCTGGTGCTTTGGCACCGAATATTGCATCAATAGAAAAGCCAAAGGTCTCCGTTCCCTTCGTTTAAAGAAGCTGGCGGGGACCTTTGGCTTTTCTATTGACTAAATAAAACAGACAGTTAACAAAGTTTTGCGGTGAAGCAAATGCTGCTGCCTGGGGCTTATAGTAGAATTTTGTCGCCTGATTCTTTTTGCTTTTTTACTTTTACCTTTTTGGAGGCAGGGGCAGCCTTGTCTTTTTTCATGGCCTTCTCAACTTCACGCTTCAGTATCTCGTGGCCTTCGTGCGTAGTGGCAGCAGAGAGCGCTACGGCATCGGTTCGACGCACGACACGGGAGGAGGTACTAACAACATGTGGCTTCGAGGTTGCAATCCATTTGGCATCTGCGTCTGCATAAGCGTCAGCGGGCTTATCAGTTACCATTCTATAGTCCGACTTCTGTATGGGAGCTATACCGTCGTTGGCAATATCACGCTCAGTCAGCATAAACGAATGGCTTGTGCAAGAGCTAAATAGCAGAACAACAGTAATAAAGGATAGGATAGTCGAGATGTTTTTCATTTTTACTGCACTAAGGGTAATAGGTTAGATTTTGTTTGCTGCTGTTCTCTTAGCTTGGATCGGTTTTTCCTGCGGTTTAAGTAAATATCTTATTTGAATATTTATATGTACAAAGATATGTATAAATAATTATATAACGCAAGAGTAAACACAAAAAAAGCTGACTTTTTGGAGTCAGCTTTCTATTAATGATGTTTAACAATGCTAATGTGAGTCTGCGGGTTGCTTCTCCAGATCAAACAGATCGTTGAGCAAGTCAATCAATGTTTCAGCTTCACCGCGTTTGCAGGCAGCTTTCAGTTGCAGCACCGGCAATTTTATTACTTTCTGCATCATCGATTTGGTGATGCTGTCAACCAGCTTGGCTTCTTTCGGGCCGAGCTTTTTCATGTAGCGGGCCATTTCCTCCTGGCGAATCGTCTCGAGCGCATTCTTCAGCTTGTTGATAGTAGGCGATACCATCATCTCTTTCGACCAGTCGTTAAACTGCTCTTTTGACTCTTCTATTATAGTACGTACCTGCGGCACAGAGTTGATGCGCTGCTGGAGTGCGGCAGATGCTTTGTTCTGTATAGTGTCGATGTTGTAAACCAACACCCCTGGTACGGCTTCCACCTCGGCTTCTACACTACGAGGTACGGATAAGTCTATGAAGAACTTAAACGTGAGCACGTTCAGGCGCTGGATCATTTCTTTGGTGAAGAAAGGCGTTTCGCGGGCTACAGAAGAGATAATCACATCTGCTTCTTTCAAGCCTTGCACGATATCTTCGAATGGGAGCACAGCCATGCCGCACTCGTCCGCTAACGTCTGTGCTTTAGCCATCGTACGGTTGGTAATGGTCACATGCTGGTAACCTTTGTCTTTGAGGTGACGACACACATCGGCACCGATTTCACCCACACCTACTACCAGTATCTTTGGCTCAGCCACCACATCGGCAGTCAGCTCCTCGATCAGCTCAATGGCTGCATAAGAAGTAGAGGCGGCGCCGTCGCGGAAGGCAGTCTCCTGTACCACACGCTTGTTGGTGAAGAAGATAGTATGCATGAGACGGTGCAGAAACGGACCGGCCGTCTCGTTGTCGGCGGCCCACTGATACGACTGCTTCACCTGGTTCGTGATCTGCATATCGCCCACCACCTGCGATTCCAGGCCCATACTCACCTCAAATAAATGCTGCACAGCATCGTTGTGCTCGTTGAGGATGGTAAAATAGTCGAGGTATTGGGTGATGTTGTCGATGCCTTTCGTGATACCGAGCAGCTTTACGATTTCGGTGCTATAGTCCACATCGGAGTTATAATACACTTCGGTGCGGTTGCAGGTAGAGAGCACCAGAATGTCAGAAGCCTGAATAAAGCTCTTCAGCGTCTGAATAAATTGCCTGCATGAGTTCTCATCTAAGGCAATCAGCTCCCTGATATCCAGCGGTGCTTTCTTATATGACAGGCTGATTGCTTTAAAGTTCTGAAGCATAACTTACGTTCGGAATACTAAAGTGCAAAATTACTGTATTGATGATTAAAATGAAACTTCCTTGCCCTTATTAATTAATTTATACTAATTTCAGATAATTTTCGCGCCACCGCATGATTCCCATTTACGCCCAGAAAAACAGAATAAAGTTTCTTGTCGTCATTGTCGCGCTCATTATTGGGGCGGTTACCATTACGTACACTAACGTATTAGTGAGCAAATTGTCTGAAAGAGAGCAAGAATTGGTGCAGCTCTACGCCAAAGGCCTGCGCTATATGATCAATGCTCCCAGCGACGATAACATCGTATTCATTGAAGAAGAAATTCTGTCCTCTAACCATACCATACCTGTTATTCTTACTGACGAGCACGAAAATATTCTCGATTTTAAGAACATCGATCTTCCCGAAAACATTTCAGAAAACCGCAAAAATGAGCTGCTGCAGCGCGAAATTGCCCGCATGAAGGCACAGCACGCTCCGATCATAGTGCCTTGGGCAGAGGGTTCTGAAAATTACGTTTTCTACAAAGACTCGGCCCTGCTATCGCAGCTGCGCTACTATCCTTATGTGCAGTTGATGGTTATTGCCTGTTTTGCACTGATGGCTTACTTTGCTTTCAGTTACTCCCGCAAGGCGGAGCAAAATAGGGTATGGGTCGGTCTGGCAAAAGAAACTGCGCACCAACTGGGCACGCCACTTTCTTCTCTGATGGCTTGGTACGAATACATGAAGTCCAGCCCGAAATTCGAAAATGAGCCCATCACGGCCGAGCTCTGGAAGGACATTCGCCGTCTGGAGATTATCACAGAGCGTTTCTCCAATATCGGGTCAGTGCCGCTGTTGCGTGACGAGAACGTACTGCAAGTGACAGAGAATGCCATCAACTACTTGCAGAACCGGATCTCAAGTAAGGTTGATTTTAGCGTAATTTCTAACTTCGCACCTGATATCACGGCCAAAATCAACGTGCCGCTCTTCGACTGGGTAATCGAAAACATCTGTAAAAATGCTGTGGATGCGATGGAGGGCCGCGGTAGTATCCGGCTGCAACTCTCGCTACTAGGCAAGAGCCAGGTCGCACTCGACATTAGCGATACAGGCAAGGGTATACCTAAAAGCAAGATGGACTCGGTCTTCTTGCCTGGCTTTACCACCAAGAAGAGGGGCTGGGGACTGGGACTGGCACTAGCCAAGCGCATCATTGACAACTACCATGCAGGCAGGCTCTATGTCAAGTCCTCTGAAATCGGAAAAGGTACCACTTTTAGGATCGTGCTGAATAGGTAGCGTTAAGTTAGGAATTTTGGAGTTTAGGATTTTAGGAGGTAGAAAGTCTGGAGTTAAAAATTAGAAGGTGCTCATAGGCGCGAGCATTTGTCAAGGGGTAGATAGAGGGCTGGTTTATGCTGGAGAATCGTGCTGCTTAATAGTGTGTCGTGATACGCTTTTAGTTTTTGTGAAGAAATGGTTACAGTCGTCAGGTATAGTGCTAGGTATAAGTCGGAATGGGATGCTTTTATAAAGGCGTCCAAAAACGGCACGTTCCTGTTTATGCGCGATTACATGGAATATCATGCTGACCGCTTCGAGGATCATTCGCTCCTTTTCTATTATAAAGACAAACTGGTGGCAGTGCTGCCAGCTAATACCACTAACAATGAACTGCACTCACATGCCGGCTTAAGTTACGGGGGTGTGATAAGTGGCCATAAGATGAAGGCCTCACTGATGTTGCAGGTGTTCGATGCTTTGATCAGGTATAGCCGGGAACAGCATTTCAAGTCACTTTATTATAAGACTATACCGCACATCTACCACCAAGTGCCAGCCGAGGAAGATCTGTATGCCCTGTTTAGGTATGGCGCTGTTCTATATCGCCGGGATGTAAACTCTGTTGTTGACTTAGGGCAGCCTGTCAGGTATAGCAAAGACCGGCGTTGGCGCCTGTCACAGTGCAAAAGCCATGAATGGGAGGTGAAGCGCTCAGAAGATTACGCGGAATTTATGCAGTTGGTAACTACACAGCTTGAAAGCAGGCACAAGCTGCAACCTGTGCATACAGCAGCTGAGGTAGAGAAACTAGCGCAATTTTTCCCTAAGGACATCAGCCTTTACATCATAAAGCAGGAGAGTGAACTCCTGGCCGGAGCTTTGGTATACGAAACTGCTGGCGTGGCCCACTGCCAATACATTGGTGCAAGCGAACGAGCCCAGGAACAAGGCGCTGCTCACGTGCTGATTGATCACCTTATAAATAAGGTATACCCGCACAAAAAGTATTTCAGTTTCGGCATCTCTACAGAGCAGCAGGGGCTATACCTGAACGAGGGTTTGGCGAGTTACAAAGAAAGTTACGGCGCCCGCACTGTGGTGCATGACTTTTACCGATTGGATTTCTAGTTTGAGGTAAGAGGAGTATAAGCTTCAACCTACTCCAAATCCAATTGTCGACCTTCAGCTTTGGCTTGCTCGTCCAGCTTAGTACCAACGCCTATACCTATGCCCATCCCAATTGGCATGCCCAGTCCAAGGAAAGCGAAGTTTTTCAGCATTAATGCAAACACGACACCGAAAGGAAGTCCTAGTGCTGTCATACCCAGAGCCATCCATAACTTTTGATGATGCTTTTGAGGCACCAGTTTCAACTGCTTTTCCACGAGCTTGAGGATGGAACTGCGGGTTTCCTTTAGTCTTGCCGTATACTGTTCCGCTGGAATACCTTGGCTGTTGAGCGGCTCTAGCTGTTGTGTAATGGCGGTAGCTATACCTTCAGGTATCTCTTTGCTGTTTAGGGCATCTATCAACCTTTGCATGTCATCAAACTCCCTTGTCAGTTTTTCAGACTGCACTACATCCGCTCGTGGTTGCAATTTTGGAATCATAGGCTCTCTGCTTTTTTAAACTCAAACTGGTACCTCCGCTGCGATGGGTTCATACTCGTTTTTCTTGCCAAACAGCTTGATAATACCCCAAAGTATAACGGCTCCTATGATGTATACCAGGAACCAGTGCACTCCCCAGCTGGAGAGCGAGGTGCAAACCAGGTTGGCTACCAGTGCCACCGTAACGGCATAAGGCAACTGGGTTTTTACGTGGTCGATGTGGTTGCAGCCAGAGGCAAGTGAGCTGAGAATGGTCGTATCAGAGATAGGGGAGCAGTGGTCACCGAATACGGCACCAGCCAACACCACCGAAATCACATTGTACATGATCGGCATGGTTTCCTCTACGCTCATGCCATGCTGCTGGCTCACGTACCAGGCAGCGGGCAGCATCAGGGGGTACAGAATAGCCATGGTGCCCCAGCTCGATCCGGTTGAAAATGCGATGATGGCAGCTAGGAAGAAGGTGATCTCAGGTAACCAGCGAGGCGACACGTTGCCCGAAAAGAGCGAGGTCAGGTACTCGGCGGTGTAAAGCTCCTTGGTAACCTGCGCCAGTGACCAGGCTAGCACCAGGATGAGCATGGCCGGAAGCATCGTCTTAAAGCCCGTCACCAGCGACTCCATAGTTTCATACAGACTCATGATACGCTGGCTCACCGTAAGCGCTATCGCCACGACCACACCCGATAGTGAGGCCCAGATCAGTGCAGTATATGAGTTGGAGTCACCTATGGTCATGGAGAGCTTGCGGAAGAAACCGATGCTTTGGTCGGCCCAGGTATCAGGGTTGTAGCCGGTATAGAGCAGGCCAATCACAGTGCCGAAGATAACCACCAGCACAGGTATAAGCGCATTGAAGGCACGGCTTCGGTCTGGATCGATAGCTTCGAACTCGGCCATTTCCTGCTGCTGGCGGGCTTCGCTGCGGCTGTCGGGGCGGTGGTTGCTCACAGCGCCGGTGGTGCGGGCTCGCTCTTCAGCTTTTTGCATCAATCCATAGTCGCGGTTCATCCAGATCAGCATAAACATAAACACCAGTGTCAGCACCGGATAGTAGGCGTACTCCAGCGAGTGGAAAAACAGCGAATAAGCGCCCTCCTCTATACCTAGGGTGGTGGCAGCATCTTTAATATAGCCAAGCTCAGCCCCAACCCAGGTCGTTACGAAAGCGATGGCAGCCACAGGGGCGGCGGTACTATCCACAATATAAGCTAGCTTTTCGCGGGAGATGCGATGCTTGTCAGTAACAGGACGCATGGTGTTGCCGACAATCAGAGTGTTGGCGTAGTCGTCGAAAAAAATAGCAATACCCAATACCCAAGTCACCAACTGTGAACTCCGGGCCGAGCGTGCGTAGCGGGATAATTTGTTCACAACTCCCGCCATCCCTCCATTTTTGGAGATAATAGCTACCATGCCACCGATCAGCATCGAGAACAGGATTACGGCAATGTGGTCCGTATCGGTCATGGCGCTGACCAGGTAGGTATCGGCTACAGCGAGCAGACCCGTAAAAAAAGCCCTAACGGACATGCCGTAGATCACAAAGCCACCCACCCATATACCTGCAAAAAGAGCGAGTAGCACCTCTCTGAAAATAAGGGCCAAAATGATGGCAATAAGTGGTGGTAGAATAGAGAGCCACATCGGGAAGCGGTGCACCCCGTGCTCGGCTTCGGCATCGAGGCGGTAAAGGCGGGCGATGGTGTGGGTGCCCACGTTAGCGCTCACCTGTATCAGATTGGCCTTTTGGGGAAGTGAGAAGCGGGCCTCACCTTCGGTGAAGCTGATCTCCTGCAGGTTGCCGTTGATGCGCACAGGCAGCGGTCCGCTATACTTGACCAGATTGCCCGCCTCGTTGGTGGTGCGCAGGGTAAAAGCCGTATCGTTGACGGCCTGCAGTCTGAATTCTTCTATGGCTAACTCTGTGCTATCTTCCTGCGCCATCGTCTGAAAGGAGAGAAACATCAGCAGCGCAAGACTCAAAAGGGTCTGTAATAACCTCATGTGGTTGTAGGGTCGGTTCTTGTAAACCCTTAAGTAAGTAAATTATTGAGAGATTAGAAAATTCTGATATTGGCGGAAGGCGGCTTTAGAAAAGAAAACAGCCCATGCGCCGGTGGCACAGGGGCTGTCGGTATCAGGTATGGCGTAGATTTACCGCGCTCTGTTCACAATAAACACGCCTGCCAGGATCACCACCATGCCGAGGTAGTGCCACAAGTGAATTACCTCACCATCGAGAACGCCCCACATGAGAGCCACCACAGGTATAAGATAAGTAGTAGAACTGGCAAACAGCGTAGTGGAGATATGAATCAGCTTATTGAAGAGCACCAGCGCGATGGCGGTGCTGAAAACAGCCAGTATGGCAATGTACATCAGCGCCTCCCAGGCACCCGGAACATGCTGCAGCTTGTAGAAAAAATCAGTGGTGAGCAGGTATACCAGCGCAACCGGGCCTACCGTAAGCAAGGCTAGGCTGGAAATGGCAACAGCCTTCATGCCGTGCAGACGGTGCTTGATAATGTTGGCGCTGATGCCGTAGAAGATGGTGGCCAGCACGATGTACAGACCATAGTACATGTTGTCGAGCTCAGCGTTGCCATTGCCTGTGAAGATCAGGATGGCCGTGCCCGCAATACCGATTACGATGCCAAGCATACGCATCCAGGTGATGGACTGGCCAAACAGTGCCGCGCCTACGAGCAAGGTGAACAGCGCAGTAAGTGAGTTCAGCACACCGGCTAGTCCGCTGGCCAGGCGCGTTTCGGCAATCGCAAATAGAAAGGCCGGGAAGAAGTTGCCCAGCAGACCGCTGCCAAGCAAAAATTTCCAGCGGCTTGGCTCTACTTTGCGAAGGTTCTTAATGGCAAAGGGCAGCAGGGCGGCGCAGGCAATGACCATGCGCAGTGCTCCCAGTTCGTCGGAAGAATAAACGACGAGTCCCTTCTTGATAAGTATAAACGATGTGCCCCAGATAAGAGCAAGTATAACAACCAGTACCCAGGCAATAACCGGTGTAGCTGTTTGCTCCTGTTTGGGCGTAGTAACAGTTCTGATAAGTTTGAGAATTTAAGAGTTAAAGAGTTTGAGAGATCCATCGCTTTCAAACCATTTGCAAAGATAAAGGAGTTAATGTCTCAGCATGCATGCCGGACATCAACTCCCTTAATTTTATCTGAAGCGTTAATTCCTAAACGCTCTGAGTCCTATACTTCTTCATACGCCATCGTCTGGGCTATCTCGTCCAGCGTGTCGTAGATTTCCTGGATGTCTTCGGACTGCACCAGTTTCATGCGCAGTGGCTTGAAGTGCGGCAGGCCACGGAAGTAGTTGGTGTAGTGGCGGCGCATCTCAAAGATGCCTAGTTTATCACCTTTCCACTCCAGCGAGTGCGTGAAGTGCTGGCGGCATACTTCCACGCGCTCTTCCAGTGTAGGCGGTGCTAGTACTTCGCCGGTGGCCATGAAGTGTTTGATCTCATTGAAGATCCATGGGTGACCGATGCTGGCGCGGCCGATCATGATGCCGTCTACGCCATACCTGTTTTTGTACTCCAGCGCCTTCTGCGGAGAGTCGATGTCACCGTTTCCGAAGATCGGGATATGCATGCGCGGATTATTCTTCACCTCCGCGATCAGGCTCCAGTCAGCTTCGCCTTTGTACATCTGCACGCGGGTACGGCCGTGTATACTCAGGGCTTTTATACCGATATCCTGAAGTCTTTCAGCAGTCTCTACAATGTATTTTGTATTCTCATCCCAACCCAGACGAGTCTTCACCGTCACGGGCAGGTGAGTGGCCTTCACGATCTCCTCGGTCATCTTCACCATTTTGGGCACATCACGCAGCAAAGCGGCACCGGCACCCTTACAGGCTACATTCTTTACAGGGCAGCCGTAGTTGATGTCAATGAGGTCAGGTCCGGCCTGCGACGACACAATGGCGGCTTCACGCATCGAGTCAATGTCAGAGCCGAATATCTGAATACCAATCGGGCGCTCGTAGTCAAAAATGTCAAGTTTTTGCACACTTTTGGCGGCATCACGTATCAAACCCTCAGAAGAGATGAACTCGGTATACATCAGGTCTGCACCGTTGGCCTTGCACACTTTTCGGAAAGGCGGATCGCTCACGTCTTCCATCGGCGCCAGCAGCAGCGGAAACTCGCCTAGTTCTATGTTCGCTATCTTTACCAAAGCAAAAGTTAAATTTTCACGTAAATTTACGTCAATTAAACCTAATCTTCTCTATGAAAGGTTTCATCTCCGAAGACCGACACCCACTTTTAGTTCTGCTATTGTTGCTGGCATTCATGCTGGGCGGCTATTTTGTGGCCAGTTTCCTATACCTGGTGCTGGTAAATGCGGTGCTCGGAATAGAGGTGATGGACCTGACTAATTTGCTGGCTAATCCGACTGAACATCCGGAAGCAGCCGACGCACTTCTACTCTTTCAGGGCCTAGTACAGTTCTGCTCTTTCGTACTCGGACCACTTTTGATGCTGCGTCTGGCGGGTGTGAACATCGACCACTATCTGAACTGGAAAAAGCTTCCTTTGCCAACAATTTTACTTTTGGCGGGCTTCCTGGTTGTTTTTATCATGCCAGCCAACTCATTGATCATCAACTGGAATGCCGAGCTCTCCCTGCCGGATTTCATGAAAGGCTTTGAAGAGTGGGCCCGTGCCAAAGAAGATGAACTGGCCGAGCTTACGAAACTGATTGCCAACTTCGGGACGTTCCCGCGCCTGCTGATGGGCCTGCTCGTGATCGCGGTTATACCTGCCATCGGCGAAGAACTGGTGTTCAGAGGCATCCTGCAGCGACAGGTGCACCGCTGGTCCGGCAACGCACATGTGGCCGTGTGGGTAGCAGCAATCATTTTCTCAGCTATACATGTGCAGTTCTTCGGCTTTGTGCCGCGTGTGTTGCTGGGAGCCTTATTCGGTTACCTATACCTATGGTCGGGCAACATCTGGGTGCCAATTGTGGCGCACTTCTTCAATAACGGCTTCACCGTATTTTTGCTATACCTGCAGCAGACGGGCGCTATCGATTTTAATGTAGAGTCGACGGAGCCGATGCCGATCATGACCATTTTGATATCGGCGGTGCTGAGTGCAGCCTTAATCTATTACCTTTACAAGCAATTTATGCTGACGCCCACTCGCCCCGAAAGTATAGCCGAGGCTGCAGATGAGCGCCGGAACCAATAATTCAAGACGAACCACCCGGCTGATGCTGCCGGTAACCTGTAACGCATGAGCACCAAGCTATCTGCCCTTAGTAATTTACAGCAACGCCTGATTGTAGGAGTATTAGGGGCGGCACTCTTTATCGGAGGTATAATTTTCAGTGAGTGGACCTTTTTCATCCTGTTTCTGGGGCTCACCGTGCTGGGCACATTGGAGTTTTATAAACTGTCAGAGGTAGCTGGCATCAAGCCCAACAAGGTATATGGCACGCTGTTGGCGGCCGGAGTTTTCATCGCTGTATTTCTGATCGACAAAGAGTACATGCCAGCCGAGCTGCTATACCTGATACTGCCCGCCCTGTTCCTGATATTTGTGCTGGAACTGTACCGCAAAGAGCCGCAGCCGTTCACCAACATTTCTTTTACCATACTGGGCGTACTCTACATCGCCGTACCATTTTCGCTGCTACAGTTGCTGGGTTATCTGGAGGGTGAATACCGCTGGCAGCCTATCCTGGGGCTCATGCTGCTGATCTGGTCATCTGACACGGGGGCTTACATCGCCGGCAAAAACTTTGGGCGCAACAAGCTCTTCGAGCGCATTTCTCCGGGCAAAACCTGGGAAGGCTGGGCGGGCGGCACGATTATGACCGTGCTGGTTGGCTGGCTGCTGTCCGTGTTCTTTCATGATTTGGAACTATACCAGTGGATAGGCGTAGCTATAATAGTATCGGTTTTTGGCGTATTGGGCGATTTAGTGGAGTCCCTGCTCAAGCGCAGCCTGGGTGTTAAGGATTCGGGTACGCTGTTGCCTGGCCACGGAGGCATTTTGGACCGCTTCGACAGCCTGATCCTGGCCGTTCCTTTCATCGTCGCATTCCTCAAAACTTTCTAAATTATTGTTGATTAAGGTGTAGGTATGTGTAAATAATATTTACATAACTTTACCGCCATAATTGTTAATCACTGATTAATTCAAAAGCTTAAAATGATGTTATACAAAGAGCCTGCACCGATCAAGGATAGAGAAAATCCTTTCGAATCGATGATGTCGCGTTTTAATATCGCGGCAGAGGTACTTGGGCTGGATGAGGAGGTTTACAATGTCCTTAAGACTCCAACGCGTCAGGTAATCGTGAACGTACCTGTCACAATGGATGACGGCAAAGTGCGAGTGTTTGAAGGTTACCGCGTTATTCACTCTACTATCCTGGGTCCATCAAAAGGTGGTATCCGTTTCGCGCCGGACGTGTTCCTGGACGAGGTGAAGGCCCTGGCTGCCTGGATGACCTGGAAGTGTGCCGTGGTAGACATCCCTTACGGTGGTGCCAAAGGCGGTATCATCTGCGACCCTTATGCGATGTCGGCAGGTGAGATGGAGCGTCTGACAAGAGCCTATACCCAGGCTTTGATTGACATCTTCGGCCCTGACCAGGATATACCTGCTCCGGACATGGGCACTGGCCCGCGCGAGATGGCCTGGTTGATGGACGAATACTCCAAAACCAAAGGCTCAACCGTACACGCTGTGGTAACAGGCAAGCCGCTTGTGCTGGGTGGTTCACTCGGCCGCGTAGAGGCGACTGGCCGCGGTGTGATGGTGTCGGCTATGGCAGCCATGGATAAACTGGGCATGGATCCGGCCAAATCAACGGCAGTGATTCAGGGCTTCGGTAACGTAGGTGCCTGGGCAGCTAAGCTGATGGCCGAGCGTGGCGTGAAGATACTGGGTGTGAGCGACGTGAGCGGTGCTTACTGGAACGACAACGGTATCGACATCGAAGAGGCTATCGAGTATAAGAACAACAACAACGGCCGTCTGGAAGGTTATAAGAACGCTGAGAAGATCAGCAATGATGACCTGCTGATCGCTAAAGTAGACGTGCTGGTGCCAGCTGCTGTGGAAGATGTGATCACGATCAAGAACGTGGACCAGATTCAGGCCCGCCTGATCGTGGAGGGTGCCAACGGACCTACTTCTTACAAAGCAGACAACATCATCAACGAAAAGGGCATCATGGTAGTGCCGGACATTCTGGCTAACTCAGGTGGTGTAACCGTGTCTTACTTTGAGTGGGTACAGAACCGCATGGGCTTTAAGTGGACGCTGGACCGCGTGAACACACGTGCTGAGCGCATCATGAACGAGTCATTTGAGCGTGTGTATGCTGCCTCTCAGAAGTACAACGTGCCGATGCGTATTGCGGCTTACATCGTGGCAATCGACAAAGTAGCGATGACTTATAAGTATCGCGGCGGTTTCTAAGAGAAGATTTTTATTAAAATAAACGAAAGTTTATATATTTTTGAAGCAGATAATAGCCCATCTACGAAACTGGATGGGCTATTATAAGTTATATAAGACCTGTAGCATTTAGTTTTCACGGATGAAAATTCATAAGGAAGGAAGAAGGATTCTATTTTTTACATTGCTGATTTTGTTGGTGCTCAACCTGTTGCTCTACAATTTCAACGCCGACAACAATACCTTCAACAAGATTTTCTCCGGTGTTTCAGCTGTTCTGTTTCTGCTTATCCTGCAGTTTTTCCGCAGCCCTTACCGCAACTTATTATTGCACGAAGATTTGATCGTAGCGCCTGCCGACGGCAAGGTAGTAGTAATTGAGGAAGTAGAGGAGACAGAATATTTCAAAGACAAGCGCAAGCAAATCTCGATCTTCATGTCACCGATCAACGTGCACATCACACGTAATCCGGTGTCAGGTATCGTGAGCTACTTCAAGTATCACCCGGGTAACTACTTTGTAGCCTGGCACCCGAAATCAAGTACGCAGAATGAGCGTACGACTGTGGTGGTAGAGTCCACTGCCGGTCCTGAAGTGCTGTTCCGCCAGATTGCCGGTGCCATGGCCCGCCGTATTGTGTGGTATGTAAATGAGGGCGACGAAGTAAGTCAGGGCGAGGAGTTCGGTTTCATCAAGTTTGGTTCGCGCGTGGATATTTTCCTGCCGCTGGACACTGAGGTGAAAGTGGAACTCGGTCAGAAGACTAAAGGCGGTCAAACTGTGATTGCTCAGCTCAAAACCGAAACCCCGACCTTCTTCGGATAAGATACTTAAGTAAAGTTATACCCTACATGAGGTATAAAAAAGGCCGGCCCGGGATATCCCAAGGCCGGCCTTTTTGCTTCTGAAGCTCACTGTAAAGAGCTTCAGATCAGTTGTTTTTGTTCTTGTATAGCAATCAAGGCAGCTTTGTAAGCAGAATAAGGAGACCGTATGTTGATCATCGTACATCAACATTCTCCTTTGTATAGCGTTAGCAGATAGGAGAATAACTGTGCCGCCTGAGGCAACTATGAAACAAATCTGCTACCTGTTACTGACACTGAGCCTGGCTTTGCTTTCGTCCTGTGAAGAGCTGTTTGAGTACCACCCGAACCAGATCATACTAAACGACGACGAGCGCGACCTCACCGCTCTCAACCTGGCGCGACTACAAAACCAGCAACCGGGTGATACGCTGCACCTACTCGTGATGGGCGACACCCAGCGCTTTTATGACGCCGCAAGCGCCTTTGTTGATGCCGCCAACACCTTCCCCCACATCGACTTCGTCATCCATCAGGGTGATATTTCTGACTTTGGCATGTCACAGGAATTCCGGTGGGTGCACGACATTATGAAACGGCTGAAGTGGCCATACCTGACCGTGATCGGCAACCACGACATGCTGGGCAACGGCCGCAAGGTATACCAGCAGATGTACGGTGGCTTTAACTATACCTTCGACTATGGTCATACCCGCTTTGTATTCATCGATACCAATAGTCTGGAGTACAATTACAATGGAAAAGTGCCCGATATCGATTGGCTGAGTAAACAACTGGTTCACCAGGAAGGCGATAGTTGGGAGCAGGCCATCGCAGTGTCGCACATACCTCCTTATGATGATGACTTTGATACGGCTCTGGAAAGAGCTTTCCATAAAACACTGAAGGAGAGTGAGCGGGTGCAATTGAGTCTGCACGGCCATATCCATGGCTTCAGGGCCGATTTTCGCTATGATGAGGAGGTGCTATACCTGGCTACCTCCACTGTAAAGAAGCGTGAATTTACATACCTGAAGGTATGGGCCGGAGGGTATAGTTTTGATAGAATTGCCTACTGATATGGAGCGGGTTTTCATCACATATCTCGTCGCTCTGCTATTCCTGTTGAGTCCTTACGAGGGACATGGCCAGGAGCGGTCGTTTTCACCCTATCATGTCAAGGTACAGTATGCGGGTAGCATTGGATTTGCTTCGGTTGGTGTTGGGCGGAGCTTTTTTCGTGAAAAGCTGGAGACAGATCTGTTTCTGGGCTATCTGCCCGAGCGTATAGGAGGAGATCGCATCTGGACGGCTGCCCTGAAGACTACTTTTGCACTTTTCAGGCCCGTGCCCCTGAAGTCGCTGGACTGGCAGCCGTTGCGCACCGGGTTTCAAGTGAGCCATACCTTCGGGGAGGAGTATTTTATTTTTGAGCACCACGACAAGTATAGCCGGGGCTACTACGGGTTCCCGACGGCGGTGCACCTATACCTATACCTGGGTGGGCAGGTGGACTTCACTCGTGTAGAGAAACTGCAACGGTTTGGGCTGTACTACGAAGTGGGCACCAGCGCCGAGTATTTGATTTCATATATCCAGAACCCGCGATACTTGGGGCCAGGCAAGATATTTAACCTGGCACTAGGCATGCGGGTGAGGCTGTAGTAGAGTAAACTTATTGGGAGCAACCTCAAAAAAGAATGGCCTTACCCCGAAGCAGGGATAAGGCCATTCTTTTTAGCGAAAGCAGAGCTTAATACCAGCTTTCTACGAGCTTCATCAGTTGCTCGAGGTACTTCTGGTCAACTTCGTCAAAATCGTCTAATTTGTCACTGTCTACGTCCAGCACCAGTTTCACCTCACCGTCTTTTATGACCGGTATCACGATCTCCGATTTAGAGTCGCTGCTGCAGGCAATGTGTCCCGGGAAGGCTTCTACGTCAGGTACCAGGATCGTCTCCTGGCGGGTAAAGCAGGCGCCACATACGCCTTTGTGATAGGGAATACGGGTGCAGGCCACCGGCCCTTGAAATGGTCCCAGCACCAGCTGGCCCTCTTTGTTGAAGTACACGCCCACCCAAAAGAAACCCATTCCCTGGCGCAGGGCGGCCATCATGTTGGAGAGGTTAGCGATCAAATCGCTCTCGCCGGTAACCAGCGCCTCAATCTGAGGCACCAGGGCTTTATATTTTTCTTCTTTCGTTAGATTCTGGTCTACTATAAGTGATTCAGCCATAATGGATAAGGTATAAGCATAAGTGCGCATCGAGGAAATCTGTACCTGATAAGAGGTTCAACGCTCCGGCGCGGGATTTATAAATTAAGTTCTGATATACTGTTTCGGTAATGCAGCAGCCTGTCTGATCCAGCGGTCTGTACTTCGAGCAGGTGGCTGTGTATCATGCCCGGGGCCGGCGTGCCCTCGCGCAGTACGCAAGTCTGGCTCTTGAAACAGATCGCTTCGTCCCACAGATTTTCCTTCAACAGACTTTTGAGCAGGTAAGTGCCGCCTTCCACGAGCAGCGACAATACCTGGCGCTGGTGCAGGTCCTGCATCAGCTGCGGCAGCAGTGGTTCGTTTTCGCGGAGCTGCACATAAGCTAGGTTCTCGTGCTGCTGTTCCCTTTGTTGGTAGGTATATACCACGGTTGGCAGGCTCTTGTCAAACAGGTGTAGATTTCCAGGTAGTTGCAGTTTGCGGTCGATGACCACCCGCAGCGGACTGTGGCCGGGCCAGAAGCGGGTGTCGAGGCGTGGGTTATCACACGCTGCCGTGTGGCTGCCCACCATGATCGCCTGCTCTTCGGAGCGCCACTTATGCACCAGCCTGCGCGACAACGGACCGCTGATCTGCACCTGCTGGTTGTTTGGTCCGCTGATAAACCCGTCTGCCGACTCTGCCCATTTCAGCAGGATGTAAGGCCGCTTTTGGTTGTGGAAAGTAAAGAAACGCTTGTTCAGTTCCAGCCCTTCGTTTTCCAGTACGCCTACTTTCACCCGTGCGCCCGCATCAAACAGCTTCTTGATGCCGCGCCCCGCCACTTTAGGGTTGGGGTCAGTATTGCAAATCACCACATCACGCACGCCACTGCTGATCAGCAGATCGACGCAAGGAGGAGTTTTGCCATAGTGGGAGCAAGGTTCCAGCGTTACGTATACCCGGCTTGTAGGTAACAGGCTTTTGTCCTGCACACTTGCGATGGCGTTAACCTCAGCATGCGGACCACCAAACTTGCGGTGCCAGCCCTCGCCGATAATGCGTCCCTCATACACCACCACACAGCCCACCATGGGGTTCGGGTAGGTATAGCCGCTGCCCAGTCTGGCCAGTTCCAGCGCACGCCGCATGTAGAGTTCATCAGTCAAGTTCAGGAGCTTAGGAGTTAAAGGGTTTAAGATCAAGTAAAAACCAAGTCAATAATAGAAAGCAAGTTGATTTTACACTTGTGACTTATACGCGATAAAACTTTACTTTTGCAAAGTTACCTAAAATCAAACAAAACCTATACCTGTGGCCACCATACTGCAAACAGCCCGATACATCCGCGAAAGCATACAACATGCCTATCCTGAACCAGAGGCCGGGGCCATTGCGCAGCTGGTACTGGAGCATGTGCTGCAGAAAAACCGTATGCAGCTCAGCCTGGGGCAGCAGGAGGAAGTCAATGAAGAGCAGGAGACGCAGATAAAGCAGGCTGTGGAACGGCTGCAAAAGCAGGAGCCAGTGCAGTACGTACTTGGCACCGCCCACTTTTACGGCCTCGACCTGCAGGTAGATGAACGTGTGCTGATACCCCGCCCCGAAACGGAGGAACTGGTGGATCTGGTCGTTCGTGAGCACCAAGGTCACAGTAATCTTCAGGTACTTGACATCTGCACGGGCAGCGGCTGTATACCTTTGGCACTGGCTGCCAATTTGGAGGTCCGCCAGGTGTACGGGCTGGAACTATCAGAGGGCGCATTGAAGGTGGCCCGAGCGAATGCCCGCCAATTGAAATTGCCGGTTGCCTGGCTTCAGCAAGACGTATTTGAACCGCTCCTTGGTATAGCATCTCATTCTTTGGATATCATTACCAGCAACCCGCCCTATGTAAAGGAACAGGAGAAAGCTCTGATGCGTACCAATGTGCTGGAGTTCGAGCCCCATCTGGCCCTGTTCGTGCCAGATGAAGACCCACTGAAGTATTATAGGCGCATTACCGAAATAGGGGCAGAGCTGCTCAAAACAGGCGGACGACTGTACTTTGAAATAAATGAACAGTATGGCGAAGAAGTACGGGCTTTGCTATTGCAGGCAGGTTTCAGGCAGGCGCAAGTGGTGCAGGACCTGTTTGGCAAAGACAGGATCGTGAGAGGAGAGCTGTAGAGTCTTCTACACATTAATAAAGCTGCGCTTAACCTGCCAGGGCTATGTCTGGTCTGCCTATACCAATAAATACAGTTTAATATTATATTTTTGTGATGCCTCCTGTTGTAGTAAAGCCTGTCGTCTGAACCCGGCACTCAGGTAATAAAGTACAACTGCTTTGATGAAACATACATAGCACCAGAAGACACCCAGGAAGTGATTGCTGATCTGTTGGCGATCAACGAGAATATACAAGTTGTTAAATAGTAGCCAGTCATAAGCGGCTGCACAGCATGAAAGCTTTTTGCAAGCTTGAAAACAAATTATATGAAGAAAATATTAGTGACAGGTGGGGCGGGGTACATCGGCTCCCATACCGTGGTGGAACTGGTAGAGGCAGGTTACGAGCCCATTATCATCGACAATTTCTCAAATACCGAAGAGCGCTCCTTGCAAGGTATAGCCGATATACTGGGTCGCGAAATCACTTGCCACCGCGTAGACTGTACGGATGGCGCAGCGCTGCGCAGTGTCTTTGAAAAGGAGACAGGTATAGCCGGCGTGATTCACTTTGCCGCTTACAAAGCTGTGGGCGAGTCGGTGGCCGAGCCGCTCAAGTATTACCACAACAACGTGGGATCGCTGGTGGCTTTGCTGCAGGTGATGGAGGAGTTTAAAGTAAATAAACTGGTTTTCTCCTCATCCTGCACAGTATACGGTATACCTGACAAGCTGCCTGTAACAGAGCAAACGCCGGTGCAGAAAGCCAACTCACCTTACGGCAACACCAAGAAAATCTGTGAAGAGATACTGACCGACCTGGCAACCAGTGGCAGCGACATGCATACGATTGCACTGCGCTATTTCAACCCAATCGGAGCACACCCTTCGGCTAAGATCGGCGAACTGCCGCTCGGAGTCCCAAACAATTTGGTGCCGTTCATTACTCAGACCGCCGCAGGTATACGCAAAGAGCTTACGATTTTCGGCAACGATTACGACACCCCAGACGGCACCTGCATCCGCGACTATGTGCATGTGGTGGATCTGGCGAAGGCACATGTGGTCGCCATTGACAGACTGCTGTCTGATAAGGCGGAGCATATCGAGTTCTTCAACGTGGGCACCGGCACTGGCAACACAGTGCTGGAAGCGGTGCAGGCTTTTGAGCAGGCTACTGGCGAGAAATTGAATTATAAAATTGGCCCACGCCGTCCGGGAGACGTGCCGAAAATATACGCCGACGTAACCAAGGCTACTGAGGAGTTAGGTTTTAAGACCACCAGCACCTTGGAAGAGGCCATGAAGAGCGCCTGGGACTGGCAAATGCATTTACAAAAATCAACAGTACAGCACTAACATATGAACTTACTTATTACCGGCGGTGCCGGCTTCATCGGCTCGCACGTGGTGCGGCTGTTTGTGGAGGCCTACCCGCACTATAACGTCTTCAACCTCGACGCGCTGACCTACGCGGGCAACCTGCAGAACCTTTCGGACATCGAGGGGCGGGAGAACTACACCTTCCTCCGCGGCGACATCACGGACGCCGCGTACCTGGAGGAAATCTTCGCTGAGCACCAGTTCGAGGCGGTGGTGCACCTGGCGGCCGAGTCGCACGTGGACCGCTCGATCGCGGGGCCCATGGCCTTCGTCCAGACCAACGTGATGGGCACGGTCAACCTCTTGGAGGCCTGCCGCTGCAGCTGGGCGGGGGACTACGCCGGCAAGCTCTTCTACCACGTCTCCACCGACGAGGTGTACGGCTCGCTGGGTTCGGAGGGGCTCTTCACCGAGTCCACGCCCTATGACCCGCGCTCGCCCTACTCGGCCTCCAAGGCGGCCTCGGACCACTTTGTGCGGGCCTGGTTCCATACCTACGGGCTGCCGGTGAAACTCAGTAACTGCTCCAACAACTACGGCCCCAACCACTTTCCCGAGAAGCTCATCCCGCTGGCCATCCACAACATCAAGGCTTTAAAGCCCGTGCCTGTGTACGGCAGGGGCGAGAACGTGCGCGACTGGCTCTACGTGAAAGACCACGCGAGGGCCATCGAGGCCATCTTTCACCGCGGCAGGGTGGGGGAGACCTACAACGTGGGGGGCGTGAACGAGTGGCGCAACATCGACCTGATCGAGCTGCTCTGCGACGTGATGGACGAGAAGCTGGGACGGGAGAGCGGTGAATCGAGAAAGCTGATCACCTTCGTCAAGGACCGCGCCGGCCACGACGCCCGCTACGCCATCGACTCCTCCAAGCTGATGGAGGAGCTGGGCTGGGCGCCCTCGGTGACCTTCGAGCAGGGGCTGAGAAAGACCGTGGACTGGTACCTGCAAAACGAGGCCTGGCTGGAGGAGGTCACCACAGGCCACTACCAGCAGTACTACGCGCAGCAGTACGAGGGCAGATAAGGAAAGGAACAAGCACACAGATGAAAGTAATAGAGACATTTCTGGGGGACTGCCTGCTGCTTGAGCCGGCGGTCTTCTCAGACGAGCGGGGCCACTTCTATGAGAGCTTTAACGAGGACAGGTTCAACGCCCTGGCGGGAGAAGAGGTGCGCTTCGTGCAGGACAACCAGTCCTACTCCACCCGCGGCGTGCTGCGGGGACTGCACTTCCAGCGCGGCGATCACGCGCAGGCAAAGTTGATGCGGGTGCTTAAGGGGGAGGTGCTGGACGTGGCCGTGGATATCCGACCCGGGTCCGAGACCTTCGGGCAGCACTTCTCGGTGGTGCTCAGCGCCGAAAACAAGCTGCAGCTCTTCATCCCGCGCGGTTTCGCCCACGGCTTCGTGGTGCTCAGCCCGGAGGCCGAGTTCTTCTACAAGTGCGATAACTACTACCACAAGGAGAGTGAGGGCAGCATCCACTACGCCGACCCGGAGCTTGGCATCGACTGGGACCTGGAGGCGTCCGAGCTGGTCATCTCCGGCAAGGACCGCGAGAGCCCCTCCTTCGCCGCGTTCAGGCAAAGCCTCTGAGTACTGCCAGGCAGCGCTGGGAGGCGATTGCCGAAGACATGACTATCTTTGCCGGCGCGGCGCAACAAACGGGGCCGCTCCGGGCATCAACCATAAAACCGAATAGAAGACAAATGAAAGGCATCATCCTGGCCGGGGGCTCCGGCACCCGCCTGCACCCCTTGACGCTGGCCGTGAGCAAGCAGCTCATGCCCGTCTACGACAAGCCCATGATCTACTACCCGCTCTCCACCCTGATGCTGGCCGGCATTAGAGAGATCCTGATCATCTCCACGCCCCACGATCTGCCCATGTTCGAGCGCCTGCTGGGCGACGGAGCACAGATCGGTTGCAAGTTCAGTTATGCCGTTCAGGAGACACCGAACGGGCTGGCGCAAGCCTTCGTGATCGGGGAGGAGTTCATCGGGGGGGACAAAGTGGCCCTTGTGCTGGGCGACAACATCTTCTACGGGGCCGGCATGGGCGCGGTGCTGCGCCAGAACGCCGATCCGGATGGCGGGGTAGTGTACGCCTACCACGTCACGGACCCGGAGCGCTACGGGGTGGTCGAGTTCGACGCAGAGGGGAGGGCCGTCTCCATCGAGGAGAAGCCGAGTGAGCCGAAGTCCAGCTACGCTGTGCCAGGCCTCTACTTCTACGACAACGAGGTGGTGGAGATCGCCAAGAACCTGGAGCCCAGCCCGCGGGGCGAGTACGAGATCACGGACGTGAACCGCGAGTACCTCAAAAGGGGCAAGCTGAAGGTGGGCGTGCTCAACCGGGGCACGGCCTGGCTCGACACGGGCACCGTGCAGTCGCTGATGCAGGCGGCCACCTTCGTGCAGGTGATCGAGGAGCGGCAGGGGCTGAAAGTGGGCTGCATCGAGGAGGTGGCCTGGCGCATGGGCTTCATCTCAGACCAGCAGCTCAGGGAAGCTGCAGAGCCGCTCCGCAAAAGCGGATACGGCGAGTACCTGCTCCGCATCATGAAAGAAAAGACATTTAGGTAGGTAGATACGAAGCCTAACCTGAGTCATAAAGCTGCCTGTGCAAATGCATGGGCAGCTTTTTATTTGAACAGAGCCTGAGATTAGGTATAGCGCGGCTAGAAAATAAAGCCCAGAGCAAAGCCCACTAGAATGAGAATAGGCGCAGGTATACGGGTAAAGAGGAGCAGGCAAAAGGTAGCCACTACAATGCCAAAGTTAAGGGGAGTGTTATCGATGGGGCGATAGAGCATAACAGCGGCCGCCACTACCATGCCTGAACTGACAGCACTTATACCTTCCAGCGATGCCCGCACGACCCTGTATTTTTTTAGGTCATCCCAAAAGCGGATCACAAAGAAAATCAGGAAAGTGCCGGGCAGGAAGATGCCTACTGTGGCTACCAGTGAGCCGAGTAGTTGCCCCCACACACCGTGCTCGCGCATAGCCAGATTGCCGATAAAAGAGCAGAAAGAGAAAACCGGTCCGGGAAGGGCTTGTACAATGGCAAACCCTGACAGAAACTCTTCAGCTGATAAGTATTCCTTAAAGTCAACAAACTCAGTGAACATGAGGGGAATCAGCACCTGTCCACCGCCAAACACCAGACTTCCGTTTCGGTAGAAGTTCTCAAATAGCCTGATGGGGAGTGACGATGTAGCTCCACCCAACACAGCTGCCGTGATCAACACGCCTACATAAAGTATAAAATTGGCCCACTGAATGTTTAGTTTCTTGTCTTTTTCCTGCGGGTGCTGCCTGAAACGGAGTGCCGTTATGGCTCCTCCAGCCAGCAATAGCAGCGGGTATACCCAAGGCGAATGAAAAAAGTAGGCCAGTATACCTGAAACGACCATGATGCCAATAGCCAGCTTGGTATTTACTACTTTGGAGCTAATCGCGTAGGCTGCATAGGACACAAAGCCTACCGCCATGGGTTGTATGAAGCGCAGAAATTGGAGTGATATGTTGTTTTCCTGGAGGTAAGAAATGCCTATTGCGGCTGCAGCCATAATACTGGAGGCTGGCAGCAGCCATACCAGCAGTGTCAGATAGGCCAGATTGGGGCCACCAATGCGATAGCCTATAGCTGTCAGAGTTTGGGTAGAGGTAGGGCCAGGGAGGATCTGGCACAGGGCATTGAGTTCAATCAGTTCCTGCTCGGTCAGGTAGCGGCGCTTGTTCACCAGCAACCGGAACATCATGGCAACATGTGCCTGCGGACCGCCAAAGGCGGTCAGGGCGAGCAACAGTACGTCTTTCAGGAAGATGTAGTAGCGCAGACTCATGCCGTAGGTTCAAAAAAAGAGAGACAGTGCGGACACCATCTCTCTTCTTACTGGTTTCAGTTCAGTTAAGCTTTCTTGAGCCCAAGCTCCACCAGGCGCTCGTTCAGGTATTCACCTGCTGTAGCATCAGGATAAGCTTTGGGGTTCTGCTCGTCTATGCAGCTCTCCAGGCAAGTCAGGTCCATTTCTGAACGCGGGTGCATGAAGAATGGAATAGAATAGCGGGAAGTATGCATCAATTCACGCGGCGGGTTTACCACACGGTGGATAGTTGACTTCAGCTTGTTGTTGGTCAGACGGGCGAGCATGTCGCCTACGTTTACAACTACCTGCTCTGGCAGGGCCGTGATCGGGATCCACTTGCCATCGCGGCGCAACACTTGCAGACCGTCGGCGCTGGCACCCATCAGTAACGTGATCAGGTTGATGTCACCGTGCTCAGCAGCACGAACTGCGTCAGCCGGTACCTGGTCAGGGTTTTCGATCGGGAAATAGTGGATTGGGCGCAGAATGCTGTTACCGTACTTCACTTTCTCGTCGAAGTAAGTTTCTTCCAGGCCCAGATGCAAAGCGATGGCGCGCAACACCTGTTTGCCGGCTGCTTCCAGTTTTCTGTAAGCTTCCAGCGTTACCTCCTCAAGTTCTGGTACTTCCGATGGCCAAATATTAGCCGGATATTCTGCCTTGATCGGGTCGCTGTCCGGAATGCCGCTCAGTTCCTGACCCACGTGATAAAATTCTTTCAGGTCACCGGTATTGAAACCTTTGGCTTTTTCCTTGCCCTTGCCCACATAGCCACGCTGGCCGGCAAGTTCTGGATTTTCATATTTTTGCTTTACCTCATCGGGCAAGGCAAAAAATTTCTTAACGGCTGCATAGAGTCTTTCCGTCAGGTCATCGCTCAGGCCGTGGTTTTTCAGGGCAATAAAGCCAATGTTCTGATAAGCGTTTCCCAATTGCTGCACAAACCGCGCTCTGCGTCCTTCATCTCCCGATGTAAAATCAGCTAAGTCCAATGAAGGAACTTCATCAAACAAAATCTCGCTCATATAGTCTTTTTTGTATACTTTTACGTTAATATTACGTAGTGCGCAATATACAAATAAAATCAGTATATTGGCTATTTGCTAATTCAAACCCTCTTTCGATGAAAAAAACCTACTTACTCTTTGCTTCGGCCCTTATGCTGGCATTTGCTTCCTGCGATACGACACGCCAGATGCAGGATGACGAAACGCGTACCCCTGTGATGGCTACTACTACAGGGCCAACACCTACCGGAGCTGTTATGAGCAAGGGCGGATTGCGTGTATTCGCTTTCGACGATTCACAGAAATACCCGGAGTCACAGCTTCGCCTGAATACTCCTCCAGCTAATGGTGTAGTGCAGCCAGGACCGGTAGAGTTTTCATATGAACTATCTAACTTCCAGTTGACCCGTATGACGCCGCACTCCAATTCGGAGTTCATGGCCAATTCGCAGGAAGGACAGCACATCCATAACATCGTAGACAACGAGCCTTACACCGCGCATTATGAGACTTCATTTACAAAAGAGATGGAGGAAGGCGAGCACGTGGTACTTTCATTCATATCGCGTTCATACCATGAAAGCTTGAAGCACAGAGGTGCTTACGACCTGCGCATGGTGACAGTAGGCAGACCACAGCAGCGTATGGAGTTCGATATGAAGGGTCAGCACATGTTCTACAGCCGTCCGAAGGGCGAGTACGTAGGCAGCGACACCCGCCGCATCATGCTGGATTTCTACCTGGTGAACACTGACCTGTCAACTACTGGCAACAAGGTGCGTGCTACGATCAATGGCAACGAGTTTGTGTTAGACAAGTGGATGCCACATATCATTGAAGGTTTGCCAATGGGCGAAACAACCATCAAACTGGAGTTGATCAACAATGCTGGTGCTGTTATACCTGGTCCTTACAACTCGGTAACACGCACGATCACTTTGAAAGAAAGCTAGGATTTCCTAAGCCATACAAGGACACAATAGAAAGGCCTGCGACACTCCTCGCAGGCCTTTCTATTGTGTCCTTCCAAATATTGCTCTAAAGGCTTATCTGAGTCTGCTAATACTCAAGCTGCAAAGCGGGAGCAAGTAAGGGATTAATAAGCCTTTAAAAAGAAGTGCTGTAACTTATTTGAAGTGGCCAACCATAATAGCTATAAAAGAAAAGTGGCTATACTTGACAATAGGTATAGCCACTTTTCTTTTTTGAGAGTGCTTGCTACTCCTTCGGCTTATTCTGCCCTCCCTGGTTAGGGTTGGCAATTGAGTTGCGCATGTCGGTGTCGCTTTGGATGTTTTGCATTTTGTAGTAGTCCATGATGCCGAGGTTGCCACTGCGGAAGGCTGCTGAGATAGCTTGCGGAATCTCTACCTCGGCTGCAATTACGGAAGCGCGGGCTTCCTGTGCTTTGGCCTTCATTTCCTGCTCCACAGCAACGGCCATGGCACGGCGCTCTTCAGCTTTGGCTTCAGCCACTTTCAGGTCGGCACCTGCCTGGTCAATCTGCAGTTTTGCTCCAATGTTCTCACCCACGTCGATGTCGGCAATATCAATTGATAGGATCTCGTAAGCTGTGCCGGCGTCTAGGCCTTTTTGGAGTACCAGTTTCGAGATGATATCCGGGTTTTCAAGTACACTTTTGTGAGAGCTGGAGGAACCGATAGACGTTACAATACCCTCACCTACACGGGCCAGGATAGTCTCTTCGCCGGCGCCACCTACCAGTTGCATGATGTTAGCTCGCACCGTAACACGGGCTTTGGCGATGAGCTGGATTCCGTCCTGCGCTACAGCGGCTACGTTTGGTGTGTTGATCACTTTCGGGTTTACAGAAGTAGTTACAGCCTCAAACACATCCCGGCCGGCCAGGTCGATGGCGGTCGCCTGCTTGAAGGATAGCGGAATATTGGCTTTATCAGCCGAAATAAGCGCTTTGATTACATTTGGGACGTTACCGCCAGCCAGGTAGTGGGTTTCGAGCTCAGTGGTCGTTACATCTATACCTGCCTTGGTAGCATTGATCATGGAGTTTACGATGAGGCTTGGCGGCACCTTACGAATACGCATGAACACCAGCTCCAGTAGGCCTACCTTAACACCCGAGAACAGGGCTGTGATCCAGAGGCTGATCGGTACAAAATAAAGAAAGATAAGCAGCAGGATAATGCCGCCCGCAATCAGGAATAAGACTGAAAAATTTTCCATTGAGTTGTTTTAGGTAATTGCTTCTACTGTGATTTTATTCGCTACTATTTTGATGATGCGCACGGGTGTGTTGGGTGCCAGAAAAGCGCCGGTGGTCTGTACCTCGTGGTGCCGCTCCTTAAAAAGGGCAGTTCCCTGCGGACGCAGCGCTGAAACAGTCTTGCCTTCTTCGCCGACTTCAAGCAAATGAGGGCTTTCCTCGTTCACACGACTTTTAATACTGTCTTTGAGCGCAAACCGCGACCAGGCATCCGACCTGAAACTGTAGAAAAGAGCCACTCCGCCGGCCAGGACGGACCCTGCCAGCACCAAATGTCCTGTTTCCGTTCCCAGGGCGGCATAACTGATCCAGATGCCTACGGCTACGAGTATAAAGCCCAGAATACCGACAATGGTAACGCCCGGCACAAAGATGAGCTCTACCACGATCAGAACAAGACCGATGCCAATGAGCAGCACTACTGTAAGCCAGTCTAAGAGCATAGTTTGGGAGTAGGTTTAGGTAAATATAGCGATTTTGCGATTCAATTACCCTGATCGCTTCATTTAATTTATACTGTGCGTAAAACAAAAAAGCCATCTCCCGCAGGAAATGGCTCTCTTTTTATAAATTTTGATTAATCCTCAGGTATAGCCGAAGCTTAGTAAGCCTTTGCAAAATATACACGCTGCTTCGATGACTTGCCTGTGATCATATCCACGCCGTCTTCTTCAGGCGTATTGAGGGCGATACAACGTATGGTTGCTTTTGTTTCTTCCTTGATGCGCTCTTCCGTTTCTGGTGTACCATCCCAATGTGCCAGCACGAAGCCGCCTTTGGTTTCCAGTACCTGCTTGAACTCCTCGTAGCTGTCTACCTTCGTCGTGTTTTCTTCACGGAAGGTATAGGCACGGTTGTAAATGTTCTCCTGAATCTCGTCAAGCAAGGCAGGGATGTAAGTAGCCAGGCTGTCGAATTGCTGTGTGCTCTTCTCCTTGGTATCGCGGCGGGCCACTTCGGCAGTACCGTTTTCCAGGTCGCGTGCACCGATGGCCAGACGAACCGGAACCCCTTTAAGCTCCCACTCGGCAAACTTAAAACCAGGACGTTCAGTATCGCGGTTGTCAAACTTCACGCTGATCCCTTTAGCTTCGAGCTCTTTCTTCAGCTGCAGCACTTTCTCGCTGATCTGCGCCAGTTGCTCTTCGCCTTTGTAAATCGGTACGATCACCACTTGGATAGGTGCCAGTTTTGGAGGCAGTACCAGGCCTTCGTCATCGGAGTGGGCCATTACAAGTGCACCCATCAGGCGCGTGCTCACACCCCATGAAGTTCCCCATACGTGCTCCAGTCCGCCTTCTTTGGTGGCAAACTTCACATCAAATGCCTTGGCAAAGTTCTGGCCCAGGAAGTGCGAAGTACCTGCCTGTAGCGCCTTGCCGTCCTGCATCAAGCCTTCGATGCAATAGGTATCCAAAGCACCAGCAAAGCGCTCGTTTGGCGTTTTCACACCACGGATTACCGGCAGGGCAATGTATTGTTCAGCAAAGGTGGCGTATACCTCCAGCATCTGCTTTGTTTCGGCAATGGCTTCCTCAGCGGTAGCATGGGCCGTATGGCCTTCCTGCCACAGGAACTCAGCCGTGCGCAGGAACAGGCGGGTACGCATTTCCCAGCGTACTACGTTAGCCCACTGGTTCACCAGGATAGGCAGGTCGCGGTAGCTTTGGATCCAGCCTTTGTACGTGTTCCAGATCACGGCTTCCGAAGTTGGACGTACGATCAGTTCTTCTTCCAGTCGGGCATTCGGGTCAACGCGCAGCTTGCCTGGCTTATCAGGATCGGCTTGCAAACGGTAATGCGTTACTACGGCGCATTCCTTGGCAAAGCCTTCGGCGTTCTGCTCTTCGGCTTCAAACAGGCTCTTGGGTACAAACAGCGGGAAATAGGCATTTTCGTGGCCGGTGGCCTTAAACATGTCATCCAGCTGACGCTGCATTTTTTCCCAGATGGCGTAACCGTAAGGTTTGATCACCATGCAGCCACGCACAGCGGAATTCTCCGCTAAACCGGCCTTTTTCACCAGCTCGTTATACCACTGCGAATAGTCTTCGCTTCTTTTTGGCAGCCCTTTGCTCATTATTTGAAAAAATTTATTTAATATCAGTAATTGTTAATCTTTTTGGAATGAATATTGCTTTCCACATAGTGAAGATTTAATATCATTCTCGCTCAAAATTACGTTAATATATTATACTATTGATAAGGTTTTGCGCTATTGTGTTTATATCTTTGATATAGAAGCATTTTTAGACACAGAAGGCCATGAAAAAATTAAACATATACACCGCACTAGCCCCTGTGATTGCACTTTTCGCGGTTGGTTGCAGTAGCCCGGTAGCTATGCAGTCGACAGAGTATGATGATATGTACTACAGCTCATCAGATCATACCGAGTATGTGCAGCCCCAGGCTCAGGCTTCCCAACAGCAGCAGTATGCTCCAGCTGAAGACAATCAGCAGGCCGCTACTGGTGATGTAACTCAAAACTATACTGCAGACGAGTACTATGACGGACGTACCTATCGTCCGCAGGCAACCTGGAACACCCCTAACTATGCCTACGTGGATCCATACTGGACAACTGCTTACGTGCATCGTCGCGTTAGTCCATTCTATGACCCGTTCTTTTATGACCCATTCTACGATCCATTCATGTATGACCCGTTCTTTCACAGAGGCGGCATGCGTGTGAACATTGGCTTGAGCATGGGCTGGGGATCCGGCTGGAACCGCTGGGGACATCCTTGGGGACGCCCTTATGGTATGTATGATCCATTCTGGGGTGGCGGATACTGGCCACACAATAACTATTATGCCGGCTTCTACCACGGATATAACCGAGGGTTCTATGGCAGTAACCGCTATATCTATGACCGTCCGGGTGTCGTGCAGCAGCGTCAGGTGCAGTACGGGCCACGTGGTGAGCGCAGCGTAGTGCCAGCCTCAGGTAACCCAGAGCGAGTAGCCGGACGTCCGAACAGATCGGAGTCTGTAAGAGATGAACAGCGTTCTACGCAAGGTGTAGACTATGCCCGCCCTGGCAGAACAGAGCGTGCCACAGGCAACACAAACGTAAGAGGCCAGGAAATCAACGCAGGAGAGAATACTGGACGTACTCTGCCAGCCAGACCGGCCACTACAAACCGTGGTTATGATCCGCAGAGCGGTCAGGTAAGACCATCGCGTCAGCAGCCGGAAGGCCAGCAGCCAGTACAGCGACTCAATCAGTCAAGAGAAGGCAATGTGTCGCCGGCAACGCAGCCACGACCAGTGGAGCGCCAGCAACGTATACAGCAGCCTACGCAGCGTCAGGAAAGAATTCAGCAACCTGTGCAGCGTCAGCAGATTCAGCGCCAGCCAGTACAGCGTTCTCAGCCAAGCTATCAGCGCAGCCAGCCAGTACAGCGTTCGCAGCCAAGCTACCAGCGTAGCCAACCGGTGCAGCGCTCGCAGCCTAGCTACTCACCACCAACCAGAAGTTCCGGTACATCTAGTCCTCCGGTACGAACTAACTCCAGCGGCGGTGGCCGTGGAAATAGAGGAGGAAACTAATCACAAACCCCTGATCCATGAAAATAACTAAGATTGTTTCCGCCAGCCTGGCACTAATGCTGGGCTGGGGCGGAACCGCTTTTGCCCAAGACGAGGTAGACGCACTGCGCTACACCCGTTACGGACTCACTGGCTCCGCACGCATCCAAGGTATAGGCGGAGCGCAAACGGCACTCGGTGCAGACGTTTCCACCATGGCATCTAACCCAGCAGGCCTGGGCATGTTCAGACGTTCAGAGTTTAGTATTACTCCCGGCCTTGGCTTCTCCACTTCAACCGGACGCGTCGGCGGAATTTCCACAAACGACGAACGCAACAGCGTAGCAGTACCTCACATTGGTTTTGTGTTCGCTGACCGCCAAAGTGATGAGAATAGCGACTGGCGCGGTGCTACCTTCGGTATAAGCTTCAGCAGGCTCAATAATTTCAACAACAGAACCTCATACCGCAACACTGCCGGCGGACAGGATCCAACTATTGTCGAATACTTTACAGAACTGGCAAACCTGCGTGGCCGCACGCAAACAGACCTAGATAACGAGTTTGATAATGGATTCACTACCATGGAAGGCTTGGCTTACGGTACCTTCCTGTTTGATTTCGATGAAGACGGCTTTGCTATACCTACTGATCGGATAGGAAATGTTAACCAATCAGAGGAGATTATCAGAAGGGGTTCTCAGAATCAGATCGATATAGCCGGTGGTACCAGCTATCGCGATAAAATCTACCTGGGAGCATCGCTTGGTGTAATCACGTCAGACTTCAGGCAAGAGCGCATCTTTAGGGAGACAGAAGAAAACGCAAGTACCGATTTTACCAGCCTGGAGCTGCGTGACGAGTACAGAACAAGCGGTACAGGCGTTAACCTGAAACTGGGTATCATTGTTCGGCCGACTGATGTCATCCGACTGGGAGCATCCATCCAAACGCCTACCCTGTATAACTTTAACGAAACGTACCAGCGCTCTATGTATTCCCAGTTTTTGCCGGGTGAAAACTATAGTGCCGTGGAACTACCTGGTGAGTTCTCCTATAAGCTGACAACGCCTTTCCGTGCATCGGGTGGTGTGGCCTTTTTCCTTCAGAAGTACGGTTTCATAGCCGCAGACATTGAGTACGTGGACTATGCAAATGCCCGTTTTTCTGAAAGTGATGATTTTGGAGGCAACAGCACGTATTTCAATAGCGTGAATGACCGTATTTCAGGCACATACCAGTCTGCTCTTAACTTCAGGTTGGGAGCGGAGGCGCGTTACGAGGTGTTCCGCTTCAGAGCAGGTTACGCTATAACTGGTGACCCCTACCGCAATGCCGATTTTGACGGCAAGATAAACACCTTTACGCTGGGCACAGGTATACGCCTGAACAGATATTATGCTGATGTTGCCTTTACAAGCTCGACGGCCAATAGCCTGTACAGCCCGTACAATTTCAACGATCCTACTGTATTCGTGCCAGTAGTAGACATTGAAGATAAGCTGAACACCGTGATGCTGACCTTCGGGTATAATTTCTAAAGATTTTTTCCTGTTTTCAGAAAGGCGGCAGATTCCGAAGGGGATGCCGCTTTTTTGTGTCTATACCTGTGCGCGGTATGGTTTTGGCGGTAAGGTATGGCAATACCATATTATTCTGATAAATTAGCAAACTAAACGTTAACAACACCTAAACACATGCATATCAACCTTAAAACTAATTTTCTGGCTGTCGTGCTTTTGTGCTTTGCCTTTGTAGCGCAGGCGCAGCAGAAAAAAGAAGTCACGCTGGAGGACATCTACCGCAATGGCACCTTCTCGGCCAAGTCGGTGTACGGCGTGAACTGGATGAACGACGGCCGCTACTACAGCTCGCAGGTAGCGGACGAGAAGAACGGCGTAAACGACATTGTGCGCTACGACGTGACTACAGGCCAGCCGGTGAACACCATCATCGAAGGCGAAGACCTGAAGCCGGAGGGCAGTGACAAGCCAATTAAGTTTGATGGCTATACCTTCAGCTCAGACGAGAAAAAGGTATTGTTCGCTACTGAAAGAGAGCAGATCTACCGTCGCTCTTCAAAGGCTGATTTTTATGTGTACGACATCGCCTCAAAGAAACTGACCAAGCTGAGCAATGGCGGCAAGCAACTTTACGCTACCTTCTCGCCAGATGCCCGTCGTGTGGCTTTTGCCCGCGAAGGCAATATGTTCTTCGTGGACCTAAGCAACATGCAGGAGACGCAGATCACCAATACGGGTAAGTTCAACTCCATCATCAACGGTTACGCGGATTGGGTATACGAGGAAGAATTTTCGTTTGCACAGGGTTTCCATTGGTCACCGGACGGCTCTAAGATCGCTTTCTATACCTTTGATGAGACCAACGTGCCGGAGTTCAACATGCAGATGTGGGGCGAGCTATACCCGCAAGACTACAAGTTCAAGTACCCGAAGGCTGGTGAGGCTAACTCTATCGTAACGGTATCGGTGTACAATGTGGGCAATGGCCAAACAGTGAAGATGGATACCGGCAACGAGGCCGACATCTACATCCCGCGCATCAAATGGACAAACGACAGCAACTTGCTATCTATCCAGAAGATGAACCGTCTGCAGAACACACTGGAATTGCTGCACGCCAACGCGACAACCGGTAAGGCCAGCGTGGTGCTGAAGGAGACAGACAAAGCCTATATCGATATCACTGACGACCTGACTTACCTGAAAGATGGCAAGCACTTCATCCACTCTTCTGAGAAAGACGGCTTCAACCACCTGTACCTGCACAACATGAACGGCAAACTGGTGCGTCAGATCACAAAGGGTAACTGGGAAGTGAGCAACTACATCGGCTACGACGAGAAGAACGACCGCCTGTACTACATGTCTACGGAAGTATCGCCGCTGGAGCGCCACCTGTACAGCATCAACAGCAAAGGCAGCAAGAAAAACCGCCTTACTGAGAAAGCTGGTACGCACCGCGTGAACATGAGCAACGACTTCAAATATTTCCTGGACTACCAGTCTGCTGCTAACGAGGTGCCTACTGTAAGCCTGCACACGGCTAAAGACGGTAAGTCAATTAAGGTGCTGGAGGATAACCAGAAGCTGAAAAACACACTGGCCCAGTATGATATCGCCAAGCAGGAGTTTTTCACCATGAAAACCCCGGATGGCACGCAGCTGAACGGCTGGATGATCAAGCCAACTGATTTCGATCCGAAGAAAAAATACCCGGTATTGATGTTCGTGTACGGTGGTCCTGGATCACAGACGGTGAACAACAGCTGGGGCGGTGCCAACTACCTGTGGTACCAGGTGCTGGCCAGCAAAGGAGCCATCGTGGTGAGCGTGGACAACCGTGGTACTGGTGCCCGTGGCGCTGATTTCAAGAAAGTGACTTACGCGAACCTCGGCAAGTATGAGATTGAAGACCAGATCGAAGCAGCCAAGTGGTTGGGCAACCAGCCTTACGTGGACAAAGACCGCATCGGTATCTGGGGTCACAGCTACGGTGGTTACATGACGCTTCTTGGCCTGACCAAAGGCAATGGTGTGTTCCGTGCAGGTATATCGGTAGCCCCGGTGACGAACTGGCGCTTCTACGATACTATTTATACAGAGCGTTACCTGAAGACGCCGCAGGAAAATGCTGCTGGCTATGACGACAACTCGCCGTTGTTCTTTGCCGACAAACTGCAGGGTGAGCTGTTGCTGATCCACGGTACCGGTGACGACAACGTGCATTTCCAGAATGCGGTGGCCATGCAGGACGCCCTGATCAGCGCCAACAAGCAGTTCGAAAGCTTCTACTACCCGAACCGTAACCACGGCGTGGGTGGCGGCATCACGAGCCTGCACCGCTTCAAAATGATGACCGATTTCCTGGAGCGCAACCTGATCAACCCGACTACTAAGCAGAACCAGTAAGGTATAGCTAGTACTAAGGACTTTCAGAAAAAGACAAAAGTCCTTCTAGGTATAACATGTTGCTATACCTGGAGCGAAGGCTGAAAACTGAAGTTTATACCTGAGCAACAAGGCTCGCCAGCAATGGCGAGCCTTGTTGCTTTTATGGCCTAGCTGTTCTTTCGTTGCAGGGCATTGAGGTGCAGGTATAGCCGCTGCTTTTCTGTGTCAGGTATAGCAAACTGGTTTATTTGAGTGTGTAGTTGTGTCTGTTCCTTCTCGGTAAGCGGGGTATGGCCATGCAATTTCTCCAGCACCGTTTTGATGAAAGAGGCTATTTGGTCGGCCTGGCCTGTGAAGTGGTTGAGCAGGTTAAGCAGGTCCCGCACAAAAGCATTGCAGCTGTGGTCGGGGTAACGCACCTTATGGTCTATTTCGCTCCAGCCTTCCTCGAAAAGCGTGCGCAGCTGTATCTCTGCAAAGTAGCGCTGTCGTTTAGGCTGGGTGCTCACTACAAAGTGCACAGCCCGGTAGCCGTGATCGTGCAGACGGATGTTTACACCGGCTTTTTCAAATTCTTGAATGGTAGTTGTAGCTGTACCAGGGGAGATATAGGCGAAAGGAGGGCGCTTCAGTTCCCAAGTGGCTTGTATGTGTTTTCCCAGAGCATGCCAGGTAGTCTTGTGTAGGTATAGCACCCGCACCCCAGCCAGGTCATTGATCCAGTTGACGTAATTATGCTCGTCAATGTGGCGGTCAGGATACTCTGATTTCTTGCGGATCACCTTGCGCAACAGGTGCAGCGGGTCCTTTACCCGATAGCGCACAGCATGCACTTCGGGTAGGTGCTGCAGGCTTTGGGCTGTCTGCGCTGCAATCTCCAGTAACTCTGGCTTACGCCGTAGAAAGTCATGGTAAATGCCCACCAGCGTCTGCGGTGCTATACCTTGCGCACGCCATTCTGACTCGCCCAAGCCAAGCGAGTTGAGTAACCTGGAAGCAAATTGTCCCGAACTTGTGTTTTTATTCAAGCCTCTAAGTCGCTGTTTCTAAATACTTACGTGATAAACCGTTGAAGGAAAATGGATGCCCGAAAGTATTTAGGTATAGACTATTCTTTTACCCCAAGCTGTGCATTAATCAATGGCGTTTTGGGAGCCAAAAAGAACCCTGTGAGACTTGCAAACATGATCGGGATAAAGTGCTGGAAGCCGGTGAGTGTCGCGAGTAAAATAATGGTGCTGATAGGAGTGCGGGTAACACAGGCATTGATAGCTGCCATACAGCTAATAAGTATAAGCGGTAGGTTCTGTCCGGGGAACGCCTGGTTGACGATCATTCCTACAGTAGCTCCCACAAAGAAGAGCGGAATGATAAATCCACCCCGCCATCCCGAGGTAACCGTAAAGCTGATAGCTAGAATCTTGGCTACCAGTAGCAGAAGCAGAAACCCTAATGTGAATTCCTCCGCTAGGAGCACATTGAGTTCGTCGTGGCTGAAGTAACGCGAAAGCGGGACATAATAGGCAATGATGCCGATCAGTAAACCCCCTACGGCCATTTTCACATAGATCGGTACCCTGAATTTTTTGAAAAGAGCCCTGCACTGACGCACGGTGAAAATAAAAAGCCAGCCTGCCGCAGTACCTGCCAGCGCATAGAGCATAGCGTAGAAGAAGTCGTTTAGCTCAGGGGTAGAGTACACGGGGAAGTTCCAGGTGGGGCCTATGCCGATGTGTGTGATCAGGATAAAAACAACATAGCTGGAGCAACTGGCGACAAAGGCAGGTATAAGCGCCTGGTAGTATTCTACTACATGCTTATGATGCAGGATTTCCAGAGCAAACAGAGTGCCTCCGAGTGGTGCACCAAAGAGGGCAGTAAAAGCAGAGGCCATACCTGCTATTGTTAAGGATCGGAGGTCTTCCCCTCTTATCTTGAGCTGTTTTGCGATCCAGGTACCGGTGGAGCCAACTACTTGTACCAAAGGCGCCTCAGGTCCGGCACTACCGCCACTTGCAATACACAACCACGACGACAAGATCATGGAAGGGTTGTTCTTTGGCTCCAGGTGCCCTCCTTTAAAGCGGATATTATTGACAATAAGATCCATCTCACCGGGGTCGCCGAGATAGTGGATGATAAGTCCGGCGAGTAAGCCGGCCCCGGCCATTAGCGGTATAACATACAGACCCTGTACAGGTGCCAGAAAGTGAAGCAGCCCCTCCAGAACCATCCAGTAAATGCCTGCGATGATACCCCCAATTATGCCAATAGCTACCCACAGCAGGAATATCTTGCTGAATACAAATGGGTTAAACTGTAAAGGATAGTTAATCTGGTTCCGCAACGTAACGGCCAGTCTTCTTCTTTTAAAGTCCATCCTGCAAAGGTACGGAGAAATGCAGGGATGGGTAAAGGAGGACTCGGATTATGAAGCTTCTACATTTCTTTCTGTCCTTTTGGGGATGGAAGAAATCTGGATTATTTCGCAGCTTCCGTCTACCTGCAGTTTAGCTGGCTTTCTCAGGCTCTCGTCACAAGAGTGTTCAGAAGAGAGGATTCCTTACAACTTCACACAAATATTCTGCGGCTCAGTGAAAAATCGCAGCGCCTCAAAACCACCCTCACGTCCTACACCCGAGTTCTTCATGCCGCCAAAAGGGGTGCGGAGGTCTCGCAGGAGCCAGGTGTTTACCCAAATGATGCCGGAGTGTACCTGATGCGCGACACGGTGTGCGCGATTCAAATTCTGCGTCCAGATGGTGGCAGAGAGGCCATAGTCGGTGCAGTTAGCGTATTGGATCACCTCTTCTTCGGTGTCGAAAGGGGTGAGCGTGACAACCGGGCCGAAGATTTCCTCGGTGTTGGTGCGGCAGTTGTAGGGCAGGCCTTCGATGATAGTCGGGGCGATGAACCAGCCATTTTTGCAACGTCCTTCTACCTGCACCTGATTTCCACCCGTCAGGATAGTGCCGCCTTCCTGTTTAGCCAGTTCGATGTAGGAGAGGACCTTTTGCATGTGCTGTTCCGATACCACCGCGCCCATTTTCGAGCCTTCTTCCATCGGGTCTCCAACCTGCATGGCCTTTACCTTCTCCACAAAAGCATCGCGGAATTTCTCGTACAGCGGGCGCTCAATAAATATGCGGGAGCCGCAAAGGCAAATCTGTCCTTGGTTGGCAAAAGAGGAGTGGATGGAGGTATGCAGGGCGTTGTTGAAGTCGCAATCCGCAAAGATGATGTTCGGGTTTTTACCTCCTAGCTCAAGCGATAGTTTCTTGAACATCGGAGCCGCCGTAGCCGCAATAGTGCGTCCGGTGGCGGTACCGCCTGTGAAAGAGATAACCGGCACTTTGGGGTGCGCCGTCATGGCGGCGCCTACCTTGTGGCCGTAGCCATGCACGATGTTAAGCACACCCGTAGGCAAGCCTGCCTCTATGCATATTTCTGACAACATGTAAGCCGTCATGGGCGTGACTTCAGACGGTTTCGCCACCACACAGTTGCCAGCAGCCAGGGCAGGAGCTATTTTCCACGTAAACAGGTATAGAGGCAGGTTCCAGGGCGAAATGCAGCCCACCACGCCATGCGGATGGCGCACGGTATAATTGATGGCGTTGGTTCCTTCCATGTAATGCGCTTCCGAAGCGAAATGCTGAATCGCTGTGCCGTAAAAGCGCATGTTGCTACTCGCCCTGGGTATATCCACCGATTTTGCCAGCTTCAACGGCTTGCCATTATCCACCGACTCCGCCTCAGCCAGCCTGTCCAGATTCTGGTCAATCAGGTCAGCAATGCGCATCATAATCTGGCCCCGCTTCTCAGCAGGCGTGTTCGACCATGCCGGGAAGGCCTTCAAAGCCGCCAGCACCGCCTGTTCCACGTCCTGTTCGTCGGAGTCAGGTATAAGCGAGTAAACCTCGCCCAAAGCGGGGTTGTAATTGTCGATGTACTGCCCTGCCACAGGCATTACCAGCTGGCCGTCTATATAGTTATGTATGTGCTGCATGGTACCTCCCCCCGGCCCCCTCCTAAAAACAGGAGGGGGAGCTTTGGGGTTTATTGCTTTGTCAAAATGAGAACTCTATAAATTTCCCCCTCGCTACGAATGCCTTCGGAGTAAGGGCTTCTTAACTCCCTCCCTTGTTTTTAGGGGAGGGCTGGGGTAGGGTTACAAACTCCCCGTTCTGCCCCCATCAACCGGCACATTAATGCCATTGAT
The DNA here is from genome assembly GCF_015686655.1 of Pontibacter sp. FD36. GTDB lineage: Bacteria > Bacteroidota > Bacteroidia > Cytophagales > Hymenobacteraceae > Pontibacter. Next base: position 225,730 of record NZ_JADPMP010000009.1, on the reverse strand, counting down.
ATAGGCTGCCGCAGGCGTGGCCAGAAACGCTGCCGCAGCGGCTACTTCTTCGGGCTCAGCGAAACGGCGGGCTGGGATTTCGGTCATCATTTCTTCTTCTACCTTGTCCACGGCACTGTCGGTTTTTTTCGCTTTATTTTCGATGATGGACTCCAAACGACCGGTGCGGGTTGCTCCCGGAAGTACGTTATTCACTGTAATACCGAACTGCCCCAATTCATTGGCCATCGTCTTTGCCCAGCTGGCTACGGCACCGCGTATGGTATTCGACACGCCCAAGCCCTGCAAAGGCTGTTTCACCGATGTACTGATGATGTTGATGATGCGGCCATAGCCTGCGCTTTTCATCAGCGGAATGACTGCCTGCGCCAGATTGTGGTTGTTAATCAGGTGCATGTTGAAAGTACTCAAGAATTCTTCTGGCTTGGCATTCACAATCGGTCCGCCCGCTGGTCCGCCAGTGTTGTTCACAAGAATGTGCACCTGATCGTGTTGCTGCAGGTATACCTGTAGTTGCTGCACCAACTCGTCGGGCTTGCTGAAATCTGCTACCAGATAATCGTGTTGCTGGCCTTTGCTATTGTCCAGTTCCTGGGCTACCGCTTGCAGCTTGGCTTCGTTGCGGGCCACCAGTGTTACGCTGGCACCCAGTTGTGCCAGTTCCACGGCGATGGCTTTGCCTATACCTTGCGTGCTGCCGCACACGATGGCTCTTTTATCAGTCAGGTCTAAGTTCATAACTTAAAAGTACGCAAAAGGCTTTAAACTTGCACGGCAGTCTGAGCAGGTGCTATACCTGATTTACCATTTATGCTTACTTTTTCGTACATTCAAGCTACAAACCTAACCCGATAAAACGATGGCCATACAGCGACCTTTCAATTTCAAACAGTGGATAGAGGAACACCGCCATTTGCTTAAGCCACCTGTGGGTAACCAGCAGGTATACAAAGGCAACGACGATTTTATTGTGATGGTGGTCGGCGGCCCCAACGCCCGGAAGGACTACCACTACGACGAAGGCGAAGAGTTTTTCTACCAAGTGGAAGGTGACATTGTGCTGAAGATAATTGAGGATGGCAAGCCTGTGGATATTCCCATCAAAGAAGGTGAGATTTTTCTTTTGCCGCCTAAAGTGCCGCACTCCCCGCAGCGCCCCGCCAATACGGTCGGTCTGGTGATTGAGCGCTACCGCCGCGAAGGGGAGAAAGACGGTTTCATGTGGTTCTGCGAGAACTGCGGCAACAAGCTGCACGAAGACTTCACAGAAGTAACGGACATTGTGAAGCAGCTACCGGTTATTATGGGCAATTTTTGGGACAACGAAGATCTGCGTACCTGCGATACATGCGGAGAGGTGCTGCAGCCTCCTGCAAAACCTGCATAACGGAAGTTGTCATTGAGAAATCTGGATTAACTTTTGGCTGTCGGTTGTTATTGTATGGACAGGTCGCGACCTGTCCGAATCGTGCATGAGTTTTTCCAGTTATTTTGGTAAAGCCAATGGGAGATCTTCACAATTCCTTATCCCAAGCCAAATGTAAAACTGATAAAATGCGTATCTTGTTGGATTGCCTGATTTGGCCGTACACTTTATAGCCGTTTTTCGCCCGATTACAAACATGCAAAACCAGAAGCCTATAACCTCCATACCTGCCACAGACAGTCTTTTCAAGATTGATATTCACACGCACATCCTGCCCGCTACGTGGCCCGATCTGCGTGAGCGCTACGGTTATGGCGGCTTCATACGGTTGGAGCACCATAAGCCGTGTTGCGCCCGCATGATGATGGACGACAAGTTCTTCCGCGAGATTCAGGACAACTGCTGGGACCCTAAAGTGCGCATGCACGAATGCAGTCACCACCAGGTGGGCGTACAGGTGCTGAGCACAGTGCCGGTTATGTTCAACTACTGGGCTAAGCCCGAGCATACCTACGATCTGTCGCGCATGCTCAATGACCATATCGCAGGTATCGTATCAGACTATCCCGACCGCTTCATTGGCCTCGGTACTATACCGATGCAGGCCCCCGATTTAGCCATTAAAGAGCTGGAGCGGTGCATGAAAGAGCTGGGTATGGCAGGTATACAGATCGGATCCCACATTAACGACTGGAATCTCGACGCACCCGAACTATTCCCAGTTTTTCAGGCGGCTGAAGAGCTGGGTGCCGCTGTGTTTGTGCACCCCTGGGACATGTACGGCAAAGAGAAAATGAGCAAATACTGGCTGCCCTGGCTCGTGGGTATGCCTGCCGAAACCAGTCTGGCCATTTGCTCTATGATATTTGGCGGCGTATTGGAGCGTCTGCCGAAACTGCGTGTCGCTTTTGCCCATGGCGGCGGTTCTTTTCCTGCTACCATTGGCCGCATCGTACACGGCTTCGAAGTGCGCCCCGACCTCTGCGCGGTAGATAACAACGTAAACCCCCGCGAGTATCTGGGCAAGTTCTATTTCGACTCCCTCGTGCATGACCCACAGGCACTGGATTACCTCGTGAATCTGGTCGGTGCCAACAGCATTGCCCTCGGTACAGACTACCCTTTCCCGCTAGGCGAACTCGAGCCTGGAAAACTCATCGAATCGATGCCATATGACCGTGCCACCAAAGACCGCATGTTGCACGGCACCGCTTTGGAATGGCTGAATCTGGAGAAAATTCGGTTTGTGAAGGAGGGTCTGGGTAGAGCGAGGGAGAAGGTCTGAGGTTTTTTGCCGCACCGTTACACCACCCTTCTTTATAAAAAGCAAAAAGACATCATTTACATTCCCGTTTTATTCGATAACAGGCAAGGCTTTCAAAAGAAGCTTACTAATTAGGACCATACGCTTGCAACCCTTTATGTAAAGTAAGGGTCATCTTGGTAAACAATCATTTTGATAAGATGAAAAATAGAATCGCTACGGTATTATGCTTATGTATTTTTTTCCTAGGTGCAAGCTGCAAAAAAGAAGCTGATGAACTAACAATGGAGTCTAAGTTAGCAAGCAAATGTACTTTTGACGAGCGAAAAACTGTAGGCAAATTCAACAATGAGCAGGGAACAGTCACTTATCTGCAGGATTATGATGTTTACATGATAATAGGTGGTAATCCAAGCGACAACATGCCGGCAGGAACATTGGAGCCTTGCAATTTGCCAGAGGGATTCAAAAAGGATCGCCTGAAAGTTATCTTCAGCGGAGAATTAAAACAAACGTATTCAACGGAGTATAGATTAGGCTGGCCTTTAAAACTGACGGAAATCAAGCTGGCTGAAAATTAAAAAGGCATCCTGCATAAGTTCATTAAACTTTCTAACTCCTACCCAACCCTCCCCATTCCCCAATTTCCTGTTCATTTTCTTATCTTGCAGATTATTAGCGTTGGCCTAGACTGGGCTGCCGTCAGAATCTTACCCGCATCAGAAAAATGAACTACCAGAATAGCCTTGCCTTTGCGCAGGAACAAGATAACCTTGATCCACTCAAGCATTTCAAAGACCGCTTTTATTTTCCGCAGGTAAACGGCCGTGATGCCATCTACTTCTGTGGCAACTCTCTCGGTTTGCAGCCTAAGTCAGCGCAGATGTACATCGACAATGAGATGTACAAGTGGGCTAACTACGCCGTGGAAGGTCACTTTAAAGGTGAAGAGCCTTGGTTCAACTACCATAAGTTGCTCGCTGACGGCGCTGCCCGTGTGGTGGGAGCCAAGCCACAGGGGGTGGTGATTATGAACCAACTCACCGTAAACCTGCACCTCATGCTGGTGTCGTTTTACCGACCGGAGGGCAAGCGTATCAAAATCATTATGGAAGGCGGGGCTTTCCCATCGGACCAGTATGCGCTCGAGACGCAGGTGAAATTCCATGGCTACACCCCCGAAGAGGCCATTGTGGAGCTGTTCCCGAGAGAGGGCGAGCATACCCTGCGTACCGAAGACATTCTGCAAAGTATAGAAGAGCACGGCGAAGAGCTGGCGCTCGTGATGATGGGCGGTATCAATTACTACACCGGTCAGGTATACGACATGGCGGCGATTACAAAAGCTGGTCATGCCGTGGGTGCTGTGGTAGGCTTTGACCTGGCGCATGCTGCCGGCAACGTGCCTGTGCAGCTGCACGACTGGGACGTGGACTTCGCCGTGTGGTGTACCTACAAGTACCTCAACTCCGGACCGGGCGGCACCTCGGGTGTGTTCGTGCACGAGCGCCACGCCAACAACCCCGACCTGCCACGCTTTGCCGGCTGGTGGGGCCACGACGCTAGCGTGCGTTTCCAGATGAAAAAAGGCTTTATACCGATGGCTGGTGCCGAGGGCTGGCAGCTGAGCAACGGACAGATACTTCCCTTTGCCCTGCACCGCGCTTCACTCGAAATCTTTGATGAGGCAGGTATGGAGAACCTCCGCGCCAAGAGCGAAAAGCTAACAGGCTACCTTGAGTACCTGATTGACGACGTACAGGTAAGCAAAGACGTGCTGGAGATGATTACCCCGCGTGACCCGCAGGCCCGTGGTTGCCAGATATCGCTTCTGGTGAAGCAGAATGCCCGGGAGCTATTCGATAAATTGATGGAGGCTGGCATCATCGTCGACTTCCGTGAGCCGAGTGTGATCCGGGTAGCGCCTACGCCGCTGTACAATAGCTTTGAGGAGGTATACCGCTTCTCCGAAATACTGCATAGCTGTCTGGAAGGACATTGCTAAACAGCGATATGGCATTGCAAAAGACGGAGGCTTGTAACCTCTGTCTTTTGCTCCTAGTAATACTCTAATCAAGAATACCTACTATTTTTGCAGCCAAACTATGCTGAACTGCATTTTAATTCATTCGCAGGGCGTTTTGAAAGAGGGGATGTGATGATAACAGACAGGCTTATTATTTAAATTTTTTTATTGTGACACTTTAAGGTAATAAATGGCCGTTACGTTCGAAGATATACTGCTGGTCTCCTCTATCCTGCTCTTCATCAGTATTCTGATCAGTAAGAGCCTTGGACGGTTCGGGGTACCAGCCTTAATCCTGTTCTTAGGAGTAGGTATGCTGGCAGGTTCTGAGGGACTGGGGAAAATTTATTTCAATGACGCACAAACAGCACAGTCGCTTGGTACAGTCGCTCTGGCATTTATTCTGTTCTCCGGTGGTTTGGATACCCGCTGGGAAAGTACGAAGCCCATTCTGTGGCGGGGCGTTATTCTGGCTACGGTAGGGGTATTCATCACAGCCATTTCCCTTGGAGCCTTTGTATACTTTGTTACAGACTTCACCTTACTGGAGAGCCTGCTCCTGGGTTCTATTGTGTCGTCTACCGATGCAGCGGCTGTATTCTCCATTCTCCGCTCCAAAAACATCGGACTCAAGAACAACCTGCGGCCTACACTGGAGCTGGAGTCGGGCTCTAACGACCCGATGGCCTATTTCCTGACTGTCAGCTTCACATTCCTGATCATGAATCAGGAGGCGAGCATCTGGCAGCTTGTTCCCATGTTCTTTATGCAGATGAGCATTGGTGCCGTGGCAGGTATAGCGATGGGCCGGGCTATGGTGTGGGTCATCAACAGGATCAAACTGGAGCAGGAGGGCCTTTATCCGGCATTGACCATGGCGATGGTGATCTTTACCTATGCCTTCACGAATGTCATCAACGGCAATGGCTTTTTGGCGGTGTATGTGGCGGCGGTTATACTCGGTAACCGCAACTTCATCCATAAGCGAAGTCTTACCAAGTTTTATGATGGCATAGCCTGGCTTATGCAAATTCTGATGTTCTTAACACTTGGCTTGCTTGTATTCCCATCTCACATGCTACCGGTAGTGGGCACAGGTCTGCTGATTTCGATGTTCCTGATATTTGTGGCTCGTCCGGTGAGTGTGTTTTTAAGCATGGCTTTCTTCAAAAACACGATACAGGACAAGCTCTATGTATCATGGGTTGGCTTGCGTGGCGCGGTTCCTATTGTGTTTGCCACCTATCCGATGCTGGCAGGAGTAGAGAAATCGGATATGATCTTCAACATCGTGTTCTTTATCGTACTCACCTCCGTTATGCTGCAAGGCACTACGCTCAGCCCGGTTGCAAAATGGCTTAACCTGAGCGAAAAAGACAAGAAGCTGAAAAAGCACCAGTTCGATCTGGAAATGGAGTATGACCTCAAAAATGAGCTCACCGAAATAGAGGTTCCGGACAGTAGCCCTGCAGTTGGCAAAACGCTGGTAGATCTGCAATTCCCAAAAGGTGCGCTTATCGTGTTGATAAACAGGAACAGAAAGTTTGTGACTCCTAACGGTGCCACCATGCTGGAGCCCAAAGATAAGCTCTTCGTGATGACCGATAACGACGAGGAACTAACAAAGGTGAACGAGCTGCTTGGCTACGAGGTGGAGTAGGATAAACGATCAATCGGCTAATGTTTAAACGGCATCTTAAAAGCAAAAGCCTTACTTTTGCAGGGCAATGGCTTTTACCAAGAACATAAAGCGCTATCTTACCTACCCACTCATGTGGGTGATGCTGCTTTGGGCTGTCACACTGCCGGGCCACGAACTGGCTGTGTACAGTTACTTAGTGAAAGGCTCTGCTGATGAAGTAGCTCAAAGCCTCAGGTCAGCTACCAGCGAACAAGATGATTTTTCGGTAAAGCAGCAGACTGTGCAAGTCTTTCTGGACGCTAATACTGCTTCGGTCATCGTGCTGAGTCCGCAGCAGCTGATCAAATGCGTGTTCCAGACACTCACGTTTGCTCCTGCCATTGATGACACACCCTCTTACTCACCCCATGCGGCAGGAGCTGAACTCATCACCCAGCTTTTCCCCATCACCATACAACCCAACGCCCCCTAGGCAATCTCAGTTTTGCACTAATAAGTTTTCCTCTGATGCATGCCAACATTCAGCGCAGGCTCAGGGCATCTCCTTCTTTTTCATATAGAGCAAGTCAGCCTTATGCTGCTTTAAAGCCTGTTATGCTTATCAACCAGTAGGTATAGGACAGCTCTACATACTCATATTTCGCATGACTGATTTTGCAATAGTCATATCGTGGGTATCCATTTTCGGGTTACTCATCGGTATAGTCTTCCCTCAATGGAGTCTCTTTTGGTATGCAGGCGAGAAAAGCCGGATTAACTCCTTCATTATTTATAGCTCCCTGCTGATAATTTCATTTCTGCTGTTCGCTGTTTCAGCCTGAGATCACAGGAGCATATCATATAGCCAAAGTTATTTTAAAACCCTTTCATTTATCATGAACACTACTTATTCGAATGATCAAATCAGTAGCTGGATATCTGACCAATTACTAAACTTAGGTGTACCTGAACAAGCAGCTATGCACATCAACATGTTGGTCCTGATTTTGGCAACGGCCCTGTTGGTATACCTGGCGGATTTCTTTTCCAGGAAGATCCTGGTGGGTACCTTGCATAAGTTTGCGGCTAAGTCCAGCACGAAGTTGATAGAGTATCTGGTGCGCAATAAGGTGATCGTATACTTGGCCAGGATTGCGCCGCTCATTATTGTGGTGCAGGCTATACCTGTTGTGTTTGCCGATTTTACGAGCCTGATTTCGCCGCTCATCAAGTTAACAGACATCTACCTGATCATGCTGTGGGTGTGGGTGGCCCGAGCGCTTCTGCGCACCTTCAAAGATTTCCTTAAGACAACTGAAACCTTCAGAGACAAGCCCGTAGAAAGCTTCCTGCAGGTACTTACTATTTTTCTGTACTTCGTGGGTGGCTTACTTATTTTCTCCACCCTTACAGGCAAAGATGCCTGGACATTCGTAACGGCTATGGGTGCGGCTTCGGCGATACTGATGCTGGTGTTCAAAGACACGATCATGGGCTTTGTGGCAAGCATACAGGTGTCGACCAACGACATGGTGCGCATAGGCGACTGGGTAACCATGGAAAAGTACGGGGCAGACGGCGATGTGATCGAGATAAACCTGAACACCGTAAAAGTGCAGAACTTCGACAAGACCATCACCACGATACCGACCTACTACCTGATCTCCGACTCGTTTAAAAACTGGCGGGGGATGCAGCGCTCGGGCGGGCGGCGCATCAAGCGCTCTGTGTATATCAAAATATCCAGCATCCGTTACCTGTCTGACGAGGAGGTGAGCCGCCTGAGCAAGATCCAGCTACTGAAAGGCTATCTGGAAGAGCGCCAGCAGGAAATCAGGCAGTTTAACGCAGCCAACGAGATCGATAAGAGCCTTTTGATCAATGGGCGCAGCTTAACCAATGTAGGTGTGTTCCGGCAATACGTAGACGCCTACCTGAAGGCGCACCCGAAAACACACAAAGGCATGACCATGATGGTGCGCCAGCTCGAGCCGACCACCACTGGTATGCCGATTGAGCTATACCTGTTTGCCAACAGCATTGTGTGGACGGAATACGAGGCAATTATGGCTGATATTTTTGACCATCTGCTGGCTGCTGTGAAGTACTTTGACCTGGAGGTATTCGAAATGCCAGCGGCGGATGATGTGCGGAGCCTGCAGTTCAATTCGGTTACGACAGCCAATATGCGTTATCCCATGACGGAGCCCATGCAGAACTAAAGCGCCTGTAACCAGTTCGTTAAACATCGCTGGCTGTGAATCAGGTATAATAGGGAAGTCCCGTATCATTAAAAATCAAGGGACCTATACCTGTGAGCGGATAAAGTTTGATGTATATTGTAAGATTGGCAGCCTGTTGCTGTATTGTTTTCACACTACTTATTTCAGTATAACGCGATTATATGACACACCTTCCCCATTTAGTAATGGACCTGGGGCTGATACTCGGAGCTGCGGGTATCACAACACTGATTTTCAAAAAGCTCAAGCAACCACTTGTGCTGGGCTACATCATAGCGGGCTTGCTGGTAGGGCCGCACTTCAACCTTTTCCCGACCATCATCGAGATTGAAAACATCAACGTGTGGGCCGAGATCGGCGTGATTTTCCTGCTGTTCAGCCTCGGGCTGGAGTTCAGCTTCAAGAAGCTGGTAAAAGTAGGCGGCGCATCCTCCATCATGGCGGGCGTGGAAGTGATTGTGATGCTCTTGCTGGGCTACCTCACAGGCAAAATGCTGGGCTGGAGCACGATGGACAGCGTGTTCCTGGGCGGTATACTCTCCATCTCCTCTACCACCATCATCATCCGGGCTTTCGACGAGCTAGGCGTGAAATCGCAGCGTTTCGCAGGGCTGGTGTTTGGCGTGCTGATCGTGGAGGATCTGGTGGCGATCCTGCTCCTGGTGCTGCTCTCCACTTTGGCCGTGAGCCAGCAGTTTGCAGGCACCGAAATGCTGCAGGCAGTGCTCAAACTGGCTTTCTTCCTGGTGGTCTGGTTTCTGGCGGGTATCTTTCTTATACCTACTTTTTTGCGCAAGGCCAGCAAACTGATGAACGATGAGACCCTGCTGATCGTCTCCATCGCACTCTGTTTTATTATGGTGATACTGGCGGCGCAGGTAGGCTTCTCGCCAGCGCTTGGGGCGTTCATCATGGGCTCTATACTGGCAGAAACTACTAAAGCTGAGAAGATCGAGCACCTGGTCACCTCTGTGAAGGACCTCTTCGGGGCCATCTTCTTCGTCTCGGTAGGTATACTGATCAACCCGGCCATGATTGTGGAGTATGCCGGGCCGATCGCCTTGATCACAGTAGTGACGATTGTTGGCAAAATGGTGAGTATCACGGGCGGTGGTCTGATGGCCGGACAGGGGCTCAGGACTTCAATCCAGTCAGGTATGAGCGTGTCGCAGATCGGGGAGTTTTCGTTCATCATCGCCACTCTGGGGCTCACCCTCAACGTAACCAGCGACTTTTTGTACCCGGTAGCGGTGGCGGTTTCGGCCATCACAACGTTCACCACACCTTACATGATCAAGCTGGCCGACCCGCTGCACCGCTCCGTAGAAGGTATGCTGCCAGAACGATGGAAAACCTCGCTCAACGAGTACAGTTCGGGCGCAGAGACAATCAGCACCGTTAGCGACTGGAAAATAGTATTGCGGTCCTATGTCATCAACCTGGTTGTCTATTCAGTCATCCTGATTGCGATCGTACTGGCGTCTGGCAACTTTCTGTATCCGTTCATCACAGAGAACTTCATCAACGGTGTGTGGGGTGGTGTAGCGACGGTGGCGATTGCGCTGGTGTTCATGGCGCCCTTTCTGTGGGCGATGGCCGTATACCATCCGCAAAAAGAAGCCCAGGGCCGCATCTGGGCTAACCGCAACTACCGCAGCCTGATCATCGTCCTGGAGTTTACGCGGGTAGGTATAGCCATCCTGTTCATCGGATTTTTGCTCAACCAGGTGCTGTCGGTGCAGGTGGCCATTGTCGGTAGCCTGTTCATCATCGGTTTGCTGGTTGTTTTCTCGCGGCGTATCCAGAACTTCTATACCCGCATCGAAGACCGGTTTATGTCGAACCTGAATGCCCGCGAGATTGAGGCGGCCAGCAAAATGACGCATACGCTGGTGCCCTGGGATGCTCACCTGACTAGCTTCGAAGTATTGCCTAACGCGGTGGTCGTAGGTAAGAGTATGATTGAGCTGCAGATCCGTGAGAAGTATGGTGTGAATGTCGCCGTAATTGAGCGGGAAGGCCGCAACATTATGGCACCGACCCGTAACGAACGCATCTTCCCCGGCGATAAAATTTATGTATTCGGCACAGATGAGCAAATCGAGGACTTCAGCGAGTTTATTAACGAAGAGTTTATACCTAGTTCGAACGGCGAGACCACCCGGGAAGAAATAAGCCTGCAGAAACTGGTGGTGTCGCCTGCCTCCAAGCTGCTTGGAAAGACTGTGCGGGAATCGGGGGTGCGGGAGAAAACGAAAGGGCTGATTGTAGGTATAGAAAAGAACGGCGAGCGCATGCTCAACCCGGACTCAGAGCTGGTAATAGGGGAAGGTGATATTCTATGGATTGTGGGCAGTCCGTGGCGTATAAAACAACTGGAAGCCGCCCGTCAGGAAGCTTGAGAAAGATCATCCTTTTTACGATTTTAGCTTGACAAAGAAGCATTATGCACAAAATTGAATACTGGATAGAGGAGAACCTCAACCTGTCGGCTGCCATACAGGAGAACATCGTGAAGTCACTTGTGGCTTTACTGGTGCTTTGGATCGTGAGCCGGGTGCTGCTACGACTGGCTTCGCGACAACAGACCGACTCCCGCAAGCTATACCAATGGAGAAAGACAACCAACTACGTCGTGACGGGGCTGGGAATTATTTTTCTGGCCAATATCTGGTTCGACGGCTTCAGGTCCATCACCACGTTCCTGGGTATCTTCTCGGTCGGTCTGGTGGTAGTGCTCCGCGATCCGATACTGAACATGATGGGCTGGGTATTCCTTATCTGGAAGCGCCCATTCAAAGTAGGCGACCGCATTAAGATAGGCCTCTATACCGGCGACGTCATCGACATCGGCTTCTTCCAGTTTACCATCAACGAATTGGGTGAGTGGGTGGATTCTGAGCAGGCGACGGGCCGCGTGGTGCACATCCCCAACAGCCAGGTATTCACGCAGGGGCAAATCAACTACAACTACGGCTTCCCGTTTCTGTGGCACGAGGTGCAGGTAAGGGTTACTTTTGAAAGCAATTGGCAGAAGGCGAAAACCATTTTGCAGGAGATCGGGAGTCGGCATACCGAAAAACTGACAGGGGAGGTGGAGCAACGCGTGCGCATAGAGGCGCAGCAGCACCTGATCTTCTATCGAAGCTTCGAGCCGCGGGTGTTTACCAAAGTCAGAGAGAACGGTATACAGCTTACTTTACGCTACCTCTGCAACCTGAATGGCCGTCGGGAGAGCGAAAACAAGATATGGGAAGACGTGCTGTCCGAGTTTCTGGCCACATCGGATATTCGCTTCGCTTACCCAACCACCCGTTTCTACAGCGCCGCCGAAGGGCAGGAGAGCGAAACAGAACTGCAGCGGATTGTATCGTCGCGAAAGAGCTTGGAGTAGAATAAAAAAGGAGCCTGTTCTTTTATAGAACAGGCTCCTTTTTCTTATGCCGGAGATTTGAAATTATACTGCTTTGCGAACCGCTCAGCTTTAATTTTTATACTCCCTTTGCCTCCTTTTCTTTAGCCTCTTCCCGGAACTCCTTCATCCTTGCAAAATAATCCCGCGCGGCAGCCATCACCTTTGGCGAAAGCAACAGGGCCGATACCATGGTAGGAATCGCCATCATAGCATACATGCCGTCGATAAGGGCGATTACGGCAGTGATGGTGGCGGTGGCGCCAAACACGATAGTGGCTACATAGAAGTAGTTGTAGTAGTGCTTATACTTCGCACCGAAGAGGTAGCTGAAGCATTTGGTGCCATAGTAAGAGTAGGAAAACAACGAAGTGAAGGCGAAAATCATCACACACACCACCAGTACATAGCTGCCAAAGCCAGGCATGGCATTGTTGAAGGCAGTGGCCGTCATAGTCACGCCGCTGGCATCGGTATCCTGCCACGTACCCGTCAGGATGATGGCCAGACCGGTGAGCGTACAAACTACGATGGTGTCAATGAAAGGTCCTAGCATGGCAACCAGTCCCTCGCGAATAGGCTCGTCGGTTTTGGCGGCGCCATGCATCATAGAGGCCGTGCCTATACCTGCCTCATTCGAGAAGGCCGCCCTGCGTGCACCCGCAATAATGATCGCACCCACAGCACCGCCCAGCACAGTTTGAGCCGAGAAGGCGTCCCTGAAGATCAAGGCGAAGGCATCAGGTATAGCAGTGTAGTTCACGAACATGATGTAGAACACAGCCAACATGTAGAGCACCACCATGCCTGGCACCATTTTGCCCGCCACATGGCCAATGCGCTGTATACCTCCGAAAATCACCAGAGATGTAATGAACACCAGCACCAGTCCGATGGTAAGGTTGGTGTAGAATAAGTCAGTGGTCGTGAATCCATTAGGCTCGAGCACAACCTCCCGGATGACCTGCGTGAGCTGGTTGGCCTGGAAGATAGGCAGCGTACCAAACAGACCCGCAATAGCGAAGAAGGCCGCCAGCGGTTTCCATTTCTTGCCAAGGCCTGTCTCAATCACGTACATCGGTCCGCCCTCCAGGTGGCCTACGCTGTCGTGGCCACGGTACATCACCGACAGGGAACAGGTAAAAAACTTGGTGGCCATACCTACAAAGGCACTCACCCACATCCAGAACAGCACACCCGGCCCGCCAATGGCGATGGCCACGGCCACACCGCTGATGTTGCCCATGCCTACAGTAGCCGCCAGCGCAGCCGACAGCGCCTCAAAGTGGTTGATGTCCCCCGGGTCGTCGGGGTCGTCGTATTTGCCACGCAGCACGTTGATGGCATGGCGCAGGTAGCGGAAGGGCAGGAAGCCTGAGTAAAACATAAAGTAAAAACCGCCGCCCATCAGGAGGATCAACAAAGGCATACCCCATGCGGCGTCACTAAACCATACTAAAAACTCTTCTAATGCTTTCAATAGAAAATAGGTTGCTTAAGTAGAAAGCTACAAAGATACGCTTAGAATGGCAACCAATGGCACTATACAATTGCCGTATTTTTTCGTAGCTTACAGATATAGGTGCCAGTACTGGTACAGGTATACTGCTAAACCCATGCCGATGAAAACCAGGTTTATAGTACTGATCGACTTTTCCTCTTACTCTAAATTTGAGCTGCAGCTGGCCAAGCACTGGGCTGACAGCATGGCCGCTGACGTGTTGCTTCTGCACGAGCCCATTGTTATGGCACCAGCCCTCACCGATGCCAGCACTCGCAATGAAATAATCGGTTATGAGACCGATAAAGCCCTGAACAAACTCAAAGCGTTTGCGATGCAGCACCTGCCTGATACACGCCACATCAGCTATCGGGTAGCCGAGGACAGCCTGATTATATCGCTGCAGCGTCTGTTAAGTGAGTACTATTATAATATAATCTTTGTAGGGCTGAAAGGGACTGGCTTCCTGAAGCGGATCTTTATGGGCAGCATGGCCATTAGTGTAATTGACGAAACAAACGATGTGGTAGTGGCTGTGCCCCGGCACTCTTTCAACATGGCGCCTGACACGCTTTATGTAAGTGTGTACTACAAATACAGACTCAACACGGCAGAGCTTGACAAGGTGCTTCAGCTGTTCGGTGATAAGATCAAGCACATCCGTTTTCTGTCTGTAGTGGCGAAGAAGGACAGCATGAAGCAAACGATGAGCTACCTGAAAGAGTTGCGGGAGATGTACCATGGTGAGCGTGATGCTCACATAGAGGCTTTCGAGGGAGAAGATGCTTTCTATACCTTAAAGCAATACATGAACGCCCACGCCGATGGCATGCTGGTGGTACAGAAAGGGTCCCGCTCTTTCACAAACCAGGTTTTTCGCCGCTTCCTGATCAACGAGTTGGTCTACGACGCCTCTGTTCCGCTGATTGTGTTGCCGGAGGTAGAGCAGGAACAGGTATAGCACATCTAGGTATAGAACCAAGTCTTAAAACTAAAAGCCCCTGTGCTCTGTATTAAGTCGGGAGCGCTTTTTTTAGTGCACACGCCACACCCCAATCTACTACTATGAACCTAAGTGAGCTGATCAACAACCAATTTTACGAGTTCGCCCTCATTATCTTTCTGGCTACTTTGGCTGGAGCCATTGGCCGCGTGCTGCGGCAGCCACTTATCGTGTCGTTTATCGCGGTAGGCATACTGGTAGGGCCCTCGGTGCTCAACATCCTCAATTCCGAACATGAGATTGATCTGCTCGCCGAGATGGGTATTGCCATTCTGCTCTTCGTGGTAGGCCTCAAACTGGATATCAACCTGATTAAATCGACGGGAAAAGTAGCTTTGATGACAGGCCTCGGGCAGGTGATCTTTACCTCGGTCTTTGGTTTTGGCATTGCCATGGCGCTAGGTTTTGAGTGGTTGGAGTCGCTGTATGTGGCGGTGGCACTCACGTTTTCGAGTACCATCATCATCGTCAAGCTGCTCTCCGACAAAAAGGAGATCGACATGCTGCACGGGCAGATCGCACTTGGCTTCCTGATTGTGCAGGACATTGTGGTGGTCGTAGTAATGATCGTGCTGTCGGCGCTGGGTGCCGAGTCGGATCGCTCCGTCGGAATGGACCTGCTCTTTGTGTTCGGCAAGGGCATTGCCATGTTTGCGGTGGTGGCCGTGCTTATGAAGTATGTGATTCCGAGAGTGACCAAGCAACTGGCCGACTCGCAGGAATTACTGGTGCTCTTCTCCATTGGCTGGGCGATCCTGCTGGCCGCGCTGGGCGATTTTCTGGGCTTTAGCAAGGAAGTGGGTGCTTTTCTCGCAGGTATATCGCTGGCCTCCACACAGTACCGCGAAGTGATCAGCGGCCGACTCACCAGCGTGCGCGACTTCCTGCTGTTGTTCTTTTTCCTTGATCTGGGTTCGCAACTCAACCTGGGGCTGATGGGCGAACAGGTCGTGCCGTCCATTATATTCTCGGTGTTTGTGCTGGTCGGCAACCCGATCATCGTGCTCATCATCATGGGTATTATGGGCTACCACAAGCGCACCTCCTTTAAGGCAGGCCTAACCGTAGCGCAGATCAGTGAGTTCTCGCTTATCCTCATCAACATGGGCATGGGCGTGGGTCACATCGACGAAGAAACGTTAGGACTGGTGACGCTGGTTGGCCTTATCACCATCACGCTCTCCACCTACATGATCATGTTCTCGGACAAACTCTACGACTGGCTTGGGCCCATGCTCGGCGTATTTGAGAAAAAGAAACCGACGCAGCCCAAGGAGCTCGAAGACGATACCGAAAAACTGGATGTGCTTATCTTCGGCTTAGGGCGTTACGGCCAGCGTATAGCCACTGCCTTAAAAGAAAAAGGACTGAAGTATGTCGGGGCAGACATCAACCCGGCCATTGTGAACAACTGGACAGAGAACGACTTGAATGCCGTGTACTGCGATGCCGAAGACCCGGATTTAGCCGAGGTGTTGCCTATAAAAAAGGTATCGAACGTCATCAGTACCATTTCGGAGGTGAACGTAAACATCGCCCTGATGAAACTGCTGTGGCACCACGATTTTCAGGGCCAGGTGGCTGTAACCGCTACCAGCGACAGAGCTGTAGTGGCGCTCAGAGAGGCAGGCGCCCAGTTCATTTTAGAACCTTACAAAGACTCTGCGCAGCATGTAGCCGAAATGTTCAGTCACGAAGTGGAGAAAGACGAAAAGGCGGAAGCGGAGCAAGAGATAGAAAGTGATCAGGAGAGAACCAGAAAAGAAGATGATTCCGAATAGCGAAGGCTTCACCCAACTCGACATGCCCGATGCCGAGGTATACTACGCAGCGCACTTTTTCACGAAAGAAGAAAGCGACCTATACCTGCAGCGACTGACCGAGGAAGTAGCCTGGCAGCAAGAGGAAATCAAAATGTTTAGCAAACAGCTGCCCCTGCCACGTCTCACTGCCTGGTACGGAGACAAAGGCTATACCTACTCAGGCCTGTACAATGCACCCCAGCCCTGGCTGCCTGTGCTGCAGGAGCTGAAAGAAAAAGTAGAAGCCGCCTCAGGCGACAGGTATAACAGCGTGCTGCTCAACTACTACCGTCACGGGCAGGACAGCATGGGCTGGCACGCAGACGACGAAAAATCGCTTGGGCCAGGTATAGCCTCCATCAGTTTTGGCGGAGAGCGGGGCTTTGCCTTTCGGCACCGCAAGCGCAAAGACCTGCCTGCTTTGAAGCTTACACTGCAGCACGGCAGCCTCTTGCTCATGCAGGCAACTACGCAACAGCACTGGCAGCACCAACTGCCCAAAACAAGTCGTCCTATCGCGCCCCGCATTAACCTGACTTTCCGTACAATCATTGGCTAAGGTATAATGCCGCCGGAGTATTGCCTTTCCCGATTGGAAAACGTTTCTTTACAGAACAAGAAGCCCTGAACCTCACACTATGACTGAGAGAAAGAACATCACCATCATGGGAGCCGGACTGGTTGGTTCGCTGCTGTCGCTATATCTGGCCAAGCGCGGTCACAAAGTGGACATCTACGAGCGCCGACCCGACATGCGCAAGATCCTGCTTGATGGTGGCCGTTCGATCAACCTCGCCCTGAGCGACCGCGGCTTCAAAGCGCTTAGAGGTATAGGTATAGAGGAGGCTGTGCGCAAAGTGGCTATCCCGATGCATGGCCGCATGATGCACGATGAACAGGGCAAGCTCACGTTTCAGCCGTACGGTAAAGAGGGGCAGTCGATCTATTCGGTTTCCCGTGCAGGTCTGAACGCTGCTTTGATGGATCTGTCGGAGTCAAATCCCGATATCACCTACCACTTCAACCGCCAGCTGCTCGACCTGGACCTGCGCCAAAGCAAAGCCACACTGCGCAATCACGAAACAGGCGAGCTGGAAGAGCTGCAAACCGAAATGCTGTTCGGAGCCGACGGGGCTTTTTCGATGGTGCGCAACGCCATGCAGAAAACCGAACGCTACAACTACTCACAAAGCTACCTGGAGTACGGCTACAAGGAGCTGACCATACCGCCAACCGCAGACGGTGGCTGGGCATTGGAGAAGAACGCCCTGCACATCTGGCCGCGCGGCAACTACATGATGATCGCCCTGCCCAACATCGACGGCAGCTTCACCTGTACCTTGTTTTTTCCTTACGAGGGTGAGCTTTCCTTTGAGAGCATCAAAACCGACGACAACCTGCTCAACTTTTTCCTGCAGACTTTCCCCGATGCTATACCTTTGATGCCTGATCTGGCCGAGGACTACTTCTCTAACCCCATCGGTTCGCTGGTGACGGTCAAGTGCTTCCCCTGGTCTTTCGAAGACAAAGCTCTGCTGATCGGCGACGCCTGCCATGCGGTGGTACCGTTCTACGGGCAAGGTATGAACGCTGGCTTTGAGGATATCACCGTGCTGGACCAAATGCTCGAAAACTTCAGCGGGGATTGGGAAAGCCTGTTCAAGAAGTTTGAGCGCAAACGCAAACCCGATGCCGATGCCATTGCCGACCTGGCCGTGATGAACTTCATCGAGATGCGCGACAAGGTGGCCGACCCGCGCTTCCTGCTCCGCAAGAAGATTGAAGGCAAGATCAACCAGCAATACCCCGACAAGTGGATTCCGCTCTACTCCATGGTAACCTTCACAGACTTACCTTATTCCTACGCCCTGGAGACAGGCCGTGAGCAGGACAAGATCATGAAAAAGGTGATGAAGCATATCAAAACTGTGGAAGACTACGACAAGCCGGAGGTGCATAAACTGCTGGAAAAGCAGCTTGTTAAGAAAGAGAAACTGAAAAGCTATCAGGCGCAGGAGGCGTAAAAACCTGCTAATCCAGCTAAGCTTCTCTCAATTTACAATAGCCTTTTTTGGGGCCATATCCTGCTTATATTTTACATTTAAGTTACCTTTTCCATCGGAATATTAAAAGTAAAGTTTGGGGCCTCTGAGAGCAGTTGAATAACCTGGCTAGGTTCTTGCAAGTTATAGCTTCAAAACATTTTAATTAAGAGTCAGGTATAGCTTATATAGCGATCAAGTGAACCCGTCTTTCTTTATTCATCATTTCAAAATTTTTAACCCCGAGTCTCATGAATATTTTACATAAACTGAAGGCCACTGCCGTGGCAGGACTTGTTGTAGGCTTCGTGTCAATAGGCGGTAGCGCAGTAGCCCAGCAGGCTACTCCTCAGAAAGCACCGCAGCAACAGGCGCAAGCTATTTCTGATCAGGATATCAAGCTTTTTGTAGATGCCAGTACCCGTTTGATGGAGCTGCAGCAGGAAAGCGAAAAAGCCATGCTGGTGATTCTGGAAGAAGAGAAACTAAGCGTTGATAAATTCAACACCCTGGCGCAGGCACATCAGCAGCAGAAGCTGGCTGAAGCCGAAGGCACAGCAGAAGAGAAGGCCGCTTTTAACAAAGCGATCGGACGTATGATGGAAATGCAACCTGACATTGAAAAGAACATGCAGGCTGCTATTCAGAAAGATGGCATGTCAGTAGAGCGCTACGAGCAGATCATGCTGGCTTACCAGCAGGACCCGGCCGTGCAGGCCAAGATCCAGAAAATGATGGGTTTGTAAAAGCTCTCAGGTATAAAGCACAAAAAAGCTTCGCCGAATTCCGGCGAAGCTTTTTTATTGGCCTTAGTTCTGTGTGAACTCCAGTATCTTAAAGGTCTTACTACGCTTGTCGAAATAGCCGTAGTGCAGCTTGTTGTTGCCATAGCGGTATAGTGTCTTATACTCTGGCTTCTGCTTCAGCTCTTCTTCGTAAGCCTCTATCTTGTCCTGCACGGTGGCGGCGGCACTGTCGTCTTTTGCTACATAAGCTTTGTCGAGCGTCTCACTATCGAGCACAGCTCTGAAATAGGTGCTCGTTCCAGGCCCCACTGGCTCACCCGATCGGTTATAAAACGGATCGTAGTAGTAGCGGTTGTACGGGAACATGCTGTAGCTGTACGGTAAGGTATAGGCCGGTACCCAGCGTCCTGGCATCAGGTATAGCCCACGTGAGGTCTGGATAAAGCGATCGGGCGTACGCACTAGTCTGCCCGGGTCTCCGTTTATGTTGCGGCGGCTTGGCGGCTGGTACGAACCGATGGTAAGCTGCAGTGTGCTATCGTTGAAGGCATCTACGGTAATAGCAGGTTTGCCCGTCGACAGGTTGCGCATCACCTTAGAGGTCTTCTCGATCACGCTATTGCCTGACGAGAACAAGGCGCCTGCTCCCCGCTGGTGCACTGGCGTAGCTTTAATGTCGATATCCTGATCAGCCGTATACCTGTACTCCTTGATTGGCTGCAGGGTGTTGAAGTTAAAGGCGGTCAACGTAAATTCGTCTTTCTCCAATTGTACCCGGAACAGGGTGTTGGCATGCAGGAAAGAGTTGAAATTGGACGCGCTTTTAACGGTCAACGACGGCAGTGTACGGTATTCGGTTTGGCCACTTGGCCAGTCGAGTGTCAGAATCTCAGTGGTCAGTTCATTCTTCTTGCCACGCAGCGAGAAACCGTCGAATACCAGGTATAGCTTATCACCGCGGGTGTAGATCTTGCTGCGGTGCTGACCGGCAAACACGGTGCGCTCCAAGTCAGGGTGCACAAAGATCAGTTCCTGCTGGCGTTCGCTACGGGTACGGGTGCGCGGCAGGTCCGCCATCTGGAAGGTCTTCTTCTCGTAGTAGCTTTCATCCAACTCACGGTGCAGGATCAGGTTATCCTTCTTATCGGTATAAATCATGTAAAAATGAGATGCATCGGCAAAGGCGCCGACAAACGTCTCGTTTCTGTCACGGCGCAGCGGCACATCGGGCAGGCTACGGAAACCACCGCTATACCTGTTTACGGCAAAAGGGCGCACAAACTCTTTGCTGCCGTTTACATACCGGCTATAAAATACAAACTCAGTATCGGTTACGCGGGTACCCAGCACCTGTGGCTGCTGGCCGTTGCGGTACGGTATCTCCTGAGTCGCTACGGTCTGACCCTTCGCATCTACCAGGCTAAAGTGCAGCTTGCCACCCTGAAAGAAGTAGAGACAGACATTGCCGTCACCATCGGCCACCGACACCAGATCTTCAGCCCGGCGCAAGGGAAGCTCCAGGCTGGCGAACTCCTGCTGCGCACGCACCTCAGGTGCAGCAAAACCGAGCAGGAGCAAGGCTAATATTATATATCGCATAAGGCTATTTATTAGGGATTTATCTGAAGTAAGATAGCAAATTTCTAGCCAAAAAGAGAGCCCGGCTAAGGTATAGCCGGGCTCTATGTTCACGCAGGTATAACCTGTGTTAAAACTCTGCGTTTTTCGGTGTGCGTGGGAAAGGGATCACGTCGCGGATGTTGCCCATACCTGTCACGAACTGCACCATGCGCTCGAAACCCAGACCGAAGCCGGCATGCGGACAGCCACCGAAACGACGGGTGTCGAGGTACCACCACAGGTCCTCCTCGTGTATACCTACGCCTTTCATGCGCTCCACCAGTATGTCCATGCGTTCCTCACGCTGCGAACCACCCACGATCTCGCCTATACCTGGCGCCAGGATGTCCATAGCGGCCACAGTCTTGCCGTCGTCGTTGAGGCGCATGTAGAAGGCCTTGATGTCTTTCGGATAGTCCGTTACAATCACCGGCTTTTTGAAGTGCTTCTCTACCAGGTAGCGCTCGTGCTCACTCTGCAGGTCGATGCCCCACTTCACGTCATACTGGAATTTCTTCTTTTTGTAGTGATTCGAGTTGAGCAGGATATCGATCGCCTCGGTATAGGTTACACGCTCAAAGTCGTTGTTCACCACAAACTCCAGTTTCTCGAGCAAGGTCATTTCCTGGCGCTCGTTCTGCGGCTTGCTCTTATCTTCTTCTGTCAGGCGCTGGCCCAGGAACTCGATGTCCTCGCGGTTGTGCTCCAGTGCGTAGCGGATGATATACTTGATAAACTCCTCGGCCAGGTCAGCGTTCATCTTCAGGTCATAGAAAGCCATTTCCGGCTCGATCATCCAGAACTCAGCCAGGTGACGGGCGGTGTTGGAGTTTTCTGCCCGGAAGGTCGGGCCGAAGGTATAGATATCACTGAAAGCCATGGCTGCCAGCTCACCTTCCAGCTGACCAGATACCGTCAGGTTGGTGGCTTTGCCGAAGAAATCCTCTTCGTAGTTCACCTGTCCGTTTTCGGTAAGCGGCGGGTTGGTTGGGTCTAGCGTGGTTACGCGGAACATCTCTCCGGCGCCCTCTGCATCAGAGGCCGTGATGATCGGCGTGTGCATGTACACAAAGCCCTTCTCGTTGAAGAACCTGTGCACGGCAAAAGCCAAAGAGTTGCGCACGCGGAACACAGCTCCGAAGGTGTTGGTACGGAAGCGCAGGTGCGCGATCTCGCGCAAAAACTCCAGCGAGTGCGCTTTCTTCTGCAGTGGGTAGGTTTCCGGATCGGCTTTGCCCAGCACTTCAATCGTGTTGGCCATGATCTCGTAAGCCTGTCCCTTGCCCTGCGACTCTACCAGCTGCCCCGTAATAGCTACGGCAGCACCGGTGGTTACGTCCTTCAGGGACTCCTCGCCAAACTTCTCGGCATCGGCTACTACCTGCAGGTTCTGTATCGTGGAGCCGTCGTTCACGGCGATGAAATTCACAAATTTGTTGCCGCGCTTGGTGCGTACCCAGCCCTTCAATAAAACCTCGTTGCCTACACCGGCACCCGTCAGTAGCTCTTTTACTTTTGTGCGTTGCATGTTATTTCTAGTAGCGTAATGTGTCTGAACAAATTATAGGTTAAGGTATAATTTTCTGCCCTTCAGCAAAGGCAGAAAAAGGTACGTAAAAAAGCGCAAACCAGCGGCCCTAATCTACTTAGGTAAAGTCCTGTAGCAGGCAAGTTGACCACTGTTGGCACCTGGGTGCAGCCCCTTTCCCAATAATCCCTCAAAGTAACGATATTTTAACCTTTTTTGTAAATGCAAGTAAAATTATCCTAAATTTGAAGGTGCACTGACAGGCGCCAAAATCCATTTTCACCCACTATGCAGCGACTCGATTTAAGACAACTCTTATCCCAGAAGTTATCGCCGCAGCAGATACAATTTATCAAGCTGCTGCAGATACCTACTGTTGAGCTGGAGGCACGCATAAAAGAGGAAATGGAGGTTAACCCCGCCCTGGAAGAAGGCCGTGAAGAGCCCGAAAACGAATACAGCGACTCCGAGTCGGATGACTACGACAGCGATGACGACTACGGCAAAGACGATGTCGACATCAATGACTACCTGAACGACGACGAGATAAGCGGCTACAAGATGCAAGGCGACCGCGGTGGCGATGATGACGATGATCGCGAAATGCCCATCGCCATGTCCACCTCGCTCACCGACAACCTGATGGACCAACTGGGCTTTCTGGAGCTCGACGACAAGCAGTACACGATTGGGATGCAGCTCATTGGCAGCATTGATAGCGACGGGTACATCCGCCGCGACCTGAGCTCTATTGCCAACGACCTGGCCTTTTCGCAGAATGTGATGACCTCCGAAGAGGAAATTGAGCAGGTGCTGCACATGATCCAGACCTTCGACCCGGCAGGTATAGGCGCACGTGATTTGCCGGAGTGCTTGCTGCTGCAGCTCGAGCGCCGTGAGCAGGACGAAACCATCCGGTTGGCCGAGCGCATCATTAAAGACTCATTTGACGAATTCACTAAGAAACATTACCAGAAAATACAGAGCAAGTTTGGCGTGTCGGAAGAAGAGCTGAAAAAAGCTATCGACGTCATCATCAAACTTAATCCGAAGCCAGGTGGTAGCGGTGCCGGCATGACGCGGGTGCAGTACATTATACCTGACTTCATCCTGACGAACGAAAATGGGCAGCTGCAGCTTTCGCTCAACTCCCGCAATGCCCCGGACCTGCGCATTAGCCGCTCCTATGCCGATATGTTCGACGCCTACGACAAGTCGGACAAGAAAGACAAGAAGCTGAAGGAGACAGTGGCTTTTGTAAAGCAGAAGCTCGATGCGGCCAAGTGGTTTATCGATGCCATACGTCAGCGCCAGAACACACTGCTGCGCACCATGGAGGCCATCATTAAATATCAGCACGATTTCTTCCTGGAAGGCGACGAAAGCCAATTGCGTCCGATGATTCTGAAAGATATCGCCGAGGAGATCGGAATGGACATCAGTACGGTGAGCCGTGTGGCCAACAGCAAGGCCGTGCAGACTGAGTTCGGTATTTACCCGCTCAAGTACTTCTTCTCCGAAGGTATCGCCACCGATTCCGGCGAAGATGCCAGCAGCCGTGAGGTGAAGCATATTCTCAAAGAGATTATTGACAAAGAGAACAAGCGCAAGCCACTCTCCGACGAAAAGATAGAAAAGCTCCTGAACGACAAAGGCTACAACATAGCCCGCCGCACCGTGGCCAAATACCGCGAGCAGCTCAACATACCGGTAGCACGTCTGCGGAAAGAGCTTTAATAGAATGAATTAATTAATAAGGATGAATAATTAATTAGCCGTTCATTGCGAAGCGTATACCTGTCAGATAACTCAAAAATTTAGTCACTATTCATTCGTCATTAATAATTAGCCTTTCTTGAACCGCTCCCTTGCCCGCTTTTTGTCTGTTGCGTTTCACCCACTGCTGATGCCGACGTATCTGTTCGTCATCATTCTTTACTTTCTGCCAGTTTCCTCTATTTCGCTGCCATTGCAAAGCCGCTGGATCATACTTGGAATGGTCTTCTTTAGCACCTTCATGGTGCCTGGGCTTGGTGCCTTTGCGATGTTCAAAACCGGCTTTATCGACTCATATGAGATTGACCGGCGCGAGCAGCGCAGCAAACCACTCCTGTTCACGGCCCTTTGCTATGCGGTCACGACTTACCTGTTTTACTCAGAGCCTGTTTTTGATCAGCTTTTCTATTTTATAATGGCCGTGATCACAGCATCTGTCTTTGTGGCCTGGTTCGTATCCTTTTTCTGGAAGATCAGTGCGCACGGCATCGGATTGGGAGGGGCCTTGGGTGTGCTTCTGCTGGTGAACAAACTGATGCCCGAAGCAGGTTTGCTTATGCCTATCATATTGCTGATCCTGGTATCTGGGGCGGTGCTCTCGGCCAGACTGGCGCTGCACGCTCATACCCCGGCGCAGGCCTATACCGGCTTTCTGACAGGGCTTGTACTAGTGCTTATGGCGGGTTTGGTAGCGCTATAGCCGTTTTTGCTCTTCAGGGTGATTATCTATACCTTTGGTTATCTCTACTATAAACAAACGACAACATGAACTACGAGTGCTTGCTATATGACGTGCAGGATGGCATCGCAACCATCACGCTGAACAGACCCGATGTTTTCAACGCCTTTAACGACAAGCAGAGCTACGAGCTGCAGGACGCCCTGAAGCAGGTGACCCGCGACGACAGTGTGCGGGTGGTTATCCTGACGGGTGCCGGCCGGGCCTTCTGCTCCGGGCAGGACCTCAAAGCCATCGCCAGTGCCGACAAGCGTGATCTGTCGGAGTCGCTTGAGAAAAGGTATAACCCGATCATCCGGGCGATGCGAAACCTCCCCAAGCCGATCATCTGCAAGCTGAACGGTGTGGCTGCAGGTGCCGGTTGTTCCCTTGCTTTGGCCTGTGACCTGATCGTTGCCTCCACCGCTGCCAGCATGATCGAGGTGTTCGTGAACGTAGGCTTGGTGCTCGACTCTGGGTCCTCTTTCTTCCTGCCGCGTGTAGTAGGTTCGCTTAAGGCCTTCGAGTTGAGTACCCTAGGCTCTAAAGTAAGCGCTGAAGAAGCGCTGCAGCTCGGTATGGTAAACAAAGTGGTAGCGCCTGAAGAACTGGACGCTGCCGTGGCTGAACTGGCTGCCCGATACGCTGTGGCACCAACCAAAGCCATTGGTCTGATGAAGAAAATGCTTAACAAGTCCTTCAACTCTACTTTGGACGAAATGTTGGATTACGAGGCACACTGCCAGAAAATAGCCGGTAATTCAGCTGACTATAAGGAAGGCGTGACTGCCTTCAACGAGAAGCGCAAGCCGAACTTTACAGGTGCTTAAGGTAACTCCTGACTCAGAAACATAGGTATAGAAGCCGGAACTTGCGTCCGGCTTTTTTTTATACCCTGAATTTTAGGCCGTTTGCCCATGCGACCAGCCCGTTCACACATATCTGCAGTTATGATAGGCGATCAACTACTTGTTATAGTATACATATAGTAGTATTCAAAGGGTAAATTAGCTTAAAATTATGAAAAATCAGTTTCTCCTCATCACGATAGTACTGTTGTGGGTGTTGCTGACGACTCCTGTACATGGGCAGGACTGCAATGGCTATATGCTGCTAACTGAAAATGCTGAGTACGAGATACTCAACTACAACCAGCGCAACAAACTCACAGGCCGCATGCTTTACAAAGTAACCGATGTGCGGCGCAACGGAAATAAATCGGAGGCTACGGTTCATACCCAGATGTATGACGAGAAGGGCAAAATGGCCAACGAAGGCAGCTACCAGGTAGGTTGTGAAAACGGTTCCATTTGGATAGACATGCGCTCGCTTATGAACCCGGATATGATGGAAGCTTACAAGAACATGGAAGTCAAAATGGAAGGCGACCACATGGACTACCCGGCCTCTCTCAGTCCGGGGCAACAACTTAAAGACGGCAGCTTCACCATCAATGTCATAGACAAAGGCAGCGGCCAGAACATGAGTACGATTACGATGCAGGTAACAGGACGCACCGTGGGCAACAAAGAGCGGCTGGAGGTGCCGGCCGGTACATACGAAGGCTTCAAGATAAACCAGGACATGGAGGTGCAGACCCGTGCCATGGGCATGAAAATGCCCAGTACCCGTATGCAAACGGTCGAGTGGTTTGTGCCCGGCACCGGCTGGATCAAGTCAGAAACCTACCGCAATGGCAAACTAATGGCTTACAGTGTGCTCAACAAGATCAATAAGTAATCAGAAAGAATAGCCGATCGAGAAGTTCAGCTGCGGAGAAGGCCCCACCGTGAAGACGGCGCCTTCATCGGAATGCATCACATGCCCGATGATGTTTTCCCTGATCAGGTCTCCGCCGTTGGTGGCATTGGCAATCTTAACCCGTCCCCCAAGTCCTCCTGACAGCTCTGTGGTAAAGTGGCGGCCCAGCCGGAACTGGTAGCCCAGGTGGTAGCTCAGGTCTATGGCATTCTGGTAGAGCCGGCCTACATACCTGAAATCGGGGTCGCTGGGCGGCACGTCCGGCAGGTCAAACACATTGCGCTCAAACACAATGAAACGGTAGCTGAACATGGGGCCGTGGAAAAAGCCGAAAGGAGCAGGTTTTTTCTTAGAGGTATAGTAACGCTGACTCATCCGGATGCCGATGCCCATCACATCCTTTATATTAGTTGACCAGCCATCGCCCTTCATGTGCAGTTTGTAAAAATAATTCAGTCCGAACTCGTTACTGATACCGGGTGCGCGCACTTTTTCATAAGAAACGAAAACTTCTCCGTAGTGCAGCGGGTGTATCTTGAATACCTTGTCATGGTCTTGGTCAATGTTAGCCATCTCGGCACGATCCTCCCTTTCCTGCTCCGTTACCTGTGCATGGGTTGCGGTACA
The DNA here is from genome assembly GCF_015686655.1 of Pontibacter sp. FD36. Taxonomy (GTDB): domain Bacteria; phylum Bacteroidota; class Bacteroidia; order Cytophagales; family Hymenobacteraceae; genus Pontibacter. Next base: position 198,614 of record NZ_JADPMP010000009.1, on the reverse strand, counting down.
AATCATAAAACAATAGAAGAATACCAAAGCTGCGGTGGGGCGCAAGGCCAGGAATCGTGTCATATGGTTTGGCTTAAGAAGGGTTGCAGGCTTGTTTCAGGTATATATCGTTTTATGCCTGAGATGGTTGTAGCCTTTTCCGCCTATGTTGCATACCCCCTCACTTTAACCCAGAAAATCCTCCAAACAGCGGTTTTTTGACTGTGTCTACTATATTAAAAGCACATAATATAACAACATTGCATTAGGGGCGTATACCAATCTGTTCAAACTATTTTACTATTAACAAGAAATAACACTATGAAAAGAATTGCAACAACAGGATTAATGGCATGTGCCTTTATGTTCGGCACAATGGCCTGTGGCGGCTCGGGCAACGACAGCGTAGAACAGGCACAGGAAGCTACCGAACAGACCTTTGAGGACACTGCCATGGAGGACCGCAGAGTAGAGGCCTCTGAGTTTGTGACCAAAGCAGCCAGCAGCAGCATGATGGAAGTAGAGGCAGGTAAACTGGCGCAGGAACGTGCGACCAACTCACAAGTGAAGGAGTTTGCCGCTATGATGGTGAAGGACCACTCAGCGGCAAATGACGAGCTGCGCACGCTGGCAACCAGCAAAAACATCACGCTGCCTGACAGCATGAGTAACGAGCACATGGACCAGATGCGTGATTTGCGCGACAAGCAAGGCGCTGAGTTTGACAGAAACTATATGGACAAAATGGTGAGCGCGCACGATAGCGACATCAGCATGTTTGAGGATGTAGCAGAAGACGAAAACTACGCAGATGCGGATGTGAAGGCCTTTGCCAGCAAAACACTTCCAAAGCTGCGCCAGCATCGTGACCGTGCCCAGCAGATCAGAGACGCCCTTGGTAATAACTAAGCACTTGCTCTGATTTATTTTATAAAAAGACTATCTTGAGCATCTGCAGCCCTTTTGGTTGCAGATGTTCCTGTTTTAAACCCATGTGTATGATTCGGAAATTTACGGTGTATATGGCGAGCGCCCTGCTGCTGTTGGGCAGCACCTCATGTGGCGGAGACGATAGCATAGAGCAGGCAGCTGCCCAGAGTGTAGAGCAGTTTGAGGCTGCCGGTGTGCAGGGAATGAAAAACGATGCCCTGTTCATAGCAGAGGCCACCAGCGCAAATATGCTGCAGGTGCAGCTCGACGACCTGGCTTTGGAGAGAGCTGTCAGTCCAGAGGTAAAAGAAATGGCGCAGGAGATGAGCACAGGTCACCGTCGTGTGATGGAAGACCTGCAGGATGTAGCTGTTCAAGGCGAATTTGTAGTGCCTAACGAACTGGGCAGTTCGCATCAGAAGGTATACAATGAAGTAAGCGGTGAAACAGGTATTGGCTTTGACCTGGCCTACATCAAGCGTATACGCGAAGAGCACAATCGTTTGCTAAAACGCTACGAAGACATGGCAGAGAACGCAATCAATATGGATGTAAAGCAGTTTGCCTCCAAGCAACTCCCGCTCCTGCGGCAGCACCTGCAGAAGGCCGAAGCACTCGAAGACAGACTAGGAAGCATCTAGAAACGAAAAGTCCGCTGCTATACCTTAGCAGCGGACTTTTCAAATATGCTGAGCTATACCAGATCCTAAGCCTGACCGTTTTCGCGGTAGTGGCTGGTCTTGAGCTCCTCTTTCAGGAAGCGGGCGGTATAGCCTTTCCCTTTTTTGACGATTTCCTCTGGCGTACCGGCAGCCACAATAGTACCACCGCCCTCGCCACCTTCCGGCCCGATGTCGATGATCCAGTCGGCTATCTTTATCAGATCGAGGTTGTGTTCAATGATCAGCACCGAGTTGCCTTTGTCAGTCAGCTTGTGCAGCACCTCACTCAAGTGCTCGATGTCCTGGAAGTGAAGACCGGTCGTTGGTTCATCCAGAATGTAGAGCGTTTTGCCTGTATCTTTCTTCGATAGTTCTGTTGCCAGTTTCACACGCTGCGCCTCACCGCCTGATAGGGTAGTCGCCTGCTGGCCGAGGGTAATGTAACCTAAGCCCACCTCATTGAGTGTCTGTATCTTGCGCAGGATGCGTGGCTGGCTCTCAAAGAACTCCACTGCCTGCTCTACCGTCATGTCCAGCACATCGGTGATGCTCTTTCCTTTGAAGCGCACTTCCAGCGTTTCGCGGTTGTAGCGCTTGCCTTTGCAGACTTCACATGGCACGTACACGTCCGGCAGGAAGTTCATTTCGATCGTGCGCATACCTGCGCCTTCACAAGCCTCGCAGCGGCCGCCCTTCACGTTAAACGAGAAACGACCTGGGTTATACCCTCTGATCTTGGCCTCCGGCAGCTGCGCAAACAGTGTACGGATATCGGTAAACACACCCGTATAAGTAGCTGGGTTGGATCGTGGCGTACGACCGATCGGTGATTGGTCTACCTCGATCACTTTATCAAGATGCTCCAATCCTTCAATTTTCTTATAAGGAAGCGGGTCACGCTTGGCTCGGAAGAAGTGTGTGTTCAGGATAGGATAGAGCGTATCATGTATGAGCGAGGACTTGCCACTGCCCGACACACCGGTTACGCACACCATCTTACCGAGCGGCAGCTCCAGTGTTACGTTTTTCAGGTTGTGGCCCGTAGCGCCTTTCAGTTTCAGTACTTCACCTGTGCCCGGACGCTTCACACGCGGCACGGCTATACCCCGGCGGTTACTCAGGAAGTCGGCGGTGGTGGTACCGGCCTTCATCATGTCTTCTGGCGTGCCGGCGGTTACCACCTGGCCACCGTGTATACCTGCGCCCGGACCGATGTCCACCACATAGTCAGCCTGCAAAATCATGTCTTTGTCGTGCTCCACCACAATAATGGAGTTACCCAAATCGCGGAGGTCCTGCAGGGCTTTGATAAGACGCTCGTTGTCGCGCTGGTGCAGACCGATGCTCGGTTCATCCATGATGTAAAGCACACCCACCAGCTGCGTGCCGATCTGGGTAGCCAAGCGTATACGCTGACTCTCACCACCAGACAGTGTTTTCACAGGCCGGTGCAGACTCAGGTAATCCAGACCCACATCTAACAGGAAGCCGATACGCTTGCGGATCTCTTTGAGGAGTTCCCGGGCAATCACATTCTGGCGCTCGTTCATGCGGTCTTCCACGCCCTCAAACCAAGCCGCCAGTTTGTTGATATCCAGCACTGAGAGCTCGCCTATATTGGTATCAGCGATCTTGAAGTGCAGGGATTCTTTTTTGAGTCTATACCCGTTACATTCCGGGCAAGTGGTGGTCTGCGCAAAATCCTCTACCCAAGAGCGGATGTTGTCGGAGTCCGATTCCATCTGCCCTTTCAGGAAATTGACAATGCCCTCAAATTCGACTACATAGTTGCCCTTTTTAGTATTCACTTCCAGCTCCTCTTCCAGACCATAAAGCAACACCTTCAGCACATCCTCCGGCAGGTCTTTGATCGGCGTCGAAACCGATACCTTGAAATGCTTGAAAAGGGCCTCAATCTGCTTAAAGATCCAGATGTCACGGTACTCGCCGAGGGGCGCTATACCTCCGCGACGAATACTTAGGCTCTTATCAGGTATAACAGACTCTTCCGTGATCTCCTGTATCTCACCCAAACCGTTACACACCGGGCAGGCACCGTAAGGGGAGTTGAACGAGAAGGAGTTTGGAGCCGGATCGTCATAGGCTATACCTGTGGCCGGGTCCATGAGGTGGCGTGAGAAGAAGTGCGTCTTGTCGGCGTCAACGTCCAAGATCAGAACTGTGCCCTTGCCGTGCGTGAGTGCATTCTGGATAGAACCTGACAAACGGAAACGGTCTTCTTCTTTCACCACAATCTTGTCGATCACGATTTCGATGTCGTGAATCTTGTAGCGGTCCACCTGCATTTTCGGGGCAATCTCCACCAGTTCGCCATCCACGCGGGCACGTATAAAGCCCATCTTGCGTATTTGCTGAAAGAGTTCGCGGTAGTGCCCTTTACGGCCTTTTACCACCGGGGCCAACACCACAATGCGCTTGCCGTCGAAGTTCTCCAGGATGTGGTTTACGATCTGGTCGTCGCTCTGGCGCACCATTTTCTCGCCGGTCACATAGCTATACGCCTCGGCCGTACGAGCCCAGAGCAGTCGCATGAAGTCGTAAATCTCGGTGATAGTGCCTACTGTGGAGCGTGGATTGCGGCTCGTGGTCTTCTGCTCGATGGAGATCACCGGCGAAAGTCCTTCGATCTTGTCCACGTCAGGGCGCTCCAGTCCGCCCATAAACGAGCGGGCGTAAGCCGAGAAGGTTTCCATGTAGCGGCGCTGTCCTTCGGCGTATATGGTGTCGAAAGCCAGCGAGGACTTGCCCGAACCACTAATACCGGTAAAAACGACCAGCTTGTAGCGGGGCAGCTTGATGGAAATGTTTTTGAGATTATGTTCGCGGGCACCGTATACTTCGATCTGCTGTGTTTCTCCGTCCTCAGAGAAGGCAGTGGCGGTGCCGGTTGCTGTGTCTTGCGCTTGATTAAAAGCCATTCAGGAATGCTTGATTTTAAATAGCAAAGGTACAAAAATATCAGCTCCTCCGGACTCGAAGATGCTAACCCTTCTTAACAGAGATCAGCGCTAAATGGTTTAGCTTTTAGCAATTATCCTTAGCTTTTACCTCAATCTATGTTTCCGTAGCGTGATGCCTGTTTTTCGTGAAGTTCCTCGTGGTGGTGGCTCGTGGGTTGGTAGTCCTGCCGATGGCGTTGGATCAGTTTCTGCTTATTCAGGTAGCGTACAAAGCTATACACAGCCAATAGTATCCCGATCGGCATCAGGGTAAGCCCGATCAGCTCCATGTACATGTGCTGCGAAAACTTAATAGCGGCAAAACCACCGGCTATGAGCGCAATGGCCGTTCGGAAATAAGCCATCAGGGTACGCTCGTTGGCGAAGATGGTGCGCTGTATAGCCATCTCGTCCCGTATTTCCGAGTTTTTCTTCTCCAGCTTCTGGATTTTCTTCTTCAGCTTTTTGATCTCGTCTTGTTCCGGCGCCTGCATTTTTTCGCTTTTTGAGAAATATACGAAACTAATGCGAGGGAAGGCATAGCTGTCAGCTTTTGTAAAGTCATCGGTTGAATCCCGAATAATGGTTTCTATCACGTTGAAGGCTGCTTGCCGTTTTCGCCGGGCTGTAGCAGGTCATCATGTGCCCGCTCGTGTTCATGACTGGTAGGGCAGTAACCCTGGTGGTGATTCTCAATGATACGCTGCTTGTGTCTATACCTGATAAAGCTGTAAACACCCAGTATAATGCCGATGGGAATCAGGATAACGCCAATGATTTCCAGGTACAGATCATCGGAAAGCTTGATGGCAACAAAACCACCTACTGATATGGTCATGGCGGTGCGCAGGTAAGCCATCAGAGTACGTTCATTGGCGAAGATGGTGCGTTCTGCCGCCATGTGGTCACGTATCTCCGCGTTTTTCTGCTCCTGTACTTTCAGCTTCTTCTTGAGCTTCTTGATCAACTCTTTGTCCGCGTCTGACATAGGCTTGGGGCTTTCCTGTTATTATGTACGATTCTACTGGGCTAAGGTAATGGCAATCAGCTAAAGCTTTCAGGTAGAGCCGAATTCAAAATTTTCAAATTCAATGTTAAAACTATATATTGCTAAGGTGCAAAGCAGCTCCTTTTATACCTGCTGCGCACATACGCCAACCGCACCTCCGTTTTATGAAAAGACGCTACCACTATTTTCTGCTTGCAGTACTGATGCTATTGTCAGGCTATACCTGGGCGCAGGACGCCGGGCAGATACGCATCACGGCCAGCTATCAGAACCAGCCCCTGAACGCAGTGCTGCAAGACCTGCAGCAGAAGCACAAACTGCGCGTGTTTTACCAGCCCGACTGGGTGGAAGGTATACAGGTGACCCAGACCTTTGAGCAGGAGCCACTCACAAGTGCTTTTCAAAGACTTTTGGAAAAAGCCCAACTGTCGTTTGTGCTGTACGATGACCACACCGTAGTGCTGGTGCCTCTTTCTGCGGCTTCCATTTTTCGGTCTGATACAGTGACGTCAGGGGCAGCTGCCGCAGGGAAGGCCGCTGAGCGCATTGTGACGCTGAGCGGACAGGTGCGCAGTGCCAAAACAGGCGAGCCTTTTATAGGAGCCACCGTGCTGCTTGTGGAAACAGGAAAAGGCACTGTTGCCGACGAGCAGGGCAGGTATACCTTGTCGGTGCCGGCAGGTAACTATACCTTGCGGGTGCGGGCCATTGGCATGGTGGAGGACCAGCGGCGGGTTAGCCTGCAGCAGAGCCGCACCATGAATGTCGAGCTCTTTGAAGTTAGCAACCAGCTGCGGGAAGTAGAGATATCGGCCAAAGCGCCTGACCATAACGTGGAAAGTCTGGAGATGGGCGTGGCACGTTTGTCAATACAGGAAGTGCGCAAGATGCCTAACTTCCTGGGAGAGGTGGATGTGTTGCGGAGCGTAATTGCGCTGCCCGGCGTTACCACTGTAGGGGAGGGGGCCAGCGGCTTCAATGTGCGCGGGGGCAGTATCGACCAGAACCTGATCCTGCAGGACCAGGCACCGCTTTTCAGTGCGTCTCACCTGTTCGGCTTCTTCTCAGTTTTTAACCCGGATATGGTGCAGGATGTTACCCTGTACCGCGGCGGTATACCTGCCAGGTATGGCGGGCGCATCTCGTCGGTGCTGGACGCGGAGCTAAAAGAGGGTAACAAAAAAGCGCCGATCCTGAGCGGAGGCATCGGTTTGCTGGCCAGCCGCCTGATGGTGGAAGGGCCGCTGCTGAAAGACAAAGCTTCTTTTGTACTCGGAGCCCGTGGCGCTTACCCGGGGTTGGCACTGCGCTATGTGCCTGACAAGTCCGTGCGCGACAGCGACGGCTATTTTTACGACTTCAATGCCAAGGTCGACTATACGATCAGTGCCAAAGATCAGTTGATGGTGTCAGGCTACCTGAGCCGCGATGGTTTCCGTTTTGGGGCTGATACCACTTATACCTGGGGCACCGCTACTGCAACTGCCCGCTGGAACCACACCTTCAGTGACAAACTCCTGTCGAGCGTAACGGGTGTGGTGGGTGACTATGACTATGGCGTGGAGGCCGAAACAGATCCCTTCAGCTATACCCTCGACTCAGAGATAAAATACAAGCAGATTAGGGCAGACCTGAACTACGAACCTACTGTGCGGCATAAAATGGGCCTGGGTGCCTCGTCCTCCTGGTATGAATTCAGTCCCGGCACCCTAACGCCCGGCTCAGAACTGTCCAGTCTGCTGCCTGTCAGCATGCCGCGGGAGCGCTCCGTTGAAGCCGCGCTATACCTGGACCACGAATACGCCCTTAGCCCGAGGATATCAGTTAGCTACGGATTGCGCTACTCTTCATACTATAACCTGGGGCCGGGCGATGTGTACGTGTACGATCCGGAGTCGCCACGCAGGGAGTCTACTATCATTGATACACTGAGCTACAGCAATGGCGGCGTGATTCAGCAGTATGGTAACTTTGAGCCACGTGCTTCCCTTAAAATAAGCCTGGGCGAAAATAGCTCGGTGAAGCTGGGCTACAACCGCATGGCGCAATACATTCACCTGATATCTAATACAACGGCAGCCTCCCCGGTGGATATCTGGAAAACGAGCAACCCGAACCTGCGCCCGCAGATCGGCGATCAGGTGGCGCTTGGCTTCTTCAAAAACCTGCAGGACAATACTATTGAACTCTCGGCGGAGGCCTACTATAAAAAGCTGCACGACCTGGTGGAGTATAAAGACGGTGCCCGGCTCCTTCTCAACAACACACTAGATGCGGACCTGCTGCCAGGCGAGGGCAAGGCTTACGGTCTGGAGCTGATGATGCGCCGTAAGGGCAAAAAGCTGACGGGCTGGGCAAGCTATACCTATTCCAGGTCGCTCCGCCGCGTCAATGGCCCTACACCCGAAGAGCGCATCAACAACGGCAATTTCTTCCCGGCAAACTTCGACAAACCGCATGACCTTACCTTGGTCATGAACCAGCAGCTGACCCGCCTGATCAGTCTGTCAGCCAACTTTACTTACAGCACCGGCAGACCGATCACTTATCCGGAATCAGTGGGCTACATCGATGGGCTGCTGATCGTGAACTACAGCGACCGCAACCAGCACCGCATACCGGACTACCACCGCCTGGACCTGGCGTTTGTGATAGACGGCACCAACAAGCGAAACGCCAACTGGGTGAGCAGCTGGGCCTTCTCGGTATACAACGTGTACGGGCGCAAAAATCCTTATTCGGTCTTCTTCAAACCAGCCTACGGCGGCACTATTCCACAGGCTTACAGGCTATCGGTGATCGGATCGGCGGTACCAGCCATTACTTACAATTTCAAGATCACACGATGAGAAAGCTGTTGCTGAGTTGGCTGGTGGCTGTGATTGGCTTAGGGACGTCTGGTTGTATTGATCCGATTGCGATACAGACCGGGGAGACGGAGCCCCAACTGGTGGTGAGCGGGCTGATCACAGATCGCCCCGACGAAACGCTGAACAAAGTGAGCATCTCCTGGTCAGAATCATTTGACAGTGAAAATAAGGTTGTGTACAATAGGCCTGTGCTGGGAGCCTACGTCAAAATTCTGGATAATCGGGGTGCAGGGTTTCAGCTGATTGAGGGGGAGCGGGGAGTTTACTTCCTGCCTCAGTACCTGGCAGGGGAAGTTGGGCAGCACTATAGGCTGTACATCAAGTTGCCCGACGGCCGGGAGTATGAATCGGCACCCGAGCTGCTGCAGCCATCTCCGCAGATAGAGCACGTGACCTATACCTTCAAAGAGTTTACCGAAGTTGTCAGAAATGGCAGCGGCGAACTGGTAGAGCAGACCTCAGAAGGCTTTGAGGTATACGCTACCCTGGCAGATCCGGCTGGCACCGCTAACTACTACCGCTGGGATGCAACCGGTGTATTCGAGTACTTCAGTCGCGCTCCCGATGCCATTCCTATACCTGCTACCCAATGCTGGTCTTTTGCAGGGCGTGTTACAGGCAGAGCTGTAACTGCGGGCGACAGGCTCTTTAACGGAAATACGCATAAGCAGACGGTCGTAGTATTGCCTGCTGACATGCCTACCAAGTACCTGGTCAGAGTGCGGCAGTATGCGCTCACCGCACAGGCTTATGAGTTCTGGCGGCTTTTTGAACAGCAGCAATCCAGCGTAGGAAGCATATTTGATCCGCCACCCGCCAAAATACGGGGCAATCTATACAGCTTAAGCAATCCGGCAGAAGAGGTGATCGGGTATTTTGGCGCTTCGGGGGTTAGCGAAAAAGGTATTCTAATCGACAGGGCAGTGCACGCTCCTTTCCGAAGTGGGCCTTACGAGCCACCTTTTGTGGTGCCGCCCCAGGATTGCCGGATTCTTTTTCCGAACAGCACCGCCATGAAACCGGCTGGTTTTTAAGATTTACAGATTATTGTCTTTCAATGCAGCGAGTAAAAAACACATATTGTCACATCCTCCCGTGGGCCATGCTACTGATCATCGTCCTGCTGCAGGCTTGCGTGGATCCTTTTGAACTCCAGACCGGAACAGAGCAGAAGTCACTGGTGGTGAGCGGCATGATCACAGATCAGAATAACCCGGAGCTGAATAAAGTAACCCTCACCTGGACTGCCCCTTTTGATAGCGAAAACCAGCAGGTAATTGTAGAGCGTGTGCACAATGCCACTGTAACCATACAAGACAACCTCGGCAACAGCATGCCGCTGTATGAAGGGGCCAGAAATGGCGTGTATACGCTGAGTGCGGATGACTACCAGGTAGCGCAGGGCAGGAGCTACACCTTGCACATTATTTTGCCCGATGGACGGGAGTATACATCACGTCCGGAACTGTTGCGCCCTGTGCCAGCCATCCAGGGTATAAGCTATGAGTTTAAGCAGTTTGTAGACGTAGTGCGCAACTCAGCAGGTATGCTGATCGAGCGCAGGTCGGTGGGTTTTGAAGTAAAGGCCCAAGTGCAGGACCCGCCAGAGCGAGGCAACTACTATCGCTGGGACACAGAGGGGGTATTCGAGTTTTATACCAACACAGGCGATGCGCCAGTGCCTTCCGTGTGCTGGGCCAATATGGGCAGCATTAACACTAAAGTGGTAGCAAACAACGATAGGCTGGTGAATGGCCGCTATTTTGAGCAGCCTGTGGTAGTGGTGCCTGCCGATATCCCAACCAAATACCGCATTAAGATCAGACAGTTTTCTCTGACTGGCGAAGCTTACGAGTTCTGGCGCCTGTTCAATGAGCAGCAGACCAGCGTGGGCAGTATTTTCGATCCGCCTCCGGCACGCATCAACGGCAACATGTACAGCGTCACTAATCCCGAAGAACGGGTGGTCGGGTATTTCACCGCCTCTTCCATGGTAGAAGATTTCATCGTGATCCAACGCATGTTTTATGCCCCTTTCCCGGGTTTGCCATATGAATTACCTCTTGGCGACTGCCGCTACACCTTCTTGTACCCGAATGTAACCAACGAACGGCCAATCGGCTTCTAACATTTAAATCAAACAGATGCACATAGCCTTTCATAGCATCCCCAAAATAACGGCCAGGCTGCTACTGGCAGTAGCTCCCTTGCTCAGCTTACCGGCTTTTGCGCAGCAGGAGCAGGTTGCCAAAGTAGCTGCCGCCCAGGTACAGCGCCAGCTTTCAGACGAGCAGGTGCAATTGGTACACAGTCAGCCCTGGTACATGGCAGGCGAGCGACTCTGGTACAGTGCTGCTGTGCGCAAAAACTCCACTGCTCCCGCCAGTCGGGTGCTTTATGTAGAGCTGCTGGATGCAAAAGGCAGCACCCTGATCAACCAGCGACTGGTGCTGGAGGATGGAAAAGCACAGGGAGATTTCCTGTTGCCTGAAAACATGCCATCGGGCAGCTATACCTTACGGGCTGCCACCAACTGGATGCGAAATTTCAGTACGCAACAGCACTGCCAGGAGCAGCTCACCATTGTCAACCCGAACGAAGTAAAGGCGCTGGAAGGACGTGCGGTAACAGCTAGCCCCCTTCAGGTGCGATTTTTACCTGAGTCCGGTGTTTGGCCGGCGGGAGTGCCTACCAAAATAATAGCGACCGTGACCAATGCCGCAGGTATAGGTATAGCCGCACAAGGCATAGTGGCTGATACAGCCGGCCAAACGCTTGCCTCTTTTAAAAGTGACGCATCAGGTATAGCCCTGTTCAGCCTGACGGCTACAGAACAGCAGGAACTGGTAGCACAGGTACAGGCAGCTAACTACGCACCTCAGCAGGTAATGCTCCCCAAACCTAAAAAACAGGGCGTAGTATTAGCAGTTGGAAAAGTAAGCCCGACAGGTATAGAAGTAAATGTGCAGGGGCAATCAACTGTAAGTCATGTGCTGGTGGCCGCATCGGGAGGCAAGGTATATTTTGCGCAGCACGTGACGGGGGCAGAGCAAGTCACCGTGCCGTGGGCAGATGCAGCGCAACCGCAGTGCAGGTTGCTACTGCTCAACACGGGCGGTTTGGTAGAAGCTGAGCAGCGCATTGTGATGCCACGTGCAGCAGGTATAGGGGTACAGGCCGACCGTCAGCAGTATGGTACCCGCCAGCAGGTAACCGTTACAGTGAAAGGGCTGCCGGCCAATGCCTGGCTCTCGACCTCCGTGGCCGAGCGACGAGCAGCACTTCAGCAACCTGGTGGTTTTGTCGCTACAAATGAACTGCGGCTGGAACACGAAACCGACCAGGAACTCTGGGAGGCCATCGCAAAAAATGAAACAGAAGCCCGGTTCGCACGGGAGCCCTTAGTGGAACCCGTACGGCAGGAAGGCGTGAAGGGACCATTTCAGCAGGAGACTTTTGCCAAGCAGTTAGACACCGCTTTTGTGCAGGCGCTGCCCTCACATGTCATAAGCGTTGCGAAGAAACACTATACCCGTACTAATATCCAGGACATCTATGGCCTGACAGAACCTCATGCGGCCTCTCCACTACCACGTTTGCCAGCCGACCGGGTGTTCAAGCTGGATGACTACGTTGCTTTTCAGGATGTAGAGGAGGCTATCCGGGAAGTGAGTACCAACCTGCGCATGCGTAAGAAAAAGGGCAGGCAAACCGTGCGACTGCTTTACGTGGCCCCCGGAACCAAGCGCATGATGAAGGACGAACCGCTATACCTGCTGGACGGCGTCATCCTGGAGAATATGGACGAGATCATGGCGCTCGACCTGAACGACATCGCCTCTATCGAGATAGCCTGGTCAGAGGAGAAGCTGTATGCCGGCAACCTGGGACGTCTGGTAGACAATGGCATGTTTGCCATCTACACCAAAAGCGGTGAGGCCCGGGAGCGACTAAAAGCGAAGGGCCTGCCTGTGCTGTATGAACAATACAACTTGCCCCGGAACTTTGTAGTGCCGGCGGCTGCCTCTAACGACGCGACGCAGCTGCCAGACTTCCGGCAACAGCTTTATTGGCAGCCATACCTGCAGGTCGGAGCTGACGGAAATGCCACCTTCACGTTTTATACCTCCGACGAAACGGGAGTATTTGAGATACGGGTGCAGGGGCAAACAGCCGAGGGCATACCTGTAAGCGGAAGCACTTCAATTGAGGTAAAGCTGTTAAACTGAAAGCCAAAGAAAGGCTAAACTGAGGTAAGGGTTCTGCTTATGCATATTCTGATCATAGCCGATACCGGTAGTTGACAGACTGACATCTACTAAAAGCGGTATATACCTGCATAAAAAAAGCGCCCTACTGGAGAACAGTGGGGCGCTTTTTTGTAAGAGTGCTTTTCTCTTAGAAGTTCGGAGACAGCAGGTATTTGCTGTAGAACTCGTCGATCACTTTCACAGCTTCCGTTGGGTCATCCACAATGTGCACCAGGTCCAGGTCCTCGGGGCTGATGTTGCTCTCTACTTTCAGCATTACATCTTCAACCCACTGCATTAGACCGCCCCAGTACTCGCGACCTACCAGTACGATTGGGAAAGCACCGATTTTCTTGGTCTGGATCAGCGTGATGGCCTCAAACAGTTCGTCGAGTGTACCGAAGCCACCCGGCATTACGATAAAGCCCTGCGCATACTTCACGAACATCACTTTGCGCACAAAGAAATAGTCGAAGTTAATGAGCTTGTCAGAGTCGATGTAAATGTTGTTGAACTGCTCGAATGGCAGCTGGATGTTCAAACCCACAGACTTGCCTCCCTCGGAGTGCGCCCCTTTGTTACCGGCTTCCATAATACCCGGGCCACCGCCCGTGATTACGCCATAACCATGGCGTACCAGCTTGGCTGCGATTTCCTCAGCCATGACATAGTATTTGTGCGTGTTCTTGGTGCGGGCAGATCCAAAAATAGATACGCATGGACCGATTTTAGCCAGTTTCTCAAAGCCTTCCACGAATTCCGACATTACCTTGAAGATCTGCCAGGAGTCAGCGATCTTGATCTCGTTCCAGTCCTTATCTACAAAGGCCTGGCGGATCTTTACATCCTCTTCAGATGCCGGGGGAGCTGAAACCTGACCGGCTTCACGCAGGTCAGTAATGGATTTTGCTTTATTTTCGTTTACGTCCGGGTTCAGGATAGTCTGTCCGCTGCCGCTGTTGTGTGACTCGTCGTTGAGTTTCGTTTTGCTTGTCTTTCTAAGCTTTGTCATAATTCTTTCTTCGTCTTCTTCAGGAGGCAGGCCTCCTGCGGCGCACTCACGGTGAGGCGCCTTCTTCATTTAATAAATAATTTTAAGGGTGTGTGTCTGCAGCGTGGAGAAGAAAACTATGCAGTCACGGTTGTGTCTTTCTTTATTTGGAGCGAATCGCAATTACCGGATCCAGGTTTGAAGCAAGTACCGCCGGAATGATCCCCGACAGCATGCCTATGACCGCCGATACGCCCAGGCCCAGTATAATGTTGCCTGCCGAGAGCGAAATCTTCATCATGTCCTGCGGTATAAGTGTGAGTAGGAACACGAGCAGGATACCGATGCCACCGCCAATAATGCTCAAAAATACTGACTCAAACAAGAACTGGAACAGAATGAAATAGTTTTTAGCACCCAGTGATTTTTGTATGCCGATGATGTTGGTTCTTTCCTTTACAGACACGAACATGATGTTGGCGATGCCGAAGCCGCCCACCAGTATGGCAAAACCACCAATCACCCAGCCCGCCAGGCCAACTACCTGGAAGAAACCTGAGATGGCTTGAGTGGCCATTTCGGGTCGGTTAATGGCAAAGTTGTCTTCGTCGCGGGGCTTCAGACCCCGGATGTTGCGCATCATGCCGCGTACTTCGTATTCCAGTTCCTGTAAGCCTATGTCCTCTTCGCGGCCTTTTACAGCAATAGTGGAGCCGATGCCATTAGGTCCGGTCGCGTACATCTTGCTAAAGGTGCCATAAGGTATAATTCCCATCTGATCGAAGTTAGGCATGCCAAACATACTCTCGCCCTGCTTCTCCATCACCCCGATTACCGTAAACTTATGTCCGCTCACGCGGAGTTCCTGCCCAATGGCTGGCTGGCCTGGGTATAGCGTATTGGCTACCTCATCGCCTATGATCATCACATTGCGGGCTGCATCCACCTCCTGCGGTATGAAGTAGCGGCCTTCTGCCACCGGAATCTCTGTTACTTTGTTGTAGTCGAAGGTGACGCCCATCAGGCCGGCATCTCTGAAATTGTTATTGCGGTGCTTAAACAAGCTGCGTCCTTTGTTGGCAAAAATAGCCACGCCGGCATCGTTGGTCAGGTTGCGGTCCAGTAAGCGGAATTCGTGGGTGTTGGGCTGTGGACGCTTAAAGTATTTCCACCAGGGATATTCGCCGCCAAAGCTCCAGGGCCACTTCTCCACATACAGCACCTTGTCGCCGATGAAACTCATACTGTCGCGCACGTTGCGTTCAAGCGAGTCCACCAGTGTAAACACCGATATGATAGCGAAAATACCTATGGTTACACCCAACAGGGAGAGGATCGTTCGGAGCAGGTTAGCACGAAGGGCTTGCCATGCAAATCGGAAACTTTCGGCGATAAGGCGTAGGTAGATCATAGTTTGGCGTACAGCAAAGTAATTTTCTTAAAAGTAAGAATATTTCGGGCAAACTAAGTAAATTTGCGGTTTGATTTTTTAATTGTATCATGGGTATGTCTTCTTGAATTTTAGGGAAGAAGATATAGGATTTGATACAGGCCGTTTTAAGTCAGCACGATTTATACCGTAATATAAAAAGTATGAAGTTATCAGAATTTAAGTTTGAGCTACCTGAAAGCCTGCTAGCCACACATCCATCCGCTAACCGCGACGAATCGCGCATGATGGTGGTACACCGCGACTCGGGCAAAATTGAACACCGCGTGTTCAAGGACATCCTGGAGTATTTCGATGAAGGGGATGTGATGGTAGTGAATGACACCAAGGTATTCCCAGCCCGCCTGTATGGCAACAAAGAGAAAACCGGTGCCAAGATTGAAGTGTTCCTGCTGCGCGAGCTCAACAAGGACATCCACCTGTGGGACGTGCTGGTAGACCCTGCCCGCAAGATCCGCGTAGGCAACAAACTGTACTTCGGCGACAGCGACCTGGTAGCCGAGGTAATCGACAACACCACTTCCCGTGGCCGTACGATCAAGTTTTTGTTCGACGGTCCGGACGAGGAGTTCTATAAGACTATCAATGAGCTGGGTGAGACGCCACTTCCAAAGTACATCAAGCGTGAGGCTGAGCCGGAAGACAAGGAGCGTTACCAGACAGTGTACGCCAAAAACGTAGGTGCCGTAGCCGCTCCGACAGCTGGTCTGCACTTTACGAAAGAAGTACTGAAGCGCCTTGAGATCAAAGGAGTGGATGTAACGCCGCTTACACTGCACGTTGGCCTGGGTACTTTCCGCCCTGTGGACGTAGAAGACCTGACCAAGCACAAGATGGACTCTGAGAACTTCATGGTGCCAAACGACACCGCAGAGTTGGTAAACAAGGCGTTGGACAATAAAAAGCGGGTTGTAGCCATCGGTACAACCACCATGCGTGCACTGGAGTCGTCAGTATCGGCCAGCAACCGCCTGAAGCCAAACGAGGGCTGGACAGATCGTTTCATCTTCCCTCCGTATGATTTCAAGATCGCCAATGCGCTGGTTACAAACTTCCACATGCCGGAGAGCACACTGTTGATGATGACAGCTGCCTTTGGCGGATACGAACTGGTGATGAAAGCCTACGAGGAGGCCGTGAAAGAGAAGTACCGCTTCTTCAGCTACGGCGACGTGATGCTGATCCTGTAGTAGCAGGTATAAGATTTAGAAAAGCCCCGGCCCACCAAAGTCGGGGCTTTTTGCTTTATTTGCAGCTTCATTTAGTTCGCAACTAAGCCGAAAAAGTATGTTAGCGCCGGATCCTGATATCACATACCCGCTTACGCATCACCATAATTTGGTTTTTCTGAAGAACATCATCCAGAATCCAAATATCATGGTTGGAGACTATACCTATTATCATGATCTGGATGATCCGCACAATTTCGAAAGAAACGTACTCTATCATTTCGACTTTATAGGGGATAAGCTTCGGATCGGGAAGTTTTGTGCCATCGCCTCCGGTGTGAAATTTATCATGAATGGTGGCAATCACGAGACCAGGCCAATCTCCACTTTCCCTTTTGCTATCTTCGGGAATGGCTGGGAAACAGCTGATGGCGGAGCAGACGCCTCATCGAAATATCCTCACAAAGGAGACACGGTAGTAGGAAACGATGTCTGGATCGGTTATGAGGCTGTGATCATGCCTGGTGTGAAAATTGGGAATGGTGCCATCGTGGCAACTAAGGCCGTCGTGACCAAAGATGTGCCGGACTACGCCATTGTAGCGGGCAACCCAGCGCAGGTTGTTAAAATGCGTTTTACGGAAAGTGAAGTTGCGCAATTGCTCCAAATTGCCTGGTGGGACTGGAGCGTTGAAAAGATTACCCGGAACCTGTCTGTTATAAACGCGGCAGATATCAGGCAACTGGCTCACTGCCAATGATTCAAAACCTCTACTCAATACACAAACCTATTCTATGGAAAAAGCTTTGCAACAATACGCCATTATCGTAGCCGGTGGCACAGGCAGTCGCATGCAGCACAGTCTGCCGAAGCAGTTTATCGAACTTGCCGGTAAGCCGATCCTGATGCACACGATTGAGCGGTTCTATACCTACAATGCCGACATACGCATCGTCGTGGTGTTGCCGGAGGACCAGTTGCAGGTATGGCGGAACCTTTGTAAGCAGCATAAGTTTCCTGTTTTCCATATGGCAGTGCCGGGGGGCAAGACACGCTTTGGCTCTGTGAAAAATGGCCTGGCGACAGTGCATGGCGAGGCCCTGGTGGCTGTGCATGACGGCGTGCGGCCGTTTGTAAGCTCTGCCACAATTAAAGCAGCCTTTGAGAGCGCAGCTGAGGCGGGAGCTGCCGTGGTGGCTGTGTCTCCTAAAGACTCTATTCGGGAACTGACCGAGGGCGGGAGCCAGGCTGTGCCACGCACCAGGTATAAACTCGTGCAAACCCCGCAGTGCTTCAAAGCCAGCCTTTTGCAGAAAGCGTACGAGCAACCCGAGCAGGAGTACTTTACTGACGATGCTTCTGTTGTAGAGCAGCTAGGCGCAGGTATAGCCCTGGTAGAGGGTAGTTATAGTAATATCAAGATCACGACACCCGAAGACCTGCTGTTGGCTGAAGTACTCGTGAAGCAGTTCGATTCGGCATCTTAACGGACAATGCGCTGCGCTTCCAGAAATTCCTGATTCTGCTGTACTGTTTCAGGTGAAAGCGGTTCTAGATTAGGGTCGGGCTTGGACAGGTTAAGGAGATAGCCTTGCATGGGCAGCAGGTTGTAGAGGTCATGTGTTATGCAGAACACCGTTTTGCCTTTTTGCTGTACCCACTGCTGCAACAGTTGGAATACCTGCTTCTTATAATAAACATCTAGCTGCTGGGTGGGCTCATCGAGCAGCACCACTTCGGCGTCCTGTAGCATCAGCTGCGCCAGCCACACCATTTGCTGCTCACCTCCCGAAAGCGTAGTAAAGTCCTGCTCCTGCAGGTGTGTCAGTTCCAGTTGCGCCAGCGTAGCGCGGGCCAAGGCATAATCCTGTGCGGTATAATTCTCAAAAAAGCTCTTTCTCCTGAAAAGGCCCATCACAACCAGGTCAAGCACGCTGATCGAGAAAGAAACGATGTTTTTTTGGGGGAGGTAGGAGAGAAGGCCTGATGCCGCTGCGTCTTTTGCGTTTCGCAAGTCATGGCCGTGCAGCAGGAGCTGCCCCTGGTAAGGTATCTTTTGCTGAAAGGCCCGGAATAGGGTTGTCTTACCGGCTCCGTTATGACCAACAATAGCTACAAATGCCTGCGAAGGCACAGAAAAAGAAAGGTTGCGGATCAGAGTACGATGCTCATAACCCGCAACCAGATTTTTTACTTCAACGATGTTTTTCAATGAGTAATGAATAGTGAAGAATGAATAATATAAAGTCAATTACTCATTATCCATTATCTAATTCATCATGAATTAGTACTCGTCTTCGTTGAACATGAAGTCTTCCTTGGTAGGATAGTCAGGCCAGATCTCCTCGATGTTCTCGTAAGGCTGCCCGTCATCTTCAAGTGCCTGCAGGTTTTCTACCACTTCCATAGGGGCGCCTGAGCGAATAGAGTAATCGATCAGCTCGTCCTTAGTGGCTGGCCAAGGTGCGTCCTCCAGGTATGATGCTAATTCCAGTGTCCAATACATAGTATGTGTCTCCTTAATCTAAATGGCGTTGAAAAAAATAGTTCGCAAAAGTATGAATTAATTCACAAACTAAAATTTTTTTGAAATATTTATTGCTTTTTGTGATTGTTTTTACCAAAACAACGCAAATACACCGTAAATGTTCATTTTGAGTCAAATTTTTTTGACCCTACTTTTTCGCTGCAATTTGCCCTGATTGGGCTGTATGTAAATATAAAAAGCGCCTGCCGCATTCGCAACAGGCGCTTCCTCAAAAAATATAGGTAAATCTGAATTTTTCTATTTATTGATCGTGCTGAGCTGCTCTTGGAACATCTCGATCAGGGCCTGCTTAGTCTTGATCTTACGATTGAAGTTGCGGATCTTGCCCAGAAGCATGTTACGGAACGAGTCATTGCTTGGCGCTTCGCTCAGTTTGCCTAGGTTCGTCTCAAGCACTTCCAGCTCCTGACGGTCCGACTTGATGAAGTCGCGCAGCGCGTTGATACGGGCATGCAACCCCTCTTCGTGGCTATAGGTTTCGTTGGCGTTCTGCTGGCGCTTGCGAATGTAGTGCTCCAGGCTGCTCATTTCAAACACACGGTCGCAGGCTTTGATGAAACGCTCCCAGATAGCATCTGAAACATCAGGGCGAACAGGACCTACTTTTTTCCACTCTGCCTGCAGTTCTTTGGCGCGTCTAACGGCATCGTTGAGGCTGTTGTGCTGCAGCAACTGCTCGGCTTGGCTTACCAGTTCCTGCTTGCGTTCCAGGTTCGTGTCGTAGTACTTTTCCTTCGAGTCTGCCTTTTCGTTTGTGATCTTTACTTTAAGTCGCTCAAAAAAGTGGTTGTGCGCTTTTCTGAACTCAGTCCACAGCTTGTTGGTGGTGGCTCGCGGTAGCGATCCTCCAATTTGCTTCCATTGCGTCTGCAGGTCTTTCAGCTTGGCTGTGGTAGCCTCCCATTCTTCAGAGTTTTGCAGTGCTACCGACTTGGCGATCAGGTCTCTATACCTGTCGTAAGTGCGGTTCTGCATTTGTTTCTTATCATTGAAGAAAGACTTCTTGCGCTCAAAGAAAGCCTCCAAAGCAGTTTTAAAGCGTTCTTCGATCTCGTCGGTGAGTTCTTTCTCTACAGGGCCCGTCTTGATCCAAGTGGCACGGAGGTCCTTCATTTTATCAGAAGTCTCTTTCCACTCCACGCTATCCTGCAGCGCCTCTGCCTCCTGTATGAGTCCGATCTTGATGCTTAGGTTCTTCTCCCGGTTTTGCTTGATGGTTTCATTTATTTCCTCCTCAGCTTTGCTCAGGGTATGATAAATAGCCTCAAAGTCACCTAAAGCGTCATAGTTGCCTACCTGGTCTTTCATGTGCAGTACTTTCATCAGGAAAGAGCCTTTGTTTTCGGAAGTTGCAATGCGCTCAAGCAGGGCGTTTACTTTATCGCTAAACATGTGAAAGCGCTTGGCAAAATAAACCAGCGAGTCTTCCTCTGATTCTTTCACTTCGCCTACTTTTCTGTCGGGGTAGGTCATAAAAGCTTTCAGCCATACTTGCTGGTCCTGAATAAAGCCGTATTTTTTGGCTTCTTCCAATAGGTCGTTGTTTTCCATTTAAGGATCGGGTTAGAATCGGAACATAAAAGGGCAAAGGGTCCAAAATTTAGACTAACCTTAGCATACGCATGTCAGGTTGAAGCGTTGACTGTCTGCTGTTTAGCAGCATAAGTCTTTTGGCAATGACCTGATTAGGTGCTACGGTAAGTCTGTGCGGACTTCTCCCATACAGTTTTTCTACAAGTTTAGTGATTTCAAAGCACTTTTGTGAACCATAAAGACATGAATTTTTACGATATTTGTATTTGTCGGCGTAAATAATGGCTTGTCCGGGTACTTTTGCCGGGCCTGGTGCTGTAAATGCCGCTTTTATTTAAAACTAATTTACTGTCTGCGGGCAGTACTAAACTGATATACAGTAAAATGAGCAACGAAACCATTATTTTCTCCATGGCCGGGGTCAGCAAGATCTACCCGCCACAGAAACAAGTACTTAAAAATATTTACCTCTCCTTTTTCTATGGTGCCAAGATTGGCGTGCTGGGTCTGAACGGTTCCGGTAAGTCAAGCCTGCTCAAGGTGATCGCCGGCGTGGACAAGGAGATACGCGGTGAAGTGGTGTGGTCACCGGGCTATACAGTGGGTTACCTGGAGCAGGAGCCACAGCTAGACCCAACCAAAACCGTGCGCCAAGTGGTAGAAGAAGGCGTAAGCGAAGTGGTTGGCTTGCTGAAGGAATTCGACGAGATCAACATGAAGTTCGCCGATGAGATGACCGACGATGAGATGAACAAACTTATCGAGCGTCAGGGGGAGGTGCAGGAGCGCTTGGACCAACTCAATGCCTGGGAACTGGACAACCGCCTGGAGCGGGCTATGGATGCTCTGCGCACGCCGCCAGAAGATGCCGTGATCGGTAACCTGTCAGGTGGAGAGAAGCGCCGCGTAGCCCTTTGCCGCCTGCTGCTGCAGGAGCCGGACGTATTGTTGCTGGATGAACCGACCAACCACCTCGACGCTGAGTCGGTGGACTGGCTGGAGCAGCACTTGCAGCACTATAAAGGCACTGTAATCGCCGTAACCCACGACCGTTATTTCCTTGACAACGTGGCTGGCTGGATTCTAGAGCTGGACCGTGGCGAAGGCATTCCGTGGAAAGGCAACTACAGCAGCTGGCTAGAGCAGAAAGCTGCTCGTCTGGCGAAAGAAGAGAAGTCGGAAAGTAAGCGCCAAAAGACTCTCCAGCGTGAGTTGGAGTGGGTACGCATGGCCCCGAAAGCCCGTCATGCCAAATCGAAGGCACGTATCAGCCAGTATGATAAGCTTGCCAGCGAAGAGGCTTCCAAGAAAGAAGAAAAACTGGAGCTCTTCATACCGGACGGCCCGCGTCTAGGTGCGCAGGTTATTGAGGCACACAACATCAGCAAGGCCTATGGCGACAAGCTGTTGTTCGAGAACCTGAACTTCTCATTGCCGCAGGGTGGCATTGTGGGTATCATTGGTCCGAACGGTGCAGGTAAGACTACCTTGTTCAAGTTGATTACTGGTCAGGAAAAGCCAGATGCAGGTGAGTTTACGGTAGGCTCTACGGTACAGATCTCTTATGTAGACCAGGAGCACGCGAACCTCGATCCGAGTAAGTCGGTGTTTGAGGTGATCTCAGGAGGAACGGAGCACATGCTGATGGCAGGCCGCCAGGTGAACTCCCGTGCCTATGTAAGCAAGTTCAACTTCTCTGGTGGTGACCAGGAAAAGAAAGTGGAGAAGTTGTCGGGTGGTGAGCGTAACCGCGTGCATCTGGCCATGACGCTGAAAGAAGGCGGTAACCTGTTACTGCTTGACGAACCGACCAACGATTTGGATGTAAATGCCATTCGTGCTCTGGAAGATGCGCTGGAAAACTTTGCAGGCTGTGCCGTGATCATTTCGCACGACCGCTGGTTCCTGGACCGTATCTGTACCCACATCCTGGCTTTCGAAGGTGATTCGCAGGTATACTGGTTTGAAGGTAACTATACGGACTACGAGGAGAACAAGAAGAAACGCTTGGGTGATACTGAGCCAAAGCGTATACGTTACAAAAAACTGGTATAGATTGCACCATCGTGTGCTGAAAGTCAAGTTTTCTGTATGAATGAAATCCCTTGGAAACCGTTTGGTTACCAAGGGATTTTACTTTTTATGATGCTGTCAGTATTGGGAATTATCTGATTTAAGATTTTTCTCACAAAAATTTTAACAAAATTTAAATTTAATAATTCTAATAGCCTGTTGCTTTTATTTATTTGATTGGCTATTAGTAAGTTGTAATATAAGTAGAAGGTTGGGAAATGATAGGTTGTAGATATTGTTCTATTAAATAGATTTTATATACAATTGTTTGCATATACTAATTATTTAATATTTATTTGCAATGTCTTCTGGAAAAAATATGATGATATTTAACTAGAAGTGAATTTTTTTATGCTTGCAATAATAAAGTCTAACCTAAACCCTAAAACATTCTATTGTCATGAAAAAATTTACCCTTAACGAATCAAAAGCTAATCTGATTGTTGCTGCTTACTTTGTGCTCGGTGGTGCAATTAGTAGTTTACTAGTAACAATAGCTTAATTTTACCAATTTTAATAGTAATGATAAGGGCGATGCTTTTAAGCATCGCCCTTATCATTAGCTCTCATTCTAATATGTGTTGGAATGGATGTTTGCTTGACTTATTCACTATTGTAAAATGCTTTACATAAGTATTGACAACCGACAATAGTATTAATATTCAAATATATATATATGAATATCATAAATAATTATAAAATATTTATAAATAATACAACGATAGAGTTAGGATATACGTAATGTATTATTAGTAAGGCAGCCAAAGGTATTTTAAAGCATTTCTAACGTTTAAAAGGTTGTCACTCATGAAAAAACTTTACTTTGATGAAGATGCGCTCGCATACATTGTCATAGCAGGCTATTTTGCGGTTGCGAGCATTGTTTCTGTTATTGTAGCTTACTAAGAGCAGTATCTTAAAAATAGCGGGGCCATACCTGATTTCAGGTATGGCCCCGCTATTTTTAAAGAGTTTGTGGATTACTTAACTTTCCTGAACTCAAGTTCACTGAAGTGGAAATCCGGGTTGTTTGCATCGAGTCGCATTTCAGCAATCTTACCGTCCGGACCTACAATGAAACGCACTTTCGTTGGGGTGAGCAGCGCGAAATTGTTCTTCCACTCCAAGTCAAAGATGTCATGCTGCCAGTGCGTGAGCTTGCCTCCTAAGGCAGGAGCAGGGGCCAGGTCCAATACTAATTGTTTGTTCTGTACCTTAATGGTTGCATCACCATACAACGGACTGTTGTATGTGCCCGCGTAGGCTTCCAGATCCATGGTTGGTTTGCTCTTGCGTGGCTTTTCTTTTGGGGCTTTGGCAGCGGCTTCGTCTTGTGCTCTACGTGCCTTGGCTATGTTGTCGAGTGAGAACTGGCTCCAGTCGCGGCCGTTCTGTACTCCCAGGAACTGATCGAGGGTATAATTGGCCAGTGGCGACATGATGCTGCTCATACTGTTTGTCAAGATGACAATGCCTAGGTTCTCTTCAGGTACCAGCACCGTGCGACTGTTCATGCCTTCATGCCCTCCACCATGGGCCAGTACTTTGCGACCTTCGTAATCGTTCATCATCCAGCCCAGACCAGCGGCCGAAAAGTGGGTGGAAGGTACATTGGCTTCGGCTTGTTTGGATATCGGCATGGCATTGTGTGCAGTCCACATCATGCGGTTGGCATCTTCGCTGAAGATCTTTTGGCCTTTGTAAGTACCGCGGTTTAGCTGCAGACGCATCCACTGAGCCTGCTGGTTTACGCTCGTAAAAATTCCTGCCGCTGGGTTCCAATTGTCCCAGGCTGTGAAGGTAGTAGGGTAGGGCTTGCGCTTTTCGTCGAAGCCGTGCGGAGAGGCGACGTTGTCTTTACCGGCCAGCTCATTTACGGAGGTATAAGAGCGGCTCATACCCAGTGGCGAGAAGAAGCGCTGCTTGATAAAGTCTTCCCACGTTTGTCCCGATAAGGCCTCAATCACTTCGCCGGCGGCGATGAACATGAGGTTGGAGTAGCCATAACCGTCGCGGAAGCTGTAGGCGGGCTTGAGATGACGGGCACGCTCCAGAATTTCGCGGCGGCTGTAGGTGGTGTTGTACCAGAGCAAATCCCCGCTGAAGGTGCGGAAGCCAGCGCGGTGGCTCAGCAGGTCCTTGATGTTGAGCTCCTGCGTTACATAAGGGTTATAGAGCTGCAGCCACGGCAGGTGCTTTGTTACTTTGTCGTCCCAGTTGAGTTTGCCTTCATCCACCAATATGCCGAGGGCGGCGGCGGTATAAGCTTTGGAATTGGAGGCGATGCCGAACACGGTGTTGGCATCTACTTGTCCGCCTGCTTTGAGGTCGCGCACGCCGTAGCCCTTGGCAAAGATCACAGAGTCGTTTTTCACGATGGCAATGGCCATGCCCGGGACATCCCAATCCTGCAGCGCCTTCTGGTAATAGGCATCCAGCTTTTGGAGGGTAGCGGCTGTGTTTTGCTGCGCTAAAGCCTGCAGGCTACACACTGTTGCCAGTGTAAGGAGCAGCGCAAGGCGCTTAAAGAAAGTATCAATAGAGTTCATAGTTGAGTAAGTGGGTTGTAGAGGCAAGATAGGCAATTTTACATCCTTTTGCATAACATGGCCTGTCCGTTGTTGTATAGACGACAATAAAGAACACGGGCAGTAGATAGGAAGCTTTCTAACTACTCTCTGCGCCCCGAAATCCATATTCTGCGGTGAAGCCGGGTCTCGCCTTCTTCACGGGGCAGGTGAGGACCTTGTTCGTACTCCTTCAGCTCCATGCGCAGGCGCTCCTGTTCTTCTGCCGATACGGTGGGAGCTAGTTGACGGAGGTTGGGCTGACCCGCGTCTATCCAGGCTGTAAACCAATAGCTGGCCACGGTATGGATGGCAAGACGCATCTGTCGCTCTACCTGCCCGTTAAGTCGGCGGTGATAGGCCTCCGAAAACTCTCTGGAATACACCCGCGTGGTGAGGTTGCCGCGCACTTCGTAGCTGTACTTTTTCTCTTCCTCAAAAGCCAGTGTGAGTTCACGCTCAAAACCAAGTACGGAGTCAAGGGCCAAATGGGCGCTGGCGACAATCTCCCAGGCCTTAAGCTGTGGTTGCTCAATATACCTGGCCTGCCCCACAAAGAAGTCGTAGTTGTCAGAGAGCAGCTCGGGGATCCGGCTCTCCCAAAAGCCATGTATACCGCGCTGCCCTGTGAACTGCCCGTTGTAGTTGCGGGTGGTGTGCAGGGGCACGCAGGCGTCGGCTATGTAATGACCCATGTCGGCCGAGAGGCGCAGGATGCGATCCAGGTCGCGGTCTTTGAAAGCCTGCGTGAGCTGAAACTTCATGCGGTTAATGTGCCAGGGCACAATACCGTGCGCCATGAGTGTGTCTTCGCCATAGCGCTCTACGGCCTGTTGCCAATAGCGGGGCATTTTATAGAGGGCGCTGTCGCCGTATACGTCCAAGTCGATGTAGTGGCGGGGCGCCTCGCCAGCCACTGCATAGCGGCGGCGGTCTGGGTTCACGGCGTTTTCAGTGATGTAGCGGATGTGCTTTTTGTAGAAGCCCACCATCTCGGGCGGCAGCGTATACACAGCCAGGCGGTTGATGCGCTGGTGCGCGAAAAAGCCCCAGCTATACCCGGTGAGTGGGAGCAGGAAGGCAAGCAGGAGCAATACAGCGATTTGTCGGAAAGCCATACCTGCCGTGTACGGAGAATAGCGGAATTTGTATGTTACACGCCTCCCAGGCTTTCTCGGAAGTGTGGAATGAAAACAGGTATAGTATGACAGTAAGTTTGACCGGCAGATCCGTAAATTAGGAATGTTGATTATGTAAGGTTTATATGCAGAAGCCTGCAGTTTTTCGTTTAAACTCTTTTGTCCCGACATACACTTGAAACACATGAGCATAGAGAATATACCAAGTCTTGCCCGCTTCCTGGATGCACAAGCCAGCAGTTACGAGCAGGCTCTGACTGAAATAAAAAATGGTCGCAAGCGGAGCCACTGGATGTGGTTTATTTTCCCGCAATTGCAGGGGTTAGGGTATAGCGAGACTGCCCGATACTACGCCATTAAAGACCTGGAAGAAGCCCGGCTATACCTGCAGCATCCTGTCCTGGGGCAAAGATTAGTGGAAATTTCCAAAGCCATGTTAGCGCTGGAGGGAAAAACAGCCAACCAAGTCCTGGGGAGCCCCGATGACCTGAAGCTGCGCTCCAGTATGACCCTGTTTGCTGCAGTACCCGGCGCTGATCCTGTTTTCAAAGCTGTGCTCGACAAGTATTACAGTGGCAAAGAGGATGAAAAGACACTGCAGCTTTTAAAGTAACGCGGCGATTTTTCCAGCTTAAGTGGAAGCCCGTGCAGGCAGTTGCCAGCTAAGCCTATACCTTACCAAGGTATAGACACGTGATTTTTTCAGTAAGGATTATAATTTACTGAACCTTACTGCAGTTAAAGTATAGTAAACCTACTATGCTCTGATGATGCAGCTAAAACTCTGGAAGAAAAAACCGGCTGAGAAGCCAGCCAAGAAAAGTGCTCTGCGCGAATGGGGAAATGCCCTGATGTTTGCGGTAATCGTATCCTCGTTTTTCCGCTGGGCCACATTTGAGGCTTATGCTATCCCGACGCCTTCCATGGAAAAGTCGATGCTTGTAGGCGATCGCCTGTTTGTGAGCAAACTGCACTACGGCCCCCGCACCCCCATGACGCCACTGCAGGTGCCACTGACCCACCAGACCATTTGGGGTACGGATCTACCTGCTTATTCTGAGGCGCTGCAGTTAGAGTCCTATCGGTTGCCTGGTTTCTCAGAATTGAAGCACAATGACCCGGTAGTATTCAATTTTCCGGATGAAACGGAGCACCCCATGGACCAGCGCACGCACTACGTGAAGCGCTGTGTAGGTATAGCCGGCGACATGCTGGAAATCCGCGACCGGCAGGTATACGTCAATGGTAAGCCACTCGACAACCCGGAGCAGATGCAGTACGGCTACTTTATGGCCACTGACAAGGTGCTGCAGCCGAAGTTCTTCAGAGAGCGAAATCTCACAGACGTGTACCCGGTGCAGGGAGGTTATCTGCTGCACACTACACCTGCCAGGGCACGGGAACTGGCTTCGCTCCACTTTATACAGGGCATCGAGCTACAGCAAATGGCGACGGGCGAGTCAGAGGCTGGAATATTTCCACAGGCGCCGGGCCTCAACTGGAACCGCGACAACTACGGCCCGCTCTACATCCCAAAGCAAGGCGTTTCAGTAGCGATCACACCCGAAACGCTACCTATCTACCAAAAGATCATCCTGGAACACGAGCAGAACAAAAACGCCGAGGTGCGGGAGGGCAGGCTATACCTGGACGGTAAGGAAGCCAAGAGCTATACCTTCCGGCAGAACTATTACTTTATGATGGGAGACAACCGTCACAACTCACTTGATTCCCGCTACTGGGGCTTTGTGCCGGAAGACCACGTTGTCGGGAAACCGTTGTTTACCTGGTTTTCGGTGGATGAAGAAGCGGGTGGGTTAGATAAAATTCGCTGGAGTCGGTTATTTAGCTGGGTGGAATAATAGCCTCAGCTATGGCTAACAGCTGCTGGACAATTTGCTGCCAGCATACCTGGACAGGCTATGTGCTGGTCTTTTTGATGGAGACTTTCATGCGGAGCCACTCCTCGGCCCCTTCGTCTTTATCAAAAGACTTTACATCGAGCACCTCCCTGAGGTTAGGAAACAATGCTTTAAAGGACCGTTGCCCATAAATGCCAGGAGATAGTACATGCGCAAAGAAGCGCAGCCCCAGGCTTTTGGCCTGCGGGGCCCACTTAAAGGCCAGCCAATTGACTGCTGCTTCCCAAGGTCCTATTAGCTCCCGATTACTGTTCAGAACTCCCGGTGACGGCTTCTGCCGCAACATCGACAGAACCAGGTTGCCGCCCATCACAACAGTCTCAAGAGACTGTATACCGATCCAGTTCATAGCTATAAAGCCATTATCAGGCATCCTTCTTACCTCCAGGAAAACATCTCCGTTAGCCTTCTTTAATTCTTTATATTCTATACTGTCTGTCAATTCCACTAAAATGTATATCTCTTTCTTCGCAACCTAATGACTTTGCGCCCGCTGACCAATATCTGCACAGATACTTGTACGGTATTTTTACAAAAAATTCTTAATGGCCTTGATTGTCTCTTCCGGCGCACTCAGGTTAGGGCAGTGGCCTGTCGCCTCTAAAATTGTGAACTTGCTGCCAGCGATGCTCCGGTGGGTATATTCGCCAACTGGCGGCGGGGCAATGGCGTCCTCCGAACACTGCAAAATCAGGGTGTCTGTCTTTACCTGAGGCAGGTCCTTTCGGTGGTCTGACAAGAAGGTGATATGGGCAAAGTCATTGGCGATTTCGGGATTGCTTTTGCAGAAGCTCTGCGCCAGTTCCTGTGCCAGCTCCGGACGGTCGGCGTTGCTCATGATCACTGGGGCTATGGTGTTGGACCAGCCCAGGTAGTCCCCATCCAGCGAAAGGAGCAGGCCATCTATATCCTGTCGTGAAAAACCGCCATAATAGTCGCCGTCATTGATAAAGCTTGGCGAGGGGCTTACCAGCACAAGCTTAGAGAAGCGCTCAGGCTCCTGGATGGCAGCCAGCACTCCGATCATGGCACTCACTGAGTGGCCTACAAAGATGACATCCTGCAGGTCCAGTTCATGGCATATCTCAAGCACATCTGCCGCATAACCTTGCAGCGACGAGTAGCGATCTTTTGAATAGGTAGAAGCGTCTGAGTTGCCAAATCCTATGTGATCGAAAAGTATGATCTTGTAGTCATCCTGAAAAGCAGGGGTAATATAACGCCACATGTTCTGATCGCAGCCGTAGCCATGAGCAAACAGCATCGGCTTTTCTCCTTTTCCGGTTACCGTCACATTGTTTCGTTTGATCGCATTCATAAGCTTGAGTTTAGAAGGTGAGTTGAAGAAAAATGTTGGTAATTGAATAGATGTGCCACTAAGGTAGGCATGGCAGATGAGAGTACAGCACAAAATCCGAAGTTTAACCTTTGATGGTATGCGTCGCAGATGTGTGGCAGTAAAGTAAATCGCCTGCCGCAGTAGTCTGGAGCAGGCGATCTTTGATAGGTGTCAGGTATAGCGTCTAGCGTTTCTTTGTTGCCGCTGTCGGGAATTTCATGCGATAATCCGCATCCACTTCTCCTTTGGATATTTTGGTAAGCTTGTTCTTGATCAGGCGCTTTTTCAGTCCGGAAAGGTGGTCTGTGAACAGGATGCCCTCAATGTGGTCGTACTCGTGCTGGATCACACGAGCCGTCATGCCGTCGTAGGTATCGGTGTGTTCGTTCCAGTCCTGGTCAAAGTAGCGGATAACAATGCGCTCAGGGCGGTATACCACCTCACGCACACCCGGTATGCTCAGGCAGCCTTCCTCAAAGCCCCACTCTTCCCCGTCTTCCTCGATGATCTCCGGGTTGATAAATGCCTTTTTCACACCTTTGCCTTCGTCGCCTTCGTCCATCATGGGCTCAGAGTCGATCACAAACAGGCGGATGCCCTTGCTGATCTGCGGAGCAGCGAGTCCCACGCCGTGGGCATGGTACATGGTGGTGAACATGTCTTCAATCAGCTCATTCAGACCTTCGTAGTCCTTCGGGATGTCCTGCGCCGGCTCCTTCAGCACCGGGTCGCCATAAGCGGTAATAGGGTAAATCATATTGTTCTGCTTTCTAAATACGACTGTAAAATAATGGCTGCGCTCACCCGGTCCACGGTGCTTTTGTCCTGGCGGTCCTTCTTCTTGAGTCCGCCGGCCAGCATCGCTTTCTGAGCCATGCTGGAGGTAAAGCGCTCGTCTACGGTATGCACCGGTATACCCGGAAACTCCTTCTGGAGCTTACGTACAAAGCCAATGACATGTGGCGTTGCATCGGTGGCTTCACCAGTCAGGCGTCGCGGCATACCTACAACAAAGGCCTCCACGGGTTCGCGCAGGGTATAGGCTTTCAGGTAAGTCAGCACATCTTTGGCATGTATAGTTTCGAGTGGCGAAGCAATGATCTGGAGTGTGTCCGTTGCGGCCAGCCCCACCCGCTTGTTGCCGTAGTCTATACCTAAAATTCTCGCCATAGTGCCCTGTGTAACTTCTTTTGCCTGCCTTAAGCGAGCATTTGCGCTTTAAAAATACAAAGTTAAGGGATTTAATCAGGATTTACAGGATTAAAAAGGATTGGCGGAGTTGATCAGGTTGGAGGGGCTGGGCTCCACCACGTCTTGCGGCCCTGTGCGCGGTATGTGAGCAGAAAAAGGTAGCCTGTCCGGATCTTTTTATACTAAAATGGAATAAAACCCGACCAAAGCTTTGTTAAAAGAATAACAAGCTATACTGTATGCAGGTATACTTAAAAAGAAGCCTTGTATAGCAGAGCCTGAATATTTATCTCTGTAAAGCTGCAAAAAAGCGCCCGCTTAGCTTTATATTTAACCGTTTTTAGAGATCGAGATGAGCGAAGAAACCAAATACAACTCACAGGAGGAGCCTGAAACAACCGGGCAGGGCAAAGCCCGCAACACGCCCTTTCAGGTACGCTTACCCCTGTACATTGCCTTGGCCCTGATTGTGGGGGTGCTGATCGGTGCAAATACCTTTTCCCCTTCTGATAACAATCCACAGAGTACAGCTAAGGCCTACTTGAAATTCCGCGACATACTGAGCTATATCGATCGTGACTACGTGGACACCGTGGACACTGAGAAGCTAACCGATCACGCCATCACCAAGATGCTCGAGAAGCTCGACCCGCATACCTCATACATCCCCGCCGCTGATCTGGCCATGGCCCGCTCTTACCTGGAAGGCGATTTTGAAGGCATCGGCGTGGAGTTCAATATTTTTAAAGACACGATTTATGTGATTACCCCCCTGAGCGGCGGACCGTCTGAGGCGGCAGGTATACAGGCCGGCGACAAGATTGTGAGTGTAAATGGCGAGAACGTGGCGGGTACAGGTATAACGAACGAGGGCGTGTTTAAACGATTGCGAGGTCCGAAGGGTACAGACGTGAAGATACAGGTGCTGCGCAAAGGCAACAGGAAGCCATTCGACTTTACGATCACCCGCAACAAGATTCCAACCGTGTCAGTGGATGTGAACTATATGGTGAACAGCAACACGGGCTACATCAAAGTGAGCCGCTTCGCCAACAATACCTTTGACGAGTTTAAAACGGCCTTGACCGGCCTCAAAAAGAAAGGGATGCAGCAGCTAATACTCGACCTGCGCGGCAACCCGGGCGGCTACATGGACCACGCAACCCGCATGGCCGACGAGTTTATAGCAGGTGACAGGATGATCGTGTATACCGATGGAAAAGACTCCCGCTACGACTCCAAGTCTTTTGCTCGAACCAAGGGTGACTTCGAAAACGGTCCTGTGATCGTGCTGTTGGACGAGGGCAGTGCTTCGGCCTCCGAGATTGTGGCTGGTGCCCTACAGGATAACGATCGCGCCCTGATTGTGGGGCGACGCTCATTTGGCAAAGGACTGGTGCAGATGCCAATTCCGCTAAACGACGGGTCGGAGCTGCGCCTGACCATTTCGCGCTACTACACGCCGAGTGGGCGCTCTATCCAGAAACCTTATGTGGCGGGCACCGAGGATTATCAGAAAGACATGCTGAACCGCTTCGAGAATGGGGAGTACTTCCATCCGGACAGCAGCCTGTTTGTAGACTCGCTTAAGTATAAAACAGGCAAAGGACGCGTGGTGTATGGTGGCGGGGGTATTATGCCCGACGTGTTTGTAGCCCGCGATACTACGGAGTTGTCGGAGCTGTTGAGCCAGCTTTATAGCAAAAATGTGATCCGGGAGTATGCATTGGCCTACTACAACGACAACCGCAAGGACCTTGAAAAGATGCCAATGGACAAGTTTGCGAAGTCCTTTAACGTTTCTGATAAAATGCTGCAGGAGCTGATGCGTATGGCGGCACAATCGGAAGTGAAGTACGACGAGGCCCAGTACAAGCGCTCACAGGCGCTGCTCCGTAATAACGTGAAGGCATTTATTGGCCGCAGCGTATACGGTAACCCGGGTTTCTTCCCGATCCTGCACGAGAAGGACGAGGAGTTTCAGGAAGCCCTTCGCCAGTTTGGCAAGGCCCAGCGATTGGCCAAAGGAGGCGTATAACAAACCAGAATTTATACCTGTATCAGAAAGGCACCCGGTAGGGCTGCTTTTATAAACCATAACCAAACAGAGAGGAATGGCTTATTATCACAAATTAGGCACCATCCCGCAGAAGCGCCATGTGCAGTTCAGGCAGGAGGACGGAAGTCTGTACGCCGAGCAGCTGGTGGGTACGCTGGGCTTTAGCGGCCTGTCGTCGTTGCTGTACCACAAGAATCCGCCGACACGCATCACCCGCATCGAAGATCCTATACCTTACGCACCCAAAAAGGCCGAAGGTGTAAAGCTGGCACCGCATCACCTGAAGACGCTCGATCAGACCGTTACGGGTTCTGACTACTTAAGTGCCCGTAAAACCATGATGCTCAACAGCGATGTGGCCATCAGCATCTGCAATCCGTCGGAGCTGAAAATGGACTACTACTACAAAAACGGCCAGGCCGATGAGGTGGTATTTGTGCACGAAGGGAGCGGGGTGCTGTTGTCGCAGATGGGCAAGCTGGAGTTCCGAGAAGGCGATTATATTGTGATTCCGCGCACCATCATTCACCAGTTCCATTTCAACGACGGCCCGGTGCGCTTGCTGATCACTGAGTCATTTAGCCCGATTGAGACACCACGCCGCTACCGCAACCACTTTGGGCAGCTGCTGGAGCACTCGCCGTTTTGTGAGCGTGACATCCGTGCTCCGCATGAGCTGATCGAGTACACCGAGGGCGGTGAGCACTTGGTGCAGATCAAGAAAGACGGCATGCTGCACCAGTACTACTACGACTTCAGCCCGTTTGATGTGGTGGGCTGGGATGGCTACTTCTATCCGTATGCGCTGTCCATCTACGACTTTGAGCCCATAACCGGTCGCATTCACCAGCCACCTCCCGTGCACCAGACCTTTGAGGCGCACAACTTCGTAATCTGCTCCTTTGTGCCACGCTTGTTCGACTACCACCCACTGGCTATACCTGCGCCTTACAACCACTCCAATGTAGACTCCGACGAGGTGCTCTACTACGTGGCAGGAGACTTCATGTCACGCAAGGGCGTGGACCGAGCTTCGTTTACAGTGCATCCAGGCGGCATACCGCATGGCCCGCACCCGGGCACGGTGGAGGCGAGTATCGGCAAGAAAGAAACCCACGAGTACGCTGTGATGATCGACACTTTCAAGCCGCTATACCTGACCGAAGAGGCCGTAGGGCTGATGGACAAGAATTACCCGATGAGCTGGCTCGAAAATGGCCCGGGTGGTTCGCGCGCAGCCGACATGTTCGACTAATTGCGCTACTCTAACTCGTTTTTACTAAATTTGCACTCTGTGCAGGCATTACAGGAAAGACAGCCCGCAAGGTTGTCTTTCTTTTTTGGCCCTTCACACCTATAAATTAGTAAAATAGAGTACTTTAAATTTCACCCTTTTATGAAAAAAATGCTGTTGGCAGTGTTTGCGCTGCTCACCATTATAGCAACTTCCTGCGACAAGGTAGACGATCTGCTTACCTTCTACATTAATCAGGAAGAAACTATTCGCATCGAGTCTACTTTCCCGATTGGTGTCGTAATGCCGCTGTCACCTATACCTGTGAAGACAAACTCGTCGGAGACTTTCAAGAACAACAAGACACGCGCCGAGCTGGTAAAAGACGTGAGCCTGAACAAACTGACGCTTACCATAGCTGATCCCGCTGATGAGAACTTTGACTTTTTGCGCAGCATTGAGATATACCTGAGCAACGGCGAAGGAGACGAAACGAAGATCGCCTATCTAGATGAAGTGCCGAAGGGCGTCAAGGCCATTGAGTTGAAATCGACCAATGCTAAGCTAGATGAGTACATCAAAGGAGAAACGTATACAGTTAGAACGAGAGCTGCCATAGCCAAGCCAATTACACGCGATGTAGCCATTAAGGCTGCCATGCGCTTTAAAGTGACTGCAGACCCAATTTAATCATGCATACCATATCCATGAGAATTTCAGAAAGCAACAAACTGGAGAAGATCATCATTGTAGGCGACCGGGTGCTGATCAAACCGAAGACCTCCCGGGAGCAGACCAAGAGCGGGTTATACCTGCCGCCTGGAGTACAGGAAAAAGAGAAGGTACAGGAAGGCTATGTAATGAAGGTAGGCCCCGGCTACCCAATGCCTGCTGACTATGGCTTCGATGAAGAGGTGTTTGGCGACGAGGAACAGGAGCAAGTGCGCTACCTGCCGCTCCAGATAAAAGAAGGGGACCTGGCCATCTACCTGCAGCGCGACGCCATCGAAATCAACTACCTCAGCGAGAAGTACTTTATCGTGCCGCAGTCTGCAGTGCTGATGCTGGTACGCGAAGAAGATTTGTAAGCCTAACTGGAGCTTATGTAAAGGCGCCATACCTGTCAAACGGGTATGGCGCTTTGTATTTCCATCTCTCGTCGTTTAAATAGGCACGTTTACCAGTTATGTATATGGTTAAGCGTTTTGTTGTCAGGAAAATGCAAGTATTGTGGCCTCGGGGGCATCTATTCTATACCTTTGTATAAACACTCACTTTGATTGCCCTTTTACTTTATGGTTGGCTGTATACCTACACTTGGTTTTGTGCGGATGGTTGTGCTTGTATTAACTGTGCTGGCATGGCAACAGGTAGGAGCGCAGGAGAAAAAAGCTCCTGTCTTTGCCAATGTGAAACAGTTGCAGGCGCTTCGCATAACCGAATCCATCAAAATTGACGGTTCGCTGGACGAGGAAGTCTGGCAACAGGCCGAGACCGCCACAAACTTTATACAGAGCAGTCCCAACCCCGGCGCGAAAGAGGTGCACCCCACGAAGGTGCGCATTCTCTACGACGATGAGTCTATCTACGTGGGCGCCATTATGCACGACGTGTCCCAGGACAGTATATTTAAGCAACTGGGCAAGCGGGATGATCTGGGCAATACCGATTTTTTTGCAGTGTTTTTCGACACCTACAATGACCAGATCAACGGTTTCGGCTTTTATTTGACACCCGCAGGTGTGCAACTCGACGCACGCTATTCGTCCGACGGTGAAGACTTTACCTGGAATGCTGTGTGGGAGAGCAATACTAAACTTGATGGCAATTCTTGGATAGCAGAGATGCGCATACCTTACTCGGCCCTCCGATTCAGCAGCAAGCCGGAGCAGTTATGGGGACTTAACTTCATGCGCAACCGACGATCCACGCGGCAGGAGTTTTTCTGGAATCACGTGGACCCAGCCATTAACGGTTTCATGAACCAGTTTGGCAAGCTTAGGGGCATCAAAAATGTGGAAGCACCGCTGCGGCTTTCGCTCACGCCCTACGTATCGGCCTATGCCGAAAAGTACCCGGTGCGCAACGGCGACGGCAGCGTGCGATACGAAGACAATGTGAACTTTAGTGGAGGTATGGACGTGAAGTACGGCATCAACGACGCCTTCACACTCGATATGACGCTGATACCTGACTTCAGCCAGGTGCAGTCCGATAACCAGGTGCTCAACCTGTCGCCTTTCGAGGTGCAGTTCAACGAGTACCGGCCTTTCTTTATGGAGGGCACGGAGCTGTTCAACAAAGGCGGCTTCCTTTATTCCCGACGCATTGGCGGCACACCCATCAACTTCCTGGACGCAAGTGCCGAGCGCGAACAGGGCAACACTATCATCGAAAACCCGCGCGAAACCAAGATGCTGAACGGTACCAAGATATCGGGCCGCACGCAGTCGGGTTTGGGTATAGGCTTGTTCAACGCGGTAGTAGGGCGGCAATTCGCTACACTAGAAGACAGCGAGGGCAACCGCTTCCAGAAAGAGACGCAGCCGCTCACTAACTATAACATTCTGGTACTGGACCAGTCGCTCAAGAACAACTCCTATGTGACGCTCGTGAATACCAACGTGCTGCGTGCAGGCAGCACTTACGACGCCAACCTGACCGGTATGCTCTTCCGGGTGGCCAACAAAGGTAACCGGTATGCCGTGGAAGGCAGTGCCGCCCTGAGCCAAAAATACTACCCCGGCGACGCGCAGCTGGGGCATATGTACAGCATCGGCGGGGGCAAAGTGAGCGGCAATTTTCAGTACAGGTTCACCCATTCCATGAAGTCCGACACCTACGACCCGAACGACATGGGTATCAACTTCATCCGCAATACTGTGGACGAGGACCTGAACCTGCGCTACAACATCTACCAGCCATTCTGGAAGCTGCTGAATATGAATACCCAATTGGGCGCTACCTACAGCCGCCGGTATAAGCCCGACGATTTCCAAAACTTCGTGATCTATGGCAGGGCGAGTGGCACATTCCGAAATTTCCTGAGTGTGGGCACCAACTTTAATTTGGAGCCAGTGAGGACCTATGACTTCTTCGAGCCACGGGTAGCAGGTCGCTACTATACCTTTCCGGTGAACCGCAGTATTGGCGGCTGGATCTCGTCGGACTACCGCAAGCGCCTGGCCCTGGATGTGGACTTCAACTACCGCACGTTTGACGAGCACGAGCGCCAGAATTTAGGCTATTCCATTTCGCCGCGCTTCCGGGTGAACGATAAGCTGATGTTCATCTACAGGTATAGCCGCAACAGCAACCGCGACGACATGGGCTATGCTAACTATCGTAGCCGAAGCTCAGAAATCAGCGCACCGCGTGACATCATTTTCGTGCTTCGCGATGTGAATACGGTAGACAACACGCTGACGAGCTCTTATATTTTCAACAATCGGATGTCGCTGTCGCTGCGGGCGAGGCACTATTGGTCGAAGGCCGAGTCTAACCGTTTCTTCGAGCTCAGCGATAAAGGCGAGTTGCTCACCAGCAGCTACCCGCTTGGCTACTTCCCTGAGAACGAGCTGCCAAACCACAACATCAATTACAATGCCTTTAACATCGACATGATCTACTCGTGGTGGTTTGCGCCGGGCAGTGAGATCAGTGTGATGTGGAAGAACGCCATTTTAGAAAGCCAGGGCGACATTGTACCGCGTTATCATGAGAACTTTACCCGCACCATCACCGGGCCCCAGACCAATAGTCTTTCGGTAAGGTTGCTGTACTTTATCGACTACCAGGTGCTGAAGAAGCAGTTCAGCAAGTCTTAGAACCAAATACCAGCAAAGCAAAAGCCCGGAACTGTAGCAGCTCCGGGCTTTGCCGTTTTAAGGTATAGAAGGTATAGATTAGTTGATCGGTTGGGTCAGGTCGAAGTCAGCCTGAAAACGGAGCTGGTTATCGCGCTTGAGGATATAGCTGAACGTGCGGCCGTCGGGACTCAGGACTACATTCCACTCATTGGTAGAGGCCGCAGGTATAAGCTGGGCGGTGAAAGCGTCAGCCGGGAAACGCATGGTGGTTGCGTCGTCAGTATCCAGGGCAATGCCGCCGTACATGGTGACTTCGTC
Organism: Pontibacter sp. FD36; assembly: GCF_015686655.1. Classification (GTDB taxonomy): domain Bacteria; phylum Bacteroidota; class Bacteroidia; order Cytophagales; family Hymenobacteraceae; genus Pontibacter. Next base: position 160,612 of record NZ_JADPMP010000009.1, on the reverse strand, counting down.
TGAGGTGCCATCTTCGTGGCGGTGGTCATGCTTTAGTTGTAAGCCTTCCTCCATTTTAGTGAACACCCACGTTCTGGATTTGTCTTCACCCACATGGAACGGGATACGGATAACCTGGTCGGAGCACTCACGCACGTGCATGGTTAGTTCTTTGCCTGCAAACGGGTCTTTGCCATCGGCCGGGAACACAGCCTTGCCTCTGAAGCTTTTGCCGCACAGCTTGCTTAACTGAGAAAAGAAAGCCTGCTGCGTAGCTGTTACAGGTGACTGCGGGGCCGCGGCAGTTTCCTGTTGCGGAGTGGTAGTCTCGGTAGTAGTGGTCGTTGTGCTGCTGGCCTGTGGTTGCTGGGCGCAGGAGCCGAACATGAATGCCACACCTATAGCGAGTAGTAATCTCTTCATAGTTTCTGTTTTGTTTGGCTGAAGATAGGGAATGCGCTCGGATTAGCAAAACAGGTAGGTATAGGTAAAGACACTACTTTGACTGCATCTGAACCAAACAGAAATGCACAGTAGCACAAAAAAGCCCCGGCTCAAAAGCCAGGGCTCTTCTGATTACTGTGCTTATTAGCGCTGTAAGACCAGTTTTTGAGTGAAGGCCTGATCGCCGAACTTCACGCGGAGCAGGTAAATGCCAGAAGCTCTTGCCGAGAGGTCGATGTCCGCTTCATAGAAACCATTGAAGCCGGTCACTTTGCGGGTATAGATCAGGTTGCCCAGCATGTCAGTCACGTTCAGGTATAAATCCTCTTGCTGCGCCGTCTCGAACTGCACCTTAAATACGCCAGTACTTGGATTAGGCGAGGCTACCAGCTCTTTCTTCAGTTCACGGCCATTAGCCTGATAGGCGAAGGTATAGATTTGCGATCGGGTAGAAACGCAGCCCTTCCACTGTGCCTGCACGCTATAGTCCCCGCTTTCTGTTGGGGTATAGGTCTGCTCAGTGGCACCAGGTATAGGCAGGCTGTTCAGGTACCACTGGTTGCCGTCTGCGGCACTTGACTGCAGGCTCAGGCCCTGGCGCGAAATTACCGGCGTTGGAAGTGGAGAGCCATTCTCAACCGGTACAGCTACCCTTGGGCTGATACAGCCTAAAGCACGCACCTTCAGGTCATAAAAGTAGTAATAATAGCTTAGCGCGCCCGGGTTGGCCGTGGTGCCAGTAATCGTGAACACATTGCTTACGCCAAATGGATAACCCGTTACGCCGGCGTTGTTCCTGTAGATGGTGGCCCCATTCGCATGGTCATAGGTGATTGCGATGTTGTAAGTGCCAGCCTCAGGTAATTCCAGTCCCAGGTAGTATACTTCGCCTTGGTCATTTGGGTCGTCCTCCTGCACGCCCGGGGCAGGGGTGGAGCGGGTGGCTTCCACAGTAATTGTACGGCTCGAAACAGGGGAGCCGTTGCTGTTGTAGGCTGTAAAGGTAATCTTGCCTGGGTTGCCAATATACAGGCGGGCGCTTTCCAGCAGCATAGGAGCTTTTGTGTCTACGATCACATCCGGCGTAAACTGGTTATACCCACCGCCTGTTGCAAACTTCTTGGTCGCTGGTCCAACAGTGGCTGAGAAATCGTTCAGGGAGGCATAGAGCGAGCCGTTAGCACTGCTTGTTGCAATACTGGTTGAGTTACCCGCAGCGATGGGCGTGCCTCCGCTTGCCGTATTGTACCAGAAGATTGTACCATCACCAGTGCCGGTCAGGGTATAGCTGGGCTGGTCACCGCAGCGGGTTGCCACTGCCTGTGCCACAGTGGTGTTGCCACCTACCCCGTAGATTTTGCTCAATGTATTATTCTCTGGTACGGCATCACTGGTGGTGCCTGCCGAAGCAATCAGTTCATAAGTAGCGCCAGCTTCTGTTTGGAAATCAGCTGTCAGCAAGATCTCATCTGAGGTAAAGGATTTTAGCGTTTTGGTGTAAACCGTTGTCATGGTAGCTACTTTGGTGCTACTACGGTATACCTCTAGTGTCATCGGAATATTTTTCTGATCGCGGAGCCCATTGTTACGGATTGTAACCAGAAACTGCTGATTCGTGCCGGCGCAGAGCGATGAACCTACCGGCTTTACCTGCTCCAATGCAACATCTGAGGACGGCTTTGTAACCTGAATGATATAGTCCTGCGTTTCGCCGCGGGTGTAAGTGCCACAAGAGCTTATGCCTGCCGGATTGGAGGTTTCAACCAACACGACGCGCAGTCGGGTCATGTAGCCAGGCTGTAGAAAAGATGGGGCTGAAATACTGGCATTGAACATCCCGACACCGTTGGTAACACCAGAAGCAGCAGCTTCCTCACCCTGATCTTCGAAGCTGCCATTGCCGTTCCAGTCCACATATACCTTAGCTGCCTTGCTGACATTGGCGCCACAGGTGCCCAACTCAAACGACACCGTTTTAGTCTGACCCGGCTCAAAGGATAGCAGCATTTCCTCCTGCAGGCGGTAGGTGGCGCATCCTTCAAAAGAAGTTGTAATGCCGTCAAAAACAATTTTGCTGATGCGTGAACCTGCCTCCGAAGTGGGAGCGCTTGCGCAGTAGGCTGTGCCGCCCATGCCGCTCACCAACAGGGAATATTCCTGAGGCCCTTTCTGAAGCGTGCGCTTGTGAGATACGGTAATGGTGTAGGTCTCGCCAGGTATAGCGTTAGGTATAAGTACCTGCTCTACATTGTCTACCACGTTGTCGCCTTGGGTTGCGGGCAGTTCAGGAGCATTGGGGTTCAGTACCCAGGGCATGATCGTATTGCCGCGGTTCGTGACACGTATGTCCAGGTCATTAATCAGGCGCGGACTGCGGTTATTCAGGGCGCTGTACATGGAATGGGCAGCTCCTTCCGGGTCGGTCCAGGAAATGGTGGCCACCAGTGGTCCTGCGCCGGATGCCACTACCTCCAGCGTATAGGTTTTGCCTTGCTCCAGACTGCGCTCCTGTATCAGGTGCGTGTTCTGGGTGTTGCTGATCATAGTAGCGGCGCGACTGGCGTTCAGAAGTCCCCAGCCATGCATGTAGTCAGGCCCTGGAGCGTCGCCGGCCTCGTCAGCCGTATGAATGGCCAAACCTTTGAGTGTGGCGGCACGCATGAATTTCCCGTTGTTCAGATTGGAATAGTGCTCTTGTAGCAGCAGCAGGGAGCCCGAAATGTTGGGGGCTGCCATGGAGGTGCCGCTCAGAGCTTTGTAAGAATTGTCGCTGGCACTGGTTGTAGAAAGAATTCTTTCTCCACCTCCTACCAGGTCAGGCTTAATACGACCATCATCAGTAGGCCCAAAGCTGCTGAAGCTGGTGATCTTGACATCGGAAGACTGGTTGTAGCCGTTTGGGAGGCTGTTCACGGCACCCACAGTCAGTATATTCTTGGCAGTGCCGTAGGTGGCTATGCCATCATAGCCTTCGTTGCTGCTTATGTTGGCAGGACGCTGTGCCACCAGCGTGAAGTTACCGTTAGAGTTGCGCTGCATGTAAGGTTTGCCTACAGCGGGGCCAGGCTCCTGCCGATTGTTACCACCTGACTTCACGATCAGGAAATAGGGCGCATTATAGGCGATGCGGTCCCAGCTAACAGAAGTCTCGTCATAGTAGCCGAACTTGTAGTCCTCTGTTTCGCTTACCTGAGGTGTTCCCCACCATTCCCAGTACGGGTCCTCATCGGTGCCTTTGCGTTCACTATTATAACGCCAGCCGGCTATGGTACCATAAGAGTGGTTTGAAACCAGCATATTGGCTTGCGCAGCCTCGGCCATTTCGGAAGGACTGTTATTAAAGTCGTAAGCGTACAGCTTTTTCACCCCGTGCGCCATGCCCTTGGCCATCAGGCTCTGTCCGCTGGCGATGAGGGTGCCGGCCACGTGGGTGGCATGGTCATTCAGTTTTGATGGCTTGTCTTTCTGCTCTACACGGCCGCGCAGCTCCACATGTGACTCGCGTACCAGGCCACCGTCCCAGACCCCCATTTTGTCAGTAACGCTGTTGCTCGCCCCACTGAGGTTAAGCCCCAGCTTGCCGCCTGTCCAAAGCTGGTTTGTGCGGGTGGTGATGGCGGCGTTATTGTTGTAGGTGATATAGTAAACCGGCATGCCCAGTTCATCAAGGCTCTGTAAGGATATGTGGGTACCGTCCTTGTAAGTCTTTTCAATTTCCCAGCCATTTCGCTTGGCAAGCGCAATAGCTTCGGCACGTTTTGTCCGGTAATTTTTGTCTTCAGCTGCCGCAATGCGGCCCAGCTCCTGCACATTAGCGCGCACAGGCACCGAGCCACTCTGCTGCGCAAAGCTAACAGAAGTCGTTGCAAGTGCCGCAGCCATCAGCCAAAGGCTCAATCCTCTCATAAAGTAGTAGTAGGTAGAAGTTTAGAACCACCAATATACTTAAAAGTGCGCGAACGCCAAACTGGTTCAGTGTGAATACTTTATTTGGTTAAACATTGGTTTGGAGGGGCGCTAGACCCTGTGTTGGCGCTAGCCTGCTTTTAAAACAAAACGCCCTGAGCTGTGAGCCCAGGGCGCTTGTATTGTCGAGGGTCTGACTTTGTTATTTTTGGAGGTACTTTGCAAAATCCTTGGCAAAGTATGACAGGATAATATCCGCTCCAGCTCGCTTGATGCTCAGCAAACTCTCGAGCATAGCTTTTTCCCCGTCAATCCAGCCTTTGAGGCCAGCGGCTTTTACCATGGCGTACTCACCGCTCACGTTGTAGGCGGCGATAGGCAGGTGTGAGTTGTCGCGCAACAGCTTGATGATGTCCAGGTATGCCAGGGCTGGCTTTACCATCAGGTAATCGGCTCCCTCTTCGGTGTCGAGTGCGGCTTCGATCAGCGCCTCACGGCTGTTGGCCGGGTTCATCTGGTATGTTTTCTTGTCACCCATTTTTGGAGCGGAGTCCAGGGCATCGCGGAACGGACCGTAGAAGGCGCTGGCATACTTGGCAGTATAGCTCATGATGCCCACTTTGTGGAAGCCGTTCTCGTCGAGCACGCGGCGGATGTGCCCTACACGACCGTCCATCATATCCGAAGGACCCACAATGTCAGCGCCAGCCTGTGCCTGCGTGAGCGCCATTTTGCCCAAAACCTCCAGCGTCTCGTCGTTCACGATCTCACCGTTTATCACAATGCCGTCGTGCCCGTCGGAGCTATAAGGGTCCATGGCCACGTCAGTCATCAGCACCACGTCCGGGAAGTTCTTCTTGATCTCACGGATGGCTCTTGGGAACAAGCCGTCAGGGTTCTCGCTCTCCCTGGCGTACTTGTCTTTCAGGTTTTCGGGGATGCTAGGGAAAGGGGCAAAGGCTTTGATGCCTAGCTCCACACAGCTGGCCACTTCATCGAGCAAAGTGTCAACGGAGTAGCGGTTGATACCCGGCATAGAGGCTACCTCCACCTTCTGGTTTTGGCCCTCGATAATGAATAGCGGGAAGATGAAGTCGTTCAGTTCCAGGGCAGTTTCCTGCACCATGCTGCGGATGACTTCGTTATAGCGGTTTCGTCTTGGTCTTTTCGTGATCATAGTATAGCGTTTGCTCTAAAATGCTTCGACATAAGTATACGGCAAAGGTACGGCTTATGCGTGGCAAAGCGAAGCTATACCTTGGAAATTGGAGTGCCCTATACCTAGACCAGCATCTATTTCACTGGCGCTTCAAGAACCGCAGGCGGTGCTATGTTCTCGGATGTTGTATGCTGCTTAAGCGCCACGTAAGCGCCAATGCCGAGCCCTATTAGAAAACCAGCAAAAGCAAAAGCGATAATCCATTTGCGTAAGCGGAACAGGAGGGAGTTTGTGTCAGTTTTCATGAAACGGAATGGTGTGGTGGGTTTAAGTTGCGAAGTGAGAGCCGTGTTAGTTGGTGAAATAATACAGCGCTTCGCCCATGCTTTTGCCGAAGGTAAAGATAGCAACAGCCGAAGCAGTGATTAAGAGTGCTTTTATGATTCTAGTCTTCTTTTGCATAACGTGAATGTTTGTTTCGTTTTGGAGTTGGCTGTAAGTTATACCTGTTTCAGGGCAGGTATAGTTGTAGGACGGATTAGCTCTTTAAATATAACACGATTCCTGCAGCAACTCCAAGTAAGAAGCCCAGAGCGCAGATGATAGAAAGCGTTAAGGGTGTCAGGTATAGCCTTCCTGTTTTGATAAAAGACTAGTGAGTTAAGTTGTAAACAAGCTCGCCAAGGCTGCTTCCCACATGTTCTCCCGCTATAAAAACTATAACAAGTGCAATTAGGATAGAGGTTATTCTTGCTGATTTTTTCATAAGTCTGATGTGTTAGTTCTCGTCTTGGTTGTCAAAAGCAGCAGCATCAAATCCATCCAGAAGGCGCTGCGCCTCTTCCTCATCATGTCCGGAGATAATGAGCCGCACCGGATTAAAGCCGCCAGAAGCTACTTGAAAAGGCGCAATACTGCCCATGTGCTCATTTTGTATAAACACATAAATGCCGTGGTTCTCAAGCATGTTTTTAATGACCGCTGCCCGATGAAAGTCACCGGAAAAGATTATGGTGGGTTTGCTTTGTTCTGGTTGGGCCATGTATGCGAATAAGTTTGTTGTTAGCGAAAGTCGTATACCTGTCAGGATTGATGAATATAAGGAAAGTCAACTACAAATCCTAAGAGCTTACTACTATTGTGTTCCCATCTTCTCGGTGGCTGCTTCTATTGCCTGGTACTGCTTCTCAAAGTCTGATAAGACAGAAGTGGAGTGGATAACTTGATCTAAGCCCTGCTTGTCTACTTTCTGCAGCCAGCGGTCTACTTCGTGTTTGGAGGTGACGCACCGGTACCAGCCAAGGGTATCTGATTGGTAGAAGTATGTTGACCTCCCCCATAAAAACCGGACTGCTGTAAAGTAGAGGAGACGAGCAATTGTCGTATAGTTAAAAAACGAATTGCCATGAAGAAATCGAAGTTCACCGAGGTGCAGATTATCTTCGCCATCAAGCAAGTAGAGACGGGAGTTAAGGTAGAGGAGGTGTGCCGCAAGATGGGCATCTCAGAGGCCACCTTCTATAACTGGAAGAAAAATACGGTGGTCTGGGAGTGTTGGAATTAAGAAAGCTCCGGCAGCTGGAGGAGGAGAACCGGCAGTTAAAACAGCTGGTGGCAGACCTCGGGCCTGGACAAACAAATGCTGCAGGACGTGGACCCGATGCTGAGACATGTCTGTGGGTCTGAAAAAAGCTTTGAAGCCAGCCCGGCTAAAAGGGCTGGCTTCAGGCTTGACAAATGTTTGTCGCGTTTCCATCACCAGGGCTTGTAAGGTGGTGAGGTTTCACCGTACAGGCTGGTACTATCGCTCCAAAGCCAGGGACAGCTCCGTGATCAGGAAGCGGATGCGGGAGATAGCTCAGGTGAGGGTTCGCTACGGCTTCTGGCGTATCTTTATCCTGCTGCGGCGGGCGGGTTGGCGGAACAACCATAAGCGCGTGCATCGCCTCTATAGGGAGGAGGGGCTGAAACTGAGGACAAAGCGCCCGCGAAGAAACAAAGCCGCCGCTCATAGCCTGGAGCAGCCTGAACTCTCCAGCAATCAGGAGTGTTGGAGCATGGATTTTGTAGCCGACCAGCTCTTTGACGGCAGGAAGTTCCGCTGCTTAACTGTAGTGGATAATTATAGCCGACAGTGCCCGGGCATCCTGGTGGGACAGTCCCTGAGGGGAGAAGACGTGGTCGCTGCTTTGGAAAAGATAAAACAGGAAAACAATGCTGTACCCAAGCGTATACAGGTAGACCACGGGAGTGAGTTTATATCCAAGGCGCTGGATAAATGGGCGTATGATAACAAGGTGACGTTTGACTTCCCCAGACCCGGGAAACCCACGGATAACGCCTTTATCGAGTCCTTCAAAGGTAGCTTCAGGAACGAGTGTCTGAACGCCAACTGGTTCCTTTCTCTGGAGGATGCAAAGCAGAAGATAGAAGCTTGGCGAGAGGAGTATAACGGTTTCCGGCCTCACAGTTCATTGGGTGACATAAAGCCGGAAGCGTGGGTGAAAAAGAACATAGTGAAGCCCGAATTCTCTATTTTTGGCCAGTCCTAAAATTGGGAGGAGCTCAGATTTTAGAAAAGTCTACTTTTGAACTGTGCTGGTTTAGGGGTACTTACAATGATAAGCGCCTTTTTAGAAGTGGAAAACAAAAGAACCTCCTGGCTTTAGGTAATACATTGACTATATCCCTAAAACAGGAGGTTCTTCTTTATCATCCTAGCTCTAAGCTTTGGTATGTTTCATGATTCGTTATACAATTAGGTAAAAGAGAAAAAGTCTTCTATACTAGTGTGTAATATAGTATAAGAACTCACCTATGCTCTTGCCAAATCTGAATATAAAATAGGCAGATAAGGTAATCAGGAGAACTTTAGTGTACCAAGTAGCTAGCAACATTTGCAAGCATCTATCCAGCGTTTCTTTATTAAAGTATTCCATGATTCATTAATTAAGGTGAGTTGATAAACTTAGCGTGTAATATGGTAAATAAATTCTCCTGTAGCTTTTCCTGCTTCATAAATGGCTAAGCCTGCCGCTGCAGCTCCACCTATTGCAAGAAATGGAATAATAAATGGGTTTCCACCTTCAATTTCGATATTTTCATCGTAGGTGTTTTCAGCTACATTATATGTAGCAAGATCTAATTGTAGGGCTTTCATAGTTCTTATTTTGCAGCTTCTTGATATCCAACATAAACTCCTGCTCCAAAGAGCCCTGCTGCGGCAGTGCCTGCTGCAATCCAACCTGCAGTCTTAGCTGATATAACTACACCTGCAATAACTATCGGGAAAATACCCCCGTTGATATTTTCTAATTCTTCTACTTTTAGTTGAACTACGTTTAAATTTTCCATATTTTTTTGAAATCTTTATGCTTCTGTCCACACTTACAGGCGGCTGACATTACCTTTTGCTTAACCGGTTAACTGATATAAAGCTACTTTTCTTCCATCTAGAAAAATTGGATTGGAATAAATTTTTCCTCCAAAAACTTTAATATTTTCATCCTCCGAAACAACCTTCAAAGAGAATGCTATTTCCAGCTTTTGATTAGAGGTATAGTAGAATGTGTTTCGCTTTCTGGTATAGTTAATTGCTAAGCCTTCGGTCTTCAGTTCATCAATTATATTATACAGTTGTGCCCTGCTGACGCCAAGCCTACTAGCTAGCTCCTCTGGCGTACCTGTTCTCTCTTTCCGGATTAATTCATCCAGATACTTAATCCTTTCGATGTACTTTCTAAAATTCATATCATTTCCACATTTAATTTAGAACCAAAAGTTGTTTGTTTATCATCTCAAAATAGCGCTCACGTTTTGTTAGAAGCTCCGCGTGTGTACCCTGTTCTATGAGTTTGCCGTTTTCCAATACAAACAGCAGGTCAAAATCCTTCACAGCAGCAAGTCGGTGGGTAATAAATATCACGGTCTTCCCTGCTTCTGCCAGTTTGCGGATAGTCATTTGAACAAATTCTTCTGATTTAGGGTCAAGCGAGGAGGTGGCCTCATCCATTATCAGTACTTCAGGGTCTTTATATAAAGCTCTGGCTATAGCGATGCGTTGTTTCTGGCCGCCCGATAAAGAAGCGCCATTTTCGCCGAGGTAAGTGCCAAAACCATTTGGTAAGCCTTCAATAAAATCCATCATACCTAACTGCCCACAAATGCCGACAATGCGCTGTACGTCTGGTTGGTAATCTCCAAGGGCAATGTTTTCAATTACGTTGCCGGCAAACAAGTCTACTCTTTGAGGTACTACTGTCACCAGTTGCCTCAGACTTCTGTTCTCAATGTACTTTAGGTCATAGTCACCAATATGCACACTTCCCGATTGAAGCGGGTATAGGTTCTGCAGGATAGAGATAAGTGTAGATTTACCAGAGCCGCTTTCCCCGATAATGCCTGTTATTTTGCCTTTCGGGATTTTAAGGCTTAAGCCCTCGAAAACATTCTTGCGGGATCCATAGCGGAAGTGTACATCCTTGAGGTATATGTTGCCAATAAGCTCTTTCTTCAGCTCAAATTTATTTTCATTACTTTCTACCTCCAGGTCCATAATTTCAAATAAACGGTCTGCCGCAATCATGGCATTTTGTATTGTTTTGTTCATGCCGATTAGCGTACCCACAGGGCCGGTAAAATAACCTATGACGGCATAGAATGACATGAGTTCACCGGGTGTTATCTGGTTTTCCAAAACATAACCAGCGCCGACCCATAACAGTACGATGGTGAATACTCTGGAAATAGTTTCGGAGGTAGTGCCAGTGAAGATGTTGTTAACGCCTGATTTATAGACTGAGCCCAAAAGCTTGATAAAGCGCGTCTCGGATTTAATGTTGGCATGGTCTTCCATGCCAAATCGCTTGATAGTTCCGGCTGCCGTAATAGACTCTACCAATTGTGACTCAAGCTCGGCTGAGTCTTCCATCAGTTCCCGTTCTACTTTTCGGTTCAGCTTATTGGTAATAAAATATACCAGCGTATAGAGTGGGATAATCAGGAGAATGACCAGAGCCAGCTTCCAGTAATAAGTAAACATCAAGGCAAAAGCGAACAGTACGATGAACACATTAACCATTAGATTAATGGATACATCGTTAATGAAAGCCCTGATTTTAACTGCGTCGTTTATTCTGCTGATAATTTCACCTACTCGCATCGTATCAAAGAATTGCTGCGGGAGCGTAAGCAAGTGTTTGTAGTAGCCAAGGATGAGGCGTGCATCTATTTTCTGACCTGTTTTCAGAACAAACAGGGTCTTGTATACGCCAATCAATACCTGGAACACTAGTAGTGCCAGCATAATGACGCTCATCAGATTGAGCAGGTTCTTGTTGCCATCTGCAAAAACATGGTCTACTATCTTCTGCACGTAAATGGCCGTCGATAAACCAAGCACAGTGTAAATAATTGCTCCAAAAAGAGCCTGAAACATCACAGATTTGTGAGGCTTCATTAGAAACCAGAAACGCTGGTAGACAGAAACAGTCTGATTGAGTGCTTTAAAGTCATCATTGGGCATCAATAGGACCAGCACGCCACTCCACAAGGCTTTAAACTCTTCATGAGGCATCTTTTGCATCCGGCCATCCGCAGGGTCCATGATGTGGATGTGCTTCTTTGTCGCTTTGTAAATAACGACGTAGTGATGGAGAACACCCTTAATGATGACGTGTGCAATGGTAGGTGTAGGAATTTTGAATAAGCTGTCAAATTCTCCTCTAACGCCCTTAGCGGAAAATCCCATCTTCTCAGCCGCTTCAATTAAGCCAAGTACGTTGGTACCCTTCTGATCGGTAGAGGCCATCTGCCGGATCTTTGAAACAGGAAGCTTTAGTTTGTAGTGACTGGCAATAGACGCCAAACAGGCAGCCCCGCAATCTGTTATATCACGCTGCTTTACTTTGATACTCATACGTGTAGTTTGTTAGGGAATAGCTTAAATAGTAGTAATGGCAGGATTCATCCAGTCATCTACTTTGTCATAAAGGAGCTGAAACAGGCTGCGACGCGCGACTAAGAACCGACCATTGAATGTCATGCCTTTTCTCAGCTCACCAGTATACCCGTTTTTCAACTTAAGGTGCGTTTGGTCGAGAGAGCAGATAACCCTAAAGGCTGCCTGCTGTTCGGAAATAAGAGAAAGGTCATCCGCTATTTCCGCTACTTTGCCTTTTGCAAACCCCCAATCATTGTAATTGAAGGCGTCTACTTGAAGAGATACCTGCTGACCAGGTTGTATGAACCCAACATCTTTGGGTGAGATATAAGCTACTGCTAATAGCGTAGAATCAGGAGATATTTCGGCTATTTTCTGGTTCGGAAATACAAAATCTCCCTCCTTAATATTTTTTACATTTAGCAGGGTGCCGTTCACGCCTGCTAAAATCTTGTAATGAGTTTTCTGCTCAGTAACAGACTTTACTTTATTTTCAAGTTGATTTAGTTCGTTAGCATAGGAGTTAGCTTCCTGTTTCCATTTCGCTTTCTGTTTTTTAATATGAAGTTCTAAATTAGACTGGGCTTGCTCATACTTCAATTTAGACTCGTCATACTCTACAAAGGCAATTGCTTTTGCTTCGTATAATAGCGCGTTTCTTTCATAATCTCGGGTTGCTTTATCAAGCACTGCTTTCAGGCTTTCATAAGCAGAAAAGTATTCATAATAAGAAGCAGCATAAACATCAGACTTGAAAGAAGGGGGTGTAGTTGTTATATTTTTATTCCCTAAAGTTCTCAGATCAGAAAGAAAGGTGTTTAATAAGCCAATCCTTTGCTGATATCCTTGTAACTCCAAATTCAGTTGTTCAGATACGATTTCAGCAATGACATCTCCTTTAGACACCTTGTCATTCTCTTTATATCTGATGTTATAAACTCTCCCCTGTACAGGTACAAAAACTTCATTTCGTTCGAGCGAGCTCTGCAGTATGCCTTTAGCCTGGATAGATAGATCAATATAGATGAAGGGTAGGCACAAAAGCGCTAAAAATAAAAAAGCTAATGCGCTTAAGTAAATGATCTTCGAACGTACAGTTATTCTGCTTTGATAGCATTCCGTTGACTGCTCGATGATAGCCGAGGGGAAAATCGTTTTCATGTGATAGTTGTGTAAATGGAGCGTTTACAAGTATATCTAAAATGAAAATTAATGCAAAATAAATATTACTATATTTTGCATTAAAAATATATTGAGAAGGCTTTAGTTAGGTTTAAGCGAGCTTTAGCGTTAATTACTTGATCGATTGATTTATAAAATCAAATAGACGCCTACTGATTGTAATTACAAATGAGTTATTTTAAGTGCCATTAAAAACAAAAAGGCGAAGCCATTACAGCCTCGCCTTTTATGTGTTTTAGGTATACCTTCTCTTAAAAGTTCATGATTACTTTTTCAATGATGTCGCAGCATTCGTGCAGCTGCTCCTCCGTCATCACCAAAGGCGGTGCAAAGCGGATAATATCGCCGTGGGTTGGCTTGGCAAGCAGGCCGTTCTCTTTCAACTCCACGCACACATCCCAGGCGGTGCGGCCATCAGCCGAAGGCTCGATCACGATGGCGTTGAGCAGGCCGCGACCTCTTACCAGCGTAACCACTTCCGGGCGCTTGGCCTTGAGTTGGTTCATGCGGTCACGGAACACTTCACCCAGCTTGTAGGCATTCTCTATTAAGTTCTCTTCTTTAATCACCTCCAAAGCGGCAATGGCAACTGCCGCTGCCACCGGATTGCCGCCGAAGGTAGACCCGTGCTCACCTGGCTGAATGCACAGCATGATGTCGTCGTTGGCCAGCACACAAGACACCGGTAGCACGCCACCTGAAAGGGCTTTGCCCAGGATCAGGATGTCGGCTTTCACATCATCGTAATAGCTGGCGAGCAGCTTACCGGTACGCGCTATACCTGTCTGGATCTCATCAGCCATCAACAGCACGTTGTACTCTTTGCAAAGCGCATGTGCCTTAGCCATATATCCGTCCTGCGGTACTACTACGCCTGCTTCGCCCTGAATCGGCTCTACCAGGAAACCGCAGACGTTCGGGTTCTCTTTCAGGGCCGTTTCCAGCGCCTCCAAGTCGTTGTAAGGAATCACTTTGAAGCCGGGCATGTATGGGCCGAAGCCTTTGGTAGAATCCGGGTCAGTGGAGAAGGAGATGATGCCTGTCGTGCGACCGTGGAAGTTGCGCTCTACTACGATGATCTCGGCGTTGTGAGAGGCGATTCCCTTCTTCAAGTAAGCCCATTTGCGGGCCAATTTGATGGCCGTCTCCACGGCCTCGGCACCGGAGTTCATGTAAAGCGATTTGTCGTAACCGAACAGCTCGCAAATGTACTTCTCGGCTATACCTAGCTTGTCGTTGTAGAAGGCACGGGAAGTTAGTGTGAGTTGCTGGGCTTGCTCGATCAGGGCATTGATGATGCGCGGATGGCAGTGGCCCTGGTTTACGGCGCTGTAGGCCGACAGGAAGTCAAAATAGCGTTTGCCCTCCACGTCCCACAGGTATACGCCTTCGCCTTTGTTCAATACCACCGGCAGCGGGTGGTAGTTGTGGGCGCCGTATTTTTCTTCGGTTTCGATAGCCTGCTGGCTGGAGGTGATGGATAGCGTGCTCATAGTTTATGTGTTAAAAAAGCTGTTTCCGGTCTATTGGGCAGCGCTACGCCATACGCTGTAGTGCCGCACCTATATTTACGGGATTCTGTATATAGGTTGTAAATATAGCAAAAACAGCCTGACTTATATCTTTAACTGGAAAGGGAGCTTATTCGGTCTGCCGACACTGCCTGAAAACGGAGCGGAACTCCTCTGCATCATACTCGGCATAGATATCTGTCATGATGCCAAGCAGGTTGTTATCCGTCCGGAAGCCATACACCTCTTCCTGTCCGCTTTGTGAGGTGGGCGATGGCACGATATGGCGCTCCAGCAAGGTGAGTTGATTGGGGGAGAGTTCGCAGCTCTGCTCAGAGCAGTAAACCCGCTGATGCTGAATAGTAAACGTGTTGACAAAGCCTCTTGCACGCAGGGCACTCACGGCTTCGGTTAAATTTTGGAAACGGGTCATAGGCTTGCAGGATAAGGGTTACAAATTGAGACACGGCCATCTTTGTTAGAACGAAATGCCCTGCCGCTACAAGGTATAATGAAGGGGCTATTTGGTAAACGTACCTGAAATGCCGATATTTGTCGCTTTATAAGGAGTATAGCGTGAGCGATCTGAAAGAAGGCGAGGACTTTTATTTTGAGCGTGGACTGATGGTGCTGACGGCCAAGTACCTGCTCAAACGAGGCTATTGCTGCAAGAATGCCTGCCGGAACTGCCCCTACGGCTTCACCAAAAAGAAGAAAGAAACGGGCATGAAAGGCGAAGACAAGGTATAAGCAATGCTGTTAAAAAGCCTTTGTAGTTGTCTTGCAGCGTGTTTTGTTAAAAATATCTGCTATGCTTTTGAATTTCTGTATCTTTTTGCAGATATTTGCACCCCTATTGAAATAATTTAGAAGAAAATACAAGATGGCACGAGTTTGCGATTTAACCGGAAAGAGAGTACAAGTAGGAAATAACGTTTCTCACGCTAACAATAAGACAAAGCGTAAGTTCTATCCGAACCTTCAGAAGAAGCGTTTCTACATCCCTGAGGAAGATGCTTGGGTAACCCTTAAAGTTTCTACTTCAGCATTGAGAACAATCAACAAAAACGGTATTTCTGCCGTTCTGAAGAAAGCAGTAGAGCAAGGCTTCATTATGTACTAATGGCAGCCTTCCGGCTGTGTGTACTGTTATGCTTGCTGTCTTTTACGGCAGTAGCGCAACCGCATGCAGGCTCGGGAAAGCCATCTGATACTTTAGATAAAGAGTTTCACCGGCAACGGAGAGAGGTACTGCGGCAACAGCTGCCCCCTCGCTCCGTTGCCGTTCTTTTTGCCAGTCCCGTGCGCAACCGCGCCAACGACGTGGACTACTATTGCCATCCGGACCCCGACTTCTATTACCTGACCGGGTATAAGGAGCCGAACGCCGTGCTGCTACTTTTCCAGAGTCCGCAGAACGTGAACGGTAAGCAGGTACAGGAAGTACTATTTGTGCAGCCCAATGATGAAATGCATGAACTGTGGAATGGCAAACGACAAGGCGTAGAAGGAGCGGCTAAAGAATTAGGTATAGCGACGCTGGCAAATACCGATTTCGCTTCCTTCAAGCTTGATACCGCCAACCTGCAACAGATCCTGATCAAAAGTCTGCCGCATGATGTACGCGACGATGCAGCGGATGAAGCTGATCTGTACAGTTTGCTTGGCCAGTTCAAGTCCAAGGTAAAGTACCCGACCAACTTCAGCGCGACACGCAGTATGCTTTATGGCATTGTGCGCGAGCATGGACTGGCGCAGTCCGAAGGAGTAGTAGCCTACATTCAGGAAGCCATGCAGCAAGAGCCAAATCTGCGACAAGATCAGGCGCTGCAAGGTTATCTGCAGGCAAAAGATATGCGTGCCCGCACCAAAGCTGTAGCGGCTATACCTAAGCAGAAGCTGGATGCTTTCACACTCGATCAGGCGCTGGACGCCATGCGCGAAGTGAAGACTGAAGCCGAACTCAACCTGCTTCGCAAAGCGGCAAGCATGTCAGCAGTGGGGCAAATCGAGGTGATGAAGGCCATGAAGCCGGGCATGTCCGAAATGGAGGTGCAAGGTATACACGAGTTCGTGTTCAAGAAATACGGTGCGCAGCATGTAGGCTACCCGAGTATAGTGGGAGCCGGCAACAATGGCTGTGTGCTGCATTATATTTCCAGTGCCAAGCCGGCTATACCTGGCAGCGAACTGGTGCTGATGGATGTGGGCGCTGAGTACCTGGGCTATACCGCCGACGTGACGCGCACTATACCTGCCAATGGCAAGTTCACGAAAGAGCAGCGTGCCATTTATGAACTGGTGCTCAAAGCGCAGGAGGCAGGATTTCAGCAGTGCAAGGTAGGCAACGCTTTCAACGCGCCACATCAGGCTGCCGAGGCAGTGATAGCAGACGGGCTTGTTAAACTGGGCATCATCAAAAAGCGTGAAGAAGTACAGCGTTATTTTCCGCACGGTACCTCGCATTACCTGGGGCTCGATGTGCACGACCGTGGCAGCTACGGGCCTTTCCAGGCCAACACGGTGATTACGGTGGAGCCGGGCATTTACATTCCGGAAGGAAGCCCGTGTGACAAGAAGTGGTGGGGGATCGGCGTACGCATTGAAGATGATATCCTGATCACTGATAAAGGCTGGGAGAACCTGTCGAAACAGGCGCCCCGGACAATAGAGGAAATTGAGAAAACCATGGCCCAGCCGAGCGCGTTGGACGGTTTCAAGCTGCCAAGGCTTGATTAAGGGCATTTTTAACGATGTATAAACGCGGCAGAGAGCGCAGCTAAAAAGCTTCTGCAGAAAAATTTATACTTTGTTTGTAATTAGAGATTTAAGCTTGTATATTTGCAGTCCTAAATAAAAATTTACTGTTGAGATGGCTAAAAAAGCAAAAGGTAATAGAATCCAGGTAATTATGGAGTGCACAGAGCATAAAGCGACTGGCATGCCTGGAACTTCAAGGTACATCACTACCAAAAACAGAAAGAATACTGCTGAGCGTCTAGAGCTTAAGAAGTATAACCCTGTGTTGAAAAAAGTAACTGTACATAAAGAAATTAAATAACCATGGCTAAGAAGGTAGTTGCAACCCTAAAGACCGCTACAGGTAAAGATTGGGCAAAAGTGATCAAAGCCGTTAAGTCTCCAAAAACTGGTGCTTACAGCTTTAAAGAAGAGATGGTGCCTGTTGATAAAGTACAGGAGTTCCTTAAGAAGTAATTAAGCCTACTCTACTATACATAGATAGAATACACGAAAAAGTCCCTTTGCTGGGACTTTTTTAGTATATTACCGTATCACACCGAGATAGTCTCACCCTACAAAACACGCAAATGGGAATTTTTGACTTTTTCAGCAAAGAGCAAAAGAAAGAATCGCTCGACAAAGGTCTAGAGAAAACCAAAACCAGCTTTTTCGGGCAATTGAGTAAAGCAGTCGTTGGTAAGTCCACGGTAGACGTGGAAGTGCTCGACGAACTGGAGGAAATTCTGGTGCATGCGGACGTGGGAGTAGAGACGACTGTAAAGATCATCGACCGCATTGAGAAGCGTGTCGCGCGTGACAAATACGTGAGCACAAGCGAGCTCGACAGAATCCTGCGTGAAGAGATTGCCGCCTTGCTCGAAGAGAACCGTGCCGGTGACGGTGCCAACTTCGACCTGCCGGCAGGTATAAAGCCTTACGTGATTATGGTCGTGGGCGTGAACGGCGTGGGTAAAACCACCACCATCGGCAAACTGGCCTCGCAATTCCACAAAGCCGGCAAGAAAGTAGTGCTAGGTGCCGCCGATACCTTCCGTGCCGCCGCCGTTGATCAGCTGATCATCTGGGGTGAGCGTGTAGGCGTGCCGGTAATTTCGCACGGCATGAACACGGATCCAGCCTCTGTGGCCTATGATGCCGTAAAGAAAGGTGTGGACATTGGTGCTGACGTCGTGATCATCGATACAGCGGGCCGACTGCATAACAAAGTGGGCCTGATGAACGAGTTGTCGAAGATCAAGCGCGTGATGCAGAAAATCACGGCAGACACCCCGCACGAGGTGTTGCTGGTGCTCGACGGCAGTACAGGCCAGAACGCCCTGCTTCAGGCACGTGAGTTCACCAAAGCCACTGACGTAACCGCACTGGCCATCACCAAATTGGACGGTACGGCCAAAGGTGGTGTGGTGATCGGTATATCGGACGAGTTTAAAATTCCGGTGAAATACATCGGTGTAGGTGAGAAGATAGAGGACCTGCAGCTATTCGACAAGAACCAGTTCGTGGAGTCGTTCTTCTCCCGCAAATAGATTTTTGCTGTTGCCTGTATGGGAAAATTGCTGTTGATAGGGCTGTCGCTGTTGCTGACCGTTTGTAACGGTACCCAAGGTACGTCAGGGCAGGAGAGCGAAGGCCAAGAAGCGCAGCAGGAATCTAAAACGCAAACAGGCCAGCAGATGCAGATCAAGCAAGGTATACAGGGGCAGATACTCTGGGAGGCAGGCAACCAAATGCCTTCCCCGGATGCCCCAACCAGCAGTGGTCGCCGCGGTGTGGAGCGCACCGTGTATATTTACGAGCTGACCAATAGTTTACAAACCACATCCAAAGACGGTGTTTTCCACACCGCGATTCAAACCAAATTAGTCACCCAGGTAAAAACAGACGGCAGCGGCAACTTTGCGGTTCGTCTGGAGCCCGGCAGGTATAGCCTTTTCACAAAAGAGGAAGACGGACTATTCGCCAATCTTCTTGACGGCGATATGAACATCTTTCCGGTGGAGGTTAAAGAAGGTGAAGTAACGGAAGTAGAGTTTTTGGTTAACTACAACGCATTTTATTAACGAATCACATCATCCAGAGCATCAGCTCGGAGTCACCACAGTTAATATCAAATCCAGTAAAGGTATAGCTCAGCTTCTATAGCTATAAAACAAATCAGCCCGCTATACAGCAGGCTGTTCTTTTATTCCCTAAACATGTTGTACTTTTGCAGTTCATTTGCCCAATCGAACTAATGCGCAGCCGCAATGGTTTTGAGTAATTGGGAATTATCGCGCTAATACATAGATAAGTGAAAGTAAGAAGTTTAAAGAAAGACAAGGTAAACGTGATCACATTGGGTTGTTCTAAAAACCTGGTGGATTCGGAAGTGCTGATGGGGCAGCTGCGGGCCAATGACATGGACGTAGCGCACGAGTCTGAGAAGGACGATTCAAATATCATCATCGTGAACACCTGCGGCTTTATCGACAATGCCAAGCAGGAGTCTATTGATACCATTCTGCGTTACGCTGAGGCCAAAGAAATGGGCCAGATCGACAAGCTGTACGTAACAGGTTGTCTGTCGCAGCGCTACAAGGACTCGCTGGAAGCAGAGATTCCGCAGGTGGATGCTTACTTCGGTACGCTGGAGATGCCGCAGCTTCTCAAAAAGCTGGAGGCAGACTACAAGCACGAGCTCATCGGCGAACGACTCATCACGACACCTTCGCACTTCGCTTACTTTAAGATAGCCGAGGGCTGTAACCGTCCTTGCTCTTTCTGTGCTATCCCTTTGATGCGCGGCAAGCACGTGGACCGTCCGATCGAAGACCTGGTAAAAGAGGCGAAACGACTTGCTAGCATGGGCACAAAAGAATTGGTGCTGATAGCGCAGGACCTGACTTATTACGGCTTACAGCATTACGGTGAGCGCAAGCTGGCTGACCTGCTCCGCAACCTGTCGGATGTGGAAGGTATAGACTGGATCCGCATGCAGTACGCCTATCCGTCCCAGTTCCCGATGGAGGTGTTTGACGTGATGAACGAACGTGAGAACATCTGCAAGTACATGGACATGCCGCTACAGCACATCTCTGACAACATGCTCAAGACCATGCGCCGTGGTATCAGCAAGCGCCGCACCATTGAGCTGGTAGACCAGATTCGTCAGCGTGTGCCGGATATTGCTTTGCGTACGACACTGATAGCAGGCCACCCGGGTGAGACTGATAAGGATTTCCAGGAGCTGTATGACTGGGTAGAGGAAACCCGCTTTGAGCGTCTGGGCATCTTTACCTACTCACACGAAGAAAACACCCATTCCCATACCTTGGAGGACAACGTGCCGGACGAGGTGAAGCAGGAACGTGCCGACGCCATCATGGAGCTGCAGCAAGGTATATCTGTAGAACTGAACGAAGAGAAAGTAGGCAAGACTTACAAAGTACTCTTCGACCGCAAGGAAAGCGGCTACTTCGTGGGCCGTACGCAGTACGACTCACCGGAGGTGGACAACGAAGTGCTTGTGCCAGCCGATAGCCAGTATGTGCGTCTGGGAGACTTCGCCAACGTGAAGATCACTGATGCTTCTGACTTCGACCTATACGGTGAGGTAGTGCTGTAAATTAACTGAAAGCCAAAGATCGGGTGTTTAAAACCCGAGACTGCGAATAACCATAATTAAAGGAAATTCCTTGCGTGCTACGGCCGACAGGGAATTTCCTTTTTTGTTTATAGCCCGGAATTATGTATTATGGTATTCAGAAACCTAAATATAGTTCAAGGAGCAGTTTTAGACGCTGCAAAGCCTTTCCCACCTGTATGCGGCACATCAAATTACTCACTACTGATTCCCTTACACTCGAGTATAATGCGGTAGAAGATTACATTGCAGCTACCTGGCATGGGGCCTTTACCAGCGAGGTCATCAAACAGGGATATGAGCAGATTCTGTTTTTCCTGCAGAAAGAACGCTGCCACAAACTACTTGACAACCACTACGACGTGCAGGGGCTATGGGTAGAACTGACTGATTGGCTAGCCTTTGACTGGCACCCACGTGCCGAGCAGGCTGGTTTGCGCTACCATGCCGCTGTTTATTCGCAAGACTATTTCAGCCGTCTCTCCACTGACAGAGCCATCCAGATGGTGCGGGATGGTATTGCGAATGGATTTGAAACGACCGAAAATGCGGAGGGCTGGCTCAACTCACTCTAGTTTATTTCAGCACATACTTGCTTAGCACTTTGTAAGCATCATTCACATTGTCGCCTTTGCGGAATTCCTGCTTGATAGTGGGCGATGCCTCACCTGTCAGCCAGATCTTCAGCTCGGCATCGAAGTCGAGCATGCCGGCGCTCTCTTTTGAAAACATCTTGATGCTGGCATAAGGCACACTTTGGTATTCAATTTTAGAACCTGTTATACCCTGCTTATTCACTACGATCAGCCGCTTGTTCGTGAACACCAGCATGTCCCGGATCAGGCGGAAAGCCTTTTCAATTTGCTCATCATCGAGCAGGATGGGCTGAAATTCTTTTGTGAGTTTTTCAACAGGCACAGCCGAAGCATGGCCCATTAATCCGTTCAATAATCCCATATCGTTTGATTTTTAGCTAAGTATACGGACTTTATACCTTTAGTTTGTCTACTAAAGCCTTCGTTTTGAAAGCTTTTGGAGCGAAGGTAGTGGGTGCCTAAATTCAGATTCCGTCCGCCTATACCTGTTTTCTATCGTATCAGCTATATATCGAAAATAAAAAACACGTACTTTGTGGCGCAACATAGGTGAACGTGTTTTGTTATACCCTCCAAGTATAGCTACACAGCGTAAAGCCACAAAACAGAGCAGATGGAAGTAACTGATATGAAAATCACCAAAGTAGACTATGCCGCTACTGGCGCTTTCTCCCAGACGATAGCCGATTACCTGTCGCAAAGCGAAAAGCTAAAGACGTTCTATCACCGCTTTCCGACGCTGGAGGCTTTTGGCGAACAAATCAAGGAGAAACAATTCACGGAAGCCCAGCGCCACATTTTGTGTCAGGTGTTGCAGGAGCAGTATGGTTCTTTAACAGATATCCATCCAACGGTGCAGCAAAACCTGGAGTTGTTGCAGCAGCCCAACACCTATACCGTGACCACAGGGCACCAGCTCAATATTTTCACAGGGCCGCTTTATTTTGTGTATAAGATCGTAACGGCGATCAACACCTGTCGCCAATTGCAGGCAGCTTACCCGGATTACAACTTTGTGCCGGTATACTGGATGGCCACCGAAGACCATGACTTTGCGGAGATCAACCACTTCAACCTATTTGGCAAGCGCTATACCTGGGAGTCGGAGCAGACCGGTGCCGTGGGTCGCTTCGCAACAACAGGACTTGACAAGGTGCTGGAAGAGCTGCCGGAGGCTTTCCCGATTTTTGAGGACGCTTACCGTAACAGCAAGACACTGGCCGATGCAACCCTTGCCATCACACATGCGCTGTTTGGCGAGTATGGTTTGGTGAGCATCGACGGCGACCATAAAGAGCTGAAGAAGGCGCTTATACCTGTAGTAGAGAAAGAGCTGAACGAGCAGCTGTCGAATAAGCTGGTAGAGGAGACGAACGCACAGTTGGAGCAGCTAGGCTACAAACCGCAGGTGTTTTCACGTGAGATCAACCTGTTTTACCTGCAGGACGGCATGCGCGAGCGCATCGTGCAGGAAGGCGACAGGTACAAGGTACTTAATACCGAGATTAGCTTTTCTCAAGAAGAAATCCTGCAGGAGGCACAGCAGCACCCGGAACGTTTTAGCCCGAATGTGATACTTCGTCCGCTTTTCGAAGAGATGGTGCTGCCCAACCTGGCCTACATTGGCGGTGGGGCAGAGGTGGCATACTGGTTTCAGCTTTGTAAAGTGTTTGAAGCACACCAGGTAACCTTCCCGATCATCATGCTGCGCAACTCGGCCCTCTACATCAGCAAGCCGAATGCTAGCCGCATGCACAAACTAGGCCTTGAGCCGATCGAATTGTTCCAGGATTATCAGGAGCTCAAGAAGAAACTATCATCGCAGCTGCATGAAGAGGAGATTAACCTTGAAACGCAGCGTGAGGCTGTAGCCAAAGCGTTTAAACAAGTAGAAGCGCTGGCCGAAGGAATTGACCCGACCTTGGTAAGAGCTGTGGCGGCTGAACAGCAGAAAGCGCACAATTCATTGCAAATGCTCGAGAAGAAGCTGTCTAAAGCACGCGACAGCAAGCACGAGCAAACCTTCAAACAACTTGAAAACCTGAAGGACAAACTCTTCCCGAACGGCAGCCTGCAGGAACGCCAGGACAACCTGCTCTCATACCAGACCAACCACCCGAACTTTATACCTGCACTAGTGGAGGCTTTTGACCCATTGGAGTTTAAGTTCACCATACTGGAGGAGGAGTAATGCACAAAGCCGAGCTGCGCAAATCCATGCTACAACGTCGCCGTGCACTGTCCGTCGACGAGGTTGCTGTGCGGAGCCAGCGTATAGCTGACTTGTTTTTCCAGCACTTTCCTCTTAAGGCAGGGCAGACCGTACACGTATTCCTGCCGATCATCAAAAACAACGAGGTGAACACCTGGCCCATCATTGAGCGGTTGCGGCTGGAGTGCCCTGAGGTGCGCGTAGTTGTGCCCGTAACAGATGCCGAACAGCATACGCTTTCACACCATCAACTGACGGAAGAGTCAGTGCTGGTAGAAAATGCCTGGGGTATACCTGAGCCGCAGAATGCCGAGATCGTCCATGCCCATGAAGTAGATCTGGTGCTGATCCCTTTGCTGGCTTTCGATAAGCAAGGCCATCGGGTAGGGTATGGCAAAGGCTTTTATGACCGTTTCCTGGCCGACTGCCGACCAGATGTTGTGAAGGTAGGGCTGTCGCTGGAGCAGCCTGTGGAGCGTATCGCTGACCCAAATGTATATGATGTACCACTCGACTTTGCCATAACACCCGACGGGGTGTGGCCGGAAACATTAGCGTTGCATAGTTAGTTTGCAGTGCTCCCTAAGCTTGGTTAGTGTCAACTGAGATCGGGACGTTACATAAGCCGCAAACAAAAAGCCCCGCTGCAGTGATGCAGCGGGGCTTTTTGTTTGCGGCCCTTCGGAGCCTTATTTCTTTTTGCCATTTACCACCTGGCGAAGCTGAGCTACAGGACCGAATTCAGCCTGCTCAATTGTCTTGCCACCAAGGTAGATTTTGCGCAGCTGCACTTCAACAGGTGCCATGGTGCGGGTCATGTCTGAGCTCACCACTTTTGTGTAAAAATCACGGGCTTCTACTACTGCGCCGCGTTCAAACTGGTGTCTGGTTTCGTTCTTGTTCACTGGCAGGCCAGGTATAACCTGGTAAGTCGTACAAACTACTTCGTACTTCGCCTGGAAAGGCTTCACCACTTTCTGTAATAATTTCTTCATTTTGCTTCCTGTTGATTTGCTTTCATTGCTCTAAGACAATGCAAAATAAGACTTAATTCCAGAAATAAAACAATTTTTGAAGTATAACAATTAAAAAAAATGGTGAGCGGTTTATGTAAGTGCCTGAATTATACTTTATTGAGATAAAACTTTGCTGTAATTCCTTAATAAGGAGGCACTTGTGATAAATCAAAGTTCAAGGAAATGAGATTCGATACCTGTGCAGGCATTTAAAATTCATATTTAGGGTAACTCGTAACGCCTTGATATACTATTTGTTAGCTTGCTATACCTTGTCAGGTGTTACTTCTGTTTTATTAAGCAAGCGCTCTATATCCGGTGTTATCTTCTCGGGTTTGGTGATCGGAGCATAGCGTTTCACCGGATTTCCGTTGGCATCAATCAGGAATTTAGTGAAGTTCCATTTCACACGGCTGCCCAGCAGTCCTCCAAGCTCTGACTTCAGGTACTGGAACACCGGATGGGCATTACGACCGTTCACGTCCACTTTCTCCATCATGGGGAAGCTCACGCCGTAGTTCACCAGGCAACCCTGTTCAATCTCTTCTTTTCCTCCCGGCTCCTGATTGCCGAACTGGTTGCAGGGGAAGCCCACCACCACCAGGCCATCATCCTTGTACTTCCTATAGAGCTCCTCCAGACCTTCGTACTGTGGCGTAAAACCGCAGTTGCTGGCAGTGTTCACCACCAGCACGACTTTGCCTTTGAAGTTCTCCATATTGACTTCTTTGCCCTGCAAAGAGGTCGCTGACAGGTTATAGAAGGGGCTATTTTGATTTGACATGCTCATCGTTATTCGTTTTAAGTATTTGCTATACCTCAACCGAAAATAAGCGAAAAGGTTTTACTCCACCGGTTTGATGCCGCGTGTCATTTCACGCTTGCCCGGAGGGCCAGGGAGTGCCTCTACTTCGTAACCAGCTGCTTTCAGGCTTCGCTTAAAGGAGCCCTTTGCGCAGTAAGTAACCAACACACCACCGGGGCGGGTAGCTTGGAATAACTTATCGAACATCTTGTCAGACCAGAGTTCAGGCTGCTTCTCGGGAGCGAAGGCGTCGAAATAGATCAGGTCGTAATAAGCACGCGGTGGCACAAACTCTTCCAGCGTTTCGTGGATCTTCTGCAGCGTAAAGTAAGGGATTACGTCAACCGGCTCGTTCCAGGGAGCTTTGTGAAGTTCCAGAAATGCATCGTGCAGCTCAGGATTCAGAATGACTTTATCAAACTGCAACTGCTCCACCACCTTCATTTCCAGCGGAAACTTCTCCAGTGTGTCGTATTGTATGAAAGCCTTCTGAGCCAGCGAGATGGGGTAAGTGAGGATGGCGTTGAGGCCGGTGCCAAAACCCACCTCCAGAATCTTGATGTCTTTGCGGAGATTGAGCACATGCTCCAGGCCGTGCTTAATGAAGACATGCTGCGACTCCTGCAAAGCGCCATGCACCGAGTGGTAGTGCTCGTTCAGTTCGGGCACGTACAAGGTGTTGGAGCCGTCTTTGGTCTGCCTGATTTCGAGATGCATGATTATTTGTTTACTTTACAAATGTAAGCAATGACGAATGATTAATGAATAATTAATAGTGAGGAATGAATAATCATTAATGAGTAATGGATAATGAAGAGTGAATAATGATGAATGAATAGAGAAGTTTAAACTACATCTCTTAAACGCTCAAGCTTCCCAACTCTTAAACTCGAATAACTTTATACCTTTCTAACTTTTTACCTCAAAACATGCCCCGCATCAAAGTAGCTATACCTGAACATGTGTCCTTCGAGGCAACTATACCTGTGCGCATTACTGATCTCAACTATGGCGCTCATCTGGGCAACGATGCCCTGCTCTCTATCCTGCACGAGGCACGCCTGCAATTGCTCAAGCACTTCGGCTACACTGAGCTCGATATGGGCGGTGGCAGCCTGATCATGGCCGATGTTGCCATCGAATACAAGGGCGAGGGCTTCTATGGTGATGTGCTGACGCTGCGGCTGGCCTTTGACGATGTGCACAAGTATGGCTTCGACATCACCTACCACGTGCTCAACCAAAACGACAAGGAAGTGGCCCGCGCCAAGACAGGTATGCTCTGCTTTAATTACCAGGAACGAAAATTAATGGCACTGCCCGACGAAGTAAAAGCCCGGATTGAAACTAAAGCCTAAGTATTTTTGTAATTTTGTGGTATGAATTTGATTGCAGATATACCCGTTTTAAATAAGAAAGACATCCGTAAGCTGTCGCTCGACGACTTAAAGGCATGGCTAGTGGAGCAGGGCGAGAAAGCGTTCCGTGCCAAGCAGGTCTATGAGTGGATCTGGAAGCACTCTGCCCAGTCGTTTGAGGAGATGAACAACGTGAGCCTGGCCCTGCGCGAAAAGCTGGACCAGCACTTCGCCATTAACGCAGTGCAGGTAGCCACCAAGCAGCTCAGCAACGACGGCACTATCAAATCTGCTTTCAAACTGCACGACAGTAACATCGTGGAGGGCGTGCTGATACCGCACGAAGAGCGCAAGACCGCCTGTGTGAGTAGCCAGGTAGGATGCTCGCTTACCTGCAAGTTCTGCGCCACCGGATACATGGACCGTGTGCGTAACCTCGATGCCGCCGAGATCTACGATCAGGTAGTGCGCATCAATGAGCAGAGCATGCAGCAGTATGGTCAGCCACTTACCAACATCGTGTACATGGGTATGGGTGAGCCGATGCTCAACTATGCTAACGTGATGAAGAGCATTGAGCGTATTACAGCGCACGATGGCCTGGGTATGGCCGCACGCCGCATCACGGTGAGCACGGCAGGTATAGCTAAGATGATCAAGAAGATGGCCGATGATGGTGTAAAAGCCAATCTGGCCCTGTCGCTGCACGCCGCCAACGACGAGAAGCGCAACCAGATCATGCCGATCAACGAGACCAATTCACTGGAGGCACTGACCGATGCTCTGAAGCACTTCCATGAAGTGACAGGCCGCAAGGTGACGTACGAGTACATCGTGTTCCAGAACTTCAACGACACCCTGCAGGATGCCGAGGAACTGTATCGTTTCTCCAAAGTGATACCTTGCAAGATCAACCTGATCGAGTATAACCCGATCGAGAACGCCGACTATAAGAACACGGATGAAGAGCGCTGGCAGAACTTCATCTACTACCTCGCTGACCGTGGGGTGCAGGTGAACGTGCGCCGCAGCCGTGGCAAAGACATCGATGCTGCCTGCGGACAGCTCGCCGTAAAAGAGAAACAGCCTGCTGCTTAAGTTTAGGCTAATGATAAAGCAAAAGGCCCCTGCTATACCTGTAGCAGGGGCCTTTTGCTTTACTTGGGTTTGTGTCAGCTGGCTTTGTTGAACCTGCCTTCCGGCCTTGGTCTGCCGCTGGATATGTCGTGCGGGTTATTGGTGATCTCCTGCTCTCTGAACAGCACCGCATGCTCCTTGGGCCGTATCTCCTGGCCAAACTCAGCGGCATACTGCTGAGTGAACTCCGCCCCGAACAGCACGATCAGCGACGAGTAGTAGATCCATACTAAAATTACGATAATGGAGCCGGCAGCCCCATAGGCTGAGCCCGGGTCGCTGGTGCTGATGAACCAGCTGATCAGGAATTTGCCAATAGTGAACAGCAGTGCCGTGATCAAAGCGCCCACCCACACATCTTTCCATTTGATAAAGGCATCGGGCAGGTACTTGAAAATAAGTGAAAACAGGGCCGTAATAATGGCAACCGACAGAATAAAGTCCATGGCCTTGATGAGGAAATACAGCACATCAGGCGAGATAAACTGCAGGTAGCTGTCGAAGATCTCGCGGAGATATTCGCTGAGGATAGAAATCACTGCACTAAGCATTAGCGACACCAGCATCAGCAAGGCAATGCTCAGCACGATACCAAACGAGAACAGGCGCACCTTCAGCATCTTCACGATGCCGTTTGTCGGCTTCGGTTTCACGTTCCACACCCTGTTCAGCGACTCCTGCAACGTAGCAAAAAACGTAGTGGATGCGAAGATCAGCGTGCCTATACCTATCCAGAACGCTATACCGCCTCCTTCGCTCAAAGCCGCATTCTGTACGATGGTCTCAATGGAATCAGCTGCACTGGGACCTATCGCCCCTGAAATCTGGCTGGAAAGTTCACCTGAAACGGCCTTCTCGCCAAGGAAGTACCCGGCGGCCTGTATGATGATGACCAGCAGGGGAGGGATTGAGAAAATGGCATTGAAGGCCAGTGCCGCAGCCAACATAAGAGAACCGTTGTCCAGAAACCCACTAAAGGTATTCTTTGCAAGGGGGAATATAATGCCTGTTAAAGATTTTGTCATATCGCTTGTCTGTATCAGAATAGCTTTTTGATACGACAGCGGGAAATGTTAGGTTGGAAATGCTAGAGCTTATCAATGGTGGCGGTAAGGCTGCCTCTGGCATTGACAACAGCCTGTATACCTGAAGGGCTCAGGTAAATATTCTCAAGCGCCAATTCGCTGACGGCCCCACGCAGCAATACCGATTCGTGCAATCGACCTGACTGGTTCAGCGTCTGCTGCAGCATGTTGCGCACATCCGTCAGCTGGCTTTGCACCGGTATGTTTACCTGGCTTTGAATCATCTCCTTGAACTTGTTCTTGGCCAGCCAATTGGCCGTGTTCAATAGCATGTCTCTGGTGTCGAGGTCATAGTCCACGTCACGCAGCCTGATAGAGGCAGTTTGAGCATCGTAGTAAGGTGTGCCGCGCAGGTATAGCTTGCCTACCAGCTTCTTGGTAAAGAGGCCTGCCTTGGTTTTGCCGTCCACGTCCAGCATCAGTACAAGCTGCTCGCCGCTTGGGGTGATGGCGGCGTCCTTAACAGTCAGCTGGCTTTTGCCCTCGTCGAAGGTATAGGTTTGGTTAGCCACTTGCTGCTGCATCAGGCTGCTGGCATGGGCATAAGGCACGGTAGCAGTTAGGCCGATCTGAATGTCGTCGCTCATGCGGCTGTCGATGATCAGGCGGGGCAGGTTCTTGTTTACTTTTGTTTGTGGCTTGCCGTCAGTGCTCACCTGTATAAAAGAGCTGATGCCGATGCGGGTATGCAAACTGCCGTTATGAGCGTATAGCGGAGCCATGCGCACCTCCTGTGGATTCACAGTGAGCCAGGCATTGAGGTTGTCGTCCAGCTTCACAGGCTGCTGCAGCTGCACCCAGGTGTCGGCCACGTACTGGCGCAGGTTCAGGCGACTCTGTATTTCTTTGTCCAGCTGGCGGGCGATGGTGCTCATCTGCTGCTTCATGGCGGGCTCTATGAAGCGGGCCAAGCCGATCTTAAGCGGACCCAGGTTGATGTAAGGCTTGGTATCGCCCCACTCAAAATTGCCGCTCGTGATGGTGTTCACTTTGTAATCGTCGGTGAGGCCAAAGCGGCTTTCTGTTTTCACGACCATGTCGAAAGAAGTGGCCTCGGTCTTGCTGAATGAGGGACAGGCTTTGCAGGGTTCCCACTGCCAGCGGCCCTTGGCGTGTACCTGCAGCGGCACACTGAAGTAGAGTTTATCCTTATCGGCCCTAATGGTCATGCGGCCCTTTTTGAGCACGGTGACCATCAGGTTGTCATCGTTTAAGTTGTCGTCTTTGTAAAGGGCGCTCTGTATTTCCTCGTTGATCTTGTCCTCAATAGCAGCCAGCGGGATGGAAACAGGTATACTGACAGAAGAGAGCTTCGGCTTATAAACAGGCGCATTTGACACGGTAGCCGCTGGGGCAGTAGTGTTCAGTCGAGCAGTACTGGAGCATGCCTGAAACGCAAGCAGGCTGCTGAGTACAAACAAAATAAAAACAAGCTGTAGGGTAGTGAGTCGGAACACGCGTTATAGCCTTCTAAATTATGGCGCAAGTTAAGGGCATTTGTCCATTGTCCGTGCTCGACCCGATGTGTTATTATCTGGTTTCCTGACTAGCTGGTTGTAAAAGCCGGGACAGCATAGCGCGAATGCCTTCTTCGGTGTCAACAATGCCGCACTCCTGAATTGTTCCTTTTAGGTAAGAAGCGAAAAATGGCGTGCCCGTAAGCTTGACCTCCTGACTAGATACTGGATTCTCGCTGGCGCTCATGCGCGCAAACGTGATGTCATGGTATTGTGGTTCAGTAGAGAACTTTCGAAAAGAAGGGGAAAGCTGTTTGCATACCGGGCAGGCCGGGTCAGTGAATTTTACGATTACTCTTTCTTTCTCAAATATCAGCTGCCTTAGCTTATCGTCATTTATATCAGTTACAGTCATGGTCTAGTGTTTTGGGTCGTCGCATACCTGCCGGGGCCTGCGACTGTGCTTCTGTAACTTATAGACGTTTTGTGCAAAATATAGGTTAACTGCTGAATAAAAAAACAGCCGCCAACAAGATGCTGGCGGCTGATTATATAAGTGTAGCTAATCTTTAATTTTTATTAAAATACAAATCCGAGGCGGATTCCTCCGGTGGAAAAAGGAGAGAAGCTGATGCTGTGGTATCCTTTATATTCCTCATCGGGCGTGTAATCATTTTTGTAGGTAGTTGTCACGTCTTTCTCCTTACTGTACCGGATTCCAGCACCTAATTCAAATCCTGCATAGAAGCGGGGGGCAATGTAATAGTCTACCCCAGCCAAACCGTTCAAGCCAATGTTGTAATTTGCTCTGTTGCCGGCTGAACAGCCACTAGCTGGTGTCCAGGATCCTTTTGTAATTTGGCTTGCACTTTCAGATTTAGTGCCTCTGTAGCCAATCGGTAGCTCCGCTCCGATGTAAGGCGACAATCTGCTGGTGCCCGCAAAATGCTTTTCTATACCCGGCGCAATGGAAATGCCAAAAGTTGTCTGATACGATTCGTCTCCTGTCTTATCATAGACATAGTTTGCCTGAGCCCCAAGTCGGTAAGCTTTGTCTGCAGCAATAAACTTTCGGACTCTGATTCCCCCTCTGTTTAAGGATATCCCATATTCGAGGTTGACGGCTACTTCAGTAGTAATGTCGCCGGCAGTAGGTTTGTAAGTTTTGTTTTCAGGTTGTGCGACCTCTGTAGTCTGCGCCTGCGCTGTGAAAGCTGCGGCCAGGCAGCAGGAAAGGGCTAGTAGTTTTAGTTTCATATAGATGGTTTGGTTAAGTATATATAGGTAAAACCAAATATTGTGCCGTTTTGAATAGTTTAAGGTATAAGTATGAATTAAAATTGTTTTGCTTAGAGCTTGTGCTGTTTAAGTGTCAGATAAATAGCGTGTTATTGGCTAAATAAAAAAGCGGGTGATGCTTTCGCACCACCCGCTTTCGCTTGTATACTTTAAGATTGAAGAACTAAAGTGTACCGTTATAGTAGCTTCAGCTCTGCAAATGTCAATGTCCCAATACTTATACCTAAGCCAGTGTCTGCTCTTCTTTCATCTTCTTCAGATTGAGCAGCATATCCTCCGTCATGGCATCAAGGTCATAGGCAGGTTTCCAGCCCCAATCCTGCTGGGCGGCGCTATCATCAATGCTCTGCGGCCACGAGTCGGCGATCTGCTGACGGTAGTCGGGCTTGTAAGTGATCTTGAAGTCAGGTATAAACTTGCGAATGGATTCCGTGATCTCCTTCGGAGAGAAGCTCATGGCGCTCAGGTTGTAAGAATCGCGGATCTTTACTTGCTCAGCCGGTGCGTGCATCAGGTCCAATGTGGACTTAAGCGCATCCGGCATGTACATCATCGGCAGGTACGTGTCTTCGCTCAGGAAGCATTCGTATGTTTCACCTTCCAGAGCTTTGTGATAGATGTCTACGGCATAGTCGGTAGTGCCACCGCCTGGCAGGGCCTTGTAACCGATGAGGCCAGGATAACGGAGGCTGCGCACATCCAGCCCATATTTCTGGAAATAGTATTCGCACCAGCGCTCGCCGGCTTGCTTGCTCACGCCATACACTGTGTTCGGGTCCATGATGGTGTGCTGCGGTGTGTTCTGGCGCGGGGTGTTCGGGCCGAATACGGCTATAGAGCTTGGCCAGTATACCTTCTGGACCTTGTGCTCCAGCGACAGGTCCAGCACATTGAACAGGCCTTCCATGTTCAACTTCCAGGCAAACTTTGGGTTCTTTTCACCGGTGGCCGACAGCACGGCTGCGAGGTGGTAGATTTGCTTGAATTTATATTTGGAGGCCAATTCGGCCAGTACGTTTGTGTCCAGTACATCCACCTTCTCAAATGGGCCTGAGTCGCGGAGGTCAGCCTGTTTGGGAGCCGTGATATCGGCTGCCACTACATTAGAACCGCCATACATGTTGCGGAGCTCCAGGGTGAGTTCAGAGCCAAGTTGTCCGCAGGCGCCAATCACCAATACCGTGTCACTTGTGTTTGCCATAGTCAGAATAAATTAGTTGCACAAAGTAACCGATTTCAGGCCAATCCTGAAAATATAAGCGCAAGAATCCCAAGGGGCCTGAAATAGAAAACGCCTGCCAAAGGCAAGCGCTTCATGCTCACTAAATTAATCTTAACCTAATACTTTCACCACGAACCAAAGGTATAGCGGCTAATCGGGTACTGAAATAGCTGCCGGCAGATTTAATGATTAAGTAATGCAATGGTAAAATAGAAATAATGCCAGCCTGTTTCAGGAGTGCGATTTTCTTATATTTGTTGAGCAAAAGGCCTTTGCAGTGAGTGTGGCAGGCCTATAAAGCGAATATTAAACACGATTCAGGCCTGTTTCCGTACCTTTGCAGGTATAGCACACGGTCAGCGCACTATGAAGTTTGAAGAGTACCTCGTAAAAAAGCGGATAAACAAGGAAGCCTTTGCGGCAGAAGACCCGGCTCGGTTCCAGGCCTGGGAGAGCATGTATGCGCAAATGCACCCCAACAGCTTTTATGTGGCCGTGAAAATGGTGCTCAACAATGTACGACTGCGCTACCACTTACGGGAGGAAGACGTACCCAAGCCGGCTACCACAGCAGCACCACGGCCCGCTGCCCGCCGTGCCGCTGCTCCTGCTCCGAAGCCTGAAACTGAAATCCCAGCAGCTATACCTGCTACACCCGATGTTCCACAGGAAACAATTGAGGAAAAGCCGGTTACGCCTGCCGCAACGCCTAAGCCAAGGCCTGTGGTGCGACGACCTGCCGCTTTGCAGACGCCAACAACCGACGACCCGTCAGCTTCCGAAAAGCCAGCGGAGGAAACATTACCTACAGCTCCGAAGGCCAGACCAGTTATCAAGCGTCCTGTTATACCTAAGCCAGCTGCCGAAGCGTCTACCGACAAGCCTGCAGAAGCAGATGTGCCTGCACCGCAGGAGCCAGCCGTGCCACGAGCCAGACCAGTGATCAAGCGTCCGGCCGCTCTTTCAAAACCAGAAAATCAGCCAGCCAGCCAAGAGCAGAATGCCACAGCTATTCCTGAGCTGACCGCTAATTCAGAGGCATCAGCTGAACCTGCTAAGCCAGCCCGACCAAGGCCGGTGATCAAACGACCAGCCGCTCTGCAGAAGTCTTCACAAGGTGAGGGGCAGGCTACTCCGGAAAAACCCGCCGAAGGTATAGCACCGGCAAGCGAAGCAGCTGCAGAAGCCTCAAAGCCAGCACGGCCAAGACCGGTCATCAAAAGGCCGGCAGCTTTGCAGAAGCCTGCGGAGCAACAGCAGTTGAATGCAGGTACAGAAGACCAGCCAACTGCTGCACAAGCAGCGTCAACAGGTATAGAAATCCCGGCTCAACCGGCCTCCGCAGACACATCAAAACCGCCAAGGCCACGGCCTGTTATCAAGCGTCCGGCTGCTTTGAGCAAAGCAGTAGCTCCGGAAGCGAAACCGGAAGAGGCAAAAAGTGCCGAGAGTGGCGTTGCTATACCTGACGCTGGAGCAGATGTATCCTCAGAAGTTAAACCTACAGCACAGATCCCTGTAACAGGAGCACCTGCTACACCTGATAAAGGAGCTGAACAGCCAGAGGATAAGTCAGCTGAGAGCACACCGGGAGTCGAGCCTGATGCTGCGCCGCCAGCTAAACCGCCTCGTCCGCGTCCGATCATCAAAAGACCAACACCGCCAGCAGTGGCACCGGGCAAGGAGCCGGAAACAGAAGAACAGCAGGAGGGAGGAGGTTCAACGGCAATGGAAAAACCGGAGGCAACGACAACAGAGGAGCAGCCTATACCTGAACCTCAGCCAGAAAAGCCAAAGCCACCACGCCCACGGCCAGTTATCCGCCGTCCACCGCCTAAAACAGAAGAGTAATTGGAGTCAGGTCTATACCTGAACAAACAACATAAATCAAGTAACAGCCTAACGAAGATAACCCATGTACGAAACGTTAAAACCAGATTTGGAAAAACAGCTTGCCGAGATCAAGGAAGCTGGTTTGTATAAGCAGGAGCGTATCATCACCACTCCGCAGGGAGCTGATATTGATACCACGCAGATGCAGCACGTGCTGAATTTCTGCGCCAACAACTACCTGGGCCTGTCGGCTCACCCGAAAGTGATCGAGGCAGCCAAACACGCCATTGACACCCACGGTTATGGCATGAGCTCCGTGCGCTTCATCTGCGGCACGCAGGATATCCACAAAGAGCTGGAGCAAAAGCTGTCTGAGTTCCTGGGCACTGAAGATACGATCCTTTACGCAGCGGCCTTCGACGCTAACGGCGGTGTGTTCGAGCCTTTGTTTGATGCCGAGTCAGCGATCATTTCGGATGCGCTGAACCATGCCTCTATCATCGACGGTATCCGCCTGTGCAAAGCCCAGCGATTCCGCTACGAGCACAACAACATGGAAGACCTGGAGGCCAAGCTGCAGGAAGCCGTGAATGCCGGCACCAAGCATCGCATCATCGTGACAGACGGGGCCTTCTCTATGGACGGCACGGTGGCGCAACTCGACAAGATTGTGGATTTGGCTGATAAGTACCAGGCTGTGCTGATGGTAGACGATTCGCACTCCACCGGCTTTATGGGCAAGACTGGGCGCGGAACGCACGAGTACCACAACGTGATGGAAAAAGTGGACATCATCACCGGTACACTAGGCAAAGCACTGGGTGGTGCTATGGGTGGCTTTACATCTGGTAAGAAAGAGATTATCGACATGCTGCGTCAGCGTTCACGTCCATACCTGTTCTCCAACTCACTGGCTCCGTCTATCGTGGGTGCCTCCATCGCCGTGCTCGACATGCTGAGCTCTACCACTGAGTTGCGCGACAAGTTGGAGTGGAACACGAAGTACTTCCGTGAGCAGATCACCGCCGCTGGTTTCGACATCAAGCCTGGCGACCACCCGATCGTGCCGGTTATGCTGTATGACGCGCCGCTGGCGCAGGAGTTCGCTGCCCGCATGCTCGACAAAGGCATCTACGTGATCGGATTCTACTACCCGGTTGTTCCAAAAGGGCAAGCCCGTATCCGTGTGCAGCTCTCCGCCGTGCACGACCGCGTACACATCGACAAGTGCATTGCCGCTTTCACAGAGGTAGGCCGCGAGTTGGGTGTGATCAAGTAAGATTGCAAATCCATCAAGGTATAGAAACAGCCACTTCCATTGGGGGAGTGGCTGTTTTTTATTAACTTGTCATTATCAAGGTCCACATTCCTGCTATACCTATGAACAACGTCAAAATAAAGGCTGGTCAGTTGCTGCTCGGTACCGTGCTGGCCTGGTTGGTGATATCCTTTCTGGCCTACGCCACGGCAGGTATACGGGACGAGGTAAACCTGACCGGTACACTGCTTCAAATCACCTTTTACTTCTCTATTTTACTTTCGGCAGAGGCCTACCTGAGCATGATGCTCAACCCACAGTGGGTGCGTGTCAATCTGGGTATGGTGCTGCTGCTTTGTGCACCGGCATTAGCTTATTTGGCTTGGTTTGTCAGCCAGATCATTATTGGATAAGCCTGTTTCTTCTCTTTCTCAACACTAAACCTAGTCTATGCTGTTCTGTTTTATCGGAAACGAACCTTTCTTCAGTTCTATCTTTCTGCTGGTGGCTGCCTATTATACACTGGTAGTGCTCTCACTGCTGCACCTGATCTTCAAAACAGATTATAACCTGACCGAGCGTCTGCTTTGGATGGTTGTGCTGTGGGTTGTGCCCGTTTTTGGCCTGCTGGCCTACTGGGTATTCTGGAAAAGAAGAGGAAAAGCATAAACACAAAAAAGCCTCCGCTTGGCGGAGGCCCTTTTCCATAGTTCTAAGTATAGTTTCTTTAAGTACGCTTTGGCTATTCTTGTTCTTTAGAAGCGTCCTGGCCTTGCTCATCAAGGGTGATTGTGCCAGTCTGGCCTTCTTTGTTTGTCAGGGCGATTTCGTAAACAACTTTTGCGTTCGCGTCACCTTCAGCTGGCTTCACTTTGTAGATATCGCCTACAGTCCACTCTTTGTAAGCTTCGTGATCCAATACCGCCTTTACAGGGGCTGGAAGCTGATCTTTGGTAACTTTTTCTCTATTGTCGTTCTGAGTTTGCGTTTGGGCTTGCTCAGCAGCCTGTGTAGCTTGTGCGTTCGCATCGATAGATGTAAATCCAAGTAGGGCAATGGCGGCTGCTAAAAAAGTTGCTTTTTTCATGTTATGTTAGTTTAGTTCGATTAACATTTGTTTCACATAGCCCTATTGGCATAACCGTGCCAGAACCACTTAAATTATATAAGTTACTGTTTATTAATTAGTTGTGTATTTTAGGTGGGTTTTGCAAACTGTGGAAGAGCACAGGGTGATGGGGAAATTTTTCCACACTTTGTGGTGAGCACCCATCATTTAACCCTGGTTGTAGGAAGTATGGCTGCAGGTATGCAACAGGTATAGCTTCTGAGTCCATGGTAATAAAAAAAGCCAGCCCCAAGGGCTGGCTTTGCTATCGTTTTAGGCTTATACCTTAGGCTGCGCTTACCGACTTCTCTGCAGGAGCTGGAACAGCGGCTGGCTTCTGGTCTGTGTCGAACAGGAACTGGTTGAGCTTCACTCGCAGGTCAGCTGAGGAAAGGTTGCGGTATACCTCGGCATTGCGTACCAGCGCGATCTGGCCTGTTTCTTCGGATACGACCAGCACCACACTGTCGGTTACTTCCGTAAGGCCGATAGCAGCGCGGTGGCGAAGACCCATGGAGGCGGGTATCTCGTTGTTCTCCGTTACAGGCAAAATGCAGCGGGCCGCTTTGATGCGATTGCCCGAAATGATCACAGCGCCATCGTGCAGCGGACTCGTCTTGTTAAAGATCGACATCAGCAGTCGCTTCGAGATCACGGCATCAATCAGGTCGCCGGACTCGGCGTAATATTTCAATTCGGAGCTTTTGGCAAATACGATCAGCGCACCTGTATTTTTAGCGGCCAATGATTTGGAGGCTTCAATAAAGGGGGTGAGGCTGAGCTTCTCCACCTGGTCGCGCCGCCATGGGAATCCACGGAAAAGGCGGTCGTTGTTGAAGGCGGTGGTTTTACCGATCAGCAAAAGGAAGCGCCGGATCTCGGGCTGGAATACAATGATGGCTGCGAGTACACCCACTCCCATAAACTGGCCGAGGATGATGCTGAGGAGCTCCATGCCTGCGGCCCTTACCACCAGGTATAGTAGGTATACGGAGAGCAGGCCCAGGAAAATCTTAAGTGCCACGCTACCAGTCAGAAGTTTATAGAGCTGGTAAAGCAATACCGTGACGAGCAGGATGTCAAGCACATCGAGCAGCTCAATTTCCAAAAAGCCTACTGTAAATAAAGGAATCAATGCGTTACTTTCGTGTATAGTTGGATAGTCTGTTTTGTTTCTTTTACGTCGTGCACCCGCAAAATGTCGGCACCTTTTCCTAACGCGATGGTATTGAGTGCTATTGTGCCGGCCAGTGCTTCGGATTGGTCGATGCCCAGGTACTTGTAAGTCATGGACTTGCGGGATACTCCCACTAATAACGGTAGCTCAAGTACACGTAGTTCCTCAAGTCGGTGCATTAGCTCAAAGTTCTGATCCACAGTCTTGGCAAAACCAAAGCCCGGGTCCAGTATGATGTCGTTCACACCCAAGCTTTTTAACTGCGCCACCTTGACCTGCAGCTCGTCCAACACATCCAGCACGAGGTCCTTGTAGTCCGTGAGGCTGTTCATGGTTTGCGGCGTGCCGCGCATGTGCATCAGGATGTAAGGCACTTGCAGCTGCGCCACGGTTTCGAACATGGCCTCGTCGAGGTTGCCGCCCGAAATATCGTTGATGATGGAAGCACCCGCCTTTACACTGGCCTCCGCTACTTCGGCCCGGAAGGTATCCACTGAAATCACAGCTCCCGGGAAAGCCTGCATGATGGCCTCAATGGCAGGTATAACTCTATCCAGTTCTTCGGCTGTTGAAACATCCGCAGCGCCCGGCCGGGAAGAGTAACCTCCCAGGTCAAGGATGTCAGCACCGTCTTCCAGCATGCTTTTGGCTCGTTGAACAACTTCGTCGGGAGAGCTCAGGCGGCTGCCTGCATAGAAAGAGTCAGGCGTAACATTGAGGATGCCCATGACTAGCGGCATATCCAGCGAAAGGATTTTTCCGCGGCAGTTAAGTGTACTTTTCTTTCGAAAAAACTTATCTTTCGATTCCAATGTTGGCGTATCTGTCAATCGTTTAAAATTAAAGCTAAAAAGTTGATTAGTCAAACACTCCAGGAATATAATCAGGTAGTAAACCGCTGCAAAGATATCTTCGTCAAGAAGACCAAAGATTACGGCACCGCCTGGCGCGTGCTGCGACTGCCGTCCATCACCGACCAGATTTTTATCAAGGCACAACGCATCCGCTCCATCCAGGAGAAGGGCAAGCAAATGGTGGAGGACGACATCCGTGACGAGTTTGTGGGCATCATCAACTACTGCGTGATCGCCCTGATGCAGCTTGGCCTGCAGGAGAGCGACGAACTGACGCTTTCGGCAGAAGAGGTGGAGCGCATGTATACTGAGCACATAGAAGAGAACATCAAACTGCTCAATGCCAAAAACCACGACTACGGCGAGGCATGGCGCGACATGCGCGTGAGCTCCATCACCGACATTATCCTGATGAAGCTCTACCGCACCAAGCAGATCGAAGACAACGAAGGCCAGACCCTGATCTCGGAAGGCGTGGAGGCGAACTACCGCGACATGATTAACTACGCCGTGTTTGCCTTGATTAAGTCGGGCTTTGCGGAGACGGTGAAGTAAGTATAGATAAAAGAATGTCATCTCGACGATAGGAGAGATCTGGAGGATTGATTTCCAAGATAGTTTCAGATTTCTCTGAGCTACGCTCGCCCCCTTCGACTCACGTCTCGGGCATGTTCGAAATGACAAAAGTCCTTTAATAGAAGGTGTCAGGTAGAGTAGGTGAATCGGCTTTTGCGATTTCCTAAACTCCCAAACTCTTAAAATCCCAAACTCAAAATGCGCTACATCACTAAATTTTTCTGGCTCTTTGTGGGCGTCCTGTTCATCTTCTCAGGACTGATCAAAATCAACGACCCGGTGGGTACGGCCATTAAACTGGAGGAGTACTTTGAAGTATTCGCTCACGATATTTCGCCCGTGTTTCTGTCGCTGGTACCGGCAGCGCTGTTTCTTTCCATTTTCCTGAGTGCGGCTGAGATCGTGCTGGGGGTGGCGCTGCTTATCCGCTGGAAACTCAAGGAGGTACTGTGGCTGCTGCTGGCCATGATCGTGTTCTTCACCTTCCTGACCTTTTACTCGGCATACTTCAACAAAGTGACCGATTGCGGCTGTTTCGGAGATGCCATCAAGCTCACGCCGTGGGAGTCGTTCACCAAAGACATAGTATTGCTGGTAATGATCATTTGGCTGCTCCTTTATAAACGCTACCTGCAACCAATCGTGCAGCCCAAAGTGGGAGCAGCCGTAACAGCGCTTACCGCCCTGATTTCGGTTGGCATTGGCTGGTACGCTTATGAGCATCTGCCTTATGTCGATTTCCGCGCTTATAAAATTGGCAATAACATTCCGGCCCTGATGAAGCCTTCGGCACCGTTGCGTTACAAATATGTGATGGTGAAAGATGGAGAAGAGGAGGAGTTTGAGGAGTACCCGATGGATGAAGCCTATACCTTCAAGGAGATGGTAGCGGTGAATCCGGAGGATGGTCCGAAGATCACCGACTTTAACGTGTGGAACGATCAGGGAGATTTCACACAGGAAATCCTGAGCGGCAACAAGCTGCTGGTGATCGTGCACAATGTAGAGAAAGCCAACCGCAGCAACATCGAGCAGATAAGCAAGCTGGTACAGGAAGCCGAGCAACAGGGTATAACGCCTGTAGTCATCACTTCCTCCGGCCGTCAGGAGTTTGAGGCCTTCCGCCACGAGGTGGGTCTGGCTGCTCCGTACTTCTTCGGCGACGGCACTGTACTCAAAACCATGATGCGTGCCAACCCCGGCACCATGCTGCTGCAGGACGGCACCGTAAAAGGCATGTGGCACCACAACGACACACCAGATGTGTCGGAGCTGGTGAGCTTGCTGTAAAAGCACTATACCTTAGCTTTGAGCACGCAACGCATTTTCCTGATCGGTATGATGGGGGCTGGCAAGACCACTTTGGGTCGACAGCTGGCTGAGCGGCTGGGCTATACCTTCGTGGACCTCGACGAGTACCTTGAGCAAAGGGAAGGCTGCAGCATTGCGCAGCTGTTTGCCGCAGGGGGGCAGGAGGGCTTTCGACAGAAGGAACGGCAGGCGCTGGAGTCGGTAGTGCAGGAATTTGAGCAAGCTGTGGTAGCTACTGGCGGCGGCGCACCCTGCTTCTTCGACAACATGGCATTTATCAACCAGCACGGCACGAGCATTTTTCTGGACGTGCCGGCTGAAGAACTCACGCAACGACTGCTTTTGACAAACCTGAGCCAGCGTCCCTTGCTGGCTCAGAAAAGCGAAGAAGAGCTAAAGGATTTCATAGTCAAAACATTAGCTGAACGTCTGGTATTCTACAAGCAGGCTAAGTATACGGTATCGGGAAAAAGGTATAACATTGGACGGTTAGAATCGTTAGTTAAACCATAACAAAAACTCCTCGTTTCCGCTTATGTGTTGCAGCGGATAAATACATACGGGATACCTAATATTTAACTAATTTTGCGGTAAAAATCCGTTTTTAGCAAAATCTGACTATGAAACCCAATCACAAAGGACAAGCCCAGATATTCCAGAATCCTGTGCTGGAAAGACTGACACGTACACACATTGCACTGCCTATTTCTATTTTTATCGTCATTGCCATCGGGCTGATTTACTATGGCATCACGTATAGCTTTATTAATGTGCTGGAGGCGATCGGCTTCTTTCTGCTGGGCTGGCTTATCTTCTCACTGATCGAATACTGCGCGCACCGCTTCGTGTTCCATATGGATACCGATACGCCGATGAAGGAGCGCATTCAGTATACCTTTCACGGCAATCACCACGAGTACCCGAAAGACAAAGAGCGCCTGGCTATGCCGCCGATTGTTAGCTTGTTCATCGCCTCGTTCTTTTTCTTTGTGTTCAAGCTGATCTTCGGGCAGTTTGTATTCGGTGTAGTGGCCGGGCTGCTGTTTGGTTATGCGCTATACCTGTTCGTGCATTATGCCGTGCACGCATACGCACCGCCTAAGAACTTCCTGAAGCAGCTTTGGATTCACCATAGTATTCACCACTACAAAGACCCGAACGTGGCTTACGGTGTATCTTCTCCGCTCTGGGACTACATACTGGGAACGATGCCGAAACGCACTAACTCAAAATAGAGCAGTCCATCGAAATCAAAAAGGGAGCCGATTGGCTCCCTTTTCTTTTGTTAGGTATTGTGTTTATCGTCTGAATCTGCTGAAGAGCCAGCCTACCAGGGCCACAATCAGAACGATGATGATGAGCGCGGTCCACATACCGGCTTTGAAGATGTCTCCTATCAATTCGCAACTACTCATGGTAACTGCCATCAGGACGAAAAGGACGGGGAGGTATAGTCTTATATTTTTCATAGTCTTATTTTGTTTAGGTTATAGCGCAGCGCCTAACACTCTTATAGAGAGTGCGGTTGCGGTAATATGACGAAATTGTCATATATATCAGATACTTGCTTTTTAAGTAAAAGGTTGGCTTATAAGGGGTGAGGTGCTGTGGAAGCTGCTGGCTGCTTCTTAACCTAAGGCCCCCTGTATGAGTAAACACATGAAAGTGTTTTCATGTTTATAAAGAGTCAATTCCTTAATGCTAGATTTCTATAATTTCATTAAGCGGTTTGCGGCAGGGGTCTTAATGGTTCTTATCGCTTACCTTTTAATAAGCCAAGGTTACTTTTTTCTGCTGGTCTTTTCAGGCATTCTGCTTGCCGTGCTCTTCAGTGGTATGGCGGAGTGGATTGTCCAAAAAACGGGAATGAAGCGGTGGGTGGCACTACTGCTGTCCGTGCTGCTTTTCTTCGGTCTGATAATAGGGGCCTTTTGGTTGTTGGCACCCACTATAGCAGAGCAGGTAGGCGAGATGCGGGAAACCTTGCCTAAGTCCATTGAGCAACTGAGAAACTGGCTGGGTGAGCGAGGCTGGGGAGAGCGGGTCGCGGAGAAGCTACCTGAAAACTTTGAAGGTGCTCTCTCGAAACAAGAGAATCTTTTCTCGCAGGTTACCGGCGCTTTTTATACGACACTCGGGTTCCTGGCCGATCTTGTAATAGTCGTCATCACAGCCTTGTTCCTGGCCGCCAGTCCGACCCTCTACACACATGGGCTGGTGAAGCTGTTCCCAGTCCATAAGCGGACACGAATACTGGAGGTGCTGGATAAGTGCTACAGTACCCTACGGGGATGGCTGGTGGCTATGCTGCTGGCTATGTCTATGATTGGTATCAGTACCGCCATTGGCTATAGTCTGATCGGGTTACCCCTGGCATTCGCTTTGGCCTTCATCGCTTTTCTTTTCGCGTTTGTGCCCAACATTGGCCCATGGCTGGCAGGGGTGCCTGCTGTGCTCGTCGGTCTGATGGAAGGAGGGCAGATGGCGCTGTATGTGATTCTGATCTATGGCGGCATTCAGATGGTGGAGAGTTATGTGCTGACTCCCATCATTTTCAAGAAGACAGTAGACCTGCCACCGGCCCTGCTACTGTTCTTTCAGGTGTTGCTTGGTTTGCTGCTGGGAGCGTTAGGGCTGCTATTAGCCGCCCCGATACTAGCCGTGCTAATGGTGATCGTGCAGGAGTTGTATGTGAAGGACGTGCTAGAGGCAGAGGTTAAAGAGAAATAAAAAAAGCCACTTGACGATTTTACTCGTAAGTGGCTTTTTCTTTAAGCTCCCCCTCCTGGGCTCGAACCAGGGACCCCCTGATTAACAGTCAGGTGCTCTAACCAACTGAGCTAAGGAGGAATCTTAT
Source organism: Pontibacter sp. FD36 (assembly GCF_015686655.1). GTDB lineage: Bacteria > Bacteroidota > Bacteroidia > Cytophagales > Hymenobacteraceae > Pontibacter. The sequence goes on along the minus strand of NZ_JADPMP010000009.1, from coordinate 116,944 downwards.
TTATGTTCAGTGACGGCCTCTACCGTCGAATGATGGTGCAATATTACGGCGCCTAAGCTTACTACGCAAGTACTGGGCTAAAAAATATTTCGAGTAAGTTGTAAATGGTTGTGAATCAATCCGAAAAATTTAATTAAAAATGGAGAGCAGAGAGCCATTCAGTGCGGTGCGGTACTGCCTGAGGCCATATACAGCGGGACCCGCACTCACACCTCCCTGAAAATTGAACTGGGATCCGCAGCAAGTGTCCACAATAAACAGGTTGGACTGGTCTGCCTCCACCTGGCCGCAAGGTGCGCTCGCGGTAGGGTCATAGGGGCAGGCTCGCTCAAAAGCCAGGTATAGGTTCGCATGCTGCCGGATCACAATGATGCCTTTGTAACCGGAGTTCAGGTATACATAGCCTCCATCCTGGCGCAGACGCGTGTACAGCTGGCTGTTGACATTGATCTGCTCGCTTACAGGTACATTGGGTATACCCGGGCCTGGGTTATCGCTGCCGCAAGAGGCAAGCATCAGCAACGCCAGCAGGCAAAGGAGCTTACTGGTAATCGTAGAAGCCTTTGCCAGACTTGCGGCCATGGTGGCCGGCATCCACTTTCTGCTGCTGTATGCGGCTCGGTCTGAATTTCGGGTCATAATGGAAAGCCTCAAACATGGAGGAGGTAACAGAGTAATTGGTGTCTACGCCGATCAGGTCCATCAGTTCAAAGGGGCCCATCTTAAAGCCGCTGGCCTGCATAAGCCGATCTATACCTTTGGCATCGGTCACACCTTCTTCGAGCAGCTTGAGCCCCTCTACATAAAAGTGGCGCGCCACCCGGTTCACAATAAAACCAGGAGCATCTTTTGCCATGACAGGCTTCTTCTCCAATTTCAGGGCAAGCTGCTTGATCGTTTCAGCCACTTCCGGCGAGGTAGCGGCTCCTGAGATCACTTCCACCAGCTTCATGATATGGGCCGGGTTAAAGAAGTGCATGCCCACTACCCGCTCCGGGTGCGGTATACCCGCTGCGATGCGGGTAATAGGTATAGACGAGGTGTTGGAGGCAAAGATTGTATCAGGCGTATTCACGGCATCCAGATCTTTGAAAATGCTCTGTTTTACCTCCAGGCGCTCTACCACAGCCTCAATAATAACGTCGCAGCTCAGCTGCAGTGTATCACCAGTATAAGATATGTTCTCCAGCGCCACCTGTTTATCAGCTTCGGTCAGCTTGCCGCGCTCTATACCTTTGTCGAGGTTTTTAACGGTAGTCGCTTCGGCTTTCTTGAGCACCTGCGCATTGATATCGAACAGAATGGTCTTATACCCGGCCTGCGCACAGATCTGCGCAATGCCTTGCCCCATCGTGCCGGCACCTACTATACCTATCGTTTTGATGTTCTCAAATTTCATAGCCTTGGTTGTCTGTTAAAAAAGAATGGGTGAATGCTTTGCTATACTTAAAGAAACAAAACATTCACCCATTCGCTCAATCACTCATTCAGAATTAAATCACTCCTTTGAATTGTCGCAGGAAGCGTACGTCGTTTTCGGTGAATAGGCGCAGGTCTTTGATCTGGTAGCGGAGCATGGTGATGCGCTCGATACCCATACCGAAAGCAAAGCCGGAATATACCTCCGGATCGATGCCGCAGTTGCTGAGTACGTTCGGGTCTACCATGCCGGCACCGCCGATCTCTACCCAGCCCGATTGTTTACAGATGTTGCAACCCTCGCCTTTGCAGATCAGGCAGGAGATATCAATCTCGGCGCTTGGCTCCGTGAACGGGAAGAACGACGGGCGGAAACGGATCTTGGTGTCCTGTCCGAACATCTCTTTCGCGAAGTAATAAAGTGTCTCTTTCAGGTCTTTGAAGCTCACACCTTTGTTCACATAAAGGCCCTCCACTTGCTGGAATACCATGTGCGCACGGGCTGAAATGGCTTCGTTGCGGTATACGCGGCCCGGCATGATGCTGCGCAGCGGCGGCTGGTTGTTCTCCATCAGGCGCACCTGCACGTTGGAGGTATGGGTACGCAACAGTTTGTCACGGTCCTCGCTCAGGAAGAACGTGTCCTGCATTTCACGGGCCGGATGGTTTTCCGGGAAGTTCAGGGCGGTGAAGTTGTGCCAGTCGTCCTCGATCTCCGGTCCGTCGGCCACGTTGAAGCCGATGCGCTCAAAAATGCGCACGATCTCGGCACGCACCAGTGAAAGTGGATGGCGGGTGCCCAATGTATTAGGTATAGGAGGTAGCGTAAAGTCAAAAGCGTTCTCAGCTTCAGCGCCTGCCGAAGCATTGGCCAACTGCTCCTGCGCCTCATCAAACCGGGCCTGGGCTTTATTCTTGAGCTGGTTTAGCTCCTGGCCTACCTGTCGACGCTGCTCGGGTGCCACGGATTTGAGGTCGTCAAAAAGGGCGGCTATAGCGCCTTTGCGGCCAATGTAAGCGATTCTGAATTGCTCCAACTCGGCTGCGCTACCAAGCTGCGCGGCCTCTATCTCTTGTGCTACTCTCTGTATATTCTCAACCATAGTATGCAAAGATAATAATTTGCGAAATGTGAAAGGCAAAATAAGGCGCTTTGCTATACCTTGCCATTCGGTGAATAAAACCTAACTTGGTTTACCGACGCCAACCGGCCGTTTACCGACTTCTGTCCGGGGGTAACCTAATAGCCATTGAACTGAGCAAGGGCATCTTATACCTTTGGTACAGATCTTAAAACTAAGCGAAATAAAACCATGAAAAATCAAGAATACAATAGAGGCGGTTCCGGCAAAATGGCCGGCGTTTTTCTCCTGATGGTAGGTGTGCTGTTGCTCACTGCCAAGATGGGTATTTTCTTTCTACCGAGCTGGGTGTTTTCCTGGCCAATGTTCCTGATTGCACTGGGCCTGTTTCTGGGCTTTAAGCATTCCTTTCAGAAACCAAGCTGGCTGGTGCTGATCGTGATCGGTGGCGTTTTTCTGCTCGACAGGCACTTCTTTCTCGATATCAACCTGAAGCTGTACTTCTGGCCTATCCTGATCATCGGTCTGGGGCTGTGGCTGATCATGAAGCCAAAGAAGCGCAACCCCTGGGAAAACCAGGTGGGACCTGGCCCCGAGCCAAGACCAGAGGAAACCCCCGGCTACTATACCGACCCTGTGAACGGCGCCTATCCTGGTGGCTATACCGACTACACCGGCAACGAAGCTTATACCTCCAGCGGATATGACGGCAACCAGGGTTATACGGCAGGAGGGCCTGAAGATCAACTTGACAGTGTGGCGATACTCGGAGGCATAAAAAAAAACATCGTCTCTAAGAACTTCAAGGGAGGGGAAGTGGTGAGCGTGTTTGGAGGCACAGAACTTAACCTGATGCAGGCCGACATACAACACCCGATCGTGCTGGAGGCGACCCAGATCTTTGGGGGAACTACGCTCATCGTACCGCCACACTGGCAAATCAAGTCCGACGAAATGGTGGCCATCCTGGGCGGCATCGACGACAAGCGACCTGCAATGCCACAGGGCTACGACCCCAATAAGGTGCTCATACTGAAAGGCACCACCCTCTTTGGCGGACTCAACATCAAGAGTTACTAATGGAAGGGGTCGCATCGCAGGTACGGCTCATGCTGCTCTATCTGGGCTGGGCCCTGCTTTGGTCGGTGGTGCTGGTATTGGTGCTCTGGCAAACGGGCTTTGCCTTTAAACTGATACTGGCAGATGCCCTGCTGATGAACGTTTTACTGGCTGTGGGTGGATTTGCTGTAGGTACAGGCCTGCGGTTCTATCAGCCGAGCATTCGTCAGGGAGCATTTCTGCTGGGCTGGAGTTTGGGTTTGGCAGGTATATGCACCTTGCTGTTTGACTTTATAATGGGTCAGATGGTACCAGAAGCTACCACATACCTGGCTTTTGTCGACAAAACCCTGCCGATGCGCATCGCATTTAGCTGGCTGATGCTCTTGCTGATGCTCCTCCTAACCTGGCTGTGGTTCTATACCCGTCAGTTGCAGGAGGCTGAGAAGCGCAAAGCCGCCACCGAGAAACTGGCCCGCGAAGCCGAACTCTATAACCTGCGCCAGCAACTGCAGCCACATTTTCTGTTCAATAGCCTCAACTCCATCAGTGCTCTGGTGGTGAGTCGGCCGGAGCAGGCCCGCAGCATGGTACAACAGCTGTCAGACTTCTTGCGCGGCACCTTGCGCAAGGACAACAACCAGTTGGTACCCCTGGCGGAAGAGCTGAAGCAATTGCAGCTATACCTGGACATCGAAAAAGTGCGCTTCGGGCATAGGTTGCAGGTAGAAGTAGAAGCTACCGAGGATAGCCAAGGTATGAAGCTGCCTGCCCTTTTGCTGCAGCCCGTAGTGGAAAACGCCATCAAGTTCGGACTCTACGACACGGTGGGGGAGACGGCTATCAAGGTAAAGGCTACTACCGCGGACGGCTACCTGACCATCATCACCCAAAACCCCTATGACCCGGCCACGAGCCAGCCCCGCAAGGGTACCGGCTTCGGACTCGACTCCATTCAGCGCAGGCTATATCTGCTCTACGCCCGGCAGGACTTGCTGCGCACCTCTCAACAAGACCATCAGTTTACAACCACCATCAAGATACCCCAACACTATGAAAAAATGCCTGATAATAGATGATGAACCGCTGGCCCGCAGCATGGTGGCCGAGTACCTGCAAGCCTACCCTGAGCTGGAGGTGGTGCAGGAGTGCGGCGACGGTTTCGAGGGTGTGAAAGCCATCATGCAGCACCAGCCCGACCTGATTTTTCTTGACATCCAAATGCCTAAGATCAATGGCTTCGAGATGCTGGAGCTGGTGGAGCAAGCCCCCGGTGTCATCTTCACTACCGCCTTTGACGAGTATGCCATCAAGGCCTTTGAGACCAATGCCGTGGACTACCTGCTCAAGCCCTTCAGCAAAGAACGCTTCGATGCCGCCATACGCAAATGGCTGCAGAGCCAGGCAGCAGCAGCACAGGCTATACCTGCTTCAAGTGCGCTGGAGGAGGCTACTGGCAAGCAACCTGAAGAACAGCATCGCATTGTAGTAAGAGCCGGCAACAACATCCGCATCATACCGGTGGCCGATGTGCTATACCTGGAGGCCTATGACGACTATGTGAAAATCCATACTCGCGACGGTGTTTTCCTCAAGAAAAAGACGATGGGCTATTACGAAAAAGCGCTTGATCCGAAGCAGTTTGTGCGGGTGCATCGCTCTTATATCATGGCCCTGTCGCAGCTTACCCGCATCGAGCCCTTCGAGAAGGACAGCCACGTAGCCCTGCTGCGTAACGGCGAGCGTATTCCCCTGAGTAAGAGTGGCTATGCCCGACTGCGGGCAGTACTGGGTATATAGTCACCTTTGTACATGCCTATATTTGTATTTATCTGATTGGGAATATGTTTTTGGCTGTTTGGAGTCAAAAAAGCAGTGTCTGAATCAGCATTTGCCCTATTCGTCTAAATAGTTTTTCTCAAACCGAAAAAGCTATCACATTTGTCTCGCTCAAAGCTGTTTTGAGCTTGCCCGGAAAGTCTGAACACTTACTAAATAATTCTGTTAAACACTTGTGGAAACTTTTGAGATAAAAAACGTTTCCGTAGTTTTGCCTCGGAATTATGAAAATGGAAACGACAGTACAGCCATCGGTTAAAGATAAGATTGCAACAGAGGCATTTAAGCTTTTCTGTCGCCGCGGCATCAAGGGGTCCTCTATGGATGACATTGCGCAGCACCTTTCTATGTCCAAAAAAACCATTTACAAGTGGTTCAGCAACAAAGACGAGATTGTGTACTGGGCTATCAACTCTTACCTGAGCTCGGTGGATGCGGACTGTGAGCGATGCAAGCAGGAGGCGCCCAATGCCATCGAAGAACTTTTTTCGATCATGAAGACCACCCGTCAGGTCTTCGCCAGCATTCACCCCGGCATCTTCTTCGATCTGCAGAAGTACCACGCCAACGCCTGGCAAAAGTGGCAGGAGTATAAGAACCATGACTTCCTTCACCGGATAAAAGATAACCTCAGGCGCGGCATTTCTGAGGGCTTGTTCCGGCAGGACCTGGACGTGGAGGTAATCGCCCGCCTGCGACTCGCCCAGATCGAGGTGCCTTTTGACGAAGCCCTTTTCCCCCGCTTCCAATTTGAGCTGCTGCATGTGCAAACGGCCAGCCTCGAGTACTTCATGCTCGGGATCGCCACGCTCAAAGGGCACAAGATGATCAATGACTACAAGCAAATCACAGAAGAAGAATAACTGACTACAACTCTCCGATTATGAAAAAAACCATTAGCCTGTTACTGGCACTATTCGTCTTGCTAAGCCCGGTCAAGGTGCTGGCGCAGGCATCGCCGCAGGCTTTCAGTCTGCAACAGAGTATCGATTATGCCCTGCAGAACCGCGCGAGCCTGAAAATGGCCCGCAACCAGCAGGATATCGACAAAGCCAAAGTAGGAGAGATCCGGGCAATGGGCTTGCCGCAGATCGACGCCGCCGCCGACCTGGGCAAAAACGTGATTCAGCAGAAGAGCTTCCTGCCAGCCGAGTTTTTTCAGGATCCGGATAACCCAAACGCACCGGAGCCAGGCACTTTTGTGCCGGTAGTGTTTACGCCACAGTATACTGGCAACGCTGCCATCACGGCCAGCCAGCTGCTGTTCGACGGCTCATACCTGATCGGTTTGAAAGCTGCCAAGACTTATACCGAGCTGTCGCGCAAAACCACGGAGCAGAACGAAATTGATGTAGTAGAGCAGGTGACCAAAGCTTATTACAGTGTGCTGGTGAGCCGGGAGCGCATGGAGCTTCTCAACCAGAACCTCTACCGCCTGGACACGCTCCTGAAGCAGACGCAAGTGATGTTTGAGCAGGGCGTAGCTGAAAAGCTGGACGTGGACCGCCTTCGTGTGACCTACAATAACCTGAAAGTAGAAAAGCAGAAAACTGAGCGCTTGCTTACATTAGGTGAGGACCTGCTTAAGTTCCAGATGGGGATGCCCCAGAAAGAACAGCTGCTGTTAACTGACAGTCTGAGCGAAGTGCAGGTTGATATGGCCAAGACCAATCGAAACGGTTTCAATTATAGCAATCGCATTGAGTACTCTGTCCTGGAGACGCAGCGTGACCTCGCCATGCTAAACCTGCGCAACATCCGCTCTGGTTACTTACCCAAACTATACCTGAACGGCCGCTACGGCTATGTGGCTGCCAACAATGACTTCAGTGAGATCACCCGCAGCCGTAATTGGTTCGACTTCGCCTACGTAGGCCTGGGCCTGCAGGTGCCGATCTTCGACGGCCTCCGCAAGCACTACCAGGTGCAGCAGTCCCGCCTGACGCTCGAGAATGCCAAATTGGGGTTTGAGAGTCTGGAGCAAGGTATAGATCTGGAAATGGAACAGGCCTCCACCGACCTGACCAACTCTCTGGACGTGCTGGCATCGCAGCGCGAGAACCTGGAACTGGCCGAGGAGATTGCCCGTGTGGCCAAGATCAAGTTTCAGGAGGGCGTAGGCTCTAACCTGGAAGTAGTGACCGCCGAAACCGACCTGCGCCAGGCACAGACCAATTACTACGCCGCCATGTACGATGCCTTGATCGCTAAAGTGAATCTTGACAAAGCCACTGGCACCCTGCTTATAAAATAAAACACTTGAAAAAAGACTAACACACGACTTATCATGAAGAAGATACTTGGAGTTTCATCGCTGGCCCTGTTCCTAAGCCTGGCCGCCTGCAACCAGGGCAGCGACAAAGAGGCGCAACTGGCAGAACTGAAGAAACAGCAAACGGAGCTGCAGGAGCAGATTGCACAGCTGGAAGCGGAGCTAAAGACAGAAGGCAAGGGTGGACCAGTTGAGAGAAAGACTGTGCCGGTAACTGTAGCGCAGGTGCAGCAGGACACGTTCCGTCACTACCTGGAGGTGCAGGGCCGTGCAGACTTTGATCAAAACGTGCTGGTAAGCGCCAAAGTACCGGGTGTGCTCACGAGCGTGCGGGTAAAGCGCGGTGACAAGGTAACAAAGGGGCAGACCATGGCCACCATCGACGCGCAGGTGCTAGAGCAGAACATAGCCGAGGTGCGTACCCGCCTGGAACTGGCCAACGTGGCCTATGAACGCCAGAAAAACCTTTGGGATCAGAAAATTGGCACTGAGATGCAGTTTCTGACAGCCAAAAATAACAAGGAGGCCCTGGAGCGCAGCTTGGCCACCCTGCAGCAGCAGCGTGATCAGTATAACGTGAAGGCTCCTGTGAGCGGCGTGGTCGACAACGTGATTCCAAATGCCGGAGAGGCCGTGGCGCCGGGCGTGGGTATCATCCGGGTGGTCAACACCAATGGCTCTAAGATTGTGGCGGAGGTGTCAGAAGCTTACCTGACCAAGATCAGCAAAGGCGACGAAGCCCTGATACGTTTCCCGGACCTGAACCAGGAGATTAGCGCTACAGTGGATGTGGTCAGCAGCTTCATCAACCCGAGCAGCCGCACCTTCATGATCGAGCTCCGGCCGAAAAACGTGAACATAGAGTTGCGTCCGAACTTGGTGGCCGTGGTGCGCATACAGGACTACCGCAAAGAAGACGCCATCATTATACCTGTCAACCTGGTACAGCGCGACGAAAAGTCGCAGTACGTGTACGTAGCCCAGAAACAAGGCGAACGCTACGTGGCCACCCGCAAAGAGGTGGAGACGGGCGTGAACTACCAGGGGCAGGTAGAGGTGCTGAATGGACTGACAGCGCAAGACTACATCATTACAGCAGGATACCAGAGTGTGAACGAAGGGCAGCCAGTTGTCTTCAACCAGGAGCGTCTTGCGCAGCAATAATCTTTTAAGCAGCAGACTATGAAATATTTCAAGCCGACCAATTGGTCCATTGATAATAGGACGAGTATATACATCATTACCCTCATCATCTCGGTGTGGGGTATCTTCTCGTACATCACGCTCCAGAAAGAGAATTTCCCCGACATCGTGATTCCGACCGTGTTTGTGGGCACGGTATACCCAGGCACATCGCCGGCAGATATCGAGAACCTGGTGACGCGGCCGATCGAAAAGCAGCTGAAGGCTATTTCGGGAGTGAAGAAGGTGACGTCCAATTCTATTCAGGACTTCTCGATGATCACAGTGGAATTCAACACCGACGTGGATGTGGTAGAAGCGAAGCAACTGGTGAAGGATGCTGTGGACAAGTCCCGCACCGACCTGCCGACCGACCTCGACCAGGACCCGAACGTGCAGGAGGTGAACTTCTCTGAGTTCCCAATCATGTACCTCAATGTGTCCGGCAACTACAGCCTCGACCGCCTGAAAAAGTACGCTGAGGATATACAGGATCGCATTGAAGCGCAGCCTGAGATTACTCGCGTGGACATGGTGGGCGCTCTTGACAAGGAGGTGCAGGTAAACGTGGACCTCTACAAAATGCAGGTGGCGCAGGTGACTTTTGACGACATCAAAAGAGCCATTTCTTCTGAAAACGTTACTGTGTCAGGTGGCAATATCTCGGTAGGCGAGATGAAGCGCTCCGTGCGTGTGGTAGGCCAGTACACCGACCCGAATAAGATTGGGGATATCGTGGTAAAGTCACTGTCCGGCGCTAATATCCAGCTGAAAGAAATTGCGGAGGTAAAAGAAGGTTTTGAAGAGCAGGAGAGCTTTGCCCGCTTGGACAATTCGCCCGTAATTACGCTCAACGTGATCAAGCGAAGCGGCGAGAACCTGATACAGGCATCTGACAATATCCACGAAATGGTGGAGGAGATGCAGGCTACCGTGCTCCCGGCTGACCTAAAGGTGACCATCACTGGTGACCAGTCCACGATGACGCGCCATACCCTGAACGACCTGATCAACACGATCATCATTGGCTTCGTGCTGGTGACCTTGATCCTGATGTTCTTCATGGGCACGACCAACGCCATTTTTGTGGGCTTGTCAGTTCCAATTTCGATGTTCATCGCCTTTATGCTGATGCCGGTGCTGGGCTTTTCGCTCAACATGATCGTGCTCTTCTCGTTCCTGCTGGCCCTGGGTATTGTGGTGGACGATGCTATCGTGGTAATCGAGAACACGCACCGCATTTTGCACCAGTCCAATCTGGGCATCATTAAATCAGCTAAACTGGCTGCCGGCGAGGTGTTTATACCTGTATTGGCCGGTACCCTTACCACAGTGGCTCCATTCCTGCCGCTGGCTTTCTGGCCAGGCATTGTAGGTAAGTTCATGTTCTTCCTGCCGATCACGCTTATCGTCACACTGATGGCGTCGTTGCTGGTGGCCTTTATCATTAACCCAGTGTTTGCGGTTTCTTTCATGAAGAGGGAGCACGAGCAGGAGGCTGATATTGCACCGCGTGCACGTCGCAACTTCTGGTTACTGATAGGTGGTGCTGCACTGGTGGCCATCGTGGGTTACATGGCTGGCTGGTATGGCACGGCCAACCTGATCATGCTGGTTGTGGTGTTGGTGCTGCTGAACCGCTTTGTATTCCGTCGCATGATCCACGGTTTCCAGAACAACGTACTGCCGCGCTTCATGCGGGGCTACGAGCGCCTGCTGCGCTGGATGCTGATGGGCAGACGGCCAGTGTGGATGTTCCTGAGCATGTTTGTGCTACTTATTTTTTCTTTTTTTCTGACAGCAGTACGAGCACCTAAAGTAGTATTCTTCCCGGATTCCGACCCGAACTTCGTCTATACCTACATTAGCATGCCAGTCGGTACAGATCAGCTTGTGACTGACTCGGTTACACGTGAGGTGGAGAAGCGCATCTATCGGGTGATTGGTGCCGAAAACAGCGATGTGGAATCGGTTATTTCCAATGTGGCCATCGGTGCCGGCGACCAGAATGACCGCAGCGTGACCGCACAATCTCACTTAGGAAAGGTTACCGTAGCCTTTGTTGAGTATCAATACCGAACCGGCGAGCGCAGCACGCAGGAGTACATGAACGAAATACGTGAAGCGGTGCGCGGTATACCGGGTACCAACATCACGGTAGACAAAGAGCAGAACGGTCCGCCGGTGGGTAAGCCAATCAGCATCGAAATAGCGGGCGAGGACTTTGAAGGCCTGGTGGCGCTGTCGAAGCAAGTGCAAACTTACATTGATCAGCAGCAGATTGGTGGTATAGAAGAACTCCGCAGCGACCTGGAAGACAGCAAGCCGGAGATCATCATCAACATCGATCGGGAGCGTGCCAACCGCGAAGGCATCAGCACCGGGCAAATCGGTATGGAGCTGCGCACGGCCATTTTCGGCGACGAGGCATCTAAGTTCAAGCTGGACGAAGAGGAGTACCCGATACAAGTGCGCTATGCAGAGCCTTACCGCGAGAACATTGATGCCTTGCTGGACATGCGCATCACGTACCGCGACATGAACAGCGGGCAGGTACGCCAGATCCCGCTTTCGTCACTGGCGAGTATTGAGTACGGTACTTCATACGGAGGTATCAAGCGCAAAAACCTGAAACGGGTGGTAACGCTTGAGTCGAACGTGCTGGATGGGTATAACGCCAACGAAGTGGTGCAAAGCATCGGTAGCTCACTGCAGAACTTCCAGACGCCGGAGGGCTTTGAGATCAGCATGGGCGGACAGCAGGAGGAGCAGGAGGAAACAGCCAACTTCCTGATGATTGCCCTGGTGGCGGCCTTCCTGATCATCTTCCTGGTGCTGGTGACGCAGTTCAACTCCATCTCGAAGCCGTTCATCATCCTGTCGGAGGTGCTCTTCAGCATCATCGGCGTGTTGCTGGGCTTCTCCATTTTTGGGATGGACGTGTCGGTGGTAATGACCGGTGTAGGTATAGTGGCCCTGGCAGGTATCGTGGTGAAAAACGGTATCCTGATCGTGGAGTTCACCGACATGCTGATAGAAGAAGGACGCGACCTGAAAGAAGCGATTGTGGAAGCAGGCAAGACCCGTCTGAACCCGGTGCTGCTGACCGCGACTGCGACTATACTAGGCTTGATACCCTTGGCGTTAGGTATAAACCTGAACTTCTATACCCTGTTCACGGAGTTCAAAGCGAACTTCTTTATGGGGGGCGACAGTGCCGCCTTCTGGGGACCGCTGGCCTGGACGATCATCTTTGGCCTGGGATTTGCGACTATCATCACACTCCTGATCGTGCCGGTGATGTACTTGCTCAATGAGAAGCTGAGAGCAAAGGTAAAAGGAGAGAGAAAGCCGGTAGGAGGCGTGAAAATTATACCTCAGGACGAAACAGAGGTACCTGTAAATGGAAAAGTAGTTAGAGAATACACCCTATAAATATATGATTGCAACAACAGACAAAACTATTGAGCGAGAGGTAATCCGCATCATTAGCAAAACCAAGGAGATTAGACCTGCCCGTTTGCAGGCAAATGCCCGTCTGGAAAAAGATTTCGGCTTTGATACGGTGGATGTAGTGGATATCATCCTGGAGTTGGAGAAAAATTTCCAGATCACCATTCCGGATGAAGTTCCGATCAACACGGTGGGCGACTTTGTGGACTTTGTAGCATCACATGCGATGCAGAAAGCCAGCTGATCGAATTTGTAAATGGTATAAACAGAAGCGGCCGGGGTGCAAACCCCGGCCGCTTTTTATTTGGTAAAACAACAGCCTTGAAAGTGGAACCAGGTTCCTGTGTGGCTGTCGTTATGCGTATGTTTTCAGAAAATAATGTGTGTAGTAAGCGTTCTGTCGATAGGCAATACTTGATTAGTAGATAGAGATGCGGTAAGCTTTCAGTTTCTGGTCGAGGGCCTTTGAGTTAGGACATACCTTGTCGAGCAGTGCCCAGAAACCCGGACCATGATTTTTCTCGATGGTGTGCGCCAACTCGTGCAGGATTACGTAATCGCAAAGTGAGTCAGGCAGGCGCATCAGGTGCAGGTTGAGGTTGATGTTGTTGGTATGCGAGCAGCTTCCCCAGCGTGACTTTGCGTTTTTGATAAACACGTTCTGGTAATCGAAGCCAAACTTGTCGGCGAAGAATTTGACACGCTCCGGCAGATACGCTTTGGCCTCTTTGCGGTAGGCCTCCTCAATCGACTTGCGGATAAACTTCTGCACTTCGTTGTCGCGCACGTCTTTGTAAGCCGGGTAGAACACGTTGATGTAACCGTTCTCGATCACGCAGCGCATGGTATACTGGGCATGCGTGAGCAGGCGCAGGGTATGGCAGCGGGTCTTGAAGTCGGTGTTGCCATCGTACATGGTCACACGGGCCTCCTGCTGCTTCATGCGGGCCTGGTGCTCTTTTATCCAATCGCTCTTGGTATAAATAAGCTGCTCGGCTTTTTCGAAGCTGATGTGCGGAGGGACGGCTACACGCACCCCTTTGATAGGGCGCACACTGATGCTAAGACGCTTGGCTTTGTCGCTGCGTTCGATCAGAACCTTCCCAATGCCGTCGATGTGAAGATTAACGGAAGTAAGTCGTAGAAATGATGAAGACACCTTGGCTAAAAAGTTAAAAATACACAATCATCAGTCCAAATATAGAAAATTAATTCCTGAAGAAACTAATAGATAAGCGGCTTTTTTCTAAATTTTTTCAGATTTCTGTATTTGAATAGTACTATATTGTGTAGCCGTTATGTATTTTTTTAAGCTGTGTTATGCAGTTGTTTAACCTGCTGTTACACTCTCTAATGAGGTACCAAGGGCATAAAAAAAGCCGCCTTGAAAGGCAGCTTTTCATGTGTTTTTTCTGTGACGCAGGCTAGCGGATATTGCCGCCCTCCGGAATGTCGTCGTGCGGGTTTTTGGCTACGCGGCTGCTGTCGGTGGTAGAGGCACGTACAATGGGCTCGTGATGGCCTGGTTCCTCAGAGCCGTGTCCCTGCGAAGTATGGGCTGGACTCTCGTGCTGAACCTCTGTTGAGTCAGCAGCCTGGTCGCTGTACTTTGGCGTGCCAAAGGAGCTGTCAGCATGGTGCGGCTCCATGGTGTGCACCGACTGCTGTCGGGCCTGGCGATCCTCGTCCCACTCCTTGAATTTGTCGAGCTCCGACTTGATGCTGGTCATAAACCAGGCCAGCAGGGTAGCATCGTCCAAAAGACCGATCACTGGTATAAAGTCAGGTATCAGGTCGATTGGCATCAGGAAGTACAGAATAACGGCCACACCACCTACCAATGTTGTATTCGGGATGCCTTTGTACTCTCCATTCACAGCCGATCTGATCATATGCGATAGGACCTGGAAGCTTTCCCATACCTCGCCCGCAATCGTCCCCAGGCTTTTCTTGGCCGTGGCTTTCTTGAAGGCGTCGTTCAAAAGTCTGATAACCTGCGAAGGATGCTCCAGATACTTCTCTGCCTTCTTGAGTATGTTCTTAAAGAGCTGGCTTTGGGAAATGGTTTTCCCGTCCGGGCTCTGCTGTTGCTGATTCTGAGTGTTCTGATCTGTCATAAGGTATGTGTGATTTTGTATAGCACCTGCTTCGGCTGTTTGTCAAATCGGGCGCAAGTTGCTCAACTCCGAACAACCTTCCTATACCCTGCTACAAGTAATTTTGTTATACACCGCAAACGAAAAAACGGGCGCTGGTATAGCCGCCCGTCCTCAAAATCTATGATACAAGGTATGGTGTTAGTCAACCCGGCCGGCAGCGTAGTAGTAGTTACGGTAATAAGGCTCCTTGAGGGAACTGATCATCACGCCACCGCTTGTGGCGGAGTGCACAAACTTGTTGTCTTTGAGGTAGATGCCCACATGAAAGATCGGCTGCCTGGGACTACGACGGAAAAAGACAAGATCGCCGGTGCGTACACTGTCTTTGCGGATGCGGGTCACGTCGTCGAACATGGAGCGGGAGCTGCGGCTCAGGTCGATGCCGTACACGTCGCTGTAGATGCGGGTCACAAAGCCGGAGCAGTCGGTTCCTCTTTTGGAGTTGCTGCCATAGCTGTAAGGAGTGCCCAGCCACTTGGATACGCTTTCGAGCAGGTCTTTGTCTTCGCTGTAGTCGAGCTTGAGGCCCAGTTTGCGGGAGTAGCGGTGGTAGAAGGCCGAATCCACGGGTTCGCTCAGGTGGGACGGCACCTGTAGTTGCAGTGCTTTCGCGATGTCCTCCCCAGTCTGGATCGGGTATAGCATGAGGCTGGCCGTTTCTGATTCAGCAGGTGTCGACCCAGGCTTTTTTACTTCGTAGAAGAAAGAAAGAGCGATGGATACAAGGGCCAGTACACTCAGTATGATTGTTTTTGTCATAGGGTTTAGCATGTTTAGCTCTGCCGCAGCAGCAAACTTTGTCACCTTATGGTTGTAGAGTGGTATAGGTCTAGTATTGCATTTTATACCCTGCAACCTGTTCGCCAAAACTAAAATGGCGAACCAGGGAGCAAAAGTAAGTACAATTTTCTAGACTGGCAATATGGTAAATAGCTGATGTTCACAGGAGAAAGGCATGCTATTCACTTTTTATTCAGAGCTGTTTACCCGTATGATAGCCTGGACGCGTAACCTAAATGACCTGTTGTGTCAGGTATAAGCTTACAAAGATGAAGTACAAAATTGTTGAGAATTCTCCTTTTGCCCGCATCGCCCGCCTGGTGCTCAAGAGCAGCAATGTGGCTATGGTACTGGGCCAAACGATCCACCTGAGCGGCGTGAAGCGGGACTCTTTTCTGCGTGACAAAGGCTGGGTGGCACATGAGCTTTGTCATATCCGGCAGTTTCAGGAGCATGGCTACCTGCGCTTCCTGTGGCTATACCTGCGCGAGTCGATGCGTGTGGGCTACTACAACAACAAGTATGAAGTGGAGGCCCGCATTGCCGGCCTGAAAGGTGAAATAGATCTGCCTGTAGCCCAAAAAGCAGACAGCTCAATCAAACCGACTGAGCTGCCATTGCCTATTGATATCAGAAAGGAAAGCTGAAACTATGCCTCACGCCACTTGATGGTGCAGCCGATCGCTTTGGTGTTAGGCTGGCTCACGGCTTTGCCTGCTACCAGCTCGTCAAGTGCCTCCTCAGCATATTTCTTCTGCACTTTCGCTGGTTCACGCGAGTTATCGTCTATCGTGCCGATGTAGGCTACCTTAAAAGTGCCGTCTTGCTGCTTCTGCACCACATACAGGTGCGGTGTGCGGGTAGCACCATAGGCTTTGGTGATTTCCTGCGTTTCGTCATACACGTACGGGAACGGGAAGTTCTTCTCCCTGGCACGCACCTGCATGTCTTTGTAAGAGTCCTTTGGTGATACTTTCACATCGTTCGGGTTGATGGCAATGATCGGGTAGCCCTGCGGTGCATACTTGTTGTGCAGCTCAATCAGGCGGTCTTCGTAAGCCACCGAGTAAGGGCAGGTGTTGCAAGTGAACGTGACAATGAAGCCCTTGGCATCCTTGTAATCGCTCATGGAGACCATCTTGCCGTCCACGTTCTTCAGTTTGAAGTCGCGGGCTGTGTCGCCTACCTGGTAGCCGGAGTTGTTAGAGGCAGGTATAGCTGCCATCAGCACGCCCACCAACAGCAGGCACGCCATGTAAAGAAGCGGTACTCGGTTATTCTTCATAGTAATAGGTTATGGTTTATACTTGTTGATCAGTTCCTGTAACTCATCTTGTGAGATCTCGCGCTCTACGAATTCATACTGCTTGCGCTTGTTGTTGAAGAACATGGTGGCAGGTATGGCGCCTGACCACTTCGGCTCGATGCGGTCGATCCAGGTGTTGCCGTCTGGCTCGTCGAGCAGGTATAGCCGCGACTGGAGCTTACGCTTCTGCACAAAAGGCATCACCCGCTTCTCTTTGTCCTGCACGGCATCCATGCTCACCAGGATCACCCGCACCGGCTGGTCTTTGTACTTGGCGTGGGCAGCTTCGAAATAAGGCATCTCTTTAATGCAGGGCTTGCACCAGGTGGCCCAGAAATTCACCACGTACAGGGTGTCATGCGGCGACTGGCGTAGCTCCTGTAGCTGGTCAAACTTGATGGTCGTGACCTCCTGAGCCTGCGCTGCCGTGCTGACGAACAGGCCAAAGGCCATTGCCAGCATAAATTGCTTCAGATGTTTCATCATGGAATTATAACGAAATATACAGCAGGGCTATTGCTGCTTGCTGCCTTCTAACAATTTGCTCTCTAAATCGTTTTGAATATACTATACGAATGTTAAACTATAAAAACCAACTTAGAATGGCTAATAATCTGGAAGGAAAAAAGATAGCAATAGTAGTAACCGATGGGTTTGAGCAGGTGGAGCTAACCGAGCCTAAAAAAGCTTTGGAAGAAGCCGGTGCGCAGACTCATATAATAGCCCTGAAAGAGGGAGAAGTGAAAGGCTGGGACCATACGGACTGGGGCGATAAATTCAAAGTGGACAAAACCATCGACAGCGTGAACGCCGACGACTATAACGGGCTGCTGCTGCCTGGTGGGGTGATGAGTCCTGACAAACTGCGCGCTAATGACAAGGTGGTGAGCTTTGTGAACAAGTTCATGGAGAGCGGCAAGCCCGTAGCCGCCATCTGCCACGGCCCCTGGACGCTGATTGAAACCGGCAAGCTGCAGGGCAAGAAAATGACAAGCTACCATACCCTGAAGACCGACCTTAAAAACGCCGGAGCTGAGTGGGTGGATCAGGAAGTGGTAGTAGACAATGGCCTGGTGACAAGCCGTAATCCGGATGATATACCTGCCTTTAACAAGAAGATTATTGAGGAATTCGCCGAAGGCCGTCACGAGCCGCGTTAAGCAAGCACTGAGGAATATTAAAAAGCCGCTGCACTATACCCAGACAGGTATGGCGCAGCGGCTTTTTTTAGGTTTATAAATTAGTTTTGGATAAGGGGCAGTAACTGCTCAGCCCGGCCCTCCAGCATTACAGCCAGCGTGATATCGAGCACTAGTAAAAACAGCCCCTGCAGTGTGATAGACTGCCCATAGCCCAGGTACTGCTCTGCTTTTGGTGAACTCAGCGATCGTTCTTTTAGGTAAGCTGCCAGCATCAGAAACGCAAAGTCCAGGCCGATGCTCAGGTATAGCAGCTTAAGCGTCCAGTAGTGGAAAGCAACCGTTTCAGATAGTGATCGAACACTAGAGTCAACTGAGAGAATAAAATAGAGTGATCCGCCTGCAATGATCATGTTGACGATGTTCCAGTAGATGTTCATCTGGAAAAAGTAACGTTTGTTGCGCGAAGACTTGGTTAGTTTGATACTGCTGATCAGTATGTTGATAAGTGCCCAGACACCCAGTGCCAACATGCCGAATTTCAGCGTCTCTGCCTGTTTCAAGTTAAATGCCGCTATGGCGCTGCCTTGGGCGTTGGCCGTGAGACAGAGTAGCAAAAGAGGCAACAGGCAAAGGTATTTTCTCATAATATGTTCACAAATGGTTTGTGTAGGAACGTATTACGGGTGAGTTTAGCATAGCTGAGCGGTAATAAATGTCGGAACAGTACAATTGCTGTAACGCAATTGTTGCTATAAGTGTTTGTTGATTAGCTTATTGCCTGCGAGCCACTATGTCAAGTCCAATATTAACGGATGGGTAAATAGTCCTGTTTCCGAGTGACTGGTCTGAGCCGTAGGTGAGGCGCCAGTGGGTGCGGTCAATGTTGAAATTAGCTTTGGCGCGCAGCACAGAGTCTTCCAACTCAATAAGGGCAGGAAAGCTGATACTCTTGGTGATGCCTGTAATGGTAAGGTTGCCTGTCACTTTGTGATTCGGGTTTTTGATGCGCAGTTGTTTCGTGTTGTCGGGAACAGCAGGGGCGTCCTGGCGCTCCGTGCTGTCATAAGGTACAATGGAGGTGATCACAAAGGAGGCAATGGGATGCTGTTGCACGTCAAAAAAGTCTTCGGAGCGCAGGTGCTTTGTCAGCTTTTTGTTTCCTGCCTCGTCAATCGACTTGTCATCCGAGCGCACATTGGTCATGTCAAACACTGCCTTGCCGCCATGGGGCTTGCCATCGTGCAGTGTGATCGTGCCTTCTCTGATTGGGATAAGGCCATTGTGGCGTCCCGTCACTTTAGCACCTATCCAGGTAACAGTGCTTTTGGTTGTGTCCAGCTGAAATATCTGGTCGGGCATGCCGGGGCTGAGAGCCCTAACGGCAGCGCCCACTTCTGCTTCATCGGTTTTTACGGTAGTGTCGCAGGCCATGCCAGCAAATGCCAGAAAGGCCCAAAGTAGGGTATAGAGCAGTCGTAGTCTGTGCGTGTTCATAAGTGTAAGCGCTGTGCCCGCTGGCACAGGGGTGGTTTTCAGCATTATAAAATACGGCATAGAAAGACAAAGGGCTGAAAACAACAGGCTGTATACCTGCGCCTAAAACAAAACAGGGACCTGCTGCCAGGTCCCTGTGTCGAGGAGATCAGAGGTGAGTAATGCCTTAAAAGCCAAGGCCCAGGTATACCTGGAATACGCCATGTTTTATATCCTGATTTATCTTCTGCCCCTGGTTGTTTTCTTTGCGCAGGTCCTCCAGCCCCAAGTTATAGCGGGCTCCCAATCTGAAAATGCTCAGACGGGCTTCAGCTCCGGCTGCTATGCCATAGGCAAAGGTGTTCAGCGGCTCTATGTTCACTTCCGTATCTTCTTCTTTTGCTGACATCAGGATGCCTACCTGCGGACCAAAATGTATACTTACATTTTCAGTGATGTTGAATACCGCCAGAATGGGTACTTCCAGGTAATCGAAGCGGAAGGTGGAGTCGTTTCGCTCAATGCCTTTGCGGGAGTACAGCGCCTCAGGCTGTATGGAAAAGGTATTGCCAAGTGAAAACTGGGTATAGACACCGGCATGGAAAGTTGTAAGGCCACTGAAGTTGCCCAGCACGTCTTTGTCGCTGCCGCGGAGGGTGGCGAAGTTCACACCGCCTTTTATACCAAAGCCGGAATTGGTGCCGGTGCCGCTGAACAGGTTGTGATTCTGCTGTCCTGCCGATGGTCCGTAATCGGTCTGAGCATAGGCACCTATTGAGAACAGGAAAGCTAGTAGGAGTAGTATAGATTTTTTCATCGTCTTGTCTGGTTGGTTTTTATTAAAGTTTACGATAGCCTACGCTAAAGTGTGACTTTTATATGTGAATTGCTATATATCGTTGCATAAATTACAAAGGTTGCATCGTCCTTGCACACAGATTATTAGGTATAGCTTTTGCGCTGATAATATTTAGCCGGGAGCGCTCTCTTTTTGGACTGCTCCGTGTGAAGCCATGACTGTAGCGTCTGTCAGACAGTTGTCCGCGGTGATGAAATTTACCTGAAATTAACAGGGAGTTAACAGTAAATGGTGGATAATTCACCGTAATCAACATAGTTATCCACATTTATCCACATCCTGAATGCGCATTTGTGGGCAATTATATAGGGTTTCATGAATTTATGCACCTGTGTGCATAGGGTGTTTTACATAATGTTGTGAGAGGATAATTGCACTGAAAATCAGGTATAAACGGCTTGTGCAGGTGCTGTAAAAGTAGTTCTAGAAAGGGTTCTGACCGGCAGAAAAAAGGGTGTATCGGGGAAAGAAAATGGATCGGTGGATAAACTAGTGGCGGTGTATAAATGTTAATTTTGCACTATGCTAAAAATTGCCTGGTCTGAAATATTCGCACACTCCCTGCCCGAAGGCCACCGCTTTCCGATGGCCAAATACGATCTGCTGCCCGAGCAGCTGCTCTATGAAGGCACCATTACGCAAGACAATCTCTTCGCCCCCGAACCGCTACAGGAACAATACATCCTTGACACCCACGACGCCACCTATTGGCAGCGCCTGCGCGACTTGGAGCTAAGTCCGTCAGAGATTCGAAAAACAGGTTTTCCGCTTTCGGAGCAGCTGGTAGAGCGTGAGGTGGTGATCATGAACGGTACGCTGCAGGCATCGCTGTTTGCGCTGGAGTTTGGCATCGGCATGAACATAGCCGGTGGTACGCACCATGCCTTCACCGATAGGGGCGAGGGCTTCTGCCTGCTCAACGACATTGCCATTGCAGCTAATTACCTAATCAAATATAAGGGGATAAAGAAAGTGCTGGTGGTGGATCTGGACGTACACCAGGGCAACGGCACGGCACAGATTTTCAGGAACGAGCCACGTGTGTTCACCTTCAGTATGCACGGCGGACACAACTATCCCTTTCACAAAGAGCAGTCGGACCTGGATGTGCCGTTGACGGAGGGCACAGATGATAAAACCTATTTGAAATTACTGGGAGAGCACCTGCCACGGCTGCTGGACGAGCAGGAGCCAGAGTTTGTGTTTTTTCAGTCAGGGGTGGACGTGCTGGCGACTGACAAGCTTGGGAAGCTGGGCATGAGCATAGCTGGCTGTAAAGAGCGCGACCGCATGGTGCTGGAGGCTTGCGCACGGCACCGCATACCTGTCACGGTCAGTATGGGCGGTGGCTACTCCAAACAAATCGCGCACATCGTAGAGGCGCACGCCAACACCTTCCGGCTGGCGCAGCAGCTCTTTTTCTAAACCTAGGGCCTGGACTTCAGCTTATCATCTTCGCTCTTGCCTTTTGCTCCGGGCAGTATCAGCTTGAGCACAATATAAATGATCGGGGCCAGTACAAGCACCAGGATCACAAACAGAACAGCCTTGAGCACCTTCACGAAAATAGAGATGATCAGGGCTGAGATAATGATGGACACCACAAAGAGAATCCAGAAATTAAGCGTGCTTTTGTTCATGTCAAAAGGGTTAAGTGAGCGATTCAGCTATACCTGTTGCGGGCGTGTCGCAGCACCAGGTAGATAGCCGGTTGCAGCGTGGCAATTAATGCCAGCGCCAGCCACACATTTGTGACAAACTCGCGGGACCAGGCGAAGTAGAACGCCGCGGCAGCCAGCAGTACCGAAAGCAGGTAGGGCATGTTGATCCGTCGCATCATAAGGGAGTTGATTGGTATACCTTGTTAAGATACTAATTGTTAGGCTTTTTTCAAAAGCAATTGCCAGCGAAATGCCCACATCCAGCGCAGGCTATACCTATCTATACCTGCTTCCTGCACCAGCGTTTGTAGCTCCTCTCTTCGAAAAGCCCGCCAGACTGAAAGCGGTGCGTCGTTTTTGACAAGATAGGAATCAGAGAAAAAATGTGTGAGCAACCTGATAGAATGATAGGCCAGCCAGTGCCGGTGCAGGTCGTTGATGATAACGGCTATACCTGCCTGCCGGTGCAGCTGCCGGAACATGTGCACCAACTGATCATCGGTGAAGTGGTGGCAAAAGAGGCTACATACAATAATATCATACTGCTGATGCTGAAAGCGCTCCGAAAATACATCGTGCTGCTCCAGTTCTATTTCGGGGAAGCCACCGCAGCGTTGCCGGGCATACTGCACCATGAAGTTGTTAGCATCTATACCTATAAGTTGCAGCGGAACCTTCTTGCGGCGGGCCCACTTGGCAATATGTCGCAGCGTGTCGCCGCCACCACAGCCGATGTCGGCCAGCCGGAGAGGTGGACCTGTGTATCCATCCAGCAGTTGCTCCAGCGCATCGAGCACCACCTTATAACCGCCCAGCCAGGTGTTGATCACCTCCAGTTCTTCGAGGTTGCGGCGCAGCTCGTCACCAGACAGGCTGAGGTCGTCCATTAGTTCGGCTTGGTTAGACCTTTGCTTCAGCATAGTGCACTTTCAGTAGCATCGATTCCAATGTTAGGCCGGGGCCAAAGGCAAAGCTCAGCACCGGCTCGTCTTTTTCGTGTGTGGTCAGGCTCGCCATCAGCTCCTTCAGCACAAACAGCACCGTGGCCGACGACATGTTGCCAAATTCGTGCAGCACCCGGTAGGCAAAGCGATTGTCGTCGCGGGTCATGCCCAGTTCCTGTTCTATCACTTCGAGGATGCGCCGCCCACCGGGGTGTATAGCAAACAGCTTGATCTCCGAAACCGTGGTGCGGAGGCCCTGCAACAAACGTTCTGTGAGTTGCTTGATGCCGTTTTTGATCAGATCGGGTACGTAAGAGGAGAGGGTCATCTCAAAACCCGTATCGCCAATGTGCCAGGCCATCTCGCGTTTGCCGGCAGGCGCCAGGTCGCAGTGGAAAGACTGCAGCTCGAGGCTCACCTCCTGACAAGGTTGCCCCTGCATAAGTACTGCCGCCGCGCCGTCGCCAAACAGTGCATTCGATACGAGGTGGTCTTGTTCCTGATTTTTCTGGAAGTGGATGGTACAGATCTCGGTGCACACCAGCATCACCCTAGCGCTGGGGTCAGCTTTGCAGATGGCGTCGGCCAGCTTGATGGCATTGAAAGCCGCATAGCAGCCCATAAAATTGACAGCCGTGCGCTGCACACAGGAGTTCAGCTCAAGCCGCTCCACAAGATCAATATCAAGACCGGGTGCGTACATGCCCGTGCAGCTCACGGTGATCAGGTGGGTCAGGCTCTGCAGCGTAGTATCGCTGACCTGGGCCAGACAGTTGCGCACCGCCTGCTCTGACAGGTCGAGGGCGTGCTTGCGGTATACCTCCATGCGCTGCTGCACCGTGGGGAAGGGCTCGAGGTCATGCGTGTTGGGAAAGAAGGTATAGTCGCCGTTTTGTCGGGTGAAGTCTTCGAGCACGCTGTAACGTTGGCTTATACCTGACACGCGGTAGAGGGCTTTGAGCTTGCGGCTTCCTTGCTCATCGAGCTGGTGAGCCGCTGCCATAAAATCGGCCACCTGCATCTGAGGGATTTTGTGTGGCGGGTTAGCCGTGCCGATACCGCATATATAGCTTTTCATGAGCTGGTGTGTGTGCTAAGAATTTGTTTCAAGGCAATTGGAATGCTATACCTGGGCTTGCCCGTCTGTCATAGGTATAGCAGCAACAGGTAAACAAACACTATGTTTGTGCTTCTTCCTAAAAAGACGCAGCCACAGGTTTGGATAAGTACGAAAGCGACCGGTTTAAGATGTATAGGATTAGAAAGGCTGCCCGTGGGTTTGACGCATGATCAGGCGTACAGCTGCTGGCAGGTAACGTAGCGTGCCTACTGCCAACTCCGACAGCAGTGGGTTTCCAAACAACCGTTGCACGGCACGCCCTACCTGCAGACGCTGTGCAAACTGCTCTTTCCAAGCCAGGGTATAGCCTGCTTCCAGTGCTTGTCGGTTACGCCCATTCTGAAAGTAGTACATGGTCTGCTCCGCCGCCAGTTTGCCTGCGTGGATGGCCATGGCCATGCCGTTGCCGCAAAGCGGAGTGATCATGCCAGCCGCGTCGCCGCACATCAGCATGTGGTGTTCCACGCAGGTCTTGTTGGCAAAGGATATCTCGTTGATAACTTCGGGCTTCTCATACAGAAACTCGGCCTCTGCAAAAATACGGCGCAGGTGTGGGTTCTGATACAGGATGGCCTGCTCCATGGCAGGTATAGAACCATGCCTCCGCAGGTTCTCGCGGGTAGTCAGGTAACAGAAACAGTAGCGGCCGTCTTCGATGGCTGAGATGCCTGCATAGCCGTCACTGAAATTGTGGAGCGCGATCAGGTCATTGGGCATGTCAAGCCGCACGTGGTACTTCACCCCGATGTAGGGAGAGCGCCTGTTAAAGTAGGAGCGGTGGAGCTGGCGGTCGAGGGCACTGCGCTTACCGTAAGCGCCAAGTACGACTTCTGTACTGAGGGTATCACCGTCCGAGAGTTTTAGTGCAAATCTGTTATCCGTGAACTGCACGTCCTGCACCGCCGTCTGCAGCCTCACCTGCACCCCTTTGGCCAGTGCTACCTGATACAGGAAGTGATCGAGGGTATAGCGGCTGATACCAAACCCGCCCAGATCGAGTGGTGACTCCAGCGTGGCCCCTTTTGGAGAGGTGAGCATAAAGCGGGAGATAGAGGCCGGTTGGAGCGTCGCCGGGTCAGCTCCGATACTACGCAGATAGGGGAGTACTTCGTTCGAGACATACTCTCCGCATACCTTATGCAAGGGGTAGGACTTTTTTTCGATGAGCGTCACAGAAAGCCCCCGCCCGGCCAGTGCAATTGCACTGGTCAACCCGGCAAGGCCCCCTCCGATAACTGCTATCTGCATAATTGATAGGCTTTATGTTTTAAGTCCAAAATTACTTTCCACTATTTAGTGAAAGCATCCGATCTGGTATGTAAAATACAAGAACAAATTATCTCTCCAGACGTTAACAATATGGAACAACTTTTGTATATACTTAGAAGGACAAGATCTTAATTTTCAATATGAAGCAAATTATACTTACTCTCTTTTTCTGTATGGCAGTTTTACTGGCACAGGCCCAAGTACGGGAGCCGGCTCCGGGACAAACTGAAACAAAGAATAAGAGCTTAGAGCAACAGGAAAAAGAGGTTGCCATATACCCTAACCCCAACAACGGGGTTTTTACGATTTCGTTTGCCCAGCTGGATGCCCGGCAGGTGGAGTTGCGTATTCTGAATGTGATCGGCAATGAGGTGTATCAGGAAGTGATCAGCCGTCCGGACATTCAGACAACCAAAACCGTAGACCTGACCCGGCTTGCCAAAGGGCTGTACTATGTGAAAATAGAAGCTGAAGGCTACAGTTCTGTCAGAAGGGTTGTAGTCAAATAAGGAAACATACATTTACAACGAAGGCCGCTCTGCTTGCAGAGCGGCCTTCGTTGCTTTAGAATGAAAGGGTTTACTCCGGCAGGATGGCCTTGGATACAAAGCCGGTATAAGCGGCAGTGTCGCGGTGCACACGCGCCTTTACAAACATGGCATCGGTAGTGTCGAGCACCTGTATGAGCTGTGTGGTGTCAAAGTGCAGCAGGCTATTGGCCTGAAAGCTGGCTGTTTTGTACACCTCCCCACCGATCAGAGGCCTGGTGGCGTATAGTACGTCCGCAGGGAGCCCTCCGGTCTCGCTGGCTACGGTAGCTTCAGAGTCGTCCGCTTCCATACTCCGCTGTTCGCTGTTGCAGGCCGTAAGGCTGACAAAGATAGCCAGCATGCAGGCAGTTAAAGTTGTTTTCATGGTGTTAGAGAGTGGCTTCAGCTCTAATATAGGGAATAAAATATGAAATCGGAAATATAGCGCCTTTGCGAAGTAGCTCAGACTCTTTCTATTAAGTGGAGCCAGCAGGGGTTAGTTCCCCAAATACACTGAAAAATAACTCTTACATTGGTGGCCCTGTCAGGAATCGTAACTTCCTTGCAATGGACAGTAAATCAATAGGTTATGAAGTGCTGTTTTATTTACTCACCGAAAAACGCACCAGTTTTAGCTTTAGTTTAGCTGCAAATGCTTAAATGTAAAGTTAACAAATTGTGGTTTGCTTGTCAATACTAAACCTTTATCCACGAAGATTTAGTGACCTAGAGTGAACATGCTGATGAAGAAGAGAAGTGTCAAAGCTCTATTACAGCAGCTGTAAGGTGCTGTTATATCTCTTAGTGCTTTTATATCCAGTAGGTGGTGCGGCCTATGTTTTACCTTCTGGTAGTAGGGTTACGTAGCAGGAATGGAGTTTACACTTTGGCCCAGTAAATTGTTCATACACCTTTACCTAAAGATCCGTTTTTTGAAACGTATAGTTACGTTTATAAACGGATCACTGCTTTTCTAGGAGCAAACTAATCATTGTTAAGGTGATTCGGTTTGGCACTTACTTTCCTCTTATTTACTGGTGCAGGGCACTGATCTGAGGTATATTTAGTCGCTGTTGTGGCTCAGGAGCAGCAAAACAATGGAAATTTACACGTATGTAACGAGCTACGCCCTGGATAAAATCACAAGCCCACTTGATAATCTAGGAAAATGAATTATCTTAGTTTAATTGTATGTATAGGACGGTTCATTCAAAGTCGCAAAGAAAAAAACTAGGTAATTAGAACAAAACCGGCTTCGCATATAAGGCAGATAAACGTCACGATGACGTTTACACAGTAGTTAGCGGTAACACTCAATCATGAAAGAAGTAGAGCTACAATGTGATAAAGTGTTGGAGAATCTTCACCAGTTCTCCAATGGCTTGCTGGACTTAGGAGAGCCTATAAAGGACAATAGATTAAGGGAGTTTGAGAATCAGATTGGTTTTCAGCTACCCCATGACTTCAGCTACATCCTAACCAAGCATAACTACATTTCTTTAGCAGGAACGGAAGTTCTCGGAATTGGTAGCGAGTTCAAAGAAGAGTCGCTTGATAAAGTATACCTTTTTGAACATGATGGGGTTGGAAATCCAATGCCTAAAGAATTTCTGCCTTTCTCTCCTGACGGCAGGGGAAACCATTATTGCCTTGACCTATCCAGAATGGAAAACAGTCTCTGTCCTGTAGTTTTCTGGCAACATGACTACACTTACTCCAGAAAGGAAGAAGTAGAAACGTGCAATGAAAATTTTATAGATTGGGTAGAAGAAGTAATGATTGAGTGGACCCAAGAAGACCTAGAGTCTGAAAACAATTAAAGGCTTGGAAGCCGAATTAGAAGTATAAAAAGTGCTCTCCGCTAACAAAGTACAGGCTTAAGCTTCAGCTGACGCCTTGCCTTAGCCTGTACGAGCCGTTGTAGGTAACTTGACTAACAAATTATGACACATGAAATATTAAACAAAAATGGGTACAAATGGGAAAGTAATGGTGAGAAAATCATAATAAAATCAAGTCGTAGAATAAGCGAATTTTTACTCATACTCTTTGTAACTATTCTAATTCTTTATACCCCTATTCAGACAGAATTTAAAACGTTCATACAATACTTGGCTCTTATAGTCCTCACATTAATACCGATTTCAATTCTCTTTTTTAGATGGATAAGGAGGGTAGAAATCCAAAAAGGGAAAGTTAAAATTAAAGGAACAACAAAGGGAGAAATTGAAAACTGTTGTATTCAATCCATTGACATAAAGACAGAACAATCAGCCCAGAAAAGAAAGATTACGGTTTTTGTAAATGATTCCGACAAAGGACTCAATAAACTTTTTGTAATAAGTATAAAGCCTGAAGAAATGAAGGAGTTGAACGAACTTGTTGACTGCATACGGATGAACATTGGTATAAACAGAGTAACTACTAAATAGAAAACCTACCCACAACACTAGCTATAAAACATAGGCTGCATTGAAGCGTGGGATAGACCAGATTGTTTAGATTTTTTACTAAGATAGCTAATCTACATTTCTAGCTCCCCTACGTTTTATAGCCAATCCGTTGTTGGGCACAATAAAATTTATTATGATTCCTCAGTCATCGATTGATTCCATATTCGCTTCAGATCCTAAGTATAAGAAGCACTTTCTTTTAAAGAATTTGACTCTAAAAGGAGAAGACTTCTTATATCTAAGTATCAAAGAAGATTCAACTGGAAAAGATTTGGAATCAATCATGAACACCTTAGACCACTTTTATACTGAAGTTGAAAACCTTGGTCAGATTAATCTTATTTATTCATTTAAGGAGATAGAGTATTTTAGTGATATAGGGCTTTCGCTGACAATTCGCTTATCTGAAGTAATAAGAGCTAAAGGCGGAAAGTTCATCGTACTTGAACCAAGAAAATATCCAAGACAAGTAATGGAAATGATGGAATTAGATGAAGATTGGCTAATATACAATTCTGAGAGTGAGTTCTTTGAAGAAATGAAAGATTAAAAAATTACTAAGCCCAACACGACCTATAGTGCATTTAAACGCACCATAGCAAAACCGTTGGGCTTAATAACAAAGTATAAAATGGGAGTAATTAGACTAATATTGTTTTCGCTGATTCTAATCCAGACAACTGCTTACTCTCAAGTTGACTTTGATAAGATTAAGCAAAAAAGGTTAGAGCCAATCACCATCGACACAGTCAATGAAGACGTGCTGATTGTTGAGAAACGCTTTGCCACTCTATACTTCAAGAAAGCCGATGTCAGGGAATATGCTATACCTCATAATAATCTAGGTGTTCGCATTGACCAGCATCATGACAACTTATTGGAAGTAGTAAATACGTCTGGTGACACAAGGTTAGTGGACTGGTGGAATGACTACACAGACGAAGAAAGGCAAAGCATCCATGGTGACCCCAATTTTGTGAACGAGCACAAGAAAGCTCTATCAGAACTGTACTATGTCGGAGCCGACTTGATTCATGACGGGAAATTCATGGTCGTAGACAAAGCCTCTGGTGAAGAAGTCAGAAAAGGGCTTAAAATAAAAAGGGTCAATGGTCTGTATGGGAGCCGCTATGTGGAGTTCCTATTGCCAAACGGTCAGAAATTTTGGCACCTCGTGATCCGCCTTGGAGAATAGAACTACTTAGCCCAACACGGTTTATACCCTATGCTTCGGCTGACTGCCTCGCACATGGTATACACGAGCACGTTGGGCAGAATAAAAGAATCAAAAAGGAAGGACTAACTAAAATTTAAGCGTTAACCACCTAAGAGGTTTCCTTCAACGAAATAAAATGAAGAAAAAAGACCTTCTTGCTAAATACAGTATAGAATTTAAAAAGAAGAATTTCACTAACCCAGTTACTGGGGAGAACAGAATCTCTAAATTCGTTTATACTTCAAGCAACGACTATTCTATACTTGCAGACTTTTTCAATGACTTACAAAAACCAGAAGAAGTTAAGATGGAAGTTCTTGAAGTAATTGAAGAGGTAGAATGTAGAAGTTTGGAAGAAGGTGAAACTGGTTCTCAATCAGGGGTTGCAGTTTATATTAATATTGAGAATACTAAGTTGGTCGGATTTAATAGCATAGGATCATACCTTGAACCTGACTTGATAGTGCCGACTATAGATTTTAAACTAATAGGTTTTGCTTGGCTGTATTTCCTAGAAAATTAAAACTACTCTGCCCAACAGAGTTAATACTCTACCCTTGCTGACGCAATGGGCATTGTATGCACCAGCAAGTTGGGATTAATAAAATATTAATAACTTAACCTAACAAACTATTTAGTTGGTAAAGTTTCTATAATATAATCTGTTTTTATTATATAAGTATGTTCAGTCGTTTTTTAATACTTCAAAAATAACTCCTTTAAAAATAAATAGATGGAGTACATTATTCAGTTTTTTGTCTTAGGATTATTTTTTTGGATGCTCTCTATATGGTTGGCCTTACCAGTTGGACTTTTGCTTTTTTCTAGGTTTAATAAAGAGAATTACTCCTTGACCATGTTCATTCTTGTATTCGTGATATTGTCTTTTTTCACAAATAGTTTTATTAGTTTATATTATGAAACAACTAAAAGTCCTTCTTTCAAAGGAATGATGTTCATTTCAATTTTTCAATATTCACCAATATATGCTATTAGCCATTATTTTTCCGAAACAAAATCTAAAAGACTAAAAAAAGTGATAAGATAACTATAATACTTCAATTTTCATGATTAAAAAAGTGAGTATCATGATCTTTGAACTTTTTATTTAAATAATAAAAATTCGGAAAATTTTAGACTTATGTCAAAGAATAACTCTGCCCAACAGAGTGTATATCCTATGCTTCGGCTGGTCGCCTCGCACAAGATATACACGAGACGTTAGGTGCCATATAAATCATGGAAGAAAAACTTACACAAGAAGAATTACTCTTGATTGAAGAGGGAATCAGTTTTCATAAAACTTCTGGAGCTAAAATACTCAAGGGTGGAATTTTGGCGTCAGTACTTGCTTCGATAATAGGTTATACTATAATGGGGTTTACACTTCTAGATGTAGTATTAATGTTTTTGGGGTTGATTCTGCTCACATTATATATCTGGTACAGTGTATTTGAACGACCTAAATCAAGATTGAAGCAAGACCATAATAAAGGAACAAAGATTGTCCAAGCAGCAACTGTTAAAAGAGTCAAAAACAACAGTGAAGGAAAGTTCTATCAATTAAGCAATGGACTAAAAATCAAAGAAAGTGACTTTGAAGAAAATCAAACACTACTGGAAAATATCGGAAAAGGAAAGGAGCTTTTATTAAGCTACACACCACATCATAAAATGATACTGAACATAGAGGAAAAAACTACGGCACCTAACCAAATATAAAAACTATACTTCGGCTACGCCTTGTTAACTTTTTATACCAGCCGAAATCTATGATTAAAACAAGGGTTTTGCTCTAA
This sequence comes from Pontibacter sp. FD36, assembly GCF_015686655.1. Lineage (GTDB taxonomy): Bacteria > Bacteroidota > Bacteroidia > Cytophagales > Hymenobacteraceae > Pontibacter. The sequence goes on along the minus strand of NZ_JADPMP010000009.1, from coordinate 85,927 downwards.
ATATTCTTCAATTTCAGTTCATAGGGCGTCCCCCGTTTCACCACCGCCACGATCTGGTGGAGGAGCTTGTTACGCACGGCATTGATGACGCTCATCTTGCTCTTTCCTTCTCCCACTTTCCGCTCGAAGTAGAGCCTGAACTCCTCATTGAAACGGACACTGTTGATGGCGGCCATGTGCAGGATGTGCTTGAGTTCTTTGTTGGCGAACTTGGAGACGCCTGTTCTGCCCATCACGCTCGTGCCGCTGCGGTACTCGAAGGGCGCCACCCCGCAGTAGCAGGCCAGCATCTTGTCGAACACTAGCAATAAGCTGCTCTCCTAGGTCTGTGTCCCAGGCGATCAAATGCCGCACTATGCGGAACATGCTTCCCTTCTTTTGGATAAGTAAACATATTTTGCATAATAATGTAAGCTGTAGTTTACAATTATGTGTATATTTGTTAACTATATTTTACATTATGGTAAAATCACGACCTTTATATCCATCTTGGCAGCGGCTAATGGCTGAGCTGGGGGAGAACATTAAGCTGGCCCGGCTACGGCGCAAGCTCAGCGCCGAGCAGGTGGCCGAGCGTGCCGCCATCTCCCGTCCCACGCTGAGTCAGATCGAGAAAGGGGAGCCCACGGTGGCCATGGGCAATTATTTCAAAGTGCTGGCGGTGCTGGGCCTGGAGAAGGATCTGGCTCAGGTGGGACGGGACGACAAGCTCGGCCGCAAGCTGCAGGACGCCGAACTGCCAGTACGGGAAAGGGCTCCGAAACACACAAGCGGTACCTAAAAGGAGATGGCAAAGAATAGGGAAACCAGGAAAATATATGTATACGCCGACTGGGACGGACTAGGAGAGCCCCAGCGGATGGGTACGCTGCAGGCGAGCGTCGTGCGGGGCAAGGAGGTGTTCTCCTTTGAATATGAAAAGGCTTGGCTAAGCAGTGCGTACGCGCAGGTAATGGATCCTGAACTGCAGCTATACGCTGGGCCGCAGTACCTGACAGGGGAGGAAAAAAGCAACTTCGGTGTGTTCCTGGACTCTTCCCCGGACCGGTGGGGCAGGGTGCTGATGCGCAGGCGTGAGGCGGCAATGGCTCGCAAAGAAGGCAGGGTGGAGCAGCGCCTGCTGGAGAGCGACTACCTGCTGGGTGTGTATGACGGCCACCGCATGGGAGCACTACGATTTAAGCAGGCGCCTGACGGGCCGTTCCTGAATGACAACCGCGAAATGGCCACGCCGCCCTGGACGGCCTTGCGGGAGCTGGCCTACGCCAGCCAGAAGCTGGAGGAGGATGACATCAGCCAGGACGAGGAATACCTTAAATGGCTCAGTTTGCTGGTGGCGCCCGGGTCTTCATTGGGGGGAGCCAGACCGAAAGCCGGTGTAACGGACGAGAAAGGAAGGCTGTGGATCGCCAAGTTTCCCAGCCGCACTGACAGTCGGGACGTGGGGGCCTGGGAGATGGTGGTGCAGGAGCTAGCCGTGTCAGCGGGGATCAGCATGGCAGAGGCCAGGGTGGAGCGGTATGCCTCCAGACAGCACACCTTCCTGACCAGGCGCTTTGACCGCACTGAAACCGGGGCGCGCATTCATTTTGCCTCTGCCATGACGCTGTTGGGCTACCACGACGGCATCGACTACCAAGACGGGGTAAGTTACCTGGAGCTGGCTGAGTTCATCAGCAGGCAGGGGGCCGCTCCGGAAAAAGACCTGGAGGAACTCTGGCGGCGAATTCTATTTAACATCTACGTGAGCAATACGGATGACCACCTGCGCAACCACGGCTTCATCCTCACCCCCTTGGGCTGGCGGCTATCGCCTGCCTATGATTTAAACCCGGTGGAGACCGGGGCAGGTCTCAAGCTCAATATCACAGAGGAGGATAACGAACTGGATCCGGAGCTGGCACTCGCCACGGCGGACTATTACCGCATTTCCCCAAAGCAGGCCGCAGCGATACACCAGCAGGTCAGGGAAGCTGTGGGCAACTGGCGTAGCCTGGCCGGCAAGTATGACATCTCAAAGGCGGACCAGGAGTTAATGGCACCCGCCTTTCGGCTTGTCCCTTGAGGCGGGCTGCCTCCAGAGGAATAGGATAGGCGGACACCCTACCCAATGTGCTTCACATGACCTTGGAAACTTCGGGGCTAATGTAAGTTAAGGGACAGCGTAATTGGAATGAACACCGCTGCGACCACCGGGAGCCGCGGGCAAAAAGAGGTTTTTGTATGACAAAAACACAAACTTGCTCCCTCTGTTCATAAGCTCTGCCAATCAGGCTTTCACTTGCTCCTTCTGTTCATAAGCTCTGCCAATCAGGCTTTCACTTGCTTAGCTTATGATCGCTATACCTATCTTTTAGCAATCGCATATCCTCGCTCACTTTTATGTCAAGCACCTTGGCATAGTGTTGGGTTGTCTTAATAGAGGAATGGCCCAGCATCTTGGACACGCTTTCCATAGGAACACCATTGAGTAGCGTGACAGTGGTGGCAAAAGTGTGACGGGCGGTATGAAACGTTACGGATTTTGTGATGCCGCACACGTCGGCTATTTCCTTCAGGTAGGCATTCATCTTCTGATTGCTGAGCACAGGTAGAAGCTGATCTTTATAAAGGCATTGGGGGTGCTCCTCGTATCTTTCCAAAATCGCGAGTGCTGAAGGTAGCAAGGGAATGCGAGAGGGAATATCGGTCTTTTGGCGACGCTTGAATACCCATTGAGCGCCATCCACGCCTTTCTGTACATCAGAACGCTTTAGCTGCTGGACATCCACATAGGCAAGGCCAGTAAAGCAGCTGAAGAGGAAGATATCCCGCACCTGCGTCAGACGTTCTGTGATGAAGACTTTTCTGGCAATCACATCGAGTTCATCCTCAGTGAGGAACACGCGGTCAACCTGCTTCGATTTTCCTTTGTAGTGTAGAAATGGGTCTTTGTCAATCCAGTTATGCGCCTTGCAAATGTTAGTGACCTTCTTCAGGTGTTTGATGTACTTTGCCACAGAATTAGTAGAGCACTTGCACACGCTTCTCAGATAATAGTCGTAGTCGTTTACAAAAGCATGATCCACCTTTCTTAGATCCAGGTCACCGGCTCCATGCTTCCATTGAATGTAATTCTTTGCGTGGCCAAGAGAGGTTTTGTACCCTTTAAGTGTGCTCTTTGCGAAATCCTTACCAATAAGGCTCTCCAGCCGTCGGTTATGGTCCTCGTACTCTGCGATAAGGGTTCGTATATCGTCTTCTTCACCGATGAACTTCCTTTTGACACTCTCTGCTGTTATTGACTCCCTGGATTCTAACAGAATGCGATGAGCTTCATAAACCTGGGCTTGTAGTGTGTCTAAGTAGGCATTCAGTGACGTGGCGGCCTCTCTGGTACCTGTGGCACGGCCTGAGGAGGACTTCCATTTTTGAGGCTCGCACTCCCTCCCGGTGGAAATCTCCGCCCGCTTCCCATCGACAGTAATACGTATGTAAATTGGCGCAGAACCCGAAATGTAGTTCTTGGGTTTTTTAAGGTAGAAAAGAATTTTAACACGCTTGCTCATAGCTGTGCTGCTTTTAAGGTTAAACAAGTTAGCCTTTCAGCCATTCCTAAACAAGATGTGCAATAAGTGTACATCTTGTAAATCAGCTAGTTATGTATGTTTTGGTGAGTAAAATATACTCGTAAAATTTACTCACCGAAATACGCTCCTTTTTTATAGCAGAAGCGGAAAGAATCAGTGACGCTACCAAAGAAAAAAGCCTGCAAACGTTAAATTTGCAGGCTTTTTGTTGTTATCGCTATTGAACTCGTGGCCCTGTCAGGAATCGAACCTGAATCTAGAGTTTAGGAAACTCCTATTCTATCCATTGAACTACAGGGCCGATTAAAATGCTAGTTTCCAACATTTTGTAAAATCAGGTTCGCAATTAAGTAGAAACATTTTGAGCGGTGTGAAAACAATGTTTCGACAGTTGTTTCTACGTTTCGCCTCAGTTTTTACTCTGTTTACTGCTATACTGCCTTACAAATATAAGGTACTATGAGGACTATACAAGCAGTGTTGTACCAGCGCAATAAGAAAGACAAGGCTGGGATTATCAAAATCAGAGTAACAGAAGACCGCAAGGCAACATACGTAACGACAGGAGAAAAGCTGCCTGTGAGGCTATGGAATGATAAACGAGGGATTGTGAAAGAGTCTGACGAGGTGGACTATGAGCGTATCAACCGTATCATTGAGGATAAGCTGAAAGAGGTCAAGGCCCAGTATGATGAGAATGTCAGGTCGAACCGGAACACTTCCTTTATCGGGTTCTTCAGAAAGGTGATTGAACGTCAATCCAATGAAGGCACCAAAATCAAGTATGGCACCATCCTGTCCAAGGTAGAATCTTACCTGGCGGATTCAAAGCAGACTGACCTGACTTTCAAGCAAATCAATGAGGATGTTATCTATGCTATGCGAAGTTACTTTATAAAAGGTATGCAGGAGGATACTGCCGACCATTACCTTAAAGTTATCAAGGCGGTCATAAGAAAAGCCGTGAAGGCTAATATGTACAACTACTACAGGAATCCGTTTGAGGGCATTGATTTGATGAAAGATGTTTCTAAGGCGCCAAGCAGCCTTACGGGTGAGATGCTCCAAAGGCTTATAAATGCGCAGATAGAGAACCAAAGAATAGAGAGCCACAGGAGGGCATTCCTGTTCCAGGTGTTCTGCCAGGGGATGCGGATAAGCGACCTGCTCGTGCTGAGGTGGAACAATTTCAGAGACGGTAGGGTGGAGTACACAATGCTCAAGACCCAAAAACAGATGTCTGTTTTGCTCAACGACAACTTGTTAGTGCTGTTAAGACCCACAGTGGAAAGATATGCAAAGCAAGGCGAATCGATGCGTGAGACCATTGATAGGCTGTCTATAGATAAGAAATACAGGAACTCATTTGTATTCAGCTTCCTGAGTGATGAAGAGTTCAGCTGCGTTGGTGGCAATAACGACTTCAGTAAGATCAGTAGGGAGCTTTATGTGAGGCTCAATAAGAAGAGCATTGTATATAACCGGAATCTGAAAGATGTACAGAAGCAGGCAGGCATAAGAACCAGCCTGTCGTCGCATACGGCACGCCATACCTTCGCTTCTCTGTTATTGGATGGTGATGTCAACCTTTATGCAATAAGTCAATCCTTGGGTCACTCTGACATCAAAATCACGCAGAAGTACCTTAGCAACTTCGGAACGAAGAAGCTTGATGATGTGAATGCTTCTTTAGTTAGTAGGTTCAAGATGTAGTAAGGGTGAGAAAATAAGTTCAATGGACTATCAAAGATAAAAAAATAACTATATTGTACAACTTTAATGCTTAGACGATGGTTCAAGATTCTTAAAACATTCACTATGGAACAAAATGACTCTCTCGAACAAACTCAAGAGGTAGAAGAACTGGAAGTACAAGATACAACAGAAGAGAAGGAGAAATCTAAATCAGAAAGAATAGAGAGTGAGAAGAAAGAAGTTATTAGCCGAGTAAATAGTGGAAACATTGAAAAGGTACGGGATAGAGTAGCTTTCATCCTCAATTACTCGAACGAGGCGAGAAATTCTGATATAGACCTAGCTTGGTTGTATTGGAGAACTTTTGAGGCGGACAAGTTTAATGGGACATCTATAACCAAGGAGCAGTTAAGAAGCCTAGCAAAAATAGGTACTTTATCTCGTCATAGAGCAAAAATACAGAATGAATATAAGTTGTTCGAAGCGGATTATGATGTCAAACAATACAGAGGCGTATTGCAAGAAAACAATAAACAGGAAGCGGTAGATGACAAACCTAAAGGTATAGGAATGTATTCTGTTTATATAGATGAAACGGGTAAGAATCAGTCTTATCTCTCTGTTGGCTCCCTATGGATTCTGGAAGTAGGGTCTTTATTAGCATATCCAGAGTTAGCCAAATGGAAGAATGATAAGCAAATAAATTATGAGTTCCATTTTAATGCATTAGATAGGTTTCGGATGCCGATGTTTAAGGAGTTTTTTTCAAAGTTCCTCTCATTACATCCCGCTATTAGCTTTAAATTAATAGTTGTTAATAATAAGGGGTTCTCTGATAAAAATGCTGCCATTACTGACTTAACTTATCATTTATTGAATAAAGGAGTAGGTCACGAAAACGATTCAGGGAGAGCACCCCTTCCAAGGGTGCTCCAAGTATGGATAGACGAGGATGAGAAAGGTAGTGATATACTTAAGATTGAGAATATCAAGGAGCGCATTGATAGTCAAAGGATTGAAGGATTGCACCTTGGCGAGTTTCAGGCTGTTGACTCTGAAAGTAATTTTTATATTCAAATAGTTGACCTCTTCACTGGAGCTATAAATAGGAAGTTAAATACTCCCCCTGGCAGTAATCATTTTAAAGATAATTTTGCTGACTTTATTCTTGAAACCATAGGCTTCGACATAAGCGACATTGATACAGATAATGATGAAATTGACCATTCTAAACTGTTCAACTTAACATAGGCGATATTAAACTCTAAAATATTACGATGAGCAACGTTTTACTTGTCAATATTACCTGGAACCCTTTCGGATGGAGGAACAACAATTACATTAATCCGAAGGCTGGGCATAAATACGCACAGACAAATGTTGGCGGGGAATCTTTGAACTTTAACTTTAATAAAAGGCAGGTTGACGACAATAAGATAGTTAAGGGATATGTCCAGTGGCAATTCAGTCCTAAAAGGTTCGAGCCTAAGGGACTGATTATATTCTATACAAGGAATACCGATCTGAACAAAGGCCAAATAGTAGGGATATATGGCAAAGCAGACGTTTACAGCGAAGGCCAGTCACAAAGGGTTTCCTTCCAAAAAAAAGAGTACTGGTTCAACATTCAGGGAGAGAAAGATTTCTCTTTGCTTTTCCCAATCCCTCTTGATGCTGATAACTATAAACCGGCGAAATCTACAAGGATTGTTGGGCAAGTTGGCTATACCTACAAGGATTTAAGCTTTGCAGAGTCCATATTGAAGGATCAACTCTTTGCCCTGATAGAGGCAGGTGTTTCAGGGCAGGAATTCCAAAAGCTAAAAAGCATCTATGAATATTATATAGGCAAGAAGTTCAAGGCCGGATTCGTAAACAAGGATGAAAAGGAGCAGGACGAGCTGGAGGAATTCTATAAGAAGAATAAGACGAAGGCGGAAATAATAAAGGATTTACAGAATTTAAAAGAAAGCGACCCCGAAGAGGTTTTTATTAACCGCAAGTCTTATAAGAGAGATAATAAAACAATTGCACAACTAAAGTTATTGAGGGACTATAACTGCCAATTATGCGGCTTACATATTCCAAAAAAAGACGGCGGCAAGTACATTGAGGCGGCGCATATTTTGCCCAAGCATAAGAAAGGGAGAGAAACCCCTGATAACATATTAATACTCTGCCCCAATCATCATAAAGAGTTTGATTTTGGCGAACTAAATATTTTGAACCACACAAAAGATCAAATCACTTTCAAGTTGAATGGTAAGAACCATCTTGTCTCATTAAAAGTTTAGAAACATTAACTTAGTATTTAAGCTGTATACTTGAGAGAGTATATCTGTCATCAGATTAGGATCATTGGTTGAAGCCTAGCTATATCTGATTGAATTCACAGGAGAAAGTCCTAAGTCAATCAATACGGTGTCATAGGCAAGAGCCGCTTCCTCTTCATCTTTAAAGCTGCCAAGCAAGTGATTTTCTTTGTTAATGTATATCCTGGCTATCCAACAGCTATCACTTTTCCTGTAAGAGACACCGACATACCTGGATGTGGTTCTGCCTTCCCTATTATCATTACGGTTCTGCAGGTTCTCCCTGTTTGTTACCCACCTCAAATTCTCCACCCTGTTATCTTCAGGTATGCCATTAATGTGGTCCACAAATGGATAACCGCCAGGATTAGAGATAAAAGCATTCGCAACCAATCTATGTACTAACAGTTTCTTGTTCTTCCCTTGAGTTCTAAGTGTTACCTGCTGATGGCCTGTTCCGATGTCGCCCGGCTTCAGTATTCTGGGCTGCTTGTACTTTGTGCTTCTTACCTTCCCGTAGTTTGATACTTGGTAGCTGTCGTAGCCCTGAACATTCTTCCATATTTCCATTACTTTATTCGCCGGAATGCAAGGAAAGTCTTGGAAAAAGAGTTTGGAATTCTTGGGACTTAGTGTCTATTGGGTAGCAACCCAGCCCAAGAGGTGGTTTATATGTCGTAGGTAAAAATATACAATACGAGAGCCCTCATCGCATCCTGTTAGACTTTCAGCAGGTAAACTAGGTTTATGATTTAGATGCGATGTGGAGGCTAGAAACGTTCTAAAAACAGCAAGTTTATGTGTGTTTGAATGTGTGCTTGTCATCTATGGTCTAGATAAGTCGTTTGTAAAGAATCAACACCACTCATCTACTATGATTAAAAGTTATACTTGCGGCATAAGCATATCTTTTAATCACTGTAATAGTTTTTTGTTAATTTAAATTATGACTGATTGTTACAGCATATACTCTCTCACCTGCTATTCAAATTTATTATGTCGTTGCATCACACCTTTGCTTGAATGACATCAAATCAACTTCCTCCTATTCCCTAATTGTATCATAATGTCGCACCTTTGTACCTTTCTTTATACAAGATTCCAACTATACTTTACATCAATTCCCTGTTCTTTGCTTAACTTCTTGTACTAAGTATCATAATGTCGCACTTTTGTACCTTTTGCTGAAGCTCTGTGTAAAAGAAAATCAGACTTTTCTCAAACTGGGTGATATAACAGATATAAATATGTTATAAATCACAGACACACAATGAGTAGGAAAACAGAATACACTAAATCACTTGCACTCACAGAGAGGACGCACAGCAAACTCAGGAGCCTGATAATGAATCTGCAGGCCAGGCTGGAAAGAAACGTTTCGGCCAATGAGGTACTTATTATTTTAATGGAAAGCTATCAAAGACAACAGGGGTAATGCCAAGGAAGGGGTACAAATCAAAAACACAGCAAGCCGCAGAAATTCTGGGAGACGGCTCTTTGGAGCTTTGGGTACCCGCCTTACTGAGTGTGGAGGAGGTGGCCAGGGCTTTGGGTCCAGAGCTAAAGCTGGACAATGCCCTAGCTATACTAGCCAAAATTGCCGGAAAGCAACGCAATGTGGAGATGCAAAAGTACAGGGGTATGGAGTTCAGGAACTATGAGCGATACGGCTATGTATCCCTGCACTCAAACACACTGAAGCACTTGGGAGGCAAGAACTATGCGGACTATACAGAAGCCTTAAAGAGGGCAGGCATCATACAGGTTTACCAGTACGATGACAAGGAGTACAACCCTGCGCCAGGGCTGTTCGGGCCAGACGAACCCAAGGTTAAAGTCAGCAGAAGAAGCGTGGGGGCCTATGAAAGTAGAGGTGACTTCAAATACACCAAAGGGTACAAGATTCTGCATAACTGGTTTCCTGAGGGTGAAACCTACCACAGGTACAGGAGCATAAGATACACGGATCCCACTGTAATACTTAAGTTGATTGCATCAAGGTCAAAGGTTGCGCAAAACCTGACTGATCACAGCAGAAAAAGGCTGGCTGAGATGACCAATCATCTTGTTGCTAAGTCTGACCCAGATTTCGCTGATAAGGTGGTGGAGGGCTGGTATCACACACACCAAGAACGCATAAAGCAGGACCCAAAGCTTAAGCCCTTAAAAATAAACGATATGCACCCGCAGGATGCAGTGTTGTATATGCGAGACCTGAAGGAGGACGGTTGCTGGATCACGGACTACGATGACTATGGCGGGCGCTTCCATCACTCAATAGGGGTAATGGATAGCCGTATGCGCTGCTTCTACGGCAGCTGGTCCATTGACTTCAAAAATTCGCAGTTCGCCCTGCTCGCGCTCTGTATCGAGAATCCTCAGATAGCTTTGAAGATAGTGACTGAAAAGGAAGGGGATGACTACGAAGAGATGAGGTTCGCTATTAACCAGCTGACGGCTGCACGCCAAAAGTATGAAGATGTCCGGCAGTTCGTCAGGCAGGCAAAAGCCGGTACTCTTTATGAGTGGGTTGCAGCCAGCCTCGGTTACTTTGGTGCTGACGGGAAGCCCGACAGGAAGAGGGCTAAGAAACTGATGTTTGGAGTGATGTTCTCAGGAACGCTGGAGAGGTATAAGCAGAAACTGGAACTTCAGCCTGTAATAGGCGATCTTTTGGAGGTGTGCAGTTACATTAATGATCCTCGTGGGGTGACTAATGTTTTGATAGACGAAGCAACAGAGAGCTTGAAGTGGACTAAGGCGAAACAGAGGAGAATTCAAGAGGGGAAGATGTCAACCCTGCCTAAAATGCTCCAACGCTTTGAATCCAGAATGATGATAGACCGGTTCACCTTGGTTGCTGCCAATTCAATGCAGGGAATTGGTGATTTTACTACTGTCCACGACAGTGTGTTGTGCAACAAAAAGGACGCAGAGGTGCTTGAGTCAATACTCAGGCAGGTGTTTGCGCATACTGAATTGCCGATGCCACAGGTGGAGTCCAAGGAACTTACCTTCGACTATCCAGGGTAAGATAAAGCATAAATCATAGTAAATGAAAAGGAGTTTCTAAACTTCTTTTCTCGTTTATTCCCTCACCAGTAAAACTCTTTTAGAGTAATAGCCAAACTCCCTCTCACAAGTTTTGCAAACTGATCCAAAAGAGGCGACTTCATCCAACCCAAATTTGCCAGAGGGGTTCAGATAGTCTATATATCCAATACCAAAATCGCTGCCTTTATCGGGTACCTTGCTTAAACAGAGCCTTGCTTGAATGACTGTACTTCTGCTACTTGTTCTTCTAAATCAAAATTCACTTTCTTACCTTTTGAAACCCACTTTATCTCAAGCTTCATTGAGACGGGATATCGTCAGAGTTTTAACAGCAAAAAGGAATAGCCTTGTGCCTCTAGGCTTGTATTCTCTTAGTATTAATCTATCCTGTGTAGGTTTGAATATTAATAGTACTATACTTGTGTCAGGATATTCGATAGAATTATGGCATTAAGCTGTGTGCCTGAAGAGGTTAATTTTTTAAATCAGAATGCAACTTCCATTATCAATAATTTTAATCGGGAGAGTCTAGATGTTTACAACTTCTTGTAAGAGTTTCAGCAGTCTGACTTAACTGAGAACCTATTGTTTCAGTTTGTGTTTAGAACTTTCTACCCCTCAGATAACACCGGTCTTACGCCTGAATGTAAAGCAGAATAATGCAGAAAGAAAGCAATAAAGCTGGCGACACTCAGATTTATTTAAAACACTTAATTTATATTACTCTTTTTCCTTGCCTGCTCCGAAAGAATAGGCAATTTTTAAACCCAAAGCAGGATAGAGTCTTGTGATAAAAATTGAGTTATCATCAGGGCTTATTGTCCTAGCTGGCTCTTGTGATCCGGCTAGAATCAGTTGTTTGTTTTGGCCTTTATAACTATCTATAAAATATTTTCTTGGTTGCCTTATAGGAGTAAACTCGCCTGTTACTAAAATTAGTAACTTCTCGCTCCTATAGCCTAAGCCAAAACCTACATCAATAGGAGAAGTTGTATATGATTGATCGTTGCTATAGGAAAGTTTAAACAAATTAACTAACAAAGCAATCGCAAAAGGATGACGTTTATATTTATAGTGCCAATCAATATCTTTATCATTGGGTTCTGATATTTTATATAATACCGTAAAAGGGTTCCAAACCAATCCCGTAGCTACACCTGAGTTTAGAGAAGTTACACTTTCAAACTGAACTACATTATCTACTGGAGAAATTGCGACATTGTAATTTCTACCCATTCTGTGGCTGATTCCAGCAGAAATGAAAGCATTAAATGGCCTTTCAAACACAATTTCCACATCGCCTTTCGCTCGATCCTTTTCCAATTCCTCTTTTGTTGCCTTCACTTCTAAGTCTTTCTCAGTCCTTACATCCTTGTCAACTTCCTCTTGCGCAACTGCTTGTAAACAAAAGAATAACGCAAATGCTGTGATACTCAATTTTATTTTCATAGAATTTAATATTTATAAATAAACAACTGACTTAATTTTTAGATTAATTAATCTAATATTATAAACTTTTCTATAAAAAGAAAAATATTTATATAAATATTTATAATGTACGTCAAGACTTTTCTTTCTATTTTTTAGAGGTAACTAGCTATACTACAGATACTATATCTGCTAAGTAAGCAGCTGAATAGCTTGGAATGAATATATCTGGCCTTGAGGGTTCTATACTAAGTTTACTTTTAGTATAGAACTCTACAATTGGACTGAACATAAGTTTATTCAAACCAACTCTGGAGATGAATTTGAAACCTATGCCAACTGCCGTACTGCTTTATAGTTTAAATTAGGTACTTTGGGTTTAAAAAGCTGTCCTTAAGGATGCCATTTTCAATGTATAGTGAAGAGTAGCAGTATGCACAGAAGGAGTGGGCAAGTCCTCATCTATGTGCGGAAAGCTTGTTTCGGCCCGTTTTAAGTGCCGCAGCGGCGAGCGTAAAACTTCCTTAATATTGTTTCTATTTGAATTATCAATTAAAGCTCCCCCTTGTCCTGCCCACCTGTAAACTATGACGCATCGTCGCTATATCTATGACGCGGTGTCGCTGTTGTGGAATTCTAAAAATCTAGAACCTCCGTTGCTGCCTTTTAGAATCCGATAACCCACTGATTCTGAAGTTGGTAACAGCGTTAGTAAGTTTCTACGAAATGTTCGTAACTGATTCTAAAAAGCAAGGACGGTGTGAACGGTTACTTCTATACTCGCTTATCATTTAAAACAAAGCGATATGAACCTAACGATCAACCCTTTCCAAATCAGAACAGTAGTAGCGAAATACAGAGCAGAACTAATTAAGACCTACACCACCACTACAGAAGAAGGTTTGTCAACCTTGCACTTAGTTGTGTTCGGAGACTCAACTGACAGCACAATAGTCAGGGATATGCTGACAGATGCCATCGAGAACCGATACAACTAATACAACATCAACAGGGCATCAGAGGAGATTACCATCTACACATTTTTAGCTATCAAGGGCTATACTTACTGTATCAACTAATATGGAAATCAGAGATATAACGATTAACAGCAGGGAGGACATCTCTGCTTTTTTCCACTACCTGATTACTGACCTGAACCTGAACTTCCATCCTGATAACAGCTTCTATGACTATGTAAACCCTGATGGCACTACCACCTTCACAGAAGAGCAGACCGACCATTTTGAGGCTATTCTTGAGGGGTGCTTTGTGTACTGTCACGTAGAGGGCGAAGACATTTATGAGATTGGTCTTGAGGTGTTTTACAAGTGTCTTACTGCCAACGATTAAGAATAAGAAGATAACACTAGGACAGATACCTGTATCAGCGGTAGGGGAGGTAGAGCTGACTTACAAGAGGTTGCATACTGAAGACACTATTACAATGCGCAATGTCAAGGTCACATCATCAACAGATGTCTATTCCTTCCTACGGAGCAAAATGGAGAGCCATATCGAGCACATAGAAAGATTCTATGCAATCTACTTCAATAGGGCTAACAAAGTGCAAGGCGTATATCAGTTGAGTTTAGGAGGCGTAGCCGGTACAGTAGCAGACCCTAAGATAATACTGCAGGCGGCATTACTACTGAACGCTTCTAGCATAGTCATAGCACACAACCACCCATCAGGCAATACTAAACCAAGCTCAGCTGACATTGCAATGACTAAGAAACTTAAGGCTGCTTGCGAAGTGATGGACATCGTACTGCTGGACCATCTGATTGTATGCGAGGAATCATTCTATTCATTTGCTGACGAGGGACTTATATGAAAGTCATAGAATACTACAGAGTATCAACTCAGAAACAAGGTAGAAGCGGCTTGGGCTTAGAAGCTCAGGCCGCCGCCGTTACAGCCTATATTAACAGCATAGGAGCAGAGTCTATCGATAAGTATGTCGAAATCGAGTCTGGAGGCAGTAAAGACAAGATCAGTGCACACCAAGACGTAACGATAGACAAAATACTTAAAAAGCGTCCGGTGCTCCTAAAAGCCATTAAACAAGCCCAAGAGTCAGGCGCTACATTAGTGGTTAAGGAGGCATCCAGGTTAAGCAGGTTCTCCTTATTGATAAACTACCTGATAGCTTGCAACATCAGATTTGTGTGTGCTGACAATCCCCAAGATGATGAGATGTTCATCAGGCTCAGGACGGCATTCAACGAGGAGGAACTCAAGAAGGTATCGGAACGGACCAAGAAGGCACTGCAGGCAAGGAAGGCAAGAGGATTGGTTAACGGTAAACCTGAGAACTTCTCTGACAAGGGCAGGCTCAAGGGTTCGGCTAGAATGAGTGAGCTTGCTGCTGAGTCAGATGTGAATAAAAAGGTATTGAATCTTATTAGTCTTTATCAAGATAAAGGGATGAAGCTCCAGCAGATATGCAACGAACTAAATACATTGGGATACAGAACACCGCGAGGTAAGACTTTTCAGACAGGCAGCATTGCAATGTTGCTAAAGGGGCAAAAGAATAGGGAAACTATTTGGTTTCCCTATTCTTCAAAGTCTTAACATTTCTATTTTAGACTTTAGCTTTATTGCATAGTATTCAATTTCCCCATTAACCTCCAAATCGTTATAGAATAATTTGTCATTGTCAGGATCTAGCAAGTCATCAGAATTTAAATTTTCTAAAAAATCAAAGTGGTATAACAGTCTTTTCATTTTTGGAAAAAATAAACTATTGTAAAACAACAAGAAAAGTTCGGTGGAGTTCATCTGAGCTTGTACAAAATCAGCATATCTTTTGTATTTAGCTTTGAATATTCCTCTGATGTCTCCTTCAGTAAAGTCTTTATATGCTCCTGTTGAGTCATTGAAAGCTGTTCTAAATTCCCGAATCTCATTTTCTTCTAGGTACAATAGAATATGATACAGATTTCTAAAATAATGTCCTAATTGATTGCTGTATAATAAATATACATATCTATAAGAGGCCTTTGCTATATTTTCTGGAGTATCTAATATCTTTAAATCATTGATTTCTGTAAGCTTCACTATTTCCTCTTTAAGAGTATTTTTTTCAATTAGTTCTGCAGGAGTTAAATTGTCTTTTTTTTCGAGATTATCTAACTTGTTTAAACTAGTGACTAAAAAATTATAAAAGTTAGTTATAACATTCTTTAGATATATAAATGCAGTCCCTGATTTGTAATGTGGTTGAGAATTGGGTTGATACTCTACCAAAACTTTGTTATGGTCCACTTCGATATTCAGCCGAATATCTTGTTGAGTCTTAAGCAAATTAAAAAAGGTATTCTCAAATTGTTGAGTTGAAAATACGTCTCTTGTATCAGCTAATTCTTTGCGTTGTAACGCCAGCTCATTTGTTTGAAGTCTGAGCGCCAGAAAGAACAGAATTACACCTACAAATGACAACAGAGAACCAACTACTCCGCCAATAAAATCACCTATGATACCATTTGCTGAAAAATCTTTTTCAGTAACAGGAGTGCCAAATTCAAGTGACCCGTTAAGGTTATATATGAAAACGCCTGTAATAAGTAGGCCAATTGCTACGGAAACAGCTGATGCGATCAACAATCCAGACCCAAAACGTCCATACTCTCTTCTTGTAGTTTCCCAAAAAGACTCTTCTTTAGACATAAATCTATATTCTTTAAATTATTTTCATAATATATATCACAAAAATAATCAATCTATATATAACAAGAACATTAAAAACGAACAGAAACCTTTGCATTGAGCAGCGAATTTTTATTACAGCAGATACAATCAACAAAAAGTAGTGTAGTTACATAATTGGTTTAGCTAGGGGCAAAAAATACTGAACCTAATCCACCTGTACCGCGAAAAGGGTCTAAGACTTCAATAGATATGCGACGAGCTGGATGGTTTGGGGTATATAACTCCCCGCGGAAATAATTATCATACAGGCAGTATTGCAATGTTATTAAAGGGGTAGAAAAAAGGAGGCCGTTTAGGTCTCCTTCCTTTTTTAATTAGAATAGCTCTAACATTTTAGCAGCTATTGAGCCTGCAACTGTTATAACCGCTACAATAATTGGAACCCACCATTTACTCTTAGCACTTTCAGTTGATCCTTGATTGTTTGTGTAATTAGTTGTTACTGGAGAGTTGCTTAGCGTCGAGCGGTCAAATACTGGAGCGTTATAATTATGCACTGTAGACGGAGGAGATTGATGAGTAGCACTATTATCCTTAATGAAATCTTGAACTGTTCTACCGCTGTAGGACAACGTTAGACCTTCTCTAGAAAGTGTATAGAAACTTCCATTAGGCTTAATGAGACCTAGCGTAAGTAGTACATCAATTAAATTATCCTCTTCTTCTGATTGTTCTTCATATCGCAAAACACGACCCTCTTCTGCTATAAAGTAGAAGTAGTCATTTAGTTTCTGCGCTTTTGTTTTTGGTGGATTGAGCTTGTTGTACTCAACAATGAACCCGCCCTGTTTCTCAAATAGCTTTGCTTTGCCATTGTCTTTAAGGACGAGAGAACCCCCTTCTTTGGTTCTGTAAAGGTTAGCGTAATCTCTTTCTTTAAATTCTTCAGCAATCACTCCAGCTAAGTCTTTATCACCATCACATAGCTTCGTAGCCACCTTCATCTCGAGTTGTCCCCAAAATGTAGCGTTGATGCTTGACAGAATTCTTTCGTAGTACTTTACGTTTTCGGCGTTTATCATAACGTTCCAATAACTGACACGGAGGCTGTTTAGGCGACCCGTATCGCATCCATTTGTTTTAACGATACAATATACTCATTATCAATGTGAATGGAGTTTGGAATGACGCGGGAAATTCTATTTATTCCTCGTCTTTTAATCTATTGTGGCCTAGCCTTGAAATTATAGTAATCGGCAGCAAGAATGTAATTAAAAGAGAGTAGGATACACTATGTCTGATTTGCGATAAGGGGCTAAACTTGCAGCAGATATGTGACCAATTGAAATGACTTATGATACAAGACGCAAAGGGGATATACCTACTACCAAGCAGGTACTATAGCGATGCTGCTGAAAGGGGGAGGAAGAAGGGAGGCTAGACTGTTTAAGTCTCTTTGCTTAATTATGTTAACATATTAAGGAGGTAACCTACAATCAGTCCACCGCCTGTAAATGCCCACCAAAAGGTTTTGAATGCTTCTGCAGTTTTAAGACTATGGTCTAAGTCTCTTATCTGCTGCTCCTGATTTCTTATAGTCTTGGTATACTCGAATTTCTCGTTTTGAAGAATTAAGTTTTCTTTCTGAAGTTCTGATGTTTCTTTAGCTATAAGCTCCTTATAGCCTTCATTTAGGTACTTTTTATCAGAGTAAGCGACAGCTCCATCCCTAAGGAGGACTAAATACTGTGCTCCCTGATCCCAGTTTACCAACAGTTCATTTTGCTTAACAAGAAAATCAAGGTGGTTAACTATTTGATTTGTACTTAGCTTCCCTCGGTTGGCTACATCATTCACAGATAATCGCAAATCCTCGAAAGAAGGGTTTTCTTGGTTATCTAGTTGTTGCTCATACCCCCTTAGGACTTCCAGTATCTTATGCCGAATCAAATATTTGTCTTCCATAAGCAGAGATTAATATAAGTTTTTTTAAATATAGGATTCTATTAATACTATTCTTACTTTAAAGTGATATTAAAGAAAACTTAGCAAATTAATATGCCAATACAGCACAAGTTCTTTCAAGAAAATTGGGAGAATGAGTTTGAAACAAACAGCGCGATTCTTGATGTGACCCCCTATGAACCAGAGGTGATGTTCATAGGCACATTCAACCCGGATACCCCTCACAATGTAGCCGACTTCTTTTATGGAAGGAACTACTTCTGGACAGGCTTTGAGAACCTTTTTACTCATAATGCTCCACTTGTACAGCAACGCAGGGATTGGCTTAACCCTTTAAGCCCTAGTATCATCGAAGTCCTTGAACTATGCAGAAGACAAAAGTTAACCTTTGCGGACTTGATTTTGGAAGTTTTGCATAATGACAATCCTCATTATGAGTATGTCCCCAACAACAAAATAGATTATCAAAATAACGTGATCAGCTTGATTGAGGATAATGGTCTTCAGCAGCTTGACGACGCGGGGCAGGTTCATTGGAACACTGGAAACATCATCAATTATCTATGTGATCATCCAAACATCAAAACAATCTATTTCACCAGGAGGCCTAATGGAATTTGGCAAGAGAAGTGGAATGCTATAGCAAACCACAGGTGTATGGAAAGCCGAACCCTGATCAACATTTACACCCCCTCTGGCAGAAGGTTATCTAACCCTGTAATGTCAAACCTGCAGCATCGCTGGGTTCACAATGATGTACAAGGCTTTGGGCGACTTGACAATGCCTGGTTACAAGCCAATGGAGTAAACCTGAATAACTTTTAATTGAAAGCAAAATCAATCATACATCAATTTAAACAAGCTAATGGAAAGCATCACCATCGAAAAGCTATTTGACAGCAAAAACAGAAAGTTCGAAATTCCCTCTTATCAGAGGGCATACTCTTGGGATGACAAAAACATCAAGCAATTCATTGAGGATTTAGAGAATGCAGAAACCCATTATTACCTAGGACATTTTCTCTTTGAAGTTAAGGAGGATAACATTCTTTATGTGATTGATGGACAGCAGCGCCTTACAACTTGCATCATATTCTTTAGCTGTCTCAAAAAGGAGTTGGAGAAGAGGGTTAAGGAGAGGCAGGTTGTGAGCTTAGATTTGGAAGACATTACTGATTATTACCTAAAGGACATCAGAAAGGGAACCCAAAAATTCAAGACGGTTAGGGATGACAACAATTTCTTTTTAGAGGAAATAATTGAAAGCAAGAAGGAACATTCCCAAGAGGTAGATACAGCCTCTAAGGGTAGGATAAGAGAGGCAAAGGGAATATTTTCTGGAGTATTTTCTGAAACCACAACTGAAGTTTTAGAGAAGTGGTGTCAGTTGATAGAGGAGGCAACGGTAACAGAGTTTATAGTAAAAGATAAAGTCCAAGCTACTCAGGTGTTCGCTTTCCAGAATGATAGGGGCAAGGACTTAACCAAGTTGGAAACAATCAAGGCATTCTTTATGCTGCAGATCTACCTCTCAGGCAGTTCAAAAGAAAAGATAGAAGAGAATATCAGCTACTTGGAAGAAGAGCTTTCAAAGATTTACAAGCAGATCGTACGTATCAACCTTGATGAAGATGATGTGCTTAACTACTATTGGAGAGCAGTGAGTGGAAAAGGCTTCAATAGTGAGGAAGTCGTAAAGGGCATCAAGGGCAAGATAAAAGGGATATCCGAAAATAAGGCTGAGTGGATTATGGGCTTTATTTCCGGGCTTGCGCAAGCATTTCAAACTGTCGAAAAAATAGAGAGAAGCACTAATAGCCATATTAGAGACTTACGGCACCTTAATAATTTATCGTTCGCTTATCCATTCTTCATTAAGGCTTACAAATTTAATGCAAGCCCTAAAGTGGTAGACCGCCTTGCAAAGCTATTTGAGAACATTACTTTCAGGTACTTGCTAAGGGGAGGCCGGGCTGAAATCGAATCCAGACTAAATGGCTATCTGATTAACCTGAAACCAGCTAAGGATTATGAGAAGACATTTGATGATATTCTCAACAGCACTATTGATGCAATCATAAATGACATCAAACATAGTGGCTGGTGGTGGTATTGGAATGACCACTCTATGAGGGAACATCTGAATAGCAGCTACTTCTATCAAAATAGGATAGATAATTATTTGCTATGGAAGTATGAGCTTTACATATCTGACAAAGAGCATCCTGAGCCGCACAAAGTGTCATTTGAGGACCTGATACAGAATGAAAGCATTGAGCACATTGCACCTCGGACCCCAACTAACGGAGACCCCGTTGCTAACGGGTATGGTCCTTATAAAGTAGAAGAAGCCTTGGAAGAAGGTATAGTGTCTGGTAATTGGCTGAACAGTTTAGGCAATCTTATGCTTATTTCAAGGAAGCATAATAGCTCAATTGGGAATAAGCCATTTGATCATAAACTCGAGTCCTATGGCCGGGATAATCTGTTAAACCAGCAAAGAGAAATAAGGGAATTCATTGTAAAAGGTGAAAATCCAGTTTGGGATAAGAAAGCTATTGAGGCAAGGAAGAAAAAGATAGTAAGTGCAGCACTTGATATTTGGAACCTTAATAGAATCAATTAACGGGAGAAACATTTTCAAGAAGAATAAAAAAGGGGCTCATTTAGCCCATTTTTTATTAGAAACCTTACATTCTACTAAAGATTTACAAAAGCCGCCCAATTAGAGCAGCTTTAAGATATGGTCGTCTCGACGTAATCTGAATTTTCAAGAGTTTTATGATTTATATAGGTTGTTAACCAGTTGATTAGCTTTATCAATTTTGATTGATGCTACTTACAGTACACTCAATCTTTAATTAAATTTATATGTTACTGTTTTTATGTAGCCAAGTAAATACATTGTTAAAGTATATCTTAAGTTTAGATTCAAAAGTTACTGCTTGACTTGCATCCGATGTGTTTGGTATCACAAGATGGTCGCGTAATTTATGTTTACGAGCATCCGGACTATTATGAAGCATATTTATTGCATTAAAAAAGGCATTTAATTTTGGGGTCATATCCAATTGTTTTCTCATTCCACAATTACCGTTTTCTCTGATAAGACTAACGATACTAGGCGTCTCAAAAAATAGGTTAGTTGGAGTTGGAATATTGGGATTTGAATGTGATAATGTAAGAGACACAGTTTCAAAACAGTTATCATCAGTAAAAGTCGCCTTCAAACCTAGGCAATAAGGTCTCCCAATTACTTTTACTTTATCAATATGAGAGAATTCGAAATACTCCATCTAGGTGGGAATTTAGTTTATCTAAATATAGAATAAAATTAATATTATTTATTAAGTCTAGTATAAAATAAATAAAGCCGCCCCATTTAGAGCAGCTTTGAAAGATGTGACTGTTTCGACATTTGTCTCGACTTCGCCCGAATTTTTACGAGTTTTATTTATTATACAGGCTGGGAGCCAGCCGCTTAGCGCAGCGTAGGCCGTAAGGCCGTTAGGAAACTCCTATTCTATCCATTGAACTACAGGGCCAGGTAATCCGGAATAAGCTTCCGGGCAGCCTGCACAAATTTAGCTTAATTCCGACTATTTACAAGTTCGACTACTGCTGCGGGGTTTGTTCCTGTGCTGGCTGTGCCTGTGGGGCCGGTTCCACAATCGGTTCATCATACAGGGCTATGGAAATGCCAAAGGCAATTACCGTAAGTACCAATCCCACCATAAAGATCGAGTAGGAGATGCGCAGGATCTTGTACTTGCGGCTCAGTACTTCGCCCAGGTAGTAAATGTCGGTGATCATGTTGGTGTAAAGCGATTTCTTATCACGCATGATCTCGTGCATGCCATTTTGGAAATCCTCCAGCGGAATATTAGTGAAGTTACCGAAGAATAGCAGGTTCACCTTTTTGCTGTTGATCTTTTTTCGGTTGAAAGAGAAACTCGTCACTTCAGGCTGCGCTGAGATAATGGCAAAGATGACAGAGCCAAGGGTGGTGAGCAGCAGCATACCGACAGGTATAAGCAGCGAACGATGCTGGGCAAACTCAGCTCCTGTAATGGAGGTCTTGGTACTGAGGTACGTGATGATTACCGACATGATGATGGCGTTAAGGCTGATCATCATGTTGGCCTTGTTATCAGCAATGGCGCTCAGGTTAAGGTGAGTACGATAGGTGTTGCGAAACATCGTCTCGATACCGCGCTTCGGCTGGGCGAGTGTTTCGCGCTGCTCTTTCTCTTCCTTTTTTGTCTTTTTCGACTCTTTATGCAGCTGGTTGCGCTGCTCCTGTATGTTCAGGCCAAGCTGCGCGGCGTATTTATGCTGGGCTTTGGCGGTATAGAAGGTTGTGGAAAGCAGAAATTCCATCTGAAACTGCGCCCACTCCTGATCTGAGAAAAACTTTTCTTTAAAGATCTCCCACTCCACACGCAGCAGCTCGGCTGTGGCAAAAAATGTTTCTTTGCCAATGTTGGCCATGTCCGCATCAATGATGATCTCCTGCAGCAGTGTTTCAGGCTTGGTGCCGTGCCTGGTAGCCATGATGCAATCGGTCACACGGGTAATGCGCTCAGGCGAGTAGTTGTTTTCCTGCAGCCACGAGGTGGCGAAGTGCACGCTCTCCTCTTCGTGTCCGTCGTAAGCGGTTACATAGCCGGTGTCATGAAACCAGGCCGCTAGTTCTAGGTCCTGCAGCTCTTCCGGGCTCAGATCATATAGCTCTCCCAACTGGCGTGCTTCGTTGGCAGTCTCGAAGGTGTGTTTATAATTGTGATAAACAAGCTTTTTAGACAGTTGTTCCTTAAAAAGCCTGAAAACGTACTCACTGGCTTGTTTGACGATATCTTGTTCTTCCATAACGGTGTTTGCCGCCATTGTCAGGTAGCTCTGCAGTAGATGCACAGTTGTGAGCGGCGGTTGAAGGTGGTGCTAGTATTCTTTTGCCGTTACGGTGAATAGCGCTTTTTGTTGAAAAGAGCAACCTCGGCGCACAAAACGCTCTATATAGTGAAGCAATAACTTAATGCCGCCGCCATACGTTATCTATTTCAGCCCGGTCGCAACCGTGGCGCACTTTCGGGCTCTGATACCAACCATGCACTACCAAACCCAAGCACTGCTTTCAGTCCTCTCCGTACGGCAGCAAACCCATCGCCAGTCGTTGTGTTTATACCGTCACACTTGCTTTTGCTAGACAGGACATCCCGTACACACAGAACCTTATGAAAAACCGTCTTTACCTTATTTCTGTTATCCTGCGCCCCCTGGCTGTGGGCTTCTTCTTAGTACTCCTGCAGGCCTGTGCCACTAAAAAACCTTACTACAGCCGTGACGTGCTCAACTGGGAGCAGAATGAGCCCAAACCCGACAACAAAGTAAACTACACCGTGTTCCTGATCGGTGACGTGGGCGCTCCTGACTTAAAGGAGCAGGAGCCTTCGCTGAAGCTCATGCAAAAGCAGATGAACGAAGTGGGGGCACAGAGCGCGACCATCTTTTTGGGTGACAATGTGTACCACAACGGCCTGCCTGAGCCGGGTCGTTACGACCGGGAAGTATCGGAGCAGCGCCTCAATGCACAGCTCGATGTGCTGCGGGGCTATAAAGGAGAGAAGTACATGATCCCGGGCAACCACGACTGGAACCACAGCGGCCGCGGAGGTATAGAGTATGTGGTGCGCCAGCAAAACTACGTGAACGAGTACCTCACCGAAGAAGGCATAGTGGTAGGCGGCGATTTTTACGTACCAGGTGATGCTTGCCCTGGCCCTTATGAGGTGAAAATAAGCGATGACGTGGTACTGATTGCGCTCGACTCTGAGTGGTGGCTGCACCCCTGGGAGCGCCCTTATGGTGCCGGCAGCAACTGCTGGGCCTCTACAGAGGCCGACTTGCTGGTGAAGCTCGAAGACATTATTGAGAAGCACCAGGGCTCTAACATCGTGGTTGTAGCGCACCACCCTTTGTTTACCCGTGGAAATCACGGCGGCTTTTTCACCCTGAAAGATCACGTGTTCCCCCTCACCATGCTGCGCGACTGGATCTACCTGCCGCTGCCTGTGATCGGGTCCATCTATCCTTTCGCCCGAAAGTACGGCGGCATCCTGCAGGATATTCCGCACCCACGCTACACGGCTTATATCGAAGGGCTGCTCAACATATTTGACAAGTATGATAACATCGTGTACGCCGCAGGGCACGAGCACTCGTTGCAGCACTACAAGTACAATAACCTGACGCACATCGTAAGTGGCTCGGGCTGCAAGACGCAGCATGTTAAGCCGGGTGGCACAGCCATGTATACCCACGAAGTAAAAGGCTTTGCCAAACTGCTGTACTATGAAAACGGAGAAGCCTGGGTAGAGTACTGGACGCCGGTGGGCGATGGCTCGGAGGGCACCATGACTTTCCGGACGCCGCTCTACGCCAAGGAGCCCCGCCGCAAGAGAGGAGCTGTGGTCGATGAGACCAACTACGCCGACAGCACCATTGTAGTCGCTGCCAATGATGACTACACCGCCAGAGGGCTGCGTCGCACGCTGCTAGGTGAACACTACCGCCGCGAATGGGCCACCCCTGTAGAGGTGCCTTTGCTGGACATGCGCAACGAAATGGGTGGACTCACCCCTTACCAGAAGGGTGGAGGCAAACAGACCGCTTCCCTGAAAGTGCGCAACCCGGATGCCCGGGAATATACCTTGCGTACCGTTGACAAAGATCCGACGATGGCCTTGCCGGAGTACCTGCGCCAGACCGCCGCCAAGGCACTGCTACAGGACCAGGTATCAGCCCAGCACCCTTATGGTGCACTGGCTATACCTCCTCTGGCGGATGCCGCAGGCGTGTTTCATACCAATCCCAAGTTGGTATACATTCCCCAGACGCCCTACCTGCGCCAGTACATGGATGAGTTCAGCAATACACTGGCCTTTCTGGAAGAAGACGCTGACGAAAACCACGAGGATGTAGAGAGCCTGGGCTTTGCCGAAAACCTGGTGGGTACTGACAAGGTGCTGAAAGAACTGCGGCAGGACAACGACAATCAGATAAATCAGCAGGAATTCGTGCGGGCCCGCCTGTTCGACATGCTGGTAGGTGACTGGGACCGTCACGAGGGACAGTGGCGCTGGAAAGAGGAGAAGACCGACAGTGGCAAGGTATACATCCCGGTACCCGAAGACCGTGACCAGGTGTTTTTCAAAGCAGATGGCCTTATACCCTGGCTGGCCACCCGCAAGTGGGGCGTGCGCAACGTGCAGAACTTCGATCATGATTACCGCGACATAGTAGGCCTCAACCTGAGTGCCCTCACCATCGACCGCTCCTTTACGCCAGCCATCACGCGACAGGACTGGATTCGCATTGCCGAGGAGATAAAAGCAGGCGTGACGGATCAGGTGATAGAAGAGGCCATCAGCCAGTGGCCGCCAGAAGTGCAGGCTATCTCAGGCGATGAGATCAAAGCCAAGTTGCGCTCCCGCCGCGACAAGCTGCCGCAAGCGGCTGAGGCTTACTACGAGCACATCTCAGAAATGGTGGATGTAGCCGGCAGCGACAAGCACGAGCACTTTGTGGTGAACCGCCTGAACGACGAGGAAACGCACCTGACGGTATACAAGATCAACAAAGAAGGTGAACTGCGTGACACTCTGTACAAACGCACCTTCTATACCTCCGAAACAAAGGAACTGCGCCTGTACGGGCAGCGTGGCAAAGATATGTTTGAGGTGAACGGGGATGTGAACAAAGGGATAGTGGTGCGCATTATCGGTGGCAACGACGAAGATGTGATCACCGATAACTCACGCGTGGCCGGTCTTAGACGGCACACAGTGGTATATGACACGAAGGAGGGCAACGTGTTCAACTTCGGGCCAGAAACAAAAGACCAAACCAGCATCAGTCCGGATGTGAACTTCTATGACCGTGATAATCACAAATTGCCTTACCTGGGCCCTCGTTTGTCCCTGGAATATAACGTGGATGACGGGCTGTTTATAGGGGCAGGGGTACTGGCACGCACACATAAGTTCCGCAAATCGCCTTATGCTGCAGAGCATCTGCTGGAGGGAAATTACGCCTTTTACACCAACTCCTTTAACGTGCGCTATGCCGGTGATATCCGGCAGGTATTCGGCAACTGGAACATCGGGGTAAACGCCGCCATACAGGGGCCGCAGTACCAGCGCAACTTCTACGGCTACGGCAACGATACCCGACAGCAGGACGGGCTGGATGACTCCTTTTACCGTGTCCGGTTTAAGCGGGTGAACGTAGGGGCGACGCTCAACAACAACTTAGCGCCATTCTTCAAAATCGGTATAGGTCCGACTTACGACCGCTTCCGGGTGGTGAACTCTGAGCAAGACACTTACCTGGTGAACGAGGCAATGAATGGCCGTTTAGAACCGGGGACCTATGACTTTGAGCAGGACCGCTTTGAGTCGCAGCATTATGTGGGTCTGATGGCTTTTGCTGATCTGGACGTACTGGGCGAGGGCAATCAGAAGAACCCGCGCATCGGCATGCGCCTGCACAACCGCCTGAGTTACAACAAGCAGACAGACGGCGAAGGACTCAGCTATACCCATGTAAGCTCTGAGTTCGCCTTCTACCTGACACCTAACTTCCCATTCCAACTAACCTGGGCGGGGCGTCTGGGGGCAGCGCATAACTTCGGCGACTTCCGCTTCTATCAGGCTAACACGCTGGGCGGTATGGACAACATGCGCGGCTACCGCCGTACCCGTTTCCCGGGCCGCAGCGCGATCTTTGCCAATGCCGAGGCTCGCCTGTCGCTTTTCGACTTCAACCTATACCTGACGCCGGGCCGACTGGGCGTGTTGGGCTTGTATGATGTAGGCCGAGTGTACTACGACGGTGAGCGTGACTCTGCCTTCTTCCGCAGTTTGCACACGGGCATCGGCGGGGGCGTGTGGGCTGATATCATGCAGAAGAACGTGATTGTACTGACCTATGCCAAAGGCGACGTGGAAAGGCTGTGGACATTAAGCTTCGGCTTCTTATTCTAAAAAAATCGAAAGACGTATAGCAGAAGGTGCCGCAATGCAGGCACTTTTTGCATTTAACGCTATGTAACTAGCCACAAACTATGAAACTAATACTTCCGAAGTTACTCCTTATACCTTTGCTCCTGATAGGAGAACAAGCACTAGCCCAGGAAACTGAACGGGACCTGATGGATGTGCAGAAGCAAACGATAGATTACGCCAGCCCGGGGGTGCGGGGTATGGGCAGAAGCCGGGGCATTGTGATCGGCTATGAGCGCCTGCCGCAGTTCGATATGGAGTCGGAGTCAGATCACCCGGAGGTGGGCAACGGGCGTGCGCGGGTACGGCGGCACAATAAGTTTTTTGTGCGGGCACTGGCTCCTATCATGAACAAGCCCAACAACAAGCTGATCCTGGGTATAGACCACAAATTTGAGGAGTTCAACTTCGAGAATGTATCACCGGCTTCCTACAGCCTGTACCGCAACCTGGAGGATAGAAACTTAAAGAGCCTGGGACTACAGCTGGCCTTCCTGCACTCGTTTGACGATGTGCGGTTTATGCTGGTGCGTGCAAAAGGTGAACTGAACGGGGACTATACCCGCGACAATGTCAATGTATCAGACTACCTGAAAACAACCGTGGACCTGGCCTATGGCTGGAAACGCAGCCCTGACTTTGCCTGGGGTGTGGGTCTGCAGCTTGGCTATACCTTCGGGCGGCAACGCATCTACCCGGGCATTATGTACAACCGTACCTTTAACGATCGCTGGGGCGTAGAATCCATCTTCCCGGCTAACCTGCGGGTGCGCTACAATGTGTCCGAAAAAACACTGCTCTATACTGGCTACCGCATTGAGGGTGCCAGCTACAACCTCTACGCCAGCGAACCGCCGCTCTCGCAGTTCAACGACATCGAGCTGCGCCGCACCGACATTAAGGCCCTGTTGCGACTGGAGCAGGAGATCTATGACTTCCTGTGGTTTGCCGTGGAAGGCGGATTTAGGCAGTACTACCGCCACCGGGCTTTTGACGTAGTAGGCTCTCGCGATGAGCTGATCACCAATACCCTGGCTGGCGCAGGCTACATCGGTATAGAACTCTATGCAGTACCGCCCCGCAAACTGCTGGAGCGTAGTCAGAACCGTTAAGAAACTCAGGTATAGGTATGGCAAAGCCCGACTTGCAGGTATAGCGAGTCGGGCTTTATTGCTTTGCAGGCGCTACTCCTATTTGCTTGCCGGTTCCATATCTGCCGGGATCAGGCTGTGCAGATACTCGTAGGTAGCATACTGTGATCGGATATGGGTAGGGCTTGCCTGCTCTACATAGCTGTTGTCGATATCGCGGGCCTTGGTGTCGTCGGCCAGCTGAAAGTCGATGATCGTACGCAATTCCTGGATCAGATCTTTCTGCAGGATAGGGAAAGCCACTTCCACCCGGCGGCTTAGGTTTCGGACCATCCAGTCAGCCGAGGCCACATAGTACTCCTCTTTGCCATTGTTGTGGAAGATGTATACCCGCGCATGCTCCAGATAACGGTCCACGATGCTGCGCACCCGGATGTTCTCACTCAGCCCCTCTACGCCCGGCACCAGGCAGCAAATGCCCCGCACCAAAAGATCTATCTTCACACCGGCCTGGCTGGCGGCATACAGTTTCCTGATCATGCGCTCGTCCTGCAGGGCATTCATCTTGAGGATCATAGAGGCAGGCTTGCCTTTACGGGCATTTTTGATTTCCCGGTTGATCATCTCCACAAAGCGGTCCCGCATGTTGATGGGCGCCATCAGCAGTTTCTTAAACTTTTTGTCATGCTGGCGATCGATGAAGAAGTTGAATACCTGCTCCACATCCTGCGTGATGTCTTTATGTGATGTAAAGAGGGCGTGATCAGCGTAGATCTTAGAAGTGTCTTCATTGTAATTGCCGGTACTTAGGTAGGCGTAGTTCACCAGTTTGCCGTCTTCGTTGCGGGTGATCAGGCCCAGCTTGGTATGT
This sequence comes from Pontibacter sp. FD36, assembly GCF_015686655.1. GTDB lineage: Bacteria > Bacteroidota > Bacteroidia > Cytophagales > Hymenobacteraceae > Pontibacter. The sequence continues at coordinate 57,226 of NZ_JADPMP010000009.1, read as the reverse complement.
ACCTTGAGATCAGGCAAACCCAGTATCACATTGGCGCCGGCCTTCTGCAGCTTACCTGCCCAGAAGATGTTAGACTCTTCATCAAAGCGGGCTTTTAGCTCCACCACTACCGTAACAAGTTTTCCATTCTTGGCAGCTTTGACCAGCGACTTGGCAATGGCTGAATTATCAGCTACGCGGTATAAAGTAGCGCTCATGGCGGTCACTTTCGGGTCTTTGGCAGCTTCATCGAATAGGCGCAGGACGTAGCCAAAGGATTGGTACGGGTAGTGTACCAGGTAGTCCTGCTTTTTCATGGCCTCGATCAGGCTTTCTTCTTTTTCCAGAAGCGGATTCACCAGCGTAGGCTGTGGCGTGTACTTGAGGTCGGGCAGGTTGAAGTCCGGGAACTGAAAGAAGTCACGGAAGTTGTGGTACTTGCTGCCTTCCACCAGTTCATCTTCTGATATGCCCGTGTGCGCCATAATGGCTTCGAGCATTGGCCTTGGTGTGACAGGGTCGTACAGGAGGCGGGCCGGATAACCCGTTTCACGCTTCTTCAGACTCTTCTGGATCTTAGCCATCAGGCTGCCTGACACTTCTTCCTCAATATCCAGTTCAGCATCGCGCGACACCTTCACGGCATGCGCCTCAAAGCGGGTATAGTTGGGGTACAGCTCGGGCAGACAGAAGCGAATCACATCGTCCAGAAACATCACATAGCGTTGCTTGCCCACAGTAGGGAGCTTCACGAAACGGCTGCCGTGCTTCTTAGTGGGTATTTCGAGCATAGAGAAGCGCTCGGGCTTCAGATCTTTCTTTTTAGGGTCGAATAGATGCACCCCCAGGTATACGGTCTGATCCTTGAGGAAGAAGTGCGTCTCAGTGTCGTCAAGCAATAGTGGCAGGATGTGCGGCTGTATGTGCTCGGCAAAGTATTCGCGGACCCACTTCTGCTGCGTTTTGTTCAGGTCGTTCTCGGTGAGGAGGTTGATATGATGCTGGCGCAGGTCGGCCAGTATGCCTTCTCTGAACACCTCTCCGAATTCCTCCTGCTGACGTTTTACCTCCTGCATCACCTGATCGAATGTGTCGGCAGGGTCCTCGGAGAGTTTGTCACGGGTTTTCTTTTTGAGCTTGATCAGGCGCTTGAGTGTGGCTACACGCACCTTGAAGTACTCGTCGAGATTGGCCGAGAAGATAGCCATAAACTTGACACGCTCCAGCAACGGCACAGTGCGGTCTTTGGCCTCCTGCAGCACGCGGTAGTTGAATGCCAACCAGCTGAGTTCGCGGTTGATCAGCGGTATGGTGGTTGGTTTTTTATCTTCGGTATTAGTTTCCATGGTTTTGTATGTTGCCCGGTGCGGAGCAATGTGATAAAGGTATAAGCATAGCTTACAGGTGTGGGGTTATACCTGTAAGCTATGCCGGTGTGCTGTGTTATTTGTGGTTTTTAGGTACATCGTAGAACAATAGCTCGGCATTGTCACGCTTGATGTCATACCAGCTGTCGCAGTTAAAACGCAAGGCCACCACGCCGGCTGTTGGCATGCTGGCCACATGTTTGGGTGAGAGCATGTTGGCAAACTCTGAAATGGATTCATTGTGCCCCACCATCATCATGCTGTCTACATCGGCGGGTGCTTCGCGGGCTATCTCAAGCAGCTCTTCGGCACTTGCGCCATACATACGATCATTTACTGCAATATCATCGGCATCGTAATCGTGCTCGCGGGCTACCAGCGTGGCGGTGGTAAGCGCCCGCACAGCAGGACTCGACAGGATGAGTTGTAGTTGGGCATTGTTGGCTGCCAGTTCCTGTCCCATGAGCGGTGCGTCAGTACGGCCGCGTTTGTTCAGTGGTCGGTCATGGTCGCTCAGCTCTTCGAACTTCCAGCTGGATTTGGCATGACGCATGATATATAAGGTTTTCATAAGGTAATTCTCTTTCAGAAAGGTATAGCAAGACGCCAGGTACATAGTACGGTTGCTATGCAAGGTGTTTACTGAAAGCAAAGGAAATTTGTTGTGAGGACGGAGCTTAGATTGTTTTTGGGGGAGGCTTGGCAGGTATAGCTGAAGGATAGACAGGTATAGGAGGCCCTTAAAAACAAAAAGGGAACAGCCCTTGCCGGACCATTCCCCCTTTTCTGATGTTTTAAAGATGGCTTACACGTTGTTCGGGTAGCGCTCAAAATGAATCTCTGCTACACGGCGCTGCAGCTCGGCACGCAACTCATCGATGTTGATGCGGTTGGTAGCTGATATGAACAGAGCCGGAGCATGGATCTTCGCCATGTAAGTAGCTTTCAAATCCTCGATAGAAGGCCGTACATGATGCTCTCCTTCTTCATTATTCCCGCTTTCTTCCTGCATCTCCTGCTCACGCTGCTCCAGGTACTGGTCTATTTTGTTGAATACCAGCAGCACCGGTTTGTCAGCCGATTTAATGTCCAGCAGGGTGTCGTTCACTACCGCAATATGGTCTTCAAAAGAAGGGTGCGACACATCCACTACGTGTACCAGCAAGTCGGCTTCACGGATCTCGTCGAGCGTGGACTTAAAGGCCTCAATCAGCTTGGTAGGCAGCTTGCGGATGAACCCTACCGTATCAGACAGCAGGAAAGGGATGTTGTCGAGCACGACTTTGCGCACCGTGGCATCTACTGTCGCGAAAAGCTTGTTCTCGGCGAACACATCGGACTTGGAGAGCAGATTCATAAGTGTGGACTTGCCTACGTTGGTATACCCAACCAATGCCACACGCACCATGCCTGCACGGGATTTGCGCTGCTCAAAGTTTTGCTTCTCGAACTTCTCCAGTCTGTCGCGCAGCAAGGAGATTTTATCGCGCACAATACGACGGTCAGTTTCGATCTCGGTTTCACCCGGACCCTTCATGCCGATACCACCCTTTTGCTTGGAAAGGTGAGTCCAGAGGTTGGTCAGGCGGGGCAGCAGGTACTGGTATTGGGCCAGTTCCACTTGGGTGTGGGCCTGTGCCGTCTTGGCACGTAGCGCGAAGATGTCGAGGATTAGCAAGCTCCTGTCCACGATCTTGACCTGCAGTTCGCGCTCAATGTTGCGCACCTGCGAAGGGCTCAGGTCATCGTCAAAGATCACCATGTCGATGTTGTGCTCTTTCACATAAGCCTGTATCTCTTCGAGTTTGCCGCTACCCACAAAGGTGCGGGTGTCGGGCTTGTCAAGCTTCTGCACAAAGCGCTTCATGGTGACGGCGCCGGCTGTTTCGGTGAGGAAGGCCAGTTCGTCGAGGTACTCGTTGGTTTGTTCGTCGGTTTGCTTATAACCGGGCACAGCTACCAGTATGGCGGTTTCCTGTGGCTTGGCGGTTTCGTAGTATTTTTGTTTACCCATTGTCAGATGTTAAGCGTAGCGGTTTGGTAGCCTTAAATTCGGCTTGAGTCTGTGTACGTAATTGGTCCCGACCCCGGTTGGATGGCGACAGGTATAGCGCTGCAAGCGCATGCAGGACAGATGCAAGTTAGGTGAAAAATTTCAGAAGAAAGGGGAAAAAGCCTAACTTGCTACTCTTATAAGAGAGCCACAGCCTATCCACTAACACCAGCCATGGAGCACAAGACCTATCATATTGAGGGCCTGATCGAGTTTATACCGCGCGTGTTCCGCGACGAACGTGGCTGGTTTATGGAAACCTATAATACCAGCATGTTTAAGCCTTTCGGCATCGACCCGGTATTCGTGCAGGACAACGAATCTGTATCGAAGAAGGGTGTATTGCGTGGGCTGCATTTCCAGAAGCCGCCTTATGCGCAGGGTAAGCTGGTGCGCGTTGCTTCGGGCCGTGCGCTGGACGTGGCGCTCGACCTCCGCAAAAACTCTCCAACCTACGGACAGCACGCCACCTGCATACTCGATGCAGAGCAGCACAACATGCTCTATATCCCGGAGGGTTTTGCCCACGGCTTTATAGCTTTAGAGGACAATTCCAGCTTCCTTTACAAATGCACCAACCTGTATCACCAGCCATCAGAAAGTGGCATTCTCTGGAACGATCCGGCTCTTGGTATAGACTGGGGTATAGTCGAGCCGCTGGTGTCGCCAAAAGACGAAGTATTGCCGCTGTTGCAGGATTTTGATTCGCCGTTTTGAGTGCCTGGGCAAAAGAATTAAGATAGGGGTATTTCGTCTGAAATTTAGGTTGATGACGCGTCTGTATTTAGAAACAACAAGGCCCGCGATTGCAGTCAATTGCGGGCCTTGTTTGTTCAACCGGGTTGGTTACTTCTCTATTATCATTCTTTTGGTCGTGGATTTGCCGTTATGCTCCACCCGGAGCATGTACGTGCCAGCCGGTATGTCCTTGGTGCTCACCTTTGCCTTCTTGCCCTTGGCTTTGCCGGAAAGGCGCTGGTTTCCCTGCAAGTCATATAAGGTATAGCTGTAGCTCTCGTCAGAACTGCCAGAAAGTTCTAGGGTGAACTCGTCTTCTGTAACTGGATTCGGGCTAAACATAGGCTCTGCACCATTGTCGCAGTCGCGGATCTCGTAGAGCATCACAAACTGCTGTGTCCAACCGAGAGGAGTTTCAACCTCTAAGCCGATTGACATGCGGGAGCTAAAGTTAAACCCTGCTGCCGTTACAGTAAGTGTCGAACCTGTTAAGTCGCCATGGCTGCTCACATTACCAACTGTCCAACGGTAGCGCGTTGGCTGCCCCTGATATCCGTTACTGTAAACAGGAGCAAAAGTGTGTTGTTCGTAGGGGCAGGTAGGGTATTTGGCACTGCCAAAATAGCTGAAGTATAAAATTTCTGGTTGGCCTACCCAAACATTTTTGGTAACTGAACTACTACTGCACAGCGCACTATTGGCCGTTACCTTCACCCAGCCTGCACCGCTATGGCCGGGCCTTTGAGTGATTGCTACTGCCGTTGACGTGCTTTGTAGCGGCGAGAGTTGTCCATTGATTAAGATGTTGGGGCTTGCCTCCCAGGTATAGCCGGAAGCACCAGCCACTGGGGTTATGCTATAAGAAGACGCAGTATTGCCTATATCGTAAGGGGCGTTGCTGAACGTCAGCGCGGGCAGGTTGCTGTTGTAGTTGATGGTGATAGGTTTTGAGTTGACCGCCTTGGTTGGGGTGGTGCAGGTAATGTTAGCGGCTACCGATACCTGCCCGCCATTCGTGCCGCTTGGTATGGCTGAGATAGAGTTGCCGGAAGCAGATCCCGAAATCGTCCAGCCCTGCGGTAGCGACCAGGTGTAGGATGTCGCCCCCGTCACAGTCGGAACCGAGAGATTAACAGGGTCTCTGTCGCCGCAGTGCAAATTGGTTTTGGAGGCAATGATTGCGCCTACCTGAGGTTCGCGCGTAACAGTGAGTGTGCTGTAATTGCTGTAGAAGTTTACACGCGGCGAACTGTATATGCTACATTCCTGATTCAGGCCTCTCACCTTTACCTGGCCTCCGGACCCTGCTGCAGGTATAACAGAAATGGAGTAGGAAGAAGTGGTAAAGGTACCCGTCTTATTGTCATTAGTGCGCCACCCCGTCGGTAGTGTCCATTCATACATGTCTACATATAAAGTAGAGGAAAAGAAAGGATTAGAGCTGCTTGGGGTGTTGGGAATTGCAATTCTGTCTATGGCAAGTGTTATAGGGGCTGTGCTGCACCAGTCTATGCTGTGGCTTGATTTTGCTACGTTGTTTACCTTAACTTGTGAGGGGTTAACGCTGTTTATGGATTTTATTATGACGCCACCTGTAGTTGGCGTGCCATCATTAGATTTGTTGTTACAGGACGTGATCGTTACTTTTAATTCTCCTTTATTTGTTACATCGTTCCAGATTACTTCTACAGAACTGTTGGATGTAGTATAATCATCACTGCTGTTAGTAAAGTAAAATTTGCCGTTTGTAATGGACCATTTAAAAGAGCAGCCTGCATAATTGGCAGAAGCAGAACCACCTGCTGGAAAAGCTGTATAAGCAATTCTATTTCCAGGACATTGAGGAACTCTGCCATCAGGCGTTAAAGCTGTTTATGCAGCTAATAAAAATGGAACTACTAAGAATAGTAGTAAGAAGTATAGCTTCTTCATAAGTTTGTTTTATTTGATTTATTAAGTTTTAGAAAATCCAGTTAAGATTTACAAACGTTATTGGGATGTAGGAAAAAACAAGTTTGTTAATAGTGTAGTCAATATAGGTCTTGGGGTTGCCGAAACTATCGTATTCTGGGGAGTATGTTTTGAGGGAGAGTACGAGATCTTGCGAGCTTTTTACTTTGCTTAAGTGGAAAGCTGTTTCTGTCGATAAATAAAGTCTGGTGCCAACATTAGCGCGCAAGCCAATAAACGGCCTTATCCCGTAAGAGGTGGTAGTAAGAAGATCTTTTAAATGTTTCTCTACTACACCATATGGATCCGGTTCACTAAACTCATCCCACATCTCTATATTCCTTCCTTTCTGATTGTAAAAGGCATCTGCTCCGTAATACAGCATAAAAATTTTGGATAGAGGCTTCTGCCATTCGTGGCCAACACTTCCACCTAAAAGGTAATCGGTAATCTCGTCGCGACGATTTGTATAAGACTGAGTAGAGTCGGACTTGGCATATGTCCCCTCCAGCCCGATCCGGATGGCCCCGGTTCGGGAAAGTTGGTACTTGTACATAAGCTGCAGGGGCATGCGGCTGGCCGGGTCAACGATTTTGTCAATAATTACACGTGTATTGATGCCGATGTGGTGACGATAGAATGTTGTGGAATCCTGCGATTGAGCAGACGCAAACTGGCAGACGAAGAGTAGAAAGGCAATTAGAGGATACTTGAATTTCATAAAAGGCAGGAGTTAAAATAAATAATTATATATAATAATAGATATAGTTATGTGTCTAATAAAGGAAAGTTTGCCCTTAAAGGTAACTTGGATGTTATTTATATAAATTATAATTTATATGCAAGTATAGTAATTCAAGCCGTAATCGAGGCGTTTTATAATTGTTATAATGCGTGTTTAAGTCGTATTTGTAACAGAGTGGAAGGCTTGAATTCAAAAGAAGACAATAATTAAAAAAGCGCCTGGTAAAACGGGTCTACCAGGCGCTAACTGCTGTACTAAATAAATACCCATCTCCAACTCTACAGCACCTCCACCAGCGTCTCCAGTCCCATACCTCTTGAACCCTTCACCAGCACGTAACTTTCCGAAACCCGATTAGCCTCCAGCCAATTTTGCAATTCAGGCTTTGTAGCGAAGTAGTGGAAACGGCTGTCAGTTTCGGCAGCGTGTTTCATCTCCGGCCCACATAGCAGCACGGTTTCAAAGTTCTGTTCCGCGATGATCTCACCGATGGCTTTGTGCTCTGCGGCGCTTTCGGCACCCATTTCCAGCATATCACCCACGATAACCACCTTGCGCGGCGCGTTCATGCCACCGAAGTTGCGGATAGCCGCCGCCATGGAGGTTGGGTTGGCGTTGTAAGCATCCAGAATCAGGGTGTTGGAGCCTTTCTGCATCACCTGCGAGCGGTTGTTCACGGGGCTATAGTTTGCGATGGCGGCATTGGCTTTCTCCAGCGGCACACCAAAGTACTTGCCAATGCAGGCTGCTGCGGCCATGTTCTCGTAATTGTAGCTGCCCACCAGTTGGGTATGCACCACATGACCCGCTTCGTCTTTGTACACTACATAAGGCGAGGCCTCCAGCAATTCGCTGTGGTAAAAGTCGCCAGATGCAGGGTAGGTTACTTTGTCTTCAATGCGGCGGCTCATGCGCATGAGGTGCTCGTTGCCGGTGTTCACGAACACAGTGCCGCCATGCTCGAGCAGGTGCACGTAAAGCTCACTCTTGCCACGGGCCACGCCCTCCAAACTGCCAAAGCCTTCCAGGTGCGCCTTGCCGATGTTGGTGATCATACCGTGTGTAGGCTGAGCGATGCTGCTGAGCAGGGCAATCTCGCCGATGTGGTTGGCGCCCATCTCGATGATGGCCATTTCGTGCTCCGGCTTGATGCGGAGCAATGTAAGTGGCACCCCGATGTGGTTGTTGAGGTTACCCTGGGTATAGAGCGTGTTGAATTTCTGGCTCAGCACCGCATAGATCAGTTCCTTAGTGGTGGTTTTGCCGTTGCTGCCCGTGATGCCGATCACCGGTATGCTCAGTTGCTTGCGGTGGTGGCGAGCCAGGTCCTGCAGTGCCTGCAGCGTGTCTTCCACCACAAACACATTATCAGACGCCAGGGCAGGGTCGTCAACTACCGCGTATTTGGCACCTTTGTCCAATGCGCCTTGCGCAAACTTGGCACCTTTAAAGTTAGGTCCGTTCAGGGCGAAGAACAGGCTTTGGTCCTGCGGGGCGCGGGAGTCGGTGCTCACGTGGCGGCACTCGAGGTTTTTTTGGTAAAGAAAATCGATGCTGTTCGGCATGAAATGCGTATTTTTAGTCTATGATTGAGGCAGCTGCCCGTAAAGAGGTATGGTCCGCCACTGTCATGGCAATATACACCCAAAACGGCAAAAGCAACAGCCCAATTGCCTAACAAACTGTCTATGCGCTACCTGTTGTTCCTTCTCTTTTTCTTCCTGCTGGTGCCTGCCGTATCAGCTCAGGAGCCTTTGCGTTTCAGCCAACGCAGTGATATCCCGGTTACGGCTAATGGTGCCCAGCTGCAAAATCCCTGGGGTGGTGGGCTCAACACCCCGCAATTCTCGACCATCGACCTGAACAAAGACGGCCGCGACGACCTGTTTGTCTTCGACCGCATGTTGCGCAAGGTCTATACCTACCTGGCGGTGCAGCAGGGAGGTCAGTGGCGCTATCAGTATGCGCCCGAGTATGAAGTCATGTTTCCGGCCGAATTGGAAAACTGGGTGCTGCTGCGCGATTACAACTGCGATGGCCTGAAAGACATTTTCACAAGCACACCCCTGGGTATACGGGTATACCGGCAGGAGGCAAGCAGCAACAAGTACCCGACTTTTGTGCTGGCACAGGATGCTCTCTTTTACCGGAGCCGCAATGGCGTGAACACCATCAACATGCAAATGAATATCTCTGATATACCTGCCATCGTGGACATGGACGGCGACGGTGATCTGGATATCCTGCTGTCGGAGTTTTCGGGGGGCTATACCTTGGAGTACTACCAGAATATGCAGGTGGAAGAAGGCAAGCCCTGTGGTACGCTGGAGTTTGCGCTCGGCTCCGATTGGTGGGGGCAGATCACCGAGTGCCATGGCTGCAATAATTTTGGGTTCGGGATACAGTGCCGTATGGCCACACCGCTGCACTCCGGCCACGACGGCTCGGCGCTGCTGGCTATAGATCTGAATGGTGATGGCGCGAAAGACCTGATGATGGGAAGCGTGGAGTGTCAGGACCTGGTGATGATGGAAAACAAAGGGACCAGCACACTGGCCCGCATGGAAAGCTTTGAACCTGCATTCCCCGTCGGCCCAAAGCCAGCCAGTTTTAATCTGTTCCCGGCGGCTTACTACGAAGATGTGACATTTGACGGTATACCTGACCTGCTCGTAGCCACAAACAGCAACGAGAACATGGGGAACCTGGAGCTGCAACGCTCCTCCTGGCTTTACCGCAACACAGGCACCACAAGTCAGCCGAACTTTGAGTTTACGCAGGATAACTTTCTGCAAAGTCAGATGATCGACTTGGGCGAAAATGCCTACCCTGCCTTTGCGGATATAGATGGCGACGGCCTGCTTGACCTGGTAGTCGGCAACGGACGGTCGGATCGTAATGGCCGCTTCGTGGCAACGCTCAGCCTCTATCGCAACACCGGTACTTTAACTGAGCCCGCCTTCACGCTTGTCACAGACGATTACCTGGCCCTCTCCAATAAGAACATACTCTCACTGAAGCCATCATTCTTCGATATTAACCAGGACCAGGTGCCGGATCTTGTTTTAACTTACAAGGAGCATGGGACAGGACATCATGGAGGAAGCACAACGCAACTAGCGTACTTCATAAACGATGCGAAAGCCGGGCAACCTGTCGCTTTCAATACGTCCCGCCTGCTTCCGCTGTATACGCTGGCTGATGGCGATACTCCTCACTTATTTCAGGTAGATGGCCAGCGCGTAGACATGCTGGTTGGAAAAGCCACAGGTACGCTGGACTATTACCGCTCTTCTGGCAACAGTTTCGTGCTGGAGAAGCAAAGCATCGGCGGAATTAAATTTGACTTTTACCGCCGCAACCTGGCACCGGTTGTGGTGGACATAGACGGCAACGCCAAGCTCGATCTGCTCACCGTGGATGACAGTGGGGCCCTGCGTATTTACAATGATTTTCTGGACCATCTGAATGGTGACTTTATCGAAACCACAGAGGTGTTGGAAAACGAGCTGACAGGAGAAGCACATGCTACCCGTTTTGGTCGCGGACTCGGACTGGCTGTGGCTGAACTGGGTGGGCCTTACAAGCTATACCTGGCCATTGGCACGCAGGGAGGAGGGCTATACCTGTTGCAGCAAACGGCCGGCAACTACGGTAATCCAAATGATAAAACCAGCGGCCTTGGACTGAAGGTATACCCGAATCCGGTGGCTGGTGCGCAGGAGCCCGTGCAGGTACAGGCGAATGAGTCCGTATCGCTGGTGCTGCACGACATGATCGGGCGCAAGGTATACGATGCCGCCGATAGCTACAACCGCCGCCATACCCTAAAGCTGGGCCATCTGAAAGCAGGCGTATACCTGCTGCGCGCCACTTCCCGCGACGGCCGCCACGAAACCCGCAGACTGGTAGTACACTGATGCAGGCCTTTCTGTTAGTAGATCTTTCGGAGGAAACCGCATTCAGCAAGCCCATCCTGCAGTTGGTGCGGCAGTACGCCCCGGCTATACCTGTCTTTGATGTAGACGCCCTGTCTGATGCCTCTTTGCAGCAGTACGCCGTGCGCCTGCTGCAGGAAAATCCAGAAACTGTCGTGTGTGTAAAGAGTGGGGCAGGGGACCTGAACCGGCTGATGCCCTTACTGGAAGAACTGCTTTTGCCGCATCCGCAGCGTCGCTTGCTGCTTGTCGGTGAGCAACCTCGATTACAGCGCATGTTGCAGGCTCGACAAGGTATAGCCTATACCTTGTTAGCCGACGAAGAAGACCTGCGGCAGTTTTTAGAAGGATCAGTTTAGCGTGAAATCATCCGCATCAAGGTGCGCCGGGAAAGCTTCCCGGAAATCCGTCAGCTCTTTTTTGTTGAGCGTGATGGTGTGTATACCTTCTGCTTCTGTGGTTTCAAGTAGTTTATACCCTTTCGGGTGGATGACGGCTGAGTCGCCGGAGTAGGGGTGCCCGTTGCCGTCCGTTCCGACCCTATTCACACCCACCACATAGCTCAGGTTCTCGACGGCACGAGCCTGTAACAGAATGCTCCAGGCATTGGCTCGTGGCTTAGGCCAGTTAGCTACGTAGAGCAGCAAATCATACTCGCTACCTACGTTGCGGCTCCATACCGGGAAGCGTAGATCGTAGCACACCAAGGGGCAAATTTTCCAGCCTTTCAATTCCACCAGCAGCTTCTCTTGTCCCGGGGTATAGGTATGGTGCTCCTTCGCCATCCGGAACAAGTGGCGCTTATTGTAGTGCTGATAAGTGCCGTCAGGATGAACCCAATACAGGCGGTTGAAATACTGCTCACCCTCCCGCACGATCACACTACCCGTGATCACGGCGCTATACCTAGCTGCTTCTTCTTTCATCCATTGCAGGGTGGGACCTTCTGCCTCTTCTGCCAATCCGGCTGCGTCCATGCTGAATCCTGTTGTGAACATCTCAGGGAGCACGATCAGATCAGTAGCGGGTGCTACAGCAGCAAGCTTTTCCGAGAACATGGCTCGGTTTGCAGCAGCGTCCTGCCAGTGCAGGCTGGTTTGGATGATGGTAACGCGAAGGTCTTGCATAATAGAGAGTATTAAAAATAGCTTTTTACGATTGTATTAACATTCTATTCCAAGCTAACCCTTTTGTCATTCTGAAAGAATCTTGTGGACAAGTTAGATAAGCTCTTGCTACGTAGCTTCTGCTATTGCTCCTCTTAACTTGACATTGTTTTATAGCTGGCTTTTGCCCTGGCCGGGCGGGCCTTACTTTTTTCCTTGATGAAAAAATCGAGGGCCCCTACCCCCAGTAAGCAAAAAAATCAAGACGCTCCAAACTCGCTGAACGCTCAAACAGTGGAGCGCCGCAAAGCGCACTTGGCACCGCTGCTTATTTCATAGCCAGCGTGCGAGTTAGTCTTGCTATACCTGCCAGTGGTTGTGTTGTAAAAGGCTTTTATCTGTGTCTGCGTACTTGCATTAGCCGAACAACAATTTAACCTTCAACAATCAACAACTAGCAATCAACAATTTAACCATCAAAGTTTCACCAACCTCTCCGCTGCTTGCCTGAGCGTGTCCTCACTTTTAGCGAAGCAGAAGCGCAGGTAGTGATGGTCGGTTTTGTTGTGGTAGAAGGCTGAAACGGGTACGGAGGCGACACCGATCTCCTGCGTCAGGCGCTTGGCAAAGTCCAGGTCGTGCTCCTGTGAGATGGCATCATACTTCAGCAGCTGGAAGTAAGTACCTGCCGAAGGTATAAGCTCAAAACGAGACGGCTTCACCAGTTCGCAGAACAGGTCGCGCTTGGCCTGGTAGAAGTCGGGGAGGGTACGGTAGTGCTCCTCGTTGTCCATGTAGTCGGCGATGGCCAGCTGTAGTGGCGTAACGGAGCAGAACGTGATGAACTGATGCATCTTGCACAGCTCTGCCGTAAGGGCCGGTGGCGCTACGACATAGCCGATCTTCCAGCCAGTAGTATGGTAGGTTTTTCCGAAAGAGGAAATCACGAAGGCCCGTTGCCGCAGCGACTCGATCTGCAGGGCGCTCACATGCTCCTTCCCGTCAAATACCATGTGCTCATATACCTCGTCACTCAAAACGAGAATATCGGTACCATCAGTCAGGTTAGCCAGCTTTTCCAGGTCCTCTCGCGGAATCACAGCACCCGTCGGGTTGTGGGGTGTGTTGATGATAATCATGCGGGTACGACGCGAGATGTTCTTCTTAAGCAGATCCCAGTCAATGCTGAAGTCAGGTATAGCCAGCGGAACATAGATTGGGATGCCGCCAGCCAACCGGATGGCAGGTGCATAGCTGTCGTAGCAGGGTTCCAGTACCACCACTTCGTCGCCGGGTTTTACCACAGCCGTGATGGCCGCAAACAGCGCCTCGGTAGCGCCGGAAGTAACCGTCACTTCCTGGTCCGGGTCTGGACGATAACCGTATACCTTCTCCGTCTTTTCGCTGATCTTGTGGCGTAGTGCCGGCATGCCAGGCATGGGGGCATACTGGTTGTAACCTTCCTGCATGTACTTGGTCACCAGTGCAATCAGCTCGTCGGGACAGTTAAAATCCGGGAAGCCCTGCGACAGGTTAATCGCTCCGTGCTCATTGGCCAGCGCCGACATCACAGCAAAAATACTGGTGCCGACATCAGGAAGTTTGCTGCCTGGGTAGTTGATCATAAGGTGGTTTTATTGCTGATGAACGAAGATAATATTTACGGGGTAGATACCAAGTAAAATTTAGCCAAGGGTCTGGGCCACGAGCTGCTGCAACTCAGGTATAGCTTCCTGCTCAAACCAGGGATTGCGTCGGAGCCAGAACTGGTTTCGTGGCGAGGGGTGAGGCAGCGGCATATACCTGGGGAGGTAGTCTGCCCAATGCGTTACGGTTTCGGTGAGGGTCGGTTTGGCCGCTCCGCCCAGAAAGTAATCCTGTGCATACTTGCCTACCAACAAAGTGAGCTGAGTATTGGGAAGTAGCGGCAGAAGTTGCTGGTGCCAGTGCTGGGCACACTCAGGTCGGGGTGGCAGGTCACCGCTTTTGCCTTTGCCGGGGTAGCAAAATCCCATCGGGACGATCGCCACTTGCTGCTCATCATAAAACACTTCCGGATCAATGCCCATCCACTGCCTGAGGCGCTTGCCGCTCTGGTCGTCCCAAGGCACGCCACTGGCGTGTACCTTCGTGCCTGGCGCCTGCCCCACAATGAGCATTCGTGCTGAAGGAGCCGCCCGCAGCACTGGCCTGGGGCCATGTGGCAGGTGCTCAGCACAAAGTCGGCAGGAGCGTACCTGGTCCAGTAAAATGTCAAGCGAAGTGGTCATACTGTGTGCAAAGGTACGGTGATCTGCTAACAAAATGCGTTCTAAACTGTATATAGTGGGGTATGCAGCAGCTTTGTCGAACTTTACTGTTATTTCTCTTCAGCTTTTCGCTCCTCCTGCCGGGCCATGCCCAGGAGCAGCCTGCCTACAAGAACGCCTTCACTGTAAAGTTCTTTGGTTTATCCATGCATTTGCGCCCAACGCCATACCCAGAGCTTTTCAAGAACCGGCTTGACCGGAAAGGTATAGCCGTGCTGAATTTTGGAGGTATAGTAGGCTACGACCGGTTTGTGGTGCGCGAAGTAATTAGTGTGCGGGTAGAGCAAGGCCTATACTCCGACTGTGCCTCTTCACTCGCAGGCTTCACACACCTGGGTTGGCGCGGACAGATATTCAAGGCAGGGCGACACTCCCTGAATGGTGGCTTTGGCCCCACGCTGGTGTACCGCCGCGACTGGAACCGACTGCAGGGCTACGAAGATGATGGGTACTTTAACCGTAGGGGTGACTGGCAGTACAAGTTTTACTGGTACGGCGGAGAGTTTGAGTACAACTACCAGCTAAAGGGGCAATATGACCTGTCGCTCAACCTGGTGCCCGGCATACCCGAGCTGGTGTCGTTTGGTGCCGGGTTCAGGAAGCGTTTCTAGATTTTACAGGGTAGATCGTTACCAGCCCCGTTGATCCCAATCCTCGTCGCGGCGGCTCTGGTGCCGGCGTCGCTGCTCTCGCAGCGGAGGGAGCTGCTCATGCTGTTGCCACCGGTCCCGGGCATGCTGGTTCTCAGGGCTATAATGCTCATTGCCATCGCGCCATTCCCTGAGTTCCTCTCTTCGGTGTTGCGGGTGGTGATCATCTGAAAAGCCGTGCTGGTGTCGGTTTATATTTTCATGCTGCCGCCGCTCATTTTGCTGCTGCCTATACTCATGCCGCTCCCGCTCTTCCCGTATGCGCATCTCTTCTTCGTACTGCCTTCTTTCACGGTCATGCATAAAGGGTCTGGGCTCTTCCCATCGGCTGCGAAAGTTCTGCTGCTCTACTTCGTGGCGTGGGTGCGGACGGCGTGGGCGATCATGCCGCTCATGATGTCTTTCTTGTTCCTCGTGATGCATTTGTTTTCCTTTTGTTTTCTAAGATGTCTAAAAAATAAGCACTGGTGCCGCAGGAGGCTGTAGGACATAGGGGCCACAGTCAGGTATGTGACAGCACCGGATTTTATGTACGGGCACACGAGCCTGATGTTTAAAGCGTTTGAGTTCAGCACAAAAAAAGGCAGCCCGCCGTTGCCGGTGGGCTGCCTTCATTACTAATCTACTACCAAAGTAACCTAATCTGTCTGCTATACGCATTAGCGACGGTTACGTTGGCTTCTGTCAGTGCCTTTATAATAATCATCGTTTCCAGAGTCAATCTCGTCGGCCCAGCGCGGACCACCTTCGTAGCCACGGTCAAAATCACGGTCACGGTATGACTCCCCGCTGTAGCGGTTTCGGCTGCTCAGTTGCTCGGCTCTGCGCTCAGAGTCGTAGCGGTTGCGCGGCTGGTAATCCGGGTCATCAGAGTGCATGATGTCATCCCAGGTGTCGCGTACACGCTCAAAGAAGCCACGCTTATCGCGGTTGTCCGGTTCCACGTCAGGCGAGTAGCGACCTTCGTTGTACCAGTTGTGCGAGCCGCTGCCGTAGCGGTAGTCGGTTTCCTTGTAGCGGCTGCGGCTGCCAGGCCCTTCACGCCACAGACTGTCCTGTGAGGTAGGGGGCTCGTTGTAGTTGCCGGGCTGCGAGCCACCGCCCATCTGCGAACGGTATGACTGCTGACTACCGCTGCCCTGGCCTCTGTAGCCATAGTTTAGGTACTGGCTCTCGTTGCGGTAAGGGCTTTCGCTGCGGCTGCCATAGTGCCCGCTCTGGAAAGAGCCTTGATTGCTCTGATAGGTAGCAGGTCTGTTGCCTAAGTAGTGACGGCCGCTTTCAGCCTGTCGGTCGCGGTCCTGTGCTCCTCTCGGGCTAGGGCCGGTGTGGAAGTAATTGCCCTCGTCCCATTTTCTTTCATTCTGGTCCTGGCCTCTGTAAGCGTAGCGCTGTGGTTGGTTCTGTTCTCTATCCCTGTTGTATAGTTCCCGGCCGATGCGCTGGTTCTCATCACCAGGCCTTCCGTGGTTTTCTCCTCTGTTTTCCATAATTCTATTTTAGTTTTAATAAGCGATGTAAAAATTTAGCCTTGCGGCGGCGTTATTTTTTACGGCTTACAGAGGCTATTGTTGGCAAAGCATCAGGTATAAAAAAAGACGCCCCTTGTGAGGGCGTCTCTTAAACTATCAGATAAGGTACTGCTAAAAATAGGTTTCCATGATCTCGCGCACATCGGCCTCAGCCAGTGGCTTGGAGTAGTGCCTGCGTACCTCCGGATATTTTTTAAGACGTTCCAGGTCATAAAAGCTGGCCGAAGAAGTAAGCATCAGCATGACGGTGCGCAGCTTGCTGTCTTCGTCAAATCGCTGGTACTCATCCAGAAACTCAAAACCGTCCATCACAGACATCTTGATATCAACAAAAATAAGGTCCGGCTTCGGATAGTTCTCTTCGCCGCTGAAGGCTTTGTTGAGGTAGTCGAGGGCTTCTTCACCGTTGGTTACCACCCTGATGTCCGATGCAGCTTCCATACGGGACAGCAGTCGCTGGTTTAGGTAATTGGTTGTATCGTCGTCGTCTATAAGCAGGATAGTCTTTACAGATTTCATAATTGGTATTTTGAGTTCTTTTACAAAGTATAGCCTTTTTTGTTTTAAAAAAAGACAAAAATCAGAAGTGTCAGGATTCACCTTTGGCTAATGCCTCCGCTCTCTGCCTGGCCCTCACCAGGTTAGTCACTTCGATTGCTGAGATGATAATGCCCTCTATGCAGGAAGTGCTGTCAAAAAGGGGCTGGTATTTGAAGTTGATATAGGCATCGCGCAGCTTGCCGTTTAACTCTTCATCGATCTGAGTACGGAACTCGTTGATGTAAACGGTACGGCCTTTGGTGTATACCTCGTGTAGCAGGTCAAAAAAACCAAGCGGCTCGAGCTCTGGCCAAAGCTCACGGGCAGAGCGACCTATGTAGTTTCTGTTGCCGTAGAGTTTGTATACCCCAGGTGTCACATACTGGCACACATGATCCGGCCCATGCAACATGCACAGGTGTACCGGCGCCAGGCGCAGTATGCTCTCCAGCCTGTCATCTTCACGAAAGTCCCCCTGATTTTTCTGGTCGTCTATGTCCGTGTAAGTGCCAATCCAGAGCGTGATGTTTCCGTCTGAGTCACGCATAGGCAGGCCACGATCCAGGAACCAGTGGTAGCTGCCATCTATGTGGTGGCGTATGCGATACTCTATCTCGAAGCTACTGCCTGAAGCCACTGCATTGTGCCAACTGGTGAGCACCATGGCTGAGTCTTCGGGATGTACCGCGCTGATCCAGCCATCGGTCTGGCCGGGACGCATACCTGTGTAGCTGTACCAGTTGTCGTTGAAAAAAAGCACTTTGCCTTTTGGGGAGGCCGTCCAGGCCATGTGCGGGAGCACCTCCAACAGGTGACGGAAGCGGGCGTCACTTTCCCGAAGCGCCTCCTGTGTGTCTCTGTTTTGCGTGATGTCGATAATAGAGCCAATGGTCCGGATAGGGTTGCCTTTGGAGTCATAGGCCGTGTAGCCCTGGTCAAGTATATAGGCATAACTGCCATCCGATTTCTGAAAACGGTACTCTCCCGTCCAGGTACTCTGCTTGCTGGCCAGTGCCTGCTGTATGCTGCGTTGTACTTCCTCAAAATCATCCGGGTGCACGCGTGAATCCCATGACTCGCCACCTGGACCCATTTCTTCTGGCGTATAGCCCAAAACTTCCTGCAGCCCCTCGCCCCATGTCATGCGGTTGTTTACGATGTCGTA
This sequence comes from Pontibacter sp. FD36, assembly GCF_015686655.1. Lineage (GTDB taxonomy): Bacteria > Bacteroidota > Bacteroidia > Cytophagales > Hymenobacteraceae > Pontibacter. Next base: position 39,154 of record NZ_JADPMP010000009.1, on the reverse strand, counting down.
TTCCCAGGCAACAGCCTTGGTTGCGTTTGTGAGCAGGTTTAGCTGCTCCTGACGCAGCTGATGCACACGATCGATCAGGACCTTGTCGGTTATGTCGCGTACCTCCTGCAACAGATATTGCACTTCCCCAAATTCATTCATGATAGGGATGGTGGTTGTGTTCCAGTAGCGTTCCTCAAAGCCGTTTTCTGAGGGAATGTCGTAGCGAAGCACTTCGATATGATAGGGTTCTTTATGTACCAGTGCATGCTGCATACATTGGTGCATAGAGCCCTCTGAGTCTACCTGTAGGTTATCGGGGTTGTTCGGGAAAATCTTAAACACATGCTGTCCTATGGTCTCGTCGCGCTTTATATGCGTTTGCTTCAGCAAAGCATCCGTAGCATCCACGATGACTAAGTCAGGCGTCAGGACAAGGTATAGCCCAGTCAAAGCCCTGAAGATGGGCTCTAGTGTAGGTACGGATGTCGGGATTTTAGAATGCACAGGTATAAATTTAGACTTAAGTTTAGTTTTCGTAGCATAGTAGTTACTAAAATAGCAAAATTTAGTCTAAGAATTACCTAAATCGTTTTACTTCCCAAAAAATTAGTCAGCCGCACAGAGCCATGCTATTTATGATGCCCTGTGCAGCTGATGAAGTATTATGGGAATATCATTCTGAAGTTTACCCCTTCACAGTAGCTTTTACGTCAAGGCTGTCAAAAACTTCCCGGGCATCAGCGATGCACTGGATGTCCTCTACAATTACGATGAGCTTATCCTTGGCTTCCTTAAGCCGTGAGCGGCGCGAATGCTGCTGTACATACTTGAGGATGTTGCCAAAGGTCTCAGACTGGAAGTAGGCATCGTTATTCTCGCTGGGCAGGTAGCCTTTCATCACTTCTTTTTTGATGGTGAGTTTCTCGAAGCCCAGTTGCTGGGCCTGCCAGCGCAGTTTCACGATCTCTACCAGCTTCTGCACCTCTTCCGGCAGCGGCCCGAAGCGGTCGATGATACTGGCCTTCAACTTCTCCAGGTCCTGCAGGTCTTTGGTGCTGTCGAGCTTGCTGTAGAGGTTGAGTCGCTCGGAGATGTTGCCCACATACCAGTCAGGTATAAGCACCTCCATATCCGTCTCGATGTTACAGTCGCGCACCGGCTCCACGAACTCCGCCAGGTTGTCTTTCAGGAACAGGTCGCGGAACTCGGTTTCTTTGAGCTCCTTAATGGCATCGTCGAGCACCTGGTGGTACATCTCGAAACCGAGATCGTTGATGAAGCCGCTCTGCTCACCGCCCAGCAGGTTGCCGGCCCCCCGTATGTCAAGGTCACGCATGGCGATCTTGAAGCCTTCGCCCAGATCGGAAAATTCCTCGAGCACGCTCAGGCGCTTGCGGGCATCGGTCGGCAGGCCAGCCACAGGCGGCGTAAGCAAGTAGCAATAGGCTTTCTTGTTGGAACGACCGACACGGCCTCGCATCTGGTGCAGGTCTGAGAGTCCGAACATGTGCGCCCGGTTGATGATGATGGTGTTGGCGTTCGGTATATCCAAACCGGACTCGATGATGTTGGTCGACACCAGCACGTCGTACTCGCCTTCCACAAACTTCATCATGCGCTTTTCCAGCGTCTCGCCGTCCATCTGGCCATGGGCATAGGTGATGCGTGCATCCGGTACCAGTTTCAGGATCATGTTGGCGATCTCTTCAATATCCTTCACGCGGTTGTGCACAAAGAACACCTGTCCGCCTCGTTTCAATTCTGCAGCTACAGCGTCGCGGATCAGGATCTCGTCGAACACATGCAGCTCCGTTTTCACAGGCTGACGGTTTGGTGGTGGTGTGGCGATTACACTTAGGTCGCGGGCACCCATCAGGGAGAAGTGGAGCGTTCTAGGTATAGGGGTTGCTGTGAGCGTAAGCGTATCCACATTCACACGCATCTCCTTGAGCTTCTCCTTGGTCTTCACACCAAACTTCTGCTCTTCGTCTATCACCAGCAGGCCGAGGTCTTTGAACTTGACATCCTTACTGGCAATGCGGTGTGTGCCGATCAGGATATCCACCTTGCCCTCGGCTACCCGCTGAAGGGTGTTTTTGATGTCCTTGGCCGTTTTGAAACGGTTGATGTAGTCCACTGTAATCGGGAACTGCTCCAGTCGGTCGCGGAAGGTCTTGAAGTGCTGCATAGCCAGTACAGTGGTCGGCACGAGCACAGCCACCTGCTTGCCGTCGCAGGCCGCTTTGAAGGCGGCGCGTATGGCCACCTCGGTTTTGCCGAAGCCTACGTCGCCGCACACGAGGCGGTCCATCGGGTGCGGTAGCTCCATATCGGCTTTCACGTCCTCGGTGGCTTTGCCCTGGTCCGGGGTATCTTCGTAAATAAACGACGATTCCAGTTCGGCCTGCAAAAAGCCATCGCGGGTATAGGCGTAGCCCGGCGCAGCTTTGCGCTTGGCGTATAGTTGAATGAGCTCGGCGGCGATATCTTTAACCTTGCTCTTTACTTTCTTCTTTTTGTTCTCCCATTCCGGCGAGCCCAGCTTGCTCATGGTCGGAGGGCCGCCCTCTTTGCCGCTATACTTGCTGATCTTGTGCAGCGAGTGGATGGACACATACAGCAAATCGTCGTCGCGGTATACCAGTCGGATGGCCTCCTGCAGACGACCGCCTACTTCCACTTTCTCCAAACCGGCGAAGCGGCCCACGCCGTAGTCCATGTGCGTGATGTAGTCGCCGGGCTGCAGGGTACGCAGCTCTTTCAGGGTCATTGCCTTTGTTTTGGAGCGGCCCTCTTTGGCTTTGTGCTGGTAGAATCGGTCGAAAAGCTGGTGATCGGTATAGCAGGTGATCTTGAGCTGTTCGTCTATAAAACCTTCCCGCAGCGATACGGCCAAATGCTGGAAACGCATGTCGTGGTCCAGCTCGTCGAAGATGGTGGTAAGACGGTTGATCTGGCGCGGCGACTCGGTGGCGATGATGTTGACAAAGCCCTTGCTCTGCTGCTCGTGCAGGTCTTTTACCAGTCGGTTGAAGTCTTTGTTGAACGAAGGCTGCGGCTTGGATTGCAGCTGCAGGACCTCCGTGTCTTTGTAATTAAAGCGCTTGCCAAACTCCACGATGCTGAACTTCTCGAGCAGCTTCTTGAACTGCTTCTGCGTCTGGAAAAGCTGCTCCGGGTCTGATACGATCTGGGTGCCGCCGCTGCCTTCCATCAGCTTGTCAAAAGCATGTGACGCCTTGTCGAAGTACTCGTCGATCACATCCAGCGTCTGGCGCACATCCTTAAACCAGATGGCTGTGTTCTTCGGTAGGAAGTCGAGAAAAGCTTCGCGTGTTTCCTGCAGCAGTTTGGTCTGCACGTTCGGTATGATCGAGATGCTTTTCTTCGTCTCCACCGACAGTTGCGTGTCGGGATCGAAGGAGCGTATACTCTCGATCTCGTCGCCGAAGAGTTCAATGCGATAGGGCAGGTCGTTGGCGTACGAGAATACATCCACGATACCACCGCGCACGGCGTACTGTCCCGCCTCGTACACAAATTCCGTCCGCTCGAAGCCATACTCAGCCAGCATTTCGCTGAGGAAATTCACATCCAGCTTTTCGCCCACTTTGGCTCCCAGCGTGTTCTCTACCAGCGACTTTTTGTTGATCACCTTCTCAGTCAGTGCCTCCGGATAAGTGACGATCAACTCGCCTTTGTCGGATTTGGTGTTGAGGCGGTTGAGTACCTCGGCACGCATCAGAATGTTGGCATTTTCGGTATCGTCGAAGCTGTAGGGGCGCTTGTAGGACGTTGGGAACAGCATGACCTCCTTCTCGTCGCCGAGCAGGTTCTTGAGGTCTGTATAAAAATAAGCCGCCTCCTCCTTGTCGTGCAACACAAAGAGTTGGTGCTGCGGGTGCAAGGTATAGACCGCCGAAGCCATCACAGCATCGAGGCTGCCTGCCATACCTTTGAGTTGCAGGCGGTAGGGTTTATCGGCTTTGAGTCGCTCAGCAATGGTCTGCACCACCCCGTCAAGTCGGTACAGCTCTAAAAAATCAGTTACTTTCATTCAGTTCAAAAAGTCACAAAACAGCAAAGGCAGAACACAGGACTTTTCGATAGTCGTGTTCTGCTGGTTGTAGTTTACAAAGATACGGAAGTTATGGTTTTTTGGGGGAGGGGTTTTAGCTAAGCTAAATTATTGTAGTTAGAATTCTTCTGGTTAAAAGTAGTTTAGCATTACGAGCACGATCAAAAGCATGATGACATTCATAACGGTCGCATTCAGCAGTTGCTCCTTATTGTTCCACATAATTACACCAAGCAAGGAGATTAATGCAAATGTGATGGGTATGAACATAAGCGTCCCAAACATTCCAGCCTCTTGTGTCAAAGGTTTGTCAAGTGAGGGTACCTTTATGGTTCCTCTCTCTATTATTTTAAGAAGAGGAGAACTCGTTATTTGAACAGAGTCGGCCTGCTCAAGATGTATGAAGGCAATTGCTCTGAAAGGAATTCTAAAATTATCCGTGATTAAGACAACGTTTTCTAAAGGTTTTGTAACGCGATTGTAGTGTATGTTGCGAAACGTTGCATAAGTTTCCTCTATTGCTAAAATTCTTTCCTGGTGGACAGTGCGAGGGAGTAGGAGGACATCCAGATGAGAAACAAACAGCCGACATTAAACCATCTGCATATCTGGAGTACTAAGGGTGGGAGAGAGTTAGCATACGCCATACATGGTAAATATAAGTACTGATGAATGATATTGAAAATTGAGGCTTTTTTCTATTGTGTTACCCAATTTCCCGTTAAAAACTTTATACCTTGTATACCCATGGAAACACCACTGCTTCGCTATAGACTGACTGACCCGATCGGCTTTACGACGAAGGTATACGCCGTAATCATTGTCGCTGGTGGCATTTGGTTGTTTACGCTCTATCCTGTAGTTGGTGTCCTCATGATCCTGTTCGGGATTTTTCCACTGGTCCAGTACAAGTGCCTCGAAATCGATCTATACCATGGTACTTATTGTATAGGTGTCAATATATTGGGGCATACCATCGGAGACCGAGAACCGTATTCCGGACCAAAGTGCATTTTCCTTAAGAAGAACAGACACTTCTCTTCCAGCTCGCGCCGTTCCTGGCGGCCTACCGCATCCATTTCGTTTGACAGTTATTTATGGCTGGAGGATGGTACTAAAATTCCGCTATCGTGTGACGGCAGCAAAGAAACAGCGATGCTGAGAATCCAACCTCTCGCGCAGGAATTGCAAACAGAAATCAGGGACCTAACAGAAGGAATCCCACATTCTTAACTCACCTTTCGTTGTTGTATTAGAGTTAATCTCCCAAACGATTATCCTGCTATATGAAACTTGCCTTCCTCTCTATATGCAGTGATGGTGACTAAATCTCTCTATATAATTTGTTTTAATCCAAATTAAAATTCGTATAGGTATAATATAAGGTTTACGTTATAGCTATAAAGAGCGGTAGAGAAAAGTAAATGGTAAGGGGATGCCATGGATGTGATCAAGCGAAATAATATCAACGTTTTCGGGAAAGGAGAGCAACCGCTCATGTTTGCACACGGCTTTGGCTGCGATCAGAATATGTGGCGCTTTGTTACGCCTGCTTTCCAGCAACACTACAAGATTGTGCTGTTTGATCATGTGGGGGCAGGCAACTCTGATCTTAGTGCTTATGACGCCAGTAAGTACAACACCCTCAACGGCTACTCAACTGATATACAGGAAATATGCCATGAACTTAATCTGCAGGATGTGATCTTTGTAGGGCATTCAGTGGGGCCATGATGGGAGTGCTCAGCGCAATCGAATCCCCGAACTTATTTAGCAAATTGGTATTGATCGGGCCTTCGCCGTGCTATATCAACGATGAGAATTACATTGGAGGGTTCGATCGCGCCGATATACTGTCGATGCTGGCATATATGAAACACGATTACACACTTTGGGCAGATACTTTTGCTCCGCTCATAATGGGAAATCCGGATAAGCCTTCGCTAGGGGAAGAGCTAGTAGAGAGTTTTTGTAATACAGACCCGGAGATTGCACGCCATTTTGCCCAAGTCACTTTTCTGTCAGACAATCGGCTAGACCTTCCAAAGCTCAAAACTGATTCACTGATTATGCAGTGCTCTGAAGACGTGATCGCTCCTATCGAAGTAGGTAATTACGTGCATCGGGCAATCCGAAATTCTACGCTGGTGCAAATGAAAGCGACAGGCCATTGTCCGAACCTGAGTTCTCCCCTGGAGGTGATCGAGGTTATGGAGAACTACCTGTAGGTATAGCTGTCGCTCAAGCAGAAGTTAAGAGAAGAAATAACGTGATAATATGGCTGAACTTATATATATTGAGACTGCAATTAGTGCAATAGTCAATATAGCTTTCGTTCATGCTCCATTCTTTTACACTTCAGTTAAAGCAAACTGCCTCCGACATCTGGCTTTTCCTCAGGAACCCCAAAGACCAGCCCGCTACCGAAAATAGCGGCTCTTTTAAGTTGCGCATCCTGTTGTATGTGCTCTTGATTGACATGGTACTCATGTTTGTACTTACTGGTGTCATCAATTTGGTTGAGTGGATGGGGTGGCATAGTAACAATAGTCATGCTGTAATTGAAATGATGCGGTCTTTCCCGGTCTGGGCCTTCCTGCTACTGGGTGTGCTGGCGGTTCCTCTGCTAGAGGAGCTGGTTTTCCGTTATGGCCTGCGATTCAAAAGCGGGTACATGGCGCTGCTGGCGTTCGTGGCGACCATTGCACTGGGTGTTTTGGCCTACTCAGTGCTGCCTTTAGAAGGAGCAATTGGGGTCTGGGTTATATCGGGTATGGCGCTGATGCTGTACGCGCTAAACGCCGATGCCATAACTGGTTTTCTTAAAAAGCTATGGGATAAGATATACGGTGTCTTCTTTTACCTTATAGCCTTTGCTTTTGGCCTTATTCACATTACCAATTTCACCGACTTTGACTACGCCTCGGCTGCTGTTTTACTGATCCCGATTTTGATTGCGCCTCAGATTGTGGGGGGTATGCTGATGGGGTATATGCGTGTGAAGTATGGCTTTTTCTGGGGCTACTTCCTGCATGCGAGTCACAATGCGCTGTTCTTTGGACTGGCCCTAGCTACAATGGGTATGCTAGACGAGAAATTACACATCCAGGATGAAAATTATACCCTGCAGGTGGAGGAACACATGCTCTATGACCAGACCGCTCTTTCCTCCAAGCATATAGGCAGTGACTCGCTGGGATTTGAGAATCAAAGGCTGCACGACGTTATCCTGGCGCTGCTGGATAAGGATGAGTCTTCCGTAGAGCTTGATAAAAAGAAGCATCAGCACACGGCGATAGACCTGAAGTTTAAAGACCACAGCACTTCCAGAGATATAAAGCAAAACAAACAACTTGTGCTAAAGCAACTGCAGGAGGTATATAAGTTTGAGGTAACCTACCGTTCGCAGCAAATGGACGCCTGGGATGTGGCGATTGCCGACTCCAGCCTGCTGGCTGCCCATGCGGTGGCTGACCTCAAAAGGTCTACCGTCAGGTATAGCGAGGAGGCGATCACGTTCGAAAATGTAACGCTCGGAGAGTTGGTAGGTGCCGTCGAGAAAAACTTTAAGGTGGGACTTATTTCTGAAAGAAAACTGCTGGAGTTGGGTAAGTACGATTTCAAGCTACCCAAGAATGATTTTGAGCAGGCAAAGGAAGACCTGAAAACGAAGTACGGGATTCTGCTGCAGTCAAGGATGGAGCTGGCCGATCTGGCAGTCGTGTCTTTTAAATAACGAGTAAAGTCTGAAGCAGCCGCTCACTTGTCTCTCTGACCTGTGAGCGGCTGCTTTATTTTAAAATCACCTTAATCTGAACCGGGTCTTGCAGCACACGCAGGTTCTGCTTCAGCTGCTCTAACTCATAGGTCAAGCTTTCCTTCGCCTGTTTAAATTTCTGATTCATCTGCTTCGGGCTTCCGCAGAAGCGGTCGTAAAACGTGGCGTTGGGACCGAAGATGAATCCATTGAGCTCAGCCTGTAGTTCGCTTAACTGTTCATCCAGTAGCCTTACATAGTATTGCAGCTGCTCATCGGGCAGTTTGTCAAGTGCCTGGCCCTGCTCCTGCATAAACTCCATCTGAAGGCGCAGCAATTCAAAGAAATCATCGTGGTGGTAGGCCTGTGTGACGCGCTTCATGGCCTCTTCTTTCCAGGCACGTTTGGTTTCGTCACGCTCTTTGTCGGGGTGCAGTTGCTTGGCCAGGTCGGTATACACACGGCGGCTGGCTTTGCTGATGTTGCTGAGCTCGGCCTTGGCTTTTGCCTCTTTCTCTTTCTGAGCTTTGGTTTTGCGGCCTTTCTGGCGGTTTTGCCTGGCCCGCTCCCGTTCTTCCTCTTCCCGGTTCAGCTGGGCCTGCAGGCGCTCAAACTCATCGAGCTCATCCCAGTTGTCAGGTATAGCGGTCTCTTCCTCGCTGATTGCGTCTTCCTCTGGAGAATCTTCCTCGTCAGCTGCGTATACCGCCCGCTCGGCATAAGGGGCCTCGGCATATCGGTCGTGCAGGGCGATCAGGTCCTGGCGCTCGTAGTTCTGGATCAGGTCCAGTGCGATGTCGGCAATGAGCAGGGCGAGCTTTTCTTTCTCTCTGAAACTGAATAGGGGGAGGGCAAAGGCCTCGTCCAACAGATGGGCCAGTTCTGCCCGCTGCTCCACCTGTTGCATAATAATGGGGCGCAGTTCCTTCTCAATCCGCTTCTGGGCCAGGTCCATGCTGTCGCGTCGAGAGGTTAGTTCCTGCTTCAGCTGCTCTATCTGCGCTACTTTCTTATTGAAGTCCTGCTGCAGTTTGCTTAGCCTGCGCTGGTCTTCAGAGGAGATTTGTGGCGTGAGCGAGGGAACAGGTTTGTCAGACTTGGAAGCAGGCATAGACTATTAGCAGGTATAAAAAGAAGGTATAGCGCCTGCAATTTACGGATTAACCACCGCTATACCTTACTGCTGGGCGTCGAAAGGTATAAACCGGTTGTTTTGCAACAGGTATAGGGTAGTGCGGTTGCCGTCTAGCACAGACACGCCATCAGTTTTGAGGTTTGTGAACTGTTGCTGGCGGGGGTTGCGAACAAGCGAATCCTGCGGGGCTAGTTTGAGCTGCAGGGTGCTATACCTGCGGTCGTTCAGCTGCTGCGACGGATAGGAAGCCACTTTCATTTCGCGGACCTGCGGGGTGCCGTAATCCAGAAAAGCGAGGATGTGAATGGAGTCATTCTGCAGCACCTGCACTGCGTAGTCGGGGTTACGGTTGCCATTGAGGTTGCCACGCAGGTATAGTGGGTTGTCTACCTGCAGGCGGCGGTTCGACATAGTCTGGTCGGTGAGCACTGCCACCTCGGCCTGCGGCTGGCGCTGTTGCAGCAGGGTTGTCAGCGTGTCGGGCAGCGGGTGCAGAATAGCGCCTTCGTCGGTGGCGCGGGCCACGCTGTCGATAGAGGCTTTGGTGTCGGAGTCGATTTGCTCGTCAATCAGTTCATCGTCTGCAGCGCGGTTGTAGTTGCCGTCGGCGGAGTCGGAGCCGCAGGAGGCGAGGATCAGCAGGCAGGTGATTGCAAAGAGGTATAGTTTCATAGGTATAGTGTTCTGCTTTAATGTGTTGCTTTGCATACCGTGTGCGCTGGTAGAAAGTTGCAAGGCATCTACCGGATCAGCTCCACCTTACGCTCGCCTATCTGCTGGCGCCACATGGCGTAGTACAGACCTTTTTGCTCCACTAATTCTGCGTGGTTTCCCTGCTCTATGATCTTTCCTTTTTCCAGCACATAAATGGTGTCGGCGTGCATGATGGTGCTGAGGCGGTGGGCGATCAGGATGGTGATCTGCTCCCGCAGGGCAGATATTTCTTTCACAGTAGCCGTGATCTCTTCTTCGGTAAGGGAGTCGAGGGCGGAGGTGGCTTCGTCGAAGATGAGCAGGCGCGGGTTTCGAATAAGGGCGCGGGCGATGGAAAGGCGCTGCTTCTCACCACCCGACATCTTCAGTCCACCTTCGCCTATCTGGGTGTGGATGCCCTGCTCGGAGCGGGAAAGCAGGGTGGTAGCGGAAGCCTTTTCCATGGCCCGTACTACTTCTTCGTCAGTAGCGTCCGGCTTCACATACTGCAGATTCTCTTTGATAGTGCCCGAAAACAGATTTGTTTCCTGTGTCACAAAGCCCAGTTGCCGGCGTGCCTCGTTCAGCCAGATTTCTTTCACGGGCGTGCCGTTGTAGTAGATCTCCCCACTGGCCGGCAGGTATAGCCCCACCAGCAGCTTCACCAGCGTAGACTTTCCTGAGCCCGACGGTCCTACAAAGGCAATCGTATCGCCGGTGTTGGCTTCAAAGGAAATGCCATCCACAGAGTTCTGCGGAGCGCCCTTGTGCCGGAACACTACGTCCTGAAAACGCAATTGCTGCAGCGGCCCCACATCAATTGCCGACTCAGGCCTGGTCTCGACGGGCTTGTTCATCAGCTCAGCGAAGTTGTGCAGCGAAGCCTCGGCCTCCCGGTAGGTCAGGATGATGGTACCCATGTCCTGCAAGGGACCGAAAATGCTAACTGAGATAAACTGCATCGAGATTAGCTCGCCGGTAGAGAGCACATCCCGAAAGATCAGCCAAAGGAGCGTGAAAAGGATGGACTGCTTGAGCAGATTAAGGGCTGTTCCTTGCAGAAATGAAAGTGTGCGCACCCGTTTTACCTTGGCCATTTCCAGCGAAAAAATACGTTCCGTGTGCTCACGCAAACGGCGTATTTCGGGGTAAGTCAGGCCGAGGCTTTTTACCAGTTCAATGTTGCGCAGCGACTCCGTGATCACACCCGACATTTTGTTCGTGGCCCGGTTGATGGAGCGCTGCATGGTCTTGATCTTCGCGCTGAGCAGACTGGTAAGGCCGCCGAGCACGACCATTCCGATAATGAAAATAGGTACCAGCGCCCAGTGTTTGGTGATGGCGTACCATACCAGGAAGCCCACACCCACCAGTGATGAAAAGAGAATGTTGATAAACGAGTTGATGAAGCGCTCCGTGTCACGGCGCACCCGCTGAAGTATAGAAAGTGTTTCGCCACTGTTCTGGTCAGCGTACTCCTGGTAAGAGAGTTTAAGGGTCTGCTTGAGGCCGTCGTTAAAGATCTGTACCCCGAACTTCTGCACGACCAGGTTGGTGAAGTACTCCTGGAAAGCCTTGGCCAGGCGAGAGAGCAGTGCGACAACCACAGCCAGCAGCATCAGCCACAGGGCCCCTTTTACCCGCTCTTCGCTGGTCATGGTGAAAGGCGGCGTGGCGTAATCGTCGATAATCTTGCCGAAGATGATGGGGTCGACGAGCGCCAGCACCTGGCTGATGCCGGCAAGTACTAAAGAGAGTATAACAAGTCCGCGGTGGGGCTGCAGGTAGTTCCAGAGTACGCGCATGGGCCATAAGGTAAGTTCAGGTTCTCCTCCTACGCGGGTATTCGGCGCAAGTATACAGTTCACCTATATCTCCGCTTAGAGCAGTAGGTCATGAGGAGGCAGGTATAGGCTCTTTGGGGTATAGGTAAAAGAAATGCCCGAAGCATAGCCCCGGGCATTTCTTTTAATATTTAGAAGGCAAGTAGTTAGTCCCAGTAAGCTGGTTCCGTTACTTCTTTTCCATCCTGTGACAGTACTACCTTTTTATCCTGGGGCTTCTGTTCAAGCTCTAACTGATAATAGGTGTTGCCGTCTTTCTCCAACTGCTCGATGTCGTCCAGGCGCATGCCTTTGTAATTCTGGCTGATGGCAGTGCGTATGTTTTGTGGCAGGTCTTTCTCCTCTATATCACGCTTGGTCATCAGTATCTTACCAGATGGGTCAATCATCACGGTATGGTCGATGCGGTCTATATCAAAATCAGCCTCGTAGTTCTCACCGTGCTTTTCCCACTCAAGGTCGGTGGCATTGGTATACTTTTGCGACAGCGCACTTTTCACAGCTTCAGGTACATCCTTTTCGGCTACATCCTGCGCCTCAACCGCTACAACTGAACCTATTACGAAGGCAAATCCAACTAGTATCTTTTTCATAACTCCTGATTTTTAAGTGTTAAAAATTGGTATGTTACAAGTTTACGGTGCAATTCTGAAGCAAATCTGAGCTTTGCAGGTTTCTGATAGTAAATTAGTTGCGGTTTAAGATTCAGTGTTGTTGCTGGGGTTGGCTTTTGTAGGAATGCCATCCGGATTGATAAACTGCACCTGCTGACGTGGGTATACCGGAATGATCTTTCCAACATACTCGGGTTTGTTCAGTTCGTTGGTGATGCGCAGGGTGAGTTCGCTTTTCCACTTACGGCGCTCACGTGCCCCCACCAGGTAGCGGATGGTCACATTAGTCCACGACTCATCCATGGAAACGAATACTTGTGGCTTGTCAGGCACAGCGTCGTCCAGCCCCGCCCGCTGCAGGAGTTGGGAGTAGGAGGCAGCCGGAGTCTTCATGTAATTGCCTAGCAGGCCTAGTGCCACACTCTCCAGCACCTCCATGGCCAGTGGCACATCTGATTCGTTGGCTACGCCCACATCCAGCTCGTCCCACACATAGGGGAAGTCGCCAGTCAGGTTGATGACCGTTCCCGTCAGAACTTCGTTGTTTGGGAAAGTGACCAGGCGGCCGGTTGGCTGCTCTGCCCGTACGAAGCCCGGCTGATAAGGCGCCCCGATCTCCCACACAGTAGTAGTCAGGAAGTCGATGCGGTATACGTCGCCAAACACCTCGCCTACCCGGATGCGGTCGCCCACACGGTAGTAGCCCTGGTAGGAGTTCATGAGCCAGCCCGTAAAACTTTCAATAGGCGTTTGCAGCGACCATGACAAGGCCAGGCCGATGAGGCCAAAAGAACCAACCAGCGCCCGTATGTCGCCGGCCACGACGCTGAGCGCTACGCCAACTGCCAGTAGCCAAACCGCGATAGAGACAAGCGAGATGATGGCGCTGGAGCTTTGCCATTTGCCGATGGTGCGCTGCAGGATAGCCCGTAGCATACGCACCAGCAGCCAGGCCAGCACTAGCGTGGCCAACGCAATCAGGATCTTGGGCAGGTTGAAGATGAAACTTTCCCAAAGACCCTGCAAGGCCCCAATAGCTTCCTCTGCGGCTTCTTTGGTAGAGCCATTCTGGGTTACCGCTTCTGAGGTTGTATCGCCGGGCACCAGCTCCTCTACCGCCACTTCCTCCACCACGGCTACTGAGTCCGGGCCGTTTTCCTGCGCAAGACCAGCTTCGCTTGGAGCAAACATCAGGAGGATAAAACCCGTGATGGCAACGGCCAGGATAGAAGCCTGGCGGAAATTGCGAAGCCTGTTCTGGGCGCCTTTCACGGCAGATCCCCTGGCTGGCTTTCTTCTGCGGGCTTTGGTGCGAACGTTTCTGCGGGTGGGAGCAGTGGTATAGGTTTGCGGCTGACCAGTACCCTGTGTGCTGGTACCCGTTGTAGAGACGCGTAGTCTTCGTGTAGAAGTTCTTCTGTTTCGGTTAGTGGAAGGCATAGGCTTCGCGGCTTTCTCAATTGTCCTGCCATCTTGTAGCAGTTTTTCTCTATACGGAAGAAAGACGGGTATGCTGCAAAGGGCTAGTAGCGAAGGGCCAAATCCTTTGCTTCGGTTACACAATTTGGAGTTGCTGCTGCTCGTTAGCTAATTGGTTGATAATCTTGTAGTAGAGTATCGGTCTATTGCCTATCTTTCTGCCTAAATCAAAATAAACTACTATGAAAAATCTAAGATTTCTGAATGCGCTTGTGATGCTGTTCATCGGCATAATGGTATCATCCACAGCCTGTGCCCAGGATGCGAAGCAAAAGGCCAGTCCGCCAGCTACTGCCTCCGGAAAGGTGGGCGATGCGACCATCACCATCAACTACAGCAGTCCGTCTGTAAAAGGCCGTACCGTCTGGGGCGAACTGGTGCCTTATGGCAAGGTATGGCGTGCCGGGGCAAACGAAGCGACCACCGTTACCACCGACCGCGATGTGATGGTGGAGGGGCAAAAGCTACCAGCTGGCACTTACAGCTTCTATGCTATACCTGGCGAGGACGAGTGGACAGTTATTTTCAATAAAACCGCCAAGCAGTGGGGCACACAGTACGACGAGAAGCAGGATGCGCTGCGTGTGACGGCCAAGCCGCGCCAGGCTGACACGATGAACGAGCGACTGGTGTACGATGTGACCAATGAAGGAATTGTGCTGCGGTGGGAGAATCTGGAAGTGCCCGTGATGATTCAGGCGGCTAAGTAAAGCGCTCCATCTTAGTAGAAGCCCTGCTGTGTGTTCAGGTATACCCTTGAAGATAGCAGGGCTTTTTTGTGCCCTTTGGCAGCGGGCTATACCTGTAGTGCTTGTCGTGGCAGGTCTTTTAGCTCAAACTGCTGCAGGAAACTTTGTGCGTCGGCTATACCTGCGTTTTGCCAGCCGAGCAGTTCGGCCAGCTTTTGCCAGAATTGCCTTGGGGTGAGGCCAGCCTTGCGCATTTCGGTAAGTGAGAGAGCGTCATGCGACTTGGATAGTTTGCTGCCCTCAGCGGTAATAAGCGGGTGGTGTACAAAAACTGCATTGGTGAAGGCCACGGCACCTGTGTGCTGCGCCAGGTATAGCTGAGCTGCTGTAGAGAGCATCAGGTCTTCGCCCCGCACGATCAGGTTCACGCCCATGGCCAGGTCATCCACGATCGAAGCAATCTGGTAGGCAGGTATACCGTCTTTGCGGCGCACCACGAAGTCAGGCATCTCGAGGGCCAGCGCCACAGTGCAGTTGCCGAGCAGTTGGTCCTGGAAGGAGACGGTGGTCTCCTCTGGTATACGCACACGCCAGGCGGCATTGGGGGTATCGAGCGGCAGCTGCTCGTCGCGGCAGGTGAGCGGGTATAGCCCTTGCGGCGACAGGGCTGCTATCTGGCTGCGGGAACAGGGGCAGGCATACACCATACCCTGCTGCACCAGTTTGTCGAGTTGCGCCTGATAAGCCGGAAGCCTGAGCAATTGTGAGTAGTTCTCCTGAAAATCTTTTGGATTGCGCGGTCCCTCGTCATAGTCGAGGCCCATAAAGGCGAGTGTGTCGAAGATGTCCTGCAGGTACTCGGGGCGGAAGCGGGCATTGTCGAGGTCGTCGATGCGCAGCGCCACTATGCCTTGCTGCTTGCGGGCCAGTGCCCACGTAATGGCAAACGACAGCGCATTGCCCAGGTGCAGGTAGCCGCTGGGAGTCGGGGCGATGCGGGTTTTTATGGATGGGGTCGTTTCCACAGGTATAGCGCTGGGTTTGATGAGGCCAAAGGTATAGCTGCTATTTATCAAGTCAAATCAGAAACTGTTAAAATACCTGAAGTTAAGGTGGATGAGTTCCGGAATTTCGTTATGTTTGATCATATACAGATAAGTATATGTTTACGCTTTTGAATACGTTAGGCGTAAGTGTCCCCAACTCCTAAATGATTAACTGAAAACTACCAAAATGAAAAAATGTACTTACGCAATCCTGGCGATTCTGCTGATTACCCTATCCAGTTGTTCAGAAATGACCGGAGAATTTAAATACATGAATCAACTAAAAGAGACTATCTCCAAAACATACGAAACAGAGAAAGTTGAAATTGACATCAAAAACAAAAGTGAATTGACTGTATCGCTTTTAGACTCAAAATTTGATCATTACAGTCAAGCTGAAAAAGAGCAAATATCCCGGGAAATTGGAAAGATGGCGCAGGAGCTGAGAGAAGGTGAGGAAAAGATAAAATCAGGTGTGGTGAATTTCCGGGATGAAGAAAATTATGGCATTGCTAAGACAAGCAGCACGGAAACTTTCCAGATGTACGAATAAGGGAATGAGAAAAAGTTTATCAAGCATCCTTGCAGTTGCAATTATGTGTCTTTTGAGTGGCTGTGCAGCAAACAGGTATGTATCCCAGGTAAAGCAAGATAATTTACCGCCTCTAAATTTAGCTTTTAGCGTTCAGGAAGTTCAGATAACAGACAGCAGAACAGATCAATCTATTGAGGATATAAAACTGCCTCTCGTCTCAAAACCAAACTCTTTGATTAAGCATGTGCCGGCTTTAACAGCGACCCACAAACAAATAATAGAAAACGTAATCAAGGAAAACACAACTAATGTGGGCATCCCTGTAAAAGCAGTCATAAACATACCCGATAGCTACAAGGAATTCTCAGCTACATGGAGTAGTGAAAAAGAAAGAGGATTTGCGCAGGTTCAAATCAATCTGGTTAATCAGGAATCGGGTGAATTGATTACAGCATGCGATTCAAGTGGAGAACTATTTGTGCAATCAATAGATGCTACGAACGAAAGGATGGAGGAAATTTATCAGCTTACCATTAAAAACGTCATCTATAATTGTCTGAAATCAATGTCAGGTCAATCAGAAAATTAACGCAAGCCAACATTGTGTGAATTTTATGCTTCGGTCGACCGCCTGGCACGCATGGTTCCTTGATCCCATAACAGCCGCCTTATTATCGAGCATTAGTCTAAATTCAGCCTGTGGTATCGCTAATATAATCTTCACCAAGGTTCTTAGGCTTGTTCTCCACCATAACAGGGTTTTCTGCGATAAAGTAATGCATGGAGCTGTTGCCAAAATCCTACCTTGCCATTATCCTTAACGCATAAGTCCATTGATGAACCTGCATATCAGTAAAGCCAAGTTTCTCACGGTATTAGTTTTGATTCTATTACTTCCGCTGTTAAGTAAGTCCAGACTATTATTATTCGGGTTAATAACTGAAGGTGAAGTCATTGGTTATGAAGAAGCATACACTAGGTCGCTCCGATTCTCTGGCAAAACGACTTATTCAATTGTAGAAT
This sequence comes from Pontibacter sp. FD36, assembly GCF_015686655.1. GTDB lineage: Bacteria > Bacteroidota > Bacteroidia > Cytophagales > Hymenobacteraceae > Pontibacter. Next base: position 22,279 of record NZ_JADPMP010000009.1, on the reverse strand, counting down.
TTAAGACTGCTAAAGACGTGATTACGATGCTAGGCCCTCCTAATTCTAGCTATGAATTTGGGGAAAAGGTCAACGTTATCTACCTTCAGAATGATCCTGATGACTGTGCTATTATGAGCTTCTCAGATATCTATTTAGGATTAAATGCTGTGCTGCCAGCGATGCTTTTACTGCTTTGGGTATGCCTGTACGTTTCATTAAAGGAATACGCTGCTCAGCATGCTAAATCCAAAAGATCGATGCCCTTATAGAATTGCCCCAAGATGAACGCCTTATACAATTGCATATCGCAGTACCATCCCATTTCTTCAGGAGCGTGGGAGGCGCTTTCCAAAGCATTAACGCGGGTAGAGATTCCGAGGAATTCATTTTTGGTACGGGAAGGAATGGTGTGCAGTAAGCTGTACTTCCTGGAGCGAGGTTGCCTGCGAGGATATTATAACCTGGATGGGAAGGAAGTGACGTATTGGTTTGGCTTCGAAAATAATTTCATTACGTCTTTCTACAGCTTTATCTCCCGGAAGCCAGGTATAGAAAACATACAGGTCCTGGAAGACTCCACTCTGTGGGGGATAAGTTTCGAAGCCCTGAACGAGCTGTTTGATCAGCACCAGGACCTGGAGCGCCTTGTGCGGATCATAAACGAGCAGTACTACATCAGACTGGAAGAGCGCTTGATGGCCATGCAGTTCAAGACGGCCCGGGAGCGGTACGAACAGCTATTGGAAACATCACCCCACATTCTGCAGCGGATTCCGCTTGGGCAGATTGCGTCCTACCTGGGCATCAGCCAGGAAACCTTGAGCAGGATCCGAAGCCAGGTTTGATAGGCTTCCTTTTTTGACAATTGTCAAAAGAAAGTTTTAGGGGCTGCTATACCTTTGATTCATCACTTAAACGAAAGAAAACATGAATCAGAAACCATCCAACGCATTCGTAGCAGCCTCCTGGGCTACTTTATTGACAGGTATGACAGCCTACATCATCGGCCTTTGGAACGCCGACATGATGCTGAACGAGAAGGGCTATTATTTTGCCATCCTGATGTTTGGTCTGTTCTCAGCCATCTCACTTCAGAAAAGCGTGCGCGACCAACTGGAAGGTATACCGGTTACCAACATCTATTATGCGCTCAGCTGGTTTTCGACCCTTTTGGCGATCGTGCTGCTGACAGTGGGGCTTTGGAACGCCGATCTGCTCCTGAGCGAAAAAGGCTTTTACGGTATGTCCTTTCTGCTAAGCCTTTTTGCTGCGATTGCGGTACAGAAAAATACCCGTGACAGTATGAGCAGCGAAATGTCCATAAAGCATGAAGCGGAGCAGTATTACTAGACGCCACTTTACAGCAGCCTCAGAGCGCATCAGTTTGGATTCTATCATGACAGCCTCTTTTCAATTGATTCTATGAAACCACTCCTCTCCCGCGAGATCATTTACAGCATCGCCAGGCACAGTAACTGGCGCGAGGCAGGTATAGCCGGCTGGCTCCGCAGAGGGCAGGTATACGCCGGGGCGCAGGACTGGATCAGGTTTGTCCGGCTGTTCTTGCTGGGGCTTGGAGGCAGTTTTTTGATCTCGGGTATCATCTTCTTTTTCGCCTATAACTGGGCTGACATGCACAAGTTCGTGAAACTGGGCCTGATCGAGTTGCTGATACTGGCGGTGACGTTTGCGGCACTGTTTACAAAACGCAGTGGCACGGTGAAGAATGTGCTGCTTACAGCTAGTACCGTGCTCGTCGGCGTACTCTTTGCCGTATTCGGGCAGATCTACCAGACCGGGGCCAATGCCTATGACTTCTTTTTGGGCTGGACGATGTGCGTCGTGCTGTGGGTTGTTGTGGCTCGGTTTCAGCCGCTTTGGTTCATCTTCCTGGTGCTGCTCAACACCACCTTAGTGCTCTATACCCAGCAGGTGGCTTTGCACTGGAGTTTTGCCATGGTGATGGACATGATGTTTATTCTCAACGCAGCGGCTGTTGTTGTCTGGGAAGTACTGGCCGCAAAAGGTCGTGTAGGTATACAGCACCGCTGGTTTCCGCGTCTGGTGGGGCTGGCGGCGATCACGGTCATCACCATTAGTATGATCTCCACTCTGTTTGCAGGTATAAACTGGGATTACGGACTAGCCTATTTGCTCGGCGCGGCTATGTATGGCGCAGGTATAGCCTACGGCCTGCGGGTGCGCGACATCTTTTACCTGACAGCTTTGCCCTTTAGCGCCATAGCGGTGGTCACGGCCATCCTGGTGCGGATCGGGGAGAACGTGCCGGAGTTCATGCTGTTGCTGGCCACGATCTTTGTGGTAGGCAGCATTACCTTACTGATTCAGTTCCTGGGCAGACTTAACAGACAGTGGCATGGCCGATAAAGAACCAATACAACTCGAAACCTTGCTGCAGGAGATTGCGCAGGAGCAACTCGACTTCAGCTACGACGAAACGGCCATTAAAGCAGAGGTAGCACATTCTACTTCGCTGCTCAAACGCTGGCCTGTGAAGGTGCTCACAATTCTGGGTGGCTTGCTGGCTATGGGTACTTTAATGGGAGCCATCGCCGGAACGCAGCTACTCAGCTCAGGTATGGCCATGCTGCAGTTGGGTGTGATCTTATTGATTGTTGCTGAAATAGTAGTCCGCATGAAACAAGACACGACCACTGACGCCTTGGGTATTGCTATGAACATTACAAGCTACGTGATGCTGGCTTTCGGTACTGGCCAGCTCACGGATGATACCACTTCAGTAGCCGTAGTCTTAGGTATAGCCGCTGTGCTTGTGCTGATTTTCTCGAAGAGCGCGGTTTGTGTGTTCATCTCGGTACTGGTGCTCAATGGCAGCCTGCTGAGCCTGATCTTCATACACAAGGTATACAACCTGTCGCATGCTCTGATTATGGTGCTGGCAGGTATGCTTACTTTCATCAGTCTATACGAAGCGAAGTTGTTGGCCATGTCACGGCGATTGGCGCTGGTTTTTGGGCCGGTCCGCATGGGGTTGATCTTATCCCTGATCCTCACGCTGGGGCTGTTTGTGCATCAGAAATTCCTCTCCACCAACATCACCCATTTCTGGTTATCGGGCTTGTTTCTAATTGGCTGTCTGTTGCTGTTGCTACACCGTGTGCTGCGCGAAAGCGGGCTGAAGGACAAGAAGACACTGGCCATTTTCTATACCTGCTGTGCTGTGGTGTTGCTGCCAACAGTACTGGCGCCTTCGGTGCCGGGTGCTTTACTGGTGGTACTGTCCAGTTTTTACATCGGGCACAGAACAGGCCTCTGGGCCGGACTGCTGGCGCTGGCCTACTTTCTGGTGCTCTACTATTACGACCTGAACATGACCCTTCTGGCCAAGTCCGGGGTGCTGGTGCTCACGGGTGCCTTGTTTTTAGGTGGCCTATACCTGTTGAACCGTTATCTGCGAAACCATGAAGCGTAACCTCAAAAGCATAGTCGTGCTGGTCAACCTGGTGGCGGTGCTGGTTTTTTTTAACCTGTCGGTAGTGGAGAAAGAGGAGATCCTGGAAGATGGCCACTTGGTGCTGCTCAGCCTGGCCCCGGTAGACCCGCGCTCGCTCATGCAGGGCGACTACATGGTACTCAGCTATGCTATCAGCCAAACGCAGGAACTGGAAAAGCTGCCCAGCCGCGGCTATGCTGTGGTGCAGTTAGACTCCCAGAATGTGGCGCAGCTGGTGCGTTATCAGCCGGAAATGGAACCACTAAATGAAAGAGAGATCCTACTCAGGTATAGCAAAGGACGTTGGTCGCTCAACCTCGGGGCAGAGTCTTACTTTTTTGAAGAGGGGCAGGCAGAGACTTTTGAAAAAGCGGAGTACGGCGGCCTGCGAGTGGATGATAAAGGCAACAGCGTACTGGTAGGATTGTATGACGAAAATAGAGCGTTGATTGTGCCGAATCTGGAGCAAGTTTCTCAGAAATAAACTTTATATTGACTATCATTTCAGAGAGCCTATGCCAGCAACTTTACACAGCTATAACACAGGACACTACTTCAGTGCAAGCGCACGGGTATTCAGCTGGATCACCACCGCACTTGCGGTCACGATGATTGTAAATGGCTCAGTAGCAGCTTATGCCTTTCTTCCAACAGCTATCATCACGCAGTTTACGCACTATCGCACAGAGTTCGATCTGGCGCAAATGACCTACCGCGAAGGGGTGCGCTTTGCAGGTATAACATTCGGTAAAATGCTGCCGCTCGCTGGTATTGATTTCCTCTTCCTTAAACGGAACAACTACAAGCAGGTGAGTGAGTCGAGGGCATCGATGAGTACTTTCCAATTTGTGAAATATGATGGCTACATCAAGCTGTCGGACAACCTGAAGCTGCACCTGCTGCAGCGCAAATCAAAAGAGCAGGCCATGCAGGAAATGCAACATATCGCACAGGACCTGCGGGTAGAACTGCGCGACCTGACCGAAATGAAAATACAGTAAGGATATGCGTATTAAGAATAATCTGATAGCAGGTATAGGGCGGGGGCTGGCTTACTATGCAGGAGGTTTTGCGCTGGTTTGGCTCACTTACCTCGTATTTGGCTGGGAGTACGCACATGCTCCGGGGCTACACCATTTGGTAGGTTTATTGGTGCTGGTAGTTGGAGCTTTGATGCTGATACGGCGCATCATTATCGTATTTGCAATTCCAGCCGACACACATAACAAAGGAGCGCTTTTGGTCCATGCTGTGGCGGTGGTTAGTTTTATCTTCTTCTTCAAACTCATCATCCTGAACGGAGCCATCAAACGAGATACCGGCGATCTGGAAGCTTCTGAAACCCTGACACTCGACCACAATACCCAGACCCTGGCTCTCACAAACGAACTGCAGGATACGCTATTTTACCAGGTGGCAGACTCAGCACATGTGAAGATCCAATAACAGCCTTTTACCAATCCATCCTTTTCTTTAGCTCAGTGATATGCGCCAGGTGGTGCTCACCGTGCCAGGCGTATAGCCCAATGTGCTGCCGTATGGTTTGCTGGCCGGAAACCGGGTGAACAAACGTGCGGTTAAGTTGCTCGCGAGAAAGTTGGTGCAGCATCAGGACCCAGCGCTGGTGCAAGGCGTGCAACAGTGTGAGCGAAATGCCCGGATCTGCTGTTTTAGCCTCTGGAAGCTCTGCCCAAGCTACTTCATCATAAGGTCGGATAATTGGATTCTCTTCTGTCAGGGCCAGTTTTTGGCGGGTATAGCCATTGAGATGACTGTCTGGTAGGTGATGCACAACCTGGCGCACAGTCCAGCCTCCGGGTCGATAAGGCGTATCCAGTTGTTCATCCGACAGGTTGGCTACGGCTTGTGCCAGTTTTGTAGGCAGGCTGCCAATAGAGAGAATATAGAGGTTCAGTTGGTCTTCCGAAATGCTTGCATCCAGGTCGAACTGACCGATGGGGTAGCGAAGTTTGTCCATAGTTTGTCAGAGAAGAACTTAAATATAGAGAATACCGGCAGACCTTATACCTGTTACCCACATATATTTTCTACCCCTAAAGCAAAACGCCACTTCCAGTTTATGAAGGTGGCGTTTTGCTTTAGGTATAGAGCTTTCTAGAACTCCACTCTGTAATTCAGAATCGGCAGCATGCCCACCATGTAGCGGGTTACGACTTCTTCTTTTATGCGGTCGTACTGCACGCCAAACACGTTCTGGCGGTTGGTGAAGTTCTGGATGTCAAGCGACAGGATGTAGCTGGCGTTGGGTCTGTTTTTGCGGTAGCTCACCCGGATGTCGGAGCGAAAGTAATCGGGCGTCTGTACTCCGAAACGATTGTCCACATCCAGCACCTCGTACTTCATCTCTTTCGATTTCTCCAGGTCGATCGGGGTATAGCGGTTGCCGCCCGCCCACATCACTTTGCCGTTCAGCCCGATCAGGTTTTGCTTGTTGCTGCCCACCTTGAACTCCTTGCCAGCCAGCAGGTTCACAATGTGGTTGCCGTTGAATCGGGTGCTGCGCTCAATGCCTTTGACTGTGGTGTATTTAGAGTCGTAGAGCGAGGTGGTGAGCAGGAAGTAGTAGTTGTTTGTGAAGAATTTCTCCAGCGTCATCTCTACCCCATAATTGCGTCCGGTGCCCTCGTTCACCAAGGTCTCGCGGCTGATACTACGCTCGTAGTTCAGGGCAGAGTAAGTACTGTTTTCGGCCGCGCTCACCGGCACTTTGAAGAGGTGCTGGTAATAAGTCTCAACTTTCAGACGGAGGTCTTCGCGCAACATTTGGTCATAACCCAGCACGTAATGCGCGGCGCGGGTAAAGCCCAGTTTTCGGTTTGGCTGGGTATAGCTGCCGTCGGCCTGTCGCTGCTGCGCAAAGTAAGACGTAAGGGCGTCGTGGCGGCTGTGCAAACCAAAGGCAGCGCTGAAAGATTTAGTAGCATTTACCTGGTACTTCAGGCCCATGCGCGGCTCTACCACGGTGTTGCCATTTAGCCCAAAATAAAGGCTGTGCAGACCAGTGTTGAGGGTGAGCTGCTCCGTGAAGCGATACTTCCACTGCGCAAAGGCCTGCATCATTTGTGTGCTGCCGCGCTGGTTCACAAATTCGCCTTCTTCGTACTCTATGTTGCGTCCGCCTGCATAAGAATCATAACCCAATTGGCTCAGGATAAAACCGGTGCGCAAGGTATGTCGGTTGTTGAATTTGCGGTTGTAAAGCGACGAGAAACGGGTAGCCTGCTGTGCAAAATCGTGGCAGTAGAAAGGTATAGCTGTATAGTCTGTTGCCAGCGAGTCGACCCATACCTTGTTGCCGCTCGTGGAGAAAGAAAGCGTAGATTCGATGTAATCGTCTTTGCCAAGGAACAGAATGTGCGTGAGACCCGATGAGGCCATACGCGCCTGAAAGCGGTCGTCGAAGCGGTCAAGATAACCTTCCCACTGCTCGGCGTCACGTTCGGCCTTTACATTCTGCTCACTCAATCCGCCCAACCCCCAGAAAGAGAAGTAGCCTGCTTTGGCCGTTGGCAGGTATAGCTTAAAGGAGAAATCCTGAAAAACAGGCACGGCATCACCTGATATTTTCACACCGATTTTGTTCAGCATAGCTAGTGTCGAGTAGCGGTAGTTGGCTAGGTAGGAGGCCTTGGAACCTGCCTTAAAAGGACCCTCGGCGGCAAAGTCTATACCTAGTATACCTGCCTGCAGTGCATACTCGCGTTTCTCGTTGTTGCCGTTGCGCAAGCGGATGTCGAATATGCCGGACAGTGCATTGCCATACTCCGCCGAGAAAGCGCCTGTGTTGAAGTCGGAGTTATCAAGCATGTTCACACTCAGGATGCTCACGGCACCGCCGGCTGCACCTTCTTCTGCAAAGTGACTTGGGTTCGGTACTTCAATCCCTTCCACCCGCCAGAGCACGCCTCGTGGTGAGTTACCCCGCACCACGATCTCGTTGCTCATGTCCTGGCTGATGCCTACGCCGGCATAGTTCTGGGCGGCACGGGCCGGGTCGTTCACACTGGCAGCGTAGCGCTTGGTCTCCTCCACCGAAATGGAGCGCGAGCTGATCATGGCCATCTCATTGAGCGGGTTTCCTTTGCTCTGCTGCTCGGCGCTAATCACTACTTCTTGCAGTTTTCTGAAGGATTCGCTCAGGCCGATGTTCAGCACCAGTTCCTTGCCCGAACCAAGCAGCAACTCAGGCAATACCTGCTCCTCATAGCCCAGGTAACTGATGCGCAAGGTATGGCGCCCCACTGGTACTTTGTCGAGGCGGAAAGTGCCGTTTATATCAGTAGTTGTGCCCATCGGTGGGTCGATGGTCAGGATGGCCACCGTGGCTCCGATCAAAGGTTCCTGTGACTCTTTGTCGATGATTTTGCCCCGGATGGTTTGGGTGAGCTGCTGACCCAGCACAGTGATTGGGGTACTAAAAAATAAAAGCAGTAGCAAGGCTGCCAAAGCAGTTAACGCATTGAATTTCATGGTTTTATTTTGTGTAGTTGTGGTTGCGGTGTCAAATCAGGGCGCAAAGGTATAGACTTTTATTTTAGATTCATATAATCTATTCATAATATGTTTCTATTTTAGATGAGCTAACTTATTCCATCGACTAACTGGTGTTACACCCTGCTTACTGGTACTTTCGTATGAAAAGGATATGGGAAAGCAAGTGATGAAAATAACTGTACTTTGTCTAGTATTTCTGCTCCCGTTATTGACACAGGCACAAAAGAAAAAAGAAATGAATCTGGAAGCTTACAAATGGGAAAATCGGCTTTTGCTGCTCTTTACAGCATCAGGAAGTGATGCGGAATTGATCAGGCAAAAAGAATTAAACCGCAAAAACATGCATGGTTTGGCGGAGCGGAAACTGGTGGTGCTGGAGTTGGTACCGGGTGGTAATGCAGCTAATATGCGGGAGGATCTGCTGAAGAAATTCGAGGTAGAAGCGGATGGCTATACCTTACTTTTGCTGGGGAAAGATGGACTGGAGAAATACCGGAATCGGAAAGCAGTGCCTCTGGAAGAGGTGTTCAAAATAATCGACCAGATGCCGATGCGCAGGCAGGAAATGCGTAAACAGGACTAAAACGATTGCCATGACCTTTGACCATCGTCCCCTCCGTCACGAAAAACGATCGCTGATAGCCGATGTGCGTTACCAGCTCATCTCTTTTATCCGATCTTTTACACTGGTGCTTTATGTCGCGGTGGGTATGGCCGTCGTAGGTGTTGCCATGAAGTTCATAGGCCTGACGGGTGGCAGTTTTGTGTTTGTTTTCGCCATGGCTGTACTGATATTGCTATTTCTGGTGCAGGTAGGCCTTTCATTCTTCTACATCGTTTCGAACGTATGGCTAGCCCTGCTGGGAGCACTCAGTAGCTTTTCGCTGGTTACAGGGCTGCTGGCGCTTATTTTCCGCTACCAGAACTGGTATGGCTGGCAAGTGATCTTCTATGCAGTAGTTCCGCTTTACATACTGGTAGGCGTGTTGCTCTTCTTATACCTGAAACGATTCCGGAAGCTGCACGAGCCGTTGCGTGATTTCTTTTATCGTAACCTGGTCTTTCCGTTTGTTTTTGTGCTGCTGCTAGGCATCGTGTCCTTTATGTTCAGTGCCGACCGCTTTAATACAGAAGAGGACCCCATGCTGCAAGAGTCACCTATACCTGCCGATGGAGCCGCCGCTGAGGACACCACAGGTATGTGGCGGGCTTACTGAGCACGGATCAGGTATAGGTTTGACTATTAGGAGGAATATTGGTAGTTTCAGATATATGAGACAAACGCTCCTGATCTTTCTGTTTTTTTTGATTTCGATTGCAGTGCAAGCCCAGACACTGAAAGGCCGCGTAGTGGATGCTGCTACTAATGAGCCCCTGGAGTATGTGTCGGTATACCTGAACACCACTACCAGAGGCACCACCACAAATGATAAGGGCGAGTTTGCGCTTGCAATGCCGGCAGGCACCTACGAGGTGATTGTCTCATACTTGGGTTACGAGCCACTGGTATACACAGCACGAACCGATAGCCTGCCTTCAGCCATCCTTTTTAAACTGACGCCCAAGGCCCAGATGCTCGGGGTAGTAGAAGTGCAAGGTAAGCGGGATGCGCAGTGGTATGATAACCTGGAGGTGTTCAAAGAAAACTTTCTGGGCAGGAGCTGGATTGCCAAAGGATGCAAACTCCTAAACCCGGAGGTGCTGACCATTGATTTTGATCATACCAGTGGTGTGTTGTCGGTAGCAGCCCGTGCCCCGCTGCTGATCGAGAACAGTTTGCTAGGGTACAAGGTGGGGTACCTGCTGACAGACTTTACCTATCGGACCAAGGAGGGGTATGTGACATTTGAGGGGTATCCGCGCTATGAACTGATGCAGGGAAGCAAAGGCAAGCAGCGCAAATGGCAAAAGAACAGAGAATCGGCTTACCGTGGCTCTGCCATGCACTTTGCCCGAGCACTGCAGCAAAAGCGCCTGGAAGAAGAGGGGTTTAACCTGCGTCGCCTTTACCGCTTGCCTAACCCTAATAGGCCAACAGACGAAGAAATAGCAGAGGCCCGTGCCCACCTGCGAGCGAACGGTAACACAATCACTATTTCCGATAGCATCAGCGACATCCTGAGCCGAGCCCGGCTGCCACGTTTTGTGGAGCAGTTGGACATGAATCCTGTGCCTTACAGCGAGTATATGACATTAGCTGAAGGTAAGGCCCGTTTATCTTTTGAGCAGTTTATGCAGGTCGTGTATACTGGTGAGCAGGAAGAACCTGCTTACGTCAGGAGCACCTCTGATTTTCTCAAGGGTGCCACTGCCCGTAAACCTACATTCCAGACATCAGTTTTCTCTTTGCAGGCAGACACGGTAGGAGTAGAACCCGCTGGGAATTTCCTGAATCCGCTGGATGTGCTTTTTGAAGGATACTGGTCATGGGAAAAAGTAGGTGACATGCTGCCGCTCGACTATCAGCTTTAACACTGGCCGCTATTCTGCGCAACGTTGTTCAGTCATCTGCAACTGCTCCACCGGAAAGCCTTTGCTCTTGGCTAACTGCTCCAGCCTGGCATAAGTGGCTTCGTCCATGGTAGGGGTGCGGGAGAGGAACCAGAGGCTTTCGCGGTCAGGTGCACCCACCATCACATACCTGTACTCAGGATCGAGCTCCAGTATCCAATAGTCGCCTTTGAAGGGCCAGAAAAACTGTACCCTGAGTTTGCTGTTACTGCTGCCCTCCACCGGAAAAGCTTTTCCTTTCACATCACTCACCTTACCCTCTTTCAGACAGGAGTTGTAAACCTCCACATAACCCTCTTCGGCGTTGAGTTTATAGTCGGCCGTGGTGCAGGTGCAGCCTTTGGTGAAGCGCTGAGGTATAGAAGCGATTTCATACCACTTGCCCATGTAGCGTTTCAGGTCCACTTCGGGCACTGTTTCGAGTGGGGCATTTGTGCTGCTGCAACCGCTGATGATAATAGTGCCTAATAAGACAGCACCGGCGGTGAGAAGGAGCTTGTTCTTTTTGTTGAAGGTCATTTTCGCAACGCATTACAGTTGCTTGGTCATCTTATAGTGCTGAATGGAGCCAAACAACAGGTATGTTTTTTCTACTACTTCATACCCGTTGCGACGGTAAAAGTTTACAGCATTTTCGCGGGCCTGCAGCGTCATGGAAGTAGCTCCAAGTTTTCGGGCGCGGTCTTCGAGGTAGCTGATCAGGTGGTCGCCGAGGCGCTGGCCCTGCTTGTCGGCCCGCACCCCCATGAAGCGGATCTGTCCTTCCTCTGGCGTGTTCAGGTGCAGACGGCAGACTCCCACGGCCTCACCCGTATCATCGACCAGCATGGCGTGTATGGCCTGGTCATCGTCATCGGCACGTTCGCTGCCCTCAGGCTGGTCCCAGGGCTTGCGCAGGGAATCGTAACGCAGTTGGTAATACTGTTTGAGTTGCTCTGGTGTAGCAGGTTCAATGACTTTCATTTGTTTGTTGATTGCTGGTTATTAATAGGGTGGAATGAAAAATACTGCCCTGTCCTCTCAAGAGAGGCTTTTGACTGCATCGTTAGAGACAGATTGCCAATAAAGATCTGTAGACGGTTCAGTGAGGCAATTTAGCAACCAGTCACCAGCAATTACCAATCAACGAACAACAATTTACTGGCCAACAATCATCAATTAGAAATTCAATCATTAAACCACTTCAATAAAAACAAGCAACAATTAGCAATCAACAATCAGATAAATAACTTTGTGGGTTATAAATCGTGTAAAACTTATTTCTGTTACCTAACCTAAAAACTATGGCATCTTTTGATATCATCAGCAAAGTAGATCCGCAGACGATGGACAATGCGGTGAACGTGGCCCGCAAGGAGATCATGAACCGCTATGACTTCCGCGACACCAAAGGCTCGCTCGAATTCGACAAGAAGAACAATGAAGTGCACATCAGCATGGAAAACGACATGCGCCTGCAGCATACCGAAGACGTGCTTATCGGCAAAATGGTAAAGCAGGGCCTCGACGCCACTGCCCTCGATTTCTCCAAAGAGCCCTACGCATCCGGCGCCATGGTGAAGAAGGACATCAAAGTGAAAGCCGGCATCGACAAAGAGACTTCCAAGAAGATCATGAAGCTCATCAAAGACAGCAAGGCGAAAGTATCGGCTGCCATGATGGATGAAACCATTCGGGTGACAGGCAAAAAAATCGATGACTTGCAGCAAGTAATCGCGCTTCTGCGTACAAACGCCGAAGAAATTGGTATGCCGCTTCAGTATGTCAATATGAAGTCGTAATACCCTCACCTCACTCACCTTATATCGTATGTTTGACATATTCGCTAATCCGGATACCTGGATCAGTCTGCTGACGCTGACCTTTATGGAGGTGGTGCTCGGCATCGACAACATCGTGTTCATTTCCATTATTGTGGCGCGGCTACCCAAGGAGCAACAGGCCAAGGGGCGCAACATCGGCATTATGCTGGCGCTGGTTTTCCGCATTATTTTGCTGATGTTTATCGCAGCAATCGTAAGCGCCAGCAACCCGCTTTTCTCGATCAACCTGCCATTCACCAACGAGGATTTCCCGGTGTCGTGGCGCGACATTATCCTGTTTGCGGGAGGTTTGTTCTTGCTGGCCAAGTCCGTGACCGAGATTCACAACAAGCTCGAGGGCACCGAAGAGGGGCACAATGTGGGAGAGGGCTCCATGACCATGGGCAAAGTGCTTGTGCAGATCATCCTCATCGATATCGTGTTCTCGTTCGACTCCATCCTGACGGCGGTGGGCCTGGCGCAGGAGATTGTCGTGATGGTGGTCGCCGTGATCATCGCCATGATTATCATGCTAGTATTCGCCAAGTACGTGAGCGACTTCGTGAACAAGCACCCGACTGTGAAAATGCTGGCGCTTTCTTTCCTGCTTCTTATCGGCTTTATGCTGGTGGTGGAAGCGCTGCACCAACATATCCCGAAAGGCTACATCTACTTTGCGATGTTCTTCTCGCTGATGGTGGAGATGCTCAACATGAAGCTACGCAAGAAGACCACTCCGGTGCACCTGCGCCAAAACGAGGTGCTGCCCGAGGGCGATCCTTCCCGTTAGGTGTTCCAAAACTATTGTTGAAATCCCCGCCAGGTATACTGGCGGGGATTTTTTATATAGGATATCCTGGAGAAATCCCGCCTGTTCTTCAACTTGGCAGAAGGGCTGTGGAGTTGTCCCTATACCCAGTGTACCCACAGTGTCTTGAATACATATGCACGTACGGATGGGTTCAGGTATAAATACAATGTATATAGGAATTTGCTATATTAACCGTATAGAACCACCCCATACCTGGCCATGTCTAAAAGACCCTATTTCGTTTCTTTATTCCTACTGGTTGCCCTTGTAGGGTTGAGTGTATACAGCGTTAGTCTGATGAGCCCACCTGAAGCTTTGTCGGCTGATGCTCCAGCTACTGACTTTTCGGCGGAACGTGCTATGGCACACGTTCGGAAAGTGGCCAGCCAGCCGCACGCCATGGGTACGCCGGGACATGCGGAAGCGCGACGGTACTTGCTGAAACAAATGGAGATGCTGGGACTTCAGCCTGAAGTGCAGGAACAGGTGATTGTGAATCCGGTGGGCGATGCCAGCAATGTGGGCTATGTGTACAACTTGCTGGGCAGAATAAAAGGAACGCAACCAGGCGGGAAAGCTGTGCTGGTGATGGCGCACTATGACTCGCAGCCCAACACCCCCGGTGCCGGCGACGATGGCGCAGGTATAGCGGCCATGCTCGAGACTGCCCGTGCCCTGCAGATGGGTGAACCGCTGCAGCATGACGTTATTTTTCTGATGACTGATGGTGAAGAGTATGGACTGTACGGGGCCAAGGCTTTTCTGAAGCACCCCTGGGCGAATGAGGTAGGCGTAGTGATAAACGTGGAGGCACGTGGCAATGCCGGCCCGAGCATGACCTTCGAGATAAGTCCCGAAAACGGCTGGATCGTGGAGCAGTTTGCTGAGTCGGCGCCATACCCTTTTGCCAGCTCCATGATGTATGAGGTATACCGCAATCTGCCCAACAACACCGACTTCACCGTGTTTAGGGATGCCGGGTACACGGGGGTAAACTCCGCTTTCATCGACGGCTTTGTGAACTACCACAAAATGACCGACTCGCCCGAAAACCTGGACCGAAACAGCCTGCAGCACCATGGCAGCAACATGCTGGCGCTGGTGCGGCACCTGGGCAATGTGTCGCTCGAAAGTACCAAGGCGCAGGACAAGATTTTCTTTAACCCGGCAGGCAGTTGGCTGGTGCAGTATCCGGCCGGATGGAACCTGCTATGGGCGGCACTCACGACAATGCTGCTGCTGGCATGCATCGTGGTGGGTATTCGCCGGAAAGCTTTTTCGGCGGTGCAGTTGATCGGAGGTCTTGTCGGTTTTCTGCTTGTGGTCGGCATCGTGGCGGGACTGACATTCCCCATCACCGGCTTTGTAAAGGGCATGCTGCCTTACAGCCATGATATGAATGGAGTATACGGTGCCGGAAGTTTCTTTATGGGCTACCTGCTGTTGGCGCTTGGGTTGATGTTGTTGCTGAGCTGGCTGCTGTTGCGCTGGGTGTCGGTATTTGCCTTGGCCATGGGCGTCTGCCTGCTCTGGTTTGCCCTGATGGTGGCAGCCCTGCTGCTGGTACCGGCTGCGGCTTATCTGTTCATGTTTCCGCTGCTTTTCTGCTTGTTGGCTATGCTGGTGCTTTTCCTGAAAGACCTGCACCAACAGCCCGTCGGCTGGGCTTATGCACTGGTGCTGCTGGCAGGTGTAGTGCCCGCTGTTTTTATGCTGATGCCGCTGGTTCGTTTTCTTTTTGTGGTATTTGCCTTGCAGATGCCTGTCGCTACGGTAGCCACGTTGCTCTTGCTTGCCGGCCTGGCTATGCCTTTGCTGGTCACCATCGAGCGTAGCTTCGGCTGGCGTACGCTGCCGCTCTTGCCCGCCTTTCTGCTTTTTGCAGGAGGTATACAACTGTTCCGGGCCATCGAAGCCGAGAAGCCAAGCCCTGAGCAACCGCTGCACAGCCATGTGAGCTACTACCTCAACGCCGACGATAGTGTAGCCGTCTGGGCCTCGGCTTACCAGCGCACCGATGACTGGAACCGACAGTTTTTCCCTAATCCCACTACAGGAGCTTTGACCGAAATATACCCGATGGCTGCAAGGCAGTACCTGAAAAACGAGGCAGAGCCTATACCTTTGCAGGCGCCGGTAGCGAGTCTGGTGAACGAAGGGATAGCCCCCGGCGAGCGTGTGCTGACCATCCGGCTACAGTCGCCGCGTGGGGCGGCACACCTGGACCTGGTGCTGCAGCCCTCCGAAGAAGATGCTATGCTGGGAGCTGCGATCAATGGGGAAGCGCTTGAGCTGGGGCCCATGGAAACAGAACAGGGGTCGGTATACTTTGCCAAGGTGCACGGCCTGCCCGATGCTAAAGAGGTTGAGCTGGAAGTGCGTCTGAAGCAAAGCAGCAGCCTGCAGCTATACCTGTATGATGTGAGCATTGGTCTGCCCCAGCAACTGGTGCGGCAGCCGATGCCCGCGCATGTGATACCGGAGCAGGGCCGCGAAAGCAACCTGACACTGGTCCGGAAGTCGTACCGGTTTTAAACCTGATAAGGGATTGCTGTACTTTTAAGTGTTTTTGAGCAGATGGCATAACTTGTGATGCCGGGCATACGGTATAGCTATTCAACTACCTGACGGCCCCTTACTTATGCTCAACGATAAACTGCTCACCCTTGCCTGCGGGCTTTTATTTTTGCTGATGATCGCCTGTGGCGACAGCCCCAGTACTGATCAGGCCAAAACTACCACGCCTCCGGTTGTAAAAGAGATGAGCCGCAGCGCCGCCTTTATCGACTATGCCGCCAGCACCACGATGTTGCAGTCTGAGCTGGCCCGCCTGGCCACCGAACGTGCCCAATCCGAAGAGGTCAAGGCCCTGAGCGCAGAAATGCTGGCCTTTTATGGTGATGCGATGAAGCAATTGCAGCAAGTTGCCAAAGCAGAAGGTTTGCACACGAGTTTGCCCGATTCACTGGGTTCAGCTGATCGGGCTACTTTAGAAGAATTTGGGAAGTTGACCGGCGCTGAGTTTGACGAGCACTATCAGGCGTATGTGTATGCTTCGCAGCGATCGCAGCTGGATCATTACAGAGAAATGTTGTTAAAAGCAGAAGAAGAGGAGATCCGGAACTGGGTCAATGAAATGCAGCTACAATTGCGGGCGCGCCTGCAACTGGCCGCACAGTATGACAGCGTCAGGTAGTATAGCAGACAGGCTTAGCTCCAGAGATCGGCAGCTTTTCGGGCCATCCGGAAGAACAGGTCTTTTTCCAGGCCTGCCACCTGCCTGGCTTCACACTCAGAATAACCGTTTTCGGAGGCATTCAGGTAATCGTAGTAGAGCTGTGCCAGCTCCAGTGAGTCGTCCTCAAACTGCTCAGTCATGTTCTCGCGCTGCAGCTTTTCTGGCTCGAAGATCTTGGAAGGATATAGTTTGTCCAACTGGTAGATCAAATACTTCTGCGAGGTATTGTCAGAGCGCTTGCTTCCGCCACCCAGCAGTTGCTCCAGTGGCAGGTCGTCATCGTCATCATACTCGTCTTCAAATTCATCGTCCACAGCCAGTGGTTCGTACACTACCAGGTCAAAGCCGGTTAGCTCCAGGTAGTCGTCAAACTGCTCTTTTATAGGTACCAGAGTAGGGGAGTCATGTTCGCTGTTGAGCACGTTGGCCATATGCAGGGCAATCTCCTTGCCTTTCTCGCCGGCGCCGATCAGGATTTGGTTGAATTGTGTGAAATCGCAACCCAGGTAAATAAATTTGTACTCATCATCGAGCACAGTAAAACACCACAAGGTGATGAACTCTGTATCGTCTATTACGACTGTATCAATATAGAGCTCATTGATCTGGATGTAGTAAGGTGTGTACTGCGGAGAGTCCATGGCTGATTCGGCTTTTGGTGTACAGTATTTGCGTATACGCAGTTTGTTTGCACATGGCAAAGTTTCTATATAGAAAATAAGCGAATGGCCCTAATCTTCGTGTCGGTAAATATAGTACAATACCCCACCAAGCGCCGTGATGCCTGCCCGGATAGCCCAGCCAATGCCCTCGCCCCACTGGTTAACCCAGTCCAAAGCCAGCAGATTGGCGCCTGTGAAACCAATAACGAGCGAAACCAGCCCGGCAAGAAGGAGAAAAAGTCCAATGAATTTCATAACAGCATTTTATAAGGTGACAGACCTGAAATACAGAAGTATGTTATAACAAAGAATGACGTGTTTTAAACAGTCTCTATATAGTCCACTTTAAATATAATAAATATTATTTTCAGCACAAGTTTTTTGCTGAAAAAGCGTTATCGGGTGCTGTCATTCTATTGGACAAAAGCACGAATCAGGACCAGATTCGGTTGATGAAATTCTGTGTGTTTTTATAGGCAAGCTTGGCCAGCTGTTCTTCGGAGAGGTGGTTTTGCAGCCGCTCCAGCAAGAAGCTGTAACTGGTGCCTGCCTGCTCGTGCTCCGGAAAATAAAAAGGAACACGCGTTGGATCCGGAAAATCAGCGGTATAGAAGTAGTCGGCACCGAAACTGATGACATCTTCGGCACCCTTCCCAAAACCATACAGGATGTGCTCTATCAGTGCGTCAGGCTTCCCGTCGTTCACAAAAGCACGCAGGAAGTTCATGCCGATCAGCCCCCTGCGATGAATAATCTCCTGCGCCAACTCATCGGGCAGGTTGCGATTGTGTACCCATACCGGTCTAAAGTTGGAGTGACTGGCGATAACAGGTATAGCAAGCCGCTCCCGGTCGATGTGCTCTAGGATGTCGAAAGCCAGGGCGTCGCTGGTGTGGGAAAGGTCTACGGCGATGCGGCGTCCATGCAGATAGTCGAGCAGCATTTTGCCATCGCGGGAAATACCCCTGTCCGTCATGTTGCCGCCCCCGAAGCGATTGCCCATGTGATGCGTAAAGCTAATGTAAAGCAGACGGCCTACGGTATCAATGATCTTCTCGAGTTTCTTGAAACCATCTTCCAGTGGTTCATCTTCTTCACAAAAACCGGAGGCATTCTCAATGGCTGCCACCATGCCGATGTTGCCTTGGCCGGACAGCACTTGGTGCAGAGTGCCTGGGTCTGAAACAGCAGTCAGGCAGCTTTTATCGTCTTCTGCCAGCTTTCTGAATATCTCGACTTGCAAGTGGGCATAATGGGTACTGCCCGGAGCGGTGGAGCAGTAAATGGCCATGGTCTGCAAACGCACATTGCCTTGTGTAAGGGCAGGCAAAGAACAGCCAATTTCCGCTACGTTATCAATAGCAGAGTTGGGTACGTCAGAAAGGTATACCAGGAGGTCGCAGTGCAGGTCAATGATAGGCAGTCGGGCAGGAGCAGTCATTATGTTTGGTTTGGTTTCGGCTTAAGGTACGGAGAAGTCATGAAAGAAGGTATACCTGCCTGCATTGCCTGGGTACGAGTAAGGAGGTGTGCATAAAAAAAGCCGGAGATTACTCCCCGGCCTACGTTTGCCTATGCATCGCTGTTAATAATCAAATCCGTCGTCACCGCCTCCCTGCTCATCGCGCTGTCGACGGCGTTCACGGTTGCTGTCTTCGCTGTTGAGGCGGTAAGTGAATCCAATAAAGGCAATGCGTGTCTGGCGCTTGTTGTTGTGCGTCTGCTCAAAGCCTGGCCCGAAGCTCTCAAAGTTAAACTCGCGGGTGTCGAATATGTCAGAAATGCGCAGTGTGATGGTGCCTTTCTTGTTGAGCACGTCTTTTTTCAGGCCCAGGTCTACCGCATACATTTCCTGCATCTGGCCCTGTATATCAGCCATCGGAGCACGGTAGTTAGCCGATACCTGTATGGCAAGATCTTTCCAGACGGTCATGTTGGAGTTAAGTTTGGAGTTCCAGGTCCACTGGTCATTGCTGAGCTCGGTATCTCCGCCCGCATCATTCAGTTCTACCCTGAAGCCCGATACGCTGGCATTGATCTTCCACCACTTAAGTGGATTATACGTTCCGACCAGTTCCACGCCATAAGATGAACCGCTGGCAAGATTAAGAAAGGTAGTGGACGTTACGCCAGAAGCCGGATCAAAAGTACGGAAACGCTGGATCTGGTCGTTTGTGCGACGATAAAACACGGTGGTGTTAAACGAGGTGTTGTCCCAGTACTTGATATAGCCCAGCTCGTAAGAATTAATGAACTCAGGCAACAGCTCCGGGTTACCAGAGCGGATGTTGAGTGTGTCAGAGTAGTCGATGAAGGGGTTAAGCGACCAGGCCCGTGGTCTGTTAATGCGACGGCTGTAGCTGAACTGTACCGTGTTGTCACGGCTGAATTCTTTTGTGACAAACAGACTTGGGAACAAGCTAAAATATTGGTTGTCGAACACCCTGTTCTGTGTACGCTGGTCTGATTTGGTGAAGGTCTGCTCTGCCCGCAAACCCGCCTGGAAACTAATGTCCTTAATCTTATTGCTGTAATTACTGTAAAGGGCATGTACCTGCTCATCGTACACAAAGCGGTTGGTCACATTGTCGTTCACCAGCCACTGGTTGGTTTCCGGGTTGTAATTAAAGAACTTGTTGTCGTTGTCGAGCAACTGGAAACTGCTGCGGTAACCGGCCTCAAAGCGACTGTTTTCGTTGATTGGGTGCACATAATCAGACTGCGTTACAATGCGGCGGGTATTATCATCAGAAGTAACCCGCTGTTGGTTCATACGGTCGACAGGCTGTCCGTTTTCGAGTGTTAACCGCTGCATGATATTATCCACCTCGTCACTGAATCGCTCCGTGTAAATCACGTCGGCAGTCCACTCGCGGCCTTTCTGATCGAAGGTGCGCCGGTAGCCAAGGTTATAATCCATCACACCGTCATCCTCAGTGCCGCGTGTCTCGCGCAGGTTCAGACGTGTCAGGTTCATCTCACCATCCAGGTTGCGGTTCAGAATGCTGTTAAAGCCCCGCTCGTCGCCGGTGCGGTATAGGGCAGATGCCGAGATAGTGTTTTTGGGATTGATGCTATAGTCGGCTCCAAAGCGGAAGCTGTGCGAAATGTCGGTTCGACGGTTAGAGCCCAGATCTTCACGGAAAGTGCCCTCCTCCAGGTTAGTCAGAAAAGAGCGGCGCACACCGGGACGATAGCTTCTGCGGAAATCGTAGCCGCCGTTGAAATTCCACTTGTAATGGCGGTAGTTCAGGTTGAGGGAGCTGTTGTAGTTTTCGTAAGTACCCACATTCACGGTGGCAGTGCCATTGAAACCGGGCTTCATGTTCTTCTTCAGGATCAGGTTGATCACACCGGATGTGCCTTCCGGGTCATACTTGGATGATGGATTGGTAATCAGCTCCACGCTCTCGATCATACTGGCCGGAATCTGGTCAAGGGTCAGGTTGGACAGAGCCGTACGTTTGCCGTCTACCAATATGGTCACGTTGGAGCTTCCCCGCAGACTCACATTGCCGTCAAGGTCCACATCCACAGAAGGCACATTTTGCATAGCATCGGCTACACTACCCCCTTGCGCCGCTATGTTCTGCTCCATGTTCACTACTTTTTTGTCGAGCTGAAATTCCACCATAGGCCTTTCGGTCACGATCTGCACCTCTTTGAGCTGCGTAGTGCCCCCTTTTACAGGTATAGCGCCTAGTCTGATGTTGCTGTCAGTATCAGTTACCCTGATATTCGGGATGAAACGGGTCGGGTAGCCTACAGAGGAGATGCGCAGGATGAACTGCCCTTGTGGTACACGATCGAGTTCGAACTTGCCCTCTATATCGGAAGTGGCGCCGGTTACCAAGCTGGAGTCGCGGGCAGTGAGGAGTACAATGTTGGCGAAGCCCAGCGGAGCTTTAGAGTCGGCATCCTGTACAGTGCCGGATACTTTGCCGCGGGTGCTGGTGTTTTGAGTGGGTTGGTCCTGCGCCTGCAGGTCAGGTGGAGCGCTAAGGTATAGAAATGTTAAAAAGAGTAATGGTAAAACGTAGGTTCTCATAATTTTAGATACGGATATGTCAAGAAAGCGCTGAGTTGCTTCAGGGTGGGAAGCGATGGGGTCGTGTAGGAAATTGTGCCGGGGCTAGCCATTCCTTTCCATCTTAGAAGATCATAGTTCGCCCCGGCTTCAACTATTAGCCACAGGTAGGACAGGTGGGAAAGGCAAAGGTTTAATCAGTGGGACAGATTTCCGGGAGAAAGGAGCAGGATTAGTGCAATTTTTTGGAGGATATGTTTTTAATAGACTGATAGTTAGGTGTTTGCGTGGAAAGTGTTTTTTAAAAAATTGTTGTTAAAACTTTATTTGGTTAGGCAAACTAGTAAAACCCTTGCCCTCTGTAGTTTGAGAGGGCAGGGGTCGTATATTGGTTACTTTGGCATCACCTTACTCAGGAAATCCCATACCACCACACCTGTGGCGACTGAGATGTTGAGTGAGTGCTTAGTACCAAACTGCGGGATTTCGAGCACAAAGTCAGAATGGTTGATGACTTCCTGTTCCACGCCAAATACTTCGTTGCCAAGCACCAGAGCATAATGTTGCTGTGGTTCAGGTATAAACTCGTTCAGTTTCATGCTGTTCTCAGCTTGCTCCACCGATCCAACCTTATACCCTTGGGCTTTTAGTTGCTTCACCAGCTCCAATGTATCCGACACATGCTCCCACTCCACGGATTCAGTAGCGCCGAGGGCCGTTTTCTCGATGTCGCGATGGGGTGGCGTGCCGGTAATACCACAGAGGTATACCTTCTCGACCATAAAGGAGTCGGCGGTACGGAAAACAGAACCCACATTATTGAGGCTGCGCACATTGTCGAGCACCAAGACTAACGGTATTTTTTTCTTATTTTTGAATTCTTCAACCGAGTCGCGGTTGAGGTCGTCCATGGAGAGTTTGCGCATTTTTTAAGGACTCAAGATATCAGACACAGGACGCAGGAATTCTGCGCAGGTATAGCATTTGCCATGCTTCGGTGCAAAGGTCCGGCGGTTAGGGGAGAAATCAAATAGGGATCAGGATTTAACCCACCCCTGCCCCTCTAAATAGGGGATTCCTTGACACTGCTTAGCATTGTAATAACTGTTACACATCGCTGGCGGGTATGGCAAGACTAACTCACACGCTGGCTATGAAACGAGCAGCAGTGCCATGTGCGTTTTTCGGCGCTCCACTGTTTGAGCGTTCAGCGAGTTTGGAGCGTCTTGATTTTTTTGCTTACTTTTTTCATCAAG
>NZ_JADPMP010000008.1 GCF_015686655.1 Pontibacter sp. FD36 | reverse complement strand
AGGATGCCCTGCTTGAGGTTGTCTATCTTCTTGGAGTCGATGTCGATGCAGGTCACGTCGATGCCCACCTCGGCAAAGCAGGTGCCCGTCACAAGACCCACGTAACCGGTGCCAACTACAGCTATTCTCATAGGTAAATATTATTAATGAAGTACAAACTTAGAGTTTAAGCTTTTAAAAAGCCTAATGCGTTTTGGTATTCATCTAATAAAAGCTCCCAGAAATGAGTTTGCTCATAGCGCTCCACGATCAACTTTCGCGCCTGAGCCTGCATATGGGCGAAGGCTGCTTTATCGGTGATGAAGCGTTCCATGGCTGCGTACAAAGCCTCTGTAGACTTTGGCGGTACGATCAGGCCGTTTTCGTCCTGCCTGATAATCTCATTGCAACCATTAATATCTGTCACGATAGCGGGCAGCCCAAAGCATCCTGCCTGCATAGGCACATTCGGGAAGCCCTCACGGTATGACGGAAAGGCTAGTGCTTGGCTGATCGCCAGATAAGGACGCACATCATTCTGAAAGCCTACAGATACTATGCAGCTATTCTGTTTTATCTCCTGCAGTATCTCTTCTGATATGGGATTGAGATCCTGTTCGAATGGTCCCACCAGTAGCAATTTCACCCGCGTATACTGCTTTTGCAGCTTCACAAAGGCCTGTACCAGTTCCTGTATACCTTTGTCTTTAACTAAACGACCTATAAACACGAACACAAAATCATTAGGTTCTATACCTAAGATGGCTTTCAATTCCTGCAGTTTTGATTCATTCAATTGATCCCAGCTGAAGAAAGCTGTATTGATACCGTTGCTGCTGCCGTTTCCGATCACTTTTACCTTATCCGGACCGCAAAAGCCGCTCTCCAGGATAAAGTCTTTCAGTACCGTTGAGTTGGGGTATACCTTCGTGGCGCAGGCGTAGGTGAGCTTTTCCACCGCCTCCAGTAGCAGCCGGGTTTTGCCTTGTGTTTCCATTAATGGAAGTCCTGCTACTGTGTGTAAACGAACGGGGACACCAGCCAGTTTAGCACCCAGCATACCAACGATGCCCGCCTTTGGGGTATGGGAGTGTACGATAGCGGGCCTGTACTTTTTGCAGATACGATAAAATTGCCAGAGGGCCTTCATATCCTGCACTGGAGTGATCTTGCGTGTCATCCCTATCTCCACCAAGGGTGCTTCCTGTTCTTGCACCACCAACTCTGACTCTGTCCCTGCCGCCGACACCATTATGGGCTCAAAGCCTTTGGAGCGCATGTAGGGTAACTGACCTGTAATCAGCTTCTGTAGGGAAAGCGGGACTGTGGTGATGCGGATAAGAACTGGGGGCATTGTTGGTAAATTTGTTTTCGGGTGCAAAGGTAAACAAACTTAAACTGTCATTTCGAATGCAATGAGAAATCTGGGTACTTTAAGGTTTTCACATTATCTCAGATTTCTCCTATCGTCGAAATGACAACATAGCTCTTAAGAAATTACATACTCATAAATCCCCCGCATACTCAAGCTTCGCATTCCATATTGCTGCTCTAGCTTTTTATAATGATCAATGATCACCCGCAGATCGGACATGCTGCGCTCGGGGTAGCTGCCGAAGTTGTGCGGATGCCACCAGAGGTGGTAGCACTCTTTGCGCTTGGCAGCTACGGTCATTTCTGATACAATGCGGTTGAGGCGCAGTTTGTTCAGGATATCCCTTTTCCCGTCAACAGGTCTTAAGAAGCGACTGGCAGGTATAGCCAAAGGCAAACCATCTTCCACCTGGAGGGAAGAGAGTGGGAAAGAGGTTCTTTTCCCCAATGGTAGGTAAGCATCTCCTGTTCGGAAAATCTTACTTGATAGTGTATCCTTCACTATCTGTTTCCAGAACCAATCGCTTGGGTTAGAGCGGACCGTTTTGATACCTTCTTCATAGCAAACACGCAGGTATTGCTCATTAAACTGGTTACGCGGAAACACAAGCGACTCCAGCTTCATTCCTTGGCGGGCCGCTGTACCTTGTGCCGCCTGCAGGTCCTGCCGGAACTGCTCTACTGTCTGTCCAGCCTCCTGGCAATAGTAGTGCGCGAAGGTATGGGTCGCCATTTCCTGGTAAGGCGTGCAGTCGATTTGGCGCACCAAGTCAGGCGCAAAAAAGAAATCTTTCAGACTCCCATCCCTTCCAAATTCATCCTTTAGCCGGTAAGCCGAAAGCTGATCATTATGATATGATGGCCGCAGCGCAGGTATAGCGTTGGTCCAGTCATTCCAATCTTTAGCAAAGATCATCCCCACTGTAGCCCAGGTCACCTGCACCTGTTGCTGCTCAAATAGGGTCAGCATTTCTGGGATAACCCGGCGGGTATTTGTAAAGTACTTTTTTCGCTCTGCCAAAGGTACTTTATCAAATATTCCCCAGTACAATTCAAAGTCCAGGGAGATGGTGAAGACAGGTATATCGTTGATCATAACTTATGTTAAAGGAAAGGTGACGGGTGGTTGGAACGCCCTTTTTACTCGTGCTTATGTGCCCCCTTTGAAGTCGAAGATCCCGGACTTGATTCGGGAGGGGCAGAGGGATGACAATCGTGCATTGATATCCCTAAACCGCCGGAGAAGCGTACCCCACCAACCGTTCCTGCTCCTCCAGCCTTTTCTTCTTCATCTGAAACAAAGCGATCTTCTTCTGTTTCTTGTATTCCATAAAAGAGATAATCACAAAGAACAGAAAATACATTACCATACTCTTCTGCCGCATCGCAATCCCTAAGTTCGACATCACAAAGGATAGTGCTATAGAAGAAGCAATGAAGATTACCAGGCTCATTTTTACCAAAGAGGTTGACTTCTTCAGGAATGGAATAAAATCTTTATCTATCAACTTCCAGGCTAAGATCACGTAGAGCAAGTTCTCAAAAGAAACAAATATACCAAGTGCACCGGGAGCATCAACGAACAGAGGCCGGAACCAGAAGGTAAAGAGTTTTAAAGGGAGCGGATAGCTGGTAATATCAACACCGGATCCAGCACTCTGCAATCTTCCTGCCTGTACCTGCGAGAAATCCTGGAAACTTCCTACCACATCCTCTTCATTGATATTCGCCATAGCCAGAATCTGATCTGACATGACAAAAATAGCTCCAGCAAATGCCACGTAAACTAATATTTTCTGGTAGAAAGGCACTTTTTCCCTACCGGTAAAATAACCAACAACTGCTCCTACCCCTAAAAACATGAACATATGGGGACGGACCATGTATACAGTTAGAGAGCCTAAAATTAGAGCGAAAAGGCGTTTTTGAGGAAAGCGCATGCCATAGGCAAATAGCCCTATACCCATAAATATAAGAGCTCCCTTGCCCAACGAGGCCGTCCAAAAGTGCATATTTGGCAGGAAAAGCAAGATAATTAGCAAATCATAGCCCCAGAGTTGAAGCTTAAGCTTTAAATTTTCACGAAAGAAAATATAGAAATGAACAAAGCCGATATAGCCGAACCAGGCGAATAGAAGCATAGCCATCTCATAGCTAAATCCGAAAGTATTTGTAAACGGATAAGCCACAAATTCAATAAAGCGTGTACCTGTTACTAAAAGATTAGTCCAAGCCCCAGTATACTCAGCTGATCTTGCAAAATACGTTTTGGAATCTGAATTATTAAATAGCGTGTAAGCATAGTATACCCCCCAAAACAGCAGATGATAAAAATACAGCTTGTTCATCAGCGTTACCGAAAAGAAGGAAAACTTCTTTTGATAAGACTTCAGAAGAGGCTGATTAATTAAATACAGTATAAAAATTAGTACGACAGCTCCAATCATCTGCTCTAAAACAATTCCATATCTCCAAGGGCATAGCCCCAGCTTTCCTGCTCACTTAGTTCAGCAAAAACTTTCTCTGGCAAGCTAACATTACGTAGGGTCACAATAGGTCCTTTATCCATTACTGGTAGTAGACCCATGCCAGGGTAAACACTATTTACTAATTGAAAGTGCCTGCCAGAAGCGGAAGTAAGAAAACAGGCTTTACTAATCTTTCGGAAAGAATTTGCCAGTGATTTCTTAGCATCGCTATCAAACTGTTGGTCGTCAATAAACAAATCAACCACTCGCATTTCTTGCCCAAAACTATGAGGTTTAAAGCGGAAAAATAATACGTAAGATTGATAATCAGAAAGAAAATAATAGTCGAAAAGTGGGTTATCCTGGTAGCGCCATTGAATGTAATTCGTGCTAATAAGTGTTTGTACCTGATCAGCCTTTGTTATTGGGTTCGAAAGCCTGGTAAGAAGATGTGATAATTTATTCCAGTCCTGCTCAGGTAATGCTGGTAAAGTATGCTGCTTGTAGGCAAATGGATTAACTTTCAGCTTTAAAGCCATGCGTCCCATCTCGATCCAGCCCATCTTCAGGTAACCAGGCTTACTACTTTCATTGGGCGTATTGTATACCAAATCTATACCTGCCGCTTTTGCATCCTCCAAGCCTTGTAGCGTCAGTTTCTTAAAAATGCCTTTCCCCTGAAAGTCAGGGTGCGTAGCAGTATCCACGGCACGAATAGCTTGTAGCACCTGCCCTTTGTACTGCCACTGCCAACGCAGAAAAGCTCTTACACCCACTACCTGCCCGTCAGCTTCAGCTACCAGCACTGGCGATGCGCCATGCGGATTCTTGACATGCTTCCAGTTCCACAAGCGTTCCGACTTCTGGATCATGCCTTCGCCTAATGAAGACTTCAGTAGTTCTACGATTGCTGGAATATCGGCTTCTGTACCTTTTCTTATCTGCATTGTTTCAGTCTGTTTCCCCTGGTTCCTCGAAATTATTAACTAAGGTTATTCTGTCATTTCGACCAGCGGGAGAAATCTGAAGTATTCTTACTGCTCTAAAATAATCCAGATCTATCAATTCTTTTGAGATGACAGTTTAAGTTAGGAGTGGTTGGACACGGTTTTTACTCTCTCCTCTTTCAGATACAAATATAGCTCTTCGAGCTGCTTTGTCATTTTATTTATGCTGAAATCAGTCTGCACCCGTTCGCGGGCTCCGGTTGCAAGGGCAGCTAGTTGCTCCTGGTTTTGAAGTAGCTGCACTCCGTAATCAGCCAGTTTGCTGTAGTCATCTACATCACAGAGCAGGCCGCTCATACCTTCTTCTACTACTTCACCTACACCGCCTGCCTCGGTGCTGATCACAGCGCAGCCACAGCTCATGGCTTCCAGTAGGGCGATAGGGAGTCCTTCGAATATGGAGGACATCATATAAATATCCATAGCGCTGAAGTAGGGTTTTACATCTGTTTTGAGGCCAGGCATGTGCAGGCGCTCTTCTAAACCGAGTGCTTTCCTTTTTGCCAATAGCTCTTCTTTGAGCGGACCATCACCTACAATAATAAAATGCGCCTCAGGCATTCTCTTCAGAATATCAGCTGCAATCTCCATCCATACGTCCAGGCGCTTCTGGAACCGGAACACGGAAACCGTACCTATCACAGGAGCGTTTGCCGGAATGCCTAATTCCTTCCAAACTTGCAGGCCTGCCTCTTCATCCCGCACAAAATGAGTAGTATTGACACCATTCAGTATATTAAGCAAGTAAGGTTTCTGAGCTTTGCCTCTCTTTTTAGCTTGATCTTCGACTGGCAACTGAAAATTGCGAAAAGAAGAGCTGTTTGTATTCTTGCGAATAGACTGTTGTACATCATCTGACACAGCCACCGTGGCATCCTGCCAACTAAAGCTTAGTTTGTTAAGCCAATAAGTAATTTTATTATAACGCTCCCATTTATTATGCTCAGTGTAGACGACTGGCACATCTGTTTTCTTTCCAACTAACCTCCCAATTACCCCTGCCCAAGGAAGGTGACAATGGATTACATCAATTTTGTGTTCTTGTACATAGTGGCAAATGGCATTGACCCGCTGAAACATTTGCAGGTTATTGTTGGCCTTAAAGCAGACTGGCTTGGCACCCAAAGCCTCGAGTGCAGGCACCATCTGGTCTTTCCATGGGAGAAAATACGCATAATGGAATTCAAATTGCTGCCGGTTATGCACTTTAAGCGTTTCAGGAAGAAGCATTTCTGCACCGCCTCTTCCCAGTGACTTAATTAAGTGTAATACTCTTACTTCCTCTTGCATGTTGATAGCAATTCCTCAAAAAAATCTATATACTGATACCCTACCCTCTCGATGGTAAAACTATCAATCACTTTACTCTTGGCTGCAGCCCCCATTTTTAATCGGAGGTCTTCGTCTTCTAACATCAAGTCAGCTTTGGCAGCAAGCATTTCTGCACTTTTATCAGTTATAAAGCCAGACACAGTATCCTCAAGACATTCCTTGATACCACCTACGTTTGTGCTTACAGTTGGCACTCCGAAAAAACCTGCTTCCAATACTACTCCAGGTAAACCTTCAGTATCACTTGATAGCATCAAAATATCTGAGGCAGCAATAAAATCACCTACTTTGCTTTGATATCCCCAAAATCTGACAGCGTCTGTAAGTTCTAATTTTTGAGCTAGTTGTTCACTTTCTTCTCTTAGCACTCCATCTCCTACTATCCATCCCTTTAGATTATGATGCCGAGCCTTTAATATCTTTATTGCCCCCAGAAACCGGTCAGGACGCTTCTGTGCTGTAAGGTTTCCCAGAAAAAGAACCACCCTATCATCCTCATTTATTCCCAAGCGCTTACGGATGCTCTCCTTAGAAGATACTCCCTCAAAATTTTTAGTTGATATGGCTCTTGGAATTACTCTGGATGGTTTGGAGAACTTATGCAACTGCTGTACATCCGTTAATGAAGCACGACTCACCCCAACTGCAGCAGCAATGCTTGGCATGACTAATTTTCGGTAATACAGTTGCTTATAGGCATGTGGGTTCCAAAATGTAACGCTGTCTATTATTCTGTAAACTAATGGTACTGTTATACCTTTAATTTTTTTTAACGCAGCGCCATATTTTAGCGTCCTTGAACCATTCAGCAATATTAAGTCAGGCTTCCATTCATTGATAATGGTTGCAACTCTATTTAATACAGACGGGTTAATAGTTGGGAATTTCTCAAAGAAATGGGCATCATCTCCTCCAATTACCGCATCGCCACTATTCAGTTCTAACCTGGCAGCGCCTTCTTCATTATACAAATAAACTTTCTTGACTTGATGCCCCCTGCCAATTATTTCATTACTCAAATCATGTAAAAAAACCTGAGCGCCTCTCCTTATTGGTTTAGTGTCTAGAAACAGTATTTTCATCAATTAAATTACGGTATGTGTCTAAGTATTTTTTGGTTACAGCAGATATTTCTAAATGTAAGTTGGCAAATTTAAATGCTTTCTCTACTTTTAGTTTGCTGTCCCCATGATTCTGGAGAAGAAGCTCCATTTTATCGTATAACTCCGACCAATCTCCTTTCTTGAATGTCCACCCTCTATCATCACCGACTAACTCCAGGTTAGGCTCAATGTCAGAGGCGATAATAGGAAGATTACTAAACATCGCCTCAATAATGGCTCCAGACAAACCTTCGTAGTATGTGCTTGTCACGAACGCATCAGATATATTAAGCAGAGACGGTATGTCGTTTCTGTTGCCTAATAAAATGGTATTAGCCTCTAGGTTGTTGGATGAGATATATTCCTCAATTTCTCGTCTAAATGGCCCCTCTCCAACAATCAGCAAAGAGGTGTTAGGATACTTTAGAGACAGTTGTTTAAATGCCTGTAGTAAAAGTAGATGTCCTTTACTCTCTACTAATCGACCCACACAAACAAATACAAAATGCCCCTCCAAATTATACTGTGGTGAAACTTCTTTTTTAACCTTTTCAGAGTTAACGCTTTTAATATATTTGCCGGCTTCTCTTCCTCTGTATATCGTTACTATTTTACTTTCTGATATGCCTAGACGAGAAGAGTAAGACCTTTTAACAGCGTTAGAATTGGAAATAAATAAATTTACTTTTCCTGAAGTTATCTTGTCAAGTAAAAAAGTATAATAGTGTTTTGCTCTTCTTACAGGATGCATTGAAGATAATCGCTCTTCGCCATAAGAATCGCTAACAATACTGTTTATAACCGGAAGCTTGTATTTCCTGCCGATAAAACGAGATAAAATACAAGACCGAAAAAGCGTGCCATGTATTATATCTGGCTTCTCCCTATCAACTACTTTGGATATCTCCTTGAATGCTTTTCTCCAGTTGTATTTGCCATTTATGCTGAGATGATAAATATTTATGCCTCTTTTGATAAATTCCTGAAGCAAATCATCTCGTTTATACACTCCACATACAACAACTTCTGCTCCTGGTAGATTTGATGTAATATCTAAAAGACTCCTCTCTGCCCCGCCGATCTGAAAAGAGTCAATAATATAAAGTACCTTCATTTATTTTATGGTTTTTAAAGGGGCACTAGCTTAAGTTGATAGAGCTGTCAATGATTATTTAGGTTATTTTAAATCACATTAACTCAATAAATACTTAACCAACCTCGCATAATTTTTGAAGTAGAATGGCCTATATTTTATAGCTTTGATAGTAAAACTCAAGGCATTTTCTTTATTCTTCAGCTTATAGAATGAATGAGCAACAACTGAATAAGAGTTGGATAAAAAATCTCTTTTGTGCTTTTTAAGAAAAACATAATGCTTTTCTGTAAATGCTAATGTACCCGAGCTCACCTTTTGCCAGTTTGTTCTGATCCTGGCGCCTTCATGGACATTGATCTGGATTAGGCATTCATCCAAATTGGAAATTTTGAAAGGGTTTTCCTTCCAGTACATCATTAATCTATACCCTAAATCTGTATGATGATTAGAATGTAACGCTGTATCATAGCCTTTAACTGCCTGGAAAATTTTCCTCCTTACAAACAGAGACCCAGCAGTAAACTTCACAAAGAATTCCTTAGAAAACAGTTTTAAGCTGTAAGGCCGCTCTAAAACAATACTACCATTAGGGAATTTCCTGATAGCACCAACACTAATCAATCCTGTGTCTTTTTCTACTTTCTCTGATACTGACATTAGCCATGAATCTTTGACTTCATCATCACTATCCAGAAAAGTCAGGAAATCACCTGTCGCACTTTCAGCACCTACATTTCTACTATGAGCAGCTCCAGTGTTATCCTTTTGTATAAACCTAATTCTTGCATCGCTTTGATACTCATCAACTATTGTCGGTGAATTTTCAGTAGATCCGTCGTCAACTATGATTAACTCCCAATCGGTAAAGGTTTGTCCCTTCACGCTCTCAATCATTTTTGGGAGTAAGTCAGCTCTGTTAAACGTAGGTGTTATGATTGAAAAAAGAGGCATTGAAGTAGTTTGCTAAAGGTTATGCGTTAACCTTTTTGGATGTATTAATATAAAAGGCCAGGTACCAGTCAACGAACTTCTTAACCCCATCCTTAACACTAGTTTTTGGCTTATAATCAATTGCCGACACTAGTTTCTCTGTATTGGCATGTGTTGCTAATACATCTCCTGGTTGTATTGGGAGCATATGCTTTATAGCTTTTATGCCTAATGCATCCTCAAGGGCCTCAATATAATCCATGAGTTTGATAGGGTTAGAGTTTCCAATATTAAAAACACGATAGGGAGCGCTTGAAGTATCTGTCTTTGGGGCAATACTACTCCATGTTCTATCTGCCGAAGCGGGTTTATTAATAAGCCTACTTATGCTTTCCACAACATCTTCAACGTAAGTGAAGTCTCTTAGCATATCGCCATTATTGAATACTTTTATAGGTTTACCTTCAAGAATAGCTTTTGTAAAAAGAAACATAGCCATATCCGGTCTGCCCCAAGGGCCATACACTGTGAAGAAACGAAGTGCTGTCGTAGGGAGATTGTAAAGGTGACTGTAAGAATGGGCCATCATCTCATTTGCTTTCTTAGTAGCTGCATAAAGAGAAACCGGATGCTCTGTTGACTGTTCCTCAAAGAACGGCAAGGATGAGTTAAGACCATAAACACTTGATGAACTCGCATAGATAAGTTGCTTGACTTTATTAGAGCGACATCCTTCAAGAATATTGAGAAATCCTACAAGATTACTTTCTGCATACGCATATGGATTTTCAAGAGAATAACGCACACCAGCCTGTGCAGCTAAATTAATTACAACATCAAACTTTTCGCTCTCAAACAACTGTCCAATATCGTCCTTGGCCTCTAAATTGATTTTAAAGAATTTATAGTTTCTATAAATAACACTTTGCGAACTCTCAAGATCCTTCCTTATAGAACTAATTCCAGCTTGTTTTAGCCTTTCGTACTTTAGCTGAACATCATAATAATCGTTAATGCTGTCTATGCCTATAACTTCAAATCCTAACTTAGCGAGCTTCAACGAAAGATGAAACCCAATAAATCCTGCTGCTCCTGTTACGAGTATCTTCATTTAATGCCTTCTATGTGTCCTGAAAAACAGAATAATACTTATTTATAGCTTAGGCTAATTAATTAGCTCAAGCTTTGCTAAAACTGGTGGTCTAACATTAACTTTATGCAACTTTAATCTAAATATACTGTGTGTTAAAGCTTGGAATAGGGTTTTCATAAAATATGCTCCTTCAAATGTTTTAATATAAATAAACAACTGCCTACTTATTGTTTTGATTAAATACCTCTTACCTCTATTTCCAGAAGTTATCAATATATCTAGAGCCATAATTCTTGCTAATATCCTGTTATAGAAATATTCAGCGTCTCTACTCTTATATGAAATTGAATCTTCATGTGCTCTGATTCTTACAAGAGATGAGTTTATAATAGCAATCTTAGCTGGAGAACAAAGAATAGTGAAATGGAATAACCATTC
Organism: Pontibacter sp. FD36; assembly: GCF_015686655.1. GTDB lineage: Bacteria > Bacteroidota > Bacteroidia > Cytophagales > Hymenobacteraceae > Pontibacter. The sequence goes on along the minus strand of NZ_JADPMP010000008.1, from coordinate 283,556 downwards.
TTGAGCATTCTTAAGATTTTGGCTGAAAGGTTTTAATTTTTCACACAGATCTTTACTCCAGAGTCCTGTGCCTGTTTGCCAAGCCAACTGACCTCTGAGATACTCTTTAAGATAATTCGAATCATATATTTTTTTTCTCCAGCCATGCTTTATAATTACGCTAAAATTCTCGTTGTAGATAGAACAATTACATAACACACCATCGTATCCCTTTTCTAAAGCCATGACCTGTTTTTCTAACAAATTTTCCTCCATTAAGTCATCCGAATCGAACCACTTAATATATTTCCCCTTTGATAACGTTAGTCCATATCTCCGACAGGAATTTGCACCTTTTATGAAATGTTCAGGTCTGCTATATAGAGATATCCTTTCATCATCCTTAATAATACTCCCTATTTTATCAAGAGTTTGCCCAGTAGAGCCATCATCAATTATTAAGCATTCCCAATTTCGATAAGTTTGATTGCTAAGGCTTTTGATAGTTTCTTCTATAAGCTCAATTCTATTGTAATGCGGTATAATAACTGATACTACTATATTTGAAATCATATTTGCAATTTTTATGCACATTATCATAACATTCAAAGAATAGATAAGATACTCTTTAAATCTATTTTAGAGAGTATTATAGCTATGACATAGTGCCTGAAGGAAACATATTAATATAATCTGTTCTCTATAAAATTAAATCCCTATAAGAATTCTAATAGATACATTTTTATAATATTTATATCGCATAATTGATTCCTATTTCAGCATTTGCATTGTATCGTTTGTCTGCCTAAGGGAATCGGCGATTGAACTTATTATATTCTCTGCATCTAAATTCCCAGGATTAACTATACTAGGCATTACGCTATCGACAATCTAAAAAAGTCTACTATTCTTCCTGATTTTATCAGCCTCTTAAGATATTTATGCTTCTTTATCTTAATTTCTTTAGCAATTTCCTTCTTCTGATTAGCGTTAAAAACAGCTGACCTCAGCATTACACGTCTGCTCCTAACTGAATTAACATATTTGCCGATTTGTGAATCTCCTGAGTAAATACCACCACTATGTTTACGATAACAGGCTCCTACAAATCCGAGGTTTGCCCCACCACCATATGAAGTTAGAAGTGCAAAGAGTAGAATATCTCCGTTAAGAATTTGTTTCGTTTCTGGTGGATACTGAAGTGGTATATTTCTAAATACCACAGATAAGGGCGGAATATAAATATGGAAAATATCTTGCCAACTATATAAAATTGGAGAATTCATTCTAGTTGCACTAAATAATAAAGTGTTATTTTGATCTACAACATCAACATTATGGAAACAAAATGAAGTGTTTGGATTGGCTTCCAAGAAATCTACCTGCTTTTGTAGTTTAAAGGAATCAGTCCAAAAATCATCGCCTTCACAAATAGCAATATACTTGCCTCGAGCTGCACCAAAAGCAATCTGGGTAACAATACCGTTCCCCTTAGATTTTTGATTCTCTTTTTGGAAAATTGGTTTAATTATATGCGGAAATCTAACTTCATATTCTCTTATAATTGATTGTGTGTTATCTGTAGAGGCATCATCATGAATAACTATTTCAAAAGAAAAATCTGTTTCCTGCATCAAAAAGCCATCAAGGGTTTGCCTGATGAACTTCTCATGATTATACGTTAAAGAGACTATACTTATTAAAGGTTCCAAAGCTTATAAAGGTTTTATTTGTTTATTAAACTCTTTTGCTGGATTACCATATACTTTTTCACCATCGTTTATACTTTTGACAACATTTGAAGCCATACCTATAAAGCAATGGTTCCCAACAGTGATATAGTTATTAAATGTTGAATTAAGACCTACAAAATTTGCATTGCCAAACTCGTTGTTGCTACCAATTGCTGAATGCGCTGCAATAAAGTTATAATCACCCATTTTAGTATCGTGCCCAATTAAGCTATTGGAATGTATAGAGCAGTGATTACCAATTTTAACATTAGGATTAATGACAGCATTTGCTAGAATAGAGCACCCAAATCCAATACTTGCACTTCTCGCTACAAAGCTTGATGGATGAATGAAAGTATAAAATTTATCAGCTGGAATCCTATAGCTATTTAGGAGATCTATTCTTCCCGCCATAACGTCTGGCCGGTACAACTGGTAGATGAACTTGATATCTGAAAATCTAGAATATCCATCCTTAGCTTCATATGTTTTACAAAGTATAGGAAAGCCATTTATTTCTTTACCCAATGATTCATCATCAAAGGCAAAGCCTAAGAGTTCTACATCGGCTCCTTTTATTTGTGCATCATAAATTTGCTCGGCCACAACTATAGCTGCCCCTTTTCCTCCTATAATAATAACCTTAGTTTTCATTCCTTACAATTTTTACTATCCTTTCTAAATCAGATATATTATACCTTTGATCGATTGGCAAATGAACTATGCTTGAAGTATATCTATATTCAATACTATCCTTTCCAACCCATTTTAAAACATTTTCCCAATATCTAGCTGTATAAATTTTGTAATTTGCTAGAATATTCCTTAAAAAACTATTATTTGATAAGAAAGGGTAAGTCATGGGGACTTGACTTTCGTGCAACTCAAAATCAAGTAAGTTTATGTCTTTCAGAGATTCCTTCATAAAAAGGAAGTTATACCTTCTTCTATTAGAAATCTCTGTATAATCTAAAGATTGTAAAATCTTGCATGTTAAATTCGACATTTGAAGCATGGGTTGATTAGATAGAAAAATCTCATTTCTTGTATAGTAATAATAGCCATCTTCAGCATTATTTTCAATTCTTCTCATCAAATGCTCTAATCTTTCGAAGGAGTAGTCTATTTCAAGTTGATTATTTATTAACTTATCTGTATATAGATAAGCTCCATCTGAAACACCAAAAAATTTTCGAGGAGAATAGAACGTATGTGCTCCCTCTAAAGGAAGTGAGAAAAAAGCTTGCGCATTATCTACAATCAAATTATCAACAGTGTTTTTAAGCTTTTTAAGATACTTATCTTTTAAACCAAAGTAATTTGTATACAAAAAAGCTTCATTTTCTTTCAATAGATCAAAATTAAAGATTGGTTCAAGATTAGAGTCTACGGAGTAAAATTCGTAGTTAATAGCCATTTCCTCAATTGGCTCCAGCATTACCTCACAAGTATAAAATGGAATGTAAACCTTTGAATAGGAGTTAGCTAACAAGATATACTTAAATGCGTTCCGACCAGTATTTAATTTAATAGCATTAGCATGCAATTCTTCTCCTCTTCTCAATTCTAGTTCGAAATATCCTCCAATAGCATTCATAGTAATTCATACTGGTTCAACATAAGTTGAGTCTCTTCTTGTGAATTAAACATCAAAATATCAATTATTGATAGCCAAGGTATAAACTCATTTTTCAACTGTTTATACTCTGACAAGTGTGATTTAATAAAATGAAGCTTGATACCAGATTTCAAGAAGGCTTCTTTAGAGTAAAGTTCTGCTCCTCCTATAGGGTTAATATAGTGAGAAGCTTGTTCTTTCATACATATATCCAGCACTCTGTCCTGTGAACTAAGGTTCTGATTATTATATATCCTTGATGTTGCTACGATTTCTGTATTTATTTTAAGATAGCGCATTATTTGTTCTAAGCTATTAAAGCACAACTCAGAAATTGACTCATAATCCGACTCTATGATATCTTGTATCAACTTTAATGTTACTTCATAGTTTGGTGCCTTTTTATAGTTTTGCTCAATAGTTTTATAAAAGGAATTACTCCACCTAGTCAAGTTACCAACATTTATATCGTATATTAATTTGTTAGAACTAGCTCCAACTAACGGAACTGTAAAAAGTGACGCTTTTCCATTAACTAATATATTATTTCGATTAATCCATCCTTGTTTGATATAGGTTACATCATCATAAATAATAAATCTATTTACAGCATGTAGTAAATGGAAATATCCTATATATGGAAATAAGTAAGGTTGCATAATTGCAATCTTCATAGAATTCGCTTTCTGTTAATTAATTTACTCTTCAATAATGTTTTGCCCGCAGCCTTTATCATTGGGGGACCGATGAACTTACCCTCTTTTATGGCCACCCCTTCACCATTCTTAGATGCTTCACCTGCTAATTCGAGCATTTCGACTGCATCCGCCACTTCTTTATCTGAGGGGGAGAAGTATTTATGGACTAAAGGAATTTCTTTGGGATTTAATACTAGCATCCCTTCATATCCAAGTGTTTTTGAAAGCTTTAAGTTTCTCTCCAAATCTTCTAAATCATGCACCTTGACGTGAACAGTATCAATCGGGGTAATATTATATGCTCTTGCAGCCATTGCTATCAGTGCTCTTGGAGTAAACAAGCTAATATGCTCTCTATCATGTACTCCTTCCAAATCAGTGATAAAATCCTCAGAACCATATGCAATCGCTATTACCCGTTTCGACGCTGCACATATTTCCTGTGCATTTAATACTGCGGAAGCAGTTTCTATCAGGGGTATAATTTTAAATGTACCGATTGGGAAACCTTTTTCATACTCAATGGTTTCCAGCAATTTGCAAAAGAAATATATGTCCTCACCTCTCTTGGCTTTTGGATAGACAAACCCATTTATGCCAGGAATAGTTAATTGATATATATCACGCAGTAGTTCACCACTTTCGCGGTCATTCACCCTAGGGTAAACTATACGCTTGTCGAATATACCATCTTGTATATACTTCTGTATTGTATCTCTTGCAACTTGCTTGTTTATAACGGGCTGAACAGAATCCTCTATATCAAATAATAACACATCGGCTTCACTTTTTGCAGCACTTATAAGCAACTTTTCATTGTGCCCTGGCACAAACATCAGGCTGCGCATCAAAAATTCGCTCATGTTTCTTATCTTTTAGGTATAAGTACTTTGCGTCTAAATTTTAACACCTGCTCATGCTTTTGATTGTAAGCTGTAGTCTCAACATAAACAACACCTCTATCTTTTTTTGAGGTTGACTCGCGCTTATCCAAAACTTTTGTTTCGGCATATATTGTATCGTTTATAAATACAGGGTGTAGGTGATCTACATTTTCATAAGCTAAGTTTGCAATAGCTTTACCGCTTATATCTGGGACTGTGATTCCCACCACAATACTGAATACAAGTGTACCGACAACTAAAATTTCTCCATGTTGTCTCTGAGCAGCATAATCAGTGTTTAGATGTACAGGATGATGGTTCATCGTCAACAGACTAAAAAAATTATTATCACTTTCGAATATAGTCTTCGAGAGCGAATGTCTTATTATTTCTCCGACTTCAAAGTCTTCATAATAATTCCCGAGGTTACTTGCTTTCATTTCTTTCCATTTTCTTAATAATCGCTCTAGCTCTATTGAGGTGAGGCCGTTCGATAACTTCATCGTTTATAACGATAGGGGAGAACTCTCTGCTACCGCCTGATAACTTATATGCCTTTAGTACCTGAGTTGCCCACTCCACGTCCTTCTCAGAGTAGTAAGTATAGTTGTTAAAGAGTTCTAACTGCCAGGGGTGTATAAGAAACTTGCCGTCGAACCCTTTCTCGAATCCGTCTTTCAACTCTTCCAGAAAGATATCCTTCCTTTGCAATTCCATAGAAGCGATGTCTATAGCTTCTATACCTACTGATTTTGCCGTATACAGTAGCTTTTGCCGAGGATATTCTAAATTACTAAGAGCATGCTTTGCTCCCATCATTGACATTAAGTCATGACTCCCCAATCCTATGCTCCTAATATGAATATCGTGAGTAGCTAAGAGAAAACTTTCAATCTCGATTAGCAGACGAGGATGCTCAATTAAAACTACTAATTCAACATCAGCTTTACAGATATTAAGTACCTTCTTAAGTTCTTCCTCCGATTTTAATTTTGGTAAAACCATTTTAGAAAATCCATTTCGCATAAATAGAGACAAAAAATTGGTGTCAACTTCCTGCTCAAAGCTTTCTCTTAATGGTACTCTCAACCAATATTTCCTACTATCGGAGGCATTACAAAGGGTATTAATAATTTTTTCACGCTCGGATCCTTTTACTGCGTCCTCCAAATCTATAATAACCTCATCCACTAATTGTGCCTTAACCTTACTTACATTATTGTATAATGTTCCAGGGATGAAGAAGTATGATTTCATATCAGATTAATTATTTTGAACCCTTAGAATAATTCGTACTATCATGTGAATCTCTTCATATGTAAGAGTATGATATAATGGAAGACAAAGAACTCGTTCAACTACAGAATTACATACAGGCAACTCTGTCTCATTTACGTAGTGAAGGCTTGCCAAGGATGGGTAGAAATATCTTCTGCAATTAATGTTACTTACTGCTAGCTTCTTATAACAAAGCTGCATTAACTCAGGTGAATCAAAAACAAATGGGTAGTATGCAAAATTGTATTCTGCCTGAGAATCAAGTTGCGGTGACCGCCCTTTCACATTCTTGAGAAAGGAGTCGTAATATTCACTTAACTCTTTTCTCTTTGCAAGAATTTCTTCTATATACTTAAGGTTAACTAGTCCCATAGCAGCGTGAAACTCCGAATTTTTCCCGTTTATACCTATTTCTGCAAAGCTCTCAGGCCCATCATGCCCAAAGTTTCGCATAAAAGACATTTTTTTTAGAACTTCAGGACATTTCGAGAATACAGCTCCTCCCTCTATGGTATGAAATAGTTTAGTAGCATGAAAGCTAGTGGTACTTACATCACCATATTCAAATATTGACTTACCTTTATACTTCGTGCCGAAGCAATGTGCTGCATCATAAATGACTTTTAGATTATGCCTATCAGCAATTTCCTGAATCGCATCTACATCACAAGGGTTGCCGTACACATGAGTTGCTAGAATACCAGTTGTTTCGGGAGTAATGGCTTCTTCAATTTTTGTTGGGTCTAAATTTAGAGTGTTAGGGTCAATGTCCACAAAAACAGGCTTGCACCCCTCCCATACGATAGAACTTGTTGTGGCAACATAACTAAAAGGAGTAGTAACAATTTCCCCCCTCAGTTCTAATGCTTTTATAGCTATTTGCAAAGCAATAGTACCGTTGCTCAGATAAAGTAGATGAGGCACATTTAGATACTCCTTGAGCTTAAGCTCTAATTCATTAACTAGTGGTCCATTATTGGTTAACCACTGCCGCTCCCATATACTATCGACAAGGTTTTTGTATTCCTCTCTTGGGGGTAGAAAAGGTTTTGTAACAGGTATCATTTCTTAAAAACAAGTAATCTAAAGTCTAAAATAGCAGGCATTTTCGAAAAATAACTTATGCCTAAATAAAGTGTGAAATATATTACTCCTAGAACAATTACTCTAACCACATCAAGAGATAAAGCATGTTTCAGAATAAAATTGTCTATTGCCCAGACAACGCTACCCATAAGTAAGGCGAGCATAATTGTTGGTATTATATCTTTAAGTTGCTCATTTATCCTATAATTAATCATGCGACCACTATACCTAGTGTTTATAAAAAAACCAACAATTGAAAAAATAAGTTGAAAATATAATAGCCCATATATTCCAAACGGAATCGCACACGCTATACCTATTGTTATAATGATTTTTTTAATAATTTCTAACTTAAGAAACAAATCACTTCTTCCCTTAACTTTCAATATATTTAGGTTATAAGCATTTAAAGGGTACATGATACCAATTGCGCACAGAACCTGAAAATAAGTTACAGCCGGGAGCCACTTTTCTCCTAATAAGAAACGAAACAGAGGCTCTGCTACTATACCTAAAAAGATCATAGCTGGCGCTATCCAAAAAAGAACTTGCTGCATTAATCTTTTATAAGCTCCTTTTAGCTTTACATTATCATTTTGAATTGAGGAAAACAAAGGATAAGTAACTTTATTCAATGCTTTAGATATATTCTGAACCGGTAGCTGTTTAAGTGATTGAGCTCTCGTATAAAACCCTAACTGATCTGCTGAAAAGAACTTCCCGATGATTATGTGATATGCATTATTAAAAGTGGTTTCTAAAATTCCTGAAAGAGTAAGCTTATAGCCGAAATTGAAGTGATATCTGAATTTCTCTATATCAAATATTAAGCTCGGCTTCCAACCACTTCTTATCCAAAGTTGTACTGTGGATAGCAACGATTGAAATAGGTTCATATAGACTAAACTCCAGACACCGTAACCATTATTTGCTAACATAATACCCAAAATACCACCTCCTATAAGCGATGGTATTTGGATCGTCATCTGCAACTTGAAGTTCATTTCCTTTGTTAACTTCGTTCGCTGTACACTTGCAAATGCATTGATGATGAATGAAAGGGTGTAAACTTTAATTATATTTTCAAGAATAGATTGATTATAAAAAGCGGCAATGAAAGGAGCAGCGAAAAACAGGATAAAGTATATTACAATACTTCCAACTAGATTAATTAAGAATACGGTAGAATAATCCCTTTGATTTGGCTCCGCAGTTCTAATTAATGATGATGTCAGGCCACTATCAATTAAACTGGATCCAATGCCAATGAATATGGCTAGCATACCTATCAGACCAAAATCAGCAGGCATCAGCAATCTTGCAAGTACAATCGATACCAAAAAATTGATAAATTGAACCCCAAATTGCTGGCTGAATGTCCAAAAGAGCCCTGAAATTGTTTTTTGTTTTAAGCTCAAAATTCCTGTATTCTACTGCTCTTTTAAAATTCTTATGAGATACTCGCCATAACCACTCTTGCGTAATGGTATAGCAATTTCATTGAGCTGCTCTTCGGTGATATAGCCCATGCGCCAAGCCACTTCCTCGATGCAGCCTATCTTGAGCCCCTGCCGCTCCTCTATCACCTGCACAAAAGTGGCAGCCTGCATCAAGGCTTGTATAGTGCCAGTGTCAAGCCAGGCCATACCGCGATTGAGGATACCTACCTTCAGCTTGCCTCTTCTCAGGTATTCCCGGTTCACATCCGTAATCTCATACTCCCCACGCAGACTCGGCTCCAGGCTCTTAGCAATCTCTACCACGGCATTGTCGTAAAAGTAAAGCCCAGGCACAGCATAGCTGCTCTTAGGCTCCTTAGGTTTCTCCTCTATTGAGATGGCGCACCCATTTTCATCAAATTCTACCACACCATAGCATTCCGGGTCCTGCACATGGTAGGCGTATACCACGCCCCCGTCCGGGTCTGAATTCTGACGCAGCACCGAGCCCACTCCCGCTCCGTAAAAAATATTGTCGCCTAGCACCAGCGCCACTTTATCCTTCCCGATAAATTCCTCCCCTATCACAAAAGCTTGTGCTAACCCGTTGGGTACCTCCTGCACGGCATAGCTAAAGCGGCAGCCGATTTGGCTCCCGTCCCCAAGTAACCGCTCAAACATAGGCAGGTCGTGCGGCGTGGAGATGATTAGGATCTCCCGGATGCCGGCCAGCATCAGCGTCGAGAGCGGGTAGTAAATCATAGGCTTGTCGTAAACAGGCATGAGTTGCTTGCTTACTGCCAAGGTAAGGGGGTGGAGACGGGTGCCGGAGCCCCCGGCCAGTATGATTCCTTTCATGTGGTTAATTGTTAAATTGTTGGATGGTTAAATTGTTGTTGGGCTTCCAGCGATGGCGGCCGCTAGTTGCGATAGCTGCACCTGCCCCTGTCTTTTAACCATTTAGCAATGTAGCCATTATCTTTCCCCGTACTGCTGCGCGTAGTAGTCGCGGTAGTGGCCACTTGTCACCTCCTCCAGCCATTCCTCGTTCTGAAGGTACCAATCCACCGTTTTCCTTAGCCCTTCCTCGAAAGTGACTGAGGGCGCCCACTCAAGTTCCCCCATCAGTTTAGAAGAATCAATGGCATAGCGGGCGTCGTGGCCTGCGCGGTCCTTCACGAAGGTGATGAGTCTCCTCGACTCGCCAGGCTGCCTCCCTAATTTCTCGTCCATCACGTCGCAGAGCAATTCTATCAGGTCAATATTGCGCCACTCGTTTACTCCGCCCACGTTGTAAGTATCCCCTAACTTTCCTTTGTGGAATATTACATCAATGGCCCGGGCGTGGTCGAGCACGTAAAGCCAGTCGCGTACGTTATCGCCTTTGCCGTATACCGGCACCGGCTTCCCACTTTTGATATTATGGATAGCCAGTGGGATAAGCTTCTCAGGGAAATGGTTAGGACCGTAATTGTTGGAGCAATTGCTGAGCTTTATGGGCAGACCGAAGGTATGGTGCCAGGCCCGAACGAAGTGGTCAGAGGCGGCTTTAGAGGCCGAGTAAGGAGAGCGCGGGTCATAGGCCGTGGACTCGGTAAAGAGCCCCTCATCCCCCAGAGAGCCATATACTTCATCAGTAGAGACGTGGTAGAAGAGCTTACCCTCCAACTGCCCCAGCCAGTGCTTTCTGCAGGCCTCCAGCAGGTTGACTGTGCCCATCACGTTGGTTCGAACAAAAGCCATGGGACCGGAAATGGAGCGATCCACGTGAGACTCAGCCGCTAGGTGGATAACCGCGTCAAATGCATTCTCAGAGAAGATACTTTCCAGATAGGCCGAATCTGTGATGTCACCTTTTAGGAAGGTATAGTTCTCCTCTACCTCCAGGTCCTTCAGGTTCTGCAGATTGCCTGCGTAAGTGAGTTTATCGAGGTTGAAGACCTGGTATTGTGGGTACTTCTCCACGAACAGCCGCACCACATGAGATCCAATGAATCCTGCACCTCCGGTAATGAGTATTTTCATTATGCTTTACTAAATTTTCATTTAACTGTTAGCTCGCCCCTGTCTTTCTTATGATGGGAGTGATACATGAGTTATAACCTTCTTGAAATAGGCAGCGGTGTGTTACACTAGTGCAGAACAATCCAACCTAAGCCTTGGCTTTTATCTCTACCTTATCATTGTTCTCCTTGTACCAGCCGAAGGCAATACCCAGTCCTTCTAACACTGAGTAGGAAGGCGCATAACCAATCAATTTGTTTGCTTTCGAGATATCTGCTAAACTATGCCGCACATCACCTTTCCGCTCCTCTCTATATTCTGGTGATAGTTCAATACCTGCAATTTCTGTGATTCTTCCCCACAGTTGGTTTAAAGTAGTGCGCTCCCCAAATGCAATGTTCACTACTTCATGTTTCTCCACACTTGTAGCAAGTAATGCCTTCACATTGGCCTGCACCGCATTTTCCACGAAGGTAAAATCGCGGCTTGTTTCACCATCTCCATTGATGTAAGGAGTTTCATTTTGAATAGCTGCTTCAATAAACAGTGGTATTACAGCTGCATAAGGCCCTTTAGGATTCTGCTTCGGACCAAACACGTTGAAGTAGCGCAATCCTATGGTGTGAAAATCATAGGTCTTTGAGAACACGCTTGCATATAACTCATTCACATACTTGGTCACAGCGTAGGGCGATAGTGGATTTCCAATCTTATCCTCCTCCTTAGGCAGGCCTGGATGGTCGCCATATGTACTGGAACTTGCAGCATATGCCATACGTTTCACGCCTGCATCTCTCGCGGCTACCAGCATGTTCAGGAAGCCGCTGATGTTGACATCATTGCTAGTAATAGGGTCATTGATAGAACGAGGAACTGAACCCAGTGCGGCCTGATGGGATACATAGTCTATACCTTCCAATGCTTTCTGGCATGTCTCCAGTTCCCGGATATCACCCTCTAGCAACTCAAAGGCTGGATTGCTTTTGAACTCTTCTATATTTGTGTGAGAGCCGGTAGAGAAGTTATCAAGTACACGCACCTTCCCTGCACCGTACTTGAGAAGGTATTCGACAATGTTGGAGCCGATAAAGCCCGCTCCTCCTGTTATCAGGAAGCTGCTTTGGCTTAGGTCTGTTGTGTGGTAGGGAGTGTTGTACATATATTTACTATCCAAATGGCTTAATTTAACCGGGTCAAACCACCCCTAACCCCTCCTTGTCCAAGGAGGGGATACTTCACTACAAACGTGCGTCGGAAAGTTCTTTTGAGAGGACGCCTTTAACGTCGTAGATCACGGCTTTCTCTTTGCAAAGATCATTTAGGTCGAGCAATTTGAACTCATTGTGAGAAACTGCCAGGATAATGGCATCGCAATCAGTTACACCATTTAGCTCTTTCACAGAGTCCCAACCGTACTCGTGTTTGACCTCTGCTGGTTCAGCCCACGGGTCGTAGATCGTGATATTGGTATCGTAATCTTTGAGCGTTCGTAGGATATCTACTACTTTCGTATTGCGCACGTCCGGGCAGTTCTCCTTAAATGTAATACCGAGTACTAGGATATTTGCTCCCTTCACAGGAATGTCCTTCTTCACCATCAATTTAATCACTTCATGGGCCACATACTCGCCCATACCGTCGTTAAGACGGCGACCAGCCAAAATGATCTCCGGGTGATAACCGGCTTCCTGAGCTTTTTGTGCCAGGTAATAAGGGTCTACCCCGATGCAATGTCCACCAACCAGGCCGGGCTTGAATTTGAGAAAATTCCATTTCGTTCCGGCTGCTTCCAATACCTCGTCTGTATCAATACCCAGACGATTGAAGATTTTGGCAAGTTCGTTCACGAAGGCAATATTGATATCACGCTGTGCATTCTCGATCACCTTCGCTGCTTCTGCAACTTTTATAGATGCTGCCTTGTGCGTTCCTGCTGTGATTACTGCTCTATACAGCTGGTCTACTTTTTCTGCTGTTTCAGAAGTAGAGCCGGAAGTGATTTTTAGAATTTTAGCTACGGTATGTTCCTTATCTCCTGGGTTAATGCGTTCAGGAGAATAGCCTGCAAAAAAGTCTACATTAAACTTTAGTCCAGACATGCGCTCCAGCACAGGTACGCATTCTTCTTCTGTAACGCCTGGGTAAACGGTCGATTCATAAATTACGATATCGCCTCGTTTTAGTACCTTCCCCACGGTCTCGCTCGCCTTGTAGAGCGGCGTCAGATCGGGGCGGTTATTTTTGTCTACCGGGGTAGGCACCGTAACGATGTAATAATTACAATCTTCAATGTCTTTCAGGTTATTGGAGCAATAAAGACCAGTCTGCCCATTAGAGCTTGAAGTTAGAACCGATTTTAAATAATCATTTTCAATCTCTAACGTGCGATCATACCCCTCATTCAGTTCCTGCACCCGACTTTCATTGATGTCGAAACCAACAGTAGGGAACTTCTTAGCAAACTCAACAGCTAGTGGTAAGCCTACATAACCTAAGCCGATTACGGCAATTTTCGCGTTATCTATACCTGACATTTTTTTATGTTCGTTTTTCTTGTCTTGTTATTCTGCACACGATAGGACAGGTTGCGACCTGTCCTTACTAAGTTTACTAACTCCTAAACTCTAAAAAACTTACTTCTTCAACTACTACTATCCTTTCACTAACTTCCTCAGCTTCCCGCCAAAGCCTTTCTTCTCCTCCTCATAATAGTTACCATAGCCATAACCGTAGCCATAAGAGTAGCCATAACTGTTTGACTTTTTGGCATCATTCAGCACGATCATTGGATGCTTAAGTTTACGGGATTTGTAAAGGTCATCAATGATTTGTAGTTGTTTCTTATGCGTGTAATTATAGCGTACAATATATAAACTAGAATCTATATACGGGGCTAAGGCCAAAGTGTCTGCTACTTGGCCAACGGGCGAGGAGTCCAGGATAATATAGTCAAATGCGGCTTTCAATTCATCGATAAGAGTACCAATCTTAGGCAATAACATCAGTTCTGCTGGGTTCGGGGGGATAGGCCCTGAACCAACAATGGCCAATTCTGGCATCTCGGGTGCGAACTGGATCAAATCCTCTATCTGTACCGTATCAGAGATTAAGTAATTCGTAATACCAACGCTATTGGGCAGGTTTACACCTTGTGTCAGCTTCGGCTTTCGTAAGTCAAAACCCAGCACAACCACTTTTTTACCTGTCATCACCAAACTGGCAGCCAGGTTAAGGCTAAAGAAAGTTTTACCTTCTCCACTCATACTGGAGGTAACCAGTATTACTTTATTTTCTTTACCACCAGCAGCGAATTGTAAGTTAGCGCGTAGTAGCCTAAAGAGTTCGGCACTGGAACTTCGGCTTTCCCGTGTGATTACGAGCATATTACCAGAATCATTATGCCCGATTTCCCCTAAAATTGGCGTAGAAGTGCCTTTCTCCACATCGCGCAATTCCTGCACGGAATCATTGAGCATATCGCGTAGGAAAATTCCGGCAAAAGGTATAGCCAAACCGGCTAGCAAGGCCATCAAGTAAATATTGGTGGATTGAGGTTCAATCGGGCTTCCACCAGCGGCAGCTGGATCAAGGACGCGGGAATTGGATGGTGTAATAGCTTGTGAAAGTGCGGCTTCTTCGCGCTTCTGCAAAAGATAAAGGTATAAACCCTCTTTTATACCTTGTTGCCGACTGATATCAGTCAATTCACGCTTCATGGAAGGAACCTGTCGCACTTGAGACTCAAACTGACGGGCGCTAGCCTGTAAATTACGACGAACAACTAATAAGCCCTCCCTGATGTTCCTGATATTCTCAAGGATATTCAGACGTAAAATTTCTAACTGCTCATTGACATTGCGCAGCACTGGATTGTTCTCTGTGACAGACCTGCCTAGGCGGCGACGTTGGTTTTGCAAGTCATTGAAGTTCGCAATTAAGCCTCCAAGAGTTGGATCTGAAATATCAAGGCTAGTTGGTACCAGTTCGTTCTTATTCTCCTCATTTTGGAGATAGGACTCAACTGATTTTAAGATTTCAAGTTTAACCTCATTATCAGTTATTTGCTGGTTGTATGCATGTGCCGTACTTTGGTATATACTCCCACTTGCAGCAGGATCGATGAGTCTGTTATTCTGCATGTAACGCTCGACGTCTTTCTCTACGTCAGTGAGTTCCCGTGTCAGGTATACCAGGCGATCATCAATAAACTGAATGGTTTTGGTAACAGCCAGGTTCTTTTCATTGATCGTTTCACGATTGTATACTTCAATCAACTTATTGATAATATCTTTGCCCTTAGCGGGCACAGGATCTGTCAGGCTAAGCTCCATTACCGTAGCATATTCATTCACGCTTTTAACGCCCAACTGCTTGCTATAGCTATTTGCCATTTTGCCCAGGTTATTAAAGCGCACTAATACACGACGTCCTATATCATTGGTAACATCAGAATCTGCTACAATGGTAAAGACCCCATATTTCTTACTGATCTGCTCCCCGAACTTATGAGTGGATACTTTATTTTCTCCTTCATAAATGCTGAAGGAATTATTATCTTCCACCTCAACAACAAAGCTCTTGCCTAAGCCTGCCGAGTCAAGCTGTGCGATAATCGCCTTAATCGGGCTCCGGCCTCCGTATAGTTCGGGCGACTTGATGCGGCCCTCTCCGAAATAAGAAACCTCCATTCCTAATTCGGTAAGCACACGCTCCATTAAACCCTTAGATTTGATAACAAGTACTTCATTAGAAAAAGATTTATTAGCCTTCAATCCGGCTAAATCGCCGAATACCCCACTGGTAGCCAGGTCTGTACCGCTTTCATCCTTAATCAGGATGGTAGCTTTCACACTAAACACAGGAGTAGAATAGCGCAGATATAAATGAGCTGCAGTAAGGGCCAGTGCCACACCAATCACAAACAGGTACCAGTAACGCAAGTACCGCATGATTAGGCCTTTTATATCTAAAGACTCACTATTGTCTTCCTGGAAATCAAGTTCAGACATTATTATAAATAAGGAAACGTTATATTACTTTAACAATTGGTAAAGTACCCAGGCTGAGGATACGATACCGGCAGCGAAGCCCCAGTTACGGCGGATAAAGCTCGTACCTGTTACTTTAGCCTTATCTGGCTCCACATACACAATATCATTCTGTTGCAGGTAAAAATAAGGTGAGGTCAGTGTTTCCTTGCTATTCAGGTTTAAGCGGGCCATGGTACGCTGCCCATCCTGCTCCCGAATCACCAGTACATTGTTCATCTTACCATAAATGGAAATGCCACCCGCCATGGCCAGGCCCTCCAGCAAATTCACTTCTTCATTGTCAGCAGGCACCTGCACAACGGTTGGTCCAGTTTCACCCATCATCGTGAAGCGGAAGTTCTGTAATCTTACCTTCACAATAGGATCTTGCACGTACTCGCGTACCTGTAACAGAATGGAATCCCGAACTTGTTCCGTTGTCATACCGTGTACCTGCATATTGCCTAGCACCGGAAAATCAATTTTCCCTTTTGTATCTACCAGGTAACCCTGGTTCTGATTTCCCTGCTGGCGCATCATTTGTCCCCCACCGCCAGCTCCTTCTTCCATAATAATGCCCCTATTGAACAGCATGTTCGTTTCCATGTTAGGAGTGAGCACTTCAATCGCCAGTAGATCACCAGGCTTGATAGTCAAACGTTTCAATTCAACCGGCTCCGTGATAAGCGGCTTCTGTTCAAGATCACTAAAATAGACAATATTACGTGTGCGGAGTGAGCTACAGGAGGCAAAAAAGAGAAGACTCAGAAAGAGTACCAGTTTAATTTTCATACAGGGTAAAATAGCATTTGCTTTGCTAACAGGCCATGAAGCAAAAATGTAGAATATAGATTAAAACACATTCTCACTAGAAAGCAAAATTACGTAAAATGTTTTTGAAAACAGTTATATAGTATAGTTAATTGTCTGAATCTCTACATAGGGCCCCTACCCCAAGGATTTACAGGATTTCTCTTTTTTTGTTTTGCTCAAGGTATAGAGTTCTTTTCTGTCATCTCGACGATAGGAGAGAGCAGGATCAATTAACAGCATTGCCACAATCCCAGATTTCTCACTTAAGTTCGAAATGACACGTTTGCTTTCTCCTTTCTTTGCCTTCTTCATCTATACAATTCGTAAATTGCAGTTCCTGTTAATACATTCTTAGACAGATATTCCATGAAAACCATAAACCCGAAAGAAACCAAAACGTCAGAAGTACATGCTTTATTGCTGGGAGCCATAGCACCGCGGCCGATTGCTTTTGCCAGTACGGTGGATGAGGAAGGAAACGTGAACCTGAGCCCGTTCAGTTTTTTCAACGTGTTCAGTGCCAAACCGCCGATCGTGGTCTTCTCCCCTGCCCGCCGCGTACGTGACAATACCAGCAAGCATACCCTGGAGAATGTGCTGACCACAAAAGAGGTGGTCATCAACATCGGTAACTATGACATCGTGGAGCAGATGTCGCTGGCGAGCACGGAGTATGACCATGGCATAAACGAGTTTATCAAATCTGGACTGACACCGGAGCCATCGGTGACGGTACGCGCACCCCGTGTGAAAGAAGCGCCTGTGGCAATGGAGTGCCGGGTGAACGAGGTGCTCAGCCTGGGACCGGAAGGCGGTGCGGGTAATCTGGTGATTTGTGAGGTGCTCATGCTTCATGTAAGCGAAGACATCCTGAACGAGGAAGGTAAGATCAATCCTTACAAACTCGATGCCGTGGCTCGTATGGGGGGCGACTATTATCTGCGGGCAAACGGCGATAGCATTTTTGAATTACCCAAGCCGGTTCGCAACAAGGGCGTTGGCGTAGACCAGATCCCGGAGCACATCCGCCATAGCAGTATTCTGACCGGCAATCACCTGGCCCGACTGGGCAATACGGAAGTTATACCTACACCTAAGGAAATTGAGGCTTTCAAATCAGATCCGCTGGTAAGCTATACCTTCAGCAAGTACGGCAAAGACAAAAAGCTGCTACGTGAAGAGCTAGAGAAACTAGGGATAAAGCTGCTGGATGATCATCAGGTGCAGGAGGCTTGGAAGGTGTTCTTGATGGTTTAATTATTGTTTGTGCACGATTGTCATCCCCCTGCCCCCTTCAAAGGGGGACTTTTTGTGCACGATTGGACAGGTCGCGACCTGTCCCTACAAGGCTTTTAACTCTCTTACCTCAATCTCTTCCAGCAACACCTCCGACACTTTCTCCATTTTACCCGCCTCAAAGGCGCGGTCGTAGTTTTCGAGTGGGGTATCTTCTTCTAGGGTGTAGTTTATGTAGTCTTGGAAAAGAATACCGCCGACGGTACGGGGGTTGATGGCTTCGCGGAAACGGGTGCCTCCGTCGTTTTCCTGGAACGAGTAGGCCAGGTAATCCATCGTGTGGCGCTGCTGGTGGAACCAGTAGACGTAGACATCCTGGTAGCCTTCGCCACCACCTTCCTGCGCAAAGGTTACCCGCACTTTGTGGTAAGACTCTCCTTTAATTGTCGCTTCGCCCAAGTATTCTTTGCGTACCGCCTCGTCGTTCAGCGCATAAGGCAAGAGCGCAAAGTAAATCACAGAATTAACGGAAGCGGTGTAAGCTTTCTGTTTTTCTTCTGGCAGCTCCACCTCCATATCGTTAATAGTGCGGGTAAAGCCGCTGTTGCGCCACACATCCCGCACCTGCTGCCCCGTGGAATCAGTAAAAGTACGGCTATACACAAAAGCTCCCCCATCGCGCAAAGCCCTATACTGTCGGTCCCGGAATTGAAAGCTGATCGCACTCTTGAGATACCGATCCCCGCCATGTATGGCAATTGCTTGGTCCACGATCTGCTGTGCATCCAGCTTTTTTTCGGTTTGACAGGATGCGATGGTGAGCAGGAAGAGAAAGAATAAGGTATAGAGTGCTTTATGCATCATGGCTTGTCGAGTTTTAGATGCAGGCAAGTTAATCATTTTTCAAGTTCCTCTGTAGGGACAGGTCGCGACCTATCCGAATCGTGCATGAATGATTAACTGGACACTCAAGCTGTCAACCTATATTTTGCCATTTAGACCTGGGGGAAGGGGCCCTCTATTTGGGAAAAATCTGAGCTATTATTTAAGTTCTGGTCAGATCCAGACCTCTCCTATCGTCCAGATGACAACAGTAAAAACAAAAAACCCCCTCCTGTTTTTAGGAGGGGGTTTGGGGGAGGTGATACTTAATTACTTCTTAGCCGTAATATCCAGGCTCACTGTGAAGTTATCGTCGATTACTTTGTCGCCTAGGTCATCGAAGAAGCTCTTTGAACCGTAACGCACGTCGTATTTCGCGCGGTCTACGATCACATCAGCTTTGGCAGTTGCTGTACCGTTTTCAACGTTGATAGTAGCCGGGAAGCTTACTGGGTTTGTTTTGCCTTTGATAGTCAGGTCGCCTTCTACGTTGTAGTTTGGCTGACCGGCAGCTGCGTTTGCAATCGGGCTGATGCGGTTGATCTTGAAGTTAGCAGTCGGGTGCTGCTCTACACCGAAGAAATCGTCTGACTTCAAGTGGCCAACCAAGTCGCTGTTGTACTTAGCATCCTCGATGTCAGTGTTTGTGATCGAGGCCATATCGATGGTAAATTCACCACCTACTATCTGCTCGTCGGCTACTACCAGCTCACCACCTTGCAGGCTGATGTTGCCGGAGTGCTCACCACCTACTTTTTTGCCATTCCAGGTCAGTTCGCTGGCAGCTGGATCCACAGCATACGCATCGCCTTCGGCTGCCTCAACAGCTTCTGTAGTAACGGCAGTAGTGTTTTCAGTTGCAGTGTTGCTGTCGGTGCAGGCAGTAAAGAAAAGCGCTGCGGCCATGGAAGCAAGGATTGCTGTCTTTTTCATGTGATTCTAATTTAGATAATAATAGTTTTCTGAATTTGAGCTACAAATTTAATGTATATACATTTATTGTACAAACATAGTTCAGTAAAACTTTTAAATTGTTGATTGCTTATTGTTAAATGCTAATAAGAACCTGTAAGGACAGGTCGCGACCCAATGCCGTCAACTTAAACTCTTTTTGTCATTTCGAACAAAGTGAGGAATCTGAAATATTGTTAAAACCCCTAATTAACCCCGATCTCTCATTGCATTCGAGATGACAGGTTAGGCACAGCGTTTCTTAAGTTGACGGCATTGGGTCGCGACCTATCCTGATCGTGTACTGGCAAATTGTCAGAATCAATATTTGTAGGATTAAAGAGGGCCCCTCCCCGCGGATTAACAGGATTCTCAATATCGATTGTTTCAAAGATCAATCCTGAAAATCTTAATATCCTGTAAATCCTGATTCAGACAATAAAAAAAGCTCTCCCCTTTCACAGGAGAGAGCTTTACTAAATATTGAGGTTTAATCTATTAGCTATTCGTCTGCTTCGCCTTCACGTTAAAACTTACAGTGAACTCATCATAGATCGCTTTGTCGCCTAGGTTCTCAAAGAAGTTGCTGGAGCGGTAGCGGATGTCGAATTTGGTGCGGTCAACGGTTACGTCGGCTTTAGCAGTGGCTACGCCGTCTTTCACGGTGATGGTGGCAGGGAAACTTACCGGGTTGGTGATGCCTTTGATGGTCAGGTTACCTTTCACATTATAATTTGGCTGACCAGCGGCGGCTTTTGCGATCGGAGTAGTTTCGGTGATCACGAAAGTAGCGCTTGGGTGCTTGTCTACACCGAAGAAGTCGTCTGACTTGAGGTGACCTACCAACTTGCCGTTCATGCCAGCATCCTTGATGTCTTCCACTGTGAGCGAGCTCATGTCAATCTCGAAGGTGCCACCTGTCACACGGTTCTTGTCTACCTGCAACTGACCGCTTTTCAGAGAAATAGCACCATAATGCTCTCCGGTTACTTTTTTAGCGTTCCACTTCACTTCGCTGGCATTGGTCTCAACAGTATAAGTACGGCTCTTGGCAGGAGCGGCCACTTCTGTTGCACTCAGTTCGGTGTGGGTTGTACCTGTGAAGGCAGATAGCATCAGTGCAGCTGCGAATGATGCCAGAATAGCGGTCTTTTTCATGGTGTGAATTATTGATTTTTAAGCGGTTGGATAGTTTATTTTTATAATGGTTTAATAGCCTTAACTCTTTTCTCTCACTTTGTCCAGAAGTTTGCTCAGTTGCAGGGCCTCTTCGTCTGAGAGATTGGTGATACCTGTTCCCTTCCCTCCTTCCAGTTCGTCCATCTGTTTGAGCAGGCTCAGCCCTTTGTCGGTGATCAGCACATCTACGGTGCGACGATCATTGGGGCACTGCTGGCGGGTCACCAGTTCTTTGGCAACCAGCTTATCCACGATCCGGGAAGCATTGGAAGTCTTGTCGAGCATACGCTCAATCAGCATGCTAACGGTAGCGGGCTTTGGGTATTGCCCACGCAGGATACGCAAAATATTATACTGCGGCAAACTTACTCCAAATGGCTTGAACTGCGCACTTTGCTGCTGCTCTAACCAGCCGGCGGTATACACCAGGTTGATGTAAGCCTTTTGGTGCGGGCTCCTGAATACTGGTTGCTTAATCTCTTCTTCTATCTTCATGTTATGATGTTTCGTGTCTGGTTGTTAGCAGTAATCTACCTTTCCTGTTGGGAGGGATAGCTGCATCCGGCGACTGTGATAATCCTGCTAACCCGTGAGAGTAGGGGCTCTATATAAAGATTCAATAAATTGCCCCCACAAATATATGTACATACATTTAATACACCAACATAGTTCAGATTTATACTCAAATATCTCCCGCCTTCACATCAGGAAAACAGGGCTGTACTAATAATGTAATAGCGAAGCTATAAAAAGGCTTGATTATAAAAATATTTATTATAATTATTACAGTTTAAAGATATGCAAAAACCTGATCCTCTAACCTTATACCTCTCACTATTATGAAAAAAGCATTTAAAATTATTGGCATGCTTGTGGTAGCACTGGCTGTCGTCGTGGCGGCGGGGGTGGTATACCTGCGCTATACCTTCCCGAAGGTAGATGCGGCTCCGGTCATCACCATTGAAAAAACACCGGCATTGGTGGAGCGGGGTGAATACCTGGCCAATCATGTGGCGGTGTGCATCGATTGCCATTCTACCCGCGATTTCTCCCGCTTCTCCGGGCCTATCGTGGAGGGCACCTATGGCAAAGGCGGTGATGTGTTTGACCACACCATGGGCTTCCCCGGCACCTTTTATGCCCGCAACATCACACCCGACAAAGAAACAGGTATAGGTAACTGGACTGACGGCGAGATTTACCGCGCCATCACAACCGGAGTCAGCCGCAACGGAGATCCGCTCTTTCCGGTGATGCCTTATAAGTCCTATGCCAGCATGAGCACCAATGATGTGTATGCTATCATTTCGTATATCCGCACTCTTGATCCTATCAAACACAAGGTACCGAAAGGTGATCCGGACTTCCCGATGAATTTGATTCTGCGCACTATCCCATCTGGTAGCCCTACTCCTACCGATGAACGCACCTTAACCAGCGAAGTGCTGCGTGGCAAATACCTGCTATCCATCGCCGCCTGTGCCGATTGTCATACCCCCCAGGAAAAAGGGGCTCCTATTGAAGGTAAGTACCTGGCTGGTGGGTTTGAGTTTAATTTTCCAAATGGAGCCGTGCTGCGCTCTGTCAACATCACGCCGGATAAGCAGACAGGTATAGGCAGCTGGACTGAAGATGCCTTTGTGCAACGCTTTAAGAACTATGAAGCACCGGAAGCCACTGCCGCAAAACTGGAGCCCGACGCATTTAACACGATTATGCCATGGGCCATGTATGCCGGCATGAAAGAAGAAGACTTGCGCGCCATCTATAAATACCTGATGTCTGTGGAACCAAACAGCAACAAAGTAGAGCGCTATACCCCACCAGGGGCTGTTGCTAAAAAATAAGCCTACTCGAAAATATGCGCGTTTGCTATCCTGTTTTAGAAAATAGGATGGCAAACGTGCGTTCGTATGGTTATATTTGAGGTATAGCCAAACGCAAAACACGATAAGCATGACCTATACTACTTATATAGACTCACCTCTCGGACCGCTTCGGATCAGCGGTACAGACCAAGGTGTAACAGAAGTGCGGTTTTGCGAAGCTGAAGAAGTGTCAACAGTACAGACGACTGCTCTGCCTGCCTGTCTTAGTGACTGCGTACAGCAGTTGGAAGAGTATTTTGCAGGTGAACGTCAGGATTTTGACTTGGTACTTGCGCCTGCGGGTACGACTTTCCAGAAACAGGTATGGCAGGAATTGCAAGGTATACCGCATGGCAAAACCACAAGTTACCTGGCTGTGTCAAGGGCTGTTTCGGGCGAGAAAGCTATACGTGCGGTGGGAGCTGCGAACGGCCGTAACCCGATCTGCATTGTGGTGCCCTGCCACCGGGTGATTGGCAGCGACGGAAGTCTGACCGGTTATGCAGGCGGTCTTTGGAGAAAAGAATGGTTGTTACGACACGAAGGTGCCTTACGAACAGCTCCACAAACTTCACTCTTTTAAAAATTCTAATATTAACCAAAATATTGCAACCCACTTGCATGTATACAGTATAAAGTAAAAGCACCCTATGTTAAGGTGCTTTTACCTGCTATTACGTATGCAATTGTCTTATCAGAAAGCGAAACCACACCTGCTTGAAGCCCAATTGGGCACGCGTGTGCTTGCTTTTTGCCTGGACTCGCTCTTCCTGGTTTCCATCATCGGTCTGATCGAGTACTTTACCTTTAGCAGTGACGAGGAGGCGCTGCTTTTTAAATCAGAGCGGCTGCTTCACATGCTGCTGGGCTGGCTATACTTTGCTGGCACCGAAAGTGCTGCCTGGCAGGGCTCTATCGGGAAACACCTGCTGGGGCTCCGCGTCGTAGGGCACAGCGGCGACCGCATTTCGTTCCGACGCGCCAGTCTCCGTTATCTGCTCAAGCCAATCAGCATATTTGTGCTGCTTATGCAGGCTTTGACAGGGACTTCGGTTGCTTCCTACTCCCGCCTGTTTCATGACCGCATCTGCAAAACCAGGGTGTTGTCCTAGCGTCTAAGCTCCAAATTCAGTAACCTCTACACTAGCTGTGTTGTCCGGCCGAACAGTCAGCTTGAACAGGTAGCGATACTGGTTGTCCTGAATCTCCTCAAAAGGCTTTTGCGCACCGAATGCCTCTAAGATCGGCAGAAGCGTGTTGGAGTGCCCGGCCACCACAACCGTCTGGCCTCGATGCTCTTGTAAGATACGCTCCTTCAGGCCTTCAAAATCATGTCCTTCATACTGCACCACCTCAATATTGCGTTCCTGTGCCAGCGGATAAAGTGTCTGACCGGTGCGCATATACTTTGTAGCGTACAAGGCATCTACCTCCTGCCCTTCCAGTAAAGCACGCAAGGCCTCAGCACGGGCATGCCCCGCCTCTGTCAGCTCCGGATCTTCGTTAGAGGCTTCGGTGGTATCCTTCTCCGCATGGCGCACCAGGTATATAGTCGTTACTTCAGTAGCAGTCTCAATCTCCTCGATCTGCTGATCAGAAGTAGCGGAGCCGGAGTTGCAGGCACTGAACATGCCCAGAAATAAAAGTAAGAGGCTGAGTTGAAAGATGTTTTTCATGAGTTGAGATTTAAAAAGTTTAAAATATTGTCTGAATTTTCACACAAAACCCCTGTCCTAGGGATTTACAATTTATACCCCAGCTCTATACCTGCAACCAGCAGACGTTCGGCCTGGTTGCTTTTACCTTGCTGGTGCAGGAGGCGGACCAGGCTTTGGCGGGCTTCGTAGAGGTATGGGTTTTCGCGAAGGGCGGCTTCGTAAGCTTTTTGGGCACGTTTTGGCTCTTCATCTGCTTCCCATACCTTGCCGGAGGCAAACAGAAAATCGGCCAGCTCGGCAGGGGTGTGCTGCACGGGTTGTTTCTTGAGTTCTTCCTGCGCCTTGTGAGCATCCCCCAAGCCGGCGTAAACCCGTGCTAATAGGGTAGCTTCGCTGCGGGCACGCACTTTTCCACTGCTGATGGGCTCCAGCAACTGCTGAGCGGCTGCTTTGTCACCGAGCTGCAATTGCCAGGCGGCCATACGCACCATGTAGCCTGGGCGGGGAGTACCTGCTGCTGCCAGTATACGTTGTGCTTCTGCCAAAGTCGCAATAGCCTCGCTGTACTTACCCTGTGTGGCCAGTACTTCGGCATACTGCTGACGAAGTTCATAATGCTGTGGCTTGCGAGCTACCAGTGCCGCCAAAGTGCGTTCCGCATCGAGCGATGGGGCGGCCGTACCACGCAACCAACTGGTATAGGCCTGTGCCTCGTCACGACGGTCGCGTAGGTAGGTAGAGATGGTTGAAGCTTCCTGCACGTAGCGTTCCCCGACTGCAATAGCCTCCGGAAGCCTTCCGTAAGCGGCATACATTTCCCGGAAAGCCTGGTTGATGCGTGCGCGGGTAAGCAGATCATCTTCCAATAGCAGGGCCTGGTCATAACGTGATTGCTGCTCCTGCACGGCACGGCGGGCTGTTAACTTACCGGCTCTGCGGCGGGCCTCTAACAAATCAGCCTCAGCGGTATAGATCGGCGCATAATCTTTATTCACTTGTTGGGCACGCTCCAGCCATTGCTGCGCCTCATCGAAGGCCAACTGTCGTTGCTTCAGCCCGGCATAGGCCAGCAGGGCAGGTTGGTAGTTGGCGTCCCAAGTAAGGGCGGAATCGAGCAGCGCAGCGGCTTTCGGAAAATTATGCGCTCTGATTTCGCGCTCCGCCAGGTTCAGGTATACCTGTGCCCAGTTGCTGGCCATGGCCTGTTTGTCGCCAGCAAGGTAGGCTTCTTGCCGCTTCACCAGTTTATCTAGGAAGGTATAGAGCTCCGGATCCTTCGCTTTCAGGTCGCTGGTGGTGTTGATGGACTTGTGATTGAGCGGATGCACTTTTACAGGCTCAAAATAGGCCGGATAGGTCTGGGCCAGATATTCGTGCTCGTTGTTGGCTGAATAGTAGTCGAGGGTACGGCCTTCCTTCATCGCATTATGATAGAGGCGACGCACTGCCCGGTTTTCAGCATCAGTGAAAACCCGGCCATGAAACAGGTGCACATACTCGTGCAGCACCACGTTACGCTCCAGGTAAGCACCCCGAATCACATACTCGATGGCGGCTGCTCCGCTCCCCACTCCCCGAATATCCATCCATTGGCGGTTATCAAAAGTAGTGGCCTGTCGGAAGTAAGGCGAATTCATGGCAATGGCTAGGTCAATGTGCAGGGGCGGGATCACGAACTTCTCCCCTTGCCGGGACAGAAACGGGAAGTATACGGTACTGGCATAGAGTTGCGACCAGACCATTTTCTGCACGGTCTCTCCCGGGTAATACGTCACATCCGGAAACACTCGGGCAAAGTTCACAGGGTCCTTGATCTCGGTCTGCTGAATCACCTGCGTGAGCGAGTCATAAGCAGCCAGGTATACGAGCTGCTTTTGCTTGATGACCGCTGCCAGCGCATTGTGCGCCGGTCCGTAATGCTGTTTGGTGCGAAGTATACGCTGGAAGATAACTTCAGCTGAGTCGAGTCGTGGCTGGCGCGGCAGGTCAAAAGCCATGTAGTAGGCAGAACCCCGTAGCATGTCGGGCAGTACAGAGGTCGGATACGCTTGCTGCACCTTGCGGATCTCTTTCAGTGCCTCCTGCAATTTGTTTTGAGAGATCAACTGGTCAGCCGGTTGCAGGGCTTTGCGCACGGCTTCATCTTCCGGCTGGGCATAGTCAGCATAGGTGAGGTTGGTATGGCCGTTGCCCCAGTGCCAGTGTGTGACATAGTGCAGCTGGTTTAACGCAAGAGCCAGCTCCCATTGGGCAGCCATGGCGTTGAGCTGCGTGGCATCCACCCGGCGCCAGATGGCATAGCCGTAATTGAAGCGGGCATCGGCATCAAATGGGTTTAGGGTCAAGCTCCTGACAAGTGGCTTCTCAGCCTCCTCGGGCTTCTGGTCCCAGAACAGCACATCTGACTCCAGTAGGTAGGCGGCGGCATTATTGGGGTTCCATCTTTGCACCTTCACTGCCTGGGCCAGGGCTTCGTTGTAGCGCTTCTGCAGCATTAGAATACGGCCTGTAATCAAAGTAGCTTCCTCGTCTTTCGGGTCAGCACGCAATAGCCGCTGCGCTGTAGCCATGGCGGCTGGGAGTTCCCAGGCTTGTATCTGCAGTTTACTTTGCAGCAGCAGTGCTTCCCGGTTGGCAGGCTCTTGTTTCAACACCTCTCCTACCAGCGCTTCAGCGGTATGGTACTTGTGCTGCAGCATGGCAAGCCGGGCTTTTGTCAGCCTCACTTCACGAGATGCAGCTGCTTTTTGCAGAAGCGCCTCTGCTTCCTGCCACATCCCCAGCTCCAGCATGCGGTCGGCTCTGTCTGCCAGTGTCTTGGCCTTATCCTGTCGCAACTCCTGTCGTTCACGCTCCAACCGGGCTTTCACTTCAGCTACCTGGTCCGGGTGCTGGGCAAAGGCAACAGGTATAGCCACAAAAAAGAAGGTATAGCAAAGGCAGGCAACAAGCAGGCGGGACATAGTTTCTGTTTAGAGAGGCGATTGACAGCCCTAAAATACGCTACCTGATCCTGAAGACAAAGGGATTTGTTGAATTGTTAAATGGTCTGAATCAGGATTTCCAGGATTTTATAATTTTCAGGATTCATCTTCTGTATAATCAATATTATAAATCCTTGAATCCTGTAAATCCTTGGGGCAGTGGCCCTATGTAAAGATTCAGACAAAAATTTGGTGTACGATTCGGATTGAAAATCTGAAAGGCGACTGTTAGGGGGCTGATCATGGATAAAGCTAACGTTAATCTTCGAAGGTCAAACCAAATCTATTTCACTTTCAAACAGTATAATATCAAGATACAATTTGCATTATTGAATACAAAATAAATGGGATACCAGGCTACAAGCGTACCCTCTACTCCGACTACGGCATTTGCCCTAAGCGTACCTTATAGTGCCCTTTACTTACTGCTCTTTTTATTTTACATCCCTGCGCTGTTCGTGCCGCTTATGGACAATGACTCTGCCCATCATGCCAACATTGCGCTCAAGATGTACCTCGACGGAAATTATACGCACCTGATAGACCAGGGACTACCCTATCTGGACAAGCCCCATCTGTTATTCTGGACCTCAGCACTTTCATACCATTTCTTTGGCGTAAATGCTTTTGCCTACAAGTTACCCTCCTTCCTGTTTACCATATTGGGCACCTATGCCACCTACCGCCTGGGTTGGCTGCTTTACAATAAAGAAGTTGGCAAATTGGCGGGCCTGATCGTCGCCACAGCTTTTGCTTATGTGCTATCCACGAACGATGTCCGGATGGATGCTATGCTAACGGGCTCCGCAATCTTTGCAATCTGGCAACTGTGTGCTTACATAGCGCACAAAAAGGCCATTCACCTTGTGCTGGCAGCATTGGGACTGGCTATGGGCTTTGCTACCAAAGGCTGGGTAGGGGCCGTTGTGCCAGCCATTGCCATTTTGCTGCACCTGCTTTACCAACGCAACTGGCGCATGCTTTTCCATGGCAGGTGGCTGCTCTTAATACTCCTGTTTTTCGTCTTTATTTCACCGGTGCTCTATGCCTACTATGTGCAGTTTGATCTGCACCCTGCCTTGGAAGTGCGCGGCAAGACAAATATATCTGGGGTGAGATTTATTCTCTGGGATCAGAATTTTGAGCGAATGCAAGGAGAAAGTTTTTCGACCAGGAAAAGAGACGTCACCTTCTTTCTGCACACTTTCCTATGGGCGTTCCTGCCCTGGAGTCTGCTAGGTGTGTATGCTATAATTGCGCGAGCCAGGATTTTTATAGCCACCAGATTCCGCTACCAGCGTACGCTAGAGTTCATGACATGGGGGGCTCCGGTATTCTTTATTATGCTCTTTTCCTTGTCTAAGTTCAAGCTGCCGCATTACCTTAATATTCTGTTCCCGCTTATTGCGCTACTGCTCGCCATCCACCTTTACAATAGCCGGAACGCACCCAAACAAACTAAAATTTATTGGTATACGCAGCTGTTTGTACTCACTGGCATGGCATTGATCGGCCTGGCCCTCAACCTCTGGGTCTTTCCTTTTCAATCAGTCTGGGTAATGTTGTTGGCAGGCCTGCTGCTGCTCGTGTGGCTCAGCACCTTATTCCTGAACCTGGAGAAAAGCCAAAGAACCATCTACTGGTCTGTTACAGGAGCCGTTTTCTTTTTTTTCATGCACCATACCAACTTTTACCCGCAGTTGCTCAACTACCAGGCGGGCACCACACTGGCCAAATTCTCAACAGAGAAAAACATTGCCCCTGAGCAGGTATTTATCTACCAGATGGACAGGAGTTTTTCATACGACTTCAACACGGCTTACCTGCACGAGACCATTACGCTCGACCGTATCAAAACCTTGAGCCAGGCAAATACAAACCTCTGGATCGTAACTGACGAGCGAGGCCTGAGCAATCTTCAGAAAAGCGGAATCCCGTTTCAGCAACAGTTCCAGGCACAGGACTACCACGTATCCAAAGTAAAGTGGAAGTTCCTCCACCCTGACACGAGGCAGGAGGCACTTTCCTATATGTATCTCATTCAATTGTAAATCCCCGGTACCATGAAAGAGCTATCAGTCGTTATCCCTGTTTTGAATGAGCGCGAGAACATCAAGCCGCTGCTGGAATCGATCCGGCATGCACTGGACGGCATCGATTACGAGGCCATATTTGTAGATGATGGTTCGCAGGATGGCACTCCCGGGGAGATAAGGAAATGGGCGGACCAAAATACCCGTCTGGTCGAGCTGCGCAAAAACTATGGGCAGTCTACCGCCATCACCGCAGGTATAGACCATACCACAGGAAACTATATTGCCCTGCTTGACGGCGATCTGCAAAACGACCCTTCTGACATCCCCTGCATGCTCCAGAAAATGCAGGAGGAAGACTGGGACGTGGTAGCCGGCAACCGGAAAAACAGGCAGGACGATGTGGTGCTGCGCAAAATTCCTTCAAAAATAGCCAACAACCTGATACGTCATATGACGGGGGTGCACATTAAAGACTATGGCTGTACCCTAAAAGTATTTAAGCGGGAAATAGCGCAGGAACTTGACATCTATGGCGAACTGCACCGTTTTATACCTGTATTGGCCAAAATGCAGGGTGCCAACATTGCACAGGTGGATGTGAAGCACCATCCCCGAAAATTTGGCCGCTCGAAGTATGGTATAGGCCGCACCATCAACGTCATGGCCGATTTGGTCACCATGGTTTTCTTTCGCAAGTACATACAGCGCCCCATGCATCTCTTTGGCACGATGGGTTTTATTTCGCTTGGCCTGGGTTTTCTGGTGAACTTCTACCTGCTGATTCTTAAGCTGCTGGGGCAGGATATCTGGGGGAAACCCCTGCTTATTCTGGGGCTGATGCTTGTCCTGGGAGGTATACAGCTTATCACGATCGGTATTCTGGCCGAAATATGCGTGCGCATATACTTTAAGAGCAACAACAGCAAAACCTATCATGTCAGGCGGATTTTTGATCCTTCAAAAGAGCCCTTGCAAGTGGTGGCAGAGAAGCTGGCAAGCTGATGGAAAAGCGGGCGATGTGGCATACCATCAAGACTCCTCTCAAAATACTGGTAACAGGTATACTGCTATACCTTGTTTTCAGGAAAATAGACATCGGCCAGGTGCAGGAACTATACCGGCAAAGCAACCCGCTTTACTTCTTACTGGCCCTGCTGGCCTTGGTTGGCTCCCAAGTGGTTTCATCCTCGCGGCTCCGTGTTTTTTTTAAAGCGAAGGGCCTTGCTCTTCCTTTTCTGTATAACCTCAAACTGTACTTCCTGGGCATGTTTTACAACCTTTTCCTGCCGGGAGGGATTGGTGGAGACGCCTACAAGATTTACCTGCTCCGGTCGAGGTTTCAAAAACCAGCCAGAAAGCTATTGAGTGCTATTTTCCTGGATCGGCTTAGTGGGTTCTGGGCAATGACAGGTATAGCCACCCTTCTTTTCACGCAGATAGCCGAGATCAAACTACCTGCTCTTATACCTGTTTCACTGTATGTGATCGGGTCTGTGGTATACTTTGTACTGCTCGGGCGATTTTTCGACATCAGCCCCCGGATAGCTGTTATAAGTCACACAAAAGCATTGGTGGTGCAATTGCTGCAAGTCCTGTGCATTGTACTGATTCTTTTGGCACTGAACACAGAGCAGCCTTTTACAGCCTACTTGTTTACTTTTCTGGTTTCTTCGCTGGTATCTCTGTTTCCTTTTACGATAGGAGGTTTGGGTGCCCGGGAGTACGTCTTTGTGCAGGCTGCCAACCTGCTCCCAATGGAAAAGTACATTGCCCTGACCATTAGCTTATCGTTTTATCTGATCTCAGTCACGGTGGCATTGACGGGACTTTACATCGCCTTCCGATCCAAAGAATTTGCGCTCACGCCTGAAGAAAGTGAGGAGATAAAGCAGGAGGAGCCAATAGCTCACACACAATCGCCTCGAAAGGTATAAAAACAAAAAAGCCGGCTTTGCAGCCGGCTTTTTTACATTTTGGATTAGTGCGCACGGGGAGAGTCGAACTCCCACGCCCGAAGGCACAGGCTTCTGAGACCTGCACGTCTACCAATTCCGCCACGTGCGCGCTTGGTAGTAATCAAAATGTGTTTCCCAAAACCCTTTAACCCTTGTTGATTGGGATTGCAAAGGTATAACAGAAATTATTATCTGCAATAGTCCACCCGAAAAAAAATTGCTTTCACTAAAAATCACTCTTCCTCCACCACCGGGGCAATCTCTTTGCGGGTATACTTCTCGATGCGGCGCAGTAGCCAGATGCCAATGATAACCCACAGAATACCAGCAGCAAAACCCGCCACTACATCGGTCGCATAATGCACGCGCAGGTAGATGCGGCTGAATCCGATGAGTAGAATAAAAATTACGAGCAGGGCCACTAAAAAATTTCGAAGTGGCTTGGATTCCACGTGTCGCCAGGTCAGGTAAATGATCAAACTGTAGAACGAGGCGGCGATCATGGAGTGTCCGCTCGGAAAGCTCAGGCCCGAAGCGTCGACCAGTGGCATGGCAGGTCGCTCCCTGTCAAAAAAGAACTTGAGGACCAGGTTGAGCGAGATACTGCCC
This sequence comes from Pontibacter sp. FD36, assembly GCF_015686655.1. Lineage (GTDB taxonomy): Bacteria > Bacteroidota > Bacteroidia > Cytophagales > Hymenobacteraceae > Pontibacter. The sequence continues at coordinate 251,636 of NZ_JADPMP010000008.1, read as the reverse complement.
AGCGCCACCACCGGCACTTTGAGCGAATACCACCTGTGCCGTCGCACAAACAGGAAGTAAGCGATGAGCAGCAGCGCCGCTGCCGTCATGAAGTGGCGGGAGGCAAAAAAGGTAATGAACTCAATGAACCGGGTGAAGCCAGTGCTTTGCATATCGGCGGCAACGGCAAAGGCTGCCTCGTCGAACTTGATCGGGCCGGCTGCCGAGGCCACCTCTGCACTGACATACAAAAAGACAATGACACAGGCCAGGAAAACGGCCATCACAAAGATCAGTTCGAGGGTAAACAAGGCAAAGCCTGCTGCCAGCTTCTTATAGAAGTTTCGTATCATGAATATCCGGGGGTCTTGGTTATAGCATAGGCTAAGTATACGCCTGCCCACTAATTACGTATGCGAAGCCATACAGGATAGATACGTAGCACATGAGCCAAACCACCAGACTATTCATCGCAACTCCGCTCCCGGAGGACTTGAAGGAGTATCTTACCGGACAGGCTGATAGGTATAAGCATGAGGCCATCCGCCTGGTTCCGATCGACAACCTGCACCTGACGCTTTACTTTATCGGCAACGTACCTGCCAGTCAGTTAGAAGCGATACAGGAGGTCACCGCACACATGGCGCAGCAGTTCGCCCCCTTCACGCTGCAACTGGAGGCGATAGAGCCCGGACCCAAGCCCCGCTCCCCACGCCTGATCTGGGCCCGGTTTAAAAGCCATGATGCCTTTGCCCAACTTAGCCGCAGCCTCACACAGGCGCTTTCTGCAGAACCACCCCTTAGCCGGGAACCCAAGCCGCATGTCACGCTGGCCCGCTTTCGCAAAGATAAGCCAGTACCCCACCACCTGGAATCCTTCCACCCGCATCACCCTGTCACGCTGCAAGTTCATGAGATCGCGGTCTGGCATTCCGAGTTAGGATCGCCACATCCCCGCTACAGCATTGTGCAACGCTACCCGCTGACAGGTAACCACTCGGAGGGCAAAGCAGTATGAGAAACACCCCTTATCTGAATACGAATATACCTTATGAATCAAACAGAGCTTACCGAACTGACCATGATGCTGAAAGACAATGGTCTGACCATTGCCTTTGCAGAGAGCTGCACAGCTGGCATGCTATCTTCTGAACTGGTAAAAGCCAAAGGCAGCAGTGATGTGCTGATCGGCAGCCTGGTGGTGTACAATGTCGAAGCCAAGAAAAAACTGCTGGGCGTGAAACAGGATACCCTGGATCTTTACACGGCCGAGTCGCAGCAGGTAACTAATGAGATGGTGATGGGCCTGAAGAAGGCGCTTGATGCCGACATCAGTGTCGCTACCACAGGCCTTGCGGGGGAAGGAGGTTCTGAGACTTCTGAGAAGCCGGTGGGTACCATCTTCGTGTCTTTTCTATATGATGGCAAAGCAGAGGAATTCAGGGAAGTATTCAAAGGCAATAGCCAGAGTCTGCTCAAACAGTTCACCGAGTATGTGCTCGAGAAGCTCAAAGGGATTGTAGAGGAGCATTATGATCGGTGAATTCCTGTCATTTCGAACGCTAGTGAGAAATCTGGAATGATAATAGTAGGTTAATCCTCCCAATCCTTAACTTCGTCATTCAAAGGAATCCAATCAGGATTAAATTGGCTGATTAATTCATCCTTTTTCTTTCTGCTCCACTTTTTCAATTGTTTTTCTCGATCTATCGCATGTTGGATAAAGGCAAAGCGTTCATAATATACAAGATTATAGCAGTAGTATCGACCAGAGAAAGATATAGGATTGCCTGCATTTAAGACATGCTCGTCCATCCTACGATTCAATTCATTAGTAACTCCAATATAGAGTGTAGTCTTCTTTGGATTAGAAGTTATGTAAACGAAATAGTTGTGGCCAGACATAACAATAATCAGGTTTATTGCCCTTCAACCAGTAAAAGAAAAAAAGAGTTTGATACACGCCATCCTCAACCCAGATTTCTCCCTTTGGTCGAAATGACAAATCCGTGAGCAACACCAACTTCAACAGCATCGCCCCGGTTTATGACGGCCTTTCGCGCTTGGTGTTTGGCAATGCCTTGAGGCGGGCGCAGGTAGCACACCTGTCGCTTATACCTGCAAAAGCGAACGTATTGCTCATTGGGGGCGGTTCTGGTTGGCTACTGGAGCAGCTACTCAGGTATAGCCCATTGGTGAAGGTCACTTACCTGGAGGCCTCGGAGAAAATGCTGAAGATGACCCGGAGGCGCATTGGGCAGAGAACTCCTGCTGCTCTTCCAAACATCACTTTCCGGCTCGGCACAGAAGACAGCCTTCAGTATGGCGAAACCTATGACGTCATCCTTACCCCTTTCCTGCTCGATCTCTTTCCGGATGAACGGCTGGTATACCTGATGGACCGGCTGTGTGCTGCGCTGCACCCGCAGGGGCTATGGCTATTCAGCGATTTCTGGCCTACGCAGGTGCCGGCTCCGGCTTGGCACCGGCTCTTACTAAGGAGCATGTATACCTTCTTCGGGAAAGTGAGCCAGGTAAGCGCTACCCGCCTACCTGATTTTGATCGCCATTTCGCCAGACTGCCCTTGTATGAATTAGAAGCGACTGCATTTTACGGCGGATTGGTGCAGGCCAAGGTCTACCGCAAGGTATAGCGGCTTTGCGCGACAGCTATAAAATCCCTACTTTTATTTTCGAACCAAATACACCCTTATGTCCACGAGACTTTTTGGCGCCCTGTGTGCTGCCTTGTCGCTGATGCTCACGCCGTTGCTGGCACAGGAGCAGCAAGTGCGCTATCACCTCTCCTTCCCGAACGCCATGCACCACGAGGCACAAATCAGCGTGACGTTTACAGGTATAAAAAGCGACACCCTGCAGGTGCTCATGCCACGCAGTTCGCCGGGCCGTTACGCCTTGCATGAGTTTGCCAAAAACGTATACAGCGTCAAAGCTACCGATAGCAAAGGGCAGGAACTGCGCATCAGTCGCTTTAGTCCGCATGAGTGGCATGTAAGTGGATACCAGGGAGAAGTTATCCTGAGCTATACCTTGTTTGGCGACCACGCCGACGGCACTTATACCGGTATCGACGAGACGCATGCGCACCTCAACATGCCCGCTACTCTTATGTATGCCCGCGGCTTTGAGCAGGCACCAGCTCGTGTAACTTTCCGCACACCGCAGGGCCGTAACTGGAAAATAGCCACGCAGTTGCAGCCTCTGAACGACTCTACTTTCCAGGCGCCGAACTTTCAGTACCTGATGGACAGCCCGACCGAGTTGAGTGACTTTGCCTTTGCAGAATGGCAGGTACAGGAAGGCAGCAAAAGCAAGACCATACAGGTGGCCATGCACCACCAGGGCCCTCAAACGGCATTCGACAACTATGTGGCTAGCACCAAAAAGATTGTGGCAGAGCAGCAGGCTGTATTCGGGAAGTTACCCGACTTCGACTTTGGCCGCTATACCTTCATTGCCTGCTACATGCCGCAGGCGGTGGGCGATGGCATGGAACACCGCAACTCCACGATCCTAACCAGTTCAAGACCGCTGCTCACCTCTATGAATCCGCTGCTCAACACAGTATCGCATGAGTTTTTCCATGCCTGGAATGTGGAGCGCCTGCGCCCTGCTAGTCTGGAGCCTTTTGATTTTCAGGAAGCCAACATGTCGGAGGCCCTGTGGCTGGCCGAGGGCTTTACCACCTACTACGGCGACCTGACCATGCGCCGCGCCGGCATCTTCGACCTGAAAAAGTATAGCAGCGACCTGGCCGGCGACCTGAACTATGTGCTGCTCTCACCGGGCCGCCACTACCACAGCCTGGTGGAGATGAGCCTGCAGGCTCCTTTCGTGGATGCCGCCCGCTCCGTGGACCCGCATAACCGTCACAACACTTTCATTTCCTACTATACCTATGGCAGTGTGCTGGGCTTAGGGCTGGACCTGACCCTGCGTCGCGACTTCAACACCACACTGGATGCTTACATGCAGGCGCTCTGGCAGAAATACGGCAGTCCAGAGAAGCCCTATACCTTGCGCGACCTGGAGCAGACGCTGGCCGAAGTGACAAAAGATACCACCTGGGCCTCTGATTTTTTCAAACGTCAGGTATACGGCAGCGAATTGCCGGACTATGCTGAGCTCCTGGCCGAGGCTGGTCTTCAATTGCGGAAAGCCAACCCGGGAAGAGCTAGCATGGGACCTGCCACACTGGAATACAGCAAGGGGGGGGCCAAGCTCCTGACCGGCACCACGGTTACTTCACCGCTTTACAAAGCCGGCATAAACCGTGGCGATGTGATCCTGACCCTGGATGGAAAGAAAGTAACCAGCGCCAAGGAAATGGAAAAGATCATGAAACGTTTGAAGCCAGCCCACAGCCTGCCGGTCACCTTTTTGAGCAACGGAACAACCCAGAATGCAACACTTATTATGGTAGAGGCCCCTACGCTGGAGGTTGTACCTTTTGAAGCGGCTGGCAAAGAGTTAACGCCTGCCATGCAAACTTTCCGGGAAGCCTGGCTCAGCTCCAAAGCAAAATAGGTATGCAAGGTATAGACTTTAAAGTCCTGCTGCTCTATGGGCTGATTGTACTGCTCACTTCCTACGCCTTCGTCGCGCTGGGATACATCTATGATATGCCGCTGGCTGAGCTATACCTGGAAACGGACAACTTACAAACCTTCGAGGAAAGCGCCTCCAGGTATGGCGTGAACAATGCCCGCATCGACAGATTCAAGCAGGTGCTACAGGGTGCTCCCTTTGCTGGGGCACTGTTTGGCGTGGTGCTTTCGTTTATCGCCATCAGGCGCAAGAAACTGGGTTTGCAGCATGCAGGACTTGTGCTGGTCATCGCCATCGTTTTTGCCCTGGCCGGTTTGTTGGACAACGGGATGATAAAAGGCATCCTTTTTGCTCCTGGCAGACTGGTTTCCAATTCCGTTGCAACCATCTATACCTTAAACTACCTGTTATTATTGGGTTCCAGCTTCTGGCTGGCTTTTTCGGGCAGGCTTATACCTAAGAAAGACCAGAAGTAAGTCTCCTGCTAAAAGCACCTTGGCAGTCAAACAGGTTTCCTGGTGCCGGGTTCACGTTTCAGGTATAGCCACTGACAACAAAAGACTTAGGACCTCGTTTGGAAATAGACACAGGCTTGTTTCAGAAACATTTGTACCTTAACTTAGTACCACATTCAACAGCGATTTTTCACGTGAAAATATTTTTGAGTACCATACTGACCTGCAGCCTGCTTTTTGCAGGTAGCGTCCAGGCACAGACAGGCCAGAAAGCCAGTCTGGAAGCCGCGCCGGCCCCTACCCTGCAGGAAAGGCCAGCCCCGGCTTCTGAAGAGGAGCGGCCGACAAAATTTGAGATGCCTGCAAAGCGCCTCAGTTATAGCCTAGCCGCTGGCGCCAGCTTTGGCAGCGGTTTTGGTGCCACATACCTGGAGCCGACCGTTCGCTATCAGCTTAATCCCCGCCTGCGTGTGTTCAGCAGCCTGACTTATATGTCGGTGATGCCGGGACAGTACAGCGTGCCTACTACAGACGGAGGCACCACTTTGATGCGCACCAGTCCAAGCAACCATTACATTGCCCATGTGGGTGCCGATTACCTAGTAAATGACCGCCTGATCCTGAGTGGCAGCGTCTGGAAAGACTTTTCTAATGTTCCGGCCCAGAACCCGGCTTATATGAACTTTATGACACCGGGTCGTCAGGGTATGGACTTCCGGGCAACCTATAAAATTACGGAGCACTTTTCGGTGACGGGTGGCATGCGCTACTCCAATGGTGCTTCTCCTTTCTATGGGCCTTTCCAGCACCCGGTATCTGTGGGGAGAGGCGGCGGATTCTGGTAACAGCTCCTTGTTTAGCCTAAGAAATTCAAGAGCGCCTTTTCTGAATGGAGAAGGTGCTTTTTTATGCCTGCTGACGTATTTTAATTAATTTTCAGCACACGTTTCAACTTTCGGGTGCGTTATCGTGTTTATAATCCCTGAAAACAAGCTTATTCAGATTTTGAGGCAGAAGAACGAAACAGTAAGACATCTGAAAAACGACAAACTCGACGTGGTGAAGCCAGATTTCCGCGGCAATAAGACCATCAACGGACAGTTTGTGAACGGCGGCGAGCTCTATACTCCTAAACTGAGCAAGGTGCTGCGCTGGAAAACTTCCCGTAATCCGCAGCGTGAAGAGAAAAAAGCCGACAACTACATTCCACCTATTGTCTATGGCACGGACTTCATCAACTCCACAGAAGATATGGTGGTCTGGCTGGGGCACGCTACCTTCCTGATCCGGGTAAACGGACTGACCATGATCACAGATCCTGTGTTCTATGACCTGCCCATGATCAAGCGCCGCATCGGACTGCCCTGTGCGCCGGAGCAACTCACAGGCATCGACCTGGTGCTGTTCTCGCACGGCCACCGCGACCACCTCGACGAGCGATCCATCAAAACCCTTTATCGTCAAAACCCTGACCTGAAGGCGTTGCTGCCGCTGCGGGCAGGTGATCTGCTGCGCAGTGCCGAGCCACACATGCCCTACCAGGAAGCAGGTTGGTATCAGAAGTTCGACCTTACCCCGCAAGGTGTAGAGATCTATTTTCTGCCAGCCTCCCACTGGCACCGACGGGGCATGTTTGACATGAACAAAGTACTGTGGGGAAGCTTCCTGATCAAGACACCTACCATGCAGCTCTACTTTGCCGGCGACACGGGCTACAACGGGCACTTTGAGGAAATAGAGGCATTATTTGGCCCGATGGATGTCTGCCTGATGCCGGTGGGTGCCTATCGCCCGAGCTTTTTGATGCAGAAGAGTCACCTGAACCCGCATGAAGCGGTGCGGGCTTATAATGTATTGCGAGGGGGTACGTTTATCCCAATGCACTACGGCACCTTCGACCTGTCGGACGAGCCGGCCGGTGAACCGGTGCGACTGCTTGAGCAGATCGCAGCTTCGGGCATGATGCAGGGGCTGCGTATACCTGCCATCGGGGAGCCAGTGCTGCTGCGCGGACTGCTATAGCCCGAAAACCGGCGGGCTGTGCTATATTTGCAGCTTCACGACGGCAACCCACATGTCTGCAACGCTTATCATCAGCCTCATCATTGGCTATTTCTGCATCCTGATCCTGATCTCTTTCCTGACTGGCAAGAGCACTGATTCCGACACATTCTTTCTGGCCAACCGCAAATCGCCCTGGTATGTGGTCGCTTTCGGGATGATCGGAGCCACGCTTTCGGGGGTTACGTTCGTTTCGGTGCCGGGCATGGTGCGCGACCTGCAGTTTACCTACATGCAACTCGTGCTGGGCTACCTGGCAGGCTATGTGGTCATCGCGACGGTGCTTCTGCCACTTTACTACCGTCTCAACTTAGTCTCTATCTATACCTACCTGGATCAGCGCTTCGGCTTCTGGTCTTACAAAACCGGGGCTGGTTTCTTTCTGCTTTCGCGTACCCTGGGAGCCGCCATTCGGCTCTTTTTGGTAGCCAGTGTGCTGCAACTGGCGGTATTCGATGAGATGGGCATCCCATTCGCGGTAACAGTGGGCATCACCATTCTGCTTATCTGGGCCTATACTTTCCGGGGCGGCATGAAAACCATCATCTGGACCGACACTTTCCAGACCACGGCCATGCTACTGGCGGTTGGAGTAAGCATTTGGGTAGTGTCGGATGAACTGAATATGGGTTTTCAGGGGATGGTCGACACGATTTCGGCCAGTGAGTATGGCAAGGTCTTTAACTGGGAGTACAAGGAGAACACCTATTTCCTGAAGCAGTTCTTCTCGGGCGCTTTTATCACGATCGTGATGACGGGCCTCGACCAGGACATGATGCAGAAGAACCTGAGCTGCAAAAACATTGGCGAAGCCCAAAAGAACATGTTCTGGTTCAGTGTGATACTGGTGGTCGTGAATGTGATGTTCCTCTCGCTGGGTGCTTTGCTATACCTGTACGCCTCTGCCAAAGGTATAGCGTTACCTGCACGAGGTGATGATGTATTCCCTTTCCTGGCACTGAACCATTTCCCGGCTGTGGTCGGCATCGCCTTCATCCTGGGCATCATCGCCATCGCCTATGCCTCTGCTGACTCCGCCCTCACCTCGCTCACCACCTCCTTCTGTGTAGACTTCCTCAACTTCAAAGAGCGCAGCGAGCACGAGCGTGTGCGACTCCGCTACGTCGTGCACATCGTTTTTTCAGTGATCATGATGCTGGTGATTCTGGCAGTAAATGAGATCAACAGCCAAAGCCTGATCTCTACGCTGCTGCAAGTGGCGGGCTATACCTACGGGCCGCTGCTGGGTCTCTATACCTTCGGCCTCTACACCAGCCGACAGGTGCGTGACCGCTTCGTGCCAGCCATTTGTCTTGTAGCTCCTCTGCTCACCTATATCATCAGTGCCAACTCTGTTGAGTGGTTCAACGGTTATACCTTTGGCTTTGAAGTGTTGATTCTGAATGGGTTTCTGACATTTGTGGGGTTGTGGGGAGTGTCGTTTAAAGATACCCCACTGCCAGAATTAGATTAATGATATCTGTCACCGTGCAAATAGGAACGCTATATCCTATAGTTTGTTTACCTTTGTAAGATTTTTCGGGGCCGGTGGCATTATTAGCGCTGTTTAGCTGTTATAAGCCAGCAACCCCTATTATTAAGTATAGATTTCATTAATGGCAAAACGCGGAATCGGGCTAAACGACGGCACGCAGGAGAAAGAAGGCAGAAAGAAGATCAGTAAGGATAGCTTTCGTCGCGGCATCAGGATCTTTAGCTACGTACTACCCTACAAGTTTAAATTCCTGGTCGGTCTGGGCTTTCTGGTACTCTCCAGCCTGACTTTTATGATCTTCCCGCTCCTCACAGGTAAGCTGGTTGACTCCTCTACCGGCAACGCCGACTGGTTCCTCGAAGACATCGACATGATTGCCCTTGGCCTTTTCGCCGTGATTTTGGCGCAGGGCATCTTCTCTTTTTTCAGGGTATACTTCTTTGCACAGGTAAGTGAAAATGCCGTGGCCGACATCCGTCGTGACCTCTATAGCAAGTTCATGATGCTGCCGATCCCCTTTTATGAAAAAAGACGCGTAGGCGAGATTACCAGCCGCATTACTACTGACGTAGCGCAGGTACAGGATGCCATGTCGATCACACTGGCTGAGCTTTTCCGCCAGATAACCACCCTTCTGGTAGGCATCATCATTATCATGTGGACTTCTATCAAGCTCTCCATGTTCATGCTGGCGACTTTCCCGGTATTGGTAGCACTCACGTTGGTTTTCGGCCGCAAGATCAAAAGCCTTTCCAAAAAAACACAGGACGAACTGGCTAACACCAACGTCATCGTTGAGGAAACGCTGCAGGCAATTAACACGGTGAAAGCCTATACAAATGAGAACTTCGAAATTGGCCGTTACCAACATTCGCTTGGCAAAGCTGTAAAGGCGGCCCTTTCAGCGGCGAACTATCGTGGCGCTTTCATTTCCTTCGTGATTGTAGGCCTGTTTGGCGGTATTATCTTGGTGATCTGGTACGGTGCTACACTGGTACAGAACGGCGACCTGACCATTGGTGAACTGATTTCCTTTATCATTTATACCGTGTTCATCGGCGCCTCTGTGGGTGGTTTGGGTGAGCTTTATGGCAAAATTCAATCGGCCTTGGGTGCGACCGAGCGTATACAGGAGATTCTGGCTGAGCCGGAAGAATCGACTGATAAGACCCTGCGTCCGCTAAGCGAAATCAGACGGGTACGTGGTGATATCAGCTACAACCAGGTGGCCTTCTCCTACCCTACCCGTCCCGACATTCAGGTACTCCGCGATATCAATTTCAGCATTAACTCTGGCGAGAAGATCGCATTGGTTGGACCGAGTGGTGCCGGTAAGTCTACTATTGTACAGCTCTTGCTTCGTCTGTACGACGTGAGCCAGGGCAGCATCACTGTCGATGGACAGGATATCCGCCATATGAGCCTGACGGAGCTTCGCGCCAATGTGGGCATCGTGCCGCAGGAAGTGCTGCTTTTCGGTGGTTCTATCCGTGAGAACATTGCTTACGGTCGTCCGGAAGCGACAGAAGAAGAAATCATAGCAGCAGCCCGCAAAGCCAATGCGTACGACTTTATCTCGTCTTTCCCGGAAGGATTGGATACACTGGTGGGCGAACGCGGCATCAAGCTCTCAGGCGGTCAGCGCCAGCGTGTGGCCATTGCCCGCGCCATCCTGAAAAACCCGGCTATCCTTGTACTCGATGAAGCGACCAGTTCTCTTGACTCAGAGTCAGAACACCTGGTGCAGCAGGCCATGGATGAATTGATGAAGAACCGCACAACCATCGTGATCGCACACCGCCTGGCGACGATACGCAAGGTTGATAAGATTTTGGTGATTGATGGTGGGGAGATTGTCGAAGAAGGTTCGCACGAGGTACTGTCGATCAATGACAACGGGATTTATGCGAATCTGCTCAGGCTACAGTTTGAAATGAGCTAAAATTTTCTGCATTTAAGGTAACTGAGGCCCTGTTAGTGTTTAACTGACAGGGCCTCAGTTTTTGAAGCTTCCCCATAATTCAACATTAATATATCCCAATAAATTACTAATTTGCGGAGTATTATAATCTATGCTTGCGCCAGTCGCTCCTAAACCTTCTTATGCACTTAAATAGCGCTTTCACCCGAGCCTTTCTCTTTTGCTTGTTGCTTGTACTTAGCTATTCGGCTTCGGCCCAGAATTACCGTGACACTTTTAGGGCGCGTAATGCAGTTTATGGTGAATTAGGCGGTAATGGGGACTTGCTCTCAGTTAACTACGACCGCATCGTGTACCAGAAGTCTATGGTGAAGGCAGCTTTCAGGATAGGTATAGCCAGCAATACCTTCTTCTCAGCAGAGGAGCCGGGCTTTTATCCGGTGGTGCCTGTGGAAGCCTTGGGTATGATCGGGCGTTTTCAGAAGCACTTTGAGTTTGGTATAGGCTATACCCGCCGCTTCACCAATGAGCCTGACCTTTTGCGCAACATGTACTTCAGTCGCATCGGTTTCCGTTATCAGAACCCAACCGGTGGACTTGTAGTGCGGGTTGGCTTTACACCTTTTCTTTCCACAGAAAGCAATACCAAATCACCAGGCCCCGCTTTCATTCCCCGCTTTGGCTTCAGTGTAGGTCAAAGTTTTTAGGGTATAGCCATATGCAAGCGGTTTAGGCTTTCAGCAAAAACGTTTGCTTCTCTGTCTCGTCGAGTGATAGCCCCCACTTCTTCAGGATCGGTTCCTCCAGCGCCTTTTCACGGTACTCGTCCGGTGTCATGATTGGTAAACCATATACAATAGGATAGTACCTTTTGCAGGTAGGACAGGTGAGCAACCCTTCTGTTATATCCCCATTTTCCTGCTGCGCAAAGATTTGCAATGTCAGTTCGTGCTTGTCCACGGGACAGCACAGTTTATCTAAAAATGAAAGTCTCATAAGTTATTTTTGTTAAGTGCTTGCTTGTAGGCAGCAGCGGACTCTCTGGCTGAAGCAGCGTTCAGTATACCTGAAATCACTGCCACCCCATTGAAGTCCAGCTCCCGAAGTTTGTCTATATTTTCTGTGGTGATGCCCCCGGACAGAAAGAGAGGCATTCGGGTGATCTTTCTGGCCTCCCGGATCGTAGCAGGCTGTACGATCTCGCAGCTTCCTGCTGAAGGCGAGGGGAAAACGGCGCAGAAAGATACGTAGTCCAGTTGGTGCCTGTCAGCCCAGCGAATTACCTCCAGGTCGTTGCTGCAGGTAATACCGCATACAAAGCCCCTGTTCAGTTCAGCCTTCAAAGTTTCATAATCCGAAGGGACGCTGTCAAAATGAATACCAGCCAGACCTGTATCTTTTAACAGCTGCCATTCCTCGTTTATGAGAACCGGTACCTGATAAGCGGCGGCAACAGCCACTAAGTCCTGTATGAGCAAGCGCTTGTCTGAATCGGTATAGCCTGCTGGCCAGTTATTCCAGATCTGCAGTACGTTTGTACCTCCTTCCAAAGCTTCTTTTACCTTCTGCAGCAGCAGGATACGATCCATGCTGGGGTCCAGCACCAAGTATACGCCTCCGGTAATTTTCTTATACCTGCTCATCTCCAGCCCGCCTTGTACGCTTTAAAGAAAGCCTCCCAGTAAGGGTCTTTGCCATCGAAGAGAAGTGGCTTTTCTTTATCATGTTCCACTATCGTGAATCTATCTTCCTTGGCTGTCATTTCTCCTACCACCGTTGCTCTGATAGCCTTAGAAGCAAGGTGGTCGATTATTTGCTGCTCATTGCCCGGCTTCACGGCCATGAGCATAGAGCCAGCCCCCACACTGAAGCGGTGATCGATATCAAAAAGTGCTGCAATTTGCCTTTGCGCTTCCCCCACCGGCAGGGTATCGTCATAAACCCGGAAACCGCACCCAGAGGCGCCCGCCATTTCGCAGATAGCGCCCAGCACGCCACCTTCGGTCACGTCGTGCATGGCTTTCAGGTCTGTTTTGCTGGGCAGGACCTCTTTTGCGGCTAGGGCATCGGGCAGCGATGAGGTGCGGTAAAAGTTTTCACAGCCCTTCTCCCATACCTCCTTGCCGAGCTTGTTCTTAACTGTCTCCGGAAAACTCATGGCCAGGATGGAGGTAGATACCAGAGCCGTATCCTTTGTCACGATCAGCAGGTCGCCGGGCTCCGCCTTGTTGCTCGTAAGTATTTCACCCAATGGAGCCGTCAGAAACATGGTGCCGCCGCCAGAAATGGTGGAATTCTGCCCCTCTATCTGCCCTGTGTGTCCGCCGGTAATGGCAACGCCAATGTCCTGACAGTATTGATGGATATAATGCCAGTATTCTTTGAATGACTCCAGCGACAGGCTCGTAGGCAGGTTTAGAACGAATTGCGCATACATGGGTGCAAAACCAGTAGAGGCCATGTCATTCGCCAGCAGGTGCACTGATAGCCAGGCTGATTCCTGAAGCCCGATAGAAGGTATAAGCGAAAGCGGATCGCTGGAAACTGCCATTCCCAGGTTGTTGCCCAGGTTGATGACAGCAGTGTCGACGCCGAACTGTGGGCCTACCTGCACCTCTTCCCGTTGTGCCCCGCTTTGTGGTAGCAGCACGTCTTTAAACGTGCCGGCGGCTACCTTTCCAGATTTGTCTTCGAAGGCGCTCATATCACATCATTTAAGCACACATACATCCCGAAGAAATCTCCATAGGGTTGCTGCCACTGCTGCACCGGAAACCATTCAGGCAACCCAGTAGCGTTCCACTCAATGGTATAGTCTCTGTCGTGCAGGGCTTCGGCTATTACAGCCTTCAGTTTGCTTGGCGTATAAAAGGTGGCCGTCACGTAGAAAGGGTTCTTGCCGAACATCTCCTGTACCCTCCTTCTCACCACTTTGGGAGAGTTGCGGTTCATCATGCCGAACACAATGCCATATTTACCCACACGGGCCGCCTCCCGGATTACCTTGACCGGATCTTTGTAGTACTCAAAAGTAGTAATGAATGCCAGGGCATGAAAGGTGTGGTCTTTAAAAGGCATGTGATGCGAGTCGGCCAGCACCAGATCGCCGTCGAACAGGTGCACGCCCTGCCCCAGCATGAAGGGCGAGATGTCGCCACCGCTGGCCTCAATGCCGATCTCTTTCCACCAGCGGGTGAAGCGGGTAGTGCCGCAGCCAAACTCCAGCAGGGTCTTGACGCGCTCGTCTTTCTTGATCAGCTGCCCGATCACTTTCTTCTGCCATACCTCAGCACGCTTATAGCGGCCTTCGTACCACAGTTCATAGGTGTCGGTGTGATCACGGTTAAAAAACCACTCCTCACGGCCCTGCCACTTGCGCAGGTCGCGTGTTACCAGGTCAAATTTTTGTTGTTGCAGATTACTCACAGCAGGTATTTTAGGGTTATAAAATAGCCTGACTGTACAAAGCAGATAGGAATAAAGGGCAGCACCTCACTCAGGCGCTAAAATCGGTTACATTTCCTACGCTGGCATTATCCAGATCAGGTAGCGGGTATCATCTCAGCCGGGCAGCTGTTACACTGCCAAGCACCCCGTGTACATAGGCGAAGGTACAGAATATAATCAGAAAAGAAACTCAGCTCAGGGCAAAACTTTTTTTGCATGCAAGCAGTTTGTAGCAATGCCAGCCGCCATTTACCCTGCAGAATCCACTGGTTTAATTGCGGGATTTTCTGTAATATTACCTCCTGAAACCCCTTTGAAATAAATATAAAACCATGAAAAAGATCTTATTCAGCATGCTTATGTCAGCGGCGCTGCTAGGCGGTACAGCCGTGACAGTTCAGGCCCAGCAACAAGGTATAGCCATGCCGGCAGCTAGCCCGCTTTCCAGCGTGACGCAGGAAGTAGGCCTTAGCAAGGTAACCGTAACCTATTCCCGCCCATCTATGAAAGGCCGCTCAGTATACGGCGGCGACATTGTTCCTTTCGGTAAGGTATGGCGCACAGGAGCCAACAACTCTACCACGCTTAATTTCAGCGACGACGTAACCATCCAGGGCAAAAAAGTGCCTGCCGGTGAGTATGCGCTGCTAACCATTCCGAATCAGAACGAGTGGACTGTTATTTTGTACAAAGACACCAAACTTGGTGGAAACGTAGCTCAGTATAAGCAGGAAAACGATCAGCTGCGCTTCACCGTGAAGCCACAGACCAACCCTAGAACCGTTGAAACTTTCACCATCAACTTCGCAAATCTGAAAGCGAATGCTGCTGACCTGGAAATTCTGTGGGACAAGACAGTTGTCAGCTTCACCATTGAAGCTGAAGTAGACAGCAAAGTAATGGCCCAGATTCAGGAGCGAGTGCTGAATGGTAAGGATGTGTCGCCTAGCCTGTATGCAGCCGCCGCCAACTATTACGCCGATAATAACAAAGACATGAAGCAGGCATTGGAATGGATGAAAAAAGCCAACGCCAACGAGCCAAGGTTCTGGAACCTGCACGCTCAGGCCAAGATGCAGGCCAAGCTGAAAGACTACAAAGGCGCCGTAAAAACTGCTGAGCAATCAATCGAGCTGGCCAAAAAGGCAAACAACGATGACTATGTGCGTATGAATGAAAAAGCCATAGCTGAGTGGAAGAAAATGAAGTAAGCACCTAGCTGCCTACTCACTACCGAAAGCCTCTGCTCTGGCAGGGGCTTACTTTTTTAGCATACCTAATAATCTATACCTGTTGGAAGAGAAAAAACATTCAGAAGATCACCTGGGTCCGGCCCGTGAATATTGGTGGAACGACGATTACCTGGAGCTGCTTGCTCACCGGTTGCACCTGGACTATACCGGCTCGCTGGTGGATATCGGTTGCGGCAAAGGCATGATGGGCTTTATGTTCTCGCGGCACATGCCACCGGGCGCCAAGGTATACGGCATCGATTTTGAGCCGGAGTACATCGAGGAAGCGAAGCAGAAAGCCCAAAGCATCTACCTGCACAATGACATCTCCTACGACTTCCGGGTGGGCAACGCCTCCAACATTCCCCTACCCGACAACCTGGCGGACATTACCCTCTGCCAGACCTTGCTGATCCATGTGAAAGACCCGAGACAGGTGATCGATGAGATGATCCGGATTACAAAGCCGGGCGGCTGGGTGCTGGCGCTGGAACCGAACAACCTCGTGCCCAACCTGATGTTCGACCGCTACGGCGAAACGGATTTTGATGTGGAAAGCACCCTCGAAGTGCTGGAAATAAAGCTGCGCATCGAGAAGGGCAAGAAAAGGCTCGGCGAGGGTTTTAACTCACTCGGCGACGTTATACCTGACTTATACCTGAAAGCGGGTCTCGAAAACATCAAGGTGTGGATTTCCGACAAAGCCCTCTCGATCATTCCGCCTTACGATACGCAGGAGAAGATGCTGCGTGTAGAACAGATGCTGCAGTGGATCGACTCCGACTCTATGGGCTATGACTACCAGGATAACCTGAATTACTTTATGGCGGGCGGCGGCGACAAAGACAAGTTTGACGCTTATTGGCAACGGCTGCTTTACAACAAGATTGCGCTTAAGCAAAGGCTGCTGAATGAAGAGTATGTATCAGCTGGCGGTAGCCTGGTTTATATTGTGGCGGGGCAGAAGCCGCGATATTAACTTATACCTGATAATTGGTGTTATGGCGCGAGCGTCCTCGCTTGTGTCGGGTATAGTGGGGCCTCTGGCCCAGGTATAAGTATAGCTGCGGCTATTGCAGGTATAGCAAATGATACTGTTTATCGCTTCGCCTGTGCGGCGGGCACCTTTTCGCCTTGGCCAGGCGGGCCTCACTTTTTTCCTTGATGGGGGTAGGGGCCCTCGATAAAGAAAAAATCGAGGGCCCCTACCCCACTCGCTGAACGCTCCTGACAGGGGCCCCCCTTCACCCCCAACAGTGGAGCGCCGCAAAGCGCACATGGCAATGCTGCTTGTTTCATAGCCAGCGTGCGAGTTAGTCTTACTATACCTGCCAGTGGTTTATCTCATTTAGCTGAATTAGCCTGATTCTTTCGCAATTACGCTGCCCCAATAATTAGTCCTCAAAAGAGTAATCTGTATTACGCATACAATCTGTCATCCTTCTGGCCTATAAAGAACTGAAGGATCGCTCCGAATACCACTACTGCAACACAGCCAATCACATTGAACCAGAGGAAGGCAATATCGGTGTAGAAGTGGCAGTACAGCACTACTGCTTCAGCTAGCAGTGCGGCAATGAACACGGCGTGCCCTTTGATGAACTTCACATAGAAGGCCACCAGGAAGATGCCCAGTATAGTGCCATAGAAAATCGAGCCGATAATGTTAACAGCCTGGATCAGGTTGTCGAGCAGGGAGGCGTAGGTTGCGAAAATAATTGCTAGCGTACCCCAGGCTGCGGTGAAAAGGCGGGAGGCCCGCAGGTAGTGGAAGTTGTCTTTGTCCTTTTTGACAGAGCGCTTGTAGATGTCTACTACCGTAGTGGAGGCCAGCGCATTGAGCTCGGAGGCCGTGGAGGACATGGCAGCTGAGAAGATCACAGCCAGCAGCAAACCCACCAGTCCGGCGGGCAGGTATTTCATTACAAAGGAGATGAACACATAGTCTGTATCCTTGGTCTCAGCATCAGGCGTGGCTTTGGCAATCAGCGACTTCACCTCGGTGCGGACCGCCTTGGAGGCATCGGTTATACCTTGCACCTCAGCTTGGGCAGCAGCAATGGCACTTTCATCGTCGGTGCGTAGCGCGGCGACCAGACCGTGCACTGCTTCCTGTTTTTGGTTGAACAGGGTGGTGTGCTGCGCTTCCAGTGCCTCCATTTCCGGGGCAAACTCAGTGGCGTATACCTTGTCTTTAGCGGCTTCATTGAAGAAAAGCGGCGGCTGGTTGAACTGGTAGAACACAAACACCATCACGCCAATGAAGAGAATAATGAACTGCATCGGTATCTTGAGCAAGCCATTGAACAGCAGCCCCAGCCGACTCTCCCCTACCGATTTGCCTCCCAGATAACGGGCCACCTGGCTTTGGTCGGTGCCGAAGTAGGAAAGCGACAGGAAAAGCCCCCCCGTTAAACCAGACCAGAAATTATACCGGTCGTTCCAGTCGAAAGAAAAGTCCACTACGTTCATTTTGCCCATCTTACCTGCCACAGCCACAGCATCACCGAAGGACACGCTCTCAGGCAGGTAGCGCACCACCATAAAACCGGCTACCAGCATGCCGCCCATCATCACGGCCATCTGCTGCTTCTGCGTCACACTCACCGCTTTGGTACCACCCGACACGGTATAGATGATCACGAGTATACCGATCAGCAGGTTGGTTACTGTTAAATTCCAGCCTAGTATGGTAGACAGGATGATAGCGGGGGCGTAGATCGTGATGCCGGCTGCCAATCCGCGCTGCACCAGAAAGAGCAGGGCAGCCAGTGAGCGGGTTTTCAGGTCGAAGCGGCTCTCGAGGTATTCGTAGGCGGTGTATACCTTGAGTCGGTAAAAGATCGGGATAACCGTGATCGAGATGATGACCATGGCAATCGGCAGGCCAAAGTAGAACTGCACGAAGCGCATACCGTCTTCATAGGCCTGACCCGGCGTGGAAAGGAAAGTAATAGCACTGGCCTGCGTAGCCATGATGGACAAACCGATGGTCCACCATTTCATGCTGTTGTCACCTTTGAGGTAGCCCTCAATATCCTTGCTGCCCCGTGTTTTCCAGACGCCGTAGCTTACAATAAAGCCCAGCGTGCCGAGCAGTACAATCCAGTCAAGCAGTCTCATGAATAGATGCGGGTGATGATGTAAAACAGGGTGATCAGGAAAGCTAGGTTGCCCAGCACCAGCCAGTACATACTTTTCCAGCTCTCAAAAAAAGGCGGCTTGTCGAGCTCCTCGTTAGGCTTGCTATCGATTTCTTTCATGGTTTTCTTCAGACAGTAGTCTTTGTAACAAAAAGCACAGGACTACTCACTGGATATCTTGAACTGCAGATTTTGAATGGCTCCTTTTATTTGACAGCACTCTCTGCGCTGCTCCCCTGGTTGCCGTGCCCATTGCCGAGCGAGATCAGGTTGGTGAAGATGCGGTAGGCACCCGGCACACCGGCAGGCAGCTGCCGGAACCAGGAGTAGCCGGTATACACAAAGTGCCCTTTGCCATAGCGGGCGATCAAAAGGCCGCCGTCGCGGGCCGGTTCGCCCGGGTCGTTGCTTGAAAGGATCGCTTCAAACTCTTTGCTCCATTCGCTCGGGAAGTATAAGCCGCGTTCCTGTACCCAGCCTTCAAAATCCTTTTTTGTGATCTTGTTCGGGCTGTTCAGCGCCTGGTGATTCGGCTTCAGGAAACGTACTTCGGCATCTTCTACCGTCACCCGCTGGCTTGAAATCTTCAAAGGATAGGGAGCAACATTGTTTGTCTTGAGACTATGCCCAGTGTTATACTGCACGATGACTGTACCGCCTTGTTGCACGTAGTTGAGCAGGCGCGGCTGATAGAAATTCATGCGCTCTATAGTATTGTAGGCCCGAACCCCCAGTATCACCGCATCGAAGCGCTTCAGATTCTGGTCTGTCATATCCTCGTCTTTGAGCAGGGTCACGTTATACCCGATTTGCTGCAGACTCGCAGGTATGTCGTCGCCGGCACCCATCAGGTAAGCGATCTGCTCCCCATTTCGCTTCAGGTCAAGCCGTACGGCTTTAGTCACAGCCTCCGGGAAGGTAGTCTGCGTTGGGATGTGGCTATACTGAATCACGTTGAGTCCGCGGGTATAGGACTTGCCTGCTACCGTGGCCACGGCTTTCAGTTCTACCTCCTGCTGCCCTTTAGGCGGATGCACCATGAAGCGCACCAGTTGCTCGGCTCCGTTTTGCTCCAGATCAAAAGCCACTTGCGCCGGCTCCGCTCGCCAGCCTTTCGGGAGTTGCAGTGCCAGGTTGCCTTTTATACCTGCCTTAGCCGATTTCACCAGCACGTGCACTGGCTTCGGCTCCTGCGAAGCGAACATCAGCACTTTCTCGGAGATGTTCACAAACACGGGCGGCGTAATGGCCAGTGGTCTGTACTGCTCTCCATCCACCGGATCGTTGCGCTTGTACACCACCGGCACGGTATAGCGGAAAGGTTCTCCACTGATTAGCAGGTTCATTTGCACTTCGGCGGCCGGCTGATTTTCGGGGGCACCGATTTCCTGCAGATCATCTACCCGAAACAGGCCCAGCGTTCCCTCCTGCCGTAGCCAGTACGGCTGCGAGAGCGGTGCTGAAGCCGGAATCTGTATTTTAAAAGGGATAAGATGCCCCTCGTTCGGAGCGAGTGTTTTATTCAGGCTGCTGTCTTTGGCGGCGAAGGAAGGACGCATACTCACCAGTTGCACAGGTATAGTTGATCGGTTGATGGCTTCCAGTTGCATGTTCAGGTGCTCACCCGGTGTCACGGCATATTCCGTAGCCACTGCCTCCAGGTATAGACCCAGGCTGTGTTTCACTACATCCTCCAGTTCCTCTGTTTTGAGGCGCTTCCAGTAACTGTCGGGTAGTTTGGCCAGTTCTTTTCGGGCTGCCAGCAAGGTTGGCACTACGGCCGCGGGCTGCTCCGGCTTAAACTCCGCCACCGCCTGCTGCAATAGGGCTGCCACTTTTTCGCTGCCTTTCACGCGGCTCCAGCTGGTGTTTATACCTTCAAACAACTCTTCTTTAGCTCGTTCGCCTTTGGTATGCTCCAAATATTCTATCGTAACACCACGTGTACCTGTGGCGCCGAAGCCCTGGCTCTTGTGCATACTGCGGCTCAGGGCGGCAATCTCCGGGTACGATTTGCCCAACAGCGGATTATAGCCACCTACATCCACTTTAAGCAGTTGTGAACCGTAGTCTTCAAACTCTTTCTGACTGCGGAAGGACCATACGCCGGTATTCCAAAGCACCCGCTTGGCCTGCCATACCTGCACGTGCTTGAGCTGCTCAGGAAAGCGCTTTGGGTCAGCAGCTGCTTCAAACGCTTCATTGGCCAGCAGGGCCGAAGCGGTGTGATGCCCATGAGTTTCAGATGGACGGGGAGAGAAGCGGGTGATGATCACATCAGGTCTGAACTTGCGGATCGCCCATACCACATCGTGCAGCACCTTCTCCTTATCCCAGGTTGCAAAGGTCTCTTCCGGATTTTTTGAAAAGCCAAAGTCATTGGCACGGGTAAAGAACTGCTGCCCTCCATCCGTGCGACGGGCCTGCAGCAACTCCTGCGTGCGGATAAGACCCAGCCCCTCCCGGATCTCTGGCCCGATGAGGTTCTGTCCGCCATCACCGCGGGTCACCGACAGGTAGCCGGTGTTGTAGAGCTTCTCGTTAGACAGGTAGGCGATAAAGCGGGTATTTTCATCGTCGGGGTGCGCCGCCACATACAGCACAGTGCCCAGCACGTTCAGCTTTTTAATATCCTGCAGTAGCTCGGCTGCGTGAGGTTTGGCAGGTGACTGCGCCTTAAGTGCCCCTGCAGATAGCAGCGAGAACAAGACAAAAAAGAGCGAAAAACTTTTTTTCATGGTTTTAGTTAAAGAAGCAGTGAAAGTGAACCTTCATCACCATGCTGTAAATCTAAAAAAATTGTGTCAGCCTAACCAGTTTTGTCTGTTTATACAAGACAGAAAGTCGTTCCAACCCGACATATAACAATTGGTACATTTTTTTTGCACTTAAAACAGCCTGTTACTTGATGGTTCTAATTCAGGCGATATAGTCTTGTAATATGACTAGTCAGGACTTAGCCAAGAACACTATAGGTTAAAGCAAATTTTACAAAAAAATAATCAAATTATTAGCTTTATATTTTACGCTTCCTATATTTGTAAAAAAGTGGAAGACACTTACCGCATCCTGCCTAAGGCTCGTCAGTATTACTGGGTAGCCCCAACTATGAAACAATATATCTGAAGGCTACAAACATCTGACGCATATGGCAGAAAACAGAATTGGAGACCAAGCTATTGAATTTCTTGGTTCCTACTATGCCAAACATGAAAAAAAATCTGGCTTACTTATAAACAGACTGGTGCCCACATACAAGGGCACTTTCGCCGATGCGCTGTTTGCCTATCAGAAACACGACAACTGCTTTTTTGCCGTATCACTTAATATTTCCGCCTCTAATAAACTGGCGCGCCTGCTGAGCACTTACAAGAAAAGAGGACTGGGCAGAAGTCGTTATTTGACTGCCGCTTCTATTTTTGGCGCAGCAGCCTACCTCTGCTACCTGACTGGCAATTGGCTGATGATGGCCCTCATACCTGCCATACTTGCAGTGACTGGTTTTATACTGCATTCCAATCTGCGCAGGCGCTACATGCAGCAGCAACTGAAAGCGGCAGTGGACCAGCTCAAGCAGCAGCCTGCCGACCACCAGTGGTTAGGACTACAGGTGAGCAGCCTGTGCTGGCGCGGCAATGCCATGGCAGACTACCTATCCAAACTATGTGAGCGAAAAGGTATAGGCCTGCTGACAATAGGCAAGCGTTCACGCCTCACCCTGCGCCAGGAACCACGCCTGGCCACCTGCCGCCGCACTGACTTCCTCTCTTACTATACACAGGGCGATAACCTGCGCAGAGAATTGTCAGACCAGTTTATGCGGGTAGCATAGGCCTTAAATAAATTGTGCCTGAGACATTACTAATCATCTCCCTCCTGCGTACAAATGTCCAAAGTATGCCCTGCCTGCAAGGTATAGGCATGAGACGACGCTTGAACCCATGAGAAGATACCTGAATATACTACCCTTGGCTGCTCTCCTACTGGCCGGATGCCAGACCCAGGACGGCTTTCAGATTCCCAACACGCAGCCCGACATACGGGGCAACATCACCAACATCAAAAAAACAAATTCCAAAAAGAAAGAAGGCGTGGCCGTCATACTGGTCGAGTCAGTGGAAGGTATGCAGACGAACCACACCAAGGCGACACTGCGCATAGATGCCAATACCCACATCGAGAATGTAGAAGGAGCCACACTACGCCTGGAGCATCTGCGTGAAGGACATTTAGTAGAGGCTTGGTTTGACGAGCAGGTCATGGAATCATTTCCGGTGCAGGCCCATGCCACTGCCATACGGGTAAGCCACTAACAGAACAGATGGAACAAAGCGAAGCAAGCTATACCTGGCACAAAGTATTTGATAGCGTGACTGAAGCCCGCGAGCAGGTGCCCCTCCGCAAACTCAAACAACTCGTGCTGGATGGACGGACTATTTGCTTTGCACATACTGCCTCCGGTTTTTTTGCGCTAGACGATGCCTGTCCGCACCTGGGATATGCGCTCAGTAAAGGTACTACGAACTATCTGGATGAAGTGGTATGCCCCTGGCACAGCTACAGGTATAATATGCAGAATGGGCGAGAGTGCGAGTTCCGCACCCGCAAAGCAGTTCTCCACCGGGTGGAGCTAAGGGAAGAAGGTGTGTTTGTGGGAATAGAGCAGACAGCCTCTACTGCCTGAAAAGATGCTTTTTACCCCTCTATAGGAGCACTCCACTCAAATTAAGCGCATTTTTGCCGGCGAGGCGGCCAATTTGTTTACATTGCGAGGTGCAACCACCTGATGTTACCTCTATGGCACCCAGAATAATTCGACCCGAGATCTCACCAACTGCACCGATAGAGTTGCGTCATGCGATGGGTGATGTGTATGTCACTATCCAACATAAGGAAGAGTACATCGAGGCTAAATGGCAAGGGCACATAACTGCTGATAATGTTGTAAGCGCTTCACTTGCCTTTTTGGAACTCCTGAAAAGCAAGCGCTGCTCCAAGCTACTCAACGACAAGTCAGCTGTAACCGGCGACTGGCAGGAAGCAAATGACTGGCTTCAGTTTGAATGGCTGCCCCGCGCTATGGAAGCCGGCCTGCGGTTTATGGCGCATGTATACTCCTTTAATATGTTCAGTCAACTCGCGGCCCGTGAACTCCAGGAGCGCATTACACCTGAAGTCAGCATGAAAAGCTTTTACGAACGCCCCCTTGCGGAGGAATGGCTGCGAGAGCAGGATGATACTGCTGCCGACCGGCGGGCTGCAACGGCTTAGCGCACGTTAGCAGCTACCGCACTTGGCGCAACAGGTGTGATCAATACTGTGTCAAGCAGCACAGTCATTACAGGCTCTTCTATTTCCATATCGACAGTGCTGGCAACAGCATCTACTGGTTGAGTGTTTTGAGTATTTGGTTGCAGTGCAAGACCGAAGCATGATACAGTGGCGGCGATTAAGAATAATACTTTCATGGCTTTAATATTTAGTGGTTATCAATTAATTACTGTGACAAAGTTATTCTATAGTACTTTGTTATGCAAGGTACTGTTGCTACAATTACTACTATTTTATACCAAGGGCCTTGAAATATCCGTGAAGGACCCAAAAAATCAGACGAACGGCCACAGTTTATAAAGGCCAAAAAGAGCAATAATTACAGGGTATCGTTATATATTATTTACTTGCTATTGGCTTTCCTGCAGATAATCACCTGTATTTATCCTTTCCCAAAAAATTAGCTTTAATTTTGCCTTCCGGCCTTTGCCACTTTGTTGGGCAGTCGGCTTTACAGGCAAGTATCAGACAGCTACAATGCAGGATTTAGAAGAAGTAGAGCAAATACAAAAAGAAGAAAAGGAAAGCGGATTCAAACGGGAGATCACCCTTTTCGACGCCATCATGATCGTAACCGGCGGTATGATCGGTTCCGGTATATTCATCGTGACAGCCGATATATCCAGGGCGGTCGTAAGTCCTGGCAACATGCTGCTGGTTTGGTTGCTTTCGGGCTTCCTGACCATGGTGGGTGCCATCAGCTATGGCGAACTGTCGTCTATGTTCCCCAAGGTAGGCGGGCAGTATGTATACCTGAAAGAGGCCTATAACAAGATGGTAGCCTTCCTCTATGGCTGGACGCTGTTTCTGGTAATTCAAACCGGTGTGATCGCAGCGGTGGCCGTGGCTTTCGCCCGTTTTACCGGGGTGCTCATCCCCTGGTTCAGCGAAGACAATGTCCTCTTCTCCCTGGCAGGATTTAACTTCACTTCCGTGCAGTTGCTGGCGATTGTGAGCATCCTATACCTGACGTATATCAACTCACGCGGCGTGAAGAGTGGCAAACTGATCCAGAACATCTTTGGCAGTACAAAACTGATCGCTTTGTTTGGTCTGATTCTGTTTGGTCTGCTGTTCGGCATCAACGACACGGCGGTGCAGGCCAACTTCTCTGATTTCTGGGGATCTGCTGCAGCGGCCACGGGGGCCAGCGAAGCGCCTCCGGTAGGTATGGCGCTGATCACGGCTATTGGCATTGCCATGGTAGGAGCCTTGTTCTCGGCTGACTCCTGGAATAACATCGGCTTTTCGGGCGATGAGATCGTGAACCCGAAGCGCACCATCGTGCTCAGCATGGTGATCGGCAGTGCCATTGTGATGGGCCTATACCTGATCATCAACCTGGTATACCTGCTCGTGCTCCCCCTCAACGGCGACCCTAACGCAACCGACGTGATAGGCCAGGGCATCAAGTACGCCTCCAACGACCGCGTAGCAACAGCAGTAGCCGAAGTGATCGGCGGGTACCCAGCTACGGTAGGCATCGCCATTCTGATCATGATCTCGACTTTTGGCTGTAACAACGGAGCCATCCTGTCAGGAGCGCGGGTATATTACGCCATTGCCAAAGACGGCCTGTTCTTTAAGAAGATGGGACATCTGAACAAAAACGGCGTACCGGCTGCGGCTCTGTGGCTACAGTGCATCTGGGCCTGCATGCTCTGCCTCTCCGGCACCTATAATGACCTGCTCGATTATGTGATCTTTGCAGTGATGCTCTTTTATATCATCACAGTGACTGGCGTGTTTGTGCTCCGCGTGCGCCGACCAGACCTGAAGCGTCCATACAAAGCATTCGGCTACCCAATTCTGCCAGCGCTTTATGTGCTGATTGCCTCGGGCATCTGTATCATCCTGCTTATTTACAAGCCGGTCTATACCTGGCCGGGCCTGATCATCGTGGCGCTAGGTATACCTGTTTATTATTTCTTCGGTAGTAAGTTTAAGAAGGAATCAGGTTTGTAGGGATAGCCATAAAGTAAAATCGAAAAGCAGTCTGTCAGGTATGGCAGGCTGCTTTTTTGTATTGCTCAAAAATTAATTCCGCATTTAAGAATTCGAAAGCAACAATTTCATACTTTAGTACAAGCAATCACGCTTTATATCCTACCTATGCGTTTTAAGCTAAAAAATATAGCGATAGCAGCTGCTTTGGTAATCCTGGTCGCTTTTGCGCTGATGATTAGAGCCGATATACCTGCGGAAGAGCTGAAAGCCAGGTATACGACTGCTTCTTCCCGCTTTGTGCATATAGACGGGGCCGACCTGCACTTCCGCGACGAGGGAAAGGGCACACCGATCATACTGTTGCACGGGACGGCGGCCTCGCTTCAGACCTGGGATGGCTGGTCAGCAGAACTTAGCAAGCAGTACCGTGTGCTGCGGCTCGACCTGCCAGGCTTCGGCTTAACAGGCCCCAATGCCACTGGCTCCTATTCTATCGACTATTACAGCAACCTTCTCCTGCACTTTATGGACAGCCTGGGTATAGACCAGGCGCACATCGGGGGCAGCTCTTTAGGCGGACAGATTGCCTATGATTTTGCCGCCACGCATCCGGAGCGGGTGCAAAAGCTGATTCTGGTCTCTCCCACCGGCGTCACCAATGCGAATGACAAAAGCATCACGTTGCCTTTCCGGATGGCCCAGACACCGCTGCTTAAGCACTCACTGAAACTTATGACGCCACGCTTTATTGTAGAGCAGAGCCTCAAGGAAGTTTACGGTGATGACAGCAAGCTAAAACCGGAAACGATCAGCCTGAGCCACGACCTGTTGCTGCGGGAGGGCAACCGGAGCGCTTTCGTGGACCGCCTTAATACGGTGGACAGTGACAACCTGCACAAACTGGCAAAAGTGCAGGCACCTACACTGATCTTGTGGGGTGAGGCCGATGCCTGGGTGCCGGTTGCCGATGCCAGTCGGTTTCAGCAAGGTATAAGCGGTGCTCAACTAAAGCTGTATGCGGGTGCGGGCCACATCCCCATGGAGGAGCAACCGCAGGAAACCGTACAGGACGTGCTGTCATTCCTTCGTCAGGAAGTCGCACTGCGCGATTAGTGGAAAAGCCGTAGCTTTGCTGCTGTAACAGGCCAACGGCCGAAGAAATACAGCTGTATGAGCACCGTTTATTTTATCAGCGGCCTTGGAGCGGACGAGCGCATGTTTCAGTTTCTGCACCTTAAATGCAGCAAGGTATACGTGCGCTGGATCCAGCCTTACGAAGACGAGCCACTACATGACTATGCCGTGCGGCTGGCAGAGCAGATCACCGAGCCCAACCCGGTGTTGGTGGGCATGTCCTTTGGCGGTGTGGTGGCTATTGAGCTTTCCAAATTTCTAAACCCGCGCAAAACCATCCTGATTTCCAGTATAGCCAGTAGCAAAATCCTGCCCTGGTACTACCGCCTGATGGGTTTCATGCGGCTGCACCGCATCATACCTGTCCCCTTGCTAAAACGCTTCCATTTTGTGGGACCGCTGCTGTTCGGAGCCAGCACCAAAGCCGAAAAAGCGCTGCTTAAACAGGTGATTCTCGAAACCGATCCGCACTTCCTGCGCTGGGCCGTTGGGCAACTGCTCAACTGGCACCAACCAGACCACTACGAAAACGCCGTGATGATCCACGGTACCGCCGACCGCATCCTGCCCATGGGCACTTACCCGGGTATTATCAAGGTAAAAAGAGCCGGTCACCTGATGGTTTTGAGCCACGCTTCGGAGATAAGTGCTATCTTGGATAAGATTTTAGAAGATTGCGAAACATGACAACAGATAAAAAGAAATTCATCATCAGAACACCGGACGGTCAAACGGCTGACCTCACCAATGCGACTACTCTCCGAAGCAATAACCTCTACCCTTTCGGACGTCACAACTACTCCATCTATGAAAGTCCGGAAGGCGTATTTGTGCGCGGCTATAACAGCGGCGAGCGCGAGATCATGCTGACCGGCTTTGAGATAATAGACGAGGCCACGGCTCGCAATTACAAACATACCTACACCCGCGAAGACGAGTAGCCATGGAGTTAAGCTTTTGGGAAAAGGAATCGTATTTCAGCCACGTGGATGTGCTGATAGTGGGCAGCGGCATCGTGGGCCTGAACGCGGCGCTCTACCTGAAAACACAGCAACCTGCCCAGAAAGTAATGGTGGTGGAGCGCGGATTGTTGCCGACCGGAGCCAGCACCCGCAACGCCGGCTTCGCCTGTTTCGGCAGTCCCTCCGAGCTGCTCGACGACCTGAGCCACCACAGCGAAGAAGAGGTGTTTGCGCTGGTGGAGCGCCGCTGGCGTGGACTGCAGCGCCTGCGCCAGAATCTTGGCGACCAGGCCATTGACTTCCACCGCTGGGGTGGCTACGAACTGTTCGAGGAAAGCCAAAAGCCGCTCTACGAGGCCTGTTCTGAACAACTACCTTACCTGAACAAGCAGCTGCAGCAGGTGATTGGTGAGCAGAATGTATACCGTCTGGCAGATCACAAGATCTGTGAGTTCGGATTTAAGCAAGTAGCACACCTCATCGAAAGCACGGCCGAAGGGCAGATTGACACGGGCAAAATGATATTGGCGCTCACCCAGAAAGTACAGTCCCTGGGTGTGATCGTGCTGAACGGACTGGAGATTGAAAGTCTGCAGGAAGAGAGCACAGGTATAACCGCCTTGACAAAACAAGGCATTGCTATACCTGCCCGTGCAGCACTGGTCGCGACAAACGGCTTTGCCCGCCAGTTGCTGCCTCAATTGCAGGTTGCACCAGCCCGTGCACAGGTGCTTATTACGAAGCCTATCCCTGAGCTGCGCTTCAGAGGCACTTTCCATTATGATCGTGGTTACTACTATTTCCGCAACATCGGCAATCGGGTGCTGTTTGGCGGTGGCCGCAACCTCGACTTCAAAACCGAAGAAACCACCGAGATGGGTCTGACAGAACTGGTGCAGAACAAACTTGACGAATTGTTGCGGGAAGTCATTCTGCCTAGCACGTCCTATGAAGTAGAGCAGCGCTGGAGCGGCATCATGGGAGTAGGATCTAGCAAAACCACTATTGTGCAGCCAGTATCGGAGCATGTGTGCTGCGCTGTGCGTATGGGCGGCATGGGTGTGGCGATTGGTTCGCTGGTGGGCGAAGAGGGGGCTAGGTTAGTACTGGAAAGGCTTTAAAAGATCAGCTCAAACCTGCATGAATATGTCCGTTATCACCAATACTACTTATAAGATAATCTTGTTAGTCTGGGTAACAATAAACTCACTAGCTGGGCTCATCATGCTGGCAATTGATTTTGACCTGATTACCTTAGCAAGCTTTCTTGTCAATGCCTACATTCTTTTCTGTTACTTTACCAAAAGCGTGCATCTGAAGCAAGCTGTAAAAGTAGGAACCATTGTGCTTCTAGCCGCTTCTCTCCTTGCGCTTTTCCCTGCTATTATGCTAGGGTTGCTTTATGGCATGGGAATGATCTGGGCGTTTATTCCGCTTTTGATTGTAATGCCTTTAGCTGGTTTCTACTTGTATAGAGGTTGCACTAAGTATATTCAGTTAGTAGAAATTGATGAAAAAACGCTCGAGGTATAGCAAGTAGTATTTTTCTGAAGAAAGCACAAACAAAAAAGGTAAACCATCACCGGTTTACCTTTTTCAATTATTATAGTCAGTACGAGTTACATTCGTATCCATTGATTCGAGGGGTTAGGGTTGGGAATCATCAGGTGTTTGTTGGCTTCTTTTTCTGCCTTAAAAAACTCCTGGTATTCTTCTTCGCTCATTTCTTCGCGAAGGGCAATATGAAACTTGGCCAGTTCAGGGTATAGCTGATTGCGTTCCTGGCGCTCCTGCGGACTGTCTCTGTTAAAATCGTAAAAGGATCTTACAAAATTTTTCATGATTAAATATTTGATTTAAAGTGAGTTGGAAAACAGTTTTACTCCCATGCTACTTCTAAAGTTGTCTATATTCAGAAGCAATTTTCCACAATTAGCCCTCAGTGTCAGCAAACCCATAAAAGCCTGCTACAGGAGCTAACAATAGAAAAGGCCCCACCAATCAGCAGGGCCTTTTATTCAGAATATCAAATACTTATATACTCAGATCTGATAATAATGTGCATCAGAAAGAGGGACTGCGCTACTGCCCCAGGTGCTTAAAGTAAAGCCCGGTTGCTACTAGCAACAGTTTGGTTAGCTCCGGAATGTCACGGGCAACGGAAATCTGACCTTTTGTTATGCTCAAGCTACCTTGCTCGAAATGCATCAGGATGTTGCCAGCTTCGTCCAATAGGTCTCTGCTGTTGTCTAATGACTTACCCTGAAAGGTAAACTGCTCCCCTGTGACCAAGGTAGTTGTCGTTTTGCCAAAGCCAGAGGTTTTGCTCATACCGATCACTTCATCTTTGAAATGAATCGTGACGTCATGCTCAAGCCAGCCTTGCCTTTGGAAGTAAAGGTTGATACGCTCCGAACTGAAGTCGGCGTCGTTGCTGGTCCAGCCTCTGAAGGCAAGCTCCCCAACTGGCCCGTCTTCTCCGCTCACGCTATACCTCCGTGAAGCTAAGTTCTCCTGTTTCCAATGCAGCAACTCCATACCTGTTATTTTAAGCCAAGCACATCCACGCCCTGCTCAAACACCACATCCACCGGAATGTTGTTGCGGCTGAGGCGGTCGAGGTCGGCCTGCAGTTCGGCACTTATCTGCCCCTGCTCGTTCAGTAGCTTGCCCACGCCTGCGTAGTCGCCGTTGCCTTGCAGCGTCAGGATCAGCTCGGACAATTTATCCATCGCCTCTCCCATCTTCACATAGTTCACTCGGTACTTACCTGTCTGGGCATCGCGCTCAAAGGCTCCGTTCTCTTTAAAGAAGTTGAAGCGCACCATGTTGGCTTTGCCGTGTGCACTGGCCGCTCCGAAGCGCACCGAACGGAAAATGCCAGCCATAAAGGTGGTATAGTAATCTTCCAGACTGCCACTCACTTCACCTTTTTTATGCAGCTGCGTGATCATGTAAAGGCCCAAGATGTCAGCTTTGCCTTCCTCCAACGCCGAGCCATGCTCCTTCAGGGCCTCACGTACGGTGCCTTTGCCGTTGATGGTGTTTTTGATACCCAGTCCGTGCGCCACCTCGTGGAACATCGTGTTGGCAAAGAAGGCATCGAAGGTGATATGCTGCTTCTGGTCATCGGCGATCAGCTCGTCGGCGATCGGGAGCATGATCTTGTCGAACTTGGCCTGCATCGCATTTTTGAGCTGCAGACGGCGCGTGCCTTTTTTCAACTGCACCTCCTCGTCGTTCGGCAGGTTGATGGCGATGGTCTTGCTGCCCGCGTTGCAGTCGCCGGCGTAGTACACTACATCATAGGCGTTCAGGTCAGAGTCGGTGCCGGGTGTTTCTTTCTTATAGTTGGCAGGCACTGGTAAACCGCGCTGCAGTTCTGGCAGGAAGGCCGCATACTTCTCGAGGCGCTTGCTCCAGTCCATGTCCTTGATGAGCACATAAGCCTCGTGCGCTGCTTTGTAACCGAACAACTTGTCTTCGTACGTCTCAATCGGACCGATCACCACGTCGATGCGGTTGTTTTTCATGTCCATCCAGGCCAGGTCGCTTGGCTGGTAGTTGTCGTTGAGCAGGGCGTCCGCACGCAGGGTCAGGTATTTTTTCAGGCCCGGCTCCTCGGCCAGACCAGCTGCTTGGCGCAGCAGGTCAGAAGCACGCTTCACCTGTTCTTTGAACTGCACATGGTAAGGCACCGTGATCAGATTACCATTGGCATCGCGACGGAGGAAGGTATACTGGCTGGATTTGTCTTTCAGGTTCGCTTTTTCAAACTCCTCCTTCGTCATATCCTGCGGGTAGAAATTCGCCGCATCCGGCTTCGGTCCCACGCCAGGTATAAAAGGCTCGTTATTGTTCAGGCGGTCCCAGGGGCCATAATTAATCATCACAAATTGGCGTGCGGCATCGTCTGTCAGCGCATTCATCAGAGAGTCCCTCTTACCATAAGCTTCGTACCAGAACAACTCGTCCATGATGTTACCGGCCTCGATCAGCAGGGGTATCATCTGGCGCTCATTTTCGCTCAGGCCAGTCAGGTCTGCTGTCAGGCGCACAGTGGTGTACATGCCCAGCTTCTGCTGCAGGTCAGTGGCTGCTGCATCGGTCTGAACCGTTTCGGCCGTCTGAGCCTCGTTAGTGGTACTGCCAGAACAGGCAGCCGTTATGGCGGCAACGGCTGAGGCTAGTAAGAGATGGCGTGATTTCATGTTTTATAAGGTTAGTTTTTTCAAGTTGAATAGTAAATATAGGAAAGCAGCTTATCAAAAATAAGCGGATCAATAACTTGCAGCAAAAAAGAATCAATGATATTGGTTTGCCGAGCACAAAACCTCTTCCTGTATTAAGTATAAAAATCAATCCGATAGCTCACAAAAAATTAAGGCTTAGGCCGAGGTTTATACTGCCATCCAGGACGCCACTCCAACTATACCTATCTCCATTTTGCAAAATGAATTTTAGATGTTTTCCGCTCTAAATTCAATTGATGCAACTACTTAAGTCCATCATAAATAATAATAAAAATAGCCTAAATTCAACAGTAAACACATTTATTGTTATTATTCCACATAAAAACATAACTTAATCACTTGTATATTAGTAGTCCATTATAAACTAATACTTGGATATGCTAACACTTACAAAACCCAAGAGTCCCCGAATCAAGTATAGGAAGAAAGCTAAAATCGCTGTCACGAAACAGCAAGATACTTCCCATTTTGAGCAGGAAGAGTTAACGTTCAGAAGGCACATTTCCTGGGGCGCAATTGGCATATCCGCCGCTCTTTGCCTGCTGATGCTGTATATGTTTGATGCGACAGGCTGGTTCTCGGGTTTGATTGAAAAATAATAGTTTATTCCGACTTCAAAAGGGTTTAAAAAAAAGCCGCTACCCTTATCAGAGCAGCGGCTATACCTATCTAATTTGTTTCTATTGGCCTAGAACAGACCGAACAGCTCGCTATTGATACGTTCAATGATGCTTCCCAAATCCTCGGGATTGGCTACAAAGTCCATGTTGTTCACATCGATCACCAGCAGTTTGCCCTGATCATAAGTGCTCATCCAGTTGTTGTAGTGCTCGTTGAGGTTGCGCAGGTAATTGATGCTGATGTTGTTCTCGTAGTCACGGTTACGCTTCTCAATCTGTCCGATTAGTTTAGGCAGATCAGCCTTCAGGTAAATCATCAGGTCAGGCGCCTTTACCATGCTGATCATCGACTGAAACAGGGCGAAGTAGTTATCGTAGTCACGCGTGCTCATCAAGCCTGACTGGTGCAGGTTCTTGGCAAAGATGTAAGCATCCTCATAAATGGTGCGATCCTGGATCACATGTCCGTCTTTGGACTGGATCTGCTGCACCTGACCAAAGCGGCTGTTCAAAAAGAACACCTGCAGGTGAAAGGACCAACGCTCCATGTCTTCATAAAAGTCCTTCAGGTAAGGATTGTTCTCTACTGCCTCCAGGTATAGCTCCCACTTAAAATGCTGGGAAAGTTTAGTGGCCAGGGTGGTTTTGCCGGCGCCAATATTGCCGACGATCGCAATGTGCATGGTAATGGTGTAATAGTTGAAAAAACCGACTGCAAATTACGGCTTTTTCGGTCATGCCCCAGCCTAATTCCTCCCCCCAGCTCCTGTTTTTTTTAATGCTTGTGCTTACCAACAATTCACTTCCACCTTATCTAATTAACCCATAACTACTTAGCTTCCGCACACTATAAATTTCGCCTACGATACGTCTACTGCTAACTAAACTATTACACGCCATCTCTATCACTGCTTAATAAACTTTATACTTCCCTGTCAGGAGGCAATACACGGAGCACACGCATCACTACTGCATCGCAGCGCTTGCTGCCGAACTCAAATACATCCCCAACGATCGACAGTTTGAAAAGACTTTCCTTGAGCATCGACTTTGCCCGGTGCAAACGCACCTTTACGTTGCTCTCAGAAAGATCAAGACATTGAGCGATGTCATGAATGGACATATCTTCCATTTCTCGGAGTGTGTACACGATCTTATACTTTTCAGGTATGCTATCAATGGCCCTTTCCACCAGTTGTTTAACTTCCTGCCGGATAGCGGCCTGCTCAGGGTTTGCAGCGTTCATCTGGCTTAAGAGGGAAGACAAACTTTCCGGCTGGTCAAGTAGGTACGTGGCAGAAGACAGCTTTTTCTTTTCCCGCAGCCTTGCCAGTGCCTTGTTAATCCCGATCCGGATGAGCCAGGTAGAGAACATGGCATCGCTGCGGAACTGTGCCAACTTTTCGAAAGCTTTCATGTAGGTCTCCTGCATTACGTCTTCCACCTCTTGTTCCTGCTTCAGGTAACTTCTGATCACCCGGTAGAGCTTCTGGTTGTGGCGGCGCATGAGGAGCTCATACAGTGATACATCCCCGTCGAGCACTCTCTCCACCACTGCTACATCACTGAGTGCCGCTTTTTCGGTTGCTGTTATCTGTTTCATGATCTTATAGGTATGATACATACAGTAGATGCATTCCAGACCAATTAGTTACATTCTTTTGTAACGATTTCAACTTATAATCATCTAACTATCAGAAACAAACAAAATAAAAAAAACTAAAACGGAGGAAATCATCATGGAAACATTTGCATCAACAACAACCGGTGCGCAGAGAGCTGAGCGCCCGGCGTATGACCGCATCGCTACGGTCACCGCTTTAACAAAGTACACTTATGCACTGGTACCTATCCTGGCTGGTCTAGACAAATTCCTGCACCTGCTCACTGACTGGAATAAATACCTTGCTCCGGTTGTCGCCGATATCCTGCCCTTCAGCACGGGCACTTTCATGAGTGTAGTGGGTATCATTGAGATTATAGCGGGCGTGCTTGTGCTCGTAAAACCAAAGATAGGAGCCTTGGTGGTCGGCCTGTGGCTGGTAGGCATCGCCATCAACTTATTGTTAACGGGCGAATACTACGATATTGCTGTCCGTGACCTGGTTATGGCTGTAGGTGCTTTCTCGCTATACTTGCTTATTCCTGAAGAGGGGAAAGCCTAGCCTGGCTTAAGTCCCGTTATACCTGGTCTGTCTAACCCTGGCGCTCTTATGGTCGTTTATTGATTAACGTGCGTGTATCAGTTGAAAAACAGCGTGGAGGTGTCACGCACACGTTTAATAAATTACCAACATCTTATTTAAAAGCTATGACAAAAGGACACAATCAAGACAGCAACAAGTCCGAGAACAAACCGGAAGCCAAGCACAAAGGCGGACAGGAAGGACACCGCAGCCTGAGCGATCAGCAAAAAGACAAAAGTCCTAACCAGGGCCGCAACGACAAAAAAGACCAGTCTGGCGGCACCAAAGGCCAGAATGCCATTTAGCAGCATGTATTAAATTAAAATAGCCGGGGCGTATAGTGATTACTGCACGCCCCGGCTATTTTTATGCTAGCCATTTTACTGGAGGCTATACCTACCGCTGCTCCCGCATCTGATTGTACCTGTCCTTGGCGTCACGGCTCTTGCGCAGGGTGTTGAATTCTAATTGCAAAGCAGCCACCTTCATTTTATCGCTGTTATTCATCTGACTGAGCACCTGCTGCTTGCGTTCGCTGAGTAGCAGGTATACGTGCTCGGCGTAGTCCCAGTCGCGGAGGCTCCAGTCGGTGCGCTGTGCCCGCACGTTTTCCATGAACCTGACAAAAGTGCCGCGCAGCTGGCTGGCTTTAAGCTGACCGATCTTGTTGGTGCCGGCCAGGCGGCGCTCCCAGGCAGCGGCTGTCTCACGGTTCAGGGGGTCGCCGTAGCGTTCTTCCTTCTCGGCCTCCCACTCGTTGTAACGGGTTTTGAGCTCCCCGTACTCCTGCTTCGAAGCTTCACTCATTTGGCCGCTATTCCGGTCCAGGCTTTGGGTGCGGGTTCTGAATTCCTGCTTGATCGTTGGCCATTCAGCCCTTGTTATACTGTCACCCTGGCTGACTCTCTTGTTCATCCAGGTACGGAAATCTTCCAGGTCCTGCTCCAGCTTTGACTTAGTTTGCGCCTGGGCACCCAGCGTGCTCAGCACTGTCATCAGCATCAGGGCTGCAACAAATAACTTCTTCATAGGTTGGTTTTACTTAATCAATCATTCTTCTAACACTTCTCTCCCAATAAATATTATGCCAGAATATTCTAAAGGGGCTATATTTTTAATCCATGCCGTATACCTGCACCAGGTATAACAGGCCGCCCACTATCTTTTTGCGGCCGCTTACGTTTAAAGCAATGACAGGTATTTCGCCTGCACTGCACCTGGGATTGTGCCACACACGTTCTTCCCCCTATTCATACAAAAAACTTATATGCGCAAAACAAGGGACAACTTCCACGAAACCGTTGTTTCTATACCTAACCGGGACGAGATCATTCTGAGCGCCGAGCAGTTTCCGTTCAAGACCACGCTCAGCCTGTCACCGCTTGTGACCTACTGGGAAAACAAGATCGAGACTGACCCGAACTGCAATGTGGCCCGTGTAAACGAGCTGGCCGGTCTGCTGCGCAAAAACCCCGAGCTGCTGGAGCCGATCGAGGACGTGTCTATTATTGATAAATACATTGATACCGTTGACATTCTGATGGAGGATATTTTCCCGAGCGCTCTCTGGGAGAATGACCTGCGAGCCACGGTATTGCCTTTTCACTTCGACAGTTTTTATGCCACTCCCCGCCTGGAGGAGCTTGACCTGCTGGGAGGCGGCAACTATACCCAAAAACTAAATGTCGATCTCAAGACCCTGCTTTTCCGCCAGACGCTATCGGCTTACACCCTGATTCTGGAGAAGTTCTACAATGCCAACTTCATGGTGGATGAGCCTTTTATCTTCAGCATCAAGGACAAGTTCACCAAACTGGACCGGCACTACAAGCTGATCATCGACCTGAAGTTTATGAAAGTGAAGGCCAAAGGTCCGATCAAAAAGCTAAGCACACAGGAAATCAACTTTCTGATAAACCGCTACAATGACCTGGACCTCTGGATGCAGAAGCTACCGCCTGAGAACTATGAGTTCAGCGGCTTTGCCATCTGTGACTTTACGGACGTAACCAATGAGGAAACTATTTCCTCGCTGCGCTACGACCTGCTCGATCAGGACTCTGTGACCACACAGGAGGGTTTTGAGAGCCTGCAGCAGAAGCTTCGCGTTCTTTTCGGACTGCCGGGCCTACGGCTGGGGCTGGCCTCCTTCCCTGCCCTGCAGGAGTTTGACACTAACTACGCCCGTAAAACCTGGAACGGCCTGGTGCTTACCAAGAGCTCTCCTATTAAGCTGGAAGACCTTATCGACTCGATTTATGCACCGGTACTGGCCAAAGGCAACACCATTGTAGTAGATGACCTGGAGCAGCTCGACGAGCCGGGTAGACTAGAGCAGGAGCTTATCAAAACCGGTATACGCAACCTGATCATTGCACCGCTGCATTACGAAGGCAAAACGATCGGGATGCTGGAACTGGCCTCTCCTATACCTGGCGAACTGAATGCGCTCTCTACGATCAAACTCAAAGAGATTCTGCCGCTTTTTGCACTGGCCCTGAACCGGATGCTGGAAGAACTGCGCAGCAGCATCCAGAATATTATTAAAGAGAAGTATACCGCTATCCACCCGATTGTGGAGTGGCGCTTTACGCAGGCAGCCATTAATCTGCTCGACAAGATGGAGCGCAACGTACCGGCTGAGATCGAGCCGAT
Source organism: Pontibacter sp. FD36 (assembly GCF_015686655.1). Taxonomy (GTDB): domain Bacteria; phylum Bacteroidota; class Bacteroidia; order Cytophagales; family Hymenobacteraceae; genus Pontibacter. The sequence continues at coordinate 214,246 of NZ_JADPMP010000008.1, read as the reverse complement.
CGTGTTTCGGGAGATCTACCCGCTCTATGGCGCATCGGATATCCGCAGCTCGGCAACTGAGCGCAACAAAGCCATACAGGGCGATTTGCTTGACCAACTGGTGCTGGCCAAAGAAGTAATCCTGGCAGCCAAAGACAACCTGCCACTTTCTATCCTGGACGAGCTGGTATATAAGATAGACAAATACTCCCAGCACCTGGTACATGAACTGGGCTCCGGCGATGAGGCGACGGTACTGGAATTTTTGCGCACCGAGATTGAGCCACTTTTCAATCACTTTGGTCACAAATACCCCTCTACCCAAAAGGCCATCGAGGCCTACCGCAAGGCGACCAACAATCCCAACGGCGTCGTGTATAACAAGCGACGTGCGTATGAGGAGAGCCTGTACCTGATCAACGACACGATATCCAGCTTCCTGGACCGCGAGGAGGAAAAGGCGCAGCAGATCTTTCCGCACTACTTCGAGAAGTATAAGACGGATGGACTGGAGTATAACATCTACATTGGGGCATCGCTGTTGAACAGCGGCCACTTTGAGGAGCTATACCTGAAGAACATGCGCCTCTGGCAGCTGATGCTTACCTGCGAGATTGCCCGTCGCATACACAAGCTGCGCGCTAACCTGAAACTGCCGCTTGAGATCACACAGCTGATTCTGGTGCACAGCAGCCCGATCTGCATCCGCTTCCGGCTGGACGAGAAAAAGTTTGACGTGGAGGGCGCCGATAACATCCGTTACGAGATCATCAAGAAGCGGATTGACAAGGCCACCTTGCGCGGCACAGACGAGCGCCTTACCCAACCCGGCAAGGTCGCCATCGTGTATACACAACCCCGCGAAGCGCAGGAGTACCGCCGCTACATCGATTTCCTGCAGGCCGAGGGCTACATTGAGCCTGTGGTGGAAGACCTGGAAATTGAGGACCTACAGGGGGTGCAGGGACTGAAAGCGCTCCGCATTTCGATTAATTTCCAGGAGCAGCTGCGCCACGATATCGATGCCGGGGACGAGCTTTTGCAGATCGCCCAGACGGCTGCTCTCAACTAAAATTGCACTTTTATACAAAACGCAACTTTTTTACGAATTTTACAAGCCACACAAACAGCTAAATATCAGTGATTTAAACTTAAATCAGATTTGTAAAATTCTACCAATTACAGGCTCCTCTGTAATTTTCTCTACATCGGTGCAATTATTTTAAAGGAAAGGGCGTTTTACCTGAGACTGCCGGGGAAGCGCCCTGTGCTGTTTATTTATTTTCACTTTTCAACTTTTAGCCAAATGAAATTGAAAAACAGTTTTTTACCTGCCATGCTTGTATTTGGCGTGGTAGCACTATCATCTTGCGAAAAAAATGATCACGAAGAGTCTGCACAGCCTACTTTTGACCAGGGTGCACTATCTCATGTGATGCTGGACTCTGCTGAAGTTACTTCTTTTAAGGTAGCAGGTAAGCAGCTAAGTCAGGTAAACCACTACAACCAGGAAACCGGTGAAGTAGAGAGCTTCGACAAGTATGAGCGTGACAACAAGGGCCGCCTGATCAAGAGCACAACCTACGGTGGCAAAAGCCAGACTGTGCTGACAGAGCAGCATTTCACTTACAGTGACAAAGGCGAGTTGAGCAAATCGGTAGCGACTTACTTTGTGGGTGGCAAGCCGGAGTATCAGAACTACACCACGTATTCTTATGATGCTGCCAATAAGCTGAGCAAGAAGTCAATTTACGAAGGCACTGAGGAGAAAGGCAAACTGAAGTCTTTCACGACTTATCAGGCAATGCCAAACGGCAACTATGCGCAGGAGAAGCAGTTTGTAATTGACGGTACTGGAGAAGCTAAGCTATACGCTACTACTACCAACTCTTACGATTCTAATCCTAATCCACTGCACGCGTTTGCAGAGCCAGGTGCTGCCAGCAGCCCGAACAACCTGATGCGCTCTTCTATGGAGGTGCACAACAGCAAGAAGACTTTTACGCGTTCTTACTCTTACAAGTATGATGACAGCGGCATGCCGATCAGCCAGACGGTGACGCTGCCAAACGGTAAGTCTCAAACATTCAACTACGTGTACAGCAACTAATGCTGAAACGTAATTAGAGTCACAGCCCCCGGCCATCAATGTCCGGGGGCTGTGGTGTTTATAGCCCTGCTCCAACAGGACTGTGGTGAATGTGCCGCAAAAAAGCTATATTTGTTATTGTACTAAACACAAGACAATGGCGAAGACAAAAATAACGGTGAACAACAATGGCTCACTCAGAGTAGAGGGTGAGTTTGAGATCGTGGACAAGCACGGCAATGTATACGGACTCGGTGGCCGGGAACTCGTTTCGATCTGCCGTTGCGGCATGTCTAAGAACAAACCATTCTGCGACGGCTCCCACAAAGGACACTTTGAGCACGAAGCGGAAGCCTTTGACCTTCCACCTAAGAAGCAGTAAAGACAGCCTGACCTAACACCACCTGTATACCATGGCAGAGCGCCTGATTACCGTTGCCACCTTCAGCCAACCCACTGAAGCCCACATTCTGAAAGGCCGCCTTGAGGCGGAGGGTATCCTCTGTTTTTTGGGGGATGAGCAAATTATAGCAGCACAGCCTTTCTACTCACTGGCAGTGGGTGGCGTGAAACTGCAGGTGACGGAAGGTGACGTGGAAGAGGCGCTCGAACTGTTGGGCCGGATAGAACGCGGCACCAGCGAGTACATCATCGACGACAACATTGAACTGGCACCTCCTGCTCAGGTATACCTGGACACTGAATCCTGCCCGATATGTGAGTCAAAAAACATCTCTGCAAGGGGATTTTTCGGTGCGGTGCTAGGCATTACCCTGCCCTTCGTCAGTAAGCGCTATGGATGCCACGACTGCGGCTATACCTGGAAAGAAAAGTAAAAAGCGCCCCATAGGGCGCTTTTTTTATACCTGCCGGGCAAGCAATGTCTTACTTCAGGCTGTTTACTAACTGCACGTACTGTGCACGGGCATCCTCCTGGCTGGTACCTTCCAGGTTTTTCCAGGCATCCCATTTCGCTATGTTTTTGAAATCAAACCCTCCCGGACGCTCGGTATTCACATCGCCTTCAGTAGCCTGCTTGTACAGGCTGTAGAGTTGCAGCAGAACATTATTGGACGGACGCTCCGTGAGTTCCTTCGACTGGGCCACTGCCTGCTCAAATTCTTCTTGTGTTGCCATAGTATGTCAGATGATTGTTTTAAGTACTGACAAGGTATAAAAAAATACGCTGCATGCATAACTTTTATTTAAATTTATAGTGTCGTATTTTTTCTTATTTTTATACCCTGTACAACAGATACTCCCTATGAAAAAAGCACAACACAACACAGCAGCTCCGGCCCTTCTGCTTTCGGCCTGTCTGCTGGCAGGCACAGCCTGCAGCACGACGCAACAGAGCACCGCGACAGAGACAGCTACGACCGAGCAAACAGCTGAGAGCACGGTAACCGCCAATCAGCCGCAACCGCCTGTCGCAGCCCAAAAGCCAAAAGAGCTCACAGCACATGGCCACACCCGCATCGACAATTACTACTGGCTAAACGAGCGTGAAAACCCGGAAGTAATCGCCTACCTGAACGCAGAGAACGACTACACAAAGCAGGTGATGGCCGACACGGAAGCACTGCAGGAGAAACTCTTTAACGAGATTGTGGGGCGCATCAAGCAAACGGATGAGTCAGTGCCTTACAAAAAGAACGGCTACTTCTACTATACCCGATTCGAGGCTGGCAAAGAGTATCCGATTTACGCCCGCAAGAAGGGCAACCTCGACGCCAAAGAGGAGATCATGATCAATGCCAATGAGCGTGCCGAGGGCAAGAGCTACTACTCAGCTGCCGGTATGAATGTAAGCCCTGATAATAATCTGCTGGCTTTTGGCGAGGACACCGTGAGTCGTCGCCAGTACACTATCCGCTTCAAAAATCTGCAAACAGGTGAAATATTGCCCGACCGTATACCTAACACCACCGGTGGCGCTGTATGGTCCAACGATAACAAGACCGTGTTCTATACCATGAAAGATCCGGCACTCCGTTCTTTCAAAATCTTCCGCCATACCCTGGGCACACCTACCTCGCAGGACAAAGAGGTATACCACGAAGCCGACGAGACCTTCAGCACTTTTGTGTATAAAACCAAATCCGAGAAATACATCATCATCGGCTCGGGTAGCACCCTGTCGCAGGAGTACCGCTTTGTAGACGCCGCCAACCCAACTGCCAGTTTCAAGATCATTCAGCCACGGGAGCGCGGACTGGAGTACAGCGTAGACCACTTCGGCGACAGCTTCTACATCCGCACCAACAAGGATGGCGCAACCAACTTTAAACTGATGAAGACACCGGTTGGTAAAACGACCAAGCAGAACTGGACAGAGGTGATCCCGCATCGTGCTGACACGTACCTGGAAGGCACCGAGATCTTCAAGGACTACCTGGTACTGCAGGAACGTAAGAATGGCCTGACCCAACTGCGCATCAAAAAATGGAATGACCCCAAAACAGACTACTATGTGGACTTCGGGGAAGAAGCCTACACTGCTGGTATCAGCATCAACCCTGATTTCGACAGCAAGGTACTGCGCTACGGCTATAGCTCCCTCACCACGCCAAGCTCCACCTTCGATTACAACATGGAGACAAAGCAGAAGACACTGCTGAAAGAACAAGAAGTGGTGGGTGATTTTGATAAGAACAACTACGAAGCCAAGCGCATCTACGCCACTGCCAAAGACGGCACCAAAATTCCGGTGTCGCTGGTTTACCGCAAAGGTCTGCAGCTCGATGGCAACAACCCAACTCTGCAGTACGCTTACGGCTCCTATGGCATCAGCATGAATCCCGGCTTTAGTTCCGTGCGCCTCAGCCTGCTCGATCGTGGCTTTGTGTATGCCATTGCGCACATCCGGGGTGGTCAGGAAATGGGTCGCCAATGGTATGAAGACGGCAAGCTGATGAAAAAGAAAAACACTTTCACAGACTTTATTGATGTGTCAGAATACCTGATCGAGCAAGGTTATACCAACCCAGATAAGCTGTTTGCGCAGGGTGGTAGTGCCGGTGGTCTGCTGATGGGCGCTGTCGTGAACATGCGTCCGGATCTCTACAAAGGTGTGCACGCGGCCGTACCTTTTGTGGATGTAGTTACCACCATGCTCGACACCAGCATCCCGCTTACCACCGGCGAGTTTGACGAATGGGGAAATCCAGCCAATAAAGATGCCTATGACTACATGCTCTCTTACTCACCTTATGACAATGTGGAGGCTAAGGAGTATCCGAACATGCTCGTCACAACTGGTCTGCACGACTCGCAGGTACAGTATTTTGAGCCGGCCAAGTGGGTTGCCAAGCTCCGTGAAATGAAGACAGATAACAACCTGCTCCTCCTCCAAACAAACATGGAGGCTGGTCACGGCGGCGCATCCGGTCGCTTCCAGCCATACCGCGAAACAGCCCTGCAATACGCTTTCTTTTTGAAGCTGGCGGGGGTTAATGAGTAATGAATAGTGAGGAATAAGTAAAGAATTCAGATTTAAATAGAAAAGCCCGCTGCATTTAGTCTTGCAGCGGGCTTCTTGTTTTATGGCTGTCATTTCGACCTAGAGGTAGGGGCCACTACTGTTCGCAACCTGTGAAAGAAATGTTTTCTGGCTATCAAGGCCGAATACAGGAAGCAAAACTGTCCCCTTGAGGGGACCAAAGGGTGTAAAAGGCTGCTGTTTTGCTATTTGGTTTCTGCTCTGAATGGTCTTCGGCCTATAAAACACCCTCTTTTTACCTACGGTCGCAATCTTCGAACCCGCCTTCTCGTTTGCCCTCAAGGGGGCAGTTTTAATTGGCAGAATCTGGCTTTAAAGCTTTGCAGCCCCTTTTTAGCATGTTTCGGACAGTAGTGGGTAGAGGCCCTCTATTCGGGTGAAATCTGGAATAATACTCCTATCTGAAAAGATCCAGATCTCTCCTGTCGTCGAGATGACAGAAAAGTCGAGAGGATAGGTATAACTCAGCTGAAAGTGCGGTTGGTGATTGTGAAAAAAACTAACCCACCTTCACAACGATCTTGCCGAACTGCTTGCCAGCTTCCATGTAGCGCATGGCCTGTTCGGTTTCTTCCAGCGGGAACACGATATCCACGACAGGTTTCACTTTCTTCTCTTCCACAAAAGCGATCATTTCAGCGAAGTCCTGGTTGGTGCCCATCGTGCTGCCGTGTATGGAGAGTTGTTTCCAGAATATTTCAGCAGGGTTGATCTGCCCGATCATACCGGTTGTGCCACCGTAAATACCGATGCGGCCGCCTGGCTTGGCCAGCTTTACAAGTTGTACAAAGCCTTCGCCTGCAGCTCCGTCAATGCTCACGTCGAATCCACCCACTTCAGCTTTCAGCTCCTTGCCCCAATTCTCTTTTTTATAATTGATGCCGCCAGTCGCACCCAGCTCTTTGGCTTTTTCGATTTTCTCGTCGGATCCGGATGTCACCCATACCTCTGCTCCTGCCGCTACGGCAAACTGTACTGCAAACAGCGCCACACCGCCACCTGCACCCGTGATCAGTACCCGCTCACCGGCTTTGAGTCTGCACTTGGTAAACATAGCACGATAGGCCGTCACACCTGCCAGCGGCAGCGCTGCCGCTTCCTCAAAACTCAAATGTGCTGGCTTGCGGTGCAGGTTTGAAGCTTTCACTTTCACGTAATCGGCAAAAGCGCCATCCTGTGGCATACCCAGCACTTTGTACTCCTTGCTGTGGGCATGCGGGTTGTCGCCCCAGTCTGTTGAAGGATCGATCACAACCTCCTGCCCTATCCAGCTTTGGTCCACACCCTCCCCTACTTCCGTCACGATACCGGCACCGTCCGATCCTAAGATGGCTGGGTATTCTTTGGTGAAATAACGGCCGTACTGTATCCAGACGTCGCGGTGGTTCAGGGCGGCGGCTTTCACCTGCACGATGGCTTCACCGGGACCGGCAGTGGGTGTTTCTTTCTCTATCAGCACAAATGGACTGTTGATAGCTTCGAGGTAGATGGCTCTCATAGTATTTGGTTTAAGGTATATGTACAAAGTTAAAACTTCTGCTTTAAGCTGAAAACCTGCCGGGGCAGGCATTGGCTTTTTATACGGGAGCGCCTATCTTCGTTGTCCATACAGCAAAATCACAGCGCATGAAAAGCAAGTTTAGTATACAGGAAGCAGCCACTGCCGACATACCCACCATTCACCGTCTAGCCGAAGCCATCTGGGAGCCTACCTACCGGTCTATACTTTCGCGGGAGCAGATTGACTATATGTTTGGAGTGATCTATACCCATGAAGCTCTCGAGCGACAAATGAAGGAGAACCAGACCTTTATTATACTGTACGACGGTGCTGAACCTATAGGCTTTGCGGCATATTCCCTTAAGGAGTCCGATGGACCGGTTTACAAGCTCAACAAGATATACCTACTCCTATCCCGGCAGGGTGAGGGACTGGGCAAGCAGCTGCTTGATGCAGTAGAAGAGCGTGTCGGGAAAGCCGGCGCCCGCTACCTGGACCTGAATGTGAACAAATACAACAAAGCAAAAACTTTTTATGAGCGTTGCGGCTACCAGGTACACCTCGAAGAAGACATTCCGATCGGCCCTTACTGGATGAATGATTATGTGATGCGTAAACAATTGACATAAAAAAACGGGCAGCCTCGCAGCTGCCCGTTTCAATTCACCTTAATTAACGATTCGGATTATTTGATCGCGATTGGATCTGGATTTCCGTCTGGGTCGTTATTCACAGTGCCACTGGTTTTAAGTGGGCCGTGCAATAGCAGACCTGCTACGTGCGGAGATGCCATAGAAGTACCGCTGATCGTATTATAGCCACCATCTTTCCAGGTAGAGTTGATGCTCACACCAGGTGCGCATACGTCCACTGGTGGATTGCCATAGTTAGAGAAGCTCGCCCATGAGTCAGAAGAGTTCATGGCAGACACCGTATAGATGTTGGCATGGTTAGCACGGGCTGGAGATGAGTTGTTAGCGTGCGTAGACTCGTTACCGGCAGCAAGCGCAAACTTGATACCTGTGCTAGCCGCAGCTACTACTGCATCATCAAGCGCCTGAGAAACCGGGCCACCCAAGCTCATGTTGGCTACGTCGCCAGATTTACCAGCAGATGCTACATAGTCAACACCGCCAATTACGCCAGAGTAAGAACCGCTACCACGTGAGTCAAGTACTTTCACGGCAACAACAGTGGCGCCATGCGCTACACCGATCACACCAATTGAGTTGTCAAGAGCAGCAATAGTACCGGCTACGTGCGTACCGTGGCCGTTACCATCATCAGCAGAGCTGGCATCTTTACCTGAAGTAAAGAAAGTTCTGCTGCGGTTAACATCTACATTCAAGTCCGGGTGGTCTAAGTCGATACCAGAGTCAATCACCCAGGCAGTTTTACCAGTAGCATCACCATAGCCTACACGTGCAATACCGTATGGTACAGTCTGGCCAGTAGAGCCACCGCCACCACCTGGACCTTTACCTGAAGGAGGTGCCAGCATGACAATTCTGTCTGGCTCGATATAAGCTACACGGCTATCGCGGCGAAGCGCATCCACCTGGTCATCGGTTAGTCTTGCAGCCATACCCAGTATCGCCTGGCCGTAAGCCTGCTCAATAGTTGCGTTGGCAATACCATTAGACGCAAGCAGCTCCTGCCCCATTTCGCGCACCGCGCCTACACGCTCAGCATAGGTAGCAGTACCATCCAGACGCAGGTTGGCATCTTTCTTAAATACAACAATGTATTGCCCCTTGATAATAGCTCCATTCTGGGTAGAGGTCTGTAAATTCTCTGCTACTTCGGTGGCTTCAGGAGCCTCAGAGTCGCAAGAAGTGAATGAAACTGCGGCAGTAGAGAGAGCTGCCCCAAATAGTACAGAACGCAGTACGTTCTTAACGCGTAAGGTGTTTTTCATACGTGTAAAATAGTTAGGTTAGTTAAAGTTTTAAGGTTTATTATAAGGATAGTGAAAGCCAAACTATTAAATAGGATTTTTATATCCAAATAAAAGTATAATTTATTTTAGTGTTTTTTTCTAAAATGTACTTGACACTATCTCCAGGCCGCACGTTGTTGCAACATCTAAATTGCACTGAAATCAGGGGATAATTTCTTGTATACACAGCAATTTGAGCGCTTTCCAACAGATATAAGCGATTCGCTATTTTTGGAGGCGGCTTTATACGCAACTCTAAATTTAAGGTTTACATTCACAAAGCACTATCTTTAAAAAGTTTAATTTTAATAGATTTTTAACAACAATACAGTACAATTTTATTTGCACTTTATAACAGCGTTTCGCTATATTAACAGTAGCACTAACCCGATCCCTTATGAAATACTCAAAAAAAGCATTCATCTCCTCACCTCTCCTGTGGGTGATCGCACTTTTTATGGGAATGGCAGCTTGCCAACCCAAAACAGAAGAGCAGGCTACTGCTGAAGAACGTGAAACCACCACAGAGACAAAGCTCGAACCGCTCACATCAGAAAATGTGGTGGAGGTACTGACAGCTTATGAAAAAGAGCACCCTGACAGCCTGATTCTCATCAGCACCCGCCACGGTGATATTAAGCTGCGCCTATACCCTGAGACGCCACTGCACCGCGCCAACTTTGTGCGTCTCACCAAAGCGGGCTTCTATGACCAGGGAGAGTTCTACCGTGTCGTAAAAGGCTTTGCCGTGCAGGGCGGCGACTCCGACAACCGCACCATGAAACAGGGCGCCTACAAGATTCCACAGGAGTTCAACCCGAACTACATCCACAAGCGTGGCGCCTTAGCCATGGCACGTTACGGCGACGAACGCAACCCGGATAAGGAATCTTCCTCACACAACTTTTATATCACATTGGGAGAGCCCAGAACGCTACAGGAACTACGGGCCTATGAGGCGCAGCATAATATGAAGTATACGCCGGAGCAGGTGAAGCTCTACACTACCATCGGCGGTGAGCCGGCGCTGGACCAGGAGTATACAGTGTTCGGGGAAGTGGTAGAAGGGATGGATGTGATTGACAAAATAGCCGAAGAGCCGGTAGACGGACAAAAATGGCCACTCACCATTGTTCCGCACAAGATCAAGACAATAAACCAATAGGCTATACCTGCCCCAGGCATAAAGAAAATGCCCCGACCTGTATGGCCGGGGCATTTTCTTTTATAATACAGGTATGGCTATACCTTACTGTATCTGACGGTTCTTTACGTAAGTGTTCAGCCAGGTATCCATTTCCCACAGCATGTGCAGAATCGATTCACGGGCTGCGTAACCATGGCTTTCGTGCGGCAGGAACACCAGACGAGTGGTGGCGCCGTGGCCTTTGAGGGCATTGTAGAATCGCTCACTCTGGATCGGGAAGGTACCGGAGTTGTTGTCGGCCTCACCGTGGATCAACAGGATCGGGGTTTTTACTTTGTGCGCTGCAGAGAATGGCGACATACGGTTGTATACCTCCGGGGCCTGCCAGTAAGTACGTTCTTCCTGCTGGAAACCAAACGGCGTCAGGGTACGGTTGTAAGCGCCGCTTCTGGCTATACCTGCGGCAAACAGATCAGAGTGCGCTAGCAAATTACCGGTCATGAAGGCACCGTAGGAGTGACCACCTACGGCAATGCGCTTCGGATCAGCCACACCCATGCCCACCGTTTTATCAATAGCGGCTTTGGCGCTGGCTACCAGTTGCTCTACATAGGTGTCGTTTGGCTGGGCATCTCCTTCGCCCACAATCGGGAAGTCCGTGCGATCCAGTACGGCATAGCCTTGCGTTACCCAGAACAGCGGCGAACCAGAACTGATGCGGGTAAACTCGTAAGGAGAGCTCTTCACCTGACCGGCAGCCGCTGCGTTCTTAAACTCACGTGGGTAAGCCCACATCAGCATCGGCAGTGGGCCATCGCCCTTCTTGTAATCCTTCGGCAGGTATAGCACAGCTGTCAGCTTCACGCCGTCGTTGCGCTCGTACTGCAGCAATTCCTTCTGCACACCTTCCAGCTGAGGGTATGGGTGCGGAAATTTCGTCACTTGTGTCAGCTGCTTCTTGTTCAGGTCACGCACAAAGTAATTCGGCACCTCTTGCTCTGACTCGCGGCGGGTGATGATGCGCTTGCTGTTCAGGTCAATGATATCAACCGGACGCTCATAATAAGGAGCCTCTGAGCGGAACAGGATCTTCGCTTTTTTAGATTTCAGGTTGAACTCACTCAGGAACGGACGGTTGCCTTCCGGAGACCCACCTTCACTGATCATGTAAATGTTGTCACCTTTCTTGTCGGTCAGCAGCACACTGCGACCATACTGGTTCTTGGTATAAACCGGGCTGCCCGGATCACTGTAACCGTCCTCATAAGAACGCTCAATCAGCACCGTGCCAGTCTGCGAAGGCTTAGCTGGGTTCACACGCACGACACGCTCGGTACGGGTCTTCCAGAGGCGTTCGTTTACCAGGGCCAGGTCATTGTTGCCCCACTGCACGCCACGGTAGCGGTATTTGGTACCGGCTAGTTTAGCAGGCTTCCCGGAGAACGGTGCATCCAGCATGAATACAATGTCACGCTCTGCCACTTCTTTGGTAGCATCGCCACCGTCCTGCGCTTCTACCCAGTATAAGGTAGCAGCCTTGTCAGGTCGCCAGTTGTAGCTGCGCGGGCCTTTGGCTACATTATCAAAGCCGATTGGAATGTCTTCAGCCAGCGGCAGTTGGGACAGTTGCTTCACCACTTTCCCATCACGGCCCCATACCTCCACGTTGTAAGGGAAATAATAGTGCGGCACCAGGTATGAGTAGGGCTTCTGGATCGTTTCCACGAGCAGGTACTGTCCGTCTGGCGACACATCGGCGCTCTTGATGATACCGGCTTGTCCCACATTCTGCTGCTTGCCGTCCAGACTCACCAGTTTTAGTTGGGTCTGCATGTAGTAGTCGAACAGCTGCTCGTCATACTTGTTCTTTAGCAAGTCCTGGTACGTGCGCGAAGGGTTCGCCTTACCGATGTTCTCCTGGATGTTCGGCCCGCTTGGCACCAGGTTAGCTTTTGGCATTTCGCCACGCTTCTCGTCCACAAACTTCACAAGCAAGGACTTGCTATCCGGCATCCACGAAAACGGACGGCCGCTATACGCGTCGTTGAGCTGTGCTTCGGTTATTTTGCGTGCCTGCCGGTCGGCTATACCTGCCACCCACAGCTCGATGCCGTTGGCCTTGGTGATAGTGAAGGCAATCTGTTTTTCATCCGGCGACCAGGTCACATAGGAGATCTGAGCGTTTTGCGGAATCCCGCTTACCTCGAACTCCTGCCCGCCATCCACCTGCTTCAGCTTGATGTTGTTGATGAACGAGGCGCGGCTCTGCCCGTTTGTAGCGGGGTTGATGCGGAGGCCGGCCAGACGGCTTTCGGGCTGTGCCAGTTCTTCAATGCTAGGGTAGCCGGCCCGCTCGAGCAGCAGCATCCAGTCGCCTTTTGAGTTGATACTCACACCCGGCGTGGATGGTGCGTCGATGATGGAGGCGATGGCCTCAGGTGGTCGCTGATAGCCGGTGGTGGCTTGGTTGCCGCCCTGCGCCAAAGCGACAGGAGCCGGGGAGCCTGCCAATAGCAACAGGCTCAGCAACGAAGCAGCCAATCGCTTCGAGGTTCTCAGAGTCTTGATGTGCATGTTTCTTTTAAGGTTAAGATAGGTTAGATGTGCGATTAGACAATAAGTGTATCCGAAGGTTTAACTTACTACTGTTATCAGAGAAAAACTATTGTTTAATTATTTTTTGCTCAGGCGCATACTTTCCCTTCATCCATATCATAGCCTGAAGTACACCCGTATGAAAATAGCAGCCGTTCTGTATACTTTCTCGATTTCGGACTTCAGGAAAACTACTCCTTGAGTTGTTTTGGTTATATTGCATCTGGCTATACCTGGACAAAGCTATCTACCCATGAAATTACAGGAGCTTAAATCTTCTACAGGCAAGACTTATCTGACCATCCACTACGATGAGCAAAACAAGTGGGTCTACAATGATTGGATCGGCTACGTAACCCCTGAAAACGTGAAACAGGGTAGCCTTGCCGTGCTGGAAGCTATAAAGCAGCACAGCGCCGCCTGCGGACTGAATGATAACCGTCACCTGGTGGGGCGCTGGGATGATTCTGTAGAATGGATTGAGGACGTATGGATACCTGCCGCCGCAGAAGCTGGCCTGCAGTACTATGCGCACGTAGCAAATGAAGATGCTTTTGCAGCCGCCTCTTCGTCGAATATGCTAAGCCGGGTACAAGGCCGGTTTGAGATGCGTATATTTGGGGGTATCAAAGAGGCACGCGATTGGCTTACAGCCTGTCAACAAAAATGAACGGAAGGTATACAGCTTCACGTACATGAACTATTTCACAGCTATTCCTCTTTAAGAGGAAGACAATTCACACGTATACATGAGCAAAGGATTCAACGTACCAGACAAGGTGATTTACGTCTGCACGGGTAGTAAATGCAAGAAAAAGGGTGGCAAAGATATTGGCAAGACGCTGCGCAACATGATCAAGGAGATGGGACTCAAAGGACAGGTAGAAGTGGTGAAGACCGAATGCACTGACCGCTGCGACTTTGCCCCTGTTATGAGCTTCCAGCCTGACAACGTATGGCTGCACCACACCACGGAAGAGCAGGCTATTCAAACGTTCAAGGAGCATATTCTGAAGTCAGACAAACAGGTATAGGGAATTTTAAAACCTACAGAATACTCGACAAAAGATATTCGCAACAGGTATAGCTGCCGGTAATTGCGACTCTTGTTGACTTCTCAGGTATAGGGCATACCAACAAAAAAGCCTTTGGAGCGAATCCAAAGGCTTTTGCTTTTTATAGCGAAGTTAATTAATCCTCGTAAGTGTCTTCGTACGTGATCTTCGGCACACGCTTGTCGATTTCGTACTGCCCTGTTCCCTCCTCGCCTATCACATCGAAAAGCTCGAGCGCACGACGGGCCACATATTCTTCCTCGATCTGCTCTTTCAGGAACCACTGCAGGAACGTGAAGGTCACAAAGTCCTTTGACTTCATGCACTTGTCAGCCATGCGGTTGAATGACTGCGTTACAGCGATCTCCTGCTGCAGGGCTTGCTCAAACACGCTTCTGAAAGAGTCGAATTCGATCTGTATACCGGAGATGTCCGGAGATACGGCACGGCCGCCCATGTCAGACACGTACTTGAAGAGGCGCAGCATGTGCTCACGCTCTTCGTCAGACTGCTTCTTAAAGTAGCCTGCACTGAAGTCGAAGCCATTGCGGTCGCACCAGGCCGACATGGCCAGGTACATAGACGAAGCCTCAGCTTCCATTTTGATCTGTTCGTTGAGTACTCTCTCTATTTCTTCGGTCAGCGAAGTTCTTAGCCTTAGTAAATCCTTCATAGGTATAGGGGTGTTTTCGTTCTAAATCCAGGGCAAACTCATGTAGAGCTTGCGTCCTTTATTTCTACCATTAAGGTAAGTATAATGTTCTGAAAATGGATGTACGGAATGAAATATGGAAGAAGTCTAAATAAAAAAAGCACAGCTTGGGGCTGTGCTTACAGGTATAGCTCGTGTTGTGGTGCTAGGCTTCGAGCGGCGTGAGGCACTCGTGCAGCATGCGGTTCAGTTCCAGGCTAAACTTGGCACCTTCCAACAAGTCGCGCAGGGCGTACAGTTCGGTCAGCGACAGGATAAAGCAGCGCTCACAGCCGCACACCGCCACGATCTCGTAATCAGAGGAGCGAGAGGGGTTGGCGGCCATCTGCTCCAGGTCAATGCTGGCAACAGCTTGCTTCAAACGCAGAAAAGTGTCTACCTTGAGCACGTTTAGCGCACCGGCGAAGTACAGCATCAGGCGGTTTCTGCGATCGCACTGGAATACGGCTCCGGCTTCGTTTGCATAGATTTCGACCATTTCAGTGGCTGCTGTCATCATCTCCCCGGGCTTTGCTGTAGCTGCTATCATGGTAGTGGCGCTTGTTGTCTTATTTTGAATGACACAAAGGTAAGCCCTATTTAGAATCAGTCCAAATAAATTTAAATGATATTCGTCAACTCTATCTAAAACAGGTATAGCATGAACCAGAAAATAGAAAAAGTAAACCTGGCAGAGAAGTTCGCCCTGATACCCGACCATTGGAATCCGCGCATTGCCGGAGAGCTAAACGGACAGCAGGTGAAGCTGGCCAAGTTCAAGGGCGCTTTTGACTGGCACCACCACGAGCACGAAGACGAGCTGTTTCTGGTCATGAAAGGCAGTTTCGATATGGAGTTCCGGGACAGGACGGTTACAGTGCAGCCCGGCGAGTTTCTGATCGTGCCCCGTGGCGTAGAGCATCGGCCAGTAGCGCATGACGAAGCAGAAGTGCTGCTCTTTGAGCCCGCCTCCACAGTCAACACCGGCAACCTGACCGATAGCGAGCGCACCCGCACTGACCTGGAGCGACTATAGTGCCGGGTATAGCCCTTACCTGATCTTCGCCTTTTTCATGATGGTTTTGAGGTTGAGCCGCACCAGGTCGCCCATGCCCTCGCATTTAAGAAATTCGTCTGAGTTATGATGCTGGGCCAGTTCCTGCTTCAGCTGCACTATCTTTTCAGGTGTGGAAATAGTATCGCCGCGCATACAGTCGATCAGGTCTTTGAGGCGGTAGCGGGCCGTGCGCAGACGCCGGAAAATAAGCGTGCGCTCCTCGTTCTGGTACTGCTTGATCACATCCGGTTTCAGTAGCGTGAGTACCAGGTCCACGATCACATTATTGTCTTTAAAGAATTGGGGCAGGTACATCGACTTGCGCCCTTCGTAGGATTGCTGGTCAAAGTCGATGGGGCGCACGCGGTACTGCTCATCCTCAAAATCAGGCGTGATATCCACCACATAATTATAAGAGCGCATATCGCCGAGCAGGCGCACGAAGCAGCGCTCGTTAAACTTCACAAACTCCTTGGCAATCCGCACCTTGTTCGTGCCCTTCCTGTTCAAGTACTCCTTTATAAAGAGGTCGCCCGGTATACCTGCAATGTGCTCTTCAATCAGTGTATCGCCATCCACAAGGTAGTTGATGCGGTTTGGCGACAGAATATACTCCAGCTCCAGGCCATAAATGCGGGAGGCATCGGCACGCTTCACATAAAAGTAGTCGTAGTTGTCGTTGAGCTGGTTCATGATCTGCACCCGGAATGGATTGGAATTGCCAAAGGTGCAGTAATCGACCCGCGACACGTACAGGTGCTCCATCACCGACATATCGCCATCGGTTTTGAGCAGGGCGTAGATCTGCGTGAGTCCCTTGCTTAACTCCGCCTGCTCCTGCTGGTCAAACATGATCGTTTCCCAGAGCGTGTCGTGCCCCTTCTTGTCATAGTAAGGGAAAGAGTCGGTATAGTGGATCAGGTCTTCGTAACGCACCGGCAGTTTCGTTTCCCGGTCGTATTCGTGCAGGTAGTTGCGCAGGCAAGTAGCAATCGGATAAAACTGCTTCTTTTTGGAGATGGAGTTCAAGATGAATGAGTAATGAATGGTGAGTAATGAATAATTGGGGAAGAAGGCAGTTATACCTTGGAGACTTATACCTTAAACCTGCTATTCAAGTTTATGATGCAAAGCAGGAATAAATTTTCTTCTTCATCACCCCTTCTAATTATTCATTATTCATTCCTGATTATTCATCATCAGAATCTAGGATTCCAGCAGGTTGTTTTGTCCGAGCACCTGCAGCACTTCATTTTTGTAGAGGCGGCCGATCGGGATTTCGGCTTTACCTACATCGACGGTAGTGGCGGAGAAGGCCTGCACCTTGTCGAGGGAGATGATAAAAGAACGGTGGATGCGCAGGAACTTGTCAGTCGGCAGTTTCTCCTCCAGAAACGAGATCTTCTGGTACGAGATGATTTCTTTTGTGTCGGTCTTTACCCGGATGTAGTCTTTCAGGCTCTCGATGTAGAGTATGTCCGCCAGCATCACCTTCACCATTTTTTTGTCAGCCTTCAAATAGATAAAAGCGTCCCTGAAATCTGGCTCTGCGTGGCTTGCCGCTGCGGGTGGGCCTGCTATACCTTTGGGCTCAGCGGGCGTCACCTTGGCCACGGCTTTCAGGAAGCGGTCGAAGGCGATGGGCTTGAGCAGATAGTCCACGGCGTTGAGCTCATAGCTGTCGAGGGCGTAGTCGCGGTAGGCGGTCGTGAAGATCACCTTAGGCGGGTTAGGTATGGACTTCAGGAAATCTATACCTGTGAGCTTAGGCATTTGGATATCGAGGAATATTAGGTCGATGTGCTCGGTTTGAAGGCAATTGTAGGCTTCCACGGCATTGCTGCAGCGGCATACCAGCTCCAGGTTGTCGAGGCGTTCCACAAAAGTCTCCAGCACATCCAGCGCCAGGGGCTCGTCGTCTACTATCAGGCAGCGTAGTTTCATGTTCTATTCAGGTATGGCTATTCATTTTGTGTGTTAGACCGAGCTGATGCGTTGGTTTATACGTTAGACAGTCACTCCCACATGGGCAGGGCTGTTAAGTTCTAACTATTTACCCCTGTCTCAAGTCCAGCTCCAGGCGCACGGCATAGCTTTCTGGCTCGTCCTCTACTTCCAGGCTATACCTGTTTTCGTAAAGCAGTTCCAGTCTGCGTCGCACGTTTTTCAGACCTATACCTGATGCAAAATCCCGGTTACTCTCACTCGCTTTTTCACCGCATTTGCAGTTCTCAACCAGCACAGCCAGTGTATTCCCCTGCACTTTCACGTCTATCCGTATCCAGGCATTCTCTGTCTCGGTACTTACGCCGTGCTTAAATGCATTCTCCACAAAAGGCAGCAGCATCATAGGGGCAATCTGCTTGCCAGCTATACCTCCCGACTCGGAATAGGTGATATCTACACGGTCACCGTAGCGAATGCGCTCCAGGGCGATGTAGTTTTGGATGTAGTTCAGCTCCTTCTCCAGCGGCACCTTGGCAGCTGCGGCGTCATAAAGCATGTAATCCATCAGGCCCGACAGCTTCAGCACCACCTCCGGCGCATTTTCGGACTTACGGAGCGTGAGAGAGTACAGGCTGTTGAGGGTATTGAACAAGAAGTGCGGGTGGATCTGTCCTTTCAGGAACTTGAGTTCAGCCTCGAGCTTGTCCTGTGCCAGCGACTGCGTGGCCTGCTGATCGCGGTACCAATTTTTGAGCAGGTAAATCGTCGCCGAGATCGATACGAGGTAACCCAGGTTCACGGTATTGCGCACAAAACGGTAGAGCGTCAGGTTATCGTTGGTGCAGGTGGTAGGGCAGATGAGCGGGTGAATGAGCAGTGGCATCAGCACAAACTGCATCAGGATGCCGATGGCCCCCATCATCAGGAGCAGGTAAACAAAAAACTCCAGGTAGCGCTTCTGCAGCAGGTACTGCGGCATCAGGAAGTACATGTTGAAGTAAACCAGCAGCATCTTGAACGGCAGCTCAATGAGCTCGATCATGAAGGCATTGTAGTAGTCGTCGATATAGCTGCCATAGAGCAGGCCGAAAAAACAGACGTATACCGCCCAGAAAAGCAGGTGCAGCAGCAGCCTGTTTTGGGTAATGTTACGCACATCCGGCAGACTCCACTCCTTCACCTCCAGTTCACGCGCCGCGTTCATTTTTACTTCCATGCTGCAAAGTTACGTTTTCTGCGCATCAAGTCCCTAACCGACAGGCGCTTTTAGACGAGCGGCTATACCTGCCACCCGAAGTGCAGCCATCATACCGTGTACAGCCTGCGGGGTGCTATACCTGCTGTAAAGGCATCCGAAACGGTCGCTTGTCTAAAAGTCAGAATTGTGAGTGAAGCAGTGCCTATACTTGCATCACTATCGGGGAATACAGAAGCCCCTTAGTGCTGCATAGAGATTTCTGTAGGCTGTAATAAGGCCGTTGTCAGCAGTGTAGCCTTCGGGCTCTTGCCGACAGTGATTTGTTAGAGTAGTAAAAGGCGCTGCCGGTATGGTGGCGCCTTTTTCTTTTCCGAGGTATATAACACACCAGAATTATCCATATATTAGTGAAGTGGTATACAGTTTGAATCTGTGACGCTGTAAATATCACTGAAATACACGCTACATAGTGCAGATAGTAGGAGTAGGTATAGCTGCTAGCAGATAGTTGGCAGCAATGCTAATTAATAGTAACACAGAATTTTATTTTCCAGCCAAGCTTAAAATAGGTAATAACTAAAACTAATTGAAAATGTATGGCTTTGTAAATTCCAATTTAGGCTGGTTCCATTTGGCCACTGCCTTAGTGGCTATGATAGCTGGTGCTTTTGTCTTAGCTGCGAATAAAGGTACAGTACAGCATAAAAGAGTAGGCTATGTTTATGTTTTTGCCATGGTTTTGGTTTGTGGGTCTGCACTGGGTATCTACAATTTGACTGGAAGATTTGGGGTGTTTCATATAATGGCTATTGTTAGTTCACTTACTTTGGCATTGGGAATGGCACCCTTGTTTTTAAGGGGGCTACCAAGAAAGTATAAAGCTGTCCATATTTGGTTTATGTACTATTCAGTTCTAGGACTCTATGCGGCATTTGCATCAGAGTTAAGTGTGCGAATCCCAGATAAGCCTTTCTTTACCATGGTTGGAATTGCAACTGCCACAATCTTCGGAGTGGGAACTGCTTTTATCCTGAAAAAAAGAAAAGATCTGGACCAAATACTTTGAGCAGAAGCTCTACTGCCAACAAAGTGCATAATACAGACTTCGGCTAGGCCTTACCCACATTATAGCACGAGACGTTACCCAACATAATCACCTAATCCTTTCACATGAAAACACTCTTTACTCTACTACTCCTACTCACCTGCAGCTGTATCGCCAAGGCCCAAAAGATAGACGCTGAGGCGGCAACACGCTACTTCGAACTGACCGACAGCCTCCGTCAAGGCAGAGCTGTGAGCGACGAGCTTTGGAAAAACTTCCTGAGCTTAGAGGGAAACAATCAGTATATCCGGAACCAGGGCTATAACGAGAAATACCTCAACCGCTTCCGCAAGGACATGGAAGTGGTGTACATGCCACAGCACGACAGCCTGTTGCAGGAGCGGCTGAAAGATCCGCAGCAACACTACAACACGTACCTGATTCACTTTAACAAAGCCAACGAGCCGCAGTTGCAGGAGTACCTGCAAAAGATACTCCATGACCAGGATGCTTACCTTGCCTCGCTATATGCGAAGACCTACTCGATGCTGCCAAAGCGCATGCACCACACAAGACCGGAGCTTACGCTATACTTTAACGCATTGGGCAACGACGCAGTGGCCAATCATGGCAATGTAGTCCTGACCCTGTGGGGAACCTATGTGTATGATCGGGAGAATTACGGTATCCTGGGCGGCCATGAACTCCACCATGCAGTCAGAAGCCAGAAGAAATATGCCGTGGCAGAGAAAGACGAAAGCCTCCTCCTGATGCTACAATTGCTGCTGAACGAAGGTGCCCCCGACCTGATCGACAAACACTTTACCATGTCTGAAAACATGCCGGAAGACATGAGGTGGGGCAACTATCTGTTGCAGCTCGGCCAGACTCAACTGCCAAAGGTAGACGAAGCGATTCGTGAGATGGCGGCAGGCACCAAAGTCTATACCAGTCAGCAAATAAAACAGCAGGTGATCGGTATGAGCGGCCATATACCTGGCTTCTACATGGCCGATGTGATCGCACGCAATGGGTTGAAGAAGAAGCTTATCGCCAACATCGACAATCCCTTTCAGTTTATTTACCTGTACAACAGGGCTGCAAAAAAGGATAAGGCAAAGCCGGTGCAGTTCTCAAAGGAGTCGATTGCGTACCTGAAAGAAGTAGAATCAAGCGCAAAACAGCTTAACTAACGCTAACTATGAAACAGTTTAACTTATTTCTCCTCCTGCTCCTCCCCTTTCTGTTCGCCTGTAAAGATGAATGCGAAGGAATAGACTGCCTCTCAGATGAAGCTTTTGCCTTTACGATCAAGTCTGCTGAAAGTGGGGAGGATTTGCTGTTTGGCAGCAATGCGCAGCTTGGCTTGGATGATGTGGAGGTATACTATATGCAAAACGGCACCAGACAGCCTGTCCAGTTTAGAGCTGAGGCCAATTATGTGGTAGTGGCTTTGGCCCCGGAAGTGACAGAATACTACATCACCGCGCTAGACCAGACAGACACGATCAGACTCGCCATATCCAGCATTGGCCCGTCGGAGTGCTGCCCACGCACGCAAAAGGTAGAAGACCTCACTGTCAATAACCAGACCCCGAATCAGGACAGCTGGGTGATCACATTACAGCGGTAAGCTCTCCTTTTACGCCCATGCTTAAGTACCTGAGCACTTTCTTTATTTCTCTGTTTGCGGTCAGCACGATCGTGGTAGTCGCCTATCTGCTGGGCGTCACTTCCTTTTCATTTGCCTGGGTTTTGAATTTTATGCTCATGATGGCAGTCTCTTCTATCATGCAGACCTTAAAGCCCAAGCTCACGGCAAAGTATTTTGAGTGCAAGCAGTGGGAAGCAGATGGGAAGGTATACAGGTGGCTTGGCGTACACATTTTCCGGAAACTCTTGGTATGGATTGGCTGGGAGAAGCTTCATAAAGCAGCCAACCCAGTTAAAAAGGATCTTGGCGCACTAAAGCAGCTGGAATACAACACCCGGCAATCTGACTTCGGGCACCTTGTCATTTTCTTCATTGTGCTCGCCGTCACCTTTTTCGTCGCTTATCAATATGGGCTACAGCAGTCGTTGTGGCTTGTTTTTCTGAATGTGGTCCTGAACATTTACCCCATTATGGTGCAACGCTACAACCGGCCTCGTTTACAAAGAGCCATTCAGATATACAGCAATCTACCATTTGTTCCCTTCAGAGCCGAGCTCAACCACCAGTAGCAGAACCAACAAAACTTTCTTAAACTCACATCAGCTCCCTGGCCGGGTCCCAAAACAACTTTTCAAACTCCACCACCTGGTCATTCTCCACCTTCACCCCCTCCTGCTCCAGGCGCTCCTGCATGGCATTGGAAGCTTCGAAGTGCTGCTTGCCTGTGAGCATGCCTACCCTGTTGACTACCCGGTGCGCAGGTATGGCGGTGAAAGGCTGTGAGGCGATTAGCGCCCAGCCCACCATGCGGGCAGACCCTTTAGAGCCCAGGTAGCTGGCAATGGCCCCATAGGAGGTTACCCGCCCCTCAGGGATCAGCTTAACTACCTCATAGACATCCTCAAAAAAGTTTTTCTTGCTGTCACTCATACCTTTGTACAATTTCTTTTTTTCGTTTTTAAACCTCTGAAGCTGCCGTTTGTCTTACAATAGTGTCTGTTGGTAGAGTTCGTCTACCGCATGCTTTATTATACCATGATAAGCATGTAAATTTAGTCGTTTTTCGATATTGTCTATACGTTAAATACAAACCTTAATTTTATACCTTTGAGGTAAGATCACCTTAATCGAAGTTTAAACTTAAATGAACAAAACTGTCAAAACAATCCTACTCCTGGTAGTTGCCGCTGTTGTTGGTTACCTGCTGTACAATAAAGTATTTTCTGGTAGCGAACAAGCAAAGGCAAGTGGTCCTGGTGGAGGCCCTATGGCCCAGAAAGTAGCCGTGGATGTGTTTGTAGTCTCTCCTACAGCCTTCCAGAACAAAATCACCTCTACCGGCTCCGTTATACCTAACGAGGACGTGGAGCTGCGCAGCGAAATATCTGGCCGTGTTACCAATATTAATTTTAAAGAAGGTAGCCAGGTAAAGAAAGGACAGTTGCTCATGACAGTGAACGACGCAGACCTGCGCGCACAGCTGGCCAAGCTGCAATCTAACCAGAAGCTGTACCAGGATATGGAAGAGCGCCAGCGCACCCTGCTCGAAAAAGAGTACATCAGCCGCCAGGAGTATGACCAGGTAAGCAACCAGCTGGCGACTGCTACAGCCGATATTCAGGCACTGAAGGCAACACTGGACAAAGCCTATGTACGCGCTCCCTTTGACGGCGTGATTGGCCTGCGTCAGGTGAGTGAGGGCAGCTATGTGACCCCTACCTCTCCTGTTGCCCGCATCGTGGATATCAGCCCTGTTAAAATTGACTTTTCTATACCTGGCCGTTACAGCCAGTCCGTAAAGGTAGGTGACAAGATCACGTTCACCTCCGAAGGCAGCGCAGAACAGTACGAGGCCCGCGTTTATGCCATACAGCCTAATATCGACCCGGCTACACGCACCCTGCAGCTGCGTGCCCTCTACGAAAACAAGAACCAGGAAATCAAGCCTGGTGCTTTCGTAAAGGTGAGCCTTAGCCTGGAAGATATGGACGAGGCCATTCTTATCCCAACAGAGTCCATCATACCAGAAGCAACGGGCCACAAGATATTCCTGGCTAAGAACGGGAAGGCCCAGCCTAAAATGGTAAAGATTGGCCAACGCTCCGAAACGCTGATTCAGATCATTGAAGGAGTAGAGCCCGGCGACACCATCATCAGCTCGGGTATTTTGCAGACACGCCCCGGTTCTGATTTGAATATCAGAAGAGTAGTAACATCTGGAGATGCACAATAACGCCTTTCGCAGCGTTAGCATGAGTGAGGAGCGCATGAACATTTGTTCTGTCTCCCGGTCTGTTTAGTAAAAGAAATTTATGGCAAGTTTATCAAATATAAGTATTAAGCGCCCGGTACTCGCCATCGTGATGAGCATCACGATCATCGTATTCGGTATCATCGGTATCACCTACCTGGGCGTGCGCGAGTATCCAAGCGTGGACCCGCCGATCGTGAACGTATCGACCAGTTATGCCGGTGCCAATGCCGAAACCATTGAGTCGGAGATCACGGAGCCGCTTGAGGAATCCATCAACGGTATTGCCGGTATACGCACGCTTACATCTTCGAGTAGCGAGGGAAACAGTAACATCACCGTAGAGTTTGACCTGGGCATAGACCTGGAGGCAGCCGCAAACGACGTGCGCGACCGCGTATCGAGAGCGCAGCGCCGCCTGCCAGAGGATGCTGAGCCACCTACTGTATCCAAAGCGGATGCGGATGCCAACCCAATCATTTTCCTGGGTATACGCAGCGAGACACGCTCTTTGCTGGACCTTTCTGATATTGGTCAGAACGTGTTCAAAGAGCAGTTGCAGACAATACCGGGTGTGAGTGCCATCAACATCTGGGGTGACAAGCGCTACTCCATGCGCCTCTGGATGGACCCTGACAAGCTTTCTGCCCTGCAGGTTACCCCGCTGGAAGTACGCGATGCACTGGCCCGTCAGAATGTGGAGCTGCCATCAGGTAGTATCGAAGGCGCTACAACAGAGCTTTCGGTGAGAACCATGGGCCGTATCTCTACGCCTGAAGAATTCAACAACTTAGTAGTGCGTGAAGACGCCAACCGTCTGATCCGCTTCCGCGACATCGGCTACGCACAGCTGTCCCCTGAAAATGAGAAAACTGTACTGCGCTACAACGGCGTACCGATGATCGGTGTCGTGATCATTCCGCAGCCGGGTACAAACCAGGTAGAAATCGCTGACGAGTTCTACCGCCGACTGGAATTCATCAAAAAAGATATTCCGGAAGACCTGGAGCTGACCATTGGCTTTGACAACTCAAAATATGTAAGAGCTTCTATTGCGGAGGTGAAGGAAACCATTTTCATCGCCTTCGGTCTGGTAGTGGTGATCATCTTCCTCTTCCTGCGTGACTGGCGCTCTACCATCATTCCGGTAGTGGCTATACCTGTTTCGCTGATTGGTGCCTTCTTTATCATGTACCTGATGAACTTCTCCATCAACGTGCTCACTTTGCTGGGTATCGTACTGGCCATTGGTCTGGTAGTGGATGACGCCATCGTGATGCTCGAGAACATCTACTCCCGTATTGAGGACGGGCAGGAACCGATGAAGGCGGCCAAGAAAGGGGCTGGGGAGATATACTTTGCCATTATCTCAACAACCATTGCGCTGGCGGCGGTATTCATGCCGGTTGCATTCCTCGAAGACACGACCGGTCGTCTCTTCCGCGAGTTTGGTATCGTGGTGGCAGGTTCTGTTATCATTTCCTCCTTCGTCTCGCTCACGCTAACGCCGATGATGTCATCGCGCATGCTGAAGCGCCGCGATAGGCCAAACTGGTTCTACCGCAAAACGGAGCCTTTCTTTGCAGGATTGACGAATGCCTACAGAAGCAGTCTGAATAGCTTCCTGACCTACCGCTGGGTGGCCTTTGTGCTGGTCATCTTATCGGCTGGCATTATCTGGTGGCAGTTCTCCACCATGCGCTCAGAGTTGACGCCAGATGAAGACAGAAGTGGTCTTCGTATTCAAACCACTGGTCCTGAAGGAGCTTCCTTCGAGTTTATGGACAGGTATATGAACGAGCTTTCGGCCCTTGTAAACGACTCGGTACAGGGCATTAGCAGTATGACCACCATGACGCGTAACTCCAACTCAGGTTTCATACGCCTGCGCCTGGTAGACCCACAAGACCGTGATAAATCGCAGCAGCAGATTGTAGAGGAGCTTCCCGCCCTGCTCAACCAGATACCAGGTGCCCGTGCTTTCGCTGCTGGTGACAAAGGCCTTGGTGGTGGACGTGGTGCTGGACAGCCGGTATCGTATGTGGTGCAGGCCCAGAGTATGGCCAAGCTGCGTGAGATCATCCCTCCATTCCTGGAGGCAGCCCGCCAGAGTCCGGAGTTTAACTTTGTGGATGTAAACCTGAAGTTCAACAAGCCTGAACTGCGTGTAGAGATTGACCGCGAGAAAGCCCTGTCGATGGGTGTAAGCGTACGCGACGTGGCCCAAACCATGCAGCTTGGCCTGAGCGGTCAGCGCTTCGGCTATTTTGTGCGCGGCGGCAAGCAGTACCAGATCCTGGGACAGGTAGCCCGTGAGAACCGCAGTGAGCCGCTTGACCTGCGTAGCCTCTACGTGAAGAACAATGCAGGTGAACTAATCCAGCTAGACAACCTGATCGAGCTAAAAGAAGAAAGCTCTTCGCCTCAGATCTACCGCTTCAACCGTTTTGCCGCAGCCACCTTCAGTGCCACCCTTAATAAGGGCTATACCATTGGTGATGGTATAGAGGCCATGGACGTTATCGCCAAAGATGTGCTGGACGAGACATTCCAGACTTCCCTTACCGGGCAGTCCAGAGACTTCCAGGAAAGTTCGGGCAGCTTGATGTTCGCCTTCCTGCTCGCCCTCGGTCTGATATACCTGGCCCTGGCAGCACAGTTCGAAAGCTTCCGCGACCCGATCATTATCATGTTCACGGTGCCTCTGGCCCTGGCGGGTGCTATGCTGAGCTTGTGGTACTTCGACCAGACACTCAACATCTTCAGCCAGATTGGTATGATCATGCTGGTAGGTCTCGTAACCAAGAACGGTATCCTGCTGGTGGAATTTGCCAACCAGAAAAAGGAACAGGGACTGACCAAGCTGGAAGCAGCCCGTGAAGCCGCTGTATCCCGTTTCCGCCCTATCCTGATGACGAGTTTGTCCACGATCCTGGGTACTTTGCCAATCGCATTGGCCTTGGGTGCTGGTTCTGAGAGCCGTGTTTCGATGGGTATAGCCGTGGTGGGTGGTTTGATCTTCGCCACCGGTCTGACACTGTACATCATTCCAGCTATCTACTCGTTCTTCTCATCTGCTGAAGCAAACCTTGCCCTGATGTCAGACAAAGACGAGGAGGAAGAGCTGGAACGCAGAAAAGAGCGCAAGCAGGAAAGAGAGCCTGTTCTAAGCAAATAATATCTGAAATCTAATCTTTGACGCTAAGATTTAAACTTTTGCATTCTAATATAATGTCCCCACTTAGAGTTGCAGCACTGTTCCTACTCGGAGTAGTGCTGCTCTTCCCTAACAAACTTGCCGCGCAGGAGCAGCTTTCGCTGCAAGATGCCGTTCGCATTGGGCTTCAAAACAACTACGACATCCAGATTGCCACCCGACAGGAGGCCATTGCCGAAAACAACGTGACCCGTGGCAATGCTGGCTTTCTTCCGAATGTGGACGCTCGTGGAGGCCGTACCTTTAGTGAGAACAACTCCCGCCAGTCCTTTCAGACAGGCCCGGACCGTACACGTAACGGTGCCAGCTCCAACAACATCAACGGAAGCATCAACCTGAACTGGACCATCTTCGACGGTATGGGTATGTTTATCAACTATGAACGTCTGAAAGCACTCGAGAAGTCCGGCATCTTGTTTACCCGCGAGACAGTGCAAAACACACTTGCCGCTATTTCTGACAACTATTTTGAGGTGGTGCGCCAGTCAGAAAAGATGCAGGCCATTGAAGACGCTATTGCCATCTCGCAGGCGCGGGTGGACATAGCCCAGGCACAGTACGAAGTGGGCGTGAGCGCCAAGGTGGAGATCTTGCGCGCGCAGGTAGATTTTAACACAGACCGCTCAGAGCTACTGGTGCAGCAGGAAGCGCTGCAGAATGCAAAGATCAACCTGAACCAACTGCTCAGCCGTGACCCGGATATCGATTTTGTTGTGATAGACTCGATCGTAGTAGACCCGAACCTGAGCTATAAGAATACGGATGCAGGTATGCTGGCTAACAACCCACTTCTGGAGCGTCTGAAAATTAACCGGGAGATTGCCAACTTGGATATCAAAGCCGTTCGCGCCAGCCGCTTCCCTGTGATCGGTGTGGTAGGCGCCTATAACTTCAACCGCTCAGAGAACGAGCCCCTGAATGAATTCTCGCCCCTGTTTAACCAGAACCGTGGTTATAACTATGGCCTGAGTGTTAGCCTGCCTATCTTCAACGGGCTTAACATTAACCGGATGGCACAGAATGCCCGCATAAACCTGGAATCGGCCAACCTGGAGTACCAGCGTCAGCAGAACCTGCTGGATGCCGCATTGGCAAGGGCGTATAGCCAGTACAGCAACCGCCTGCAGCTGCTGCAACTAGAGGAAACAAACCTGAAATTGGCACAGGAGAATGCCGCCATTGCCCTGGAGCGCTATCGTCTGGGTCTTTTGACGGCTATTGAGCTACGGGAAGCGCAGCGTAACCAACTTGTAGCAGAAAACCGCCTGATCGATATCCAGTTCCAGGCAAAGGCTGCTGAAACAGAACTGAAACGCATCAGCAGCACACTGCTGCAGGACAGTAATTAACCACCATACCATTAGGTATATATTGTAACCATCAGATAAAAGTATAGCCCAGGCTATACTTTTATCATTTAGGGCAGTATCTTAGCACTACACCCACTGTCACCACACCGCCTGCATGGAACAGGAACTCTTCCAAGTACTTGCTATTTCACTGGGATTAGGCCTGTTGGTAGGCCTTCAGCGCCAGCATGATAATGCACAGATTGCCGGTATACGTACCTTCCCCCTCATTACACTTTTTGGTAGCCTTACAGCCTTAATGGCTCAGCAACTTGGTGGCTGGATCGTGGGGGCCGGACTATTGGCTACTGCGGCCATTGTGGTAGCGGCTAATCTGCTGAAAAAGAGGGAGCCTATACCTGATATAGGTCAGACAACAGAGGCTGCTCTCCTGCTGATGTATGTAATCGGCGCATACCTGGTGTTCGGCAGCAAAACAGTAGCCGTAGCCCTGGGTGCCACCGTAGCGGTATTGCTACACCTGAAAGCTACCCTGCACGGAATCGTGGCCCGCATCGGCCAGCAGGACCTGACAGCCATCATGCAGTTTGTCGTGATCTCCCTTGTCATCCTGCCGATACTCCCGAATACAGAATATGGACCTTACCAGGTACTGAACCCGCACAACATCTGGCTGATGGTAGTACTGATTGTTGGCATCGGTCTGCTGGGCTATTTTGTCTATAAAATATTCGGTAACAGAGCAGGCACCTTTCTGGGTGGTGTGCTCGGTGGACTTATTTCCAGCACAGCTACCACCGTAAGCTACGCCCGCCGAACCAAAAATGCGAAGGGCAGTGGGCAAATGGCTGCGATTGTTATTTTCATCGCCTCCACAGTTTCCTTCATCCGCATTCTGACGGAGGTTGTCATTGTAGCGCCAACTACCCTGCCTGCGGTAGCTCCTCCCCTACTAGCGGTTATTGCGCTCATGGTCGTGACAGGCCTGGTAGCTTACTTCGCTAACAAGGAGGAAAGCGACCAGATGCCTGAGCAGGAAAACCCGGCGCAGCTTAAGGCAGCCCTTGTCTTCGGCGCTGTCTACGGACTCGTAATCCTGGCGACTGCTGCCGCTGCAGACTACCTGGGGGACAGCGGTCTTTACATTGTCGCCATCATTTCGGGCCTGACCGATGTAGATGCCATTACTCTCTCTACTTCCAGACTGATGAACCTGGGCAACCTGTCCCCTGAAAGTGGGTGGCGCGTGATCCTGGTGGCCGGACTTTCCAACATTGCCTTCAAAGGTGCCCTGGTTGGCTTTTTAGGAAACAAAGGATTGCTCGCTAAAATATCGCTCTTGTTTGGCATTGTGCTGCTGGGCGGACTTCTGGTGCTGTGGTGGTGGCCTGAAGGCTATACCCTGCAGGTATAAGCGGCAGCACCCCATGCTGCCTCCTCACCGACTCCTGATGGATGCGGTCGAACAGCTGCGTGATAAACTCCTCATTGAGATTCTTGCTCGAGGCAAGGCTGGCGTGCTTTTCCAGGAGCTCTGCCCATCTTTCTTCCTGGAGCACAGCCATGCCATGCTGCATTTTATACAGGCCTATTTCAGCGGCAACCTGCATGCGGTAGCTCAGCAGGTCAATTAGTTGCTCATCAATGTAATCAATGGAGTGGCGCATGTCGCTCAGATCAGCAGCCGATCTGGTATTAGCGTCCAGTGGACGACCGCGCAGCTTCGCCAGTAGTTCTGTGAGCGCCTGTGGGCTTATCTGCTGAGCAGCATCACTCCAGGCAGCTTCCGGCTTTATGTGCGTTTCTATCATCAGGCCGTCCATGTGCAGCGCCAGTGCTGTTTCGGCTATACCTGCCAGCAATTGACGGTTACCGGCAATGTGGCTGGGGTCGTTGATCAGCATCAGGTCAGGGCGCAGCTCCTTCAGAGTCATGGGCATGTTCCACTCTGGATTGTTGCGGTACACGGATTTGCCCAGCGGCGAGATGCCCCGGTGTATGGCACCAATCTGACTTATACCTGCTTTCTCCAATCGTTCTATGGCTCCCAGCCACAGTTGCACATCCGGGTTAACAGGATTTTTGACCAACACTGGTATATCCACCCCTTTCAGGGCATCTGCAATTTCCTGCACGGCAAATGGATTGGCCGTGGTGCGTGCACCAACCCACAGCACATCAATGCCATGCTGCAGACACTGCTCTACATGCAAGGTATTGGCTACTTCTGTTGCTACACGCAAGCCCGTCTCCTGTTGCACCCGCTTCAGCCAGGCAAGCCCGGGCGTACCTACTCCCTCAAAAGAGCCCGGGCGTGTTCTTGGTTTCCAGATGCCAGCCCTGAAAATACTTACTCCTGCGTCCTTCAGCTGGTGGGCGGTGGCCAGCACCTGCTCTTCTGTTTCAGCGCTGCAAGGTCCCGCTATAATGAGCGGCTGTTCGTGGGTGTTTAGTTTACCTACAGATTTCATATTCATATTAGTTTGAGCGATCGTAATTCCGTCTTTCATAGCTTTCGTTCCGGAGCTTTGGATGCGTGTTGATGGATTGAACATAATCATTCAGTTATAGCGTATGCGCTGTGTATTTCCCCAGCAATTGAATGGATACAGCAAGTGCTTCGATGTCAGAGAGCAGTTTATCCAGCTGCCCTACTTCTTCAAAGCGCAGGTCCAGATAGTAGCGATAATGCCATGGCTGACCAGGTATAGTCACCGACTCGATTTTAGCAAGATGTATGTGCCGCTCGTGCAGCAGTGTCATGGCTTGTGTAAAAGCCTCTGGATCCGATTTCAACACCAGGCAGATAGAAGCCTTATTGCAGGCAGTGACCGTCTGCGGTAACCTGTCCAATATTAAAAAGCGGGTATAGTTTTGCTTGCTCGCTTCGATCTCTTTGCCGAGCACGATCAGGCCGTTTCGGGCGATGGCCAGCGCGCTGCCGATGGCCGCTATCTCTGTGGAGCCTGTTATGGCCACATCCCGTATGCTCAGCGCCGTGTCCTCCGACTCGATCAGCTCAACCTCGGGGTAAGCTTCGAAGAAGGGCCGACACTGGTTAAGGGCCATGTAGTGGGAGTATACCTTGCGGATGCTCTGAAGCGACGATCCGGGCACCCCGCCCAGATGCTGGCGAATACGCATGATCACTTCGTCGCTGATCCAAAGTTGCTGCTCCCTGATCAGTTCCAGGTTAGGTTGTATAGTGCCTGAGATGGTATTCTCTATTGCCATGATGCCTTTGTCAGCCAAGCCGGAGGCAACTGCTGCTGTCAGTTCCCGGAAAGTAAGGCAAGGCACTATCTCGATAGGTTCGTGGCTGAACCGAAGTCTGGCAGCCTCTTCATGAAATGCTCCCGCTATACCTTGAATTGCGATTTTCATATGAATCAAAAAAAAAAGCGCCCCGAAGAAATACTCCGAGGCGCTGGTGATAACTTACTTTAAAGTATAATCAATACAGCCCCGGGCGTTTACCAAAAAAGTAAAAGCTAAAACCAAAGCCGCTATAGAAATTTTGTTGTGTAAGATGCATCTCTCGTGCTAGTCTAAAATAAAAAAGGCCCCGCTTGCTGCGGGGCCTCTGTATGGTTACATATACCTTTTCCCGCTTCAGTCCTTTGGAGGAAAAAAGTAAAAAAAGAAGGTATAAGATTTCTGTTGCTTGTTCATTTCAACCGCCAATATAGAGACTTTTCACAGAACGCCAATTTATTTTCGCTTCTTTTTGGCGAATGCAGGTCTTCTTAAGTAATTATATTTCAGAATATTTCTTCAGCCACCGCATCATATATCTGCTTTTAAAGCTTGCAGACGCACTTTATCTGATTCACAAAGATCAACAGTGTCTACAGACCCGTCTATAAAACGGATACGGCCTCGCAATTGTAAAATTTTTATCGTACATTGTAAAAAAATAAATGAACCTATATGCCTTCCACTATGTAGTAGGTATATAATTAAACAACACAGAATGAATAACGGAACAGTAAAATTCTTTAATGACCTGAAAGGTTTTGGTTTTATTAAGGAAGACAACACAGATCAGGAGTACTTTGTACACGTGACTGGCCTGGTACATGAAATCCAGGAAAACGACAAAGTGACTTTTGACCTGCAAGAAGGAAGAAAAGGACTAAACGCGGTTAACGTTAAGCGTGCTTAGTTTTCAGATATAAGTCATTTCGAAAAAAGCCTTACCTGCGGGTGAGGCTTTTTTTCATTTCGTTGTGCATGTTTTGCACCACTCCCCCGTTATTATAATGCCGCCCTGGCAATGTTTCACCTAACCCCTCCTTACGATGAATAGAAGATACCTGGTAGACACTACCACTCGCGAGTACATCTGCGTAGCCCTCCAGAAAGGACAGGACTGGACCCCAAACAATCAGGATTCCCTCCCAAAGTTCATGAACTCTCGTACAAACAAAGACCAACCCGACTTCGAGCTTGTAACCGGCGAATATAACGACAATTCATTTTTTGAAAAGTGGATTCGCAACGGCACAAATTTCCTGTTCAGGTACTAAAAAAGCCTGCATACCAGCATACCATCATTTTATAGATCATTTAACAGCATATATGGGTAGATCACAAGAAACCTTCAGTAAAAAAGAAAAAGAGAAGAAGAGACTTAAGAAAAGACAAGACAAAGAGCAGAAGCGCGAGGAGCGCAAGGCTAATTCTGACAAGGGCAAAGACGTAGAGGAAATGTTCGCCTACGTGGATGAGTTCGGCAATATCACTGATACGCCGCCAGACCCTACAAAGAAGAAAAAAGACATCAAACAGGAAGACATCCAGATCGGTGTGGCCAAGCAGGCCGAGATCGACCCGGCTGACTTGATCCGTAAAGGCACCGTTTCTTTTTTCAACGAGTCGAAAGGCTATGGCTTTATACAGGACCACGTGACCCAAGAGCGTGTCTTTGTGCATCAGAATGGCTTGGTGAATACGATCAAGGAAAATGATCGTGTAACTTTTGAGGTTGAGAAAGGCCCGAAAGGATTGAATGCTGTTAACGTTAAACTGGCGTAATCCCCTCTGGCTCAAAAGCTTCAAAATGTAGCTTAAGCCATCCGGTTTAACTTAGGTGATTATAATCTGAAAATCTCCTGCTATTGTCAGCCATTATGCTGACTGCAGGAGATTTTTTTGTCGTATACAGTTTCCCGGCCTCTGCTCTTTATAACTTTGCAGCAAGACCGGCGAAAATAAAGCACACCCTAATAAATGGATACGATAAACACCCCGAAGGCCTTGATTTTACAGGAGGCTCAGCAACAGTTTTTCAACCAAGGCTACAGTAAAGTATTGATGGCTGACCTGGCAAAACAGCTGGGCATGAGCAAAAAAACACTGTACCAGTATTTCAGAGGAAAAGAAGAGTTGCTCCATGCCGTCATCAAAAACTATTTGGAAGAACTGCAGCGTGATGTAGAAAACCTGCTTCAACAGGAAGCGTCCAACTTTGTCAGTAAGGCTGAGCAGGTGTTTCGCACGGTCGGGCAGCGCTTCGCCCGTATCAATGGGCAGTTACTCACCGACATCCGGAAGCACACCCCAAAAACCTGGCAACTACTGCAGCAGTACCGCGCCGAAGCAGCTTTTAAAAGATTCAAAACTTTGTTGGATGAGGGCAACCAAAAAGGCTTTATCCGGAAGGACGCAAACATCTCACTAGCCGTGCTGCTCTACGCCAGTGCACTGGAGAAAATCCTGGATCCTGAGTTTATCAGCCAGGTACCGCCAGAACTGATGCAGGATATTAACTATACCCCTTCTGCCGTGTATGAGGGCCTGGCAAACCTCATTTTCCATGGTTTGCTGGAGAAAAACCAATGATAGTTTACACTCGTCAATAGCAGTTGTACTCACAGCTATACCTAAACAGATTGATAACCAGCTAAAAAACAGCCTGTTCTCTTGCCACTAATTAAAATATAACTATATTTAGTAAAGTTTTTTCATTTCTCTAAAACTGCAGACTATCAGATTTAAAGCTTTATTCCTGCTCCCCCTCCTAGCCGTACTGGCCTCCTGCTCTAAAAGCGAGGAAGAAATCAAGAAGTTATACCCGCAAAAGGTGGTGATCGGCAGCACGACCCACGACTTCTACTATGACCAAGGCAGGGTCTACAGCGTTACGACTAATCGTCCTAACTTTTATGAGGAGGTGACCTACACTTATTACGATGAATATTTCAAGAAACCGGACCATCGTTTTAAAGACGAGATAGTGCAGGTTACTACTCTGCCTGACGTTGGCCCAATTGGCTGGGACAGTAGTGACTCTATCGTAAGAAAGATGAATTACATGTGGTCCCGGTCAGAAGATGGCCTCATACCTAGAGAACTGCAGTCGGTGTACCTGCATGGACGTTCGCTGCGCGATAACATTGCACATCAATACAACTCTGATAAGAGATTGACCTCTTCTGTTTACCATTACAACAACGCAAACAAGAAACATACACAAATATATGACGCTGACCCAAGGTATATCCACAAAAAGATTGTCTATACCTATGATAAACAGGGCAAGCTGCAAAAAGCCTCTTTCCTTGCCCCTAGTTCAGAGACTCCCTATTTGACTATTGAACTGGAGTTTGACGACAAGCCAGGCTATCTGCGGACCCTTCCCCTCGAAGCCCGGTTCATGCCGCTGGAACTTCCCTACCGCAACCACAACATCACCAGGTATACGGTAAAAGACCGGGAGGGCAATATCCGGAAAGACCTCTCCTATACCTGCAGCTATAAATACAACCGGGACGGCTACCCTATCAAAATCAAAAGAACTATGCTGGACGGGCAGGAACTGGAAGGGTATATCGTGTATAAGGCTTCCATCGGAAAATCAGAGGTAGCAGAGGCCAGCTTGAACGCAGAGAATTAAACATACCTCAAGAAATGCATCCTGAAGCAAGTTAAAAGTCTTGAACAGGGCCTAAAACAAAAAGCCCATCAATCGATGATTGATGGGCTTTGCTCTTTGGTATCGCTACCAGCAGAGAGTGAGGGATTCGAACCTACTCCACAACACGTTTATTATCAATTACTTATTACTCCAAATTTCAGCGGTCACCCGAATTTTCCTCCTACTGAGGATTTGGTGTTTTCTTTAATCAAATCTACTGCTTTATTTCACAAACATCAAGCTGAGAAAGTAAAAGTTAATTACCCTACTTCCGATATACAATCTTAGGGAAGAAAGAACCTATGCCCAGTTACTATTTCCTGCTTCCAATACTTTCCCGCATAAGGCTCAGCTTTTCGCAAACTGAAGTAGCGGCGCTATATCGCCTTTATCGCCAGCTCGAATGGCGGCAATGTAAGCTTTGCGCGTAGCATCCGCCTTCACCATGTTGGATCTGTTCCATGTAAAGGCGTCTTTCCCAAAGATGGACTCCATGATGATGTCTGCCATGATGCGTGAATGCCGCCCGTTCCCGTTTGGGAAACAGTGGATGTTGACCAGCCGGTGCTTGAAGCGGATCGCTATCTCATCAGGCGGATAGGTGCCTTGCTCTACCCAGAAAGCCGTGTCATCCAGCAGGTACTTGAGCTCCATACCGATTCTGACCCAAGCCACCCCAATGTTTTTCTCAGATCTCCTGAACTCACCTGCCCACTTCCAGACCTCGCCAAACATACGCTTGTGCAGCGTTTTGATAAACTTCTCCGTCAGTATGGCATCCTTCTTAAACCTGGTGTTCATGGTCCAGGCGATTGCCTTTTCAATGTTTAGCTGTTCGAACTCGTCCAGTTCCCCGTGTGAGGTGATCGTTTTGAGTAGCAGCCCTTCTTTCTCTTCTTCATCCAAGGGAGTCTGGCCATCCAGGTAGGCATATTCTAATCCCATAGCGTGCCCTTCATTTCACGTTTAAGTTCTTCAGCCAGCTCTTCGATTGCCTGCCGAATCCGGTCATCGCTATTTCCCTGGTTCTCCAGCTTCATGTGCTGACTTGTTCTTAAGACGATCTTTCTAGCCAGCTGCTGTGCTCGTTGATCGACCAACTTCTCCATTGACCCTTGCTTCGGCACAAAGCCGTACACGAGCTGCATGTCAAGCGCTTCAGCTACCTGCTTCAACACGTTTAGGGAGACGGTACCTGTAGCTTCTCTTTCCTCTATTTTTTTGATGCCTTGCTTTGTCTTGCCCAGCTTATCACCTAACTGCTCTAAAGTCATGTTAAGTGCGACCCGAATAGCGTGGATCCAACCTTTTTCCGGGACCGGAGTCTTAGCCAAAACCTTTAAAGGAGCAATTTTCCGGTCCAATTGCTCCAGCAGTAGTTTCTTTTTATTTCGCATAAACATCTTAATTAATCAACATATTTGTTTACTGCTACTTGATAAATGTAAATATATTAGTTTACTTTTTTCAAATAAAGTAAATATATTAGTTGACAAGCGCATTGTTATAGTAAACATAAAAGTATACTATTATTTTGAATAAGTAAACATATTAGTTGATTTATCAACTATTTCAGTCAACCTACATGTTGATTATACAGAATAACGCTGCGAAATTGTGTGCAAATAAATATCAAGCATACGTGAAGACATATGGAGCTTGAGATTATTGCATGGTTAATGGTATAACATTATGAAAATTCAGCTTCTTACGGCTTAGAATTAAAAAAGTCAGGCATTTTCAATAATAGACGGCTGCATCAAAGCCTATCCTGTTGTCTGAGAATGAGACTACATGACTTCCATCTGTACCCAGCCAGTGTCGGATCTCAATGTTAAGGGGCTTTCAAGGGAGCAAAACTTAATGGCGTTGGTCAGCAGGTTATAGAAGACATTGAATAGGTATCCCTGCTGGCGTTCAGGATACGCTGCCGTAGCAAGTATGGCATCCCGTAATAATTCCTTGTTGCTGTGTAAGTTCAAGTTAATATATATACCATTTTGCTGCAGTTGGCAAAATTACTTCTTTGATTCCGAGTTTATAGAAGGTAAGCAGGTTCAGGTTGTTTCAAAATCTCGGCGCTGTTCCTTTCCCCGGAAAACTCAAGTATAGCACCCAGCAGTGCCTGTCTCTTGGCGGATAGTATAGAGCACGCCTGGCTGTCCCTGAGCGGCCACTATCCGTAAGCTTGCTGACTTCATTCTTTAGCAAAATGACAGCCGATTTTTTGTCCAGATCAGGTATGGTTTGAAAATCCTTGAGTGCATCTAATATTTCAAGCAGGTAGTAGTTCCCGTTGGTAACATCCACATAACTTTTTACCGGCTTTACCTGAATTTTTCCAATTTTGGTTGTTACCCGTTTTACTTTGCTGGCCACCTTGATGGTTTGGGGAACCTGCGTGGTCAGCCCCATACGATTGTATAATGAATGTAGGCAATGCGTTTTTCACCCTGGAATAGGTATGGCTTCAGTAATTCTTCCTCTCTTGGTCTCAGCTCAGCAAAAAAACAGATTGTTTGGGCTTGTAGAACACTCCGGTAGAGAGTCTCTTGACAACCCCTTTCTTGATACACCTCTCGGTGGCTTTGGCAGCGGCACTCTATATTGCCCGGTCAATACTCTGCTGCTGGTACTTAAATGATGTACCTTCCTGTATCCTATTGATCTTGTATCCTACTTTCGCTGTTACATTCACTGATTACTAATACAGCCAAGCCATTTGTCAAGTATTTTGCGCAAGATACTTGACATTACCGCTTTTATAGAATCTTCCATAGGGAGGTGTGTAGTGCTTTTCTGACTGCCGGCCGTATTTAAAAGTTGAACCGACAAACAATCCATACGCGCATTTCCTGCCTTACCCAAAGCAAATCAGATGCTGCCTCTGCCGCAACAAATGCGGGTCTGGTTCCCCACAACGCACACGAGCCACTCCTGGCGAAGTGGCTCGTGTCATTGGCTGAGGATCTTCCGTTGCTATTGTACCAGGTACAGCTCAGTTTTGCGGTGCGCTTTGCCTTTGTCAGGCAGCACCTCGCTCTCTACCTCCACTTTGAAACTCTTGGCGGCAAAGTAGCGCTGGATGTAGGCCTTCACGCTCTGTGCACGCTGGTCACTCACCCGCTGCTTTGCCGCGGGCGCCCCGTAGCCGTCTGAATAGCCTTTGATCACAAAGGTCGTTCCGTCTGGTTGCTGGCGCAGGAAGCGTGACAAGCCGGCAAGTTCATTCAGGTTCAGATGTACCCGGTTAAACTC
Source organism: Pontibacter sp. FD36 (assembly GCF_015686655.1). GTDB lineage: Bacteria > Bacteroidota > Bacteroidia > Cytophagales > Hymenobacteraceae > Pontibacter. The sequence continues at coordinate 175,892 of NZ_JADPMP010000008.1, read as the reverse complement.
GTTGAACAGCACCAGGGATGGGGAAACAGCCCGCTTCGGTGCTGTTTCTACTGGGCTGGCGTCGGCAACCTCATTCAGCCCGATTTGCTCCGTCACCTTCTCCGCTACAGGGGGTTCTGAAACAGCACCGGCAAGTGGCGCATCGGCAGCTGGTTCAGGTAATTTCCCTAGCATGTAGGCGATATAGCGCGGCTGCTCTTGCGAGGTGCCGCTCACCCACACCGTCCGGTCGCTGCTCTTTCTGAAATAGGCATTGTAGGCCTCTTTCTTGTTCACCACACTTTGAAGCCGCACAGCCTCCCCCATCTCTCCGTTTTTCAGGGATGCCCCATAAATGTAGGCTGTCTCTCCCTGCTGACGCGAGAAGAACAGGGAATCGTTGCTGACAAAAGGGGCAAACTCAGCACCTTTGGAATTTACCTGCTTGCCCATATTACGGGGTCTGGACCAGTTATTGCCATTCCACTCGCTCCGATACAGGTCATCGTACCCTTCTGAGCCGGCCAGCTCAGCGGCGATGAATAGCTGCCGCTTGTCCTCCGTCAGAAACAGCCCCAGGTTATGGGAGTGGTTGCGCAGGCGCGGTACGGGCAGTTCCTCTCCCTTCACAAACTCCCCGTTCGTCCACTTGTATATGCTGATCTTCCCTGTTCTTCTGCCCGACTTATGGTAGACAAACACTTCGCCCGCCGCCAGGTTGCCACCGACGATGGCGTTGATCTGCCCCGCGTTTAGGGCAGTGGCCCTCGCTGCCGTTTCCGGCTCGTCAAGGCTGGCAGTATACAGGTACTGGCCGCCTTCTGCTTTTTTGGTGATGAGCAGCATGTCCTCCCCCACCAGGGCCACACCGGCCATTTCATCATTCGTTTCCAGGAGTTTTGTCTGGGCCTGGCCAATTGTAATGGCCCCCAGCATCAATCCGATGGTGTATACGATCTTCTTCATGTTCTCTTCGCTTTACCAGATGGTCACTTGTTTTCCGTACTTGGGATACTTCACCGGAATCAGGTTATAGGTGAGGGAGATCTCGTTGGTGCTCCGGCTCACGTGGCGGGCGTTCTGCGCCGGGATCTCATAGGCATAACCGATGCGGAACTGATTCAGGCGCAACCCGGCAGTGGCGCTCCAGGCCAGATCCTGCCGGTAACTGCCCCCCAGCCAGAGCATGTTCTGGTACACCGTTTTGAGCTGAAGTTCTGCACTCTCTTTCAGCTGATCGTCGTACTGCAGCATGGCATTGGCCACAAGCCCGAACTCTTCCGTCAGGGCGGTGCGGTAGCCCGCCTGCACCAGGTGTTTGCGGGTGTAAAGGTCCTGCAGAAACTCGTCCCCGCCCGACACGATGCCGCCCCTGGTTATATCCTGCATGGCATAGCCAAAATAGAACTGATCGGCCGTCAGCGTCCAGCCCAGGTTCAGGTCCAGCTTGCCCTGGCGCAGGCGCTGTCCCAGCACCCCCTGAAACTCGGGATCGTTCTCATTGTCCACCGTAAGCCTGTTGCCGTCCAGGCGCTGGGCGCTGTACGTAAGCGCTCCGCCCCAACGCAGGCTCAGCTTTTCTGACAGTCGTACGCGGGAGCCATAGCCCAGGTGCACCTGGCTCTCGGAGAAGGGGCCGAATGCATCCTGTAGCACGGTCAAGCCAAAGGCATGGCGGGCGCCTCCCTGGCGGTCAAAGAAATCGTGCTGCTTGGTGCGCAGCACATCATTCTTCTGCCAGGCCGACAGGTCTGCCAGATCCAGCTCCGCCGAGGCGAAGTAGGTTTTGGGAGCCCCCTCAAAGCCTGTCCACTGGTTGCGGTGGAAGCCCTTGAGCATGGAGCCCTCGTAGCCTGTGAGGGATGGGTTGTAGTATTGCTGAAACAGCTGAAAGTTGGCGATGTGTTTCCTGTTCTGGGCCTTTGCGCCCAGAACAGAACCAACTACTAATAAGAATAGAATTAACTTTTTCATTTTAAAGAATCTCTAAGCGTTGCCGACTTATTTACCCAGGATGGTCACCACCCCGCGCTTCACCCAGTTGATGTCCCGCACTTCCACGGTGAAGAGGAAAGGACCTTTTAGTATCCTTCCGTTCGTGCCGCGTCCGTCCCAGCCCTTCTCCGGGTCCGTCGTCTCAAAGACGCGCACGCCGGAGCGGTCGAACACCTGGATGTAGACCTCGTTGTAGAACCTTAGCTCCGGTATGGTCCAGTTGTCGTTGACACCGTCGCCGTTCGGAGAGAAGGCGTTGACGATCTTGAGCTGGTCCACGGTGCGGTCATAGGCCTGCTTGGTCAGCGTGAAGGTGCGCTCAATCGTGTTCAGGTATGGATCTGTGCTGCGTACGCGGATGGAGAAGCTTGTCATACCTGACAGCCCTTTGTTTGACTTCAGGTATACCTGGTCACCGCGAACCCCGAACAGTGCGTTATGCGTGTCGCCCTCGCCGCTAGCCAGGGTATAGACAAACTCGGTATCGTCCGGATCGGTGGTAGTCAGGGTACCAATCACCTCGTCAGCCGTGGCCTCTGGTTTGAAGGTGGTAGCGCTGAAGGCAAGTGCAGTCGGCGCAATATTCGGCTCTACCTCCACGATCACCTGGGCGGTCAGGCCTCTCAGGTTTGTGGTACCATCAGCAAGTGTTAACTGGCCGGTTAATGGATAGATGCCTGCGATAAGGCCGTTGTAGGTCCCCTGCGCCCAAACCACACCGATCGCCTCGGTTGCACCGTCCGAGTAGGTGACCATGACGGTGCCCGGAAGCGGTACGCCTGGGTAGGTAGTTCGGATTGGCACGTTGATTTGCGCCGGGCTTGCCACTGACACGATATCGCGTCTTACCGTTACCGTCTGGGTGGCAGTAGTTGAGTTGCCTGAAGCGTCGGTCACTGTCCAGGTCACAGTAGTGGTACCGGTTGGGAATTCGACTGGTGCGTCGTTGGTGACAGATGCCACGCTGCAGTTGTCCGAAGCGGCTGGCTCACCAAGGGCTACGTTAGAGGCTGTCGTTTTGCCAGCGTCCACGTTCACCACAACGGCGACAGGCGCCGTGATCATTGGGGCTACCTTGTCTTCTACTGTCACCGTGGCTACTGCGGTGGCTTGGTTGCCGCTTGCGTCTGTCACGGTAAGCGTCACCTTGTTTTCGCCTGTGTCTTCGCAGCCGAAGGTGCTCTTATCAAGCGACAGAGATACGATGCCGCAGTTGTCCGCAGAGCCGTTGTCCAGCTCAGCCGCTGTGATCGTGGCGCTGCCTGCAGCGTCCAGCTGCACCGTGATGTCTTTTACCAGTACAATAGGAGCGGATAAATCCTCTACCGTCACGGTAGCCGTAGCAGTGGCGGTGTTACCGCTTCCGTCAGTTACGGTTAACGTCACCTCGTTAGCACCCACGTTACTGCAGTCAAACGAAGTCTTGGACAGCGTCATCGAAGCAATTCCGCAGTTGTCACTGGAGCCCTTGTTGATGTCAGCTGTTGTAATGGTTGCTGCACCCGAGGCATCCAGTTGGATGGTGATGTGCTGCACAATTACCACCGGCGCTACTTTGTCTTCTATTGTCACGGTAGCGGTTGCTGTTGACTGGTTGCCGCTCTTGTCCGTTACGGTCAAGGTCACAGTATTCTCTCCCAGGTCCTCACAGCTGAAGCTGGACTTATCCAGGCTTAGTGTTTCAATGCCGCAGTTATCAGACGAGCCATCGTTGAGCTGAGCCGCTGTGATGCTGGCCCTGCCGCTCGCATCCAGCTGCACGACCAGGTTACGGGCCATGGCTATTGGGGCAGTAGTGTCCTCAACTGTTATAGTTGCAGTGGCACTTGCCTTGTTTCCGCTCTTGTCAGTTACGGTCAGTGTTACTGTGTTCTCACCCAGGTTCTGGCAACCAAAGTCAGTTTTAGACAGCGCTATTGCAGCGATACCACAGTTGTCGGAAGAGCCATTGTTGATCTGGTCGGCTGTGACAGTAGCTTTGCCATCGGCATCCAGGGCAACGGTGATGTTGCGTGTCAGCACTGTCGGAGCAATGTTTTCCAGTACCGTGACAGTGGCAGGGGCGGAAGCCGAGTTACCATACTTGTCGGTTACAGTCAGGGTCACCGTGTTGGCTCCAGTCTGGCTGCAGTCAAAAGCAGTTTTATCGAGTGCAACCGTTGCGATACCGCAATTGTCAGAGGAGTTGTCATTGATCTGCGCAGCAGTGATTGTCGCCTTTCCTTCGGCATCCAGCTGCACCGATATAGGACGGGTGCGCACGATTGGCGCTACATTGTCCAGCACTGTCACCGTAGCCGTAGCTGTGGATCGGTTGCCGCTCGCATCAGTCACCAGCAATGTAACTGTGTTTTCACCAATGTTGGTGCAATTGAACGTTGCTTTGTCCAGAGCCAGTGTAACCTCGCTGCATACATCCTGGCTACCACCGTCTATGTCTGCCGCCGTGATAGAGGCAGCGCCTGAAGCGTTCAGGTATACGGTGATGTTCTTGGCTACAGCGTTTGGTTTAACCTTGTCTTCCACTGTTACTTGAGCCGTCGCGGTAGCTGCGTTGCCGTTTACGTCTGTCACGGTCAGCACGACATCATTTACACCTACATGGCTGCAGTCGAATACGGTTCTGGATACAGTCACAGAGGCAATGCCGCAGTTATCGGCAGAGCCGTTGTTGAGGTCAGCAGCAGCTATGGTAGCATTGCCGTTGGCATCCAGCTGCACGGTAATGTTTTTAGTCAATACCACAGGGGCCGCGTTGTCTGCCACCGTTACGACCGCCGTAGCTGTCGACACATTGTTGTTTACATCTGTCACAGTAAGTGTGACAGTGTTTTCACCAATGTCTGAGCAGTCAAACGCTGTCTTGTCAAGCGACATCGCTTTGATGCCACAAGTACCCGTACTGCCGTTGCTTACGTCTGCTGCCGAAATGGTAGCCTTGCCAGCAGCATCCAGCGTCACGGTAATGTTTTTTGCGATGGCTACAGGTGCCACGTTGCCCACCACAGTTACAACCGCTACTGCAGAGGAGCTATTCCCACTTCCATCGGTTACGGTCAGGGTCACTACATTTTCTCCCACATTGGAGCAACCGAATTCTGCTATGTCTACTTTATAGGAAGCAACGCCGCAGTTATCCGTAGAACCATCGTTTACATCAGATGCTACTATACTTGCTTTACCGTTTGCATCTAACTCAACGGTGATATTCCTGGTTCTGACAACAGGTGCGGTGTCATCTTTTACGATCACCTGCTGGGTCTGCGAACTAGTGTTTCCCGCCGCATCCGTATAGGTCCAGGTAATGGTATAAGTGCCCTGTTCTGTATAAGAAAGGAGATCAGTGGTTTTGCCCGGAACAGTACCTGACATATTATCATAAGCGCTTGGCACTGCTGTAACAGTTGCCGCACACTGGCCGGTTATAATTGGCAGCATGGCTACAGTTGGCACCGGCGCTTCTTTATCTGCCACCGTTATCACCTGCGTTGCAGTGGCTGTATTACCCGCCGCATCTGTCGCTGTCCAGGTGACAGTGGTGTTCCCCATTGGGAAAACTGCCGGTGCATTGTTTGATAAGGCAAGTCCACTACAGTTGTCGGCTGTTGCTGGTGTACCCAACACTACTCCTGAAGCTGTATTTTTACCAGGGTCCGTATTTACCGTAACAGCTGCCGGCGCGGTGATGGTAGGTCTGATCGGGTCAACGACTGTTACCGTGGCTGTTGCGGTTTCACTGTTGCCTTTCGCATCGGTCACCGTAAGTGTTACGGTATTAGCACCAAGGTCGGCACATGTAAATTCAGTCTGGCTTAAGCTATACCCACCTGCCGGAATGGAGCAGTTGTCAGTAGACCCGTCATCGATCATAGCTGGTGTTATCCTTGCTTTACCAGTAGCATCCAACTCCACCGTAATGTTTTGCGTGATCACCTGTGGTTTTTGTGTGTCTGTTACAACAACCTGCTGCGTCGAAGTGGAAATATTGCCATTCCCATCATCAAAGCTCCATCTAATGGAGTAGGTACCAAGTTCAGTATAGGACAGTGGATCAGTAGTTGTTCCAGCTATAGCTCCGCCACAGTTATCATTTGCTACAGGTATAGTAGTAACCGTAACCGAGCATTCCCCGGTTATGGCTGGTAATGTGGCAGCATGCGTTTTAACTTCGTAATGGATATTTAAAGTGCCACCCTCAAAATTAGCAACCCAACCTGGCCACGTATCAAAGTCCACCCGCATAAAGTTATTCCCACCATATACATAACCGGGAACATCACCGGTAAAATTGATGGTGAAATTCTGACTGTAGGCCAGGAATTGGTTAGAACCTATATTTGTATCTGATACAATTATTCTGGCCGAAGCTCCGGTTCCGCCCCAGCCCTGGTCCCTGCCGGAATAAGTAAGCGTTATACCTGTCACAACGGCACCAGCCGGCAGTGGATCTGCAAAATTAAACCTGTACATGTTCCAGTTAGCTGACTGACCTGCAGGTATGGCAATCGTCTTCGAGGCAATAGTTCCCACTCCCGGTGCCGTCACATCATCTACAACTACCTGCTGTGTTTGGGTAGAGCTGTTACCGTTGCCATCGGTATAGGTCCAGGTAATGGTATAGGTGCCCTGCTCGGTGTAAGTAGTCGGATCTGTCGTGGAGCCGGTAACAGGGCCTGCCACGTTATCGGTTGCTGTTGGTGCAGATACAGTAGCTGAACACTCGCCGGTTACAGCTGGCAGCATGGCTATAGCTGGAACAGGAGCTTCTTTGTCCTCAACTTTTACCACTTGTGTAGCCGTTGCTGTATTTCCTGCCGCATCTGTTACTGTCCAAATGACAGTGGTATTGCCGAGCGGGAAAAGGGTCGGTGCATTATTTGATACGCCGACACCCGAACAGTTATCGGCTATGGTTGGTGCTCCCAGGGCTACATTCGATGCCGTGTTCTTGCCTGCATCCGTATTCACTGTCACAGCCGCCGGAGCGGCGATAGTAGGTTTAATCGGGTCAACAACAGTTACTGTAGCCGTTGCACTCTCGCTATTGCCGTTCCCATCAGTTACGGTAAGCGTGACGGTGTTAGGGCCTACATCTTCACAAGTAAAGTTGGTTAGGTCTACACTGTACCCATCAGCCGGAATGGAGCAGTTGTCTATTGACCCATTGTTCACTTGGCTTGGGGCTATAGTTGCTTTACCGGAAGCATCTAACTCCACAGTAATGTTTTTGGTAAGTAGAGTTGGCTTCTGCGTATCTGAAATTGTTACATCAAAACTGATAGTCGACGTATTGCCAGCCGCATCTGTAGCTGTAAAAGTATTCGTAGTTTTACCTACCGGGAACAATACACCTGAAGGAAGGCCGGCTGTCTGCGTGATGGTAAGTGTACCATTACTCTGACTGAAATTTACGGCATTTATATAAAGCTTCTGGGCATTTGCGTCTGAAAGAATTGCTGAGCCTCCATAGTTTCCCGTATGTTGGAAACCAACAGCCTTGCCCCCATTTGGGAACTCCCTCACCGCCACGGCGGCACCATAGGGCGAAGTCATCAACACGATCGGCTGATTGGAATTGTAAGTTCTCACACCTCCAGAATTAGCGGCTCCGGGAGGAAGCGTAAACGTAGCCGGAATATTTTTTAAAATTGGATGTGCGGCTTGAGCGGCCACTACAGAGTAAGCAACCTGCTCACTACTGCCTGTTGCTGATTTCCTCTCAAGAACAACAATGTCTGCCATGGCAGCCATCGTCTTTGAGGCATCTACTTCATAAGCTGACCACTCGTTCGTAATGTAAGTTCCGCCCTTGTCCACCACAAAATCAACCAAGGCATTTTGACCGGCAGCAGGCATTGCTGTTGAATATGTTGATCCATTCAGGTGTATAACTGCACCAAAACCGGTTAGTAATGGATTTGTACCATCATATCCTGTTTCGCTGGTAGCACTTAAAACAACATCAAGACCTGCAGCTGTCAAAGCATTTTTAAGACTAGTCGTATTCGTATTTATTTCATCCCAAATCAACAATACTTTTTTGCCTTCACTACTACAATTATCAGTAGCCGCTGGCATCGGATAGGTCACCACTGCACCGCATTTATCCGGGTCGTTGTTCTTAGCGATTGATGCAACAGCTGCAAATACAGGCTTTGTAGTGTCTTTTATAATCACCTGCTGCGTCTGTGTGGAAGTCAGTCCCTCGCTATCGCTGTAGGTCCAGGTGATGGTATGAGAGCCTTGGGTGGCATAGTGTACAGGATCTGTCGTAACGCCCGTAATCACACCGTCGTTATCATCTTGGGCTGTCGGGGCAGTTACCGTAACAGCGCATTCCGCAGTGATAGTTGGCAATTCAGCTACTGCTGGGACCGGTGCTTTGTTAACGGCCACGATCCTTACAATGACAGTAGCGGTATTGGAGACGTCGGTTCCGTTGCTTACCCTGTAGGAGAACACATCTGTGCCAACTACATCAGCCGCAGGGGTATAGGTAAAGTTACCATTGGAATTGAGAACGATCGTACCTGTAGCCGGCGCGGTAACCAGGCTATAGCTTAAAGGCTTACCATCAGGGTCGCTACCAGCCAGTTTTCCGGAATACGCAACATTCTCGTATGTCTTTATATCGCCCGCTGTTGACGCAACCCTGGCAGTTGCCAGGTCCATGTTCTTGAGCGTACCATGGTTTGCATGGCTTGTGGCGTCATAGGCGATTGTGCCGGTCGTTTCATCAAAGCGCCAATAACCTGCCAAACCGGCTTCTTTGCCATTTAAGGTTGTAGCTCCAAGGGTTTTGATTTCTTCAACGGTTAGTGCCTTTTTCCAAAGCGACACATTATCAATCTGACCATTGGCAAAACCACCATCCGCACCCATATAGGTACCAATGCGAATAGGGGCGTTTGAGGCCGAAGAATTAAAATTCACAGTGCCAGATCCAACCAAAACCCCATCTGCATAGATTTCCATCTTGCGCTGGCCATTTACATTGCGCCGTACAGTGGTCACCTGTACCCACTCTCCTACTTTGTAGGCTTCTGGTGTACCAACCCAGGTCCAGCCATAACCATGTTTGTCAATTCCGTAAGTAAATTTTCCATCTGCAGCCGTTAGCCAGAACTGCATATCCCCGCCACCTGAAGGCCGGTTGAAAAGACCGGCAACTGCCATACTATTTGCCTTAAACCACAACGAGACAGTAAACTCCGTTTCAGAGTTGAACTGGTTCGAAGGCTGGGACGGAATTTCTACATAATCGTTTACGCCATCGAACTGCAGCCCATTCAGGTATCCTGCTATTGGTTTATTTTGCGGTGAAGTAGTGTAAAGCACAGAAGGCAACGTGCTTGGCTGCCCGATGGATTCATCACTTAGCTTAAAAAAATATTTTCCTTCCTGAGCAGATGCTGTCGGCTGAAGCACCCACTCAAATTCCTTCATAATGGATTCATTCTGGAAGACTAATGCACCCTGTGGAGTAGAACTAGCTATCACCTGTCCGGTCCTGAAGTTCCCGCCAGCGCCTGGCGTTAGTTGTTCGGTTGTTGCTTCCCCTCCCTGCACATGACCACTTGAAGCTAGTACAAAATGCTCTGCGTGATCGTTGGTAGCCAGTATCCTGGTAAAAGGGCCGTCAGCACTTCTGGAATACCCGATTTGATTCTCTATCTGACTAGTAAAAGTGCTCTCAAAGCCACTTGCTTGTGAGGCAATCTTGATCCGTAGCCGGAGCATTTCATCCGAAGAGGTGATTTTAACCTCTTGGTTCTCTGCCCCCTTCCAGGTGGCGTTGGTTTCGGAACCATCATCGTTCCTCCAACGCCAGTTGCCATGGCTTAACGAGGGCCCGGCAACTGCTTCGAAGAACAGGCAACTGAAGAAAAAAAACAGTAAAAGTTTTTTCATACTGACGTTAATTATATTGGTTGAAATTATAAATCCCTCGCATACAGCATCTTACAGTTTAACCCTGTAGATACGTTTGCTCCGGTTTGATTTAAAACTTAAGCTGAAAGGATCTCTGTCCTCCTGTAAAACCTGACAAGAAGCAGCAGTACCGTTGCTGAAAAAATGGTGTATAAAAAATAGTGATAATCAATCGGGGCGATCTGGTTAGGATAAATATCCACCCGCTGCACACTGCTCCGTTCAGAGTGATACCGGGCTCCAATATCACCACTTGCCCGTATCAATCCGGATACTCCCCTGTTGTTGTTAATTACCAGATCTTTTCTTGCTTCTATTGCTCTGAGTCTGCCGTTGTAAAAATGCTGCTTTGTAATAAAGAAGTCTGAAAACCAACCATCATTGCCTAGATTGATAAGGAAGGAAACCTGATCAGAAGCTAGCCTGTTTGTTAAAGCAGGTACAGCCGATTCGTTACAGAGCAATACACCAGCCTGACCCCATGGCGTTTTTATAGCCTGCTGCCTGGCCCCTTGCTGCACCACCAGCCCGTTGCCTGATAAGAAAGGAAGGATGATATTTCCATTATCGTTAAAAAGTGGCCTTTCGATAAGCGTGAGCAGTTCGTGCTTATCATGTCGGTCCAGTACCTCTCCTGTCGGGTTGAAGAAATAAGCGGAATTGAAGACTGCATTACTATTCTGATCAACAGCAGTGCTCATCCCAAGCAGAAAATGAGCATTTTTGCCAGAAGTGGCTTTGGAGACTTCCTTTAGAAAGTCGTCGTCCGCACTATAAGTCCAGGGAATGACGGTTTCAGACCATAGGATAAGGTCTGGGTTATCCACCACAGCCTCTTCATTGAGAGAGAGCAGACGCTCTACCAATGCATTTCCATTATGTTCATTCCACACAGTTTCTGGTGGCAAAGAAGCCAGGACAAGCGCTGTACTTATTTTAGGATGGCCAGTCGTAGCAGCCTGTTGTGAGATATTATAATAAAGCCATACGCCGGCTATAAACTGAGTCACAAGTATTAAGACTGGCAGCAGTAGCCACCTCCATGCTTCGGAATGAATGGCGTGACTGAAAGTATAGTTTACCAGAACCAGCAGAAAGGAGAGCATGTAAACACTACCTGCAGCTGCAGACTGCGCCATGAATAAGCTCCCGGCCTGAGAGATGCCGATACTATAGCTCAACCACGGCATCCCGGCGAAGAGTGCAGCACGCATCCACTCAAAAATCACCCAAAAAGAAGCCATTAAAAAGGCATTGAAGCATATAGCAACGAAAGAAGTGTTTGCAAACCTGGCTTTGGCAAATGCGGCAAACTGCAAAGCATACAAGCTACTGATAACTAACACCGAAAGCAGCCAGCAACCTATACCTAGTGTTAAGCTGCTTTGCGCATACCGGGCAATGGCAGGTATCATCCAGTAGTTTAGTATACCTGCGGACACAGCACCAAAAATTGCCCCTATATAAACTGCCTGGCGAACCTGAACTACGTTGCATAGTGGCAGAAATAGAAAGATGAGTGCAAAACAGGCAATGACATAGTTCACAAGTATCAAAGAGATGCTTGTCAGAATTGCAGAAATAATTACAGCGGTGTAACTATAATTAACAGTAAAGATGCGCAGCTGTTGTATGAGCATTGGCTTATATTGAAGAGCACAACATGCAGGAGCCCTGCCTCACATTTCTAACAAGGAGTAAGCTCCATAGGGGCATTGCTTCTGCAGGCAGCTTGTTCGTGTATTCCGCTTTGGAACCTGGTCTTATCAGGCAAAATGAATTAATATCCATAAATGCCAGAGACTGAACTAGTAGATGCTCCCCAGCAAAAAATGCAGCAAATCGTTTCACAAAATGGGTGTAAAGGTTCGGCTATAAGTTCTGTTTCTAGAAAATGTAGTTGAGTAAGTATAATTAGTTTTCTATAGCCAAGCAGGTGGTACCAGGTCGTAAATTCAGGTAACTACAGGTGGCATCGTTCTAACCGTGCTTCACTGCGCTCTCCTTCTGCATCACATAGCTAAAATCCCTTAAAGATCGGCTTAGCAAATGAATAGCAGAGGCTTATAATTTGGTGCAAAAATACAAGCTGTTATAACAACGATTCAACTATGCTGCCTACTCATTTGTCCTGTATTAAAAACGGAGACAAAATAGACAGTAATGACCCTTAATTGAAACATCGCTATTCTAACTCAAATCATGGTATAGTTTTATCCCGTATTCGACCTGAGCTACAGAAGACAATTTGATCGTCAAAAAATCAAAAACTACCCATAGAGTACTGTCTACTATTATTTAAGTATTCCAGAGACGTTGAAGAAGGGGACTAACCAATAGTATGCAGGATGAAAGGCGTATCTATGCCTTGTTATGTTGCACAGTGTTTGCAAGTGAGAAGTGCAAAACTAATAGTGGGATGCAATCAAAATAATACATGCTTCTTTATACTATAGCGAATATAAATGCAGCATTTAAGGGATTACTATTTGACACTAAACACCTTTTAAAGCGGCTAAATAGGCCTTCGGACTAAGGCCTTCCATTTTATTAAATGCTTTATAAAACGCACTTCTGGAGGCAAATCCTGCATTAAAAGCCAAAGATTCTATGGTGAAATTCTGCAGGGACTCCTCCTTCTCTAATTGAGTCTTCAGGTAAGTAATGCGGTAATGATTTAAAAACTCTGTAAAGCTTTTCTTATGGTACATGTTTAATGCCAAAGAAAGCTTGTAGGAGGGAATACCTAAACGTTTGGCCAGGCCCTGCACTTTCAATGTCTTTTCCCGGAAGCATTCCGTTTCCAGTAGAAACTGTTCTAATCTCTCGAGAATGCCTGCTGCCTCCTGCACCTGCATTTGTTTATTAGTCTGCTTGATAACGCGGGATAATGTTTCCGGCTTTATATCCAGAAAGGAGGCCACAATTTCGAGCGGAAGGCGGTCGATGTAGCCGGGCTTTGATTTGATGAAATGCAGGTAACGCTCTTCTGCGTTGCCAATACGAACGACATGTGACCGTTCCTGGGCTTCTCGATAATAGTTTTCGTATACCTGGCGAATGATAAAGTTCATCTCAAAATAGCGGGCATACCAGCCTTGGAGAATATCCGTGTGCACGCCCACCAGCAGGGTCGGTCCCACGGCCACAATGGCTTCCCGGGAGGGTTCTTGACCATAAAGCCCGGATAAAGAGCTGACAAACTCGTTTTCAACAGAAATATAGGTGGTTATTTTCTTATGCTTGTGCATAGAATAAGCCATCAGGGCGCCTTCCCGGATGAAATACATGTGAAGGCATCTCTCCCCCTGGTAAAGCAGATGTTCCCCCTCTTGAAGCCGCAAGGTGACGGTGTGCCTGTAAAACTCTTCCCGCAGGTTGTCGGAAATCGGATGCGAGGCCTCGAGCAGCTTCAGAACATGGGCAATGTCATCGGCTTTGGCGGGCAGGTATTCAGTGTAACTTTGACTCATAGGGTGACACCTCTGAATAGACTTTGGGAAAACATAAACAGTAAATGTGCTGTCACAAGTTATTTCCGGTCAGTAAAGTTAGCCTAAATTCCTACTTTCTATATAGAAAATTTGCACTATTAATCCATCCCTGCTGTGCCTCCCGCCATGCGGTGCCGGTGCATAAAGCGGACCCGCCGCTCCCTTGGCTTGTTTTGGCCACCTGCCGAGACGGGGATACGGTCGGTGATCAAGCCAGAATCAACCACCAACACATTATTCATGCTGCTCTGAATGATGACATGCTGGCTATTGAGATTATCTCCGAAACAGGTGAAAAATAGGACGCGGAATCGCAGCGATCATGAACCTGTTCAATCCTGAATTAATCATTCTGGGAGGAGCATTGGCAGCAACAGATGCCTATATTAGACTTCCAATCAAAGCCGCCATTAATAAGTATTCCTTAAGCCATGTCAGCACCGACACGGAACTCAAGATGTCCAGTCCCGGTAGAAAAGCAGGCGTCATGGGGGCCTGTCTTCTGGCAAGAGATAAAATATTGTCCATACACGGCCTCGTTCTTTCCCTTGTCCAGGAACGTCATGTGGTGGTACCAGGTGATTTGTGCAAGCGTTCCTCGTACAAATCTGTCTTCTATCGTTGCCGGAAGCGCCAAACCGATTTGTGCAGGTGGCTTTTGCACGAAGTCAGGCCATGCATCTGCCAAGGCGTGCATGTACTTGAATCCAGCACAAGGTCAAGGTATACTTCTTCCACATACTTTCTGATTTTAACATACTTTATCCCGGTTGCTTGTGCAAGCTTCTCCAGGTAAGGCATGCGAGCCTTTTCATCATAGAACAGATCCCTTTGCAGTATGTCCTTCAAAAAAACATGAGGGGCTTTCCCATTCTCTGTCAGCCTAATCACCTCACCCTTCATCGAACTGATATTCAGTAACATACCCTTGATTTACATACTGTTTTCATTCACGTACCTAAACTTTTACATTTAATTTGATTTTAAAGTAGTCCCGAGACTTTATAGCCTCCTATAGAAATTACAGTGACTGCGGGCACTGCTCCTTCTATATGCTTTTCAGATCAAATAGTGAAGATCTCCCAAGTCAGGGTGACCTTCTTTATAAGTCAAAGACTGCAACCGTTGTGAATACCCTCCGTACCAAACAAATATTTTGATATCTTTATATAAGAATTGCAGCAAATTTGCTCTTAATCCCCACTGTTCCTGAGCCATGCGCCTGATTTATACGTTTTTAATGCTTCTTCTACTGCTTTCATGCCCAGTCGTCGCCCAACAGGTGGAATGGGTCAAAGTATTTCCGAAGAACGGCTATGACAGCCAGGTTACCGTAAAGACGGATCTTGACGGAAACATCTATCTGGTCAACACGCATCCGTCAAACAGAAACTCCGGGTCTATTACCAAAATGAATTCCGATGGGGTCATCCTATGGGATATCAATTTTAGCTATCCTGCCGGGCAAAGTGATCAGGTCATAAATTTCACGCTGGACCCAGCCGGAAATCTTTACGGTACCCTCATTTTTGCGGGCACTAATGGCTTTGATCTAAAAGCAATGAACGGCACTTTCCCCATTGGAAAGAGTCCCGAGGGCACGCCCTCCAACAGTTATGCTACAAATGTACTGACCTTCAAAATAAGTAAGGATGGGGAATACAATTGGTCCACAGTGTATAATACCTATAACTATCACATACACACCGCTGAATTAAGATTCGACCCCCACACCAACACCCTTTACCACGTCGGCGCTTACGCCCTTTTTCTGAATTCTGACAAAACAACGTTGAACACCCTTGCCACCCGCGACAGGGACCTGGTGCCTACTGTTTTCTTCTGTGCTTTGAACGCAGAAACCGGTGAGGAGCAAGTACTAAAAAACTTATACATGGGCGGTGCTGGCACGCTTGTTCCGCTGAGTGACCGTCTTTCCTATTTTCAATCTGCCACCACAACCCCTTATTGGCAGCACCTGAATCACCAGGGAGAACCCCTCCAGCATAAATCCTTTGCGACTGATATGCACGGCTACACGCACCTGAGCGAACCCTTCCTGATCCAGGCGGGGCATTCAAGTTATCGTGATCCTGTCCGGGGATCTTATGACACCCACAATAAAATCAGGATAACGGATCTCTATGGAGATGTTGTTAGAGAGAAAGAATTCTTCTACTGGAATGAGCTGTACCAGCAAAAATACAGGGTGTTTGGAAACTTTGATGTACAGCGCATCCACGAAAATGCCCTATTGGCCCTGATTTCGGGGCCACCGGCCAATTTTGACACAGATAAAGCGCCCTTCGATGGGGAAATGCTCACGGCACGTAATTTTCGTTTCCTTTTGCTTGACAGGGAACTGAATATCACCAAAAAGCTTCCAGCCTCTTCAAGTAACAGCTTATCCAATTCCTCCCTGCTGTACAGCCAGAAGGACAAGGCGCTCTACTTATTTCTGGAATCACGGGTCAAAAACAGTTTTACGGTCGGCGGTACGATCATTGACATTCCCCCGAACAGGAATTATGTATTGGTAAAGCTCACTTTGGATGAGCTAATGGCAGCGCAGGATCACGCCAATGTGCTGAGCTTCCTTGTGGATGGGCAGATTTCATCAGCCGGTATCAATCATGAAAACAAGGTAGTGACTGCTTTTGTTGGCCCTGGATCGAACTTAACGCATCTCAATCCAAAACTATATGTGTCCGAAGGTGCCAGGCTTAAAGCGCCCTTGAGTCTATCTGCCAATTTTAATCACCCTCAGAAAGTGACAGTGGTCAGTCATTCAGGCAAGGAGCAGCAGTGGACACTACAGGTCAAAAAAACTTTGGGCACCGGAAACGCAATCGAGCTTGTTGAATTCCCGGGGCAGCTTCATGTGTTGATTGATAGCCTCCATAAAAGAGTAGATGTGCTTGTCGCAAATGACGTAGATCCGGATAATCTAAGGTTATCCGATTTCAAGGCATCAGCCTATGCTACCGTTTCGCCTGATCCATATCAGATGAGCGACTTTTCACAGACCCGGCAATTGCTCATTACAGCGGAGAACGGAGAAAAAAGCAACTGGAGCCTTCATGTCAGCAGAAAGCTGCGCGGTGAGAACAGCATTCTGGATATCAGCCTGAAGGACCAGCTCGGCCCCAGCAGGATAAACGATATTGACAGAGTCATTGCGGTGAGCTTAGCCCGGTCTGCAGACTGGTACCAAACGATAGAGCACCTTGTCCTGTCTCCTGGAGCGAATGTTCTCAGCCCTCCCGGTCATGTGCACGACTTCTCCACGGAGACAAAGCTAACGGTCGAGGCAGAGGATGGCAAGCAAGCCGTTTGGACAGTTAAAGCCGAGAAAGTTAACGCTTCCAGCCTGCGTGAAGCAGTACAGGTTTATCCGGTGCCAACTGACGATGCCTTAACAATCGATTTTCTGTTTTTAGAAAAATCCCCCGCCATCTTAGAGCTGATTGCAACTGATGGGCGCATGCTGTTTCGCACATCGATACCCCCCGGGAACAGCTCCAGGCATACATTCGATATAAGTTCTGTAAAACCCGGACTTTACATGTTACGACTGACTCATGCCAATCAGATGCATGCGCAAAAGATCATCATTCAACGCTGATACTCCGATGTACTACATCCGCAGAATTATACCTGTCTTGACTTGCTTGCTCCTGCTGGCTGGCTGCCAAAAGGAGGCAGACATACTCCCCGTCAAAACGCAGGTGTCCGTAACACTGGAAAAAGCAAAAATGCTGCACATCGCTGATGTAGCCCTGGAAGCCAGAATGGAGACCACGTCGGACCAAGAGGTCAGGTACGGCTTCATCATTTCAGAGTTCGAGACCCCATCACTGGAAAGAGGAAAGGTGATAGAGGTTGGCACTGCCAGAGAGTCTACCTCTTATTCCCATGTCTATTCCAGGACTGATACCGGCAAGACTTACCACATCAGGGCTTTTTCGCAGTTAAAGAACAACACAGTTTACTCCCAAACCCAAGTCTTCAAGCCCGTTGCGCCTGCGATTATGGGGGTATCTCCCGCAAAAATCAGCAACCTCTCTCCCTTAACTATCTCAACAAACCTAAAGGACCTAAACCCGGACCAGCACGTCGCCATTTACCTCGACCAGCACCCCCTTCAGGTAGGTGCTCGCTATAAAAGTCATGCCGGAAGCGTTTTCCAGGCAGAACTGCCCCAAGACCTGCTGGCTGGCAGCTACACGTTATCCATTCAGATTGATGATGTTCTGATAACCTATAAAGAGCAAATCACCGTGTTGCCAGGAAAGTGGGTCAGAGTGCTAGACCTTCCTTTCAATAATTGGCATTCCACTACAACTTTCGCGTATGGTGACTGGGTGTACGCCCTTCAGTTCAAATCCGGTAAAACTGAGTTTTTCAAACAAAACTACAAGACAGGTGATAAGGTTAATCTGACCCCATTCGGTCCCCAGTGGTTCTTGAAAAGCCCTGCTATCGTAGTGAAGCATCCATACGTTCACTTTCTGGGAGGGGAAGAATTCAATGGAGGTCTTTCGGGCGAAACGACCGCCAAGCACCTGGTTTATAACATCCTGAATGACAGCTGGAGCCAAGAAGGTGACATTCCTGCTGCGGCGAGAGTCAGTGCAGTGTCAGGGGTCTTTGAAGACAAGCTGTATTTTGGCCTGGGCCACGATCTTCCCCCAAGCTGGTCAATTGGTGCCCTGAAACTTAAGAACGACTTGTGGTCCTATGACCTGCGGACAAAACAGTGGAAGCAACTTGCTGATTTTCCGCAGTTCGGCAGAAGTGGCTGTGCAAGCTTTATGGTGGGACCACAGCTGCACATTGTCGGGGGAAATGAGCGGACCCGCACCAACAAAGAGAACTGGGCCTACGATGTCCGCTCAAACAGCTGGACAAGAAAAGCAGACTATCCCGGCAATGGCTACACCGGCTTCACAGGTTTTTCAGTAGATGGCGCAGGATACGTAGGACTCGGAGAAATCGGGGTTTTTGCGACGATAGATACCCGTGAGTTGTACAGAACTTTTTTCAGGTATGACCGACTGGCAGATAGCTGGAGCAGCGTGTCAGAGTTTAATGGGAATGTGCCTATCAATAAATACACAACTGCTGACAGAAACCTGGGCCTGCTAATAGGTACTGATGGATTATACTCGAGTAAGTCGCTCCCTGTTTACACTTTTATACCCTAGAACAGGGGCGCCTGACTCTGCAACCAGTTGAAGCTATAAGGGCATAAACTTGCTGATCTCCCTGAAAGACACCCTTATAACTTTTAGCAGCTGCTCCGATCAGAACTGAACTGCGGGGACCTCTCCTCCACCTACCAGAACTATGGTGATGTAAATGAACTGCTGGTGGCCAAGCTGCGGCAGACGACACGGCTATTGCAAGGACTTGGCGCCTGGAAAGGGGCTAAGAAGAAGAAACTTTAAGAACAGGGAGCAGGTTGATGTTTTTGATATGCAGGAACTCAATCACATAACTATTTATCCATTAATTACTTAACACCCCTTAATTCAGCAAGCACCCGACTTCCCCTTTCAGGGCTTTTAAGTGCTTTCTATATCCAAATTTGCTACTTTGTCCCATAAATATAAAGTTGAGAGAGTAAAAGCCTACCCTCCTACCTCCTAACAGTTTTATAACTGAGCAGCTGAGACGTTGTACAGTGGCCCTCCTAAGCTACTTTAAGGCCATGCTGCTCAAATTAAAACGCCTGTAATAGTACACAAAGCTTTATTAATCCGCTAAGTGAGGCTCAATAATGCTTCGCCAAATGTTGTAGCCCGTCGCTGTCATATGGAGCTTATCGGATAAAAACAGCTCTGCCTTAGGCATCCCGTCTGTCCCGATCATAGGGCTGCTTACATCCAGAAACTTTACCTTTCGGTGCCATAAAGCATACCGTTTGATTTTCTGATTAACCACCTGCATCGTCGGATACCGGTCCCATCGGGAAATGCTTGGCTTTATAGACAGATACACCAGTTCTGCTTTGGGGAGTTCTTTTTTCATCTTCCTTGCAAAGGCCTTAAACTCCTTAAAGGTCATTTCCGAAGTACTACCAGCCGCAATGTCATTTTCCCCGGAGTACAGGAAAACTTGCCTGGGCTGATATTTCTTCACTATACGTCCGAAATAAAAGGTCGCATCGCCCAGCCGGGATCCGCCAAAACCACGCATAATTATTGGATAGTCCGGATACTCCTGGGGGAGCGAAGTCCACCTCTTAATAGAGGAGCTACCCGTAAAAACGATACCTCCCTTAGCGGGCATATCCAGGCTGTCTTTCCGCTCAAAGGCGCGAATTTCTTTCTCCCACTTGGCTGGATGCAGAGAATCCTGAGCCAGCAGGGTGGAAGTTGCAAAACTCAGCAGTCCGAGCAAGGCAACAAAGAAGGAAGATAGCCGTGACCTTTGTCCTGTTTTCATTCAAATATCGAAGTGAAATGTTATTGAAATGCCCGATCAGCGTTAAAATCAGGTTCAAGCTTACAATGAATGCCTTTTGAGAGTATTAGATGGCTTGTATCCATTCAGACCATAAAATATAAGGTAGAAGTAGCAGCACAATGGAATGATGAAGGCTATTCCCCAGGAAAAATGATCTATCAACAAGCCTTGGGCATAAGTCACAAATGCTCCTCCTACTATTGCGGTAGAAAGTAGACCGGAAGCCCTGGTTGTGAATCCTCCCAGACCATTTACTGATAAAGAAAAAATAACGGCGAACATAATGGAATTGCACAATCCAACCAACACCATCGCCCAGACTGCCAGATAGCCTGTTGAAAGAATGGAGGTCATTATCAATGCTACAGACAAAGAAGCAACGATAACCAGTACTCTTGAAGGCTGTAACAGCTTTAACACATAGGCACCTATGAACCGGCCAACAAGCATGCCACCCCAGTAAAAAGACAAGTACAGATTGGCCGCATGCTCCTCGATCGAAAGTGTATCTGCAATATAGTTCGTCAGGAAGGAGCCGATGGCCACTTCCGCACCGACATACATGAACAGGGCGATGATGCCGTAATTCAGATGGCGGAAACTGAAAATGGATCGCTGTCCTGTCCCTTCTGCTTCTTCATCACCTGCTGAGGCGGAAATCTGAGGCAAAGCTAAACGAAACACAATAATTCCAATTAACAGCAGCCCGAGGCTGATCATCAGATAGGGTTTCACCAGGGCATCGCTTGATGCGTTTGATTCACTTAACCGCGAGAGGATGAACTGGGCTCCAAAAATAGGCGCCACTGTCGTACCGATGGATCCAACCCCCTGTATAAGCGTCAAGCGGGAGGCGGCAGTCTTTGGTGAACCCAACACGGTTATGTAAGGATTGGCAGCAACCTGCAACAAAACGATTCCCGAGGCAACAATAAACAGGGCTGCCAGGAATAACTCATACTGGTGGAACCAGGAAGCGGGCAGAAACAGAAAAGCGCCCAATCCGGCTATCAGGAAACCGGCTACCATTCCATTCTTATACCCAATCCTTTCCACTATTTTCCCTGAGGGGATGGACAGTAAACCATAGGTAAGGAAGAAGTAGAACTGCACCAACGAGGATTGGGAATAAGTAAGCGTGAAGCCCTCCTTAAAAAATGGGACCAGGGTATCGTTTAATACCGTAATGAACCCCATCATAAAATACAGTACCGCCAAAGCTATGAGCGCAGGCAGGTAATTCTTGCTAGGTGTGGTTTCCTGGGATACCTCCAGCTGGTTTTTAACCGGTAACATGGCCATATTCTACGATTTTGCTAATGAATACTTACTTTCCGCTACCCTTTCCATCGTCTTCCACAGCTGATATAAGCCTCTGGGCACGTGAAAACAACCTTTCCACTTCCCGCCCTTCAGGGGAAGCAATACCTCGCCCTGCCTGTTCAAGTAACCGAACCATTCGCCGTGTTCCTGATCCACAAAGTGATCCCAGGTGTATTGATGGAGCTTCTCAAACCACTCCCAGCACTGCTCGTTCCCTGTGTGCAGGTACCCTTTGAGCGCTGCGATCATGGCTTCGATATGCACCCACCACAGCTTCTGATCCCACTCCAATTGCTGAGGCGGATTGCCTTTGATGTCCATGAAATAAAACAGTCCCCCATGCTCCTTGTCCCAGCCAAACTCCAGGGTAGAAAGCACAATCTCCACACACTGCTTTATCAAGGCCGTGTCATTTGTCCGCTCGGCTATATCCATGATGAACCACATGGCTTCCAAGCCGTGGCCCGGATTTACGAGTCTGCCCTCAAAAGAATCAGAAAACTTCCCATCCATGTCCACATTCTCCAGGATAATTCCCAGCTCCGGCTGATAGAAAGTCTTCATCACGGTATCTACCCCTTCGGCAATGGTCTGCTCCACCAGCTGCGGATCAAGCAAATGCTCCACTTCCAACACCAGGTTACACATGATCATGGGGAGCGAGAACCCCTGCAGATCCCTGGTCCCGGGGAAGGCCTTCGAAAATTTCCCTTTTGGATGCTGTTTCCGCTCCAGGATCTTATGAAAGCTATCAATGGCAACTTTGGCATACACGGCATTGTCGGTTGCTTTGCTAAGCTGAGCAAATGCCATCGTGGCAAAGCAATCCGAGAATATATTGTAAGCCTGTGTGAGCGGTTTTCCCTCCCTCGTCAGGGAAAAATACCAGTCCTGCTGTTCATCCCGTCCGTTTTTCTTCAAAAACTCAGCCCCCTGCCGGGCTGCGTCTAACCAGGACTGCTCCCCCATCGCGTTGTAAAGCATCGAGAACGTCCATACCTGCCTGCATTGCAGCCACATGAACTTATCCGTGTCATAGACACGTCCATCTCTGTCAAGACATGTAAAAAAACCGCCATTGACCGTATCAACAGAATGCTTCATCCAGAAGGGCACCACGTTCTCTAAAAGATTGGACTTGTATAAGGCTGCGTAATCAATTTTAGTCATTTCAGTTTGATTTAAGTTCTACATGTAGGGCTTTTCCAATGCTTCCACTGGGCGCTTGAAGATTTAAGAGCGAAGAAAGGGTTGGGGCGATGTCCGTTATTTCAACGCGCTCGTTCGAATGCCCCGCTTTTATTTTCCATCCCATAAAAATCAGGGGGATTTGTGTATCAGCCGGATTCCAGGTGCCGTGTGTGGTTCCTTTCAAGGGACCATCGAACCAGCCAGGCTCCTGTATAATCATCAACTGACCGCTTCTTTTAAAATGATAGCCATTGACCATCATCGTTCGGATAGGCTCAGGTATGGCAAGCTGACTGGCGTTGTCCATGTCAGCCACAAACTGTACCCCTGGCTCTTGTCTCAAATACCTTATCGCATGTGATTTTATCGCTTGGAAGTCCAAACCAGCTGCCTCTATCTTCGCCACATCAAAATAAACCTGGTAATTATAGATGGCTTTGACTAAGTCATCCGTTTGGAATCTTTTGGCTAGCAATTCATTCAATGGCTTGACCTTCTCCTTTCCCCTCAGCCACCCTGTCGGAAAACGGAGCGATTCCAGATACCCAATGGACTGGGCGGCTCCATGATCTGCCGTCAGCACCACCAGGTAGTTATCGACTCCGATCTTCTTGTCGAGGTATTTGAAGAAAGACGCTAAGTCCTGATCGAGTCTTAGGTAGGCATCCTCCACCTCCATGGAATTGGGCCCGAACTGGTGGCCAATGTAATCCGTGGAGGCACAGTTGATGGCAATCACATCGGTCACGGTCCCGCTACCCAGCTGATAACTTTCGATGGCGCTTTTGGCGAATTCCAGAATTAAGGTATTCCCCATGGGCGTGTTGCGGATAACCCCTTTGTCAGTTTGATAGCGTTGCTTCACTAAGTGCGGAAAACCCGTTGTTTGTGCCCCCTTAAAAGGTCTTTCCCAGGCTTCCTGGTCGTTCGTGCTTTGCAGGTAAGTAGCAGCAGGGTATAGGGTTTCCCATTCATGCGCCAGTAATTGCTGTCCCAGATGCTGGCTGTTGAATTTTTCTACCCACGTGGGCAAATCCTGGAAATACCAACTGCTGGTCACAAACTTGCCACTTTTGTCGTCATACCAGAAGGCGCCTGTCGGCTTGTGACCAGCGGGCAGAATGGCGGCCCTGTCTTTCAGGGAAACACCGACCACCTTGGATCTGAAATTCGAAGCCAGCATCAGCTCATCTGTCCAGGTCGTGGCGAGCAGCTGTCGGGGAGACATGCTTTTAAGGGCTTCTTCTCCCCCTACAAGGTGGGTCGTACTGTCGTCGGTGCAGTATACCATGCGATTAGATTTCAAATCAAACCACTCATTGCCGGCTATGCCATGTATGGCTGGCACTGAGCCTGTATAAATGCTGGCATGTCCCACTGCTGTCATGGAAGGCACATAGTTGATGAAGGTATTGTTGAAGGAGTGGCCCTTGCGCAACAACCGGTTAAACCCATCTTCCCCGTACCTGTCCTGATACCGATGTAAATAGTCCCATCTCATCTGGTCTATCACGAGTCCAACGACCAGTTTAGGAGGGGAGCCTGCGTGTACAGTCATGCCTGCAATCACCAGGCACAGTGTCGCAAGCACTCTAAAAAAGCTTGTCATAGGGATAGGGGTTTAATCTTCAAATTCAAGCACCGCCACCAGTGGCAAGTGGTCCGAGGCATAGCGTTCCGACACAGTATAATAGTCTTTGACGGTGAATTTGGAAGAGGCTGCCCTGTTTAGCAGAATGTAGTCAATGGTCGTTATGGGCCTTCCGGCCGGAAAGGTGGGAGGGCAGGTATCGCCGCAGCCCATCTTGAACCCCTCCTCATACAGGCTCCAGTTTTTGTTTTGAGGATCCATGTTGAAATCCCCGCCAATGATGATGGGAGACTGAGCAAATGGAGCTAGCACCCGCATGAGCTCCCTGGATTGCAGTTCCCTGTTTTTATCTGTCAGATGATCTAAGTGCGTTGAGACAAATAGCATTTTCTGTCCCTCTGCAAATTCGACCTCAATAATGCCGGCAGCCCGCAGTTCAGCACCAGAACCGTCCTCTACAGGCAGTGCATGAACGGATGAAGAAAGAATCGGAAAGCGGGACAGCAGCGCGACGCCATAATCTCCACCGGACCTGTCAATTGCCTTTGCAAAAAAATAGTGCATACCCGTCAGCTTTGCCAATTCCTTTGCCTGATGCAGGGTGGTTCCGGAGCGCGCGGTGTGCACGTCTACTTCCTGCAGGGCTACTAAGTCAGGCTTTTCACTGTTGATTGCCTTGGCTGTGGCAATCAAATCTACTTCTCCGGCTGGTTTGGAGGGTGGGTTCCCAATATGAATATTGTAGGACATTACTTTGATGGTCTGCTTTTTAGGCTCGGGCGTGCCTTCAGAGGAAGTTTTGCACGAAAGCAGCAGGAACAGGGCAAAAAAGCCTGTCAGGTATTTCATATTCATAAGCTTAGCAGATACACTGTTGAAAAATAGCAAAGACTATCTCCCCCCTACCCCAATTAAAAACGCCACGTTAGTAGGGGTAGAGGAAGAGGATAGTTATTAAGCAGGTATAGAGGCACTGGCTGTGCTGTTTTCTACCACCCCGGGTTTTGGCCGAGTGCCGGGTTGAGTAAGCGCTCTGACTCAGGTATGGGGTACAGGTAAAATTTGTCTTCCCATATCCTCGGAATTGTGTGTAGCCAGATAATTTCCCCTTTGTCACCCTGAGATAGCACTAAGGGATTCGGCCTCCCGTTCGCATTGTCAGAGACGTTGATATAAGTGACTCCCGCAACCGGTGTGCTTGGCATGGATTTATAGAAGGCGACATCCAGGACGCCATCCTCATTCAGATCCAATGGAACATTCAACCCTGGGACATACATACCATTCCACGTCTTTTCTAACAGTTTACCTTTGTTCCATCGCACGAGATCATAGAATCTGAATCCTTCAAGCGCCAGTTCGATACCCCTTTCTCTGCGCACTTCAAGCAAGGCTGGATTACTGATCTCAGGGAAAAACTCGCGCTGCAAATAAGGGTCTACTGTTGTTGGCATAGTGGAATTCATGATGCCTGCCCTTTGCCTTAACGCTCCGATTGTCTGAGCCCAGTCAAGGTCAGTTAAAGCTCCAAGCTCCGCTTTTGCTTCCGCGTAGTTCAACAACACCTCCGCATAGCGGATGACAGGAATGATGTTGTCATTGCGGCTCCCACTATCGTAGAATGTGTCATCCAGTGTCCACTTGATGGGTTGATAGCCTGTGTAGGTGTAGGAAAACTCAGGAGGGGAAGCAACCACGGTGCCTCCGTTAATCCGGGAGTACCCTTTTGTCCTGATGGTCTGGCTGAGCCTTGCATCCCTGTTTTTAACTTCCTCGCTAAACACCATGGTTTCGTATTGGGGGTTGCTTGTGAAAGGAGTGCCGTCCAGGTTCAGGTAAGTATTGATAAAGCTTCTGGTGAAATTTGCTCTGTCTCCATAGGTGGCACTCGTCCAGTACCAGTTTGCATCATGGTAAAGCGCCAGCTCATCGTCATAAATGTTGGCGAGCAACACTTCATTCGCGATCGGTGATTTACTTGTAAAAAGCTGCCTGTAAGCTTGGGAGCTGCCCCCACCTGTATGAAGGGAATAGGAGAAACCGTCCATCACGGCCTTTGCCGCCTCTGCTGACTGGGTGAACCATTCATCGGCTGTACTGCCCAAGTTATAGGAAGTATGATATTTCCTGAAAGTACCCTCAAATAAACAGACCCTGGATTTAAAAGCATATGCAACAGGTTGGGTGATCATGGATCTCGTGCCATCGTTCGTCGTCCGGATATGCTTGATCGCAAAGTCAAGGTCACGCAGTACTGAGTCCATCACCACTACCCGGGAATCCCTGCCATTGAACAAGTCCGGATCGTTCACGTCGAATGATTTGCCGATCCACGGCACATCCCCAAACCGCTTTACCTTATCAAAATAAAACCATGCCCTAAAGAATCTGGCGATTCCCATATAATGGTTTCTAGTCTCCTCCGGAACGGAGCTGTTGTTGTTGTTTTCAATAAAGTAATTGATGTTCCTCAGTTCTGACCAGTTCCACCCGGTACTTTGCCGAGGTCCATAAGCCCCCGGTCTGATGAAGTCGGGCACCTCTTTTCTGGCGATGTAATCCGACATGGCATCCCCACGCAGAATGTCAGATGCCGTGGGTAGGATGTTGTAAAAAGAATTTGAGTAGAGCGCCAAGCCATTCTCACTTTCAAAAACCGCCTCTTTCCCAACCGTTGACCTTGGTGCCTGATCCAGCTTTTCGCAGGCAGATAAGCTAAAGGCTATTATGAATAATATGTAAATCCGCTTCATCATTCTTGCTTTAAAACGTTATTGACAACCCTAAAGAATAGCTTTTCAACATGGGGTAGTTGAAACCATCACCATGATTGGTGGAGTCCAGGTCCTGGTCCGAAGCGCCCGTATTCTCTACATCTATATCCTTGGTGATCTTGTGCATGGGGGAATAGGCAAACAGGTTTTCACCAGACACATAGACACGGGCGGTATGTGCCCATATTTTGGAAGCAATTGCTTGCGGAAGGTTATACCCGAACTGCAGGTTCTTCAAGCGAACATAGGCTATATTCTGCAAATACCTGGTCTGTGTTTCCCGCAAAGTACCCCCTCCCGTCCAGGCAAGATAACCCGTGTATCTAGGGAAGTAGGCCTCTGGATTATCTTCTGTCCATATGTTGCCTATCTGTGATTTGGGAGGGTGTCCGTAAGGTGCATTGTACTGCCCCCAGAAGGTGTTAGCCCCTCTGCTAGGATACCAGTCTTGTTTGCCTACCCCTTGAAAGAAGGCACTAAAGAAGAAATTACTCCAGTCAGCGCCCAGATTCAGTCCGAACCTGTATCTCGGCTCCGAGTTACCGATGATTTTTCTGTCACCTGGCGAATCGACCGTATTCTCGCCAAAGTCAATCACTCCATCGTTGTTCAGATCCGCGAATTTAATATCACCCGGACGCCAGACACCCGTGGCTGTCGTATTGAACAGACTTTGATCCGCCGACCGGTTTACGTCTTCATTGGATTCAAAGAAACCAGCGGTTTCAAAGCCCCATATTTCTCCGATGCGCTGCCCTTCATAAAAGTCTGTTAACCGTTTTTCAGGATTGTTGTATTTTAGAATGGTGGACGTATGGTCTGACACAATGGCCCTTACATCATAGCTGAATGGTTTAGCCCCCAGGCTGAATTCGTCTCTCCAGCTAACAGACAGTTCCCAACCCTTTGTCTCCAGATCAGCATAGTTTCCTCTGGGTGTGGCAGCTCCAAAAACAGCGGGCAGCCTCACCCCAGGCGTGAACATATCCGTCGTTTTGCGGATATAGGCGTCACCGACAATATTCAGTCTGTTCCGCAGTAATGACAGATCAAGCCCTATATTTTGTGTGGTTGCCGTTTCCCAGGTCAGCCCGAAAGGAATCACGGAAGGGTTATTGGTGTACTGTGGCCTTACCCCATTCAGAATGCGCCCTAACTGGCCAACTGCAAGCTGCTCCTGAAAGACATAGGATCTGATATTGCCATTTCCCAGGGAGCCGTAGGAAGCCCTCAGCTTGAAGTCGGAGACGAGGTCCTCTGACACATTCCAAAAAGGTTCTGAGGAGATTCTCCAACCGGCGGAAACTGACGGAAAGAAGGCAAACCGCTCATGCTCTGGAAACTTAGAGGAACCGTCGTACCGGCCATTGACTTCCAGCAGGTAGCGATCCTTGAAATCATAATTCAGTCGGTAAAAGCCACCCATGATGTTCCATTGCTCCCACCCACCTGTTGTGATGATGGACTGGCCTAAAGCCAAATTCAGATCATCGGCATTCTCATAGATCAACCCGTTTCGCTGCGCGCCCACTCGCCGGTGCGTATTTAATTCATAATTAAATCCTGCCATGGCCTTTATGCGATGGACATCCTTGAAAGTATGCTGATACTCCCCATACAGGTTAGAGGCTATGTATTGCGTCTCTCTGTAGATCTCACGCAGGTCGTTCGTGTTTAGGCCCACATATTGAATAACTCCCGGGACCCGGCTGTAGGGTACTGGTACCCGAATTCTTTTTTCATTATCATCCAGGCTTTGAAATGTAAGATCACCTTTCAACTGAAACTTGTCCTCAAAGAATCTGGAAGTGAAGCTTGTCGTATTCCGAAGTAGCCTGCGGTCCGAGTCCATCCCGTTTTTGCCATACCAGAAGTCGCCCACTGTATAGGCTGCTGAGTGCGTCAGCGTACCATCCGGATTGAACATAGGGGCCATAGGAGGTCCTTCTGCCACCATATTTCGCCAGATACCCCCACCCTCTCCAACATTCAGCGGGTTGTGGTATTGTACATTGGAGAAGTCTGTGTTGTTCTCCAGCGTCAGCCATGAGAATACGTCTATCGCCCCTTTGGCCCGGAAATTATACATTTTGTAATCGTCCGAATTATACCTGAAAAGTCCGGGTTGATTCAGGTACCTGCCTGTCACATAAAAGCTCGTCTTCTCGCCACTCCCTGAGAAAGCAATGTTGTGCTCCTGGGAGTAGGTATGCTTCTTGTACAGCTGGTCAAACCAGTCCGTATTCTCATAATAGACATATTCTCCTGTAACAGGATCTACCTCCACCCTGGGTAAGGAGGGGTCCTTGGACCTGCGCTCCAGCTCTGCCAGGTAAGCAGGCGAGAACCGAAGTGTCTTGTTGACATTCTGAGGTGTGCTGGCGTAGTTGTTCCAACTTGAAAAAGCCTCGTTAAACATCGTTGCCCATTGATAGCCATCTGTTACGAAATCAGGAACGACAGTGGGTTCTTTAATGGCGAAGTTCGTGGTATAGGTAACGCTTGTTCTGTCTTTGGCTGGTCTTTTCGTTGTGATCAACACCACACCAAATGCGCCTCTCGCCCCATATATGCTGGCAGAAGCAGCGTCCTTTAAGACAGAAACTGTTTCAATGTCATGGGGGTTCAGCAGGGCCGGATTGCCCTCTACGCCATCTATCAGCACCAACGCATTGCCACCCTGCCCGATGGAGGTTGCCCCCCTGATATTAAAGGAGGGGGACTGCGTTGGCTTTCCGTCCGCTGGCGTCAGGTTTAAGTTGGGTAGGACGCCCTGTAACCCTTGCGACAGATTCGTGATAGGCCGATTGGTGAACACCTCAGCGGTCACCTGGTCAACAGCCCCCGTCAGGTTCTCCTTTTTCTGGGTTCCGTAGCCGACCACAATCACTTCATCCAGTGACTGGGCTTTATCTGTCAAGGTCACATTGATCTCTCCAGGCCCCTGAAAAGAAACGGTCTGTGTATTTGTACCGATGAAGGAGAACACAAGCTCCCCGGGAGATGGTGGAACTGTCAGCGAAAACCTGCCTTCGGAATCGGTTGCGGTCGCTGTCTGAGTCCCCTTTACATGCACACTCACACCAGGAAGCGGTTCTCTGTCCTGCGAAACGACCAGGCCTGTGAGGCGCCATGTCTCTTGTGTCTGCACACTTCTGCCCAGGGATTCCTTTGCCAGGCCCAGACAGAGCAGCAGGAGAAGGGAAGTAAAAAGCTTTAAATATTGTTTCATGGTGCAATGCTAAATATCAGTGTGAATAATATGCCTGAGTACTCCATCACTAAAATTGGAAAACAACGTCGTCGATGTTGATGCGGGGCCTGTTGTTATTGGCAAAAGGGGTTGAGGAATTCACAAACCTGATTCTTACTTGCTCATTTGCGGCCGCATTAACAGCTATTTCATCTGTCTCCAAAACTTTAGATTGCACATCAATGGTTAGCTGCTGCAGCAGGGTGAAAGTGTTGCCGCCGTCTTTTGAGATCTCAACATCGATTGTAGTCGGGTTCATGTTGGCAACCTCCGCGCTAGCCGGATAAATACCGTGGGACACTTTCAAGCCCTTAACCCCCTGCAGATCGAAATTCATGCTCACCATGCCATTCCGCTTGTCGTTGCCAACCGTGCCCTGCATGCGCACGCTCTGCGCCCCGTTTTTCATATCTGCCGAGGTAGCCGCTGTGATGGCGCCATCCAGGGTCCAGACACCTGTCTTGAAACTCAACTCCTTCACGTCATAGCTGGTATTGCTGGCATCCTCAAAATCCTCGGTCGTTTCAATCACTCCGCCCACGATGTCCTCGATATTCCTGGGATTGATATAGAATTTGTCTCCGCTTATCCGGACGATGCCGGTATAGGAGTTGGCCATGGCCGGCATGGTCACATCCGTGAACGCGGTATTGGGCTGAAGCATGGAATAAACGGCTCCGATGCCGTCCCGCAGCACTACCTCTCCCTCAAATCTCCCCTGCGTTCCACCGCTCAGGTTGACCTCAGAAACCTTTACCAGGATCGGACCCCAGAATTCCGCGTTGACCACAATGTCAGAAAGCGTGGTTGATTTTGGGGTAACCTCCACAGATCTTCCCGTTTTTTCAACAGCACTTGCACCTAAATCGGAAATGACCAGCTCTCCCTCCCTGGATGAGAGCGAGGCTCCTTCCAGATTAAGCGTTACCTCGTCGCCCTTCGCAAAACCGGAATTCCCAGACAACTGCAAGAGGATGGCGGCATCCTTCCCCTCCTCCTGCACGGCCACCATTCCTGCTTCCATATTGCCCCCAGCCACATCGGAAATCACAATGCCCTTGATGGCAGTGGCGCCGAACTTCAGGTCTTCGGACTGCTGCACCTTTCTTAAACCTGTAATATTCTGAGGCTTGGACAACGGCACAGGAGTGGTATCCTCGCTTTTACTGCAGGCCCAAACCGATAATAGCAGAATAATCGCCAGGCTCCTTCTTAATGCTCTATTCATCATATTTTTAGAGGTGTAAAGTGTAGACATTTGGATTGATGGTTATGCTTGATTGCTATGGATAGTGAATTTGATGCTGTCTGGAGAATGCTATTGTTTCCCTACTGGTTGTCCTTCTTTGAGCATGGCATTGATTTTCTCCTTTGCCATTTGCCTGAATTGATCATTGCCTTTGTAGCGAGCGTTGGTATTATCCCAAAAATTTTGTTTTTCCTTCGTAAGGATAAGGCTGTTGATAATCCAGCTCTGTGTCCACCCTGTCAGGGTGCCCCAGGGTCCCCAGCCCGAGTCCGCATTGGAGGCCCAGTAATCCCAGCGCTCGTAATCGAATGCCCTGAACCAGGCCCCATCTAAATCTTCATGCACAGGGCTGCTCACCTGGATCCGCACCAGAAAATCGGTGATCCGATTGGAGGCTGCTCTATAGGAAGGGTTGTTTGTGGCGGCGGCAGCTTCATTCAGGGCAAATGAGGCAAAATTCAAGGTATAGAGCAGGTCGGTGACCGGATCGCCATATTCTGATATCAAAGGGGCCTCCTTAGAGCCATATTCTTCATTGGATGCGATACGGCCGTATCTTCCCAGTCCCTCTTTCCCCAGCTTCTCCCGTATGGCGCCACTCTCCTGCAAGTCCTCCAGTAGCTTGTCTGCCACCAGCGCGAGCCATTGTCGATGCGTCGGGGAATCCTCCACGCGCACAAGCCAGGCCAATGGCAGCAGCATTCGTGCGTATTCCTGCTGGATACCGTTTGTCCACTTCCAGTCTGGGTGACGGTTCATGGTGATGGCAATGGCATCCTTGGCTTTCTGCAACAAAGGAGCGTACCCCGTCTTATCATAGAGCCAGAGGTAACAAGCCCATAGCCAGGATTCATAATGAGGATGGACGTTTACGATTTCACGATTGCCCAGGGTCTGCCAGTCCGTCTTCTGCATGGCTGCGTCTCTGAACCAGGGGCCCCTGAAACCATTTGTGCCGGCCGTTCTGAAATTCCCTAAAATCCCATCTAATATATAAGCGTCCCAATCACTGGTCCCGAGGTTGGCTGAGGCGCCGATGGTGGCTAGGAGCGCACGCGCATTGTCATCTCCGTAATAGGCATCCGGATCCGTAGTGGCCCAGCCAATCAGACCATAAGATGGACTCTGTGGATCATTTCGTTCTCCAGCCCGCAGGTTCGACTCCTTATAAAGGTGATGTAGTAAGTTTTTCGCTGTCTCCTTGTATTCGTCCCTCTCCAGCATGTGCGCCGCAGCACTGAGTGAATACGCTACTTCCGCCTGGCAGTCTGCCCGAAGCCACCACCGGTAGGGCTGGGATCCATCTGCCTGAATGAAGGAGGCGTGCCCTTCTAATATGCCTAAACTCCCATCACCAACAGGTTGAGCAGGTCCTACCGGTGGGTGCACCACCTCGATCCCGTTTTTCGAAGTTCTCTTCTCAAACAGTTCCTGCCATTCTGGATGTATGAACAAGCGTGCCTTGTAAAACCAATCTGAACCTTTCAGGATGGATCGTTCGTAGGCATTCGCCGGAAGCGCCTGCTCTTTCGAGTATGAGGGCCTGACTTCCTGGGGCCAATGCCGCAGGGTAATCGCATCTGCCGAGAGAAGATTCCTTAAAATGTACTCCCATACCCGGGACCAGGAGGCTGCAGGCCCAAACCGGGATGTGATCGCATCACTTAACTTTGTTGTGCTTATTAACATCCCCTGATGTTTGAACAACAGCGGGAAAGCCTCTACATCCTGCAAGCCATAATCAGCTTTGTCGTATCCCGCTACTTTCCCCAACACAATGAGCGGGCTTTCTGCTGCCTGTGAAGGGATGAACTGATGGTCGTTTACCCCCAAAAGATCGAGCGAATCAAGCCCGGAGATCTTGGAGGTATTGATGACACCTCTCTCTAACTTTATGCGTTTGGTCTCTGGAGGAAGTTCCATACCAGGAAGATTGGCAGGAAACTCCAGGTACACCTTTAATTTCTTCTTTTTAATCCGCTCAAAGGACTTCTCACTTAAAAGCACACGGGTAGCCGGATAGGAATCTGCTAGCAGGAGTACAGCGTCATGCTCGCCTGCTCTACTTATCGCCTCTTCCGCACTCTCCAAACGCAGAAAATCAAGCTGATTCTTAAGCAGTAGCTTTACAATATCGTTGTCCGCCGAAGCTGACACAACCAACTGTTGCTCTTTTAGGCTACCCCTACTCTCTGAGGCTTGCTTACAACCAGTGATTAACAGCAATAAGAGGATCAGTGTAAATTTCGAATGCATACCTTCGCGTTAATGTTGGATCAATTAAAAAATTAATTCTATATATTCCAAATTGTTTTTAATTTTTTTTAATAATGATTGTCATTTATGTAAATTAATTTTTAAACAAAAATAGACTGGCTAAATTTATTTAAATACATTTCCGTATTATCTTTATGTTATGAATCAACAGCAGACTGTCTCTGCTGTACATATTTACCATTGTTTAGAAGTTTAAAGGAATGTCATACAGAAAAGGGTTAAAAGGTACGCTTATTCAGGAGTTGCAGCAGGATGAGATGAGTGGCGTTTCCTATAAAAACACCTTGTTGAAAAAGCAGGTACTGGAAATCCTATCCACTCAGGGAAACGCTACTTTAGCTGATTTGGGCAGACAACTCAATGTCAGCACCCCAAAGATCAATGAGCTCATCACAGAGCTGATGGCCGAAGGCTTGGTTCGTGATTTCGGGAAAAGCAACGCTGGGATTGGCAGAAAGCCTAACATCTATGGCTTGGAGGCCTCTTCGGCTCATTTTATAGGGGTAGAGGTTAAAAGAGAGTCCATTAACATCGGGTTAATGGACTTCTCTGAAAAGTTTCTGAAAATAGAGCTGGACATTCCCTTTCATCTGGAGAATTCAAATGAGTCTCTTGATCAACTGTGCTCTAAGATTGAGGAGTTCATCGACTCGACTACTGTCCCCAAGGATAAAATTTTAGCAGCATGTGTCAATATCTCTGGCAGAGTGAACCATAAAACCGGCTATAGCTATAGCTTCTTCCATTTACATCAGGAACCGCTCAGTCAGATAATCAGGAATAGAATAGGTATCCATACCTACCTTGAAAATGATACCCGGGGCATGGCTTTCGGTGAATTCTACAGTGGTGTCGTTACATCAGAAAAAAGTGTTCTCTTCGTCAACATAGATGAAGGCATCGGCATGGGTATCATGATAGACGGGAAACTGTATTATGGGAAATCAGGGTTCGCAGGGGAGTTTGGGCACATCCCGCTGCTAGCGAATGATATCATCTGCCATTGTGGTAAGAAGGGCTGTTTAGAAACAGAGGCTTCCGGCCTTGCCATCACAGAACAGTTTAAGGCAAGGCTGAAACAGGGAGCCACGAGTATCGTCACCAATACGGTCAGTGATATAGCCAAAATTAATCTCCAGCATATCATTCATGCTGCTTTGAACGACGACATGCTGGCTATCGAGATCATCTCCGAGGCAGGTGAAAAAATTGGCCGGGGCATTGCTGCCATTATGAACCTGTTTAATCCTGAGTTAATTATTTTGGGAGGAGCATTGGCAGAAACAGATGCCTATATCAGGCTTCCAATCAAAGCCGCGATTAATAAGTATTCCTTGAGCCTTGTCAGCACCGACACGGAACTCAAGATGTCCCGTCTCGGAAGAAAAGCAGGCATCATGGGGGCCTGTCTCCTGGCAAGGGATAAAGTATTGTCCATACAATAATAATTATGCGGCGTTTAGTGACATTTAAAGCAGCATGACACTAAACGCTGCTTTACAGAGGCATCGCGCTTGTAGAGAGCACAAGGTGTGATCATTCCGGTTTTTACAAACACCTGACAGTTCAACTAAATCTCCCGTAAATCCGTCCAGGGCCGTGTGGCCATTCCGCGGTTGTGATTCAGGATCGGCCTATCAAGCGCCTGTTTAAATCGCAGTGCACCTCCGTTCTCCAGCAGGTGTTGCTCCGTTCGGCCTTCTCTGCGAGACATTACCGCCTCGCGTCGGCGCTTCCGGCCCCTCCCCACCGGTCCAGAAATACACCAAAATTATTCTTCTTTTACTCTTGCCAGATACTGCGGACCTATCCCCAGCCATACGGAATTTTATTATCATCATGGAAAGCATCCGGTTCCTCAGCGTGCGCGAACTACCAGTTGTTGTTAACTGAGCTGTGAAAGCTGCACTACCTTCACTGCCAACACGATGTAAGCGAATGACCTTGTGAGACCCGTCTCCGACCGCATACCTGTGATACTTTCACCCGAAGTCGAGCAGCTGTGGCTAGATGAGAACGACCTGCAGGGTGAACTACGCTCGTTGCTGCACATTACAAGGCGGAACAAATGAAGTTTTTTATGTCTCACTTCTGGAGAAATATCTTTATAAAACGTACAAGAAGTGCTGAATTCGTTGCATAACGCTAAATGGTAAGCCTTATAATATCGAAGAAGACCCAAAAAAGAAATGTGCCAACTACCACCACAACGGCAGCCTTGACTAGCCGCTTCATTGGAACCAAGTAGTTCTTTGCCAACTCCATGCGCACCACAGAGTCTTGGTTTCTTAAAATGCGCCTTTTAACCAGCCAGTTGTTCAGAAAAAGGAAACTGATCGCCGAGTAAAGGAGCAGAATGAAAATAACGGTGTTAAATAAGCCTAAGTTTACACTTCGCACTGGCCCCAGCGTAGCTGCAGCAGGAGAAGCCGGGGTGGTTACAGCCTTGCTAATCACAAACAAGAAGTAAAGAGCAAAGTAGAACACTGGCAAAAAAGCGTTAAGAGTAGGCAAGCCGATCTTATTGAGAGTGGCTTTATCGAAGGAAGTGGTGAGGTAGGCCTGTACAGTCACAATCAAAAGCAGATTGATTACCCACAGCATATTTGCTATCGAGAAACTTTGGCGGTGATTGCCCGCATCAAAGAGCGAAAATTCTAGTATTACGATTCCCAGGATGCCTGGTATAAAGAGCAGGTAAACTCGCCAGTCTGTTAATACGCGCCGCATTGTCTGTTCTTAAATATTGTTTTAGTCTTTCCCAAACCCGTTTCCGCTTTCATTTCCGACACAATATCATAAATAAGCGGCAAATAATGAGCCCATGACCGAAGCGTACGGGCACAGTTTGCTATATAAACACGTACCCTTCCGGAAGAAATATCCAAAAGATGCACAGACACAAACTACTTCATATGAAAGTCGTAACGGGTAAAAAATAATTCACATGGTGTTACCCCCGCTTTTAAAAGCCGGAGACAAGGTTGGAGTTCTTAGCACTAGGGTGGGATTATATGGACTGGCAGCGTCCTGCTATGCCGGTGACGCCAGCGAGCGCATTGATTTTTATATCCAACAGGCGAAGCTCGCCGAAGAAGCAAAGTCTGACATGTTCTTTCTGGTTGACACCGTATAGAACCGGGAACATCTCGCATACTAGACAGAGCTAACCAGCTAATTGGTCATAATCAACTGTACCTGGTGAACAAAAACAAATACAAATTGAATACCATGAAACATAATACTGCTTATTCCATTTTAGAGCTTGCCATTGTATCGCAGGGGGAAACCATACAAAAGACACTGCATAATTCATTGGCATTGGCAAAAGAAGCGGAAGCACACAACTACAAACGCATTTGGTTTGCCGAGCACCACAACTCCGATAACATTGGCAGTAGCGCCACATCACTGCTCATGGGTTACGTGGCCGAAAACACCACCACCATCCGGCTAGGTTCAGGCGGTGTGATGCTTCCCAATCATTCCCCTTTGATTATAGCCGAGCAGTTTGGCACATTGGCCCATTTATACCCTGGCAGAATTGACCTGGGCCTTGGAAGGGCGCCTGGCACCGACCAGGCTACAGCTCGTGCTATCCGATCCGACTTCATGGAGGCTGCCCATTCCTTTCCCCGGGAAATAGAAAAGATTCAGCAGTATTTTTCCATAGACAATAAAGGGGCAAAAGTAAGGGCGCCTATCGCAGAAGGTACTAATGTCCCTATTTATGTGCTGGGCTCAACGACCGATAGTTCGCATATAGCGGCTGAAAAGGGACTGCCTTACGCGTTTGCCAGCCATTTTGCATCCACGCATTTACACAACGCCTTACGGATCTACGAGCAGGAATTCCAGCCTTCTGCTTCTTTAGAAAAACCCTATACCATGGCTGGGGTGAATGTGATCGTTGCCGATACTGATGAAGAAGCCCAAAAACTGTTCACTTCTCTGATACGCATGTTTGTGGGGGTACTAACCGGATCCAGAGCCCCCTTACACCCACCAACCGAGATGACTGACGAGTTGAAGGAAATACTACAGCATCCAACGCTGCAGCAAATGCTCCGATATTCCTTTGTCGGGAGTAAGCAAAAGGTAAAAACGCAGATCCAGGAATTTCTGGAAGAAACGGGCGTGGATGAATTGATCACTGTGTCGACGATGTACGATATAAATGACCGCCTGAAATCCACCAGACTCTTTGCAGAAATTATGGCGGAGCTAAACGAAAAGGGGCAAGAGTAAAGGCGTCGTCCTTCAACCTCGTAGAAGAAATAGACTGTTGTAATACTGAGTGAAAGCTATATTTAAAGCAATTTTCTCAATATCTTCTTTTAGCCGGTTTTAACGTATTATGTTGAACCTTCATGTGCTCTGGTTGCAGGCTCTTCTTCAGCCTGGTCGCTGCCGACTGAGCTATCCTCCAGGAAAGCTGGATGGCAGAAGATTTCTACCTCGAATAAAGACCGCTCATCATCTGTTTTAAAAGTAGGTGCATGAGAACCGTTGCTTTCCAGCACCCTCTTTATCGTAGAGATACCGGTGGCTCTGCCTTTTATCAACTCCAGCTCTTTCAATATGAAATGGCTGGAATTGGCCGCTAATTGGCCGAATTGGCCAGTAAAATGATTAAAACCATAGCTTAAAGCTAATCAGGAATTTTATTAATGGTACAAGGGCGGCGGGAACGAACCCTTGCGGCACTGCCTGCCCACAAAGGCAAAGCCAGCCCCTAGTTCCAGCAGGAACTAGGTAATCTGCTGTGTCAAACCACTCTTCGGGCCCTTTTCCTGGTAGTCCTGGGTCAGGCTCAGAAAGTTAAAGATACACGGGCATTTTAGTAATCCCCGGGCCAGGTCTGATTCAAGTGCCAGGAGCTTCAGATTAAAGTTGGTCAGGCTTTCCCCTTACCGCTGGTAAAGGCTGGACTTGATTTGCAGGCTCAACACATTTCTGGACCAGCTGTTCTCAATAGTTGGCGAATGTAGGAGAGCCGCTCTTGCACACCCTTTACCGCATCCAGCCCCCCCACATGGTGTGCCCAGGGCAATTACGCAACCGGTTGTTGTGTAAATTCAGAGCGGGGGGGGGTAAACAGAGGCAACCTGCGGTATAGACAGCACAGCAGGTTCCGGTAAGAGAAGTCCTGCAGGTCTGGAAATTCCTTGCCTATGGCATCAGAGAGCGTCTGAATCACTTTGGATCCCCACAACCTTTAGTTTGCTGCTGCGCCAGGGTGATGTTCCAACGCAACAGCACTTGCCAGTAGCACTTGTAAGCGGAACAGGTGCGGGAGACACAGGCGTCCGTTACCCCGCTTGCCCGTTAAAGCCCATCATTTGAGCGCTTACTTCCATGACCGCACCTCCTTCCCGTTCAAAAGCCTGGTAATATCTTCCTGGCGGTAGTAGTGGGTGCCCCCGACCTTGACCGAGGGCAGCGTGCCCTCCACCGGCAGCTTCTGCAGCGTGGAGGGGGAGACCTACAGCATGCGCCGCACATCGGCGGACTTGAGCACCTGCCTGGGTACCTCGGCCTGTTGCTTGCCGATCAGTTTTGCCAGGTCCTCCAGCAGCTGCCGGTGAGCTTGAAGCAGGTCTTGCTTGGTGATGATTTCTATAGGCATAGTTTTACTTGTTTGGGTTACAGGTGAAAGATACCCCACTATCTATCATCCTTCCTTTTCACAACGTGAACCTTACTGGTGAAAAACATTTTATACCAAAAGCCAGGAGAACACGCCCCATCGAAGTTGAAGATTTCATCATTTTATACTGAATCAAGCAGGATTCTGCTCTTTGCAGAAGCTTGTAACTCAACTTACGCCCCAAGGCAGATACATGTAAAACCTATCCTACATTGCTGAGAAGGCATAGCTACCAACAGAAGTCGAAAGAGCGATAGCTTTCTTCTAGATCCCACCCTCAAAGCCATTCAACAGGCAAGATCCTCTTCGTCTATGGTTTGGCGCAAAGGTAGCCTTGCGGCCCGGACACAGGTGCGCTGCGCCAAGGTCGTCCAAACAAAATGGGTATCCCTGAAGGGAGCCCTCCGCATTTTCTTTGGCTCCACCTTGCCTTTAGTCCGGCTCCGAAGGCGGCACGGGGCACCATAATCCATTTCCTCACACTAAAACATCAAGATTATGGAAAAGACCATTCAAACCTCCGCCTTTACCAGAGCAGCCGAGATCAGGCTCTCCTACCGCAACCGCGTCAATCCTGCTGAAAGACCGCAGGTCACCTCCTC
Source organism: Pontibacter sp. FD36 (assembly GCF_015686655.1). Taxonomy (GTDB): domain Bacteria; phylum Bacteroidota; class Bacteroidia; order Cytophagales; family Hymenobacteraceae; genus Pontibacter. The sequence goes on along the minus strand of NZ_JADPMP010000008.1, from coordinate 136,111 downwards.
TGCTGACTCCTACCGCGTACTCAAAGCCAGTTGGGATGCGGGCAGAATAGAGTTTGTCGAGCAGTTCAAGGTGCTGCTCCTCAACCGGGCAAACCGGGTGCTGGGCATTTACGAAGTTTCCACCGGCGGGGTGGCCGGCACCGTAGCCGACCCCAAGCTCATCTTCGCCGCCGCCCTCAAGGCCTGCGCCTCGGGCCTCATCCTCTCCCACAACCACCCCTCGGGCAACCTCAGCCCCAGCGCGGCCGACCTGCAGCTGACCAGGAAGATCAAACAGGGTGGGGAGCTCCTCGACATCACCGTCTTAGATCACATCATTCTCACCAGCGAGAGCTACTACTCCCTGGCAGACGAGGGGCTCCTGTAGCCCCTCTTTCTTTTGCAGGGGCCGTTCACAGCCCCTGCTTTCCTTCCATTCAATGTCATCACTTTAAACATCAAACTTATGAACGCCTATCAGAAATTCAACCACCTGGCCGAGCAGGTGACCAATGAAATCATTGCTGAACTGCAGCGGGGAAAAGCCATCTGGCAAAAGCCCTGGAGTACGTACGGGCTCCCCAAGAACTACGCCTCCGGCCGCTCCTACGAGGGCTTTAATGCCTTCTACCTACACCATGTCACCGAGAGAAACAATTACACGGCGCCCTACTTTATCACTTTCAGGCAGGCGCAGGAAATGGGTGGCCGCGTCCGAAAAGGCCAGAAAGGCACCCCCATCGTCTATTGGAAGATCTTTGAGGCAAAAGAGAAGGAGCAGCCAGTAGATGTAGCGGCCGACGGGAAAAATCGCCCCTGCAGCAGGTTCGTCCCCTTTGTCTGGACCGTGTTCAACATCGATCAAGTAGAGGGAGTGGACTTCCGGCTACCCACCATGCCCGAACGGTCCGGGCCACAAATACTCAAAGCCTGCCAGCACGTGGTGGACAGCTTCCCCCAGCCTGGCCCTAAGGTCCTGCACGGCGGCACGCAGGCTTACTACGCGCCAGTCAGGGACATTGTGCAGATGCCGGACCCTGGGCGCTTCCTCACTCCCGAGGCATATCATGCCACGCTCTTCCACGAGCTGATCCACGCCACCGGCCACGCCACCCGGCTCAACCGCTTTACCGAGGAAGAAAAGGTCAGCCGCTTCGGGGACGAGGCCTACAGCAAGGAGGAACTGGTGGCAGAGATGGGCGCCAGTTTCCTATGCGCCATCACCGGTATAAAGGAGGCCGTGTTCCAGAACTCGATAGCCTACCTGCAGGGCTGGATCAGCCGGCTCCGGGAGGACAAGACCATGATCATCTACGCCGGTACCAAGGCCTTCAAAGCAGCCAGTTATATCCTGGGCCTGAAGCATATGGCAAATGATGAAGCACGGTCTGCGGAGAAGGTAACTGCCTGAAGAAAAAACAAGGGCTGTCTGAAAAGCGGATGGCCCTTTAGTCCCCTTCCCTGAAACTAAGTCATTTGCCCCCTATTTACGCGGGCAATTGGAAGTTTATGGGTAAACAGGACTTGAGGTAGCACTGAAATGAGAGCTGCAAGCAGCGCGATAGGCGGTAGGTTTAAATAAAGTATGGGCTAGCTGACGCAACACTTGGCCTGTTACTAGAGGAACTTTACGCAGGGTTGTTCAGCTTCAGTCATCCCTCACAATATGGTTAGGGTGTTAAATGTTTAACACATAACGGGTACTCCGACCGCCACCTTCCTGATTAAACGCTCCCAGTTCCAGGAGCTGCTGCAAATCTCTTGTTGCCGTTGGATTGGCACCTGCTCAAATCCATACACCTTACTACTCATCTCCGACTTGAGGAAGAGTTTTTCTTCCCATTTCACAAGATGAACATGACTTGTGAAATACTTTTTCCCGCCCCTCCAAAACAGTGAATCCGACCCCTAGGGCTATACAGTTCTCCGAAAGGATGCCTGAACATGCTGGTTTATCCAAATAAGGCCTCCGCCAGGGCACCTTCCAGGCAACATCCTGAAATTTCCCATCTGTGCATTTCCTTGTGAAAAAGATTCATATTCCGCTCCCACCTTTGAAAAAAACCGGTACCTGGGCACCTTCCCCTCCCCTCTTACGGGGAGAATAGCTCTCCCTGCTCCAGCTTCGCTCCCGCCTGGTGCGTAAGACCAGCTTCCTGGTCCTCAATTCTCTTTCCCAGCTGGGCATGGGCCTGCAGGTGCTCTCCGTTCAGTTGCAGTCCCCCTCCGTGTCAGCGACCAAACCCGCCACTGCAAATCCGGAGAACAACCCGAAGGACGTAGGGCGAAATCACATCCGGTTCAGGTATTTTCTAACGGCCAGCAGGTCTTTGGATGACATAGCCTCCGGCTAAATGGAGCACTTCTCCAGTTCCTGGTAAAGGGAAGGTCTGGCCAGCTGAAGGGCCGCCCGGAAGTAAGGGGTCTTTATCGTAGCCGCCAGACTGGAATCATGGTAAGTAGGGTGCGGGTAGAACGGGGTGCGCAACAGCAGATCGGGGTAAAATTGTTTCATAGGCAGAATCATGGCACATGTGCTGGGAGGTACAACTTTTTGTAAAAAGAAACACTGCTGCCGGATTTTTCCACAAGGACCTGTTGTCGCAACAGTAAATGATGTCCTGTTGGACTCAATCCTTACTGCTAAGCGGACGCATTTAATAAAGCGTATGGTGTGACACAAACTAACCCCATTGACCAGTAGATTTCCCGAGGTGGCCGGTCATTTGGTCTGCCCCTGCTAACCCAGGAGGTTGCGCAGCGTCCCCCGCTCACCTTCCCGCGGTCCGTAAAACAGCACCCAGGTACTGAAGTCCGGGGTGAATTCTGTAAAACGGTGCGATGCACCGGCTGGCACGAATAAAAAGTCTCCGGCCTGGAAGCGCACCTCCGCCTCTTCCATTTGGAATGTTCCCGTTCCGCTGGCAACGATATATACTTCGTCTCTTTCATGCGGTGTCTGCCGGTCATCGCCAACCGGTCGGTAGAGCTCCAGGCTCAGGGTACCGTGTTCAAAGAGCGTGACTGCTTCCTCGGTTGAGCGCTCCAGTGCCTGCAGCGCCCGATTATAGGCTACTCTGAATTCCATTTTATTTTGTTTTTGATAGTTACAGCATGTTGGCCGGACAGGCCTGGATACTGCTTGTACAGCAATGCCTGCCCGTTGCCCAACCGGCTTTCCTCAGCGGAGGATCATTTCCTTTAATTGTTCTTCCGTCAGCCCGAACATGGGGGGCGTTCGCACCCCCAGCATATTCAGGTAAAGGTAGAGCTGCGCCCGGTGGTGAATTTCATGCTCGACCATTGCCCGCAGCCATTTCCAGACCCTGATCTCGCCTCCGCCCGGTGTGGCGCACTTCCGCTGCAGGTCCTCGTCGGTCAGTTCCCGGAGGATGGCCACGGTCTCCTCATGCATCTGCTGAAAATAGGCCAGCACGTCATCATAGCCCGCAGCCAGGTGTGCTCCGCATCCGTCATAGCAGCTGGGTTTGCCTTGCACGATTTCAGCGTACAGGAGGCGCTCAATGGCGGCGATGTGCCGGATACTGTCGGCGATGCTGAACTTACCCGGCAAATAGACCCACTCCATACGTTCAGGCGGCACAAGTTCCACGACCCAGAGCGTCCGCTCCCGGACCCGTTCATAATAAGACAGAAAAGAATCAATCGAATGTATTTCCATAGAGGTGAATTTTTGTAGCAAAAGGTTTTCTTTTTTAAAGCCCCTTCGGTTGAGCCCGAGCGGGCAACTGCCAGTCAGTTCCTGACTGCCGCTCCGCAAAAAGCCGGGACCTGTCAAACCAGACTTCATTGCGCTCGATGAGTTCATCCCGGAGGACCACCAGATCCAGCCCCGTTTCCCGGATGCCAGGATATCGCCAACCAAAGTCGGCCTGCCATTTCAGCGCAAAACCCTGCTCAGTAGGCCAGAGCTCCAGGACCTCCCAACGCCAGCCCGGAAAGCGGAAAAACAGCTTTCCCAGGTAGGCCGCCAAAGCGTCTTTTCCATTTAACCCCTGCCGTACGGCAGGGTCCGCATAAAAACAGGCTGGCTGGTAGAAGGCAAGCAAATGTCCCGTCTCCTGTCTGGTCCAGGCTCCCAGCCAGCGATTGGCAAAACCCGGCAACTCTTCTATCTCCATTTGGCAGAGGCTTAGTGTTTCGTTCTGTTTTGGAAAGGAACAGCGACCTCTTACAGATCTTCTGTGAAGTGGCGCCTGCCCCTGTGTTGCGTAAACTTCCGCTCATTGTAGGCTGTGGACCGGTTGCGTGGTATTGATAATGAGGCCCACTGCCCGTCCTGTACCATTTTGGCAAGGTAGACGATCTGCCCGATGTGGTAGGGGTAGTGCGCCAGCTGCCGGTTCAGGGCCTCAGTCACTGTATGCCCGTCGTTGCGGATGTAGACGATACGCTCCAGCTCCTCTTCCTGCAGCTGGCCGACAGCCTGCAGCAGGCACTGCCAGCCGCTTTCCCAGCAGGCCATCACTTCGGCCCGGTTGGTGAATTTGTTTTCAAACTCTGCGTCCCGGTTCCGCCAGGGCTTCTCCCCGTCCGTTGTCAGGAAATCAGTAAAGCGCGAGCGCATGTTGCCCGCCAGGTGGTTGACAATGACAGCGATGCTGTTGCTCTCGGCGTTGTACTGCCAGAACAGCATGTCGTCCGGCACCTGCGCCATCGCCTTTTCGCCGAGCATTTTGTAATATTCCAGCTGCTTGATCAGGCTGGAGAGGTACGTGGTCTTCATATGCATCCATTTTAGTTTTTTACACTTTTATCATGCGGGCGAAGCCATAAGGGCACCGCTCGGCTAGGCTTCCAGCACCGGATGGGTTCGGTTGCCGGCAAAGCCCAGGATGAGCTTCAAACCCAGCAACAGCAATAGCAGAAGCCCCAGTCGGGGAAGTCCTGGCACAGCCACCGCCGCCAGACTCAGTAGGGTAAACAGCAGCACGCCCAGCTGCCTGCGAAAACCGGTGCGCTGCAGCCGGATCACCAGGCTCGCAAAGCCCATCGCCAGGGCAGCCAGCACCGCTACCTCCCCCCACCACTCCCCGTAAATCCACGCCAGCACCGCGCCCTGCAGGCCATGCACCCAGACAAAGGCATGCGGCGAACGGGCCTCCGCACGGTAGTAGGCCACCGTGCCTCCGGTAAAGTTGCTCACCACACCGCCCCCGATGTCCAGGGAAAGTACCACCAGCAGCAGGCGCTCCCAGGGCGATTGGGAAGCCGAGAGCAGCAGGCTCACAGCCGCTACTGCCGCCGCCGCCGCATAGGTCAGGCACAGGTCCAGGCAGCGCGCGCGCCTGCCGTGTAGTTTCCAGAGCGGTCTGGGTATGTCCACTAAGCGATAGGCTGATTTTTCCATCTTCGATATGAGTTCATGCTATGTCACGCTCCACACTGCCTCCGGTCCCTTCATCGCCCACCCGCCACCTCCAGGAAGGTGCCGCTGGTGTACGAGGATTTTTCAGATGCCAGCCAGAGAATCGCCTCCGCCACCTCCCGGGCCGTGCCGCCCCGTCGCATGGGAATACGGTCCCGCAGGCGATCGACCCGCCCGGGTTCTCCGCCCGTCGCGTGGATGTCGGTGTAGATAAAACCGGGCCGGACCGCATTGACCCGAATGCCCTCCCCCGCCACTTCCCGGGCCAGGCCGACCGTCAGGGTATCGATTGCCCCCTTGGAGGCGGCATAGTCCACATATTCACCCGGAGCCCCGGTCCTGGCCGCCACGGAAGAAACATTAACAATCGTCCCGCCCAGGCCGCCATGCCGTACGGACATGCGGCGGACGGCTTCCCGGGCGCAGAGCATCTGCCCGATCACGTTGACCGTGAAGAGGCGCTGCAAACGGGCGGCATCCAGCTCCTCCAGGCGCATCTGCCGCTCCAGCACTCCGGCATTGTTTACCAGAGAGGTCAGCTTTCCCAGAAGCCGGTCCGTCTCTGAGAACAGCCGCACAATGTCGCTTTCCCTGGAAATGTCGGCCTGGATGGCAACAGCCCTTCCCCCTTTGCCGTGTATTGCCGAGACGACTTTTGCGGCAGCGGCTTCCTGCCGGTGGTAATGAACTGCGACGGCATAGCCCGCCTCAGCGGCCAGTAAGGCCGTCGCCGCTCCTATGCCGCGACTGGCCCCTGTGATGAGCATCGTTTTCATCTTTTCACACGATAAATTGAGTGTATGGCTATTGCTTCTCCCCCTGGAGGGCATCCGCTCTGCTACTGGTTTAGTTCGGCCTTTAGCTTGGTCAGCTCCCCCAAAACACCCGTCCTCCTGACGGTCGCCGCCTGGTCCTGGGCACTGGCTATGCGCACAATCTCCAGGTTCAGGGTTTCCAGTTCCGTCGGTCTGTTGTGGCGTATATCCTGCAAGGTGGAAATAAACTGTCCCTCGGAATCCCGGCTGATCCGCAGCAGACTCTCTTCCACTTCCAGCGGGTCCAGCATAATTCCCGCCCTGCCGGCAACACCAACACACTCGTCAATGACGCTGCGGGCGATGCCTCTGGCCGCCTCATGCCGGTGGAAGACGCCATTGTCTGTTTCCAGCAAGGGGCACACGGTATTGAACACACTGTTGATGATGGCCTTTTTCCAGACAACCGGCCGGAGGTTGTTTTCGGGGACAAAGGGGAAGTTCGTGGTGTGGAGCGCGCCGACTATGGATTCCAGCCGGTGCTGGTCGCCCCATACGACACCCACCGGGCAGGCTGCCACCGGTTTGAAGCGCACGCTTTGCTCGTCTATCCCCTGACTGCTTACAAAAAGAACACAGCGGAAGACCTGCTCGAAACCACCCTGCAGAAAGGCCCGCTCCACGCCTATGCCGTTTTGAAGCAGCACCAGCGGGGAGTCTGCCGTTCTCCCGCGAAGCCGTTCTGCCAGTTGCGCATTGCCATAGGACTTGTTGGCCAGCACGACAATCCCATCCAGCAGCGGCAATGCAGACAGCCCTGTGATCTCAACCTCTGTTTCCATGGTAGTCTCCTCATCGAGCCACACGCGGAGCCTTTCCCTTTTAGCGGCTATCGCCTCCACACTGCCGCGGATGAGCGTCACGCTGCGGCCGGCATTTTTGAGAAACACAGCCAGTGCTTTCCCGATCGCCCCGGCTCCGATGATGTAGATGTGCTTTGCTGCCATGTGCGTTCCGCTTTAAAAGGTTAGAAGCTGATCGGGCCCGTCCCTCAGGAATCCTTCTTGAGAAGCAAACCCTACTTACTGCTGCCAGGCTTGCCTTTTCCCGACAAAACAAAATTCATAAAAAGAAATACATGATAGCAGATGCAGTTTTATTAATTTTGATGGTAGCAATTAAAAAAAGAATGCCATGGCCCGTTCGGATTTCAGGTACCTGCGCATCGCCGGTATGCTCGAGCAACAGATTCTGAGTAATGTCTTATGCCTCGGGGACAGGCTGCCCTCCCTGCGCACGATCTGCCGGGAATACGGTGTCAGTCAGAATACCGCGCTCAACGCCTATTACCACCTGGAAAGCAAGCTCCTGATTGAGGCCCGGCCCCAGTCCGGCTATTATGTGCGGCATGCCTCCCACCGGGTTCCCGCCATCCCAACACCCAGCAGGCCCCATGCCACGGCTACCTTTGGAGACAGTGAGGCCCTGGTCAGCCGGGTGTATGACAACCTCGGCGAGGCCGGTTGTCTCCCGCTGTCATTGGGGGTCCCGGCAAATGAGCTCCTGCCGATCGCCAAACTCAACAAAGGCTTGCTGATGGCCACCCGCGAACTGCAGGGTAGCGGCGTGAGTTATGACAAGGCGCAGGGCAGTGAAAATCTGCGAAGGCAGATCGCCCGCTGGTCCTTTGCCATGGACTGTCAGCTGAGCCATGCAGACATCATCACCACCAGCGGCTGTCTCAGCGCGATTTCTTATTGCCTGATGGCACTGACAGAGAAAGGAGACACCATCGCCCTGGAGAGCCCCGTGTCTTTTGGCATGCTTCAGGTGGCGCAATCGCTGGGACTTAGAATCTTAGAGCTTCCTATGCACCCTCAGACCGGTGTCGACCTGAACGCCCTGGAAGATGCCCTCCGAAAAGACAAAATCACAATCTGCCTGCTGATCAGCAATTTCAGCAACCCCCTGGGAAGCTGCATGCCAGATGCCCACAAGGAGGCCACTGTGCGACTGATGGAAAAGTATAATGTCCCGCTTATTGAAAATGACCTGAACGGGGATGTATACTTCGGCGCACACCGCCCCAAATCCTGTAAAAGCTACGATGAAAGCGGCCTGGTCCTGTGGTGCGGCTCTGTTTCAAAGACCCTGGCACCGGGCTACCGCGTCGGGTGGGTTGCACCCGGCCAGTTCAAGGAAAAGGTGCTGCGCAAGAAACTCTTTCACAGCATCTCTTCCACCGCCATTACGCAGGAAGTCATTGCACGTTTCCTGGAGACGGGTCGGTATGAGAACCACTTGAAAAAACTCCGGCATACCTTAAAGACCAACTACCTGCACTTCGCCCGGGCGGTGGCCGAGCACTTTCCCGCAGGCACCCTGGCCAGCAGGCCCCAGGGTGGCTTTGTGCTGTGGGTGGAGCTGCCTCAGGATATAAACACTACTTCGCTCTATGCGAAGGCCATTAAACAGAAAGTCAGCTTTGCCCCCGGCAGCATCTTTACCCTGCAGCAGCAGTTTCACAACTGCATGCGCCTCAACTACGGACTGCTCTGGGATGAACGCGTTGACAGCGGCCTCCGGCTGTTAGGCAATCTGGCCAAAGCCGAGTTGTAATTTCCTTGGCTTCTATATCCCTCCAAATTAGCTGTCTTACATGGTTTTGAAGCCTGCACGCAACTGTCACACAATGTTCATACAGCGGAAAAGGCAGTATGGCACTCCCCTCCTCAGATCTGCGTTGGACTCCCCGGCTAACAAGCATGGCGCGTTAGTTTGTTACAGACAACCTGTAACGGCAGGGTCCGTCGGGGAAGCTGCCTCCCAAGAGGCAGTAGATGGTATTGGGCACCAAGCGCCCATTCGCTCGTGTATCCTGAAAATGAGTATCGCTATTGGCTAGCAGGCATTGGTCAACACTCTTCATATGCTCTCATTGCTATATGATATCCTGGGATTTTGAAAGTCGTACGGAAGGCGAGCCTGTACCTGTATTAGACCCGCCCATTTGAAGCATAAAAAATCCAGGACATATCATTATTATCCAACTAGTTACGCTGCAATTCGGGTACCCGAATTGCTGTCTCAGGAAGAAAAAAATTTAAAATTCAGATAAGGCTTGTAACAAAAACACTTTAAACACCTGATTTAAAGTGTTTGATGGGAATTGACATTTACTAAGTGGAGAGGCCGAAACGAAAGGATCAGTTACAAATTTAAAAGAGGAAAGGAGTTACTACCGTAGCGAGCTTGTAGCTGTAAAATACAACTACAAATTACTTAATCACTCAAATGGCGATTGGCACTCGCCACGGTAGTTTTCACCTAAAAAAACAGTTAATGAAGAAAGTGCTTACTCATAACGGCACTTCCTGTCTACTACTTTTACAAAGATCAGGAGACACGATGGACCATTGGTTGTACATTCCTGTTCTTTTTATTTGAGCACTTTATTAGTCAATGCCTAACTAGGCAGCTATCCAGTATTATTCCCTAAGTACCAGTGAAAATCACGAGATGGCTCAACCAATTTTACAAACTTAGGATTTTGGGCGCAACAGTTGCCTTCTTATAAGCTTGTGCTAGGTGCAACACAAGCTGGGTTTCTATAGCACCGGCATTACGACTTGAACTGGATAGTTAATGGGCTGTCCGACTTCCTACACACGTTACCACCAAACTAAAAACACCTACTAAATAGATAGCCTTAAAGCGAAACAGGCGCCTTTTGCTTGCCAGACTATGTCAGCATAAGTAGACAGGATGTTACAACTACATTTTTTAAGGCATGCTCTACTTTTGTCTTTTAAGGAGACATGTCATGATTTCTCCATCAAATATTTATATAAATCATAACTAAAAATTCAGTAATCACCTTCAAAAATGAAAAAAACAGCTTTATTCCTTCTGTTCGTCTGGATGCTGGTCTGTCAGGCCACCGCCATGCCAAAATCCAAACCTCAGGTGCCAATCATAATGCTCTCCGGCACCAGTTATGAGCGCGGCACTCAACATGGTTTTCAGCTCAAAAAACAAATTGACGAAGTTTACCGCAAATGGAAAGAAAGCATTCGGAAGGACACGGGTAAAAATCCTGATGCCGTTATTAGTGATTTCCTGGCTAGCTCCCAGTATCAAAAAGCCATCCAACAATCAACACCGCAGCTTTGGCAGGAAATACAAGGCATAGCTGTAGGCTCAGGACAGAAAATAGACGATGTACTGGCTTTTCAGCTGATTGACGAATACTGGGGCTATTTGGACCGACTAAAGAATGGCTCGGTAGACAAAAACCATTGCAGTGCCATTGGTATTGCTGCTTCTGATAATCAGCCGACTTTTGTAGCACAGAATATTGATATAGACACCTATATGCAAGGTTACCAGGTCTTACTTCATATCGTCTCCGCTGAAGAAGACATGGAGCAGTATGTGATGAGCTGCGCCGGTTTCATTGGCTTTGCTGGGATGAACAGTAAAGGTGTTGCAGTGGTTATCAATGCCCTTACAGACCTAAACAACTCAGTGGAGGGACTACCTGTGACGTTTGTAACACGCGGGATACTCCAGCAGCAATCTGGAGAGCAAGCACTTGCATTTGTCAAGTCAATCAAGCACGCAACCGGGCAAAACTACCTCATTGGTACAGAAACCGAGGTGATAAACTATGAGGCATCAGCCAACCAGGTGGTACCATTCTATCCGACAGGAAATAAGGGAATCGTCTATCACACGAACCATTCACTCGCCAACCACGATGTGAAACCATGGATGCAGGACTATCACCAGCGCATCCTGGCTGGTACTGGCACAACATCCAGCAGCCAGACACGGTACAAGGCGCTCCAAAAGCGGCTTTCTGCTTCTGTCCACCCCCTTACGCAAGACCTTATTAAAAGCACCCTGCGCTCCAAAGATGATGAACGGTTTCCCGTATGTGTAGCCTATGATCCCAAAGCTGCCGCTTTTACCTTCAGTTCAGTTATCTTCACGCTTGGCACAACCCCTTCGGTACAGGTAACCCATGGCTCTCCTGATCAGTCTGAGTACAAGCAACACTTCTTCTTGTCACAAGCCACTCAGTAGCTCCATTTGCTGAGCCTGGCAAGGCAGGCTGGGCCTACACTGTCTCCGGTTAACCCTAGCACAAAGAGTTGCCCCGTTCCACTATTTAGAACGGGGCAATTTTGATTTTGATAACCTCGGCAAACTATTGGCAGATCAATGTTAACAGGGCTTCTTCTATGAAAATACAGGAATATGATCTATCGCATACAATGGGGAATATGCATGGCCACAAAGGACTTGTAACGAGTTTGTGCGCCTGGTGATTACCTACTTCAAGACCTCTACTGCGACAGTGAATTGTTAAAAAAGAGGTAAAGAAGGTTTCCTGCGCGGGGGTTGTGATCCCGGGTTTTGACACTGAAATTAATGCCTGTATAAGGCGAGTGTTCTAATGCACATCCAGAGCCTTACAGCGTAAGTTGAGGTACCAGCCCCTAACAGCTTGGGGCATTCCTTCCCGTCGTATTTGATGAATGGCAGGTCATGCTGTGTCAGAAAGGAGAAGGCTTAGGAGGTTTTACGTGAACCCTGGCCCGACAAGTTAAATTTATCAGATTATGTCTACATCAAGCTGCGGGCCTGCCTCCAGACTTTCTTAGTTAGCCCAGTACCCAAGCTACTCCGTCCACCCATTTGCCATCCTATTACCGCTTCTGCCGCCTTTAAGGGCTTATTTCCAGAATTCATTGTTAAATCTGCACTTATTGGTACCCCAGCCCCTTCCACCACACCACTAACCAAGTTTTCGTTTTAACCTCTCAGTACATTTCTAAGCTCTGTTTCAATTAGCTTTATTTTTCTTGACAGTCGCTTCTTAATTGGAACTCACAGTTCGCTTTGCACCATTTTGCTAAATGCCAGTGATGTCGGCAGGCAGAACTTTCTTCTTCAGTTTATCGAAGGCTTACGAGCAGATTGGCTGCCTGCTCAAGCTTATCCGGATGGGCAATACCTGCTTTGTGAATCTGTCCCTTGATTTCCTTTTGCGCCTTTGCATGGAGCAATGCCTGGGATCTGTAGAAGAGGGGAGAAATAGAAGAGCAAAATACCGTCGCAGCGAGACTGAAAAAAAGCTGTTACTTCTAAACCTTTAGAATTATTTCAATTTAGATATACCAGTCAAGACGAAATACTTCTCTTTAAAGAACCTTCCACTTTGCTGGTAGCTTAAGTGATAGGCAACATCAAAGCGTCTCCTCCACTAATAAACTTATGTCTTCTTCAGTTAAGAATTTAGTAAAAAATCCCTGTACTGGATATTCTCCACAAACAACAACACTATTTTCCAGGCTAAGGGAACCAGTAAGAAAATAAATAGAGGGTAGATGAATTATATTTTTAGCTCTAAGCTTTGAAATCGTTCTTAAAAATTCAAACCCGTTTATAGCTGTCATGCTCATATCTGAAAAAACAAGAACTCCATCCCTCGGATGCTCAGCATTAAGTCTTTTATGACAATTCGAGTAAATCCAGTTAAGCCCTTCTTGTTCGCTGGTGGCTACATCTATTACATTGCAAATTCCAGACTTGTTAATAACACATTTGTTTAGATAGGTGCTCACCGGGTCATCATCAAGCAATAAAACTTTGTTTACCTTTTTCATAGTCAGGCTTATCGCAGCAGCATACAAATTTCAAAATAGTATCTTTTACAAATGGCTTGCATTGGCTCAGCTCTTCTAGTATGGATACCGGCATTTTAATACCTCTTGGAGTTAAACGTCCGCTGTCTTCCTTTCTCTTGCGCAGCCGATAGCAGATCCCTCCATAAAAAAATAAACACAGATCTAACCCACTTCATCATACCCTATAACCATGTAAATCCAAGCATTGTACAAGTAGTAAGCGGAAGTTCAAACAGACGTTTACTAACAATGCAAAGGAGGCACAGTCTGGCCTAATATTCATTGTAATTTCCTGACATTTAAACAAATATCAGGAAACCAACACCTTACAATTCAACTATACAGCAGGTCCGGATAAATACAAGGAGCCTTCCGGCTAAAAAAGCGACACAGAAACACCTGAAATGATTTACTACAACCGATTTGCCATCCTGTAATCCTAATTGCTCCGGTTGTTGCCTGTATTTGATGGGGTAGGTAAACAGGCTAAAGCGCCTGTTTACAATGACTTATAGTTAACCAAACCAGAAGCAAAGCTTTTGATGAAGACAAATAAAATAGGCAGGATTTTACAACTCAGGCACTTTATACTAAGTTGAAAATACGATATCTTTAGCCATCCTGCTAGCAGCGACTGGGGCCGAAAACTGCTTTCAGTGGTATCTCCTTAACCGTTTAAACACGATCCATGTGCCGAAGTAATTCATTTCACTATTATAATAACCATGAAAAAGCTGTTCCAAATTCCTCTGCTATTTCTTGTATTCTGCCTTGTTAACTTCAAAACCCTCGCCCAGAATACCATCATCTACGTAGTTCGTCATGCAGAAAAAGAGACGACCAATCCTGCTGATCGCGATCCGGGGCTAAGCTTAGTGGGCAAACAGCGGGCGGAGGCTCTAGGCAAGGCGTTGAAAAAAGAGAAGGTTGCTGCTGTGTTCAGCACAGCATTTCAGCGCACGCAGCAGACTGCAGCACCTGTATCACAGAAATTTAATTTAACGACTACCAGTTACGACCCGAGAAAACCTGCTCAACTGGCAGAAACTATAAAGAAAGAATACAGCGGTAAAACTGTGCTTATTGTTGGTCATTCTAACACGGTAACTGGTGTTGTGGAAGCATTAGGAGGTATAAGCCCTGTAGAGCAGATTTCTGAAAGCGAGTATGACTACCTCTTCAGAGTAATGATCAAAGAGAATGGAGAAGTCGAGACAAACGTAAAGAGGTATGGCAAAAGTGCAGGCCTCAGTAGTGAACGCTAGAAACGCTCCGTCCCCTTTTTCATGGAGCCAGTTGCAGCTAAATCAGTAAAGATCACCTCCATTTTCCTGGTTGCTGCTACCTGTCCTTGCCACATTGTTTAGCAGCTTCAGCATATAACCCATAGCACCTCCCCTCCTTCGCTTGACTTCATCACATGCTAAGGAGGCGTAATTAACTCCTTTATTCAATGGAAGAAAGACTATCAATTGCTTATAGACCAAAGCTGCTTTTGCTTTTCGTGATGTGGATATTCTCTGGCCAGGTAATGTCAACACCGATGCAGGGGGATACGGTTTCAGAGGGAGCGTTTATCCTTCACAAGTTCCAGCAACCCGTCGGTAAAGAAACTTACACCCTGATTCAAATGCAGGACGCATTACACCTGCATAGCAACTTTCGTTTTAACGACAGAGGCTCAGATGTTCCACTCCGGGCACGACTTGTACTTGATAAAACCGGCGCTCCAGTCATGTTCCGGGTACAGGGTAAAACCTCCAGATCATCCAGTATTGACACGGAGGTACAGGTACTAAAAAACCATGCGACCATTCGGGTTAATGACACAAAGAAAGAGGTAAAAGTTAACAGTCCTTACTTTACAATCAGTGGCTATGCCCCTGTCTCTATGCAGATGGCATTACTCCAGTATTGGAAACAACAAAATAAACCTGCCTCTCTGCAAGTACTGCCCACCGGCACCGTTGAAATCAAGCTGGATGGCCTCGATACTGTCATGGTTAACAGCAGAAGGCAAACCTTAGAGCGCTACCTCATTAAAGGGTTGGTGTGGGGGAATGAAGTGCTGTGGACTGATCAGTATGGAAATCTGGTAGCAGTCATTACAAACGATGCTGAAGGAGACAAATTTGAAGCAGTTCAGGAAACATACCTCAACCATCTTCCATTCCTTCTGGAAAAAGCGGCCCACCATAGCATGCAGGAAATGAAACAAGGCAATCCTGCACCTCATCCGCTAATGGCATTGAAAGGTGCCAATATCGTGGATGTAGTAAAAGGTAAAAAGCTCTTAAACCAGACCATTCTCATCAAAGATGGTACTATCTGGAAAATTGGGGCTACCGGCAAGGTTTCCATTCCTGCGGAAGCATACGTGATTGATATAGCCGGCAAAACGGTTCTACCCGGGCTTTGGGATATGCATGCTCACTTTCAGCAGGTAGAATGGGGGCCGGCTTATCTTGCTGCCGGAGTAACAACTATCCGCGATTGCGGAAACGAATTTGGCTTTATCACCTCAGTTCAGCACGCCATAGATCAAAACCAGGGTATTGGTCCCAAAATACTTAAAGCCGGGGTAATTGATGGTCAGGGGCCGCAGGCTTTAGGAATTATTCAGGCCAAAACGGCAGAGGAAGCTCAGCGTGCCGTAAGAATGTACAAAAAGAGCGGCTTTGAACAGATTAAGGTCTATAGCTCCCTAAAACCAGAAATATTAAAAGCTGTTTCTGAAGAGGCACATAAGCATGGTTTGTCTGTTACAGGGCATGTCCCGGATGGATTAACTGTACATGAGGCTATCGCGCTGGGCCTTGAACAGATCAATCACTACCATTTTCTGCTCCAGTCTATGCTCTCAGAACCAAAACAGGAGAGAGTAGATTTGAATGATCCGGCAGCACGTAAAACCCTACAGCTCCTAAAGGACAAGAACGTTGTTGTGGATCCTACTCTGGCAATCTATGAATGGATAACCCGCCCTTTGAGCCAGCCTCTGGATGCATTTGAGCCCGGAATTAATCATGTCCCCGAAGACTTTAAAGCTATTTTCAGGAACACAGGACTGCCTGATGAGCAAGCTCAACAAAGCAGAGCTCTCCTGGAAAATGGCAAAAGAATCGTTCTGGCGATGCATCAGATGGGGATTCCCATAGTAGCTGGCACTGACATGCTGGTTCCCGGCTATTCCCTCTTCCGTGAACTGGAGTTATACAACGAAGCAGGTCTGAGCCCACTCGACGCCATTAGAACTGCCACCATCGTACCAGCCAGCGTCATGAAAATGGAGAAGGTATCCGGATCCATTACGGAAGGCAAAATAGCGGACATTATTATACTTGATGCAGACCCGCTTGAATCAATTCGGAACATCAGAAAAGTTCATACGGTCATCAAAAGGGGCACAATTTATGAACCGGCAGAACTAAGAAAAATCATTGAATTCAAAGAATAGACAAACAGAGGAGTTTCTTTCAAAGGGTATATTTCTTCAAGTTACAACCTGCTCCATGCTCTCAGCAATAGAATTTACAATGTGGGCAGGGAGTCCTTTCCTTAGTTCATCTAAGCGTTAATAGCAGATTGCCTGCTTACACTTTTCAAGATGGTCAATAATTATTTGCGAATCAGTCCCATAATTCCATTTACGCTTTTCCATGGAGCGCTGCTGGAAATCTTTAGAAGAGGAAAGCAACTGAAAATAAAAATAACGCCGTAGTGAGGCTGAAAAAGCACTATTAACTATTCACTATTAACTATTCATTTTCAACTCTAATTCACAAGTTACGATGCACTTTGGGAATCGGAATTTCAGCTGATCCACTACGACGTTATTTTTACTAAATATATGGTTAAGCCCAGGCTTTCTACCTGTGCCTGAGCGATTTGGTATTACAAAGAAAGCCAGTTTAGCGATCAGAACTGTTGTACTTTCCTGTCTCTTTCTACGCTCACAGATATTTCATTTTAAGGGTTCTTTTACCCCGAAACAGACAGGATCCGGCTTAATGCATTTCCTCATACCAAACCCTCATTCTTAAGCTATTCATGCCTAAAAAATTACTGGTACGGATGGAGCCGCTTGCCTTAATCCGTCCCATCCGTACCAGTAGTTTTTCACTGGGCAGCCATGCTGCTACTGCCCGCCAGCCCGGTTAAGCTCGTCCAGCCTGACATTGCGGCTCTTAGATTTAAAGTTTTCACCACGCTGGAAGTTGTAGCGCAGGTTAAGCTTTATACTTCTAACCATAAAGTAGTTTACAAAAGAGAACACATTGCCGTTATAGCTCGCATCACCATGGATCTCCCTGGTTCGGAAGATGTCTGTGGCACCCAGCGTTACGTCCAGTCTGTCTTCCATAAATGATTTCTTGAGGCCGGCATCCAGCCACCACTGCCACTTAAAGCGATAAATGCCAAAGGTTGAAGGAGAGCTATAGGCAGCGGTAGCCTGCAGCTGCATACCCCATGGAAGCAATACATTGTGATTAGACTGTGCCGTAAAGACAAGCTGGTTGTTTTCCAGCTCTCTGTCTTGCAGGAAGATTGTGTTCTTCTGATAACCTGCCACCCAGTTGTTACTGATATCCCAGCCTGGTGTCACTCTGATCGGAAACACAAGGGTTGCGCTGATATTTTCGGCCTTGTCGATGTTCCGCTCGCGGTATACAGTGGTGTTGGTCTCTGAATTTTGCTCTGGGACCTCTGCAAAGGAATCTTTTGTAAGGGCATAGCCCAACATCAGACTATATGTGTTCTGTAACGTTTGCGTGACCTGGAATGAATTGGTATACTGTGGCCTCAGATCCGGATTTCCCTCAGCCCAGCTATAGGGGTCCTGGTACAGAATGAATGGATTCAGCGAGCGGTAATTAGGCCGGTCTACTCTTCGGCTGTAATTATAGGTCAGTTGGTATTGGTCTGACACCTTATGTGTCAGGAAGAAGCTAGGGAACAAATCAAAGTACTTCTTCGAAACCTGTCCTTTATTCTCATTTTCTCCTAAAGGCTTGCCATTACCCAAGGTTTGCTCGCCTCGGAGCCCCGCCTGCAGACTCAACTTTTCACCTATACGGGTGCTCATGTTAATGTAGCCCGCAAAGATCTTTTCACTATAGCGGTAATGATTGCTCCGCTCTTTGTCCAGTTCCTCTTTTTCAGGAGTTACCAGGTAAAAGTCTAGTGCGTTCCCCGAAATAACATAACTGGCCTTTGCTCCCAACTCTAATTTAGCTCCTCCAAATACTTTCTTCGTAAAATCTGCATTGGCAGAATAAATATCATAATAACCGGGATTATCTGATCTTAAAACTTCCGCCGACTCGATGTTGCTCCCTACTTTAGTATAGTTGTTCTCATAGCGGGCATCATTTTGATTATTTAACTGAATGTAATCGACATTGAGAGCCAGGCTGGTGCCTACTGTATCAAGAACGCCATGGTAGTGCAGGTTAAAAGCAGTGCTGTTGTTTTCAATAGCATTAAAGTTGCCGGCCTTGATGCGTACATGCTCCCCTTTTTGTTCGTCATTCAGATGGGTATCAGAATAAAAAGCCCGATCCATGTTGTTTTGGCTGAGGTTAACCATAGCTCCCAGGCTATGCCGGGCGTTCAGTTCATAGTCTGTGCCCAGGCGCAGCGATGGCGTCTTCATGATTACACTTTCATCGCGCAACTGGTGAAAACGCGCATTTGCCCCTTCTCCATGAAATTCTCTGATCATGACCCCTTCACGAAGACGTGGCCGTTCAGCCATATCAGCGTTCACATAAGAGTTCCAGTTACCTTTTTTATAGTTAAGGTTAGCCCCCACCGAATACCCGGTTGCATTGTTGTATTGGTAACCTCCGTATAGACTGCCATTCATACCCAAGGCGCTATTTTGCTTCAGCTGTATATTAATAATTCCAGCGCTTCCTGCAGCCTCATACCTTGCAGAGGGGTTCGTGATCACTTCTATGTTTTTCACATGCTCAGCTGAGACACCCTCCAGCATACTCTGCAGCTCTTTACCTGACAAGTAAGCAGGTCTGCCATTTATCATTATCCGTACGCCAGCTTTACCGTTGAGCTGGATATTCCCTTCCTGATCTACCCAAACTCCCGGAGACTTCTCCAGTACTTCATAGGCGGTGCTACCAGAAGCGAGCGCTGTTCCTTCCACACTCACTACCATTTTATCTGCCTCTATGGTGATTTTAGGCCGAAGCGCCTTTACCGTTACCTCTCCCAGTAAATTCACATTCTCCTGCAATACCAACGTACCGAAGTCCCTTCGAAAACTTTTAGAATTGACCTGGAATGGAGCTACATACTGAGTGACAAAACCAATCGCGCTTATCCTGAGCATGTACAAGCCTTCAGCAGGTGAAGGAATAGAAAAGCGTCCTTCGACATCGGTAATCGCACCCGTTACGCCAGAGGAGTCCCTTGCCTGTAATACGGCTACGTTAGCAAAGCCAAGGGCATTTCCTGTATCATCTTTTAGCTGGCCGCTTAATTGAGCCAAAACATTGCTGACAAAGAGAAGCAGCATTCCAGCTGCCAGTACCACAGTTTTCATCATATGGGTAATTGTAATTATGGAAGATTTGCCCTGATCAGTTATCTGAGACAATACTGGCGCCTAGCATAAGCTGCCTAATACAGCGCACCTGTTCCTTCTCCGATTCTACAGATGATAAAATAAGTGCATTATTGACTAGGATTGCTTGTACAATCCTGCCTTTTCACCTGAAAGGAAAATTCTGATAAGTCGGAAAAGCAGCGTGCCGCATCCTCCCTTGTGCCTCCTGTTCATAGGACTGTCGGAAGCGGAAAAGACCAAAAGCATGTAAGGCAGGCTGTACGTGAAGGTTCTCGCCTGCTATTGACCTAATTCATCTAAACTCACGGTGCATAAACTGAAACCCATTCGCCTTTAACAGCCTCTTTAAACTGGCTTCATCCATAGCTGTCTGGGGTCTATAGTGCCAGTGCGCACCGCTTTGCGAAAGGCCTGTCAGTACTTGTACCTGCTTTATCCCTGTAAAAATAATGGAGCGGCACAGCGCTTCTAGAAAGGAGGGACACTGTGCTGTGATCTTTAGCGTCTTGTGCTCGTCAAGTGTCAGGCGTAGGTGCTTTGTCGTAGCCTGGAGCGATACTTTAACAAAGCCATTTTCAAGTATATCGGATGTATACTTTTTTATAAACTCTAAAATGGACCCTTTATCTTTCAAGGCAGCACTTATCCAATGCTCAATTTTTCCGGCTGCATGCTGATAGCTCCTGATGGCGAGCTGTATTTCATCCATTGCTTCCATCTGCTCACTCAGAAGAAAAAACGCCTTCTTCAGATGTCGTTCTCCAAGCACCAGACTTAAAGTATAAAGCCCGTCTGCATCAGGGCCACAGGCAGTAAAATGCCCCTCTTCAGTACCCAATGCCAGCACGCCATCAGCGGCACACTTAATAATACCGGTTGGATAAATAAAACCCGGTTCCCTGATCGCAGTAAAGTAGGTATTCAGGCCCCTCCCAATAAAGACATCGCAGGCCAGTTGCTCTGTTGCTTCAGGCGCATGAAGGATGCCGGAGCGGCTTATAGGGAAAGCTTCTACTACATGACATGCACTTATACCAACAACACCGGCATATTTACTGGCTTTGAACAGGGCATTGCCCAAGTGATCGCCAAACACATAGAAGTCGCCCAATGCCCCTACACTCTCTCCTAGTTTCCCTTCCAGTAACAAATACCAAAGCTCTCGTTCCATGATGTGATCGGTTCTAGTATGGAGCTAAGGTAAGGAGAGCAGGAACTAAGGCAATTGTAGAATACTGCTAATTTGTCGGGAGCAGGCACAGCACGAGGAAACAGCCGGGCAGGTAATTTCACATAGCGTCCGGCAATGGAGCGTACTGGTCTTTCGGGGTGCACACCTTGTCTAGACATAGCAGGTGTATTATAGTGGTCTTCCACTGCACAGCAGCCTCATCTGCACGAAAGCAGAGAGGGAGAAGATATTTCAAGCTGCTCATTTCTTTTAAATCTAGATCAGAGTCCGCTAGCTTCAAAGCATCAGTACAACAATAAATTTATTTCCTGGGGACTTAAAGTATGGCTTTCGACGGAGACACGCCCATGACTTTTTTAAAACTCTTGCTGAATGCACTAAGATCCGTAAAATTCAAAAGCGTAGCGATTTCAACCCAACTCTGCCCTTGTTTTTTGAGCTCAATACTTTTATCAATCCTTTTTTTAAACAGATAGTTATAGGGACTGTCGCCGAAGCATTGTCGAAAGAGCCTGTAGAACCGGAACTCTGACATGCAGCACGCTTCGGCAACCTCTTTCATGCTCAGTTCCGTAAAGAGGCTGTCATCTAAAACTTCTTTGCCCACAAGCAGGCGGCGAAACACTTCCTTACGGGTTGACGACTTCGCAGTCTGCAACCTGTAGTAAGAATCAACAACCCCTTTGTTTTCCTCAATGACCAAGGAAGTCAACTCATAAATCAGCTCTATGGCTGATACCTGTAGAGTTTGTGAAGCAGATGAAGTAATAAGGTTTGTCAAAAGGCGCTGCAGGTGGTTAGAAGCTTCAGCCTCCCGTATAAACAGATCCGGTGTCAGTAAATAGCGACTGATGTGATGATGGCTGTCCAAGTCATTGGGATGAAGCCACTGCTGCAGCACATCATTAACCAGTTGGGCATCAATATCCACACAGACACTCCAGGTTGCCTTGTTTTTAATCGTTACGTCCAGCGATGGCACCGAGTCATTTACAAGAAAATACCTGCCCTGCGATACACTGTAACGCTTCCCCTGAAGCCAATAGTCTTCCTGTCCCTCAGCGGCAAATTTGATTCCCAGTCCCCGGGGCCGTACCTGGTCTTCGAAGGAAGTGAAAAAAGAACTCATGATTCTGTTCTCACTCGTTCTCGGTTTTAAGACATGGTAATTTTTATGATTGACATGCACAATGTCACAGCTACTATTGTACGTTTTGCTTTCGGGTATTAATACGCTTCTATCCAACATTTCCACTGAACACATTAATTTAACGCTTAAATATAAGATAGAGAAAAATTAAAAATTAGCCAATAACTCCTTAAAAATAAAATAAGCAGGAAATTACAAGTGAATTGATCGGATTATACTTTTTCTTTGAAAAGGAGATACTATGGTCTGGCGTGAAATCAGTCGACGATGCACATGTATCCGCTGCCCCCACCCCAGAGTTTAAAGCTATCCCCATCAGCATCCGGTAGCAATTTTAGTCGTAGCGGATCCTTAAGTGGCTGTTTGTTTAAGGTGAGATGTAAACTAACACGTCCTCCGCTACGGCTAAATTGTTATCATTGGAGCCTGGGCATATACAATCCCCTATTGACACAGCTTACGTTGACTCAGATAAGATGCCAAGACTTTCAATAGCTGATAAAAAAAGCGATGCAGGAACAAACCTGCATCGCTTTTTTTTTTAATCTGAAGAGTTGGTTCAAGCTATCTCATTATTCAATCTTTTGACCTTCACCTGAAACCCAGCCTTCTAGTAACCAGGGTTCTGCTGCAGCTTAGGATTAGCTTGGATATCTATCTGAGGGATAGGAAGAATCGTTTTATCTGACCCGTACGGCTGCAACTTGTTGTTTCCATTAGCCGGAATATCCTTTTTGTTTCTTAGCAAATCAAACATACCGTGACCCTCAAATGCTAACTCTCTCCTTCTCTCTAACAGAATCGTTTCCAACAGGTCTTGGCTGGAGGCAAAATCTGAAATTTGATAGGTAGTGCCGTTAGCGCGTGCGCTTACCGTATTTAACAAAGTCACAGCCTCCGGCTCTACGCTGTTAGACCCTTTAACCAGCGCCTCTGCTTTACTCAGCAGTACCTCCGGATACCGGATAACCGGGACCCAACTAAAGTTTCCGACGTACTTGGTTGTGTACACCTTTCCCACAGCTAGCTTCGTGAGTGTTGTTATACGGAGGTCTGTACTGTTCTCAGAAAACAAGCTTAAATATGGATTGACTGATACGTCCTTCCGATGATCAGCACCATAATGCTGCCCCAACGAACTGTTCGTATTAGGGTTGTCGTTGACATTATGCGCCACAGAGAAAATGGATTCCCATGTAGTGTAATCTGTAAATGCGGTGGCTGGAGCAACATTTAATCTGTACCCCATGCCAGCTACCTTGTCTGCCTGCGCAATGGCTTTAGCATAATCCCGCTTATACAAATACAAGCGCATCAGCAAAGCCTCCGCAGCCCCTTTAGTGGCACGTGCGACTTCCCCGAAAGCTACTCCCTTTCTGGAGGGCAAATGCTGAACGCCAAACTTTAAATCTTCTTCTATCTGGGCATATACCTGCGCTACAGTGCTCCTGGCTAATTGCGCCTCAGGTGAAAAAGCGTTTGTCGCATCAAATGCTTTTAAGGAAATCGGAATACCAAGATGTGAACCGTCGGCAGTGAAGCTGAAAGGTTGCGCAAATAAATTAACCAGGTACCAGTGGTTTAAAGCGCGTATAAACCTGGCCTCTGCTTCATACTGCATGGCCAATGCTGCTGTAGGAACTTTAGAACGGTTTTCCTCAAGCCCCTGTAAGAATAGGTTTGCGGTGTAGATAGCTCTGTAGCCACCAGTCCATGCCGCTGTTACGGTAGCATCGTTAGACAAAGGACTGAATAATCCGATACCACCAAAATAAGTGGCGGGGTCTGTATCTGCACCCCGTATATCCGCATACACTAAAACCCGGCCACCCAGGAAGTTCACATTCTGGTTATCGTCATATATGCCAATTACAGCTTTCTCGATTCTCTGTGGCGATGAGAAGACAGACTCCGGTGAAAGGTTTTCAATTGGCTCTTTTTCCAGCACATCACAGGCAACAGACATAAAAAGCAGTGTTCCCAGTAAAAAAGAAGATGCTATATTCCTTCTAATAATTTTTCTCATGATTTAAATAAAGCTTAAAATCCAACATTTACCCCTACTGTAAAGCTGCGAGCCTGCGGCACAGACCTGTTATCAAAGCCGTAGGCAATACTCACGTCTCTGTTTGTATTTACCTCCGGATCAGCTCCTTTGTATTTAGTCAGAACAAACAGGTTTTGGGCCTGTGCATACAGACGGATGCTGCTCAGTCCGACTTTCTGAGTAGTAGCGGAAGGCACATTGTAGCCTAGACTTAGCTGACGCAGCCGCAGGAAATCACCGTCCTCAAGCCAACGGGTAGAGATGCGGTTAGACTGTGGGTCCTGCAGGTATAGCCTCGGCACATCAGTCACATCGCCAGGTTTCTGCCACCTGTCCTTTATCTCTACAAGGTTGTTGTTCAGGTAGCCTGTCATCAGGCCTGCACGTGTTTGGTTAAGGATTTTATTTCCTCCGCTGTACTGGAAGAACACGCCCAGGTCAAACTGCTTATAGGTAAAGGTATTATCGAAGCCCCCAAACCACTTAGGATAAGGGTTTCCTGCATATACAGCGTCACTACCTGTGATAGGAGAGGTTTCGGTGCCATCAAGGAGATAGTACTTGTCTGTTGCAGGGTTGTATTGCTTCACCACGTCATCTTTTGTTAAGAACATGGCAAAACCATTGTCAGGATTCACACCAGCCCAACGAACAAGCTTGAACTCGCCTATACCGTGTCCAACTGCGGCTTCACTGTGGCCCGAACTATGGACGACCGGTACATCATTGAATAGGCTGGTCACCTCGTTTTTGATAGCGGTGAAGTTGACACTGGAAGACCATGTAAACCCATTCTTCTCCAGGTTCACAGTGTTTAGGGCCAGCTCAATGCCTTTGTTGTACATAGAGCCGATGTTTGTACTGACAG
The DNA here is from genome assembly GCF_015686655.1 of Pontibacter sp. FD36. Lineage (GTDB taxonomy): Bacteria > Bacteroidota > Bacteroidia > Cytophagales > Hymenobacteraceae > Pontibacter. The sequence goes on along the minus strand of NZ_JADPMP010000008.1, from coordinate 111,447 downwards.
ACGCATTGGGAATACCTGTTGTCCGGAGTACAGGGGCATTTAAAACTAGGTCGCTGATATCGGTGTAAAAGTAATCGAAGGTCAAACCGATCCGGTTATTTAGCACAGACAGATCAAAGCCTATATCCAGCTTGTTGGATGTTTCCCATTTCAGATTTTTATTACCGACCTGCACAGGGCTGAAACCGTTCTGCTCCACGTACAAACCACCACCATACAGTGTTCTTGAGGCAAAGTCGGCAATGTTGGAATTACCAACGATGCCATAGCTGGCCCGAAGCTTCAGGTCATCCAGGAATGTGAACTGCTTCATGAAGCTTTCCTGAGAGATTCTCCAGCCAATGGAGCCCGCAGGGAAATAACCCCGCTTGTTATTGATGCCAAAGCCGGAGAAAGCATCTGCGCGCAGTGCTAGTTCTGCGTAGTATTTGTTTCCATAGTCATAGGACAGGCGGCCAAAATAGGAATCAAACCCATTATGTGTTTTGCCCCCATCCGAACCAGGCTGATAGGCAAATGACCCTGTGATGATATCTCTAAAGAAAGGGTCCGCAAAATCGCCCGCATACGCCCCTATATCAAATTGTTCTACTTCCTGATACTCGATACCGGCAGTTGCCGACACATTATGCTGGTTTCCAATCAATACATTATAAGTAGCATAGTTAGACCAGTTCCACTGGTTCCTGCGCAGGTTGTTGGTCTGAACCAAGCCATTATAACTCCAGCCTAAGCCATAGATGCTTGGATCACTGTATTGATTTTCGAAATTATCAATGTAATCAATGCCATACTTAGAGGTTATCTTCAGGTCTTTGATAGGCTGAATCTCTACATAGGCATTTCCGAAGATCCGTTGAGACGTGTTATCATTTTGCTGGAGTTTTAAAGTACCGAGCGGGTGATAGAACCTGTTAAGGAAATACTGGGCATTCTTGTTGGCACCATCTCCCAGATACCCTCCATCATTCAGGTAATAGGACCCATCCCTATTATAAACAGGCAGATTTGGCGCGGCATTGTAACCAGCCACTGTTACACCTGCCAGGTAGCTATTGGAAAGTACGCCGTTGTTCAGTGTTTTGCTGTAGCTTGTGCTAATACCGGCCCTTAACCATTCTTTTGGCGTTATATCCAGATTAAGTCTTGCAGAACCTCTTCTCAAACGGTTGGACACGACTACGCCATGCTGATCTGTATAGGATACGGACCCGTAGTAAGAGGTTTTCTCACTGCCCCCCGACATGGAGAGCTGATGATTCTGTATATTTCCCCGTTGAAATACCTGGTCTAACCAATCAGTTCTGTCAGGTCGGCCATCTTCATCAAGATCCACATTGCCGGCAATAACACTTCTTGGGTCTTCCGGCCCAAAGCGGTTTGCTGCTTTTTCATTCTGAATGGTTATGAAGTCATCCCCGTCAAGGAGATTAGGTCTGTTCGCCACCTCACTGAAGCCAGAATAGAAGTCGTAACTTACTTTAGCTGTACCCGCTTTGCCTCTTTTGGTAGTGACCATCACGACCCCGTTTGCAGCTCTTGATCCATAAAGTGCAGCTGCTGCAGCATCCTTCAATACCTCTATCGATTCAATATCATTGGGATTTAGGTCGGCCAGTGGGTTGTACCGTGTACCATTTCCTCCATTGAAAGAATTCAGGTTACTCACCTGTGCCATCGGAATACCATCGATCACATACAGCGGCTGCGCGCTGTTGGAAATAGAGCCAACCCCACGAATACGTACGGTTACCCCGTCAGCAACAATCCCGGACGTATTTGTGATCTGCACACCTGCAGCACGACCGGAAAGAGCCTGATCGAAACTTTGAACCGGCTGGTTCTCAATCTTCGCAGCTGAAATACTGGTGATGGAACCTGTCACGTCTTTCACATCCTGAACGCCGTAGCCTACCACTACCACCTCCGCTAGCTGCTGCTGGTCAGCAGACAGGGCTACGTCGACAGTGTTACCGCTTCCTATGCTACGTTCGATAGTCGTGTAGCCCAGATAGCGGAATATCAGGGTAGTCCCATCAGTTGGAACACTTAGCGTGTAAGAGCCATCATGCCCTGTGAAGGTACCCGATGTTGTTCCCTTCACTGCAACGCCAACGCCCGGCAGTGGCTGTCCAGTGCCGGCATCGGTCACTTTTCCTGAAATAGGTCGTCCCTGTGCCCATGCTTCACTACAAAGCATAAGCAAGAGCGCCAAGCTCATAAATAGAGTTTTTCTCATAAAGGTTAGATTTAATAAAAATAATTAAGAAGTATAAAAAGTGCGTATAATGCTTATTGAATAGCGCCAAAGCTAGTTCCTACCCCTGCTGCAATACCACACAAGTCCTATTAACAGCAGGAAGAGGTAAAATCATAGCATAGAAAAAACACCCCTTGGCGAGGTTAAAAGACTAGCGTAAACAACACCAATCAATCATTTACTTTTCTCCCTGTCTGCACACAGGTTTCACCACACTGCAACTACACATTAGGAAAAGTACAACAATCCACTCCCTCTGCAGCTAACACCCTGGTTTGCTCATCTGATGTTTTATTCTTGCAAAGAAAGCTATCCTGTTAGCAGACGAGTTGTATTATCCTGTCTATTAGAAAATGAGTCACAAAATCCCAAAGGCTTTCGTACTGCCGAAATTGATTGTGATTGTGCCTGCCTCCCGGGTATCGAAGCCAAGCAGCAAAGAACGAGCGGTCCTGAATCTTGGCGGTTATAGAGACAAATCAATTTATTGTCTATAAATAATGCGGGTACATATAATAAATTTTGAAAAAACTGGAAATAAGACAACATTCACCTGAAAATACCTTTGGCAGGCGCTGTCCTAACAAGGAAACTCACACCGCATCAAGGAGTGAGAAATGTCTGCCTTCATTGATTCGGTCATGTGCTTATTTTGGAGCACGTCATCGGGATACTTCCTGTACATCTCTCGGAACTCAGGACATTGCATGCAAGAGCTGGGGGAAGAAAGAGCGGATCCTTTAAATTAAAGCTTCCTTTGGCGGTTCGCCAAATCTGGTAGACGAGCCTTCTGATGCATACTTATACTATAGAGTAATGGTCAATAAAATGGAATTGGGATCATCAGGAAAGCATGCTATAACCTATAGTGGCCAGTGTGAGATATTGCATGTGCATGACAACAACTGCGATATCCTGGAGCACATCAGGAGCGAGAACTGCATCATGAGCACGCTCTCTTCCTCATTAGAAGCAGAGTTACGCCCTAAAGGCCTTGCCTTAAAGTTTACCACGGATGGCTTGGAAACTTATTGGTTTCAGAACAGGCCGTTTAAAATCTCTACCGGGAAATACTTGTTGGTAAATGACTCTGTGCCAGTCATGGATGTTGTTATTAAAAATGTTTCTACGCTGGGTGTTTGTGTGGATATTGACACGCAGCTCGTAAACGACCTGTTATACCAGTTATTTTCCCCCAATGATTTAGAGAGTTATAACAACATAAACAGATACCTTCTATCACCAGAGCTATTTGTAAGAGAAGCTGTAGCGGGCAAACCCCTCAAAACCCTTTTAAATCAGTTTGCTGCTATCTCTGTTTCAGAAAACTATACAAGACCTGCCTTAGAGCTAATTTACGATCTCATCACAGTACTCGTGCAGGAAAACCTAAGCTTTGTCACCTCCTATTATAAGCTGCAGGCAACAAAGCTGTCTACACGAAAAGAACTGTACAGACGCGTACTGCTCGGCAAAGAAGCTTTGGACAACAGTATCTTCTCAGAGATGACCATAACGGAGGCTGCAGACATCAGCTGCCTTTCGGAATTCAGATTTTACAGGCTATTTAAACAATGCTTCGGTGTTAGCCCCTACCATTACCTGCTCAATAGAAGAATCGAAAGCAGTATCGAGTTGAAGAAACAGGGGCTCACATGGAACGAGATTGCGCACACACTTAACTTTACAGATTTGGCAGCATTCAGCAATTGCTTCAAAAAGATAAATGGAGTGCCCCCATCTAAATTTTCACTTTGATCACCCATGTATGCAAAAGGGCAGGATAATACAAGTTACCTTATTCGCAGAGTGGTAATTTTGATAAACCTGGAAAGAGGACTGCGTGTAATAGCTACTCCCCAAGCCGGTTTAAGCCGGGTATAGTAGCGCAGGTTATATTTATATAACAGCAGGCTGCATGCAGTAGACACCTAAACTAAGAATTATGAGAAGCGCGTTTCTTCTTATTATGCTGACCTCCATGACAGAGCAGCAGGCGGTTGCCGCCCGCAATTTAGCCCGCATAACGGATCAAACGATAGCCATTACCTTCAGCTCCGCCCTCATTACACCAGGAGACAAACCACCGGTGCAGGTTACTGACGGGTCTCCGGACCAATAGGACTTCCAGACACACTACTTGAAAAACAAATAACATTTTAAAATCAGATTCATCCTGTTTCATGAAAAGCATAATCTACAGTACACTTATTATTCTTTTGTGCTGCTTTACAGCCGCTGCACAAAATCCAACACAGCTAAAGGCGATCAAGGCTCAGATGCAGGCAAAGCTGGATTCGCTCCAAAGAGCAAACGGCTTCCCAGGCGCTACCTTCGCGGCAGTGCTTCCGAACGGGCATAAAATTACCATCGCCACCGGCATGGCAGACTCTGCCAGGGGCATTCCGATGCGCCCCGATAACCGGATGCTTTCGGGCAGCAACGGGAAAACACTATTTGCGGCCTCGGCTATGGTGCTTGCAGAGCAGGGTCTCTACAGCCTGGATGATAAGATCGAAAAATACATCGGGCAGGAACCCTGGTTCAGCAGAATTCCAAACGCGAAAAGCATTACCATGCGCATGCTGCTGAACCACACATCCGGCCTAGAGGAGTATTATCAGTTGGGGGACTTTATGCAGAAGCTGAAAGAGAACCCTGCCCGTAGCTGGGCTCCATCCGAGACCTTTGCCTATATCTTTGATCGGAAGCCATTGTTTGAAGCCGGCAAAGGCTGGGGCTATGCCGATACAAATTATATTCTCTTCGGCTATATACTGGAAAGGATCAGCGGGAAGAAGATGTATGAGCTGGCTAAAAAGCTCGTCATTGAACCTTACCACCTGAACGACACGGAGCCCTCGGTTAAGCGTAAGTATGCCCGCTTTGCAGTGGGCTACTCAAAAGCAAACGGGCCTTTTCCTTTTGAAGGCGCCATGATTAGAAACGGAGAGCTGGTATTTAACCCGCAGTTCGAGTGGATGGGAGGCGGCTTTGTATCCAGCGCCTCCGACCTGGCCACCTGGGCAAAAGCCATGTATCACTTTAAAGCAATTCCTGCAGCTAAACGGGAAGAAATGCGCCAGGGTGTACCGGCCTATACTGGCAAGAACCACCTCTATGGCTTGGGTATACAGATCAGGCCGGGAGGCTTCGCAGGAAACGGCTACGGACACAGCGGCTGGTTCCCTGGCTATATCTCGGACGGCCAGTACTTCCCCGACCTGGACGTGGCCATGGGCATCCAGTTCAACACGGACAATGGCCAGCTCCTGAAAAGATCCACACACGATTACATGCTGGACATGGCCAGGATTATTTCCGCTGTGACTAACGTGCCTAATTGATAGCGGGCGCTTCTACCAGTTTTAGCCATGTACAGGTAGCCGCTTCTGCAATGAACAGCGGCTACCTGCTTTTAACGCAGGCGGGCAACACACCGCCATAGACCCTATCATTTTTAGATATAAGAGTATGAAAAAAAATTACCTTCAGCACCTGCTCACTATAGCATCTTTTGCTTCTGCTATTGCCTGTACATCTGTTGCACAGGAAGAGGCACCGCAAATGGACGATCTGGCCGAGCGATATGTCAGCACAGTGTTGAAGATTGGGCAATACGACAGTGATGTTGTAGATGCCTACTATGGCCCGGAAGAGTGGAAACCGACGGGTGTGACAACAGATACCTTTCCAGGTGATGCCTTTATCGGGGACTTACGCCAGGTGCTTCAGGGGCTTGCTGCGCAGGACACAGTAGGTTTGTCTGCACTGGAAAAAAGAAGAATTGCCATGCTCCAGAAGCAGGTACAGGCAACCATAACTAAGGTAAGGATGATGCAGGGTGAAAAACTTCCCTTCGATGAAGAGGCACAACTCCTCTACGATGTAAAGCCTCCGCACCATAGCCTTGCTCACTTCGACTCGCTCCTAAGTACCCTGGATGGTATTCTTCCCGGAGAAGGCAGCCTGGCAGACAGGTGGTTTGCCTATCGTAACCGCTTCGTAATACCAAAAGAAAAACTTGACACAGTTTTTCAGGCTGCCATCGCAGAAGCCCGAAGAAGAACGAAAGCGCATTATACCCTTCCTGATAAGGAGAGCTTCCAGGTAGCGTATGTAACTAACAAACCCTGGTCAGGCTATAATTACTTCAAAGGCAACAGCTACAGCCTTATCCAAATTAACACAGACTTTCCTATCAATATTGAGCGTGCCATCGATCTGGCCTGCCATGAAGGCTATCCGGGGCACCATGTGTTCAATGTCCTGCTGGAGCAAGAGTTAGTAAAGAAACGAGGCTGGAAAGAGTACGCCATCTATCCCTTGTTCAGCCCGCAGTCGCTTATTGCTGAGGGCAGTGCCAATTATGGGATAGAGGTTGCCTTCCCGGCACGGGAGCGCATGCAGTTTGAGAAAGAGGTATTGTTCCCGTTAGCTGGCCTTAACCCTGCCGAGGCAGAGCGTTATTATGCCATACTTGCCCAGATAAACCGCTTAAACTTCGCAGGCAATGAAGCGGCGCGCTTATACCTAAATGGTAAAATAAGCCGTGAAGCGGCAGCAGAGCTACTGGTAAAGTATAGCTTCACTGAAATGGACAAAGCTTTGCAGCGCACCCGGTTCTTTGACAGGTATAGAAGCTACGTCATTAACTACAACCTGGGGCAGGAACTGGTCCGAAAGCATGTGGAGGTAAAAAGCAGAGATGAAAAAACTTCTGCAAAATCCTGGGAAGTATTTTACGAATTACTGTCGAATCCCTACAGCGCTTCCATGCTCCAGCAATAACACATATGTGGGAACAATGTAAATCCGAAAAAAACAGAAGCAGTGCTGAAATTGACTGGCTGACTATCAAACTCCAATACCCTATAATCAGAAAATGAAATTAATTTATTCCTCTATCCTCCTGTTTTGTATATGGTTCACCCCTGCGGCCAAGGCACAGGAGCTGAAGCGCAGGGCTTTTCTGGGACTCCATACCTCTCCCCTTCCTGATTCCCTGGCCAGGGCCCACAATTTAGAAAACGGGCTGCTCGTGGCAGCTGTTGCGCCTGGTTCTACTGCCAGTGCTTTGGGTATCGGTAAAAACGATATTCTGCTCTCGGTAAACAAAAAGCACTTAAGTAAACCAGACGACATAGCAGCACTGAATAAAACACTTTACCCGCATCAGGTAGTAACTGCGCAGCTTCTTCGCGGAGGAAAGAAAAAGAGTCTCAAGGGCAAAGCAGTAGGAAGAACAGCGGAGGCGCCTGCCAATGCAAACATCGTCTACAGCCAGGTGCCTTTCAGAGGTGGGCACTTACGCACCATTACCTACAAACCTAAAAATGGGACTAAAAGTCCCGCTATTCTCTTCATCCCTGGCTTTCCCTGCCGTTCTATAGAAGACTACACCAACACTGCCTACGGTCAGCTTATAAAAGGCTGGAGTGAACTTGGCTACCTGGTTATGCTGGTAGAGAAACCGGGCCTGGGCGATAACGAGCTTACCCAAGACTGCATGCAGATCGACCTTTATACCGAAATAGAAGCTTTTGAGCAAGGGCTACTGGAACTGAAGCGCCTTCCGGAAGTTGACCAGGAGAACATCTTCCTCTTTGGCCACTCCATGGGCGGCATTGTTGCACCTGTGATTAGTCAGAAACATCGCCTGAAAGGTGTTATGGTTTACGGCAGCCCTTACCGCCCTTGGTTTGAGTTTGCAGCCGATATGTTCCGGTTTCAAAAACCACTAACAGGTACTGACTATGTGGAAAGCGAAGAAACAATGCGACAGCTGCACCACGTGCTTTATCGCTACTTTGTTCTGGGGCAACACCCAAGTACTATTGCCGCTGCCGACCCTGCCTATAAAAAGATTCTACAAGAGGAGTTTCAGTACAATGGCGGCGATGAGTTCTGGTCGCGCGACTACCGCTATTGGCAGCAGATTGATGAAATCAACCTCACCAAGGCATGGGCCGAAACGGAGGAATACGTGCTTTCTATCTGGGGCGAATACGACTTCCAGGTAGTGAATGCAGAAGACCATAAGCGTATCGCCGAAATAGTAAATCACTACCACCCCGGAAATGCTACTTTCCTGACCATGCCCAAAACTAATCATTCCTTTGTTATAGTGCCTGGTATGGCGGAGGGCGTGGCGCAAATGAACAAACGCGATCCGGAGTACAACAGAACCCACTTCAACACCAAACTTATTCAAGATACAGACACCTGGATGAAGAAAGTGATGCATGGTACTCCAGAATAAGAGCTCCTGCCGCAACCTAGTTTTTCAGACAGAGACGCACCGGAAAACCTTAGCTTATGCCCCTTATCCAACAGAAACAGCTCTGAAGTTGCAAGAAACAGAACCACTGCACCTTCAGACAGCAAGAATCGAATATTGTTATAAACCCAAGCCCCCAAAATAAAACTATGAATAAAAATACTGCCTGTTTATCGCTTTGCCTATACTTCTGTTTTGTGGCCGCAGCCTTTGGCACGGGAGCAAATCCTAAGGTAGAGCAGGAACTTAACGTCTTCATTAAAAACTACGTGGATGCAACCAATACCCACGATTTTGCTAATGTGCAACCACTATTAATGCCTGATGCCATCTATTGGTTTAATAAAGAAGCAAGTGAGGGCATGGCGGCCGTTAAGGTTAATTTTGAGCGAACATGGAGTTACCTGCCTGACGAGGTTTACGGGATTGAAAATATTAAATGGCTTTCGGTCGAGAAGGGTAGCGCCACGTGTATTTACGAGTACACTTACCAGGGCACACATGCTGGAAAACCTGTGAGTGGCAGAGGACGCGGAACAAGTGTGCTGGTAAAGCAGGATGGCAAATGGCGCATTGCACATGAACACCTTTCTATACCGCACTAACCAAAGGCAGCATACAACTTTACTACTGCTGACTTCACCCGGTTGCGTATGCGTGATCACTTCAAGAGGGGAAAATTAACTTTCATGCCCCTTATCTGGGAGATAAATAGCTCCTGTCTTGAAGGGGGCCCTGATTGCAGAGGAGTTTCAGGCATTTATCTGATACATTTTAACAATAACAGCTATTCTATAATTTGCTGTAACCTAATAAAAACCAATATGAAAAAAATTGCGCTATCATTGGGGCTATTCGCGTTTTTAGCCTTTCAACAGCCTGTAACGGCTGGTAGCTCTCCATCGCTTACTTACCAGGTAAACCTGAACGATCGGGCCGATGATCGCTTTAAAGTAACACTGGATGTAAAAGGGCTCAAGGCCGAGAATAATGTTTACCAGTTTGCAGCAACCGCTCCCGGTACCTACCAGACGATGGACATTGGCCGCTTTGTTCACAACTTTAAAGCTTTTGATAAAAAAGGTCGTGAGCTGGAAGCAAAACAGATTAGCACCAATCAGTGGCAGCTGAGCAATCCGGCTAAAGTACGCAAGATTACCTACCAGATTTCCGAAACATGGGATACACCCGTTGAAGAAAACAGGATATACGCTATGTGCGGTACCTCGCTTGAAAGTGATCACGCCCTGATCAATGGACAGGGTGTGTTTGGCTACCTGAAAGGTATGCAATCGGCGCCAATGCGAATTAAGCTGGCGTACCCACAGGAGTGGCAGGTAGGAACAGCACTAACGATAGATAAAGACGGTTATTATACAGCAGATAATTATGATCATATAGTTGACTCACCCATACTGGCAGGTACACTCACGAAAGCTGAAACAAAGTTCAGGAATACAACGATTGACATTTATACCTACTCTAAAACAGGCTTAATTCAGTCGCAGGATCTCCTTAACAACATGACGGAAATGCTGGAGGCAGCCAATGCTTTTGTGGTTGACTTCCCCGTAGACCGCTACACTTTCCTCTATCACTTTGAAGATGAAACCTGGGGCGCCTGGGAGCACTCCTATTCTTCAGAATACGTTTACAAAGAAGCTCCGCTCACACCTGCCTATGCCAACCAGTTGACGGATGTGGCAGCCCATGAATTCTTCCACATCATTACCCCACTAAACATACACAGTGAGTTGATCGAACAGTTCAACTTTGTTACTCCTACTCCTTCTCAGCATTTGTGGCTCTATGAGGGGACCACGGAATGGGCCTCTGACATGATGCGGCTAAGAGGAAAAATGATTGACCTGCCAGCCTACCTGGAGGATATGACAGAGAAACTCATTTTCGATGACCGCATGGACAAGAACTACAGTTTGCATAAACTGAGTCTTACGTCCTATACACCGGAAGGCCAGAAGCAGTACGGTAATATTTACCACCGCGGGGCTGTAGTGGCAGCCCTTTTGGATATCCGCCTCCTGGAACTGTCCGAGGGGAAGCGTGGACTTCGGGAAGTGGTGAACGAGCTCTCAAAAGAGTACGGTCCTAAAAAGGCGTTTTCAGAGGCCGAATTCTTTAACCTTTTTGCATCCAGAACATACCCTGAAATCGAAGATTTCTTTAACCGTTATGTAAAAGGCGCAGAAACTCTACCCTTAAGTGATTACTTCGGTAAACTGGGTATCATCTATCAGGAATCAGTTAAAACAGGAAATATTAAGCCACACGTAGGGTATGCTTTCGCATTCGCAGACGGTAACATCGTTTTTACCAAGGTAGATGAAAAGCTTCAGAAAATGGGGCTGCAAAATGGCGATGTCCTGGTTGCATTCAACGGAGTAAACATAACGCTCGAAAACGCCCAGCAAGAGATTAAGAAACTATCCGCAGCCAGGCCGGGCGATGCCAATACTTACATCGTGCTTCGCAACGGTAATAAACAGGAAGTAAAGACCATCGTGCTGGAGAAAGAAGAGGAGCTAAGACACCAATTTAAGATAAACGAAGCTGCAAACCCAAAGCAGTCGGCACTCCGAAACCGCTGGATGACTAACCTATAGTAATGGACAGCGCTATCTAGTCTTATTGCCCTCCACAGTTTACCTATGGAGGGCTTTTCTTTTGCTTTAATTTTAATCTTTGTACTCGTAACTGCCACTAGTTGACCTGACACCACAGCCAACCTTCACAGCAGAAGGCTTGCAGGATCATTTTCCTTTCGCAACCCCTCCATGGTTTAGAGAGAGGGGCTTACGAAAGAAAAATGTTAAGTGGGGTTTGTCAGGTAACAGAGAATATCAGCCAACGCCCTGCCTACTACAGTTTAACCTCTGCCGACGCACTTCATATCCGCTTCAGCGTATCCTGCGATTTAAAAGCATCTTTCATTAGCAATGATGTATGGGCTATTCTCATTTTGCCTGTTAATTACCTCCATTCTGGAAACGTATACACGTCCAGGTGGCTTCTATGGCAGGTTCTCCGTCAAGGTAAGCAACACCGGATTGTTTCAGGATACGCTCACTCACCCTGAGGTTGCGGACTACCATTTCTATCTCGGCGCCGTGGGGAACAACTTTGTGGAAAACGGCAGACTCAATTGTAGCCAGGCCAAACAGCCCCTGTATGGCACTGAACTTTTTGATGCCTGCTCCACCGCATTGTGCCATAGCCTCAATCAGAATAGTGGCAGGTACAAAATCCAGATTTGGGAAGGTGGTACACAGCGTCAGGTTAGCTTTGTCGAAGGTAATAGTGCCAATGGTTTTTTCTTCGTTGCTCAGGAGAATAGTGTCGACAAATAGGAACGGTTCACGGTGTGGCAATAAATTCAGAACATCTTTCATAGTGGTGTGTATGGGGTTAGGCATATGGCCTAAGTTAACAGCCTGTTACAAGCCAAATCGATAGATCAAGATAGTTGGAAATATTTAAAAAATCTCTCTCAGGCCGTTTGTTTTATCCAGCTTTTCAAAGATTTCTACTTCCTGAAAGTCATACACGGCGTAGGCAGATAGGATATTGTTTTTTGCTGCTACCTCCTGGTGTGTCACCTGCAAAAACAGTAGTCTGCAGGTTGTTGCCCGCTGTCACTTCCCCCGTGTTGGCGGGTTCGCATCACAGGTCTGGTATGCGCCGGCCACAGACATCGTGCAGGTGCCGGATCCTATGCGCTTTGTCTCTTCCGAGGCATATCATGCCATGAGCTGATCCACGCCATCGGCCACCCCACAAGACTTAACCGCTTCTCAGAGGATGAAAAGGCCAGCCGCTTCGGCGAGGAGGCCTACAGCAAAGAGGAGCTCATTGCCACGATGGGCGCCAGCTTCCTCTGTGCCTTCACCAGAATCCGGGAGGCAGTTTTTCAGAACTCGGTAGCTTACCTGCAGGGCTGGATCAGCCGGCTCCGTGAAGATAAGGCCATGATTATCTACGCCGGCACCAAGGCCTTCAAAGCGGCCAGCAATATCTTGACCCTGAAGGCCGAATCAGATAAAGGAGCACCACTTGCCAATAAGCAGGCCGCTTAGGGAAACAGAAGGGCTTTCCGGTAAAACGGATGGCCTTATTCCATTATTCTTATTCGACTCAAATAAACGATATAGATAAGCCCAGTAACAAGTTTAATCAGCTCACTTAAACTCTATTGCACCGCATAAATTTTTTCCCAATTGTGTATCGCATTGTGAAAAAACTTAGTGCTGCCCCTCGACCTTTAAAAGGAGTCAACAACCTGAAACAATGTAGACATTCACAGGCTTCAAATACAAGAAAAGATGAACATTCAACAGATCAATAACGAAATCGCCATCACCGATTTCCTGGCCAGCCAAGGCATACAGCCAGCCTACAAAAGGGGCTGTGACTGGTGGTACATCTCCCCGGCCCGCATGGCCGAGCGCACCCCCTCCTTCAAGGTCAACACGAGACTGAACCGCTGGTACGACCACGGTAGTGGGGAGGGCGGCAAAATCTTCGACCTGGCCATGCGCCTGCACCGCACCGCCTCGATCCGGGAAGTCATCCAGCTTCTCTCCAGGCGGACTATTGCTTCAACAGCAACATCCACTCTAGAAATACAACTACTTAGGAAACAAACTAAGGGGGAAGCTCCGGCTGTCACATCAGCACCCTCCACTGGTATCAAAATACTAGAGGCAAAGCCCCTGGAGGACAATACCCAACTGACAAACTACCTACAGCAGCGCGGCATCAGCCTGCGAACGGCTGCTCCCTTTTGCCAAGCGGTCAGCTTCTCCATCGGTACCAAGCAGTATGAAGCAATCGGGTTTGCCAATCGCTCGGGCGGCTATGAGCTGCGTAACGCCTGGTTCAAGGGTTCCTCCTCCCCAAAGGACATCACCTATATCCATCAAGGCGCAAGCACGGTGTGCCTGCTGGAGGGCTTCATGGATTTCCTCACGCTCCTCGAGCTTCGGCCCCGCCTCCAAGCTAGCTCCAGCTTTCTCGTTCTCAACTCTCTTGCCCAGATAAGCAAGAGCCTGGACGTGCTTGGCCGGCACCGGCGAGTACTCCTTTTCCTGGATCATGATCAGGCGGGCAGAATGGCGAGTGAGCAACTTCTCCAGTCAGTGCCGAACTGCCGGGACCTCTCCCCCCTCTACCAGAACCACAAGGATGTAAACGAGCTGCTGGTGGCAAAGCCGCATCAGGCGAAGCGACTTTTGCAAGGAATCAGCGCTTGGAAAGTAGCTAAGAAGAAGGGACTTTAGAAGAAGAGAGCAATTCTATGTTTTTATGCAGGGATTCGAACTTCCCACATAGCCTATTCATTATCAATCTTATATTGCACTTAAATTTAGCGGCACCCGAATTTGCCTCCTACCGAGGATTTAATCCTTTCTATGAATAGAATTACAACTTTAAAATTCTAGTATCAAGCTGAGAATGTAAAAATTTAGACATTTTACTCTTTGTTAGTTACATGTAAGTTGAGTGGGAAAACATTGCATTTACTATCCAAGCGCTACTTATTGCTTGGACTTGTCAGCTTAAAAAAATTGTTTACCTTCGCTTATATACAATATTTGCTACATTAACAGTATTTAGCAACTGCTATGTTAGATCGGGATATACGCGCAGCTTTGAGGGAAGAGTACTTGCAAAAGTATTATCAAGATTCAGACGCAAAGGTGGTTGAAGAATGGCCTCTTTTTGCCAATAAAGCCAGGATTGATATCGCTGTTATCAACGGACACCTTGTAGGTTATGAAATAAAGAGTGATAGAGATACTATAGCGCGCTTACCAGATCAGCTAGCAATTTATAGCCAAATCTTTGACTACATAACAGTAATAACAGGCCCTAAGCACGTCGATAAGTTACTAAATTTCCTACCCCATCATTGTGGGTTGATCGTTGCAGAACCTACCGAGAGTAAGGATATTAGACTTTCTACCATAGTCGAACCATCAAGAAGCCCGGAACAGTCTAAATTCAAATTAGCCAGTTTACTTTGGCATGAAGAAGCGTGTCTCTTGCTAAAAGCTGCAGGATTAGGTAAAGGCGTTAGAAAGAAGCGAGTTAAACAGCTTTGGAAAGAAGTGGCTGAAGCCTTCACACTGGATGACTTAGGTTCACACGTTAGATCAATGCTTAAGGCTAGGGAAGCTTGGAAAGAGCATCAAGCACATGAACAATATGATGGTTAGTGCCTACAGCTCTCCATGTAGTATTGTTGCCTGTTTTGTTCAGAGATCCTTGGTAACAGTTAAAGATATGTTTGTCACCCCAACTAAAATCTGACCCTTGATAAAAACTTTCCTCTATTAATAGTTCGCTCAATTTTCTGTGCTGCTCTTTTGTTGATTCATCTTCTTCTTCAACATCCGGTTTGATCGCTTTTATTATAGCAAAATAGCCTTCCATTGAATACCTAATATTTGATGGGCCGCTAAACCCTGACCCCTCCTGTCGTTCAGCTGTATTTATGGCATAGTCCCCATACCTTATACCATCTACCACACTTACAACTTTTGTAAAGATTGTCCAGTCACGCCTTTGAATGTACTTAAATTGCCAAGGCTCCATGCCTGCCAGAGAACCTGGAAAAGCACCGGCAGCTAGTACTATGGTATCAAAGTTGAAAGCTGTTTTTATAGCTTGCAAGAAATCACAAATCGGCTTAACAACTTTATCAACTTCAGTAGCACTTACATCTTCTAAATCTACCAATAGTATTACTTGGGCTTCTGTTAAACCCATCGAATCCATAACCTGCTGAATCAACTGGACTGTATTGGGCCTACTAATGTTCATCCAAGTTAATTTTAGACAAACTTTCTTAGGTCTATAATCAATCTCTAAGAACGATTGATACAGCCTAGAATGATAATTAACATTGATAAGCGGATAGAACTCTGGAATCGAAAACAAGTTACTTACAGAGAGGGAGCGAATAAGTAGCTTTTCTAGCTCTGGATTCAGGTTAACGCTACTAGTATCAAGGATATATGGCATTCCATGTGTACTATCTTTAATTTTAGTTGCTGTATCTGAAATATATTTCTGATCAACAGCTCTTGGAGGCTTATTGCGTGGCTGGCTAGGGTTAGTCAATTGAAAAACTGGTGTTATTGAAGCGCGTTTTGTTGTGCCCAATCTTCCTAGAGCATTAAGTTCACCTTCCTTAGCTTTTAATATAGGGAAATAAGTGCGTTCCATGACAGTTGCTATATTCTCGTTAAATTAACATTCTACTTGATTTCCCTAGAAATAGAACTCTCCCAAGCGTATCGCTTAAACTCATGGCAGCGCATTCCCACTAAAACTGAGGGATGTATACCAAGTTGCTGTGCTCTTAATACAACAAAGTCATCTCTCATCCTATCAACAGATGACATGAATTCATCCCATGCAGCAGTAGAAACAAGCATAGCGCTTGCAGCCTTATTAGCTTGATCCTCTATGACATTGATTTCATCCCCGTCTTCATCTAAATCCAGATCTAAGAAATCTTTTTCAGGATGTTTAATGAGGTGTTCATAAACATGAGCTAACTCATGAAAAAGATTAAAAGCAAACTTATCTAGATGTCTATGTCTAAGTGTGAGGACAATCGCAGGATTTTTGCCACTCCAAAAGCACAATCCGTCAACTGGAGTTTTATCAGGTTTTGGTAATATTATGAATTTGATTCCTGCTCTTGCCAGTAGGCTTTTTACTGTCTCAAGTAAATTCTCATTATATTGGATAGCTCTTCTTAAATCCTCAACTAATTGATTTTTAACAACTGGATTGAAAGCACATACCTCTTGCTTTTCAGCTAAGAATTTAGCGGCATATACCCATCCTGTCAAGTTCTTCTTATCAACTTTGAGTTTTCTTGATTTTCTGAAATATGCGGGCTCATAGGCTTCTACTCTTTGTTCTATTATCTCTGGTGTTGAAGCATTGTAAATAGATAAAACTAAATCAATATCCTGTTGTGGGTCATTTTGAAGAATTCCTTGTGAAATAAAATACTTATAAGGAATAAAATTTTTAACTAACTGCCACTGAGCAACTTTCTCAGCCTTTTTCTCTTTTGATTCCTTTATCCTTGCAAGATCAAGCTCGTAATTCTTTTGCAGGTTCAGCCAGTATTCGGCATCTACTCCTAAAGCAGCTTCGAGCATTACAGCAAGATCAGCAGTAATATTGCGTTTCCCTTTGATTACTTCGTTCAGGAGTGAGGGTTGAATACCTATTTCAGCTGCAAGAGAACGTTGAGTAAAGCCCGCTGCTTCTAACTCATCCTGTACGATGGCACCTGGATGTACAGCTACTGCCGGAACTAGTTGTTTTATATTTCTCATTTTGGTGTGTCTTTACTCGTAATGTTTGCTAATTTCCTCTAATTCAAGAAGCTGAACTTCAAATGGGGGTTCTGTATTTCTAACTATATCAAAGATTAATCTGTACTGGTCGTTGATTCTCACTGAGAACAGCCCTTGAAGGTTTCCTGATAAAGCTTCAAAGTTGAGGCTCTTGAGTTGGTATATCTGCTCAAACACCGTAATACCCTCAAGCTTTTTAACCGTCTTGACGTACTGATTGACTAAAGACTGATTCGATTTAAATCGTTTCTCTTTGCTTTTTTTACCTTCATATAGGTCCTCCAAGTACTGCTGCCTAAACTTGATCTCCATAATGATAACGCCAATATAGCTCACTTTGTTCACAAATATGTGAACATAATTTTAACAAACCAAACTAGTCACACAAAAATTATATTAAATTACTCTAAAACTTCTAAGCTGCAGTCAACTCACTAGCGATCATCTCCGCCTGCTTTAGCACCGTCTCGGTAGCGAGCATCTGCATATCTGGTGGGTACCCAAACTGGCGTAGGGTTCTCTTCACGATCACCTTTAGCTTAGACTTTACACTCTCTTTGATAGTCCAATCTATAGAGGCATTCTGCTTTACTTTTTCAGTTAGCACTACAGCCAGCTCGCGTAGCTTGTCCTGCTGCATTAGCTCTTTGGCGCTTTCGTTATTGGCTACTGCTGTGTAAAAGGCATACTCAAAATCAGTTAGGCCGAGGGCTTTGGCTTCACCATCTATTTTGGTTATTTCTTTGCTGAGCTTTATCAGCTCGTCTATCACCTCAGCTGCTGTTAATACCTTGTTGTGGTATCGTTTGATAGAGTTTTCCAGCATTTCTATCAGTGTGCGGCTCTGGATCAGGTTCTTCTTTGACCTTGACTTGATCTCGTCGTTAAGCAGCTTTTTAAGCACTTCCAGCGCAATGTTTTTGTGCTGCATGCTCTTCAGCTCCATCAAAAACTCTTCTGAAAGAATGGAAATATCCGGCTTCTTAATACCAGCTGCGTCAAATACATCTATCACCCGCTCCGAAACCAAAGCCTTATCAATAACCTGCCTTATGGTTGTTTCTATCTCTTCATCGGTTCTGCCAGAGCCGGTACCATCAAACTTAGCCAACCGTGCTTTTACGGCTTGGAAAAAGGCAACCTCATCTTTGGCATCCATAGCCTGATCATGAGGTATGGCGATGGCAAAAGCTTTGGAGAGAGCTGTTACTTCGTTTATAAATCGCTTCTTGCCGTCTTCCAGACCGAGTATATGCTCTTCGGCAGCCAGTATCAGCGATAGCTTTTTAGATGTGTCTGCTTCAAAGAACTCTTCATAGGCAAAGCCATGGAACATCTGCGAAACTACTTCCATCTTCTCCAGCATCAGCTGAACTGCTTGCTCCTGCAAGATGGTAGGATCGCCTTTGCCACCGGCATCGGAGTAGAAAGAAAGTGCTTTCTTAAGGTCAGAGGCTATGCCTAGGTAATCTACTATCAAGCCGCCTGGCTTATCTTTGTACACGCGGTTTACACGGGCAATAGCCTGCATTAGGTTGTGGCCTTTCATCGGCTTGTCGATGTAGAGCGTGTGCATACTTGGCGCATCAAAACCTGTCAGCCACATATCACGCACGATTACCAGTTTTAGCTCGTCTTCCGGATCTTTCATGCGGTCGGCAAGCTTGCGGCGTTGCTCTTTGGTGCTGTGGTGTTTTGCGATTAAGGGACCATCAGAGGAGGAAGAAGTCATTACTACTTTGATCACACCTTTTTTCAGGTCATCAGAATGCCATTCAGGTTTTAGGGCGATGATGGCTTCGTAAAGCTCGGCGGCAATGCGGCGGCTCATGGCCACGATCATGCCTTTGCCTTTGAATACCTCCTGGCGTTGCTCAAAGTGCGTTACAATGTCTTTGGCGATGTTGTTAATGCGGTTCTTGCTGCCAATAAGTGCCTCCAACTGTGTCCACTTGGCTTTGGCTTTTTGGGTGGTGGTCAGGTCTTCCTGATCCAGTTCATCATCCAGATCATCTACCAGCTTTTTACCTTCTTCGGTAAGCGCCACTTTTGCCAAACGGCTTTCATAGAAGATACGAACGGTAGCACCATCTTCAACGGCCTGGGCGATGTCGTAAATATCTACATAGTTACCGAACACAGCAGGCGTGTTTACATCGGTGCTTTCTATGGGTGTTCCGGTAAAGCCTAAGTAAGTAGCGTTGGGTAAGGCATCGCGCATGTATTTAGCAAAGCCATACACGGTTTTGATGCCGATTACATTGCCTGCCTCGTCTTTGGCATCAACGGTTTTAGCCCGGAAGCCATACTGGGTGCGGTGCGCTTCGTCGGCTATGACAATGATGTTGCTGCGGTCTGTAAGCTGATCGTACACGTTGCCTTCTTCAGGTTGAAACTTCTGGATTGTGGAGAACACCACACCACCGGAAGCTACTTTCAGCAAGTCCTTTAAATGGTCGCGGCCTTCAGCTTGTACCGGCTCCTGACGAAGTAGTTGCTTGGAGGCGGCAAAGGTATCAAACAACTGGTCGTCCAGGTCGTTGCGGTCTGTGATGACCAGCAGGGTTGGGTTATCCAAGGCAAGTACGATTTTGCCGGTATAGAACACCATGGAGAGCGACTTACCACTGCCCTGCGTGTGCCATACCACACCGCCTTTACGGTCGCCAAGGGCTTGTTTCTTTACACCAGGCAAGCCGTAGCTTTCCGGTGATTCTTTGGCTATAGTTACAGGAGCTTTTGCAGTATAACCTGCAGCTCGCATGGTAGATTCTACGGCTCTGTTTACAGCATAATACTGATGGTAAGCTGCTAACTTCTTTACTGTAGAAATGGTGGTTATACCTGTGGCTGTGTCTTCTTTGGCAGATTTCTCAAAAACGATAAAATGCCTTACCAGGTCTAAGAGCGTTTCCTTGTTGAGCATGCCCTGGATCAGAGTTTCCAGCTGACTTACCAGGTGCGAGGCTTCTGCTTTGCCATCGGCTGACTTCCATGCCATGTAACGGCTGAAGCCTGCCGATAAAGAGCCCGCCTTCGCCTCCAGGCCATCAGAAATAACGGTAATGGCATTGTAGGTAAACAGGCCAGGTATAAGCGCCTTGTAGGTTTCTATTTGTTTGTAGGCAGACTTGATGGTTGCATTCTCGTCGGAAGGGTTTTTAAGCTCTATTACTACAAGCGGAATACCATTTACAAACAGGACCACATCGGGGCGTTTGTTGTGGTTGTTTTCTATAACCGTAAGCTGGTTGGCAACTACAAAATCGTTATTGAGCGGGTTTTTAAAATCTATGAGCCACACGCGGTCTCCGCGGTCTTCGCCATTTATGCGCTTGGTTACCGGAATGCCCTCGGTGAGCAATCGGTGAAAGTCTTCGTTGTTTACCAATAGCTCGGGTGAAGCAATGCGCTGTATCTCTTTTATGGCCTCTCGCTGCGCCTCTACCGGAATGCCCGAGTTAATTTTATACACCGCATTTTGTAACCTACTAAGCAATAGCACCTGCGCATAGCTCGCTCGCTCGGGCGTTTCACCATCGGAGGCTATATCAGGGGCATAGATATAATTGTAGCCCTGCTTTTCCAGCAGCTCAATAGCAAAAGTCTCTATGGTACTTTCAGTTATTTTAGTTGTGCTCATAGGCATAGCTTATAGGCGCCTTTTTGCAAATTCCGGGAAAACTCTTAAAAAAAGCTTGCTTCTTCCGGCTGTGGTTGCAGTTCAACGGTAGCCTGCCCGCTCATTAGTTTTGGCAATAAGGTGTCGCGTAGGTTTGTAAGAACTTGAATCTGAGATTGATTATTTAATAATTTAAAGAAGTATGCCGATACTTCATTTTCAAACCCTCGGATTTCGTCTTCTGATGGAATTGAAATTTTTATTCCTTTGAAAGTATTTGTTGTGATTGTATCAAACACGCTCCCATATGCTGCAGAGTTTAGCTCCTCTACCGAATGATTAACCAAAAGATATGTAAAGAAATAACAATCTTTCACTTTAGGCTTTATCCCATAATTTGATTGACTAAAAGCCATTGGTTCAGAGAGAATACAATATTTCCCAACAGTCCCTCTTGCTGAAATAACAGTTGCAAATTTTGGCAATAGTTTAGCAGAACTATTTCTCAGCCCCTCTTCTGTTATTGTCTTTTCTGATGTGATAACTATTGATTTGTGATTTGTAGAAATGTCCCCTCCCGAAAGCCACTTTATATTACCGTTCCAGTATTCTGCTACTGATGTTTTTGGCGTTCCTCCTCCAATCAACTCAATAGCGTCATAAAGAGTAATTCCCTCCCAATTCTCCTTAGCTTCTACCACAAACCACTTTCTAAAAAGGGTTTCAGCCATAGCTTCTAAGGCAGCATTTTGGCGGTGCAATAGGTTTATTTTGTCATCTAAGCTTTTGAGTACAGAGGTAATGGCCTTTCTTTCAGACTTCTCTGGCCATGGAATAAGTATTTGCTTAAGCTCTTTTAAATTTAGAGTAGCTTGAACAGTAGTATTACAGGATGATAATAAAAGGTGCTTTACTCCTGGACTCTGTATAGCATAGGATATATATCGTGCATCGCTTTTATCTTTTAGCTTAAGTACGCCAACTGCGCGAGCTACATTCCAGTTTTTCATTTGCTCTGGAACTACTACAGATAAACCTGGGGCTCCAACTAATACAACTAATAATTCTCCTCCCTGAAGTATGGTTCTCTTATATGTTGCATTTACTTCTTCAGTAATATTACAAATATTGGTAGTATCGATTTTACCATTTCTTATATCTCCAGCTCTGATCAGTGGTACACCATTAGCTACGAACTCACCTGGATACATTACTCCAACAGCAATGCCTTTATCTTCAATTAAGTTCTCAATACTTTGGGTATCCCAATGTAGTGGCAATTGCCCTATTTCTGTTTCTTTCCACTCACCCATTTATTCTCACTTTTGAAAGGTTAGCAGCAATTATTTCATTTAGTTGGGTCTCTTCCTGTATCTGCGTTTCTAGTTTAGCTCTTAAAGCAGCAAAACGCTCGTCAAAGTCAAAGTCATCTTCTTCGTCGGGTAGGCCAACGTAACGGCCTGGTGTTAGCACATAATCCAGTTCTGCTACTCTGCTTATAGGTGCAGCCGCACAGAAGCCAGGCATATCCTGGTAATTGCCGTTAGGGTTTCGCCAGTTGTGGTAGGTATCGGCAACCTGCTTTATGTCGTCAGCAGAAAGCTCTTTTGTACGGCGGTTAATTAAATATCCTAAGTTACGGGCATCAATAAAGAGTATCTCCTTGCTGCGGTCACGGAACTTACCATTAGTGCGGTTCCGACTCATAAACCAAAGGGCAGCCGGTATCTGCGTATTCAGGAACAGCTTGGCCGGCAGGTTTACAATACAGTCTATTAGGCCGTTTTCCACCAGTTCTCGGCGTATGTCGCCTTCGCCACCGCTTTTAGAGGTAAGCGCACCTTTTGCCAGCACCACACCAGCTTGTCCATTAGGAGCTAAGTGATAAATAAAGTGCTGCAACCAGCCAAAGTTGGCGTTTCCGGTTGGGGGCGTGCCATACTGCCAGCGGCCATCTTTGCGGAGCAGTTCACCGCCCCAATCGCTCACATTAAACGGAGGGTTGGCAATAATGTAATCAGCCTTTAAGTCTTTGTGGGCATCATTCAGGAAAGAGCCTTCGTTGTTCCATTTTACCTGACTGCTGTCTATGCCGCGTATGGCTAGGTTCATTTTAGCCAGTCGCCAGGTAGTCTGGTTGCTCTCCTGTCCATAAATAGAGATGTCGTTTATTTTGCCGCTGTGCTCCAGCACAAACTTTTCGCTCTGCACAAACATACCACCAGAGCCACAGCAAGGGTCAAACACACGGCCTTGGTACGGCTCCAGCATTTCTACCAGCAGCTCTACAACGCTACGTGGCGTATAGAACTGTCCGCCCTTTTTGCCTTCTGCCAGCGCAAATTCTCCCAAGAAGTACTCAAACACATGACCCAGCACATCGGCACTACGGGCTTTGGCTGTACCCAGCGCAATGTTACCTACCAAGTCTATCAGTTCACCTAAGCTGGTTGGGTCCAGGTTTTGGCGTGCGTATACCTTAGGTAGCACCCCTTTCAGCGATGGGTTTTCGTTTTCAATGGCATCCATGGCCTCATCTACCAGCGTACCAATATTTGGCTGCTTAGCATTTGCAAGTAACTTAGACCAACGAGCGTCTGACGGCACGAAGAACACGTTTTCAGCTTTGTATTCGTCACGGTCTTCCGGATCAGCACCAGCATATTCCCCCTCTCCTGCTTCCAGCTTTTGATAGTGGTCTTCAAAGGCATCAGATATATATTTCAGGAAGATCAGGCCAAGTGCTACGTGTTTATATTCAGCCGCATCAATATTCTTACGGAGTTTATCAGCTGCTTTCCAGAGCTGTTTTTCTAAAGGCTCTTCAGCAACTACTTTTTGTTTTGCCATTATTAGGTAAGTACTATTTAAAAATTCAATAGATGGTGTGGTGTCACAAAATTTTGCGGATTATATAATGGGAGTCTTAACTACCATTATTTCTTATGCTGCTTACAGGATGAGGGCCTAATTCAGATGGATATGAGTCTAGCTTTTCATCTTTCCAAAATTCTACTTCAATATGTCCAGTTGTTTTTCTACCAGTCCAGTATCCACCGACTAACTTCTTGTCATTTACTTCAATGATATCAAAGAGCATAGTGCCACAATGCTGTGGGCTACGTTGCTTTACTGTTTCTATTGGATTACTATCGTATGTGTAACATAGGCGCTTTACTTGATTTACCTTATCAAGTATAAAGTCACTACTAACACTTCTGCTTGTCATCTCTGCAGTTCTCATCACACAGCTTATGTTAATAAACGATTGATCAATTGTGAGTATAACCGGGATTGGAGCAGGGCGTCTTCCTGTTGCTGGGTCTTCCCAAGTAGACTGGATAAATCCTTTCCACGTACCATTAAGATTTGGAAATGGTACAAGCCAAGGATGTAGGCGCTTCCACTTCCAAACATACGTTGTAAATAAAAATATCAGAATAATATTTATCGTAACAACTCTAGGAAGTATTTTGACGATAGTAGATAAGTTAAAAACAGCAGTATCTGTAAATATAAACAGCAGGTAAAATACGATAAAAGAAATTCCTAATAAGATATAAAGGAAACTCTTAAGATTTAGGTTCTTCATTTTCCGAACTCTAAATAATTCCACATCTGAATCAGGTAAGTATTAACATCCTGCCGTGACCATTTTTTGCCTACAAAAAGATACAGAAGCTCTGACACTTCTCCCCATTCTTCACATGAAGCATCATCTTTTGTACTATTATAAAGGTGAATTATTGACTGTCTGAGTCTTTCTGTCCATGTTGGATAATCATTAAAAATGTTATTTGGTACATTCCATACTAAACACTCTAATAAAAATGATGTGATATTATCGCTCACGTCAATACCATCATCCATCATACTATATCTAACTCTTCTGTAAAGTCTAGTTAATCTCTTAAATCTTCTCTGAGTTTCGCTGTTTTTTAAAATACCATTTTCAATATGTTGTAGTGGATAATTTCTGATCTCTTTTCCAGAATCACTTATAAATTTTACCCCCTCAACAAAAGATCCATCTGCAGAATACCTTCTGAGTAAGAATGTTGGTACAACATCTGCTTCAACACGATAGGTGTTCGCCTCTATTGTTATACACTTATCATTTCTTGTTACAGACGATCTACCAAATTTATTAACTAGCGCTGTTTCTACAGCATCTTTAAATTCTGAGTAGGTGTAAGTTGCAGGACTATTGAGTGCAAAATCAGAATTGGTTTTACCTGTAGGCAAGTCATAGAAGAATGCATCTTCATACCTTACATTAATGTCTATATCACTATTAAGTTTAACATTAGTATCGTTTGCATAAGACCCTTGGCCAAACACACGAATGGACATATTCCTTAAGTTATCACAAGCATCTATTGCATCTTTCACCATTTTATGGGCGTTGACCAACTTCGTTTCTTCTGAATCACTAGGAGGCTTTCTCCAGTTATTGAGCTTCTCTTCTGAAAATTTAGGCATTACCCTACACACTTTATATTATATCTTGCTAATATAGCAATAAAACCTTGTTCAACTCTTCAAAACTTATAAAGTGAATCTTATGCACCGAAACTCCTAAATTTAGTAGTATCATTATATTACTTTACAGAGCCACATTTAAGGAAAACCCCATAAATTTGACTCTTATAAAAAATGTTATTTGCTATGAGTCTAATAAAACTACCCGCCATTGTTAAATTAAAAAGCTCTGAGCCTTATGATGAAGCTGCTTTGAAGTTAAAATATGAAAAATATATATTTAACAAGGGGGATGCTTTAGATTTAAATGCATTTCAAAACTTTATAGACTACATTTCTGCAAATGAGGAGCCAGATGGAAAACTCACGAAGGGGTTAATTAGAGTTGGATGGAACAGGATAATAGTGAGCATAAAGAGTTCAATTGAGCTAAACAGTAACTCGGCTTTAGATGAAAACCATCTGCCATATAGCGCTACCTTAGTTCAATATTCTATTGATTATCTTGTAATTGATAACCCAAGGGGGAGCGAATATTTAGTAACTGAGGGCTGGAATTTGAGCAAATATCAAGGTGGTGAAAATGTAGATGCATACTTAGTCGATATAAATGGGACAGAAGTAGTAGAATACAGGCCAATTTAGTAAAGAAACCCTATAGCTTTAGTCTGTTGATACGTTATGATAATATTGCACTCTATTGCAACAAATTACAACGAACCTATTTATATATTCTCTTTCAGAAGATCCAAGACAACATCAATTATAAAATACTCCTGAACCCCAGTAATAAATATTATCTCGGATATTTTTATCTAAGTTCACTAAAAGCCTTACAGCTTCACCTTCTGAATCGTACTTTTCGACTATTTCATCAATAATCCGAAACACATCTCCATTACCCTTCAATATAGTCTTTACTGTGAGTTCATAAGCCTCCCAGTAATTTTTACCTCCAGAGATAAAGTGTGCATATACAAGACCATATATCAAAGCCGATTCTATTTCAATCGGCCAAATATGCGATAGTACAGCTTGAGATGCGCCACATATACTAGCTCCAAAACCAATATCATATAAAGCGTTAAGAGTTGAGGCTGTAGCTCCGTCACAAATATTCAAAAATATCATTCTCTGCTTGTCTGAGCCTGAAATGGTATTCTGTAACTCTGATAATTCTATTGTATATTCTGGCAATATCTCTATAGTTGATTTGTGAGGCAGCTCATGATTGTACTCTCCATGCGTGGCTAACCATATCAAGTCATATTCGCTTGAATAATACTTCATCAGAAAGCTTTCCTTTGTTTCTGACAAGATATCTGCAACCTCCACTTCAATACCAGAAGCGGATAAGATACCTCGTACTAATTTAGCCTCAATATCACTAGACCTTGTTCCAAAACACCACAAAAGCACTTTATTACATTTTCGGGAGGGCAAAGATTTTTCTAATGACGCATTTATAGGTAGTGTTGTACCCATGTATTTCATCATGAGTGCTTGAATAGGATGTTGTAATCCAGGCAAAACAATCATTGATTCTACAGCATTCAAGCTATCACTAGTTAATTTATCAAATTGATAATGATTTATGAGCTTGCTTTCAAATTCCCTGCCGCGAGATTTTACAGGAACACCAAGGTTCTCTGGTTCTTCAAGATTAAAGCCCGGGAGATCATCCAGAATAACTTTGGCACTTAAAAACCTATTACTTTCAACAATCAAATCAACAAAGGTTTGAGAAAAGTTATTTTCTAACTTTTCAAGAGAAGTATCACTTGTTAATAAGACACCTCTGTCATAGTTAACTACTATAAAGAGTTGATGTTCTAATGCTTGTAGCTCCTCATCTACACCAGCGTAACTACAAAGTACTTCCGAGGCCAATTTCGCCTTTCCTTCTTCTAAACACTTTTTTATTAAGCCTCTTATAACTCCAAAGATTTTAGCTCTCTCATACTTTGCTTCGATAGGGCTAATGTGAGAAATACTGTCTTTATAGGTACTAATCGCACCTAACATTTCACTAAAATCTGTTTCTAGTTCATCTAGATGATTTGTATAGTAAATTGAATGAAGATGTAGTTTATCATGTTTTCCTAAAAGAGTAGCAAAGTGATCTAACCCAATTTTAGCCCATACATCAGATTTCTTTGTAGTGAACTTTGCTCCACCTGTTGCAAGCTGCATAGCAATTTTTTTTTGGTTAAGCTCCGAGACTTGTGGAAATATAAATTCTACACTTGTCGCCAAATCAGCAGCTGTGTCTTTCTTATTATTAATCGCCCATGCAAGCATATGGCAGACTGTATTTATAAATTGATCTTGCCCTAATTCAGGGGGTATTCCTTTTCTAAAATAAGACTTAACTAAAATGATAAACCTATTATAGTACTCATCTGCAAACTCCTTCAAACCTCCGCGATGCCAAGAGTAGTAGAATAAATTTCCCAACCAATAAAATATGACGCCAAGTGCATTCTGTGAAATAAACTCATTCTTTGAATTAAGAAAATCAGTTAACCTTTTATCATCAAATTTAACTTCATTACCATAATTAATCTCATCAGATAAAGTCCAAATAAGCCAATCGTGCGCATTTTGAAATAAGGATTGATGACAATTAAGTCCCGCAGCTGTTGCCGCATTTATAAATTGTAGGTAGTTAAGCTTTTCTTTTTCTACATCTGAATAGTGCCTTTTCGCTGCTATACAATCTTCTAAAAAGATTTTACTGACTCTATTAAAATCTTCGATTTCCACTTGAGCTATCTGCTGTAGCTCAGTAGCTACCATAATATCTATTGTTGCAAAATCTACATCAGCGAATTCAGTCTGCCATAAATTAAGTCCCTCTTTACTTGATTCATTGTAAAAATTGGGGAAAGTATCTTTTAAAATCATTATATATTGATGCTATTCAGACCGTGTTTAAAGTCAACAGTTTAGCTAGCAACTAGTCTTACTGTAGGTGCTTTATCTCAAGGTCAAAAACTAGTCAAACGATTTGAAGTTGTTAGGAAAAGTTGTGATAGAGAGTATGCTTATTCTAGTGTTAAGCTTAGTTCAAATTAAAATAATAAAGGACTTACAATAAACCATAAGTCCTTTATTATCAATAGCTTTATGTTAAAATAAGGGTCTCCAGCTCAAACATAGGAGACATATATAATTTTTTAGGCCAATTTTTCTATGTATAAATATAGTCTAGTATGGAATTAAATTTAGAACCTAGTAATTAGTAAGCTTATAGTTTACATATCGCATAGTTAATTTTCAAATCTCTGGCTCTTTAGCATCCTTTCCAACAGCTCATTTTTTTCCCGCTCAGCTTTCAGTAATGCATCATAAAGCTCCACCACTTTCTCAATAGGGTTAAATGTGCACTGATGGTAATCAAGTTTTTGGCTAAGTGTCCCTGAACCAGAGTTAGCTCCTTCATAGTTGTTCTGGATGTTATAGATAGCATCCTCTGGTGTAAAATTTACTATTGCTTCCGGTGTTACACCAAGTGCCTTGGCAACTTTCTCCAATGTCACCATATCCATATCTTCTTCCTGCTCGATACGGGAGATGTTCTGCTGCGTGGTGCCCAGCTCGCTGGCAAGAGAAGCCTGCTTTATACCCAAGGCTGTGCGCATTCTGCGGACGTGTTCGCCCAGGTGGATCGGTCGTTTTCTGGCTGCTGTTTCCATATAATTAATTTACGAATTTCTTCTTAAAATACCAATTAATGAATCCCTTGTTTTTCACAAGCCGAATATTGTCTTTTACAAGTGCTCCACCTTGCCATTTAGCGTCATTTAACTTGTGCCTTCGCTGATTGTATCTTCAGGCTGATAAACAACCGCTATAAAGATAGGAGGTATTCGGAGCAAATCAAAAACGGGTAAGCCCTGTCTGCTCTCCGGATTCTTTTCAGCTTTCCATGGCTGATAACGGGGAAGCCGGGAGGATGCGGCAGCGCAGTTAACTTACCGGCCGCTCCACTCACAGCTCAGTTCCAGGGAAAACCCAGCTTCATTAGCGTATCATCCGACACTATTCCGGTTGCCGCTCCCGCCTTTGCCAAGGGCCTGATGTACACCAGGCTTTTACAGGCGAGGTCGTAGGAGGGCAGGTAGTAGAGGTAGCCCCACTTGTCCAGCTCCCGGAGGCAGCGGTGGTAGGTGGGGCGGGATCTGATACGCGCCCACGCCATCACCTCTTTCCTTTTTACCCGGAAAGCCCCACCGCCCTGGCTTTGGACCAGCAGGGCCATGTAGAGGTTCAGGTGTGGGCGACGCAGGCGCCTGTCCCCTCCCGCTTTCCTGTAAAAGCCCATCATTTGAACGCTTACTTCCATGACCGCACCTCCTTCCCGTTCAGCAGCCTGGTAATATCTTCCTGACGGTAGTAGTGGGTGCCCCCGACCTTGACGGAGGGCAGCGTGCCCTCCACCCGCAGCTTCTGCAGCGTGGAGGGGGAGACCTGCAGCATGCGCCGAACCTCGGCGGACTTGAGCACCTTCCTGGGTACCTCGGCCTGTTGCTTGCCGATCAGTTTTGCCAGGTCCTCCAGCAGCTGCCGATGGGCCTGGAGCAGGTCCTGTTTGGTGATGATTTCTACAGCCATCGTCTTATCTTGTATGGTTACAGGGTGAAGATGCCCTCTTTTTCCTTCCCCTTTTCACAAGTTGAACCCAACTTGTGAAAAACAATTTTACCGAGTAGAATACAAGCAAGATACCATTCCTTCAGTGTTAAAAACCTCTATATTCACCTGAACCGGGTATTCCTACAGAAAAGCAGCCACATCATCAGCTTTCACCTCGCCCCGGCCGAGCTTGTGTTATTCTCTGCACCGTGTTCCCAGATTTATCATAAAACAGGAGTAGGTGACACGCTACAATCACTAACGCCTCAGAAGCTTGCCCCCTCCTGCGGCAGGGAAAACACGCTGCGGTCTGGTGCAGCGAGCAAGATGTATTTTTGTATACAAAAAGCGGTCCACGGGTGTCGGGCCCTGTGGAGCTTACCTCGGAACTCGGCGCTTCTCTTTTTAGGTTGGCAAAGGAGCAGCAGGATATGCAGCCTGCCAAAACAGCGACAAACCTTCTTGGCCTGCACCCTACTGCACGGGCACCTCCTTTCCATTCTTGTCAGGGTAATGGTTTTTCCAGTGCCTCTTCAGCTCGCCGGTCCTGCCGTGCGCCTCCACAGGCATGAGCATGTCCACGCTTGAGTGTGGGCGCTGATAATTGTAGATGCTCACTGCCGTGGCCACGGCTAGATGGGCCGCCGCGAAGCCGGGGTACACCGTCTCCAGGAGCTCCTGCTTGAGGACGCCATTCACCCGCTCGGCCAGCGCATTCTCCAGCGGGTCGCCGCTTTGGGTCATGGAGATGGCGATGCGCCGCTCCTGCAGCAGCCTAACATACCCTTGGCTGCAGTACTGGATACCCCTATCAGAGTGATGGGTCAGATAGCCTTGCATGGGGCAGTTGGCAAGGACCATCTCCAAAGCCCGGATGCATCCCCCGGCGGCAAGATCTCCGCTTAGGTAAAAACCGACGATCTTGCGGCTGTAAGCATCGGTGACCAGGCTCAGATAGGCAAAGCCTTCCTCCAAGTGAATATAGGTGATGTCACTCACCCAAAGCTGCCCGGCTGCCTTGGGCACAAATGGAATATCATTTTCTGCCTTAGCATGTAGAGGCGCGTGAGGATTATTAAATTATTATTAAATAAAGAACATAGTGAATTATAATAAGTAATCAATATATTTAATGGATAGTCTTCCCAGTTATAATCCTTTCACTAATATGAGAAAACAAGCAAAAAACTTTCTGCTGCTGCTCCTGATGCCGTTGCTCTGTTCCTGCCCGGGCAGCGTAGATCCTATGCCGGAATCAGCTTATGCTCCCATTCTGATGAGCCGGCAGCAGCTCGAGTCCTCCATTCTAAAGAAGGAGCCACGGACGATCTCGAACCCTGGTAAAATTTACCGCTACGGCAGCTATATACTTATAAACGAGCAGTACAAAGGCGTGCACATCATCAACAACCAAAATCCGAAGATGCCTGTGAATATGGCCTTTATTCAGGTGCCAGGCTGCGTGGATATGGCCGTGAAAGATAACGTGTTGTACGTGGATAATGCCGTAGACCTTGTTGCCATAAAATTAAGCGGGATGGAGGATATTCAGGTTGCCAAGCGTGTGCGCGATGCGCTGCCAAGCCTGTTGCCACCAGATAACCTGGAAGTATACTATAACAGGGCAGGCGCTCCGGAAGACGCCATTATTGTAGGTTGGGAACTTAAAAAGCCGGAATAACATGAAAAGACTTCTACATATCGCGTCTTCCGTTCTGGTTTGCATGGCAGCCATTTCCTGCACCAGCGATAACGCTGCCTCGCCCTCGGCGGATGGCGCACAGGGCCAGGGTGGTTCTATGGCCAGGTTTGCCATCAGCGGAAATCATTTGTATACGGTAGATCACTCAAGCCTGAACATTTTCGATATTAGCACACCCGAAGACCCACAGCAGGGGCAGTCGCTTCCGATAGGGTTTGGCATCGAAACGATCTTTCCTTTTGAGGATATGCTTTTCATTGGCACCCAAACAGGCATGCACATTTTTAGCGTCAAAAACCCGGCGTTTCCCCAGCATATCTCACAGTATCAGCACGTGGTGAGCTGCGACCCCGTGGTGACAGACGGGCGCTACGCCTACGTTACCCTTAGCACCGGCACTGCCTGCAGGTTGGCCATAAATGAGCTGCAGGTGATTGATCTGCAAAACATAAACGATCCGACACTCCTGAAGCAGTACAGCATGACGAACCCGAAAGGTTTAGGTATAGCCAACACTAGGCTATTTGTATGCGACGAAGGGCTGAAAGTATACAATGCTACCGATGTAATGAACCTGGAGCTGGAGCACCACTTCCGGATAAACGCTTTTGATGTGATACCGGATAACGGCAGACTGCTGGTTATAGGCAGTGATGGCCTTTACCAGTACCAGTATGAGGATGAGAAACTGGTGTTGCTGAGCACTATTTCAATCAAGCCGGCTATCTAGCCCAAAACAATCTCTTATGATGCTAAAAAGGGTTGCTGTTGTCCTTATACTTCTTTTTTTCTCTTCTCTGCTACAGGGCAACGCACAGGCTTTAGAGGCTTCTTCTGATAAAACCATAAGTATAAAATTCAGTCCGCAGCATTTGCTTATTAACGGCTTGCACCTGTACCTGGAGCGCATTCCGGAGCAAGGGAGCAGGCATGGCTTTGTTTTCTCACCACGGGCTTATAATGGTAAATCAAAAACCGTGGATCTTTTTGCGGGGCGTAATTGGGAAGACAGCGAGGAAGACCGTGTGTTAGGTTATGGTGCAGAGGTGCAGCACAAAATCTACATAAACAACTACACCAACCCAGATAAAAGCAGGGTGTACTTGGCCTATGGCGTTAATTACCACCATTTTAATTTAGAGTTCAAAAGAGAGGGCTGGGTTAAAGAAATGGACCCGGAGGGTTTGGAGGTATACAAATACCGCCTCCGGCCTTTTAACGAGAAGATCAACCGCATAGGAGGGGTAGCTTTGTTTGGCCTGCAGGTTCCTGCATTGGATGGCCACCTCCTGTTTGATTTTTACTCCGGGGCAGGCATCAAAAACAGCTCTATCCAAACTGATTATTCCCATGAGCGCTACAACAGAAATGCCATGGACTATGGCTATTCCGGCTTGCATTTGCTGCTCGGGATAATGATCGGGGCGGCTTTCTAAACTTTTTCGCGAAGCTTGTCATGCGTTGTGATGATATTCTCAACCTCCGAGCTGGCCTGCGCTTCCTTCAGCACAATGGCGTTGATGAGGCTGCCCTGGTTAGGGAGTGTCCGTGCCAGTCACTTGAGCTCGGCCAAAGCAACGGCCGCCTTGCTCTCTTGCTTGAGGACAGCGACAGACTCAATTTGATCCTGTAGCGGAGGGAGTGGTAGTAAACTGTTATAGGGTTTGCCGGTTCCTAATTTCATAGGCTTGATACAATATGAGACAAAAGCAGAATTTTTGGTACATGAATCATAGTATATGTACCACAATGGTACACGTTCTTCACTTCATGTCCCAACATAGTACATGAGCAGTGTACAGCCTGATGGCAAGTGCCGCTAAGTTTTACCTTTATAGTAAATTTAGTGCCTGCTCTCCATCTGGACAAGCCCCACCCGTGCCCAGAGGCTGAGGCGGTGCATCTCCAATGAACTAACAAAGTGACCTTATTTCACGCTTTCCTAGTGAGTCTGTCCCGAAGCTGCTGCATGTCCTCCCCCACCTTCCGGTCCAGGATCTTGGCGTAGTGCTGGGTGGTCTTGATGTTGGTGTGGCCCAGCATGCGGCTCACCGTCTCGATCGGTACTCCGTTGGAGAGGGTGACGGTGGTGGCGAAGGTGTGGCGGGCGATGTGGAAGGTGAGCGTTTTCTGTATACCGCACACGTCGGCGATCTCCTTGAGGTAGGCGTTCATCTTCTGGTTGCTGAGCACCGGCAGCACCCTGTCCTGGTACAGGCACTGCGGATGGTTTTCGTACCGCTCCAGAATAGCCAGGGCCACCGGCAGGAGCGGGATCCGGGAGAGCGTCTCGGTCTTCTGCCGCCTGGTGAAGATCCAACGTTCCCCGTCCATCCCCTCCCCTATTTCAGAGCGCTTGAGCTGCTGTACGTCGACATAAGCCAGGCCGGTGTAGCAGCTGAAGAGGAAGACGTCCCGCACCTGAGCGAGCCTGTCTGTGACGAACTCCTTTTCGGCCATCCGCTGCAGCTCGCCCTCGGTGAGGCACTCGCGCACCACCTCCCGCTTGCTCATCTTGTAGCCAAGGAAGGGGTCGCGCTCCAACCAGCCGTTTTTCAGGCACAGGTGGATGACCTTCTTGAAGTTGGCCAGGTACTTCATGGTGGTGTTGTGGGCGCAGCTGCGCACCGTCTTGAACCAGAATTCGTAGTCGGTGATGAAGCTGTAGGCGAGCTTCTTCACGTCCATATCCTCTAAGCCGAACTTCCACTGGATAAAGTCACGGGTGTGCTGCAGAGAGGTCGTGTAGCGCTCCAGGGTGCCCGGGGCATAGTCCTTGCCCACTAACTGGGCCATCTGCTCATTGTGCATGCGGAACACCTCCAGCAGCAGCACAGGCTTTTCCTCCACTCCCATCCACTTTTCTCTGAACGACTCCACTGTTACGGGCCTGCCCTCCTCCAGCAGCTCCCGGTGGTGGGCGTAGGCCTTGTTCCGGAGGGTATCCAGGTAGGCGTTGACGCTCCGGGCCTCGGCCGAGCTGCCCTTCATTTTGCCCGCCTCTATCGACCAACGGTCAGGCGAGACGTAGCGGTGGGTGCTGAGCTCCAGGCGTCTGCCCTGCAGTGTGACGCGCAGGTAGATCGGTACAAGGTTGTCTTTGGTGGTCTTGGCTTTCCTGCCGTAGAACAGGATACTGATTTTGGTGTCCATACAATTCCTCCTTTTATGCTTAAAATTAACATCCAAATGAAGGCTCCACAAGATGTAAAAAATCTGTACATCTTATTTATAGCCAGCTATTTAAGCATCAATTCGGGTACCCGGAATCGGAATAGCTTCGGGTACCCGAATTGGTTACCTCAGGAAGGAGAGAAAATGTAAAATTCAGGTGGGGCTAAAAACAAAAAAGCCCTTAAATCGCTGATTTAAGGGCTTTTTATGCTAACTGATAAGTTACTCCGCAGAGAGTGAGGGATTCGAACCCCCGGACCTGTTACAGTCAACGGTTTTCAAGACCGCCGCGTTCGACCACTCCGCCAACTCTCTGTAATTGAATCGAGCACAAAAGTATAGTGCTGCCGTGAATTTTCAAAACTATACGCAATTATTTTTCGCTTGTTAGGCCATTTCAGGTATAAGCGACTGATTTTGAAGCGGTAAATTTTTCACTGCTTTTGGCTTATACCTTGCTTTGAGTAATGCCTTACCCCGCCTGTACTATTTAAGCGGCTGCCGAAGTGGCTTTCTCAGCAGTTTGGGCTGTCTTGCGGGTAAGTCGCTTCGTTACCGTATCAATGCTTACATTGATCTCGAACCCGAGGATCAGGATCATAGACACAAAATCAAGCCAGATCATCAAACCAATGAGGGCCCCGATAGAGCCGTAAAATTTGTTGTAGGTATCGAACGCACTGATGTAAAGCGAGAAGATCATCGATACCACAAAAATAAGGATGGTTGCTACCACGGCGCCTGCCGAGAAGAAAGGCCACTTATCCTGTATGGCAGGCACATAGTAGTAGATGAGCGAGGTTGCCAATAGAAAGAGCAGTATAATTGCCACGTACTTCAGCATCACGATCAGGGTATAGGTATAGCTCTCCGTCACGACCTCGTAAAACACCAACACATCTAGGATCCACTGCCCAAAGAAGATCGCCGCCACTGCCAGAAACAGGATAGATGAAAGCGCTACGGTAAGTACGGTGGCAATCACCCGCTTTTTCAGGTATGGCCGCTTATAGAAGGTATGGTATTTTTTGTCGAAGGCATCCATTAGCGACATAATACCATTGGTGGACAGAATCAGGGCAAAGAGAAAACCGAAAGAGAGTAGTCCCCCACGTGGCTTGTTCACAATGTCGTCGATGGTGCCGTAGGCCACGGTATACATCTCTTCGGGCAGGAAGTCTGCCAGGAAGTTAAGGATGCTCTCGCCCAGGTCCAGCGACAATATACTGGGCATGTAAGGTATGAGCGTGAACAGAAAGATGATGGTCGGGAAGATGGCCAGTGTGAAGTTAAAGGCCATGTATGAGGCACGCTTGGTAATGGAATCCAGCCTGAGTTCGCCCAGCAACACATCGGCCACATCGTATACCGAAGACTGGCCATTGTTAAAGCGCCATCTCTTCAGGAACACGATGAATTTGCGATACGCTCTGCGGCGCTTCAGATATTGCTGGTTCAGCCTCATTCGCTATAGTATCCGTCCAACTTCTGGTGTATCAACGCAGGTATAGCCGTCGGGCGTCCTGACTTCATGTCCACAAACACCATAGTAGTCTCGCCCACGTTCAACAGCGTCTGTTCCTCGTTATACACCTCGTACTCAAACTTTATACGCGAGCCATGCGGCTTGTGCTTAAGAAAGAGCTTGATCGTGAGCAGATCGTCGTACTTGGCCGGGCGGATATACTTACACTTGAGCTCCAGCACGGGCATCATGGTGCCCGTCGCTTCCATCTCCTTATAGTGTATACCTAACCTTCTGAATACCTCCGTACGGGCCACCTCATAGTAGGCAGCGTAGTTGCCATAGTAGACATAGCCCATCTGGTCGGTCTCGGCGTAGCGCACGCGTATCTGTACTTCTGATTCGAACATTTATTTAATGGTTGAATGGCTAAATTGTTAAATGGTTGATCTTCTGTAGACATTTATTACACCTGCGAATCAACAATTTAACAATACAGCAATTAAACAATTTACTTTAAAATATTCCGCTGCGTCAGTGCTCGCTGATAGCGGCGGGCATTGGCGATGTGCTCGGCGTGGGTTACGGCAAAGCTGTGGTAGCCAGAGAAGTCTTCCTTGGCGCAGAAGTAAATGTACTTATGCTGTTCCGGGTTGAGCACCGCGTCGATGCTGGAGATATCCGGCACATTGATCGGGCCCGGAGGCAAACCGGCATAGCGGTATGTGTTGTATGGCGAGTCGTGCTGCAGGTGCACGTTGAGCACGCGGCGGATTGTGAAGTCGCGCACAGCATATACCACGGTTGGGTCGGCCTCGAGCTTCATGCCTTTCTGCAAGCGGTTCAGGTATACGCCAGCCACACGCGGCTTCTCATCGTTCTTGATCGTCTCTGCCTGCACAATAGAAGCCAGCGTGGATACCTCTTTCGGAGATAGTCCCATCTTCTCGGCCTTGGCCTTGCGCTCGTCTGTCCAAAAGCGATCGTACTCGGTCTTCATGCGCTGTATGAGTTCCGGTGCCGTGATGGTCCAGTATACCTCGTAGGTGTTGGGTATAAACATGCTCACCACCGTGGTTGTGTCGAAACCGAGTGTCTGCAGGTACTCCTGATCATTGAGCAGGCTGTCTATCTCGGCAGCCGATGGCTCTACTGCCGCGGCCAGTTTTTCGGCCAACTGACTGCGCAGCCGGATGTTGTTGAAGGTGAGCTTTAGCGGGGACTGCTCTCCCAGTCGCAATACGCCAATGAGTTGGCGGTTGCCCCAGCCGTTTTCGATCTTATACCTGCCTGGCTTCACCAGCTCGTCGTAGTCCATGAGCTTGGCCATAAAGCGCAGCGAAAGGCGGTCGATGATCACACCGGTAGCCTCTACAGAATCGAGGGCCTGTGTGTAGTCAGCGCCAGATGGGATGTATACATAGGTGTCTTGCCCTTTGGTGTCTACGTTGGCGGTATACACAATCTGGTAGGCATAGTAGGAAAAGCTCACAAACAGGAACAGCACCAGTACAATGATGCCGGGTATCCACATGCTTTTCTCTTTTTTGACGCGTCTGCGTGGAGTGACTTCGTTAGCCATAATGTAATTAAAAGTCCCGGATAAGGATGTAGGTTCCGGGCCCGTTTAGTTTAGGCTACAAAAATAACACTAATCTTGCTTATCTGACTAATTTTGAGCCGGCATCTGTCCTAAAGTCTCTATTTACCAACCTCAAGGGCTATACCTGCAACGCAGAGGGCTTTTATGCAGTATGCCTTACTTAATGCACCAACAAGCAAAATAAAACTATGGCCAACGCTGTTTTCCTCCAGATACACCCGGACAATCCACAGCCAAAAAAAATACAGGAAGCCGTCGAGATTCTTCGCAACGGCGGCATCATCATCTACCCGACCGACACTATTTACGGCCTCGGCTGCGACATCCACAATACCAGGGCGGTGGAGCGCGTCTGTCAACTGAAAGGGATAAAGCCAGACAAAGCGAACCTCTCCTTTATTTGCTCTGACCTGACCCATATCTCCGACTACGCCAAGATCGATACCCCTACTTACAAGGTGATGAAAAAGGCACTACCCGGACCATTTACCTTTGTGCTTGACGCCAGCAGCCGTGTGCCACGCTATGCCGGCAGCAAAAAGAAAACGGTAGGTATACGCGTGCCCGACAACAAAATTGCCCTGGCGCTGGTGCAGGAACTCGGCAACCCAATCCTCTCCACCTCCATCCGCGACGAAGACGAAGTGATCGAGTACAGCACCGATCCTGAGTTGATCTATGAGAAGTACCGCAACTTAGTAGATGGTGTGATAGACGGTGGCCCCGGCAACAACGTAGCCTCTACTGTGGTAGATGCTGCCAACAATTTCGAAGTGCTGCGGGAAGGCGCAGGGGATATTGAGGAATACCTTTAAGTTTAGGAGACTGGGAGTTTGGGAAGTGTGAATTTTGAGAGAACCGATTTCTCTACTTACCTATCTATCATAGATCCAGGCCTTTAGAGCCGCTTCCTAATACCTCCTAACTCTTGCTTTCCAAACTCTCTAACTTCTAAACTCCTAAACTTAAACTCTCTTATGTTTCCACCGCTTATGCGTCCAGAGGTAGTTGGCGGGGTTGCGACGGATGGCAGCTTCCAGTTTACGAGCGAAAGCTTCGGTGATGGGGAAGGTGCCTTCCTCAGGCTTGGTAGTGCCGTCGGATAGCACATCAAACGTAAGGCGATAATAGCCACGTTTTTCTCGCGCCACATCCAGGAACAGCACTGGGCAGCCAAAGGTATGCGCCAGCTTTTCGGCACCGACAAAGAAAGGAGTATCCTGGTTGAGGAAAGTTGTCCAGAACTGGATCTCTCCATAAGGGGGAGTTTGGTCTGAGAGCATAGCTACCACACGCGGAGTCTTTCTGTTTCGCACAAAGTCACGCATGGTGTCT
This sequence comes from Pontibacter sp. FD36, assembly GCF_015686655.1. Taxonomy (GTDB): domain Bacteria; phylum Bacteroidota; class Bacteroidia; order Cytophagales; family Hymenobacteraceae; genus Pontibacter. The sequence goes on along the minus strand of NZ_JADPMP010000008.1, from coordinate 72,484 downwards.
TTCATTTCGATCAGGCGAGCACCGAGCCGCCCGCGCAGGTATAGCATAAACTCCTCGAAGAAGGGATTCTTGATTCGCTTGTATACCCCTTCAGCCGGAAAGCCAAACTGCACCGCTCCAGCAGAAAGAATCCATTCCCAGTTGCCGGAGTGAGAGCCCATGGTGATGACGGTCTTACCTTGCTGCACAAAATTATCGAGCACCTCCTGGTTAGAAAACACAATGCGGCGGCGCATCTCAGCTTCGTCCATCGAGGCCAGCTTTAGGATTTCCACGATCAGGTCCGGGAACTGCTGGTAAAAGGCCCTGGCTATACCTCGTATCTCGTGTTCAGATTTTTCAGGGAAAGAGTTGCGGAGGTTTTGGAGTACGACCTTTTTGCGGTATCCTACCACATAATACACCAACACAAACAAAAAGTCGGCTAACAGGTATAGTACAGGCAGCGGCAGCAAAGAAAGGCCTTTGAGCAACCACCACAGCGGGTAATAAAGCACAGGTATGTTTGGAGATTTTTTCACGAAGTATAATCGCCTGCAAAGGTACGACCTATACTTGCATTATGAAATTAAAGAAATCGTGCTTATTTCGCATCTTATCCCAGGTATAGGATACACCCCTACAAACTTCAAACTTTCTAACTCCCAAACTTTCTGACTGATTTGCTCCTCTTAACCGAAATAATGTACCACCCACCTATTCAGTTTTTTGCTGCACTGCTTAAGTCTGATGGTATGCTGCTAGAAAAACACGAGAACTATATAAAGCAGAGCTACCGCAACCGCTGCCACGTGCTCACCGCGCAGGGCATGGTGCCACTGAGCGTGCCAGTGCTGCGGGGCAACAGTAAAGATAAGATTTCGATTGCCGAGATCGAGATTGACTACAGCCAGAAATGGTACAACGTACATTGGCGTACGATACAAGCCGCCTACGGACGGGCGCCCTATTTTGAATTTTACAGTGACTACATTCGGGAGGTGTATGAACGGCAACCGAAATATTTATTTGACCTGAACGTTGATTTATTGCGGCTTTATCTTAAATTTCTGAAACTGGATCGGCGAATCGGGTTCACAGACAGCTATCAGACAGAGCAACCGGAGGGGGTGCTCGACCTCAGAAATAGGATACATCCTAAAATCATTCCTGACAACTTGTACGTACAACCCTATACACAAGTATTTGGCAAACAATTTGTACAAGACCTTAGTATAATTGACTTGTTGTTTACACAGGGTCCGAAGTCGCTTTCCTACTTACAATAATGCCCCGGCAAAACTAAACCTTTGTGGAGTTGGGCTTGTTTAAATCAGGGGCTTTTCCTGTTAGCCTCAACGAGTTACAACATTTTAGACCTTTACATTTTTTTATAGAGTATACATGGAAGCTAAATTCTCAAACAGAGTGAAAGAGGTTATCTCACTCAGCCGCGAGGAAGCTATCCGCCTTGGGCATGACTACATTGGCACCGAACACCTGGTGCTGGGCATGATCCGGGAAGGAGAAGGTACTGCCATCGCCTTACTGAAGAAGCTGGGCGTTTCGATAGATGAACTGAAGTACGCTTTAGAGCAGGCTACACGAAACACCGCATCTCAGAACAGCAACATCACTGGCAGCATCCCGCTTACCAAGCAAACTGAGAAGGTGCTTAAGATTACTTATCTGGAGGCCAAAATCTTCAAAAGTGATATAATAGGTACTGAACACCTCTTATTATCCATCCTCCGGGATGAAGACAACATTTCTTCTCAAATCTTAGCGAAATTCAACGTGAACTACGAAGCAATAAGAGACTCCCTGGATTATCATAGCAATAATCCACTGGCATCGTCTGACACGGACGATTCTGATGATTCTGACAAGTTATTCGGCTCTTCTTCACGCGCTGGCAGCAGCTCGAGCAAGAAGCCTGGCGAAAAATCACGCACTCCGGTGCTTGACAACTTTGGCCGCGACCTGACCAAACTGGCAGAAGACGACAAGCTCGACCCGATTGTGGGCCGTGAGAAAGAAATCGAGCGCGTAGCCCAGGTACTGAGCCGTCGTAAGAAGAACAACCCGATCCTGATTGGTGAGCCTGGCGTAGGTAAAACAGCTATTGCTGAAGGACTTGCACTGCGCATCGTGCAGAAAAAAGTAAGCCGCGTGCTCTTCAACAAGCGTGTGGTTACCCTTGATTTGGCATCACTTGTAGCTGGCACGAAGTATCGCGGTCAGTTTGAGGAGCGTATGAAAGCCGTAATGAACGAGCTCGAGAAGTCTCCTGACGTGATCCTGTTCATTGACGAGTTGCACACGATTGTGGGCGCTGGTGGCGCTTCCGGTTCGCTGGATGCCTCCAATATGTTCAAGCCAGCGCTTGCCCGTGGTGAGATCCAATGCATTGGCGCGACTACGCTTGATGAATACCGCCAGTACATTGAGAAAGATGGTGCTTTGGCCCGTCGTTTCCAGATCGTGATGGTAGACCCTACCACACCGGAGGAAACCATGGAAATCCTGCACAACATCAAAGACAAGTACCAGGATCACCACCACGTAAACTATACTGATAAAGCCATTGAGGCCTGCGTGAAGCTTTCGGACCGCTACATGAGCGACCGTTTCCTTCCAGACAAGGCTATCGACATCCTGGATGAAGCTGGTGCGCGTGTGCACATCAACAACATCATCGTGCCGGATGATATCCTGAAGCTTGAAGAGCAGATCGAGAACATCAAGGTAGAGAAAAACCGCGTAGTGAAGAGCCAGAAATATGAAGAGGCTGCCCAACTACGCGACAAAGAGAAAAAACTGATTGACCAACTCGAATCCGCTAAAAAGAGCTGGGAAGAGGAGACCAAGAAGAAGCGCTACACGGTAAAAGAGGAAAATGTGGCAGAGGTTATTGCCATGATGACAGGTATACCGGTGAAGCGTATCGCCCAGAACGAAGGCGTGAAACTTTTGAACATGGGCGAAGAGCTCAAGGGTAAAGTAATCGGCCAGGACAAAGCGATTGGTCAGTTAGTGAAAGCCATCCAGCGTACGCGCGTGGGTCTGAAAGATCCGAAGAAGCCAATCGGTTCATTTGTATTCCTGGGTCCGACTGGTGTAGGTAAAACGGAGCTTGCCAAAGTACTGGCGACATACCTGTTCGACAAAGACGACGCACTGGTGCGTATCGACATGAGTGAGTACATGGAGAAATTCAGCGTATCTCGCTTGGTGGGAGCGCCTCCGGGTTACGTGGGTTACGAAGAAGGTGGTCAGCTGACGGAGAAAATCCGCCGCAAGCCATACTCTGTGGTACTGCTCGACGAGATCGAGAAAGCGCACCCGGACGTGTACAACCTGCTCTTGCAGGTACTGGATGATGGTATCCTGACGGATGGTCTTGGCCGCAAGGTTGACTTCCGTAACACGATCATCATCATGACCTCCAACATCGGTGCACGTGATCTGCAGGACTTCGGTGCCGGTATCGGTTTCATGTCGAAGAGCAAGCAGGAGAACGTGGATGATATCATGAAGGGCACGATTGCCAGTGCGTTGAAGAAGACCTTCTCGCCTGAGTTCCTGAATCGTCTGGATGATGTGATCGTGTTCAACTCACTTGGTCGTGAAGACATGCACAAGATCATCGAACTGTCGCTTGGCAAGCTGTTCAAGCGCATTGAGGCCTTGGGTTACAAGATCGAGCTTACCGACAAAGCCAAGGATTTTGTGGCTGAGAAAGGCTACGATCCAAAGTATGGTGCCCGTCCGTTGAACCGTGCTATTCAGAAGTATATCGAAGACCCGATTGCGGAGGAGATACTGAAAGCCGAGATCGCACAAGGTGACACCATGATGGTAGACTTCAAGGAAGGCGAAGAGAAACTGACTTTCGCTTCTAAAAAGAGCAATGGCAAGAAGCCGAAAGGTATAGCCAATGACGGAGAAGAGGAAGAGACTGAGCCAACCAAGTCGTCTGGTGACGGTGAGAAATCTGACAAATAAGGTTTAAGACCTACTATTACAAGGGCTGTTCCTAACGGGGCAGCCCTTATTTTTTGACTTTATCGGAAAGATATACTCTGGTAAGGAGCCAAATTTTGCTTCTAGTATAGCTGATTTCGGCTGATAGTTTTTAAATTTGACAATTATTCAATCGATATTCCATAAAACAGATATACCCTATTTCATGGCAGGAGACATCAGACAGAGCCAGATAGAAACGCTGGAGCGCAAAAACGCCGAAGCCTTGCTAGGCGGCGGACAGGACAGAATAGAAGCACAGCACAAAAAAGGCAAACTGACAGCCCGTGAGCGCATTCACCTTTTGATGGATGAGAACTCTTTCGAGGAGATCGGCAAGTTTGTGATGCACCGCTCCAAAGACTTTGGTTTGGATAAGCAGTACTACCTCGGCGACGGCGTGGTAACCGGCTACGGCACCATCAATGGCCGTCTGGTGTACGTTTTCTCACAGGACTTCACGGTACTGGGTGGCTCCCTCTCTGAGACACACGCCGAGAAGATCGTGAAGATCATGGAACTGGCCATGAAGAACGGTGCGCCGGTGATCGGATTGAATGACTCCGGTGGTGCCCGTATCCAGGAGGGCGTAGTGTCATTGGGTGGTTATGCTGATATCTTCTACCGTAACACACTTGCCTCTGGCGTTATACCTCAGATCTCGGCCATTATGGGACCATGCGCGGGTGGCGCGGTGTATTCCCCTGCCATCACCGACTTCATCATGATGGTGGAAGACACGTCCTATATGTTCGTGACCGGCCCGAACGTGGTGAAAACGGTAACACACGAGAACGTAACGTCTGAAGAGCTTGGCGGTGCCAGCACGCACAGCACTAAGAGCGGTGTGACGCACTTCTCCTGCGCTAACGAAGTGGAGTGCATCAACTACATCAAAAACCTGTTGAGCTATATCCCGCAGAACTGTGAGGAATTGCCCCCGTCTGTACCTTACGAGGAAGCGGCGGACGAAACACGCACTGTACTCGACACCATTATACCTGAAAACCCGAACCAACCTTACGACATGCGTGAGGTGATCGAGGGCATTATCGATGCAGACTCTTTCTTTGAAGTGCACAAAAACTTCGGAGAGAACATCGTGGTTGGCTTTGCCCGTCTGGGTGGACGCAGCATCGGCATCGTAGGCAACCAGCCTGCCGTACTAGCCGGCGTACTCGACATTAATGCTAGTACCAAAGCTGCTCGCTTCGTGCGCTTCTGCGATAGTTTCAATGTGCCGTTGCTGGTACTCGAAGACGTACCAGGCTTCCTGCCGGGCACGGATCAGGAGTGGCGCGGCATCATCACCAACGGTGCCAAGTTGCTGTACGCCTTCTGCGAAGCGACTGTACCACGTATCACGGTGATTACCCGTAAGGCCTACGGCGGTGCTTACGACGTAATGAACTCCAAGCACATCGGTGCTGACATGAACTACGCCTGGCCAACTGCAGAGATCGCGGTAATGGGTGCGCAGGGTGCTGCCGAGATCATCTTCAAGCGTGAGATTGCAGAAGCTGAAGATCCGGCTGCAAAGCTTGCTGAAAAGGTACAGGAGTATAAAGATAAATTTGCAACGCCATACCGTGCCGCTCACCGTGGCTTCATTGATGAGGTGATCATGCCAGGCGAAACACGCGCTAAGCTGATCAAGGCCTTCAAGATGCTGGAAAACAAGGCCGTGAGCCTGCCTCGCAAGAAGCACGGTAACATCCCGCTTTAACTGCATTAAGTAACGAGCATGTACAGTCACAGAACATCTGGCTGTACATGCTCGTTATGTTTAACAACCATTGTCTATACACTACTGAAAACGACCCTGATGAGAAAAGAATCATTTGAGTTCCTTGAGAAATATCTGAACAACTCCTCTCCTACCGGCTTCGAGTCTGAAGGACAGAAACTGTGGCTGGAGTATGTGAAGCCATACATTGAAGATTACTTTGTGGATACGTACGGCACCGTGGTAGGTGTGATCAACCCGGAGGCGGAGTACAAAGTAGTGATCGAGGCGCATGCCGATGAGATATCCTGGTTTGTGAACTACATCACACCGGAAGGCTACATTTACCTGAAGCGCAATGGCGGTTCCGACGCACTGATCGCTCCATCAAAAAGAGTGAATATCTATACCTCCAAAGGTATCGTAAAGGCTGTTTTCGGTTGGCCGGCCATACATGTGCGCAAGGTTGAGAATGACAAAGCTCCTACCATCGAGACGGTGTTTTTGGACTGTGGGGCCAGCAACCGCGAGGAAGTAGAGAAAATGGGTATACACGTAGGTTGCGTGGCTACCTTTGAAGACGAGTTTACGGTGATGAACGACAAGTTCTACGTAGGGCGTGCGTTGGATAACCGCGTGGGTGGTTTTATGATCGCTGAAGTGGCCCGCATGATTCATGAGCGCAAGCACAAGTTGCCATTCGGTCTGTACATCGTGAATGCGGTGCAGGAAGAGATCGGCCTGCGCGGCGCTGAGATGATCGCACACCGCATTAAGCCGGACGTAGCCATCATCACCGACGTAACGCACGATACGCAGTCGCCGATGTATGACAAGAAGAACAGCGGTGACATCCACTGTGGCAAAGGTCCAGTGATTGCCTACGGTCCGGCCGTGCAGAACAACCTGCGTGATTTGATCATCAATACGGCTCAGGAAAAAGAGATCCCATTCCAGCGTTCTGCCGTTTCACGTGCAACCGGAACCGACACGGATGCGTTTGCATACTCTAATGCGGGTGTAGCCTCGGCTCTGATTTCACTACCGTTGAAGTACATGCACACAACAGTAGAGACCGTGCACAAAGACGACGTAGAGAACGTAACGAAACTGATATACGAAACACTGCTAAAAATCGAAGACAACCAGGACTTCCGTTACCTGAAATAGAAATCGCTTTTAGCCCAAGAGAAACCACACTGTGCCCGAGCGCCTGGTGTGGTTTTTTGTTTTACCGCCATCCCAAATTGCTTACTTTTGAACATGCGCTTCCCCTATACCTTCATCGACCAGATGGACCACACCGTTACGCTGCCACACTTACCGCAGCGTATCATTTCGCTCGTACCTTCCCAAACAGAGTTGCTTTTTGACTTAGGACTGGAAGACCGCATCGTGGGCCTGACCAAGTTCTGCATTCACCCAAAAGATAAAGTAAAACAGAAGACCATTATCGGCGGCACCAAGAACTTTAAGTTGGAAGTGATTGACGAACTGCAACCAGATTTGATTATTGGGAATAAAGAGGAGAACTACGAAGAAGGTATAGCGGCATTGCAGGAAAAGTACCCCGTCTGGATGAGCGATATCTATACCTTGGAAGACGCCTTGGAGATGATCATTCAAATTGGGAAACTGACAGGTACTGAAGTTAAAGCACAGGAACTAGTAAAAGGTATAGCCCTTGGTTTCGAGAAGCTAATACCGGCGCAGCCCGCTATATCTACGGCTTACTTTATCTGGCGCAAACCTTATATGGCGGTTGGCAGCGACAACTTCATCGACCACATGCTGCAGCGTTGCGGCTTTAGCAATATTTTCGCCGACCAGCCCCGCTATCCAGAAATATCGCCCGAGCAACTGCAAACAGCCAATCCACAACTGATTCTGCTGTCATCAGAGCCCTACCCTTTTCAGGAAAAACATTTCGCAGAGTTTAGGGAGCTGTGTCCACAAGCGAAGATAAAAGTAGTAGATGGGGAAATGTTCAGCTGGTATGGAAGCAGGTTGCTGAAAGCTCCAGAGTATTTGCAAGGTGTAATTGCAGAGGTCAAATAAGGTATAGCGTCAATGACGTCAACTTAAACATTTTTTGTCATTTCGACCTGGAGCCCTCGTTTTTGGAGAAATAAGAAATATTGCTACTCTTTTGAGACAAACCAGATGACTATATTCTCTCGAGATGACAACCGGGGGCAATAGCTCCTCGAATAACGGCATTGGGTATAGCGCCCCTTAAGCTCCTAATTGCTTTAACAAATGCTCTGCCCGTTCGGCTATACCTTGAAAATAAGCAGCGTCTTCTTGCACTTGCGTTGCCGTTCTACCTATGACTTCTCGCTTGTTTATCGGGTCAGTCAGATTGGAAAACTTGACGATCTTAAAAACCCGCTCTGCCTGTATGGCGGCTCCTTCCACCGCCTGTTCCAGTTTCCCGATTAGCAATTGCCTGAAATCCTTCTTTTCAATCGCCTCTTCATCGAGTAAGCGCAACACGGCAGCAACCGCTTCGTCTTCAAAATCGGAGTTGATGGCAATGTCGATCAGCTTATCGGTAGGTGGTGCGGGGAGGCGCAGCAGGGTGAGGTAACCACCGCCTTGCTTGGCTGCGGTGGCGTAATACTTCAACCAAAATGAATTGGTGAGCGGGTCTTTGTAAACGGCAGCAAACCCACCTTCGGCAGTTTCCATCAGTTCAAACTGCGGCAGCAACACCTCAATCAGGCCAGCATCCCCGTACAAATAGCGCTTCCCCATTAGTCATTACTCATTAATGACTATTCATTCACTGTTACTTCAAAGCCCATTTTCTCCAGATCTTCCCAAAACCGAGGGTAGGACTTGCGCACCACATGCGGTTCCTGAATCTGGATAGGCTGCAATAAGGCAATCGGGGCAAAAGCCATGGCCATGCGATGATCTTCGTAGGTCCTGAAATTCAACTCCCGATTGGTCAAAAGGGTTGGGTTCATCTGGAATACCCCAGGGGTTCTCTCTTCCAATGAGGCACCCATACTCAGCACCTCAATCTGCAATGCCTGAATGCGGTCTGTTTCTTTGATGCGAAGGCTCTCCAATCCAGTCATCTCTACGGCTATACCTAAGGCTGCACACAGCGCCACAACAGTCTGCGCCAGATCAGGGCAATTGCTAAAATCGAAGGTTACTCTTTTCTCGGCATGCTTTTTTGTGAGACGCACACCTTCTTGCTTGAACTCAGTATGAACGCCTAACCTGCGCATGATATCCACAATAGCTTTGTCGCCTTGGTGAGAATCTTCATGCAGACCCAGCAAGGTCACATCCGCCTCTTTGGCCAAGGCCACCATGCTATACCAGTAGCTGGCTGCTGACCAGTCTGATTCCACGGCGAAAGTAGCGGGATTATATTTTTGGTTCGGCACCCTGATCGTGTTTTCCTCAAAGCTGGCCTCTACTCCGAAGTGCTGCATCAGGGCCAGGGTCATTTCAATGTAAGGGCGTGAACTGATCTTCCCTTCCAGCTCCAGCTCCAGCCCATCGGGCAACAATGGCGCCACCATGATCAAAGCGGAAATGTACTGGCTGCTGATATCGCTGCGAACTTTCAACTGCTTTTTGCCGCTGCCTTTAAAGCCGCTGATCTGGAGGGGCGGATAACCTGCTTCGCCCAGGTAGGCTATACCTACTCCCAATTCCTGCAAGGCCTCTACCAACACTTTGATCGGCCGCTGGCACATGCGATCGGTTCCGGTAAGTGTTTTTTGCTGACCAGTCACGGCATAGTAGGCTGTCAGAAAGCGCATCACCGTACCCGCGTCTTCGGCGTCGATGGTTTCCGAGTCGCTATTCAGAAGTCTTTGCAGGAGTTGGGTATCATTGGCCTCGGAGAGGTTCTCCAATTTGGATTCTCCCCCAGCCAAGGCTGCGATAATCAGAGCACGGTTTGCCTCGCTTTTGGAGGCTGGTAATTGCACACGACCTTTCAGTATACCTGTAGGGTGCGAAAGAGTAACGGTTTTCGTCATAGTAGCTGGTAATAGCGCAATGCTTCCTGTATTTCTGCCACGGTCACAGGCTGGTCCCAAACGGCCTTGCCTATACCTTGCAACAGTGTACAGTTAATAGTGGAATGAGTATTTTTCTTGTCCTGTAAGGCCAGTTTGGCCATCGCCTGAACATCTTCTTCTGTGAGTTTCACCTTTTCGTAGATCGACACCAGAAACGTCTCGATTTGGTCCAGTTCCCGCTTTGTGAGCAAGTCTTTCTTCATGGACAGGTATGCCTCGCACAGCATCCCCACCGCAATGGCTTCGCCATGCAACAGTTCACGACCGGGTTGCTCCATCAGGTAGCTTTCTACGGCGTGGCCCACCGTATGGCCAAAGTTGAGCACTTTGCGATAGCCGCCTTCCAAAGGATCGTCCTCCACCACGGCTGACTTTATACCTACCGAGTGCCGGATCAGGTCATCCCAATTTTCAGTAAAAAGTCCAATGTGCTGCTGTTCCTCAAAGGCAGCTGCGTCGGCGATTAGCCAATGCTTGATGATCTCGGCATAACCTGACTTGAGCTGGCGCTGCGGAAGCGTGTTCAGAAAAGAGGGATCAATGATGACGGCTTTGGGCTCTTTGTATACCCCTATGTGATTTTTGAGTCCGTGAAAGTCTATACCTGTTTTGCCGCCCACGCTGGCATCCACTTGCGCCAACAGCGTGGTGGGCACCTGCACAAAATACATTCCGCGTTTGAACGTAGCCGCACAGAAACCACCCATGTCCCCGATCACACCACCACCTAGATTCACTAACACCGACCAGCGGTCCAGATGGAGCTCCGTCATGCGCTGCCAGATGTGCTCGCAGGTCTGCAGGGTTTTGTTTTCCTCACCGCTCTTTATCTGGATGATATCATGCTCGGGCAGGTAGGGCTTTACCTGCGGGTAGCAATGGTGCAGGGTGTTCTCGTCCACCAGCACGGCTACTTTCGAGAAGGCGAGGTTTTTCAGCACCTCTTTTAGCTGCGGCAGCACGTCTCGCCCAATGTATATGCTTTCAGTCACGCGGATTAGGTTTTGATAGGTATAGGATCAGAAAAAAAGTTGGCTCTATACCGACGTATACGCTTATGAGGCCTGTTCCGGCTTAGTGTCAGGCTTTACTTCCGGATTTCCAGCCTGCATGATCATGGTTTGCTTTCGGATAGACTCCACATGAATCAACTTATAGAGTTCTTCCACAAAAGCCGGGTTTATACCTGCTTCGGAGGCCCAGTCGGCACGGGTTTGGAAAATTTCTTTCCAGCGCTCGAGCTGCAGCACCTGCACGTTGTTCTGTTTTTTATACTCCCCAATCTGCTCTACTAAGGCCATGCGCCTCGCCAAAGCTCCGATTAAGTCGTGGTCGGCCGCATCAATCTTCAGGCGCAATTCCTCCGCCCGGTTCACCAGTTCGACGTCATCATAATTAGTTTTGCGCACCTGCAGATTGTCCAGAATTTCGGCCAGGGCTGCTGGCGTCACCTGCTGCTCCGGGTCGCTTAGGGCTACTGCCGGATTGGGGTGAGTTTCAATCATCACGCCGTCATAGCCCATGTCAAGTGCCCGTTGCGACAAAGGGTGAATCAGTTCGCGGGTACCACCAATGTGGCTCGGGTCTACGATCACAGGTAAACCCTGAAAACGCGCCTTCAGCTCGATCGGAATCTGCCATACCGGTGCGTTGCGGTACTTGGACTGTTGGTACGAGGAAAAACCACGGTGAATAGCGGCCAGATCTGTTATACCTGACTGGTAGATGCGCTCGATCGCTCCGATCCAAAGTGCCAAGTCCGGGTTCACAGGGTTTTTCACCATTACGGGCACGCTCACTCCGCTAAGGGCATCGGCTATCTCCTGCACGGCAAAGGGGTTCACGGTGGTGCGGGCACCAATCCACAGCACATCTATACCTTGCTTTAGGGCTTCTTCCACATGCCGACCGGTAGCCACCTCAGTCGTTACGCGCATACCCAGTTCACGCTTCACGCGGCCCAGCCACTCCAGTCCCTGCAGGCCTATGCCTTCAAATGTGTTAGGTCGGGAACGCGGCTTCCAGATACCGGCCCGGAACAGGTGCACATTCAGCTTTTTCAGAGCCTCCGCCGTCTCCATTACCTGCTGTTCGCTCTCAGCGCTGCAGGGCCCGGCGATGACCAGCGGCCTGCCTCTCTCAGCCAGCAAATCAGAGAAATATGTGTCTTTATTCTTGAAGTTCATGCGTGTCAATTGTCCATACAAAGGTACGACAATTACAACAGTTATGCAGCGGATCTAGTTTAAGGGTGTACTTGCACTGAAAAACAGTACAAAAATATACCTTAAGTACCAGGTGTCCATAGTGTATAACTATAACGCATACACTATCTTTGCGCCGATTAACACGCTATTACATGAACCCGGTTACCAACGTTTCTTTCGACGATACAGCTGTCGCTTTTTCATCCAAGTCTGACGCTGAGCTTTATAAAATGTACCTGCTTTTCAAGTCCATGAACAGCAACAAATTTGTTAAACTGGGTGGCAATCTGCTGAACACGGCTATTAAGCTACACTTGCCGGTTAAGTTTATCATCAAACCGACCATTTTCAATCACTTCTGCGGCGGCGAAACAATTGAGGAATCGGAGCGCGCCATCCGCGAACTGGCCAAATATAATATCGGTACCATCCTGGACTATTCAGTAGAGGGTGAAGGCGTAGACAGAAGTTTCGATGAAACACGCGATGAGATCCTGCGCACGGTAGAGCGGGCAAGAGGCAATAAGCACATCCCATTCTCGGTTTTCAAAGTAACCGGCCTGATGCGTACTGACCTATTAGAGAAAGTGCAGGCAGGCGAAAAGATGACGGCTGATGAGCAAGCCGCTTTTGAGCGTGGCCGCCAGCGTGTGAATGATATCTGCAAGCGCTGCTACGAAGCTGATGTGCGTGTGTTTGTGGACGCTGAGGAAAGCTGGTTCCAGGAAACGATCGACAACCTGGCCTATGAAATGATGGAACTCTACAACAAGAAGAAGGCTATCGTATACAACACATACCAACTTTACCGTCACGATCGCCTCGACGCACTGGTGCGCGATTACGAAAACGCCGTAGCCAAAGATTATGTACTGGGTGCAAAGCCTGTGCGTGGTGCCTACATGGAAAAAGAGCGTAAGCGTGCCGAAGAGCAAGGATACCGGAGTCCAATCAACCCGACCAAAGAGGCTTCTGACAAATTATACAACGACGGACTTCGCTTCTGCATCGACCACATCGACCGCATTTCGCTTTGCGCCGGTACGCATAACGAAGACAGCTGCTACCTGCTCATGGAAATGATGGATGAGAAAGGTATAGCCCCGAGTGACGAGCGTGTGTTCTTTGCTCAGCTTTACGGCATGAGCGATAACCTGTCTTACAACCTGGCGAATGCGGGTTACAATGTAGCGAAGTATGTGCCTTACGGTCCGGTGGAGTCGGTGATGCCTTACCTGCTGCGTCGTGCCAACGAGAACACAGCCATTGCCGGCCAGAGCAGCCGTGAGTTCGGCCTGATCAGCAAAGAGATGGAGCGCCGCAAAACGGTGAAGCGTTTCTAAGCTAGACCCGGTGCTTTTGCTCGAAGTGGTCTGCTTATAAATGGTATGTTGCCATACCCCGAACTGCGTTGAGTCTGAACAACCATAAAAATAAGAAGGCCCTGCATTGCTGCAGGGCCTTCTTATGTGTTTAGAACTATAAGGTATACTCTGTAGTTCTGCTATTAATTACTGTACAGTTACAGTAGTGTCAGCTTCAACTTCAACAGTAGTGTCAGCTTCAACTTCTTCAGTAACAACTTCTTCAGTCTCAACAACCTCAGTTTCTACAGCTTCAGTTTCAGTTGCAGTTTCTTCAGTGTTGCATGCTGTGAAAGCTACCAGGGCGAACGCTACGAAAGCGAATTTGAACAAATTTTTCATTTTGTGTTTGTGATTAAGTGTTTTGGTTTCGAATTTGAACTTCATACCGGAAACCCGGATAGGTAACCCGGTATTTTTTATTTTTTTAAAATATTTTTTTGTTGGGTTACAAAAAGCGGCCTGGCGTATTAAAAATAGAACGGCATGAGGAAGAGTTTGTATGAGACGGATGAGGCGATCATGGAGGGGATTCGGAATGACGATGACCGCGCACTCGCACATCTTTATAAGCTGCACTTCCCGATGATATCTCATTTCATTATCAGTAATAGTGGAACTGATGATGAGGCAAAAGACATTTACCAGGAAGGCGTAATTGTCTTCTACGAGAAGATAAAGGGAAACAGCCTGGAGCTTAGCTGCCAGATCAAGACCTACCTCTACTCTGTGTGCCGCAGGCTGTGGCTGAAGCGCCTGGCCGAAAAGGGCCGCTACGCCAACCGAATTGAGGACTCTGAGAATTACCTGAGTCTGGAAGAGGATGTGCCGCAGCACGAAGAGAATGAGCGTCAGTTCAGCATGATGGCGGAAGCTTTGGAGCAGCTTGGTGAACCTTGCCGCACTCTACTGGAGGACTTTTACATTCGGTCACAGGGCATGCAGGATATTGTAGAGAAGTTTGGCTATACAAACACCGACACTGCCAAAAACCAGAAGTATAAGTGCCTGCAACGCCTTAAAAAACTGTTTTTCACCTCTTATAAACCAGAGGCATAGGATAGACCAGAACGAATTTTAGCACCTTATAAGAAGGTATTTTTATAAAACCATGTTTGACTACCGCATATACGAGCAAATAGAGCGCTACTTGGCCGGCACCATGCCTGCTGAGGAGAAAGCCGCCTTTGAGGCGCTGTTGCTCTCCGACCTGCGGCTTGCCGACCAGGTACAGGAGCACCGACAAGTATTGCAGGCAATGCAGCAGTATGGCCAGCGCCAGCAGCTGCGCCATAAGCTCAGCAGCATCCACACAGAAATGGAAGCTGATTCGCACGGCATTAACAGTGAACTCACTGCTTGGAAAGTTTTCTTTAAGAAGCATGCCCAGACCATGGCGGTTGCCGCCAGCGTTTCTCTGTTGTCAGTATTTGGTACGCTTTGGAGTGTACAGCAAATAAAAGAGCCTGTACAGCAGCAGACAGCCCGCTACATTGAACTTCGCCGTGAAGTAGAGAAGATCAAAAAAGAACAGCGTGCCATCATCAACGGCATTGCCAGCGCGGACGCGACAACCCCAGCCCCACGTACAGCCCGCTTTAGCGGCACTGGTTTCGCCATCAGCCCGGATGGGTATATCGTTACCAGCTCACACGTTATCCAAGGTGCTGACTCTATCCTGATCGAAAACAAAGCTGGTCTTAAGTTTAAGGTAACCGAAGTGCACCGCAATACAGATTATGACCTGTCGATTTTGAAAGTAGAGGATCCGGCCTTCGCTGGTTTCAGCAAGCTACCTTATACCTTCAAAACAGCTTCTTCTGATCTGGGTGAGCGCGTCTATACGCTTGGTTTCCCGCGTGAGGACATTGTATTTGGCGAGGGTTCGCTCAGTTCCGCTTCCGGTTTCGAAGGCGATACTACATCTTATCAGATCTCTATACCGCTCAACCCGGGCAACAGTGGCGGACCGCTGCTTGATGACAAAGGCAACATCATTGGTGTGATCAATGGCAAGCAGGCAGGTCAGGAAGGTGCCGCTTTCGCTGTCAAGTCATCCTACCTGCTTCAGATGGTGAACGAAATGAAAGAGCGTGAAGCCGGCCTGGCAGTTAGCCTTCCACAGCAAAACAACCTGAATGGTACTTCCCGCACGCAGCAACTTAAGAAACTTCAGGACTATATCTTCGTTGTAAAAGTTTATAATTAAGACACATTAATATTGTTTTATTACAATACCAAAAAGGACTATCTGCAACTCAGACGCAGATAGTCCTTTTTTTTTATAACTTTTTTAAAAAGATACAGTTAAATAAACAATGTACATCCCGACCAAAGGGGTACAATTTGTTAAATCGTGAACTATAAAAAAATAACTATGAAAATGCGAATGCTAAAACCTTTTGCTGCTGTTTTTGCGACAGGCTTTTTATTTAGCTGCGCCAGCAGTAATGATACAATGGACACAACCGCCATGGACGAAACAACAACCATGAGCGAAACTACCACCATGGCCGGTAATGATGCCACCATGGATACAGAAGTAACTACAGATGCCACTACCGGTACTACAAACATGGAGGCTTCCGCTACTATGGATGCCAATGCCGAAACCAGCTCGATGGCTATACTTGATGCAGCCAGAACCAGAAGCGACATTTCTACTTTTATGGAACTGGTACAGTCTGCTAATATTTCAAGAGCTTTTGAGCAGGAAGGTGAGTTTACCATCTTCGCTCCGAACAACGAGGCCTTTGAGCAACTTCCTGCTGGTCAGTTAGATTACCTGAAGAAACCTGAGAACAGAAATGAGTTGATCCAGATTCTGCAAGCCCACATTATTGCGGGTAAGGTAACGACCGCTCAACTGGAATCAAACCAGCGTATTCAGGTAGGTCAGGATGACTACATCGAGATTGGTACTGCCGGTGCCAACCCGAATGCCTTTACCATTGGCGGAGCCAACATCGTAGAGTCTAACATTGAGGCTAACAACGGTGTAATTCACGTAGTTGACCGTGTACTTGTAACTGCTGACCGTGTATCAGAAGAATAATTAACACCATACTATACAAATAAGAAAGCCTTCCAACACGGAAGGCTTTCTTATTTGTAAGCACTTAAAATTATCTCAATTATACTTATCTACGTGATGCATGGCCCTATTCCGTAACCATAGAGTTGAGCAGCCGTTACTATAAACTAGTCTGCAAAAAGAGCAGGCATTCATTATCATACTAATATAAACTAAATAAATAAGCTATGAACAGACAAGACAACGCGAACATGATGACAGCTATGTTCCGGGACCGTGACAGCGCAGAACGCGCTTATGAAGAACTACGTGCACGCGGTTATGACAAGGATGATATCAATGTGGTGATGTCGGACGAGGGTCGTAAGCGTCACTTCAGTGATGACGTGGACCGTGATGGAGACACCGAACTGGGAAATAAATCACTGGAGGGCGCCGGAGCCGGTTCAGCAATCGGTGGTACACTTGGTGCCATCGTGGGTGCTGTGGCAGCCATTGGTACTTCAGTGGCTATACCTGGCCTGGGTCTGGTTGTGGCTGGTCCGTTGGCGGCTGGTCTGGCCGGTGCCGGAGCGGGTGGTCTGACGGGTGGCCTGCTGGGTGCGCTGGTAGGTGCCGGTATACCTGAAGAACGCGCTAAGGTATATGAAGAAGGCGTGAAGGAAGGTAATATCGTATTGGGCTTTAACCCACGTTCGCCAGAAGACGCACGCTACTTCGAGGATCACTTCCAGAAGAACCGCGGAGAGCATATTTATTACTAAGGTTTCATACCTTACATAAAACAAAGGCTTGGCTTTTCCCTTGTGGCGAAGTCGAGCCTTTGTCTTTTCTATACCTTTTCCTGCTGTGCACTTTCGCCTGCAAATGCCTTGCTGCGGAATAATCCGAACATACACTCACTGTTTTTCCGTATGCCCTTAAAAACATGTAGAAATAACAAAAAGCAAAAATAAGACTATGAAAAACCTATGGATGGCAGCCACCCTCACATTGGGCGCGCTCGCCTTTGCATCCTGTAGCTCTGACACACAGGAAACAGACACCACCGCAAACGTAGACACGGAACTGAATACAACTGCCGCAGCCGACACCACCCTGAATGAAGACAAGCGGGAGTTTATGAGCAAGGCGCACAGCATCAGCACACAACAGGTGGAGCTGGGCAAACTGGCAGCCGAAAGGGGTGTATCTACGCAGGTGCGTGAGTATGGGCAGCAAATGGTAGACCTTTATTCCAAGAAACTGGAAGAGCTACAGGATATGTCCAGGCAGTACAGCACAACACTGCCTCAGCAAATGGAAGAAGACCATGCAGGACGTGTGCAGGAGCTGCGTGACAAAAACACCGATGAGTTTGATCAGTCCTACTGGGATACCGTGGTGGACGCGCATAAAGATGCCCTCAGTGAATTTGAAGACAATGTGAAAGACATTGAGGAAACAGACAATACAACCTTCAACCTGTGGGCCCGCAATACCACAAAAGAGATCCGGGCACAGATGGAAAATGCCATGCGTTTCAGGCAGGATTACAGAAACTAAGTCAACAGAGAGACAGGCGGTGCATCATGCATCGCCTGTTTTGTTTATATACTTTGCTTAATAATACCCTCCAGCACTATCCAGGTATGGCGGGCCAGGATCTTTTGGCCCTCTGCATTGGGATGCACGCCATCCGGCAGATTAAGATGTCGCATACCGGCCACGCCTTCGAGTAAGAAAGGGACAAAGGTCACATTATTCCTGATAGCCAATTCTCTGAAAAGCTTTCTGAACTCTGCTGCGTAGCGCCCTGGCACAATGTCAGGAAACTCCATACCTGACAAAATAATCTGCGCCTCCGGGTGTTTGTGCTTTACCTTGTCGATGATCTGCTGCAAATTTTGAGAGGTTTCCCGGGCAGGTATACCCCGCAGTCCGTCATTGGCGCCAAGAGCCAGCACAAAGATATCGATTGGAGCAGCCAGCCAGCGATCGAGCCTGTAAAGGCCGCTGGAAGTGGTGTCGCCGCTGATGCCTGCATTGATCACTGTATAGTCGTCATACCCTTCTTCTTTCAGCTTATCCTGTATCAGCGACGGGTAGGCCTGTGCCGTGGGCAACCCATATCCCGCTGTCAGGCTGTCTCCGAAAAAAAGAATTGTCTTCATAGTCATTTAATCTTGGCTATACCTGCATCAGCACATGCTTTCCTGGTTATCAGGCCGTATGATGCGACTGCAACCGTTATGTTCCGGATACAATTTTCCGGGCCTGGGCATGCTCCGGAAACGAAAAAAAAGAGATAACAGTTATATAAAGAAGAGAGGCTTTCCGTAAAACAAGAAGGCGGTCTCCTTGTTTTATCATTAGCGGGAGCGCTGCTTTGCGATAAAGCTATATTTATACTACATTAGGACTCGCCTTAAAGAATTGCCCGTGGCCTCATCTACGGCACTACTTTTGCGTAGGGAATATGTGGTCCAACAAACTAAATTAGATGCTATCCTTGACAACCAGATTAAAAATATTTCTTTCTGTACTGGCCGTGATCTTACTTACGGGTTCTTTTATCCTGTACAGCAAAAACAGTACACCTGCCGGTAAAAACGAAATTCTGATCAAAGCTCTGATGCAGGGCTTGAGCACTATGCACTATAAGCCGGAGAAGGTAGACGATAACTTTTCTAAAAAAGCCTTTAAGCTATACTTGGATCGACTCGACTTCAACAAGAAGTTTTTGCTTGAGTCAGATGTGGCTATGCTGCGCCAGTACGAAACCCAGTTGGATGACCAGTTGCGTGCCGGTTCTTTTGAGTTCTTCGACCTTTCGGCTGACCTGATCGAGAAGCGTACCAAAGAGTCTGAGGCCTTCTACAAAGAGATTCTGGCCAAGCCATTTGATTTTTCGAAGGATGAGAACATTGAGCTGGACGGTAAGAAACTGAAATATGCCAAAGACAAAAACGAGCTGAAAGAAGCCTGGAGAAAGCAGCTGAAGTACCAGACACTAGTGCGTCTGGCTGAAATGCAGAAGCAGCAGGAAAAAGCCACAGCTAGCGCTGACAGCAAAGAAACCCGCAAAACGCCGGAGCAATTGGAAGCCGAAGCCCGAGACAAAGTGATGACAGCTTACAACGAGCTTTACAAGCGTTTGGCGCAGGTTACGCGCGACGATCGCCGTTCCACTTACATCAATGCGGTGGCCAACGTGTACGACCCACACACAGGCTATTTCCCTCCAAAAGCTAAGAAAGACTTTGATATTGAATTTACCGGCCGACTGGAAGGTATAGGCGCCTCTTTACAAGAGAAAGACGGTCAGATAAAAGTACTTGAAATCGTACCGGGAAGCCCATCTTACCTGCAAGGTGACTTGAAGCCGGGTGATGCGATCCAGAAAGTAGCACAGGGCAGCGGTGATCCGGTACTGATAGAAGGCATGCGCATCGACGATGCCATTCAGCTGATCCGTGGTAAGAAAGGAACTGAAGTACGTCTGACTGTGCGTAAGCCGGATGGCAGCACCCGTATTATCCCAATTGTGCGTGACGTGATCGTGTTTGAAGAGACTTATGCCCAGAGTGCTATGATCGATGACAAGCAGAAGATCGGTTATATCAAGCTCCCTGGCTTCTATGCAGACTTTGAGCGTAATGGTGGACGTAACAGTGGTGCCGACGTAAAGGCTGAGATCGAGAAATTGAAAGCAGCAGGTATGCAAGGTCTCGTACTGGACCTGCGCAACAACGGTGGTGGCTCTCTGGCCGATGCCGTTGAGATGGCTGGCTTGTTCATTGAGCAGGGTCCGATCGTACAGGTTCGTACCTCTTCTGGTAAGACTGTTGTGCTGGATGACCGTGACCCGGAAGTACAGTATACTGGTCCACTGGTGATCATGGTGAACTCTAACAGTGCTTCGGCTTCTGAAATTCTGGCTGCAGCTATGCAGGACTACAAGCGTGCTGTTATTGTAGGTACACCTACTTTTGGTAAAGGTACTGTGCAGCAGTTCGTGGAAATTGACGAAGCCTTGCCATCCCAGTTTGACCCGTACAAGCCTTTTGGTGCGCTGAAGCTGACGATCCAGAAGTTCTACCGTATCAACGGTGGTACTACGCAGTTGCGTGGTGTAACGCCTGACGTTATTCTGCCAGACGCTTACAGCTACCTCGAGTTTGGTGAGAAAGAGCAGGATTATGCCCTGCCGTTTGACGAAATTTCACCGGCTCGCTACAAGCCTTGGACCCGCACTAAGCTAAACATCCCGACCATACAGTCGAACAGCAAGAGCCGTATTGCAGGAAACGAGAGCTTCAAAGTAATTCAGCAGAGTGGCGAAAGACTCAAAAAACAGTCTGATATCACAACCCGCTCATTGAGCATGAAGAAGTACATGGAAGAAGAGAGAAAGAGCGAAGCTGCTAACAAACAGTTAGAAGAAGCTCAGAAGAATGTTCCGGTGCTGAACGTGTCACGTTTGAAAACAGATCTGCAGGCTATTTCAGGTGATACTGCCAAGATGGCCCGTAACAAAGACTTCCTGAAGTCGCTGCAGAAAGACGTGTATGTAGAAGAATCCGTGGCGATCATTAAAAATGATTTGAAGTAATTGCCTTCAATTGGTAATAAGGAGAAAGCCGGCTATGCAGATAGCCGGCTTTTTTTTATTTTGCATCTTCGCCTCAACTAGAACAATATTCATGAAACACCTCAACCTGCTTCAGGGCTTCCGATCGAAGCGTTATACCCTCACATGTTTTACAGCATTACTCCTCTCCTTCTCAGCTTGCGCACCCCGTCCTCAAACACAGCCAAAGGCCGCTAAGCGAGGCGTAGTTGCTGACAAAGCCATGGTGGTTTCCGCTCACCCGGATGCCTCTAACATCGGCTTGGAAATATTGCGCAAAGGCGGCAATGCCTACGACGCAGCCATCGCCACACAGTTTGCTCTGGCCGTTTGCTATCCGGTAGCCGGCAACATCGGTGGAGGTGGCTTTCTGGTATACCGCCATCATACTGGCGAAACCGGCGCACTTGACTTCAGAGAGAAAGCTCCCTCCGCTGCTCACCGCGATATGTACCTAGACTCACTGGGCAATGTGATACCTGACCTGAGCTTGATGGGCCACCTGGCAGCAGGCGTACCTGGTTCTGTCGATGGTATGATCAAGTTGCATGAAAAGCTTGGTTCGATGTCTTTTGCCGAACTGGTGCAGCCTGCTATTGACCTGGCTCGTCGCGGTGTGGTGCTCACTGAGCGTGAGGCACGCATGCTGAACAATGCCCGGGAGCGGATGATCAGGTATAACAAGCACACTCCCTACCTCACCCGTGCACAGGCCTGGCAAGCTGGTGACACCCTTTATCACCTCGACCTGGCCCGTACACTGGAGCGCATCCGCGACCGTGGCCGTGAGGGCTTCTACGCCGGTGAAACAGCTGACCTGATCGTAAAAGAAATGCAGCGCGGCGGCGGACTGGTTTCACACCAGGACCTGCGCGATTATAATGCCGTTTGGCGCACTCCCATCACAGGACAGTACAAGAACCTGAAAGTTACCTCCATGTCGCCTCCTTCGAGCGGAGGTATAGCCCTGATGCAGCTGCTGACCATGGTAGAGCCTTACGACCTGAAAGGTTACGGCTGGCAACAGCCCCAGACCATACAAGTAATGACCGAAGCAAAGCGCCGGGTATATGCAGACCGTGCCACTTACCTCGGCGATCCGGATTTTTATAAAGTACCCAGCAGCGGCCTGTTGGATCGCAGCTACCTGCAGGAGCGCATGCAGAACGTAAGTATGGAGCGTGCCACGCCTTCGTCAGAGGTAAAAGCTGGAGAGTTGCCAGTGTATGAATCTGATCAGACAACCCATTTCAGCATTGTCGATCAGTTTGGCAATGCCGCTTCCATTACCACGACGATTAACGGTGGCTATGGCTCCATGGTGGTGGTAGAAGGTGCTGGCTTTCTACTCAACAACGAAATGGACGACTTCAGTGCGAAACCTGGCGTACCGAACATGTTTGGCCTGATTGGTGGTGAAGCGAACTCTGTACAGCCTGGCAAACGCATGCTTAGCGCCATGACACCTACTATACTGGAAAAAGACGGCAAACTCTTCATGGTGGTAGGCACTCCGGGCGGCTCTACCATTATTACTTCTGTTTTCCAAACGATCCTGAACGTGGTAGAGCATGGCATGACCATGCAGGAAGCCGTAGCTGCTCCCCGTTTCCACCACCAGTGGCTGCCTGACGAGATACAGCACGAGCCGGATGCCATCTCTCCTGAGGTAAGAGTTGCGCTGGAGAGCAAGGGCTATAAGCTGAAGCAAAGAGGCAAGTACGGTGCCGTGGAAGGTATACTGGTACTACCAAATGGCAAACTGGAAGGTGGCGCCGACCCACGCGGTGATGACACAGCCGTTGGTTTTTAAACAGGTATAGCCAGGTGTTTTCTTGGAAAGGAAATCATTTGTATAACTCTTAACTTACACAAGTCACAAAAAAAGAAGAAGCCCGCAGGTATAGCACCTGCGGGCTTCTTCTTTTTCATACAAGGTAAACACTAGCCATTCCTGCGTTTCTCGATGAAGCCCCCAATATAGGTGGCCATCGCGGCTATACCTGTGGTACTCATCAGGCCAAAGATCAGTTTGCGGCGATTTAAGGTGGCAGGGTCAAATTTCGTTTCTGTCTCCACATCCGGCACGGCAGCTTGCAGGAACGAGCGCAGCGTTTGAACCAGCAAGAGACCGGTGATCCCCACTGCTACGTGCGCCATTTTTTGGTCGCCTTTCTCCAGGTTTTTACTCAGCAGCAGTAGTCCGCTTCCGGCTATGGCAGGTATAAGAGCTGTCTTCGGACGTTTCTCGTTCATAAAATAGCTACTCAGGCCAGAGCCAATGAGGGTAGCAGCATGCACATTGTTTATAATTTGCGGTTTGTCTGTCATAGTCATTTATTTTGGTTCGTCTACTTCATACCGATTGCTTCACAGCTTGGTTATACCTGTATGAACGACTTCGCCTGAAAAGCTGCTATACCTGTACACAAAAAAAGCGGCCTCTCACAATGCAGGAGGCCGCTCTCAAATGCTATACCTGAGGTTTAGTTCTTCACCAGGCGCGACTGGTATACCTTGTCGCGTACCTGAATCTGCACAAAGTACATGCCGTTGCGCAGGCCAGGCAGACGCTGGTTAAGTGCTGCTATTACACCATCCAGGCTTCCATCAAGCTTAACCACCTGAATACCTTCCGGTGAAATCACAGTCATTGTTGCTTTCTCTACAGAAGAGACATCTTCCGGCAGCACAATGGTAACAGCACCTTTTGTTGGATTCGGGTACATCCGGAACTCCTGGTTCTTGCGACGAGCCAGGCCAGTTGGCATATCGTTGTCGCGGATAGATAGTGTGAAAGAAGTATTCTCGCCTTCCATCATTTTAGCACTGAAAGCAGATAAGGCAAAAGTCACCGTTTCTACTTCTTCCACTGCTGCATCATCGTTTACAGTAACCGTAAAAGTAGCGCTGGTCGCACCTTCTGGGAACACCACGATGATCTTGCCATCAGATGTCACCGCAGGAACAGTCGTGTAGTCTCCGGCAGCGCCGTACGTTACATTAGCACCGTTGGTCACAGTAAGTGTTACTTCCTCACCCTGTACAGTCGCCTGGTCCAGGTTAAGGGTAATGGTCTTTGTGCCGGCATCCTCGTTTACTTCCAGCGTTGTTTCAGCGAAACTCACCGCCGACTTGTCATTGTCTTCAATTGTCAGCTCGAAGCTGCGCTCCGACGTCAGACCCAAACCTGTGCTGGCAGCCTGAATTGTGAAAAACACGCTTTCGGAAAGCTCTACCAGGTTATCATCCACAATTTCCACTTCAAAGGAAGCAGTAGTTGCGTTGGCAGGGATCGTTACAGTGATCTTACTATTATCAACGCCTGTTACAGTATAGTCAGCTGCAGAGGCAGTTGTTTCGTCAGCGATCATCACCGTTACGGTATGCTCTGTTGTCTGTGCTTCTGACAAAGTAAGACTCACATTAAACTTACCCGCATCTTCTGTTTTAGTAACTGAAGGCTCAGTAAAAGTAAGAACTGGTGTAGCGCTAAACGTGAACCGAGCCGAAACTGGCACGTGATCCGAAGTTGTTGTTCTAAAGCTTGAAATACTGTTCAGAAATTGATTCTCAATGGCAATTGACTCGTCGATGTATTCGTCCGTCAAAGACTTCGACACGATGATGTGATCGAGGAAACTCTGATACGAGCCACCTGCATAGGTGAAGGCGCCCGTAGTGCTCAGGTCGTAAGTCAGAGCCTTGAAATCTTCGTCGTTTACAAAAGTTTCCAGTGAAGATGGCAGGTTGTTTACAACTGATACGTCCACGTCATCGTTCATGTCGCCTAACAGTACCAGGTTCATGTTTGGATACTGCGCGTCAAGGCTGTCTTTCAGCACCTGCACGTCATACTTGCGCATGTTGTAACGGCTCACATCCGTACCAGAGTTGGCACGTGTGTGCAGGTTTACCAGATTGATACGCTGAGAAACACCATTCACCGTAGCCTCTACTTCTACCATGTAAGGGAGGCGGCCACTGGCCCAGAAACTGTCGCTAGTGCCCGGATAGTTCTCTAGTTGTCTTCCGTCAAGGATTTCCTTATACAGTGTATTTAAGAGCACTTTCTGGCTTTTGATCTGCACTGTTTCATTCTTATACACCAGGTATAGTTTCTGCGGATCCAAGGTAGAGCCGGAGCTTTCCTTTTGAGAGTAAGAATACACATCAGACTTCACGAAGCTGTAGCCTTCCAGTTCATTGATGAGCTGCTCCATCTTCTCGTCGTTAGAGATTTCCTGAAGCGCAATGATGTCAGCGTCTAAGGTTTCAAGTACTTTCTTTGTGTTGCTGTACTGCAGGTCCAGGTTGCTTGGGCCACCACTCGTGGAACCGAACCAGGCCACGTTCCAGGACACAATATCCAGTGTGCTGGTCTTCGGCAAAGAGCTACCAGTCAGCATACCTTTCTTGACAGAGAAGTCACCACTTGTGAAAGTAATGGCGCTTGTTGTGCGCAGCTTGGTGCTGGCAGGCTTAAAGCGAACATATACCTTGTTTGAAGCGGCAGCTTCTTCAGCAGAGTAAGTGATGGAAGAAGCAAAAGTTTCGTTGTCTTTTGAAAGCTCAAAGTCTTCTTCCACACTCAGTGTCATACCTTCGTAACCTGGTGCAGAGAAACTGAAGTTTTGCGCTTCAGAAGCATTTGGCGTTGCCACCATGCCGAAATCGTAGTTGAAGTCGCTGGCCAACAGGGCGCGATTCATGTTCTCTACCGCCACATCATCCACCGTCCAGCGAGCTGCACCGTCGGCTTTAGCTTCTGCTGTGTAAACAAAAGCCACGTACACGTTTTCGCCTTTGTAAGCGCTCAAATCAACAAAAGACTGTTTCCAGTAGTCAGAAGCAAGCTCAGGGAAGTTACCGTTCAATTCAGTCCAGGTAGCAGTGCTTGGGGCGCTAGTTCCATCGTAGTCAGTGGATACCATCAGTTTCAGGCCTGGCCCTTTGAAGGCAGTTCTGGTCCAGAAAGTAAGGGCAACGATATTGAAGTCGCTCAGATCCAGCGAAGGCGAGATCAACCAGTCTTCGTTTTCGCGGGCACTGCCACTAAAGCCGTTGATCTGCACACCGTTGTTACGTGGGTTTTCTGTCGTCTCTCTACCAAAAGTAGTACAGCCCCATACCTGATCACCAGTTACATTAACTGCAGTCCAGCCACCCGGCAACGTTGTAGCGCAGTTGTTGAAGTTCTGAACGTATGGGCTGAACACTTCAGCAGAAAGTGCCACAGTACCGTAGTCAACACCGTTGCTGCTGTGTGTGATCGTACTCGTGAAGTTACCAACAGCGCTGGTAGCTACTTTTATATATACTGTACGCGGCTCTTCTAGCTGACTAGGCGAGTAAACCAAACGCTGGCTATACTCACCATCTTCCGTCTTGGAAACACTGAAAACACCATCTACAGCTACTACAACCTCGTTGGTGAGTTCGTGGCCAGTCAAGGTATAAGTAAGAATGTCAGCAACCTGATTGATACCCACCGTACCGAAAGCCAGCGAAGAAGTGCTTACTTGTACTGGCTGCGGAGCCGCTTGACCAAAAGCTATTGATATATTATCTACTCCTAAACCTTGAGAAAAAGAGGTGGTTGTACCGCTGGTTACAGAGTAGTTCCATGCAAAATATATATCACCTCCAGCAGGAATAGCAATATCAAGTCTCTGTCCTGTTACACTAACTGTTTCACCAGGAGCAACATCGTATCCATCTGTTTCTAAATCAGCAGGGAAATTTACCTTAAAGTTTGTCCCTGCACTTGTCCATTCTGCTCCGTCAAGAGAATAATATAGTTCCATTGAAAAACCTTCAGCTCTGGTTCCCTTTCTATACTTTTCTATATCATAGGAAA
Source organism: Pontibacter sp. FD36 (assembly GCF_015686655.1). Classification (GTDB taxonomy): domain Bacteria; phylum Bacteroidota; class Bacteroidia; order Cytophagales; family Hymenobacteraceae; genus Pontibacter. The sequence continues at coordinate 45,627 of NZ_JADPMP010000008.1, read as the reverse complement.
GCTGCAATGACTCTATAGCCTCTGAACCAGAATTTTGAAAGTGGGCGAATAGGTTCCCGCTTTTAGTAGCTGATCCTGAAGCTAAAAATCCAATAGCTTGATCAGTAGTTTGTTCATTTGTAGCCGAGTAGTTATAAATTCCATTTCCTGCACTGCTATTAAGTTTAGAGGTGGCAGCTCTTTCAGTGGCATTTGATGCGGCGCTATAATTGGTTACATCCCGCACACTTGTGCTTTTAGACACACGCCAGCTATCTGGTAGAGTAGCAACAGCGGCATTGCCTATACCATCGAAATCTTGGGTGACTGTGCTCCCTTTACGAACTAGAATTTGCCCCTGCACTTCATTGCCAGCCCAAAGGCCACAGCAAAGCAGCACAAAAGCAGAAGCTTTGTGTAAATGTTTAAACATAAGTATAAGATTGATTTGAGATTGATTCTGACAGGAGATGATCATGCAATGTACTGATGCACATTGGCTTTAGGCTACAGCATGTAGAGTATAAAACCATCCTACAAATGTAAGCACTTGCATTTAATGTAAGGTTATGAAATCGTTATAAATAATGGCACATCCCTATATAGTTCTATGAAATATTGAGTCACTACAGTTGTTTCAGCGCCTGCTCTATATCCTTAATCAAATAGTCCGCATCTTCTAGCCCGATATAAAAACGCACTAGGTTAAAGTCGAGCTTGCCTTTGTAATTCGAGCTTTTATCATAATAAGCCGCTGCCGGATAAATCAGGGACTCGTGTCCGCCCCAGGAAGCAGCCATGAGGAAGTGCTGCAAGCTGTTGCAGAAGTTTTCTACCTTACCAATATCATTTGTTTTAAGCGCAATTGTAAACTGGCCTGTGTTATTGCGCAACTGCTTTTTGGCCAACTCATACTGCGGATTCGAAGGGTGGAAAGGATAATAGATCTTTTCTACCTGCTCCTGCTTTTCGATCCAGGCTATCACTTTTCGAGTAGTTTCGGCGACCCGCTCCATACGCACAGGAAGCGTCCGCAGCCCGCGCAGGAGCAGCCAGGCATCGTGCGGCGAAAGTATGGCTCCCAGCGTCATAAATTCCCGCTCAAATATCTTGTTGATCAGATCACGACTGCCACAGATCACACCACCCATTGTGTCGGAGTGACCTCCGATGTACTTGGTGCAGGAGTGTACGACCAGATCCACACCCATCAGCAGCGGATTTTGATTGAGCGGCGAGGCAAAGCTATTATCAATGATGGTACTACATGCATGTGCTTTGGCAAGTGCTGCGACGGCAGCTATATCCTGCTGTTCAAAGGTGAAGGAGTTGGGACTTTCCAGATACAGCAGCCTCGTGTTGGGACGCATGGCTTTTCGGTAGTTCTCTGTGTCTGTGCCATCCACCATGGTTACCTCTACCCCAAACCGTGGCAGGAAGCGGTTCATCAACACGTTGGTCCAGCCATAGGGTTTCTCGATACACACCACATGGTCACCTGCCTTGAGTTGGGAGAGCACCGCCGCTGAAACGGCTGCTATACCACTCCCAAACGCAATGGCATGCTCCGCTCCTTCCAGTGCCGCCATCTTTTTCTCGAACATGGTCACAGTGGGGTTGTTGCCGCGGGTATAGAGGTAAGACTCTGCCTCATTCAGGAGCATGCGCCGCATATCATCAACCGTTTTGCTGGCAAAATTGCTTGTCTGCAGGATGGGTGGCGCCACTGCATTGTAATACAATTCCCGGTCTTCCCCCAATTCGTTCAGGATATAAGATAGCTCCATGGTACAAAGATTTGGTCCCCCTCTTGTACTCTTATTTTGAGCTCCGGGTTATTGCTGTGATCTCTCACAAATCCTTGAATTTAAAAGGCTTACTTTAAGCCATTTTGCACCTGAAAATGAGGCTTTTACAGCAACTTATTAAGCGACGGAAAACTTTTTTACACCACCTAAATAAGTTACTGATAATCAATGAATTAAATTCACAAAAACCTTGAATTTATAGCTAAAAATTGCAACTGTTAGCAGGCCAGAAATGTTGTAAATACATGAAAGAGAAAGAAGAAGAAAACATCATATCCATGTATCCGGAAGAGCAGAAACAGCTCGACAAGGAATGGTATAAATCTATTCCGGCGCAGGTGTTTCTGAATTACTTTTTTGCGATCAATTACCACCTGAACCACTACGAAGGTATGGGTCTACAGCAGTTGGCTTTCTTTAGAGAAGTACCTGCCGAGCTCGCCGAAGAAGATGTGGAAGCAGTCAAAAAGCTTTTGCTGAACAGCTGGAATACAGAGTATGCTTTGCGTGCCACGGCAGAGTTGGGTGACGAGAGCTATATCCGAAATGCCCTGCACTGGACTTTCCCGCAAGCTTACTATACCGTGTTTGCGAGCTTGCAGGCATTCCTGCATACCCGTCAGATCAAGACCAGCAACGAGACCCTGGTAATGCGCGAAGCAGGTCGCCTGATCGTGAAGAATGCCTATCCGCAGGCGATGAGCTTCTACGCATCCGGGCACTACGATGACTTCCGCATCAACCGTTTGCCACTGGCACACTACAAGCCGGGCTTGCAGATTGCCGGCAAAGAGCTCGAAGCGCAGTCGCAGATCGGTCAGTTTCTGCGCACAACCCGCCGCATGAAGGCCAAAGCTGTGCGACAACAGGTACAGGGCAATGCAGCAACGGCTATTCGCAGCAATCGCACGGGCGAAGTGCTTCAGAAATTCGGTCCGCAGCATTGGCAGCAACTGACCTGGCGCATGGGTTATACCACACTGTTTGACCTGCTGGCCAGACTCCGCATCTCCAACTCACACCGCGAGATCGAACGTTTCGTGCAGGCCGAGATCGATTTCAGGCTGTTCCACGAGTCGCTGCTTGAGATAGTGAGCTACCTCAATGGCATACACGAATGCTATGTGGCGCAGGCCATGAGTCTGCAGCAGTATGAGGCCTTTGTGCAGGAACTGCCAGCCTATCTGCAAAACTCCTTTGTGGCAGCCAGGCTGCAGGACAAAGTAAAACCGCTTTTACAGGACGACGAGCAGCAACTCCGCACAGCTGCGTAAGTCCGACTTGTTCTACTACATATATGGGAGCCCCGGCAAGTTTTGCTTGCCGGGGCTTTTTTATCAGGATTTTCAGCGTTCAGAAGGATACACAGGATTGAGCTGTCTTTGGTAACTAACCTTTAACAATCAGTAATTAACCTTTTAAAAGCTGCCGATTATTTAGCAATTTTGCAGTTTATATATAATAGTCACATTTAGTACTAAAATCGCATGCAACTCAGCGAACAGGAACTACGCAGACGCCACGAGCGCGAAGAACTGGAGAAAATGGGCATCAACCCATATCCATCCGAAACATTTGAAGTGACGGCCACGGCCAAAGAGATAAAGGAGAATTTCGATAAGGAGAAGAACAACTACCAGGAAGTAACCCTGGCTGGTCGTTTGATGAGCCGCCGCGTGATGGGCAAAGCCTCGTTTGCTGAGCTGATGGACAGCACGGGCCGTATCCAGATCTATGTGTCGCGTGATGACATCGCACCTGGTGAGAACAAGGATATGTACAACACCGTGTTCAAGAAAATGCTCGACATCGGTGACTTCATCGGCATCAAAGGTTATGCTTTTGTGACGCAGGTGGGTGAGATCTCAGTGCACGTAACGGAGCTGAAGGTGCTGACCAAGTCCCTTCGTCCGCTGCCGATCGTGAAGCGTGAGATCGACGAGAACGGCAACGAGATCGTGCACGATGGCTTCACTGATCCAGAATTGCGTTACCGTCAGCGTTACGTAGACCTGATCGTGAATCCAGATGTGCGCGAGACTTTTAAGAAGCGTACGCAGCTGGTAAGCACTATGCGTAACTTCTTAGCAGAGAAAGGTTACCTCGAAGTAGAAACCCCTATTCTGCAGCCTATACATGGTGGCGCAGCAGCCCGTCCGTTCAAGACGCACCACAACACACTGGACATGACGCTATACCTGCGCATTGCCAACGAGCTATACCTGAAGCGCCTCATCGTGGGTGGTTTCGATGGCGTGTTTGAATTTGCCAAAGACTTCCGTAACGAAGGTATGAGCCGTTTCCACAACCCGGAGTTTACGGTGATGGAGCTGTACGTTACCTACAAGGACTACAATTGGATGATGGACCTGGTAGAGGAGATGGTAGAAAAAGTAGCCCTTGCTCTGCACGGTAAAACAGAAGTACAGGTTGGCGAGAACCTTATCAACTTTGCCCGCCCTTGGAAGCGCTATACCATGTACGAAGCCATTGAGCACTTCACCAAGATTGATATCTCGAACATGGAAGAGCCGGAGCTTCGCCAGGCGGCACAGCAACTGGGCATCCATGTAGACCCAACCATGGGCAAGGCCAAGATCATTGATGAGATATTCGGTGAAACGGCAGAGCCTAACCTGATACAGCCAACGTTCATCACAGATTACCCGGTAGAGATGAGCCCACTGGCCAAGAAGCATCGCGACAAGCCAGGTCTGGTAGAGCGTTTCGAGGCGATCTGTAATGGCAAAGAGATCTGTAATGCTTTCTCAGAACTGAACGACCCGGTTGACCAACGTGCCCGTTTCGAAGAGCAGCTGGAACTGGCAAAACGCGGTGATGTGGAGGCCATGGCCCTGGACGAAGACTTCCTGCGTGCTTTGGAGTACGGTATGCCGCCAACCGCTGGCTTGGGTGTAGGTATAGATCGCCTGACCATGATCATGACAAACTCTAACTCTATTCAGGACGTGCTCTTCTTCCCACAGATGAAGCCGGAGAGAAGAGAAGAATAAGGTTTAATTTTCTATAAAACAGAAATGGCCCGCTATACCTTAGCGGGCCATTTCTGTTTTATGCTTATTTTCTTCCTATAGCTTTTCCTCGCCTGAGATTCTATCCTTTATTTTGTCCGTGGCATCTTTCAGGCTTTCTTCTTTTCCGACCCAGGAGTCAATTTTGGTCTTACCAGCACCTAACTTCTCGTTGATGCCGCGGCCTACCCATGCGGCGGAGTCTGACAGGCGGCGACGGGTAATGCGGCCACTGTCGGGTGCCATGAGTATACCTGCCAGCACTCCTACGCTGGCGCCGGCGAGCAAGCCCATGGCGACCCCCAAGGTCCCGCTGCTCTCTTCATGCGAGCTGGATGACGATGACCTGCGACTGCCGCTGCTATACGCTGTACGTTGCTGCATATTCGGCTGGTGCTTCGGCTCCCGCACAGAGGAGTGCGTTACATTTCCGCTCGTTTCCCTACCCACATGACTATAGGTAGACGATGATCTTGGGTTGTTGCTGTATGTACTCTTTGCCTCTCCCAGGCTGCTGTAATCCATTTTCGTTCTCATAGTTTGCTTTGATTTTATTGTGAATTCGATTGCGCGAAATATTATACTCTCTAAAATAATAACGGGAGTAAAGTCCTAAGGTTAGCGCTGTTCAAATCAGTAACATACAAAAACAAAGGCCTGTTCCGGTATGGAACAGGCCTTTCGCCCTCACAAAGCTTGTTTCCACCTCAGCGGGCACACGTGCCCCAGGAACAAGCTAAGTTCGAGTATACATTTTGAATGGGCTATGCCCGGGCTATACGTTTGTTACGGTAGAGCCACCAGCATTTGTGCTGCCAGATGTACCAGTAGTAGAGCCAGTTGAACCGGTTGAGCCCGTTGATGAGGACGAACTGCCACCAGTGTTACCACCTTCTTTGTTAGCGTTGCCCATTTTGCTTATGGCTTCGTTGCTCATGTTTTTGATTTCATCAAGGCCAGTCTGCAGGTTCTTCTCAAGATCTTTGCTCAGTTTGTTAGCCCACTTCTTGATACCGGTTCTGGTGTGCTCACCTGTGTCTGGAGCCATCAATAAGCCTGCAATTACACCAGCGCTAGCGCCTGCCAACAGTGCAAGCATGATCTTTCCGCTATTATCTTTCATAGTTCTGTTTATTATAAATTGTTGGATTTGGTTTCTTTAATATTAGCTATTGCCCTAATAACGACGAAGCTATGTATTAAGTTATAACTATACTACAGTTTTGTGTTGTAGTGCATCTAAATAACGAAAAAAAGCTCAGCAAAACATTTTGCTGAGCTTTAAATTATGCTTCGTATTCTCTTACAAGTCTCTGATCACCTTCATGATCTCATTTTTGGTTTTGCCAAGCTTCTGCTGCAAACGTCCAAATAATTCGTCTTCCTGCCCTTCTACATAGGTCAGGTCATCATCGGTCAGGTCAGCGTAGTTCTTCTTCAACTGTCCCTTCACATCATCCCAGGATCCGCGCATTATCAGGCTGCTTCCATCGTCAGTCACCTTGTTGCGTTCTAGCTTATCCATAAAGTTCTTGACAGTGCGCTCCACATCATCGCTTACTTTGGTGAGCGTTTTTTTCAGGCTATCGCGCGTGTCCAGACCATTGTTTGGGGCAAGTAGTACACCGGCTACTACACCGGCTCCAATACCGGCTAGTGTGGCCAGCAGAATTTTTCCTTTTTCGTCGTTCATGTTGTTTATCATTTTCAGGTGCTGTTTATTTGATAAGGCGTAGCTCCTTCAAAATAGAAAGCATGGTCCTTATACCTGTATCTCGTTTAATTTACGTTCCAATACATACGGGTTGCTGCATACTTAGTTTGCAAGCCCTTATTTTTGCGTACCGGCGTTTCTATCCTCTTTCTATTCAGTAGCACGTATAAAACAACATTAAAATAAAACCTTATGAAAAAGACAGCCCTGGCATTAGCCTTCCTGGCTATGGGAACCCTTTACTCCTGCAAAAACAGCGAGATTCCTTGCATTGACCAATCCAAGATCAACCCTGACCAGATGTGCACCATGCAGTATGACCCCGTATGCGGCTGCGACGGCAAAACCTACGGCAATGCCTGTGAGGCTGATCGTGCCGGCGTGACTTCTTATACCAAAGGCGAGTGCCCTGACAAATCCTAAGCTATACCTACCAGCCTATGTCTGAGAAAAAATACTTCAAACAAACCAAGCCTTTCCGGGTACCTACCACCGATGGCAAGCTGATAGAAGAGCATTTCGGCAAAGCCTCTACCCATACCAGCGCTTTCAGCGTCGCGCACATGGTAGCCCCGCCACACTGGGGGGAGCCGCATCAGACGCCGGAGTTCGACGAGATCACAATTGTGCTGCGCGGCCGCAAGCTGATTGAGATTGACGGGGAGGAAGTGGTAGTGGAAGCTGGCGAGTCCATCCTGATCAAAGCGGGTGCCCGCATTCGTTACTCCAATCCTTACGATGAGGAGACTGAGTACTGGTCGGTGTGCGTACCTGCCTTTGACTTCACCAAAGTGAATCGCGAGGAAGCGTAATGTCGAGGTGTGGCGACGGCGCGCCTTAAGTGCTCCACAAGTATAACCCTGCCGCATGACGATATAAATTAACTCTTCAGATTCTTCAGAAATGTATATCAAAAAAGCCCCTGGCGCACTTAGCACCAGGGGCTTTTCATATTTCAGAGCATGTCAGATCCATCTTAAATCTTCACATCTCCAGATCTTCAAATTAAAAATTAAGACTGCTTATTGATCATCTCCACCACATCTTCAGAGATGCCCATGGTAGAGAAGCCGCCATCGTGCATCAGGTTCTGCATGGTCACCATACGGGTCAGGTCTGAGAACAGGCTGATGCAGTAGTCAGCGCATGACTCGGCTGAGGCGTTACCTAGTGGCGACATCTTGTCAGCATAGTCATAGAAGGCATCGAAGCCACCTACACCCGTACCTGCAGTTGTTTTAGTTGGCGACTGCGATACTGTGTTCACTCGTACTTTGTTCAATTTACCCAGGCGGTAGCCATAGTTACGGGCAATCGACTCGAGCACGGCCTTTGCCTGCGACATGTCTGTGTAGTCAGGGAATACGCGCTGCGCCGCGATATACGAAAGCGCTACAATAGAGCCCCACTCGTTCATGGCGTTCTGCTTCTCTGCCACATGCATTACTTTGTGGAAAGAAAGCGCCGAAATATCCAGCGTCTTCAGGAACCAGTCGTAGTTCAGGTCACCGTAAGACTTGCCTTTGCGGATGTTTGGGCTCATGCCGATAGAGTGCAGCACAAAGTCAATCTTGCCGCCCAGGATTTCCTGCGCTTTGGTGAAAAGGTTTTCAAGATCCTCTACAGAAGTGGCATCAGCAGGTATAACCTGTGCGTTGCAGGCTTCAGCCAGTTTGTTGATCTCACCCATACGCATAGCCAGTGGTGCGTTGGTCAACACGAACTCAGCGCCCTCTTCTTTGGCACGCATCGCAACTTTCCAGGCGATCGACTTCTCGTCAAGCGCTCCGAAAATGATTCCTTTCTTTCCTTTAAGCAGATTGTAAGACATGTATTTGTCAGGTTAATGTTTCACATTTTTAGGATTTCTACCAGCCAGGTATAGCCAGCGGAAATCAGGCAGCAATATAGCAATAACTAGGTATAACTCAAGTTAAGATCGGCCATCATTCACACAAGCCCGTTTCTCCATTAGCCACCTCTCCTTTTTAGGTATGCGGGCCTGAGGATAGGAGCGCTATTGAGTGTATTTTACAGCGAAAGCAACTCTTTGGCACTCTTGTAAGCGCTTGCACTTGGGTTGGCACCTGCTATCATGTGCGCTATTTCATCTACACGCTCTTTGTCACTCAGTTTTTTCACACGGCTGATCGTACGGTCCTCGGTATCGTGCTTGTACACGAAGTAATGGGAGTTACCCTGCGCCGCTATTTGCGGCAAGTGCGAAATGGCAATGATCTGGTGCTTCTGCGCCATCTGCTGCATCATCCTGCCCACTTTCACGGCTACCTCACCAGATATACCTGTATCAATTTCGTCAAATACGATTGTTGGCAAAGCCGTCTTGTCGGCCAGCATGTACTTGATGCTGAGCATCAGTCGGGAGAATTCACCACCTGAGGCGGCTTTTACCAATGACTGCGGCTGCGCTCCTTTGTTGGCACTGAAAAGAATGCTGATCTCGTCGGTACCGGTGGCGGTTGGTATGGCGGCTTTGTGCTGAATGACGATGCGGGCGTTTGGCATACCTAGTTCGGCCAGCAAGGTATAGAGTTCTTGCTCAAACTGCCCAAACGAAGCCTTGCGGCGCTCTGAAAGCACGGCAGCTTTCTCCAGCATTTCCTTCTCCGCATCTTTCATGGCTTTCTCGGTGGTGGAAAGGGCATTGTCGAGGTTCAATACGCTGCCTACTTTGCCTTCCAGTTCACGCTGTATCTCGAGCAGTTCCGCAATGGTCTGTACCTGGTGCTTACGCTGCAAGGTATAGATGGTGTTGAGTCGCTCCTGCACCTCCGTGGTACGGGCCGGATCGGCTTCGGTGCGGCGCTCAGCATCTTCGAGTTCGCCTGCCACGTCATTGAGCTCGATCATACAGCTCTCGGTACGAGTGCGTAGCTCATCATACTTTGGTGAGAAAGCCGCCAATTGACCGATCAGCTGCACCGTGTCTTTCAGGGCAGAGGTGATATTAAACTCCGACTCCGTCAGGTACTGCACAGCCTGTGTCAGCTTCAGCTTGATGTCTTCGGCATTCTCCAACTCCTTCAGCTCTGTCTCCAGCTGCTCCTGCTCGTCCTCCTGCAGGTTGATCTCTTCCAGTTCGTTGAGCAGGAAAGTATTGTAGTCCAGCTCCTTTTGCGCCTGTGCCAGTTGGTCGGTCAGTTTCTTATAATCGCTTTCGAGCTTCTTATACTTGCGGTACGTCTCGTTGTAGTCTTTCAGGTACGACAGGTTGCCAGCATAGATGTCCAGCGATGTGTTACCGGCATAAATGTCGAGGATGTTGAGTTGAAAGCTCGTATCGCCTAATTGCAGTGTGTCGTGCTGCGAGTGGATGTCCATCAGGTTCTCCCCTATCTTGCGCAGCACATCAAGCGTTACTGGCGTGTCGTTCACAAAGGCACGGGATTTTCCGCTCGGGCTAATTTCGCGACGTAGGATGCAGTGCTCGTCAAAGTCCAGGTCTTCAGCTACAAACACCTCTTTGAGGTTATACTGCGAGATATCAAACACCCCCTCGATTACGCACTTCTGCTCCTGGTTGAAGAGCAATTTAGAGTCGGCGCGGTTACCGAGCAGCAAGCCTATCGCGCCCAGCATAATGGACTTACCGGCACCGGTTTCGCCTGTTATAATATTGAGCACCGGCGATGGATTCATTTCCAACTGCTCTATCAGTGCGTAGTTTTTTATTTTAAGATCAATCAGCATATATAAGGATGCAAGATGCTAGTCACAAGGTATAAGATTTAATACCCGGACTTAGTTCGATAATTCGGGTGTATTTTAATAAGGTGCTTCGATGTCGTAAATCACTTCTTCTACCTCAGGCACAGGTATGGTATGTTTGTGCCTGCGACCGTCCAACAACTCCAGCTCTTGGACTGACACATGCTGCAGTACCCCCTGTACGACCACACGGTTTCTTAACACCACTTGCACCGTCTGCTGTTGTAGAAGATCGGGCAGGTGATCGGCCAATTGGTTTCGATAGATTCTGATTTGGCGTTTGCCCATAGGTGTTTGCGCAGGTATGGTCCTCCGTCCCGTGAAGATACGCGCTTTCTGTGAAATTTGGAAAAGGCTTAGCGCTGGAGCAGCACTTCGTATTTGGTATTGTTAGTAGGATCCACCTGCGTGAGCAAGGTATAGGCAGCCTGCTTATCAGCCGGAGCGGCCGTCTTGAAAATATTTACCAGCTCATCTGACTTGGCTTCAAAGAAAGAGCGGATCAGAGCCGCACCGGGCTTCTGCTGCGATATTTTCTGAATGTTTCGTAGCACTTCGAGCGTAGTCTTACGAGCCTTCTCCGGGTCCTGTACCATCAGGTCCATCCCTTGGCGGTGCATGGCGTAGATTCCTTCGCGGAAAGGTATAAACACCGGATCTTGCAGGTTATCGATCATCCAGTAGCGGTTGCGGTTCCCTTCAAACGGACGCCAGCCCGGGAAGATAGAGTTCTGTGAAGCAGCCAGGTTCAAAATGCCACGAGCCCGGTCAAAAGAGGGCGAGCCACCCAGCTTGGCAAAGCTGTCATTGTCCATCCCGATGATCATATAGGCATAGTAAGCCAGCATGGCAGACAGATTGCCGGTAAAATTGTTTTCGGCAAAGTCGAGCGGTTGGGCCTCATTAAACTGGAAAAGCCAGTCGCGGTCAATGAACGAGAAAAGCGTAGATTCGTAGCCAGTGCCATAGGCAGGACGCACAGATACGATCTGCACATTGGCGCGGAAAGTACCTACCTCCGGCATCTCGGTCAGGTTGATCAGCATGCGGCACTTGATGCGCTCATCTACTCTGTAAGACTGATTAGTCCAGCGGCGGTTGTTCATAAACTCAAAAATGCGGTTTTGCATTTCGGTGAACAGTTGCCGGTTAGCAAAAGCTACCTGTTCGCTGTTGACCACTACATCGCACTGCAGCTCCTGAGCACGGGCTCCCAAGGCTACTCCCATCACACACAGCAAAACAAACAGTCGCTTAAGCATAGAGTCTCTCCCAAATCAGGTTCACGATATCCTGTGCCACTTCGCTTTTGTGCTTCAACTCAAAAGCCGTGGTCGTATCTTTCTCAATAATAGTGATTTTATTTGTATCGTGCTTAAAACCAGCGCCCGGATCATTGAGGGAGTTCAGCACAATCATGTTCAGGTTCTTCTTCTGAAGCTTCTCGCGGGCATTGCTGTCTTCGTTATCCGTCTCCAGGGCGAATCCCACGGCAAACTGATCCTGCCGCTTTTCTTTGCCGAGCGCCGCTGCAATGTCAACGTTCTTGACGAGTTCAATCGTCAGTTCGGCACCGGCTTTTTTTATTTTGCGGTCAGCTACGACCTTGGGTTTGTAATCGGCTACGGCAGCGGCAAATACCCAGATATCAGCCGCAGGAGCCTGCTGCTTAACTGCCGCATACATTTCATCGGCAGTCGTGACAGGTATAACCGTGATGGCATCATGCTGCGCCTGCAGGTTGGTTGGCCCCGCCACCAGCTGCACCTGAGCACCGCGGCTGGCAAAGCACTCAGCTAATGCATAGCCCATTTTACCTGTTGAGTGGTTGCCTATAAAACGCACCGGATCAATTGGTTCGTATGTCGGGCCGGCAGTCAGGACGACGGTTTTGTCCTTAAACAGTTTTTCCAATGCCTGTGAAGTGATTTTCTAGTACGCGAATAATTTCCTCTGGCTCTGCCATACGCCCCTGTCCCACCAGTCCACTGGCCAGTTCGCCATACCCGGCCTCAATGATGAAGTTGCCATAGCCGCGCAGCTTCGTAAAGTTAGCCTGCACGGCTGGGTGCTGGTACATATCCAGGTCCATGGCCGGGGCTACAAACACCGGGCAGCGTGCCGACAGGTAGGTAGCGGAAAGCAGGTTATCGCAAAAGCCGTTGGCAAACTTGGCTACCGTGTTGGCACTGGCAGGTGCTACCACCATGGCATCGGCCCAAAGGCCCAGTTCCACGTGGTTATTCCACACACCCTGCTCGTTGAGCACAAACTCAGTGAGCACAGGCCGCTTGGAGAGGGTAGCTAATGTGAGCGGGGTTATAAAGGCAGAAGCAGAAGTGGTCAGGATGACCTGCACTTCTGCTTCTGCTTTCACGAGTAAGCGAACCAGCATGGCTGCCTTATACGCAGCGATACTTCCGCAAACCCCCAATACTATTTTCCGATTCCGGAGCATGCGCCTTACAGCGATATTTCGTCAGTCTCTTCGTCTGGTGTGCGCACGTATACTTTACCTTCCAGGAACTCCTCAATAGCAAGGCTGGTAGGCTTTGGCAGGCGCTCGTAGTATTTAGAAATTTCGATCTGCTCACGGTTCTCAAATACCTCCTCCAAGTTGTCCACTGTGGTGGCAAACTCGGCCAGCTTAGAGTTCAACTCTTCTTTCAGCTTCACAGAGATTTGGTTGGCTCTTTTAGAGATAACCGAAACAGACTTGTACACATTGCCGGTCTGCTCTGCAAAGTCGGCCATGTTACGGGTAACGATTGATGATGGAACGATTGCCATATATACTTGCTTTATGAATTGCTTGGGTTGTTTTTCTTTAATTTCTCGAGCTCCGATTGCGCGTTGGCGAATACTTGCTCAGCACTACGCAGGTAATTGCTGTCGGGATACTGGTCGATGAAGGCCTGGTAAAAATCAATAGCTTCCATGAAACGTTCCTGCTGCTTGTCCGGCACGCTTTCCAGCGCAAAGCGGTATTGTGCATCCACTCTCAGGTAAGCTGCCTGCTCACTATAGGGCGAAGACGGGTTCTCGCGCAAAAAGTTCGTAAATGCCACCACTGCAGACTTGTAATAGCGCAGCTTGTAATACAAGCGGGCACTTTCAAAAGCTTTCAGATCCAGCTTGGCGCTCAGATCATCGAACATCTTATTGGCCTCGGCGGAGAACTGGCTGCTTGGGTAGCGTACCAGGAATTCCTGGATCGACTCCATAGCCGTGATGGTGCTGGTCTGATCCTGCTCGAAGTCCGGTGAGTCGTTGTAAAGTGACTTAGCCTGCAGGAACATGGCCTCCTCTGCCATCTCACTACGCGGGTAGGTTTCGTAGAAGGTGCGGAACTGGAAGGCACTCAGCATGTACTCCCGCTGCTGGTAATGTGTGTTGGCGTAGTAGAAACGGGCTCTCTCAGCCTCTTCTCTACCTGTCATCAACGGCATCACCTGCTCGAGCAGTTGGTTTGCACGGTAGTAGTCCCCTTTCTCGTAGTACTCGAGTGCGGCTTTGTATTTCAGATCAACGTCGTTGCTTTTTAACAGCTTTTGAAAGTTGCTGCAGCTGGTTGCAAATACCAACAGGCACAACATTACGACGGTATGCAGGATTCCTCTGTTCATGAACGGGCAAAATTATACAATATCCCTGTGATTTACAAGCGTGAATATAGCGTGTTTACTTGCGGGCCGGCGACTGCTTGGCAGCTCCTGCAGCAGGCTTTTTAGCTGGCGTCTGGCCTGACTTGTTGCCAACTGCTTTGCCTTTGGCAGGAACAGCAGCTTTAGTAGGCACATCCGGCGCTTTCACCGGTTCGCGCGGAGCCAGTACCTCTTTTTTATCTGGTCTGAGTTCTTCGAGCCAGGCAAATCCTTCAAGCCTCCGGTCACTAGCCTGCAACTCGTGCGGCGGTATGAACTTTGCGTCCGGATTTACAAGAAACGAAATAGATTTCAGTTTATTTTCCGCAAAGTTCAAAACCATGTCGCTACACACAGCCCGGTTCATACCCGTTAGCACCGAATCACCTTCCAACGCAAAATAAATACTCTCGCCATTGCCGTTTACATTTACACGTCGCATACGCCCGTCCCGGAAGTGCGCCACCATGTTACGGCCCTTCACCTGGTTATAATTCTGGAGTGAGTCTTCAGAAGTAATAAAGGAGTTGCTGAAAATGTACATCTTATCGATGGTCTTGTTTCGCATGTGGATGCGGATGGTATCGCCCACGATCTGGCTCTGCTCGCTCCACAGTGTCGGGTTGCGGTGCATGTACATCAGCGAGTCGGTACGGTTGTAGCTCAGTGAGTCGCAGGTGCCCTGCAGGTCTGATTTGAAGATCTTGACGTTATTGAAAGCAAACAGCATACTTGGCTGTCCGTCTGCCTTGGCCTCCCTTGAAATGAGCGAGTCAGCAGCCATGTACAAGGTATCGCCGTCCATGATCGATTCCATCACCGGACTGCCCCATACCTTGGCTACCCCCTGATCGCGCCAGTAGCGGCCCACCTGGCCACGTATGGTCACGTCGTCTTTGAGCGAGCGCATGGTCATGTTTACCTTCGCCTCCCCATAGCCGCGGGCTTCGTCATAATACAGATCATCTCCCCCCAAACGGTATTCCGGCGTTACGATGTAGGCATTACGTCCGAAACGGGATACCTTGGTAATAGTATTATAAGTACCCTGCTCTGCGTATAAATCGCCATTCTGACCTTTGATGAAGGTTGGTCCCTGGAAGTACACCACCTTGCTCTCTGTGTTGTAGCGCATGTTCTGCGCCGTGATCTCGTAGTCGGCTGAGAACACTTTCACATTCTGCTGAAAGGTAAAGACTTTGGTATTGGTGTCGTAAGTACCTCGCTGGCTCTGCAGGCGGTTTTCGGGGTCTACAATGGTTCCGCCCTCGGTATAGACTGCCGTGCGGTTTTCCAGGTTATAATCAAGCGTAGGCGTGGTCAGTGTCATACGCGGATCCTGCATGGTCACACCACCGCTCATTCTGGCAGTGCGTTTTGCACCGTCGTAGATGGCCTTGGTACCGGTCATGGTAACAGTATCTGCCTGGTTGATGCGCACATTGCCGAATGCCTCCAGTATCTCACTGTCACGGTATTGGTACACGGAGTCGGCATACAGAAACGTCTCTTTTTGCTTAAAGATCACATTCCCAATCAGCTTATTCACGCGTCTCCCATTGATCGTAGTACCAATCAGGTCATCAGCACTCTCCAGTTGCACACGATCCTGCTGTTGAGGACCTTGCTGGGCCGGCGTCTGACCCGGACGCGCAGGCTCCTGCTGCTGGTTCATGCGGGGCTGTGCAGGGGCCTGCTGTGGCTGATTCATGCGTGGCTGCGGTGGCTGTTGCTGCGGCACAATTTTGGGCGGCTGTGGCGGCTTTACCTGCTGCGTAGCCTGCCGCACAGTCACCGGTGGTTTCTGCTGCTGTTGCTCCTGCGCCAAAACTGTCAGCGACAATAGCGTAAACAGAATAGAATAAACTAATTTTGTGATGTTCATGCTTTATGGACAAAAGACAATGACCTACCAGGTGTGACGTCTCGTTTCAACGTTTCTTATACCTGCGGCCTTTGCCTGTTCTTAACTTCAAAATTATAAAAAATATACCAGCCGCTGCCTTATGCTACAGAAAGTTTCCGGTTTCATACAATCACACAACCTTTGCGAGCCCGACAGCAAAATACTGGCGGCTGTCAGCAGCGGCATCGACTCCATCGTGCTTTGCGAAGTACTACACCAGCTCAAGTATACCTTTGCCATTGCGCACTGCAACTTCGGACTGCGTGCCGAAGACGCTGAGGCCGACCAACTCTTTGCCAAAAAGCTGGCCAAAAAGTACGACGTGCCCTTCTTTACCGAAAATTTCGACACCCGCGCCTTCGCCGCGCAGGAGAAACTTTCGATCCAGATGGCAGCCCGCACCCTGCGCTATACCTGGTTTGAACAGGTACGGCAACAGGAAGGTTACGACTACATCGCCACGGCCCACCATAGCAACGACCTGACAGAGACCATATTGCTCCACCTGACCAAGGGCACAGGTATAGCCGGCCTGCATGGTATACCAGCCAAAAACGGCCACATCATCCGACCAATGCTTACCGTTACCAAAGACGATATCTTCGATTTCGTAACGGAGCAACGGCTGATCTGGCGCGAAGACACCTCGAACGAGACGACCAAGTACCAGCGCAACAAAATCAGGCATGAGGTAATTCCGGTGCTAAAGGAAATCAACCCGAACCTCGAGGAAACCATGCAGCACACAGCCGAGCGGGTGAGCCAGGCCGAAGCCATCGTACACGCATACATCGACAACCTGCGCCAGCAAAGTATAAAAGAAGCCGACAACGCCGTATACCTGTCGCTGGTACCGCTGCAGAACGCGACAGGCCTGCCGGTGGTGCTGCACGAATTGTTGCGCCCCTTCAACTTCAGCTATACTGTGGTGCTGGAGCTGGTAGAAGCGCTGGAAGGTCTATCCGGCAAACAGTTCGACTCGCCTAGCCATACCCTGGTGAAAGACCGCGACCAGCTTGTGATCACCCCGCGTAACCTGGGCCGCTTTGGGAGTGTGACTATACAAGAAGGTCAGACCGAAGTGGACGAGGCGCACGTGCAACTAAGCCTACGCTACGTACCGGCTAGTGCATACAAGCTCAACACCAAACCGCATGTGGCTGCCCTGGATGCGGGCCTGCTTAAATTCCCGCTGAAACTGCGACCTTGGCAGGAAGGCGACTGGTTTGTGCCGCTGGGTATGAACGGCAAGAAAAAAATCAGTGATTTTCTGATTGATAAGAAGATTCCGGCCAACCTTAAAGCAAAAACGCTGGTATTGGTATCTGACCAGTCTATCGTCTGGATAGCCGGCCAACGACTTGACAACCGCTTTAAGGTGACAGAGAAGACGGAACAAGTGCTGGAAATTTCTTTGAGACGTACATCATAGCACGTATCAAGTAGCAGAATTTTGGTGTAGACGTTTAGAGTGAGGCGCCTCTTAGCAGGTCTCTGTTTCAGGAAGACAGTCACTTTATTTTTGTCTGAAGCCTTGAATATGAAAAATCGTGCCATGTGTGCCGTGATACTTGCTACTAAACACGCTTTTAATAATAGATTTTTCTAATTTTACGGAAGTAAACCGAATCTCAAACCATAATTAAAGTATATCCTACAATGAAAGTAACCGTAGTTGGAGCTGGTAACGTGGGTGCAACGTGCGCCGATGTATTGGCTTACCGCGAAATCGCGAACGAAGTAGTTTTAGTGGATATTAAAGAAGGTTTTGCTGAGGGCAAAGCGCTTGATATCTGGCAGAAAGCCCCCATCAACCTGTACGACACGCGCACTGTTGGCGTAACCAACGATTACAGCAAGACTGCTGGTTCTGACGTGGTAGTGATCACATCTGGTCTGCCGCGCAAGCCAGGTATGACGCGCGATGACCTTATCTCTACCAACGCCGGTATCGTGCAGTCGGTAACTGAGAACATCGTGAAGCACTCGCCTGACGCCATCATCATCGTGGTTTCTAACCCACTTGACGTGATGACTTACGCAGCGCACATCACTTCCAAACTGCCACGCACCCGCGTTATGGGTATGGCTGGTATCCTGGACACTGCCCGTTACCGTGCATTCCTGGCTGAGGCCCTGAACGTATCTCCAAAAGACATCCAGGCTGTGCTGATGGGTGGTCACGGCGACACGATGGTTCCACTTCCACGTTACACAACAGTTGGTGGTATCCCGGTAACTGAGTTGATCGACGAAGAAACTTTGAACGCTATTGTTGACCGCACCAAGAACGGTGGTGGTGAACTGGTTAAGCTGATGGGTACCTCTGCCTGGTATGCGCCAGGTTCAGCGGCTGCTCAGATGGTGGAGGCAATCGTGCGCGACCAGCGCCGTGTGTTCCCTGTTTGCGTGAAGCTCGAAGGTGAGTACGGCATTGATGGCGTATACCTGGGCGTTCCGGTAATCCTGGGCAAGAACGGTATCGAGAAGATCATCGAACTGCAACTGAACGACGACGAGAAGCAATTGCTGGAAACGTCACGCGGTCACGTGAAAGAAGTAATGGACGCGCTTGACAACATCAACGCCGCCAAAGCTTAATCGCTATACCTGCTTATTGATACGAAAAGCGCCGCTTCTGCAAAGGAGCGGCGCTTTTGGTTGTATATTTTGTGCGATAATCAATCTTTCTGACTAGCCTGAAACAGCTTCTGCTTCTCTTCTTTCGAAAGGCTCTCGTAACCCGAAACCGAAATCTTATCCAGGATCAGGTCGATCTCCATCTGGCTTGGCTTGCCGGCATAACCAGTGTGGTAACCGGAATTGTTACGGGCTCCATTATTCCCCACAGTCGCTTTCTGCCGGTGCGTTACTTTCAGTTTTGGTCGGCGCTTAAACAGACCGGTAAAGAAATCCATGGTGCTATGCAAGGGGCGTCCCATGTCTCGTCCACGCTGCAACTGCTTAATGAAAAGCCAGCCAAACAGGGCGCCACCCAAGTGGGCGATGTTACCACCGGCATTGTCGCCAATCGCTCCGGAAATAGAGAGGATCACCAGAAAGGCTGCGATGTACTTGATGCGCACTGGCCCAATGATGATCAGGTTGAAGGTATAGTTTGGAATGAGTGTGGCAGCTGCCACAACCACCGCCAGCACACTCGCTGAGGCACCGATCATAACAGCATAGGCAGCGCGATCGGCAAAGTATGGGATCAGGTTGTAGCTCAGAATGTAGAGCAAACCACCGGCTATACCCCCGAGTATGTAGAGACTCAGCAGTTTCTTTTCACCGAGGTACTCCCTGATCAATTGGCCGAACCAGTAAAGGTTGAGCATGTTGAAGATGATGTGCAGGAAACCTTCGTGCGTAAAGAAATATGAAATGATCGTCCAGGGGCGGGTGATGAAAACGAGCGGGTCAGAGGGCAGTGCGATAAAACGCATCAAGCCACTGTAAGCCCAGCTGCTACTGGTCAGGAACAACACCGTCCGGAGCGTGATCAGCACCACAAAAACAATGACGTTGATGAGGATAAGCTGCTTCAGGGTGTTGTTCGGCTGCCGGAAAGAGTCTTTTATGTCTTGGATAATACTCATTATACCTGTTAGCTGAAAAGAGCGGGAAGGCTTTTGTGCCTTACTATCTTATACTTATTGTTTTTACTATTACGTATCCTGATAATCGTTGCGTTGCCACATTTTTATAAGAATATACGCAAACAACATACCACCGAGGTGCGCAAAGTGCGCCACATTGTCGCCGGGTATACGGTTAAAGCCCGCATACAGCTCGTAGCCCCCATACAGGAGCACAAAATATTTGGCTTTTATAGGTATGGGCAGAAAGAGCAGGAAAAGCTCCAGGTTTGGGAATAGCATCCCAAACGCCATCAATATTCCAAACACTGCACCTGATGCTCCCAGCATAGGCATGTTAAAAGTTTGATTGAAGACGGCACGCACAGCTTTCTTACTTTCTGCGATATACCCTTCATTATCTGGATTGCGCTGGTACTCAATAGCAAATCGCTTCTCATAACCACCTGAGTAGTGAGACTCCATGAAGTTGTAAAAGCCTGTTGGTGTCGGGTTTTCGATGTATTGTACTGCCTCGGTTTCAATCGTATTCAATTCGTACGCCCGAACACCGGAGTAGAGCATGCTGGCTCCCAGACCTGTGATCAGGTAAAAGGCCAGGAAGCGCTGTGATCCCCAGAAACGCTCCAATAAGGGCCCGAATATGAACAAGCTGAACATGTTGCTGAACAAGTGTGCCCAGCCGCCATGCAGGAACATGTGAGTGAAAATCTGAACCGGCTGAAAATAATCAGAGGCAAAATGGTGCAGCGCAAACTGTCGGTAGTCGAACACACCATTTGCCTGCAGTATAAATACGACCACGTTGATGATCAGGAGATTCCTGACCATGGGGGTTATATTGAACATCTTATCTTCTCGTTTATCGTGCTGGCTGCTATGCTGTTGGCTGTACCTGAGCTTTCCAAGACCTCAAGACGAAAACAACAATTTAACAATCAACCATTTAACAATTCAAAACCTACCCCTTCAGGAAAAGCTCATGCAGCTGACCGAGCTCCATGATGACCAGCGTCTTCTGTCCGCCGGGGGTGTAGTTGGGCACTTCGCAGCCAAACAGCTTGTCTACGAGTGAGTTCATCTCAAGGTCTGACATGCGTGGCTGCAGTTTGGAGGCCAGTCGTTTGGCCATGGCCCGGGCCAGGTTCTCCCGCTTATCCAACTTGAGCGTAGCCAGATTGTTTTTGTACTGCTCAATCAGCTCTTCGAGTAGCTCTTTTTCGTTGGCCGCCTGCACATCGGCAGGTATGGCGTTCAGGATAATGGTGTTGCCACCGAAGTCCTCGAACTGGAAGCCCAGCTCCTGAAACTCAGCCCGTAGCTCCTTTACCAGTGCTGCATCAGCCGGTGACAGCTCGATTGTCTGCGGAAAAAGAAGCGCCTGTGAGGTCACCATCTTCTTCTGCAGTGAGGCCATGTACTTTTCGTATAGAATCCGCTCCTGTGCCGCCTGTTGGTCAATGATCATCACACCAGACTTTACCTGCACCAACAAGTACTTGTGATGTACCTGCAATGTTTTGCTAGAGGTAGTCATGGGCGCGGCAAAAGTATCATCCAGCAACCCCATACCGGATGGCGACGTAATTCGCTCCTCCTCTTGTGCAATTTTTGAATCGCGCAGTGGTTCATAGAGCTGCTCCCAGCCATTAACGCTTGCCTTTTTAGGTGAGGCCGGCACTTTAAAGCCCGGAAACGTGCCTTCTTTCTCAAAACCCTCTCCCCCATGTGGCATCCGGATCGGCTGCAGCGGCGCAAAGTTCACGTCACTCTGGAAATCGAGCGAAGGGGCAATATTGTGCGTCCCCAGCGATTTCTTCACAGCGGCATGCACTATAGCATATACCGTTTTCTCGTCTTCGAACTTGATCTCAGTTTTGGTCGGGTGTACATTTATGTCGATGCGCTCCGGCTCAATGTCTATGAAGAGCACATAGAACGGATGGCTGTCTTTCGGCAATAGCCCTTCGTAGGCCGTCATCACAGCATGGTTGAGGTAACCGCTCTTGATGAAACGGTTGTTCACGAAGAAGAATTGCTCACCACGGGTTTTCTTGGCAAACTCCGGCTTGCCGATGTAGCCACGCACGCTCATAAAGGGAGTTTCTTCTTCGCAGCTGGCCATTTGCTCTTTGTAGTTGTTACCAAACACGCCTACAATGCGCTGACTCAGCTTTCCGGCCGGCAGACTGAAAATCTCAACATCGTTGTGGTGCAGTGTAAAGGCTACTTCCGGGTAAGCCAGGGCCACTCGTTGAAACTCATCGAGTATATGCCGCATTTCCACCGCATTCGTTTTCAGAAAATTGCGACGGGCGGGTACGTTATAGAAAAGATTCTTGACGGCAATGGATGTTCCGGCTGATACCGCAGCTGGTTCCTGTGAGGCCACCGTCGAGCCTTCCACCAGCAAGCGGGTACCTGTTTCGGCGCCGTGCGGCTTGGTTTTGAGCTCTACCTGCGCCACCGCCCCGATCGAGGCCATGGCCTCACCCCGGAAGCCCATCGTTCGGATCCGGAAGAGGTCTTCAGTGGATTTAATCTTGGAAGTGGCGTGTCGCTCGAAGCACATGCGGGCGTCGGTTTCCGACATGCCGATACCGTTGTCCACTACCTGCACCAGCTGCTTGCCTGCTTCCTTCACGATCAGTTGCACGCTTGTGGCACGGGCGTCAATGGCGTTCTCCAGCAGTTCTTTAACCACCGATGAAGGCCGCTGCACCACTTCACCAGCGGCTATCTGGTTAGCTAGGTAATCGGGCAATAAGTGTATAATATCGGACATCCGCTATTTCTAATTCAATTTAGGGTATCTTCCAGGCAAAATCTTGCGTTTTTAATAAAAACGGTCGGATTTTTGAATATACTATTTTGTCAAAACAGAACTTATTCAGAACAAATTTTATTACTAATTTACAGACCAGTTGCGAAATGGGTCGAAAATTAGAAAAGAGTCTGGATTCTGATTTTAACAAGAGACCGACGTATGGCTTGTGGCTCTCGAGGCGTTAACACCTACAAAGGCCATCCGCTATACCGCCTGTCAGGGGCAGAAAGACTGGAAATAATTTTTCTCGTTTTTTGAACCGCCTTCTGCAAAAATAGGCTTAATTTCGACTTGTTCCAATATAATAATACCAGTACAGGATGTTGAAGAGTTTTAGCTTAGGATTACTTATACTTATCTTTCTCGGAATGGGACCGCTTATGTCACTGACACCGTCAGACAACATTATTGTGGCTTCAAAGGAGCAAAGTTGGGTAGACAGTGTCTTCACATCCATGACTCCGAATCAGCGTATCGGCCAGCTGTTTATGGTGGCCGCCTACTCCAACAAAGACGAAAAGCACTTCCGCCAGATCGACACCCTGGTAGCTCGCTATAATGTGGGTGGCATTATGTTCATGCAGGGTGGTCCGGTACGGCAGGCACAATTGACCAACCGCTTCCAAAGCAAGGCAAAAGTACCTGCCTTGATCGCCCTGGACGCTGAGTGGGGTCTGAACATGCGCCTTGACAGCAGCATGCACTTTGCCAAGCAAATGACGCTGGGCGCGCTCAACGACGACAAGTACATATACCTGATGGGCCGCGAGATTGCGCTCAAGATGAAGCGTATGGGCGTGCACGTGAGCTTTTCGCCTGTGCTGGACGTGAACGTAAACCCTGCCAACCCGGTGATCGGTAACCGTTCTTTCGGCGAGACCAAAGAGGAAGTGGCCCGTCGCGGTGTAGCTTACATCAAAGGTCTGCAGGACCATGGCGTAATTGCCGTTGCCAAGCACTTCCCCGGCCACGGCGACACCGACACCGACTCTCACCTGACCCTCCCCGTTGTTAATCATGACATGAAGCGCCTTTCGGAAGTGGAGCTATACCCTTTCCACAAGTCGTTTGAGGCTGGCGTGATGGGCGTGATGGTGGCGCACCTGCACATGCCGAAGATCGACTCCACTAAAAATCAGGCGGCTACGCTCTCCAAGCCGATCGTAACGGGCATTCTGAAAGAGAAAATGAAATACAAGGGTCTGGTATTTACCGATGCCCTGAACATGAAAGGCGTGAGTAGCTTCTACAAGCCCGGCGAAGTCGATTTGAAGGCTTTGATGGCTGGTAATGACGTGCTGTTATTCCCGGAAGATGTGCCAACCGCTGTCCGAAAGATCAATGAAGCCATCGCATCCAAGCAAATTAAACAGGAAGATATTGACCAGCGTGTACGCAAGATCCTGCACGCTAAATACTGGGCTGGTCTGAACAACTACAAGCCGGTATCGCTGACGAACCTACAGCAGGATGTGGATCGTCCGCTGAGCAATGTGGTGCAGGAGCAGCTGTATGAGCATGCTGTAACGGTAGCCCGCAACAAGGCCAACCTGATTCCTTTCCGCAACCTGGATACGCTGAGCATTGCATCGGTGGCCATCGGTACGGGTCCGAACAGTGTGTTCCAGCAGACATTGGGCAATTACGCTCCCGTGACCAAGTTTAACATCAAAGACCGCTTTGCACCGGACTCCGCCTTCACTAAGCTTATACCTAAGTTGCAGGACCATGATGTGGTGGTAGTAAGTGTGCACGGCATGAACAATACGCCTTTCAAGGATTTTGGAATTGGTTTGGGCACGCGTGCTTTTGTGCAGTACCTGCAGAAGAGTACCAATAAGAAAGTCGTGGTAGCTGTGTTCGGCAATGCCTACAGCCTCAAGTTCTTTGACCAGAGTGAGTGGCTGGTAGCCGGTTACGAAGACAACCCGACCTCGCAGTCGCTGGTGCCGCAGGTGCTGTTTGGTGCCCGCGCCGCCAAAGGCAAATTACCTGTAACGGCTTCTGCTACGCTGAAAGCGGGTACTGGTGTAGCAACTCCTGCCATCGGTCGCCTGAAGTACGGCACGCCTGAGAGTGTAGGAATGGACTCCAAGACCCTGGCACAGATCGACAACATTGCCACCGAAGCTATTGCCTATGCCGCAACGCCGGGTGCACAGGTGCTGGTAGTGAAGAATGGTACAGTCATCTTCAACAAATCATACGGCCACTATACCTACGACAAGAAAAAGCCGGTGACTAACACCACAGTATACGACATCGCCTCCATCACCAAAGTGGCGGCGACGCTGCAGGCCGTAATGTTCCTCAAAGACCAGGGTAAGATCAACCTGGACGAGAAAGTATCGACTTACCTGCCGGAGCTGAAAGGCACCAACAAGGCTAACCTGGTGATTCGCGATGTGCTGGCCCACCAGTCAGGATTACGGGCAGGTATACCGCACTGGCAGAAAACGCTGGACAAGCTGCAACTGAACCAAACCTTCTACGCCAGCGCTCAGAATGATGTGTTCCCGAACGAAGTGGTGCCAGGTATCTACTCCATCAAATCGATGGAAGATTCGCTGTGGGCCTGGACAGTGCGTTCGCCGCTGCTGGTGAAGCCAAAGGCTGCCAAGACGTACGACTACCAGTACAGCGACCTTGGGTTCTACATCCTCAAGCGGATGTCGGAGCGCATGCTGAACCAGCCGCTGAACGAGTTCATGGATCAGAACTTCTATGGTCCGCTTGGTTTGAGTACCATGACCTATAACCCGCTACTGAAGCACTCACGCGATGTGATTGTACCGACGGAGGATGACAATTACTTCCGAAAGAACCTGATCTGGGGAACGGTGCATGACCAGGGAGCAGCCATGATGGGCGGTGTGGGTGGCCACGCAGGTCTTTTCTCCAACGCTAACGATTTAGCCGTGCTGATGCAAATGAACCTGCAGAACGGTAACTACGGCGGGCACAAATTCTATAGCACTCCGGTGGTAACAGAGTTCTCTAAGCGCCAGTTCAGCAACAGCCGTCGCGGTTTGGGCTGGGACAAACCTGACCCGGATGGCAATGGACCTACTTCGAACCTGGCTTCAAAAGCTACTTTTGGCCACACGGGTTTCACTGGTACAGGCGCTTGGGTAGACCCGGAAAACCAACTGATCTACATCTTCCTGTCTAACAGGGTATACCCGGACGCGGGCAATTCTAAACTCGTGAAATACAACATCCGCACCCGTATACACGATGTGATCTATAAAGCGATAGTACCTAAAACTTAAATAAAAAAGGATAATTTTACGAGTGCAGCTCCGCATAGGGCTGCACTTGTTGTTTCCTCAGCATAAAACCATGAAAATCGGAATAGTTTGTTATCCTACCTTTGGGGGAAGTGGCGTGGTTGCCACAGAGCTCGGCAAGGAACTGGCACTAAAAGGCCACCAGGTGCACTTCATCACCTATAGCCAGCCAGCCCGACTGGATTTTTTTAACGAGAATGTTTCCTACCACGAGGTATACATCCCGAACTACCCACTCTTTCAGTACCCGCCATACGAACTGGCGCTGGCCAGCAAAATGGTAGACATCGCCCGTTTTGAAAAGCTTGACGTGCTGCATGTGCATTATGCCATACCTCATGCGTCGGCAGCCTATATGGCCAAACAGATCCTGCGCACCAAAGGCATTTACATACCTGTTATCACCACCCTGCACGGCACGGATATCACGCTGGTAGGCAAGGATGCATCGTTTGAGCCAGTGGTCACGTTCAGCATCAACCAGTCCGATGGCGTGACGGCTGTCTCGGAGAGTCTCCGCACTGAAACGTACGAGTTCTTCCAGATTGAGAAAGACATTGAGGTGATTCCAAACTTCATTGATTTGAAAAAATTCAAGCGCCAGAAGAAAGAGCACTTCCGGGCAGCGATCAGCCCAAACAACGAGAAGTTGTTGGTGCATACCTCCAACTTCCGGGGCGTGAAGCGTGTGGAAGACGTTATCCGGATTTTTGCTAAGGTGCGCGAGCAAATGCCATCAAAGCTCCTGCTAGTTGGTGATGGACCTGAACGGCCTAAAATGGAGAAGCTCTGCCGCGACCTGAAAATCTGCAATGACGTGCGTTTCCTTGGTAAACTGGAGGCAGTAGAAGAAGTGCTGTCCATTGCTGACTTGTTCCTGATGCCATCGGAGAAAGAGAGCTTTGGTTTGGCCGCACTCGAAGCGATGGCCTGCGAAGTGCCCGTTATCTCAACCAACGCCGGCGGTATACCTGAACTCAATGTACACGGCGTAACCGGTTTCGTAAGCGAAGTAGGCGATGTGGATGACATGGTGAAAAACGCCCTGCACATCCTCGACGACGCCAACCTGCCTACCTTCAAGGCAAATGCTTTGGCCCGTGCTCATCATTTTGATATCGATAAGATTGTGCCGCTCTATGAGCAATTCTACCAGCGCATCATCGACGCGCAACTGGCTGAAACAGGCAACCCCTTGTAGAGCAGAAATAAATTGTAGAAAAATCCGGCCGCTATTCCTGTTGCCGGATTTTTTTATGCCTTATATTTACTTTGGTGTGTCATCCTATCGCTGTCATCTCGAGGTAGGGAGAGATCTGGATTGTGAGATAAAAAACACTCGCCGCCCTCTTCTCTTAGAGGCCTCTACCCCGGAGAGGAGTTTCGGGTAAAAGCTCCCTTTGAATACAGGGCTCTTTAGTTCTAGATTTTATAGCGCGAGTCGAAGATCCCGGACACGATTCGGGGCGTCCTCGCTCGTACTGATTATAGAAGGGGCCTCCCCGAGACAGGCTGGCCGCTACTGATTAAAAAGGGCCAGAGGCCCCACCATAGCAAGTCACGAGCGAGGACGCTCGCGCCATATACATTACATTGCCCCCGCTCGGCTCTGGCAAGCTAAGGAAAATAGTGCTTCTTAACCGAATTAAACCCCATACCCGACCAAACTATGGCAAAAGACAAGTACTACATCATCGATTTCGACAGCACTTTTACACAGGTAGAGGCACTGGATGAACTGGGCGAAATAAGTTTGGCGGGTGAGGAGAATAAAGACGAGATTCTGCAGCAAATTAAGGACCTGACCAATGGCGCCATGGAGGGGAAGAGTTCGTTTACCGAAGGCTTGTCCAAACGGCTGGCTTTACTCAAAGCGAACCGCCGGCATCTGAAGCCACTAATCCAGCTTTTGCAAACCAAGGTTTCGGATTCCATCAAGCGCAACAAAGAGTTCTTCCAGGCCTACGCCGATAATATCCTGATCGTATCAAGTGGCTTCAAAGAGTTTATCACCCCGATCGTGACGGAGTATGGCATCAAGGAAGAAAACATTTACGCTAATACTTTCAGGTTTGATGAACAAGGCAATATCGTCGGTTTCGATGAAGAGAACCTGCTGTGTCTGGACCGGGGCAAGATAAAACTACTCGAAGAGCTGGCGCTGGAGGGTGATGTTTATGTGCTGGGCGATGGGTATACCGACTATGAAATAAAAGAAGCCGGACTGGCCAATAAGTTCTATGCCTTCACCGAAAACGTAGTGCGCGACAGTGTAGTAGCGAAAGCTGACGACGTGGCCCCGAGCTTGGACGAGTTCCTGTACCAACACAAACTGCCGATGGCTATCTCCTATCCCAAAAACCGCATCCGGGTGCTTTTGCTGGAGAACGTACACCCTAAAGCAGTAGAACTTTTCAAACGCGAAGGCTATCAGATCGAGACTGTATCGGGAGCTTTGAGTGAGGATGAGCTATGTGAGCGGATCAGGAATGTTTCGGTGCTGGGTATACGTTCTAAAACGCAGGTGACGAAGCGTGTGCTCGAGCATGCCAACAAACTGATGTGCATCGGTGCATTCTGCATCGGCACCAACCAGATCGACCTGAGCGCCTGCCTGGATGCCGGTGTGGCCGTGTTTAATGCGCCTTACAGCAATACCCGTAGCGTAGTGGAACTAGCCATCGGTGAAATTATCATGCTTTGCCGTAATGCCGTTGACAAAAGCACTAAAATGCACCAGGGCATATGGGATAAGTCTGCTACCGGCAGCGTAGAAGTACGTGACAAAAAACTGGGTATAATCGGCTACGGCAGCATTGGGGCGCAACTGTCGGTGCTGGCCGAGGCATTGGGCATGGTGGTATACTACTACGATGTGGTGGAGAGACTACAGCTTGGCAATGCCCGTAAATGTGAGACGCTGAAACAACTGCTTCAAACAGCTGACATTGTGAGCCTGCACGTAGACGGTCGCACCAGCAACCAGGGCATGTTCGGTGCAGAAGAATTTGCCGCCATGAAAGACGGGGCTATCTTTTTGAACCTCAGCCGTGGCCATATAGTGGATTTGCCTGCTCTGGTGGAATCCCTAAAATCAGGTAAGGTTCGTGGCGCGGCGGTGGATGTGTACCCTTACGAGCCGGCCACCAATGACGAGGAGTTTGTAAGCGAACTGCGTGGTCTGCCCAATGTCATCCTGACTCCGCACATCGGTGGCAGCACACAGGAAGCGCAGGAGAACATCGGCACTTTTGTACCAAGCCGCATTATGGAGTATATCAACACGGGCAACAGCTACCAGAGCGTGAACTTCCCGAACATCCAGCTGCCAGAGCTCAAGAATGCGCACCGCCTGATTCACATCCACCAAAACGTGCCAGGTGTACTCGCCAACATAAACAGTGTGCTGGCCGGCAACCAGGTGAACATCTTGGGTCAGTACCTGAAAACCAACGAGCAGATCGGCTACGTGATCACCGACATCGACAAGCTGTATGACAAGAAAGTAATTGAGGACATGAAGCGGGTTCCGGCCACTATCAAGTTCAGAATTTTATATTAAAACACCTGCCCTATCTCCTGCTTTAGATAGCTGATGGCTCTAGCAGTTGGGTCAATTTCGTTGTTGAGCACGTTTTCCAGAATGCGCTTGGCCAGTTCCGTGCCTTTTGCCTTTTCGTCAAGGCTTTGGAAAGATTTGTTGATCAGGTTCACAACTTCTTCGCGGGCGTGCCTTACCTGCTGCCAGGCCTGGTCAGTCATGTATACCTGCTGCGACATGTTGTGATTAAACTCGTTTCGGATTTCGGTGAGCAGGATACGGTGATATTCGGCGGCTGTGTGGCCTCCCCCACTCACCCGTAACAGGAGGTTGCTTGGGGTAATGCGCTCCAATAACAACACAATGCGCTCATAGGCTTGTAGCCGGATAGGCGTCAAGACCTCTGCATTTTTATGGCGTAGCTCCAGCAAACGCAGCTTATAGTCCCGCTCCAAAAACTTTTTCAGCATAGAGTAAGCTACTGCGGCCACCAGAATGGCAGGTATAGAGATTTTGAGTATATCGAGTATAATGTTGGTACCTTCTTCCATTTGCGATTGTTTTGAACCTTAAATATCGGAAAAAATTAATTTAGGTTGGCATGAATCATTTTCCAGGTATAGCTGTTTAGCTAATACACCGGAGAGCTGCAGCAAAATTGCGAGTAATTGCGTAAATTGCAGCTCCATTTCAAATTTGAACAGATTATGGCAACTGAAACAAAAACTGCACCGATAGCGCTTACTGAAAAAGCACTGGCTGAAGTTAAAAATATAATGCAAGAGAAAAACGTACCTGCTGAATACGGCCTGCGCATTGGCGTGCAAGGCGGTGGCTGCTCTGGTATGTCCTACCTGCTGGGCTTTGACAAGGCAAAAGACTCTGACGAGATTTACACCCTCGAAGGTTTGAACCTGATCATGGACAAGAAACATGCAATGTATGTGCTGGGTATGGAAGTTGATTTCCAGGACGGCCTGAATGCCCGTGGTTTCGTTTTCAACAACCCACAGGCTAAGAGCACCTGCGGTTGCGGTAGCTCATTTTCTGCATAAGCTAAAAAGTACCTTCTTTCTCTTTAGAAAGACAAAGCCCGGCCAATTGGCCGGGCTTTGTTGTTTTATCAGTGGCGATCATCATACTGCGTAACCCTCACTACGGTGCCTTCTTTAAACTCAATATCAATTACATGGGGTAATAAAGAGAAAGGACCTGGCAAACGCCCAGTATAATATTTCCACCTTTCATTCCTTTGATTTTCTCTTCCTATAGTACCCAGCCACTTTTCAACTTCCGCTCTGTTCTTCCCAATTAGCAGCTCACGAGCAATTAAGTCATCTGTCATCTTATACCTTGTATCCGGCTCTTCCCACCTCTCTGCCTGATCAAATTCTGTATCGGGATAATGTCGCCAGATAGCAAGGCTTGTGGAGTAGATGAACAGGAAGCTCAAAAGAATGAAAGATAATGCAGCAGCCCACACTGTGAATTTTCTGAGCCCATGCCTCTGCATAACAGGTTTAATCTTGATATAACTCACGACACAGATTCCTACAAAGGCTGCTATAAGGAAAGTCACCCAGGAGAATGTAGCTACCAGCATAAGCACACTCTTAGTAGGTTCGCGTCATAGTTGCCGGCACTACCAGAATAAAATCCGCCTTCTGTTTATGCTCCTCTGTCAGCTTGTCCAGGTCTTCCTGCAGTACGGTGGTGATGGTCATAGTCTTGAGCTGCGGATTGCCCTGCTTCAGATACCAGCCTATGCCTTCAAAATTGTCAGAGTGGTAAGCGCCGTTCAGATGCAGCATCTTTTTGCCGTTGTTTACCTGCTGCAGGATGAAATGAGCCATGGTGGCATCTTTCAAGGCCTGCGCCTGCACAATGTTTTCGCTCTTGGTATTGCCATGTGTGCCGTTACCAAACATCGCCAGCATATTCTTATACCCAGGCAGGTCCATATCGACCTGCACCGGTAGTGGCGCAATATAGCGTTTGGCATCTGCCGATACATGCTCCAACGCCTTCAGGCTACCTCCTGATACCATGGCAGCGTAACGGCGCGGCACATTGGTCGCGACAAAAGGTATCGACATTTTCTTCGCAAAGCGCACCACAGGTCGGTAGTCGGTTTTGTAATTGTTCCATGGCCGCGACTCCTGCTCAAAGTTGTTCTCCGCCACCTGCCCTGATAGATACTCGTTCAGCACCAGTTGCACATCGGCTTCAAACATCTCGGCTCCTATGGCGAAGGGCTGGTGGTGAGCCTTGTGCAGGTCTTTGGCCACTTCTAATTGCAGCCAGTGCGCAATCGGGTCGTTGTGCTGCTCACCAAACAGCACCACATCGGCCTTCTGCAGTTCGTCCAGCATTTTGCTATACTTTACCTGCTTGCCCTTTGCCGTGAAGAGTTGGTAGGCAGGCTTGTCTTTATCAGCTTCGGTGGCAGCGGCTATACCTGTGTTGAACATGAGAACCAGGAGTGTAAAGAGTGAAATTTTTATCATGTTTCTTAAGTGCTTCGCTCTATCAAGTTACAAAAAAATAGCTGGCCCCGAAGAACCAGCTATGCTAATTTTAAATCTATACCTGAGTAGCTATACCCTGTAGAATAACCACTTAGATAGTTCTTTGTAGTTGATCTTCTTGCCGTACATCAATATACCTACCCGATAAATTCTGGAGGCAATCCAGGTCGTAAAGATGAAGCCCAGAATAAGAAGTCCCATGGAAAGCAGGAGCTCGCTGGCAGGCACTCCGAAAGGTATGCGCACCATCATCACAATCGGGGATGTAAACGGAATGATCGACATCCAGAAAGCTACTGGGCCATCCGGATTCTGTATCACCACGGTGTAGGACATGATGAAGGAAATAATCAGCGGGATTGTGATCGGAAACATAAACTGCTGCGTATCTGTCTCGTTATCCACAGCCGCACCAATGGCCCCAAACAGGGAGCCGTACAGCAAGTAACCGCCCAGGAAGTAGAACAGGAAACTGCCTAACAAAAGCGGGAAGTTGAGGTTCGAGATGGCGCTGCTCACTTCGGATAAGGTATTTTGTTGGCTTGATTCTTCTGTCTCAGGAGATTCCTCTTCACCTGTTGCCATGGCACGTCCCGACTGCATCTGCTCAATTGGGGTAGGCGCCGGTTTAATGTCAAAGGCTGCCTGCACTCCACTCACGACAATGGCCGACAGTACCACCCAAAGTAAAAACTGCGTCAATCCCACACCGGCTATACCTACAATCTTGCCCATCATGAGCTGGAAAGGCTTCACCGATGAGATCATCACCTCCACAATACGGTTGGTCTTCTCCTCTATCACACCGCGCATAATCTGTACGCCATACAGGAAGATGAAGAAATAAATGATCACAGCCCCAATGATGCCAGCGCCAGATGTTACCCACACATTACTGTCACGCTCACCTCTTTCACTTAGGTTCACAGTGGTCATAGTAATGTTAGCCTTCATTTTGTTGAGCATGTCGCGATCTATACCTGAGGCCATGAAGCGCTGACTCTCAATCTCCTTTTCGAGCATATTCTCCAGCCTGAATTTCACCTGCAGACTGGTATTCTTCTTTGAATAGAGCCGTATACCTTCAGGTTTGTCCAGATCAAGTTGTGGGATGTGTAGCAGGGCTGTATAGTCCGTTTCCTGATAGGCAACTTTAGCCTGCTCCAGCGAGCCGGCAGCTATCGGGATAATCTTCAGGTCCTCGCGGCTTTCCAGCTTATCTGCAAAGAGCCCGCTTTCGTCCAGCACCATCACCACATCCTCACTGTCTGAAATAGTGGCGAGCCAGGCAGGTATCACCATGAAGGCGGCCAGCAGCAGCGGAGTCAGGAAGGTCATAATGATGAAGCTTTTCTTCCGCACGCGTGTCAGGTATTCGCGCTGTATAATGAGCCAGATCTTATGCATGGTAAGTTTCTTTTACTTTTCGGATAAATATGTCATTGATACTCGGCACCAGCTCCACAAAGGAGTGTACCTCTACACGCTGAATCAGGTAACGCAGCAGGTCGTTTGGCGAAGCGCCATCGAGCAGGCGGATGGAAGCCCGGAACACACCGTGGTTATCATGCTGCTCCAGCACTTCAAAGTCAGGTGACGTAATCAGCAATTGCCCGTTGCCGATCACCTGGTAGGTATCTGTCTTGTAAGTGTCTTTAATTTCGCGCACCGGTCCATCAAGCACCTTGCGGGAGCGGTTGATCAGGGCGATGTTATCGCAAAGCTCCTCCACTGACTCCATGCGGTGCGTCGAGAAGATGATAGTTGCCCCGTTGTCACGCAGGCGCAGTATCTCGTCTTTGATCAGGTTGGCATTGATCGGGTCGAAACCAGAGAAAGGCTCGTCCAAAATGATCAGGGAAGGCTGGTGCATGACGGTGGCCATGAACTGTACTTTTTGCTGCATCCCCTTGGAAAGGTCTTCGATGTGCTTATTCATCCATTCCTTTATCTCAAAGCGGGCCACCCATTCCTTAATGCGGGCAATGGCTTCGTCTTTCGTCAGGCCTTTGAGCTGGGCAAGGTATAGCAGCTGCTCCCCTACCTTCATTTTTTTATACAGACCGCGCTCTTCAGGCAAATAGCCCATGTCCTTGATGTGGGATGGTCGCAGTTTTTCGCCTTTGAAATATATCTCACCTGAGTCGGCTCCTGTAATTTGAGTGATGATGCGGATCAGGGACGTCTTACCGGCACCGTTTGGGCCCAGCAAGCCGAAAATGCAACCCTGCGGTATATCAAAGCTGACGTTGTCAAGGGCAGTGTGGTTAGCGTATCGCTTGGTTACGCCATCTATTTTAAGAATGCTCAATGCTGTTAACCTTTTGGTATGTTCAAAAATAGCCTTTTTAGGGCTGAGTGACAAGCAATATCAATAAAGCACTATACTTAATCGACTAACGCAGGTATAGGCTATACCAAATACGAGCGCCGCATTATAGTGGCAATAAAAAGCCTGCCTTCTCTACTGAAAAGGCAGGCTTTTGTTTATCTAGTCGCTGTGAGGCTTACTGAAAATAGTCTTTTACTTTCTCAAAGAAGCCCTTATCGCTCTTGCCCGGGTGCGGTGCGAAGTTGTTGGAGTCACGCAGGCGCTCCAAAGTGGCGCGCTCCTCGCTGCTCAGCGTCTTTGGCGTCCACACGTTGATGTGGATCAACTGATCGCCTTTGCCATACCCGTTGATATCTTTCACGCCTTTGCCGCGCAACCTGAAAATCTCGCCACTCTGTGTACCCGGCTTGATCGTGATCTTCACGCGGCCACCAATCGTTGGCACTTCGATATCAGCACCCAGCGCAGCATCGATAAAACTGATGTACTGGTCGAATATCACGTTATTGCCGTCACGCTTCAGGCTTGGATGTTCTTCTTCTTCAATCTGAATAAGCAGGTCACCCGGTACACCGCCACGCTCCGGCACGTTGCCTTTGCCGCTCATCGAGAGCTGCATGCCGTCCATTACGCC
Source organism: Pontibacter sp. FD36 (assembly GCF_015686655.1). Classification (GTDB taxonomy): domain Bacteria; phylum Bacteroidota; class Bacteroidia; order Cytophagales; family Hymenobacteraceae; genus Pontibacter. The sequence goes on along the minus strand of NZ_JADPMP010000008.1, from coordinate 11,064 downwards.
CGCCGGTACGTTGATCGTGATCACCTCTTCCTGTAGTTCGCGTCCACTACCGTGGCAGGCTTCGCAATTTTTGGTCACGATACGGCCTTCGCCATTACAGGTAGGGCAGGTTGCCGTGCTCACCATCTGGCCCAGCATCGTATTCACTACCTTGCGTACCTGACCTGAACCCTGACAAGAGCCGCAGGTCTGCATTTCAGTGCCGTTCTTGGCGCCGTTTCCGCCGCAGGTGCCGCAGGCCACATAGCGTTTTACTTTTATCTTTTTCTCAACGCCGTTGGCAATTTCCTCGAGGTTGAGTTTTAGCTTAATGCGCAGGTTGCTGCCTTTGCGGGTACGTCGGCCTCCCTGACGGCCAGCGCCGCCAAAGAAACTCTCGAAGCCGCCACCGCCGCCACCGAAGATGTCGCCGAACTGGGAGAAGATATCTTCCATGTTCATACCGCCACCTCCGCCGAAGCCGCCGTTCATGCCCTGATGACCGAACTGGTCATAGCGCTGGCGCTTCTGCTGGTCGCTCAGTACTTCGTAAGCCTCAGCCGCCTCCTTAAACTTTTCTTCCGCCGTGTGGTCGTCGGGGTTCTTGTCGGGGTGAAACTTGATGGCGAGCTTACGGTAAGCTTTCTTTATCTCCTCCTGACTTGCTCCCTTGCTTACTCCTAAAATCTCGTAATAATCTCTCTTAGCCATTGCTTAAGCTCCTATTATAACTTTCGCGAAGCGGATCACCTTCTCATTCAAGGTATAGCCCTTCTCGATTACGTCTACTATTTTGCCTTTCAGTTCCTCTGACGGCGCCGGAATTTGTGTTACCGCCTCGTGCAGGTCGCTGTCAAAATCATCGCCAGCGTTGATTACGATTGGCTTCAAACCTTTGAGCTGCGTCACGTGCTTCAGCTTATGGAACACCAGCTCCAGGCCCTGCAACATCGCGTCCACGTCTTTAGTTGCCTCCATCGATTGGCGGGCACGCTCCATATCATCCAGTACAGGCAACAGTTCGCTCATCAGGTCTTCGTTGGCTGTTTTGAGCAAGTCCATGCGCTCCTTGGCAGTTCTGCGTCTGAAGTTCTCAAACTCTGCCATCAAACGGATGTATTTGTCTTTCATCTCTGCCAATTCGGCTTCTGCTTTGGTTTCAGAGCCAGTTTCTTCTACTGTCTCCTCCGCCTGCTCCTGTCCGTTGTTTTCTTCTTTATTGGCAGTGTTATCCTCTAGTTCTGTGTTTTCCTGCTCTTTCTTGATATCTTTCTCTGACATAATGCCTTAAGAATTATAGGTTGATAGGTCTACTTTGTCTTTTCAATTGTCTTGCCAATTCTGTTTTTGTGTCAGATTGACATTTATTTAATTGTTGCACCTCAAAAAAAATCGGTAGCAAGCTCTGCAGCCCCTACCGATCTGTATATTTGAGAAGACTGGTGGACTACGAGTTAAGCGCCGACCAGATCATATCTTTCAATTGGGTGATATTCTTCTGCGTCATGCTCGAGATGAACACCGTTGGAATACCTTTCGGCAACGTTTCGCGCATTTCAGCTTCCAGCTCATCATCAATCATATCTGTTTTGGTAATGGCCAGAATGCGCTTCTTGTCGAGTAGCTCCGGGTTGTAGGTTTGCAGCTCGTTCACTAGCACCTTGTACTCCTCTGCGATATCCGGACTGTCACACGAAATCATGAAAAGTAGCATAGAGTTACGCTCGATGTGGCGCAGGAAGCGCAGGCCAAGACCTTTGCCTTCAGAAGCACCCTCGATAATACCCGGAATATCGGCCATTACAAAGGACCTGTAATCGCGGTAGGCCACTACTCCCAGGTTAGGCTCCAAGGTAGTAAAGGCATAGTTGGCGATCTTCGGCTTGGCAGCTGACACTACCGAAAGCAAAGTAGATTTGCCCGCGTTCGGGAAACCCACCAGACCAACATCAGCCAGAAGCTTCAGTTCCAGAATCACCCATTCCTCTATACCTGGCTCTCCTGGCTGTGCATAGCGCGGTGTCTGGTTAGTAGGCGACTTAAAGTGGGCATTGCCCAGTCCGCCACGGCCGCCTGGCGTCAGGATGATCTCCTGCCCGTCTTCGGTGATCTCGCACATGAACTCGCCGGTTTCAGCGTTGCGGGCGATTGTTCCAAGTGGAACCTCCAGCACATCGTCTTTACCCTGTGCACCGGTAGAGTGGCTTGGGCCTCCGTTCTGGCCGTTTTCGGCAATCACGTGTTTGCGGTACTGCAGGTGCAGCAAAGTCCAAAGCTGGGCGTTGCCACGCAGAATGATATGGCCTCCTCTGCCTCCATCGCCGCCGTCAGGGCCACCCATGGCAGTGCGTTTGTCGCGGTGCAGGTGCGCAGATCCAGCGCCACCGTGACCGGAGCGGGAACAGATTTTTACGTAATCAATAAAGTTGGATTGGGCCAATGTAGGTAATGCTAATAGGTATAAATTATAAGGTATAAGCAAGTCCGGAGCATCAAAGTTCCGGTTTGCTTATACCTTTCTGTATGAAGTTTAAAGAAAGCCGCTTTGGGCTGTTACTTCTGCTGCTTCTCTTTCAGCGAGTCGATCTGCTCGCAAAGATCTGCGAAGATTTCCTCAATTTCACCAATGCCATCTACTGCGCAGTACTTGTTCTGACCTGCATAGTAGTCTGCTACCGGCGTGGTTTTGGTGTTGTATTCCTGTATGCGCTTGCGGATCAGCTCTTCGTTCTGATCGTCCGGACGACCAGAAGTTTCACCGCGCAGCAACAGACGCTTGGTTAATTCTTCATCGTCTACTTTCAATGCGATCATGCACGAAATTTCGGTGCCATGGTCCATTAGAAGCTTATCCAGCCCCTGCGCCTGAGGCACAGTACGCGGGAAACCGTCAAAGATAAAACCGCCTGCCTGGCTGTGCTCTTTCACTTTGTTCTCGATCATGCCGATCACCACTTCGTCTGGAACCAGTATACCGTTGTCCATCAACGACTTGGCCTTCATGCCCAGTTCAGTACCAGCGGCAATTTCAGAACGGAGCAAATCACCAGTAGAAAGGTGGATCAGGTTATATTTATCTATCAGCTTTTGGCTTTGCGTACCTTTACCAGCACCAGGAGGGCCAAACAAAACGATGTTGAGCATATCTTTGATTTATGATAAAAAACAAATTTAAGTATAAAATCGATGTATTGTTCAATAATTTTTGAGTTGCGCCTAATCTGAGCCGGCCCTTTCTGCTTCGGGCACGCCTGACTCCCTAAGATACGATTTTGTAAATATCGCGCAGGTTGCGACCCAATCCATTATAGTCGAGCCCATAGCCAACTACAAAGTCATTTGGGATAGACTTGGCCACGTACTTCACATCCAGCTGGTGCTGCAGGCATTCAGGCTTCATCAGTAGTGTTATGATCTCGAGCGAAGCAGGATTCTTCTCACGAAGTTGTTGCAGCAGCGCATTCACGGTGTGTCCTGTGTCCACGATATCCTCGATGATCAGTACATCACGCCCTTCAATTTGCTCAGTCAACCCCAGAACTTCCTTCACCTGGCCAGTGCTATGCATATCCTGATAAGATGACATGCGAATGAAAGATATTTCGCAGGGTATGTTGATGCGCTTCATCAGATCAGCTGTAAACATGAACGACCCGTTCAGTACTGCCAGAAAAAGTGGGTTTTTACCAGCATAGTCCTGCTCAATTTGCTCTGCCAGCATCACTATGCGTGCAATGATTTCTTCTTCGTACATGTAGGTACTGAAGTCACAATCGTGAATCGTGATTGTACGGGGATCCATATAGCGTATCGGTCTTGTTGGTAAACAAAGGTAAGGATAATAAAAAATAAGCCCAACCGAATAGTTGGGCTTATTTATACTTAACAGAGCTGTGTTGGTTATCTGGCTGTCAGACCGGCAATAACAACTGTATTTTCAGGGTTGATGATTTGCCCGGTAGACGGTGCCTCCTGCTGTATCTGCATGTTCAGATTTGGCTCTTCAGGTATAGCCGGGGTACGTTCCGTGGCAATGTGAGGTGCAATTACCAATGACACGATCGACATCAGCTTGATCAGGATGTTCATAGACGGGCCAGATGTATCCTTGAAAGGGTCACCTACGGTATCGCCGGTCACAGAGGCTTTATGGGCATCGGAGCCTTTGTACTCCATCTTGCCATTGATCTCCACGCCTTTCTCAAACGATTTCTTGGCATTGTCCCAGGCGCCACCGGCGTTAGACTGGAACATCGCCATCAGTACGCCAGACACGGTTACACCCGCCAACAGGCCACCCAGAATTTCAGCTGAAGGAGTATCTGAGAATACGTCTCTGAAGCCAAAACCCACCACAACCGGCACGATCAGGGCAATGGCACCCGGCAGCATCATTTCACGGATAGCGGCTTTGGTAGAGATCGCTACGCACTTCTCGTACTCCGGCTGACCAGTACCTTCCATAATGCCCGGGATCTCGCGGAACTGACGGCGCACTTCATGCACCATGGCCATAGCCGCACGGCCAACAGCCGCAATCGCCAATGCCGAGAAAATGAATGGGATCATGGCACCAATAAAGAGGCCCGCCAGTACAGGGGCTTTGTAAAGGTCAATGGATTCGATACCGGCTATACCTACGAATGCCGCGAAAAGGGCCAGTGAGGTGAGAGCTGCCGAAGCGATCGCAAAGCCTTTGCCTGTCGCAGCTGTGGTGTTACCCACTGCATCCAGGATATCGGTACGGCCGCGCACTTCTTTTGGCAACTCGCTCATTTCGGCTATACCACCGGCGTTGTCGGCAATAGGGCCGAAGGCGTCAATGGCCAGCTGCATAGCTGTTGTCGCCATCATACCCGCCGCAGCGATAGCTACGCCATAAAGACCAGCCGAGGCGTAAGACAGTACGATACCCGCGGCCAGCACAATGATAGGCAGTACCGTGGAATGCATACCTACCGCCAGACCAGCGATGATGTTGGTAGCGTGCCCGGTAGAAGACTGCTGTACGATAGAATTAACAGGCTTTTTGCCCATGGCCGTGTAGTACTCTGTAATGATACTCATAAGCGTACCAACTACAAGACCCACGATCACGGCGATAAATACACCGTTTGAAGTAAACTCGAAGTTACGCAGGTTCATGTTCTCAGGCAGCATCCAGTGGATGGCGAAATAAGCACCCACCGCCGTCAGCGCTACCGAGATCCAGTTGCCGAGGTTAAGAGCAGCCTGCACATTGCCACCTTCTTTTACACGAATAAATAGCATACCGATTAGGGAGAAGACGATACCCAGACCAGCAATGAACATCGGAAGTATGATCGGGGCCATGCCACCAAAGTTGTCCTGTGAAACCACTTCACGACCTAGTACCATGGTTGCCAGGATAGTAGCCACGTAAGAACCGAAAAGGTCAGCGCCCATACCTGCTACGTCACCCACGTTATCGCCTACGTTATCGGCAATAGTAGCCGGGTTGCGTGGGTCATCTTCCGGGATACCTGCCTCTACTTTACCCACAAGGTCGGCGCCCACGTCGGCTGCTTTGGTATAAATACCACCGCCTACACGGGCAAAAAGGGCGATACTTTCAGCCCCCAGCGAGAAGCCAGTAAGCACTTCCAGTGCCACTTCCATCTCGTGGCCATTCACGTTACCGTTTACGCTGTATACAAAGAAGTAGTAGAGCACGATGAAAAGTGAGCCTAGCCCCAGCACCGCCAGACCAGCCACGCCCATACCCATTACCGAGCCACCTGCAAAAGACACGCTCAGCGCGCGCGACAAACTGGTACGGGCAGCTTCTGCCGTACGCACGTTGGCCTTCGTGGCAATGCGCATACCAATAAAGCCTGCAACGGCCGAAAAAAGAGCACCCATGATAAAGGCTAGGACGATCGTCCAGTGGGAATTTTCACCGGTATAGCCCAGGTAAAAGAGAAATATACTGGCGATGACCACAAAGTAGAAGAGCACTTTGTACTCTGCTTTCAAAAAAGCCATGGCTCCGTCGGCAATGTGACGGGCTATTTCCGTCATGCGTTCGTTACCCGCTGCTTGCTTCGTTACCCAAGCCGACCTGATAAAGGTATACAGGAGGGCCGCCAGACCAAATCCAGGAATTGCGTAGAGAATAGTTTCCATTCAATAAGAGTTAGTTTTGTTAATAAGGGTTGAGATTCTGAAATTGCTATATAGAGCTATTAAAGAAAGGCTATTCGTTTGACTTTTCCAAATATTTGCATTCAAAGCTTTATGCACTACCTAGCCAGTATTGCCCTATAGCTTAATCATTTGCACTGATTTCAGTTATCACTCTTTTTTTGCACCTCCCCTTCCATGGTTTATTAAATTTTGAAGCATAAAAAAGCCTCCTTTAGCAGGAGGCTTTCTCAATTTTGTAATCACCAAGTATACTTTCAAAAACTGACCCTCATTCTAATTTCATCTAGCCAAAACCTTACCTTTCGTTTTAGCCTCTGCATAAACCCAGCTTTCTCCAATAAAGTGTAGGACAGCTTTGGATTAAATAGCAATGCCGCATAAGAGATATTTGATTGAATAAGGATTGAATGTTTACAAAGTGATAGGCAATAACAGTCAATAAGTGCCTCCTGCCCTAGCTCATACCTGTTTGTAATTTTAAGATTAGAATGCACAGCTTCATCATTACTCGATCTTACAGCTTTATTGTAAATCAATTTGCTTCCATAACGCTGCGATAAAAGATCGATCACTTTATTATCGTCAGTAGCTACAAACAAATAGTCGAATTTACTCAGCTTGCGATCAATTAGCTTTAGAAATACGTTTAGTCCCACTTGCTCAACTTCTTGCCCATGATCAGTACGCCTTATCTGTACTCCAAGGATTTTATGCGATTCGTACAAAAGCCTTTTCTCATCAAAATGTTTCTCTAAGGTCTCGCTAAATTTTAATTGGCTGACTACAGAGTGGTACATTTTCAGGAAGTGACGTCTGCTCCATATTCTGAATGGGTACACTTCATATAAAGAATTCCTAACAAACTTTGCATTGTTTAAATTATAAGACTCAACTCCGGTTTTCTCAAAATAATAGTTCCAGAAGTTTTGCTCAGCTTTAGTAGGATCAGTATAGAGGTATTTATGATTTCCGAAATCCACATAGTATGGTGCATTGTAACGCTTTGCAAGTTCAATACCATTAACTGCCTGAATAAACAAAGAGAAAAAGCCGCGAGGGCAAGGGGATGTTTTCCTCTCACATGGACAGTCACTCACAAAGCAGCAAATTGTATAGATTCCGCCCTGACTGATATCTTTTAACTTGTCTTCCTGAAGTTCGCCTCTTTGTAGGGTCATATCATTTTTAATCCTCTGTTTAACACTTCCTCTACAACTTCTCCATCAGCTCCTTATACAGCGCAACCATGCTCTCTATATCTTTCTTATGAACAATTTCATTAGGCGTATGCACATTGTCTTCGGGAGCGCCTACAAAGCACCAGTCCCAGGGGTATGGGCCATGCTGAAGCTCCTTGGCATCACTGCCGCCTGAACCTTCTACTTCCAGCTGATAAGGTATACCAGATGCTTTGGCTATACCTATGATTTTCTCAACATAGGATCGACGAGGTATTAGGCTGTCACGCATAGAGATCACCACGCCCTCGCCTGGCTTTACGCCTTCCGTTACCCAGGTAATATCCGAAATCAGCGCCTGATGCACACCGTAGCGCTCCGCAGTATACTTGGCAAGGTAGGCTACCGAACCGCCGCCGTGCTCCTCCCAACTGCTGAACGCAATGATGCCATTCTCCAAAGTCTCAGCAACTTTTAAAGCGCTCCATACACCAAGTCTGTTATCAAGATAGCACGATTGTACTGTTTCATCTGTTTCCCGGAAATCGCATTTGAACACAAGCTCTGTCCCACGTTCTATCTCCCGCTCATAGCTGTAGCTGATCTCGTGCTCTTCCTCGTCAAACTCCAGCGTACACTCAATTTTACCCTGCGAGTCCTCCCCCACCAGCGTATAACCGGTTTCCAGGTCAGGCCCGCCTATTTTTACGAGCTGCTTTCCGTAGCGCACTGTAAAGCCAATGGAGTCTATATGGGCAAAAATGGCAGCCCGGGGCTTCCCAAATATTAACAAAATACAATCCTGAAAGCCCTCCCCATAAAGTATTACAGGTTGCTGTTTCCACTGAACTTTATGTCCTTCAATGTAGTTAAGCAAAAAATTGGTTAGTTTTTTCTCGTTGCCGGACGGTGCGTGTATGCTGCAGAGTTGTTTCAGAAGTTTCATGCAATATTTCTTTTGTATCAATTCAAAATTAATATAATTGTTGTACTTTTATTACCTGTTTACCAGATAAGGAGGCTACAAACACGATACGCCGGATTTTCCTTTTTACTTATGAAGAAGATTGTACTTGCATCTCTCAGTATCATCCTGTCACACTTTGCTTTGGGTCAAGGCTCTAAGGCGCAGTCTGACACAGCTATACGAGAAGTTACAATACAATCGGTAGAGGTTATACCTGCGGCTGGAAACATCAAAGGCATGCTGCTCATGGACAAAGAGATCCAGTACGAACTGGAGGGCGCCGTGGACAACATGTATAACTTCAAGTACGAACTGGCCGAAAAGCAATTCAAGTCTTTGCGTCGCCGCTACCCGCATCATCCCCTTCCTTACTTCCTGATGGGCCTCAGCCAATGGTGGAAGATCGTGCCTACCAACATACAGACTACGCAATACGACGACCTGTTCTTTGCTTACATGGATTCTACCATCCAGAAAGCGGAGACACTTTATGACCAGAATAACAAAGACTATGAAGCAGCCTTTTTTCTATCGGCTGCCAATGGATTTGCCGGTCGCCTGCACTCTGAGCGCAGCAACTGGCGCAAAGCCACTATTGCCAGCAAACGATCACTGGAATATTTAGAGAAAGCCAAGGCCGGCAACGGCTTGAGTCCTGAGTTTTTGTTTGGAGAGGCACTCTTCAACTACTACTCCATCTGGATTCATGAAAACTACAAGATGCTTCGTCCTGTGCTGGCTTTTTTCCCGAGTGGCGACAAGCGACTAGGTATAAAACAGCTGCGCTATGTGGCAAATAACGGTTTCTATACCGGCACAGAGGCTAAATTCTTCCTCATGAAGATATATGCCAATGAGGAAGGAAACATGGAGGCTGCATTGGATTTGGTAAAAGGGCTGGTTGAAAAATACCCGAACAATGCTTACTTCCAGCGTTTTTATGCACGGGCGCTCTTCGTTCAGGGCCATTTTACAATGGCAGAGCGGGTATGCCTTGACATTCTAAGTAAGCTCGACAGACGCATGCCGGGCTACGAAGCTGTAAGTGGACGTTACGCCTCTTATATCCTGGCTTATATCAATCAGAATAAGTATCGTGATTTCCAAAAGGCGAAGGCTTACTACCAGAACTCAATCACTTACGCTGAAATGAGTAATGAGCGTGATTCCGGTTATTTTGTCAATTCATACTTGAACCTTGCCCGCATTGCCAAACAGGAGCGCGAGCTAAAAACAGCGAAGCACTATTATGGGATTGTGCTGGAAACAACCGACAAAAAACATGCGGCTAATAAGGAAGCGAAAGACTTTATGAAGGCGCACAAAAAGATTTAAGCTCACCAAAGGATATAAACACAGAAGGGCCCTGACATCACAAAGTGTCAGGGCCCTTCTGTGTTTATTTGCAAAGCGCCTAATCTACTACACGTTCGACAGGCAATTTCACTTTCTCCTTAAAGTACTCTAGTGTTTTTTGCAGCCCCTCGGCACGGTCTACCTTCGGCTCCCAGCCCAGCACCTCTTTGGCTTTTGAGATGTCCGGCTGGCGCTTCTGCGGGTCGTCGGTCGGCAGCGGCTGGTACTCGATGTTGAGCTCCGCGCCCGTCAGCTTGCAGATTTCCTCGGCAAACTGCCTGATGGTGATCTCGGACGGGTTGCCCACGTTCACCGGGTACGGGTAGTCGCTCAGCAGCAAGCGATAGATGCCTTCCACCAAATCGTCTACGTAGCAGAAGGAGCGCGTCTGGCTGCCGTCGCCGAAGATGCTCAGCGGCTCGCCGCGAAGTGCCTGGCTCAGGAAAGCAGGCAATACACGGCCGTCGTCCAGTCGCATGCGCGGACCGTAGGTGTTGAAAATGCGCACAATGCGCGTCTCCAGCCCGTGGTGCATGTGGTAGGCCATGGTCATGGCCTCCTGGAAGCGCTTGGCCTCGTCGTAGCAGCCGCGCGGCCCCACCGGGTTCACATTGCCCCAGTAATCCTCGCTCTGCGGGTGCACTAGCGGATCGCCGTACACCTCCGAGGTGGAGGCGATGAGCATGCGCGCGCCTTTGGCCTTGGCCAGGCCCAGCAGGTTGTGCGTGCCCAGCGAGCCCACCTTCAGCGTCTGGATCGGAATCTTCAAATAGTCGATCGGACTGGCCGGCGAAGCGAAGTGCAGAATGTAGTCGAGCTCGCCCGGCACGTGCACGAACTTGGACACGTCGTGGTGGTAGAACTCAAACTGCTCGAGCTTGAAAAGATGCTCTATGTTCTCGAGGTTACCCGTGATCAGGTTGTCCATTGCGATCACATGGTAGCCCTCGGCTATGAATCTGTCGCACAGGTGGGAGCCCAGAAAACCGGCTCCGCCCGTTACTAATACTCTTTTTCTGGCCATACTTATACAGTTGCTTTAGTTTCCTGCTGCACCTTGGCCTGCTTGACGCCAATGCCGAAGTAGGTGAAGCCCTTCTCCTCCATCTCCTTGCAGTCGTAGATGTTGCGGCCGTCGAAGACCACCTTCTCCTTCATCAGCTTGCTCACCACGGCGAAGTTCGGGGAGCGGAACTCGGGCCACTCGGTCACTAGCAGGAGCGCGTCGGCGTCGATCAGGGTCTCGTACTCGTCCTTGCCGTACTCGATGCGCTCGCCGAGCGAGTGCTTGGCCTCCTTCATGGCCACCGGGTCGTAGGCCTTCACCCTGGCACCGCGCTCGAGCAGCTTCTCGATGATGACCAGCGAGGGCGCCTCGCGCATGTCGTCGGTCTTGGGCTTGAAGGAGAGGCCCCA
>NZ_JADPMP010000007.1 GCF_015686655.1 Pontibacter sp. FD36 | reverse complement strand
GAGGTCAGGTTGGAGGCCATCGTGTTCACGTTGTCGGTCAGGTCCTTCCAAACCCCACCCACGTTCGGCACTTTGGCTTGACCGCCGAGGCGTCCTTCCGTACCCACTTCACGCGCCACACGGGTTACTTCGTCAGCGAAGATGTTAAGTGAGTCCACCATCTGGTTCATGTTGTCCTTCAGCTGGGCAAACTCACCGCGCACATCCACTGATATTTTTTGAGCCAGGTTACCTTTCGCTACCGCGGTCGCCACACTAGAAATGTCGCGTACCTGTGATGTCAGGTTACTGGCCATGGTATTTACATTATCGGTCAGGTCTTTCCATACACCGGCCACGTTTGGCACCGATGCCTGGCCGCCTAGTTTACCCTCCGTACCCACTTCCAAGGCCACACGCGTTACCTCACCTGCAAACAGGTTCAGGTTGTCGATCGTGCGGTTGATGGTTTCGGCCATGACCTTAAAGTCTCCCGATACCGGGATCTGGAATGTTTCATCCAGGTTACCACGCGAGATGTTCTTCAGTACTTTACCCACTTCAAGTACCGGAACCGCAATGGAGTCCACCAGGCCGTTGATGTTATTGATCATGTCCTTCCAGAAACCGGAAGCATTCTCGGCCGAGGCGCGGGCTTTCAGGTTACCCTCCACACCGGCTACTTTAGAGATGCGGGACACCTCCCCACCTACACCACCGATCATTTCCACCATCGAATTGTAGGCTTCGGCGATCTCAGCAAAGATGTCATCGTTCTGCTTTGTCAGACGAACTGAGATATCCCCTTTCTTAAAGGCATCAAGTGCATAAAGCACTTTATTGAGCTGTTCGCTGATGTACTCAGGGCTTGAAGGCAACACCTGCTTGCGGCTTTGCTTGCCATTAGGCGCACTTTTCACTGCAAGCGAGCTGGTTCCAGCATCTTTTTTGCCAGAAGCCTCAGCTACCTCTGGCTTTGCTGACGAGGCAGCGGCAGTTGCGCTTTCCTGTTTTGGCTTGGACGTCTCCGGCTTCTCTTCCACGGTAGTTGTGGCAGCGGGCGTCTGCTGCTTGGCTTTCGCACGCGATGGAGTCGACTTTTCTGACTGGCTGGTTTCTACGTCACTGATGAGCTTTTCCTTGCTCAGCTTCAAATTTTTACCTAAGGCCATATGTTTAGGGTTGTATGGGGTTTGTCATCTGTCCGACCCTTCGTCAGCATCAGTTTTTGACTGACAGGCTGAACAGTACAAGGGGAATGTTACGGCAATTTACTCAAAAATAGCGATTGTTTGCAAGCTAACGTTATACCTGGCAAAACTCAGCGGCAAGTGCTGTGTAGTCTTTAGCCCCGTTGGAAGCATTATCATAGTCCAACACACTTTTGCCAAAAGAAGGTGCTTCTGCCAGCTTTACATTGAGTCTGATCTGACTGTCGAATATTTTTTCTTTCACGTTCTCGCGCAGGTATGCGAGCACTTCCTGACTCAGTTTGCGACGCATATCAAACATGACCACTACGATCCCTTTAATTTTAAGTTTCGGGTTAAATGCTTTTTTTACTTTAGCGATCGTCTGCATGATCTGGTCCAGGCCCTGTAGAGTCAGTACTTCCATTTGTAAAGGTATGAGTACTTCGTGCGAGGCTGTTAGTGCATTTAGTGTTAGGACAGAAAGTGATGGTGGGCAGTCAATCAACACATAATCAAACCCTTTGACCTGCGAGAGCATGGTTTTGAGGAACTGCTCCCGGTCCGGCTGCGACACCAGCGATATCTCAACATCCACCAGTTCGTTCGATCCCGGAGCTACCCAAAGGCCATCTTTTTCAACTATAATGTTTTTGAAGGATTGTGATCCCAGAAAAGCCTCTGCCAGTGTCTGATCAGGCGAAGAGACGGCAAGACTATACGATAAATTGCTTTGAGGATCAAGATCAACCAGCAGGACCTTATATCCTAGTTTGCTAAGCGCACTGCCCAGGTTGATTGTGGTGGTTGTTTTACCTGTGCCACCTTTTTGGTTAATCACAGCTACTATTTTAGTTTTCATCCAGCTTCTTGATGATCAGGTATAGGTGCAAATAGTAATGAGTTTCTAAAACTATCAAAAAAAACTGACATATGATGCCTGCACTTTAAGCTTGCGTAAAGTGCGATTCCAGCTTTCCGCTTTTAACATGCAGGTCCTGCCAGGTGTCCAGATCAAGCTTGATGGCGTAGGCTCCAGCCGGTTCCAGGTATGCGACGTGCTGCTCAGTCAGGGTACGAACAAGGCTTGTTATACCTGGGTTGTGCCCGACCAGCAGCACACGCGCCACATGGTCCGGAAGCTTGCCCAGTACATTAGCCAGCACACTTTCACGGGCATTGTAGAAGTCAGGGACGTATTCAATCCGCTCTTCATCAAAGTATAGCTTGTCAGCCAATAGCCTGGCAGTCAGCCCGGCACGGGGAGCCGGGCTGCTCAGGATCATATCGACCTTCTGGAACGTGTCACGGAGCCACTGCCCGGTTATTCTCGCCTGATGCTGTCCATTTTTTGTGAGTTCCCGTTCAAAGTCTGGTTGGAGCGGGAAGGGATCATTTGACTCTGCGTGGCGGCAAATGACTAACAATCGTTGCATATAATTATAAAAGTGGTCCGTATAGATAGTTAAGCTAATAAAACAGCCTGTTCACCAAAACTATGATGGCATGTTAAACCTATGTTATCAATTTCAGGTTGTATATGTTTGAAAAAAAATTTGAACTTTGGGCAAAATTCAAATGAATCGCCCCTAAATATAAAGGATGATAAAAAATCTAGTCATAGTCGAGTCACCGGCCAAGGCCAAAACGATTGAAGGATACCTGGGAAAAGATTTTGTGGTGAAATCGAGTTTCGGCCATGTGCGGGACCTGCCTAAAGACAACAACGCCATCGATATCAAAAATAAGTTTAAACCCACTTATGTGATATCGAGCGACAAAAAAGACGTCGTTTCACAGCTAAAGAAACTTGCCAAGGAAGCCGAAACGGTATGGCTCGCATCGGACGATGACCGCGAAGGAGAAGCCATTTCGTGGCACCTGACCGAAGCCCTGAACCTAAACGAAGCCAAAACACGCCGCATCGTTTTCCGGGAGATCACCAAAAACGCTATCCTTAACGCCATCAGCACACCGCGTGGCATCGACATGGACCTGGTAAATGCGCAGCAGGCCCGCCGCGTGCTGGACCGCCTGGTAGGTTTCGAGCTATCACCGGTGCTCTGGAAAAAAATCAAAACAGGCCTCTCAGCTGGCCGTGTACAGTCCGTGGCTGTGCGCCTGGTGGTGGAGCGTGAGCGTGAAATCGAGAAGTTCAACGCTGAGTCGAGCTTCCGGATCACGGCCCAGTTTGATGTGCAGGGCAAAACACTGGAAGCGGAGTTGCCTGCTAAATTCAAAACCGAGGAAGAGGCGCAGCAATTTCTGCAGCGATGTGTTGGAGCTGATTATACAATTGGCAACCTTGAGACGAAGCCGCTCAAGCGTAGCCCCGCCCCTCCTTTTACGACCTCTACCCTGCAGCAGGAGGCCAGCCGCAAGTTGTACTTCTCAGTTGCCCAGACCATGACGGTAGCACAGCGTCTGTACGAGGCTGGTAAGATCTCATACATGCGTACTGACTCACTCAACCTGTCAGACGAGGCAATTCAGGGTGCGTCCAGCGCGATACGCAACTCCTTTGGGGAGAAGTTCGTGAAGACCCGTCGTTTCAAAACCAAGTCTTCGGGAGCACAGGAGGCACACGAGGCCATTCGTCCAACCGATTTCTCGCAGATGGTAGCAAGTAGCGACCGCAACGAGCAGCGCCTGTACGAGTTGATCTGGAAGCGTGCCATTGCCTCTCAGATGGCCGACGCCGAGATCGAGAAAACAACTGCCACGATCGATATCTCCACGCAGCCCGACAAACTGGTGGCGACCGGAGAGGTGATCAAGTTCGAAGGATTCCTGAAGGTATATATCGAGTCGAAAGACGATGAAGAAGGCAGTGACGAGGATGTAAAGGGCATGTTGCCACCATTGAGTATAGGCCAGCAGCTTGGCTTACGCCAGATGCAGGCAACACAGCGCTACTCGCGTCCTGCACCAAGGTATACAGAAGCCAGCCTGGTAAAAAAACTGGAGGAAATGGGAATAGGCCGACCGTCTACCTACGCTCCTACCATTTCGACAATCCAGAAGCGTGGCTACGTAGAGAAAGACAGCCGTGAAGGAAAAGAACGTAAGTTCAACGTCCTGACCTTGAAAAACGACCAGATCAGAGCCCAGACCAAAACCGAAATCACTGGTGCTGAGAAGAGCAAGCTCTTCCCTACTGATATGGCCATGGTGGTGAACGATTTCCTGGTGGAGCATTTCCCGAACGTGATCGACTACTCATTCACTGCCCGTGTAGAGGCTGAGTTTGATGAGATCGCTCACGGACAGCAGGAATGGGAACAAATGCTGGAAAATTTCTACGAGAAATTCCACAAGCGCATTGAAAACAGCGAAAACATTAACCGTGCCGACGTATCGGGTGCCCGTGAAATAGGTATAGACCCTGTATCCGGTCAGAAGATCATTGCCAAACTAGGACGCTTCGGCCCTTACGTACAGCTAGGAGAAGAAAATCCTGAGACAGGTGATAAACCAGTTTATGCCAGTCTGCGCAAAGGCCAGTTCATTGAAAGCCTGACATTGGAAGACGCCTTGGACTTGTTCAAACTGCCACGCATTGTCGGGGTGTATGAAGACAAGGAAATGAAGGCTGCTATTGGTCGCTTCGGTCCCTATATCAGTCATGCCAGCAAGTTCTACTCTCTGCCAAAGACACTGGACCCGATGACGGTAACAGCAGATGAGGCTATAGCCCTCATCGAGGCCAAGCGCAAGGCCGATGCGGAGAAGCTCATTAAGACTTTCCCGGAGAATCCGGATGTGCAGGTGCTCAACGGCAGGTATGGCCCTTACATCGTAGTGGGTAAGAAAAATGTTAAGATCCCGAAAGGGAAAGAACCGGCTGATCTGACCCTGCAGGAATGTCTGGACCTGGCAGAGCAGACACCCGAGAAGAAGGGCCGTGGCGGATTCAAGAAGAAAGCCGAAACAGCCACAGCTGAAAAGAAACCGGCCACCAAGAAACCAGCTGCCAAGAAAGCCGCCGCTAAAAAACCGGCCGCCAAAAAAACAGGCACAGCTAAGAAGAAATAACTAGGAAAAGCCGCTCTAAACTGAGCGGCTTTTTTGCTTCCCTTTTGCAGGTATAGGTATACAGATTTTACATACCCCGCCACCCTTCGGACAAAAAACCCGAATGGCGTACACAGAGTAAATTATAGCAGATCAAATCAGCAGATGCATGGCTAAGAAAAGAATCGTAGCGCTTACAGGAGCAGGTATAAGTGCGGAAAGTGGCATCGCTACCTTCCGTGATGCTAACGGACTTTGGGAAGGGCATGATGTGATGGAAGTGGCCTCTCCACAGGGCTGGCGTAAGAACCCGGAACTGGTGCTGGACTTCTACAACCAGCGTCGGAAAAATGCGCACAACGTTCAGCCAAATGCCGGACACAAAATGCTGGCTGAACTGGAGCAGGACTTGAGGTCAAGATCATTACCCAAAACGTAGATGACCTGCACGAGCGTGCCGGCTCTACTGATGTGATTCACCTCCATGGAAAACTTTTCGAGAGCCGCAGTACCCTTGATCCTAAGCTGGTTTATCCGATAAAAGGCTGGCAGCTGAACCTGGGCGATAAATGCGTGCGCGGCTCCCAGCTCCGCCCCAATATCGTATGGTTCGGAGAGCCCGTTCCGATGATGGAGCAGGCCATGGAAGAAACCTTGTGTGCAGATATCTTTCTGGTTGTGGGCACCTCCCTGGTGGTATACCCCGCTGCCGGACTTGTGGACTTGGTTCCGGATGAAGCGCCGATCTTTGTCGTGGATCCCAATCTCCCCTATATGCGGCCCCGGCCAAATCTGCACCTGATCGAAGAGAAAGCAAGCACAGGTATGGTAAAAGTAGCTGAACTGCTACGGGAAAAGCACCGCTAGCCTGATTTTACACCCCTTCTGATTTAAGCCCACAAGAGCTTGTACGCCTTTCCGCGAGATTTGACGACAGTCTCGTTGGGACATGTTTGTCTGCCTGCCAACGCAGTTTATCGACATAATTTGCCTGTTCATCCTGTTCTGAAAATATTTCTAGCTAATGTTTAAACCTTAGCCTCCCTTCTGTATTCTAAAGATACCAACAGCAGAACTTCATACCACTTGCTGATGATCTTACGCATTATTATCCGATTACTTAATAGACCAACACTACTACTCAATTCTACAATCTGATGAGAAAATTATTCTCTCTGCTGATCATGTTGATCGGCTTTTCACAGGTATACGCACAGACAGTAACCGGCACGGTGCAGAGCGCCACGGACAAGAGCGGCTTGCCGGGCGCCAGCGTTGTGATGAAGCGTGCTGCCAGCGAGGCAATCCTGACCACGATGACTGATGGCCAGGGCGCTTTCCGCTTTGAGCGTGTTCCTTCTGGCAGTTATACCCTGGAGGTTCGTTTCCTGGGTTATGACATGCTTTCAAAGCCAGTGCAGGTAGCACAGTCACCTGTTAATTTGGGTGTTCTGAGCATGCAGGAGCAAAACACCAGACTGGGTGAGGTGCAGATTATCGGGCGTGCACCGCTTGGTGAACAGAAAGGCGATACTTCCCAATTCAATGCCAAGGCCTTTAAGACTGCACCAGATGCCAGTGCCGAAGACCTAGTTACCAAAATGCCGGGTGTGCAGGTACAGGATGGCCGTATTCAGGCACAAGGCGAAGAAGTACGCCAGGTGATGATTGATGGAAAACGTTATACTGGTGAGGATGTGACCTCTGCCATGCGCAACATCTCTTCAGATATGATTGAGAACGTGCAGATCTTTGACGCACAGAGCGATCAGGCTTCCTTCAGTGGTTTTGAAGATGGCAACCGTCTCAAAACGATCAACTTCATCACACGCAAAGACCGTCGTCAGGGCTATACGGGTAAGATCTCCGCGGGCTACGGTACTGATGACCGTTACATGGCAGGTGCCGCTGTCAACTACTTTAACAACGACCGTCGCATCACGGTAACAGGCCTAACCAACAACATCAACATGTTTGACTTCTCGATCGGTGAAACACCAGGTGGTGGCATGCGTGGTCGTAGAGGCGGCTGGGGCGGTGGCTCCCCGATTGGTATCATCAACACCAACAACTTTGGCATCAACTATCAGGACAAGTGGGGCAAGAAAATGGATGTGAGCGCCAATTACAACTACACCAACCGCGATATCATCAACGACCAGTACCGCTTCCGTGACTTTGTGTCGGATGATGCAGGTCTGCAGTATACTGAGAATGCAGACAACAGGGATCGTGAAGACGGTCACCGCCTGAACATGCGTTTGCAATACAACATAAACGAGAACAACCGCCTATTGGTAACTCCTAGCCTGCGCGTGCAGAATGATAACAGCTTTACTGGCAGAAACGCCCGCACCTTTGATCTGGAAGGCACTTTGTCAGAGTCGCTGAACCGCGCAAGCTCTGACAATACCTCCTTCAACTTCAACAACAACATCCTCTACTCGAAGCGTTTCGGTGACTCCGGACGCATCCTGACGACCAACTTCAATACGAGCATCAACAATGTAGAAGGAGATGGCTACCAGTTTGAGCAGACTGAGAACTTTGAAAACCCTGACAGAAACGTACTTCGCGACCAGTACATTCGTCTGGACCGAAAAAACTTCAGCTGGTCAGGCAGTACCAACTACTCACAGCGCCTGGGTGAAAAATCCCGCTGGCAGTTAGAGTACAGCATTGGCAACCAGATGCGTGACTCAGACCGCAGAACCTACGACTACATGGAAACAGCCGGTGGGTATACAAACTTCAATACACCGCTGAGCAGCACCTTCAAGAGCGATTACCTGTCTCAGAACATAGGCCCAAGCTACCAGTACCGTGATGACAAAGCGAGACTTCAAGTGAATGCACGTTACCAGTATGCCACCCTGAACACTGATAGCCAGTTCCCGGTTGACTTGGCACCACTAGAGCGTAAATTCAACAATTTCCTGCCATCGGCTGAGTATGAATATAAGTTCTCTAACTCTCAGAACCTGACCCTGAACTTCAGAACCAGCACCAATGTGCCTTCTGTTGAGCAGTTGCAGGAAGTGCTGGACATCTCTAACCCACTGCAGGCACGCATTGGTAACGCAGACCTGGACCAGGACTACCAGAGCCGTCTGAACATCCGCTACCGCAACTTCAATGCGGAGACAAACCGTGTGTTCTTTATCGGTATGTTCGGTACGATGACAAACAACTACGTAGCCAACAGCGTGTACACGACTAACGTACCGGAAGGTATAGCCGAAGGATATGAATTGCGTCCGGGTGCCCGCCTGAGCCGTCCTGTAAACCTGGATGGGCACTACAATGTGCGTTCATTCTTCAATTACGGACAGCCGCTTAACTTTATCAGCTCTAACTTTAATGTGAACGGTACGGTGGGTTACTCCAGAATACCAGGTATGATTGACGAGCAGATCAACTATGCCAACAACACCAACCTGGGTGCCGGTATTAACATCAGCAGCAACATCAGCGAAAAGATAGACTTTTCAGTTTCTACTTTCTCGAGCTACAACATTGTGTCAAACACACTGCGTACGACTCAGAACAACAACTTCTTCAACCAGAACACCAGTGTTCGCTACAACTGGATCCTTTGGAAAGACCTGGTATACCGTACTGAACTGAACCACCAGTACAACTCTGGTTTGTCTGCCGGCGTGGACAACAGCTTCCTGCTTTGGAACATGAGCCTTGGCAAGAAAATTTTCAAAGACAAACAGGGTGAGATCAGCCTGAGCGTGAATGACCTGATGAACCAGAACGTGAGCATTCGTCGCAATATCACAGAGTCTTATGTAGAGGATGTGCAGTCTACTGTGCTGCAGCGCTTCTTCATGCTGACCTTCTCTTACAACATCCGCAGCTTCAAAGGAGCGCCGGCTACCGAAGAGAACATGCAGCGTGGTCCGGGCATGTACCGCGGTCGTCCGGGATCAAACTAATAGACATACCAGCCTAAACAGAAGCGGCCTGCAAGATTTGCAGGCCGCTTCTGTTTGTATCTGTTACTAATGTATAGAGAGCCTATCGCGGCAGTTCGCCCCAGGCGCTATCGCCATACCAGAGCCAGCCTTTGTCTATCTGAAGAGGAGAAGCTATGTTATTGTGGTATAGCTGACCAGTGCCCAAACCCTGCGGCATATCGATGGCATAATTAGCTGTGAACTGGCTGATCGCGTTGAGCCCGATGTTCGACTCCAGTGCTGAAGTCATCCACCAGCCAATGCCGTGCTGTGCTGCCATATCGATCCAGTCAGCACTCGCTTGCAGTCCTCCTACTAAGGTTGGCTTCAGGATGATGTATTGCGGTTTTACGAAGTCTAATAATTCAGCCTGTTTAGTGGCATCCTGCACCCCGATCAGTTCTTCGTCGAGGGCGATAGGTATAGGCGTATAGGCACAGAGTTGCTGCATCTGTTCAGGTTGTCCCTGCCGGATAGGTTGTTCGATAGAATGCAGGCTATACCTGGCCAGGCGCTCCAGTTTCCGAAAAGCTTCATCCGGCGCAAAAGCACCGTTTGCGTCTACTCTGATTGTCAGGTCTTCGGGCCCGGCCACCTCACGTATCTGATGCAGTATATCAAGCTCAGTGGCAAAATCCAGACTTCCTATTTTCAGCTTCAGGCAGGTATAGCCTTCGTTTAGCTTTTTACTGATCTGCTGCTGCATAAAATCCTTCTCCCCCATCCAGACCAAACCATTGATCGGTATACCAGTGGTGCCCTGGCTGAAGCTGTTTTCAAAAAGTGTTTTCCGTCCCACCTGTTGCAGGTCCAACCAGGCTGTTTCCAATGCAAACCGTATAGCTGGCCATTCAAGGAGGTCATCAGACATTAAAAATCCCTGCCATTCATCTGCTTTCAGTTGCTGTTCACCGACTTGCTCTGCCAACTGGTTGAGTTTTGACTCCAGGTCAGGACGTGCATCGATGCTCAAACCTGGGAGTGGCGCACACTCACCCACTCCTGTTATACCGGGACTGTCTGAATCGTACAGGAGCAGGTAGTATACCTGATGCATGCGCATAGCGCCACGTGAGGTGCGGGCATCAAATTTAAACTGAAGTTGATGAGGCGTAACTGTCAGGAATAAAGGCATAATAGCATCAGATTAGTCTTGCCAATATCGGCTTATCGAAAACAAAGTACGTAGAAAATGAGTTAATACGACAGTTAGAAGCACTTTAATGCATTCTCTCCGTTGCATTATCCTGCTTCTGTATCTCCCGCTTACCCCAGATGCCTATGAACATACTGACTGCTTCTATCAACCAGACCACGCTCGAGCGGTTTAACCAGATCCGGACTCAGACTGAACAAATTTGCGCTCCCCTCGAACCAGAAGATACCGTGGTGCAACCGATGGTGGATGTGAGTCCCCCAAAATGGCACATGGCCCATTCTACCTGGTTTTTTGAGCAGTTTGTGTTAGGGCCATACCTTAAAAACTACAAGGTGTTTCATCCAGATTATGCCTTTTTATTCAACTCCTACTATAATACGGTAGGCAACCGGGTGCAGCGGGCAGAGCGAAGCACACTTACCCGACCTCCCCTTCGGGATGTGTATGCTTACCGGCGCCATGTGAATGAACACATGGGTGAGCTACTGAAAACACTGAGCGACGAAAAGCTGGAAGAGTTGCTGCCTGTACTGGAACTGGGCCTGCAACACGAACAACAGCACCAGGAACTCCTCATCACCGATATCAAGTACATTCTTAGCACCAACCCGCTTTTACCGGCTTACCACGCAGCAGGATCAGTTCCTCAGGCAACCAATCCGGGAGAGGCAACTTTTCTGGAAGTGCCCGGCGGCATCTATCGCATCGGTTTTCAGGGAGAGGGCTTCAGTTTCGACAACGAACTGGGTGTGCATGAGGTGCTGCTTACGGACTTTCAGATCATGAATCGACTGGTGACCAATGCCGAATACCTGGAGTTTATGCAGGATGGCGGGTATAGCAATTTCCGTTTCTGGCTGGACGAGGGACTGGCCATGGTACGGAGTAATAAGCTCAAAGCTCCCTTATACTGGTTGGAGCAGGACGGGGACTGGTATCAGTTTACCATGCATGGGCTGGAGAAGCTAGATTTGCACAAACCTGTCAGCCACATCAGTTTCTATGAAGCACAGGCCTATGCCACCTGGGCCGGCATACGACTTCTGACCGAATTTGAATGGGAGGCGGCTTCGCAGGTATACCCACCGGTTACAGGCAATTTCCAGGAATCGGGGATGTTTGAACCCAAGGCTGCTGCATCAAGCACAGGTATGCAGCAACTTTATGGGGATGCCTGGGAATGGACCTACAGTGCCTATCACCCCTACCCTGGATTCTCGACGGCGCCCGGCGCAGTGGGTGAGTACAATGGGAAGTTTATGGTCAACCAGATGGTGTTGCGGGGTGGTTCCTGCGCGACGCCTGAGCGCCATATCAGAACCACTTACCGTAATTTCTTTCACCCTGACAAACGCTGGCAGTTCACCGGAATAAGACTAGCACAATAAAACTATGCTTCTACAAACAACCCCTAATACGCTGATTGACCTCTCCAGAAAGACAGACGGCAGCCAGGACAGAGCTGCGTTTGCCAAAGATGTAGCCGAAGGCTTAAGCCAGAGCCCCAAGCAGTTATCTTCCCGCTACTTTTATGATGCCAGCGGAAGCAGGCTATTCCAGCAGATCATGGCCCTGCCCGAGTACTACCTGACACGGGCCGAGTACAGCCTGATGCAGCGGCACCGGTCGGCCATGGTCAGTGCTTTTGCCGCTGATGGCTTCTTTCACCTGGTAGACCTGGGTGCGGGAGATGCCATGAAAACTAAGCTGCTGTTGCAGGAACTGGTAAAGCAGGATAAGCCCTTCGATTATGTTCCCATGGATATATCGGGGTCAGCGATGCAAGAACTGGGCAAGGACTTGCAGCAGGAGCATCCGGATATGCACGTGCGCGCAGTAGTGGCAGAGTATATAACAGGCCTGAAGTGGCTCGAGCAACACTTGAACGAACGAAAGGTCGTCCTCTTCCTGGGCTCCAACATCGGCAACTTTGAGCGTGAAGACGGGCAGGACTTTATCTGCCAGATCAGGCAGCACCTGCAGCCAGGGGATCTTTTTATGCTCGGCGTGGATCTACGCAAAGATCCAGGGATTATTCTGGCAGCCTACAACGATGCCAGCGGTATAACTGCTGCCTTTAATATGAACCTGCTGGAGCGCATCAACAGAGAATTAGGAGGTAATTTTGACCTGAATGGCTTCAAACACTATGCGCTGTATGATCCACAGCTGGGGGTAATGAAAAGTTTTCTGGTAAGCCAACGTGACCAGGAGGTATACCTGGAAGCTACCCAGGAACGTTATACCTTTACTGCCTGGGAGGCGATCCATACGGAAAGCTCACATAAGTATACACTGCCGCAAGCCACTGAAATGGGCCGCCTGGCCGGATTCGAATTCGTTACCTCCTACCTGGATGAAGAAGGCGGCTTTGCAGATATGCTTTTTAGAGCTGTTTAATCTCTTTGCGATACCCAATTCACCACTCCCATGAATACAAAAAAGATCATCCTGACAGCTGCGCTTGTGCTGCTTCCAATACCGGCAAAGGCAATTCTGACGAAACTGCGCAACCTCAAAAAAGCCAGCTGACCATATCAACATAAAGCACTATTTAATCCTAGGGTGCAGGGCAATGGAAAAAAAGCTAATTTTGCAGTCCTTTTCCAGAAGCCCCTATGAGATCCGAAGAATACAAAGAGCATTTCCGTAAAAATTTCCTGCTGGCATATCCTGTCGTGCTAAGTCAGCTGGGGCACATTATGGTGAGTGTGTTCGATAGCCTAATGGTGGGGCAGATCGGTACGATTCCATTGGCGGCTGCCTCACTGGGCAACAGTATTTTTACGATCACGCTGGTCTTCGGCTTGGGAGTTTCCTACAGTATCACACCACTGATTGCCGCGGCGGACGGTCGGCGAAATTATACCCGCATTTCCCTGCTTCTGCTCAATGGCCTATTTTCCAACCTGTTGCTGGGGGTCGTTCTTTTTATAGCCGGTTACTTTCTTTCTCCATACATCACTTTGCTCCAGCAGCCAGATGAAGTAGTCCGGCAGGCTATACCTTACATTAATATCCTGTTCCTGTCCATGGTACCGCTGATGGTGTTTCAGGCTTTCCGCCAGTTTGCGGAAGGGCTCTCGCTCACCAAGCAGGCCATGTACATCTCCATCCTTGCCAATGCGCTCAACGTGGTGCTCAACTACATTCTGATATTTGGTAAGCTGGGTTTTGAACCAATGGGACTGGTTGGCGCAGGCTGGGCAACCCTGATCTCACGCATCATCATGGCCATGATGATGGGAGGCTATGTGCTCTATGCCAAACGATTTGCCGCATTCCATCGCTTCCTTACCTTCCGGCACCTGTCTCTTGTGCACATGTACCACATTTTCCGCCTAGGACTCCCCATCTCAGGCCAAATGGTGTTTGAAATGGGTGCTTTCAGCTTTTCGGCTATTATGATCGGCTGGCTGGGTGCA
The DNA here is from genome assembly GCF_015686655.1 of Pontibacter sp. FD36. GTDB lineage: Bacteria > Bacteroidota > Bacteroidia > Cytophagales > Hymenobacteraceae > Pontibacter. The sequence continues at coordinate 303,109 of NZ_JADPMP010000007.1, read as the reverse complement.
CGTGAACTGGCCGCACATCAGATTGCCATCAATGTGGCTTCCGTTACTTATATGATGGCAAGCGGCATCGCAGCGGCGGCGACCATACGGGTAGGCAACCAGAAAGGACTCCGAAACTACAGGTCCATGCAGGTGGCCGGTATCAGTAGCTTTGTCATGGGCACCCTGTTCATGATGGGCAGCGGTCTTCTTATGATTGCTGGCAAAAATTTCATACCTTCCCTGTACATAGACGATCCGGTAGTGATCGAGATAGCCGCTACCCTGCTGATTATTGCTGCACTTTTTCAGATCTCGGACGGTGTGCAGGTAGTGGGACTTGGTGCTCTGCGTGGTTTGGAAGATGTGCGGATACCTAGCCTGATCTCTCTGATTGCTTATTGGGTAATTGGTCTGCCGGTTGGTTATGTGCTTTGCTTTAAACTTGATTTCGGTGTGAACGGTGTCTGGACTGGTCTGTTAGTTGGCTTATCAGTTGCTGCTATATTACTATTCTGGCGCTTTAAAATGCTAAGCAGTAGGCTTAGTAAATAAAATAATGCAATAGTGGCACCTATTTAAAGGGGCCAGTGTTGCCCCGATAGAGACTTTTTAAACTTTTAGCCGATGTTTATTATCACTCTACTCCTTAGCCTGTTGGTAGGTCTGCTTATGCCCTATCCAACCCCAGCCGGTTCGCCGGCCTCTGTTATTTATGTTCCGAACCCAGCTAGCCTCAGCGTTTCTAACAATGAACAGCTGGCCTGGTCTGCAACCCGGAAGCTGAACTGGGAAGATTTCAGGGGGACGCCTGAGTCGAACAACCCACACCATGCCCTGACGGCTGCCAACCTCGCCGTGGACGCCCGTTGTAAAGACAATAAGTTTTATTACGAGGTAAAGTGCGTGTTCCTTCCCGGAGAGTCCTGGTCCAAGAACAAGCAGTCTGAGAAGCTGCTGGCCCATGAGCAACTGCATTTTGATCTGACGGAAGTACATGCCCGCATGCTGCGCAAAGAACTGAAGGAACTGGGGATCTCCTGCGGTAACCTGAAGACAAACCTAAACACAACCGTTGGCAACGCATTCAAGGCCTGGAAAGCAGAGCAGGATCAGTTCGACAAGCTGTCACGCCATGGTCTGGATGCACAGGTACAGCAGGATTGGTCGGAGCGGATCTCGCATCGCCTGCAGGAGTTAGACGCCTGGAAATAAAACATGATTCAAAAAAGCCCTGCTTTACGCAAGCGTAAAGCAGGGCTTTCTGTTTCCGGTTACAGTTCCTTAGGATGCCGGGCCCAGGTCCTTGCTGGCTGGTCCGGTAATAACTCTCCCAAAAGGATCGAAACGTGAGCCGTGGCATGGGCAGTCCCAGGAGCTTTCAACTTCGTTCCAGTGCACGACGCAACCCAAATGGGTGCATACTGCCGAGCATTGGTGCCGCACCCCATCCTGATCGCAGTAGACCGCCACTTTAGCCATACCTTTGCGCATAATTCTGCCGGTTCCTGGCAGTACTTCCATAGGGTCCTCTACTTCTCCTGGCGTCACATAGTCTTTGAACTGCGCGGCCACGTTTATATTTTCTTTCAAAAACTCCCCTACAGACTTGGTGCTCTTGCGGCTCGGGTCGTACAGCTTCTCCCATGGGTTCGGCCTACCCTGTATCAGGTCTGTAATCAGCATACCGGCTATCGTACCGTGTGTCATGCCATGGCCCGAGTCACCGGTGGCGATGTACACATTATCACTGTCTCCCGGATTGCGGCCAATGAAAGCAAGGCCATCCACTGGCTCAAACACCTGACCAGACCAGCGGTACATTACGTCTTTAGCCATCGGGAAATGCTTACGGGTCCAGCGCTCCAGTGAGTCAAATCGCTGACTCAGGTGATCGGCCTGCCCGGTTTTATGATCTTCGCCGCCCACGATCAGCAGATCCAGGCCCTCTCCATCCTCTCCGCCCGCCTTGCCTCTAAGTAGACGGACATAGTGATACGGATTTTCCATGTCCCAGTACAATGCATCAGGCACCTCCCCCTGGCGCACTGCCAGACCAATGGCGTAAGTTCGGTAGGGCGCCTGTTTTGTGTGCATCGTCACCATGTCATTGATCGGTGTGTTAGTAGCCACGACGAGGTGGTTTGCTGCAACAGCATGCCCGTCATGAGATACTACGGATACAACCGGACCAGTATCGAATCGTTCCACCTTGGTTTTGGTAAAGATGCGGCCGCCCGCATTGATAAAGGCATTTGCCAGGGCAGACAGATATTTCAGCACATGAAAGTGCGCCTGATTCGGGTATTGCAGACAAGGGAATTCGGTGAGGGTGTTCAGCGGACTGTGCTTTCGCAGTACAACATCCAGCCAGCCTATTTTCTGGACCGCCTCTAGTTCCCGCATCAGGTCTTCCTGCTGCTGGTTGTCTGTGGCAAAGAGGTAGCCGTCTACCCTTGCAAAATCACAGTCTATATTTTCATCTTTGATGATTTCTTCAATCTTATCAATCGCTTTCCCGTGGCTTTGGGCGGCCAGGCGGGCACCATCTTCTCCAAAAAGACGGATAAGTTCGTCGAATCGCTCATCCAGGGCATTGGAAAGGTGAGCCGTCGTGCGGCTGGTTTCTCCACCGCCTATCTCCTTGGCCTCGAGCAATACCACGTCACGACCTTCTTTGGCCAGCAGGTAGGCCGTTGTAAGACCTGCTATACCTGCGCCGACAACACATACATCACATTTTATGTTGTCGACTAAGGGGTTGGTAACAGGCATCGATATGTTCTCTACCCACACGGGAAAACTAGCTCCGGATTCTCTTTTCATAGTTTTAAGGTTTTGCAATAGCTTCGTCTGACTTATACTTTTAGCTCTTTTAACAGTAAGAAAGCCAGTTGCATAGGATACGCGGGTATAGGCCTAATGTTACCGTGGTGCAAAGCACCAACCCGCAACAGGCTAATTTTTAAAGCAAAATCTGTAACTTGGCTGAGAAAAACAGACAATACCATGCACACGCCCGCACAGGCCATGCCGACCATTTCATGGCAGCATTTTGAACAAACAGATATCCGGGTAGGCACCATAATAGAGGCCACAGAGTTTCCGGAAGCCCGTAAACCTGCTTATAAGCTCCTGATCGACCTGGGTCCGTTGGGTATTAAAAGATCGAGCGCCCAGATCACGAAGCACTATACCTTAGATGACCTGCCTGGGAAGCAGGTACTGTGTGTCGTCAACCTGGGAAACAAGCAGATTGGGAAATACATGTCAGAGGTATTGGTGACAGGCTTTGCGGACGAGCACGGGGATATAGTGCTGGCGCAACCGGCTGGACCCGTACCAAACGGAAGCAAACTGATGTAAATTAATAGGCCTCCTGCATGCCCTCCAGTCTGGGCCTGCGACCAGGCACAGCTCCAGTTGTATCGATGGAGCGAAGTTTGGCTTCGCGCACGCTCAGGGTGTCCAGGATGATTTCGTAGAGGCGATCCATCTGCCCAAGGTTGCTCAGATAGTAGCGATAGGTTTTCCTGAAGTCTTCTTCTTCTACACCATGCTGCGCCAGAATCTGCTTTTGTTCTTTATTAAAGACCATCAGGGCGGTGTCCGGGTACAGAACATGGTTTTCGATGCGGGCTTCGGCAATATGCACATCAGCCAGGATCTGCACCATCTTCTGCTCAGGCAGCAGGTCAGCAGGCCGCTTTTCGCTGCTCTGGCCACAGCCAGTCAGCACGACAAAGGAAAGTAGGTATAAAATTCGTTTCACGAATGTAATATTACGGGAATATGTCCTAATTTTAAAATCTGAGGCAAAGCACCTACCCTTATGAAGGAACTTGTTCAAAAGCTGCGCAAGTACGAGATACGCATACGTAAAGCCATCAACACCCAGATGCAGGGTGACTTCCATTCTGTTTTTAAAGGAACAGGCCTGGAGTTTGATGACGTGCGCGCTTACCAGTACGGCGACGACGTGCGTTCGATCGACTGGCACGTCTCGGCCAAGGGGCATGGCACCTTCGTGAAAACCTACCGGGAAGAAAAAGAGCAGTCGGTGTTTCTGATGCTGGACGTAAGCGCCTCCCAGACTGTGGGTACAGGGCGCCAGCACAAGCTGGACGTTGGCAAAGAGATCTGCGGGGTACTTGCCCTTGCAGCCGCCCGCCAGCAAAGCCAGATCGGCATTATCTGCTTTAGTGATCAAAAAGAGAAATACATCAAGCCCGCCAAAGGTATAGAACAGGCATATACCTTGATCAAGGCACTGCACGAGCTGAATCCCAAATCAGTAAAAACCAATCTGGCTGCCGGCATCAAGCTTACACTCGATATTGTAAAGCGCCGCAGCATTATCCTGCTTATCTCCGATTTCATTGATGTAAACTATGAGAAGGAACTGGCCATGCTGGCTAAGCGGCATGACCTGATCGTGATACAGCTGCTTGATCTGCGTGAGCGCAATATGCCAAGCCTGGGCATCGTGCCGGTGGTTGATAAGGAGACAGGTAAGACAATCTGGCTCAATACCTCAGGAGCGGAATTCAAAGAGCATTATTTTGCCCAGTACAAACAGAATCAGGACAGGGTAATCCGGATTTGCCAGAAATACCAGGCAAACTATCTGGCCATACAGGCCAATGAAGATTATGTGATGCAGTTGGTAAACCTGTTTCGCCTTCGTAACCGAACATCCAAGAAAAGTGCGTAACTCCCTGCTTATACTTTTTTATTTTCTTACTCTGAGTGCGCAGGCGCAGCAGTTGCTACCACCAGCTGGCAGCTTCAGCAAGGACTCGGTGCATATCGGGGAGCTTGTGCGCTATACCCTGGTGCACCGGCACCCGGCGGCGCAGGAAGTCATCCTGCCAGACTCCAGTTACAATTTCGCCCCCTTCGAGTTGGTGCGACAGGAGTTTTACCCCACCACTACACGCGCAGGCATCAGCACGGACAGTACCGTGTATACCTTACGCACCTTTGATACCTCGCCTGTTCAGTCGCTGGAGTTGCCTGCCATTGTACTACGGGGCACAGACACCCTGCAGGTGGTATCGCCGAGGCAGTCGGTGGTATTGCGGCAGCTGGTGCAGGAGGTTTCCACGCCGCTGCAACTGCGTACCCAAACCACCCTGTCGCCGGTGGAGGAACGTTTCGACTGGCCTGTGCTGCTGCTATGGATCGTCACCATCGCAGCATTCATTACACTGGTATGGCTCGTGTTCGGGCAAACGATCAAGACGAAATACCAGCTCTACCGACTACGCAAAGACCACTTGTACTTCAACTCCAGGTATAACTCCCATGTCGATCGTTTCGTGAAGACGGGCGTTCCATCGAGTATGGAGAAAGCGGTGGCCCTTTGGAAAAACTACCTCACCAAACTGGAGCGAAGCGCCATCAACTCGTTCACGACAAAAGAAATTGTGGAGTATTACAATGACGACGAGCAAGTGAACGTGGCGCTTCGCCTGTGCGACAAAGCCATATACGGCAACGTAACGGCCGAACCCGATCAGGAAACAAACCAGGCGCTGGGCATGCTGCGCCGCTTTGCCAGAAGCAGATATAAAACTCACCGCGAAATAACCGGAAATGCTAGGACTAAACGATAACATGCTGGACTGGCTCAGCCTGGAATGGTTTAACCTGGGCACGATGCGTTCATTTGACTGGGTATACCCACTGGTGCTGTATGCCTTGCCGGTAGTGCCCCTCCTTTTCCTAATCAAGGGGCTGCTTCGTTTAAAGTCACGCAGCAAGCTTGACATGGCGATGTTCGAAGGCACCGTGCGCTGGCAATGGTCCAGTCTGCTGCGCTTTGTACCTGATGTGGTTTACATGCTGTTTGTGATGCTGGTGCTACTGGCCCTGGCCCGACCTCAGCGTATAAATGAGCAAGTCGAGCAAACTGCTGAAGGTATAGACATCGTGCTGGTACTGGACGTGTCAGGGTCCATGGAACTACAGGACATCAAGCCGAGCCGGCTCGAAGCGGCCAAAGATGTTGCCATTAACTTCATTGACGGTCGCGTAGCTGACCGTATCGGGGTGGTGGTGTTTGCCGGCGACGCTTACTCCCTGGCTCCTCTTACTACTGACTACGAACTGCTGCGCGAAAGCATCCGCTCCATCGAAAATGGCATGATCCCGAATGATGGTACGGCCATCGGCAGTGCCCTGGCAGTGGCCATCAACCGTATGCGCGACTCTAACGCGAAGAGCAAAGTTGCCATCCTGATCAGTGATGGAGAGAACACAGCAGGCAGTCTCGACCCCACCATGGCTGCCCGGCTGGCCTATGCGCACCAAATCAAGGTATACACCATAGGAATAGGAAAAGACGGCCTCGTGCCCTACGACGTTGACGCCAATGGCAAAACCTTGTTAGTAGAAACGCAGTTAGACGAAAAAAGCCTGCGTGAAATTTCGGAAACCGGAGAAGGCCGTTTTTTCAGAGCTGACTCCCGTGACGGATTGCAGGAGGTATTCCAAAACATCAACCAGTACGAGAAAACGGAGGTACGGGAGAAACGCTTCCGAGACACTTACGACTATTACCAGGTATACCTGAAATGGGCTCTGTTACTGCTAGTTGGCTGGATGTTGCTTAAGAATACTTTTATGACCAATGTGCTGGAAGACTAAGTCAGTTTAGAAGTTGGAGATATGGTGAGTTGGAAAACACAGGAGTACAGACTTGATCCACCTTGTTGCCAGACCTTCTGATCAGCTTAAGTTCTCAGGTATAGCACGTGACCAACAGCTATACCAAAACTATACAGGTACTATACAAACATTGAACACACCACATAATACTATGTCTGCAATTGCTGATAATATCCGTTTTTTTGACGAGAAACTTCGTGACACACCCTGTCGCTTGGTAGCTGTATCTAAAACACATCCGCCCGAAATGATCATGGAAGCTTACAACGCAGGCCATCGCATTTTTGGCGAAAACAAAGTACAGGAGTTGCTGGAGAAACGGGACCAGTTGCCGCACGACATCGCCTGGCACCTCATTGGGCACCTGCAGACAAATAAAGTAAAGCAGATCGCTCAGTTCATCGACACCATCCAGTCTGTAGACAGCCTCAAACTGCTGATAGAAATCAATAAAAGAGCGGAGCAGTTCAACCGTACGCTACCTGTCAACTGTATGCTGCAGTTCGACATAGCCGATGAAGAAACCAAGTATGGTATGCGCTATAATGAGGCAGTAGCCCTGCTGCAAAGCGAAGAATACCGCAACATGCATTTTATCCGTATCACTGGAGTAATGGGTATCGCCACCAATACCGATGATCAGGAAAAGCTCCGCAGTGAATTCCGAACGCTGCGTGGCTACTTTGAGAAACTGAAAGAAACATTTTTTATCGCCAACGACGACTTCAAAGAAATCTCGATGGGCATGACCTCAGACTGGGAACTTGCTTTAGCTGAGGGCAGTACCTTCATACGTGTCGGCAGCGGCATATTCGGAGCACGCAATTACAACAAATAATCATACCTTAGACGATCTTTTCACGCTAAACCAACCATCACCATGCAAGAGAATACCAACGAAAACATGGAAGCCAATTACAGAAAATTCATCCAGCGCATCGTTGAGACAGAGAGCGTTTGGGGCCTGACACACGACGAGACCTGGGCTACTTCCAGTTCTGCTGAGTACGAAGATGCAGAGGTGATCCTGTTCTGGTCCAATGCGGATGGCGCCAAAGCCTGTGCCGAAGACGACTGGTCAGAATATAAGCCAGAGTCTATTACATTGGTAGAGTTTCTGGAAAACTGGTGCGTGGGTATGTACGGCGACCAATTGCTGCTCGGCCCGGACTGGGATGCTAGTCTGGTAGGCCGTGAAATGGAACCGCTGGTAGTGGCGCTGGACGTGGTACAGGAGCTGAAGCATAAAGGCAAAACCATAGAGTTCACCCAGTACGACAGCCAGGACGAATTTGAAGAGCAGGTGATCGAAGCGCTGGAAGGCGAAGGCGAAGACGAATAAGCCTAAGCCGAACCAGGCAGGAGGCAGCTAAAAGAATTAACGATTTGTTAACGGCTAAGAGGTATAGCCATACCTGTCCATGCGCTTTTTTTGCTGAAAAGGATTCCGCATGTTCAAAAACCTACTAGTTGCCTCTTGCCTATACCTGATAAGCTCATGCACCATGTCTGCACAACACGGCGCTATACCTGACACAACAGCCCGGCACCTCCCCGCCTTCGACCTGGAAGGCCATCGGGGTGCACGCGGCCTGGTGCCTGAAAACACCATTCCGGCCATGATCAGGGCGCTGGACCTGGGGGTCACGACCCTGGAGATGGACGTGCACATCACCAAAGACAAGCAGGTAGTGCTCTCCCACGACCCGTACATCAATCCGGAACACGACCTCCTACCCGACGGCAGCGAAATACCGGCTGCGCACAAGCACAAGTATGTGCTCTACCAGTTGGACTATGCTACCATCAAAACATTCGATGCGGGCTCTAAATTCTATGACAAGTTTCCACAGCAGGAGAAGCTCCCGACTTACAAACCGCTCCTCTCCGACCTGATCGACTCAGTGCAGACCTACCTGCAGCAAAAAGAACTGCCACAGGTATATTACAACATCGAAACCAAATCGAAGCCACGCGGCGACGGTAAGCTGCACCCCGCTCCCGAGGAGTTTGTGGAACTGCTGATGGGTGTGATAGAGGCAAAAAGTATCAGCGAGTGGGTGATCATTCAGTCGTTTGATGTGCGTACGCTGCAGGTGCTGCAACGGCGCTATCCGCACATCAAAACTTCACTGTTGGTTGAAAATCTGAAAGGGCTGAACAAGAACCTGGAAGCCCTGGGTTTTATACCTGACATCTACAGTCCCTACTACAAGCTGGTAACCCCAAGTCTGGTCAGGAATTGTCATGCGAAAGGTATGAAGGTAGTTCCCTGGACCATTAACGAGCTGAAGGAAATGCAGCGGTTAAAAGAAATGGGCGTGGACGGATTGATATCCGATTACCCGAACCTGTACCGGGAATTATGAATTGGTTGATTTATATCGGAAATTAGCACCCGAATAAACCAAACTATCTTCTACTGTGACTCAAAAAGCCATACTCTTAATAGCAACTGCCTTTGGCGCACTTAGTGTGATGATCGGTGCCTTCGGAGCGCATGCACTGGCTCCCATGCTGCGTGCCACCAACCGTGTCGAGACCTTTGAAACGGCCGTGAAATATCAGATGTACCATACCCTGGCCCTACTGGCGGTCGGCCTACTGCTTTTCAAAATAGAGCACCCTGCCTTACAGATAGCCGCCTGGGCCTTCTTGATCGGCATCATCATCTTCTCAGGTTCTCTCTATACCCTGACCATGACAGGTATTACCTGGCTGGGTGCCATTACGCCAATCGGTGGAACGGCCCTTATTGTAGGTTGGGCTGCTTTGTTCTATGCCGTCCTCAAGGCGCTCTAAGGTATAGGAACTTATAAAAACAGAAAGGCTCCCGGCAAATAACCGGGAGCCTTTCTGTTTTAAAAGATTATAGCTGCTTATTGCGCTTTCGCGGCAGAGGCGGGCTTCTCTTTGATATTAGCTACGATGTACACATAGGTTGGCTCCCCTGTGTTGGAATGGATCGTAATGGCCTTCTTCTGCTGCCCCATGCGACCAGCGCTGTTATACTTCGCTTTCACAATGCCAGTTTTACCAGGCATCACAGCCTCTTTGGTCCAGGCAGGTGATGTACAACCGCAGGTTACATCAACACGGTCGATGACTACTGGCTGTGTACCTGTGTTTGTGAAGGTAAAGGTATGCTCCACCACATCGCCTTGCGCGATATCACCAAAGTTGTGCTCAGTTGCCTCAAACGTGATGGCAGGACCTGATTTAGCTTGCGCTTGCGGAGCTGCCGTTTGTTTGGCAGGACCTTGCTGCGCTACGGCACCACCGGCTACCAGTGCGGCCATTGCAAAAGAAAGGATTAATTTTTTCATACGTATAAAGGGTTTAGCTAATGCTGTTACGATTCGTCCGTTGTTAAGTTCTAACGTTTTGGTAAACCTTCTAAATATATCAGTCAACCAATAGTTGCTTGCTAAAGTTCAGCAGGTACAGCTCTTCTGACGAACGGGTAAGGGCTGTGTAGAGCCAGCGGGCAAACTCCTCGTTCACCATCTCGTCCTTCAAAAAGCCTTGGTCTACGAACACAGCTTTCCACTGGCCACCCTGCGCCTTGTGACAGGTCAGGGCATAGGCAAATTTGACCTGCAGTGCATTCAGGTAAGGGTTTTGCTTCATTTCTTTTGCCCGATCCCGTTTGTTTTTGATGTCCAGGTAGTCCTGCAGCACCGCATCGTAGAGCTTTTTGTTCTGGTCGGCGGGCAGGGCCGGCGCATCGGTGTACAGCGTATCAAGCATGATCTTCACCTCCAGCTCTTCTTCCTCCGGATAATCGACAAAGCGCACACGCACATCCGCAAACCGAAGGTCATACATATCCTCGTAGCGGATGATCTTTGTGATTTCCACAAAGTCGCCATTGGCCATAAAGCCGATATTAGACTCCTTAGGCAACCAGAAGTAGTTGTTACGCACGATCATCAAAAAATCTCCTACCCCTATCTCATCTTCAGAGAAAAAGATCTGGCGCCGGATATGCTGGTTGTAAAGGTTAGCTGATTTGTTGGAACGGCAGATCACGATGGAGTTCTCGATGCCAAATTTATCATAAGCATAGCGCAAACCATCTTCCAGCTTCTCGCCTGTCATACGATAGATATCGCGCCAGCCTTTGGTGTGCAGTTTGATGTCGGGCTTGTCACCCTGCAGCTGGTTGCGCAGCTGCGTGGCATTCATGAGTATACCGGAGGCTTCGGCCTGTCGCATAACCTGGCGTAGCTCCAGTTCGTGCACCTTGCAGCGGAAGTTATGCTTCAGGTAATCTGCATTAAGCGCCGGGCTCAGCGTTTGGTTCACCGGAGGCAACTGGGCTGTATCGCCGATCAGCAGCAGTTTGTTGTTCTTGTTCTCAAAAACATAACCGAGCAAATCCTGCAGCAGGCCGTTTTGCCCAAAGCCGCTGTCATCCGAGATCATCGAAGACTCGTCCACTATATAGAAGGTCTTGTCTGATTTGTTTGGCATGCGGGTAAAAGACAATCCCTCGGAGTATGGATTTGCTGTCTGCCGATAGATCTTTTTATGGATGGTAAAAGCCTTGCGGCCACTGTAAGAAGCCATCACCTTGGCAGCACGACCGGTTGGGGCCAGCAACACATACTTGTACCCAAAGGTGCGGAGTATCTTCACCAGCGACGTTACGACCGTAGTCTTACCCGTACCGGCATAGCCTTTGAGCAAAAACACCGATTTCTCGGAGTCGGAGTCCATTATAAATTCATCAAGCTTGGCGAAGAGCCGCGCCTGGTCCTGGGTAGGATCAAACGGAAAACTTGTTCTAAGTGCCTCTACTGGACGCATCATTTAACTCCTCAACTCTTCTGGTGCAATGTTCGCCATGGAAGCACTTGCTTTGGCGATCAGTAGGGGCTCCTGCGCACCTTTCACTACGTATACCTCAGCCTCACAGAAATTTAGCTTACGCCCCTGCTTTAGCACAAAGCCTTTGGCTATCAGTTTGTCACCCACACCCGGATGGAAATAGGATACCTTGATCTCGGCTGTGACCACGTGATGGCCCTTGGGCACCAGACTCACGGCGGCAAAACCTGCTACAATGTCGGCCAGCGTCGCAATAACGCCGCCATGCGCGAAGCCTTTGTGTTGCTTATGCTTCTGTTCCAGCACAAGTTCACCTTCTACTCGGCCTACTTCAATTTTAGTTACTTCAAAGCCCATGAGCTTCATAAACTCCTGGCGCTCCAGCTTTTCTTTTATATCTGCCCGAAAATCGGGGTTATAGGTCTGAATCATTTTGTAAATTTACCACCTATACCCCGCTATCGCAAACATGAACACACTAAACCCCAATGCCGCTGCTTACGCCGGCAAAGTAAGGCTCCGCGTGTGCGGCATTTGCCTGCAAGACGACAAACTACTGCTCGTGCGCCATCAGTCAACACTCAACAATGAAGCTTTCTGGGCTCCGCCTGGAGGTGGACTGCAATATGGCGAAACTGTAGAGGCCTGTCTGGTGCGTGAAGTGCTGGAGGAAACAGGATTGCAGACGAAAGTAAAGCGTTTCCTTTTCGTGAATGAATTCCTCCAGGAGCCGCTTCAGGCTGTTGAGCTGTTCTTTGAGTTGGAACTGATAGGCGGTGGACTGGTAAGAGGTATAGATCCGGAAGCAAGCCACGAACAGCAGCTGATCGAAGAGGTGGCTTTTCTAAGCCTGGCCGAGATCCGGCAGATACCGTTGGCAGACAAACACCGTGTGCTGCATTACCTGTTTTCACTGGATGATCTGTTTGGGATGCCACATCGCTTTGTACAGGCATGATCATTTTACTATATTTTTAGTATACTTGCATAGCACAATATAGTATTACCTGGAGCTCATATACCTTGAACACCATCAACACGCACTTTCGGCTGTCCTACCAGATACAGGATGAGGCTTTTAAGCTTTCGCAGGCAGGCAATTGCAACCTGTACATTGCCATCAGCTCCAGAGCCATGCGACTGGCCGTTGCTGACGTGGAGCGTAACAAGTTTGTCGCGCTGGAAGATTATGAGCTCATAACGGTATTCACGCCGCTTCAAATAGCGGAGCAGCTGCGTCTGATCGCCGACCAAAGTCCCATCCTGCAGGAGCAGCGCTGGCTAGATGTCCGCATCAGCGTGAGCAATCAGTTCTTCACTCTGGTACCGGAAACACTGTTTGACCCTGCTCACCAGGAAGACTACCTGCGCCTGCACAGCAACCTCGACCCGCAGCAGCATGTCATTCTTTACAACCGCACCCTGGGACTTGATGCAGTTAACATTTTTGCGATCGATGGGGTGATTTACCGAATGGCTCAAAGCATTTTCCCGGAGCGCAACGTACAGTTTACCCACCAAACCAGCTCGCTGATCAAGAGTGCGCTGCACCAGACCGACCGTAATGCAGGCCGCATCATGCACCTGTTTGTGGAGCGGAATTATGTCACCGTGCTGGTAGTGGATGAAAACGGGCTGCAGTTCTGTAACGTATTCCATTACCTGAGTCCGGAAGACTTCATCTATTTCGTCATTTTTGTGATGCAGGAGCAGAAGATGAATCCCGAGCAGGAGACGATCACCGCCTGGGGCGATATCACGCCGGATTCCAGCCTCTTCAATATGCTCAAAAAATACATCCGGCAGGTACGCTTCGGCAAACGCCCTGCTGATGTGGGCTACAGCTACAAGTTCGATGACCTCTTCGAACATCGCTATTTCGAACTGTTCAGCTTACACTTTTGTGAATAAAATGAAAAAAGTCGCCATTTTCCCAGGTTCGTTTGATCCCTTTACCAATGGCCACCTGGATGTGGTGCTGCGGGGCTCCAAAATGTTTGATGAGATCATTATCGCCATTGGCAACAACAGCAGTAAAGAACGCTACATTCCAGTAGAGAAGATGGTGGATATTATCGGAGAGGTTTTCAAAGATAAGCCCAATATTACGGCACGCTCTTATAAAGGACTTACAGCAGAATTTGCCCGTGAAGTGAACGCTACTTTTTTGCTGCGCGGGCTACGCAACACCACCGACTTCGAATATGAAAACACGATAGCCCAGGCTAACCGTCACATCAACAAAGACCTGGAGACCGTGTTCCTGATCACCTCACCAGCTTTGGCGGCCATCAGCTCTACGATCATCCGCGAAATTCATCGCTTTGGTGGCAATGTAGACGAATTTATACCTTTCCAGATTTCAGCGATTGGAGATATTCCCGTACAATAAAGGCAATCGAGGTATAGGCTTTGGGCAGTACTTCCATGGCCTCTTCCGGTGTCATCCAACGCACTTCTTCTATAAACTCCTCCGCTTGGGGCTTCATCAGACTGTCATCCGTGCAGTCCATCAGGTACCAGCTTGTCTTCTTGAGGATCTTCTTGCCTTTAAAAGCATAAGAATGCCAGGTCTTCGGAAGTTTATTTAATACTTCTACCGAGATATTGCATTCCTCCTCTACTTCGCGCACAGCACCATCCTGCGTCTTCTCGCCCTTGTTCAGTTTGCCTTTAGGCAGGTCCCAAACCCCCAGACGGTAGATCATCAGGATTTTTCCATCTTTCAGCACCAGCCCGCCTCCGGCTTTCACAATCTTGAACTGATCTTTGAGGTGCTCGATCAATTGTTTTTTCTTGTTGGCAACCAATGTAAGCGAATTTAGCTTTTTTAGCTTCTTCACCTCCATAAGCCGCACAATACGATCTATCAACTGCGGGTCAGCCCCTTTAATCAGCACGTCCCCTACCAGATCTTTAGAGGTGAAGTGGTTGTCAGCAGCGAGCACCAGGTCGTAGTGATGACGGTGTACCTTCTCGTTTGACTTTTTGAGGATAAGCGGAATATCGTTAATAAAAACGTTCATAGGGTCAAGTGCTCGTGTATCAGGCTTGAAATTTACACAAATCAATCAATATTTCGCTGTAAAGAAAATACAGGTCGCTAAAAAGGGGAAATATTTCTTAAATTCGGCCATGGATAATCAGACGACAGCACATCAGGTAGCCTCTTTCCTGCTGGAAACCGAGGCCGTGAAATTGAGACCAGAACAGCCCTTTAAATGGAGCTCCGGTTGGAATTCGCCCATCTACTGCGATAACCGCGTGACCTTATCCTTTCCGCACATCCGAAGCTACATCAAGCAGCAATTAGCCGAAATGATCAAACAGAACTTTCCGGATGCTGAAGCCATCGCAGGAGTTGCCACGGCAGGTATAGCCCAGGGAGCACTGGTCGCCGATCTACTGGAAATGCCTTTCTTGTACGTGCGCCCGCAGCCAAAGAGTCACGGTATGGCCAACCAGATAGAAGGGAAACTGATCTCCGGCCAGAAAGTGGTCATGGTGGAAGACCTGATATCGACAGGTGGCAGCTCACTGAAGGCAGCAGAAGCAGTGCGATCGGCAGGCGGCAATGTAGTAGGTATGGCAGCGATCTTCACCTATGGGTTTGCTTTGGCTGAAGACAACTTCAGGGAAGCAGGTATACCGTTGCACTGTCTCAGCGATTACCAGGCGCTGACCGAAGCCGCCATGCAGAACGGTTACATCCCGGAGTCAGCCATGCCTACACTGGCTGAGTGGCGTCAATCCCCTGAAACCTGGAAGGTATAAGCACACAAGGTATAGCATGAAAATAGGCCTCCTCTCTGACACACACGACTATATGGATGATCAGATCCTGCGGCACCTCGCCGATCGGGACGAGATCTGGCATGCCGGTGACTTTGGCACTGCCATGGTAGCGGAGCGTCTCAGCGAGGTGGCCCCCCTTCGGGGCGTGTATGGCAATATTGACGGACAGGACATCCGCTCACTTTACCCAAAGGTACTACGGTTCAATGCCAATGGACTGGATGTGCTGATGACGCACATTGGGGGTTATCCGGGAAAATATCATCCGGATATAAGGCAGGAAATCAAGGCGAACCCTCCGGGCCTCTACATCACCGGACACTCGCACATACTCAAGATCATGACCGACAAAAGTCTGAACAACCTGCTGCACATCAATCCGGGTGCAGCTGGCAGGCACGGATTTCATAAGGTGCGTACGATGGTGCGCTTTGCCATCGACAATGGGCAGGTGCGCGATCTGCAGGTGATCGAGCTTGGCAAGAGGGCATAAAAAAAGCGTGCCTGCTGGTGCAAGCACACTTTGAAGTCTTTCGAAAACCCGCCAACCGAAGCTTTCACAGCGTTGGCAGGCAGATGGTTTTACTTTGCCGTAAAAGACTACTCAGCAGAAGCTTCTTCTTCCTTCTTGTTCTTAGGCGCTTCACCGAACTGAGCACGCAGCTCGTCCATGTCCACGTTCTTAATAACTGGCGTCAAAAGCAATTGCTTAATTCTGGCAACCTTGTTGTTTGCTCTTGCCTTATTCTTACGGTCTTTTCTTTTAAGTCTAGTAACTCCCATCGTTGCAAAATTTAAATTTGAAGGGCAAAAGTAAGTTATTATTTTTACAAAGTAAAGTATTTCTAGCATCAAATTCGATATGAATATAACAGATCTCCGCTCCGACACCGTCACAAAGCCCACTCCTGCCATGCTGCAAGCCATGTTTGCTGCCCAGGTAGGCGACGACGTGTACGAAGAAGACCCAACCATAAATACCCTCGAACGGAAAGCTGCAGCGCTTTTTGGAATGGAAGCAGGCCTTTTCTGCCCCTCTGGCACCATGACCAACCAGATTGCCATCAAGGCCCATACCGAGCCGATGACGGAAGTGATCTGTGATATTACGGCGCACATTTACCAGTATGAAGGTGGCGGCATTATGTTTAACTCCGGTGCCTCAGTGGCACTCGTGCATGGCGAACGCGGCAAAATGACTCCGGAGCAGGTAGAGGCCCATATCCGTCCGGACAACATCCACTACCCTCCTACCCGCCTGGTGGCCCTGGAGAACACCTGCAACAAAGGAGGTGGTTCCTATTATACCTTACCTGAGATAGCGGCTATCTCTGGGGTATGCAAGCGCCATGGCATCGCCTTGCACCTGGATGGTGCCCGTGTGTTCAACGCCCTGGTCGCGTCTGGTGAAAACCCTCAGGAATACGGTACTTACTTCGACAGTATTTCAATCTGCCTCTCAAAAGGACTAGGTGCGCCGGTAGGTTCTCTCCTGCTGGGTACGAAAGAGTTCATCAAAAAATCACGCCGCATCCGCAAAGTGCTTGGTGGCGGTATCCGACAGGGCGGTTATCTGGCAGCAGCCGGCATCTATGCGCTGGACCAACATGTGGAGCGACTAGCTGAAGATCATCAGAAGGCGAAGCAGCTAGAGGCAGTTTTAAACGAAGCGGATTACGTGGAGTATGTGCTTCCCGTGCAAACTAACATTGTCATCTTCAAGCTTAACGATAGGTATAAGGATGTAGATTTTGTTGCCGCACTGGCAGAGCAGCAAATACATACCAGCAGTTTTGGTCCGCAGATGATCCGTTTTGTGACGCATTTGGATGTGAGCGAAGAAATGCTGCAGCATGTGCTGCAGGTGCTACACAGTCTCAACAAAAAGCAGGTGACGGTTTAGTCCGTCACCTGTTATACCATTTTCTAACTTATTACATCTCTGCAGCCATGGCCTCAGAAAACACGCACCACTACCTTGCTCCTGATGCACTGTCGGTACTTAGGCAAGATCCGGTCATGGCTCAGATCGTGGAGCAGGGCCGGTCAATTGAATCATCCAGATCAGAGGATATATACTTCAGGTTGCTCAGCGCTATAGTATCGCAGCAGCTCAGCACAAAAGCAGCCGCTACCATTTTTGGGCGCTTCAAAGAACTTTTCCCTGACAACTACCCGCACCCTCACCTGGTGCTCGAAACGCCGGATGAAACCCTCCGGGGAGCCGGTCTTTCCTTTCAAAAAATTGGCTATGTGCGCAATGTGGCGGCTTTTGCGCAAGGTGGAAACTTAGAGCATACGCTTATAGATGCCATGGAGGACGAAGCCCTTATACAGCACCTGACCCAAATAAAAGGTATAGGCCGCTGGACGGTAGAGATGCTGCTGATGTTTGCACTGGAAAGACCGGACGTGATGCCTGTAGATGACTTGGGTATACAGAATGCTATGAAACGGCACTATGGGTTGGAGGAATCTGGGAAACTACAGAAAGCTCGCATGTTAGAGATTGCTGAGAACTGGAGGCCTTACCGATCGGTAGCTTGTAAATACTTGTGGCAGTCGCTGGACAACGCACCAGGTTAACTTACCGCACCTTCGCCCGCTTTATCAGGTAGCTGTAGAGCACTTTGTCAAACGGTTCACTGATATCAACTGGCACAAAGTCAATCTTATACTGCCCGCACTTGAGCTCGAGCTCGCGTTTATAATTATTAACGGCCTGCTGGTAATGGGCTTTCACCTGGGAGGGTTGTAATTTCAGTTCCTGCCCTGTCTCCACATCCACAAACACATAGGGTCGCTCAGCAAAGTCAAACTCTTCTTCGGTACGGCGGTCCATCACATGAAAGATCAACACCTCGTGCTTCTGGTGCTTCAGGTGTTGCAGGGCGGCAAAAACGGCATCGCTGTTTTCGTGTTGCCCAAGCATGTCGCTAAAGATAACCACGAGCGAACGTTTCGGGATCTGCTGGGCGATCTGATGGATGACAGAAGCTACATCCGTCTGAGCGCGGAATGGTGCTTCTTCCAGCTGCTTTTGCAGGAGCAGTAACAAGGTATGCAAGTGAGAGGCTGTGGAGCGAACAGGCGTTTGCTGACGGATAGTGTCGGCAAAAGTCACCAAACCTACGGCATCACGCTGCTTGCGAAGCAAGGTGGCAAGGGCAGCGGCACACAGTACACTGAAGGTGAGTTTACCATGACTTTCTACCGGATAGTACATAGAGGGCGAAACATCCAACAGAATATGGCAGCGCAAATTCGTTTCTTCCTCGAAACGCTTTACAAATAGTTTATCGGTGCGGGCAAAAACTTTCCAGTCGATGTGGCGGGTACTTTCGCCGCTGTTGTAAAGCCGGTGTTCTGAAAACTCTACCGAAAAGCCATGATAAGGCGACTGATGCAGCCCCGTAATAAAGCCCTCTACCAGCTGCTTGGCCAGAAATTCCAAGTTCTCAAATTTCTGAATATCGGCTAGGGTGAGCGGCTTTTTCATACAGGTATAGGCTTATTTCTTTCCGGTCGGCTTTATCTCAGAAACGACGGTTGTCATTTCGGGTTGTCCATCGTCGGGAACTTCGTGCAATTGTACTGAGGCGATCCCCTCCCGGATCAACTCAATCTGCTGAGCGGCCGCCTTGGACAGGTCGATGATGCGATGTCGGCTGTGTGCCATGCGGTCGTTGATGCGCACGATCACCGATTTGCCGTTGCGCACATTGGTTACCTGCACATAGGTGTTGAATGGCAAAGTGGCGTGAGCGGCCGTGAGCTGTGTTTTGTCATAGCGCTCTCCGTTGGCGGTTCGGTGTCCGTGCATGCGGTCGGCGTAGTATGAAGCCTTGCCGTCAGCTGAATAAAGGGCCGTGCCAGAATTGAAAGAAAAGAGAAATACTAGTATAAGTGAAAGCAAATTCATACTATACTATATTTGGTCCGGTGACAAATATAGAATTAAATCTCTGCAGCGCTGCAAAATGGCTAAATTTTAAATTCAAAAATTTTTATATATCAGAACAATATGTTAGCTTTAGGTTCAGAAAGTTGAATTTAACGTCTATAACACGGTGGAAGAGAACAACGACAAAGCAGAAATTTATTCCCAAAGAGTAAGAGCAGGGAAGAGAACGTATTTCTTTGATGTGAAATCAACTCGCTCAAACGACTTCTATGTGACCATCACAGAGAGCAAGCGCAAGTTTAAGGATGACGAGTTCTCGTACGAGAAGCACAAGATCTTCCTTTATAAAGAAGACTTCGTGAAGTTCATGGAAGCCTTACAGGGCACAATCGATCACGTTAAATCCGAACTTTTGACTGAAGAGGCCCTCGCCGCCCTCGAAAGACCAGCCGAAACCGAGGCAACTCCGGTACCGGTGGCCAATGCCGAGGTGTCTTTTGATGAAGAACTGAAGTGGGAATAGACTCCCCGTTTTTAGTTTAGCGACCGAGAGCCCGTGTTTCCAGCACGGGCTTTTTTTATACCCCCAGCCCCTGCCCTAAACTGACTGAAATTTCGTATCTTTGCGCCCTGATATAAAACAAGATAAAGATAAATGGGACTAAGATGCGGAATCGTGGGACTGCCAAACGTGGGCAAGTCCACTTTGTTCAACGCTATTTCGAATGCTAAGGCAGAATCTGCCAATTACCCTTTCTGTACCATCGAACCGAACGTGGGCGTGATAACTGTGCCTGACGAGCGCCTCCAAATACTGGAAGAACTGGTTACGCCGCAGCGTGTATTGCCTACCGTGATCGAATTTGTGGACATTGCCGGCCTGGTGAAAGGTGCCAGCAAAGGCGAAGGTCTGGGTAACAAGTTTCTGGCCAACATCCGTGAGGTAGATGCCATCATCCATGTGGTGCGTTGCTTCGAAGATCCGAACATCGTACACGTAGCTGGCAAAGTAGATCCTATTTCTGATAAAGAGATCATTGACACGGAGCTGCAGCTGAAAGACCTGGAGTCTATCGAGAAAATGATGATCAAGGTACAGCGTTCTGCCAAGGCGGGTGATGCAAAAGCCAAAAAAGAACTGGCTTCGCTCGAGAAGTACAAGAATCATTTAGAGCAGGGCCTGAACGCCCGTAGCCTCGACGCTACCGAAGACGACAAAGAAACGATCAGCGAACTGAACCTGCTGACAGACAAGCCTGTGATTTACGCTGCCAACGTGGACGAAAATTCCATGAACGACGGCAATGAATACTCGAAGGCCCTGGAAGAGCACGTGAAAAACGAAAACGCGCAGGTTGTTCTCATATCCGCCTCCATCGAAGCGCAAATCGCAGAACTGACTGATCCGGAGGAAAAAGAAATGTTCCTGGCTGAGTATGGTTTAAAGGAGTCTGGCCTGAACAAGCTGATCCGGGCTTCTTACGAGTTGCTCAACCTGATCACTTACTTCACTGCTGGTGTGAAAGAGGTACGTGCCTGGACAATCGAGAAAGGCTGGAAAGCTCCTCAGGCTGCAGGTGTTATACACTCTGACTTCGAGAAAGGCTTCATTCGTGCGGAGGTGATCAAACTGAAGGACTACCAGGAGTACAAGACTGAAGCCAAGATCAAAGAAGCCGGTAAAATGGCTGTGGAAGGTAAAGACTATGTGGTGCAGGACGGTGATATCATGCACTTCCGTTTCAATGTGTAAACTACACAGTTTCAAATAATAAAAAAGGCGGGTTTTCTCCCGCCTTTTTTTGTAAACAATGGACTTTACTGCTAAACTCTAAGCTGATAATCACTGATGTTGGTAATAGGGAAGACAGGTTTATAGCAAATAAATCAGATCCTACCAGTCTATTATCATACTCAAAAATAAAACGACTACCCATCTTGCGAAATACCCATAACTAGGTATTTATGCAGTCCTATTACCTGTTATTGAACAAAATCTCCTCATACCCGATCAGCAGATCGGCGCGGGAACCTGGCGGGCGATAATAGATCAGGATGTCATAAGTATTTCCTGTGGCAAAGTGGCTTCCCTCAAAGTAGCTGGCATCCGCTGCCTGTCCATTGGCGCGCTTTAATGCATAGTAGTAGTTATAATAACCCTGCTTCAGCAATAGCCTCCCTTTGTAAGCCTGCTGTTCCTGGTCATAGCGCATTCGGCTTTCATCATTTAACAGCCAGTCAGTCAAGCCTCCCTGTATGTATACTTCGCCTTGCTCCTCCCCTGTCTTCAGTTCAAAATCCACCCAGGTATAGTCAGCATTCACGATCGAGTTACCATACTCCCTGTTCCCAAACAACATTTTACCGTCAGCGTCGGGGTCCTGGCTATAAGCTGTACCAGCCCGGCTGCGTTCAGGTTGCAGCAATATATGCACAGGCGAAGCTTCCAGGTTGATCTGCTCTATACCTAAGCCTTTAAATCGGATACTGCGGGAGTCAAAGGAACGAAATTCGCTCAAACCCAGGAAGTGATCTTTGGCCTCGAAAAACACATACTCCAGTCGCCGCTGATCATCGCGTACAAAAGCCGGCCTTGGGTATACCTTGGCATTATCCCAGCGGTGATTCTGACGCATGACAGCTTTTACCTCCTGCGCCGGATTCACCAAGGCGTAGTCTTTATAAAACACGTTGAACTCTACGGGCTGGCGGGCTGCTCTGCCCTCCGGCCCGGTTGGCATGCCGAGTTTGGCTGTTACGGCTACCAGGTTCTGGTATACCAGTATACGTCTGGTCAGCAGCAGATTGCCTCCCTCCTCACTTACCTGCAGCACATAATTTCCACTCAGTTTCACGCGCGGCACCCGAAAGCGGTAATGAACATAGGGCACGCGGGTGTTGATGGAGTTCTGTACATCTGTAATGAAGAACTCGTTGAAGTCGTTGAGGTACTGCGCGTCATTCAGTCCGGAAGGGGTCCAATCGGCGTTGCAGTGCACCAACTTGGCCACAAGACGCTGCGGACCGGCATTGAGACGATCGAACTCAAGCAGAATGGGCTGTTCCTGGCCTATGGAAATAACGGCAGGCTCCAATACTGCTTCCGGGCCGCCAGTACCGCGGTAACACTGCACAGAGCGTATACTGTTATCGTACACATAGTCTTCATAGCGTACAGACTGCTGTGCCGTACTACCCGAAGTGGCATATCCCTGCTGCTCAAGCGGAACACAGGCTGCCAGGCCCAGACAAATAGAAGCTACCGCAAAGGCGTTGCTAAACTTATTCCAGAACATCATATAATTCTATCAGCTACTGGTGGGCTTACAAAAAACACAGCCCACGCAATTATATCCGAAGATAGGAATTTTTGAACAAAGCTGAAGTAACTGCGTAGTGGAGCATTGTATTTTTCCTTTAATACACTGCGTATCAATCGTTTATCACGTATAGGAATTAACGCGAAACAAACAGCCCTTCACTATGAAAAAAGTTCTACTGGCCGGCGCTACCGGGCACCTGGGGAGGCATATTTTCCGGGAGCTAAAGCAGCATGGATTTGAAGTGCGTGTATTGGCGCGCAATCTGAAAAAGGCACAGTCCCTTTTCCCGGATCCGGAAGAGCTCGTACTTGCCGACGCTACAAAGCCTTTTTCGGTGGAAGGCTGCTGTACAGGAGTCGATGTGGTGATCTCAGCTCTAGGCAAAAATCTAAGCCTCCGTCACCAGGGCGGCGGTTCGTTTCACGATATCAATTATAAGGCAAACCTTAATTTATTAAATGAAGCGGAGCAGGCTGGTGTTCGGCAGTTTATTTACGTGTCGGCATTCGGGGCAGGACGTTATCCGCAGCTGGCATATTTTAAGGCACATGCCTATTTCGAGAAAGCTTTACGACACAGTTCACTCAATTACACCATTCTAAAACCGGTTGCCTTGTTTTCAGTATTTGAAGAAATGGCAGCCATGGCCAGAAAAGGGCACATTGGGCAGCTTGGGCAGGGAGACAAACTCACGAACCCTATTTATGATGGTGATGTGGCCCGTATCGCGATCGACTGCATCGGAAAGTCTAGTCAATCCCTGGAGCTTGGCGGACCTACCACCTATACCCGGCAGGAACTCGCTCAGCTTGTATGTGAAGCAGCAGGTTACAACGGACGTGTAGCCGAAATTCCCTTCGATTATGTGGATACGCTTCTGCCTTTTGTGCGGCTGCTCAGCCGTAGCCTCTACGACAAACTGGCTTTTATGACGGCTGTGAGCAAAGTAGATTGCGTCGCCCCTGTAGTTGGGCAATGTACGCTGGAGGCCTATTTTGAACTGGAACCACAACTAAGCTCCTGAGCCGATCAAAACCTCAGTATGAAAGTAGTTCCTCTATCTAACTCCGACTGCACAGAAATAGAGCCTTTATGAAGACGCATGATCTGACGGGACAGGCTGAGCCCTATACCTGATCCGCTCTTCTTTGTAGTGAAGAAAGGAATGAAAATCTTGGTCGTAGCCTCTGCCGTCATACCCTGTCCGTTATCCTCCACCTCCAGGCACACGCGGCTTCGCTCATCCAGGTAGGCACGTACAGTTATCAGCTTGTGGGCTCTTTCCTGAACTGCTTCCATCGCATTTTTAACCAGGTTGATGATTACCTGCTCCACCATACCTCTGTCGGCCGAGAGCAACAGACTGCTGCCTGACCGCAACTCAATCTTAAAGTCAATGTCCTGCTGTATCAGCTGCTCACGCAACAAAGTCTTTATTTCTGAGAGCAGCTCCCCCACATCGATCAATGTCAGTTCCGGAACAGTAATGCGGGTCAGGTTGCGGAAGTCATTCACAAAGTGAATCAGGCCGTCGCTTCGGCGGCTGATCGTGTGCAGACACTGGCGTATATCCAGCAGTTCGTCCCGCAGCACTGTGATCTCTTCAGCATTTGTATCATCAACATAGCCACTTATCTCCTCACCGGCACTAGCTGAGAGTGAGGCAATCGGCGTCACAGAGTTCATAATTTCATGCGTCAACACCTTGATTAGGTTCTGCCATGCCTCCATCTCCTTGTCCTCCAGTTCGCGCTGTATGTTCTGCACGGATGCCAGCTTGACCTTATCACCCAGCATCACCAATTCGATCACCTGCACTGACAGGTTTATAACCGAGCCCCCCTGTCGCAGCGGGACTACGGCCTTCTCGCCATGGTCCAGTCCAGAAAGACGAACGGCTAAGTCAGGGTATAAATCAGCCAGTTCCTGTATCTGATGTAGTGCACCGACCTGCAGCAGCTTGCGGGCAGCGTGGTTTAGCAGCAGGATGCTGCCATCGTTTTTATAGGTGATGATGCCTGTACCAACGTGCTGCACAATAGCTTCAAAATAATGCAGGTGAGCCTCTTTTTCAGCCCGCACGGCCCTGAATTTTTTCATCACTTCATTCAGACCCGCTGCCAGTTCCCGGTGCAGTCTGCCACCTGTCGATACAGGTATAAGCTCTGTAAAATCGTCGTGCCGGATGGAGTTCAGGAAGCTCAGGAACTGCCGGTTTGTACGCTCATGAAAACGCACCAGCAGGAATACCTGTAGCAGCAGGAAGAGCACAAGACCGATGAATGTGCCCCGGTAGGCAGGTTCCAGCCCTACCTTTGCCAGCGCAAAAACAGTAAGTGCCAGCATGATGAGCCGCAGCACCAACTGTAGCCGGTAATTGTTAAAGCGCATATTTCTCTAGTCTTCGGTACAAGGCACCGCGGGACAGGCCCAGTTCTTTAGCCGCTTTTGACACATTGCCCTCATGTAGCTGCATGGCCCGCTGCACCGCCTGTCGCTCCAGGTCCTCCAGATTTTGGGAATTAGGCACTGCTGCCGGGGCGTTTGCAGACAAGGTTGGTTCTTCCGATATAAAGAAGAAATCATCCGGTTGCAGCTCCCGGTTATCGCTCATGATCGAGGCACGCTCCAGCACATGCTGCAGCTCCCGCACATTGCCTGGCCAGGTATAGCGACGCAGCTTAGCAAGCGCGGCGTCAGAGAGTCGCTTGAGTGGCTGCTTATACTTGGTGGCATACGTTTGCAGGTAATGATCCGCAAATAAGGGAATGTCCTCCAGGCGCTCACGAAGTGGCGGCAGGTTCAGCTCCACCGTGTTGATGCGGTAGAGCAGGTCTTGCCTGAATTCGTGCCGCTGCACCATTTCTTTCAAGGGCATATTGGTTGCGCAGATCAGGCGCACATCAATGGGAATGGGTTTGTTTGTGCCTACCCGGATAATCTCTCTTCGCTGCAGTACCGTCAGCAGCTTGCTTTGCAGTGCCGGCGACAGATTCCCGATCTCATCCAGAAAAAGCGTCCCTCCGTTTGCAGCTTCAAAGCGCCCCACCCGGTCCTCTTTCGCATCCGTAAAGGCGCCTTTCTTATGCCCGAAGAGCTCACTCTCAAACAGGGTTTCTGTGATGGCCCCCATGTCTACCGTCACAAACACCTTATCTGCCCTGGAGGAACGTTGGTGGATGGTGCGGGCAATGACTTCTTTTCCGGTGCCATTCTCGCCGAGCAGCAGAATGTCCGCATCGGTACGGGCAACTTTGTCGATGATGGAGAACAGACTGCGCATGGCCTGGCTCTCACCTGTGATGACCGGCTGCTGGTTCTGTAACTCGGCGGTGAGGGTGCGGTTTACCTGCCGGAGCTGATTTACCTCTTTGTAGGAGTGGCGCAGTTTGGAGGCGGCAGTCAGGGTGGCCAGCAGCTTCTCGTTCTGCCAGGGCTTCAGTACAAAATCAGTTGCTCCCTCTTTGAGAGCCCGCACGGCCATCTCCACATCCCCGAAGGCAGTGATCATGACAACCACGGCCGAGGGGTCATATTTCAGAATTTCTTTTAGCCAGAAAAAACCCTCCTGCCCGCTCGTGATATCCTGGCTGAAGTTCATGTCCAGGAGAATAATATCGAACTCTTCATTGGAAACCAGGAAGGGAATCTTCTTTGGATTC
The DNA here is from genome assembly GCF_015686655.1 of Pontibacter sp. FD36. Lineage (GTDB taxonomy): Bacteria > Bacteroidota > Bacteroidia > Cytophagales > Hymenobacteraceae > Pontibacter. The sequence goes on along the minus strand of NZ_JADPMP010000007.1, from coordinate 276,941 downwards.
TTTTCCATTACTACTTCTTTGGCATATTTGCGCAGCAGCATTTTGGCCGAAAACAACACATCTTCGTTGTCGTCGATCACCAGTATTCTTCCCAGGTTTTGTTCCATGACAGGTATAGGTTTTAGAAAAAGAGGATAGAAAATTATGCCAGTCGGTTTTAATGCTTAATTTAAGATAAATTTAGGAAAAATATAGCTTATACCTGTCCAGCCACGGACAATAAGTGTCCACAACTGGTCAGTTGAACAGTACGCCTATACCTGATAAAGGCGGCAAAGCCCTTTTTGCAGGACTGGCACAACAATGGATTTAACGAGGCTAACAGTTCCACTCCTAAAACTGTACACGACATGTTAAAGCTCTATTTTCTAACGGCCTTCCGATCACTGCTGCGCAGTAGAGGCTATAGCCTGCTCAATGTACTGGGGCTGGGCCTGGGCATTACCTGCAGCATCCTGCTCTTTCTGGTCATTCAGTATGAACTCAGCTACGATGCCTTCCATAGCAAAGGTGATCGTATTTACCGGCTGAATATTGATGCGCATTATGCCGATGGCGTTTTTCAAACTACATCCATTCACTTTCCGGCTACCAATGCATTGCGCAACAATAATCCGGGCTTTGAAAACATAACCCAGATATATTCAGAAGCAGATGGCCAGATTACAATACCGGGCAATGGAAACTCGGTGCCCCGCCACTTCCGGAACCCAGGACAGCTAGCCTTTGTGGAACCGGAATTTTTTGAGATTTTCAGTTTTAGCACAGGTGGGCAGGACCTTCGTCCCTACATGCGCGAACCCAACAACGTGGTGCTCACAAACAGCATGGCAGAGTTATTCTTCCCGGAAGATGACGAGGTGATTGGCAAGGTGATCAGCTACAACAACAAACTAACGCTAAAGGTAGCAGCCGTTATACCTGACTTTCCGGTCACGACCGATTTTCCGTTCGCGATGCTTGTCTCCTATCCTACCCTGCACAGCTTTATAAATTTTGATCTAAGCTCCTGGCATACACTCCTGAGTAACCACACAGCTTTTGCTCTACTGCCTGAGAAGGCAGCTGTGGAAGCAACAGAAAAACAGGCAAACGATATCATACAAAGTCTTATACCTGACAAGCGAACAGCTAGAGAACTGATCAACCTTCAGCCGCTCCAGGATATTCATTTCAATCCGGCTTACGGCAACTACTCTCAACGCACCATATCCAAAGAAGTGATCTGGTCGATGGCCCTGATCGGCTTGCTCCTCCTCGTGACTGCCTGCATCAATTTTGTAAACCTGGCGACGGCACTGGCTGTGCGCAGGGCGAAAGAGATCGGTATACGTAAGGTTATGGGCAGCAACCAACTGCAACTTATGCTGCAGTTCCTGGGTGAAACACTGCTGATCACACTGGCTGCCACACTCGTGTCTATAATACTAGTAGAACTGGCTTTACCATACCTGAACCAGCTGCTGGGCTTGAAAATAGCTTTCAGTTTTATTCAAAACCCGCAACTGTTACTCTTTGTGACGCTGCAGGTGCTGCTGGTCTCACTCTTCGCTGGTCTATACCCTGCTTTTCTGTTAGCGCGCTTCCAGCCGATCGCCGCGCTGCGCAGCCGCATGTCGGTACAGGAGGTTGGGGGACTCTCGCTGCGACGTAGCCTGGTGGTACTACAGTTCACCATTTGCCAGGTTCTCATCATTTGTACACTTGTTGTCAATGAGCAGATGCAATACCTGCGCAATAAGGATTTGGGCTTCGATAAAGATGCTGTTGTTACGGTACCCTTGCCTCGCGAAAACAGCGAAAAAATAGAAGCGCTTCGCGATGAGATCTTGAAAAACCCAGCACTTAATGGACTTACTTTCGGCTCTGCGCCCCCTTCTTCTGAAATTACACGCTTAAGTGCGTTTCGCTTTGGCAACCCAGAAAATATCATACCTTTCCAGGCACACATGAAGTCCGCAGATGAGCATTACCTGGAGCTGTTTGACATTAAGCTCATCACGGGTCGCATGTTCAGAGCTGACGGCTTTGAAAAAGACTCTGTCATGCAAGTGCTCATCAACGAGACGATGCGCCGAAAACTGGACATACAGCAGCCCGAGGAGGCAATTGGCAAGAGTATATACCTGAATGGAGGCAGACAGAAGGCAACTATTGTAGGTGTAGTGGAAGACTTTCACCAAAATTCACTCCGTTTCCCGATCGACCCGGTCATCTTTTATTCCAGTGGAGGTGATAACTTCTTTATGATGGCGAAAATAGACATGCGACAGGCAGAGGATGCTCTGGCCCATCTTGAACAGGTATGGCAGAAGGCCTATCCGGAAGCGGTATTTCATTACGAATTTATAGATGATACGCTTGATCGCTTCTACAGAGATGAGTCACGGCAGAGCACCCTTTTCAAGATTTTCTCTTTCATTGCCATATTCATAGGCTGCCTGGGCTTATATGGGCTGATTGCCTTTATGGCCACCCAGCGTACCAAAGAGATCGGTATACGCAAAGTTATGGGGGCCTCAGTGTTCCAGATCACAGTGCTCTTCTCCAGGGAATTTGTTAAACTGGTGCTGATCGCCTTTGTGCTGGCAGCCCCTATCGCCTGGTACCTGATGAGTGAGTGGTTGCAGGACTTTACCTACCGTATCAGCATCGGGTATATACCTTTCCTGATGGCAGGGGCCGCCACTCTTATCATTGCACTGATCACCATGAGCACGCAGGCAGTACGGGCAGCTATAGCCAATCCGGTTCTTTCTTTAAAAGCAGAGTGATACTGTGCAGGATGAAGCAAAAAATTTCTCTCTAAAAGTGAGGCAATTACGCTGTATGCGCTGTTTTTTTATCAAAAAGAAGGCCGGAGACTTTGCAAAATAAAAGCTACCCGCTATATTTGCATCACAATACGACAGAATGGTCCGTTCGTCTAGGGGTTAGGACTCCAGATTTTCATTCTGGCAACAGGGGTTCGATTCCCCTACGGACTACAAAACCCGCTTCAGGTAAAACTGGAGCGGGTTTTTTGTTATTCCCCACTAAACAAAGGTTTAGTAAAAAAACCTTATTCTGTTTAGAAAGCCCCTCAAATAACTGCTTAAAGATATTTTATATTACGCCGACACTTTTACCTTATTGGTGTGCTTATGAGTATCCGAACACTCTTATTTGCCCTGCGTTAATGAACTAACAATCTTTAATAACCAGCATCAAAACCTTAAAGCTATGAGTTACCACTTGAGTAAGAAAATGAACGGGTCTTTCGAAGATGCCACCTGGTGTAATGTTGCCTTGCAGTAGGCTGCAGAAACATGAAAAAGGCGAAGTGGAAGTAGTATCAATAAGCTCTAGCCGTGACTTAACTGTAAACTACTAGAATGAAGGCTGTGCTGAAAAGTACGGCCTTTTTTATTTACCTATCTGCCTGTTATTCAAAATACAAATGACTTATGTAACCAATGTCACTGAACTATGGCAAGCAGTACCTCATCTTTGTGTTGATCAAATAATAAAGTAAGACTATGAAAGACTTCTGGAACGACCGCTACAGCTAAAAACAAATGGTATATGGCGCAATACCTTGTTATCCAACCTTAACAACACAAAAATGATTAACCTATTTAAAAAGACATTACTTCCTGCCCTACCCTTTATTGGCTTAGCTGCATTAAGCTCATGCCAAACATCAGAGCAGGGAGAAACAATAGCCAACAAAGACGGCATCGAAACCATCACCATCTTGCAGACGGCCGACATCCACGGACAGTTAATGCCTCACCAGGAAATGTTCGTGGAGAACGGAGAATTTGTATTTAAAGAACGTGGCGGTGTGGCCAACATTCAGACGCTCTTCAAGCAGGTAAAGGCAGAAAATCCTGAAGGCACTGTGATTGTAGACGGTGGTGACCTGATACAGGGAAGCGCTGTAGCCGCCATGTCGGAAGGAGATGCCATTGCCCCGGTCATCAAAGCGATGGACTACGATTTCCTGATTCCCGGCAACTGGGAGGTGATCTTTGGTAGCCAGAAAATGCGCAGTATACTGGAGTCGTATGGCAAGCCAGTGGTATGTGCCAATATCTATGACGAAGCCAGCTCTGAGCTGCTTTACCCACCTTATATCATCAAGGAAATAAAAGGCGTTAAGCTGGGCTTCATCTCTTATAACGATCCGGAAGTGCCGGTACGCCAAAATCCGGTGTTCAGCAAAGGGCTTATTTTCAAAGGGCTAGATGATAACCTCCAGCCACTCATCAAAGAACTGAAAGAAGAAAAAGGGGTGGACATCCTGTTCCTTGTAATGCACCTGGGTATCTCCAAGCAAATCTACCTGGCAGATCAGCCTGAGATTGAAGGCGTGGACTTTGTATTGGGAAATGATACGCACGAAAGAATCAGAAAACCGCTCAAGCGCAAGTACGCACAGGTGGTAGAGCCGGGAGGCTTCGGTTCTTTTGTCGGTCGTCTGGACCTGGATATAAAAGATGGAAAAATAGTGGACCAGCGCTACGAGCTGATGGATGTAGACCCTGAGAAATATCCTGCTGACCCAGCAGTGCAGAAAATTGTGGATGAGCAGATGGCACCTTATAAAGCACAAATGGACCGTGTGCTGGGCTATACCACAGAACCACTCTACCGCTACCTGGTAGTGGAGAATGCACTGGATAATATGATCACCGACGCAGTTCGCTGGAAGACAGGTGCTGACATTGCCATCTCAAATGGCTTCCGTTTTGGAACCCCGATCGTGCCGGATGCTTCGGGTAAAGCACCCATTACATACAGCGACATTTGGAACATGCTGCCTGTGAACGAGAATGTAAAAACAGGAAAAGCTACTGGCCAGCAGATTAAAAACTGGATGGAACAGGAACTGCACAATGTGTTCGCAGAAAAGCCTCTGGAGCGCTTTGGCGGCTGGGTAATCCGTTTCTCAGGTATGGAACTGACCTTCAAAGCAAATGCTCCTAAAGGCGAGCGTGTGCAATCTATCACGGTTGGCGGGAAGCCGCTCGACCTGAAGAAGGAATACACCATGGCTGCCTGCCGCAGAACAGGTGAGCCAGACCATGTGCTGTGCCGTATGCCAAATGCCAAAGACCCTAAAGTACTGGACTATACGGTACATGACGTAATGGAAGAATACCTGAAGAAAAATGGCACTGTTTCTCCTCAGATCGATGGAAGAGCCAAAGTACTGGACCTGGAGTCACCGGTGCTTTCGCAGCTGCCAAACATTGATTACGTTTTCAGATAAGAGCACAGTTTAGTGCATCCGAAAGAGCAGGGAGTTTATACTTCCTGCTCTTTTATTTTTAAGGAAAAACCATTAAAAATTACTGCCTCTGTGACATTTATCACAGTCTATGACATGGTTATACAATAGCTTGTACTGATATTCAACTTATGTAGTTCATCATGAAAAAAGATCAGGAGCAAGACTTTGGAAGCCTGTTGGTAAGGTTTACCAGTTTGATAGGTTTAAGCACCATCGCCACAATATTGCTGGTATTTATAGTAGTGGCCTTACGTTTTACTGCGGTACATACTTTACTACCGGATCTGACCCAGGTTTTCTCAGATAGCACTGCGGACGCACCTGTTTTACCTGTAGCTGAGGAACAGATGTGGAAGGCCCCTGATCTGGCAACACTGCCTGCAACTCCAGAGGGAGAACTGATCAGATACGGCCATGAATTAGTGAAAAACACCGCTCAATACCTTGGCCCGGAAGGAAGTGTTCTACATATATCCAATGGAATGAATTGCCAGAACTGCCACCTGGATGCAGGCACCAAACCGTATGGCAATAACTACGCTTTAGTAGCCTCTACCTATCCGAAGGTTCGGGCGCGGTCAGGTGTGGAAGAAGATGTGACAAAGCGTGTAGCCGATTGCTTTGAACGCAGTTTGAATGGAACCGCACCTGATAAAGACTCTAAAGAAATGAAAGCAATGGTTGCTTACATCCAATGGGTTGGAAAAGATGTTAAGAAAGGAGAAAGTATAAAAGGCTCCGGCTTGATGGATATAGAGATGCTGGACCGCGCGGCCAGTCCGGAATTAGGGAAAGCAATGTACATACAGAAATGTCAGGTATGCCACGGAGAGGAAGGAGAAGGAATGAAACCTGAAGGAAATACCGTATACGTTTACCCTCCGCTATGGGGACAAAACAGCTACAACGACGGAGCGGGCTTATACCGTATTTCAAATTTTGCCAAGTATGTAAAAGCTAATATGCCTTTGGGAGCAACCTATGACAAACCTCAACTAACCGATGAAGAAGCATGGGATGTAGCCGCTTATGTTAACTCGCTCCCAAGACCAAAGAAAGACATCAGCAAAGACTGGCCTGATATTTCGAAGAAGCCGTATGACCACCCATTCGGACCCTTTTCTGATGGGTTTTCAGAAGAACAGCATAAATACGGCCCGTTTCAGCCCATTATTGCATCACAAGTAAAGTAAAGCAGGGCATAAAGCTGCAGATTTAGACAGCAGCAAAAAGCTTAGCCGCACCAGGCAGATATCAAGAATAAGTACAATTATCAGGTTTGCTAGCGGCAAACCTGATACCTTCATTAATATTCAGTTTCATACGCGTTTAATCGACCAGGTCTGCCGGAGAATCCTCTTTGGATGATGCATTATTCTCTTTCGGTTTTTCTTGCAGCCGATGCTTTGGATCGAAACGGTAAAACTCTTCATATCCTAATTTTTGTACAGCAGGCTCACCATTGGATTGGATATAGCCGACTGAGCACGCGTATGCTTCCCAGTTCGCTTTCAGTTCTTTGAACTTTTCTGGAAACTGCCCGGCCAGGTTATTCTCTTCCTTGATGTCTTCTCTCAGGTTGTACAAATGCCATTCGTCGCCTTTGCCGTAGGGTGGCGGCATAAAGATGAGCTTCCAATCACCTTTCAGCACGGCTTTGCATTCTGCTATTTCGAAACACAACACGTCAAACTTATTTCTAACAGGCTGTTTCGTTTCTTCCTGCAGGTAAGGCTTCAGCGAGGTGCCATAAAGTGGCTTCAGATCCTTATCAGTGCGCGGGAAAGGAACATTAGCATAGTCTAAAATAGTAGGCAGAATGTCAGTAACATGCAACATTTGATCTGTAACCACGCCGCGTTTGTGCATTCGTTTTCCGGAAACAATAAGAGGCGTCTGTGTGCCGCCCTCGTAGGTGGTTAACTTGAAGTAGGACAAAGGGGTGTTAGCTACTTCCGCCCATGCCCCGCCAATGGAGATAAAGGAATTTATTTTCCCAAAATTCTCCAGACGATTATCATACTCCTGCTCAATCAGCTCTTCGGTGTTGGGCGCATAAAAATGGGGCTCTTTGGGATTAGCGCCATTGTCGGAAAGCAAGAAAATGATGGTGTCGTCGTATTTGTTTATCTCTTTCAGACGATCAAACAAATGCCCCAGGTTCCAGTCCAGGTTTTCTAGCATGGCAGCATAGACTTCCATTTTCCGTGCCTCTTCCCTGCGTTCTTCACCGGTAAGTTCATCCCAACTTTTAAAAAGGCCACTGCCTTCGTTCTGGCTTAGCTCATCAGGTACCAACCCCAGTTCCTTCATCCGCTGCAGACGCTGATCCCGGATGGCATCATACCCGTCATCGTAGGTACCTTTGTATTTATCCAACCATTTATCGGGTACCTGTAGCGGGTCGTGAGGAGCAGTAAAGGCCAGGTAAGCGAAGAACGGACTGTCGTCCTGCTGCTCCGATAGATACTGCATCATCTTATCCGTGTAGTAGTCCGAGGAGTAAAAAAATCTTCAGGTAGATTTTCGACTATTTTACCGTTCTCTGTGTACTTGGTGTGCGGCTGCTCGTAGGCGCTCAGGGCTCGCTGGTCGTAAAAGTGGCTGACACCACCTCCCAGAAAAGAAAACGTACGCTCAAAGCCACGGGCATGCGGCCGCCAGGCTTCCTGTTCACCTAAGTGCCACTTGCCTACCATATAGGTATGGTAGCCAGCTCCCTTCAATATTTCCGGCAGAGTTAGTACATCACCATTTAGGTAACCTTCATAGCCTGGCTGCATGTATTGGTTGGTGGCATGCGCGGTCGGCATGTTCCCCAGTCCGGCATCATGGTTATCGCAGCCCGACAGCAGCATAGCCCGCGTGGGTGCGCAGAGGGCTGAGGTGTGAAAATGCCGGAAGCAGACCCCATTATCCGCCAACTGTTGCATGTAGGGTGTCTTGATCTCACCGCCAAAAGGCTGACAATCGGAATAGCCCATGTCATCCACTACAATAAGCAGGAAATTAGGTTGCCGCTGATACGAGTTCGCTTCCATTTTCTATAACCTTTTCTAAATTACTACCCAGCTTTAAGCAGCTTATAAATACGTTACATCTGATAGTACGGCTGTCAATTTACCATGCTCAATGGGCGCTCTTTTCGAACTGCACCTCTACCATATTGTCCTTTAACTCCCAGTCAATAAGCAGGTTGTCAGGATCTATGCCAGCACGGGCAGGTTTACGTTGTACCATCACCGTAATCGTCTGCTTATCTGAATTAATAAGATGCTTCTTCTGGTAAAGCACTTCGCCTTGACTCTGATTTGCTTTGGCAGGAGCAAATACGACAACTTCTACCCAGTCATTCAGCGGCACCTTAGTCTCTACTCCTATACTGTCAACCATAAACTTCCGAGCCTGAATTTCAAGCATCACCTGCCAGTTGTTTAGTTTGATCTGCTTCGCCAATACTTGCTTCGTCCCCAATTCCCAGAATGTATTCTTTTCGAATAGATCTTGTAGCAGATACTGAAGCGAGTCAGGGGTGACAGACTTTAACTCCCGATATAGATCAAGAGAAGTCGGCTGCGGTGATTTTCCTGATCTGTTTTTATCGATGAGGCGCTGGAGTGCGCTATTCATTTTTTCCTTGCCGATGTACTGGCTCAGTGCATAAAGCGCGAAGGGGCCTTTACGGTAGTTTTGGTACCAGTCATTGGCTTGAAGCAGCGGTACAGCAGCACGTGTACGCGGGTTTTTATACTCCTCCCGCAAGAAGCTCTGGAGACGTTGAAGCTGTTCAGGTCCATATTTATCTTCCAGCATACCCATGGCAGAATACCAGGCGAGACTTTCTGAAAGCAGCCCTGCCCCCTCTACATGGGCCGGGTCTAACTGGTTGCCCCACCACTGGTGCGCCACTTCGTGTGCCACTACTGCCGTCACCAGATCAAAGCCCCGCGGGTCATCCTTTGGATTCAGGAGAAAGAACCCCTCCCCGGCTGTGATATTGATGGGGGCGGCGTGGTTTCCGAAACTGTATCCGGAATACGTGACGAATCGAATCTGCCGGTGTGGGTAGGGATCAAACTGTTGGGTGTAATAATCCAGCGATGCCTGTATACTCCGCACCATGCGTTCCAGATTCCCGGTTTGGCCCGGGTCATAGTAAATTTGTATGGCTACATCACGCCACTTCCCCTCATGCACCGCATAGTTGGCCGAAAAGAAATTATATTCATTTCGAATGGGAGCATCCGTAACATAGTGAAAGTATCGGCGGCTGCCAGTGATCCAGCTACGGCGCAACGCTCCCGGCGCCACCACGGTCTGATCACCAGCTGTTCCTACCACCGCTTCAAATGAGATACGCTCGCTAAAGGGTGAGTCTTTGTGCGCGGCCTCATCATAGAGAGAAGGAGTAGCGGGCCGAGGAGAAAGGCCATACTTGTTTCTGGATCCAACATCATCCAGCTCACGATAATCCTGATACCCAATAGCTGGCATCCATTCATAATTCCGGAAGTTGCTGCTGTTGGCCATCACAGAAGCATCTGCTCCGCTGTTTGAAAAGCCACGAGCTTTAGCATTGACCTCAAAACTGAGTTGGAGTGAGTCACCGGGCTGAAGTAATTCTGAAAGCACATAAATCTGGTGACCTAGCTCATTGTCAGCAAGTACCTGTTTAGCTGGCCGGTCAAAGGCAATCTTGCTTGTTCGGACTCCGGCAGCAGTGGACAGATGGATAGAGTCGATGGCTACTGTACTATAATTCACTAATTGATAAATGCCGCGTATTTCTGCCTCCCGCTGCTCCGGATAAATCTCAACGTGTAGGTTAGTTCTTGTTAACCGGGGTTGTGGCCGGTCGTTGTATTGTCGGTAGCGCTTTTCATATTCAGCCCGCTGCTCCATTGCTTCAGATGTGGACAAATAGTCATTCAGCACATTGGTATTGTAAAAAATGAAACTACCTAGTAGCAGAATGCTCCCAACTGAAGTGGCAGCAACCAACACAGTGGAACGAGTGAAGCGGTTCTTGGCCAGATGGATTCGTGAAATCAGACTCCCCTCCCGACCCCGTACCCAGAGCAGTCTCGCTACCACTGCCAGTAGCAGTGCCCATGCAAGCCAGTATAATTTGAACCACAGCCAGGGTGCGAGGGAAGCGCCGAAACCAACCATATCTGTATAGGACCAACCTGGACTGGCTCCAAAAATGAGGAGCTTGTGCTCAACGCCCAGGTTTGTTGCGAAAATGCTGCCCCCGAAGATCAGGAGCGCTACCAAATGCCCCACGAATTTATGATTGACCAGCACATGAACGAAGAGGGCAAGCATCGCAAAAAGGAGGCAATCCACCAACTGTAGCCCAAATAGAACTTGCAGGTATAATCCGATCTCAATTGTAACAGCACCCATCACTGTCTGTGCCACCATGCCAGTCAGCATCAGGAATACCAGCCATAACACCAGTCCGAGACTAAGCGCCAGGAATCTGCTCAGGAAAAGAACCCATTCCGGCACCGGTGCCGCGTTCGCAATCTCGCTCAGGCCGCTTTCCCTTTCCCGCCATACCAGTTCGCCGGCATAGTAAATAATAAGCAGGGCGATGATGATCCAGAAGAAATCCAGACTCGCTACGGGTTCTATGAGCGTATCCAGTACAAAGTCTGTTCTGGGCAGCAATGGCACCCCTTTAGCTTTAAGGTTTCCAGGCAGGGCAAATCCCATCAGGATGGCCAGTACTGCCAGAAGAGGGAGCCCTGTTATACCTTTGGCCAACTGCAAAAAGGATTTCATGGAGATGAGTCGCAACTGACGCAGTTGTGTGGAAAAACCAAACGCTCCCCTTACTTGCGGAAGGGATTCTGATGTTCTCCATTTCAGCCACTCCAGGGCAGCTTGCTGAGGCTTTTGCTGTTTTCTATCTCCTGAGATAGGATATGTGAATTGAAAACGAAAATAGGTGAAAGTCAACATGACCAGCGCGATCCCCAGCCATATAAGGCGGTTCAGAAGCAGTGAGCCTTCCAGCACAAGCAGACGGATATTTTTTTCCAGTGGACTCCACTCATTCGACAGCTGGCTCATGATCGGGGTGAAACTGATGGGGTCAATTAAATTCCCCCATTCGCCCTCGTCTTGCAAAACCTGACCCAAAATGAACGCAGCCACGAAAAGGAGCGCCCCACCCAGGTAGCTCACCATAGCCTGCCGTGTAAGGGCAGCCAGCGAGAACTGGATGGCCGTTACAATAAAAGTGTTAGGTAATATGATATAGATAAAGGTCGTCAGGTAGGCTGCCGGTCGGAACGGACCCAGCACTTCTGCCTCTACGCCAGAAAAGTACAGGGCGAAAAGAGTACCCAGCAGTATGGAGAGAAGGACTATGCCATTGAGTAAGAAAGCGGCAAGGAATCGTCCTCCCAGATATTCGGCCTTGCTGGCCGGTGCCGTGTAGGTAAGAGAGTACATACGCGTATGCACATCCCGGGCCGCCGCGTCGCCCGCTACAGATGCACCTACCAACAACCACAATTGGAAACATAAAACAGCCACAGCCGCTATAACAATGGGCGCATTGAGTAAGAAATAACCATCCCGTGCATCATGGAGGTAATTGCCTATGAACCATAAGAACGCGAGCCCCGCTACCACCATAAAGTAAAGCCAGGTAGCGGCATTGCGTAACTGGTAGGCGAACTCCAGGTGAAATATCTTCCGGAATTTCATATGCTTACCTCCTCTACTTGCTGATTGCTCGTGTGAAATCCGGCCATGGTGCTGAAATAAACATCTTCCAGATCCGGCACTATCAGTTCAAAGCCATTGCCCGGACTTTCATCGCTGTATAGGTGGACCAGTTTGCGCCCGCTGAGAAGCTTTACAGAAATGATTTTACAGTCCTGCTCCAAGATCGATAATTCGCTTTTACTGATCAGCTTGCGCCAGATCCTGCCTTCCAGTGCGGCAACAGCCTGCTGTGGCGCCGCTTCCAGTAGTATGTGCCCTTTGTTGATGATGGCCATGTGCGTGCACAGCTCCGACACGTCTTCCACGATGTGGGTGGACAGGATGACCACACTATTTTCACCCAACTCACTCAACAGGTTAAGAAAACGTACCCGTTCAGCCGGGTCCAGACCAGCTGTGGGCTCATCCACGATGAGTAACTTCGGATTGCCCAGCAAGGCTACTGCCACACCAAAGCGTTGCCGCATCCCCCCAGAATAGCCACCTAGTTTCTGCCGACGCATGTCCCAAAGGTTCGTCTGCCGGAGTAAACGCTCCACCACTTCTTTGCGGGATGTGCGGTTCGTGATGCCTTTCAGAACTGCAAAATAATCCAGCAGGTCCTCTGCACTCGACTTCGGATAGATACCGAACTCCTGCGGCAGGTAACCGAGCGTCTGACGCACCTCCTCCTTCTGGCGCAGCACATCTAGTTCACCCAGGGTGATGGTGCCTTCGTCAGGTTCCTGCAGTGTGGCCAGTATACGCATCAGCGTAGATTTTCCCGCACCGTTTGGACCAAGCAAGCCGTACATTCCCGAAGGAATGTTCAGGTTAATATTGTTCAATGCCTGGACGCCATTGGCGTATGTTTTAGAGACATTTCGGATGGACAGGCTGATTTGATTTCCCATAGTTATGTTCATTAATATGAATCTTGTTGCTGATGAAAATAAGAGCGTTAAATAGCATGCTACCCCATACTTTCACGCTTTCATTATTAACAGGAAAGAAGCGAAAAGACAGAGAAGCCTATACCCGCAAGAGGACAGAATGAGATCTATCCCGCTCATTTTCAGAATAAAGGAAATAGTGTAGCCCTGAAAAGCAAAAAGCAATATGCTGATGCTGCTAATGGATCGACCAAAGACTGCTTTGCTTCCGCCAAAGTACTTGCAGCCTCAACTCTCCATTTCGTAGATCGAGACAAGGCAACGGTCGAATGGGTGATAAGGAAATGGCAGGAAAAAATATCTTTGTTTTATGAATAGAATTAAAAAGGTATTCACGCTGATCCACATAGTTCTCTGGATCCTGTTTAGCCTGCTGGTAGCCTTGCAACTGAGCCAGGATGATATCCACTGGCTTACCTTGACCGTGGGCTTCATCCTGACATGTTTGTATGTTTTCTACAGTCATTTCTTTCTCCTCACCCGCTATTTAGGTAAAAGAAAAAGGAAGGCTTATTTCTTCCGGCTGGCCGGAATTATGCTAACCGGCCCTTTACCTTTTTTAATGTTGCATCCTAAAACGTTGGATGCCTGGCCGGTTTTCTTTCAGTTATATGCTATGACACTGGTCTCCATTGTACCCATCTTTACCTTCCTCAGTTGGTTGGCCAGGGTCACAGAAAATTTGGTGCTTAATACGATCAGGAAAGAACAGTTGGAGAAACAGGCCGTAGAGGCAGAGTTGTACTATCTGAAGTCACAGATCAATCCGCACTTTCTGTTTAATACGCTCAATAACATTCATACGCTGGTATATAAACAGGCTCCGGCAGCACCGGAAGCAGTGATGCGCCTGTCTTCACTCATGCGCTACATGATCTATGAATCCAATGCCCCGACAGTGCCGCTTTCAAGGGAAATGAGCTACCTACAGGATTATGTGAGTCTGCAGCAGCTCCGGTATAAAAAGAGCCCGGTTGTGGACCTGCAGATAGAAGGAGATACCGATTCGTGTCACATTGCCCCGCTGCTGTTCATTCACCTCATGGAAAACGCCTACAAACACAGCCCGGCCCGACTGGAACCAGGTGATATAAAAGTGCGGGTGGAGATAAAAGAAAATACCCTTACCTTCCATATTCAGAACCCCAAAGGAAGGCACGAGGGAAATAAGCTGGAAGAACCGGGAGGCATCGGACTACCAAATGTTCGGAAAAGACTGTCTTTGTTGTATCCGGACCAACACCATCTGGAGATCAACAGCACGGGCGAAAAGTTTACAGTTACTTTGAAAATTCACAATCTAGATTCACAGGTTCATGAAAGAGAAGCTCACCTGCTATATAATTGATGACGAGCACCTGGCCCAGGAAATACTGGAAGAGTATATAACGAAAGTCCCTTTCCTGGAGCTGAAAGGCACCTTCATGAGTCCCTTGGAAGCAGCCGCTCAGATAGATGAAGATAAGCCCGACCTGCTGTTCCTGGACATCAACATGCCTGACCTGGATGGACTCAGTTTCATACCTATGCTGAACCCAAAACCCATGATCATCCTGACCACTGCCTATGATCAGTATGCTCTGAAAGCTTTTGAACTGGAAGTGAAGGATTACCTGGTCAAACCGTTTTCGTTTGAGCGATTCTACAAAGGGGTATTTCGCTTGTATCAGGAACAGGGTAACCGGCAGGTGCCGGATAAAAAGGAAATTACAGCTGAGCCGAAACATGAGCAGGAGTACATTTTCCTGAAAGTCGGGCATCGTATTCAGAAAATTGCAACCCGCGACATTCTATTCATAGAGGGTATGAAAGACTATCTGCGGATACACACAGCCAAAGAAAAGATCATGACCCTGCTGAGTTTTGCCAGAATGGAAGAACTGCTGCCAGATCAGGACTTTGCCCGTGTACACCGTTCTTATATGGTTGCCATCGATAAGATCGTCCACATCGAAAAGAACCGGATCAGCATCGCAGATCAGATCATCCCGATAAGTGAAACCTATAGCGACAGCTTTTACAAAAAGTTGAAAGGATTGACCTAGGCTGGCATGTATCATTAGCACTAACTACAATCTTTTGTTCGCAGAATAGTTTTACATCGGACTGCTTCTTAATTTTGTGATAACACAGCCTGCTCTAAAGAGCCGGCCCTGCTGATACCGATCTCTTTTATGTTATCCAAAAAGACCAAGTATGCTTTCCATGCCCTCACCTACCTGGCCGAAAACCAGGACAAGGGTGCTGTGCTGATCCAGGAAATTGCATCCAGTAAGAACATCTCGCACAAGTTTCTCGAGAACATCCTGCTTGAGCTGAAAAAAGCAGGTATACTGGGCAGCAAAAAGGGCAAAGGCGGAGGCTATTACCTCATCAAGAAACCGGAAGAGATCACACTGGCCAAAATCATTCGCCTGCTCAATGGTCCCATCGCCTGGCTCCCTTGCGTGAGCCTCAACTATTACGAGAAATGCTCCGACTGCCCAGATGAAGCGACTTGCAACATGCACATCATTATGTGCCAGGTAAGAGATCAGACCCTGGCCGTAGTAGAAAATAAGACCCTCTCCGACCTGATTACCTCAAACAACTGAATAGCAGTCTCTTAAATATTAAACATAGCTGATTTAAGTTTTTTTTAACTTATTACCCTACTAAGTTTGTAGGTTTTGTGTAGTTTTGGCGCTCAATGCAGCGCTATGCTACTAGACCGATATCTTCAGAAAGCTTTTAGTAAAAAGCAGCGTCCGCAGAAAAAGGACAGCAAATTCAAAAGTGTTGCCAAGGCCATTTCATGGCGTGTCTTGGGCACTTTTGATACCATTGTTATTTCTTACTTGATCACGGGTGAGCTTAAAATGGCTTTCTCAATCGGCTCGATTGAGGTCTTTAGTAAGATCCTGCTCTACTATGTCCACGAACGTATTTGGGAACGATTCACAGTAAAAAAAGAGGCTCATGAACTTGAAAAATCAAATACCGTCGCTGCTTAAGGAACTGGCAGACCTGTCCCTTTCCGAAACACTGGCCTGGGTAGCCAACCGATTTCCCGGCAAAGTTGCTTTTTCGACAGCACTGGGTCAGGAGGATCAGGTCATCACGCACGCCATCTTCTCCGATCAGCTTCCGATCAGAATCTTCTCGCTTGACACAGGCCGCCTGTTTCAGGAAACCTATACCTTATGGGCAGACACCGAATACAAGTATAAACGCAAAATAGAACCCTTTTTTCCGCAAGCTTCCGATGTGGAGTCGCTGGTCGCTAAACAAGGTATAAATGGATTTTACGACTCAGTTGATAACCGCAAAGCCTGCTGCCAGGTCCGTAAGGTACTGCCGCTGACAAGAGCATTGCAGGGCGTGGAGGTTTGGGTAACCGGACTGCGCTCCGGCCAGAGTGCCAACCGCAGCAGCTTCAGTTTACTGGAATGGGATGAGGCGTTTCAGGTCATCAAATTCAACCCGATCATCAACTGGTCTTATGACGAGATGATCGCATACCTGCAGGATAACGCGGTACCCTATAATAAGCTTCATGACCAGGGCTATGTCAGCATAGGCTGCGCTCCCTGCACCCGGGCCATACTGCCCGGGGAAGAACCACGTGCCGGCAGGTGGTGGTGGGAACAGACCCAGAAGGAATGCGGTCTGCATGCAAATTATTCAATTAAACAAAACTAATATGGCTACTCACAACGCTGTATTCCCCAGAGAACTGGAAGACGAGGCGATCTATATCATCAGAGAGGTCGCCGCACAGTTTGAAAAACCTGTACTCCTGTTCTCCGGCGGAAAAGACTCGATCACACTGGTAAGACTTGCCTATAAAGCATTCTATCCAGGCAAAATACCCTTCCCCCTACTGCACGTCGACACGGGGCACAACTTTGAAGAAACCATCCAATTCCGGGACGAGCTGGTGGAAGAACTTGGTCTCGAGCTGATCGTGCGCTACGTGCAGGACAGTATAGACCAGCAGAAGGTGGTGGAAGAAACAGGTAAATACGCCAGCCGCAACGTGCTGCAAACGGTCACATTGCTGGACGCCATCGAGGAGTTTGGCTTTGACGCCTGCATCGGAGGTGCCCGTCGCGACGAAGAGAAAGCCCGTGCCAAGGAGCGTATCTTCTCGGTCAGAAACGACTTCGGCGAATGGGACGCTAAAAAGCAGCGCCCGGAGCTGTTCGATATGCTCAACGGCAAAATCAACCTGGGTGAGAATGTGCGCGTTTTCCCGATCAGCAACTGGACAGAGCTGGATGTTTGGAACTACATCAGAGAAGAGCAGCTGGCTATACCTTCCATTTACTACTCCCACGAGCGCGAAACCTTTGAGCGTGACGGACAGATCCTTCCCTACTCCCCTTTCATGAACATGTCGGAAGATGAGTCGGTAAGCACCCGCATGGTCCGCTTCAGAACGGTGGGCGATATGACCTGTACTGCTGCTGTAGAGTCAACGGCAGTAGCGATCGATGACATTATTGCAGAAATACTGAGCGCCACAGTATCAGAAAGAGGTGCCCGCATAGACGACAAGCGCTCCGAGGCGGCGATGGAAAAAAGAAAGCAATCAGGATATTTTTAAGGTATGGACGTTCTAAAAATTGCAACCGCCGGAAGTGTGGACGATGGAAAAAGCACCCTGATCGGGCGACTCCTGTTCGAGACCAATTCAATCACCACCGATAAGCTGGAGGCCATCATGGCGAGCAGCAAAAAGAAAGGCCTCGACTATGTGGATCTGTCGCTGCTGACAGACGGCCTGATAGCAGAACGTGAGCAGGGTATCACAATTGACGTGGCGCACATTTACTTCTCTACGCCTACCCGTAAGTTTATCATAGCCGACACACCGGGCCACTTTGAGTATACCCGCAACATGGTGACAGGTGCTTCCAACGCCAATGTCTCCATGATTTTGGTGGATGCCCGCAACGGTGTAGTGGAACAGACCTTCCGCCACTTTTACATCTCCTGCCTGCTGCGCATTCCAAACGTAGTGGTTTGCGTGAACAAGATGGACCTGGTAGATTATGACCAGACAAAGTTTGAGGAAATAAAGTCAGCTTTCATGGCTTTTGCTGAAAAGGTACGCTTTCCGGAACAGGAGATCAGCTTTATACCTGTGTCCTCGCTCTACGGCGAAAACCTCGTGCATCAGTCAGCGCACATGCCCTGGTACGAGGGGGTATCACTACTTAGTTTACTGGAGGCTATACCTTTGGAACAGCACCTGTCAGAGGAAGTAAGCCGTTTTCCAGTGCAGTATGTGGTAAGGCCCAAGTCAGAAGAGTTTCATGACTACAGAGCCTACGCTGGCAAGGTAGCCAGTGGCCTGCTGCGCAAAGGCGAACGGGTGGTCGTACTGCCAAGCGGACAGGAAACTACCATTGCCAAAATCGAGAAGTTTGGACGTGAGATAGAGGCGGCGCAGGCCAAAGAATCGATCAGCTTACTGCTGCAGGATGACGTGGACATCAGCCGGGGCGATATGATCGTGCCGATCAGCCAGTTGCCACAGCAAAGCAGGCAGCTCGCGGCCACCATCTGCTGGATGGACAAAAAACCTTTGCGTGTGGGCGGCTCATACCTGCTACAACACGGCGTGAATACGTCCAGAGCCAAAGTCAGCGCACTCTCCAACCTGATAGATGTGGTGACACTGGGTGCTGATAGCGCTGTAAGTGAGCTGAAGCTAAACGAGATTGCCGATGTGCAGCTGAAAACAGCAAAAGAAGTCTTTTACGACTCTTTCACTGAAAACAGAGCCAATGGTGCTTTTATCCTCATCGACGAGCAGACAAATTCGACTGTCGGCGTTGGCCTGATTAAGTAGTATTTTAATTAAATGTAAGAAGTGATTGAGGCGACCTGAAATCACTTCTTACATTTAAATAGCTACATAAGATTTGCTCTACATTCCTTTATCGCAGAGTTACACCAAAGCTAATAGCGAGGATAAGGGCACTATTTACCAGGATCCTTACAGGGTGACAAAAGAGCAAGCATACAGCAGTCCTGTGTCTTAATGCGCATTCATGATGGCGCTCTGGTGATTGATGGACTCCTGGTGTACGGCTTTGAGATACTTCTGGATAAAGTCCCGGCTCAGGCCCAACTTCTCTCCCCGCTCAAATGATCTCTCCAACACGTCGTTCCAGCGGGAAGCCTGCAGAATGGTCAGCTTGTTTTCCTTTTTGTACCGGCCGATATTCTCCACCACCTGCATTCGTTGTGACAGCAGGGAGAACAACTCACTGTCGAACTGGTCTACCTGACTGCGCAGCTCCTGCAAGGTGTCATCTACCCCTACTTTACCGCCATAGCCGTTCCGCAGCACCAGCCCATCGATGATCTCCGCCAGCCGCTCCGGCGTCACTTGCTGTTTGGCGTCGCTCCAGGCTTTGTCCGGGTCAATGTGGCTTTCGAGCATCAGACCGGTATAGTTCAGGTCCATCGCCTGCTGCGAGATTTCTGCCAGTAACTCCCGGTTGCCGCAGATATGGCTCGGATCACAGATCAAAGGCAGGTCAGGCATTCTTCTCTTCAACTCGATGGGCAATTGCCACTGCGGTGCATTACGAAACTTTGTTTCGCCATACTTAGCAAAGCCTCGATGAATGGCTCCCAGCTTGGTAATGCCTGCCCCGCTCAAACGTTCCAGCGCCCCGATCCACAGCTCCAGGTCAGCATTGATTGGGTTTTTGACCAAAACCGGCACATCTATACCTTGCAGGGCATCCGCTATTTCCTGCACTGAGAAAGGGTTAACCGTCGTACGTGCCCCAATCCAGAGAATGTCCACGCCATACTTCAGCGCTTCCTCCACATGCTGTTTATTGGCCACCTCCACGGCTATTTTCATACCTGTCGCCTCCTTCGCTTTTCGCAGCCACTCCAACCCGATCGTGCCGATGCCTTCAAAGTTATTGGGTCGTGTGCGTGGTTTCCAGATGCCGGCTCGCAGTACATCCACTTTGCCAGTAGCGGCTAGCTGTCGACAGGTCTCCATCACCTGCTCTTCTGTTTCGGCGCTGCAGGGACCGCTGATCACCAGGGGCCGTTGCAGATCTGGCAACCAGGCACTGATCGGGGCAATCTCGAGTTTGTCTTTTCCGGTGAGTGGCGGAGCAAAGGGTTTCTGCCGGTTCTTAAGTTCTATGCCATCCAGTATGCGGCTGATCTGGTTGGCATTGGAGATCATGTCGTAGGTTTCGGTGCTCAGTCCTTCGTCGATCGTTTCTTTGAAGAGCAGCAGCTGATCGATGTAAGCATCCAGTGCCGCCGATACATGACCTGCGTTCTGGCTGAAGATGGGCGCCCACATATCTGGAGAGCTTTTGGCCAGTCGCACGGTAGAGGCGAAACCACTGCCGGCCATATTAAAAATGCTCTTCTCGTCTTTCTCGATCTTGAGCACCGTCAGGCCAAGGGCAAAAGAGGTGATGTGGGACAAGTGCGACACAAAGGCGATGTGGCGGTCGTGTTCACGGGCCTCCATGTGTACCGTTTCCATTTTCAGGGTGCCAAACAATTCCTCCACTTTCCGAACAGCCGCTATACCGGAGGCCTCTGCGTTGCAGATAATATTCACTTTGTGGTCGAAGAGCTTGTGGTGCGCCGCTCCCGGTCCGGTATTTTCGGTGCCGGCAATCGGGTGGCAGGCGACAAACTGCTCTCTGCGCGGATGGTTCGCAACGGCCTGGCAGATCTGCTCTTTTGTTGACCCTACATCCAGCACAACAGCTCCGTCTTTTATCTGGTCTAAAAGCGTAAGCACAATGCCCGGGGAGACATCCACCGGCGTAGCCACAATGATCAGATCACAGCTACTGGCCAGATCTGCCAGACTGCCCTCTTCTTGTATGATACCTGCACCTTTTGCGATCCGGAGGTGCTCCGGGTTGTTGTCTGCGCCGATTATTTTAATGGCAAAACCACGTTGCCGGAGGTCCATGGCCATGGAGCCTCCAATCAGTCCGATACCTACTACGCCTACGATCATGTTGTTTTGAATTTAGTATTTTTAAATGCTTTGATTCTTTCAAGTGCTGTTTGCAGCTGCCCGATGTCAGCGCAAAGCGACACACGGATGTAGCGCTGCCCGTTCGATCCGAAAATGAAACCGGGCGTGATAAAGACCCCTGCTTCGTAGAGGAGCTGATCCACCAGCTGCTCCACTTTCACTTTTTCCGGTGCACGTCCCCACACAAAGAGACCTGCCTGCTCAGTGCTATACCTGCATTCCAGCGTGTCCAAAATTTGCCAGACCAACTTCCGTCGCTTTGCATAATGCGCATTCAACTCATCATACCAAGCCTGGGGTTGTTTTAAAGCCTCAATGGCGGCCTGCTGTATACCCAGGAACATACCTGAATCGACATTGCTTTTTGCGATCAGCACATTCGAGATATGCTGGGGATGACCAACCAGCACACCCACCCGCCAGCCGGCCATGTTATGCGATTTGCTCAGCGAGTTCAGCTCCAGTACATGCGCAGAGATACCCTTAATTGATAAAATACTTTCAGGCTTATCGTTGAGGATAAAGCTGTAAGGGTTGTCGTGGCAGAGCAGGATGTCGTGGCGTTCCGCAAAGTCCATAAGTTGAGCCAGCGCTGCTTTGCTCGCCTTCGCTCCGGTAGGCATGTGCGGATAGTTCACCCACAAAAGCTTTACCTTACTGAGATCCTGTTGTTGCAATTCCTCCAGGTCTGGCAGCCAACCCGTCTCTTCCCGCAGGTCATAGTGCCGCACCACCCCACCAGCCACTTTGGTCGCAGCGGCATAAGCTGGATAACCCGGATTGGGCACCAACACTTCATCCCCGGCGTTCAGATAAGCATTGGAAATGTAGGTGATGCCTTCTTTTGAACCTATGAGCGGCAACACCTCTGTTTCGGGGTCCAGCGTAACCGCATAATAAGAGGCATACCAGTCATTGAAGGCTTGCCGGAGTGCCGGTATCCCTTTATAACCCTGGTAGCCATGTGCTTTGTCGTCTCTGGCGGCAGCGCAAAGTGCCTCCACCGCCTGCCGGGGCGGAGCCATGTCCGGACTCCCTATACCCAGGTTGATAATGTTTTTGCCGGCTGCATTGAGCTGTGCGACCTCCCGCAACTTTTGCGAGAAGTAGTACTCCTGCACATCGCCGTATCTGTCTGCTATGTTCACCATCTGCTTTTTTTAGGTGCTTATCAATTGCTTTAAATAAAAAAAGAGTCCGCCGGATGGGGACTCTTTGTAAGTGCAAAACAACAGCTTGCTTTTTACCATAGATATCCCGCCTTCTTCCTGAGATAGAAGTAGTAATAGTAAAAAGTAAAATAGCTGTTCAGGTATATGGTCATGTTAATACACAAAAAAAGCCTCCGATCGGGAGGCCTCTGATTTATAGCTGTTTATCAACCTATAGCATCGCCACCCTTATTTACATAAAGTAAAATAGTAATAGCTATAATAGACGATATGATTTTGCGCTGTGTTCATTTCTGCTGGCTAATATCTGATATATTCCTTACAATCAAAAAATTATGGGTGATTTTTTTCAAGGGGATGGCTCATTGCTGTAGTAGTTGCAGGCGAATGTCAGATAAAAGCAGGTTGACTGATTTCGACCGATAAGCGTACTAATTCCATCTCAGTTGTGCAACACTCTGTTTTTAGTTAAATTGATACCCTAAACCTTAAAAAATGAAACGATTCATATCTCTTTGCCTGCTCGCCTTGCCCCTCTTCCCGGCAGTGGCGCAGCAGACCCAGAAGCCGGTGCTGCACGGAAAGAACTGGATGGCCATTACCGGCAAACCACTTGCGGCCACTGCCGGCGCCATGACCTTCCAGAAGGGCGGCAATGCCGTAGATGCGGCCTGCACCATGCTGGCAGCCACCTGCACCATGTGGGACGTGTTGAGCTGGGGCGGCGAAACGCAGGCCCTCATCTACAATCCCAAAACCAAAAAAGTGATTGCTATTAACGCCTTAGGGGTTGCGCCGACCGGCGCGACTCCCAAGTACTTCAAGGACAAAGGCTATAACTTCCCACCAGAAAACGGTCCGCTGGCAGCTACCACACCCGGGACAGCGGGCGGACTGATGCACATGCTGGCGAACTACGGCACGCTGAGTCTGGAAGAAGTATTGGCCCCTGCCATGGAAATGGCAGCTGGCTACCCGATCGAGGCGCAGACAGCCAACAGCATGGAGAAGAACAAAGAACTGATCAAGCAATGGCCTTACAGCAAAAAGGTATTCCTGACGCATCTGGGTGAGGAACGCGAAGCACCGAATGCTGGTGAGATCTTCGTGCAAAAGGACCTGTTGCAAACACTGACCAAACTGGTGGAAGCTGAGCGAGCAGCTTTGAAGCAAGGCAAAAGCCGAAAGGAGGCCATCATGGCAGCTTACGACCGCTTCTACAAAGGAGATATTGCCGAAGAGTTTGTGCGCGGTTCCAAAGAACAGGGCGGCCTGATCACCATGCAGGACTTGGCGAAATGGAAGCCGATCGAAGAAGAGCCCATAATGGTGAACTACAAAGGCGTGGAGGTATACAAACTGCAGCAGTGGACGCAGGGACCAACCATGCTGCAGGCGCTTAACATCCTCGAAAACTTCGACCTGAAAGACATGGGTTATAACAGTACCCGCTACATCCATACCTTGTACCAGGCCATGAACCTGTCTTTCGCTGACCGCGACTTCTACTACGGCGACCCTTACTTCAAGCCGGAAGAACCGATGAAGGGTCTGCTCAGTAAGGAATACGCGAAGCAGCGAGCCAGTTTGATCCAGTACAACAAGAACGACGCGAATATCGGCCCGGGCGACCCTTACCCATTTGAAGGCCGCAAGAACCCTTACCTGAAAATGCTGAAGAAAAGGGGCTACGAGCCTGACACAGTGCGTCGTAACTTTGCCCCTACCCATGACCAGCGTAGCGGTTCTTCTATGGAGGATGCCGAATACCAGGACAGACTGTGGCGCGGTACCACTACCATCGAAGCAGCTGACAAAGAAGGCTGGGTGGTGTCGATCACCCCGAGTGGGGGCTGGCTACCGGCTGTTATTGCAGGCAACACCGGCATCGGTATGAGCCAGCGCATGCAGAGCTTTGTGCTCGATGCAGAGCTCAATCCTTTCAACGTAGTGGAGCCGGGCAAGCGTCCGAGGGTGACCCTCACCCCTTCCATGGCGCTAAAGGACGGCAAGCCATACCTGTCCTTTGCCGTACAGGGAGGCGACACGCAGGACCAGAACCTGCTACAGTTTTTCCTGAACGTGGTCGAGTTCGGCATGAACGTACAGCAGGCAGCTGAGGCGGCCAACTTCAATACCAACCAGCTCTGGCTTTCGCTTGGCGGTACCAAGATCGATGACCGCAAGCCAAAGCCCGGCCACATCTTGCTGAACGAAAGCACGCCGGAGGCAGTCCGCAACGAACTAAAGAAGATGGGCTATACCCTGAGCTTTGGCGACCGCACGAGTGGGCCGATCAACGCCGTCTTCTTCGACTGGAAGCACGGCAGCTTCTGGGGAGGCTCCAGCAACCACGGCGAAGACTACGGCATTGCCTGGTAAAGTATAGCTGCCGCACCATCAACGACAAAGCCCCTTCCAATCGAAGGGGCTTTTTTTTTCACTAAATACCCACATGTAGGTATTGGCGCAACCAATCCATAACACTACCTTTGCCGCCTCTAAATGCAAAATATTGTTTTTTTGATGATTTTCTGTGCAGCCTGACACTGCCTTTATTGAATGCCATACCTACGCACGCCTTTCCAGGCTATGATCTACAACTTTCCCTTATTCTATTTACTCACTCTTATTCACTTTGCATGAATCGAAAAGTTTACGCATTAAAAATGGGGCTATGCCTTGGCCTGCTGGCATCGCCTTTTTTATCACAATCAGCACAGGCACAACAATTAGGTATAGCCAACAGCAACTATGCAGGCACCAACAGCCTCTATACCAACCCATCAGCCATAGCTGATTCACGCCACAAATTCTTTCTGAGCCTGTTCTCGGCAGAGTTTGGCGCTACCAACAACTACCTGCGCTACGATGCACCGATGTCGCTGTTCAAGCTGGCACGAACGGGTGAGGAGTTCAAGAGCGAGTACATTCAGGAGAACCTCAATGGCAAGCAGAAGCTCGTGATGGCCGGTGCAGACTTCCGAGGTCCTGCCTTGATGGTACAGTTGAGCCCCCTACACAGCATCGCCGTAACAACCCGTGTACGTGCCGCAGCGCAGGCCAACAACTTGTCAGAGGAAGTAGCACGTTTGTATAAAGTAGCAGACGGCGAAGACGACAGCTACCTGTACAAGCGCTATACTGGCAACAACATGAACCTCAATGTGAATGCCTTTTCAGAATTTGGCCTCAGTTATGCACGCGTCGTGCTGGACCAGGGACCGCACTTTGTGAAAGCAGGTATAACAGTAAAGCGCTTGAATGGTGGCTCCTCTGCCTACCTGAACCTGGAAGACACTGATCTGCAGGCTGAGGAGAGAACAAATGAAGTTACTGGTGATGCCGACTACGTGGTGAATTTGGACAAAGTGCATGCCCGCTATGGCTATGCCGCTATGCCGGACTTTGACGCAGCCGAAAGCGGCGACCTGCTGGGCTTGTTATTCGGCAGCAAAAGTGCCGGCAATGGCTGGGGTGCTGACCTGGGCTTTACCTACGAGTACCGCACCAAAAACCCTGATTACCAGATTACCCGCAACGGGCAGGTGCTGACCGACGTGGAGCAGAACAAATACAAGTACCGCGTGGCGGTGTCCCTGATGGATGTCGGTAGCATCAATTACAACAACCCGAACCTGGTATGGGCCTATGACGTGAAGCGCACAAATAAAGAAGTCAATCTGACTGAGTTCGGCGATGCAGAGACAACGGAGGAAATGCTGGACTACCTGAACGAGCAACTGGGCGTGAGCGAAAACGAAAAGACAACTTCTTTCCGTGCAGCCCTCCCTACTGCCCTGCACATCAACGTGGACTATCGCCTGACACGCAACCTGTACGCGAATGCTACCCTGATCCAGGGCGTGCGCGGCAAGAATGCGATCGGAATGCGCCAGAACTCGTTGTTTGCCATTACGCCACGTGCGGAGTTCAGAAAGTTTGAAGTGGCTATGCCGGTTGCCCTGCAAAACAATTACTCAGTGCTGACTGTGGGCGCGATGGTGCGTTTCATGAATTTCTACATCGGTTCCGACAACATTGGTGGTGCCTTTAACCTGGGCAAGCCCTATGGCGCCAATGCCTATGTAGGTGTGTCGCTGCTGCCACTCCTGAATCGTAACCCGAAAGAGAAGAAGGTGAGCACCCCGGCACAGTAGACTGCTCAATTCATTTTATTATTGCCTTTTCAAAGCCCCGTAACCATAACAGGTACGGGGCTTTTACTTTTCACCCAACCGTTACATCCAAACTGACAAAATTGCGAACAGTAAATCCTGTTAAAAATTGATTGCCTTTCCTGTCAGGCTTTATTTATAAAATCCAATCAATTCGTTTAATTTTCTATATATAGCCAAAATTATACTTTTCTTCATAACATAAGATACTCATAATCAACAACTACCCTTTTCACCCAATTCGATAAAATAGAAAAGCACCTCCCACCAGTTAAAAGACCTCTTAAAAATTGGCAATTATTCATTAGAAATAATCATAATTTTTAAGAGTAATATCAGCAGAACCTCTAGAATTAATACACTTTTATGATTCCAAAAAGGCCCAAATAATAAAAATAGTGCAAATACGATTTTAAATTTATTTTGTTTCAGAAGCCCGCACAAATTATATTAGCATCAGAATCAGGCTCCAGGCGGATCAGATTTGAACGTCCTTTATACCTACACTATGAAAAAACGGCCAGGGTATAAGCTATACCTGTAGTCGCCGCCTTTTTACGATTTTTAGTACCTATTACCTTTTACAGTATGTACAGAAGGCTGACTGTCGCACTGCTTCTGTGTAGCATGTTTGCTTGCCAGGGCGAGTTCAGAAAACCAGAGCAATCTCAAATCCAGCAACTGGAGGCGGGTCTGTTTCCTTCCCTTTCACTCCCCAAAAACACTGCCGCACAGGGAATCTCCAGCGGGTCTACCACAGGTGGCGTGGTTCCCTTTTTAACTCCCAACACACCCTCAACTACTAGAGGCAATTACGCAGATGCTGTGGAACAGCAGAGCATTTTCTACAATGTAGTGGCAGCGGATGGAAGCGTGGTGCAGCAGGAAGCGCTACCTGGCTCTCCTTTCATTGATTTCGACGAGACGCTTCATGCGATCATGCAGCGCTATGACGTACCGGGAATTTCTGTCTCGATCACCCGAAACGGGGAGCCGGTGTTTGTCCGGAGTTATGGCTACGCAGACAAGGAAAATGAAGAACTCGTGAGCGACCAGAGCCTTTTCCGGATTGCAAGTTTATCTAAACCCATTACCAGCGCCGGCATTCTCAAACTGATACAGGATGGCAAGCTGACGTTGGCAGACAAGGTATTTGGTCCGGAAGGCATATTGGCTGACGAGTTTCCGGCACCTGCGGCCGACCCGAATATCGGTCTGATCACTGTCTACCACCTGCTCACGCATACTGCTGGCTGGACCAACAGCGCCGGCGACCCCATGCTGGTTGAGTATGCCGCCACGGCCCGAGAGATCATAACCGAGCAGCTGCTGCATCGGGCGCTGGATCACCATCCCGGCCTGACTAACGCTTACTCCAACCTAGGCTATAGCATCCTGGGCAGGGTGATCGAAAAAGTGACAGGCAAGACCTACCAGGAATACATACAGGAAGATATTCTGCAGCCGGCAAAGGTTGTCGGGATGCGCATTGCAGGTGATACGGAAGCGGAAAAAGCCCCTAAGGAAGTAAAATACTACCAGCGGGAACACAGTCCCTACGCTTACAACATGACCCGCATGGACTCCCATGGCGGCTGGCTCTCAAGCACAGGCGACCTGATGCGCTTCATGGCTTTGATCGACCGTAACCCGGCTATACCTGATCTGATCAGTAGCAACCTGCTGCAGAGTACTTATTTTGGCGGCGATACCTGGACCCATTACGGCTCCCTGCCCGGCACTACGGCCGTACTCTCCAGGGTCAACGACGAGTACAGCTTTGTGGTGCTGGCCAACACCCGCTATAACCGTTCACCTAACCAGATCGCAGACGAGGTAACCGACGCGCTAAAGCTGAAGATCCTGTCCATGGAAAGCTGGCCAAACGGAACAGAGCAGCTGGCCTCTAACGAGTAAGGGTTCCAGGGGCAGATGCGAGGCCCAGCACCGCGACAACCGGCCGGTGATCGGAGGCGTAGCGCTCAGGCACCACCCGATGCGCTAGCACCTTAAAGTTGGCTGAGCGCGTGAAGGCGATGTAATCGATGATGCGGTCGGGCTTGTCCTGCGGGAAAGTGGCTTCGCACGCCACCAGGCAGGTACGTTGAAACGTCTCGTCCAGCGCAGCGATGGCGGGACTGTCCGGGTAGTCGTTAAGGTCACCGGCCAGGATAAAAGGCAGTTTGTCAGATGCGGCCACGGCATTGATGGTCTGTACCTGCTGCTGGCGGTTGGCACTGCTTTGTATGTCGAGGTGCGTGCTCCCGAAGCGGATGCGCTGCCCGCCCGGCAATTGCACCGTGGCGACTGCCAGCACACGGCCCTCGGCTTTTGGGCTATCCTCTTTAGGCAACTCCACCTTCCGGGTATCCGACAGTGGGTAGCGTGACAGGATCGCAACGCCATACTCCCCTCCCCCAAAATCAATCGCTCTCGCAAAATAGAAATGCATCCCGAGCATCGCTGCCAGTGCTTCCGCCTGGTGCACGTTTCCAGATCGCGGAATGTACACGTCCACTTCCTGCAGAGCCACCAGGTCCGGCTCTTCGTTCCGGATCACCCCGGCAATTGCCTCTAGATCGATCACGCCTTTTCTAGCGGGCGGATTTGCATGGTGGATGTTGTAGCTCATGACACGCAGCTGCGACACTGCCTTTTCCCCTTGTCCGTTCCCCATCCCCTGCTGTGTTTTTGACATACAGGCTGTCAGCAGCACCAAGCAGAGCAGGAAGGGCAAAATTGAATTAAAAAAGTCCATAGGTTCGGGTATAGCAGTGTAAATATAGTCATCTACCGGAGCTCCAGACTAGCATTCACCCACTCTTTTGAGGTATAGCCTTCCCCAGTATGTAACTTTACAGTATATAAGGTTGAATTTTTCAAATTATTCAATTTAATCTATATATTGGAGAATAATTCACCTCATACATACCTGTGCTATGAAACGCAAACTACAGATCACGGGGCGCGGAAAACTTTCCGTTACGCCTGATATCATGATCCTATCCTTCAGTGCTGTGGCACAGGAGTGGGAATACGATAAAACAGTAGATGCCCTAAACACCAAAGTAGAGGAACTGCGCAGCATCATTGAAGCACAGGGTATAAACCGCAGCAGTCTCAAGACCAAGGACTTCGGGATCCGCAAAGAAGCCCAGTGGAACCGCAAGACCGAGAAGTCTGATTTTATTGGCTACAGCGCCACCCACCGTCTGGAACTGGAGCTGCCACTTGACAAGGCACTCATCAACAAACTGCTCAGCCAGATAGCCAAAAAGCTGGACAGCCTGGACTTCAGCATCTCCTTTGGAGTGAAAGATGCCAGCGGGCACCAGCAGCAATTGATCCTGCAGGCCATCGCCAAAGCCAAAGAGAATGCCGCCCTCATCGCCGAGGCCACCGAAGTGGAGTTGCGCGAGATCCTCGACATTGACTACTCCTACCGCGAACTCACCATTCGCTCGCAGCAGCACGACTACCCGATGTATGACAGCCAGGTGCTGATGGAGGCCTCCGCCCCTGCCCCCGACTTCGAGCCCGACGATATCGATGTGGCTGAAACGGTGACGATCACCTGGCGGATTGGCTAAGTTACCATGCATGAATCAGAAATACGATGCGCCTATACCTGTATACCCCCATGCTGTTCATGGCTTTAGCAGCCTGCCAGACAAGCCACACTTCCAGCACGGCAGCTAGTACAGCAGAGGCCGGTGGACAAGCTATGACAAGCCACGCTTCCCAAATCATCTTCCTGGACCTAGAGCTGCGCCGGGACAGCCTGACGAAGGAGAGCATGGTGAAACTGCTGAACAAAACGGTGACAGATGGCCGGATGAAAAACCTCGCACACCAGGGTCATGAAAACGGTTCCGGTGACCTGCAATGTTCCCTGCTAAGCTCAGCCGGGCAGGTACTCTACAGCACCGCTATACCTGATCCGCTGGCCAACACCCTCGAATATGCCGCTGAATCAGGCGAGCTCCAGAAGAAAACCTTTCAACTGCAGCAGACTACTTTCACCCTCAGGGCCCCCTATTACCCAGGCACAGAAATTCTGCTCATCGAACAGCTACAGGAAGACAAACAACTTAAAGAAATCGCAAGACTTACGCTATGAAAAGGCTATTGACCACGGTATGGCTGGTGCTTTGCAGTGTACTGCTTGCCCAGGCACAGAAATTTGAAGTCGATACGATCCTTTACCACGGACCATCGGACAAGTATATCAACTTTGTGTTTCTCGCAGACGGCTACCAGGCAAACGAACTCGGCAAGTACATAGAGGACGTGAAGGGCACCGTGGATGGTATCTTTGCCAAACCGCCTTTCAGGGAGAACAAAGTTTTCTTCAACGTTTTCGCCATCAAAGTACCTTCAAAACAAAGTGGTGCCAGTCACCCGGGCACTGCCAATGATGAGAGTAACCAATCAGCTATTCCAATCGTCAAAGTAGACAATTACTTCGGCTCCACTTTTGACTACGGTGGCATACACCGACTGCTCGTGCCGACCAATCACATGGCCATCTCGTCTGTACTCGCTAGCAATTTCCCGGAGTACGATCAGGTGTTTGTGCTTGTCAACAGTCCCTACTACGGCGGATCGGGCGGTGCTTATGCCACCAGTTCTACCAATGTTCATTCCAAAGAGATCGCCATTCACGAGATTGGCCATTCCTTTGCCAACCTCGCAGATGAATACTGGGCCGGCCCGCAGTACGCCCGCGAGCGTCCGAACATGACGCAGGTCTCCTCTCCTGAAACCGTGAAGTGGAAGCAGTGGCTGAACAACACGGGTGTGGGCATTTACCCCTATGAAGAGTCTCCTACCTGGCACCGGCCGCACCAGCGCTGCAGCATGCGTTACCTTTCCACGGCAAGTGAAGTCATTCACTTCTGCATGGTCTGCAACGATACGATCACGAAACGAATCGCCAGCCTGATGAACCAGGTGACCATACCGGACAAACCGGGCAAGATCAGCGGCCCGACCCATGTATGTGCCCAGCAGGATGCCGTAACCTACAGCATCAGTCCGGTGAGCGGCGCGGGTGCCTATACCTGGACCGTGCCCGAAGGCTATGAGATCATACAAGGGCAAGGCACCATCACGATCAACGTGCGCATCGGCCCGAGGAACGGACAGATTGGGGTAGCAGCGCAAAACTTCAACGGGCAATCCGCAAGCACATACCTGGACATAAAGGTGCAAGCCATGCCGGAGGTGAAGGCCGGTCAGAATGAAAACGCCTGCCTGAAGCAGGGACTTATAGAGTTAAGTGGCTTTAGCCCGGCGGGGGGCGTCTGGTCGGGTATTGGAATAAAGCCGAATGGCATTTTTGATCCCGCTTTGGCAGGCCTCGGCACACATCAGCTGACCTATACCTATTCCGAAAACGGTTGTAGTGTCAGCGCCACCAAATCGATCACCGTCTGGGAGTTCACAACTGTCAGCCTGGCTGACTTCCAGCAGGTATGCTCCTCCACCACCAACTTCCCGCTGACAGGCGGATCTCCGGCGGGCGGAACCTATGGCGGAAACCATGTGCAGAACGGCGTGTTCAATGCAGCGGAGGCCGGACCGGGTACACACCGCATCACCTATACCTATGCAAACGTCTGCTCCATCACGGTCGAGAAAGAAATCACGGTGAGCGTGTGCACCAATACAAACGAGGCTGAAGTGGCAACAGGTATACAACTGTTCCCCAACCCCGCCAGCACCATCGTCCAGCTCGAGGCACAGCTAACCGGCACCTCCGAGGCTAGCCTGCAGGTGTATGACCCGACCGGCAAATTGATCATCAGCCAGCAGGTGCATAGCCTGTCAGGTATACTGAAAGAAAAACTCGACCTGAGTAAGCAGCCCAAAGGCATTTACCTGCTCAGGTTGATCACGGAGAAAGGCCATGTAGAACGGAAGCTTTTGTTGCAGTAGACATATAGCTTGGCAATAGCATGCAAACAGGCTATACCTACTGATGCTATACCTGAAAACAAGCTATACCTAACGAACAGCGCTTTCCAGTTTGTTAATCTTAAGTTCTTCGCGGTAGACATTCCCGAAGCGGTCCGTTGCCTGCACAGCAAAAGTGGAAGCTCCACCAGACGGCTTCGCAAAGAACATATGATCCGTTAGCAAAGGCTCCACCCACTTATGCTTAGCAGGTTTGGCTGCTCCCTCGTGCAGCTCTATTGAGAGTGGATCTAGGCTGGTTTCGCGAGCCATCTCGCCCATACGCTTGCCATCCTCCAGCCACTCCACTTTCCAGTTCGGGTCCCAGTTCCAGATGTTCACGGCCACATGCTCCGGCTTCGCAGCTACAGCGCCCACCGGGTATATTCGTAACTGTTGCTCTTTCGGCAGACCCGTCGATTTGTAATACCACTGCACGTCACTGCCCTTTACTTCATACACACCATAGCCGCTCGGCGTGCCGTCGTAGCAGATCGGGCCGGTCCACCAGGCGCCACATACCGTGCCGTGCACATGCTCGATGATATTGTCGCTTTCAAATACTTTCTCATTAAAGTGGGTATGGCCCGACATGATGTGCGCCTTGTAGGGTTGCAGCAAGCGGTAGAGCTCCTTGCGGTTTGACACTACCCCACCAATCGATGGCTCTTTCTCCTTATTGCGCTCATGCTGTCGGGTATAAGCCGGTATATGCAGACTCACGACCACGGTAGAACCGGGCTTTACGGTAGCCAGATCCTGCTCCAGCCAGGCCAGTTGTCGCTCAGTCAGGTAGCCAATGTACTTCTTGGCAGTGCCGATAAAGAACACATCGTCGAGCACAACGTAATGCACCTCCCCCCTATTGAAAGAGTAATAAGTCGGGCCAAACAACTCTTTGAATTTCTCGGCGGAACCCTCGTCGGTACGGGCCTCCAGGTTCATATCGTGGTTGCCAATCACCTGGAAAAAAGGAATACCAGCAATGGCCAGCGCCTCCTGGTAATCATCAAAAAGCTCGAACTTGTCCCATACCAGGTCGCCGCAGCCAATGCCGTGGAAGAGCGTGCCCTGTGCATAGCTGCCCACCAATGTCTTCAGATCGGGTGCCGACTCACGCTTGAGTTGCTCGGCGTCTTGTTTGGAGATGATCTGCGGGTCGGCCCACACCACAAAGTTGTGTTGGGTATCGTCCTGCGCCAGGCGCTTTAGCTCAAAGTCCGCCTTAAAACGGCCACGCTGCGGCACGATCCTTTTATAAAAGCGGGTAATGCTTTTTTCATTTTCGAATTCGTAGCCACGCGGGATGGACAGGTATACAAAGTCAGCGGTAGCATTGCTGAGCAGTTCGTAGCGGCCCGACGAGTCGGTGGTCACCACGTTGATGCCATCGGTCACGGCTACGCCCGCTATACCTTTGCCATTCGCGGACACCTTGCCGCTCAGGTTAACGGTGCTCAGGTCTTTGCCGCGAACAGGTATAGCTGGTTTAGCTTGCAGGATATTTGGTGCCAGTGTTAGGCCTATACCTGTCAGACCAAGTGATTTTAGGAAGGTTCTTCTTTTCTGAGACATAAGATATGTTTTGATGTGCATGAAAAGGAGCCAGCACCAGTGCAGCGCCGACTCCCGTTTTCATAGCTGGTTGTTGCTTATTTTTCCCACCAAACTTTGGTGTTGATGTCGTCGCCGCCCATTGACTCAACTGCCTTGCGGTAGTTTTCGAGGTTGTTGGTTTGCAGGGTAGTCGGATAGCGGAAACGCACCGGCACAATCTGGTTATTGAGCATGTCGCTTCCTTTTGGCAGTTCCGGCAAACCGGCACGGCGGTACTCAAACCACTGCTGGTTGTCGTTGAAGAACAGGGCATAGTATTTCTGCAGCATGATGCGCTCCAGCGTGCCATCGTAAGCGGCGGCCTCGTTTTCAAAATAGTTGGCTGGCACCGTAGCGCCCCATTGCGTGATGGCAGCTTTCACCCCGTTCTCGTAGTGCGTCTTCGCATCGCCACCCGTTATGCCGCGCTGGGTCAGTTCGGCTTTGATGAACTCCACCTCTGCATAGGTCATGATCAGGGTCTTCATTGGGGCGGTAGCCAGGGCTATATTCAGGTTAGAAGGCTGGTAATCGAACTGGGAGTCGCTGCCGCCGTAGCCGCTCGGTATACCTTTGTAACCGATGGTGGTGCTGCCGTCCTTGGAGCGGGCCTGTGTGGCAAACTTCGGCAGACGCGGATCATTGAAAGCGACCAGGTTGTCGATGAAGAATTTCGACGCAGCCCGGAAAGTCGTAAAGTCAATGGCACGTCCCCAGGGCGACAGGTTAGGCGTCACGCCTGTGATGTTCAGAATGGCAGCTTCCTCGTTGCGGGTAAACACCGGGTATTTAGCCGGATCATTCAGCATCTCGGTCATCTTGGCAAAGGAGTTCATCTCTCCCCGCTTCGACACGCGCAACAACAGGCGCAGTCGCAGCGAGTTGGTAAAGCGTCGCCAGTTTGCGATGTTATTGTTGTAGAGCAGATCCGCACCGTATATCATCGGTCTGCCGGTGTCATACAGGTTGTTCGCCTTCTCCAGGTCGGCCAGGATTTTAGTGTATACCTCCTGCTGCGTGTTGAACTTCGGATAGAAGATGCCTTCGTCGCCTCGGGCGGCTTCTTCCATCGGTACGTCGCCAAAGCTGTCGGTCAGGAGCGAGTATACCCAGGCATTCAGCGTCAGGGCCACGGCCTGGTAGTTCGGTTCGTTTGCCGTCTCCGCCGCCAGCTGCATCTCCTTCAGGTTGGTGATCCAGCGGTAATAGGTGTTCCAGGTGCTGTTGCCCGAACTCTCCGTCAGGTTGTAGCGGTGAATGCCACCAGAGGCGCTCGGAAAAGGCAGCGACACCTGCATCAGATCGAATGAAAAGCCATTGCTGCGCGAAGCATTGAAACTGGCCATTTCGTACACGATCGGGTTGAGCAAAGTGCCCGGGTTGATCCGCTCGATGCGGTTTGGGTCGATGTTGAGTTCTTCAAACTCGTCGGTGCAGGATACGCTGACACAGCTCAGGGCCAGGGCAATTACTAAAAACTTTTTCTTTATGGTTGTCATCTTGTTAAGCTCTTCAAAATTGGTGGGGAAAGACTATAGCTTCAGGGTCAGGTTCATGCCGTAGGTGCGTGGGGTTGGCAACTGGCCCATTTCCACGCCCGGCAGGATGGTTGATCCGTTCAGAGCGGCTGTTTCCGGATCGAAAATCGGGAACTTGGTGATCATGGTCAGGTCACGACCGTAGAGCGCTATGCTGGCACCCTGCAGCACTTTGGTGCGGGCCGTCAGGGCTTTTGGCAGGCTATACTCCAGGCGCAATTCGCGCAATTTCAGGTATGAGGCATCAAACGAATTAGACTCCACGTTGGCACGGCGGTAGTAGTCGCCGTAGTAGTCCGGCAAACTTGCCTTGGTGGTGTTCGGTGAGAAAGTACCGTCTCCATTGTCTACCACGCCCTCCCCGATAATAAAGCCATCTTCGCGACCTTTGAGTGTATGCTTCAGCTTGCCTTGTTCGCTCATTTTGTGGTGTGTCTGGGAGTAGATGATACCACCATACTGACCGTCCAGCAATACATTCAACCGGAAGTTCTTATAGCTCACTTCGTTCATGAAGCCACCTCGCCAGTCGGCGTAGGCATTGCCGATGTACTGGATCTCAGATGGTCGTGCCGGCAGACCGTTGCTGTTGTAAATGATCTGTCCGTCCGGGGCACGCATGAAGCCGAAGCCGTAGATGTCACCTGTCGTGCCGCCTACTTTGGCGATGATGGAAGCGTTACCTCCTACTCCGATCACCTGCTGGTCTGTCAGGCCTTCGGCCAGTTCAATCACCTTGTTGCGGTTTCGGGCCCAGGTGATGGTGCTCTTCCACTTCAGATCACCCATGTCAATCGGGCGCAGGTTCAGGGCTAGTTCAATCCCTTCGTTGCGCACCACTCCCCCGTTCAGTACGGCGCGGCTATAGCCGGTGGTAGGGTCCAGCGGCACTTCCAGAATCTGGTTGCGGGTCAGATTGCGATACACGGCCACATCCATGCCGACACGTCCACCGAAGAGCATGTACTCCAAACCGGCTTCGTAGCTGGTCGTGATCTCCGGCTTGAAGTGATCGTTGTGCAGTATGGTGGGCACCGTGGCAGAGCCCGGGAACTCACTGCGGCCATAATACTTCTGGGTCTGGTAAGGATCCGTGTCGTTGCCCACCTGCGCTACGGATAGTCGCAACTTGGCGTAAGATACCTGGCGTGGCAACGTGAGCAGGTCACTCAAGATAAAGCTGGAACTCACCGATGGGTAGAAGAAAGAGTTGTTCTGCGTAGGCAGTGTGCTCGACCAATCGTTGCGGCCGGTCAGGTCCAGAAATATCTTGTCCTCGAAAGAAAGGGAAGTGAAGGCATACACGCTGTTCACGTGTTTGTTGCTGCTCACCGTGTTCATCATTGGGTTGCTCACGCCATTGGTCAGCTTGTACACGCCCGGAATGTTGAGCTGGTCCACGTAGCCTTCTACCCGCTTATACTTGCGGGCCATGAGGTTACCGCCAACCGAAGCACGCAGGTCAATGCGGTCCGACAGCTTATCGCGGAATGTAAAGAGACCGTCGGTGTTCACTTCGTAGTTAAAGATGTTTTGCTCTTTGTAATAGCCCCGCTGGAAGTTTTGCGTGCTGTAAGGACGGCGCTGCTGGCGGTCCTCGTTGCGCATTTCCACGCCAGAGCGTAGCATCAGTTCAAACTTAGGCGAGA
The DNA here is from genome assembly GCF_015686655.1 of Pontibacter sp. FD36. Classification (GTDB taxonomy): domain Bacteria; phylum Bacteroidota; class Bacteroidia; order Cytophagales; family Hymenobacteraceae; genus Pontibacter. Next base: position 239,867 of record NZ_JADPMP010000007.1, on the reverse strand, counting down.
TCTCGTAAGTAGCGGCGATATTACCCACAGTACCGTAGCTGCGCTGTGCGTTGGTCATCTCATAGGCAATCAGGTAAGGGTTGTCAATGAACGAGCTGAAAGGGTGTACCTGGTCGATCTGCTCCTGCCCTTTTTTCCAGATCGGCGCATACCAGTCCAGGTCCACGTTCGGGTTCTGAAAGATCATGAAATAAGCGATAGACTGGTTATTATAGCCGGTGGCGGGGAGGTTGTCGCTCTGCTTGTTCGTGAAGTTGACCTTGGAGCTCAGCTTCAGACGGTCGGCCAGCTGGTAGTTCAGGCTAAGGGCAGCCGTAATGCGCTCAAAGCCGGTGTTCGGCATAATCCACTCGTTTTTGGAGTGCGTGATAGAAGCTCTTGCCCCACCCTTGTCGTTGCCGCCTTCCAGCGCCACGCTATTGGTGATAGTAGAGCCCGTGCGCCAAAAACCTTTGATGTTATCTTTGTAAGGACGCCACAATTGACGCTCTGCTGACTGCCCTTCCAGGGTCGGGTCATACTGGTAGTAAGACTGCCCGTCGAATCGGGGACCGAAGGCGCTGCTGGTACCACCCGTGTTGGCGCCGTCTTCGGAGGCACCATAGGAGTAGTACAAATCACCCTCTTTGTTGAAGGCACGGCCTGTTCCCTGACCGTACTCGTACTGGTAATCCGGCCAGCGCAGGACATCGTTAAAACTCAGGTTGGTGTTCACCGTCAGGCCCAAACCTTTCTTATTGCGTGCACCCGACTTGGTGGTAATGATCAAAGCGCCACTGGCCGCACGGCTTCCATAAAGGGCAGCGGCAGCAGGGCCTTTCAGCACGGTGATGTTTTCAATATCATCTGGATTGATGTCGGAGATACCGTTGCCAAAGTCGATCGGCACGTCGTTGCCGGAACCAGCACCGTAGGCATTGCCCACGCCCGAACTGGTCATGCCGCTATTCATGGGCACCCCGTCCAGCACGATCAGCGCATTATTCTTGTTTGGGTCCATGGAGTTGTCACCGCGCAAGGATATGCGCACTGAGTTCACAGGGCCAGAGCCCGGCGAGGTCAGGTTAAGACCGGCCACCTTGCCGGAGAGTGCACTCGCAAAGTTATTGGAGCGGGCGTTCATGAGCTCCTCACCTTCCACTTTCGACACCGCATAGCCCAGGGCTTTCTGATCACGGGCTATACCTAAGGCGGTTACTACGACCTCACTCAACTGGTTCTGGTTGGGCTGCAGCTGGATGTTGATGAACTCCTGGTTACCGATTAATCTTTCTTGTGGCAAATAACCGATAAAAGACACCACGAGTACATCCGCTTCGTTGCGGACAGCCAGTTTGTAATTGCCGTTGCCGTCGGTGATGGTGCCGTTTGTCGTGCCCTTCACGGCCACGCTGGCTCCGGGCAGGCCTGTGCCCTGTTCATCCGTTACCTTGCCCTGTACCGACAAGGACTGTGCTACAGCCAGCTGACAGCAAAGCAGCAAAAGCAGCAAAGCGGGCAGGTGCCGTTTCAAAAGTGTAGAAGTTTTTAATAGCATAGCGATAGTGTTTGTTTAACTACCGCAAAGCTATTTTGAGCAGGTTACCCCAATATTAAGGAAAGGCTATATAAAGGTTAAGGAATCAGGAGAGGTTCGTGAAAAGCTTGACCTTTTGATAATGTTTTAACGTGAATGAACCCGCGTTATCATCCCGACATGCTGGAGAGATCTGGAGTATGTGAGGGTAGATACCCGACTCCAGATTTCTCCATGCTGTCGAAATGACACATTAGTTACGCGTGGTTGGTATGAGGCCTGAGGCCCTACCATAGTAGACACGAGCGTGGACGCCCGCCCCATAATAAAAACAACTAGCGACTCAGGTGCTCCCGCTCGGCCAGCTTAAACACCTCTCCTAAGGTATAGGTATGCACGCCGGGCTGTGCGGCTATACCTGCGTTGACCATGGCTTGCGCTACTACCTTGTCTTCGTAGGGTTTGTACTTGCCGGCTATACCTAGTTTGTCGAGGAAGTGCATTACTTTGTAGCCTATCTCTTCGCCGGTGCGGCTCTCCTGGCGGTCTCCGTGCAGCAGACCGGGCTGGATGATGTTTATGCTTTTGAAGTCGAGCTTTTTCACGGCTTCCTCCAGGGCTCCTTTCATGCGGGAGTAGAAGATCAAGGAACCCGGATCGGCACCGGAGGAAGAAACCAGCACATAGGCGGGCACTCCGTTCTGAGCAGCGGCTTCGGCAAATTTGTACTGGTAGTGGTAATCCACTTTGTACTGCTCGTTCTGTCCGCCTGCCTGCTTGAGCGTGGTGCCCAGCGTCGAGAAAAAGACATCCCCCTTCACCAGGTGCTGCCAGTCTTCGGGCTTGTCAAAATCGATCAGGTGTTCCTGCAGTTTGGTGTTGGCTATACCTAAGGAGCGGCGACCGAACACGATCACATTGTTGAATCGCTCATCTGACAATAGCTGCTGTACCAGTTGTTTTCCCACCAGGCCGGTGGCGCCTATTACGAGTGCTGTTTTCATATCTTGATTCGTTTTTCTGTTCAACTTAAATGCTATACCTGCTATACCTGTTCGGGCTTATTAGCGCCGGTCAGTTGCTCCGATACCTCCCACAGTTTGCTGGCTATACCTGCGGCTACCTGCGGATTCTTACGACCGGGTCGGCGTTTGTAATAGTACTGCCCATCCTGCCAGTCCTTGCCCGGCGTCGTGCTGATGAGCCAGATCAGGGTATCGGCTCCCTGTTCGGGAGTGATCATAAAAAAGCGTTTGACAGTAGACTCATACAGCCACTTGACCGTGCTCCCTCCTTCCCGTGCAAAACCAGTTTCCACTACACCCGGGTGAAAAGAAGCGGCCCACACGCCTTTGAAACGTCTGCTGATCTCGGCAGCATGCAGTATGTTCATCAGCTTGGCTGCGCCGTAGGCCCGGAAGCTTTTGTAGTTCTTTTGGCTTTCGAGGTCATCGAAGTTGATACGGCCCATCAGATTGGCCGCACTGGAGGTATTGATCACGATCGCCTTCGAGGCTTCCAGCTGCTCCTGCAGCAGGTGCGTCAGCAGGAAGCCGGACAGGTGATTTACCTGCAGCGTCATTTCGTGGCCATCTGCGGTCATACGTCTGTCGGCTATGATCCCACCCACGTTGTTGACCAGCACATCGATGCGGGGATACTGCTCCAGCAGCTTTTGCGCAAACGCACGCACTTCTGCAAAGCGGGTAAAGTCCACCAGGTAATAGTCGCACCCGATCTCTTCTGCCAGTCTTTTGGTTTCGTCGGAGCGCCCTGTGATCACCACCTGCGCTCCCCTTTGGCGCAGGATCCGGGCGGCAGCCGCGCCAATGCCGGAGCTTCCGCCTGTGATGATGATGGTTTTGCCGTTGAGGTCTTTTGTCATAGTTTCGTTTTGCAATATACCTATCCAGGTATAGAAATAGCTATCAGCTAAGCATAACGAAAAAAGAGGCTTTTTGGCTGAAAGAGGGCTTCATGCGTAGAGAGAGAAAAAGAATAAAAAGGCATTTCACCCCATGAAAAACGTCAAGACACTTGCCATCCTGAACACCGTGTTTTTTCTGCTGCACCTGGTGCCCTCGCAACTCACGCAGTTGGAGCTTTTCAATAGCCAGACCATTGGCGAGGTGTCGGCGAAATATCCGGCGCTTTTTACTCCGGCGGGAATCACCTTCTCGATCTGGGGCGTCATCTACCTGGCCCTCTCCGCCTTTTGCATTTACCACATCGTCAAAGCTTTTAAAGAACCTGCCCTGCACGAAGCCAATGTAGACCTGAAGCGACTCGGCTTCCTGTTCATGCTAAACAACCTGGCCACAGGCGCCTGGACCATCGCCTGGGTAAGTGAGCAGCTGGTGCTTTCAGTCGTGCTGATCCTGATCCAGCTGGTCACGCTGCTGGCCATTCACATACGACTGGGCATCTTTGACACGAGCCGCTCGGCTGCATCCCGCTGGTTTACGCAGGTACCGCTGAGCCTTTACTTTGGCTGGATCATCATCGCGACGGTCGCCAACATCAGCTCTGCTTTGGTGGGTTTAGGATGGGATGGTTTTGGAGTGAGCGAAGGAATTTGGGCGATGATCATGATCGTAGCAGCGACCCTGATCGTCGTGTTTGTGGTCTTCAGCCGAACCAATCCCTTTGTGGGCCTGGTCGGTATATGGGCGCTCTACGGCATCATCCTCAAGCACCGCGAGCTGAATGCAGCGGAGAGCCCGCAGATCATCACAACCGCCTGGATCAGCCTGGCAGTAGTGGCCCTGGTGGTTGTGCTCGTGTTTTTCAGGTATGGGAAAGCGGTGCGGGAGCAGGTATAGCGAAGCGCTACCGTTGAGCGATTAGCCGGTCACAATGCGTGCGGACAGGTCGCGACCTGTCCCTACAAGGTTGATGGGTTAGGTTACTGGTAAAATACATCGTTGTCCCAGAGGGCGGGATTGTTGTGAATGTATTGTTCAATCTGCCGATAAGCCTTTTCGTGCCGGATAATGTGATCATGAAAAGAACGCTGCCAGGCAAAGTCCTGAAGACCAGCCAGCCGTATCATTTTGGATGTCGTCGTCTTGTAAGCACCCATCAATTCCGATATTGATTTTACCCTCGTAGGGACAGGTCGCGACCTGTCCGAATCGTTCCCAGACCTGTCCAGATCGTGCATGGATAATCGTTCTTGTGCAGATTGGTTCGTGGTATATGAGTCGCCGGGGAAATGTGCGGAAGGAATTGTGGAATGTGGGGACAGGTTCGCGGTATGTGCGGACAGGTCGCGACCTGTCCCTACGAACGCCTGTTCTATTTCGATAATGGCATGCACATGATTCGGCATTACCACGAAGGCATGTACAAAGGTATACGGATACTGTTCCGACAGCCAATGCCATTGTTTTTCAGCAATACGGCCACATGCATTCAGTTGCATTTCCCCATCCATAACAACCCCAAAAACACAGGCCTGCTCATGCACACAGGAAGTAACAAAATACAGCCCTTCTTTGCTGTAATTATACCCCATCATCCTGTTCCGTTTCCGATCCGGTAAAGCCATAAAACAGGTATACGGTCATTCCCACTCGTAGGGACAGGTCGCGACCTGTCCGCACGCAACGTGATCGGTAACTGTGATTTACAAGTTATACGCGGACATGATACGGGCAGCTAATCTTCTACTTCCACGATCATTTCTACTTCTACTGCCATATTAAACGGAAGCGCATTGGTACCTACCGCAGTCCGCGCATGTTTGCCCATGTCTCCAAAAACTGCGATCATCACATCGGAATATCCATTGATCACTTTCGGTTGGTCATAAAAGGTCGCAGCCGAATTCACATACCCGTTCACTTTCACAATGCGCTTTACCCGCTTCAAGTCACCCAGTTCTCTTTTCAGTACCGCCAGTTGCAGCAGGGCAACCAACCTTGCCGCTTCATAGCCCTGCTCCACGGTCAGGTCCTGGCCCAGCTTGCCCTTGATGTACTCCCCCTTGCTGTTCCGCGGACCTTTGCCCGACAGGTAAATCAGATTTCCAACTTTTACAGCGTCTACAAAACTGCCTCCGGCGGGCGGCACTTGCGGCAGTTGGATATTCAGTTGCGCTAGCTTCTCTTCGGGTGACTGCGCAAAAGCCACAAACGAGGTAAAGCACATCAGCATCAGCAATAGTGTTTTCATACCTGTAGGATAAGTTATCATCTCAGAATCAATATTGGATCATCAGCATTGTTACCTCCAGTTTGTCTTTTCGACAAAAGGAGAAATCTGAATATGTTATGTAATCACTTGAAGGATTACGAATTATAGGCATCGTACACATTCCAGGCCCACAGAATGAAAGGGATGATGATCGTCCACCAGAAAAAGAAAGTCAGAATCCCGCCTAAGATCCAGATAAATATTCCCTTCAGAATATGGCCTTTAATGAGCTGGCCTAAGCCCGGAATGAAGAAAGAAATCAAGGCTGGGAAGCTGTGTGTTTGCTTGCGCATATCGTGTGTTTTAAGGTTCTAAAATGGGCATGTGGTTCATATGCATACCCTGCTCCTACAGGTTTAATACTTTCCGGTAAAAGGATCCGTCACAGCAGGATTTATACAGAAATTTCTATATATTGAACAAGTTATGCTTTGGTAAGCATGAATGTACATAAACCCTCCTTAAGAACAAAAAATGGCACAAGTATCTATAAAAGACTTCGACTGGAACCGCGACTATTACGCCTATGTGTGCATTGGTGGCTACGAGTGCTATTCCGGACGTTTTCGCGCCTGGAAACTCTACAGTCTGACCAGTGATGCCGTGAAAACGCTTAGCCAGCGGCAAGAAGAAGTACATGCGCTTTTCGAAACGCAGGAAGAGCTGGAAGCTTATATTAAAGCCTTACACGAAGCCCCAACAGAAAGCGTCGAAGAAATAAAGCTGAACAAGATCGGCAAGGAAGGCGGCGATCAACTGATCATCAGCTCGATTTTGTAAATCCCCCACCCTGTCATTTCGACGAAAGGAGAAATCTGAACATGATCACCGACCGCGATACCAATTTCGTTTACTTCAGCAGCCTGATTAAAGAACGACCAGCGCTGCAAAGCTTTTGGCTATACCTTGGGAAGGCACTCAAAAAAGCAGGTATACCGTATGGCTTTATCGAGAACACGAATGACATCTGGTGCCGCGATTATATGCCCGTGCAGATTGCACCCAAGGCTTTTGTGCAGTTCACCTTCTACCCTTCCTCGTGCGATAACGTGAAGCACCGCCATACGATTACCAACACATCACTGGTACGTTTAAGTTCGTCCCTGTCAGGCACCACAACGCAACATCCGCTGCTAATGGACGGCGGCAATGTAGTGCGGGCTGCTAATGCCGTGGTGATGACGGAGCATATATTTAAGGAAAACAAAACGCTAGCAAAAGAAGAGGTACTTAGTCAGTTAAAACAAGCGCTGCAGGTTAAACAGCTATACATTATCCCCTCCCAGCCTCACGACTTCACAGGCCACGCCGACGGTATGGTGCGCTTCGTTGACGAGCATACCTTGCTCGTCGCGGACTATAGCCAGGAGCTAGACTACTGGAAAACCAGGTATAGAAATGCCCTGCAAAAGACTAACCTCCGACTGATAGACTTCCCTGCTGTAAACTCGGAGAGGAAGAACAAAGGCGGTGACTATACCGCTCACGGCTGCTACATCAATTTCGCCTGGATCGGCGATGTCATTCTGTTTCCGCAGTTTGACTTGCCCGAGGATAAAGAGGCATTGAAAGAGGTGAAGCGAATCTTTAAAGATTGTCAGGTTATACCTGTGGATTGTGCAGATTTAGCGGAGGAAAGTGGGGTGTTGAATTGTGCGACGTGGAATGTGCGGATTAAGTAAATTTAACAAGAGATAACTTTCATTCTAAAATTACATCTACTCTAAACAGTATAAACTTAAAAAATTGATTCCTTTATAATTAAGCCCTCTTTTATATGGATGTACCACATGAAGTCTAATTGATATTTACCATCTGGTGCTAACTTCCCATTCAGTAACACTCTATTACCTCGTGAAGCAACATAATCGGAGGAATTCTTTAGAATTTCTAATCTTCCTTTTGAAGTCTTAAAAATGTTGGTGACAGATTTAGACCAATTCGGGGAATTGTCATCAGATGTTATGGTTTCTAAAGCAGAATTGATTGTTAATTGGTCTTGTGAGACAAAATATCTAGTCTGGAGAAAATCGATGACTTTTGCTGCCGTATTAAGATGACCATTATATTTAGATTCATTTACTAAAAAAGCATATTCTGAATTACCATCCGTTTTTAAGGCTAGTACATTTTCATCAAAGAAACCATGCCGAAACAGATAACTTTCGTCCTTCCTATCAATAAGCAGAGTATCGTGACCTAGGTACTCCCACTTAGCTTTCTCAACCCGACCATTTTGAGAAATAAGCAGTTCATTATTGCTACGGAATATGTAAACATGCTTCGTATCATTATTATCATCAACAACAACCCAATGCTGGTTGGTGAGCAGCGTCAGGTTATCCAATTGTTGAGAATAACGCTGGATCTTAGGGATCAAATCTGAGATAAAAGTCTTCATAAGATAATAAGCAGGCGAGAATTTATTGATTTAAATAACTCCTAATAATACTCCTTAATATAAGCATACCCACGCTCAAACAACTGCTGATCTTTGTGCAGCTTATACTTGAGCAACGTCTTCCGCAATGACTGCTGCACCTGCCGCTCACCTGATGCCGTAGTCTGCCAGCCCGGGAAGCGGACTACTTTTACAATCTGATCGATGTCGTTTACCAAGCGCTCTACCACGGCAGGAGTCTGGTCTGTCTTCAGCTCCAGGAACAGTTCTGTGAGGGCAGCTGTGGCTGACTTTTGCACCGTTACAGATTCTACCTCTTTTTCTGCCTGCACAGTTTCTTGCGCCAGCTTACAAAGCTCTTTGATAAAGTCAATACTGGAGATAAGGCCGCGTTCGGCTTTGTTGCGCAAGTCTTCCAGGCGGTCGCTTAGTTTTTTAAAGTTGGGGTTGCCGCCATGCTTATTAAAACGCCTGATCAGCTCTTTCTCCAGTTGCTTCACCTTCTTGGAGTTCGGGTTATGGAAGAGGTCATCGATCACCTCTGCATCCAGGATAAACTCCTCTAGGTCATCTATACCTCCAACATGGATGTTCTCGTGAATCAGCTTCGTGGTCTGGGCACCGAGCCTGAACCAGAGTAGCTTGCCAATGTTGTCTCCGGCTGGTTTTACCGACTCGTATACCTGCGACACCCACTTGTAATCCTGCTGGTATGGGTTGAGCACATCATCTGGAGAAAGGGATTCCCAAATCTTAGTCAGGTATTTGTAGTCTACCGCAAAGGCATCTTTCTTCTCGTCTCCTTTAATGGCATCTTGTGCTGCTTCCAAACCTTCGAAGCCGTCCAGCGAACGGTCTACGCCTTCAAAATGGCGTAGGCAGTCGGCCATGGCTTTTGGTAGCTCGTCGCGCAGCACCTGCAGGTTGGTTACTACTTTCTTCACGCTCTCTTCGTCGAACTGCAGGGCTTCGGCGGCATCGTCGAAAATGCCGAAATAGTCTACTATGCGGCCAAAGGTCTTGTTGGGGTATAGGCGGTTGGTGCGGCAGATGGCCTGCAGCAAGGTATGGTCCTTGAGCGACTTGTCCAGGTACATGGTTTGCAGGATGGGCGCATCAAAACCAGTGAGCAGTTTGGCGGTTACGATGATGAACTTGAGCGCAGAATTTGCGTCGTTGAATTCGTCTACTATCTTCTCCTGCTGCGATTTGTCTATGGCCCACTTCTGCTTGAAGTCAAAGTCGTCGTTGGCGCTGGTGGAGATAACCACTTTGCTGGCTTCCGTGACAAAATGCTTATCAAGCTCCTCTTTGTACTGCACGCAGGCGTAACGGTCTGGGGCTACAATCATGGCTTTGAAACCGTGCGGCAGCACCTTCTCTTTGTAGTGCTTTACAATGTCTTCCACAATAGTCTGCACCCGCTCTGGCGACTTCAGGAAGGCAGACATCTTTGCGGCTTTCTTGCTCAGTGCATCGGCTTCTTCATCACTCAGGGCGGCCTCGTCTTTCAGGTCTTTGAAGAGCTTGTCTATTGTTTCCTTGTCGACGTGCACATCTACCAGGCGCGGCTCGAAGTGTAGTGGCAGTGTGGCTTTGTCGCGTATGGAGTCCTGAAAGGTATAGCGCGACATGTAGCCTTTGTCGTCTTCCTCCGAACCAAAGGCCCAGAACGTATTTTTGTCGGCTTTGTTAACGGGCGTACCTGTGAGGCCAAACAGGAAAGCATTGGGCAGGGCGGCACGCATCTGGCGGGCCAGGTCGCCTTCCTGGGTGCGGTGCGCCTCGTCTACCAGTACAATGATGTTGTCGCGGGTGTTCATGTTCGGCCTGGCATCGCGGAACTTATGAATCATGGAGATGATGATTTTGCGGGTGTCTTTCGCCAGCAAATCATGCAGCTCGCTGATGTTCTCGGTGGTCTGCACGTTGGCCACATCGGCAGCATTGAACGTGCCAGAGATTTGTGTGTCGAGGTCGGTGCGGTCTACTAATATGATCACCGTTGGGCTTTTCAGCTCGGGCATACGGCGTAGCTTCTGGGCGGCAAACAACATCAGCAGCGATTTACCCGAACCTTGGAAATGCCAGATAAGGCCTTTCTTCAGGCGGCCTTCCTTTACCCGCTCTACTATCTTGTTGGCACCCTCGTATTGCTGATAGCGGCAGATCACCTTTATGCGGCGTTTCTTCTTATCGGTGGAGTAGAGTGCGAAGTTCTGCAGAATGTCGAGCAGGCGCTTGGGGTGCAGTAGGTCGGTCAGTTCTTTGCCTACTTTGCTCAGCCCCATTTTTTTAACCAGTTCGTCCTCGTCTGCCTCCAGACGCCAAGGCGACCAGAACTCCAGCGGACAGCGCACAGAGCCATAGTACAAGTCTTTGCCTTCGGTAGCAAAGGACAGGATGTTGGGCACGAAAAGCTGCGGCACCGCATTCTCGTAGATGTTGTGAATCTCGTGGGCCCCATCGAGCCAGGAGATAGCCGGACGGATAGGTGTTTTGGCCTCTCCCACTACCACAGGTATACCGTTGATAAGCAGCACAATGTCTGGTATCTTGGTTTCGTGGTGGTGAATGCGGTATTGGTTGGTGATGACAAAGCTGTTGCTTTGCGGGTTGTCAAAGTCTATAAGACGAACGGGTACATGGCGATTGTTCTCGCCAAAGGGCATGGTCTTTTCGCCTGTGAGCCACTTGGTAAACTCTTCGTTGGCCTTTACCAGCCCTACCTGATTAACAGCGAGCAGAATAGTTCTTAGCTTGTAAATCACCTCATCGGCACGCTCGGGTCTTTGGGCAATCTCGGGATTTATGCGAATAAGCGCCTCACGTAGTTCGCTCTCCACCAGCACCTCGTTTACCCCACGCGCTATGGCTGAAGCAGGTATGTAAACCCACTGAAAACCATAAGGTACCTGCTCATCCGCCCAGTTGCGGTGGTTCAAGTTTATACCACTAAGTTGTTGAACAATGTAATGCTCAACGCTATTCAGTTCGTTAAAGCTCATAAGCTTCGGGTTAGAAGATTTTGTTGATTAGACTTTTTTGTAAATCCTTGGAAGTATAGTGGTTTGACTTTACCACTTCTAGAATACCTAACACCCGATTTAGCTTATTTACAAAATCAACTTGAATTTCGAGTGGCGGCAGATTAATCGGATATGGATTAATGTGAATGTTATTAATCTGAGGGATTTGAGCCACGTCAGCTATTTTGTATAACTTTTTAAAATATAGAAAATAGTATAAGAATTCATTATTTAGCTGACTCACGTCTTTAACCGATAACGCCATTGTGTTTGTATCAACATGACAGTCGTTTACAACAATTCTAACTTTATTGGTCATAATTGCCTCGCCCCTTTTAGGAAAGATTACACTACCTTTGGGAATTAATTTGTTCGGAATCGCTGTCACCCATTCTTTAGCATAGTTTTGAAATTTGATTGTTTCATTCAAATCTTTAACCTTAAGAAAAGGTACCCCCTCGCTCTCTTCTATATTATTAAACATAGATGGGCTATCTCCACTACGTATTTGCACTAAATCTCCCAAGACTTTAAGCGGAAACTCAGAGGCTTGTTCAAAGAAATCAGTAAGAGTCCTCTCATACAATGTTAATATATTATTATGCATTTTTATCTGATTTTCTAACATTTCATCCCCAGCCCAAAGCAGTTCAGCTATTTGCTCTTGCTGGTCTTTAGGCGGAATAAGAAACTCCTGCTTTTTCAAGTCACCCCAGTTGATAGTTGGAGACAACGAACCTACCGATATATCCACAGCAAGGTGCATAAAAGTATCGGAGTGTAGAAAGAATGGGAAGAGACTCGAGCTTATCACATCGGGGTTGGCCCTTAGTACAAGGGAGTGTGCGGAACAGAAACCATCAAATTCAACGATGGCAGCTTTACGCTGGTAGGCGCGTCTTCTGCCGAAGATTATATCACCCGGATAGCACCTCAGCTTGGTACCGTTTACATCTTCACGTTTGCCATAGCGCTTGATATGGATAGACTCTGAATCAATATGCTCTAGGCCTACATAAATCTCTAAGTCGGTTGTAGTCGGCTCAACTCGCTCGCTTATGTTCTTAGCAATTTGGTCGAATCTATACTTCTTCCAGGTCGATTTATCTATGTCTTTTAATTGCAGTTTCTCAACTATACTTTCCATACCTTACTTTGCTTCTAAAACAGAGAATAAATCTTCCATACTTTGTTTCAGCTTTTCGGAAGCTGTTTTCCAATCTTCTACAACCTCATCCAACGCTTTCACCTCTGTGCTTCTTTCTACATTGCTCAGGTATAGCGAAACGTTCAGGCTGGCTTCTTTCTGAAGTATTTCCTCTACATCCACTACTTTGCTAAAGCCCTCTACATCTTCGTAGGCTTTGTAGGTATAGAGTATCTTCTGGATGTGCTGCTCTTCCAGGAAAGCAATGTTCTTATCCTGCCTTACCTCCTTCACTGCATTAATGAACAACACCTTGCCTTTCTGCTCTTCTGCTTTGTTGTTCTTCGTCACCAGCAGGCAGGCCTCCATTGGAGAATTGTAGAACAGGTTCGGCCCAAGGCCAATCACACACTCCACTACATCACTTTCAATCATAGCTCGGCGCATGGCAGCTTCGGAGTCGCGGAAAAGTATACCGTGCGGCCAAAGCGAAATGGAGCGGCCATTCTGCAAGTCCAGGCTCTTCTGGATGTGCTGCTGAAAGGCATAGTCGGCACAACCCTGCGGCGGTGTACCCCAGATGTTGCGGCCATATGGGTCGCTCTCAAAGGCTTTGCGGTCCCAGGCTTTAATGGAGTAGGGCGGGTTGGCCAGAATCACGTTGAACTTCTTCAGCTCATCATTTTCCAGCAGGCTTGGCTCGCTAAGCGTATCGCCACGCACAATCTGGAACTCCTCAATGCCGTGCATAAACATGTTCATGCGGGCAATGGCCGACGTGATCAGGTTAATCTCCTGCCCATACAGTTTCAGTGAGCGGTATTCCTGTCCGTTGGCTTTCAGTTGCAACGCACAATTCAGCAGCAAACCACCCGAGCCGCAGGTGGGGTCGTACACGCTCTCGCCTGGCTGCGGGTCCATCATCAGCGTCATTAGGCGCACTACGGTGCGGTTGGTATAAAACTCCGCTGCCGTGTGGCCGCTATCGTCGGCAAACTGCTTGATCAGGTATTCGTAGCCGTTGCCCAGCTGGTCGTCGGGCACGTTCTGCATATTCAGCTTCTGCTGCGAGTAATGCTCTATCAAGTTGGTCAGCGTCTCGTCGCTCAGGCGGTCTTTATTCGTCCAGCTGGCATCGCCAAATATCCCGAACAAGGTTTCCGGGTTCGCCTTCTCAATGGCACGCATGGCTTCTTGCAGCGCCATACCTACATTCACCGTTACTTCCCGCACATCGTTCCAGTGCGTTCCCTTTGGTATCTGGAAACGGTGGTTCTCTTCAAAAGCGGCAAACTCCAAATCGCCGTCACTCTCTTCCAGCGCCAGTGCATACTCCTCGTCGTACACATCCGAAATGCGCTTAAAGAAAAGCAGCGGGAAAATGTACTGCTTGTAATCGCCAGCGTCTATATGTCCTCTCAGGTATGTGGCGGCTCCCCAAAGGTATTTTTCTAATTGTTGTTGTGTCATTGTAATAAGCTCCGGGTGTCTTGCATTAATTTCTCGAACTCTTCATCGTGAATCTTTAAATGTTCACGCTTATCATTACCGTACATATTCAAATGCACACCACTTGTAAGTACATAAAGTTTTAGTGTATCAAAAGGAGTACAAAACACCTTGTGACTTTCTAAAGCATCTCCATTAATATTCTTGCCGCTTAGAATAATAATTTGATAGACGAGATTATCTGAAAAGGTAACTTGATGCTTTTCTCCTCCACTTTTGTAAGAGGCTTTTTTGCCTCTAATCTGTTGAATAAGTTCGTTTTTATCCTTTAGGTAAGGCTGAAGTTCTCTCTGCCAGCCTAAGTCCATTTTCAGATCAAAGTAGTGAGTTACTACACCTGATTTATTCATAATGAACAAATCCGGTTGTATAGCTTTTTTCCGGCTCTGTTCATTTACCCTGAATGAGATGGGCTTATCTACAAAGTACTTTAAAGATTGATCGTTAAGATTCTTGGCTAAGAACAGCGCAAATAAGTCTTCAGCTTTACCTGATATTGAGTGGCTTTTCCCACGCTTAATCTGACTTTGAAAATCTCCGTATGCCAGTGCTCTCGCATCAACATAGACTTCAGCTATTCTATTGATGAAATCGGTGTTATTCATAGATACCAAATGTCTTAAGTTTGTTTTTAAACTTCTCTTCTGCCGCAAGGCATTCTCGCCAAGCCTCTTTCAAATCAGTAAGTGCTTCTTCTACTGTAGGCAGGTTATTCTCAACCATCTTCTCGATGTAAAGCGGAATGTTCAAGTTATAGCCGTTCTCGGCAATTTCTTCCAGTGTGACCACCTTCGCATGGTTCTGCACATCTTTAAAGTCGCTGTACCACGCAAAGATCTGGTTCACATGCGCTGGCTCTAGGTAATTCTGCGCACGGCCTACACGCATTTGCTCCGAGGCATCAATAAACAGCACCTGCTTTTGCTTGCCCTCTTCCTTCTGGCTTCTGAAAACCATGATACAGGCAGCCAGCCCAGTGCCGTAGAAGATGTTTGGTGCAAGGCCAATCACCGCTTCCAGCAGGTCCATTTCCAATAATGCTTGACGTATCTTGCCTTCCGCCCCTTTGCAAGGCACCATGCGGCAGCACCACCGCCATACGGCCCGTGTTAGGCTTCATGGATTTGATCATGTGCTGTACCCAGGCCATGTCACCGTTGCCTTCCGGCGGCACGCCTGCTATGTTGCGGCCAAACGGGTCATTCACCCAGTTGTCAGCGCCCCACTCTTTCAATGAGAAAGGAGGGTTGGCTATCACACAGTCAAAATTCTTCAAGTGGTCACCTTCAAAAAAGGCGGGATTGCGTAAGGTGTCTCCCCTTGAGATCTGGAAATCTTCGATGCCATGCAGGAACATGTTCATGCGGGCAATCGAAGAAGACGTTAGGTTCTTTTCCTGTCCGAACAGCTTTAGTGTTCTGTAGTCTTCTCCATTGTCCTTCAGGTGGTTGATAGACTCCAACAACATACCACCGGTACCGCAAGCCGGATCGTAAATGCTCTCCCCTTCGTGCGCGTCGATGATCAGCCCCATCAGGTGCACCACCGAGCGCGGGGTATAGAATTCCCCTGCTTTCTTATTGGTCAAGTCCGCAAAGTGCTTGATCAAGTATTCGTAGGCCTGCCCCAGCATATCTGGGTCTACGTTGGAGTTGGCCAGGTTATACTGCGAAAAATGCTCCACTAAGTTAATCAGTAGGTGATCCGAGAGCATGTTCTTGTTGCTACACTGCGCATCACCAAAGATCCCGTACAAGAACTCCTGGTTCGCCTGCTCTATACCACGAAAAGCTTTCTCTAGGGCAAGCCCCACGTTTACCGTCGTCTCCCGCACATCCAGCCAGTGGCAGCCTTGCGGTATCTCAAAGCGGTGAAACTCCGGCAAAGAAGCATACTCTTCATCGCCCTCTGACTCAGCCAATGCCAGTTGGTACTCCTCGTCATACACATCGGAGATTCGCTTAAAGAACAACATCGGGAAGATGTAAGCCTTAAAGTCAGAAGCTCCCACTGGTCCTTTCAGTATCCAGGCAGCTTTAGCCAGGTACTGCTCCAGCTGGGATAAGGTAATTTTATCTTTGGGAATTTGTAAATCTAACTGCACTGTATTCCGCTTTAAAATTTATGAAAATCAAGTATTGAAATAATAAATCTTACAAGATATAACAAGATAGTTAAATTTCTATACTTGGAGCAAGTTTAAACTTTAAAGAAGGAAAGATATTAAGTCTATGTAATTGACAGGCAATGGCTGACGAAAATTCAGGTTAATAAATTCAATCCATACATTAATAATGTACTGATCAAAGAGGATAATAAGATAAAATAATGCTGATGCAACTTTTACGATCTAAAGAAACATATAACATATAGAATATTAAATAAAATTCTTATTCTTGTGCAATCGCTAACAGCTCGCTCAGTTCAGGTGCTAGTCAATAGTTTACCAATGCATGAAATACAGTTAAGCACTACCAATGCTACCGGCAACATTGCTGTGAACAGCCAAGGCCTTTGCCTCCGCTAATTATGATGACGATGCTTTCGGTATAGCTGAAGCATTTTCAGTTGCGCTGCTACGCAAGGCAAGCTTTTTAAACTGACTTGGAAGAGCACTAGCAATTATAGGTGTGATAATAGGTGGTTATGTTGTCCTCTATATAACCAGCATGTGCTGTCACAACTGCGGTCACATCAGCACTAAACGTTGGAGGCTTGTTTGAGGTAGGCTATGTATTATTTGCTATTTATCAGTGGCTTTTCAAGCCGAGGTATTCGCAAAAATTATATCTTAAACTCGAATACATAAATTTTGAATCTTTTCTACTAAGCTAACTAATATGAAAAACACTGAAGCTCTTGCTAAGATAAGGGAGGGTATACAAAAGTTTGTTGATGAAAACGAATGGGAGTTTAAAATATATCCTACAGGGGATGTTAAAAACTGTTATTTGTTTGTGAGGGCAGATGATGTCACATCTAATAAGAATGTACAGCAGTCACAACAACTCATAAACGGGGGAGGCAATATTCCATCAGATGGCTCTGATCAACTCAATAACATTGAAGAAAGAATTGAATTAGCTACCACAAGGCTAGCAAGTTATGCTCAAGAGTGCGGTCTTTCAGTTAGAGAAGAAGTAACGAAACCTCATAATACATACGACCCTATTAAAGAACTTATAGAAAAATACAAACAGTTTCTTAAAGAGAATAAGTTACAGGACGAGAGGTATAAATGGGAATTATTAAAAAAGTATGGGGGGAGGCCTAACTTAGACTCACCTAATTTTTATGATGAAATCAAAGGAATTGATTACTCAAACTTAATATATCCTGTCGGACTAGGAGTGGTACACCATCTGGCTAAAGATCGTCCTGAGCAGTATCGTAATTGTTTCAAAACTCTGTTTGATGAGAGCATTCCTCTAACTGATCGCCTAAAAAGTTTTAATACTGAAACGCTGAAACTTTATAGAGAGTTAGAAACCGATCCTAAGCGAATGCATCACCACGATGAAAGAACAATGGCTACTATGTTATCTTTCCATCAACCCGAAAAGTATGCTTTTTACAAAGATTCCTTCTATCAAAAGTATTGTAGGCTATTAGGTATAAAAGCGTCAAAGCCTTTGGAGAAATACCCTCACTATTTGGAACTTGTCGATGATTTCATATTAAATTACATAGAGCCTGATACTGAGCTACTAAATTTGGTAAATGATTTACTATCAGAAGATGTCTTTGAAGATAAAAATCATAAGGTTCTTGCCCAGGATATTCTTTATAGAATGCTGGATAAGGGATTAGATGAGATTGAAATTGGCAGTACATCTGTTTACAAAATCTCGATGGGATGGTTTGATGATCAGGAGATAAGGCAATGCATAGATCAAAGGAAAATCATAGTTCATCGTGATACTGAAGCTATTGGAAGAAGCAGTGAAACACAAGGGAATGTCTTTTCAAACAAAATCAAAATTGGCGACTACTTTTATTTAACATCTGGAAATCGAGGTGTAGGTGTCAATCTCCTAGCTAGATTT
Source organism: Pontibacter sp. FD36 (assembly GCF_015686655.1). Lineage (GTDB taxonomy): Bacteria > Bacteroidota > Bacteroidia > Cytophagales > Hymenobacteraceae > Pontibacter. Next base: position 222,022 of record NZ_JADPMP010000007.1, on the reverse strand, counting down.
ACAAGTGAGGCACTTCCAGCAAAATTTAACGATTATGGGGATGAGGGTTGGCTTGAACGTTCTTTCGAAATAATTTCCTATCCTAAAAATCAATCTAGATATACAGGAAAGCAAAAATGGTGGACTCCTAACAGCAGAACAACGTGCGTCACTATTGATAAAGCCGAACTTGAAGAAGCAAATAAACTACTTTTCGAGCCCTACTTTATGGTGAAATTAATTGCTGATACAAGTGAAAATATGGTATTAAGCAATCCTGAACCAAACACTATTAAGCAAGAAAATAATCTTTTTATGGCAGCAGCTCCATTGAATCAGATTCTATACGGACCTCCCGGTACTGGTAAAACATACAACACCATCAATAAGGCTCTTGAAATTCTCGGAGAAACTACAGAAGGTATGGGCAGGTCATTGCTGAAGAAGCTATTTGAGAAAAAATCAGATGAGGGTCAAATCATGTTCACTACCTTTCATCAGAGCATGAGTTATGAAGATTTCATTGAAGGTATAAAACCACAGGAAGCCTTTGACAAGGAAGGGAACACTATAATTACCTATAAGATTGAGCCTGGTATCTTCAAGAAGATCTGTGATAAAGCTACCACAAAGCAAGGCTCAGACAACTTTGATGAAGTATACGAACAATTTGCAGAGGATATTCAAGCGGAGGACTCCCTACTACTGCGCACTCCCCGACATAATAAGCCTTTCAAGGTAACTGTAAATTCAAATAAGAACTTTGTAGCCAGACCGGAGACAGATACAGCAACCCCAATGGTCATTACAAAGGAAATGATTCGCGACTATCTCTTCTATGGGAAGATACGGGATTGGAAACCATATACGGTTAGCATAAGCGAACATCTGAAATCAAAGTATAAATTATCCATCCAGACAGAAGCTGCACAAAGGAAAGATTACGTCCTCATCATCGACGAAATTAACCGTGGCAACGTCTCGCAGATATTTGGTGAGCTTATCACCTTGATTGAAGAGGACAAACGTCTGGGTGGTAAAGAGCAACTGAAAGTCACCCTCCCCTACAGCAAAGAAAAATTCGGCGTACCTGCCAACCTCTACATCATCGGCACCATGAACACCGCTGACCGTAGCGTAGAAGCGCTCGACACCGCCCTACGCCGCCGCTTCAGCTTCGTGGAAATGCCGCCAAAGTATGATCTCGATGGGCTTCAGAAGGAAGTGGAAGGCCATAAACTTGCCGACATCTTAAAGAAAATCAATCGCCGCATAGAGAAACTGTTGGGCAAGGACAACCTAATCGGTCACAGCTATTTCCTTTGTGTTGAGAACAAAGAAGATCTGCGCGCCGCTTTCCAAAACAAAATTATTCCATTGCTGCAGGAATATTTCTATGGTGACTATGGCAAGATTGGTCTTGTGCTAGGCGAGGGCTTCTTCCAGGGTATAGATGATGAAGAAGGTGACATTTTTGCCTCATTTGATAAATACGATTCCGCTGGGTTGGCCGAGAAAGCAGTATACCATCTGGCCGAATTGATCGGCTCAAAACGGTTGACAGACAACGAGTTTAAAGTTGCACTAGATATGTTAATGAAATAGAGCCATGCTTGAACAGGACAATCCTATCAGAGTATTTGAGCATGGCTGCCTATTTGTACATAAGGGGGAAAGGCAGACACGCCTCACCGACACGCAACTGCAGGCGCTGCAGACTCTTCACGGTGAAGCAGGTCTCCCCTATTATACCCTGATTCATAAAGGGGTAAAGTTCACTGAATATGTGGGTGTGTTACAGGTTGGCAACCTGACAATCGAAGTACTGCCTAAGGCTGACAAAAACGACGATAAAGACCGGTGGCAACAAATGCTCATTGGCATGCTACAGGCTGTTGGCCTATTTGAAATACAGGCACCTAGCACAAGCCAACTTAGTCTGAAGTCTAACTCTATTCTGGACTTATACTTCGCCCTATTTTTGCAGGAAGTTGAATACCTGCTGCATCGTGGTTTGGTGAAGAAGTACCGCAAAGTAGACAGTAACACGACTGCTCTGAAAGGGAGCATACAGTTTGCGCAGCATATCCAAAAAAATCTGGTGCACCAGGAGCGTTTCTTTGTGCGACATACAACCTATGATGCACAGCACCAGATGCATCAAATCCTTTACAAAACTCTTTTATTGCTGAAGCGGATTAATACCAATACCGCACTGCATAGCAAGATCGGTTCAATGTTGCTCAACTTCCCTGAACAACCGGATCTGAAGGTCACAGAAGCGACCTTTGAGAAAATAGTGCTGAATCGAAAAACTGAAAGCTATGGTAAAGCGATCGAAATAGCACGGCTGCTTTTGCTGAACTATCACCCTGACCTGAGCAAAGGAAAAAATCACGTTCTAGCGCTCATGTTTGATATGAACATGCTTTGGGAGCGTTTTGTGTACATCAGTTTACGCAAAGGTCTAAGAAGAGAAAATGCTGACATCAGCATTCAGGATCAGGTACACAAATTCTTTTGGAAACCAGAAAACGGAAACCGCAGCAAGATCAAACCCGACATTGTCATTAACAAGGATAGAGCCGATTGTGTTGTGCTGGATACCAAATGGAAAAATCTGAATGGCTATAACCCATCTCCCGACGACCTGCGGCAACTCTATGTGTACCACCAGTATTACCATGCTAAAAAAGTAGCGCTGATTTATCCTGCTTCCAGTCAATTTTCAAAAAGTGGAAAATACCTTTGCACCAATACTGGGAAGGAAACCGAAATGGAGTGCAGCGTGATTACACTGACCGTGAAGAACAGTATCGATACCTGGCAAAAGTCGATCTATAATGAAATCTTGGATTGGATGGGTTTAGTCGAATCAAGCCCGGACATTATTTAAATTATACCTACCTTTTATGGTATAGCAATTCTCAATACCTGCTCCATGATCCAACCCATCCGCCGCGCCAGCATCTTTCGCTCCTCACCTTTTGCCGACAACCTGATCGCCTCTTATCAGCGCTGCTATGCCGCTATGTTTGATGCGACTATACCGGAAGAAGCGAAGGTGCTCCGCCAGTACTATGATCACCGGGAAGCTTTGCAGCCGGATGACGCGCCCATTGTGTCGGATCTGGTGATGGCCTACGAAGCTGCTGAACGGCCGGACTACGTGACACAATTGCCGCTGCGGCTGCAACATTTCTTCAACTCACTCGGTGTGGCGCAGCTATACCTGATGGACTTCCTGCGCTCGGATCTGAATGAATTTCCCTTCGAAAATTTCAGGAAAAAGAACCTGTTCAGGCGAATGGTTGGCAGGCACAGCGAAGACTACAATTTCCTGCTCGACACAAGTGATCTGCCCCGGCTGCTGCCCCTCTTCTTCCATGCGAGGAAGTGGGATGTACCCGTTATTTTTCTGGTCGCTGCCGATGGAGAGATTCCTATCGCTTTAAATTTATGCGACGACGGAAACCTGCATGTCAGCTGCCCGGACAGGTATAGCCAACAGGTGCAGGAAGCTGCCCTGGCCGCTGGCTTTGAGACAGGCGACTTTACGATCTGCAGCAGGTATAGCGTTTGTTATCTGAAGCACTAAACCCACCCCCTCCCCCAAATTTAAGCCTCCAAAATAGCACCCTTTTAAGCCCATCGGAGTATAAACACCTATCGTACCTGTCGGGATGATGCCAATGCAGCTTACGCTCAGAATGGAGGCTGCGGGTGCTCATACGGGCTGGAAACGGCTTTATTACCTTATAATCAGGCTTTTCCCAAACCTCCAGCCGCTATAGCTGTTTGGATTAGAGGCTTATACTCCTGCAAATGGAGTTGTCTCTTTTTATCACTTTTATTTGATACACATGCTTACCAAAACATATTATACACCAGAAGACCTGGAAACCACCGATAGCGCACCACTCCAAGACATATACAGTAGCATTTCTGATAAAGTAGGCGAAACGGAATACCCTTGCGTAGGTGCCAAGGCCGCCCTGAACTCAAAACAGCTCCGCATTGGGGTGTATGACCGGATGGCCACAGACGAAACCACCAGGCAGTTAGGCCATGACCTGAAACAGTACATAGCCGAGACCCTGGCAACCGAAAGCGAGTACATGACCATGGTCGCCTTTTTCAGGGAAGAGGAACCTGCTGACGAGCTTGCATTTGAAAATAACCTATGGGCACAGCTGCAGCGCCTGCACGACAGCGACGACAGTCCCGCTCCCTGGGACCCTGAGGTGAGCAGCAACCCAACGGATACGAATTTCAGCTTCAGCTACAATGGCACCGCTTTTTTTGTGGTGGGCCTGCACCCCAACGCCAGCCGCAAAGCCAGGGCACTGGGCTACACTGCCCTGGCTTTTAACCTGCACCGGCAGTTTGAGCAGCTACGTGACAAAGGCGTGTATGAAAACATGAAAAAGGTGATCCGCGACCGGGATGCTGCCTACGACGGAAGTATCAACCCGATGCTGAATGACTTTGGCGAAGGACTGGAAGCACCGCAGTACAGTGGCCGCCAGGTGGATGATAGCTGGAAGTGCCCTTTCCTGGCGGGTAAATTATAAGGACGTGACCTAACAAAAGACGAACAACATGATAGAAACGATTGCCAAACAAACTGGCGCTGCCTTTAAACTAAACAAAGGAGACAAACTGAAAGTGATCGACCCGCAGGGGGAGCAGGTGAGCGACATGGTGCTCTTCAACGCTGAGGACAAGCGCGAGAAACTGTCATCGGGGAAAACACTGGACTTTGAGGAAACCATTCTGATCACAAAGGGGCACCACCTGTGGAGTAACCGAAGTCGGAAAATGATGGAAATACTCGAAGACACGAACGGCCGCAATGATTTTCTGCTGGCCCCTTGCAGCCCTGAAACGTTTCAGATCATGTACCAGAACCCGGAGTACCACCCCAGCTGTTTCGAGAACCTCTACACCAACCTGGCTCAGTTTGGGCTGGAGCCCGATGATGTGCCAACGGCCTTTAACATATTTATGAATGTGCAGTTTGCAGCAGACGGTAAGTTGACAGTCGCCCCTCCTACGAGCAAGGCGGGTGATTATGTGTTGCTGGAAGCCAAAATGGATTTGATCGTCGGCCTGACCGCCTGTTCCGCTGAGCAGTCCAATAACTACAGTTTCAAACCCATCCAGTACGAGATCATCAAGGCGCAAAACTAGTGCGTCAGAACAGGTAGATCACCTGCTTAAACGATCAACAGAAAAGCCTCTCCATTCCCGGAGAGGCTTTTCTGTTTTGCCACTGTATTCTAAATGTCCTGCTACAACTCTGCCGCGTTGAAGGTATCGCCTTGTCGCACATCCCCTGTCTCGAAGCCTTTCCTGAACCAGCGGACTCTTTGAGCGGAAGTGCCGTGCGTGAAGGAGTCGGGTACCACCCGGCCGGTGGCCTGCTTCTGAAGGCGGTCATCGCCAATGGCGCTGGCTGCGTTCAGGGCTTCTTCTAGGTCGCCGGGCTCCAGAAAGCCTGTGGAGCGTTGGGTATGATGTGCCCATACCCCGGCATAGAAATCAGCCTGCAGCTCTACCCGGACCATGAGTTGGTTAAATTCGGTCTGAGAAAGTTGACCCCGCATGGCGTTCACTTTGTCCATCACGCCCGTGAGTTTCTGAACATGGTGCCCTACTTCATGGCCCACTACATAGGCCTGTGCAAAGTCACCGCCAGCACCCAATTTCCGCTCCATTTCACTGAAAAAACTTAAATCGATGTACAGTTTTTCATCACCGGGGCAGTAAAACGGCCCTGAAGCAGAGGAAGCTGTACCGCAAGCTGAGTTTACCTGCCCCGAAAACAGCACCAGCGTAGGCTCTCTATACCCTTGCACAATGTTGTTCCAGACATCTTCGGTATCTGCCAACACAACTTTTGTTTGTTCGGCCAGCTCCTGCTCTTCCGGGCCTGGCTGGTAGTCGCTTGTCTGGGCGTACTGCGGCTCACCCCCCACAAACTGCTGCAGGAGCGTGAGCGGGTTTGTGCCTGTCAGAAAAAGGATCAGTGCTACGACTGCTACAATCACCAGCCCCGCTTTCGAAAACAGGAGCCTGAACAAAGGGATCAGCAGCATCGGACTGATGCCCCGGCCACCCCCAAAGCCACCTCCTGACTGACCTCTACGGTCTTCTACATTGGTGCTTTTTCTTCTGCCTTGCCATTTCATAGTATCTGTTTTTCATAAAGTGAATAATTCCAGGTGAAGCACATTTTCAGCCTTTACAATGAAAATGTATACCTATATGAAAGCAGTTAAACGGAGGGCAGCTGCTCTTGGATGTACGCCCACAAAAAAAGGTCTGCCAGGTATACCTGACAGACCTTTTAAGCGATCTTCTCTATTAGCAAAAAAGGCTATACAATCAGCTCACCTTGTTCACCACCGTCACTACGCGGCCAGATCTTCCAGCTGGTGAAAACACTTTGAGTTTGATCTCCCCTTTTTCGCTGATCGGGCCGTTGTATACCGGACTCTTTTCGCTTGGCTCCGAGCCGTCGGTGGTATAGCGGATGGTGAAGCCAGGCAGCTGCACATTGGCCAGTACTTTCCCGTTTTCGACCACTGCTCCGGCCGTAGGTATACGGTACTGGAAGCCGCCGGCATAGTGGCTCAAACGCGGAAGCTCCCGCTTGCCCAGCACATTCACAAAAGCTGACCATGCCTGGTTGTAGGCTGCTTCGGCTTTGGCAGCATCCGGCTCGGTGGCCCAGGTGGGATCAGGTGCCCAGGCTCTCTCGGCCAGGCCTAGCAGTTTTGGCAGCAGCATGTACTCCAGTCGTTCCGGGGTTTTGATCATCTCCGACCAAAGCGGCGCCTGCAGCCCCACAATATTCGACCGGCCAATGGCAGTCAGTCGTTCTTTTCCTTTGAAGACTACCGCAGGGTTGATCGGATCGTTATTGGTGTCCACCTTCTGGTTCTTCATGTAGTCAAAGGGGATGAAGTAGAATGGCTTGTCCAGATCGAGGTAGCCGGCCCAGTACAAGCCGGGCTCTTCGTAGGCTTTCTGGTAAGTCAGGTCCAGGTATAGGTTAGAGGCATTGGTGAGCACGACTTTATAACCGGCATTCGCCATGCGGTAGGCCAGATCCTCAGCGCCCCACAGGTTGTTCCAGACATCCACATGAAAGTTCTTACGCTTGAAATCCTGGTTGGGCACATACACGTTCTTTCCGTTCTGCAGCACCCTTGTCAAACCGATTTCTTCCCAACCCGACAGGTATAGCTTACGGGCATTCAGCATGCCGTTTACTTTGCCGAAGTAGTAGTCCCACAGATCATATTTGCCTTTCACATCCGGATTGGCCGCCATGAAAGCCTTTACGGCAGGAGACTTTTCCCATACGCCATTGGGCACTTCGTCGCCACCCATGTGAATGGTCTGGATTGGGGCGCCGGCTTCCTGGTACATGGCCAGGATCTCGTCCACCACTTTTTCGAGGAAGGTATAGGTAGAAGGCAGCGCCACATTGATCACGTTATCGTTCCAGTTCTGCACCGAGCGGTACACCGACTGGTCTTCCAGGTCGCGGAGCAGGTAGCGTTTCGCTTCCTCGGGTTTGCCCTCCTGCATCAGGCGGGCATAGCGGGCGTCCATCGATTTAATCGCGGCCCGGGCATGCCCCGGTGTTTCTATTTCAGGAATCACCTTGATGTGGCGGGCAGTGGCATACTTCAGAATCTGGATAAAGTCGGCTTTGGTATAGTGCCCGCTGCCGCTTGTTTTATTTGCATCCGGACCGGAGCCCAGCGATGGCTGCAGATGATTCTTTTCGTCCAGGGTATGTCCGCGTCTGCCGCCCACTTCGGTCAGTTCCGGCAAACCGGGAATTTCCAGGCGCCAGCCTTCGTCATCATTCAAGTGAAAGTGCAGCACATTCAGCTTGTAGAGCGCCATCAGGTCGAGCACCTTCAGCACCTGTTCCTTCGACTGAAAGTTGCGGGACACATCCATCATAAAGGCCCGGTGCCCGAATCGCGGTGCATCCGACACACGCACACCAGGCAATGAAACAGCATTCTGGTTTTTAGTCAGTGCCGCCGCCGGTATCAGCGTCTTCAGTGATTGAATTCCGTAGAAAGCACCAGCCGGTGTGGTCGCGGAGATCACCACTTCCTGCGGACTCACCCGCAGTTCGTAGGCTTCCGGTCCCAGCCCTTTCTTCTGCTGCAGCCGGACCGCCTTGCCCGTACCCAGCATGCTGATCACCGGCTTCTTGCCGAAAACAGTCCCGAAGTGGTCTGCCAGCAAGTCAGCCTCCTGCAAGAAAGCAGCATCTGTTACGATAGGCACTGTAGTGGTCATGATAAAAGGCTGGCCGGTTTCGTGGTAGACAGCCGGTGTCGGAAATACCTTGGTCAGCTTTTCTTCCGGGATGTCGCTAATCACCTTGTTCTGTGCATAGACGTCTTTCACCTGCAGCCAGTTTACCCAAGGCTGGTCGGGCTTTTTGGCGCTGATCGGTGCCGTGGCATAGCCCTTCGACTTGTCATGATCCCAAACCAGGTAAAAGCCATGCGGAGTCCTGGAGTCGTTCACGACTTGTCCACCCGAAACCAATTCGATGTGCTGCGAAGCCCCCGGCGCCAGCTCTTTAAAAGCGGCCGTCGGTACCAGGTAACGCAGGTCGCCATTCACATGCTCTACCTTGACAGGAGCATTTTCTTCCTTGGGTTTGAGGGCAGGAAAAGAATGGAAATACAGGGTCCAGCCGTTTGCAGGCAAAGGGGCATTTCCGGTATTGGTGAGGGTGAGGACGGCCAGCGTCTGTGGCTTGTCCTGGTACTTTCCGTCTGTTACTTCATAGCTTAGCTGAAGCTTCTTCGGGTCAAATTGGCTCTTGACTTCCTGCGCAAATGAAGTCACATACAAAAGGGCAAAGAAGGCGCATATAACTGCTGCCAGGTACTTTTTCATATTCACTAAAAAATCAGGCGTGTCGATCTAAGCTGAAATATAGTACAAAATGTGTAGAACTTCAGCCTTTGGCAGGGGCAAGAGGGTAAGATTAATGTGAAGACACTGATTTTACCCTCTTGCCTATCTATGCAGTCGGGCTTCTTTAATACAGTGTGATTTTCTTCTACACTTTTTGTCATTCTGTAAGGATCCTGGTAGAGGATAGCATAGGCTTATCGCCCCTCTAACCAAGCTTCTTAACAGAATGACAATAATTTTCTAGTCTTTATTCTTTGAATTTAACCCCGCTAACTTGATGAAAAGACTGTTCTATACCTTCTGTCTTGTCACACTTAAGGATCTTGGTCGCAAGTGGCATAGGCTTATCACCCCTCTAACCAAGATCCTTACAGGATGACAAAAAACACAAGTAAAATTTGTCCTTCTACCCCTACTGCGACCACTCCGTAGGTTTCCGGTCCCAGCGGTGTGATTGGAGCTGCTCCAGCAAATTGTCCGGCAAGCCTTTGCCGTCGCTGGCCTGCAGGTTGGCTTGCACGTGGTGGGCTTTGCGCATACCAGGTATGGTGGTGCTCACGTCCGGGTTGCTCAGGATAAAGCGCAGCGCCATCTCCGCCATCGTCATACCGGCAGGTATAAGCGGCTTCAGTCGGTCGGCATGGTCCACACTGGCTTTCAGATTTTCGGGCACAAAGTAGCTGCTTCGCCAGTCGTCTGCGGGGAAAGTGGTCTCTGTTGTGAAAGTGCCGGTGAGGGTACCTTCGTCGAAGGGTACGCGTGCGATAGTGGCGATATCTAGTTCGCGGCAAAGCGGGAAGAGTTCGTCTTCGGGCGCTTGGTCAAAAATGTTGTAGATGACCTGCACGCTGCTGATGTGGCCGGTGCGCAGGGTCTGGAGCACATTGTCCGGCTCCCAGCGGTTTACACTCACACCCATGTGCTGAATTTTGCCGTCTGCCTTCAGCTTCTCCACCGCACGCTGCCATTCTTCCTGCTCTGCCCAGCTGTCTTCCCAGACATGAAACTGCTGCAGGTCGATCGTCTCCACCCCCAGGTTCTGAAGGCTTTTTTCGGTATAGGAAATGATGTGGTCGGCAGGGAAACAGTCTTCCAGTTTATAGGATGCTTTCGACGGCCACTTCATGTTCTTAGGCGGAATCTTGGTCGCCACATACAGCCGCTTATCGGAATTACGTTTGAGCAGACGACCCAGTATCTGTTCGCTTTTGCCTTTGCCGTAGCCCCAGGCTGTATCAAAAAAGTTGCAGCCGCCCTCCACGGCCAGGTCCAGCGAGCGGTCTGACTGCTGGTCATCCGAACCGGTCCAGCCGGCCATACCCCACATGCCGTATCCTATTTCACTCACTTGCCAGCCTGTGCGGCCAAATCTTCTGTACTCCATACCTTGCTATTTCTAAGTTCTCAATTCTGCCTTCATACTGCTGTAAATATACAAGAGTTGTCACCCTTTCTTCCTGATTCTATGAGACAAATACTATATTCCGGGATAGATGCTTATCTTAGACTTCTTAAAAGCCACACACCATGAAGACAATGCTGAAAAACCTTTGGAAGAAAGCCTCGCTCACAACCCTAGCTGTTGTTGCCTTCACCCTGTCCGGCCAGGCACAGGATGGAAAAACCGAATCGGACATACAGGCTATCATGCAGCAGCATGACATGGTAGGGTTGTCGGTTGCCGTCGTAAAAAAGGGGGAAATCATCTACACCAAATCCTTTGGCCTGAAGGATGTTGAAAGCCAGACACCACTCACCAACAATGACATTTTCAGGATCGCTTCCATCTCCAAGTCCTTTACCGTCACGGCCCTGATGCAATTGGTAGAAGCGGGAAAGCTCTCGCTGGATGATGATGTGAGTAAGCTGGTCGGTTTTAAAGTGCGAAATCCGAAGTACCCGGACAAGGTCATTACGCTGCGGATGATGCTGTCGCATACCTCCAGCATCAACGATAGCGAGGGTTACTTTACCCTTGACACCATCGACCCTGCCAAAAATCCGAACTGGGCTGCCTGCTACAACGACTATGAACCTGGCACAAGCTATGAGTACTGCAACCTGGGTTTCAACATGGCTGGCACCATACTGGAAAAACTGTCCGGCGAGCGATTTGACCAGTACGTGAAGCGGCACATTCTGAACCCACTTGGGCTGTACGGCGGCTACCAGGTAGACTCCCTGGACGCCAGCCGCTTTGTGACGCTTTATGAATACAAGTCTGATTCCAACAGCTTTTCGCCGTCTCCGTCGGCCTATGCCCCACGTCGGGAGGAAATAAACAAATACAGAATGGGCTATACCACCCCCATCTTTTCACCCACCGGTGGCATGAAAATGTCGGCTCCCGACCTGGCCAGGTATATGACCATGCATATGAACCAAGGCAGTTACAAGGGTACCCGGATCATCTCTAAGAAGAGTGCCAGACAAATGCAGGCGAAGATTGCCGACAACGGCTACGGACTGGCGCTGAAAACAGAAAGCAAGCTGATACCCGGCCAGGCCATGGTGGGGCACACCGGCAATGCCTACGGACTCTACAGCGCCATGTTCTTTCAGCCAAAAGAGCAGTTTGGCTTTGTGGTGATCACCAACGGAACCAGCGCCCCTGAAGTGAATGAGTATAACCTGGCGCTTGCTGAAGTACTCAATAGCCTGTACAATAATTTCATTAAGTAATGGGCTTTTAAAGCAGCCTTATGAAAGCAGTGCTTCAGCCGGAATGATGAACCGGAAAGTAGTGCCCACCTGCACCTGGCTTTCCACAGTTACCTTCCAGCCCATAGCCTCCGTATGCGCTTTGAGCAGGAACAAACCAACTCCGCGACCCTTGATATTCTTGTGGAATCGTTCATAAAGCTTAAACACTTTGTCAGCTGCTTTGCGGGTGTCAAAGCCCTGGCCGTTATCAGCAAATGTAAGCTCCAGCTCGCCGGTTGGGGTTTTCTCAGCTGACAGCGTGATTTGTAAGTTCCGGTCCAATGAGCGGAACTTGATGGCATTGGAAAGCAATCCGTAGTATATGCTGAACAAATAAGTCCTGACTGCACGCACCTTGATAGCCGGGTCCACCTCCAGCACGACTTCAGCGCCGATCTGCTGCAGCATTTCTTCAAATTTTTCCCGTACCTGCTCAAACAGCCAGACCAGGCTGATCTGCTCCAGCTCCAGTACATCGTCCCGCTCCCTTACCGAAAGCACGGTATTGACATCACGCAGCACCGTGTCGATCTGTTCTATGCTGGTTTGCAGGTACGCCCTGATCGCAGCATAATTGCCAGAAGATGTATCAGTTGCATGAAGCAAGTGCACCAGCCCGAGCGCATTTGCCACCGGTGCCCTCAGATTGTGAGATACGATGTAAGTAAACTCCTGCAGGTCCTTGTTCTGCTGGTAAAGGTGCTGTGAAAGTTGCAGCAGGTTCGCCTCCGCTTCTTTTTGTAGTGTGATATCCCGCTGCACAGCGATAAACCGCGTGACGTTACCGGCATCATCCAGGATTGGAGTGATATCCATCGAAACCCAGAACCTGTCTCCCGACTTCCGGTAGTTGATGAGTCTGGCGCTGAAGTGTGACGCTTCCTGCAGTCCCTTCCTGATCTGCTGCACGGCATCCGGATCGGTGTCGGGACCTTGCATTATCTCTCCCGGCTTCTTATCCTGCATTTCATCCAGGGTATAGCCTGTGATGCGGGTAAAGCCTTCATTCACCCACTCAGTCCGTCCGGTGGCGTCTGTGATCACGACCCCGTTGTCTGTCTGGCTGGCTACCAGCGACAGCTTTTCTACTTCCTTTAAGGCCAGTACTTTATCAGTAACGTCAGAGAAGTAAATGGCCAGGCCTTCGTCTGAAGGGAATGCCTTTACCTCCAACCACTTACCCGGTCGCTCAGAGTAAGCCTCAAAATGCACACTCTCACCGGTTTCCATGGCATGGCGGTACTGCCTGTAAAAGTGTCCTTCGGTGTCAAACTCAGAATGCTCATGTAGTTTTGTTCCCACTATTTCCTGCTCTGTAGCACCTACAATCCGCTCAAACTCGCTGTTCACAGACGTAAAGTGCCACTCCTTGTCCAGGGTGAAAAAGGCATCCGTGATGCTTTCGAAAATAGTATTCAGTTTTTTGGCTTGCCGCTCGATGGTTTCAAAAGAGCGGACAATCGGGGTGATGTCTTTAGCGATAGTCTGGGCTCCGATCACCCGGTCACCTGCCGGCACTGGAAACTTTACCGTATCCAGGACCATGGTCTGCGCTCCCTTTGGTTTAAGCTCCAGGTCGTAGCGCAGGGTGCTGCCCAGCAGTGCCTCCTGCAGCGACCGCGCATTAACCGCAGCCATGTCTGGCGGAAGCAACTCCGTGAGTGATCTTCCGACCACCGAGTCTGCCACTGTGCCAAATGTCTCACGGAAGGCCTGGTTCACCTCTGTCACCACACCGAGCCTGTTCTCAAACAGCACGATGTCCGGATTATTTTCAAACAGGGCTTTGTAACGCTGCTCACTTTCCTCCAGTCGCAGTCTGCCGTGTTTACGCTCGGTGATATCGCGGGAGCTGACCACAAAGCTACCCATGGCACTATTGCCGACCTGGTTGCTGACGATGGCCTCTACCCAGCGCCAGTTCCCTGTAGCGTCACGTACCCGGAAGTCCTGCATCCGCAGCAACTCGAGCTTAGCCGCCAGCTTCCAGGATCTTCGTACAGCAGGCAGATCATCGGGGTGAATGTAGCCACAGGAATTGCCGCACAGGAGGTCCCCCACTTCGTAGCCCAGTATGCGTTTGAATGCATTATTGGCAAACAGGAAATTTCCATCCTCATCGAGGAGAGCCAGCATGTCAGAACCATGTTCTATGAGCGTTCTGTAGAAGGTTTCCTTCTCCTCCACTTTCCGGCGAAGATTGTACTCCACTGAGATATCGGTGGCAGTGCAGTAAATGAGACCATCCTCCTCAGAAAGCGTAGCTGTCCAGAGCAGAGGAACATCGTGGCCATCCTGATGCAGGTAGCGGTTTTCAAAATGGAGAATGTTGAAATTGAGTTTGAGCTGCCTGGATGCCTGAACGGTGACTTCCTGATCCTCGGGGTGTACAAAGGAGGTAAAAGACTTTCCCTCTATCTCATGCTGATCGTAGCCCAGAATTCGTTTGCAGGCTTCACTTACTTTGATAAAAACACCACTTGAATCAATGACGCAAAGTAGATCATGCGAGTACCTGACAAGTTTTTCATTAAAATCGGCTTCGTTCATAACATTCTATAGATAAAGCAACAGCTAGCAGCTGCCAGTGGGAAGTAAACAATAACATGAAGCCTTATCTTTCTAAAATTCAGCCATATGCAATTGCACCAATTTTTATTGGATTAAAGTTAAAACAATATATATAAATACAACTAATTTAGCAACTTAGCCGGGTGGATTAGTTCGGTTTCACGCCCTTAATTGCACTAAATTTCCCATAAAAAGAACTTGTATTCATTATTGGCAACATGCTTCCCAAAGCTCAGCAGACTTGTGACTTTGGCTTGTCTTATGCTGCGCTGCCTTTCCCATCAGCAGCACAGCATTAAACTCGTTGAAGTACATAAGCAGACTGAAAGCAAAAGCGGGTAGAAAAATGAGGTAGGGCTAAACTTGCATGGTACCTTCCTACGTAACTTGCGGAGCGTCCCATACCTGCTCCTACCTCCATGCAAAACACCAAAGACTTTTTGCGACTTGTCTGGTCTGCCATAAAAGGCACGGAGCATGACTATACCACACTGGGTATCCGGACGAGTATCGTGCTGCTGGCCGTTCCCATGATCCTGGAAATGGTGATGGAGTCGCTTTTCGCGGTGGTCGACATCTTCTTTGTGGGCAGACTGGGATCCAAAGCTCTGGCTACGGTAGGGCTAAGCGAAACGGTGCTGATGATCATCTACTCGATTGGTATGGGCGTGAGCATTGCTGCCACAGCTATGGTCTCGCGTCGCATCGGTGAGAAGAACTACCAGGAGGCCGCCAACGTAACCTTTCAGCTGCTCGTGACAGGCACGGTGCTGGCGCTGGCCATGGGATTTTTGGCCACCTGGTATGCCGCCGAACTGCTGGCCCTGCTGGGTGCCGAGGCTGACGTCATCGAGTACGGCCTGCGCTATGCCCAGATCGTTTTTGCCGGTAACCTGGCTATCATCCTGCTTTTTCTGATCAATGGTGTCTTTCGGGGGGCCGGTTTGCCACACCTGGCTATGCGCTCCCTCTGGATCGCGAACGGCATTAACATCGTGCTGGACCCGCTCCTGATCTTCGGTATCGGCAACTTTGAGGGCTGGGGGCTGGAAGGGGCTGCCTGGGCTACGACCATAGGCCGTAGTGTGGGGGTGGTCTACCAGTTCTACCACCTGCTCAATGGGCGGCACCTGCTCAGGCTCGGTCGCCGGAACCTGGTCATCAGCCTGGCCATGATCTGGCGCATCCTCAAAGTGTCCTCGGGCGGTATGGGCCAGTACCTGATCGACTCCGCCAGCTGGATCTTCCTGACCCGCATCATAGCTGAGTTCGGGAGCAATACCCTGGCCGGCTATACCGTTGCCTTCCGCATTATTATGTTTGCACTGCTGCCTGCCTGGGGCCTGTCCTCTGCGGCTGCCACCCTGGTCGGCCAGAACCTTGGGGCCAAGAAAGCTATGCGGGCTGAGCTGTCTGTCTGGCTCACGGCCCGGTATAATGTCATTTTCATGGCAGCTGTCACTGTATTCTTTCTGCTCTTCGGGGAGTCCATCGCGGGCATCTTTGCGCATGACGAAGAGGTGGTTAGTGTGGCCTCAGAAGCACTCCGCATCATCACGCTAGGCTATGTCTTTTTTGGCTTGGGTATGGTGATGGTACAGGCCTTCAACGGTGCCGGCGATACCCGCACCCCCTCCATCATCAACGTGGTGGTGCTCTGGCTGCTGGAGATTCCGCTCGCCTACCTCCTGGCCATCACCCTGGGATTTGGTGCAACCGGCGTTTTCTTCGCCATTGCTTTTTGCCATTCATTCCATGCCCTGGTGAGCTGGTGGCTCTTCCGCCGCGGCACCTGGAAGAAAGTACAGGTATAGCGCATCCCTGGCACCATCAAGCCAGACACAAATTGCACTTCATACAACTCCTGAAAAGCTTAGCCGTTATTGCAGGAAGTAACAGAAGTTAGTCACAAAGACGTGTCCCATGAGACTACCTTCAGGAGCCACATACGTTAACAACCATGTTTTCTGCAATTTACAGTTACGCGCTATCTCACCTTCTCTTGCGGCACCCTTTCGCGCTATGGCTTGTCCTGAGCCTGACACTTGCCATACCTGCCACCTCGCATGCACAGGAAACTGCACAAGATACGGTGGAGGCGGTAGTACCTGAGTGGCCGGAAGATTCGCTGGGAAGGCGCACGCCGCGGGGTACTGTAGTGGGTTTTATCCGGGCGGTGGCAGATGAGGACTACACCAAAGCTGCCCTATACCTGAACCTCAACACACCGGAAGGCACGATCAAGGATGGCGCTGCTACAGCACAGGCCCTGCAACGCCTGCTGGACCAGCGCAGTAAGACCCTTCCCCGCTCCTGGATCAGCGACACACCCGAAGGCGATCTGGAAGACAACCTGCCACCCGACAAGGAAAGAGTCGGCACTGCCGAGGTAGCTAATGAAACCTTCGACCTGCTCCTCGAAAAAACACAGGGACCGGCTGGAGGTCCCATCTGGCTGGTCGCCTCCGAGACCATCAGCAAAGTACCCCTGCAGATCGAAGCGCCAAAAACTGCTGTTGTGGAAAGTGTGTTGCCCGAATACCTCACTGAAACCAGATGGGGCGGGGTACCTGCCGGGCACTGGCTGGCCATGCTCCTGATTGCGGTCATAGCCTACCTAATTGCCTGGGGGATTACGGCCTCGCTCACTTTTGTCATCAACTATGTCTGGCGCAAAACGAAGGATGAGCCCACCTACGGTTTCATCCGGGCTTTCTCTTTACCGGTCAGGCTATACCTGGCTGCCCTGATCCTGGTGGTGTTGAGCCAGCGGCTGGGTATTTCGTTTGTGGTGCGGCAGCGCTTCAGTGAGTTTACCATCATCGTGGGGCTGGTGGCTGTGATCCTGCTGCTCTGGCGACTGGTCGACGCGATCACCAATTTCAGCCAACGGCGGCTTGTGCAGAAGAACAACATGTCCGGGATTTCGATCGTGCTGTTCTTGCGCCGCGGTGCCAAGATCGCGCTGCTGGTATTCGGCATTATCTTCATCCTCGACACGCTGGGATTTGACGTGACCACTGGTCTGGCAGCACTCGGTATAGGTGGTATCGCCCTGGCATTGGGTGCTCAGAAAACGGTAGAGAACTTTGTCGGGAGCGTGACCCTGATCGCTGACCAGCCCATCCGTGTAGGCGACTTCTGCAAAGTAGGTGACACGACAGGCACCGTAGAGCAGATCGGCATGCGCTCTACCCGCCTGCGCACGACGGAACGCACCGTCGTGACTATTCCGAACGGAGACTTTTCTTCCCAGAAGATTGAGAACTTCGCCCACCGCGACCGCTTCCTCTTTGCCCCGGTGCTGCGCCTGCGTTACGACACCACGCCGGCCCAGATACAGGCCGTGTTACGAGCCCTCCGGGAAACACTCACGGCCCATCCCAAAATAGACAAGGCCAGCGCCCGCGTCCGTCTCACCGAGATCACCTCAGATGCACTCAAGGTCGAGGTCTTCTCCTACGTCCTGACCAGCGATTTTAATGAGCAACTCGAGATCAAGGAAGGCTTGCTTCTGAGTATGATGGATGCCGTGAATACCAAAGGCAAAGGCTTCGCTCTGCCTGTGCAGCAACTGCTGGTAAGCCAGGATGGTACAGGTATGGGGGATGCGAAGGAGAAGCCATTATAACACTGCAAGCGGGACAAATAAAACAGATAAACCAGATTTAGCTGTGAGCTCTGGCATTAATTCCAAATATTGCACTAACTTACCTTATAGCAAATATTGCATCCTCTTGCCATGCAGCATATACTTAGTAATCAATAGGAACCACAGGCTCCTGAACGCGTAGCATAACTAACAGCTCTGCCTATGATCAACAGTTTACAAACAGAGAAATTACACCAGGACGAGTCCCTAAGCATTGAGGTCGATCGCAAGCTGAACCTCCTCTTCACCCGCTGGCTACGGCATCCCTCCAGCGAAGAGTTCAGGCGCTCGCTTACACTGGCTTCTGACTATATCTGTAATCTGGAGTGCCGCTACTGGCTCAGTGATGCGCGAAAGCTTTATTACATGGAGCTCGCAGACCAGAACTGGCTGGTGAGCACCATGATTCCAAAAATAAATCCCTACGTCGCCCGCTTTGCCCGCGTCATGACAGAAGAGGGCTTGTCGATGCTGGACATGCAACGCATCAAGGACAAGATCGAAGATGAGCAAAAGATAGTAGAAGCCAATACCCGGGTGGAGATGTTTCTGGATGCAGAAAGCGCAACAGAATGGCTGCTCCAGCATCACGACTCCAATAGCCGGGTTTAAGCCTCGGGCAGGCAATCTACCGCTCCCTTTTCAAACAGCGCTTGTGTGCCTATTCCGCTGCAGTCTGATACGGGAAGGCTTCCAGCTCTTTTGCAATAGAGGTGAGTGCTGCCATGCCCATACGCTCTGATTCAGACTCCAGCAGGTCCAGGTGCATCCAGGTAAACTTTTTAGTTGATTTCCAGAGATTGCGGATGGGCTGCTCCTCGTTTGGCACTATGCTCTCACCTGAGGCAATCACTTCTCCATGCTCCTTCAGATAATAACGCACGATCAGATTAGTCGGACGAGGTGTGATCACTTCCTGTGCGCTGGTCATGTGCATGAACAGCAAAAACACCGTACTGCCCTTGTTCTCGTACAGGAACTGGCCAGGTAGCTGTTGCAGCTCCACCACCAGCTGACGATCTCCAAGGACATGCTGTAGGTTAAGCTTCTGGGCTGCCTGGTGCATACCCCTTTGTACATGAACCGCTGTGCTGCCTGGGTCCAGCTCGCAGGATATAGTGGAGTTCCAGCCCCAGTAGACTATGGCAGGTATAAACGAATTCTCCAGTTTTAAATAATTGCTTTTCTGGGCAGCGGGAGGAGCCTGCACGATCAGCCAGTCGCTCTGCTGTACTTGCTCCGGGCGCTCGGTCTTTGGCTTTTGTTCTACAAACTGGGCATATTTGCTTGTGCTGACACAGCTCGTCAAAGATAGCCCGGCAAGAAGCAGGGTGTAAAGTTGTTTCATAAATAGTGCTTGAGTGAAGGTGCTAATATATAGCATCTAACACAACTTATTGCACGCTGAATGGAAGATTTCCAATACAATTTTTTTGGGGATTCGCACTTTCAATTCTGCCTGTGAACCAAACCTTCTAGCACCCCTCCCCACAAAGCTTCTCAATCGGTGCACGAAACCACGTATACAGGACTGCTAGTACTTGTTCTTATTCGCAAAAGCTACCAGCGAGAGCATCACCGGCACCTCTACCAGCACCCCTACCACGCACACAAGCGCCGCTGGACTATCCAGACCGAAGAGGGCGATGGCTACCGCTACGGCTAATTCAAAAAAATTGCTGGCTCCGATCATAGCAGCTGGTGCACACACGGCATGGACCAGCTTTAATTTGCGACCGCTGTACCAGGTCAGGAAAAACACGAAATAGGTCTGCAGGATCAGCGGGATGGCGATGAAAACAATGATGAGCGGATTATTAAGAAGGTTGACTCCCTGAAAAGCAAAAAGCAGGATCAGCGTGAGCAACAGCGCGAGCACGCTCATGGGCTTAAGGCGGGGCAGAAATTCCCGTGTAAACCAGGCCTCCCCTTTCGATTTGATCAGGGTGCGGCTCGTCAGAAAACCTGCGACCAGCGGCACTACTACGTAAATGATGATACTCAGAAACAGTGTGTCGTAAGGCACAGTTACGTTGGTGATGCCCAGCAGCAGCCCCACGATCGGCACAAAAGCTACCAGGATGATCAGGTCGTTGACCGATACCTGCATCAGGGTATAGTTCGGGTCGCCATCGCTCAGGTAGGACCACACAAACACCATAGCCGTACAGGGCGCAGCACCCAGAATAATGGCCCCGGCAATGTACTCCCCGGCCAACTCAGGCGTAATGAAGGCGGAATAAAGATTGGAAAAGAATAGCCAGGCGAAGAAGGCCATGGTAAAAGGTTTGATCAGCCAATTCATGACTACAGTGAGCACAATGCCTGTTGGTTTGCGCCCGATGCGCTTGAGGCTCGTAAAATCGATCTGCAGCATCATCGGGTAGATCATCAGCCAGATCAGGATGGCAATCGGAATGTTCACCTGGTATACCTCCATGCGACTGAGCACCTCCATCTGGTCACCGGCCAGGTAGCCGATCAGCGTCCCTCCTACGATACAGAGTATCACCCAGATGGTAAGGTATTTCTCAAAAAAGGCAATCTGCTTTTTGGGTTGTTTTGTTGCTTGCGCCATGGTACAGCCGATTTAGTATCTGTTATTCACATCGCAATATTACGATAAATTCATTTAGAACCAAAACCAGAATAGCTTGTAGTTGCCTTCACCAAAAGCGGTATGCGTATGGCATCTATCGATGATTCTTTATGGAAGTTCAAGATCATATAGCTGGAGGCTTTAATTTCTTGAAGGAATCGCCTTAATTAAAGAAATCAAATTTTCGGATATAGTGCATTCATAATCATCTGGCTGCGCTATCCAGCTTTTGATTACTTCTAATTTCAACTTTTAGCCAAAGTTTCGATTACCATGATCATCAGTACTATCCTTACGCTGGTTGGCCTCTTGGGCACACTGGCCATAGTAGCCTATTTGCGCCAGGTAGAAGACGCCATAGAAGAATTGCAGGGACAACTCGAGGAGCCTGTCTGCCCTGTTTGTCATATCCCGCACTCACCGAAGCGAGCGGAACAATTGCATACAGGCAGACTGAGCCAGCTCAGCAGCTATTACAAGCGCAGAAAGGTCGCAGCCCGCAAACTGTACAGATCACGTAGCAGCATAGAGCGATAGGCTTATCCGAGCAGTACTTTGGAGGTGTGTTTGATATTGCGCCAGAACAAGTGGCTGAAAATGGCCTGGAAAAGAGGTGTGGGAACATGCTCTTCATCGAGCTGCAATGTCGCCAGCAGTCGCATGACTTCCTGCAGTTTCTTCAGCTGCCCTGGCTCGTTCATGTGATTGAGCTCCTCTTTGCCAAAAAGGAAAGCGTTGTCCAGCCGGTCGTCGGTGCGCTCGATGTAGTCCATTACCTCGTATACCCTAGCTGAAAGCTCCGGCAGGATGGTATCGGCGGCTACGCGGTCAAATTTCCAGAGATCCGGCACGATGGGCGCACCCAATTGCTGGCTGCGTCTGATGTCTGACAGGCGCTTATACAGCAGAAGCGCCAGTACAATGTTACTGCCACTTTCAGAGGTATGGCTTAGTTCGTTCAAAAGGTGAATCGCCTGCTGCACGGTACCAAAGACATGCTCCACTACCTGCTGTTCCGGCTCCTGCCACTTGCTCATGTGCACCAGGTCATCCGTTACGTAAAAATAAGCAGGGTTCTGAAACACGGCCTCCTCTACGGCATGCACCATGGCCTCCAGGCTGGAAGCAGACTGCAGTAAATGGTTGAAGCAAATAAAATAGGCGATTTGATGCGCGGTCATGGGCACCTGCTGAAAGCGAAGTGTCATTTTGATGGCTTCAGGGATATTCATACAGGAGGCCCTTTGATGGTTAAAGATTCACTCTTTCTGACAGGTATGCTTCAAAGGTAACACATTAATTTCCAGTCACCCAATACCCAAAAGTGGGTATTTTCACCCTCACACCGCCACGACTACTTTGCCTACTGACCTGCCCTGCTGAAACAGCCGGATGGCCTCGTGCATTTCGTCGAAGGCATACACATGACCCACGTGCTGGGGCGCAAGCTGGAGTTGCTGCAGCCCCTGCAGTAATTCATGCATCATATCCGTCTGCTCGTACAGGTAGATCAGGTTAAAACCCATGAGGGATTTGTTTTCGGTTGGCAGCTTGAGGGGATCTATTTTCGGACGGCGCAGGTACTTCCAGATCAGGCGCGGATAGTTCGGTTTGCTGCCATGGCTGCTGAACGAGGCATTGCCATACACCACCATGCGTCCCATCGGTGCCAGCGCCTTCCAGCCTAACTCCAATATGCGTCCGCCGATGCATTCCATTATCAGTTGCAGGGGGCGACCATCGAGACTGTGCATCAGCTTGTCATAGAAATCCCTGTCCCGCAGGATCACATCCCCGTAGTGCTCGTGCTTGCGCAAAAACTCCACTTTGCCTGGCTGCCCCACCGTACCAATGGTATAGGCACCTATTTTCTGACAGATGCGGTTAGCCAGTATACCTACCCCGCCCGCTGCACTGTGAATCAGCACATTCATACCTGGCTTCAGGTTGCCAAGTTCGGTAAGGGCATAATAGGCCGTAAGTCCCTGTACCAGAAAACCGGCTCCCTCCTCAAAGCTCCAGCTATCGGGCAATGGCAGCACATAGCGGTGGTGGCTGTTGATGTGCGAGACGTAGCCTCCAAACCTGGTCACTCCCATCACCCGGTCCCCGATCTGCCAGTCGCCCGCCTCCTCGCCCACAGCTACAATTTCGCCCGCAAACTCCAGCCCAGGTATAAACGAACCGCTGGGGGTGGCACTGTAAAGGCCCTGCATGGCAAAGACATCGGCAAAGTTGAGTCCAATGGCACGCACCTGCACGCATACCTCATCGTGGGCAGGTGATTCAAGCGACTCATGGCGTAGCTCGAGGTTGCGGATGGAGCCAGCCCGCGACATGCGGTATACCTGTCGATCGATCATAGCGCTGATTTATGTTTACCACTGCTTACGACAGAAGGCAACTGCTGTGAATTTTTTTGTGAAATAAATTGAGTCTCCGTGTGGAATCCAGGGCCTCGGTTCATCTACTATACAAATGCGGCAGAAGGCCTGCCCGCATCCACAACCACAAACGGAAAGGACAAGATCATGGCACAGGTACAGGAAAAACAAAACCCGGCAAAAGGCAACAGAAAACGTGCACGCAACAATGGCTTTCACCTGGATATGACCCCCATGGTGGACCTGGCCTTTCTGCTGCTGACATTCTTTATGCTCACGACCACATTTGCCAGGCTCCAGACCATGGAGATCAACATGCCTGTCACAACTGGCCCTAACACACCTATACCTGGCAAAAACGCACTGAACATTGTGCTCGATGAAGCAGACAAGGTATACTACTTCTTTGGCTTCCCTGGTGATGAGCCAGAGGTAAAGCAGACAGACTTTTCAGCTACCGGAATCCGGCAGGTGCTGCTGGCCGAGCAGGTAAAAAGTAACCCCAACATGGTGGTGCTGGTGAAAGCAACGGAAAGCTCCCGCTTTAAAAATATGGTGGATGTGCTGGACGAGCTCAAAATAACCGACACCCGCAAAT
Source organism: Pontibacter sp. FD36 (assembly GCF_015686655.1). GTDB lineage: Bacteria > Bacteroidota > Bacteroidia > Cytophagales > Hymenobacteraceae > Pontibacter. Next base: position 198,569 of record NZ_JADPMP010000007.1, on the reverse strand, counting down.
ATGCCTTGGTGGAGTTACAGGAAGAAGACAAGGCCTTATTGGCCTCCCGATAAGCAAAATCCCTGCTGCTCTATGGGGCAGCAGGGATTTTATAAATTCATTTCAATAGAAGCATGGTACATTCAACTATATTTATTTTATTGAATATACTTTAACACAGCATCGCTTATGTTTTTAAAGTTCTTCTCAAAATCGCGTTCCACTGATGACCTGGAGCTGGTGCGGCAGTATCGCCGTTCCGGTGACCTGGACGTGATCGGGAAACTTTTTGAGCGGCACACCGAGATGGTATACCTGATCTGCCTGCGTTACCTGGAGGATGAAGAAGAAAGTAAAGACGCCACGATGCAGGTGTTCGAGCAACTAATTGTGGCACTGAAACGGCATGAGGTAAGTAACTTCAAATCGTGGCTGCACTCGCTCACCAAAAACCACTGCCTGCAACTGCTGCGAACAGGCCGACTGAAAGATAAAGTAAGCCAGGCCCTGCCACGCGAGCACCACACCCTGCCACAGGACGAAGCCACACAAGCAGAACTGGACTGGCAGGCGCTCGAACACGGGCTGGTACACCTGCCTGCTGAGCAGCGCACCTGCATCGAGTTGTTTTACCTGCAACAGAAGAGCTATCGCGAGATAGAGGAAATCACGGGCTGTGACCTCAAGCAGGTAAAAAGTTACATACAGAACGGCCGCCGTAACCTTAGAATTTACATTGAGAAAAACCATGCGCAACGATAAAATACAGATAAGCGAATGGGGACTGGAGGAACACCCCTCCACTGAGCTGCTGCGGCAATACGAGGAAGGCACGCTGCCGCCGGCTACCAACTATGAACTGGAGAAGCACCTGCTCGATTGTGAGATGTGCGAAGACATACTGACAGGCATGTCGCTTTCAGACCGGGACCGTACCCGACAGTCCCGCTACCGCATTTGGCAGCGGGTCCGCACCCGCTTGCGACGCAAGCACCGCCCGCGTGCCCTGCACGGCCTCGCGGACTGGCGTGTGGCCCTGGGCCTGCTGATGATGTTCTGTTCACTTGGCCTTATTCTATTCTACCATTACACCCGCACAGCCGCTCAGGAAAAAGCAGCCATGCAGGCAGCCGAAATCCTGCCGCCTAGTCCGGAGGAACTGCTGGCCCGCACAATAGACGCTGCGCTTGTCCTGGACATTCCGGCACCTCCTGCCAACAGCCACCTGGAGAACAGCAGAGCGCAGGCGGAGTACAGTCTCCAAGGGCGGGTACTGGATACAGGAGGCCAAGGTATAAGGCAGGCAACCGTGCAGGTACAGGGCAGCCCCTGGCAGACCAGCAGCGACGAACAAGGGTTTTTCAGGCTTACGCTGGATGCCGGCAGCTATACCTTGCTCGTGAGTAGTGCAGGCTATGCTACCCAGACCTTCAGCGTCAAAAGCCCGGACAAAGCAGTGCGCCTGCTTCTGGAAAAGAAAAAATAGCTTTTATGGCCGCACCAGTATTTATACTGAAACGTTTAGGATGATTTCCGAGCACCGATTCTCATCAAAACAATCTGAAAGGTCACCTGTTGCACACCAATAAAGTATTTTATTTCATGCTTTTAGGGTAAAAACACTTAAATTACAGCCTGATATACTTTGCCAAAAACATACAGCTCACCTTTTTTTATTGTACTGTATCCCTTTTTTACCCCTGGCAGAGTCCTCGCATACTATGGAAAATAAAGCACCTGTGCTGCAACCCGGCAGTGAAAAAAATTATGATTCTGAATTCTGCGGCAGCATTCCGCTTCACCAGATCAACCTGATACAACCGCACGGCCTGCTGCTTGTTCTGGACAAGACCCTCCGGATCAGGCAAGTAAGCGAAAACTGCACAGAACTGCTTGGAATTGCACCCGATGCGATCCTTGAAAAGCCGCTGGCAGACTTTGTACAAGAAAAAGAGCTCGAAGACCTGCAACTGAAACTGACACGTGAGCAGGCCTCTCAACATGAGCAGGTCGACATCCCTTCGTCTCTCACTTTCAATACAGCAGGGCAAAGCAAAGTTTTCACCGTCACTGCCCATCCGGAAGCAGAACAGATCCTGCTGGAGATGGAGCCGGCGCAAAGTGAAGAAGACAAATCTTTTCTGGCCTTTTTCCAGCAGATCAAATACATCACATCGCGTATCAAGCAGGCTGATACGACCGAGGCGATCGCGCAGGCGGTGGCAGACGAGTTCAAGCACTTTACGGGCTTTGACCGGGTACTGGTCTACCGCTTCGACCACATGTGGAATGGCACCGTGATCGGGCAGGCCAAAACAGAAGACATGAGTGATTTGCTGGGGCTCCGGTTTCCGGCTTCCGATGTGCCCAAGCAGGCACGCGACCTCTACTTCCGCAACCCCTACCGGCTTATACCTGCACGCGCCTATACACCTGTTCGCCTCCACCCTATCCTTAACCCTATTACCAGGCGCTTTACGGATCTGACCAGCTGCAACCTGCGCAGTGTGGCGGGCGTGCACCTGGAGTATATGGGCAATATGGGCATTTCGGCCTCCATGTCAGTACCACTTATTATGGAGGGCAAACTGTGGGGCCTGATCTCCTGCCATCACAAAACCCCGAAATACCCAAGCTACCAGGAGCGCACGGCCATGGAGCTATTGTCGACTATAGCGGCAGTACGCCTGGGTGCCTATGAGAAAGAGCAGCGCGCGTCCGTACAGTCACACATGCGCGGACAGTATGCCGGTATGCTGGAGCAGCTCTTTAAGAGTGACTTTTTTACAGATGCCCTGCTACAGGGCCAGCCAAACCTGCTGGAGCTGTTGTCACTGGATGGCGCAGCTATACTGTATGAAGGCAATGTACACACCATGGGGCAAACCCCACCTGTGCAGAAAATAAAAGAGCTGGCCTCCTGGTTGCGACGCAACAGCTCCGATAAAACATACGTAACCAATTCGCTCCCCCAGGTCTATCCCAATAGCAAAGATTATAAGGACACGGCAAGCGGATTGCTGGCTTTGGCCATTAATCCGGACCAGGGCGAGTATATTCTCTGCTTTCGGGGAGAGGTGCTGCAAACTGTCAACTGGAGCGGTAATCCTGATCAGGCTATCCGGATGGAACCGGACGGCAAAAGCTACCATCCCCGTAACTCGTTTGCGCTTTACCAGCAGACGGTGCAGCTCACCTCCCTCCCCTGGCAACAGGAAGAACTGGAGGCTGCAGAGGCGCTGCGTAGTGCTGTACTTAGCAAGATCATCCGAGAGAAGTACTAAGAGAATCTATTACCATTATTTCGGCTAAGACAGCATGTTGCAGCAAGCAAACAATAAGCAGGAGCAGAAAATAAGCCCAAAGCCTGCCGATCATTACCTGGTAGGAATCGGTGCATCAGCGGGAGGACTTGAGGCTATTCACAAGGTCTTTGACCATTTCCCTGGCAATTCCAGCTTCTCATTCGTCATCATACAGCACCTGTCGCCAGACCATAAAAGTCTGATGGCGGAGCTGCTGTCCAAGCATACCAGCATGCAGGTGCAGGAAGCGGAAGATCATGCGTTTACACGCCCGAACTGCGTTTACGTACTGCCCAGTGGCAAGCAGCTGAGTCTGCAGAACGGACGCCTGCGCCTGACTGAAAAGCCCCGCAACCGGGAGCCCAACTTTGCCGTGGATGCATTTTTTGAATCACTAGCCATCGACCGGGGGCCGTACGCGATTGGCGTTGTGCTGTCCGGTACCGGTACTGACGGCAGCAAGGGAGTTCGGGCTATCAAGCAGGCCGGCGGTCTGGTGGTGGTGCAGGATCCCGAGAGCGCCAAGTTCGATGGCATGCCCCGCAGCGCCATCGACACAGGAAGCGTGGACTTCGTATTGCCACCCGATCAGATTCCGCACGAGATCATGGAATACACCCGCCGCACCCCCTTGGTCCGGAACATTATCCAGAGCGGAAAGCAGCAGGATGATCCGGGCAGAGAGGAAGAAATACTCAACGAAATACTGGACCTAGTATGCACCCATACGCAGGTCAACTTCAGCCACTATAAGAAACCCACGCTAAACCGGCGCATTCAAAAGCGGATACAGACCCTGAAGCTTAAAACACTGCAGGAGTACCTCAATTACCTGCACGCCAACCCGGCCGAGATCAAAGTCCTTTGCCAGGATTTTTTCATCAATGTCACCAGCTTTTTCCGCGATCCGGATGCCTTTCAGCTCCTGGAGGAAAAGGTGATCCCGAAGATACTGGCGTCGAAGGAGGAAGGCGAACTCACCAAAGTATGGATTGCGGCCTGCAGCACAGGCGAAGAGGCCTATTCGCTGGCCATCCTCTTTCACGAGGCCTTTCACAAACTGGGTCGCCAACCCGATGTAAAGCTTTTTGCCACCGACATAGACCAGCAGGCCCTGCAGAAAGCGTCCAAAGGCACTTACCCTGCCAGTGTCATCCAGAAACACGTATCCGAAGAGCGCCTGCAGCGTTTCTTTCAGCTGAAGGGCAATAAATACACTGTAAGTGATGAGATCCGCAAGATGGTGATCTTTGCGCAGCACGATCTGCAGAAGGACCCTCCCTTCAGTAAGATCGATCTGATCACCTGCCGCAACATGCTCATCTACCTCAACCCCAGCCTGCAGCATAAAGTGCTTTCCCTGTTTCCATACGCCCTCAACATGGGCGGCTACCTGCTATTGGGTCCGAGCGAGCACATCGGAGACATGCAGGAGTACTTTGAGGAAGAAGACCGCAAATGGAAAATTTTCCGAAAAGTAAAAGACCGCAGCAGCCTGCAGCGCAGCTACGGCGTCACCGAATACCATACTTCCAGCATGCAGCAAAGCCAGGCCAGCCAGTTTAAGACGACACAGCTTAACCGCTATAATGAGGCATTTATGGATGCCCTGGCAGAAGACTTTAAAGTTACCGCCCTTTATGTTGACGCGAACTACCAGCTGCTGCACGGCATTGGTGACATCAACCGCTTTCTCAAGTTTCCGGATAAGCGCCTGCACTTCAACCTGATCAAGATGGTGCCGGAAGAGCTGGCAGTTGTGCTCAGCGTCAGCATACGCAAAGCGATCAAGACTAAAAAGAGTGTGGTAGGCCGGCAGGTGGCTGTGAAGTTCGGCAAGAAAGAGCGCCTGATCCATACTTCCGTGCGCCCCGTGACGCTCGAGAAAGGCCAGCCGCCACTCATACTCGTACTGTTGCAGGAAATGGGCGAAGTAAGTCCGCAACCTAAGTTAACGGATTCTCCGCATATATCGGACGCAGACTACTACCAGCAACTCACCACCCTGGAAACGGAACTGCGCGAAACCCGCGAAAGCTTGCAGATGACCGTGCAGGATCTGAGTACCACCAATGAGGAGCTGCAGTCGAGCAACGAGGAGCTGATGTCGAGCAATGAGGAGCTGCAGAGCTCCAACGAGGAAATGCAGTCACTCAACGAAGAGTTGCACACCGTCAATTCAGAACATCAGCTGAAGATTAAAGAGCTGCAGGAACTGAATGAGGACCTGGACAATTATTTCCGAAGCTCCAATGTGGGGCAGATCTTCGTGGACCATAACCTGGAAATCCGCAAGTATACCCCATCGGTGGAGCAGATCGTCAACATCATCGGGGGCGACATTGGAAGGCCGGTTTATCACCTGTCACACAACCTGAAGTATGCCCGACTCTTCGACGATATCCGGGATGTGAACAATACCTCACGGGAGATTGAACAGGAAGTGGAGACGGAGAATGGCCGTTATTTCCTGATGCGAATACTCCCCTACCTGAAGCGTGATGGGAACAAAGACGGCGTTGTGGTCAGCTTTGTGGATGTGACTACCCTCAAGACCCTGAGCAGTGTGGTGCAGGGGGTGCTCGACAGCTCGATCAACAGCATCATGGCCATGGAGACCATCCGCGACAACAAGAACCAGATCACAGACTTCACCTGGACCCTGCTCAACAAAAAAGCAGAAGAAATGCTGGGCGAATCGAGCGCAGACCTGCTGCACACAAGTGTGACAGCCACCATATCCGGCCTGCGCGATACCGGCCTGTTCAGAAAACTCTGCCATGTGGTGGAAACGGCCAAGCCGCTGCACATAGAGCAGCTGCTGAGCCTGAACGAGCAAAAAGCCTGGTTCGAGATAGCCGCCGTGAAAATGGGGAATGGCATTGCACTGACTATGGCTGATATCACAGACAAAAAGAACAGTGAAGAGCAGACGCTGGCAGCATACGAAGAGCTTAAAAGAGCAGAAGAAAACCTGACAGTGCTCAACAACAAACTCGAGCGCCTGGTAGAGGAACGCACCCATGAGCTGGCCAACAGCGAAGAGCGCTTCCGCCTGGTATCCATGGCCACCAACGACGTGGTATGGGACTGGAACCTGGCCTCTAACGAGATCTGGTGGAGTGACGGTTTGTATAAAATGCTGGGCTTCGACGAACAGGAAATGTCTGACGGCATGGAAGGCTGGTTCTCTAAACTACATCCTGACGACCGTCTGGAAGTGGAGCGCAGTGTCAACGATGCCATCAACAATGGCAAGAGACAGTGGAACGCGGAGTACCGTATCCAGCACAAGGAAGGAAATTATACCTACGTTTCGAACAGGGCCTACATCCTGTACAACGAGTACAACATGCCTTACCGGATGATCGGCTCATTCATTGACCTTTCGGACCTGAAACAGGCACAGGAGAAGTTGCAGCACACCAACGACCACCTGATGCGTGTGATCGACGATCTGGACACCTTTGTGTACACGGCCTCCCATGACCTGAAGTCACCGATTGCGAATATAGAGGGCTTAATGCTCGTACTGGAAGAGCAGATAAAGGAAGCGGAGCCACTCCCCGGCGAGCCCACAGACCCTCTGTTTGCCATGATCAAAGACTCCATCAGGCGCTTCAAAAATGTAATCCGCGACCTGACAGATATTGCCAAAGTGCAGCGGGATGTGGACGGTGAGTCAGAAGCCCTGGAGATTGAAACCGTGTATAATACCATTTTTGACGGACTAAGGGAAGAGGCAGAGCGAAAGCAGGCTATCATTGAAACTGACTTCTCTGAGGCACCCGATATCAGTTTCTCCAAAAAGAACTTGCACAGCATCCTGTACAACCTACTGAGCAACGCACTCAAGTATAGCTCTCCTGAGCGCAGGCCGCATGTCAGGATCAAAAGCAGCCGCAAAGGCAAAAAGCTTGTGCTGAGCATCGAGGACAACGGACTTGGTATCAGCAAGGACAGCCAGAGCAAAATGTTTACGCTCTTCAAGCGATTCCACTCCCACGTAGACGGCACTGGCATGGGCCTTTACATTGTAAAGCGGATCATGGATAATTTTGGCGGACAGGTGCAGGTGAAAAGTGAAACAGACAAAGGGACAACGTTCACACTGACATTTCCGCAGTAACAGAAGAATACGCCCTAAAAATTAAAAACAGATTATGTATATAGCCATGAGCCAGTTTGAGGTCGCCAACGATATGGCAGCCGATGTGAAGGAAGCATTCGTGAACCGACCGCACATGGTGGATCACGAGAAGGGTTTTCTGGGCATGAAGGTATTTACACCACAGGAGAACGAAAATGAGTTCTGGGTGATGACCACCTGGACCGACGAGATCAGCTACAAGGAATGGTACAAAGAGCACATGAAGGAGTCGCACCAGGGTATACCGAAGGGATTGAAGCTGGTACCGGGTAGCCTGAAAGTGCGTTTTTTTGACCTGGTGAGTGACTAAAAAAAATTTTTATCGTAGGTAAGGCCAGAACCAAACCCTTATACCTATGACCTTCCACTCTACAAGACCTGTTGATGTGCTGTTTGATGCTGCACGCCGCGGTGACCTCACCCTCCTGAAACAACTCATTGATGAAGGTGTTGATGTGAACGAACCGGGCCCTCGCGGCTTCACACCGCTGATCATAGCCACTTATAACAACCAACCGGAAGCGGCCCGCATGCTGCTGGAAGCGGGAGCAGATGTAAACGCCCAGGACCAGGCTGGAAATACCGCCCTGATGGGGCAGTGCTTCAATGGCTACGAAGGTATAGCTGAGCTGCTGCTGGAGTATGGCGCCGACCTTGATGTGCAGAACGGCAGCGGCGGCACTGCCCTGATGTTTGCCACCATGTACGGCCGCAACAACATGGTCAAGTTCATGCTTGATCAGGGTGCGAACCGCGAACTTCGTGATGCACGTGGTCTGACAGCACAACAAATGGCCGCACAGGTGGGCAATGAAGAAGCCCTCAAGCTATTCGAAACCTCCACAGAAAGCACCACCTGATTATTTCTGGCTTATTTTTCTGAAATTGCGGCGACATGTCGTACGCCCTTTCCATACCTGAATTGCCGGAGCTGCCTGTAAAGGAAGCGCTCCCCAGCCTGCTGCAGGCGCTCTCTCAAACTAACCGAGCTGTATTGGAAGCTCCCCCGGGAGCAGGTAAAACGACCCTGGTGCCGCTTGCCTTACTGCAGGCTGACTGGCTACAGGGTGGCAAAATACTGGTGCTGGAACCAAGGCGCCTGGCTACCCGTGCGGCGGCGCAACGCATGGCCGACCTGATGCAGGAGCCGCTGGGCCAGACGGTAGGTTATTGGGTGCGCATGGAGCATGTTGTGTCAGCACGCACGCGTGTAGAAGTAGTGACTGAAGGCATCCTGACGCGCATGCTGCAGGAAGATCCCGCCCTGGAAGGTGTAGCCGCTATCCTGTTTGATGAATTTCATGAACGCAGCCTGCAGGCCGACCTGGGTCTGGCCCTGGCGCTGGATGCTCAGGCAGTCCTTCGACCCGATCTGCGCATCGTGATCATGAGCGCCACCCTCGATGCGACAGGTATAGGCAAATGGCTGCAGGCGCCGGTTATTCGGAGTGATGGTCGCCTCTACCCTGTCGAAACGCACTACCTCACACCTGCTGAAGTGGCCGCTGCCGGCACCCGTCCCGCGGAGCGTTTGCAACAGCTGGTTCCCAGGGCGATCATGAAAGCATTGCGGGAAGAGCCTTCCGGCGATATCCTGGTGTTCCTGCCAGGTATGGGCGAAATGCGTCGGGTGGCCGAGCAGCTCGAAAACAGATTACCAGCAGATACAGAGCTGCACCTTTTGCACGGCGACCTGGCGCTAAGCCGGCAGATGGCAGCCATCCAGCCCTCCCCTTCCGGCAATCGAAAAATAGTACTCGCTACCAGCATTGCCGAAACCAGTTTGACCATCGAGGGTGTGAAGATCGTGGTGGACGGCGGATATGCCCGTGTGCCCCGTTTTATGCCCCGAACCGGCCTGACCACGCTGGTTACCACGCCGGTATCAAAAGCAGCTGCTGACCAGCGCCGCGGCCGTGCCGGACGATTGGGACCGGGTGTCTGCTACCGGCTCTGGTCTACGGCCGATCAGCTGCAACTGCCCGAACGTCAGGATCCGGAAATATGCGAAGCTGACCTGGCGGGTCTGGCGCTGGAACTTGCCCTGTGGGGTATAAAGGATGCCGCTGCGCTGCAGTGGCTGGACGCGCCGCCCGCTGCAGCCCTGTCCTTGGCACGTGACTTACTCCTGCGCCTGGAAGCACTCGATGCAGCAGGCCATGCCACAACACATGGCAAGGCCATTGCTTCCATGGGTCTGACACCCCGTCTGGGACACCTGGTGATCAGGGGACATGAAATGGGTCTGACCGAAACGGCCTGCACCCTGGCTGCCTTGCTCGCGGAGCGGGACATCATCCGGTCACAACATCCCCAAAGCACGCCCCAGCCTGATCTGCCCTTGCGGCTCGAACTATTAACCGGCAAGCGCCCGCCTATACCTGGCTACCAGCGTGATGAAAATGCCATCCGGCGCGTGCAGGAACAGGCTCAGCATTTGAGACAGCGGCTCCGTGCTTCCAAAGGAATGATCGAAGCCCACGCCGCAGGCATACTCACAGCACTGGCCTATCCAGACCGGCTGGCACAACGTGAAAGCACTGGCAAGGTACGGCTCATCACAGGCCAGCGCGCTTCGCTTCCCACTGAGTTATTTTCCGAAGCAGATTACTATGGCATCGCCCACCTCGATGCCGGACAGCATCCGCGCATCCTGTTGGCAGCACCGCTCAGCAAAGAAGAATTGCTTCAGCATTTTGAAACGCAGCTCATGCAAACCGAAGAAGTGCGCTGGGACAATGCGGCTAACCGTGTAGTAGCACGACGGATTGTAAAGCTCGGCGCTTTGGTGCTGGAAGAAAAACAACTCACGCAACCTGACCCGGAGCAGATTGCCCAGGCACTGCTACAGGCACTGCAGGATAAAGGCGTAGCACGGCTGCCCTGGTCGGAGGAAGCGCTTCGCACCCGCCAGCGCATCACTTTTCTGCAGCAGCTGGCACCTGACAAATGGCCTGATGTATCAGACACCGCCCTGGAAGCGACGATGGAAGATTGGCTGCTACCGCACCTGGCCGGCTTGCGCAGCATGGAGCAGGTCAACCGGCTGGACTTTAATGGAATCCTGTTAGCTATGCTTAGCTGGGAGCAGCAGCAGGAACTTGATCAACTGGCCCCTACACACCTACTGGTACCCAGCGGTTCCCGCATAGCACTTGACTACACTAATCCCACTACTCCAGTACTGGCTGTCCGTCTGCAGGAGGTATTTGGCCTGCTCGACACTCCACGTATTGCCGCTGGCAAGGTCCCGCTGCTCATGCACTTGCTCTCTCCGGCCTCAAGACCGGTGCAGGTAACCCGGGACCTGCGCAGTTTCTGGAACGCAGGCTACTTTGAGGTGCGAAAAGACCTCCGTGGACGCTATCCCAAGCACCATTGGCCTGAGGATCCATTGACGGCTATACCTACCCGAAGTATCAAGCGGAGAGGTAGTTGAGCAGCGCAAAATAGCAGTCTGAATACAGTCCGAACATACACCAGCATGTTTAAAATATAACATTATCAAGAATATAAAAATTAAAACAAACTGATTCACAACCTTTTAGAACACAGACAACGTACAAATTTATGAAAATCAATTCTGCCTTACTTGAAAGCAGATATTGTATCATAATCAGAATTAAAAAAATAAGACCATGAAAAAGATATTATATGCAGGTTTCGGTTTAATGTTTGGTATGATGGGCTTAGTGGCCTGTGATAACAGTGGAACCGGGGCTACAGAAAGTGATGGTACTGTTGTACACAAAGATTCTGTCGCTACCGAATATGAAGTAACTGAAACTGTAGTTGAACGCGATACCACAACTAATACCAGAACGGTGGACGTAGACCGTGAGAATAATCCGGATAACAGATAAAAAATAAATTATTTTTTGGTTAGACGTAACCCGGCTACAATTGACGCCGTATAAAAGAACGGCTAAAAGTTGAAAAGTTAATTGTTACAGACTAATCTTTTCAAATAGAGAACAGCACCTTTACGAAGGTGCTGTTCTTTTTTTTGCCCATTCTGATTAGTATTCCCCTTTATCCTGCCGATTAAGCGCTTCCTAATTATCTAAATGACAAATCAGTGTGCCCTGCTTAGCACAATCTACAATCATTTACTCTTCCATTGAACTTAAAATACCCAACTTTGGGTACTGACACAGGTACTTTACAGTGCTATATTTGCATTTTCTTATACATCATCAATCATCACTTTTATTTCAAATAACACTTTGGGGTGTTTCCTGCCTTTGCCAAACCAATAACCTCTACACACCTTATACCCATGAAGAAACATGTACAATTGCTGCTGCTATTACTGATCGGCTTTGGCCTGAATAGTTGCGAACTAATTAATGACGCCTTTGAAGAAGCACTTAATTTTGAAGGCATTTTTGAATCACCTGACGGCATGGTGATTGAAGCGATCGGTGATAATGCCTACATCCTGAAAGTTGGCAAAACAACACAACTTGGTAAAACGACTTTACGGGTTGGCAATCCTTTTATGGTCGGTGTAAAGTACCGGAAGTCCAGCGAAGACTGGAGTGCTATCACGTATACCAGCCAAGGCGAGGCAGAAGAGCATGGTTTTAGCTATGACGGCAACAGCATTTATGTTTACCATGGCCCATTGGCACTTAGAAACTGGGCCAGAACCAATACCAGGCCATCCACAGGAGGTAGCACCCCAAGTACAGGCACACCGAGTACGGGTACACCGACAGGCGGCAATATCACCTTGCTAGATGTTAAAAATATTGAAGGTGCCCTTAACAGCACAAAAACTTATAAGATCACTGTGCCTTCTGGCACCAAAAAGCTGGAAGTAGTACTAAGTGGACTTGAAACTGGAGGCCGCCCTTTGTCGGACTTATTTGTACGCCGCGGACAGGCCCCTGTTATCAACCGCTCTAATGGCTACAGCTGGACAGCAGACTGTGCCAGTGTAAACCCGAATTATGACGATGAAGTATGTATTTTTAATAATCCTTCATCCGGAGAATGGTACCTCACCGTGTATGGTTACCATGCTTATTGGGGGGCTAACCTGAAAGCAGTTATTACTAAATAAAAAATATTTTTAAATACTCTGTAACCTCCCTGCAACTGCTGCCGTATAAAAGAATGGCTAAAAGTTGAAAAGTTAATTGTTACAGACTAATCTTTTCAATAGAGAACAGACTCCTGGTAAAGGGGTCTGTTCTTGTTTTATACCTACCTCAAGAAATAAAAAGGGAGCCCTGACTGTTCAGGGCTCCCTTTTTCAGTTATAGGCACAAGCTGCCTAAAGCGGGTTCTTCTTCAGCTCCGCCTGGAATTTCTTCAGCTGCGGATCAATTGCTTTCTTATCGCCGACTACCACTAGGGTCATGTTTTTAGGCCGCATGTACTTTTGAGTGGTTTGCTGTACCTGCTGTGGGGTAATGGCATGGATATTCTGTACCTGATTCTCCAGGAAAGAATCCGGCAGATCGTGGAGTTTCAGGAAATTAAGCTGCGACACGATACCCCATGGAGATGAATTGCGCAGCACAAACAAACCGGCTTCATAGTTTTTGATGCCCTCCAACTCTTCCGGCGCAGGCGCCTCTGTAGCGAGTCGGTTGATTTCGTATAGAATTTCACGCAGTGAATTGCCTGTGTGCTCCGTGGTTACATCCGCCACCTGGGCCCAGTCTCCTACCCGGTAGCGGGCAGACAGTGAGCTGGAGGGTGAGTAGGTATAGCCTTTGTCTTCGCGGATGTTTCGGGTAATACGCGAGCCAAACGAGCCACCTAACAGCGAATTGGTAACACGCAAGGCCATGTAATCAGGGTGCGAAGGATCCACAACCGGCAAGCCAAATACAATGGTGGACTGTGGGGCCCCCGGTCTGTCTATGACGATCATGTCGCTCTTCGTAACTGGCTTGGCAACCGTGATCTGTGGTGCAGCTCCTTTTCGCCAATCGCTCAGCTGATTGGTAACAGCCTCTTTCATGGCCCCCTGGTCAAACTTGCCGGCTACGTATACGGTAGTGCGGTCGGCACCAAACTGCTGCTCGTAAAACTGCTGTACCTGCTCTCTCGTGAAGCCATCAATCATTTCATCCGTCGGGAAATCACGTCCATAAGGATGGTTCGGGTAAAGCGCCCCTCTGAATTTGGATTGGGCAGTGGCACCTGGCTGCTGACGCAACAGGTTATTCTGGCGCTTGAAGTCATTTTTTATACGGGCCATTTCAGCTTCCGGGAATGCCGGATTCTTGAGCAGGTCAGCCATGATATCGACTAGTTGCGGGCCAAATTCTGACAGAGCAGAACCGGAAATCCAGGTTTCATTCGGCCCAACGCTTACGTATACTGAGCCGCCCAAGCGGGCTACTTCTTCAGCCAGCTGCCGTGCGTTTCGTGTCGCGGTGCCTTCCTGCATCAGATTTCCCACGATGTCGGCCAAGCCGTTCTGCTTCTCCGTTTCATGCACGTTCCCGACCTGGACCACCATGCTCACGACTACCTTTGGCACGTCGCCGTAAGGGACCATCACGGCAGACAGCCCGTTATCCAGTTCAAATTCCTGTTTGGCGGGCAGTTTAAAATCACGCGGCTGGCCCCCTTCCGGCGGCGTTTGTTTCTGGGCCATGGCCATACCTGCCGACAGGGACAGGATGGCGCTCAGTGTTATGGTGAATATCTTTCTATACATGGCGCTTAGCTTTTTGCAAGTGGGTTAACAACTAAAACAGTACGATTGGTTGGCCGCAGGTACTCCTCTATCGTTTTGCGAAGGAGCTCAGGTGTCACCTTTCTGAACTCAGATTCCAGGCGGTTGATGCGGGACGGGTCATCGTCGAACAGGGCGAAAGTGGCTAGCAGGTCTGCTTTTCCAAAACCGGAGGAAGCACTTACCTGATCATAGAGGGAGGAACGCATTTTCACGATCGCCAGGTCAATCAGCTCCTGGTCTATACCTTCCTGCTGCAACTTCTGTATCTCTGCATCGACGACTTTCACGATTTCGTCAGCATTTACGTTCTGGTCATGGATTAGGCTGCCCATCCAGAGCATCGGACCATTGTAGTTGAACATGTTGCCCAGGAAAGCGTTGATGCCGCCATCCACAGAGCTGGCATAGCCCCGCTCCTGCACCAGTGCCTGGTACAGGCGGCTGTCATTGCCCTGCAGCAGGATCTGGTCGAGCAGGCCCATCGCATAATACTCAGGGGAGTTGCGCTCAGGCATGTGGTAGGCGAAGGCCAAAGCCGGACGGTTAGCCAGCTTGTCGTCTTTGGTGAAGCGCTGCTCTTTTTCCTGGCGCGGCTCACTCAGGTCAGGCAGCGAAGGAACATCCCCGGAAGGTATACCGGCGAAGTACTGCTGTATCCAACGCTTGGCTTCGCTTGTTTCGAAGTCGCCTACAACAACCAGTACCGCATTATTTGGCGAGTAATAGGTATCAAAAAAAGATTGCACGTCCTCCAGACTGGCAGCGTCCAGATCTTCGAGATCGCCGTAGAAGTTGTGTGCATTGTACCAGTTCTTGTTGGCATACTGCGGCATATCGAGCCACGGAAAACCGCCATAGGGCTGGTTCAACACGTTCACCTTCACTTCGTTCTTCACCACACCCTGCTGGTTGGTCAGGTTTTCCTGGGTGATGTTGAGCCCTTTCATACGGTCAGCTTCCGCCCAAAGCATGGTTTCCAACTTATGGGCTGGCACGATCTCAAAATAGTTGGTGAAGTCAAAACGGGTAGAGCCGTTCAGGATGCCGCCGTTTTTCTGCACCAGCTGAATAAACTCCATCTTGCCCAGGTTCTCGGAGCCCTGGAACATCATGTGCTCGAACAGGTGGGCAAAACCTGTGCGGTCCTTAGGCTCAATCCGGAAACCAATATTATAGTAGACCGCAATAGTGGCTAGCGGTGCCGTCTTGTCCTGTGACAGCACCACCTTCAGGCCATTGTCCAGGGTATAGTAGTCAACCGGAATCTGGTAGGCTGAAGCTGGAGAGGTATTCTCCGTGGCTGTATTGACGTTCTCAGCTGTGGTCGTGGCTGCTTCGGGGGTTTGGGTGGTTGTCCGCTGACCGCAGGCACTCAGACTGAGTACCAGTGCCAGAGCACCCCATTTAACATAGTTTTGCAAAGGTGTGTGGTTCATAATGCACTGCTTTTAAGGTTGAAGATATGTTAATCCTTAATCCAGAACTTATTACGAAAACAAACTAAAATATATGCTAAAAAATATGTTAAATTTTAAAATACAGGTTTATCTATATAAAAAAAGGCCTGAATACCTATGTAAGGTACTCAGGCCTGCTAACCAGTAAGTTAAGGCTAGGGGCTCTTTACTGCGGCAACAATACCTGGTCTATTACGTGAATAATGCCGTTGGATGTAGGTATAGAGGCTAGTATCTTCACACCGTTTACGGTAGGCTGATCACCTTCCAGGCCAAGGTTTACACGACCTCCGTTCACCTGACCCAGGCTCATATCGTTGTCAAAACGCTCAGCAGGGATCACGCCTACGTATACATGGTATTGCAGAATGTTGCGCAGGTCCTTGCGGCTCTCTGGTTTCATAAGACCGTCTACTGTACCAGCAGGTAGTTTATCGAAAGCAGCGTTAGTCGGGGCAAACACAGTGAAAGGACCGGCATTGGTCAGGGCATCCACGAGCCCGGCGGCTTTTACGGCAGCTACCAGAGTGGTGTGGTCTTTTGATCCGGCCGCTACCTGCACTACGTTCTGCTGCGACTGGTCATCGGCTACGGCGGACTGGCCAGCCCCATGATCCATAGCTGCATGATCTGTATTAGTTTCAGTGGCCGCCACCGCCGTGTCTTGCTCGTTGGCAGAGTTGCAAGAGGTCACCAGACCAAAAGCAATTGCTATCAAGGTTACATGTAAACTTTTCATTTTATTTGAGTGGTTTAGTTTGATGGTGTAATATTCCGTAAATTTCTATCCTTGAAGGATGACTGCGATTAGTTAAAAAGATGATATTCGTTACTATTTGATATGAGAAGTAAAAGCGAACTTCGGGAAACCATCTTCCGTCACCTGGATGGTATTGTAACAGCCCCTACGGCTTTCAGCCTCCACAAACACGGTGTGTTAGATTATCTGCTACAAGAGCAGGAAGCAACTCTGGAAGAGCTGGTGACTAAGTTTAAAGCGAACAACGGCTACCTGAATGTGGCGCTGCGCGTGCTCTGCTCACAGGGCTGGCTGTCACAGGACCTCGACAATGCAGCCGACCGGATCTCTTACCGTGTGACCGAAAGAGGCCGAATGGCTTTCCCATTGGTACACCTGTATAAGGATGTGGTGGAGTTGATGCAGCTCTCTGGCCAGTATCACGCCCGCAAGTTTGAGAAAGAGCCTTACCAATTCTGGGCAAAAGTAGCAGACAGGTATAAGGCGGGCTACGGACTGACAGAACCTGCCAACGAAGAAGAGCGAAGTGTGCAGGTGCAGGTACTGAAGCACATTGAAGGTCTGTTGATGGGGCCTACCATTGTGTTATTGGGTATGAATGGAATGTTTCACAAGTACTTCATGGAAAGCCGCTTCAGCCCGGAGGAATTTCATGAAAATCATGAAGACTTCCGCAAAATACTGGACCTGTTCGCTCACCTGGGCTGGTTCCACAAAGTGCGTGATCAGTACGAATACACTGAAGAGGGCGTGTTTTTTGCCAAACGGGGCAGCGCGTATGGTGTGACTGTATCGTACATTCCTACCTTCCGCCACCTCGACGACCTGATCTTCGGCAACCCGAATGTGCTCTGGGACAAGCCTGAAGGCTCACCTGAACTGCATGTGGACCGCGAAATGAATGTATGGGGCAGCGGCGGTGCGCATGCTACCTACTTCAACGTGATCGACGAAATCATCATCGAGCTTTTCAACCGGCCTATCCATGAGCAGCCAAAAGGTATACTGGACATGGGATGCGGCAACGGCGCCTTTTTGCAGCACATGTTTGATGTGATCGAGCGGCAGACCGAACGCGGTAAAGTACTGGACCAGCACCCGCTCTTCCTGGTGGGGGCTGACTATAACCAGGCTGCCCTCAAAGTAACCCGGGCTAACCTGATCAAGGCGGATATCTGGGCTAAAGTGATCTGGGGTGACATCGGTCGCCCGGACCTGCTGGCAGATGACCTGCGCGAGAACTACAACATTGACCTGCGCGAGCTCCTCAACGTGCGCACCTTCCTGGACCATAACAGGATCTGGGAGCGTCCGGCGCAACGCGATCCGAACCGCCTGAGTCAGTCTACTGGAGCCTTTGCTTTCAGAGGCAAGCGGATCAGCAACAATGAGGTGGAGGACAACCTGCTGGAGCACCTCAAAAAGTGGACGCCTTATGTGGATAAGTTCGGCCTATTGACCATGGAACTGCATACCATCCCTCCTGCTCTGGCAGCTGCCAACCTGGGCAAAACGGCCGCAACTGCCTATGACGCAACCCATGGATTCTCAGATCAATATATCGTAGAGGTGGAAGTATTTCATAAAGTGGCAGGAGAAGCTGGTTTGCATCCCGACAAAGGTGCTTTCCGTCGCTTCCCGGACTCTGACCTGGCTACGATCAGCATCAATTTGCTTAAGGGTAAAACTCAGTGAAGCTATACCTATGCTGACTATCCGCAAAGCAGAACTCGGTGATCTCAAGGCAGTGAAAGCCATCGACCAGTTGTTGTTCGGCGCTGACAGTTATCCGCTTTTTGTGCTGCGTCAGTTCTATGATATCACGGGGGAATACCTGCTGGTAGCTGAAACCGGAGGAGAAGTGGTAGGCTACATGCTGGCACATCTTGACAGAGAAAACAGGAAAGGCTGGCTGCTCTCTCTCGGCGTACTTCCTGCGCACCGGGGCAAGCGTATTGGTGAGAAGCTGATGGCGGCTACTATGGCCTCGATGGAAAAACAGGGCGCTTTCATCCTATACCTGACAGTACACCCTGACAATGCAGCTGGCATCAGCATCTATACCCGGCTTGGCTTTGCCGAGGAGCAGGAAGAGGCAGACTATTACCTGGACAACAGTCCGCGACTCTTGATGAGCAGGCGAATTTCTACTCAACCGGATAAAGCATATTAAAATTTACCTGCAGGTTATCCTTCACCTTCATCATTAATATGGAGGGTCGTTTAATCCTGAACTCTTCCAAGCTGATCTCAAATCCACCGGTCACAAGCAGCCGTTGCTGCTGCCTTTGCTGTTGTGCCACGAACTGAATCTCCCGGGTTACACCATGAAAAGTAAGCTCCCCTGTTACGGTCAGGTTGCCGTTGTGCTCACTGATGTTTGAACTGACGAAGGAAACTGTTGGGTATTTGTCTGCTTCAGTAACTTCCAGCATATCGCGGTCCCGGGCACGGTTGCCGCTATCAAAAGAGCGCACTGGCACCGATACTTCAACCTGCTGAATGCCTTTGCCATCAACCATTAACAATTGGCTGTTGACCTGTGCACTTTCCCCGTTCACCGTATGCAAAGTATGCTTTAAGGTGTAGGTAATCCTGCTTTCCGGAAAAGCAGAGTGTGATTTTTGCTTTAAGGCTTCAGACACAGGCTGGAAAGCCATTATGAGTATAGCAAGGCCAAATAACAGAGTCTGAAAGGCAGTTCGCTTCATACCTTTAGTATACTATCAGGCCCCGACCAAAGTTGATCGAGCACTTCAAAGACATGCTACCATGCAAAGCATTTTAAAGGTGCAATGGCCGGCCAGCAAACTATAAACAGTATTTCTATGTTATGGTAACTGAATCGCCCAAAGGGTAGTAAGCTCACAGCGGCAAGAAAAAATAAACAGCATTATTTCGCTAATTAGCCTTATTTTAGGGCATTCAAACGAGGCCTGTCCAAAGGGCATCTGTTTGAGCATTTTAAAACAATCAATCTAACATGAAAAACACAAAAGACACTGCTAATCTGTCACAGACTGTGAAAGAGTCGTCTGTTTGGAAAAACCGCCTGAGACTGTTGCTTTTCGGAGCAGCAACTTTCTGCGCAGTAGAGGTTTCCGCACAGAATGGTGGTAAACCTGCCAGCCAGGCCAAGTTCATCGACAAGTCGAACATGGACACGAAAGTGAAGCCAGGTGACGACTTCTATACCTATGCCAATGGCGTATGGCTGCGTAACAACCCGGTTCCGGCCAAGGAAACCCGCTGGGGAAGCTTTAACCAGCTCCGCGACTTCAACATTATTGCCGTTCGCACGATTCTGAACGAATCTGCTGCCAAAACCAATGCCCCTGCTGGTTCAGTAGAGAAGCGTGTGGGTGACTTCTATGCCGCCGCCATGGACAGCGCTGCCATCGACAAGTTGGGCTATACCCCGATCAAAGCAGACCTGGACCGCATCAAAGGTTTGCAGGACATCAACGCTGTATTGAACGAAGTAGCCTACCTGCGTAGCACAGGTGCCGCAGCTCCAATGTTTGGCTTCTACGTGGGCCAGGACCGCAAGAACGTAGAGGTAATGATTCCACAATTGAGCCAGGGTGGTACGACCCTGCCTGACCGCGATTACTACCTGAAGAATGATGCCCGCAGCACCCGTATTCAGGATGCCTACAAAACTTACATCACAAAACTCTTCACGCTGACCGGCACAGACCAGGCGACTGCACAGAAAAATGCTGAGACCATCTTCAACATCGAGAAGAAAATGGCTGAGGCGCAGATGGCCCGTGTAGAGATGCGCGACCCGCACAAGACTTATAACAAATTTGCAGTAGCCGACTTCAGCAAGACCACGCCAAACATGGACTGGAAGCAGCTGATGACGAAGCTGAAAGTGACGGGTGAAGATACGATCCTGGTGAACAATCCGAAGTTCTTCACAGAGCTGAACACCATGCTCACGTCTACTCCGGTGGCTGACTGGCAGACTTACCTGCAGTTCAACGTATTGAAGTCTGCTGCGCCATACCTGAGCTCTGAATTTGTAGATGCCAACTTTGCATTCACCCAGACATTGTCTGGCCAAAAGGTACAGACGCCACGCTGGCAGCGCATGTCACAACTAACAGATGGCACTATAGGTGAGCTACTTGGACAGCTGTACGTACAGAAACACTTTAAGCCGGAAGCAAAGGCTCGTATGGACGAAATGATCGCTAACCTGATCAAAGCCTACGAGATCCGCATCAAAGGTCTGGACTGGATGTCACCTGAGACAAAGGAGAAAGCCCTTGCTAAACTCTATACCTTTCGTCCGAAAGTAGGCTATCCTGAGAAGTGGAAAACGTACGAAGGCCTGGAAGTGAACCGCAATACCTTCTTCCAGAACGTGCGTAACGCCGGTCAGTGGGGTTACAATGACATGATCAGCCAGTTGGGCAAGCCAGTAGACAGAACCAAGTGGGGTATGACGCCTCCGACTGTAAACGCTTACTACAGCCCGGTGATGAACGAGATCGTGTTCCCGGCAGGTATCCTGCAGTTCCCGTTCTTCGATCCAAACGCGGATGATGCGGTGAACTACGGTGGTATCGGTGCTGTGATCGGTCACGAGATCTCTCACGGTTTCGATGACTCCGGTAGCCAGTACGACAAAGACGGTAACCTGCGAAACTGGTGGACGGACACTGACCGTGCCCGTTTCCAGGAGAAAGCTGACCAGTTGGTGAAGCAGTTCAACGACTATACCGTACAGGACACGATACATGTGAATGGCAAGCTAACCCTTGGTGAGAACATTGGTGACCTGGGTGGACTGAGCGCTGCTTACGAAGCCTTTAAGATGACCAAGCAGGGTAAGTCGAACAAGAAGATCGATGGCTTTACGCCAGATCAGCGCTTCTTCCTCTCATGGGCACAGGTATGGAGAACCAACATCCTTCCTGAAACAGAAGCACAGCTTATCCTGACAGACACGCACTCACCGGGCAAATACCGTACTATCGGTGCCCCAGTGAACATGGATGCCTGGTACAAGGCCTTCAATGTGAAGCCAGGTGATAAGCTATACATTGCGCCAGAGAACAGAATCAGAATCTGGTAATCAGCGCTAAGCTTATTTTACAAAGCCCTCCCGACAATACTGTCGGGAGGGCTTTGCTGTTTTAGTAGTTTATAACTGAATCGCCTACCTATACCTATACCTATACCTATACCTATACCTATACCTATACCTATACCTATACCTATACCATCTGAGGCGGACAGAGCTGGTAACCAAAGTGATACCCGAGCGTAACCCAAAAGGATAAGCTTATAGTAAGCAGCAAGCTTCCAACCGCAAGTACACCGCCATGTCGCAGCAATTCAGATTGAACATTAATGGTCGTCAGGTTTCTGTCACGGCTGACAAGGACACCCCTCTCCTGTATATCCTTCGGGATGACCTGCAACTTAACGGACCTAAATACGGCTGCGGCATTGCCCAATGCGGCTCCTGTATGGTACTCGTAAACGGGGAGGCACGAACTTCCTGCGTAATGCCTGTATCTGCTGTCGGTAACGCGAAGATCACAACACTCGAAGGTATAGGCACTGCCGAAAAACCCCATCCACTGCAGTTGGCTTTTCAGGAAGAGCAGGCTGCCCAGTGTGGCTACTGCCTGAACGGTATGGTGGTCACCGCCAAAGCCCTGCTCGACCAGCAGACATCGCCAGGGCCGGATGATATAAAAGAAGGCATGAATAGGGTGCTTTGCCGCTGTGGCACCCACTCCCGCATACTGAAGGCAGTGCAACGCGCAGCCGGAACCAGCAACAAAGGATAAGCCTCCCCATGAAAGACTCCTACCAACTTCCCCCTGTCAACCGACGCTCCTTCCTGAAACAGTCCGGTCAGCTGCTGATCGGGTTCAGCCTTTTCCCGATGGTCATGTGCAGCCCCGACAACAAGGATGGCGACCAGACCAAAGTTGAGGAACAGCCTGGCCGGGCAGGTGCGGACGACATTGACTCCTGGATCAGGCTGCGGGAAGACGGCACCGTGACCGTCATCACCGGCAAGCAGGAGCTTGGGCAAGGTATACGCACCGCCCTGATGCAAATGGCAGCAGAAGAGCTGGATGTGCGCATGGATCGGGTGAGCATCATCACAGCGGATACCAGGCAGACGCCCGACGAACGCTACACAGCGGGCAGTCGCTCGATTGAAAGCAGTGGCCGGGCCATCAGACAGGCAGCAGCAGAAGCCCGTATGCGCCTGCTACAATTAGCGGAAGAAAAGCTGGGTGTGGCAGCAGATCAATTGGTAGTAAGGGATGGAGTAGTACAGGCAAAAGGCAACAGCCAGCAAAGCATCAGCTACTGGGAACTGCTCAGCGGCAAAAAGATCAGCGACAAGATCAGTGGCAATGCCCCCCTAAAAAACCCGGCCGATTATCAACTGGTCGGTCAGCCTGTACCCCGGCAGGAAATCATTCAAATGGCCACCGGCGGGGAAGTGTTTGTACACGATATGCGCTTACCGGGGATGGTGCACGCCCGCGTTCTTCGCCAGCCTGGCTATGGCGCTACCCTGCAGGCTATACCTGAACAACGGGTCTCAAAAATGCCGGGCGTGCTGAGAGTGGTGCGGAATGGCAGTTTTGCTGCCGTCATTGCCACAAAAGAGTACCAGGCAATACAGGCTTTGGAGGCATTGAAGGCAGAGGCCACGTGGGAGTCTGGACCTGCATTGCCTCCACAGGAAGAGCTGTTCCAGGCCATGCAAAAGGTACGCGAAGGGCAGGCCGTGGAAGAAAGTGACAGTATACAAGACACCCTCCAAACAGCCGCCCTCCTACACGAAGCCACCTATACCCGACCCTATCACATGCATGCCTCTATGGGTCCTTCCTGCGCGCTAGCCTTGTGGGAAGAAAACCGACTCACTATCTGGACGCACAGCCAGGGCGTGTATCCGCTCCGAAACTCCATCGCAGACATGCTGCAGCTCGACAAAGAGCAGATAGACGTGATCGGAGTACCCGGCGCAGGGTGCTATGGCCATAACGGCGCTGACGACGTGGCAGCCGATGCCGCCTTGCTGGCTCGCAGTCTGTCCGGCCACCCGGTAAGGGTACAGTGGATGCGCGAGGATGAGCACAGTTGGGAGCCTTATGGTTCTGCCATGGTCCTGCAGCTACAGGCCGGCCTGGACAAGCATGGGAAAATCGTCGGTTGGGATACCCAGATCTGGTCAGACTCCCACAGCACCCGCCCGGGCGGTGAAGCCGGCCACCTTCTGGCAGCCCAATACCTGGAAGATCCTTTTGAGAAGCCTAGCGGAGGCTACTCAGGCGGCAACCACCGCAATGCGAACCCGCTGTATGATTTACCGGATGTGCGGATTGTATCCCACCCTTTTACTGGTCCGCTCCGGACCTCAGCACTTCGTGCATTGGGTGCCTACGCCAACATATTTGCGCTGGAGTCATTCATGGACGAAATGGCTGTGCTGGCCAAGCAGGACCCGCTCACATTTAGGCTGAAGCACCTCCGTGACGAACGTGGACAAGCGGTACTCGAAGCTGCTGCAAAAGGAATTGGCTGGGATAAGCGCTCTAAAGCCGACCTTGGATTAGGTATAGCCTTTGCGCAGTACAAGAACGAGGCGGCCTACTTTGCAGTAGCCGCAGAAGTAGCCTATGACAGGAAGGCACAGGAACTGCAGCTGATCCGACTGGTAGGTGCTATTGATGCCGGGCAGACCATCAACCCCGACGGACTTAAAAACCAGACAGAGGGCGGCATGATACAATCTGCCAGTTGGACACTGCTGGAGCAGGTCACCTACGACAACAGCCGCGTTACAAGCCGTAACTGGGACACCTACCCCATTCTGCGATTCAGGCAAGTGCCAGAAGTGGAAGTGTTGGTGCTGGACCGGCCAGAGCTTCCTCCGCTAGGGGCCGGAGAAGCAGCACAGGGACCGACCGCTGCTGCCATCGCCAACGCCATCTACCGCGCGACAGGCAAACGCATGCGCGACCTGCCCATCACCCCGGATAAGATCCTAAACAATAAGTCATAACGATATCTGACTTCTACCTATACTTCGTTTCTAACCGTATTCTGCAGACCTAGCACCTCACTAGTCCAACTGCGTACTTTACGCAGCAGTTCAGCATCCTTGGCCAAGGACTCGCCATAAGAGGGAATCATCTCTTTCAACTTTTTCTGCCATGCTTCGCTCTGCATTTTCTCCGGAAAGCAGCGGTCGAGCAGGCTGATCATAATGGAAACAGCCGTAGAGGCACCCGGAGAGGCCCCCAACAGGGCTGCCAGCGAACCATCCGCACCAGCGACTATTTCGGTTCCAAACTCCAGCACACCGCCCCCTTTCGGTCCTTTCTTGATGACCTGTACCCGCTGTCCGGCTACTTCCAGTTTCCAGTCTTCACCGCGGGCCTCGGGGTAATACTGTCGCAAGGCTTCTACCCGCTCGTCAGGTGACTGCCGCACCTGGTTGATCAGGTACTGCGTCAGCGGCATGTTCTTCACGCCTGCTGACAGCATCGGGTGCAGGTTGTTTACTTTGAGTGAGAGTGGCAGATCAAAGAAAGAACCATTCTTCAGGAACTTGGTCGTGAAGCCGGCATAAGGGCCGAAAAGCAGTTCCCGCTTACCATTGATAAAGCGGGTATCGAGGTGGGGAACCGACATAGGCGGGGAGCCGACAGAAGCCTTTCCGTATACCTTGGCTTGGTGCTGCTCGACCACGTCCGGATTGGTGCACTTGAGCCACTGGCCACTCACCGGAAAACCGCCAAAACCCTTGCCCTCTGGTATACCTGACTTAAGCAGCAGTGGCAGGGCTCCACCACCAGCCCCGATAAAGACAAAGTTTGCTCTTACCTTATGATTCACCCGTGTCTCACGGTGCCTCACACGCACGCTCCAGCGGTTGTCTGGCCGTTGCTTCAGCCTGCGCACGTCATAGCCAAAGTGTAGTTGCACACCTTCCATTTTGCTCAATTGCTCAAACATGCAACGGGTAAGCGCGCCGAAATTAACGTCAGTGCCCAGATCCATACGCGTAGCCGCTACTTTCTCCAGCAGGTCACGTCCCTCCATTACCAGCGGAATCCAGGACTTCAGCTGTTCGCAGTCCTCACTATACTCCATCCCCTCAAACAGATGGCATTTGGTAAGGGCAGCATGGCGCTTTTTAAGGAACTCTACATTGGCATCGCCCCACACAAAGCTCATGTGGGGAATACTCCGGATAAAGTTTTCGGGGATCTTTATGTGGTCTTCCTGGATCAGGTATGCCCAGAACTGCCGTGATATTTCAAAGGACTCGGCGATGCTGACGGCTTTGGAAGTATCGATTGTACCATCCGCTTTTTCAGGGGTATAATTCAGTTCACAGAAGGCGGCATGGCCGGTACCGGCATTGTTCCAGGCGTCCGAGCTTTCTGCGGCAGCTTCATCCAGCCTTTCGAGCACCGTGATCCGCAGATCAGGCTGCAGCTCTTTTAGCATCATACCCAGCGTGGCGCTCATAATCCCCGCTCCTATCAGTACTACATCCGCCTCCGAAACATCAGGCAGTCCTTGTCCAGTTTTCATAAAAATTCAAGCTTGTTGTTCAGTAGCTATACTACGTAGTTACCCGTTTTTGGTATGCTATCCGAAAATCATTCTAATTTTTTCAAGTTCCGGACTATTGGCCAAAGTAGAATTCCAGCGGGTGAACGGCAAGAATCTGAGGGTGAATGGGTGGTGCTTCTTTCTTTGGGAGAGCAGTTTACAATATTTTATAAGCACCTTGAACTCAAATACTTATATTGCGGTTGGTAAATCATCTCACACAACCAATACGCTACCAAAACCTACTGACAGCACAGCTGTCTTATGAAACAAATGTTAAATATGAGTATCTCCTTTTTGAATTTCCCAATACCTCAGTATGCTGGTTCCAAATCACTCTATCCAACTGCTGACCAGCAGCAAGCCGATATTCTCTCTGTACGCTTTTGTCCGAAGTTCAAACTGCTGTGCTGCAAATGGGAACGTATCACGACCTCAGCTGAACTAAGGCAATCTGTTCGCCTGTTAGCCCGTGCAGTTGCCATCCTGAAGGCAGAACTTATATTAGTCGAGATACCGGTGCAATACCACGTGTCTAACGAAGACCGGCAGTGGGCTCAAAAGTTCATGACCGATGCGCTACAGTATACCTCAATCAGGCAGGTAGCCCGTTTAGTGCCGACACAGGAGCAAAATAATCTGGTGCGCGAAGCGATACTGAAACTGGGAAAAATGCCCTATGAAGCCAGGATGTTTGAAGACCGGGAAGAGGCATTGCGCTGGTTGATGGGCGATGACTACCAGGCAGTTTCGGGTGAAGACTTCATCCGGATTCCACTTCACTTCAATTTGAAAATGATACGCTCGGGACTGAAGGCCAGAGGCCAGGCCACTGTAGCCGTTGCTCCTGCTCAGAGCGGTAATCCGACCAGCGTGCCCGAGCCGCTTCCGGATTTGATCAGCATTGAAACAGACTTTGTATCGATCATGCTGGACAAGGCGAAAAGCATCATGAACATCCGCTGGAAAAAAGCGCCGCAGAGCAGACAGTACCGGTATGGCATGCTCAAGGCAGCCCGCGCCTTGATGGAGCACCGCTTAGAGCGACTGCTGCTCAATAACCAGCGGCTGGGGGTGCTCACCCTCGAAGATCAGGGCTGGCTGATTTCAACAGCACAGCAAATGCTCCCTAAACTAAACCTGCGAAAACTGGCGGTGATAACCTCTGCAGATGCCCTGCAGCAAATGAGCAGCGAAAATATAGGCAAGAAGCTAAAGCAGGCTGCCCTAAATCATCAGGCTCACTACTTCCTGGCGGAGGAGGATGCCCTGGAATGGCTGAGGGTGGACTAAGGGCGCTTGATTTGCACAGGCAATGAAACTGTAAAAGTGGTGCCCTCCCCTTCCTTACTTGTTACAGTTACCGTGCCGCCGCTGTTGCTTACAATACGCTTCACTATGTAGAGGCCTATGCCACTACCCTGCACGTGCATATGCATCCGTTTGAATAACTGGAAAACTCTGTCCTGTCTGCCAGCAGGAATGCCCAGGCCATTGTCCTGCACGCTCAGCATAAAGCGGTCCTGCTCTATTGCAGTCCGGACCTTAATGTGAAGTTGACGTTGCGGAGCGTAGTACTTGATTGCATTGCTCATCAGGTTGAGCAGTATGCTTTTAAAGTTTTTTCGGGAAAATAAAATATGCGGAGCCTGCTGGATGTCTACTTCAATCACGGCACCGGTTTTGTCTATTTCGGGCTGTAGCAGCTGCTGTACATCGGCTACCATGTCTGCTACCCTAAGCTCGCTCGCCTCCTGTCCAAAACTGCGCTGAATGCGGGCTACTTCTGTCAGGTCCTCGATTGTGGCCTTGAAGCGCTCTACCGAGCGCCGGATGTGTTCCAATTCGGGCACCTCTCCCAGTTGCTGACTAAGGCTTTCCTCCAAAAGGTTAACCAGGCCTTCTATGTTGAGGATAGGTGATTTGAGATCATGCGAGGCTGTGTATACAAAGGTGTCCAGGTCTTCGTTCACTACCCGGAGTTCTTCGTTGAGCTTCTGCAGTTCATCCACATGCGCCAAGGTGCGTTGCCGGGCCTGTGTGGCCTCTGTCACATCATTAACGATCACGATCTTGTAAGGAGAGGAACTTTCGGCATCAATATCACCAATCGATATCTCCAAGAACTTGTGGGTATCACCTTTTACCAGCTCAAAAATGCGCTTCTGCTTGCTATGGTAACCGTCGGAAATAAAATCCTGCAGAGCGGTCCGTTCATTTATAGGAAAATGGTCGGCAAAGGCAATGCCTAGTATTTCCCGGTCGGTGCGGCCCAGCAGGCGCACAATGTAATTATTCACGTTGAGCACCGTGCCATCCTTTGCCAGTAGCGCTGCTCCGATCGGTGCCTCATCCAATACACGGGCCATGTAGTTGACCCGGACTTTCTCCATGTAGTTAGGCGTAAAGGCCGTAATGGAAGAGCTGGCGGATCGAATGCGCACATAACTGCGACGCTGTTCGGTACGTTGCACAGCATCCTCCACGATCGGAACTAAGCCGGTACCGAGTTCATTTGTAACGGCTTGTATGGTCGGACCCACAAAGGGCGCAAACTGCAGAGCATTCTTTACTTTCTGGTGGTTTGCTTTATCATTGATCAACAGGATAGAAATGGCCTTGTCCCTGGAGTATGACTCCTGTGCGATACGGACCGGGTTCAGGACCTGCTCACCTACCAGCAGCGTGTCACAGGACGCCAGGCTGGCACTGTCTCGCAGTATATCTTCTTCCCCGACTGCCTGCAAAGTGATTTCCTCCAGCTCTTCCTGAAAGAGGTGCAGGGTATCTTCGTGCAGTCCTATGTAATAGACACATTTCATCTTGGTCGCCAGGTTTAGCTATCCAGAATAGGTTGATCGAGCAGCGCCCTTCCGAGCCAGGTATAAAGCAGGTCGGTGGTCGGTGCCATTACGTGGGCGGCACGGGCATCGCGCAGCAGCACATCGAGGCGGGAGTTATCGCGGTAGGCAATGCCACCGGCCAGTGTCATGGCTTCGTTCACCACATCTACGGCACAGTGTGCTACCTCTGCTTTGGCTGATAATATAGGCAGTACAGCCGCAGGGTCACCCTGGTCGGCCAGTTCGGTGGCATGATAGATCAGGCGGCGGGTGCGTTCGATCTTGGCCCACAGCATACCCACACGGTGTTGCAGCAGGGCCAGCTGTGACAGGGACATGCCACTGTGGCGATGCGTCCGGTCCATCAGGTGCTGACGCACATTGTCAAAGGCTGCCTGTGCTATACCCAGGTAAGTGCCCGACATGGCTGTCAGGAAAAATGGAGCCACCACCTGAAACACGTACCAGAGCTGATCACCCCGCTCCCCAAGCAGGTTTTGTACCGGTACACGCACATCATTCAGCGTAAGGCTGCGGGAAGAATTGCCACGCATGCCCAGACCTTTCCATTCAGCGCCCCACTCCAGGCCACTTCGATCCTTTTCAACCACCACGCAGGAAAACTCATGTAAGGTGGCATCAGGTTCTATACCCATTGTAGACACCACATAGGAGTCCGCTTTGCCTCCGTTTGTCACGAAGGTTTTGCTGCCGCGGATCAGGTACTCTTCATCAGCTTGTAGCAGGAGCAGCGTCTGCGGGAAATAAAAGTGAGACCCAGTGCCGGGCTCACTCAAGGCCAGTGTGGTCAGGTGCTCGCCGGCAGCGATCGGCTGCAAAAACTCTTTCCGCTGTTGGTTAGTTGCCTTTGCCGCAATCACCGCCGTCCCAACGCAGTGCATCCCATAGCAAAGCGCCGTAGAGGCAGACACAGTACCAATGGATTCGCAGGCACGTGCCAGTGCGTAGAGCCCCTGCCCCATACCGCCTTCTTCGCGGGGCACAACCAATCCGGCCAGACCATTGCGCTGCAGGGCCCTGATGCTTTCTTCGGGCCACTGTGCCTCCTGGTCTACACGGGGAGCCTCATCTTGAATGACGGTTTGTGTCGTCTGGTTTACCAGCTGCAGGATCTGATCTAAGTTCATGTGATAGGGCATTGGGTGAACGGCTGTAGGTATAAATTGCTTCTATTGCATAAAGCCGCTTGTACAAAACTACCTATAATATCAGGCTATAACTAATTTACACATCCAGGTGTTTGCTGCCTCAGATAAAAAAATGACGGGCAGAATCGTGCTTCCGAAATCACATACTGCCTTTTACAGGTACAGGTTTAAGGATATATGGTACTGAACACAGGAGTCGTTGCACGTTAGGGACAAATTGAATAAAATGCAGGTTAATTGCGTTGTCAGCCGTGGCCCAGTAACAAATTCAGGTGTCCTGAAAGTGTTTTTACCCGTAAGGCCTCTGATAAAACCAGGAGAGGTATGGCGTGGTTATTGCCTGCTTCCTGGCGGCAACTGCCACAACAGTTGCGCAAAACTTACCTTATATGAAGCGTTTGCTCGTAAAGCTAATAAAATTAATTACATACGGCATTTTAGTGCCCGTGCTCACATTTCTGGGCACGCAATTCCGACTGTTCTTCCAAAGTCAGAAGCCAAAGTTAACAGCTGCTTACTGGCAGCAGAAATGGCAGGCGATACGTCAGTTTAACCCTTTGAAGCCCCGCCTGTCAGAGCTGCGTTCTATTTTGCGCTTTGCCCTGAAAGGAGCGCTCTTTCTGCTGCTTGCATTTACCATCTTTTACCTGGCGGTATTTACAGGTATAGTAGGTGGTGCCGTTCCTTCACGCGCCCAGTTGAAGGCAATTCAGAACAACACCGCCTCCGAGGTATACTCAGCTGACAGGGTGTTGCTCGGGCGCTACTACATCCAGGACCGAACCAACATCCGCTACGACGATATTGCACCTGTAGCCATCAATGCCCTGATAGCGACAGAGGACGTGCGCTTTTATGAGCACGGTGGCGTGGATACCCGAAGCCTGGCGCGTGTATTTGTGAAAACGCTGATGATGGGCCAGGAAAGCTCTGGTGGAGGTAGTACCCTTAGCCAGCAACTGGCCAAGAACCTCTTTCCGCGCAAGGGTTACCGCCTCTGGGATATGCCGGTCAACAAGATGCGCGAGATCATCATTGCCCGCAAGCTGGAGAGCATATACTCGAAGCAGGAACTGCTCGAGCTTTACCTGAATACCGTGCCGATGGGCGGCAATCTCTACGGCATTGAGCGGGCTTCCCGCCGGTTCTTCAACACAACTGCCGACTCACTCAGGACCGAGCAGGCAGCCGTGCTCATTGGTATGCTAAAAGCCACGACCAGCTACAACCCGCGTCTGTACCCGGAGCGCTCACTGAAGCGCCGGAATGTGGTACTTAACCAAATGGCCCGGTATGACTACCTTACGCCCCAGCAGGCTGACTCGCTGAAACAACTGCCACTCAAACTGAACTACCGCTATGTCACGCACAACGACGGCATGGCCCCTTACTTCCGAGAACAGTTGCGACAGGAGCTCGTGCAATGGGCCGCTGCTCAGCGCAAGCAGAACGGACAACCCTACAACCTGTATACAGACGGGCTGAAAATCTACACCACGATCGACTCCCGTATGCAGCGGCATGCCGAACAGGCTGTGCGCA
Organism: Pontibacter sp. FD36; assembly: GCF_015686655.1. Classification (GTDB taxonomy): domain Bacteria; phylum Bacteroidota; class Bacteroidia; order Cytophagales; family Hymenobacteraceae; genus Pontibacter. Next base: position 167,043 of record NZ_JADPMP010000007.1, on the reverse strand, counting down.
AGAAAATGGCACAACTGCAGCAGCAATTTGATGCACATTGGAAAGGCCGTACCCCCTGGGGTTCGGATGCCTCGGTGATGCAGCTGGCCATGCAGCGCTCTGATCGCTATAAGAAACTAAAGGCAAACGGAGCCTCCGATGAAGAAGTGCTGGAGAACTTCCGGCAGCCGGTAAACATGCCGGTCTTCAGCTGGAAAGGCAACAGCAACAAGTCCATGACCCCGATGGACTCCCTCGCTTACTACCAGCGCTTTCTGAACACAGGACTGCTGTCGATGGAGCCCGCTACCGGCTATGTGCGTGCCTGGGTGGGCGGCATCAACCACCACGCTTTTAAATATGACCATGTGCGCTCCCGTCGCCAGGTTGGCTCCACTTTCAAGCCATTTGTGTATGCAGCCGCACTCGAGAAAGGCATAGATCCCTGCAATTATTTCCCGAATGAACTGACGACTTACCCCGAATATGATGACTGGTCGCCACGAAACTCCAACGGGCAGTACGGTGGCGAGTATACCATGCGGGGTGCACTGGCACAGTCCGTGAACACCATCTCTGCGCATCTGATCCTGGAGACGGGCGTTGACCGTACCGTTGCATTGGCCAAGCGCATGGGTATAAAGCAGGACCTGCCACGGGTGCCTTCCCTGGCACTGGGCACGGCGGACCTTTCGTTGTTGGAAATGGTGAGCGCTTACTCTGCTTTTGCGAACGGCGGGTATAAGACAGCCCCTGTTTATATAGAGCGCATTGAAGACCCGCAGGGCCGCGTGATCCACCAGCATCGCAGCGGGAGCGGAACCCAGCGGGTGCTGTCGCGTGACAATGCGGCCATCATGCTGCACCTGCTGCAGGGTGTGGTGGAAGAGGGCAGCGCCGCCCGCCTGCGTACTGAGTATGGCCTGCGCATGGATATTGCCGGTAAAACCGGTACCTCACAGGAGCACGCGGATGGCTGGTTTATTGGCATTACTCCAGAGCTGGTAACCGGTGTATGGGTTGGGGCAGAAAGTCCGAAGGTCAGGTTCAGAACGATCAGCGAAGGCCAGGGATCACGCACGGCCATGCCGGTGTGGGGCGAGTACATGCGACGGGTAGCCCAGGACAAAGAGTTCGCCAGTCTGCGCACAGGTCGTTTTGCACCCCTGCCCTCCCACCTGCAGGGTATGCTCAGCTGCTCGTCTTACCGCGACGCTCCACCTGAACCAGAGAATATATTTGACCGGATAGCTGACCGGGTTGTAAAAACCTACGAAGACTGGAAAAACCAGGCGAAGAGCAATCGCGAACGAAAAAGAGAAGAAAGAAAGCGAAAGCAGGAAGAGAAAAAAGAAAAGCGCATCCGCTGGTTTTAAGTCAGGTATAGCACTATGACCCGAGCTGTATTTTGTATCGTTTCATTATACCTTAAGCCAACAGTATTTGGATAATGTCCTCTTAGCCTGATCAAATACAGATTGTCTACAGATTCATTTCATATACTTCGGTTTCTTTCCGTATACTTCGGGAAATAAGACGATTGGATGAAACTGCTGATAATTGAAGACGAGCAAGCCCTGAATGCTTCCATGGTGTCCTACCTGCAGCAGGGCGGCTATACCTGCGACGCTGCACTCAACTACCGCGACGGTGCCCGCATGCTGGCAGATCAGCACTATACCTGTGTGCTGGTTGACCTGACCCTGCCGGGTGGTAATGGGCTTGACCTGGTGAGGCTGCTCAAGAAAAACAGTCCCGACACGGGCATCATCATCATATCGGCAAAGAATGCGCTCGACGATAAAATCACAGGGCTTGAGCTCGGGGCAGACGACTACCTCACCAAACCTTTCCATCTGTCAGAACTCAACGCCAGGCTGCGCTCCGTGATCAGACGCCGGAATTTCAACGGGCAGAAAGTGATCCAGATCGGGAGTCTGGAGGTACACCCGGATTCGGCTGAAGCACTGGTGCAGGGACGCAAGCTCACCCTGACCAAGAAAGAGTATGACCTGCTGCTTTACTTTGTCACAAACAAAAACAGGGTGCTCACCAAAGACTCCATCGCCGAGCACCTGTGGGGCGACCACATCGAAACGCTCGACTCGCTTGACTTTGTGTACACGCACATCAAAAATCTGCGACGCAAGCTGGTGGAGGCAGGTGGTGAGGACCCCATCACAACCGTGTATGGCATGGGCTATAAATTCAGCTTCTGATGCGTATTCTCACCAAGACGAGTCTCTACTACCTCCTGGTTTCGGTCATCGTGTTCCTGCTGGGGGGCACTAGCTTTTACAAGATCCTGCAGACAGAGATTTACGACGAAGTGGATGATCAGCTCTTTACAGACAAAGAGAACATCATCGAGTACATCAGGCGGCACAACGAACTGCCCAGCGTGACCTCAGGTATATCAGAGGCCATCATTGTCAGGGAAACCAGTGCAAACGCCGGAGCCCTCGAAGCGCTGTCGGATACGCTAATCTTCAGCACTTACGATGAAGAATATGTGCCCTTCCGCAAACTCACATTCACGACTTACCAAGACGGCAAACCCTTTGAGTACACCATCCTCAAGTCGCTGATGGACTTCGAGGACCTGTTTGAGAGCACTATGCTGGCAATGGCCTGGATATTTGTGCTGTTGCTCGTCGGGCTAGCCGGGGTGAACTACTTCATTAACAAATACAACTGGCGCAACTTCTATGACACACTGGAGCGAGCCAAGCGCTACAGCCTGACACAGCGAAAACCGCTTGTACTGAAGCCATCCAACACCCAGGAGTTTCAGGAGCTGAATGAAGTGCTACAGGCCATGACCGGAAAGATCCACAATGACTACCTCAACCTGAAAGAGTTCACTGAAAACGCCTCCCATGAAATACAGACGCCCCTGGCGATTGTGAGCAACAAACTGGAGCTTTTCATGCAGTCCGATAACCTGACCATGCAGCAGGCAGCCATGCTGGACGAGATGCACGCCTCTATCAACCGCCTGTCACGGCTCAACCGTTCGCTTATTCTGCTGACCCGCATCGAGAACAGGGAGTTTTCAGAAAACGAAGTCATCCCTTTGCATGAGTTGCTGCAAGAACAACTCGATCAGTTGCAGGAAATGATGCAGATGCACGACATCCAGGTTGAGATCGAAGCAATGCAACCTGTTTTTGTGGAGATGAACACTGGCCTTTGCGAGATACTGATATCCAACCTGCTGCTCAATGCCATCCGGCATAACAGTACGGGCGGCATCATCCGGATCAATCTGCAGGCAGACGAACTTTGTATCAAAAACTCAGGCGAAGCCCTACAGGAGGAGCCGGTGAGCTTGTTTGAGCGCTTCAGAAGCGGCGGTAAGTTTTCCGGATCATTGGGTATTGGACTGGCACTTGTCAGCAAGATCAGCGAACTCTATCAATTACAACCTTCCTATACTTATGAAGAGGGCCTGCACGTGCTCCGGTTAAATTTTCAGAAAAAAATCGCCTGATATCCCCATTCTTCAGAATTGCTTCAAATTCCCGCAGTATACTCTAACAGATACAGGAAGAATTAAGAACCAAATTATGAAACATATACATTTATGGGCGATGGCGCTCATAACAGGCTCCACCTTGAGCAGCTGCGACCAGACCTGGTCTGACCGAAACGTACCGGAGGCCGTTAAGGTCAAATTTGTAGAAAGCTACCCTACTATCAAACGAGTGGACTGGGACAGAGTGGATAGTCTGTACGAGGCTGAATTCAAGATCAGCGGCCGGGAGCGGAAGGCACTATTTGGGGAAGACGGCACTTTGCTCAGTTACACCGAAGAGATTGAAGAACAATACCTCCCGAAAAGAATAGCAGCCCAGTTGCAACAGGAGTTTAAGAGCTATAAAATAGACGAGGTACACCGGGTGCAGGAAGGCAGTCTGACAAGCTTTGTGATCGAACTGGAAAAAGGAACCCGGGACATCTGGCTACGCTTCAATGAAAAGGGTGAACTGCTGGATAGGTCTACTAATGCCGCTACTCCGATCAGGAAGCAATCGGCATCACTCCTACCTTCAAGCAGCAGCGGAACGACGACCGAAGACCTTGGAGCACCGGAGCTGCGCTGGGATTTACCGCCGGTGCTGCGCGAAGTGTCTGGCATCGGCATGCTCCATGATGGTAGTATGGCCTGTGTGCAGGATGAAGTAGGGACAATCTTTATTTATAACCTGGAGCAGAAAGCGATCAGTCAGGAGATTCCATTTGCTGGCCCTGGCGACTATGAAGGTATAGCAGTGGCCGGTGAGAACGCCTATATCGTGCGGAGTGACGGCACCCTATTTGAAGTGGTCGGGTTCAGAAACACTAAGCCGACCGTGCAGGTATACGAAGCCTCCTTTCCGGCTACTATCAACATCGAAGGGCTCGCCTATGACCAGGAGCACAACCAGCTGCTGCTGGCTCCCAAGGGTTATGATCCGAAGCTGAAAGCGCAGAAAGGTATCTATGCCTTTTCACTGGACTCTAAGAAATTCCTGCCTGAACCTGTCACCAGCATTTCCCTGGATCAGGTGCAGACACCTAAAAAAGGCAAAAAACAGAAATCAGGCTATGATGTGTTGCAACCCTCCTCACTGGAGCTGCACCCGACAAGCGGCGAATTTTACATGCTGGATGCCGTGAACGACAGGCTGTATGTGCTTAACAGAGAAGGTCAGATCTCCAAAACAGTTGACCTGGATAAAAAGATGCTCCGACAGGCAGAGGGCCTGACCTTTGGTCAGGACGGCGCGCTGTACATAGCCAGCGAAGGCAGTAAAAAAGGGAAAGGGGTGATCCACAGGTATAACAACAGTCTTTAATTTCCCTAAATGTGAAAGCCTGGTGCTCCTGCTCCAGGCTTTTGCTTTTGTTCAGAATCAGGGAATCCGGTAAATCAGTGCAATGCCGGTTGCTCCGCCGCTGTGAAACGGCATGATGCCCAGCTGCTGATTTTTTTTGTGGTGGCTCTGGGCAATTTTCCGCTGAATATAAGGGTATACCATATACACCACTTCCGCAGACAATATACCTATACCTGCTCCCACCAGCACGTCCGAGAGCCAGTGTTTGTCATTAAGAATGCGTAGCGCTCCTGTGGCGGTAGCGAAGGAATAGCCGGCTACGCTGTACCACACACTTCGGCTGCCGTACTCTTTATGGAAAAAAGTGGCGTAGGCAAAAGCCCTGCTGGTATGGGCAGAGGGAAAAGCATCGTCAGAAGAATTGTCAGGGCGATCGATAGCTGTCAAGGTTTTCAGGTTGTTGGTCAGGGTGCGGTTGAGCAGGTGTGTCATTCCCAGCAAAATAGCCTGTTCTGTAAAATGGTGCTCTCCCCGCACACCGGCAAGGTTGAGCCCAACAGCCATGGCGACCGGAACATGATAGGTGTAATTGTCGATTTGGGTACTAAAATCCTGGTAATTGCTGCGCACAACCCTGCGCAAACCATGGCTGCCTTCAAACAGGCCTTCGTCGTCCATGTGGGTGATTCCCAGCGTGATCAGCAAAGTGGGAACGGCCATTTTTCTGGCCAGCACGCTTAGTTTACTTCTTTCTGTTACCTGAGCTGTTTCTGTTGTATCGGCGAGCTCGCTGACTACAGCAGTGTCTGGAATGTGAAGGTATAAATCTGCTGGCTGATTTGCCCATGCCGGGAGTACAAGCCAGTGCAGCAGTAAGCAGTAAATATATCTCTTCATAGCACAACCCTTTTTGTTACTATGTACGAGCTGATTTTGAAGAAATTCTGTATTTATAAAAAAACCGCTTCCTGTTTGCCAGAAAACGGTTTTAAAAATGGCGTAATAACAGTTACCTAGCCTTTTGCAGCTGCCACCTGTCCTTCCTCCAGGCTAATCAAATCCTGTAACAGCTGCATACTGAATTCTCCCGGTTTGCCTGACCCGATCATGACGTCATCAATCCGTACAATGGGCAGGATACGCTTTGTGGTGCTCGTCAGGAAAGCTTCCCTGGCCTGCAGCACTTCCTCTAAGCGGATGTCACGTACTTCGGTCTTATACCTACGTCCGGCCAATGAAAGCACATTTTTGCGGGTGATTCCTTTTAAGATGTTGCTGGCAGGTGTTACGACGGTGCCATCATGTGTGACGATGAAGAAGTTGCAGCGCGGGAACTCCGACACAATTCCGTTTTTAGCATACAGCACCTCTTCTGCCCCACTGGCCTTCTGCTCGTGTAGCAGGCGTATGCCCATGGAGTAATTGATTGTTTTCACCTCCGGCACCTCGCGCACATAGTCATGCGTCATGATCGGTATACCTTTCGCCACTTTATCGGCCGATGGCAGTGTGAGCGGAAGCTGCGTGATAAGCAAGTTCGGATTCATTGGTGTAAAGCCATCCTCGGAGTAGCCGCCGGTCAGAATCATTTTCATACCTGCCAGTGGCAGCTTGTTCAGCTCTGTCAGCTTGGCAATCACCTCTTTCATCTCTTCCCGGGAAAGTGGCACGGCCAGGTGCATCAGTTCCGCTGACTGGTAAAATCGATCCAGGTAATCTTCGAGAAACAGCGGGTAGCCCTGCTGCACTTTCACAAAGTCGAACACCCCATAGCCGCGCTGCACGGAGAGGTCACTGATGTGTAGCGTAGCCTCGCTGAGCGGCACGATCTGGCCCAGGTTATAGGCGAAAAGCTTATCGTTTGATGGCATTGTGTTTCTTGAGTATTTTAATGACTGGTTGGATAGGAAGTGCTTCAGTAGTATTACCCTGGCGACCTTTCATGGTTTCTGCTTTGAAAAGGGAGTTGATAATCGCCTCTTCGGTCGCCTCGATAGTAGCCATGAACAGCGGGGACATTTCATCATTACGGAGCAGCGTAAAGGTCTGTGTTTTTTCATCTGACTGGTAAGGTATACGCAAACCTTCATTAGTGGAGAACGCGATCACATAATCACCGCTGCCATTGGAGGCAATACCCCCTGTTTTAGCAAGACCCATCATGGCCCGCTTTGCGATGCGCTCTAGGTTACGGGCATCCACGGGCGCATCGGTTGCCACCACGATCATGCAGGAGCCGTCAGCGCTTTCCAGCACCTGCTTGCTGAACGAAAACCTGCCCAGCTCCTCTCCCACAGGCGCTCCATTGATCTGCAGCACACCGCCAAAATTACTCTGCACCAACACTCCCACGGTATAGCCGCCCAGACTGGCAGGCAGTTTGCGCGACGCAGTGCCAATGCCGCCTTTATACCCAAAGCAAACTGTGCCTGTTCCCGCCCCTACATTGCCTTCGGCCACAGGGCCATCTGCGGCTTGCTTAATCGCCTGCAGCACATGTTCCTCTTGCACATGGCGTCCGCGAATGTCATTCAGGTAACCGTCGTTTGTTTCGCCAACCAGCGCATTCACAGACTGCACGGTTTCGTTTCCGGGCAGTTGCAAGGTATAGCCCACCACCGCGTTCATGGCTGTGCCAACTCCCAGGGTATTGGTCAGGATGATCGGCGACTCCAGGTTGCCGAGTTCCTGTACCTGCGTAGTGCCGGCCAGTTTGCCAAAGCCATTGCCTACGTATACTGCTGCCGGCACTTTATTCTGAAAAAGATTGCCGCCATGCGGTACAATAGCCGTTACACCGGTGCGGATCTGCTCGCCCTGGACCAGGGTGGTGTGCCCTACCCGTAGACCAGCCACATCCGTAATGGCGTTGTGCGTACCGGTTTGGAGCACCCCGATCCGAATGCCCAGGTCACGGGCACGCTTGCGATCCTGTGCGCCTACGTTAAGTATCACTGCCATCATGAGTAAGCCTGTAAAGAGTATTTTCATACCGGTGGGTCCGTGTAAAATAGTGAGCTGTAACAGCAGCCGCATGCCACTGAACTTTAATGCCTGAAAAGCCATTCTTTAAAAGAAATAGGCTTTGATCTACACAATTACGCAAAAAAGCCGTTGTTTTGCAGCATTAAAAATCCAATAATTTTATCGATGAAAAAAATAGTTTGTATTCTGCTATTTATCCCCCTCTTTGTGTCGCAGGCTATGGCCTGGGGGCAGAACGGACACCGTGCCGTGGGTCTGATAGCAGAGCAGCACCTGAGCAAAAAAGCGAAGAAGAAGATTACCAAAGTTCTGGCCGATAACTCACTGGCGGAAGTGTCGGTGTGGATGGACGATATTAAGTCTGACGCAGCTTACAACCATACCCACGATTGGCACTGGGTAACCGTACCGGGTGGCATGAAGTACGAGCAGACCGAGAAGAACCCGAATGGTGACATCATCATGAAGATCGAGGAGCTGGTAACCGTGCTGAAAGCCGGAAACCTGACAGCGCAGCAGGAAGAGGAGTACCTCAAGTACCTGGTGCACCTGGTAGGTGACCTGCACCAGCCACTACATGTGGGTAAAGAGGGCGACTCGGGCGGCAACGCAGTAAAACTGCAGTGGTTCGGCCAGCCATCTAACCTGCACCGTGTATGGGACAGCGACATGATCGACGGCAAAAACCTGAGCTTTACCGAGCTGGCTCGTTTTGTAGGTTCACCATCTAAAGATCAGGTGAAAGCCTGGCAGTCAACTGGCATACGCGACTGGGCTTATGAATCTGTTCAGCTCAGAGAGCAGGTATACAACATACCGGAAGATGGCCGCCTCGGTTATCGCTACAGCTACGATAACTTCAGCACATTAGAGCAGCGCATTCTGCAGGCGGGTGTTCGTCTGGCAGGTTTGCTCAACCAGATCTACGGCTAAGCAACAGATAGCTTATACCTGACGAAATGCGGCAGCCCTACTGGCTGCCGCATTTTTTTATGTCTGCTTCGGAAAGACTAAGTTTGAAGAAAGCACGTTTGAAAAAAATAATAGGCCTTGGGACTACAGAGAGGCATAATTTTAAAATTTTTGCAAAAAGTTGTAACCTAGTATGAACGATTTACCGTTCTGCAGTGTCTAACATGTATTAACAACAAAACATCATGAGTAACGGAAAAGTAAAATTCTTTAATGAAACCAAAGGTTTCGGTTTTATCAAAGACAGTGAAACAAACGAAGAGTACTTCGTACACGTAACAGGTTTGATCGACGAGATCAGAGAAAACGACGAAGTAACATTCGAAGTAAAAGAAGGTAAAAAAGGACTAAACGCGGTAAATGTGAAACTGGCTTAGTCTGGTTATATATAAAGCGTAAAACAAACAAAGGGCTCCGCAGCATGCGGGGCCCTTTGTTTGTTTAGTACAGTTCGCTTTTAATCGTGTTTCAATTTTTCCCGACCTGACTGACGGTATACCTTAGGCGAGCAGCCCATCACGTTCTTGAATACCCGGTTGAAGTGCGAGAGATTGGAGAAGCCCGCGCCAAAAGCCACACTCGCTATAGTAGCGTCTTCTTTCAGAAGCATCTGACAGGCATTCCCGATCCTGATCTCGTTCAGGAAAGCTGTGAAAGTTTTGCGGGTTCTCTCTTTGAAAAACCGGCAGAAGGCCTCCCGACTCAGATTGGCTACGGCAGCTGCTTCTTCCAACGCTATCGCCCGGTGGCTTTGCTCCATCAGAAAATGCAGCACCTGGTCCATGCGTCTCCCCTCCCGCTCCGAGAGGTCCTGCACCCGGTCATCCAGGTTAAGCCGCTCCAGCCGGGCATCCTGCAGGAGCACCCGCAGCAAAGCTAAACCTGCCATCATCTTGTCAAGACCCGATTTCTCTTTCAGCACTTCTACCTGCCGCCTGAATGTCGGCTCGCTTATACCCTGCACCAAGTAGCAGCCTTTCAATTTGTCGAGAAAGATTCTGACTTCCTGCAGCTCCTCTGCCTCCCAGAAAGCCCGTCCCAAAGCCTCGGTGTCGAAGAACACGATCAGGTCGTGGCATTCCAGCTTACTGTCTGCTTCGTAGTATATCTTGTCGCTTCGGAAAACATGGGGCACATCGCGACCCAGCAGAAAGATATCGCCCGGCTTAAAGCGGCCCAGATAATCGCCCACGATGAGTTTTCCCTCCCCTTTCAGGATGCAGCTCAGCTGGATTTCGGGATGCTGGTGCAGTTTGTCATAGAAGTAAGGCTGCCTGTCTTCCTGAAAACGCACAAACTCTTTGCTTGACTTTGGAATCTTAAATGGGATCACCTTCTTCATAATACCATATTAATCAATTCAGTGAATATTCACTAGTATTTCATCAATATAGTACCAGTATTTACTAATCCTGTGGAAGATAAAGGGCTTTGGTTGAGCTACTTTTGATAAAAAAAGCTTATGAACTGGAATGGCGTATACCCGGCCCTCACCACCAAGTTTTATGCGGACGGGGCAATTGACTTTGATACATTTCTGCACAACGTGGATGCACAGTTGGAGGCAGGTGTAGACGGTATCATCCTGGGTGGCACGCTGGGTGAGGCGAGCGTGCTCACTATACCTGAAAAACAGGAACTAACCGCATGCACCATTGCGCATGTGGCTGGTAACGTGCCGGTCATCCTCAATATAGCAGAAGGCGCTACAAAAGAAGCCATACAACGGGCTCGCGAAGCAGAGGAAATCGGTGCCAAAGGCCTGATGCTGCTCCCACCCATGCGCTATGCTGCCGATGCCCGGGAAGTCGTAACCTACTTCAGGGCCGTGGCCGACAGCACTTCGCTCCCAATTATGATCTACAACAACCCAACTGACTACAAGACGCTGGTCACGTTAGAGATGTTTGACGAACTGCTGCAGCATGAAAACATACAGGCGGTGAAAGAATCGACCCGCGACATCTCTAACGTCACCCGCATGACTAGCCGCTACGGCGACCGGATCAAAATCCTCTGCGGCGTGGATACGCTCGCTTTGGAGAGTCTGCTGATGGGCGCCCACGGCTGGGTGGCCGGTTTGGTCTGTGCCTTCCCAAGGGAGACGGTAGCCATCTACCGACTGGTGCAGGCTGGACGAATACAGGAGGCCCGCGACATCTACCGCTGGTTTCTGCCACTGCTGGAGCTGGACATTCATCCGAAACTGGTACAGTATATCAAACTAGCCGAGCAGCAGGTTGGCCTGGGTACCGAGCACGTCCGTGCGCCGCGACTCACGCTGATCGGCGAAGAGCGACAGCGCGTATCGGCTATCATTGAGGAAGGTATACGCACCCGTCCGACATTGCCTAACCTTAAAGAGATCAACCATGTCCTTTGATGCTATTTTCACGAAAGCCGACATGGCTTTCGGCAGGTTTAAAAAGCTGCCTGCCGCCGCAAAAGCAGAGCTGCTGCGCACCATTGCCGAAGAAATCGAACAACTAGGTGATGAGCTGCTGGAGACGGCGCACCAGGAATCAAACCTGCCGCTGGCAAGGCTAACCGGAGAACGTGGCCGCACAGTAGGCCAGCTGCGGCTATTCGCCTCACTGCTAGAAGAAGGCTCCTGGCTGGAAGCCACCATCGACACGGCTATACCTGACCGCATGCCTTTACCTCGTCCGGACCTGCGGCGCATGCTTATTCCGCTGGGGCCGGTGGTAGTGTTCGGGGCGAGCAATTTTCCGCTGGCTTTCTCCACGGCTGGCGGCGACACAGCCTCTGCCCTCGCAGCCGGTTGTCCGGTCATTTATAAAGAGCATCCCGCGCATCCTAAAACATCGCAACTGGTATATGGCGCTATTCAAAAAGCCTTGCAGCGTTGTGAACTGCCTGAAGGTATCTTCCAGCATGTGAGTGGCGGAACAGATGTGGGGCAGCAGTTGGTACAGCACCCGCAGGCGAAGGCCGTTGCTTTCACGGGCTCTTTTAAAGGAGGCAAAGCCATCTTTGACCTGGCCTGTCAGCGTGAGGTACCTATACCTGTTTTTGCCGAAATGGGTAGCGTGAACCCGATCTTCGTGCTTCCGGAAAAAGCCGCTGGAAATGGTGAGCAGCTGGCAGCACAGGCAGCGCAGTCTGTACTGCTCGGCGTGGGGCAGTTCTGCACCTGTCCGGGTCTTATCTTCTACCCTGCTTCGGAAACAACCCATACCTTCCTGGAGACCTTCGCAGAAAAACTGCGGGACGCTCCGGCCGAAAAAATGCTACACGAGACCATCTGCAGCAATTACTACCAGCACCTAAAGGGCCTGCACACGCACGAAGGCGTAGAGATGATCCTAGCACCTGCCGAAGACCTACAAACAGGCGGTGCTGCCCTGGCCAAAACAACGGCACAGCAGTGGCTGCAGAACCCCTCTCTGCAGGAAGAGATCTTTGGTCCGTATGCCATGGTGGTAACCTACCAGGATGAAAAAGAACTGATGCAGGTGGCCGGCAAATTACAAGGGCAGCTCACGTGCACGCTCTGGGGAACAGAAGAGGAACTGACGAAAGCGGAAAACCTAGTAGATACATTGCGTGAGAAATGCGGCCGTCTGCTTTTCGCAGGTGTTCCGACCGGTGTGGAAGTTTCGCATGCCATGACGCACGGCGGACCTTTTCCGGCTACAACAGACAGCCGCTCCACCTCCGTTGGCACATACGCTATCAAGCGTTTCGCACGACCGGTTACCTTTCAATCGGCACCGCAAGAACTGCTCCCGGAAGAGCTGAAGGATGAAAATCCGTACAAGCTATGGCGCACAGTGAACGGGCAGCTCACACAGGACAGCATTTAGGTCATGGCACGTAAAACCTTCTTTTGCATCGACGCTCATACCTGCGGTAATCCGGTTCGGCTGGTGGCAGGCGGTGGTCCCATCCTGCAGGGCAGCAATATGAGTGAAAAGCGCCAGCACTTTCTGCGTGACTACGATTGGATCCGCAAGGGGCTGATGTTCGAGCCCCGCGGCCACGACATGATGTCGGGGAGCATCCTCTACCCTCCGCACGACCCAGAAAATGACATTGGGGTGCTTTACATTGAAACCAGCGGCTGTTTGCCCATGTGCGGACACGGCACCATCGGCACCGTCACCATCGCCCTGGAAGAAGGTCTGATTACACCCAAAACACTCGGACAACTGCGGCTAGAAACACCTGCCGGACTGGTAAAAGTCAGCTATACCCAAGAAGGTAGTAAAGTAAAAACCGTGAAGCTAACCAATGTGGCTTCATACCTGGAAGCGGAGAATCTGACGATAGAATGTCCGGAGCTGGGCGAGCTCACCCTGGACGTGGCCTATGGAGGCAATTTCTACGGCATCATCGATCCGCAGGAAAACTTCGAAGGTATACAGCACTATACAGCCGACAAACTCATCTCCTGGAGCAGAGAAATACGCAGGCGCATGAACGAGCGCTATACCTTTGTGCACCCTGAAAACGACACCATCCGCGGCCTATCCCACATCCTTTGGGCAGGCATCCCACTTGCTGCCACTTCCACGGCCCGCAATGCGGTGTTCTACGGTGACAAGGCCATTGACCGATCGCCTTGCGGTACGGGTACCTCGGCCCGCATGGCCCAGTGGTACGCAAAAGGCTTACTGAAGCCAGGCCAGGAGTTCATCCATGAAAGTTACATCGGCTCCATCTTTAAAGGCACCATAGAGGGGGAAACGACCGTAGCCGGCAAGCCGGCCATTCTACCAGGTATAGAGGGCTGGGCCATGGTCACCGGCCTGAACACGATCTTCCTGGATGACGACGATCCTTATGTACACGGTTTTCAGGTAATCTGATATGAGCAAAGTAGTCATCGTTGGCGGCGGCATCATCGGAATGTTCACCGCTTGGTATCTGACCGAAGAGGGTTTCAGTGTCATTATTATAGACAAAGGAGACCTGCGCGACAACTGCAGCATCGGCAATGCCGGAATGCTGGTGCCGAGTCACATTATTCCGCTGGCCTCACCGGGCATCATCAGCAAAGGGCTTCGTTGGATGCTTTCCTCTACCAGCCCCTTTTACATACACCCGCGCCTGGACCGCAGGCTGCTGCAATGGTGCATGCACTTTTACAGAGCCGCTACGCCGCAGCATGTAGCCAACAGCATCCCCTACCTCAAAAACCTGAGTCTGCTGAGTAAACAGCTATACCTGGAGTTTGCCGCGGCACATCCGGAGATCGAACTGAAACAGGATGGCCTGCTGATGCTTTATAAAACTGCGGAAGGTGCGCATGAAGAAAAGGAGTTTGCCTTAATGGCCCGTCAGCATGGTCTGGAGGCAGAGATCCTGTCGCCGCAGGAAGTGCAGGGGCTGGAGCCAAACCTGGAACTGGATGTGCTGGGAGGTGTGCATTTCCCAGGCGATGCCCACCTCAATCCTGCAGCGCTCTCTGCTTGTTTGCACCGACTCCTCCTCGACAAAGGGGTATCCATGGTGTCTCACCTGGAGGTGCTCGATTTCGCCACTGCCGGAAGGAGCGTCACAGCAGTGGTGACAGACAAAGGAGATGTTGCTACAGATCACCTCATCGTGTGCGCCGGTTCCTGGTCGGGTGAAGTGGCCCGCAAACTCCAACTCAACCTGCCGATGCTGGGTGGCAAAGGGTATAGCTTTGTAGTAGATAACAATCCAGCCATTCTGCGGCCAACCATCCTGACCGAAGAGCGTGTCGCAGTAACGCCTTACGGAGATAAAATACGGTTCGGCGGCACGATGGAAATCACACCCGCCAACAGGCACATCAACATGAAACGGGTGCAGGGAATCCATGCTTCCATAGCACGTTACTATACCAATTTCAAATGCCCACTGCCCAAGAAAGAGGACATTTGGAGCGGACTTCGCCCCTGTTCGCCAGATGGTTTGCCTTACATTGGCTATACCCAGCGCTGGAATAATGTGCTCTTTGGCACCGGCCATAGTATGATGGGCGTCAGTCTGGCGCCGGCAACTGGCAAGGTACTGGCTGAGCAGTTGATGCACCGGAAGGAGAGCGTGCTGAGCGATGCATTTTCACCGGATCGTTATCACCAGGCCAGTTACCAGCTGTTGAAATAGTGCCCAGAATTGCAAAAATTAGCTATCTTTAATGATCAGTTAAAAAGTGAACACTATGAAAAGACTCACCCTGCCCCTTAAAGTCACGCTTCCGGCTGCGATGGCTCTGCTGACACTGGGTATAGAACCAGCACAGGCACAGACCCAGCAGACGCCTACCTTCACCCGGCAAGATACGCTGCGCGGCACCATCACACCCGAGCGTGCCTGGTGGGACCTTACCCACTACCACCTCGACATCAGCGTGAATCCGGCTGACAGCAGCATCCACGGTAAAAACACCATCCGCTACAAAGTGCTGGAGCCTTACCAGATCATGCAGATCGATTTGCAGCCACCGATGCGTATGGAAAAGGTACTGCAAAATGGGCAGCAGCTAAATGTACGGCAGGAGGGAAATGCGTACTTTGTACAGCTGGTGGAGGCGCAGCAAGAAGGAGCACAGCAAGAGGTAGAGGTTTACTATGGCGGCAAGCCGCAGGTGAGCAAAAACCCGCCTTGGAGCGGTGGCATCACCTGGAAACGCGATGAGCGGGGCAATCCCTTTGTGGCGAGCTCCAACCAGGGCGCTGGGGCCAGTCTGTGGTGGCCTTGTAAAGACCACATGTACGACGAGCCGGACAGTATGCTGATGAGTGTGACAGTTCCCAAAAACCTGACGGATGTCTCAAACGGGCGCTTGCGTGGCGTGGATGAAAATCCGGATGGCACCCGCACTTTTCATTGGGCGGTGACCAACCCGATCAACAACTACGGCGTGAACATCAATATAGGCGACTATGTGCATTTCGGGGAGAAGTACCAAGGCGAAAAAGGCGTGCTGGACTGCGACTACTGGGTGCTGCGGGACAACCTGGAGAAGGCCAAAGTGCAGTTTAAGGATGTGCGCCGCACGCTGGACGCTTTTGAGCACTGGTTCGGCCCCTACCCTTTTTATGAAGACAGTTATAAGCTCGTTGAGGCACCCTACCTGGGTATGGAGCACCAGAGTTCTGTTACCTACGGCAATGGCTATGCGAATGGCTACCGCGGTCGCGACCTCAGCGGCTCAGGCTGGGGATTGAAGTTCGACTACATTATCATCCATGAAACAGGCCACGAGTGGTTTGCCAACAACATCACTTACAAAGATGTGGCAGACATGTGGATACACGAGAGCTTCACGACTTATTCTGAACCGCTGTTCGTGGAGTACCATTATGGCAAGCAGGCCGGCAGCGAATACGTGATCGGTATTCGCCAGAACATCCGCAATGACCGTCCGATCATTGGCCATTACAACGTGAACAAGAGCGGCTCCGGCGACATGTACCCGAAAGGGGCCAACATGCTGCATACCTTGCGCCAGGTAGTGAACGACGACGAGAAATGGCGCGGCATCCTGCGCGGTCTTAACAAGGATTTCTACCACCAGACCGTAACAACGGAGCAGATTGAGAACTACATGAGCAAACACGCAGGACGTGACTTGAGCCGCTTCTTCGACCAGTACCTGCGCGACACCCGCATACCTACCCTAGAGTATAGACTGGAAAAGAAAAAGCTAACTTACCGCTGGGCCAATGCAGTCGAAGGTTTCGACATGCCGGTAAAAGTATACCTGAACGGAGAGGAAACCTGGCTAGAGCCAACCACAGACTGGAAAGAAATCAAGAAAGTAAAAGCTGGCACCAAACTGACCATCGACCCGAACTTCTATGTGCAGGAAGGGAAGGAAGTTTGAGAGTTTGAGAGTTGAGGAGTTTGGGAATTGCGAAGTTTAAGAAGATTGTCAAATTTTAAAAGAGAAGGCCTGCCAGAAAATTCTGGCAGGCCTTCTCTTTTAGGACAGTAATTTCTACTTAACGGCTATAGCTACATCTTTTGCTTTCACTTAGATGGCGCAAAATCTACAAAATATAAATTTTTGTTAAATTCGGTCCCCTACTAATCCTCACTCCTTAACTTTCAAACTCCTAAACTCATTTCACTCCCATTGCTTTAAGCTCCTGCTCCAGGCGTTGGTTCCAGCGTTCCTGTGCTGCTGTGTCGAGGCCGTGGCGGGTTTCAGAGTCGTACTGATCCTGCAGTTGGTTCATCTCGCGGTAGGACTCTATGAAGAGGTACTGGATGTTGCTGTTGTAGTCGGCCAGAGACAAGTCCTCTGGTTTTATTTTCTGTTTAAAGCGTTCAGATACCAGTTTCACAATATCAAAATGCCTTTGCTCGTGGTTTAGACCGTACGGGTTTCGGGCGTTATCCTTTACCCAGGACGAGCTCTTCAGCACGTATACCTTCATGTTAAGGTTGAGATGGATGATGCCGTCTTTTACTTCAGTCTCACCTTCATAGGCAAAGCTCGGAAACACAGTAGCAGCATAACGGCTGGTGCGGTTCACATCCGCTTTAAAGTCATTCCAGTTCAGCGGTCTGCTTGGGTTATAAAACACCGTGTCCTGATCAGCAGGAGCGGTGTAGTCTGTAAATGTCACTTTTATA
The DNA here is from genome assembly GCF_015686655.1 of Pontibacter sp. FD36. GTDB lineage: Bacteria > Bacteroidota > Bacteroidia > Cytophagales > Hymenobacteraceae > Pontibacter. Next base: position 149,707 of record NZ_JADPMP010000007.1, on the reverse strand, counting down.
CCTTTGGCAAGTTTCGGGTTGGTGTTTGCCTCCCGGTCCATCCAGGTGTTCAGATAACGCAAAGCCTCCTTAATAGACTGCCGCAGCGCAGGTTCCGTTACTTCGTTTCGGCCCACTGGGCGCTCGTAGCGTCCACCGCCTTTGTACTGCAGCAGTTGGACCGACTCCCCGTCCCGCTCCATTTCGAAGGCCATGACCACAGATATGGTACCGGCCACCCGACCAGCGGACGATTGCGCTTCTTTCACCTGCATTTCTTTCAGACGGATCACGACGGGTCGCAGCGATTTATTGGCGGGTATACCTTTGTTGATGAACTCACGCAAAGCGATGTAGCCCCCACCCTGCAGATCGACAGGTTGTACCTTGCCCGCACCGGTCAGTGGTAGCAGGTAGGCAACGGCTTTTTTGTCGGTGCGCTCATCGATCAGATTAGCGATGTAAAACTCACGTGGTGTAAAAGGCAGCTTCTCGGTGCGCAGCACGATTGGCTCTGTATTGACAGCCGCAGGTGACGCAGCTATACTTGCCCCACCCAGGTAAAAACAGGCGAGCAGCAAGCAGGCCGCTAAGAAAACGCTGCCCCTGGTGTTAAGAAAGTATTTCATGAATCGTTAGTACTAATTTTGTTAAGGTATAGCTAAAACAGCAGCCTACCCTGCTTTCGTTCAGTAGGCACCATGCTGCTTATCATAATATTTCAACCACAGGCATTAAACCATTTTTTTGCAATGCAGTCTATATTTTTAACTATCTTAGCCAAGCATTTAAGTATCATAATTTCGTTTCAGTATCTATGAAGATTAGCTTCCATTTTGTAAAACACATGCTGGTTTGGGTCCTTTTGTTAGGCCCAATGCTGGTAATGGCGCAAAACGGCAACAGAAATAACCGGCCTAGTCCGCCTGCGACAGCTTCCGGTAAAATAGGCGACGCCCTGGTTACCATCGATTACAGCAGCCCTGCTGTGAAGAACCGCAAGGTATGGGGTGAACTGGTACCTTACGGCAAGGTATGGCGTGCCGGTGCCAACGAGGCTACTACCATCGAATTCAGCAGGGATGTACTGGTGGAGGGACGTCACCTGGCAAAGGGCAAATACAGCCTCTATACCATACCTGGCGAAAACCAGTGGACCGTGATCTTCAACAAAGCCACAGGCCAGTGGGGTACGGAGTACGATGAAAGGCAGGATGCGCTGCGGGTGAATGTGAAGCCACGCAACACCATGGCCATGCACGAGCGCCTCTCCTACCATGTTGTCCGCAACGGCATTCTGATGCGTTGGGAGAAGCTGGAACTGCCAGTTAAGATAAAGTAACTAAAATAGAAAAGCCGCCTATACCTTGTATATGCGGCTTTTTTTATGTCAAACACATACCGATACGACCATGATAAAACTACTGAAAAACACAGCAGCTGCCGGAATGGCTTTCCTGTTCCTGTTCGGCTGCGCCGGCACTTCCACGACTACGCCATCTGATCAGTCAGCCACCGCTACTGCTGCATCCAGTTCAACCGCGAACGCCACGGCTAGTGCAGGTGGAACAACGCAAACCACTAGTGCTTCTCAGAATGATGCGCAGCAAGCCACACAATTGGAGGGCGCCTGGCGAACAACCGACGGACAGGGCAATGAGGTGGTGATGCTTGTGCAGGATGGCTTCTTTACCATCGCGCGGTTTAACCAGCAAAACAAGCAGTTTTTGGGCACGACCGGCGGCACTTATACTGTTTCGAACGGAAAGTTTAGCATCCAACAAGAATTTAATACCCTCGACTCCACCCAGGTAGGCACCACAGCTTCAGCTGACTACAAACTCGAGAACGACCAGTGGACGATGAGCAAAGATGGGTTAACCGACACATGGAACCGAATAAATGAAAGCAATAGTAATTCTCCTCTGGCAGGCACCTGGCGCATTACTGGACGGGAAAGGGATGGAGAAATGCAGACCATGCGCCCAGGGCCGCGCAAAACGCTTAAAGTACTCTCCGGCACCCGCTTCCAGTGGATCGCCTTCAACTCCGAAACAGGCCAGTTCTCCGGTACAGGTGGCGGCACATACACTGCCGAAAATGGGAAGTATACCGAAAACATTGAGTTCTTTTCACGCGACAGCAGCCGGGTGGGCATGTCACTCTCCTTTAACTTTGAGGTGAAAGACGGTAACTGGCACCACTCCGGCCAAAGCAGTACCGGTAACCCTATCAACGAGATCTGGTCCCGCATCTCCAAAGATTAATCCAGTCAGGTATGGCAGGTATGTATTGTATATCTGCCATGCTTTCCTGAACTTGACTGCCAGATATCTAAGCATACTATGGAAGATACCCTGGAGCAACTGGTCGTGACAAAAGCGTCAGGCGAAAAAGTACTTTTCTCGGTCGGCAAACTCCGGCACTCGCTTCGCAAATCCGGTGCCGACGAGCGTCAGGCAGATGAAGTTCTTCGCCAGTTGGCCCCAGAACTTACCTCCGGTATTTCGACCCGTAAGATCTACCGCAAAGCCTTCGGGATCCTCAGGCGTCTTTCCAACACCGCCGCCGCCCGCTACAGCTTGAAGCAGGGGATCATGCAATTGGGGCCTTCCGGCTTTCCTTTCGAGAAGTTCGTAGCGGAGATACTGCGGGCACAGGGCTATACCACCGAGATCGGGGTATTTGTAGACGGCCACTGCGTGCGTCACGAAATAGATGTGATCGCGTTAAAGGACGGAAAACGAGCCATGATCGAGTGCAAGTACCACAACATGCACCGCAACAAATCGGACGTGAAGGTTCCGATGTATATCCAGTCCCGCTTCAAGGACGTGGAGAAGATATGGCCATCGGAACATGAGTACGAGATCCGCTTTCATGAGGTATGGGTGATGACGAACACCCGTTTCACAGAAGACGCCATCCGCTTCGCCAGCTGCATGCAAATGCGCCTGATTGGTTGGGACTATCCTGCCAAAGGCAGCCTGAAAGATTTGGTGGATTCATTTCATCTCTACCCCCTCACCTGCCTCACTACCCTTACCAATTCTGAAAAGCAGCGCCTGCTCGACCAGAAGATCGTGCTCTGCAGTGAGCTGCTGCACGAGGAAGAACTGCTGCAAAGTATAGGCCTGCGAGATGACCGAGCCAAACGTGTGCTCAAGGAAGTAGAGAATCTCTGCAACGGCTTGTATAGAAAGTAAAACCTGGCACTTAGCAGCACTTTATCAGTAGTGTCCACAGGTATAGCACGACAAAGATTAAGCTTCTAACGCTTCTGCTTCTCTGCCTCCAGCATATTTTCCAGTCCCTTGAAAAATGCGTCCGGGTTAAAGGAAATGCTGTCGATGCCGTGCTCTACTAAAAAGGCCGCAAATTTGGGATAATCACTGGGAGCCTGTCCGCACAGTCCGACTTTGGTTCCCGTCTTTTTAGCTTTCTGCAGCGTCATCACAATAAGCTGCTGCACTGCCTTGTCAAACGGTGAGAAAATATCGTTGAGAAGCCCGGAATCGCGGTCGGCACCGAGTGTCAGTTGCGTCAGGTCGTTGGAGCCGATAGAAAAGCCGTCGAAATGTTCGGCAAATTCCTCAGCCAGCAAGGCGTTGCTCGGTATCTCAACCATCACGTATACCTCCAGTTCGTTTTCTCCTCGTTTCAGACCATTGTCAGCCAACAAGTCGATCACTTTCTTTCCCTCTTCCACGGTGCGGCAAAAAGGGATCATCAGTTTTACATTGGTCAGCCCCATCTCTTCACGCACCTTTTTCATGGCGCGGCATTCCAGTTCGAATCCTTCCTGGTATAACTTATGATAATAGCGGGATGCTCCCCGCAGCCCAATCATCGGGTTGGCTTCGTCGGGCTCAAACTGCCGTCCACCAATCAGGTTGGCATACTCATTAGACTTGAAATCGCTCATGCGCACGATCACATCCTTTGGGTAGAATGCCGCCGCGATAATGCCGGTGGCTTCTGCCAGCTTGTCCACAAAATAGTCTGCTTTGTTTGGGTAGTGGTGCGTGAGTTGCTCTATTTTCTCACGAGCTTCTTCGCTCTCCACTTTATCAAAATGCTTCAGCGCCATTGGGTGGATCTGGATAGAATTATTGATAATGAACTCCATGCGCATCAGTCCGACCCCATCGTTTGGCAGGAATGAGTACTTAAATGCCTGCTCCGGATCACCGAGTATAAGCATAGCCTTGGTCTCGGGCTTGCCGAGTTTGCTCATGTCCGTCTTCTTCTCGTCCCAGTCCAGTTTGCCTTCATATACATAGCCTGTCTCTCCTCCTGCTGTCGATACCGTTACCTCCTGCCCATCCCGTACTGTTTTGGTAGCATCATCAGTGCCAAGCACAGCAACAGCACCTACCTCCCGCGCTACGATGGCAGCATGGCTGGTTCGGCCTCCTTGTTCGGTGATAATGGCACTCGCTTTTTTCAGGATAGGATCCCAGTCCGGGTCTGTTTTTCTGGTGACGAGCACTTCACCTTCCTGCAATTTGTCACTCTCAGCAGGTGTATGCAGCACACGGGCTGTACCGGACACAATGCGGTTGCTCAGGCCTATACCCGAGCAGAGCACCTTGCCCTCCTCCTTTAAGGTATACTCCGTGAAAAAGGCTTCATCCTTGTGCTGACTCTGCACTGTTTCAGGTCTGGCCTGTACAATGTAAAGCTCCCCGTTCAGACCATCTTTAGCCCACTCAATGTCCATGGGCTGACCATAATGTTCCTCAATGCGCTTGCCCCATTTCGCCAGCTGCACCACCTCTTCGTCTTTCAGCACAAACTGCTCCTGACGCTCAACTGGCGTATCCTGGTTCACGATGGCATCTGTTGGACTCAGCAATTCATTATCAGATTTTTCGGCATATACCATGGTTTTGGCTTTGCTGCCCAGTTTGCGCGAAATGATCGGTTGTTTTGCTTTGTCGATTGTCGGCTTAAAGACCACAAACTCATCGGTGTTCACAGCACCCTGTACTACGTTCTCCCCCAGCCCCCAGGAACCGGAAATGACCACGGCATTTTCAAACCCGGTATCCGGATCGAGCGTGAACATAACGCCGGAGCAGGCTTTGTCGGAACGCACCATGGTCTGAATACCCACCGACAACGCCACCTGCATATGCTCAAAATCATTGTCAATCCTGTATTTAATGGCTCGATCAGTGAACAGGGAAGCGTAGCTGTGGTGGCATGCTTTGAAAAGGTTCTGGAGTCCGCTCACATTGAGGTAGGTTTCTAGTTGACCGGCAAAACTGGCGGTAGGCAGGTCTTCGGCGGTAGCGCTGCTGCGCACGGCCAACGAGATATCCTCTCCGTATTCTGACTTCAGGTAGGTATAGCCTTCTTCGATCGCTTCCCGAATGTCCTCCGGAAATTGAGCGTTTAAAATAAGCTCCCGCGCCTGTTTCCCGATGTCAGATAGATTGTGAAAATCATTCCTGTCCAGTTTCGCCAGTATATCGGTCAGTCGCTGCTTCAGTTCATTCTGCTCCAGAAAATGCCAATAAGCCGCTGAGGTAGTCGCATAGCCATCGGGCACCCGTATACCTTCCGGATTGAGTTGGTTATACATTTCACCGAGTGAGGCGTTTTTGCCACCCACACTGCTCAGGTCTTTGTAGCTAATGTCTTTGAAGTGCTTGATAAATGGTTCCATGGCTCGCTGATTTGGGAATAGATTTGATGGCAAAAGGCGGTAATGCCACGATATCCATTAGTGATAACGGAAGGCTAACTAGTTGGTTTTGACCTATATACAAACCAATCTATCCTAAGTACCAGAGATGACCATGTGTTGGGTAAGCCGCTTTAAGTCATAACATTAGTTCAAGGAAAACCCTACTAGCAACAAAAAAAGATATATTTATAATATTTTTAAGTAATTTTTAAATAATTCATTGCCTTAATTCTAAACCACTCGTATAACATCCTAACATTCAAGCATATATTACAATAATACAGGAGGTTTTATGGGAACAGTCAGACATATTCTCCAAAAAAAAGGCAACAAAGTGATTTCTGTTGCCCCTACCAGCACCGTCTACAGTGCCCTTGAAACCATGGTGGAGCAAAACGTGGGTGCACTGATCGTAATGGACAATGGTAAGTTTGCCGGTATGTTTACTGAGCGCGACTATGCCCGAAAAGTCATCCTCAAAGGAAAAGCCTCCCGCGATACGCTTGTGCAGGAAATTATGAGCGAGCATCCCGTCACCGTTACCCCCGACACTACCCTGGAGCAGTGCATGGTACTCATGACCCAGAAATACATCCGTCACCTGCCCGTGTTTGAAAATCAGGAATTGGTCGGATTGGTGTCGATCGGTGACATTGTAAAATGTATGATGGATGAACAAAAGTGCATTATCGAGGACCTCGAACACTATATAACCGGGCACCACGAGTAGGTAGCCCGGATATCATTTATTAGGAGAAACCATGCAGGAAACAGCCGAAACAACCACATTACTGTGGCCACTGGTGGTCTATGGTGCCATCGTGCTAAGTCTGGTATTGCTGATACTGGGCTTGTCGTATGTGCTCGGGCAGCGCGGACATGGTCGTGCTGTTGGTGAGCCCTATGAAGGCGGCATCGTCAGTGCCGGAGGTGCCCGCATCCGATTCTCCTCTCAGTTTTACATGGTGGCCATGATGTTCGTGATTTTCGATGTGGAAACCATCTTTATTTTTTCTTGGGCCATTGCTTTCCCTGAGCTGGGCTGGTATGGCTATTTCGGTGTGCTCGTCTTTATTGGGATGCTGGTAGTGGTACTGGTATACGAGTGGCGAAACGGCGCCCTGGACTTTGGTCCGGATGGCAAGAAGATACTGGCAGCCTATAAGCGTATGCTACGGGAGCCGAGTTTGAATTGATAGAGTAATCTTGCCGGAAGCTTTGTATGTGGTACCTATACCTAAATAGATACTTTTCCTTAAGATTTTGACCAATGCTGTAACTAACACCTTACAATATGAAATGGTGGCTAAGCAAACCGGATGAACCTGCCAATGCTGTGACAGGCACAAGCTCCTACGAAGAGACCGTTCAGCAGAGCATCATGCTCACCACACTGCAGGACCTGATTGCCTGGGGCCGCAAGAACTCGATGTGGCCTTTCCACTTCGGGTTGAGTTGCTGCTTTGTGGAGATGGCCACCAGCATGACGCCTAAATACGATGTGGCACGCTTCGGCGCTGAAGTAATTCGGGGTACACCTCGAGAAGCCGACGTGATGATCATCGCAGGCACCGTCTTCATCAAAATGGCCCCCATCATCAAGCGACTGCACGAGCAGATGATGGAACCGAAATGGGTCATCTCCATGGGCTCCTGTGCCAACTCCGGCGGCATGTACGATATCTACAGCGTGGTGCAGGGCGTTGACAAATTCCTGCCAGTAGATGTATACGTTCCCGGCTGCCCTCCCCGACCAGACGCCTTTATGGAAGGCCTGATGCTTTTGGCAGAACGGGTAGGTCAGGAACGCCGGCCACTCAGCTGGACCATTGGCGAACAAGGCGTGATCCGGCCGGAGAAAATAGAGGTGAAAGAAAGGAAAAAAGAACGCTGGAGCCAGATGAACGAATTTAGGTCGCCGGATGAAATATAACCTCTAAACAGCCTCCTCCCATGAACAACAACAGCGGCATACTGGAGCAACTCAAGTCGCGGTACGGCGAAGATACGTTCAAGACGCAGACCACCAAGGATGAAATCCTCACCCTCTGGCTTCCTGTGGACCACGTGCCGGAAGTGCTCAAATTCCTGAAGCACGACCTGCCACAGCCCTTCCCCCTCCTCTTCGACCTGACGGCGATTGACGAACGCACCCGCAAACCTGAGAACGGCCATATACCCTACAGCTTTACGCTCATCTACCACCTCTTTTCCTTTGAGCGAAACACCTTTATCAGATTAAAAGCGGGCCTCCGGGAAGACTTTCCGAAAGCACCCAGCATCAGCGGACTCTGGCAAAACGCCAATTGGTACGAGCGCGAGGTATACGACATGTTCGGCATCCGCTTCGAAGGGCACCCGCACCTCTCCCGCATCCTGATGCCGCGCACCTGGGTCGGACACCCGCTCCGCAAAGAGCATCCGGCCCGCGCTACCGAGATGGGTCCTTTCCAGCTGTATGACGACAAGATAGACCTCGAGCAATCAGCCCTTCAGTTCAAGCCCGAAGAATGGGGATTGCAGCGACAGAGCGACGACAGCGACTTCATGTTCCTCAACATCGGTCCGCAACACCCCGGTACCCATGGTGTGCTGCGCATCATTTTGCAGCTCGACGGCGAAGACATAGTAGACGCTATACCTGACATCGGCTTCCATCACCGGGGGGCTGAGAAAATGGGTGAGCGCCAGTCATGGCACACCTACATCCCCTATACCGACCGGGTCGATTACCTCGGTGGCGTGATGAACAACCTCGCCTATTTGCAGGCCGTGGAGCAGCTGGCAGGTATAGAAGTACCGGAACGGGTAAAGTATATCCGGGTAATGCTGTGCGAACTCTTCCGCATTGCCAGTCACCTCGTTTGGTACGGTACCTTCGCACAGGACGTGGGGCAGCTCTCGCCCGTGTTCTACATGTTCACCGACCGTGAAAAGATATTCGACATCATCGAAGGCATTTGTGGCGGTCGCATGCACCCGAACTGGTTCCGCATCGGCGGGGTGGCGCAGGATCTGCCCAAAGGCTGGGAACAGCTGGTGCAGCGCTTCCTTGATTACTTCCCAAAGCGCATCAAGGAATATGACAACATGGTCATGAAGAACAGCCTCTTCAAAGCCCGTACGGTAGGTATAGGCATCTTCACCAAAGAAGAAGCGATAGAATGGGGTGTTACCGGACCAAACCTGCGTGCCTGCGGTTTTGAGTGGGATTTCCGCAAAATGCGCCCTTACTCGGGCTACGAGCTGTTCGACTTCGAAGTACCCACTGCCAGCAACGGCGACTGTTACGACAGAGCTGTGGTGCGGGTAGCCGAAATGCGTCAGAGTCTGCGCATCATCGAACAGTGCGTGAAGAACATGCCGGCCGGACCTTACAAGTCTGACCACGCCATAACAACGCCCCCTATCAAGCAAAACACCATGCACGATATCGAGACGCTGATTACCCACTTTTTAGGCGTCACCTGGGGACCGGTGATACCGCCGGGTGAAGCGATGAGTTGCATAGAAGCGACCAAGGGAGCCAACGGCTACTATTTGACCAGTGACGGGAATACTTCCCCTTACCGGGTTCGAATCCGCACTCCCTCGTTCCCGCACATGCAAATGCTCCCCTACATTACCCGCGGCTATACTGTAGCGGATTTGCTCTCGATACTCGGGGCGATGGATTATGTACTAGCGGATATTGATAGGTAATTAAAAAATTCAACCACATGCTCACCACCGAAGAAAAACACAAGATCGACCATGAAATCAGCTTGGTGCCTTCGCCGAAGAATGCGTGTATCGAAGCGCTGAAAATCGTGCAGCAAAGCCATGGCTGGGTGTCGGACGAGAGCCTGCAGGATGTGGCGGATTACGTGGGGATGTCGCCGGCGGAGCTCGATAGTGTGGCCACTTTCTACAACCTGATCTTCCGCAGACCGGTGGGGCGGCATGTGATTCTGGTGTGTGACAGCATCAGTTGCTGGGTAATGGGCTATGAAAGTATACGTGACCAACTCTACCAAAAACTCAACATCAAATACGGCCAGACCACAGAAGATGGCCGCTTTACCTTGCTCCCTAACTGCTGCCTCGGCACCTGTGACCGGGCACCTGCCCTTATGATTGACAACGATTTGTACCGTGACCTGACGGTGGAACAACTGGACGAGATTCTGGAAAAGTATACCTAAAACCCAAGCGGGCATACCTATGGAGAAGCCCCTGACCCAACACATTGTCCCCGGACGCGCACCGCTCTCGCTCAAAGAGTACGAAAAAGTGGGCGGCTACCAGTCTGTGCGCAAAATTCTCAAAGAGATGTCACCTGCCGACGTGCAGACGCTGGTCAAAGACTCCGACCTGCGGGGTCGCGGCGGTGCGGGCTTTAACACTGGCCTGAAATGGAGTTTCGTGCCGATGGGACCCGAAGCCGCCAAACCCAAATACCTCGTGGCCAACGCCGACGAGATGGAGCCCGGCACATTCAAAGACCGCGTGCTCCTGGAGGGAAATCCGCATCAACTGATTGAAGGAATGATTGTGGCGGCCTACGCCATCGACGCCAGCATTTCCTACATTTTCATGCGCTGGGCTTATAAAGTAGCGGCACGGGAAATCATCAAAGCCCTCGACGAAGCCTATGAAGCGGGTTATCTGGGGGAAAATATTCTTGGCTCGGGATTCAACCTTGACATGCACCTGCATACCGGCGTGGGCCGGTATATGTGCGGCGAAGAAACGGCTTTGCTCAATGCTCTCGAAGGCAAGCGGGCGAACCCACGAGCTAAGCCGCCATTCCCGCAGGTGAGTGGTCTGTTTGGTAAACCAACCATTGTGAACAACGTGGAAACGCTTTGTTGTCTGCCGCACATCATCAATAACGGTGCGGAGTGGTTCAAGGGCCTAAGCAAAACCGGAGACGCCGGCACCAAGCTCTATGGCATCAGCGGTCGCGTGAAAACGCCTGGATGTTGGGAGTTGCCGATGGGTACCACCATCCGCGAACTTATTGAAGAACACGGCGGAGGCATGCAGGACGGTTACCTGTTCAAAGGGCTTCTGCCGGGCGGCGCTTCCACGGATTTTCTGGTGGAAGAGCACCTCGATCTGCCCATGGATTATACCGCCATCCAGGCAGCCGGCAGCCGCATGGGTACGGGCACGATGATCATCCTTGACGACCAGACCTGCCCGGTGGGATTCGTGCACAACCTGCAACACTTCTTTGCGCAGGAGTCCTGCGGTTTCTGTACGCCTTGCCGCGAAGGCCTGCCTTGGGTAGAAAAGATTCTATTAGCGATAGACAGAGGTGAAGGTAAGCCTGAACATCTCCTCACACTCGACTTTCATACCAAATACCTCGGTCCCGGCAACACATTCTGTGCCCTCGCACCCGGCGCCATGGAACCTCTGCAGAGCGCCCTGAAATATTTCAGGGAGGATTTTGAACGGCACATTCACGAACACCACTGTCCCTGGAGCAAAGCGAAAGTATGGCAACCATCTATATAGACGACAAACCCTACGAAGTACCCACCGGCAAAAACTTGCTGGAAGCTGTCCTCACCCTCGGCAAGGACCTTCCCTATTTCTGCTGGCATCCGGCCATGGGCTCCATCGGCGCTTGTCGCCAGTGCGCTGTAAAAGTATACAAGGATGAAAACGACACCAAGGGCAAGCTTTTTATGTCCTGCATGGAACAGGTGCGCGACGGTATGCGGATTTCTATTGCCGACATGGAAGCCAAGGAATTCCGGGCGCATGTGATTGGCTGGCTGATGACCAACCATCCGCATGACTGCGCCGTGTGCGACGAGGGCGGCTCCTGTCACCTGCAGGATATGACCGTGATGACAGGTCACAATTACCGGGCTTATCGTTTCGACAAGCGCACCTACATCAACCAATACCTCGGCCCTTTCATCAACCACGAAATGAACCGCTGCATACAGTGCTACCGCTGTGTGCGCTACTATAAAGACTATGCCGGCGGCAAGGACCTCGACGTGTTTGCGGCCCACAATCACCTCTACTTTGGTCGCCACGAAGATGGCGTACTGGAGAGCGAGTTCAGTGGCAACTTGGTGGAAGTCTGTCCGACCGGGGTGTTTACCGACAAAACCCTGAAGCAACACTATACCCGCAAATGGGACCTCACCATGGCCCCTTCGGTGTGCCACCACTGCAGCCTTGGTTGCAACATTTCGGCAGGTGAGCGTTACGGCACTTTGCGCAACATCACGAACCGGTATAACGGTGAAGTGAACGGCTACTTCCTCTGCGACCGCGGCCGATTCGGCTACGAGCATGTGAACCATGTGGGGCGTATACGCAAGCCGCTAGTGCGGGCGCAACTACCGGAAGCCACAGATAAACTGACCGCTCTGCAGGCAGCCGCAGCGGCTTTCCGAACTGGTAGTGTGATAGGTATAGGCTCTCCCCGTGCATCGCTGGAATCGAACTTCATGCTGAAAACGCTGGTCGGTGATGATAACTTCCACCATGGCGTTTCCGACACAGACCACGATTTGGTTGGTTTAGCGCTAAAGATCCTGAAAGAAGGCGCTGCCCCTACCCCTTCCATGCGGGAAGTGGAGCAAGCCGACGCCGTGTTTATCCTGGGCGAAGACCTGATCAACACCGCTCCGATGCTGGCGCTGGCTGTGCGGCAGTCGGTACGCAAGCAACCTGCGCTTGAGCACATCTCTAAAGCCAATATTCCGGTATGGCAAGATGCCGCCGTGCGTGAGTTGATGCAGAACGAGATGGGACCGCTATTCATCGCCACTATCCAGGACACCAAACTCGACGAAATCGCTACCCATACCTATAACGACTCACCAGACGCCATCGCACGACTGGGTTTTGCAGTGGCAAACTTTATTCATGCTGATTTCCCGGAAGTGCAAGGGCTAAACGAAGACGAGCTGCAACTGGCCCGTCAGATTGCCGATACCTTGCTAGCTGCCAAAAAACCGCTCGTTATTTCAGGCACGCATTGCGGCAGCGAGCGGGTGCTGATGGCCACAGCCAACATTGCCAATGCGCTGGTGGCAAAAGAAAAAGAAGCCGGTATTGTACTCACTTTGCCAGAGTGCAACAGCATGGGTCTCGCAAAGCTCGGCGGACACAGACTGGAGTCAGCTTTCGAAGCGATTCTGAACGGCTATGCTGATACGGTGATCATCCTGGAAAATGACTTGTACCGAAGAGCCAATGCAGGTATAGTGACTAATTTCCTAAAGACCGCCAAGAACGTGATCGTGATCGACCACCTGCACAACGCCACTACCGAAGAAGCGGACGTTTTACTCGCAGCAGGCACCTTTGCCGAAGCGGATGGTACGCTCGTCAATAACGAAGGACGGGCGCAGCGCTTCTTTCAGGTATATCCGACTTCCGAAGACCTGCAGGAAAGCTGGCGCTGGCTGGGTGAACTGGGCACTTTACTGGCCCACGACCGCATCAGTCATTGGCACGGCTTCGACGACATCTTACAAGCGATGGTGAAAGAACAGCCTGAGCTCAAAGGTATAGAAGCTGTGGCGCCGGGCACTGACTTCCGGATTGCCGGTCAGAAAATACCACGGGCACCGCACCGCTTCAGTGGCCGCACCGCCATGCAGGCCGATATCAACGTGAGCGAACCGAAGCCACCGGTAGATCCCGACGCTCCACTCTCCTATACCATGGAGGGCTACCGCGGACAGCCACCCTCGTCCATCATTCCGTTCTTCTGGGCACCGGGCTGGAACTCGGCGCAGGCCACCAACAAGTACCAGCAGGAAGTGGGCGGTCATCTGAAAGGCGGCGACCCGGGACTGAGACTCATCAAACCAGACACATCCAAAACGGAGCCTTATACCCAAACGGTGCCGCAGAAATTCCAACCACTGGAAGGCCACTTATACATGCTGCCGCTCCACCACATATTCGGTTCAGAAGAGCTCAGCATGCACTCCCCACCTATTGTGGAGCGGGCGCCGGAGCCTTATGTTTTGCTCAACGAAGAAGACGCCATTCAGATGAAACTGCAGGTGGGCGAGAATCTGAGCTTTACCATCGAAGGACAAGTCTACCAAGTGCCTGTGAAAATTAGTCCGCACCTACGAAGCGGCACGGCGGGCCTACCGGCCGGACTGCCAGGTATACCTTATGCTGAATTGCCTGCGTGGGCCATACTTAACCGAGAACTCAAATGGAAACAGCAACCCCAAACTACTTACTAATCATCGGCGGCGTATTGTTCGTCATGCTCAACGTGGCGGCGCTGCTTATCTGGGTAGAGCGACGCGGTCTGGCTTTGTTGCAGGACCGCTATGGCCCGAACCGTGCCGGCCCTTTCGGCTTGCTGATTGTGGCGGCCGACTCTATCAAGCTGTTCTTCAAACAGGACTGGATTCCGCCTTTCGCCGACAAGCCTGTGTTCATTCTGGCCCCGGCCATTGTGGTGGTCACGGTACTGATGTCCTTTGTGGTCATTCCCTTTGCGCCGGGCATTGTGGTGGCAGACCTGAACATCGGTTTGCTGTTCTTTCTGGCGATGTCGTCGATGGGCGCTTACAGTATCATCTTGGGTGGCTGGGCCTCCAACAACAAGTACAGTTTGCTGGGTGCCATGCGCGGTGCGGCACAGATGATTTCCTACGAAGTGTTCATGGGCCTTTCACTGATGGGCGTCGTGCTAATGGCCGGCTCCTTCAACCTAAGCACCATTGTGGAAGCGCAGCGGGGCTTGTGGTTCGTGGTGCCGCAGATCATTGGCTTCGTCATTTTCTTCATTGCGGGTATAGCCGAAACGCACCGCCTCCCCTTCGATGTGCCGGAAGCGGAAAGTGAACTCGTAGCCGGTTTCCACTCCGAGTATTCCGGCATGAAGTTCGGCATGTTCTTCATCGGCGAATACATGGGTATTACGCTGATCTCCTGCATGATGGTGGTCCTGTTCTTCGGTGGCTGGCTTGGTCCTGACTTCCTGCCACCTATCGTGTGGTTCATCCTAAAGACAGCTTTCTTCTTAGGTATATTTATTCTGTTACGCGCCTCCATGCCAAGACCAAGATACGATCAATTGATGGAGTATGGCTGGAAGTATTTGCTGCCGCTGACCTTGCTGAATCTGGTAGTGACAGCTGGGGTGTTGCTGTGGCTCAATGATGGGTTTGAGGGAGTTAAGGAGTTTGGAAGACTGGATATTAGAAAACAAAACATCCCCCTCGCTCGCGTCCCGCGAGTGTGAGTTATCCAGTGGCGTCTCGCCACTTGTAACTGTGGACACGAAAATGCGGCCAGAGTCCGCCATATAGCTCACACTCGCAAGAGATGAGCGAGAGATTTAAGTCCCCAAGGGGACAGCCAGAATAGAAAAAAATAAACGAAAGGAGCACTTATGTTTAGTTTATTGCGCAGTATGTGGCTCACGTTTCTGCATGCGTTTCACAAGCGGGAAACCATCCAGTATCCGGAGCAAAAGGCCATCCTCCCGACACGTTGGCGCGGCCGCATTGTGCTGTCACGTGACCCGGACGGGGGCGAACGCTGCGTGGCCTGCAACCTCTGCGCCGCTGCCTGCCCCGTGGACTGTATCGCGCTGCAAGCCACCGAAGACGAGACAGGCCGTCGCTATCCCGAGTTCTTCCGCATTAACTTTTCGCGTTGCATTTTCTGCGGTTTCTGCGAAGACGCCTGCCCTACTTACGCCATCCAGCTTATACCTGATTTCGAAATGGGCGAGTACAATCGCCAGAACCTCGTGTATGAGAAAAAGGACCTGCTTATCAACGGGCAGGGCAAATACCATGGCTATAACTACTACAAGGTAGCGGGCCTGGCCATCGGCGGAAAAGGCAAGGGCGAAGCCGAGAATGAAGCGCCTCCTGTAGACATCAAAAGCTTAATCCCTTAGCCTATGGAAACCGCATTTTATCTTGCCGCTACTGTCGCTGTGCTGGCCACCATCATGGTCATCACCCGCTACAACATGATTCATGCCCTGCTCTACCTTGTGGTGTCGTTTCTGGCCGTCGCGGTGGTGTTCCTCACCATGGGAGCGCCCTTTATGGCGGCCCTAGAAGTCATCGTGTACGCCGGGGCCATTGTGGTGCTCATCATCTTCGTGATCATGATGTTGAGCCTCACCCGCGAAGATGTGGAACAGGAAAAAGCCTGGCTCCAGCCCAAGCTCTGGATGGGCCCTGCTCTGCTCTCCTTTGTGCTGCTGGCAGAATTGGTATACCTGTTGGTAGTTGCTGAAATGCCAGCCGCGCCTGCCACTGCCGGTAGCTATGTCGACGCCAAAGCTGTCGGGCTTGCTTTGTATGGCCCTTATGTGCTGGGTGTGCAGCTGTCCGGTATTCTGCTGATGGCTGGCATCGTTGGGGCCTACCACTTGGGCCGCCAGAAGAAGAAAGTCATCCACCGCTTCCTGCAGGAAAAAGAACCGCAAAAAGAAAGGAGCGCTGTTATATGACCGCTATACCGATGGAAACCGGTTTGATGCTGGCGGGCGTGCTGTTCATGCTCGGGCTGATCAGTGTGATGATTCGCCGCAACATCATTTTCATGCTCATCTCGGTGGAGATCATGCTCAATGCCGCCGGGCTGGCCTTTATTGTAGCGGGGAGCCACTGGGCACAGCCCGACGGACAGATCATGTTCATTTTCATCCTCACGATGGCCGCCGCCGAAGTGTCGGTAGGTCTGGCGCTGATACTGCAAATTTATCACCAGCTGAAGACGCTCAACAGCGACGCGGCTAACTTTATGAAAGGATAACGCTATGAGAGAACTACTCTGGTTAATCCCCGCCCTGCCCTTTGCCGGCGCCCTCTTGCTGGTGCTGTTCGGCAATCGCATTTCGCGTGCGCTGGTCTCGGCCATCGGGGTTGGGAGTGTCGGGCTGTCGGCCGCCGTCACGCTGGTGCTGGGCTTCGAATACCTCACGGCACGTCCGGCTTTCATCCGGCAGGAAGTTTGGCAGTGGTTTGATGTGGCTGGCTTTAGTCCCTCCATCGCTTTCCACCTTGACGCGCTTTCGATGGTCTTTATCTTCGTCATCACCTTCGTCGGATTTCTGATTCACATCTACTCCACCGAGTACATGGCCGAAGACAAGGACTATTCCCGCTTCTTTGCCTGCATGAACCTCTTCGTGGGCTCCATGCTCATGCTCGTGATGGCTGATAATCTGCTCCTGCTATACCTGGGCTGGGAAGGTGTGGGTCTTTGCTCCTACCTGCTTATCGGCTTCTGGTACAAGGAGCCTGCCAACGGCTATGCCGCCCGAAAAGCCTTCATCATCACCCGCGTCGGCGACACGGCCATGGCCATCGGTTTATTCATGCTCTTTCAGCATTTTGGCACACTGCACATCCAAAGCATTTCCACGGAAGCGGCTCAGGTATGGAGCGTGGGCAACGAGACTGCCATGATCATTGCGCTGCTTTTGTTGGGCGGTGCGGTCGGTAAATCAGGTCAGTTGCCGTTGCAAACATGGTTACCCGATGCGATGGCGGGTCCGACGCCCGTGAGTGCGCTCATACACGCGGCTACCATGGTGACGGCCGGTGTATACCTGGTGGCCCGCATGCATGTGATCTTCCAGCTGTCGCCGGTAGCCATGATGGCCGTAGCCGTGATTGGCGCTGTGACCTTGCTCATCGCAGGGTTTGCGGCACTCACGCAGTATGACATCAAGCGGGTGCTCGCCTACTCTACCATCAGTCAGGTGGGTTATATGTTTCTGGCCCTGGGCGTGGGGGCCTGGTCAGCGGGTGTGTTCCACTTCATGATTCACGGCTTTTTCAAGGCACTGCTGTTCCTTTGTGCGGGAGCTATTATTCTGGCGCTGCACCACGAACAGGACATGCGGAAAATGGGTGGCCTGAGCAAGAAATTGCCCGTCGTGTTTTATACCTTCCTGATTGGCGCTGCCTCGCTGGCGGCCTTCCCGCTGGTGTCGGCGGGCTTCTACAGCAAGGATCAGATTCTATGGCTGCAACTGGCCGGTGAGAACGGCAACATCTGGCTATACCTAGCCGGTTTGCTGGGTGCTTTCATCACCTCCATCTATACCTTCCGGATGGTGTTCCTCACCTTCTTTGGCGAAGAGCGAACGCATGTCGGGCATAAACCAACCATGGCCATCACGGTGCCGCTGATTATACTGGCTGTGCTGTCTTTTGCAGGCGGCTTCATCGAGCTCCCGCACAACTTCGGTCATGTGGTGCTCTTCTCCGACTTCCTCGCTCCTATCCTGCCGGCAGTAAACGTGGTGCCGGATTTCACCCAGTTTGAATGGATGTTGCAATTGCTGGCAGCAGTAATTTCGTTGGGGGGTATTTTCATCGCTTACCTCTTCTATTACAAAAAGCCGGAGCTGATTGAGAACATACATCGCTCTGAAACGGCTATGGCGATACACCGCTTCTGGCATTCGGGCTGGGGCTTCGACAAACTGTACGACGCTCTCTTTGTGCGGCCTTATGTATACCTGTCGAAGATCAATAAGAGTGACTTCATCGATGCCATCTATACCTTTATTGCCAATGCCACACAAGGGCTGCATCAGCTCTTTGCACAAACGCAAACCGGCGTGATGCGCAACTATGTAATGGGCGTGGTTGTCGGCGCAATTATGATTCTAACCATAAGTCTACTGCTATGATATTGGTCTGGCTGATTGTGATACTGATGGTCGGCGGCATGCTGGCCTGGATCTCCGGGAAAATAAACCGTACACTGCCCCGATGGGTGGCGCTGGCATCTGTGGGAGCTGTTTTTGGCATAACGCTATACCTGTGGCTAACCAATCCTATACCTGTGCTGGGTTCGGCTTGGTTGATACAATTCGCACAACCATGGATTCCGCAGTGGGGCATCAGCTTCAGTCTGGCATTGGATGGGTTGAGTCTGCTGATGCTGCTGCTCACCTTTTTTATTGGTTTGCTTGCCGTGCTTATTTCGTGGCGCGAGATTCAGACTAAAGTAGCTTTCTTCCATTTCAACCTGCTGTGGGTGCTGGCAGGTATAACAGGCGTTTTCCTCACTATGGACCTCTTCCTGTTCTACTTTTTCTGGGAAGTCATGCTCATTCCGATGTACTTCCTAATCGGCATCTGGGGACATGAAAACCGTCGCTACGCCGCCTACAAATTCTTCATCTTCACACAGGCATCGGGCTTACTTATGCTGCTGGCCATACTCGGACTTTATTTCATCCACGGCAGCCAAACCGGCCTCTATACCTTCAGCTATTTTGAACTGCTCAACACAACGCTGGCACCTGAAGCGGCACGCCTGCTGATGTTTGGTTTCCTGGCTGCATTCCTGGTCAAGCTACCAGTCGTACCCTTCCACTCCTGGCTCCCCGACGCGCACTCCGAAGCGCCGACGGCGGGTAGTGTAATTCTGGCGGGCCTGCTACTCAAAACCGGGGCTTACGGCTTGCTGCGCTTCGTGCTGCCGCTCTTCCCGACGGCCACCGTGGAGTTTGCGCCTTGGGCCATGCTGCTCGGTGTTATTGGTATCATTTACGGAGCGATTCTGGCCTTCTCCCAAACCGATCTCAAGCGGTTGGTGGCCTATACCAGTGTGAGCCACATGGGCTTTGTGATTCTGGGCGTGTTTGCCTTCAACGAGTGGGCGCTGCAAGGCGTGGTCATGCAGATGATCACGCATGGCCTGAGCACTGGTGCGCTCTTCATCATCGCCGGCTTCCTGTATGAACGCCTCCATACCCGCGACATCCGGCAGATGGGTGGCTTCTGGTCCACGGCTCCCAAAATGGGGGTGATTGGGCTCATCTTCGTCATGGCTTCCCTCGGCCTTCCCGGACTCGGTAACTTCATCGCCGAATTCCTCACTTTGGTCGGCTCCTGGCAGGCCAACAACTGGCTGACGGTTTTCGCCACCATTGGCCTGGTAATGGCCACGATTTACTCGCTGCGCATCATGCAGAAGATCTTCTTCCAAGAGTATAAACTCGAGCAACCGCTCCCCGACATGAATGCCCGCGAAATGCTCATCGCTATACCTATGGTGGCCATGATTCTCTGGTTGGGCCTCTACCCTCAGCCAGTGCTCGATACCGCCCGCCCCAGCATTCAGGAGCAACTGCAGGCGTATACCAAATCTGTTGTAGAACAGGAGCCCATTGCACGCGTGGATGACAATGAAACGGTGACTATACCTGAAAAGGCAACTATGCTGGAAAAGTCTAAAAAAGCGAAGCCATCTTCAGATCTCCAGATTCCCAAATCTTCAAATTGATACGCCATGACACTGACAGATTTCCAACACCTCATGCCCCTGCTCATCCTCACCGTTGCGGTGCTGGTGGCCATGCTGGTGATTGCCGTGGGCCGCAATCATAAGATCATGTATGTGATTACGGCAGTCTCTTTTCTGGCTGCTTTTGCCTCGCTCTTTGAGCTGCGGGATGGAGGGCGCTATACCATCGAGCCGCTGCTGGTAGTAGATGGTTTCGGCGTGTTTTACATTGGCATGATCCTGCTCACGGCGCTGCTCATCAGCATGCTCTCCTATGCCTATTTTGAGCAACGGGAGGAGCGCAAGGAAGAGTATTACATCCTGCTTCTGCTGGCGACCATAGGGGCCTGTGTGCTAGTCATCAGTAAGCATTTTGCTTCGCTTTTCCTGGGCTTGGAAATCCTGAGTGTGTCGCTTTATGCTTTGATAGCCTACCTGCGCAAACGGGAGCGGTCTGACGAAGCGGGTATAAAATATTTGATTCTGGCGGCCTTCTCTTCAGCTTTCCTGCTCTTCGGGATGGCACTGGTTTACGCCAGTACGGGCACCATGGAGTTTGCAGGTATAGCGGCTGCCATTACCAATTTCACAGAACTGCCGCTGCTGCTCCTGACCGGCTTCGGGATGATGATTGTCGGCATTGGCTTTAAGCTGAGCGTCGTCCCTTTCCACATGTGGGCACCGGATGTGTATGAAGGCGCTCCGGCCCCGGTAACAGCTTTTATCGCCACGGTTTCCAAAGGGGGTGTACTGGGCGTACTGATCCGTTTCTTTATGGAAGTAGACGGTTTCCGTTACCCGACCCTTGTGCTGATTTTAACCATTGTGGCCATTGCCTCTATGCTGGCAGGCAACCTGCTAGCCCTGCTACAGCGCAATGTTAAGCGGATTCTCGCCTATTCCTCTATCGCGCACCTCGGCTATCTGCTGGTGGCATTTTTGGCAGGCAATCAAATGGGCGTGGAAGCGGTGACGTTTTACCTCGTGGCCTACTTTATCACGACTGTCGGAGCCTTCGGTGTCGTGGCCATGCTATCGGATAAAGAGCGTGACGCGGAGCAGCTCGAGGATTACCGTGCGCTGCTTTGGCGGAGACCATGGACTGCTGCGGTTTTCACTGCTATGCTGCTCTCGCTGGCAGGTATACCACTCACGGCAGGCTTTGTCGGCAAGTTCTATATTCTGGCTGCGGGGGTAAATACACAGTTGTGGCTGCTCGTGGTCATGCTGGCGCTTAACAGTGTGGTGGGTTTGTTCTACTACATTCGCATTGTGGCCGTCATGTTCCAGCAACCGGAGGCAGAGGCGGAGGCAGATCCACGTGGCAAGCTGCGCCCTTCTATCTATGTGGCCAGTGTGGGTACACTTACCTTATTGGCTTTACTGCTGGTGTACATTGGCGTATATCCATCAGGACTACTGCAGGTAATTCAGGGATTAATTGCAACAGCAGCTCCATAACCAACAATGTGTTGTTCATTAGAAGCCCTTCTCACAGAAGGGCTTTTTTGGTTTAAATACACCTTTGCACTGTAAAATCAGGTTAAGCTTAGTATCCAATAATGCATCCCGACTTCAGTAAAGCCCTTACCTGACTCTAATCAATAGCAGGAACCTGACACAAATAAACCCTTTATTTCACACTAAAAATAATCAAAATAAATATTTACTTATTCCCAAAATATATCGTATTTAAAAAGTGCCTACACGCCTGTTTGCTTTTATATAAAGACACGAATCATGGCTAAGGCTGTACTATTTGTGCCGCAGTTCTTTTCGTTTATTGATCTATCCGGTCAGGGGAATTTATATGCTCCGCATCCGGGAGAATAGCGCCTCAGGCTGCAATGCACTTGCTGGCGATATACTCAGTCAGGCTGTAGGCGGTTTGATTGGAAATTTAATTTATGGCCCCTGCAATTCATCTACAGAAGACTTGTTCGGACTAAGTCAGTATGTGTACCATTTGCCACCTCATATGCATAACTGATAAGCGATAAAAGGCAGCTAAAATGATGATATGATTGCCAGGAAAAAAGCAAAATTCCGGATAGTGCCTTATAGGCCGGAACATGAACAGGCGCTATTGGAAATTGAGCGCATGTCGCCGCAGGGCTTTATGGTCAAGCTGGAAGTCATGCGCGATCATTTTTTGTCCCGGGCAGAGCTGTTCGAGGACTATGCTGCTTTTGTCGCACTTGGGCCGGTAGAGAAGGTACTGGCAGGCGGCATAGGCGCACAGACACCCATGTGCATCAACGGAAAGCTGCAACAGACTGGCTTCGGTTTCGATGTGCTGGTTGATCCCTCTGCCCGTAACATGGGCATTGGGCGGGACCTGGCTACCTGCGTGCGAAAACGATACTTCGACCCGAAAGGATTGAAACGCCAGTTCACCACCCTGCGGGCCGGCAACCTGACCATGCTGCACCTGCTTTCCAAATCTTATCGCAACACTTTCCTGTACGAGTTTCTATACCTGACTTTCCCGACTGCCCGTACCTTGCGGGTCGAGAATGCCGCTATCGGTGAGACCTTATTTAATACATCCCTTTTCACTGAAGACAACAAGCTGAGTGACTACTACGAAGTAAACGAAAGCGGTATGGGTTTGTGGCACACGCATAAATTGTATCAACTCAAAGTAAAGTCAGTGAACCCGGTTTTGAGCGGAGGGCTCTGGCTCGGGAACCGTTTTATCCGAACAAATAAATATGTGCCGCTGGTGGGATCTCTGTTGAAAACGACTACCATTTACAATCTTACCCAGGACAACATACATACTTTGCCTGAGGTGTCGCTTGAATTGTACCAGCGGGGCATCAACTACATGCAGATTTGTTGTCAGCCCAATGACGCTGTATACCATGCCCTGCAAAAAAGCGCCCTCAATGCCTTTAGTCACTATGTAGTGAGTAGCATGGAGCTGAAGGCAGACGAGTCGCTTACGCTTGACGTCCGCTGCCTGTGACATTTCCTGTATCTTTGTCGGCAGATCACATGTTGCAAGCCCTATGAAAACCCTTCTGTCGTCTTTGCTATTACTGCTTAGCTTTTACCACACTGCCATAGGGCAGCAACAACCGGACAGTATCCGCATTACTTTCCAGGTGTACGCTCCTACCCTATCAGATTCGCAGCAGGTATACCTGAGTGGCAGCACACCTGAACTCGGAAACTGGCAGCCCAACCGCATCACCATGCAGCGTACCGGGGCTCAGGTATGGGAAAAGACGGTATACCTGAAAGAGCAGTCAGTGCAATACAAATTCACCCTTGGCTCCTGGAGCACCGAGGCTACCGATGAAAAAGGGAATCCGCTGCCGAATTTCAGTCTGGAACTAAAAGGTGACACCACCGTGCAGCATCAACTTAGCCATTGGTTGGAGAGAGCCAGCAAGCCAATTTCAGGTGGCATCACCGGCACGGTAGCGTATCACCGCAACTTAACAGCAGACAGCCTGCTGCCCCGCGACCTGATTGTGTGGTTACCGCCGGGCTACGAAGAAAGTAACAAACGCTATCCAGTCCTTTACATGCACGATGGGCAAAACGTATTCGATCCGGCTACAAGCTCCTTCGGTGTGGACTGGCGCATAGACGAAACGGCAGACAGCCTGATCCGCAACCGGCAAATGGAGCCTGTCATCATGGTGGGTATTTACAACACATCCGAGCGCATGGAAGAGTATGTGCCGGGGCTGAAAGGCAGCGCCTACATGGATTTTGTAGTGAACAGGTTGAAGCCTCTTGTTGATCAGACCTACCGCACCAAAACGTGCGCCAAACATACTCTGACAGGCGGTTCTTCAGCTGGAGGTATAATGGCGTTTATGCTGGCCTGGGAATATCCGCAGGTGTTCAGCAAGGCCATCTGCATGTCCCCCGCTTTTAAGATCATGCACATCGACTACGTAAAAGAAGTGCAAGCCTATAAGGGCAAGAAGAAAAAGCTGAAACTCTATATTGACAATGGTGGGATCGACCTGGAAGCCCGTCTGCAGCCAGGTATAGACGAAATGTTAGCAGCCTTGCAGGTGCAAGGCTACCGGGAAGGCAAAGACTATATCTGGGTTCTGGACAAGAAGGCACAGCATAACGAAGCGGCCTGGGCCAAACGCATGCCGGCAGCCCTGACCTTTTTATTGGGAAAGTAAGCTAATGACAAAGCTGATACTGTAGACAGCTAAATATTGTAAAACCTATATATTATATATTCTAAAATCAGGTCTATCTGAAAGCAGTTCTTTTGCCCACATTGTCTCTCAACTGGCTTTAAAGGGAGATTTATCACCTAATAAATCAGATAATATACCTCTTCCAATCTCAAAAATCGCAGGTCTTGTCTGGCATCCTGTTGCATTTTTCCTTACCTTGAAACACAATTCATCTTCAGATTTCAGGTTATAAATACAGGTACAAGAAAGGAGCACGCTATGGGACAGCAATTTTTAAAGTATGGTTGGATTTTGGTAGCACCGCTACTGATTTTACAGTTAAGCGGTGAGAACAGCCTCAAACTGAGCGCTACACCAAACGAGCGCAATGACAGAGCCTTTGAGGCAAACAGACAAATTTTCACTTCACCTGCCCTGCCTGACGCGATCACGTTTGCAGGTGAGCCCGTGCCGCTGCACCTGCCGGATGTAGCGGAGCGTCTCGACCGCGAACTGCTGGCTAACACCTACCTGCACACCAGCACGCTGCTGGCCCTGAAACGTATGCAGCGCTACCTTCCGGAGATCCGCCAGATCCTGAAGGAGAATGATATGCACGAAGACTTCATTTACCTGGCCCTTGCCGAGAGTCTTTTCGGACAAGTGACCTCCCATGCCGGTGCTTCTGGTTTCTGGCAGCTCATGCCAGACACGGCTCGCGGCTATGGCATGGTCGTGAATGGGGAGGTGGACGAGCGCTTCCATGTGCAGAAATCGACTGTGGCGGCCTGTCGCTACCTCAAGACTGCCAAGAACAAGTTTGGCACCTGGACCGATGCCGCCGCCTCCTACAACCGTGGTATGGCTGGTCTGGACAAAGCCATGAAGCACCAGAAGGTGAACTCATTCTATGATCTCTATTTGAACGACGAGACCTCCCGCTACATCTTTCGAATCCTGGCCCTGAAAGAGATTCTGGGCAATCCGCAGAAGTATGGATTTGACGTTCCGGAAACACATGGCTACAATCCACTGCCTGCCAAAGCCGTGACCGTGGAGAACACCATACCTGATCTGATCGACTTTGCGCACGAACAGGGTACGAATTACAAGACACTACGCCTCTACAACCCTTGGATCAGAGGTTATAAACTAACCGTGCCAGCTGGCAAAGAGTATGTGCTGCAAATGCCGATGTAATGTCAACGGACTATAGAATTTTTGAAAAAGACAGATACTTCTACACCCATCACTAGTCAGAAAAGATTTAGTATGGTATAGCACCAGCTCTTATAGCTAATTGACCAGCAAGGGAGTGTCGGAAACATCCGGCACTCCCTTGCTGTATAAAGGGGCATGAGTAGAGCATTTGTAAAAGAAGACGACGCAGGCGAAGCACCCATCATTCCACCACGGGCGGCCCTGCCTGCAGGCGTGCCCAATTATGTTCGTCCGCAGGGACTGGAGAAACTAAGAACTGAACTGGAAGAGCTGGAATCGGATCGCACTATCGTAGAAGCCAACCGCGAAAACGATGCGGACCGCACCCGTCAACTCACTATCCTCAACGGCAAACTCAGCGCCCTGAACGGACGAATTGCCAGTGCCAGAGTCATTGACCCGCTGGAGCAAATCCCGGACGAAGTGCGCTTTGGAGCCACTGTCAAGCTACGCACCCTTAGTGGTGGCAAACCTGGCACCATCCGGCAATTTACCATCGTGGGTGTAGACGAAGCGGATGTCACGCAAGGGCTAATAGGATTTGTAGCTCCTATTGCGCAAGCGGTAACGGGTGCCAAAGTCGGTCAGAAGCTGCAACTGAAATTGGGGCGTGTGGAAGAGGAAGTTGAAGTGGTGGAGATTAAGTATAGTTGATTTACACAAGGTCAAATGTCATTTCGAGCAAAGCAAGAAAGCTGAAGATATAATGTCCCCAGCTTTCTCGTTTTGCTAAAAATGATAATAGATATTAATGCTGATGCCCCTGTGGCGCTGTCTTAGTTTGGTCTGTAGTAGTCGCTCCACTTTGCCCTCGCCTATACGTTTCTTCCGTTTCTCCGCAGGCCAGCATCGCTTCCCCGAAATATGGGTTACGGATATCCTTGATCTCACTCAGCCAGAAAGCACCCTGGTCACCCAAAGCCATTGGGCAGGATTGGATATAAGCTACCTCGTGCTGTATACCAAATACCTTCACTGCTTCAATCACATGTTCAGAGAGCGGTGAAAAGGCAGCACGCTGTTTTTCCAGATCACGGCTTTTCTGAATTGCCTCTGCATTTGACTTCAATGTTGGCAGCAACGCCATCCACTGATCGTGCATTTTGCCATCGAGCTCACCCATATTCACCTGCCCCAACGTCACGACAAAGGTGCCTGCCGCCTGACGCGCTGCGGGCACGTCGGATGCTACCAGGGCATTTTTCAGGGTATAGTATTGGTCAATGAGCTGGGTGAGCTGTTGCTGGAAAGCTTCCGGTGCCTTAGGCCCGCCTGCTGGTGGTGGCGACATCATGCTGTAGTTACCACGTAATTGCGCCGCGCCATCGACGGCAAACACACCATTGGTTACCACTTCCTCACCTGGCTGCAAACCGGATTCTACTACATAGCGGTCACCCATGCGTGGCCCCAGTGTCACCTCGCGCATCTCAAAAGCCGGCATCTCCTGCCCCGGTACTTTCACGTACACAACAGAGCGTTTACCGGTCCACAACACCGCACTGCTTGGTACCGACAGCGACTGTTCTTTGGCACCTGTAGATGTCTTGATGCGGGCATCCGCGAACATGCCCGGCTTCAGTTGGTTGCCGGGGTTTTGCACCTCGGCACGCACTTCAATCGCACGGGTTGTGGCATCCAGTACAGGGGTGATAAAGCCTACCTTGGCCGTAAATTCTTTGCCAGGTATACCTGGTACCGTGAAGGTGATGTTACCACCCTGCTTGATCCAGGACAGGTCAGCTTCGTAGGCATCCAGCACCACCCACACCGAGGACAGGTTCGCTACCTCAAAAAGTGCAGAACCTGTTGTCACGTAGTCGCCGGCACTCACTAAACGCTCCGTTACTACGCCGGCCGCATCAGAATAAATATCGAAATTGGTAATGATGTCCGATGCATTTTCAATTCGCTTGATCTGTGCATCAGTCAACTTCCAGAGCTTGAGTTTGGACCGGGCGGCTTCGTATAGTTCCGGCATCAAATCCTTAGCGCGGGCAGCTTCCTGTAGTTCGCGTTGGGCGGTGATCAACTCCGGTGAATAGAGCGAAGCCAGCCGCTCCCCACGGCGTACTTCCTGCCCCGTAAAGTTCACATAGAGTCGCTCAATACGTCCCGGAAACTTTGCAGTGATCGAAGAGACTTGCTGCTCGTTTAGGGCCACCCTGCCTGAAAGCACGAGTTCGTTCTCCGGATCAACCATTTCCAGCCTGGTTGTTTGGATGTTAGAAAGGGCGATCGCTTCAGGCGTCATTTCCAGCACATAGCGGCTTGTCTTACCGCCTCCGCCACCGTTGCTCACCGGAATCAAATCCATGCCACAAAGCGGACATTTTCCCGGTCCGTCCTGCCTGATCTGTGGGTGCATAGAGCAGGTATACTCGGTGGCACCAGCCACCTCTCCGGCGTGTTCGTGTGCCTGTTCTGAACCCCGGCCGCCAAAGAGCAACCAGCCCAGCAGCAGTCCGCCCAAGGCCACAAGTAGGTAGGTTACGATTCTTTTATTTCTTGATGTCATGTTTCTTTATGCTAATGACTGATGATTTTTTCTTGTGCACGATTTTCATTTCCCCGATACTATTGAGAGTAACCCTAATTATCCCCCTGCATCATGCGGTTGATGGCTGACACGGCGATATTCTGATCCGTTATGGCCTGCAGTTGCTGTTGCCGGTAGCTGAGCAGACTCTGCCGCTGGCGGATGATGTCTTCTATACCTGTGCCCGTCACGGAGTAGTTTGTGGTGAGCAGCCGGATGGTCTGTTCAGTAAGCGTTACCTGATCTTTGAGCAGGTTGATCCGGCTGACTGAACTCTGATACTGGTATAGCAGATTCTCCAGTTCCGTGAACAGTTCACGCTCCGTTGCCTCCTTCTGGTACACAGCCGCCTGTTGGGAGAACTCTGCTTCCTTTTGGGCTGCATTGTATTTTTTACGGTAGATCGGCAGCGTCAGGGTCACCATCGGCATCACCATGTTCTCGCCGCCCATATTCATTTGGGTCATATCATCCATGCGCGGTTTGAAGATCATGTAGTTTAGTCCCACCCCAATCATTGGTCGGCCCATCAGTTGCGCCATCCGCAGCTGTGACTCCCGGGCCTTCTCGTCCCACTCGTACATTTTGAGCATCGGGTGGTTGCTGCGAATCGAGTCTTCGATCAGCGACAAGGTAGCCGGCAATGCTGCAGGCAGAAGTGTGTCAGCAGAGATGACCGTCATACTTGGACGGCGGCGCAACAACTGGTTAAAAGCTACCTGCAGTGGTCTGCGTGCCTCGTGGTGAATCAGGACCTGGTTTTCCAGTTCTTTCACCTGCAACCGGATCAGCATGACATCGACCATAGAAGAGCCGCCAGAGCTACCCATACTGGACATACTACTGCTACCAGCCGCCATGTTGCTCCCACTTGCCGAGCCGGCAGCTGCGCCGCTGGAGCCCCCCATACCTGCCATACCGGAGCCACCACTCCCCGCAGCACCAGAAGAGCCAGTCGAACCGCCCGTCGTACCTCGGGCTGGCGTGGCGGCACCAGAAGAACCACCTGCCGGGGCTGATTTATACTTGGCCAGTGCCAGTCTTTCCAGCGTCTTCATAATCTCCAGCTCCTTCTCCATCAGGATCGATTCCTGATCATTCAGGTATAGCTGGTACCAGATAGTGCGCACCTCGTGGTACAGGTTGATCTTCGCTTCGATGAAGGAGGCGAATTTCATCTGGGCCATGTAATTAGCCTCGTCGCGGGCCGCCTTTTGGGAACCGAACCAGGGGAACATCTGCATCACCGAGATATCACCTACCTGATTGCCCATGAAGCGCTCCATCGGTCGCAGAAAAAAGTTAAAGGAAGCCTCCGGGTCTGGCAGTGCACCCACTTGCGGGGCACGCTGCAGCGCCGCCTGATACTCGGCGTATCGTGCTTTCAGCGTGGGGCTGTTTTCGCCTGCCTCTACCAGATATTCTTCCAGCGTTTGCGCCTGTACCAAGGGCATTACCCCCAGCAACAGCACTATAATTGCTAGTATCTTTTTCATACGGTTTCTTTTTTGATTTTGAGTTCTTCGCGCCAGCTGTACAGCACCGGCACGATCAGCAGGGTGATCAGGGCCACGAACATACCCCCGAATGAAGGGATTGCCATTGGGATCATGATATCGGAGCCGCGGCCGGAAGACGTAAGCACCGGCAAAAGCGCCAGCAAAGTGGTGGCGGTGGTCATCAGACAAGGTCGCACGCGGCGTATACCTGCCTCCATCACCGCTTCGCGTACTTCGGCTCTGGTTTGCGGCATGTTGCGCTCGAAGCTCTGCTTCAGGTAGGTGCCCATTACCACACCATCATCCGTCGCGATGCCAAACAGGGCGATAAAACCAACCCACACGGCCACACTCAGGTTAAAGGTGCGCATCTGGAACAACTCCCGAATGTTGGTATCGCCAAAAGAGAAGTTCATGAACCAGCCCTGGCTATAAAGCCACAGCATCATAAAGCCGCCAGCAAAAGCCATTGCAATCGAAGTGAAAATGAACAGCGACGTACTCACCGACCTGAACTGGAAATACAGGATCAGGAAGATGATCAGTAAGCTGAGTGGCACGATAAACGATAACCTTTCTTCGGCTCGTATCTGGTTTTCGTAGTTACCCGAAAACTTGTAGCTCACACCCGCCGGCACCACCAGTTCACCACTAGCAATTTTCTCCTGCAGGTAGCGCTGCGCATCTTCTACCACCGTTACTTCAGCAAAACCTTCCCGCTTGTCGAGTAGCACATAGCCTGTCAGGAAGGAGTCTTCGCCGCGGATCATCATCGGCCCGGGACGGAACTCGACGTTGGCAATCGCGGTCAACGGAATCTGAGCCCCATTGGTAGTCGAGATCATGATGCGGCTGACTGACTCCGGATCGTTTCGGTATTCGCGGGCATAGCGTGCCCGGATGGAGTAACGCTCGCGGCCTTCCACGGTCGTGGTCAAAGCCATGCCGCCCATCGCCACTTCAATGTACTCCTGCACGTCTGCCACATTCAAACCGTAGCGGCCCATGGCGCGGCGGTCCAGATCGATCTCCATATAGGGCTTACCCAGTGAGCGGTCTGCATACACGGCTTCCGGTTTCACAGATGGCACCTCTTTCAGGAGCCGCTCCATTTGCATGCTGAAGTCCTCGATGGTCTGCAGGTCAGGTCCGTATACCTTCACTCCCATCGGGGCGCGCATACCTGTCTGCAGCATTACCAGTCGCGTTTCGATCGGTTGCAGCTTAGGGGCCGAAGTCACGCCCGGCAGTTCGGCCACCTCCACAATCTCATTCCAGATATCATCTGGCGTGCGGATGTGGTCGCGCCACTGGCGGAAGTACTCGCCGCGCTTGTCTTCCACCAGATTGCCTTTCTCGTCACGTACAAAGTTGCCGTCATCATCTACTTTAAAGCGGATTTTATACCCGTTTTCATCTGTGATGTATTCTGATTTGTATTGGATCACATTCTCGTACATCGACATGGGAGCAGGATCCAGCGCCGTTTCGGCACGGCCGGCTTTACCCACGACCATCTCCACTTCAGGTATAGCCGTGATGAGCATGTCGAGTTGCTGCACATAGCGCTTGTTCGCCTCCACACCCGTATGCGGCATGGATGTCGGCATCAGCAGGAAAGCGCCTTCGTCCAGGGATGGCATGAACTCCTTGCCCATGCCCGGGAAGGTATGCACCAGTCCGCTCCAGGGAGCAGATGTGCGAACGTTCACCCCCACTTTATCGAAGCCCGTCGCCACCCAGCCAAACACGCCGTTAAAACCGATCCAGATGTTAAGCCCCAGCAGCATAATGAAAGCTGGGATCAGCAGGAAGGTACCTTTATTCGCCAGACACCAGCCCAGCACACGCGGGTATACCCTGATGAAGAACGAAAAGAGCCCCAGCACCAGGCCGATGATCAGCAGTATAAAAATGAAGTTCACAAAATAACTCACCGATACCCCTAGCGGCACCCACTCCGTAGCCAGCAGCCACGAAACGGCCAGTACCGCTATACCTACCATGATCAGTGTATGGTGACGCCCGAAGCGCTCCGGCTGGTAGTAATTGAGCAGGTTGTTGGCTGCGATCAATATTAATGTGATACCTGCCAGCGGCACAATAAACAAAGCTACTATACCCAAGCCTACCAATATCCAGTTCAGGATCTTACTCCAGGCCACGTTGCGCGACTTCAACCCGAAAATAGTATGCGCAAAAGCGGGCATGATCAGGATCGTAAAGATGAGCGACGCCACCAGCGCAAAGGTCTTGGTATAGGCCAGCGGACCGAACAGCTTGCCCTCCGCCGCCTCCAGCGTAAACACCGGCAGAAATGAAATAATGGTCGTGGAAACAGCCGTCAGAATCGCAGTGGCCACCTCCGTGGTGGCATTGTATACCGTCTTCACCAGTGACTGCCCCGGCGGTGCCTCCTCCATGTGCCGCAGGATGTTCTCGTTCAGAATGATCCCCAAGTCGACCATAGTACCGATGGCAATGGCTATACCTGAAAGTGCCACAATGTTAGCGTCCACCCCGAAGTACTTCATCAGGATGAAAGTCATCAGCACGGCCAGCGGCAAGAGCGCTGAGATCAGCAGCGAGGCCCGCAGGTTGTAGACCATCACGATGATCACAATGATAGTGATCAGGATCTGCAGAATGATGGCTGTATTTAGCGTTCCGAGCGTTTCGTTGATCAACTGCGTGCGATCATAGAAAGGCACCACCGTCACTTTGGAAGTGCGTCCGTCGGCCAGTTTTTTGGAGGGTAGACCGGCTGCGATATCGTCCAGCTTGGCCTTCACATTGTTGATCACCGCCAGCGGATTGTCACCATACCTTGCAATGACCACACCGCCCACAGCCTCAGCGCCACTCTTGTCGAGCACGCCCAGCATAGAGCGGTCAGCCGGACCAATATTCACCCGCCCGATGTCCCGGATGCGGATCGGCACATTGTTGGCCACCCGCACGGTCGCCTCTTCAATGTCGCTGATTTCCTTCACATAGCCCAGTCCGCGTACCAGGTACTCCACTTGGTTGATCTCCACGGTGCTGGCGCCCACTTCCTGGTTACTGGCTTTCAGGGCATTCATCACCTCCATCATGGAGACGTTGTTCGCCTTCATAGCTACCGGGTCGAGGTCTACCTGGTACTCTTTGATATAGCCGCCCACAGAGGCCACTTCAGCTACGCCCTGTGCTCCGGCCAGCGCATACTTCACGTAGAAATCCTGGATACTGCGCAGTTCGTGCAGGTCCCAGCCCCCGGCCGGGTTACCCTCTTCATCGCGGCCTTCCAGGGTGTACCAGTATACCTGCCCGAGTGCCGTGGCGTCAGGGCCGAGCTTCGGAGTCGTCTCGGCTGGCAGCAGGTCGGCGGGAAGGGAATTTAGTTTTTCGAGTATGCGGGAGCGGCTCCAGTAGTACTCCACGTCATCTTCAAAAATGACATAGATGCTCGAGAAACCAAACATGGACGTGGAACGAATAGTCTTCACACCGGGCATACCCAGCAGGGAAGTCGTGAGCGGATACGTGATCTGATCCTCAACGTCCTGCGGAGAGCGGCCCATCCATTCGGTGAAGATGATCTGCTGGTTTTCGCCAATATCAGGTATGGCGTCTACCGGAACCGGGTCACGGGGAAGGAAGTTTACGTTCCAGTTGAACGGCGCCACCATGATGCCCCAGGCCACGATAAGGAGCAGCAGCAGGGTGGTCACCAGCTTCTGTTCCAGAAAGAATTTAATAATGCTGTTTAACATGCTTTGTTCGATTGAATGCAAAAAGGAATGGCGCTTTCCGGGTAGGAAAAGCCAATAGCTATACCTGACCTTAGCGGCCGGGCATCATCGAAAAAGCAGGTTTAAATCAGGAAGGACTGCACAAACACAGGGATGTCCTGCGCGAGCAAAGGCGGGGAATAATCCGGCACATGGGTATAGGCCGGTTCGTAAATTTCAAAAAGAGCAGACCATGCGGCTGTGAAAGCAGCGATGAAGGTCATGTCCGGAACGGATAGCTTGAAAGTCGGACTAAGCGCCTGCTCGTCCTCTACCTCGAGCACAATCGTCTGGTCCTGGCAGCAGTCATCGTCCATGGCTGGCTTGTGGCAATCCGGCAGACTTTCACGCTGTTTCTCCATTTCGCAGGCGGCGCTGTGCGAGAAGAAAGCTGTTGCCATGACCTCACCTGCGCACAAATGCTGCGTGATCGTCATCCCCACAGAGGAGAAAACAACCAGCAGGGCCAGTGTCAGGGTCAGTATGGTGCGAATCAGCTTCAAATTCAGGTACGCTCGTTCAAACGAAGATACAGTTTCTTTTGCAAAGGTAGGCATCAAACGTAAGATGAACTTACAGATTTCGTAGTAAATCTTACAAAAAACGATAGAAAGCCGAAGATTTATGCCAAAAGGCATCTTCCTGCAGACATGATTCAGTTCTGGCACAACTAAATATTCATACAACCGCGTATAGCATTATAGTAAGATACACAAACAGGAAGAAGATAATGAATAATACAGAACAGGAAGAACAGGGGCGTGTGCGGGAAAGCTCTTTTGATGAAACCAACGAACGGGTGGATCATCACATACGTCAAAGTATAGCTCGCTACAAAGGCCGCAGTCACGAGGAGATCTCAGAGCGCATCCGCGAACTCGACCAGGAATGGAGCATCGAACGTACTTTGGAGGTCAACGCTTCCACGCTGGCGCTGTCCGGCACACTGCTGGGAGCTTTTGTAAACAAGCGCTGGTTCATCCTGCCGGGTATTGTCACCACTTTCCTGCTGCAGCATGGTATACAGGGCTGGTGCCCTCCCCTGCCCATCATGCGTGCGCTGGGTATCCGCAGCCGGCGGGAGATTGACGAAGAGCGCTATGCCCTGAAAGCTCTTCGGGGTGATTTCGACGACATCTCTCCTAAAAGTTCGCCCGCAAAAATATTAGATACTGTGCGAGGCATCTGAGTGGGTATTTTTTATTAAAAAGTGATATTTATCATCTTCTGACAGGTCAAAAACATGGATATTTGTTCTTTTCCATGTTATGCATCAAAAACCTGCTTCTATACCTGTTGTTCTCTGGCTTATCAGCGGCATTGTGCTCGTATTGGCCATGGTGGTCATCGGTGGCATCACCCGCCTCACTGGCTCCGGCCTTTCCATTACCGAGTGGAACCTGATCTCAGGCACGCTGCCTCCGCTCTCTGAAAGCGAGTGGCTCCTTATGTTTGAGAAGTATAAGCAGTTTCCGGAGTACCAGAAACTGAACTTCGGCATGACACTCTCGGGCTTCAAGCAGATCTTCATGTGGGAATACCTGCATCGCCTGCTGGGCCGCATCATCGGAATCGTTTTCATTGTACCTTTCCTGTATTTCCTGTACCGCAAAATGCTGGCACCCTGGTTGGTGAAGCGCCTTGTTTTCATCCTGCTGCTCGGTATGGCCCAGGGCGTGATGGGTTGGGTGATGGTGATGAGCGGCCTGAGTGAAATGCCGCACGTGAGCCATTACCGACTGGCCGCGCACCTGACACTTGCTCTGCTGCTGATCGGTGTCATTCTCTGGACCATTGCTGACCTGGTGGCACCTGTGAGGCAGAAGTCCCCTGCCCTAAGAGCCTACAGCTCCCTCTCCTGGTTATTGGTGTTCGCTATACTGATCCAGATTGTGCTCGGGGCCTTTGTGGCAGGACTAAAGTCGGGCTTTTCTTACAACACCTGGCCACTCATGCAGGGGGAGTTCTTTCCTGGCTTCCTGAGTGGCTTATCGATCGTGCAATACTTTGATAATGGCGTAGCAGTGCAGTTCATGCATCGTTGGTTCGCATTTGTTGTACTGATCTTTGTAGTGCTGTTTTATAGCTACTTAAGCAAGCAGGACTTGCCGGGCACCACGAGGACAGCGGTGAGGTTTCTGCTACTTGTCACGATACTGCAGGTTGGCCTGGGCATAGCGACCCTGGTACTGGTGGTTCCCATCAGTCTGGGTGTGCTGCACCAGGTCGTAGCAGCGATTCTATTTATGGCGGCGCTGTTTGTGGCACATCAGTTGCAGCACAAAGCAGAAGCGATTATGCCGGAAAGAAGAAAAATGGCAGAACCAGCTGGCGTACTGCGTAAATACTAAGAGATGGACAACCTTCAAATACTTGAGCCTATGCCGGATCAGGAAACTGTACAGCACGAGGAGTTTCAACGTCTTATTGATCTCTCAGAACTCGACCTTGACTATGGCGATCTAAGCGATAGCTTCAAGGAATTGGTGCGGCTGGCCGCGCATGTGGCCGGCACGGAGATATCGCTTGTCAATCTGCTTGACGCCTACACCCAGTGGACGGTGGCAGGGTATGGTTTCCCGACTGGCAATATACCCCGAAAAGATTCTGTCTGCCAGTATGCCATCACACAACCCGATCCTTTAGAGGTCAAAGACCTGATGCAGGATGAGCGGTTCATGAATCTGCGGAGTCTTAAAAGTAATCCTGACCTCAAGTACTATTTCGGATTGCCTCTCCGGACGAAGCGGGGTTACAACATCGGCACACTCTGCGTACTGGACCGGAATATAAAGGAGCTCTCTCTTGAGAAAATAGAACTGCTAAAGATCATTGCAGGCGAGATCGTGCACCGCCTGGTCGTGCACCAGGTTATACATTCGATGCACCAGAAACTGGAAGAAGCCGGACAGCTGAACCGCAGGGTGGCGCACGACATCAGAGGGCCTGTGGGCGGTATCGTGGGACTGGCAGACCTTATCCTGAAAAAGGGAGAAAAAAACAAGCTGCCGGAAGTTCTGACTTTCATGAACCTGATCTACAAGAGCGGCCAGTCCATTCTTAAGTTGTCTGACGAGATCCTGACAGCGAACGAGGAGGCCCCTGCACATGAGACTTCCGATCTGGGTGAAAATGAGCTGAACCTGAACACCCTGCGCGAACGTCTGCTGGAACTCTATCAGCCACAGGCTACTGATAAAGGAATCACTTTTGATGTGGAGATCGATGCGATGCAGGCAGACAGACCTTTCCCGAAGAAAAGGCTGATGCAGATCACCGGGAATCTGATCTCGAATGCATTCAAGTTTACACCACCGTTGGGAAGCGTGACGGTGCAGCTAAGGCTGGAAGAGCTCGAAAACAAATCCCTGCTTCATATCCGGGTAAGTGACACAGGTATAGGCCTTACGGAAGAACAGGTAAGTGGTGTGATGCAGGGCAAATCCTCCTCCACGACCGGCACCAAAGGGGAGCAGGGTTATGGATTGGGATTGCAACTGGTGAAGCACCTGCTCGATGGCCTGCATGGAAGCATGACAGTGATTTCCTCACCCGGGGAAGGCACTGCCTTCGACATTAAAATTCCGATTCCCCGGCCACAGTAGGCAATCGGGCATTACCAGAAAGTAGGCCCGCTCTGCTGATTTGGATTCGCCTGACGGAAAGTATAGGCCAGGCCGATCTCGTTAGTGGAACGGCTGATCGAGCGTGCTTCCTGTACCGGGCTTTCGTAGGCGTAGGTGATGCGGAACTGGCGGTAGTGCAGACCTGCCCCCACATGGAATGCCTGGTCGTTGCGGTAGCCCGCTCCTGCCCATAGCATATCGTTATACACTGCTTTCACCTGTCCTTCGACTGTGCCTTTTAGCTGTTCATCATACTGGTACAGGCCATTCACAATCAGCCCGAAACGATCTGACATGGCGGTGCGAAATCCGGCCTGCGCAATATGCTTGCGGGTATAGACATCCTTCATAAAATTGTCGCTACTTTTCATAAAATGGCCCCTGGTAATATCCTGCATCCCGTAACCAAGGTAATAGTTTGCGGATGCCAGCGCAAAACCCAGGTTCAGGTCAAATTTACTCATGCTGTTCTGGTCGCCCAGTACGTGTTGGTAGCGCGGGTCGCCTGTGTTGTCCACCACCAGGCTGTTGCCGTCGAGCCGGAAATTATTGAAGGTGAGCGATGTGCCAAAGCGCAGACTAAGTGATTGTGAAAGCCGCACCCCGGTGCCATAGTTAAGGCCGAGCTGCGTCTCTCTTGTCGGGCCGAAGCGCTCCTGCAGTGCGATGAGGCCAAAGGCATGGCGGGCACCCATGTAATTGCTGCGCGAGTCGCGGTACTGATAGTGACGGGTACGATCCGTGGTTTTGTTCATATCCGCCATGTCCAGCTCACCTGAAAAGAATAGCGTCTTGGGGGCATCCTCAAATCCTGTCCACTGGTTGCGGTAATAGGTGCGAAGCATGGAGCCTTCACTACCTGTCAGTGCAGGGTTGTAGAAGTGCTGGTAAGCTGAAAAATTGCTGATGTACTTCCGGTTCTGCGCCTGCAGACCTGTGATGGTGAGTAATAATATAGCTGTTACGAATAATCTGTTCATGAAAACTTACTTAAGTACTGTTAATACACCCTTCTGCACCAGGTTGATATCCTTCACCTCGATGATATAGAAATAAGAACCCTCTTTCACCTGTCCGTCCTGACTACGACCGTCCCAGCCCTGCTCCGGGTTGGTGGTGTGGAACAGTCTCCTGCCTGCCCGGTCAAATACTTGTATGCTGATCTCATCGTAGAATTTGAGTTCCGGAACGGTCCAGGTATCGTTGATGCCGTCGTTGTCCGGCGAGAAAGCGTTCACCAGTTTGATCGGATTGGCTGGCTGGTATACCTCCTTGTTTAGGGTGAAAGTTTGTTCAAAGCTGTTTCGGTAAGGATCAGTAGTGCGCACCCGAATATTGAAGTTGCGAATGCCCGACAGCCCCTCGTTAGACTTCAGGTATAGCTGATCATCTCTCAGCTCAAAGTAGCCGTTGTGGCTGTCTCCTTCTCCGCTCACCAAGGCATAGGTATGCGTATCATCGTCGGGGTCGGTGGTGCTGAAAGTCAGCAGCACATCTTCCGGCTTAGCATTAGGCTGAAAGGAGTTGTGGCTGAGAGCGATGGCAGTTGGCGGTTGGTTTGGCTCCACCGTGACTGTGATACTGGCCTTGCGGTTGTCCTGATTGGTAGTGTTCGGCTTGAGCACCAGTTCCCCGCTTAAGGTATAGGAGCCGGCTTCCATTCCATTGTAATTGCCGGGCTGCCACTCCACTTCCAGAGCTTCTTCTTCGCCATTGGTATAGCGCACCTGTACCTGCTCAGGCAGTTGCAGGTCCTCAAATGCAGTTCGGAACGGGACGGAGATCGCTTCCAGACTACTCACCATCACAATATTCTTCGTCATTTTCACTACCTCAGCCACGGCGTTCGCACCTCTGTTACCGGCGGCATCCACCTGGTAAAAAATAAGTGTGAGCGTACCATCGTGCAGACCACTCAGATCCAGGTTTTGTACATCGAAGGCGGTTGCCGTCGTACTGGCGGTGCCTGTCACATCCGTGCCGCCCTTGTCGCTGCTGATGGTATAGAAGTATGTGGCCCCCTGCTCTGCTCCTCTTACACTGAAAGAAATATTCTGCTGGTTGTTATGCTCCACCTTGTCTGTAGAGAAAGCCACAGCATAGCCAGCCGGTGGCGTACTGTCATACTGTATACCCAGGGTATTGGAAGCAGTGTTTGGATTACCCGCCGCATCCTGCGCCATGCCCGCCGTTACACGCACCGTTACCTGGCCATCGGCTGCTGGTTTGATCACGGCGCTGTACGTCTGATCGCCTGTTTTGCTGAACTCACTGGCTGTGCCATTCGCCACTGTGATGTCGCCTACCGCAAAGCCTTCTACCACTTCACTGAAGCGGAAGTTGACAGTGAAAGGCTCGTTGGTGAGTTCGGAGGCATCTGTACTAAGGGCTACAGTTGGTGGTGTGGCATCGTACTGGCGTTTAAGAACGTTTGATGCCGTATTGCCATTGCCGGCTTGGTCTTCCACCTTGTCAGCGGCAAGTTGCAAACTTGTTTCCCCGTCTTTATCGGGTGTCAGCTGCACGGTGTAGGTCGTGTTATCCTGTTTCTGCAAACTGCTCAGTTTGCCGTTCGTTACGCTGAAGGAGTTTAAGGCAAGTCCCGTAACAGGCTCATTGAAAGTGATTGTAACAGGTATAGCCGCATTGCTGAGGTTGCCTGCTGTGGTGGACAATGTTACTGTTGGCGGCGCCACGTCATAGAGCCGCTTCAGTTCGGCAGAAGCTTCGTTGCCGTTGCCGGCTTCGTCAGTCACTTTGTTGGCTGCCAGGCTAACCACGACTTCCCCGTCAGCTGCAGGGCTGATCGTCGCGGTATAAACCGTGGCGCTCTCGGATTTCAGGTTGCCCGCCGAGCCGTTCTGCACACTGATGTCAGCCGCCACAAAGCCTGTTACCGCTTCGTCAAATATAAACCTAACAGTGAAAGGAGCCTTCACAATTTGTGGGGCATCTGCGCTCAGCGTGACTTTCGGCCGCTTCAGGTCATAGGCGATCTCCAGCTTATTAGAAGCCGTGTTGCCATTACCAGCCAGGTCAGTTGCTTTGTTGGCCGCCAAACTAAGAGCTGTCGTACCCTGGCCATTGGCGGGTGGCGTAATAGTAGCAGTATACGTGGATTTATTTACTTCTTTCAGATCACTCACAGTTCCACCTGTGACGGTGATATCGCCGGCAGCCAGTCCGTATACCTCCTCCGTAAACTTAAGCTGTACCTGAAAAGCCTCCCGCACGGGAGCTTTGGCTTCCGTACTGATCACAATATCCGGCCGGGTCAGGTCGATGGTCACCGTAAAGGTATTGCTCACCTTGCTCACATTGCCCGCAATATCAGTGGCGATGGCTGTGAAGCGATATACGCCGGCTGGCAGTGTGGTCCCCTCGTAGTTGAAGGACCAATCGCCGGCTTCATTTGCTTTCACTTTGCCCAATTCACCCCGCTCTACTTCACGCACAGTTACCTCCACGCCGCTCTGCGCCTTACCTGACAGACGAATGGTGTTGTCGGAGGTCACCCGGTCATTACTAACCGGACCGCGGTCTTCTGTGACTGCTGTAAAAGTAGGTGGTGTCGGAGGTTCTGTAATGATGGTCCAGGTATGGGTTGCCGGTGTGGCGTCTTTCCGGCCGGCTGCATCTACGGCCCGCACCGACAAGGTATAGCGCCCGTCGGCCAGATTGTTTAAGGTATAGGGATTGCTCACAGCTTCATAGTCGCCGCCGTTCAGACTCACCTCGAAGAACACCGGGCTCTTGTTGCTGGCAAACTCAAAAGAGGCAGACCTGCTGTTCGATATCTCGTTTGGCTTTTTGGTGATGGAGGTCTCAGGGTTATTGGAAGCCGTACTGGCCGGTTTCATGAGCGGATTCAAAACTTTGAACCATTGATTCGCCATTTTCTGAAAACCCGTTGTATGGGGGTGCACCAGATCGTGCATGTCGCCCTGGGCTTCCGTCCACCAGTATGCATACTTTAGCCCGGCTTCCCGCTCCATGTCCACAACAATCACACGGTCGCTGCGTGTGCGGATGCGGTTCTCAGCCATTGTTTTCAGGCGTTGGTTGAATCGGCTTGTCAGCTCGGAGGTGCCGGGCGAGTTGGCATCTTCAATACGATTGATGATCAGGGCCAGCACAACCGTAACTTCCTTACCTGCCCGTGCCTCATAGGCATCTACTTCATCCAGTATGGATGCCATTTCCCCGATGGTTCGGTCATCATCAGAAAGGCCGTAAAAGCCACCGTTGGTGCCCAGGTGCAGCAGGATTACGTCGGGGTTATACTTGTCCAGGTAGGTGCCTGTTCCGCGCGACACCTGCTCTCCCATCTGGTTGCGGTAGCTGCTTGTACGCAGCAGGTCCAGGATGTCGTTTGTGCGGGCAGCGGAGAAACCTGCATTTTGGTCATTGGCTAAAAACTCGCTGCCGGAGCGCTCACTCCCCACATAGGTAAAGCGGGCGTTTATGCCCATCAGCAGATCATATAATTGCTTGCGGTACGATATGCGCTGCGAATCAGGTCGTTCGTCACTTGACACGGTGCCGTGTGTATTGGAGTCGCCGAGCGGCATGATGTTGAAATTCTTGGTTTGCGCATGCGTGGTGGCGCTGACCGGACTACTCCAGGGAGAATCACCTGAACTGGTCACAGCCTTTACGCGGTAGTAATAGGTTTCGCCGTAGCCCAGACCCGTGTCGCGGTAGGTATAGATGTTTTTTCCGTTTGTAACAGGCACCGTGGCATGCTCCTGAAATCCAGCTCCTGCAAACAGCGACCGCTCCACCACGTAGCTGCTTGCACCCGTCACGGCATTCCACTGAACGGTGATGGCGCCAACAAGGGAGGGCTGTGCTTTGACAGCAGCAGGGGCTGTGGCAAAAAATACGTTTGGAGCAGCTATACTTTTGGATCCT
This sequence comes from Pontibacter sp. FD36, assembly GCF_015686655.1. GTDB lineage: Bacteria > Bacteroidota > Bacteroidia > Cytophagales > Hymenobacteraceae > Pontibacter. The sequence goes on along the minus strand of NZ_JADPMP010000007.1, from coordinate 108,042 downwards.
GTAAGTGCCGCTGCTATAAGAAGTACTGTAAAAAGTATAAGTCTGGCCTGTTCTCTATAACTGAACGAGTAGATTTTATCCATAGAAATTAAAAGAAACGTAATTGAGCACCTTGCAGAGCCGATGTTATGCAAGTTCAGAGAGCTAAACGAAAAACTTTTTGACAGGTTGAGTAATTGGACCAGAATATATAGTGATACTCGTTGCCAGGAGGGTCAGTTGTCAGTTATTTCTTGTGTAGAGCAACTCTCAAAGGGACCATTTTTGGACCAAAGAGGAGTCAGAAAAGAGCACTTCGGGCAAAAAACATTATCTTGGCCCAACATGGAACAGAAGAAGGTACACCTGGTGCTCGGGAGCGGCGGCGCCCGCGGACTTGCCCATATTGGCGTTATAGAAGTGCTTGAAGAAGAGGGCTTTGAAATTGTCAGCGTAGTGGGTTGTTCAATGGGAGCTGTGGTAGGCGGCTTATATGCGGCCGGGTTCAACAAGGCCTACAGGGACTGGGTACTTACCCTGACCAGAAGCATGGTCTTTCAATTGCTCGACTTCACCTTTACCCGCCAGGGATTCATCAAGGGCGAAAAGGTGTTTAACCTGCTGCGGGAAGTGACCGGTCCGCAGGAGATTGAAAAACTGAAAGTACCCTTTACAGCGGTGGCCACCGACATGCTCCAAAACGAAGAGGTACACTATACTTCCGGTGACCTCTACAAAGGCTTGCGGGCCTCCATTGCAATACCCGGTGTTTTTACGCCCGTGCTCGAAAACGGGCAGTTTCTGGTGGACGGCGGCGTACTCAATCCGCTCCCACTCAACCTGGTGCAGAAAAACACCGATGAAATAGTGCTGGCGGTTAACCTGAATGGCCCGCCACTCGAAGAAAAACCAATGCAAAAAGTGAATGAAAGCCCCGAAGCGGTATCAGCCCTCTGGAAATGGCTGCACCGGACAGGCCAGGACACGGAGAGCACGTCCGGTGAAGCTTCGCCACTTTCAGATTACTCTCTCAGAGAGCTTTTACTGCTGACCTACCACATGACACAGGACCGGCTGACCAGGTTAATGCTGCAGGCCTACCCGCCGGATGTACTGGTAGAAATACCAGCGAACTCCTGCTCGATATTTGAGTTTTACAAAGCCAAAAGCCAGATCGAACTGGGACGTGAAACCTGCCGGAAGGCTTTGCTGCAGCTTAGCTAAGACACTTGCACAGTTTACCAAAGCTCATACAGGGCCAGCGGCTCATTCCATACCTGAAAAGTTTGCATTCAATAGCTTACGCTAGGAGCTTACCTGCACCTCTCGCCTGCCCTGCTGTATAAGCATCCAACCGGCAATCAGTATGACCACAGAAATTCCCAGAAAACCGAAGTTCCAGGCTGACTGATTCGTACTGATCTCACGCACGTTGTGCAGCACCAGGATGTGGTGGTCGATGATGCCCTCCACGATATTGAAAATGCCAAAACCAAGCAACAGACTGCCTCCAAAAATCCGGTTGGAAAGTACTGATTTGCGTTCGTATACCACCCGCCAAAGCAAGTAAATGCCCAGCGCCGTCGTGAGCCAGGTAAAGGCATGGAATATCCCGTCCCAGAACATGTTGGTCTCTTTATTCAGCAGCGTGTCAGGAGGTAATTTAGCCGAGATCATCTGATGCCACTGCAGGATCTGGTGCAGGACGATACCGTCCACAAAGCCGCCCATCCCAATACCGATCAGGGTAGCTGCTGCGATCAACGGACCAGTACGAACAGGTTGCACTTCTTCGATGGGTATTTGTCTTTTCATAGCTTGTTATTTGAGTTTGTTCAGCCGATACACCGCTGCTCCGATGAACAGAAAAGGCAGCAGCATGTAAAAGAAAAGTTTCAGAAAGCTTTCATCGAAGATAGCCGCCTGCAGAGGCTGGTTGCAGGTGGTGCAGGCAAGGGCTGTTGCGCTACTCAGCAGTATAAACAGAAATAATAAGGTCAGGCGAGCGAGTAAGCCAGGGATCTTCATCATGCACTATACCTGTTAAAATCAAATCAATTTCTGCATGCATATACCTGCCTTATTACACTTTAGTTGCTTTACAAAGCCTTTTCCCTTTCTCTTATTGTCCAGTCATGCAGCATTATCTCAAAAATCCGGGCTTATGTAACCATAGTCACTGAACGTCGCCTTTCTGCTGAAGATCTTTGTACTGTCAATTGACACAAAATCATACAAGCTATCATAAAGCGACACAAACGATAAGCAAGCAACAGACAATGGAAAAGACACTCAACATCATGGTGCCCGTAGACTTCACACCGGTATCATTCAAGGCCCTGCAGTTTTTGAACCTCCTGCTGGAGAAAACTCCTCTCAACCTCCACCTGGTACATGTGATTCAGGTGAATGCTGCCGAGTGGGCCGGCACCACGGACTCCTCTGAAAGTATCGACAGAGAAAAGATGTATGCCCAGGAACAAAAGGCGAAGCAGCAGTTTGACGAGCTCAGGAAGCAGGCTGATATGGACTTCACCAGCGCAGTGATATATGGCGGCCTGACTACCAGCCTGACCAGGTATGCCGAGCAGCAGCAGATTGACCTGATCATCATGGGCACCGAGGGGGCTGATGGCTGGTTCGAGCGCCTCTCCGGTTCAGAAGCGCAGCACGTGGTGCGCCATACGCATATACCTGTCATCACGATCCAGAAGGATGCCACTATCACACCGATTCAAAACATCCTGTGGGTAGCAGATTTCTCGGCCGAGAAACAGCCTGAGCAGTCTGTCAACACCATCAAGACATTGCAGCAGCTGTTTGGTGCCCAGTTGCACCTCCTGCAGATCATTGACAAGGGGGATGCACCGAAGCTGGACTCGATCAAAGCCAGCATGCAGCGCTTTGCGGAGGAACTGGGACTGCAGAACTACGAACTGCACTTTAAGAGTGACGATAAAGTGCCGGCAGGCGTGCGCAATTTCAACCAGGAGTCAGAGATGGACCTGGTGCTGATCGGCACACATGGCCGCAAGGGTTTCAGCCACATTTTCTACGGCAGCATCGCCGAGACGCTTGTGAACCACTGCATCCGGCCGCTCCTTACCTATCACCTCAACTAAAATAGTTTCACTTACCTAAACCGGGAGAGTTATACCTCTCCCGGGACCATACGATTATCACATTATGCAAATAAAACTTGCGCTTGCAACCGCTTTGTTAAGCGCTTTGTGGTGGAATAGCGCTACCGCTCAGGAACATCATGCCGCTGAACAAAAGCATGGCTCTGGACTGGAAGCAGACACTGTGCAGATAAAGAGTGTAAAAGAGTTGTTCACTAAAGGAGAAGTAGAGGGACACGTGCGCAACTACTTTATGGCCACGTTCAACCACGGCTCCCTCTCCGACAATTACGCCAATGCCATCGGAGCAGAGATCGGGTACAAAACCGCCTCTTTGCATGGCTTCCGCTTCGGCTTTGCCGGATTATTTACTTATAACCTGTTCTCCTCCAATATTTGGGAAAGGGACTTCATCTCTGAAAAACACCCGAAATTAGAGCTGGAGCTTTTCGATATAGAAGATCCCCACAACAAAGCGGATCTGGACCGTCTGGACGAGCTATACCTGGAGTATAACTCCGCAAAGCTTCGGGCGAAGGTGGGTCGCTTCAGCTTTGCTTCCCCCCTGATGAACCCACAGGACACACGCATGAAGCCCTATTCATTTCAGGGTATAAAAGTGCAGCTGCCGCTTCAGGGAAAAGGACTTTTCACTTTGGCCTGGTTTGATCATTTCTCTCCCCGAAGTACTGTGGAGTGGTTTAAGGCAGGCGAAACAATCGGAATATTCTCACCCGGAGTAGATGAATTTGGCAACCCATCTGCCTGCACACACCACACGCATACCAAAGGTGTGGTTGTGACTGGTTTGCAGCTAAATCCCAGTAAGCAACTCCAGGCCGAAGCATGGAACTACTGGATTGAAAATGTATCCAACAACAGTTATGGCAGAGCGATAGTAGAAGTAGCGCCACAGGTAAAGGCAGGTATAGAGGGACTCTACCAGTTCCAGATCGGTGACGGCGGCAACCCTGAAAGCACGCAGGTATACTTCCCGGACCAGAAGCAATGGCTGGCTGGTGGTATACTGGCCTACGAACCAGAGGATCTGCATCTGTCGCTCAACTACCTGCACATTGACGGGGACGGTCGCTTCCTGTTTCCAAGGGAATGGGGCCGAGAGCAGTTTTTTGCGACTATTTCAAGAGGACGATTGGAGGGTGTTGGCAAATCAGATTTGTTCGTGGCCAAGGCCCGCAAAAAATGGTCAGGAAACTTTACGTCAGAGTTAGCATTGGCCAAGTCGTGGCTCCCGGCACCGAATGATTACAGGTATAATAAATATGGCGCGATGTCCTATTGGGGCTGGGTCGCTGACCTGAACTACCGTCCATCGAAGCCTGTACTGGATGGGCTCAGTTTCCGCTTACTTTACATTGGCAGGACCTCTCCGGACATGGACATTCCGCTAAAGGATATGTACTACAACACCAATTTTCACAACATCAATTTTGTAACGCAGATCACTTTCTAAGTATAACTAACTCAAAAAAACAACAATCTACCCGAGATTAACGCTATGTGACTTACATCACTGTACGGGGCCAACGTATACCTTAATTTTGTATCAGCAATTAGAAATCCATTACTGGTTTCTGAAAACATAAAATATAAAAACCCAAAACCCATGAAAATAGAACAGTTCGAAGACAAAGGCTTAGCACATTACGCTTATGCCATACTGAGTGAAAAAACTGCTGAAATCGTGTTGGTAGACCCGGCTCGCAATCCGCAGCCCTATTACGATTACGCAGAGAAAAACAAGGCGAAAATCGTGGGCGTGATCGAAACACACCCGCATGCTGACTTTGTGAGCTCGCATCTGGAAATACACGAGAAAACAGGTGCGACTATCTATGCCCACAGCATGGTGGGTGCAGACTACCCCCACAAAACTTTCGACGAAGGCGATGTGCTTGAGATTGGTGACGTGAGGTTGAAATCTATCCATACCCCTGGCCACTCACCTGATGGCATCAGCATTGTGCTGGAGCACGAAGGCAAGGACAAGGCAGTGTTCACAGGAGATACGCTGTTCATTGGTGACGTAGGCCGCCCAGACCTGCGCGAGAGTGCTGGTAACATCACGGCCAAGCGTGAAGAGCTGGCCCGCCAGATGTATCACAGTACACGTGAGAAGCTGATGAAGCTGGACGACGATGTGCTGGTATACCCTGCGCACGGAGCCGGAACACTTTGCGGTAAAGGCCTGAGCGAAGCCAACAGCAGCACCATTGGTGCAGAGAAAATGAGCAATTACGCCCTGCAGGAAATGAGCGAAGACCAGTTTGTGAAAGTGCTTACCGAAGACCAGCCATTTATACCTAAATATTTCGGCTACGATGTGGGACTGAACAAACAAGGTGCTCCAGCTTATAAGCCAAGCCTGAACAAGGTGAAGAAACTGGAGAAAAACTTCAAGCCTGGAAAAGGTACTGTGATTGTAGACGGCCGCAGCGAGAAGGTTTTCAAAAAAGGTCACCTCGAAGGGGCGATCAATATCCAGAACGGCGGTAAGTTTGAAACCTGGCTGGGCAGTATTGTTGGTCCGGACGAGCGTTACTACCTGATCGCTGAAACAGAAGAAGAGTTAAACGACCTGATCCAAAAGGCCTCTAAGATCGGATACGAATTGCTGATCGAAGGAGCGTTTGTGCAGACCGAGGCTGCCGAGGAGAAATCACCTGTGATTGACGTGGCCGAGTTCAAGGAAAATCAGGATCAGTATACGATCGTGGACATCCGCAACGCATCGGAAGTGAAAGGTGGCAAGTTCTTCGACAAAGCCATCAACATACCCCTTCCAGAGCTGCGCGAGCGTGCAGAGGAGATACCGTCTGACAAGCCAATAGTCGTACACTGTGCAGGTGGTTACCGCTCTGCGGCAGGCAGCAGTATTGTGGAGGCAGCGCTGCCTGACACCAAAGTACTTGACCTGAGCGAAGCCGTAAACGACTTCAAATAAGCGTCTTGTAAATTAATAATTACCAGTGCAGGCACATGTAGTGCTTGCACTGGTTTTTTGCTTTATACTTGCTATACCTTAAAATCTATTCAATCCTTTACGATACGTATACTAAACTATGGAAATACCGCAGAAAGAAGACATCATCAAGCAATTCCCGCAGTTTGAACAGTCGCTACTCGATGACATACTTGCACACAGCGCCATCCGCGAAGTGGAGGAAGGAGAAGAGGTGATGCGCACCGGCCAGTACATCCGCTCTACGGTTTTGCTTTTGAGTGGATTGCTCAAGGTATACCGCGAAGACGATGAAGGCAATGAGTTCCTGATGTACTACCTCGAGCCTGGCAGCGCCTGCGCGATGTCCATGATGTGCACCGCGCGTGACGAGCAGAGCCAGATCATGGCCAAAGCTGTAACAGAAGCAGAAGTCATTCTGATTCCCTCACACCTCTCCGAGCAGTGGCTCGCCAAGTATAAGAGCTGGCACAACTTTGTGATCGCCTCTTACCGCCAACGTTTCGAGGAACTGCTGCAAACACTCGACAGCATTGCCTTCAAAGGCCTAGATGAACGCCTCCTGTTCTACCTCAAGCGCCACGTAAAAGTAAGCGGCAAAGAGATCCGCCTCTCCCACCAGCAGATCGCCCTCGAGCTCAACAGTTCCCGCGAAGTAATCTCCCGCCTCCTCAAAAAACTGGAGCAAACCGGTGCTATTACGCTGCATCGAAATTACATTGAAGTGCATGACCTGGAGGTAGTTTAGTCTGTAGGGACAGGTCGCGACCTGTCCGTGCGAAAAGCTGGTCTATGCGACGGGAAGGTATAAGTTCTGAATCACTTAAAAGATATAATTCTTGCATGTGATTGTCTGCGCAGAAATAACCTACTCTACCACTTCTTAATAGAAAGACCATAACAATCAGTTTCTTTTGTCATCCTGAAAGAATCTTGGTAGCATTTAGTTTAAGCTTAACCTCCCGGGGGTAAGGGCACTCTATTTCAATCTAGTTTCTTTACAGAATGACACTGTTGTTTTAACTCGTTTTCAAGGATGAAACAGCCTTACCCGCAGAAGGGAGTTCGGTGCACGATTCGGATAGGTCGCGACCTGTCCCTACGAACATAAACTCTAAAACTTTAAAACTTCCTTCCCTCTGTGATACTAGTCACTGAAGTCAGTTTATAACCTCCCTACCTTTGTACCAGGTTACAAAACAAAAGACATAATCAATGGAAATACTAGGTTATATAGCGGCCCTTCTGATTGGGCTTTCTCTTGGACTAATTGGGGGCGGAGGCTCTATTCTGACGGTGCCGGTACTGGTATACCTGATCGGCCTGAGTCCCGTTATCTCAACTGCCTACTCCCTTTTTATTGTGGGGCTTACCAGCCTGGTGGGTTCTTACAAATTCTACAAAAACGGGCTTGTCAGCATGAAGACAGCCGTGGTGTTTGGTATACCTTCTATTGTAGCCGTATACCTGACGCGCCGCTACCTGGTGCCGGCCATACCTGAGGAGATCTTTTCGGTTGGCGATTTCATGGTCACTAAGGGTATCATGCTCATGCTACTGTTTGCCGGGCTTATGGTGTTTGCCTCCATCAGCATGATCAGGAAGAAGAAAGCACCTGCCACAGCACCCACTGATCCTGTAGATACAGTAGACGAGAACATCGACACGGAAATTGATGTGGAAGGAAATGGCACAGCGCATCCAAAGCCAAAATTCAACTATGGTGGCATTCTGGCCGAAGGTCTGGTAGTAGGTACGCTCACCGGATTGGTAGGTGCTGGCGGTGGATTTTTGATCATCCCTGCGCTGGTACTCTTTAGTAAACTCAACATGAAGATGGCCGTGGGTACCTCCCTTCTGATCATCGCGGCCAAGTCGCTTTTCGGATTCATTGGCGATATTTTCAACTACGAGATCGACTGGATGTTCCTGGGTATTTTCTCAGCTATTTCGATTGTTGGCATCTTCGTAGGCACTTTTCTTTCGGCTAAGATCCACGCCGACAAACTTAAAACCGCTTTTGGTTGGTTCGTCCTGGTGATGGGGGTGTATATCATCGGAAAAGAGCTTTTCTTCTAAAAAAATCACTTGCGTGACCAATGTCACTGTGTCACGCTGATTATATTCAGATATTTGTATGGTCATCGGATAAGCAGGTGACCTTTCAACCTGAAAAATACAGCATTCAAAATTCAATACCCATGAAAGTAGAACAGATATATACCGGATGTTTGGCACAGGGTGCTTACTACATCGAGAGCAATGGCGAAGTAGCTATTGTAGACCCACTGCGCGAGATCAAGCCATACCTGGAGAAAGCTGAAAAGGCCAACGCAAAGATTAAATATGTACTGGAGACGCACTTCCACGCCGACTTCGTTTCGGGTCACGTGGACCTGGCAAAAGCCAGTGGTGCCCAGATCGTTTTTGGCCCTAATGCGCAACCTACTTTTGAAGCGCATATTGCCACTGACGGTGAGGAACTGAAACTGGGCAATGTGATCATCAAGGTGCTGCACACACCGGGTCACACCATGGAGTCGACGACTTACCTGCTGCTCGACGAGAACGGTAAGGAAACAGCGATATTTTCTGGTGACACACTGTTCATCGGTGACGTAGGGCGTCCTGATTTGGCCGTGAAATCTGATCTGACGGAAGAGCAACTGGCCGCACACCTGTTCGACTCGCTGCGCAACAAGATCATGACTTTGCCGGATGACGTGGTGGTATACCCTGCGCACGGTGCTGGTTCTGCCTGTGGCAAAAACATGAGCAAGGAAACAACTGACCTGCTGGGTAACCAGAAGAAGTCAAACTATGCCTTGCGTGCCGACATGACGAAAGAAGAGTTTGTGAAAGAAGTAACAGACGGTTTGCTGCCTCCTCCGGGCTACTTCCCGATGAACGTGAAGATGAACAAGGAAGGCTATGCCAACATCGAGGACGTGCTGACGCAAGGCCAGCAGGCACTGTCGCCGGAGGCTTTTGAGGCTGCTGTGAACGAAACGGGTGCGCTGGTACTTGACACACGCAAGCCGGAAACTTTTGCAGCTGGTTTTATCCCGAACTCGATCAATATCGGCATCGACGGCAGCTTTGCCCCTTGGGTAGGCGCCCTGATTCCGGATGTACAACAGCCCATCCTGTTCGTCGCTGATGAAGGCCGTGAAGAAGAAGTAGTGACCCGACTGGCCCGTGTAGGCTACGACAATACGCTGGGATATCTGCAAGGCGGCTTCGAAACCTGGGCAGCAGCTGGCAAAGAAGTGGACACGATCAAGTCTATCTCTGCAGCTGAGTTTGCCGCGGACTACGCCCAAAACAACAGCATCAAAGTAGTAGACGTGCGCAAGCCGGGCGAGTACCAGGCCGAGCACGTAGAAACAGCCCAGCATGCGCCACTGGACTACCTAAACGACCACTTGGCTGAGTTGCCGAAAAACGAGGACATGTACATACATTGCGCCGGTGGCTACCGCTCAATGATTGCAGCTTCTATCCTGAAGGCAAGAGGCTTCGACAATGTGGTGAACGTTGAAGGTGGATTTAAGGCCATTGCTGAGACAGCTATACCTAGAACGGCATACGTTTGCCCTTCTACACTGAAGTAATTTTGGTTTAGTTTAGTTTGATCGGGGCCAGTCACAAGCTGGCCCTGATTATTTTAAGGCCCTTCCATGCTGCGTGACCAAAGTCACTGAACCTGTTTTATGATACCTGTACCTTTGTATAGTAAATTGAAATAAGACAAACATTAAACGCATAAAAGCCATGTTCAATATCTTTAAATCCGCCCCCAAGAACTACGAAAACCTGGACGGAAAATCATTCAAAACAAAATTCCAGAGCGCTGCCAAAGCTGAGTTGCTGGATGTACGAACCGCTGGTGAATTTGCCTCTGGTACGATCAAAGGCGCGAAGAATTTGGACGTAACCACAGGTCAGTTCCAGAATGCACTGGGCTCACTGGACAAAGACAAAGAGTACTTCGTATTCTGCCGCAGCGGCAACCGCAGCGGATCTGCCTGCGATCTGATGAGCGCACAGGGCTTCAAGTGCTATAACCTCGCAGGAGGCATCGGTGCCTGGCCAAACAACTAATAAAAATCTAAAAGCAGCTATGGAAGGGGCACGCGACCTCGCTCCTTCCCTGCTTTCTCTCTAAATCACCAATTACTAAATAGATTAAAAATATGTTAGAGTTTATAAGCCAACCATGGCCATGGTATACCTCGGGTATCGTGATCGCTTTTGTCATGGTGCTGCTGTTGTTTTTCGGCAAGTCGTTTGGTTTCTCGGCTAACCTGCGCACCATCTGCTCGGCATGCGGCGCCGGCAAATCGGTTAAGTTTTTTGATTTCGACTGGCGCTCTCAGTCCTGGAACCTGCTGTTCCTGGTAGGTGCCATCATAGGCGGTTTTATCTCGGCGGAGTTCCTCTCCTCGGGCGAGCCGGTGCAGATCTCCCAGGCCACCATCCAGGACCTGCAGCAATTGGGTATCTCTGCCCCTGACGGTATGCAGCCCACGGAAATCTTTAGCCTAAGCGCTGCCTTCACCCTCAAGGGATTTCTGATCCTGCTGCTAGGCGGATTTGCAATCGGATTCGGTGCCCGCTACGCCGGAGGCTGTACTTCTGGTCACGCCATCAGTGGAATCTCCAACCTGCAGCTGCCGTCGCTTATCGCCGTGATCGGCTTCTTCATCGGCGGACTGATCACCACCTATGTGCTGCTACCCTTAATCTTTTAATGAATAGTGAGTAATGAATAATGATTAATAAGTATCCAGCATTATTCATTACTTGTCCATTTTCATCAATTATTCATTAATCATTCGTCATTAATCATTAGAAAAGTGAAAAGTATAAAGTTTATAATAGCCGGCATTTTGTTCGGCATCGTGATGAGTAAGTCGGAGGCGATTTCGTGGTATCGTATTCAGGAGATGTTCCGCTTCCAGGACTTTCACATGTATGGCATCATCGGTACGGCTGTCGTGCTGGGCACTATTGCCACGCTGGTGATCAAGAAGTTCAATCTGCGCGACTTCCAGGGCAACCCGATCGTATTTACACCGAAGGAAATGTCTGTTCCGCGCTACATCATCGGCGGTACCATCTTCGGTTTGGGTTGGGCGCTGACTGGGGCTTGTCCGGGTCCGATGTTCGTCAACGTGGGCTTTAGCTACTGGGCGATCTTTATCGCCATCGGCGGTGCTCTGGCAGGTACGTATCTGTACGGTGCCATCAAAGACAAATTGCCACATTAAGAAGAAATTGGGCTAATAGTTGAAAATGCGTTGTAAGCTTTCTACCTGAGGCAGAGGCTTTCACGCATGTTTAGAAAAATATACTGACCATGTCGACTACAGATACAAAACTTGGATTGAGAGAAAACGCCACGCAGTTCTGGCTGCTGGTGCTGATCAACGGTTTTGTGGGTGCCATGGTTGGACTGGAGCGCTCTGTTATACCTGAGTTTGCCGAAACGGTTTTCGGTATCAGCGGACACACGGCGCTTCTGTCGTTTATCGTGGCCTTCGGTCTGGCTAAGTCTATTGCCAACATGATGATGGGCAGGCTCACATTGCGTTTCACCCGAAAGCAACTGCTGCTAATTGGCTGGCTCTTTGCCTTGCCTGTGCCCTGGCTCCTGCTCTATGCGGATAACTGGTGGTGGGTGGTCTTTGCTAACTTACTGCTTGGTATCAACCAAGGCCTAGCCTGGTCGGCTACCGTGGTCATGAAGATTGACCTCGTGGGTGAGAAAAACCGCGGACTGGCCATGGGCATCAACGAGTTTGCCGGTTACCTGGCTGTCGGTCTGGTGGCGTTTTTGGCCGGCTATATCGCCTCCTCAACAGGGGAAGTCACTTACGCTTTTATACCAGGTATCGCTTTTTCGATTATTGGTTTGCTCCTGACCTGGTTCCTGGTGCGCGATACACATGCACACGTTAAAACGGAGACGGCACAGACCAGCATACCGCTACTTCGCAACGTTTGGAAAGACACGACCTGGCGCCATGCCAACCTGGGTTCTGTCACGCTGAGCGGCTTTGTCAATAACATGAACGACGGTATTCTGTGGGGCTTGCTGCCGGTGCTGCTCATGAGCAAAGGCTATACCTTACAGCAAGTGGGTCTGTTGGCAGGTATATATCCGGCTGTGTGGGGTATCGGGCAGTTGGTGACGGGCAAATTGGGTGATGTACTTTGCAAGAAACAGTTGTTGGGCATTGGCATGATGCTACAGGGCGTGGCCATCGGCATGTTATTCTTCAGCCAGGCCTACGCAATTGTCATCGCAGCTTTGGTACTGTTGGGAGTTGGTACGGCACTGGTATATCCTAACTTCCTGTCAGTCGTGGCCGAAAATACGCACCCCGAGCAGCGTCCGCAGAGCCTGGGCATCTTCCGTTTTTGGCGTGACTTTGGCTATGTGGCCGGAGCCGTAGCGGCGGGTGTTTTCAGTGACCTCTTTGGCGTGGAATTTGTACTATTGGGCACGGCCATCCTGACCGTTGGGGCAGGTATACTTTCCGAGATACGGATGTGCTGCACCAAAAAGCTCTTGTGGCACAGCTCCGAGTGCGGGACCAGCTTGGTGGCCAAAGCTTAAATTTGTAAATTTACGTGAGTACCGGCCAGTTATACCTGCTGGCAAAACACGAACTATGAACAACTATCTGCTACTTCTTTTAAGCACTATGCTTTTCCTTTTTACGCTGGCCCAGCCAAATAAGCCTGCGAACGGAATGGCCTGTGCCCTTAAAAGCGAACTGAAAGCAGCGGATAGTCATAAAAAACTCAAGCGCCCCTGTGCGAAGAAATGCCTGAAGCACCAGACACATTCAGAGCAAAAGAACGCAGCCAATGTCACGATCGACTGTGGCCAGCAGCTCTTCGCTGTGGTGCATGACACACAGTCAGATTTATTTTCTACTTCCTCAGTCAGGCAGCAGTTTAGACTCCTCTCCCCTCCTAAACTTCTGGCCCCTAGTCTGGGGGCTGATCCAGACCCACCGCGATTTTCTTAACATATCGAATGCTTTGTGATGATACAGTCAACCAGATACCAGGTATGCACCTGTGCTATACCTGCCGGGCTGTGTCTTATTCGACAAGTCAAGGCGATAGGCATTCCCTATTCTGCTGCGACGATTATTTTAAGAAAATTAACGCTATTATGGAAAATACACCTTTGCAAAAAATATCATTCCTGGTGCTCCGCATCATGGGTAGCCTGATCTTTATCCTGGCTGGTTTCAATCACATTCTTCAAACTGCCGGTGCAGCCGCCCGACTTGAAAAGGCACCTTTTGCCAGTTTGGCTACCTGGATAGCACCCGCCGAAACCCTGATTATTTTGTCGGGTGTGGGTTTGCTTATCGGAGGCTCTATGCTGTTGGCGGGTTTTAAAACCAGACTGGCGGCCGCTTTACTGCTGGCCATCCTGATTCCGATCACGCTTACCGTGCAGGTGGGTGCCGAAGGTTCCGGACCATTGTTCAAGAACATTGCCCTGATCGGGATGCTCCTGTTTTTCATTGTGAATGGTGCCGTCCACTATGGGCTAGACCAGACATTTTTTCAAAACAATCAGATGAAATCAATTCAAAAGAATAAAATAAACAGTAATTATGTTGCCATGCTGGCATTGGGTATGCTGGTGTTCCTCGGCTCATGTGCTACCGGCACGACAACTGCCCAAAGTACTACAGCCTCCGCAGCAGCAGAGACTAACGGCAAAAAATACGCAGTGCTGATCAGTCAGCCTAACCACCTGAAAGCTGCTGTAAATACAGCTGAAACCATCACACAGGATAGCCGCTACCAGCGGGAAAGTTTTGTAGTGATGGCCTGTGGTAAGTCTGTGGAGGCATTTGTGAAAGGCAGTAACCTGGCCGGTGAATTTGAAAAAGGCAAAGCGGCTGGCATCACTTACCGCGTCTGCGGGATGTCTCTTAAGCAGTTCAACATCGACGCGGGTTCACTGGTAGACGGTATGGAAGTGATTCCGAACGGCCTGACCTATATGTTCGACCTGCAGGAACAAGGCTATACCACTGTAGAGTTATAAGCTTAGAACAAGAAAGTGTAGATTTATATGCGACTCAGTAAAATTGATCTGATTCGCACAAACTGACTTCTATTAAAAAAAACAATATCATGGATAAGAATAAATTTTCAATCAAGAATATACCTGGCTGGGCGATCACACTCGGCATTTTCGGCATCCTGTACCTGACAGGTCTGCATACCGAAGCTATCGGCCAGGTGCAGCGCATCCTGTTGGCAACAGGTATAAAAAATGCGGATGTGCCGGCCATAGATGAGGTTGTGAAAACCCCAACCGAAACTACAGTTGATGCATCTGCAGGGGCACCCATGGCAGGTGCCGGCTTCAAGATGGTAGGCCTTGATGGTAAAACCGTAGCATTCGAAAGTCTGAAGGGCAAGGTCATCTTCCTGAACATCTGGGCAACCTGGTGTCCGCCTTGTATTGCCGAGATGCCAAACATCCACAGTTTGTATAAGAAAATGGACCCGAATAAAGTCGCTTTTGTGATGCTGTCGGTAGATGAAGGGGGCATGGACAAGGTGAAAAAATTTATCGACAAGAAGGGCTATACCTTCCCAGTATACATGCCAGCCAGCCAGTTTCCGCAGGAGTTTTACAGCACCGCTATACCTACCACGTTCATCATCTCACCGGAAGGTAAGATCGTAGCCAAGCAGGAAGGTATGGCCGAATATGACACCAAAGAAGTGCGCGAGTTTCTACAGGGGCTCTCGAAATAAATACACTGAAAATAGCCGGTTCCAAACATATAGTCGGCTATTTTTTTATACTTACAAGATCAAATCCCCGGGAACAAATTTCCTGGACAATTCATTGCAAGTAAAGCTGCATGGAAAAATACTGGAACATCTTCACAAGCTCTTTTTCAGACTACGGCAATTACCTGTGGCGTGAAATGCTGTACCCAAGCTGGGGCAACTATTTCTACTGGCTGGTGGGCTTGTCGCTGTTTTTCTGGCTGCTTGAAGTCGTGCTGCCTTGGCGCAAGGGACAACCGGTAATCCGGCAGGATTTCTGGCTCGACGGCTTCTACATGTTCTTCAACTTTTTCCTGTTCTCGCTGATTGGTTTCAATGCCATTTCGAATATCGGTGTAGAGGCTTTCAATGATTTCCTGGGCTTGTTCGGCATTCAGAACCTGGTGTCTTTTGAGATACAGTCCTGGCCGGTATGGGCGCAACTGCTCACACTTTTTGTACTGCGCGATTTCATTCAGTGGAACGTGCACCGTCTCCTCCACCGCTCCGACTTTCTGTGGCGTTTCCACAAGGTACACCACTCGGTGCAGCAAATGGGCTTTGCGGCGCACCTGCGTTTCCATTGGGGCGAAACCGTGGTTTACCGCACCCTGGAGTACATTCCACTGGCTATGATCGGCTTCGGTATTCAGGATTTTTTCCTGGTGCATATTTTCGCCACGGCCATCGGTCACTTCAACCACTCCAACCTGCACCTTCCACTGGGTCCGCTGCGTTACCTGTTCAACAACCCCCAAATGCACATCTGGCACCACGCCAAGCACATGCCACACCGCTACGGCGCTAACTACGGCATCAGCCTGAGCCTGTGGGATTACCTGTTCGGCACGGCTTACATGCCGGAAGACGGGCGTGATATTGAGCTCGGTTTTGAGGAGGTTGAGCATTACCCGAAGTCCTTTATAGAGCAACAGGTATATCCTTTCAAAGAGCGGGTAGTTACACCCGTGGAAGCAGTATCACAGACAGAGTCTAAACTTATACCTGCTGAAGAAGCAGTTTCGCAGGATTGAGGTATAAAGTATCACTTCAGTTTGAGCGAAACGCTTGCTGGTGGTTAATCTTTGGGCCCATTTATAACTGGCCTCATATGGCACGAATGATTCGCACAGGAGGCGACTTATCCAAACGAGCGCTGTAATATTCCAGTTTATTGTTAACTTTCTAATCCTCAAACTCCAACACTCCCCTATGTTGCACCACGAAATTCAGGCGGAAGACAAAATTCTATTCTTCAAAAAAGAATATATCTCAGAGTTTGTGTACGGGGGTATAGACGGGGCCATTACCACCTTTGCCGTGGTGGCAGGAGCTGAAGGTGCTAACTTGGGTATAGCGGTTGTAATCATCCTCGGGCTGGCCAACCTGATTGCGGACGGTTTCTCCATGTCAGTCGGCAACTTCTTTTCCACCAAGGCAGCCCGCGACAATTTTGACCGTCACAAAGCCCGCGAGTATTGGGAAGTTGATAACCTGGGCGATATAGAAAAACAAGAAGTCCGGGAAATTTACGAAGCCAAGGGCTTTAAGGGCGAGCTGCTGAACCAGGTAGTCGAGGTCATTACTTCTGACAAAGATGTGTGGGTGGACACCATGATGAAAGAAGAACTGGAGATGACCCAGGACGACAAAACCCCTATTAAAACGGCTTCAGTTACCTTTATCAGCTTCATTGTGGTGGGCTCCATTCCCCTACTGGCCTACATCATTGCTGGACTCGATTCAGGTATAGCAGGAGCCGAACTTTTCCTTTACTCCAGCATCCTGACGGGTATCGCCATGACGATCGTAGGTGCTCTTAAAAGCATTGTAACCGAGCGGAACATCATGGCAGGTATAGCCGAAACACTGCTGCTTGGCGGTTTGGCTGCTATGCTGGCTTATTTTGTAGGCGATGTGCTGCAAAGTGTCTTTATGTAAAATCCGGGCCTGTGGCAAAATCTCTGCCCGTCGGTTTTTGGGCTGATTCTTTGTAAAAACGGGTGAACGATAAAAGGCTGTAAATTAAAATTTCAGCTTCGCTAGTTGCCTCACAAATAGTAGTATATTTGCGGTTGCTTATGGCCCTGGTTCAGCTTAAATACCGCTTCCTGAGACATTTAATGGTGTCGCTTGCTCTGCTCTGGGCCGTTCTGCTCCATGGCACTGCATGCTATGCCTATGGCGATCCGGTAACTCAGTCTAACCCTGCCAGCACCGCCCAGGGCGAATCCCTAAGCAGTGAACTCAACAGCCCTGGTCTGCAGCAGGGTGTGCTATACCTGGCCGAGGAAGGAACAGCCTCCACCCTGACGATCAGTTTACAGCCCGCAGCCACGGCTTCCAAAGCATCTGGTATCTGGTTTGCAGGTCAAAAGGCAATTCCGCCCTACGCTGCGCGGGCGCCCGGCGACAACTTCTTTTGCCAATTTTTCTACACTTCCAGTCAGCCCCAGGCTCCCTAGGCTGCTACCCCATTCCCATTCTTTTTGAGTGAGCCAGCTTCGAAACAGCTCGCATACCTGGCCCAAGCGGCTGCCGGTATAGCCCCTGCTGTCCCTCAGCCTTACTTACATCTTACAACAACCTATAATCCAGCTGCTCGCTTAGGCTACGCAGCTTTTGGTGCCCTTTACACGCTGTAAAGCGGCTGATGCTTTCTGTCGCTGTCTTAATAGCCGTCAGGGAGCGATTGATCCTATTATCATCAAACAAAATTTTTATACCTCACAAATGAACAGCATCGCAATTTTTGCCTTCATAGGAAGCCTGGGAGGCGCTGAAGTGACCATCATTATATTCGCCATTCTACTCCTGTTTGGCGCCAAACGCATACCTGAACTGGCACGCGGACTCGGCCGTGGCATCCGGGAGTTTAAAGACGCGACAAACGAGATCAAGAGCGAGATCGACAAGTCTGTAAGCGACAAGGACCAAAAGTAATAGCAGTCCGGCACGCATAGCTCCTTTTCGGATGGATATCATGTATTACGTGGCAGATTTTATTCTGCACATTGACCAGCACCTGGTGCAGTTGGTGCAGGAGTACCAGCAGTGGATCTACCTGATCCTGTTTCTCATTGTGTTTTGCGAAACAGGCTTGGTGGTTACCCCTTTCTTACCGGGAGATTCACTGCTGTTTGCGCTTGGCGCATTGGCTGCCATACCCGCTTCAGGCCTTAACCTGTTGCTGTTGATGGGGCTGCTGATCGTGGCGGCCATACTGGGTGACTCTTTCAATTATTTTGCAGGAAGCAAGATCGGAAGTCGCATCTACCTGCGCGACTTCTGGTTTATGCGCCGGTCTCACCTGGACCAGACACAGCGGTTCTTCGAAAAGTACGGCGGACGCACTATCATTTATGCGCGCTTTGTGCCCATCGTTCGCACATTCGCTCCGTTTGTGGCAGGCATCGCCAACATGCATTACAGGCGCTTCTTTAGCTTCAATGTGGTTGGGGCCATCGTATGGGTGGTATTTTTTATGATAGCAGGCTACCTGTTTGGTAATCTGCCGGCCGTCAAGCGGCATTTTTCGCTGCTTATTCTGGCCATCATCGTGCTATCCATGGCTCCTCCCCTCGTTGCCGCCCTCAAAAACCGGCTCATGAAAAGTAGTACCCCGCAGATTTGAATCAATTAAGCTTTAGACCAATTAAATTTATGAACAAGGCCTATTTGCCCCTGGCTACGCTACTGTGCATCACCATAGCCGCCATCCTCACTTTGCTGCAGCAGTATGAAGTTATCGCACTGCCTGCCGAAGCCCTCACGGCCATCCGCTGGACCGGCACGGCTGTGCTGCTGCTCTACGGTTTGCAAAAGCGTAACCTTACTACCTGGATCCTGATCAGCATGGTGGTCGGCGCCCAGATCGGCTATGATTTTCCGCAGGTAGCCCAGCACCTGAACGTGCTGAGCAAGGTGTTCCTGAAACTCATCAAGACGATCATCGCGCCACTGATCTTCGCCACATTGGTGGTAGGTATAGCCGGCCACGCCAACCTGAAGCAGATCGGTAGTATGGGTTGGAAAGCGATCCTGTACTTTGAAATCGTGACCACGCTGGCCTTGTTCATCGGCCTGGCTGCCATCAACATCAGCAAAGCCGGCGAAGGCATCAACATGGCAGGTATAGCCGAGACGGAAGAGATTCAGGCCCCTGCCAAACAGACCTGGTCCGATATCATCCTGCATGTGTTCCCGGAGAACATTGCCAAGTCAGTTGCTGAGGGGCAGGTGCTGCAGATCGTGGTGTTCAGTGTGATCTTTGCCATTGGTCTGGCCATGGTATCGGAGCACAAGCGCAAGCCTATGCTTGACTTTTGCGAGAGCCTCTCTGAAACGATGTTCAAGTTCACCAACATCATCATGTACTTCGCCCCAATTGGGGTGGGTGCTGCGATTGCCTATACGGTGGGACACATGGGCTTCGGCATTCTGGTGAACCTGTTCCAGTTATTGGCGACGCTGTATGTGGCGCTGCTGGCCTTTGTGCTGTTGGTGCTCCTGCCAGTTGCCCTCATTGCCCGCATCCCGATCGTGCGTTTCCTGAAAGCCATCTCGGGGCCGGTGTCTATTGCCTTTGCCACCACCAGTTCGGAAGCGGCTTTGCCAAGGGCCATGGAAGAGATGGAGAAGCTGGGTGTGCCGCGGCGCATTGTGGCTTTCGTGATGCCGACCGGCTACAGTTTTAACCTCGATGGCACCACGCTATACCTGGCTCTAGCTGCTGTGTTTGTGGCGCAGGCAGCTGGTATAGACCTGACCTGGGAACAGCAGTTGCTGATGGTATTCACGCTGATGCTCACCAGCAAGGGCGTGGCCGGCGTGCCCCGTGCCTCACTTGTAATCCTGCTCGGGACGGTCGCTTCCTTCAACCTGCCGGTATGGCCCCTGTTTGCCATCCTGGGTATAGACGAACTCATGGACATGGCCCGCACTTCCATTAACGTGACCGGTAACTGCCTGGCTACCGCCGTAGTTGCCCGCTGGGAAGGTGAGTTCGACTTGCAGCCGGAAGTAGGTCTGGTGGAAACGAGCAATCCGGAGCTTTTGGAAAGAAAGCAGGAAGAAGTACCTGCATAGCGTCTTCATTCAGAAAAGTCACATCCTTATTTTTTAAAATTCACAGTTCTTTAGATGACAAAGACGCAAAAAAAGAGGCCGCACCTGGCCCCTGTTCAGCCTTATAAATTCAGGAAGCGCTACAATCAGTTTGACATCATCTTCCAGAAAGAGAAGAAGTTCCTCTACTTTATCGCCTTCTCGCTTGTGATGGCAGGCATGGTATATCCTTACCCACACATTGCCATGTGGATAGGCTTTGCCTTCGCCGGTTACTCTGCCATCGCCAACGACAGCATACAGACCATCGGTACGTTTATCGTATCCAACGAAGACAAAAAGTGGTACTGGCAGTGGCTGTTCATGGGCCTTATCTTCCTGGGCACGGTGACTTACAGCTGGTATGCTTTTGACGGTGACGTGACCTACCAGCGCCTGACTACACCGGGACTCGAAAAGGCTCCCGAAAGCTTCGTATACCTGCAGTTGGCCTCTCCTATCGTGCTGCTGCTCCTGACCAGGTTCCGAATCCCGGTATCGACTACTTTCATGCTGCTCAGCGTGTTCACCGCCACGAGTGCCACAGTGCTTGGCATGATCAACAAAAGTCTGGCGGGCTACGTGCTGGCCTTTATTTCGGCCCTGGTTATTTACCTTTTGCTTTCGAAAGTGATCAAGCGCTTTATCAAAGGTGAAGCGCACGTGCTCTGGACGGTGGCACAATGGCTGATCAGCGGCTTTTTGTGGTATATTTGGCTCGTGCAGGACCTGGCCAACATTGCCGTATACCTGCCGCGTCAGCTGGGTGGCCTGGAATTCCTGGCTTTCTCTGGCTTTATCTTTCTGGGGCTTGGTTTCCTTTTTTACATGAAGGGGGATAAAATCCAGCACATCATCAACGAAAAATCAGAAGTGCGTGATGTGCGGAGTGCCACGATCATTGACCTGGTGTACGCCTTGATTCTCTACTATTTCAAGGAACTGAACAACATGCCGATGAGTACCACCTGGGTATTTGTGGGCTTGCTGGCAGGTCGTGAACTGGGTATGCGCATCCGGGCACAGGACTCCAGGGCGGCAATCGGTAAAACGTTCAAACTGATCGGTAAGGATGTATTGTCCGTTACTATCGGGTTGATTATCTCCGTGATTCTGGCAGTGGCCATCAATCCGGTGATGCAGCAGGAACTCCTGGATTTTTTCTTTAAATAAGCCGCTGCTCATTTATTAATAGTGAATCACTTATGCTTGAAATACTTATTTATACCTTCCTGCTTAGCATCTCCCCTTTTGGGGAGGCGCGGGCCGGTATACCTTATGCGGTACTCAACGACATGCCTCTACTCTGGGCTTTTGTAGTCGGTCTGGTCGCCAATCTGCTTATTTTCCCCATACTTGCCTGGCTCATCGAGACCTTTAGCCGGAAGCTCTGGCCAAACAGGACTTATAAAAAAGGAGTCATCAAGCTGGGCAGAAGAGCCAAAAAGGGCGTTGGTGCTGACATACAAAAGTACGGTTTCTGGGGACTGATGGTTTTTGTGATGATCCCATTGCCTGGCACAGGCGCCTACATGGGCACACTGGCAGCTTACTTTCTGAAGATCGAGCGCAACAAAGCGCTGTTGTCTGTGAGTATCGGGGTGTTCATTTCCTGCCTAATCATGGCTGCCGGGTCCTACCTGGGTAGTATGGGACTGAAGTCTTTTCCATAAATTGCTTTACCTTCGTATCCTTAAACCATCACACAAAAGGCAAGAACTTTTAAAATCAAATGCTGAACATAATTCTTTTACTGGCAGGCTTTGTCGCCCTGATCTTTGGAGCCGACAAGCTGGTAGACGCCGCTTCCAGTCTGGCAAAAAAACTGGGTATACCTAACATTGTGATCGGCCTTACCATTGTGGCCTTCGGTACATCAGCACCGGAACTGGTCGTGAACGTCTTTGCGTCCATCAACAACAACACCGAAATGGTGCTCGGCAACGTGCTGGGAAGTAACATTTTCAACGTGCTGGCTATCCTGGGCATTTCCTCGGTCATTTACCCGCTGACGGTAAAGCGCAACACTACCTGGCTCGAAATACCACTGAGCCTGCTGGCTGCGGTCGCGGTTCTTTTTGTCGCCAACGACGTGTTCCTCGATAGTGCCGAGGCCAACCTGATCTCCCGGTCCGACGGACTCCTGCTGTTACTCTTTTTCTGTATTTTCCTGGTCTACAATCTGATGATCGCAAAAGGCGGCAATGAGGACGATGAGGAAAGTGAAACGAAGGACTATACCTATCTGAAAGCGATCTTCTTTATTGCACTCGGATTGGGTGGCCTGATACTGGGCGGCAGACTGATCGTGACCAGTGCAGTAGGTATAGCACAGGCCTTCGGTCTGTCAGAGCGCATCATCGGCCTCACGATAGTGTCGGTGGGCACCTCCCTGCCAGAGCTGGCCACCTCGGTGGTAGCGGTTCGCAAGAAGAATGTGGACATCGCCATCGGCAACGTGGTGGGCTCCAACATCTTTAACATTTTCCTGATCCTGGGTGTGTCCACGGTGGTTACACCATTGCAGGTGAGTGCCGCTTCCTTCACCGACATTATCTTCAACATCGGTGCCGGACTGCTGCTGTTCATCTTCATCTTCACAGGCCGTGGCCGTCAACTCGCCCGCTGGGAAGGTATTATTTTCCTGCTGCTATACCTGGCTTACCTGGGCTTACTGGTTAGCCAGGAGTAAGGTATAGCCTGATTTGTAAAAAGAAAAGGCCCTCTTCCGATTATGGAGGAGGGCCTTTTGCATACCTGCAATTAAGTGGGTTTATTTCACCAGGTAATCATACGTGATTCGTTCTACATCTCCTGATTTGTAGGTTCTGGTGGAAGCCGTAGGATAGCCGTCCTGGTTATAGGTATAGGTGCTTGTAAAGCTGTTGTCCACGGCACCTGAATAAAATGTTATAATCTCATAAGCGGTGACGTTATGCTCTGTGATCAGGCTTTCGATGGAGATCTCCGAGCTGATGGAATTCATGGAAACATGATCCGGGTAGACAGGCGTTGGTCTGTTTCGGTCGTCAGTTGTTATGCTGGCTTCCTGGTATACCTGGCCTGAAGCTGAAGTACGTCGCAGGCTCACCTGGTTGGCTTTTCCGTAAGAAAGGGTCAGGATTTCCTGCAAATTCTCTTCCAGCACCTCTCCAGCATAGATTTTCTGCTCTGTCAGTCTGCCAAGCGTATTAAATTTGTTAAGGTGCACGATAGGAGTTTCACCTTCAACAAGCACCCGCACCATGGACGGGAGGTTGCTGCTGCCTTCATAAGACAACCGCACGTCTCTGCCTGTCTGATCTCGTACCAGTGTCAGTCTGCCTCTATCGTCGTGTTCCATAATAGAACCAAGATTGGTCGCCTCAGCCCCTTTTTTAGAAAGGGCGTCGATTCTGCTCAGCTTGTTATCCTTGTCATAGATATAGTCCCAGTTAATGGTCTTTGTGGTACCATCGGCCAGACTTATATCCGAAGTCTTTTTGTAGAGCAGGTATTTTTTTATTGGCTCAGGCTCCGGGCGTGGGCTGTCTTTTTCGGAGCAGGACACCAACAAAAACAACACAGCTAGGGTGTAGAGCAGTTTTGTTGTTTTCATGGGATTAAAATTTTGGATTGAATAAAAAACATATCCTGGCAAACATAACAAATTATACTTTTAGTTCTAGTTATCTGTAAATCACAATCCCCTCATGCTCAACCCAATTAGCGTCTAATTGTGCCTGCCAGGCTGTTTGTGACTCACCCGAATCAGCTCCCGGTGAGTTTCTGCTTTTATCTGGCAGTCAGAATCATGTGAGCGGTATTTGATGGCATTGCTGATTAGGTTGTATAAAATGCTTCGGAAATTCTTTCGCGAAAAACGAATGGACTTCACCATAAATGAAATTGTCGAGGTCGCGGTTGGTCGCATCCAGCTCGTCGTGCTTTTTGCGCAGCGCCTCTTCTGACTGCCGCCGGTCGCTGAGGTCGCGGGTCACTTTGGTCAGGCCAATTAATTCGTCGTTGTCGTTGTAGATGGGCGTGAGCGTGAGGTTGGCCAGAAGTGTGTGCCGTCCTTTTTTCGTCGCCAGCCCTTACCCACATAGTACTCCTGCTGCTTGGCCGCCTCCAGCTCACGTTCAGGGGCACCATTGCGCTGGTCTTCTTCCGTGAACAACATCCCGTAATACTTCCCGACAACCTCATCCTCTTTGTAGCCCTTCAGTCGCTCAGCGCCCTCGTTCCAGGTCTCGACCACCCAGTTCACGTCCATGGCAAAAATAGCGTACTCTTTTACCTGGGCGATAAAATTGGAGGCGATACGCTCTTTAAAGAAGGTTGATTTCATGCAAAAATTTGGGTAAAGCCCGCAGGCTATACCCCCTAACGAGGAACAGGTCGGTAAGTTGGAAAGACATTCGTAGGCTCTTGTAAAACAAATAAGTGTAGTGCAGCGTCGATTATATAAACAAAAGCCCTCTTCCGGTTATGGAAGAGGGCTTAAGCTATACCTGTAAAGGATTATTTGACGCTGTAGGTATAGGTGATATTTTCAATAGAGCCTTCATGAAACACTTTTATGCAGCTTGTTGGATAACCGCCGTCATTGTATGTATACTCTGACTGGTAACTTACACCTGCTTTATTATTTACACTAGCATCATTAATATTAGTATGGATTAATTCATTACTCAAAATATTATTTTTGGTAATTAAACTTTCGGACATCAGTTCAGCAGCAAAAAATCCTGCAGAAATTTGATGCGCCAGAACAGGCAACTCTCTTTTTTTACTGTCGGTAATCAAAGTATAATTTCTCGTAGCTCCTGTAACTGTGTTAACGGTAACTTTAATTTGATTCTCATTTACATAAGTAATCAATCTCCTGCTCCCACTATTTTCCTCAGTTATTTCTCCAGAATAAGCCTTTATTTCAATCAGACGTCCCTCATTATCATAATAATGCATAAAGATTACAGGCTTCGAGTCCTTATAAGCCTTTGTAAGTTTTATTAATCGGTCTTTGTCGTCATAGAAATGTACAACCTCATTACCACTTAAAGTATTTATTCTCTCTACTCTTCCTTTGTTATCATAAGTTAGTGTAGTAAAACTAGTTTTAATCTCACCTTTCCAATCAGTAACTCCACTAATGTTCACAAGTTGGTCATTGTCATTGTAGGTATAGGTAAGATCGATTGATCCCTTTAAGTCATGAGAAACAATTTCTGAATATTTCCGCTGCAATAGGTACGTCTTCTCAGGCTCTGGGTCTTTGTCGTTGAACGAACAGCCTGTGCCTATAAACAGAATGGCTATTAGTATACCAAGTAAACTTGCTTTCATAAAAGAATTGAATGAATGTTTGATGTAGATGTTCAAACAAATATAGCTAAATATTTATATATTGCTTCTGTAAATACTGCTATACCTGCATACACACGATACAATGCCCCACAACCCTACCCCTGCCATAACAGACTTCATCACCCGCTGGAAAGCCTCCGGCGCTTCGGAACGTGCTAACTATCAGTTGTTTCTGACCGAACTTTGCGAACTGCTGGGGGTGGAGAAGCCGCGTCCTGCTTCGGATAAGGTACACGAAGCGACCTATACCTTTGAGCGGCCTGTGGTGTTTGACGATGGGGAGGGCAAGACGAGCACCAACTTCATCGACCTCTACAAAAAGGACTGCTTTGTGCTGGAGGCCAAGCAGGGCTCCGACAAGGCAGGTATAACAGAGGTCGAACAACTGGGCGGCGAGCGCATCAAAACCAAAACGGGCACCGCGACCCGCGACACCCGTACCTGGGAACGCGAAATGAAAAAGGCCAAGGAACAGGCCCTGCGCTATGCCCGCTCCCTGCCCACCACCGAGGGCTGGCCGCCTTTTCTGGCCGTGGTGGACGTGGGGTATTGCATTGATTTATATGCCGATTTTGCGCGACAGGGCAAGACCTATGTGCCTTTCCCCGACCCGCTCAACTATAGAATCATCCTCGACGAACTGCACCGCACCGAGGTGCGCCAGCGCCTGCGCCTGCTCTTTACCGAGCCGCTGGAATTGGACCCAAGCCGTCGTGCAGCCCGTGTTACGCGGGAGCTGGCCGAGCGACTGGCCAGGCTGGCGGCTTCGCTTGAACTGGCCGGCCATACGCCGGAGCAAGTGGCGGGATTTCTGATGCGCTGCCTCTTTACCATGTTCGCCGAAGACGTGCAGTTGCTGCCCGACAACTCCTTTACCAAATTGCTGCAGGACTACCGCCACAACATCCAGCATTTTCCGGATGCGCTGCGGGCGCTGTGGCAGAGTATGGACAAAGGCGGTTTCGACCCGGCCCTGCGCACCTCTATACCGCAGTTTAACGGCTACCTCTTCAAAAACCCGGAGGCGCTGCCTGTTACCGAAGCGCAACTCGACCTGCTGATCCTGGCTGCCGAAGCGGACTGGTCAGAGGTGGAGCCTGCCATTTTCGGTACTTTGCTGGAGCGTGCCTTGCAGCCTCGCGAGCGCCACAAGCTGGGTGCCCACTATACGCCCCGCGCCTACGTGGAGCGCCTGGTGATGCCGACCGTGATCGAGCCGCTGCGCGAAGAGTGGGAAGCAGCCCGCACGGCTTCGGCCATACTTGAGGACAGCGGCGACGAGGCGGGAGCTCGAAAAGAGATTGAGAACTTCCACCGCCGCCTGTGCTCTGTGCGCGTGCTCGACCCTGCCTGCGGAAGCGGCAATTTCTTGTACGTGACGCTGGAGCACCTCAAGCGACTGGAGGGCGAGGTAAAAGAGCACCTCGACCACTTCCCTGGGCAGCAAACCCTCGACATGACGGGTGCCTATACCGTGACGCCCGCGCAGTTACTCGGTCTGGAGGTGAACCCACGTGCGGCGGCCATCGCCGATGTGGTGCTCTGGATTGGCTATTTACAATGGCACTTCAGGGCGCACGGTTCGGCCACCCGCCTCAGCAACCCGATTTTGCGCGAGTACGGCAACATCAAACAGCAGGACGCGGTACTCAGCTACAGCGACCGCCAGCCGCGCCTCGACGCCAACGGACAGCCCGTTACCCGCTGGGACGGCCACAGCACCAAAACCCACCCGGTTACCGGACAGGAAGTGCCCGACGAAACCGCCCGCACCATCGTCTATGATTACCTCGACCCCAAACCCGCTTCCTGGCCCGAAGCAGATTTTATAGTGGGCAACCCGCCGTTTGTAGGGAATAAAAGAATGCGCGATGCTTTGGGTGATGGGTATACCGAAGCATTGCGAAAAGCTTACAAAGGTGCTGTACCTGATAGTGCAGATTTTGTGATGTACTGGTGGTATAAAGCGGCCGAAATTTTAGCAGATGAAAGAACTGAACGATTCGGCTTTATCACGACTAACAGTATAACGCAGTCTTTCAATCGCCGTGTGTTGCAGGCCTTTATGGAAGCCAAAGAACCAATTTCTATAACCTATGCTATACCTGACCATCCGTGGGTAGATAGTGGAGATGGCGCAGCAGTACGGATTGCAATGACTGTTGCTGAAAAAGGTGTACAAGTAGGTAGAATTAACCTTGTAATTGAGGAAAGAGAATCAGCAGAGTTAGGCAGAGAAGTAGTCCTTAGCGAGAAACTTAATACTATACATTCTGATTTAAAGGTTGGCTTCAATGTATCAGAAGTGAAAGCTTTGAAGGCTAATCAAAATATGAGCTCCAGAGGTGTTATACCTCATGGCGCAGGTTTTATTATAACTTCTGATAGAGCTAAGCAACTTGGCTTAGGTAACATTATTGGAATTGAGAAGCACATCCGTAATTACTGGAACGGTAGAGACTTTACCTCTACCCCAAGAGATGTAAAGGTTATTGATTTACTGGGTCTAAGTATAGAGGAAGTGCGCAGTTCCTACCCTGATTTATATCAGCACATTCTTCTTAATGTAAAGCCACATCGAGACGAAAATAAACGAGCCTCTATCAAAGATAAGTGGTGGATTTTTGCAGAGCCTCGGAAAACTATTAGGAAGGCTCTACATGGTTTGAACCGCTATGTAGGAACAGCATATGTTGCTAAACATAGAGTTTTCCAGTTCTTAGACTCAGATATACTCCCCGATGATGGAATTGTAGCTATAGCTTTAGAAGATAACTATTACATTGGTGTTTTATCAAGTAAATTTCATATCAAATGGGCTTTAACTGTTGGTAGCACATTGGAAGACAGACCAAGGTATAATAATTCTGTTTGCTTCGACACTTTCCCCTTCCCTACCCCAACCGAAAACCAAAAAACTCAAATCCGAGGTATAGCCGAGGCCTTGGACGCGCACCGCAAGCAGCGGCAGGCGCAGCACCCTACGCTCACCATCACCGATATGTATAACGTGCTGGAGAAACTGCGGTCGGGCGAGGGGCTTTCGGCCAAAGAGCAGAAAACCCATGAGCAGGGGCTGGTGAGTATCTTGCTGCAGCTGCACACCGAACTCGATGCCGCCGTAGCCGACGCCTACGGTTGGCCCGCCAATCTGCCCGAAGAGGAAATACTCGAACGTCTGGTGGCCCTCAATAAGGAACGTGCGGCCGAAGAGGCACGCGGTCTGGTGCGCTGGCTTCGCCCAGAGTACCAGAATCCGCAGGGAGCCCAGCAAACCGACATCGGCCTGACCACCAAAACCAAAGCCGCCAAAGCCACTGCCAAAGAGGTGCTGGCCTGGCCGAAAACGCTGGCCGAGCAGGCGCAGGCCGTGCAACGTGCCCTGCAACTGCACGAGCGCCCCGCCACTGCCGAGGACCTGGTGCGCCAGTTCAAGCCCGTCGCCAAGCCCCAGCAAGAGGTTCGCACCCAGCAAATCGACAGTCTGCTGCAGACGCTTCATGGCCTGGGCCTGCTGCGCAAAACTGAGCAGGAGCAGTATGTGAAGTAATTAAGAATTAGGAATTAGGAATAGTGAGGTGTTCGTCTTTTACTAACTCCAATTTGTCATTTCGACGAAAGGAGAAATCTAAAATATTGGTTACGCTATCCCAGATTTCTCACTAGCGTTCGAAATGACAGTAAGTAGCATGAAAGTTAATTTCAATTGCTATACCTTAAATTTGAATCACTACCGATGCAAACTAAACTGATGATGGTTTTGAGTGCTGCCGTGCTGGCTGCCCTGGGTATAGCCTTCACGTTTTTACCCGAAGAGCTAGCCCTCTACCTGGACTCAGAGCCGAATCCGTTGGAGGTGGTGTTGCTGCAGCTGCTGGGTGCCCTATACCTGGGTTTTGCCATGCTCAACTGGATGGCCAAAGGCAGTCGGATCGGGGGCATCTACAACCGCCCTATCTGCGTAGCCAACTTCGCCCACTTCTTCATAGGAGCCATGGCCATGCTCAAGTTCCTTTTCCGTTATCCGGAGCAACCGTTCGCAGAATGGGTACTGTGCGCCGTGTATGCCGGTTTGGCCGCCTGGTTCGGCCTCACGCTTTTCCGGCATCCGCTGCCGGCGCAACAAGCCGGATAAAACCTTTGCCCCCGAAGGCGTCCGTCTCTCGGTGGGGACTTATAACGCAGCAGCCCTTTTATAAAACAGCTGCTACGAAGCACTGCTATTTGGAGAGTTCTTCGATGATCCGGCGCTTCACGCCACGCTCTATCTCGCGCTCTACGTTCAGCGTATCCATCGCCCCGATCTTGCTGGAGAGCGAGTCGATGCCGGTATAGCGATCCAGCTCTTTGTTGGCAGTATGGTGCAAGGAGTCCAGCACCATGTTCGCACCGGATTCGGCCACACGGTAAAGTGTGTCTTCCAGGTCGTTTTCAAAAGAGCAGGCCGTAAAGCTTAA
Organism: Pontibacter sp. FD36; assembly: GCF_015686655.1. Taxonomy (GTDB): domain Bacteria; phylum Bacteroidota; class Bacteroidia; order Cytophagales; family Hymenobacteraceae; genus Pontibacter. Next base: position 78,220 of record NZ_JADPMP010000007.1, on the reverse strand, counting down.
AGCCATGGCGACGTATAGTAATTTCTTCATGATAATCAGGTGAATTTCAGTCTAAGTTACAGCTTAAACAGGCACTTACCATACCATCCGTACATCGAATCCCCCTTGCAAACTCTCAATTGACACATACGACTGTAGCAGCAAGCTATACAGCGGATATAACTGGTCAGACGTACAGCAGTTGTTAGGGCGTAGTGACTATGTCTGAATGTAGCGACTTTTACATACCTTGCATCCCTAATTCGCTTCAAATGAACACTCCCAAATTAAGGTCTCGCCGCATGCGGACCATTGCGCTGCTGACAGGTATAGCCCTGTGCGCAGGAATAAGTTCCTGTGACAAGGAGCCAGAGTTCAACCTGCCGCCTGTCACGCAAAACGGCAGCAATACATTAGGTTTCAAGGCCAACGGCAAGGTATGGGTCAACTACGGCCAGATCTGCAACTTCTTCGACTGTGTCGACAACTTTGTGGAAGGCCGGCTGCACAAAAACACCGACGGCACCTATACGCTGATTGTGCGTGCCGAGTACAATTACAAATTCAAAGACGAGAAAAAATACATCTCGCAGAGCTTCTCCTTTGGCGCCTACGATGTGAACGGCCCCGGCATCTATACCCTCACGCCGGAGCACGAGGACATGGCGGCCATGGAGGTCGACATGAACCAAAATGACTTTTACCACCTCGTAAATGACGCAAGCCTTACCCTGCACCTCACCCGCCTCGACACGGTCAGCCACATCGTATCCGGCCAGTTCGAAGGAAAACTAAACCACTATACCGACGCTTCCAAAATCATGCACATTACCGACGGCCGCTTCGACACGAAGCTGACCTATAGCTGGTAAACATCCGTTTAGATAGGCCATATAAAACAACAAAGGGCCAGTCGGCTGAGGCATAACCGATTTACGGTTTATACCTTCACCAACTGGCCCTCCTGTTTGCGGCCTGCTTGCTGCTTCAGGTTTATACCTGCACAGCCTGCATCTTCGCCATATTTTGCTGGATGATGTTGCTCCACTTCTCAGCCAGCTGCAGCTCTCCGCTCAGCATCATGCTACCCTCACGGTTATAGAACGGCAGGTATAGCTCCGGCGCTTTAGGTCCGTGCAGGGCTACACGCAGCACGATCATGTCGATGATGCGGTTTCCGTTCACATCGCGGTGCATGTTGTCAATGGAGGTTCTGCGCACCGTGCCCAGGTCAATGATGATCTCCTGCAGGTCTGCTTCATCGTTGTGCCAGTAAAAGATCTGGCCTTGTGTTTCGTCCAGTCCGATGCCGTAGCGCTCGTTCCAGAAATCATGCTGCCCGATGTTGAGCCCCTGTGCGGAGGCAGCTTCCAAAAAAGCTTTCTTTGCTTTGTTGGCCTCCCCTTTTTGTTTGCGTTGAATGAAAAAGATAGGCACCAGAAATACTGCTGTTGCCAAAATACCTAATACGATTGCTTCTAAATCCATTTTATTTAATCCATTAAAATCTGATAATACATAAGGCAGGTATAGCCCTTGGATGCATACCGGTGCCTATACCTGTTTCCGAAAGGAGGGTGTGCCAGGACACCCTTACCAAAAAGGAAAGGGATTTACCAGAAATAATGGAATGGAAAGATGATGTCGCTGACGGCAAGGCCAGGACTGATATGCCTGATCCGCTGCAGGTAGTGTGCGATCAGCAGTTGCAGCCTGAACTCCTGTAGCCTAGCGGCAAGCGCCGGCGAACTATACGAGGCCTGTTTAGAGGATTGCGTAGGCCTGAACTGCCAGGTGCCGGCATGATCCTCGGCCTGTAAAACCGCTATGGACGGGGCTTGTAACCTGTCAAACTCCCTCAGCTCACCCTGCGTAGCCACCTGCTGCGTAGCTGCAGCCTGCAACTCCACAGCCGCCCCGTGTTGCAGACTGAAGAATGCAAACAGGAATGTGAACGAGAGCAATATGTTTTTGACGGCGTAATGCACGATGCAATTTACGTTTAAATTCAACACATAAGTATACTGTCCCCAAATAATTTGCAGTGCCGGTCCCCGCCTGCAAAGTCTATTCAGCAAAAATCACCCTATAGCCATACCTCCCGCCACGCCCCATGCAACATACGACCCGCCACAACCGATATCAACTTAGAGCTGTAGCCTTACACCATTAAAGCTATGAGAAGACCATACAAACATTACCGGAACAGTTTGGGACAGCGCTACTGTACCCTGCGCTACCTGGCCGACCGCAAGATGCTCCACATCATCTGGAAAGGAACTGCGACGGAAGAGAGCATTGAGGAAGTGGAAAAAGGCATTCTGAAAATGATCCGGCAATTTCCCTGTCGTTCGATCCTGAACGATGTGCAGGACTTTTTTCAGGCACCCGCCGCATACCTGGCCTACCTGAGTTGGAGCGAGTGGGACATGAAAGTGAAAGAAACCTCGGAGGTACGCTGCATTGCCAATGTACTGCCCGTTGATGCCCCGGTACCACAGCAGGAGAGGCAGCGTACCGACTCGCTGGAGATCAAATATTTCGTACATCTCATGGACGCCATGGAGTGGCTCAATCAAAAGAAACTGACCTGATCGCCCCCTCTCCCAACTACCATTTCATCCTTTCAACAATCATCTCTGTAACACCGTATTAAGCACAGCACCTCCCGTCGCTTTGGTGGTTGGCCCAGGTGACCGAGCTAAAACTATGAAAAAATAAAAAAAGCAACATGGCTGAAATACGAATTGAAAAAAAGAAAAAACCTGTGTGGCCCTGGATCCTGCTGGTCGTGATCCTGCTCCTGCTGGGATGGGCCATTTATGAACTGGTTCTCAAAGACGGACAAACGCAGGCATTGGCCGCTGTCTTCCCACTGGCGCACATACCAGCACCTGACTTGATTCCTGATATCCAAAAGAACTTAATCTGACCGAAATGAATGACAATGATTTAAGAAATGAAAGACTGGTACCTTTGGGCGAGCTCAAGGATTACCAGGTAGCCAAAGACAATACCGACGTCAGGGGCTGGCGCGTAGTGGGTGCCGACGGCGAAAAAATAGGCGATGTAAAAGACCTGATCGTGGACATGCAGGCCATGAAAGTGCGCTACCTCTCCGTGCTGGGCGAGCACCGCTTTTTCGACCACGACCGCGACACTTTTCTGCTGGTGCCCATCGGCGCAGCCGCGCTCGACCGTAAGGGCAAGAACATCTTTCTCTCTTCTGTAGACTCCGGCAGCATCAGCCGCTATCCGGTATACCCGGGCGGGCCGATCTCGACTGACTATGAGTATGCTGTGCGGGATAACTTCCGGCGGGCCCACCGCGATACTATAGACGAGCGCTCGGACTACAAAGCTGAGTTTGACGAGGCCGTTCATGAACAGCCATCCGGCACGCGTCGCATCAGTGATGACTTCTACAACGACGAGTCATTCAGCGAAGACCGCTTTTACGCATCCAACGTTTCGACCCAGGATCTGAACCGCAGGGATACACCTGCTACAGAATACACGGATACCACTAACCGGGAGCCGCGCATCAAGCCCGTCGAAGAATCCATCAACACCATCGAACGCCTGGAGGAGTTGCGCGAAAGGGGCTCCATTACCGAAGAGGAGATCATTCTGCTCAAGAAAAGAGCCCTGGACTCCTAAACCACGAAGCTATGTAACTGCTATACCTGCAAGGCCGCCTTATAACAGAGTGCGGCCTTGTTGTTAAGAGGCGAAGCGAACCTATTCAAAACAATCCAGTACTAGAATGATTATACTGTTAATACCGACCACATAATAGATAACACTATGAAACTATCCAGACTCCTCGTTCTTTCTGCGCTAGGTATGGCGACCATGGGCGCATCCTGCAGCGATGACACGACCACCCAACAGAACAACGACCAGCAAGAGCCTGTTGCCACCCAGGAAGAGTGTCAGCCGATTGATATGGGCACGCCAAACTCCCCTGAGCAGAAACCTACTTTCGAGGGGCAGACCCGCGCCTGTGAAATTAAATCTGAAACTCAGTTTGATGTGCAGGTGCTCACCAAAAACCTTCAAAAGCCATGGGCTGTGGAACCACTTCCGGATGGGAATCTGCTCGTTACAGAGAAGCCCGGCAACATGCGCATTGTATCGGCAACCGGACAGATTGGAAACCCGATAGCGGGTGTGCCCAAAGTAGATGCCCGCGGACAGGGCGGTTTGCTGGATGTAGCCCTCAGCCCTGACTTCGGCTCGGATCGCATGATCTACTGGAGCTTTTCAGAACCTCGTAAAGGGGGCAATGCCACCAGTGTTGCCAGGGGCAGACTAAACGATGACCGCAGTCGCCTCGAAAACGTGGAGGTGATCTTCCAGGCCCAGCCAACTTTTGACGGCACTATGCACTATGGTTCCCGCCTGGCTTTCGGCCCGGACGGCATGCTGTACATTACCCTGGGTGAGCGATCCGATAAGCAGATCCGTCCGCAGGCGCAGCAGATGAACAGCCACATGGGCAAGATCATCCGCATTGCCCCTGATGGCAAGGTGCCTAGCGACAACCCTTTTGTAAACCAGAACAACACACTGCCCGAGATCTGGACGGCCGGCCACCGCAACGTGCAGGCAGCGGCATTTAACGAGCAGGGCCAGTACTGGATCGTGGACATGGGTCCGCAAGGTGGCGATGAACTGAACCTGATCGAGAAAGGCAAAAACTATGGCTGGCCGGTGGTGACGTTTGGAGAGGAATACTCTGGTGCGCCTATCCCGAACGCCGTCACGACCAAGGAAGGTTACGTGGACCCGGTCTACTACTGGGATCCGGTGATTGCGCCTTCGGGAGCGCAGTTCTATACTGGCAGTGCGTTTCCGGAGTGGAAGGGCAACCTGTTTGTTGGGGGGCTTCGTTCACAGGTGCTGGTACGCCTGCGCATCGAGAACAACCGCGTAACCGGCGAGGAGCATCTGCTCGGCGACCGGAGTCAGCGTATACGCGACGTGCGCCAGGGACCGGACGGTGCGCTATACCTGGTTACCGACCAGGAGAACGGTGAGCTGTGGAAGATCACACCAAGGTAAGTCACAACAGAACATACAACAAAAAAGGACAGGTTTAGGCCTGTCCTTTTTTGTTGCTGCCTAGTAGGTATAGCCCTACTGCTGGGTAACCGGCAGCGACACTTTCAGCATGTCCCAGGTGATCTGGATCGTACCGTTTCCACCATTTCCGGAAACGATTTCGTAGCGAAGTCTCTCCTGTTTGACAGGCGCAATTTCGGGCTGCACGGTGAAACGCAGCACATCTTCTGACTCGGCATAGTCATCAGCCAGGTGCTGGTCCCAGTTTTTGTTGATGATGATGGTCCACTCCTGCTCACCAGGTATGGTAAACAAGGCATACTTACCGGCCGGCAGTGGCTTCCCTCCTATGGTGATATCCTTGTCCGTCATCAGGCTGGTAGCCGTATGTGCTCCCGTTACCCAAACCTGGTTATAAGCTACCAGTCCTCCCCAGATCTGGCGCCCGCGCACGGCCGGGGAATGGTATGCTATGGTCAGGTGGGCATCGCCGATCATGCCGTGGGCCTCGGCTTTCAGGCTTCCTTTTAAGGTGTCCGGCTCTGCCTGCGCCCCGATGGTGGTGGATCCTTCGCTGGCCTGCATGTTATGGCCGGCGTGGCTTTCCTGTGTCGTGGTGGTTTCCTGGTTTTGCTCAGGTTGGTTACAATAGGTCAGTGACGTGGCCAGTAGCACGCCAAGGGCAAGATGGGTATAGCGTTTTGTCATAGTGGTAGATGTATCGTTTATAGAAATTACGATTTTGGTTCGCTGAAGCTACAAATTAAATCTCAATAAGACGCCAGATGCCAGTTTCTGAACGAAAAGACAGCTCAAAGAGTATAAGAAAACGCAGCAAAAGGCAGCATTCATTTACGCTAATTTTAAAAGACACCATGAACGATAACAGCTACGATACCCTGTCCCAGGCACTGAACGGACTTAAGCAGCGAGGCTATACCGAAGACTTTAATTTAAAAGAAAACTGCATCGTCTGTACCACCAAACCGATGGAGCTGAAACCCGAGGAGTTTGAAGTAGACGAGGTGCACCGCTTCGAGGGCATGAGCAATCCGGATGACAACTCCGTGGTGTACGCCATCTCTTCCTCACGCGGTGTAAAAGGCGTGCTGGTAGACGCTTACGGTGCTTATGCAGAAGCAATTACGCCCGAAATGGCACAGAAGCTAAGAGCTTAGACAGACAAAAAAACCAACCTAAACCATCCATCCGAGATGAAAACGATGAAGTACGCAACCTTTCTCCTGCTGGCGATCCTGCTGATTGGCACAGGAAGTTGCCAGCAATCAGACAGTGTGCAGGAAATGCTGCGCGATGAAGATGATCGACACAAGGTATACGACGCCATACTGGAAGATGAGCAGATGCGCGCTGAAATGATGGCCTACATGCGGGACCGGAACATGGGAGCCGGTATGATGCGGGGTGACATGATGCAGGGCGGCATGATCGGTGACACCAGCGGTATGGTTTCGCTGCACCGCCAGCAAATGCAGCAGCACATGAAACAGATGATGACCCTGTGCGACGCTGACACGGCGGCCTGCAACGAAATGAGCCGCCTGTTGCTGCAGCACCCGGGTATGATGAGTAGCATGATGCAGCGTATGCAAAGACAGGGACTGGTTGACTCCAGCCACGTAAACCGGATGCGCCAGCGTATGAACCGCTAATGATAGCCTTCCACCAAGGCAGCTTCCATTCATGTGTATTTCAATTCCCATCATCCCATGCAGCTACTCTACGCGATAGCAGGTATAACCCTCATCTTATTTGTGTTAAGTGACCTGATTACAACCACCCTCTCATTTCAGGGTGGCGGTCGCATGACAAATTTCCTGTCAGAAAAAACATGGCGCCTGTGCCTGAAAATGGCAGGCAATGACGGCAAAAAGAAAATGTTGGAGCGGGTCGGCCAGATGCTGTTGGTCCTTATCATCCTGACCTGGGTGGCAGGCATGTGGCTCGGTTCATTTCTGCTACTCCTCTCCGATCCGGGCTCTGTGTTGGATAGCAATACGGAAGAAATCACCACTGCCTGGGAGAAGCTCTATTTTGCCGGCTATACCTTGTCCACGATGGGCAACGGCGACTACAAACCCGGTAGCTACGTGTGGGATATCGTTGCTAACCTGCTTGCCTTTAGTGGTCTAGCCTTTATCACCATCTCCATCACCTACATCATGCCTGTGCTTTCGGCCGTTATACTGCAAGTGAAGCTCAGTGTGTTTCTGAGCAGCCTTGGCAACTCGCCGCAACAGATGCTGCTGAACTGCTGGAACGGCAAAAACTTTGACCGGCTGCTGCAGCACGATGCCGACCTGGCCGACATGATCATCCAGCACAGCCAAAACCACAAGGCGTACCCCATCATTCACTACTTCCACAGCATCGAGCAACGGCAGGCAGTTATCCTTAACCTCAGCATTTTCGACGAGACGATTAACTTTCTGAAATATGGCGTACAGGAAGAAGCAAGGCCGTCGGATGCAGACCTGCTCACGGTCAGGGGCGCACAGGACTTTTACTTACAGGTGCTCAACCGACACCACAAAAACGAAGAACAGAAACCCTACACATTCCCGGTTATGAACTGGGATGCCTTGATCGAAGCGGGCATCCCCTTGCGGATGGATCGCTTAAGGGAATTTCAATCTCCAGAAATTTTCAAGGAGCGCCGCGAAACACTCACTTATCTTCTCTACCAGGATGGCTGGAGCTGGAAAGACATTTATCGGCCTGACCCGGTTTAGACTCCATTCCATAAAAAAAACTGACATATTATTTTGAAGTCATTTCAATTCATCGTATTTTTACGATCATAAATTAAACTATGGGACTTTCGAAGACAGAGCAATTTACAGAAGAGGAAATCCTGATCGCCCGTTTTGCCAAAGCACTGGGTCATCCGGCCCGCATTGCTATTTTGCGTGTGCTGCTGGAGCGTAAGGCTTGTATCTGCGGTGATATTGTAGACGAGTTGCCGCTGTCCCAGTCCACGGTTTCGCAGCATTTGAAAGAGCTGAAAGAGGCCGGCCTGATACAAGGGGATATTGACGGCAAAAAAGTGTGCTACTGCATCAATGAGCATGTATGGAAGCAAGCCCAGGATACCTTAGGCGTGTTTTTCCAAAGCTACACGGCTTGTGGCAGCAGTTGCTGTTAAAAAAATTTGTTTTAATTGATCGTAATTTACCGATAAACTTAAATTGAGAACTATGAACAAGGCAGAAGAACTCAAAAAAATAGTGCGCGACAAATACAGCGAGATCGCGTTGCAAAGCAAAGAGCAGAACGAAGCCTCGTGCTGCGGGGCTACCGGTTGCGGTACCGTGGACTATGCTATTTTTGCAGATAACTATACCGAACTGGAAGGTTACAACCCGGATGCAGACCTGGGGCTTGGCTGCGGCGTACCGACCGAGTTTGCCCAGATCAGCAAGGGCCAGACAGTAGTTGACCTCGGCTCTGGTGCCGGCAACGACTGCTTTGTTGCCCGTGCGTTGGTAGGCGAAGGCGGCAAGGTGATCGGCGTGGACATGACAGAGGCCATGATCGCCAAGGCACGCGAAAATGCTGACAAACTCGGCTTCAACAACGTGGAGTTCAGACAAGGTGAAATAGAGGCGCTTCCAATCGCGGCCAACCGTGCCGATGTGGTGATCAGCAACTGCGTGCTCAACCTGGTACCGGACAAGCGACAGGCATTTGCCGAGACTTTCCGTGTGCTAAAGCCGGGTGGTCACTTCAGTATTTCGGATGTGGTATTGGTAGGCGATTTGCCGGAAGGCATTGTTCAGGCCAGCGAGATGTACGCCGGCTGCGTGTCAGGTGCGATCCAGAAGGAGGAGTACCTGCAGATCATCCGTGAAGTCGGTTTTGAGAACATCACAGTGCAGAAAGAGAAAGCGATCCATGTGCCGGACGAGATCCTGCAGGATTACCTGGATGCCGCAGGTATACAGGCATTCAGAGAGAGCAACACCGGCATCTACAGCATTACGGTATACGGAAGCAAGCCAACAGAGAACCTGGCCTGCGCACCGGGCAGCGGCTGCTGCTAAGTATTTGTAGAAACACAAAACAGATCGGGTGTGGTCAGTTATCAGCTCTGACCACACCCGATCTGTCTTTTATGCGGGCAGCGCTTACGGCATCACAGGCATACTGGTCAGTATCAAAATGAGCAGCCCGAGCTGTATACCTGCGCCGATTCCTACACCGGCCAAAGCCTTTCCTCTCTTCTTGCGGGCTGCCTGCTCCTTATACCCTCTCAGGTAATCCTGTTCCTCCAGCAAGCTGATATCAGACACGCGCTCCGGCTTCACTTTAGGGGCAGTAGCGCCAATAGCTATACTGCCCGCCAGTCCAATCGGAAACATGACCATCGAACTGGCCGCTGAACCCCACATGGCGCCATTGCCTTTGTAGTACTGCTTCGCATCCGCTTTGCCCAGTTCAAAGAGCTGCTCAGGTGTCATTCCCTGTACCATGCTTGACAGACTATCAGCTAAGTGCTGTTCAAAAACCTCTTTCGTTCCGTTCTCAAACTTCACCATAAACACCTCTGTCTTCGACAAGCGCCAGATCATACCCTCCAATGAATCAGGATGCTGGTAAAGCACATCGTGCAGCGTGATCTCCTGTACCCGGGCAGGTATTTCCTCACCCGATACTTTCACGATAATATCCTGTGCCAGCAGCACTTGCTGTATACCCAGCAACAGGATCAAAAGTAGAACATTTTTCATGGCTGTGCAGCTTAGTATTTGCGTGAGTTGAAACCGAAGAGCAGACTGAATCGTGCGCCGTCCTTAGAAGGTGCCACCGCAAAGTTGACCGGGAAGTTTACTCCCTGGCTTTGGAAATTGGTACCGACCGCCAGCACAATGCCCGCACCGCCAAGCGACACATTCGGACCCAGGCCAAACTCCAATCCCTTCGCCCCTCTTATACCTACCAGCGCACTCAGACTCGGCAGGAACTTGCCCTGCTCCAGGCCACCTATCAAAGGCACGAACTCAAACAAACCCGAAGTACCGTTTTCCAGCGTAAATACCCGCGTCTCAAACTGCCAGCCAAACTGCGTCATGAAGGCATTGACGTTGGTGTCGTAGTCGTTACTGATGTGGTCGATGTACTTTTGGCTGAGGACAGTAAAACCCAGGCGCGGTCCACCCAGCTTCAGGTTTTCCTGCGGATAACCGGTGCGTTGGGCGTAAACGGGTTGCTGCACAGTTGGACGCATCTCGTTCATGGTCACCTTTGTCCCGTTTTCATACTTGATCATAAATACATCCGCTTTGGCTATCGAGATAATGGGGCCTTCCAGGTTATCGAAGCGCTTGTATTTAACAGCCTCCAGGTCGATCTCAAGCACCTTTACCTCCAGCTCGTCGCCGTTGCGCTTGATGAGAATGTCCTGCGCCTGACCGGTAAAATAAAGAAGGCAGGCAATGATTGTGAACAGTAGATTTTTCATGGTCGATGTGTGTTATATTGGTTATTTCTTTTGCTTTTGATAGATCAAACCTACAACACTATCACAGGTATAGAAAGCCAGCAAATCCATTTTACAGACTTTTAAATTTTAATTTAACCAAGCGTATATTACTAACTTACAAATACTTATATTCACATCGTAAGACTTTTAAAATTTAGATTTAAGCGAATTTCATCCATCAAAATTCATCCAAAAGTTAATTTAGCCACTAGAGACCATACCTCCATGTCGTACAAAAACAACCGCTATACCTAAAGCAAGATGGACGATCTCAAAATAACGTTGGAAACACTGGGGGAAGAAGACCGTCGGGAGTTAGGCATTTTCATTCAGCGACAGAAAAAGAAGAAGAGCCGCAAAGACCTGGCACTCTATAAATTATTGCTTCAGGAAAAGCAGTACACACCAGAGCAACTGATCACCCGGCTTTACCCCGAAGATCCGAATCCGGTAGCCTACTATGCGCTCCGCAAAAGGCTCACCCGCCACCTCACTGACTTTATCATGCTCAAGCGGATGGAAGAGGACAGCACGGCGGCTTCCACGATCATGGGCTTGCTCTCCCTGGCCCGCTACCTGTTCGATGCGCGTGTGGAGCGGTTGGCCTGGCACTACCTGCTCAAAGCTGAGAAAATGGCCACTGCCAACGAACAGTACGACCTGCTTAACACGATCTATAACCTACAGATCGAGAAAGCAGACAGTGAGTTTGCTGAAGACCTGGAACAGATCATAGTCAGGCGCAATCAGAACAAACTGGCAGCCGATGAAGTGGAGAGAGCCAACATCGCCAGCAGTATTATCAATCAGCGATTGCAGGCTGTCCGCAGGCAGGGCCGTGACCTGCACTTCGACCGGATCATACAGGAAGTGCTTGCCAGTTATAACCTGACCGAGGCTGTGAGCAAGCGTCCGCTATTACTTTATAAGCTGATGTCCATCGCCCGAAGTGCCGTGCTGGCCCGGAAGGATTTCCTCACGTTTGAGCCTTACATCATCAGCCAGTACCAGGAGACAGAACAGAAATACGGATTCATCAAAGCGCACCAGTACTACAAGCTTAGCCTGCTCTACATGATTGCGCACGTGCTATACCGGAACAAGAAATTTGTGGAGTCGATCCACTACCTGGCTCTCCTGCACAACAGCATGAGCGGGGACGGCAAGAACCATTATGCCACCTTTTACCCGCGCTATATTTTTTTGATGGTAGCCAATCTGGTCTTTCTGCGGAACAACGAAGAGGCCATCGGGCTGATGGAGAAACTGCTCTACAAAAGCAAGGTACACCTGAGCCAGCGTGACCAGTTGACTGCCTTGTTGGGGTTAAGCTTCAACTACTTTGCGCAGGGAGCTTTTGGCAAAGCCAACCGCGTGCTGCTGGGCATCAAGCGCTCGGACAAATGGCTGGAGCAGACCATGGGACGCGAATGGGTGTTGAAGAAGAAAATGGGAGAACTGATTTTACAGTACGAACTGGGTAACGAAGACCTCGTGCTCAACAAGATCCGGTCATTTGAGCGTACCTTCAAAGACCTACTACAGCAGTCGGCATACTACAATGTGAAGCAATACCTGCAACTGATCAAGCACATGGTAGACCAACCGGAACTTGTTGCCAGCGAAGCCTTTTTTCAGCAGGTAGAACAGAGCCTCGAGTTTGAGTCCTTTGAGAACACTGACATACAGGCCATGAGCTTTTACGCCTGGCTCAAAGCAAAAATGCTACGCCGCCCTTATTACGATGTGCTGCTGGAACTGGCGCAGAGTGGTTTGTAAGCTAAGCGTTCAGGGTTTGATCAACACAAAAAATTGTATTGCGCGTATGGGCTAGTATTTAAGACTAAAAGGCAGAAGACCATGGCATCAGACAAGTATACCGTACCCGCGCAGACTCGCATCGGGCATGTGCACCTCAAGGTGGCAGACCTCGATCGGGCCCTGGCTTTTTACCGCGACCTGCTGGGCTTTGAGCTGATGATGATGTACGGACCGGATGCGGCTTTTATTTCGGCGGGTGGTTACCACCATCACATTGGCCTGAACACCTGGTACAGCAAAGGCGGCACTCCACCCCCGGCTCGCAGCACCGGCCTTTTCCATACTGCCATCCTCTACCCTACTCGCAAAGACCTGGCTGCCATTCTAAAGCGAATCCGGGATGCCGGCTACCGCCTCGACGGTGCCTCGGACCACGGCGTTTCGGAAGCGCTATACCTGTCAGACCCCGATGGCAATGGCGTAGAGTTGTATTGGGACCGACCTCAGGAAAACTGGCCCCTCGATGAAGAGGGATCCATCACCATGTATACCCAACCCCTCGACCTGCAGGACCTGCTCAGTGAGCTGGAAAAATGATAACTCTCCTGACAAAACGATAACAACTCGAATACAAACCGCAACCTATAACCATAGTACCCATGCCCCACATCGCTATTATTTCTTCGAGCGTACGCACCGGCCGCAAAAGTCACCGCGTTGTGCTATACCTGAAAAAGTATCTGGAAGAACACCAGCTCGCCACTACTGAGATCATAGACCTGAAAGCCTATGACTTTCCGGTATTTCACGAACGCTACCGCCGACAGGAAGAGCCCACAATCGGCATGCAGGAATTCAGGGAAAAGATTTTGGGTGCGGATGGCATCATCATCGTAACGCCCGAGTATAATGGCGGCTATCCGGCCAGTCTCAAAAATGTGGTGGATTTGCTTTATGATGAATGGCACCGGAAGCCGGTGGCCATCTCAACGGTGTCCGGCGGTGCTTTTGGTGGTACGCAGGTGATTACCTCGCTGCAGTTTTCGCTTTGGAAAATGCGTGCCTGGACCGTACCCGCTATGTTCCCGGTACCCAAGGTGCAGGACAATTATGATGAAGAAGGCAATGCCCATGACAAAGAAGCCACTGACAAACGTGCAGACCACTTTTTGCAGGAACTACTCTGGTGTATAGAGGCGAAAGGTAAAATGGAGCAGTAAGCTATTCAGTCCTGGCGATCAGTCTACACTTGAGCCATCTATAGATGTCAGGTAGGTGTGTAGCCTTATCCATCTAACTCAACATAGTCGGCACTGCGCGGCAGCTCCATGAAATGCTGTGCCAGCTCTTCCGGCAACACAGTTAGCTTGCGCTTCAATACATCCATCCAGGCGCCTTCCACTTTGATCACCGCCGCTTTTACGCCATCCTCTTTGTACAGTTCGTGGCGCAGTGCCCAGCGTGCCCCGTCTTTGCGGCTGGCTGTCAGTTCTGTCTTGATGGTAACCTCCTCATTTATGCCCACTTCCCGCAGGTACGTGGTTTCTTCCCTGAACAAGATCGGTCCGATGTGCAGGCGCTGAAAAGTTTTCAGATCCATTCCCAATTCTTCCAGGGCTTCGATACGGGCCTGCGCCGCAAAATCAGCATAGGCAGAGTGGCGCATGTGCATGTTCGCATCCAGGTGCGACCACATTACTTTGTTGGTATAGGTATGGGACATGTTTGTTTCGTTTAAAATCGGATCGGAGTGATAACGATGGTTTAGTTGCAAAGTTAAGGTATGCAGGTATAACACAGGTAGCTTTTTAAAATTTACCCTGGTAAATAAGCCAATATAAAGCTATGTTTATATTCTAATTGCTAGACTCACAGACTTATACCCCAATTTAAAAATTGTTATCGAGCGCCTATGAGAACAACTTTACTATTGTTAGTCATTTTACTTGCCGCCACTACCTATTCCCGAGCCCAGATTGCCAACTTTGATCTTTATCAAAAAGTAGGGGTAACTGTAGGCCTGGAGGAGGACATTGCAGTAGACTCCGAGGGAAACATTTACTTACCTCATCAAAAGTTGCAAAAGTTTACACCTAAAGGCAAGGTTATTCATAAGGATCCCTTATGCGAGATAGATTTTAGGGGCTATAATGGCTATAAAATTACTTTTGATACAAAAGACAATCTATATGCACTCAGCTATTCCGTCTCAAAACTTTCTAAATATAACAAAGAAGGGAAGCTGCTTTTTGAGATCGGAACAAGGGGGAGCGGTCCGGGGCAGTTCAACTATCCGAATGCTATTAAAGTAAATTCAAAGGAAGAAATTTTTGTAGCGGATAGCGGAAATGGACGAATTCAAAAGTTTGACAAGGAGGGGAATTTCCTGCAGGAAATAACGCTTGTCACCGGCAGCATTAGCCTGGATGCACACGACAATTTATTCGCGCTTGACGTTCCAAATAAAAGAATCATCAAGTACTCTCCCCAGGGTGAGCAGTTACTTGTATTTGGTAACAGCGAGGATGCCGGTACCAGGCTGAATGGTCCGGTTCAGCTTGACGTAGACAAGAAAACCGGGCAAGTGTATGTATTTGACAATCGAATAAATGGTTATGCTTACAAAGGATTCATTGTATTTGACGCGAACGGAATCTATGAAAGTAAATCTATTCTGGATTCAGGACCTGGACGCTTAATAGGATCGAGTCATTTGATAGCCATTAATCAAGAAGGTAATATCCTTATAGTTGATCAAAGTCATCAAATCGGCAACAGTCAAATTTTTCTTTATGACAAAAAAGGGCAATACCTTGATGCTTGGGGGAGAAAATGGTCACCAAAGGAGATTACACTGGATGAAGATGGCAATATTTACATTCTGAACTCTTCCGGTAAGATAACTAAATTCGATCATGAGGGTGACGTTGTCATGGAATTTGGATACACAGGGTCGGGTATGAGCATCTTAGCTCCCAGTGCCATATCCGTTGACATTTTTGGAAATATCTATGTCCTCAATAGTTCTAAAAACTCTTACTCTGGCAATGCCATCTTCAAGTTTAATAGCAAAGGACAATTTCAGCAGCGCTTCACTGATTTTGGTGATGCAAATTCGGATAACTATTTTACTGACCTTGCGCATGACGCTGCAGGTAATATGTATGTTACAGACTATTACGGCGGGGTAGTCCGCAAAATAAGCTCCCAGGGAAATTTCATCACAAAAATTGGCAGTTGGGGTCCAAATCCAGGACAACTTTGGGTACCCCAGGCTGTCGCTGTCGACCTGCTTGGAATTATTCATGTACTCGATTACAAGGGAACACGCATTCAGCAATTTGATGCCAACGGTAAATTCATCCGTGAGTTTGGTAAGTACAGTTCCAGCTATATATCATGGGATGTGGACAGTGATCTTGCACTGGATGGCAAAGGTAACATCTACGTAGCCTCGAACATTGCAGGGCTTTTTCAAATTTTTAATGCTAAAGGGGAGCTTCTGCATGAGGAGAAAAGAAGTTTGGATTATGTTTCGGCTAACAGAAGTGGTTCCCGGCTGATTTTGGGAGGTCGTTATGCCAACACTTTTTCTATTTATCAATCTTCTACTTACCAGGAACCTCAAAGCATTATTAGAGGATTTGTGTATCATGACACAAACAGTAATTGTACCCTGGATACGTCTGATCAGACGCTTGCTGGTATTGTGGTGCAGGCCATGCCAGGCCCGGTTTATGCGGTAACGCGTGCGGATGGCAGCTACCAACTTAAAGTTGATCCGGGCAATTACTCACTTCAGACGATCCTGCCAGATCAGATTGGCAGAAAAATAAGCGCTACCTGTCCGCAGCCTGGTGAACTTAAGAATGTAGCTATCACCAGAGCAGGCGAAATCATCGATGCCATCAACTTCGGAAACCGCGCTGTCCTCTCCCCTTACCTTTCGGTGAGCGTCTCCTCCACCCGCCGTCGCCGCTGCTTTGAGAGCACCACCACCGTGCGCTACTTAAACTCCGGCTTCTCCACCGCCGCAGACGCCAAAGTATACCTGCAGTTGCCCAAAGAGGTCGGGTTGCTCTCAGCCGACAAGCCCCACACCCTGCTACCGGACGGCACCTACGAGTTCTCCGTGGGTGACCTGGCGGCGGGCCAGTCGGGCACCATCACCGTCGCGGACATCGTCACCTGCGGCGACGAGTCGGTGCGGGGCCTGACCGTGTGCACCCGCGCCTGGATCACGCCCTCCAACAACACGCCCGCCGAGCCCACCCCGACCCTCGCCATCACCGGCCGCTGCAGCGCCGAGACGGGCATGATCCGCTTCGTGGTGCGCAACACCGGTACGGCCGACATGGCCGACCCGGGGCTCTTCCGCAAGTACGCAGATGGGCAGCTGGCCTCCGTGGAGCAGTTCCGCCTGGCCGCCGGCGACAGCCTGGTGCTGTGGGTGCCCGCCATGGGCTACACCTGGCGCCTGGAGGCCGAGCAGCCATCCGGCAACGGTGACAACACCTCGGTGAGCGTCACCGTGGAGGGCTGTTCTGGCGGAGAAGTTAGCTCTGTCAGCCGCGGGCAGGTGAACCTGCTGCCCGCAGACGACGAGGAGGCCGAGCAGTCCGCCGAGTGCATGCCCATCACCGACTCCTACGACCCCAACGACAAGCTGGTCACGCCGGTAGGGCGCACGGAAGAATTCTACACCCCGACCAATACCGCGCTCACCTACAAGATCCGCTTCCAGAACACGGGCACTGACGTGGCCTACCGCGTGGTCGTGGTCGACACCCTCTCCGAGCACCTGGACCTCTCCACCCTGCAGCTGGGGGCCACCTCCCACCCGGCCCGGGTGGAGGTAAGCGGCAAGGGGCGAGCAGTGCTCACCTGGACCTTCGACAACATCCTGCTGCCCGACTCCACGGCAGACGAGCCCGGCAGCCACGGCTACGTCCTCTTCAGCATCAAACCAAAGGCGGACTTGCCGGAGAAGACGCTGGTGGAGAACCTGGCTGACATCTTCTTCGACTTCAACTCCCCCATCCGAACGAACGTGACCCAGAACCGCATCTACGACATGCCGCCGGTGATCAGCGAGTCGGTGCGGGTGAGGCTGGAGGACGTGCTGGCCACGCCGGGCATTGCTTCCTTTGAGCCGGAGGCCGGAAAGCTCGGCTCGGAGGTTACCATCACCGGCCAGCGCTTTGCAGCTAAATCTGGCGACAACAAGGTATACCTGAACGGCAGGGCCGCCACCGTGGTCAGCGCCACAGCCACCGAGCTGAAAGTGCTCGTGCCGACAGGCGCCACCACGGGTGCCCTGAAAGTCATCACCCCAGACGGAGGCGTGACCTCCACAACTAAGTTCCAGGTCTACCAGCCGCCGGTGCTCGCCTCCTTCAGCCCAGTTGAGGGCATGGTGGGCCAGACGGTGACCCTCTCAGGCGAGCACCTGCAATTGGAATTGATCGAATCCATCACGCTGGGCGAGCTGCGCTGCGAGATCATCGAGCAAGCAGGCAACGCGGTAACGGTGCGGGTGCCTGAGAATGCCGCAACGGGTAGCTTTGCGATCAGCACCAAGGGCGGCGAGGCGGTGAGTAGCTCAGCCTACACCGTGTGGTACGCGCCGGTGATCACGGCCCTGAGCAAAGAGACCGACATCGTGGGGGCGAGCCTGGCAATCACGGGCGTTAACTTCGCCGCGGACAAAACCAGGAACATCGTAAGATTTGGGCAGGCACAGGCCCAGGTGCTGGAGGCCAGCCCGCGGCAGCTGACGGTGCGCGTGCCCGAGCAGGCCGCCTCCGGCTTCATCACCCTGGAAACGCCTGGCGGGAAGGCCACGGCAGGCACCGCCTTCGAGGTGATACCGGGACCTAGGTTCACGGCCATGCAGCCGGCCTCGGGCGCGGTGGGCACGGTGGTGGAGATCACCGGCGCGCACTTCGGCGTCATGGGCCAGCAGGACAAGATCACCTTCAACGGACGGGAGGCGCTGGTGCTGGAGGCCTTAGGCGACAGCTACAGGGTAAGGGTGCCGCGCGGGGCCACCACCGGTAGGGTGCAGATAACCGGCTACGGCGGACAGGCCCACAGCAGCGCGGATTTCGTGGTGGAAGAATTGCCTGCAGCTGAAGCGATCCAGGTATACCCCAACCCGAACTCGGGCCAGTTCACCGTGAGCCTCCGCCACGCCGACTTTGACGTGCAGCTGATGGAGGTATACGATGCCGTTGGCAAGCGCCTGCACCAGACCCGCATCACCGGACCGAGGCCCGAAGCGGTGGAGATCAGCCTGCCCACTGCCAAAGCCGGGCTCTACTTCCTGCAAATACAGACGGAACGCGGTTTAGTCACCAAGAAACTGACGGTACTGTAATAACCTTCTTCAATTAAGATCATTACAGCACTGTCAGCTTGTTTAAAATTAAGCGGCTTCGCGTTGTTCGTCTTCTAAAGATTTGATAGCGTCGTAAAGTGCAGGGCTGTTATCGCGCAGCTTTTCTATGGAGTCGGCCAGATTATAAAACTTTTCGGGCTCGACTTCGGAGCTGTTTGCGAAGGCTTTTAAAAGCGTATGAAGGATTTGGGTATAATTTTCTTCAAATTCGTCTGGGTTCATAAGTAAAAAGGCTAAAAGTTTACATATCAATAAGATACAAACTATACCTTAAAATAATTCGATTATAGCCAAAAAAAGCGCCGTACATTCCTGCACGGCGCTTTTTTTATAGTATCAGCTGAAGGAGCTTACAGTTTTTTCAAACCCTTCTGCTCCTGCTTGCTTCCCTCCTTCACGCTCACAGCCACACCACCGCCAGAGGCCAGATGCTGCTTCAGCACGCTCTTCGAGTTCACGAGCACTTTGCGGATTTCGTACTTCTGTGGATTCTTATTCCAGCTGGCATCCTTCGCATCTGCATAAATAGTCGCGATGTAGTTTTTGCCTTTTGGCAGGTAGTCGAAACGGATGTTGGCAGTACGGGTGTTTTCGTCGGTTATACCCCCGATGTACCACTCGTTCTTACCTTTCGCTTTACGGGCAATCGTCACATAGTCACCCGGCTCGGCTTCCAGCACCCAGGTATCGTCCCAATCTAAGGCTACGTCTTTGATGAACTGAAACGCATCCGGGAAGCGGGTATAATTGTCCGGAATGTCAGCGGCCATTTGCAGCGGGCTGTACATGGTCACGTAGTAAGCCAGTTGCTTCACTAAGGTAGTGTTCACACGCTGCTCACCGCCGTGGTAGTACGACAGGTCCGTCTGGAAAATGCCAGGTGTATAGTCCATCGGGCCACCCATCAGGCGGGTAAACGGCAGAATAGTCGCGTGGTCTGGGGCCAGACCGCCCATTGCCTCAAACTCAGTACCACGGGCAGATTCCTGCGCCAGCCAGTTCGGGAAGGTACGGTGCAAACCAGTTGGGCGAACCGCCTCGTGACTGTTGATCATGATCTTATACTTTGCCGCTGTATTGGCCACGTAGTTGTAGTGGTTCACCATCCACTGTCCATCATGGTGCTCACCGCGTGGGATGATCTTACCTACATAGCCTGTCTTCACAGAATTATAGCCATGGTCCTGCATGAACTGGAAGGCCTCATGCAGACGACGCTCGTAGTTGGTGGCAGCTCCTGAAGTTTCGTGATGCATCATCACACGCACACCTTTCGACTCCGCGTATTTCTGAACTTCCTTCACATCAAAATCAGGATAGGCCGTCACGAAATCAAATACTTCCTCTTTCCAGTTACCGAACCAATCTTCCCAGCCTATGTTCCAACCTTCGATCAGTACCGCATCGAAACCGTGCTCAGCAGCAAAGTCAATGTGCTTTTTGGCATTCTCAGTGGTCGCACCGTGGCGGCCACTTGGAGTTAATTTGGTATAGTCGTCAGTTAACTTCACATTGGTTTCTTTGCCATAAGCCCAGGTGCTCTTACCCGCCACAAAGTACTCCCACCAGATACCGATGTACTTCACTGGCTTGATCCAGGACACGTCTTCATAAGCAGTCGGTTCGTTCAGGTTCAGGATCAATTTGGAGGCTAGAATGTCCGTGGCTCTATCACTTACGACAATGGTTCTCCAAGGCGTTTGCGCATCGGTTTGCAGATAGCCTTTGTTACCTACCGCGTCCGGTGTCAGGTGCGTGCTGAACTTAAAAGTCTTCGGGTCCACGTTCAGATTCATAGCCGGGTAGTTGAGCAAAGCTGCTTCGTGTATGTTGATGTAGAGTCCGTCCGAAGATTTCATCATCGAAGGAGTCTGTACAGCTAAGGTTTTAATCGGATGCTGCGCATGCACGTCGATGGTAGCTTTCTCCATCAGGCCTGGTATCTGCGAGATCTGAGAAGTGGTATAAGCATACTCGTTCGTGTCGTAGTCGCCTGGTATCCAGAAGATCTTGTGATCGCCGGTTAAGTTGAACTCCGTATGCTCTTCTTTGATGATAAAGTACTTGAGCTCCGGCTGCTGCGGGAATTCGTAGCGGAAGCCCAGCCCGTCGTTGAACAGGCGGAAGCGGATGCGGATGTGGCGGTCCTTGTGCTCTTTCTGGTTGAGTGTCACCAACAACTCATTGTAGTTGTTGCGGATGGTTTTCTGTTCTCCCCATACCGGCTCCCAGGTGTCGTTCACACTATTCTGTTCTGTCTTGGCTACTGCAAAACCGTTCATCATAGAAGGCACGTCTTTCATCTCAAAGCCCATTTTGCTTTGCTTGATGACCGGCTTCTTTTTGTAAGTAAGCTGGTAGGTAGGCACTCCGTTGGCGGCCAGTTCAAAGGTCATGCTCAGGTTCTTGTCCGGAGAGGTGATCGTTTGCGCCTGTACCAGTACGGTGATCAGGAACAGGAAAAGGAAAAGTGACAGCCGCTGTGAGATGCGCCCTATCAGGTTAGCGTTTTGTTGCATAGTGTAGAAAATGAAACATGTTATGTAGAAACCGCTGATTGTACTCCCGCAGCCTCCTACAGGTTATGGATGATGCATGCAAATTACATTAAAAATCGCTTTATCGCGAGGCTGGCTTACTAACACCTTCTCCCACAAGCCGTATACCTGTTCCAAATACTACTATATTCCCATGGAAATCATTCACGACGAAGAAGACACCCGCTTTTATATTATCCTCGAAGGAGGTGAGGCTGAGCTTACTTATTCCATCACCGATCAGGGACATATGGACTTTGACCATACCTATGTGCCCGAAACCCATCGTGGGCAAGGTATAGCCGACAAGCTGGTAAAGGAAGGACTAGAACATGCCAGGGAGTGCAAATGCCAGATTGTACCCTCCTGCCCCGTTGTCGAAGCCTATGTGAAGCGACACAAAGAATACAACGACATTGTGTGTTGGGAGTAACTTATACCTGCTGCTCTTTATTTTGCGGCCGGAGCAACAACCAAACGATCAGCCCTATTGGCCAAACCATGAACAGGACCATCAGGGCCACCAACCAGGGTGATTTCCCTCTTCGGCGGGCATCGTTGTAAGACCAGATCACACTCCACACCACAAACACTAATAGCACGATACTGATCAGTATACCGATCAAACCCAAGCCTGTGAAGAATGATGAAAAACTGTACTCCATAATTGCCTACATCAAATCATTATAACGCAGGCTTTATCCTCTGGTTGAGGTACATCTATATCTCCCGGCGCATTCTCCCGTACATGAATCATTAATATAATATGACCGGCATCAGGCCGAATTGCAGAACAAACCTACAAGAATGAAAGACGAGAATCAGAAATACCTGTGGTGGCAGGAAGGCGTAATATATCAGATCTACCCACGCTCGTACCAGGACAGTGACGGCGATGGCGTAGGCGACTTGCAGGGCATCATCCAGCGACTGGACCACATCAAGTCACTGGGCATGACGGCCATCTGGATTTCTCCCATCTTCTCCTCCCCTATGGCTGACTTTGGCTACGACATTTCTGACTACTGTGGCATACATCCGCTGTTCGGGACCATGGAGGATTTTGACGAGCTGCTGCAGGCCGTACACGACCGGGGTATGAAGTTGATCCTCGACCTGGTGCCCAACCATACTTCCAACGAACACCCCTGGTTCAAGGAGTCCCGCTCCTCCAAAGACAATCCGAAGCGCGACTGGTACATTTGGGAGAACGCCAACGAAGACGGTTCTGAGCCGAACAACTGGCTCAGTGTGTTTGGTGGCAGTGCCTGGGAGTGGGACGAAAAGACGCAACAGTACTACTACCATGCCTTCCTGAAAGAGCAGCCCGACCTGAACTGGCGCAATCCGGAGGTGCAGGAGGCAATGATGGACGTGATGCGCTTCTGGCTCGACAAGGGAGTAGACGGCTTCCGGGTGGACGTAATGTGGCACATGATCAAAGATGACCAGCTACGCGACAACCCCACCAATCCGAACTACAAATCGCACCAGGCTACTTACGAAAAGCTCATTCCGGCCTACTCTACTGACCAGCCGGAAGTACACGACATTGTACACATGATGCGCAAAGTGCTCGACAGCTACGACGAACGCATGATGATCGGCGAAATCTACCTGCCCATCCACAAGCTCATGACCTATTACGGCACTGACAAAAACGGAGCGCACCTGCCCTTCAACTTTCTACTGCTTTCTACTGACTGGGATGCAGGAGAAATCGCCTCTAACATCAACCAGTACGAGGCTGCACTGCCGGAAGGCGGCTGGCCAAACTGGGTACTCGGCAACCACGACCAGTCACGCATCTCCAGCAGGGTTGGTCAGGACCAGGCACGGGTAGCGGCGATGCTCCTGCTCACGCTGCGCGGCACACCTACGATCTACTACGGAGATGAGATCGGCATGCGCGACGTACCTATACCCGAAGAGGAGGTGCAGGACCCACAGGGCCTCAACATGCCCGGGCTCAACCTGAGCCGAGACCCGCAGCGTACGCCCATGCAATGGGACGACAGCGAAAATGCCGGTTTCAGCTCATCTAAGCCTTGGTTGCCATTGCCAGCAAACCACCGTCGGGTGAATGTAAAGGCACAGGCCGACGACCACGACTCCATGTTAGCGCTGCACCAGCGATTGTTGAACCTCCGTCAGAAAGAAGACGCCCTGCGCATCGGACATTACAAGCCGATGGAGGCCCAGAAACCGCTGCTGGCCTATATGCGCTATACCTCCGACACCCGCTTTCTGATACTGCTGAACCTGAGCCACAAAACCTGTCATTTCCACCCGGAGCACTTCCAGTTCGAGGGATCCATCGAAATAGACACGCTGCCAGAAAGGGAAGGAACTGAGGTGAAAGACCGGGTAAGCCTGAGTGGCGACGAAGGGATGGTGATCAGGTTAAAGCATCGAAAAGACCAATAGCATCTGCCACATCTTAATTTGACAACGAGTAGTAACAGAAATACATTAATAGAATCGTTTCCAAAAATGCAGCATCTAGTAAGTGAGTTCAGCGCCGTATTACTGCGCGATCTGGATAAACTCGCAGCAGAGATCCGGTTATTCGAGCAGGAGGAGAACCTTTGGAAAACAAAAGGCCACACATCCAACTCAGCTGGAAATCTCTGTCTGCACCTGGTCGGCAACCTGAATACTTATATCGGAGCTATATTGGGCGGAAGCGGCTATGTGCGGGATAGGGACGCAGAATTCAGTCTACGGAATATACCCAAAGAAAAACTTCTGGAACAGATTGAAGAGGTGAAGCGCACCGTCGCTTCTACGTTGGAACGCCTCTCCGCAGATGATCTGCAAAAGCCATATCCACAGCAGGTGCTTGGCTACGAAATGACCGTCAGCTACTTTCTGATACACCTCTACGGGCATTTAAACTATCATCTCGGCCAGATTAACTACCTGCGACGCATTCTGGAATAGGCATGTACTGGAAGGGATAATAAATTCAGAAATTTTAGTTCTGTAAATTATGAACTAATGAAACTAAGTTATACCTTTGTACCGTTATAGCTAAAGAATAACAAAGGCAAAGATATGACTCTTAGCGAAAAACAGCGCGAACTGATCGAACAAATCGGGATTTATCACGAAAACAATGGCTTTCAACCGGCAGTTGCCCGGGTGGTAGGCCTGCTTTTAGTGTGCGATAAACCTGAACTTACTTTTGAGGAGATCAGCGAAGGGCTCAATATTAGCAAAAGCGCTACCAGCAATGCGCTTAATATGCTCCTGAACACCGGACATATTGAATATACTACTTTTTCAGGTGACCGGAAGCGTTATTTCCGCATCAAATCGTCCAATTGGCGTGAGTTGTTTGCTAAGAAGATGGAAGATCTAAGTCACCTCAACTCTCTTTTAAAACGGGTACTGGAAGTCAGAAAACGTGATAACCCAATTTATGACACGAAACTAAATGACTTCATCAGCTTTTTGGATTATATGAAAGCGCAAATGCCCCGCCTGATCGACGAGTGGGAAAAGAGTAGAGCATAATTTTTTTAGTTTTTAAGTTCATAATTTTCAGAACTAACTACTTATATCTAAACATAATAAACAGAAACGTGAAAATCAAATATTTAGTAGTCGGATTGGCCATGCTTTTCGTGAAGCCGGTTGTGGCGCAGGAGAAGCCTGATGTACAGACGCTGAGTCTGCAGGAGGCCATCACGTATGCGCTGGAGCATAACGAGGATATGCAAAAGGCGTCCTACGACCAGCTGAGCGCCAAATACATGGTGAAAGAGGCGAAGAGTAGTGGCCTGCCACAGTTAAATGCCACAGGTAACTTTAACATGTATCCGGCTATCCCGGTACAGGTAATCCCAAACGTGTTTGAAGGCAAGCCTAATGAAATGATTCCGGTGCAGTTTGGTACCAAATACAATGCATCGGCAGGTATACAGCTGTCGCAACTGCTGTTTAACCAGTCTTACTTTGTAGGACTGAAGGCAGCTAAGAGCAGCGAGGACCTGTACCGTCTGCGCAAGGCCATGACAGAAGAGGAAGTAATGTATAACGTGAGCTCTTCTTACTTCCAGATCCTGCAGACAAAAGAGCAGTTCCAGATCATCAATGCCAACCTGGCCCGACTGGATCAGCTGGGCAAGATCCTGCAGCTACAGTACGAAAACGACCTGGCCCGCAAAGTGGATGTGAACCGCATCAAGGTGAACAAAACCAACCTGGAGACACAGCTGCAAACGCTGACCAGTGCGCTTGACCAGCAAATGAATATCCTGAAGTTCTTCATGGGTATGCCGCTGGAAGAAGGCATCGCTCTGACTGATGCCGCGATTGCACTTGATACCGGAGCCGCGGCCTTCAACAGCAGCAAAGACCTGGTGCAGGGACAGACGCAGCTGCAGTTGCTCAACAAGCAGACCGAACTAACGGAACTTCAAAAGCAGAACATCAGGGCGGGCTACTACCCTACCCTCTCTGCTACAGGTACATTTCAGTACAATGCCATGCGCAAGGAGTTTAACTTCTTCGACTCAAGTCAGCCTTGGTTCAGCACTGGCATTGTTGGCTTGCAGCTCAACATCCCGATCTTCGATGGTATGCGCAAGCACTCCCAGATCAAGCAGACGGAGTATACGCTGAAGTCGCTGGAAGCTGACCGCCAGAAACTGACCAAGAACCTGGAAGTGGCGCTTGAGAACTCTATCAGTCAGTTGCAGAACAGCTCCGCCTCCATCGCGGCACAGGAGCAGAATGTAGCGCTGGCACAGGAGGTATACGACACCACCAATGATCTCTATAAAGAAGGCATCTCCCCGCTGACCGACCTGCTCGAAGCTGAGGTAAGTCTGCGCGAAGCCAAAACAAATCTGAACAACGAAATGCTGAAGTACCAGCTGGCCCAACTTGGCTACCTGAAAGCTACCGGCGACCTAAACACATTAATTAAATAAGCATCACAAAGAACAAAATGAAAAAGCTGATTTATATCGTAGTCGTTATCGTGATTTTGGGCGCCATTGGCTTTAAGCTGATGAGCAACAAAGAGCAAATGGCCGCAAACGCCGCCGTAGCCTCCATCAAAAGCGAAGCCATACCTGTTACCATTACCGAAGTAGCTTCTGCTAAACTAGACAAGTCCTTTACGGCACAGGGTAATTTCGCCCCGATCCAGAGTCTGACATTGCTGTCTGAAACACAAGGCCAGATCAAGAGCGTGCTTAAGCGCAAAGGCGACAAAGTAAAAGCTGGCGAACTGCTGGCACAGGTTGAGAGCAATACCATGGCTGCCGACCTGGCCACTGCCCAGACAAACGCTGAAAAGGCCAAGCGTGACCTGGAGCGTTTCGAAAACCTGGCTGCCGGTGATGCCATCACAAAGCGTCAGTTGGAAGATGCCCGTCTGAATGCCAAGTCAACGGAAGCGCAACTGGTAGCTGCCCGTCAGCGCCTGACCAAGACGCGCATCACCGCCCCCATCGGTGGCGAGATTAACGAGATTCATGTGGAAGTTGGATCATACCTGAACCCAGGTACAAAACTGTACGACATCGTGAATGTGGACAAGCTGAAACTGAAAGTAAAAGCCTCTGAAAGCGAAGTCCTTCTGATCAACAAAGGTGACAAGGTAAAAGTGAAAGCTGATGCCGGTTCAGGCCAGGAATATGAAGGTACTGTGACGGCGATCGCTGCCCAGGCTGATGCAACCTTGAAATTCGACGTGGAAGTGGAAGTGAAAAATGCTGCTAACAACAACCTGCGTGCCGGTATGTATGGTACTGCTTTCTTTGACGTAGCAGACCAGCGCGACGCCATGCTGTTGCCGCGTGAGGCGATCGTAGGTAGCATCCAGAACCCACTGGTGTATGTGGTGAAGGATGGCCAGGCCAGTCAGCGTCCGGTACGTGTAGGCGTGGTAACGCAAGACCAGGTAGAGATCCTGGAAGGTGTGCAGCCTGGCGAGCAGATCGTTCGCAGCGGACAGATCAACCTGCGTGAAGGCATGAAAGTAACGGTGCTGAAGTAATGAAATATGGCGCGGGCGTCTTCGCTCGTGACTAACTATAGTGGGGCCTCTGGCCCAGCCGATAGTTACAAGCGGCCAAAGGCCGCACGATACCAAAAACGAGCGAAGACGCTCGCGCTATTAAAGCATTAAGAACATTTAGAAATGAACATAACCAAAATATCTATACAGCGCTCAACCTTGGTGGTAGTGGTCTTCACGGTCCTCACACTACTGGGTGTTGCGAGTTATAGCGCACTAAACTATGAGCTTCTTCCGAAGTTCAACCCGCCGGTGCTGACCATCTCTACCATCTACCCGGGTGCCTCGCCTAACGAGGTAGAGAACTCAGTGACAAAAGAGATTGAGGAAGCCTTGTCGGCACTTGAGAACGTGAAAACGATGCGTGGCACCTCCCTGGAGAGTTTCTCCATTATTGTGGTGGAGCTGAACCAGGGAACCAATGTGGACCTGGCCCTGCAGGACGCGCAGCGAAAGATCAACACCATCCTGGCCAACCTGCCGGATGATGCGGAGTCGCCAACGCTGAACAAGTTTGACCTCGATGACCTCCCGATCATTAAGATGGGTGCCACGGCCAACATGTCACCGACCGAGTTCTACGACCTGATCGACAAGAAGATCAAGCCGGAGCTGTCGCGCATACCAGGTATGGCTGCCATCAAAATTCTGGGTGGCCAGGAGCGTGAGATCAAAGTAAACATCGACGCGAACAAACTGGAGGCTTATAATCTCTCTATCCTACAGGTACAGCAGAAGATCCGCAACTCCAACCTTGACTTCCCTACAGGTAAGATCAAGCAGGAAAGCGGTCAGACACAGATCCGTTTGGCTGGTAAGTTTGCGTCGCTGGACCAACTGCGCAACCTGATTGTGCGTGAAGATGCAAACGGCATTGTGCGCCTTGCTGACGTAGCCGAAGTACAGGACACGCAGAAAGACATTGAAGTACTGACCCGCGTAAACAGCAGCCCGTCTGTGGGTATCACCATTCAGAAGCAGTCAGATGCGAACGCCGTAGAGGTAAGCCGTCTGACGAAGGAAGCCCTGGCTCAGTTGGAAACGGACTATGCCGACGTTGGATTGAACTTCAACATCGCCAACGACTCCTCTGACTTTACACTGGAGGCAGCCGACTCGGTACTTCATGACTTGATGATTGCCGTAATCCTGGTGGCCGTGGTGATGTTGCTGTTCCTGCACTCGTTCCGAAATGCGGTGATTGTAATGATCTCTATACCTGCCTCTTTGGTGGCAACCTTCATCTTCATGTATCTGTTTGGTTACTCGCTTAACCTGATGTCCCTGCTGGCACTCTCGCTCGTGGTGGGTATTCTGGTGGATGATGCCATCGTGGTAATTGAGAACATTCACCGCCACATGGAGATGGGCAAAAAGCCGGCGCAGGCCGCTTACGACGGTATCCGTGAGATCATGGCGACGGTTACGTCCATCACACTGGTAATTTCGGTGGTGTTTATACCTATCGCCCTTTCATCAGGCCTGGTATCGGACATTCTGCGTCAGTTCGCCGTGGTAGTGGCTGTTTCAACGATGATCTCGCTTTTCGTAGCCTTCACGTTGATTCCACTATTAGCGAGCCGTTTCTCACGCTTGGAGCACATTTCGGATAAGAACATCTTCGGACGCTTCATCCTGGCATTCGAGCGCGTACTGGACCGCATCATCGATGGTTTTACAGCCGCTTTGAAGTGGGCCTTTAACCACAAGCTGATCACGCTGGGCGTGACCATGATCTTGCTGGTAGCCTCTTTTGCACTGGTGCCACTCGGCTTTATCGGTTCAGCATTTATACCTGCCGGTGACCGTGGTGAAGTAAGCTTGCAGCTGGAGTTGCCAAAGAACGCGACGGTAGAGCAGACCAACTTTGCTACACGCCAGGTTGAACAGTACCTGGAGGGCTTCCCGGAGGTATCGAAAGTATTTACCACGGTAGGTACTACTTCTTCGGCACAGCAGGGTCAGAACACGGCCTACAAATCCGAAGTATCGGTAACGCTGGTAGACGTGAAAGAGCGTACCTTCAGCACCGACCAGTTTAGCCGTCAGGCCAAAGCTGACATTGAGAGCAAACTGCCAAACGTGGAGGTGACGCCAGTGCCGGTAGGTCTGGTGGGTAACTCACAGGCCCCTATCCAGCTGATCATCTCAGGATCGAACCTGGACAGCGTGATGGCTTTCTCGCAGCGCGTAATGGGTGTGGTAGAAAGTGTATCTGGTACAGCCGACGTGGAAATGTCAGTGGAAGGCGGTAACCCGGAGATTGAAGTAGTGGTGGACCGCGACAAGATGGCCAACGTAGGCCTGTCGCTGGAGAACGTGGGTGCAAGCATGCAGCTGGCCTTCAGCGGTAACTCTGACGTAACTTTCCGCTCCGGTACTGAAGACTACGACATCAACATCCGCCTCGACGAGTTTGATCGCCGCAGCGTAACCGACATCGCCAACCTGTCATTCGTGAACAACCAGGGACAGCTGGTGCGCCTGGGTCAGTTTGCCGACATCCGCCAGTCTACTGGTCCGTCGCAGTTGGAGCGCTACAACCGCGTGACCTCCGTGAACGTGAACTCGCAGGTAATTGGTCGTCCGTCTGGTTCGATCGGTGCAGAGATTCAGGAGAAACTGGCTGAGGTAGAAGCGCCGAAAGGTGTTAGCTACGAGTTTGGCGGTGACATGAAAAACCAGAGCGAAGGTTTCGGTACGCTGGGCGTAGCCTTGCTGGCCTCGATCATCTTCGTGTACCTGATCATGGTGGCCCTGTACGACTCTTATGTGTACCCGCTAGTAGTACTGTTCTCTATACCTTTGGCGATCATTGGTGCCTTGCTGGCCCTTGCGCTGGCACAACAGGCACTGAGTATCTTCTCGATCCTGGGTATCATTATGATGATTGGTCTGGTAGCCAAGAACGCCATTATGGTAGTCGACTTTACCAACAAGCTGAAAGATGAAGGCGTGGCCGTGAAAGAAGCCCTGATCGAAGCGGTTAGAATCCGTTTCCGTCCGATCCTGATGACGACCCTGGCAATGGTGATTGGTATGTTGCCGATCGCCTTGGCAGGTGGTTCGGTAGCCGCGACCAAAAATGGTCTGGCATGGGCTTTGATCGGTGGTTTGAGTTCTTCCATGTTCCTGACCCTGATTGTGGTGCCGATCATCTACTATGGCTTCGACCGCATCCTGGCTAAGCTTGGTATGGACAAGAAGACGGTAATCCATCTGGAAGAGAAGTCACTGGAAGAGCTGGAGCACGAAACCAAAGAGCTCGAAGAAAGAAAGATGGCGCACGAGTTTGCGCACTAAGATATTCCCCCTCCTCCTGCCCGATATAAGGCAGGAGGAGCCTGGTGGAAAGCGTGAAATAAATTACCCTTTATTTATAAACATATGGCAGATCCTAGAACTACCTTATACAAAGAGGTAATCAATCTGGTAAGCAGATTAAAAGCAATCGCCCCACATAAACTTTCCGGCCCCAAAGGACTTTGGGAAAATGGAATGGATATAGTTGACGTGGTAGATATTATACTGGCAGTAGAGAAAAAGTTTGATGTCGTGATCCCGGATGAAGTACCGGTGTATTCGATTGATGATCTGGTGAACTACCTGCAGCTAAGAAGAGCGAGTTAGTTAAAAGAATTTCCCATTTGATACATGCCAAAAAGGTGCAGGACTTTATCCTGCACCTTTTTTTATGCTGTAACAGTTCCGCACAAAACCCTCAACTGAAAACAAAAACAGTAATTTATTTATAGCTGGTAGCGATCATACTTCCGGGTTTTTCGGTCTTCCTTGCCATACATGTAGTACAACAAATACCCCACTGCATAAATCGCCAGTACTGTTAAGATGATGAATTTCTCCATAACCGCATGCTTTTTTTATCCGAGTTGCCTTATATACGAAAGTTAATAGGTTCTGGCTAATTCTCAATAGTTTAAAGAAAAATCCTGGTAAAATTTATCTAACCACCCTTGTTTAGCCTTATTCAGGTAACAATTATGCCTATTTAAGAAGATTATTAGTAAAACTATACTTTTATTTATTTAAAAACTCAACCTTTATAAAAAAACTAAGTTACAATATAAATATAAATACCGATTATACGCTCCTGCCATGTTCACCCTGCCTCCCGGACAGCAATCTCATTCATACTATACAGTAACTGAAACTTTATGCAGTCGAGAACCCAAGGAAAGCTATACCTCACAAGTCCTGCCTTTTCGCAGGGGGAGCGAATACCGATCCGCTATACCTGCGACGGTGAGAACATCAGTCCGCCGCTCGAGATCAGGAACTTGCCAAAGTACACGGAAAGCCTGGTAATCATCGTGGAGGACCCCGACGCACCACGGGGCATCTGGACACACTGGCTGGTATGGAATGTGCCTCCTACAAACCTGATCGAGGAAGGGGTTGTGCCTGGTATACAGGGGACCAACGATTTTGGGAAGCTGCATTATGGCGGTCCCTGCCCGCCACAGGGACTGCACCACTACTATTACAGAATTTACGCCCTGGATGTGATGCTGAACATCAAAGAAGGCACCGGCAGGCAGGCACTACTCCGTGTGATAGGTCCGCATGTACTCGCTTTGGGCGAACTGATGGGGGTGTATAGCCGCTACAATGTTATGATGGCATAACTGGATGCCACTGCGCCATGTGCCGGGCATGGGTGTGCAGGTAGGCGCCGGGTTGATAGAACTTGTCATAAAAAGCCAGATCCAGGTGATGCGCCTGTAGGTAGGTGCAGATAAACATAGAAGGCACCGTACCCGGAAACTTGCCGAAGGTGTCGAACACATACTGTGCCTGCAGCGCCACGCACTCCCGGAATGACTCATCGTGTACCTGGGCCGCTCCCCTAACCTTAGCACTCTCCCGCCAGGGTCCAGGTGTTGCCGGATCAAAAGGTCCCTCCCTTCCAAATTTTCGCTCACACACGGCCTCCACGGCAGCCCGCATATCCGGATAGTGAGGCGGACAATAGCCTTCCATTATACCTGACAGCCCGGTCGGATTGGGGTATGGCCAGCGTTCATCTGTATCGTAGCGAAAGCCGAGCCCTTCCACACCGGCCACACCGCTTGCCCCCAGCACACTTAAGGGGTCTATGCCATCATACATCCAGCCACCCAGCCCCATAGCTTGCAGCAGCAACGTCCCTGCATAGCAGGAAGTAGCCATTTCCGCGCATACCTCGGCAAGTGATAGCTGCTCTACAAAAGTGATGGGCCACACATTGTTCACATTCACCAGGTTTTTGAATTGCGCTATACCTGGTACTGCCTGCTTGTGGATGTCATCGTAAAGTACGAGTCCGTTTTGCAGCATATAGCAGATTGCTAGCAGCACGTGCTGGGCCAGGTCGGCTACGGGTATCACCAGGAGCGTACCGGGCTTATTGGTGACCCAGGTGTTATGCGCTTCCACAAAAGGCACTTCGGAGGGCAGTTTCAGGCGGCTATTCTGCAGCTTTTTGATGCGACTTCGCAGTGCCTGCACCACTTCATCCAGATCCAGGGATCCGTCCGCCGCCCTGTCTGCTGAGGCCGGCGCATCCCGGTTGTCTACGACATACACACCGGAGTCGTCAGTGAAGAAAGTCATGGAGGTATGGAAGCCGGCAGCTGAGGGAAAAGTACGCCCTCCTGCTGCAGCCGCATAGTTGGAGAGATGCGGCGCATAACGCTGCGCCCGGTAGATCATGTTGTGCCAACCCGTGTTGCCGGCACAGGCCGTCACCACGAGCAGTTTCTCCAGTTCAGAGAGGGGCATCGGCTCCTTTTCCGATTTGTAGGCAAACACGCCATCAGGGATTTCCGCCCCCATAAAAAAACGACGGGAGCGACGGCCCAGTAAAGCCTCTACCAACCCAAAACCCAACATATCCTTAAAACCCGGAGGTATAGCAGACTCATCCATGGCCATACACAAAAAAACCAACGTTTTATTGTACTCAAACCTCATTCAGTTAGTTGATTTTTAACTACTTACATCACACCACTTACTAAATATACCTACCTTCTTCCTGCCAAGGGCCAAAACAATAGCTGCCGCATTCTTGTAACCCTACTATGGCGTACCAAGGCATGTGCCATAGTCATTAGTAAAAAATTCTATCCTTGTTAGCAATCTTTCGTAAAGTCAAACAGTAAAACTAACTCCATATCGCATCAGCTAAACATATCGGAAAAACCATTGCCAAGGTGATACTCTGGTTCCTTGCCATTGTAGTGGGCCTGCTATTGCTCATCATCATCGCTTTGCAAATCCCGAAAGTGCAGAATTTCGCAGCTCAGAAAGGGGCCTCATACCTGGCCGGCATGCTGGACACCCGCGTAGAAATCGGGCGTTTTAAAACAGACTGGCGCAATGCCGTTGTGCTGGAGGATGTATACCTGGAAGACCAGCAGCAGGACACGCTCTGGTACAGCCAGCGCCTTGGGGTGGACATCAAACTTTGGTCACTGCTGAGCGGTGAGCTGAATATCAGCAAAATAGACCTGCAGCAGGCTACCCTCAACCTGCACATCCGGCCCGACTCAACTTCCAATTTCGATTTTCTGGCGGAGGCCTTCGCGACCGACACCACCGCAGCTCAACCCGCCGACACAACTGGAGGAATGCAAATAGACCTGGGTCTGATTAACCTGGAGAATGTATATGTCAATTTCAACGACGAGGCAGGCGGCAATCACATCAGGGCCAGAGTAGGCCAGCTCACCACCACTATGGAAGAGCTCAAGCTGGAAGAGGAGATCTACCGTCTCGATAATATTGAGTTGCGAAACACAGGTATAAATTATGTGCAAACCAAGCTTCCGCCTGACGAACCCTCAGAGCCCATCACCTTTGACTTTGGTCTGAACGGTGTGGAAGTTGAGAACTTTGCGCTGAACTATGCAAGTATACCCGCCGACCAACGCATTGAGCTCAAGCTGGGAAAATCAGAACTGGCAGTAGACAATATTGACCTGCCCAATGCCCGCATTGACCTGCGCAGCTTCGACCTGCACGACTCAAAGGTGCTCTATGTGCAGGAAAAGTTGAAGCCAACTGACTCACTGGCGGTGAACCCGGCAGAAACAGTGCGTAAACTGGACGAGTCGGTAGAGAAAACACAGGGACAGCCCGTGAATTGGGTGGTGAACCTGGGCAAGCTGAACGTAAGCGGCCTGGAGGCAGGTATGGACAATGCCGATGCGCCACGACAGGCCCGTGGTATGGACTACAACCACCTGCGCTTCTCCAACATCGAAATGGATGCGGAGGAGATCAGGTATAGCCTGAACCAGATGGGCATGCAGCTCAACCAGCTCAAGCTTGAAGAACAGAGCGGCTTCCGGGTCAATAATTTCCAATCGGATATCACGCTCGACTCCACTCATGCCCGGCTGGCCAACCTGGACCTGCAGACCGGACACAGCCGCATCAGCAAGGACCTGGCCCTGCGCTATACCTCATGGGACGATCTGACCGATAACCTGGACGCTGTTCGACTGGATTTGGACATCGACAACTCACGCATCGGTATGCAGGATGCCCTGTACTTTGCACCTGACCTTGCCGATAACCCATCGTTCCGCAAAATTGCGAATACTACGATACGCCTTGACGGTCGTGCGCAAGGGCGTCTGGACAACATCAACATACAGCAGCTGCAGGTGGCGGGTCTGCAGGGCACTGCCGTAAATGTGAGCGGCAATGTGCGCAATGCGATGGACCCGGACCGGCTGGCCATGGACCTCGACATCAACCGCATGGCGACTACCCGCACCGACATCCTGGCCCTCGCTCCTCCGGGCACGATTCCGCCTGAGATCAGAATCCCGAACAACCTGAGCATGACGGGCAGGTATAGCGGCACCCTCACCAACTTTGATCTGAATGCAGCCATCAACAGCTCTTTTGGCAACCTGAACGCCGTGGTGGACATGGACCAGGGACCGGCCGGAGCTGAGCCATTCCGGGCGACGGTCAGAACGTCAGGTTTTGACCTGGGGCAGCTCTTTACGGAAGACTACGGCGTGGGGCGTGTGGCTTTTGAGGCTACCGCGAGAGGAACTGGATTAACTCCAGAAACCATGCGCGCCGATGTACAGGCCCGCATCAAAGAAGCAAACTACAACAACTACGCCTACAACAATGTGGATGTGGATGCCCGCATCGACCGCAACCTGTACCATGTCGCAGCCCGCGCCCGAGACGAAAACCTGAACTTTGACCTGAAAGGCGACTTTAACCTGCGCAATGAAGAGCGGGGTGAGTATGTCTTTGACCTGGACCTGAAAGGCGTAGACCTGAAAGCCCTCAATTTTTATGAAGATGACCTGGGCATCAGGGGCCAGCTGCGCGGTCGCTTTGCCGGTAACGATGCCAGTGACATCAGCGGCACATTGGAAGGCGATAACGTGCGGGTGCGCCTGGAGGGTGTCTCCTACCCAATCGATTCGCTCCAATTAACCCTGCAGCAGAATATGCCAGGTACAGCCATTGCACTTAACTCCAGCATAGCGGATGCCGATATGCGCTTTACCAACGATCTGGCTGAGCTGCCCACTGCACTCGCCAAGCACTTTTCTGCCTACTTTGATCTCCAACCCGACCCGCCTTTCCCTGCTAACCTGAACCTGGGCGACTTTGAGGCTGAAGTACAATTGCGCCGTCCGGATATCATTGCCTCTTTTGTACCTGACCTGGAGCAATTGCAGGTCGATGGTCCAATCACAGCCTCCTACAACGGGGAAACGCAGGAATTCGCTATGGATGCCAACGTTGGACAGGTAGTCTATACCGACTACAACATACACGATATAGCCCTGCAGGTACGGGGTAACCGGGAGCAGATGGGCTACAGCCTCGGCGTGCGCGAGATCCGGTCGCCTTCGCTGCTGATCAACAATGTCAGCCTGGACGGAGCTGCCCGCGACAATGACATGACCCTGCGACTGGCCATGGCTGACCTCGACAGCGTGGAGCAGTTTGTGATCGGCGGTGTGCTCAACAGCCTGGGCCCGGGCTACCGTTTTGCCATTAACCCGGAGCAACTGGTGATCAATGGGGACCCCTGGTCTGTACCGCAGGACAATTACCTGCAGTTCGACACCGATCTGCTTTACGCCCAAAACGTTCGGCTGGAGCGCAACGGCAATTACGTGCTCCTCAATAGCACGGGTCCTGTTGGTCCGAATGCCCCTTTGCAGGTGGAGTTTGGCAATTTTGAGATCGGCTATATCATGGAGTCTTTCCAACAGCAGGACAGCGTGATGACCGGTGTGCTGAACGGTACCGCCACCGTCACTGATCTGATGGCCGGCAACCCGGGCTTCACGGCCGACATGACCCTGTCCAACTTCGCCTATACAGGTATACCGGTAGGAGATATTGCCCTGAAAGCAAACACGGCCGGAGAAAACCGCTACAACCTGGACATAGCACTTACCGGCAACGGCAACCAGGTGTTGGTGACTGGCTTCTATGAGATGCAGCCCGATGCTAGCCTGCTCAACCTGGATGCCAATGTGGCCAATCTGAACCTGGCCTCGTTCGGGGGCTTCACGCAAGGTATGGTAGACGATCTGGACGGCAGTGCCTCCGGCAAAATGCGCATTACCGGTACATTGGAGCAACCAAACATTCGCGGGGCGCTCGACTTTAACCAGGCACAGTTCAACCTGACGATGCTCAACACGCCCTATACCCTTCAAAACGAGCGACTGGAGTTTACGGAGCAGGGCATCAGCATGCGTGACTTTACCCTCACCGATTCGCTGGGCAACACCCTCGACATCAACGGCCGCATCCTGACGCAGAACTATACTGACTATACCTTCGACCTGCGTGCGCAGACAGATCGCTTCCTGGCCATGAATTCCACCGCCAATGACAACGACCTGTTCTATGGCAATGTGCAAATGGCTTTGAAGGCCAATATCACCGGCAGCATGATGGAGCCGAATATCGAGGTATTTGTCACAGTACTGGACAACTCTACTTTTACCACCGTAATACCCGCCGATGATGTGGCCGCAGCGGAGCGGGAGGGTGTAGTAGAGTTTGTTGCTCTGAACGATTCCCTTACCGCCATACTTAGCCGTGAAGAAGAGGATAATACCACCAGTGCGGGTTTTGTGGGTGCCAACGTCGATGCGCAGATCACGGTGACAGATGCCACGACCATCACGATTGTGATAGACCCGACCACGGGCGACAACCTGGTCGTGCGTGGCAGTGCCTCCCCGCTCTACATCGGCATTACGCCAAGCGGACAGATCAGCATGAGCGGCCGCTACGAGATCACAGAGGGCAGGTATAGCATGGACTTCTATGACCTGGTATCCCGGCAACTGGACATTACCCAAGGCAGTTACATCAACTGGACCGGCGACCCGATGATGGCCGACATGCAGATCACGGCGATCTACCGGGTGCAGACTGCCCCCATGGAGCTTCTTGCAGCCCAGACAGGAAGTATGGAGCAGGCAGATAGCCGCTTCCGAAACCAGTTGCCTTTTGAGGTGTATGTGAACCTGACAGGTGAGATGCTGCAGCCGGAAATCGGCTTTGACATTCAGCTGGAAGAAGAAGAACGCGGCGCCATGGACGGCAGCGTAGAAAGTATGCTCGGCACGCTGCGCCAGGATGAGTCGGAGATGAATAAGCAGGTGTTTGCGCTGTTGGTGCTGGGGCGCTTCCTGGCCCCTGATCCATTGGCCAGCTCTGGCGGCGGCCTGGCAGCGACTGCCCGCAACTCCCTGAGCCAGGTGATGTCGGATCAGCTGAACCAGCTTACCAACCGCTATGCCGGCGGTCTTGGTCTGGAGCTGGGCGTGAGCTCGTATGAAGACTATTCGTCCGGCTCTGCCGAAGGACGCACCGACCTGAATGTGGCTATGCGCCAGCAGTTCCTCGACGACCGCCTGACCGTGCGCGTAGGTACCGACATAGGACTGGAGGGACAGCGTGAGCCACAGCAGCGCAACATGAGCGGCTTCGGTGGCGACGTGTCCGTAGAGTACTCCATCACCAAAGACGGCAGGCTGCGGGTGCGCGGCTTCCAGCGCAACCAGTACGAGGGCTTTTTGGAAGGCGATGTGCGGGCAACCGGTCTGGCGCTGATCTTTGTGCGCGACTACGACAACTTCTCCGACCTGTTCCGCAGCCTGGAGAGTCGCGAAGCCCGCAAAGAGGAGCGCCGTATGGAGGAAGCCATCAAGTTCAATGAGCGGGAGAAGCGCAAGGAAGAGCAGGAAGCCGAAGAAAAAGTAGAAGAAGTCATCAAAGAAGAATAGAAACAAACCCTATATGACAGCAGCTTTACGCTATACCCTGTTTGCTTTATGTCTGGCGTTGAGCTGGGTATTGCCCGGTTGTAGCAGCACGAAGACAGTACCAGACGGAGACGCCCTATTTGCAGGTTTTGATGTTAAGATAAATGATGAGCAGGATAGCAGTAACCGCAGCGGCGAACTGGAGACTGAACTGAGTGCCACGGTACGCCCGCAGCCCAATGCTTCTATACTTGGCATGCGTCCTAAACTGTGGATCTACAATGCCTTCTATACCGAGAAAGAGAAGGGCCTGAAAAACTGGATCCAGAACAAGATCGGCGAACCGCCTGTGCTGCTTTCGGAGGTGGACACCTCCAGCATCAATGATGTGATGCAGGCCCGCCTGCACAACCGGGGCTATTTCCACAACTCCGTACAGAGCGACACCACCATCAAAAAGAAAAAAGCCTCCATCACCTGGACCGCCACCGTGCACGAGCCTTACCGCATCCGCAACATTTCGTATACCGCCAGCGACTCGCTGCCCATACATGCTGAGATCAGGCGGATGCAGGAAAACTCCGTGCTCAAAAAAGGAGAGCCTTACGACCTGGATAAAATGATAGCGGAGCGTGCCCGCATCGACCAGGCCCTGAAGAACAGGGGCTACTACTTCTTCGCCCCCAATATGCTCATCTTCAGTGCCGACACCACGGTAGGCAACAAGGAGGTGGATGTGCTCCTGCGCCTGAAGCAGGATAGCCCTTCCCAGGCGCTTCGTCCATACCGGATCGATGACATTTTCATCAACTCCAACTTTACCATCAACGACAGCCTGTCGGTGAGCGATACCCTCCGTTTCGACGCCTACAATTACATCCCGAACGAAAACTATGTGCGGGCGAAGCATGTGGTGCCGGGCCTGTTTCTGGAGAAGGACAGTGTATACAGCCGACGCAACCACCTGCTTACAGTCAGCAGACTCTCTGGCCTGAGTGCCTATAAGTTTGTCAACCTGCGGTACGAGCTCGACACGCTGAAAGAAGACCGCCTGGATGCATTTGTTTTCATGACGCCGGCACTTAAAAAGTCGCTGCGGGCAGAGGCGCAAATGGTCAGCAAATCCAACAACCTGGCCGGACCGGGCGTCACGGTCTCTTTCCGCAACCGGAATGCGTTCAGAGGGTCTGAGACACTCACGCTGGACCTGACAGGCCGCTTTGAAAACCAGGTAGGCGGCCGGCGGGTGGTCAGCGGTTCCGAAGAAAACCCTGAGAATCCGGCCGGATTGAACTCTTACGAACTTGGGGCGCAGGCCTCCCTTACCTTCCCACGGCTGGTGGCGCCTTTCAACCTGCCCAACCTGCGATCAGCCTTTGTGCCCAAGACGCGCATTACGCTGGGCTACAATTTCCTGAACCGGGTGCAGTTTTTCCAGATGAACTCCTTCAACGCCTCCTACGGGTATAACTGGCGTCCGAAGCAGACGATCACACACGACTTCACCCCGATCAATCTGCAGTATGTGCGCCTGGGAAAACAAACACCTGAGTTTGACTCATTGCTTACTCGAAATCCTTTTCTGCGCAGCAGCTTTGAGGAGCAGTTCATCATCGGCTCCATTTACCAGCATACCTTTAGCACCCTGGCCCTTGAGCGGAAAACGCACCAGTTCTTCAATGCCACTACGCTGGATGTATCGGGCAACCTGGTAAGTGGGGTGCAGTCGCTGCTGGGCAATGAGAAACGCGACGACGAGGCAGACCCGCCGGTGCCTCCCCGCACTATTTTTAACCAGCCTTACTCGCAGTACACCCGCATCGACAACGACTTCCGCTACTACCTCAACTTTAGCGAGCAGAGTCAGCTGGCCACCCGACTGATTGCCGGTGTGGGCTACCCCTACGGCAACTCCCGTACCATGCCCTATGTAAAGCAGTTCTCGATCGGTGGGCCGAACAGCATCAGGGCCTTCCGGGCACGCAGCATCGGGCCGGGCACTTACAACGTACCGGACGAGCAGGCCTTCTCCTTTTTTGATCAGGTGGGGGATATTAAGCTGGAAGCCAATGCTGAGTACCGCTTTCCGATCTTCGGCTTTTTCAGAGGGGCTGTGTTTGTGGACGCCGGTAATATCTGGCTGATCAACGAGACCTACGACCAGGATGGGAATCTGGACAAGCCCAAGTTCCAGGCAGGCAATCTTATCCAGGAGCTGGCGGTGGGCACCGGCTTCGGCCTGCGAATTGACATCGAGTTCTTTGTGATCCGCTTTGACCTGGGTATACCGGTACGCGTGCCCTACCTGCCGCAGGGTGAACGTTTCGTCCTCGATGATTTCAAGTTCGGTTTCAACCCCGGCCCCGGCGAACACGGCGTCGTGCTGAACATCGCCATCGGCTATCCGTTCTAAGGCAGGTAGCAGGTATAGCAACAGGTATGAGGTATAGCCGCTATACCTTATACCTGTCAACTAGCTCTTACAGAATCTCAAGCACCTTTTCTGGTGGACGCCCGATAGCTGCTTTGTCACCTTTCACCACGATAGGGCGCTCGATCAGGATCGGATTTTCGGCCATGATCTGCAGCCACTCCTCGTCGGTATAACTCTTACCAGCGTACTGCTCCTTGTATACCTGTTCGCCTTTGCGCAGCACTTGTTCTGGCTTCAGACCCAGCTTCTGCAGCACTGCTTTCAGTTCCTGTGCGGGAGGTGTGTCCTTCAGGTATTCCACCACCTGGAGCTCCTCTCCTTTTTCGCGCAGCAGCTCCAGCGTCTGGCGGCTCTTGCTGCATCTGTTGTTATGATAGATCGTAACCATCTCTAAAACTTGATTTGTTCAAAGATACGTAAAAGCAACTACAAGGCTAAAGCAGCCCCTTTACCTTCATTTCGCCAAAAAGCTTAACTTTGCAAAAAAAGAGAGCCCGGCCGGGGCATCCGTTTTATTTCACTTTAGTAACCAACCTTTCTATTTCCTAATAAACCATTATGAAAAAGACAACATTCTTCGCAGCGCTGGTAGCTATGTTTGCCTTCGCTTCCTGTTCATCGGACAACAACCAGCAGCAGGCTGATGCTACAGAAGAGCATGACCACGAGCACCATGATGGCATGGCGCACGGCGATAACATGCCTGCCACAGGTACAGTGGTAGTAGAAACACCTACTTTTGATTCAGTAGCCGAGCCTATGACACGTAATCTGTCACAAATGCTGGACGAATACATCGTGCTGAAAGACGCCATGGTAGAGTCTGACCCGGAGGCGGCCAAAGAAGCTGCCAATGCCGTGCTGACCTCAGCGAACGCCATGCCTGTAGCGACACTGCAGGTACCTGAGCAGAAAGAATTTGCTGAAGAGCAGATTGAAAAAGTACGCAATGCCGCCGCTGCCATTGCCGGCACCAACGACCTGGGCGAGCAGCGCAACCAACTGGAAGACCTGTCAGAAGCTGTGTTCTCACTGACCAAAGCCTTTGGCGCCACCGACCAGAAAGTATACTACCAGCATTGCCCGATGGTAAACAACAACCAGGGTGCCTACTGGGTGAGCACCAAACCAGAAATCCGCAACCCATACTTCGGCAGCAGCATGCTCAAGTGCGGCAGCAACGAGGAAGTGTTTAATTAGTAAATGAATGCAGGGTTGTGTGAGTGGAGGATTGCGTGACTGAAAACTGCAGGAAACGCGCAGGCAGAATGCATTCTAAACTCCAAGAGCACTTACCATAATCCCACATACTTCAAAAGGGCTGATCAGGAATTGATCAGCCCTTTTGCTTTTCTAAATTTCTCCATCCATAAAATCACTCCATCACATATAACAATCTATCCAATCGAGGAAGATGTGGATGACAAGTCCGAGCCCGATCAGCCGGGTTTTGGGTATAAGGGCCAGGACTACATAAAGAGGTATAAGCCAGTATTGATGCAATAAATGGAAGCCCACGCTGCAGCGCCAGGGGTCGAGAATTGGTCTGACAAGCAGATGGTCAGCGTCAATGGCCAGACCTGCCAGCATGATCAGAGAAGCCCTGGTGAACTGCTCTCTGTAAAATAAAGCTGCAAATGCCAGCGGCACAGCCAGATGCAGGAACATGTGAATGACAAAGGAAAGGGATAAGGTCATACAGCACAGTACTACATGAGCACTGTATAAGTTACCTTTATCAAGGCGCATAAAAAAGCCCCTTGCCAGCGTCTAGCAAAGGGCCTTTTCTATAGCTATGGGAATTAACTATTTCAGAGTATCTAAAAGCATCCTGGATTTCACACGCAGCGCAAACCACTCGTAGGTGTTTTTGAGACGCTCAAAATGGAAGCCCTCCACGATACCGTTCAGACTTGCTTCCTGCAGGGCTGTCGCCAGTACGTTGTTCTCAATCTGGAAATTGTCGTAAACCAGTCCTTCCTTTATAAAAGAACACTCTACCTTCTTTTCACGGTCTTTCAGTACAAGGGTGTTGCTGTGCCGTAGTGCCTTTTGGATTCTCTCAAGCTCTTTCATAGTAATGTATGTGCAAAGGATTATAAGTTAATAGCAATTTCATTACATGAACTCTTCTTAAAAAGTTCATGAATATTTCATGATAATCCTCAATTTTTTCAATTTAATTCAGAAATTTTACCTGTAATCTCCCTTTTACCCAGTAAATTCTTCCTCACACCCTGCGGTGCGGTGTATTTACCATTATTTCAGGTGATCAGCAGATTTAGCTAGGAAGCATAACGGAAGAGGCCCTCACACGGATCGCCTGAGGCTACCAGCCACTGTTGAGCTGTGTGCGGGTCGGTAAAGTGGCCTATCTGTACTTTGTTATTAGACATGCTCATCAAACCGTAGCTTACTTTCTCTACCACAACCTCTAGGAAAAGATCGTCAGGGAGCACAAGTGCCAGTTTGCGGAGTTTGGTGTGGGGTAAACTGTGACTTAGCAGTTCTATGGTCCAGTTCTGATCGCGCATAGTAGGGCTTGTCATACGGCTGAAGTCCACCAGCCAGGCCAGGGCATTAGATTTATACAGCTGCTGACAGATGTTTACCAGCGCCTGCCGGTACTCGGCACTGTCTACAACCCGCAGCCAATGGCTCGAAATCAAGCTCTGTTCCGGATCATAATGTACTTGAAGGTAAGGTGGTGATTTCATATCTATATAACAGTCTATTATTTACTGCTATATTCATATAACGTGAAAATACTTAGGCTGTTGTTACTATTGTGTAAAATTGACAATTCTGTTATCTAACCCACTATTTTTGAAGGTAAACGGAACCCATTGTGCCTGTTATGCCTTTCAACAGTAGCATCTACAATTCCATAATCCATTGGTTATTAAAGTGATAAATGTCATTTTATCTCTGCACATCAACTGGTAGCTTTGAGCTTTAAACATGAGAATATGCAGTAAATAATAGCATAATTATAATATAGAGGCGTTAAAAATGGACAATTTGAGAAGA
The DNA here is from genome assembly GCF_015686655.1 of Pontibacter sp. FD36. Classification (GTDB taxonomy): domain Bacteria; phylum Bacteroidota; class Bacteroidia; order Cytophagales; family Hymenobacteraceae; genus Pontibacter. Next base: position 34,199 of record NZ_JADPMP010000007.1, on the reverse strand, counting down.
GCCCTGGTCGAAGTTACGGGTACAGAAGTACAGCAAAAAAGCGTGCGAAAGTGCTTTTTTAAAGTCTATAGTTACCTCCTCTACCAGGATACTGCCAGTCTGCTGGAAACGCTGGACTACCGAAAATCACTTGGCCAGGAGGAGCGTAAGCGGGAAAACTATTTCGTATTCCGCTATATGCTGCGCCTGATCAAGAGAAAGCACCCGAAACAATATGATCGCCTTTGCCCGCTAGCGAATTAGCGTAAAGTACAGTTACACATTCATTTGCCCGGTTAACATCACCTGGCTATCCGTAAGGGTAACCAGGTATTTTTTTGCTTTGTCAAAAAAATGTGGTGCTCCAGAGCAACCCCTGCCCTCCAATAAGCCTCTATTAGCAAAATCATCAGGCGGACCAGCCCCTCCCCGCCTTCATCGAAATTTCCCGGATTTGAATTTCGTTCGTCGGAATTTTTGAGCTGTTAACGGATAATTTCAGGTGATTCATATAATATATCAAACAGTACCTTGCATAACAAAGTACTATATACTAGCTTTGCATCATCCTATTACCATACACGCTAACAAAATACTACTATGAAAAAGTCATTACAATTTTTCTTCCTGCTTATCCTCATAGCATTGGCGCACAGTGCATTAGCTCAGAACGAAGGCTGGTTAACAGGTACCGTGCTGGACGAGAAAGGCGAAGGCCTGGGATTCGTGAACGTCGCTGTGCTCTCTTCTTCTACTGATGCAGTCGTGACTGGTGCCATCGCAGAAATGGATGGCAGCTTCCGTATCAAAACACCTGCAAAGGGAAGCTACAAGCTGAAATTGAGCGGCCTGGGCTATCTGCCCCTGACTACCGAGGTGTTTGAAGTAACAGGGCCTGACTTCAGCCGTGACTTCGGCAAACTGCAGGTGAAGCCTGATGTGAAGACGCTGAAGGAAGTAACGATCCAGACCATGCGCCCTACCATTACTAACGACGCCGAGAAGATGGTAGTGAGCGTAGAGGGTACTGCGCTGGCACAGGGCAGTACAGCCTATGAGGTACTTGAGAAGTCTCCCGGCGTATGGGTAGACCAGGATGGCAACATCACATTGAACGGCAAGCCCGGCGTGCAGGTCATGATCAATGGCAAGCAGTCCTACCTGTCTGGCAAGCAACTACAGAACCTGCTGCAGGGTATGTCGGCGGAAAACCTGAAGGATGTAGAGATCATCACCAACCCTTCATCCCGCTACGATGCGGAAGGTGCCTCCGGCATCATCAACATCAACCTGAAGAAAAACGAGTCTTTTGGCATGAACGGCAACGTGTATGCCGGCTACCAGTACAACCGCCTGCACTCGTACAACACAGGTTTTGACCTGAGCCACAAAGCAGGTAAGTGGAACACCACAGCCGGACTGGACTTTGCCCGCCGTATGAACTACCGCGACATGGAGATGGAGCGCATCTTCAACGACCCTGCCGGCAACAGCTTTTTTGACCAGGAAGGCTACGAAGAGCGCGAGCGCATCGCACCTACCCTGCGCCTCGGCACTGACTACGATATCAACGATCGCCACAGTGTGGGTTTCATGAGCAACCTGTTCTACAATAGCAACGAGGGTATCTTTAACACAGAGTCTATCCTGCGCCGCCCAATCGCTGCCAATAGCCGCCAAATATCTGCTACAAACGAGCATGCCAGCACCTACCGCAACGGTACTTTCAATCTGCACTACAATGGCAAGCTCGACACCCTGGGCACCACGCTGTCAGCCGACATCGACTATGCCCGCATCACCGACGAGACAGACTTCGTGTTCAAGAACACACAGCGCACCCTGGACGGCAATGAGCTGGTAAGCCAGGAACACCTGACCAGCTATAACCCAACCGGCTACGATATCCTGTCAGGAAAAGTAGACTTCGGCAAAAAACTGGGCAAGGACGGTAAGCTGGAGCTTGGTGTCAAAGCCAGCCATGTGGTATCAGACAATGAACTGCTGTTTTATGAAATAACTGACGGTCGCCAGGTGCTGGACACTCGCCGCACCAGCCACTTTGTCTATACTGAGAACATTTTTGCAGGCTATGCCAACTACTCTGGCAAACTGAGCGAAAACTGGAAGATCATGGCAGGCCTTCGTGCTGAGCAGACTGTTTCTGAAGGCAACTCCATCACACTGAACGATGTCACCAAGCGCGACTACCTCGACCTGTTCCCGAGCCTGTTCCTGCAGCAGAAAGTGAGTGACGACTACCAGGTGAGCTACAAGTACAGCCGCCGCATCAACCGTCCGTACTATGGCCAGCTTAACCCCTTCATTTTCTACCTCGACCCTTATACCTGGTCGCAGGGCTACCCGAACCTGAAGCCGCAGTATACCAACTCGTTTGAGGTGACCCAGACACTGAAGCAGCGCTACAACCTGATGCTTGGCTACTCGGTTACAACTGACTTTATCGGTGAGATTCCAACCTACAACAGCGAAGACAACACCACCGTGTTTGGGCAGCGTAATATTGAGAATTATAAGAACGTGTATGGTACGCTGGTAGCGCCGGTGCAGCTATCCGGCAAGTGGGAGATGAACAACACCGCTACACTGGCCTACCAGCGCTATACCAAAGACGTGAATGCACAAAACGTTGTAAATGACCAGGTGCTGTTCTTCCTGCAGTCCAACCAGAACATCCAGCTGCCGAAGAATCTGCGCATGGAGCTGAACGCCGGCTTCCAGGGTCCTGCGGTGTACGGTCTGTACGAGATCAAGAGCCAGTGGTGGTTGGATGCCGGTCTGAAGCGCACCTTCATGGACGATCGCCTGACACTGTCTGTTAACGCCACTGACATCTTCAGAACGCGTGAGCTGCGCGTAAAAACCCTGCTCGACGGCAATCTGAATGCCATTGACCAGTACCAGGGTGCCCAGAGCATCCGCGTGAACCTGCGCTACAACTTTGCCAAGGGAAAGGCATTCGAAGCGAAGAAACGCAACATAAATCTGGATGAGATCAACCGCACTGGGAATTAAGACTTCTCATATATGATATACTTCTTGAAAATATTTTTAAGAAGTATATCATTAACAGGCAACAATCAAAAAACATTTGCAGCTAATAAATAGCAACCAAACAGACCCAATAAGTGAAAATTCAAACAGTATTACTCATTTACCTTCTTGCATTTATAGGGTGTAGAAGTCCTGAAGAAAAAACGGAAAATATAGCAGATGACCCAATTCAATTTTCGATGGACAGGAATGCAGATTCACTGCTTTTAGACTCTAAAATAAATTCTGTTTCAATCGGAATATATAAAGATGGCAAAAAATACACATCCCATTACGGCGAGTTAGATAAAGGAAAAGGCAATCGACCATCTGACAGTACAATTTATGAAATCGCATCTGTCAGCAAAACCTTTACTGGAATTCTCGTTGCAAACGCAGTGCTGGACAAAAAAATAAGTCTTGAAGACGATATCCGGGATTATCTGAATGAGGATTTCCCAAATTTCGAATATCAAAATGAGCCAATCAAAATTAAACATCTGCTGACTCACACCAGTAGGTTGCCACGATTTTTACCCGACAGTATTAGCGAGTTGCTTTCAGACTTTAATGAAAGTCTTCCATTCAGGTTTTACGAAATGCAGAAAGGGTACAGCAAAAAGGATTTCTTCAAAGACCTGCATAACGTGAAGTTGGATACTGTCCCAGGAGCAAAGTACCAGTACTCAAATGTGGGCACTGAACTTATGGCAAAGATATTAGAGAATGTCTACCAAAAAACTTTCGATGAAATTTTGAGAGTATATTTTGAGAAAGCAGCTGATATGGGAGACACACAAATAAGTCTTCCAAAGGATAAAGAAACAAACCTGGCTAATGGTTATGGAATGGCCAACAATCTTGTACCTCACGAAGTTGTTATGTTTGGAGCGGCAGGTGGAGTTAAAACAACAATGCCAGATTTGGTAAGTTATATGGCGCTACAATTAGATACTAATAATAGCACAGTAGCCGAATCCCATCGGGCGCTTTATGTGAGGGGAAGTCGAGAGATGGTTTACTATTGGCCAGTAAGAAACAGTGAAGAATATGGGAAGTATTTTAGTATCCATGGTGGAGCTTTTGGGAGCCAGAATTGGTTTTTCATTCTTCCAAAATACAATTTAGGAATTTCAGTCATCACGAATCAAAGTGACCTCGAAACGGCAGATAAGCTGATGAAAACAGTTAAGGGTTTAATTGAAGATCTGAAATAAAACCTTTTGCTTGTAGCTGGTAATCAGTTAAACCTCACAGCCCCTGCACATATAAGTGTGGGGGCTGTTTATTTTTCACCGGCTATACCGCTGCCCTATCCTGATGCCGCCCTTGCACGTAGTTATACAATCAATCAAAAAAGGGAACATGCAAGAAGAGAACACAGAACATAAAAAACTAAGAATAGCAGCTGTGGGAGACATACATGTGCAGGAGCAGGACGCTGGTAAATGGACGGATTTTTTCAGGCATGTATCGGAAGAGGCGGATGTGCTCCTGCTGTGCGGCGACCTCACTGACACCGGCCGCGAAAGCGAAGCCGAAGTACTGGCCGAGGAGCTGAAGGCCTGCTCTATACCTGTACTGGCCGTGTTGGGAAACCATGATTATGACCATGACCAGGTGAAGAAATTGCGAAAGGTATTTGCTCCGACCAACCTGAAACTGCTCGACGGCGACTTTACTGTAATCGGGCATGTGGGCTTTGCCGGTGTGAAAGGATTTGGTGGCGGATTCGACAGGTATATGCTTGGTATGTTCGGTGAGCAACTAAACAAAGACTTTGTGCAGGAGGCCGTAACGGAGGCCCTGAAGCTGGATGCCGCCCTGTCGCAGATCGACAGTGAGCATGGTGATCTGAAAAAGATTGCGCTGCTGCACTACTCTCCTATTCAGGCAACCATCGAAGGGGAGCCTGAGGCCATACATCCATTTCTGGGCTGCTCCCGCCTGGAAGAGCCGCTTAACCGTCGAAATGTGCTCGCCGCCTTTCATGGCCATGCGCACGTAGGTACCCTGGAAGGTGAAACGTCTACTGGTGTGAAGGTATTCAACGTGTCGAAGCCGGTGCTTCAGAAGTCGGATTATGAGAAGCCTTTCTTTCTGTTTGAGGTGTAGACCTGAAACTGTATGGAAACAAAAAGGAGGCCCAATAGCCTCCTTTTTGTTTGTAGCTATACCTATAATGCCCGCTTATCCGAAGGCAAGGGATAAGGCGTATCTTCCACAGTAGTGCATCCAAAAATTGATCGGCATTAGCAAACAAGCCGGTGCAAGTAGCTGAGTGCTTCCTGTACCGGAAAAAATTAACCGATTTTAGAGATCAGGTCGGCAGACCTATTGGAGTAACCTACTTCGTTGTCGTACCAGCCGACCACTTTCACGAGCGTACCATTTGCCGAGGTCATCTCACCGTCAAGGATGCAGGAATGTTTGTTGCCGACTATATCAATGGATACGATCGGGTCTTCCGTATACTCCAGAATTCCTCTCATTGAGCTTTCAGCCGCATTTTTCATGGCAGCGTTTACTTCCTCTTTGGTAGCAGGCTTTTGCAGCACACAGGTAAGATCGGTGAGAGAGCCGGCAGGTATAGGCACCCTGATGGCCACGCCATCCAGTTTGCCTTTGAGGTGCGGCATGACCAGACCAATCGCTTTGGCTGCCCCGGTTGTAGTAGGTATAATGGAGTAGGCTGCGGCTCGGGCTCTGCGCAGATCCTTGTGAGGAGCGTCCTGTAGGTTCTGGTCAGCCGTGTAAGCATGCACGGTGGTCATGTAGCCTTTCTCAATGCCAAAGGCGTCGTCGAGTACTTTCGCCATAGGTGCCAGGCAGTTGGAGGTGCAGGATGCGTTCGAGATGATTCTTTCGTCACCTGTCAGGATGTTTTCATTTACACCCAGTACCACCGTTGGTATGTTTCCCTTGGCTGGTGCCGAGATCACGACCTTCCTTGCACCGGCTTCCAGGTGCTGGGAGGCCCCCGCTTCGTCGACAAAGCGCCCGGTAGATTCGAGCACAATGTCTATACCTAACTTCTCCCAAGGCAGGTTTCTGGGCTCCCGTTCAGCTGTCACGCCAATTTCCTGTCCATCCACGATCAGACTTTTCTCAGTCGATTCTATGATACCATTAAAGCGGCCGTGCACAGAATCATACTTCAGCAGGTGAGCCAGTGTTTTGGTATCGGTCAGGTCGTTAATGGCCACCACCTCAACATTTTCCTTTCGGAGAAGGGCTCTGAAGGTGAGCCTGCCGATACGGCCAAAGCCATTGATTGCAACTTTTATCTTCGCCATAGTCTTTTAGATTAATTTATGAGTATGTATAAAATTTTTAATTGTCGGGTTGGCATATCCATATTATAGGTATACTCTAAAACCGCTGGGGGAGTCACCTACATGGGTGTAAGATTTTACAATACAAACTGCATTCACCCTTTGGCATTTAAGGACGTTTAGCTGACATGCAGCTTCTGGCAAACACCTCTGCTGCGATAGAATTTCTCAAGGGTTTGCGATTCAACGAAATAAGCACTACTTTTGCATCCTCAAATGTGCGCCTTACTTTTACATAGCGTCCCTACTCCCCCCTGATTTACATTTTGTCTGTCTTAGACAAAACAAGTATACTTATACCTTTTATTTCATAAATAGCTGATCCGCAAGGATTGGCCTTATTCTAAGCTTCATGGTTTCAGAAGAAATCCTGCGCAGACGTACGTTTGCCATTATCAGCCACCCCGATGCCGGTAAAACCACACTTACCGAAAAGTTGCTTTTGTTCGGCGGTGCCATCAATACGGCAGGCGCTGTCAAGAGCAACAAAATCACAAAATCCGCCACTTCTGACTTTCTGGAGATAGAGAAACAGCGTGGTATCTCCGTAGCCACTTCGGTGATGGGTTTCGACTATGCCGGTCATAAGATCAACATCTTGGACACACCCGGTCACAAGGACTTCGCCGAGGACACTTACCGTACGCTCTCGGCCGTGGATAGTGTGATCCTGGTGGTGGACTGCGTGAAAGGTGTGGAGGAACAGACCCGCAACCTGATGCAGGTATGCCGCATGCGCAACACGCCTGTGATCGTCTTCATCAACAAGATGGACCGCGAAGGCCGCGACCCTTATGAACTGCTCGACGAGCTGGAGCGGGAGCTCAACATCCACGTGCGGCCACTGAGCTGGCCCATCGGTATGGGCTCCACTTTCAAAGGCGTCTACAACCTGTTCGACAAGGACCTCCGTCTTTTCACGGCCAACAAACAACAACTCACCAAGGATGTTATCGCGATCGAGGACATCAAAAGTTCGGAACTGGACGAGATCATCGGAAAGCAATCGGCTGACACGCTCCGGTCCGACACTGATTTCCTGAACGAGTTTTACGAAAACTTCGACCTCGACCTGTACAAGGAGGGATATCTGGCTCCTGTGTTTTTCGGTAGCGCTATTTTTAACTTTGGCGTGGGCGAATTGCTGGATACCTTTGTCAAGATCGCTCCATCTCCACAAGCAGTGCAGGCCTCACAGCGGGAGGTGCGGCCAGAGGAAAATGCCTTCACCGGCTTTATCTTCAAGATACACGCCAACCTCGACCCGAACCACCGCGACCGTATTGCCTTTTGCAGGATCTGCTCCGGCAAGTTTGAGCGCAACAAGCTCTACTACCATACCCGCCTCGACAAGCGCATCCGCTTCTCCAGCCCCACCAGCTTTATGGCCAACGAAAAGAGTCTGCTCGAAGAAGCCTGGCCAGGCGATGTAGTGGGTCTGTATGACACGGGCTCTTTCAAGATTGGCGACACGCTCACGGAAGGCGAACTGCTGCAATACAAAGGTATACCGAGCTTCTCCCCGGAAATCTTCAAGGAAGTAGTCAACAAGGACCCTTTCAAGACAAAGCAACTGGAGAAAGGTATACGCCAGCTCACGGACGAGGGTGTAGCACAGCTGTTCATGCAACAGCCGGGTAGTCGCAAGATCGTCGGGACGGTAGGTGAACTGCAGTTCGACGTGATCAAGTTCCGCCTGAAGCAAGAGTACGGTGCCACCTGCGACCTGTACCCTCTCAACTATTACAAAGCTTGCTGGATCACGTCGGATGACAAAGAAGCGCTGGCCCGATTTATCGCCATCAAAGGCAGTCACATTGCCTATGACAAAGACGATAACCCCGTGTTCTTTGCCGATACGTCGTGGGTGCTGCGCTCGGTGCAGGAGCATTATCCGAAACTGAACTTCCACTTTACTTCCGACTTCAAGTTTGAGGCGGCAAGGCAGGGATAAAAAATCTGCGATATGCTCAGGAGCTCAGGAAATAGAAGCGAACCGATTTGTCCCTTGTGTGCCGACTGGCAACTACCAGAAAAGTTACAAGGCCCAAAGGATCGCACGCTATTCCTGTGTCCGCAATGCCAGCTTATATTTTCTGCCAGAAAAGATTTGCCTTCAGCAGAACTTGAAAAAGCCCATTACCTGCTACACGAGAATAAAATCGGCAACAAAGGCTATGTGGAGTTTTTAAACAAAGCCATCCTGCCAACCCTCCCCTATCTGCGTGCAGGTATGCGCGGGTTGGACTTTGGCTGCGGTCCCGGTCCCACGCTTTCGGTGCTGTTGCGGAACAGAGGCTTTGTCATGGATGATTATGATCCGTTCTTTTTCCCGGAGCTGAAGACAGCGCAGGCTTACGATTTCGTATTCGCGACGGAATGTTTTGAGCATTTTTTTGCACCTGCCACAGAAGTGCATCGAATCAGGCAACTGCTCAAACCGAATGGTACCCTGACCGTGATGACAGCGCATTGGCAGGAGCCCAGCGACCTGCCAGCCTGGTACTATGCCAGAGATCCGACGCATGTGGCCTTTTACCACCGCCATACCTTCGACTGGATAGCCAGGCATTATGGTTTTGAAATAGTTTATACAGACAATAACAGAGTGATCATATTAAGAAAACATCAACCTGAAAATAAGAGCAAGCTATGAAAGATTGAATTTTACGAAGCACAGCAACCATTAGCAGAATACCAGCTCATACACCTTATCCTATTTCATTACAAAAAACACATTTATGAATCAACATTCATTACCCGATCAGAAACGAATCAACGACGGGTTTTTCTCTCATGTCAAAACTGACCTGCCTGCCGGTCTTGTCGTATTCCTGATTGCGCTTCCGCTTTGCCTTGGTATATCGCTTGCCTCCGGTGCGCCCCTTTTCTCGGGCATCATTGCCGGTATAGTGGGCGGTATCGTGGTGGGCTTTCTGAGTGGCTCCAAGGTAAACGTTAGTGGACCGGCTGCTTCGGTGGCGCTGGTGGTACTGATGGCCATTCAGTCGCTGGGCTCGTTTCAGGCGGTGCTGGCGGCCACAATAATAGCAGGTGTGCTGCAGATCATCCTGGGTTTCCTGCGGGCGGGCACCATTGCCTACTTTTTCCCAAGCTCCATGATTAAGGGTATCCTGGCTTCTATCGGCCTTATCCTCATCATTAACCAGATTCCGCACGCCTTTGGGTATGCAGGCAAGGAGCTATTCGGCAGCATGGAAGACGGCCTCAGCGCCAACCTGTTTGCCGGAGTGCTGGACCAGATCAGCCTGGGCGCCACCATCATCACGGTGCTCTCGCTCATCATCATTTTTGCCTGGGACCAGCCAGCGCTCAAGCGCTATACCTTCTTTAAGTTTGTGCCCTCTGCCCTAATCGCAGTAGTGGTTAGCGTACTCGTAAACCAGCTTTTTGTGGCTTATTTTCCGCAGTTGGCCCTTAGCGGAAACCGACTGGTGGAGCTACCGGCAGCGGATGGCATCGGTGAGTTTTTCTCATTCTTCACTTTCCCGGATTTCTCCCAACTCACTAACCCGGAGCTCTATACCGTGGCCCTGAGCATTGCCTTTATCGCATCGCTGGAGTCGCTGCTGAGCACCGAAGCAGGCGATAAGCTGGACCCATACAAGCGCAAGTCCTCCACCAACCGCGAACTCAAAGCACAGGGTATAGGTAACATGGTGTCAGGCTTTATCGGCGGTCTGCCGGTGACGGCCGTGATCGTGCGTACCTCTGCCAACGTGTCGTCAGGTGGACGCACGCCGCTCTCCACGATCACCCACGGTACCGTGATGCTGATCTGCGTGATGGTCATACCCCGCATCCTCAACATGATTCCGCTGGCGTCGCTTTCGGCGGTGCTCTTTGTGGTGGGTTATAAGCTGACTTCAGTTGCCCTGTTCCGCCGCATGTGGAAAGCTGGCAAGCGCCAGTTCGTGCCATTCTTTGTGACCATCGTGGCCGTGATGCTGACCGACCTGATCACAGGTATCATGATCGGTGGTGCTGTGTCGGTATTCATGATCCTGCGCGACAACTACCGCACGCCGTTCTTCATCGACAAGAAAGCGCACTACGAAGGCGAACGTGTGGAACTGGTTCTTTCAGAGGAGGTTACTTTCCTGAACAAGGCGAGTGTCATGCTCACGCTGGACCACGTAGCGCCTAATTCCACGGTGGTGATCGATGCTTCCCGTTCTGTAAACATAGACGACGACGTGCTCGAGATCATCGAAGAATTTAAAGCCACGGCAGCTTATAAGAACATCAAAATAGAACAAATAGGCCTTGACAAGTTCTTTGCTCAGCGTAAACTAGCTTAAATTAGGACAATTTAGTAAGAACAATCCCATAAGTTAATCAGTATATAGAATCAGATTGATTTTAATTACTGATGATAGATTACGCCCGACTTAACACTACTCCTACTCCCCCATGAATAGCAGCCTTTGTTGTCTCCTATAAACCAATGCTGCCTACCCTGGAATACCATGAAATTACTTTATAAAAAGATCATAAACCGGCTTAAAAAGATTACAGGACGCTTTGTGTCGCACAACATCCGCTACAGGCCGCAAAGTATATTCCGCCTGCATGCCGACGATGCGCAAGCACAGCGCGAAGCAAGGCTATACCCTGTATATCCGGCCCTGCGCACCACCCTGGACATCCCGGAGGCACTTTATGAAGCCTGCTCAGCCTACTGGAAGCCGCAGCGGGAAGTCACCACCGACTATGAGGTGGTAGAAGCCCCCAATGGCCGCATCTACACCGACAACGACAGCACCGTAGCGATCATCAGCAAATACAACCGCCTGATCGAGAACGTGTCCCTGAGCATGAAAGAGGGGAAAGTGACGGAGAACGGGTATAACAATATTTTTGAACAGCGCTATTTTTCGACGCCTACCAGGTTTGAGGGCACGGTCTTTTCTCTACTGACCGGCGGCGCGGGGCTCAACAACATCAGCCACTGGTTTGTGGATGTGCTGCCACGCCTGCACCTGCTCAAAGAAAGCGGGTTGTACGACAAAGTGGACTGGTTCCTGGTGCCAAGCCTGCGATATGGCTTCCAGCTCGAAACACTGCGACTGCTGGGTATACCAGACGCAAAACTGATTGCCGGTGACGAGCACCCGCACATCATGGCCGACTGCATCATCGCCTCCACTGCGCCCCGTGGCAATCACACGCTGGTACCGCAATGGCTCTGCCAATACATACAGGGCGCATTTGTGCCCCTTGCCACCCAGGAAACCGAAGCAGACCAGCAGGACGTAAAACTATACATCAGCCGCAGCGACTCCAAACTGCGACAGGTCGAGAACGAAGCGGAGCTGGTGGAGGCTCTGAAACCCTACGGCTACCGCTCCGTTGTGCTGAGCCAATTGTCCGTGCTGGAGCGGATCAAGCTGTTCTCAAGGGCCAGCTCGGTGGTGTCGGCTACGGGAGCGGGTTTGGTCAGCATGATGTTCTGCAAACCGGGCACGCAGGTGATTGAGCTGTTTCATGAGGGTTTTGTCGTAGAACCTTTCTATGACATCGCCACCAAAATGGGCATGGACTACAGCTACATCATCTGCAAGAGCAACAGCCTGGTGAAAGACGCCGGACAAGGCCAGCACGAGAACCTGAAAGTAGAGCTTCCGGAGCTTGTGGAACTGATCCGGGCCGGGAAGAAAAATAAACGACAGGCGCAGCCAAACCAACAAACCAACCTGAAGTATAGCTGATATAGGGATGGCGGCATGGTGCAACTGAACTTAAACTGAAAACAATGGAAGAAGATAAAAAGAAGTACCTCGATGCTTTGCGTAAAAACAACGGAAAGCTCGATGAAAGAGCCCTGGGCGAGAGCCTTGGCTTCAGCAAGGAGTACACAGACGAGCTCATTGAAGGGCTCATGTCTGAGGAGAAAATAGAATACAGCGCAGGTCAGAACTGTAGCTACAAAGTGAAGGAATAATTAGCCGATCGGGCAAACAGCCCTGATTTGCATGGTTTTTTTGTGCCGCAGGCACTACATTTTGTTGGAAGAGTGAGCAGCCCTGTGCTATACCTGTTCGAGGTATAGCACAGGGCTGTGTCGTTAAGGCGGGCTATCCGCTTTAATACCTAGGTATAGGTTGCTTGCTTTATACTTTCAAATGAATATATTTACATATCATAAAAATCAAAAATCTTCTCACCTTCAAAAATCAAAGCATATGGGTATGATGAAAGAGTTTAAAGAGTTTGCCATGCGCGGCAACGTGATGGACCTGGCCATTGGTATCATCATTGGCGCCGCTTTCAGTGGCTTGGTTAATTCCGTTGTCAACGACCTCATCATGCCGCTGGTCGGTAAGGCGATCGGTGATATGGACTTCTCCAACCTGTATGTACCACTTTCTGATGCCGTACCGCAGGGTCTGGCGCTGGAAGAAGCCCGTAAACTGGGCGCTGTATTTGCCTGGGGTAATTTTATTACAGTATTGATCAACTTCCTGATCCTGGCCTTCATCATCTTTATGATCGTGAAAGGTATGAACCGCATGATGCGTAAAAAAGCCGCCGCTCCGGCAGTGCCGCCTGCTCCTACCAAAGAAGAAGTGCTGCTCACCGAAATGCGCGACGCCCTGCGCACCATCGCAGCGAAGTAAGCGCTACCCATACCTAAAAAGCCCTGCTGCACTTAAGCGAATACGCCAGTGCAGCAGGGCTTTTTTTCTAATAATTGTCCGGATCAGGATTTAAACTCTCAAACTCCCAAACCCTATAATTCCTAAACTCTGCTATACCTGTCCTTTGGGTTCACCTGGCTGAGTTCGATCAGCAGCTGGGCTATGTTTTGGGTAGTAGCTTCGAAGAAGGCCTTGCCTTTGGCGGGTGTGGCAGCGGCCGGGTTGCCGATGCCGGTGTCGTCGCTTACCTGCGACCACAGGCGCTCTGACCAGGCCCAGCCTTCGCGTATACCTGTGAGGCGGGACTTGTACTCTTTGCCCTCCCCTGCTTCGTTGAGCGGCAGCACCAGGTCGGGGCGCAGGTGCTGCATGATGCTGGTCTCCATCTCGTCGGCATGGTCACCGGGGCTGTCGAAGAAGGCCTTTCGGTCAGCGGCCAGGAACCAGTTGCAGGTGAGCAGGAACATGTCCGGAAACTGCAGGCCCAGCTCGCGCAAGATTGGTTTGAAATCGTTGCCGCCGTGGCTGTTGAGCAGCAGCAGCTTCTGTATACCCTGTCGGTTGAGCACCGTGACGATGTCGCGCAGTATAGCCAGTTGGGTACTCGGGTTCAGGTTGATGTCGAGCGTGATGTCGGCCTGACCGGTGTTTACGCCAAAAGGCATCACCGGCAGCACCATCACCTTCGCCCCTGCTTCCCAAGCCAGACGGGCAGCCTCAGCCGCCACAGCCTCCGCTTCGTAGTTATCAGTCCCGTAGGGCATGTGATAGTTGTGGGCCTCTGTGGCACCCCAGGGCAGTATGGCTACTTCAACCTGCTGGTCTTTGATCGCTTTCCAGTTCGTTTCGGCAAGTATGTAAGGACGCATAGGGAGTTTGGGGTTTAAATTTCAACAAGCCATTCGATCGCTTCTTCCATGCTTTCGAAGCTGCGATACGTGATGGATCCGACAACCAAGGCTGCGGCGTTGCTGGAAATGGTTTCGCGGTCAGGGTCAGCGGTCTTGAGCTTGGCAAACTTTTGCAGCCGCGTAGTGGCCAACTGTAGGGCCAGGTTGTTTATGATCCCGGCATACTCCTCCATCGGCACTGTCACCTTCGACTGGCGCGTATCGGTGAGGATACGCTTGATATCGTAGCTGCGTACTGTTTCTACCACCTCGTTGATGATATACGTTACCTCCGGTAAGGTATAGTTGTGCATATTCGGCCACTCCACCAACAGGATATCTTTGGTGGGGTTATAGTCCAGCTTCAGGAATTTATTTGGAATGATCATGTAAGTTTTTTGGACGTAGCGCTACTTATACGCTTCACAGGGCAAAAGTAATGCATTTGGATGATCATCCAAGTATCCAGTTTCGGGCCTCTCCGTACTGCTCAAATTCTCTGAAGCTGTAAGGCAGCGTACTATTGTCCACTGTCTTGAACATGTTTTCGCAACTGATCCGTGCTGAAATGTCATTAGAGCGGACACGGGCCATCTTCTCCAACTGCTGCACGTGCGGGTAAAAGAGCGGCGCCCACTCCTCCTTCGTCCACTTCTGGTCTGACAGACGCACCACACGGGACAGGCGGTAGTCATCAAGCCAGCGCTTCACTTCGTAGTTCTTGAGTATATGAATGTACTGTAGCATCGCGTCCCGGTACTCTGCGCTGGCCGCGTAAGCCGACCAGGTAATCTCCAGTAATTGCTCCGCCTCGTAATAGGCAATGCTTATATAGTTTTTTTTGTATATTATCATTGCAATACAGTCTGTATAACTGATAGGGACATAGAGCGCTGTAAAACAATCGTTTCCGTGTTTACATCATCAGTGTACTCCTATCCATATATTTCGACAAGGGTTTGCAATAAACAGTTTCCAGTTTTAAAATCAAAACCACTGCATAATTTTAGTATAAATTATTGACCTTTCTCTAGTTTAACTTGACCGTTCAGGGGTTGCTTTGTATCTTGGGCCGATTCATCTCTGAACTATCTTTAGTATTCAGCACGCCCCATGATTCTTTTACAAAACAGCATACTGCGACTGGAGTACAACCCGGCCACTGACATACTGCAGGTGCGCTACCCCGACCTGCAGCGCTATCATTTGTCAGAGATCAGGCACAGCCTGCAGATCATGGTGGAGACGATCCGGAACTACGATGTGCGCAAGCTCCTGCTCGACGCCCGCACCACGGCTATAGAAATTGAGGAGGACGAGAACCGCCAGCTGACGGTAGAACTGGCAGGTATGCTGTCGAAGACGCGCCTGACCAAAGTAGCCCGGGTACAGCCTGCTGACCCTGAAAAGGAAGCCCGCGCACAGCGCAACATTGAGGCCGCCCGCAAAGCAGGTATACTAAATTATGAAGTAGCTACTTTTACCACACCGGAAGAGGCCCTGATCTGGCTCAAAGCCTAAGGTATAGACATAAAAAAAAGCGGCCCCGGTCGTTCACCCCCGGAGCCGCTTCTATCATTCACAAAATGAGCTTTCGCTAAGCTGCCTATATATACGGCTGCCTATATTAGAAAGTTGTTATCTTTTTTAAATTATTTTTCGGGTAGTAGGAGGTCATGTTATCAGCAGCTTTGCGGGTGCCTGGTCTTTGCCACGCTTAGGGCAACTCTATAAAGACGGAGGTGCCTGCATCTGCCTGGCTTTCAATCCATACCCTGCCCTTGTGCTCCTCTATTATCTGCTTGACAATGTATAGCCCCAGCCCTGTAGTGGGCTCCCCTTTTGTCCCTTGCCTCCTCGCTTTGGTGAATTTCTGGAATACGGTGGCATGCAGCTCAGCGGGAATACCGATTCCGTTATCCTGCACCTGCAGTACCTTTTTGTCACCTTCCTCTTTCAGTGTGAGGCTTATCTGACCATTTTCCTGGCTAAATTTTACGGCATTGGAAAGCAGGTTCTCCAGCACCCACCTGAACTTGCTCCTATCAATGGCAGCAAAAACAGGTTTTCCGGAATGATGGAACAGCAGGCTAATACCTTTTCTTTCCGCGTCCACTCGCAGGCTGTTCAGGTGGAATTGAATATAGTCTTTTAGGTCTGTTTGTTCCAGGGTAGCATACCTGGACTCGATCTCTCCTATGAGGAGCAGCTCACTGATCAGATGGAGTGCACTATCTGAAGTTTCCGAAATAAGGTTGACGTATGAAAAGATTTGCTCGTCCTTTTCCTGCTTTTTTGTCTCAGGCTCTTCCAGGGTCTCCTTCAGCAAGCGGGCAGCCAGCATAATATTGTTAAGCGGAGATTTCAGATCGTGCGCGACCATGTGCATGATCGTTTCCTGGTTATCGTATAGCTTCTTGAGCTTCAGTTCAAGGAGTTTCCGCTTATCTATGTTTTCTACTATCGTAAAGCCCAGCGTAGCGTCCTGGTCCTGAAAAAGAATCGAGGTCACCTGACACCAGAAACTGGTGCCGTCCTTTTTGAGAAGGCAGGTCTCTATTTGAAAAGAAGGGATCTGCTCTTCCCAGAGCTTTTTCTGCAGGGCTTGCCAGTCCCGGACAAAATCAGGGTGGGCAAACTCGGTAATGCGGGTACCGACCAGCTCGGCTTTGCTGTAACCCATCATCTGCTGCAAGGACTCGTTCACCTGCATAATTCTCAGGTCCGGGGCAATGATCTTCTGCCCCAGTACAGACTGGTAAAATATAGCTTCGAAACGGCTTTGGCTCTCTCCGAAGTTTTTATGAATGGCTTCCTGTACATTAAGTCTGTCAAAAGCTGCCGCCTTCTCCAAACGCAATTGTTCTATTTCTTTTCGCAAAGCCAGGATTTCGGCTTCAGAAGAGGTGGTGTTCGCCTGGGAGGTTTTTAGGGTTGATTTTGAGTTAGGCATATAGTGTAAATACGGCATTAATCGGCGGTTATCCGATTATATTTTTCATTTGGCTAATGAATCAATCATAATAAACACACAGTTGGGCGTTAAAATGGTTGTTATACCTTCGCACTGATAATATGCTGCATTTCGTAGGCTTCACGCGGCATGGCAAAGCCCGGCTCCACGAGCAGCACTTCGTCGTAGGTGAGGTTATAAAGCCGGTATACCTGCAGGTCGATCTCCGCTTCCAGCGCCGAGGTGTCCGCCCCCGCATCGGCTTGCTTCGCCGCTAATATTTGCTCCACCAAGGCCCGTATACCTGCTTTCGTTTCTTCGTCTGCTTGGGCGATGGGTATGGTTTGGGTATAGATACTTTGCATAGCCAATGCACCGCCTTGAAGTTTTGAAACTGTCTGGTTCAAAAACCACCAAGTAGTTTTTGAATTAAGTATCCCAAGTACATAATAATCAGCATTAGGTATAATGTATGTTTTGTTGTTAGAATAGCTGCCACTTTTATCATATGCAAATGCCTGAAAAGTAGCAATCTCTTGAAACATTATTTTATCCCTATCAAATTCTTCAAAATAAGTTGCTGCACATCTTTGAAGCGCGTACCACTCATACCTAATTCCTGTCTCTGCTTTGTTCCGTTGTAGTAATCCTTCTTTGTAACTCAACAAGTGATTATAAATGCTTGGATAATGAATCATAAAAGCTTCTTCAGCTTCTATCGAAGCACCAGAAATTGAGGAGTCTTTATGTAAAGGAAAATGCCAAGGTATAAATAATAGGTATTGGTTTGTTTTCGGCATATCATACCGTTTTAAATTACGCCCAAGTATAAACGGTTTTATCACCTCGGCACTTCTCGGATCTTCTGCAATCAGTCTGTCTTTCGTCGCTTCATCAATCACAAATGCTTCGTTATATCCAGTCAGAACTCCTCTATACATTCTTCCCTCCACATACTCTCCCAATGGTATACCTGTGTTTTTCAGTTTTTCAAGGAGTTGCTGCGAAGTACTGTCAGAGAGCGACCAACCCGAATCAGGCAGTAGATTCGCCTGCACCCAATAGCCGTTGTTCTGCAGATATTCTGACAAGCCCCGCTCATAATCGAGGGTGTCTATACCTGCGGCCTGCAAGGTATAGTCCTCTTCCTGCGGTGCCGTTTTGGTGACTGACACAATCAGCGGGTAGGTCGTGGCTTCTTCAAACACCGGCAAGTCGCCGAAGTCGAGCAACTGTTGCAAGGTATAGGTCTGCACCCAGCCCCGGAGCGCCTGTCCATACCCGGCCCGCATCCATTTGTTGGGTACTATGTAGCTGAACTGACCACCTTCGCGCAGCAGGTCTATACCTCGTTCCACAAAGTATACATACAGGTCGGCGGTGCCGGCGTAGGTCGCAAAGTGCTTTTTCAGGTATAGCTTAAAGTTACCGAGCTCTTCCTGCCGGATGTAGGGCGGGTTGCCGATCACCACATCAAAACCGAGGTAGTTGCCTGCCTCGTCCAGCACTTCCGGAAACTCGAAACGCCACTCAAAAGCGCCCTCGTATACCTTGTTCGATTCTATTTGTTCCCGCTCGGCCTCCAGCTTCTGGAGTTCCTTTTTCATGGCGGCGAGTTTGGCCTTGTCTACCTTCACGGCTCCGAACAGGTCGGGGTCCTGCACAGCGGCAATGGTGCCCCGCAGCTTCGCCATACGCTGGCGCAGCGGGTCGTTGTTGGCCAGTGTAGTCCGGAAGCCCTGCCTGATCTCCTCCAGAAAATGCACCAGCTGCTTCTTCGTTTCCTTGGAGTTGGTGTGCTTGTACTCCAGCACCGCCTCGCGGTAAGCTTGCAGGCTGTGGCCCTTCTTACCAAAGGCATCCTGCAGGTCGGCGGTGAGCGGGTAGCGGCTCAGCAGCGAGTTGCCCTGCTTGATGTTGATGTCGATGTTGGGCAGCGTTTGCAGCTCGGTATAGCCAGCCCCCTCCTGTTGCAGATAGTAGGCACTTTTGAGCAGCTCGATCCAGAGGCGCAGGCGGCAGATCTTGACCGAATTCGGGTTGATGTCCACGCCGAACAGGCAGTTCTCGATGATGGTCTGCTTTTCGTGGAAGAGCGTTTCCTGCAGTTCCTGTACCTGTGGGTTGATGCTGTGATGCCCGTCCGGGTGCTGGTGCACGGTATAGCTGAAGAGCTCGCCGTAGTAATCAGTCACGATCAGCTCGTCGTTCTGCACCTCGATGCTGCCATAGTGCAGCGGCTTGCCCTGCCGGTTGAGCAAAATGCGCAGCTCCGATTTGATGACGATCAGCTCGTTGAGCGCACTCACCAGGTAGTGTCCCGAGCCCACCGCCGGGTCGCAGATGCGGAGGCTGTTGATGAGCTGGTTTGCCTCCAGCGCCGCCTGAAGCGTATGATTGGCCATCAGCCGGAAACGCAGCGCGTCGAAGTCGGCCAGTTCCCAGGTATAGAATTCGTTGAACCGCTGCACCACAGCACGGCGTATAGCTTCGCGGCTCATGTACATCGTAATGAAGCCGGGCGTATAGAAAGAGCCGTCGCGGTAGCCGTTTATCTTCTCAAAGATCAGGCCCAGCACCGAGGCCGTGATCAGGGTTTTGTTTTCTTCCTGTATCGCCTCCTTGCCCTCAGCCCCGAAGTCATAACTGCCCAAAAAGCGCAGCATATACTCCATCGTGCGCATGTCGGCCTGCGACTTGCTCAGCACCTTGCCCGCCCCGTCGCGCAGCACCGTGCGCGGGTATAGCGCCAGGCGGCTGTTGTCTTTCAGGTTCGAGATGCGCAGGGTGCGTTTTTCCAGCGCCGTGGTCTCAAACAGCGAAGAGTTCAGGTATGGGATATGCCGGAACTTGTCGCGCACGTTGGCGCTGCGATGCTGCGGTCGCTCGGCCAGCACATCAAAGAACAGCTCGTTCAGGTCATCAAACTCGCGCAGCTGCTCCGGGTTCATGAAGGCGTATACCTTGTCGTCCTGGTGGTAACTGGCCAGCTGGGCTTCCAGCAGCTTCAGGAACAGGATGCGGTTCATCCAGGTGATGCACAGCTCCAGCGCCACATTGAACAGTTGCTCCTCGCGGGTATTGCCGTAGGTATAAGGGTTGTCGAGTCCCGATACCAGGTCCTCTGATTTGAGCTTCTGGTAGGCGGCCTCCAGCAGCGAGCCTGCATCGGGTTTGGCTTTGCGGCGGATCAGCTTGCGGCCTCCCTCCTTCACTTCCTCCAGCCCGATGATGTGCAGCAGCTCCAGGTAAAAGCCTGGGTCCAGCGAGTTGGCGTCGTTGGCAAAAGGCTCCTTGAGCAGATGCGCCGGTGAGAGCAGCTTGTAGAGGGCCACCAGTTTCACATCGTCTTTGAGGTCCTTGTTTTTGAGTGGCTTCTCAAATTCTTTGAGGTTTACATAGGTATAGGTGATGCTTTCGGACAGCCCGGCGATAAAGGGCGCCACGATCTCCTTGTAGAAAAAGTCGGTGCTGTTGCCGGATTTCTTGCCCTGGCTCCACTCCACAAAGTCTTTTTTGAGTTGTCCGTTGCGGTAAAACAGGCGGTCAAACTCCAGGGCGTCGAACACAAACCACTCATGCACATTGGTGATGATGAGCTGCTTGAGGTCATGGTTCTTGTGCTCCACCCGCTCCCGCAGGTAGTAGAGCACCAGCTCATGCATGGCCTTATAGTTCAGGTTGTCGCCCGTTGGCATATCAGCCTTGTTGGTGGGCCGCTTCACTTCCAGCAGCACGCCCGCCTGGCTTTTGGTATCCGGACCGATGTGGATCACCAGGTCCGTCTTGCCCTTGGTGTTCACGCCATACTTATCATAAAAAGCACACTTCAAAAAGTCACGCAGGTGGTTCTTCACATGCTCTTCGCTCTCACTCAGGTTGATGCTTTCGAGTAGCGTGCGCAGAGCCGCTTTGAAAGCCTCCATGTCAGAGCGGGAGGTCTTGAGCCGGAGATACGCTTTGTTCAGGGCCTGGCGGGGGCGTAGGATGTTTTGCTGCATAAGTGAAGTGTGCTATGGCTAAGCAAGATAAGCAATAGCGGGGTAAGTTTACATTAAAACTTCTGAATATAGTGCCATTCATGCAGCATGGGCACATTCTGAAGTTGCGCTGCCTGTATCAGTAGGTCATCCAAAAGACACCTCTCAAAAAAAATAATAAATAAATATTAAATAGTATTTTAAAAATAACTTAATTATTTATAACTTATTATTTAAATACAACGTAACCGAATACTCACATATCTATAACACCATCTATACAATGGTCTTAGGTATACTCACCATCTTACTGGTACAGTATACCTTCTGTTAAGCTCCGATTACCTCTTATTCTCTAACTGTCTTTGGACAGGCCCGGAGAGACAAAAACTATTGAAAATTACACTGGCAGCTATGCTACAGGTATAGTTATGCCTCGTTTTAAACATGTTTTGTCTAATTTATTTTTATAAATCACTTTAAACAAACTACAAATGCTTAACAAAACCTTTACCAGTAAGAAGTTAATCTTCCCAGCCATGCTGGCGTTTATGGCCCTGGTTGGCTGTAACCCTGAACAAGACATGGACCCGGCAACTGAGATGAGTGCAGAAGCCTCTCTTATGGCGCAGGGCGTTCATGCAAAATCAAATGTGAAGCTACGCAAAAACCATTATGTGGTATTGTCGAGCAGCGAAACACTTCCGGCAGGTATAGCCTCTGAGCTTAATGCTGCCAATGGCGAGGTAACAAGTCTGATGGAGCAGGCAGGAGTAGCTACCGTATATTCCGAAGACCCGAAGTTCGCCGCCAAAGCCTCTAAAATTAAAGGTGTGCGCTCTGTTGTGCGCGACCTGGAAGTGCAGTGGTACAACCCGGACGACATGAAGATTGTGGAACTGGCTGACGTGGGCACACCGCCGGCAAGCGGCGACGATGATCGCTACTTTGATCTGCAGTGGGGGCATGCCGCCATCAAGGCACCGCAAGCCTGGAATGCAGGCCACCGTGGAAGCGGCGTGCGTGTAGCTGTATTGGATAGCGGCTTTGACTTGGACCACCCGGACCTGGCCCCTAACATCGATTTAGCTGCGAGCAGGAACTTTGTACCGGGCGAACGATTGGATTACGCACTACCGGGTGTAGGTAGCCATGGCACCCACACAGCCGGCACCATTGCCGCTGCTGACAATGGCATTGGCATTATTGGTGTAGCTCCTGAGGCAGAACTTATCCTGGTAAAGGTGCTCCGCGACTCAGGCTCCGGCTCTTTTAGCTGGATGATCGACGGTATTATACATGCGACTCAACAGGGCGCCAATGTGATCAACATGAGCCTTGGAGCTGCACTGCCGCGCAATGGCAAGTTCCTGAACGACAATGGCACACCAGAAGATCCGTCTGACGACTTTATTGAAAGCGATACTAAAGCTGTGCAGGAGTTGCTAATCGCCATTAACCGCGCCACCAGCTATGCCACCAAAAATGGTGTAACCGTTATTGCCTCTGCTGGCAATGACGCCAACAACGGAAACGCAGACAAGTCGCTGGTACACATACCTTCTTCTTCTACCGGTGTTATTTCTATCTCAGCGACGGCTCCGCGCGGTTGGGCACTTAATCCTTTCGGCACTTTTATGGATGACTTCGCCTCTTACTCTAACTACGGCACCCCGGATGTACACTTCGCAGCCCCAGGCGGTGACTATATGTATCCAGGTAATGAGATCGCTACCATTGCAGGTGTGACACAATACGCTTATGTATTGGATTATGTGTTCAGCACAGGCAGCAACCTTAATCCAGGGACAGCATCCTACTACTGGTCAGTTGGCACGAGTATGGCAGGCCCTCACGCAGCGGGCGTAGCAGCGCTTCTTATCGGCCGTAACGGTGGCAGTATGGAGCCGGCTCATGTACTGGCCAAACTACGCGCCACTTCTGACGATCTTGGCAAACCTGGTCGTGACCCTTACTATGGTTATGGCCGCGTAAACGCTTTCCGTGCCGTGACCGAATAAGCACGACAAACCCTCATAACAAAAGCCGGACTGCTGAAGCAGTCCGGCTTTTTTATTACCTTGAATTCTATTTTAATCCAATTTTAACACAGCGATTTATACCTATTGTCCTATTTGCTTGCTTAACAAAACCTAACTATCAGCAGCAGAATAAGTAACTTATTACGTATCATAAAATCATGTTTTGGATATTAGAAAGCCTTTTTTCAACATTTAGAACATTTTCATAAATTTCGGCATACAATTGAACCCATATTGCCTAATTACAATTACATTCAGGAAGTTTTAAGCCACTGCACCTTTATGAAGGTAAATTTTACGCCACCTGAAGAGCTGGTCCTTACACCAGATTTCTATAGTTCTATTGTACGTCACGCATCTGAGCTCATCACGGTACTCAACTGTGAGGGGATCTATCAATACATTTCGGATTCGATAGCCACTGAACTTGGCTATACCCCGGAAGACCTGCTGGGCACCTATGTGTTTGACCTGATACATCTGGATGACGTACCTTCTCTTGAGCAGGCGCTCTATAACCTGACCACTGGCAGCATCAAACAAGTAAACCTTCCTCCTGTTCGCTTCAAAGCCAAAAATGACAGCTGGCGCTGGCTCAGCTGTGTCGCTACCAACATGCTGGACAACCCTCATGTGCAGGGTATCGTGACCAATTCGCGTGATATTACCACGCAGATGGAGGCCTCGAGACAGCGCAAAGAAAGCCAGGCTTATTACAAAGCGCTTTTCTTCAACAACCCCGACCTGGTATTTACGATGAGCACGAGCGGGGAAGTGCAGGCCTGCAACGATGCCGTGGTGAAGCTGTCTGGCTATACGCGTGAAGAATTTCCGAAAAGCCATTTTGCCGAATTCGTGTTGCCGGATAACCGTGAAGAAACATTCAAGGCCTTCTCCACAGCGCTTACAGGCCAGCCCTGCAACTTTGAGACCTGCATCCGTCACCGCGATGGCAGCAAGCGCTATTTGTCGGCCGCACTCGTACCCGTGGTGCTGGAGGGCCGGGTGCTCGCCATACAATGCATCGCCAAAGACAGCACCAGCGAAAAAGAGGCCAACCTGCTTGTAAATGCACAGGCAAAGAAGCTGCACAAAATTTTGGAAGGGATGTCGGAAGGCTTTTTTGCCCTGGACAAAGAGTGGCGCTACAGCTTCGGCAACACTGTCTTCGCAAATTTCCTCAACCGGGATCTCGATGACTTAATGGATCTCTGCATCTGGGAGGAATACCCGATCCTGGAGGGCACCCTTTTCAAACAGAAATGCCTTGAGGTGGCCGAAACAAAAAAGGCAGTACAGTTTAAGGAGCAATTCTGCGATCTGAGTGCTTTTCTGCAGTTCACCATCAGCCCCTTCGAAGGCGGTATCCTCATTGCGTTTTCCAACATCACAGCACAGGTCATTGCGCAGGAAGAGCTGCGGAAGCTTTCGCTGGTGGCCAGTAAAACGACAAACGGCGTGATCATCACCAACGGCCAGCTGGAGATAGAGTGGGTCAATGAGGCTTTCTGCAACGTGACCGGCTATACCATGGAGGAAGTAGCCGGCATGCGCCCGAGCGACATCCTGACTTCTGCCGATACGGACCCGCGCGAGATCATGTGGGTGAGAGAACAACTGGCAAAGGGCATCCCGATGCGCAAGGAACTGCGCAGCTACAAGAAAAACGGCGACCTGATCTGGGCTGATGTCACCATCTCCCCTATTTCCAATGAGCAAGGCCAGGTCATAAAGCATATCTACATCCACACCGATATTACTGAACGCAAGCTCGATCAGGAGCAGTTACTCAAAACGACCGAGCACCTGTACCATCAGAATCAGGACCTGCAGCAGTTCAACTACATTGTATCACACAACCTGCGTGCGCCTGTCGCTAACCTGGTCGGTCTGTCGTCTGTGCTACAGAAGCTTGACCGCAACAGCAGCCGCTTTGCCAAGGGCCTGAAAAATCTGGAAATCTCCGCCCGCCGGCTTGATGATGTGATCAGTGACCTGAACAAAATACTGGCTGTGCGTTCCTCTGACCTGCAGGCAGCCCATGAGATCGTCCTGTTAAGTGAGGTAGCGACAGAAGTGGTGCAGAGCCTGCAGCATCTGCTGACCCAGGCCAATGGTCGCATCATGCTGGACCTGAAGGAGGATGATCTGCTCTGGGCCAACCGGGCTTTCGTCTACAGCATACTGCACAACCTGATTTCAAACGCGATTAAGTACAAATCTTCGCACCGGGACTTACTTATACAGGTAAATAGCGTAAGGAAAGATAACAGCCTGCAATTAAGCGTAATAGACAATGGCAGCGGAATGGACCTGGACCTGGTGCGGCCGCATCTGTTCCAGCTCTATAAGCGCTTCCATACAGGACCTGATGGAAAAGGCATCGGGCTATACCTGGTAAAAATGCAAATGAACGCTATTGGAGGCAAGATAGAGGTAGAAAGTAAGCCAGAAGCAGGCACCACTTTCACATTACAGTTTGAGCTCCCAGCCTATGGCCCGCAAGGTTTACATAATTGATGATGATGACATCAGCATATACCTGACCTCCCTGGTACTGGAGGACGCAGGCTTTGCCGACGAGATTTATACCTATAGCTCTGCAGATGATGCCCTGGCTGATCTGTCCTTTACTGACACCGCTCCCCTGCCGGATGTGATCCTGCTCGATCTGAACATGCCAGTCAAAAGCGGCTGGGATTTTCTGGAGGTGCTGCGCCCCTACGAAGATAAACTCAAAGGAAGATTGGATGTGTTCATCCTCACCTCTTCCATCGCTGCCAGCGACAAGGATCTTTCCCGCAACTACCCGCTTGTGCGCGGCTTCCTGCACAAGCCGCTCGACGAAGAAAGTCTGAACTATATGAAGCAGACACGCAACAGCCGTGCCTAATCGGCATAGAGCGGCAGCCTGATCACAAAGCGGGCGCCCTCATGCTCACGGCTGTGCACACTGATGTGGCCACCATGCAGCCGCACCAGCTCATATACAATGGAAAGTCCCAGCCCCCGCGACTTCTCCCCGTTCAGTCCCGGCCTTCCGACTTTTGCCTTTCGCTCAAATATATTCGCATGCAGGTTCTCAGGTATACCGATGCCTGTATCGCTGTGCTCGATCACGACTTCATCCCCCTCCTGGTAGGCACGGATCGTGATGTTGCCCGTGCTCGGGGTAAACTTGATGGAATTAGAGATCAGGTTGTTCAGCACCTGGGATATTTTGATCTGGTCCAGGTCCAGCACGAGCGGCTCCTGCGGCAGATCCAGCTCCAGCGCCTGCTGTACAATCTGCCCTTTCTGGTAGAACTCGGCCATGCTTCTGATCATCTTATTCAGGTCGACGCGTGTTCTGGTCACTGAGATTTCGGGCGACGCCAGATGCTCCTCGCTGAGCAGGTCCCGAATTAGATCTGTGCACTGAATGCAGGCGTTTTCGATAATGGAGGTGTATTGCGCCACTTCCTCCAGCCGGTTATCCTGCGTGTCTTTGCGCAGCAGGGCAGCTACACTCTGTACAATTGCCAATGGCCCGTGCAGGTCATGCAGTACCATTTCGAGTGCACTGTTCTTGCGGTGCCCGAACTCGGCGAGGTAGTTGACAAACTCCTGCTGACGACTATTATCCTCGGCCATACCTGCCACTGCCACTATATTCTGCGCTGCATCACGAATGGGGTAAACGCTGCAGCGCATGTGGCGCAGCCTGCCATTCCGCATCATGCGTATGGTTTTCTCAACGGGTTCGCCCCGCAGCAATTTGTGCCAGCAGTCTACCACGACGGCGCGGTCTTCTTCCGGCACGGTATCGAGCAGAAGTTGGGGCTGCCGCTGGAGATGCTCATGCTCCGGTTCCCATAAATCACGAAAAGCACTTGAAAGGAAACTGAATTTATTCTGTGCCAGATCAAACTGAAACAAAATTTTATTGCTCTGTCGGCTGATCTGGTCAATTGTATTGAGTTTGTCCATTGTGTAAGGCGGTAAGTAGCGTCGCTATTCATACGGTGTGTCTCTTTACACGTTATATTCGTACCATGCAACGTCAGCACACAGGCACCACGCCACAAAAAAGGATGCGCTACTCCCTGGTTTATCTGTTTATGCTCCTGCCGCTACTCTGCTGCCCGGCAAAGCTGGCTGCGCAGCAGAAGGAGGTGCAGCAAAACGAGCAGCTCTGGTTTGGCTACATGACCTCAAGCCGTGTTTCAGAGCGGTTTTCCATTTGGAATGACTTTCATTATATACCGGAGGGTTTTGGAGTGGTGCGCACTGGCGTGACCACACACTTTCCAAACCGCATTGATGTAACCGCAGGTTATGCGCACGTGTGGCTTCCGGTGGGCGGAGAGCTCAGGCGACGGGAGCACCGCCCCTGGGCGCAGGTCGTCATCCCGACCCCACTTGGCGGCAATTTTGCCCTGCAGCACCGGCTACGCTGGGACTTGCGCTACCGCCAGCGTCTGGCGGCCGGTGAACTGGCGGAAGGCTATACCTTTAACCACCGCGCCCGCCTTCAAACCGTGCTGCGGCGCAACTTCCCCGCCCTTACGTTTGGGGGTGTATTGCCCAGCCTGGTTGTATCCAACGAACTGCTGATGAACCTGGGAGAGGAAGCCACCGCCCCGTTTGACCAGAACCGCATCTCCCTGATGGCTGCCGCCCGGTACCAAGGGCTGATGCTGCAGGCCGGCTACATGAACCGCTACGTGCAGGCAGCCACACCGGGCCGCTTTACCAGTAACCATACCCTGGTAGTATGGCTGTTTCATACCATAGACTGGCGCAGACAAGAAGCACAACCTTAAAGTGTTTAGACGGCTGTTACTGATCAGAAGGTAAAGATTAGAGTAGCCCGGTTAAAGGCATAGCCAAGGCGGATGTCTGGCTGGGGTTTGCTGGCATAGCGTAGGCCTTCGTTGTATACATAGATTGCCCGGTGCTCCCGCTTCATTCGGGCACCGGCAAAAGGTATACTGAAGGTCAGCAGACTTGCTCCCGCACCGGAGATCAGCCAGTTTGGCTGGCTGCCGGCCAGCTGCTTGCTCATAGGGTAGGTGATCAGGATACCACCTGCATAGGAAAGCAAAGAAGCCGGAAGTGAGTTGCGGTTGCCTTTCTGAAGCTCCTGCCTTGCCTCCGGGTGTTGATCCAAAATGTGCAAAAGCTGTTTTTTACTGATTTGCCTGCCATGCTGGTAGTAAGCAAATCCAAGGCCTTTTTTCTGTACAATTATTTCACCGTCGCCCTGCGCCAAAGAGCGATTGTACATACTGCTCAAAATAAGCAGTACCATTAGTAAATAAGTTTTCATAGGTATAAGGTGAGATTCAGGAACAAAATAGCAAAATGTCACTTTATCTCAAAGTACAATTTTTATATACGCATATTTTTGCATTAAAGTATAGATTCACCACACTTCACACCCACTGACTCTCAATACAATACACCTGAAACAACACAAAAAAAGCAGCAAACCCATGGTTGCTGCTTCAATTTTAAATCACATCAAAAGACCCTGATCAGACGTTTCTATTTCCCACTTAATACTTATAAGTAAAAGAACAGCATTAATTTACCCTGTTTTATCATCCTGAAAAGATCTTGATGAAGAGGGCCACTTCCCCCGCAAGCTGCATCTGCTTAACTTCCCGGGGGTAGGGGCTCTCTTTTTCTACTGGGTTTTTTCCAGCATGATAACTCTCTTTTATATAATACTGTCTTGGTGCTTACCCTTCTAATTCCCCAGCTGCGCTTCCAGCTCTTCGGCTTCCAGCATCAGGCTCTCCCACTTCTGATTTACAGCATCCAATTCTTTCTGCACCGTTTCAAACTTCTGGGAAGTCTCCTGGAGTACGTTCGGGTTACCGTATACCTTTGGGTCAGCCAGCTCGGTTTCGTATTTGGCTAGCTCCTGCTCCAGCACCTGCACCTGTTTTTCAACCTCGCTGATCTGGCGGTTTACCTGCTTCAGTTGGTTGTTTAGGGCATTGAATTCGTTGTTGTCGCGCTTCTGCTTTGGCTCGTCTTTTTTAGGAGCCGGCGCTGCAGCTGCATCGCGTTTTGTTTCTTTCTCGCGCTTCTCCTGGAAGGCCTCATACTCGTGGTACGTGCCCGGATACTCTTTCAGCTGGTAGTCTTCGATGTACCAGATCTTGGTCGCGACGTTCTCCACAAAGTAGCGGTCGTGTGAGATCACGATAAAGGTACCCTCGTACTGTTCCAGCGCCTGGATCAGGATATTCACCGACATCATGTCCAGGTGGTTGGTTGGTTCGTCGAGCATCAGGAAGTTGGCTTCCGAGATCAGCGTTTTGGCCAGTGCCACGCGGCTCTTCTCTCCTCCCGACAGCACCTTGATCTTCTTAAACACATCGTCGCCTGTAAAAAGGAAGGACCCCAGTAGCGTGCGCAGTTCTACCTCTGTTTTGCCGGAGCCGGCCTGTTGCAGTTCCTGCAGTATTTCGTTTTCCACGTTCAGGGCTTCCAGCTGGTGCTGTGCATAGAAGGACATGATCACATTGTGCCCCATTTCGCGCTTGCCCTGGATCGGCTCCGTGCCGGCAATGATGCGCAGCAGCGTGGACTTCCCTTTTCCGTTGGCACCGATGAGCGCAATCTTGTCGCCCCGCTCAATGTGGACGTTGGTGTCCCGGAAAATCATCTTGCTGCCGAAGCTCTTGCTCATGTGCTCGAGGCGGAAGATATGACGGCCTGGCTGCACGTTGAAGCGGAAGCTGAAGTTCACCTTCGCAGCCTCTGGCGCTACCTCCTCGATGCGCTCCATACGCTCGAGTTGCTTCATGCGGCTCTGTGCCTGCTTGGCTTTGGTCGCTTTGGCCTTGAATCGCTCGATGAAACGCTCTGTCTGCCGGATCTGGGCCTGCTGGTTTTCGTAGGCGCCTTTCTGAATCTCGTTTCGCAGGGCTTTCTCTTCCACGTAGAAGCTGTAATTGCCCGGGTACAGGTTCAGCTTCGCCCCCGACACCTCCACTGTGATGTTAGTGGTTTTGTCCAGGAACTCCCTGTCGTGCGACACAATCACGACGGCCCCCTCAAAGCGGTCCAGGTAGGATTCCAGCCACTTGATAGAAGGTAAGTCGAGGTGGTTGGTCGGTTCGTCGAGCAGCAGCAGCGATGGTTTCTGCAACAGGATCTTGGCCAGCATCACGCGCATGCGCCAGCCACCCGAGAAAGAGGCCAATGGTTGCTTCAGCTCCTCCGTTGTAAAGCCAAGCCCCTCCAGGATCGACTCGGCCTCCGCCTGCATGGTATAGCCGCCAAGCGCCTCAAAGCGCTCCTGCAGCGAAGCCAGCTTATCGACCAGCTTGTCATGAAAGTTGTTCTCAAACTCCACCAGTATCTGATCGATCTCCTGCTGTAGCGAGATTGCCTCCTCAAAAGCCTGCATGGCCACCGACAGGATGCTCTCGTGCGTTTCGTAGCTGAGCAGGTCCTGGTTCAGGAAACCGATGGTGGTCTCCTTGCTCATCTGTATGCTGCCTCCGTCAGGCTTGTACTCGCCCACGATGATGCGCAGCAGGGTAGATTTGCCGGTACCGTTGAGCCCGATCAGGCCGATCTTGTCTTTGGGTTTGATGTGCAGGCTGGCATCCTCGTACATGGGGCGGCTGCCAAAATGAAAGCTAAGGTTATTTATAGAGATCATAGATTCAGAAAGCTGAGCTACAAAGGTACTTATTTTGGGAAACATCCCCAGTGCAAAGGTCCACAGACCAAAAGTCACCTCATACGTAGAAATAAAAGATGCCTGCTGCAAAAAGCCCCGGCCAGGTAAACATTATCACATGCACCTCGTTCTATAGCTTTATGCTTTTGAAAAATGTGTGTGCGATACGTTGAGAACAGCAATAAAATATAGCCTTTTATGATCGCAGTAACATCCCTGCTCGACCCCTCTCATTCTGCGCGTGTATCTGAACTGACCGAGCTTCTTGATGAGAAATTTGGGCTCAATGAGGTGAAGATGACGCCATACCCGCACCTGACCCTGCTCACAGCCGAAATACCGGACATGGAAGAGATCCAGCAATACCTGGCGGAAACCAGCCGTGAAACGGAACCCTTCACCATCCGCACCACTGGTCTGGGCGTGTTCCCGGGCGAGAAACCGGTGATCTACATCCCGGTGCTGCGCACAGCGCCGCTCAACCAGCTGCATGCCCGCCTGCACCGCGACATATCCGAGATGAGCAGCGAAATGGGCATTTACTACAACCCTAACATGTGGCTCCCTCACATTTCCCTGGCCCTCGGCGACACCTCTCCCGAAGTACTGGGACCGGTACTCACATTTCTGTTCAATTATAATTTCAACTGGGAAATCAGGATCGACAACCTGACCATACTGCAAAAGTGCGGTGATTATTACCTGAAGGAAGACGAGTATACCTTCGGGCGTAAGGAGCTGACGCTATAGGTTTGCTCCTCTTTACGCAGCCGCTCTATCCCAGAATTTTCCAAGCATAGTCCTTTCTCAAACCTGCCTGTGGATTTACCACAGCTGATACCCCCTTGGCTGTCATAAGGAAAGTATTATTTTAATTTAATTTTAATCACGTTTAGTTTCACTTTTTCTTAACCCCTTAAAATTCATCCCCGTATTCTTGAATTGATTTAACCACACAAAGTCAAAAGCATATCCTATACACATCTCAAAAACAAACATGACTATGGAAGAGAAAGACAATAAGCAGCCTAAGCCTACCCAGGTGAACGAAGACAGCAAAAACAAGCAGTTGGAGCAATTCCGGGAAGATGGCCAGGGCGAGTACATGACCACCGACCAGGGGGTCCGGATCAACCACACCGATGACTCCCTGAAAGCCGGACAGCGTGGCCCTACCCTGATAGAGGACTTTCACTTCCGTGAAAAAATGACGCACTTTGACCATGAGTCTATACCTGAGCGGGTAGTGCATGCCCGCGGCTCAGGGGTTCATGGTTACTTTCAGCCTTATGATGACTCACTCAAGAAATATACGAAAGCCAGATTTCTGACAGAACCCGGCACGCGGACACCTGTATTTGTGCGCTTTTCCACAGTGGTGGGGTCGCGCGGCTCAGCAGACACTGTGCGGGACGTACGCGGCTTTGCCACCAAGTTCTACACAGCAGAAGGCAATTACGACCTGGTAGGAAACAACATGCCTCCTTTCTTTATACAGGATGGCAATAAGTTCCCGGACCTGGTGCACGCCATCAAGCCGATGCCGGACAACGAGATGCCACAGGCATCTGCCGCACACGACACCTTCTGGGACTTTGCATCGCTCATGCCTGAGTCAACGCACATGCTCATGTGGGTACTTTCTGACCGGGCAATCCCACGAAGCTTCCGTATGATGCAGGGCTTTGGCGTACATACTTTCCGGTTCATTAATGAAGAAGGCAAGGCCACTTTTGTGAAGTTTCACTGGCGACCTACACTGGGTACGCACTCCCTGGTATGGGACGAGGCACAGAAACTGGCCGGTAAAGACGCGGACTGGCTGCGCCGCGACCTGTGGGATGCCATAGAAATGGGTGATTACCCGGAGTTTGAGTTGGCGGTGCAGTTGGTGCCGGAGGAAGACGAGTTTAAGTATGACTTCGATTTGCTAGATGCCACCAAACTGATTCCGGAAGAATTAGTACCCCTGAGACCGGTAGGTAAAATGGTGCTGAACCGCAACCCAGACAATTTCTTCTCCGAAACAGAGCAGGTGGCTTTCCATCCGGGCAACCTGGTGCCAGGTATAGACGTGACAAATGACCCGCTGCTGCAAGGCCGTCTCTTCTCATACCTGGATACGCAGCTCAACCGCTTTAATAGCACCAATTTTACGGAAGTGCCGATTAACAGACCGGTGGCTCCGGTGCACAACCACCATGGCGCGGGCTTTATGCGCATGACCATCGGCAAGGGCAAGGCAAACTACTGGCCAAACTCGATTGGCAATGGGTGTCCGATGATGGCCCCCGAGAATATGGGTGGCTATGTACACTACATGGAGAAAGTGGATGGACACAAAATCAGGGCACGCAGTGAAAGCTTTAACGACCACTACAGCCAGGCCACCCTGTTCTGGAACTCACTGACTGAACCTGAGAAGGAGCACCTCGTTTCGGCGGCGCACTTCGAACTGGGCAAGGTAGAACGCAAAGAGATTCGCAGACGACAGGTAGCCAACTTCTACAAAGTAGACCCACAGTTCGCTGCCCTGGTAGCAGCTGGCATCGGCATTGAGATGCCTGTTGACCAGGACTCAGAGCCTACAGGCAATTTTGTGAAGGACGATGCCTCTGAGAAGATCAAAAAAGGCAAGTCTGTGAAAGAGTCTCCGGCCATCAGCATGGAGAAGAACAAGATCGAGACAGCCAAGTCCAGGAGAGTGGCAATCCTGATCGAAGACGGCTTTGACTACAACGAAGTGATGCAGGTAAAGGAGGCCCTGGAGGCAGCCGGAGCGCATCCGAAGATCATCTCCAAACTGCTCGGAAAACGCGTTTCCAGCACCGGCCAGGAAATAGAAGTGGACAAGCACCATGTGTCAGCCGACTCCGTTATGTTCGACGCAGTATACATTCCGGACGGCGAAAAGAGCGTGCGCAAAATGATGGGTTTGGGTGATGCGCTGCACTTTGTGGCCGAGGCCTTTAAACACTGCAAGCCGATCGCTACCTCTGGCTTCGGCATTAATATGCTCGAGAAGGCCTTTGTGGTTGGCGTTAATTTCGCCGAGAAAGATTCAGGTAAGGTCATGTCACATTCTGGCGTAGTTACTGCCGGCTCCGACGCCGACGCCGGTGATTTCGCCGATAAGTTTATTGAGGCCATCAAAAAGCACCGCCACTGGGACCGCGAGAAATCGATGACCCCAGCCTAGCATTTAATGTTTGTTATTGATTGTTTGTTTGGAGCAAAGGCCGCGAATTTCGCGGCTTTTGCTTTTTAGAAGCAGTGCTTTGTGAACTGGTGAAGTCAGCAGAGCGCACTACAGGGTTTATTGGCAATTTAGGTATAGCTTGTCTGAATCAGGATTTTCAGGATTAAAAGATTGACAAGATTGTTACCTTCCTCTAAGCCCATCCTTTTGTCTGAATCAGGATTACGGGGATTATAAATGATCCACAGAATTTCTATGCACGATTTACATACCCCTGCCCCTTTTAAGAGAGGTTTTTGTTGCTACCAGTTCACAAGTATGGTTTCATCTTTTTTAATTTGCTATACCTTGTCGAACCACCCCTTCCCCTCCCGAGAGGGGATTGTTGCCGCTACCAATTCACGGGTATAAGCTTTGT
>NZ_JADPMP010000006.1 GCF_015686655.1 Pontibacter sp. FD36 | reverse complement strand
TTCCCCCTATGATGCTGCTGTGGCCCACCACTGTATTCCCGCCCAGTATGGTTGCTCCGGCATAGACGATCACATTATCCTCAATGGTAGGATGGCGTTTCAGGTTTGCCATTGATTTTTCTACACTTAGTGCACCCAGCGTCACGCCCTGGTATACCTTCACATTGTTGCCAATGTCGGCTGTCTCCCCAATCACAACGCCAGTGCCATGGTCGATGCAGAAGCGGGCTCCTATGCTGGCTTTGGGATGGATGTCTATACCTGTCTTGGTATGTGCGTAGGTAGCGAGCACACGTGGCAGCAGTGGCACCTCCATGCGGCAAAACTGATGGGCGAGCCTGTACACGGCCACAGCAAAAAAGCCAGGGTAAGTGCGGATCACCTCGTCTACGTTTACTGCGGCCGGGTCACCTGCCTCTATGGCAGCGGCATCGGCATTGAGCTGGCGCTGGAGGTCCGGCAGGGATTCAAAATAAGCATCGGCTATTTCATAAGGTTTGCCGGGCAGGCGTTCTTCTATTCTGTACAGAATCTTCTCCAGATCAGCACGCAGCAGCATAGCGTAAGCTTCAACTTCAGACCGGGAACTAAAGGAACGCTCCGAAAGGGATGGAAAGAGCAGTTGCAGCAGGCCATCCAAAAAGGCGCAGCTCATCGAGTGCGGCACTACGTGGCGGGACTGCTTGTGCACAGCTGTCAAGTGTTCAATAAAAGCCTGGCTGATTGCTGTCATAATGCAGAAGAAACTAAGTAGCCTGATTAAAGTTTAACTGAAGTATATACAGTAAATAGCTATACGGGCAGCTGTGGCCTGTGTCTATGATTAACGTGAAATACCGACTGGAGTAGTATACCGCTCAAAAAAAGCCCCCTACCTGAGAGGGCCTCTCTGCAAATGCTAACGAAGGCAAGGGCTATACCTGTGATTATATTACTGCCTCACTACTTTCGGTCCTTCACCACAAAGTTGAGGTACAAAAACCCAAGCAGAGCAAAAGCCCCTCCTGTCCAGAACACCATGCTGAACCTGGAAGTGTCGTTGGCATAGATCCAACCGGAAGCCAAAGCACCAAATCCTATACCTGCCTCGAGGGCGATGTACATGGTGGCCATTGCCCGTCCCCGGTGCTCCGGGTGACTCATGTCAATGGTCCAGGCAAAGACCGTCGGGGAGTTCATGCCCACGGCTACACCAAACACAGCCGCCGCTAGCAAGAGTTCTGTAGCCGTACTGGCCCAACCGATCAGTCCCATGGCCACCACCAGCAAGGCAGAGCTGATCTTCAACACCCGGATACGACCATACTTGTCGGAGGCCCGACCAGCCAGGAAACGGATAGCTAACGAGGAGAGTGTAAAGCTGGTAAAGAAGAGTCCTTTGTTTTGAATACCAAGATGCTCGCTGAAGTCAGGAATGATCGTCAGGATGACACCGAATGAAACTACCGTGAGCATCATCACAATGGAGGGATGCAGGACACGAGGCTCAAATATCTCTTTGCGGGAAATTTTGAGCAGTCCCATCCGGAAGCGGTTTGGGTTATCCAGCGTTTCATGCATGCGGGCTACTACGGCCACCGACAAGAAGGCAGCCGCTGAAGAAGAGTAGAACATGGCGTCAAGCGAAAAGCTATTAGCGATTGAGGCTCCCATGGCAGGTCCCGCAGCCATACCCAGACTGCCTGCTAGCCCCAACAGCCCTGTTGCCTCTCCCCTTCGCTCCATCGGGATGATGTCGGCTACGTAGGCGGCAGTGCCAGTAGGTGTAAAGCCTGTTGAAAAGCCGTGCACAAGGCGCAGCAGCAGGAACGCCGCTACCGTGCCGGTGATCGGGTACAGGAAGCCACACAAAATACAGACAGTGCCCCCGATCAGCATGACAGGTATACGCCCCATCTTGTCGGCCAACTGTCCGCTAAATGGCCTTGACAGACCAGCTGTTAGTGTGAAAAGAGAAATGATAAGCCCCTTATACTCAGCCCCGCCCAGTTGTGTAATATAGTTGGGCAGCTCCGGAATGATCATGTTGAAGCTTGCGAAGAAAAGAAAGGAGCTCAGGCACAGCAATCCAAATTGAAGTCCATACACACGTGTTTTCAGCTCGGCCATAGTCAGATTAAAGCCGCAAGTTCCGAAAACAATCGCTCCAAAACTATAGTCAGGTTGACATGCTGTGGTTTGCACCGCCAACCGGCAAGTTTATTACCCTGTGTCTAAGACAGATTAAGCATAAAAAAAATAAGCAGCCCTCTGGGCTGCTCCAATGATTTCTATAGCGGTCAATCTGAAGGTTAGTCAAAACTAGGGCAGCCCTTCTTGTTACGCTTCTTCTTTACCAAGCCATCCTTGTTATACACTGATGACTTGAATGAAAAATACTCAGCCGTTTTCTTGCTGGATACTGCCTGTCTTTTGCTCTTGGTTGTTTTCTCGCTCTTATCTGACTTTACTTTAGCATCAGCAAAACTGGCGAATGACAAAAACATCAAGGCACTAATTAAGGCTGTATAGAATTTTAGTTTCATTAGCTGGTTGTTTTAGGTGAGAGAAGACTATTTATTGCAATATTAAAATTAAAATATATATTAAAAAAATAATTAATTATATTTTTTACTTACATATTACCAAAACAACCAACATATTATCCATGACACTCAAATATTGGAGCAGGAATGTGAGGGATGAAGCAGTGTTTGGTTGCCAAGAATTCGATTGGGAAACGCTGAAAAAAGAACCATCCCTAAAGAGAGGTGGCTGACATTAAGGAGCAGCAAGAGATAAGGAGCTTATATACCTGCAACTGGTTTTGGGACGTTGAACCGGACACCGTTAACAGACACATTACGCTCCAGCGCTGCTAGCTGCAAACTAAGCGCCACCTGACTGGCCACGTTGTGACTTTCGATATCAGACAAGAGCAGTGATTTCTGTTGACCACCATACAGGTCAAAAAGCACACAGTGGTCACTCAGCTGCACTGCAGCTATCGTGTTCCAGTTCAACCTGTTTTCCTTGTTGTAAAAGTTAAGTCTGTAACTGATCGTGGCCGGCGATATGGCTACAAAGGCATTTTTGAGGGGCACCTTATCAGCACCAAGCGCCACCAGGTATAGTCCGACTAAAACAATTACGATAGCCGCAATACCCCATAACCAGCGTGCTTCATCTAACAGTATGAGATTGTAAAGAGATGCCGACCCGCCTCCGCTTACCATGAACAGCCCTAACCAAAGCAGTCGGTCTTTGATCGTACGCAGTTGTCGGGCTGTATAAAGACTGATGTACATGGAAACGGTATTGGGCTGATGAACTAAAGGCAATGCTAACTCAAAATGTCAGACAAGACAATGCTGCAAGAAGAGGCATTAAAATTGAATTAAAGTAAAATACGATTAGCACAAATACAGGTTTAATGTTAACTAAAATAAATTAAACACAATTTGCATTGAGTATCTGAAAGCTATTTTAGATGTGTTGAGGCTGCTCAGAGGTGTTGCAAATGCTATAGTTTAGCGGGTATTATAAACTTACGTGTTGCGCACTTACTGGCACTTGGTTCACCTCCACGTGCTGTTGAATGGCTGCTAATTGTATGCTGACGCTTACATGATTGGCTATTTCGGGGCTCTGAATGTGCCCCAACCGCATAATCAGTTGTTCGCTGTCTTTCAAATCAAATACCAGCGCATGCTCCGATGCCTGAATACTGTCAATGGCATCCCAATAAATGGTATGCTCAGCTCCGTACAGGGTGAGTCTGTAGGCGATGCGCTCTGGCGTCATGGAGAAGTAAGCGTCTTTCAGGCGGATGTAGCTGGCACCGACGGCAAATCCCAGCATCCCGATAACGCTGACAGCCAGTGCGCCTCCTGCCCAGCTCCAACGGACCTCTTCACGGGCGACAAACTCTACAAACAAGGCTGAGAGGCCTCCGCAGAGCATCAGTATACCTATCCAAAGCAACACTCGCTTTGTCTTTTTAAGCTCTTTGTTTGGGTATAGGTTTACATACATAGTATTAGTTTTGCGTCATCTCAATGGTTATTTCCTTATCGGCTGCGATCTGAATCAGTTCGGCACGTATGCGCTGGAGCGTTTGCTCATGGTTCACTGCATCCAGAGAAATGGCATGCTGCTCTCCGTTTTTCAGTTCAAATGTCAGTGTATGACTGCCCAGTGCCATGCGCTCTACTTCCTCCCAATCAAAATCATGCTCCCGCTGCATGAACCCTAGCCGGTACCGCAGCCCCAAAGCCGATATGGTAAGGTGACGCTGATAGCCCGGGTTGTGGTCGAGCCACACAGAGACCATAAAAAGTGCAAAGGGCAACAGGCTGAACAGGTAGAGGAAGGTCATGGCTGAGTGGAAGTCCTGCACGGCGATAAGCTGGTACAGCAACCAGCCATGCAAAGCCACTGACAGCAAGGCAAGTACAAGCAGCAGACGCTCCATTTGCGACCGAACGCCATAGGGTCTGGAAAACAAACGTACGCTAATGCCAGTGTGCTGCATCGTAGAGTATAACTTGAAGAGATCAATATACTAATTATTACATAGTTACCAAAGAAATTCATACCAAAACATTAAAACCGGGCTATATTAAAGGCATTTAGTATATTGAAAGCGCATAAGCCTAACCAATGAAAAAAAGCTATACCTTCTTACTTGCCCTTAGTCTCTTTGCGTCCTGCCAACAGCAGCCGCAGCAAAGCGCTCCCTTGGCTGCCGATACACAACAGCAGGGCATAAACAAATTTGCCGACCCTAACCTGCGGAAGATCTATACCTTGCAGGACGAGCGCAAAACAGCTGAACTGCTCAACTTCCTGAACCATCCTACATTGCAGTACCGTCAGGAGGCAGCGCTTGCCTTTGCCTCGGTGCAGGATACACTAGCCATACCACAACTGTTAACGTCCCTTTCTGACACCAGCGCAGCAATGCGTGTTGCATCGGCCTATGCTTTGGGTCAGATCGGACATAAAAAAGCCCAGCAGGCGATGATCCGGCACCTGCAGCAAGAGCAGCGCCCTGCGGTGCAGGCAGAGGTGTTGGAAGCGCTAGGCAAACTGGCTGACAGCGGAGGTCTCAATTTTCTGGTAAACTATCATGCAGCAAACGAAACAGCTGAGGCCGGACAAGCATGGGGATTGTACCGGGCAGGCCTTCGGCAGATTAGCAGTGCACAGGCTGTGGAACGCGCCGTGCAGTGGCTAACCGAAAGTAAGGCGTATGAAGTGCGCCTGGCTGCCGCTCATCTGTTGGCCCGCACACCCAAGCTCGACCTGACGCCCTACCGCCAGCAGCTCACCACTGTAGTTACCTCAGATGAATCGGCGGATGTGCGCATGGCCGTAGCGCAGGCTTTCTCAAAAGTGAATGCCCGTGACAAAGCAGCATTGCTTTCTGGCATTGTGCAAAGTGACCCGGATTACCGCGTGCGCCTGAGTGCGATCCGCTCCATGACAGGACTTGAGTTTGAAGAGATAGACGAAGCGATTCTGGCTGGCCTGACCGATCAAAACATCAACACGGCAGTGGCCACGGCTGAGTTTCTGCAGGCCAATCATGCCGGTGTAAACACCAGTACGCTCCGCAAGGCGCTCAGTCAGGTAGAGGATGGCCGTGTGCGGGCAGGTCTGATCTGGGTGATTTTGCGCAACAGCCCCGATAAGGCTAAACTGAGTCAGGAGTATCAGCAGCTATACCTGCGCACCGAAAACCCGTACGATAAGGCGCATCTGCTCAAGGCACTCTCTGCTGACTACGACAACTACCAGTTTATCGCCAAAGAAACCTTTGCCACTACGCAACCAGTGATCGGCACCTATGGCATGGAGGCACTTACTGCCATGCGCCAGCAGGCCGACTTCCCCAAAACCCTGGAGCAGGACTTTGCCGCCATTTTTAAACAAGGTATAGCCTCCGGCGACGTATCGCTGGTAGGCCTGGCGGCTGGCGTGATACGTAACCCCAAACTCAACTTCCGGGAGGTATACCGCGACTATACCTTCCTGAATCAGGCTCAGCAGAAACTCGTGCTGCCCCGCGACATGGAAACTAATATCGAGCTGCAGAAGACGATCGACTACCTGAGCGGAAAAGAGCAATCTGAAACTCCACAGAATCCTTTCACGCATCCGATCGACTGGCAACTAGTACAAACCCTACATCCTGACCAGCAGGTAGTGATTGAAACTGAGAAAGGCGTGATCACGCTGGAGCTGTTCGTGGAGGATGCCCCGGGTTCGGTGGCCAATTTTGTAGAGCTGGCAAACAAGCAGTTCTTTGATGGGCTGTACTTCCACCGCGTCGTGCCAAACTTTGTGGCGCAGGGCGGCGACAAGCGCGGCGATGGCTGGGGCAGTTCCGACTACTCTATCCGATCTGAGTTTGCTCCGCTGCACTACCGCGAAGGTTACATAGGTATGGCCTCTGCCGGAAAGGACACTGAAAGTAACCAATGGTTTATCACGCACTCTCCTACCCCGCACCTGGACGGCCGCTATACCATTTTCGCGAAGGTGGTAGAAGGTATGGATGTGGTGCACCAACTGGAGGTGGGCGATAAGATAAGACAGATAAATCTGATCCTGCGGGCTAAGACCCGTTAAGTTTGTAAAAAGCAAGCACAAAAAAAGCGGCGACCTTATGTTAAGGTCGCCGCTTTTTATATGAAACGAGCTATTAGAATCGTTCCACTGGCTGTTCTTCAATTTTCTGCAAGTGGCCCCACTGTGGGATCAGCTGCTTCAACTCCTGTAGCAAGGTTTTGCTGCGGTCTTTGCCATACCAACCATGTAGCTTCTCTACAAATTCTTTGTATGGCACTTCCTGGGCTTTCATATCCATAAACAGCTGCTGGGCAGGTTCAGGTCGTGGTCCCCAGGTACCTAGTTCTTCCATGGTTTCGGCGTCAAGCACGATCAGCTTTGGTATAGAGCGCCCTCCGTTGGTGAGGTAGGCATCCATTACTTCCGGATGCTCGTCGCGCAGCATCAGCTTCACATCAATCAGGGGCGATGCATCGGCTATTTTTACCAGAGCCGGCACTGTCTGGGCGGCATCACCACACCAGGCTTCCGTCAGGATCACCCAGATCATTTTATTCTGCACGCTCAGCATCAGGTCCACCATTTCGTTGTCGAGCACGGTGGTTTTCTCGACGCGGCGCATGCGCTGGGCGTTCATGCGGGTATACTCTACCATAGGCTCGGAGTGGTTCGTTCCTGTGGTTTTATTCTCTGCAAGCAATGTGTCAATTAACTCGCGGTATTGGGTATAAGTTATGGCTTTCGCCAGATGTTCACTCGTAATTACTGTTTTAGACATAGTCTCTGAGATCATAATTTTTTGTTTAAATTTTCGCGGAACTATATATTAACAGATAGATGTTCACATAAGTTCCTTCACCTTAGGAGTCTCCCTGCCCTCCCTCTTATTTTACCCCGTTTGCACTGAATTGTTTGCATTTTCTGTCAAGCGCTTTGCAGAATAGGTCAAGCACAACGGCAGGTTTATGCCCCATCTTTGCAGCATCATGAAACTTATAACACGAACACAATGAACAATTTGGATAGAAACTTCCTCATACTTGGCGCAACAGGCAGCATCGGCTATGCTTTCACGCAGGTGCTCCTGGCGCAGCAGGAACAGGTCACCATCCTGGTACGGGACCGTGACAGGGCAGCCCACCTGTTTGGCACACAAGCCGGACTTACCATCGTGCAGGGCGATGCGCAGGACAAAGAGCTGCTGCATGACTTAGGCCGTAGGGCCACGCATATTTTCCATGGCATCAATTACCCTTATGACAAGTGGCAAGGCAACATGGAGCGTGTGACACAAAACATCATCGCCGCTGCAGCCACCAACAAAGCCACAATCCTGTTTCCGGGCAATGTGTACAACTACGGCAACCTGCAGCCCGAAATAAAGGAAGACTCCCCGATGCAGCCGCACACCCGAAAGGGAGCGCTACGTGTGCAGCTGGAGCAGATGCTGGCAGCGGCGGCACAGCAGGGAACTTGCCGCGTGCTGATCCTGCGCCTGCCCGACTTCTGGGGTCCCAACGTCATGAACGAAGGTATAGCTCCGATCTTCAGGGCAGCCCTGAAAGGGGAGGCCATGCCCTGGCTCTACCGCAACGACATACCGCACCAACTGGTCTATACCCCTGATGCCGCCCGTGCCTTTTATGAACTGCTTCAACTGCAGCCAGACGCTCCCTACCAGGTATACAACTACGGGGGCGAGGTGGTGCCCAGCATAAAAGCCTGGCAAGCGCAGATAGCAGAGATAGCCGGCACCAAACCAAAGCACAAACTACATAGCAAGTGGCTGTTCCGTTTACTCGGCCTGTTTATGCCCATGATGCGCGAGATTGCCGAAATGGGCTACCCCTGGGAAAACACCATCCTGCTGAACGATGAGAAGCTCCGACAGACTCTGCCAGACTTTAAGCCAACCCCGATGCGGCAGGCCATCGCCGATACCCTGGACTGGTTCAGGAAAGAATCGGCTGCCTGACCATAAACCAAGTCAGAAGGCAGCCTAATACTCTCCGTAAGACTTCTCTCCGGCCTCAATCATAATGGGCAGAAAGTTCTGCCGCGGAGGCAGCGGACAGGTAGCATAGGATACAAAGTCGCAGGGTGGGTTCGAGGCTTTGTTAAAGTCAAGCACCGTAGTGCCATCTGGCCCTGGCTTGGCTGCATAAAGGTAGCGTCCAGCGCCGTAGGTTTCGATGCCGTTTGTTTTGTCGGCAAAGATGATGAAGAGCTCTTCCCCTTCCCATAGTGCGTCCACCTGATACTGTTGCCCATTCAGCGTGAAGATCAGCGTACCTGGCGAGTCCTGCATAGACGTTTGCCCCACTATGTTGGTAATGGCAATCTGCTTCGGGGTGGGGTGTGCCACAAAGCTGGCCTTCACACGCCAATCGGCCTTCACAGGAAAGCGCTTTATCCCTTTGAAGTGCACCAGGGCATCATT
Organism: Pontibacter sp. FD36; assembly: GCF_015686655.1. Classification (GTDB taxonomy): domain Bacteria; phylum Bacteroidota; class Bacteroidia; order Cytophagales; family Hymenobacteraceae; genus Pontibacter. Next base: position 317,069 of record NZ_JADPMP010000006.1, on the reverse strand, counting down.
CTGCAGGTCACGGAGGCGGATGCCATACCTGTCTCCTCGCTTGATCACAAACCAGGTCAGCGTGCCGTGTTTCAGTTTAGGCACTGAGTCCATGCGGGAGGTATAAAGTAGCGCCTCACGCACTGGTTGCCCTTTCAACAATACCTCCACTCCCGGGTTGATGCTGGTGGTTACTGTGTCGCCTTTCAGCGTAATCAGGCCAGCCTTGCCCGATATCTTGCCTTCCGGAAAAGTCAGCGCGTTGTCAGGCCCGCTGCCGAAGGTGTTGTCGCCCTCCTGCAACCAGAACAGACCCGCCAGTGTAAGCCACCCGTCAGGTGCCTTCAGCTTTGCCTCCCGCTCCTGGTGCCACTCATCCACACTAGCCACATAATCGGGAGTAGTTTCTGCTTTGTTCTTGGCGGACTCGTCAAATTCAGCGCATCCGCCTGCCAGTATTAGTGTGGTGAACAGAAAAACAGAAAGAAAGAAAGGTTTTGATCGGAGCACGAGTATTAGCTGGGTAAAATATGCGATTCCGCTAATTTAATAAAAAATAATGGCTGAACATAGTTTTTAAGCAATTCAAAGCCTGAATCAGGCCTCGGCTATGCTTTGCCGGTAGAGTTGCGGCGGGAGTCCGGTCCACTTCTTAAAGGAGCGGCTAAAAGCGCTTGGCTCCGAGAAGCCGAGCAGGTAGGCCACGTCTGCCACGGTATGGTGTCCGCTCCTGAGGTGTTGCTGGGCAAGCTCCTGCCGCACGCTGTCGAGCACTCGCTGATAGGTGGTTCCCTCTTCGCTTAGCTTCGCCTGTAATGAACGCACACTCAAAGCCAGACTGCGGGCTACGCTGGTTACATTGGGCTCCTCCCCTTTCAGTTGCCGGGCCAGTTCGCGCTGCACCCGCTCTGTCAGCGAGCGCGGTTCACGCAAGCGCTGCAGGTACTCGTTTGCATATTGCTCAAAAAGCAGGTTCAACTCAGGGTTGGCACTGACCACCGGTTTCTGCAACCAGTCTGCCTCAAACACGAAGCCGCTGTAGGCAGCATCGAACTCCAGCATCGTAGATTCACCGAACAGGCGGCGATGCTCCCGAATGCTGTCAGGCTGTGGGTAGGCAAACATCACCTTGCGGTGTGGCAGCTCCTGTCCGATCAGGGCCTCAAAGGCATTTTTATAGATCACCATTTCGCAATCGATTGCATAGCGGGGCTCGTGCAACGCCGGGCTTACGACTTCCAGCAGCACATGCGCCTCGTTATTCCGCACCTGCAGACTGGTCCGTATACCTTCGCACACGATGTCCTGGTACTTGCAGAGCTTGCGCAGCGATTCGTGCAGGGTTGGGGCATTCATCATGACATAGGCGATGATCCCTGCTGAGGTTGGGTTCAGAGCCTCGCCCACATGCAGGGCTAAATCGGGGTTGGCAGTTGCCCTGACAGCCGCCTGCCAAAGCGCCACCATCTGGGCAATGGTAACGCGGCCATGCACATCCTGCAATTGACTGGCATCTATACCTGTCGCCGCGCACAAGGCCGCTGCATCCTGTCCCTGCAGCGTGAGTACGTGCAGTACCAGGTTGACGGAATTTGCGCTTAAGGTATGGTCAGGTGCCTGCATGGTTTAAGTTCTGAAAACCGAAGTTACACAATCTCATAAACAGGTGCTGCATCTCAGACGCATTAATTATTTGGTTAAAATTTTGCATTTTCGTATAATATTTAGATATTTATCTAAATACCTAAAAGCAACGTGAACAAAGTTTTCAAAGCACTGAATGATCAAACCCGCAGAGAGATCCTTAACCTGCTTAAAGAGAAGGATTTGACCGCTGGCGACATTGCAGAGGCTTTTCATATCACCAAGCCTAGCATTTCGCATCACCTCGACATCCTGAGCCAGGCCGAGCTGGTCACTTCCCAAAAGCAAGGGCAGTTTGTGATTTACTCGCTTAACACCACGGTGCTGGACGACATTATGAAATGGATCATCACGCTTAAAGATTAGACCCATGAAAACCAAGAACCTGACCCGAGAGATCATACTTTGGATGATCATTTGCATTCCGCTGGTATACCTGGCAGTGGTTTGGAACAGTATGCCTGAGCAAGTACCGGTGCACTTCAACCTCAAAGGTGAGGCCGATGGATGGGCAGGCAAGTCTACCATGATTTTTATAGTGGTGGGCACGACGGTTTTGCTCAATCTTATCCTGCTGGCCGTGCCTTATATCGATCCGAAAGGGAAACTGAAGTCCATGGGCAGTAAATACCACCAGTTGCGCTTTATCCTGATCGCCTTCATGGCGGCACTATGCGTCTTTCTTATCCACACGTCGCTTCATCCGGATACTTTCAAACCCAATGGCCTGTTTATCCTGATCGGGGCACTGCTGGTAGCGCTCGGCAATTACTTCCAGGCCGTGAAACCAAATTACTTCATCGGCATCCGCACCCCCTGGACGCTCGAGAGTGAGCAGGTATGGCGCAAAACCCACCGGCTGGGCGGCATCCTCTGGATCATCGGGGGGATTCTGCTGATCCTGCTGGCCGTTGTGCCCATCGCCAGATTAGAGCACATTTTCTTTATCGTCATTATAGCGCTTGTTGTCCTGATCCCCACCATCTACTCATTCACTATCTACCGAAAAGAGCAAAGGCTACGGCAGCAGACCTAAACCGGCAACTTATTCTCGCAAAGTATTTATCCAACCACAACAGGTATAGCATGAACAGATTAACTCTTACCCTTTGCATGACGCTATTACTCATCAGCACTGCCGTGGCCCAACAGACAGCACCCGGCCAGCTTGATGGCAGCTGGAACGGAACCCTGCAGGCGGGCGGCAATAAGATCACGATTGTTTTCAATTTCAGCAGCACAGAAAGTGGACAGCTCACCGCCACCATGGACATTCCGATGCAGGGCGTGAAGGGGATGGCTATACCTGAGGCGACGCTCACCCAGGACAGCCTATACCTGCGCATACCTTCCGGCGGTATTGAATACGCCGGCAAGCGTACTGGCCCGGAGTCCATAGATGGGCACTGGAAGCAAAGCGGCATGGCCTTCCCGCTAGCCCTGGCCAAAGGAGAAGCAGCCGAAGTGCGCCGTCCGCAAACGCCAGCAAAGCCATACCCTTACCAGGAGCAGGAAGTAACGGTGGAGAACACTGCAGCAGGCATCACACTGGCAGGCACGCTCACGATACCTGAAGGCAAGGGCAAGCATCCGGCAGTGATCCTTTTTACTGGCTCCGGCGCACAGGACCGCGACATGACATTGCTGGGCCACAAGCCTTTTCTGGTGCTGGCTGACCACCTCACCCGCCAGGGCTTCGCCGTGCTGCGCCTCGACGACCGTGGTGCGGGCAAGTCGGGAGGCAATGCTAGTATGGCCACTACCCAGGACTTCACCTCCGATGCACAGGCAGCCTATACCTTCCTGAAGGCGCACCAGTCCGTGAACCCTAAAAAGGTGGGCCTACTAGGTATAAGCGAGGGCGCTCTGATAGCGAGTAGTGTTGCCGCCGCTAACAAAGACGTGGCTTTTGTAGTGCTGTTGGCTGGCAGTGCCATGCCGGGTGTTGAGCTGCTCGTGCAGCAAAATGAAGCGCTGTATAAGAAAGGGGGCATACCTGAAGAAACGCTGCAGAAACTCCTGAAGCTGCGTCGCGCCCAGTTTGAAACTGCCGCTTCGGAAGCCGACGTTTACGCAGCAAGCCAAAAAATAAGAGCCCTGGAGCAGGAAGCAAAAGCCAGTATGACGGAGCAGGAAATACAGCAGCTGCAGCTGGGCCCTGAAGCGGAGAATGCCATTGTGGCGCAGCTGAGTCTGCCTTGGGCACGCCACTTCCTGGCCTATGACCCAGCCCCTACCCTGCGCCAGCTGAAAATGCCGGTGCTTGCCCTCAACGGCAGTAAAGACCTGCAGGTACCCGCCACAGCTAACCTCGCCGCCACCGAGAAAGCCCTGAAAGCTGCTGGCAACAAACGTTATACCATCAAGGAACTGCCCGGCCTCAATCACATCTTCCAAACGGCTGATACCGGTTTGCCCGGTGAGTATGCTACCATAGAAGAGACGATGGCACCTGTGGCACTGGAGACAATCAGTAACTGGATGAAAGGGGTGGTGAAATAAAACACAATGAGCATCACGATCAGAGAAATTACCCTAACAGACGCAAACGCCCTGGCCAGCCTTTCCCTGCAGTTTGGCTATAGCGTGTCGGCAGGGGAAATGGAACAGAGGATAGGCCAGATATTGACTCGGAAAGAGCATTGCGGATTTGTAGCCATCAAAGCTGGACAGATAGTCGGCTGGATACATGGCTTCCATACCTTTCGCCTGGAGTCAGAGCCCTTTGTGGAGATCGGTGGCCTGGTGGTGGATCAGGTTTTTCGTCGGCAAGGTATAGGGCAACAGCTGGTGCTTCAGGTAAGGGAATGGGCTGCTGAGCAGTCAGTTGCGAAATTACGGGTGCGCTGCCATACCGCACGAACCGACACCCACGTTTTCTATCAGAGAGTTGGCTTCATGGAAAGCAAAGAGCAAAAAGTATTCGATCTGGCAGTTGCGCCACAATAGTCTTTGTTCATTTAGAGCTGGTATAAAAATAACCCCGAAATTCTGTTCTTTTGCAGTTACATTCTACTCTGCACTATGAAGAACCTGACCCAGGAAGCACTCGACCGAATCGTAACCTCTGTTGCTGCCAAAAAGATTATCCACGGCGCCGCTTTTCGTGTAGAGGCTGCCGATGGCTCGTTTTCGCTAGCCAGTGCTGCCGGCAATATGCAGCCGGACACACCCTTTTACATCGCGAGCATCAACAAAATGATACTGGCTGCTGTGACGCTCCGGCTTGTGAGAGATGGCAGACTTAGTCTGGATGATAAAATCAGGACATACCTGCCTGCTGACTTAATGCAGGGGTTGCATGTATTCAAGGGCAGGGAGTATGCAGAAGAACTAACGATCAGACACCTTATTTCCCAGACGTCTGGCTTGCCTTGCTACCTCATAGATAAGCGCCCGGGGCAGCCAAAGCTGATGGAGGAACTACTCAGCAGCCATGACGCTGCCTGGCCACTTGAAAAAACCTTAGACCAGGTAAAGCAGATGCAGCCTAAGTTCGCGCCCGGTCAGCCGGGCAAGGCCAGTTACGGAAACACCAACTTTAAATTGCTGGGCCGGGTGCTAGAGTCGGTGATGGCGCAACCACTGGATGAAATCCTGACTGCTGTTTTCGAAGAGTTAGGTATGAGCGCTACCTTTGTCATCAACCCTGATGAGAACAGGCCGTTCAGCCCTTTCTATTATAAAAATCACCAGGTCAGCCTACCGCTATACCTGTCCTCCTCTAGGTACGACATTGTTTCCACGACACAGGACCTAATGACTTTTCTGAAAGCTTTCTTTACTGGTCATTTCTATCCCAAAAACAGATTGCAGGAGCTCGAACAGTGGAACAGCATTTTCTTCCCGTTCAAGTACGGCATCGGCATACAGAAATTCTACACGCCCCGTCTCCTTTCGCCCTTCAAAGCCATACCTGACCTGATTGGCCACTGCGGCTCTACGGGCACGGCAGCGTTTTACATACCTGCCAGAAGTGCGTTTGTAACAGGAGCCATCAATCAGGCCAGCAGTCCGAGCACCTTGTTTCAAACCCTGATCAAGATTGTGAATAAGCTTTAACTCCTGGCTTATACCTCGGATTCCAGTTACAAAACCTTGCTAAGCCGAACATACGGAAGTTGTTCTGAGTAAGCAGACTATGAAAGCAATTATCTTACTCGGCACACTTAAGAAAGAAGGCTTGTCCAACACGGAGGTTCTTTCAGAATTTCTGGCAGGCTATTTTAAGAAGCAGGACATCGACTGCACCATCATCAAACTGGTGGAACACAACATACTGGCAGGCACCTACAGCGACATGGGCGAAGGTGACGACTGGCCCGGTATACTGCAGCAAATACTTGCGGCAGATATCATCGTGTTCGCCACGCCTATCTGGTGGAACAACCAGTCGTCGGAGATACAACGGGTGATCGAGCGCCTCGACGAACTCCATGACGAAATTCTGGAAGGAAAAAAATCGAAGCTGGAAGGGAAAGTAGGTGGTATCGTGATCACAGGAGACTCTGACGGAGCGCAGCATATTATCGCCAACGTCAGCAATTTCTACAATGCAGTGGGTATGGTGTTGCCTCCTTATGCTTCGTTATCGGTGCTTTGGGAAAAACAGGCTAAAGGTGAAAAGCCTACCCGCGAAGAGCTCTTAAAGAAATATGAAGAGGATTATGCCAGCACAGCGGAAAGTATGGTCAAGCAGATGCTCCGTTATCTCCAGAAGGCTTCTTCGTAAGTCTTATCACATCCTCCTGTACTAAGTAAGATTGTTGCCTCATGTGAGCGAATGGGGTATACCTGCGGCCAAGTCTAAGACAGGCGTTGCATCCGGATGCAGTTCAAAAACCGCTTCTTCAATAGGTGCATTGGTGAGCGATGCCTGCTGAATCAGATCCTGCAGCTTGTCTGCGGCCCTCTTCATATTAATGGGGCACAAATAGTTCAGGAGCATAAAGTACTCACCTTTTCCTTCCCCTATGTACAGGTACAGGTTGTGCGTTTTTTCTCCAAAGTATTCTAACGTACGGGTTTCAACATGCTTTATATCAGCAAGTGGAAAGGAAGCTTTCACTGAGCCGTTTAGCTCGATTAGTTTTATGATCATGGGCCTATGCTGACAAATGTATTATGAACCTAGGCAGTGGCTGATTTGCCGAACAGACTGCAGTTTAACAAAATTAAAGCAGAGCTAATAGTGATCTCTGGTTTATTCCATGTTATATACTGCAGATCATTTTTGTGTATACCATAAAGCGGGCTACTATGTTTAATAACTCAACTGTCACCTCTGGCCGCAGAGCGCAACCGATCTGGGCGCTGCCTAAAACCGCAACAGCGAGAGTTTCCGTGAGCAAGCCACCGAGTATTTTACGCACTGGCACCTACGTGGAGGTTACCAAAGAGAAACTGAGAAGAAGGTATGGCAATTGAATGCAGGTATAGATAATACGCTTGATGTGCATTACCGCGAGCACCTCGACTGGGGCCGTATTGCCCGTCCGGGACGCAATGTGTTTGTACAGGTGAGTATGGGGTTCTAGAATTTACGGTACCGGGTCGTAGCCACTCCCACCCCACGGATGACACCGCCCAATCCGCTTCAGCGCCATCCAGCCGCCTTTAAATGGCCCATACTTATTCACCGCTCCGAGAGCATAGGCTGAGCAGGTGGGGGTATAGCGGCAGGTGGCTGGCTTTAGGGGAGATATCATGTTGCGGTATACCCAGATAAGCGTGAGAAGCAATTTTTTGAAAAGCCAGGTCATGGTACGGTTTTGGTGCGTTTTATTTGCCGAACAACTGTTAGGTAACGCAATTTTTAAATAAATTTGTCACAGTTTAACTAATCTAAACAAAATTTCATGTTAAAAAGAATCCTTTCACTCCTTCTTTTAGTTTCGCTTTGCGTACCCTTCGCCAAAGCAGACGAAGGTATGTGGCTGCCGATGCTGATCAAGCGCCTGAACCACGCTGACATGCAGAAAAAAGGCCTGCAGCTGACTGCCGAAGAAATCTACAACGTGAACAAATCCAGCCTAAAGGACGCCATTGTGCAGTTCGGCGGCTTCTGTACGGGTGAGTTCATCTCCGCTGAAGGTCTGTTGCTAACCAACCACCACTGTGGTTACGGCCAGATCCAGTCGCACTCCACTCCTGAGAAAGATTATCTGACCAACGGCTTCTGGGCCATGGACCGCAAGCAGGAACTTCCAAACGAAGGCCTGTTCGTGGACATCCTGGTACGTATGGACGACGTGACCGGCAAAGTGCTGGAAGGCATCGATAACAATATGCCTGAGAAAGAGCGCCTGCAGCTTGCTTCGCAGCGTGCGCAGGCAATCGCTAAAGAAGCCAGCGAGAATGGCCGCTACGTGTCTTACGTGCGCGACTTCTTCAACGGAAACGAGTACTATCTGTTCATCTACGAGCGCTTCAACGACGTGCGCCTGGTAGGTACACCTCCGTCTGCCGTTGGTAAGTTTGGTGGCGACACCGACAATTGGATGTGGCCACGCCACACAGGTGACTTCGCTATGTTCCGCGTATACATGGCACCAGATGGCAAGCCGGCTGAGTACTCAGCTCAGAACGTGCCTTACAAGCCAAAGCACCACCTGCCGATCAACATTGGCGGTGTAGAGCAGGACGACTTCGCCATGGTATTCGGTTTCCCGGGCCGTACGAAGCGTTTCATGACTTCAGAAGGTCTGGTGCTGGACGTAGAGCAGCTGAACAAGTCGCGCATTAAACTGCGTGACAAGAAGCTGGCCCTGTGGAAAGAGGACATGGACAAGAGCGATGCAACCCGCATCCAATATGCCTCTAAGTATGCTTCTACTGCCAACTATTACAAGTATTCTATCGGTCAGAATGAAGGCATCAAGCGCATGAAGACAGTGGAAGGCAAGCGTGCCGATGAGAAGAAATTCCAGGCTTGGGCTGACGCCAATGCTGAGCGCAAAGCCATGTATGGCAGCGCCCTGAACGACATGAACGAAGCTTACAAAGAGATTGAGAAGTATAACCTGGGCAGCGTATACCTGAACGAAGCGGTACTGGGCACAGAAGCCCTGCTGTTTGCTTACCGCATGACGCCAGTTTTCAATGCTTTGAAATCAGGTAACGCTGATGCTGCCAAGAAAGCAGCGGAAGACCTGAAGCCAAGAGCTGACGCTTTCTTCAAAGACTACAACATGGCTACTGACAAGAAAGTATTTGCTGCCATGATGAAGTTCTACCACGAAGACATCGCCAAAGACCAGCAGCCGGAAGCTTTTAAGCAGATGGTAGCCAAGTACAAAGGTGACTTCAACAAAATGGCTGACCATGTGTACAGCAACTCGTTCGTGGTGAACAAGCAGAAAACAGAGCAGTTCCTGAACAACCCGACGCAGAAGCAACTGGCAAACGACCCGGCTTTCTCTTTGGTAAACTCCATCATGGAGAACTACCAGCAGAACATCGCGCCTAAACTGGCTGAGAGCAATGCCAAACTGGCTCGTGCAAACCGTCTTTACGTGGCAGGTCTGCGTCAGATGAACCCGGACAAGGTATACTACCCGGATGCTAATTCAACTATCCGTTTAAGCTATGGCTCTGTAAAGAACTACCAGCCATACGATGGCGTGACGTATCAGACCTTCACTACCCTGGAAGGTGTGATGCAGAAAGAAGACCCAAGCAACGAGGAGTTTATTGTACCGGCAAAACTAAAGCAGCTGTATGAGGCTAAAGACTACGGTCGCTATGCCAACAAAGACGGCGAATTGATCGTGAACTTCATCACCGACAACGACATCACAGGTGGTAACTCAGGTTCTCCGGTGATCAATGGCAACGGTGAGCTGATCGGTCTGGCCTTCGACGGTAACTGGGAAGCGATGACTGGTGACCTGGTGTACGATCCGGATTACAAGCGTTGCATCAACGTGAGCGCTAACTACGTGCTGTTCATGGTGGACAAGTATGCAGGTGCCTCTAACCTGATCAACGAGATGACCATCGTAAACACGAACAGCCCGGGTCCAGCTGATGCTGGCGTAGCTGCTGGTGCTCCTAGCGACAATGGCTCTACTCAGCTTCTTAACGCTGCTATTGAAGAAGCGAAAGCTGATCTGGCCGCTGGTAAGAAGTCAGTAAAAGTGAAGAAGAAAGATGGCAAAAAGTCTGCGACAGTAGAAGTAAAAAACTAAGCTGAAACTTTTTTAGTAAATCATAGCAAAGGCGCTGGGGATATCCTCAGCGCCTTTTTTGTTTGAATCAGGATTTTCAGGATTTTTTAGAATGGGCAGGATTGATATACCTTGGGATTGATTCATAATTGTCTGAATCTTCACATAGAGCCCCTATCTCCACGGATTCTCAGGATTATAATTTTTAAGATCTGTGCGGTCAGCTTGCTTGCACATCTGCTGTCCTATAAAGAAGAGAGGTTGAAGTGATGAGATGGGTGACTTTGAGAATGAAGCAGCTCAAAAAGACCTCACAGTGTTTTTCAAACCTGTGAGTGTCTGTGGGAGCGGCTGTGCTATACCTGACCCGAGTAGAGTTTTCAAGTTACTCGATCCGGTTAAGCTATAACTTCACAGCTTATATCTTTGCTCTGTAGCGGACAAGACACTCACAGGTCTGGAAGACGCTGTGAGGTCATCACAAAACCACAGCTTTATCAATCCTGCCCATCCTAAAAAATCCTTAAAATCCTGATTCTGACAAACCCTGCTACTACCCCCTCGTACATAGCACTTTAGCTATAAAACACGACCGAATGGGATAACGCAACTTCTACAAAACAAACTTAATTTCCTGCTTTTCCTTTTACTGCCTTGCCTCGCACAGGCGCAGGCCGATGTACCTGCGGGTGCACGTACCGCTGCACTGGGTAATGCCTCCGTTACCTTGCCTGACCTTTGGGCGCTCAACAACAATGTAGCAGGTATAGGCACCCTGGAGCAGGCGCAGGTCGGGGCTTATGTCGAGAACCGCTTTGGTGTCAGGGCTTTTTCGACGGTGGCGCTGCAGGCGGTATACCCTACCCAAAAGTATGGCAACTATGGCCTGAGCATGAGCCGCTTTGGCGATGAGCTTTTTAGTAAACAGCACGTGGGTATAGGGATAGGCCACAAGTTGGGTCAGTTTAGCTTAGGCGGAAAAGTAGACCTGTGGCAGGTGGCAGCCGAGGGCTATGGCAGTCGAAAGGCAGTAACGCTGTCGGTAGGCGGACAGGCGGAGATTGTGCCAGGCTTCTTCTTCGGAGCATACGCTTACAACATCAACCAGGCCAGACTGGCCGAATTCGACGATGAGCGACTTCCTACGATTATGAAAGCGGGCCTCGGTTATCGCCCTTACCAAAAACTGCTGTTACTCGCCGAAACCGAAAAGCACATTGACTTCCCCGCCAACTTCAAAGCAGGTATAGAATACCAGTTGCTGCAGGAGAAACTGACCTTGCGCTCTGGTTTCAGCACACTTACCAATCGCGCTACTTTCGGACTTGGCTTCCGGGCAAGACAGCTTTATATTGACTATGCCTTTGGCTCCACGACTTTGCTCGGTCAAAGCCATCACCTATCACTTTCCTATACCTTCCAAAAGTAAAATCACATGAAGCAAGGTATAGCGACACGCTTCAGGTATATACTTCTTCGCTTGCGATTGTGGCTATCTGGCACATCGCAAGGTATAGAGATGCTCTGCCGATATAGAACATCACCGTGGCAAGCTGGCTTGAAAACAGGTATAGCAACCTTCCTACTATTGCTTAGCACCTGGCTGCCGCTGCAGGCACAGGACTATCCGCGCCAAACATTCGACTTTGACTTGTTCGTGCAAGAGTTATTTGCGCAGCAGGAGGACGAAAACGTACCCTACGAAGACTTCTACGAAACACTCTTCCAGTACTTCCAGCGCCCCATCGACCTCAACCGCACCACACCCGAAGAACTAGCCTCGCTCTACATCCTGTCCCGCCCGCAGATAGCTTCCTTCTTCCGTCACATCCAGGAAAACGGTCCTCTGCTGAGCATCTATGAACTACAAGCTATACCTGATTTCGACCTTATCACGATTTACAAGCTTGTGTACTTTGTGCGGGTCGATGATGCAGGCCTCAATGCCGACCAAAGGCCACTGTTGCAGCGCATCGTTGGCGAAGACAACAACGCCTTGATTGTCCGCTACGAGCGGACCTTGCAGGAACGCCATGGCTATACCTCGGTCGACACCACCAGCCGCTCCAGAACCCGCTACCTCGGCTCACCCGACAAAGTGCTGATGCGCTACCGTGTGAGCCACACCCGTGACTATAGTCTGGGCTTTACCGCTGAGAAAGACGCCGGAGAGCAATTGACGTGGGACCCCGTCACCCGCCGGTACGGTTTTGATTTCTACTCGGCACATCTGCAGCTCTACAACAAGGGGAAATTCAAATCGATTGCGCTTGGCGATTATCAACTACAGTTCGGGCAGGGACTGCTGCTTTCGTCAGGCTATACCGTGGGAAAGGGCAGCGAGACCATCACGACAGTCAGCCGTCCGAACGTAGGTATACGCCCCTATAGTTCGGTGCTGGAGCATGCCTTTTACAGGGGAGCGGCTGCCACTTATACCTTAGGCAAAGTGGATGTAACGGGTTTTGTATCAAGCAAACGGGTAGACGCTAACCTGCAGGCACAACTCGACACACTCGATAACTTCGGGGATTTCTTTACAGGTATACAGACCTCCGGCTTTCACCGAACACCTACTGAACTGGCGAACAGAGGACGGGTACGGGAGCAAATAATTGGGGGAAATGCTACTTACCAGAGTCGCAACCGCACTTTGCTGGCAGGCATCACAGCGATGGCTACTACCTACAGCTCCCCTATCCAGAAAGCGGGCCTGCCCTACCAGCGCTTCGAGTTTAGCGGCACGAGCAATTATAACATCGGCGCCAACTATGCCTATACCTGGCAGAACGTATACCTGTTCGGCGAAACGGCTATCTCCAAAAGCGGCGGTTTGGGCACCGTGAATGGTTTGACGGCAAACCTTTCCAACAAAGTGGAACTGGCCATGCTCTACCGCTACTATGCCCGCGACTTCCATACCTTCTATGGCAATGCATTCGGGGAGAGCACTCGTAACATAAACGAGCAGGGCTTTTATACCGGTATCAAAATAAAGCCTTTTCCGAAGTGGGAGCTCACAGCCTTTTATGACCGCTTCCGCTTTCCGTGGCTGCGTTACCGTGTGGATGCCCCTTCGCATGGTGACGAGTACATGCTTCGGCTCTTGTTCCGGCCTAACCGACAAAGTTCGCTATACGCACAGTTCAGGGCTGAGAGCAAAGGCCGCAATGTAGCCGACAACAGCACTAGCATAGACTATGTGGGACAGGCAAACCGCAAGAATTACCTGTTGTACTATGAATTTACGCCGACGCCAATCATAAACCTCCGCTCACGGGTACAGTTCAGCAGTTTCGAGCTGGAGTCACCGCAGACTACGGGCTATTTGATTGCGCAGGACATCAACTTCAATTTCAACAAAGTGCGTTTGAGTACCCGCTACGCCATTTTCGACACGGACAATTATGATACGCGGCAATATGCCTTTGAACGGGATGTGCTTTATGCTTTCTCTATACCTGCCTTCAGTGGTAGAGGCACCCGCCTGTATGCCTTACTGCAATTCAGGCCGATGCGGCGAATGGATGTTTGGGTGAAGTATGGCCTGACGCATTACCGTAACCAGCGCACAGTTGGTTCAGGACTAGAGACGATTGACGGACCAAGGAGATCGGATATCAGGGTGCAGACAAGGTATAGGTTTTAACTTTCTTCCCCCTTTAACTGCACTTGCAATGGCCTGCAACTCTCCTTTGCAGTGGCACTTACCAAAGCCCCTTTTCTGTCAAGCTCCAGATGGCAGCATTCCACAAAAAGCTCTTTCAGTTTCTCACGCCCACGCTGCACCCGCGACTTGGCTCCTGAGTAGGACATACCCAGCCGTTCTGCAATCTCTTTCTGACTGATACCTTCAATTTCGCTCAGGCGCAGAGGCTCGGCATACTCGGCAGGCAACATATTGATAAGCGGCAGCACAAGGCTTTCTGAATCCTGGTGTTCGTTGTCTTGCTGCAGCTTCTCTTCCAGCTTACTTTCATCTTCTACAGGCACACTGCGCCCCTGCTCACGGTAGTAGTCGTACACGGCGTTGCGGGCAATCTGGTAAAGCCAGGCGTTCATGTTGCGCACATCTGACAGTTGTTCGCAATGTTTGTAGAGCTTCACATAGAGCTGTTGCAAAATATCGTTGGCCTCGTCTTTATCACGAACACGATTTAGCACAAAGCCGCGCAGTTTGGCTTCGTACTCCAGGTATACAGGCGCTACCGCAGCACAGGTGTCTATTGAAGTAACAACCTGATCGCCCGAACAGGTATGACAGCTTTTGTTTTCCATGACGTAACGATTCTAATTGTGATAGCAGGCGGAGATATACATCAATTTACGAAGAAAAATATGGAAAAGGCAAATTCAAAATAACTTCTGAAAGTACATAAAAAATAACCGGACCACGGCAGGTATGGGCTATACCTGCCGTGGTCCGGCTTCATAGTTTTATCTTGTACTAAATGGCAGTTGTTTCGATGGTAGGGATGGTGCGGGCATTTGCTCCTTCGCCGTATACAGTGGCTTCACCGAAGGTATAGAAAGCTTCCCAGTCTACACCCTGCGGGTCTGTGATCCACGATTTCTCGGACTTAGCGTAGCAGCAGGTGCATTTTCCTTCTTCCCGAATGGCCCCTTTAGCCTCCTTCAAGCGGCCGTATACCTCGGCCAGTTCTTCCTCGCTTTCGGCCTGTATGCCCAAGTGCTCTATACCTGCGTTTTCGGGGTGCAGTGATATGGCAAAGTTAATGCGCGGGTCCTCCAGCATCCATTTGGCATAGTCTTCTTTCAATACGGTAGGCTCCGTACCGAACAATGCTGTATAAAATGTAGTAGACTCCTGCAGGTTCTTAACGCGCACATTCACGTGAAATCTTTTCATGGCTTTGTCTTTTTAAGGTGATGTTTTCTAGTTACACCTTGATGACGACGAGAGGTCTGAAAAGACGCAGCCCCACGAAAATATTTTTCGCGGGGCTGCTACCAGTTAGTGTACAAGGGTGAAATCCGCAAAGAAACAGACCCAGGGAGTGAAGGCGGGCCTGCCTCTTTGCTTTGTATTACAGGTAGGATGAAAAATTAGTGCTGTTTTGCCAGAATTCGCGGCAGGTTTCACGCTGCTTTTCCAGGAATTCCTGATCGCGCTTCAGACTTTTCCAGTCGCCGTAGCCGAGACGTTCGCATAGCTTGAAAAAGCTGTCGCCTTGGTTTTGGCGGCCTTTGATGCGAACCAGTGAGCTTAGCAGGGGCCGACCTGCGGCATGTTCTGCTTCTGAAATTTCGTCGATTACTTCGTTAAGTTGTGACTTTTCGTAAGAGTTTTCAAGGTTTAGGCCTAGTTCGGCTTCTAATATCAGGTTCTGGAACGACATCAGGTGAGCGCGACCGCGGGCTACTTGAATGAGTTTTTTTCGTACGCGTGTATTCATCTTTCTTTATTAGATAATGAAGGACAGCGGACAACACCCGCTACTTTGTGCAGAGGGCTCCAACTGAATAGGTTTCATAAAATATCTATATACACTTATACTCCAAAAACGGCTTTCGGGTTGTCCTGTGTTGTGAAAAAAATCGGGTAAACACCTTAATGTCCAGCCCATGTTATGAAACATAACTGAAACACAACACGTTACAGGCCATTTTTTTACTGTAGTCTTGGCTGTTTTTCGGACAGGTACTTCCAGTAGCGCTTTGGGATATGCCGCAAGTGCAATTTGGGATTCTTGCGCTCAGGTATGTTCACATGGTCGAAGTATACCTGCCAGAGCATCTGGTAGCGGGTTTCGTTCTCGTCGAACTGGTCAGGGCTGAGCTTGCCCTGCTGTTTAGGGGTCAAAGCCGGATTCTCAAGCTGTACAAAGCTTGTATGCCGCAAATCATAATAGGCACCGTAACGGCGCGATGCATCATAAATAGCCCACCGCTGATCGGCATAGCGCTTTTCGAAATGCCGCACAATCAGGGGCAGCACATTAAAGTCGGGTGAGATGCTGGCGTAGTAAAGTCCATCGGCAGTTTTTTGAAAGCGCACGAAGGCCTCCATCCGGTGTTTTTCACGATGTACCTGCTTTTGAATCTGCTGTACCTGCAGGATAAAGGGAGCCGTGTAATTTCCTTCCACACTTTCAGGCGAGTCGAATACGAGGCGGGCATAGTCAAAGATCAACCGCTCAAAGCCACTCTGCTCCCACAGATAGGTATAGTAGAGCGAGTCCAGTGCCGTTGCTGACAAGCGCTTCTTCAGGCCCTGCCATACCCGGCTTGCCTTCTCTTCGTCGGTCAACACTGCTATCGTTTCTCCAAACATAGAGGGTTGAGCCAACTGCTCAGGCTCAATGGCGGTAGGCCAAGCTTTGCGCTCGTATGCCTCAAACACCACCGTGAGCAGTCCCTCGAAAGAGCCATCGTAGGTATAGAAGTACATCGGCAAGACACTCTCGCTACTGCTTGGCGCCAGAATTTACACGCCCCTTCTCGCGCTTGCTATCGTGTTGCAATCTGGAAGAAAGGCTCTGCAGGTGAGGTACCAGCATGTTGAGTTTGCAGCAGCAGGATACACGGGCAACTTTAGTAGAATTTCTCATCGTCTTATGAATGGTTTGAAATGATGTATGATCTGTTTTGTTACACAATTCTGTCTTATGATCTTCTCTCCCCTCTTCCATGTCACACTTTTTATTTTTAGCCTACCTGCCGAAACAAGTCCAGCTGCTGCGTAAGCAGTGCACTTCGCACAGAACCCTCGCCAAACAGGATGCGGCGGCGTAGCTGCTCTGAGTCAAAGTCCTGCCGCTGCAGACTCTGGGTCTGGCAGGTGATAAAATACTTGGCCCGCTTCAGCACCACGCCCATTTGGCGCAAGTGGTCAAAGTGCAGCGGTGCAAACCGCCGGGCTGATATTATTTTCTTAGCCGACTTCACTCCAATGCCCGGCACACGCAGGATCATTTCGTAGTCGGCAGTGTTGATCTCCACCGGAAAGAAATGGCGGTTACGCAGCGCCCAGCCCAGTTTTGGGTCTATGTCCAGGTCCAGATTCGGATTCGCCTCATCCAGTATCTCCTTCACATCGAAACCATAGAAGCGCATCAGCCAATCGGCCTGGTAAATGCGGTTCTCCCGAATGATCGGCGGCTCCGTGATGATCGACAGCCTGCTATCGGTGCTCACCGGCACGTAGCCCGAGTAGTAAACCCGCTTCAGGCTATACCCTTTGTAAAGCTGGTCTGATAGCTGCAGAATCTGGCGGTCGCTCTCGGCAGTGGCCCCCACGATCAGCTGCGTGCTCTGCCCGGCCGGCGCAAACTTGGGCGTCGCCTTGAACAGTTTGCTTTCTTCCTTGGCCTGCACCAGC
Source organism: Pontibacter sp. FD36 (assembly GCF_015686655.1). GTDB lineage: Bacteria > Bacteroidota > Bacteroidia > Cytophagales > Hymenobacteraceae > Pontibacter. The sequence goes on along the minus strand of NZ_JADPMP010000006.1, from coordinate 299,936 downwards.
TGGTTCTTGATTGATCCCATCGGCAACAGGATCTCAGCGTAGTTTTTTTCCGGCGCCAGACTTTGCAGGCTCTGCTCTGAGGGCAGCTCAATGTTCACACTCAGGCGGTCAGCATACAGGCCCGCTTCTTTGATCAACTCATCACTCGCACCCGGTATGGTTTTGAGGTGAATATAACCGTTGAACTTCTCTTCCTGCCGCAGCTTTTTAGCCACTCGTACAAGTCGCTCCATAGTATAGTCAGCATCTTTGAAAATGCCCGAACTCAAAAACAGCCCCTCTATGTAATTGCGACGGTAGAAGTTGATGGTCAAATCCACCACTTCCTGCACCGTAAAAGCGGCCCGCTGCACATCGTTGCTTTTGCGTGTCACACAGTAGGCGCAGTCGTAAATGCAGAAATTAGTCAGCAGGATCTTCAGCAAGGAAACGCAACGACCGTCTTCGGTATAGCTGTGGCAAATACCCATGCCTTCTGCGTTGCCCAAGCCTTTGTTTTCATTCTTGCGCTTTCCGCCGCTCGACGAACAGGAAACATCGTACTTGGCAGCATCTGCTAATATTTTTAGCTTACCTATTACTTTATCATTCATCTTCGCCTCTTCTATCTGCTTGACGGTTATAAAATTACAAAAATATTAGCACAAACCCCAATTTTATTAGCAATAATATTTATCAACATGCTATCCACATCCAAACAATGCTAACATGATTAGCAGAGGCAGTTTTCCTGATTTCAGCCTGAAATTTTCCACATAGAGCCGAAAAGACTATATTAGGAGGTTGTACCGTACAACCACATACAACAAACAGTAAGCGCCCCTATACTTCCATGGCTTTTCCACGTCCGCCCTTTTTATGCTGTATGTTAGCCTGCATGCTGGGAGCATGGCTGCTGGCTGGCGATGTGTGGGCGCAGGAAATACCGACGCGAAAGGATACCGTTTCTACTCCAGCCGATACCACAAAGCAGAAGTTCGACGAGCGTGTGATGAGTAACCTGCGGGAAATCTCACAACGCAAGACCATTATGGGAAAGCTGCTAAAAGCCATACTGGTTTTCGACCGTCGTGATGAGGAGGTACTAGGACTGGATGCTGAGCTGATTCAGCGCGAGTACGAACGGCACAATTATAAGGTAGTGCGCCACATCAACATCATGACGCTCGACGCACTGGGTTATTCCATACACGACACAACACGGGTGCCACGCAGCTTTCTGGAAAAGGCTGGCAACTCACTGCACGTCAAAACCCGCCGGCACCTGGTCCGCAACAAACTACTCTTCCAGCGGATGGAGCCTCTGGAGCCGCTGGCATTGGTCGAGTCGGAGCGTCTACTGCGCCAGACCGACTATCTGCTCGATGCCCGCATCATTGTGGACGAGCGCACCACCACCGAAGACAGTGTGGATGTACTGGTCATCACCAAAGACATTTTCAGCCTGGGCGGATCTGGCTCCTATACCCCATCATCGGGCTCGGGCAGAGTTGCCTTGCGTGAGCTCAACTTCCTGGGGCTTGGCCATCAGATTCGCGGTTCCTACCGTTTCAACATGAATGCCCCCCGGTCCTGGGAGACTACCGCCGGGTATACGGTGGAGAACATCGGCAACACATACATTACAGCCGACATCAATTACTTCGATCAGAATTTCTACAAAGAGCGCAGCGCCTACCTGCGTCGCGACTTTTTTGCCACCAACACTCGCTATGCCGGGGCTGTCGGGGCCAGTAAGATAGACGAGCAACTGCTACTGCCGCCGGTGCCGGAGGACACGATACAGCGCTTCGCTGAGGTGGGCTACCACCGACAGGATCTCTGGCTGGGCCGCTCATTCAAGTTCAAGAGCTATAACCTGGGCTTTGAGCCACGCGGGCGACTGATTACGGCACTGCGGGTCATCAATACAAATTTTTACACCAAGCCTACCGAGAATTTCCAGGATAATGTGCTGGGCATCGCCAGTCTGGGTTACAGTGTGCGCCGCTACTACAAAGACCGCTACCTGTATGGCTTTGGCCGAACAGAGGACGTGCCCGCCGGCACGCTGGCATCCATATCGTACGGCTACGAGCGGGGCGACTTGTTCAACCGGCGCTACTTCGGGCTGGACCTTTCCTTTGCCCGCTACAACAAAGAAGCTGGCTACCTCTACAGCCGCGCCGGCTATGGCTCGTTTATAAGAGACGGCAAATGGGAACAGGGCATGCTGGAGCTGGAATCGCTGTACTTTACGCGACTGTATGAGAACGGCAACTGGAAGCTGCGCCACTTTATACTTGGCCGAAGCACCATTGGCATCAACCGCAACCCCGAAGAGCTGCTCTCCATCAACAACGAAGAGGGTCTGCGAGGCTTTCGTTCGGGTTTGCTGCGGGGCAACCGCCGCGTCGTGATCAACTACGAAGCCAATCTCTATACCCCTTTCAAACTCTTCGGCTTCCGATTGGCCACACTGGTTTTTGCGGATGTGGCCTGGCTCTCGTACGGCAACAGCAGCTCCCCTTTCAAGAGCACGCCTTATCCCGGTTTCGGAGCAGGTATACGCTTCCGCAACGAGTACTTGTCATTCAGCACGATCCAGATTTTGGTGGGCTACTATCCCAAGATTCCGCCTAACGAGAACTTCAACAACCTGCGCATTTACGAGTCGTCCCGCTCCTACTACGACTTCGAAGACTTCCGCTTCACACAGCCTGGCATAGCCGAGTTCAGGTAAATCTTTCTGTATCTTTTTGGGCTGATCGGGGTACAAAGGCAGAGTAATTTAATAAACCCTGAACATGGAAAAGCTAAGAGAAAAATCAGAATATGAAGGCAACCCGGTTGGGCTGTCCAAAACTACCGCCACGGCAATGGCCAACGAACTGGACCGTCATCTGTCGTCGTTTATCACCCTTTACAATCAGTATCACAAGCACCACTGGATGGTGGAAGGCCCGCAGTTCCGCGACCTGCACCTGTTCTTTGAAGAGCACTATATCCAGATCCACGAGCAGTACGATGCCATAGCCGAGCGCCTCACCGTGATGGGCTACTGCCCTACCTGCCACCCGGCGAAACAGCTGGAACTTTCCTATATCGCGCACGAGGAAGAAGGTGTGTTCCGAATCCGGGAGATGCTCAAAAAAGACATGGAGGACGAAAAGACGATTGCCGTGGAGTTGCGCAAATCCATCAAGAAAGCCTTTGAGCAGGAAGACTTCGCGACCAAGTCTCTATTAGAGGGCATGCTTCTCAAAACTGAAGACCGCTGCCACCACATCGAGCACTTCCTGGGCGAAGACGGCCTGTCTATCGGACTGATCGCGAAGCCAGATGATATCATGGAGGAAGACGGTGAGCCAGCCAAAGGCCAGAATGGCAAAGCGAAGACTACGAAGAAGTCCAAGGCTTAATTTATAGTCTGGTTATACCTTATAAAACAGGCAGTCCATGTGGGCTGTCTGTTTTTTTTATCTAGGTCAGGTCTGAACACATTATTCATCTGTCTTCAGCCAACCATCTTTTGTATCCTTTTGCCCCTCTCTTCAGGTATAAGGGGAACAGCCGAAACCGGAAGGCTATACCTGCAATGGTTTCGCTATATTTGCAGCATCCTATACTTATTACAACAGCACCATGGTAGATCTTGGCAATTACAACGAACTGGAGATAGCGCGTGAAGTGGACTTCGGCGTATACCTGACCTCTGAAGACGGCGACATTCTGTTGCCACGCAAGTACATTCCGGAGGGGGCCAAGGTAGGCGACAAGGTACGTGTGTTTGTGTACCGCGACTCCGAAGACCGTGTGATTGCCACCAATCTGACGCCTTACGCCACCGTGCGCGAGTTTGCCTGCCTGATGTGCAAAGACAGCACTGACTTTGGCGCTTTTCTGGACTGGGGTCTGGAGAAAGACCTGCTCGTGCCGCTGCACAACCAGAAAGAAAAGATGCGAACCGGCCGCAAATACTGCGTGTATGTATACCTGGACGATACCTCTGATCGCATCGTGGGCACGACCAAACTTGGCAAGTACCTGCACAACGACGAAGCCTCTAACGAGCTGACCGAAAACGAGGAAGTGGAGCTGCTGATAGCCGGCTTCACAGAGATCGGCATCAAGGTGATCATCAATAACCGCTACATGGGTATGCTCTACAAGAATGAAGTGTTCAAGGAGCTTTACATGGGCGACAAGCTGCGCGGCTATATCAAGACCATCCGACCAGACAATAAAATAGACGTGACCCTGCGCAAGCCCGGCACCACCGGATTGAGCGAATCGAACGAGGCGGCGGATAAAGTAATGGAAGTGCTGGCGGCGGCTAAAGGCTATTTACCTTTGTCTGACAAAAGCAGCCCAGACGAGGTATACCGCATGCTGGGCATGAGCAAGAAGGTATTCAAAAAAGCTATTGGCGGCTTGTACAAAGAAGGCAAGATCGAGATCGACACAGATCACATCCGGTTAAAAAGCGAGGAATAAGCCGCGCTGTAACTTACAGGATAACTACGCGATTCGAGCTGAATTCACAACAAAAACGGCCCTGAAAGGATTATTTACAGGAAAGCACCGCATTTTTTAACCAATGTGGCGGGCATTCACGTAATTCAGCGAAACGCAAACCTACATGCACCGAACCCGAACCGCACTGATTGCCGGCGCCAGCGGCCTGGTAGGCAGTCACTTGCTGCTTATGTTGCTGCAAAGCGACCGCTACAGTCAGGTAATTTCCGTTGGCCGTCGCGAACTCGCCATCATTCACCCCAAGCTCGACCAACAGATAGTCGACTTCGACAACCTCAAGAAAAGCGCATCTGAACTGGCCGCCGACGATGTGTTCTGCTGTCTGGGCACCACCATCAAAAAAGCCGGCACCAAAGAGGCCTTCTACAAAGTAGACCATACCTATGTCACGCAGCTGGCCGAGATCACGCTTCGCCGTAACGCCACCCAGTTCCTGGTTGTGTCGGCCATGGGCGCCGATGCCAGCTCCCGCATTTTCTACAACCGTGTAAAAGGCGAAATGGAGCGGGATATTCAGGCTTTGGGCTTTACTTCGTTGCATATTTTCAGACCGGCACTCCTGCTGGGAGAGCGTGAAGAGCACCGCACCGGCGAAGAGATCAGCGCCAGGATCATGAAGCCGCTCTCTGTGCTGATGATCGGCCCAATGCGCAAATACCGCCCCATTAAAGCTGAAACAGTGGCCAGCGCCATGCTGCATGCCGCTGCGCAGGACCAGAAAGGCGACAAGGTATACCTGTCCGACGAAATAGAGCGACTGGGCCACTAACCCTCCCTATACATGCCCCGTAAGCTGCAAGGCAACTTATACCTATACCTATGCCTAACAGAAGCCTGCGCCGCGCATTCCCCAAAGCCTCACAATATGACCCGAAGTGGGTGCGCAAGCACTCCATGGGCGAGAACGTGCTTTTTAACCTCGAGAGCCTGACCAAGTCTCTCCATCTCAAGCCCGGCATGCGGGTGCTCGATCTCGGCTGCGGCAAATCCATCAGCTCTATCTTTCTGGCCATGGAGTTCGGGGTTACCGTTTGGGCCGTGGACGAAGCCGTATCTGCCAGCGACAACTACGAGCGCATCTGTGCCGAGGGCTGCGAAGACAAGGTATTTCCCCTTGAGATGGAAGCTCGTTCGCTCCCCTTTCCTGAGGAATATTTCGATGCTGTAATCGTCGTGGACTCCTATACCTATTTTGGCACTGACGAGAAGTACCTGCCCTACATTGCCCGCTTTATCAAGCCGGAAGGCCACATCGCCATTGTGGATGTTTGCTTCACCACCGAGATCGAGAGCCACGATCAGGTACCCGAATTCCTACAAGAAGATTATCAGAACTATTGGTACTTTATTCATACCATAGACTGGTGGCGCAGGCTTTGGGAGAAGACCGGACTTGTGGAAATAGAAGCTGCCGCCGAACTGACTGAGGCAGGCCTGGTACGGGAACAATACATTAAGGACTATCAAAACTCTGAGGAGGCAGATGCTTTTGCTAAAGCCCTAGAGCTTGACAAAGATAAGTTTATCACGTTTTTTAAGCTTATTGGCAGACGAACATCCAAAACAGCTTACCTGCAGTCTTACAAATGACAGCGGTAATTTTTTTGTTCAAATTGCAATTATTAATTTTTTCAAACGCAAGAAGTTATATTTTTGCACCCGCCAGCTGGACATACCTGTCTGGCAAGCCAGATATAACTTTTTCAATAGAACAATGAAAACATTTCTTCGCGTAGGATTCGCCATGGCTTTGGTGATGACGCTTGCTTTCGGTGCACAGGCACAGGAGTACAGTACAGGTATAGGCTTCAGAGGTGGTGTAGCTTCTGGTCTTACCATAAAGCATTTTATTAAAAGCGACGCCGCAATTGAAGGCATTCTGAGTACAGGTTTCCGCCACAGAGGCGCTGTTGTTACAGTACTTTATGAAAAACACGCACCTGCCTTCAATGCAAAAGGCCTGCAGTGGTACTATGGTCTGGGTGGCCACATTGGCTTTTACGAGGGTCGTTATTACTACTACTATGACAAGCACAGACGCGACAGATACTATGATGACAACATTGTAGGTTTTGGTATTGATGGCGTATTAGGCCTGGAATACTACATCCGTGACATTCCGTTTACGATCGGTGCTGATATCAAGCCTTATATCAACATCCCGCATGGCCGTGGTTTCTGGGATTCTGCCCTGCACGTGCGTTACGTATTCTAAGAACTGAAAAGCCTTAACATAAAGCGCCCGCTACTGCTCAGTAGCGGGCGCTTTTGTTCTTATACGGTTCTGAAACGATCAGCTGCTTATCACACTGGTCACTTCTGAGTAGCTATACCTAGAAGGCAATGTGCATCAAAGCATCGCCCTGATTCACCACAGGCATATTGTTGAGCCCTACCACATAGCCGGCTGCCGGCGCATTCAGGCGCACTTCCATTTCACCGTAAGGGTCGGTAATGGTACCCACAATCTGTCCTTTTTTTACATAGCCACCCTCCGCTACATTGCTACGGAACAGGCCCGCATTTTTTGCGCGCACCCAGATGTCTTTCATGCAAATGGTGGTCGGCTCTGTAGGTGAAGGAGCAGCATTGCCCATACCCAGGTGGTGCATCAGGCGCAGAGTACCTTCTATACCCGTTGCTATACCTCTTTCGTCGAAACGAAGTGACTCCCCGGTTTCATATACCAGAATGTGCTTGCCCAGTTTAGCGGCTTCCTTGCGGAGTGAACCCTGCCGGTAAGAGGCGTTCAGCGTAAAGGGCGCGGCAAAGGCCTCTGCCAGTTGCTGATTCTTCGGCTCGGCCAACACGCAGCGAATCTGCGGATAGTTGCCTCTGCTAGAGCCACCTGTATGGAAATCCACACCGTAATCGATGTAGGGCATTACTTCTTTCATAAAGCGATGCGCCACACGACTGGCCAGTGAACCTTCTTTGTTACCCGGGAAACTTCGGTTCACATCTTTGCCATCCGGCACGTCACGTGAAAAGTTCAGGAAACCGTAAATGTTCAGAATGGGTACCGCGATGATGGTCCCCTTGAGCGGGTACAGCATCTTTTTGGTGATCATGCGACGGATGATCTCCGTGCCGTTCACTTCATCGCCGTGCATACCTGCCATCAGCAGGAGCACCGGCCCATCGTGTACGGAGCGGAACACATAAACAGGTATATCGATGACGGTACCACTGGGAAGTTTGGAGATGACAAGTCGGGTCAATACTTTCTCTCCACGGTCTATACTTACACCGTTGATCTTAATCGTTTCGGGCATGCTATTCTTTCACTCTTTTGGAGACTTTCTTCTGAACCAGTCCCTCCACATACTCAATTATTTTAGCCGCAATGTCTTTATTTGTGGCTTTTTCTATACCCTGAAGCCCTGGCGAGGAGTTCACTTCCAGAATCAGCGGTCCACGCTTGGACTGCAGCATGTCTACCCCCGCTATACCTAAGCCCAGCGACTTGGCAGCGAGCAAAGCCGCGGCTTTCTCCTGGCGGGTCAGTTTGACCAGGGTAGCATTGCCGCCACGGTGCAGGTTAGAGCGGAACTCGCCCTCCTTACCTTGGCGCTTCATGGCACCTACCACTTCGCCGTTCACCACAAAAGCGCGGATGTCAGCACCTGCCGCCTCGGAAATAAACTCCTGCACGATAATACGGGCTTTTAGATTGTGAAATGCCTCGATTACAGACTCTGCTGCCTTTTTAGTCTCGGCCAGCACCACACCCAAACCCTGCGTACCTTCCAGCAATTTGATCACCAAAGGGGCACCGCCCACTTCTTTCACCAGCATCGATGTTTCTTTGGAATAGTTCGTGAAAGCTGTTTTCGGCATACCCAGCCCAGCCCGCGACAGGATTTGGCTGCTGCGCAGTTTGTCGCGGGAGCGCACAATGCTCTGAGAGTCTACCGCGCTCTTCACTTTCATCATCTCAAACTGACGCACCACGGCCGTGCCGTAAAAAGTAACGGAGGCTCCGATTCGCGGAATGATGGCGTCGATATCAGTTAAGCGTTCTCCCTTGTAGAGGATGTGCGGGTCGCCCTGCTCAATCACAAGGTCGCAGCGCAGGTGGTCCAGCACCACCACTTCGTGGCCACGCTGCTGGGCAGCTTCCACCAGGCGGCGGGTAGAGTACAACTTAGAGTTGCGAGAGAGAATCGCTATCTTCATAAAAACTATTTATTCTTCTTTTGTTTGTTGTTGAATTTGAGTGAGACGTTTTTACGGGAAACGTCCACAATAAACCGGCCTTTGAGCAGTTTCCGACCAATCAGCACCGGGTACTTCATATCGCTTCGATCCGAAAGTGAGAACTCCGCCTCGATCAGTTCATCGAAAAACTTGATTTTGGTCTTGATAACATACCGCTCCTGCACATCCCCAAACGAGTTACGGATATCGCGCAGACTATAGTCAGAAAACCGCAGCTTTTTGTGATTGTACTGCGGGTGCGACGGGTCTAATAAGTCCAGACAGATCACTTTAGTTCCGTCAGCGCGGGTCTCCTCATGAATATCCGAGCAGTGGATCGCGGAGGTGTAAGCACCCGTGTCGATCTTGGCCTCTATCTCGTCAATATCCAGTTCAGGAAAGGCCACCATCTCGCGCCTGCCAATGATCTTTTTCTCTGGTTTGAGCTTTTTTAGGTTCTCCTCTTTCATCAGGGGCCAATTTAAGCATTATGCTTTACGTACGACAATTTGGAGAAAGGAATGGGCGTTAAATTTTTGGAGGTGGTACAACGCCGGTCTTTTTTGCGTGCAGCAACTCGGCAACCTCCTGCAACAGGTGCGAATGCCCGGCTTTGAGCACAACAAGCTCGCCTTTGTGCAACGCTTTAATAAACACGCTCACCCGCTTGGGAGAAATGATCTGGTCGAACTCCCCGAGAAACATTGTAACCGGTACCTGCCTGTGGTTCAATAACCGGACAATCTCCCGGATGTCGAAATTGAGCTCACGGAAGCCAATCCAGCTGCGGTATACCCGCAGGCGCTTTTCAGTGCTGTCCATCTGGAAGCGGGCGAAGCGCACGAGGCTTTTGTGGATCATGTTATACCGGTTGAGCACATTGAGCAACCGGAAGAATGGCTCCGGCTTGAGTACGGTGCGTTTAAAGAGCTGTTGCAGCCAACCCGGGTAGGTGGCGATGTTGTACCAGAAGCTAGTCTTAATGCCGTCCGGCGCGATCAGGAAAAGCTCGTCGATGCGCTCCGGGAAGCGTTCCACTAGCGTAAGTGCAAATTTGCCTCCCATGCTGAAGCCCATCAGAGAGAAATGGTCTATCTTTTCCTTTTTGAGAAATAAGCTGATCAACTCCTGCAAGAAATCCTTGTCGAGCGGCATGTTCTCCTTGTGCAAGGTACTCTGCCCATGAAAGAAAAGGTCGAAGGCGTAGATGGTATAGTCGCTGCCCAGCGCATGCCCCATGGGCAGGTAGTAGCTGCTGCTCTGGCCGTAGCCATGGAAAGCCAGTAAGGGCTGCGTTCCCTGTCCCAGCACCCTGTAATGAAGCTTCGTACCGTTATGTATGATGTAAGGCATTCTGAATTATGACATCCCCTTTCACTTATTCGGCATGCATACAAATAAGATACACAAAAGGGCCTTTAAATTTCGAGATATTTCGTGAGCGCTCTACTGCTAGCTATGAAAGGTATAGCGATTAGCTTGTCACAGCCGTGACACGCCACCTGACACAATGAACTTCATCACGTCGCTGCTGGGCAGGTCAAGGTATACGACGTTGCGCTTGGGTACCACAAAGAGCTCACCCGAGAAGTTATAAGAGTGCGGAAAATACACGGCTACGCGGTCTTCAACATTCACTGAACTCAAAGCATCCTGCGTTACAAAGCCAAACTTTAGGTTATCAGACTCTTCTGACATCTTCACCATAACAGGCTTGTTGAATTTTTGATTGTCGCCCACAAAGGCATCGAACAGATCCTTGATGCTGGAGTAGACGATGCCCACTAGTGGCACTTTGTTAAACCAACGCCCCGTGATAACAATGAATGGCTTTACAAAGAAAGACGAGCTGATAAAACCGATCAGAGTAAGGAGCACAAACATCAGGAATATACCTAATCCGGGTATCCCTAAGTCGAACATGCTATTCAGCCAGTCGATAATGGCCACGATGATCCATACCGTAATGGTGAAAGGTGCTACAATAAGTAGGCCGTTCAAAAAATAGCGTAAAATGCGTCTCATGTCTGCTGGTGCTTAAAAAAATAGGCCTTGCCGAAGCAAAGCCTAAATGTAGCTAAAAAGCCACTATTTTGTAGTATAGGGCTATACCTATACTGTTTCAAAGTCAAATTTTTTGATGCTGTCAGCTACTTGCTGCATCAACCACATGGGCGTGGAAGTAGCACCGCATATACCTACGCTCTCCGCATTGGCAAACCACTCTTTCTCAATCTCTTCCTCGTTCTCCACAAAGTAGCTATTCGGGTTGTGCTGCTTACACACGCTGTAGAGTGCCTTGCCATTGGAGCTCTTTTTGCCGCTCACGAAGATGATTACGTCGTGCTCTACAGAGAACTTGGTGAGTTGCGGCTCGCGGTTCGATACCTGACGGCATATGCTGTCGTTGGCGTTCAAAGCGGTGCTGTCCTGATTGGCCTGCTGCAAGCGCTCCTCGATCAGGGACTTGATATGGTAAAAGCCTTTGGTGCTTTTGGTTGTCTGGCTGAAGAGAGTCACCGGACGGGTAAAGTCGATCTTGTCGAGGTCTTCTTCTGTCGTCACGATAATGGCCTCATCGCCTGTCTGGCCCGCCAGTCCGATCACCTCGGCATGGCCCACCTGACCGTAGATCACGATCTGTCCGCCTTTGGTTTTGTCAACATCAAAAGCGTGCTTCACACGGTTCTGCAGCTTGAGCACTACCGGGCAGGAAGCATCGATCAGTTCGATGTTGTTTTCTAAGGCTGTTTTGTAAGTCTCCGGCGGTTCGCCATGGGCTCTGATCAGCACTTTGGTGTCGCGCAGTTCTTTGAGCTGTTCGCGGTCGATGATGCGAAGCCCTTTTTCATAAAGCCGCTTCACTTCCATGCTGTTGTGCACGATATCACCCAGACAATAGAGCTCTTCGCAGTTCTCCATTTCATCCTCCGCCATCTGAATGGCGAATTCCACACCAAAACAATAACCGGAATTCTTGTCTATCGTTACATTCATCTCTTCTTTCCTCTATTCCTGCAAAGCATAATCACTGTTGAAGATACGGGAAGTTACTTTATTAATCACAAACTCTACCTGCTCATCAATGGTCATGTGCGACGTGTCCAGTAAAAAGGCATCGTCTGCGCGGCGCAGCGGACTTTCGGCTCGGGTCGAGTCGATCAGGTCACGCTTGAGCAGGTTTTCCTTTATCTCACCGAGGTTGATCAGCTGCTTTTTAGCCAACAGTTCATCCTGACGGCGCTTGGCGCGGGTGTCCACGTCGGCTGTCATAAAGATCTTCACTTCTGCATCCGGGAACACAGCTGTACCAATATCACGACCATCCATCACCACACCGCGTTTCTTTCCCATTTTCTGTTGTTGGGCCACCATGGCGCGACGCACTTCCTTTACGACACTTACCTCACTCACCTGATTGGAGATGTACATCTTGCGGATCTCGTCTTCCACATTCAGCCCATTGAGGAATACTTCGTTTCTTTTGGCCTTTGGGTTATAATGAAAAGTAATATCTATTTTATCCAGTGCGTCCTTCACCTCCTTAGGGTTGGTGAGACTCACGTGGTGCTCCAGAAAATAAAGCGTAACCGCACGGTACATAGCCCCGGTATCGATATAAGCGTAGCCCAGTTCGGCAGCCACCAGTTTGGCCGTTGTACTTTTACCGCACGAGGAGTAGCCATCTATGGCGATTACAATTTTTTTCATGGTAAGCTCTCAGAAATTAATTCGAATCACAAGGGCAGGGCACATTGCCGCGCTTGCTCTTTTTCATGTAGGAAGCCGTCTTTTTCTGCTGTGGTGTTTTAGCTGTGCAACCCGCCAGAGTGCCGGAGGACAAAACACATGCAACGATCAGGTATGAAATTATCTTTCTCAAAACGACTTAATTTAACGCAAATATAAAGTAATTTACGGGTTCAATCCCCATCAGCGGGCATTTTATATCAACAAGACAGTCCTACCCATGCATAGCTCCTACACAATCAGCGGACGCATCATCGACCTGCACCAGCAAGAGATTTTTGAGGGAACGGTCCATGTGTCAAACGGCCGCATTTCTAAAATAGTTCGTGAGGCAACGGCCTCTTCCAGTTATATTTTACCAGGCTTTGTGGACGCCCACGTGCACGTGGAAAGTTCCATGCTCGTACCTTCCGAATTTGCCCGGCTGGCTGTGCCGCACGGCACTGTTGCCACCGTATCGGACCCGCACGAGATCGGCAATGTGCTGGGTATAGCCGGTGTGGAGTATATGGTGGAGAACGGAAAGAAGGTGCCGTTTAAGTTTTACTTCGGAGCTCCCTCCTGCGTACCTGCCACACCCTTCGAAACAGCTGGCGCCGAGATAACGGCCGTCGACATCGAAACCTTGTTTCAGCGCGACGAGATCAAATACCTGGCCGAGATGATGAACTGGCCCGGCGTGCTTCACCGCGACCCGGTAGTGATGGAAAAGATCGAGCTGGCTAAGAAATATGGCAAAGCTGTGGATGGACACGCACCCGGTTTGCGCGGTGAGCAGGCGGCGCTTTACGCATCGGCTGGCATCACCACCGACCACGAGTGTTTTACAGCTGAAGAGGCACTCGACAAGCTCGCTGTAGGCATGAAGATATTGATCCGCGAAGGCAGTGCCGCCAAAAATTTCGAGGCGCTTATACCTCTACTCGCCACCCACCCGGACAGCATTATGTTCTGCTCCGACGACAAGCACCCCGACAATCTCGTGGAAGGGCATCTGAACCTGCTCGTGAAGCGGGCCCTCGCCAAAGGCCACGATCTGTTCCATGTGCTGCGTGCCGCCTGCCTTAACCCGGTGGAGCACTACAAGCTGGAGGTCGGTCTGCTCCGTGAAGGAGACCCTGCTGACTTCATCGTGGTAAACAACCTGGACGATTTTATAATCGAAGCCACCTACATCAACGGTGAAAAAGTAGCAGATAACGGCAAATCGAACATCGCTTTTACGCAGAGCGAAGAGATCAACAACTTCAACACTGAACCCAAAACACCAGAGCAATTCAGACTACCCGGCAATAGCGCCAGCAAGATCCGGGTAATCGAGGCTTTTGACGGCCAGCTGATTACGCATCAGGTATGGGCTGATCCGAAAATCGAGAATGGTTTTATACAGTCAGATGTGGCGCAGGATGTGCTGAAGATCACAGTTGTGAACCGCTACGAGAACGCTGAACCGGCCGTGGCCTTCATCAAGAATGTAGGTATACAGCGCGGTGCCATCGCTTCCTCGGTGGGCCACGACTCGCACAACATCATTGCAGTGGGGGTGGATGACGAAAGTATTGCCCGCGCCGTGAACCTGATCATCAGCGCAAAAGGCGGTGTAGCCGCTGTGGACGGCGATAACGAACAGTTATTGCCGCTGCCGGTAGCGGGAATTATGTCAGCTGCCGATGGATACGAAGTAGCTAATGCGTACTCGGCCATCGACCGCATGAGCAAAGAGATGGGCAGCAAACTGGCTTCTCCTTTCATGACGCTCTCGTTTATGGCATTGCTCGTTATACCTTCGCTCAAACTCAGCGACAAAGGATTGTTTAACGGTGATGACTTTAAATTCGTACCTGTAGCTGAATAGTATACCTTGCCACAAAAGGTATGATACCACGGCCCTACGGGGCTTCGCAAATGGAGGAATTTATCATTTTTCTGGTCGGTGCGCTCGTGAGCGGGTTTGGCACCATTATCGGTTTCGGGGGAGGCGTGTTCATGGTGCCGATCCTGATCATCTTTTTCGGATACAACATCGAGATCGCCATCGGGGCCACTATGTCGGCACTTGTGCCGGCTTCTATCATTGCCTCTGTCTTCAACCTCCGCGACCGCAGCATCGACTACCTGGTAGGCTCGCTCATTCAGTTTCCAGCGGTAGTGGGCACGGTGCTGGGTGCCTTTATGGTAGCCTTTTTACCCGTAACAGAGCTTCAGGTGATTTTTGCGCTCTTTGTAGTGACCGTGGGAATCTTTATGGTGAAGCCTCAGCAAAAAGAAAAGCATATCCGCCACTCCGGCATGATGTACCGAATACGCCGCGTGCCGACTTCCTTTATCCGGAAGAACAGAGCCAAGCACCTGGCTTACCGGCTCAATGGCGGTGTTGTAGGAGTTTTTGGTTTTGCTTCAGGTATAATAGCCGGCCTCTTCGGTATAGGAGGCGGCTTCCTGCAAACTCCCATGATGATCAAACTGTTCCGGATACCACCTCAGATCGCCACTTCCACCTCTCTATTCATTCTGGTTATCACAAGCTTCACCGGTTTTATCAGCCACTACCTGCTTGGCAACGTCATCTGGAGCCGCAGTCTGCCGCTCATGGCAGCCTTTGCCCTTGGGGCCATCGGCGGAAACATGCTTAAGAAACGACAGGGCAAAATGCAGGATATCGAAAAGCTGATCGGCATCGGCCTGCTGCTGGCAGGATTAGGTGTTATTCTGAACCTGCTGATCAAGTCCAATTTCGGCTTTTCGTTTTAGGTATAGCTTAGAACCCTGTCGCAACAGTCTATTCATACTCAGAAACAGGTCTCCACTTGAAATCCCTATTGCGTTTCTTTCCTATACCCTCCTAAAGCAGAAAGAGCCGATGCACAGCCTGTGAACAGGCAAGCGCATCGGCTCTTCTTTGTAACATTGCTTTTTCTATGCCTCCTGTTTCGCGGAGCTAAAGTGCTTATCGATCAGATTCTTTACTTTATCTGCCGTAAGGGGCTTTGTCAGATATTCTGCTGAATACTTCTGAGCTGCATCCGTATCCTGTGGATGGGTAGAGGTAGTCAGTACGGCCAGTATAATGTTCTTTCTGAACTCCGGGTTCAACCGCTCATACAGGTCCAGCATTTCAAATCCATCCATCACCGGCATGCTGATGTCCAGGAATATCAATTCCGGCTGAAAATAATTCCCATCCGTCTGCTCGTAGTTGTTGTTACTCACATTGTACAGATAGTCGAATGCCTGCTTGCCGTTTACAAACGTGCGTATATTATCGGTCACCTGCATTCGCTCCAGCAAACGTTGGTTCAGGAAATTTGTGGTGTCGTCGTCGTCAATAAGAAGAACGCCTGATAATTTTTTCATAAATACACTATACCCAGCTTGTAATAATACGCAAGCTGTCTATTCCAAGCTGACGTTTCTGAGAAGATGAAATAATACGGTACCCGAGGCTATGTATTTACCGCAGCACAAGGTACACAATTGAAAGCCTGAAACAAATTCTAAACTTCCAATTTCGTTATAACCAGATTGTTTAGTCGATATAGCCCTGCGAGCGCATCCACTCGTCGTTGTAGATCTTGCCCAGGTAGCGTGTGCCATGGTCGGGCAGCAATACAACGATGACATCGTCCTCTGTCAGGTTGTTTTCGCGGGCGTACTCTAATGCTCCGTACACAGCTGTACCGCTCGACCAGCCTACAAAAAGGCCTTCTTCATTGGCCAGGCGGCGGGTCATCACTGCACCATCTTTGTCAGTCACCTTCACAAAAGTATCGATCACGTCAAAGTCCACATTCTTGGGCAGGATGTCTTCGCCTATACCTTCGGTGGCATAAGAGTAGATCTCATTCTCATCAAATATGCCGGTTTCTTTGTATTTCTTGAAAACCGAACCATACGTATCTATACCTACAGTGGCCAACTCCGGCTTACGCTCCTTCAGGTAACGCGAAATACCAGTTACGGTACCGCCTGTGCCTACACCTGTGATGAAGTGCGTCACTTTGCCCTCAGTCTGTTCCCAGATCTCAGGACCAGTGCTCTCATAGTGCGCTTTCCAGTTTGAGAGGTTGTCGTACTGGTTTGGGTAGAACGAGTTTGGAATCTCTTCATTGAGGCGCTTAGCCACTGAATAGTATGAATCCGGATGGTCAGGAGACACATTGGTAGGGCATACTCTTACCTCAGCGCCAACAGCACGCAGAATGTCCATCTTCTCCTTGCTCTGCTTGTCAGCCAGCGTAAAGATGCACTTGTAGCCTTTGGCGATCGCTGCCAGTGCCAGCCCCATGCCTGTATTACCGGAAGTACCTTCTATGATGGTGCCGCCCGGCTTCAGGATGCCTGCTTTCTCGGCGTCTTCGATCATTCTGATCGCCATGCGGTCTTTCACAGAGTTGCCAGGGTTCATGTACTCTACTTTGGCCAGCACTGTAGCCTTAATGCCATCAGTTACGTTGTTAAGCTTTACTAAGGGAGTGTTACCGATTGCCTCGGTTATATGTTTCAGGTATTTCATTTAGATGCTTTTTTGAGATACGGGTGCAAAGGTACGTAATTATAATCATAGTTGACAGGTATAGCTGTCTGCCTTTCGTACAACAGTGGGCATACCTATTCCCGTTCCGCCGGGCTGATTCTGAGCCTATATTAGGTTTAACTATTTTTTGGAAGGGCCACAAAAAAGGCTATTTTTGCACTACCTTATTTTAGACCATCATTCATCAACTTAATAAGATACACATGAGTGTTTTAGTAAATAAAGATTCGAAAGTGATCGTGCAGGGCTTCACTGGCTCAGAAGGCTCGTTCCACGCCTCTCAGATGATCGAGTACGGCACCAACGTAGTGGGTGGTGTTACACCGGGCAAAGGTGGCAACAATCACCTCGACCTGCCTGTTTTCAACACAGTGGAAGAAGCTGTAAAGAGAACCGGTGCTGATGTTTCTATCATCTTCGTGCCACCAGCTTTCGCTGCTGACGCGATCATGGAAGCTGCTGACGCGGGCATCAAAGTAATCGTTGCGATCACAGAAGGCATTCCTGTAAAAGACATGGTGATGGCCAAAAACTACCTGAAAGGCAAAGATGTGACCCTGATCGGTCCTAACTGCCCGGGTGTGATCACGCCAGGTGAGGCGAAAGTTGGTATCATGCCAGGTTTCGTGTTCAAGCCAGGCCGTATCGGTATCGTGTCTAAGTCAGGTACCTTGACGTACGAAGCTGCTGACCAGATCGTGAAGGCTGGCCTTGGTGTATCTACTGCCATCGGTATCGGTGGTGACCCAATCATCGGTACGCCAACCAAAGACGCTGTACAGCTGCTGATGGAAGATCCAGAGACAGACGCGATCGTAATGATTGGTGAGATCGGTGGTAACTACGAGGCTATGGCTGCGAAGTATATCAGCGAGACTGGCAACAAGAAGCCGGTAGTTGGTTTCATCGCTGGTCAGACTGCTCCCGCTGGTCGTCGTATGGGCCACGCTGGTGCAATCGTAGGTGGTGCTGATGATACAGCTGCCGCTAAAATGAAGATCATGCGTGAGAACGGTATCCACGTGGTTGACTCTCCTGCTGAGATCGGCGCTACGATGGTAGAGGTGCTGAAAAGCGCTGGCATGATCAACGCTTAATTTGGTTTGCTATACCTGTCTACAGGTATAAACATAGAAACGGGCTGCTTCGAAAGAGGCAGCCCGTTTTTTTTCTACTCTTCTAATTCCCCCTCACTCCAACCACCTGCTCTTTCTTTCGGTTGCGGATGTGGGCAGGTATAGCCGCTACAATTTCCTGCTGCAGCGCGTCGATCAGTTTCTTTTTCAGGAAGCTGCGGTGCACGACCAGACTCACCTCCCGCTGTGGCTGGGGTTCCTGGAAGGTATGAACCAGCGCCTGTTTCTCTTCAGGTATATCCAGCACTGAAAGCTCCGGCAACAAGGTGAGGCCACGCTGTGTCTCTACAATCCGCTTAAGCGTTTCCAGCGATCCGCTCTTGTAATCCAAATGCCCTGCGCCGCTTAGGCCGCTCCCAGACCGGTTGCAGATATTGAGCACCTGACTCCTGAAACAGTGTCCTTCGTTCAGGACCCACAGCTCGTCCAGATCAAGTTGCTCCGGGCTAATGGCTTTGCTTTGGGCCAGCGGATGGGCTGGGTTAATGTACGCTACAAAAGCCTCGTAGAACAGGGGAAGCTCTCTGATAGACTTATCCTCCAGTGGCGTCACCAGCAGTCCTACGTCCAGCAATTCATAGTTCAGCTTCTGCACGATCTCCTCCGTCAGCAGTTCCTGCACCACCAGCCGCACATCGGGGTACTTCTCCATAAAGCTAGTCACGAAAAGCGGGATCAGGTAGGGAGCAAGAGTCGGTATCACGCCCACCCGCAACTCGCCGCTCAGTTCCTGCTTCTGGTTCTGCACAATCTCTTTGATCTTCTTTGCCTCAGCCACTACGATGCGTGCCTGGGCTATAACCTCTTTGCCCAGCTCGGTCGGGCGCACCGGTACTCTGCTTCTATCAAAGAGCTGTACTCCTAACTCCTCTTCCAGCTTCTGCAGCTGCATGCTTAGGGTGGGCTGCGTGACAAAGCAATGCTCCGCTGCCGTGGCAAAATGACGGTGTGTATCTACCGCCAAAAGGTATTCCAATTGTACCAGTGTCATGTTAATAACCGTATAGTGGTAATATAAATGTACGTTGTAGTATACGACTTCTGCTTCTGGCTGTCCTTATATCCAAATGTCGCAACACCCGCTAAGTTATAGAACATAACTATATATCCATAGACATAATTGATTTGATTGATAACCCAACAGGCAATATATTTGTATATACAAACAATGAAAGACAAAACGCAAAGAACTATGAATAAGCTAACGAATATCGGATTGGAAAAACAAGACTCAGTAGAGATTGCTGACAAGCTGAACGAGCTCTTGGCCAACTACCACATTTACTATCAGAACCTGCGCGGTTTCCACTGGAACATCAAAGGTATACACTTCTTCCAGTTACATGCCAAGTATGAAGAACTTTACAACAGCGCTTTGGCTCGGATTGATGCCTTGGCAGAGCGTATCCTGACAATCGGACAAAAGCCGCTGCATACCTTCTCAGATTATCTGCGCGTGTCCAGCATTCAGGAAACATCAAACCTGAGCGGTGACAAGGAGACTGTGGAGGCCACGCATCAGAACCTGTCCGTGATCGTGAACCTGGAGCGCGAGATACTGGCGATGGCCGCAGAGCGCGACGACGAGGGTACGGTGGCACTCGTGAGTGAAGACATCAACGAAAATGAAAAGACGCTTTGGATGCTAAGAGCCTTCCTGAGCTAAGATAATAAGTGATGATTGGTTTTAGTTTAATGCAAAAGCCGCCTGCTACAGTTGTAACAGGCGGCTTTTTGTTTTATACCTGAGGCTATACCTTACTTGGCGTAGCTGATGGCTCTCATTTCGCGGATCACCGTGATCTTGATCTGGCCTGGGTACTGCATTTCCTTCTCGATCTTTTGAGAGATGTCGAAAGAAAGCTGTGCGGCTTTTTCATCGCTCACATTGTCGGCATCTACCATGATGCGGAGCTCACGACCGGCCTGAATGGCGTAGCACTGGTTCACCCCGTCAAACGATACGGCAGCTGCCTCCAGATCCTTCAGACGCTTGATGTACGACTCCATGATCTCGCGGCGGGCACCTGGTCTTGAACCAGAGATAGCATCGCAGGCCTGAATGAGCGGAGAAATCATTGCGGTCATCTCGATCTCGTCGTGGTGAGCGCCGATGGCGTTGCAGATATCCGGATGCTCCTTGTATTTCTTGGCCAGTTCCATACCGATAATCGCGTGTGGCAATTCCGGCTCGTCTGGCGTTACTTTACCAATGTCATGCAACAGACCGGCACGCTTGGCATGCTTCACGTTCAGACCAAGTTCTGCAGCCATCGTGGCGCACAGGTTGGCTACTTCGCGTGAGTGCTGCAGTAGGTTCTGACCGTAAGACGAACGGAAGCGCATACGTCCCACCATCTTGATCAGTTCCGGGTGCAGACCGTGTATACCTAAGTCGATGGCGGTACGCTCACCGATCTCTACGATTTCTTCCTCAATGTTTTTGCGGGTCTTCGAAACCACCTCCTCGATACGAGCCGGGTGGATACGACCGTCGGCCACTAAGCGGTGCAGCGACAGACGCGCAATCTCGCGGCGAACCGGGTCAAAACCAGAGATGATGATTGCTTCCGGCGTATCGTCCACGATAATTTCCACACCTGTAGCGGCTTCAAGGGCACGGATGTTACGGCCTTCACGACCGATGATCTTGCCTTTGATGTCGTCGCTTTCGATGTTGAAAACAGAAACGCAGTTCTCAATGGCGTGCTCCGCAGCAGTGCGCTGAATGGTCTCCACCACGATTTTCTTCGCTTCTTTTGTAGCGGTGAGTTTGGCCTGGGCTACGATGTCTTTCACATAAGAAGAAGCATGGGACTGGGCTTCGCTCTTCAAGGCTTCCACCATCTGCTCGCGGGCTTCGGCGGCGGTCAGGCCGGCGATTTTCTCCAGTTGGGCCACTACCTCGTTATGCTGCTGCTCTACATCTTCTTTGCGTTTTTTGAGCACTTCCAGTTGATGATCGAGGGCTTCTTTCTCTTTGTCGAGTTCGGCTTCGCGGCGCTTGGTCTGCTCCATTTGCTTGGCTACGTGCTGCTCGCGCTGCTTTACCTTGTTCTCATTCTGAATGATGATGTTTTTCTTCTTGTTCGACTCTTCCTCGAACTCAGACTTCAGCTTCAGGAATTTCTCCTTCGCCTCCAACATGCGGTCTTTCTTGATGCTCTCGGCGTTGATCTCAGCCTCGCGAATGATGGATTTTGCCTTCTGGCGGGCGGCTTCTTCCTGCTGCTTGTATACCTTCTGCAGCATGACACGCCCTATGTACACGCCCACTCCGAGCGCTACAATGGCAGTGATTAAAATGAATAAAATATCGGGCATAACTATAAGCTTTTATGGTTTATAAAAACTATAGCAGTACCTGCAGCAGGACAGTGAAGTGGTTTTGCGAACCACACCTTAGTTAAAGAGGCTGCTTGGGAAGCCGCCTCGGAATATGTTTACTTACTTGATGATAAGAGATCGTCCAGTACGCTCAGTTGCTCTCCCACTTTAGCCAGATGGTTGTTTTTGTCATCCTCCAGTTTCAGCTTGTCCACCATGGTCTCAAAAGCCACCATGGCCAGCAAATCCTGCTTATCCTGTATGCCAAACTGGTCTTTGAAAAAGCGCAGACGCTCGTTCAAAAGTTTACCTACAACCCGAAGCCTTTCTTCTTCTTCTTCCTTCACCCGCATCGGATACTCGCGTTCTGCGATGCGAATCTTAATTGCTAATTCACCCATCCGTTGCGTTCTTTTGGTATAGGGCTACCTCGTTTCTTTGCTTTCCTGCAATGGCCAGCCGTGTATCCGGCTTCGGCTCACTGCCTCCCGCTAGTCACGCAAGTAGGCGATACACTTATCAATTTCCCTTATATATTCGTTTAACTTCAGCTTTAACTCTGTCGAATTTGCAGTGTTTCCTGCTATCGCATCTACAATCTTAACAATATTCTCTTGATTTTGAAAATTTTTTATTTGCTGTTCTCTCTCTTCTAACAGCGCCTCCAGCGATTTAATTTCTTCCTGAGCGGCGACAAGCTTGTGTATCACGTCGTCGTGCTTGTTAAGAAGCTTGCGTACTTTGTCCTCAATGGACTGAAGCTGTTGCAGTTGTTTTTCTTTTGCCATAACTATTTGCGGATAATAGCTCCCAGCTGTTTTTCAAATTGCTGCATCAGGCGGTTCATTACGCCATCGATCACTTTGTCGGTCAAAGTTTGCTGGCGATCCAGCAACGTAAAGCTCAAGGCGTAGGCTTTCTTGCCTGCGGCAATTTTGTCGCCCTCGTACACATCAAACACGTTCACACCTTGCAAAAGCTTGCGCTCGGTGCGCAGGGCCACTTGCTTCAGCTGCTCAAAGGTCAGGTTCCTATCCACTACCAGTGACAGGTCGCGGCGCACTTCCGGGAACTTCGGCAGTTCCTCGGCTACGAGTTTGTCTTTGTATTTCTTTAGGAGATAGTCCCAGTTGAGTTCGGCGTACCATACCTGCTCTTTCACATCGACAACTTTGGTCACGGCCGCATCCAGCAAACCAACCTGCGCGATCACGGTGCCGTTCTTCACATAAGCTATACCCTGGCGCATGTAGCGGCTCTGCTCAATGGCCTGCACTTCGTAATCGGCGGCGTTGAGTTTCTGCAGCACATTCTGCACCACACTGGCCAGATCATGGAAAGCCACTTTCTGTGCAGGCTGCTTCCAGCTTTCGGCTGTGGTGTTGCCTACCATATAAAGCGCCAGTTTACGGCTCTCCTTGTAGCCATCTTCCAGCTGCTCGTATACCTTGCCGAGTTCGTATATCTTCAGGTCACGCTGACGGCGGTTGATGTTGTAGCGGAGCACTTCCAGACCCGAGAACACCATGCTTTTGCGCAGCACGTCGAGGTCCTCACTATTGTAATTGAGCACCTTCACCAGTCCGGCCGTCTCCCCGTCTCCGCCAGCGGCATAGTATTTGGAGTTGGTGATGGAGTTAGTGATGATCTCGTGGAAACCGTTTGCCGAGATGTAGTCCAATATCGTCTTGTTGACATCTTCCGGATAAGGTTTCGGGAAGCTAGCCATGTACATAGTGGCCATGTGCTCGCTCACCTCGATGTTGTTGAAGCCGTAGATGCGCAGGATCTCCTCCACCAAGTCAGCTTCGCGGGTCACATCGACTTTAAACGGAGGCACCGATACGTGCAGCTTCTCTTCCGTTTCGCCGGTGATTTCTATACCTAAATCGGTCAGGATAGCTTTCATGCGCTCGGCACCGATGTGCTGGCCGATAAGCGAATGGGCTCGTTCGATGTCCAGCGTCAGTTCTAAGTTTTGAACAGGCTGTGGGTATACATCCACAATTTCAGAGCTGATCTCACCGCCCGCTACTTCCTGCACCAGCAATGCGGCACGTTTCAGAGCAGTGATCACCATGTTTGGATCGGTACCACGCTCGAAGCGGAAAGACGCATCAGTTTTAAGGCCGTGCGCCATACCTGTGCGGCGGATGTAGTCAGGTGAGAAATAGGCACTCTCAATGAAAATGCTTGTCGTTTCGTCTGAAACACCAGACTCCTGTCCACCAAACACGCCGCCAATGGCCATTGGCTCTTCAGCATTGCAGATTATCAGGTCATTAGCCTTGAGCTTACGCTCTACACCATCCAGGGTCACGAACTTGCTGTCAGCCTCGGCGGTCTTCACCACAATCTTATCGCCTTTGATCTTGTCCGTATCGAAAGCATGCAGGGGCTGCCCCAGCTCGTGCAGCACGTAGTTGGTTACGTCCACGATGTTGTTGATCGGAGCCAGGTCGATGGCACGCAGGCGCTTTTGCAGCCACTCTGGTGAAGGGCCTACTTTCACGCCGCTCACGGTGACACCGGCGTAGCGCGGACAGGCCTCTGTATTTTCAATCACCACCTCGATCGGGCGGGAATTGTTATGCACTGTAAAGTCCTCCACAGAAGGCAAGGTATAAGGCACGCGCAGCAGCGCTTTCAGGTCACGGGCCACGCCTAAGTGCGAAGCGGCATCGGCACGGTTTGGCGTCAGGCCGATCTCGAACACCTTGTCAGAGCGCAGTCCGAAGTACTCAGCGGCAGGTGTACCGTTTGGCAGGTCAGTGTCGAGCACCATAATACCGGCATGCGAAGTACCTACGCCAATTTCATCTTCGGCGCATATCATACCCTCGGAAGCAGCACCGCGTATCTTCGATTTCTTGATTTTGAAAGCCTCACCGCCTGTTGGGTAGAGTGTGCTGTTCACGATCGCTACCACCACTTTCTGTCCAGCGGCCACGTTGGGCGCACCGCATACGATCTGGCTTGGCTCACCTGTACCGATGTCCACAGTCGTTATACTTAGACGGTCGGCGTCAGGGTGACGCTCACAGGTCAGTACTTCGCCTATCACGATGCCCTCCAGGCCTCCTTTTACCTGATCGAAGTTATGGATTGCCTCCACCTCCAGACCTGCGCCTGTCAGCAAGGCACCTGTTTCTTCAGCGGTTTTATCTATATGAATGAGTTGTTTCAGCCAGTCGAATGAAATCAGCATGGTTATTTCTGTTGTTCTGTAAGGTATAGCCTCGTTCGGTTGAAGCTAATTCCCAAAATTAAGGATTTTTCTTTGCTCTTCGACAAAAGACATCAGTACAAAAGCCTACATGTTCATAGAATTTTGGCCCAGGGACAGTTTCCCCGAAGCCAGGTCACACAAGATACACTTCGTAATTAGCCCAATTGCTTTACTCCTGCCGCTCATCCCAACACTGCTTCGGATTTGCAGGTCTTTGTCAGTTCATCGAAGTTAAGCCAGGTGACAAGCTTCATGTCTGGCTAAAAGCCTCTACTCCACCACCGGATGTACTTTTTCGTAGTTTTTCTCGCCAGCCTCCACCGCTACGCTCAGGCGATTCTCTTTGGGTGGCACAGGACATACGTACTCAGGATTATAAGCACAGAAAGGACTGTAGGCGCGGTTAAAGTCGAGGGTTGCCGTTGTAGCCCCTTCTTTGAACGGCACATCCAGGTAGCGGCCGCCGCCATAGGTGTCGAAACCGTTTGTTTTGTCAGTGAAGGGCACAAATAACTTTTCCTCCTGCTCTTTTACTTTTTTATAGAGTGTGAGGCGCTGCGGCTCACCGTGCAGCTCGAAATTGGCAAAAGCGTAACGCAGGTAGGCTTCGGTGCTGCCGTTGGTCATAGGCATGTGCAGCGTGTCTTTGGGCTCAATATCCTCCAGCTTCACCTTCACGCGGTAGTCCAGGTTGGGTTCGTAGTACACCAGGTTGGTGAACATCCTGCGGTCGGCTTCCTCAAAAGGACTGTTAGTGCGGCTCCTGAACGACAGGTCTTTGTCTTCGCGCTCTTTCTGCAGCGGAATCAGATAATTGTCGTCACTCATAAAGGACTCACGCACAAAATAAAAAAGTACCAGCGCGATGCCGGCTATAATAATGAGCTTAATGGGTCGTTGCATTGGGTCAGGTGATTTTACTGCAATTTCGGAAAAATTTCGTCAAAGTGCCCGCACGGCAGACTTTTCAGTGGCTTGCGGCAGGTAGTACTTCGCCAGCAACTCGAAGGCTGCCACCTGCTCCCGCTGCCACACCTCGTCGTGATTGAGTTCCCGAGCCAGGACAGTAGCTACTACAGGCGCCATTTCCAAGGCGGCACGTGCATCCAGAAAAAGTACTCTTAATCGCCGCGCCAGCACATCTTCCACGGTGCGGGCCATTTCGTGGCGCACCGCCCAGACTACTTCAGCCAGGGTATAGCTAAAGTCAGGGTGCAGCTTTTGCGCCAACTCAGGCTCAGACTGCGTCAGGGCTTGCAGATCAGGCGCATCGCTGCCATAAGCGGACAGCCCGGGAGGCAGTGAACTGCTCCAACCGCTTCGCTCAGGTATAGCACCATGGATGGCCAGCTTTTTGGTAATACAAGTTTTATCGGGCAGACCCGCTACCTGAATAGCCTCGTTCACGGTTTCTTCGGCCATCTGGCGGTACGTGGTCCACTTCCCCCCTGTGATAGTGATTAATCCTGAAGATGCCACCAGCAACTTATGACTGCGGGAAATCTCTTTGGTATTGCCTGTTTTGCTATCGGGAGCGGCCAGGGGGCGCAGTCCGGCATGCACACTTAGCACATCTTGCCGCGTTGGGGCTTTCAGTAGATAAGCCCCTGCAGTTTGTAGAATAAAGTTGATCTCGGCATCGAGCGCCACAGGTTCCAGGCTCAGTTCCTGCAGCGGTGTATCGGTCGTGCCAACCAGCACCTGGCCCTGCCAGGGAATGGCAAAAAGCACGCGCCCATCAGGCGTTTCAGGTATCATCATGGCTGTATCGCCTGGCAGAAAGGACTTGTCGAGCACCACGTGTACGCCCTGACTGGGCATCACCAGCGGTTTTTGGTCAGGCTGATCAAATTGCAAGATCTTGTCCACATACACGCCTGTGGCATTCACTACCGCTTTGGCCTTTAAGGTATAGGGCTGGCCACTTTCCACCTCCTGTGCTTCTACCCCGGTCACTTTTCCATCAGCACCTTTCATTAAGCCAGTCACACGAACATAATTCAGCACCGTGCCGCCCTGTTCGGCACAGGTCTGAGCGATGTTCAGGGCGAGGCGGGCGTCGTCGAACTGCCCGTCGTAGTACACAATACCGCCTTTCAGATTTTCGGATTTTATGGTGGGCATCTGCTCAAACACGGTTTTGCGGCTCCACCAGGAGGTGCGACCCAGGCTATACCTACCCGCCAGCAGATCGTAGAGCGTTAGGCCCGTGCCATAGAAAAAACGTTGCCACCAGCTGTAACAGGGGATAACGAAGGGCTGCACCGACACCACATGCGGGGCGTTGCGCAGAAGGAGCCCCCGCTCCCGAAGTGCTTCGAACACCAACCGGATATTGCCCTGCGCCAGGTAACGCACCCCACCATGCACCAACTTGGTACTGCGACTCGAGGTACCCTTTGCAAAGTCGGACTGCTCAAGTAAGAGCGTCTTATACCCACGCGAAGCAGCATCCAGAGCTGTTCCCAAACCTGTGGAGCCGCCGCCGATCACGAGCACATCCCACTTAGGCACCTCAGCAAGCTGCCGCAGCATGGCTTCACGGTTAAAGGGTATAGCTGGCATCGATTTTCAGGTATAGTAGGTAGATTTCTGGAATATGATAGCTCCATCAAGATAAGTAATTTTCGCTTTATAAACCTTTCTCAATATTAGGTTTCGAAAGGTGTTGCGCAATTCAACTGTACATTAAGCCTTCCTGCTTGCAGACATGCATCTCCATCGTGCTTCACTATAAATTATCAGAGCGAATGACGTGGAATCAACACAGAAAATCGCTAACATTATACCGCTTACAAATCTTACCATGAACTACCCTTACTCCCGCCTTCGCTTACCAATCATCACCTTTTTATCTACTTTTCTGTTCAGTCTGCCATCTTGTATGCAGGGGGGTAAAACTGCCGAGGCTCAGTCGCCAGTTGAAGCCGCTATACCTGTTTATTCCAATGCTAACAATACCGCTACACCTACTCCTGACACTCTGACTTTACAGGCAGCTATGCCTGAACAATCGGCTCAGCCTGCTGCTGTTGTGACAAGCTCCATAGCCGATGCCGAGACCATCATTGCCCGCAAGCAGGTCCCTATTCTGTGTTACCACCAGGTGCGCGACTGGCGCGAGAAGGATTCCAAGCAAGCCAAAGATTATATCATACCGGAAGAACGTTTCAAAGAACACATCAAAATTCTGGCCGATAGCGGCTATCAGACCGTGCTGCCTGACCAACTCAAGGCTTACCTGACCACAGGCGCCCCACTTCCCGAAAAGCCCGTGATGCTCACTTTTGATGACACCAGCCTGGGACAATACACCGTGGCCGCACCTGAACTCGAGAAGTACGGTTTCAAGGGAGTTTTCTTCATCATGACCGTGTCGCTGGGCCGACCCAACTACATGAGCAAGGCGCAGGTAAAAGAGCTTTCAGACCGCGGGCACGTGATTGGCTCGCATACCTGGGACCACCAGAACGTGAAAAAATACCAAGGCCAGGACTGGGTAAAACAGGTGGAAAAACCGTCACGGCAGCTCACCGAGATCACAGGTAAACCGACTGAGTACTTTGCCTACCCTTTTGGGCTTTGGAACCCAGAGGCTATACCTGAACTCAAACAAAGGGGCATGGCCGGAGCTTTTCAACTCGCTGGTAAGCGTGATCCGCAGGACCCGCTACACAGCATCCGCCGCATTATCGCTAGCGGGTATTGGAGTGCGCCATCTTTGCAAAGGGCCATGATCAACAGTTTTTAAAAAACCCTACCCGCCTCTCTTCAGTTTGATAATATGCCATACCTCTACCACGATGCAAACAGACGAGAAACACCTTCAGGAGATGATCACGCAGCTCGACCAGCTGCACCACGACGCCCTTGAACTGGAAAAGAAATTTGCCAGCGCCATTAAAAGCGTGCATCCGTCTTTCCGTAAAAGCGCCCGCAACCTGCTGCACTACCTGTCGCTGCGGCAGCACGACATTCGGCATTTGCAGGAGAGCCTATCCCGCATGGGCCTGTCATCACTGGGTCGCGCTGAGGGGCATGTGCTGGCAAGCCTGCAGGCCGTGCGCGACATGCTCTGTCAGTTGCAAAGTTGCGAGGTTATCAAGAAGCCTGTTCCTGTTTCATTTGATGAAAGCAGCGAATTACTTGAGAAGCACACCAACGATTTGCTTGGGCCCTCTCCTAAAAAACACGGCACCCGCATCATGGTCACCTTCTCGACTGACCTGGCCCATGACCACGAATTGTTGAAGCGCATGCTGCTGGCCGGTATGGACTGCGCCCGCATCAACTGTGCCCACGACAACGAGCAGGTGTGGGAAGCCATGGTGCAATCCGTCAGAAAGGCCGAGAAGGAAACAGGACGAAACTGCAAAATACTGATGGACCTGATGGGGCCGAAACTGCGCACGGGGCCGCTCAAGCCTGGCCCTGCCCTGTTGCCTATCCGCCCCATCCAGAATGAGCTGGGCCAACTCGTGTCCCCTGCCAAGGTATGGCTTGCACCGCCCGGCGAAGAAAGTGAAGTACCTGTAGATGCCAGCCTGCCCCTTGACGAAGCCTGGGTTGCGCAGCTGCAACAGGGCGATAAACTCAGGTTCAGGGACACCCGTGGTCGTAAGCGCACGCTTACCGTCATGCAGCGCAAAGAAAAAGGTGTGATCGCGCACCTGTTCAAGACCTCCTACATAGGCACAGGCACCGAGCTCACCATCAAAAAAGAAAGTGCCCTGGAACGCTCCGCCAAAGTAGGTCAGTTGCCTGCCAGCGTAGTGCCCATCTACCTGCGTAAAGACGATCTGCTGGTGCTCACCAAGGAGCAAACGCCCGGCGAACCCGCCCTCTACGATGCAGAAGGGCACGTCGTGAAGCCTGCACACATAGCCTGCACCTTGCCGGAAGTGTTCAGCCGCGTGAAAGCAGGGCACCCGATTTTGTTTGATGACGGCAAAATTGCGGGTACGATCATGGAAGTGAATGAGGACAATCTGCTGGTGAAGATTACAGAAGCAAAAGAATCGGGAAGCCGTCTGCTGTACGACAAGGGCATCAATCTGCCCGAAACTAAGCTGAACCTGGAGGGCCTTACGCAACAAGACCGCAAAAACCTGGCTTTTGTGGCAAAGCATGCCGATGCCGTGAGTTTGTCGTTCGTGAATCAGCCTGAGATGATTGAGGCGCTGCACCGGGAACTGAAAGAGCTGCAAGCTCCGCAACTGGGCATCATGCTCAAAATAGAAACCAAAGAGGGTTTTCGCAACCTGCCCCGATTACTGCTCACCGTCATGAAAAACCATCCTGCCGGTGTGATGATAGCCCGTGGCGACCTGGCTGTGGAGTGCGGCTGGGAGCGGCTGGCTGAGGTGCAGGAAGAGATTTTGTGGCTCAGTGAAGCGGCGCACATACCCGTGGTATGGGCTACGCAGGTGCTGGAGTCACTCTCCAAAAAGGGACGCCCGTCACGCGCCGAGATTACCGATGCGGCCATGTCGCAACGGGCTGACTGCGTGATGCTCAACAAGGGGCCTTATGTGCTGCGTGCCATCGAACTTCTGGACGATATTCTCAAGCGCATGCAGGAGCACCAGCACAAGAAAACATCCATGTTGCGTTTGTTGCACGTATCGGAGCTGGAGATGCCCTCCAACGATGCTACCAAATAAACCCTGACAGGTATAGCTATTAACCTCCCATACCTGCAATTGAAGAACTTAATAATGAAACAGGCCCTGGCGCTTATTTTTTATACCTGCCTATACCTTTGCTCAGCCCCCTATACCTTGGCGCATACCTATTATCTCAGTTCCAAAGGCGACGATGCCAACCCGGGCACCTCGCGTGCTTCCGCCTGGCGCAGCATCGCCAAAGCCAACAGCCACAGGTATAGCGCAGGCGACACGCTCTTGTTCGAGGCTGGCCATACCTTTGCGGGCGGGCTTTATTTTCATCCGGACAATTTTCAGGGCAAAGGCGATCCGTTAGTCATCAGCTCTTTTGGTGATGGTCGCGCTACCATCGATGCTGATACGAGTTATGGCTTCTACGCGCATAATGTGGCAGGTATAGAAATCCGCCAGCTCAACTTCAGAGGCAGCGGCCCCGACAGCAACAGCAATACCGGCATTCTGTTTTACAACAATTTGCCCGGCGACATAAAACTGAAGCATATCGTGATCGACCAGGTGGAAGTGACAGGTTTCCGCAAATCAGGTATTACCATGGGATCATGGAGCGGCAACAGCGGCTTTGAGGAGGTGCGCATTACCCGCGCCGTGGTTCACCACATCGGTTCGGAGGGCATCAACACCTGGGGTGAGTTCGACCAAAACAAAAAGGGCTATGCACATCGCAACGTATACATCGGCCATTGCCATGTGTTCCAGGTATACGGCCTGCCCTTGACCGACAAGCACAGTGGCAGCGGCATTGTGCTCTCGGATGTGGACGGCGGCACGGTAGAACACAGTGTGGTGCACAGCTCCGGTATGGGCAACACAAACTGCGGAGGTCCGGTTGGTATCTGGGCCTGGGATGCAAACAATGTTACTATCCAGTATAACGAGGCTTACAACATGAGCGCAGGCAGAGGCTGCGACGGCGGGGGTTTCGACCTGGACGGGGGCGTCACCAACTCTGTTATGCAGTACAACTACTCCCATGACAATGACGGGGCAGGCTTCCTGATCGCCCAATTTGAGTGGGCACGGCCAATGTACAACAACATCATCAGGTATAACATCTCTGAAAACGACGGCCGCAAAAACGACTACAAGGGCATCACGCTTTGGGTAGCGGACCAGTACTACAAGGGCGGCAACCGCGACTTGCTGGTATACAATAACACCGTGTTTGCCGACAAAGGCGTAGCGCCAACGGGAGGAGGCGTGTTTTTCAAAAGCGGCCAGCACCACAACGTGCACTTCTTCAACAACATTTTCTACACCCGCAACGGCGCTCCACTGCTACTTGCCGCCGACACGGCAGCACTCGACGTGCATTTTCATAATAACGCCTGGTATAGCGAAGACGGCAGCTATACCTTTGTATGGGGCGATGCCAGGTATACCTCTTTGCAGGACTTCCGTACCGTCACCGGTCAGGAAACTGATCAGAACCAGCCGACAGGTATAGCTGCTGACCCAAAGCTTACAGCACCGGGTACAGCAGGCACTATGGGATACCCGCTCAACCTGCAAACCCTGCAGGACAGGTATGGCTTGCAGAAAAAATCACCCCTTATCGGGCAAGGTATAGCTGTTGCCCTGCCAGCACCATTCATCCCTGCTGAGCAGGACATCCTTGGCCATCCCATTCATGACGCTGCGGCACCCGACATGGGTGCCATAGCCTATACCCGACCAAAGTGGTTAGAGTGGCTGAGAGAGCTTTTTTGAACTCTTGGGATTGAGAGTTGGGAGCTTAAGAGGCATAAGGTTTGGAAAGGAATCTTAAAATGGAGGAATTATATAGGTAATTCTATGTATATTTCTGCAAGCAAGCCCTGTATTTTGCTTATACCTATACCGGAAAACAATGAAATATTTTAACCTGGCGGGCATCGTTGCGGTGGTCCTGGCCATTGCGGGCCTGGTCATCAATGTCGGACATTTTTTCGAGAGCAGGTATATTGGCTGGGCCTTTATAGGAGCCGGTTTGGCCTTAGCTGTAATCAATACATGGCTGAATATCCGAAAGCATAAACGGTAGGTACGGCAGCTAATTCGCATATCAGAAAATATGCTTGCTACATTCCACTCAGCACCTCAAAACATCCCGAACATGAACCAAACTTGCCACCATGCATAGATCAAACGCCTTTTATTCGGTCGTGCTGCTTCTGCTGCTGCTCACTTTCACCCATTGTACCACCAGTAGGCAACGTCTACTCAAGCAGCAATACAAAGAGATTTATGTAGAAGAGTTTAAGCTGATTTACTTTCAGAAACTCCTCCGGGCTGGTTTCAATAACACAGAAGAAGTGAACAGTCTGATAGCATTTGACAAGAGCGGCTTTACGGAACCAGTCCTCACCTCCGAAGATTATCAGTTAATTGAGCGTATGGTACAGGCGGACCAGCAACAAATGCGAGCCGACTCTGTAGCGAGGATAGGTCGTGTGGCGGAGGGAGCAGAGGGCAAGCAAGTGTTTAGTTACATGCTTCAAAAACTGGAGGGTAAGTGGCTGGACAGTCTGGCGAAAGAGCGCTACAAGCTTTCTTATTTCCGGCATATGGCTACACCATGAAACATGCTTGTCACGCACTGACAATTTCCTAAACGAGCGCATATTTAGCATTT
This sequence comes from Pontibacter sp. FD36, assembly GCF_015686655.1. Lineage (GTDB taxonomy): Bacteria > Bacteroidota > Bacteroidia > Cytophagales > Hymenobacteraceae > Pontibacter. Next base: position 266,944 of record NZ_JADPMP010000006.1, on the reverse strand, counting down.
TATTACTCCTCAGCCGAAACTTGACCATATTTCAATATATATGTCATTTAGCACACAACCCACATTAGAAAACGATAAAGCCATACTTTATCCTTTGCAGGAAAGTGATTTTGAAGCTTTGTATGCAGTGGCGTCTGATCCTAAAATCTGGGAGCAGCACCCCAACAATGACCGCTGGAAGAAAGATGTTTTCCGGATTTTTTTTGACGGCGCCATGAAGAGTAAGGGCGCCTTTAAGATCGTGGATAAAGCAACCGGCAGTATTGCTGGCAGCACTCGCATGTACGATTACAATGCACAAAACAATAGCATACTGATTGGCTATACCTTCTATTCCACCGCCTATTGGGGCAAAGGGATCAACCATGCCGTAAAAGCACTCCTATTGGACTACTTGTTCCAACATGTGACAGAGGTATACTTTCATATTGGCGCAAACAACATTCGTTCTCAGATAGCTATAGGCCGCCTGGGTGCCGAAAAGGTTTCAGAACAACAGGTGGCGTATTTCGGAGAGTTGCCTAAATTAAACTACGTATACAAGATCGCGAAGGAAGATTGGCTCGCCAGAAAACAAGTCGCATCCTGAGCAAAATCTGTAATCTGAAGCTTATTAAACTCAGGCCTTATGCTGAACACCACATTTATTTAAACACTCTGTTATGAAAAAACTTATCTTCTCTTTCCTCTTTGCCGTTTGCAGCCTGCAGGCATTTGCGCAGCAAGAACTCATCCATCCCAAGGAGCAGCAAAAGCAAGGAATCGTGCAGCAACCACAACCATACATTGAGGTTGATGGCAAGCAGGTAGCGCAAGCAAGTCTGGTGCTTATTGCAGCCAGTCACATTGAAAGCGCCGAAGTATTGAAAGATGAAAAGGCTACAGAAAAGTTCGGCGACAAAGCCAAAGATGGAGCTGTTCTTCTGAAAACTGACCCTACAGCAAAGTGGGTCACCATACAGGATATCTACACCCACTACCGTATACCTGCTCCCCAGCAAAACCTGCGCGTGATCATCAACAACCAGTTAGTCAAAGACACCAGTCTGATACTTGCCAACCTGGAACAGATCGAAAAAGTAGAAGTGAAAAAGCAGGACATCACAGCCCCTGTACGCTGGAGCCTGAACGATGAAGAAGAATTTCTACACATCACCTCAAAACCGCAGACCAAGAAATAAATAGCATGGACGTCACCAAACGCAGCAACATCAAAATAGGCTCCCACGTGAACATCGTGCTCAAAGAAGACCAACGCACCGGCGACTTAACCGAGGGTTACGTAGAGGCCATCCTCACCAAGTCTCCCAACCACCCGCATGGCATTAAGGTCAGGCTCGAGACAGGGGAAGTTGGACGAGTCAAAGAGATTTTAGAAGAAGATTAATCAACTCTGTCATTGCGACCAAAGGGAGAAGTCTGAAGTAATGACGCTTTATACCCATACTTCTCACTAGCGTTCGAAATGACATTATTACCCGTTCTTAATTTTCAAACTTCTTAAACCTTCTAACTCAAAGCATTCCCTCATCGGCGAAGCTGTAGTAGTCGTTGTCGGTAAAGATGATGTGATCCAGGATCGGCAGATCAAGGAACTGGCCGGCTTCTTTCATCTTTTTGGTCAGGGCGATGTCGGCGCCGCTTGGCTTGATATTGCCACTCGGGTGGTTGTGCACCAGTATGATAGAACTCGCCAACTGTTCGATGGCTTTCTTGAAGATCATTTTCGGGTCGGCCACGGTACCCGCTACTCCCCCGCTGCTGATGCTCTCTTTTTTCATGACCACGTTGGCGCGGTTTAGCAAAATCACCCAGAACTCTTCGTGTGGCAGGTCAAGCAGTTGGGGTTTGATGTAGTTGTAGATGTCGGTGGAGCAGGTGATGCGGGTTTTGGCAGCAGAAGCGGTTTCTTTGCGCCGACGGCCCAGTTCCAGCGCGCTCACAATCGAAATGGCCTTCGCTTCGCCTATACCTTTTATTTTGGTCAGATCTTTTACTGTCAGTTTGGCCAGTTCGTTCAGGTCGTTGCCCACAGCCGCCAGTATGAGCTTGGCTACGTCCACAGCAGTCAGTTTTGGGGTGCCAGATCCAATCAGGATGGCAATCAGCTCAGCGTCGCTCAAGGCGGACTTGCCTTTGAGCAGGAGCTTCTCGCGCGGACGGTCTTCTTCGGCCCAGGTTTTGATGTTGAGGGTGGCGGTATCGTATGTCAAAAGTGCAGACGTAGCTTCTTCTTTCACTGCGGTACAGATTTTGTTAGAGAAATGATTGCTAAGTGAATCTGTTTCACCTGAAAATAGTTCAGAGTAGGTGGGCGGTTTGCTTACTTTTTTATCATATTATCCAATTTTAAACAAAAGCTGCCACGGTCTGTTCCTAAGCAGCTATTACCATACAACATGCAACGATTCTTTTCAATAGGAATAGTCATTTTCATCCTATTCCTGGTGGACTTTTATGTCTTTCAGGCCATCAAAACAGTCAGTCAGAATCTCTCGGCCAGTACGCAGCGCATTATCTATATTTTGCACTGGGTTGTGTTTGCCATTACGGCTGGCACATTTGCATTGGCTTCGTTTACTCGTGGCACGCCGCCAGATGCCTTTAAAACATACCTGGCCAGCACGCTTTTCATCATCTTTGCTTCTAAGCTGGTGGTTGTGCTCTTCCTGTTCGTAGATGATGCGCTTCGCCTGGGTAAGATGGTGTTCAACAACGTAAACAGCGGAGAAACGACCTTTGACCCTTCCCGAAGCAAGTTCCTAAACCAGATGGGCCTGCTCGTGGCAGCGGTGCCTTTTTCAGCTTTCATTTACGGCATGGTGAAAGGCGCTTATGATTACCGTGTAAAGCGCATTACACTCCGCTTTCCTAACCTGCCGGCTGCTTTTGAGGGCTTCAAGATGCTGCAGATCTCAGATATGCACACAGGCAGCTTTACTTCTACGGAACCGTTGAAAGAGGCTGTGCGCCTTATCAACAAACAAGAGGCGGACCTGGTATTCTTCACGGGCGACCTGGTGAACAATGTGGCCACTGAGTTGATGCCGCATGTAGACACACTGAAGGAGATCCGGGCGAAACAGGGCGTTTTCTCAGTTCTCGGCAACCACGATTACGGGGACTACGTGAGTTGGGAGAGCCGTGAGGCGAAGACGCAGAACCTGCAAACACTGGTAGACACCCAGCGCCGCATGGGCTGGGACGTGCTACTGAACGAGAACCGCCGCATCGAAAAAGACGGAGAGCACATCTCGATCCTAGGTGTGGAGAACTGGGGCAACCGGGCGGGCTTTCCGAAATATGGTGATCTAAGTAAGGCCTACACTGGTGCAGAGAGCAGTCCGTTCAAAGTACTGCTTTCGCACGACCCTTCACACTGGGATGGTGAGATCAATCAGAAGTATAATGACATAGACCTGACTCTCTCGGGTCATACCCATGGCATGCAGTTCGGGGTGAACATACCTGGTTTGAAATGGAGTCCGGTGCAGTACGTATACGAGCAGTGGGCCGGTCTGTACAAGCGTGGCAGACAGCACCTGTATGTGAATACCGGACTTGGTTTTATCGGCTACCCGGGACGTGTGGGCTTCCTGCCCGAGATTACAGTTTTTGAACTGAGAAGGGCCTAAGCAATAGTTAACTACAATAATCACATAGAAAGAGCCGGCTTAACTGTCGGCTCTTTTTTTATATCAGTAGATACAGCTCCACGTAAGCTACACCTAAATACATGTTTTATCATATTTCCATCTTCCCCTCAATTGAATCACCGATCATGGCGTCTAATAGATAACATCTTTTTTAAACAGGCTTCAACTGCACCAAAAAACATCTCCAAACAAATTTTAACGACAGCCATAAGCAGCTATTACCAAGCGCCATATAAACCTATCGAACCATCCGCCGTAAAACACTAGAGCAAGCCATATTTGTTTTATACTATTTCAAAGCAAATACAACAGGCTTTTATAAGTTTAATTTAGAGTATAAGAAGATGAAAAAGATATTTTATTCGATAGCTGTAGTGAGTGCCATGATGTTTGCGTCTTGTAGTGAAGACAGGGGCAGAACCTATGAAACAGCAGACGCAAACCAGGATGAAAACGTAAACCAAAGCCATATCAGAGGCAATGAAACAGCCATAGGCACCACGACAGATATGTCAAACTCTGATGCCATGTGGCGCAGCAACTCTGAGCGTATAGCCGGCCAGATGGCTACGGATATGCGTCTCGACACGGCAACCCAAAATCAAGTACAGCAAGTACTGTATGAACGTGAGCGTCGCCTAAGCGAATTGGAGTACAACTACAATGAAACCAACCGTATGGGTGGCCAGGTAGCGGAAGATGTAGACAACACAGCTACTACTAACAAGGACCGTTATGACATGGATGGAGGCACGATGACCGACACCCGAACCAATATGAATACGAACGCCCAAAACAATGCGGCTGGTACAACTGGTACAACAGATTTGGATACGGAGCGTGAGCGCATCATGCAGGATACAGACCGTGAGTTACAATCCATCCTAACCCAGGAGCAATATAACCAATACCAGGAAAAACGCGCCAACTATTGGGGTATGAGCAATGACGGCACTAACCAGCTCGATAACTCAGGCAGCAATACCAACTTGCCTAGAAGCAACTCAAATGCTGGCAATGGCACAGATAATAACCAATAGGTTATCTGGCCGTATAAATAGTATTGAAAGCCCATAGCGCCCGTAGCTATGGGCTTTCGCTTTTAGTGCCCGCTTTCCATTAAATTTTGTAATTTAGCACCATGCCGCGGCGCAGTTATATATTTTGGCAGCGGCATACTTTTTAGCCTTTTCCGGCGTATTGACATTAATCCCTTGCCACCGCTAAAGTGGCCGCAGCTGAAACATGCCCTTATACCTGCTACGACTACTGCTTCTTTCTGCCCTGTTGCTTGTGAGTGCACTCCCGGCACTGGCGCAGCGCAATATACGCGTGAGCGGTACCGTGCTCGAACCCGACAAAACCACCCCTATACCTGGCGCAGGAGTCATCCGCTATGGCACGAACTATGGCGTTATTTCTGACGCAGAGGGCAAGTTCCTCATTGATATCGACCAGAGTGACACGCTGCTGATCCGTGCCGTTGGCTTTAAGCCTCTGTTATACCTGCCCCGTAACCTGCCCGTTTCAGAGCTCCGCGTCAACATTGTGTTGCAGCCTGACAGTGTAATGCTCGGCGAAGTGGAGATCACCAGCCGGCCATCCGAGGAAATGATACAGCGGGCGCTGCGCAACATGAAAACGGAAGAGCCTGAGTATGTAAAGCGCAAAGGCTATCGTCCTGAACTAGAGCCTGGTCCTCCACCTCCTCCTGTCGCCCCTACCCCACTCAGCCCTATTTCGCTGTTGTATGATATGTTTTCTAAAGAAGGAAAGCAAAACCAGAAACTGCAGCAGTTGCTGCTGATCCAGGAACTGAAGCGCCGCAGAGAGGAAAAGGAGAACTACAACCGCTTCTTTAAGGACAACACCGGCTACGAAATAGACCGGTAAAGTATCTATTCCTGAAATTAGATTTCATCAAAACCATTTGCTTGTGCGTAGGTTAAGGTATAGCCATACCTCTATACCTTATGAAAATCGGATATCCTTGCATTAACGAGACCCTGGACTGTTCCTCTTCCCGCACATTTCGGTTAGCCTCTTACTCTGAAGAACGTTTAATTCAGACAGTGGAGCAAAACCTGAGCTGTCTGCGCCGCATACTGGAATTCAATGTGGAGCATGGACTGTACTTTTTCAGGCTCACGTCCGATCTGGTGCCTTTTGCATCGCACCCCGTCAACACTTACAACTGGCAGGAGCACTTTAAACTGACCCTGCGCCGGCTTGGTGATTACATTAAGCGCCACAATCTCCGTATATCCATGCACCCTGATCAATTTGTGGTGCTTAACTCCCCTACCCCTCAAACAGTGCAAAACAGTATAGCCGAACTGGTATACCAGGGTAGCATCCTCGACCTGATGGGGCTAGACACCACCGCTAAGTTACAGATACACGGTGGCGGTGCCTATGGTGACAAGGAGTCTGCGCTCAATCGCTTTGCAGAGGTATACCACACCATGCTGCCTGAGGCGGTAAAGGCCCGCCTCTGCGTAGAGAACGACGACCGCACCTATAGCCTCACCGACTGCCTGGTGCTGCACGAACTAACAGGTATACCTATCATTTTCGATAACCTGCACCACGAGTGTGTGAACAACGGTGAACCGATGCGGGAGGCAGTGATGCTGGCTGCCCAGACCTGGCAACCCGAACGTGACGGTGTGCTGATGGTAGACTACAGTGCCCAATCGCCTGGAGAGCGCAAAGGCAAGCATGTACAAAGCATCGGCGAACAGGCTTTCCACGACTTCCTGGTGGAAACTGAGGGCATCGACATGGATATCATGCTGGAGATAAAAGACAAGGAAGCCAGTGCTCACAAGGCAGTGGCTGTGGCAAAGGCGTTGGGCAGAATATAAACCTGCTTAGAACCAGCCCTGCACCAGCTGGTACACGAAAGCCAGCAGCTCCCAGATGGCCCATATCAGCAGAATGAAGATCACGACAATGCCGATGATGACACCTAGGATGATGTTTTTGCCACTGCCCTGGTACTTGCCCTCTTCGTAGTGCGCCCGGAGCATGCGCACATTACGTTCATTTGCTTTGAAGGCAAAGTCAAAGATATTCCCAAGGATGGGTATACTGCCAAACAGGGCATCCAATGCCACGTTGAGGAGCATCAGGGTAACCATCTTGCCACTGGCGCCATAGCGGGCCATGGTGAGGATCAGCATAGCCGACACACTAAACGAAGCCAGGTCGCCCACCACAGGAAAAAGCCCAAGAATGGGATCCAGCCCAAATCGCCAGTTAGTGCCCGGCAAGCGGAACTGGTTGTCCATCAGGTGGGTGATCCGCTCAACCCATTTCAGGTTTTCGGTGCGGGGTGTGCGTGTATAGTGCGTGTTTGCCGTTTCCATAGCTGCCTATACGTAAGCTGTATATAAATGTATCAGCAACATCTTCTGATAGCTTCTTCTGAAAGATCTACCAGTCAGCATTTCTGCGTGTCGCTACCTTGTTGTTCCTGGGCTTGTAAGACGATTTTGCCTTCCACTTTTTGTGCACTCTGTCCGGCTTGCCTTTGATGTAACGCATGCTGCCCCTATCGTCCATCAGAATAGCATTAGAGCTTCTATTTAAAGATGAACAGGAGTAATTAATTGTAGTCCCCGTCAGCATAACTAATAGAACCAGGTATGGAAGTACTCTTTTCATAAGCTTTCCTAATTTTATAACTAATATAATTTATTCATTTTACATGAATAAATTATATTAGTTATAAAATTATACAAAAAAGTGCTGCATGCAGCAGGCCGAAACCATGCTACATGCAGCACCTAAAATTTTAATTATGGACTTGCTTACTGTGCAGGTTCCGGATTCATCACTACTTTAATGTAATTATTCATTTTCAGATAGCTTTTAGCGGCCTTGCTGATATCTTTGGAGTTAAGCTTCTCCACCAGTTCCAACTTATCGTTGATGGCAGTAGGCTGCTCGCCGTAATAGTAGGCGCTTTCGAGTGAGCTCAGCCAGGCACGGTTCTCACGCATGCTGGTTTCGATGCTGCGTCTGTCCGCCTCTTTTACTTTGGCCAGATCAGCCTCGATCGCACCGCTCTTCTGCAGCTTCTGGATCTCTTCGAAAGTGGCGGCTACCAGCTTGTCAACATTTTCGGGAGCACAGGTAAAACTGATGTTGAAGGCGTAGTTCTGGTAAGGTATCCGGCTTGTGCTGGCAGATACGCTGGTTCCATAAACGCCACCTATTTCCTCACGAAGCTTCTCTGTCAGCCTGATCTTCATTACCTCAGACAGCGCAGCCAGATGATAGCTCTTCTCTTTGCTGTACTTGGTCTGGTCACGGAAGCTGATCATCACATTGCTCTTCTGATCAGTGCCTTTCACCAGATCTTTGGTAACAACACCTTTTGGCGCACGCTTGCCTACATCCTTGAAGTTCTCTTTGCGGTTAGTAGATGGCAGGCTTCCCAGGTATGTCTGCAGCATCGGCTTCACCTGCTCTACATCAAAGTTGCCCACAAATACAAAGGTAAAGTCGCTGGCATCACTGAAACGATCTTTGTAGATCTCAAAAGCCCTGTCCAGGTTTACTTTCTGCAGATGCTCTACTGTAGGTATACTGCCAGCGCGCAAGTGGTCCTGCGTCATGATGCGGGCTACCTGGTCAGAGAAATAGTTCTGAGGACTAGCCATCAGGTTAGGCAAAATGCCATTGTACTGCGTCAGGAACGCCTGGAAGTCCTGCTCGCTCTTGCGAGGAGCCGTAAACTTCAGATGCGTCAGCTGCAGCATAGTCTCCAGGTCTTTTGGCGTCGCCATACCTGAGAGTCCTTCGCGCAACTCGGAGATGAAAGCATTGACGTTGGCACTCTTACCAGCCATTACCTTGCGCAGATCCACGGCCGACATATCCTTCAGGCCGCTGCGTGACACGATCTCGGAAGTAAACGTCGCGGTGTGGTAATCGGCATCGCTGTAAAGCGAGTGACCACCGTGGCTGTAAGCCGACATCAGGATCTCATTGTCTTTGAAATCGGTTGGCTTCAACACAACACGTACTCCGTTGGAGAGCGTTAGTTCTGTTACGCCAAGTTTCTCTATTTTGCTTTCTTTGGCGATCGTACCGGCCTTAGGTGTTTCTTCCATCAGGGCGGTTGCTGTCATTTTATCTTCGTAAGGCTGCAGGTCAGCGGTAGAGGCTTCTTTCAGGATGGCCAATACCTCTGCCTCTGTTGGCAACTTTACAGTTTCCTTATCAGGTGCGGTGATCACAACCACACGGTTATCCTCTGTGATCCACTGAGCGGCCAGCTGGTTTACTTCTGCCAGCGTGATGCCTTCCAGATGTTTCTTGATGAACTCGTATTGGAACTCTATACCTGTGGCCGGCATGTTATCGAGGAAGTTGGCTACGTACTGGTTCACGTATACCCCCGAGTTCGTTTTGCTGCGCTCGTTATAGGCCCGTTCGTAAGAAGCAAGCATCTGGGTTTTGTAACGGCTCAGCTCAGAGTCCGTAAAGCCATGGCGTTTAACGCGCTCGTTTTCCTCAGCCACTGTTCGCAGCCCACGCACCACACCCGTTTCGTTTGTGGTTAAGTAAGATGAATAAGCGTCTTTTGCGCTCAGGCCCTGCAGTGACGTGTAAGACGTGCTGGCAAACAGGAACGGCGCATCGGCCTGCTGCTGCAGTTCGCTCAGGCGCTGGTTCAGCATGCCGTTGTACATGTCGCGGGCCAGCTTGTTACGCATATCACCCAGTGTTTTCAGCTTCTGAGCGTCTTTCTTATAATGCAGTTGCATGCCAGGCATGGTCGCTTCCTTGTCGCGTACAATCGCAACAAGTGTTTCTTTGTGACTAGGAATCTCAAAGCTTTTACGCTCTTTTGGATTGGCAGAAGCCTTATACTTGCCGAAGCTCGCTTTTATCTTCTGCTCCATCGCATCCACGTCGATGTCGCCCACCACTACTACGGCCATCAGATCGGGGCGGTACCAGTCTTTGTAGAAACGACGAATCTCCTCGTGCTTAAAGGTCTTTAGCACCTCGTCAGTGCCGATTGGCAGACGCTGCGCATACTTGGAGTCTTTGAAAAGCACCGGGAAGTACTGGTAAGCCATACGCATACCGGCCTCCTGTCGCGAGCGCTTCTCTTCCACGATCACGCCACGCTCTTTGTCGATCTCCTCGCCTTCGAAAGTCACATTAAAAGCCCAGTCCTCCAGGATCAGCAAGCTCTTGTCGATGATCTCCTCCTTATCTGTAGGTATAGGCAGGATGTACACCGTCTCGTCGAAGCCGGTGTAGGCATTCAGGTGGGCGCCAAACTTTACCCCAACAGACTGCAGGTAGTTGATCAGTTCGTTCTTTTTGAAGTTTTTGGTGCCGTTAAAAGCCATGTGCTCAGCAAAGTGCGCTAGCCCCTGCTGGCTGTCATCTTCCAGAATAGAACCAGCGTTTACAGCCAGTCGCAGCTCGGCGCGCTTCTCAGGTGTACCGTTTTTCTGAATGTAGTAAGTCAGGCCATTGGCGAGCTTACCGGTACGCACATTGGGGTTGAGCGGAATAGGTTGATCCAGTTCTGCTACAGCTGTCGTCACCGGCTTCTGAGCCAGCACAACCTGCTCTACTGACGTACCCAACAGAATGGCGGTCAGAGCCAGGGTGTAAAACTTCTTGTTCATCTAAAAGATTTTTAAATTAAGGTTGTTATTCATTGCCTGGAAAAGGCGGCACGTATCTATCCTGCACAATACGTCATAGGATATGTTATAAACATAGTCATTTTAATTTCATAACACAGGATATTTATACCTATTTCCGTTTTCTATATACAAATCAGACTATTCTCACGACCAAGCCCTGACTACAGACTCTTGAGAATAAAAAAAGCAGGCCCGAAACCGGACCTGCCTATACCTGACAGTAGCAGGATGCAAGCGTGCAGCGGCTTATTTCTTGCCGCCTTTTCCTTTACCCTGATTTCCTTTGCCCTGACCACCTTTTGCTTTTCCGCCATTATGGTGATTGCCATTACCCGGCTTTCCTTTGGGAGCGGCCTGCTTCACAGTAGTATTGTTGTTATTAACGATAATCACAGTGTTGCCTCCCTTCCCCTGCTTGTGCTTGGTATGGCCTGGGTTAGTGGTGCGTGGGTGATGCGGGTTATTTGTATTCTTGGTCCAGCCTTTTTTATAGCCTCTATGTCCGGCTTTGCTGTCTTTGATAATAACTACTTGTCCGGTGTTGCTGTTTTTCTTGCGGGAGGTGGTACAAGATGCCATCGTGGCAACAGACAGTACAACCAGGAGTAAGAGTTTAAGACGTTGCATATTAAGTTTATTTTATAATTGTGAGAGTTAAAACCTATTTGGCAGGTACAAATGTATGTATTCACCTGAATACCTTGTCATGCCTGTGTCTGTATTTAGTGCTATTGTTTTAAAAACTAAACTATCCATAGCTTCCGTCCTATAAAATTAATTTCTTCAGCTTTGGGTACTTCGCCTCAACTAAGCTGAAGCCACCTGCGTACTACTCCAAGTGCCAAACTCCTGGCACTGTAAACTTGAGAAGCCATGCTGAACAGACTATATGGGGTGCTGCTGCTGACCCTACTCATCCTCGCCTTATTCAACTCCTGCGACGATAACAAGGCGCAGGCTGCAGATGCAACTACTGCAACAACAACTGTAGCTGCAGAATCAACAATCTTGCCAAATACTATATAGTAAAACGATATACCTGGGCTATACCTGCGGATATTAAGCATCGCAGCAGATTACCTATACCTCAGAAACAGCGACAGGAGCCTCTTTCGGGGCTCCTGTCGCTGTTTCTGAGTTTCTGAAAATTATCTTGTTCTGATCTTATGCCCGGCCATCGCATAGTACAGGATGAACAGGTAGCAAGGCACCATGATCCAGTAAGCCTGCTGCGAATTGATGATATCGGCGAGGGCACCATATACAAGTGGCAGAATAGCACCACCGGCTATACCCATTACCAGCAGCGAAGAGGCGGCTTTGGTAAAGCGGCCCAGGTCAGCCAATGCCAGTGGCCAGATGGCTGGCCACATAAGGGAGTTTGCCAGACCAAGCAGGGCAATGAAGCCTACTGAAACGTAACCTGAAGTGAAGATAGCTCCCAGCGAGAACGCTATACCTAAGATGGCACAGAACTTCAGCGCATTCTCCTGCTTGATATACTTTGGAATGGCAATGATACCGATGATGTAACCGACTACCATCGCAACCATGGTCGCGCTGGCAAAGTACTGTGCCGTGGTAAGCGCAATGTCATAAGACACGCCGTAGCTGATAATCGAGTCAACGGCAATTACCTCCACACCCACATATAGGAAGAGTGAGAATACGCCCAACAACAGGTGCGGGAAAGCAAACACGCTCTTTTTGCCGGTGTTAGCAGCTGCTACTGTTTCATCTTCCGCATCGGTGTCTATTTCAGGAAGGCTGGAGCGATAGATCCAGTATCCGAGTATCAACAGCACCACTACAATGCCGATATAAGGAGGTATCACCTGCAGCGCCATTTCATTCAAAGCAGCCTCACGAGCGGCGTCTGTCATACCCAGCACCTCTGACTTCAGCTTATCTGCATCTTCCAGGTTCAGGAAAAAGCCCAGGATAATCGGAGCTGCTGCACCAGCCATTTTGTTGCAAATACCCATGATGCTGATGCGCTTGGCAGCACTTTCTGCCGGACCAAGGATCGTAATGTAAGGGTTAGAAGCCGTCTGCAGGATAGCCAGACCACAGCCAATGATGAACAGGCCTGCCAGGAACATCAGGTAAACGCGGGTCATAGCGGCAGGTATGAACAGGGCCGCACCGACCGCCATCACGACCAAAGCCACCGACATGCCATTCTTAAAACCAAACTTCGTCAGCACTCTGGTAGACAGCGGCGCCATGACCAGGTAAGCGATGTAGAAAGCAAAGGTTACGAAGAAAGACTGGAACTTGGTGAGTTCACAGGCAATCTCCAGGTAGGGAATCAGCAGGGAGTTCAGCCAGGTAACGAAGCCGAAGATAAAGAACAGCGCACCGATGATGATGATCGAGCGCATGTACCCACCAGAAGCATTCTCCTGCCCGGTTTTGCTATTTGTGGAAGGGGCTACTTTAGTCATGATAAGTTTAGGTATAGATAAGGTGCAAAACTGTTCCAGGAGATTAAGCCCGGGAATAAGGGTACAATATAAAATTTATCTCGCTTATATCAGGTGTTATAACCTTTAAATTTGAGCTACAGATTACTCCACCACGATCTCGTCCAGCATCAGCCAGGTTTTCTGTCCGGCTGAAGGGTACTTATCAGGGCTCACGCCTACACTTCGGACCTTCACTTTTACAAAGCGGGCACGGGTAAGTGGCAGCGTGGCAGCTACTTCGTGGGTCGTGATGCCCTCTGCACCCAGTGGGTTTGGATCATCGATCGTGTCCACAGTCACATACCTGATACCATCCACTGACAGCGCATACTCTACCTGCACCGGCAGGAAAATACGGTAGCCAATGTTTTGCATGAAGTTCGTGCTTATTCTTTTGATCGGCTGCTCTTTCCCCAGGTCGATGATCGCCTCCACATCTGTGTCCAGGAAGCCAACCCAGTGACCATCGTACTGATCGGTCGAGCCTTTCAAGCCGTCTACCAGTTTTGCTTTCTTAGCGAAATTCTGATGAGCCGGCGTAGTGAGTGTGATGGTCTTGTTAAAGCCTTTGTGCGCCTCAAACGTACGGGTGCTCACCTTGCCCACCAGCTTGCCATTCACAAAAGACCCGGCTTTGATAGTTGAGGTTCTGTTGAGCGGGAACGGTCCTTTGTATACCTGTGATCGGGTGCTTGGCTCCGATCCGTCCAGGGTATAGTGGATGGTCACATCAGCCGCATCCGTATCAAAGGTCACGGTGGCCCGGTTGCTTGTCGAGTCTACCTCCAGTTGCTGGTTCACATTGAAAGCACTGCGAGCGTAATTGACTCCCAACGCATCATAACGCTTGTATTGCTGCGTCATGCGGTTCTGGAAACTTTTCCAGTCTTTCAGTTTGGCAGGTGTCCACAGCACTTCGCTGAGGGCGGCTATGCGCGGAAACACCATGTACTCTAAATGCTCTTCAGTGGAAACATACTCGGTCCACATGTTGGCTTGCGCGCCCAGGATGTACTTTTTCTCCTCGGCAGACAGTTCGCTTGGCGTTGGATCGTAGGCGTATACCTTGGAAAGTGGGTTATACCCGTGTATGGTGGTTGGTTCGAGGTCACGTTCGCCCTGGTAGTAGTCGAAGTAAAGAGGCGTACCCGGCGACATAACGACGTAGTGCTTTTCTTTAGCAGCAGCTATACCTCCTTTGGTACCGCGCCACGACATCACGTAAGCATTCGGTGCCAGGCCACCTTCCAGAATCTCGTCCCAACCGATGATGATGCGGCCGTTCTTGTTAGCGAACTTCTCCATGCGCTGCACAAAATAGCTCTGCAGTTCGTGTTCGTCTTTCAAACCTTCGTCCTTAATGCGCTTCTGGCATTTCGGGCATACTTTCCAGCGGGTTTTTGGTGCCTCGTCGCCCCCTACGTGAATCACTTTACTCGGGAAGAGCTCCATCACTTCCGTGAGCACATCTTCCAGGAACGCAAACGTCTGCTCGTTACCGGCACAGAAAATATCAGGAAAAATACCCCACTTCGACTCTACTTTGTGCGGACCGCCCGTGCACGAAAGCTCCGGATAAGCAGCCAGCGCCGCCAGTGCGTGACCAGGCATCTCGATCTCCGGCACTACGTTGATAAAGCGGTCCTGTGCATATTTCACCACTTCTTTGATCTGCTCCTGGGTATAATAGCCACCGTGACGGCGCTTGCGGTAAGTCTGCGGCAGGTCCCAGTAGTGCCCGATCAGGGTGCTGTCGCGCCAGGCGCCAACTTCGGTTAGTTTCGGGTGTTTTTTGATCTCGATGCGCCAGCCCTGGTCGTCCGTCAGGTGCCAGTGGAAGCTATTTAGCTTGTGCATGGCCAGGTAGTCGATGTACTGCTTCACGAACTCCACCGGGAAGAAATGGCGGGTTACGTCCAGGTGCATGCCGCGCCAGGTATAGCGGGGCTTGTCCACGATCTGGAGCGCAGGTATAAGCGCCGACTTAGATGTTTTCTGAGCTGGCAGCAGCTGACGCACAGTCTGCATACCCAGAAAAGCGCCGTGTGCTTCCTTTGCAGCCAGTGTTATGCGGCCTTGGGTAACGCTCAAGGTATAACCCTCCGCACCCAGCGTGTCGTTATCTGTCTTCAGCGTCAGATGAATCAGGTTCGTCTCTTTTTTCTTTGGCTTCTTTTGGATTACCTCGGGCCTATGTCCGATCGCGTCCTCGATGTGCTGCGCCAAAAACTCGCCTACACGCAGCAGATCGTCATTTTTGGGGTCCACATACACCTTGGTGGAGGGCTGCACCAGGAAGCCTCCTTTCTGGGTGGTCAGCTTCACGGGCTGCGGTATCAGCGAGAGCGACTCGGGTTTTACCTGCGCCTTTGAAAGCGTAGCTATACCTGCCGTAAAGAAAATCGAAAGCAAAAGGGTGAGAATGTTTTTTCTGAAAGTCATGTCAGAAACGGGTGTTATGGTTGGGTTGGTTAATGGCGATGTAATAGCTGTTTGTATGTTACTGAGACTCGGCTCCAACTTTCATTTAGTGATAAAAAGCCGTCTCCAACAAAGATAGGCTCTATACCAATGTTAAAAAGCGCCAGCCCAGCTCTATACTCTAAAAATGCGCGACTGCGTGATAAGACTTTAACTTCAAGAATTCAAGCCTATGCCACTTGCCAACAAGATCCTTACAGGATGGCAAAATTAGAATGAAATGGCCCTTTTTAACAATAGAATTAGAAGCATTTGCCCTCAGCCGAAAAAAAAACAGCTAAAACAAAGCTAAGCAATTTGCTTCGTTTTAGCTGTCATTGATCAAACTAGAATTTCCATTTCACGAAAGCTTCCATGGCTTCGTAGTTGGCAAGGCCGAGGTCGTCGTAGCTCTTGGCGGTTTCGCGGTTGCGCTCTTCGGCACGTACCCAGAACTCGCGGGCGTCATCACCCGGGAACACCGGACGGTCTTTCTGAGACTGGTGCTTAAAGATGGCATTGCGCTTGCGTTCCACTTCCTGCGGCGACAGCGGCACAGCCATCTCGATCTCGTGAGTGGCGAACTCATGCCAGGCGCCGCGGTACATCCACAGCCAGCAATCTTTAGCCCAATCCTCTGTCTCACGAAGGCGAGAGAGGGCCGCCAGCACGATATTGAAGCACACAATGTGCGTACCGTGCGGGTCAGCAAAGTCGCCGGCGGCAAACACCTGGTGCGGCTTCACCTGCTGCAGCAGTTCCATCGTCAGTTCCACGTCAATATCAGTCACCGGCTTCTTCACGGTCTTGCCTGTTTCATAGAAAGGCAGCGCCATGAAGTGGATGTGATCATCATCCAGACCGGCATAACGGGCACCGGCAATAGCCTCGCTTTTGCGAATAAAGCCCTTCACGTCACGAATTTCCTGTGTATCGAGCTGATTTGGCTGCTTGTTATCAATAAAGCCGCGCATGTCTTCGTAAATATTTTCCAGGTGATCCGTTTCCTGGCCGATGCTTTTGTTGAAGTCGATGGCAAACTCCATGTAGCGGAGCACATCGTCGTCCCACACGGCTGTGTTGCCGGAAGTCTGATACGCCACATGCACGTCGTGCCCCTGGTCTACCAGACGGATGAACGTACCACCCATGGAGATTACATCATCATCCGGATGTGGCGAGAAAATCACGACACGCTTGCGGGCAGGCTCGGCACGCTCCGGACGACGCTTGTCATCGGCATTTGGTTTACCACCTGGCCAGCCGGTGATGGTGCTTTGCAGTTTATTGAAAATATCGATGTTAATCTCGTAGGCAGTACCTTTTTCAGTGATCAGCTGCGCCATACCGTGGTTGTTGTAATCCTCCTCGGTCAGCTTCAGGATCGGCTTCTTCACCGTCTGTGACAGCCAGATCACCGCTTTTTTGATCAGGGCATCATCCCATACGCAATCTTTTACCAGCCATGGCGTGTTGAAGCGAGTCAGATCCGAAGCGGCGTCCATATCCAGCACAAACTCCACATTGTCAGACAGCTGCAGATAGGTAGCCGGCACGTCGCTTGACATCTCGCCTTCCACGGCTTTCTTGATGATCGGCGCTTTCTTTCCGCTCCAGGCCATCAGGATGATCTCCCGGGCTTTGAAGATGGTACCGATACCCATGGTGATGGCTTTGCGCGGCACATTCTCTTTACCACCAAAGTCACGGGAGGCATCGCGACGGGTCAGGTCGTCGAGCGTCACCAGACGTGTGCCTGAGTTTGGCGCAGAGCCCGGTTCGTTGAAACCGATGTGACCTGTACGGCCTATCCCCAGCAACTGCAGGTCCAGTCCGCCTACGGCTTCGATCTTGCGCTCGTACTCCAGGCAGTAGTCATGAATTCTTTCCTGCGGCAGGGTGCCATCCGGTATGTGTACGTTGTTTTTGTTGATGTCAATGTGGTCGAACAGATTCTCGTTCATGAACGTCACGTAGCTCTGCACCGCAGTCGGCTGCATCGGGTAGTACTCGTCCAGATTGAAGGTGATCACATTGCGGAAGCTCAGGCCTTCTTCGCGGTGCAGGCGCACCAGCTCGGCGTATACCTTCACCGGCGTGGCACCAGTGGCCAGACCGAGCACAGCCTTCTCGTTGCGTCCCTGCTTGTATCGGATCAACTCCGCAATGCGCTGCGCCACTTTTACGGAAGCGACATATTCATCGGAGTAAACAGTAACCGGAAGCTTTTCAAATCGGGTTTCTTCCAGAAGATTTAATCGTGCCATTTTATTTGTGCTATAATGTGATGTTGTGTTTCGTTGTTCTGTTATTTCGTTGATTCAATGCGGTGCTCAAAAATGCGCTCCATTACCGTGGCCACCGGCCCTAGTATACCTGCCTTCTGCCCCAGTTTGGAGAGTGCTATTTCAGTGCGTTCGCGCAGCTGCGTCATGCAGTACGTGTTGATCGATTGCTGTATCGGGGTGGTGAGATACTGCCTGGCTTCGGCCATTTTGCCGCCGATGATGATCAGCTCCGGGTTAAACAGCTGGATCAGCATGGCGATGCCTTTGCCCAGGTTGCGGCCTGTTTCGGCCAATATGTTGATGGCGTACTGGTCCCCTTCGTGTGCAGCCTGTATGATGGCCTGCGGTTCAATCTTCTCCGGCTCGTGGTCAGACAGCGCTTTAAGCAAAGTATCCTGTCCTGCCTGAAGCCCTTCGCGAGCCATACGTGCCAGTGCACTTCCTGAAGCCACCGTCTCCAGACAGCCCCGCTTGCCGCAGTGGCACAGCACGCCGTTGTCGATAAAAGGAATGTGCCCGAACTCGCCCGCAAAACCGGAGGTGCCCACACGCAGCTTCCCGTCCATGATGATGCCCAGACCGATGCCCCAGTCCAGTGTGAGCACCAGCACGTCGCGTTTGCTCTGCGCAGCCCCAAAGCGGTATTCTGCCAAGGTGATGCTTTTCACGTCATTTTGGATGTAGACTGGCTTGCTGAACTTCAGCGCCAGCAGATCCTGCAGCGGTGTTTCGTTCTGCCCCGTGAGCAAATAGGTATAGCTGTCGCCTTCGCGTGATGACACAAGGCCCGGCATGCTTAGGCCAATGCCCATCAGTTTGTCAGTATCTATACCTGCCGAAAGCACCAGGCTGTTGGCATGCTGGTACAACTCCTCAATAGCGCTGAGATCTTTTGAGAGATTTAGTGGAAAGGTATGGACACCGGTGATGTTGTTATTGTTCCCATCAAAAATGGCCATGCGGGTACTGAACTTTTCCATTTCAATGCTCAGCACGAAAAGAGAATTATTGCGCAGCCCATACAGCTCAGGCTTTCGCCCTCCTACTGATTCGCCACGCCCCTGCTTCTCCACCAGCCCTTCAGCCATCAATTCATTTAGCAAAGCCATGGAGGTTGGCGAACTGATATTGAAGCGGTTACAGATATCGGCGTTAGAGCGAGCGCCCTTTACATACAAGTGCCGCACGATCCTGATCTTCTGCAGATGCTTCTTCCGCTCCACGTGGTTCAGCTTCTCCAGATATCCTTCTTCCAGTGCCAGGAATGCGCTCATGCTATCAGTTTTGGTGTTATACTATAAAGTACGAGGATTAAGAGATTATATCCAAAAACTTTTGTTAAATTTTTATTAAAGTATAGATAAATTAAATAAAAAATAATGTAACAACCTGCGTCCAGACAAATTTTTAATAAAACTTAATCTGTTACCGAGGGTTAAATACTTCTCTTACCTAGGTTGAATTCATATTGAAGTAGTCGGCGAGGTTACCCTAGGCGATGTCGCGTACTTGTCCCACCTAGGTTGAATCCCTATCCTGAGCCAGGTCCACTCCATCAACAGTCATAAGTTTTGCTACATCAATAAATCACACCACAAAAAAAGGCAGTAGCTTTCGCCACTGCCTTTCTATAGGTTCCTTGCTATACCTTATTCATACAGCGGCTTCTGACGCAAATCTACCAGCGTTGCTTCCGGTGATATACGCTTGGCACGCAGGAAGCGGGCCAGTTCAGAAGCATCATGGTTTTCAGCTGACGGATTCATACTGTTGATACGCACACGTCCGGCGGAGTGAATGAATTCCTGATTACCGCCAATCCACATACCTACGTGCACCACACGCTCCGGCTTACCGTCTTTGGCAGGCACGCCAAAAAACAACAGGTCACCCGGACGCAATTCGTCCCAACCCTTGTCAGTCGGCACCAACTCGCCAATGTGCACCTGCTGCGAAGCATCACGCGGCAGCACCAGGCCGTTCATAAAGAAGATGGTTTTGGTAAAGCCGCTGCAGTCCATTCCTTTCACGGAAGTGCCGCCCCACAGGTATGGCATACCCAGCATCTCTTTGCTGGAAGCCACCAGGTTCTCCTCAGTCGGTTTACGGGTGGCTACCCACTCCTTGAAGTCCATGGCTTCGGCAGCAGACACAAATCCGGTTCGGCCATCCGGGAAAGCCACTTCATAAAAATCTTTCGTTTTGTTCTTCAACACCATCACGTCACCATACACCATATCCGACACAATCGTAGCGTTCTTGTCTCCCGTGGCGTGCGCAAAACCATAGGTTTTGGTGTAAATCAGCTTTTTGCCCTGCTGCCAGTTGTTGAAGGCTGTCTGGTCCATCAGGGCTACGCCACCGTAATCTACCCAAGCCAGGTACTGGTCAGGCGTCTGCACCAGGTACCAGCCGTTTTGCTTCTTCCATACCTTAAGCGGGGTGCCCATGGTTGCCTGTGTAGCCAGTTCGGCTGAGTGCTTTGGCTGTGAGCGCAGGTTGGCAACCGAGATCGTTACGATGGCCTGGTGCTTCCCTTCCAGTTCTGCTTCCGGCAGCACCTGTATACTGTCTACAAACGAAACATTGGCCGCCTGCAGACGCTTGAGCAGATCCGCTTTGGCTTCCGGCATGTTCGTTTCGCCACGTAGCACGTTGCCATTAGGTTCCACATCAAACAGGGCCACACGCTTATCAGGGGCGAACTGCTGACGCACTGCATCAATGTGCACCTTGACAGGAGAAACAGCGGTAGCAGCGCTTGCGGTAGTTGCATTTTCAGATGTAGCGGTTTGTGTGCCCGCACAGGCCGAAAGCACCAGTGGGAGCAACAATGCAAAAAGACTCTTTCTAATCATAGTATAGGTTTTAAAACGTGGGCAGGCGCCAAAGCCTGACAACAGCATTACATACTGAACATTAATACATTAACAATAATTCGCTACTCTGCTACGAGCTGCATGAGTATACCTGAGATATAAGCTCCATAGGTACCCACGGCATAACCCAGAATAGACAATAGCACGCCAACAGGAGCCAGTGCCGGATGGAAGGCCGCCGCCACAATCGGAGCCGAAGCCGCACCTCCCACATTCGCCTGACTACCCACAGCCAGGAAGAAGAACGGTGCCTTGATGAGTTTGCCCACGATAAAGAGCAGCAGCATGTGCATCGAAATCCAGATAAGACCCACCAGGAACAGACCCGGCTGACTCACGATGGCCGTCACATCCATCTGCATGCCGATAGTCGCCACCAGGATGTAAAGGAATATACTGGCAACACGCGAAGCACCCGCGCCTTCCAGGTTACGGGCTTTGGTAGTTGAAAGCAGCATACCAAAAGTGGTAGCCAGCACCACCAACCAGAAAAAACCGGAGGTGAGACTGAAACGAGCCAACTCTGGTGCATTCGCCTCAATCCAGGGAGCGATAATATCCGCAAAGAAGTGCGCGAGCCCTGTCAAACCGAAGCCTATACCTGCTATCAGCATCAGATCAGGCATAGTGGGCACCCGCATGATACTCTTGCGGTATTGCTCAATCTTATTTTTCAGGTTAGTTACAGCCGAACTGTCGGCCTTAAAGAAAGCGTCTATCTTTTCTGATCTCCCTGATCCGTACAATAATACTGCCATCCAGATATTAGCCACGATCACATCCACCGCAATTACGGCAGAGAACAGGTTCGGACTAGGCTGGAAGATCTCGTACATCGCCAACTGGTTGGCACCGCCGCCGATCCAGCTGCCTGCAATGGTGGTCAGTCCACGCCAGACAGCATCAGGACCCGCTCCTCCCACCACATCGGGTGCAAAAGTAGAGACGATCAGGATTGCCAGCGGACCACCAATCACAATACCGACCGTACCGGTAATGAACATAAGTCCCGCTTTATGGCGCAGTTTCCAGATCTCTTTCAGGTCGAGGCTGATAGTGAAGAGCACCAAGCTCGCTGGCAACAGGTAACGCGACGCCATCCCGTACAGTGCTGAGGTTTCACCTGAGATAATGTTCAGAGAGTTCAGCAAACTCGGAATGAGGTAACACAGCAAGAGCGAAGGCACTACCGAGTAGAATTTCCTGAAGACGGTGCGTTCGCTGGATGATGTCTTGAATATGATCGCTAATATGACGACGAGAATGCCCAGCACGACGGCATCGTTGGTGATAAGAGGTGCTGCAGCGGTAGTTTCTTCCATGCAATGTTTGATTTCCCTTTACAAAAGGAATTAGATTAAAATATTGATAAGCTTAGTGCTTTAGCCATTTGCCTGCTGCTCCACAGAGTAGCGATTGATCAACTCTGCCAGCCGCAACACATCACCCTCTCGGTGCGAACTGCTCAGGATGACCCTAGTGATCGGGTCATCGGCCGGTGTCGGATACCGGAAACTGGAGATAATCACCCCATGCTCCTGCAGGTACGCCGCTAAGCGATGGTCATGCACCCCGAACACCGGGTATTTTTCAAAGTAACTGAATTGATTCGGTCGCTCCAAATGCTGCAGGAAAAGGGCAATGTTTGAAAACAGCTTTTGACGTGCTGCTTTGAACAAAGACTCGCACTGCAGAAAGGCATACAGGTAGGCAGGTATAGCCGGTGACGCTCCGCCGAAATAGTGGCTGTGCCGCAGCTTGTCCACCAGCTCCTTGTCACCCAACACGACTCCGGCAGGTATACCCAAAGCTTTGCCCATCGAACTCGCCACCACCAGTTGCACATTAGCCTGCAGACGGGCTTTCAGCTGCGCGAATACGCCGGCACCATCTTCTCCCGTTACCCCGAAACCATGCGAATCATCCACGATCAGTGTGATTTGCTTGTCAATCGGCAAAGCAGACAGCCAACTGAAGCCGTGGTTGCGGGCTTTGAGCGGGTCGAGGGAGTTACAGACTAATATGATGTGCTCTTCCTTCGAATCCTTTACCTGCCGCAACATAGGGCCCACCCAGGCGTCATAGTCGCCGATGACTTCGTCAGTAGTGCTGCGCCAAAGGGCCGGGTGTGTGTTGGGAGCATAGATAAAATGGCCACTCCCTTG
Organism: Pontibacter sp. FD36; assembly: GCF_015686655.1. Taxonomy (GTDB): domain Bacteria; phylum Bacteroidota; class Bacteroidia; order Cytophagales; family Hymenobacteraceae; genus Pontibacter. Next base: position 244,345 of record NZ_JADPMP010000006.1, on the reverse strand, counting down.
CAAAGCCTGCACCAGCGCCTGCCCGGCAAGATAGCCTGACGACATGGTGAAAGCTGCTTCGGCTCCCGCATACCTGGCCAGATATTCTTCTACCTCCCCGAACACCCGCAGTTGCAGGTTGGAGTTGCGGGAGCTGGAGTAATTGGTGCCATAGCGGGCCATCCCCTCCAGCACACAGTTCCTAAAAGCCTCGTTGACAGGTATACCAAGGTAGGAGGTCCCGCTAAAAAACAGGAACTCCTCACCGTCTACCACCAGGGTGCGGCCCGGCAGCTGGTCTGTGTATACCTTGTTGGCCATTATGCTATAAGAGCGGCGCCCGTGCCGTTCACATTTTCGCTATAGCTCACCTTGCCTTGCTCGATGGTCACACCAGTGGCAATGTCCTTGCTCAGCAGCAGGGCTCCGTCCATGTCCACATAGTCAAGCATCGGGAGCAGCTGCGCAATGGCCGATATACCTACGCTGGACTCAGTCATGCAGCCTACCATCACTTTCATGCCCAGGCTCTTGGCCTCGGCAATCATACGACGTGCAGGCGTCAGGCCGCCGCATTTGGTAAGCTTGATGTTCACGCCATGGAACAAACCGTGGCACTTGGCTACGTCAGACTCGGTAATGCAGCTTTCGTCGGCGATCAGGGGTAGTTCAGAGCGCTCGTATACCTGCTTCATTCCTTCCAGATCGTCGGCTTTCATGGGCTGCTCGATGAACTGCACGCCGAGTTCCTTCAGTTGCTTTGAGTTCTCGATCGTCTCTTCCACACCCCAGGCACAGTTAGCATCTACACGAAAAATGGCGTCGGTATGCTTGCGCAGTTCCTTGATGATGGCCACGTCCTCTTTTGTACCCAGCTTGATCTTATAAAGCGGCCACGGCATTTCCTGCAGCTTTTTCACCATGTTATCCACCGAATCGATGCCGATGGTGTAGTTGGTGAGCGGCATGTTCTTCGCCTCCAGCCCCCAGATTTTATAGAGCGGCTGCCCTTTCATTTTGCCGAACAAGTCATTGGCAGCCAGGTCCAGTGCGCAGAGAGCAAAAGGGTTGTCAGCCAGATGTGGCTGCATCTGCGCCCAGAATTCTTCCGGTGAAGTCAGCTCGGTCGATTCAATTTGCTCACGGATATTCTCCAGCGCTGCGGTCATGCTCTCAATGGTGAAGCCATAGTATGGATTGCTGGTCGCCTCGCCATAGCCTTTGTGCTCACCGTGCTGCAGCTCCACGATCATGGTTGGCTGCACATCGCGTGAGTCGTAGGAAATGGTGAAGGTATGCCGTAGCGGCAGATCAAAAGAGCGTATCGTTAGTTTCAACATAGTATTGGTTTGTTTATGTGGTCAGGTATGGGTTGTTTGTTGTTGATTGCTTGTTATTGATTGTCACTTTTAAGCCCTTGCTCGTATCCCGCAGGTGGAAGCTATCGAGCGGACTCTGGCCCCTTTTTTCTGTGCCTGGTGGCACAAGTGGCGGGACGCCACTGAATAGCGTACACTCGCGGGATGCGAGCGAGGGCTATTAATTAATACTTTTCATGCACCTCCGTCATAATACGCTCCATGGCGCTTCTTATTTCTGAGGTGATGTTTTAAAGTTGTTGTTCATAAAGCTGTACATCAACAGTTTGCCGCTCTTCGTAATGATATAGCCGCTTTGGTTGTGTACGTGAGAGAGCGTACCGGATTTGCCGAACACGAAAGGCACATCCGCTTTGTAGATGTTCCGGAAAGTACCGGGTCTGCCTCCGACCGCCAGCATGGGGAGCAACTTTTCTCTTGGGCGCTCGGCATGCAGCTTCTGCAACAGCGCAATAATGCTGCGTGGCGTAAACATGTTCATGGAAGACAGGCCTGAGCCATCAATCCATACCGGCGCATCCTGCAAATCGGACAAGTAAGTTTTCACGGCATACCGGATAGCCCGTTCTACTGACAGGGTATCCGAAAAAGTCCCGGAACTCAGTATCATCAATTGCTCGGCCATTAGATTGTCGCTCACCTGCAGCATACGTTTGAACACGGTATCGGCAGGCAGGCCGTAGAGAATTTGTCCCCCCGCAGGTATAGATCGCTTCACCAGTTTCACAGGGCGTTTCAGGGTGTCAGCCAGTAGCTGCACCGTCAGCTCAGGCGAAGTAATGAAAGGCACTTCCTGCGAGAAAGCGATTGCAGCACGCTTTGGGTTGTAGGCAATGTCGTTGCTGCGCCATGCCCTGCGGAAGGTGTCGCGGTGGGCATTCCTGGAAGTATCGGGCTTTACTTGCTCCTTAAAAAAAGCTGGTGTAACGGTATAGGCTGAGGTGCTGTCCTTTTTAAACTTTATGATGTTACCGTGAATCGGGAAAGGGCTGCGCTCCGGTTGGTAATAGTAGTTGTAATCGTCCCAGCCCCAGTTAGTAGCATAAGGCGTGCTGGTCATGGGCGCCTCGATGTAGTAGAGTTTCTCTTTGCGGTTCTTCAGGAAATCGTAGGCGATGTTGTTCTGGAGGTCCATGTGCGTGAAGGTCGGGTCACCGGTACCCCAGAAAATCAGTGAGTCGCCTTTGACCACATACTTGAGCGCAGGTATAGAGTCGCCTAGCATTTTGGAAGCCGCATAAAAGGTAAACAGTTTTGTATTGGAAGCCGGCACGAAGTACTTGTCGGCATTGTGCTCCACCACCGCCTTGCCCAGTTCCGGGTCATACAACACAAAGCCCACAAAGCTCTGTTGCAATGCCACCACTCCCATTACCTGCCGCTGTATCTCCGCCGGTCCGTAAGGCGCAGGCATTTCCGCTACGGGTTTCGCAACGCTACAGCCAAGCAGAAAGAGCAAGCTGAGACAAGGTATAAGGCGCAGGGTATAGCGGGTGAGTAATGGTCTGGTCATAGGGTGGGTGTGGTTTGATTATCCCAATTTACAAATACTTCTGATACAGGTTATACAGAATCAGTTTCTCATCCTCTGTCAAGGGAGCATTTACATCCGTCTGGATAAAGTGAATTTTGAAAGCACGTACAGCAGCCTCCGGATTACGCACATCATAACCGATGATACGCAAGGCGTCGAGTGGGTTAAAGTGCTCCGGCAATACATATTTGGGCACCGTCTCCATCACCAGCAATGGACTTTGATCGCCTTCACCACCTACAGGCACTTCGCGCAACACCTGTTCTTTTTCCAGCACGTCCTCATCAAACCATAAACCAAATCCATTATCAGCAAGCGTCTTCCACGGGAAAAGCGGACTTGGGTCTACCTTACGTACCGGAGCGATGTCGGCGTGACCGATGAAGTTTTCCGCAGGTATACCGTGCTCTTTTTTGAGCTTACCCAGCACGGCGATCAAACTATTAATCATTTCCTCCGGGAACGGTTCAGAGCCGTTGTTATCAAGCTCTATACCTATCGAAGATGAGTTGAGATCGGTGTTGCTTCCCCACTTGCTGTTGCCGCCATGCCAGGCGCGCATGTGGTCGTGCAACATCTGGTATACCTTGCCGTCGCGTCCGATCACATAATGAGAACTCACCTTCGTGGAGGGCATTGTGAAAGTTTTTAGGGTATGCTCCGTGGAGTTCTGCGCCGTATGGTGGATGATCACGAAATTCGGCTTGCGCAGGTTAAAGTTCGTCGTGCCTACCCAGTAGTCTCCCTGTGGATAGGTGTGCTCGCCGTTCGGTGCCGCAGGTGTAGATCGCAGCGACTTGGCGTACGCTTTGGCCTGCTTTTTATAAGATTTGTTGGTTGTGGCATAAGGGTTTGTGGCACAGCCTGCCAGTAGGCTGGTGCACAGCAGTAGGCCGAATGCCTGAGTGAAAATTCTTTTCATTTTTACTTATTCAGTAAAGTTGTTTATTCGATTTGGCTATACCTGTAAGTTAATGGGAATAGCTTATCTATACTTATTTGTACTTCAAGTTTAGCGTCAGCGCAAATGTGGTGACGCATGGGGCCGGTTTTTAACTGGCGTAGCGGCAGCTGTCGTAGGTATAGCAACCAGCGTTGTTCTATAGCTTCGCCTATGCGGCGGGCATGGTATGCCCTGGCCAGGCGGGCCTTACTTTTTTCCTTGATGAAAAAATCGAGGGCCCCTACCCCCAGTAAGCAAAAAAATCAAGACGCTCCAAATAGAGGGCCCCTACCCCCACTCGCTGAACGCTCAAACAGTGGAGCGCCGAAAAGCGCACTTGGCACTGTGGTCCGTTTCATGGCCAGCGTGCGAGTTAGTCTTGCTATACCTGCCAGTGGTGTATAGTAGTCACTACAATGCTTATACCTGCTAAACTTTTGATGCGTAGATTCCCCTCTCGAGAAGGGCAGGGGTGTGTTAATCGTTCATAAGAATCCTGTCAATCCTTAAATCCTGAAAATCCTGATTCTGACAACACCTCCAACTTATAGGTATACCCGCCGCAACATCGTATATTTGACTTTAGCCTTTTATAAATTGACGCCCCTAATATTGCTTTTATTTGCAGGAATTTAAAAAATTACCGCAAATAAAAATACATATACCTGAAAACTGTTAAATTGCAGTATATCTGATATTACAAAAACCTATATCACCTTGAAACCATCCTATTACTTCTCGTTGGCCTTTGTTCTGGTGCTGATTTTCGGCACAAACAACCTGCAAGGCCAGACCAACAAAGCAAAAACAGGCAAGGCTGCCGCTAAGAAAGCAACTGCTGCCAGCTATACACCGGGCCGTGATGCTGAATTCCTGCAGTACGTGAACAGCCGCTGGGTTGACTCTGTCATGAAAACCCTGACGCCGGAAGAGCGCATCGCGCAACTGATCTCGATTCCGGTGTACTCTAACAAGAACCAGGCGCACATTGACTCGATCAGCAATATCGTGAAGACCTATAAAGTCGGCGGTATGATTTTCTTTCAAGGTGGTCCGGTGCGTCAGGCTAAGATGACCAACCGCTACCAGCAGGAAAGTAAGGTGCCATTGATGATATCCATTGACGGGGAGTGGGGTCTGGCCATGCGCCTGGATAGCACCATCCGCTTCCCGTACCAGATGGCGCTTGGCGGTATCGATAACGAGCGCCTTATCTACGAGATGGGTGCTGAAATCGCTCGTCAGTGCCAGCGACTAGGCGTGCATGTGAACTTCGCGCCAACTGTGGATATTAACAACAACGCCAACAACCCCGTGATCGGCTTCCGCTCTTTCGGTGAGGAAAAGCACAATGTGGCCAGCAAGTCATTGGCTTACATGAAAGGCATGCAGGACAACCACGTGCTGGCCAGTGCCAAGCACTTCCCGGGCCACGGCGACACCAACGTGGACTCGCATTACGGTCTGCCGCTGATCAACTTCTCCCGCATCCGCCTTGACTCTATCGAACTGCACCCTTTCCGTGCACTCATGGACAAAGGCCTGGGCAGCGTGATGGTCGCGCACATGAACATTCCGGTGCTCGATAATACCCCGAACCTCGCCTCTACCCTTTCGAAGCCGATTGTAACGGACCTTCTTAAAAACGAGCTTAACTACAAAGGACTGGTGTTTACAGACGCTCTTAACATGCAGGGCGTAGCCAAGTTCTATCCTCCGGGGGTGGTAGATGTGAAAGCCCTGGTAGCTGGTAACGATGTGATGCTGAACACAATGGATGTGAAAACAACCATTCAGGAAGTAAAAAAGGCTATTGCCAACAAAGAGATCACGCAGGATGAGATTGACTTCCGCGTTCGCAAAGTGCTGGCCGCCAAGCAATGGGTAGGGCTGGACAAGTGGAAGCCGATCGAAACTAAAAACCTGATCGCCGACCTCAACAATCCGCATGCGCAATACCTGAACCGTCAGCTGACCGAGGCTTCGCTCACGCTCTTGCGCAACAAAAACCACATCCTGCCGATCCAGACGCTCGACACGTTAAAAGTAGCTGCGCTGGCAATTGGCACAAAAAAAGAAACTGCTTTCCAGCGCGACCTGGCTCGCTATACGCAAGTAGACACCTTCTTCCTGCAGCCGACCAACTCTATTGAAGAATTGTTGGCTATGAAGGAAAAACTAAAGGACTACAACCTGATCATCGCGGGTGTACACTCCCTGCAACTCAAGGCGGGCAGTAGCAATTTTGGTATCACAGCCGAGATGAACCTGTTCCTGAAAGAGCTTATCCGTAATAAGAAAACGATCGTGAGCGTGTTTGGCAACGTGTATAGCCTTGCCGAGATGGAGAGCCTCGACAAAGCTGACGCCGTTATTGCCGCTTACCAGGAGAATGCCACCACGCAGGACCTTGTTTCGCAGCTAATTTTCGGAGGTATAGGCGCTACAGGCAAATTGCCGGTGACAGTAAGCAACGCCTTCAAAATTGACGACGGTCTCCTGACCCGCGGCGGCTGGCGTATGGCTTACTCTATGCCGGAAGCGGTGGGTATAAAATCACAGGATCTGGCAGGTATAGACTCGCTTGTGCATCAGGCTATCCGTGAAGAGGCTGCCCCAGGTGCGCAGATACTCGTGGCCAAAGACGGCAAAGTGATCTATCACAAAGCTTTCGGATACCATACCTACGACAAGGAGCAACCGGTTCGTGTCGACGATATCTATGATCTTGCTTCTGTGACCAAGATCAGTACCTCCATGGCTGCACTGATGCGCCTGAAAGGGGAAGGTCGCTTTGACGAAAACCAGACGCTAGGCACCTACCTGCCAATGGCTGCCGGCACGAACAAGGCCGACCTCAACTACCGTGACATCCTCACGCACCAAGCCAGACTCAAGTCCTGGATCCCGTTCTGGAAAGAGACCGTTAAGAAAAGCGGTAACTTCAAATGGCGTACGTTTAAGGCGGATTCTACAAGAAGATTCCCAATCAAAGTAGCCAACAACCTGTACATCCACCGCAAGTATGCCGACAGGATATACAAGGAGATCATGGAGTCGCCGCTGAACGAAAAACCAGGCTATGTATACAGCGACCTCTCGTTTATCCTGGCTCCGAAAGTAGTAGAGAACATCACAGGCGTGGGCTTTGAAACCTATCTGCAGAACATGATCTACAAGCCAATCGGTGCGACAACTTTGACATTCAATCCATACAAACATTATCCTGCCTCTCGTGTAGTACCAACCGAATTTGAACCGCACTTCCGCAAGCAGCTTCTGCATGCCACTGTGCACGACGAAGGTGCTGCAATGCTGGGTGGTGTGAGTGGTCACGCTGGTTTGTTCGGCAACTCCAATGACGTAGCCAAACTGATGCACTTATACCTGAACGACGGCCTGTATGCCAACAAGCAAATTATTGTGGATGGTGTAGTAAGCCAGTATAGCAAGTGCCAGTTCTGCGACCAAGGCAACTACCGCGCTCTTGGCTTCGACCGTCCGGCCAAACCGGGTGCCCCGAACAGCAATGCCGCTCCAAGTGCTCCGGCAGAAAGCTTCGGTCACTCAGGCTTTACCGGTACTTATACCTGGGTCGATCCGGTGAACAACCTGGTGTATGTGTTCCTGAGCAACCGCGTGAACCCTACCCGCGAGAACAACAAACTGAGCAAACTCAATACCCGCACCGGTGTGCTGCAAGTGGTGTATGACGCCATGGGCAAGAGCAAAGAGAAACAGCCTGCAGAAGCTTCCGCGAATTAATTTATAGGTATAGCCGTCCCTCAATAGGGGACGGCATTATTTTTAGACCCCATGACTAAACTCTCGACCGCCCCTCCCCTGACAGACGCTGGTTTACTCAGACCGCAAACGTATGAGCGTTACCTTTCACTTGATGTGCTCCGTGGCCTCACCATCGCCTTGATGGTCGTGGTGAACAATCCCGGCAGCTGGGGCAGCATCTACGCGCCTTTCAAGCATGCTGCCTGGCACGGCTTTACAGTGACAGACCTGGTGTTTCCGTCCTTCCTGTTTGTGGTAGGCAACGCCATGAGCTTCAGTATGCGCAAGTTCGAAAGGCAGTCCGACAGTGTGTTCCTGCGCAAGGTGTTCAAGCGCACGGCCCTTATTTTCCTGATCGGTCTGTTCCTGAATTTGTTCCCTTTCGTTATGCGCAATCCGGAAGGCGCCATCGTCATGAAGGATTTCACGGCGGTTCGAATTATGGGTGTGTTACAGCGTATAGCGCTCTGCTATTTCATCGCTTCGCTGGCGGTGCATTACCTCAAGTTCAAGGGTGCCGCCATTTTCAGTGTGGTGGTATTGTTGGGCTACTGGGCTGTGATGTACTTCTTCGGCGATGCTGCTGATCCGTACAGTCTCGCTGGCAATGCCGCCCGCAAGTTCGATGACCTAATCATACCTGAAACAAACCTCTACAAAGGCTTCGGTATACCTTTCGACCCGGAAGGATTGCTGAGCACACTGCCAGCCACCGTGAATGTGATAGCGGGTTACTTTGCAGGTCTGTTTATCCAGAAAAACGGCAACAACCTGAGCACCGTCTTCAAACTCAACCTGGCTGGGGCTGCCCTGGTGGCCATCGCTTTTGTGTGGGATTTTGCTTTCCCAATCAACAAGCCGATCTGGACAAGTTCTTATGTGCTACACTCAGTGGGTCTAAGTGTGATGTTGATCGGTGCGCTGATGCTGGTGATCGAAGTATTAGGCTTTGTGAAATGGTCTTACTTTTTCGAGGCCTTCGGCAAAAACCCACTCTTCATCTTCGCTTTTGCGACACTGGTCATCAAGCTGCTTAACTTCATCCGAATAGATGATATGAGCTTGCAGAAGTGGCTTTATACCCATCTTTTCCTGAGTTGGTCCGAAGGAAAAACAGCATCTCTCCTGTTCGCACTTGCCTATATGTTAACCATGTGGGTGATCGGATTCTGGATGGATAAGAAGAAGATCTATGTAAAGGTATAAGGTATAGCATGCCTTTTTTTGAAAGCCTGTCCCATTAGTGGGGCAGGCTTTTTAATTTGTCTGAATCAGGATTTACAGGATTAAAAAGGATACATAGGATTTATATACCGTAGGGAAAGGTCGCGACTTGTCCGCGCGATGACTGTGCAATGAAACAGGATTGATATATACGGTGAACTACAGCTGACTCGGACATCCTTGTCCGAATCCTATTCTGCTGCGGACCTTCTAGTCCGCGTTTACCAGCACATGGGGACCAGGAAGTCCCCTACAGTGGGGATAGGGCCCCTGTATATAGCTTTGGGACATGGGTGTCACGAAGACCATTTGTAATCATCTAGTTTTTTGCTGGTGCACGATTGGACAGGTCACGACCTGTCCCTACACGTTAAACATTCCATTCCATAAATCCTGTCAATCCGTGGGGATAGAGGCCATCTTGAATCCTGAAAATCCTGATTCAGACAAAATAATATCAGAAAAAAATCTATATTTGATTTTTACAGATTAAATACGTCCAGAATGCTTAAGGAAGAACGGCAGGCTTTTATCATAAAGCAGATCAATCTGCACAACAAGGTGCTTTCATCAGATTTGAGTTTGAAGCTCAATGTATCGGAAGATACGGTTAGAAGAGACTTGAACGAACTGGCAGAAAGCGGTCAGATTCTGAAGGTACATGGTGGCGCTCTGTCGAAATCCTTCCATTATCCATTCAGCCAGTCGGAGGTATACGCCAAGGAGTCGAAAAAGGAAATTGCCCGCAAGGTAATTGACCTATTGAAAGACGGTATGAGCATATTGGTTGGTGGTGGTACCACTATGATCGAAGTAGCCCGTATGATTCCGGATACCCTGCGCTGTACCTTCTTTACGGTGAGTCCGCTGGTGGCTTTGGAGTTGGCCGAACGCCCAAATATCAACGTGATCCTGCTGGGCGGACAGCTTTCGAAGAACTCCCACATCATGATCGGTGCACAGGTGGTAAACCAGCTTTCTGAGATCAAAGTGGATCTCTGTATATTGGGCACCAACTCCCTCTCCGTAGAAGACGGCCTCACCGATTCTGACTGGGAAGTAGTGCAGGTAAAGAAAGCGATGATCCGATCTGCCAAGAAAACCGCCATCATGAGTATCGCCGAAAAACTCGGCTCCGACCAGAATATGAAGGTATGCGATCTCAACTCAATCCACTACCTGGTGACAGATCTGAATCCTGAAGATGCAAGTCTGAAAGAGTATGCAGCCGTAGTCGAAACAGTCTAAAAAATCATACACAGCATAAACAAAGAGGCCCGTCACTTGAACGGGTCTCTTTGTTTTGTGATGAAATAGACTTTCTACAAACACTCATCCAGCAGATAAACAATTGACTCGTAGTTACGACCAACCGCTTCTGTCATGGCCATTTCGCAGGTCTTGCCTGAAGAGTAATACCCATCATACTCTTGCTGCTTCACCTCCGCAGCTTCAGGGGCAGTCGCAGATGCAGTAAGCTCCGGCACCAGGAAACCACGGTCGCCGGCCATACCGCAGCAACCGGCGTGCATCGGCACGGTTACTTCCTCGGCCAATTGTCTGGCTATACTTACAAAACGCCCTTCCAGCCCCATTTTCTGCAGGGAGCAAACGGGGTGTAGCACCACATTTGCTTTCTTGTGCTGCACAGTGGCATTCGGAAGTATAAAATCAGCTATGTAGTCGATGCTGTCGATGATTTTGATGCTGTCGAACTTCTGCTTGTTCTCAGCGGTGAGTACCGGACGGCAGCTTTGCAGGGTTTGGGTGCAGGAGGTGATATCGAGCACCAGCGGCAGGCGGCCTTTATCGGTCCATTGCCATACCTTCTCTATTGTTTCATTGGCAGTATAAGCAAATGCCTTGCTGTATCCTTTCGAAGAGAAGATTTGGCCGCAACAGGCGCCTTGCACATCCTGCGGGATCATAAACTTCAGCCCTACCTTGTCTGATACACTTCTGAATGTGTCAATGATGTTTTTCTTACCCGACTCAGCGGCACCCATCGTTCGTGAGATACAGGTGGGAAAGTAAACCACAGCAGCTTCTGCCACAGGAGCCGTCGCATAGGCAATGGATTTGGCTATACCTGGGGCCGGGGCCAGTTGCTTTGTCCAGAGTGGAAAAGAAGGGATCATATCTTTCACTTCCTCTGTCAGCCTGGAGATTGTATTGGCACCCAGAACCTTGTTCACACCCGCTCCTGCCTGCAGTCCGAACTTCACGGTCGCAGCAACGGGTTTGAAATTCTTCGCTACCATCAAAGCCACTTGGTTGGCCAGTTCGCTGTGGTTCTCGCGGCGCAGGCGCTTCACCAGATCACCGGTATTTATATCAACCGGGCAGGCAGTGGCGCAGAGACCGTCAACGGCGCAGGTATCCAAGCCGTCATACTGGTACTGGTTCAGCAGTTCTTTGTGCTCTTTCTTCTTACCTCTGCGTTGCAGATTCAGCAATTCCCGGCGCACTACGATGCGCTGCCGGGGCGTCAGTGTGAGGTTGCGGCTCGGACACTTATGCTCACAGAAGCCACATTCCATGCAGCGGTCCACTTCCTCTTCCACCTTCGGCAGGTCCTTCAGGTTCTGGATGTGCGCGTTCTGGTCGTGGTTGATGATAACGCCTGGGTTAAGCAGGTTCTCCGGATCCACCACCTGTTTCAGCGCCTTCATGATGCGGTATACCTCCGGTCCCCATTCAGTCTCTACAAACGGCGCCATGTTGCGGCCCGTGCCGTGCTCGGCTTTCAGGGCACCTTCGTATTTCTTCACCACCAGCTTCACCACTTCTTTCAGGAAGCGGTCGTAGCGGGTTACTTCTTCGGGTGTGTCGAAGGCCTGCGTAACTACAAAGTGGATGTTACCATCCTTGGCGTGACCAAAAATGATGGCGTTACTATACCCGTGTTTGCGGAAGAGCTCCTGCAGGTCAAGGATGGCATTGCCAAGTTGAGCAACCGGTACGGCAATGTCTTCGAGCAATACGGTGCTACCGCTGGCCCGCACAGCACCTACCGCCGGGAACATGCCTTTGCGCACCTTCCACAACAAGCCTTGTTCGATTGGGTCGGTTGTGAACACAGGCTGCTCCAGCAAAGCCAACTCCGGTGCCAGCGCCATAAATTTCAGGATTTTCTCCTGCACCTCTTCGTGCGTGTTCGCCTGGAACTCCACCAGCAAAGCAGCCGCGGTGTCGGGTAAGGTCTTGATCACAGCCGGCACGCCTGCCATGTGCTCAATAGAGCGCAACGAGGCGCGGTCCATCAGCTCGACCGCCTCGGCACCCGCCTCCGTCAGTGGCACTATGGCCTGACAAGCGGCATAGATATCAGGAAAATAGAGTAGCGCAGTCGACTTAGCCGGATAATCGGGCACAGTTTGCAGCACCGCCTCAGCAATGAAGCCGAGCGTACCTTCTGCTCCTATCAGCAAATGCCCCATGATGTCGAGTGGGTGCTCGTAGTCGATGAAAGCGTTGACAGAGTAGCCAACCGTATTCTTAGTCTTATACTTGTGCCGGATCAGGTAATGTAGTTCCGGGTTGTTGCGAATCTGCTGCTTGATCTTTTGCAGGGTCAGGTATAGCTCCGGGCACTCCTCACTGAAGCGCAAGTAGTCGATCTGTTTTTCGGTGGTGAAGCACTGGCCGCTGGGCAGCACAAAGCTGATGTACTTCGTGGTGTGGTAGGAGTTCTTGCTCACGCCGCAGCACATGCCGCTGGCGTTATTCGAGAGTATGCCGCCCATCATGGCCGAGTTGATGCTGGCCGGGTCCGGACCGATCTTGCGCTTAAATGGACGTAGATGCGCATTCACGATGGCACCGATCACGCCGGGTTGCACCCGTACCTGCGCTCCCTCCTGCTCTACTTGTACCTTGTTCCAGTACTGACTCAGATCAACCAGTATGCCATCTGTTATCGATTGCCCTGAAAGGCTGGTCCCGGCTGTCCGGAAGGTCAAAGGCACCTTGTGCTGGTGCGAAAAAGCAAATAACTGTTTAATCTCCACCTCCGACACCGGCTGCACCACGGCCTTCGGCCTGAGGTAGTAAAAGCCCGCGTCAGAAGCGTAGGACACGACATCGATCAGGCGTGCCCGTATGCGCGCTTTTGGTAAAACACTCTCCAAAAGCAATGCTATATTCATAAGCATGAGGACAAAAGAACTTTAGATAAAGGACAAATACTGCCCCACTCACTGTATACCCGTTACAGGTATAAGCTTAATAAGTTGTCTGTTTTACTTTAGGACCGCGTTCAGCTTCTTCCAAAGCATCCATCATCATGCCGCCACCTGGTTTGCTTGTTACCAGCAACAGGATAAATGTAATCGCGGCATTGATCACGATCAGTTCAAAACCCATCGCATAGCCTGTCCAATCTACAGAATTGCTGTCCAGAATATATGTCAGCACTGGCGAGACCACGCAGATATACGGCACCAATTTGTCTGCCACGGCGCGTTTGTTGGCCATACCGAAAGCAAACAAGCCCAGCAACGGACCATAGGTATAGCCGGCCGCTTTGAAGATGGCGTTCACCACGGAGTCGTCGTTGATGATCTTGAACACGAGGATAACCAGCAGCATGACTACCGAGAAGCCAATGTGCACCATGTGGCGGGTGCGGATCAGTTTGATGTCATCGTGGTTGGCTTTTTTGGTGAAGTTCAGGAAGTCCACGCAGAAAGATGTAGTAAGTGCTGTCAGTGCAGAGTCAGTGGTGGCAAAGGTAGCTGCCGTAAGGCCGAGCATAAAGATGATGGCCGGAATCATGGCCATGTGGTTCAGGGCGATTTCCGGGAACAGGTGGTCAGGCGTCGCAAGGGCCGTTACATCAATGCCATTCGCTTCTGCATAAATGTACAGCAGGGCTCCCACGCTCAGGAAGAAGATGTTGATCGACACGAAAACACCCGTAAACGTCAGCATGTTCTTCTGCGCTTCGCCGATGTTTTTGCAGCTCAGGTTCTTCTGCATCAGGTCCTGATCCAGGCCCGTCATGGCAATCGTCACAAAAATACCACCAATGAAATGCTTCAGGAAGTGGCTCTTCGTACCCAGGAAATCTTCCCAGAAGAACATCTTGGAGTAAGAGCTGTTTTTCACCGCCTCAAAGGTCTGCACCACGTTCAGGTCGAGGCTGCTGGCGATAAAGATGATCGAGAAAATAACCGAAGACACAATGAAGAGCGTCTGCAGCGTATCCGTGATTACGATCGTTTTAAGGCCGCCTTTGTGGGTATAGAGCCAAATGAGAATCAAGCAAATCGCCACAGTGGCCACAAAAGGTACGTTCCAGGCATCGAAGATAAAACGCTGTAGCACAATGGCTACCAGGTACAGACGGAAAGCAGAGCCAATGGTGCGCGACACCAGGAAGATCATGGCACCCGATTTATAGCTCCAATAGCCAAAGCGTTTCTCCAGGTAGGTATAAATGGAGATCAGGTTCATGCGGTAGTAGAGCGGCAGGAGCACAAAGGCGATCAGCACAAAGCCGACCGTGTTGCCGAGCACAAACTGGAAATAGCCGAAACTACTGTTCACCACCGCTCCCGGCACCGAAATGAAGGTTACGCCAGACAAAGCGGTACCGATCATACCAAAGGCTACGAAGTACCACTTTGAGTTGCGGTTGGCGATGAAGAAACTGGAGTTGTCTGATGATCCTTTCGAAGTAAAGTAGGATATACCTATCAGCACCGCGAAGTAGCCTATCAGAAACGATAAAAGAACGATTGGAGACATAATAAGTTAATTAACCATCAGAGGGTTAGAAAGAAAAGCAGCTATCGCTCCCCTTTCTTGACCACATAGGATGGTAAGTTACACAGATTTGCCGAATTGGCGGCAATATTGGCTGGCGGTACTACTTCGACACCAGCACACTGGCTACAGCCTTGCGTACACTGCCATGTTTCTCCAGCAGTGCAGCCGCTGTTGTTTCGTCAGCACCTGTCTCCGACATGACCATGCGCACGCCGCGGTGGTAAAGCTTGTGGTTCGTCAGCTGCATGTCCACCATCTTGTTGCCACGCACGCGACCCAGTTGGATCATCACGGTCGTGCTGAGCATGTTGAGCACCAGTTTCTGAGCCGTACCGGCTTTCATACGGGTGCTGCCTGTCACAAACTCTGGTCCCACCACTACCTCTACCGGATATTGCGCCTCTGCCGCTACCGGGCTACCGGTGTTGCACACGATACAGCCTGTTGCCAGACCGTATTCATTGGCCATGCGCAAGCCACCAATCACGTAAGGTGTCGTGCCAGAGGCGGCTATACCTACAATGACATCGTGCTCGTCAAGGCCGTATTCTTTCAGGTCTTCCCATGCTTGCTCCATGTCGTCTTCGGCGAACTCAACGGCTTTACGAATGGCCGTGTCACCACCGGCGATCAGGCCAACTACCATATCAAAGGGCACACCAAAGGTCGGTGGGCACTCAGAGGCGTCCACTACGCCCAGACGGCCGCTGGTGCCGGCGCCGATGTAGAATAACCGACCGCCTTTTTTCATGCGATCTGCTACTACTTCAGCCAGTTTTTCAATTTGTGGAATTGCCTTTTCAACGGCAAGGGGTACGCTTTTGTCTTCACGGTTGATGTTCTCCAGCACTTCCCTCACCGACATCTTTTCCAGGTTGTTATAGTTCGAGTCTTTCTCGGTTGTAATCTCCATGTTGTGTTTTAAATAAATCCTTCTAAATCAATCGCTATACCTGTTTCTATACCTTATTTGGCAGGCACATACTCCAGGCAGGCGATCTTCCCATCCATTGTGCTCACGATCACTCTGTTTTTGCCGAGCGGCATCACCGGGTTCATGAGACTGTTTGAACTCTTGTATTTCCAAAGTACTTCCCCACTCTGTCTGTCCAATGCGCTGACCAGACCTGAGTGCGAAGGCACCAGTACGACATTCTTATGCTCGACTATAGCTGAAGGGGCCAGCTCGTATGGCAGCTGCAGCGGCGATTTCCAGTCTACCTGCAAGACATTTGCCGAGGTAGAAACGCCGTATACCTGCCCATCCATGGTCTTCACGTATGCCAGCTTACCGTCATTAGATATCCCCATCGACTCGCGCACGCGGCCTTCTTTCATTTGTTCACGCCACACTACTTCACCTGTGTTGGCGTCCAGTGAGGTCATAAAGCGGTCAGGGGCCACAATAAAGATGCGGCCATTGGCAGCGACGGGGTAGCAGGCAGCAGGTGAAAACATCCGGTTGCTGGAGCCGTTGCTCCATTTCCAGGCCAGCTGACCAGTTTTGGCATCGAGGGCGTAAAACTCATTTCCCCAGCTACCGAAGTATACCTTGCCCTGGTAAAGCAGCGGTTTGGTCACAACAAAGTTATTCACTTGGTCAAAATCCCACAGCAGCTTGCCAGTCTTCAGATCCAGTGCACGAAAATGCCCATCCGAGGCACCTACGTAGACTACCCCTTTCTCGATAAGCGGCGAACCCAGCACAGGTCTGTTGGCTTTAAACTTCCAGGCCAACTTGCCTGTAGTGGCAGAGAGGCAGTAAATATGGTCATCTGAGGAGCCTACCACCACATAGCCATTCGCCACAGCCGGAGTAGAGTAGATTTTGCCATTGGTGCGGTAAGTCCACCTGCGCTTTCCGGCTTTACTATCCAGCGCATATACCTGGCCAGTCGTGTTCGTGGCAATAATCAGATCTTTATAAACAGCCGTACCTGCTCCTACATCGCTATCGTCCTGGTATTCCCATACCAGTTTCACATTTGGGTATAACTTATTTACGGCAAAAGACGGACGGTGGTGCTTCGTCGGGTCGTTGGCGAAATCATGTTTTACCAACGGCACTTCTATCCATCTCGGCAAGGATGCTATACCTGGCTTCCGGATTTCAAAACTGGCCTTGCCAACGGCGAAGGTCACGATATTATACCCTCCCACTTCTTCTTTTGCACGCAGATTAGAGCGTCCCATCACGGCAGGTATACCGTCGTAGCGGTATTCGCGGTTGTTGTGGCCATGGCCGTGCAGGATCAGCTGGGTGTTGTAGGAACGCAGCTTGTCCGTTACGTCGTACCAGTTGTTTAGCGAAGAGTCCTGTGGGTAGTGGTTGAGGAAAATGACTGGCATTTCCGGATCGGGCATGTGCTTGAGCACCGAATCCAGCCACACGATGTTCTCGCGCGGAATCTGCCCCGGCCCCATTCGCATGTTTGGTCCTGAGCCAGTGCCGGCAAAGAGGTAACCTTTGTGAGTAAATGCAAAAGTCTCTGCCCCGAAAACAACCCGAAAGCTATTGCTGCCGCTTTCTGACCAGTTCGTATCGTGATTGCCGGGCACAATATACCAGGGCTTTTGGAGGGTATCAAACAGCTTTTTAGCCAATTTTAGTTCTTCATCGGAACCAAACTCGGTGATATCGCCGGTGATCACTACAAACTCAAGATTGGGGTTAGCGTTAATGTCAGCGATGGTGCGCTCAAGGTCTTCCTGTGCAGTGGGATTGCCGATGTGGGTATCGGATACAAAAGCAAATTGAAAAGACTGACTATAGCCAAGATTGGCGATTAGAAACAGTGCTAACAAAGCGGCATACTTCCGTAAATTCATCTGTTTATTTCCTCTTGAAGCAAAAAGACCGATGGCAGCACTTAGAGTAGTTGTACCCATTCTGCTCATGCTGCCTTTTGTTTGGTAAACTAGCGCAGAAACCGCACAAAAGCGCACGAGCAAAACGAATACTGTCCCTTTATTTTGTATAAAACTAAGCACTTGTTCCTAAAGTTCAAACTATTTCGCAAGTTTTTTTCTAAAACCGGCAAAAACACGCAAAAAACCTCTTTTTATTAATCTATATATTCCGGTACTGACCCCGGGCTGTGGTTCAGCTATTAAAGCCGGCATTTAATTGCCTTTCACTAATTGCCTGAATCGTGGCAGCTCCGCATACAAGCCAGCGCCCGGACAGCTGGTATCAGCAAAATCCTTGTGCGCCCCCAGGCTGTCGGCAGGTATACCGAAACGCTTCGCCAGGGCCGGCACCAGTTTTTCGAGTGTTTTCAGCTGTGCCTCCGTGATCGCTTCCTTTTCAAAGTTACCCTCTACCACTACCAGCAGGTGTCCGGCCGGATCGTAACTGGTGTTCGAATCGCCGGCATAGTTGAGGTCCCGTGCCTCCCCTACAGCCCCATGCACATCCACATACAGGTGATAAGGCACATCCGCCCAGGCCGGTTTCATGCGACCATCCGCCAAGGGGCTGTCTTCCTGTGAGAACTTCTGCAGATTGCGCAGCTTGTCAGTCAGGCTACGTTCAAACAACTGCGGCACGCCAGTATGATGAATGGTCAGCCTCGTCAGCTTATGCGGTCGCATCGGCAGCACAGGGGCATTAGCTCCCCACTCCTCCCGCGACAGGTAGGTTATACCTTCCGGTATCAGCGGTGTATCCGAGGTGGTAGCAGGTTGCTGGCAACCAACAAAGCCGGCAAGGGCGCACACCAGTATCAGTATTTTTTTCATTTGTCTCTAATCTTTAAAGCGCAGGCAAAGCGCACTACTTTTCTTGCTCCAGCAAGTCATCCAACCGCACGAATTGATAGTTTTTCTCTTTCAGCTTCGTGAGCATTTCGTCCAGCCGGTGGTAAAATTTGTCCGTTCGCCTCGGATCGGTGCCAATGTGCAGGAGCAGCATAAAGCCGTTCAACCCGTTCCTGTCTTTCACCTCGTACCTCATGATCGACTGCAGCACCGTTTCCGAGTCCACATATCGGTTGCCCATTTCGGGGTAGGTATAGTCGGCGGCAGAACGGGTGCCGGGCGAAAAATTAACCAGTTGCAGCCCTTCCGCCGATGTCCAGTTACTGATGCTGCGGTTATACCATTCGTATGGCGGCAGAAAGTAAGGCGCGTCTTTCTTCTTCACACCAAAGGCCTCCATGCGCTGGTAATTTTTCCGCAGGTCCTGGCTGAACTGCTCCTTTGTGACCAGCAGACTGTCGCGTTTTGTCCAGTCGCAGTACAGCAGGTGCTCGTCGGAGTGCGCACCCAGGTAGTGGCCCTCTTTCTTCAATTCCCTGATCAAGTGATTGAAAGCAGGATTCCGGTAAAAGCGCCCCGTTAGAAAGAAGGAGGCTTTAGCCCGGTGCTTTTTCAGTACATTACTGATCATTTCTCCTCCGTCTGCAAACTCATCTCCAGTAAAGATCAGCGCAATCTGCCGGGCAGTTGTATCGCCCCGAATGATCGCGCCGTGGCTGTCTACTATTACTTTTTTGCCTGACTCCCCTCCCGTGAGCTATACTCTTTGGATGCCAGCAGGTAGATCAGCGAAGCGGTACCGTCCATGGTTGGCTCGTTGGTGCTGTAGTCGCCGAAGTCATCGTGGTATACGGCCAGGTCAGACTGAAATTCGGCATAAGCATCCTCGCTGTATAACTTCAGATGTTGTAGGTTGTTGAAGATGCTGCCATACACCGGACCATCCACCAGCCCTCCATCAATCGGGTACTTGTTCAGTCGGGTGAAGGCGGAGTGCGGGTCTGTTGGCGTATCGCCGTACGCTGGCAGGCCATATACCATGCTCGTCCCCCAAGGGTTTGTGCCGAACAACCAGTCTAAGTTTGCCTGCTCCAGCTCAGCGTAAGTCTGGTCGCCGGATAACTGGCGGTACAGGAAGCTTTGGATGGCAAAAGAAGTAGTCAGGTTGTTGGAGCACCAGATGAACGGCACTCCACGGTAAAAGGCATTCTTCTTTGCCTTGGCATATACCTTTTCTATACCTTCCTTGTAGAATCCGATCAACTCTGCTTTCGTCTTGTCGTCAGATTTTTTGGCCAGCTCAAAGTGACCGAAGTTGTGAAACGGGTACCACTGATAATGGCGGGCTGTATCGGCCCCCATCCACGGGGTTACCTTTTCCTGAAGTCCGTAGGTGTAGGCTTGCTGGAAGAATTCCTGCTTGCCGGTCAGCTGGTAAAGCGCCGCGGCACCCAGCTGCATGTCATCTACCCAGTTGTCTTCCTCATAGAAATAAGGCGCCCTGTTAGGAGCGGTCTGTGCAACGCCTGGTTTGGCCAGGCCCAGTTTGTAGGCAGACTGTGCTTTCTGGCCAAAGAGATTAGAAAGGCTCTGATCTTTGGTGCTGTAAATCTGAGCGGCCAGCCCGAAAGCACTCGTAAACTTCCCGGCAATAGAGGCAACGCCAGTCGCTCGGTTCTGGTACTTGCCCAGGCCTTGCGGCTCCCCGGAGGCAAAGTATACCGGACGCGGACCTCCATTGCCCATGCCATAGTCAACAGGGTCATTCGTTGGAAGCCGCATGCCCTGGTGATCGCGGTCGTCAGCTAGTTGGTTGAAGAGCCAGTCTTCACGTGGGTGCATCTTCACAAGCCAGTCCAGTCCCCACTTTGCTTCGTCAAGCACGTCGGCCACACCGTTGGTCCCTTCGAGTCCGTTGGCCTGGTGCTTGTCAGTGAACACGCCCGGAAAGTCACGGTAGGCGGCCAGCAGGTGGTATGTCGCATTGGCTGAGGTAGTGGCATATTGCAGGTAATCCGAAGCGTCGTGCCAGCCACCCGACACGTCGATGATGGTGCTGTCGGGCATCGGGCCATACATGGTATAGCCGTCCTGGGTATGGCAGGAGTCTTGCAGGTAGGGGTTGAAGCCGCTGCGTTGCTGGCGCATATAACGCAGTGCAAAATCAGCGGTACCTTTGTACACGTCGGCGTCAATCCGGAACTCGGGCGACTTAGCACTGCCGGCCTGCAGGTAGTAAGTACCCGGCTTGTTATAATCGGTGAAGTTCAGGCGGTAAGATTCCTCAAACGGTCCGTAAGCACCAAAAGCATCACCAGCTTTGCCTTTGAAGACTACTTTGCCAGTGCTAGCGTCCACCAGCTGAAAGCGGCGAAGCTTTTCTTTCGATTTACTTCCCCATACGGCTACTTTTATACCTTGAGGAGTATAGCCTAACTGGTTAATGCGAATCCAGGCAGGACCTTTGGCGACTATACCTGCCTCCTCGATAGCAGGAGTAGCTTTGTTCGAGAACGCAATGGCGTTGGCCGCCACGATCATCGTCGTCAGCACCAGCGCCAATATGGTCTTTTTCCTGTTCTTCATAAGGCTAGCGTAGTTTTTTTAGGTAAACATTAGAAGGCTTACTCTCATTTTTCAACCTGTCGATGGATGTCACCACATACTTGTAGGTCTTTCCGCGTTCGGCTGTCTCGTCGTGGAAGCCCAGCTCGTAATCGTTGAATTGGATGTGGCGAATGTTGCGGGCATGTTCCAGGTTGATCGGTTCGTTTTCGTCGAAGCGGTATACCACAAAACCATACACATCCTCTTCCTGATCCGGGTAATCCCATTTAATAATTGCCTTGCGAAGTCGCGGTAAGAAGAGCAGGAACTTGTCTTCGCGCAGACTAACTGGCTTGGCAGGTTTGGCCATACCTAACCAGGGCATAATCGGCTGCAGCGCCGGGTAGCGGTACAGGTCGTGTTGCAGGGAATCGCGGAAACCAGCCAGGTTGTTGGTAAGCGAACGGGAACTGAAATACACACTGCCCTGCACGCGCGGGTTTTCGCGCAGATAGCGCACCTGGTTTGGCAGCTGCTGCCTGTCGCGCCAGCCTTCGCGGTCTTCCATGGCACGGTAGGCACCCTGGCCTATGTATACGTGCTTGCCGTTGGCATTGTCAGCCCACCAGTCCAGCAGTTTCTCGTAAGGTGCCGGGGTATAGCCAAAGGGGAAGTACAGCTGCGGGTTGATATAATCGATCCAGCCTTCCTGCACCCACTTGCGGGCATCGGCATACAAGGCGCTATACCCTGACAGGCCATTGCTCTCAGAGCCCTGCGGGTCCTGTGACTTGTTGCGCCAGATACCAAACGGGCTGATACCGAACTTCACATGCTTCTTCTCTTTCTTGATCGCCTCTGAGAGGTCTTTGATCAGCTGGTCCACATTGTTACGGCGCCAGTCTTCTATGTTCTTAATGCCTTGCTCATGCAACATATAAGTGATGGAGTCTGGCAGGGCAGTTTTGCCCGGATAAGGGTAAAAGTAATCGTCGAAATGGATGCCGTCGATGTCGTAGTTGCGCACCACATCCATGATCACATCCACGAGGTAGTGGCGCACCTCAGGTATGCCGGGGTTGAAATATTTTTTGTCGCCATAGGTAAAGAACCAGTCCGGCTGAATGCGGGAAATATGCTCGCTGCTCACCAGCGAATCGGCCAGGCTGGTGGAAGCACGGTATGGATTGATCCAGGCATGCAGCTCCATGCCACGCTTGTGGGCTTCCTCAATGGCAAACTCCAGCGGATCATAAAATGGCTCTGGCAGCGTGCCTTGCTTGCCGGTCAGGAACATGCTCCACTGCTCACGGCCTTTGGCATAGAACGCGTCAGCCGAAGGACGCACTTGCAGCATCACAGCATTTATACCTGTTTTCTGATGGGTGTCGAAAATGTCGACCAGTTCCTGCATCTGCTGCTGGGAGTCTACCCCCTGCTTTGGCTTGGAAGGCCAGTCGATGTTCTGCACCGTGGCAATCCACACGCCTCTGAACTCACGTTTAGGAGGGTTCTTTGTACCCTGTGCAAACAGGCTGACTGAACTGAGTAGCAGGGCGGCTAAAAGTGTAAAGTTTCTAATCATTGTTCCGGTTGGGTATAGGGTGGCTAAAAAAAAGCCCTCCAATAGGTTTAGTAAAGGAGGGGCTCTTTCATGTTGATAAAACTATTCGTAAGCTAATCTATCACTATTTGTACTAGGATGCAAGCCAGGTCTGAAACCGACTTGCCTTGTGCAGAAAGGAAAAGTGGGAAATAACCCGGGACCAGCGCTGCCCCGGGTTTACCACCTTATCTCTCTCTCCAGTAATCAATGTTGCTGGTTGCAGGCTTTTCGGCGTAAGTGCCTCTGATCTGGGTCGAATATACACGACCTAAACTTGCCAATGTTACTGAGTTTTGAATGAATGCTGGCGTAGTAGCCGGATCATACTCAGTGCCTGATGGAAATACCTTGAAAGTATAAACACCTCTCTTCAATTCTACATACTGGCTATAACCTTTGAAGTCGATATTCTTACCTAGCTCAACTATTTCCATAGGTTCAGCAGGGGAGTTATCTGTTGCTGGAATTGCCGCACGCACGGCGTAGGCGTCTACTGCAAAAGGGATGTTAGCCATGGTATTTACAAACCTCCACCAAATTTTGGTGTTGTCAGCTGGTGGCAGTTCATCTTCAATCACGAAGGCATCAAAGTTAGGCTTTGTACCAACTAAATAAGCAGAATAGAACTTATTGTTAGCTAGGTTTACAGATGTGCTAGCCAAAACATCTGCTGTTCCTTTTCCTGTCGTAACAGTATCGATTACGCTCATAGAATATGAACCAGCAGGCAGTAAAGCATACGCATTACTTGGGTAGACAGAAGCGTAAGCATTCCCTAAAACCTGTCCTGCTGTAGTAGGTGCAACCCCAGTAACTTTATTGTTGTCCAAATAAAAGTTAGATCGAGGGGCATCCTGAGCATGAAAGAAGAATTTAACATAAGTTCCCTCTCCTACCGGCTTCGCTACTTCAGGTATTTCATTTTTCTCACAGGCAGCTAGCATCAGGCTCGCTCCTATAAATAACATTGCTCTATTTAATATCTTTCTCATAACGTTTCAATCTAATTATTGACGTTTGCTGAACCAAGTTTCATATGTATGGTAGTCCTCCTCAAAGCCACCCATTGCACGAAGCGCTTCCTGGTTCCACATATAATCTGAATTGTATCTCGGACGAGCTCGGTAAGCAGGTTTGCCCATATTTGCTACGTTCAGTGTGTTAGGCAATACAAAATCAGTATAAACTTCTTCGTCTTGGTTATAGTGATATCTTCTCATATCAGACCAGGTCTCAAGGAAACCCCAACCCCAAGTCGCGATATACTTCTGCAGCATAATCTTAGAAAGTGTTAGACCGGCAGATGTTGATGGCATCATAACTTCACTGGCCAAATATGCTTCCTTACGCTCATCATACACAGCAGGATCGGGAGCGTAAGTGCGTGCAAAATCGATATGCGCAATTACACCATTTCTGTATGCTTGAAGAGCAATGTCCTTCTTACCAGCAATCCAAGCGGCTTCAGCCTTAATAAACTGTAGCTGTGAATAGGTCATCAGCGGGAATCTGGCTGCATTTGCGAAGAAATAGATTTGAGGACCAGTTGGCACAGTAGAAACTCCTGTCGCATTCCACAGGTTTTTAGGAATGCGCGGATCGGTTGAGTTAGGAAACTCAGACAGACCCAAAGTAGGAGTAATTCCTCTGTACTCGCCATCCGGAGAAGGAGCCAACATGGCTGTGATGCGTGGATCCTTCAAGTGCTGGCCTTCGAAAATAGGATCTGCACCTTGCAAACCACTATCGGTCAGCTCAGAGTTAGTACCATCCAATAATCCAACGATGTATTTTGTCTGGCGATTGGAAGCTATGTTATTACGAAGCGGACCAAAGAAGCTTGTGTTCGCGCTAACAGTTCCTTCGAAGCGAATCAAAGCATTGTCAGCGTTGCTGGCAAGTGCCTGATCTACGTACTCGATCACTTTGTTCGGGTCATAAGAAGGCTTGTTTGTCAGGCGGTGTGCATTGATAGCCAGTAGGCCGTATGCAAAACGCTTCCACTGCTCACGATTACCTCCATAAATCAAGTCGCTCTTAGATAAGCCAGAGCTGGCAGCATCCAGACCATCTGTACGCTCCAGGCTCTTAATGCCTTCTTCCAACAGACGCTTGATTTCAGGATATACAACATCCTGCTCATCGTAGTTGAACACACGTTTGTCAGGGTCAAAAGCCTCTGTCATGATCACCGGACCATGGTAATCGGTCAGGTTTTGCCATCCGTAAGCGCGCATAACATGTCCAACTCCTACAAAATCGTACTTCTTGCTGCGCTCGCCGCTCTCAATCATGTCTGATAGGTTGTAGCCCATGCTCCAGTACACCGCTCTCCAAAGCTGTGCATAAGAATCTGATAGTGGGTTACCATGCTGATCAATAGCATTGTTTGTCACAGTTGATGCCCAGTTCTGCACATACTGACCGGCAAAGCGACCATCCCACTGCACGGCTACTGCCATTTCAGACTGTATCTGAGGGAGGAACAGCTCCGGCTGCAGCAAAGCATCCGGACCGTTCGGGTTTGTGTTTACATCTAGGTAATCTTTACAGCCAGATGCCGAAAACACGCTGGCCGCTATAAGAGAAGCAAATACTATCTTTCTCATTTTCATCTTAATTAAAATCCTGCTCTAATTCCAAAGTTAATTCCTCTTGGCAACGGGAAGTTACCATAGTCGAGGCCACCACCACCTGCGCCACCTACTGCAGCAGAGTTACCGTTTGCTACCGGATCCAGACCAGAGTAGTTTGTGATCAGGAACAGATCTGTACCAGTTACAAACACGTTCAGGTCTTCGATGAACTTCACACGCTGCATGATACTAGTCGGCATACGGTAGTTCAATGTCACGTCACGCAAACGTACC
This sequence comes from Pontibacter sp. FD36, assembly GCF_015686655.1. Classification (GTDB taxonomy): domain Bacteria; phylum Bacteroidota; class Bacteroidia; order Cytophagales; family Hymenobacteraceae; genus Pontibacter. The sequence continues at coordinate 218,946 of NZ_JADPMP010000006.1, read as the reverse complement.
CAGTTCACATCCTTCTCGACGAAATTTTGGTGCGGGTAGATAGAAGCCCAGTAATCGGAGTTTCTGTGAAGATCAATCGGAATGTTATTCTGCGTTGGGTTGGCAGTATTTTCCAAACCATCTCTAAGAACACCAGTCACAATACGCGGCGTCTCACGATCTAAAGTGCGTTTGCTCAAACCTGTTACTGTCAGGTAATGCTCTGTTGCATTATACACGTCACCTCCTTTGCGGATGTCAAGCAGGAAGTTAAGCGACAGGTTCTTGTAAGTAAATGTGTTTGTCAGACCGATGTTGAAATCTGGGTTACGATCACCTACCACTACCCACTCGCTCGTGTTCAACAAAGGCAAACCAGTAGATGGGTTGATCAATACATCACCGTTGTCGTTGCGCTGATAGTCATAACCTGTAAAGGTTGTAAGCGGACCATCCAAACGGGAACCTACACGCACGTTGCCATACAACCAAGTGTCAGAATTGTAGAACTCCTGCACATCGCCAGGCAGTTTCGTCAGCTTGCTGTTGTTCTTTGTGTAGTTCAGCAATACATCCCACGTGAAGTTGCTGTTCTGCACCGGCGTACCGTTCAACTGGAGCTCTATACCTGAGTTCTCCATCTCACCGGCGTTGAAGGTCATCAATACGAAACCTGTAGCGTAGCTCAGACGCAGGTTCTGTACGATCTGGTCAACAGATTTCTTCTTGAAATAGGTCGCATCGATACCGAAACGGTCGTTGAAGAACTTCAACTCTGTACCGAATTCGTAAGAAGTCGTCATTTCCGGACGCAGGTTCAGGCTTGGGCCTGTGAAACCGTAACGGAAGCCACCACCCGTAGTCTGTGCTGATTCATAGAACGGACGCAGACTGTAAGGCCTTGCATCTTTACCTACCTGGGCAATAGAGCCTCTCAACTTACCGAAAGAAAGCACATTCTTAATACCCTGGAATGGCTCCAACTCGGTGAACACAAAGCTCAAAGCGGCTGATGGGTAGAAGAAAGAATTGTTTTCAACCGGAAGCGTAGAGCTCCAGTCATTACGGCCCGTCAACGTCAAGTATACTATGTCGTTGTAGCTGGCGTTGAAGCTGCCCCAGGCACCTACCAGACGACGCTGCGTCAGGTTGTTGTAAGCACGCTGTGTGGTAAGAGCTGTGTTGTTGATCGAGTACAGATCCGGGGCCATGAACTGCTCACCAGTAGCGGCAGCACTAAATGTGTTCCAGTCGTACACTGTACTACCCACTTTCAGGTCAGTACGCAGCTTGTCGTTGAACAGCGTAGGTGCCGTGAACTGAGCATAGTACTGGAACGTCAGGTTACGGTTTGTAACTACCGCCTGGTCGAAGATACCACCGAACGAGCGACCAGCATTTGACTCTGGGTGACGTACGATCGTGTTTTTCTCGGTATAGTAGTCAACACCTGCCTGACCAACGAGTTTCATCCAGTCTGTCACATCCGCCGTAAGGCTGGCGTTCAGTCTGTAACGGTCTGTCAGAGAGTTGAAGATGTTCTTATTTACGTTGAAATATGGGTTTTCAACAGCTGTTGCGAATGGAGCATAATCTCTTCTGCCCCCACTTGGAGTCAGGTAGTTGCTGGCGTCGTCAGTAGATGGCCAACGTAGCAACTGAAGCAATGGACCACCGGCACCTCTGAAAGCCTGGTCGTTGTCAGAACGGGTATAGTCGAAAGTTACATCTGTTGACAGATATTTGCTCAGTTTCGCTGTAATCGCTGAAGAAAGGGTAATACGCTCTAGTCCTGTATTTGGAATGAAGCCCTGTGCATCTGTGAAAGAACCGGAGATGCGGTACTGCGCCGCTTCGTTGCCACCAGTAAAGGCCAGGTTATGCTTTTGTGTGAAAGCGTCCTGGAAGAAGTTCTTCACGTTGTCATAAAACTGAACTTCTGATGGATAAGGGGCACCGAAAAATCCGATACTCTCACCTTGCTCAACTGTATAGCCATTAATACCTCTGTCGTACTTCTGCTGAATTTCAGGGTAACGCACGATACGATCCAGACGGAAACTGTTGCTGTAGTTGATACGGGCTTTGCCAGCCTGACCACGCTTGGTGGTAATCACGATCGCACCAGAGGCAGCCTCGATACCATAAAGAGCGGCCGCTTCAGGGCCTTTCAGAACTGTGATGCTTTCGATATCCTCTGGGTTGATGTCAGCTGCACGGTTAGTGAAGTCAACACCTCTGTTCTCGAATGAACGGGAACCGGCACCGATAGAAGAAGCGAACACGCCTGTAGAAGTTGTGTTGTTGCTGATCGGAAGACCATCTACTACGAACAGTGGCTGGTTGTTACCGCTCAGGGAGCTGATACCACGGATTACGATAGAAGAAGAAGAACCTGGCAGACCAGAAGAAGCGTTTACTTCCACACCAGCCACACGACCGGCAAGGCCGTTCACGAAGTTCTCACGCTGTGTCTGTGCAATGGTAGCACCTTTAACCTCTGTTACGGCGTAACCGAGCGCTTTCTTTTCCTGCTTGATACCAAGGGCTGTTACTACTACTTCGCTCAGGCTCTCAGCATTGGCTTGCAGTGCAACATTGATTACTGTGTTAGTACCCACAGGTCTCTCAGCAGGTTTCATACCGATAAAGCTGAACACCAATACATCAGAAGGTGTCACAGAAATGGAGAATTTGCCATCCGTGTCGGTATTCGTACCACGCGGCTGGCCTTTAACGGCTACCGTCACACCAGGTAGCGGGGTATTGTCGGAGGCGGCAGTTACCGTGCCGGTCACAGTCGTGCTCTGGGCATTGGCTGTAAAGTGAAACAGGAGGAAACATATCCCCCATAGGTAACATTGTAATTTTTTCATCATAACTACGTGGCTATTGGTTAAGATTATTGTGGGTAGATTGATTATAGGTTATAGGTAAAACATAGAATAAACTCTCTCCAACTCTCCGGCTAAGCATCACAGCAAATCATATCAACAAAATACAATTCAGCCAGCTACATTAATATCCCTGTATGTCAGTATATATTAAACTCACATTAAAGCTACTAAAAAAGGAATACAGCACACAGGTTATTGCAATGATTTTAACTAAAAAAGAAAAAAGCAGCAACATGATACTATACGCAAAAACGCAAATTCATGCATATAAAAATAGATTTATTTAATATAATTTTTAACAATAAATCTAATTACGCCTTATACGCAACAAAAACATGCTCAATTAGCTTTTAAAACAGCATCGCCACTGATACAGCTAGCTAGGCCACTCGAGCAAACATGCAAACTTCGGCAAACCTGTCACAAACAAAACCTTTATAACATAGAGCTACAAACCGTGTTATTGCAACTGATTCCAGCAACCTGTTAACCCATAACATATTACACATGCTTCTGATCAGGCTAACAGCACCAGTACTCGTGTCCCGAAATTTTTCAATCCAGCCGGTTTCTGGCATCAAGGGTACAGCAGATACTTTTTACGCTTCTCTTTGTACTGGCTCAGCCCTGGCTCCCAGCTCTGCCGAATCTCTTCTTCCGAGACACCTGCTATGATCTGTTCTCTAAACTTTTTAGTGCCTGCCAGCCGGTCAATGTTACCGATCTGATTGCTCTGTGATTGATCAAAGAACCGCTCCTTATCCGGATAGGCCTGATATAGCTCGATCATCCAGCTCAGGTTGATTCTTCCTGTCTCCCGGAAGGTATTCACATCATAGTTGCGCAGGTCCAGTCCGTAACATACCTTGTCCTGGTGCAAAGGCGTTTCAGCCATGCCTTTTATACCTGTGGGGGTATAGCTGAAGGAGTATTTATCTTTCATGATTGGATGCCCCAGCACTGTAAAAGGAAACATCGTACCACGACCGTGGTTGAAAATCGTGCCTTCAAATAGGCAGGTGGAAGGATATAACAGAATGGACTGTTGTGTGTTAAGGTTTGGAGATGGCCATACGGGCAAGTCATAAGGCATGTCGTGGTTGTAGTTTTTGACCTTCACAACCTTGAGCTTGCACTGCACGCCATTTGCCAGCCACTTTTCGCCGTTGATCATCTGGGCGAACTCGCCCACCGTCAGGCCATGCGCAATAGGTATAGGATGTATGCCAATCCCTGATTTGTTCTCTGGCTCCAGAATCGGACCATCTATCAGGAAACCATTGGGGTTAGGTCTGTCCAGCACCATCAGCTCCACGCCGTTTTCGGCGCAGGCTTCCATCACACGGTGCAGCGTAATGGTATAGGTATAGAAGCGGGTGCCTACATCCTGTATATCAAAAACCATCAGGTCTACATCGGCCAGGTCTTCTTTTGTAGGCTTGTTGCGCTTACCATAAAGCGACACCACCGGTATACCTGTTTTGGGGTCCACACTATCCTCCACCTTAATGCCAGCACTGGCATCACCTCTGAAGCCGTGCTCAGGGCCGAACACTTTCACAATGTTCACTCCGAGCGCATGCAAACTATCAACACTTAGTTTGTTGCCAATAATGGAAGTTGGGTTCACCACCATGGCGACACGCTTGCCTTTTAGGTAAGGCAGGTAGGCTTCGGTTTGGTCAGCACCGGTCACAATCGGAGCCTGCCTGGCTTCCGGGGCTGTCGCAGTGCTTTGTGCAACTGGCGTGGTTTCGCTCTGTTGCGGCGCTTTGCAGGATGCGGCTGCCAGCACTAAAGCTAGTGCGCTGTTTACCAGCACTTTTACTTTGAAGGAAGTATACATAGTTAGTTAATTACTCCGGCAACCTGGCCTGCTATAAAGGCCAAGTGATAATCGAAATACGCAGCTTTATGCAAGCTCTTTTGCTATTCCTGCTTTTTCCTTCACTAATTAACTCATTTATATTTATATATACCAAATTTTATGCTGACTATTTTATCAAATCCGCAAAAACATGCATAAAACCCGGTACTCTATTAGCAATTTGATAATCGATAATAACAAAGGGCAGGTATAGTCTCGCTATACCTGCCCTTTGCAATTGCTGGTTATATATTAGTTTACCAGAAGATAATGTAGATCGCAGCCAGAGTCAATACGATAGCAAAAGATGCCACATTGAAGATCATGTCTGTTCGGAACAGCGACCTGTCATACTGGATTGGATTGGCCGGCACGATGCCGCGTGATTTGTTCTCATAAAGTGAGTACACAATCATCAACGTAGACAGCAGGAGGAACACCAGTCCCATCTGGTCCAGGAACGGCATGGTCGGGAATAGCTGATCGATGGCAATACTGAAAGGTACTGAAGCGATAGCCGTGGCAAGTGCGGCATTGGAAGTCGCCTTTTTCCAGAACAGACCAAACACGAACAGCACCACAATGCCCGGACTCACATAGCCGGTGTACTTCTGGATGAACTGGAAGATCTGCTCCTCCCCTCCCAGCAATGGCTCCGCTACCAGCACCGCAATGATAATAGCTGTCAAACTAACCAATCGCCCGATCACAACCAATTGCTTTTCGTTGGCGTCCGGCTTCAGGTGTGCTTTGTAGATGTCCATGGTAAAGATCGTGGCCGTGGAGTTCATCATAGAACTGAGCGAAGAAAGGGCCGCCGCCATCAGGGCAGCAAAGGCCAGGCCTTTCAGACCAGTCGGCACCAGGTTGCTGAGCAACCAAGGGTAGGCCTCGTCATAGCGGCTGATCTCGGCATTCAGGGCAAAGGCCGCTATACCTGGAATCACCACTACCAAAGGAATCAGGAGCTTCAGGAAGGCGGCAAACACCAGGCCCCACTGCACTTCTTTCAGGCTTTTGGCAGCCAGGGCACGCTGTACAATGTACTGGTTAAAGCCCCAGTAGCTGATGTTGGCAATCCACATACCTCCAAAGAGCACGGTCATACCGGGCAGGTCTTTGTAGAAAGGATTCTCCTCCGACAGGATCATATCGAACTTCTCCGGCGCCTGCTCAAACAGCATGGCCATACCGCGCATTGGGCCTTCGCCACCACTCACGGCATCAAGTGCCAGAAAAGTAGTTACCAAACCACCCAATATCAGGAACACCACCTGGATCACATCAGTCCAGGCTACCGCCTTAAGACCACCGTAAATCGAGTACGAAACTGCTACCACAGCAAGGCCGACGATTGCCCACATGGTACTCACACCGAACACTACGCTCAGGGCCAGCGCTGACAGGTATAGCACCGTGGTCAGGTTCACGAAAATGTAGAGCATGATCCAGAAAATGGCCAGACTGGTGCGAATGCGGTCGTCATAACGCAGCTTCAGGAACTGCGGCATAGTAAAGATGCCCTCTTTGATGTAGATCGGCAGGAAGAATTTGGCTACAATGATGAGCGTGGCCGCTGCCATAAACTCGTAACTGGCTATACCTAGACCAATGGCAAAACCGGAGCCCGACATACCGATGAACTGCTCGGCCGAAATGTTGGAGGCGATGAGCGAAGCCCCGATCGCCCACCAGGGCAGGGACTTACTGGCCAGGAAGTAGTCCGTTGAGTTTTTGATGTGGCCTTTCTTTTCGCGGGACACCCAAATGCCGACCGCTATAATAAGCACACAGTAGCCAATGAAAATGGCAAAATCCAATGTAGAAAAATTCATTGCATGGTTATTTAGAATAGCTAATATAGAATATTAGATTTAATAAATAGTACAGGCAGAAGTAGTTATTTTCGATCGGCTCCGCAGTCTGTCTATCAGGCAGGATCCACGAGACCCCGCAACAGGCTGGCAGCCGCTTCCGGGGTAATGTCGCGCTGCGGGTTTCCCATCATCTCATAGCCTACCATGAACTTCTTGACAGTGGCCGAGCGCAGCAGTGGCGGGTAGAAATGCATGTGAAAGTGCCAGCCTGGGTATTCCTGTCCGTCGGTTGGGCTTTGGTGGATGCCCGAGGAGTAAGGAAATGACACCCCAAACACCCGGTCGTACGTGGCCGTGAGCGACTGAATGATCTGACTGAAGCCGTCTTTCTCTTCATCAGTCATCTGCCCGATGTGCTGAAAATGGCGTTTGCTGATGATGATGGTTTCGAAAGGCCACACCGCCCAAAAGGGCACCAGCGCAGCGAAGTGTTCGTTCTGCACTACGATGCGCTCTCCTTGCTCCAGTTCCAGATGCAGGTAATCAGCCAACAGACTGTGACCGTGCTTTTCAAAGTATTGGGTCTGTTGCATGGTTTCCTTAGCAGGCTCTACCGGCACCGTGCTCTGCGCCCAGATCTGCCCGTGCGGATGCGGGTTGCTGCAGCCCATAATGCTCCCTTTGTTCTCGAATATCTGCACGTAGTTGATGAAGTCCAGACTCCCGAGTTCGGCATACTCCTTTTGCCAGAGGTCCACTACCTGGCGGATGTCAGCAGCTTCCATATCTGCCAATGTCAGGTCGTGCCTTGGCGAGAAGCAGATGACCCGGCAAATGCCACGCTCACTCTCTGCCCGAATCAGGTCGCCCACCACAAAGGCACCTTGGGGTGCATCGGCCTGCAAGGCACCGAAGTCGTTGTCGAACACATAAGTGGAGGTATAAGCAGGGTTCTGCTCGCCGTTGGCGCGGGTATTGGTGGGGCACAGGTAGCAGCTGGGATCATACTCGGGGCGCGTCTCGCAGCTCTCCTCCTCCTGCTGTCCCTGCCAGGGGCGCTTGGAACGGTGCGGCGATACCAGCACCCACTCACCGGTGAGCGGATTGTAGCGACGATGCGGATGCTCTGCCAGATCAAAAGTAGCCATGGTATGTTTAATTAGATTACTGCTTTGAAAGCAAGTCCATTTTATTTCTTTATCATTCTGAAAGAATCCTGACCCTGGTGGCAACAGTAAGATACTAAACCTACTGCCATACCGGTTATTCATTTCACCAAGATTCTAATACTTACGCTTGTACCAGACTTGTCCCATCCACAATCTCAGCTACATAAGTTTTCAGGTTAATGCCGAACCGCAGCTTGTAAGCTTCCTCCATATTCCGAGTAAAGGCCTCTAGTGCGTCCAGCTTCACAAGGTTGATGGTACAGCCGCCAAAGCCACCGCCCATCATGCGGGCTCCCATCACTTCCTCCATATCGCTTGTCTGGTCTACCAGAAAATCCAGCTCCGGGCAGCTTACCTCGTAGTCGTGCTGCAGACCGTGATGCGAGGCATACATTTTTTCGCCAAAGGTATGCAGATCGCCCTGCTCCAGTGCCCGACAGGCTTCCTCTACACGAATGTTCTCGTGCACAACATAAGAGCATCGCCTGTACACTACCGGATTAAACTCTTCCTGGTGCTGCTCCAGCATAGCCACGGTAACGTCACGCAAACTGTACACCTGCGGGTAGTGACGCTGCAGCAGGGCTACACCGGCTTCGCACTCCTGTCGGCGGGTATTGTACTCCGACGAGGCCAGGCTATGCTTTACCTGCGTATCACAAAGCACAATGCGATAGTCCGCCATGTCCAGCGGGTAGTAGTCGAACTCCATAGAGCGGCAGTCGAGCTTAACGGCGTGCTGCTGACGGCCGTACATGCTGGCAAACTGGTCCATGATGCCGCAGCGCACCCCGGCATAGGTATGCTCAGCCATTTGCGCCATCTTCACCAGGTCAAACTTAGGTATAGCATAGCCGAAAACATGGTTCAGCCCAAAAGCCAGTCCGCACTCCACGGCCGCTGAAGACGACAACCCGGCCCCTATCGGAATATTACCGCCGTACACCAGGTCAAACCCTTTCACTTCGTATCCGGCCTGCTGCAGCTGCGCGATCACACCCAACAGATAATTCGCCCAACTGAGCTCAGATCGCTGCACCTGATGCAGATCAAATTCTGCTTCCTGCTGCAGGTCATGAGCGTATACCCGAAACGTGTTGCTGTTATTCGGAGCCAAGGCAAAGTAAATCTCCTTGTTAATAGCAGCCGGCAACACAAAGCCCTCGTTATAATCCGTGTGCTCGCCGATCAGGTTTACCCGGCCGGGTGAGCGGACCACCACTGGTTCTTGTTTAAAGCGCGCTCTAAATTGAGTAATAATTTCCTGCACCATATTCATGTGTGGTTAAGTTCAGGTATACATCGGCCACCTGCATAGCTGCCTCGAAATGCAGCGCAATGTACCGGTCCCGCACATCAGCTTTACAGGCCTGACTTCAAACGTAAAAAATTTTCAGGTGTTTAGCAGGACTGATGATAACAGGCTCCTAAATATACAAACTCTCAGGACACATTTCATCACGACACGGACCGATACTGCCCATCTTAACACCTGATATAATACAATTATGTATCCTATTTTTCCCTATCACTATTCAGAACAAGGCTGCCTGAAATTTTAGAAGAGGGCCTGCTTTGATAAACGCAGAAGTCTTTGCTAACTTAGAGGCTTCTAAAAGAGCATGTTCAAACTTTGTCTTTCATATAGCACCCACTTTGCAGCGGAAGCCACAATTCGCTATCTCAGGACGCGCTGCGCTGCTATGCGGCTTTAGTACCATTCTGAAGCCTTGCTCCTACCCGCTCCTAGGGGCCGAATAAAAGTTTAAGCATTCTCTACGCACCTTATTGCACAATTCACCTTATATGAAAAAGAGTCTACTTCTTTTTTCTCTCCTGATACTACTTATCAGCCAAGCAATTGCCCAGGACACACCCTCCGGCAAATCTTCCAGATCATCGCCTATCAAGCTACAGTTCCCCACTGACCCCGGCTGGAACGTGCTCAAAGAGGGACAGAAACTCGAATTCGACGTGCAGGCCAGTGGTGGCACGGGCACCGATTTCAGGTATAGCATCAAGCAAGGCAAAGTCGATGGCATGGTCTTCGACTCAACCGGCTACTTCTCCTGGACGCCCAGCTACGATTTTGTGGACCGCCTGAGCGGAGGCCGTGTGTTGCAGGTGATCTTTGAAGTGCGCAACGAAAAAGACGAGAGCGCCAGCCAGGTCGTAGACTTTAAAGTAGAGCACGTGAACCGGCCGCCGGTGGTAGGCGAACTGAAGCCGCTCTATGTACGCTACAACACCCAGAATACTTATACCATTGAGTCAGCGGCGGTACAGGACGAAGACGAGGACCCGATCGTGTTTGTAGCCATTGCGGACGGTATGCCGGAAGGCGCCAAGCTTTCGGCGCAGGGCGAGTTTACCTGGAAGCCTTCGCTCACGCAGTTCAACCGCCTCCGCAACAACCCGATCAAAGTAGAGTTTTATGTGGAAGACCAGCCAGCCAAGGCCCGTACCCGTGGTTCGTTCAAAGTGGAGGTAACACAGCAGGACCTGCCCCCTACCCTACAGATGATCCCGTCGCAGAAGCGTTTTGTATACAAAGAGGACGCCACTGTGAACATCAAGTTCCAGATCTATGACCCGAACGGTGAGGCGGACATCGCCTCTTTCAGCTTTATATCAACGAACACCAACGTGCCGGCTTCAGCCCTGGTAAAAAATACACCTTCGCAGTATGAATTCATATGGCGGCCAGGCTACGAATTTGTGCGCGACCCGCTCGACTCTGTGGCTTTTGAGATGACCTTTTTTGTGCTGGACAAATCCAACAAGCGCGACGAGCGCACCGTGTCTATCACCATTATCAATGCCGTAAACGAAGGCGAAAAAGACCAGAAGCTCTACAACGAGTATCGTGCTGCCCTGGTGCGTGCCTGGGACTTGATGGAGCAGCTCAAGGAAACTGAAAAAGACCTGAAGAAGAAATATAACCGCGCCCGCAAAGGCAAGAAAGGTCGCTCCCTGGCCAACGCCTCGATGGGCGCTGTAACGGGTGTGGCCCCTGTCATCATAGACGAGCCGGCCACCAGCAAAAAGATCACCACCATCGGCGGTACGACTGTCATGACCATCGGCACGCTGGAAGCGACGGAGGTGATCGGCCGCTCCACCAAAGACCTGGTAGAGCGCCTGAATTACATCATCGAGAAGCGCAACGAACTGCAGACCAAAGGCGATGTCTTCGCCCGTAAGTATGCACTCAAGTCATCCCGCCGCAAACCGGATTTCCTCAAAGATGTAGATGATTTTGTAGCGGTGATGAATCTGAAGGGCATGGTCGCCCTGGAGCTGGATGCCAGCTGGAAGAACAGGAGCAAAGCCAGCGACGAAAATATCGCCAAGACCTTTAAAGACTTTGGTTACGAGAGTCAGAATTAGTATACCTTATAAAACGAGAGAGCCGGAAGCATCAGCTTCCGGCTCTCTCGTTTACAGCTAAACAATTAAACTATTCTTTAGAAGCCAGTATCTTTTTGGCTAGCTCTAACTCTTCCTGCAAGATGGTATGCGGGCGTCCTGGGTATACCTTGCGGGTCACACTTGCACCCATACCTTCCATTTGCTTTACCGTTTCATCTACCCTACTTACCGGTACATGCGGATCAGGGTCTCCTGTAGAAATGAACACCGGTGTACCCTCGAAATCGCCTTTGTAGTTACGCGTGTTCAATTCCTGACCGATCAGCCCGCCCGTGAAGATCAGCAGACCACCGAAGCGCTGTGCGTGCCGGGTTGCGTACTCTGCCGTTAAGCAGGCGCCCTGCGAAAAGCCGAGCAGGTAGATATGCTCGCTGGCTATACCTTGTGACTTTATGCTTTGCACCGTTTCGTCGATCAGTTCCAGGGCCGAGTCCAAAGCGGGCTGATTCTGATCGGCCGGTGCCATGAAGCTGTAAGGGTACCAGGTGTTGCTGGTGGCCTGCGGCGCAAACAAGGTAAAATCATCCGCTCCCAGTTCCTGCGCCAAGGGCAATATGCTCGCCGCCGTAGCCCCTCTCCCATGGATCAGGATCAGCGCCTTGCCAGTTTCCGACAAGGGTTTGCCCTGCGTGCGTACTTGCTTTTCGTGTGTGTACATGCTATACCTTTCGTTCAGTTTAAGATGACTGCCTTAGTCCAGACTTGGCAGAACGGCTTCGATTTTGGCCCTGTGCGGCTCGTACTGCGGTGGCAGCAGGAGTTTCTGACCCAGTTCTTCCACCGGTTCGTCTATCGCAAAGCCCGGGTTGTCGGTTGCGATCTCGAAGAGCACGCCGCCCGGCTCCCGGAAGTAAAGCGAGTAGAAGTAATTGCGGTCGATCTTCTCGGTGATATTGAAGCCTTTGCTGGCCACTTTTTCACGGAATCGCATCAGTACCTCCTCGTCTTTCACCCGGAAAGCGATGTGATGGTTGGTACCTGCTCCGCCTTCTCCACGACTTACATTTGGGTTTTCCACGATGTCAATGTTGTTGGCGCCTTCCACAGCATCGGTGCTATACCTGTAGCTGTTTCCTGTCTGGTCCTGCAAGGTATAGCCAAAGATGTCGGTCAGGATAGCCGCCGTCTTTTCAGCCTTACCCAATGTCAGCGTCACGCTATGGAAACCTTTGGTTGCCACGTCTGCTTTCACTTCGTCGGTTTCCCAGGGCTTGCGGTTGTCAGTGCTCTTAGGGATCACCAGTTCCAGCAACAGTCCGTCCGGGTCCTGGAAAGGCAGGTACTGCTCCCCGAATTTCTCCGCAGGGCGACCGTAGCTTACTCCATGCTCTTCGAAGCGTTTCATCCAGAAGTCGAAACTGCCCTCGGGCACAGCGTAGCCAATATGCGTGGCCATACCTGTACCGGCCTTGCCACGACGTGCACCTGCGTAAGGGAAGAAGGTCAGGATAGTTCCCGGACTGCCCGCCTCATCGCCATAATAGAGGTGATAGGTGCCGGGGTCGTCGAAGTTAACCGTCTTTTTGAGCAGCCTTAAGCCGAGCACTTTGGTATAAAAGTCCAGGTTGCTTTTTGCTGAATCAGCAATGGCTGTGATATGGTGAAGTCCTAAAATTCTGTCTTCCATGGTAATACTGTTTAGCTATTAAAAGGTATACGCGAGGTGGGAGGTAAGATGCCATTTTGGATGCAGCGAGAAATCTTAAGGCATTTATTATCCGGATTTCTCACTGCATCCGAAATGACAATGTGCAAACTTAGCCCTGCTTCACCAGCTGTATTTCAGCCTGCAGCTTGATATCGTCGCTCACTACCACGCTACCGGCTTCTGTTACCGCGTTCCAGGTCAGACCGAACTCTTTACGGCTGATCTTGCCAGTTACTGTAAAGCCTGCTTTGTGCTGTCCGTAAGGATCAACTACCGTTCCGCCAAACTCCACGTCCACAGTAACAGGCTTGGTCACGTCACGGATGGTCAGGTCGCCATGTAGTTTAGCTTCCCCATTGCCGCTAAGCTCGTAGTCCTTGCCTACAAAGCGAATCTCGTCGTGCTTCTCTACATCAAAGAAATCGCCTGATTTCAAGTGCGTATCACGCTGCTCATTGTTAGTACTGATCGAGTTCACATCGGCCGTGAACACAATGTTGCTGGCACCGTTGAAGTTCTCATCCTCACTCTCGGCCTCTACTGTGAATTTTTCAAAATAACCTGTCACAGTCGTGATCATCAGGTGTTTTACTTTAAACTGTACTTCGCTGTGCGTTGGGTCTACTGACCATTTTACGTTTGCCATAATCTTATCTTTTATTTGGGTTAAAATGTTTCCTGCTACAAACTTACAATAAATGTATAGACTTTAAATGTATATACATCAATTATTTTAAAAAGGTTTCCTGCTTGTGTATTTTAGGCTTCTAAGAAAATGCACTTTGGTACTAGCGAGCTATTTGAATCCCCTAATCTTCCCAAAAGATAGAACTCAATACTATCTTCTCGAAAGCAATGAAATATCTGGGTTAATTGGGCAACACATAAATGATTCAGATTTCTCCCGAAGGTCGAAATGACACAGTGATGGCTAAACAATGGCAGAAGTTTTGCTGAAAACTTCTGCTTTAATATTTTTCATTTTCCGAAAACTTATGTATACTTGTCTTAGTGCGCAATCGATTGCACATAAGAGCATTTTATAAGCATGGCAAATAATACTTTAAAGATTCATCCGGAGGATAATGTGCTGGTCGCCTTGACAGACCTGCAGGCGGGTGATGTGGTAGAATTCAATGGCAGACAGATCGGGATTGTGGCGAATATACCTGCCAAGCATAAGTTTGCCGAACAGCAACTGACGCCGGGCCAGGAAATCATCATGTATGGCTCGCTGGTGGGCAAGGCTGTGGAGGCTATACCTGCCGGCGGCATCCTGACTACCGGCAATGTCAAGCACCAGGTTTCAGGCTTTACAGGCAAAACTAAAACCATTGGCTGGCAGGCACCAGACGTATCGAAGTGGGTGGACAAGACTTTCCTGGGCTATCACCGCAAAGACGGACAGGTAGGCACAGGTAACTACTGGCTTGTGATACCGCTGGTATTCTGCGAAAACCGCAATGTAGAGACTATCAAGCAGGCTTTCATGGAGACGCTCGGCTTTGGGCACCAGGACCTGTACAAGTCGTATGTGCAACAGATGGTGGATCTTTACCAGGCCGGCAAGACACACGAAATAGCCAAACTACCGCTCAATTCAGTTGCTTCTAACGGACAACAGCGCATCTTTGAGAACATCGATGGCATCAAGTTCCTGACACACGAAGGAGGCTGCGGCGGCATTCGTCAGGATTCGGATATGCTTTGCGCCCTTCTGGCCGGCTATATCCACAACCCGAATGTGGCAGGCGCTACTATTTTGAGTCTGGGCTGCCAGAATGCGCAGGTACCTATACTTGAAGAGCGTATCAAAGCTCTTAACCCGAATTTTTCGAAACCGCTCATTATACTCGAGCAACAGAAAGAGGGTACCGAGCAGGAACTGCTGACACTGGCCATACGTCGCACCTTCCTGGGGCTGGTAGAGGCCAATAAACAAAAGCGTGAGCCCGCACCGCTCAGCAAACTGGTGATCGGACTGGAGTGCGGTGGTTCTGATGGCTTCTCTGGCATTTCGGCTAACCCAGCGGTCGGCCATGTGTCGGACCTGGTGGTGGCATTGGGTGGTAAGTCCATGCTGTCGGAGTTTCCAGAGCTATGCGGCGTAGAGCAAGAGTTGATTAACCGTTGTGTAAGCGACGAGCAAGCTGACCGCTTCGTGCACCTGATGCGTGCCTATGCGCGTGCTGCTGAGGCGGTGGGTTCTGGCTTCGATATGAACCCAAGCCCGGGCAACATCAAAGACGGGCTAATCACAGATGCGATCAAGTCGGCGGGTGCGGCCAAGAAAGGTGGTACCTCCCCTGTAGTGGATGTACTGGACTATGGAGAATATGCAACCCGTCCAGGTCTGAACCTGCTGTGCACGCCGGGCAATGACGTGGAAAGCACCACGGCCATGGCTGGGTCGGGCGCCAACATCATACTCTTTACAACAGGGCTCGGCACGCCGACTGGCAACCCGATCGCTCCGGTGATCAAGGTATCGTCCAACACAAAACTGGCTCAGCGTATGCCCGACATCATTGATGTGGACACAGGTCCGGTGATAGCCGGTGAGAAAACCATTGAAGAGATGGGTGAGGCGATGCTGGACTATATAATTGAAGTAGCCAGTGGCAACATCCAGTCCAAAGCCCAGCAGTTGGGACAGGATGACTTTATACCTTGGAAACGTGGCGTATCACTGTAATACGCCTGATTGATAATAGATTGTTATTGCGTTTGTTAAATGAGGTGAAGGCCGGTTCTTCTTAGGAGGAACCGGCTTTTTTATATACCCAAGCTTAGCAGGTGATAAATTACTTTGTGCTGAATCGTACAGTTTTGATCGTGCCCTTGAACCAGGAGCGTTTGTCCATACGGGTGCCAATGGAAGTGCTGGCAGAAGGACTTATGGGCAGGTAAGTAATCTCTCCCGACACCTCTTCTAATCCATTTACAAAGCCTTTCATCTGACCCCGGCTGTAATGTAGCTTGATGGTAGCCCACTCATCAACTGGATGCGTTTTAGTAGAGTCGATCAGGGTAATTGACGCGTTCTCGGTTCGCATAAAGAAGTCGGCATACCACTGTTGCCGGTTATTGAGCCGAAGCTCGATCAGGATTCTCCTATCTGGGTTAGCAGGGTCCTGTATGTGCAGAAAGCGCTGCTCGATGTTATCGGGATAACCGGTATAGGGCTTAAACTCCACCTCTATTTCAAAATCCTCTGCTCCGGCAATCGGGTTAGAGTTGATCAGCAACCCATCGTCTATACCATCAAACGCAATCGCCAGTTCGTGCGTCCCAGCATCAATTACCTTTGGGTTACCTATTACTGTTGGCTGATACCCCGCAATCGACGTGAGCGAATTGACCTGCCATACCTTTACACCCGGTTGCGATGCCTGTGTTCTGAAATTAGAACAGCTTATACCTGACAGGCACAGGACGCCAAGCATTACTCCTGCTGCAGCGTTCATCCACCACGGCTGTTTACTTTTCATTTCATTTATACCTGTTTCAGGATATACACATCTATTACTGTACCAGCACGCTTACTTTTTCACAATCCTATCTGCCAATTCCAGCTTCTGATCTCTTATGCCGGTCAGTACCAGCTGCGCCATCTTGCGTGCGCCTAGTTCGCTGAAGTGGGTGTTATCATCTTTGCCTTCAGGGTAATTAGGATGCTCACCGGCTTCCAGTTGCAGAAACAGGTGCTTCGAGTTTTCTGTGCCGAACTGCTGCAACAGCTCCTGGCTTTTCTTGTCTAGGTCAATGAGCGGCACTTTATGCTTCTTGGCTACCTCACGTACAATGGCTGAATAGGTGTCGTGTGTTCCCACGATCTTACCGGCTTCGTCGAACTGGCGACGGGCCGCTGGCGTGATCAGTACAGGTATAGCTTTCTTCTTTCTGGTCTCATGTACGAACCGTGCCAGGTTAGCACGGTACTGGTCCTGCGGGGTATAGCTTTTTTTGGTCTCCACTTCGTCGTTGTGCCCGAACTGAATGAACACATAGTCGCCAGCCTGCAGGTTATCTACCACGGGCTGCCATAGGCCTTCCTCAATAAAGGTGCGGGTGCTGCGGCCGTTTTTTGCCCGGTTGTCCACTGTCACGCTTGAATCGAAGAAATGTACAAATGGCATTCCCCAACCCGTCTCCGGATAGGCTTTCGTTTCTTTGATGGAGATGGTGGAGTCACCGATCAGGTATACCTTGATGGGCTGCTTCTGTTGGGCAGGAAGCAATGCCATCAGTAATGTAGTCGCCAACAACAGGAATATTTTCATACGAACACACTTTATTATTTTACAACTGTCACTCTAAAATCAGGCCACTCCACAGGATGGGTGCTTTATCTATTATAGGATGAATGCAACAGTCACCACTTTCTGAATAGCCTAAATACTTACACCTATACCTTCGACGAACGTTCTTTCTCAGCCAGCATCGGCACTCCCCTTTTGCAAAGCTGCAGGGCCAGGCCCCAGGGATCGCGCAGCATCACCAGATGCGAACCATCTTCCAAGTGCTGCTCCGAGACCAAACTTGCTCCTGCAGCGACTAATCGATCCTGATCGGCAATTGGGTTTTCTGACACAAATGCCAGATGCACCAACAGCGGGTTCATTTCCCGGTAGGCCGGCACTTCGTCAGCCGGGTTGAGGTATATCTCCACCATAACCCTCCCACTGTCATCGGCCAGAAAGGTCATAAAAGGCGACTGCTCCATCTGCCGGACAATTGTCATACCCAGGTGTTCCACATACCAGGCCGCCATAGCCACCGGGTCTTCTACATTCAACGCAAAGTGTTCTAATTTCATAAAAGTATTCTCTCTTCGTACTTATTTCAGCCATTTCTCCAGCCACTCAAAAGCATCGTTCTGCATGGCGATGGTCATTGAGTGTGGCACGTCGTAATAGCTGGCCTTGAATTTATCTGCAGCCTTCATCTTGCTGTAGATGTCGGTCAGTTTTGTTTCTGCAGCTTTCATACCAGCTGGGTTAAATAGCTTGTCCTGCTGACAGTTCTGCACCAACAGTGGACGCGGTGCATTCAGCGAAGCCACATCGGGCAGGTCCAGGTATTGGTACTGCCTTGGCACATACATCATCCAGGTATGGCGCACGTGTTCCTGCAGCATGTGCTCGTAGGTAGTAGAAAAAGCCGCCACTACACCTGTCTTAATCCTGGCATCGAGACCGAAAAGGTACGTGCTACGCAACCCGCCCAGCGACAAGCCGATGCAGCCGATCCGCTCCGGGTCTACCTCCGGGCGCGACAACAGGTAATCAATCGCTACTCTGTCGCTATGCACGATCATGCCGAGCCAGGTGGTACCCGCTGTCAGGATGGTCTTGTTCATCGGTATCTCCTGTGCTCCGGCAAACTTGTTATAAGCTTTGATGTTCTCGCTCTCGTCTTCCGTGACTTTGTCATAATAGGACTTCGCGTTTTTATCGCTTACCAGTTCCGGGTCTAGCTTCTGCGACCCAAAATAAGGCGCATCTGGCGAGAGCACCACAAAGCCCCTTTTAACTAATTCGTCGGCATAAGCCCTGCCTTCATATAGGTTCTGAATATACTCTACCAGCACCTCCGGCTGATCATCGGTGATACTGTGTTTTTCTTTCCCGAAAAAGTAAAAGCCGCCATGGTCGTGCAGGGCAATGATGGCTGGAGCAGGTTTGGTCAGGTTATCAGGTATAAGCAAAAAAGCTTCTGTTTGCTGGCCTGCGCTTACATTGTAGCGCACTAGGTGCTGGGTATAGCCATCGCGCTTGGTGGTGCTGATAACCTGACTTTGTAAAGGTACATGCTCCGGGCTGTAAGCCAGCAATTCCTGCAGTTTTCCCTTTGCTTCTTTCCGCCACTTTTCTGTGTTGCGGTGCTTACTGTTCAGGAAGGAGAGGCTGCTGTTATTTTTAGCAGCATGAGATTGGAGCAGTGGATAAAAGTTACCCACATCTGACTTCTGTGCATCGGCAGTAGCAGCAACCAATATGAGCCATACCCATAAGTATGCCTTCGCTAGTGGTTGCCATCTCTTGCTCAACATCTGGTTGATTACCTTCACAATGTACACGTAAGCAGGTATAAGCGCCCGTGAGATGGGCTATACCTTAGTTTAATCTTAACAAATAAGTTTTTCCTTTTTCAGTAGCCAGATCGAGTTCTAGCACATCGGCTATACTTCCCTCCTGCAATTGTGCTTTCTCCGATACCAATGGATCTTTAATAGCTGCTCTCTGGTAAAAGAAGTTTGGGTTTTCACCAGTTGCTTCTTTCAGGTTACCTTTACTGGCTAATTGCAAGAGTTCGCTTGTTCTGATGCGGCAGTTGCCACCCAGTTTGGAATGTATTTTCACTGTTTTCACTTTTCCTGCCTCCCAGGCCATATCTATCACAAAACCGCCTCTCGCTACCAGTCCTTTTACCTCACCGGTTTGCCACACATCGGGCAGCGCCGGAAGCACATGCAGCGTCCCATCATGACTTTGAAGTAACATCTCAGCTATACCTGCCGTGCAACCGAAATTGCCATCAATCTGGAAAGGTGGATGCGCGTCGAACAGGTTCGGATAAGTGCCTCCACTCTCTCCTTTGCCTTCCAGTCCGGCAGGTGTCAGTTGGTCCTGTATCAGTTTATAAGCACGGTTGCCATCCAGCAGCCTTGCCCACAGGTTCACTTTCCAACCCATCGACCAGCCTGTAGATTTGTCACCCCGGTAAACAAGCGAGTTTTTGGCAGCTTCAAACAAATGAGGATGGCTATAAGGCGAAACCTGGTTGCTCGGGAATAAGCCGTAAAGATGGGAAACGTGGCGGTGTTTATCATCTTTCCGATCTAAGTCCTGCAACCACTCCTGCAATTGGTTATGCTGCCCTATCTGCATAGGAGGCAACCTGTCTTTCATGGTGCGTAGTGAGTCGGCAAAAGCCAGATCAGTATTCAGCACTTCGGAAGCTCTAATCACATTGCTGAAAAGATCGAAGATAAGCTGGTTATCCATGGTGGTTCCGGCGGCAATAGACACACCGCTCTGGTGTTTGTTCTCCGGCGACATAGACGGACTTACCACCAGCCATTTGTTCGTTGGCTCCTCTTGCAACACATCGGCGTAGAACAAGGCTGCACCTTTAAGTACCGGGTATACCTCTTTCAGAAAAGCCTGATTGCCGGTATACAGATAACGTTGCCACAGATGCTGCGTCAGCCAGGCTCCTCCCATAGGCCACAGGCCATAAAAAGCACCGTCAATGGGGCCGGTCATCCGCCAAATGTCCGTATTATGATGCATCATCCAGCCGCGGGCCCCATACATTTTGGCGGCACTTTCTTTACCGGCCTGCGAGAGATCTTTCAGCATGCCAAACAGTGGTTCGTGCATTTCTGAAAGGTTGGTTACCTCAGACGGCCAATAATTCATTTCGGTGTTGATATTGACAGTATACTTGCTGTCCCAGGACGGTGCGATTTTGTCGTTCCAGATGCCCTGTAGGTTAGCGGGCTGTGTACCCGGCTGCGAACTAGAGATAAGCAGGTAGCGTCCGAACTGAAAATACAGTGCCGCTAAATGCGGGTCGTTCGAACTAGCAAAAGCAGCCAGGCGTTCGTCCGTTGGTTTCTGCATAGCTGCAGTCGTGCCCAGGTTCAGGGAAGCACGGTCGAAGTAGTTTCTGTAGAAGGCGATATGCTCTGCTTTTGCTTTCTTATACTTCTTCTTAACGGCACTGGTCAGCAAACTTGCTGCTTTTGCCTCGCCAATGCTACTCAGGTCTTTGTAGTTTTTAAAATTTGTACCAATGGAGATATAGATCGTGGCGGCATTGGCTCCGCTCACCTGTACGCCTTCCGGTGTGCTGGTGACCTTGCCTCCCTCCGCTTCAGGTTTAACACGCGTTTCAAATTTTACCTTCCCTTTTTTGTTGTCTGCATCACCGGAAACACCGCTCAGCAAAAGCTGGTTATCCTGTGTTCTGACCGTGTAACTTTTGTGTGGACTATCGGCCGTGAGTGTAAAGTTTATACTTTTAGGCTTATCTGCTGTAAGCCGCACGATCACGACATCATCCGTGAATGATGATAATACTTCCCGCTTGAACGTAACGCCGTTTACTTTATAAGAAACCGTTGCGGTGGCTTGTTGAATATCCAGATCACGGTAGTAGTCTGTGGCTTGCTTGTGGCCCGGAAAGGAAATAAACAGATTTCCGACTGGCTGATAAGGCATACCATAATTGTTATCGGCGGCCGGATGGCGGGGAATCTTTTCAGAAGCCAGATCATGCGCTTCTTTATGCCTCCCTGCATTTATAAGTGCTCTGATTTCGGGCAACGCGCTATGTAATGCAGTCAACACATTATTACCCGGTTCACCAGCCCAAACCGTCTCTTCATTCAGCTGCAACTGTTCCTGTGCCGGCTGGCCGAAGACCATGGCTCCTAATCGCCCGTTTCCAAGTGGCAGTGCTTCATTCCAGTTGCCGGCAGGCTGTTTATACCAAAGCTTGTGGTACATACTAGCTTCGTTTTGGGCCGAAGCGCTACCTACGCTAAACCAAAGTGAGACTACAAGCCATAAGAAGTGTCGTCTGATGTTCATATCATTCAGTTGAGTTATAGGTCAATGATTCCATGCTCTCCACGGGTATAATAGCCCGGAGCCGTAACTCAGTTGCGTTACTTCTTCGCTGCAGCGCCTCCTTTCAAACTCTTCATCCCGTTAAACACAAGCTGCGCAACCGCTGTAGCACCTGCACCTTTAAAATGCGTGTTATCCTTCTGCCCGTCAGGGTATGCTACATATTCACCGGGCGCCAGGTGCATAAAATAATGCTTTGTTACATAATCCTGACCTTTGGCAGTGAAATGGTCAATGGATAGCTGCGTCAAATCGATTAGCTGCACGTTCAGTTCCTTGGCTACATCTTTCACCGCCTGTGGGTACTCGCCGTGCACATTGCTTAACTGGCCATCTTTCCACGGATAATTGCGGTTCACCGGAGTGATCAGAATCGGAATGGCTTTCTTTTCGCGGGTCTGGTTAACGTACAGGCGCAGATACTCTTTGTAGGCTGTTACATTGGTGTAGCGCTCTGGTTTGTTCTCGGCAGCATCGTTGTGCCCGAACTGAATCATGACCAGATCACCTTTCTGCAGTGAGCGAACAACCGCCGACCAGCGGCCTTCTTCAAAGAAAGTACGCGTGCTGCGTCCTCCCCTTGCTCTGTCATCTACTACCACGCTGTCTGCTTTGATCAAATGGCGGAGTTTGGTCAGGCTGTCAGGCCGCATGAAGGGCTGGAACATCTGCCCCCAGCCGGCCACCGGGTAGCGCTTGAGCATATAGTCTTCCTCTTCATAATCGCCTGTATAATCAGCCACAGTAGAGTCGCCGATCAGGTATACCGTCACTGTTTTCTTCTTGAAAGGAATAAAGGCCATCAGCGCCAGGCTTAGAGCTATTGCGGCAAGTCCAAAAGCTAGCTTCTGCATTGTTGTGTTATTTCAGGTAAAAAGTTTCTGATGATGGGAGATAAAAAAGCATGGCCCCACAGTGACCATGCTTAGTGTTTCAAATGAAAGTTCTTTACTCTATGTTGAGTGCCGTGCCAGTCAGGTCTTTCCCTTTCGAAACCTGTTTGGCGGCGTTGTTAAAGTCTTTTTTCTCTAGGCGCACCTTCTCCGTCTTCGGCCCGAGTATTTTTACCACCGGCTCTTTCCCCTCGTTGTAGCTAAAGCCTGTGATGTCAATGTTCTTGCTGTTGAAAATGGTTAATGCTGGTCCTTGTTCTGCTTCTACCTTCACATTTTTGAGCACAATGCCGTCAGAATCTACTGCAGTTATCCCTTTCTTGGCTTTCAGTACGGCATTTTCAATGTTCACATTTTGCAGGTTCATCTCTGGCAAACCTTGTAGCGCCAGCGCCTCGTCAGCACCAGCCACACGTATGTTTTTCATGTAGATGTTCTTGAACGAAGGTGTCTTTTCTGTCACCGACTCCAGCTTTTCCTCCTTCTTAGCCCCGCCTTGCTCGGCATCCATGGTAGGTGAGTTACCGCCATAGAACAGGTTAAAACTGATGGCCTGTGTCGGGATGTTGATCATGTCGATGTTAGAGATATAGATGTTCTCTACCACACCACCACGACCGCGTGTGCTCTTAAAGCGCAGTCCGATGTCGGTGCCAATGAACGTACAGTTAGACACGTGCACGTTCTTCACGCCGCCAGACATTTCGCTGCCTACCACGAAGCCGCCATGACCGTGGTATACCACATTGTTTTTCACGATCACGTTCTCAGTAGGTATACCGCGATCACGACCGTCTTTGTCCTTACCGGATTTAAAACAAATGGCATCGTCACCTACGTCGAAGGTGTTGTTATACACCACGGCATTCTTGCAAGACTCTAGGTCTAGGCCGTCGCCGTTCTGCGAGTACCAAGGGTTGCGCACGGTCAGGTTGCGGATGGTCACATCTTCGCACATTAGCGGGTGCAGGTTCCAAGCTGGAGAGTTCTGGAAAGTAGGACCGTCCAGCATCACTTTTTTACTGTTAATTATACTCAGGAGCACTGGGCGCATGAAGTCTTTTATCGGCTCAAATTGTTCTTTCTCCGTCAGATCAAGTGGCACGTTGAAGTTGCCGGTTGTAGCCCCGTTCTTCGAGCTTTGAGAAGGATACCACGTCTTGCCATCGTTGCTCAGCACACCACCGGAATTCACCAAGGTTTTCCACTGCGCGTCGGTCATTTTGCCTTTCTTCACCGGGCGCCAAGCATCGCCATTTCCGTCAAAAACGCCTTTACCGGTAATAGCCACATTCTCCAGTCCATATCCTGAGATCGGTGACTGGCAGCGGAAAGTATTGAGTCCCTCGAAGCTGGTCTTCACAAGCGGATAATCATCGAAGTCTTTGCTGAACAAAATCAGTGCACCGTCCTCTGCATGCAGGTTGATATTGCTTCTCATCACAATCGGGCCCGTATACCACATACCACGTGGTATCACCACCGTACCACCGCCTTTAGCAGAAACATCCGCTATGGCTCTTTCAAAGGCTTGTGTATTTTTAGTGAGGCCATCGCTTACAGCCCCAAAATCAGTGATGCTGACACGGTAGCTGCCGAACGTTGGCTCCTGCACACGCGGCATATCGAACTCGATGCCTTCGTATACCCAATCGGTGTTGGCAGTGCTGGCTGTTGCTGCTACAGGAGCAGCGGTAGGGCTATTTGTAGAGGCAGTTGTGGCTGGCTGTTGCTGACAGCCGAATTGTAGTGCCCCGGCTAAACCTGCTACCAGTAACAAGCGGTGTTTAAAGAACTTCTTCGTAATCATATCTTCAGCTTTAGTCTCTTACAGAAATTTTAGATGGATTAGGTGTGATGCGGAACCAGTCTACATCAGCGTAACCCGAGTCGTTGGTTTTGCCGGGACGGGTTGCAAACAAACCTACCTTGGCGCCTATCCAGCGGCCTGGCACAGCTGTGAAGGGAGTTCCAACCGACTTGAAAGTCGTGCCGTCTTCGCTATAGCTGAATTGGCACGTAGCGTCTTTGCCCACATTCACCCGAAAATAAACCTCATTGCCATTCAATTTGCCCAACATCTCCTCTTTCTCCGGTGTGCCTTTATCGGCTTTAATAGCCGTGTTGTAAGTCAGGTATAGCCCATCCGGTTTGCTCACCAGCGATACATAGGCATAGTTCTCGCCCATCACGATGAGGCCACTGCGCTCGTCCTGCAGTTTCGGGTTTGGCGTGAATTTGAGTTTGGTAGTAGTCGTGAAGGTCTCTGCCGGGAACTTCTGCAGCAAAAGGTTCGGCACATCCCAGTAGTTCTTGAAATCTTCAGGAAGCTGCCCCGTGAACAAGCGCAGCTGTCCTTTGGTGCCGGTTGGGAAGGCCCAGGTTGATTTTGGGTTGGCATGCCACTGCCACTGCAGCCCTAAGGTATGGCCATCAAATTCATCTGATTCTGGTGGTGTAGCCTTTGCGTATTCTTTGCCTACATTTGGCTTCTGGTAGGTCAGCACAGGCTCCCCTTTTCCGTCGCCGTCTTTGTCTATACCTATCACAGGCCAGTCATTCACCCACTTCATCGGGTTCAGGTGCACCACGCGGCCATAGGCTTCTATATCCTGAAAATGGATAAACCAATCCTCGCCCGTCGTAGTCTCCACCCAGGCTCCCTGGTGCGGACCGTTGATCGGTGTGTTGCCCTGGTCCATCACGATCTTCTCTTCGTAAGGACCATACACGTTCTTCGAGCGCAGCACCAACTGCCAGCCAGTCGACACGCCACCGGCCGGAGCGAAAATGTAGTAGTAGCCGTTGCGCTTGTAGAACTTCGGTCCTTCCACGGTCGGGTGCGCGTCATGCCCGTCGAATATCATCATGCCTTCGTCCAGTACCTTCGTACCATCCGGCTTGAGTTTATTGATGGTGAGAATACTCTTTATACCTGCGCGACTTCCGGCCCAGCCATGTACCAGGTAGGCTTTGCCGTCTTCGTCCCACAGCGGACAAGGGTCGATCAGACCTTTGCCTTCCTTCACCAGCACCGGCTTCTCCCATTGTCCGGCGGGATCTTTGGTCTTCACCATGTAAATACCGAAATCCGGATCGCCCCAGTAGATGAAAAACTCACCGTTATGGTGCCGGATAGCAGGCGCCCATACCCCGTTACCATGCTGTGGCTTTGAGAAATGATCGTAAGGCGTATTGCGGTCGAGTGCATAGCCGATGATGCTCCAGTTCACCAAGTCATTGGAGTGCAGAATCTGCAAACCAGGTATAGCATTGAAGCTCGAAGAGGTCATGTAATAATCTGAACCCACCTGCACCACATCCGGGTCGGAGTAGTCGGCGTACAGAATGGGATTCTTATACCTGCCATCGCCTAAATCAGACACCCATACCTCCGAAATGGCACTTGGTGTGTGCTGTATTGTCTCTGCAGTTGCGTTTGTACTTTCTTTCTGCACCAGGCCTGAACAGGAACTGAGCAGTACGGAAAAACAAACGGCAGCATAAAGTACAGGTTTCTTAGTCATAGCGAAGGGGTTTAATGTTGCAAAGGTTTATTTACTGGCCGCGACGTAAGGTTGTCCCGGTATCCAGCCGTTAAAGATCTTTTCCAGGGTATAGTCTTCCAGTTGCTTTTTGCTGAGCTGGTGCGCCCATTTCACCCGCTTTCCGGCTTTGGCACCCGGCCCTTTGGACTTATACTCGGCATAAAAAGTCGTTTGCTCAGCCTCCGGCTTGCTCCAGTTGTGCCAGCCCTCCGGCTTGATGTGCGAACCCAGGTAGCTGTTGATGAATACGGTTTTGGCATGCGGCCTCCAGGGGCGGCCCAGGTAGTAAGAGCCCTTCGGAGCGTCGCCGGTGAGGCGGCAGTTCAGGAAAACAAAACCGAAAGGTGCTCCCTCCACTGTTGAGGCGGCGGTCACATAGCTGCCCCCTTTTTTGCTGTAGATCTCACAGTTGTCGAACACAGCCGTTGACCAGCCAAAGATGAAGTCGGTGGTGCCTTCGATGTAACAGTTCTTGTAATATTGCCGGCTCTTCTCACCATGCGGGTATAGCGTGTCCTGATTGCCCAGAAAGCGGCAGTTGGTGAACATCACCCGGTCACCGTCGATGCGCACCGCCACCGCCTGCCCTACCGGGCCAGCGGAGTTCTCGAAGGTGATGTTCTCGGCTGAGAAATCATCTCCGAACACAAAAAAACTGGTAGAGCCGGTCGTGCCCATCTCCTCGCCGAAGCGGTTCTTTTTAGAGGCATAGTCGTCGTAGGTCAGGATGGTATGCTGCACATCCTCTCCTACCAGTTTCACCATGGTTTTAGAAGTCGGCAGTACCAGTTTCTCTTTGTACACGCCGCTTTTAATGTAGATCGTCGTGGTGTTTTTGCGGAAATCCGGTACGGCGTTGATGGCTTCCTGAACCGACCTGAAATCACCGCTCCCGTCTTCGGCAACGACAAAGTCATAGGCAGAAGTCTGTGCCTTTGCCAGCGCAAATTGAAAGAGTAAAGTAATCAGTAACAGGTAAGTTTTCAATGTCATGCTTGCTTTATGCAGTTGCTATACCTTATCGTGCAGCAGCCGCGCTTTTCAGTTCTTCAAATTCAATGGAGGCCATGATGAACGGACCTACTGCCTTGGGATCGTTATCGCGTTTCGGCTCGGAGATGTAGTACTCGTAGGTGCCTTCGCGGTAAGGTTTGCCACCCAGCCCGGCCACAGCGCAAACTTCTGTGATGCTGATGCCGCCGTCTGCATCCTGACGGATGAAGTTATCCAGTATACCCTGATAGCCCTTGGTAGCCGCCTGCATGTAGCTCTGGTCGAGGAAGCCCTTTTTGCTGGCTTTTACCAGAAAGTAAGTGAACATGCTCGAAGCCGAAGATTCCAGGTAATTGCCCTCACGACCGCCCTGATCTACTACCTGCCACCAAAGGCCGGTTTTGGGATCCTGATACTGCACAATAGCCTTCGCCAGCTTTTGGGTGATCTGCAGGATCTCGGCACGTTTCGGATGGTCCTGCGGAAAGTGGTCCAGCACATCAACCAGCGACATGGCAAACCAGCCCATGGCGCGACCCCATACCTCCGGCGAACGACCTGTCTGTGGGTCTGCCCATTGCTGCTCGCGGCTCTCGTCCCAACCGTGGTGGTAGAGACCCTTTTCCGGATTCCAGGTATACTTGTCAACTAAAATAATCTGCTTGGCCACATCATCAAACAAAGCTGGCTCGTTATATTTGGCGGCATACTCTGCCAGAAAAGGCGAAGCCATATACAGGCCGTCGAGCCACATCTGGTGCGGATATACCTTCTTGTGCCAGAAGCCGCCTTCACTCGTGCGCGGGTGCGTGCGCATCTGGTCGCGCAGGTTGTCAAATGCTATTTTATACCTTTCGTCGCCCGTTTCCTCGTAGAGCTTGATCAGGAACTTGCCCGGGTTCACGCGGTCAATGTTGTAATCCAGTTTCTTGTAAGTGCGGATAGTGCCGTCCGCCGTGATCATGGTGTCGGCGAAGGTCTTGATGTAGTTGAAGTATTTCTCGTCGCCGGTCTGTTTCCATACCCGCTCGAGGGCGCTGGCAAACAGGCCCTGGGTATAATCCCACTTCGGCTTCGGCTGAAAATCGATCATCCATCCTTCCGGACTGCGCTTCATCTCAGAGTCTGCCATTTGCACCGACCAAGGTTTAGCGTCCTCCTGTGTCACAGACTGTTGCTGTTGCGCCGTGTCGCTTGTTTTGCAGGCGGTAGTCAGGAGTATCAGGGCGGCTACTGTATAGCGTATCAGTTTCATAAGCTTGTTTATTGCGTAGGCTTTTCAGCTTTCGTGTTCTTTTTGATTATTTCGTACCTACAGCGCTTGTCGCTTTCAGTTCAGGCTTCCAGTTGTCTTTACCAGCCAATATTGTTTCGGGCGTATAGCGCTTGGCTTCTTTTACTGTCAGTTGTCTGGACCATTTCGCCCGCTGCTCAGGTATAGCACCAGGTCCGGAGGAATTGTACTCGGCATAAAATGCTGTCTGCTCAGCCTCCGGCTTGTTCCAATTGTGCCATCCTTCGGGGCGGATGTGGCCACCCAATCGCGTGTTCAGAAAAACCGTCTGGGCGAAAGGCCGCCAAGGTCTGCCCAGGTATACCTTAAGCTTGTCATCGGCCGCTGTTACGGTGCAGTTCAGAAAGACAAACCCGAATGGCTGCCCTTCGGGTGTAGAAGCCGCTGTGATGTAAGAGTTCTTCTTGCACTGAATGGTGCAGCGCTCAAACACCGAGGTGGCTGGCCCGAAAATAAAGTCAGTCGTACCCTCGATGTAGCAATCCACGAAGTATTGCCGGCTGCCACTCACGCCAACATACAGCGTATCCTGATCACCGACAATGCGGCAGTTCCGGAACACCGCCCGGTCGGCCTCCACGTGCAGCGCCACGGCTTGGCCTACCGGTCCGGCAGTGTTCTCGAAGGTAATGTTTTCGGCCTTGAAGCCATTGCCCTGCACCAGCACGGTGTAGGAGGTAAAGGTGTTGATATCGCCTTTGCCCGAATAATCGTCCCAGGCAATGATTGTTTTATGTTTGTCTTCCCCAATCAGGTGGATGTCGGTTTTCCAGGAAGGAATCACCACCTTTTCACGGTAAGTGCCGTTCTTCACAAACACTTCCACACCCCCAACCGGGAAGGCAGGTATAGCATCGATCGCCTCCTGCACACTGGTATAGTCGCCGCTGCCGTCCTGGGCCACCACCAGCTTTTTGTGCTGTGTCTGCGCCGCCCAGAGGCTAAGAGAAAGTAGTATGGTCAGGAAGTATTTCATTTACTACAATTCGGTTGTCGGTTTTACTAAACTGTTCAGGTATACCTCCACGTTGGTGTACTGCTTGTCTAAGGTATAGCCAGCCGCATCAGCCGGGTCATTCGGGTTCAGGTTTTGCTGCAATTCCCAGGCATCCGGCATGCCGTCCTGGTCCTTGTCTTCGGGTGCAGGCGCTGACTTCAGTTCCGGCCATCCACCTACATCCTGCTGTGAGTCGATGATACCGTTTTTCTTGCTGCCGCTGGTTGGTTTGCCGGAGCGCACATCAGCTACCACACGGGCATCCACGGCATCCCGCTTGTGACTGGCTCCGGCATGGCCCAGCACCAGTTCGTAAGCCTGGGCAGCTGTTTGTTCTTTGATGGCTGCCACCTCAAAAGGATTAACCGCTCGGGCAGAATCCGGGTGATTAGCCTGCACACCGCCTGCCCAGTTGTTTTTGGTGATGGCCGGGTATCCCTCTACATGGTTTCCATTTACATAAAATTTCCCGTATGGCTGCGAAGGGTTCACAATGCGATCTTCTTTGGAAGAGTTCGTAGCCGGGCCTGCCTTGTAGTAATTGTTCACCATATTATAGCGGCCTTTCTCCCCTCCGTATGAACTGTTGTGCACCCAGTTGAAGATGACGTTGTTTCTGAAATCCACCAGTTCGTCCGGACTGTTCGGCGTAGACTTGGAGCCGGAGAAACGCGGTGTGCGGCTGCTGTGGTTAGCGATCAGGTTGTGGTGAAAGCTGGCGCGCTCTCCTCCCCAGATGCCACCGTAGCCATGGTCGCCCTTGGCATGTACTGATCTATTCAGGCTTTCGGAAACAATGCTCCACTGCAGTGTGAAGTTCTTGTTGCGGTAAAAAGAAGCGCACTCGTCGGTGGCCCAGCTCATAGAGCAATGGTCAATGATGATGTTGCTGCGGCCTTTGTTGCCACTCAAAGCGTCTTCCTGCTGCTCTGTCACGTCGCCCAGCCGGAAGCGCAAGTAGCGCAGGATCACATTATCTGCCTTGACATTGACCGGATAGTTGCGGATGGCAATACCATCGCCCGGCGCCGACTGGCCGGCGATGGTCACATCGCCGTTGTTGATGTCCAGTGGCTCTTTAAGCGCGATGGTACCTGACACGGCAAATACAATTATGCGTGGGCCTTTTTTCTGGATGGCCTTGCGCAAGCTGCCTTCCCCACTGTCTTCAAGGTTAGTGACATACACCACCTGCCCGCCGCGGCCGCCGGTCGTGTATTTGCCAAAGCCCTCCGCTCCCGGAAAAGCCAGTGGCTTTGTGTCAGCAGGTATAGCCGGACTTGTGGATGCTGTTACTGTCTCTGCAGATGACCCGACAGGTATACCTGTCGGGTGCGATGCGCACCCAGCCAGGCATACTACCAATAGCGCCACGCTATTTGATATCAGTTTCTTTAGGTCGTTTCGGGTTATCATGCTGTTAATTTCTATGCTTCAGGTATAGGTGCTCTTTTCAGGGCTATACCTTATTTATCATTCTTTAAAACTTTACCTGCACCGGATTCGACAGCTCATGAGCTGTTCTGTCCAGGTACTGCAGGAAAGCGGCTTCATCTTTTATACCTTCCGGCTCCAGTTCCCAGGCAGCCAGGTAGTAGTACTCGAGCTTGTTGCCGCTTGGCTTCAGTTTCACCACATGACTGTGCTCATCAGTGGTAAACTCAATGAAGTCCTGCGGACGGAAAAGCACGGCTATACCCAGGTTATCGCCTTCGCCGTTCAGACTCTGCTTGCCGTAGGTGGCGATGTAGCCCCACTCACCGTTGCCGCCTTTTTTGGTATGCAGCTTGGCCCGCTTGTCTTTGATCAGACCGGTGGCCAGATTCTGTGGTTCGTCACCCGCTATACCTACCTGGTGGTGCGTCAGCCGGGTGCCGGCGTGTATGTTGATGTTGGAATTAATATTGAGGTTCATGTCGGCGATCTTCCAGCCGTAGTAGTTTGTCCGGATGGACGAGTAAACCGGCCCGTTTTCAGTGATCACGCTGATCATGCTGTCGGTTTCGGCCATGCGGTTGGCAGCTCCGTTGTGGAAGTGTGCCAGTGTGCCCACCCCCAGCGACTTGGCCACTTTGAGCACATCCATGCCCCAGTCCTGCAGTTCGTGGTACGAGTCATAACCGTCCTGCCCTGCTTTGTGCAGCACCATGTCGCGGGTGGTTTTGCCGAACACGTCGGTGCCATTGCGCCAGTCCAGGTAAAAGCGGTAGCCTACTTTGTCAGACTCCCAGCCCGGACCTTCATAGCGGATGAAGTATGAATGGTCGGTCACCTCGTCTGGTACCCGTAGCGAGTCCACATTCTGGAAGGTACCGCCGATGTACTTGCGGTCCTTGAACTCTCCGCCCACTTTATGCGATAGCTCTGCCTGCGTGCGCTTGGTGTAGTTACGGCTGGCTTCTCCGTTTTCCTTGTAGCGCACCGTCAGGGTGCGTGTCGCTTTGGGGGCCATTTTGTCAAGCACCAGGAAGACACCCGGCTTGTCGCCGTCTTTGTGATTGTACTGACTCGGCACCTCAGTCTTTCCATCCAGCACCACAAAAGCGCGGCTATTAAAATTCGGATACTTCTTCTGAAGCTCTTGAGCGTTCAGGTATACTGCGGCACTTTCACGCTCCAGACCAAGTGGG
Organism: Pontibacter sp. FD36; assembly: GCF_015686655.1. Taxonomy (GTDB): domain Bacteria; phylum Bacteroidota; class Bacteroidia; order Cytophagales; family Hymenobacteraceae; genus Pontibacter. Next base: position 187,140 of record NZ_JADPMP010000006.1, on the reverse strand, counting down.
TTTGTCACCTTCACGGTGAAAGACTTCGGATACTCCTTGCGCAGGTCCTGAGCCGAAAGGTTGAGGCTTAGCATTACCGCAGCCAGCACGCATGCTCCTTTTTTCCACACCTTCATTCTGTTATTCATCTTCGCTGTTGTCGTCATTATTTCACCTGCTCTTTTATGATATCACTCACAAGACTGTTGATGTACACCTCGATATCGTCGTAGGCAGTGCTTAGATTTCTTTTGTCCTGCGGCTTACCCGGATCCAGTTTGTGGGCAATTTCCCAGTCGTCAGGTATTCCGTCACCGTCTGTGTCTTTCGGGGCAGGCTTTGATTTCAGCTCCGGCCAACCGCCCACATCCTCCTGCGAGTCGATGATGCCTTTGGTGCTGCCGTTAGAACCCGGCGCTGTGAACGAGTTGTTGCGCACATTGTCGATCACCCGTTGATCCACGGCGTCGCGCACCAGAGAGGCACCACCATAGGCCAGCACTCTTTCATAAGCAATCTCAGCCGTATGCGTGGTCACATTGTTGTTGATCGGATGTGGCGCGTCGAGTCGCATAGCGGCCATGTCGGTGGCAGAGACAGTGCCGTAGCTGCCATGAAACTGGTTGTACACGCCATAGCTCCAGTTGTCGTTCGTGGCGCGGGTACTGCCCTCCACCACATTGCCATCGATGTAGAACTTGCCCCAAATATCGTATACCTCCGTGCCGGGTATCTTATTTTTATCAATAGAGAAGATGCGCTCCTTTTTGGTCGTGACAGGTCCTGGCTTGTAGTAGTTGTTCACGATGTTGATGTTCATGGCTTCACCGCCATAGGCGCTGTTGTTTCCCCAGTTAAAGGTCACATTGTTGCGCATATCCACCAGGTCGGTCAGGGCAAAGGCTTTGCCGGCTTCCTCGCCGAAGCGCGGATTGCGGCTGTCGTGGTGGGCGAGCAGGTTGTGGTGAAATGAAGCGTTTTTGCCGCCCCATATACCACCGTAACCATGTGCTCCTTTTGCGTGGGCCGAGTTGCGCAGACTCTCTGAAATAATGCACCACTGCAAGGTAAAGTTTTCATTGGCGTAGAAGGAGACGCACTCGTCGGTTGACCAGCTCATGGAGCAGTGGTCGATGATGATGTTCTTGCGAAATCGCCCTTCCAGCGCGTCGGCTTCCTGTCCGGCCGCGTCTCCCATCCTGAAGCGCATAAAGCGAATGATCACGTTGTCAGCATTTACCACCACCGGATAGTTGCGGATCGTAATACCATCGCCCGGAGCGGTTTGCCCGGCTATGGTCAGGTCTCCGTTGCTGATGGTCAGCCTGGAGTTCAGAGCGATTGTACCGGATACTTCAAACACGATGATCCTCGCACCCGGCGTAGCAACTGCGGCCCGCAGACTGCCTGTACCCGAGTCATTCAGATTCGTCACTTTAATCACCTTGCCGCCTCGTCCGCCTGTCGCATCCTTTCCAAAGCCTTCAGCTCCAGGAAAAGCCAGTGCTTGCTCCACTACCGGAACAGGCCATTCGGCCGTAGGCTCTTCCACCTTTGGCTCGGGCTCAGGCTTGCTTTTGCAGGCCGCAAACGACAAGGAAAGTCCTAAGGCAGTCAGGCATACCCACAATCCTGTTTTGGAAGCACTTCGAGACATGGCAGGCTAGTGTTAAAGTTGGTGTGGCCTATTACAGGCCACACCTGTTTTTTTAATCATTATCTCCAGCGTGGATCACCGGCATTGTTACGGCCCTGGAAGCTATTATCTATCAGGGTAAAATCTCCGTTTCTTGGGTTTCTGAACAGATCGAAGGTAGAACCGCTGTAGGTTGACACACCTGGTATCTCGTTTGAATTCACCACCAGGTCAGACGTTACGTGGGTGCTGCCTGATTCTATCAGGGTGTTGCTGCCAGCCCGTATACCTGACACAGCCCTGTTGCCCCCGGCACTCTTCCCGATTCCGAAAATGGAGTTGTTCACTTTGATACCTCCGGTTACATCGTTGGAACCATAGTCGATCAGGTAGCGACCGCCTTCCGGCACTTCGCTGAAGGTGCTGTGCTCGATCAGAATAGATCTTGAAGGCGCCTTGCTGGTCATGAAGCGCTCTATCTTGTAGAAAGTACTGTTCTTAAAGACGATGTCTTTCACATCAACACCCGCATTATCTATCGTCAGCAAGGCATAGTTAGACAAACTGTCTACCACACTGTTCAGAATCTGAAACTTGTCTACTGTTGTGCCAGCACTCGTCAGGCGCACCAGGCCTCTGAAAATCTCGGCATGGCAAGACTCAAACTTGATCTTACCGATCGTGAAAGGCTTGTTCACGTTCATCACGTAGCGGCTTGAGTAGTTGTCGCTGCGCATGGCCACACTCTTAAATACCACCGAGTCGATCTGGCTGCCTTCCACAAAGTTGAAGTTGCTGGTGAAGTAGATCTCGGCTAGTTCCGGGTTGAAGCTGTTGGCACTCATAATAGTAACCGATCGGTCCAAGTTAGTAGTAGACGAGATCGTATAGCGTGTACCCCGCTTCAACAGCACCGTGCTGCCCGACGGTATCTGAGGCAGTGTGTCCTGCAGCACAGATGGACGGTTTGTAATACCCGTCAGGTCAATCACTTCTCCTGCAAAAGAAGCTGCTTTTGTAGTGAAGTTGCGTGTGCCTTTCGAAGAGTTGTTTCGGAAGATTTCAGCCGTATACGCCGTACTTGGACGGAGCCCCTCTATCAGTATTTGTCTCGCCTGAACGTCGGCTTCAGTAAGTGGCACTTCAATTGGGTTGCCGGCAGGTGCAGTTGGTGTTAGCACGATTCGGGTCAGCCCCGGTGACTCACGCCATTTCAGGATCACGGCATTCTCGATCACATCGGAATCAAACATGGCTTCGAAGATCTGCTCTCCTCTGATTCTGAACCGGTTACTCACCACCGGCTTGGACTCAGGTCTTTCCCCAAGCGCATTTGACCGGATGCGGGCATAGTAGTTGACTCTGGCGTCCAGTTGATCATCCGTGAAAACAACACCTGATGTGTCAGTCTGCACCGTGAGTAAAACTGGCGTTGCAAAGAGTGTATCCGCGGCCACCTCCACAGTGTAGGTCACACCGCTGCTGGCTGTCGTGTACAGCGATGGGTTCCAGGTAAGCTTCACCTGTTTCTCCCCGCTTACCGATTGTATCGCACCTGCCGGTGTGAACATGCGCATCGGTTCAAGTGAGTCCACTTCCTTTTTACAGGCCACAGTCACAAGCCCCAGCATCAGTACAGGAACCAGCGTACCGGATATTTTCTTTAAATATTCTTTCATCTCTTGATAGCTTAATTTCTTGATCTGATTAAAAATTAATATCCGTAGTCCTGCGTGAGCCTGAAGTTCTGGTTAAGCACACCAGAGTAGATCGGGAACAACTCAGACTGTCCTGGCTTGAAAGCAACCGCAAATTCCTGTGGATAGGTCTCGCTCAGTGCGGCACGCCAGTTCTTGCGGGTATAGCCCTCAGGAGTAGAGGTTGGCGCTGGAGTATACATCGCTTCTGATACAGAGCCTCCAAACAAATCCAGACCTGCCATCTCCTGGGCTACTGTTGGGCTGTTGCGGAACGGTGTCAGCTTCACGTACACGTAGTTCGGCACATTGGCGTACTTGCCTGTCCCGTTTCGGAATTCCACCAGTTTAGCGCGTGTCTGATTAATCACGCTCTCCAGCTGGTTCCAGCGAATCAGGTCATACTTGCGGATACCCTCACCACCGAACTCCAGGAAGCGCTCTTGCACCACCGCCTGGAAAAAGCCCTGCTGGTCGGTTGGCGTCACACCCATTCTGTCTTCATTTCCGGCAAAGGCTCTTCTTCTTACCGCTTCATAAGCAGCCACAGCTTCACCGCTCGGTGCCCCATTCAGTTCGTTATCGGCCTCAGCAAACATCAGCAGCACATCAGCATAGCGCAGAATCGGCCAGTTGATGCCCAGGGTCTGGTTCGTGCCGGTTATACCTGTCCAGTATTTTCTGAATTTACCGTCACGCATTAGTGTGGAGGTAGACAGGTCGATTTGATCATCTTTGTTGATGGAAAAATAGGCAATCGTAACATCCCTTCTGGAGTCCCCTACCGGGTCGAATTCATAAAAGTATGTCGGGATAGCTTCCAGCTGGCCGTTTGCCTGACCGTAGCTGGAACTGGCGTCTATGCGGAGACCATTTGAGTAACCCAGTTTACTGTCCGTTCTGGCATTTCCACCGTAAGCACCTGCCTCAAAAATACGCTCCCCTGTTGGGTCCATGGAGCTGGTGTGCAAACCGCGGAAGATGTTTTCGTAACTTGGGTTCAGACCATGCTGGCCGCTTTGTATAATGTCCCGGGTTTCGTCACGAGCAATTTGATAATAGTCTTTGTAATCAGCCCGGCGCTCCATGGCACGGCTATCTCTTCTGAGGGAGTAACCGCCACGAGCCAGCGCAAGGCGTGCTCGAAGGCCCTTCACAGCACCCTTCGTTACGCGGGTACTCGGATCGCCCGACTCTGAACGCCATGGCACCAGCTCGGAAGCCAGTTTCAGATCGTCCAGCAAACGGTCATAGATCTCATCGCGGTCAGTCTTTGGTAGGTTGAGATCCGGAATATCAGCAGAAGGCTCAAACTGTGCCGGCACATCACCCCAGTTGCGGATCAGCTCGTGGTAGAAAACAGCACGAAGCGTGAGTGCCTCACCGTGTAGCTTTCGCATGGCTGCCTGCTCGGCTGCTGTACCGTTGGTATACAGGTTAGAGGCAGGTATATACTTGATGGCAATATTGGCTCTTTCTATACCTGAGTAGAGCTCCAGAAAGGGTCTGAAGAGCTCCGTGTTATCCGGATGCACCCCGAAGCCACTGATGCCTCTTCGATCAAGCGGGTTGTAGGCACCGCCCACTCTGAAGTCATCGGAAGCATTTGGGTATAGTGTAGAGATGCGGCTGCCATAGGTGTTGTCGCCCATCAGCCTGTTGTAAATGCTGATAACGGCGGAGTTAGTATAGGATACACTGGAAAACACGGCGTCCTGCGAAATAGTAGAAGGGTTCTCCACATCCAGATAACTTTCACAGGATGTAAATGTCAGGCTTCCCCCCATGGCAAGGAACAGAACAAGTGACTTTATATAAGACTTTTTCATCTTTGCTAATGCTTTAATATTCTAGAAAGTAACATTTACACCACCCAGTATGAAGCGGCTACGCGGATAAGCAGCGTAGTCTACACTCGGCGTAAGCGGGTTGCCGCGACGGGTGTTCGCCTCCGGGTCGTAGCCAGAGTAGCCCGTAATGGTGAGCAGGTTGTTTACAGTGCCATACACGCGGAACTTGGAAATAAAACCTGTGCGCTTCAACAGACTTTCAGGCAATGAATAACCCAGTGTCAGGTTGCTGATGCGCAGGAAAGAGCCGTCTTCAATAGCGAATGAGTGCAGGAAGTACTGGCCACCGGCCGGAGTCCAGTACTTGGCATCCTGGTTCATTTCGGCAAGCTGCTCTGGATTGGTTACCAATTGACCGGCATCGTCATACCACTGCCATCTGTCGTTCATCAGGCTCAGCATGTTGTTGTCGCGGTACAGGTACTGGGTCGTGAACTCTACTTTGTTGGCATTGTACACCTTGTTGCCATAAGAGAAGTTCATAAAGATGCTCATGTCGAAGCCTTTATAAGCAAACTGCTGGTTAAAGCCACCGATGAACTTTGGCTGGGCATTGCCTAGCACGGTTCTGTCTTCTGTCGTGATCAGCATGTTGCCATTGTCAGACAGTTTTTTCAGTTTCAGGTCACCTGGCTGCGGGGCTCTGTTGCCCAGCGCAACAGCACGGCTGTCCGGCACATTTTCTTTCAAGGTATAGGTCCAGGCTCCGGTCGCTTCGTTAAAGGTATGATTGAAGTCATCCAGGGTATAGTAACCGTCGGTAACGTAGCCATAGTACTGGCCAACTGGCTGGCCAACCTGCACAATAAAGTCCTGTAGGCTATTTACCCAGCCAGACTCTACGAGGTATGAGTTACGCGGCGTTCCGCTTGGGTCAAGACCCAGACTCACAATCTTGTTTCTATTGAAAGCGATGTTGAAGTTAGAAGACCAGGTAAAGTCCCTGGTGTCTACCACGATGCCGTTCAGCTGTACTTCCAGACCCTTGTTCTCTGTCTCACCGATGTTCTGGAACTGCCACTCGTAACCACTGGTCTGCGGAATGTTGGCGCGAAGCAACAGGTCTCTGGTGCTGTTCTTGTACAAGTCGATGGAGGCGCTGATGCGGTTGTTGAGCATAGAGAAGTCAAAGCCCAGGTTTCTGGACAATGTAGTCTCCCACTTCAGGTTTGAGTTAGCCAGGTCATTGGCAGCAAATCCAGGCGTGATCGCCTCGTTGAAGGCATACCCATCGTTGCCGGATGCCACGAACATGGTTTTCCAAAGGTCAACTCCTACCCGGTTGTTGCCTACTTCACCGATACTGGCTCTTATCTTTAGGTCAGACAGCCATTTCTGAGAAAAGGCCATGAAATTTTCCTCGCCAATGTGCCAGGCAACAGACGCTGATGGGAAATAACCCACTCTGTTCTCAGGTGAGAACAGCGAAGAAGCATCACGGCGGAGGTTGAATACAGCGCGGTACTTGTCGTTGAAGCTGTAGCTCAGACGACCAAAGTAAGAAAGAAGTCTTTCGGAGGATTCAGCAGTGGTGGGAGCGTCCTGAATAAGACCTGCCGGAGGGGTTGCTTTCTGTATACCTGCAAAGGCCTGCTCTGGTGTGATATCAACTGGCAACCACTTTGTAGTAATGTTGCGGTTAGAAGTTTCGCGCTGCCAGATCTCCTGTCCGATCAGGGCGTCAAACTTGTGCGCGTCTGCTACGGTGAAGCGGTAGTTCAGCGTGTTGGAGTTTGTAATTGAAAGTGCCTCACCTGCCTGCAACTGCACCACTGGCATGCCAGCGTTCTGACGCGCTATACCTGTTACCGGACCATTGAAGATGTTCACATCACGGTTGTTCGACGTGATACCGAACACGCTTCTGGCCGTCAGGTTTTTGATGATGTCAAAGCTCGCCCAGCCATTCAACAACAGGTCGTTACGATAGTCATGCTTCAACTCCTGATTGGCCAGTAATACCGGGCTGGTCAGGTTGGTTTGGTTCGCAAACTCCGGATCAAATTCGTCGATCACATTTTCCTGGCCTGGGGCGACAAATGGTCTGAAACGAACTGAGTTTCTGAGTCTATTCGTGCTTTGAGAGCCTGTGCTGGAAGTACCCACGCCATCAATTCGCTGGCGGCTGTAGCGGCTGTTCACCCCTACTTTCAGGCGGTCGCTAATTTTGTGATCAAACTTAAAAGAGGCCAGTGTTCTCACGAAGCCCGAGTTCAGCATGATTCCATCTTCGTCGGTATGGTTCAGCGTTACATTAAAGGTGGTGGTTTTAGAGCCACCCGATACGCCTACAATGTGTGTCTGGCTATATGCGTCACGTCCGAATACTTCATCCTGCCAGTCAGTAAAAGGCATGTTACGGTAAATATCGATATCCTCGTAGCGACCATAGCGCGTCACGAAGTTATCACGGGTTTCCTGGTTCGTGTTGAAGTTGTAGATCTGGTACTGGTACTTTACGAAATCATAAGGATTCATCACATCCAGCTTATTCACAATGCTGCGAACACCGGCAAAACCGTTGTAAGTCACCTGCGTCGGCATTTCCACACCGCCCTTGGTTGTGATCAACACGACGCCGTTGGCACCTCGGGCACCGTAGATTGCCGTAGAAGCCGCATCTTTCAACACGTCAATCGTTTCGATCTCCTGAGGCGAAAGTACAGAGAGCGCATTCTCCATCTGGATACCGTCTACTATATATAAAGGAGAGTTGTCCTGCGTAATGGAACCACCGCCCCGCACCCTGATCTGGATCTCAGCACCAGGCTGCCCTTCAGACGTTGTCACCTGCACACCTGCCAATCGACCGGCAAGTGCCTCAGCTGCCGTACTCACAGGTATATCGCTTAGCTGCTTGGCACCGACAGACGAAACAGAGCCCGTCAGTTCTTTGCGCGACACCTCCTGGTAACCAATCACCACCACTTCCTCCAGTGCTTTCGCGTCTGGCTGAAGCCTCACGTCTACTGTGCTGCGATTGCCAATCTGCACTTCCTGCGACTGGTAACCGATAAAGCGAAATACCAGCACACCGTCACCACTCGGAGCAACCAGCTTGTAGCTACCTTCCACATCCGTAGGCGCTGCTACCGAAGTACCCTTCACGAGGACGGTCACCCCTGGCAACCCCTCCCCTTTCTCATCCACTACTTTGCCCGTAACATTAAAGCCCTGGGCAAACGCGCCGGCAAAGGCGGCGAAGACAAACGATACCGTGAGCAGGTATTTCATCTTCTTTAGTAAAACATGTTGCATAGGTATAGATTAGTTTGTTATAATAAGGACTATTTTTATTCTTCAGGTTTAAAACCTTGTGCATGTATTTTCACTTCGCAGCTGGCTGAACTTAAATTCCAGGAAGAGCAGCTTTATTGCACTACACCAACCTAAACTTCTGCCTTGCTTGCACAAATAATTTGCGCAACCGATTGCATTTTAATAACTCTCCTCAAAAAAAACAATAAAAAGTTCTTTTATTTTTCAAATAATCATTTTTTAACAACCTTGTTTAAACATTTTTAAAAATTACCTAATAATTCAGCCAATTCATTGACATTTTAAAACAACCCTTCTCAAATCTAATTCTCATCTCACTAACATATACAGCAGATAATTTTTCTGAATTATTTATTGTTGTGTAAAAAATTTCACTACTTTGCGCAAACGATTACGCAAATTGAGAGTATAAAATAGCCATGAGCATATCCTATACAGTAAGACACGCCACCCACCCAACCGACAGCCGGAACTATGACACAGCAAAGCTGCGCGAGCACTTCCTGATCGAAAAATTGTTTGAAGCGGACACCGTGCACGCCACCTATACCTTGCATGACAGATTGGTGGTGGGAGGCGCCCATCCAGTGGAGCAGCCTTTGAAGCTGGAAACTTTCCCGACACTGCGTTCTGAGCACTTTCTGGATCGCCGGGAGCTGGGCATTATCAATGTTGGAGCGGCAGGAAGTGTAACCGTGGATGGAGAGACATACGAACTGGCACCAAAAGAGGCCCTTTATATAGGAAGAGGCGCCAAGGAAATTTACTTTAACACAAGTGAAAACGGGAAGGCCCTTTACTACTTTAACTCTGCCCCTGCGCACCACGCTTACCCTACCCGCAAAGTGTCGCTGAGCGAAGCCGAGACGGTAGAGCTGGGCGCACTGGAGAATTCGAATCACCGCATCATCCGCAAAGTGCTTATTAATAGTGTGGTCGAAACCTGCCAGTTGCAGATGGGCATTACAGAGTTGCAGCCAGGCAGCGTGTGGAACACCATGCCGGCGCATACCCACGACCGGCGCATGGAGGCATACTTCTACTTTGAATTGCCGGAAGACCAGGCCGTGTGCCACTTCATGGGTGAGCCGGAAGAGACGCGCCACCTTTGGGTGAAGAACAACCAGGCTATCATTTCCCCACCGTGGTCTATCCACAGCGGTGCCGGTACCAGCAACTACACCTTTATATGGGGGATGGCCGGGGAGAACCTGGATTACAACGACATGGACAAAGTAGCACCCATTGACCTGAAATAAGACGAGTATGAACGCACTGTTTGACCTGAACGGACAAGTTGCCCTGATTACCGGTGCCACCCATGGCTTAGGTATGGCCATGGCCACTGCAATAGGCAAGGCCGGTGCCACCCTGGTAATAAACGGCAACACGCCCGCCAGGATGGAAGCCGCCCTGAAAAGCTATGCAGCAGATGGACTGAAAGCCTATGGCTACTTGTTTGACGTTACAAACGCAGAGCAGGTAAAGCAAAACATTGCACAAATAGAACAGGAAGTCGGCCCGATCAACATCCTGGTAAACAACGCGGGCATTATCAAACGAATACCTGCGCTGGAGATGGACGAGGCAGACTTCCGGCAGGTGCTGGATGTGGACCTGACGGCCCCTTTCATTGTTTCGAAGCACGTGGCCAGGTTTATGGTGGAGCGCCGTCAGGGCAAGATCATCAACATCTGCTCTATGATGAGCGAACTGGGTCGTGACACGGTTTCAGCCTATGCGGCAGCTAAAGGTGGTCTGAAGATGCTGACACGCAACCTCGCTACCGAATGGGCCAGGTATAACATACAGGTGAACGGCATCGGCCCCGGCTATTTTGCGACAGAGCAGACAGCTCCGATCCGTGTGGACGGGCATCCGTTTAATGATTTTATTGTGCGCAGGACGCCAGCCGGTCGCTGGGGAGATCCGGAAGATCTGGGCGGAACGGCAGTTTTTCTGTCCAGTAGGGCAAGTGATTTTATAAATGGCCAGATTATTTATGTAGATGGTGGTATATTAGCAACCATCGGTAAACCGGCCAACGAACAGTAGGGCACCGGTATCCGGTAAAAGCTCTAAGAGACAGATATGTCAACAAAGACGAAAGTAACGATACATGATATTGCGGAGAAGCTGAACATTACGGCTTCTACTGTGTCGCGTGCGCTTAATGATAACCCGCGCATCAGCGACGCCACCAAAAAGGCGGTACTGAAAGCCGCCAAGCAGCTGAACTATCAGCCGAACAATATTGCAGCGGCCCTGCGCCATGGCAAGAGTTACATCATTGGTGTGATCGTGCCAACGGCTGACCGCTTCTTCTTCGCCTCCGTGGTACGCGGCATCGAAGAAATCGCCAACAACCTGAATTACAAGGTGATCATCTGCCAGTCGTATGACAACTACGAGAAGGAGGTACAGACGATTGAGGCCTTACTGAATGCACGGGTAGACGGCATCATCGCCTCTATTGGCAAGAACACCGAGAACTTCGACCATTTTAAAAAGGTGCAATCGAAAGGTATACCGTTGGTGCTGTTTGACCGCACCACCGACGAACTGGAAGTAAGTCAGGTGATGATCGATGACTACCTGGGCGCCTATAAAACAGTGGAACACCTGATCCAGCAGGACTGCAGGCGCATTGCGCACTTCACCAGTCCGAAGAAGGTGAGCGTTTTTAAAGAGCGCCTTCGAGGGTACATGGATGCCCTGCGTGACTACGAGATACCCTATGACGAGCAATTGGTGATCAAAAGCGATTTGCAGCTGGAAGACGGCAGAGAGAGCATGAAAAAGTTACTCAAACTGAAGCAAAGCCCGGATGCCGTTTTCTCAGCCAGTGACTATGCTGCCATGGGCGCCATGCAGGTGCTGAAGGAGCGTGGTATTCAGATTCCGCAGGAGGTGGCACTGGCCGGATTCAGTAACGAACCTTTTACCTCGTTCACCGACCCACCACTCACTACTGTGGATCAGCGAAGCATCAAGATGGGCAATATCACGGCGGAGCTCTTCTTTGAGCATTTCAAGGACGGGGAGAAAGGCATTGTGTCGCAGAAGACCGTGCTGAAACCTGAACTGATCATCCGGAAGTCGACGCTGCGCAAGTAGCAGGAGCTGCCGGAAGCCAAACACAAGCCGCTGTAAAAGGCGGCTGTTTTTTAGAAGCAAAATACAATCGATTGCACAGTTTTCAATAAAATACCGTGCTCTCAGGATTGTCAGAAATATCAAATACAATTTTAAAACAACAGGGGCTTATACCTATTCAAAATCAGATCATTATGAAGCAGCTCAACCGTCGTACAGCCAGTTTGCCGCAGCGGCACCCGGTGAAGGTATTGCAATTCGGCGAAGGTAATTTTCTTCGTGGTTTTGTAGACTGGATCATCGACTTGCTCAACGAGCGCACCAATTTCGATGGCCAGGTACAGATCGTACAGCCACTGGATAAAGGGATCGTGCATCTGCTCCAACATCAGGAGGGGCTGTACCATGTTTTGCTGGAAGGAATACAGGGTGGCGAAACGACCCGAGAGCTGCGTCTGATCAGCTGTATCGCGGATGCCACCAACCCATACGAGAACTACAAGGCATACCTGGCCCTTGCTGAAAATCCGGACCTGCAGTTTGTCATTTCCAACACCACAGAGGCAGGTATCGCTTTCGATGAAGCAGATACAGGTATGGAAAGTTTGCCTAACAGTTTCCCAGGTAAGCTAACGGCTTTGCTTTATCACCGCTTCCATCATTTTGAAGGCGCTGCCGATAAAGGGCTATACCTGATCCCATGTGAGCTCATCGAGAAAAACGGGGAGGCCCTGCGCGACTCTATACTAGCATACGCGAAGCACTGGAACCTTCCGGCCGATTTCGCCGTCTGGATCGAGCAGCACAATCATTTCTGCAACACGCTGGTAGACCGTATTGTGCCGGGCTTCCCGAAGGACAACATTCAGGAGATACAGCAGGAGATTGGCTACCACGACAACCTGGTTGTGAAGGCCGAACCATTCCACCTGTGGGTAATTGAGGCACCGGAAGCTGTGAGAGCTGCCTTCCTGGCTAACGAAGCAGGTTTGCAGGTGAAATTCGTAGAGGACCTCACCCCTTACCGCACCCGCAAAGTACGAATCCTGAACGGAGCACATACCGCGCTTGTGCCAGTAGCCTACTTGCAGGGACTACGCACCGTGCGCGACGCCATAGAAGACGAAAAAGCCGGTGATTTTATCCGCAGAGCCATCTTTGAAGAGATCATCCCGACACTTGACCTGCCGCAGGAAGAACTGGAGCAGTTTGCCAACGATGTGATCGAGCGTTTCCAGAACCCGTTCATCCGCCACGAACTGATCAGCATCGCCCTCAACTCGGTATCGAAGTACAAGGTGCGTGTGCTGCCGTCAGTGCTGGAGTACTACCAGCGCAAAGGTGAGTTACCGAAACGACTGCTGCAATCGCTGGCGGCACTTATTCTTTTCTACAAAGGCGAGTGGAACGGCGAAAGCATTCCGTTGAACGACACACCGGAAGTTCTGGCTTTCTTTGTAAAGACCTGGCAGCAGGAATCTGCTGACGAAGTGGTAACTGCCGTGCTGAGCAACAAAGACTTCTGGGATACTGACCTGACCCTAATCCCAGGACTAGCAGACTTAGTAACAGCAGAACTGGAGGCCTTGCTACTAGCCGAGAAACAGGCAAACATAGCCTAGCAATGCCAGGTATAGCCCGGCTATACTTGCATCAGATAAAGCTATACTTCATTTTTTCTGAAGGCCTCTGAACCAGGCATCTAATTATACATTTGACTTTACCAGGCGCATTGCCTACACCATACCCATGCGAAACACAATTACGGACACTTACACCATTACCCCATTTCTGGACGAGAATTTCCTGTTGCAGACAGAGACGGCACGTAGGCTATACCATGAGCATGCCAAAGACATGCCCATCATTGACTACCACTGCCACCTGTCGCCGCAGGACATTGCCAACGACCGCAAGTTTAAAAACCTGACGCAGATTTGGCTTGAAGGTGACCACTATAAGTGGCGTGCGATGCGTACCAACGGAATACCAGAGCGCTTCTGCACTGGCGATGCCGATGATTATGCCAAATTTGAGAAGTGGGCCGAAACCGTGCCTTATACCATGCGAAACCCACTTTACCACTGGACGCACATGGAACTCAAGCGTCCGTTCGGTATTGAGACCATCCTCAAGCCAGAGACTGCTCGCGAGATTTACGACGCCTGCACCGACATGCTGCAAACTGACGAGTACAGCGTGCGTGGCATCCTCAAAAAGATGAACGTGGAGATCATCTGCACCACCGACGATCCAATCGACACGCTGGAGCACCACCAGAAGGTAAAAGCTGACAACTGTGGCATACAGGTACTGCCGGCCTTCCGCGCCGACAAAGTATTGGCTATTGACGATGAAGCTGTGTTTCTGCCATACCTGCAGAAACTGGCTGAGGCGGCAGGTATAGCCATTGACAATTACCAGGGCTTGCTGGACGCGCTGCAGCAGCGCCACGACTTTTTCCACGAGAATGGCTGCCGTCTCTCCGACCACGGTTTGGAGACGATCTACGCAGAAGCCTATACCGAACAGGAGGTAACAACCATCTTCCAAAAAGCATTGCAGAAGCAGTCGCTCACGAAGGAGGAAGTGCTCAAATTCAAATCAGCTATGCTGATGCAGCTGGCCTTGATGGACCACGCTAAGAACTGGACACAGCAGTTCCATCTTGGTGCGCTACGCAACAATAACACCCGTATGATGCGTGAACTCGGCCCGGATACCGGTTTCGACTCTATAGGCGACTTTGACGTGGCCCGTCCACTGGCGAAGTTCATGGACAAGCTGGACAACTCGAACCAATTGGCTAAGACGATCCTGTACAACCTGAACCCGAGCCAGAACGAGCTATACGCTACCATGATTGGCAACTTCAACGACGGCAGCACGCCGGGCAAGATCCAGTACGGTTCGGCCTGGTGGTTCCTCGATCAGAAAGACGGTATGGAACGCCAACTGAACGCCCTGAGCAACATGGGCCTGTTGAGCCGATTTGTAGGTATGCTCACCGACTCCAGAAGCTTCCTTTCTTACCCACGTCACGAGTATTTCAGAAGAATCCTGTGCAACATGATCGGCAACGATGTGGAGAACGGTGAGCTTCCAGCCAGCGAAATGGCCTGGTTAGGCCAAATGGTGGAGGATATCTGCTACAACAACGCAAAGTCATACTTTAACTTCTAATCAGGTATGGGCAAGGTACTTTCTTTTGGCGAGTTGCTCCTCCGGATATGCCCTGACGAAGGCGGACAGTGGCTGCAGGAAAACAAGCTCCCCTTTTATGTGGGCGGCGCTGAGGCCAATGTGGCAACAGCACTGGCCCTTTGGGACGTTCCTTCTGCCTACCTGACTGCCCTGCCCGACAACTTTGTGGCTGAGCAGCTTGTTGGCTACCTCAACAGCAAACAGGTACAGACCGATAGCATCGTATACCTGGGCAACCGGGTTGGCCTGTATTACCTGCCCAAAGGAAAGGACCTGAAGAATGCCGGTGTGATCTACGACCGCGCCGGCTCAGCTTACGCAGACCTGAAGCCGGGCCTTATCGATTGGGACACAGTGTTCGAGGGGGTTGACTGGTTTCATTTCAGCGCCATCTGCCCGGCTATTAACCAGTCGGTAGCTGATGTGTGCGAAGAGGCCCTGAAAGTAGCAGCGCAGAAGAACATCACCATTTCCCTGGACCTGAACTACCGCGCCAAGCTCTGGCAGTACGGCAAAGATCCGGTGGAAATAATGCCTGCTCTGGCCCAATACTGCGACCTGATCATGGGCAATATCTGGGCGGCCAATAAAATGCTGGGTATATCTTTGGATGAAGAACTCATCGCTAACCTGAGCAAGGAGGCCCTGCAGGAGCACGCAGAGGCAACATCTAAAGCCATTCTGGAGAAATTTCCGAAGTGCCGCACGGTTGCCAATACATTCCGATTTGATTATCAGCAAGGTATTCGATATTTTACTACCCTGTTCGAAGCGGGCACACTGTATACCTCGCACGAATATCAGGTAGAACAGATCCTGGACAAGGTGGGAAGTGGCGATTGTTTTATGGCAGGCCTGATCTATGGTTTCTACCACCAGCTCCCTCCTTCCGAAACGCTTGAGTTCGCTACAGCCGCCGCCTTCAAAAAACTGTTTATTCCGAGTGATGCCACAACCAGCACGGTTGCGGAGATCCAAGAAACGATTTCAGCTTATGCAAACTAAAGAGAGTGCCCTACAAGCCATTCTGGACCAGGGTCTGCTGCCCCTGTTTTTCTATGAAAACCCCGAGGTGAGCCTGGAGGTTGTAAAGACCTTGTATCAGGCTGGCATCCGGACGCTGGAGTATACCAACAGAGGGCCGGCAGCACTGGAAAACTTTAAATACCTGAAGCAGGAGCTCGGCCAGGTATACCCAGACCTGCACCTGGGTATAGGCACTATCAAAACAACTGCGGAGGCACAGGCTTTCATTGAGGCAGGTGCTGACTATATTGTTTGCCCCATCGTGAACCCGGCAGTGGGTGACCTGACACATGAAGCAGGATTGCTGTGGATACCGGGCTGCTTTACACCGACAGAGATTCACACAGCTCAGCAACACCAGGCGGCGCTCATCAAGATCTTCCCAGCCAATGTGCTGGGTCCAGGCTATGTGTCGTCCATCAAAGAGCTCTTTGCCGGACAGCTGTTTATGCCAACTGGCGGTGTGGAGATCGACCAGGAAAACATCAGCACCTGGTTTAAATCAGGAGTTTGCGCAGTAGGCATGGGCTCGAAGATGATCAGCAAAGACATTCTGGAAAACAGAGACTACACCAGGCTGGAGGAGCTGACGAAACAAGCTATTGAGATCGTGAAAACAGTCAGGAGGAAATGATGAAACAGTTGTATCTATACCTTCTCTCCCGCTTCGCTTATAGGTATAAGCGTTTCGCATATTGTGCTTCTCTCCTAGCCATACTGCTTATTACCAACTCCTGCCAGAAAATAAGCAAAACCACCGAAGTAAAATTAGCCCATACCCTTGAGGTAACACACCCGGTACACAAAGCCATGGTGTATATGGCCGAACGGGTGAAAGAGAAATCAGGTGGCAAGATGACGATCGACATCTACCCGAGCTCCCAGCTTGGCAGCGAACGCGAAAGCATCGAGCTCCTGCAGATCGGCAGCATCGGCATGACAAAGGTGTCGGCCGCTGTGATGGAAAGCTTTTCCCCTAACTTCAAAGCATTGAGCCTCCCTTATGTCTTCCGGGACAAAGCGCATTATTATGATGTGCTGGACGGCGGCATTGGCGACGATCTACTGAAAGAAGGCGAGAAATACTGGTTGCGGGGCCTTTGCTTCTACGACGCCGGCAGCCGCAGCTTTTACAGCACCAAAAAACCGATTGATTCCCCAGCCGACCTGCGCGGCATGACCATCCGGGTACAGGCCAGTAACACCGCCTTCGGTATGATCAAAAGCTTTGGTGGAGCTGCTTCGCCCGTATCGTGGGGAGAACTTTACACAGCCCTGCAGCAAGGCGTGGTAGACGGTGCAGAGAACAATCCGCCGAGCTTTTACCTGTCGCGCCACTACGAAGTAAGCAAATTCTACTCCCTGAACGAGCACACCATGATCCCGGACATTTTGCTGATCAGCACCGTGGTTTGGGAAAGCCTGACGCCACAGGAACAGCAGTGGCTGCAGGAGGCTGCAGAGGAATCGGCCCAGGTACAGCGTGAACTTTGGGAAGAAGCTGAAATAGAAGCCCTGCAGGCAATAAGAGACGCTGGCGTAACGGTGAGCACACCAGATAAGGCTCCTTTTGCCAAACTAGTGGAGCCCATGTACGAGAGCTTCAAAGCTGAACCGGAGGTATACAGCCTGATCCAGCGCATCCGCCAGACGGGCAATCAAAAAGAGGCTATTGTAACTGCAACAAAACCTTAAAAACCAGAACCTATGAAAATCAGGGAAAAAGTTGATAAAGCCTTATTCTGGTCACTCGTGGTGCTGATGGGTCTGATGGTGCTGAACGTATTGTGGCAGGTCGCTTCCAGATACTTATTCAAGTCCCCAAGCTCTTTCACAGATGAACTCGCCCGCTTCATTTTGATCTGGGTCGGTCTGCTAGGCGCCAGCTACGTGACAGGCAAAAAAATGCACCTGGCCATCGATATTCTCCCCTCAAAGATGCACGGCAGGAAAGCCCGGAACCTGAGCATCTTCACGAATGTGGTAGTTGCCCTGTTCTCTTTCCTAGTGCTGGTATGGGGTGGTATTAAGCTGGTCTACATCACCCTGAAACTGGAGCAGACATCCGCAGCCCTTAACATCCCGCTAGGTTATGTGTACACGGTGCTGCCTTTGAGTGGACTGCTGATCGTGTACTACAGTCTGGTGAACCTGCGCCTGCAGGGTGAAGAGCCGGAAGAAATTGGAAAAGAGTTGGCTTAGCAACATATTTATAACAGGAGCTTATGGAATTTCTTGAGATCATCGTACTGATTGTCAGCTTTATTTTCCTACTGATCATCGGTGTACCCATTGCCTTTTCCATTGGTATCTCAGCGCTGCTCACCATGCTGGTCAGCATTGCACCGGTACCTGCCTTCACCACTCTGGCACAGCGCCTGGCCACCGGCCTCGACAGCTTTGCTCTCCTGGCTATACCTTTCTTTATCCTGGCTGGCCAGTTGATGAACCGGGGCGGTATCGCTACCCGCCTTATCGACTTTGCCAAAAGTCTGGTCGGTACCCTACCCGGCGGACTCGCCTATGTAAACATTGTGGCTAACATGCTATTTGGCGCTATTTCAGGGTCTGCTGTAGCGGCGGCTTCGGCTATTGGTGGTATCATGAACCCACGCATGGTCAAAGAGGGTTACTCCCGTCCTTTTAGTGCTGCCGTAAACATTACCTCAGCCACCACAGGCATGATCATTCCCCCAAGCAATATCCTGATCGTATATTCGCTGGCCAGTGGTGGTGTGTCGATTGCCGCACTTTTTGTGGCGGGTTATGTACCAGGCATTCTGCTAGGCTTGTCGCTTGTAGGTGTAGCCGGGTTTATGGCTTACAAAAACAAATACCCGGTAGGCGATCGCATTCCGCTTAGTATAGTTTTCAAGAAACTGATCGATGCACTGCCAAGCCTGTTCCTGCTCTTTATTGTGATCGGCGGTATTATAGCCGGAATTTTTACCGCTACCGAGGCCTCGGCCATTGCGGTGCTCTACACGGTGGTGCTGTCGATGGTGGTGTACCGTGAAGTAAAAGTAGCTGACCTGCCGGACATCCTGATCACAACAGTGATCACGACAGCTATTGTGATGCTGCTGATCGGTACTTCGATGGGCATGTCCTGGGTGATGTCGTTTGAGAACATTCCGCAGGCCGTAAGTGAGGCCCTGCTTTCCATCAGCGATAACAAGATCGTCATTCTGGTCATCATTAACCTGATCCTACTGTTCGTGGGAATTTTCATGGACATGACACCGGCTGTACTCATCTTCACGCCGATCTTCCTGCCAGTCGTAACAGCCTTGGGCGTTCATCCGGTACACTTCGGCATCCTGATGGTGTTCAACCTCTGCATCGGCCTTTGCACGCCACCGGTTGGTTCGGTGCTCTTCGTGGGCTGCGGTGTGGCTAATATCAGTATCAGCAAAGTAATCAAACCGCTGGTGCCGCTCTTCGTAGCCATGTTGGTAGCCCTGCTGCTGGTCACCTATGTGCCGGCCCTTAGCCTCTGGCTGCCGGAGGTATTCGGGTTGTAATCAGCAAGCCCAAAAAGTTGGCTTCGTTACGCCGCACAAGGTAGCCATACCGTACACCTGTTGATCACCTTTAAGCAGTTTAAAACATATGCTTCTATTAGGTATAGACGTAGGTACTTCTTCGATCAAAGTCTCGGTGGTAGATGCCCAGACGCAGGACTGTCTGGCTTCGGCCCAGCACCCGGAGGAAGAGTCAGATATCCTGGCCCCACAGGCGGGCTGGGCAGAGCAGGCACCGGAGATGTGGTGGGAACATGCCAAAGCCGCTATTCGGAAAGTGAACGCGACGGGCAGGTATAACCCCGTAGATATTGGCGCCATAGGTATAGCCTACCAGATGCATGGATTGGTAGTGGTGAACAAAGAGCAGCAAGCTCTTCGTAACGCCATCATCTGGTGCGACAGCCGTGCCGTAGAGATCGGCAACCAGGCTTTCAAAACGATCGGTGAAGAACGAAGCCTGTCACGACTGCTCAACTCCCCCGGCAACTTCACAGCCTCCAAGCTGGCCTGGGTCAAAGCAAACGAGCCCGGGCTCTACGACAACATCGACAAGATCATGCTGCCCGGCGACTACGTGGCCATGAAACTGACCGGCAGTATCACCACCAGCGTGTCAGCCTTGTCGGAGGGTGTTTTCTGGGATTTTCAGGAGAACGAACTCTCCAGCGATGTACTTGGCTACTACAAATTCGACAAGCATCTTATACCTGTTATCAACCCGGTTTTCTCAGAACACGGTACGGTCACAAAAGCCGTTGCCGACGAACTTGGCCTCAAAGCAGGTATACCGGTTACCTATAAATCAGGAGACCAACCCAACAATGCCCTGTCACTGAACGTGCTGCAACCCGGTGAGGTAGCCGCTACGGCCGGAACATCTGGCGTGATCTACGGTGTGAGCGACAAGCTGCTTTACGATCCGCAGTCCCGGGTGAATACTTTTGCGCACGTGAACTATGCCGACTCAGATAAAAGGCTGGGCATGCTGCTCTGCATCAATGGCACTGGCAGCCTGAACCGCTGGATGAAGAACATAGCCGGGCCAGGTATAAGCTATGCCGACATGAACCAGATGGCCGCTGCTATACCTATCGGCAGCAATGGCCTGCGGGTGATCCCTTTCGGAAACGGAGCCGAGCGCATGCTCAACAACAAGATCGTGGGTACCCATTTCCACCACATTGACCTGAATCTCCACACCAAGGCGCATATGTTCCGGGCAGTGCAGGAGGGCATCGCTTTTGCTTTCCGCTACGGACTGGACATTATGCGCGAAAGCGGCATGAACCCCAGCATTATCCGGGCGGGTCAGGCCAACCTTTTCCTGAGTGAGACCTTTACAGAGGCTTTTGTGAACGCTACCCACGTCCCTGTCGAGCTATACCTGAACGACGGCAGCATAGGCGCCGCGCTGGGTGCCGGCATCGGAGTAAAAGCCTTCGTCTCCGAGAAAGAAGCTTTCACCAACAGCAAAAGGCTACGAACTGTAGAACCCAAAGCCATCGACCTGTACGAGCCGGCCTACCAGGAATGGAAGGCCCTGCTCGAAAAACACCTGAACGAAATATAACCTAAATCGCAAACAAGCTAACACCTATACCTTATGGCAAACACGACACTAACCCAATCAGAATATTTCAAAGGTATAAGCGCCATCAAATTTGAAGGACTCGAGTCTGACAATCCGTTGGCCTACCGCTGGTACGACGAGAACCGTGTAGTGGCCGGCAAAATACTGAAAGAGCACCTGCGCTTTGCTGTAGCCTACTGGCACTCCTTCAATGCCGATGGTTCTGACCCTTTTGGTGGTCCTACCCTGAAGTTTGGCTGGAACAAAAAAGAGGACGTTGTTGAAAGAGCCAAAGACAAAATGGATGCGGCTTTTGAATTCATCACCAAACTCGGCCTGCCCTACTATTGCTTCCATGACGTGGACTTGGTAGACTATGGCAACGACATTCGGGAAAACGAGCGCAGACTGCAGGCAATTGTGGAATACGCCAGGCAAAAGCAGCAAGAGACTGGTGTCAAACTGCTTTGGGGCACGGCTAATGTCTTTTCACATAGCCGCTACATGAACGGCGCCGCCACCAACCCGGACTTCCATGTGACAGCCCATGCGGGTGCTCAGGTAAAAGCTGCCCTGGATGCGACAATTGCCCTGGGTGGTGAAAACTATGTGTTCTGGGGAGGCCGTGAAGGTTATATGACGCTGCTGAACACAGACATGAAGCGGGAACAAGAGCACTTTGCTAAGTTTCTGCACATGGCCCGCGACTATGCCCGCAAGCAGGGCTTCAAGGGCACATTCTTCATTGAGCCAAAACCAATGGAACCGACCAAACACCAGTATGACTACGACGCCGCCACCGTTATCAGCTTCCTGCGTCAGTATGACCTGCTGGGGGACTTTAAGCTAAACATTGAAGTAAACCACGCAACGCTGGCCGGCCATACCTTCCAGCACGAACTGCAGGTGGCTGCCGATGCCGGCCTGCTCGGCTCCATCGATGCAAACCGCGGCGACTACCAGAACGGTTGGGACACCGACCAGTTCCCCAACAACATCAATGAGCTGACAGAGGCTATGCTGGTGTTCCTGGAAGCAGGCGGCGTGCAGGGCGGCGGCATCAACTTCGACGCCAAGATCCGCAGAAACTCCACCGATCCGGCTGACTTGTTCTATGCCCACATCGGCGGTGCCGACACCTTCGCCCGCGCCCTTATTACGGCTGACAACATCCTGCAAAACTCCGATTACAAAAAGCTGCGCCAGGAACGTTACGCCTCATTCGACAGTGGCAAGGGCAAAGCATTTGAGCAGGGTAAGCTGACATTGGAAGAGTTACGTGACTATGCGATCGTGCATGGGGAGCCAGAAGTAAGAAGCGGCCGTCAGGAGTATCTCGAAAATCTGATCAACCGCTTCATTTAAGCAGTAGCATCTTCCACCCTAACCCTGCTTCACCATGACGGAAAACACAAAGGATTACAGTGCCAGCAACCTCCCTTACATTGCAGGCATTACCCTGATCGCCACACTCGGCGGCCTGCTATTTGGGTATGACACTGCCGTGATCTCGGGAGCTGAGAAATCGGTGCAGGCCTACCTGATCGATGGACTTGGACTCAGCACCTGGGTACATGGCGCTACTATTTCCAGCGCTCTGATCGGCTGCGTAATAGGAGGAGCGATCTCCGGTTTGCTGGCCTCAGGCATAGGCCGCAAGAAAACCCTGCTGGTCGCCGCTTTTCTGTTTTTCGTTTCGGCCCTTGGCTCAGCCTACCCGGAGTCTCTGTTCTTTGAGCAGGACGAACCGACCATGGGGCTGCTCTACCTGTTCAACTTTTACCGTGTATTGGGTGGTATCGGTGTAGGTCTGGCCTCTGCTGTTAGCCCGGTGTACATTGGTGAGATTGCACCTGCCCACCTCCGGGGCCGCCTGGTGTCGCTCAACCAATTTGCCATTATCTTCGGGATGCTGGTGGTTTACTTTGTCAACTGGGGTATCGCCAGCGGCCAATCCATCGAGTGGATAAACGAAGTGGGCTGGCGCAGGATGTTTTTATCGGAGGCTATACCTGCCGGACTGTTTGCATTGCTGCTGTTCTTCGTGCCTGAAACGCCACGCTACCTGAGCATGGTGGGCCGGGATGAGGAGGCACTGAAAGTCCTCACAAAAGTAAACGGCCCGTCAGTGGCCAGGCAAATTTTGGCTGACATTAAAAATACAGTGGAGCACCACTCCAGCAAGCTTCTCTCCTATGGCCGCACCGTTATCGTGATCGGCATTTTGCTTTCGGTTTTCCAGCAGTTTGTAGGTATAAACGTGGCCCTCTACTATGCGCCCCGCATTTTTGAGAGCATGGGTGCCGGCAAGGACGCCTCCATGCTGCAAACCGTGGTGATGGGTGTGATCAATGTGCTTTTCACAGTGCTGGCCATCCTTACGGTTGACAAATGGGGCAGAAAGCCGCTGCTGATGATTGGCTCTGTAGGTATGGCCATCGGTATGTTCGCCATCGCCGGACTCTCCTACTTCGAGATTATCGGGATCGGCACACTGGTGTTTATCATCATCTACACAGCTTCTTTTATGATGTCCTGGGGGCCGATCTGCTGGGTGCTCATCTCCGAGATTTTCCCGAACAAAATACGGGGCAAGGCCGTGGCGGTGGCCGTGGCGGCACAGTGGGCGGCCAATTATTTTATCTCATCCACCTACCCTTCCATGATGGAGTTCAGCGGCGCCTTCACCTACGGTTTCTATGGCGTGATGAGTGTGCTCTCGCTGTTGTTTGTCTGGAAGATGGTGCCGGAGACGAAGAACAAGTCGCTGGAAGAGATGGAGACACTGTGGACCGGCGAGGCAACCTCAGTCCGCCACAAGGCACCTGCTATGGCAGCAAAAGCCAAGGTATAGCAATCTGTGCCAGCGATCAGAATAAATTTAAAGATTATTTAATAATAAAGCTATTCGGGCAGTGGCTATAGACTTATACATTCCGGTAATTTCTTATAAAAAGAGCCCCGCCAGTTTATTTCCAGCGGGGCTCTTTGTAATGCTGCTATATGACCTGCCAGGGCATACCCTGTTGCACTAATTTGCCACTAACTCAGCGCATCAAAAACTGGAAGCGGTCAATGTTTCGCATCGCCGTGCCCGTACCCCGCACCACAGCGCGGAGTGGGTCTTCCACCACGTGGGTAGGCAGTTTCGTTCGGGCAGATATCCGCTTGTCCAGACCACGCAGCAAGGCACCGCCACCGGTCAGGTAGATGCCCGTCTGGTGTATGTCTGCGGAGAGCTCTGGTGGCGTCATCTCCAGTGTCTTCATCACCGCTTCTTCAATTTTAGACAGTGAGCGATCCAGAAAAAAAGCGACGTCCATATAGGAAACGTGTATCTGTTTCGGCAGACCTGTGAGCAGGTCACGGCCTTTGATGGCCACATCATCCGGTGGATCCTGCAGCTCAGGCAGGGCAGCCCCTACTTCCAGCTTGATCCGTTCGGCGGTAGACTGCCCGATCAGCAGGTTGTGATGCTTGCGCATGTAGTGCACAATATCGGCGTTAAAGCTTTCGCCCGCTACCTTCAGGGATTGGTCGCAGACAATGCCGCTCAGGGCAATCACGGCGATTTCGGTGGTACCTCCCCCAATGTCTACAATCATGTGCCCGTTCGGTTCCTCTACATCCAGTCCGATGCCGATGGCCGCAGCAATTGGTTCGTGCACCAGGTATAGCTCCCTTGCCCCAGAAATAACGGCCGAGTCGCGTATAGCGCGTTTCTCTACCTCGGTTATACCGGAGGGCACACAAACCACCATCCGGAACGAAGCGCCCATTTTCCTTTTCCCTCCGTTAATGAGCTGCAGCATACCCTTCATCATGTGCTCTGCGGCATGAAAGTCAGCGATCACACCATCCTTCATTGGCCGCACAATACGGATGTCCTCATGCGCCTTTCCCTCCATCTGCATCGCCTTACGGCCAATGGCCAGCACTTTTCCTGATGAGCGGCTGTAGGCTACAATGGCAGGCTCGTCCACCACCACCTTGTCGCCCTGCATCACCAGAAAATTGGCTGTGCCCAAATCTATGGCAATATCCTCTCTGAAAAAATCTAAAAAACCCATTCTCTATGGTAAAAATATTCTCCTCCAAAAGACCAATCCGGCCAGTAAATTAAAGGGCCAGATCGCCTGCTGCTTCGGGTTGATACAAAATTTCCAGCACCTCGTACACCACCGTGCCTTTAGGTCCCGGCCGCTCCACCTTGTCACCCACTTTGCAGCCCAGTATGGCTGTACCCACTGGTGCCAGCACTGAGATTTTGAAATTTGGCAAGTCAGCGTCCTTGGGGTATACCACAGTCAGTTCCATCTCGGCACCGCTTTTCAGCTCCTTCAGCTTCACCAGCGAGTTCATGGTCACCACATTCTCCGGAATCTCCTCGGAAGCTACCACTTTCGCTCGCTTCAGTTCCCTGCTGAGGGCCTCTACGGAATGGGCACCGCTTACCTGGCGCTGCACCTGTACCAGGTTGTGCAGGCGTTGTAAATCTTTTTCTGTTACATAAATCGGGTTCATATCATTGGTATTTTAAAGCATTGAAAAATCTTACAGGTATAGCGCCTTGCCATGCCCCAAAGGCAGGCGCAAAACCTCCAGCGCATGCAGCACGGAGGTTTTAAAAAGGTAAACACACAAAAACTCCCTTGCTTGCGGCTTTTGCGCTGCGTAAAGGTGTTTTGCGAAACGGTAAATGCTAGAATATTGAACAGGGATAGCCTGTAGCAAGGTATGGTGGCTTACGCCCGGGGCCGGAGGTTTCCGGCTTACTTAATGAAGGCCTTAGGGGCTGTATAAAAGAAAAGACAATAGCCATTCAGCACATCACTTTGAGATACGTGATGCGATGCCGCAACAAAGCCTGTAAGCGGCTCTGAAAAGAGATGAATTTTTCTGTTAGGTGGCAGCACGGTTCTGATAGTATTCTTTCAAAGTAACGGATAAAGCCCCATAAAAGCAAGGAAACAACTACTTTAACGGCTATACTTGCCCTTACAGCCGCTACAGTTACTGCACAATGCCTAAGCTAAAGGGCATTCACAAAGTAAAGCACTCCAACCGAGAACAAGTGTAGCTTCTGATTCGGGTTACTTACCCCTACTGCATTATTATACCGTGACGTGTTGTAGTAATAGTAACTAAACAACCGCATTTCCTGGCTGCCAACAGGCTTGTATTCCAGGCCTGCCAAAAGGCCAGTATGCTCTCTGAAATTGTCTCCGATCTCGCTGTCTTTTCGGTGACTGGCAGTTTCGTAAAAGCCTTTGGCAGTTATAAACCACTTGGGTATAAACTCATAATCTACGCGAAGCAAGGCTGTTTTGTAATTGATGTCTTGCAGAAAAACCGGAGTAAACCCCGGAGTAGGAGCCATAAAGGTATTGACAGCCGGCGACCCAATGTTAGGATAGTCTACGGACATGTTGGTGCTCTGCAAGTCGAGGTAAGCTTTAAACCTGTCGAGCACAACCTGGTTGCCGATGGATACGGCATGATCTGTCTTACCTTTGGCGAACTGCGAAATATTATAACTGTAGAAAGTCTGCCATTTTTCATCCAATAGATTGCCCAGCCACGCAACGTATAAGCCAAAAGGTGTTTTTGACGGCCTTAGTCCGTCTGTGTTGTAGCCTGTCGTGTTGTAGACCGTGTTGAAATTATTGTTAGAGGTATTGTGCAGTTGTAACTGGAAGGTATGGTTTTCAGTGACATCATAGCCGAGTTTCATGGCGAGTAAAAACAGGTTCAGCTGCCTGTTCACGTATTCGGTATATTGGTATTCAAAAGTGGGGTTTTTGTCAAACTCCCAACTCCCCACACTCGCGGACTGCTTTCCGGCTGTCAGATGCCATTTCTTCGCGGTGCCAAACCGATAGGTGACATTCGCGTGATCTAATGAGCCCGGAGCATTATCTAAACTGTTCGGAGCAGCGCTTCTGTTAAGCCGGTACCGTACGCGAAAACTCAGATCCGGCGTGATATCTCCCCTCAGCTCCATCCGTGCTTCGTTCAAATTAACGGATGCCTGATTGGAAGCACCACTCGGGAAGTCTACTGAGCTTCGAAGCAGAAAATTCACATCTATCCTTTCGCTCAAACCCGATAAGCTGCCATCTGAGAGTCCTTGAATTGTAGGCGTTTTATTAGTGCTTGTGCTATCCGTGCTACTCTTCTCGAGGCCAGTATTCTGAGCAATTACAGTTTGAATTACAAATAGTTGAGCGATAAAAGAAAGGAAATATTTATTCATTGATATGATTTTTGATATACGTTTTTGAAAGCCGTGCTAATGCCTTGTTCCGTGGCAGTAAAGTTGCAGTCCACCACTATTTTCTGAGTAGCGTAACTTAGCTCAGCGATAGGCCTGCCGGTGTGTTGGCAGTCTGCACTTGCAAACTATTAGGCAGCTTTAGCCGTGCCGGAACCTGTGCCAAAAGCAGTAAATCAGGTGATGTGATGGTGAGTAAGCTTCTTCTCATGATGCTGGTATATTAGTTTTAAAAGGTATAGCCGACTGAAAGGATAAAGTGGCGGGGAGCGCCAGGGAAAGCCCGCTGGTAGTCGTAGCCGCCCACGTAGTAGAATTCATCGAGCAGGTTGTTCACATTCAGGCTCAGCCGAAACTTATTGGCACGGTAAAAGGCCGCTGCGTTCAGTACCGTATACTCAGGCCAGTAGCCCCAAACCCAATCCCCTGTCTGGGTGTCCTGCACCTGGCGCTCCATTTTGCGCTCGCCTACATAGTTGCCGCCTACGGCTAACCCAAAGCCCTCCAGACCAGCACCCGAAAAGGTATACTTGGCCCACAAACCTGTCGAGTGCTTTGGTGCGTTTGGCGTCATGGTGCCCCGCTCAGCTTCCATCTCGGTGCTTACTACCTCGGTGTGGTTAAAAGCATAGTTCACGCTCAGGTTGAAGGCAGCACTTACACTGCCGTTCGCCTCCAGCTCCACACCCTGCGACTTAATGCGCCCGTTCTGGCGGTAAATGGGATTGCCCGTATCTGTCACCTGGCCTGTGTTGATGAGTGTGTTGCGCTTTTCGATGTGGAAGGCCGACACTGAGGCAAACAGGCGCTTGTTCAGGAATTCGCCCTTGAGCCCTGACTCTGCCTGAAAGCTGGTTTCGCTGTCGAATGGGGCGTCGCTGCCGTAGTTTTCCGGGTTGCGGACAAAGGCGGGGTCCACGGGTTTGAAGCCCTGGCTGTAGCTGGCGAAGTAGTTCAGGTTGTCGAGTAGCTTATAGGTGAGTCCCGCTCTCGGGAGGAGCACATTCTGGTGCACTTTTTCTTCGCCGTTGTCATACACCCGCTGGTCGCGGAAAAATTCCTGCCGCAGGCCCAGTAAGAGGCGCAGGCGCTCGGTTACGGTGATCTGGTCTTGTAGGTATAGCCCGGTGGTGCTGTAGCTGGTATTGAGGTAATCAACAAAGAACGGCGAGAGCGGCAGGCGAATGTACTTGCTCGGGTCGCGGAGTTCGTATGTCGGGTTGTTGAGGTCGAACGTGAGGGGAACGACCTGCCCGTCCACTTCCATCTGACGGGCCTCCCACTGGTGCCCGCGCCTGTCAGCTTCGTATTTAATGTAGTCCATACCTGCCACCACATCGTGGCGCAGCCAGCCCGTGTTGCCGCTCAGGGAGAAGTAAGCGGAGAGGTTGTCGGTATAGTCGTTTATCTTCTTCTCCAGATACCGCATGTTCATGATGGTGTTGGCGGGAGCATCGGCGAAGGTATTGAGGGTGCGGTGCTCGCTCAGCTCTTCGTGGTACACAAACTTCATGTAGGCGGCGTTAAAGGACAGCCAATCGGTGAGGCGGTGATTGAGCGAGCCGTTGAAGGAGATATCGTTTACGCGGTAATAATCGCTGGGCTGGCTCAGGGTAAAGGACCTCGGTAAGGCGTACAGGTCGCCGCCCCGTATACCCATGCCACGGTCGAGGTAGCCATCAAACTGGCTGTACACGAGTTCGGCGTTAACGGTCGTGTTTGCTGTCGGGCGAAAGGTAACGGTGGGCGCAATCATCAGGGAGCTGCGGTCGTTCACATCCCGAAA
The DNA here is from genome assembly GCF_015686655.1 of Pontibacter sp. FD36. Lineage (GTDB taxonomy): Bacteria > Bacteroidota > Bacteroidia > Cytophagales > Hymenobacteraceae > Pontibacter. The sequence continues at coordinate 158,216 of NZ_JADPMP010000006.1, read as the reverse complement.
GGTCTTGGTGTCTTCGTAGCCGATGTTGAGGCGGTAGAGCAAGGACTTGTCTTCGTTGAGCGGCCCCGTAAGGTCGAGGGTGGTGCGCATGGTCTGGAAGCTGCCTACCGAGAAACTCACTGCTTTACGGCTTTCGTCCAGCGGCTTTTTAGTGACCAGATTGACTGTGCCCCCAGGGTTGATGTCGCCAAAGAGAGCAGCACCAGGGCCTTTGAGCACCTCCACGCTTTCGAGGTTCACCGTGAGCGGCACACGGAAGAAACTTGTGCCAAATCCATAGCCCGAGCGCAGCCCGTTCACTAGTCTATACCCTGTATCGAAGCCGTTGCGGAAACCGCGGATGGTCAGGTCGTCGTAGGCCGAGTACTGTGTTACGCCCGCCAGGTTCTGCACTACATCTGTCACCAGAAAAGCCTGCTGGTCCTCGATCAGCTCTTTGGTAACCGAGGAAATGGTCTGCGGCACATCTACTACCCTACTCTGCAGTTTGGTGCCCACAAAGCTGTAATCGTTCACGTAGTTGGTTTCTTTTCGGCCCGTTACCAGCACTTCCTGCATCACATGCGTCTGGCGGTTCAGCACCACGTCCAGCCATACGTGCGCCGACTGCTCGGTCAGGGCAAAAGGTACTGTTTTATCAACCATGCCCAGCCCTTTCACCAACAAGGTATAGCGCCCATAAGGCAGTCCGTCAATTTTAAACGTGCCATCCAGGGCTGTCACATTCCCAACTGCGGTATCTTTTACACCTACCGAAACACCGACCAAGACTTCCCCTTTCTCGTCCTTCACGCTACCACCCACACTGCCTGTTGGCTGGGCAAAAGCAGGTATAGCAAACAGGTATAGCAACAATGCGCACAGGACACTTTTCATATAATTCGCAGCCATTCTTCGGGTCAAGTCTAGCATCATACCTGAACAGGCTCCTCTCCTTTGTCAAAAATTATTTTACCAAGCCGCTCAAATTTTGGCAATTGCAGTTGCATGTGTATGGTTCTGTAAACAGGCGTTTCATCCTGACAAATCAGTTCGAAACCCTGTTTTGCCCAGAACTCCTGTGCGCCCGTCAGGAAGGGGTGCGTGTGCAGGTATAGCGTTTCGATGCCTTTGCGCGCAGCTTCTTCTTTCAAAGCGCTAAAAAGACAGGTACCCAAGCCAACTTTTCGGAGGGAGGGCTCCACATACAGCTTCTGTACTTCGGTTGTCAGCCGGCCCTCGTAGTTCAGGTGCTTAAAGCGGTGGTCGTAGGTGCGCATGCCAATGGTGCCGACAATGGTATCTGACAGGTCGGTCGCGATCAGAAAGGCAGCATTTTTGTCTTCCATATAAGCGGCCTCGAAGTGCGCCAAGTCGTGGGGCGGCTTGCTGTGATCTATCATCGGGAACAGCTCTTTGCGGAACCCCATCACATAGCGAACCAGCTCTGGAATCCGCTCTCTTTCGATTGGTTTGATCTGTATCATCTTGTCGGTTCTATCAGCTTGTCAATTTTCCTTTCAGGGACCACCATGATTTTGTCGTTCACCAGCACAGTCGTAAAAGTCACGTCATACACATATTCCAGAAAGTCGCTGGCATGGTAATCAAACTCGCTGGCTGGGGTAACCACGGTGCGGTCTTTCATGAAATAGCAGTGGTCGGCGTACAGGAAAGCCATGTTCGGATCGTGCATGATGGCAATGACCGTCAGGTTGTTTTCCGTCAGTTTTTTGAGTTTCTCCAGCACGTAGGTCTGGTAGTACACATCGAGGTGGTTTGTGGGCTCGTCAAGCAAAATGATGCTCGGGTTTTGCACCAGCACCCGCGCAATCATGACCAGTTGCTGCTCCCCGCCCGATAACTCGGTATAGGGCCTGTCGGCGAGGTGACTGATACCCAGTTCTTCAATGGCCTGGCCAACTTTCACCATGTCGCTCTTTTTCGGACTGAAAGCCGAGAAGGCCGCTCTGCCTGTTAAGACCACATCTTTCACCTGAAACGGGAACACTGACTTATGAAACTGCGGCAGGAAACCCAGCACGCGGGCGCAGTCCGAAAAAGACATTTTGCTTCGCTCCTTTCCCATCAGTTTCACGGAGCCGTGTTGGTACTTTTGCAGTCCCGCCATGATGTTGAAGAGCGTGGACTTGCCACTGCCGTTGCGCCCGAGCAGCACCGAAAAACGGTTGGTCGGAAAGGTCACGTTCACGCGCTCCAGTATCGGCGCTTTGCCATACCCGAAACTGAGGTTTTCTACTTCTATCGCCGCGTCTGTCATACCCAGTTGATTTTATTTTTCTTCATTAAAAAGAGAAAGAATGGCGCCCCCAGCAGCATCGTGAAAATGCCGATCGGAATCTCGAAGTCCATTAGCGAGCGCGAGAAATTGTCGATGATGACCAGGAAAGAACCTCCGAAGAAGATGTTGGCTGGCATGGCTTTGCGGTTGTCGGGCCCCACCATCATGCGGGTGAGGTGCGGAATAAACAGGCCATACATGCTGATGACGCCTGCCGCCGCCACCGAAGTAGAGGTGGTGAGCGTAGCCAGCGCTACCAGGGTAGCTTTGTCGGCAGTCGGGTTTACGCCCACCGCCTTTGCCTCCTGCTCGCCCAGCGCCAACAGGTTAAGCCGCCAGCGCATCAGGTACATGCCCACTATACCTATACCTACGGGCAGCGCAGCAGTGTTTATTTTGTCCCAGGAGGCATGGTGCAGGTTGCCCATGGTCCACTGCACAATGGCCTGTAGCTTGTAAGGGTCGCTCATGTACTGCACCACCGTAAGCGATGCCGTGAATATACCTGACACAATCATACCTGAAAGAATGACCGCCACAATGGACGACTTGTTGTTGCTGAAAGCAAAGGAATAGGTCATGACCACAGAGGCCACTCCCAGCACGAAGGCCATGACGTTGATGTGGAGCAGCGGAAAAGCAATGGCCAGCGCCGCCCCAAAAGCCGAGCCAGAGGAAATACCCAGCACATAGGGGTCCACGAGCGGATTGCGGAAAATTCCCTGCAAAGCTCCCCCGGATGCAGCCAGGCCCGCCCCAATAATAAAGGTGAGCAAAACCCGTGGCAGGCGCACATTCTCGATTATGTTGTTGAGCATGTATACCTTGGTCGAGCTCTCGTGGATGTTGCCGCTCAGCACCGCCCCGCCCCATTCCCAATAGTCAGAGAACACCAGCCCCTGCGACGGGCCCACCGTCAGGGAATACAGCAGCAGCGGTATAGGCAGGCCGTAAATAAGGAAGCCAGTCAGTACTTTTCTCATTCAAGTAAGGCAGTGGCTTTGGCACCATACAGATTCGTCATGATGTCCCTTCGGTTCTCGTCGAGGTCGAAGTGCTCGTTTGCGCCATAGGCGACATTGTGCAGCTCAATGGCGGCATACATAATTTTGAGGGTATGCGGATCGTAGAAAAAGGGTGGCTCCAGCACATGCACGTTTTTGTTCTTCACCGCTGTGAGCACCGCCAGCTCTTTTTTATCATACAGCACCTTTGGGTCTGTGCTCCAGAGCAAAATCAGATCGGGGTCCCAGGCAATCAGCGTTTCTGGGTTGATGTTGGGCTGGTCCACTTCAAAAGTGCAGGCATTGTTTACACCTGCCAGCTCGAAGCACTCGCTCATGCGGCTGTTCTGCCCCGAAGTAGAGTAAATCCGTCCGCCCGACCAAGCATAGTACACCGATTTCTTCTGTTCAATGTGATCTGTCGATTCCGCAATCTCGTCGAGCTTGCGGCGGGTATAGGCCAGCAGTTCCAAAGCCCGCTCGTGCGTACCTGTCAGCTTGCCAATGCTTTCGATCTCTTCAAACAGTTGCTCGTTGTTCTGTGGCGATACGGCGTATACCTGAATCCCTAAACTTTCGAGCAAGCGAATGGCATCGGTCTGTCCAGAAGCAATAATGACCAGATCTGGTTTGAGCGCCAGCACGCTTTCGATGTTGGTGGATGTTTCCCAGTTGCCAGGAGCGGGCAGCTCTTTTCTGGCAATGCGCGGATCCAGTTTGCTGAAATACTTAAACGTCTCGGGGTTGGTGTAGATGTTGTTCTGTATACCTACCACGGTATGCTCCGCGTTTAGCATGTACATGCCATCCAACGCTCCCTGGTACAGCACGATCACCCGCTGGGCTGGTTCGCTCAGGCGTACTTCCTTGCCCCGTATATCTTTCACTACAATCGCATCAGCCGCCACTGCTTTCATTTCGCCGTTCTCGCTCTGGCAGGCGCTCAGCAAGAACAAACCAGCACACACCGCCATCACCAAACGAACGGCCATCCTTCCTCTCCAGTACTTCATGCTTTCTTCACAAAATCGCAGGGTGCTTTTTCTTGAAACCATCTTATTCACCAGTCATTTATGCCTTGATTTTTATATACCAAAAGGCAGACTGTCCAGCTCCCTTCGGCTAAAACAGTCTGCTTTGTATTTTATGTCATACCTGTCAGAACTCTCTCAAAGTGCCAGGGTATAGCGCTGTTGCTTTTTACTGCTTTTGCTTGTTGCCATAGGCCTTGACCATCTGCGCGGGGTGAAGCACCCGCTCTTCTATCCCGATCACAAAGTCACCGCTGAGCAGCAACTGGTAAAGCGGGGCATCATAGGCCACATATACCTCGTTGTCGTCGGTGATGAAAATCGGCACATGCTTGTTACCGATCTCGAAACAGATTGTGCCTACTTCCTGCAGACTCCGCGGGTACAGCACGACACATTCACAGGGCTTTATCTTCAGCAGGATCGCCCGCTCTTCCGACAGGTATAGCAGGTCCCCGTCTTCCAATGTCTCTCTATTCGATTTTTCAACCAGCACCTCTACCCCGCCCTGCGTCTTCTTTTTCATGCGCGACTTGGAGGCCTCGTACCACTCAATCTCAAAAAAGTCGATGGTGCGGCCGCCCAGGTCCTGCTCTTTTTCAAGCGCCTGCGTCACGACTAGCGGCTCCGTCAGCATAGACAAATCGATCGCCATGCGGTATTAAGCTGTTGCCAGTTTGGCTTTTTTCTTTTCCTCTACTTTTGCCAGCAGCCAGTTGCACCAATCGTCCATACCATCGCCTTTCAAACTACTGATGCTCATTACCTCGATGGTTGGGTTTACTTCTCTGGCATCCTGCGTAGCAGCCTCTACCGAGAACGGCACGTAAGGCAACAGGTCCGCTTTGGACACCACCATTAGCTCGCTCGTCAGGAACATGCGTGGATATTTTTTCGGCTTGTCATCACCTTCGGTAGCGGCCAGCACCGTTACCCGAATGTCCTCGCCCAGGTCAAAGGCGGCAGGGCAAACCAGGTTGCCCACGTTCTCGATGAAGAGGAGGTCCACGCCAGTCAGGTCGATGTGGTCGAGCGCCTGCAGAATCATCTGAGCTTCGATGTGGCACATGCCGCCTGTCACGATTTGCAAGGCGTTGATGCCTACTTCCTTCATGCGTACCGCATCGCGGTCAGTCTCAGGGTCGCCCACCAGCACGGCCATGTTCAGTTTGTCGCTCAGGCGCTTGCCCGTTTCCTGCATCAAGGTGGTTTTGCCGCTGCCTGGCGAGGAACATACATTAATCACCAGCACATCAGGCAAACGATCACGGATGGCTTTCGCCACAAAATCATTCGCTTTCAACAGGTTGAGGGTGGTGTTGTCGCACTGCACAGAGCCTACCGGCATTCTGTTGCTTTTGGGCATGGATGATGTACTCATATCTTCTGTGTTTTATGTCTAGTGGTTAATTCTCTAAAAATTCAATGCGGCTGATCTGCAGCTCTTCCCCCTGTACAATGTTTTTGGAGGGAATACCGCACTCGCACACAAACTTGTGCCGCTTCACTTCAAAGTCTTTGTCGCAAGCGTCGCAGTGAGCGATAATGGGCAGCAACAGCACCTCCAGCTCGACCTCAGCCAGCTTCGGTTCTTCCATGATCAGTGCCTCAAAGGCGTTCTGGATCAGGATAGGCTGTATGTTGCTCAAAAGCCCCGCTTCAATCTGCACCTTGGTTATTCGCTCAAACTTGTCAGGATAAGTTTCCTGCAGCGTTTCAAAGACGTTCCGTACGATCGAAATTTCGTGCATGGCTTCTCCTTATTTTTCTATCACCGCCTCGGCCAGCACTTCTTCTAACTCAATTTCAGCTGCTGCCTCAGGTATAGCCTTTGCTTTTTTGGCCCTCCCTTTTGCGGTCACTTCTTTCTTCGTTCGTTTGGTCTGTTTTTTGGCAGCAGGCTCCGCTTTTTCAGCTTTCGGTTCAGCGGCTTGTTCCGTTTCCAATTCGGCTTGCTCTTCTTCCTGCTTGTGCACCGTAAACTCCCAGCACAACTGCCCCATGGCGCTTAGCCAGTCATATAGCATCACGCCTTCGTCACCCATTGCCCTGATCATAATGGCATTGGGCCCGCACTGTGTAAAACCGAAAGAGAACTCATCGTACTGGCTCGTCAAGATCTCATCGAGTTCAGTCTTCAATTCAGCGGCATAAGGCGACACATAGATCAGCGTTGCCTGATGGGTATAGCGCTCATAAAACAGAATAGAGTCGAAAGGTTGGCGACCTGGCTCAAGCAACTGGTTATCAAATAGCACAAGCTTTTTGCCTCTGTATACCTTCGTGATGCTGTGCAGGCGCGTAAATTGGAACGACTCTCCCGAGTGCACTCGCCCCGACGCAATAATGTCGCCCCAGATCAGATTGGCGTTTTCATCCAGGTGGATCTCGTTTACCGTTCTGAAGATGGAATTGGCAAAAGGCGTGATCGGGTGTGGGATGAATTTGTAAATGCCGCCTTTCTTTACCTGCACGTTCGTGCGCTGCAAAGCCCCTGTTTCCATAGGGTGCAACTTGCTGAACGACTGCGTAAAGAGTTTCAATTGGGCATGCTCATGCACGTTTACCTCAATGTCAATCTCATCGCCATCCATGATACCTGGAGAAGAGCTCATCATGATCAGCTCCAGATGCTCATGCAGATGTCGGGAGCCGTAGTGGATCACTTTGTAAGGCGCGTTGTGGCAACTCTCTTTCAGTAACGTTAGCGCCCCTTCCCTCTCCGCGTTAATCTTGATGGTACTAAGCATGCGCCTCCGTTTTTTCTAGTAAAGCATACGTCTTGATCCAGTTAATCACCTCATCGAGGCCTTCCAGCTTCATCAGGTTTGTGAAGATGAAAGGTCGTTCGCCGCGCATTCTCTTCGAGTCGCGGTCCATCATATCCAGGTCGGCGTGCACGTAGGGGGCAAGGTCCGTTTTGTTGATGATCAGCAAATCGGACTTGGTAATGCCAGGGCCTCCCTTGCGCGGCATCTTGTCGCCTTCGGCCACATCGATCACAAAGATGTTTACATCGGCCAGATCGGGGCTGAAGGTGGCAGATAGATTATCACCGCCGCTCTCTATAAACACGATTTCTGTGTCGGGGTGTCGTTCCACCAGTTCTTCCACAGCCTCAATGTTCATAGAAGCGTCTTCACGTATGGCGGTATGCGGACAGCCGCCCGTTTCCACCCCGATAATTCGGTCGGCGGGGAGTTTCGAGTTCTTTATCATAAAATCAGCATCTTCGCGGGTGTACACATCGTTGGTCACGACACAGATGCTGTACTCTTCACTCATCTTGCGGGTCAGCCTTTCGATCAAAGCCGTCTTTCCTGATCCTACAGGACCAGCTACCCCTATTCTCACATGTTTTTTTGACATAAAGTATCTGGTTAGGTGATGATTTGCTTTATGATATGTATAGTCTTGAGTATTGTTTCTCGTGCTGCATGCACCGTATTTCCTGCCCAATACAGCATAGCCCGACCATCTCCTCCTCCATGTTTTCCTGCTCGTCCACCAGTTCTTTAATAGTAGCCTGCAAGTCGAAAAGGATCTTCTGCGCATCGCCCTGCCCAATGGGCACCAGTTTGGCGCAGTTGGTTACAATGCCGTTGAGCGAGTTATAGTAAAAAGCCAGCAAGGCGTCTTTTAAGGTGATGCCGCTTGCATGCGCATACATGGCAAAGGCCACGGCATAGTGCCCGTGCAGCTGGCCCTCCTGAATTTTGGCCAGGTAGTTACTGCATCTTTTAACGGGGTGCAGCGCCTGCGTCAGCTTCAGAAAACGGATCGCCAGTTTTTTGCTGGCATCCCGTATCTCGGCAGGTGCCTTCAGGGCTGTGATCATCTCGTCCAGCTTCTGAAACTCCCGCACCGATTTCTTCGCCTCCAGCAATGCCCAGGCTTTTTGCAAAAAGGCGGCGTCGTTGTAGTAGATGCTGTGACGCAGCATGTTGTTGGCATATACCCTGGCCGATGGCGTGTCTTTCACAATGCCTTTACTCACATAAGATTCCAAACCGTAGGAATGCGTGAAGCTTCCGATCGGAAACATGGAGTCGTTGATCTGCAGGAGGGTTAAGAGTGGCTGCATAGCTGTCCCTTTATTTAATGGTTATTTTTCTGGTAAAATTATTCCCATGCCGCCGCACGCGTAGCGCATGTGTTTTCAGGAGCTTGCGTACTTCCCGCCGTGGCTCGTAGCCAGAGCGTTCCAAAAGTCTGTACAGCGGGTTCTCAAACTCCACCAGCACCTCGGCCGCTTCGTTGATAAAAATGGGAATGTGCTTGTTCCCAATCTCGAAGCAAATGGTGCCCATGTCCTTAAAGCTGTCGGGCTTGAACACGATGCACTCGCAGGGAAGTATGTTGATGGCGATGGCCCGCTCCCCGTCCATATGCAGGATGTCACCGTCCTCCAGTGGCGTCGAGTCTTTGCGTATACCTATCTCCTGCCCCGCCCTTGTTCGCTTTCGCAAAGTGGTTTTGCCAGTATCAAACCAATCCAGGTCCAGAAAATCAATCGAAAGGTTACCTGTATTGGTGTCTGATAAATTGCCGATTACCTTCTCTACTAACAGCATAGGGTGTTTAGGTGCTGCCGGCAAGGTATAGCCCGCCCGGCAGCACGTTTAATTAAAAATCTAGAACAGGAAGTAGCGCTGTGCCATTGGCACGACTTTCAGTGGCTCACAAGTGAGCACCTCGCCATTTGCCGTTACCACGTATGTTTCCGGATTAACCTCGATCTTCGGCATGGCATTGTTGTGCACCATGTCTTTCTTCGTGACTTTGCGGCAGCCTCTTACAGGTAGAAATCCTTTGCCCAGCCCCAATTTGTTTATGTTGCCATTGTCAAGTGAAATCTGCGACACGAAGTTGAATCCGCTCGTCTGGATGGACTTACCGTAGTAACCCCACATTGGCCGGTAGATAACAGGTTGTGGCAATGAAATAGAGCCATTCGGGTCACCCATACGAGCTCCCACTGCGATACCGTTTTTGAAGATAATCTCAGGTTTTACACCGAACATACCTGGGTCCCATAACACCAGGTCGGCGTATTTACCTACCTCTATCGAGCCTACATAGTCAGCCACGCCGTGTGCCTTAGCCGGGTTGATCGTGTATTTGGAGATGTAGCGCTTCACACGCAGGTTATCCGCCCCAGAGGCCTTATCTTCCTGTAATGGACCACGCTGCACTTTCATTTTATGGGCTGTCTGCCAGGTACGCAGTATTGTTTCACCGATACGTCCCATGGCCTGGCTGTCAGACGACATCATACTGAACACGCCCATGTCCTGCAGGATATCCTCTGCGGCAATGGTTTGCGGACGGATGCGGGAGTCGGCAAATGATACGTCTTCCGGAATGCTCTTATCCAGGTGGTGTACCGACATCAGCATGTCCAGGTGCTCATCCACGGTATTGATGGTATAAGGCTTGGTTGGGTTGGTAGAAGATGGAAGCACGTTAGGGTACATGGCGATCTTGATGATGTCCGGTGCGTGTCCGCCGCCTGCTCCCTCTGTGTGGTAAGTATGGATCACTCTCCCGTTGATGGCCCTCACAGAGTCTTCCAGAAAGCCTGCTTCGTTCAACGTATCGGAGTGGATAGCTACCTGCACGTCATATTTGTCTGCCACTTGCAAAGCAATGTCGATGGTGGATGGCGTCGTGCCCCAGTCTTCGTGCAGTTTCAGACCCAGGGCACCGGCTTCTACGGGCTGTGCTGCTGTTTTGAAGGTAGAGGTATTGCCCTTGCCCAGGAAACCAAAGTTCATAGGGGTTGATTCTGAAGCTTCGAACATGCGTTCCATCCAGAACTTGCCTGGCGTCACGGTGGTAGCGAGTGTACCGTCAGAAGGACCTGTACCACCACCAATCATGGTCGTAACGCCACTGTAAAGTGCCACCTCTACCTGCTGCGGCGCAATAAAGTGGATGTGGGCATCTATGGCGCCTGCCGTTACGATCTTACCGGCACAAGACTGTACTTCAGTGGCTGCGCCAATGATCATGCCTTTCGTCACACCTTGTTGCGTATCCGGGTTGCCTGCTTTTCCTATACCTACTATTTTCCCATTCTTTATCCCGATATCGGCTTTTACAATACCCCAATGGTCGATGATAATAGCATTCAGGAGCACCAGGTCAAGTACCTCGTCCTGCCCTGCCGAAGTAGACTGCCCCATGCCGTCACGCACGGTTTTACCACCTCCGAACTTGTTTTCGTCGCCGTATACGTTAAAGTCTTTTTCAATCTGTATGAAAAGCTCAGTATCCGCCAGACGTACCTTATCACCGGTAGTAGGTCCGAAGAGAGCGGCATAGCGGTCCCGCGGAATGTATAGTTCGCCGTCCACATATTTTACTGAAGAAGAATCGCTTCCCAGTGCGTTGAAGCCAAGCATTGAGAGCCCGGCAGTAGAAAGACCTACTACCTTTATCCATTCGCGTCTATTCCAATTTGACATGGTTTCCTGATTAATTGATGTTATTTTCTATTTCTTTTGCTTGGAGCCGCAGCGCCTCCTGCCCCTTTAAATCCTTGCTTTTGCGCTTTCTGGATAGCGGCATCCCGCACGTTCTTCTTCGTCACATCTCCTTCTGTCAGGTTGTTGAAACCACTTATGATTTTGTTGCCGCCAAACTCCACCAGGAAAACCGCCTTTTTCTCGCCCGGCTCAAAGCGCACGGCGGTACTTGCCGGAATGTTGAGACGCATACCAAAAGCAGCAGCCCTGTCAAACTCGAGCGCTTTGTTAGCCTCAAAAAAATGGTAGTGCGAGCCTACCTGAATTGGTCGGTCTCCGGTGTTGGCCACGGTGACACGCACTGTCCTGCGCTTGTCATTCGCCTTTATCTCACCCTTCTGTAGTATATATTCACCCGGTTTCATAGTATAAATGTTTTAATTGTTCTTAGTCTGTTTTAGCGTATAGGGTGGTCGACCGTGACTAATTTTACACCATCCGGAAAGGTTGCTTCAATCTGCACATAGTGCAGCATGTCGGGCACACCTTCCATTACCTGATCTTTTTTCAGGAGCTTGGTGCCCTCTTCCATCAACTGCGCCACCGTCTTCTTCCCATCACGGGCCTCTTCCATCAAAATGCCGCAGATGTAGGCAACGGACTCCGGGTAGTTCAGCTTCACGCCTCGCTTGAGCCGCTTGGCTGCAAGTTCACCTGCGAGGTGAAGTAATAGTTTTTCGTGTTCAATCGGATTTAAGTGCATATAACTGTGTGTTAATAAGATTGACTATAGAAATATCTGAAACTGAACAATGAACCCATCCCGCCGCCCATCGATCCTTTCCGTGGCTATTAGCAGGGACTTAGTATGTGTTGGAAGTCTATTTGGGCATTGTGCTGCTGAGTTAAGGGTTATTCTCTGTTGCACGGGCACAGATTTTTTGGCTCCAGAGCATGAACCGGAGATAGTAATCTTCTCTTTCGTTGCTAATGAGTATGGGGCCTCCGTAACAGCCGGGTGCATTTCGTGTACAGAGAGGTGCAACCGCTAAAAGGCATGTTGAAACAAAAAAATCAAATACTCCTAAATGACCCTGCAACGATATCATTATAACCATATAGCTCTGCACTGAAATAAGTTTTACTTACCTTAGCATCAAAAGGTTGTAAGGCAACTAGCTCATACTCAATCGCCAAGTTAGGCATGACCTATTAAGCTGATTTAAGAAGGAGATTAGAATGAAATTAGAAAGAAGGAGTTTGCAGCCCTTTACATAGTATGGGCTGCCTGTTTTATTGATTACCAGATCGTGCAGGGCATTCCGATAGCCAGGCAGATAGACAGGAAATAAAACCAAAATAAAAGCCCTACGCTTGGTAGGGCTTCGGGTAGATGATCCGGGAATAAATGCGGAAAAATGATTTAACATACTTTCGGCAGGCCGCAGGCAGTCGGGCTATACCTGCATGGAAGCGTGTTGGGCGGCGTATGCGGCAGGCAGTACTACTTCCATGATAGTACCTTTCCCAACCTTCGAACTTACCCGAATCGTGCCTTTGTGCGTTTCAATGATTTTCATGGCCAGCGGCAGCCCGATGCCAAAACCTTCGTAATTAGCCGTGTTGGAACCCCTGAAGTAAGGATTGAAAATTTTACTCTGATCTGAAGCAGGTATACCGATGCCTGAGTCTGTTATCTGCAAGCTTATCTTTTGCCCTGTTGAGGTTAGTTTCAGGTATACGGCCTGGTTATCGGAGTACTTAAACCCGTTCAGAATGATGTTACAGATGGCCAGAACCAGCAACTGCTCATTACAATTTACACACAGCATCGCCTCGTTTTCCGGAAATTCGCTGTAGTCCATCTTAAGCTTATACCGCTCATCCATCTTGCTCACCACCTCCTGCACCGACTCCAGTATTTCATCCATCCTGCGCACACTCCGGCCTTGGTCCTGCCCATTTCCTTCGGCTTTTGCCAATTCCAGTAAGGTGTTGATGATGTGCTTGAGCTTTTCGGTTTCCTGCATAATCATCTGCAGCGAGTAGGCAGCCGGGTGCCCTTGCTCCAGGCGCGAAAGGGCTATCTCAGCCTCCCCGGCTATAACAGTGAGCGGCGTGCGGAGCGAATGTGAGATGTTGCTGACATAGGCTTGCTGTGCTTTAAAAGCTGTTTCTATCCGCTGCAGCATATCATTCAGCGTATCCTGCAGTTCACTGATTTCGTCCAGACTATGCTCTTTCTCAAGCCTGTCGTTCAGGTTGAAGGCATTGATACTGTTCACTTTCTTCATGATCTTGACCATGGGGCCAAACAGCCTTTTAGAGAAGAACACGGTGGTGAGCGTCATCACAAACACAGCCGCCAGAAAGGCGATGGCAAGCGTCGTTTTCAGGCGTTTGCGGTAAGCATCGCCCTCCACATCCCGAGCCGAAGACACCACCAGTATGTCCTCTTCTCCGGTTACATTTTCTCTAAACAGCCCGACATAATGCACTCCGTTTTCATAATGCCGGGCTCTTCCATTACGGATAGTCTCCCAGTAAAATGACTCATCGAGCGGCAGTGAGGCAGGAAAATGAATTTGTTCGCTTTCTTTGTTAATACGCAGGATGTATTCCTCTTCATCTGCCAAATGCTGCAACATACTGTTCTTGACGGCATAGTAATCTTCCGCCTTTTCTTGCTGCAGCACGGCGCTAGCCACAACAGTGGAGCTGTTCTCCAAACTCAGGAAGAAGTTATGCTGCCTGTAGCCAGACGACATGGAATACATCACCAGATTTATACCTAGTAATATCAAAGCCATCAGGCCGGTAAATAAAACGATCAGCGAATACTGTAATCTCATACTACTGCGTCCTCATCACATAGCCTACGCTTACCACCGTGTGGATCAGGCGCGGGCTAAAGTCTTTGTCTATCTTCTTGCGGAGGTAGTTGATATACACATCCACCACATTGGTGCCCATATCGAAGTCAGCACCCCATACATGCTCCAGAATGTCCAGCCGTGGCAGCACCTTGCGTTTGTTCTTGATCAGGTACTCCAGCAGTTTGAACTCCCGCACAGTAAGCGCAATGACCTTATTGTTGCGGGTCACCTCCATTGTGTCGAGGTTAACGCTTAAGTCCGCTATGGTCATCACATTCTGCTGCACCATACTTCTGCCCGATCTTCTCACGAGGCTCTGCATGCGTGCCCGAAGCTCAGCCAGGTTGAAAGGCTTGACCATGTAGTCATCAGCCAGATTGTTAAAGCCAGCCACTATATCCTGTGTAGAACCCAAGGCAGATAAAATGAGAATTGGCGTATCGGGGTCTGCATCCCGGATGCTTTTACAAACCTCCAGTCCGCTCATGCCGGGCACCATTACATCGAGTATGATCAGGTCGTATTGGTTCAGCCCGGCCATCTTTACAGCCGTAAAGCCATCCATCGCCACCGCAAATTCAATTCCCTCACCCTCAAGCCCTCTTTTAACAAGAGAGACTACTTTGGGCTCGTCTTCTAAGAACAATACTTTCATAAATCAAAAACCGGTTAATGCAATTTCCCATTACGCGGAACGCAGATCAGCTCTAATCAAAGCATCCTGTGCCTATACCAATCAGACGAGCCTTCTCTTGTATCGTTTAGGTCAAAATCATGGGAGATGGCCATATATTCGTATCATGAACAGCAGCACCAAAATAACAGGTTCCAACGAACATTTGGAGATCTGCTCCATAAAAGTCCATGTTAGGAGGCTCATGGGCTTCCAACACGTGCTCCTATACCTGCGCTTTAGTAACAAGCGATTCTATCCGGTGCAGTTCCGGTTTACATTGACTCTGAGCAACAACAGCGATAAAAAGGGCATAATGCCTATTGGTATTGAAAAACACCTAACAAGGCTGGAGATGCCCTGTACAGAGGAAACAAAAAAAGCCCCGCTGGTTTATCACCAGCGGGGCTTTCTGCTTAGGGTTGTGGAGATGCAGGGATTCGAACCCTGGTCCAGACAAGGAAATCGACGGGCCTTCTACATGCTTAGACTTATTCGAATTGTCGGGAGCTTGCAAGTATAAGTCAAACTTATGCGCACTCCTTAGATGCTTTATTTCGCCTGTGCACCACACCTTTACACAGACTAGTAAATCGGATCGAAGCCTCGTATGTGCAAGCAGATTCACGAAACCTGCACGAGACTATGGCTAGTGCTTAATACCTAGATTAAGCAGCCATGGCGTAGTTATATTCGCCAGTTATTGTTTGAACGGATTTTTAACAGGTGGTACGTTCATCACCCGACATGCTTACACGCAATCTGCACAAGCTGTCAATTCCAGTCATCCCCATAAGTTAAAGAACGTCGTATTCCTACGATGTATACTTCAAGAAGTATGCCACAAATGTAAGTAATTTGCGGCATACTTCTATCTGTTTTCTGTGTATAGAACACAATTAAATGGTTCTAGGTTTCATGAGTGCGCAGCCTTTTACTTTTCTGTCAGCATCTCTTGCTTTGCCATTTTGGGCGCTTCGTACAGGTCAATCAGGGAGTGCGTGTACTTAAGGTATTCCATCGGGTACTTCACCTGGAACACCTTCGGGATGTTAGCACCGGCTGGTACCAGCATTAGTGAAGACTTTCCGTCAATCTTCTCACGCTGCAGGGCTATACCTTCGCGGTTATCGAACTTCACGTCAAAGTAGTACAGGTAAGGGTATACCCAGCTCACGTATTTGCTTTTAGAGGTGCCTGACAGGCTTCTGATTTCCAGCGCTTCGTAGTTAGTGGCAATAGCCTGCTGAAACTCTACTGCGTTGAGTGGCACGTTGTTGAGCACCGGCATCACATCAAACTGCCCGTCGAGCATCACCCATTTTTTCAGGTCCGGCAAGAACACCTCCAGCACCACGTGACCGGCTCCATACTCAATGGTTTCAACCTCCTTCATTTTCAAACCCATGGTGCGGGCTGGCAGGCCAATCGCGTTTAGGGCTGCAGTTGTTACGATACCATATTCCACGCAGCGGAAGTTCTTGCCTTCTTTTACCTCAGCCAGAATGGTCAGGGCGTCCGGGCTGCTTGGCTCGTTCATGCCATCATGCTGCCACTGGCGGTGTACCCAGTTTACAATGCGCAGGGCCTTTTCAGAGTCGTTTTTAGCACCGGCTACAATCTCATCCAGCTGATACTGCTTGCGCAGCGTCTGCAGAAATTCGTTATTTTGATTCTGCTCGTACAAGAAGGTATAGCCCGACACTTCCTGCGCCTTGTTGAATTTCAGGGTTTCGTGGCCGTAGCCTTTAAACTCTGTCAGGGCGTAGTCTTTTTCGTTGAGCTGCACATAAAACTGGTACGATTTGCCCGGCTTCATCTGGAAAGAAATAGAGTCCAGATCGGTGCGGAACATCACATAGGTTTTCTTGTTGTGCACCGGCACCAGCAGCACATCAGGCGAAAGCTCCGGCATAATGCTCCAGGTGCCTCTTGTCCACTCCTTGCCAATCTTATAGTCGGCTTTGGCGGTGTTGGCTTTGATTACAGGCAGGCCTTTGTACTTCTGCTGCGCTAAGGCAGGTATGGCCAACACGAACAACAAAAACAGGATTGATGATAACTTTTTCATAGGTTTATTTTGCACTTAATAATGTGTTATAGATGATTTTTTATTTCGCTTTTAACTGATGTAGTTTCTTTTTCTCACCTGCTAGCCTAGTCTCAACTTCATGACTGCCAGCCTGTTGTAAGCGTATTAGAAAGATCAGTGCCAGAAAGTTAATCAACTGAAAATCAACACATTAAACAGAACCCATTTTTATACCTGTTCGCTTTCGATACACCTGCATCCGATACATCTGTGCGCTTATGAGACAGCCTGTTTCCTGCAAATTCATCGTATGATCGCTACTACCAACAGTCGCAATTCACATAAAAAAAGCCCTGCAAGCTGGTTGCTTGCAGGGCTGGTTACTGGCTCGATTCATCGTATACCTAGAAGCAGCATGCGATCGGAACTATTTCAGTTGCTTTAACGGAAACTACACATGCGGCTGTAATTGTCGTAGCAGCTGCCATAAAGCACACAATGGTGTTTTCCATTATGGATGAATCAGTTTACCTCGTTAAAGTTTTGCTTGCACGTCTTTGCTCCAGTCCAGCATGGTAGTGTATAGTTCGTCTATGCTTATCTGTGGATTTTCCTTGTAGAGCGAGATCAGTTTCTGGTTAAAGTCTCCGAATCGGATAAAGCCTCTTCTTTGCTCCATCTGGCGTTCCATTATAGGTATAAAAGTGGCGTTGTCTTCAGCTGAGAACTTGTCCAGGCAATAAAGCGAATAGATGCCCCAGGTCATGTACTCGTTGAACACGTTATAAGGCGAGCTGTAGGCGCTGGTACCATTCATTTCCGCTACCCATTTTCCTCTGTCTGCAAAGATCTCGTTTATCTGCTTCGTATACTTATCGGATGTTGGGTTTACGAAGTTGTGATCGATTTCTGTGAATACCACACGCGTGTTTCGCATCTCGTTTACCTTTTCGTTATACTTCGGATTTAGGTCTGCCCTCTTCACAAACATGACCGTCTGGTTAAAGCCATTATCTTCAAAACCCATAGTGGAGTGAGCGCCACCTACCAACGGCGAGAAAGTAACCCGGTAATTACCATACTTAAACCCGAACATTTTTTCCAGCCACTCCTGCTGCTGCACGATCGGGTTTTGGGTGCGGTACGTTTGCATAAGCTCGTTGTAGTATGGCTGGTGCTGCTTGTAAAACTCCCGGAAGTTCGATTTTTTGGCGAAGTCTTCTATAAGGGTAAGATTGGCGCTAATAGGATCGTCCTGGTTACTAAAGCCCATTTTCCGGATGATCCCTTCATTTTTGATGTTTCCTTTCTTATCGAATACATAGGCGCAGGCGTTCATTTTCATAGCATAGTAGTACCAGTAGCTCTCGTTGTCGAACACTTTGGTGATATGCCGGTTCACCTCATCCATGATCGGGTGGTTCTTGTAAGGTGCAAAATGCGCCATCACTTCCTTGTGGTAAGGTGTAGTCATATCCACCATGTTGGAGTCCTGCTGCCCTATGTTAGAGATTGCCACCAGGATGTTCGCCAATTCGTGCACTTCCGGCACTTCGACGCTAAATTTGCCCTGGTGCTCACGAATGTATTTCTTCGTGAAGTTCACATTCTTCGGCAGGCCCACAATCTCAGTCAGCGCTTTTTCCTTTCCTTTTTGCAGCACATAAAACTGTATGGTGTCGCCAACTTTTACATTAAAAGTGATCGAATCGACGTCTGTCACAAAGGTTACTTTAGTCTCTTTTTGCTTGCACTCTACGGGCAGTCGGTCTGGCTTCTGCTCCGGTGATATTTTCCAGTCAGTGTGCCTTTCGGTACCATTCAGCACATAGGTGATGGTCTCTACATTCGATTTTATACTTGGCAGCTCTTTTACTTTCTGGGCATAAGACACGGATGTCCCTGCAGCCAGCATCAGGGCCAGCGCGTACTTTGGTAAGCTTTTCATTAAGTTTTATTTTGGGATTTAGGGTTTACTTAGCGGCTAGTTTTTGACTTTTCAGGTGTTTCAGGGCACGCTCCAGCACCGGATCTTTCTTCTGGATGTAATCCTGCAGCGTCCTCTTTACTTCTATGTCAGGTTTTACGCCATAGCCTACAAACTCACGGCCGTCCGGGTATGTGTCTTTCTTCGTACAGATCCTGGCACCTCCTCCCCCAGGCAGCTCGAACATAAAAGGCTGGCCAGTGCTTCCAAAGGAGTTCTCACCAATTTTGGTCATGTGCTTCTGGTTATCAGCGTAGATTAGAAAATCTTCGGCGGCAGAAGCTGTATTGTGCCCGATGAGTATAGCGGTGGGCACAATTACCTTCTCGCTCTGTTTTACTTTATTCTGGGCCGGACTATAGTCAAACTCATGCATCAACCTGTCCTGGAAAGCGTTCAACGATTTAACAGCCCAGGCATTATTAACTGTATCTTTTGGAGCTGTAAATGCACCCCATGCCTTAAAGCTGGCCAGGTGCTGGCGCGTGGAGTTTTTCGAACCGAACAGCAGCGTATCGGGGCTCAGGTAATCGAGAATCTCACGGCCTATGGATGTAGAACCGCCACCGTTGGAGCGCAGGTCTATTATCAGGGCTTTCGCTTTGCGCAGCTCAGGCAGCTTCTCCAGGAACAGCTCATTTATCTTCGGATCATGGAAGCCATTCAGGGCCAGATAAGCAGTCTGGTCCCGGTACCACTTCAGGGTCAGCAGTTCCCGCTTTTCAACGGAAGGGAATACTTCCTTCTCGGCTGTTTTAGCATGCGTGAGTGTCAATGCCCTCACCTTACCTTTCGGGGTTCTGTAGGTGATGTCATACTTTTCCCCTTTCAGGCCTTTCAGCATATTACTAACAGCCCAATCCATCAGCACATAATCCGTAGACGAGGAAATATAAGGCAACACATGCTGCTTCAGATATTCCGCTGTCGGCTGTCCGTTTACCTCAATTATCTCACTGCCTACCGGCACCTCATCTTTTATGCTGAGGTTGGTCCTCGTGACGATGGCTTTGTTATCGATGTTGCTCAGGAAGATCCTGTACTTGCCAAACATGTCGTTGTATAGCAGGGTATCTACACTTTTCGGGAAATAGATGTTGGTGTGACCGTCGTTGAGCAGAGCACAGAACTTCTGCAGCTCACGGTAGTACTCGTAATCGTTATTGGTGTTTTGTACTTTGGTAATCGCTTCGCGGTAGGCATTGTCCCACTTGGTCCGATCCACCTTATCCAGGTATACGAAGTTATAGTTTGCTTCCTGCCAGAACTTCGACAGCCCGTATACTTTATCAGTAGCAGACAGCGTGTTAGGAACCTGAGCTTTCGCGACAAAACTTGTCAGCAACACCAACAATAGGAGGCACTTTTTCATAGGGTTATTTTATACTTTTGGCTTGATTTTACTTTAATGACCTACTCCGTCCGCAGCGAACCGATCGGGTCGGCCATAGCTGTTTTGATGGCATGGAAGCTGAGTGTAAGCATGGCGATGATGATGGTGGCAGCGAAGGCTAATGCAAAGATCCACCAGCTAAGCTCCGTGCGGTGGGCATAATCGCTGAGCCAGGAGTTCATCATGTACCAACTCAAAGGCAGCGCGATTACATTGGCGATAAGTACCAGCTTCAGGAAGTCTTTGCTGAGCATGAACACGATGCCTGATACCGAAGCCCCCAGCACCTTGCGCACACCGATCTCTTTTTTTCGCTGCTCAGCTGTAAACAGCGCCAGTCCAAACAGACCGAGGCAGGAAATGACGATGGCTATACCTGCAAAATAATTGGTCAGCTTTGCGATGATGACCTCACTCTTGTATATGCGTTCAAAAACATCATCCAGGAAGTGATACTCAAAAGGGAAAGCCGGATTATACTTTTGCAGCACTCCTTCGATGCCGGTAAGCGCACTTGATGTGTTTCCGGGCTCTACCCTGGCATACAGGTAGCTGACGTTATCCGGATCAAGCTTGATGATTAGAGGAGCAGCTCCAACCTGCATTCTCCTTGATTGGAAATTCTCGATTACGCCAATTATGCGTCCTTCCACACCCCACAACTTAAGCCACTGGCCCACTGGCTCACTCATCTGCATCAGCCGGACCGCCTCTTCGTTTATGACATAGTTGGCAGTGTCTGCTCCAAAGTCTTTTGAGAAGGTTCTTCCTTCCTTAAGTCTCATGCCCATGGCCTCAATTAAGCCGTAGTCCACGTGCAAAAAATCTATCAGCACATCTGCTCCGGGCTCCTTCCCCTTCCACTCCACATCGCCTGTGTTAGAGCCCATCCTCAGTGGGTTTTGGTCTGATGCCGCTACTGCCGAAACACCATTTATCTTCAGCATGTCTTGTTTTATAATTTCGAGGCGGTCTCTTATCTGTCCTTCTATAGGTATGAGCACCACGTTTTCGCGCTGTAAACCGATGTCTTTGGTGCGAATGAAATGCAGTTGCAGGTATACGACCAGCGTACACACGATCAGCAATGCCGACAGCATGAACTGAAACACCACCAGCCCTTTGCGGAAGAGGGTAACACGATCGTTGAGCTTCACCGTGCCTTTGAGTACCACCACCGGATCGAAGGAGGATAGGAAGAAGGCCGGATAGCTGCCCGACACAATGCCGGTGAACAAAGCAACTCCTATGAGCAGGAGGATAATTTCAGGGTCGGTCAGATCAAAAACTACAGCCTTTCCTGTGATTTCATTAAAAGCCGGTACCAGCATGCCTGTCAGGTTGGCGGCAATAAATAGCGCCAGAAAAGCGATCAGCACAGATTCGATCATAAACTGTCGCACCAGTGAGCCTTTGCTGGCGCCGATAGCTTTGCGAACACCAACCTCCTTAGCCCGCTTGGCAGACCGTGCCGTGGCCAGGTTCATAAAATTGATGCAGGCAATCAACAGCAGGAAAACAGCCACTACCGAGAAGAGCCTGACATACATGATCACCCCGCTCTCTGTTTTCCCTTTCCGGAAGTCGGAGTACAGGCGAATATCTTTTACAGGCTGTGCAAACAAGTCTGTATCACGGGTGCCTTTATCGCCCTGTTTCAGGAAGAGCTTAATCTTGTCGTTGAAAGCTTCGACATCAACCCCAGGCTGTAGCTGCACATAGGTCCGTATGGAGTAGTTGCCCCATTCATTAATCCAACTATGTTGCGCTTCGTAATCCACAAAGGGCATGATATAGTCAAACTGAAGGGAAGAGTTTTTCGGCACTGCGTGCATCACGCCCGATATAGTATAGCTTTCGACATTATTCAGCTTCACCATGTTGCCAACCACCTCGGTGGTTCCGAATAATTTTCGGGCCAGGCTATCGCTGATGACTACTGACTTGGGTTGCATGAGTACTTGTGCTGCGTCACCGTGCAGCAGCGGGAAAGAGAATACCTGAAAGAAGGTGGAGTCGGCATAGTAGCCTTTTCCCTTTATTGCCTTCTCTTCATAGCTGAACAGGTTTTCCTGATCCCAGGTCACGCGAACGGCATGCTGTACCTCCGGTAATTCCTGCTGCATGGCCGGCCCTAACCTGCCCGGCCCGGACTCGGTCGTCAGGTCATCGGAGCCAGGGTAATGCTGCCTGCCCATCACCCGGTATAGCTGATCCACATTGGTATGAAAACGGTCAAAACTTAACTCATCCTTCACCCACAGCAGGATCAGGATGCTACAGGTCATACCCAGGGCAAGTCCTGAGACATTGATCAGGGAGAAACCTTTGTGCCGCAGCAGGTTGCGGTAAGCCATTTTGAGATAGTTCTTCAGCATAGTTTTTCCTATTATCTCGTCAAGTTCTTTCTTCAGAATACCAAGCAGCATATATTTCCGTGGTGTATCCTTAAATAAGTAAGAAATAAAAATGCCATAATCACAAACTATTGATTTTAAGCTAAATACACAGAAACATCAGCAACAGGGTGTCCGCTTCCGATACACTTTCCAATGATACACCTGTGCGCTTTCGCAACACATCATGCAGGACACAAAAAATTGATTTTACCTAAGGTAAAATTGCGAAATACTAATTATCTTCGAATTGAAATTTAACTTTCGCATATGGCTGCAGTTAAAAACGGACGGGTATTGGTCGTCGACGATGAGGCAGATGTGCTCTTCGCCATGAAAATGCTTTTAAAGACCGAAGTGAAGGAAGTGGTGACCGAGAAGAACCCGGAGAACCTGGTGAAGCTGCTGGATAAAGAGCGTTTCAATGTCATCTTCCTGGACATGAACTTCAAAAGCGCCCTGCATACCGGCAACGAGGGCATCTACTGGCTGCGCCAGATATTGCAGCAAGACCCGAATGCGACTGTGATTCTGATCACGGCCTATGGCGATGTAGAACTGGCGGTGCGCTCCCTCAAAGAAGGCGCCTATGATTTTATTGTAAAGCCCTGGCATAACGATAAACTGCTCGAGACGCTGCACCACGCCCTGGAGGCCAAGCAGCTGAAACAGAAAGGTCAGCCTTCGAAGCGTAAAACAGATAGTGCTACCTCTATACTAGGCGAGTCGGACGCCATCCGGGAGGTGCTGTATAAGATTGACAAGATAGCGCCTACAGAAGCCAATGTATTGATACTGGGCGAAAACGGTACCGGCAAAGAGCTGGTAGCACAGGCCCTGCACCAGAAGTCCTTTCGGGCCGACAAGCCTTTCGTGAGTGTAGATGTGGGTGCCCTGACCGATTCACTGTTTGAGAGTGAACTGTTCGGGTATAAGAAAGGAGCCTTCACCGATGCTAAAGAAGACCGGATCGGCCGCTTTGAGGCTGCCAACGGCGGCACGCTGTTTCTGGATGAGATCGGTAACATTTCGCTGCCGATGCAGGCCAAATTGCTTACCGTGTTGCAGAACAGGCAGGTAACACCGTTGGGTTCTAACCAGCCAATACCTGTCGATATCCGACTGATCACAGCGACCAATGCACCCATTTACCAGTTGGCGGCCCAGAACCAGTTTCGCAAAGACTTGATCTACCGCATTAACACGGTCGAGATCCTACTGCCGCCACTACGTGAACGCGGCGCCGATGTGGAACTGCTGGCGCAGCACTTTGCCGCCTACTACGCGCCTAAAAATCACAAGGCTATACCTGTGTTTGATTCTGCCACGCTCAAGAAACTACGACAGCACGCCTGGCCGGGCAACATCCGTGAACTGCAACACGCTGTGGAGCGGGCCATCATCATGGCCGAGGGCAATGTGCTGCAACCGCAGGACTTCAGCTTCTCGGCCATGGAGTTTGATACACCACAAACCATACCTGCCGGTGCGCTGGTGTTTGATCAGCAGTTGCCGCTCAGCGAGATCGAGCGGGAAACGATCCGACGCGTGATTGAGAAGAACAAAGGCAATATCTCTAAATCAGCCAAGGAACTCGGCCTTACCCGTACTGCGCTTTACCGCCGCCTGAACAAGCATGAAATTTAAGCGCCTCGAATTTGGCCTGCTGATACGGTTCACCCTGCTGCTGGGCATGATGCTGCTGACCTCGCTATACCTGGTGCAGTTCACCTGGCTGCAGGTTGGTTCCGGCATTCTGGTCATGCTGGCGCAGGTATGGGAACTAGCCAATTATGTGACCCGAAGCAATTATGAAATGGCTAAGTTTCTGCAGGCAGTCAGGCAGCGGGACTTTACGCAGCAGTTCAACGAGAACCCTTCCAATCATTCGCTACGGCCGCTCCATCAGGCCTTCAACCAGATCAGCCATACCTTTAAGCAGCTGGAGATCGAGAAGGAGGCGCAGTTTCAGTACATGCAGACCATCCTGCAGCTCATCGACACCGGCATCATGGCTTATGATGAAGAGGGCCAGGTGGAGTGGGTGAACGATGCTTTCAAGAACATTCTGGGTATACCCCACCTCAAAAGCCTCGATAACCTGGAGCGTCGCTACCCGCAGCTACTGGAGGCGATACTGGAGCTGCAGCCCGGCGAAAACAAACTGCTAAAGCAAAAGCTGCCACAGGGCAGTACCCAGCTTCTCCTCTCCGCCACAGCTTTTACCATGCAAAGGCACCCCCTTACACTCGTCGCGATCAAAAACGTGAGTTCTGCCGTGGACGAAACTGAAACCGAAGCCTGGCAGAAACTGCTGCGCGTGATGACCCACGAGATCATGAACTCGGTAGCACCCATTGCCTCCCTGGCCGACTCGCTGGGCAAGCACCTGCAGGCGGAGCGCGAAGAGCAGGAAGCACAGGGACAGCTTCTGCCAAACCATGAGCTGCTGCAGGATACCGAAGAAGGCATCTCCATCATCAAGAAGCGAAGCGAAGGCCTGTTGCGCTTTGCCCACTTCTACCGCAACCTCAACAAATCGCATCAGATCCTGCTGACCACTGTTTATGTGAAGGAGTTGCTCAATAGCATTGATGCGCTTATGCGTCCGCGTCTGGAGGAACAAGGTATAGCCCTCAGCTGCCAAGTGTCCTCTCCTGACCTGACCCTGAACGGCGACGTGAATCTACTGGAGCAGGTGCTGATCAACCTGATCCTGAATGCGGCGCGTGCTGTAAAAGAGGTGCCGGAACCACAGGTATGGCTCACTGCCGGTGAGTTGGAAAATGGCAAGGTGTACATCAAGGTGCGGGATAATGGAACAGGTATACCCGAAGAGCTGATGGAAAGCATTTTCATCCCGTTCTTCACGTCTCACAAAGATGGCTCAGGTATAGGCCTCAGCCTGGCCAAGCACATCATGCTGCTGCACAAAGGTTCCATTCAGGTCGAGTCGCAGGAAGGCGCAGGTTCCGTCTTTACCCTTACTTTCTAGCACAGCACACTCATTATTAACCATTTACTTTCTCTTTCGTTCATAGGCAAACGAGTATATACAGCACTCCAAATACTCCTGCCTTATGAAAAGCTCCTCTTTACAGCAGCAGGTGACTGCCATGCTGGCTACAGCCAATATCAAGGTCAATGGTCCTGATCCCTGGGACCTCCAGGTGCATGATGATCGCTTCTACAAACGGGTGCTTAGCCAGGGCTCCCTGGGCCTGGGTGAGGCCTATATGGACGGCTGGTGGGACTGCGCCCGGATAGACGAATTTGTGAACAAAATCATGCGGGCCGACCTCTACAAAAGAGCTCGCTTTGGATGGCGAACTGTGCTGGAAGTGCTGCTGGCAAAGGCTATGAACCTGCAGGCCAGAGGAAGAGCGGCACGCAATGCCCAACGCCACTACGACATCGGCAACGGTCTGTACCAACGCATGCTTGACAAGCGTCTGGTTTACAGCTGTGCTTACTGGAGAGAGGCTGACAATCTGGACCAGGCCCAGGAACATAAACTCGACCTCGTCTGTCGTAAGCTACGGCTGCAGCCCGGACAGCGGGTGCTTGACATTGGCTGTGGCTGGGGAAGTTTCGCCAGGTATGCGGCTGAACGCTATGGTGTGGAAGTAGTGGGCGTTACCGTGTCGCGGGAGCAAGCTGCGCTGGCACGGGAACTTTGCAAAGGACTGCCCATCGAGATCCGGCTACAGGACTACCGCGATGTGCGGGAGCAGTTTGACCATGTGGTATCCATAGGTATGGCTGAGCATGTGGGCCTCCGTAACCACCGTACCTATATGCAAACAGCAGCCCGTTGCCTGAAGGATGACGGACTTTTTCTGCTGCACACCATCGGCGTCAATTTCTCTAAAACAGCACCTGACCCCTTCATCGACCGTTATATTTTCCCGAATTGCCTGATCCCTTCGCTGCGGCAACTCACTGGCGCTATGGAACACATCTTTGTGGTGGAAGACCTACACAACTTCGGCCCTGACTATGACCGAACCCTCATGGCCTGGCACCACAACTTCAACCGGCACTGGCCAGAGTTGCAGGGAGAGTACGGCGAACGGTTCTACCGCATGTGGACTTACTACCTGCTCTCCAGCGCGGGCTCTTTTCGTGCACGCAACAACCAGTTGTGGCAAATGGTGCTATCCAAGAAAGGTATACCTGGCGGTTACGAAGCAGTGCGGTAGGTATAGGGATCAGGTATAGCAAGTCAAAATCTGATTTAATAAATCCCTACTAAGATCAAAGGGCGGTTTGAGTCGCTGGAGGAGGTGCTACTGTTGAGCCCCTTACAATCTATACCTAAAAAGCAAAGGCCGGCGAAATGAATCACCGGCCCCGCCTCGTTAGGATAGTTAAGCACGCATTATTTTTGCATCACAATTCTAATAAAGGATACTCCTTCATCTGTCACAAGTCTGGCGATGTACATGCCGCCAGCCAGCTTGCCTTTCTCGAACTGGAAAGTCTTATGCTCACCCGCTCTGCCAGTGCTCTGTGCCAGTACTGCTACTACAGCACCTCGCATATCCAATACTTCCAGCTTATAGCTGCCGTCTTGCGTCAGCGTGAAGCCGATGTCAGTTTTGGCACCGAACGGGTTAGGTACAGCACGCAGGGACATTCTTTCTGCGCTAACTGTTTCACCTGTGATGGCAGCAGTACTTGTAACAGCCATACCGCAATCTCCCAGGTTGTCACCGTGCTGCAGGTGAGCTGCTACAGCAGCATGTGCCACCACAGTGGCTTTACCGTTATGACAAATGATTACCTTCGTATTTCTACTGTTGCCAGGCGTTTCGCGTACTTCAATTACGTTGATGGTAACTGAGGCTGTGCGTGTACATCCGTTATCGTTTACAGCAGTAACCGTGAAGGTATAAGTACCTGCCTCTGTTGGAGTGAATACAGGGTTTGCAATGTTCGGATCGCTAAGACCGTCAGCAGGGCTCCAGGTATAGCTGAACGAAGGATCACCGTTTGCCTGCAGCATCACACTCTGTGCACCATAACCCAGGAAGATAGTGTTTGCATCGCCACCTGTGTATACATTGCTAGACTTCTGCACTGTGATAGTCGGTGCATCACATGCGTATACCGGAGGCAGGTCAAAGGCTTCCACTTGGTCAAATCTGTTTGTGTTTAAGCCCTGGCTTGCACTGTAACCCAAACCTCTCTTAGCAAAAGCTCTCCAGATCAGTTCCTGATTGGCACCACTATTGTTTAACTGGTCAGCCAACAGAATCGCATCGCGACCATCTACGAAGCCAGGACGGCAAGGCTGCATTTTCAGACCATCGATCACTAGTTGCATCGCCATGTTGTTACCTCCTGTACCATGGTAGATGTCCTCGTCAAAGCCATACTTGTCGATCAGCGCCCAAGTCATGTCCCAGAGCATTGTTGACCACACAAAGCCTATACCGTGTGGCTGGCTGATGGCCGCATTGTTGGTAGACTCATAGGTATGCGGGTTGATGCCGAAATCTGTGGAATATGGTGCAGGTCGTATACCGTTTCCGTCAGTTGCCTGTCCTTGCGCGTACGTGCCAATGCCACGCTTCTTTGCACCTGTATCGCCAGTTCTCATCGTCATCATCAGGCCAAACCAGTCGCTCCAGCCCTCTCCCATTTGCTCGGCATTGTTCAGACAGTTTGCCAACATGCGTCCGCCAGTTAATCTGTTAGAGATACCGTGGCCATACTCGTGCACGATGATGCCGTTGTCAAAGTCACCGTCCAACTCAGGACGACCTTCGTCTTTAAGCGCCACAGTCACTTCCTGACCTGCATCCAGCTGGGCTCTTATACCTGCACCGGCCACATCGCTTATCATCAGTGATGGGATAACAATCGGGCTTGGCGTACTGGCACCAGCCCCCATAGAGATAGGAGCACCTGGGGCATTGTTGATCACCACCACGGCAATGGCACCGGCAGCCTGGGCATTGTATACCTTCAAGCTGAAGTCGCAATTACCTCTGTATACCACGGCTATGTTACCGGCAACTTCCGCAGCGTTGGTATAAGCGCCGCAACCCTCGGCCGGTGTAGTAGATGTACCGCCAATGCCATTTGCCAACACCAGTCTACCTGTAACGGGAGTAGCTGTCAGTCTTGGTCCAAAGGCAGCCTGAATAGCAGGATATGCACCTGCTATGGTGCCCGGAGATGTTACCTTGAACATGTCTGCATCCGGTGGGCTGCTCCACAGGTACATCTGCATGCGTGGCGCGAAACCATCAACATTCTTGGCGAAGTTGGCGTTGTTGCGCGACGTACCGTTTCTGTTGTCCTGCGCCTCAGCCAGTACAGGGTCTCCCTGCGAACCGCCTCTGTCGTAGTTGTTCAGCTGGAAGTTGCCGCTCTCCTCATCAAAGCCGTACTGGTACCAAACATCGTGGATAATGTTGTTCCAGTAAAACAGGTTGGTGATGGCAGCGTCGCGGTAAGTAACCGGCTGTTGGTTAAAATCGATCGGAAAATCGAAGTTCAGCTCAGGGCCACCATCCGGGCTGTAGTTGTTCTGCCAGCTGTTATTGTTGTTCGGGTCTTCGTAGGCGTACACGTTGTTACCACGTGTTCTGGTTTCGGTGTGCCAGCCTTGTGGAGAAGCCAGCTGATCAGCCACTGATATGCTCACAAATTCGCGCGGGCCATGAGAAGGGCTCTCAATTGGCATTGGGAACACATTGTAGCCGCTGGCTGCTTTTGCTGCCGGAGCGGCAACATAAGGTGACATCAGGGAGTGGCTATGATTATCGTGCATGAACGTGCCGCCTGGGCCATCGTTTTCGAACTGGCAGTGCACCACCATGTTGTCTTTATCTAGGACTTCACCTGTGTTGGCATCCATTCTGATGTTCCACCAGTTTTGAGCATCCAGTTCATAGATAGACACTTCCCAGGCTAGTCGCAGGCTGCCATCTTCCATTGGTTGGTACACTAGCTTGGCAGGTATAGACTCTAATGAAATTCCACCATTTGAAAACAGAACTTCTTTGTTAGCCCCCTCCCCTCTTTCGATTACAGTTAACGAACCTCTGAGCGGAGTTTTCAGGTAGCCAGCTGCAGCAGCCACCGCTTGCTCTGCACTCATAGGCGATTGCATCGTTTTGGCTTGCATAGCTTGTTTAGCCAATCCCTTTTTAAAGCCTTTGCCGACTGCTACCACATTTTCGTTTTGATCAAGACTGATGGTAGAAACTGCTCCGGATATTTCTATACCCTGGTGCAGCTGTTTTACATAGTAGTGTTTCAAGCCTTTCTTTTTACTGTCGGACACACTGCTTACCTCCAGTTCGGCAATGTCGGCGTCTTCCAGTTCAAGCTTTTGCTTGTTCTTTTTCATGTGCTCTACCGCAGCAGCTGGCAGCGGTTTCTTTTCTGGTTTTCCTTTGCCCTGTCCTTGTCCGTAGGACAGCGTTGTACTCAGTAGCAGGACCAAAACAAGGACCATTCGAGTACTTTGCAGTAAAGCTTTTTTCATAAGTTGTTCTTTAAGTTTATAATAAAATTAATATATTTGAATACAAAACAGATGTTTAAACATAAATAATAAAAATTTTAATAATTCATATTTAAGATTATTAAGTATTTAAAAATAAGATGTTTATACACATCAAAACAGGAATAAAACAGGCCTTTAGTAACTAGCAATATTTCATACAAAAATTGTATTAAAAATATTATACTTTGTGTTATTGGTGCTATAAAGCTTTTTTTAAAGAAGAGATGCCTTGCTAAGTAATATTCAATTTTATATATACTAAAAACAATTAACAGCTATAACCGGGTGTTACAGGTGCAGAGATAGTTACACTTGACATATTCTCTTATGTGGATAAATCCTTGGAAAACTACTGGATAAAAAGCTCTCCCATCTGAGCTTCAGATTGATTATCTTTGTAGTAATGGAAAATTTTGTAGTATCAGCGCGTAAATACCGTCCGTCCACGTTCGATAGCGTGGTAGGGCAGCACCATATCACCAACACACTCAAGAATGCGATCAGCAGCCATCATCTGGCGCAGGCATTTTTGTTCTGTGGGCCGCGTGGTGTGGGTAAAACAACCTGTGCCCGTATCCTGGCAAAGACCATTAACTGCCAGAACATCACCCCGGAGGTGGAAGCCTGCAACGAGTGCGAATCGTGCCGCAGCTTTAACAGCAACAGTTCGTTCAACATACACGAGCTTGATGCTGCTTCTAACAACTCTGTGGAGGACATCCGAAATCTGGTGGAGCAGGTGCGCTACGCTCCTCAAACCGGCAAGTACAAAATCTACATCATAGATGAGGTGCACATGCTCTCAAACCAGGCCTTCAATGCTTTTTTGAAGACGCTGGAGGAGCCGCCTGCCTATGCCATTTTCATACTGGCTACCACGGAACGCCATAAGATCATCCCGACCATCCTGTCGCGCTGCCAAATCTTCGACTTCAACAGAATCCGGATTGAGGACATGGTGCGCCACCTGGGTAATATCGCTCAAAAGGAAAGTATACAGGCAGAACCCGATGCATTGCACCTGATCTCGCAGAAAGCCGACGGCGCCCTGCGCGATGCTTTGTCGATCTTCGACCAGATGGTAACATTCTCGGGCAGTAACGTGACTTACAAGGCCACGGTCGAGAACCTGCACATCCTGGATTACGACTACTACTTCCGACTCACGGACCACCTGCTGGAGCAGAACCTGTCGGGTTCGCTGTTGCTGTTTGACGAGATTCTGAAGAACGGTTTCGATTCGCACAATTTCCTGATCGGTATAGGCGAGCATTTCCGCAGCCTGCTGGTATGCAAAGACCCGCAGACGGTACAATTGCTGGAGGTGTCGGATAATATCAAAGCGAAATATGCTGAGCAATCGCAGAAGTCATCCGTGTCGTTTTTGCTTTCAGGGCTGAACCTGGTGAGCACTTGCGACACCAATTACAAGAGTAGCAAGAACCAGCGCCTGCACGTGGAGCTGTGCCTGATGAAGATGGCACACCTCAACGCGGCCTTTAGTTTTGCGCAGGAAGGAGCTGAATTAAAAAAAGCTAAGGTAGCAGCCCCGGCACCAGCCGCTACCAAGCCAGCAGGTGCCCCGGCTATACCTTCGGCAGCAATGCAGCAGCCAAGTGCCGGCACGGTGCCATCGGCAGCCATGCAAGGCAGTGGCGGTATACCTTCCGTTGGCTTGCAGCAGCCGCACCAGCAGGGCCACGTGCCTTCGCAGGATTTGCAGCAGCCACCTAAGCCGCAGCAGGTCACACCAGACGCCCACCTGACACCACCTCAAGCACAGGCAGCTCCGGAGCCAGTCGCAAAGCGTCCGTCTATACCTGTACCACCTCAAAAGAAGCTGGGCAAACTGCCCAGCCTGAAGGACCTGCAGAATCCACCTGCAGCAGTGGCCGATGTAGCTGTGGCTGAAGAAGAGGAAGAAGTAGGCTACGGGGTCGCCACACCACTTGATCAAGCCCGGTTGAACACGGTATGGCATGCCATCCTCCGCCGCAAGAAGGCAGAAAACATGATGGAGTATACCTTGCTTAACCGCCAGTTTCACATCGGGGAAGACAACGAGATCGTCCTGCACCTAGAGAACCATGTGATGATGGACCAGTTCACCAGCCTGCGCCCGGAAATACTGCGTGAACTGAAAGCACAGACCGGTAACCGCAGTATAAAACTGAGAGCTGAAGTAATGGAGGTACAGGACGAAAGAAAACTTTACACTTCACAGGACAAATTCAACTACCTGGCCGAGAAATATCCGGTGCTCGTCGATTTGAAGCAGCGCTTCGGTCTTGATACTGACTTCTAATTCAGGAAAAATTTTATATTTGTAAAGTTCTAATTAAAACACAAGGTGGGTCATGAGGTTTTCTTCTTGGAAACTTCGTGACTTAGCCTTTTTTGTGTTACTGTACCCTATAACTGTATCCTAACTGAAAACCCATGAAAAAAGGATTATCGCTGTTCCTGGTTGCGTCGGCGCTCTCGCTCACGCAATGTAAGAACGAAACGTATCAAACCCAGTCAGCCGGCGAAACCACAGCTACTGCTGCGAGCAAAGATGCGCTGACAGATTATACCTACGAAACCGTTCCAAACGACCCGCTCAACGCCCGCGTCTATACCTTGCGTAATGGCCTGAAGGTATACCTGACGGATTATGAAGATGCACCGCGTGTGCAGACTTTTATAGCGGTACGCGCCGGCAGCAAGAACGACCCAGCCGATGCGACCGGCCTGGCCCACTACCTGGAGCACATGGTGTTCAAAGGCACCAGCCAGCTTGGCACACAGGATTGGCAGAAAGAAAAAGCAGAACTGGACAAAATTGAGGCGCTGTATGAGCAACACCGCAATACCACCGACCCTGCTCAACGCAAAAAAATCTACCACCAGATCGACTCCATCTCGGGCGTGGCAGCTACTTATGCCGTGGCAAACGAGTATGACAAGATCCTGGGTGCAATTGGCGCCAAAGGAACCAACGCCTATACCTCAGTAGAGCAGACAGTTTATACCAATGACGTTCCGAGCAACCAGTTGGAGCGCTGGGTGGCTTTGGAAGCACACCGTTTCGGCGAGCTAGTGCCGCGCCTGTTCCACACGGAGTTGGAGGCGGTATACGAAGAGAAGAACCGTACCCTCGACAACGACGGCTGGAAAGTGATGGAAACGCTGAACGCAGCTATGTTCCCGACCCACCAATACGGTACGCAAACCACCATTGGCACCATTGAGCACTTGAAAAACCCTTCGATCACAGAAATCAAGAAGTACTTTGATGCCTACTATGTACCGAACAACATGGCCATTGCGCTGAGCGGAGACATTGATTTTGACCAAACGATCCGCATGATCGACGAGCACTTCGGCAAACTGAAGCCTAGCACGGCTCCTACCTTCACGGTAGCACAGGAAAAGCCGATCGCACAGCCAATCATCAAAGAAGTGACTGGTCCGAGCGCAGAGAACATTTCGATCGCTTACCGCTTCCCGGGTATGAGCTCACGCGATGCGCAAGTGCTGAGCATGATCAGCTCCATCCTCTACAACGGACAGGCAGGCTTGATCGACCTCAACCTGAACCAGCAGCAGAAAGTGTTGCAGGCTTATGGCTATGATAACCAGATGAAAGACTACTCCGTGTTCCGCCTGGGTGGTTCGCCACGTCAGGGCCAGACATTGGACCAGGTTAAAGATTTGCTTCTGGCACAGGTAGAGTTGGTGAAGCAGGGCAAGTTTGACGACGACCTGATCCCGGCTATCATCAACGACAACAAGATCAGCCTAATGCGTGCCTACGAGCGCAACTCAGAGCGTGCCGATGCTTTCGTGACCGCCTTTATCTATGACATTCCGTGGGCAGACTATGTGAAGCGCCCGGAGGAATTTGCAAAGATCACAAAGCAAGATGTGATGGCAGTTGCCAACAAATACCTCAACAACAACTACGTGCAGGTATACAAGCGCACCGACAAGAACGCCGCTAGCCTTAAAGTAGAAAAGCCAAGCATCACACCGGTACCTGTGAACCGTGAGGCGCAGTCAGCTTACTACAGTGAGTTCATGGCCAAAGGCCCTTCTGAACTTTCGCCTGTATTCGTTGACTATAAAGCCGACATTAAAGAGGCCAAATTGAAGAATGACATTCCGTTGCTGTACACGAAGAACAGCGAGAACGGTCTGTTCCAGATGTATTACATCCTGGATATGGGCAGCGACAACGATCCGAAGTTAGGTATGGCTGTGAACTACCTCAAGTTCCTGGGCAACGACAAGTATACAGCAGAAGAGCTGAAGAAGGAGTTCTACAAGCTGGGCACTTCTTTCAACGTATCTGCCTCAGGCGACCAGGTATACGTGTCGCTCTCTGGCCTTGACGAGAATTTTGAGCCGGCACTGGCCCTGTTTGAGAGCGTGCTACAAAATCCGAAAGCAGACCAGAAAGCATTGGACGACATGGTACAGGGAATGCTGAAAGCCCGCAATGACGCGAAGCTGAACAAAGGTGTGATCCTGAACCAGGCGCTGGTGAACTATGCCAAGTACGGACCTAAGAATCCTTTCACCTCGGTACTGTCAGAGAAAGAACTGAAGGCTGTGAAACCGCAGGAACTGGTGAACCTCATCAAGAGTATCCCGACTTACGAGCACCGCGTGCTGTACTATGGCCCACGTGAAACAGATGCTTTGGTAGCAACACTTAACGCAGGCCACATTGTGCCGGCTAAACTGAAGCCGGTGCCGGCTGAGAAGGTATACGCTGAGCTGGACATTAAGCAGCCAATGGTATACTGGGTGGACTACAACATGGTGCAGGCTGAGTTGATGTTTCTGACGAAAGCAGATGCCTTCAACAAAGCCATGGTGCCGACCATTCGTCTTTACAACCAGTACTTCGGTGCAGGTATGAGCTCGATCGTGTTCCAGGAACTGCGTGAGTCGAAGGCACTCGCCTACTCAGCTTACTCCAGCTACAGCACTGCTGCTAAGAAAGATCGCTCGAACTACATCATGTCGTACATCGGTACGCAGTCAGACAAGTTGCCAGAGGCGATGGCAGGTATGCAAGAGCTCCTGACAAACATGCCACTAGCCGATCAGAATTTTGAACTCGCGAAAGCTTCGCTACGCAACAGCATTTCTTCGGAGCGTATCACCAAGTCGTCTATTCTGTTCGACTACGAACGTGCCAAGCGCCTCGGCTTGGACTACGATATCCGCAAAGACGTGTATGAAAGCGCCAACAGCCTGACCTTCGATCAACTGCAGGCCTTCCAGAAGAAGTATGTGAGCGGACAACCACAAGCAATTCTGGTGATCGGTTCAAAAGACAGACTGAACTTCAAAGAGCTGGAGAAATACGGCAAAGTGAAGCAACTATCACTCGAGGAAGTATTTGGGTACTAAGCCTTCGTGCTATACCTTGTAAACAAAAGCGGCAGCCTGGTTAGGCTGCCGCTTTTGTTTTATTATAATCCGCATGCAATCGGGCTCATTTCCTTGTAGCCAGCACTTCCGCTACACTGGTCCATTTAACCTCAGGGTACCGGTCGTTATCGAGCGGCTCGAGTTTAGGAAGCCCGGTGAACATGTCACGCATATACTGCATGCCTTGCCAGGCCGGAAAAACCTCATTATTAGAAGGAGTAAGTGTTTTGGTAACTTTTATGATAGCACTCAGCAAACCCACTCCGCCAACTCGAAGCAAACTGAATTCTTCTCCGGTAGCCCTGGTGGCGGCCTCTCTCAAACCGTTTGCACTCAGCACATCGCCGGCAATGCGTAAGTAGCGTGGTGTGGAGGGATCAAGAGCCGCAGCAGCGGTATACTCGGCAGTGTTTTGAATGGTGGTAAAATCCATGAGCTGGTTCGGGTCACCATAATACATGATCCGCTTTATTGGAAAGAGCACAACCGGCGCCTGTCCGGTGAGCAAATCGGTGAACATGCCGTTCAGAATAGAGGTCGCAGCGATAGGGGCTTTGTCCAGCTGCTCTTTGAATTCTTTTCGGAGGTCCAGGTTGCGGTTATTACCAGAAGGGAGCTTCGTGAAATCAATGGCAAAATCAGAAGGTATAAAGCGGGGCACACCAGCCGCCACAGCAGCTCTTAGCAGTAAAGCTTGTATACCTACCATGACATAATGCAAGCCAGAAAGGGCAGAAACCACACAACTGGCTCCTTCACAAGCTCTAGCCAGTGCAGCAGCATCATGGTAGTCTACTTCACAAATGGTAGCTCCCAGCCTTTTTAAAGAGTCGACTTTATCTGCATCACTCTTCGGTCGGACCAACGCCCGCACTTGCGCCCCCTTCTCTAACAGGGACCTGGCAATGCGCCCGCCAAGATCGCCTGTTCCACCTGCCAACACTATAACCGGAGTATTGTTATTCGCCATAATTGTTCCTGATTACCTTTGGTGTGTAACAGGCTTAGACAGGAAAGGTTACATGCTTGTGAAGCAGGAGTAGCACTTCTTTAGGTATGCTATACCCGTAGCGTGCATGCTGGGTACTGAATTAATTCTTATTAGCTATTACTGCTGTTACTACTTAAGTTCAGCCAATCATCCTTAGTGAGTGATTGAAAAAAGCTGTTGTCGGCCGTAACCAGATCGGTGGCAAGTTTGGATTTGTTCTGTTGCAGTATCTGAATCTTCTCCTCCACGGTGTTGGGGCAAATAAGGCGCACGGCGATCACCTTCTTCGCCTGCCCTATTCTGTAGCTGCGGTCTATGGCCTGGTTTTCTACAGCTGGGTTCCACCAAGGGTCTACGATAAACACGTAATCGGCTGCAGTCAAGTTCAGGCCTGTTCCACCAGCTTTCAGACTTACAAGGAACACGCGAATCTCCTCGTCCGTCTGGAACTGGTCTACAACCTCGCCCCTATTGCGGGTGCTGCCGGTGAGGTAAGAGTACTTGATATTTTCCTTCACCAGCTCATTTTTGATCAGGTCCAGCATACCCACAAATTGTGAGAACACCAGCACCTTGTGGTGTCGCGCTACATTCTGAATCTGCTGCATGAGCACCTGTATCTTGGCAGAAGTATCCGAAAAAAGCTTCGCATCGCCAGTGAGCAGTGGCGAGTTGCAGATTTGGCGCAGTTTAGTGATGCCACGCAACACGTGCATTGGGTGCTTTGTAAGTTCCTCTTCACCGCTAGCGGTAATATAGTCTCTGAATTCCTGCTCGGCAGTATCGTATACCTTGCGCTGCTCCTCTCCCATTTCGCAATAAAGCACCATCTCCGTTTTGTCGGGGAGCTCCTTGGCCACTTCTGCCTTTGTTCTTCTCAATACAAACGGGCAGATCTTTTCCTGCAGGGCTTGCGCACTTCGCCTATCCTTAAACTTATCGATGGGCATGGAATAAGTATTCCTGAAGTAGGTCCTAGTGCCCAGCAAACCCGGATTGACAAAGGAAAGCTGCGCGTAAATGTCGAAAGTATTGTTCTCGAAAGGCGTACCTGTGAGCACCACCCTGTTGCGTGACTGCAGCAGACAAGCCGCCTTGTAGCGCTGCGAGTTCGGGTTCTTGATATTCTGCGACTCATCCAGGAAGGTATAGCCGAACAGATACTTCTTTAGAAAGACAATATCAGAGAGCAGGGTATTGTAGGTCGTGATGACAACATCATACTCCTGAAAAGCAGCCGTATCTTTTGCTCTGTTCGGACCGTGGTGCGTGAGCTGCCTAAGAGATGGAGCGAACTTATTTAACTCCGCCTGCCAATTAGGTATAAGCGAAGTTGGCACAACCAATAGGTTTGTCTGCCGTTCTCGCTTTTCCCGCAGCAGCAGCATAAGGGCGATGATCTGCACTGTTTTACCCAAGCCCATATCATCCGCAAGACAGCCGCCAAACTGCAGGTCATCTAGAAAGTTGAGCCAACTGAGCCCCTGCCATTGGTATGGTCTCAAAGTGGTTTGCAGTCCTGCAGGTATAGGAGCTGGGGCTAGTTTCTCCACGTTGTTCAGCTGCTCCTGGTACCACCACGGTTCTTTGTGCACCTGCTCATCGAGCATGTAGTCCTCAAACAACTCCGTGAGCGCCGCAAAGTTTGTCTTAGGAATCTGCAGTTCCTCCTCACTTACCACCGCGCCCGTTTCGAAATAGAGCTGCAGTCGCTGGAGCCATTCTTCAGGTATAATGCCCATCGTGCCGTCGTCGAGCAGCACGTATTTACTCTTGTTTACAACTGCCTTCTTCAGCTGCTTCAGCGACGCTTTCTTGCTGCCAAACTTTACCTGCGCCGTCACATTAAACCAGTTCAAGCCGCTTTCTACGTTTATGGAAACAGTAGCTTTATGCTGGTTGAGCTTATTGTCCTGCAGGTCGTTGAAGCCCAGGATGGTTACGCCGTTGGCAGCCAAGTTGTCGAAGGCATTGAGAAACCAAGTCTCATCCAGAAAACGCTCCTTGTGCAGATAAAAGTAATCGAGCATGTTGTCCAGCTGCTCCCAGAAATGCGGGTGCTGCTGGATCAGCAACTTCGTGAAAGCCGCTTCTGCCTCTGTGTTGCGGGCCACAAAGAAAGGCCGGCCCATATTATCCTGATCATAGATCAGCTTGTTCGACAGCAGCGGGATCTCTATTTCGCCATAGCGCATAAAAGGCTGCAGCAACACATAGTTTTCCGACTCGATCAGGTATAGCAAATTTTCGGGTTGCTGGTTAAAACCTTTGCTCCGTAGCTGGGCCTTTGTAGCAGGTTTCAGGTAAGTATGCTCTATGGGCACATACGACTCCATTTTAGCCAGCACTTCCCTCTGAAATTGCAGAAAGGCATCGTGCGGCAATTGGAGTTCGCCATCGTGCTTTTTGAAATAAGCCACTACAGAAGGCAGGTGCGGATTGGAGCACAGGTACCAGGTATCGTCCGTAACCAGAAAATGGTTATACCTGACACTGATGCGACTAAAGGGAAAATAGGTACCGTTTATAAACAGATCGCTCGTCACACTGAACATATCGCTATTCAGGCCTATACGCACTTTAAAGTCTATACTTGGTTGCGTGACCTGCACAGGTTTTAGTGACTTTGCTGTTATTTTCTCGGAAATCTCACTGTCGTGAAGGTAGTAGGGATAGCGAAGCGGGTTGCGCTCCAGCGCCTTCAGACTTGCTGTATCCGTAGCTGATTTCTCGTAGAAACTTTGAAAGCGGGCAACGGCACTGTAGAACTTCAACTCCTCCGGCTGCTCGGTTCGCCAAACCAGCTCGAGCGGGCTCAGTACTGTAAAAGGCGCTTTCAGTTCGCCTGTGCTGCTCAGGCTGCAAGAGACAAGCTGGGCACTGAACAGGTTATAATAGCGATGTCTGCCAATGACGATGATCGTTCTGGAATCGGCAGAAGCCCCGTCCAGCTGTGGCTGGGAAGCAAGGTGTGCAGCAAAGAGCGACTCCGGATCGTCTGTGCTGTCAAAAGGTTCGAACGGTGGGTTTTGCTCTTCCATTGTTGCTCCTTAGGCAGCCACTGTGCTTTAAGAACTGGCTATGCCTCAGCTTCAAAGTTAATAGTTTAAAATAAGAAAGGCTGCCCGATCTCCCAGGCAGCCTTTCATACTTATACTTTATACTTATTGACTAGAAGCTAGCCAAAGCCGCATTCAGCGTCTCACTCGGACGCATGGCTTTGCTGGTTTTCTCTTCGTTCGGGTGGTAGTAACCGCCGATGTCCACCGGCTTGCCTTGGGCGGAGATCTGCTCGTCCACGATCTTCTGCTCGTTGTCGGTCAGTTCCTGCGCCAGCTTCGAGAAACGATCTTTCAGCTCCTGGTTCTTGGTCTGCTCAGCTAGTGCCTGCGCCCAGTACATGGCCAGGTAGAAGTGGCTGCCGCGGTTGTCAATGCCGCCTACTTTACGGGATGGTGACTTATCTTTCTCCAGGAACTCAGCATTGGCTTTGTTCAGGGCTTCTGCCAGTACTTCTGCCTTCTCGTTTTTAGTCTTGTAAGCCAGGTCTTCGAGCGATACTGCCAGAGCCAGGAACTCACCCAGAGAATCCCAACGCAGGTAGTTCTCTTCTACGAACTGCTCTACGTGCTTTGGTGCAGAACCGCCCGCACCGGTTTCAAACAGACCGCCGCCATCCAGCAACGGAACGATCGAAAGCATTTTGGCACTGGTGCCAAGTTCTATAATTGGAAACAGGTCGGTCAGGTAGTCACGCAGTACGTTGCCAGTTACTGAGATGGTGTCTTTACCCGCTTTAGCACGCTCGCAGGTATAGCGCATGGCTTCTACCGGCGACATGATCTTGATCTCAAGACCGTTGGTGTCGTGGTCCTGCAGGTACTTTTCTACTTTTTGGATCAGGTTGGCGTCGTGTGCACGCTGCGGGTCCAGCCAGAAAATAGCTGGCGTGTTGGTAATGCGGGCTCTTGTAACCGCCAGCTTCACCCAGTCCTGAATAGGCAGGTCTTTCGTCTGGCAAGCTCTGAATATATCGCCCTGCTCTACTTTCTGCTCCATCAGCGTGTTGCCGTCCGCGTCAACAATGCGCACCGTACCTGCGGCAGCCATCTCGAACGTCTTGTCGTGTGAGCCGTACTCTTCGGCTTTCTGCGCCATCAAACCGATGTTTGGCACAGTGCCCATGGTGGTCGGGTCGAAAGCACCGTTCTCTTTGTTGAACTGGATCACCTCCTGATAGATCTGCGCATAAGAGCGGTCTGGAATGATCGCTTTCGTGTCGTGCAGTTTGCCATCCGGTCCCCACATCTGGCCAGACGAACGGATCGCCGCTGGCATAGAGGCGTCGATGATCACGTCGCTTGGCACGTGCAGGTTGGTGATGCCCTTGTCAGAGTTCACCATCGCCAGTTCAGGACGTTTTTCCATCTCTATTTTCAGATCCGCTTCGATCTCCGCACGCTTCTCGGTTGGCAGGTTCTGAATCTTGCTGTAAACATCACCCAAACCGTTGTTTGCGTCAACGCCTATTTCTTTGAACGTAGCGCCGTGCTTTTCGAAAGTCTCTTTGAAGAAAACGGTTACCGCATGACCGAACATGATAGGGTCGGACACTTTCATCATGGTTGCCTTCAGGTGCAGCGACAACAGAATGCCTTGCTCTTTGGCCTCAGCAATCTCTTTCTCCAGGAACGAACGCAGTGCATTGCGGCTCATTACAGAAGAGTCCATCACTTCGCCGGCCTTCAGGGTTACTTTGTCTTTCAGCACTTTGGTTTCACCGTTGGCCCCAACAAACTCGATGCGCACATCAGTAGCTTTGTCTACCACAACAGACTGCTCGCTGCCGTAGAAGTCGCCGCCCGTCATGTGCGCTACGTGTGTTTTAGAGTCAGAAGACCACTTGCCCATGGAGTGTGGGTGCTTTTTGGCATACTGCTTTACCGCATCAGCCACACGACGGTCAGAGTTACCTTCACGCAGTACCGGGTTCACGGCGCTACCCAGGATCTTCGCATAGCGAGCCTTCACGTCTTTCTCCGTGTCGTTCTTAGGATCAGCCGGATAATCAGGTATGTTATAGCCCTGAGACTGCAATTCTTTGATTGCCGCTGTCAGCTGCGGAATAGAGGCACTGATGTTTGGCAGTTTAATAATATTGGCCTCAGAAGTTTTAGCCAATTCGCCAAGGTAGGCCAGGTCGTCAGACTGCTTCTGCTCTTCAGAAAGGTTTTCCGGGAAAGTAGCGATGATACGGCCGGCCAGAGAAATATCTCTTGTTTCTACTTCGATGTCGGCGGCTTTGGTAAAAGCCTGCACAATCGGCAGGAAAGAGCGCGTAGCCAGGGCAGGCGCTTCATCTGTGATGGTATAGATGATTCTGGATGCTTTTGTCGTCATTTAGGTCAGTGTTTAATTAGTTAATTTCGGAGCTCATAGCCTGCTGCCATTTCCTGGCTGGCGAGCCAACAATTCCCCTGCGCTAGTTTAAGAAGCAAATATAAGAGTCTTTTTCGATAAGGCTAAACCTTCGTCCGGTGTTTCATTTGCATCATTCTCCAAGCACTTCTTTTTTGCAAAATTGGACAATTATAAGGTGTCACACCTCACTCAAATGCAACCGAATTTTATACTTCTCGTTTTTAGCCAATGTGCTTACCTTATCAGAAATTTGTACCCTTAGATATGTTTTCGAAATTTAAGATTAACTATAGCTATTTATTATTTCTTTCATTTATCCTATTTTCTACCGCCTGTACAGACAATCAGACAGAAGAAGAAATAGAACCTCAACTGGAAGAAGCTCCGCTTCGAATCCTGCCTTTGGGCAATTCCA
Organism: Pontibacter sp. FD36; assembly: GCF_015686655.1. Taxonomy (GTDB): domain Bacteria; phylum Bacteroidota; class Bacteroidia; order Cytophagales; family Hymenobacteraceae; genus Pontibacter. The sequence goes on along the minus strand of NZ_JADPMP010000006.1, from coordinate 116,294 downwards.
TTACGCAGGGAGGTGACACGCATCCCAGTTACCGATACGAACTCTGGAAGACGCTGGTAGATGCCGGACTGGATTTTGAATTCGTAGGCTCTATGGACACGAACTGGCGCTTTGATGCGACTAACCCTGAACAGAGTGCAGACGCGGCCTCTCCTGTAATCGGGCAGGAATATAAGGGAGCCAAATTTTTGAACAAGCATGAAGGCCACTGGGGCTGGACGACCAGCGACATGCTGAATGGTTACGAAAAACCCACCCAGTACAAGCGTGACAAAGGAAAGTTAAGTGATTGGCTTAAAGGCTACACGCCTGATGTAGTACTCATGCACCTGGGTACAAACGACATGATATATAGCAAAACAACAAAGGGCACTTTGGAGCGGATAGAGCAGATCATCGGTTTGTTGCGTGCAGATAACGAGAACGTCGCTATCATGCTAGCCAAGATTACACCTATACCCTCCACTTACGCCAACGTTGATTCTACACAGCATTTTGTATCCCTTATACCTGAACTGGCTTCACGACTTTCAACTCAGAAATCTCCAATTATAGTCGTGGACATCAATACCGGTTACTATCCTGACACCCATACCTATGATTCGCTGCACCCCAACACTGCCGGCGAGAAATTTATTGCCAAGCGCTGGTATGATGCCATCAAAGCGAACGAAGAGACATTGTACAGTTTAGCTGCACAACGTCATCGCAGAAAGTCAGGAGAGTAGCACCTGAAGCCCATTCACAAGCGCAACTCAAGAGGGTTGCGCACGTTTTAAGAGCTACTTAGTACCAACCACTTAGCTTACAGTTCTATGCTCCCCCTTCTCTCTCGCTACCGAAAACATGCTTATACCCTTATCCTGCTCCTGCTCATTAGCTTAGAGGCCTATCCTCAGGCCCAGCCAATCAAGATCATGCCTTTGGGCAATTCGATCACGCAGGGGAACATGGAGCTCTATAGTTACAGGTATGCTCTTTGGAAAAAGCTGATCGATGAAGGCGTTAATTTTGAGTTCGTTGGTTCTCAAACAGAGAATTATATTGGCACTCCTTCCTTTGCTGATTACGAAGGACAATCATTCAGCAACAGAAACGAAGGCCACTGGGGTTGGCGCGCAGATGAAATACTAAATGGGGGAGATGGAAAGAACATTGAAGATTGGGCGGAGGCACATCGCCCTGACATTGTGCTGCTGCACTTGGGCACAAATGACCTTAACCAGAAGCAGTCCATAGAAAGCACGCTCGAAGATCTGAAACAAATAGCAGAGGTTCTACGGGAACAGAACCCCGCTATTGTCATACTGATGGCACAACTTCTTCCAGCGAATGAGAAAGATGTGTATTTAAAAGAACTTGGCGAAGAGATTCCACACTTCAATGCACAGCTACCTACACTAGTCGCTGCTCTGAATAACGATAGCCGCTATCCTGATTCCCAAGTAGTGCTGGTAGATCAGAACACCGGATTTAATCCTGACCCGAATCCTAATTCGATAGCAGGAATGGGCGACTCTTATGATGGGCTGCATCCCAATAAGCTTGGCGAAGAAAAAATGGCCCAGGTTTGGTTTGAGGCCATTATGAATGAGATTATCATTCCGCTTCCAGTCGAGCTGCACAGTTTCAAAGGCAAACCGACCCAAAGTGGGGTACAGCTGGATTGGGAAACGGCATCGGAGCAGGACAACGCTTATTTTGAAGTGCAGCGCAGCCAAACTGCTACCGAGTTTGCTGCCATTGGTCGTGTAGAAGGTACAGGCACTACCTCCTTACCTCAGAGCTATACCTTTCAGGACAAAGAAGCTGGCAATGGTGTGAACTACTACCGCCTCCGCCAGGTAGATTTTGATGGTACAGAGAGTTTCTCGCCGGTACTGGCTGTGAGCCTGATGCAGGCTACTACTGAAGAGATGCGCGTATACCCAACCCGCACTAAAAGCAATAGCCCGGTTACGGTCCAAATGCTGGCATTGCAGCCTATGGAGAAGTTCAGTATCTCGATCTATACCTTGGAGGGAAAACTTGTAAAGGAGTTTGAAGCGGAAGCTGACAATCGGGGAAATTTCGTACAACTGCTCAACACGGCAGAACTGAGTGACGGTGTGATGTACATGGTACGAGCTACGCTACCGGGCAGGGCCTTTATTCGCCACCTGCTCGTCGACCGTTAAACTCAGTCCCTATCCTACTGACGATTACCTTGTTGCCTGAGCAGGCGTATCACCTCTTCGTCGCTTATCTGCCCGAATTCTTCATAAAATTGTCCCACCGCCTGAAAGAAAGGGGGCACCAGCAGGCACATTACCTCATCCACAATAGCCTCGAACTGCGTTATTGCAGCTTGTGGAGCCACAGGCACAGCTACAATAATCTTGCGGGGTTGCTTATGCCGGGCCATGTTCACGGTAGACAGCAGGGTCTTGCCGGTTGCAATACCATCATCCACAATGATCACGATGCGGTCACGCAGGTCAACGGGCTGCCGGTCACCCATAAACAACTTATACTTTTGGCGCAGACTTGTTTTTATACGCTCAACCTCAGCCTGTATGTATTCCTCTGGCACATCAGACCGGTTATCCACCTCCACATCCTCCAGACTCACCGCTCCTATCGCAAACTCTGGGTTGGCAGGATGACCGATTTTCTTAGACACGATCACATCCAAGGGCATATCCAGCCGCTTGGCGATAGGCGCTGCCACAGGCACTCCTCCCCGGGGTATAGCCAACACCACTCCTTTCCGCCCCTTGTAGTGCTCCAGCCGATCGGCCAGCATCTCCGCAGCCACCTGTCTGTTTGGTATCGTTTCCATGGTTTTTAATATTGAGTGGTTTAGTGATTGAGTGAATGAGTGATTCTTATTTATTAGGATAAGTTGAGCACCTTAAAAAGATCCATTAAAATTCTTTTCTTGAGGATTTAACTTTTTAAAACGCTTCCTCAATTAATCACTCATCCAATCAATCACTCATTCAGTAACTAACTCCTCAACGGGTGCTGTTTGCCGGGCTCCAAGTATTTCCGGAACCAGTCAGTTGCCAGTTGGGCTGCCATTTCCAGTGCTCCCGGCTCTTCGAACAAATGGGTGGCATCCGGCACAATCTCCAGGTCTTTGAGGCAAAGCATCTGGTCTTGCGCCCGTTTGTTAAGCTCCAACACCTCTTCGTCCAGTCCTCCCACAATCAGCAGCGTTGGAGTTTGCACATCGGGTAGCACTTCGTTGGCCAGGTCGGGGCGACCGCCGCGACTTACAACAGCACCAATTATGTCTGCTCCCAGAGCAGCAGCAGCGCTTATAGCAGAGGCTGCTCCGGTGCTGGCGCCAAATAGTCCGATGCGCAGGTTTTGGGCATGCTCCTGATGTTGCACCCAGTTCACGGCGTCGATCAGGCGCGTCGTAAGCAGCTGAATGTCGAACCGGTTCTCCCGCCGCTGGTCCTCCTCTTCGGTGAGCAGGTCGAACAGCAGGGTTGCAAATCGGGAACGCTGCAGATGGTCTGCCACAAAACGGTTGCGCGAACTGAGCCGGCCGCTGCCGCTGCCATGCGAAAAAATCACCAGTCCCTTTGCATTTTCCGGCACAGCCAGGTCGCCGATGAGCCGTACGTTCCCAGCCTCTATTTGTACGCTATCGTTGAATATGAAATTTGCCATTTAGTTTGTTTTCGTTTGTAAAGCTTCAGTTTGATTTACGTCTTGAAATAGCAATAGTTAAAATACGGTGTTTTCAAAGTCCTCAGGTATAAGCCGTACGGCTCAAAACAGCGTATAGAAGCTATACCTAGAATCGAGACCTATGCGTAGTACTATCTTTACTTTTATGGCTTGCCTGCTACTGTTGCCAGGTATAACATCCTGTGGGTCCGGCGACTCAGAGCAGAGTATGGCAGAGCAGCAGGCAGACGAGCATCAGCGGCTGGAAGAGGTACAGGAAGAGCACATCCGCAGAGGAATCATACCAAATCAGGATACCATGGCTTTTCCGCAGGCTTTTTCCGTCTTCCTGACATCCTTACAGGCATCTGATGCCAACGTTTTGAACCAGTTCATCCACTCTGATCATGGGCTTTGGGTCATCGAGCAGCCAGGAGCCATGCCTAAAATGACTCACGTTACGGACATCCGTGATTTCAAGCGGGAGTTTCAAGACAGATCCTTCTTTACTGTTGGTGATGAGGTAAAGACCTGTGACCTGCAGGAAGAGGCCTGGCCATCGTTTGACTGCGCAGGCATGAACTACGACAAAGGCCAATCCGGCTACAGTAAGGACGGCTGTTTCGTTTCAGGTCCCTCCAAATTTCAGAAAAGCGGCTACTGGGATTACGCCAGCCTTTCTGAGGCAGAGATCAAACAGATAAAAGCCACCCTGCCTCTTGTGCAAAGATCAGTCCTGCACACGGCCACCTCCTTTGAGTTTCATTTTGGCCCTGTAGACGGTCAGTGGCGACTGCTTTTCGCCAAACTGATCCACCCCTGCAGTGCGTGATTTAGTGAGTGAGTTGGTGAGTTAGTGATTGAGGGAGTTCTAATTTAGTAGTTGAACGATTGAATGAGAAGGGTCTATATCAATCTTCACTCAAACTTATCCTAAGGCGAGAAGCAACAAAAGAAATACAGGAAATTAAACTGCCAGAGCTACCTGACGTAATCTCAATCAAAAATATTCACTCAATCACTCACTCTCATATGCCCTACTACCGCCGCTTCGATCAACCTGCTCCCGACCCTGCCCTGCTTGCCCGCCTAACCGAGCAGCAACGGGAAATGCAGGAGCGGGTTATCATTCAGAAACCCGACTTTGACCTGAAGCTGATCGCCGGCTGTGACTCTTCTTTTGTGGGGGAGGATCATATACTTTCGGTTTTTGTACTGCTCTCATACCCGGAGTTAGAGGTGCTGGAGAAGGTATGGCATTATGGGGAGGTGGAGCTGCCTTATGTTCCTGGTTTTCTCTCTTTCCGCGAAGCGCCTAATCTACTTAGGGCCTATGAGAAACTGCAACAGAAGCCCGACCTGATCATGGTAGACGGCCACGGCATCTCACACCCCCGCCGCTTAGGTATAGCCACCCACTTAGGACTGCAACTGAATAAGCCTACGATGGGTGTTGCCAAGAAAGTACTGGTTGGCAAGTATAAGGAACCCGATACGTTAAAAGGGTCTCTTTCGCCGCTGGAGCACAAAGGCGAACTGGTCGGAAACGTGCTGCGCACCAAGGATAATGTGAAGCCTGTGTTTATCTCACCTGGCCACCTGATGGACCTGGAATCGGCAACGAAGATAGCAATGGCCTGTACTACAAAATATAAACTACCAGAACCCACAAGATTGGCAGACCACTATGCGGCGGTGTTTAAAAGTGAGGTACGTTGATCTCACGGGTCTAGAAGACACTTTGAGATCAACGCAATCAGTCATTTTGACCGAATTTATCTAAAAACCCCCTACTTTCCCTGCCATAATTTCAGTAAAATCACCTTTAAATCCCATTGGTGTATCCTTTGCTGTGATGCTCGTAGAACTAAAACTAAGGGGAAACAAGTAGGGACATGAACTTTAATAACTATACCATCAAAGCCCAAGAAGCCATCCAGAAGGCTACTGAGATAGCAGGCGGTTTTCAGCAGCAGGCTATTGAGTCCGGGCATATTTTAAAAGCGATACTGGAGACAGATGAGAACGTCACCAGCTTTCTGCTCAAAAAACTAAACATCAACGGCAACATCCTGCACACCAAGCTGGATGAGACAGTTGCAGCTTATCCAAAGGTGAGCGGCGGCAGTCCATACCTGGCGAACGATGCAGCAGCTGCCTTGCAAAAGGCTACATCATACCTGAAAGAGTTTGGCGATGAGTATGTGGCCATTGAGCACATGCTGCTGGGCCTGCTGGCTGGCCGCGATAAGGTGGCTGGCATCATGAAGGATGTAGGCTTCAACGAAAAAGACCTCAAAAAAGCTATAAAAGAACTGCGTGGCGGTGCCAAGGTAACAGATCAGAACGCCGAGGCGAAGTACAATTCGCTCAAGCGCTATGCCCGCGACCTGAATGAAATGGCCCGCAACGGCAAGATCGACCCGGTGATTGGTCGCGACGAAGAGATCCGCCGTGTGCTGCAGATCCTGAGCCGCCGCACCAAGAACAACCCGGTGTTGCTGGGTGAGCCTGGTGTGGGTAAAACAGCCATCGTGGAAGGTCTGGCCCAGAGAATCGTGGCCGGTGACGTACCGGAGAACCTGAAGAACAAGACGCTGATGAGCCTCGACATGGGTCTGCTGGTGGCAGGTGCCAAGTATAAAGGTGAGTTTGAGGAGCGTCTGAAGGCAGTGATCAAAGAAGTCGTGGATGCCGAGGGAGAGATCGTTCTCTTCATCGACGAGATCCATACCCTGATCGGTGCGGGGGCCGGCGGCGAGAGCGCCATGGACGCAGCCAACCTGCTCAAGCCAGCCCTGGCCCGTGGCGAGTTGCATGCCATCGGTGCTACTACCCTGAAGGAATACCAGAAGTACATCGAGAAGGACAAGGCATTGGAGCGTCGCTTCCAGGCCGTGATGGTAGACGAGCCAAGCGTACAGGACGCCATCTCGATCCTGCGCGGTATAAAAGACAAATATGAAGTGCACCACGGGGTGCGCATCAAGGACGACGCGATCATCTCGGCTGTGGAGCTGTCGAGCCGCTACATATCCGACCGCTTCCTGCCCGACAAGGCCATCGACCTGATGGACGAGGCGGCTGCGAAACTGCGTATCGAGATCGACTCTCTGCCGGTGGAACTGGACGAGATTCAGCGCCGTATCATGCAGCTGGAGATTGAGCGGGAAGCGATCCGCCGTGAGAATGACAAAGACAAAGAAGCGGTGCTCTCCAAAGAGATCGCTGACCTGAGTGGCAAGCGCGATGACCTGAAAGCCAAGTGGCAGAACGAGAAGCAGATCATCGAGGGCATTCAGAAGGAGAAGGAGAACATCGAGAACTATAAGTTGGAGGCTGAGCAGGCCGAACGCAGCGGCGACTACGGCCGTGTGGCAGAGCTACGTTACGGCAAAATTCAGGAAGCAGAGGCGAAACTGAAGGAGCTGCAGGAGCAGGTACGCCAGATGCAGGGCGAGAACCCGATGCTGCAGGAGGAAGTTACTTCTGAAGACATCGCCGAAGTGGTAGCCAAATGGACCGGTATACCTGTAAGCAAGATGCTACAGAGCGACCGTGAGAAGCTGCTCAACCTGGAGCGCGAACTGGGCCGTAGAGTGGCAGGTCAGGAAGAAGCTATCGAGGCCATTTCTGACGCTGTACGCCGAAGCCGTGCCGGTATGCAGGATCCGAAACGTCCGATTGGTTCGTTCATCTTTCTGGGTACAACAGGTGTGGGTAAGACCGAGCTGGCCAAGGCGCTGGCCGATTACCTGTTCAACGACGAGAATGCCATGGTCCGCATCGACATGAGTGAGTACCAGGAGCGCCATGCTGTGAGCCGAATGATTGGTGCACCTCCAGGATACGTGGGTTACGACGAAGGTGGTCAGTTGACTGAGGCTGTTCGCCGCAAGCCATACTCTGTGGTGCTGCTCGACGAGATCGAGAAAGCGCACCCGGATGTGTTCAACATCCTGCTGCAGGTCCTCGACGATGGTCGCCTGACCGACAGCAAAGGCCGTGTGGTGAACTTCAAGAACACGATCATCATCATGACTTCGAACATTGGTTCGCACATCATCCAGAGCAACTTTGAGCGTATGGACGAGTTCAACCACGACGAAGTGATTGAGCGTACCAAAGACGAAGTGTTTGAGTTACTGAAGAAATCGGTAAGACCGGAATTCCTGAACCGTATTGACGAGCTGGTGATGTTCCGTCCACTGAGCCGTCAGGACATCCGCAAGATTGTTTCGATTCAGTTTGGCCACATTCAAGACCGTCTGGAGGAAGCAGGTATAAAACTGATCGCAACCAACGAAGTGCAGGATTACCTGGGCGAGCAGGGTTACGATCCGCAGTTCGGTGCCCGCCCGCTCAAGCGTGTGCTGCAGCGCCAAGTGCTCAACGAGCTATCGAAGGAGATATTGGCCGGTACTATAAATAAAGATTCTGTAGTAGAAGCAGTACTAGAAGGCGGGCAGATTCGTTTCAATAACGTGGACATTCAGCTGCCCACCGAATAATGAATTGATTGTGTATTAAGAGTAAAGTTTAGTTGAACAAAAGGCCTTCCCGCATGGGGAGGCCTTTTTGTTTTTATAACCACCTGCAGCGGGCAGCCGTACCCAAAGCACGAACTTTCCCACATTTTAATAAGAGCTATACCTATGGACGAATTCATGCAACTGGCGATAGACGAAGCTAAAAAAGGCCGCAGCGAAGGCGGTATACCTATTGGCTCGGTGCTGGTAAAAGACGGCAAAGTAGTGGCCACAGGGCATAACAAGCGGGTGCAGGAAAATAACCCAATTCTACACGGCGAGATGGATTGCCTCAACAACGCCGGCCGCATCGGCTCCTACCGCAATACCGTGATCTACTCCACCCTGATGCCTTGCTATATGTGCGCTGGCACGATCGTGCAGTTCAAAATCCCGAAGGTAATTGTAGGCGAATCCAAGACCTTTAGTGGAGCCCGTGAGTTTATGGAGTCGCATGGCGTGGAGGTGGTGGACCTGAATCTGCCTGAGTGCATCGACATGATGGAAGACTTCATTAAAGAGAAGCCTGAGCTGTGGAACGAGGATATTATGGAGTTGGAGTAGAGTCGTCTCCTTCCAGCACATATTTCATCGCCTGCTCTTTCTCGGCCAGGTCATAATAGCGAATGCCGTGCTTCTTCACCGTGCTGGCCAGCTTGGCCGACAGCTCCTGCCACTTCTTCTCCCCCACCATAGCTACACGGCCGTAGTCTAGTCCGTGGATGACGTCGAACAGTCCGTTCTCGATCGCCGCCACTGGGTTTATCCAGTCCACATCCACCATTTCATAGTAGATGTGCGTTTCTTCGTTCTTGAGCATCAGGTCACGCACCATGTTGCGGTACTGGTCAAAATCAGGTATGGTTAGCTTGTCGCGCACACGCACGGCCAGTATGTTATCATGGGTTTCAGGTAGTATTTCCAGCATCATTGTTCTATTTGGTTCCATCTATACATACGCACATACCTCCCAAACTTTACAGGCAGGTATAGCCGACACAAACCGGGCAGCAGGAAAAAAGCGCCGCACTTGAGCATTTTGCATCCAAATGCCTATTTTGCAGGTTCAAGCTTCCTGATCAAAAAGATGACTTTCATACGTTATACCCTTGCTCTTCTCCTGACGCTCGCTCTTTTTACAGCCCAGGCAAAAGTGGATACCCTGGCCATCCGAAGCCCTTCGATGCAGAAGACGCTGAAGGCCGGCGTAGTGACGCCAGACAGCTACAAGAAGAAAAAGAATGGCCCCTACCCGGTGCTATACCTGTTGCATGGCTACAGCGGTAACTTCAGCAACTGGCTCAAGGTTCCGCCTCAGAAAGACCTCCTACAGACCATGGCCGATAAGTATCAGCTCATCATCGTAACACCCGACGGCGGCTTCGGCAGCTGGTACTTTGATAGCCCAGTCGACAAAGCGAGCCAGTATGAAACGTTCATCACACAGGAGCTCCGTCAGGAGATTGAGAACAGGTACAGGACTATATCAGAGCGCAGCGGCCGTTTTATATCCGGCCTGAGCATGGGCGGACACGGGGCGCTATACCTGTCAGCACGACATCCGGAGCTGTACTTGGCGGCGGGCAGCATGAGCGGCTCCCTCAATGTATCTGGTATAGACCGCAAAAATCTACTCCCCAGCATCGAGGCCGTACTAGGTCCAAAAGCGGAAAACGAGCAGGTATACAAAGCCAACTCCATTGTACACATGGTGCCGCAGCTGAAGCAAAATGGGGTACACCTGATCATTGACTGTGGTGTGGATGATTTCCTGATAGAGGACAATCGCGAAATGCACCGCCGCCTGGTATACGAAAAGGTGCCGCACGACTACATAGAGCGCCCTGGCGCGCACAGCTGGGCATACTGGGGCAATGCATTGGAGTATCACCTGCTGTTCTTTCAGAAGGTGAGAGCGGAGGACGGGCAGCAGATCCTAAAATAGGCTGCCCAGCTTAACCATCTGCAGCAACACGCTACTTTAATGGGTATACTTGGCTATACCTTGGTATACCTATCGGCCGGGATATTCTTAACAATAGTATTTCTCCCATCCCTGCACTCTTGCAAACTTCCCGGCGAAACATTAATTTGCACCTTAGCCGTAATTCCACCCTTTTATACTTCTATCGTGTCATCGGTTTTCTCTACCTACATTGAACTGGGCTTTTATCATATCTTTGATTTTAAAGCCTACGACCACATGCTGTTTTTACTGGCCCTTTGCGCCATCTATACCTTGAGCGACTGGCGCCAGGTGGTAGCACTTGTCACCAGCTTTACCATTGGACATTCCATCACACTAGCGCTCTCCACCTTCAACATCATCAAATTCGATACTGCGCTGATTGAATTTTTGATTCCGGTGACGATCCTGTTCACTTGTTTCATCAACTTCTTTAAGCTGAACGGCGCCGCATCGAAGCAGCACCCGATCTGGTCGTTCCACAATCTGCTGGCAATAACGTTCGGCCTTATTCATGGGATGGGTTTCTCAAACTTCCTGAAGTCGATGCTCGGTCGCAACGGTGAGACCTGGCAGCAGCTCCTGGCCTTTAACATCGGCATTGAGCTGGGGCAGCTTCTGATCGTGAGCATTCTGCTGGTAATTGGTTTCCTGATGATGAATCTGTTCCGAGCCAAAAAGCGTGACTGGATTCTGGTGCTCTCTAGTGCAGCAGCCGGCATTTCGCTGATCCTGATGATCGAGACAAACATTTTTTAGAACGCCTCTAAACTTTACAAAACAACCTCAGCCTATACCTTCAAACTAATCTCCACTCACCTTATACCTTACATGAAAAACCTAATCAGAGGATTGGCATTTTTCGGACTGTTAGCCGGGCCTTTTGCGGCCATGGCGCAGGACACGAAATTTGGCCAGCTTGGGCAGGAGCTGCCTACTCCCAATACCTACCGCACAGCCTCAGGTGCTCCCGGTCACCAGTATTGGCAGCAGCGTGCCGACTACACCATCAAGGTAGAGCTCAACGACGAAAACCAGTCAATAACCGGCTCCGAAACCATCACTTATACCAACAACTCTCCAGATGTGCTCTCATACCTGTGGGTGCAGCTCGACCAGAACATCTTCGAGCCGAAGTCGATGAGCAACATGACCCAGACCGGCACCCTGCAGGATAGGATGTCGACTGCGGCTGTGGAGCATCTGACGCGCGAAGCCTTTGATGGTGGCTATAAGATACGAGCTGTGAAAGACCGCAATGGCAAGGACCTAAAGTATACCATCAATAACACGATGATGCGTATCGACCTGCCTGCGCCACTTAAGCCAAAGCAGTCCTACACCTTCAGCATCGACTGGTTTAACTTCATCAATGACCAGAAAGCACTCGGCGGCCGCGGCGGTTACGAGTTCTTCCCGGGCGACAACAACTACCTGTATGAGATGGCACAGTGGTTCCCGCGCATGGCCGTGTACGATGACGTGAATGGCTGGCAGCACAAGCAGTTCCTGGGAGCCGGTGAGTTCGCGCTGCCTTTCGGTGACTACAAAGTGAGCATTACTGTACCTGCTGACCATATAGTGGCTTCTACGGGAGAGCTACAGAATGCCAGCCAGGTGCTAACCTCCGCACAGCAGAAGCGCTTCGCCGATGCCGCCAAAGCCGACAAGCCAACCCTGATCGTAACGCAGGAAGAAGCTACGCAGGCTGAGAAGAACAAAGCAAAAGGCAAAAAAACTTGGGTATACAGTGCCAAAAACGTGCGCGACTTCGCATGGGCCAGCTCCCGCAAGTTCATTTGGGATGCCATGAACGTGAAAGTAGGCAACCAGAACATCCTGGCAATGTCTTACTACCCGAAAGAAGCGAACCCGCTTTGGGGCCAGTACTCTACGGAGTCGGTAGCGCACACACTTAAGGTATACTCCAAACACACGATTGACTATCCTTACCCGGTAGCTATTTCGGTGCACGGCCCGGTGGGTGGCATGGAGTACCCAATGCTTTCGTTTAATGGCTACCGTCCGGAGGCTGATGGCACTTACTCGGCCAACACCAAGTATGGCCTGATCACGGTGATCATTCACGAGGTGGGCCACAACTTCTTCCCGATGATCATCAATTCGGACGAGCGCCAGTGGACCTGGATGGACGAAGGTCTGAATACCTTTATGCAGTACATCGCTGAGCAGGAATGGGAGAAAGGCTATCCGTCACGCCGTGGTGAGCCGGCTAACATAGTAGACTACATGAAAAGCGCCAAAAATACACAGGTGCCGATCATGACCAACTCTGAGTCGGTACTGCAGTTTGGCAACAACGCCTATGGCAAACCGGCTACTGCCCTGAACGTACTGCGCGAAACGGTAATGGGCCGTGAGCTGTTCGACCATGCCTTCAAAGAATACGCTAACCGTTGGGCCTTCAAGCACCCGATGCCAGCCGACTTTTTCCGCACCATGGAAGACGCTTCGGGGGTAGACCTCGATTGGTTCTGGAGAGGCTGGTTCTACACCACCGACCATACTGACATCGCCATCGAAGGTGTAAAATGGTTTACCATCGACTCACAGAACCCTGACTTCGTGAACGCCCAGAAGCGCGAGCAGCAGAACAAGGCACCACAGACACTTTCTCAGCAGCGCAACCTGCAGGATATCAAGCGGACTCGTTTGGATGAGCGTCCGGAACTGGCTGACTTCTACAACAAGTACGATCCACTGGCTACTACTGCCACTGACAAAGAGCGCTACCAGCGTTTCTATGCTTCACTGTCTGACAGCGAGAAGAAAGTGCTGGACTCCGGCCTGAACTTCTATGAAGTAGGATTCAGTAACCTCGGTGGATTGGTAATGCCACTGATCGTACGGATGGAATATGAAGACGGCACGGATGAAGTAGTGAACATCCCGGCCGAGATCTGGCGCTATAACAACGACGAAGTGACCAAGGTATTTGTAACAGAAAAGCCTGTGGTAAGCTTCACGCTGGATCCGTTCCTGCAAACTGCTGACACTGACCTGTCCAACAACAGCTACCCACGTCGTATGGCCCCATCCCGCTTCGACCTGTTCAAGCAGAACCGTCAGCAGCAGCCGAACCCGATGCAACAGCAGCGTCAGGAATCAAGCCGTGGCACCGGTAATGGGAATAACGGATCAAATCGCTGATTTTTGTCCATACAGATTTAACCTGCCCCTCCGAGGAGGTAGGGAATAAAAAAGCCCCAGTTTCTTACAACTGGGGCTTTTTTGTTTTATCGGCACTGCGAACCAACAATTTAACAATCTACAATTCAACTTACTCCATATTATACTTATCAACAAACTGACGCTTCGCCCGGTCTCCTTTCCGCACAAAAGGTCGGATGATCAGGCGTGTGCCGTTTTCATAGGTAAAGAATCGGTATATCCAGTTGCTTAGCACCACCAGTTTATTGCGGAAGCCGATCAGGTACATAATGTGCACAAACAGCCATGTAACCCAGGCAAAGAAACCACCCAAATGGATGTCTTTTGGCAAGTCAGCCACAGCACGGTTTCGCCCGATGATGGCCAATGAGCCCTTATCGAAGTACTCAAATTCCTCCAACTGCTCCCCTTTGATCAGGCGCTTCAGGTTCTTAGCCAGCAATTTTCCTTGCTGTATGGCAGGTTGCGCTACCCCCGGATGCCCTTTAGGCCATTTGTCGGTTTTCATGAGGGCAATATCTCCGATCGCGAAAATGTTATCATAGCCGAGTACCTGGTTGTAGCGGTTTACCAGTATGCGTCCTCTTTCCACAACCTCTGCCGGCAGTCCGTCGATCAGGGCACCCTGTACACCGGCAGCCCACACCAACGTTTGCGTCTGAATCTGCTCTCCCCCTTTGATAGTGGCCACATAGCCGTCATAAGATTCTACCAGCGCATTCAGCTTCACATTGATGCCTAAATCCTGCAGGTATTTCAGCGTCTTCTCGCTCGACTCCGGAGACATCGGTGGCAGCACGCGGTCCATACCTTCTATAAGGTAAATGTTCATCCTGCTAAAGTCCACCCCAGGATAGTCTGTCGGAAGGATATGCTTGCGCATCTCGGCCAGGGCCCCTGCTGTTTCTACACCAGTCGGGCCACCGCCCACAATCACGAAGTTGAGCAGACTTTGCTGCAGATCCGGGTCAGCGGTCATACTAGCCTGTTCAAAGCACTGAAACAGCTGGCTGCGCAAGTTCAGGGCATGCGGAATCTGCTTCAACGGAAAGGCATTTTTCTTCACTTCTTCGTTGCCGAAGTAGTTGGTTTTGGTACCTGTCGCTATGATGAGGTAATCATAGGGCAAATCACCCACTATGGTATGAATGGTCTTAGCAATAGGATTCACGCCATTTACTTTGACCAGACGGAAGTGAAAGTCTTCGAACTCGTCGCTGCCGAACATTTTACGGAGTGGCTCTGCGATGGAATCAGGCTCAAGCCCTGCCGTGGCTACCTGGTAAAGCAATGGCCAGAAACCATGGTAGTTCTGACGGTCGAGCATCACGACTTGAAAGTCCTTGCACTTCAGTTTTTGGGCTACATTAATGCCCCCAAATCCACCGCCAATGATCACGACACGGGGTTTGGTAGTATCAGGTATATTGAGCGATAATTTATCTATATCCAGCATAAGGTGAATTTTTAACTTTTGAAAGCATACACGGCGCAAGTCTATACAGGGCCAATTAGTATACGTTTCTTTCTATATTGGGGACTAACGCAGCCCGATGTTGTTGGTTACTTTTGGTGCAATTATGAGTGCTGCGCAGCTCATCTGAGCTATAAAAAAAGCCCGGCTCAGGTATAGCTATACCTAAGCCGGGCTCCTCAAAATTTCAGCGTGATTACTTCTTGTTGTTAAACTCTCCGTTCCGGAGCATATCCAGCAGTTTGATGATCGCAAATGGACTGACGGTCGGGAACATATTGCGTTGCTCCTGCCGCTGGACCTGCTGCATGTTCCAAGCCCGGAAGTTAGCGTTTCCGTCCATCGGCGTTACACTGAAGAGCTCTTCAAGCCGTTTGGGATCGAGATTCCGCATGGCGATGGCCATTCCGTCATCCGGCAGCTTCACAGCCAGCACAGCCTCCCGGAAATCGCGCTCTGTAGGCCACGGAAACACCTGTACTTCAGGCAGCTGCGTCGGATCCTCCTGCATTTGCATGATAATGGAGTAGCTCTGACTCTGATAGTTCTTCGGTATTTTCAGGTATTGCTTTTTATAACCTATGGCACTGAACACGACGCTGTCACCGGTCAGCACAGGCACCGAGAAGAACCCATAGGCATTGGTCTGCGTGCCACGACTGGTTTTGGGCACGAACACGTTCACACCGGCCACGCCGTAGAGGCTGTCGCCGATGGTCACGAAACCGGTCAGCTGCACTACCCTCTTATGGCCCTGTGCTGCCGCCTCGTTGGGCGTTCCCATTATCAGGAAAGCAAAAAGGGCCATGGGCAACAGGAAGCCGAAGGCGCGTTTATTTGTAAGTAGTAGTCTTTGTAATTGGGGCATCATGTAGTACAATAATACTTCATATAATTTTATTATAGCAGCTTTTGGCTAATTTTGTTCTGACACGCTTTCAAATATGAGGCTCAAACACTTCAGTCTTTCCTTCGGAGAACAGGTTTTAAAGGCACTGGCAGACGACTCGCGGCTGCGCATGCTGCACCTGATCCTGCGCAACAAGGAAATGTGCACTTCCGACCTTGAGCATGTGCTGGACTTCACCCAGACCAAGACTTCACGCCACCTCGCCTACCTGCGTAATGCCGGTTTGGTAGCGCCCCGCAAACTCGATCAATGGGTATATTACTCCCTAAAGGAAGAAGCCTCTGATTTCGTTCAACAAATCTTCACCTACCTGGAGCGTGACGCCATGCTACAGAAAGATCAGGAAACGTACCGTATTCTATACTCCAATCGCGAATTGGCTGTTAACCGCATGCAAACCCGCCGCTGGACAGACAGTTAGCACTTATAAGACAAGTTCTTAGTCCATTGGTTTAAACAGAGATATAGACCTTTTAGTATAGTTTCGCCTGCTGCTGTTACACATATTTTTAAACATACCGCCCGCCAAGTCGTTTCTCTATAGCTGAGACTCTTATTATGAAGCCATACAAACACATATTCTTTGACCTTGACCACACACTGTGGGACTTTGAGAAAAACTCCGAGGAAACACTCTATACCTTATTCCACGAGTTTGGCTTGGCTGAGTTCGGCAAGTTCGACTGCGACTCCTTTTATAAGAAGTACAAGTTTGTGAATTACCTCCTGTGGGATCTCTATAATAAAGGAAAGATCGATCAGAAAGAATTGCGCGAGTCCCGCTTCGTCAAAACCCTGACCGGACTGGGCCTGGAGCCTCATCAGGTACCGACAGGTATATCCGAAGCATATACCGACCTGTGCCCGCAGAAGACGGCTGTTTTCCCCTATACCTTCGAGGTACTGGAATATTTGAAACCGAAGTACGGTCTCCACATCATCACCAATGGTTTCAAGGACGTGCAGTACATCAAAATGAACGGCTCCAAGCTAACAGATTACTTCGGCGAGATTGTGACCTCCGAGTGCTGTGGGTATAAGAAACCGGACAAGCGTATTTTTGAGCATGCACTCGACCGTATAAAGGTACGTCCTGCGGAATGCCTGATGATTGGCGATAACTTAGAATGCGACATTGACGGCGCCCGCCTGGCAGGTATAGACCAGGTTTTCTTCAACCCCGAGAAGAGTAAAAGCAAGCTCTCGCCCAAGCCCACCTACCACATCCACTGCCTGAGCGAACTACAGGCTATGTTATAGCAAAGCTATACCCCTTACAGGCCGGAAAATAAAATAATTCGCCTTACCTTTGTATAGCAGGCTGCCTCGTGTGGTCTGTCGAATGTCTTAGTCTGAATCTGTAAAATATCAAAAAGAGATGGCAACAGGATTTTTTAGAGTACCCACCCCAATAAACGAACCTGTAAAATCCTATGCACCGGGTTCACCGGAGCGCGAGGAACTACAGCGCACTTATAAAGAACTTAAGTCGCAAGAGATTGATGTACCGATGTACATCGGTGGCGACAAGGTATATACTGACAACAAGAAGCCGATGCTTCAACCGCACGACCACCAGCACATCCTGGGTCATTTCAGCGAAGGCGATGCGTCCCACGTGGAACAGGCGATCAACGCTGCCCTTGCCGCTCGTGAAGAGTGGGCTGCAATGGGTTGGGAGCACCGTTTGAGCATCTTCCTGAAAGCTGCCGAACTGCTAGCTGGTCCTTGGAGAGCGCGTATGAACGCAGCTACTATGTTGGGTCAGTCGAAGAACGCTTACCAGGCTGAGATCGACTCTGCCTGCGAGTTGGTTGACTTCCTGCGCTTCAATGCACAGTATGCCACCGAGATCTACCACATGCAGCCGGAGTCATCGCCGGGCGTATGGAACCGCATGGAACACCGTCCGCTGGAGGGCTTCGTATTCGCTTTGACGCCGTTCAACTTCACGGCCATTGCCGGTAACCTGCCAGCCTCTGTTGCCATGATGGGTAACGTAGTGGTATGGAAGCCAGCCCACACGCAGATCTATGCAGCGCAGATGATCATGGAGCTGTTCCGCGAAGCTGGTCTTCCGGATGGTGTTATCAACTTAGTGTATGTAGACGGCCCTACTACTGGTGATGTAATCTTCAACCACGCTGATTTCGCGGGTATCCACTTCACAGGCAGCACTGGCGTATTCCAGCACATCTGGAAGACCATTGGCACGAACATCCACAAGTACAAGTCATACCCACGCATTGTAGGTGAGACTGGTGGTAAAGACTTTATCGTAGCACACAGCTCGGCTGACGCCAAGCAAGTAGCAACCGGTATCGTGCGAGGCGCATTCGAGTACCAAGGCCAGAAATGTTCTGCCGCTTCACGTGCTTACATCCCAAGCAACATTTGGGAAGATGTGAAAAATTACGTGATAGAAGACCTGAAGACTTTCAAAATGGGTCCGCCGGAAGATTTCTCTAACTTCATCAACGCGGTGATCGACGAGAAGTCCTTCGACAAAATCGCCAAGTACATCGACAACGCCAAAGAGAGCAACGAAGTGGAAGTGATTGCCGGTGGTAACTACGACAAATCGAAAGGTTATTTCATCGAGCCAACGGTTCTGTTGTCGCACAACCCACAGTATGTGACCATGTGCGAGGAGATTTTCGGGCCGGTGATCACGATTTACGTGTACGACGAAAATAACTTCGAAGAAACGTTGAAGCTAGTAGACTCTACTTCGCCATACGCCCTGACAGGCGCCATCTTCAGCCGCGACCGTTATGCAGCTGAGTTTGCCACGAAGAAACTGCAAAATGCCGCCGGTAACTTCTACATCAACGACAAGCCGACAGGCGCCGTGGTAGGACAGCAGCCATTCGGTGGCGCTCGTGCATCTGGAACGAACGACAAAGCCGGTTCTATGCTGAACCTGTTGCGTTGGGTATCTGCCCGCTCTATCAAAGAGACGTTTGTAACGCCAGTAGACTACCGCTACCCGTTCCTGGGTGAGAATAAATAAGGTATAGTTATACCTGAAATTGAAAGCACCACGCTCGTAAGGGCGTGGTGCTTTTTTGTTTAGGTATACCTTATACACTTTGGCAAAAGCTGCCTATCTAACTTTTTTAGGATGCAAATCAATGAGCTATGTAATGTCCAAATTTGCAATCATGAATATGCCAGAGTCTGTCATATTAACCTAATATAAATTAAATGACCCGTAACAGAAGAAAATGTATTCCTTTTTGTATATTCTCGTTAGTTAGCAATAAAGTAAAATTCTATAAATCTTAATTAATTATATAGGTTCTCCTATATACATTTAATAATTTTGTATTATAATTTGCTGTGTATATAGATACAACTCTTAAAAATTTATGAATAAGATTTACATTTTAATTATTATACTATTTATTGGATCATCATCTATGGCGCAGTCTGTTTATGACTTAGATTCAAGAAATGGTTTCAAGCATTACAAGTTCGGAACTAGTATTAAATCCTACCCTAATCTTTCAAGGACAAAAACACTACTTGAACGACTTAATAATTCTTTGGATGCGAATTTAGCTACCTATATTGATTCAAAAAAAGATAACAGTGTTGGTGATATAGCGGTAAATGATATACAATATGCATTCGTTAATGGCTCTTTATATACTGTCAGCTTTGAAACTTCCTTGTTAAAAGCACGGACTTTGTATAAGACTTATGTTGAACTATACGGAAAGCCTACTTCAAGAAGCACATCACCTATTAACGAGAAGCGCTTCATCTATACTTGGAAAGGTAAAAATGTCCATTTAGAAGTTACCCTAGATGAATCGCCTCAAACATATATCTCAGGTGGTAATAATAAAGAATCTGGTGGCCATGTATTATATACATATGTTCCATTAGATAAAAAGCTTAAAGAATTGAAAGCACAGTCTGAGAGGTCTTCAGATAATAAACTAAGAAGAGATCTGTAAATTGTTTTAGTAACTATTTGGGCTGATAAGATTAAACTCAACAGCTAGTTATAGAAGTACAATAATAAACTGAATACAATTATAGAAACAATAAGCACCATACTCAGAAGGGTATGGTGCTTATTGTTTTTACATCAACACCCCCACCCCGCTATCCGATATCTCCAACCCCACTAAACCACACAATCTAAAACAACTCCAACTGTACAAACCACACAAACTACCAGAATTGCATTCCCCCCATCCAATAACACTTTAGAACCATTCTTAACGCGATTTACATTGGATATAGTCTTTTGATTGTTGGCTATTTATACCTAATTTTGCTCCCAAATTTCAATAAAGCATTACAGCAATATGGAAACTACTGGTACTCAGTATCTACCGTCGGACTACCTTCCTATTTTGATACAATTTGCGGCAGCAATCGGCTTCGTTATTTTCGCGCTGGTGGTGACCCATTTACTTGGTCCGAAAAGAAAAAGTGAGGTAAAAGACGCCTCTTGGGAAAGTGGTGTGGAGTCAGTAGGCGATGCCCGTACGCCAATCTCTTACAAGTACTTCATCACGGCCATCCTGTTCGTGCTGTTCGATATTGAAATTATCTTCATGTACCCCTGGGCGGTGAACTTCCGCGAATTCGGTCTGGAAGGCTTCCTGCCCATGATGTTATTCCTTGGTGTGATCCTTGCAGGCTTCTTCTACGAGATCAAAAAAGGCATTCTCAAGTAGTTCGGCACCAGTAAACTTTTCTAGGGTAAACGGTGTTTTTGCAGGGGTAAACAGAGATTAAAACTCAGAATTTCAGAAACATGAGCGATACAAATAAAGATATAAACATGGTAGAGGCACCAGAGGGCCATAGCGGCGCTGGTTTCTTTGCTACTTCCTTTGAAAAAGTAATTGGTCTGGCCCGTGCGAACTCGCTTTGGCCATTGCCTTTTGCCACTTCTTGCTGCGGTATCGAGTTTATGGCAACCATGGGCTCTACCTACGACATCTCCCGTTTCGGTTCGGAGCGTCCAAGCTTCTCGCCACGTCAGGCCGACATCCTGTTGGTAATGGGTACCATCGCCAAGAAGATGGGGCCTGTTGTAAAGCAGGTATACGAGCAGATGGCGGAGCCACGCTGGGTGGTGGCCGTGGGTGCTTGCGCTACCTCAGGCGGTATTTTCGACTCGTACTCTGTGCTGCAAGGTATAGACCGTGTGGTGCCTGTGGATGTGTACGTACCGGGTTGCCCGCCAAGACCGGAGCAGATTCTGGACGGTTTGATGCGTGTGCAGGATTTGGCTAAGAACGAATCCCTTCGCCGCCGTCACTCACCTGAATATCAGGCACTATTGGCTTCTTACAACATTAAATAAGCAGCATGGAGCTTACGAACGAAAACGTACTCGGTAAACTGATTGCGCAGTTTGGAGAAGAGAACATACGGGACGCTTACAACCCGGATGGCATTATGACTTTCACGACGAACCGTGAGAACATTATCGCCCTGATCCAATACCTGTATGACGACAAGGACCTGCAGGTGCAGTTCTTGACCACCATGGCAGGTATACACTTCCCAGACCACAAAGGTATGGAGTTGTGCATGATGTACCAGTTGCATAGCCTGCGTCATAATTTCCGCCTGCGCATTAAGGTGTTTACGCCAGCGGAAGACCCGATATTGCCGACGTTGACCAACATTTACGCCACCGCCAACTGGATGGAGCGTGAGGCCTATGACTTTTACGGTTTCATCTTTACCGGTCACCCGAACCTGATCCGCATTCTCAACATCGAGGAGATGGAGTACCACCCGATGCTCAAGCAGTATCCGCTGGAAGACCAGACGCGGGAAGACAAAATCGATACGTATTTCGGACGCTAAGCCAGATAAACCACTATGGCTACTGATAATAAAACAGCTGACACTGATCAGTTACAGGAATTTCGCGACAACCGCGACCTGAAACTGCAGGACAAAAAGAACGAGAACCTGACGACCCTGAACTTGGGTCCGACGCACCCGGCTACACACGGTATCTTCCAAAACATCCTGCAAATGGATGGAGAGGTGATCATGGACGCTGTGCCGACGATCGGGTACATTCACCGTGCATTTGAGAAGATTGCCGAGCGCAGACCGTTCTACCAGATCACGCCGCTGACTGACCGCATGAACTACTGTTCGTCCCCAATCAATAATATGGGGTACCACATGACAGTGGAGAAGCTTTTAGGTATAGAGATTCCAAAGCGTGCGCAGTACATCCGTGTGATCATGATGGAGCTGGCCCGTATTTCCGACCACCTGATCTGTAACTCGATCTTGGGTGTGGACTCCGGCGCCTTTACCGGCTTCTTGTATGTAATGCAGGAGCGTGAGCACATTTATGATATCTACGAGGAGGTTTGCGGTGCTCGTCTGACGACCAACATGGGTCGTATCGGCGGTATGGAGCGCGACCTTTCGCCTAAGGCTTTGCACCTGATTGGTGAATTCCTGAAGCGCTTCCCGAAAGTATGGGCAGAGTTTGAGAAGATGCTGACCCGCAATAGAATCTTCATCGACCGTACGGTAGGTGTTGGTGCTATCTCCGCGGAGCGTGCTCTCAACTACGGTTTCACAGGCCCTAACCTGCGTGCCACGGGCGTAGACTACGACGTGCGCGTGATGAACCCTTACTCTTCTTACGAGGACTTCGAATTTGAAATTCCGGTTGGCGAGAAAGGTGACACTTACGACCGCTTCCTGGTGCGCAACGAAGAGGTATGGCAAAGCTTGAAAATTATTGAGCAGGCTTACAAAAACCTGCCGGAGGGTTCATACCACGCCGATGCACCGCATTACTACCTGCCACCAAAGCAGGAGGTATACACCAGCATGGAAGCGCTTATCTATCACTTCAAAATTGTGATGGGTGAGATTGACGCTCCAAAAGGCGAGGTATACCACAGCGTGGAAGGTGGCAACGGCGAACTTGGTTTCTACCTGATCAGTGACGGCGGCAGAACACCATACCGTCTGCACTTCAGAAGACCTTGCTTCATTTATTATCAGGCGTATACCGAGATGATCAAAGGCGGTCAGCTGGCCGACGCGATCTTGACGCTGTCAAGCTTGAACGTAATTGCTGGCGAACTCGACGCTTAATACTTAATACTATATATCATCTAACACCGACCACTGGCCGGTGACATTTACAAAGATGGCAGAGACTATAAACGCATTTAAGTTTTCTGATAAAGCCCTTGCTGAGATTCAGCGCTATATCAGCCATTACCCGGAAGGACGCCAGAAGTCTGCCCTGTTACCAGCCTTGCACGTTGCGCAGGCGGAAAACAACGGTTGGGTGAGCCCCGAGGCGATGGACGCGATTGCCGAAATCCTGAACATACAGCCAATTGAGGTATACGAGGTGGCTACTTTCTATACCATGTTCAACCTGAAGCCGGTTGGCAAGCATGTGCTCGAGGTATGCCGTACAGGCCCTTGCTGCCTGCGTGGTGCCGACCAGATGATCGAGACGTTCAAGCAAAAGCTCAACATCGAAGAAGGTGAGACGACAGCAGACGGTATGTTTACCCTGAAGCCAGTGGAATGCCTTGCTTCTTGCGGTACAGGCCCAATGCTGCAGGTACGCGAAACCTATTACGAGAACCTGGACAGCGAAGAAGCGGTGGACCAGTTCATCGAGATGATGCGCAACAAAGAGGTTGAAACGCCTGAGTGGGCGAAGTAATTCATTGATAAATCAGGCAGCCTGCCTTAACACAACGGCTGCCGAGCTATATATCCTGTAACAATGGGAATCAAGATATTAACCGAACATATTAACGTACCGGGTATAGAAACCTTGGAGGTTTATCGCAAGCATGGCGGCTACCGCTCGGTAGAGAAAGCCATCAAAACGATGACCCCGGAAGAGGTGGTGGAAGAAGTGAAGACATCGGGCCTGCGTGGTCGTGGTGGCGCTGGCTTCCCGGCCGGTATGAAGTGGAGCTTTTTGGCAAAGCCGGAAGGAGTTCCGCGTTACTTAGTTTGCAACGCCGACGAATCGGAGCCGGGTACTTTCAAGGACCGCGTGTTCATGGAGAAAAACCCGCATGCCCTGATCGAAGGTATGATCACATCGAGCTATGCGCTGGGTGCGAACACATCTTATATCTACATCCGCGGCGAATTGTTGTTTGTCCTGCGCATTCTGGAGAAAGCAATCGCTGAGGCTTACGCAGCCGGTTTACTAGGCAAAAACATTTTGGGTTCAGGTTACGATCTGGACCTGCATGTGGCGCCGGGTGGCGGTGCATATATCTGCGGTGAAGAGACAGCATTACTTGAATCACTGGAAGGCAAGCGTGGTAACCCGCGTAACAAGCCGCCATTCCCAGCGGTGAAAGGTCTGTTCCAGTCACCAACGGTGGTGAACAATGTGGAAACTATCGCTTCTGTGCCGTGGATCGTGAACAACTCTGGTGCAGAGTATGCCAAAATAGGTATAGGCCGTAGCACAGGTACTAAGTTGATTTCCGCCAGCGGTAACATCAACCGTCCGGGCGTGTACGAAATCGACTTAGGTGTTCCGGTTGAAGAGTTTATCTACTCTGACGAGTACTGCGGCGGTATCTGGAAAGGCAAGCAACTGAAGGCCGTTGTGCCGGGAGGTTCATCTGTTCCGATTCTGCCAGCTGACCTGATTTTAAAAACAGCTGCAGGCGAGCAACGCCTGATGACCTACGAATCATTGTCTGACGGTGGCTTCGTGAGCGGCTCTATGCTGGGTTCGGGTGCCTTTATCGTGTTTGACGAAGACCAGTGCATTGTGCGTAACACGTGGAACTATGCCCGCTTCTACCACCACGAGTCATGCGGACAGTGCAGTCCTTGCCGTGAGGGTACAGGCTGGATGGAGCGCGTGCTGCACCGCATCGAGCACGGCCACGGTCATCAGCAAGACATCGACCTGTTGGTAAGCGTAGCCAAGCAAATCGAAGGCAATACCATTTGCCCGCTAGGCGACGCCGCCGCATGGCCAGTAGCCAGCGCGATCCGTCACTTCCGTGAAGAGTTCGAGTGGCACATCAAGCATCCGCAGGAGGCGACTGCACCGGGCGCGGTATACAGAGGACAGTTAGCGGCAGCTACTGTTTAGTTTTAAATTAAATTAACTGCCCGCTATACCTAGGTAAGCGAGCTTTGGATAAAATAAAAGATGGCTAAAATAACATTTGACGGCATCGAGGTAGAGGTTGAGGATGGAACCACCATCCTGCAGGCCGCCAGAAAAATTGGTGGTGATGTAGTGCCCCCCGCCATGTGCTTTTATACCCCGCTGAAAGGCAGTGGCGGTAAGTGCCGTGTGTGCCTTGTGAAGGTAACGCAGGGTTCTGCCCGCGACCCACGCCCAATGCCGAAACTGGTTGCTTCGTGCATTACACCAGTACAGGACGGCATGGTGGTGGAAAACACAACCAACGAAGAAGTACTGAACGCCCGCAAGGGTATCGTGGAGATGCTGCTGATCAACCACCCACTGGATTGCCCTGTGTGCGACCAGGCTGGTGAGTGCGATCTGCAGAACCTTTCTTACGAGCACGGTGTGAGCGCTACGCGTTACGAAGAGCCGCGCCGTACTTTCGACAAAGTAGACTTAGGTCCTTACATCCAGCTGCACATGACGCGTTGCATTCTGTGCTACCGTTGCGTGTACACCGCTGACCAGATCACGGAGAAGCGTGTGCATGGTGTACTGGGCCGTGGCGACGCAGCTGAGATTGGTACTTATATCGAGAACGTGATCGACAACGATTTCTCAGGTAACGTGATCGATGTGTGCCCGGTGGGTGCTTTAACAGACAAAACGTGGCGCTTTAAGAACCGTGTATGGTTTACGAAGCCGATGAATGCGCACCGCGATTGCCCTACTTGCAGTGGTAAAGTTACCCTGTGGGGTCGTGGAGATACAGTGCTACGCGTAACTGCCCGCAAGGACGAGTACGCGGAGGTGGAAGAATTCATTTGCAACACCTGCCGTTTCGACAAAAAGGAGATGAGCGACTGGACCATCGAGGGACCGCGCCACATCGACAGAGGTTCTGTTATCTCGGCCAACCACTACGAACTCCCAGTGGTGAACGTGCCGATCGTACCGAACCTGCCTAAATCTACTGTTAAAAAAATGCCAACGGAATAACGCATGGATTCTGTAGTTCTCATTTACAAGGGTATTTACATTCTGGCCATTTTCGGTATTTCACTACTGATTGCGACCTACTCTACTTACTTTGAGCGTAAGATCGCTGCTTTCATTCAGGACCGTGTAGGCCCGAACAGAGCGGGTCCGATGGGTTTGTTGCAGCCACTGGCTGACGCTGGCAAGCTATTCTTCAAAGAAGAATTTATACCTGCCAAAGCCAACAAAACGCTATTCATCCTGGGTCCAGGTATAGCCATGCTCGTGGCAGCTATGTCAAGTGCGGTAATCCCGTTTGGCGACACACTGATCCTGGGCGAAACATCGTTTGACCTGATCGCCATAGACGTAAACATCGGTATCCTCTACATTTTCGGTGTGGTGTCACTGGGTGTATATGGTCTGATGATTGGTGGTTGGGCTTCGAACAACAAGTTCTCGCTGCTGGGTGCCATCCGTGCCGCGTCACAGAACATCTCGTACGAACTAGCCATGGGTCTGTCCCTGATTGCGGTGCTGATGCTGAGCGGCTCCCTGTCACTAAAAGTAATTGCAGAGCAGCAGGCGGGCTTTAACTGGAACATCTGGTACCAGCCGCTGGGCTTCCTGATCTTCCTGATCTGTGCCTTTGCTGAGACGAACAGAACACCATTTGACTTACCAGAATCGGAAGCCGAACTGATCGGTGGTTACCACACCGAATATAGCTCTATGAAGCTGGGTATGTACCTGTTTGCCGAGTATATCAACATCTTCGTAGTGTCGGCTGTGATGGCAACACTTTACTTCGGTGCTTACAACTTCCCGTTCATGGAGAACCTGCGCAATGCGTTTGATGATCCAGTTTTGGGTAATAACGTGGTAACGATACTGGGTGTAGTTGTGATGTTTGCCAAGATTTTCGCTTTCATCTTCTTCTTCATGTGGGTTCGCTGGACACTGCCACGTTTCCGCTATGACCAGTTGATGAAGCTGGGCTGGAACATCCTGATTCCGCTGGCCATCCTGAATATCCTGCTTACGGGCGGAGGCATTCTACTCTACGAATATTTTACAAAAGGATAACGACATTTGAATGTTGCTATGCCAGGCACTGTTATAGCCGGACAGCATAGACAGCAATCATAATCGAGATACAATGGAACCACTATCAAATAGAAGAAAGGACGTAGCACAAAAGGAAATGACACTCTCTGAGAGAATGTACCTACCTGCTATTGCCCAAGGTCTTGGAATTACACTGAAGCACTTCTTTAAGAAGAAAGCGACGATAAACTACCCGGAAGAAACGCGTTCGCGCAGCGAAATCTGGCGTGGTTTGCACGTACTGAAGCGCGATGAGAACGGTGCCGAGCGTTGCACGGCCTGTGGTCTGTGTGCCGTGGCCTGCCCTGCAGAAGCCATCACGATGACAGCTGGTGAGCGCAAGAAAGGTGAAGAGCACCTGTACCGCGAGGAAAAGTACGCTGTGACCTACGAAATCAACATGCTGCGTTGCATTTTCTGCGGTCTATGCGAAGAGGCTTGCCCGAAAGCAGCCATTTTCCTGCAGGACGACAAACTTGCTCCCGCCCGTTACGAGCGCGACGAATTCATTTACGGCAAAGACCGCCTGGTAGAACCGTTAAAAACCACTGAAACCAAATAAACCGATGACAGAGAGTCTGTTTTTCTTCTTTGCTTCACTGACACTGCTTTGCGCCGTGATGGTTGTTATCTCTAAGAACCCAGTGTACAGTGTAATCTTCCTGATCCTGACATTCTTCACGATATCAGCGCACTACATTCTACTAAATGCCCAGTTTCTGGCAGCGGTAAATATCATTGTTTATGCAGGGGCCATCATGGTACTTTTCCTGTTCGTACTGATGTTCATCAACACAGGTAAAAATATGGAAGACACCATGAAAAAGAATGTGCTGGCCAAAATAGCAGGTACAGTAGCTGGTGGTTTACTGTTCACAGTAGTTGTTGCTGCTTTGAAAGATGTAACACTCGGCCACCCGGATCCAGCCACTTTCAATTCGCAGGTAGGTATGGTAGAGAACCTGGGCAAAGTACTGTTCACAAAGTACATGCTGCCGTTCCAATTAGTAGCGGTACTGTTCCTGGTGTCCATGGTTGGTGCTGTGATGATTGGCAAGAGAGAAGCAGGAGAGCAGAACTTCTAATCGAGTTATACCTTCAAAAAAATAGAGAGCCAGTGCTGCAAAGTGCTGGCTTTTCTTATTGTATGGAGCTTCATATAGGCACCCTACCCACTACTGTCCAAAACTAATAAAACGACCTTTACAAGGCTTTGAGGCTAGATTCTGTCAACTAAAACTGTCCCCTTGAGGACAAATGAGAATGCGAGTTCGAAGGTAGCGACCGTAGCTAAACAGGGGTGTTCTAAAGGCCGAAGATTATTCAGAGCAGAAATCTAATAGCAAAACAGCAGCCTTTTACACCCCTATGGTCCCCTCGAGAGGACAGTCCTGTAGTCAACCTGAATAGCCAGAAAACAATTCTTTCACAGGTTTCGAACAGTAGTGGCCCCCGACCCTAAGTATTTACAGGATTTAAGGATTGAGAGGATTCTTTGTGATATGAATTCAGAATGTCTTTACAAATTGAAAGTCGCAAGTTTAGCGTCAGGGCAACTTGTGCCTGGTTTCAAAAATTAATGCACGTTGCCGCTATGCTCAAACCTAAAGTATAGAAGTGATATTATTACTCTAAACTGAGAACTACCTCCAGCAGCTCAGACCCACCCAGATCATCATCTGAAACTACTACCAGGCGATACCTGCCATTCCCTTCCCGCTTTTTAACGACCAACGACTCTGCCTTGCCTGTATAAGGCTCTCCGTTTGCTTGCAGCATTAATGTGGCGGGAATTTCCAGGGTATCCTGTTTTCCTATCGCATCAAAGGGAATGTACCCGATGTAACTCCCCAGAACCTCCCCATCACCGTAGGCATCGTCCGTATCTTCCAGTGAAGCTGTGAAAAAAAGCTTGTCATCATACACATAAGCACCTGAGAAGCCCGCCTGTAGGAGCTTCAGTTCGGGTAACCGGAAATATGCCAGCTCCGGCTTTGGCAATTGCACTGCAGATTCTGACAAGAGATAAGGTATAAATTCGGCCAGATTATAAGAGATCAACATATTCTGACCGGTCCCGATCGCGCGCTGCATCAGGTAAAGCCGGCCATGCCCGGCAGCTACGCCTTCAATGTTAAGCAGACTTTCTCCTAACTTCATTTGTGCTTCAAGTTCTTTGTAGAGAGGATCCAGATCAATGGCCTTTGCTCCATGTGTGCCTGCTCCTTCTCTACAGATATCATCACCGCAAATGTTGTAAAGATAGGCCTTACGCCGGGCAGGGGCTGAACCAGAACCCATCATAAGCAGATAGGGCTTGCCCTGATGTTGCAAAAGGGTCATGCCCTCCAGATCGGCTTTATCAGCTTTGTCAGTGCGCCCATTTTCGAAGCCGGTTGTATCAAAAATTGCTTCATGGGATACCAACTGGTAGTTCTTGTCCAGCTTGTATAGGTATGGAGAATCGTCGCCAGTCACATAATAATGGTCCCCCAGCATCTCAAGCCCCGAAGCAGATGGCAGATTATCGAAGTGAAGGTGCTTCTCAATAGTCGCTTTCATAGTCAGATCAGCATGATAAGGTGTAGTGGATGATGCGGTAGTTGGCTGTTGACAAGACGAAAACAGTGCAACCAGGCAAAACAGGTATAGCAGAGGTAAGTATTTTAACTTCATACAATTTTAGAGCAACCAGGTTATAGCATCCTGAATGGACAAATCAGCTTCGCTATACCTGATCAGGAACAGGTATAGCACGAGTGCAACTCGCCATCAAAAATAAGTCTTATACCCTACGCAGCCTAAAAAGGAAAGTATAAGCTGTACCTTAACAAGGCGTGTCCGCATTAACTAAAATATAAATCTTCAGGGACATGAAACCTTGTTACAGATCAGGCAAGAAGATTAGAAATATGTTATGGATTTTACAAAAATGGGGATAACTTTGCGACTTGATTTCAGAATTGTAATTTACCAGTAATACGTTCAGCAACCAGACGATGAACCAAATGCCAGAGGTTATCCGAACCATCCCGCTTGAATTCTACCTGTACTTCAGCACGGCCCTTTTCGCCATTGGCGTAATCGGCGTTCTCACCAGACGAAACGCAATTGTTATCTTCATGTGTGTCGAGCTGATGCTCAATGCCGTGAACGTCCTGATGGTCGCTTTGTCGTCTTATCGCTCTGACCCGAATGGACAAATCTTTGTGTTCTTCATCATGGCGGTAGCAGCAGCGGAAGTAACAGTTGGCTTGGCCATCATAGTGATGATTTACCGCAACCTGCGCACGACCGATGTGCAACTGCTGAACTACCTCAAGTGGTAGCCCACACATTACTTAACCTGAATAGCTTAACTAAATTATACGCTAAATGCAAGAAGTAGTAATGCCCATCAACAATCAGGAAATGGCGCTGCTGTGTTTGCTTGTGCCGCTCCTGCCGTTCATAGGCTTTCTGATTAACGGACTTGGCAACCGCAAATTGCCCAAGGCCCTTGTAGGTCTGCTGGGCTCTGGCACGGTGCTAGCCTCTTTTCTGATCTCGGTATACCTGTTCATTGACTTCACCTCCAATGGCAGCCGCCCATACATCGTTGACCTCTACAACTGGTTCACGGTAGGCAGCCTAGAGATTGGTTTCTCATTTATGATCGACCAGCTCACGCTGCTGATGCTTTTGATGGTGACAGGTATAGGTTTCCTGATTCACGTGTACTCGGCCGGTTACATGAGCCATGATGAAGGCTACGGCAAGTTTTTCGCTTACCTCAACCTGTTCATGTTCTCAATGTTGCTGCTCGTGATGGGCTCTAACTACGTGATGATGTTCGTAGGCTGGGAAGGTGTAGGCCTTTGCTCTTACCTGCTGATCGGCTTCTGGAACAAGAACCACAACTATAATAATGCCGCTAAGAAAGCCTTTATCATGAACCGTATCGGTGACTTGGGCTTCCTGTTGGGCATATTCCTGATCTTCATCACCTTCGGAAGTGTGAGCTACCCGGAAGTGTTCTTGTCTGCTTCGCAGATGACTGGCCTGACCGACAGCGGTGTGATGATTGCGATTACTATGCTTCTATTTGTAGGTGCGATGGGTAAGAGTGCACAGATTCCGCTCTTCACATGGCTTCCTGATGCGATGGCGGGTCCTACGCCGGTTTCGGCTCTGATCCACGCGGCTACCATGGTGACGGCGGGTATCTACATGGTGCTCCGCTCAAACGTGCTGTATGTGCTGGCACCGACGACGATGGAGTTTATCGCCATCATCGGCCTGGCTACTGCCCTGTTGGCCGCTACGATTGGCCTGGCGCAGAACGATATCAAGAAGGTACTGGCTTACTCTACCGTTTCGCAGCTGGGCTTTATGTTCCTGGCGCTGGGTGTGATGGCCTTCTCTTCTTCTATCTTCCACGTACTCACACACGCATTTTTCAAGGCGCTTCTTTTCTTAGGTGCTGGTTCTGTGATTCACGCCGTGAGCAACGAACAGGATATCCGTAACATGGGTGGCCTGCGCAAGTGGTTGCCGATTACGTTCATCACCTTCCTGATTGGTACACTGGCTATTTCAGGTATACCTCCTTTTGCTGGTTTCTTCTCGAAAGACGAATTACTGGCGCATGTGTTTGAGCATAACAAGCTAATGTGGGCATTGGGCCTGCTGGCTTCGTTCATGACCTCGTTCTACATGTTCCGTCTCCTGTTCCTGACCTTCTTCGGCAAATTCCGTGGTACAGAAGCACAGCGTTCACATCTGCACGAGTCGCCATCTTCCATGACCATTCCGCTGATTGTGCTGGCTATTCTTTCCACCGTAGGTGGTTTTATCGGTCTGCCAGCCGTGTTCAGCGATACGCATACCTTGGGCAACTTCCTGTCGCCTATTTATGACCTTGCCCGCCGCGCCAACGGTGCCGCTCTGGAGCCTGCTCACATTGACCATGCGACAGAATACATCCTGATGGCAGTTTCGGTTGTGGTGTCAGTTATCGCGATCATCATTGCTTATGTCATGTACGTGAAGAAAGAAACAGTGCCGGCTCCGGAAGGAACGCGCCTGTCTCCTATCCACAACTTGATCTACAACAAATACTACATCGACGAGATTTACGACACGGTGTTCGTGCGTCCGGTGATGGCCATGTCTACTGCTTTCCACCGCTTTATCGATGTGATTGTAGTGGACGGCATTGTGAATGGCTTCGGCAAACTGGTGATGGCGAGTGGCCGTGTGCTACGTCTCACGCAGAGTGGCGTGATTGGCTTCTATGTATTTGTGATGGTGGCCAGCATTGTCCTGATTCTATTTTTAAACTTCTTTATCGCTTAAGGTTCTAAGAAGATGATTACAGCTCTATTACTTTTCTGGCCTGCCCTAGCTGCACTGCTGGTGCTGCTGATTAAAGGCGAAGGTGCCAAGAAAGTGGCTTTTATAGCAACACTTGTTGAGTTTGCCATTGCCTTGTTCGCAATCGTAAACTTTGTTCCGGACGCCACTACACAGTTCGCCCTCAACATGCCGTGGGTAGAGCGTGCAGGTATAGGTTTCAGCATTGGCATGGACGGCATTAGCCTCCTGATGGTGCTTTTGACCACCTTCCTGGTGCCGCTGATTGTGCTTTCTTCTTTCAAGCATGACTACAAAAACCCGCACGTATTTTACGCGCTGGTACTGTTTATGCAAACGGGCCTGATTGGTGTGTTTGTGGCGATGGACGCTTTCCTGTTCTACTTCTTCTGGGAGGTAGCCTTGATTCCGATCTACTTCATCGCAGCCATTTGGGGCGGTGCACGCAGAATACCAGTTACGTTTAAGTTCTTTATCTACACGATTTTCGGTTCGCTCTTCATGCTGGCCGCTTTCGTATACCTGTACTTCCAGACGGCTGGCACCGAACTGGCGGCGCACTCTTCTAACGTAAACGCCTTCTACCAACTGACCCTTGACAGCGCGACGCAGAGCTGGATTTTCTGGTTCCTGTTCCTTGCCTTCGCCATCAAAATGCCGGTGTTCCCATTCCATACCTGGCAGCCAGATACCTATACTGAGTCTCCTACACAGGCGACGATGTTGCTGGCTGGTATCATGCTAAAAATGGGTATCTACGGTGTGCTGCGTTGGTTACTACCTGTTGTGCCAATGGGTGTGAGCCAGTGGGCTGATACCGTGCTGGTACTTTCGATCATCGGCATCATCTACGGTTCCATCATCGCCATCCGCCAGAGCGATGTGAAGCGACTCATTGCCTACTCGTCTATCGCACACGTTGGCCTGATTGCAGCGGGTATTTTCACCCTGAACGAGCAAGGCCTGCAGGGCGGCGTAATTCAAATGCTGAGCCACGGCATTAACGTAGTCGGCCTGTTCTTCATCATCGACATCATCTTCCGCAGAACCAACACAAGAGAGATTTCTAGCCTGGGTGGTATTACGCAAACCACGCCAGCGCTTTCAATCATGTTCCTGATTCTGTTGATGGGCTCTGTGGCACTTCCGTTGACAAACGGTTTCATCGGGGAGTTCCTGTTGCTGTCGGGCGTGTTCCAGTACAACCACTACTTCGGCGCTGTAGCTGGCCTGACCATCATCTTGGGTGCGGTATACATGCTGCGCATGTTCCAAGGTGTGATGTTCGGCACGAAGTCAGAGTCCACAGAAGGCTTCGCTGACCTGACCTTCCACGAGAAAGCTGTCTTGATTCCGCTAGTGATCATGGTGTTCTGGATTGGTCTGTTCCCGAACACTTTCCTGAGCATTTCAGAGCCTGCGGTTGGACAGCTGCTGAGCATTATCAACCGATAGTCCGCAAAAAGAAACGATACTAAACGACATGATTTCGATTATACTTCTATCTGGATTTGGGATTATCAGCCTCTTCGTGGGCTTCCTGAAATCTAAAAGAATCCTGTTGCCGCTGTCGCTGCTGTTTTTAGCGATAGTGTTCGGCATCAACCTACTCGACTGGAACGATACCCAGAGCTATTTCGAGAACATGATTACCATCGACAATTTCGCGGTGGCCTTCACAGGTATCATGGTTCTTTCTACGCTGCTGATTCTGCCTTTCACGCAGCACTACGTTACCCGCAACGACGAAAACATTGGCGAACTCTACGCCCTGATTCTGTTCTCGCTGGTGGGCGCCATCATGATGGTGAGCTACAACAACATGCTCATGCTGTTCATAGGTATAGAGATTCTCTCGATTGCCATGTACGTGCTGGCGGGTAGCGACAAGGGAAGCCTGCGCTCGGCGGAAGCTGCCTTGAAGTACTTCCTGATGGGTTCTTTCTTCACGGGTATCCTGCTTTTCGGAATCGTGATGATCTACGGTGCTACAGGCACGTTCAATATCGCCGAGATTGCCGGTTCGGCTGAAGCTTTGGGTAATGGCGGTGTAAATAATGTCATGTTCCTGCTGGGTGTGCTGATGATTATCATCGGTATCTCTTTCAAAGTTTCTGCTGCTCCTTTCCACTTCTGGACACCTGACGTGTACGAAGGTACGCCAACGGTATGGACGGCTTATATGTCAACGGTAGTGAAGACAGCTGGTGTAGCTGCTTTCTACAAACTGATGGATGCAGCCTTCGCCGCTTCGTACGGCAGCTGGATGCCAACGCTAGTAGCCATCATCGTACTGACACTCCTGATTGGTAACGTAGGCGCCGTGGTGCAACAAAGCATGAAGCGTATGCTGGCTTACTCCAGTATCTCGCACGCTGGCTATCTGCTGATGACTTTGCTTGCTTTCAACAATTTGTCTACTTCTGCTATCCTGTTCTACTCGTTTGCATACTCCACTGCTTCTATTGCCGCTTTTGGTGTGCTGCAACTGGTATCGAGACAGCGTCAGAACGAGAATTACGAAGCTTTCAACGGCTTGGGTAAAACAAACCCACTGTTGGCTTTCTCGGTAGCGGTATCGATGCTATCGCTGGCAGGTATACCACTGACAGCTGGTTTCTTCGGTAAGTTCTTTGTGTTCTCTGCCCTGATAGAGAACCCGGATATGATGTGGCTGATTGTAGTAGCCGTGATACTGGCTGCTGTGGGTGTGTACTACTATTTCCGCGTAATTATCGCGATGTACCTGCACCCTGTTAACGAAGAGCACGCGCCAATCCGCTCAACCAGCTTCATGAATGTGATGCTGATTATCATTACTGTTTTAACGATTCTGCTAGGTATAGCGCCTGCTCTGTTGAGCGATGTGCTGTAATATAGCTAATATAGCCAAGTGATAAACAAAAGCGGCTGCTCTGGTGAAGAGCAGCCGCTTTTGTTTATGGTTATACCTATGCCTTACTAGCTCAGCAACTGCTTTTTAAGGTAAGCATCTTGCCTTGTTTCAATGTTTCGCCTGTGCGGCGGGCACTGTTTGCCCTTGCCGGGGGGGCCTTACTTTTTGTCTTGACACAAAAATCGAGGGCCCCTACCCCCAGTAAGCAAAAAAGTCAAGACTCCCCAAACTCGCTGAACGCTCGAACAGTGGGTAGTCATTTAAGTGCACTTGGCACTGTGGTCTGTTTCATAGTTTAAGTGCGAGTTAGTCTTGCTATAAGTGACAGGTGCTACAAGGCTTATACTTGTAATATGGCAGTAGCAGAAGCTCCTCGCCTGGGGGTAGGGGTCCTCTTAAAGGCTAAGGCGGGGCAGGGGTGATTGGACCCGGTTCAGTAAAATGCAAGCTACAGTGTTATAACTGCTGTGTGACAGATACAGAAAAGCCCCCCTTGGGGGTAGGGGCCCTCGACAAAGAAGGGGGCAGGGGGATGTTAATCGTGTACCTAAACATATGTGATGCAGCTAATCCAGAGAAACAGTAATAGCAGATTCCCGCCTTAGACAAGGAGGATTTATGGCGGTTGAGCCCGGCGTCTGAGAGAATCCTGTTAATCCTCTAATCTTGCAAATCCTGATTCAGACAAAATAAAAAAGGCTGCCCTCATCGGGCAGCCTTTCCTCTATTTCTATAATCCTATACCTCAAGAAGGCAGATTCTTCATTTTGATATGCAGTTCATCCAGCTGAGCATTGGCAATAGGAGATGGTGCGTCTATCATAACATCGCGGCCTGAGTTGTTCTTCGGGAAGGCGATGTAGTCACGGATGGAGTCGGAGCCGCCGAAAAGTGAGCATAGGCGGTCAAAACCGAAGGCAATGCCTCCGTGTGGCGGTGCACCGTACTCGAAGGCATCCATCAGGAAGCCGAACTGCGCTTTGGCCTCATCGTTAGAGAAGCCCAGCAAGCGGAACATCTGCTCCTGCAGACGGCGGTCGTGGATACGGATAGAACCACCACCTACTTCCACACCGTTAATTACCATGTCGTAAGCATTCGCACGGATGTCACCCGGACGGTCGTCGATCAGTTCCAGGTCTTCTGGCTTAGGTGACGTGAACGGGTGGTGCATGGCGTGATAGCGGTTGCTGTCTTCGTCCCACTCCAACAGCGGGAAGTCTACTACCCATAGCGGCGAGAATACATTCTTGTCACGCAGACCGAGGCGCTCGCCCATCTCCAAACGAAGCTCGTTCAGGGCTTTGCGGGTCTTGTCTCTGCCTCCGGCCAGTACTAAAATAAGGTCACCCGGCTCAGCATTGAAAGCAGTAGCCCAGGCCTGCAGGTCTTCTACAGTATAAAACTTGTCAACCGACGACTTCACCGTGCCGTCTTCCTGCACACGGGCGTACACCAAGCCGGTCGCTCCGATCTGAGGACGCTTCACAAAGTCAGTCAGTTCGTCGAGTTGCTTGCGGGTATAGCTGGCTGCTCCTTTCGCATTTATACCTACTACCAGTTCGGCATCGTCAAACACCTTAAAGCCTTTGTTTTTCACCAGTGGATTCAGCTCCACAAAACGCATGTCGAAACGGGTATCCGGCTTATCAGAACCGTAGAACTTCATGGCGTCAGCATAGGTCATGCGTGGCAGGTTGGCAATATGTACGCCTTTCACTTTCAGGAACAGGTGACGAATCAGGCCTTCGAACGTATTCAGGATGTCTTCCTGCGTCACAAAAGAAAGTTCGCAGTCGATCTGGGTGAACTCCGGCTGGCGGTCGGCACGCAGGTCTTCGTCGCGGAAGCACTTCACGATCTGGTAGTACTTGTCGAAACCCGACACCATCAGCAGCTGCTTGAACGTCTGCGGAGACTGTGGCAGGGCGTAGAACTCACCTGGGTTCATGCGGCTTGGCACCACGAAGTCGCGGGCACCTTCCGGCGTCGACTTGATCAGCACCGGAGTTTCTACCTCAATGAAATAATGCTCGTCCAGGTACGCACGTACAGCACGCATCATCTGGTGGCGCAGCTCCAGGTTGCGGCGCACAGGGGTGCGGCGCAGGTCAAGGTAGCGGTACTTCATGCGCAGGTCATCGCCGCCGTCTGTTTCGTCCTCAATCATGAACGGAGGCAGTTTGGCAGCGTTGAGTACTTCTATTTTAGACGCGTGAATCTCAATATCGCCGGTTGGGATCTTGTCGTTTTTAGAGTAGCGCTCGATCACTTTGCCGATCACTTTGATCACGTACTCGCGGCCAAGACTACGGGCATCTTCAAATAAGTGGGTGGGTGTTACACCGTCTTCAAAAGTGAGCTGTGTGATGCCGTAGCGGTCGCGCAGGTCGATCCAAAGCATGCCGCCCTTGTCGCGCAGGCGCTGTACCCAGCCTGTCAGTACAACCTCTTCACCTACATTATCTATTCTTAGTTCACCGCAAGTATGTGTCCGGAGCATAAATGTCGTTTTGTTATGATATAGTGCAAAAGTAATAATTGTTTCACTGCCATGCCTCGAAAACAAGCCTCAAGCATGTATAATCTTCTAACACAAATCCCAAGTATTGCCAAACACGTTATTATACCTGTAACTGGAATTACCTGAAACAAGAGCCTCCACCATGAAACGCAGTTTGTTCACTTTCCGAAACATCGCCTTAGCTATTATACTACTTGCCTTGCTGATGATGCTCGTAGGATAGGCCAGCCTGTTAGTCATCTAAAAGCGAGCGCATACGCTTTACGTTATTCACTTGAATGGCGTCGGGTTCCATCTCCAGCATATTGGCGATGCTCCCTTTCGACTTGCCCCCAAACAGCACCACCTGTAAACCCCGCGCTTTCGCCCTGAGTAATTGCTCCCGGCTCACATGTTTTCCATTGGCAGTCACACCATGCAGTTTGTTGTCCAGTGCTTCCTGCGCCGAAAGGTCGAAGTCCTCGCCTGCGTCCAGCATCAGCACTGCTTCCGGCTCCAGTTCCTGTACCGTGTGCAGTATGGCAGGTTGATTGAAAATAAATGCCAGTTTTTCAACAGGGTAGTTATGTCTACGAAGCAAAGCCAGGATTGACTCGGCATAAAAGGTGTTGCGGCTCGGGTCGTGGTTCCGAATGTCGATGTGCAGGTAAGGTAGCTCCGGATACGTCTGGAAGCGCTGTAGCATGGCTTCCATCGTGATGATTTTCTCACTGTGGAAGAGGTCGTACAACACTCCTCCCTTATACCTGGTACCAACCACTTCAGCAGCTGGCAGGTCTGCTATGATACCTACACCTTCACTCATCGTCTCCAGCGTATTGTCATGGTAGAGAATCGGCACGCCGTCCAGGCTCACATGCACATCCACCTCCACTCCGTCAGCACCATCCTCTTCCATGGCTTTCACAATAGAAGCCATGCTGTTGGCGGGCAGCGGATTGTAAGGGTTTAAGGGGGAGAAAAAGCCTGAGCCCGCATGGCCTAT
Organism: Pontibacter sp. FD36; assembly: GCF_015686655.1. Lineage (GTDB taxonomy): Bacteria > Bacteroidota > Bacteroidia > Cytophagales > Hymenobacteraceae > Pontibacter. The sequence goes on along the minus strand of NZ_JADPMP010000006.1, from coordinate 77,564 downwards.
CACCAGAATATTGCGGGAGTAAATACCTGATTCAGGTTGCAGGATATTGTACACACTCAATGCTAGCGTGATTATACTTAAAACCAGAATCAAAAGTGTAGTGCTTTTACGCTCCAAAAAAGGTGTCTTGTTCTTCGGCTCAGTCAAATTCATACACAAACTTAAGTGTATATCTTTTAACTTTGGAACGGATTTTCTTAAAAAATCATAGGTCAATCCATATTACCTAATATTACTGTATGTCATTCTCTCCTCAAACCGCTCCTGAAAAGCTCACGACTGCTGATCAGGTTGGCGTCCATAACAGGCTCATGGTGCCGCTGTCGCTGATTATGCTGATTGCGTTTGTCATCCGCATGGTGGCCGCCTTCTTTTCAAAGGGCTTTGCCTTTCACGACGATCACTTCGACGTGAACACGATTGCGCAGCACTGGCTTTATGGCTTGCCTTCGTGGCTGCACGAGCCCATGCCGCCACGCCACAGCATGTTTTATGCAGGCATACACTACGGTTTGTTTTACCTGATGGAGAGTGTTGGCATTACGAACCCGGATACTAAAATGACCCTTGTAAGGGTGCTGCACGGCCTATACTCGCTGCTGATCGTGTATTACGGTTACAAGATCACAGAGCGTCTTTCGAACCAAGCCAATGCTCGCATTGTGGGCCTGATGCTGGCACTTATGTGGTTTATGCCTTTCATGAGTGTGCGCAACCTGGTGGAGATGGTGTGTATCCCGCCCTATCTGGCAGCTTTCTATTTCATGCTGAAGCAGGATGACCGCAAGAGGAACTGGCATTACCTGTGGGCAGGGGCACTGTTTGCACTGGCTTTTGTATTCCGTTACCATGCGGCACTCTTCCTGGGCGGTGCCGGACTGGTATTGCTTTACCGTCGTCAGTGGAAGGATATCATTTGGCTGGCGCTGGGCTTTGTACTGATGGCCACGCTGATTCAGGGCACGATAGACCTGATCTTCTTCGACTATCCTTTCCACTCGGTAGTCACCTATTTCTTCTACAACGCCGACAATGCCTACAATTACAGCACCGGACCGGTATACCGTTTCCTGCTGACCATACTGGGCTTCATGGTCCCTCCCATCAGCGTATACCTGCTGCTGGGTTACAGCCGCACGGCCAGGCTGGCACCTATGCTCTTCTGGGCTGGGTTGTTGTTTTTTGTGGTGCACTCACTGTTCCCGAACAAGCAGGAGCGCTTCATTCTGCCGCTTTTCCCGCTTATCATGATCCTGGGCGTCATCGGCTGGCAGGACTTTGTGCGTACGGCTAAGTTCTGGCAGCGACGCAAAAAGCTACTAGCCGCCAGCTGGACCTTTTTCTGGGTTCTCAATATAGTGGTAGCCGTGGCGATGTCCTTCACCTATACCAAAAAGAGCCGCATAGCACCACTGGTATACCTGTCTGAAAAGCAGGATATGGATGCGGTACTGCTCGAGTTTGGCAACTCATCCATGAAGCAGCCGCCACTCTATTACCTGAACCGCCTGGCAGCGGAGTTTCACGAGTACCACTTCAACTCGAAGCGTGACTGGGACGAGTATAAAGCCGGTAAGCCGCTTCCACAGGATTTTGCGATGACCTACAGCCTGAACGGGGAAAAGTCGCTGGACAGCCTGCAAACAGAGCTGAGCCTATACCCTTATCAACCGGACTATGTTGTGGTGGTGGGCCAGAAAGACATGGAAGAGCGCATGCAGCGTATCAATAGCTTATACCCTGCACTGGAGCTGGAAACGACTATCACGCCTTCGCTCTATGACCGGGTGCTGCACTTCCTGAACCCGCGTGTGCACAAAGACGAGCATGTGCGCATCTACCGCATCCAGGGTCAGTAATTAGCGGGTGAAGGTATAGAGGTAATTGAGCAGGAAGTTCCAGATAAAGACGATAACGATCGCAAAGAACTTGGAGACGTAGAAATTGAGCTTCACTTTTTCAGTGAGCAGGTATACGATCAGGTTGTTGATGATCAGCCCGGCCACGGCCACCAGCAGGAACTTGGAAAACTGCCAGCCGATTTCGGGGTCGATGCTATGGAAGGTCCAGAGACGGTTAAGGATGTAATTGTTGATGCTGGCCAGGATGAAGCCCAGGCTGTTGGCCACATACTTATTCCAGCGCAGCTTCTCCTTTACCAGGAAGGTCACGCCAAAATCAATTACGAGACCGGTAAAGCCTACCAAGCCAAACTTCAGGAATTTTAGAAAGAAAGCGCCTATACCTTCGGACATGCCGGCAGTTGGAGTGTGCAACTGATTTAACCTACGATTTAGCAGGTAAAATTAAGAACTTTAGTACACAGTGACAACTTCAATTAAGCGAAGCATAGGCAGCTTTAGTCGATAAATTACATGTATTTGTATAGTATATTTTGATATATCTGACTAAGCTGCTTACTTAGTGTTGCTTAGGTATAGCCCTGCAAAACCTAGGCTTAGAATTCCACTCCCCTAGTACCTGACATGGTTTTCTGATAGAATTTTTATGCTATATTCGCGCCGCGCTCACAATCGCAGTACGACTGGTGCATATCGGAGCAGCTTGTACTGGAAGTGAGTCCCGACTTTTCTTTTTACTACTGTTAAACTTTTTAGGACTTCACATGATTAAGAAGTCATCATTGAAAACACGACTCAGTTTTTGATAACTGACTTAAAAATATTGCTTTGGAGCTCCCCGCTCCGGCAATTATAGGCACACTTGTTTAAGGTGAGATGTAAGTAAGTTGCCGACTTGCAACCAAAAAACACAACAACACAACCGAAGAGAAGCCATACCTGCTAGGTATGGCTTCTCTTATTTCGGCCCTCCTTTAGCTTATTTAAAAAGCCCTCCGAGCTTATCTCCCATACCTTTTGGCAGTTTATCGGTCAATCCACCGCCCAGCATCCCCATCAGATCTGACTGACTGTTGACGTTGCCGCCGATCTTGTTCATCAGAAAAGACACAACAAAGGGCCCCACCTGCTTTGCCACAGACTCCGGTATACCTACTTTAGAAGTCAGATCCCCTATATAATTTTGGATGGTACTGTTCATGGCCGGGCTGTCCTGAGGCGCTTTCTGGCCTTTCAGCATATTCATAATCCCCCCGGCATCTCCCCCCGAAGCCTCTTTCTTCAGGCCCTCCGTCACATGGTCCTTAGCCAGATCCACCGATTGGTTGGCTTGCCCTGAGTCAATATTGAACTTGTCCTGCAGTTCGCCAGTCAGTTGTCCTTTTACGCTGTTGATGATGTTTCCTAACATAGCTTTTACGTTTACATGATATTTAATTTCAGGCAACTGGAATTATACCGCTAAACCCAGCTGTTTCATTTTTAACGTCATTCACCTACAGAAGATATAAAACCACAGAGCACACGCTCTGATCAGGCACTGCTGCAGCTTTGGCAAAATAATTGCTACTGTCTATCACAGTCCTTATTATTTGATACCTTTGCCCGAACAACCCTATGAACATGCGCTACTTAGCCTTTTTAGCTATTATCCTGATTGCCGGCGTAGCCCTGGCTGATACTAAACTTAAGAAAACCCAGATCACCAAGGAGGTCAGCATTATGCTGCCCCGTGACTTTACGCCGCTCCCTGACGATGGTATTGCCCGCAAGTACCCGGCAGCCAACCGACCTGTGGCCGTTTACTCCAGCCCTAATGGCCAAGTGGACTTTAGCATGACACAGAAGCGTTCGCAGTTTGGCGCTCAGGATTTGAAAATGCTTCGTGATGTGTACAAGGCTAACCTGCTGGAGCGCTTCACGAAGGTGGATTTTATCAGAGATGAAGTAGCCACGATCAATGGCCGCGATTATATTGTGTTTGAGTTTGTATCAGTGATGGCCGACGAGCGCTCTGGCAGTCATCTGTCACCGGTGCAGAAGTATAGCATCATGCAATACACCGTACAGGGTAATCAGTTGATGGTCTTCTCTATGCACATGCCATTTATGATGAAGAACAACTGGCAGGACACAGCCCGCGAGATCATGGGCTCAGTTAGAATAAAAATGTAAAAGCGACTAAACCTATATCTGGTTACTAAGGCCTCTCCTTTCCCGGAGGGGCTTTTTTATGTATCTTGTGCAAAAGCAAACACTAATACACTTATACCTGTGGACTTACTTTCAATACACAGCGACGATCACTTTATGCAGGAGGCTTACCGACAGGCAACTTACGCCTTCGAAGAGGGGGAGATTCCGATTGGAGCCGTGGTCGTGAGCAACAACCGCATTATTGCCAAAGCCTACAACCAGACCGAAAAGCTGAATGACGTAACTGCCCATGCCGAGATGCTGGCCCTCACCGCCGCTGCCGAGTACCTGGGTAATAAATACCTGCACGACTGCACCCTGTATGTAACCGTGGAGCCTTGTGTGATGTGCGCTGGCGCCAGCTACTGGGCACAGCTCAAGCGGGTAGTGTTCGGAACACCTGAACCGAAGCGCGGCTACAGACGAGTAGGAAATCTGCTGCACCCCAAAACGGAGATGGTGAGCGGTGTGATGGCGCAGGAGTGCGCCGAACTGATGGCTTCGTTCTTTGCAGCCAAAAGAAAATAACTATCTTTGAAACTCACATTTCAAATGCATACGTACACCTATAAATCTGTACGCATGCTATTTTTTCACACATAAAACCACATAAAACTATGGCTTTCGAATTACCGAAACTACCTTACGCCTATGACGCGCTTGAACCACATATTGATGCGCGCACGATGGAAATCCACCATACGAAACACCACCAGGCCTATACCGACAACCTGAACAAGGCAATTGCGGGCACTGAGATGGAGAACATGAGCATCGAAGAGATCATGCGCAATGTAAAAGAGGACAACAAAGCTGTTCGCAACAATGGCGGTGGCTATTACAACCACAACCTGTTCTGGACGATCCTTTCTCCAAACGGCGGTGGTCAGCCTTCAGGCGAGATAGCTGATGCCATCAACTCTGCTTTTGGTTCTTTTGACCAGATGAAAGAGAAGTTCAATGCGGCTGCAGCTACACGCTTCGGTTCTGGCTGGGCTTGGCTTTGCGTAAAAGACGGCAAGCTCGAGATCTGCTCTACACCAAACCAGGACAACACCCTGATGCCATTCGCTGAAGGATGCGGCGGTCAGCCAATCCTGGGTCTTGACGTATGGGAGCACGCTTACTACCTGAACTACCAGAACCGTCGTCCGGACTACATCAACGCTTTCTGGAACGTGGTGAACTGGGAAGAAGTAACACGTCGCTACAACGAGGCGAAGTAAGGTATACCTGATACTTCAAACAAGAAAGCCCCACCTCAAGAGGTGGGGCTTTCTTGTTTCTGACCTCACAGTGTGCGTAGCTCCTGTGGGAGTCTGTATTTTTACGTATCGGGCAAGACACTCACAGGTCTGGAAGACACTGTGAGGTCTACCGCTACTTCTTCGCGACCTGCTTCTGCTTGTTATAAGCCTCTACGCCTGCGTCGAGGAACTTCACGAAGTTTTCTACGCTTCGGTCATAAGCGACTGGCTCTACCAGCATCTTTTCGTTTTCGTCCATCAGCACATAGTAGGGCTGCGCATTCACATTAAACTTCGTGATCTGGTAGTCGGCGTATTTTTTGCCGATGGTTTTCTTTTCTTTCCCATCGTGCTCGCTCACGTACCACTCACTTTCAGGCAATTCTGTTCTGTCATCCACATACAGGGCCGCTATCACATAGTTTTCCTGCAAGCGCTTCAGCACCTCCGGATCCGACCATACATTGGCTTCCATCTCGCGGCAGTTCACACAGCCATGGCCCGTGAAGTCAATGAAAATAGGTTTGCCCTGCTCGGCGGCGCAACGTTTAGCCTGTTCCAGGTCAAAATAGCCTTGCAGGCCATGCGGCAGGTGCAGGAAATCACCGTATTTAGGTATCTCACACAGTTGACTGCCAGCCAGTGTTGCTGTGGCTGTGCTTCCTCCCCCACTCTGACGTGCAATGGCATTCAGGTCGAAGTCGTGGGTAGACTGCGGAGGCAGGTAACCTGACAAAGCCTTGAGCGGAGCGCCAAACAAACCAGGTATCAGGTATACCACAAAGCCGAACGTGGCGATTGCCATGAACAGGCGCGGCACACCAATATGCTTCAGATCAGAGTCGTGTGAGAACTTCAGCTTGCCCAGCAAGTAGAAGCCCATCAGCGTAAAGATAACAATCCAAAGGGCCAGGTATACCTCGCGATCCAGGATGCCCCAGTGGTATACCTGGTCGGCAATGCTCAAAAACTTAAGCGCCAGCGCCAGTTCAATAAAGCCCAGCACCACCTTCACGGAGTTTAGCCAGCCGCCGGATTTGGGCAGGCTGTTGAGCCACGAAGGGAAAACAGCGAAGAGTGTAAATGGCAGCGCAAAAGCCAGTGAAAAGCCCAGCATACCCACCACCGGGCGCACCGTTTCGCCTCCGGCGGATGCCACCAGAATACTGCCCACAATAGGGCCTGTACAGGAGAAGGATACCAGCACCAGCGTGAATGCCATGAAGAACACGCCGAGAATCCCCCCTTTATCTGCCTGTGCGTCTACCTTTGTCAGGAAGGAACTAGGCAGTGTGATCTCGAACATGCCAAAGAAGGACATGGCGAAAATGATGAATACGGCGAAGAAAATCAGGTTGGGCAGCCAGTGTGTACTGATGAAGTTGGCACCATCGGCTCCAAACAATCTGGCCACGATCGTACCCACCAGGGTATAGATGGCAATGATGGAGAAGCCATAGAGAAGGGCTTTGAAAATAGCCTGCCCGCGGTTAGCGCTACCATTAGTGAAAAAGCTCACGGTCATCGGAATCATTGGGAATACGCATGGAGTCAGCAAGGCACCAAGACCAAAGACAAAGGCAACCAGCATGAATTTCCACAGGCTTTCTGCATCCTCTGCCTCACCGGTTTCCCCGGTAAGAGCCGGTGTTACCACATCACCCGATCCGGTCGCAGCAGTGTCGCCAAATGCGGCTACTTCAAGAGACTCTGTTTCCATAAAAGCCGTATCCTCTCGTACCGTTTCCGGGAGGGATGTATCGAGTCCATCAGGGGCTGTGGTCTGGGTGATGGCCTCCTTCGGAGACTTCTTCAACGCTGCATCCGATGTTTCCACCGGTACCGTAGCAGGTGTAGCGGCTCCACTGGCTGCTGTTACTTTTATCTGGGTATTGGTAAAGGTAAAGTCATCATCAAAGGGAATACACTTACCGTCAATATCAGTACATACCTGATACTCGTAAGAGCCTTTGACTACCAGATCCGGCTGTAGCACCTTGATCTTCTGTCTGAACTGAGCCGTGCCCACAAAATAGGTATACTCTCCTTCCCACAGCTCATCGTATTTCTTCTTCGGGTTGACGGGCTTGATCTTGCCCACCAACTGGTAAGAAGGGTGCTTGGTAAACGTAAACTCCGTCACCATCGGGCCCAGGTCCGGGTCAAAGTCAGAAGAATAGAGGTACCAGTCCTTGTCTATCCTGACATTAAAAATGAGCTCGACTTCATCGCCTACTTTTACTTCCTTTTTGGAAACATCGTAGCTCCAGGAAGCAGGCTTCAGCACCTGTGCCTGCACCATTTGTGCTGCAAAGGTCAACAGGACCACAAACAGCCAGTGAAGGCGAAGCGTCAGCCTCAAATTATTTCTCATAAGGGTATATCTAGTTAATTTATCAAGATCAAGGAAGCCCGAAAGCCTCACTACAAAAGTAGAGATTTTGATCGAAAGCCCCATCTCTCTGGCTGCATCGATCCAACCTAATAGACAGATGACAAGCTATTGCCCTCAAAAGCCGGTCCTGATGCTATAAATAACAGAAACTAACAGCAGGTAGTTTCTAAACAGACTCTCAGACTGTTAGTTCACTTATAAACCCACGTTCCATTATCGTATGCACGCATACTAAGCCTCTGGTAGCCAATACTCTGACTCTCACCCGCTATTCCGTGCCGTTCACGGATATAAAGAGCTTCTTTGGCCAGACGGGGAATTTTAAGAGCTATCCAAACGTATATTTTATACTGGATTATTTACAAAACCTACATTCAAAACTATGAATACAGACTTTCAGCCAAAGGAATTCACCACTATCAAAACTGTCTGCGGCAAAGAACTTGATTTTACTTTCAAAGCGATCAAGCTTGCTCGCGACGAGAAGCACAACTTTCATATTGTGTACCGCACTTTCTCAGACGAATTTATTTACTCCTTCTGCAATCCCTTCCTCGATACTTCTTCAGAGCATGTTTATAGAATGATCTCCGAAGCAGAGGCTAAGGCTATCTTCATGCCCCTCCTTTCGCCGGAAAATGCCCGCGAGTTGTTCAGCACCGCCCAGGCACCCGCCATGCAGGTTCAATACTAACCACCTGAAGATGTATCAACAAGAAAAGGTGCCCTGTGGCACCTTTTCTTGTTTTAAGACAAAGCCCTGCAGGCATAGGCTACTATACCAGCTGCATGTAATCTTGCCAATAGCACATACATATATAGTAAAACCACGTATTTTAGCTTAATTTTACGCAGCCGGAAGCAAACCGCGCCGTAACACGCTATGATTCTAAACATCCTACTCACTATATTTCTGGTATTGCTTAACGGCTTTTTTGTGGCGGCGGAGTTTGCGATCGTGAAAGTGCGGGCCTCACAAATCGAACTCCGGGCACAGGCTGGCAGTTCTATGGCCAGGCTGGCCCAACACATGCTCACCCACCTCGATGCCTATTTGTCGGCGACACAGCTCGGCATCACCCTGGCATCGCTCGGTCTGGGTTGGATCGGCGAAAGCGTAGTGTCACAGATCGTGATCAATGTGATGAATTTCTTTGGCTTCCAGGGCAGTGAGGCACTAGCCCATAAAATAGCCCTTCCGATCTCCTTCGCCATTATCACGGTGTTGCACATCGTGTTTGGTGAGTTGGCGCCCAAGTCGCTGGCCATTCAGCGGTCTGAAGCCACAACGCTGGCCATTACGCTGCCGCTTCGTTTCTTCTATTACCTGTTCCGACCTTTCATCTGGGTTCTCAACGGCTTTGCCAACCTGGTGCTTCGCTCTATGGGTATTCGTCCCGTGCATGGCTCAGAGGTACACTCCCCTGAAGAACTCCGACTGCTCTTTGAACAAAGTGCGGAGGGCGGATTACTGGTTGACTCTCAGCACGAGCTGCTCGAGAACGTGTTTGAATTTAACGAGCGCATGGTGAAGCAGATCATGGTACCTCGCACACGTATGGTGGCCATTGATGTGAACATTCCCGAGCCGGAACTGATGGAGCTTATTTTTGAAGAAGGCTACTCACGTTTACCAGTCTATGACGGCTCCATCGACAATATTGTAGGGGTTCTGTATGTCAAGGATATCCTGAGTCTGATGCGCCTGGGTGAGCCGATCATCATTGAAAAGCTGATGCGCCCGGCTTATTTTGTTCCGGAGACGAAGAAGATTCCACGCCTCCTGCAGCAGTTCCAGCGCCGCCACATGCACATGGCCATCGTGACCGATGAGTTTGGCGGTGTGTCGGGCATCGTGACCATAGAAGACATCATTGAGGAGCTGGTAGGCGAAATTCAGGACGAATACGACGAGGAGGTGCCTATTGTGGAGCGCCTAAGTGACTTTGAATACCGCGTCAATGGCGCCGCCCCTGTGTCAGACGCGAACGACTATCTGCCTTTTGCGCTGCCTGAAGGGGAGGATTATGAAACGGTAGGTGGCTTTGTGACCATGATCTACGGCCATATACCAGAAGATGCAAACGAAATAGCAGAGTTCAATGAGTATGCGATCCGGGTGCTGGAAAAATCTGACCGCCGTGTGGAATGGGTACTCTTTACGATCAGGGACGACTTCCGATCCCAAATAGAACCGCAAACTGAGGAACCAAACTATTAAAAACGAAGGCTATACCTGTGCAGTATAGCCTTCGTTTTTTGCTCCTATACCTCCGGATTAGTAAACCAGCCGCTGTACATTACATAGTTATTGGCCACTTTATCCAGGCCATCGATCTGCTCCTGACTCAATTGTTTTACCTTCTTGGCAGGTATACCGGCGTATATGAAGCCAGACTCACACACGGTGTTCTCCAGCACAATAGCACCTGCCGCTACGATACAGTTCTTCTGCACCAGCGCATTGTCCATCACAATGGATCCCATCCCGATCAGCACATTGTCCTCCACCGTACAGCCATGCACAATGGCGTTGTGCCCGATGGATACGTTGCTACCAATCGTTGTGGCGGCTTTCTGGTAAGTGCAGTGGATCACGGCACCATCCTGGATGTTCGTTTTATCACCGATCCGGATCGCATTCACATCGCCCCGGATCACGGCATTGAACCAAACGGAGCACTCGCGGCCCATCACCACATCACCCACAATCGTAGCGTTTTCGGCCACAAAGCAATCTTCGCCCATCTGCGGGCTTATACCTTTCACAGGAAGTATAACTGGCATATCTTAAGTTTATGATTTCAAAAGACGCTTCCACGTCCCTTTGCTCAGGTTGTATTTGAGGGTACTGGGCAGGGCCTTCCAGAAGTACTTGTTTATTTCTACGGCAAAGCTGGGTTGCATGTAGCAGTTGATGGTGCAGCCCTCGCAGGCCGGCAATCGTCCCTCTAACTGCTTCAGTTCCTCCACCTCCTGGCTCAGGTATAGCTCTTCCAATTTGCCCTGAATCGGGAAGCTTTTGGTGCCCAGGTGATAGCAGGGCAGTACGAGTTCATTTTCAGGTGAGATGACCAACGTGGTGCTGGCTGCTTTGCAAACCGGATCTGCTACCTTATTTCCTCCGTCGCGGCGCAGCTGCACAAAGCCCTCGTTCATGTATACGCCCTTGCGCTTTCCAAAAGCTGTCAGGTAGTCCAGTTCTTCCTCTGTAAGCTGCTCTCCTACTGCCACCTCATTGTACTCAAAGGCCGGGTTGATGATCAGCATCAGCTTGTTGGGCTGCGTAATGGTCCGGTATACCTCTTCGAGCTGGTCCAGATTGTGTCGGAATACTGTGAAAAGAATATCCGGTCGCTCGCCCAGCCGTTTTGCCACCTGTATCGATTCCATCACAAAATCATAGCAGGCCACACCCCGACCAGTGTCGTGTTCCTCCTTATGTGCCGAGTCTAGCGAGAAGTGCAGCATGTCGATCTTACCCTTAAGGCGTTCCGCCAGCTTAGGGTATAGCATACCGTTGGTAGTGAGCGTGGTGATGAAGCCCATGTCGTGTGCCATGCCCAGCATCTGATCGATCTGGCGGTGCAGCAAAGGCTCGCCGCCCGTAAAGTCGATCACCTGCACTCCCAGTTGCTTCAGATCACGCAGGTTTTTCTCAACGTCCTCCAACGTAATGTAAGGCGAAGGCTTCTCCCAGATATCACAAAACGAGCACTTTGCGTTACAGCGGTAGGTAACGTAATAGTTGCAAAGCACAGGTTTCGATCTCAGGCGCATCTGGTAGAGAGTTGTTCACTCAAAATTAAGGATTCTACCGGAGTATCAGGTATAGAAGCGGGTTGGATGCTGAAATTCCTGATAATACATCGTTTCTTTAAGGGCTGTTGGTTAAATGGCTTTTATCTTTAAATTGTTGATTGCCAGGTGTACGATTCGGGCAGGTCGCGCCCCAATGTGGTCAACTTAAGGGAGAGCTCTTTCGGATTTATCAATCTGAAAGTAGACATTAGGGGATTTCCTAATCCACGTGTGTCGGCATACGCGGGTCTGGAGACCCGCAGCAGTTTAGATTCGGACAAATATATCCGAATCAGCTTTCCCATATTCCTTAAGCTGACGGCATGGGGTCGCCACCTGTCCCTACGACGGTATACCTTTCTAACTCTTTAACTTTCTATGTTCTATGAAAAGACAAAACATTTCTTCTGGCGCTGTGTGGGAAGACAGTATTGGGTATAGCCGTGCTGTGCGTGTTGGCAATATAGTGGAGGTGGCGGGCACTACAGCTACTGAAGGCGATCAGGTGATCGGTATAGGCGATGCTTACGAGCAGACCCGGTATATCCTCCAAAAGATAGAAAAGGCGCTTCAAGAAGCCGGCGCTACAATGCAGCAGGTGGTGCGAACCCGCATCTATGTGACCGACATTAGCCAATGGGAGGCGGTCGGTCGTGCTCACGGTGAGTTTTTCAGAGATATCAAGCCAGCCTCAACCATGGTAGAAGTGCGGGCACTAATCAAGCCGGAGCAACTCGTGGAAATTGAGGCTACGGCTATACTAAGTGTAGAAGGATAACCTGATTAATCCGAAGGTTATACCTGATGGAATGACTGGATCATGAGATCACAGCCTACATTAACAGCCAGCAAAACAAAGGAATAGTACCATAATTTAATACTGTATACCCTATATTTACATGGTTACGTACTAAAAAGCTATTGATCATTCGTTATACCTGTGCCGATTTGGCTTCGGTATAAAAATTTGAAACTAATCTAATAGCTATGAAAAATTTAGTGCTAACTATATTTGCGCTTGTTGCCCTGAGTACGGCGGCACAGGCACAGTTTTTAACCGGAGGTCTGAAAGCTGGCGTGGGTTCCTCTAGTGTGAGTGTGCATGATGTCACCAGCAACCCCGCTGAGTACGCCAACAAGGAATCTGTAACCAGTTACCATGCCGGTGCTTTTGCCCGCGTCAACATTCTGGGCTTTTTTATACAGCCTGAAGCTATTTTCACGCAAACCGGCGGACGACTGGAATCTAATCCCAACACCTCCATTACAAACCGTGTATCCGACATCAAATTTAACCGGCTCGATGTGCCCATTATGGCAGGTATAAGCATTGCCAACCTGGTTCGTATACAGGCAGGTCCGGTCGCCTCCAATCTATTGAGCGCACGCCAGGAGGGACAGAGTATCAAGAGTTTTATGTCAGGCTCTGACTGGGGCTACCAGGCAGGTATAGGCCTCGATATACAGCGCCTGACCGTAGATGTGCGTTACGAGCGCATCAATCGCAATTACTCAGATCCGTCTATACAGAGTAACTATGACCTGGCTAATGAACAGATCCTGCTGAGTTTGGGACTGAAGCTGTTTTAATGTATAGCCTTTAGTTCAGCAATCAAGCTACTTCAAAACAGAACAGCCGGTGCAGGTATATCCCGCACCGGCTGTTCTGTTTTGTCGCATACCTGTTAAGGCTGCGTTATGTACATCTCGGCACCCGGACCTATTGGCAGACCAATCATAATCCAGATAATCAGCAGTACCACCCAGCCGATAAAGAAAACGATTGAGTAAGGAAGCATCGTCGAGATTACAGTGCCTATACCTGCGTTCTTGTCATAGCGCTGTATAAATGCCACGATCAGGGCGAAGTACGACATCATCGGCGAGATAATATTGGTTACGCTGTCACCGATGCGGTAGGCCACCTGCGTGAACTCCGGCGAATAACCCAGCAGCATAAACATCGGAATGAATACCGGCGCCATGATCGCCCACTTAGCCGAGGCAGAGCCCATCACGAGGTTGATCACAGCCGCCACCAGGATGAACATGATCATCAGCGGAATCTCACTCAGGCCCATAGTCTGCAGCACATCAGCCCCGTTAATTGCCAGAATCAGACCCAAGTTGGTCCAGTTAAAGTAGGCTACGAACTGCGCCGCAAAGAACACAAGCACAATGTAAGAACCCAGCGTCTCCATTGACTTGGACATGCCACGCATTACGTCGCTGTCGTTTTTGATAGTTTTGGCGCCTATACCATAGGCGATACCACCAATAGCCGAAAGCAGGAAAATGAAGGCCACTATACCTGACATGAATGGCGAGTTAAGTATCTCACCCGTCTCCGGGTTGCGCAGGTAGCCATCCTCCGGCAACAAACCACCCAATACAAAGGCAATGGAGGCCAAAATGGCGAGGGAGGCGTAAAGCAGACCACGCTTCTCCTGACTGTTCAGACGATCGATACTCTGTGGCTTTTCGTCGCCGTTGTACTCGCCCAGCCTCGGTATCACTATTTTTTCGGTCACCCAGGTACCCAAACCAGCCACCAGGAAGGTAGAAACGAACATGAAGTAATAGTTGGCCGCCGGATTCACAGTATAGTCGGCATCAATGATGCGGGCCGCCTCTGTAGACAGACCAGCCAACAGTGGGTCGATAGTACCCAGCAGCAGGTTGGCACTGTAGCCACCAGATACACCCGCAAAAGCAGCCGCCAGACCAGCCAGCGGATTACGGCCGGCCGCCAAGAAGATCACCGCCGCCAGTGGCACCAGCAGCACGTAACCCACTTCAGAAGCCGTGTTGGAGATAACACCCGCAAACACGATCACGAAGGTGAGCAGTCGCTTTGGCGATGAAAGCACCACCAGACGCAGTACCGCACCAATCAGGCCGGTGCCCTCGGCTATACCTATACCTAGCAAGGAAACAAGTACCGTACCCAGCGGGGCGAAGTCAGTGAAGTTGGTCACCATGCGGGTCAGGATCATGTGCAGGCCTTCGGTAGAGAGCAGGTTAACCGGTGTTATGATCTTGCCTGTGCCCGGGTGCGTCACCGCCAGATCGAACAAACTGGCTACCCACGACAGGATGATCACGAGCAGCGCGAAGCCTGCAAACAGCGTGGCTGGGTGCGGCAGGGCGTTGCCGATGCGCTCCACTATGGATAGGAACTTGTCAATTCCTGACTTTTTTTTCTTGATTTGGGTCATAAAAAGGTTGGTTTAAGGTTCCCGCCCACACAGCGCCTGTGCAGGTACAGGTGCCGGGCAGTCAAGGCCATAGCAAACGGGGTTCCGAAATTGCCCAAAATTTTGCAGCCTCGCAAATTTTAACAAAAAGCCATACCTTCGTTTATCATCAAAAATTGCTTTACCCATGATCACACCACTACAGCCCGGCGACAAAATCGCCATCATCGCTACCGCCCGACTTATCAGCCACGAAGAAATAGCTGCCGCCATCGACATACTCAAAGGCTGGGGACTGGAAGTAGAAGTTGGCCCTACAGTAGGAGCACAATATGGTGTGTTTGCCGGCGACGATGCGCTGCGCCTGCAGGACCTGCAGCAGGCCCTCGACCGCCCTGATATCAAGGCGATCATTTGTGCCCGTGGCGGTTACGGCACCACCCGCATTCTCGATCAGGTAGATTTCAGTCATTTTCAGAAGCACCCAAAGTGGGTGGTTGGCTTCAGCGATATTACCTCTCTCCTTTGCCACATCCACAGCCTAGGTATAGAAAGCGTGCACGGGATTATGCCCTTGCTCTTCCCGAAAGGAACAGAAGAGGCGCTGGACAGCCTGCGTCGTGTGCTCTTCGGCGAGGAACTTAGCTATAGCACCGCCCCCCATGCCTTCAACCGCACAGGTATAGCCGAAGGGCAGCTGATCGGTGGTAACCTGGCGCTCCTGCATAACGTCTCCGGCACCAGCTCCGATTTCACGACCAAGGGCAAGATTCTGTTTCTGGAAGATGTGGACGAGTACCTCTACAGCATCGACCGTATGATGGTGCACCTCGACCGTGCTGGTAAGTTAAAAGACCTGGCAGGCCTGATTGTCGGCCACTTCAGCGACATGAAAGACAATGCTATACCTTTTGGCAAAGACGCTTACGAGATCATCGCCGAACACACCGGCAAGTATAACTACCCAGTTTGCTACGGCTTCCCAACCGGCCACGAACCGGATAATCTGGCGCTGGTCTGCGGGAGAAGAGCAAGGCTGGAAGTTGAGGAGAATGAGGTAAGGTTAGAGTATTGCTAGAGTAGTATAGTAATGAGTCTCATTAAGAAGTTAAGGTTGAATGAAGAGTATGTCTTCTCTGGAACTGCTCAGGATCTCGAACAGTTTCTACTGTCCTCTAAAGAGCCTCAAGTTAGGAAGATTGGCAGGCAGTTATACAGCTTAACCCCTTGCTTTTCAATGGGCACTTTGGTAGTAACGGGAATGACGAGACAAGCAACGGGGATAAGCGTGACTGCCTCTGTTGCTGAAATCAATAAGGATTACCAACAGGTACAGTTTAAAACGACACCGCGTATCGAACATTTCTTTATTGGAATTATATTTTTGATTATCACCGTGATTGTAATAGTTCAGGGCGAATCTCTATGGTTTTATCTGTTTCTACCAGGATTATGGGTTGTTGCTCATCTATGGTTCCATACCATCTACAGGGCACAGGAAGAAGAAGTGGTTGATATGATAGTCCGGCGCTTGCGATTAATATAGAAAACCCGTTTTCATGCATTAATAACCAAGGTTTAATAGATAAATGTGAAGAAGTGGCTTAATCTCCTTATCGCTGCGCTACTTATTGCTTCATTTGTCTTCACATTTGGAGTGGTGAACTCTATGGTAAGCCTCAAATACGAAACTAACTCTCCAGAGGAATGCATATCCACGGTCACCGGAGCTAATCTTTGTAAAGCAATAGAATTTAACAAGACCGCTGCACAAGTGTCGTTCTTCATTGCTCTTGTGGCCCTGATTTACAGAATATACTTCGTCAGGGAGAAAGAGGCTGATTAGGATTAGAGCAAATTACCAGGTCAGTCCAAAACGGAGCATCGGCTGTGTAAAACTCACTTTCTATACAACACTATCCCCTTCCTAAACCAGCATGAATAACATCGCTTTAAGAAAAGTTACGCTAGACAACATCCACCAACTGCAAGCAATCAGCAGACAAACATTCTTTGAGACATTCTCAACTGGCAACACAGAAGAGAATATGAACAAGTATCTGGAGGAAGAACTTTCTGTTGAGAAACTGACCGCTGAACTCCATGACAGTAACTCTCAATTCTACTTCGCGACAATTAATGATAAAATAGTTGGTTACTTAAAGCTAAATACTGGCCAGGCCCAGACAGAGTTGAAAGACGACAGAGCCCTGGAAATTGAGAGGATCTATGCGCTAAAAGAATATCTTGGGAAAGGTGTGGGAGAAGCACTTTATGAACACGCCATCCAAATAGCAAGGCAGATGAATGCCGACTATGTTTGGTTAGGTGTATGGGAAGAAAATCCAAGAGCCATCAACTTCTACAAGAAAAATGGGTTCGTTGAGTTTGACAAACATGTTTTCAAATTAGGTGATGACGAGCAGACAGACATCATGATGAAACTTCAATTATAAGTTCTCCTTACGCCGCCTTATCAATTCCTTTGGCTCTTACCTGGCTGTAATAGTTGCAAATCCCGTTCAGCACGCATTTCTCACACTTTGGATAGGACCAGGTACAGACCTTTTGTCCGTGCCAGAACAGGTGCTTGTGAAAGTTAAACAGTTCGTTAGCATCTTTGGGGAGCATTTCCAGAAGAATATCATGTGCTTTGTTAGCAGTGACTTTAGCACCAATAAGGCCCACCCGCTGACTCACCCGAAACACATGTGTATCCACAGGCAGCACAGGTTTCTTAAAGTTGAATAGCAGCAGCAAGGTGGCTGTTTTAGGACCTACGCCGGGCAATCGCGTCAGCCAGGCCATGGCTTCGTCTATGGGCAGATCTTCTAAAAAGTCGATGTTTATCTCCCCTCTATCCTCTTTGATCATGCGTAGCGTCTGCTGTATCTGCGGGGCTTTCTGCAATGGGTAACGGGTCGTGCTAACCGCATCAGCAAGTTCATCCTCCGGGGCGTTCAATACACCCTCCCAGTCTCCGAAGCGCTCCAGCATGGTATAGTAGGCCTTCTGCTCATCGGCGTGGTTGGTGCGGTGCGAGAGCATAGTCGAGATCAACTCATGCATATGACTGCGGCGTGGGTCAAGCTCCAAGCGTTTGTACTCCTGATTCAGCAGTTCGTGCGTTATCACTATTTTTTCTTCGGCCGGTAATTCGTATCCTTCCATTTCTTGCCAGGTTTAGCCCGGTAATAATTAACGGTTTTATACAAATGGCGTTACTGCCGATAATAAGGTTATTATCACCAAAGTACGTGTTAGAACATTTATTTAGAAAAATTGTAATATATCAGAACAAATTGTTTCAATTACCGCTATACCTGTAGTCTTAGCCCAAAACGGCATTAGCTTTCATTCTATGCAAATTAAATTCTTAGGAACAGGGGGTGCCTTTGACATCGATTATCTGAACTCTGCCGCTTTAGTGACGGTGCGGGAAAAGTGTGTATTGATTGACTGTGGCTTTACAACATACCAGACGCTGGTGCACAAAAACCTGCTGCATCGGGTGGGTTATATTCTGCTTACGCACCTGCACAATGACCACTGCGGCAGTCTGGCCAATCTGCTGCTGCACAAGCATGTGGTAGAAAAAGCTCCAAAGCCAACCATCCTGTACCCAACAGACCAGTTCAAAGCGCAGGTTTACGAGTTCCTGAAAATCCAGGTGAAGAACCCTGACAAATACGCCGAGTTCGTTCCGCTTGACCACTTTGAAGGTATAGAGGCCGTTGATACCTATGGTTTGCACTCAGAGGGACTTCAGTCATTTGCCTACATTTTTGAAGAGGAAGAAAACCGCATCGTGTACTCAGGCGATCTTGGCAAGCCCGATGTGCTTTTTGACAAACTGAGTCGCATGCCTTCGCTGCCTACCTGCGTGTACCACGACATTACCTTCAACCCCGAAAACACGGGCCATACCTTTTACAAAAAGCTGCTCCCCTACATGAACGGCGTAGAGATGTTTGGCTACCACTGTGACCCCACCCAGAACCCGGGGGACAACCCAATCAGGCTGGTGTTTTACCAAAAAGACCTTTTGGCTTAAAGCATTTCGGAAAGCTTGTATCTAATTAGGCAAAACATGTGTATCAATTTTAGGTTAATGCTGCAATACTGCACAAAACCAGTTGGCACATGACGTTCATAATGACTTTTCGCTCTAAGCATAAGCTGCCTTTCATGCGCAGGCCACTGCACATGGCCTACATGGGTATTTTCATAGCTTTCCTGGCGTATACAGGCTTTACCACACCTGATCTGCTCAATTGGCTCCTCGAGAATTCCCTTACACTCTCTGTCGTCATCTTACTGGCTGCCTTTTACAATATTTTCCGCTTCACCGACACCAGCTATACCTTAGTTTTCCTGTTCATGATGCTGCACGTGTATGGCAGTTACTACCAGTATGCCGACAACCCCTTTGGTGAGTGGATGAAAGAGCAGTTTAATTTCCAGCGCAACCACTACGATCGCATCGTGCACTTTGGCTTTGGCTTACTACTCACATATCCCATTTATGAAATAGCGAGGCGTGGTCTTAGCCTGAGTGTGTTCCTGAGCAGTGTGCTCACGCTGTCGCTCGTTCTGTCGCTGAGCGCCGTTTATGAAATCGTGGAGTGGATCGTGGCGGACATCGTGTACGATGGAGATGAGCAAGGTATGGCTTATTTGGGTATGCAGGGTGATATCTGGGACGCACAAAAGGACATGGTACTCGCCTTTCTGGGAGCCAGTATTGCCATCGGGTTTGCCATTGTGCTCCGCAAGCGCACAGCCCCGTCAGCTAACAGAAACTAATCACAAAAAAAGCCGGCTATACCTGAGTGGTATGGCCGGCTTTTCTGTAAGTTCTTTATTAATTACAGGTCACCGCGTTCTGCAGCTTTCTTCATTTTCTCGTTTGCAAAGATCGCGATCTCTACGCGACGGTTTGCCTGACGGCCGGATGCTGTAGAGTTGTCGGCTACCGGATGGTCAAATGCCCAACCTTGCGTTGTGATACGGTTACGGGCAACCCCCTGCTGGGTAGCATAGCCCGCAACAGACTCAGCACGTCGCTCTGACAGACGCTGGTTCAACTCACGGCTACCGGTGTTGTCGGTGTGGCCTTCGATGATGATATTCGTATCTTCGTACTTCTTCAGCGTCGTTGCCAGTTTCTGGATGTCAGCCTGCGCATTTGGGCGAAGCTCAGCAGAGTTTACATCGAAGAGAATACCTGAGTCGAAGGTGATTTTGATACCCTCACCTACACGCTCTACTTTAGCGTTCTCCAGGTCACGACGCAGCTCTTCGGCTTGCTTATCCATACGGCGACCAATCAGGGCACCTGCCGTACCACCCACGGCAGCACCTATAATGGCACCCGCCGCTGTGTTACCAGCTACTTTACCAATCACACCACCTACTACGGCACCGCCACCAGCACCGATGGCACCGCCTTTGGCCGTACGACTGGCATTACAAGATGTAAATAAGAATCCGATTACGGCTAAAGCCAGGAAATAAATTCTAATATGTTTCATGTTCTTGTTTTTTAATTTTCAATTATAGTTGTCAGATTAAGCCCTTAATACTCTAAATGAGTTAAAATGTTGTATCCGGATATAGCAGTTGAACAGAGCACCTGCCACAAGTTGCTACTAACCAGCATGTTGCTAAAGAACCTAAACCGGCTACATTAGACAAACTATATACGTAAGCCAACGGGAGAGTATTCAAAAGCCGCCTGTAGGTGGCGCTGGCAGCCTGTTTAGCCGGTTTTTAGTTAAAACATACCGCATAAAAAAGCGCCTGCCGGGTATACCTGGCAGGCGCTTCAGAACAGGTGCTATACCTGTAGCTTATTTTATCTCACCACTTTCAGCAGCTTTCTTCAGCTCTTCGCTTGCGATGATGATGATCTCTACGCGGCGGTTTTGCGCACGGCCTTCCGCAGTCGTGTTGTCAGCAATCGGCTGGTCAAAGGCGTAGCCTTTAGCCTGCATACGCGATGCGTCTACACCACGGGTACGGGCATAGTTGGCAACAGCCTGCGCACGACGCTCTGACAGTCCCTGGTTCAGCTCACGGCTACCGGTGTTGTCTGTGTGGCCTTCGACGATAATGTTCGTGCCTTCGTATTTCTGCAGTGTGTTTACGAGGCCATCAATGTCTTTCTTGGCATTGGCGCTCAATTCAGCAGAGTTCACGGCAAATAAGATACCCGAGTCAAAGTTAATACGGATAGCCTCGCCCACACGCTCGATCTTAGCATTCTCCATGCTCTTCTCCAGCTCCTCAGCTTGCTTGTCCATACGGCGACCGATCACGGCACCTGTGGCACCACCTACAGCAGCACCTATAATGGCACCCGCCGCTGTGTTGCCCATGCGGTTACCAATGATACCACCTACTACAGCGCCGGAGCCAGCTCCGATGATACCGCCTTTAGTGGTTTTATTCATACCTGTCTTCTCTTCGCCGGTAGTGTTTGTTTCAGTTCTGTTACCTGTTGTTGTAGAAGTGTCGCCTGTACCAGAGGTAGTCGGACGCGTAGTCTGGCAGGAAGTGAACAGCATGGTTACAGCCAGCATCGATGTCAACGATAGTTTTACTAGTTTCATAGTCTTGCAATAAATTTGAAAAAATGGTTTTTGGTTGATAGTAGTATTAGTTATTCTTAGTATTTGTGCTTTCGCAATACTAATGCCAAACTTAGGCACAATATTGTGCTTTACCCAAACTATTACTTTCCTAAACTGAAAAAGTTTGTTTACACCCGTTCAGCTTATATTTTGTCGTGTTTGAGTACCACCAAAAAAGCCTGTCAGCAATACTAACAGGCTTTTCTGCTCTATTAATTTAATCCAATCCGCTTATGCCGATTTGGCGGCTTTCTGCGTTTTGGCTGTTCCGTTTTTTTCTTCTGTGGCAGGCATGATCATGCCCAGCAGGTCTACCAGGCGCTGCTTTAGTTCCTTGCGGTCTACGATGAAGTCCAGGAAGCCATGCTCCAGTACGAACTCCGCACTCTGGAATCCTTTCGGCAGGTCTTTTCCAATCGTTTCTTTGATAACACGTGGACCGGCAAAACCGATCAACGCACCCGGCTCGGCAATGTTGAAGTCGCCCAGCATAGCATAAGATGCCGTTACACCACCTGTGGTAGGATCCGTGAGCATCGAAATATAAGGTAGTTTCTCCTCCGAAAGAAGCGCCAGTTTTGCAGAAGTCTTGGCCATCTGCATCAGCGAGAAGCCAGCCTCCATCATACGGGCGCCACCTGACTTGGAGATCATCATGAAAGGTGTGCGCGTCTTGCGGGCATGGTCAATGGCGCGGGCAATCTTCTCACCCACCACTGATCCCATAGAGCCACCAATGTAGGCAAAGTCCATACAGGCGATGGTGATGTCCCTGCCACCTGACTTACCATAGGCAGTGCGCACGGCATCTTTCAAACCAGTCTTGCGCTGCGTCTCAGCAGTGCGCTGCGGGTATGGCTTGGAGTCCACAAAGTTGAGCGGGTCGCCCGAGGTCATATCCTCGTCCATCTCCGTAAACTTGTTATCGTCGAACAGGATGGCGAAATACTCCTTTGAACCAACACGGTCGTGGTAGTTGCACTTCACGCAGGTCTTCAGGTTTTTGCGGTGCTCAGTCATGCTAGTCACTGTCTTGCAATCCGGGCACTTAAACCACAAGCCGTCCGGAGTTTCTTTTTTCTCCTCTGTCGGTGTGATAATTCCTTTTTCTACTCGTTTAAACCAAGGCATCATAATCGTATCGGTCGTGCGTACCGCACATTAAATGGTTGTACTGCCATACTTCTCTTCACCAACTCTGGGCAGATTTGGGCACAAATATAGCCTGCTTCGGATTACTCACAAAGGAGCGACTCCAAAGCAGGCTGTAAAATTAGTTAATAATCAGCAGTTCTGCTACAGATTAAGCAAGTGTAATATCATTGGCCAGGTATACGTCCTGTATTGCGTTCAGCAGTTCCACTCCCACTTTCATATCTTTCTGGAACGCCTTACGGCCTGATATCAAGCCCATACCGCCTGCACGCTTATTAATAACAGCTGTGCGCACGGCATCTGCCAGATCCGACTCACCCTTGGACTCACCACCAGAGTTGATAAGGCCGGCACGCCCCATGTAGCAGTTCGCCACCTGATAGCGGGCCAGGTCGATTGGGTTGTCAGAAGAAAGCTCTGAGTACATCTTCTCATGCGTCTTGCCGAAGCCGATCGCCTTAAAGCCACCGTTGTTTTCAGGAAGCTTCTGCTTGATGATGTCGGCCTGTATAGTCACACCCAGATGGTTGGCCTGTGCCGTCAGGTCAGCGGCCACGTGGTAATCCACACCATCTTTCTTGAAAGCGTTGTTGCGAGTGTAGCACCACAGAATGGTGGCCATGCCCAGCTGGTGCGCTCTTTCGAATGCCTCAGCCACTTCAATGATCTGGCGGGAAGACTCCTCTGAGCCGAAGTAGATCGTAGCGCCTACGGCAGTGGCACCCAGGTTCCAGGCTTCGTCCACAGAGCCGAACATGATCTGGTCATACTTATTCGGGTAGGTCATCAGCTCGTTGTGATTGATCTTCACCACAAACGGAATCTTGTGCGCATACTTTCTGGACATCATCGCCAGGTTACCAAAGGTAGTAGCCACGGCGTTGCACCCACCTTCGATGGCTAGCTTGATAATGTTCTCAGGATCGAAATAGATAGGATTCGGGGCGAAAGAAGCACCTGCGGTGTGCTCAATACCCTGGTCAACAGGCAGGATGGACAGGTAACCTGTGCCAGCCAGACGGCCGTGGTTGAAAAGCTGCTGCAGGCTGCGCAATACCTGCGGACTACGGTTTGACTGAGAGAACACACGATCTACAAAGTCAGGACCCGGTGCATGGATCAGGTCCTTAGAGATTGTTTTGCTTTCATACTGAAGCAGATTTTCCGCTTCAGAACCAAGTAAGGAAACGATGTTATCGTACGACATTTTTTAAATTGTTTTTGATAAAAGGGACGTATTGAATTGCAGGACAAATATATAACGCTTTTTAAATACTTCAGATAATATCATGGTTGCTCTTGCAAGTAGTGCGCTGTTGCCTGCACATACCGTTTCCGTCCTCAAAATGTTGCTCTAATTTCAGCACTGAAACTGCCTGCCCTGCACTTCCGAATTACCACTGCACGGATTACTCCGGCTATAAGCGGGTGCTTAAACCTAACAAGGGTCGCTACTCGTTATACAATAAACTAGGTATAAGCAGATTAAGCACCAAAAATATGAAACACAACCTTATCAGGAACGCCTGGCTGCTGCTCCTGTTGGCAGGTATAGCGGCATGCTCCTCCTCTACCCAGATCATGGGGTCCTGGAAAAGCCCCGAAATTGAAGCACAGAATTATCAGCGGGTAGTGGTGGCTGCCCTTACCGATAACGTGCTGGCCCGGCAGGAAGTGGAAAACGACCTGCAGGCGCAGTTGCAGATAAGAGGCATTCAGGCAACCCGCAGTATTGATTTGTTCCCGCCATCTGCTACCTCTAAAACCGGACCAGATGTAAACCTGCTCATCGAGCGTATCAAGGAAGACGGCCATGACGCCATCCTGACTGCCACGCTGGTCGACGAGCAAACCGAAACCCGCTACGTGCCAGGCAATATGGGGTACCGCCCGATGACGCGCTTTGTATGGTATGGCAGCTTCAGAGGTTACTACAACTACTGGTACCCTACTTTGTACGACCCGGGCTATTACACTGAAGACAAGGTATACTACCTTGAAACAAACCTCTACGATGTCAATTCTGATCGCTTGGTATGGTCAGCTCAGTCTAAGTCACATAGCCCCCGCAGCCTGCGAAAAGCCGCCAGCAGGTTTGCTGAACTCACCGTCCAGAAGATGGCTGAAGACAATGTGCTTCCCTCTGTTACAAGGCAATAAAAAAGGCGCTCTGAGGAGCGCCTTTTCTGTTCGTAAGGTATAGCCTATTCGTTGTACAGCACGTGCAACACCGTCTGCCCTACTGCCTTCAGGGTGTTCTTGCTGATGATGTCCATCGTGTCGGTATGGCGGTGATGATAAGGCCCGAAGTAATCGTCCTGGTTGGCCATGTTATACTCGATGATATCGATCATACGGATACCTGCCACTGTGTTCACGTAATAATGGTCGTCGGTAATGGCCGGAGCATTCACATACTTGAAGTAGTCGGAATATCCTAGGCGATTGCCGGCACGCCATACCTTGTCCACGACGTTGCGGGCATACTGCATAGAGGTGCCTTCGCGGGCAAACTTGGCATTCTCGGCGCCTACCATGTCGAGTAGTATACCGTAGTTCGCTTTGTAATTCGGCTTGTGTTTGTTCTTGCTCCAATACTGTGACCCCAGGCACCAAGTATCGCTTTGGTATGGGTAGTCGCTTTCGTCAGGCTGACCGTAGTCTTCTCCATCAAAGAAGATGATATCAATGCCTATACCTGGCTTCTGCTCCGCCACCTGTATGGCACGTGCGATCTCGAGCAGTACTCCTACACCGCTGGCACCGTCATTGGCACCATCGATGGGCTTGTTCTGATTTTCCTCGTCTTTGTCGGCAAAGGGTCGTGTGTCCCAGTGCGCAGCCAGCAGTACACGCTTGGTTGCATTGGGATTGATGGTGCCGATAATGTTGCGCAGGTTGAGCATTGTACCGTCAAAAGCACGTGCCTGAAAGGCCTGCACCTGCACCTCGGCGCCATAGCTGCGCAGCGTCTCAATCAGCCACTCCCCTGTTTTGTAATGTGCTGCTGTGTTAGGCACACGCGGCCCGAAAGCCACTTGCTGATCCACAAAGTTGTACGCAGAATCCGCATTAAATTCAGGTGCCTGCACTACAGCTTCTTCCACCTCTGTAGTTTCTACACGATCACTACTGCTTCCGTTTTCAGAAGAGTCGCAGCTGTTAAGTCCCATGGCGCTCAGCAACAGGATGGCCAGTAGCTTCATATTATTCTTCATAAGCCCAGTCAATTCCGGTTTTCAGGTCCTTGATCACGATGCCCTGCTTCTTCAGCTCGGCACGGATGGCATCTACTTTGTCATAAGCCTTGTTCTCTTTTGCCTCCTTGTAAAAGCCGAGCACCAATTCCAGCATATTTTCCATATCAGCAGTCGGCTCGTCTTTTAACCCAAGCACATCATGCACCAGTTCGGTATAGGTTGTGCGGATGG
This sequence comes from Pontibacter sp. FD36, assembly GCF_015686655.1. Taxonomy (GTDB): domain Bacteria; phylum Bacteroidota; class Bacteroidia; order Cytophagales; family Hymenobacteraceae; genus Pontibacter. The sequence continues at coordinate 51,645 of NZ_JADPMP010000006.1, read as the reverse complement.
TATCGAAGGTGTCGCGCGTCAGCGCCCCGATCTGCAACTGCCCCAGGTATAGACTGTTGATCTTCTTGAGCAGGTTGAAGAGTGACGCGATGGTACGGGCCGTGTTCAGGTCATCGTTCATGCCGCGGAAGCAATCCTCCGTCAATTTCAACAGGTCTTCGTTCAGCTTTTCGTCCGGTGTGCCGGGCTGTTCCGGGTATACCAGTTTCTCGAGCACACGCATGCCGTTCATCAGCTTACGGTATCCTTTCTGAGCAGCCTGCAGCGCCTCGTTGCTAAAGTCGAGTGTGCTGCGGTAGTGCGCCTGCAGGATAAAGAAGCGAATCGTCATCGGGCTGTAAGCCTGCTCCAGCATTTTATGCTTGCCGCTGAAGAGCTCGCTCAGGTTGATGAAGTTGCCCAGCGACTTACCCATCTTCTGTCCGTTCACAGTGATCATGTTGTTGTGCACCCAATAACGGGCAGCATCACTGTGGCTGTGGCTGGCCTGACTCTGCGCAATCTCGCACTCGTGGTGCGGGAACATCAGGTCAAGTCCGCCACCGTGAATATCAAAAGTCTCGCCCAGGTACTTGCGGCTCATGGCCGAGCACTCGAGGTGCCAGCCCGGAAAGCCGTCGCTCCACGGCGAAGGCCAGCGCATGATGTGCTGCGGCGATGCTTTTTTCCAAAGCGCAAAGTCAAGCGGTGAACGCTTTTCCCCCTGCCCTTCTGTATCACGGGTGTTGCTCAGCAGGTCTTCGATGATGCGACCCGACAGCTTCCCGTAGTTGTTGTTCTTGTGATAGGCCGGTACATCAAAGTACACCGATCCGTTCACCTCATAGGCCATACCATTCTCGAGTATTTCCTGAATCATCTGGATCTGCTCGATGATGTGGCCGGAAGCACGCGGTTCTATGTCAGGCGACTTGGTATTAAGTGTCGCCATGTCCTGCTGGTACACATTGGTATAGTGCTGCACGACCTCCATCGGCTCGAGGTGCTCCAGCTTGGCTCTCTTCTGGATTTTGTCTTCGCCTTCGTCGGCATCGTTTTCAAGGTGGCCAACGTCGGTGATGTTGCGCACATAGCGTACTTTATACCCGAGGTACTTGAGGTAGCGGTACAGCACGTCGAAGGTAACGGCACTGCGGGCATGGCCCAGGTGCGGCTCGCCATACACTGTCGGTCCGCAGACATACATTCCCACAAAGGGTGCGTGTAACGGTTCGAACAGTTCTCTTTTGCGTGTGAGCGTGTTATACAGGTTCAGTTTGTGTTGCATGGTATTGATATGCACAGCATGCGCAAAGGGCATACTTTCTGTTTATACTTGATTATCCTGGTGAGCCATGGTGGCCAACCAAAGTTCAAAACTAAAAAATTATACCGTCAGTCCCTTACTCCTCTTTCGGCTTGATGACATAGGTCGCCGAGATCGGGAAGTGGTCGGAGAGCGGCATTTCGTAATGTGTTTTAAAATCGTAAGCCTCCAGCCCTTCACTGAAGAACTGATTATCAATACGCAGGAATGGTAAAGGTCCGTTGTAAGTGGCGCCTACCCCGTTGCCCGCTTTCTCAAATGAGTTATTCAATTCACCTACTAATTGACTGTAGGTATAGCTGAACGGAATGTCATTGAAATCGCCTGTCACAATAACCGGATAAGGTGATGTTTTTACATGGTCGAGCAACTGCTGTACCTGCATGGCTCTGGCCCGGAACCCCATGCGCAAACGACGGGCCAGGTTGCGGCTCTCCTTCCGGAAGCTCTCTTCATCGCCTATTGCGGAGTAGGTGTTCTCGATGTCCTCTGCCTTGATACTCATCGACTGCAGGTGCACGGCGTATACCCTGACGGTATCCCCTTTCACATTGATGTCAACCCAGGCGGCCCGGTTGGCGCTGCGTTCCGGTGTGTTCGGAAAGCGTATCGTATTGCCCCGCACGATCGGGTATTTTGAGAAAATAGCTATACCTAGATCCGCCTTCACGCGATCGCCCTGATAAGTGGAGGCGAACACATACCGGTTATACCTCTTACCGATCCGGTTGAAGTTATTAAACTCTGTAGAATTGACCCGGCTGTAAAACTCCTGCAAACAGAACACATCGGCAGGGTGTGTGGCGACCCAGTCCACCATCTCTTCCGACACCCGCGGCACGCCTTCCACTATCCTTTCGTAGGCGTTAAAAATATGCACATTGAAGCTTAGCACCTCGAGGGTTTTAGCACCTTCGGGCAGCTCCTTGTCCCATGTGATCGATACCAGTCGGCCATAGTGATTCCAGCCGAGGCCAATCACTGCTAGTGGCAGAAACACATACCACGAGCGCTTAAACAGCCAGTAGATAAAGAACAGGAAGTTAAGCACCAAAGCGCCAGGAAGAGAGAAAGCAACAAAGCCGGCAGGCCAGAATTCGTAGGGTGGTATGCGCATACTGAATACTCCCAGCAGTAGCCAAAGCACCACCAGGATGTTCAGGATCAGCCAGATTCTCCGGCGTATTTGTTTGAATGTACCTGCCACGGTGGCAAACTTACAAATTATGCTTGTAGGAATATCAAGCTACGCTTCAGAATATATTCACTTGCGGTGGCTATAATGATTTTAATCTGCAGAACTTTTCCAGCACTTGTGCTTGTTACAGAACCGAAGCCCCTCCGGCAGCTGGCACTGGCCACAAAAATGCCGCCCGAAATCTCCAGAAACCATATAATTACAGCGCACTTAAACACATATTGTTGTTTATATAATGTTTTTATAGTAAATTTGTGACATTATTTCCAAGGAGATGAGGGGACGCGAGGTCCCCTTCTTTATTTTCTTTAAATAAATATGGCAATAACGGCACAAAGTATTCGCGCTATGGCGGAAGCCAGCCTTCCGGAAAGTGACCTGTTCATCGTAGATGTAGCAGTGTCTGATTCGGCAGTGCGCCCCAAGATAACCGTGTTGGCTGATGGCGAGCAGGGCATCACCATTGACCAGTGCGCTACCATCAGCCGCCGCGTCAATTCAAAGATCGCGGAGACGTATGGCGAGGAAGTATCTTATGTGCTGGAGGTGAGTTCACCGGGAGTGGATTTTCCACTTACCCAGCCGCAGCAGTTTAAGCGAAACATCGGCCGCAACCTGAAACTGAAAATGAAGGACGGAACCGAGAAAACAGGCAAGCTGGAAGAAGTAACCGAGACAGGTATAAACCTGACAGAAGAAATCAAACAAAAAGGCAAAAAGGCAACGTATGAGCCTGTGCAAATACCTTTCGGGGAGATTGTAAAAGCAAATGTTGTAATATCTTTTAAATGATAAAATAATGAACAGTTCAGTCCTGATCGAGTCGTTCGCTGAATTTGCGAAATTCAAGAACATAGACCGCCCGACGATGATGCGCATCCTGGAGGATGTATTCCGTACCATGATCCGCAAAAAGTGGGGTACCGACGAGAACTTTGACATCATCCTGAACGTGGAGAAGGGTGACCTGGAGATCTGGCGCAACCGCGAAATCGTGGACGACAACTCGGAGGATATCTGGGATCATGACAAGATCGCCCTATCAGAGGCTCAGAAAATAGAGCCTGACTTTGAAGTAGGCGAAGAAGTGTCTGAAGAAATACAGCTGGAAGACTTCGGCCGCCGTGCCGTGTTGACTGCCCGTCAGACGCTGATCCAGCGCATCAAGGACATGGAAAAAGAGTTGCTGTTCCAGAAGTACAAGGACCTTGTTGGCGAGATCATTTCAGGTGAGGTATACCAGGTATGGAACCGCGAAGTACTGTTGCTTGATCAGGAAGAAAACGAACTGCTGATCCCAAAAGGCGAGCAGATCCCGAAAGACCGCTACCGCAAAGGCGACGTAGTGCGTGCTGTCGTACAGCGTGTTGAGATCGTGAACGGTAATCCGAAGATCATTCTTTCCCGTACATCTCCAGCATTCCTGGAGCGTTTGTTCGAGAACGAAGTACCGGAAATATACGATGGCCTGATCGCGATCAAAAAAATTGTGCGTGAGCCCGGCGAGCGTGCGAAAGTAGCCGTAGAATCGTTTGACGACCGTATTGACCCGGTAGGTGCCTGCGTGGGCATGAAAGGTTCCCGTATCCACAGTATCGTACGCGAGCTGGAGAACGAGAACATCGACGTGATCAACTACACAGACAACCTGGAGCTATACATTCAGCGTGCTCTTAGCCCAGCTAAGATCACCAGCATGAAGATAGACCATGAAAATGGCAGAGTATCCGTGTTCCTGAAGCCTGACCAGGTATCGCTTGCGATCGGTAAGGGTGGCCAGAACATCAAACTGGCCAGCAAACTGGTAGACATGGAGATCGACGTATTCAGAGAGTCTGAGGTATACGAAGAAGACATCAGCCTGGAAGAGTTCACGGACGAGATCGAGGACTGGGTGATCGCAGAATTGCGCCGCATCGGTCTGGACACTGCCAAGAGTGTACTGGCAGTTTCAAAAGAAGACCTGCTTCGCAGAACAGAACTGGAAGAGGAGACGATCGAAAGCGTACTCTCTATCCTGCGCGAAGAGTTGGAAGAAGAAGACAATCAATAGTTGTGAGTTGAGCTTCGTTCCTGTAATTTTGAAAGAAATTCGGAACGAAGCTCAGTTCTATACCTTGCAAGGCAGCTATAGCATATTAACAGAATAAATTAAAGACAGCATATCAGAACATGGCAGAAGACAAAATCAGGAGGCTCAAACAGGTTGCAACTACTTTAAACATTGGTACAGCTACCATTGTGGATTACCTCTCTGCTAAAGGCTTTGACGTGGAAAACAAACCCACTACCAAAATCACGGCAGAGCAGTTCAGTATGCTGGCTAAGGAGTTCGCTTCTTCAATGCAAGACAAGATTGAAGCGGAAGAACTCAACATCGGCAAGAAACCACAAAGCAACCAAGTAGTGGAATCGGAGCCGCACCATGAGCCTAAGAAAACGACAGAGCCTGAGCAGGAAATCCTGATCAAGAGCGTGCACCAGCCAAAAGCTGAAACCCCTGAGGCCAAGCCTAAAACAGAAGAGCCAAAAGCGCCAGAGCAACCTGCCGCGGCACCAGTTGAAGCAAAGCTGCCAGGTATAAAAGTGCTAGGTAAAATAGACCTGGACGCAAAAGGTCGCCCAGTGCCTAAGCCGGCTGCAAAACCGGAAGAGCCGAAGGCACCAGCTGCAGAGCAGCCAACTGCCCCTGCGCCGAAAGCGCCAGAGCAACCTGCCGCACCGGCACCAGCACCAGCGCCGGTTGAAAAACCAGCTGCTGAGCAGAAGCCTGTAGCAGCCGAACAAACTCCTGCGACGCCAAAAGCAGAAGCTCCGAAACCGGAGACTCCTAAAACTGAAGAAAAACCACAGCAGCCGGCAACGCCTCCTGCCCCTGCTGCGGAACAAAAGACAATAGAAACAGAAAAAGCTCCTGCGCAAGCAGCGGCACCACAGGCTCCGGATCAACCGGCTGCAACGCCTGTCGAAAAAGGAACAGAACCAATAGAAACAATTACAGCAAAAGCCGACCAGCTGAAAGGCCTTACGGTACTGGGCAAGATTGAATTGCCAGACAGCACACGTAGAAAAGGTACTAAGCCGGTAGCGTCTTCCGATGACAGGAAGGCCGGTAAAAAGAAAAAGCGCAAGCGCATTATTGTGGCCGGTACAGAACAAGGCGGCACACAAGGACAACAACAAGGCACAGCCAACCCGCAGTCACGCCCGATCCAGCATACTGGTGGATCAGGTAGTGGTTACCAGGGCAATCGTCCGGGACAGCGTCCCGGCGGCGGACCTGGAGGTCGTGGGCCACGCAATGCTCCGGCTCCTCGCGCTGAAAAAGCAGAGGTTACTGATAAGGAAATTCAGGAGCAGATCAAAGCTACGCTGGCGAAGCTAAGCGGCGGCAAAGGTGGTGGTGGTAACCGCGCTAAGTACCGTCGTGAGAAACGCTCCGCTATTGCCGATGCAACAGAAGAGCGCCGTCTGATGGAGCAGGCAGAGTCCAAGACACTGCGTGTGACAGAATTCGTGTCCGCCAATGACCTGGCGGCACTAATGAATGTGAGCGTGAACGAAGTCATCAAGGTATGTATGCAGTTGGGTATGTTCGTATCCATCAACCAGCGCCTTGACGCCGAAGCGATCACTATCATTGCTGACGAATTTGGCTACTCAGTTGAGTTCATCACTTCCGAAGATGAGCAGGCACTGGAAGAGACCATTGAAGAAAACGAAGAGGATCTGGTAGATCGTGCTCCGATTGTGACCATCATGGGTCACGTTGACCACGGTAAAACTTCCCTCCTTGACTATATCCGAAACGCCAATGTAACAGCTGGCGAGGCCGGTGGTATCACGCAGCACATTGGTGCCTACAGCGTGAAAACTGAAGGCGGACGTACCGTTACCTTCCTCGATACTCCTGGTCACGAAGCCTTTACGGCCATGCGTGCCCGCGGTGCCAAGGTAACAGACGTTGTAATTATCGTGGTAGCAGCCGACGACTCGGTGATGCCACAGACAAAAGAAGCGATCAACCACGCACAAGCTGCTGGTTCGCCGATCATCATCGCTCTAAACAAAATTGACAAGCCAGGAGCTAACCCGGACAAGGTACGTGAGGAACTTGCCCAGATGAACATACTGGTAGAAGAGTGGGGTGGTAAATACCAGTCACAGGAAGTATCAGCCAAAACAGGAGCAGGTATACCTGATCTGTTGGAGAAAGTATTGCTTGAGGCTGAACTACTTGAACTGAAGGCTAACCCAGACAGAAAAGCGGTAGGTACCGTAATCGAAGCCTCTCTTGACAAAGGCCGTGGTTATGTGGCTACTGTACTTGTACAGACAGGTACGCTGAATATTGGAGATGTTGTGCTAGCCGGTTCTCACTATGGTAGAGTAAAGGCCATGACAGACCACCGCGGTCGCAAGATGAAAGTAGCAGGTCCTTCTACTCCGGTACAGCTGCTCGGTCTTGACGGTGCACCACAGGCTGGTGACAAGTTCCAGGTAATGGAATCAGAGCGTGAAGCACGTGAGATCGCAAGCAACCGCGCTCAACTGCAGCGTGAGCAAAGCCTGCGCACACGCAAGCACATCACCCTGGATGAGATCGGACGTCGACTGGCGATTGGTACCTTCAAGGAGCTTAACGTGATTGTGAAAGGTGACGTGGACGGTTCCGTGGAAGCACTTTCTGACTCCCTGTTGAAGCTGTCAACTGCCGAGGTGCAGGTGAACATCATCAGCAAAGGCGTAGGTGCTATCTCTGAGTCTGACGTACTACTTGCTTCGGCTTCTGATGCGATCATCATTGGCTTCCAGGTACGACCTTCTCAGAATGCACGCAGACTGGCAGAGCAGGAGCAGATCGACGTTCGTCTGTACTCTATCATCTACGATGCGATCAACGAAGTGAAAGATGCGATGGAAGGTATGCTTGCTCCTACCCTGAAAGAGGAGATCACAGGTAACGCTGAAGTACGCGATGTATTCAAGATCACGAAGGTTGGTACGATTGCAGGCTGTATGATTACAGACGGCTCTATTCAGCGTAACTCTAAAGTACGCCTGGTACGTGATGGCATCGTGGTGCACGACGGCGAAATCCTGGCACTCAAGCGTTTCAAAGATGATGTGTCAGAAGTACGCCAGGGTTACGAGTGCGGTATCAGCCTCAGAGGATACAACGAGATCCAGGTTGGTGACGTGATCGAAGCTTACGTAGAAAAAGAAGTGAAGCGTACGCTGTAATACAGCTAACTTCATCTATCATAAGAAAGGCTCCTGCGAAAGTGGGAGCCTTTTGTTTTGCACCTAATATGATGCTGCATTTATACCTGTCTGACAGGTGCTATACCTGATGCGGCATACCTCCAACTACCCATGTCGATTGATTGCGGAAGATCCTATACCTTCTAAACTGAAAGCCTGTAAGATGTATAACCGTGCGACTATGTCAATAAATTCTTCATCACCTAAACAATCAGCTAGTTCAAGAGATACAAAAAAAGCCCTGCCTGGTTTATCCGGGCAGGGCTTTTTTTGTTGCTTTTTCAGCAACTGATTATAATGACATACGGGCTAAACGGCGCTTGTCGCGCTTATGCTTGCGATGCATTTCTTTCTCTTTTTTCAGAATGGCTTCCATTCGTTTGCTTCCTTTGATGCGGTCCTTGGTAAAGCGGGAACGGTTCGTGTTTTCATAGGCATTCCAGCGTGCATCCATGCCTGAAGCACGTGCTCCCACGGCATCAACAGTAGTACCTTTTTCCTGTACTTTGGCAGTACCCCAAAACTCATCTTTACCCGAACTCAGGGATGTACTCGACGAACTTGAAGTCTGTGCCATCGCATCGGACACAAACAGGAAGAAAGCTAGAGAGAATAGTAACGATATGACTTTTTTCATAAATCCACTTTTGATAATGTATCTATACAACGTACATTATACGCTAAAGTATACATTTTTAGTGAATAACAAGAAGTGCAGGGCAAAAGTTTACTATTCAAATTTGTAAGAAAATCCTATTCCCATGGTTTCTTTGAGCTGTAACCGAGGTCCTTTCCCATCCAATGTACCATCCCCACTTCGGTCTACATCGATCATGATATCATCGTCATAGATCATGTGCAGAAAGAGGCTGGCTGACAGGAACTTGTTCACCTTAAAGTTCACCAGGTTCTCCCAGTTCACATCAATATTCTTGGCATTGCGCAGATAATTGGAAAAAAAGTCAGCCTTTGACTGCAACGTTACATTTTTAAATATTTCGTTGCGAAAGCGAACATTCACAAAACCACCGAACTCTTCGCGCAGACGCTCCCCTGTACCAGGTATAAGTCGCCCCTCCGAATCGCGCTGGGCAGGCTCTACACCAAACGCACCGTAGTCGGCCATGCGCTGGTTGAGCACCGCCGTGAACTTACCTGTAAAAGGCGAAATAAAAACTGAAAGCTTAGGGTTAGGCTTGTAGTCCATACCTATGGAAGCCAGAACAAAAGCGGGTGCCATAAAGTTGGAAATGACAGAGTCTCGCTCTGGGGTATACGTTGGGCTGATTTGTGTACGGGTATTGAGCTGAGCCGTGTAAAACCACTTGCTGGAGGCCTGCCGACCGTACTTCAGGTTAAGTTCGAGCCGGTCGTCACTTTTGCGAAGGCGCTGCTCCTGCAGCTTCACAGTGCCGTAAGTGAGGTCAAGGGTATTGTTCCAGGTATTCTTCCCATTCTTGTAGTTGCCGTAGAGGTTCAGGATACCCAGCGCTGACAGTGAGTTTTGTCCGCCGGCCGCCCAGTTGCTCAGGCTTACCTGACTGAAGTTGACTGTGCCGGTTCCTCCGAAGTCCCAGATATTGCGAACAGCCACCGTATCGACGAGCGTATCCTGAGCAGTGGCGGGGATTATGGTGATGTAAAAAATGAAAATCGGTAGTGATAGAGTGCGCAATAAAGCCTTAAGCATGAAAATAAGGTATAAAGTGAGCAGTATGCTGATTAAACCGCACAAAGATAACAAAACGATGTTGGAGCACCGAAGTTAAAACGAAAGTTTGCCGTAAGGAGAGTTGAACTGGGCCATTGCCAGATTGCATTTTAGGGATTTAAGCAAATCACTGCTATATTTGCTGCTGGTATCTATACATCTACTCAGAGATAAAAACTATGTCTATATACGAAAACCTGCTGCTCAATCTTGAGAACGGAATCCTGGTGATCACCATCAACCGTGCCGACAAGCTAAACGCGCTAAACATCGATACGATCAAGGAGATTAAGGCTGCCATCCAGCAAGTCTATGATGACCCGGCTGTGAAGGGAGCAATCTTTACAGGTGCCGGAGAGAAGGCTTTTGTAGCGGGTGCCGACATTTCGGAGATCTCTGAACTAAGCGAAGTCAACGCTCGTGGTTTTGCCGAGCGCGGTCAGGAAGTTTTCAGCATGATTGAGCGTTGCACAAAGCCTGTTATAGCAGCCGTAAACGGCTTTGCACTGGGCGGTGGCTGCGAATTGGCGATGGCCTGCCACATGCGTGTTGCCAGCGAAGGGGCCCGTTTTGGTCAGCCGGAAGTGAACCTGGGCCTTATACCTGGCTACGGTGGCACACAGCGCCTGACACAGTTAATCGGCAAAGGCAAAGCCATGGAACTGATGATGACCGCTGACATGATCGGCGCCGGAGAAGCCAAGGCGCTTGGTCTGGTAAACCATGTGGTGCCCGCCGTAGAGTTGATGCCAAAGGCAATGGAGATCATGAACAAGATCCTGTCGAAAGCACCACTTGCCATTGGCCTGGTGATCGACTGCGTGAACGCCGTGTACGACAAAGATGAAGATGGTTACCAGACGGAGGCAAATTCTTTTGCCCGCTGCTGCTCTTCACAGGACTTTATTGAAGGCACCAACGCATTCCTGGAGAAGCGTAAGCCTGTATTCAAAGGCGCATAAGCCTATACCTGCAGAACGCGCTATACCTATCATAAAAAGTAGGTATAGCGCGTTCTGTGTTTTTCAGCTGATACCCATACCTACCTGCCCCAAAACAAACACATGAGCATAGCCAAGAAACTGGTTGGGCAAACCGCTGCCTACGGACTGAGCAGTATTGTGGGCCGCGCACTGAACTACCTGCTCGTACCGGTCTATACCCGTGTGTTCCTTCCTGAAGAGTATGGGGTGGTGTCGTACCTTTATGCTTTTGTGGCTTTCTTCAACATCGTGTATACCTACGGGATGGAGACGGCTTTTTTCCGCTTTGCCAACAAGCCTGAGCAAGACCCGAAAGCCGTTTACAACAGGGTATTAAGCGCTATTCTGGTTAGCAGCACGATCTTTACAGGTATACTGCTCCTCTTTTCGCAGCAAATCGCAGATTACATTGGCTACCCGGAGCAGCGGGAGTACATTGTATGGCTGGCGCTGGTGCTGGCGATCGATGCGCTGGTGGCGATTCCTTTCGCCTGGCTCCGACATCAGAACAAAGCCATTAAGTTTGCTTCCATCAAACTGGCTAACATCCTGCTTACGGTCGGTGCTAACCTGTTTTTTCTGGTTCTGCTGCGGCACATCTACGAAGGTCAGTACCTCACAAGTCTTCAGCCGCTGGCTACTAACCTCTACAACCCTGACTTTGGAGTAGGCTATATCTTCCTGATCAACCTGGTGGCCAACGCATTGCTTATACCTATGCTGTGGAAAGAGCTACGCATATTCCGCTTCAAACTGGATGTGGAACAGCTCAAGCCGATGCTGCGCTACGCCTGGCCGCTCCTGTTCATGGGCCTGGCAGGTATGGTAAACGAGGTGATCGACCGTATTCTGCTAGAGCGTTACCTGCCCGAAGGTTTCTATCCAGGTACCAGCAACATGGCGGCAGTAGGTATATACAGTGCCTGCTATAAGCTCGCCATTTTCATGACGCTTACCATACAGGCTTTCCGCTATGCTGCTGAGCCGTTTTTCTTCTCACAGGCTAAGGAAAAGGAATCGCCACAAGCTTTCGCTTTGGTCATGAAATGGTTTGTGATCGCTTGCGCCTTTATCTATCTGTTTATCTCCACCAACCTGGAGGACTTCGCTCTGCTCATCGGACCCGAGTACCACGATGGCCTGATGGTCGTGCCAGTGCTCTTGCTGGCCAACCTATTCTTGGGCATTTATTACAACCTGACCGTTTGGTTTAAGCTAACAGACAAAACGCATTTCGGCACATACATCAGCTTTGGAGGGGCGGCCATTACGATCGCTTTCAACCTGCTGCTTATACCTGTGCTGGGCTACATGGGCTCTGCTATTGCCACACTTATCTGCTATGTAGGTATGGCATTGGCCACTTACATGCTCGGCAATGTGCACTATCCAATCCCCTACCCTGTTAAGACCATTCTAGGGTATATCTTATTTGCCACGGCGCTTGTGCTGGCCGCCTTCCTGCTACCTATCAAAAATTTCTGGCTGCGCCACGCTTACCACCTGTCGCTTTCAGTCGTTTTCCTGGTGGTGGTTTGGCTGCGGGAGCGGGCCTACTTTCTATCTAAAAAATAATCTTTATCTTTAATAGATGAACACGACGAACTTACCGGTTAAAGTCATTAACCAATCCAAGCATGCACTCCCTTCTTATCAGACGGAGCACTCGGCAGGTATGGACCTGCGCGCAAACCTGGAAGCACCTGTTACGCTAAAGCCGCTGCAGCGTGCCCTTATACCTACCGGCCTTTTTATTGAGCTGCCCGAAGGGCACGAAGCACAGATCAGACCCCGCAGCGGACTGGCGTACAAATACGGCATTTCGATTGTAAACAGCCCGGGTACCATTGATGCGGACTATCGCGGCGAGATCAAGGTGCTGTTGGTCAACCTGTCGGATCAGGACTTTGTGGTAGAGGATGGTGAGCGTGTAGCGCAGATGATTGTAGCCCGATACGAACGTGTGGCATGGGCGGAGGCTGAGGTACTGACAGATACCGAGCGTGGTGCCGGTGGCTATGGCAGCACGGGTACCAAGTAGCCTCTCCCCTCCAGGTATAGCCTGCAATTTTCTTCTTTTTAGAGCAGGCTAAAACCAAACATTCAAAATACAGTATTAATCAAAACCAATAGTGGCCAGGCAACACGTCTGGCTACATTTTTCAATCCATAAACTAATAGCTATGAGGATTATTGTACCTATGGCAGGTATGGGCAAGCGTATGCGCCCACACACACTTACTGTTCCTAAACCACTTATACCTATTGCAGGCAAACCAATTGTACATCGCCTGGTAGAAGACATCGCCAAAGTATGTCACGAGCCGATTGAGGAAGTGGCATTTATTATCGGTCGTTTCGGCGAAGAGGTAGAGCGCGACCTGAAAGCCATTGCGGAGTCGGTGGGTGCTAAGGGCAGTATTTATTACCAGGATGAAGCACTGGGTACGGCACATGCCATCATGTGCGCGCAGGACTCGCTGGAGGGCAAGGTAGTAGTGGCTTTTGCCGACACCCTGTTCAAAGCTGACTTCCAACTTGACACGAATGCCGACGGCACCATCTGGGTGCAGCGCGTAGAGGACCCGCGTCCTTACGGTGTGATCAAACTAAACGAAAACAACGAGATCACCGACTTTGTAGAGAAGCCGCAGGAGTTTATTTCTGACATGGCCATCATCGGCATCTACTATTTCAAAGACGGTGCCTACCTGCGCAACGAGCTGCAGTACCTGCTTGATAACGACATCAAAGACAAGGGCGAGTACCAGCTGACCAATGCACTGGAGAACATGAAAAACAAAGGCACGAAATTTATTCCTGCCGTTATCTCAGAATGGCTCGATTGTGGCAATAAAAATGCAACAGTTTTCACTAATCAACGCTATTTAGAATATATCAAGGATGAGAAGGGTTTGGTAGCCGCGTCGGCTGACATCCAAAATTCAGTGATCATCCCTCCCGTGTATATCGGAGAGAATGTTGTGATCCACAATTCAGTGGTAGGCCCGCACGTTTCTATTGGAAACAATACCAGCGTATTGGAGTCTATATTGAGCAATTCCATCGTTCAGAAGGAGTCAACCATCAAAAACGGGAACATAGCAAACTCAATGATAGGTAATTTTGTTTCCTATGAAGGACGCCAGTCAGACCTGAGCATTGGCGACTACAATACGCTTAAAGATTAGCATACCCATTTTATGACCCGATTCAGAAACATTGTGCTCGCTACTTGCTGCCTTGCACTGGTCGCGACCGGCGAAAGCCAGGCCCAGTCTAAGAAAAAAAAGAAGGGCAAGGAGAAGAGCGAAACAGCACAGGTAGCCATACCTGCGCCGCAGCCCGAACCCAGCGAGCAGGAAAAGCTGCTGAGCGAGGCATTGTTTCTGGAGGGCATGAAATATTTTATGCTGGAAGACTACAAGCAGGCGCTGAGTCAGTTTCAGAAAGCATATGCTGTAACACCAAGCAATGCGGCGCTCAACTATAAGCTGGCTGAAACCTACATGTTGATGGAAAACCCGAAAGCGGGCGTTTCATTTGCACAGGCTGCCATCGCCAGCGATAATCAAAACCCTTACTACTACCTGTTACTCGCTCAGCTGTATACCGAACAGAAGCAGTACACCGAGGCAGCTCAGGCTTACAACGACCTGTTGCGCAATGTGCCTGATCAGGAGCAGTATCTCTTCAGCTTGGCTGAGCTATACTTGGCTCAGTCTAAGTATGACGATGCGCTCAAGACCTATGACCGCATTGAGAAAAAGTACGGTGCGCTGGAGCAGCTTTCCATGAACCGGCAGCAGATATACCTGCGCCAGAAAAACATTGGGAAGGCCTTAGCGGAAGGTGAAAAACTGATCGCTGCCAACCCAACAGAAATACGCTACTTATTGGCTCAAGCTGAGCTCTACAATGCCAGCAAGAAACCCGATGTGGCAATAGAAACGCTTAACCGCGCCCTGCGCATCGAGCCGAACAACCCATTTGCGCACCTGATGCTCTCGGACCTGCACCGTCAGAAGGGAGATCTACAGGAGTCTGAGAACCAGGTGAAGATCGCATTCGCCAGTACCGACCTCGACATTGATACCAAAGTGCGCATCCTGGTGGACTTCATCAGACAACTGCCTAATCCGGCTATTGAAGGTATAGCCCTGGAGTTGGCTGACCTTACTATAGAGTCACATCCTGAGGAAGCGAAAGCTTACGCTGTGGCAGGTGACTTACAGACGATCATCGGCAAAAAAGAATCTGCCCGGGGCAATTACATTAAAGCTGTAAAACTGGATGACTCCCACTTTAAGATTTGGCAACAGATCGTGCTGCTGGATGCTGAACTGGGTGAATCAGGAGAATTGGTGCAGCACTCCGAACAGGCGCTGGAGTTGTTTCCGAACCAGGCTGTGTTGTGGTTCTATAACGGTACCGGTCACCTGATCGAGAAAAATTTTGACCGTGCTGCCAAATCCCTGGAGCATGGCAAGCGTCTTTCAGCAAGCGAACCCGAGTTGGTGGCGCAGTTCAATGCCCAGTTAGGGGATGCCTACAATTCAATGAAAGCTTATAAAAAGTCAGACGAGGCGTATGAGGCTGTCCTTACGCACGATCCTGACAACGAACATGTGCTCAACAACTACAGCTACTTTCTGTCGCTGCGCGGTGAGCAACTACCCAAAGCCAAAACCATGGCCGGCCGGCTGGTAGAGAAACATCCTGCCAACCCCACCTACCTGGATACCTACGCCTGGGTGCTGTACAAGATGGAAGACTATGAAGGCGCTCTGAAATACCTGGAGCAAGCCATCGCCTATTCCGAAGATGCTACCATTGTGGAGCACTACGGCGATGTGCTGTTTAAACTCGGCAAGCGTGACGAGGCTGTCAGGCAGTGGGAAAAAGCCAAGTTAAAGGGAGAAGCCTCCGCTTTCCTTGACAGAAAGATAAAAGAAAAGAAACTCTATGAATAAACAGCTCCTGCTGTGCCTGCTGAGCATAGTCCTGTTTTCCGCCTGCAAAAAAGAAACGATCCCTTCTGCCGCAACCGCCGCCACTGAAACAGTTGGCAACGTCACTGTCCAAAATCTGGAATTCACTTACCTGAATGCCCGTGGCCAGCTTAAGTTTGATGACAAAGGCCAGAGCACTTCGTCAGGCTATGCCCTGCGTATGCAAAAAGACAGCGTGATCTGGATCTCGGTGCTGCCTGGGCTAGGTATAGAAGCCGCTCGCATCAAGCTGACACCTGACTCCGTGTACATGATGAACCGCATTCAGCGGGAGTACGCCGCCACCGACTATGCCTTCCTGAGCAAGCGCTTCAACGTAGCACTTGATTTTCAGGTAGTACAAGCTATCCTGCTGGGCAACTACCAGGCCAACGGCTCCGAAAAAGCCTCCAACCAAGGACAGATGCAGCATGTGCAGCAACTGCGCCAGAACCTGCTCTTCGATTACTTCATCAGCTCCGAAAACCTGAAGCTGCAGCAGCTTAACGTCAAAGACCAGCTTTCCGGCAACAGCATCGTGGTGCAGTATGAGGGCTTTCAGCCTTTGGGCAAAGTCCCATTTGCTTACAACATGCTGGCCCAGATCCTGCAGGCAGGCCAGATATCTGATTTCAATTTGAATCACTCCAAAGTCACCGTATCGGAAGACGTGCTGGAGTTTCCGTTCAGCGTTCCTTCTGGTTACAAGCGCCTTTAGCCGAATAAAATCTTCGGGGTTCTGGTTCGGGCCATTTAGTTTTGCCATATTTGTAAGCTAAGTGTAGTATACCCCTATTTCTGATGAAGGCCCTTTACAAATCAGCCTTTTTCTTGATTGTCCTGCTGTTGCCGCTGATTACCCAAGCCCAGAAACAAAAATCGAAGGCGCAGCTCGAAAAAGAGAAAAAGGAAAACCTAAACCGTATCAAAGAAGCAAACCGCATTCTGCAGCAAACCAAAGTGCAGAAAGAAGCTTCTATTGGCCAGCTCAATGCCATTCAGGAAAAAATTTCTGTTCAGAAAGGTGTTATCAGCACTATTTCACGCGAAATAAAGCTATTAGAGTCAGGCATGAAGGAAACAGAGGGCATTGTAGGTGAGCTGCAAGCTGACCTGGAAAGCCTGAAAGCTGAGTATGCCACCATGGTATACGCCGCCTCCAAAACCGCCAACAGCTACAACAAACTGATGTTCGTGTTCGCGGCCGATTCTTTTAATCAGATGGTACGCCGTCTGCGTTATTTGCAGCAGTACTCAGAGGCCCGTAAGAAACAGGTAGAACAAATCAACAAAGTACAGGTTGCCCTGACAGGACAGTTGCGCACACTGGAATCACAGCGTGAAGAGAAACGGGGCCTACTCGACAAGCAGATGGTAGAAAATAAGAATCTATTGTCGTTGCGAACGCAGCAGGATGGCATGATCCAGAAGCTGAGCAAACAGGAAGAGCAGCTTAAGAGAGAAGTGGCCCAGCGCCAGCAGGCAGTTAAAAAGCTTGATAACCTGATCGCCGACATAGTAAAAGAGGAGATGGCCCGTGCCGCCCGTGCTGCCCGCGAAGAAGGCCGTGCCACCAGCGGAAGCGCAAGCAAGATCACCCTCACCCCGGAAGCGGCGCTCATCTCATCATCATTCGCTGGCAACAAGGGACGTCTTGCCTGGCCTGTCGACCGTGGCTTTATATCCCAGAAATTCGGTCGCCACAACCACCCGGTATTGAAAGGAGTGGTCACTCAAAACAATGGCATCGACATTCAGACCAGCCAGGGAGAACCTGCGCGTGCTATCTTTGAAGGCAAGGTATTAACAGTAGCCAGCGTACCAGGCATGAACAATATCGTGATGGTGCAGCATGGAGAGTACTTTGTGGTATACGCCAAGCTGCGTACAGTCAGTGTTAAAGAGGGCCAGGATGTCAAGCCGAAAGATGTAATCGGCACGGTGTACACGGATGCCAACGGCACTACTGAACTTCAATTCCAGCTTTGGAAAAACAACACCAATCTGAACCCCGAAAGCTGGATCAGACCAAAGTAGACCTCCTGTTATACCTGACATAAAAAAAGCGCAGCGGATTACCATTTAAGGTGTCCGCTGCGCTTTTTTTCTTCTAATTACTTTATTTTCTATACCCCCTATAAAGAAAAAACACCCTACAAAGCAGGGTGCCTTTCCAAGCTATGAAAACAAACTTAAAATTATATTTAGACACTTTCTTCCAGTATGGAAGGACGGTGTTAAATTTCTAGGATTAATTTACAACCTTTAAATTACACTTGCAAACAGAAGATTAAAAAAACTTAATATTTATTTTCTTCTTAGATTGCGGCTTCATTTCTACCCCGGTTGGGTGATTCAGTGCGATTCGGCTGCGTAAGGCATATTACAAGTAGCTTGCCAAAAATACCAAAAGAACCAACTAGTTGATTATCAGCCTTAAGATATGTATCGCACAACCTAATTTTTCCCTCCACAGGAAACCATTTTTCCATTTTGGGAAAAAGATATGCCAAAATAGCTCAGGAACACTGCGCCTGCGGGAGAATCTGAAATTTATTTGCCAATCTATACGCCTGCTGCCGGCTGAAGTTGCAACCAACTTGCAAAGAGCCCTATAACATTATAGTTGCCCCACGGAAATACACCTCCAGCGCGAATTTCAAGATATTGACATGCTGGTAAACTAATGTAGCCAAATGTGGGTTTAATTAAAATATAAGCTTTATTTTTGCAGCAATTCATCTTAAAATTTTAAGACTATGGTACTTACCAACACACTAGCATTTATCCAAAACATTGGGGGTGGTTCGTTAATCCTGATCCTTGTGGTGATTCTGCTTCTTTTTGGAGCAAAGCGCATTCCAGAGCTTGCAAGAGGTCTGGGCCGTGGTATCCGCGAGTTTAGAGATGCGACCAAAGAGATCAAAGACGATCTGGAAAACTCAACAAAGGATACTCCAACCAAGTAATTTCCGGCATAACGCTTTATGATACTTAGTGCAATTCTCCTCTTCCTGGCAGACCTGGGAGGAGGAGAAATTCTTGTTGTACTAACCGCAGTACTCCTACTTTTTGGCGCCGATAAACTTCCAGGCATGGCACGTTCTGCCGGTCGCGGTCTCCGTAGCTTTAACGATGCCAAAAACGAAATCCAGAACGAGCTGGAACGCTCCATCAAGGACATAAAAAAGCCTGAATAGTTTGAAACCATACCATTCACTTCGTGACATTCGCAGCGATATTGCCAACGGGCAAATTTCGTGCAGACAGCTGGTAGAGCACTACCTTCATAACATTAAGCAGAAACCTGAGCTAAACGCTTTCCTGGAGATATTCGAGGACGAAGCATTTGCCCAGGCTGACGCCGTAGACAAGAAAATCGCTTCAGGCAATGCCGGCAAACTGGCAGGTATGGTAATCGGCCTAAAGGACGTACTGGCTTACGAAGGTCATTCTCTGCAGGCATCCAGCCAGATTCTTGACGGCTTTAAGTCGCTTTACACAGCTACAGCCGTGCAGCGACTGCTTGCAGAAGACGCTATTATCATCGGTCGCCAGAACTGTGACGAGTTTGCAATGGGGGCTTCTAACGAGAACTCTTCATTCGGACCTGCCCTTAATGCCGACGACACGACCCGCGTACCGGGTGGCTCGTCTGGTGGTTCGGCCGTAGCCGTGCAGGCAGACCTTTGTCTCGCTTCTATCGGTTCCGACACGGGTGGCTCTGTTCGCCAGCCAGCTTCTTTCTGTGGTGTGGTGGGTCTTAAGCCTACCTATTCGCGCATTTCCCGTTATGGCCTGATTGCTTACGCTTCTTCGTTCGACCAGATCGGCATCATTTCGAAGAGCGTAGAAGACGCAGCCCTATTACTGGAAGTAATGGCAGGTAGCGATGAATATGACAGTACGGTAAGCCACCGCCCGGTGCCAGCTTACAGCCAGATGCTGGATTCAGATAAAAAGTACAAGATTGGTTATATCCGCGACTGCTTCGAGAGTGAAGGTCTGGACACTGAGGTGAAAGATAGCATTTTAGGCGTGAAAGACATGCTCCAGGCGGCGGGTCATCAGGTAGAGGCCGTGGAATTCCCATACCTGGACTACATGGTGCCGACTTATTATATCCTCACTACAGCAGAAGCCAGCTCTAACCTGGGCCGCTTTGACGGGGTGAAGTATGGCTACCGCAGCGAGAACGCAACCGATCTTACCTCCCTTTACAAAAAAACGCGTGCTGAGGGCTTTGGTCCTGAGGTGCAGCGCCGCATCATGCTGGGCACCTTCGTGCTGAGCGCCGACTATTACGACGCCTACTATACCAAGGCACAGCGTGTGCGTCGTCTCATAAAAGAGAAGACGGACGAGTTGCTGCAAAATTATGATTTTCTTATATTGCCTACCGCTCCTACTACCGCCTTCAGGCTAGAGGAGAATACGGCGAATCCGTTGGCCATGTATTTGGCTGACATCTTTACGGTTCAGGCCTCGCTAGCTGGTGTTCCTGCCATTTCTATTCCGGTAGGTCGCGATGCCAATGGCCTTTCCATCGGGTTGCAGTTAATGACCCGCTCATTTGAGGAGCCGCAACTGCTGGCCTTCTCAAATTACATACTGGACAAGCTAACCGTTGAAGCATAAAATATAATGATGCAGTTTAGACTCTTTACAGTACTTGCAGCACTGGTTGGAAGTATATGGGCTTTCCATGCCCAGGCTTCTGGCTATACGATCAGGTTCGAAAGGCACACAGCAGAGGATTCTTTAAGAAAACTAAAAGCAGATACCACCTTCCTTTCTGATGAGGAAATGGCCCTGCTCGTGGAGTACATCCCGTATGAGCCCGACGAAGTGATACAGGACAGGCTGAGCTGTATTGAGGCTGACATTCCGTTGGTGTTCAACAAATTTGTGCGTAACCACATCGACTACTTTACTGTCCGTAACAGAAAGTATACGCGCACCATGATTTCCCGCGAAAATGTGTATTTCCCGATCTACGAGAAGTACCTGAAGAAGTATAACATGCCGCAGGACATCAAGTACCTTTCTATTGTAGAGTCTGGCTTGAACCCGAAAGCGGCCTCCTGGGCGGGTGCGGTTGGCCCCTGGCAGTTTATCAAGTCAACTGGCAAAGAGTATGGCCTGGACCAGGATCAGTACATTGACGAGCGCATGGACATAGAGAAGTCCACGGATGCGGCGATGCGCTTTTTGAGCAGACTCTATCGTACGTATGGCGACTGGGAACTAGCTATGGCTGCTTACAACTGTGGCCAGGGTAATGTAAACAAAGCGATCAGAAGAGCAGGCGGTGGCAAAAAGACGTTTTGGGAGATCTTCCCATACCTGCCAAAGGAAACACGCAGCTACGTACCTTCCATGACAGCCGTGATCTACGCTATGAAGTATGCGCCAGAGCATAATATATTCTCTGACTCCATTCTATATGCACCTGAATATGCCTATCTGGAAGTGAATCAGGCGCTGGACCTGAAAAAACTGGCTACCGAACTTCATGTAGACTCCATGGCTTTGGTAGCTCTAAACCCCGAGCTAAAGCAGACGACACTTCCCGCTACTATGCGCAATTACAAGCTGCGCATTCCGGCACAGGCTGCCAAGCTGCTGGCTGCTGAGCAAAGCTGTATTTTGCTAGCTTCGGCTCCAACGCCTCCACCTGCCAAACATACAGCACCGCCAGCCGAATCACCAGTTATGCTGGCCTCTGCTACTACCCAGGAAGCTTCTAAAGATAGCCTGGTGCAGGCAACCTATGTTGTGCAGCGTGGCGACAACCTATATGCTATTGCCCGCAAATACGGTGTCACGATAGACGATCTGAAGGAGTGGAACCAACTGGATGGCACAGCAATCAGAGTGCAGGACAAGCTACTTGTATGGAAGCATGCCCCAGCGGTAAGCACAAGCGCACTGGCTACGGTCACCGAAAAGCCCAAAGCAACTACTGCCAGCACTGCACAGCAGCATACATCTGCCAAGAGCCAGGCGCAGGACCGCTTCATTTACCATGTGCAGCCAGGCGATACCCTCTGGACTATTTCCCAACGTCACGAAGGGGTGACAGTCGAAAAGATAAAGAAGCTGAACAAACTCAAAAACAGCGCAATCAAACCTGGGCAACAGCTGATTCTAGGTTAAGCTGCAGGTATAAATCCAGCGAGACACTCTTCCAACTGAAGAGTGTCTCGTCGTTTATAGCCTGCTTGTATTATCAATTTATTGCAATACGCCACAGTTACCAGCCTCTCATTCTTAGCTGTCTGATAAAAAACACAATATTCTGATAGATGAAGATTTTTCAGAACGTATCTTTGTCGATTACGGCTTTGATAAACCATAAAATCTTATCAAATTGGCTTTTAGCTTTCGCCTCATTGGGATAAGCTAAAAGTGCGAGGGAACATAACACGAGATAACACAACAACGCATACCATGATCAAAGTAAACAAAGAGGACGCACTTAACTACCACATGCAGGGCCAGCCCGGCAAAATAGAAGTAGTGCCGACTAAAATGCTGAGCACACAGCATGACCTGGCTCTGGCTTACTCTCCTGGAGTAGCTGAGCCCTGCAAAGAAATAGCCGCTGACAAAGAGAATGTTTATAAATATACCGCAAAAGGAAACCTGGTAGGGGTAATCTCAAACGGAACTGCAGTACTGGGCCTGGGAAACATTGGTCCTGACGCCTCTAAGCCAGTAATGGAAGGAAAAGGCGTATTGTTCAAAAAGTTTGCAGGTATAGATGTATTCGACATTGAGATAGACTGCACCGACCCTGAGGAATTTATTCGCATCGTAAAATCACTGGAGCCAACCTTCGGCGGCATTAACCTGGAGGATATCAAGGCCCCTGAGAGCTTTAAGATAGAGAATGCCTTGAAGGAGCAGATGAATATTCCGCTCATGCACGACGACCAGCATGGTACGGCTATTATTTCTTCAGCGGCCCTGCTCAACGCACTGGAGCTGGCAGGCAAAAGAATTGAAGAAATCCAAATTGTAATTAATGGCGCTGGCGCTGCTGCCATTGCCTGCACGAAGCTCTATGTAGCATTGGGCGCCAAGCTTGATAACATCGTGATGTTCGACAAGGATGGCATTATTCGTCCAGAGCGAAACGACCTCGATATTTACCGCGCCCAGTTTGTGACGCTGCGTAAGATCAACACATTGGCTGAGGCCATGAAAGGGGCTGATGTGTTTATCGGTCTTTCGGCAGGTAACGTGCTGGCTCCTGAGCTCGTGAAGCTGATGGCGAGGGACCCGATCATATTCGCGCTGGCTAACCCGGATCCGGAAATTCCTTACGCCGTGGCCATGGAAACCCGCGAGGACCTGATCATGGCAACTGGCCGATCAGATCATCCGAACCAGGTAAACAACGTACTTGGTTTCCCATACATCTTTAGAGGAGCACTGGATGTACGTGCCACTGAGATCAACGAAGCCATGAAGCTGGCTGCTGTGCACGCCTTGGCGGACCTCGCGAAAGAACCTGTTCCGGAGATGGTGCACAAGGCATATGGTGACAACACGATTTCTTTTGGCCGCACTTACCTTATACCGAAGCCGCTTGACCCACGCCTGATCACCACGGTATCGCCGGCGGTGGCAAAGGCCGCTATTGAAAGCGGTGTAGCCAAAAACCCGATCACCAATTGGGAGGCTTACGAGACAGAACTACAGGAGCGCATCGGCATCGACCAGAAGCTGATGACCCGTATTACTAACCAGGCCAAGAAGAACCCGAAGACAGTGGTATTTGCCGAGGCAGACCATTACAAGATTCTGAAGGCGGCACAGATCGTAAAAGAGCAGCGCATTGCCAACCCGATCCTGCTGGGCAACAAAGCACGTATTGCCGCGATCATTGAGGAGACCAACCTGGACCTGCACGACTGCGTGATCATCGACCCATACGAGGAAGAGCAAAAGCGCGAAGAGTTTGCCCAGCTCCTTTACACTAAGCGCCAGCGCAAAGGCCTTACGCTGTTTGACAGCCGCCGCCAGATGCGCGACCGCAATTACTTTGGTGCCATGATGCTCGAAACCGGCGAAGCAGATGCACTTATCTCAGGTCTTACCCGTGACTATTCCAAAACCATTCTACCGTCCCTACAGATAATAGGGGTTGAAGAAGGTATAAACAAAGTGGCAGGTATGTATATCATCCTGAGCAAAAAAGAGCCTTATTTCTTTGCCGATACAACCGTAAACGTAAACCCGACTGCCGATGAACTGGTAGATATCATTGGCCTGACTGCCCGTGCCGTACGTTTCTTCGACACAGAGCCGCGTATGGCCGTCCTGTCATACTCTAACTTCGGCTCGGTGCAAGGTGACATACCTAACAAAGGAGCTGAGGCAGTGCGCAAAGCAAAGCAGCGCTACCCGGACCTGATGATAGATGGCGAGATGCAGGCGAATACGGCTATGAACCGACACCTGCTGAAGGAGCACTATCCGTTCAGTGAACTGGCCGAAAAAGGGGCAAATACACTTATTTTCCCGACGCTCACATCAGGTAACATTGCCTACAAACTATTACAGGAAATAGGTGGTGCTGAGGCAATTGGCCCTGTGTTGATGGGTATGCGCAAGCCAGTGCACATTCTACAGCTGGGCAGCTCCATCCGTGAAATCGTTAACATGGTATCCATCGCTGTCGTAGATGCTCAAAACTATAATAATAAACATATATAAATGATTGCGTACATTGACGGTAAGCTTGCTGTGAAAGATCCGACCTATGTCATTGTAGATGTCAATGGCATAGGCTATCAGATCAAGATCTCCCTTAGCACGTACTCTTCACTGCCTGAGGGAGAACGTTGCAAGCTGCATACCTACCTGCACATCAAGGAGGATGCCCATACCTTGTATGGCTTCACGACGGCTGCCGAAAAGGATACTTTCCTGCACCTAATCTCTATTTCGGGTGTAGGGCCCAACACGGGCTTGATGATACTGTCGTCGCTTTCGGTAGACGAAGTGCAGCAGGCTATTGTGCGGGAGGATGTGCGCACGATCCAGCATGTGAAGGGGATCGGAGCCAAAACTGCGCAGCGTATCATATTGGAATTAAAAGATAAAATAAAGAAAGAAACCATGCTGGCTGGTAGCTCAGCAGTTCCTGTTTCTGCACACAATACAGTACGTGCAGAAGCGTTATCAGCTTTAGTTACACTAGGCTTTGCCAAAAACGTGGCAGAGAAAACGCTCGATGCGATCATCAAGCGCGAAGACAGAAGCCTGAGCGTAGAGGAACTAATAAAATTTGCCTTAAAGTCTTCTTAATCGGTAGAGCCCAACTTGATCTGGAAAAGTAAAAAAAACAGCCTGCTGTTTGCTACGGTTGCTGCTATCACTATGCTGGCATGGTGGTCGCAGGCCGCAGCATTGCGCTCGAACAACAGGTATAGCACCTTAATTTTTTCAGATTTTTTCCTGCAGGATACCATTCCGCAAGACTCTGCCCGGCTTCAACCTTACATCCCAAGCCGCCGCCCGACTTTCACGCCAAGCGACCGCCTCGGTAGTCCTTTTGGCACCCGCCCCAGCTCTTCTCCCCTGCTGCTGGGCCAGCCCTCCAACATTGAACTGGAAATACAGCTCGACGACAGTCTGCAGCAGTATAACATCAACGAGCGCATGGGTGAGTTGGACTACCGACTGCCCTCCACTATGTCATGGGAAGAGTACTCACGCTACCAGCGCCAGCAGGCCATACGTGATTACTGGCGTAGCAAATCGGCAGGTCTGGATGGGGAGAGCGTAGTCAGTGGCCGCCGTCTGGTACCCAAGATCTATATCAGCCCGGTTTTCGATCGTGTGTTCGGAGGCAATTTTGTGGACATTCAGCCGAATGGCAACGTCAACCTGAAATTCGGAGCCCGCTTTAACCGCAACGAGAACCCTTCTATACCGCTCCGCCAGCAGCGCACTGGCGACTTCGATTTTGACCAAAACATCTCGCTCAACCTGGTGGGTAAGATCGGGGAGAAAATGCGTCTCAACTTTAACTGGGACAACAACGCCAACTTCGAGTTTGAGAACAACATGAAGCTGGACTATACCGGTTTTGAAGAGGAGATCATCCGCAAGATAGAGGCCGGTAACGTGAGTCTGCCACTCAATAACTCCCTGATCACCGGTGCTCAGAATCTCTTCGGATTAAAAACACAGCTGCAGTTCGGCAGATTGGGCGTAACCACCATCGCCGCCAACGTACGTGGGCGCAATGACGAGGTGGTGATTCAGAACGGAGCACAAAACAAACCATTCGAGATCAGGGCCGACAACTACGACCGCGATCGTCACTTCTTCCTGTCACAGTTCTTCCGGGGCCGCTACGACCGTACGCTGCAGAACCTGCCCTTGGTGAACTCCGGCATCGTGATCCGCCGTCTGGAGCTGTACGTGACCAACAACAACCGAGGCACCGAGAACCTGCGCAACATGGTCGCTTATATGGACTTGGGCGAGGCTGATCCATTCCGCAATCAGTTTGAGCGCAACCCGCTGGCACCTGCCGCAAACAATGCCAACGGACTTTATGGCCAGATCGCCAATAACCCCAGCGCCCGCAACAACGACCAGGTAGACGCATACCTGAGAAGCCTGGGCCTGCAGAAAGCCATTGATTTTGAGCATGTGCGTGCCCGCAGACTGGACCCGCGTGAGTATAAGTTCAATCCGCAGCTAGGTTACATCTCACTTACCACCGCTCTATTGCCTGACCAGGTGCTGGGCGTAGCCTTTGAGTATACCTACAACGGCCAGACTTACAAGGTAGGTGAGTTGATGGAAGACTACCAGAACCTGCGCGATGACCAGGTGATCCACATGAAATTGCTGAAGGCAACCAACCCGGCGCTGGAATATCCAACCTGGGACCTGATGATGAAAAACGTCTACAGTTTGGACGCGACACAGGTGAACCGCCAGAACTTCCAGCTGCAGATCGTTTACAAAGACGATGAAACGGGCGTTGACATTACCAGTCTGAAAGAGCCAAGCCCGATCCAGAACATTCCCCTGATCGAGGTGCTCAACCTGGACAATGTCAACACAAACAACGACAAACCGCGCGACGGCAACTTCGACTTTTTGGAAGGTATAACGATCGACCCTGAAACCGGGCGTATCATCTTCCCGGTAGTGGAGCCGTTTGGCTCATACCTAGCCAGTCAATTTGAAGGAAGGCAGGACCTGATCGAGCGCTATGTATTCCAGGAACTCTACGAGCAAACCCAGACTGATGCGCAGCAAAACACACTGAAGGCGAAGTTCTTCCTAAAGGGTCGTTTCCAGGCCAGCTCCACGGACGAGATCATGCTGCCTGGCTTCCGTATTGCCGAGGGTTCGGTGGCAGTATACTCGGGTGGAACACGTTTGGAGGAAGGCACAGACTACCAGGTTTTCTATGACCTAGGCCGCATCAAGATCCTGAACCCAAGTTACATCGCTTCGGCCAGTGACTTGCGTGTGACCTACGAAAAAGCCGAGTTGCTAAACATACAGCCCCGCACCCTGTTGGGCGCCCGCTTTGACTACCGCGTGAACAATGACCTGAACCTGGGCGGCACCGTGCTGCACCTGAACGAACGGCCTTACATCAACCGCGTGAGCATCGGCGACGAGCCAACCAATAATACGATCTATGGCCTTGACGTGAATTTCAACCGAGAGTCGCGTTTCCTGACGAAGATGACGGATATGATTCCGTTTATCCAAACCAAAGTGCCGTCGAGCGTGACCTTCAGCGGTGAGTTTGCGCACCTGGTGCCCTCTCCTTCCAAATCGCCGGTAAACGAGGACGGTACTTCATACCTGGATGACTTTGAAGGGGCCGAAACACCATTCAGTCTCGGCGGCTTTAATAACACCACCTGGCGGCTGGCAGCCACTCCTGCCCCACTGGCACAGGGAGATGGGCTGGAGCATGCCTACAACCGTGCCCGTGTGGCCTGGTATACCATCGATCAGATCTTCTACCGCGACAGCGAAGGCCTGCGTCCGAGCAATATCAACGACGAAGAACTCCGAAACCACTACGTGCGCCCTGTACCTCGCTATGAGGTGTTCCCCGGGCGCGACCGTGAGATTGCCAACGCCTACGAGTATACCTTCGACATGGCCTACTACCCACGTGAGCGTGGACAGTACAACTACAACCCGAACCTGGATAACCAAGGAAGGCTGCAGGGCGACCCCCGCAAGAACTGGGGCGGAATCAGCCGTGAGATCACCTTCGACACAGACTTTGACAATGCCAACGTGGAGTATGTGGAGTTCTGGCTCATGGATCCTTTCCTGACAGGACCGAACGGACGGAAGGATGCCAATGGCAACCCGATCGTCAGCAATGAAGGCGGTGAGTTGGTACTTAACCTGGGAAATGTGTCGGAGGATATCCTGAAAGACAACCGCTACTCGTTTGAGAACGGTCTGCCAACCTCTGCGACTGACAACCAAAACCTGCAGACCACCGAATGGGGCCGTGTAACTACACAGCAGTTCCTGACCGATGCCTTCTCGGCTGTGCCAGGCGCACGTGCATTTCAGGACATAGGCCTGGATGGCTTAGGCGATAATGCAGAACGTGAGTTTTTCCAGAACACTTTCCTGGGCCGTATACCTGGTGGTGCACCGCAAACCGTCCTCTCCGACCCTTCTGCCGACAACTTCCTGCACCATCTTGATGCAAGCTATGACCAGCAGAATGCCGGTATCCTGGAGCGTTACAAGCGCTTCAATGGCATGGAAGGCAACTCTCCTGAGCAAAGCCGCTTCTCTAATTATGCTTTCCCTGACAAGGAGGACCTGAACCGCGACAACGTGATCAGTGACCTGGAGCAATACTACGAGTACAAGATCAGACTGCAGCCGGGAGACATGAGCGTAGGTCAGAACTACATCGTGGACAAGATCGTGGATACCAGAACTGGTGAGGATGTGACCTGGTACCAATTCCGTGTGCCAGTGCGTCAGCCAACGGGCAATGTGGGCAACATCAGCGGCTTCAAGTCGATCCGCTTCATGCGTATGTACATGACTGAATTTGCCGACCCGGTGGTGCTTCGCTTTGTGCAGTTTCAGTTTGTGGCGAACCAGTGGCGTACCTTCCTGCAGCCGATCACCGATGGTAACCCTTGCCTGAACTGTACGGATGATGCCCGCTCGTTTACTGTATCGACGGTGAACATTGAGGAGAACAGCGAGACAGGCAATGACGAGACAATCATTCCTTATGATATGCCGCCAGGTATAGAGCGTCTGCGCGACTATGCCGCCACCAACAACCGCCGCCAGAACGAACAGTCACTGCAACTTTGCGTGGAGGACCTGAAAGACTCTTTCTCCAAGGCCGTGTACAAGAACCTGTCCATCGACATGCTGATTTACAAGCGCCTCAAGCTGTTCCTGCATGCTCAGACCCGCGACCCGAATACACGCGACGACGATGTGCAGGCTTTCATCCGAATCGGTACAGACTATACCCAAAACTACTACGAGTACGTGGTGCCACTCAAACTAACGCCGCTGGGCACCAGAAGCCGTGAAGGTATCTGGCTTGCCGAAAACGAGATCGACGTCGCTATTGAGGATTTTGTAAATGCCAAGGTAGAGCGTAACAGAGCCGTTGGTGGCTGGGACAACCGCCGTCCGTGGGAAGTAATGCTAGAAGGTGGCAAGATGATCCGAGTGGTAGGTAACCCGGATTTCAGTGAAGTGCAGAGTGTGATGATCGGTGTGCGTAACCCTACCGTACCGGGCGAAGATGCGCGTCCGCAATCGGTCTGCATTTGGGTGAACGAGCTGCGTGTAACGGACTTCCGGAACAACTCAGGCTGGGCCGCAAATGCCCGCCTCAACACCAAACTAGCCGACTTCGCCAACATTACAGCAACCGGTAGCTACACCACCATCGGTTTCGGAGCCCTGCAGCAGAAGATCGCTCAGCGTGCCCGTGAGAACACGGCCGTATTTGATGTGAGCGCCAATATTGTTGCCGATAAGTTCCTGCCCGAAAAGCTGGGTATCAAGGTGCCGGTCTCGGTGCAGTACGGCACCATGAACAGTGCCCCACAGTTTGACCCGCTCGACAAAGATGTGCCGCTGGAGCAGTCGCTGACCAGGTATGAGACTACTGAAGCGCAACGGGAATACAGGCGTGAAGTGAGTACCCGGGAAACCCGGAAAAGTGTGAGCTTACTAAATGTCAGGAAAGAACGGACCAACCCGGAGGCCAAGGTGCGTCCGTACGATGTGGAAAACCTGTCGTTCTCCTACTCCTACGCCGAGCGCCTGTTTACCAACATCGAGACAGACCGTGACTTTACCCGCACCTACACCGGAGCAGTGGCCTATACCTACACCAACACGCCACGCAACTACGAGTTCTTCGCCAAAAGCGAACGACTCAAATCGCCGTATATGCGCCTGATCAAAGACCTGAACTTTACGCCACTGCCAAGCCGTTTTGCCTTCCGCGCCGACCTCGACCGCAGGTATAACGAGACCTTCCTGCAGCGCCGTGATCCGGGTTCAGGCCTGATCACCTCCAGAGGTATAGAGCCTGTGTTCCAGAAGTACTTCTTCTTTAACCGCATCTACGACCTCAAGTGGGACATCAGCAAGAGTCTGTCGCTGGACTACACGGCCACCAACCGTGCTGTGGTAGACGAGCCTGACTTCCGCATCAACCGCGACGTGGACTCGCTCAGGTATAAGAACAAAGTGATTTGGGACAACCTGCGCAACTTCGGCCGTAACACGAACTTCAACCAGCTGGTGGCTGCCAACTACAAAGTGCCGTTCGAGAAATTCCCGCTCACTGACTGGCTGGGCGCTGAAACCCGCTATGCCGTTACGTACATCTGGACGGCCGGCTCCACTGCCTTGAACCAGGACGCGCCTTTCCGACTGGGTAACACGGCTGAGAACAATACCGAATTCAGCGTAAATGGCCGCTTCGATATGGTGAAACTGTACAATAAGGTGAAGTTCCTGAAAGACGTGAACAGCCCAACGCAACCGCAGGGCAGACCACCTGTACCTGCGCCAGGCGATACGGCGGTGAAGAAACGATCTGAGATGAAGCTTGCCAAGGGACTGGCCCGCTTCCTGATGATGACCCGCTCGGTGAACTTCACATACCTGCAAAACCAGGGCACTATGATGCCGGGCTATCTGCCGCGTACCAAAATGTTAGGCTTTGACGATGGCTTCGATGCGCCGGGTCTGCCGTTCATACTCGGCCGTCAGTATGACCTGGACGAACTTTACAACCGTGCCTTCACTAACGGTTGGTATACCGATAGCAGCCAGTACCTGAACACGCCGTTCAGCGGCATTAAAACAGAAACGCTTACGGCCAGAGCTAACATGGAGCCGTTCCGCAACTTTAACCTGCAGCTCGACGCACGTCGCAACATGTCCGAAATACAGGAGGTGTTTTACCGTAAGCAGTTTGATGACTTCGGCAACATTGGCACTGTGAACGAGCGCCAGAACCCGATCAACACCGGTTCGTTCAGTACCTCCTTCTTTGCGCTAGGCACTATATTCGAGTCTACTGCAGGAGGCACTTCGGCTGCTTTCGACAATTTTATCCGCAACCGCTACGAGATACGTGAGCGCCTCACCAACGCCAATGCGGCAGCTGGTGACTCAGGTTATACCTTGAACTCACAGGACGTGCTTCTGCAGTCGTTCCTGTATGCTTACCAGGGACGTGATGCCAGTGGTTTCCAGGCAAAAGGCGGTAACCCTGTCAAGCGGATGCCTATACCTAACTGGCGTATTGATTACAACGGCCTGTCGCAGCTTGCCTTCTTCAAACGCTGGTTCAGCCAGGTCAACCTGACGCACTCTTATAACTCCACTTACAACGTAACCAGCTTCACCACTTCCCTGGCTTACGAGAACAGTCCGGGTGACTACCCAACCCGCACCAACGAGTTTGGGCAGCTGATTCCGTACTATATCGTAAACCAACTCACAGTGCAGGAGCGTCTGGAACTGCTAGGTGTTAACTTCCGCACTAACACCAACCTGACCGGCCGCATCGGGTACAGAATAGAGCGTAACCTGTCGCTTAATCTCACCAATGCCCAAGTAACCGAGACCAACGTGAAGGATTATACCTTCGGCTTCGGATATGCCACCAGCAACTTCCGTATACCTTTCCGGATAGGCGGGGAGCGCCGTACGCTGGAGAACGAGCTGACCATACGCATGGACATGTCGGTGCGTGACAACCAGACGGTGCAGCGGGCCATTGCGCAAGATGATCAGGGCAACGAGATCAGCCAGAACCAGATCACGAACGGTACACGCCAGGTGCAGCTGCGGCCAACCGTGGATTATGTCCTGAGCCAGCGCGTGAACATACAGTTCTACCTGCTGCGCACCGTGTCCGACCCCAAAATTTCTACTTCGTTCCGTAACAGTGTGTCGGAAGGTGGAGTACAGCTACGTGTTAGTCTGCAATAATTTTTGGCATTGAGAAAAAGACCGTATTTTTGGACATCATTAACCCAAAGCGATAAAAATGAATTTACCTGACAACCTAAAGTATACCAAAGACCACGAGTGGGTACGCATAGAAGGTGACGTAGCTTATGTAGGCATCACTGATTTCGCACAAAGCGAACTGGGCGATATCGTGTATGTTGACATCGACACAGTGGACAAGGATATCAACCAGAACGACGTGTTTGGTACAGTAGAGGCTGTAAAAACAGTTTCTGACCTGTTCAGCCCACTGAGCGGCACGGTGCTGGAGTTCAACGACAAGCTGGACGGCAGCCCTGAGCTGGTAAACTCTGATCCTTACGGCGACGGCTGGATCATCAAAATGTCTATCGGAGACGCAAGCGAAGTGGAAGGCCTGTTAACGGTTGAAGGCTACCGCGAAGTAATCGGTCAGTAATTTCGACAGTATAGAAGCAGGTTTGATTCTAAGGTATAATTTCTTTACCATTATTTGGGCAGCAGTGATCATGGTTTTGACGCTGCTGCCCTCCTCTTCTATGCCCTCCCTTTCGATCTGGGAGATCTTTTCTTTTGATTCTTTTGCGCATGCTTTCATGTTTGCCGTGCTCACTTACCTGATGACAGTGGGCCTGAAAAAGCAGTTTACCTTTCCGCGTGTGCAGCACTATGCCATCCGCACAGCCTTTTTTGTGAGTTCCATGTTCGGCATCGCGATCGAACTGCTGCAGCACTACCTTATACCTGGCCGCCAGGGCGACATCATCGATGTACTCAGCAATACCATTGGCTGTATACTTGGCATCCTGCTCTTTAAGTGGATCTACAAAATGTAATCCGGGCAGCGCATCCCTCCAATAAAACTTCCTGTTTAAACATATTTATAAGCCTGATTTTCAACCGATCAAGCTTTATTAGCTATTGTCTATATGGTGGCTATTGATTAGCTTTAGTGCTATTCTACCAGGATAGAAACTGAGCTTAACTTTTACGTCTGCTCTATGCCACCACGCTACAAACTTAAACAAACATTTTGGGTACCTGTGCTTTGCCTGCTGGCGTTGCTCCCGCTCCACCTCCAGGCACAGCAAGCAGCGTCACCGCTCCCAAAGCAGGTAATCCGCAAACTCGCACCTCCCCTGCAAGGGGTCACCAGAGAACTTCCAGCTGCCTCTTATCGCATCAAAGTATCAGACAAACAGGGTTTCTATACCTGGCTTCATCAGCAGCAACTGGATCTAAGGGTTTCAGACACAGGCGATCAGCCTAATACCCTGCTGGTGACTGGCATTAAACCAAGCCAGTTACTGCAACTGGCTGATTCCCCTAAAGTCCTATACATCGACAAGCCTCACCGTCAGGCCGTGGAAGAGTTGGAGTTGCGTGATGCAGACTTTGTGGTGAACAATGTCTACGCTGCCCAAGCTGAATTTCCAGAGCTGACCGGTCAAGGTATGGCGGTATCCGTAAAGGAATACGCCTTTGACCCGGAGGATATCGATTTGCAGGGCCGTGTAATCAACCCGCAGTCAATGGAGGGCAACCGTAGTCCGCACGCCACCACCATGGCCAC
This sequence comes from Pontibacter sp. FD36, assembly GCF_015686655.1. GTDB lineage: Bacteria > Bacteroidota > Bacteroidia > Cytophagales > Hymenobacteraceae > Pontibacter. The sequence continues at coordinate 18,094 of NZ_JADPMP010000006.1, read as the reverse complement.
CCTGATAGCAGGCGCCGGCAATACCGGTCCGAATGGCAAAGGTGTCACGCAGCATACCTTTATCGCTCACTCCAGCTTCGAGGAGCTGTTCCCTGACGAGAGCGAGACACTGCTGGCTCAAGGTATAAGCGTTCAAAATCACTCCTATGGTGTGGGTGTGGAGAACTACTATGGCCTGGAGGCGCAGGCCTATGACCAGCAGAGCTATCAGCATCCTGAGTTGCTTCACGTATTTTCGTCGGGCAACAGTGGCGATAAATCCGAAACAAGCGGCACTTATGCCAACCTCCCAGGTATAGCCAACCTGACCGGGCAGTTCAAGACCTCCAAAAACACACTGAGCGTGGGAGCACTAGACCCGGATGGGCAGGTAGGCATGCTCAGTTCCAGAGGACCTGCTTATGATGGTCGCATCAAGCCTGAACTGGTAGCGCACGGAGCCGGAGGCACTTCGCAGGCTGCTGCTGTGGTTTCAGGTATAGCCTTGCTGGTGCAGCAGTCCTATCGGGCAAAGTATGGCAGTTTGCCACCGGCCTCACTGGTAAAAGCGGCCTTGATCAACAGTGCCGATGAAGTAGGCAGTCCAGGACCTGATTTTACGTCAGGATTTGGGAATGCCGATGCGCTCGGGGCGCTTCGAGCCATTCAAGCGCAGCATTTCAAATTGGATGCTGTTGCAACGGGTCAAACCCGCAGCATTCAGCTGAAAGTCCCCACAGGCGTACGCCGGTTGAAGGCAACCTTGGTATGGCACGACCCGCAAGCAGAGCCTAATGCCGAGCAGGCGCTCATCAACGACCTTGATCTGGTGCTGCGCCACACCTCCTCGGGCAAGAGCTGGCGGCCTTGGGTACTGAGCACTTACCCACACCCCGACTCGCTGCACCGACCAGCACGGCGGAGCATCGACCGCCTGAACAACGTAGAACAGATCACGCTGGAAGCACCAGCAGCCGGCACCTATACCTTGCAAGTGACCGGCTACAAAGTACTACAGGGACCGCAAAAGTTCAGCCTGGTGTATGAACTGGAGCAGGGCATGGAATGGCTATACCCTGTTGCCGCTTCTACCCTCACAGCCGGACAACCCAACCGCCTTGCCTGGCAGACTGGCACCGTTACTGGCATAGCCACGCTGCAGTACCGCCTGCAGGCTTCTGACACCTGGCACACTATAGCAGAAGGTATAGATCTGAGACAGGGCAGCTATACCTGGCAAACGCCGGATACAGCAGCACTAGGACAGCTCCGCATGCTCAGCAAAGGCATGGACCTCCAAACAGAAACCTTTATCCTGGCTAAGCCAGCAGATCTACGCATCGGCTTTAATTGTGAGGAACAGGTGATGCTACACTGGTCCAGACAACCCAATGCCCAGGAGTATCAGCTATTCCAGTTAGGTGCTACCCATCTGGAGCCGCTTCTGAAGACAGTTGACACCCTTGCTATAGTAGACAGAAGCTTACTCCAGGGAAATTACCTGGCAGTAGCCCCCCTCATTGAGGGCACCCAGGCCGCCTACGGCCGAAGCATCACTGCCGAGGTTGAAACATCCCCCTGCTACATCAGTAACTTTCAGCCCCGCCAGTTAGTGACTCCCGATGTGGTCCGCTTTTCCCTAAGTCTCAGCACTACGCATCAGTTAGGATACCTGCGCCTGGAGCGCCTAGAGAAAGATGGATTTGAGACTGTGCATGCCGGTACGCCTTCCAGTAGCTTGCGCTACCAACTCATAGATAACAACCCCGTACCTGGCCGCAATGTGTACCGGGCAAGTGTCACCACAACCGATGGCAAAATGATTTATAGCCAGGAGGAGACGGTAATTCATACTCCAAAGAACTTTGTACAGGTATTCCCTAATCCGGTAGCGGCAGGCGAAACTGTGTTTGTAGCTGTGGAAAGCGAAACGGTGAAAGTTCAGATCTTTGACCGCCTGGGCAGATTTGTACAGGAATCGCAGGAAACCGGTATGCTGAAGGAATTACAGACGAAAGGCCTTTCCCCCGGGCTCTACATTATCCGTTTTACAAATGAAAAAGGAGCAGTAGTATCAGGTAAGATGGTGCTGCAGTAAGTTTTGAAATTGCAGGGCTGACAGTCCGTCCAGATCAAGTCCCTGTATCAACCGGATCCTCAGCTATCCTTATCAAACCGCATACCTATACCTATACCTATACCTATACCTATACCTATACCTATACCTATACCTATACCTATACCTATACCTATACCTGGCTGCTGTGCTTGAAAATAGGCACAAAAAAAGCACAGCTCCCTGCCGGGAACTGTGCTTCTCAGACCATAGTTAAACGCTCTGGATTACTGATACAGGTATCTCAAAGCTGTTCTGTCGTTGGAGTTGAAGTAGCGGTTCACGCCAGTGCCGATGCAGGCCAGCATCCAGGAGTTAGGATCAGCGCCAGTCGGTGTGCCCGGGATGTGCACAGCTCCTACTGTAGAAGCACCCTCGTTGTAGTACGAACCACCACAGCTGTAGGCTCTGTTCATGTAGTCGGTGTGACGGAAGCCGATCGTGTGACCGATCTCGTGCGCCAGGATCGTAGCCAGGTAGTTGGTACCCGGGTTGGAGCCCAGATAGTCTGAGTTCACTTTAACAGAGTTGTAAGGGTTGCCGCCGGAAGGAAAACCAGCAGAGGCCAGGTAAGAAGACCCGCTTGGCGCCTTTGATACCAGGATGTTGTAACCCGAGGACACACGACGGAACTTCAGGCGCAGGTTCTCGGCGTTGAAGCGACGGATGGCTTCGTCCAGGGCTGATACATAAGAGGAAGGCAGGCTGGTGGTGATGGCCACGTTGATCGTGCGGCTGGAGCCCACGCTTACCAGGTTGTTGGTGCGGTACTGCTCCTCCTCACCCACGCGCAGGGCCGTGGTTTCCGGAGAGGCCTGCAGGTCGCCTTCAGAGAAGAAAATGTCACCCTCCACAATGTAGCCACCCTCGGTGCGCTGCACATTGTCTGTATTGAAACCCATCTCTGAGATTTTGGCCATGGCGAGGGGTGAAATCTCGTTGGCTGTTACATCTGCCTCTTCTTTCTGGCAAGAGGAGAAACTGAACATGACCGCCAGGGCCAGGAGCGAAAGTAAGCGTGTTGTTTTCATTAAAATATATTTTTATAGTTAAACATGACGAAATATAGATGAAAACAACCAGCCACACAACAACCTAAACAAACTGAAAATCAGCGTTTTAACAACATATTTATCGCTCTCAAAAAGTTTCGGAAATAATAAACATTAAATATAACTTATATAAGAATTTAAGGATGCTTATGAAACTGGGTTGCAATAACAAAGCACCCCCACAACCAAAAAAAATTTCAAAAAGAATTAAAAAAAATTCTTCAGGCCTCTATCTGCATGCGAATGTTTAAACACTAATCCTCAGAGAGATGGCGTCAGCTATTGATCACAAAAAAAGCAGCTACCCGCATAGGCAGCTGCTTTAAATTGGCTCGGTAGCAAGTTTGCTATAGGATGTTGTTGATTTGCTCTTTTATCTTTTCCAGCTCCTCTTTCATTTCCACGACATGATGTTGTATAGTCGCGTCGTTGGCTTTGGAACCGATCGTATTGATCTCCCGGCCGATCTCCTGCGAAATGAAACCCAGCTTTTTGCCAGTAGGCTCCGGCAGGTATACCGTTTCCGTGAAGTAATGCAGGTGGTTGATCAGGCGAACTTTCTCTTCCGCTATATCAAGCTTTTCCATGTAATAGATCATCTCCTGCTCGTAGCGGTTCTGGTCGTAGTGGTCGGAATTTGATATTTCAGTGATATGGTTCTTGATGCGGTTGCGGATGTACTCCATGCGCACCGGGTCTTGCTTTTCGACCTCAGCCAGCAGTATTCGGATACGATCAATGTAGGACATGATCTCTGCAGTAAGCGCCTTGCCTTCATCAGCCCGGAACGAGTTGATGCTCTCAAGCGCCTGCTGCACTAGTGGCTGAACTGTATCCCAGTCGGCTTCGCCTTCCTCGTCTTCGCCCTGGTCCTGCTGCAGTACATCCGGCATGTGCAGGGCCAACCGGAAAAGGTCATTTTTAGATCCGCCCACCATATCGGCAGCCGCGTTCAGTTCCTCGTAGTATGCTTTGAGTAGGTCTTTGTTGATATTACTCTTGGCTTTCTGCGCTTTGTTTTTAGCATAGTCAACGCAGATGCTCACTTTACCGCGCACAAGCGCTTTTGTCAGCATGGTGCGGATCTCGTACTCACGCTCCGAAAGGAAGCGTGGCAGACGCACGGACAGGTCCATACCTTTGGAGTTGAGCGATCTGATTTCGACGTTAATAGAATACTGGTCAGTATCGAGGCGGGCACTGCCATAGCCTGTCATGGACTGCAACATAAGCACTATATAAGATGATGTTCCGGCAAATTAGCTATAATTCCTCACTTATACGCAGGTGGAAAGCTAAAAGCTCAAATCCGGACAGGCAGCGGGGTCCTGACAAGGCGATGGAATTCCAGTCCGAGTCCTGTCTTTTTGGAGGGGATCCTATACCTAGGGCACCATTTGATTTACCGCATCAATCATACCCGTGACCTCAGCAGGATGATGGTTAATGCGTTCGCCCCTTTTTTTGCCAAGTCGCACAATCACAAGCTCTTTCTCAGGCAGCACGATGATGTACTGCCCCAGTATGCCACGTGCGTAGAAGATGGATTGGCCTTTGTAGTCCGGAAGTAACCACCACTGGTAGCCATAGTGCCTGGTAGGATCACCAGTGTTGGCATCTGTCAGGCCGCTTGGGGTAAGGGAAGCCTGCACGTACTGTGGCGATACAAGCGTATCACCCTGCCAGACTCCTTTTTGCAGGTATAGTTGCCCGATACGGGCAAAATCTCTGGCATTAGAAAAGAAGCAGCAATAGGCTTTCTCATTTCCGAGGGGATGGTCAATGCTCCATTCAGCCTTCTGCTCCGCTCCAAGGGGGCGCCACAGCTTCTCTTCGGCATAGTCCGCCAGCCTTTGACCGGTGGCCGCTTCCAGCACGAAAGCCAGTATTTGGGTATCACCGCTTTTATAGGAGAAGGCCTGACCGGGTTCCTCCACCGCTTCCAGCCTTCGAATCACTTTCTTCAGGTCAGACCCATAGTAGGCCTCGGTTGTGACAGAGAACGGATTGCCATAGGATTCGTCCCAGTTGAGGCCGGAGCTCATCCAGAGCAGGTGCCGGAGTGTGATCTTTGCCTTTGCTCCCTCTCTGAAATCCGGTAAAAAATCACTTACCGGCTGGTCTATACTTTGAATTGTTCCCTCCTTCAGGGCTATACCTACCAGGATGCTCACAATACTTTTGGCTACCGAAAACGAGTTGCTCAGCGACTCTTCTGAATAGCCGTCCCAGTACTGCTCATACAGAAGCGAATCGCGGTGCACCACCACGAAGGCAACTGATTCCAGCTCCTTGTGCAGCTGTTGCAGCTCCTGCGGCAGTGTAAGCTGATTGTAGTTTGTCGCAAGCGGCCAGGGCCGGGGTTCATCAGCCGCTTTGATCTTGCGCTGGTGAAAGATCAGGTGATCGTCAATATCAGCGAAGTTATGGTACAAAGCTTTGTACACGTAGTTTTTGTCGGCCATGTGCAGCCAGGCGGCTGCCAGACCGATCACCAGAATAAAGCCAATACCAAATCGTTTGGTTTTCCGGTTCATGCCTCTGTTTAGAAGTCGTAGCCTAAGGTGATGTAAAACTTAGGCCCTCTGCGCGAATTGTCCTCCTGGCTCCAGGCCATGTCAACCTTGCCGTATACCCCGAACAAGGTGGTACGTGCACCTACACCATAGCCCAACAGGAATGGGTTACGATAGTTGATCACCGTGATCTCGAACGGACTCGTGTTGGTTTGGTCTATACGGCCGCCTATCACGCGGGTATTGATAGAGTTGTTGCCCGTGAACGGGTTGGTACCATTGTAAGCTGACCCGGCGTCACCGAAAGCAGTGAACTGCAGGTTGCGGAAGAAGCCCGAAGGTATAGGTCCGTCATAGAGATACTGCACAATAGGTACGCGCAACTCCAGATTGGCCAGCAGCACTTTGGAGCCCCGACGAGCATTGAAATTGAAGCCACGCAGCGGAGTCGTGTAATCAAGGTAAAACAGGTCGGCTGGCGTTCTCACCACAACAGCATCGCGCGGGTTGCCGTCGTCTTCTGATGCGAAGAGCCAGTTGTCCATGCCCCCGATCAGGAAGTTTTTGGGCGCGTTACCGAAGAAAGTACCATAGTTGATACGACCTGCCAATGTGATCTGTCGGTGAATTTTCTGGTAATGACGCACATCCAGGTAAAACTTACTGAAGTTCTCAGAACTGTGCTCAAAGTTTTTCAGGCTCATGATACCTGCTTTCATGCGGGTGCCTTCCAGCATATTTACGCCCCGCACCACGGAGTTGTCAAAGACCAGTTCCACACTACCGCCACCGAAGTAGTCGGTTCTGTCTGGTGTCACAAAACTGTTGATGTAGGTAAAGCGCGTGTTCACAAACCTGGGCTGCATGCGGATGCTGGTGCTGTAGCTGAGCGGGTATACCAGGGTAGGCGAGAATTCGTGTTTGCCGAAGCGCACCACAGAGCCCGGGAACTCCGGCGCCTGCCCCACGATCACATCACGCCGGTACTGCAAGCCGATGTCGAAACGGTTTTTGAGGTTCATGTATTCGGCAAACATGCGGCTGGTCTCGAGGTCGGTGCGCACAAAGGCGTTGCCCCGGATGTGATGGTTTTCGAACAGGTCGCTCATGTTCACGCCAGCCACTATACCAAAGCCCAACTGCGGATCAGCGTATACCGACGTAATCACCTCCTGCACACTAAAGCGCAGGTCATAGTTTACAGGGCCTGCAATCGGTACGCCACCATCAGTTGTACGGGCGCGCTGCGGTGCCGCGGCCTGTGTCTTGGCCTTTGCTTCCGCTTCCTGCTGCTCTTTGGCATCGCTCTCGAACTGGTAGTTTTCAATGTCTACTTCCCCCTGGCGTGGCGTTCTCTTGCGCGTAGTTGTGCCCTCCACTATTTTGCGTGTGGTAGCAGTTGTTGCTGCGGCGGCGCTTCGGGCGCGGGTTTCCAGTATAATCTGCCGTGAGGTCTTAGGGAGCGAGTCCTGGGTGGTAGGACTGAATGTCGGGAAAGCGTAAACAAAGCTGCGGGCATTGTCTCTGGCCGTCAGTACCAGGGCATTTACACCTCCCCCTACGTCATAACTCTCGATATCCTGCAGGAAGTTGGTGATGGGACGACTGGTGCCAGCGGCAATATCGAAGCGATACAGGCTGCGCACACCGGTCTCTTCGCTCAGGTATACCAGGTTGCCGTCATCTGTGGCACGTGGTCGCAGTTCGCTCGCTATGGAGAAAGTGATTTGCCGGGCATTGCCCCCGTCACGTGACATCAGGAAGATGTCGTAGTTGTTTACCACACCCGCAAAACTACCTGTGGCTGTCTGCCCGGTCGTATCAATGAAGCGGTTGGAGCTGAAGGCGATTTGGTTGCTTCCCCCTTTGAGGAAGACCGGCTGTATATCGTCGTAAATGTCATTGGTGAGTTGCTGCTGCATACGCCCGCCGCTTGAAAGCAGGTATAGGTCAGTCTGCCCATCGCGCACAGCGCTGATCAGGAGCGTACTGCCGTCTTCGGAGTAGCTCATGTCACGCACCTGCGAGAACTGGCTAAGCGTTACGGCAGGGGTACGGATATCATCAAACACCGGGATGCGGGAGCGCCGGCGGGTCGAGTTGATCTGACGCAGCACCATCTGGCCTCTTCTTGCTTCCACAAAGCCAAGCTGCGTGTTGGTACGCCAGGCCAGCACAGGCAACTTATAGTCGATGCGCTGGTCAACGGTCTTATACCCGCTCTTCCATACCACACGACTGCGGTTGCTTCCTACCTCTTTCACAATGATCTGGTAGCTGCCGTTCTCGTTTTCGGCGTAAGCCATCAAAGTTCCGGCCGGGTTCAGCACAGGTTGGGTATACTGATTGTCTTTTCTGTTCTTCTGGAAAATTTTATTCTCGGCAGGCAGGCTCACCAGCGGATTCTCGCCGCGGGTGTTGATCTGCATGTAATAGTTATGGCAGTCCTGCAGGAAGCGCTTGTATGGAATGTTCAGGCTGCTGGTAATGCCCACCTCGGTGTCGCGGGTAATACGGGTCAGGTTCAGGATGTTTTGAATGGAGGTATAGCCATAGCGTTCAGCAATGTAGTTCCAGACAGCCTGACCGCCTAACTCCTGATCACGGGCTAGTACGTCTTCCATGCGGGCTTTGCTGTTGACCATCAGCATGTCGCGCACATAGTTGTCCATGCGCAGGCTCCAGCCCTCAGCGGTGTAAGCCGCCACCCCACTGATAAACCAGTCAGGCAGGCGCAGCAGGTAACTGCTCTGCAGCGCCTCTTTCAGGCTGCCGCCATACATCATGTCGTTTAGCAGGAGCTCGGTTAGCTGATAACTCAGGTCACGCTTAAAGTCAGTTTGAGTACCATCGTAGGCTAGTTCCAGCTTGTTTTTGATAAAGAGCGTTTCGCCCCCGGTCTGGAACTGGTCGCGCTGCATACCGATGTTGCTTTGCTTCAGGTCCGTCATCGAGTTATACACGATGAGTGTGATCTTGGAGTAAGGATAATAACCGATAAAACTGGTGATGCGCTTAAGTTCACGCTCAGCATACTCAGCCGCATTGCGTGCTGACTGGTCGCCGCCGGCATAGAAGTATATGTTAAAGTTCTGGGTGCTGTAGAGCTTCCAGTCGAAGTTCTTATACTGAATTCGGCTCCGGCCAAAGGTCTGCACATTAGGCTGGGCCATAGCCACTTCGCCTGCAGCAACGCAGCACAGGAACAGTAACAATAACCTTATGGTGAAACGCATGCGCTTAGAGTTCTTGGTTATGGTGTTTTATGTAGTCGTAATATAACGAATAATATCTCGAAATGTGTACGTCTGACAGTATTTCTGCCCCTCCAATCAATGCCTTGGCAAACACATCAGCCAGGTAAGGCGCCATCAGCACACCTTTGGAGCCCATCCCGTTGAACACGCTCAGCTGCGCATGTTCCGGGTGCCGGCCCATAAGCGGACGGCGGTCGCGCACGGCAGGCCTTATACCGGCCCAGTGCCTGCTCACCTGATAAGATTGTGTGGTAATCTGCTCAAAGCGCTCGCTCAGTTCTTCCCTGCCTTCCGGGGTTGGCAGTTCGTCGGGTTGACGCCAGTTGTAGGTGGCCCCTATCTTGAAGCGGCCCTCTCCTACCGGAACAACGTAAACGGCTTTATTATAGATGCATTCCGGGTTAAAATCCTGTGTTTGCACCTCTAGCACCTCACCCTTGGTAGGCTGCAACGGCAGCCATCTGAAGTACGGGTTGTTCACCACCTGCCAGCCTTCACAGAAAACCACATGCCTGGCTGTTATGTTTTTGTAAGTTACTCCCTGCTCTACCAGTTGCAATTGGTCTATTTCAAATCGTTCCGGCAACAATGCATTGTCCTGCTGCAAGTCTTGCAGCAGCAGATCGAGTGTATCGGCAATACGCAGGTAGCCGCCTTTCTTGATCATAATGCCGCCAAACTGGTCCTGAACAGAAGACTCCTGGCCGGTGCTTTGGGTATAGGTGGCGCCAATGTATTCGCTCCAGTTTCCTTCGGCGCTTTTGGCCATCCAGTTGTTCTGCTCCTCTATGGTCGAAAATACTTTGTAGATGGGTTTGTGTATGAAAAGCTCCTGATCAAATCGCACTTCCAGTTCGTCATAAAAGCTATCGGCGTAGGGCAGCAGCGTGTCAACGAGCCAGGACTTGGCAAAGCGCTTGCCTGCCACCGGGTTTACGAGGCCAGCCGCTACACGGGAAGCAGAGTTGGCTTTGGGCTCGTCGATCACCAGCACCTGCTGGCCCTGTTTGCGTAAGGTATAGGCAAGTGTGGCGCCGGCAATGCCATGCCCCACTACTATATAGTCATAATTCATACAGGCAATTTACGACTTACGCCTGAAGTTCGTAACTTAGAAGCCGAATTTGTGGGCTACGCGCCCTCTGAACGAGAACAACATGAACATTACCTGTCTTACATTTAACCCCTTCCAGGAAAACACTTACCTGCTGCACGACGACACAAAGGAGTGCGTGGTAGTAGACCCTGGCTGCTATGAGCAAGCTGAACAGCAGGAACTGAAGCGCTACATTGAAGCAAACGATCTGAAAGTGGTGGGCCTGCTCAACACCCACTGCCACATCGACCATGTACTGGGCAATAAGTTTGTGGCTGATACCTACGGTGTGGAGCTGGAGATAAACGAGAAAGAGCTGGAGATCCTGCGTGCTGTGCCGGTATATGCTCCAAACTATGGTTTTCAGATGTACAGCGGTATGGAAGCCTCAACCAACTACCTAAAGGAAGGCGACACGGTCAAGTTTGGCAATACCGAGCTACAGATTATTTTTGCGCCCGGCCACGCACCCGGCCATGTGGTGTTTTATAGTGAACCCGACAAGGTATGCATCGGAGGCGACGTATTGTTCAAAGGCAGCATTGGCCGCACCGACCTGCCTGGGGGTGACTTCGATACCTTGATCAACAGCATCAGAACCAAATTATTCACGCTGCCGGATGAAACGGTGGTATACCCGGGTCACGGACCAGAAACCACCATCGCGTACGAAAAAAAGTATAACCCATTCCTGCGCTAAGCCTTCCGGATGAAGAACTACATACCTAACGCCATCACCTGCCTTAACCTGTTTTGTGGATGCCTGGCGCTATACTTTGCTTTTAACTTTCGCTTGGAATACGCGGCCTACCTGATTGGTTTAGCCGCTATCTTCGACTTTATGGACGGCATGCTGGCCCGCGTGCTCGGGGCTTACTCTGAGATAGGCAAGCAACTGGACTCGCTGGCTGACATGGTTTCGTTTGGAGCTGTGCCAGGTGCTATCATGTTCGGACTCCTGACGCAGGCCGAAGCATCGGTGTTAGGTATACCTGCCGACATTCTGCCTTTCTTCGGCTTTCTGATCACGATCTTCTCGGCACTGCGCCTTGCCAAGTTCAACATCGACACACGGCAGGCGGAGTCTTTTATTGGCGTACCCACACCGGCCTGCTCTATGTTTATCGGTTCGCTGCCGCTGATACTGGCCACCTCCGGCAACCTGTACGATAACGTTATCCTGAATCCGTACTTCCTGCTGGTGGTAACGGTGGTATTCTCATACCTGCTGGTGGCGGAGTTGCCGCTGTTTGCGCTCAAATTCAAGAACCTGACCTGGAAAGACAATGCTATCCGATTTGTTTTCCTGGGTATCTCTGTCATCTTGCTGGCACTTGCCAAATTCGCAGCTATACCGCTGATCATCGTGCTGTATGTCGTGTTGTCCATCTTCAAGAAAGCCCCAACCTCTTGAAATTTACGGCCGGACTCACTGTAAAGCAAATTTCCGGACAGCAAGCTCCATAGGAATGGCACAAGGTATAGCAGCATGTTGTAATCCGGTTAGAAGCGCTGCAAACCCCTATCGATAGGTATGGCGCAGGGCTGCCGGCGCTGTCTTCACAATTATCGCTCAATTATTTAGCTGGAAGGATAAACTTCTGTAAATTTATACAGCCTCTTATTCATTAATTTACCTAAGTCTGCCATGCGGATTTCTTTGCTGCTGTATACCTGTCTGCTGTTCGGCTCCAGCCTGCTAGCGCCCCATGCAAGGGCACAGGAAATTGCAGCTGCTCCGCAACAAGGGCAAACATCCCGCAACACTACCCAAAGCACTGAGGGCACCCAAAGCGCATTCGCCACTTCATCGGCGCTCAGCACAGGCAACTGGTATAAGATTGGCGTAACCGAATCAGGTATACACCGCATCGACAGGGCACTACTGCAGTCACTTGGTGTCAAAACCCAGCAGCTCGACCCACGCACATTGCAGCTATTTGGAAACGGAGGCGGGATGCTCCCGCAGCCCAACAATGCACCTCGCCCTGACGATCTTGTGGAGAATGCCATTTTGGTGGCAGGTGAAACCGATGGCCGCTTCGACGAGTCGGACTATGTACTGTTTTACGCACAAGGTCCTCATACCTGGCAAGCTACAGGCGGCAGCCCGGCCTTTCGCCACAGCCACAACATCTACTCCGATACTGCTTATTATTTTGTTCGGGTAGGAGCTGGCGAGGGCCTGCGGATAAGTGAACGCGGCCAGGCAGGTGGTTCCGGCCAAACTATCAGCAGCTACAACGAGCGCCTCTACCACGAGCGTGATCTGAAGAACATGGTGTACTCCGGCAGGGAATGGTACGGGGAAGACTTCAGCGCCTTCACAACCTCCCGCGAAATCAGCCTGCCTGTATCGGATCTGGTGCCGGGATCTGATGTAAGGCTCACGGCTTTCCTGATGGCGAACTCATCGGCAGAGAGTTCTTATACCTTGCGCCTCAACGGCCATACTTTGGGCACGCAGACGATCAGCGGCCGCGGTACGTTTCCTTACCATCCGGAAGGCGTGAACAGCATCAGCACCTATACCTTAAACCAGCAAGTACTCGGGCAACCGACGGAGCTGAAGGTAGGGATCAACTTCAGCACAGGCAGCAACTCTACTGCACTTGGCTTCCTGAATTACCTGACACTTAACTACGAGCGCCAGCTCAAGCTTTACGGTGACCAAACCAGTTTCCGCTCCGTGGCGAGTCTGGCCAGCCCGGTGAGTACTTTCCGTATGGCAGGCGCACCCGTTTCCACACAGGTATGGGACGTCACGGATCCGCTGCGACCTGCCCTGCAGCAGACAAGTCCTTCAGGCACGGATCTGAGTTTTAGTGCTCCAACTGATGTGCTCAGGGAATTTGTGGCATTCAGGAACAACACAGGGCTGAAACCAGCAGCTTTTGGGAGGGTGACGAACCAAGACCTACACAGCCACAACCTCGATGGCAACCTCGACCTGGTTATCCTGACTCATCCCCGCTTTTTGCAGGAAGCTAATCGCCTGGCAGCACACCGCCGGCAGCATAGTAACATGCAAGTTGCAGTTGTTACCACCACGCAGGTATACAACGAGTTCTCGTCTGGAGCGCAGGATGTAACGGCCATACGCGACTACATGCGCATGCTCTACAGCCGCAGCAGCAAGCAGGGCGACGATGTGATCTACCTGCTGCTCTTTGGTGACACGTCTTACGATTACAAAAACCGACTGACAAACAACACTAACTTTGTGCCCGTGTACCAATCCCGGCAATCGCTGCACCCGATTAGCAGCTACTCTTCCGAAGACTACTATGGTTTTCTTGATGAGGATGAGGGCGAATGGGCCGAGAACAGCACTGGTGACCACCTGCTTGATATAGGTATAGGCCGACTACCTGTAAAGACCACGACAGAGGCGGCGACAGTAGTTGACAAGATCATCGCTTACGACAGCCCGGGACATTTTGGGAAGTGGCGCAGTCAGGTAACTTTTGTGGCTGACGACGGTGACTACAACGAGCACCTGAACGATGCCGAGTTCCTGAGTAGCTACCTTGAGCGTGAGCACATCAGTTACAATCCCAACAAGGTATACCTGGACCTATACCCACAGGAGGCTGTCGCCAATGGGCAGCGTGCACCTGAAGCAGCAGCAGCTATCGACAAAGCTGTAGAGCAGGGCTCCCTGATCGTGAACTATACCGGACATGGCAACGAAGTCAGCTGGGCTTGGGAGCAGATTCTGACGGTGCCGCAGATAAACAACTGGCGAAACAAAGACAGGCTGACTTTTCTGCTTACCGCCACCTGCGAATTCGGTCGCTACGACGACCCAAGGCGCTCCTCTGGTGCAGAACTCGCTCTGCTAAATTCACAAGGAGGTGCCATCGGCCTGCTTACCACCACGCGTCCCGTTTTCTCCAGCGATAACCGGGTACTCAATCGCAACTTCTATAGAGCGGCTTTCAGTCCTGTAAATGGTCGGATGCCCCGACTAGGTGATGTAATGCGCCTGACTAAAAACATCAGCCTGACAGAGACAGGAGGTTCCAGGGGTGTGAACAACCGTAACTTCACACTGCTGGCTGATCCTTCTCAGCAACTAGCCTATCCCCACTTACAGACGCAAATCACACAGATCAATGGAAGCCAAGCCGCTTCCGACACGCTTGGGGTATTAGGTAAGGTAAACATGAAGGGCGTAGTGACGGCTGCAGACGGCAGCATCGCCACGAATTTTGATGGCTCTTTGCACATCACTGTTTTTGAGAAACCGATTACCCGCCGCACCCTGGGTGACAATACACCGGAGCGCACAGGCGAACCCGCTATACCTGGCGGTAACCAGCCTTTACCAGTTCAGCTGCGCGAGAACATTGTGTATGACGGACAAGCCACTGTCAGATCCGGTACCTTTGAGCTGAGCTTTGTTGTTCCCAAAGATATCGACTACCGCTATGGCGCTGGCAAGATCAGCCTCTATGCCAAAAGTGCTGCACATGATGCTTTGGGAGCCGACACTGCAGTGGTCATTGGGGGCACTGCCTCAGGTATAGCCATAGACAATACACCTCCTGTCATTAAGCTGTTCATGGATGACGAGTCTTTCGTATTCGGAGGCACAACGGGTCAGAACCCGGTCCTGTTGGCAAAACTTTTTGACGAGAACGGCCTGAACACGGCAGGTATAGGATCGGGACACGAGATGGTCGCTATACTGGATGAAGGCACCGACCAGGCCATCGTGCTTAACGACTACTACACTTCTGATCGCGACAGCTACCAGTCTGGCTCTATACGCTACCCTTTCAAGGACTTGAAAGAAGGCCCGCATACTTTGTCGCTTAAGGCCTGGGACACGCACAACAATTCAGCACAGGAGCGGTTAGAATTTATCGTGTCGAACAACGAAAAGTTAACGATAACACAGTTGCTGAATTACCCGAACCCATTCTCCACGAATACGACCTTTCATTTTGACCACAACAGGGCGGGAGAAAATATAGATATCCATATACAGATATTTACCGTATCAGGAAAACTGGTTAAAACACTGCAAGGCACAAGTTATGCCAGCCAGTCGCACCTGGCAGACATAAACTGGAACGGGAGAGACGAATTTAACGACACATTAGCACGCGGCGTATACGTTTACCGAATCATTGTACGTTCTCAATATGATGGCGCTACAGCCACCAGATTTGAGAAACTTGTGCTCTTGAATTAGTAAAATCCTATAATATTTCTATATTTGATTTTGCAACAATACCCTCTATATGTATAAGAAAAATCTACTTGTAAAAGCCACTGCATTTGTGGCTGCATTCTTTTCAGTGCACTTTGCATCAGCACAAACATCTACTATTGGCCAAGACTCTCGCACGGTAACCACCGCCGTTCCGATTTTGACAGTAGCTCCGGATGCACGCTCTGCCGCTTTAGGCGATGCGGGTGTTGCCATCAGCCCTGATGCAAACACACCACACTGGAATCCTGCTAAGCTGGGCTTTGTGCAGAACGACATGAGTGTAAGTTTTTCTTATTCTCCATGGCTGCGAAATATCGTGGACGACATGTCTCTCAGCTACCTCTCAGGTTATAAAAAACTATCTGAAACATCTGCCATATCTGCCTCGCTTCTATACTTTGACCTGGGTGACATTCAGTTCATCGATGCCAACGGAAACGACATCACTGAATTCTCTCCTAAGGAGTATGCGCTGTCAGTTTCTTATGGACAAGCTTTGAGCGAATACTTTAGCTTAGGTATAGGTGCCCGTTTCATTCGGTCTAACCTGGCCGGTAATGTAACCATTGGCGGTGGCGCTACGCCTTTTGAATCAAAGCCAGGTAATACAGCCGCTGTAGACGTAGGCGTATACTATAACCGTGATCTTTCTCAGAACCTGAACCTGGGTCTGGGAGCTAACATCTCTAACATCGGTGGAAAAATTGCCTATACTAATGGTGACCAGAAAGATTTTCTACCTACTAACCTGAAACTAGGAACCGCGATTACGTATAACCTTGACCAGTACAACTCATTGACTTTTGTGCTTGATGCCAACAAGCTGCTGGTACCATCGCCTGGTGCTGACAGCACACAGACAGTGATCAGCGGTATCTTTACTTCTTTCGGTGATGCCCCGGGTGGATTCAGTGAGGAACTGAAAGAAATAAATTTCTCTGGAGGTGTAGAATACTGGTATAACAACCTGTTTGCCGCTCGTCTTGGTTATTTTTATGAAAACCCGGAGAAAGGCAACAGAAAGTATATTTCAACAGGTGTAGGTTTGCGTTACCAGAAATTTGGCATTGACGCGGCATACCTGATTCCAAGCGAAAGAGGTAATCCTCTTGCTGAAACCATTCGCTTCAGTTTGTCGCTTAACTTAGATTAAAAACTAATTACAGAATGCTTGATAGAACAAAAGCACCAGAAATACATGAAATAGAAGCAGTAACGCTACAGATAGCCGAGGTAAGTCATCTGAGCAACGGAGCGAGACTGCATTATATAAGAAGCGAAACCCAGCCTGTTATCAGGCTGGATTTTGTTTTTAAAGCGGGTAAGTGGTATGAAGACCAGGCAGGTCTAGCTGACCTGACGGGCAAAATGCTTTTTGAAGGCAGTAAGAATTACACAGCCAAGCAGATTGCTGAGAAAGTAGCCTATTACGGAGCCTCTTTTGAAAACAACCATGGTTACGACCGATCGGAGTTCACGCTTTACTGTCTGAGCAAATATGTACCAGAACTACTGCCGCTTATACTTGATGTTCTGCAAAACCCTGTCTTCCCGACAGAGGAGTTTGAACTACTTCGCAAGCGCAACCAGCAAAACCTGAAAGTACAGCGCCAGAAGAATAATTACCTTGCAACACACAGCTTCACAAAACTGGTTTATGGTGAAAAGCACCCCTATGTGTTTGGCCTCGATGAAAATGCATTAGATACTATTGCTAAAGAAGAGCTAGCGAACTTCTATAAGAGCAGGTACAGCACAGACCAGCTGGAAGTTTTTGCATGTGGCGCTATCGATGAAGAATTGGAAAAACTTCTGGAAAAGGAGATATCAACTCTACAGTTAGCAGAAGTAACAAGTGACATAACTTCACCTACCTTGGAGACTAATAAGGATGAAGACTTTGTCTTGATGCCTGAAAGCTTACAATCCTCCATTCGTTTAGGCAAACAGTTTCCGATTATCGGGCATGAAGACTATCATAAGCTTGTTGTACTTAATGAGATACTAGGTGGGTATTTTGGATCGAGGCTAATGCGCAATATTCGGGAGGACAAAGGCTATACCTATGGAATCTATTCAGCTATATCGCCGAAAGAGCATGATAGCTTATTTTTTATCGGTACAGATGTAAACTATCAGGTTACATACAAGACTATAGAAGAGATTCGTAAAGAAGTAAAGCTACTACAGGAAGAGTTAGTGCCGGAGGAAGAGTTACAAACCGTAAAAAGCTACATGCTTGGCAAATTCTTAAACGATATCGCCACTATCTTTGAGCAATGTGACAGGTATAAACGCATTGTACTGCATAAGCTTCCTTATGAGCATTACAATAACTACATCAGTACTATAAGAGGTATAACAGCTGAAGAACTTAGAGATCTGGCAAACCAGTACATTGCACTAGATGGTTTAAAGGCTGCTATAGCCGGTAAAAAACCTGATTAGATCACTTCCCTCAATACATATTTGAAGAAACAGAGAAGGCTGCCTTGATGGGCAGCCTTCTCTGTTTACATTAGATGCAACTTCATTTTAGATGTTAACACTCTACTTCTTCCCTTGGAGGTAGGGCTGTTGAGTACTAGCAGATTCTCCCCTTGAGTACAAGCGGGACGCGCGTCGAAGCTTGCGAGCGAAGCTCCCAGAGAGGTGTGGAGGCGGCGCATGCACCGCAAACAGGTCCGCTGCTGGCCCATTCCCCGAGGGAATAGTTTCCGGCAGAACCTACGCACGCCCCTTTCTTGGGGAGTTGTCTAAAACGGGGACAGCCCCTGACTCTTTTCAGAATCAGGGGCTGTCTGTTGTTGGGGTTGGCGGCCACCTACTCTCCCGGGTGTGACCCCAGTACCAT
>NZ_JADPMP010000005.1 GCF_015686655.1 Pontibacter sp. FD36 | reverse complement strand
ACTTCTTCCAACTTAAAACCCATAACGCGTCGCACGGTCAGTGCAACCACGGCTTCATTGTGGGCACTTCGTACCCAACGAAGCCTTAGTTGTTATATGCTGTTATTTTTTCCGTTTCAACCTTTTGGCTGCACGTTTGGCTTCTTTGCGTTTACGTTGCCATTGCCAAATTTTATGTTGAATTATCCCTAAGCTAATTATATTAAAACCAGTTGTTGGCATTTTGAGTTCTTCAGGGATATTCCACTCAACATTTTGTTTACTCCAATCTACATTTTGTACTTTCTCCGTTGGGTCATACTTCAAATTTGACCTTCTAAATTCCTTGTTATTAAATTTTTCAACAATTCTTTTTAGAAGCAAAAATATATCCTTTTCAGATTCAGCAATTTCCTTTTCAGATTTATCAAAATAAGAGTCAGGTTCTGCTGACCAAAATATTAAAGATGCAGTTCCTTTGTCACATTTATGACTTTCTATTATCCACTTTAGAATTTCACCATTATTATCCCAGTTGTAGTTTTGAGCAAGATAATATTGTTCAGTTGAGTTGAGCTTTTCAAAAAGTTTATAATCGGGCAAGAAATCTTCATCTTCATTATTGAAAGAAAATTCAATAAAGTTTTCGTGTATAAGTCTTTCTTTGTTAGGCAAGATTATCATTAAATTCTTATTTGTAATTGCATACAGCGTTCTGGTATAACGGATGGCAAGGCGTAGCCGAAGCATACCTGCTATACTTTGTTGTGGTTTGGCATTTTTATTTCAACTAGTTTGTCAGCTTTTGGCAGGAAGCGCTTTCCGTTAAAGGTTGGCACATTCATTTCTATTGCAGCTCCCCCACGTGTTTTGATTTCTTCCTGTACAATCTGGTGCAGTCGCTCTGCTCCCAAGGGGTCCATACCTGTAACATCATAGATAATACAGCTACTATGTTCAAGTGCCATCAATGTAGCCAATATCCGCCTTGGATTTCCTGCCAAACCCCTAATTCTCCAGTCAGCACTTACCTGCGCCTTTTCCATGATAGATTCTACCGTTTGATTGGAGTCTTTGAATTCTTTTTGAACTAAATGACGCACCAAGTCCCTTCCCAACAATCTATCAATTAGTGTCACCTTAAATGAAGTATGCTCAACAAAGACGAAGGACTTTAAAAGCTCCACATTGGGATTTTGCTTTTTTCCAGTCAGGTAGTCTTTCAGGATTAGCTCGAACTCCAAAGACTCTACCAACAGTGACATAAGCTCTCCCTGATTCAGTTCAAATTCTGGAAGATGTCTGCCTTCTATTAGAGCTTCTTTTGTCCTTAATACTACCATCTTTTCTTAATCCTGCTATGCCACAACGGTTTTACTATGGTGCGTTTATGCACTATAGGTTTGGTTAGCTCTATTAGCTTTTAAGTAAATGAGATATAATACCAGTTACCTTTAACCTTGGACAAACCTGTTATTTGGTACCCATTCAGTCTGTAGTTCTCCTGTTTGTAGAGTTCTTCTAAACCTGAAGGAGTAATATAGGCTAATCCGTACCCATTGTCGATGAAGCGACTAAAAATAAAGAGTGTAATAAATTTATCTTTTTCTATTTCTCTTACTCCAGTGTTTTCACTCAAAGATATCAAAGAGCTTTGAAAGGTGTCCGAGTTGAGGGGGCTGATTTGCCTGTCTGTCCCCCTTCTGTATGCAACTGAATCCTGAAACAGGCCCAAAGAAAGATTGGTTGTATCATTATGAAGTGTTGCCACAATTCCTGAGAAGAACTTGTCCTTCTCTTCTAGATAATTCCTAGTTGCAGTCTTCCACAATTCTAAGTGGCTTAAAGCAATTGTTAGAGCTATATATCCTAGCACAATCACGCCCTTATATTTTAATCTGTAGGTTAAATTTAGAATAAGTATGGTGGATGCAATGAAAACAACAGTTCTTTGAAGTCCATTTGTAAAAGAGCTTGGAAAGTCCTGTGAAGCCAGCAATAACTTGTAAGCCAACAACATCAATGTTATCAGAACAATACTAATATTCCTTATACTTGGCTTAATCTTCATTATTACCTATTGGAGCTAACTTGTAGCTAAACGGAATTAACATCCGGTTTTTTGTCGTTTTTGACAGATAACCGGAACCGGATTACCGAATATACTATATATGAAGCTTTATATACAATTTTGGCTTCAGTATTTCCACACAAAACTCCTTCTCCATAATTCCCCCATTTTTCCGAACTTTGCTTAACTTTCTACTTTTCTAACTTTTTAACTTTCTACCTCTCCCTTGTCTACCACGCACAAAGAGTACTTGCTGCAATCGGAGCCGAACAAGTTCAGCCTGGATAATCTGCGGGCGGGCGAAATGATCGTGAACATGGGGCCGCAGCACCCGAGCACGCACGGTGTCCTGCGCCTCGAGGTGGTTACAGACGGGGAGATCATTACCAATGTAGCGCCACACATCGGCTACCTGCATCGCTGCTTCGAGAAGCACGCCGAGAGCATGGCCTACAACCAGACCATCCCCTACGTGGACCGCATGGATTACCTGGCCGCTATGAACTCCGAGCATGTGTGGTGCATGGGCGTGGAGAAGTTATTGGGTATAACCGATCAGATTCCGAAGCGGGTAGAGTACATCCGGGTGCTGGTAGCAGAGCTCAACCGATTGGCTTCGCACTTTCTGGCGATTGGTACCTATGCCATTGATATTGGAGCTTTCACACCGTTTTTGTGGCTGCTGCGCGACCGGGAGCACATCCAGCGCCTTCTTGAGTGGACAAGTGGAGCCCGCATGCTCTATAACTACATTTGGGTAGGTGGCCTGTACTATGACCTGCCTATCGGCTTTGAAGAGCGCTGCCGTGAGTTTATCAACTACCTGCAACCCAAGCTCGACGAACTCGATACCATCCTGCTCACTAATAAGATTTTCATTGACCGCACTGCCAACGTAGGCGTGCTGCCGCTGGATGTAGCCATTAACTACGGCTGTTCCGGCCCGATGCTGCGCGGCTCCGGCCTGCGCCACGACCTGCGCCGCGTCGATGGGTATAGCGTATACCCTGAGCTGGAATTTGAAGTGCCAATCGGCGAAGGCATCATGGGCAGCACCGGCGACTGCTGGGACCGCAACTATGTGCGGGCACTCGAATGCCGCGAGTCTGTTAAGATCATCAGCCAATGCCTTGATGTACTGCTCGGCGAGCACAAGCGCACCCCAGACTTTGATCCGCAGGCGGCCTGCCCCAAGAAAATGCGCATGACCGGCACACAGGAACTTTACTTCCGGGGCGAAACGCCTCGTGGCGAGCTGGGTTACTTTTTCCGCACCACCGATCGCAGCGACGTGCCTTTCCGCTGCCATGGCCGTGCTCCAAGCTTTGTGAACCTATCTGTACTGCCCGAAATAAGCCGCGGCTGCATGGTAGCCGACCTGATCGCTATTGTAGGCTCCGTGGATATCGTGCTGGGCGAAGTGGACAGGTAAACTACTTGCTGCTTCGGGCAAAAGTACATGTTACGGCATGCTATGTGGACCCCTCTTAAAACTCATGCTACTCTTAATCGTTAAAAATTAGGGAGGTGTTGATTGATGCACTTCAGAATGCCAGATGAATTTCCTATAGCAAGTATATGAGACTAAACCAGCTATTCACTGTACACTTACTTTGGCTCACAATCCTGCTAGGTCCTACCATGGCAACTGCCCAGGTAAAACCTTCCAAAAAGCCCGGTCCTGACACGCTCCGGGCTATTTCCGTAGACCCACGTTTCTTCGTACCCCCTGGCGACACGGTACTCCCCGGTCAGAAAAAGCCTTTCACAGAATCGCAGCGACTGGAGGGTGACAACAAGCGTTACCTCAAGCGAGCCGTTATACCTGCCGTCGCATTGATAGGTGCCGGTATCTATACCATGGGAGGAGATGGTATCCTGAACAGCGATGATGTCTTTAACTACCGTCACAGAGTATTCCCTAAGTTTGCAACCAACGCTGATGATTTTGCCATGCTGGCCCCTTTGGTAGGTCTCTATGGCTTCAACATTATTTCGTCTCAGAACAGGCACGAACTCGGGCGCCAAACATTGCTGCTCCTTTCTTCAGGAGCATTGGCATCGGCTATTGTGTGGCCCACCAAGAAACTTACTGACAGAGACAGACCTAACGGCAAGCCCTATGCCTTCCCCTCCGGTCACACGGCCTACGCCTTCACGATCGCTACTTTTATGGATAAGGAGTTCCGGCACAAGAGCCCTTGGGTAAGTGTGGTGAGCTATGGTATAGCTGGTGGCACTGGTGTGCTGCGTGTGCTGAACGATGCCCATTGGTTATCTGATGTGCTGGCTGGTGCAGGTGTAGGCATTATATCCGTGAACACGGTTTACTGGGTACAGGCCAAACTCACCAAGGGCGGCGGTCTGAACACAGCCATGTACCCTACTGTGCTGCCAAACGGGCAGATGGGCATGGCCATGTCGGTGACTTTCTAAACATTCATCCTGTACATCAGGTATAGTTTGGCGTCTCTCTGTCTATGGGGAGGCGCCAATTCTTTTTATATTTACTGCATGCCAACACTTCGACTGCTCCTGCTACTGCAACTTCTGCTCTGTACCGCCACCTCTCTGGCGCAGGTATACAATGTGCAGGGCACAGTGCGCGATGCCAACACCCGGGAGCGGCTACCTTTTGTAAGCATCGTGGTAAACGAAGGTGAAACAGGCACTACCTCTAACCTGGACGGCCAGTACCAGCTCCGGCACAACCGCCCCATCACCAGCCTGCGCTTCAGCTATGTGGGCTATACCCCGCAAGTGGTGCCGGTTGATTCGATGTCGCAGCTTGACATCGCCTTGCGGCCTTCGGCGGCCCAGTTGCAGGAAGTCGTTATCCGGTCAGGTATAAACCCGGCGCACCGCATTATCCAACTGGCCAACCAAAACCGTGACCGCCACCGCCTCGAAAACATTCCGGCTTATACCTACCGCACTTACAACAAGTTTATCCTGACTGCCAACGCACCGGATGATCTCGACCTGAGCGATACGCTGCGCCTGGCAGAGCAGGACTCTTCTTTTTTGCGCATGCGCAACCTACTGACCAGACAGCACCTCTTCCTGATGGAGAGCATCACCGATTATGCGCAGCTAGGCAAAAATCTTTCAAAAGAGACCATCCTGGCAACACGGGTGTCCGGGCTGCAGCAACCTAGCTTTGGCGTAGTGGCTGCTGAGGCGCGGGAGTTCTCGGTGTATGATGATATGCCGGTGTTCTTCGGGAAGCGCTACCTGAGTCCCCTGAGCAATGGCAGCATCAGGCGCTATGACTTTGTGCTACAGGAAACGGCAGTAGTCGGAGCTGACACGGTCTTCATCATCTCCTATGCACCCCAACCCGGCAAAAATTTCAATGGCCTGAAAGGATTGCTCTACATCAACAGCGATGGTTGGGCCGTGCAGAACGTGCTGGCTGAGTCGCACGCTGATGACAAAAGAGGCCTAAAGCTGCAACAGCAATTTGTGAAAGTCGATAACCGGCAGTGGTTTCCTGCTGAGTTGGATGTGGAGATAACTGTGCAGCAGATCTACATGCGAGGGCACCAGCCGTACGGACACATTCGTACCTACATCACAAACGTAAACCTGGACCCGCCCCTGCGCCGTAGCGATTTTGGCGTGATCGCCCTGCAGCAGCGCTCCGATGCCTGGCGACAGCCGGAGCAACTCTGGCAGCAGTACCGCCCCGACTCTCTTTCAGCAAAAGAGCAAACTACTTACCAGCGCCTCGACAGTGTGGGACAGGCCCAAAAGCTGGACCGCACCATCCGCACGATGGAGTACCTCATGGCCAAACAACTGCCCATCGGCCCCATCAGTCTGGACCTGAACCGCCTGCTTAAAGTAAGTCGGTTTGAAGGACTGCGACTAGGTATAGGCGCCCATACTAACAACCTGCTTTCGGAGCGCTTTACGGTTGGTGGCTACTGGGGCTACGGCCTGCGCGACAAGGAACATAAATACGGGACTGATGCCGCTGTCAAGCTGCACAAACCTTCTGAACTCACGCTTTCGGTCGCTTATACCGAGGACGTAGAGGAGCCAGGAGGGCGTCGCCTGCCATTTCAGGAGCGTGCACTGCTCCGCGACCTGCGCCCGGCATTGCTGCCTCACCTGGACTACACCACCCAGCGAAGTGCCGGCCTGAGTGGGCGCATGCTGCGCTATGTGCAGTGGCAGGCAGGTATACGACAGGAGCAACGCCGCCCTACACTGCCGCTTTACACGCCCGAGTCAGGTATAGCAATGCCGGAATTCAACCTGGCTGAAACGACAGCAGGTATACGCTTTGCCTATGGTGAGCAGTATATGCAGCTATTTAACCGCACGATGCCCATGCCGAGCCGCTACCCTGTGCTCTGGTTGCAGTACACGCAAGGCATAGACGCTTTGGAGAGTGACGGCTATACCTACAACAAAATCGACTTGCGTGCTGAAGGAGCTTTCCGGCAGCGCAGCTTAGGAGAGACCAGCTTTGTGTTGGCAAGCGGCTTAATACAGGGCGATGCGCCTTTTGTGAGTCTGTACAATGGCTACGGCAGCTACAGCTCCAACTACAACGTGTATGCAGGTGAAGGATTTGAGACGATGCGCCCATACGAGTTTTTTTCTGATCGCTACGTGGCCCTGTTCCTGCGCCAAGACCTGGGTAAGCGCCTGCTCAACACCAAGCTCTTCAAGCCTGACCTGGTACTCGTGCAGAACATGGGCATCGGCGATCTACGTCAGTCTATACCTGATTTAGAACCGCTCGAGTACAGCAACATGCGCAAAGGCTTTTTCGAATCCGGCCTGATGCTCAACAACATCATCAGTTCTGCCTTCTCTGGTGTTGGAGTAGGCGCATTTTACCGCTACGGCCCCTACGCGCTGCCACAAGCTAAAGACAACCTCAAAATCAAACTGACGGCAACACTGGCTTTTTAGGTATGGGCTTAATTAGAGCAAGATAGATCATGGTCTTAACATGGTGGCTTACGCTTCTATACCTTGTAGTAGCGAACTGATAAATGTGAGCTTACAAAATGCGTATAACTATCTTCAGGTTCAGAAGTATAAAAATAACGTATGAAAATCCTATCCGCCCAACAAACCCGTGAAGCTGACGCCCAGACCATCAGCGAGGAAGGTATTGCTTCAGAAGAATTGATGGAACGGGCGGCGCGTGCCTTTACGGGCTGGTTAGAAAACAAATTTACACCGGAACGCCCTGTGTACATTTTTTGCGGCCCCGGAAACAATGGCGGCGATGGACTGGTGGCAGCCCGGCTCCTGCACCAGCGCCTCTACGATGTAAAGCTCTACCTGGTAAACGACGGCGGCCAGACGTCCACGGATTTTCAGATCAACCTGGAGCGACTGCCCCACGAAGTGCCTCCACACCAGATCAGCAGCAAAGATGACCTGCCTGCTATACTTGACAAAGCCTGTGTGATCGATGCCTTATTCGGCACCGGTCTTTCCAGACCTGTCACCGGACTCTATGCCGATGCGATCAATTGGCTAAATGAGTACAGCAACTGCACCGTCTCCATTGATATACCTTCGGGTTTGTACACCGATAAGCAAACGCCAGTAGAAGGAGCGATTGTGCAGGCGGATCATACGGTAAGCTTCGAGTTGCCGAAGCTCGCTTTTTTTCTGCCACAGCATGAGCAGTACGTAGGAGAATGGCACATCGTCAGTATTGGCCTGAGTCCGATATACCTGGCGAAGGCGGAGTCGAACTTCCATTATGTGACCCAAAAAGAGATTCAGCAGCTGCTAAAGCCTCGCACCAAATTCTCACACAAAGGTACCCACGGACATGCCCTGCTGCTTTGCGGAGGCTATGGCAAAATAGGAGCGGCTGTGCTAGCGGCCAGGGCCTGCCTGCGTAGCGGCGTTGGACTACTCACTGTGCAGACTCCTGCCATTGGCTATGATGTGCTGCAAACGGCTGTGCCGGAGGCCATGCTTTTACCTGACAACAACCGCAGGCGTTTATCCGGGCTGCCGGAGTCTATAGAAAAATTTGATGCTATCGGTATAGGCCCGGGAATAGGAACTGAGCGCGTCACCAAAACCATGCTGGGCCAATTGCTGGCTACCTCTGAGCTGCCCCTGGTCATCGACGCTGACGCCATCAACCTGATCGCCAGCAGCGACAAACTCAAGGTGCAGCTTCCAAAAGAGAAGGTTATCTTCACGCCGCACCCCAAAGAGTTTGAACGGCTAGTCTGCAAAAGCAACAATGAATATGAAAGGCTGGAGGAATTGCGTGAATTCTGCAGGGTATACCAATGCTACATGGTGCTCAAAGGAAGTCATTCGGCCATCGCTACACCGGATGGGGACATTTACTTCAACACTTCAGGCAATGCAGGTATGGCCACAGGCGGAACCGGCGATGTGTTGACCGGCATTCTGACAGCCCTGGTAGCGCAGGGCTATACCCTAAAAGAGGCTTGTCTACTGGGCGTATACCTGCACGGGCTGGCCGGTGATCTGGCCAAAGGAACGGTAGGAGAGATCGCTATGATCGCGTCGGATGTGATACAACATTTGCCTCAGGCTTACCAGCACCTGAGCCGTTCTTAGCTCACGGCCAGGTATACGAAAGCAAAATGCACCAGCATAGCACCATCGGCTAATAAGGCATAGTAGATTCTGGGTTTTTCTTCGGAAGCATTCCATACGATCAGTCCGGCTACCAGGGCAGCACTCATTAAGCTGATCAAGATTGCTCCTTGCTCCGTCAACAGTACCAGCAGCAGGTATAGCAATAGAAGCCCGAGGGACAAATACCGTGTATAGTGCTCGCCTAGCAAACCGGGAAAGGTGAGGGTGCGGGTGCGGCGGTCGTAGGTATAGTCGCGGATGTCGAACAGCAGGGCCAGTGCCAATATAAAGAGGAAACGCCGCACCCAGATCAGTATTACTTGACTGTCTAACTGCACTGCTGCATCAATTAAAGGAAAAAGCACTGTTACGGCAGACCAGACCAGCGCAATCAAAAACACCTTCAACAGCGGCACACTCCGGAAAGGTTTGATGCGGCCTCTTCCCAAAGGCACGGTATAACCTACTGAGATAAGCGCCAGTGCCAGCACAAACCACAGGTTAATCCGGAGTTCGTACAGGAAGAACAGGACTACCGCCCCTGCCAAACTAAGCAATGCCAGCACGGTCAATTCCCGCTGATGCCGTATGCTCCAGGATTGCCCCGCTATACTTGTACCCCACCCGCGCCAGGTGCGCTGCAGGCTGCTGGTGTTGTAGGTAAAGAGTGTTGCCAGAAACACAAAGCCCGCCATTGGGAGCGATACTTCATTGCCCGTCAGCAGATAGGTCTCTACTGTCAACCCGAAAGCGCAGAGCGAAATGAACACACTGCTGTAGAGAAAGGCTTCTATACCTGCTCTAAGCCAACTTGCCAGTGGCTGTTGGCGCCTTATCCCGCTGTGT
Source organism: Pontibacter sp. FD36 (assembly GCF_015686655.1). Taxonomy (GTDB): domain Bacteria; phylum Bacteroidota; class Bacteroidia; order Cytophagales; family Hymenobacteraceae; genus Pontibacter. Next base: position 337,625 of record NZ_JADPMP010000005.1, on the reverse strand, counting down.
TCTTTTTCTGGCATTCTTCTCTGCAAGTTCGCAATTCAGGTACGGCTTTCAAATGCTGAACGGCTGTAAATAAAAAAGCCTGACACAGGTTTTACCCCACATCAGGCTTTACAGGAAAAGTAAAAGTTTAGATTGTGCTCTTTGGTGCAGCTTCACCGAAGGTAGCGTCATACAGTCTGATGCTCTCTTTGATGATCTCGTAAGCTGGCTCACGACCCAGGAACTGCTCTACAATCACTTCTTTGTGCTCCAGCTTCTTATAGTCTTCGAAGAAACGGCGCATCTCCAGCAGGGTGTGCGGAGGAAGTTCTGAGATATCGTTGATGTGACGTACAGACATGTCGTTGTTAGCCACTGCGATGATCTTGTCGTCTTCTTCGTTGTTATCGATCATACGCATCACACCGATCACCTTCGCATCGATCAGGCACATGGGTACTACGTCAAGCGAACAGATCACCAGGATATCCAACGGGTCTTTATCGTCGCAGTAAGTTTTAGGTATAAAGCCATAGTTGGCTGGGTAGTTCACCGAAGAGAAAAGTACGCGGTCCAATTTCAGCATGCCACTCTCTTTGTCCAGCTCGTACTTTGCTTTCGAACCTTTCGGGATTTCAATAATAGCAGTAACGACTGCCGGGGCCTCTTCACCATAGCTCACACTATGCCATGGGTTATTTTTTTCTAAATTCTCCATCATATATTCTTTCTTAAAAGCTGTCGTCTACTTCGTCCCGACAGGTATTGTTACTTCATTAATTCTTGCAAGGGGCGCCCCACACTTCCATTCGGTTCCTGTATGTACAGCCACGACGCAATAGTAGGGGCAATATCTGCTACCGCTGTTTCAACGGAGCTTTCGCCCGGCTTTACTTTCCAACCGTACCATACCAGCGGCACGTGGGTGTCATAGTTACCGTAAGAGCCATGTGTCGTGCCTTTCTGAGGTCCGCTGCCATAGCCTTCGAACCAACCTGGCTGGAGTACCACGATCACGTCGCCGGAGCGCTGTGCATTGTAGCCGCTCTCCAGGCGCGACATCATACCGCCAGCCCAACCGGATCGCTGTATAGCTTCGCCCGTTATGGCTCTCGCCACACCATCAAAACGCATCACATAGTTGGCGGCCGCTTCCTGTACTTCTATTCTCGTTAGCTTCTTGCCTTCTATTGTCTTACGGTCCAGGTATACCTGCTGGTTGGTGTAGCGTTCCACCCAGCGGCCTTTGCCAAACCGTTTGTTCAAATGCTGCTCCAGTGAGTCGCGCATGATGCCGGAGGTAGCTATACCTGCCGGGATGTTAAGCGACTTCATGTAAGCCGGCACATGGGCTGCGCCATGGTCTGCTGTTAGGAAAATCAGAACATTATCTTTCCCGATTTCTTTTTCAAGCAGGTTGATCAGCTCTTCGATCTCACGGTCAAGGCGCAGGTATATATCCTGAGCCTCTATTGAATTCGGCCCAAATGAGTGTCCGACATAGTCTGGTGTGGAGTAGCTCAGCGCCAGAAAATCGGTGAAATTGCCTTTTCCTAAATTCTCGCCACGTAAGGCTGCTTTGGCAAACTCGGTTGTCAATGTATTGCCTGCAGGTATAGAACGGATCAGCTCGTAATCCTTCCCACGAATGGCCGGGATGTTATGCGGGAATACAGGTCTTTCTTCACCTGGCAATGCACGCTCCCAGTCCATATCATCTGCTGTGCTCTCGGTATACTGCTCAATTGGCAGCAGCGTATTCCATACCTCACTTAGGAGCTTATCCGGATGCTTTTGATTATTAAACTCCTGTACCCAGCTTGGTAAGGTGTTCGCATAAAATGTACTCGTGATCCAGTTGCCGGAAGGAGAGTCAAACCAGTAAGCTCCATTTGCGGTATGGCCAGCCGGCAGAATAGATCCTCTGTCTTTCAGCGCTACACCAATAACTTTTGACTGCATATTGTTTGATAGTCGCAGTTCGTCGGTGATGGTGGTAGTCAACAGATTTCGAGGTGACATCAGACCAGCATCTGAAGTACTCCCTACGGTTTTGACGCTGGTATCCTCCACGCAGTACATGGATTTACCTGTTGTTCTATCATACCAGGAGTTACCAACAATACCATTAAGGGCAGGTACACTACCGGTATACACCGAAGCATGGCCTGGTCCCGTGTAAGTGGGCACGTAGCTGTATTGGTTGTTCTTGAAGTTAAAGCCTTGTCTTACCAGTCTTTTAAAACCGCCTTCGCTGTACTTATCCCAGTAGCGATACAGAAAATCGTAACGCATCTGATCCACCACAATACCAACGATCAGTTTTGGACGGCCTTCAACGCCTATCACAGGCTGCTTTCCCTGCTCTCTTGCTACACTTGGGCTATTAGTGGTCGTGCAAGCCTGCACAGTAATTAAAAGTACTGCTGCTACTATTGTCTGTATGCCGGATCTAAAACCGCTTAACTTCATGTGTATGTTGTTGAGTTTCTCAAATATAGGGAACACTTTCCAACTAATCGGCTAGCATACATTCCTGTATTCGATGTTTTAACAAAAATATAACACACTGTATTATATCCCCAAAAAAAGAACGCCCACCTGGTGTGATGGGCGTTGCTTCAATATTTGGTATTTGCTTTTATTTTGCTGCAAGCGCCTCTGCACCACCCACGATCTCGAGAATCTCCTTCGTGATGGCCGCCTGACGCGTCCTGTTATAGGTCAGCTTCAGCTCTTTCAGCAGTTCGCCTGCGTTTTCCGTCGCTTTGTCCATGGCAGTCATACGGGCACCGTGCTCGGAGGCGTTAGACTCCAGAACCGCTTTGTATACCTGAATCTTGAGTGACTTAGGGATAAGCTCCTCAATGATCTGCTCTTTAGATGGCTCAAAGGTATAGTCAGATACCATGCTGCTGGCGGTTTCCTCTACAGGCTTGTCTTCAATAGGCAGGAACTGCTCGTTGCGCACGATTTGTGTCGCTACGTTTTTGAATTCATTGTAGATGATGTCCACCTGATCAAACTCACGGGCAACAAAACCATCCATGGCACGTTCCGCAGCAAGGCGTACAGTGTCAAAGGACAGGTTAGCGAAAGTGCCTGTGAAGTCACCAATCACTTTGTAACCACGCTTGCTCAGTGCTTCAGCACCTTTACGGCCAATCGTCAGGAAAGTAAGGTTACCTGACTCCAGCTGGCTACGGTATTTGCCTTGGGCCAGTGTATTGGCTGCCTTGATAATGTTCGAGTTAAAAGCGCCAGCCAAACCACGGTCAGATGTTACCACGATTACAAGTACTCTGTTCGCTTCACGCTTTTCAGAGTAGATGTTCGATACAGAACCTTCTGTCAGCTGAGAAAGATTGGTCAGGATACCGCTCAAACGCTGCGCATAAGGGCGCATACGCAGGATGTTGTCCTGAGCACGTCTCAACTTGGCAGCCGCCACCATTTTCATGGCTTTGGTGATCTGCTGTGTTGACTGTACCGATGTGATGCGGCTTCTAACCTCTTTTAAACTTGCCATATTATGTATGTTATGAGCATAAAGTTAGAGACCGCTTTCATCAGCAGTCTCTAACTCATAACCAACTATTACTTTTTGTAACGGGCAGAAAGCTCTCTGGCTACCTGCTTGATAACACCTGTTGTCTCGTCGTCCAGCTTTCCAGCCAGCAGCGCGTTCAGAGTGTCCTGGTGCTGAGCACGCATTGTGCGCAGGAAGTCTTTCTCGAAAGTTCTAACTTCATTCACAGGCACGTTGTCCAACAGACCGTTTGTAGCGCAGTAGATAATAGCTACCTGCTCAGAAACTGATACTGGAGAGAACTGTGGCTGCTTCAGGATCTCGAGGTTACGACGACCACGCTCAATTGTCAGCTTAGTCGCAGCATCCAGGTCAGAACCGAATTTTGCAAACGCTTCCAGTTCACGGAACTGCGCCTGGTCCAGCTTCAGGGTACCAGATACTTTCTTCATCGCCTTGATCTGAGCGTTACCACCCACACGCGATACAGAGATACCTACGTTGATCGCAGGACGGATACCTGAGTTGAAGAGGTTAGTCTCCAGGAAGATCTGACCGTCAGTGATCGAAATTACGTTCGTCGGGATATAAGCAGAAACGTCACCAGCCTGCGTCTCGATGATTGGAAGAGCGGTCAATGAACCACCACCTTTCACGAGGTGCTTGATAGACTCTGGCAAGTCGTTCATGTTACGAGCGATCTCGTCAGATGCGTTTACCTTAGCGGCACGCTCCAGAAGGCGAGAGTGCAGATAGAATACGTCACCAGGATAAGCTTCACGCCCTGGAGGACGACGCAGCAGAAGAGACACTTCACGGTAAGCAACGGCCTGCTTAGAAAGGTCGTCATAAACAACCAGTGCAGGACGGCCGGTATCACGGAAGAACTCACCGATAGCGGCACCAGTAAATGGCGCAAAGAACTGCATTGGAGCTGGATCAGAAGCAGAAGCCGAAACAACTACTGTGTAATCCATCGCACCACCTTCAGTCAAAGACTTCACTACCTGTGCTACAGTAGAAGCTTTCTGACCTACGGCCACATATATACAGAATACAGGCTGTCCTTTTTCGAAGAACTCGCGCTGGTTCAGGATTGTGTCAATCGCTACGGCAGACTTACCTGTCTGACGGTCACCGATGATCAGCTCACGCTGGCCACGGCCGATTGGAATCATGGAGTCGATCGCCTTGATACCAGTCTGCATTGGCTCGTTTACCGGCTGACGGAATACCACACCTGGTGCTTTACGCTCCAGTGGCATTTCGTACAGGTCACCAGCAATCGGACCTCTACCGTCGATTGGCTGACCCAGTGTGTTTACCACACGGCCAATGATGCCATCACCTACTTTTACAGAGGCGATACGGTTCGTTCTTCTTACAGTGGCGCCCTCTTTGATTTCGCTGTAGTCGCCAAGCATTACGGCACCTACGTTGTCTTCTTCCAGGTTCAGAACAAGCGCCTGAAGTCCGTTCTCAAACTCTAATAGCTCACCAGACTGTGCTTTGGAAAGGCCATAGATACGAGCGACACCGTCACCCACTTGCAGTACTGTACCTACTTCTTCCAATTCTGCCTCAGAACGGAAGCCAGATAGCTGCTCTCTTAGTATGGCTGATACTTCGTCAGGTCTTACTTCTGCCATGATTATAATTTATTGATATAGGGGTTGTCTTTAAATTTATTTCTCAGCTTGTTCAGGTTATACTTCACAGAGCTGTCAATCTGCTGATCGCCAACACGCAGTACGAAACCACCGATGAGTGACGGATCAATTTTTTCTTCTAATTCTACGCGTTGGCCTGTCTGGGCTACCAGACGCTGACCTAGTTCGTTGCGAAGCTCTTCTGACAATGGTACCGCTGTCGTTACGCTGGCAGTGGTGATACCTTTGTACAGGTTGTACTGGCTAACAAACTCCGGCGCAATAAACTCCAGCACCGACTCACGGCCTTTGCGGGCTACAATGCTGAAGAAAGCTAGGGTCAGGTCATTTACCTTGCCTTTGAACAGTGCGTTGATCACTGCCAGCTTCTTGTCTGATTTCACAACCGGGTTGCGCATCAGGAGTCTCAAGTCTCTGCTTTGGTCAAGCACTTTGGCGAACATGTCCATGTCCCCCTTCACTTGCTCCAGAACACCTTTCTCCTGTGCCAGTTCAATCAGTGACTTTGCGTATCTCGAAGCAACTCTTATTTCTGACATATTGCTTTATTATGGCCTTTACACGTAAACGGTGGCAGGCTATGTGATACGATTAGTTAAGCGTTACTTCGTTGATATAATCTTTAGCCAGCTCTTGCTGTGCCTGTGGATTGCTTAGTTCCTTGCGCAGGATACGCTCAGCGATGTCCACTGAAAGAGCAGCAGCCATGTTCTTCACTTCTGTGATAGCAGCGCGCTTCTCATTCTCGATAGACTCACGTGCTTGGGCGATCATGCGAGAGCCTTCTTCGTTAGCCTTCTGTCTTGCAGTTTCTACTAGGGCGTTACCAGCATCAGAAGCTTCTTTCAGGATCTTGTCACGCTCCATACGGGCTTCTGCCAACAGCTTCTCGTTCTCTGCTTTCAGACCCTGCATCTCCAGCTTTGCTTTTTCAGCAGCGCTCAGTGCATTTTCAATAGAAGTCTCACGCTCGTGCAGGGCGTTCATGATCGGCTTCCAGGCGAACTTGGAAAGCAGGAACAGCACGATGATGAACGTCACCGTCTGCCAGAAAATTAAACCTATACCTGGGGTTACTAATTCCATTGTGTATGAATTTGAATAATTAGGTTCTAATCAGTTCACCGGCTCTTCACCGGCATTGCTTTTAACTATTTAACTATTTTGGATCTCTCCGTCCGGACCATGCGTCCGGACGAGAGACCAATTACAAAGGATATTAGCCTTTGAAAGAGATTAGCAAGCAAACTACCACACCGAACAGTGCAACACCTTCGATAAGGGCAGCCGCGATAATCATAGCAGTCTGGATCTTACCACCAGCTTCTGGCTGACGCGCGATAGACTCCATGGCTGAACCACCGATTCTACCGATACCCAAACCAGCGCCAAGGGCAACCAGACCAGCACCGATACCGGCACCCATGATAGCCAAACCGAAATCGGTTGTAGCTGCTACTGCTTGAAGCAAAATTGCTAACATAATTATAGTTATATATAGTTAAAAAATAAAAAACAGATTAATGATGCTCGTCACCGTGATGCTCTTCTACCGCGCCACCGAAATACATCGCTGAAAGCAGGGTGAAGATATAAGCCTGAAGCAGGGCCACGAACAGCTCAAGGAAGTTCATGAAGGTAGCAAACGCCACGCTCAAAGGACCTACTGCAATGCTCTGGAAAATAAAGATCAAGCTAAACAGGGACAGGATGATAATGTGACCTGCTGTGATGTTGGCAAAAAGACGAACCATCAGGGAGAATGGCTTGGTAATGATACCAATCAATTCAACCGGGATCATGATCGGAGCTAGCCACACCGGAACACCTGGCGTAGCGAAGATGTGCTTCCAGTAGTTTTTGTTGCCGCTAAATACGGTGATCAAAAGTGTCAGTGTAGCCAGTACCAATGTAACAGCGATGTTACCAGTCAGGTTAGCGCCACCTGGCATCAAACCAAGCAGGTTGTTGAACCAGATAAAGAAGAACACTGTCAGCAGGTATGGCATGTAGCGCTCATACTTCGGACCGATGTTCGCCTTGGCAATCTCGTCACGGATAAAGATAATGATCGGCTCAAAGAAAGACTGAATGCCTCTTGGCGCTTTGCCGTTGTTTTTCTTGTAGCTTCCGGCGATTGTGAAGAACACTGCAAAAAGCAGAGCCACACTAAGGAAAAGAGAAGCAACGTTTTTAGTAATAGAGATGTCAATCAGAGAAGACTGGTCAGCGGCTGGCTGTCCGTTGGCATCAGCACGATAGATGTGACCGTGGCTCACCATGTAGCCTTCATAAGGCACCAGCTCGTGATTCTCGTCATAGAAGTTACTTGATGAAAACACCTTTGGAGTACCGTTATCGATCAGGATAACAGGCAGGTATAGCGTTACGCCATCGGCAAAATGCCAGTTGTAATCATCCGCGATGTGATGGGTGATCATATCGCCTGGCTTGAACTCGCCGCCTTCAACCGGAGCCTCTGCAGAAGCAGTGATCGTCAGGAAGGAAAACAGTAAAATAAATAACTTCTTCATTAAGAGAGATTTAGAAGCAAATTTAAAATCCGCAAATGCTATTCTTAGTTTTGCTTTTTCAATTGCGGTGCGAAGTTAGTTATTAAGCTGTAGATTTCAAACCCGGTAAATAGAAAATATAAGGCAAAGAAGTTGAAAACGAACTGTAGCTCATTTTCAGAGTACATGAACACATAAATAAAAATGACGGCAATGCTGAGGATCATCCGGAAACCCATAGAGCCAAAGTAGTACAACTGAAAGTTATCGGGGTCGTAGCCAACTCCCAGTCGTGACACATAAAAGGCCAGCGCCGTGACTACCACCATAAAGCCTAAAGTATACCAGATCAGTGGGTGCAATAGCGCTGTGCCGGTATAAAAGGAGAGTAAGCCAATACCGATGCTCACGACACCTGTAAAAATGAGGAGGTTTTTGAAGAATTTCACTGCTTTACTTTTTACTTAATGAGATAATTACCAATACCATAGAGGCTACTACGGCCACTACCAGCAGCACAATCGTCATCCAGGGGTTCTCGTTGCCCATATAGTCGTCCAGCTTGGAACCTGCCCAGGCGGCCAGCACCATCGCCCCGATCATCTGAAAGGCCAGCCCTGAGTACTTCAGGTACGACTTAAACGATTCTTCACCCTTTGGCTTTTGATCATCTGCCTGTGACATGCGCTGCTTTGTTTTTCAAGGATTTGCAAAAATACGCTTTTTTCATGGGCTTCTCTGCAAATCAGTTTTATTTCGCCAGCTTTTTAAGGTGCCTCAAATGCCTTCTGAGGGCTGAAACCATTTCTTATTTTCTATAGTTCAATACCGGGCTTCAGGCTTTATCCACAGCCCCTTACATAATTGGCATATTATTGTATTTTTGTAGATGGCTTGAGGCTTGCGCCTTATCCTGGCCCGGATACTTTCAGGTATAGCCAGGCCGTTATAATGAAATAGGCGGCCCGGCCGCCTTATATATGCTGCACACGATCGATACTTTGAGCAAAAACCCATCATATATTCTCTTCTTGCTGTCCTGCCTTATACTGGCTGGCTGTTCTGCTGAGCGCAACAATCCGCTTAGCAAGGCTTATCATAACACGACAGCCCGCTACAATGGCTATTTTCTGGCGAAAGAGAAGCTTGAGGCGATCGAAAAGAGCATACAGGACCAGACGGTTTATGACTACAACCGCCCACTGCCTATTTTCCCGCCCATTGACTCTGCGACATTTAAAGCACACGCAGCCGATTTGGAGGATGTAATCAAAAAGGCCTCTTTCCCGATTCAGTACCACCCGAACAGCAAGTGGATCGACGACAGCTACCTGGTCATCGGCAAGGTGCGCTTTTACGAGCTTAATTTCCCGGAAGCCGCCCAGACTTTCCGGTATGTGAACTCCACAGGCAAAGACCGCCATGTGAAACACGAAGCGCTAGTATGGCTGATGCGTTCTTTCCTGAAGCTTGGCGAGACAGACAATGCCTGGCAGGTGTCGGAGTTTTTGCGCAAAGAGCGCCTGAATCGCGACAATGCCCGCGAGCTATACCTGGCCCGCGCCCAATACCACCTGATGCAGGGCGATACCGCCGCCGTGATCGAAAACCTGGACCTGTCGCTGCCGAACTTTACGGATCGGGATGACCAGTCGCGCGTGCGTTTCTCACTGGCCCGGCTATACCAGGATCGTGGCCAAAGCAAGGAAGCCTATCAGCAGTACAGCCGCATCCTGCGTCGCAACCCGCCTTACGACCTGGGTTTTTTTAGCCGTCTATACCTGGGCCAGGTATCGGAGCTTGACGATGCGCAGGACCTGAACCGTATTGCGGGTTATTACCAGAAGATGCTGCGCGACGAGAAAAACACCGAGTACCGCGACAAGATCTACTATGAAATGGCCGTGTTTGAGCGCCGCCAGCAGCACTACGACAAAGCGCTACAGAACATTGAGCAATCTCTGAAAACTCCGGGCTCTATACCTAACCAGAAAGCCTATACCTACCTGCTGGCCGGTGAGATCTATTTTGAGAACCTGAACAAGTACGATCTGGCGCAAGCCTATTACGACAGCGCCGTGCAGGTATACCCGCAGCAGGCAATAGAGTATGAGCAAGTGCTCGAGCGACGCAATGTGCTGGCAGATTTCACGAAGCAGTTTAACACGATACAGCTACAGGACAGCTTGCAGCAGTTAGCCGCTATGAGCGAAGGCGAGCGCCTGGCCTTTGTGCAAAACATAGTGCAGCAGGAAGAGGAAATGCGGCAGCAGGAGCAGGCTCGCCAGTTGGAACAGGATAAGCAACGCAAGGCCCGACGCGCACAGGAGCAGCAGGCAGCCGTAACAGTCGGAGGCCGCAATAATCCGAACGCAGCCTTAGGCGCCGGCAATACAGGCGGTGTATTCTATTTCGACAACCCGGCGGCAATGGCCACTGCCCGATCTGAATTCGTGAGGCGCTGGGGCGACCGTCCGTTGCAGGACAACTGGCGACTCCTGAGCCGTGGCGAAACCGTGGGGGGCCAGGAAGAAGCCGTAGCGATGGAGCAACCTGCTGAAGCTGCAGAAGCTGAAACAGAAGAAAACCGCTCTGCCCGCTTGCAGACGCAGGTGGAAACATACCTGCAAAATATCCCGACCACGACACTGGCCATACAGCAGTCAGAGAAACTGCTGGAGGACGCTATGTTCCGCCTGGCCAACATCTATGCTCAAAAGCTCAATTCTCCGGAACAGGCCACTGCTACATACGAGAAGTTCTTGCAGCGTTTCCCGCAATCCGAATATGCAGCCGAGGCGCACTACAGCCTATACCTGATCTACAGCCGAGCCGGCAACGAACAGAAGGACACCTATTACGCTAAGATCAAGCAGCAGTTCCCAAACACGATCTACGCGAAGCTGGTAGACGACCCGAACTACATGAGCCAGAACGCCCTGGACAATATCAAGGCACATGCGCTCTATGATTCTGCTTATGCACAGTATGAGCGAGCCGAATACCAGCAAGCGACTGCTTTGCTCAAGGAATTGAGCCAGGTATACCCGCTTAATGACATTCCTGACAAAGTAGCCTTCCTACATGTGATGATCACTGCCCGCTCTGAAAGACCCGAATTGCTTCAACAGCAACTGCTGGCCTTTAAGCAGCAGCACCCATCTAGTCCGCTAACCCCGCGTGCAGACGAGTTGCTAAAGCGCTACCAGGACCTGGAGAGCAAGCAACAGCTCCGTCAGGAAGCTCCCGCTCCCCCTACAGCACAGCTAACCGACGAGCGCACACCGGAGCAGCGGGTCAACAATAGCATCGCACTGGCATCTGCACGTGAGCGCAATGCGGCCCTGCAACAGCAGCGTTCTGCCAAGGCGCTTCCTATACCTGATACAACGGCTACCGATCGCTCTGACACGACGGCCACTGCTCAGGTTGGCACGCCTTTGGATGTACCAGCGGTGACTCTGGATACAGCGACGGCACAAGCACCCGAGGCACAGCCTCCTGCCGCTGATCCGCTGGCTTATACCAGTGCTCCCGATTCGGCATACTATTTTGTGATGCTGTACCCGACAGAGCATGCTGCTTTTAAAGATATTGAGGCAAAGTATGAGAAGTATAACAACACCTATTTCCGCAACCAGAAGCTAACGTTGGCTCAGCAGCCATTCGACGGCAACAGAGGGGTGCTGCTGCTGCGCGCTTTCCCTAACATGAAAGAGGCACAGGCTTATAACATCAAACAAAAAGCACCTCAATCCCCGATTGGCAGAATTAGAGGCGTAGAATTCATTACCTTTGCAATATCATCCGACAACTGGCAGAAGTTGCTTCAGAAGAAGGATGTAGAAGAATATCTGAATTACTTCAGAACGAATAATTAACATGGCAACAACCACCCGCCCAAAACCAAAAACGGTATTCCCTAAGGTCATTTCCACACTGTGGCTTCTCTTCCTGAGTGGCCTGGCTGTGTTCATCCTGTATATTTATGCGGTCAGCGTCAATTTCCTGAACCTGTTCGGTGACCTGCCCAACATGCGTACGCTCGAAAACCCGAAGAGCGCCCTTTCCTCTGTGCTTTATTCTGCCGATAACAAAGAGCTGGGCAAGTACTTCCGTGAAAACCGCACCCCGATCGAGTATGCTGACCTGCCCGAAAACTTTGTGCATGCCTTGATGGCAACAGAGGACATCCGGTTTGAGGAACATTCAGGTATAGACCCTGAGGCCATGGCCCGTGTTGCCGGAGGTATACTAATAGGCAGCTCCAAGGGAGGGGGTAGTACCCTGACGCAGCAGCTCGCCAAAAACCTGTTCCGTACCCGTGGCGAAGAGCTAAACAATGGTTACCTGAATGACAAGCCAGGCTTCCGTATGCTTATTCACAAAACAAAAGAGTGGATCATGTCGGTGAAGCTGGAGCAGTCTTATACCAAGCAGGAAATCATGATCATGTACCTGAACATTTTCGAGTTCGGGAGTAATGCCTTTGGTTTGCAGTCTGCCGCCAAGACCTTCTTTGGTAAAGATGCGAAGGACCTGGAAGTGCAGGAGTCAGCGGTGCTGGTTGGCTTATTTAAGAACCCGAACCACTATAGTCCGAAGTTTAATCCGGAAAATTCGAAGCATCGCCGCAACGTGGTGCTGTCACAGATGGTGAAGTACGGCTACATGACACAGGCCGAGTACGACAGCCTGAAAGAAACTGATATCAAGCTTAAATACCGTGTCGAGAACCAAAACATCGGTCTTGCACCCTATTTCCGTACCGAAGCCAGTAAGTTTTTGCTGAAGTGGTGCCGCGAGAATGGCTACGACCTCTATGCCGACGGACTGAAGATCTACACCACTATTGACTCCCGCATGCAGACTTATGCGGAGCAGGCAGTAGAGGAGCATATGAAAGATCGCCAAAAAGAGTTCTTTGCACACTGGAAAGGCCGCAACCCCTGGATTGACCGCCAGGGCAAGGAAATCCCGAACTACCTGGAGAATGCCATTAAGCGTACCGACCGCTACCGCAATCTGAACAGACGCTTCGATGGCAACCAGGATTCTATTAACTACTACCTGAATAAGAAAATCCCGATGACCATCTTTACTTATGATGGAGAAAAGGAAGTTCAGATGAGTCCGCTTGACTCGCTCAAGCATTACAAGCATTATCTGCAAACTGGTTTCATGGCTATGGAACCACAAACAGGTCATATCAAGGCCTGGGTAGGCGGCATCAATTACAAGCACTTCAAATATGACCACGTGAAGCAGGGTGCTCGCCAGCCTGGTTCTACGTTCAAACCGTTCCTGTACACTGCCGCTATCGAGAATGGCTATTATCCTTGCTACGAGGTGCTCGATACGCAGGTATGTATACCGCTGGGTGACGGTACAATGTGGTGCCCTAATAATGCCGACAACAAGTTCTCTGGTGAGAAGTTCACGCTGCGCAAAGCGATGGCGCAGTCTGTTAACTCTATCTCTGCCTTCCTTGTAAACAAACTTGGAGCCGAAACACTGGTTAAGACCGCTAAGCGTATGGGCATCTCAACACCACTGGAAGCTAATCCTTCGTTGGCGCTTGGTGTGAATGATGTGACACTTTATGACATGGTTGGTGCGTATGGCACCTTCGTGAACAGTGGAACCTGGGTAGAGCCAAACTTCATCACTCGCATTGAAGATAAGCATGGCAATGTGCTGCACGAATTTGTGCCGAAGACGGTAGACGCCCTGAGTGAAGAAACTGCTTACATGATGGTGCACATGCTCAAGGCTGCAGCAGAGCCGGGCGGTACTGCTTACTATGGCCTGCGTCACCGCAACGGACTTAAGAATGAGATTGGCGGTAAAACGGGTACAACCCAAAACTACTCTGATGCCTGGTTCATGGGTATAACGCCTGACCTGGTAGCAGGTGCCTGGGTTGGTGGTGACGACCGTTCTATTCACTTCCGTACCATTGCACTGGGTCAGGGCAATAAACTGGCCATGCCGATCTACGGAAACTTCCTCCAGAAGGTATACGCCGACAAGACTTTAGAAGCTACAAGAGATCCTTTCCCTAAACCTTCTACGCCTTTATCGGTAGAATTAGATTGTTCTAAGTATAACAACGGCATGTCAGTAGACTCCGTTCAGCAGGATCAGTTCTATCAAACACCTGCCCCGATCGACTTAGATGCTTTCTAATGAAATTTGAGCATGGCTGCAAACGAGAAGTTGCGGGAGAAGATTTCCCATTTACCACATAAACCGGGCATTTATAAGTTCTTTGATGATGAAGGCATCATCTATGTAGGCAAAGCGATTGATATCAGGAAGCGTGTCAGCTCCTATTTCAATCGCTCTGCCCAGCATAACAAAAAGACGCTAAAGCTGATCTCCAAGATCAAGGACATAGAGTTCACGATTGTGGATACAGAAGCTGATGCTTTTCTGCTCGAGAACAACCTGATCAAGCAGTACCAGCCCAAGTACAACATCTTGCTGAAAGACGGGAAGACGTATCCGTACATCTGCATTGTAAATGAGCGGTTCCCCAGAGTAATCAGCACCCGCAACAAGATCAATGACGGTTCCCGTTATTTTGGTCCTTATCCGAGCGGCACTACTATGCACATCGTGCTCGACCTGATCCGTACCTTATACCCCCTGCGTACCTGCACCTACAACCTGTCTCCCGAAAATATTGCTGCTGGCAAGTTCAAGGTATGCCTGGAGTATCATATCGGTAACTGTAAGGGCCCGTGCGAAGATCTTATAGATGAAACTACTTATAACCAGTACATTGCTCAGATCAAGAATATACTTTCAGGCAACCTCTCGATAGCAAAGAATTTTTTTAAGGAGCGGATGGCGATTGCAGCGGCTGACTATCAGTATGAGCAGGCACATCGTTACAAGCAAAAGCTTGATCTGCTGGAAGACTATCAGGCTAAGTCCACTGTTGTAAGCAACACACTTTCCAACATCGATGTCTTTTCGATTACATCAAACGAGAAGTGTGCTTTTGTGAATTACCTGAAAGTAATGAATGGCTCAATTATACAGACACAGTCACTGGAGCTACACAAAAAACTGGATGAGTCAGATGAAGAGCTGCTGGCTTCTGTGATTGTACAACTGCGCCATGAGTTTGAAAGCACTTCCCGTGAGATCATCACGAATATTGAGCTTTCCTTGCCGCTCGATAACATCACCATCACGCAGCCACAGATAGGTGATAAGCGCAAGCTCCTGAACCTTTCGATGAAGAATGCCATGTACCTTCGCAAAGAGCGTGAAGGACGTCAGGAGCAGAATAAGAGCCTAGGAGAGCAGCGTGAACTCCGTGTACTGGAAACATTGAAAAAAGACCTCCGGTTAACTGAGCTTCCCCGACAAATCGAGTGTTTCGACAACTCCAACTTTCAGGGTGACAACCCGGTTGCGTCGATGGTCTGCTTTAAAAATGGCAAGCCAAGCAAAAAAGACTATCGCCACTTCCATATCAAATCTGTTGTTGGCCCGAATGACTTTGAGTCGATGTATGAAGTGGTGACACGTCGTTATCGCCGTCTAATTGAAGAGAAGCAGCCTCTGCCGCAGCTAATTATCATCGATGGTGGCAAAGGCCAGCTGAGTTTTGCTGTGCAGGCTTTGAAAGACTTAAATCTGTGGGGTCAGATTGCGATTGTAGGTATAGCCAAGCGCCTAGAGGAGATTTTCTACCCGGGTGATAAGCTTCCACTTTACATCGATAAAAAGTCTGAGTCATTGAAGCTTATTCAACGATTACGCAACGAGGCACACCGATTTGCGATTACTTTTCACCGTTCCCGCCGAGATGCTGGCACCTTGAAGACCGAATTGACGGATGTGAAAGGTATAGGTCCGAGTACCGCTGATGCACTACTTCAGAAATTCAGGTCAGTAAAGAAACTAAAGGAACTTACACTTACAGAATTAACTGCTGAGGTAGGTCAGCGTAAGGCGCAGATACTTTACGATTACTTTCATAATGCTGAAGGTACTTCTTCTTAATCAGGTTTTTCGACCTTATTATCACTACTCTATTAATCTCTCAGTTATACTGTACTGTATTCTTTAGATAGAAACTGCGTACTGCTCCTGTTAGATAATTTTGCTATTGGTACTAAGGTCTGTCAGCTATACCTGTTCTTCCAACACCCATCAAGTTTTCTAAATAAAAAAGGGGAGATCTTTTCAGATCTCCCCTTTTTTATGATTGCCTTACAATTAGTAGCTCCACAGGCTGTATTCGTACTCGATCAACGCTTCAAGCGCTTCCTGAGCAGCTAATAGTCCTTTCTTACCACCACCGTAGATATCACCCAGTGCTCTGTCGTTCGGGTTAGATATTTTGGTGATGTAAGAGCTAAACAGCCACAGATCAAAAGCATCAGCCAGGTTCTTGTGCTGTGCATCGTTCTGTGCGTTGTACCAGATAGCAGTTTCAGGATTGTTTCTGAAAACCTTTACCAGATCACTCATTTTAAAGCTACCTACTGTTTGCTCAAAACCAAGTGGGTTAAGCGTAGATGGCACTTTAATGCTGATCGTCTGTATATCGTGGTACATACGAGAACGCTTCTTGTCGAACACTACGTTCTCTTTCAGCTCCAGCAAGTATAGCTGCTTTGCAAAGTACTCGTTGCTTACAGGACCAGTCTCTTGGGTAGCAGTTGTGCCCAGGGCAGCTCCCCATGCGTCATCGTCTTCCTCTTCCTGACCGAAACCAGCTGCGATTTCTTCCTCTGTTAACCCACCGCCCATATCTTTGGCAGTCATGTTAGCCAGGAATTCCTCTCTGGTAAGTGGTACATTTACAGAATCTGTCTTATAGGCCACCAACTCTCCGCTTTTTACAGCGTCGATCAAAACTTTGGTGATCTCTCTGTTTTCAGAAAACAAAGGTCTGTTTTGCTTTTCGCGCAAGTCGATCTTACGCCAAACCGTTTTCTTAAACAACACATCAGACTCCGGAATAGGTCTTGCTGATGGATTACTGGACTGCGTGGTAGACACTTGCTGTGCTACTGCTCCGTAAGAGAGCATCATACCAGCTGCTACACCTATTACTTTGATAAGTTTCATACTCCTTGTAAGCTTCTAATCTTAATTAGTTAAGTGGGATAGTGAAGATACCGTCGCCTGTTGGTTTCGCGTCTACAGGATTGCCCTGATAGTTCAGACGCTTCACTTCCATTACTTCGATCGTAACACGGTCACCTTTGGCAGCTTTAGAGGCAAAACGGCTCAGGTCACCTGTTGGGCTAGAGAACTCAGCCTGATCAACTGGGTTAGAACCTCTTACCAGGAATGCTCTCCACTTCGTTACTCTATAACGTGCTTCCTGTGGCAAAAATTGCTTAAAGCCTTCGTCAGCGATCGCCTGTATTTCTACTGCTCTGATGCCTTGTGCTGGCAAACCTCTCTTCTGGTCTACTGGTCTTCCGTTCACTACAGTCTGCAGTGATGGTCTTGGCACTGGACGAACTTTGAAAGTTTCTGTACCAATGGCGTTACCACCGCTGCTCACGTTAAGCTTCACTTCAGTAGTAGTTGGGATTACTGTTACCTGACCTTTCTTAGCACCTTTGATGGCAGAGCCACCCGCTGCTGAGAAACTAGGATCGTAAACCGCACCAAGTGCTGGTACCTGTACGTTCAGTTCGTTAGCACAACCCAGGTATAAGGCCTGCACTGCTGCAGATTGTACCTGAATTACTGGCTTCGCTACGATGTACTCTTCTGTTACGTCCAGTACTTCCTGCTCACCATTCTTGTCAATGATAACCTGACCTTTCCAAGTCTGCTTTGAGTTACCATCAGCATCGTAGTTAGAGGCAGCGGCCGTGAATTCAATCTGACCTTTACCGTCTACTACATTAATCGGCTTACCCTGGAACGTCATCTTTGGCGTGATCGCATCAGAAGAAGCGGCGATAAACATGTCAGCTTTGTACTTAGTACCAGCAGCTACTGTCTTAGACTCAGCACGAGCCATCGCAAAGATTTTCTCGAACTTGATGATGTCAGCACCTACTTTTTGAGCAAGGTTCTGCAGGGCATCCGCCTCGTACTTCAAGATCTCTGCTTCTTTCTGAGAAAGTGTTGCAAGCGCAGCTACCAGTGGAGTAGCCTCGAAGTTCAACTGAGCAAAGTCTTTGTTACGCTGGCTACGGTCTTTTGCAGCCATTGGGTCAGTTTTGCCGTCACGTGCCAGGATGTCCGGCATGCTTGGGTTGTACTGCTTCATGAACTTTGCATAGTTGTTCAAACGCTGCTCTAGCTCGTAAGCGGCACCGTTCTTAGCACTTGCAGGTCCAATCATAGTCATAGCAACCTGATCTTCTGCACTAGGGTTTGAGTATCCGGTTTTCTCCTCGTTCTCTCCACCAGTTCTTTCGATCAGTGTCGCGCGCAGACCACGGATATACTCTACCAGTTCACCTGTTTCTTTTCTAACAGCATTGGCGCTCTCGAGTACAGTTTTGTCTTTGTCTCGGTTACCACCTTCGCTGACCTTGGATTTAATATTCGTTACAACTCCGCTATTGTCAGTCTGCGTTTTATTGTTGACGTCCATAAGACTCTCATCAATAAACTGAAACTTTAACAGGATAGCAGAGTTCACTTGCAGGGCGAGAAGTGCGGTCAGTACCAGGTACATCATACCGATCATCTTCTGCCGTGGTGTCTCTTTTCCTCCAGCCATTTTCTACTTAGTTACTGTTGTTTTCTTGTTGATTTAGGAAATGATGCGCAATTAGCCTTTCATAGCTGTCAGCATGTTACCGTACACTGTGTTCAGTGAGTGTAGGTTATGCGTCAGTTTAGAAACCTCTTGCTTGAACTGCTCAGTGTCTTTGCTGGCATCGGTCAGGTTTTCCATGGCCATGCTCAGGTTACCGTAGAACTTGTTCATTGCTTTCAGGTGGTTGTTAGCATCCTGAAGCTCCATTTCGTAAACAGCATTTAAAGCACCTAAGTTTCTTGTCATGCTCTGTACTTGCGTATGATACTCCTGCGCATCATTAGTAGCAACAGCCATTTTAGACAGTGCATCCGCTGTTGTAGCATAAGCTTCAGTAATGCGACCCAGTTGGTCACCGGCAGCTTTCACGCGTACACCGTACTCGTTAGTAGCAGCAGTAGCCTGGCTCAGGTCAGCCATTTGAGCAGCTGTCTCGCTCAGTCTGTTCAGACCAAGACCCAGTGAATTGATTGTAGCAGGCGTAATGTCTGCTTCACGCATCATTTTGTCAAGCTCCTTTGTTGCAGAAGGACCATTGTTTGAAGCTGTGGTTGGGATAAGCGCCTCACCAGCGTAGTCATCAGCCAGTTGTGGGTATACTCTTGCCCAGTCTGGATCGTGTGGCTGTGGTTGGAATGCACTCAGGGCAAAGATTACGGCCTCTGTACCAAGACCTACAATCAGCATGATGTCGGCACCTGGCCAGTGCTGAATTTTAAACAATGCTCCGATAATTACGACTGCGGCACCAAGACCATACACTTTGGGCATCAACACGTCGTACAAGAAACTGCGACCTCTAGCTTTGCTCATTTTGTTTTCAAAAATTAAATGTGAACGATTGGGTATTAAATTGTTTAGTTTTTAACTGTAAAGAACACTTCTATTGACTATCTGAACTCTCTTCCTGAAGAACGTCCCAGGTAGATCATCGCGTTACGGAAACCGATATACGATCTGGCTGAGTCCTGATATTCGAAGTTACGGGTGCCAGTTTCAAGGAAGTATGCAATATCTTTCCAAGAGCCGCCTCTTACTACTTTGCGAGGCTCGTTATCATCATAGTAAACCGGGTTCAAGTCCCAGGTAATCGGAACAGTAGCATCAGCGTAGGCATCTTCGCACCACTCCGCTACGTTACCGGCCATGTCATACAGACCAAAGTCGTTCGGGAAGAACTGAGCTACAGGAGCTGTATAGGTAAAGCCATCGCTGTAGTAATCACCACGACCTGGCTTAAAGTTAGCTAGCAAACAGCCTTTGGCATTGCGCAGGTATGGACCACCCCAAGGGTAAGTTGCCATATCGCGACCGCCTCTGGCAGCGTATTCCCACTCAGCCTCAGATGGCAGACGGAATTTCGGCATTGGGGCCATTCCGTTATCAGCGTTGGCCTGGTTCTTATGCTTCGTTCTCCAATCAGAGAAATACTTGGCAGCAAACCAGTTCACACCTACCACCGGATATTCATCAAATGCAGGGTGAGAAAAATAGTATTCCATCAAGGGGTCACCCATGTGGTAAGTGAAGTCACGCACCCAAACAGTTGTGTCCGGATACAGGCTTGTCATCACAAAGTCTTCGCCCAGAATATCGATCGAGTCATTGACCATTACTTCAATGAACTGACGGTATTCGTTGTTCGTAATCTCGGTTTCGTCCATATAGAAGCCGCCTATTGTTACCTGCTTGTTCAGGTTCGCCATAGTTGCCGCTATATCCTGATCAGCCTGGCCCATATGGAAGGTTCCGCCCGGGCAGGCAACCATGCCGTAAGGTACAGCTTGTGGATTGTAGTCTGGTCGATCCTCTGCGCCTACTAGGTCGCCTTGCGGTCCTCTTCTTAACCCACAACTCGCAAGCAGTACCACCGCCAAAGCGAAGGAAGACAGCTTTAATAGTTTGTTCATGATGACTTTGGAAAAAGTAAATTTTTTAGCAATTATTTATGCACACTATTTCTGGTGTAGCAAATATATTGAGAATTAGAAATAAAACAAAAACAATTAAATTTCTCACTATTAATAATTTTTTAACGGTACTATATCAAGATTTATTGTACCATATTAAAATTATTTAACTGTATTTTTTCAAGAATACAGCTTTTCAGTGATAAATACAATATCATGAAAATTTATTTAGTGAAATTATAGCGAGGGGTTCGCACTGGCGGCCTGAACCGAACAACAGGCTCAGGTAATCGATAGGAAACCATCACTTCATGTGATGTTGGGGCTTTGGCCACTTTATTAAATGTTGTGAGATCTAATGCATATCCTACCCGCAGCGCGTTATCCTGTAACATCGCTATACCCACAAGCGCACTAACAGCTTCCTGATGCCGAAAATTCAATCCGCCCCAATATTTTTCATCAAATGTTATGCGGGCGCCTGCATCAAACGAAAATGTCTCTGTATCATGCTTTAAGAGGGCTGTAGGAGTAAGTACCAGCTGGTTGGTAAGCGGCAAATGGTAGCCTCCTGTCAGGTAGATATGGTTTTCGCCTACTACGCGGCCGCCTCCTGTGTTATCAACGTCCATAAACTGGTAGCTGGAGCGCAGCAGATTGGTGACGCCAGCGCCTGCGTAGAAGCGTTCTGACTCATACCAAAGGCCGCCTCCCATGTCAAATTTGGAATCGGAGCTGTTGAATGGGATGTTCGGGTCGCCTTCGTCAATGAACCGGTAGCTGCCTTTTCTTATATTATTTATATTACCCTGCACACCTATACCCAACTTGCCTTCGCCCACATTCAGGTGGAAGGAGTAGGAGATGGCGGCTTGCTGGATGCGGGTGTTTGCGATCTGATCTTGAACGAGTGTGAGACCTACGCCGCCCTTCAAAAGCCGCACCGGGGTATGGGCGGTCAGGAGCAATGTGCGCGGCGAACCGCCATCATCGAAGGAGGCGTCGTAATTCAGCCACTGGTAGCGGTAGATCGATTGTATTTCAGGGCGGTTGGTTATACCTGCGTAAGCCGGACTGATATACATGCCGTTGAATCCGTAATGGGTAAACTGAGGCTGCTGCTGAGCCCAGGAGTTCAGGTGGCAGATAAACAGCAACAAAACGGCAGGTATAATCTTTTTCATAGAATGTTGCAGCTAAGCATGCGTTAACTGGACGTTAAAGAGCCAGAGTTGAACCAAATATATATATTAAACAGTAAAACGCAAAAGCAAGCAGATGGTTGATTCTACTTGCTTTTGCGTTTTACTGTTTTAATCCTGCCTGTTTAAAAGCCTGATTTATTTCTTTTGGTTCTGGATGTACACCTCGATCGCTCCCGTCATGGATGGTGCGTTCGGCATTGGTGCCTCAATGTCAAGCTCCAGACCGGCATCGCGCACTGCCTTGGCCGTGGTTGGCCCAAAAGCTGCTATGCGGGTATTGTTCTGCTTAAAGTCAGGGAAGTTGATAAACAGCGAGCTGATGCCTGAAGGACTAAAGAAGGCGATGCAATCATAGGTCACATCGTCCAGATCCGACAGGTCGGCTGCTACTGTCTTGTAGATAACCGCCTCTGTGTGCTTGATCTTATTTGTTTTCAGGAAGCCCGGGATATCGTCTTTGCGTATGTTAGAGCAAGGGTACAGGAACTTCTCGTTCTTGTGCTTCTTGATCACCTCAAAGAGATCCTTGGCCGTTTTCTCGCCTACAAACAACTTACGCTTGCGCAGAGTGATGTATTTCTGCAGGTAGTAGGCCGTCTGGTCAGAGATACAGAAGTACTTCATATCTGCCGGCATTTCGATCTTGCTCTCCTGGCAAATTCTGAAAAAGTGGTCTACTGCGTTGCGGCTGGTGAAAATTACAGCCGTGTGCGACAGAATGTCCACCTTATCCTTGCGAAACTCTTTGTAGGAAACAGGCTCTACCTCAATAAACGCCCTGAAATCAACCTTGATGCCGTACTTTTCTGCTATCGAGAGATAAGGAGAGTTGTCGGTAGTAGGCTGTGGTTGCGTTACGAGTATACTCTTGATCGGAATACTGTGTCTTTCAGGATTTGCCCAAGCCTTTTCTTTACTTTCAGCCATAGAGTATGGAAGTCTGTTTTTATAATTTAAGCCGTACACTGAAGCCCTCAATTTGTGTTTTTAAAAGTTAAACACGATAAACTTCAGCATGATGGCCAACGGAATCACTTCTGTGGCGCAAAGGTAAGAAAATAAATGCAAATTTATCACAGAAGTCTGCTTATTTACTGTCACAAACACACGAATAATCGTGATTACCAGCAACAAGAGTACCGCCATACTCGAAACCGTGAGCACGGTGTCAGGAGCCACTTGGTTAAGCGAAAGGTATAGCAGCATGACCACCGGTAGAAAAAGGCCCAAAAACAACAGAGAACGCAGAAACTCACTGAATTGAACCTGCACAATCTGCTCCAACCCAAAAATATAACCCATCACTTTCAGGAAAAGGTACTTTAGCAGGATGACAGCGAAAATTAGGAAGGTATAGAACAGGATTTTGGTCGTGATATCGGACTCAGACACCGGAAAAAGACGGTTAAAGATGCGCACATGCTGCACATTGGTATGAATAGCCGCTATTAGCAACGCCATGGACATCGAAAAAGCAACAATAAACAACACTCCTGACCAGGTACCAAGCGGCTTGGTCAGAATCCCTTCATCCAGAGACCTTGTGCGCCAGAAGGATTGCACCCCGAATACGGCTTGGAAGTCAGAAGGGAAAGTAGTTTTAAGGCTACCGTACAGCAAGCCGATCAGCAGCATGAAAATGATAAATGCATTCTGATTGACATACTCCCGCAGCCGCACCGAGAAGCTCCCCTGCATTGTTTCGTTATCGTTTCGCTCTGCCTGCACCCGGTTGCGGAACGACCCTACATTGGGGTGCTGCGACGGATGCCACACTGACAAAAGATAGCGGCCATTCACAGGCTTCACCCGCTTGTTCCACGTGGCCAGGTCAAAGGTATAGTTGGAAGTGGAATCCGCCGTGAAGATCAACTGGTTGTTCAAAAACAGACACAGGTCCTTTTGGGCAGTAAATTCTATCACAAATGGCTTAGAGGGCGCCATGGTCACCCACTGGTGCACCGCACTGTATCCGCCATGCAGAGTGGTGGCATAGGGCACCAGGTCACTGGATCCGGCATCGTATACCTGCCAGTTCCCGTTCAGGGTGTTCTTCTGCTCCAGCGGCAGCACCTGCGCCTGCAATGGCCAGGTCAGCGCCATTAACAGCAGCACAAGCCCGAAGCTATATCTTATGCGGTTTGTGAAATACACGGTCTGGGTGAAAAAATTGGAGAAGCTATACCTTAAGAATGCAGCACACCCTGCATTTGTAGCATGCTGATGTCAATCAGGTGCTCGTCGGTAATGGAATCGGGCACGAACACAAAGCGCTTGTCATAGATCTTGCCGTCGATGTAGTAGCTTACCCAATACTCGTTGTTGAGCTTGAACACGGACGGGTCGATCACCTCCACCTGTACAAAGCTCTTGGCCTCTACACGCTCAAACATGTGTCGCAGCACGGAAGTCTTTACTTCTTCGTCTTCTATAGTGCCATAGCCTTTGGATGTGACAAACACATTTTCGAGTGCCACACTGTTGTTGTTGATCAGGTACACGTTCCAGGTGCGCTCTTCTGGCAACTCGCCTGTGAAAGCAATGGCCACAGCCACACCCTGAACCGGAGTAAAATCAATATCTTTCTTCATTTAATCTTTTGTAATGCCTGCCTCGAACAGAGTAGCCAGGTGGCCCAGTAGCTTTTCCTCTACCTCTGCCATCGGCAATTCGCGGCCCAGCTCTTTTGCCAGCGACGTTACCTGCTTGTCAGTAATACCGCAAGGTACGATGTTATTAAAATAATCTAAATCGGTGTTGATGTTAAAAGCGAAACCGTGCATGGTTACCCATCGGCTGCACTTCACACCCATGGCGCAGATCTTGCGCGGATTCTTCTGCTCCACATGGTCCAGCCACACGCCGGTGAGGCCAGGTATACGGCCCGCTTCTATCCCGTAATCCTTCAAAGTCAGGATAATCGCCTCTTCCAAGAAGCGCAGGTATTTGTGAATATCGGTAAAGAAGTTGTCGAGGTCCAGAATAGGATAGCCCACGATCTGCCCCGGGCCATGGTAAGTAATATCGCCGCCACGGTTGATCTTATAGAAAGTAGCACCTTTCGCCTTCAGCCCTTCTTCATTTATAAGCAAATTGGACTCGTGCCCGCTCTTGCCCAAGGTATAGACATGCGGATGTGAGCAGAAAAGCAGATAGTTAGGCGTTACCTCCTGCGCTTCGGGAGCGGCCGTGCGGTTACGGGCCTTCATCTCCAGTATACCTGTAAAGAGCTTATCCTGGTAGTCCCAGGCCTCTTTGTAGTCAATCAGCCCCAGGTGCTCAAATTGTATGGTTTTGTTCTGTGACACGTCTTTTCTCCCTTCTTTCAAGGTATAGCTCAAAGCCAAATATGATGCTGGCGGGTACGCTATACCTCTAGTTTTAGACAAAGATACGGCCGTCTGGGGGTATACGCAAACGGCAACTTGGGCAGTACCTGTAAAACCACCTGCCGCTATTATAAGTTTAAAGCTCTTATGACGACCCCGCAAGCACCTCATCTCTCTACCGGGGCCAACGGCGAAGACCTGGCCTGTGACCTGCTGCACCAGAAAGGCTATCGCATCCTGCAGCGCAACCTACGTATGGGCAAAGCCGAGATTGACATCATTGCCCGCCAAAACGATACATTGGTGTTTGTAGAAGTGAAAACCCGGACGAATGATGATTTTGGTTATCCGGAGGAGTTTGTGAACCGGCGAAAGCAGCGGATGATTCTCAACGCAGCTGACTCATACATCTTAAAAACAGGCTGGCAGGAAGACATTCGCTTCGATATCATTGCGATCACGATGAGCAACCCGCCGGAGCTGTTCCACATTGAAGATGCCTTTCACTAACGCGCTGAAGCCCGCTTGTCCAGCTTATCTTTCTCAAATATAAGTGTGCCATGGCGATCGTATTGCTTGACCAGGTATGGCTCTGACTGCGGTTCGTAAGGCGTTTTGGGGTACTGGTACTCGTATTGGCGGCGGGCTCTAAAATCGAAGTGCTTCACCCAGAGGCCTACTTTGCGCCCCTTCTGGTACTGCCCCATCCATTCCAGCTGACCATTTTCGTAGAAGCGGTAATAAGTCCCCTGCACCTCACCATAGGCATAAGGAATCACTTCTTTTATCTTCTTAGTTCCTTCGTAGTATTTCACCACGGCATCACGCAGGAAGCCTTTCTCAAAGTGCTCTTTTGCTAATAATATACCGTCACGGTTGTAGCGCTCCCAGCGCAGGTGCTTGGTACCTGCATAAAAGTAGCCCTCTTCCACGACTTCACCGCCCTGCTCTTTTTTGTAAGGTCCGTGGAGTACTTTGTGCTGCTCAGGATTTAATTCGCCGCGTGTCTTGTAGAGTTTTCGTCGCTTGGTATCGTAGTAGTATTTTTCGGGTGCATAAGGGTCTGGCTGCTGAAACTCAACCAAGTAGCTGAAAGACTCGACCACCTCCCGGTCGCCACGTCCACCTGACTTCACAAAGCCACGAGCTACTCTATCGCCCATAAAATAGCGTTTGTCAGCTTTCTTCTTGCGCTTTTTGGGTTGCTTTTCCTCTTCGTTTGCCAGGGAATCGCCTATCTGCACAGAAGGCCTGGCGGTATCGGCCAGAGCGATGGCTTCGGCTTTGGCACTCTGCTTCAGGGCGGCACGGCTCAGGTTATAGTCGCTGTTATAGGCCTTTGGCTTACAGCCTGCAAGCCCCACAATCAGCAAAAAACCAAGCCAGACAAGATGAAGAAGGTGCTTCATGGTATAAGTTTGAATCAAAGCGCTTTGAATGGTGAGTTGACAGAACCTTATCTAAGCAACGTAAATATGCTTAAAAATCATATACCGGCCAACTCGCCAATGAGTTTAGCCCCTATAACTTTTCGCCGGGCGGCTTAGTTCACAAATTAAGCTACTACAAAACAAAAGCGGCGCCCAGTTGGGTGCCGCTTTTATACTGTTAAGTGTAATTATGAAAAGGTAATCTTACTCTTTGTCGATCAGGTCCACGCTGCGTTTCACGAAGGCAGTCAGGGCCGAGCCGGAAAGCATGTTCTGAGACAGCAGGGCCAGGTCAAAGGCCTGACGGGCAATGCGCTCCTTGTTGTCGTCCTTCGCTTTCAGGATGCGCTGGTTGATGCTGTGGTTCGCGTTGATGGTCACGTTGTAAGTATCTGGCATGTTACCCATGAACATCATACCGCCCCCGCCGCTCTTGCTCATATCCTTCATGCGGCGCATGAACTCTGGCAAGGTAATGATCACCGGTGCATCATCTGTAGCCATCGGTGCTACTTCTACCTGCATGTTCTGGTTGTTGATAGCCGTTTCGTAGATCTTCTTCAGGTCTTCCTTCTCAGTATCGCTCAGCACGCTATCATTCGCTTCGTCTTTCTCAATCAGCTTGCCGATTGTCTCAGAGTCTACACGCTTGAGCGAGGTTTTCTCCAGCTTCTGCTCCAACATACCGATAAAGTGACTGTCGATGATGGAGTCCAGCTTGAGTACGTCGTAGCTACGGTTCTGAGCGGCTTCTACAAAGGCGTGCTGCTTGTCGGAATCAGTGGTATAGAGCATCACCAGCTGGCCATTCTTGTCGGTCTGGTTTGCCTGCGTAAGGGCTTTGTACTCTTCCAGGGTATAGTACTTGCCTTCGGTGTTCTGGAGCAGCACAAAGTCCTTGGCTTTCTCATAGAACTTATCGTCGCTCAGCATGCCGTACTTGATGAATACGTTGATGTCGTCCCAGTTCTTCTCAAAGGTCTCGCGATCTTTCTTGAAGATCTCGTTCAGCTTGTCGGCTACCTTCTTCGTGATGTAAGTGTTGATCTTCTTCACGTTGGAGTCGGCCTGCAGGAAAGAGCGGCTCACGTTCAGCGGAATGTCCGGCGAGTCGATCACACCGTGCAGCAGCATCAGAAACTCCGGCACTACGTCTTTTACCTCGTCGGTAATGAACACCTGCTTGGAGTAAAGCTGAATCTTGTTGCGCTGAATCTCAAAATCGTTCTTCAGTTTCGGGAAGTAAAGGATACCGGTCAGGTTAAACGGATAGTCCACGTTCAGATGAATCCAGAACAGTGGCGCCTCCGAGAACGGGTATAGCTCCTTGTAGAAGTTCTTGTAGTCCTCGTCTGTCAGTTCCGATGGTTGTTTTGTCCAGATCGGATTTGGGTTGTTGATGATCTCACCCTCAAACTCCACCGGTACCGGCAGGAACTTGCAGTATTTATCGAGAATGGTACGAATGCGGGCTGTCTCCAAGAATTCTTCTGAATCGGAAGCCACATTTAGGATCACGTTTGTACCGCGGTCTTCTTTGTGTGCTGGGGCAATGGCAAACTCGGTACTACCGTCGCAGGTCCAGTGTGCTGACTCAGTTTCGTCTTTGTAAGACTTGGTAACGATCTCTACACGGTCGGCCACCATAAAGGCGGAGTAGAAGCCCAGACCGAACTGACCGATAATCTGGTTCTGCTCGCCGGCGTCTTTGTAGCGCTCCACAAACTCGGTAGCGCCTGAGAAGGCGATCTGGTTGATGTACTTCTTGATCTCCTCTGCCGTCATACCGATACCGTTGTCGGAGATAGTGATGGTGCGGGCGTCTTTGTCCACTTTCACGACTACTTTCAGCTCGCCCAGGTCGCCTTTGTACTCGCCGATGGCGGACAAGCGCTTCATTTTTTGGGTGGCGTCCACGGCATTACTCACCAGCTCACGCAGAAATATCTCGTGGTCAGAGTAAAGGAACTTCTTGATGATCGGGAAAATGTTTTCGGTGTGAATCGAAATATTACCTCTTTCTTCCATGTGCTATACTTTTAAAATCTATATTTTAATAAGTGATGTCTTCTGAATCGGTGCCTTTAAAAAAGGAAACCGGTATTCCTGCTCAAGCGCTTTCAAATCCTGTTCCACAGAAAACTTCGCCGCTCAATTGTGACATGATGGCAGAAAACTGGCTCTGTGCGACTATTTCGGGTATAGCCTTGGGCTGTTTTGGCATATTTTTAGTGATAGCCCAGGCATAACTTAACTAGCAGCGCATTTGTGCGTACATGCAACATTGGCAAAAAAGTCCTATCTTTGTTTTAAAGCCATGCTTTAGGTGTACCGTTTCACGACATATATCGCCCTCTTTCTGTTGCTGCTGTTCACGCGCGCCATGGTGCCGGATCAGTTGCTGCTTAGCCTGCACAGCCATGCCCACACCGAGCATGCGCATCCAGGCGACCAGAAAAATGCGCATGTTGAGAAAAAGCACAGCCACTGTCCGGTAGAAGATCTATTTGGGGCGCCTTACCAGAGCGCTGCCATCGTCTATACCTTCAGGGCTCCTATTATGCTGCCGGAGTATACAGCTCGGTATACCCACCATTCGGCTTTTGATTCTTTTGCCCGCCTCAAACTTCGCGGCCCGCCCGCACTTGGCTAAACCTTCCGCTCTCTTTCCAGTCTTACGGCATGTCGCCTCTCCCGACATCTGTTTTCAGACTGGCTTATCAGTATAGCATACCTGCTGTTTTCTTATCGGCATCAGGTACTGTCTTCTGGTATTCCTGTTATTTATTTTTCTGGCATTATGGCTGTACCTATACCTGTGGCTGCTTTTCAGTTGGCGGGTTAGCGGCAGGCTGTAGCCAACACCTTATACCTAAACTTTACACAAACTGTGTATAGATCCAAATTCATAATCGTGCTCTTGTGGCAGCTACTCCTCATGGCTCCTATGGCGGTGGCGCAGGGGCAGCTATACCTGGACGGCGAAAACCCGGAGCAGGACTGCGGCCTTACCCTCTCAGGTAAGGTGCTGGACCATGACACCCGGGAGCCACTCATTGGCGCTACTATTTATATAGAAGAGCTGCAGCGTGGCACTTTGTCGGACGAATACGGCAATTACCATTTTCATCACCTGTGCCGGGGTAGCTATACCCTCAAGGTCACTTATATCGGCTATGTGATGGAGCGGCCTACGCTCCGCATGACCACCTCTACGGTACGCAACCTCACACTGCACATCGATGCGCGGCAGCTCAATCAAGTGTTGATCACGGGAGAGCGCCTGACTGAGGAGGCGCAGTCTACGGGAACGCTTTCCGGGCGGGAACTGGAGACGACACGCGGCCTTTCGCTGGCGGAGTCGTTGCAAAACCTCTCGGGAGTGTCTACTATGCAGACCGGCCCAACCATCTCGAAGCCTGTTATCCACGGCTTGCACAGCAACCGCATTCTGATGCTCAACAATGGCGTACGCCACGAAGGACAGCAATGGGGGGCTGAGCATGCACCGGAGATCGACCCTTTTGTGGCTTCTGAGCTGAAGGTGGTGAAAGGAGCTGCCGGCGTGCGCTACGGTGCCGACGCCATTGGCGGAGTGGTGCTCGTGGAGCCAAAGGCGCTGCCCGACACAGCTGGCGTGAGCGGTGAGCTAAACCTACTGGGGTCTACCAACAATCGCCAGGGAGCTGTTTCGGCTACTGTAGAAGGCAAGCCTGCCAGAATACCTGCTTTGAGCTGGCGCCTGCAGGGTACGGCAAAGCGTGCCGGCAATGCCCGCACAGCCGACTATTACATGCAGAACACAGGCTTTCAGGAGCTGAATTTCTCGGGAGCACTTGGGTATAAGAAGGAAAACTATGGAGCGGAGGTTTATTACAGCCAGTTCAACACGAAGCTGGGTATTCTCAAGGCATCGCACATCGGGAATCTGACAGATCTGGAGAATGCTATCGGGCGGGAGCGGCCCGAGCAGACCAGTTACGACTTTACCTATACCATCGATCGCCCATACCAGGACGTGAGTCACCATTTGCTCAAAACCAAAGCCTACTGGGATACGGGCAATGCGGGCAGACTGGAATTCGTGTATGGCTTGCAGCGTAACGTCCGCCAGGAGTACGACCTGCACCGTGCATCGAGCGCCGCCCCGGAGCTGACACTGGATATTACTACCCATACGACCGAGGCCGTGTGGGAGCACGCGCCGGTAGGTAACTTTACAGGTGCTATGGGCATTAATACGATTTACCAGAACAATACCTACAAGGGGCGCTACTTCATTCCTTTCTTCCGCAATTTCACGGCGGGAGCTTTTGTAACGGAGAAGTGGCGCAAAGACAGGTTGCAACTCGAAGGCGGGCTGCGTTACGATTACAAGAAACTCAATATCACGAAGCGGGAGCGAAACTCTGACATTATCCGGCCGGAGTACCAGTTCCACAACGTTTCGGGTACCTTGGGTGCTTTGTATGACGTAGGCTACCACCTCACATTCGGCTTGAGTGCTACCTCAGCCTGGCGGGCGCCGGGGGCAAACGAGCTGTTCAGTGACGGGGTACACCATGGCTCTGCCAGTTACGAGCGCGGCAACCGCGACCTGAACTCCGAGCAGGCCTACAACTTTGAGGCTTCCGTGACCTACTATGGCAACCAGCGCCTGAACGGCAAGCTGAGCGTGTACAACAACTTCATCAACGACTATATCTACCTGGCACCGGTGCAGCCGCCGACACTCACCATTCGCGGGGCCTTCCCGACGTTTGAGTACAAGCAGGCGGATGCCATCTTCAGAGGTATAGATCTGGACCTGGAGTATCGCTTCACACCGCAGCTATACCTGGAGTCGCGCACTTCTATAGTACGTGCCCGAAACCTGGACCTGAACGACCACCTGGTGGGTGTGCCAGCGGACAGGTATAACAACATGCTACGCTTCGACACGGATCGCTTGGCAGGTATAGGCAATACCAGCGATACTTATTTTGCGCTGGGTGGCACCTATGTGGCCGAGCAAACCCGCGTGCCTACCGTGGCCGAGCAGGATTACATGGCCCCGCCAGCGGGCTACTTCCTGCTCAACCTGGAGGCAGGCACTACGGTACACTTCGGGCGACAGCCTGTGGAGCTGGGTATTACGGGCAGCAACCTGCTCAATACCGCTTACCGCGACTACCTGAACCGCTTCAGGTACTTTACTGACGATATGGGGCGCATGCTGCTGTTCCGCGTGAAACTTCCGCTCAACTTCAGTGGCCGCTAGCCTATTTCGGCTTTATCGTTCAACTTTTCATTTCAAACCCAAAAAAGACTTTTTATCATGAACAAAATATTCAGACCATACTTGACACTAGCACTTTTCGGATCACTTGTAGCTTTCACCTCTTGCGACGACCACGACCATGAACCGCATGACCACGAAGAAGAGCTGATCACGACTGTGATGCTCACCATGACACCGCAGGATGGCGGCCAGGCCGTAACAGCCACTTACCGTGACCTGGATGGTGATGGTGGACAAGCTCCTGTGTATACTCCGGAAAACGTGATGTTACAGGCAGGCAAGGTGTATAACACCACCATCACGCTGATGGATGAGTCGCATCACGAAGAAGATCTGACAGCAGAGATCAGGGAGAAGGGTAGCGAGCACCAGTTCTTCTTTGAGCCATCACCAGCCACACTGCTTACCGTGACGACTACAGACCGCGACAGCAATGGCCGCCCAATTGGCCTGGAGAACACTATCCAGACATCTTCAAATCCGCAAGCAGGTAAACTGCGGGTAGTGCTCAAGCACCAACCGGGCGGCTTAAAGACAGATAACAGCAACATCAGCACAGGCGGCACCGATGCGGATGTGCAATTCAACATTACACTACAGTAAGAAGAACCTACTTAGAACAGGCATTCAGATGGGTGCCTGTTCTTATTTACTCTTGATTCGCCACGATTTTTTACCATAAGTGCACAGGCAATAACAAGCTGAGCTGAATTGGCGTAATCGGGATATTAGGCATAGACCAACAAGGCTATTCTTACAAAACTGTCGTATATTTGGCCAAAAGGCTATATATTTAAGTTCTAATTTATATCTATTACAACGAAATTCATTACTTATGAACAAGCTATTGAGGCCGTATATGGCTTTTCTGTTAATGGGAACCTTATTGTTTACCACTTCATGCAAAGACGATGACCAACCAGGTCCGGATGAAGAAGAAGAGGTAATCACTGCTGTCACGATCTCGCTAACACCAACAGGTAAAGGCCAGGATGCAGAAGCTACTATCAGCACGATAACAGGTACCCAGGTTCAGAATGCTCCCCTCACGCTAAGACCGGGCACAGAGTATACTGCCGTGGTGACATTAGCCGATGAAAGCAAGACGCCAGTAGCTGATATGACTGCCGAAATCCGCAATGAGCGTGACGAGCACTTGCTTGTATATACCTTTACGCCTGATGCAGGCAGCAATGCCACTGTGAACGTAGCCATCACAGACATGGACCAGAACAACCGTCCTGTAGGGCTGGAGTCGACTGTGACAACCGGCGCAGGTACTGGCAACGGCAAACTGAAAGTGGTGCTGAAGCACCAGCCGGGCGGCTTGAAGACAGGCACTAACACCACTGCTGGCAGCACAGACATTGATGTTGATTTTAATGTGATCGTGGCAAACTAAGTTGCTGCGATAAAAAAGCATAAAAAAGACCGCAACAGGTGTATCCTGCTGCGGTCTTTTGTTTTTTGACTCTTCTTAAGCTACGCAGCTAATCCGCAGCGAGGCTCCGCATTGTCGTGCACAGGACTACTATACCTGCTTTAACGGCCGAGCAGTTGTTGTCCCATCAGCATCTGAATGGTTTTGCCGATACGGTTGGCTCTTGTCTCGGGGCGCTTGGCTTCCTGTATGGCCAGCACATGCTCCTTGCGGTGCGTAAAGGCCAGCTTTTCGAAAGTCTCCAGCAACCCGGCTGACTCCAGTGCCTCACGCAGGTCCTGCGGAACTTCCACTGTTCTGCTCTTGCGGTCTATACCTGGGGCATCTACTCCAAATTTAGAAGGAGCACTTCGCTCCGACTCGTGCTTAAAACGCAGTGAAGACCAGGTATCGTCCACCGCTACCTGCCGGACAGGAGCGTAGCCCAGTTCTGACACTGACTCCCAGCCATTGTCTCGGTTCAGGTCCGACTTTATTCCTGATGATTTCTTTGGATAAGCTACCCACAGCATGCCATTGTGCTTGAGCGACGGCACAGCCAAAGGTATATAGTAGCTTAGCTCCTTGCTATTAGTGGCAAACACCTGCACCGCATCGTACTCCACGCCTTT
This sequence comes from Pontibacter sp. FD36, assembly GCF_015686655.1. GTDB lineage: Bacteria > Bacteroidota > Bacteroidia > Cytophagales > Hymenobacteraceae > Pontibacter. The sequence goes on along the minus strand of NZ_JADPMP010000005.1, from coordinate 303,968 downwards.
TTCGGGAGAAGTATGGGTGGTCATGCCCTGGCTCTGCAGTGCTTCAACTATACCTGCCTGCGCATTGAGCACCAGCACCTGCCATCCTACTTTTAAATTTAATTTCCTGGCTATATCCTGCATGCTAGTTTCTGATTAGATCGAACACACTAATCTAAGGGAAATCGTCAAAAGATTATACCTCCACGGCCAGGTCTTTCACAATTATCAGCAAAACGCTATATTTAAAGCTGTCATAACCTGAACCTTATGCCCACCCTGAAATCATCTCCTCAAAAACACTACCTTTTCAACACGGCTGTTATTGTAGCGGCCCTGGGCTACTTTGTCGACATATACGACCTCGTGCTTTTCAGCATTGTGCGTATACCCAGCTTGCAGTCGCTGGGTGTAACGGACCCTACCGCCCTACTGGAAGACGGCGTGATGCTACTGAACATGCAAATGGCCGGTATGCTGCTGGGCGGTATAGCCTGGGGTGTGCTGGGCGATAAGAAGGGAAGGCTATCGGTGCTTTTCGGCTCAATCTTTCTCTATTCCATCGCCAATATCCTCAACGGCTTTGTAACCACTATACCCATGTATGCGGTGCTGCGCTTTGTCGCGGGCGTGGGACTGGCCGGAGAGTTGGGCGCAGGTATTACGCTGGTATCAGAGGTGCTGCCGAAGGAGAAGCGCGGCTATGGCACCATGGTAGTAGCCACCATTGGGATATCAGGAGCCATACTGGCAGGTATAGTCGGCGAATACTTTGGATGGCGCACGGCTTATTTCATCGGTGGTGGACTAGGCATGCTGTTGCTTCTGCTGCGTGTTGGGGTATACGAGTCGGGCATGTTCAACAACCTGAAGCAGACCAATGTGACACGCGGCAATTTTCTGTCGCTCTTTACCAATGCCAAACGTTTCTGGAAGTACCTCAAGTGTATCCTGATCGGGGTGCCGATCTGGTATGTGGTAGGCATCCTCATTACCTTCTCGCCTGAGTTTGGGGTGGCCTTGGGTGTGAAAGACACAGTGTCGGCGGCGCGGGCTGTTTCCTTCTGCTATCTCGGCCTCGTGTTCGGCGATTTTGCCAGCGGCTTCCTGAGCCAGCGCTTCCAGAGCCGACGAAACATTGTGCTGGCATTCCTGCTGCTCACCGGCATTTTCATTGGCGTGTACCTTTTGGGCAGGGAGTTCAGCCTGACAGCCTTCTATACCTTGTGTGTGGCGTTAGGCTTTGCCGGGGGATACTGGGCCGTGTTTGTGACCATAGCAGCAGAGCAGTTCGGCACCAATATCCGGGCTACGGTAACTACCACGGTGCCTAACTTTGTACGGGGAGCAGTCGTGCCACTCACCATTGCCTTTACTTATCTCAAAGACGGTGTCGGACTGGTACCGGGCGCCATACTACTGGCCGTGCTCTGCCTGGTCATTGCCATCTACTCTATCCTGACGCTGGATGAAACCTATGGCAAAGACCTGAATTACATGGAGCCGCTGTAATCGCTGGCATTATCAAGCATTAAGCTGAAGAGTATTTGAGGCTGCAGGTATACCTTGCCACATGTGTTACTGTCTGCCTTTTGCTGCTCTCACAGGTTAAGCATTTCAGCAAATTTTCAGCGCTATACCTTACAAAAAGCTGCCGAAATCGTAATTTTGAGTATGATTATATACAACGTAACTATCAACATCGACAACAGTGTGGCCGAAGAGTGGCTAGACTGGATGAAGAGCACGCACATACCGGAAGTAATGGCAACAGGCTATTTCCTTAACAATCAAATTGCCCGCCTGCTGCACGAGGAAGACAATGGCGGCACTACCTATGCCGTACAGTACACCTGCCGCAACCTGGAAGACTTGGAGGAGTACCAGCGCGACCATGCCCCGGGGTTGCAAGCCAAGGTGCTGAATCGCTATCCGGAAAAATTTGTGGCTTTCCGCTCTTTGCTGGAGATTGTAGGCCAGGATGTGGAGAAAGATCAGTAAATCAATCCATCTTATCAGCAAACAGGCCCGTGCTATACCTGAGCGCGGGCCTGTTCTTATTTAGCTGAGTTGGTAAGTGTTCGCGCAGGGCATAATCATTGCCGGCCTTGCTGCATTTATGCTTTTGCAGGTCGCCTGAGTCACGCTATACCTTAGTCCGCGGTGTAAGCTTTGATCTGCTCTTCGGTCATGTTGCAGTTTATCCACTCGCCGTCGAGGTTGGCACCTATTTTCCTATAGAAAGCTATTGCTGGTTCGTTCCAGTCCAGTACCTGCCACTTCATGCGCTTGGCATCTATCTCCTTCGCCTCACGGGCTACGGCGTTGAACAGCATCTTGCCAATGCCACTGCGGCGCTGGCGTTCGGTCACAATCAGGTCTTCCAGAAACAGCATCTTTCCTTTCCACGTGGAATAGGCGATGTAGTAAAGCGCTATACCTACGATGCCCTCTTCTGTTTCAGCCACAAAGAATTTAAAGATCGGATTCTCCCCAAAGCCATCCCAATGCATATCCTCCAGTGTGTTGGTCACTTCGTCTGGCGCTTTTTCATATACCGCCAACTCTTTAATTAAATTGTGTACCTGTGGCAGGTCATCTATGGTTCCTTTTCTGATGTTTAGCATTTGTCTGAATCAGGATTTTGAGTATTAGTGAAGATTTTCAGGATTGATTATGCTGTAGTTAAGCGCTGACCTCACAGTGTCTTTCAGACCTATGAGTGTTTTGTTGCTACGAAGCGCTTCCGTTCGAAACAAGTATACCAGACTGCCATACTTGGGCAGCACAAGACATAAACCCAGGTATAGCGCTGCAGTTAGCACAGACGCTCACAGGTTTGGGAAACACTGTGAGGTATGTTGCGTAACGGCTGTTGCAATTTAGTCGAAATTTTAACTTTAAACCTCCTCACCCCTCAAACTCCTCAACTCCCAAACTTAGTTCTCGCCTGAACCAGTTCTTTGCCTGAATCGATGCTCGTGAGTTTGTGCAGAAACGTATCGGCCTCCTCCGCTGGTCCTGCTGTGGCGAGCACAGTATCGCCGAGCGTACTTTCCGCTTTGAAGATAATGTCGATTTCCTGTAGCTGCTGCGTTGTGAGTATTTCAGTTGATAAGGTTTCCAGCACCCATTGCAGGTAGCGGGTGTTGGTGACGTGGCGGTTCAGGTCGATGTCGTGCCAGCGGACAGGCATTTGCTCCTCATACCTGATCTGATCCAGCTGCGGCAGTTTCCCTTTGGCAAAAGGCAATGGCTCCTCACCAGGCACTACTTCCACAGCTGTTATGAAATCGGGCACAGACACCATTTGGCGCTTCACCACATCCATCACCAGCCACACACTCGTCGCCTGCCCCAGCAGCTCGCGGTCGGCGCTGTATACCCTGAAGTCGCGGTGCAGAAACACGCGCTCCCGGCCAGAGGCCCAGGTTTCGACCGTAATCTTTTCACGGTGCCGGGGGTAGCGGAACATCTCGACGCGCATGCGCTGCAGCACCCAGGTCAGGCCTTGTTCCAGCAGCTCGTACATGGAGATGCCCATGGTCGCTGTGTTGTCCCAAGCAGCTTCCTGCATGTACCCGACCAGCGCTGGTAAGGTCGCCTGTCCGTTTTGATCGGTTTCGGTGGAGCGCACGGTAAACTCGCTTTGCCCGGTTACTGATTTCATAGCGTGTAGGATAGTTCGTGTTGCAAGGTACGCAAGAATCAGGGAGGGGGCCAGGAGGTAGCGGTATAAAAAAAGCACATCGGAGGGATGTGCTTTTCTGTTTTAGTATAAAGGCTGATTTAAATGGAAGAGCCAATAGCGACACCAAAGAACATGGCCAGCAGCGCCAGCGCATAAAATCCAAGGAAGACGATTGTAAGAACGCCCATAAATTTAAAGAGGGACTTTAAATTCTTGAATGACGCTGCAATTGTCTCTTCGTCTTCAGTCATAAGGCCAGTCTGCATGTTGCTCGAAAACCTGTACAGGTATAAAACCGGCAACAAATAAAGCGCAGCAAACAGAAGATAGAACAGGCTCAGGAAGGTGCCACTAATGGCTCCACCGCCAAGGCTGGCTCCCATAGTTAAGGCTATAACCCCGAACAGGACCATGATGCCAACGCCTACAAAACCAACTATAGCTAAGAACTTGCCCCACCTCGCCGTGTTCTGCAAGAAATCTCTTGACGCTAAATTAATGCTTAACCCTTGAGGCTGCTCGTTGTAAAATTCTGTATCCATTCAATTATTGTTTAAGGTTGGTTGATTATCTAAATATAAGAATACAGCCATATAAATCAAATGGAACAGAGGTAGGTCACAAAACAAAAAGCCAGCACCACATTTCTGCAGCACTGGCTTTTCGTGATTCAGTTATCAGTTATGCCTGTTATGGCTGCTGCTGCTTCGCATATGGGTTCACACCCATGTTCTTATACAGGAAGGCCCAAGTATCCGCCCACTCCTGGATAACGAGTGAAGTCGGCTTACCAGCACCGTGACCTGCACGCACATCGATGCGAATCAGGTATGGGTTGCCCGGGGCGCCTTTGTCCTGCAGTTCAGAGATGAACTTGAAGGAGTGCGCTGGCACTACACGGTCGTCATGGTCAGCTGTTTTCACCAGCGTGGCTGGGTACTTCACGCCTTCTTTGAGGTTGTGCAGCGGCGAGAAGGTATACAGGTTTTTGAACTGTGCCTCGTCTTCTGATGAGCCGTATTCCGGTACCCAAGCCCAACCGATGGTGAACTTGTGGAAACGCAGCATATCCATTACACCCACAGCAGGAACAGCTACTTTGGCCAGCTCGGGGCGTTGCGTCATAAAGGCACCTACCAGCAAACCACCATTTGAGCCACCGCCTACGGCCAGTTTCTCACTGGAGGTATACTTGTTGTCGATCAGGTATTCGGCTGCGGCAATGAAGTCGTCAAATACGTTCTGCTTGTTCGGCGTCATACCTGCCTTGTGCCAGTCTTCGCCGTACTCACCGCCACCGCGCAGGTTTGGCATGGCGTATACACCGCCGTTCTCGAGCCATAGCATGTTGGCAATGCTAAAGCTTGGGGTCAGGGAGATGTTAAAGCCACCGTAAGCGTACAGATAGGTCGGGTTGTTGCCGTCCAGCTTCAGACCTTTTTTGTGCACGATGAACATCGGCACTTTAGTACCGTCCTTAGAGGTATAGAACACCTGCTTCGTTTCATAGGCTTCGGTATCCACGTCTACTTCGGTTTTGCGGAACAGCGTTACTTTGTTGCTAGCCACTTCGTAACGGAAGATAGTTGGCGGGTACGTGAATGACGTGAAGGTAAAGAAGGTTTCTTTATCGTCTTTCTCACCGCTGAAGCCACCTACTGTACCAATGGCTGGCAGTTCTACTTTGTTCATCTGCTTGCCGTTGGTGTCGTATACCACCACTTCGCTAGCAGCATCTTTCATATAAGAGGTAATGATGCGACCGCCTACTAATGACACGCCTGTCATCACGTTCTCGTTCTGCGGCACCACTACTTTCCAGTTTTGCTCCTGCGGCTTTTTCGGATCAATCAGCACCAAACGGTAGCGTGGGGCATTCTTGTTGGTGCGCACCAACAGCTTGTCACCTACGTTGTCCACCACATTGTATTCCGACTCAAAGCTATCTACAATCGGTTTGATAGTAGACTTCGCATCTGTCAGGTCGCGGTAGTACAGGGCGTTGGCGCCAGCGGCACCTTCCGACACGTTCAGAATCAGGAAGCGCTCGTCGTCGGTGGTCTGACCATAGTAGTTGCGGAGCGGCTTGGTTTTGTCTTCATACACCAGTTGGTCTTGGCTCTGTGGCGTACCTATTTTGTGGTAGTACACCTTGTGGTACTCGTTCTTGTTGGCCAGTTTGTTGCCTTCAGTCGGGGCGTCGTAGCGGCTGTAGAAGAAGCCGTCTTTGTGCCAGCTAGGGCCCGAGAACTTCACCCACTCTACTTTGTCGTCGAGCTTCTTGCCTGTGGCCACTTCCATCACTTCGTAGGTGTTCCAGTCAGAACCGCCACTTGACGTACCGTACGCCACATACTTGGCATCTTTGTCGAAAGATAATGCCGTAAGGGCTACTGTACCGTCGTTAGAGAATTTGTTCGGATCGAGGAACACTTTCGGCTCGCTCTCCAGGGAATTCTGCACGTATAGCACGCTCTGGTTCTGCAAACCGTCGTTCTTATAGAAATAGTATTTGCCACCTTTCTTGAATGGTGCGCCATACTTTGGATAGTTCCAGATCTTGGTCAGACGTTCTTTGATCTGGTCGCGGAACTCGATGCCGTCGAGGTAATCAAAGGTCACTTTGTTTTGCGCCTCTACCCACTGGTCCACTTCTTCGTTGTGGGTTTCGAGCCAGCGATACGGGTCGGCTACCTTCGTGCCGAAATAATCGTCTACATGGTCTACTTTCTTGGTTTCAGGGTAATTGAGTTGCGTTGCAGGGGCTGTAGTCGTGGTTTCGGTATTCATGCCAGTGGCGGTATTCTCGGTTTGGGTGGATTTGCAGGCCGAGACAGCGGTCAGGCCGCCTGCCAGCAATAGAACAGTTGATTTTTTCATTGTTTAGTACCGTCGATTTTAAGGTTGAGTTACGGAAAAGCTAAGATAGGCAATTAACCTGAATCAGGCTATACCTGTCGTTTAACAGCGCTTATACCTATAAAGTTGCCTTAGTAGACGTAGCAGCTTTTGAGTTTCGGATCAGTACCACATCTGACAGGCCTGTGTTATGGTTAGGTTCGCAGCGTCGGGCGCTACACCCTGATCTTGCATGGATGCTGCCACAAGTAGCTGCCAAAAGGCTGAAACAGCACCAGTATAAAAGCGATTATGCCTCCTGAAAACAATGCCTGCGCCACAGCGAAGGGGCACTTTCCTTTTTGCTTTATTCTCAGCCGGTTCCAGCCAAAAAATCTTTGTGGGCACCGTATACAAGCGATGTCGCTGCGCATTACATTTGCTGGCTTTTTATACAAAGGTTTTTATTCAGATTTAGATGATAGAAGAAGTAGAAGAGGAGAAGTTGTTACAGAAGTTCGAACAGATAGCCGATCGCTTGTCTGACAAGGGATATGCGATCATTGACAATTTTCTGGAGCCCGAAGAGGTACGCAATCTGCTGGAGGTACTGCAACACCATCAGGAGCAGGGCACTTTCAAAAAAGCAGGTATAGGCACCGCCGATCAGTTTACGGTGGACAAGCAGGTACGCGGCGACTTTATCCGCTGGATAGAACCATCGCAGGCGCTGCCGCCAACACAGGTATTTCTGGACCGCATGCACGAGGTGATGCGCTACATCAACCGCACCTGCTTTCTGGGACTAAAGGATTTTGAGTTTCACTTCACAGTGTACCCGCCGGGCACTGTATACCAACGTCACCTTGACCAGTTCCAGACCAATGACCACCGGCGTCTGTCGTTTATCTGCTACCTGAACGAAGATTGGCAACCTGAGAACGGCGGTAATCTGCGCTTATACCTGCCTAAAGAAGATGGCTCGGAAGAAGAAGTGAATGTGCTGCCCATTGCCGGTCGTCTGGCCTGTTTTCGTGCTGACATCATCCCGCACGAGGTACTCGCCGCTAACCGTCACCGCTACAGCCTGACTGGCTGGATGCTGGACCAGTTGAACGAACTGACGTTTTTGTAGGATCGGGATTTTAAGGCAGACAAAGGCCAGTCAGCGAAGGACAAAGTATGATTGAAAGCTTTTTGTCCTTTGCTACACGGTCTTTTATGAGGCAGCGCGACTACTGCGCAAAGTTAATTTCTGTACTGTCCCCAATGTTGAGGCTATGGCTTAGCCCTTTAAAACTGGCGTCGGAACCAATGATGGAGTCGTGCATCACGGCGTTTTGCAGTTCGGAGTAAGCCCCAATGATAGAGTTGCTCAGTGAGGAGCGGGAGATTGTGGTATTGTCGCCGATCGCTACATTAGGTCCGATGATGGAATGTGTGATGTTGCAGTTGGAACCGATACTCACGGGCGGAATGATGATATTGCCGGGATACTCGCCTGAGTAATCCAGCTCCCGGAAGCGGGGGTGCCGCAGCAGTTTGGCGTTGGCTTCCAGCAGCGTCTCCTTGCGGCCGCAGTCAAACCAGTTGTCCACGTTCCAGGTCACCATTCTCTCCCCCTGCCGGATCATGTGCATAAGCGCATCGGTGAGGTGATATTCGTTGTGGGTGCGTATGTTTTCGGTGATGATGTGCTCGAGCGAGCGCACCAGTTTTTCAGGCTGCATGATCTTGTAGAGCCCCACCAGCGCAAAATTTGACTTCGGAATCTTCGGCTTTTCAACCACCTTCACGATATACTCGTCCATACCCACTTCTGTCACTCCAAACAGCGAGGGCTTAGCCACTTTCTTGACACCGAGCACTGACTTAGGAGAAGCAATAATGGCGGGCAGATCCGCCTCTACAATGTTGTCGCCCAGCATGATGAGCACACTGTCTTCGTGGCGATACGTTTCACGGGCGATCCAAAGCGCATGCCCCAAACCCTCACGCGGCTCCTGCACCACAAACTCTGCCCTGATCTGAGGATACTTCTGACGCACGTAGTTTTCGACCTTGTCGCCGAGGTAGCCGATGATGAACACATAGTCCTGTACACCCGCTTGTATCAGTCGCTCCACGATGTGCCCCAGTATCGTATTGTCCGCCACCGGCACCAGCGATTTAGGCTGTGTGTGCGTGTGCGGACGGAGTTTAGAACCAACACCAGCAACAGGAATAACGACTTTCATATACTACACTTTTTCAGCAATATAGTAATTTTTGATTAGAGTTTTGAGGATTAAGGGGAGTAGTATAGTGTTTTAGCAATTTCACAACGTCATACTATGTTTTCCGTAATCATATCGCTTAGCTTTGTACTTATATCGTATACAAACTATACCCTTCCATAGACATGAAAAAAATATTCTTTTACCTGATCGGCTTTATTATTCTGGCCTCTCAATCTTCTTGCGGTTACAACACCATGGTGCAGAAAGATGAGACCGTAGAAACTGCATGGGCTAACGTGCAGAACGCCTACCAGCGCCGTGCTGACCTGATACCAAACCTGGTGAATACTGTAAAGGGTGCTGCCAATTTTGAGCGCGAAACCCTCGAGAGCGTGATCAATGCCCGCGCCAAAGCAACCAGCGTACAGCTCAGCGCCGACGACCTGACGCCAGAGAACCTGCAGCGTTTCCAGGCTGCCCAGAACGAACTGGGTGGTGCCCTGAGCCGCTTGCTCGTGTCTGTGGAGCGCTATCCGGAACTGAAGGCAAACCAGAACTTCCTGGAGCTGCAGGCGCAGCTGGAAGGCACCGAAAACCGCATTTCGGTGGAGAGGCGCAAGTTCAACGAGGCAGTACAGGACTACAATACCACAGTGCGTTCCTTCCCTAACAACCTGATGGCAGGCATTTTCGGCTTTGAGCGCAAAGGTCACTTCCAGGCCGACCCTGGTGCTGAACGAGCTCCTACGGTGCAGTTCTAAAGTATAAATTGCTACATGGTTAAATTGTTAAATGGTTGACTCTATCACGATTTTAACAATTTAACCATGCAACCATCTAGCCATCAACAATATGCCTAAAGATACCATAACCGAAGCGGACGAAAAGGTCATCATGGAGGCCATTCAGGAGGCGGAGCGTAATACGTCCGGGGAAATCCGTGTGCACATAGAGAACAACTGCGAAGGCGATGTGCTCGACCGTGCCACAGAAGTGTTTGCCCAGCTCCACATGCACCTGACCAAGCAGCGCAATGGCGTACTGTTTTATGTGGCCATCAAAGACCATCAGTTTGCCGTATTGGGCGATGCAGGCATCAATGCCATCGTACCCGACCACTTCTGGGAAGACATTACCGCCGAAGTGATCTCCCACTTCAAAAAGCAGGAATATGCCGCCGGTCTTGCCAAAGGCGTTATCATGGCGGGTGAGCAACTCAAATCACACTTCCCGTACGACGACAAAGGCGACCTAAACGAACTGAGCGACGACATATCGTTCGGAAAATAACGCACCATGAAACGATCCATTTTGTTCCTATACCTTACTTTGTTAAGTACCCTGGCGGTAGCCCAAAGCGAGGATTTTCCGCCAAGGCCCACCCCACCTCGATTGGTAAACGACCTGGCCGGTATCCTGAGCCAGGGCGAAATACAGTCACTGGAACAGAAACTGGTCAACTACAACGACACCACCTCTACCCAAATCGCGATTGTCACTATCAAATCCATAGGCGACTATGACGCAAACCAGTACGCGGCCGAACTGGGTGAGCGATGGGGCGTGGGCGGCAGCAAAAACGACAATGGCTTAGTTATACTTGTAGCTCTCAATGAACGCAAAGTGGCCATTCAGACAGGCTATGGCATGGAGCACATCATACCTGACGCCATTGCCAAACGCATTACCGAGCGCACGCTCAAACCAAATTTTCAGCAGGGAGAGTTTTACAAAGGATTGAATGAAGCGACGAACCTGATCATTAGCCTGGCCAGCGGTGAGTACCAGGCCGATCCGCAGGCCAGCCAGGGCGAAGGCGAAGGGCCGTCGCTGATAGCCATTATCCTGATCGTGATTGTGCTGGTATTCGTTATGTCGCGCTTTAAAGGTGGCGGAGGCAGAGGAGGCCGCGGTGTGCGCACACTTGGAGGACCTATCCTGGGACCAGGCTCCTTTGGCACTTTCCGTACTGGCGGCGGCATGTTTGGCGGAGGAGGCGGATTTGGCGGCGGGGGCGGTGGCTTCGGTGGTTTCGGTGGCGGCTCTTTCGGCGGAGGCGGTGCCAGCAGCAGCTGGTAAGCCGCTATACCCACAGGTTTCCGTCAGGGTAATTACCTCAACACTGTAAGCAGCATACTCGTACAAGCGGTGTTGCCACGAACATATGATTCTGGCTTTCTTATCGTTACAGAAAGTATAGCTCCCCAAAAATTAGTACCTTTGCAAGTGGAGGGGCATCTGCGCGTATGAAAATAAACAACGGAAACATAAAATCGAAGGTCGTTATCGGCTTTACGCTGGCGCTTTCGGTGGTGGTTTTTGCCATATACCTTACATATAACAGCTTCACCCAACTGCTCAGCTCCGTCAATGTGCTGGCGGAGCCAAATGCCAAACTAGCCAAGCTACAGCACACCCTCGCTGACATTGCCACGGCAGAAAGTGCCATCCGGGCTTATACCCTCACTACCGAAGACAAGCACTTCCGGGAGTACCTCGACAACCTGGGCAACATCAACAGCCAGCTCGACTCGCTCTGCTCGCTCATGCAGGACAATCCTGCTGAACTGGCTCAGATCGACTCAGTGTCTGCGCTGCTGCTGGCTCAGAGAAAGAGCCTGGAGGAGCACGTGAACAATAAAAAACAGCAGCGCGGCAACAACGCCTATACCGATAAAGCGCTGAAACAGATTGCCTCAGCAGCTTCCCGGCAGCCTGCCACTACCACGATCAACCAGCGCACCAAAACAATCATATCGGATAGGCTGACCTACAACACGGACTCCATCACCAGCAGACCTGCCCAGAGCGAGAGTAAAAAAGGTATTTTACATAAGCTCTTTGGCAAACGCAACGAATCCAAACAACAGGACCCGCCACAGCCTGTCGTGGTTCCACAACTGAATGTAAAGCAGGAGTACACCGCCGACACCAGCAAAGCAGTCCCAACCAACATGGCGTCCATAGCTAAAGTGCGCGTTGTGCTCAAGGATGTGGAGCGTGAGCTACAGCAGCAGCAGGATGCCATGGTAGCTAAAGAGCTTGCACTCCTGCAGCAGGATAAGCAGATCATGGATCAGGTTCGCCGCATGGTATATGACCTGGAACGCTACGAGCTGCAGCAGGCTCGCCTTAATGCAGCACAGGCACAGGAAGTTGCCAAAGAAACATCGCTTGTGCTCTTGCTCGTCGGGATATTCGGTTTGGCCAGCGGCATTGCCTTTATCCTCATCATCCTGCGTGACTTAACCCGAAGCAGCAAGTATAAAGCCGAACTGAAGCGTTCCCGCAAAGAGGCTATTCAACTGGCACGTGCCAAAGAGGCCTTCGTAGCCAACATCAGTCATGAGATCCGTACGCCGCTCAACGTAGTGCTCGGCTTCTCGGAACAACTGGGCCATACACAGTTGCAGGAGCAGCAACAGGATCACCTGCAGGCCATACACGGCGCAGGGCAACACCTGCTGCACATCGTAAACGACGTGCTGGACCTCTCCAAACTAGAAGCCGGCAAGCTGCACCTGCACATGGCTCCTTTCGAGATGAAACAGCTCCTGACTGAGGTGGAGCGCACATTCCGGCTCAAGGCCAGCACCAAAGGTATAGGATTCACCTGCACCATAGATAACCAGCTGAGTGGCCACCTGCTGGGCGACTCGCTGCGACTGCGGCAAGTGCTTTTCAACTTAGTGGATAATGCCATTAAGTTTACCCACGATGGCGAGGTACAGGTGCGCTGCAGGCTTAAATCACAGCGTCGCAACCGAGTTGTGGTGCTGATCGAGGTAAGCGACACAGGTATAGGTATTCCGATGGAACAGACCGCGCATGTGTTCGGGGAATTTAACCAGGCAGATGACTCGATCATCCGGAAGTATGGCGGCACCGGGCTGGGACTGTCTATCAGCAAGAAGCTGGTGGAGATGCAGGAAGGCTCACTTACCCTCCGCAGTGTACCGAACGAAGGCACCACGTTCAGCATTGTACTGCCAATGCAGCGGGTAGCTGCCCCTGAACTCGAGGCTATACCTGAACCTCAGCTCTCAGCCACCAATGTACTGGCTGGCAAAGCCGTGCTGGTGATTGACGATGACGCCTACAGCCGTACCCTCTGCCAGCTGATACTGGGCCGCAAAGGTATGCACGTCACGCTGGCCAACGATGGCCAGGAGGCGCTACAGCTGATCAAGGAGAAGAGCTTTGACATTGTGCTGACCGACATCCAGCTACCGGGCATGAGCGGAAAGGCCGTGGCCAGAGCGATCCGAAAAGAGAACGCTACTATACCTATCATGGCGCTTACGGCCAACATCATGAGCAGTAACAAGCGCTTCTTTGCCAAAACAGGTATATCAGAACACTTGCTCAAGCCTTTCACTGAACAGGACCTATACCTGAAGCTCAGCAAAGCCCTATCTGCTCAGGCTATACCTGATGCATCAGCTGCACATACGACCTCAGTAAGTAATGAAGAAAAAGAAGAAACAGCAGGTCTATCAGATGCTCAGACTATACCTACACCCTCAGGTATAGCTGAGACGCAAAGCACAGCTGCTGGAGTTGAACCAGAGGTTGAAGCCGAAACTCAACAGGCAAATGAAGCTATACCTGCTGCCTATACCCTGGATGAGCTGCGGGCTTTTGTGGGAGATGATCAAGAGGCACTGTGGGATATTGCAGAGGTACTGGTAGCGGATAACCGTAGCTCGCTGGCACAGCTGGAAAGCGCAGCGGCCATTGCGGACTGGCAACAGGCAGGTGAACTGGCGCATAAGATGAAAACAGCTTTCCGGCATCTGCAGGCGCACAACGTACTGCCAGCCATTGATGCGCTTGAGCAAATGCTGCACCAGCCAGGCTTGCCAACCTACAGCTTGCCTGACACAGCTGCAACATTGAAGTCCGAGGCTATTCTTGTACTCACAGCGCTCGAAACCGAACTTAGCAAGCATAAAAAGCCCGCAGGAGCTGCTGCTTAGGCCTCAATATTGTACTGCCGCATTTTGTTGTAAAGCGTCTTGCGGTCGATGTTGAGCAAACGGGCTGCTTTGGATTTGTTGTACTTCACGCGCTCCAGCATTTCGAGGATCAGTTCCTTCTCGCTGCGTTCGGTTGCTGTGCGCAGATCGGTCACAGGCATGGCTACTTGCGTGGCATCCGGCTGCGCCACGATGCTGGCTGGCTCCGGTATGTGATAGGCGATCTCGGGTGGCAGGTCGTCAAGGCTGATTTCGCTGCCCTTGGCTAATAACACGGCCCGCTTCACCACATTTTTCAACTCCCGCAAGTTTCCCGGCCAGCTATACCTTTCCAAAGCCATAGCTACGGCCGCGTCAAAACCTGTTATGTTACGCTCCAGTTCATGATTGGCCACCTGCAAAAAGTGATCGGCAAACTGCATGATATCAGCCGTGCGGTCGCGGAGCGGGGAGATGTTGATCTTGAACTCGTTGAGGCGATGGTACAAATCCTCCCGGAACTCACCCCGGCTCACAGCCTGCACCAGGTCTTCGTTAGTGGCCACAATAATGCGCACATCCACATCGAGGTCGGTGTTACTGCCGATCTTGCGCACTTTGCGCTCCTGTATGGCCCGTAACAGTTTCACCTGTATTTCATAGGATAAGTTGCCGATCTCATCCAGAAAGAGCGTGCCGCCATTGGCTGCTTCAAACTGGCCTTCCTTGTCGCCCATAGCGCCTGTAAACGAACCTTTCACATGCCCAAACAGCTCACTTCCGGCCAATTCTTTAGAAAGAGCACCGCAGTCGATGGCCACAAAAGGTTTGTCGTGCCGCTTGCTGCGCTGGTGTATCTTGCGGGCCACATACTCTTTGCCCGTGCCGCTCTCGCCTTCTATGATCACCGACATGCTGGTAGGGGCTATCAAAGCAATATACTCTTCTAACTGCGTCGACTGCGGACTGGCACCTTTCACAAAGGTAAAACCGCCCTGTGCAGGTATAACCGGCTTTGTCGCAACATTGCCTTCGCGCCCATAGGTCAGGGCCTTCCGGATGGTCAATAAGGTTTCGTCTGGATTGATAGGCTTGGCCAGATACTCAAAAGCACCCATTTTGATGGCTCTCACAGCTGTGCGTATGTCTGCATAGTGCGTCATCAGGATGACAGGCACTTGGGTGTTGAGCACGCGGATTTGCTCCAACAGTTCCAGACCATTCTTGTCGGGCAGCCTGAAGTCGGTCAGTATCAGATCAAAGGAATCGGCTTTGAGCTGACTGAGGCCTTCGCTTGCGGTATAGGCAGTTTTGACCTCATACTGCTGACGTTTCAGGAACGTGCTCAGCATCAGGCAAAAGGTAGGATCGTCGTCGATTAAGAGTATTCTGGGCATAATCTTTAGCAATATACACAACCGTGGGGCAGTGGGGAAATTTTGCCCTGAAATTTGTACTCCGGCGTGCATTCCGACTGTTTACCGAAAAGCAGCCGCTAAGGTTGGCATAAAACAGAAAAGCCCCCGCTGGGCGGAGGCTCGTTCCATGATATTAGGGTCGCTAATATCTAATCTATGTGGCTTATTTTTGGTCGCGGATAATGTTACCTTGTTCATCAATGCGAACTTTAGCGCTCTGCTGCTGCTCGTTGGTGAAGAAGATCTCATACATTGTTTTGGCACCCTGGCCCTGCGCATTTGCCTGTGCATTGGTATTCTGCGCATTTTGAGTCGCCTGCTCAGCACGGTTTTCCATACCCTGTGCGTTAGCACCAGCGGCATTTCCGTTAGGTGTTACGCGGAACACCTCTACAATCTGCCAGCTGCTGAAAGCCTCAGCCATCAGAGTTTGCTTTACGGGCTCTGGAAGCTCTTCCTGCGTGATTGCTTCACGCTTTACATTTTCTTCCTGTGTTGCAGTCTGAGTTTGGGTCTGTGTCTGTGTTTCAGTTGTTACCTGTGTCTCAGTCTGTACTTGCTCTTCATAGTTTACCTGATTTCCAGTTTCGGCCTGCGCTTCAGTTTCTGTCTCAGTAGTTTGTTCTACTTGCTGCTTCTTCTTCGACTTCTTTTTGTTCTTGTCAGTCTGTGCGTTCGCGTCAAGTGAGGCAAAGCCAAAGAAAGCAATGGCGGCTGCCAGGTAGGTTATTTTTTTCATAGTTTTATTCTGTCGCTCAAGTTTAATTTTTCCTAAAGCCTATTAGTCAAAACTGTGCCAAAACCATATATTTAATTCAAGTTGTTTAAAATCAACCTATTACATATTAAAACAAAAATCCCCAACCTGTGGAATTCGCCTGAAGGTGTAGCGAAAATTCCACAGATTGGGGAGTACAAACTGGGTAATCAGGTATAGATGGGGCTTATGCGCCTAACATAAGAGCCAACGCAATCAGTGAGCCGAAGCCTATTCCGAAACCAGTTGCGGCCTTGCCTACTTTACGCTTATGGGCCTGCTTCTTAAAAGCCTCCCGATAAACCGGCTCTTTCATCAACTGATAGTTCGGGTGAAACAGGTTGTCGACATTAGGTGGTACTGCTGCCGTTACAATACCAGTGACCAAACCGACAGGAGGAAGCAGGAAGGTCGCTCCGGCCGTACCCCAAAGTGGTCCTTGCCCTTTGTAGTACATCAGCGCATCATGACGGCCCTGGTACATCAGTTCTTCAGGGGTATAGTTACGTGACGCTCCGGTACCTGTTGGTATGGCGGAAGCGGTAGCATATTCGTCGTTGCTCTGCGGCAACTGGTTTAGCTGTCGCTGCGAGGGTTGAGTGGCAAACTGCATAGAGGACACATCGTTTCGGAGTACAAACCGCAGTGGGCCTTTCTCTTCGCTTACCATGCGATAATGGATGGTGTCTTCCCCCACTTTCACAATTTTTCCTACTACTTCCTCGCCGTTCTTCTTAACGATCAGATCCTGGCTGTGGCCAAGCATGGCGGTTAGTACGAAACATACACTTAGTACCGCTCTTTTCCATGTCATGAGGTGCATCATCCTGCTTTTCTAATTTTAATTTTGTTTATTTTCAGTCTTGGATTAGGAAAATACAAAGACTATTCCATTTATTGTTTAATCTCTATATTTTATTTCTGTAGCAAAAATTAATTTCCTGACATGTTGTAGCAATGTGGCGTATAAAGCCCCAATGGTACAAACTTAATACCCTGGCGCTACCAGAAATTTGCAAAGCAAGCCGTCAGCCTATACCTTTATAACATGAGCGAACCACGTAAAAAATTATTCCTGCTTGATGCAATGGCTCTGATTTACCGGGCGCACTTTGCCTTCAGCAAAAACCCGCGCATTAACTCCAAGGGCATGAATACGGGCGCTGTGCTCGGCTTCACCAACACCCTGGTAGAGGTACTTCAGAAAGAAAGACCCACTCATATTGGTGTAGCTTTTGACTCAGCGGCCAAGACCTTCCGCCACGACAACTTCGCTGCGTACAAGGCTAACCGACAGGCTATGCCCGAGGATATTTCACTGGCTATACCTTACTGCAAAAAGGTTGTAGAGGCCTTCAACATTCCAGTGCTCATCATGGACGGCTACGAGGCTGACGACATCATCGGCACCCTGGCCTGCCGCGCCGAAAAAGATGATTTTGACGTGTACATGATGACGCCCGACAAAGACTATTGCCAGTTGGTGACGGAGCACGTTTTCTTATACAAGCCGGCTTTCCTGGGTAATGCCGTAGAGGTGTGGGATGTGGCGCGGGTACTGGAGAAGTTTGAAATTGAACGGGTGGAGCAGGTGATCGACATACTCGGCCTGCAAGGTGACGCCGTGGATAACATACCAGGTATACCGGGTATCGGTGAGAAAACTGCCAAGTCTTTGATCCAGCGTTTTGGCTCCGTAGAAAACCTGATTGCTAATGCCGACCAGCTAAAAGGCAAGCAGAAAGAAAACGTGGTAAACTTTGCCGACCAGGGCATGATGTCCAAAGAGTTGGCCACCATCCACTGCGATGTACCCGTGCCGTTCAGTGCAGAGGCATTGCATTATGACGGTCCTAACGAAGAGCAACTGGCTGAGCTGTTTGCCGAGCTGGAGTTCCGTCAGCTGATGCAGCGTGTGCTGGGTATCTCCATGGCCGAGGCATCGCCCGCCAAAGTCGCAACCCGACGCGGCAAGCCCGCTAACCAGCAACAAACCTCTTTATTCGACTCGGCGGCTCCTGCAGCTGTAGCCGATGATGAAGTAGAAATAGCAACTGAACATGTTCCGTTTGAGCGGTTCAGCAACACTGTACAGGACTACCACCTGATCGACACCCCGGCCCTGCGCCAAAGCCTGATCCGCTACCTGCAGAAGCAGCAGGAGTTTTCCTTTGATACCGAAACCAGCAGCATCGATCCGATCACGGCCAAGCTAGTAGGTATGTCGTTCAGCTACCTCTCGGGTGAAGCTTATTATGTGCCGGTACCGCCCAATGAAGAAGAGGCAATGCGCCTCGCTGCTGAATTCAAAGACGTGCTCGAGAACCCCAACATCGCCAAGATCGGACAGAACATCAAGTACGATATCCTGGTGATGAAGAATTATGGTGTTGAGGTGAACGGGCCAATCTTTGATACCATGCTGGCGCACTACCTGCTGGAGCCCGAGATGCGTCATAACATGGATGTACTGGCCGAAACCTACCTCAACTACAGCCCTATACCTATCACCGACCTGATTGGGCCAAAAGGCAAGAATCAGATCACGATGGCTGACCTGAAACCGGAAGAGGTGAAGGACTATGCCTGTGAGGATGCCGATATCACGCTGCGCCTGAAGCGCTACTTTGAACCACTACTGCTGGAGCAGGGCCTGATGAAGCTGTTCAATGAAGTCGAAAACCCGCTGGTGCAAGTGCTGGCAGGTATAGAGAAAGAAGGTATATCGATCGACGCCAATGCGCTGGCCGACATTTCGCTGCTGCTGGAGCAGGAGATTAAAGGTATAGAGACCCGCATCTTCGAACTGGCTGACACAGAGTTTAACATCGGCTCCCCAAAACAACTCGGCGAAGTGCTCTTCGACAAAATGGGGCTGCACGGCAAAGCCAAGATCAAAAAGACGAAGACCGGGCAGTATGCCACCGGTGAGGAGATCCTCTCCAAACTGGCTGGCGAGCACGAGATCGTGCGCCTGATCCTGGATCACCGCGAACTTGCCAAACTCAAGTCGACCTACGTGGATGCCTTGCCGCAGCTCGTGTGCGAACTGGATAACCGCGTGCATACCTCGTTCAACCAGGCCGTGACGGCCACAGGCCGCTTGAGCTCCACTAACCCGAATCTGCAGAACATCCCGATCCGTACGGAGCGGGGCCGCGAGATCCGCAAGGCCTTTGTGCCCCGCGACAGCAAGCACCTGATCATCTCGGCGGACTACTCTCAGATCGAGCTACGCATCATGGCTGATTTCAGCGGCGACCCAACCATGAAGGAAGCCTTCAAAAATGGGCTGGACATTCACGCCTCCACAGCCAGCAAAGTATTCCATGTGCCGCTCGACCAGGTGGACAGTGAAATGCGCCGGAAAGCCAAGACGATCAACTTCGGCATCATTTACGGTATTTCGGCCTTTGGTCTGTCGGAGCGACTCGGTATACCACGCCGCGAAGCTGCTGACATCATTGAGGCTTATTTTGAGGAGTTCCCAGCCGTGAAGGAGTACATGGACAGCGCCATCGAGAAGGCCCGCGAGCATGAATATGTAGAAACTGTGCTGGGACGCCGCCGCTACCTGCGCGATATCAACTCCCGCAACGCCACGGTACGCGGGTTTGCCGAGCGCAACGCCGTAAATGCCCCGATACAAGGCACTGCTGCTGACATCATCAAGATCGCGATGATCAACATACACGAGTACCTGCGCCACGAAAACCTGAAGACCCGTATGATTCTGCAGGTGCATGACGAACTCCTCTTTGACGCTCCAAAAGAGGAAGTGGACATTGTGACGCCAAAAATCGTAGAACTAATGACCAACGCCCTGCCCCTGAGCGTGCCGATGGAGGTGGGCCTGGGTGTGGGTAAGAACTGGCTGGAAGCACACTAAGGTATAGCTGGCTATACCTGCCTACCGCTATACCTGACAAAAAAGAGAAAGGCGCCTTCCAATGCGGAAGGCGCCTTTCTGTGCTTACTGTGCTTAAATAGTCTTGTTAGTAAATAGAATTAGGGGTTCTTTACAGCATTATATCGCGTCTCGTCAGCTAAGTGAATTTTAGCATTATGTTTATTATTGATGGCTTTGATAATCTCGTTAGCAATTAAGGCATTGCCTCTAGGCGTTGGATGGATTTTATCTAATGAAAATACTTTCCCTGTAATAAAAGTAGATGAATAATTAAATCCGTTAACATTAAGACCAGTTTTTACAGAGTTAAAAAATGCACTTATGTCTACAATACCAATATTTGCAGTTGCTTTACCCGCAATGATTTGATTAAATTGATTAGTAGCTTGCTTTGCAATAATTATTTCATCCTTGTCGAGAACTTCATTATTTCTAAGAGGGCTAAGAGGGTTGAACCCACGTGGCATAATTGCACCACCAACATTTTCAGGTGTACCTGCTGTTGTTGTAGGTAACACATAGTCTTCAATGGTTGCAACACGTACAACACCATTGCTTTGCGTAATGTATAAATTCAATCCTAATGAAGTTCCTGTTTGTATGAGTGCAGTTGTAGTCTTATTAGTAAAGTGGGGCATTGTTGTTATATCTGGAATATTAATCACCATTCCTTTAGCCCCGGATTTTGTAAGGATTGCTATAAGAGCACTTAATTTAGACTCAAACATAGTAAGCTGTGTGATAGGTATTGTACCTCCCGAAGTAGCATAGCTCAGGACATCATTTGCACCTAACCATAAAGTAAAAAACGTTGGGTTCGAGGTCTCTACTAAGTTAACATACGAATATAAGTATGGATTTGGTTGACTATCAGGAATTAAACGCTCTAAATATGGATTGAACCCTGGTGTACTTTGGAAACCATAGCCAGGCATATTGATATTTTCTAGCTTCATGCCTGGAATGCCTAAATTCTGAATAGGGTTTTCATATTTCGTGTACAGAAGCTTATTATTACTTCCCGTTCCCCTAATAGCCAAATAATCAGTTACGGGCGACAATAAAGGATTACCAGCCGCATCAAAGCCTGTAAGCCTCAAATAGCCAGAACCGTTGCGTTGCGCTTCGGTAAACAATGGCTGCGTGAAAGTACCGCCTCCTACATTTCTAAACTGTTTGGCAAGTATGGCAGGAAAGGAATTCAATTGTCCCTCTCTATACAAGCCTCCATCAGCATACCCTGCCGTAAATGAGTCTCCAATGGAAATAAATCTAGTAAAATCTGCATTACCTGCGGAAGGTTGTTCCACATTAAGTGTCCGAACACTTCGAATTTCTAACTTCTCTCCATTATTTTTATCTAGCATTTCAAAGTTAAATTCATTCGAATTTAACTTTGAAATTGTAAGTTGATACTCATCATCTAATGTAATTACGTTATCGCTTACTAGTCTCCAAGGTATTAATTGGACCTCAGTATAATCAGAATTTCTAATATAATTAAGCTCCAAAGAAACGAGTCCCTCTCCACCATGTTCAAATCCAAAAACACTCTTCTCAGTATTAAATTCTATCTCACTATCAAGAGTTAATATGTTTGTTTCGTTTTTATAAATACCTACTACTATCCATTTGCCCATGAATGGGTAACTAGGTTCTATACTTTCTTTAGGGGAACAACCACCTATAATGCTTACTACAGCAAATAGAAAGCTAATAAGTCTTATTTTCATTGTATGTTATTAATTTGTAACACTCACATAAATTATGTGAGTGTTACAAATTAATAACATAGTCTGTATATTTAGTAATATATATGTATAAATATTAGGATTTGCATAAAAAAAGCGCACCAATTAATGGTGCGCTTTTTTTATGCAAATCCCAAGTCAATGATTTATGGGAGTCGTACAGTACGGTACTGCGTTTCGTCAACCTTAGGAATACGAGCATTGTATTTGTCATTAATGACTCTAATAAACTCATTCGCTACCAACGCTGCCCCTCTAGGCGTAAAGTGAATACCATCTAAGCTAAATGCATTACCAGTAACAAGTACCGAGTTATAGTTTACACCGTTCTGAGAAAAACCATCTGATAGCTTATTCAAATATGTATTGAAGTCAGCATATCCTAATCCTAACCTATCCGCCTCAGCTTTTAATATATTATTAAAGCTCGTCGTAGCATTTCTTACGTTCAGAACCTCTTCCTCAGACAATATATGTTTATCAGCAATAGGAAGTTGAGAACCTAATCCAAAACACTTTAACGAATCTTGGGGAATGGTAAGTGCTACATACTCTCCTGCTTTAAGCTGTCGGACTACACCATTTTCCTTAATCACAAATGGGTTGGGGCCTTCAGCAAACTTAAGTTCGTAAGGAATACCTGCTTGTTTATAAGCATCATTTAGAGGCTTATAAGCAGCAGTTAAGCCTTGTGCTTGTGCAGCGTTTAAGACTAAGCCATTATAAGGCACTGTTGTGAAGAATGGAATTTTTGAAACATCAGGGATATTTCCTACTACTCCTTTAGCACCATTGCTTGTCAGCTGGGCAAGCGTTGCTTTAATTGAACCTTCAAATGTTGCCTCTGGTGTAATCTGGTCGTCTACCCCACCAGCAGTTGCATAGCCTAACACATCATTGTTGCCAATCCAAAGGGTAAAGAAAGTAGGGTTTTGAGCCATTGCATCCGCAAGCACACTTGTTGTTGCTGACGTTGCAAATCTTGCAAAGAATGGATTACCTGCTGCACTCCCATAACCATTAGCTGGTAGATGAAAAGATCTTGCCCCAGGCACACCTAGGTTATTGTACTTTGTAGACCCAGTTAATGGGGCAAATACAGTTAAGTTCCCAACTGGACCTGATAGAACTGGACCAATGGATGTCTCATTTCTGCAGTCTGTTGATGGTCCTAAAACTAATCGAGGAGGTACAACAAATGTATTTGGTGCAATCATTCTCGGCGAACCTGCACTCACACCTTCAGCAAATAATGGCTGGTTAAACTCCCCTCCTCCTACATTTCTAAATTGTTCAGCTAGTATGGCAGGGTACGAGTTTAATTGACCCTCACGGTACAAAGCTCCATCTTGAAAACCTGCAGTCAAAGAGTTACCTAAAGCAACATAAGTACTAAAATCTGCTTCGCCTGAACTGGCTGCAGGGGTATCAATATCTGGATCGCAGCTTGTTAAGAATACACCCGCCATCAAGGCAAGCGCACTCGATTTAAAGAAAAACTTTTTCATATACTTAAATGAAGAAAATTAGAATTTGAAGTTAAGACCAATGCCAGGGATGTAGGCCACAGCCTTGAAAGTGCCTGGTACACCACCAGACAGGTTAGCAGCATCAGTTCTCTCTTTTCTGTTGATATAAAGGAAAGAAGCGTCGATGCTGAAGTTTTCAGAAACGGAATAGCCTATACCTGCAGAAAGACCGCGTGAGTCTGAATCCGGCGTTTCTGGTGTCAGGTAGCCGTCCTGTACAGGCGTCTTGTCAAGGTAAGCACCGGCACGAAGGGCCAAGGCGTCATTCACCATGTACTCACCACCAATGCGATAGATGAAAGCGTTCTCGTAATTACGGCCGGCCTCTGAGAAAGGACTGCCACCCACGTTCTGGCTAAAGTCGAAGCGTAGCTTCTCGTAAGCATCCCAGCCTACATGGCTCACATCAGCAGCTAATGTCAGGCGCTCGTTCGGCTTGAAGCCTATACCCACTGAAAGTGTTGAAGGCATTGGAAGTTCCGCGTTGAAAGTCGTGCCATCAGGGAAGTTGCCGCGTGCAGCCGCTGGAATGTTACTGAACATTACATCGCCACCTTCTACACTCAGGTCTACTTTGGAGCGGTAGTTCACACCGATAGAGAGTTTCTCAGTTGGCTGGAAGAAGATACCTGCGTTGAAGCCAAATGCCGACTCAGCGCTGCCATCCAGTTCAATACCGCCTTCAGTGCCGTCCTGGCTCTGCACAGGCAGCGAACGCTGCAGGTTTACACTTCCAATTACATACGAAAGACCTACACCTATACCCAGCTTGTCTGTAATAGCATAGCTAATAGTCGGCTGCACATAAATAGCCTGCAGTTTCAGCTGGTTCAATCCATAACGGCCGCTCCACTCATCGCCCCAGTTCACGGTGCTGCCAAAGGGAGTGTATACACCAAGGCCGGCAGAGAATTTCTCATTTATGTTGTACACGCCATATACCTGGAAGGGAGTACCCAGTGGGTTATCTGTACGAGCCGTAACACCTCCAGACTCAGGAGCAGAATAAGCGATTCTGGAGACAAGCGCACTGCCGCCTATCGTCACGCCACTGTAGCCGATGTGGCTCATGGCTCCAGGGTTAAAGAAGATGCTGGACGTACCTGTCAGAAGGCCTGTACCCGTGTGGCCCATACCGATCTGGCGCTGGCTCGCCAGGTTTACCTGGTATCCGCCAGCCATGGCCGTACCTGTGAGCAGGGCGCTACCTAATAAGGCTAAGATTTTGCTTTTCATAAAATGCGACTTGTTTAAATATAGGGTGTTAATAAGGTAAAACAAATATATAAAACATTCATACTTCCTAAAGCACATGTACCACCTTTTTTCAAATAAAATCAGTTTTTGGTCGAAAAATTATCTGTTCCTTCCGGACTGCTCTGAACAAAGCTTCCTAAAAGCAGTTTTTTTGATGCGAAAGCTATCCCAGATAGGGATTCTGCGTTTATAGAGTCTC
Source organism: Pontibacter sp. FD36 (assembly GCF_015686655.1). Classification (GTDB taxonomy): domain Bacteria; phylum Bacteroidota; class Bacteroidia; order Cytophagales; family Hymenobacteraceae; genus Pontibacter. Next base: position 279,462 of record NZ_JADPMP010000005.1, on the reverse strand, counting down.
AACTTAAAACCCAAATGAAGGAACAATACGACGTGATTATAATTGGAGGAGGGCCTGCTGGTCTGAATGCTGCCATGATACTGGGACGTTCGCGCCGCAAGGTGCTCTTGTTTGACAGTGGCAAGCCCCGCAATCGCTGGGCCACCAGCATGAATGGCTTTTTGTCCAGTGACGGGGTGAACCCGCGTGATTTTATAAAGAAGGGACGCGAAGAACTAGTAAAATACGGCGTGCAGATAATAGACCGTGCCGTGAAAACAGCTACCTATAGCAAAGGCCAGTATGTAGTAGACGACGAGGACGAAAATGTGTACCACTCACGCAAGATGCTGCTGGCTACCGGCCTCAGAGATGCTCTACCTAAAGTGGAAGGTATAGAAGAACTTTATGGTAAAAGTGTGCACCACTGCCCATACTGCGACGGCTGGGAAAATCGTGACAAAGCCATAGCTGTATACGGAAAAGACCGCAGCGGCATAGGCCAGGCCCTGGCCATGAAAAACTGGAGTGACGATGTGACCTTGTATACCGACGGCACCCAGAAACTAAACAACAAAGACATGGAATTGCTTAACCTAAACGGGGTAAAGGTATGCACGGAAGCTATTACCCACTTAGAGGGCGATGACGGCATACTACAGCGAATTGTTTTGCAGAGCGGCGAGTCGAAGCAACAGGGGGCGCTCTTCTTTTCGGGCGAAACCAGTCAGCAGTCGGATATCGGCCGGCAGTTGGGCTGTGAATTTACCGGCAAAGGCGTCATCAAGACACGTCGTCTCCAGCAAGCCAACATTCCGGGCCTTTATGTGGCCGGTGATGCGGCCCGTGATATGCAACTGGTGATTGTGGCCGCCGCCGAAGGCGCCAAAGCCGGGGTGGCCATCAACATGGAGTTGCAGCAGGAAGACAGAGTAAAACCTTAGGCCATGCTGGCAGTAGCATCGCTGGCCTCCTGGGCGGGGCTTGGCAGATGCTGCTCCACAGGCTGAAAAAGGTGCTCCTTCAGGCAGTAGCGGTATCCCTCTACCAGCATGTGCATGATCAGGTGCTCTACGGCAATGGGCTGGTTTTCTGACACCTGCCTTGTGTTAGTGAACCGGATCTTGCTGGCGTCAATGATTGTCACGACTCCCGTGCCGAACACTTCTATTTTATTCCCCTCTTTGATAATAATACCCGTTTCCTCGCTCAAACCCACGCCAACATATGCCGGATCGTGCGCCACAGCATGGGCTAGTCGCCCAAAGCGGCCACGCTCCACAAAGTGCGTGTCGATGTACACATGGCTGATAAACCCGAAGCCGATCGTGGTTTTCATCTCTCCTTTGATAAGCGAGTAGTGACCGTAGCCATCGTAGATCATACGGTCTGACATGATGGCGGCCCCTGCGCTGGTGCCGGCTATGATGATGGGCTCTTGGTGATAACGGCGACGCATGATCTCGAGCAGCTGTGTTCCGTTCAGAAACTCAATTAAACGAACCTGGTCCCCTCCCGTAAAGAAGATAACGTCAGCCTGCTGAATGCGGCTGATATACTCTGGCTGGTCAGCGGCGTGGTTTTCGTCGATGAGCATGAACTGCACGCAGTCACAGCCTAGCTCTTCAAAGGCTTCTTTGTACGCCTTACCAGACTCTTCTGGATCACTGGTAGCAGTTGCTATTACTTCGATACGGGAATGTATCGGACATATCTCAGACCTGATCAACTTAATTAAGTCATCATCATACCCACCTCCGAGCGCTATTAAAGTGCCTTTATACATAAGTGCTCCTGTTTGCTTGATTTTTCACGTTCTCTTCACGATAAACGCCTGTATACTTTACAATTGAGTGCCCGAAAAGATCTGAACAGCACGACAGTCTGTTAAAATCCTGTTCGTTTTCGAACAAACACCTGTACGCTATTGGACGATTTAAGTAGACAAACCATTAATCTAAATTCATAAACTGCTTATTATCAGCGTTTTATCCGATTGGCACATAAAATGTAATATGCTAATCAGAAATAAAAAAAAATTTAGGAACACCAAGCAACCTTTTACCTAACTCCTCTATCTATTAAGTACTTACAACATGAAACGAAAAACCTTTTAAATATCAACTATTATGAAAATCATCATCTTATTATTCGCCATAGTACTCGGCTTCGGAGCCACCTGCAAAAAGAAAGCAGACGATATCAGAGTAACAGCCGCTAAGTACAAACTGCAGCAAGAGCAAAAAGAGCTACGCAGCTACCCTAACCTGTTGCCAGAAGTGCTGATCGTAGCACCAAAGGCCTAACATCTTGACAGATCTCAACCCAACATACACCATCATCTTAACCTGAATTACTATGAAAATCCTAATTCTTTTGTTTGGACTTACAGCCGCCTTCGGCGCTGCTGGCAAAAAAACTACCAGCGACTTGAAAGAAATGAAGCACCGCCAGGAACTCAAGGAGCTGGAGCGTTATCCTAACCTGCTTCCTGAGGTAGTGATTACCATTTCGCGTGACTCCCTGATAAAGTAGCGTACCTGATTATACCTGTTTCCTAACTCCGCCATTAGTACTAAATAAAACCATGAAAATCATCATTCTTTTGTTAGCCCTGGTAGCCGCCTTTGGCTTCGCCTTGAAAAAAACCGTTGACGAGCGTGTGCTGCTGGCTGATCGCTTGCAACAGGAGCGCCTCACATTGCTTTACAGCACTGAAGCTCCTGCTTCTCAGCCCGTGGCCATGCTGTAGTACCGCACCTTTTTCAGGGCCTTTGCCAAACCGTATAACAAAGCTTATACCTAGGCCCAGCATTTACAAAGCCTTTTCCTGCATTACCGTTACGCTCCTGCACAGACAGGGCGAACAGAAAGACATTGCCCTTATAAAACAGCAATCGCCCGACCTGAATGGGGTCGGGCGATTGTTGCTAATTTTCCTTTTTCTTGAATATCTTGTTCAGGTCTATGCGCTTCTCGGGTTCAGGCTCAGGAACAGGCTCCTCTTTCTTTCCAAATGGCCATACCTTCTTTTTAGGCGGCTCCGGCTCTTTCTTCTTGCCAAAAGGCCAACCTGATTTCTCCTCTTCCACCTCTTGCTTGCCAAAAGGCCAAATCTTCTTTTTCTCTTTCTTCTCCGGCACGATCACATATCGGATCGAAATGCCTGTGGCCAGGTTTACCCAGTCTTCGTGGTTGAAGTGCAGGGCTGGTTTTACGTCGGCTGAGAGCAGTATGGGCAAGCCGTTTATCTTGTACTCCACTCCCACAATGGCATCCAAACCAGTGAATACGCCCTGGTCTTTCAGATTTCCGATGTGGCCGCCGCCGCCCAGGTAATAGTTGAAGCGCTTGCCTAGCATGGGCCAGTGCCGCTGATAAAGCAAGGTGCCGCTGTACTCCCGCGACCCCACCAGCGCTATACCTTCCAGTGTGGTTTTCTCTGCAATGCGCTGCTGTACGGTAGCCCCAAACTGGTCGCCACCGAGTCGTATACCTGCTGCTGTTCTGTATTTCTGCGCCTGGCTGGCCGTAGCCGCACCCGCCACCAATAGTATCGTAATAAAAATCTTCTTCATGAAATTGTATTCGGAGTTTGCATCCTGCCGCTGCAAATATCTTACCTATTCTGCACAAGTGAGGCAGTGTAATGCCATCTCGCCGATGTTTTTTTGAAAAGAGCCCTGGCCACAATAGCGTAGCATTAATGGAGCTGAATTATGGAAACGGCCGCATTGGCCGGACTTGTATACCTAAGTAGGAAAATTGACCTTCGCTATACCTTAGTAGTCGCCTTTAAAACCACCGCGACTGGCTTTTTTGTCGGATTGGCGGCGCTTCCCTTCCAGGCGTTTGCGCACAGATGCGCGTGTGGGCTTGGTGGCTTTCCGCTTTTTCTGTCGGGTAAGTGCCTGCCGGAGCAGCTCATAGAAGCGCTCGATGCACTGCTCCTTGTTCTGCAGCTGACTGCGCTCTGCCTGGCACACCACCTGCAGCACGCCCTCGCTGTTGATGCGGCTGCCCAGTTTCTCCTGTATCAGTGCCTTCTCCTCGTCCGTCAGCAATTCCGAGTCGCCCACATGGAAGCGCAGTTCTACTTTGCTGGCTACCTTATTCACATTTTGCCCGCCGGCTCCCCCACTGCGCGAAGCCTGAAAGCTCAGCTCCCGCTCAAAGTCACGTTCTCTAATATCTGTCATACCGATGCTATACCTTCCAAATCAATCTTGTAGCCAGCTCTTTATACCTGTTCACCAATAATATGCCGCAAATATGCGTCTTTTCATCTTTTTGAGCGTCTTTTGTGAAATTTTTGATCTCCTAATACGGCTTCATGATAAAGTTACGCTTTGTTTGCCTGCTACTCACACTCTTGGTGCTTCCGCAAATCACGCAGGCAGTCAGCAAGTCATTTTACTTCACTACCTCTGACGGTGTGCAGCTATACGTGCGCATGGCAGGCGAGGGCAAGCCCTGCCTCTTTATCCACGGCGGCCCCGGCTCCTGGACTAAGTATTTCTATGCCTTGGGCGGCGATGTGGTGGAACAGGACATGACCATGATCTACGTGGACCAGCGTGGCTGCGGCCGTTCCTCCAGCTCCCAATCCAAAGACTACTCACTGGCCCGCATGGTGCAGGACTTTGAGGAGCTGCGCGAGCACTTGGGTTACGACAAATGGATGATCATGCCGCACTCCTTTGGTGGCACTATCGCGACCGAGTATGCTTACCAACACCCGAAGCGTGTCAGCGCTGCTATTTTCGTAAACTCCACGCTATACCTGAACGATGCCCTGGAAAGTTACATCAAAAACGGCGCTCACCTGCTGGGCAAACCCGAGTCCGACTTCCGCAAAACAGGCGGCTCAATCGGTGAAGCCCTCAATGGAGTAGCCTATCAGCTGAACCAGCAGGATGTAATGTACAAGATGATGTATCCTGAAAAGGAAATGTTTGACCAGATGAACGCCGTGATGGACACCATCCTCAACTGGGACTTTGGCAGCAAGGTATGGGACTTTCCGGAATACACGCAGGACTTCACTATTAAGAGCGCATCGCTTAAAATGCCGGTACTGGTCATTTCGGGCAACAATGATTTATCAGTAGGGCCTGAACATTACCGGCTGTTTAAGTTCAGTAACGCCACTTACCGCCCTATGGCAACGGGCCATTGCCCTTATCAGGAACAGACGGCTCTTTTCCACGAGCATGTGAAAACCTTTCTGGCGAAGGTAAAATAACCCGGACTATCTACCTGGACAAGAAAGGGGCAGGCCATATCGGTTTGCTCCTTTTTTTGTGTCTGTAGCCTCCCGCGAAACCAAAGCGCGAAGCATCGCCGTATGCCATAGAATAAATTTGTGGCTATACCTATGAACGAAAACAACACGCTCCGAATCGGCTACCATGCCTCGCACGAACAGTTTAAGCCAAGTGAGCTCCTCCAGTATGTACAACAGGCCGAGCAAGCGGGCTTCAATGCCTCCATGTCATCTGATCACTATGCACCCTGGAGCCTCGACCAAGGCGAAAGCGGCTTTGCCTGGTCCTGGCTTGGAGCGGCCATGCAGGCTACCAAACTGCCATTTGGTATAGTCAATGCGCCAGGCCAGCGCTACCACCCTGCCATCATCGCGCAGGCCGCCGCTACGCTTGCCGAGATGTTTCCGGAGCGCTTCTGGGTAGCCATGGGCAGCGGACAATACATCAACGAGCAAATTACCGGTGATCCCTGGCCCGTGAAGCAAGACCGCAACAACCGGCTTAAGGAATGCGTCGACATTATACGGGCGCTTTGGGACGGCGAGACTGTCACCCACCACGGTCTGGTGAAAGTGGAGCAGGCCAAGCTCTATACCCGCGCCAAGGTAGCTCCTAAAATAATCGGGGCGGCCATCACTGAAGAGACAGCAGAGTGGGTCGGAAGCTGGGCCGACGGCATGATCACCGTATCAAAGCCGCCAAAAGAACTCAAGAAAATGGTGGACGCTTTCCACAGAGGCGGCGGCGAGAGCAAACCCATGTACCTGAAAGTACAGCTCTCTTACGATAAAGACGAGAAAGCGGCCCTGCAGGGAGCCCATGACCAGTGGCGATCCAACATCTTCCCGAGTGCTGTGCTCTCTGACATGCGCACGGCCAAGCAATTGGAGCAGGCGGCCATGTTTGTGCGAGAAGAAGACCTTCGGGAGCATGTTCGGGTTTCAGCCGATCCAAGCCAGCACCTCGAGTGGCTGCAGCAGGACATCGATTTGGGCTTTAGTCAGCTGATTCTGCATAATGTGAACCTGGAGCAGGAGCGCTTTATCGATGTGTTTGGCGACAAGGTTGTGCCGCAGCTTTTAAGATAAGGTATAGCACTGCCACAAAGCATGTTTGGCTATTAACTTATAGCGTATAAGCACGTTACAGGTATAACACGTCACGTATCGACACCCTATGAAATGGTCCCTTAACCTTGGCAGAATAGCGGGCATCAAGATTCTGGTGCACTGGACATTCCTGATCCTGATCGGTTGGATCGTGTTTTCGGAAATGCAGCGGGGTTCCGACATGACCACCACTCTTTTGTCGGTGGCTTTTGTGATGACCATTTTTTTGTGCGTGGTGCTGCACGAGCTTGGGCACGCCCTCACAGCAAGACGCTATGGCGTCAGCACCAAAATGATCACGCTACTACCCATAGGCGGTGTGGCCAGCCTGGAGCGTATACCTGAGAACCCGAAACAGGAACTCCTGATCGCCATCGCCGGCCCTGCCGTGAATGTGGTCATCGCCTTTGTGCTCTGGCTGATACTGCCTTCTCTGAATGAGATACCCGGTGAAGAGTTTTTTACACGCATCACACCGGCTAACTTTCTATACCTGCTATTCTTTGTAAACCTGATGCTTGTCATCTTCAATGCTATACCTGCATTTCCGATGGATGGCGGGCGTGTACTGCGGGCTTTGCTGGCTTTTAAGCTAGGCCGGGTGCGGGCTACTCAGATAGCGGCAAACCTGGGGCAGATGCTGGCTATCTTCTTTGTGTTTATCGGCTTTTTCTACAACCCTTTTCTGATCCTGATCGGCATCTTCGTTTTCTTTGGCGCCTGGTCCGAGAACATGATCGTGCAGCACCTTGACTTCCTGCGCGGCCATCTGGTGCGCGAAGGCATGATGACCAATTTCTTGACACTGGCCCCCACCGAAACCGTGCGCGACGCCCTTGGCAAACTCCTCAAAGGCTCGGAGCATGACTTCGTGGTGGAACAGGACGGACTGGTGGTTGGTACGCTCACCCGGATGCAGCTGATACAAGCCGTAAAGGAAGAAAAAATAGAGAGCCCGGTATCGGATATTATGACACAGGAGGTTAAAGCTTTCAATGTACAGGATAAGCTAGCTGAGGCCTACACGGAACTACAGAAAACAAAGGCGCCACTCTACCCGGTACTCGAGAATGGTCGTCTTGCCGGTGTGATCAACACGGATAACATCAATGAATTTATTCTGATAAAATCTGCCCTGGCACATTAACTTCTAAAACTATGGCTGCCTGGCAAAAGCTATACTTGATTTACTGCTCCTGACACACAATTTTATTATATTTGGCATTAAACCACGCATACCTCTGCACATCCTTTTGCGTAATAGAACGTTATGGCCGCTTAGGAATGCGACATCCTGATTTTATCGATAGCAAAACTGACAATCCGCACCAGTCTATGACCACCATACTCCCAACACCTGACCGCCTGTGGTCACGAAGCGCTGCCATCATGTTGGCATTACTTCTTTCGGTGATTTCCTTTGCGGCACAAGCCTCCGAAGACCTGCACATGGTCCCTATTCCACTTGAAGAGCGCATAAAAGCGGCTGACATCATTGTGGAGGGCGAAGTAGTAGCTCAAAGATCATTCTGGGATGCCAAACAGGAGCTTATCTATACAGCACATACTGTCCGGCTTTTCAAAATATTCAAGGGAGAAGTAAAGGAGCGTCAGGTAGAGGTGATCACGGATGGTGGTACCGTTGGCCTGGCGATGCATACCGTTTCATCAGCACTTCAGCTGCAAAAAGGGCAGCAGGGCATGTTTTTTCTGAGCAGAGGTGCTCCTACAGGTATAGTTGCCAGTGCAGCTTCAGTTATTGCCAGACCATACGCCAGCCGGCAGGGTTTTGTGCGCTATGATGTAGAACGGGGTACTGCTGCCGATCCGTTCAGGCAGTACAAGTCGGTGCAGGAGGTATACCAGACGGTGGCTTCCCGCATGGGGCAGCAATATAAAACTGTTGTAGCGAATGACAGGCTGGACTCAGGTCTGAAGGCACAGTTGCAGCAGCAGAGCACGCAGGCGACGCAGGCTGTCGTGGTAACCAGTTTTAGCCCTGCCCGCACCAGTGCCGGTACTAGCGCCATCCTCACCATTAACGGCACAGGCTTCGGCAGTTCACGGGGCAACGGATTTGTAGAGTTCCCCAATGCCGACGACGGAGGCACTACTATGGTCCGCCCCTATGCCTCTGACTACATATCATGGAGCAATAACCAGATTAGATTAAGGGTGCCTTCTTATACCCAAACAGGCGGTACGGCTGGCACGGGTCAGATACAAGTCACGGCTAATGACGGAACTTCTGGGATGAGTGCCGGTACGCTGATAATCGAATTCGCTTATTCCAATGTAGTGGCTGAGGGTGGCAACACACCCTTCCAGCCTTTGCTGATTGATGCAAACAGGAGCGGCGGCTACACCATACAATTTGCTCCCAGCATGCAAAACAGAGCAGCTGCGCAGGAAGGCTTCAGACGCGCTGTGAACAATTGGGTGTGCACCACAAATGTAAACTGGATAATCGGAGCCGCTACCACAACGGAGAGTTCAGCTGACGATAGCCGTAGCGTCATTCGCTTTGCATCCTCAGCTGTGACTGGTCAGGGTGTGCTGGCCCGCACGATAAGCAAGTATAGAGGCTGCGTGGCCATTAGCGGTACGCGCCGCGATACGACCTTCTGGCTCACGGAATTTGACATGGAGATCAACAGCAACATCACCTGGCAGTACGGTCCGGGTGCTCCGGCCACCAATCAATTCGACTTCGAAACGGTGATTCTGCACGAGTTGGGTCATGCGCACCAGCTTGGCCATGTTATTTTGCCAAACACCCTGATGCACTATAATATAGGCCGCAGGACGCAGATCCGTGACCTGACTCCTCCCGATATAGCAGGAGCCAACCTGGTACTGAACCGGAGCCTTACCCCTCCTGCCTGCGGAGGGCGCTCTGCCATGACACCTAAGCTGGATGGCGAGTGCAACCTGGCTTCCGAGATCTTTACCTTCGACGCTGCCTTTACAAATGCTGGTGCCGTAGAGGTGATATGGACAACCAGCACGGAGCAGGGTATAGCCCGCTTTGTGGTTCAGCGCAGCCAGGACGGACAAACCTGGGAAGACGTAGGTCAGGTTCCGGCCTCCGGACAAGCCCGCGACTATACCTTTACTGACAGCAGTCCGCTGCCGCGCCGTAGCTATTATCGCTTGCGTGTGGTCTATAGCAATAACTCAGAGGCGTTCTCAGGCAGAGTGCTGGTGCTTAACCCAAGCGACCTTCGCGTCTTCAGGGTATACCCTAATCCAATTGGGCTGACCACCAATGCCAATGGTTCGCCAGGCGAAACGCTGCGGATCGAGTACCTGGTACGCAGCACCTCTACCTTGCAGATGCAGCTATATGACATACAGGGACGACAGGTGCGCAGTCTGGAAGCTACCGTAACCGATGGCACCGACATCATCGAAGTCAATGTATCTGACCTGGCGTCGGGCACATACGTGCTGCGCTGGAGCGAGGGCAACAACAGTGGCGTCACGAAAGTGGTTAAAGTGCAATAAACTGAAAAAGGGGGCTGTAGAGCCCCCTTTTTCAGTTTAGCTAGGCACCTTACTCGATGCTTACGCGCTTGCGATTGCCGGTATTTGTCTGCTCTTGTTTTGGTACCGTTATTTTCAGCACACCCTCTTCATAACGCGCTTTTATTTCTTCTGCTTTCACGGCGTCCGGCAGCTTAAATGAACGGCTGAATGAGCTGTAGTTATATTCGCGGCGGGTATAGTTATCCTCTTCTGTTGTAGCATCGTGCTCTTTTTGGCTGCTGATGGTCAGCATCCCTTCATCCACGTTTACTTCGAAATCATCTTTCGCCATACCTGGGGCAGCCAATTCAATGGTGTATTCTCTTTCATTCTCACGAATGTTGGTGGCAGGCATGTTCCGCATAATCTGTCGTCCGATCTGCGCCGGCATTCTTAGCAGGTCGTTCTCAAAAAAACGATCTACATCGCTGAAAAAGTCTGTAAAGAAAGACCTGGGAGTGAGACTCTCACCTCCTGTGCGTTCTTTTTTCATTGGCTTCATAGTGGTACCTCCTTTTGTTATGGTTAAACATTTGGAGTCATCTGGCTCACTGGGATAGAGTGACTCCACTATTTTTTACGCCTTGATTTTTTTATAGTTTACCTCTGAATAAAAATAAAAAAAGCGGCCAGAAACAATAATCTGTTTCTGGCCGCTTTTCAGGGTTAAGGTTTGTTTTCAGATGTCAGGGCATACACTCCAGGAGCATAAGCGCATACCCGACGCAGGGTTTAGTCAGTGGCTCGCATGTTGTTTTCACAGCTTGGAAAGGGACAGTCTGTTTTTCATTGCTCGGAATAGGCTCGAGTAACTATACAAATGTTGCGAAACATCAGCAGCACAAAAAGGAGAGTTTACCTTAAAAGGTAACTTTGACAATAGCTGTATAAATCTTAATTTTCAAACTATAAAGATACTTATCAGCCTGATAACACACATAAATGTTTTAAAAACACTTATAAAAAGTAACATTCCAAATTACATTTACATTGTTACAACAACAGATTATTATACATACCTAAAGCCCTTAGGATGAAAGCTATGGTAGTTTTATTATAGTGAGTATGCTATATTTGACTTTCAAGTATGTTACTTGACGCATACCTATGGCCAAAAAGAGACGAAAATTTGTACAATGCCCCAATTGCGGCTATACCTTCGAAGAGGTTAACAATTACTGCCCTAACTGCGGACAAGAAAACCACGACCTGAATGTTCCTGTTAAGCATCTGGTAGAAGAGTTTTTTGAGAGCACCCTGCACTATGATACAAAATTCTGGCTCACTTTCAAGTACCTGATTACCCGCCCCGGCTATCTGACAGAGAAATTCAATCTGGGCAAGCGAGTATCCTACGTACCCCCTTTCAGGCTTTATGTATTTGTAAGCATCTTTTTCTTTACCGCCGTTGCCTTGTTTGCTTCAGATGGTCTTGTGATCAGTGACGCTCAAAGTGCAAAGAATCAATTGGAAGCAACTAACCCGGAAGCTGCCGCTCAGATATTGCAAGCAGATTCGCTGGCCAGAGCCAAGGCTGGTCTTCTGGCCAATGACACCTCGTCTTTCATTGCAGGTGACACGTCATCTGTTATCATCAATGAAGAGGTGGATAATAAGTTTAGGAATTTCCTCAAAAATGAGGAGCAGTCGAGGCAAAAGCTGCTAAAAAACATCTCTTTTATGATGTTTGTACTAATGCCGTTCTTCGGGTTTATCCTATACCTGTTTTACAGATCACAGCGTCGCAATTATGTGGAGCACCTGATGTTCTCTGTTCATTTCCATACCTTTGTTTTCCTGCTGATCATGTTTGCCATAGTGGTAGAGGTGATTTTCAGTAATATTGATACCAATGGATGGGTCTTTCTGATCAGTATGGCATACTTGTTCTTTGCTTTGCGCTATGTATACAAAGAATCTTACCTGCGCACAGCACTTAAACTGCTACCGATCGGCTTGACTTATTTGGTGTCACTGGCCACATTGTTTTTAGCTACTGTTGGCATTAGCGTGCTGCTCAGTTAACTTATACCCTATTATTACATGACTCCTACTATCTCCTGGGAACGCTTAATTTCTAAGAAACGCTTCGAGACGACCGATAACAGGTATAGCTCAGATGAATCGGTGCGCGGTGAGTTTCAGCGCGACTACGATCGCATTGTATTCTCCTCAGCTTTCCGCCGCCTGCAGAACAAGACGCAGGTCATGCCGATGCCAGAGAGCGACTTTGTGCATACCCGACTCACACATAGTTTGGAGGCATCTGTAGTGGGCCGATCTTTAGGGCGTATTGTGGGCAAAAGCATATTGGAGCGCTACCCAGAGTTAACCGGTGACAAAAACATACAGGAGGCCGACTTTGGCGATATAGTTGCGGCTGCCTGCCTGTCGCACGACATTGGCAACCCGCCATTTGGCCATTCCGGTGAAGACGCCATTTCGGCTTATTTCCTGAGCGAAGAGGCCCAGCCTTTTTTAACAAACCTGACAGATGCGCAGAAAGCCGACCTGCAGCGTTTTGAGGGCAATGCGGCTGGTTTCAGAGTGCTCACCTATACCTACCCGGCACATTGCAAGCTACCTGATGGCGTCAGTCACAGTGGTCTAGCCCTGACCTTTACGACGCTGGCAACATTCACCAAGTACCCCAAGGAGTCGCTGCCAGAAGTGAAAGGCACAAAAAATACAAGCGAAAAGAAGTACGGCTTCTTCCAGACCGAAAAGACGTGGTTCGACACCATTGCACAGGAATTAGGTCTTTTGGGGAAAGGAGCTGACGACCAGGTATTTTATCATCGTCATCCGCTGGCATTTCTGGTGGAAGCTGCTGACGACATTTGCTACCGCATCATCGATTTTGAAGATGGGCTACGGCTTGGCTTGGTACCGCACCAGCAAGGTATAGCGCTGCTGCGCCAGATCCTCAACGATGACCCTAACCGTGTTTCCAGCCTTACTTTTTATGATTGGCGTGAAGAGATCGGTTATCTGCGGGCTCGCATTATCGGAAAGCTGATACAAGAAACCTCGCAAATCTTTTTGCAGCATGAAGATGCTATACTAGCGGGCACATATGACAAGTCGCTGATCAACGAGCTCGCCTGCAAGCCCGTTCTGGACGAAATTAAAAGCCTGTCTATAGAACTGATCTACCGGAATAAACCAGTACTGGAGATTGAAGCAGCGGGCTTCGAAGTGCTGGGTGGCTTGCTGGATGCCTGCATGAAAGCTGCTTTCCGGCAGGAGTCAAAGCACCACCGTAAAATAGCTGACCTCATACCACAGCACTACCTCAAGCTCCCCGAAGGCGCCTCCGACTATGAACGCATCATCCACATCACCGACTATGTGACCAGCCTCACCGACCAGGCCGCATTGGGGCTGTACAGGAAGATAAAGGGGATTGAATTGCCGAGGATGTATTAGGGTTTGAGGATGTTGGATGGTCGTTTCTTTAAGGCAGACTTATATTTATTACTGCTTTACCTGCTTACTGCTGCAGTTATTCTTTTTAGAGTGAATGTTGAAGGCACTGGATATACCACACCTGATTCATTGGCATACCTAGATGCTGCCCAGAATTTTAAAGATGGGTATGGCTTTTATGAAACAGACGCAGCAGGCAATAAAGATCAACTTTTTACCAAGTGGCCTATTGGATACCCAATTCTAATTTTTCTGACATCAGTTATGAGTGGCCTAGATGTCTTCTGGGCTTCAAAATTGCTCAATCTGCTTTTGTTGGCTGGTATCTTTTTGTTTCTCCGGAGTATTTGCCTTAGCTACTCTTTTGTGCTTGCCTCTATATGCTCAAGCTATACTTTATTGGAAATTTATAGTTCTACCTGGTCTGAGGCACCTTTTCTATTCATACTCCTCCTTGTTGCTTATTTAGTGTTACGCACCTATAATGGTGTTTCAATTCTAAGTAACGCAATGCTTATCTTCTTTGCTTGCATTGGTTTATTTCTATTACGGTATGCAGGCATTTTTTCATTGAGCATACCGGCCATATTATGTTTATATTTTTACCTCAATGGAAATTATAAGAGTGCTTCCTTATTCTTCTTTGTTTCAGCACTGACGGCGCTTTCATTCACTAGCTACCTTTTTATTAATTATCAACTTAGCGGGTATGCAACTGGCCTTGACAGATTAGAGACTGAAACAGAATCAGGGATTCACTTTCTGCTTATGTCTCTTAAAGGTCTCATCAATGAATTCCTAATCATCCGCGAATACAGACCCCAGAATCAACCTGATTACTTGCTATACATAACAGCGATCATCCAATTGGTCGTATTTACCTTTATCACGATTAAAGTAAATAGGCATTATAACTTCTGGAAGGAGCTCAAGCAAAATAGCTTCTCGATCATATGCATTGGTATAGCGCTCTTGTACCTGGCTGCTATTTTAGCACTCCGCTTTGTCTCTCACTTTGATGCACTCGACTATAGACTACTGGCTCCATTCAGCTTTCCGTTGTTTGTTGGGATAGTTTATACCTTGGTCTCTCTTCCTGATAAACACCGAGATATTATCCAGGCGAAGTATGCACTCTTTGCTTTCTTTCTGTTATCGCTCTTTCTTAACCTACCTAAAAAATTCATCTTGCAGCAGTTGGAGCAGATCTTATAAATCGAGCTTTATACTAGCCAATAAGAGCATTTACAGTACGAAGCGCTTCCAAATCCTATAATCTAACTCCAAGCAAGGGGCTTCGATTTAAACACTAACACATAAGGTATAAGCCACTCTCAGCACTCCTCTTCATCCCACAAATTTCCTTATTCATCTACCTCTCCTCCCTATTTGTAGAGCAATCTCCTGTGTTCAGCTATTTGTGGAAAACCCCTCTAAGTTTTAGATTAATTTTATAGTTTCTATAACACATGTTGTGTATAGAGCTTTACTATTCCTAAACAATCATTTTATGAAACGTAAGCTTATCCTTTGCCTTATGTGGTGCGCTACGGGCTTTGCGGCCTTCGCCCAAACTAAGAGCAATAAGATCGAATTCACGGAGTATACGCTCCCGAACGGGCTGCATGTGATCCTGCACAAGGACAATTCCACACCAAACGTGGCGGTGTCTGTGCTGTATCATGTGGGTTCAAAAAACGAGGTGAAAGGCCGCACAGGCTTTGCTCACTTTTTCGAGCACTTAATGTTCGAAGGCACCGAGAACATTGAGCGTGGCCAGTACATGAACATGGTGCAGGCTGCCGGTGGCTCCCTCAATGCCAATACCTCTTTTGACCGCACTTACTACTACGAATTACTGCCTTCTAACCAACTGGCACTAGGCCTTTGGATGGAAGCGGAGCGTATGGTAGGCGCTAAGGTAGACGAAGTAGGTGTAGAGACGCAGCGTAAAGTAGTGCAGGAAGAGAAGCGTATGCGCGTGGACAACCAGCCTTACGGCACGATCCTGGAGAATACCTTCGGTCTTGCTTATACCGAACACCCGTACAAAATCACGCCGATCGGTACCTTCGAAGATCTGAACAATGCGAAAATCGAGGAATTCCGCGATTTCTATAAGACCTTCTATGTGCCTAACAATGCTACGCTTTCTATCGCCGGCGACATCAACATCGACGAGACCAAGAAGTTGATCGAGCAGTATTTTGCGAAGATCCCGAAAGGCACGCAGGAGATTCCAAGACCAAAGGTTGTAGAGCCTGCACAGACAGAAGAGCGCCGCAAAATCGTGTATGACAACATCCAGTTGCCAGCCGTTATTCAGGCATACCACATTCCTGCACAGGGCACAGAAGATCATTACGCACTTTCTATGCTGACTACTTTGCTTTCTGGTGGTAAAAGTGCCCGTATGCCGAAAGCTATCGTGGACAAGCAGCAGAAGGCGGTTGCAGCCCTTTCTATCCCTTTCCCAACTGAAGACCCAGGCTTGTTCCTGACCTATGCCATTGCCAACATGGGCGTGGATGTGAAGGATCTTGAAGCTGCTGTGGATGCGGAGATTGAGCTTGTGAAAAAAGAGCTGATTAGCGAGCGTGAGTTCCAGAAACTGCGCAACCAAATGGAAAGCCAGTTTGTGCAGCAGAACAGCACTGTGGCTGGTCGTGCCGAGAACCTGGCTAACTACCATGTGTACTATGGCGATGCGAACCTGATCAACAACGAGATCGATCGTTACATGAAGGTGACGAAAGAAGACATCCAGCGTGTGGCTAACAAGTACCTCACCAAAAACAACCGCGTGGTGTTGCACTACCTGCCTAAGTCAGCTCAACAAAGCAATTAATTTAGATGATCATGAAGAGAATATATAACATACTCCTTTTGATGCTGGCGCTTACAACGGTAGCCACAGCTCAAACAAAACAAACGCCTCCTCCTGCTGGTCCAGCTCCTAAAATTGAGCTGGGTAAGTACGAGCACTTCACCCTGAAAAACGGTCTGAAGGTATACGTGGTAGAAAACCACAAATTACCAGTAGTAAACATGTCGTTGGTTTTGGACCGCGACCCGATTTTGGAAGGTGACAAAGCAGGCTATGTAGCCATGGCAGGCCAGATGATGCGTACAGGTACCAAGTCGCGCACAAAAGACCAGCTCGACGAGCAGGTTGACTTTATCGGTGCTAATCTTTCTTTCAGCTCTACTGGCTTCAGCGCTTCTTCCCTTAAGAAGAACCTGCCTACTTTGCTTGACCTCACTGCTGATGCGCTTCTGAACCCGAACTTCACTCAGGAAGAACTGGACAAGGTGAAAAAGCAGATGGCCGCTAACCTTGCTTCTGAGAAAGACAACCCGGACGCTATCGCGGGTAAAATCCGTAACACGCTGCTTTTCGGTAAGAATCACCCGAATGGCGAACTGATGACCGAGAAGTCGATTGAAAGCGTAACGCTGGCCGATGTACAGAACTACTACAACACATATTACCGCCCGAACATTGGCTACCTGGCTGTAGTTGGTGACGTGACGCCAAAAGAGATGAAGAAGCTGCTGAACAAATCGTTTGGCAAGTGGAAAAAAGGCAATGTACCAACACACAACTACGACCTGCCTAAGCACGATGGCAAAACGCAGGTAGTGATTGTGGATCGTCCGAGCGCAGTACAGAGTGTGCTTTCTTTCACAAACCCAGCTGAGCTTAAGCCAGGCGCTGACGATTTTGTTGCTACTCAGGTTATGAATACCATTTTAGGTGGTGGCAGCACAGCCCGTCTGTTTATGAACCTACGCGAGAAGAATGGCTATACCTATGGCGCTTATTCTACGCTTTCGTCTGACAAGATCCTCGGACGCTTCAATGCCTCTGCGAGTGTGCGCAACGCCGTCACTGATAGTGCCGCTGCAGAATTCATGAAAGAATTCACTGACATCAGAACAAAGCAGGTAACCGACAAAGAGCTTGCTTATGCGAAGGCTTACATCACGGGTAACTTTGCACGTGGCTTGGAAAACCCAGGCACTGTGGCGATGTATGCCATCTCTACTGCCCGCTACAAACTGCCTGCTGACTACTATGCCAACTACCTGAAGAAAGTAGAATCTATTACTGCAGCTGATGTGCAGCGTGTAGCACAGAAGTATGTGCGTCCTGACCAGCTGTACATCCTGGCCGTAGGTAACGCCGCCGATATCGCTGATAAGCTGGTGGCGTTCGACAAAGACGACAACGCCATTACGTACTTTGACGCTACTGGCGAAAAGGTAGACAGAGCAGCTGCCAAAGCGGTACCAACTGATGTGACAGCTGATCAGCTTATCGCTAAGTACATTCAGGCGATTGGTGGCAAAGCGAACATCGAGAAGGTGAAAGATGTGACAGTAACTATGAATGCCAGTGTACAGGGCATGCCGCTTGTTTTCAAGCAGCAGCAGAAAGGTGCTGACAAAATGCTAATCCAGATCTTGATGAACAACAACCCAATGCAGCGTGTGATCATCAACGGTGACAAAGGCAAAATGGAAGCTCCAATGCAAGGTGTGAACAAAGATATGACTGCCGAGGAACTTGCTTCTTCTAAAGCGGAATCTGACATGTTCTCCATGACCCGTTTCGAGAAGTTCGGCATCAAGACAGCTGTATCCGGTCAGGAGAAAGTGGATGGCGCTGACGCCTATATTGTGGAAGCAACAGCCTCAAACGGTCAGAAGACGCTTCATTACTTCGACAAAGCAACAGGTTTGCTTTTGAAAGATGTAAAAAGCATGCAGACGCCACAGGGCGCTATCACGCAGACCAAGAGCTACAAGAACTACAAAGAAGTAGACGGTGTGAAATACCCGCACGTGATCGAGACCGTTGTTGGCCCTCAGGTGATTAAAGCCGAGGTACAGAGCGTGGAAGTGAACAAAGGCATCAGCGACGACGCCTTCAAAATCTAATTACCTTTACCCAATAACCCAAAGCAAAGCGGCGTGTCCATCTGGACACGCCGCTTTTTTTGTTGTAGCTATACCTATAAATGATGTCTTCGAGCAATCGCTATACCTTGGGTAGAAGCCAGGTATAGCGGGAATTAAACTCAGGAAGCGTAGATATAGGCATTGCCTCAGTAACCATCATTCTTTAAACAGCTCGCCTTGAACCGCCTGCACGAACTTTTTAGGCGGCTTTACATCCAGCCCGCATACCTTGTTCAGCTTTTCGATCAGATAAGTAGCCAGCTCAGGCGAAGTGATGTTGTCAGGCTCGTGCACAAAAAAGTAAAGTTCTTGCAGGCCAGCTTCCAGCCATACCTTGATTCTTTCCACCCAATCATCAATGCGGGTATAGTCAGAGGGGTGCAGGCCGTTTCCCACAAAGCGCACCATAGCCATCGGCGTGGTCAGGCGGATGTGCAGCACGTCGCGGCGACCGGCCACATCGGTGAGCACTGTGCCTACACGGAATTTCTCCAGCACCTCAAACAGCTCCAGCGACGCCACATTGTCTACGAACCAGTCGGGATGGCGGAGCTCTACCGCCAGCGGCACGCTCTCAGGTATGTACTGCACAAATTTTTCCAGATCGGGCAACTGTTTCGGGCCGAAGTAGGGCGGTAGCTGCAAAAAAGAACAGCCCAGTTTATCTTCCAACCCAGCAATAGCCTCGCAGAATGTAGCCGTGAGGTCGAGGGAACTCACAAGCGGCCCTTCATGGCTGATCAGTTGCGGAAACTTGGGACAGAAGGTAAAGCCTTGCGGCACGGTATGACGCCAGCGGTCTATCGTGTCCGGGCCAGGTATGTGGTAGTGCGTGCTGTTGAGCTCGATGGTATTGAACTGCTTGCCGTACCACAGCAGCGACTCCTTCTCTTTCATACCAGCCGGATAGTACTCGCCTATCCAGGGTTTATTCACCCAAACCGGTAGCCCGATGTATACCTTTGGCTTCTGCGGCAGGTCTTGCTTATACCTGTTGAGCAGGTTCAAAGTATCCGGATGGTCAGGCGGCAATGTGAAATCTACACGGCTTATATCTGAGAGTTTTCCAAAGTCCATGGTACTATGCTTTTATAAAGTATACGCTTTGGCAGAAGTTGCGGCTTAAACAAAATATACACACAAAAGTTCCCGTTTACCCTACAGCTAAGTCATAAAATGAAAAATTTTTTTAGGCTTCAAGCGGTTTGTTCATCGCCATAAAATATATAAAAAAGCGCCTATATCAGCTTGAGAAAGGGCTTTTTGTCATTATAAGACTTATAGCGATTTTGCGAGGCAGCGTGTATCCCCCTACAACCAGGACCACAATCGCACGTATAAGGCCTCGTTTGAAAATATTTCCGTATCTTTGCGGATTCACCAACTAAAAAAACTATATGAAGAACGATAGAAAGTGCTTTATCTTAACAGTAATCATTTTTCTATTTATCGGAGTTAGTCAACCAACTTTCGCACAAAAGAACGACAAAACCCAAATTGGTTCTGCCTCTTGGTATGGCAGTAAATACCACGGCAGAAAAACCAGCAGCGGCGAGCGCTATAACAAGAACGAGATGACCGCCGCGCACAAAACCCTGCCTTTCGGCACGATGGTCAAGGTGACCAACCCAGCCAACGACAAATCTGTAGTATTGCGCATTAACGACCGCGGACCTTTTGTAGGCAAACGCATTATTGATGTGTCAGAAGCAGCCGCCCGCAAACTGGGCATACACGCTACAGGTGTGGCAAAGGTAGAGGTAGAGGTACTTGATAAGAACGAAGTAGCTGCAGCCAATGCAGAGACAAAGCCAAGTGCCTTTACGATCCAGACAGCTGCCAACCACCAGCAGGCTGAAGAGTTAAGCCGCAAACTGAAAGCCTTTGACAAGCACCTTCCGCTGGAGTTAGCAGAAGAGCAGGTAAACGGCAGAAAAGTGGTGCTGGTAAAAGCCGGCAAATTCAGCAGCAAGAACGAAGCTGAGGCCTTCAACGAGTTACTCGACGAAGAAGGCCTGGCAGGAAAGGTTAGCGAAGCCTAAAAGACTAAAAGACTAAAAGATTACTGATAAACAAAAAAGCGGAAGGCCTGTAGAGGCCTTCCGCTTTTTTGTTTATTTACTTGGTGCTGATTGAAATTCGCCGCTATACCTATTCCTTCTTGCGTAGGTAGATGTCGTTGCTGATGCTCTCTAACTTAATAGCGGATCCGCCGCCGCTTACGTTGCCTTTCAGCTCATACCCTACCATAGGGGCTTTTTGTTTACTACCGCCCAGGTCGATGGCCAGATCTGAGTAAACTTCGCCTGTTATAGTTTTCAGAGCCACAGCAGCGCCCTTGTTCGAAGCCCAGTTCATATCCACAAATCCACTGATGGATTTGGCGCTTACCGGACCTGTTAAGCCTCTTATCTCAATGTTGCCATTAATGGTTTCCACGGTCAAGTCAGCGTTGGCCGGGAGGAAGATCTCGTAATTGATCTTCGCACAGACAAAATTTCGGTTGCCGTTCTTGCTGACGTTGTACTGGCTGTAGTTGTTGTCCGGGCAATCCCCTGCCTGTCCATTCTTAGTTAGCTCCTTATCCAGATCCACATTTACGCGGGCACTGGCATTATCGCTCTCAAAACCCAGCTGCAGCGCTTCGTTCAGCTTGCCGCTGTTTATCTCGTAGGTTACTTTGATGTAGGCTTCTTTCTTGTTCCAAACGCTGATTTTGATGTCTTCACCGAATTTGAGGTTCAGCTCCACTTTGTTATTTGCGGGGATGGACAGCGTACGTTCCACCGTCTTGCTCTGGGCCCAAACGGTGGTTGTAAAACCAAACCATAGTAGAGCGAGGATAAATGACTTTTTCATAGTCTTAGAAGGTTAAGTTTGATGAGTTACTTGCTTTTGCGGATGTACATGTCGCCGCTGATAGTATACAGGTTCATCTCCACGCCACCACCATTGGTTTTGCCGTCGATATTATTGCCGCCAGTCACACGTGGCAGATTGCTCTTGGAGTCACGGGCAATGTTCATGTCGAAGTCTGAGTAGATTTCACCCTGTATAGTCTTCAGCTTAAAGTTCGCCTTCGTGCTCGCTGGCAGGTGGATGTCAACAGTGCCTGCCACAGTGGAGATGGCGCTCGGCTTGGACTGGTTCAGGCTGGAAAACTTGATCACCATGTCACTGCTGGTAGCGTTTGCCACAACTGGCCCCGTGATATTGGAGAGGTTCGCATTTCCATTATTTAACTTAAGCTCGATCTCACCTTCTACATCGGCGATGCTCAGGTCACCTCCCATCCAGTTGGTCTCTTCGTACATGACAGATGCATTCTTAGGTACCCGGATGGTATACTTGCCATCTTGTCTGGATGCTTTTGTAACGGTTAATGTGTTTCCTTCTTTTTTCACAGACAACCCCATTCCTGTGTTATCCTCGGCCTGGTTGTACAGTGGTTTCAGTCCGGCAGCACGGGCAGGAGGAGCCTGGTGGCTGGCAGCTTCTATTACGACCTCGTCTGAGTTATGCCCAATGACCTTTACATCACTGTTGTGCATCATAATGACCACCTTGTTGCCTTTGCTGTTGCCCAGCTTGTTTTTGTAGACAAGTGGTTTGTCCTGCAAGGTCTCCTCCGGATCGATACTTCCGGCTACTGTCGTGGTATGGGTTTCATTCCGTTCATGCGCATTTACTGGCGCTGCGGAGAGCAGAAGACAGGCAACTGCTACTAGTGTTAATCTTTTCATATGGCTCTAATCGCTCTAGTGGTAAGTAAAATCTCTTATGTTGTGTTCTGTTATATCAGTATGCCCAGCCCTTCTGCGGCCTTGCTTTTCACGATAGGAAGCAGGTCTTTCCGGTTCGCCATCTCCTCCAGCTCGCTAACCGCTTCTTTCTCTTTGATGTTGACCAGCATGTCGATCAGTGTGAGCTGCATGAGCGGGTCTGTCTGCAGTTTCAGCGACTCAACCAAAGCCTGGCGTACTACTTTTTTGTTGCTGAACTTATAAAGCGCTTCTGAGGCGGCCACCCGCACATTCACGTTCGGGTCTTGGTTCATGGTCCTGATCAGTACCTGTATAATCTCGTCAGGCTGCTCTGTATCGAATTCCTGGCTAACCAGCTGGATGCGCTCACTCGCAGAGGCTCCTGTAGTCATGGCCAGCTTCATCTCTTCTACTTCCTCTCGCAAAGCGGCTATCTCGGCTTCCTGTTCGGGTGCTATACCTTGGTTATAGTTCCGGCCTAACCAGAAGGCTCCCAGGATGAAGATGATGCCAGCGGCTATACGCCAGTAAGTGGCATATTCCTGCAGGATCGGGAAGAACACCTGTTTCCCTTTTGGCTCCTGTTGCTTCACTTCCTCCTGCTCAATCTTCTCAAACAACCAGTCATCGGACAGTGCTCTGATTGATTGTTGCTGTTGCTGTTTGGTGTAGTACTGAAATGGGGCAGCATGGGCCTTCAAGTGCTCGGGTACGTCTGCTGTTTTGTTAAAGAATGCCTGCAGCTCCTTTTCTTCGGCTACTGTCGTTTCACCTTCGTAATACTTCTGCAGCAGTTCTTCTATGTTATCCAACTTCATAATTCTCTAGTTTTAGAAAGCCATCCCGTACGCTCTTGCGGGCTCTTGATAAGATCACCCGCAGGTTGTTCACAGTCAGGCTTGTAATCTGCTCTATTTCTTCAAAGGAGTATCCTTCCACATCCCGGAGGTGCAGCACCAATTTCTGCTGTTCGGGCAAGGCTGCGAGCAGCTTCTGCACATTGCCCATGCTGTCTGTCAGTTCCGAGTGCTGGTAGGGGTTCATATCTCCTGAACTTAGGTCTATACCTGTCACATCGACCATCTGCTTTCGCTTGCCTGCTTTCAGCTTGTCCAGGCAGAGGTTTTTGGTGATGCGCATGGCGAAAGCCTCAATGCTATCGTAAGCGTGCAGCTTGTCTTTCTGGGTCCAGAGTTTGAGGAATACATCCTGCAGGATATCCTCTGCTTCATCTTTGTCGTGAAGCAGGAACAGCGCAAGCCGGTAGAGCTTTTGCTTCGCAGGAAGTACCTTTATTTTAAACTCTTGCAGATCCATTCAATTACAAAGACGACTCGGGGTGGGAAACATTACAGCATATTATCAAAATTTTGCCTGCTCAAGGTATAGCAGCATCTTCTTTATTTACAGAACACTGCCTGCCAGCGTGTTTCACCCTTTTGCTGGCATTTTTTTGATGGTCGCTAACAGTTCTTTTGCCTGTTTATTGGCAGGTTGCAGTTGAATCGCCTTTTCCAGCGTGACGGTGGCCTTCTGTGGTTCCTCGCTCAGCAAGAGCGCTTTTGCCAGCCCAACCAATGGCCAGGCCTCTTCTTTGTGCCGGTTACTGATGTGGCTATACCAAGCGATGGCTTCGGGTGATTTTTTAGTCTGTAATAAGTATTCACCGAACTTCTCCTCTGCCTGTATGATCTCTTCGCTATTGGCACGGGCATCCTGTACGGCACGGAAGTAGACCCAGGTAGCCGACCGGAAGTCTGCCTGTTCGTATACCTGCTGCATGGTGCTAGCCACAGTGCCTGTTGTCGGCATGGCCAGTACAGTCTCCAGCACGGGGTCTCTGCCTTGCAGGTAGTCTGTCGAGGTATAACCGACAGGTATATCAGGCGCTGTCCAGGGTCGCTTTTCGTCCCCATCCCAATCGCGCCAGTAAATAGTGGACACACGTATCGTCAGTTTACTGTTAGGCAACTGCATTTTTCTGGAGTCACCGTAGGCGCTGGGCGAGGAACCTGAGGGCTCACCTACGAACAGGGTATTGGTATAATATTCCAGGTCATTGGCCAGCATCTGTGCCGCCGAGAAAGTCTCTCGTCCGATCAAGGTATAGAGTCTCCCAAACCGGTTGATCTGCTCCGACCGAGCCAGGGCGAGGACCAGGGAGCGATTGAGATGATTATTCCCGCCAGGGTTATACCTGAGATCGAGCACCAGCTTCTCTACTGGAAATCCGGTGACGATGCGCTCTATCTTCGCTACAAAAGCGGCTAGCGATTCATTGTCTTTGTCGTTGCTTTCATTCAGCTGCACGTACAGGGTCTTCTCTTTTTCCAGCATGTGGAGCCAGAATTTTTCCTTCCTGTTCCATTGGCACATAGGTGCTGCTATACCTAGCGCTTCACTTGCCCCAACAAAGTACACCTGTCTGAATTGCGGGATTGGAGAAAGCGCTATAGTTGTCGTTTTTCCATCGCGTGTTTTTACCTTAAGCAGTACCTCCTGCACATCATCGGCTATACCTAGCGCCGCCAGAAATTCAGGCACTACCAAAAAGGTGGGAGCGAGTTGCTTGAAGCCCATTTCATTATCGTAATGCACCACCGGCCTTACTTTTTCCAGTGCCTCGTTCGCGGTGCTTTTTCCGATTTGCAACACCTCAGCACCCACCAGATGCATCAGTTCAGGCGTTGCTTCCCGGATGAACAAGCCATCATCAAATAAGGCAAGCTTCACAGGCAGATGGTTCAGGAATAAACTGGAGTCAGCGGGCGGAGGTGTAGAGGAGTGCGCCCGACTGTAAGCCACTGCCATATCCTGCGGTAGCGTTAGGCGGGTATGGCCATCGCCGATCATAGCGACCAGACGCGTGAGGCCCACTACTATTTCATGATCCTGCAGCTTGGGTACCTGTGCGTGCAATACGGCTACGGCACTGTCAAACTCCTGCTGCGATACCTTATTATAAGGAGATCGGTGCATTTTGGGCATTTGCTCAGCCAGGGCTTTGACATCCTCTTGCCATTTGGCTACGCTCAGCACGCTGGGCTGGGCCTGAACCAAGCTATGCGCAAGCAGCACCAACAGAAGACAGCAACCTGTTAAAAATCGATTTTTCATAGCAACGAAGTCAGGTATAAAGATAATGCACAGGAACCGCGGCTGCCCCTCCAGTAACAGAGACGACACAGGCCTGGAAACATTACACATTCGGTTGCCATACCTGTCAAATTCTTTCTCTGCTGACTATGCGCAGCGTAGCGCGATTAAACCATCACCACTATTCTCCTTCTAAGAACCTAGTAAAGCTTTCATAGAGATATACACCTGCTTTATCGATTAAAATGCCAGCTCAAGCTTATAACTCGTGCCAGCACTTTGATTTAAGCCTGTAAATGCCTAAACTTAATTACCTAAAACTATACTTCTCTAAACCTTAACCTTAAAAGAACTTGAAAAGACGTCATTTTATCGAGCTATCGGCGCTCGGGTTTGGTGGGCTCATGCTGCCTTCCATACCTGTTTTCGGCGATATCATCTCACCCGAGAGAGCGCTGGAACAGGTAGACCCGGCCCTGAAAAAGCGTCTGGCTGATGTAGCCCTGAACGCAGCCAAGTCAAGCGGCGCTTCTTATGCCGACGTGCGCATAGGCCGCTACCTGCAGCAATATGTTTTCACCCGCGAGCAACAAGTACAGAACATCGTGAACGCCGAGTCTTACGGTGTAGGTGTGCGCGTACTAGCCAACGGTACCTGGGGCTTTTCTGCCACATCTGATGTAACAGACAAAGGTATAGCCAAAGCAGCCCAGGAGGCGGTAGCCATTGCCAAAGCTAACTCGAAGCTGCAGAAAGAGCCAGTTAGGCTGGCTCCTGTAAAGAGCTATGGTGAAGTAAGCTGGAAAACTCCGATCGAGAAAAACTCCTTTGAAGTGCCTGTAAGTGAGAAAGCTGACCTGCTGTTGGCTGCCAATGCCAAGGCAATGGAAAACGGTGCCAGCTTCGTGAACTCTGCGCTTTTCCAAGTGAACGAGCAGAAGTATTTTGCTTCGACCGAAGGTTCTTACATCGACCAGGACATCCACCGCATCTGGCCAAACTTCACGGTGACAGCCGTGGATAAAGCAAGCGGTAAATTCAGAACCCGTGAGGCCCTGAGTGCGCCAATGGGTATGGGCTGGGAGTATATGGTGCCGAAAGCGGGTGAGAAAATCAAAGGACCGGAAGGTACTGGCCTGGTGGGTTATCGCTACGCTTACGATATGCTCGAAGATGCCGCCCTGGCTGCCAAGCAAGCAAAAGAGAAACTAACGGCTAAGTCAGTAGCAGCAGGCAAGTATGACCTCATACTGGATCCGAATCACCTGGGCCTGACCATTCACGAGTCAGTGGGTCACCCGCTGGAGTTGGACCGCGTACTGGGCTACGAAGCCAACTACGCCGGCACCTCTTTCGCCACCCTCGACAAATGGAAATCTAAAAATTTCAAATACGGTTCTGATAAAGTACACATCTTCGCAGACAAGACCCAGAAGGGCTCACTTGGCCTCGTAGGCTGGGACGACGAAGGCGTGAAGACCAAGCAGTGGGATCTGATCAAAGACGGTATACTGGTGAACTACCAGGCCATCCGTGACCAGGCGCACATCATCAACGAACCGGAGTCGCATGGCTGCTGCTACGCCGACAACTGGAGTTCGGTGCAGTTCCAGCGTATGCCAAACGTATCGCTGGCGCCAGGCAAGCAGAAGATGAACGTGGACCAGCTAATCAGCGGTGTCGACAAGGGCATCTACATTGCCGGACGCGGTTCTTACTCCATCGACCAGCAGCGCTACAACTTCCAGTTTGGCGGCACGGCGTTCTATGAGATCAGCAAGGGCAAGATCGTAGGTATGCTGGAGGACGTGGCTTACCAGAGCAACACACAGGAGTTCTGGAACTCCTGCGCAGGTTCTTGCGATGAGAGCGATTACCGTCTGTTCGGTTCGTTCTTCGATGGCAAAGGCCAGCCAAGCCAGGTAAGCGCTGTATCGCACGGCTCAGCCCACACCCGCTTCAACGGGGTGAATGTGATCAATACAGCTCGTAAAATCTAAATCAGTAAAGAGTTAAAAGTTAAGAGTTCCTATTTGGACTCTTACCCTGGATAAGCCTAGATGATCGGTATAGCTGATTTATACCGGCTCCGGATTTTTAGCTTTTAACTCTAAACTCATAACTCTTAACTAAGATTAAAATGGCAATATATACAAGAGAACAAGCAGAGGCTTTGCTGAAAAAGGCTCTGGCTTACTCAAAAGCCGATGAGTGTGAGGTCACGCTGAGCGGCTACAATGGCGGTAACATCCGCTACGCCCGTAACGAAGTGTCTACCAGCGGTGCCGAAGAGAACGTGGCTATGTCGGTAGAGTCTCGTTTTGGAAAACGATCCGGGGTGGCAACGATCAACGAGTTTGACGATGCCTCTCTGGAGAAAGTAATACGTCGTGCTGAGGAGATCGCACGCATTGCACCGGAGAGCCCGGAGTACATGCCAATGCTGGGTCCTCAGAAGTACATCACTACCAAAGCCCACTTTGACTCCACCGCTAAAATAGACCCGGCCTATCGCGCCGACGCAGCCGCCAAGAGCATTAAAGCTGCCGCCGACAAAGGTTTGACTGCCGCTGGCTTTCTGGAGCACTCGACCAGCTTTATGGCGCGCCTAAACTCCAAAGGCTTGTTTGCTTACCACCCATCTACTGTCGTAGACTTCTCGGTGACCATGCGTACAGAAGATGGCACAGGTTCTGGTTACGTGACGCAGGACTTTAGCGACGTGAGTAAACTCGACACGGCTAGCGCCTCCCAGATCGCAGCCAGCAAAGCAGTAAACTCCCGCAATGCCAAAGCACTGGAACCAGGCAAGTATACTGTTATTCTAGAACCGGCTGCTTCCATTGACCTGCTGCGCAACATGTTCGGCAACATGGATCAGCGTAACGCCGAAGAAGGCCGCAGCTTCCTGAGCAAGCCTGGTGGCAAGACCAAACTGGGCGAGAAACTGGTGGACGAGCGCATCACGGTTTACTCTGACCCGATGCACCCGGAGATTCCGTCTGCTCCGTTTGCCGGCGATGGCCGTCCGCGCGAAAAGACAACCTGGATCGAAAAAGGCGTAATCAAGAACCTATATAACTCCCGTTTCTGGGCTGAAAAAACTGGTGCCAAGTCGGTGCCAAACCCAGGCGGAGTGGTGATGGAAGGCGGTAACCAGACGCTGGAAGACATGATCAAGAGTACCAAACGCGGCATCCTGGTAACACGCCTGTGGTACATCCGCTCCGTGGATCCGCAGACACTGCTCTACACCGGCCTTACCCGCGATGGTACTTTTTACATCGAGAACGGCAAGATCCAGTATCCGGTGAAGAACTTCCGCTTCAACGAGAGCCCGATCATCATGCTCAACAACCTGGAGGCTTTGGGACGTCCGCAACGCATCAACGGCAACCTGGTGCCCCCAATGAAGATCCGCGACTTCACGTTCACCAGCTTGTCTGACGCGGTGTAGTCACTGACTTAGTACATACTTAATTTCCTGTCATCTCGACGATAGGAGAGATCTGATAAAGTTGATTGCTGCAGATTTCTCAAGTCGCTCGAGATGACAGTTAGTTTAAAACCTACTCATTTTTCCTGTGCAACCTTTCACCTTCGTCCGACTGCAATACCTCTCCGGCAACTGGGATACCGATCCGCGTATGCCAAGCAATCTGTTGCATTCGCTCATCGAGTATACCACGGTCAAGGTGAACGAGCAGGAGAAAATTATTCCTTTAGATAGTGCTGAGCTTTTTAACTATCCCTTCAGCTACATGAGCGGCCACCGGCTGGTGCAGTTCAACCAAAAGGAGCGGCAGAACTTCGAGACCTATGTGCGCAATGGCGGTTTTGTGTTTGTAGACGACTGCAATCACGACATCGACGGGCTTTTTGCACGGTCTTTCGAAGAGCAGATGAAGCAGATATTCGGGCAAAGTGCTTTGAAGAAAATCCCAAACGACCACAAGATCTACAGTAGTTTCTTCACTTTCGACGATGGCCCACCCACAACTTCATTCGAGCTCAACGGCTGGGGCGATGATCTGGTGCATGATTACCTGAAAGCGATTGAGGTAAATGGTAGAATTGGGGTGCTCTACAGCAACAAAGACTACGGCTGCGAATGGGATTACGACTTCCGGAACAAACGTTGGCTGGCAGAGGACAATACCAAGTTTGGTGTGAATATAATAATGTACGCCTTGACTAGTTAATGAATAATTGTGAATGAGTAATGACTAATATCCCTGTTAAGGATTCTTCACACGACTATTCTTCAGTAATCCTCTTGATTAATTATTAATTATTAATTATTAATTATTAATTATTATTCATTCGTCATTAATAATTAGAAACCCGTGACTGAACAAGATATAAACCAACTCCTTAGCAAGCTGCCGCAGCTCAAACAGGAGATTCAGAAAGTGATCGTGGGGCAGGAGGAGGTGCTCGACGAGGTACTGATTACGCTTTTGGCGGGCGGCCATGGCTTGCTGGAGGGCGTACCGGGTCTGGCGAAGACTTTGCTGGTACGCACCTTGTCCAACGCCATGGACCTGAGCTTCCGTCGCATTCAGTTTACCCCGGACCTGATGCCGACTGACATACTCGGTACCGAGGTGCTGGAAGAGGATCATGCCACGGGCAAGCGCTTCTTCAAGTTCAACGAAGGGCCGATCTTCGCTAACATTGTGCTCGCCGATGAGATCAACCGCACACCGCCCAAAACGCAGGCGGCACTGCTGGAGGCCATGCAGGAGTACGAGGTGACCTACGCAGGTACTACCTATACCTTGCCGAAGCCCTTTTTCCTGCTTGCTACTCAAAACCCGATCGAACAGGCCGGTACTTATCCGTTGCCTGAGGCGCAGCTGGACCGCTTTCTGCTGTACATCAAAATAAAATACCCAACAGAGCTGGAGGAGCTCAACATACTGACCAGTACCACGGGTACCCGGCAGGCACAGGTACACCCGGCCATTTCGGGCGAGGAGGTACTGCAACTGCGCCAGCTGGTACGGGAAGTAAGCATCAGCGACGATCTGCTGACTTATGTGAACCAACTCGTGCGGGCTACACGCCCTGATACGACATCAAGCGATCACATCAAGAGCTATGTGCGCTGGGGAGCGGGTCCGCGGGCAGGGCAGGCGCTTATTCTGACATCCAAGGCCAGGGCTTTGCTCCAAGGTCGCTTTGCCGTGACTGCCGCCGACGTACAGACCATGGCCTATCCGGTGCTGCGCCACCGCATACTGGTCAACTTTACGGCCGAGGCGGAGCGCATCACACCGGATAGGGTTGTAGAAGAATTATTGCAGCATATCAAGCTACCCCAAACTGTACTGGTATAGGCTGCTGTATGAGAGTAAAGTCGCTCGTTGCGAATTAGCAGAAGTACCTGATACAGCAGATCGACAGGGCAATCAGAAACTGAAAAACAGATGGAAGAAATAGAGAACATAAAGTTGACTGACACAGGCATGCAACTCCTGAAAAGGATTGTAGGGGAGAGAATCTGTTATTTCTTTACTGATAATATAAAAGTACAGGCGACAGGTGGAAAAGTCACCTACTGGGCACCTGAGTTTGCCATTGGCTTGACCAAAAACAAGCAGGACCAGCGCTTTATCAACGTCAGTGCTGACTATAAGCTGACATCCCGTTCTTCTACCACATTTTATGAATTTGAGATCGGGGAAAGCCGAACTCCACTCCGTTGCGAAAAGCTCCTGCAGTCGGGTCAGCACTCTGAAATACGGGTCTTATCAGCCCCTGTACTGATGATTGAGGTATACCAAGACTGGAATCAGGAGTTTGACGAAGCTATTGCATACGATGCGGCTATTGTAATGTACACTGAATCTCAGAAGTACATGCTGAAAGTGCGCGAAGAACTGATCGGCGGCGTGGATATCATACTGAATGAAGCAACGATCGAAGCAGAGCTGGTTGACTTGAAGCTACGCCAGAGTTTGGTTTAAAGTATTACAGCATGTCACAAACAGGGCACAAGTTTATCGATCCGAAAGTGCTGGCCACGATCAAGGATCTGCCACTGCTGGCCAAAACGGTAGTGGAAGGATTTCTGAGCGGCCAGAACCAGAGCATCAGGCGGGGAGCCGGACTGGAGTTCAGCCAGTACCGCAGCTACCAGCCTGGCGACGACCTGCGCCAGTTGGATTGGAAGATGTTTGCCCGATCCGACCGCTACTACATCCGGGAAGCCGAAGTAGACACCAACATCACTGTACGCTTCATAGTAGATGGCAGCGCTTCAATGGCACACGAGGACGAGAATGGCCTGACCAAGATGGACTATGCCCGCTTTCTGGTGGCTTCGCTCGCTTACCTGGCAACTACGCAAGGCGATGCTGTGGGTTTGTATGTGCTGCATGAGCAACAGCTGATCAACCTGACGCCCCGCAGTGACAACATGCACCTACAGCGCTTCTGGCACCAGCTTGCGGAGATCAAGCCCTCCGGACGATTCCCTGACGCTGAAACAGCCGCTAACCTGTTTTCAGGCCGTCGCCAGAAGGAGCTGACCGTGTTTGTAACCGACCTGTACGAACACGAGCATGAAATAAAGGATCTGCTTTATAAACTGGGCGCACAGCGGCACGAGTTACTTTTGTGCCACCTGATGAGCCGCAACGAACTGGATTTTAAGTTTGAGGGCACACTTACGTTCGAGGATCTGGAAACTGGCCAGACCATGCAGGTAGGCACCGCTGAGCAACGCAAAACCTACCTGACCAAGCTGCAGGACTGGCTTCAGCAAACCGAAAAGTCCATGCGTAACCGCCAGATCACTTATGACCGTTTCGTCACCGACGAGCCACTGGACAAAGCCTTGCGGGCCTTTTTGAAGAACCGACTGGTGTTGAGTTAATGGGTGATTGAGCGAATGAGTGATTTAGTGAGTGAATGTTAAAAACGATGAAAGATAACTTTTCCGGACACGCTGCTGATTACGCCAGGTTTAGGCCCACGTACCCGCGCGAGCTAATTGCCCAACTGGCAGGTATGGCGCCAGCCCGGCAACTGGCCTGGGACTGTGCGACTGGCAATGGCCAGGTAGCCGGTATGCTTACCTCGCTTTTTGACCAGGTGGTTGCTACTGACATCAGCGAGAACCAGTTAAAGAATGCCGTACAGCTGCCCAACATCAGCTACAGAGTAGAGCAGGCCGAGCAGGCTTCGCTCCCAGATCATGCCGTGGATCTGGTTGTGGTGGCACAAGCTGTGCACTGGTTTGATTTTGATCGCTTTTATCAGGAAGTGAAGCGGGTACTTAAGTCCGATGGCCTGTTTGCCGTGATCGGCTATGGCCTGCTTAGCACGAACTCATCACTGGATAAAGTAATCAGATACTTCTACAGCGAAGTGCTCGACGGCTACTGGGATCCGGAGCGCAACTACCTCGACGAAGGCTACCGTACCATTCCATTTCCTTTTCAGGAAATAGAGTTGCCGCAGTTCAGCAGTAGCTATACCTGGTCACCCGAAGACCTGATTGGTTACCTGAATACCTGGTCGGCCGTGAAACACTACGAAAAGCAGCAAGGCCATAACCCGGTGCAGTTGGTCGAAAAACAAATCCGGGAGGCTTTCGAAGGAGAAACCACCACGGTTACGTTCAACATTTTAACCAGAGTAGGTATAGTACATCATTCTTAAACTCTTTAATTCCTAAACGCTCAAACTTCCTTGACTTTCCTCTCTCCATACTGGCTTTTTGCGGCGACGGCGATACTGGTCCCGATCGCGATCCACCTGTGGAACAGGCGGCAGGGGAAGACTGTGAAGGTAGGAAGCCTACGTTGGCTTGAGCCGTCGGCAAGCAGACGTTGGAGCAGTATCCGGTTAAGCGACGTTTGGCTTTTGGTGTTGCGATGCCTTATCCTGCTACTTTTGTCTGTTGCGCTGGCAAAACCTGTTTGGGAAGGCACTCCTACAGCCCAAGCAGCACAGAAAGTGGTGTTCATCAGCCCTGAGCTGTTGCATAGCGTTGCCCTTCGCAACATCAAACCAACAGTTGACAAGCTATTGCAGCGCGGCTATACCTTGCACCGCTATACTTTAGGTTTTGAGTCTATACCCGCCGAATCCTGGCAAGCGATAAGCAGTGATCCGACTGACTCTGTTGTGAGCAGCGGCAACCACTGGGGCTTGCTGCCCGCGCTGGCCCAACGGTATGACCAGGCACAGGATAGCGTTTGGCTCTTTACATCAGACCAGCTGCGCCATTTTAAAGGTGCGCCAGTTCCACTGCAGGAGAACATCCGATGGGTGCCGGTAGCACTAGAAAGCACCACAAACTGGGTGCAGGCTGCTTATACCTTGAGCGCTGATAGTATTTTGCTAATTATAGGCCAAAGTAACCGCGAAGGCGCCAGGTATAGCCATACCCGAATTGCCAACGCTAACCAGACACTAAACCTAAACGGCAGTCAGGTAAGGTTGATGCTGCAGGATGACCAACTACTTGCGCAAGGCCCTGAAAACACCTCGCAACAGATTACAATTCGCAAAGAACCGTTCCGCATAGGTATAGTCCATGATGAACCACAGCAGTCGGAAGTACAATACCTGCAGGCATCCATGCAGGCAATCAGTCACTATACAGGTATACCGATGGAGACACGTGAGTTCCAGATCACCACACAACCTGACACTTCCGCTAACTGGTTATTCTGGCTGAGCAATGAAGAAGTTCCAGCAAGCTGGCTGGAACAGGTAAAGCAAAACGGTGCCAATCTTTGGGTGCAATCAGCGGCTGAACCTGAAGCCACGACTACGCACCTTGCTGCGGCAGGTATAGAGAAAATCAGGATTCATCAGCTTGCAACAGGTATAGTCCAGCCTGAGTCTAACCCGGTTTGGCAGACAACAAACGGAGAGAATTTGCTCACAGTGCAGCCCTTGGGCATTAGCAAGGTTTATCATTTCAGAAGCGGTTTTGGTCCGGCCTGGAGTCAGTTGGGGCAGAGTGCGCAACTACCGGAGCTTTTGCTGCCACTGCTTTTAACACACCCATCCAACAATCAGTACGATGTTCGTGCTTTGGATGAAAGCCAATTGAAGCCAGCCGTGGTGCAACCTGTCAGCAAGCTGGATAAGCAGGAAAGACAACAGTATAGCCTGATCCCTTGGCTGGTACTGTTCACATTTCTGTTATTTTTAGCAGAGCGATTAATTACCAGTAAACGAAAAACCGCCTGATGCAGGACAGCCTCCATACCTTACAGCATATCCGCCGGGATTATATCCGGGCTAAGGGATGGCTGTATACATGGCAAGCCCTCGCCGTAGGGTTAGTGGGTGCTGCCATCCTGTACAAATGGCGACTGGAGATGCCTTTGCTGGCCGGTCTGGCTATCTTGATGATGTTAGGTGCTTTGCTTTACCTTAGCTGGGCCTGGAGCCAGCTCCGTAAAATCAGTTTAGAGCAGGTAGCCCGCCATCTGAACCGTACCTATCCGCAACTCGAAGAAAGCGCCCAGCTGCTGCTTCGGCCTACTCCTGAGCTCAACCTATTAGAACGACTCCAACAGCAGCGGGTAGCCAATCAGTTACAGACCGCTATACCTGAAAAGCAGTCTGTTTTTCAGCTTCACAAAAAGCCTACTTACACGGCATTAGGTATAGCCGTACTGATAGCGGCAGGTATAGCGGCGTTGCCAGCCGACTCAGTTGCCGATGCTACCACGGCTGCCCCCCTGCAACTCGACTTCCCCGAAACACCCGCAGCAGTAGCCGATACCGCTGTGACCATCCAGAAGATTGAGATCACCATCACACCGCCTGCCTATACCGGCCGCAAAGCCTACCAGGCCGAGCAGCCTAATTTGCATGTAGAACAGGGAGCCCGGGTGACCTGGCGGATTGCGACCAACCGGCCGACCCGCACTATGGAGCTTATTCTCAATGAAGGAAAGCCCATTTCGCTATCAGCTCAAAACGGCAGCTATACCTTATCGCAGACTTTCACAGAACCTGCGCTGTACCATATCGCTGTAAACGGACAGAAGTCCGCTTACTATACCCTGGAGATCATCCCGGATGAAGCCCCGACGATACAGATCACAAAGCCGGAGCAGTACACTGAAATCCTGTTCGGTGACCCGCAGCGTGTAACCATCCGGGCAGAACTATCCGATGACTATGCCCTGCGTGACGCCAACATGATTGCCACTGTGGCCAAGGGCACGGGTGAAGCCGTAAAGTTCAGGGAAGAGAAAATCAGCATCGGCTTCAGCGGACAACGCCGCAACTTCAGCGTGAACAAGACCATTGACCTGCAAAAGCTGGGCATGACTTACGGCGACGAACTTTACTTCTACGTGCAGGCATGGGACAACCATCGCGGCTATACCCGCTCCGAAACGTACTTTGTGCAGATCGAGGACACCACCATCGTGGAGAGCATGGACGACCTGACCATGGGGGTAAACCCGGTACCCGAGTATTTCCGCAGTCAGCGCCAGATCATCATCGACACTGAGAAACTGATCAAAGAGCAAAAGTCGCTGAGTAGGGCTGTGTTTGAAGAGCGCGGCAATAACCTAGGTGTGGACCAGAAGCTGCTGCGACTTCGCTATGGCAAATTTTTGGGTGAGGAGTTTGAGTCAGGTATAGGGCCGGGCGGTGGAATACCCGAAGGAGAAGAAGGCCACGAAGAAGAGCATTTCGCAGGCGACGGCCACGACCACCCCGAATTTGAAGATGAGACCAGCGTAGAAGCCTTGCTTGATCCTTACCTCCACAAACACGATCAGGAAGAAGCTGCCACCTTTTTTGAACCCGCCGTGAAAGCCAAACTAAAAGGGGCACTGGCCCAGATGTGGGAAGCAGAATTGCGCTTACGTACCCATCGTCCGAAAGAGGCCTTGCCTTACGAGTACAAAGCCTTGCGCATGCTCAAGGAGGTACAGCAAAGCACCCGTGCCTACGCCGCCAAAACAGGCTTTGATCCGCCTCCGCTAAAGGAGCCTGAGAAGCGTCTGACAGGGGACCTCAGCAAAATAAAAGCCCCAACAGAGCGACGGACCATCGAAGCCGAGTCCAAGCTACCGCATACCCGTGAGGCATTGCAATGGCTCGAACGGCAAAAACAGAGCGGCAGGTATAGGCAGTCCGATGTAACGCTGTTGGAGCAGGCTGGGCAGGAATTGGCGCAGGAAGCACTGTCCAAGCCGGGTCGCTACCTCCGCGCCATGCAGGACCTCCGCACCCTTATCGCTGACATTAATGCTAATCAGGCTCTTTGCAAAGAGTGTCTGGTAACAGTGGAGCGAACATGGCACGAGCTGTTGCCACCTGTCGCCCCATCGCCTCAGAAGCAGGGTACGACGCGGAGCAAACTGGCAAAGGGGTATTTTAAACAGTTATCAGAGAACAGTAACCAGTAAACAGTTAGCAGTTAATCTTATATGCAGAGCAACATTATCAATCCTAAAAATCTTTTTTAATCCTGAAAATCCTGATTCGGACAAATGCTAGCCGCACCTCCATACCTCCCATACCTCCTCGCTGCCTTAGCTGTGCTCTTACTCAGCTGGCTGGCTTGGCGGCGCCCTGACCGCAGGCGGCTGGTATGGCGATTATTGGCCAGTGCAGTGGCAGGTATAAGTCTGGTGCTGCTACTTTTCCCGCCAACCTACCAACGTGCACTCGACCCAAGTACCGCTATCCTGCTGACTGAAGGGTATGCGCCAGATTCGCTTCACTCACTATTGCAAAATCTGGAACCTAGACCACTGATCTATACCTACCAAACCGAAGCTCCAGACGCAGTTGCTATACCTGACCTGTACACCTTCCGGGGTGAGCAACCACAAATACAGACGGTGCATGTGTTAGGCTATGGCCTAGGAGAGCAGGAACTACAGGCTATGCAGGGTGTCAACCTGATACCGCACTTATCAGGTATACCAACAGGTATAGCTTCCGTTACCTGGCCAGAAATTATTTCATTGGGAGAGGCGGTGACAATGGCCGGGCAGTATACCTTACCTTCTGCGAAAGAAACAACCCTATACCTTCGGGCCGCTGGACAGGCGCACGACTCCATCACCTTAAAAGAAGCTGGCCGGCATACTTTCCAATTGCGCTACACCCCAAAGCAGGCAGGCCGCTATACCTATACCTTGGTTACTAGGTCAGACAACAACACTGATACGTTGGGTCAGG
Source organism: Pontibacter sp. FD36 (assembly GCF_015686655.1). Classification (GTDB taxonomy): domain Bacteria; phylum Bacteroidota; class Bacteroidia; order Cytophagales; family Hymenobacteraceae; genus Pontibacter. The sequence continues at coordinate 242,139 of NZ_JADPMP010000005.1, read as the reverse complement.
TGCCTGTGCAGGTATATCCTGCCAGTAAGCCGGCTGTATTGTTGGTTTCATCATTTCCGCTTTTCGAGTTCAAGTTCCTGAAAAACCACCTCGGAGAATTGCATCACAAAGTTGCCCTGCGTAGCACGGTCAGCAAGGGCATGTACCAAAGCGAATGGCTCAACATGTCACAAACAGACTTGAGCCGCATTACACCTAAGCTGCTGCGGCAATTTGATGTGGTGATCACGGAGCCCCAGGCGTTGCAGGAATTGAGCAGCACGGAAAGAGCAGTACTCCAACGAGCGGTTACAGAAGATGGGCTAGGGGTGCTTACCATTGCAGGTGAACAGCTGGGCAGCCGTACGACAGCTTTCTTCACCAACTTCCAAAGCAAACGACTCTCGCAACAAGATACCCGCACGGCACGGGCCAATTGGATAAGCAATTCAATAGCCGCCGCTATACCTGCATCGCCTTATACCTTGGTGAACAGCGAGGCCGTGTCAGGGCTGATAGAAGAGCAAAGCAATAATCTGTTAGCCGCAGGCCGAAAGGCCGGCTGGGGCAACGTGGCCATGACCGTGGTTCCGCAGACTTTCAGCTGGCAGTTGGAAGGCAAACAGAATACCTATGCCAGTTACTGGGCGCATTTGCTTTCGTCAGTGGCCAAGCGGGAAGTAAAGGAGAAGTTCTGGCAACTGGCAAAACCGCAGATTCCACAACTGCACCAGCCTGTCACTCTAAAGCTCACCGATTATACCTTAGACAATCCTGTTGACGCTCCTAAAGCCACAGTGCGGAGCATAGTCGACACAACACTAACAGGTATAGCGCTGCAACAAGGCGTTCACCAGCCAGAGGTATATGAAGGCACTTTCTGGCCGCAGCGTAAGGGCTGGCATGTGATAGAGTCGCAGGGGGTGGAACCGTTTTATTTTCTGGTGCAGGACAGTTCCGCATGGACTCATCAGGGCATACAAGCAAAACGAGAGGCTACTCTAAAGTTTGCCACACAGCAGCAGCGAAAACAAACAACAAGCTCGACGGCCTATGCAGAAGAGCAGGTTCCAGTGATCTGGTTTTTCTTACTGTTTGTGCTGAGCAGCGGGTTTTTGTGGCTGGAGGAGAAGTTATGATAAGGGAAAACGCAATACTGCTAACAGAATCAGGGCAGGATTCAGCCTGATTGTGACTGGAGGTGCTTACCGTATTTTGCAGTTATCGGAACAAACCCTATCGTTGATTGACGGGTAAAGCCTTTGCTGCAAAGGTATCGAGCAATTGGATCAGGTCAGGTATACACTCAAGGTTAAGCGTATGCCCTACGTTAGGGAGAATCTCCAACTCGGCATACGGCAGCGACTGGTACATGGCGCGGCCCATCTCCGGGGTGCAGAGCATATCCTCCTGGCCATGCACCACCAGCACCGGCACCGGCACTTTCCTTAACTCTTCGAGGTAGTTGCCGCTTTCCTCTGTAGCACGTACCAACTTGAGCAGTCGCTCCGGCGTCGGGCTTTGACTCGTTTTACTGTTCTTGAGATTCTCGATCGTAATGATTGGATTGAGAAAATAGCTCCTACCCAGCACAAAAGGCAACATCACATCAAGCATCAGCGGATAGCCGCCCGCTAGCAGAGCCTGTTTCCAGCTAGCCCCGATAGCGTCAAAATAGGCATCTTTATAAGGGAAAGTAGAAAGCAGCACACCCCGTTGCACTAGCTCCGGATGATGTACCAGAAACCGCTGCGCCACTGCACCACCATAGGATATGCCGACCAGTATTGTCTCAGTGGGCAGCTCTAAAGCCTTGAGCAAATCAGCCAGATCAGCCGCGTGGTCCTCAAAACTGCGGTGCTCCGGCGCTTCATCCGATTGCCCTTGAAATATTAAATCCACCAGCACCAACCGGTATTTTTTGCCCAAATTATGCACCAGTCCCGCCCAGGCTGCGGTTGATTGCGAGAGCCCGTTCAGGAACACCATTGCTTGAGAAGCTTCAGCGTTTCCGTGCAGTTCGTAGTGCAGTTCCAATCCGTCGGGTAGGCGATGTCTCATGGCGTTGTCTGTTTAGGTTGAAAGGTTGATGCCTAATCTAAAGGAAAATTCTTAAAGGCAGGAGGTGAGGTATGGTCAAACAGGACGGGCTTCAGGTGTAAGCGCAGATTTTCGTGGTGAACTGCTTGTGAAAAACCGACTGTCTATACTCACGCTCATTGTAGCGCCTGTGTAACTTGTCGGCTTTTGCAATGCTAGTTTGCAAGCGACCTATGACCTATACCTTAAGCTACCTGATTTGTCTATTAACAACATGAGCCTCTATGCTTAAACAGAAGAAGGTATAAGTATAAATTTTGACAGCAGCCCTCAAGCCATATTTAACGGCATGCAAACGTCGGTTTCAGGGATAGATGTGTTTAGCAAATTTCGCTTTCCAGTTGCAGTTGTTTATCGGTAGACTGTTCAGGTATAACCAGTGGTACAGTAAAATAGAACCGACTGCCCTGCCCCAGCTCGGTTTCTACCTGAATCTTACCGCCATGGCGCTCCACAAAATCGCGGCAAAGCAGCAGGCCCAGGCCAGTTCCTTTTTCATTGATGGTGCCTTTGGTAGCTTTGGCGGGTGTCTCCAGCTTAAAGAGCGTAGCCAATACATCGGGGCTTATACCGGTGCCCTGGTCGGTTACGGCGATTGTCACCATGTTGCCGGGACCTTCTGCAGCGGTTACTTGGATAAGGCCACTTGGGTAAGAGAATTTAATGGCGTTGTGCAGCAAATTTCGGATCACAAAGTCGAGCATGTGGGCGTCGGCGCGAACCTGCAACGCAGCTGGCACCTCTACCTGCCAACTGATCTGCTTGGTGTCAGCAGTGTCTTTAAGCAAGGTCACGTTGCGGTTCACTAGTTCTTCTACCGCCAGTACCTCTGGCTCGAAGCGCACATGATGCCCCGAGGCTGTTTGCGCCGTAGACCACTGCAACAGATTCTCCAGCAAGGCCTGCAGGTTGCGCACCGACACTTGGGTATGCGTGGCCAGTTTCTGCATCTGGTCCGGCTTCATCTTATCCGAGAAGTTGACCAGTATGTTAAGGAAAGACTCCAGCGTGGCCAATGGCGTACGGATGTCGTGCGAGATGATGGAGAAGAAGCGATCCTTAAAATAGTTGAGCCGGCGTAGCTTGTGCTCTGAGGCCTTTAGTTTGCGTACCGTGTCTTTGAGCTCCTGCGTGCGGTGACGTAGTGCGGCCGTACGATTGGCGACCATTACTTCGAGCTCGTTTTTCTGTTGCTCGATCAGCAGCTTTCGCTCCGTTTCTTTCTCGCGCTCCAGTCGCTCCTTCTCGAGCACTTTGGCATTGAGTTCACTCGTCACAGTGTTGAGCCTATAGGCCAAACCGAGCGAGAACAGCACTACCTGTGCTACCATACCTACCTGCGCGGCATACACCGTTACGATGGCATCAGGCACCAAGTGATTCTCCTTCAGGATAAACAGCAAAGCGCCCACCACAAAAAATATGTTGGCGATCAGGAAGTAAAGTGCCGGCCTATATCCTTGTCGCAGCGACTGTATACTTGTCAGCACCATGGCTACCAGCACCAGACCACCAATGATGCCAATCAGGCTTACGCAGGCCTGCAGCAGGTCCAATGGTGTGAGGTACGACAGCAGGCCCATCCCAACCGGCAGAATATAGAGCAGGGCCAATAGCGTGAGCGCCTTGTCCCAAAGCGGCATGGTGCGCTGGGTGTTGAGGTAGTGTCGCGTGAAGAGCACCCGGAACAGGCCGTTGAAGGTGACGATGAACGGAAAACTGTGCGCATTCCAGAGCGGGGCGTTCGGCCAGAGCAGCTCAATGGCAAAACCGTGGTAGAACATAAAGTACAGTCCCGTGCCCAGCAGCGCCAATACATAGTAGAGGTAACTGCGATCGCGCACCGAGGCGAAGAGCACCAGGTTATAGAGCGTCATCACGAGGATGATACCAATGAAGATGCCCTGCCCAAACAACCTGTTGCTGTTCGCGACGCTCACCTGCTTTGGCAACAGCAGCTGTATCCGCAGCGCCTGCGGCTTATACAAGTTGATGTCACCCTGCAGCCGCAGGTATAGTGTGGTGGTGCTGTTGGGTAGGAGCTCTAATAGAATATAAGATTTGTATGAAGGCACATCGCGTTCGCCTATAGGCAGGAGTTGGCCAGTGCGCTTCATGGTATAGCCTGTTTCATTTTGTTGATAAAGCTCGAGATGACTCCAATCGCCGGCGTAGAGCAGGCGTGTTAGCTCACGGTTGCTCGGGTTTCGCAACACCACCCGTACCCAATGCACCGTTTTACCCGGTTCTAGCACGGCATCGGGATTGTTAGTCACAAAAGACCGATCCTCCAGCTGATCCACTTTCAGTCTGGCGCTCGGATCGTGGTATACCTGCAGGGCATCCGCCACTACTTGTTCTGAAGCCGTTACATCCACTGAGTTTGGTGCCTGGGCTCGTGCGTGCAATGCTGCTAAGAGAAACAGCAGCAAAGCGAGCACCTTGAGCAGGTGTCGCAAACAACAGGTATAGCGGAGCAAGTGCATACGTCAATTTACAAAATAATCTCAGTTATACTATACTTCTGGAAGTGGAGCATTTCACCTATAGAATCATTTTGCTATATTTAGCTGACGTACCTGACCGATTTCACTTATACCCTACCTATGGCTCGCCTGAAGTTAATGATTGCAGAAGATGATGTGGTGATTGCCCAGAACCTGTCGCTCTCACTTGAGTCAATGGGCTACGAAGTGTGTCAGGCGGTAAGCTCAGGCGAAGAGTTGCTCTTGCAGGTGCACCAGCATCAGCCAGACTTAATCATTCTCGATATCACGCTCGACGGCAAACTCGACGGCATCGAAACAGCCGCTATGCTGGCCAAAGCGACAAAGGTGCCTTTTATCTTCATGACGGCTTTCTCGGATAAGGAAACCATCGACCGTGCCAAGCAGACCAATCCGCACGCCTACCTGGTGAAACCTTTCGATGCCCGCACCCTGCAAAGCAGCATCGAACTGGCCATTCACAATGCCGGTACCCGCCAGTTGCAACCGGACCAAGCTGCGGCTATACCTGCCCAGCCTTCCGACACCGTGGAGGCCGACAATTTCTTGGTACACGACGCCCTGTTCGTGAAGGTGCGCAACCGCCTCGAAAAGGTCATGCTTGAAGACATCGTCTGGGCCGAAGCGCAGGACATCTACTGCAATATCAAGACCCGCACGCACCTGCATTTAGTGAGCCAGAGTCTCAAAAACCTGGAACAACGTCTGCCTGCCAATCAGTTTATGCGCGTACACCGCTCCTACATCGTGCAGCTCACCGCCATCGAGGCCATTGAAGACAACAACATCCTGATCGGCGGCAAGCAAATTCCCATCGGCAACACCCACCGCGATGCCTTGCTGAAGCGACTGCAGATTCTGTAGAGTCAGAGGCTTTAAAAGCTAAAAGGTTGGAAAGGTATAGCCTGTAGGAATAACGACCTGTCTGAATCGTGCATCTAACAGGAAGCAGTCAACAATTCAACCATTTGAAGACTAACAATTAAATATCCCACCTTAGCCCTTGCCGATTTCACCTCAAATTATTCCCGTTTGGCAAGTATAGGCTTCTGTTAATGTTTATTATTAGCTAAATTAATTCAAGATTTCCTTAGCAATAATACCATTCGCACATGAATAGTCTGGCATCATCGGAGCTTGTGACAGCTGGTTGGGTACTTGTACTCGCCTACGCAGGCATTATCCTGTTTTTTGTGATACGGGGTGCGCTGCGCATACGCTCCATCTCTGACTATGCCCTCGGCAATGTGGCTTTCTCGCCAGTGGCAGTCGGTTTAGCACTAGCCGCCTCTATGACGAGTGCCGCTACTTTTATCATCAACCCGGGTTTTGTGGCCCTTTATGGTATAAGCGGTGTTATCTCCATGGCTATCGCTTTGCCTCTGGCGGCACTGGCGTCGCTGGTAGTACTCACCAAGGGCTTCCGCAAGATGGGCACTGCCGTGAAGGCACAGACCATGGCCCAGTGGATGGGGCTTGTTTACAAAAGTCGTGGTTATGCCATGTTCTTCGCTTTTCTGTCGCTCTTACTGATCACCTTTATTGTGTTGATTTGCGTGGGTCTCACTAAAGTATTGGCCAGCGTGCTCAACCTCAACGAACTGCATGTATGCGTGGGCATCGTGGTGTTTGTGTTTGGCTACATGATGTTCGGGGGCGCCAACTCCATGGTCTACACCAACATGATCCAAGCGACGCTTATGCTGATTGTGGCCTTTATACTTTTAGGCTCCGGCTATCAGCATTTCAGCGACGGCGTACACGGCTTTCTGGATAAACTCGCGGCCATCGACCCGCTGCTGGTCTCGACTACCAATCCGCAGAGTTTCCTTTTCCGCGATAATTTCGAGATTATATTTTGCCAGATGATCATTGGGGTGGCCATCGTTTGCCAACCGCACATCATCACTAAGTCGCTCTTGCTTAAAAACGATAAGGACGTCAACCTGTACCTGCTGACGGGTGTACTAGTGGAGGCGCTGTTCTTCTTAGTCGTGTTTGCCGGCCTCTATGCCCGCCTTTCCTTCCCGGACCTGATGGTTAACGGACAGCCATTGCCTGTCGATGGCATCATGTCGGCTTATGTGGTGCGGGAGTTTCCGGTGTACGTAGGGCTATTGCTGGTGCTCGGTCTGATTTCAGCAGGACTCTCTACTTTAGAAGGCCTGATCCAATCACTCTCCATAACCATTACTTCTGATATCCTGACCCCAATAGTAGGCAACAGCATCAAAGAACGTGGTGTAGTGGTAAACCGACTCGTGATCGTGGTACTGGCTGCCGTTACCATCTGGCTGACTTTTGACCAATTGCAGAACCCGAATCTGAGTGTGGGCATTTTCGCGCAGAACGGGGTATACGCTTACTTCTCGGCGGCTTTTGTGCCCGTGCTCTTTGGTATGTTCCTAAAGCGTGTCCCGCTCATTGCACCGGTAGCTGCTTCTCTTACATCTGTTATCGTGCACTTTGGCGTGTACTACGGCGGCCTTACTACCTACATGCAGGCGCCCGTGCGCAACCCAGGTATAGCTGCCGCACTGGCCATACTCGCATCCGTGGTGGTGGGTCTTATCTTTTATTATGTGTTCCGAAAGCCTGCCTTAGAACCAGCAACCGAAGAACCTTCACTTCTAACAGAACCGACTTATGAAAGTGAACTCAAAAACTAAGCTTGTACTAGCCGCTTGTGGCTTGCTATACCTGCACACGGCCTGCAAGTCAACACAGCCTGCCGCAGCTTCAACAGGTATGGACAACACCACCAGTACAGAAACAGCCAGCACGCAAGCGACTGCCAGCACATCAGCCACTGCCCTTGCACCAACTGCTGACCCTGTATTCGAGGGCCTGAACTACAAGTATGCGGTCAATAAAGTGACGCTACTTGGTGGCACACGAATCGCCTATACCGACGAAGGCAAGGGCCCTGAGACGCTTATTTTCATCCACGGACTGGGCAGCTACCTACCCGCCTGGGACAAGAACGTGGCTGAGCTCAGCCAGCACTACCGTTGCATTGCCATCGACCTGCCCGGCTATGGTAAGTCCGACAAAACAGGTATAACAGCAGGTATGGCGACCTATGCAGAGGATGTGTTAGCCCTGATGGATGCCCTGCAACTGGAGCAAGCCACGCTGGTCGGTCACTCCATGGGCGGACAGATTGCCATTACCGCCGCCCTGAAAGAACCACAGCGCATCAAGCACCTGGTGCTGGCCGCGCCCGCAGGTATAGAGACGTTCACAGAGCAACAGAAACAGCTCTTTAAGATGACCGTGACGCCCGAGAGTGTGCAGAAGACCTCTCCTGAACAAGTAGCGGCCAACTTCAAAGTGAATTTTCACCAGATGCCTGCTGATGTGCAGTACATGATCGACGACCGTCTGAAGATGACCGAATCAGCTGAGTTTGGAGACTACAGCACAGCTGTGGCAGGCAGCGTGGCAGGTATGGTCGATGAGCCGGTGTACGAGCAACTACCGCAGGTGCAGGTGCCGACACTCATCATATTCGGAGCGCAGGACGCCCTTATACCTAATCGTTACCTCAATCCAAACCTGACAACCCAAGCCGTAGCCGAAACCGCTCGACAGCGCATACCTAACAGCCAGTTGGTGATGTTGCCCGAAGCAGGACATTTTCTGCAGTACGAGCAAGCCGATGCATTTAACAAAGCTATCCGGGACTTCCTGAAATAGCACCTAAACGATAACCTTAAACATCTAACCTACATTGCCATGAAAAAATTTTACACTCTCCTGTTTGCACTCCTTGCAGTGACGCAGGTAGCACTCGCCCAAAGCGGCAGTGTCAAAGGCCGCGTGCTCGGGGCCGACACCGGGGAGCCCCTGACCGGGGCCACTGTCTTGCTCGAAGGGACAACCAAAGGGGCTTCCACCAATGCTGCCGGTGAGTTCAGCATCATGGACGTGCCTACCGGTACCTATAATCTGCGCATTTCCTATGTAGGGTATAATTTCCCAAGGCAGTCTATTACCGTAACTTCAGGCGGGATCACCGACATCGGCACTGTCACCATGAACATGACCAATATGGTAGGTGAAGAGATTGTAGTAACCGCTTCCCGCAGGCCTGAGAAACTGACCGAAGCCCCTGCAGCCATTAGCGTGATCTCCTCCCGCGACTTGACGGAGCTGCCTTCTTTCAACGTGGGTGAGTTGCTCAACAAGGTACAGGGGGTAGAAGTGGTGCGATCTGGTGTGGCCGGTATCGGCATCAATGCCCGTGGCTTCAACAATGCCTTCAACGTAAAGATGTTCCAGCTGACCGATGGTCGTAACTCGATGTTGCCAGGTGGCACCGGCCTTCCGGCTGGCCTTTATAACACCGTGATAAAGGAAGACATTGAGCGTGTGGAAGTAATTCTGGGTCCATCTTCAGCACTGTATGGCCCGAATGCGCACAACGGTATCATCAATACCATCACCAAAGATCCGCGGCGCTATCCAGGCACAACCGTAACATTGGGTGCCGGCAACCAAAGCGTGCTCACAGCCCGCGCACGCCATGCAGGGGTCATCAACAGCAAGTTCGCTTATAAGGTGAATGCAGAGTATACCGAAGGCAAGGATTTTGAGTTCATTGACACTGTTTACAATGCCACACTGGGTGCATTGCCTGAGTACGACGTGGATTTCAACTTCAACTTTAAACGTGCCAATGCCGCCGTCTACTACACTCCCAGACAGAACATGGACATCATTCTGGACTATGGCATCGGGCAGGGTTCTAACATTGGCGTGACGAACAACGGTCGCAACCAGATCAACGGCTGGACCTTCCAGTACCTGCACGGCCGCATCGTGACGCCACGCATCTTCGCGCAGGTATACAACACCTGGAACGATGCCGGTGATACTTACCAGATTAATGCCCGCACAACCAACTACCATACCTTGCGTGCCTTGGGCCAGTCACAGGACGTAGCACACGAAAAGTCGAAAACCGGTGCTCCGGCAGGTTCGCTATACCCTGGCTCTCCAGCCATCGCTTTCCCAGGATTCATCGACAAGAGTCACCGCCTGAACGGGGAAGTGCAGTACAACAACAGCTACGCCGGTTTTGATGTGATCACAGGTTTGAGCTTCCAGCGTGACGTGGCTTACAGCCGCCAGACCTACCTCGATGACCGCAACGGCAACATCATCCTGAACCAGTATGGTGCCGTAGCCCAAATTGAGCGTAGCCTAGGTGACAGAGTGCGTGCTGTCGTAGGTGCCCGACTGGATCGCCATGACAACTATGGTACACAGTTCAGCCCCAAAGCTGCCCTAACCCTGAATGCGCTGGCAGGTACTTTCAGAGCTACCTATGGCCGTGCTTATGCAGCCCCCTCTATTCAATTCCAGGAGTTTTATCTGAACAATGGCGCACTGGCTATTTTGGGTAGCGGCGCAGGCCTGACAATTCAGAATACGGAGACAGGTGTCACTCGCGAGATCCCGAAGCTAGAGCCAGAGCGTGTGCAGACCTTCGAACTTGGCTATAAAGGCACTCCTACCGACAAGTTTTATGTTGACCTGAGCACCTGGTACTCTATGTCACAGGATTTTATTTCTCCCCTAACAGGCATCACCCCGATCATGGGCAAAGAGAAAGTGATCCGTAAGGGCTCAGAAGATGTAACAGAAGCTGCTTCTAACGCCCTTAACTACTACCTCACCTACCTGAACTATGGTAATGTGAACTCTTGGGGAACAGACCTTGGCCTGAACTATTACCTGAGCAACAACTTCAGCATTGGCGCCAAGTACTCTTATTTCAACTCCGATATTACGGACCGTGATAACCTGGACAATGACGCAAACGGTGACGGCAAAGTAACGCCGGCCGAGAGCAGCCTGAATGCACCAAAGCACCGCTACAACTTCAACTTCACTGCCCGCGACCTTTTCAACAACAAGTTCTTTGGCTCTGTGAACGTGCGTATCCTGCCGGAGTATGACTTCTTCTCGGGTTCACAGGTGGCATCCCGCGAAAACCGCGAGCAGCGTGTGGCACCGCTCCTTTACAACTACGGTCCGCTGGGCGGCTTCACCTCGGTGGACGTGAGTGCTGGCTACCGCTTCACACAAATGATCACACTAGGTGCCAGCGTATCCAACCTGTTTGATGCTGAGCAGCGCGAGTTTGTAGGCTCACCGGTGATCGGTCGTCTGTACTCAGTTGAGCTTCGCTTCGACTTCGGTGGCAAGAAAAATAAAAACGACGTTAGGTAGATAGATTAAGGTGAGAACAGGGCGTCCCGCAAGGGCGCTCTGTTTTTTGTTTGTCAACTTTCCACTTATAAGATCTTACAAATGAAAAATGCAATCATCACAGGCGGCACCAGTGGCATTGGCTTAGGTATAGCCCGCTTATTTGCGGCCCAAGGCTACAACCTGCTACTAAACGGGCTGGAGAAAAATGGCCAGCAGATTGCCGATGAACTGGCCCAGGAGCACAATGTAAAAGTAATGTTCTCATCCGCTAACATGCAGTACCCAGAACAGATCCGGGAGATGGTGCAGCAGGCCGAGCAGGCCTTTGGGCAAATTGATGTCCTCATCAACAATGCAGGTATACAGTATGTCGCTCCTGTAGACGAGTTCCCAGAAGATCGTTGGGATGCGATTATTGCCATTAATATGTCTGCTACCTTCCATGCTTCCAAGGCAGTGTGGCCAGGTATGAAAACACGTGGCTTTGGCCGCATTATCAATATCGCTTCGGCGCATGCCCTTCGTGCATCTGAGTTTAAGGTGGCCTATGTAGCCGCCAAGCACGGCGTAGCAGGTATAACCAAAGTGCTGGCACTGGAAGGAGCCCCTTATGGTATTACCTGCAATGCCATCTGTCCGGGTTATGTGCGCACCCCACTTGTGGAGGCGCAGATAAGTAATCAGGCACTAGCTCATCAGATGTCAGAGGCAGAGGTCATCGAAAAGGTGATGCTGAAAAAACAGCCTATCAAGCAATTTGTAGAAGTTGAAGCGCTCGGTAACCTAGCGCTATACCTGGCATCCGATGCGGCTAGTCAGTTGACAGGTGCCATGCTGCCCGTAGATGGTGGCTGGTCAGCGCAATAAGCTATACCTTAGTTCAGTCCCCAGCTGATCTTAATATAAAAGCCCCGGCTCTCCTGAGAGAGCCGGGGCTTTTATATTAACCTTAATTTATTACTTACTAATGATCTTGAATTCTGTACGTCGGTTCACCTGATGGTCTTCTTCTGAACATTCCACATAGTCGGCGCATTTGTTACGCAGCCTGGTTTCGCCGTAGCCTTTCGCTACCAGTCGGTTGCGTTCTATACCTTTCGATACAATGTAATCCACGGCAGCCTGTGCTCTGCGGTCTGACAGATCCTGGTTATACTTGCGGGTCTGGCGGCTGTCGGTGTGTGAGCTCAGCTCGATGCGGATCGTTGGGTTGGCCTTAAGTATACGCACCAGCTTATCAAGCTCAATGGCAGCATCCGGACGGATATCATGCTTGTCGAGATCGTAGAAGATGTTCTCCAGCACAATAGGCACGTTCGGTGTATCGCGGTACATGATCATCTCTACCAACAGCGAGTCTATGCTGAAACGGCAATCCGGTGTGAAGAGGATCGTCTGCGTCAGGTAGCCTTTCTTGCTGCCACGGATCGTGTACTGCATACCTGCCTCCACTTTATAGTTGAAGTTACCAGTCGAGTCAGAGTGCGTTTCAACCATGGAACCTACGTTCTCTTCAAACAACTGAAGCAACACATTGTCCACCATCACACGTTTTTTGATGTGCGTTCCTGGCTGATCTACCATCTCGTACGTCTGTCCAACCAGCGTACATTCCACGTTCACTTCTCTGAATTTGTAGATATTGTCGTAGCCGGTCTCGCTTGTTCTGCCGGATGACAGCCAGCCTTTGGTGCCTGAGCTGTCTACTACGATACCCAAGTCATCGCGGGAGGTGTTGAGTGGATACATTAGGTTCTGCACGCGTGTCCAGTTACCGTGCTCTCCCTCTGCTCTAAATATGTCCAGACCGCCTAGGCCTACATGTCCGTCAGAAGAGAAATAGAGTTTGCCATCAGCACCAATGCTCGGGAAGCTTTCACGGCCACTCGTGTTGATCACTTCGCCTGCGTTTACAGGCTCACCCCAGCTGCCGTCCGGCTGACGCTCACTGTAGTATATGTCGGTTTCACCTGCCCCTCCTGGCATATCAGACACAAAATAAAGCACCTTCCCGTCTGGTGTAATGGCAGGATGCCCTACAGAATACTCTTGTGGCTTATTGTATTTGAAAGGCTTCACATCTACCCACTCATCGCCATTGCGACGAGCCATAAATATCTCATGACGATTAATGTTACCGGTGCCTTTGCCATCTCCTCTGTTCACCCAACTGGTCGGGTCAGTGTTTACTTTGGCATGGCTACGCTTCACACTGTTGGTACGCGTAAAGTAAAGGGTGTTTTCCTGCGGCAGGAAAGACGCCGGACCGTTATGAAAATCAGTGTTGATCTCTTTGCTAAGCGGGCTCGGCTCGTTCCAGGTAGAGTCTTCGTTCATGCTGGCGTAGTAGAGCTGCACAAAGCCATTGCCGGTCCAGTTGAAGCGTTCTTTTTTCTTTCCATTCTCTGCCACCAATCTGTCGGATGCGAATACCATATCGCCGTTTGGTAACTGAATAGGGCTGAAGTCAACCCCAGAGGAGCTGAGGCTTTGCTCGGTAGAAATTTCGTAGGAAAGTGGTCTGTTCGTCCAGAATATAGCTGAGTCGCACGAGGCCACCAGTGCCATGGCTTTGTTGGCCTGCTCCGGCACACGACGGGCGTAGCTGGTATACAGTTCCTTGGCCTTCTCATAGTTACCGTTGCGCTTGGCTGCTTCGGCATAATAGTAAATGCTGGCTGGCGTTACGTTCTCAAAGCCGGCAGCCTGTGCATACCAGAATTCTGCCTCCTTGCTGTTGTTCATCAGGCGGTAGCTGTCTGCTATGCGCTCGAGCAAATAGGCGTCAGGCTCTTTGCGCTCCATCAATTTTTTGTAAGCGTCGAGCGCCAGGGCATACTCAAAACTATTGAAGTGTTTGTCAGCCTCCTTTATCTCTTTTTTCTGCGCAGCAAGTGGCTGCGCACACACTGTCGCCAGAAGAATCAGTAGGTATAGGAATCGTAATCTCATGTCTGCTTTCTGGGTGAATTTAGAAGTAACGTGGTGTCAGCATTCGGTTATCCTGCTTTTTGAAGAAGGAGTAACCCAATGAAATTTCGTGACTGGCATGCTGGCGCAGTGCATTTAAGCTCACATCGTAAGAGTAGCCCAGTCGCAGCTTAGGTGTTACATAGAGCTGTGCGATGGCAGCCCAGGCATTGCGGCGGTCCAGTTCGTATTCGTCAGAGTAGTTGCTGTGCACTTTCACAGCCGTGCGGTATGAGCCTCCCAGCCAGATGCGCTCTCCTAGCAGGAAAAAGGCGTTCAGGTCCAAACTGGTCGGGCTGTTAAAATCCTCCTTTACCAGGAAGCTAGGCTTGAAGATAAGCGTCGACGAAAGGTCCATCACATAACCTGCCGACAGAAAGTAATGGCGGTTCGGCATGGTCACTTCCAGATTGTCACCTCCTGTGTTAATCAGGTTCGCTACTGAAAGTCCGGTATAGAAGCGCTCCGTATTGAAGAAGGCTCCGATACGAAAATCAGGCATCAGTTCTGAAACGCGACCGGGATTCAGGGCCTGATCAGGTCTTGTGTTACCGGTGTTGAGCTTGGTGCCATCGAGGGTATACTGCGCCAAACCTGCCGCAAAGCCTAGCGCCAGTTTGGATGTCTCGCTCATCTGCAGTCGCACGGCCAGGTTGCCATGAAGTCCCATCTGGCGCTGTGCTCCCAGCTCATCATTCATCGCATTGAGACCAAAGCCCAGCAGACCGCTGCGCGAAGAACCATCCACACTGAAAGTCTGTGTAGTGGGAGCCCCCTCTATACCTACCCACTGGCTACGGTGTGTCAGGTTCGCATTGATAATCTCTTTGCTACCCGCATAGGCCGGGTTGATGATCAGCTCGTTGAAGATGTACTGTGTGTATTGCGGTGCCTGCTGCGCATAGCCCTCCCAGGACAGCAGCAGTAACACCAGAAGTACCCCTATTTTTCGCATGGTAATCACTTAATTCGTTTGTTTTCTTATCGGACGATCATCACATAACCCTTGTAGGTCTTCTCAGAGCCATCGCACAGCGTGAGACGAATCAGGTAGTAATAAGTACCTTCCGCTAATTTGTCTCCATTCCAGTTGTTCTGATAAGCTTTGCTTCTGTACACTTCATTGCCCCAACGGTTCACGACTACTACCTCATTATCTGGATAGTTTGTCAGGTTTCCGATCACCCAGGTATCATTCTCTCCATCGTTGTTAGGCGTAAACACGTTTGGCATATTCAGAGCCGCTTCGCGCATGCTTGGGTCTGAGATCATAGTCACCGGGTCACTCTTACACTCGCCGTTGTCAGCCACTACAGTAATCTCTCCTCTGGCATTGCCCTGCATCACGGTGATTACGCTGGTACCCTGCCCTGACATAATCTCCCAGCCTGCCGGCACTTCCCAGGTAAAGAGAGCAGACGGGTTGTTGGACTCGAGCTCGAAAGTAGCGATATCTGAACAAGCCAGTGTGCGGTCTACAATGCGGCTAATCACAGGGAGCGGTCTTGTCGTTACAGCCAGTGTTGTGGCATCACTCTTATCGCAGTCGTTCATGGCCTCTACACTAATGACACCTGAGCTTGTGCCCATCTGTACTGTGATTTGCGTCGTACCCTGACCTGAAGAAATGATCCATCCGGCTGGCACTTTCCACGAATAAGAAGATGCATGCGCAACTGGTTCTATAGAGTAAGTGGTTATGCGAGTTGCACATGTCAGCGTTTCGCCGAGTATGGCAGCAGGCGCCAGCGGTGGTGATGTAACTACTTCTACTGTCAGTATCGCCTCAGCTGTCGCACCACAGGCGTTCTGTGCTTTCACCTTCACATCTCCTCTGCCTGTAATTTTTACTGTTATGCTGTTAGTGCCTTCCCCTTTCAGTATTTCCCAGCCGGCAGGCAGTGTCCACAGGTATGTTTCAGCACCACTGATGGCAGGTATAGAATATACAGCGTCAGTTCTGCCCACACATGCCAGTTCCGGTCCTTTTATAGCTTCCGGGTTCATAAGTGGACGCTGAGGCTCTGTCAGGAGCTTCACACTCTGACTCTTTCCGCAGGAGTTAACAGCCACGACTGTTACTTCTCCTCCGCTTGTGCCGGCAGTTGCTTTAATTTCTGTTGTTCCTTGTCCTGCTGTGATTGTCCAGCCTTGTGGCACGACCCACTCATAGCTGATTGCCGTTGGAACAGCTGCGATGCGGAAGGTAAGACCAGCTGCATTGCCGCAGTAGGTTTCATTGTCAGCTATGATAGCGGATGGTGAAGGCGGCACTGAACCAACTGACTGTACTGTCAAACCAGTGGCAGTGCTTCTGGTTCCGCAATTGTTTACAGTAGCTACACTCACTTTACCTTGCGTTGTTCCGGCCTTCACCGTCACACGTGTAGTTCCCTGTCCCTCTACGATCACCCAGTCTTCGCCAGGGAAGCTCCAGAAGTAAGAGCTTGCACCTTGCACCGGATCGATAGAGTAAGTTTGGTTTAGTCCGGCGCAGTACTGAGCGTTTCCGGTTATTGGTCCCGCTTGCGGAGCTGGTACGTCGGCTACTGGCGCAACACGCAGTCTGGCAGGCATACTGTTACCGCATGGGTTAGAAGCCGTCACAGTGATATCGCCAGCCAGTGTACCTACTTTCACTACCACTCGCGTCGTACCCTGGCCTGACAAGATAGTCCAGCCAGACGGCACGGCCCAGATGTACTCCAAGGTATGGTCAACCGGCTCCAGCATATAAACTACCTCACTCTGGCCTATACATACTTCGTTAGGACCTTTAATGGCAAATGGAGTCGCAGGCACTGTTGGGAATGGTCTCACGGCCTTGGTAGCAGGGCTACTCTGACCGCATGAGTTCACCGCGATTACACTTACGTTGCCCGATTGGCTACCGATCGTTACGGTGATGCGAGTAGTACCTTGGCCGCTGGTGATGGTCCAGGTAGCAGGTAGTGTCCAGGTATAGCTCTGAGCTCCTGCAACCGGGTCTATTTCATATACTGTCGTTTTAGCTGTACAGCCAAACTCTTCTCCTCTTATCGTGACAGGAGCTGATGGTGCACCTGTTGCAGTCGTTACATCTTTACGGGTGATGCCGCTTGCGCCGCAGTCATTGACAGCCTGCACACGTAGCTGGCCACCGCTGGCGTTCTCGCTCAATGACACGGTGATTTCATTTGTACCCTGGCCGGCAGTAATCGTCCAGCCGTCCGGCACATACCAGGTATAGCTGGTTGCTCCTGGCACTGGTGCTACAGAGTATTTTGTACCTACACTGTTCTGGCAAACCGGGAAAGCTCCTAAGATGTCACCCGGGTTAACCGGTGGACCAGG
Organism: Pontibacter sp. FD36; assembly: GCF_015686655.1. Taxonomy (GTDB): domain Bacteria; phylum Bacteroidota; class Bacteroidia; order Cytophagales; family Hymenobacteraceae; genus Pontibacter. Next base: position 225,028 of record NZ_JADPMP010000005.1, on the reverse strand, counting down.
AATAGGCACCACATTAAATGTCCTGGATGGACTCTGTCCGCAGGCATTTATACCTTTAACTGTTACTGTACCACCAACGCCATTCGGATTAAAGACAACGGTGTTGGTCCCCTGTCCCTCAATAAGTGTCCACTCAGCCGGATACTCCCATACATACTCTGCCACGTCGCCGCTGGCTGTCACACTGAATGTCACACGATCTGTTGTAACACAGAAAGGCAGCGTACCTGATCCAGAGATGTTAGAAGGCTGGTTCGGCGCCTGCAGGAATGGCTTCACGTCGATCTCTGAAGCATTCGGGCTTTCGCCGCAGACGTTCTTTGCTTTTACAGTTACTTTTCCGGCTGTTTCACCTACACTTACTGTAATTTGTGTGGTACCCTGGCCCGATACAATTCCCCAGCCTTCAGGCACTGCCCATACATAGGAAGTGGCATCTTTAACTGGCTCTATGGAATATGTTGCACCTTCACCTGCGCACACACCTTCATTAGCCGTAATTGGCCCCGGTGTGGCTGGTGGATCAGGGTAGTTGTTTACTTTTAGGCGGCTTGGAGGGCTGGCGCCGCAGCTGTTGTTCACCGAAACCTGAATAAAGGCTTCGTCGTTTCGCGATGTCGCTCTTACAATAATCTTCGTCGAGTTTCTGGGACCGATGATCTCCCATCCGCTGGGCACGTTCCAGGTATAGCCCGTGGCACCTACCACTGGCTCTATACTGTACTCTGCGTCTGTCCCCACACACAGTTCTACCGGACCAGTAATAACCCCTGCATCTGGCAGTACCGCGCAAAAGTTAATGTCAACCGTGTTGTTCTGCTGGATTTCATCTTCAGCTGCACCTGAAATAGTACCCCGTACAAAGCCTGGCCCTGTTTCATTGATGGTTGCCGTGAGCGTGAGGGTATAGGTCTGTCCTACTTTCAGACTCCCGATGTTCCATACCCAGTTGCTGTTCACAAGCGAGAAGGTAGAATTGGGCGCATCAGTAGTGAAGCTGTGGTTAGCTCCGGAAAAAAGAATAGGAGTTACCCGTACGTTTTCGTCGTCTACAGGTCCTTTGTTCGTGACAGTGAAGGTATAAGTGATTGTCTGACCTACAATGTAGCGGTCAACACCGGCGTTGCCTTCCGATTTCTGTATTTTGATTTCCAGGTCAGTTGGCAGGAAGAAGTTGTTGTTGTTCAGCCTCACTTCACTTTGCAGGGAAGCAACCCGGCCCCTTACAATCGTACCATCACCTATTGTAACAGCTTGCTTTGCCAGGTATTGACCTTTAATCTCTGCGCCATTACCCACTGTAATCGCGTTTTCTGCCACCCAGAATACATTCCCTATTTTAGCATCCCGAATGAGCTCAATGTCTACTCCAGCGCTTATACCAAGATTTCCCTTGATGATAAAGATGAAAACTGCATTAGGGTTATTACCACCGTCTAATGTAATATCACTTGCGACAGTGACGTCGCCATTGAACAGGTATACACCTGGGGCGTAGGTACGGCCGCCAAGTTCAGGATTGGGAAGTGTAGCAGTGGGGGTAGTGGTGGCGGCCGTATTATAGACTGCAGTGGCTGCGGCGAGGGCTTCGCTGGCGGCGGCGTTCGTGTTCTCGATGCCACGCCATACTGAACCGTTCGTAAAGCCTTCGGCAGGTCTGCTAACAGAGGCTACTTTTGCGCGAACAACCGTATTTGTGTTGTTTTGGTTTACAACCCTATCGCCACTTACTACGTTATAGCCGTAAAAGGCCCCCAGTGTGGGCGCTTGTTGCGCATTTACGCCAAACGTAACCAGCCATAAGCCCAGCACTAAGAGCAAGGCTCTACTTAAAAAGCTTGTCATGAAATCAATGAGTATAAGTTTGTTATAGAACTTGGCGTTTAAATATTCAACAATTTGCAGCTACGGACAGCCATTTCCGAAGCTCTCTTCTTTTCATCTCTCTCAGCCAAATAAGCCGCAAGTATATACTTAAAAAAGTACATTAAGAAGCTTCAAAAGTATATTGCATATATTTGGGGCTATATTAACCTCTAAAATTTAACAAAATTTGTTAAGCACCAAATTTTAAGTTAAAGTTTAAACTTAATTACGGCAGAGTCCTATATTATTTCTTTCACTTTTCAAGTGCGCCCAGCTCCTAATCACAAACTGTCTGATCACATCTCACAAGCTATTGTACAATAGTATTTTTAGGCTCGGGTGCAAAAGTAGGCACAATCGGGCACACTCTGTATCAGCGATATAAAAAAGTATCCCCGCACAGATTCTTTCTGAATTGCACTAAATCAAAAAGTGCTCTCGCGCTACCATACCCATTGCGGGCAGATAATGCGGCGGTCATTGAACAGCTTAAAACCTACTACTACCTCGTGGGTTCCGGCGCTTACCCGGTTGAGGCCTGATGTAGTGGCGTCGTATGAATAGGAGATGTCAATCAGCGGGCTAACGTATACGCCCACCATACCTACTATGGCATCGTTGTGGCGGTAGGAAGCACCTACCCAGAAGCGCTCATCATAAAGCGCACGCAGGTTTACGTCCACTGAGAGCGGACTAGGCGAAGCCAGTTTGAACATTACAGACGGAATCAGGTCAATGCGACCTCCAGGAGCAAAGCGGTAGCTACCCGTCAGGAAGTAATGACGCTGCAGGTCAAGTGATACATTGTTATCCTCAGCAGAACGGAAAGTGCCGGCATTCTCAAGCAACTGCGCACCTGCAAGGCCAACCGAGAAGTTACGGGAGTACACCCACAGTCCCAGCGACAGGTCCAGCACATTCTGGTTCACACGACCTCCACCTATAAGCGGCTCCGCTGGGTTGGTAAACTCCAGTTCTGAACTGTTGATGGTGTTGCGCACCAGGCCCGCTGCCACGCCTGCTGACACATTGATGGTGCGCGTAACGGGTAAGTGGTAAGCATAAGTGCCTGATAGCCCTGTTCTGCGCAAGGGCCCTGTTTTATCGGTATGAAGAATAATACCTGCCCCGTGGTGGGCAAGCGCCTTGGCATACTTGGTACTGGCCGCACCTTTATTCAGCGGCATGTGGGCGGAGGCATAGTAGGTAACAGGCGCTCCGTCTAACCCCACCCACTGCTGCCGGTTGCTTATGCGTATATCGGCGTAGTCTTCTATGCCTGACAGGGCAGGGTTGAGCAGAAAGTTATTGACCATGTACTGGCTATACTGCGGACGCTGCTGTGCGAAAGCCTGCGTGACAACACCTACCAATACAACCAACAGGAGAGACAGCTTTTTCATAGTCATTATCTAATAATAGTCACATGCCCTGAAATTGGTTTTTCGGAGCTGTTGAGATAAATGATGTAGTAATAAGTCGCCACTGGCAGGGACTCGCCATTATAGGTACCGTCCCAAGGTGTAGCATAGCCAGTTGAATTGAAAATCTGGTTACCCCAGCGGTTGAAGATCTCGACGCGGGCATCCGGATAGTTCTGAATGTTCTCAATCTCCCACACATCATTCACCCGGTCACCGTTTGGCGAGAAAGCGTTAGGCGCTGTGATCGCAGGTATAACCGTTACGGTCACTTCATCAGTTGCCGTACAGCCTTCTTCAGTCGTAATGGTCACCGTATAAGTGGTGGTCACATCGGGTCTGGCCACCGGGTTGGATACATTGGCATTGCTGAGGCTGGCAGCGGGCTCCCATTGGTAAGATACTCCGCCTGAAGCACGCAGCTCTGCAGGACGTCCCTGAATGATCTCAACATCCGGGCCGGCATCAGCCACAGGCTCTACCACAGTCACGTTTACTGTTGTGCGGGTGGCGTTGGTACAATTGTTATTGTTTCTGGCCTGCACATAGAAAGTAGTATTGCCGTTGAGCTCTGGTGTAACGAAAGTAGTGCCGACAAAAAGCGGAGAGCCGCCAGTCGGGGTATCAAACCACTCAATGGTGTTGCCGTTGGCATTAGCGACCGTGAGCGTGGCGGAGCCTCCAACACAGGCACGGGCATCCTGTACCGTCAGGATAGGGGCACTTGGTATGGCCTGCACTTGCAGCTGCACCACCTCCGAAGCATTTTCACAAGAGCCAACTATGGCGACTCTGCGGAACCAGGTATCGCGGGTGAGAGCAGGCGGTGTATAGTTCTGTCCTGAATTCGTGCCCGGGGCCGGATTGAAGCCTGCCGTTGGCCCACTGATGCTGCTTTCCCAACGGTAGGTAACTCCGCTGATCTGCGTGCCCGTCAGTTGGCCGGGAACCGAACCGGCACATACCTGCGGCTGTGCGGCCTGTATGCTGTTATCCTGCGCGGTTACCGTTATCACTCTTATTTCTACTACATTACTCTCATCTTCGGGACAGTTGCCGGAGCGCACGATGCGCTTGAACCAGCTCGTCTGGGTTAAGGTGCCTGGTGTATAGTCTCTGCCCGTGGCATTCGTCACTAAGGTATAGGGGCCATCACTGCCTGTGACACTTACTTGCCATTCGTAGGTATAGGTACCGGTGCCACCTGTGGGGGCGCTTCCTATAATAGCGCCTGGAGTTGTGCCCGTGCATACTTCCTGCTGAGTGGCGGTTAGGTCGTTGCGCTCAATTTCGGGCACAACTGTTACCACTACCGGTTCTGACACAACCGTACAGCCGCCCGATGTTACGGAGCGTCTAAACCAGGTTGTGGTGCTTATGGGCTGGGTGAAAACATAATTAGCGCCACTGTTGTTGCCGCTTGCTGGTGCATAATCTGTGGCAGTGGCCCCCGTGGTGCTAAACTGCCACTCAATTGTTAGATTGCCGTTTCCGCCCTCTGGCGTAGCCCCCGTAAGCTGGTTAGGTATAGCGCCCGCGCAAACATCCTGGTTGCCCTGCACCGTGGCATTGCCCGTAATACGAGGTACGGCCTGCACTTCTACTACATTGCTAATGCTCGGATCGCAGTTGTTCAAGCGCACCACGCGGCGGAACCAGGTAGTTTCGCTCAGGGCGTTTGGTCTGTAGTTCTGGCCGTTGCTAGGGTTGTCGCTGCCGCTCGGCGCTGTGGCAAAAGAGCCAGTCGGGCCTGTCGTGCTAAATTCCCAGGTATATAGATAACCTGTGCCACCCTGCTCAGATGGATCATTGCCAGTAATTTCAGCTGGACGATCGCCTCCGCAAACACCGTCGATATTTTCGATGATGTTGACAATTTCAGGCACTACTGTTACGGTTACGCGGGCACGGGGACTTTCGCAAACTTCATTGTAGGCCTCTACAAAGTAATCGCGGTTAGATGGCGGAGCCGGTATTTCGAAGCGGCCGCTCTCGTCAGCTTCGGCAACCAGGTTTCCATCTATTTGAGCGTCGAATAAACGGTAGCGCACGCCAGCCGCTGGTCCGGTTGCTCTGAAGCTGACAGTGCCGCCCGGGCAAGATACCGGAGGAGTTGTTACAGTTGGTTCAGAATCGAGGGGTGGGTATACCGTTACGGTTTGGGTAATTGGTCCCTGAAAATCAGAGTTACCGCATTCGTTCTCTGCGTATATGCGCACAGTGTAAGTACCAATCTGACCGAAAGTATACGAGAAGCTTTCATTATTTCCGGTTGCCACCTCTGTTCCACCAAATGTTACCGTCCAGCGGATTAGGGAGATTGTGCCGAAATTTGGATCGATTGACACAGGCTCGGCACCCTCACCACCTCCAGTGCCTCCAGAACTATAGCTAACCTGCTGCCCAGGACCACAAATGCTCTTTTCTGGGTTTAGCGACAGCAATGGATAGCCGATTACTACTGTCTGCTCTGTTTCGTCAGGCTCACCGCACTCATTGTCAACAGTGAGTTTAACTAGATATATGCCTGTTTTGTTGAATTTTATCTCCAGAGACTCTTCTTCCAGACCGCCAGAGTATACCTCCCAGCTGTCGGGGCCGAGGCCTTGTGGCTGCTGTGGGGTTACCTCCCAGGCATAGGTAAGGCCGCCACCCGTAGACTCGCTCTTAAAAGGTACGATTATAGGCTCACAGTCAATTTCATCATCCTCACCTTCATCGGGTACAGGCCTTCTTTTTTTCCCTCCTGGTTCAGGGTCTGGTCCATCAGGATCGGTTTGTACGCCTTCTTCTGTGATTACGGCCTCTGGCTCATCGCCCACAGAAAATGTTGTTTCGAAGGTGTTCTCGCAGCCGTTGGCTCCCACTGCTCTCACCTTAATGTCGTAGTCGCCAATTTCTGCGTATACCGGACCTGTTTCTGGGAAGCTGCTTATTGGCTGCTCTCCGTTTCCATCACCCCAATCGACAAAGTACTGCCGCACGTTGCTGTGCGGCTGGTCGGCAGGTATAGTAAGTATAGGCCTGATGTTAATGTCTTCAACTTCCTCGTCTTCTGCAAGGCAGTAGTTGTTCCCTGCGCCAGTTTCCCCGCCTTCTTTTTCCCAGCTTACCGTGAAAGGGATGCGAGGAATTCGCTGAACAGATACGCTTCTTGTTACTAGTTCACTTTGGCATCCTCCTCTTGTTCCTCTAACAGACACATTTGTTGAGGCCAGGCCATCTCCCTGCTCACTGAAAGTTTTCTCCACTCTAGTCCCTGTCTGAGTAGAGCCGTCCTCAAAGGTCCAGGTATAGTTTACGTCGTTTTCTGGTGTTTCAATAATAAATGCCACAGGCGTTACTCCATCGGCGCAAATAGGTGTTGTGGGCTCAATGCGAAAAGTAGGTCGATTGGGCGTGGGTGTTATTGTAACAGGAATAACACCCAGGTAGCGTGCTGTACAGTCTCCGCCAGTCGCCACCACATAATAATCGCCTGCTATGGTTGCTTCCAGAACGGGGGCATTTATACCTAGCGCTGTTTCCACGCCATTCACCACCCTGTACCATTCCCAACTTGTCGCATCAAAATTGCTGGTGCTTTCTAAACGTACACTCTCACCCTGGCAAACGGTTGTACTGCCTGTGGTTGTAATACCTACAACACAATCGTCAACTAAACTCGCACTGACTTCCTGACTCAGGAAGAGCACCAGCACCAGGAAACACAGGTTAAAGGCCTTAAGAAATATGGAACGCATCAGGAAAGCTTTATAAGGGTGAATTTGGGCCGTGCCTAAACTATAACGATATAACCTTTAGTTATGATTTATCAGAGCATGATTTTAAAGCAAATATTGCTTAAATATAAGTAAAACAATTAAAAAACAGCACATATACCTTAATCCGTGAACGATAAATTCTCTTTTAGAATTGGCTTACAATCGAAGCGCAATATTGTTTGGGCTTTACTCTTACAATTGCTCCCAGCAGAAGACCCTTTTCTACGGCAACAGGTATAATTCTGTTTAAATATAGTAACAACAATATTTATTGGGGAATTGTGTGTTGAACCGCTTTGGACTAAATTGAAGAAGCGATGAAGGGAGGTAGAATCCAGTCAGCGTCCACACTTAGTAGATGGGGCAGTCTGTTTGCAGGTATAGCTCAAGGTCTGCGTGCTTACGTATGCGCAAATGCAGTACTGCTAATGGACAGTAACAGCATAATGCATCACCTAGAGACATGGCAGCTTGGCAACAGCTGGATAAAGAGGATCCATTTTTTATTGATAGAACGGTAGGTGACTCGCTCCCCATAGCAACTGAGCTGCCAGGCCGATCAGTACAGCCCAAAAACAAAGAAGCCTGACTCATTTCTGAATCAGGCTTCTTTCTTGGGTAGCGGGAACAGGACTCGAACCTGTGACCTTTGGGTTATGAGCCCAACGAGCTACCAACTGCTCCATCCCGCACTGTTATTGTGTTACAAAAGTAGTATAAACATACTTACAATGCAAGTATAGGTTACTAAAAACCTCAAAAAAAAATTGCGCTTCTTTAGAATTTACTTGTGATCCCAAAGTGTATCTTCGAGGCTCTCAGTGACATAGGCTGCTGTTCCGATTTTCCGACAGAATACACTAATTGAAAAATTCCGGCGCCGGTACTGAAACTTATACCTCCGCCAACACCAAGTGGCAGGCCTTCGGCTTTGGATTGCTCCAGGTCGCTGCGGTAGTAGCCTTGATCATAGAAGAGCAGTACGTAGGAATCTTCTGCTGTGAACAGGCGGTACTCCAGCGTGCCGATGCCGTAGGTGGAGGCAAAGAAGAAGTACTCGTCAAAACCCCGCAGGGATGCCAGTCCGCCTATGCGGTACATGTCATTCAGGAAGATCTGATCATTGAGCAGCGCCTCTCCTCGCACTCTTGCCAATAAGGCGCTGTTTTTGCCAACCCTGAAGAAATTCTCCAGACGCACGCCAAGGCTAAGCTGGGTTGTATTCATCTCCAGCGTATCGTAAAACTCCTTCTCCAAGCTTGGGTTGCGTAGCAGCTTCTTGCGCCCTGCTGCCAGTTGCAACTCCACCAAACGACCTTTACGGGGGAAATAGAAGTCATCCAAGTTGTTCCAAAGGTAGTTCAGACCATAGGTATTGGTGCGGGCATCGGCTAAGTCGAGCGCCCGCAGGCTTTGCGGGCTAGCCGTGGAGAGAATGCGGGAGTTGCGCCACTCCGTGAACACACTGAAGCGGCCATACCGCATGGTGTTATAGGCCAGTTGCACCCGCGGCTGTATAGTGATAAAGCTGGAATCCTGCTTGAGCAGCCCGAAGCGGGTACCTAGCTCAAAGGGAGTGCCGAAAAGATTGGGATGTAGGTACTCGCCATTCAGGATCACAGAACCCTTATTCACCCGACGCCACTGCAAGCCGAGCTGCTTGCCGCTGCCTTTGATGTTGCGGATGTTCATATTGGCCTCGCCCGTAATAAGCAGTTTGTTGCCGGAGCGACTCGGATCAGGCAAAAAACCGACCACGCCGTCTATCTGATTTGTCTGGCGATCTTCCAGGAAATAAACCACCCGCGCTTTGTCCCGATAGAACTGTACCTGCGGGGGCCGCACCACCTTCAGGTATGGTAGGGTAGTGAGCATCCGCTGCGAAGCCTCTACCTGATCCTGATTATAGGGCTGCCCAGGGTATAGCTGCAGGTAGCGCATCAGAAACTTTGGCTGTGTTTTGCTGCCACCCATCACTTGCAGGGAGTCGTAAGTGACGATAAAAGCCTTTTCGACCATTAAGGCCGCTTTTATTTTATTGTCTGCTATCTGAATGGAGTCGAGCCAGACAGAAGCGAAGGGGTAACCGTTGCGCTCGGCATAATCGAGGATGCGCTGCTGCAAACGGGCGTATTCGGCTGGCTTGAAGGGTGTATTGCGGTAAAACTTCTCCCGGAAGCCAGACTCAATCAGTATACCTTCGCTCAGGTTGCCGTTGCGGAGCTCAGCCCAGTCGAAGCGACTGCCGATGTGCAGTTTCACGTGGAGCGTATCGCCGTGCTTGTACGAGCTGTCAGCCGAGGCCAGCAGGTAGGCATCCTGATGCAGCCGGTGTACCAGTGCCGTGACTTCTTTGCGGGCCTCTACGGTATCGGCATGCTGGGTGCGGTAGTTGTACTGTCGCAGTACGGGCCGCTCTGCACTTGCCGTGTGTACCTTTAGCGTTGCTTTTGTCTGGTTTACCAACTTAGGCGTTGGCGGCTGCACCTGCTGCTGTGGCACAGGCGGCTTGTCCTGCGCCTGCACCAGCAGGGGCAGCCATAGGAATAAGCACCAGACTAAGACAGCGATTTTGTACATTTGTACGCTAAATGGTTGAATTGTTTAAGGGCTAAATTGTTTCTCTATTAACAAGAAGCATCTGCTCAACAGCTTGCCTGCAAAGGTAAGGCCGCCTGAACGGATTACCACATGCTATTTTCACATATAGCACAGGCTGAACAACAATTTAACCATCAACAATTTAACAATTAAAAAATTGTCCGGCATCTACCTCCATATACCTTTCTGCAAGCAGGCCTGCCACTACTGTGATTTCCACTTCAGCACCTCCATGGGGCACAAGGAGGCTACCATACAAGCCATTGCCCGGGAACTGGAGCTGCGCCGTGAGTACCTGCAGGGGCAGGAGGTCGGCACGATCTACTTCGGTGGCGGCACACCCTCGTTGCTCACCCAGCAAGAGCTGCAACTTCTACTGCAAACCATCAAAGACTTGTTTATAGTTTCGGAGGAGGCAGAAATAACGCTGGAGGCCAATCCGGATGACCTTTCGCCAGAGAAGCTGCGTGAGTTGAAAGCGGCAGGTATAAACCGCCTGAGCATTGGTCTGCAGTCCTTTCACGAGCTGCACCTGCGCATGATGAACCGCGCCCACAATGCGACGGAGAGCCTGCAGAGTGTACGCGACGCCCAGGCCGCTGGCTTTGATAACATCACCGTGGACCTGATCTACGGTATACCTGCTCCGGATCATAGCATCTGGCTCGAGGACCTAAAAACGCTCTTCTCGCTCAATGTGCAGCATGTTTCCTGCTATGCCCTTACCATCGAGCCTGACACAGCCTTGGGGCGATGGAGCAAGAAGGGGACCTTCAAACCTTCAGAGGACGAGTTTACAGCGGAGCAGTTTGAGATTCTGTTGGAGCAGATGAAAGTGCACGGCTTTGTGCAGTACGAGGTGTCAAACTTCAGTAAACCCGGCCACGAGTCGCGGCACAACAGCAATTACTGGCGTGGGGTTCACTACCTGGGGGTGGGCCCGAGTGCGCATTCCTTCAACGGGCATAGCCGGCAGTACAATGTGGCCAACAACCGCAAGTATACCGCCGCCATCAGCGAAGGCACTATACCTGCCGAGGTAGAAGAACTCACACTCGCCGACCAGGCCAACGACTTCCTGCTTACCACACTCCGCACCATCTGGGGTTGTGACCTGAAAGTGATGCGCGACAGGTATGGCTATGACTTGCAGTCACAACACCAGCTATACCTGCAGCAGCTTCACAATAAAGGCCTGGCCTGGATCGAAGCGGATGTGCTCTACCTAACTGATCAGGGCAAGCTGCTTGCCGACCAGATCACCCTGGACCTGATGGTGGAATAGCTTTCGCAGTTTATTTCAGATTTATTCGTAGATTTGGTAGCAGGCGGATATAGCTCCGCGCCACACCACCATGCAGCTACTGGAAACACTTTACTTGAATGACATCAGCCGAATTGCCACGGACCGCCAGCACGGTATTCTGGCCAATACCTGGCTACGCCCTGTGGAGCACAGCGAGATGCTTGAAACAGCAGAAAGGATAAGCCAGCTGCTGCAGGAGTCCAACATTGACAAGCTGCTCCTGAATGCCATGGCCATCGGCAAGCTACTGCCCTACACCAAGGAGTGGCTGTCTACAACTTATTACAAGTCGCTTTCCGACCTGGGCCTGAAAAAACTGGCCCGTGTGCTGCCCGAAAATGTGTTTAACAGACTTTCGTTTGAGGCTGTTGTTACGAGGGCTGAAGCCTTGGGCTGCGTGAATTTCGAAGTCAAAAACTTTACCAGCGACGAAGCCGCCTTGCGGTGGCTTCGGGATTAAAAGCCTCAGTTCCATGGAAGCCTCCATCACTTACCGTGACCAGCCCTATACCTTCGACCCAATACAGCCGCTCGACATTTCGATGCCCCTGCACGACGGTCAGCTACAACCAGAATGTTTTTGGGCTGAGCCGGTGGCTTTTGATGTGATCCGGGTGGGAGATTTTGTGGGAAGTGTAGCAGAAGGGGGCAGCACCAATTACAAGCGCATACATGTAACACCACACGGCAACGGCACTCACACTGAGTGCTATGGCCACATCTCCTCCGACGAGCATGCCACTATTCACAACTGTCTGAAGCGCTTCCTTTTTGTAGCGCAATTAATTACGGTGCAACCGCAAAAGCAGGAAAATGGTGACGAAGTGGTAATGCTGGAGGATGTAAAGGAGAAGCTGCAAGGTATAAAATGTGAAGCGCTCATCATCCGCACCCTGCCTAACTCAGATGACAAACTTACCCGCCATTACTCCGGTACCAATCCACCCTACCTGGAGCACACCATCGGACAGTACCTGGCTGAGAAAGGTATACAGCACCTACTCCTCGACCTGCCCTCCGTAGACCGTGAACTGGACGAAGGCAAACTGCTCTGCCACCATGCTTTCTGGCAGTATCCCAAAAACACCCGTTGTGGCGCCACCATTACAGAGCTGATCTATGTACCGGATCAGGTAGACGATGGGCTATACCTGCTCAATCTCCAAATTGCTAGCCTGCAACTCGACGCCAGCCCCAGCAAGCCAGTACTGTACAAGCTGTCACCTGTCTTCCCGACTTTATAAAAACTCACATTTTGTGTCAGCTCTCGTGAGCGCCTGAAACTTGTTTCATAGCCGGCTAGACGCTCACAGGTCTGGGAGACACTGTGAGGTCGTGCAGTAGGTATAGGTATACCTATAAAAAAGAAAAGCTGGCGCCAAAAGCCCCAGCCTTAAGGTTAGGTTTAGTTTAGTTGAGGTTTCTTTAAAATAAGGCTTCAGCGACTTTCCGCACCGACTCCGATTTACCCATGGAGTAGTAGTGCAGACAAGGCACGCCAAATTCCATCAGCTCTTTCGATTGCTGTATGGCCCACTCCACACCTACCTGTACAGCGGCCTTGTTGTCCGCACAGGCCTCGATGGCATCTGCTAGTGGGCAAGGAATCTCGATGTGAAACAGGCTCGGCAAAAGTGTCAGCTGCGTCTTGGTGGTCATCGGCTTCAGACCCGGAATGATCGGCACGTTTATACCTTCTTCACGGCAGCGCTTCACAAAGTCGAAGTACTTCTGGTTATCGAAAAACATTTGCGTCACAATGTACTCTGCACCCAGCTCCACTTTCTTTTTAAGCCAGCGCAAATCTGACGTTATATTAGGTGCCTCGAAGTGCTTTTCCGGATAGCCCGCCACACCGATGCAGAAATCAGTACCATTGTGGTAAGCCTGCTCCTCATCCAGGTAACAGCCCTTGTTCATGTTCACGACCTGCCCAATCAGCTCTGTTGCATAGGTGTGTCCATCCGGCTCCGGCACAAAGCGCTGCTCGCTCTTCACGCAGTCGCCACGCAATACCAGCACATTGTCTATACCTAAGAAGTGCAGGTCGATCAGGGCATTTTCTGTCTCCTCTCTGCTGAAGCCGCCGCAGATCAGGTGCGGCACCGTGTCTACCTTATAGTGGTTCTGGATGGCCGCACAAATCCCTACCGTACCCGGTCGCTTGCGCGTGCTACGCTTCTCTAACAGCCCATTTTCCCGCTGCTTGTACACGTACTCTTCGCGGTGGTAGGTTACGTCGATAAAGGGTGGCTTAAACTCCATTAGCGGATCGATGTGGCTGAACAGGGTTTTCATGTTCTCGCCCTTGAGTGGCGGCAAGATTTCAAAGGTGAACAGCGTCTTGCCATTGGCATTCTGGAAGTGCTCGGTTACTTTCAATTTATATTGATGGTTAAATTGCTGTATTGTTAAATGGTTGGTGGGGTTCTACACCGCCTGCTGCGCTACTGGTTTCGGCTCGTAGTTCAGGTTTGACGAGAGCCAGCGCTCCAACTCCTCTTTAGCCATACCTTTGCGCTGGGCAATGTCAGCCACCTGGTCTTCGCCTATTTTGCCGAGGCCAAAGTAGCGTGAATCCGGATGAGAGAAGTAAAGTCCGCTCACGGACGATGCCGGATGCATAGCCAGGTTCTCCGTCAGGATCACACCCGTTTCTTCTGCCTTGAGTAAGTTGAACAGCGTGATCTTTTCGGTATGGTCCGGACAGCCGGGGTAGCCTGGGGCCGGGCGTATACCTTTGTATTGCTCCTTGATCAGGCCCTCGTTATCCAATTGCTCTTCCGGTGAGTAGCCCCACAGCTCTTTGCGCACCTGCTCGTGCATGTGCTCAGCAAAAGCCTCAGCCAGACGGTCAGCCAGCGCCTTGACCATAATAGACTTATAATCGTCATGCTCCGCCTCATACTGCTCCAACAGCTTCTCGATGCCAAAACCCGCCGACACCACAAAACCGCCAATGTAGTCTGCTATACCTGTTTCTTTCGGGGCCAGGAAATCGGAGAAAGCAAGGTTAGGAACGTTGGCTCCTTTCTTGCCCTGTTGGCGCAAGGTATGGAACTCGGTGAGCACGTTTTCACGTGAATCATCGGTGTATACCTCAATGGTATCGTCGGCCGCCACGTTGGCCGGGTAGAAACCAACCACGGCACGGGCTTCAAGCAATTGCTTGTCTACGATCTCCTGCAGCATGGCCTGTGCATCAGCAAACAGCTTGGTGGCTTCCGCACCCAATTCCGGATCGTTCAGAATTTTCGGGTACTGTCGCTTGAGCTCCCAGGTATGGAAGAACGGCGTCCAGTCGATGTACGGGATGATCTTTTCTAAAGGATAGTTGGTGTATACCTTGTTGCCCGTGAAGCTTGGCTTGGTTACTTCTGTTGCCGTCCAGTCTACCTGATACTTGTTGGTGCGAGCTTCTTCTATGGTGGCGAAAGCGCGGTCATTGGTGCGGTTCAGGTGGTCTTCGCGCAGCTTCTTGTACTCGGCCCTGATCTCGGAAATGTAACTCTCGCGGTTGCCGCCCAACAGGTTACTCACTACTGTTACGCTGCGGGAGGCGTCGTGCACGTGCACGACCGGTCCGCTGTACTGGGGGGCGATCTTCACGGCTGTATGTACACGGGAAGTTGTCGCGCCTCCGATCAGCAGCGGAATTTTCATGCCGCGTCGCTCCATCTCCTGCGCCACGTAGACCATCTCGTCCAGCGACGGCGTGATCAGTCCGCTCAGGCCCAGTACGTCCACTTGCTGTGCTTCGGCCTCTGCCAGGATCTTATCCAATTGCACCATTACGCCGAGGTCTATCACCTCGTAGTTGTTGCAGGCCAATACTACCCCCACGATGTTTTTGCCGATGTCGTGCACGTCACCCTTCACCGTAGCCATCAGAATCTTGCCCTGTGCGGAGGAGGAGGAACCCGCTTTCTCAGCTTCCATGAACGGCAACAGGTAGGCAACGGATTTCTTCATCACACGAGCACTCTTCACCACCTGCGGCAGGAACATCTTACCAGCTCCGAACAGGTCACCCACCACCTGCATACCTGCCATCAGCGGACCTTCAATTACGTCCAGGGTTTTAGTGGCTTTCTGCCGGGCTTCTTCGGTGTCTTCTTCAATGTAATCGACTATACCTTTCACCAAGGCATGCTTAAGGCGTTCTTCTACAGGAGCCTCACGCCAGGCATTGTCAGCGGCAGTAGCTGTTTTGCCCTTGCCCTTGATGGTCTCGGCATAGTTCACGAGCTTCTCAGTGGCGTCTGGGTGTCGGTTGAAAATCACATCTTCGATTAAGTTGCGGAGTTCAAGCGGCACCTCTTCGTAGATCCCCAGCATACCAGCGTTCACAATGCCCATGTCCATACCTGCCTGCACAGCGTGGTATAGGAAAATCGTATGCATGGCCTCACGCACCAGATCGTTGCCACGGAAGGAGAAGGAGAGGTTACTCACCCCGCCACTTACCTGTGCATGGGGCAGATTGGCTTTTATCCATTTCACCGCTTCGATATAATCGACGGCATAGTTATTATGCTCCTCTATACCTGTGGCGATGGCGAGTATGTTCGGGTCAAAAATAATGTCCTGCGGCGGGAAGCCCACTTCGTCAACCAGAATGCGATAGGAGCGCTCACAGATCTCAATGCGACGAGGCAATGTATCTGCCTGCCCCTGTTCGTCAAAAGCCATCACAACTACAGCCGCACCATACTGGCGTACTTTGCGGGCAAGCTTCTTGAAAGCCTCTTCGCCTTCTTTTAATGAGATGGAGTTTACAATCGATTTGCCCTGCACACATTTTAAACCAGCCTCAATCACACTCCACTTAGAAGAGTCGATCATGATAGGCAGTTTGGCTATGTCGGGTTCGGAGGCAATCAGGTGAAGGAAGTCGGTCATGGTCTGCTCTGAGTCGAGCATGCCTTCGTCCATATTTACGTCAATGATCTGGGCACCTCCTTCTACCTGCTGTCGGGCAACGGAGAGCGCTTCTTCAAACTTGCCATCGACGATCAGGCGGGAGAATTTCTTAGAACCGGTTACGTTAGTGCGTTCGCCGACATTCACAAAAAGGGTATCTTGGGTAATGGTGAGGGGCTCGAGGCCGCTGTAGCGAGGGAGGGGAGCTACGGGAGTGGGAACGTGCGGTTTATACCTGCGCACAAGGTCTGCGATTACTCTGGTGTGTACTGGCGTCGTGCCACAACAACCACCCAGTACGTTCACTAAACCTTCCTTCAGATACTCCTCCACAATGGCGCCCATCTGCTGGGCTGTTTCGTCGTAGCCGCCAAAGGCGTTTGGCAGACCGGCATTCGGGTAGGCGCTGATGTAACAGTTGGATATGCGCGACAGCTCCTGGATGTGCGTCTTCAGTTGTCGGGCGCCCAGCGCACAGTTAAAGCCCACGCTCAGGACAGGCGCATGTGAAATCGAATTCCAGAAAGCTTCTACCGTCTGCCCGGACAAGGTACGGCCGCTGGCATCAGTGATTGTGCCGGACACCATGATCGGAAGCTCTTTGCCACCATCGTTCACGTGCTGCTGTATGGCAAAGAGGGCTGCTTTACAGTTAAGGGTATCAAACACGGTTTCCACTAACAGCAAATCAGCACCGCCGTCTACCAGGCCGCGCACCTGTTCGTAATAAGCCTCCACCAACTGGTCGAAAGTAATGGCTCGAAAGCCCGGGTTGTTTACATCGGGGGAGAGGGAAGCTGTGCGGTTCGTCGGGCCGATGGCACCTGCTACGAAGCGTTTGTGCGCCGGATCGTTGACCTCGGCTTCGTCCGCCGCCTCACGTGCGATCCTTGCCGACTCGTAGTTGAGTTCATACACTATGTGCTCCAGCTTATAATCCGCCATGGCAATGCTGGTACCGCTAAAGGTATTGGTTTCGATGATGTCGGCGCCGGCTTCGAGGTACTCGGTGTGGATAGCCTTGATAATATCGGGCCGGGTAATGGAGAGCAGATCGTTGTTGCCTTTCAGGTCGGACGGATGATCCTTGAAGCGCTCGCCACGAAAATCGGCTTCGGAGAGCTGATAGCGCTGGATCATGGTGCCCATGGCGCCATCGAGCACGAGAACGCGCTCCTGCAGCAAGGTATGGATCGGATGATGTGGTGTGGTCATGTTTGGTGTTCCCCTCTTGGTTAAGTCTACATACGCGCTTATCAAGAAGGACACCCAAGGAAGGATATACTCTCTTATCTTTTCCCGGCCAAGGTATGGCTGAGAAGGGAATTAGCACCAAGCTGGTACAAGGTTGCTAAGACGTCATCGGGCCCTGTCCCTCGGTCTTTCTTGATAAGAATGCTGTAAAGATACACACTTATCCGCAAAAGGCGAATTTTTGTTGCATTAGGATAGGATGAAATCGAGAACAGGTATGGAGCCAGGCTTTACAGCTGTGCACGAAAGGTATAAAAACAGAAAGGGACACCAAAAGTGTCCCTTTCCTAAAAGAGTTTAATTGTTTTCACTCTATAACTCTTTATACCTTCTTATACGGGGGCAAAATCTGATTGTTCTCCCCATAGGCGAGTATTTTCGTTAGGGTAAAACAAAAAGGGACCACCTTGCTGGTGATCCCTTTTTGTTTCAAAGCCCAGGGGCCTTTTGTATCGGTCAGAATTAAGCTTCTGCTTCTACTTTAGGTACTACAGAAACGAATGAACGGTTCTTAACACCTTTTTTGAATTGAACTACACCGTCAACCATAGCGAACAGTGTGTGGTCTTTGCCCATACCCACGTTCTTACCTGGGTGGTGTGCAGTACCTCTTTGTCTTACAATGATGTTACCAGCGATGATATCCTGGCCACCGTAAATCTTAACGCCAAGTCGTTTAGAATGCGACTCACGACCGTTGTTAGAACTACCAGCTCCTTTTTTGTGTGCCATTTTGTTTAACTATTTACTCAGGGCGATGAAACACCTGAAAAATTCAACGTTTAATTTCTTCTTACTGCTTAACCAATGCTCTCGATCAGGACCTTCGTGAAGTGCTGGCGGTGACCATTCTTCTTGCGGTATCCTTTTCTTCTCTTCTTTTTGAAAACGATCACTTTGTCGCCTTTCACGTTGCCAAGGATTTTACCAACCACTTTAACACCGCTAACGAAAGGAGCACCTAAAGTAACAGTGCCGTTATCATCAGTAAGAAGAACATTGGTGAACTCAACGGCGTCACCATCATTGCCGGAAAGCTTGTTAGCGTAGATGAACCTTCCGGCCTCTACTTTGGTCTGTTGACCTGCGATTTCTACAATTGCGTACATCAGCTTCAATGTATGATTTAAAAAATTTTAAGTCTGCAAAATTAGCAGTCTAAAAATTAATATGCAAATCATTGTTCCTTAATTCCTTCTGTTTTTCCAGGCCTTATGCACAACTATGTGGATAACGATGTTGAAATCCACACCACATAATTTTGCATCGTCCCAAAACTCCCATAACACACTAGTCTGCAAACCCTTATAAGCAGCCTCTCCGTTCCACGTTTTCCACAAACCGTAAAACCTTCCAGCACTGGACAACACATTTAGCCTGAACGCATGTCCTGATTTTGGATTTTACACCCCCAGGAATATACCTGCCGCCTCTTAATCCAGCCCACGCTTGCACTTTGCAGCACTCTACAACGATTTAATATTGAATTATATATATTTTACCAAAACTATATATTAACAAACACATGTTGATAAGCCTGTTGATTTCATGTCAATTTTCAGACAATCAAACACTTAACAAAGTGTGTATAAATTGAACAACTTTAGCCCTCCAATTCAAGTTCTTATCACTATATTTGAAGACCTGTTACCTGTTTATCAGGCGGCAGAGAGACGACTTAATAAACAGGTCTGACATCATCAAAAAGCTTTACAACAGCCTAACATGCTGTCATTCTGAATTTTAGATATCATTTAATGTTTACGCGTATGGAGCCAATACTACAAGAAAACCCGAATCGCTTTGTTTTATTCCCGATACAGCACGACGAGGTGTGGCAGATGTATAAGAAGGCAGAGGCCAGCTTCTGGACTGCCGAGGAGATCGACCTGTCGCAGGACCAGAAAGACTGGGAAAACCTGAACGACGGCGAACGCCACTTCATCAGCCACGTACTGGCATTCTTCGCCGCCTCTGACGGCATCGTAAACGAAAACCTCGCCATCAACTTCATGCAGGAAGTACAGCTACCGGAGGCGCGTTGCTTCTATGGCTTCCAGATCATGATGGAGAATATTCACTCTGAGACTTACTCACTCCTTATAGATACTTATATAAAGAAGCAGTCTGAGAAAGACTACCTCTTTAATGCGCTCGAGACAGTGCCTTGCGTGAAGAGAAAAGGCGAGTGGGCGCTGAAGTGGATCAACAGTGAGAAATTCGTAGAAAGACTGATCGCGTTTGCGGCTGTGGAGGGTATTTTCTTCTCCGGCTCTTTCTGCTCTATCTTCTGGCTTAAGAAGCGCGGCCTGATGCCGGGTCTGACCTTCTCGAACGAACTGATCAGCCGCGACGAAGGCCTGCACTGCGATTTCGCCTGCCTGCTTTACTCTATGCTGAACAACAAGCTGCCGGAGAGCCGTGTGCACGAGATTATCCGCGACGCCGTTGAAATTGAGCAGGAGTTCGTAACAGACGCCCTTCCGGTTGACCTGATTGGCATGAACGCCAAACTGATGAGCCAGTACATTGAGTTTGTGGCTGACCGCCTGCTCGTGTCACTTGGTTGCAGCAAAATTTATAACGCCGCCAACCCATTCGATTTCATGGAAATGATCTCCCTGCAGGGCAAGACCAACTTCTTTGAGAAGCGCGTGGGTGAGTACCAGAAAGCTGGCGTGATGGGCGACAAAGACAAAAACGTTTTTTCGCTCGACGAAGATTTTTAGCAAACAAAATTTGTCGTAAGTTTAGGAGATAAAGGGCGCCGGGCTTTTGTCCGGCCGCTTCCTAAATTACCTTATACCATCCGGATGCAGGTATAGCCAACCGCGCCAACACCCGCAACACCGGACCTTATACCTGGCAATGATCGCCAGACGGAGCATCCGCCTCCGAATTTGTGAAAGCAATTGGCTTTAGCTGTTAAACTATAGTATTTCAACGGATTACGTCTATATACACGTATTTCCTTATGAAAATATTAGCATGTATCAAACCGCTGCATTGGTAGCGGCTCTCTTATACCTATACCTTATAATTAACCCGGGCTTTTGACTCCCGCTAAATGTATACGCTATGTTAGTAGTTAAACGAGACGGCAGACGCGAATCCGTCAAATTCGACAAAATTACCGCACGCATCGAAAAGCTGTGCTATGGTCTGAACATGGACTATGTGTCGCCGATTGAGGTGGCCAAAAAAGTAATTGACGGCATTTACGACGGCGTAAGCACCATAGAGTTGGACAATCTGGCGGCAGAAACAGCTGCTTCGCTCACGACCAAGCATCCGGACTACGCGGTGCTGGCGGCACGTGTGGCAATCTCCAGCCTGCACAAGGTGACGAGCAAGTCATTCTCCAACACCATGAAGCGCCTCTATACCTACGAGGACCCGAAAACAGGGGAGAACGCGTCACTGCTGGCCAAGGATGTGTACGAGATCATCCGCAAGCATGCCGCTACGCTGGACTCGACCATCATTTACGACCGAGACTACAACTACGATTATTTTGGATACAAAACGCTGGAGCGCTCATACCTGCTTCGCCTGGATGGCAAGATCGTGGAGCGCCCGCAGCATATGTTGATGCGTGTGGCCGTGGGTATCCATAAGGAGGACATCGAATCTGCCATCGAGACTTATAATCTCATGTCTGAGAAGTGGTTTACGCACGCCACACCAACATTATTCAATGCCGGCACACCAAAGCCGCAGTTGTCTTCGTGCTTCCTGCTCACTATGCAGGACGACAGCATACCTGGCATCTACGACACCCTGAAGCAATGCGCCCAGATCTCGCAGAGCGCCGGTGGTATCGGCCTGAGCATCCACAACGTGCGTGCAACTGGTTCTTACATTAAAGGCACCAACGGTACTTCTAACGGTATCATCCCGATGCTGAAAGTTTTCAACGACACAGCTCGCTACGTGGATCAGGGTGGTGGCAAGCGCAAAGGCGCTTTCGCGATCTACCTGGAGCCATGGCATGCCGACATCTTCGAGTTCCTGGACCTGAAGAAGAACCACGGTAAAGAGGAAAACCGTGCCCGTGACCTGTTCTACGCTCTTTGGACACCAGACCTGTTCATGAAGCGTGTAGAACAAAACGGCGACTGGAGCCTGTTCTGCCCGAATGAAGCACCTGGACTCGGTGATAGCTGGGGACAGGAGTTTGAGCGCCTGTACGAGAAGTACGAGCGTGAAGGACGTGCCCGCAAGACGGTAAAAGCACAAGACCTGTGGTTTGCCGTGCTGGAGTCTCAGATCGAGACAGGTACGCCGTACATGCTTTATAAGGATGCCGCCAACAGCAAGAGCAATCAGCAAAACCTGGGTACGATCAAGAGCTCCAACCTCTGCACCGAGATCATGGAGTACACCAGCCAGGACGAGGTAGCGGTATGTAACCTGGCATCGCTTGCGTTGCCACGCTATATCAAAGAAGAAGGCGGTCATAAGACGTTCGACCACCAGAAGCTGTTCGACGTGACGTACCACGTGACGAAGAACCTGAACAAGGTGATCGATATTAACTACTACCCGGTGCCTGAGGCCCGCAACTCCAACATGCGCCACCGTCCGATCGGATTAGGCGTGCAGGGTTTAGCGGACACTTTCATTGCACTGCGTATGCCGTTTGAAAGCGACGAAGCCCGTGGCCTGAACAAAGACATCTTCGAGACCATCTACTTTGCCTCTATGACGGCGTCTAAGGACCTGGCGAAGAAAGACGGTGCTTACGAAACGTTCAAAGGATCACCTCTGTCAGAAGGTAAATTCCAGTTCGATATGTGGGGTGTAACACCAGACAGCGGTCGTTGGGATTGGGAAGAGCTGCGTAAGGAAGTAGTGAAGCACGGTGTGCGTAACTCCCTGCTGGTAGCGCCTATGCCTACTGCCTCAACAGCGCAGATTCTGGGCAACAACGAGTCGTTTGAGCCTTATACCTCTAACATCTATGTGCGCCGCGTGCTTTCAGGCGAGTTCATGGTTGTGAACAAACACCTGCTGAAGGACCTGATCAGCCTGGGTCTGTGGAATGACAAGATGAAGAATGCCATCATCGCAGCCAACGGCTCCGTGCAGGACATCCCGAACATCCCGCAGAACATCAAAGACCTGTATAAGACAGTGTGGGAGATCAGCCAGCGTACGGTAATCGACATGAGTGCTGACCGTGGTGCCTACATCTGCCAGAGCCAGTCGCTGAACCTCCACGTGATGAACGTAAACTTCGGCAAGCTGACTTCGATGCACTTCCACGCCTGGAAGAAAGGCTTGAAGACAGGTATGTACTACCTGCGCACCAAAGCCGCTGTAGACGCCATTAAGTTTACGGTAGAGAAACAAGCCGCCGAAACACTAGAGCCGGTTTACAACAGCCAAGACCAGAATCGCAACGACATGAGTTGCTCCCTGGATAACCCAGACGCTTGCGAAGCTTGCGGATCGTAAATAACTGAAGAAGGAGGGCTTATTGTCCTCCTTCTTTTTTGCCTACGCAAGTGCACCCTGTGTTACCACTGATTCCCCGTCAGTGGCTGGAATACTGTTGTTTATAATTTAAGTCTGCTTAAGATATATCTTTTAAAATAGTAGACAATCTAATCAAATAGAAAACATAGAAGATGACCTTCGATTCTCCTAGACTTGCCGAAAGAAGGCAAGGACAAAATATACTATCACACCTGCTACATCAGCGTTCCAAGGTTCGATTAATTCACTACGCATGTGAAGATTTCATGAATCCCTATGGAAGGACACCTAGAATTACATCGATATCAATTTATGATTTTGACACAAAACAAGTAGAATCATTTTCGTTACATCTTTCTGCTCAAGAAATGGGACTTACAGAGCGGAACTTGGATGAACAACAGCTAAACATCTTGGAAAAAGACTTACTAAAGAAATTTTATAAATATGTTAGAGCCAACAAGTCATGCAAGTGGGTTCATTGGAAAATGAAGGACTTAACCTATGGATTTCAAGTTTTAGAATTAAGATTTAAATCTATGAAAGGAAAACCTACTAAGATTCAACATGAAAACAAGTATGATCTTTCAGAAATATTAAAACAGGTTTACTCAAACAGCTATGAAACAAATGGTGATATAGGGAAATTACTAGCCCTTGCTAGGAGAAACGGTTTTAAAACGGAAAGAGCACTAACAGGAGTAGAAGAGGCTAAAGCATTTAGTAATAAAGAATATCAACTATTACATCACTCCACACAGAGAAAAGTTGATAGCTTAGCATTCATTCTGGAAGAAGCAGCCCATGGAAATTTAAAAGTAGCTGCACATTTCTATCACATTTACGGCTCCAATTTTTCAGGATTTGTAAGATATAGTATGGAGCATCCAATCTATTCTGCCTTAAGCATTATAGCTACCTTGCTCCCTTTCTATTCTAGCTTAGTTCCCACAAATAAACTACTAAGTTTAAGCATAAACCCTGTCTTTAGGATCTTCGAAGACCTATTTAAGTTTTTATTATCCGAATAATCAAAGTGTTGAGTTAAAAAGAATAAGTAAGACTTCTGACCACTTATTCTTTTTAACTCAACACTTTATCAAACTTAATTAGAGAACTAATGTAAAATTACTTTACCAACAGCTTACAAGATACAAAAACTTAATACATAAAATTTAAACCTTGTATCCATCAATGTGCTGCCGCTTTTTAACTTTTGAGTATTAAATATGATGCAGCACTGATTGTATTACTTTCAAATTAATTGTTTGTTAAAACGCTTCTCCTCAGCGTATGTGTGTCATACTTATTAGTGGAAACATTATTCTATAAACCAAAACACCTCCAACACCAAAACACTAAACAATTTGCTTCAGTAAAAGCTTTTATACCTTAAAAGCCGAAAGGGCTATACCTATCATACTGAAGCTATACCTGTGAGCGCACAACCTGACCAGAACGATAAAAACCGACACGGTATAAGCCGCCGCAGTTTTCTAGGCAGATCCATTTTGCTTGGTGCGGCTGGAGTCGCAGGCTATACCAACGCCTTTGCCGATACAATATCAGCACCCCTGCAGAATCAAGACCAAAACCTTCCACCTCAAGGCCACTACCTCATCAAAAACGCCTATGTCCTCACCATGGACGCAAAGTTGGGGGACTTGAAGCAAGGTGATGTGCTGGTGCAGAACGGCGAGATAAAGCAAGTGGGGAAGGGGTTAAGCGCTGCCGGCGCGGAAGTGATACAGGGAGAAGGCATGATCGTGATGCCGGGCCTGGTAGAAACGCACTGGCACCTCTGGACTTCCCTGTTGCGCAGTATGGCCGGTGACCGGGAGGGTAGGGGATATTTTGACATCACTCGGACGGTGGGTCAGCACTACACCCCAGAGAGCATGTATGCCGCTACACGTTTGGCGGTTGCAGAGGCCATTCATTCAGGTATAACCACTTTGCACGATTGGAGCCACAATGCCCGAAGCCCGGCCTTTGCGGAGGCTAGCCTGCAAGCCCTGCGCGAAGCAGGTATAAGGGGACGCTATTCGCTGGGTGTGCCGGCCGGAAAAGGTGGCGTAGTCGACCTGCAGCTGCTTGAAAGATTGAAGCAAGAATGGCCCAAGCTAGCCAGCGACACCTTGCACCTTGGCTTAGCCTGGCCTGGTATAAACGACAGAGAGGAACAAGGGATAAAAGAGTTGAAACTTGCCCAGCAGCTCGGTATACCTGTGTCTGTACATGCCAGTAGAGCAGGCGTGATCAGCGGACTGATGCGAGAGAACTTACTCGCTGAAGGTATGCAGCTCATCCATTGCAAAGACGCCACCCTAAGCGAAATACAAGGTATAGCAAAGGCAGGTGCGGTCGCCAGTTTATCGCCCTTCTCGGAGTTGCGCATTGGGTACGGCATACCTCCCGTAAAAGAGCTGCTGGATACAGGCGTTACCATCGGCATCTCTGCGGACACTACTACGTTAACCGGTAATGCTGACTTATTTGCGGCGCTCAAGATACTTCTGAACCTGGCCAATGCACTTAACAGAAGTGAGTTTGCTCTCAGTGCTAAACGCACGTTGGAGATCGGCACAATCGAAGGAGCCCGTTCTCTTGGGCTTTCAGACCATATAGGCTCCCTTACCCCAGGCAAGCGTGCAGACCTGATCATGCTCTCCACCAATGCCTTGAATCTGGGCTATGTTACGGAACCGTATCAGCTGATCGTAGAAGCTGCACAACCAGCCAATGTGCACACCGTCATGATTGATGGGAGGATCCTGAAAAGGAACCATACCTTTACTCACTTGAACAAAGATAAAATTATGGCAGAAGCCAAGGCTGAGTTCGAAAAGATAATGAAGAAGAGCGGCTGGTAAGAATACTTTACCTTATCCTAAATGGATCAGTTGGTGTTGCGGGACAACAGATTTGGGGATCTCCAGCAACCACTGCATCGCCTCGTGCTCGTTTTCAAAGTCTTTGAGTTCTAAAGGCTGCTCGAACGTATATCCTCTGTTAATCATTGTATCTACCGCCTCCCGGTTATGCTCAAATTTGGAAGGTATACGGGCTAGCCGCTTCAATGAGCTTTTAGCCATTTGAGGCACATGCACCTCCAGGCTCCATTTCAGGTCTGCAGGGGAAATAATACCCATCAGCCGATCATCAGCCAACCACCTTGTCAGAGAAAAACGGTTGATCATGTCATGGCAAAGCAGATAAGCCTCTCTAAGCTCGGCACCCTGCAAATGACCGCGCCATTCGGCTTTGCCTAGCTTTTGAACTTTGTCATACGAAAGCTTAACAAAGCTATTTTGAAAGTAGAGTTGCATCAAGAGAATTTCCTCTCAGGTAAAATTGTAAATAAGTTTTCGGAGTAGCTCAAGGATAAAGATGGTTGTGTGGCAAGGCCTGCTTAAAACTAAGCCTGGGCTTGCACAGGCAGTGGCTCTTGCAGCCATACCATCGCAGCTTCCAGTCTTTCAAAATCCCTAAACGCCATGTCTCCCAAATTATCAGCCCGTTTAATGATCTGCTCGACAGCCATCCTATTGAATAAATCTTCTGAAACGACTGATGCATTACGACGCAGTGTTCCGGCAGCAAGCCTGGGCATAACATACTCCACAAACCAGTCCTGATCAGCCTGCCGGATAGCCCTTAGCTTGCGGTTATCGCCAAGCCAACGCAGGAGCTTATGCTCCTCCATCAAATCAAGACAGATTTCCACTGCTTTCCTAAACTCCGCACTACTCAAAAACCCGTTCCAGACAGCCATACCAAGCTGCTTGTCCTAATCATAAGAGATCGTTACGACGTCGTTCTGAAAGTAGGTAATCATCATAAGGCTGTCCCTGCAACTACTTTGGGGTGCAAATATACTTTGTAACCGTATACGAGCAATACTTAGAATTGCACTTTTACTTTACAAAAAAATTTAAGGAGCCCATTGATTCCGTCATCATAAATATAGTCTGCTTTGCTGAAAAATTAATGGCACAACTACTAATTTATTTAAATAAAAGCGCTGGATTCCTGTTCTACAACAGAAACCCAGCGCTTTATCAGTATATTTATCAGCAACTATTGACGTTGCATATTCTGTCCGTTGTCAGTGCGCGTCGCCACCATAATAGCCACACGGCGGTTTTTCTGCCTTCCTTCAGGAGTCTCGTTTGTAGCAATCGGCCTTTCCTGACCAACAGCCTCAATTGACATGCGGGAGGCATTGATATCTGTGTTATTTTGCAACCAGTCCTTTACAGCATTAGCACGGTCTTCGGCGAGCTGCTTGTTATAGGAAGCGCTTGCAGTAGAGTCTGTGTGGCCTACTATGCGGATAGGACCGCGTGCGCTCATATCGTTGATTGACTCGGCAATACTGCGCAACTTGTCCTCTGCTCCATCACGGAGTGTAGCTTTGTCCAGGTCGAAGAGTACCTTATCTTCCATGGTATAAATAGTATAGCCTGGGTTGCTTCGCACTTCCACATCACGGTCTTGCACACGTCGGTCCGTTACAACTGGAGCATTATAGTCTACACTAGACCAGAAGCTTTCGTCTACGCTAATGATTTCGGCACCATCAGCCTCTACAACACCAGGTAAGTCTCCATACATGACAGCTGTGTCTGCCGAGGCAATCTCCTGCACGTCCTCTGCGGTATCTACTCTTTTATCTGTTTCACTGCAGGCGGTAAAAGAGGCTGCAGCTATCAAGCATGCAAATGTTATTACTTTTCTCATATCTATCATTGTGTTTAGTCCTATTAAATCCTACGGGGTTAAACCTGATTCGTTTAATATGGAGACACACAAGCCGCTTGAGCTGCTGGATAAAAGAAGGGGGCTAGCCTGTGCGGCTAGCCCCCTTCTTTTATGTATGTTGGTTACTGATTAACGCTTCATGAAACGGATTACTTCTTTCTGTGCACCTGTCGTCACCGTAACGAAGTATATGCCATTCTGCAGATGCTGCACTGGCAACACCACTTGACGCTCCGAAGGATTCTGAATCGCCAGCAGTTGCTTTCCAGTCATATCAGCCACTGAGATTCTCACTTGCTCGTCAGATGCTGCTAATCTTACTGTAACTTCATGCGAAGCCAGCGTTGGGTATACAGTAGAGGAAGCAACAGCGGCATTGTTAACAGCGACTACTTTAGAGTATTCAAATGCTCCGTCAAAGTCAACTTGCTTCAGGCGATAATAGTTGATTCCGG
The DNA here is from genome assembly GCF_015686655.1 of Pontibacter sp. FD36. Taxonomy (GTDB): domain Bacteria; phylum Bacteroidota; class Bacteroidia; order Cytophagales; family Hymenobacteraceae; genus Pontibacter. The sequence continues at coordinate 197,193 of NZ_JADPMP010000005.1, read as the reverse complement.
CAGCCGCTCTTGTGTCAAGGTAGCTATAGTTTTGCATAAGGGACGTGGTGCCGACCTTACTTCCAACAAAAGCTATCTTTCTGAAATTTTTGCCGTCCGCTGATACCTCTACTTCAAAGCCTTTGTTGTCTAGCTCGGATGCCGTTTTCCAGCTAAGCTGCACACCATCCTTCGTTGACTGGGCCTTGAAAGAAACCAATTCGACAGGGAGGGATACGATTTCCTGAGAAGTTACATCTAGTGATGATTCATCATAGCATACTGATGAAATGGGAGTTATAATAGCGCGAAAATAAGTATCTGCCCCTGGTACACTTGAAATGTCAAAAGTTGCAGGAGATGAAGCAGGAGCTTCAGTAATACCCAAAATTGTAGGTTCTCCGTTCTTAACGGATTGCCAAGTAATACTAATAGCATGTCCACTATCAATGACCTCTGAATTTAGTTTGATAGTACCTGGTTTGCCAACTTCCAAAGTTTGTCTGACGAACTCTGTATTGCCAAACTGTATGGGCCTTACAGTTGCTGTAATAGGCACTCTGGCACTTTCACAACCAGTTGCGTTAGTTACTATGCTGACATAATATGTTTTAATGCCAACAGAAAGTGATGAGGTTGTATAATCTTGACCAGTAGCCACAGACGTACCACCGGTAGAAGCTGTATACCAACGATAACCCTGTCCCGATACAGCACCAGATGCTGATAATACTAAACTTCCAACTCCGCAACGACTTCTGTTAGTAACTTTAGGACTAGTAGGCATTGCATTGATAGTGGCGGTAACAAGCCTCCTAGGACTTTCACAAGAACCTGGCACTGCCGTTGAAACATAATACTGACCAGCGCTAGCTGTTGTGTATGTTGCTCCTGTTGCTATTGCTATGCCACCAGTTGCCTGAGAATACCATTGGTAAACAGCTCCAGCAGGTGCGCCAAATGCACTAAGGGTAGCTTGCCCGCAACTCGCAATAGATGTAGCTGTTGGAGTACCTACCACTACTAAATTAATTGACGTAGGAGAAAACTTATTTGCTCTTGTTGTCTGTACTTCAATGACTCCTGCATTTGCTATAGAAGCAGCTGGAACTATCACACTGAATGTATTATCACTTCGTGTATAATTTGTAGCCATTACACCATTAAGCGTTACATAAGAACTTCCATTAAAATCATCTCCAACAACAGTAAGTATAAAGCTACCACCCCCTGCAACTACGCAGCTTGGCGAAATAGAAGTTATTTTTTGCCCATACCCATTGATGGTAGTTAATAATATAAAGCTAATAACTAATACTAGTCTAAAGCTAATATTTGCTTTCAGTGTATTAGAAGTAAGGGTAGATGTATAAATGTGTTTCATGGCTTGTCTCTTATACCGCTATATATGAAAGAAACATGCCAGCCTGCCATAACACCATTTTATTTCACTAAAATGCAACACTACATGGAAACCGAGTCTACCTGACGATACCGCAAAAAGCTGTTATTCAACAATTTGAAATAAACCTATCAATATCAAAATTTGCACAAGTACAACTACATTATAGCGCTATACCAAGAATTAAATCAATATATTTCCATGCCTGGGAAAAATTGCACCAATATGGGAAGCTTTTCCATGCTTACACCCTCTTCGTATTGTATCACATTTCAGGGCTCATAATGCTATCCACTTTCCACTTATTATCTGAATAGCTTATATACTACCCATATAAAAAGGTCATTTTGGCATAGCTTAAGCACTTTTACCATGGTTTAACGGTCAATTTGGCGGTGTTATCCCTTGGCATTTGTTTTGCATCATTATTCATTGAAAAACTAGAGGAGAAAGAGATGAAGATTATAAAAGATAAAGAGTTTTTAAGATCAATTGCACACCAGATTGACTTACTGAACACAGTAGGCGGTGGTGTGAGTGAAACATATACTGAGGTTAAGAAGAAAAAGAAAAGCGCTGTCATTAATGTATGGGCAGCTGGTGTCAACCCAGAGTCATTCAGGATAGTGCTGCACCAAAATCAACTTACTATATTCTCTGTTTTGCAGAGCCAGGAAGACCCACAGATGGCGGTTCCTATGTTTAACCGCATCTTTATGCTGCCACCGCAGGTAGATCAGGGTCGGATTGAGGCAATCTATAAGAATGGAGAGTTGCGGGTGAAGCTGCCCTATCATGACGCTACGTTGCATCCGCGCCAAATTGATATCCAGCAGCTGTAATAAACATTACCGGCGTGGATGTTCTTTGCGCCAACCCACTACGGCAGTGATGCCCCACACAGCATAAAAGGGAGTAAAGACTGAAGCCAAGTATGGATCTATAGCTAATGAGACGATCAACTGGGTTATAAACGTGAGAACAGCTCCCCAAAAGGCAATTTTGTAATACTTATTCCATTTACTCATAATAAGGTGTTAATAAAAATACCCGGCTTCAGGGCCGGGTATTCATTAATCTGAACGCTTCCGCGCGCGATATCTTTTTTTCTAGTATCAGCGGTGGATCGTCTTCTTTCGATATTACTAACGTATAGTTGTTGTTGTTATCCTGATAATAGATGAGCGTCGTCAGATCTTCATAGCCTATGCTAAAGATCTTTCGTGTCTTATCACCATAGTTAAAATAGTGATTGTCTAATTTAACATTCTTTAATAACCTCATATCCCTACATTCATCTGGTATTTTAACGGGTTGTGCCGCTAAAATTGTTTCACATTATTACTCATGTGCAACCATATTCTTTTTATCTTACCATAAATTGCACTAATCAGACACACTTGCACAATACTTGTAGCAATTAAATCTATATATGTGTCTGATAATAAAAAGCAAACAACATGCCAGGCCTGATATATATATCACCAACAATATAACCTATACTTGCTCAGCGTATCAAATTAAGTATACGAGCAATTTTGAAAATAAACCTGTGTAGCAAGATATTAGCATCCAGTCACTATATTTAAGGTATGTCAGGTGCTTATACTCGTAACAACATAGTTCACTTTACATAACAGACTGAGGGCGCTACTATCAGAGCTGTTTTTCTTACAAAATGATCCTGCAACATGGCTGAGCAAAAAAGCAACAGGCTTTATGGTTTGTTTTTCTTTATAGTTTTCGAAGTATTGGTCTTTTATTTGCTGAGCAATCTAGTGTCGGGTATGGGGATGGATAACCAGTATCAGGCAGAGAACACCATCGTGCCGAATTGGGTAAAAGCGGTTACTTTTATACTCTTATATATATTATGCGTACTGATAGCCGTTGTATTCGTGAGCAATGTTGTGCCCAGCAAGCACAGGGGCCAGCTGATGAGCTGGGTATACCTGGCGCTGGCAGGTATGCTCGTCATGCTCGCGCTTATCTTCTAAGTCTAAGCCTATTTTAAGTTTTAGCTGAAATCACCCACACATGAACAAGACAATATTTGCACTTTTTGTCTGCCTGCTGTTTAGCTTTGGTTTGCAAGCGCAGGAGTACTCTCAGGAAAACTACCAGCCACAACGCCAGAAAGGGCGTCACTTTCTGCAGCTCCGCAACGGCCAGGTGGTGTATGGCAACAGGGTCCAGTACAAGTCACCTCTCTTCAAGCAGGATTTCTTCCTGGTTGACGACACGTTGAAGTATGCTCCGGAGCTGGTAGATGTATACCAGAACAATGATGGATACTTTGCCAGAGTAGCTGCCGGCAACCGTTTTGATGCCTTTGCCAAGCGAATAATGGAAGGACCACGTATCTCTAAGTTCTTCACGACTACAATTGATTACGCAGCCATGGGGTATCACCCATATGGGTACGGTATGCCTCGCACTAGTCGTCGCCGCATTTACTTCTTCTCCAAGGACAATGGACCGCTGATGACTTTTAACCAGCAAAATTTGGAGCAGGCGCTTGCCGACAACTCTTCCAGTATGCTGCTGATTCAGCGTCATAAGCGTGAAAAGACGATCTCGACTGTGATGGGTATAGCAGGCGCGGGTCTGCTCACCTATGGCTTGCTTTCTTCTTCTCAAAGCTCTACCAATCCGAATTCTGTTAGTGTGTCGCCGGCGGTGTATGCCGGAGCTGGCCTCATAGCTGTGCCACTGGTTATTCAGCTCTTCCGAAAAGACAAGCTGACACAAGCCGTTGATGTGTACAACTACCAGGTAAAACAGTAACACAGCACATGTCTCATCTGCTCCTGCTACATGGCGCCCTGGGGGCTGCCAGCACCCTGCAGCCCTTACAGCAACTGCTAAAGACAGACTTTACAGTGCATACACTGAATTTTCAGGGTCATGGAGGTAATGGGCTGCCTGATAAACCATTTCGGATTGAGCAGTTTGCAGAGGATGTGCTCCGTTACCTTGACCAGCATCAGCTACAGCGTGTAGATATATTTGGGTATAGCATGGGAGGCTATGTAGCGCTATACCTGGCGCTTCAGCACCCTGATAGAGTAGGGAGCATCTTCACGTTAGCCACCAAATTTGCATGGAGCCCGGATACGGCGGCCAAAGAAGTGAAAATGCTGCAACCTGATAAGGTACAGGAGAAGGTCCCAGCTTTCGCCGCTACACTCGCCGAGCGTCACCAGCCCACTGACTGGCAGGAGGTTATGCGCTACACAGCGGATATGATGTTGCACTTAGGCAACGATCCACTGCTCACCGAGGAAGCCCTCTCGCGCATACAGCTGCCTGTCCGGGTCAGTGTTGGCGACCGCGACCATATGGTCAGTCTGCAGGAAACGGCCTGGGCGTACCAGCAGCTGCCAAACGCCAGCCTGCAGGTGTTTCCTAACACGCATCACCCACTAGAGAGGGTTGACCTAAACCAGCTGCAGCACCAGATACGACAATTCTTTGGCAAACCCATCGTTTAGGGCTATATTAGGCATTAACAATACCTATTGCGAGTACTTATGCGATTAAAACACATCTCTGGCACCTTACTGATAGCAGCTTTATTGACAACCAGTGCCTGCACCACCTCTAAGCCCGCGCCAGGACAGCGTGGCTATACCGAAGCAGGAAAAGCCTCTTACTACAGCAATAAGTTGCACGGACGCAAGATGGCCAATGGTGAAGCCTATAACCGCAGAAAGCTGACAGCTGCACACCGCACTCTTCCATTTGGCACTAAAGTGAAAGTCACCAATCTGCAGACGAACAAAACAGTAAAGGTAAGTATAACAGACCGGGGGCCTTTTGTAAAAGGGCGCGTGATTGATCTGAGTGAGGCCGCAGCCAAACGGCTTGACTACATCAGCGCAGGTATCGTGCCTGTAGAAGTGAAGGTTGTGAAGCCTGCCCCTGTACGCTAACACATGACTTGCTTACATCTACCACCTTTGAGATCACCCTTACCCTGATCTTGCTAAAAACCTATAAATATTCCAACTAAACATTTGGAATACTGTATTTTAAATTATAATTTTGAGCATGCTTAAAAAGTGGAAATCCCTTTCAGTGACAACTGGTTTAGCAACATTATTGTTGCTGGGTGTAACTGCTACGCCTAATGCCGCTCACCTGAACAATGGCAATTTCACTACTGAAGCCACCACTGTTGTTGCGCCTAACGCCACCAGCCCGGCTGCTACTAACGCCACAGAGCCCGCCACTCCTAAAAAGCAGAAATCGGTTCTGGATGCTGATGCACTCGATAGCCCTTTTTCTTTTTTCAAAGATCTTTCTGGCTCAGATGAGGACGACTCATCCGATGTAACGGTGAAGTCGAGCACGGTCATACTGGCTTTGAAGGCACTTGCTGCTACACTGCTTTCCACTATTATGTAACTGCCCTTTACTCGCTTTCTAAAAGACGTAAGGCTGACTTAGATCAGCCTTTTTTGTTTTTGCACCTTTGCCTACCTGCTATACCTTGGTCGCCACATCAGTAACGATCAGATAAGAGGCTTAAACTTCCTTGCCTATACCTGTGCTATAACAAGTCGGTGAGTAGCGCCAGCCCTAGCCCGAAAAGGGTTGCCAGCAGCTTGTTCCGGTTGAAACGGTGATCAGGGCTTGTCTCGAAGAGAATAGTAGTGGAAATATGCAGGAAGTTGCCAGCCACCAAACCTGTAAGCGCAGTGAAGACTGCCTCACCACCTATGTTGTCCTTTATAATGTAGTTGCTTACCAGTATACCTAGCGGAGAGCCTATGGCAAAGATAAGAAGCCACAAAAAGGCCTTACGGAAAGAGCCTATACGCGACATCAGCACCGACATCAGCGCAAAGGCAGCCGGCACGTGGTGTATGGCTATACCTAGCAGTACGGCGTAAAAGTTCTCGCCCGTGTGATGGTGCCCCACGTGGCGTTCGCCCCCCTCCACCAGTATACTTCCTTCCAGAAAAGAATGTATGAATAGTGAGCCTAGCAGCAGAAAGGGCATTGAACCTACATGCCCATGGCTGTGATGATTGGTATGCATGTGCCCATGCTCCACGCCGTGCGAAAACAGCTCTAGCACCAATTGCAGAAAGAAGCCGGCCAGCACCCAATACCCTACGCGATGGGGATTAGGATTGCCCAGCAGCACATCAGGCAGCAGGTGAACGATTGTGATCGTGAACAGGTATGCGCCGCTAAAAGCCAGCGCCATCTTTAGCCAGCGACTGTTATCTGGCGGAAACACCTTGACGAGGAAGCTCGAGAGCACCACCGTGAAGAAGAGCACAAGTATAGCTATGATCATACCGCGTTATTTTTTTAGCACGAAAATGATTCGCTCGCTTTTTTCCGGATCAAATGGATGCAGCTTGTAGTCACCAAATACCTCCCCCAAACGCAACTTGGCAATGCTGAAGTACTCCATGAAGTTCTCTTGCCGCAATGCGCGCACACGCTCTTCAAAGCAGTAATTCCGTCCTTTATCCTCAAACCGGATGGTCTTCACAATGAAGTCGTGCTCCACTTTGCGACTGATATCAAACAGAATACCCTGCACCTCCTTTTGCTCATGCGCAACTAAACGCTCAATGGTGCGGTCGGTGTTCATGAAGTCGATCACCAGCTTACCACCGTGCTTCAGGTTAGCTGCCGCAGCCTTCAAGGCCACCACGTTTTCTGTCTTACTCTCGAAATAGCCAAAGCTGGTGAACAGGTTCAGCACAAAATCGAAGCTTTCGGGCTTGTATACCTCTCGCATGTCGTGCACGTCGAAGTGCAGGTGCTCGTTTTCGTACTGCCGGGCATAGGCAATGCTTTTTTCAGACAGGTCTATACCTGTCACATCATAGCCGAGCTGGTTAAGATAAAGTGAATGACGGCCTTTGCCGCAGGCAAGGTCCAGTATTTTGTGCTGTGGCTTGGGATGCAGGTAGGCCAGCAGGTTATCCATGAACAGCCGGGCATCGCGGTCGTCGCGGTTGCTGTAGAGGATGTGATAGTAAGGGGAGTCAAACCAAGTGCTGAACCACTCTTCCTGTTGGGCCATAGGAGCAATGAAAATGCAATAAGGGTGCAAATATACCTTTTATTTTTGGAACATGGGTATACGGAACCAAGCAGGCCAGGTATAGCCAATTTACCTGTAAAGCAAAAGTCATAAAAAAACCTGCCGTCGCTGTTGATTATCAGTGACGGCAGGTCTTAGCTTTTTTGCGCAGAACTATCGCTTCGTAGCTCCGGCAGGAGAGTTCACTTCTTCTGTTTCACGGATGCTGTCGCCTGGCTGGATGGTGTTTCCACCCAAATCTCTGTCAGGCATAATGTTTTCACCTCCGTGTGTATCAGTATGCACAGTATGATCCTCACCGCCCATGTCAGACACATTATTGGTGCTGCGAGTGCCAGGCTGTACATAGTCTACAGAGGCCTTACCGCTTGGTCTGTTATCTTTTGGCGTGTCGCATGAAATCATCGCCAGGCCACAAACTGCTGAAAATACTGCAAGTACGTTCTTATTCATCTCTATTTTTAGGTTATAAGTCTTTATTATAAAGCACTACTACACAATGCAGTAGCAAATCTATTCTTACGGTAGGTATACAGGCGTAGGTTCTGTAGTAACTAAGCGATCAACTCCTTACGACGCAGCATCGACTCCAGCAACTTGATATCGTTCGGGTTGTTGAAGATGCGAAAAGGCAGCATCACAAACACCGGTGCCTGGAATATCTTAGCCAGCCAGCCTTTCCAGCCGCCTGGCAGCTGGGCCTCGGTTGGTGGCTTGAGCCACATTACATACGACTCGCCTTTGCGCTCCACCGAGCCAATCATATCCCAGGTCAGGGTCATACCCTCGCGCTCGTTACGCTTCAGGATGATCTGGCGGGAATCGATCTCATAGCTCAATTTCTCAAACAGCGGATTGCCCTGCTCCATTTGCGTTACACCCATCACCTGAGCGGAACGGAGCAGCACAAAAATAAGGGTAACCAGAATAGCACCCGCTACCCACCACCAGGAAAAGCTAAACACAGCCGGCAGCAGGAAAAGCACCAGCGGTATAAGCGCCATCCACCAATCTTTGCGCCATACCTTCGCAAGGGCTATACCTGTAAAAGTATTTTTCTCCAGTTGGTACTTCTTGGTGCGAATGGCATTCGGAGCAGCACTTGACTGCATCCGGTAACGTTGATTTTGTTGCATAAAAAAATAAAAAATAAGCGCCCGCTCCTCATGAAGCAGGTATAAGTTCAATTAATAAGCCTTCAGGCTGAGGTCCATGCTCTTGATAGAGTGCGTCAAAGCTCCTACCGATATAAAGTCAACACCGCACTTGGCTACTTCACCAATAGTCGCCTCTGTGATGCCGCCTGATGCTTCTGTTTCGAAACGGCCACCGATCAGGGCTACTGCCTCCTTCATCATCTCCGGTGTCATGTTATCAAGCATGATCCGATGAATACCGCCGGTCTCAAGCGCCTCTTTCACCTCCTTCAGGTTGCGGGTCTCCACCTCAATGCGCAGGTCCTTGCCTTTTTCTTTGAGATAGCGCTGCGTCGCTTCGATGGCTTCGCGTATACCTCCGGCATAATCCACGTGGTTGTCTTTCAGGATGATCATATCGAACAGGCCGAAGCGGTGATTCACGCCGCCGCCGATCAGTACCGCCCACTTCTCCATAATGCGGAAGTTCGGTGTGGTTTTGCGGGTATCCAGCAGCTTAGCCTTCGTGCCGACAATCAGCGAATTCAGGTAATGGGTATAGGTAGCAATGCCGCTCATGCGCTGCATGCAATTCAGCACCAGTCGCTCGGCTGTGAGGATGGACTGTGCCTTGCCTTTTACGGTCAGGGCCACATCGCCAAACTTCACTTCGGCACCGTCCTGCAGCAGTACTTCTACCTGCAGCTCCGAGTCTACTTGCTTAAAGATGTAACCAGCCAGCTCCACGCCAGCCAGTATGCCGTCACCCTTCACCAGCAGTCTTGCCTGGTTTTGGGCATCGTTCGGAATAGAGGCCAGCGACGAGTGGTCGCCATCGCCTATATCCTCGGCCAGGGCCCTGGATATAAACTCGGCTATGCTTTGTTCTGTCAGGTATGATGCTTTCACGGTGCAAAAATAAAAAAAGGCCCGGTATATATCCCGAGCCTTGCTAAAAATCTCACTATTATCTGCTTAATCTTTTATGAAATCGACAGAATGGATCAGGAATTTGCCTCCTGCGTCCTTCACACGGATCAAAACGGTATAAGAACCGTTGCGATGCGTATAGGTGCCGATCACATAACGCTTGTCTTTCCGAACAGACTCACTCGGAGTCGGAAAGTTGTAAGCAAAGCCTGTAGGCGGGTTTTTGCTGAAGAAGTTCTTCATTACAAACTCTGCCTGCGTCTTGCTGTAGTCAGTGGCCTTCTCGTCTGCAAACGACAAGCTTACCTTGCTGTCGAAGTGCCGGGCCAAATCTTTAGCCGATCCTGCACGCATGGCAGCCTCCACCCCGTCAAATACATCTTTCTGGGCAAGGGCCTGGCCAGATGCAAATAAGGAAGTGACAAAAGCTAAGAAAAGTACTACAGCAATGTTTTTAAAGTTTTTCATAAGGTGTGTAAGTAATCTCGTCCTCGTATCAGCTAAAACTATGCCAACAAAAGTCGTAAGCAAGGTCCCAAATTTATTAGGAATAATCAATATTTACCGATGTAACGGGATTAATATATCTGCCGTTACAGACGCATATCCGGTGTAGCTTTTATTCACCAGGTCGACAGCTGCCACGCTGTTCTCTACAGTCCTAAGCAGGACATGACTCCCGGCATCAGCTACAATTTAAGCATTTATGGCGAGGCGTCCCATTACCAATGCATAAATCAGCCATATAAGCCATAAGGCACCACAGATTATCTTATATTTGCACTATGGATAAAAAGGTAATGCTCATGATTCTGGATGGTTGGGGAATCGCCACCAACCTAGAAGTTTCAGCTATTCATAAGGCGCACACGCCCTTCTACGATCATATCATTCAGACCTACCAACACACGACGCTGCAGGCTTCTGGCGAGGCAGTAGGGCTTCCGGAGGGGCAGATGGGTAACTCAGAGGTAGGCCACATGAACCTGGGCGCTGGCCGTGTGGTGTACCAGGACCTGGTGCGCATCAATAAATCCATCGCAGAGCATAAACTGGCTGCCATGCCGGCACTTGCTGGCGCTTATACCTTTGCCAAGGAAAACAAGAAGGACGTACACCTGATCGGTCTGCTATCAGACGGTGGCGTGCACTCCCATATAAAGCATCTCAAGGCGCTCTGCACAACCGCCTTCGACTATGGCCTTGACAAGGTATACATCCACGCTTTTATGGATGGCCGCGACACAGATCCGAAAGGGGGCGTGAAGTACATTAATGACCTGGAGCAGCATCTCGAGAACACAACCGGCACCATTGCTTCGGTGATCGGGCGCTACTACGCCATGGACCGTGACAATCGCTGGGAGCGCGTGAAACTGGCTTACGACCTGCTGGTGCACGGCAAAGGCACAGCATCGCAAAACCTCATCAAGTCGGTGCTAGACTCTTACAATGCAGGCGTTACAGATGAGTTTATTCAGCCTATCGTAAAAGTAAACGACGAACAGCAGCCAATCGCCACCATCAAAGACGGCGATGTGGTGATCTGCTTTAACTTCCGCACCGACCGTGGTCGGGAGATCACACAGGCACTTACGCAGCAGGACTTCCCTGAGCAAAACATGCACAAGCTCAACCTGCAGTACATCACCATGACCAACTACGATGAGACATTCGTGGGTGTGGATGCCATATTTGAAAAAGACAACCTGAACAATACCCTCGGCGAAGTGGTGGCCAAAGCCGGCCGCAAACAAATCCGCATTGCCGAGACCGAGAAATACCCGCACGTCACCTTTTTCTTCTCAGGTGGTCGCGAACTCCCTTTTGATGGCGAAAAGCGCCTGCTGTGCCCATCACCAAAGGTAGCCACCTATGACCTGCAGCCTGAGATGAGCGCCTACGAGATCCGTGATGCGATTGTGCCGGAGCTCCAGCAGAGAACAGCTGACTTTATCTGTCTCAACTTTGCCAATCCGGACATGGTAGGCCATACCGGCGTATTTGAAGCCGCCGTGAAAGCCTGCGAAGCAGTAGACCGTTGCGCCGAAGCCGTAATCAATGCAGCACTAGAAAGCAACTACGACGTGATTGTGATAGCGGACCATGGCAACGCTGATTTCATGATCAACCCGGACGGCACACCGAACACGGCCCACACCACTAACCTGGTACCTTGCGTACTGGTAAGCAATGACTACAAAGGCACCTTAAGGCCAGGAAAACTGGGCGATATGGCCCCGACTATACTGGACCTGATGGGTATAGCGCAGCCAGCAGAAATGACCGGCGAATCACTTCTTGAGAAAGCGCAATAAGTTGAGCAGCTATCGCATCATCGGACTATTTGCCGTGCTACTTGGGCTAGTAGCCTGTGAGCGTCCTACGCCGCCGCTTGCGGATGGGAAAGAGCCTGCCTATGATCTGACTGGTTACCTGCAGGAGCAGACGGCCCGCCTGCAACAGGAACAGCCGCCCGTGCTGAAGTCGGTTATCACCAAAGGGCAGCCTACTGAAACCGCTCAGATGGAGGAGATGGACTGGGAGAAAGAACTTGCTATTTTTCAGGAGGTAGATCTGAGCCGACCTGCCCTACGCGATTTTTACAGAGAGGAGCGTCATACCTTGCCTAATGGCAGCACGGTAAGCATTTTCACAAAAGATGCCGAAGCAGCCGCCCCTGTAGAACGCCTCCAACTTACGGTGTCGCCGTTCCAGAAGCTGGAACGCCTTGAAGCGGTGGTGCTGGAAGAGAACTTACTGTTTTACTCTAAAAGAAACATCAGCCTGACTGCAGAGCCAGGCTCAGGTAATTTGTCTGGCTACCGGGTAGAGGGTGTGCAGAAGCTTATTTTCGGAGATTCACTTCGCTATCGTGTTGATGCCAACCTGTAAGCATACCTGTACAAGTAGCTTCCTCTTGCCTGATTTCATATTTAAGGGTTAAATTGCGTATATTGCTCTACTAAGCCGCTCAAGCTATGCACTTTATCTGCGCTTGTGCTCTTTGATGCCTGTTTGATCTGTGTGTATGCGTCTATTTACCCTGACCCTGTTTCTAAGTCTTGCCTTTGTTCGTTTAGCTTTTGCGCAAACAACCGAACAAGGCCGTGGCTGCAGCACAGAGGCATACCTGGAGATTTTAAAACGACAGGACCCTGGCTTTGAGGAACGGAGTTTAAGAATGCAGCAGGCTGTACAGCAGCTCATGCGCCAGCGCCCGGCCGGGCAGGCCATGCAGCAGGCCACCATCACCATACCGGTGGTATTCCATGTAGTCTATAAAACCGGAAGCGAAAACATCAGCGATGCACAGGTGCTCTCGCAACTTGCCGTCCTGAACGAGGACTTTCGTCGTCTGAATGCGGACACTACCAATACACCCGATTACTTCCGGCCTTTTGCCGCTGACACCCGCATCGAGTTCTGCCTGGCCATAGTAGACCCGAACGGCAATCCGACATCAGGCATCACCCGCACCCAAACTACCAAAGAGAGCTTCAGCTATTTTTCGGATCAGATCAAGTCCACGGCTAATGGCGGCCTCGATGCCTGGGATACAAAACAGTATATGAACATCTGGATAGGGAATCTGGGCACCAGCAGCATTGGATACGCTTCCTCACCCAGCGCCTTACCCGACCGTGATGGAGTGGTGCTGCACTATCGTACAGTGGGAGCGGCTCCATTCAACAACAGCCTGTGGGCCTATAATCGGGGACGCACCGCTACGCACGAAGTAGGACATTGGCTGGGCCTGAAGCACATCTGGGGGAATGGGATGACCTGCAACGACTCCGATGACATTGACGACACGCCCAACCAGTTCACACAGACTGATGGCTGCCCTGACGGGATAGAAGTATCCTGTAACAATGGCCCTTATGGCAACATGTGGCAAAACTACATGGATTACTCCGACGATGCCTGTATGAGCCTTTTCACCAAAGGCCAGGGCGCTTACATGCAAGGTATACTACAGTCAGCCCGCAGGTATATGTTCGAGTCCACGGCCTGCACCGGTGAGTTGCGCTCTCGCTTCAGCACCGCTCAGCCTCAGGATACCTTGTTGGCTCCCGGCGATCAGGTTCAGCTCCTGGGCTCCTTTGCCGGCTTTAAACCCACGCAATGGCAATGGGAATTCGAGGGCGGCACACCGGCCACTTCCACAGACCAGAACCCCACCGTCAGGTATAACCGGCCGGGCAGGTACCGCGTCACCCTCACCACCTCCAACGGAAACTCAAGTCATACCCTCACCAAAGAAGACTACATCTACGTGACGTCTGACGAAGTGAAGGTATATCCCAATCCGGCGAAAGGCTATATCATACTGGAGCAGACAGCCCGTCAGCAAATTCAAGTGGTCGAGCTAATGAACCGTCACGGGCAGGTACTATTGCGCGAACAGGTAGCAGAGAGAGTGATCAGACTGGATGTGCAACACCTGCCGGCCGGTATATACCTCCTGCGCACGACCAGCACCAACGGCATTGCGGTTACCAAAGTGAGTATTGTAAAGTAACTGTGGCTACACCTTAGTACCCTTCGCCCTGCAGCGTAACCACTACTGTGCGTTTAGAGGCATGGTTGCGATGCTCGCACAGGTATACGCCTTGCCAGGTTCCCAGATTGAATTCCCCATCAGAGATTGGCACTGTAACAGAACTACCCAGCAAGGCAGCCTTCAGGTGCGCCGGCATATCATCAGGGCCCTCCATGGTATGGCGGTAATAGGGAGCGTTTTCAGGCACCATGTGATTGAAGTGGCTTTCAAAATCCTGCCGCACAGTGGGGTCCGCATCTTCGTTGATGCAAAGGCTGGCAGATGTATGCTTGATGAAAATATGCGCCAGCCCCACTCTGTAGTTCTCCAACTCAGGCACTTGTGCTGTCAGTAGGTCGGTGATCAGGTGAAAACCTCGTTTTACGGCAGGTAAGCGTATCTCTTTCTGAAACCACATGGAGTTTGATTTTTGAATTGGTGAATGAGTGATTGATTTTTAAATAACTTTTTGAAATACTCGATCATTATGGTTCATACGCGAATATACCATCCAGGTGGATTTAAATACCCAAAGCCCGCCCCTTCAGTTAATCGTTATGGCATACATCAATTGATTCGCTTATTTAGAAATCAATAGCCCTCTTAGTTTCATTCAACTTTTTGTCATCCTCAAAGGATCTTGGTAAAGAGGCCCACTACCCCCGCGTGTAGCAAAGGCTTAATCTCCGGGGCTAGGGGGCTCCTTTCAAACAAGTTTATCTATAGAATGACAACAAGTTTTGAACTGTTTTCTTAGAATGAAACGATCCTGCCTCAATCAATAACTCGCTCAAAGGCACCAATATCAGGATTAGTTGCACTACGGTTCACACCTCTGAAATCCTTGCTTATACCTGGCAGCGGCAGGGCAGCGCTGCTGGCGGGGGAGAGCGTATCGAGCCTGAAGTCCTGTTTGCGGACATCTTTGAACTTAGGGTCAATGTTGAGCAGGTTTCCGTTGATATTGAGCGTGTTTTTATAAGCCTCTGTGCGCAGTATGTTGTGCGCTACCTCTGCGGATATGTCACCCTCCAGCAGCACCTCGTTTGCGTAGCTGGAGCCATCGCTATACACGATGCTGTTGACCAGACGCAGCTGCGTGGGCTGGTTCCGGATCTCGGTGCCAGGTATAAAGTCAGCAACTACAAAGGCAGGCGTTTCGCGCTGCAGCTGGTTCTGATAATTGACAATGGTAGAGTATAGTATTTCGTAGTTGCCTCCACCTAAACCTCCAAAACTATATTGTCCGCAGTTCTGGATCAGGGTGTTCACTACTTTTACATCGGAAGTGAAAGCTACAATACCGTCCAGAAAAGCATACTGTATGGCGCAGCCCTCTATTAACGTACCTCCCTTACCGGGATTGCCGATCTGGAGGCCACGTATCGTGTTGCGAATGTCTGCGTAGCGGATGGTGTTGTTCTGGCTGCCTGTGAGGATGCGTATACCTTCCCACTGGCCAGGCGCATTAGCATAGGCTGGCTCGCGTCGTATACCTGAAAACGTAACCCGCTCCTCCGGCGTGCCCTCGACCTGCAGCGTACCGTTAATCAGCAACACAGCTTTATTTGTGGCGAAAATGCGAGCCCCTTTCTCAATAGTCAATGTTGCTCCTTCGCGCAAAAGCACCGTGTCCAGCAGCACGTGCGGTTTGCCAGCTGCCCAGGTGGTATTTCCGATTGCCCCCTTCTGATGAAACACCGCATCCTGTCCATAGGCTACCAGTTTCACGTTTTGCTGGTTCCCGTTTGTGTGGAACAAGATAGAGTCAGCTACCAGGAAAGGTTGGTTCTGATCAGCCGGATTGATGTTCACCCGCACCAGCACGTAAAGACTGTCCTGTCCGCGCAACTCGAGGTTGTTTGCAATCGGGGTTTCCTGTCCGTTGATGATCAGTTTATAAGGAGAGGTATTAGCGCCCCCCAGACTGATATTGCTGATGCGCACGGCATTTTTTTGAGGGTTGTATACCTTGAGGCGCCGCGTGACGCTGCCTTGCGTTACAAATACCGTATCAAACAGCACTGTATCCGCCGAAAAGCGCAGCATCGCATCCGGGTCGTTGGTCACGACCTCCTCTTTCGGCTCGCAACCTACCATTGAGAGCAGGAATAGAAGGGGCAGTATGGCAAGCAGGTATCTCAAATGGGGTTGATAATTAAATCGTTGATGATTACTTTATTTTTTAAACCTTAAAGAAAATAAACCAATACCTGTTGCCAAGCACATGACAATGGTAATTGATGCTGTAAGCATATAGACTGCTTTATCATGTAGGTATAGCATTCCGCAGAAAATAACGGTTATCGCAATGAGATGATAAAAAAGCTTACCCTGCTCTCTTGAGTTTTTCTTCTTTAGGTTTCTAAAGGCAAATATTTCCCTGCCTAAAAATACAATCTCAAATAAAGTAAAAGCAGCGTAAAGAATGAACATAGTTAATATAGTCGCATACAAACCATATTTATAAACCCCAACAGGTATAGCAATTGCAACCAGGCAAAGCGTAACAATGTTATCGGCTTCACTTATACCTCTTAGCTTCTCTCTACTGTATAAGATTAAGCTTTTCATACCTCTTCTCCCTAAGAATGGTTCCTCTTGTAGTTACCACCAATTTAAAATAAAAAAAGGAATGCAGCGCAGCTTTCGGCTGCACCACATTCCTAAATATATCCTACACTGACAGATTACTCGGCAGTAGCACCTTCTTTCAGACGCTCGGAGTTCTCTGCTATACGCAGCTCTTCCACGAAATCTTCAATACCACCATCCATTACGCTTGGCAGGTTGTATACGGTATAGCCGATACGGTGATCTGTTACACGGCCCTGTGGGTAGTTGTAAGTACGAATCTTGTCGGAGCGATCGCCGCTACCTACCATGCTCTTGCGCTGAGCACCTTCAGCCTCCAGTTTCTTGGCCAGTTCCTGCTCATAGATACGGGAGCGCAATACAGCAAGCGCTTTATCAAAGTTCTTCAGCTGCGACTTCTGGTCCTGGCACTGGGCCACCAAACCTGTTGGTAAGTGCGTCAGACGAACGGCTGAGTACGTCGTGTTTACCGACTGACCACCCGGGCCTGAAGAACAGAACAGGTCCTTACGGATGTCGTTCATGTCGAGCTCGATGTCAAACTCCTCTACCTCTGGCAGCACTACTACCGAGGCAACTGAGGTATGGATACGGCCCTGCGTTTCAGTAGCCGGCACACGCTGCACACGGTGCACGCCCGACTCGAATTTGAGCTTGCCGTACACGTCCTCGCCGGACATACCCACGATAATTTCTTTGTAACCGCCTGACGTGCCTTCTGTAGCATCGATCAGTTCGGTGCGCCAGCCCATCTTCTCAGCGAAGCGGGTATACATACGGTACAGGTCACCAGCGAAGATAGAAGCCTCATCGCCACCGGCACCAGCACGAATCTCCATAATGATGTCCTTGCTGTCGTTCGGGTCTTTCGGAATAAGCAGTTCTTTCAGCAACTCTTCCATTTGCTCGCGCTGTGGAATCAGTTCATCCAGTTCCTCCTTGGCCATTTCACGGAACTCCTCGTCTTTCTCCGTCGCAATCACCTGCTTGGCGCTGTCGATGTTGCTCAGGATGTTGAGGTACTTC
The DNA here is from genome assembly GCF_015686655.1 of Pontibacter sp. FD36. Taxonomy (GTDB): domain Bacteria; phylum Bacteroidota; class Bacteroidia; order Cytophagales; family Hymenobacteraceae; genus Pontibacter. The sequence goes on along the minus strand of NZ_JADPMP010000005.1, from coordinate 179,506 downwards.
TTATACTCTACTACTATCTTGTCAAGGTCTTTATACTCTTTATTCAGCGCTTTGAATTTCTTCATATCGCTGGCCACATCAGGCTGGATAAGCAGCTGGCTTACCTCCTCAAACCGGTGATTAATGGCTTCTAATTTATCTAACATCGTTCTGTTATGGTTTTATAGCTGCAAAGATACTAAATTGGCGTTGAAGTAATAAAACATAAGTATCAAGCAATGGGTTTATCTCTAGCTTATCTTAATACAAATTTGCTCTGAAAGATGTTCAACAGCCGCTCTTTGTCTGCCATCATAACCCTAAGTATAGTCCTGTTAGTTTCAAGCTGCGATGTGAAAGTAAAACCCATAGAAGGGGGAAAGGAAATCGCGCAGGAACTGGAGCGTCACAAAATCAAGCGCCTCACCCAGCAGGATATCCTCAATGCCGCCCTGAAACATGGCGATTCTATTGTGGTAGTGGCGCAGCGCCTGCACGTCCAACGCATGACCGAACACCTTGCGCAGGGCGGAGTGGAGGCGGCCATACCCTATTGCCAACCTGAGAACTACGAGGAAGTAGAAGCGCTGCAGCACAAGTTTGGCGCCATCTCGCGCCGCTTCAGCGAGCAACCACGCAACCCCCAAAACCAAGCCAAAGGGGCCACAGCCCAGGTGCTGGCCAGGTATAGCAGTGGGCAGGAGCGTGCATCAAAGGTTGAGGCGCTGACCAATGACGAGATCCGCTATACCTCCCCGATCTACCTGCGCGACGAGAGCTGCCTCAGCTGCCATGGCACGGTGGGGCAGGATATCAGCGAATCCGATTATGCTCTGATCAAAGAAAAATACCCACAGGACCAAGCCGTTGGCTACAGGAGAGGTGATTTGATGGGCATGTGGGAGCTTACATTCGATAAAATGGACCTGGTGGCCTACCTCAACGACCAACCCAAGAAAAGCCGACGCCCCCGCTAAACAATCCTCCTGGGTTGCTGTTTTAGCCCGGACGACCGTGTAATGGTGACAAACATCACTGCATCTTTGGTCTGAAACATTTAACTTTGCACCTAGTATGATTAGGCAATACCTGATCTGATGTTTAATCTTATAAAAAGAATAACATGGCTGTAATAGTAGCAACCGATAACGATTTCAATAACGTACTCAACTCAAACCAAAACGTGGTAGTGAAATACTACGCGGACTGGTGCGGCAGCTGCCGTTTGTTTTCGCCTAAGTTCAAGCGCATGTCTGACGAAGAAGTTTTTGCCAATGTGGCCTTCGTAGACGTTAACGCTGAAACAAGCCCTGAGGCCCGCAAACTGGCTGGTGTGACCAACCTCCCTTTCTTTGCCGTTTTCAAGAGTGGCAAACTGGTTGACACAGTGGCTGCCAGCAAAGAAGAAGCTGTACGTGATCTGATCAACAAACTGACTGTTTAAGAAATGAAGATACCCGCAATCAAGAAACTGGTAGAAACTGAGTCGCTGGAAAACCTGACGGCAGCCGAAGAGGCCCTGATGGAGGAGCAGCCGCTTGCCATTGAAGTAGAAGGAGATGACGAAGGCGAACAGCTGACACACGTGATAGCTGCTGCCTGGATCCTGAACTACATGAACGATAATGGCGTCGATTTCAAGACGGCTCTGCGTGAGTACACGAAAAAGGTGCGCGTTTCTATCAGCTAAGCTTATAACTGATAATTTCTAAAAGCATCAGGCCCCGAAGCGCATTGTTTCGGGGCCTGATGCTTTTTTTGTAGTATACTTTCAGTTTACATGCTATTCTTTGCAAAATATGATTCTGCCAGTTTTCCACCTAGGTCCGTACAAATGCCACGCACATAGTACAGGTAGATGCTGCGGAACACTTCTGCCAAATCATACTTTTCAGGCGGAAATGATACCGGGTTGATCATCATGAAGAATTGCTCCAGAATGATCTTTGTAACCAATTGCAGATTAATGTCTTTGCGGAAGTAACCCTGCAGTATGCCCCTGTTTAGAATCTCAGCGTTCACATGCTGGTTATTCTCAATCACATTCTGCATGCTCAACTGCCAGGCTTCCGGATATCTTTGCAGATCTGCGATATAAATGGGGTTCACTTGCTTAATGGTTCTGATACCATCCTGCAGGATCAGCATAATTTCCTCTACAGGGTTCGTAGCCTTGGAGAGCATTTCCATCTGCCTCCTGTTTTCTACTTCCATATCGTACAGGATCACCTGCTTCACCATATTCTCACGGCTCGAGAAAAGCTCCTGAAAAGTTGACTGACGGATATCAAGTTTCCTGATCAGATCTGCATCTGAGTTCGCCTCTATACCTTCCTGCTTAAAGATCTGCAAGAGTTCACCTAATATGGTTTCTAAAAAAGTCATGGAGTAGGGTAAGTCATCAAGCTTGTGCATGGAATAGGTATGTACTCAATACGCAGTTAGATGCTTGATGTATATATTAACTTGTATTTTAAAGCTTGCAAATGTAATATAATGCAAGGCGCCTTACAAGCTATTCCCTAATCTGTTACGGGTAGGCCTACAGTAAGGTCCAGATGCTGATGAAGAACACCGCCTGTACCAAGTAAACGTAAGGCGCCAGCCGGTTATGCTTGTAGATAGGGGCTTTTTGGAAATAAACCTGAAACAGGAAAGACAACCCCAGCCACCCTGTGTAATTAGACCATGGAATATGCCCTCCATGCCAATCCCAGAAGTCAAAAGCCACAGCCACCGGCTCCAGAAAGAAATCGAGCCCAACCATAAGTAGCGCAGCCAGCGCAGCTCTGGCAAGCCAATGCAGCTGTACCGTATTGACCAAATGCCCCGAAGTGTAAACGAGCATCAGCCAATTAAGCCCGATCAATAGCGGCACGTCCAGCACTTTTATACCTAAAGACTCCCCATAAGCATAGTCCCCAAACAGTAAGCCAGTGTGTATACCTAACACCTCTGCAAAGAAACCAGCTGCCATGATTGTAACCGCAAAGAGTATAAAGGCGACATTCCAGCGCCTATGAAAGGAAAAAAGCAGGAAGTTAGTCAGGAGCAGGTTCATGGGCGTAAGCCGCTGAAACTTTTCGGGTTCGCCACTAAACATTAGCCCCCAGAAGCCTACTGCATGAAAAATAGCCAACACACCTAAAGCTATGCCAAAAGCATATGGTTTAAGCCGTTCTTGCAGAGGTATAGCCGGTTGGTATGTTTGAGTGGTATCAGGCATGCTGTTTAGATTTGTTAGCAGGTGTTACGACAGGCAAAAGATCTCCTACTATACGGGCAGAAAGCAGGCAGAGTGGTATGCCTCCCCCAGGATGCACGCTGCCCCCGCAGAAGTAAAGCCCCTTGAGTTTTGAGCTGAAGTTCGGGTGCCGCAGAAATGCCGCCATGCGGTTGTTGGAGCTGCTGCCGTAGAGCGCCCCCGCATACGATGAAGTCTGCTGCTCAATCAGCAGCGGGTCCAACACTTGTTCGCAGGCAATCACCTGTTGCAGATCTGTCTGTAACATGCGACTCAGCTTATTAGTCACGGCCTGGCGGGTAGTGTTGATGAGCTGCTCCCAGTCCTGCCCCTGGTGGTGCGGCACGTTCACCATCACAAACCAGTTCTCAGAACCTGCCGGGGCATCACTCTTTTCCATTTTGGAGGTGATGTTCACATACACGGTCGGGTCCGGGCTGATGGACTTGTGCCGGAAAATGTGCTCAAACTCTTGCTTATAGTCCTGGCTAAAGAAAATGTTGTGCAGGTGCAGCTCCGGAAACTCACGAGCTATACCCCAGTAGTAGATCAATGCAGAGCTGGAGCGCGGCTGCTGTAGCGTTTGCTCCGGAGCAGGCTGGTCGGGCAGCAAGCGGCGGTAAGTCGGCACCACATCCATGTTGCTCACTACCACCTCGGCGCTATACCTGCCCGAGCTGGTTTCTATACCTGTTGCTTTGCCATTTTGGGTGATAATCCGCTCCACCCGTTCGTTATACCTGAAGGTTACACCCAGCTCCTCTGCCAGCTTTACCAGACTAGCGGCGATGCTGTAAATGCCTCCTTTCGGATAGAAGGCACCGATGTTGTGCTCCAGATGCGGAATCAGATTGAGTGTACCCGGCGCCTGGTAGGGGTCAGAGCCGTTATAGGTGGCAAAGCGGTCGAGCAGCTGCACAAATCGAGAGTCATCAAATAGCCTGGCATTAGCGTCGTGCATAGTTGTCGTCAGCCCTAGGTCAGACAGACAACCCAGCGCCTTGAGCAAATCGGCGCTCAGATAGGTACTGGCCTTGTGAAGCGACTTGTGCAGAAAAGTATCAGCGGTCCCTTTATAAAGCCGGGCACTTTTGGCCAGCACATCCCGTACATCCTGCGCCTTTACACCCAGTTGTTGCTCTGCCTCACTCGCAAAGGTCTCGGCATCGGCGTAGGCTCTCAGACGGCTGCCATCAGGCCAGAAGTAGTGCGTGATCGGGTCGAGACGGGTATAGGTGAAGTAATCGGTAGGGTTGCGACCAGCCAAAGTGAAGAGTTCGTCGACCAGGTGCGGCAGCGTGAACAGCGAAGGCCCGGCATCAAAGCGATAGCCCTGCAGGTCGAACTGGTGCATTTTGCCCCCAAATGAAGCGTTGGCCTCAAACACCGTCACATCATAGCCTTTCACCGCCAGCCTGATAGCCGTGGCGATGCCCCCTATACCTGAACCGATGATGGCCGCTTTTGTCATACTCTAATTTAAGGAGATTATTTCTTCTCTGCACTTAACTGAAAGGGTATAGCAAAGGTTTTAATGATTTGACTCTTTACTATAGGGCTGATCCCGTTGTGGACCTATACCTCCGGCGCTTGTCTATACCTGAGGCTCAGCCAAGCTCTACCTGTCTGAATAGCCTTCTGTAAACCGGCCCGCGCATGCCAAAGCCAGCCAGCATGAGCGGGTAAAGCAACAAGTCGAGTGCTTTATACCCTGAGCTATAGTCGATGATGTCGTGTATCATGGCGCCACTGCCCAGCTCTGTTACCAAATGCTTGTGTCGCCAGCTGCGGAGGGGCGGGGGCACTTCCTGGCCTTCGTCCACAAACCAGGCAGCTGTATCCGTTATCTTCCGCTCCGTGATCAGGCTGGTCCAGCGAAAGGACTTTATACCTGTCTGCAGCTCTACCTCCACCACGTCACCAGGAGCACTGCCATCAAACCGCAGCAGCTTCAGCCGCGGGTAGGGCGGAGCCAACTCCCGAAACAGCTGCTCGTCAAAAGCATTAAAAACGCTCATAAAGTCTTGCTGTACTATCGTATTCAGGTGGAGGCGCATTTTTTAATTGTTGATGGTTAAATTGTTCGTTCTCTGGCTAACCTTTCTTTTTAGGGCAGAGTTATTTCATTTTAAAAAAGCATACTTTAAAATCATTGTCATTCAGAAAGAAACCTGGGCGGAGGGATGATAAGCCTTTAGTAAATGCGACCAAGATTCTTCCAGGATGACAGAAAGGATAAATTGCAACGACCCTAGGTGGTACAGGCATATCTTTCACTCAAACCCAGTTTTACCCCAAAGGTTTATACCTGTTCTAAAACAAAAGCCACAACACGGTTCATGCTGCGGCTTTGGCAAAATCATTCGCTATCGAACCAACAATTTAACAATCAATTGTTTAACTCAACAGATTGTCAATATCTTCTTTTGTCAGGCTCTTGATGATGTTTTCATCCGTACTGATCAGATCGGTTACGAGTTGAATCTTACGGTTCTGCAGGGCCAGGATCTTTTCCTCTACAGTGTCTTTGGTGATGAACTTGTAAGTAAATACCTTGTTCTGCTGCCCGATACGATGGGCACGGTCCACGGCTTGCGCCTCAACAGCCGGGTTCCACCACGGGTCCAGGATAAACACATAGTCAGCGGCGGTTAGATTTAGGCCCACACCACCGGCTTTCAGTGAGATCAGGAACACCTGTATGCTTGGATCATTCTGGAAAAGCTCTACCTGCTGCTGGCGGTTTTTGGTGTTGCCGTCCAGGTATGCGTAGGTGATCTCCTTTTCATTCAGTACCTGCCGTATGATTTCCAGATGTTTCACGAATTGACTGAAGATAAGCACTTTGTGTCCCTTGGCCACTATACTCTTGGTCATGCGCATCACCTCTTTCAGCTTACCCGACTCCCCTTCATAGCTTGGATCGGTCATGGAAGGGTGATTGGCAATCTGGCGGAGCTTCATCAGACCCTGCAAGAGCATAAACTGTGTATTGCCCGGCCCGTTTTCCTCCAGGTTAGTCAGGATTTTGTTGCGGTAATACGACTTTGTTTCTTCGTAGGCATGCTCCTGCTCCTCCGTCATTTTGCAGAAAGTGGTGTGCTCAATCTTCGGCGGCAGCTCACGGGCCACCTGCGACTTATGCCTGCGTAGAATAAAAGGCTTGATCAGCGCGTGCAGTCGGCGTGTCTTGTGCTCGTCCTTCTCCTTCTCGATCGGCTTCAGGAACTCATTTCGGAAGAAGTGCTGATTGCCCAGCAAGCCCGGGTTGATGAACGACATTTGCGACCACAGGTCCATGGTGCTATTCTCAACCGGCGTACCTGTCAGGATCAAGCGGTGACGCGATTTGAGTGAGCGTACTGCCTTAGAGGTATTAGAGTCAGGGTTTTTGATAGCCTGTGACTCGTCCAGTATAATGTAGTCGAAGTAATAGGTCTTGAGCAGTTCCGTATCGAGGCGCACTATGCCGTAGGAGGTCAGTATCAGGTCATAGTCCTTGAACTGCTCCACGTTTTTGTCGCGGTAAGTACCCGTGTAAGTCAGGATGCGCAATTCCGGCGTAAACTTCTGTGCCTCGTTCAGCCAGTTGTAGATCAGTGAAGTTGGCATCACCAGCAGGGAGGCCGATTCGGCGCCGTTCTCTTTGCGGTGCTGCAGCATAGCTAAGGTCTGCACGGTCTTACCCAAGCCCATGTCATCAGCCAGGCAACCACCAAACTTGTAGTCCTTTACAAAGTGCAGCCAGTTGTATCCTGCCTTCTGATAAGGACGCAGCTCACCCTGGAAGCCAGCTGGCAAAGGCTTGTCTTCTATTTCGCCAAACTCACGCAGCTTCTCCAACTTGCGCGTCATCGTTACCTGCGCCAGATTACCGTTCTGCAGGTCGTTTACTAGCGCCATGTGGTGCTTGCGCAGCGTAAGCTGGTGTTCGCCTTCCGAGAAGGCAAACAGCTCGATATACTGCGTGAACCACTCTTCAGGTATAATGGCCACCTGCCCGTTTGGCAACAGGTACTCGTTGTTGCGGGTCAGGATATGGTTTTTGAGCTTGATAAAAGGAATTTCGAATTCGCCGAAACGCACCGTTCCATAAATGTCGAACCAGTCGTTGTTTTCGGTTATACCTACATTTACAGAGATCTCACCTATAAAATAGTTTTTACCGCTTTTCTCAGACTGCTCCACCGTAAACCCTAGTTCCTCCAGCGCCTGCAGGTTGTTGTTGAGCCATGAGAAAGCAGCGCCTTTATCCAGCACAGCCTGTCCGTTCTTCACTTCCAACTCACGATTGGCAAGCTCTTTTACGTACTGCTTTTCGTGCACTGCATCACGTATCAGCTTATGGAAAATGTAGGAATCCTCCGTCTTTTCCATGCTCACACTGATGCGCTTGGCATCCTGGGCCTCTACCATGTGGTCGCCATACCTGAACGACAGGTTAAACAGTATCTTGTCGGCCGCGGCAGCCTTATCCACTTTGCTCGCCTCACTGCCTCCGTTGCTCAGCAGCGCAGACACCTCAGCCGACTTGATCTCAGAGAAGTTCAGATGAGGCTTAGGCCGAAACTCCTGCGGTTTGATCTCAAAGCCGTTTGGTTTCACGTCAAAGGACTCCACCAGGGAGGTCACGAACTTACGGTAGTAATTCTCCTCTACCGATCGTGGAATCAGAATAAACTTCTTATTCAGGAAGGGCTGTAGCTTTTTGCCATCAATGCCATTCTCAAAACTATAAACCACCCCATCCAGCATCAGCCACGCAGGCTCGTAGCAGATCAGGGCAGCATTGCGGTACTGGAAGTTCAGCTTTTCGCCTTTGTATTTGATGGTAGGGTAGTAGTGGGTATTGTCTTCGTTTCGGTGTAAGTGAAAGCGCACAGTCGCCTTGTCAGCCGCCACCTGAATCTCTTTCCAGGCAGGGTCACCGTCTTTACCCATGATGAACGTGCGCCGGTCCTCGAGCATTGCCAGAATTTTGCCCATGCGCACCTGTATGTAATGGCTGATCGCCTCCTGCATGTTTTTATCGCCCTTTTCTGGGTCGTATACCTTCAGGAAAAAATCAGCAGGAGATAGCTTCTTGGGAGAGAATTTTTTCAGTACAGCGTCCTGCTGGATCTGATCGATCAAAGCAATTAGCTTGAAATCTTTGTCATCGAGACGGGAAGCAAATTCATCGGCGTTTTTGGCAGAAATATTCTGGTGCTGTAAAGTCAGCTGCCCCTTGGTATTGATCTGCACCACAAAAGATTCGAACAGGTATCCCAGGTATTCGTGTTCAAACAACGAATAGATTACCTGAAACGGCTGTGTGGTGTATACTTTCATACAAGTACAATTTTAGGACTTCAAATTTACTCCCAAAACTCCTGATTTCCTACCTTGCACTCTTGAAATTACCGCCGCAAATCAAACTATTTTTATATTTTCAGTATATAATTACACGCAATAACACATTAAAGACTTTTAATCTCAATATATAGTGTTAAGCATATATTAGATAGCGCTCTGAAACTCCTCATCAGATTTAAGCTCGCTTCTGATCACCTGTGATTTGTCTGCTCTTACCAGGCTAATCGCATCATCCTGAGCCAGGAAAACATTTTCCTCCGTCCAATCCCAGGCAGCATTCATAGGCAGATTCACACCGCCTGCGCTGAACCACACTTTGATCGTATCGCCTTGGCTAGTCAGGTATATATAATTGAAAGATTGCTGGCTTGAAGCAGTAAAAGGTATACGGGGGCAGGAAGCCAACTGTGCCAGCACTTCCTGGTCGTTCCGGAACCAGTGCTGCAGAAAGCCCAGATGCTCATTGGAGCACTGGTAACCCAACTTCAATGCAGATAGGGCCTTGCATTTCAGGTTGCTGAATTCCGGGTTAGCTATGCCATCCCAGTCACACTCACTGCCGATAAAGGTGGCAACATAGCCTAACGCTGCCCGCTCGGCATCAGTCAGCTCCTCGGCCAGCTTCTGATCAATTGTGATGCTGCTAATAGAGTCCTGCAGGCTGACATCGTATACCTGCTCACGCCACAAAAAAGGGACTTTGCTTCGAGTTACGGTATGGGCCTCTGTTTCGGCCGGCGCTATACCTGCTGCAGTTTCCTCTGTCGAGGTATCGGTTTCGGTTGAAGAGCAGCCAAGCAGGAGGACTAAAGAAAACAGTGGAAGAGCTCTCAAGACAAGTAGCGTGAAGCGTGAAAAAGGGCGGAGTCTATACCTTACAGGTTGTCCCGCACGGACATGGCTGCAGCTTTGCGAGCCGGACGTATAGACACCAGCATGGTGATGATTATGATGGCGGCACCCGTCAGCACAAAGTCCATCAATTTAAGCTTAACAGGGTAGGAATCAACCACCGAAGTGGCCATACCCATCGAAACAATGCCGAAGGTCTGCTGCAGGTTGGCAATCAGCATCCCCAGCGACAGGCCATAGGACGCCCCGATAAAAGCCACCAAAGCGCCTTCAATCAAAAATATGTTGCGGATCTGCTCTTTAGTGGCGCCCATGGAAGCAAGCACTGCGATATCCTTCTTCTTATCAATGACAAGCATGGAGAGGGAGAAGAAGATATTGAGCGAGGCTATAAGCAAAATGAAGGCAAAGGTGATGAACACAAAAAGCTTCTCAACCTTCACAGCACGCAGCAGGCTGGTGTGCTGTTCGTCACTATTCTGCACCAGGAAGCTCTCGCCCAGTACTTTTTGCAAAGAGCGTTTCACTATTTCGATGCGGTAACCATCCTCTACCTTGATCTCAATGGCGGTTCGCCGCCGACCGTACTCCATTAACTCCTCCGCAAACTGGATGGGTACAAACACATAGGCGTCGTCATACTGCCGTTCGATGGCAAACACGCCGCCTGGGGTTATCTGTAGTGATTTAAAGGCCCCTTCGGGATTGAGTGGGTTAAATTTTGTATTGCGCGGATACAGGAACTGCATGTACGTGAACTGACTGCTCGTCCTGATGGAGAGCTGATACTGAACGCCCCGGCCTACCAGCGCGTAGTAATTGTCGTTGGTATACAGGTTGTAGTCACCCTCCACTACCGAAGAGCCGATACGGTTCTGCTCAAAGAAGTTTTCACTCACACCCTTGACCTTCACCACCATCTGGCGGTCATTGTAGCGCAGTAGCGCATTGTCCTCTATAACCTCAGTCACCAGCGCTACACCAGGAGTGCGGCGTATGCGGTTCATGAACTCGGTATCCGTTTCGAATGACTTGCCCTCTGCCGCAGATATTTTCAGGTTAGGGTCGAAGCTGGTGTAGATCGTGCGAATAAGGTCTTCGAGGCCATTGAACACCGACAGCACAATAATAAGGGCTGCCGTACCCACTGCCACCCCGATCATGGCAATGTTGGAGATAATGCTAATGATGTTCCTCTTCTTCTTAGAGAAAAAATAACGCTTCGCTATGAGATAAGGGACGTTCATTTAGCAGGTATGGGTGCTTGGGCTAAAGGTTGATTGTTCTTACAAAAATTAATTTCATTGACTGCCAACTCTCTTCTAATTGTCTAGGCTTTAGAATGAGCTAAGGTCTGCTATACCTTGTTGATGTGAAATCAGGTCTTTGGTCTCTTCCTGTCTTTCCAGCAATTTAATCATTTTGCGGGATCAACAATTTAACAATCTACAATTAACCTCTTTAATTTATTTCCAGGCCTTCACGATCAGGCCTGTGCCTGAGGCATGCTTGCCGTTTACATCAACCCAGTTCAGCACAAGGCTTATCGGGAAAGTAATCAGGTAGTAGAATGGCAGCAGGATAAAAAAGGCTTTGGACGTATTAAGCATCAAGAGCGGGTACTTCATAGACAGCCGCCATGAGATTTGCCCTGGCTTGCCATAGGAGTAGCGCGCTTCTACTTTGCTGAAGCCTGCAGAAAAGAGCTTATCCTGAATTTCCTGAATGTTATAGCCGTCACGCACGTGCTCTTCTATAAACGACGTTTCATCGTCACCATGCACATCAGAACCGCCCTGATCAGATGGGGTGGAAATAACCAGCATACCACCTGGTACCAGTGACGCCTGAAAGTTGCGGAATACTTCCACGTCTTCCAGGATATGCTCCATCACGTCTACTGAAAGAATCAGGTCGTAGGTGTTCTCTTCACGATATTTTACCAGGTCGCCTATGCGAAACAGCACGTTCTGCCGGCCTATGGCTCTGAAAAAACGATTGCTGTCAGATATCTGCTCCTCTTTTACGTCGACAGCCAGTATACTCCATTTGCTACTCTGACTGGAGAGCCAGTAAGTATACTGTCCGAAGCCAGAGCCTGCATCCAGTATGTGTTGCTCTTCGTTTTTGCGGTTGGCAGCCCACTCGCGCAATTCCTTGTGCACGTGCCAGGCACGCAGCAGGAGCAGGTCCAGCATGTTATAAAATACGCGGCGCAAAAATGGGGTCTTGTTAAACACATCGCCCAGCACGCGCTTGATCGGATCGTACTGCATAAGGGTGTTCCTGATTCTTAGCGGGTATAGGTATCGTCCTCCTCGTCTTCCTCGGGAGCAGGTGGTATGTCCAGGCCGGAAAACAGCTTGTCGATCTTGGCGGCATACTCAGCAGTATCGTCCAGAAAGAATACAAGCTCGGGTATAACACGCACCTGCTTCTTGATGCGCTGGGCTAGCAGATGACGAATGGTTTTGGTATTGACCCGCAGTTCCTGCAGGAGCATTTCAATGCCGTCTTTGGCGTTCATTACGCTCAGGTATACACGTGCCAAACCAAGGTCAGGCGACATACGCACGACGCTTACCGATATATAGGCTCCGCCGAACAAGTGTGGCACTTCCCGTTGGAATATCTCTGCCAACTCCCTCTGAATAAGGCGCGAAAACTTCTGTTGTCTTTTACTTTCCATATTGAAGATGCAAATATCATATTAATTTCGCATTTTTACCCCAATTGTGCCGTACTCATTTCGGCTCAGGCTGGTGTATAGTTCTTTCTAACTCCGTCTTCCTTTGATTAGTTACTTCCGAAGCATACTGCCTTCCCGCTTATTTTTGCTGGTCTTACTGTTCCTGGCTATCCGGTTGCCTCTTATCTTCTTGGGTATACCTGCTACCGTATCCGAGCTATTGTATATGCTGGTAGGGGAGCGTATGGCAGATGGCTTTGCCATGTACCGCGACATCTACGACACGACGGCTCCACTTTCCGCTTTCGTATATTGGACCATCGATGTGATAGCAGGGCGCTCATACCTGAGTTACAGACTCACTGCGACGTTTCTGCTCCTCTTTCAGGCGGTTATGCTTAACCTGACACTTAACCGGCATCAGGTATATGCAGGAAAAGGTTACATCCCTGCCTTGCTATACCTGCTCATGGGCAGCCTTACCTTTGAGTTTGACATGCTGACGCCACTGCTCATTGGCAATACCTTTGTTATCCTTTCACTCCCTTATATTATTACCATCTCAAGGGAGGGCTTCGAAAACAACCGCCTGTTTGTAGGGGGGTTTATGGTGGGTCTTGCAGCGCTGAGCTATTTGCCTTTAGCGCTTTTTCTGCTGGTAGCGGCCTTTGGAGTTGTTCTTTTTGCTTCCAATACCTTCCGCAGCTTTCTGTTAATGCTTTGCGGCTTTGCCTTTCCTTACGCCGTGCTGGTGACCTATTACCTTTACACTAATACTGCGTCTTATTTTGCAGAGATGCACTTGCTGCAACCCTGGCAGTTCGGCATCAACCCGCTGGTTCCGCCGGCTCACCTGGCGCTGGCACTGGCGCTGCCTGCAGGGCTTTTGTTGCTTTCGCTAATCAGCACTACCTCACTGCCCCAGCGCCTGGTATTCCAAGGCAAGTTTCAGCAACTCATGACAGTATGGCTCGTGGTGAGTATAATAGTGCTGATCACCCGCAACGAGTTATCTGTAGGCTCCTTCGTAATCATACTGCCGCCTATCGCCTATTTCGGCGAGTTCCTGTTTACAAGCCGCATGAAGAAATGGATACTGAACCTGCTGTTTTTTATCCTGCTAGGTGGAGTGGTGCTCATCCGATATCGGCAGCCACTAGGTTTAGCTTCTTTTGTGAAGATCGATGACTCACAGCTACTGTTGCCAAACAACAGTACTGGAGATGTGATCAGGGAGAGCTCGGTATTGGTGCTTGGGGATGACCTGAGCTATTATGAGCACAACAAACTGGCTACGCCATACCTGAACTGGCAACTTTCACAGCGTCACTTCGGCCGACTCGATGAGTACCAGGCCGTGTATGACCTCTATCAGAACTTCCGCCTTGAAACTCCTGACTACATTGTAGACCAGGCTGGCCTTATGCCACAGTTAAAACACAAACTGCCGTCCGTTTTCGAAGGATATGAACCTACTCAAACAGCGGCAGTTTATAGAAAAGCTCGTTAAGCAGCTATATCTGATTTAGCAAACCGGAATTTTATCTACACGATTCTGGTGGCGTCCACCTTCAAATTCTGTTTCTAAGAACACACGTGTCATATCAGCCGCTACGTCCTGCGACACAAAGCGGGCAGGTATGCAAAGGATGTTGGCATTGTTATGCTCCCGTGATAGCTTAGCCAATTCTGTCTGCCAGCATAGGGCAGCTCTTACTTCCTGGTACTTGTTAGCTGTCATGGCTACACCATTACCGCTTCCGCAGATCAGGATACCAAAATCAGCTTCTTTGTTTACCACAGCCTTCGCCAGCGGATGCACATGATCCGGATAGTCTACTGAGGCATCTGAACCAGGACCAAAGTCTGTCACTTCGTGCCCTGCCGTCTCCAGCTGCTCTTTCAGCAAGCTCTTGTATGTAAAGCCGGCGTGGTCGCCGCCTATTGCAATTTTATATCCCATCGTTTTAAGCGTTATTTTCGTTCAGTCTTTTCAGATCGCGCTGTATAATTCTTCTTGATACGCTGATACTAACTTCATACAGAATGATTAGCGGAAAGGATATCAGCAACTGGCTAATCACATCCGGAGGAGTGATTACCGCAGACACAATCAGGATAACGATAATGGCGTGTCGGCGGTACAGCTTCATGATCTCCGGTGAAAGCAGTCCTGCCTTGGTGAAGAAGTATACAATAACCGGCAACTCAAACATAAAGGCACAGGCCAAGCAAAGCGTGGTCAGTGTCGAGATGTAGGAGGAAAGGTCAAACTCATTTACAATAGACGGATCCACCTGATACCCTGCCAGGAAATTAATCGAGATAGGGGCTACCACGTAGTAGCCGAACAACAGCCCCATCGCAAACAGCACCGATACCCAGAACACCGCACCACGTGAGTTTTGCTGTTCCTGCGGGTATAGGCCAGGCTTCACAAAGCGCCAAATCTCCCAGAAGGCATACGGAAAAGCCAATGCCAAGCCAAGTACCAGCGACACCATGATGTGCATGGAGAACTGGCCGCTCATTTGCCGGCTTTGTATCGTAAAGCCCAGGTCTTCTATACAGAATGCGCTCGATCCAAAATATTGGCTGACTTTACACATCATCTGGTAGCTAAAGAAGTCCGTACGAGACGGAGCTAAGATGATATCGTGAAAAACGAAGCCTTTGGCAAGAAAGGCTGCAGTAGCAAACACCAGGATGGAGGCCACTGACCTTATAATGTGCCACCGCAACTCCTCTAAATGGTCCACAAAGGACATCTCCTGCTGCTGTTCCGCTCCCTCGAGGTGTGGTTGGTCCATTAATGATGGCTTATAAGTAAATTCTTATGATTGAATTAGTAAGCGAAAAGTGGATAGTCTTTCATCCAGCTGTTCACTTCTTTGCGCACAGCCTCTATTTTGCTTTCGTTGTCGTGGTTAGTAAGCACATTGTCCATCAGCTCAACTATGCGAGCCATGTCCGTCTCTTTCAAACCACGTGTCGTAATCGCAGCAGTACCTACGCGCATACCTGAGGTCACAAACGGCGACTTATCATCAAAAGGCACCATGTTTTTGTTGATGGTGATATCCGCCTTCACAAGCGTGTTCTCAGCCAGTTTGCCTGTTATACCTTTAGAACGCAGATCGATCAGCATCATGTGGTTATCTGTGCCTCCTGAAATGATATTATAGCCTCGCTCAACGAAAGCCGCAGCCATTGCTTGCGCATTCTGCTGCACTTGCTTGATATAGCCCATATAGTCATCAGAAAGTGCCTCATAGTAAGCAACCGCCTTTGCTGCGATCACGTGCTCCAGTGGCCCGCCTTGTGTACCCGGGAATACAGCACCATCCAGCAAAGACGACATCATGCGCGTTTCGCCTTTTGGTGTTTTCAGACCGAATGGATTTTCAAAGTCTTTACCCATCATGATCATACCACCTCTTGGTCCGCGCAGTGTTTTGTGCGTGGTAGTCGTAATGATATGGCAATGCTCGAACGGATTGTTCAACAGACCTTTTGCAATCAAGCCAGAAGGGTGGGAGATATCGGCTAACAGCAGAGCACCAACCTCATCAGCTGCTGCACGCAATTTTTTGTAGTCCCAATCGCGGCTATAAGCAGAAGCTCCGCAGATGATCAGTTTCGGCTTCTCGCGACGGGCTGTTTCTACTACTTTGTCAAAATTGATCAGGCCTGTTTCCTGCTCCACGCCATAAAAGCTTGGCTGGTACAGTTTACCTGAAAAGTTAACAGGCGAGCCATGTGTTAAGTGACCTCCATGCGACAGGTCAAAGCCAAGAATTTTATCACCTGGCTGCAGCACCGCCAGCATCACCGCTGAGTTAGCCTGTGCACCTGAGTGAGGCTGTACGTTCACCCAGGTAGCTCCAAAAAGCTCCTTTGCACGGTCGATCGCCAGCTGCTCAGACTGATCCACAATTTCGCAACCGCCATAGTAACGCTTACCCGGCAGGCCTTCGGCGTACTTGTTGGTCATCACACTACCCATGGCTTCCATCACCTGCTCCGAAACGAAATTCTCGGACGCGATCAGTTCGATGCCGTGGGTCTGGCGTGCTTTCTCTTTAGCAATCAGGTCAAATATAGCTGTGTCTTTCTGCATGGCTGCTTTGGTTTGTTAATCTTTCAAAATTAAAGCTTGCACCTGAATAAACCAATGTTTCAAAAGTTTATCTACGACGACGGCAAAACTGCCTGCGTTCTTATCTTTAATCTCTTTGGGCTTTTGGTACCATTTACCTGTTTATAAACAGCAACTGCTATAAAGCAAGCAGGCCCGCCATTGTTGGCGGGCCTGCTTTATGATGGTATTTCTCAGATTACTGCTTCAAGAGCTTCACCTGTTCTGTCTTACCGTTAAACTCTGTCATCAGGATATAGATACCTGTTGGCAGGTTATTGTTCAGGTTCAGAATGATTGTGTTCTCACCCTCTTCGATGTCGTAGCTCAGGTTCTGAACAGCCGAGCCGTTCATGTTCACGATGCGTACGTTCAACTTACCTGCTCTGTCTGCATTGAACACCAGCTTAGAGTCAGCATTAATTGGGTTAGGATATACTCTTGGGCCAACTGCCAGGTTCACTCCGTTAGACGATACGGCTACTACCTTGCTGTATTCAAATGTACCATCCAAGTCCACCTGCTTCAGTCTGTAGTAACGTGTGCCGTTGAAGTTTCCTTTGTGGTTGAACTGGTAGTCCTGACGAAGTGCAGTTGTGTTTACTTCACTGTTCACTTTGCCTACTGCCTTAAACTCACCTTTAAGGTCTTCCGTCATCTGCACCTCGAAGTAATCATTGTCAAGCTCAGAAGCCGTTGCCCATGTCAGCTGAACACCATTGCCTTGCTTCGTAGCATTGAAGGCGATGAGTTCTACTGGGAGTGGGGTGATTCTAGAATTTAGCGTAACATTTACTGACGCTGCGTCAAAAGCGCCATGGATGATTACACCATTCTGATCACTTTCTGCTTCCGCTGGTGGGTTGCTTCTTACGTAGATAGTGGTCGGAGCTAGTGTACCGTCTGTTGCACCAGTCAGCGTAATGCTTCTGCCCCAAGTTCCATCTTCCCCAGTAAGTGACATCTCAAAGTTGTTTGGAACATTACCCGCCGAGATAGCTGGTAAAGCCAAGTTTACATCCAGTTCACCTACAGCTAGGTAACTTGCGCTAACAGTGTACTCTTGCATTTCAGATGTTTCACCTGCTACTACGTCAAAAGTAAGGCTAGACTTAGAAACTGTAATCGTTGGCCTTGCAATATGCAGCTCTACAGGAGCACTTGTTTCTTCATAACCTAGTGATGTAATCACAACGGGGCCTGTTCTAGCACCTTGTCGCACCACCATGCGAACTGTAGTTGGGTCAACTTCGGTAAAGCTCAGTATGTTTCTATCACCTACTCTTACAACTCCGATGTCTTCCAACTGATAACCTCTTATTAGCACCGTTTCGTTGATCCGTGCTGGGTTAGCGCTTGTGATTTCGCTTCCATCCGCCTTCTCGAATCTTACGATTACAGGGCTGGTTACCGTGAATTCAGCCCAAGTTGTAGAACCCGCAGCATTTTGAACCTCGATAACACCTGTAATGGCATCTCTTGGCACTTCAACTGTTACCCAGTCTCCGTTCTCTTGGTCATACTCTACAACTCTTGCAGGAATTTTAGACCGGTTAGCAACAGCAGGTATCGCTGTTCCAGTACCGTGGCCTTCAAACCATACGCTGATATTTCCACTGTTATTGCCGAACAAATCCCACAGGTTAGCACCATTTAAGGTAATGGTCTGCAATGCCTGCTGCTCTGTTTCGTCGATGCTCGTAATAACAGGAGCTTTCACGATTCGGAATACATTTGCGCTGGTAGCGGTATTTCCTGATGTACGTGGCGTTGTTACCAGTATTCTTCCTGCTACCGCGTTGGCTGGCACATTCAGTGTAATTGCTTCACTTGTATTTGAGATAAAGGCATCCGAGTTTACAGTAATGTTATCCTCAGTATTATCGCTTCTACCCAGGAACGTCACGCTTGTAGCTTGGTCGAGGTTAGTACCTTTGATGGTAAGTGTGGTGTTTACTAAACTTGAAGTTGGGCTGAGTGAAGTAATGGTTGGTGCACCGATAACTGTAACCGTTGATGACACTCCTGTACCGCTGCGGCTTGTTACATGTACTGTACCTGTTTGAGCATCTGATGGCACTGCCACCACTAATACATCTGTACCTGTCTCAGTAGAGCTGTAAGTAGATTCATTCAGTATTGTACCAGCTATGCGTGCACTTCCCGTTCCTGCAAATGTTACAGTTGGAACAGCTGTGTTAACATCGTCTCCATCGTAATACTCATCAAATCGAGTTCCTGTAATAGTTACAGTACTTACGCCTGCATATACCCTATCATTAACTACGCTTGCAATAACTGGTTTGTAAACAGTCAACAGCGTTGATGTTACAGAGCCACTTTCTGTAGTTATAATTAGTCTATTGTTACTACCTGCAGGCATTTCAGGAGCTACAAACTCTATTGTAGTCTCATTTACCACGCGGTAACCAGTTACATCGTTTAGCGGTATCGAAACTCCACCATATGATAAACTTAAAACGTCAACGTAGTTTGTGCCAGTTACTGTTACACGCTGTTTTGCATATACTGCGGTTGGTGATACAGATGACACAGTTGGGGCAAGCACTTCGAAGTAGTAAGGTACGCTAGTTCCACTACCTGAACGCACTGTTATACCGCCTGAACGTGCATTAGGTGGTACTGTTACTGTTACTGAAGTGTTCGTATAGCCATCCTGAACAACTGCAGCTACTCTTTGATTTGAATTCAATCCTTGGAACTCAACTATTGGTCTTGCGTCATCTTCGCCGCCAGCTCCACCATTGAGTTCTTTATTCCAGAATTTCGTAAAGTTTATGCCTTCTATGGTGATGACTGTCCTATCAGCATATCCTTCCCGTAGGGTTGTTGATGTAATTACTGGCTCAATAACAGTATAGTTACCCGTACTTGTACCTGTTCCAGCTGGAGTTGTTATAGCAATTGGTCCAACCCCTGCATCAAACGGTGCTGCTACGATAATCTGCTGAATTCGCTCAGGATTATTGCTGTCTTCGTCTGGAGCATCAACTACGGTTATACCTTCTGTTATCTTCTTACCATTAAAGTCCACTTCAGTAGCACCAGTAAAGTACTTACCGCTGATTGTTACTAACTGGTCAGCGTAGCTTTCATTTGGAGTGAAAGTAATGTTAGCTGGTACTGGCACTACAAAGTCGTCTTCGCTCTCTACGGTACCTCCTCTGGCAATAATGGTAATTGGGCCAGTAGTAGCATCGGCAGGTACGTTTACCGTAAACTGCTGATAAGCTACCCCTCCAATCTCAACTGGATCAAGCACTATACTTGTCACGTCTTCTACCTCTGCCTCGTTGAATAGGATTCCTGTTATACCTTCAAAGTTTGTACCTATGATAGTCACCTCTGTTCCACCCACACCACTTGTTGGGTTAAAAGAGTAGATGCTTGGCTCAGGTATAACTGTGAATTCTTCGGTTGAACTATGACCTCTCTCACCATTTACTATCAACGTAAGTCGGCCTGTTTGAGCTCCTGTCGGAACTGTCACTGTCAGGGTACCGTCAGGGTTGTAAGTAGCGGCAGCCTCTGCTCCATTAAAATCTACTGCGGTAACTCCCTGATTCAGCAGCCAACCTGTAATAGTTACTACTGTAGCTGGTGTCGCTGCTTTTCCTTGGTTAGGTGTGAAGCTTATGATTTCTGGATTTCTTACCACTTCATAAGTACCAGTACTTGGCGCACTGTCGCCTGCCGTGTTCGTTACCATTAGCTTGCCTGTAACAGCATCAGATGGTACAGTAACAGTTATCTTTTGGTCTTGAACATTTACTGCAGTAGGAGCAACGTTTATGGTTACATCATCATCTTCATCGTTCTCATCGCCCAGGAATGTTACTACCATACCTTGCGCATAGAAGTTAGTGCCTGTAATCTCCACTTCGTTGCCCACTATACCTCTTGCTGGAGTGAAAGACGTAATGGTTGGTAGTTGGTAGATAAAGAACTCTCCGCTTGCATCTGAGCCAAAATTATTCGCTACCGTAATTACGCCTGTTATAGCACCTGCTGGCACGTTAAAGGTCATGGTAGAGTCGCTGGTAATTTGCAGGTTGGCAGCAGGTATAGCCGTTGCGTCCTCACCCACGAAAGTTACAGTTGTAGCACCACCGTCTTCTACTTCATTTAAGAAGTTATACCCAGTCATAGTAACTGCTGTACCTGCTGCTCCTTCGGTAGGAGTTATAGCCAGGACTTCTGGGCTGCGTACGATGGTAAACACAGCGGTTTCGGTTTCGTCAGCTGGGTTTATCACAAGCAGCTCACCTGTTTCAGCATTGGCAGGTATAACAAACTTCAGTTCAGTATCGCTTGCGTTTGGCGCTGCAAAGATTACACGTGCATCACCTTCATCTGGAGTACCACTCTCGCCAACGAAAACAACCTCTGACACATACTTCAGGTTGCTACCTGTTAGGGTAATTTTTCCTCCTCTTGGTCCTCGTAGTGGCTCAACTGCACTGATATCTGGTGCCAGAATCACATCGAATGTGCCATCCCATATTGCCTCACCACCCAAGGTGTTTACTTTCACAATACCCGTTGACTCTGTAATAGTGGCAGGTACAGTGAATACAATTTGAGTACCGTCATTGATTACAGCAAAACCTCCTACATTCTTATCATTTGCTCTTTCAACGGTGGCATTGCCAATCGTAACTGTTGTTGCTGTTTCAAAGTTGGTACCTGTGATGGTTACTTCATCGCCTACCAGCGCGAATGTCTGTCCGTCTTCTACAGAGAGATCTCCTGTTGTATTGGCAACGCTAGCAATGGTTGGAGCTGCTACGAATGTGAAGGTTTGCTCACTCTCTACAGATACGATAGTACCTGACAGACCTGGCGCATCAATACGAATACGGCCTGTTTTAGCATCTGCTGGAACCTGTACAACTAATCTTGTATTGCTGTTCCTTGTTAGTGGTCTCTCAATAGCTACTTCTCTATCATCATCTGTGTCGTTTTCGTCGCCTAAGAACACCACCTGACTGGCACTCGCCAGGTTAGTACCCCAAAGTACGATTTGCATACCTGGGCCTGCTGATGTCGGCTCGAACTGAATACCTTCTCCTTCATTGTAATCAGCAAAAGCAGGGGCAGGTAATGCAAATTCAGTTGAGGTTATACCTTCATCTGCAGCGCTCTTTACTGTTATAATACCTGTGCTGGCTCCCAGGGGAACAGTAGCTGTAATTTCGTTGTCGCTTACTATGTCGAATTCTGCAGGCACGCCATTGAAGAACACGTCTGTAGCTGCCAGGAAATACTTCCCGTAAATTGTTACTTCCGTATCTACTGCACCAGTAGCAGGTGTAAACTCCACTTCGCTTCCCTCTTCTTCAATTACTTGCCCAATCTGTGGGCCTAGCACCGTGAATTCAGTTGACGTTGCTGTGCCTGCTGGAGTAGTTACTGTTATCGGGCCTGATACGGCAGCGAGGGGGATGGTTATCGTTAATCGTGTATCTTTAGTGCCGTCTTCGAAGGTATAAGCTGCATCTACTCCACCAACCTTCACTCCTGTTACACCTGTAAAATAGCGGCCGTTCAATGTTACTTCATCGCCTGGGCCAGCGGATGTAGTGCTAAACGCTGGTTCTGCTGTAAATTCAGCATCGGCAAATTCTGGAGCTGGTACTTCAAAGTCCGTTGCGCTGCTAGCCTCTCCGTACGGAGTCACTACTTTGATAGATCCGCTTACAGCGCCAGTTGGCACGTTCACTACTATCTGGTCAGACGAAATATTATCTGGGTTTAGAGTAGCTGCTATTGCACCAAAGAAAACCTGGCTTGTTTCATCCAGATGCACACCCTTAATGGTCACCTCTGTGCCTGGCACCCCGAAGGCTGGCGAGAAACTTCCGAACTCTGGCTGTTGGGATACTTCAATAGCATCTAAGAACAAATAAGGTGTTGTACCTTCTCCTATACGCTGGAATCTTACGTTTGTAGCATTACTTGGCAGGTATACACTGTCGCGCGAAGGAACTGTTGTTGCAGAGAATACTCCTTCTTCAGTATACCCCGCAGCTCCTGCCACACTATAAGCAACGCGCATACTGGTGGGAGCTGTTGATCGCAAGCTGAAGCTCACCTTATAACCCGTTTGGCCTGTACCCGCTGCGTCTTGTAGCTTTACATCAACAAATGCAGTTGTTGCTCTAAGCTGAGCAGAGCCCCCAGAGTTGCTTGGAGTAATTTCTGCTCCATCTGAACTTAGGCCCCCTGATGTTACAATGCCACCTGCTGGTAGCCCTCGCCAAGGTCCATCATGAGTAAAAGGTGTTTGTGCCACCACTGTGGAAGCCAGACCCAGCATAATCACACACTGCAGGAGCAGTGAACGTATAAGCCGGCCTAATGGGGGAGTGTAGATTTGTGCCATAGCTAAAAGTTAAGAGTTAATAAATTTTTGTGCAGTTTTAATGCTAAGTTAATTATCACAAAATAAGATAATTTATCTTTTACTTTTGCAATATTAATCCCTGTTTTTTTGTCTGATTTTAACTTCTCTTTTCTAATATGCATTTCTGCTAATTTAAAGGCTATTTTCTAAAAGGCGCCTTTGTTATGTTATTTGAAAACTTTTCATGTTTATTTTCTATCAATAGAATTAAATAATGTTTACTCTTGACTTTTCAATGATTGCATAAAAATATTATATATAGTATTTTGGTATTATTTAATTTCTAGCTCTAATACAATCTCTGTTTTTTTCAAGCATTCAAACTCGTGCAATTAATGTTGGATTGCATACCCCTCTATGTATTTAAGCCAAAATATTAAAGGCTTTATTCAACCACTCTGATTTATGCATTAGTTATTTAATATTCAGCAAAAAACTGCATTATATATCATTTTTGGTCAGCAGTTTACGCATCAATTTGGATTAGAAGTAAGTTTTTATTTGATGATATAGTTTGAAGTAAAATACATTACTCACGAGGACGCTACATATCTAGAAATGTGTATATTATATTTAAATCAAAGTATATAGAAGTGTTTTAAAGCAAGTAGCGCTCTTCAGGTAGCATTCTCTTAGATGCTTAATCTATTAAGTTATTACCACAACAAAAAAGGGGCTGCAGAAATCTGCAGCCCCTTTTCTTTTTATAATGTAAGAACTTTCTATCGCTTCATAAGTTTGAAGGTATGCTTCGTATCATTGTCAAGCACACGGAGTACATACACGCCCTTGGTTGTAACACTTCTCATATCTACTGTAATAGAATTGCCCGAGGTTTCCTCAGTGCGCTGCTGCAATACTTTGCCCATCGCATCCATTAATACTACTTGCACATTACGAGATTCTGTACCATTAAGCGTCACAATAACAGCATCATCAAATGGGTTTGGATAGGCCGAAACTTTGCTATCACTCTGATTCAAAGCAACTGCTCTGATCGCTGAGTACTCAAACTTACCATCGAAGTCGATCTGCTTCAGGCGGTAGTAGCGAGTGCCAGATACAGCTTTAGTATCCAGAAAGCTGTAGTCTTGGCGTAGCGACGTAGTGCCAACTTTGCTTTCCACAAATCCAATTGCCGTAAAGTCTCTGGCATTGTTTGATACTTGTACCTCGAAACCTCTATTATCAAGTTCTGAAGCAGTAGCCCACGTCAGGTTCACTCCACGCGTGTCACGTCTCGCGTTAAAAGAGAGCAGCTCCACGGGGAGGGGGGCGATAGTTAATGTTCTCCACATTAAATCGTGTATGCCTATACCTTGCTGAGTTGAGCCACCTGCCCCAGAGTTCCTATATGTAATTACAACGCTACTTACTGGCTTATCAAATGTGACAGTCACATTTCCATCAGGCAGACCATCATCTGCAGCATTATATGTCGTTACAGCCTCAATACTACCAGTAGTAGTTATTGCATGCCTGTAGCTATGTATAATGTTTCTTTTAGTTAAACGAACTTCTTCGTCCCCATTGTAACCGATTATTTCAATATTATCTCTAAATTGATTCTGTTGTCTATCAATATCAAATAAACTGAACGTCAAATCATTAACTGGACTACTTAAGTTTAGAGTTATTTCTGTTCTGTTGTTATTATTTGCTCCTGTTTGTATGATTGCAAATGTAGGCGTGCCCTGAAATTCATTTGTAATATTAGCTGTTGTAGTTGTCGTACCAATACGATTTACACTCCATTCCATTCTCAAGCCTTCAACTGTATATTCATCATTGTCGGCTATTACTGACCTAACAAATGGCTGCTCATTATTTGGCCTACTACTCCAGCTAAACTTATCCAAGCCAACAGTTGGAGTACCGATTATAGTAATGTCATCTATACAATAAAAGCTAGTGTTCAAGTTAGGTGAATTGGTAATAGTCCACCTAAATTGAACATTACTTTTATTAGCAGCATCTTCTGGTAAAATAATATAGCTGCCTCCATTTACCCAATTCCATGCTGTGCTAGGAGTTAAATTACTTTGTACTTGCTGCCAAGTATTACCTTCATCAGTACTATAAGCCAATTGAGGTACATGATTTGTAGCATTCCCTCCAGATTTACGGTGCCTCCACATTATGCCAATATGCTGATAGCCGATAGTAGAAATGTTGTTGCTTAGAGAAAGGATTCTATCAGCTGTACCTGAAGCATTGTTCGTTCTAATATAATTTCCTCCTGACGCTTTTCCTGAATTCGTTACTGTACTCTGAGTTGTTGGAGTAAGGCTCCACCGTGCTGGAGAAGGTGTTGACAATCCTGTAACCTGACCATTGAAATTTTCATGGTAAAGTATAACGTGTGTTGTCAGGTCATCTGCGTTAGAAGGTGCAACGATTGTTGCTACTACTTCTGTCCTGTCACTTTCGCAACCTTGGGGAGTTTTTGTGGCTACATAATACTTCGTTGTTTGGCTAAGAGAGGGGGTGATAAATTCAGGAGTAGTGGTAGCGGTTGGCGATCCTCCCGTCAGAACAGTGTACCATAAGTAACTGGCTCCTGCGGGGGCTCCTCCTGCTATTAATGTAACCGAACCTGGGCCTACGCGCTCCGCGCCAGTAGCTGTAGGGGCAGTTTTCTCTACAACAGCTGTTACAGGCACCCTTTCGCTTTCGCAGCCATTAGACACAATAGACACTAAGTAAGTAGTAGTGGCTGTAATGTTTGGTGTTTGGTAAGTAGAATTAGTCTGATTACTTATTGGGGTGCCATTAGCATTATACCAGCGGTAGTTCCCGTTAGTAGAACCTTCTGCCCTTAAAGTAAATCTTCCACCCTCACAGCTTGTTGTTCCTGTTACAGTTGGAGCGTCTGGAGTCTGATTCACTGATAATGTTAATGCACTAGTCTCTTCAGTAAAATTGAATATAGCCCAATATGTATATCTTAGTCTGATTCTTTTTCCGTTGTCAGCAAACTTTGTTGATAAAGAGTAAGAATTGCCTGTCGCTCCAGGTATATCCTGAAAAGCACCCCCATTAACACTTTCTTGCCACTGCCTACTTAACGTGGTAAATGGCAAACCACTAGATGTAAACGTTACTTCCTGTCCAGAGCAGACAGTACCAGATGGTGTTCTTGATATGCTTTGGGCATCGGCTTCTGGAACTATCAGCAGGAAAAAGCTTAAGAACAGTAATGTTAAGATTTTGCCATTTAGAGCCGTTCCCAGGGCTTGCGTAGCAGACTGCAGGGTGGTCGCAGCCGAAGATTGGTTGTAGATGTGTTTCATGTGAAAAAAGGTTGGTTGTGTGTTTCTCTATGGTGAAATCCGCACGCGCGTGCGTAAAATTATAGGCAAAGGAATCCCATTATGCTTTTCTGAGCATTTCATTGCATTAAACCTGCAACAGAATAGGTATAAGCTAACTACTTAAAAGTCAAGAACTAGTTGTGCTTGATCTAAATTCTACTCACAGCCTATTAAAGATTCTGGAATTTTGCTTTGCCTTTCAACAAATAAGTGTAATTATTTATTTATATAAGGCAATATTAAGGATAAGGACGTGAAAAACCATACAATTGGTGTTATTTTTTTTATAACTTAAATGCAAATAGAACCAAATTTCACCTAAAAAAGCTGAATTTGTATATTTAAAAAAATCTATTATAACGATTCAAATAATTAATTATCAGCTCTTTCTACGAACATTATAAGGACGATCTAAATTGCACTGAATATTCAATAAATTAGTGTCTAAATCCAACGCAACCATGTTGCCATAAGCAGCATTTTTGTAGTAAACGCAACCGGCATCGAGGTTGATCCGAGCGTCTTGGTGTGCAACACTTTTCTTAATGGAGTGGAGGGCAGTGGGGGTATGACCGTGGAGGAGTCTCTTGTTATCGAGGCGGTCCCAGTCAACTTCGTAGTGCCTTATGTTAAGCATAGCTTCTTTATCACTAAAAAGGTCGGTTTGATGGAAGTCGAAACCTGCGTGTACCAGAAAGTAGTCGGGAAGTTCTAAGTAGAAGGGGAGAGATTCTATAAAGTTGGCATAGTTAAAGGGGAGCTTCTTGAAATCATGCATCCCGAAGTTGTGAAGCACCATCTCTTTTTCCTGATCTGACAGATTTAAAGCTGACTCACCTTTTGAGGCGGCTTTGAGCAGCATCTGGTCGTGGTTGCCGCGCAAGCAGTGCACCCGATATTGCTGTTTCTGGAGGTGGATGATAAAGTCCAGGACGCCTTTGCTGTCAGGACCTTTATTTACATAGTCACCCAGCAGGTATAGCTCATCTGTTTTCTTGAGTTGCAGTTGTTCGAGCACGAGCGCTTTGAAGGTGCGGGCGCAGCCGTGTATGTCACTGATCGCGTATCGGGCCATGGCGGGAGTACGTCTGGTCTGAACCGGTTTGAGACAGCTAAAAAAATAGCACCTGTTTCATAAGCAGGTGCTATTCTTTTCAGCTGTTTTTCTGATTAGTTGTATTTGTTGTTGTCCAAGCCTGGTTTATGATGATTGCGATTCGGGTTGTTCACGCGCACATTGGCTCCTGTTTCATCCGCATCGTCCACGGTATACTTATTTTCCAAGTCTTCATGTTCAGCTCTTGTGCTGTTTGGATCTACTGGCTTGCCGCCGGCAGCTTTGTCCTGACCGCGGCCAGTTGGCTTTCCTGAATCAGCCCCACCGGGCTGGGTATGCTTATATGATGGCATAATGTGTCTCCTTGTATTTAAGTTAAAAATAAAAGGCAAGCGACCTCGGTCTTTAGCCGAGTGAAGCTATACCTGTTTTAAAAATCAGTTATGATGATCAGGTACCGCGACCTTCGTCTTCGGTACGCATGTTGTCGGGCGGTGGAGTGCCGTCGTCGGCAAAGTCGTTGACGCCGGTGGCTGATGGACCTTCTGAGGCCGTGTCGCTACCGAAGCCTTCCTTGCCGTCGCGGTTACCAAAGCCACCACGCTGGTGTTCGTTCTTCGGCGGATCAGCACCTGGTATAATATGCCCCGCACGAAATTCCTGATCTGTCGTATCATCCTCTATCACGCGGACGGGCCTATTTTTGGCTGCATCGCTGTGCTGCGTTTCCCCTGCGTGTTTATCGTTTTCTTTATTTTCCATAGTTGTGACTTTATCTTGCTCCACTTGAGAGCCATACCTGTTTTTACTCCATTTCGGCCGCTATGGTTTAGCTTGATTAGCTGCCCACCAATTCGCCGCCGTTCACATGGATCACCTGTCCGGTTATATAGGACCCATCCTGAGAAGCCAGCAACACATAGGCTGGCGCGACTTCTGATGGCTGCCCTGGGCGCCCTAGCGGCACATCCTGGCCAAACTCTTTCACTTTCTTCTCATCAAATGAAGCAGGTATAAGCGGTGTCCAGATTGGGCCTGGAGCCACAGCATTCACCCGTATTTTCTTTTCCGCCAGGTTAGAGGACAGAGAACGGGTGAAGGAAGTGATCGCTCCTTTTGTGGAGGCATAATCCATGAGGTGATGGCTGCCACGGTATGAGGTAACGGAAGTAGAATTGACAATGGCACTGCCTTCTTTCATGTGCTCCAAAGCCGCTTTAGTCATGTAGAACATCGAGAAGATGTTTGTCTTAAAAGTGCGTTGTAACTGGTCTTTCGATATGTCTTTCAGATCTGTCTGCTCATGCTGCTCCGCGGCGTTGTTCACCAGTATGTCCAGTCCCCCAAGGTCATTTACAGCCTGCTGGACAGCTGTTTTGCAGAAGGCCTCATCACCGATATCACCTGAAATGATCACTCCTTTGCGGCCTTCCTTCTCAATGAGCTGCAAGGTGTCTTTGGCGTCCTTGTCCTCATTCAGGTATACGATGGCCACATCGGCGCCTTCACGGGCGAAGTGCACAGCCACGGCGCGACCTATACCGCTATCACCGCCGGTGATGAGCGCTTTCCTGCCTTTGAGTTTATCACTGCCTTTGTAGTTTTCACGTATGTACTCCGGCTGCGGAGTCATTTTGTGCTCCTTGCCTGGCTGTTGCTTCTGTTTCTGAGCAGGTACTTCTTCTGGTTTGTTTGCCATAGTTTTTTTAGTTTTAGTGTGCTTGCAGTCCATACCTATACGCCTGCATTTTTGGCCTAGTTACTGCAGCTTGGTATCTTGCGAGGTAGCCAGCCGTTTATACCTTAAAATATGTCCCTGGATTATGTGGAAAGAAACCGAAGATAAATTGACCCGCAGCTTTGAGTTCAAAGACTTTAGAGCGGCTATGGCTTTCATGAACCAAGTGGCCGATGTGGCCGAAGAGCTAAACCACCATCCGTGGTGGAGCAATGTATACAACAAAGTGGAGATCGAGCTGACTACACACGACGCCAGCAATACCGTTACTGACAAGGATGTAGAGCTGGCCCGGCGCATTGATCAGCTGTATGACGAGCTGATGGTCTGAGGCTCTGTCACCAGAGTTGCTGTCAGGAACTGGCTTATACCCCGGCATAGCAATCAGCCCTTAACAATCGACAATTAAGTAATACCTTTGCTGTATGCAGGAACCTGAAAAAACTAACTTATACTTGGTGCCGACTCCTATCGGCAACCTAGAGGATATTACGCTGCGGGCTATACGCATCCTAAAGGAAGTAGACGTTATACTGGCCGAAGACACGCGCACCAGCGGCAAACTGTTGCAACACCTGGGTATAGAAAAGCGCATGCACAGCCACCACTTGCACAACGAGCATAAGGCCAGTGCACATCTGGTAGATCGCATGAAGGCAGGCGAAGTAATGGCCCTTATTTCAGATGCTGGCACGCCCGGAATTTCTGACCCCGGCTTCCTGCT
Source organism: Pontibacter sp. FD36 (assembly GCF_015686655.1). Lineage (GTDB taxonomy): Bacteria > Bacteroidota > Bacteroidia > Cytophagales > Hymenobacteraceae > Pontibacter. The sequence goes on along the minus strand of NZ_JADPMP010000005.1, from coordinate 149,989 downwards.
CGTGCGCGAATGCCTGAAGGCTGACCTCAAAGTAGAGTGCCTCCCTGGCGCAACTGCCTTTGTGCCAGCCTTGGTTAAATCAGGTTTCAGCACCGACCGCTTCACTTTTGAGGGTTTTCTGCCTTTGAAAAAAGGACGCCAGACACGCCTGATCAGCCTTGCAGAGGAGGAGCGCACCATGATTTTTTATGAATCTCCGCACCGCCTGCTCAAGACGCTCACACAGTTTAAAGAGTACTTCGGCGGTGAACGTATGGCTTCTGTTTCACGTGAAATCTCGAAGATGTTTGAAGAAACTGTAAACGGAACGCTCGACGAACTGATCGAAATTTTCACCACCAAGGCTATAAAAGGGGAATTTGTAGTGGTAGTTTCCGGAGCGGGGGCGAAGTAAACTGCTCATACAGCAGGGCGCTATACCTGTGTCAGGAGAGCAACCAATTTAGAAAATAGAAGATGCATGACCTTGAGATCCATTTTTCATCTAAACACAGATAAGAGTAGAAGGATGAGATTGTGATTTCTATTTTGTGATACGATTAAATTTATGAAGCTATACTTTAAAAAGCTTTCACTGATTTTGATGCTGCTGCTTTTTGCCGTGCAGGCGAAGGCGCAGTTTGAGGGCACCCGTTTGTCTCCTGAGGCCAAGATCAGTCTGATCACCTGTTCGCCGGGCGATGAGCTTTATGCCATCTTCGGGCACAGTGCCGTGCGTGTTAACGACCCTGCCACAGGTATGGACATTGTGTTCAACTACGGCACCTTCGATTTCAACGAGCCGGGCTTCTACATCAAGTTTATCCGGGGCAAGCTCAACTACAAGCTCTCCATTGCCTACTTCCAGGATTTCGCCTACAGCTATACCCTGGATAACCGCTCTATTTATGAGCAGGAGATGAACTTTACAGAAATGCAAAAACAGCAGTACTGGCAGTTTCTGACAAATAACTACCTGCCCGAAAACCGCTTTTACCTCTACGACTTCTTTTTCGACAACTGCGCCACGCGCATCCGCGATGGTATAGAAGCTACTTTCCCTAACCAGGTGGCCTTCAATGTAGCTCATCTGGATCAGGACATGAGTTTCCGCAACCTGATCGACCTATACCTGCCACCGCAACCCTGGTCCGACTTTGGCATCGACCTGGCCTTGGGAGCGCCTATCGACCGCAAAGCCACTCCTTATGAGTACATGTTCCTGCCCGATTATCTTTCAGAGGGATTTGCCAGCGCCACGCTCCAGCAGAACGGCCAGCAGGTGCCTTTGGTAGGTGAGCCAACAGTTATATTCCAAAATAGCCCAATGCCTGCCTCGGCTGGTAGCCTTTTTAACCCCGTGCTGGTGTGGTGGCTGTTTTTTGGCCTTGTACTGGCCCTCACGGTACTCGACTACAAGCGCCGCACACGCAGCCGCACGTTTGATGTGTTCCTGTTCCTGATCACAGGTCTGCTGGGTGTGCTGCTGTTCCTACTGTGGTTTGCCACAGACCACCAGGCAGCTGCGAATAACTTTAACCTGCTTTGGGCACTGCCTACCCATGTTGTAGCCGCTGCATTCCTGGCCAGGCCTGTACTACCGGGCTGGCTGCAGAAGTACATGCTGGCGACGGCTGCGCTGGCTTTCATCACATTGTTGTTATGGATGGTGTGGCCACAGCAGTTACATCCCGCAGTTTTTCCGATCACTTTAGCCCTCCTGGTAAGAGCCGCGTATACGGTTTGGGCTGCCAGACTCCCGGCAGTGATCAGCAACACAAACCCTAAAATCAAAGAGCGTATATGAACTTGCAGCAACTTTGCCATAATGCCAATATCATTGTCAAAAGAGTAGGCGCCTTCATCAAGCATGAAGCCGAGAACTTTGACAGGGGCAGGGTAGAGCTCAAGGGCTTTAATAACCTGGTGTCGTACGTGGACAAAGAGGCTGAACAGCAGCTGGTAGAGGCGCTGCGCAATCTGTTGCCAGAGGCGGGTTTTATAACGGAGGAGGAAACGGACAATACTCGTGGCGAACGCTTCAACTGGATCATCGACCCGCTTGACGGCACCACTAACTTCACCCACGGCCTACCACTGTACTCTGTTAGTGTAGCACTGCTGGACGGCGACGAGGTGGTGCTGGGCATTGTGTATGAGGTGAACAAAGACGAGTGCTTTTATGCTACAAAGGGCAACGGTGCGTTCTTAAATGACAACCCTATCCAGGTTTCGCCTGCCGAAGGCTTAAAAGATTCGCTCATTGCCACAGGATTTCCCTACTATGAGTTTGGACTCACGCAGCAGTACCTGCAGGTACTGGGTGCCTTTATGGGCAAGTCGCATGGGGTACGTCGGCTTGGCTCTGCCGCATTAGACTTGGCCTATGTGGCAGCAGGACGTTTTGAAGGATTCTTCGAATACAACCTGAATGCCTGGGATGTGGCAGGAGGTGCCATTATCGTGCAAGAGGCGGGTGGCCATGTTTCTAAATTCACGACCGGCGGCGACTATATTTTTGGCCGCGAAATTGTGGCCAGCAACAGCAACATCCACCAGGAAATGCTCGACATCATAGCTGAACACTGGAAAGAGCAACTGCCCTGATTTTTAAACTGAAGGAGCTTTAGAAAAAAGACCTTTTAGAGAGCTCCTTCTGTCTTTGGGTTAAAATCAAGAACGGACCCTAAACTTTTTGTATCTTTGCATAGTTGATAGAGCAGAACGATATGGTACAGCAAATCATCATTTTCCTGATATTCGCAGTAGCTGTAGGCTACATGGGCTGGGTAATTTACCGTAGTTTCATACCTAACAAAAATGCCGGCTGCGCCAAAGGCTGCGGCAGCTGCTCAGCCATCGACTTCAGCAAGATCCAGAAAGAGCTTGATAAGAAGGCGGTATAAGCGTCTTTATTCCCACTACTCGGTTTTTGGCTTAACGCCTCACCCGCATCCGTAGGCATAGCCCTCATACCTACTATGGTTTAGTTGGCTCTTTTTAAGCTGCTGTACATCAGCCAGAGCCTGCCCCCCTGAATAATTCCAGCCCCTTTTTCGTATCCATTGCCTGATTTTGCGTATAGTTCTATACTTAACAGAACATCCCTTAAAACTATACGCTATGCAAGATAAAGTAGAAGAAAGATCTCTGGTCAATGTGCTCAACCGCCTGCGCAAAGATGGCTATACCTATGACTTTAAAGTATCGGGTGAAGGCACGCTTTGCACAATGGAGGACAAGCACACTTTCGGGCCAGACCAGGTACGCATCGTGGACTTTTACCGCTTCGAAGGTGAAAGTGACCCGGATGACATGTCGATATTATATGCTGTAGAGACCAGCAATGGCTTGCGCGGCACGATTTCTAACTCTTACGGCCCATATGCCGACGAGAAGGTAGACAACTTCCTGAAGCAAGTAGAAGACCTTGGCAAGAACCTCGATAAAAAAGACAAATAAAACAGAAAGGGCCGATTGATCGGCCCTTTCTGTTTCAACTGCAGTGTTTGCTATACCTAATTATCTGACATCTTGCGGCCATTCTTCATCTGGGCCTGCAAGTCTTCCAAATGCTCGTTCAGCTTCTCGCCACCTTTTATGCCGAAGTCCAACGTCCTGATCGGGAATGGAATCATGATATCATTCGCATCAAATGCCTTCTTGATCTTGATAATTGCATCACTCTTAGCCGACACAAAATCTATTTGTCGGGAATAAGATATCCAAAAGCGGGCTTTAAAGTCGATCGAACTGTCATTAAACGCATCATACATCACTTCCACGTCGCGGGTCTTCACACGATTTTTCACATCCTGCAACGCTTCTGTCACAATTTGTTGTACCCTCTCTAAATCTTCGCCATAGGACACCCCTACATCCAGGTCGAGGCGCCGTGTGCCGCTACTCGAATAATTGGTCACCGGGTTCTCAAACACCATTTTGTTAGGCAGCTTCACCAGCTCACCTGAAGGCTTTCGGATATCCAGCGTGCGCAATGACACTCGCTCAATTACTCCAAAATAATCGTTGGTCTCGATCATATCACCTACTCCGAAGGGCTTTTGTACCGCGATGATGATGCCCGAGATGAAGTTAGCGGCAATATCCTGAAAGGCAAAACCCAGGGCCAGACCAATGATACCCACACCAGCCAGCAAAGAGATAACCACCCTGTCGAGCTGCAGCACACTGAGCACAAAGAAGAAGCCGACGGCTAGCAAAGCCAGGTATAGTATAGTAGATATCAGATTGTTGAGTGCTGCGCTGTGTGAGATGCGACCAATCACTTTATCGAGCCCATTACGGATAAAGCGAGCAACTATAAATGTGATTATCAGGAGGATAACTGCCACAACAATGTTCGGCAGCATCAAAATCAAATGCTCGCCCCAGCCTTCCAGCTTACTTAGCAGTAACTCAATCGCTTTGTTAATGTCGTTCATATACGGTATTTAATGTTCTACTTGATCGTCAGGTATAGCCTAGGCCCATACCCGTGTGCCCTCGGTGCAGTTGCGGCACATTTCTATTTCTTCCCGTGACTGTAACAGCGATCTCCGGAATTGGTTATACCCCGGGCTGCGCCATACCTGCCGGAAACTTTGCGCTTTCACGTCACCCATGCGGTATTCGGCATCCTTATCAAAGCAGCAGGGAACTACCAACCCATCCCAGGTGATGACGCAAGAGTGCCACATCTTCCAGCACTGGTTAAGCAGTTTGTTCTTGATGGAGTAGCTGCCATCGCTATTGTTCCTATACCTGGAGTAATAGTCGATGGTAGGTATAAGCGGCGAGCCCTGCTCATAATCGTAGATCTGCGCCGTCTTAAATACGACTTCGTCCACACCAAGTTCGTCGGCCAGTGCCTGCACCTCCGAAATCTGGTGCTCATTGGGTCGAACCACCAGGAACTGGAACATAATATGCGGTGTGCGTGACTTCAGTTCTTTTTTCCACTTCACGACCTGCCGCGTTCCTTCCAGCACCTTATCGAGTTTGCCTCCCACACGGTAGGCGGCATAAGTATCCTGTGTGGTGCCGTCTATGGACACAATCAGGCGGTCCAGTCCTGACTCCACGGTTTTGCGGGCGGTGTCGCTGTCGAGGAAGTGGGCATTGGTAGAGGTAGCGGTATAGATGCCACGATCCGATGCATATTTGACGAGCTCCAGAAACTGCTTGTGCAGGTAGGGTTCTCCCTGGAAATAGAAGATCAGGTATAACAGGCGCTTATGCAGCTGGTCTATGGTCTCTTTGAAAAGATCGGCCTGCAGCATACCTGTGGGCCTCGTGAATGAGCGGAGCCCACTCGGGCACTCAGGGCAGCGCAGGTTACAGGAAGTGGTCGGTTCAAACGAGATGCTGAGCGGATCACCCCAGTGCACGGCTTTGCGCGAAGCCCTTGCATACCAATAACTACCTGCCACCTGCAGGGCGTTTAGCATACGCAGTGGCGTTAGTTTCGACAGGAAATTGAGCTTATCAGAGAGGTGCAGCTTCATGTATAGGTATGCAAAAGAAAGGGCAGCCCATAAAGGCTGCCCCACTAAATTATACTTTATGGCGCTAACGGCCAAAAATAAGGTTCGCTTAGTAACGGAAGAGTGCTTTTACACTACCATTATCATCGCCTGCCTCCGACAAGCCATTGTAACTGCTCACGTATACCTTACCACCCTGCGCCAGCGTCTTGATGGCTGCCAGGTTAATCAGGTCATCGTCGCCACGCTGGTAGTCTTTGTGCACCTCTGCCACGGCGCTCTTGGCATCGTAGCGTCCCCATACCGGGCTGCTTGGCGCAATGAACAGCGTGTCTACACGGCCATGCACGGCCTCAGCAGCTACGGTGGCAATGTCCTCAGAGGTTACCCCTGTTCCGGCCACGTTTTCGTAGCGGCTTAGCGAGTCGGTGTGGCTCTGCTGCATCAGCGGTTTCATCACATCAAGCGCCTTCTCATGTATGGTCTGCGGACTCATACCTGCAGCTGTTTCATTCAGGTTGATATTCTGCGGCACGATGTGCTTATACTTGCTATACTTGCGGAACAAAGCGCAGTAGTGGTCCACACCTGCCAGCACCAGTGGTTCTGTGGCGTTGTGCAGAATTTCCTGCAGGCTGTTATCGATCTCGTGTATGAACTCACGCACTTCGTCATGCTCGTCGTCGCCTTTTACAGCACCGGCGCCATGTACGATGTTCGATCCGTTCACCGTCGTAGTGGAGTGGTGGAAGTCCTGATCGTTACCTTTGATCGTGAATTTCAGGGCCTCATTCATGCTCTCCGGTGCAAAGGCACTGATATCGATCTGGCGGATGCGGTCGATCGTAGCCTCATAGAATCCGATACGCTCACGGTAGAGCGACAGGATGAAGAAGCGACCGTTCTGGCTCAGGATCGGGAGCATAGGCGTGAAGTAGAACTGGTCGAGCACGTACACCACATCCGGCATCGTGATCGGCAGAGTATAGTGTGCCGAGAAGCCTTTGGTGATAAACACAGCCAAGCCTTCAGACTGATGACGCCAGAAACCAGTATCATTCAGCAGTTCTTCAGCAGGCTTCAGGTAAGCGTCAATTTCAGCATCGGCCACATCATGCCTTGCCAGTAGTGTGCGGGCTTCTTTCAGTTTGTTTTTGAATAGCGTGTGGTCCTGACCGTTCAGTGTTTCGTGGCCAGCTCGGTGCGTAGGTATGTAGATAGAGATGCAAAGTGCGCCTTTCGTGTTGTTCTGTACATTGAGAAGCTTCTCAATGTCGTTTTTGTTGATTAATGCCATATTTTTCTAGCTGTTAAATGAATAAGGATATCTCAAACAATCAATTCCTTTCTATCACCCCTTGCATAAAGGGGCTAGGCTTTAATTACGCACTAAACAAATACACGGTTATTGATGCTCCCATAAACGGTGGCGTTAGACCCAAAAAGAAAGCCGTCCATGCTCGTGCACATAGGCGGCTTTGTATATAGTCAGGTATAGCTATTACCTGCGTGAAGCTCTGTTGTTCATGACGTGCTGCAGGATTTCCTTTTCGGCTTCGCGGTCTATGGGGCGCCGCGGCTTCGTGCTCAGAATTGTGCCGTCTTCGTCTATCAGGAAATAAGCCGGCACATCTTTGAGGCCATATTGACGAGCCAGTTCGTGCCCTTGCCCCTTAAGGTATAGCTGCACCCCTCCAAAGCCTCTCGATTGCACCACACTGCGCCAGGACTGCTCTTGCTCATCTACGCCTATGTTGATTAGCACGACATCATGTGGCTGTAACTTTCGGGCCAGTTCCTGCGCATGCGGCTGCTCTACCATACACAGGCCACAGTCGGTACGCCAGAAGCTCAGGTACACAATCTTGCCTTTGAAATCGCTGAGCGATACCAACTGCCCGTTTATATCACGCAGACTAAAGTCTGGAGCTGTGCTGCCTATACCTAAGCCCGGGTGGCTTTCGTACTGTTGCAGCAAAGTGGCGTACACGTCAGCTACGGCTTTGTGTTGGCGAAAGTCCTGCAGCATAACAGGCACATGCAGCACATTGCCCTGCTGCAAAGACTGACGTATAAGGTAGGCCTGCGCCATTACCTTCGCCTGCCCCTGCAAAGTATGGCTCACCTGCTCGTATGCCTTTTTATAATAATGTATGTCGCCTACTTCCAGCTGGGCTTGCTCTCCTATAAACTTAATGTAATTGCGCAGGAAGGCAGGAAAACTGATGGCCTCCAGGCTTGAATGCTGCTCCATGTCCAGCTGCTGCAGGAAGTCGAAGTAGCCTGCAGAAGGGCTAAGCTGCACCGGCAGCCTCATCAGCTCGCGCATGTCAAAAAAGGTAAGGCGGTCATTGGCGTAGCTGTAGTCAATCTCAGCCAGTATGAGTTGCCTGAAATACTCACTCACTGGCTTTGCTGCTATCCTCTTCTCAAAAATGGCCAGCTGATCTTCTCTGCGATAATCCAGGAACCGCAGAAACTCCTTCTCTGAAAGCTTTACATTGTCGGGCAGGGTCTGGTAGTCTTCCTCTTCATCGAAACGATAGGCATGCAGGATCAGGTAGTTGTTTTCGTTCGCACCCTGTCCGCTGTATTTGAGTGACTTGAGCATTTTGCCAGCACTAAACGTTACCTGTAGCTCAAAGCCCGGCTCCAGGTATAGCGGAGCAGACTCGTTGCCGTACACCAGCTCCACCGTAAGGGGCTTGTTAACAGGCAGCTCAAGCCTGAAACGCCCGTTATTGATTTCAGCGAACGTGCGCTGTTCTTCCGGAAATAATAAAGAGGGGAGTGAGGCGATGAAGATATCGTCCTCCTGGCCTTTTTGAACTTTGCCCGTAATGGTAACGGTACCTTGAGCCAACAAGGAATGTGTTGCCAGCATATATGCCAGCAACAGTATAAGCATACGTTTCATAGGTACAGCGGGTAGAGGTGTCTTATAAAATCTAATTTTCAGTCCAACTTGCTTCTATTTTCGGCTTGCCGTTCATGGCCCGAAAATTTCAGTTAACGCACTGAACATTAATTTTATAGATTAAAATTCCAATTCCCAATACTGCCCTTGAAATTATACGAAAGATAGAACTACTTCCTGTTTAAAGCACAATTCTAACCAAAGAGTGAAGCAAACACTTCTTCTAATCGTCCAAAAGCATGCACGTTGATAGAGAATTTGCTCAGATCCATTCCCTTCTTGTTGTATTTGGAGATGTAAATATCCCGGAAGCCAAGCTTTTCTGCTTCGGTAATGCGGTTCTCAATACGGTTGACAGCTCTTACCTCACCACCAAGGCCTACTTCCGCTGCAAAACAGGACGTACTAGGTATGGCAATGTCTTCGAAAGAGGAGAGGATAGAGGCACATACGGCTAGGTCTAGTGCCGGGTCTTCTACTTTCAGGCCACCGGCTATGTTGAGGAACACGTCCTGCGTGCCCAGTCTATACCCACCGCGCTTCTCCAATACAGCCAGGAGCATGTTCAGGCGCTTGCCGTCAAAGCCTGTGCTGGTGCGTTGTGGCGTGCCGTAGGTGGCAGGCGTTACGAGGCTCTGCACCTCGATCAGTAGCGGTCGGTTACCTTCCAGCGTAGCACCAATGGCAATACCGCTGAAAGCATCCTCCCGTTGCGAGATCAGGATCTCGGATGGATTGCTCACTTCGCGCAGGCCTGTGCCCAGCATTTCGTATATGCCCAGCTCTGAGGTAGAGCCGAAGCGGTTTTTGGAGGTACGCAGGATACGGTAAGTCATGTGGCGGTCGCCTTCAAACGTCAGCACCGTGTCTACCATGTGCTCCAGTATTTTGGGGCCTGCCAGATTGCCTTCTTTGGTGATGTGGCCGATCAGGAAAACAGGCGTGCCGCTTTCTTTGGCAAACTTGAGCAGCTCAGCTGTACACTCCCGCACCTGGCTCACACTGCCGGCCCCGGCCTCTATAAATGAGGAGTGCAGCGTCTGGATGGAGTCAATGATGAGCACCTGCGGACGCAACTGCTCTATTTGCTTGAAGATGTTCTGCGTGCCTGTTTCGGTCAGAATAAAGCAGTCTGAAGTCTGTGCATTGAGGCGCTCAGCCCGCATCTTGATCTGGTGCTCGCTCTCCTCACCGCTCACGTACAGCACCCGCAGCCCCGTCAGGCTCAGGGCGATCTGCAGCATCAACGTAGATTTGCCTATACCTGGCTCGCCGCCTATAAGCACCATGGAGCCTGGCACAATGCCGCCGCCCAATACGCGATTTAGTTCCTGGTCCACCGTCTGGATGCGCTGCTGCTCCTGGTAGCTGATGTCAGCAATTGGCTTGGGCTTATTGGCCACCTGCGCTGAACTGCTGGTATTGCCTACTTTCCACACACTGGAAGGGGTGAGCTCTTCGCGCTGCACCACTTCCTCCACGTAGGTGTTCCACTCGCCGCAGGCAGGGCATTTGCCGATCCACTTGGCCGACTGCGCCCCGCAGTTCTGGCAGAAATATGAGGTTTTAATTTTAGCCATTCCGCTTTATACCTATGCAGCCCTTTTACTCAGAGCTGGCTTGTTCTTAAATTGATTCTGAAAGCTATACCTGCTGTGACTGCAAAGGCGCTTGTACCGGCACCTGCTTAAAGTATACCCGGAAGGTAGTGCCCTGGCCTAGCTCACTTTCTACTTCTATGCGGCCACCGTTGTTTTCGATAATACGCTTCACAATATACAAGCCTATACCTGTACCCTCTACATGGTTGTGCAGGCGCTTAAACATATCGAACAGCTTGTGCTCCTGGCCTTTTTTGATGCCTAGTCCATTATCCTGTACCTGCAGTACTACATAATCATCCTCCAGGTATGTGCTGATGCGCACCTCCGGAGTAACCTCGGCCTTGCGGTATTTTATCGCATTCGACACCAGGTTGTAGATGATGCTTCGCAGGTTTTTACGGGCATAGAGCAGATCTTTCATCTGAAAATCAACTTCTACCTTCGCATTGGATTCCTTTATCAGGCTGTCAATATCCAGCATCACGTCCTGTAGCACCTGCTCAAACGACAGCGGCTCTACTTTGGCGTGGAGGCCTTTCTGCACTTTGGTGATTTCAGCCAGGTCGGCAATTGTGCGCTTTAGCTTGTCGATCGCCTCAGCCAGCATATCCAGCAACTGCTTGTCTTCGCTTTCCAACTTGCCTTCCAGTATATCGCGCAGCATGTTCGAGAGCCCCTCCATGTTGGCGATAGGAGACTTCAAGTCATGCGAGGCAGTGTAGACGAAGTTATCCAGGTCATTGTTGGTGCGCAGCAGCTCCATGTTTTTGAGGCTAAGCTCCTCGTTTGTCGACACCAGTTTCGTGCGGGCCTTAACCAGCTCTGTTACCTCCACCGCAAAAATGAGCACCGCCTCTGGCTTACCTTTGGCGTCCATGAGCGGCTGTATCACCATGTTGAAGTAGCTCTGGGTAAGTTTGCCGTCGTTATGCCGGTCAATCATAAGCGGCACTTCCTTGCCCACGTAATGGGTGCCAGTACTGAATACCTTGTCTATCTCTTCCAGTATACCCTGGTATGCCAGCTCTGCATGGGCTTCATGCAGCGTTTTGCCTACTAATAAGCGGTTGCCGAAGAGCTTACGGTAAAGCGGGTTGGCCAACAGATATTGCTTGTCTGAAGCCCGTACCAGCCCCACCAATGCAGGTACTTCAACGAATAGCTTTTGCAGAAGCTCGGCATTCTGCTTCACCTTGCGGTCCGCTTCTTTTATATCCGTGATGTCGATGGTTGAGCTGATATATCCCAGGAAGTCGCCATCGGCACCGAAGCGCGGCGTGCAGGTCGCTACCATCCAACGGTACTGTCCGTCATGACGGCGCATGCGTATCTCAGCTCTGAAACCGGCCTCCGAAGCCTGCGCCTGGTTATACTGCTCCTCAAATGCAGCAACATCCTGTGGGTGAATAACCTGCTGCCAACCGAAGTTTATGCTGTCTTCGAAGGTGCGGCCTGTAAAGTCAAGCCACTGTTTGTTCACATACACACTCTGCTTCCAGATGTCAAGTATGCTGATGATCACCGGGGCATTGTCAGCCATAGTGCGGAAGCGGGCCTCGCTCTCGATAATAGCTTGCTGGGCTCTTTTCTCTTCTGTGATATCACGTACTTCAATAATGGCATAAGCATCCCTGCTTCCGTCCTCAATCGGATGCACCGAGCAAGACACATCAAAAAAACTTCCATCTTTCCGGATAAAAACTTCGTCGTATGCCTGCTTCAGCTTTCGGTTGCGGAGGGCGTTACGAAGCGGGCACTCAGCTGCTGGGTAATGTGAACCGTCCGGCCTGCTATGATGCACCATCTCATGCAATGATTTGTTTTGCACCTCCTTAAAATCGTAGCCGGTCATTTCCTCAGCGGCCGGATTCATGAAAGTACAGTTGCCGTTTGAGTCGATGATAAACAGTGCGGCGGTAGCATTGTCGGTAATAGTTTGCTTGAGGCTGTTGGAACGGCGTGTGTTGATGAGCGACCAGATAATGAAGAACATGAGCAAACTGATGATCGTACCGCCCAGCAAAATAAAGTAAGGCAGCTCCGTATCCGCAGAGCGCACAAACGACGGCTTGGCAGAGCAATACACGCGCCAGGTATGGTTGCCTATACTGAGTGTGCTGAGCATATCAAGCTCACGCTTTTTATTTGCATGAAAATACAGCTCCTCGCCTGTGCTGTAAAGCACGTCATTCTCCCCTAAGCGATTGCCATCGTATACCTCAATATCCAGGTCATTAAAGTTGCTCCCCCAGATGGCCATCATCAGGTCTTTGGCCCGGAAAGGGCTATACACAAAACCCTCGATCAGCCGCTGCCGCTCCTTTATAGCCTCGGGCTCGGCATTGTCCTGGTAGATGGGCAGGTAAATCAGAAATCCAGATTGCTCATCCACGCCTGTTTCCTGCACCAGCCTCACCTTGCCTGACATGGCAGGCTTGCGGGTGTCGCGGGCCATTTGCATAGCTGAGCGCCTCACCGAGTCACTAAACATATCGAAGCCAATGGCACGCTGATTACGCGTATCAAGGGGCTCCAGGTAAATAATGGAAGTGTAGATAGGCCGCTGCCCTTCCGGACGGATGGCAAAGTCTTTAAAGCCTTCTTTACGAAGGCGGGAAACATGAGCGGGCAGCTCATTGGGCTTTACAATATGGGCATAGCCTACTCCCTGAATGCCGGGGTAGTTTTCTTCAAGCTTCAGTGTGCTGTAGTACTGCTCCCAGTCTTCGCGGGTCACTGTGTCGGAGGCCACAAAAAGGGCCTTGGCACCCACCAGGATCTGCATATAGTCACGCATGCGCAATTCCAACGCCTGGGTGGCCTGGGTAGCTTTTAATTCAAAGAGTTTCTCGTTGCGCTCCAGTGCTTTCTTTTTCGTCTCAGAATAAATAAAAAGCGTGAGTAAAAAGATAAGCAGAAAAGATGAGATCGCGATCAGATACTCCCTGACAAACGCTACGAGATTGGAAAGTTTCATAGATAAATGAACAGGCTATTCAAAAAAACACCGGCCTTGCGCAAAACAACGGCCGGCAGAAGCACTTAGTTCAATGTTTAGGTCATCAAAAATAACTAAAATATTGTATCTCCTGCAACATTTCAGGGGCTTATTATCCGACCGCTGCAGTAAGTCATGCCATGTCATTCCTTTATGTCCGAACTATCACTTATTAAGTGGATACTGCTGTTTTTCTGCCGTAAATTGGGTATTGCGTGTTAATTTTACGCCAAATACCTTTTGACCATGATAGATATTCTGAAAAGCCTGCTGTTGAGTTTCATAGCCGTGGCCATATTGCTACCTGTGCTCCGTTATGCGCTACGCCGGCTGTCGCCGGCAGGGCAGCAGGCTCAATTAAGTGCTGACGAGTCCCGCTACCTGCAAAAGAAGGAGTGGCAGTTAACTTTAGCCTACTTTGTATTCGCTTCGGTGCTGTCCGTTTTTTTCTCTGGGGCGCTGGCCATGCTCTCCAGCATTCTGCACCTGTCTTCTGAGCAGATGTTCGTGATGACACCTAATTTCAAGGCTTTCTTTGCGCCAGGCCTGCTGTTAGGCCTCACCGTAGCGCTGCTACCGCTACGACTCTCACAAAGCACGCTGCTCAACCAGGATTATGACCTGTACAAGCAGTACCTGCGCCAGCAGGAGGGACTTCGTTCCATCCGCCTCTACAGCATCCTGTTTGGCGTCATGCTGGGTTTCTCGCTGGTTGTGCTTTGGTTTGCCATGCGTTGGCACGTGAACGTGGACGAAAACCAGGTGCAGGTGACCAACCTGCTCAATCAGGAACGCACTTACCCGCACGCCGCCATTGAGAGCATCCGCTACCTGGGCACAGAGGGAGAATACCTGATCACGTTTGAAGACCAGACGATGCTTAACACAGCTTACTTAAAGCCTGTTTCGCTGGATATGATCGCCCTGATGGCTGACCGCTCCGGCAAGCGTGTGATCCGCTAAACTTGCAGGTATGCGCTATACCTTGATTATACCTGCAAAGCGGCCTTAAAAGAATATTTTTCGTAGTTTTGCCACAGTTAAACTGATCCTTTAAACCTAAGTATAAACGATATGCAAGTTCGCGTAGAGAAAGACACGATGGGCCCGATTGAGGTGCCTGCCGACAAATACTGGGGCGCGCAGACACAGCGCTCAAAAGAAAACTTCACCATCGGTGGTCAGCAGATGCCGAAAGAGGTCATTGAAGCCTTCGCTATCCTGAAAAAATCGGCGGCGCAAGCCAATGCTGAGCTGGGTGTACTGGCGCAGGACAAAGCCGACATCATCTCGCAGGTATGTGACGAAATCCTGGAAGGCAAGCTGGATGACCAGTTCCCTCTGGTAGTATGGCAAACAGGTTCGGGCACACAGTCGAACATGAACGTGAACGAAGTGGTGGCCAACCGTGCGCACGTGGTGCTGGGCGGCAGCCTGATGGACGAGAAAAAGAAGATTCACCCGAACGATGACGTGAACAAGTCGCAGTCATCTAACGATACCTTCCCGACAGCCATGCACATCGCCGCTTACAAAAAAGTGGTGGAGCATACACTGCCCATGGTGAAGAAACTGCACGACACACTGAAGGCGAAGTCAGAGGAGTTTATGGACGTGGTGAAGATCGGCCGTACACACCTGATGGACGCTACGCCACTGACACTGGGCCAGGAACTGTCTGGCTACGTGAAGCAGCTGGAGTATGGCATGAAAGCGCTGGAAAACACGCTGGATCACCTGAAGGATCTGGCACTAGGCGGCTCAGCCGTAGGTACAGGCCTGAACACGCCAGCTGGTTACGCTGAGCTGGTTGCCGAGAAAATCTCGAAGTACGCCGGCCACGATTTCCGCACGGCTCCAAACAAGTTTGAGGCCCTTGCTGCACACGACGCGATGGTAGAGACTTCTGGTGCCCTGAAGCAACTGGCTGTTTCGCTGATGAAGATCGCCAACGACATCCGTTTGCTGGCTTCTGGTCCGCGCTCAGGTATAGCCGAGATCCTTATACCTGAAAATGAGCCAGGCTCTTCTATCATGCCAGGTAAGGTAAACCCAACACAGGCTGAGGCCATGACAATGGTTTGCGCACAGGTGATCGGTAACGATGTAGCCATTTCAGTAGGTGGCATGAACGGCCACTTCGAGCTGAACGTGTTCAAGCCGGTGATGATCTACAACCTGCTGATGAGCGCCCAGCTGATCGGTGACGCCTGCGACTCGTTTGACAAGCACTGCGCCGTAGGTATTGAGCCAAACAGAGAGCGCATCAAGCACAACTTGGAGAACTCCCTGATGCTGGTGACTGCCCTGAACCCGCACATCGGTTATGACAAAGCCGCAGCCATTGCGAAGAAAGCGCACAAAGAAGGCACTACGCTTCGTCAGGCAGCAATCGAACTCGGTCATCTTACAAACGAGCAGTTCGACGAGTGGGTGAAGCCAGAGGATATGATCGGCAGCTTGAAAAAATAAGCTATCCCTAACACGCAACATACGCACTAGCAAAAGGCAGCCTTTACAGGGCTGCCTTTTTTATTTGACATCAATTTCTGCACAAATTACCAATCTTTGCTGAATTTAAAGAATCCTTTTAGAAATCAACTTTAGGACAATTTTTAAGGCAGCCATCATAAAAAATTCAAATTTTAGCACAATTCCACAAACCGTTCTGAAAGATGTCACGTATTCCAATTCAGAAGCTTCAAATCAGTGGATTATCCCCTCGTATTATAAAAACAGACATTCCGGTCAGTCGGACCGCATTGCAAAAGGTTCGCCTTCGCTTAATATTAATTAAATCAATTAACAATATATAATACAATTTATATGTGTATACCTGTGATCGGTTCACAGGCTGCATTGTATTTATTTTTCACCCTAGTTTATTTCCTATGAAAGCATTCAGTACAAAAACCCTCGCCATGGCTTTTGCCAGTCTTTTTCTTTTTTCGTGTGAGCGCAATAATGAGCATGACTTTGCAGAGCCTATGGCTGTTACCCAGGATGATAATCTGATTGGCTACGATCCAACAACCTGCAACCTGGTGCAGTCTTTTGGCGAAGGCACACTGCCCCGCATTGCCGATGTAATAGAAGAGGACGGTGCCGTGATGATCGTAAAGGCTCAGAAAAGAGGACACAATGGCAAATACCTGCAAGAGACGCAGGCACTTTTGCTCGACGCGCACGATCCCGCCACTGACCTTGTAAACAGAATGGATGCCAACATGATGGCCATGACAGGTCTGCTGACGGTAGGCGATGGCTTTGGCAAGCAGGCTAACCGCAAAGGCGGTCGACTGATACTTGACTTCTCTCCTGTGAGCACTGTTACGATGAAGACCATGGTTTTCACAGATATTGCCGCCGAAGATAAAGGTTCTAAAGTAGATCTTTACAGCCGCAACGGTCAATTGCTAGAAAGTAAGGAGATTCCGACAGGAGAGAAGAACTCAACTGTGATCGTGTCTTTCAATAATATACCTAATGTGGCTAAAGCTATTGTTACCTTCGGGGATGAGCGTAGCAAAGTAGGCTCTGGGGCTGTTGCCCGTCTGCAGCTGTGCGTTGAAGGGCAGGGGCGCTACGATGATGCCCGCTACCAGGAGGTGCATACCCTGTGGCTGGAGTACACTGGTCAGCAGCCTGCCAACGTCACCGTTAAGTCAAAGCAAGATGGCCAGAGAGGCAACGTAATTTTTGATGCAAAGGGCATGAAGCCCGGCACCATGTTTAAGATCGCAGCCACGCAGGCCAATGCTTTAGGCGAGACGCTCCAGATCGAAACGCAGCGCCGCGAAAAGCAGCTTATACCAGTAAACGCAGACTCTACTGCTTCACTCAAGAAACAGTATGGCAACTTTAGAGTAGTAGAGGCCCGCTGCACGGATTACCCACTTAAATTAGAAGAGTAAGATTGGAATATAGTAAACTGGAAAGCAGCTCTGCAAAGGGCTGCTTTTCTTGTTTTCTGCAGATTTTATCTGTTTTGGGTAACCTTTATACCTATGGGCTGGTATGAGAAAGTAATTTTATTTTCAATAATATTTGAAAGTTATGAAATAGTTATTATCATTGTGTCATGGAATATAGCGAAGCAAAAGAGCGATACATAGAAGCATGGGGCAGCCTAGGATCAAGCTGGGGGGTGAACCGTACCATGGCCCAGATACACGCACTTTTAATGATCGCGACAGAGCCTCTCTCTACTGAGGAGATCATGGAGGATCTCAAAATTTCCAGAGGCAATGCCAACATGAACATCCGGGCGCTGCTCGACTGGGGACTGGCTAAGAAAGTACTGAAGCTGGGAGAACGGAAAGAGTATTTCGTTACGGACAAAGACCCGATGGTGCTGGCTGCCCAAGTGGCGAAAGAGCGCAAAAAGCGAGAGCTTGACCCGATCATCAGATTGTTGGACGAGGTATCTTCTGTAAAAGGAGAGAGCAAAGAGGTGCAGGAGTTCAAGAAAGTGACAACTGACCTGAAGGGATTTGCTAAACAGGCCGACTCGGTGATCAATACTTTTATTCAGTCTAACTCGAACTGGTTCTTCAAGATCTTGGGTAAGATTACACGCTAATTTTTTTACTCATATGTTTCAATAATTATTGAAAATACTGAATAATCATGAATACAGGCCTGACCATTCTCGCTTATTCTATTTACCTCCCGATTGGGGTGTTTGTAACATACTGGGTAGGGAAGAGTCTGTACAAAAACGGCCGGCTATACCTACAGCAGATCTTTCAGCAGAACGAACAGCTAATCGACCCTATCAACAAAGTGCTGCTCACAGGCTACTACCTGCTCAATGTAGGCTATGTGTTTGTGCTGATGGTGCAACAGTTGCCGATCTATACCTATGGGCAGCTGATCGAAGTGCTGAGCAGCCGGATCGGCATCATTTTAGTCTCACTGGGTGGCATTCACTTCTTCAATTTGACAGTGCTATACCTTATCAGCCGGAAAAATCAAATCACAAATAAACTATAAACCATAAATAGACAAAGCCATGGAAAATGCATTAATGGTAAAAGGGTACCTGATCTATCTGCCAATCGCTTTACTGATGACCGTGCTGGTTGCCCGCACACTCTTCAAAAACAGCCAGATCGTTATGCTGGATATTTTCAACGGCCGGGAGGAAATCGCCATGGCCACCAATAGACTCTTCGAGATCGGTTTTTATCTGATGAACATAGGAGCAGCCTTGCTCATTCTTAAAATGCACGGAATCTTCACGCCGCAAGACCTGATCGAGGCGCTGAGCCACAAGTTGGGAGGCTTCTCTATCTACCTCGGCATTATGCTGTTCCTGAACCTATACCTGTTCTTCCGGGGCAAGCGCAAGGCGAAAGAGAAAGTGCAGGTCAGCGAAGTGAAAGCTTAAGCATTTTAAGTCTGGAGCAGCTCCGGTTGGGGCTGCTTCCTTTTGAGCCATTACCAGCAAACTTATACCTGTAGCATCGCAAAAGCCTTTGTAAAATGAACAAGAGAAGTTTACGCACCACATTTATAGCAATCGGAATACCCACAGCTTATGCAGTCGTTCTGAGACTCCTGTTTGGGGTGGAGACCTGGGAAAAGCTGTTTTCTGTCATGACGGTCACATTCCTGTTTTGCCTGCCTACAATTGTCGGCGCTCTGACCGTATACCTATCCGACGCGAGCAAGGCAAGGAAAACCAGCTACAGAATACTCGCTCCCTGGATACCTGTCTTCTTGTTTTTTGTTATAACGCTTGCATTGGCACTGGAGGGCTGGGCATGCTGGCTGATGATACTGCCGGTATTTCTGATCGCCTCTTCCCTAGGTGGCCTATTAGGGGGTTACCTGAAAGCACGAAATATAAATAACAAACTCAGCATTTCTACCCTCGTGCTGCTTCCCCTGCTGCTGTCTCCCCTTGAGAGCATGATCGATTCTATACCTGGCACCTACAAAGCCTATACCTATATCGATATTGATGCGTCGGCAGATAAAATCTGGCGCAACGTAACTAGGGTAACGGAGATTCCTGAAGATGAAGACACTGGCTATCTGACCAGAACACTCGGTTTCCCGAGACCTGTAAAAGCAGAGCTGAATTACGAAGGGGTGGGCGCCTACCGAAAAGCCATCTTCACAAATGGCCTTGTCTTTCACGAAACGGTAACAGAATACCAGGACCAGCAGAAAATGATGTTCAACATCAAGGCACATCCACACGAAATACCTTCCACCACACTCGACGAGCACGTGGTAATAGGAGGGGACTACTTTGATGTGCTCAGCGGGACATACGAACTTGAAAAACTGCCCAACGGCATGCACCGCCTGCACCTGTACAGTTATTTTAAAATGAACACGACTTTTAATTTCTATGCAGGACTGTGGGGAAAATGGATCATGAAAGACATTCAGAACAATATTCTGAAAATTGAGAAGCAGCGTTCTGAGAGTATATAACTTAACCGCAGGAGTTACGAAATGAAAATCGTCTCTTATTTAGTATCATTGCTAGCAGCGGTGGCAACATACCTCCTCTTTTCAGTTTATTTGAGTGTATCTGCAGGACTTGACTCTATACTGCCTTTGATAAGCTTTTATAGCTCCATATTAGTGTTCGGCTTTTTCAGCTGCTTTCATTTCTTTCAACCTAAAATTGGAGCTGTACTGCTGACAATAGCCTTACTGATCATGTTTTTCAGCTGGCCTGCACTACTGTTTATAGAGCATTTTACCAGAGAATATAAACCGAGCCTTATAGAGTCATTGCTGCCATTTGCTTTGGTTGCTATCACCGTAGCCCTTGTAAGGCTCAGCTATAGTAAGCACAAGAAAGTTACCAGGTGGTTAGCTTATTCTTTGGCTATACCTCCAGCGTTATTAGCTACTTATGTCGGTGTTTATTTCACAGTAAGGTATTTTGACCTTGTTCCATTCTGATCAAAATCGTAAGTATTTTATTAGAACTAATAGCTATCATACCTCAAATCAACTCTATCATGCTCCAACCCCTCACTGATAAACTATACCTGCTCGAGAAATTCCCAGGCAAAGGCGGCTGGACCTATGCGGCTATACCTGAGATATTACCTGACAAGCACGCCTATTTCAACTGGGTCAGGGTTAGGGGCAGCATCGATAGCTACGAAATAAGAGGCTTCCACCTGATGCCGATGGGGAATGGGCAGCTTTTCCTGCCTGTGAAGGCTGAGATCCGGAAGAAGATAAAGAAGGAGGCGGGTGATTGGGTGCAGGTAACGCTATACGCTGACAACACACCGCAGGAAATACCCGAAGAGCTATTGCTATGTCTGAAGGACGAGCCTATTGCTTACCAAAAATTCCTGAAGTGTACCGATGGCGAGCAGAAAGCCATGGTGGACTGGGTATATGCTGCCAAAACCGACAAGACTAAAGTGGAACGCATTGTCCAGACGATCCAAAAACTGCTGAACAATCAAAGACTGAACCAGAAGTAGTACTTAGCTTTGCTGCAGTAGAAAAGGCTATCGTTTTACAGCTAATCCAGATGGAGCATCTCCGATTAATAAACGCATCACACCATCTCTTTGAAGAAGCTTGGGAGCTGTACGAACAGTCTTTTCCGCTGGAAGAGCGGCGCCCCTTGCACCGGCAACTCGACATTATGTCCCATGCGAGCTACCATTTTGAGTTGATACTACGGGAGGATGCGCTGGTAGGTATACTGCTGTGGTGGAGCTTTGAGGAGGTACGCTACATCGAGCACTTTGCCACGGTTCCGGCTTTGCGCGGCAGGGGCTATGGCAAACTTATATTGGAGGCCTTTGTAAGTCGCAATACAAGGCCTGTGCTTTTAGAAGTAGAGCCACCGCACGAAGAAATTCAGCAGCGCCGCATCCGGTTTTATGAACAAAGCGGTTTTATACTGAATGATCATACCTACCAACAACCTCCTTACCACCAGGGTCAACAGCCACTTACATTGCTACTTATGTCTTACCCAGCTGCCATTTCAGCCGAAACGGTTGCGCACTTTATAAACAATCGGCACCCGCTCATCTACCGGCTGCCGCAGTAGCTTTCGCCCATCTGGCTACTTCCGGTCACGTACCTGTTTAGACTCCCTTCAACTTGCTTTCCACAGCATCACAACCATCTGCCATTACCACAAGTATGATTACGTATGCTTTATACCCATACCTCTAAAACCTAAGCAATGGACAAACTAAAAAACAAAGTTGCCTTGATCACCGGCTCTGACTCAGGCATTGGAAAGGCCACCGCAATTGAATACGCCAAAGAAGGAGCTAACGTAGTGGTTACTTACCATACCGATAAGGAAGGCGCTGAAGAAACGTTGAGCGAAGTAAAGAAGCACGGTCGCAAAGGCCTGGTGCTGCAGGTGGATATCAGTGACGAGCAGGCTGTGGAAAAGCTCTTCGAGCAGATCCTGAAAGAGTTCGATTCTATCGATATACTTGTGAATAATGCAGCGGTAAACGGCTCTGGCATCAACGTAGCCGACATGGACACCGAAGTTTTCGACAGGACGATCAAGACCAATCTGTACGGCACCTTCTTCTGCTGCCGCACTTTTATCAGGCACCGCAAACAGAACGGTGGCAAAGGTAAGATCATCAATGTGTCGTCGGTGCACGAGGAGATCGTGTCTGCGGGCACGGCAGACTACTGTGCCTCTAAAGCCGGTGTGCGCAACTTAACCCGCACCCTGGCGCTGGAACTGGCAGAAGATGGCATCAACGTAAACAACATTTGCCCCGGCATGATCCTGACCCCCATGAACCAAGAGGCGGTAGATGACAAAGAGGCCCGTCAGGAAAGTGAACAGAACATCCCGATGAAGCGGGCAGGCAAACCTGAGGAGATCGCCAAGGTAGCACTGTTTCTGGCTTCTTCTGACTCAGATTATGTTACCGGATCGAGCTACTTTATGGATGGCGGTCTGTCGCAGCATGTAGGGCAAGGGGCATAGCAATTACCCGCCAGCACAACTTACCTCCGCCATCCTGTCATGGCAAGGTCTTACGGTGCGTTATTTGTATACCTTCGTATACACAACCTAATTACTAATAAGCTTATGAAAATCGCGAAAGACCCTTCTGAGTATAACCAACTGACACCGGACGAAGAGCGCATCATCGTGCGTAAGGGCACCGAATACCCGGGCACCGGGGAGTACAATAACTTCAAAGGGGAAGGCGTATACCTGTGTCGCCGCTGCAATGCGCCGCTCTATACCTCTGAGTACAAGTTTGAGTCGAACTGCGGCTGGCCAAGCTTTGATGACGAAATAACAGGCGCCGTGAAGCGCATACCTGACCCGGACGGGCATCGAACCGAGATCGTTTGCGCCAACTGCGGCGGTCACCTGGGACACGTGTTTGAAGGAGAATACCTTACCCCGAAAAATATCCGCCACTGCGTCAATTCCCTCTCCATGAAATTTGTACCAGTCGAAGACCTGGAGAAGTAAACCGCAGGTATAGCCCTAAGCAAATGTTCAGGCACAGGCAACAGGTATCGGCAGCGGATCGGGTGCATAAAACCGGCTCCTACGTCTGTGCCTGTTGCGGTCTTGCGCTGTTTGATGCCAGTAAGAAATTTGAGGTCGGTTCCGGCTTCCCAAGCTTCTGGGCGCAGATTGATGACCATGTTATCCACAAGGAGCTTCGCACGTATGACCGGGCTCGCACGCAACTGCTGTGCAGCAAATGCGGTCAGCACCTGGGCCACCTTTTTGAGGATGCACGCACTCCCACACAGCTTCGTTACTGTATTAATCAGGCAGCCATCCGTTTTGCAGAATAGCAAGGCGGGGCTGCCTCTTAACTTTATACCTGTATCTTCAGTATATTATAGCAAAAACTGAATATTCTCACCCTGATATATTCCCATATGAGCCGACCCTCGTTTATCAGAAGTCGCTATAACAGTTTCCGGTTTGCTTTTAATGGCATGACAGCCGTATTCCGCTCCGAGCCGAACATGCATCTGCACGTATTGGCCAGCATCATCGTGCTGGTCATGGCCTACCGATTTGAAGTCACGCGGGTGGAGTGGTGCCTGCTTATACTTTGTATCGGCCTGGTTTGGATGGCCGAGATCTTCAACACCTCCATCGAAACGCTTACCGACCTGGTGTCGCCGGAGAAAAATATATGGGCTGGCAAAACCAAGGACCTGGCTGCCGGTGGTGTGCTGATGGCTGCTATCACCTCCGTGGCTGTTGGGCTGTTCATCTTCATACCTTATTGGGTCGACTACGTAAACACTGAATTGTAATTGGCGCAAATAAAGGGACGAATCGGAAACACAGACCTGCTCTTAATACCAGGGCTTAGTTTGATATAAGCCTGCTGATCGTTTCGCTATACCTGGAGGGGTACTCTTTGTACTGACAGCATTAGGTATAATACCACAGCATGACCAGTGTTTAACCATAAATACCTACCTTTGCGCACCGTTTGAAAAAAGTGAACGCTATGCCTCTAATAAAAACCGTCAAGTGGGCGCTTGCCTTGTCTGTTATGATCGCTTCGGCAAGTTGCCGTACGACAGAGGAGCCAGCAGCAGTTGTTTCTGAAGCGGAGCAGGAGCGTGATACCCCTACGGGATGGCTAAGCGAGCTTATCAGAGAATTGGAGGAGGAAGAGGTGGCCAATCCGCCAGCCAAGGTATACCGCTATACCTATAATGAGCAGGAGGTTTACTACCTGACCAGCCGTTGCTGCGACATTCCTGCCAAAGTATACGACACCGATGGCAACCTGCTGTGTGAGCCTGAGGGCGGCATTACGGGTGAAGGCGACGGCCGCTGCCCGGACTTTGTAGATGCACGCACAAACGAGACCTTAATTTGGGAAGATAAAAGAGAATATAATTAAAGATGACTGGAAACGACGTACTAAAGAACCTTTCGGAATATAACATCTGGGCAAACCAGACGATGCTGGATGTATTCGACACGCTGCCAGAGGTGCCTTCTAACTCGGGCCGCCTATTCAGCCACGCCCTCAATGCGCAGGCCATCTGGATCGCCCGCATCACCGGCACCAAAAGCCCCGTGAAGGTATGGCAGGAACACACGCTGGAGGAGCTGCACAAGCTGCACCAGTATGCCTCTTATAAAATAGCCGAGCTGGTAGCCAACTCCAATGAAGACGAGTTCAACCGCCTGATCGACTATACCAACAGCCAGGGCCACAAGTATAGCACTCGTGTACTTGATATCCTGACCCATGCTTTTAATCACGCTACTTATCACCGTGCCCAGGTAGCTACCGACCTGCGTAAGAACGGCCATAACCCGCCCAACACTGATTACGTGACGTACGTGCGTGAGCTGATGGGTCAGGTTTACTAATTGGTCAACAGAAATTTTACGGCAGAAGAAATTAAAGGGAGCCCTTCGCTATGAAGGGCTCCCTTTTTATGTATGGGTGATTTTAATTTATTGGCTATTGCCAAATTGATTGTTGTCCAGGATTACTCGGCCATCAGATCGATCGTGCCAATGTTTTTAACCTGATCTTGCGCTACGGTCACGTTTTCGACTGTTTTATTATGCTCGCCGCTCTCGGTATAGAACTTAACGGTATAAGTGCCCGCTCTCACACCTTTAATCAGGAAGTCACCGTTTTCATTGGCAAATCCACCGATGGTGTCATTCTCAGCGGAGATAACATAGATGCCCGGCTTCAACTCGGCAGGTGTCACTCTGCCTTGTATGGCGCCTGCTATTGCTTGCGTCACAGTTCGGATAACCGGCTTCAGGTTATACTGCCCATTGCCTCTGGCCACAACCGATTTGGCTGCGTCGAAGTCCAGCAGTACCACGTAGGTCACGTCTTCTCTCAGATCGGCGTTCAGCTGCAACTTTACCCCTGAAGTCTGTCCACTTGGCGTCTTCAGATCGACCACAGTACCATTCTTCAGTTTCACGGAGTTATTCTCGCCTAGTACCAACCTGATCTGTGAAATAGTACCAGCCGGTAGGTTAGCAGAAGCCAGCAGTGTGTCACGTCCGTTGGCAAAGTCAAGCAGGTTGTATATACCTGGGTTGATCTCATCTAATGTGAGCCAGCCGCTTTCGCTGTCAGTATTCTCTTTGTGGATCTGCACGGAGCGTATGTCCACGTTCACCTCTTCATAGTCACCCGGCGCGTCCGTCATGCGCACCTCCATACGGGCGGTACCATTGCTGTCAGAGTCGCTGTCGCAGGAGCTAAACCATACCAGGCCACTCATCAAAAAAGGAATCAAGAATTTAGTTCTCATAGAAATTGGATTAAGTTTAAACCACTTCGGTGCTAAATAGCAACCATTATACGAATAAACGGGATAAAGTTGCACAAAAGTATATAGCTATAAAAAAATATAGGCCGCTAAGCTAAGCATAGCGGCCTATACAGTGTTACAAGGTATTACTGCTGAACTTTAGTAGTATCAGGCTTAGCTGGCTGAGTAGCTGGTTTAGTTCTCGGCTTCAGGAAATCGGTGATCTTGTCTGTTGCCTGCTTTTTGATTTGCTGCTCAGCTTCCTGTCGTTTCTTCTCCAGTTCCTGACGAGCTTTGTCTTCGGCTTCCGTCTTTCTTCTTTCAAGTTCGTTGCGTACGCTGTCTTGTACCTGCTGCTTCTTCTGCTCCAGCTGCATTTTAGCGTCATCTACCTTGCTCTTCACAACGCTTTCTACCAAATCTTTGGCCTGTCCCTTGGCACTGCCACCCGCCAAAGCCACACGGGGCTCAGAGAGTGTACCGCCAATGTTCAGGTTCAGTGTAATTCGATCAGAAGTCTTTAAGGCTTCATTGCCAATCAGGCTACCTAGTCGAGTATTGAGCTCACGGCCTATCTTGCCAGCCGGTACATTGAGTGCGGTGACATAGTCAATGTTGCCGTTCACGTTGTTGGAGCCACCCACGGTCATATCCACATCGCCCACTTTCAGGTCAAATGGACGAATTACCAAGCTACCGTCTATGATCTGGGCATCGATGCGCTTGTTTTCAACAACAAAGGTTCGCAACTCATCAAAGTTAGTCAGCCTACTGATCTGGTCCACAATCTTCACATCACGCACAGCAGCCTTCACCACATCGATTATACCTGAGCCGTCCAGCGTATTGAACACCGGCGTCATATCCTGCCCAATCTCGCCTGCAAAATTGAACTTGGTAGAAAAGGTACCGTCCAGCAGACCTGCGATAGGAGCAATCACTTTGATCGTGTTGAATGCATTGAAAGCTTCCTTGAAGTTCAGGTTCTGTACATCCAGTCGCATATCGAAAAGCGGCTGCTTCAAGTTCTGCGTGTTGTAGCTGCCACTGGTCACGAAGGTACCACCTAAGGTGTTGAACTTCACAGACTCCAGTCGGGCTACCTTGTCTTTTATCAGCACACGTCCGCCCACGTTGTTGAGCTTCAGGTTGTCATAGAGCACCTGCTTGGCATCCACGTTCAGCGTGATATCGAGGTTGTCCGGCACCTCTACCACGCCTTCGGCTTCGTTAGCAGCGGTAGTTGTCTGGCCGGTGTTCTCGTCCACCATCCACTCGTTCACATTAAAGGTGTTGGAGCTCAGGTTGAAATTGCCGCGCAGCGACTGGTTCTCAGCCATGGCATAGCCTATGTAGTTCGATACCGACCCACTAGCTCTGAAATCGCTCTTACCCAGGAAGCCGTTCATGTCATTCAGCTGAATACGCTCATTGTTGAACACGGCATCTGCTTTGCTGATTCTTATACCCTGCGGCATATCCGTGCTCACAAAGTTCAGGTTGCTGATACCCATGGTACCATTGGCCGTCACATTGTTATACCTTTCGGCTTCGATATCCGACATCTTACCTTTGGCAGCCACGTTGGCATTGATACGGCCTGTCACGGTCATACCTTCCTGCGGGAAGATCTTGGTAAGTTTCTCCAGGTCCAGTATACCTTTGATCTGGCCATCGAAAGCGGGATGTTCTATACCTTGAACCAGCATGCGGCCTTCCAGCGGCTCACCATCCAGCGTCATATTGAAGCGCTCTATGTTGATACGTGTATCGTTGGTGTTGCCGGTCTTGTTGAGGATGTTCACTACGGCGTTCAGGTTCTGGATAGGAGCAGGGAAGTCAGCTGACTTCACAAAGCCATTGGTCAGACGCATGTCAGCGTCTATCACCGGCATACTCTTCTCGCTGTAGGTGCCTTTGGCATCGGCGTCCACCTTCAGGAGGCCACGCAGTGTCATACCTTCTATCGGGAACACTTTGGTCATCTCGTCTAGGTCGATGCTGGCTTTCACGTTACCATCCACCTGCATTACTTCCATACCTTTCACCAGCACACGAGCATCTACCGGGTTCTTACCCATATCCATGTGGAAGCGGCGCACATCCACTACCGTGTTTTCCATGTCACCATCCGGATTGTCGACGCGCATGTCTACGTTGATGTTACGGGCAGCCTGTGGCAGGTCAGGGTACTTAAACATACCGTCTACGACTTTTAGCTCGGTTCCAAAGCCAGGCATCGAGGTTTCGTTATACCTGCCCTTCACATAGCCATCGAAACTCAGGTTGCCTTCTGTTTTGATATCCTTAAAGTCCTCTTTGAACATACCCGGCACCACTGATAGCACACTGCGAAAATCTGTGTTCACAGCCTTAAAAGTCAGATCCAGGTCAATATCGTCTTCCGGCATCAGGATAGTGCCGGCAAACTGCACAGGCAGCTCGTTGATGCGTATGTTATTGTCTTTGAAGGTATAGAGATACTGATCGAGGTCCATTGCCATGGTCACATCAGCGTCCAGCACAGCATTCTCTATATAATTCACGCCATCATAAGTCATCACAAAGCGCTCGGCCTGCGTACTGGACTCCATGTCAAATACACTTTTTTCAAAGTCGCCGCTACCGGTATGGCGCACGTTATAGGCAGCCAACCCGAAGGGAATGCTCAGATCATCATAATAAAGTGTACCATTGTTGATATCCCACCGTTTGATTGCCATGCGGAAATCACTGGCCGCTGTATCGGCCTCGGCGGTTGTAGTGGTATCCGTAATGAAGATATCCCAGTTCGCCTTGCCACTTTTGAGTACCAGCAGGCGGATAGTCGGGTCGTCAAGTTTGATGTTGTTAACCTTAACACGGTTGCCACTGATCACGCTCATTAGATCCAGACCCATCCGAAAAGAAGGAACCTTCGCCAGTGTGTCGGTCGCAAAAGAATCCTGGCCAACGACCAGCAGGTTCTCTACGCCCAGCGACATGTTCGGGAAATCTCTGAAAAGGGAAAGGCTTACATCATCTGTCGCGTATATGACAGATGCATTGATATTCTTGGCGATCTCTTTGTCCAGGGCCTCTTTAATTTTATCTTTGAAGAGCAGAGGCACCAGCGCCGCCGCTGCCAGCAGCACCGCCAGAAAGACGAAGAAACCAATAACTACTTTTTTCATATAGATGGTTGCGTTTAGTAAAAGCTAAGCTATATAATTTTATAGCTAAAACCATGCAGAATTTACACTAGCTCTAAAACTATAACCGTTTTAGGGTCTTATAAGGTATGCGTACAGCCCGGATAAAACATTTTTTTCTCTTTGCCCTATACCTGCTGAGCGCTGGCCTGGCTGCAGCACAGGATGCGCATTTCACACAGCAGTACGCGAACCGGCTATACCTGAATCCTGCCTTCAGCGGACTGGGCCGCGACTGGAGCGTATCTGTTGCCCACCGCAACCAATGGCCATCGCTCAACGGATCCTTCATTACCAATCAGGTCTCTGCCGACTATCGCTTTGAAGGCACCAAAAGTGCAATTGGGATAGTACTGCAGCAGGACCGCGCCGGTATTGGCGGATTACAAAAACTGCAGGCCGCACTGGCTTACGCCTATCATACCCGCCTTACCGACAACCTGGCTTTTGCAGGAGGCCTTCAAACATCTATCGCCTCACTGCGTGTAAATTACGATAACCTGGTCTTCGGTGATCAGCTAACTGATTTTGGACAAACCGCTCTTACTTCTGCCGAGGCCAATCATTTCGATCCAACCAACTATGTGAGCTTCGCTGTGGGCACGATCTTGTACAATAACAATTTCTGGGCCGGGCTGAATGTGTCGCACCTCAACCAACCGTCCTATGGATTTGACGAAACGACCAGGCTACCGCTGCGCTTTGTAGCAAATGCCGGTTACAAGTTCTACCTAGATACCGGTTTAAGACGCAGGAATGCTGAGTTTAGCATAAGTCCGGCGCTAAATTTTACACATCAGCAAAATTTTAATCGTATTGATTTAGCCTTGTATACTATCTATTCACCTTTGGCGTTAGGTTTAATATATAAAGGAGTACCTGCAACTGGCACAGACCAGGATCAGAGCTTAGGAGTGATAGCAGGCATCAGCCTGAACAGGCTCCGTATCGGCTTCAGCCACGACGTGGGAGTGAAGGGATTTGGCAGACAGGCGGGTGGCGCGAATGAAATTTCGCTCGTTTTTGAACAACTTAACTTAAATAATTTGTTCACAGGCCGTCGATCGTCCAAAATAAACCATAACATTGTTTGTCCGGCATTCTGAATTTAGTTATAATTGCACGTTAAATTACATTAAAAGAACCTTATCATTAGTAGGTCCTAATCTATGAAGCTTATTAAGTATGTATCAGCCGTTGTAGTAGGAGGAGCTCTCCTTGCATCATGCGGAAGAGGGGGCGGCTATCCAACTAGCACTGACCCAGGCGATTACAGCTCGGCCACGGGTATAGAATACAACGAGGACGAAACTGCGTTTCAGGTAAACGATTACGAAGACTTCCCTCAGGCTCCGGGTCTTGTATTTATTGAAGGTGGCCGTACCACACTGGGCTCTATGGAGGAGGACATCGCCATGACCCGTGACAATATCGAGCGCACGGTAACGGTAGCTTCATTTTACATGGACGAAACTGAGGTGGCTAACATCCACTGGCTGGAGTACCTGCACTACCTGAAGCGTGACTCTATACCTGAGGTATACGTAGCTGCCCTTCCGGATACGACTGTATGGTCGCGTCAGCTTTCTTTCAATGACCCTTACGTAACGTACTACCTGCGTTACCCTGGTTTCCGTTTCTTCCCGGTAGTAGGTGTTAGCTGGCTTCAAGCCAA
This sequence comes from Pontibacter sp. FD36, assembly GCF_015686655.1. GTDB lineage: Bacteria > Bacteroidota > Bacteroidia > Cytophagales > Hymenobacteraceae > Pontibacter. The sequence continues at coordinate 119,869 of NZ_JADPMP010000005.1, read as the reverse complement.
TGACTACTGCACCTGGCGTACAGCTAAGGTGAACGAAAACCTGGCTAAAGAAGCAACTGGCAGTTCTCAGAGAAGAGGTCTTTTCGGAAGAAATCGTGGAACTCAGGAAACGACAGAAGCAACAGCACTTTCAATCGAGTCTGGTTATGTATTACCGAACTACCGCCTCCCAACAGAGGCTGAGTGGGAGTATGCTGCCCAAGCCCTGATTGGCACGCAGTACAACGAAGACGAAAACCAGAACAACAGAAGACTTTACCCTTGGGATGGTCATCAGCTGCGTAACCCATATGGCAAGAAAATGGGCCAGTTCCTGGCTAACTTCAAGCGTGGCCGCGGTGACTACGCCGGTATTGCCGGTTCATTGAACGATGGAGCCATGATCACTGACTACATCTATGCTTATCCGCCAAACGACTTCGGCCTGTATAACATGGCTGGTAACGTAAACGAGTGGGTGCAGGATGTTTACCGTCCGCTTTCATTCCAGGACGTTGAAGACTTGAACCCGTTCCGTAGAGACGGTTACCTGGACGAAGCTGAAAACTATGACACAGTAGAAGGTTTCCACTCACTGATCAGCAATGAGGTTCGCGTTTACAAAGGTGGTTCATGGAAAGACGTAGCTTACTGGCTATCTCCAGGTACCAGAAGATTCATGGCGCAGGATTCATCTACAGCAACAATCGGTTTCCGTTGCGCGATGATCAACGCAGGATCTAACAGATAAGAACTAACAGTTAATACTATATTTTAAAGGGCCCGGGGTTTACCCGGGCTTTTTGCATTTTTAGCCTTGCCGACTTAAAGTTGCGCTGCCGCAATGGTCGTCACACTTATTTCATGACACCCACTTTGCAATAAGGTATGGGCACATGCTTCCAGTGTTGCTCCTGTTGTCAGGACATCGTCCACTAACAGTATCCGCTTCCCGCTTACTTCCTCAACCTTCTTCACAACAAATACCTGCTCTACATTTTGCCAGCGATCCAAGCGGCTTTTCTTTGTCTGAGAGTCCGTATCGATGGCACGCTCCAGCACTTTGTTACTCCACGGAATTTGCAGTGCCTCCGATAATCCCTTTGCAAAACCGTCTGACTGGTTATAACCACGCCGGCGTAGTTTCAACCGGTGCAGCGGCACAGGGATGATCAAGTCAAAGTGGGCTGCATACCCGTGGTCAAACAAGATGGAGCCGTAGCGTGTACCCAAGTGCTCGCCAACTTCCTCAGCTCCTTTATACTTAAGCTTGTGCAAGAGGCGCTGCACCCGCCCTTTGGGCCTGAAAAGCAGGTATGAGAATGCAAAACGCACTGGCACCTTACCCCAAAACCGCTGCTGCAGGTAGTTCAACTCTGAGGCACCATGCAGGTGCAGGTCGGTGTAAGGGAGTTTCACATTACACTCTGTGCAGATATAACGCTCGCCACGAGTCAGTGCCTGATCGCATGCATGGCATATTTCGGGAAAAAGTAAAGACAGAAAATCCTGTAACATAGCGGGACAGGCGTGATTAAGGTATTCTTGAGAATTTAGATTAACTTTAACTGTTATACTTTTAATAGCATAAAACAGTCACAGCACACACAACAATGAGTCAGATAGAAGAATTCAACGAATATCGTACGCGCATGAACGAGCGCATTATGTCTTACGATAACAAAGTAATCAAGCGATTTTTTAACCTCGACACCAACACCTACATGGAGGGTGCTTTGGACGTAAAAACGAAAGAAATGCTCGGTTTGATAGCCTCTATGGTGCTCCGTTGCGACGATTGCATCAAGTACCACCTGGGAAAGTGCTTTGAAGAAGGCGTTTCGGACGAGCAGGTGTTTGAGGTGTTCTCCATTGCCAATCTGGTGGGAGGATCCATCGTGATCCCGCACTTCCGCCGTGCAGTAGAGTACTGGGAGGAACTTAAAGCCCAGCAGAGCGCTTCTTAAACAAAGTATTTTCAAAGTTGATTTGTTCAACCTGCTGCCTTTTACTCAGAAGCGAGTTTTATGAAGTAGGCAGTCGAACAATTCAGCCAATTAACAATTAAACATATGGCCGACGAATCATCTAACCTGGATCACAGATGGACCAACCTGAGGGCTTCGATGATGAAGACTTTCGGGAAAAAGCCTGACCTGAATGCCATCCTGTTTCTGATAGGTATACAGGAATTGGGAAAGGGCATCTCGGATTTTACAAAAGAGGAGAAGCAGGACCTGATGCACATCGCTACCTGCAAGGTGTTCAGTCTGTCAGGTTTTTATGAACTGGAGCGGGTTGACGAAGAAGGTTGGCCCCATTACCGTTCTGTTAAGGCTATACCTTTCACTAATCTGAAAGATCAGGAGAGAATGCTGAAGTGGCATATCCTGGAGTACTTCGACAGAGCCGACGAAATATAAGATCTCAAAATTTTAAATTTTACCTGCACGGGTAGCATGTTTCTCCCTCCTATCGAAAGAGAGCATGCTACCTATATCAGGACGTGAAACAGTCAGTATGAAAATAATCACTTACAACGTAAATGGCATCCGTGCCGCCATTACCAAAGGATTTACGGATTGGGTAAAAGCTGCCAATCCGGATGTACTTTGCCTGCAAGAGATCAAAGCCTGCGAAGATAAATTTGACCGTGCCATATTCGAAGATATAGGCTACAACGTATACCTGCATCCTGCTGTAAAAAAGGGATACAGTGGTGTAGCCATCCTCAGCAAAGACAAGCCCAAGCATGTAGAGATCGGCTGTGGCATGGAATGCTACGACAATGAGGGACGAGTAATCCGTGCAGACTTCGACGATTATTCGGTAATGAGCGTATACATGCCTTCCGGATCCAGCGGCGATGAGCGGCAGGGTTTTAAGATGCAGTGGCTCGATGATTTTTATGGGTACATAGGTGACCTGAAGCAAACGTTGCCAGGTATGGTAATCAGTGGCGACTACAATATATGTCACCAAGCCATCGACATTCACAACCCAAAATCTAACGCGAACAGCTCGGGCTTCTTGCCTGAAGAGCGTAACTGGATGACCAATTTTATTGAGAGTGGCTTTGTGGACAGCTTCCGCCATTTTAATAAAGAACCGCACAATTACAGTTGGTGGAGCTACAGGGCAGGGGCACGTGCCAAGAACCTAGGCTGGCGTATCGATTACAACATGGTGACGGGCAATTTGCAGGATCGCATGCAACGGGCAGCCATATTACCAGAAGCCAAACACTCCGATCACTGCCCGGTTTTATTGGATATTATATAGTAGCACGCCCTGTACGTATACTAAATCGATCGTGCAGACAGTTTTATAACAGAGGCTTTAGGAGATTCTCTTAAATTTCTATATTTTAACAACTTATACCTCTCAGGTTAATCATTAGCTGTAAGCATGAGTTAGTAACGATTAAATAACTAGGCAGATGAATCAGCACGATGCGATGGACAAGCTGTTATACCAGCTGCAGGCCTTTAAGAAAAAGTTCTACCTCAACCTGTTGTTGCGAGGGAGCATTTTCGCGATAGGCTTGCTGATGTCCATTTACATCGTGTATAGTCTGCTGGAGTATATCTTTTACTTCCCGGTGTTCGTGCGGGCCTTTCTGCTGTTCTCTTTTGTAGGCCTTACAATCTACGCACTCATTCGCTGGATCATACTCCCAATCTCAGCGCTGACCAACCTCCGAAAATTGCTTTCTGATGAGCAGGCTGCTGCCAGGGTAGGGGATCACTATCCTGAAATAAAGGACAAGCTACTAAATGCCATTCAGCTAAAAGACCTTGATCGGACTAATGAACTGATTGCCGCCAGTATAGCTCAGCGTTCCTCACAGCTCGTCAATTATCCGTTCGAAGAGGCCGTTACCTACCGTGAAAACAAGCCCCTTCTAAAATACATTGCACTGCCGGCGGTTATTATGCTGCTGATCGCTTTGCTTTACCCTACCATATTTGTGCAGGGCACGGAGCGCATCATCAATTACAAGAAACACTATACTCCGCTAGCACCTTTCCGGTTTGTGGTAGAGAATGAGTCGCTGCAGACTTACAGAGGAGAGGACTTTGAACTGAAAGTGCAGTTGGAAGGCAAGACGATTCCGAGTGAGGTATACATCCATTACAACGGTAGACGTCAGCGACTGCAGAAGGGCAGCAACGGCTATACTTATACCTTCAAGCAGTTGCAACGCCCTGTGGAGTTTCAGTTGGAGGGCTCGGGCTTTATGTCTGATGATTATAACCTGAAGCTGCTCTCGAGACCAAATCTGAAAAACTTCCATATGGAAGTGGCTTATCCTGCCTACCTAAAGCGAAAGCCTGAACTGATTCAGAATACGGGGAATGCGACTATACCTGCAGGTAGTTCTATCACTTGGAATTTCGATGCAACCGAGACAGACCGTGTTGAAATCAATTTTGAAAACCCCTCTGAATCACTTGTAGCGCAATCTAAAGAGAACTTATTCACAGCCAGCAAGCAGTTTACCGAAAGCCAAAACTATGGTGTAAACCTTCGGAATGCACATAGCTCAAATAAAGAAGAGATCAATTATCAGATTACCACTATACCTGACCGGCACCCACTTATTTCTTTAGAACAGTACCACGACTCTGCCCTATACCGCTTTGTGGTATTGGCCGGCGAAATATCTGACGACTATGGGCTGACTCGACTTGTATTGAACTACAAGGTGACGAATGACAAGAATCCTCAAGCTAAGTATAAGAGCGTACTGATCGGCCTGAACCGACAGCAACTCAGCCAGACCTATTACCATCAGTGGAACACCGCCAGTCTGCAACTCAATCCTGGCGATAAGCTAGAGTACTTTGTGCAGGTATGGGACAATGATGGCTTGAACGGACCTAAGAGCGCCCGTACCCGCTCCTTCGAGCTGCGTGTGCCAAGCCGCCGTGATCTGGAGCAGGAACTGAACAGCAATGCCCAGTCGGTGGAAAGTCAGTTGAGCAAATCATTGGAAAGAAGCACGAAGCTGAAAGAAGAGCTGGCCCAGTCTGAGGAAAAAATGAAGACAAAGCGCGACCTGAACTGGCAGGACAAAAAGCAGCTGGAGGACCTGGCAGAGAAGCGTAAGCAGTTAGAGCAGGATATTTCTTCTATGAAAGAACTGTTTGACGAACTCAACAAGAAGCAAAACATGCTCTCGGAGCAGGACAAGCAGCTCGCCGAGAAAGCGCAGGAACTAAAAAAATTGATGGACAGCCTGCTCGACGAAGAAACCAAAAAACTTTACGAAGAACTGGAAAAGCTATTGCAAGAACAAAGCCCGAAAGATTCTGAACTGCAGAAGCTCTTAAGCAAACTGGATAACCGCGAGCGCAACCTCGAGCGTGAATTGGAAAGAGCATTGGAGTTGTTCAAGCAACTTCAGTTTGAGCAAAAGCTCGACAACATTACCAATAAGCTGGAGGAAATGGCCAAGGAGCAGGAAGAACTGGCCGATAAAACCGCCCAAAAGCAGGAAGACAACAAGCAGCTACAGCAGGAACAGGAAAGCATACAGAAAGAGTTTGAGCAGCTGAAGGAGGACATGAAAGACCTGAAGGAGCTTAACGACAAGCTTCAGAACCCGAACCAGATGGACGAGCAGCAAATGCAGCAGGAGCAACAGCAGATTGAGCAGGACATGGAGCAGGGACAGCAGCAGCTCGAAAAGAACCAGAATAAAAAAGCCAGCGAGTCGCAGCAGAAAGCAGGGGAGAAGATGAAACAGATGGCCCAACAAATGGAGCAGATGCAGAACAGCATGAGCATGGACGGCATGCAGCAGAACCTCGACAACCTACGCGACATCCTAGAGAACCTAATCAAGCTGTCATTTGATCAGGAAGGGCTGATGAAATCGTTCCGGGGTGTCAACCAAAGCGACCCGCGCTTTATTTCCTTATCTCAGCAACAGCTCTCACTCCGCGACAATGCCAAGGTAATAGAAGACAGTCTTTTTGCTCTTGCCAAGAAGGTTTTCCAACTCGAGTCTTTTGTAACACGTGAGGTGGCCCAGATGAACGAGAGCATGGACAACAGCATGAAAGAGCTGCGCGACCGTAACGTGGGTCGTGCTACCGCTCAGCAGCAACTCGCCATGACATCCATGAACAACCTGGCTTTGATGCTCAACGATGCGCTGAAGCAAATGCAGCAGGCCATGCAGCAAATGCAGGGCAGCATGGCCTCAAAACAGAAGGGAAGTAAGCCGCAGCCTGGTGATTTTGGCCAGATGCAGGATGCTTTGAACAAAAAAATCGAAGAATTAAAAAAAGGTGGCAAGTCAGGTAAGGCACTGTCTGAAGAATTAGCTAAATTAGCTGCGGAGCAAGAGGCTTTGCGTAACGCCCTTAAAGAAATGGAGAAACAGGGACAGAAACCTGGCGAAAAGGGCGGCAACGGTGAGTTGGGAAATATCAGCAAGATGATGGAACAAAGCGAGACTGATCTCGTTAATAAACGTTTGACTGAGCAGACCATCATGCGGCAGCGCGAAATTCTTACTCGTTTGCTGGAAGCAGAGAAGTCAATGAAGGAGCGGGAGCTGGATAATAAACGCGAGGCCAAGAGCGCTCAGGATGTTGCCAGAAGGGTTCCTCCATCATTCGAAAAGTATATAAGAACAAAAGAGAAACAAACGGAATTGCTGCAAACCGTATCATCGGCGCTTACGCCCTACTACAAACAGAAGGTTAGCGAGTATTTCCAAAATATGAATAACTAATACGCACCTTATAGCATCACTAACAAGTAATATGAATCAGGTTAAAATTCAGATTCCTTCCTTAATCGAGAACATCCGAGTTATAGAAAGCTTCATAGACAATTCAAAGGAAGAATTCGAGTTTGAAGACGATGTGTATGGCAACATTATGGTAGCCGTTACAGAGTCTGTGAACAATGCCATCCGCCACGGCAATAAATTCGACAAGGAAAAACTAGTATACCTTACGCTCCAGGTAGAGAATAATCAGCTTCTTTTTGAAATTGAAGATGAAGGACCTGGTTTTGATTATGACACCCTGCCCGATCCTACGGCTCCTGAGAACCTGGAGAACCCTGGCGGCCGTGGTATCTTCCTGATGCGTAACCTGTGTGACGAAGTAAACTTCCTCGACAACGGTAAAAAGGTGCAGTTAATATTTAACATCACACAATCACAGAATGGATCATCCAATTGAGTTCTTCAGCGAGGATCTTGATTTCTCGCTGGAAAACCCAGAGCAGATTTCCGACTGGATTGCAGACATCATAGAGCAACACGAGCATGAGCTGATAAGCCTGACTTACATTTTCTGTTCTGACGATTACCTGCACCAGATCAATGTAGAGTATCTCGATCACGACACACTCACAGATATCATCACCTTCGACAATGCCGACATAGAAGGCACTATCGAAGGTGATATTTTTATTAGCATTGACCGTGTGCGCGATAACGCCATGACACACGGCACCTCTTTTAATGACGAGCTTCACCGCGTTCTCATCCACGGCGTACTTCACTTGCTTGGTTTCAAAGATAAAACCCCTGAGCAGGAAGTAGCTATGCGCAAACTCGAAGATTCTTCCTTATCTTTGCGGAAATTTTAATCGCAAATAAGGGAATTACCAACCTCCCTTTGATGTTTCACGTGAAACATCTCTAAATCCTGAATACATGTTTCCAGAATACGATATCATAGTTGTAGGTGCGGGCCATGCAGGCTGTGAAGCCGCTGCCGCAGCTGCCAAAATGGGCTCTAAGGTTCTTTTGGCGACCATGAATATGAATACCATTGCACAGATGTCCTGCAACCCGGCTATGGGTGGCGTAGCAAAAGGACAGATTGTGCGTGAAGTAGATGCGCTGGGTGGTATGAGCGGTATCATTACCGACGAGACCATGATCCAGTTCCGCATGCTGAACAAATCTAAAGGCCCTGCCATGTGGAGCCCACGTGCACAAAGTGATCGCATGCGATTTGCTGAGGCCTGGCGTCTGACACTGGAGCAAACAGAGAACGTTGACTTCTGGCAGGAGATGGTAACAGGTATAGAAGTAGAGGATGGAAGAGCCGTTGGTGTACGTACCAGCTTGGGGATAACTATACGTGGAAAGGCCGTCATCTTAACGAACGGCACTTTTTTGAATGGTATTATCCACATCGGGGAGAAACAAATGGGAGGTGGCCGTTCTGCTGAAAAATCAGCAAAAGGTCTGACAGAACAACTGATCGAACTTGGCTTCGAGGCTGGTCGCATGAAGACAGGTACTCCGCCACGTGTAGATGGCCGCTCACTTGATTACAGCCGTATGGAAGAACAGTTCGGTGATGAGAAACCTTCTAAATTCTCTTATACTGAAACCACACCATTGGCTAAGCAGCGCAGTTGCTATATCACCTACACTAATTCAGATGTACACGAGATCCTGAAAACAGGCTTTGAAAAATCGCCTATGTTCCAGGGACGTATACAGGGATTAGGTCCTCGTTACTGTCCGTCTATAGAAGACAAGATCAACCGATTCGCTGATCGTGACCGTCATCAAATCTTTGTGGAGCCGGAAGGATGGAATACGGTAGAAGTTTACGTAAATGGTTTTTCCAGCTCACTGCCAGAAGATGTGCAGCTGAAAGCACTCCGTAAGATCGTGGGATTTGAGAACGCCAAGATGTTCCGCCCTGGATACGCGATAGAGTATGACTTCTTCCCACCGACACAGTTGAACTTAACACTGGAAACAAAGCTGGTGCAGAATCTATACTTTGCTGGCCAGATAAACGGTACTACAGGATACGAAGAAGCAGCTTGCCAGGGATTGATGGCAGGTATAAACGCGCATAACAAGATAAACGAAAAAGCACCGTTTATACTGAAGCGATCAGAAGCGTACATCGGAGTGTTGATCGATGATCTGGTAAACAAGGGTACCGACGAGCCATACCGTATGTTTACTTCCAGAGCAGAGCACCGTATCTTGCTACGCCAAGACAATGCTGATATTCGCCTTACAAAGCTCGGCTATGAGCTTGGATTGGCTGACGAAAGCCGTTTAGCAGCTGTGGATAAGAAGATCACAGAAACGGCTGAAATCATCGCTTACTTAAGTAACAAGCCGATTGAGCCGGGAGATATCAACAGCATGCTGGAGCAAATGGGCTCAGCCCCGATCGTTGAAAAGCAGCGGGCAGGTCAGTTGATCAAACGGCCAAACATCGAAATCAAACATATCGCAGAGGCCGTGCCTGCCGTAGCAGAATATCTGAGCAAGTTCAAGGCTGACAGTGTGGAGCAGGCTGAGATTGCCGTGAAGTACGAGAGCTATATCGAGAAAGAGCACACCATGGCTGCCAAAATGGGTGAACTCGAGAACTATAATATCAAAGAGAAAATAGACTACCGCAACATACCTGCATTGTCAGCAGAAGCGCGTGAGAAACTGCTACGTATACAGCCTGAGACAATCGGGCAGGCATCACGTATCAGTGGCGTTTCACCAGCTGACATATCTGTACTAATGGTATACCTTGGAAAATAAATGAGCTACGAAAGACTGGAGCATTGCCCGATATGTGGCAAAGAAGATTTTAAAAACTTTCTGGTAGTAACAGACAATGCAGTCTCAAAAGAGAGCTTCGTGATTGTGGAGTGTGAGAACTGCACATTCAAGTTCACGAACCCACGTCCTGATGCCGCCAGTATTGATAAGTATTACGAATCTGAGGAATACATATCGCATAGCAACATAAAGACAGGCATTATCAACAGAGCCTATCATGTGGTGCGCTCCATCACGACGAAGCAAAAGGTAGAGCTTATCAACAGACATGCTCCAGCTAAAGGATCTATACTGGATTATGGCTGCGGAACAGGCGTGTTCCTGAATGCCTGCAAAAACGACGGCTGGGAAATAAGAGGAGTGGAGCCCAATGCTCGTGCTCGTGAGGAGGCTTCAGGCCAGACAGGTGAAATAATAGCAAAAGAACTTAGTGAGATAGCAGGGGAGAAATTTGAGGTAATCACGCTCTGGCATGTGCTGGAACATATACATACCTTGAACGAGACACTTACAGAACTCATCAACCTACTGCAGGAAGACGGCGCCCTGATCATTGCTGTTCCCAATGCTGATTCGCATGACGCACAGCAATACAAAGCAGACTGGGCAGCTTATGATGTGCCACGTCACTTGTACCACTTTACACAACCAACCATGAAGCGCTTACTCAAGAAACATAAGATGAAACTAGAGGAAGTGTTGCCCATGAAGTTTGATGCCTATTACGTGAGCATGCTCAGCGAGAAACAGAAAGAAGGGAAGACAAAAGTCATCAGCAGTGTGGTCAATGGGTTTAAGTCTAACAGCTATGCAGAGAAAAACGGTAACGACTACTCGAGCCTGATCTTTGTAGCAAAGAGAAAATAGACACCACCAAACAGTGTTAATAAATAAGAACAAGGCAAGCGAAAGTTTGCCTGTTTTTCATTTAAACGAATATTAGATGAAAATTGTCAACAGCCTCTTACTCGCAGCTTCAGTCATTACTATCTCTTCTTGCGCCAGTATAAACAACCCGGAAGGAGGACCTAAAGATGAAGACGCACCGGAACTTCTGAATAGCAATCCAAAGTCGCAGGAACTGAATGTAAGTACCCGTACCATCACGCTTGATTTCAACGAGGAAGTCCAGCAAAACAACCTGCAGAAAGAACTCCTGATCACACCGTTTACCGACAACAAATATCAGGTGCGACCAAGCCGAACCAGAATGGAGTTAGTGTTTGAGCAACCATTTGAAGAAAACACAACCTATACTTTCAACTTCAGAAAAGGCATACAGGATATCACGGAAAAAAACATTGCAGAAGGATTAGTACTGACGTTTAGTACAGGCAGTTTCATAGACTCGAGCAGGGTAAGCGGGCAAGTAGTAAGACTGCTGACGCAGGAACCTGAGAACGAAGCCGTGGTGGCTTTATACCCTACAAGCGACACACTCAGTATCAGGAAAAGCAGACCATATTACCAGACCCAGACAAATGCTAATGGGGAGTTCACCTTCGAAAACATAAGAGATGGTGAGTATAGAATCTATGCATTGACTGATAAAAACAATAACTCCCTTTATGACACGGAAGAAGAGCGGATCGCTTATAAAGCAGAACCAATAAGAGTGACAAGCGAGGAACAGGAGATAGTATTGCAGACTGTTAGGATAGATACCAAACGTCCTATCCTGCAGCGCCGCGAAAGATATACAGATCGCTTTGTGGCCAATTATAATGAAGGTATAGAAAGCTTCGTGGCCAGGCCGGTAGACTTACCAAAAGACACTTTGATTCATAAAGTATCAACTGATGGGAAGATAGTGGATCTATTTGGCGACAGCCGCTTTACGGGAGGAAGAGCTATACTGACAGCCTTGGACTCAGCTGCAAACCGCACAGTAGATACCGTACAGATAGTCTTCGAAGGTAAGAGAGCACAGCGCGTGCAGGGAGCACGTCTGAAAGAAAACGGTAACACAAGCAATGGGGCAATTAGTGAAGGGCAACGTGTTATAATCGAATTGGAAACACCGGTTAGAATTCAATCAAAAACCCCAATACGCCTTTTAGCTGACAGCCTGGAGATAGCCAGACTAACGTATCCGGAACAAGTGGCACTCGATCGTACGGCAGCAGAGATAAGCTTTATTATGCCTAAATGGACAAACAGCAACCGTCAGGCAACCATCGTGCTGGATACTGTAGGTATAGTACCGGTACAGGGAGAACGTTTTACGATGCCGACCCTGCAGGTCACTGTGGCAGAAGCAAGAGGAGCAGGAAGTCTGAGAGGAGCTGTGAAAACAGAGCAAAAGAGCTACATCATCCAATTAGTGGACAACCAATACAAGGTGAAGCACCAGGTGCGAAATACAAGGACATACAATTTCCGAAGCATTGAACCGGGCACTTACTTTATACGCGTGATATTGGATGCCAACAACAATGGCAAATGGGATGGGGGAGACCCTGAACTGGTAAGAGAGCCTGAGCAGGTATACCTCCACGACAAGCCACTGGAGATAAGGGCCAACTGGGAGATGGAAGAGAATATTGAATTTTAGAGTAAAAAGGGAGCCAAGTTGGCTCCCTTTTTTTATATCCGATTCATACCGTTCAAATGATAACACGTGGATAAAACGCAAATAAAATGGGGTGAAATCAACTGCAGAACCTTAATCAAAAGAATTGTCCACAAGGACCTATCACGCCAAAAAGAGTAAAGAAGAGAAGCTGGTGAATGATAAACCAAACCGCTAATCAGAATAGGTAACAAAACACATATATGAATTCAGCTTTGTACTCCCGGTACGGAATAGGCAATAGCCATCTATCAATCAGATGTAAATTATGAACTGGGAAGAGAGAACTGTTAAGCAATGATATAGTATTCAAATATCGCATTTAAAAGAAAACCTCAAGAGCAAGCGCCCCAAGGCCATGAAGAATGACTTAGGTTTGTAATAAGATCCAACTAAACTTAGGCTATAGAGAGGCAAATAAAAGTCATATAAGATCTACTTAGCGAACGTTTGGAAGACATTAAAAAATGCCAGAATATTTCTAGCGTATGAATCCGTGCTAATTAGATACGAGCGCAACGCTAGAGGTGGAAACATATACCAGCTACTGGTATCATCAAAGCCCCATTTGTATCAAGGGAAAGCAAAAGAAAAGAGGTAGAAATATGCATGAAGGTAAGAGTGAAATTGGCGAAGAAAAGCAAACTCTTTGAATAGAGTGTGCCGATCCGAAACACAACTTACCTGTTGCATCACCAAGCAAATACATGACTCTCGATGTATCATAATTGAAAAGGGGCTAGCACTCTCCTAAAATTCGGATAGCCGAACTAAACATCTCCATTACATTTCGAGTTGTCTGGTAACAACCAACCTGCCCGCTACCAGATATAATTCAATGGATACATCATTCCGGTATTTATTTCAGGTTGAAATAGCCGTACCAGAGACCTGTGAAACATAATCACTAGCGACCACATCAGGACTTGCAAATAAACCTGCTCCTCTTCCGTAATAGGTAAAATCGATTACCGTCAATGGCGATAAAAGGCTTCAAAATACAGAATCAAAAAAGATGTTTAGAAATCCACAAAAAGGGTGGGTATAAATGTGGACAAGTGTGGATCAAATCTGATAACTCAAAGTGGGTATGTTCCACAGGTGGGGCCAAAGGACTGTGGAACACACAAAAAGTGGAAAGGGGTTGACAAAGGTACATAGAAAAAAGGCTTTTCCACGGCAGTGCATGTATGTGAAAAAAGTAATGCACACAAAATGGGTAAAAGTGGAAAAGACCTTTAAGTGACTGAAAGATAAAAATTAACAGAAAAATAAAATGTGGGTAGCCAGGTGCAAAGCAGAGGTATACAAAATCAAAATGAGGATAAATCAGAATGTTCCACAGTTATTAACTTATGAACAGCCTTAATGATGAAAGAAGATTTATTTAAAAATTTATCTAATTAAAATTAATAAGGTCAGGTAAGATGTGGAAAGCTGGATAAGTTGGCTCAAAAAGAGAGAGCGGAAGGCCAAAAAGAGAGGGAAAGAGAAGGCGCAAGAAAAGGCAAAAAAATAAAAGCGCTATATTTATAAGGAGAAAAAGAGAACACTAACATAAAACTATGACATTACTTCTAAAGCTGGTTCCTCCGTTTGAAGATCCAGTATTGATATTTACGATGGTGCTGCTGATAATCCTGATAGCGCCCATTATACTCAACAAACTGAAAATACCGGGTATAGTGGGACTAATATTGGCAGGTGTGATTGTAGGGCCAAACGGGTTTAACCTACTCCTTCGCGACGCCAGCATTATATTGTTCGGTACAGTGGGACTTTTATACATCATGTTCCTGGCAGGGCTGGAGATCGATATGATGGATTTTAAAAAGAACCGAAATCGAAGCTTAATATTCGGGGCGCTGACCTTCCTTATTCCGATCACCACAGGTACACTGATCTTCTATTACCTGATGGATTATCAACTGATCTCAGCGGTTCTACTATCAAGCATGTTTTCGTCACATACCCTGATCGCTTATCCGATAGCCAGCAGACTAGGTATAAGTAAAAACGAAGCAGTAACTGTCACGATTGGAGGTACGATCGTAACAGACACAGCGGTACTCTTAGTGCTGGCTGTGGTGGCTGGCAGTACGCAGGGCAACCTGGATGTATGGTACTGGGTGAAACTGGCTGGATCACTGGCCATCTTTGGCGGTATAGTCATGTTTTTGTTTCCACTCATAGCAAGCTGGTTCTTTAAGCAAATTGAAAGTGAGAAAGGAGCCCAATACATATTCGTACTGTCGATGGTGTTTGCAGCGGCTTTTCTGGCGGAGCTGGCAGGAGTAGAGGCTATTATCGGCGCCTTCCTGGCAGGATTGGCACTTAACCCGCTCATACCGCATGCCTCAGCGCTGATGAACAGAATTGAGTTCGTAGGCAACAATATCTTCATTCCCTTCTTCCTGATCAATGTAGGTATGATCGTGGACCTGAGCGTGCTGTTTAGAGGTCCTGAGGCATTGATAATAGCAGGTATTATTGTGGTGGTGGCGCTGGTGACCAAATTTGTGGCTGCTTGGCTCACTCAGAAGATATTCGGGTATAGCGGAACGCAGCGAAACCTGATCTTCGGACTTAGCAGCGCACATGCGGCAGCTACACTGGCAGTGATCCTGGTGGGTTACAACATCGGCATTATCAATGAGGATGCCCTGAATGGTACTATCGTACTGATTTTAGTGACCTGCCTGGTAAGTTCTTTTGTAACAGAAAAAGTAGGTAAACGACTGGCCATAATTGAGAGTCGTCGCAAGCCAAACCTGAGTGAGAAACCAGACCGTATCCTGGTTCCGATCGCTAATCCGCAGAACATAGAAAACCTGATCGACTTATCGATAATGCTGCGGAATCCTGATTACAGTGAGCCGATCTATCCGCTGGCAGTAGTGTTGGACAATGAGCAAGCCGAGGAAGAGATTTTTAGAAAGAACAAAATGCTGCAGGAGGCGATCACTTACGCATCGGCCACTGACAATGACGTGCAACTGGTAGCCAAAATCGACATTAACATTGCCAGCGGTATTCTGAGAGCGATAAAAGAGTTGATGATAACGGAAGTAGTCCTCGGCTGGAATGCCAAGATCACAACCCGTGACAGGATCTTCGGTACCATCCTGGACAACCTGCTTGAGAATACAGAGCAGATGATTCTGGTGTGCAAGATCATGCAGCCGCTGAATACGACAAGCCGCCTGGTCGTAATCGTGCCGGCCAATGCGGAGTTGGAGAGAGGTTTCCTGCGCTGGATGCGTGCCGTTCGCCTGTTGTCAACGCAACTGGGAGCCAAGGTCGTTTTTATGGCCGGTAGAAGAACAAACAACCAAATAAAAAATACTGTGAAGAGCAGCAAGCCTGCCATCGACGCTACCTACATGCCACGCCCAAGCATGCCTGAGTTCGAGAGCAACCAGACAGGTATAGGCAAAGACGATATGGTGGTTGTTATATCAGCCCGCAGAGGCACGTTGTCCTACAATGGTATACTAGACGATGTGCCGCGCGTGCTTTCGCGCAATTACAAAGACAACAGCTTTATCATCGTGTATCCGGAGCAGCACCCGAACCTATACCAGGATAATCAGTTCAAGACAACAGGCTATACCAATGAACCAAGAGAAATCGAAGGCTTTTAACTATGAACTGGATTTCAAGAAAACGGATTTTAGAAAAAATCCGGAGCTGTACCGTATAGGGAAAGGTGAGCAGGGTGTGTTGCTGGTGGAACCGTATAAGTCGGAGATATTACCACATTGGCGCTTTAAGACGCCCGAGATCGCACAAGAGTCATCGGAGTATATCTATGGGTTGTTTTTGGATTACCTTCGTCAGAACGACTTTGTAGGCGCTGATATGGCGCGCAAGTTTTTGCAGATGGGCTATACCCGCTCACGCCGCTATGCGAACCACCGCACGGGTCAGAAGTATAAGGGCCCCGTACCGGATGATAAAAAAGGACAGAGCGGCGCTCATGGCCGTGATCAGTTACCGCTGGACCCTGATCCGGTGAAGGCGGAGTCGGCACGCATTTTCAAAGAAAAATGGGATGAGGCAAAGGAAAATGATACGTATAAAAAGTTGATGGCCGAATTCAGGTCGAAATACGAATCTTAAAAAAATGAATTGTTCATTGTATCAATTAACCTTTTAATTCCGAAATTAGTAAATCACATATCTTTGCATACAAGATAAAACGAGAGAGCAACATGGTTAACAAAGAAATCAGGTTAGGCAAAGGGCTTGGGAAGATCAAGTTTGGCCTTACAATGGAAGAAGTAGAGCAACTACTAGGCGAACCTGAAGAGATTGAAGAGTCTGATGAAGAAGATGAGTTTGAGCATCAGGCCTGGAACTACTGGGAGGAGGGCTATTCGCTATACTTCGACAAAGAAGATGATTACAAACTAAGCTGTATCGAAACAGCCAACCGCGAGGTAAAGCTTTGGGAAGAGCGTATTTTCGAAATGAGCCAGGAGCAACTGAAACGGCTTTTCGCAGATCACGGGTACGAGGATATAGAAGAAGAAGAAATGGAGACAGGTGAGACCCGCATTTCTTACGAAAAGGAAATGATCGACCTGTACTTCGACGAAGACCAGCTGATCGCCGTGAACTTTGGGGTGTTCATCAACGACAACCTGGAAGTCGTTTGGCCAGAGAAATAAGGAAACAGTATTTCTACATAGATCCCGGTTTCTGCAAAGGAGCCGGGATTTTTTTTTGCTCTTTCTGCAAGAGAGGCTAAGCATAATGTATGATTAAACCATCAGTTTAAAGGGTAGCTCAGAGTGTAGCTATACCTGTTTTAACTTTCACGGCATCTACATAGCGACTGTGGAAAATGTGACAGACAACGGTCTCTGCAGGTATAGAAAGACTATTTTTGCAAAAGACCATCCACAAAACAGAACAGTTCTAAAACAGAAAGGGCCCGACTGATGCCGGGCCCTTTCTTTATCGAAATAGGTATAAACTATTCGAAGAAGAAATTCATGATCTCTTGTTGGATAACCGGGTTAATGGCGATTGCCATGATAACCGAGATAACCAAACCGATCGTTACAGAAAGGATGTCCTTGCCGATGAGGCTGAAAGTTTTGGCCAGTTTGGCGCCACCTTCCTGCGCCCTGATCCGCATACCCAGCTCACGGCCTGCCAGCAAACCGATGAACACCCAGGTGGTACTCATAGGCATGTTGTTGAGTTCTTTGAAGAAGTAAAGGATAATAGCGTAGATCAGGTCAATAATGGTGGCACTGCGCACATCACGCACATCCGATTTCTCGTTGATGATCTCCTGAATTTTCTCACCTTTCTTGAAGAAAAGGAAGCCCATACCCAGGAATATAAAACCAGCGAAAGCGACGAACTCCCAGATGTTGAGCGAGCGTGGCAGGTATACAGCCACGTTAGCCAAGTCTTGGGCCAGCCATGTGTGCCATAGGAAACCTGAAACAACCCACTGAGCCACCGTCCAGAAGCTATGGGCCT
Source organism: Pontibacter sp. FD36 (assembly GCF_015686655.1). Lineage (GTDB taxonomy): Bacteria > Bacteroidota > Bacteroidia > Cytophagales > Hymenobacteraceae > Pontibacter. The sequence goes on along the minus strand of NZ_JADPMP010000005.1, from coordinate 102,251 downwards.
CGCCCTTAACAAAGCGCTTGATAACTTTTGAGAGTGCAAGGTATAGGAGAAGTGCCGTACCAAAGGCAGCCACATAACCCAGTAAACTTTTTTCTATCATGCCCACAATGGCACCTGAGCTAACAGTGAACACGCTCAGGAGCATGAAGGTGGTGGAGACAGGTATACGGAAGCGGGTAAGAAGCAAAAGGATGATTGGAGCAGCCAGCTGCAAGAACACGAAATTGTCCGGTGTCTGGTCAAAACCTTTGGAGGAGAGACGCTGATAGGTTACGTCGCCGTTGAACATGTACCAGCTATAGAATACAGTACCCAGGAATATAGTGCCCATAAAGAGCCACTGCCAGTACCAGGCCCGCTTTTCGTTGGATACGATAAAAGTACCGATGGTCTGGATACTGTCGTTCGCGATAGCTGAGTAAGCGGCAAACAGGAAGCCTACCCACATCGCAATGGATGCATACGGATAAACAATACCGGCAACAATGAAAGAGAAGGCAATGAAATAGAGGAATTTCTTCTCCTTTTGAAACAGAACGTCCAGCAAACTGAAGCGCTTTCTGAACTTGTAAGGCTGGGTGGGTACAACTGGTTTTTTACCCTTTTTAGTCTTAGCCATTTTAAAGAATTGGGTGAGTTTTTAAAAAACGACGCAAGTTACCATAAAATAGGCGAGTAGTCTGGTTATCCAATGTTAAGAAATTATTAACAGATGCACCCTTATACCTATTTGGCAGTGTAGAGTTGTAAATGGCTAAGCATGAATGGGTACAGTGCCAAATGGTATAGATAAAAAACTATAAATCCCGTATGGCATAATCACACCTGAATCTTCTATCTTTGCAGCATGGCGACACAAGAGAAAACCCCTGTAGAAAACGCACAATTAAAAGATATCATCTCGCACGCAAAGGAGTACGGTTTCGTATTTCCGTCAAGCGAGATTTACGATGGTCTGCAAGCCGTGTACGATTACGGCCAGATGGGCGTAGAGCTGAAGAACAACCTCAAAAACCTGTGGTGGAAGTCCATGACGCAGCTGCACCAGAACGTGGTAGGTATAGACGCCGCCATTTTCATGCACCCGCTCACCTGGAAAGCCTCGGGCCACATCGACAGCTTCAACGACCCGATGATTGACAACAAGGACTCGAAGAAGCGCTACCGCGCCGACGTGCTGATCGAAGAGAAAGCTGCCCAGTACGAAGCCGATGGCCACTACGACAAAGCCAGCGAACTGCTCGTGGAAATGGGCAAGCTGCTCGGTGCTGAAGAGCTTGACGCGGTACGTGAGTTGATCATCCGTGAAGACATTAAATGCCCGATCTCCGGTACTACCAACTGGACTGAGGTACGTCAGTTCAACCTGATGTTCTCGACGCAAGTAGGTTCTGTGGCCGAAGATTCAAGCACCATTTACCTGCGTCCTGAAACGGCACAGGGTATATTCGTGAACTTCCTCAATGTGCAGAAGACCGGCCGCATGAAGGTACCATTTGGTATCGCGCAGATCGGTAAGGCTTTCCGTAACGAGATTGTGGCGCGTCAGTTCATTTTCCGTATGCGGGAGTTTGAGCAGATGGAAATGCAGTTCTTCGTGCGCCCTGGCACGGAGATGGAGTGGTACAACACCTGGAAAGAGAACCGCAAGAAATGGCACCAAGCTATCGGTATACCTGCCGACAGCCTCCGTTACCACGACCACGAAAAGCTGGCCCACTACGCCAACGCCGCCGTGGACATCGAGTTCAAGTTTCCGTTCGGTTTCAAGGAAGTTGAGGGTATACACTCCCGTACCGACTTTGACCTGACGCAGCACCAAGAGCTGAGCCGTAAGAAAATGCAGTACTTCGACAACGACCTGAACGAGGACGGCAAACCATACGGCAACTACATCCCTTATGTGGTGGAGACATCGGTAGGCGCCGACCGCCTGTTCCTGATGACTCTGTGCAGTGCTTATACCGAAGAGGAAATCACCGAAGGCGACTCCACCAAGAGCCGTACCTTCCTGAAATTCCATCCGGCACTTGCTCCTGTGAAAGCCGCTATTTTGCCACTGACAAAGAAAGACGGTCTGCCAGAGAAAGCGACCGAGATCTTCAACTCGTTGCGCTATGACTTCAACATGATCTACGAAGAGCGTGACTCCATCGGCAAGCGCTATACCCGTCAGGACCTAATCGGTACCCCATTCTGTATCGCTGTAGACCACCAGACGCTGGAGGACAACACAGTAACCGTTCGAGACCGTGACTCACGTGAGCAAGTGCGCATGCCAATCAGTGAGTTGCATAGTTACATAGACAAAGCCGTTAACTTTAAGAGCATATTTGAGAAGCTTTCCTAAGGTATAGGTATAGCACTCAGTAATCAGAACAGCCTGTGACTTAAGTGTTACAGGCTGTTTTGTTTTGAAGATATACATATTTGGTATTTGTAATCTATATCTTGTTTTGGTCCATATTTGTCCTAAAATGCATGGAAGTGCTATTTTTATGTTAAACAAAGCCATGTTTCATGTGGAAAAATGGTCTTAAGAAAGTAAGAATTTTGAAATTAGTGAATTGATAATCAGCGAGAAGTATTCTAATGTGTTGCAATTTATGCACGCAGATATAGCTGAAAAGATTATTATGACTGGCTGCAAGGTTTTTTAGGTATAGCAGATGTGAAAATCTATAACTAATGAATGTGCAAAAGACAGCGTGTATAAACCTGTAGGAGACTAACGCTCAATACAAAACAAAGGAGGCAAACCAGGAGTTATACACGTATGTACCATTAAACCAAAAGCTATGGCAAATACATCAAAATCGAAGAACAGCTCTGAAAAAGACCCATGTTGGAAAGGCTACGAACAAGTGGGGATGAAGGAAAAGGATGGCAAACAGGTGCCGAATTGTGTACCTGAAAGCAAGTCTTCTAGCTCGTCATCAAGCTCCAGTAAAAAGAAATAATTTACATCTACATAAAGAATCAAAAGCCCCTGCCAGATAAGCAGGGGCTTTTGATTCTTTATGTATCCCCTTAAGGACAAGTGAGAACTGGAGTTCGAAACTTGCGTCCGTAGTCAATAGGGGTGCTGATTCGGTCTTTAAACGCGCTTAGTTGGCCTGTTTGCATTTCCCCATACTTGAAACACCACTCTGCGCTCCCCTCAAGGGTAGGGCTGTTTCATTCAAAAAAGCTTACTCATAAATCACTGTCATTCTGTTAAGAAACTTGGTTAGAGGGGTGATAAGCCTATGCTACCTGCGAAAAAGATTCTTTCAGAATGACAAAAATAGATTGAATGAAACGACCTTACCGTCAAGGGGAGGATTTGCTAGAGTGAAGCGAACTTTCTGTTTGGTCGTGATTTGCTTTTTATACCTGCACATGCTATTTAATCCTAACAATCAAGTACTAGGGGCCATACAGCCCTAATCGAAGTCCCCCGAAAAATTAAAATTCCGTACCTTTGCCGCATTATTGGGTACCATGTGGAATAAGATTGCCATTTTCATAATCAAAAACAGGCTGAGGCTCCTTATCCTGTTAGCGTTGCTTACTGCGTTTATGGGCTACAAGGCCAAAGACGCAGAGATGTCGTACGATTTCGCCAATGTCGTGTCGCCCGACGACCCCGACATGGTGTACTTCCAGCGATTCAAGGAGACCTTTGGTGAGGATGGCAACATTCTGGTAGTGGGCATGCAAAGCCCCAAGGCCTACAAACTCGATAACTTCCGCGAGCTCAAAAGCCTGTCAGACCAGCTGAACACGGTAGATGGTGTGAAAGCCGTTATCTCGCTGCCGAATCTGATTCAGGTTGTAAAAGACACCGCTGACCGCAAATTCACTACGGCGCCGATTTTCAACCCCATGCCCCAGACGCAGACACAACTCGACAGTATGCTGCGGGTGGTGCGAAATCAGGGCTTCTACGACGGGCAAATCATCAACAAGAAGACAGGCGCTACTTTGCTGGCCGTTACCGTTGGCCCTGACTATCTGAACTCGGCACGTCGGGTAAAGGTGATGGACGATGTGATGGCCCATACCGAGGCCTTTGCCAAGGATACAGGTATAAAGCTGCATTATGCGGGACTGCCATTCGTACGGGCGGTCATGACGACCAAGGTAGCCGCCGAGATGAAGATGTTCCTGATTCTGGCCTTGCTCGTGACAGGCATTACGCTCTTCATCTTTTTCCGCTCGTTCTACGCCGTAATCTTCCCGCTCCTGATGATTAGCATGGTGGTAGTGTGGGTGCTCGGCACACTGGCTATGCTTGATTACAAAATATCGCTTCTCACGGGGCTTATACCTGCCATTCTGGTCGTGATAGGTATACCGAATACGACCTACCTCCTTACCCGCTACCACTACGACTACCGCCGACATGGCAACAAAATCATGGCGTTGGCGCGGGTGATTAGCAAGATCGGTGTAGTGAACTTGGTGACGAACACCACCACGGCCATCGGCTTTATCGTGTTCACCTTCACACATGTGGCCATACTGTATGAATTCGGTGTTGTGGCGGGTATCAACATCTTCGTAACGTACATCATCAGCATTGTGCTAATACCGGTGGTATTCTCGTACCTGCCGCCGCCTACGCCACGGCAGCTGCGGCACCTCGACGCCAAGCCACTCAACAAGTTTCTGGAGTTTCTAGACCATCTGGTGCACCATAAGCGGCACCTAGTTTACTTCTTTACCATTGTGGCGCTGGCCGCTTCGTTCTGGGGTATCTACAAGGTGAAGACGGTTTCGTACATGGTCGATGACCTGCCCGAGGAGAGTAGCGTGAATGCGGACTTGGCTTTCTTTGAGCACCACTTCAGCGGGGTCATGCCACTCGAGATTATCGTGGACACAGGTATAAAGCAAGGCGTGATGCGGCTGCCGAACCTGAACAAACTCAACCAGCTCGAAGACTTCCTGCGCACGCAGCCTATCCTGTCAGCGCCCATCTCCATCGTGGGGCTGGTGAAGACAGCAACGCAGGCGTTCTACGAAGGGGACCCAGGCTCGTACCGCTTGCCTGACAACACGGAGCGCAACTTTGTGTTCAGCTACCTGGCCAAGCAAGATGGTGGCGACAACCAGCGACTCTTGCGCTCGTTCGTAGACAGCACTGGTCAGACGGCCCGTATCTCGCTGAAAGTAGCCGACGCGGGCTCCCGAGAGCTCGACACGCTTATCATCAGCAAAATAAAACCCGAACTGCGCGACATCTACGGTGGCGAGGGCGTGACCGTGACGGAGGAGGGCAACACCATGACCTTTACCCGCGACGAGACGGGCGCCGAAACCAAGGTGAGCCTGACGGGAACGACGCTCCTGTTCATCAAAGGAAACGAATACTTAATCAACAACCTGCGCTCGAGCCTAGTGCTGGCCTTTGTGTTGGTAACTATTGTCATCGCTTTGTTGTTTAAGTCGGCGAGGGTAGTGATTATTTCGGTGATTCCCAACATGATACCGCTTTTGATTGCAGGCGGACTGATGGGGGTTTTCAACATACCGCTAAAGCCGAGCACAGCGCTGATTTTCAGTATTGCGCTAGGTATAGCCATCGACGACTCGATTCACTTTCTGGCCAAGTACCGCAGCGAATTGCTGAGCAACGGGTTCCACGTAAGTCGCGCAATCACGACCAGTTTGACGGAAGCGGGCACGAGTATGATTTACACGTCCATCATCCTGTTCTTCGGTTTTGTGATCTTCGCTTTCTCCGAATTTGGCGGAACCAAGGCCCTAGGCGTGCTGATGTCGGTGAGTTTATTGATTGCATTATTCACAAACCTGATTATATTGCCAACTTTGCTGATGAGCTTTGATAGCGGCAAGTACAAGCGTGACCCATACGCCCTGATAGAGCACTACGACGAGTTCTATCTGGAGCACGAGGACGAGGAGCTTGACCTGAACCAGCTGAAGTTGAAATTACAAGACGAATTACCTGAAGAAGTAAGTGCTTAACATGGCAAAGTATAACGAATACAAAAATCTGAATTACGCCAAAGTAGGCGAAGATGTACTGGCATACTGGAAAGAACACAACATCTTCCAGCGGTCAGTTACGACAAGAGAGGGGCATAAGCCTTTCGTGTTTTATGAAGGACCGCCGTCGGCGAACGGTACGCCGGGCATACACCACGTGATGGCCCGCGCCGTGAAAGACATTTTCTGCCGCTACAAGACCCTGAAAGGCTTTCAGGTGAACCGCAAAGGCGGCTGGGATACGCACGGTCTGCCCGTAGAACTGCAGGTAGAAAAGGAGCTGGGTATCACGAAAGAGGATATCGGCAAGAAGATAACGGTAGAGGAGTACAACCAGCGCTGCCGCGAAACGGTGATGCGTTTCAAGAGCCAGTGGGACGACCTGACCGAGAAGATGGGCTACTGGGTGGACCTTGACAATCCGTACATCACCTTCGAGAACGAATACATCGAGTCGATATGGGCCCTTTTGAAGCGCCTGTACGACAAAGGCTTTTTATACAAGGGTTACACCATCCAGCCATACTCGCCGGGCGCAGGCACGGGTTTGAGCTCGCACGAACTCAACCAGCCGGGTTGCTACAAGATGGTGAAGGATACGACCATTGTGGCGCAGTTCGAGGTGAAGAAAATCACCCGCAACATGTTCCTGTTCGAGTACGAGGAGGAAAAAGTGTTCTTCTTAGCTTGGACGACCACCCCTTGGACGCTTCCTGCGAACACTGCCTTGGCGGTGGGCAAAGGCATTAAGTACGTGAAAGTGCGTACCTACAACCCCTATACCTACGAGCCGATTTCGGTGATTCTGGCCAAGGACCTCGTGAGCCGCTTCTTCAATCCGAAGGCAGACGGCATTCCGTTGACAGAGTATAGCTCGGGCGATAAGCTGATTCCTTACAAGATAGTTGAAGAGTTTATCGGTGCCGATTTGGCAGGGGTGGAGTATCACCAGCTGATGCCATACGTGCAGCCAGAAAAGCCCGCTTTCCGCGTAGTGGTAGGCGATTTCGTGACGACGGAAGACGGTACGGGTATCGTACACATCTCGCCAACGTTCGGTTCGGATGACTTTAGGGTAGCTGCCCAGAACGACATACCTGCACTGTTGGTAGAGGACGAGAACGGCAAGCCATCGCCGCTCGTGGACAAGCAAGGACGCTTCGTGAAGGAAGTAACCGACTTTGCGGGCATGTACGTGAAGAACTACACAGGCGAGGACGAGTCGGCCGCTGATTACAAGCCGACCGACGTCCTGATTGCCATCAAACTGAAAGAAGAGGGCAGAGCCTTTAAAGTAGAGAAATACGAGCACACCTACCCGCATTGCTGGAGAACTGATAAGCCGGTGCTTTACTATCCGCTGGATAGCTGGTTCATCAAGACCACTGCTGTAAAGGATAGACTGATTGAGCTCAACAAGACCATCAACTGGAAACCGGAGTCAACAGGTACAGGCCGTTTCGGTAACTGGCTCGAGAATCTGGTGGACTGGAACCTGTCGCGCTCGCGCTACTGGGGTACGCCGCTGCCTATCTGGAGAACAGAGGACGGCGAGGAGGAGATCTGCATTGGCTCTATCCAGCAACTAAGCGACGAGATAGACCGTGCCGTGGACGCTGGCTTTATGGAGGCTTCCGTGGAGATAAACGACCTGCACCGTCCGTATGTGGACAACATCGTGCTGGTGAGCCACTCCGGAAAGCCAATGCACAGAGAGACAGACCTGATCGACGTTTGGTTCGACTCGGGCGCCATGCCTTATGCACAGTGGCACTACCCGCTGGAGAACAAGGAAATATTCGAACAGAACTTCCCGGCCGACTACATTGCCGAGGGTGTTGACCAGACGCGCGGCTGGTTCTTTACGCTGCACGCACTGGCTGTAATGCTGGAAGACAGCGTGGCCTACAAGAACGTAATCGCCAACGGTCTGGTGCTCGACAAGAATGGCAACAAGATGAGCAAGCGCCTTGGCAATGCCATCGACCCGTTCGAGATGATCGGCAAGTACGGCCCGGACGCTGTGCGCTGGTACATGATTGCCAATGCGCCGCCTTGGGACAACCTGAAGTTCAACCCGGAGGGTGTGGTAGAGACACAGCGCCGTTTCTTCGGTACGCTGCAGAATACCTACTCTTTCTTCGCGCTATATGCCAACCTGGACAACTTCACGTTCGCCGAGGACGAAGTGCCATTGGAGCGCAGAACAGAAAGCGACCGCTGGATTATCTCGAAGCTGAACACATTAGTTGCCGACGTAGATACTTTCCTAGAAGACTACGACCCGACTCGTGCCGCTCGTGCGATACAAGATTTTGTGGTGGACGACCTGAGCAACTGGTACGTGCGCTTGAACCGCAAGCGTTTCTGGAAAGGCGAGTACAACGAAGACAAAATGGCCGCTTACCAGACACTCTATACCTGTTTGGAGACCATCGCCAAACTGGCGTCGCCTATCGCGCCGTTCTACGCCGAGCAACTCTACCGCGACCTGAATGCGGTGAGCGGCAAGCACAAAGAGGAATCGGTGCATTTGGCTTATTATCCAGAAGTAGAACACACGGCCATCGACAAGGATTTGGAAGAGCGTATGGCGCTGGCCCAAACCATCTCGTCGCTGGTACACTCGTTGCGCAAGAAGCACTTCATCAAGGTGCGTCAGCCGCTGCGGCGTATCCTGATACCTGTGCTTAATGATAAGACGCGTCAGCAAATTCAGGCGGTGGAAGACCTGATCATGAGTGAGGTGAACATCAAGCATGTGGAGTACATTGACGATACGTCGGGCATTCTCGTGAAGAAGATCAAGCCGAACTTCAAAAAACTGGGTCAGGTATTTGGTCCGAAGATGAAGCTGGTGGCTGCGGCCGTGCAGCAAATGAATCAGGACGACATCGCGCACCTGGAGCGTGAGGGAGGTATAGAACTGCAGATAAGCGACGAGGAAACCGCCGTATTGACGCCGGAAGACGTGGAAATCTCTTCGGAGGACATCCCGGGCTGGTTGGTAGCAAGCGAAGGCAAGCTGACCGTGGCGCTAGACGTGACTATCACTGAAGAGTTGAAACAGGAAGGCATCGCCCGCGAACTGGTAAACCGTATTCAGAATCTGCGCAAAGACAGCAACCTAGAGGTGCAGGACAAGATACACATCGTGCTGCAGGCCTCGGTACCAGAGGTAAACGCCGCTGTGGAAAACTTCCGCGACTACATTCAGGCCGAAACACAGGCATTGAGCCTTGAACTGGCTGACAATGTGGTAGATGGCACTATCTTGGAGGTGGATGATTACCAAGTGAATATCCGCATTCGCACCGAAGCGATAGTTGCATAAATCAAAAGCCCTAGCTGTATAAATGGCTAGGGCTATACCTTATACCTTTATCCTGCAGTGACGAATAAACTTACTGCAGCCTAATTGACGAAACATGAAATATTGGAAGTACTACCTGGTGGCCCTGATTGTCATCATCATCGACCAAGCTGTGAAGCTTATCGTGCATTACAACATGGAAATGGGTATGCCAGGCGAAATCGTGCTCCTGGGCGATTGGCTGAAACTGCACTATACCCTGAACCCAGGTATGGCTTTCGGCGTGCAGCTCGGCTCTGACTATGGCAAGCTGATTTTGTCATTATTCCGCTTGGTAGCGGTATTTGGTATTGCCTATTACATTTATCACCTTGTCCAGACGAAAGCACCGAAAGGTTTAATCTGGTGCATTGGCCTGATTCTGGGCGGCGCCATCGGCAACTTGATTGACAGTACTTTCTACGGTGTGTTGTTTGATAACCATCCTTATGGATCCCCAACGCCGTGGTTCCATGGGCAGGTAATCGATATGTTCTATTTTGATATCTGGGAAGGTATCGTTCCGAATTGGGTTCCGATTTTAGGCGGCAAACCTATGTCCTTATGGCCAATCTTTAATGTAGCAGACTCGGCTATCTTCATTGGTGTGCTGATCATCCTCTTTAACCAGAAGCGCTTCTTCGCACATTATGACGAGCCGGCTAAGCAACCAGCGGCTGAGCAACAGGGATTCTAAGGTATAGGTATAAGTAAACAGAGAGGCGGCTGTTCCATGTGGAGCAGCCGCCTCTTTTTATTGTTACAAAAAGAAGGTACTATAAGATACCCAACCGCTCCAGTCTTTCCCTTAAATCCTCCGGTGAGGTGAAATGGATCGACTCAATTCCTAATTGCTCGGCAGCTTTGATATTGCGCAGGTTGTCATCAATGAAAAGTGCTTCATTAGGCTGCACCTTATACCTGTTGAGCAAGGTATGGTAAAAGCTGTGATTGGGCTTGCGGTCTTTCTCAGCACCCGAAACAACAATCCCATCGAACCAACTTAGGAAGTCATAGCGCTCCAGCGCAATTGGGAAGAGCTCCGCTGACCAGTTGGTGAGGGCGTAAAACTTGTGTTCACCACGGTTCTTCATCTCTCGGAAAATCTCGACAGTGCCTTCAATCGGGCCACCCAGCATTTCTTCCCAGCGACCGTAGTAGGCTCTGATATACTCTTCGTGCTCTGGATGTTTTGCGATCAGGTATTCATCGGCTTCCTTTATGGTGCGGCCACCATCCTGTTCTTCGTTCCACTCAAACGTGCAGACATTCTCCAGGAAGTGCAGCATTTGTGCTTCGTCATCGAATATTTTGCGGTAGAGGTGATGGGGGTTCCAATCGATCAGCACAGCGCCAAGATCCCAAATGATGGTGCTTTTAGTATTTGTTTCAGTAGAGGTACTGTTACCTGTAAGCGTGTTTTCAGAAGTGTTTTTCATATGTTTTAGCGTCAATCTTAAATGTACTGCGAAAAACGAAAACAAGAAAGATATCGCAATCATTCAAAAAAGGTTATTTTTACCAGAAGCACCTTATTCCTATACCTTTGTCTATACCTACGCCTATACTGCAGGTCACGGATCTGAAAACTACTTTCACTACACGCCAAGGTATAGTGCACGCGGTGGAAGGAGTTTCTTTTACAGTATATGCAGGGGAGGCAGTAGCGATTGTTGGTGAATCGGGATCAGGAAAGACAGTGACGGCATTGTCGCTGATGCAACTGCTCGACTCGAATGCGCAGGTAGGAGGGAAGGCGGTTTTTCAGTCGCAGTGCCTTGGGGAGGTGGACTTGCTGCAGTTAGCCGAAAAGCAGTTGCAACAAATCCGAGGGCGTGAGATGGGGATGATTTTTCAGGACCCGATGTCGTCGCTCAACCCCGTCTATACCTGTGGACAACAGGTGGCGGAGGTACTCCTGTGGCACCTGAAAATTTCTAAAAAAGAGGCAAAGGAACGTGTATTACATCTTTTTGAGCAAGCTAAGCTTCCGAGGCCCGGGCAAATTTACGATAGTTATCCACATCAGATTTCGGGCGGGCAGAAGCAACGTGTCATGATTGCCATGGCCATGGCCTGTGAGCCCGCTATCCTGATAGCCGACGAGCCAACCACTGCGTTGGACGTAACAGTGCAGGCCCGCATGCTCTCCTTGATTGACGAACTGCGGGTGAAGCAAAACATGACAGTGCTATTCATTAGCCACGACTTAGGCGTAGTGGCCGAAGTAGCCGACCGGGTGCTGGTGATGTACAAAGGCCGTATTGTAGAGCAGGGCAAAGTGCTCGATATCTTTACCAACCCGCAGCACCCCTATACCAAAGGCCTGTTGGCCTGCCGCCCCACACTGCGCATCAAGTCGCAAGCCAAACTGCCGACGGTGGCTGATTTCATGGAGGAGGATGCGCAAGGTAACGTTCGCGAGAAGCAGCCGCAGGTATACGAACCGTCATTGGTGGATGTGGTGAATGCTTATGTAGGGACGGTCTCAGATATAAAACAACAGCGTGACAATAGCCAGAGACCCCCATTGCTGCAGGTGCAGGACCTGCAGGTGCATTTCCCGATAAAGAAAGGAATCTTTTCCCGCACCACAGGTCATGTAAAAGCCGTGGACGGGGTGAGCTTTGAAGTGAAGCACGGCGAAACGATTGCATTGGTTGGCGAGTCGGGGAGTGGCAAGACGACGCTAGGGCGGGCTATCTTGCGACTGGTGGAGCCTACGGCAGGGAGCGTGCTATTTGAGGAAACGGATATCGCCAGTATGAATGCGGAGACCCTGCGCCAAAACCGCCGCCATTTCCAGATGATTTTCCAGGACCCCTATACCTCGCTCAACCCCATGCATACCGTAGGCGAAGCTATCCTGGAGCCAATGCGTGTGCATAAACTGCACGGGAGCGACAAGGAACGCCGTTTGAAGATGGTGGAACTGCTTGAGAAAGTAGGTCTTATGGCCGAGCACGCGCAGCGTTATCCACAGGCCTTTTCGGGCGGGCAACGACAGCGCATCGCCATTGCACGGGCCCTGGCACTGCAACCCAAATTGTTGATTTGCGACGAATCAGTGTCGGCGCTGGATGTGTCAGTGCAGGCGCAGGTCCTCAATTTGCTCAACGAACTCAAGCGCGATTTCAACATGACCTACCTCTTCATCACCCATGACCTGGCCGTGGCCAAACACATGGCTGACCGCATATTGGTGATGCACGAGGGGCGCCTAGTGGAGCAGGGTATACCTACACAACTCTTCCAGAACCCGCAGCACGATTATACCCGAGCCTTGCTACAGGCTATACCTAGTGGTGAGCCCGAGGCCATTATGGCGGCGCAGGAGAAGCGAGCAACTCTGCAATCAGGTATAGCGCACTATCAGATATAGCCCCTATCAGGATTAATATACCTACCTATATAGCCCATATATAGACTTTTCTCTATAAATTCACCTGAAATTGAGTTGGGTTTAACCTTAGTCTGCCTTGTGGGCGTATAGAGGCTAAACTATTACAACCAATGATTGCAATGGCCTGAAGTGCGGTATACCTGTACCGGCCAATAGAAAGAAGATACATGAGAAGTAAAAGACCAAGCAAAAGCGGCAGAGATAAAGACAGCCGCAACGAAAAAGGCGGCTCCCGCAGAGGCGAGTCTTCGAGAAGAGAACCATCGGCCAGAAGCAATTCACGCAGAGGTGACGACCGCAGAGGTGGTGGTAAAGATAAGTCGGCCAAAGGCATCGTGCTGGAGATGTTCTCCAACAGCCCTGACACAGTGTTCACGCAGCGCCAGATTACCCGCAAGCTAGGCATCGTCGACAAAAAAGGACGTGACCAGTTGCAGGGAATACTAGTGAACTTGGTGCGCGAGAACAAACTGTTGCTGATAGACGGCGACAAGTACCAACTCAACCTGCGTGTCAACATTATCACAGGCCGCGTGGACCTGGCTAACAGCAAGTATGCCTACATTGTGTCAGAAGAGACAGAAGACGATGTGCGCGTGTTCCGCGAGCACCTAAAGTATGCCATGGACGGCGACGTCGTGAAAGTCGAAGTATTGCCGACCATGCAGGGAGGCCGTGCCGAAGGCATTGTGGTGGAAGTGCTCGAGCGCTCCCGCACCGAACTGGTAGGCATCATGGAGCTTTCCAAAAACTTCGGTTTCGTAGTCCCTGACTTCAAGAAGCTATACTTTGACGTGTTTGTAGGCGAACGCAACCTGAACGGGGCAGAGGCTGGCGACAAGGTACTGGTGAAGATCGTGGAATGGCCGAAGGAGCCGGGCAAGAACCCGACCGGCGAAGTGATTCGCGTGTTTGGTCCGGCTGGTGAGCATGAGGCGGAGATTCACTCAATCATGGCCGAGTTCGGACTACCGTTTGAATTCCCGGAGGCTGTGGAAGAAGAAGCCAATCAGATCTCAGACAAGATACCGGCAGGCGAAATTGCCAAGCGCCGCGACATGCGTGATGTCACTACCTTCACCATCGACCCTGCTGACGCCAAAGACTTTGATGATGCCCTCTCCATACAGAAACTAGAGAATGGCAACTGGGAAATCGGCGTACACATTGCCGACGTGACCCACTACGTGCACCCGCGCAGCCTACTTGAGAAGGAGGCTTTCCACAGAGCCACTTCGGTATACCTTGTGGATAGAACCATCCCGATGTTGCCTGAGAGGCTCTCAAACGGCCTTTGCTCACTCAGACCAAACGAAGAGAAATTCACGTTCTCGGTAGTGTTTGAAATCGACGACAACGGTAAACTGTACGATACCTGGTATGGTCGCACAGTAACCTACTCTGACCGCCGCTTTGCTTATGAAGAGGCGCAGGAACGTATTGAGACAGGCGAGGGAGACTTTGCTGAAGAGATCAATGTCCTGAACAACATTGCCAAAAAACTACAGGCCAAGCGCTTTAAAAATGGCGCCATTAGCTTTGAAACCACGGAGGTGAAGTTCAAGCTGGATGAGAACGGCAAGCCACTTTCCATTTATGTGAAGGAGCGCAAAGACGCCCACAAGCTGATCGAAGAGTTCATGCTGTTGGCAAACAAAAAGGTGGCTGAGTTTGTCTACAACAAAGGCAAAGGCAAGAAGCGCCCGACCATGGTATACCGTACGCACGGCTCCCCAGACCCCGACAAACTGAATACGTTCTCTGTTTTCGCCCGCAAGTTCGGCTATAAGGTGGACCCTGATGGAGATATCTCTGAGGAACTGAACAACCTGACACACGAAATCGAGGGCAAGCCGGAACAGAGCGTACTGCAGAACCTGGCGATCCGTACGATGGCCAAAGCCAAGTATAGCACCGAGCCCGAAGGGCACTTCGGTCTGGCGTTCGATCACTACTCGCACTTTACGTCGCCGATTCGCCGTTACCCGGATATGATGGCACATCGCCTGTTGCAGCATTATCTGGACGGTGGTCAGTCGGAGGACAAAGAGGCTTTTGAAGAGCGCTGCCGCCATTCTTCAGTAATGGAGAAACGTGCCGCCGATGCCGAGCGTGCTTCCATTAAGTACAAGCAAGTGGAGTTCATGAAGGACACCATTGGCAATCAGTACAAAGGAATTGTGTCTGGTGTGACAGAATGGGGTATATTTGTGGAGATTGAAGAGAACAAGTGCGAAGGTATGGTGCGCCTGTCGAGTCTGAACGACGACTACTACGAACTGGACGCCAACAACTACCGCATCATTGGTCGTCAGTCGAAACGTATTATCTCGTTTGGTGACGAGGTGATGGTCGAGATCGTAAGCGCCAACATGGCCGAGCGCACCATCGACATGGAACTGGTAGAAACCCTTAAAACACATTAACACCCCTGTGGATATCACGCAGCTTTCAACCCAGCTTAACCAAACTCTGAATACCCTCCGCTACGGCAACGAGCCTGCGGAATTGTACGAGCCTATCCGCTACATCATGTCCTTGGGCGGAAAGCGAATAAGGCCCTTACTGGTGCTTCTGGCTGCAAAAATGTATGATGATGATGTGGAAAACGTGCTATTGCCCGCTGCGGCAGTAGAGGTTTTCCACAACTTCACGCTCATGCACGACGACATCATGGACAAGGCCCCACTGCGCCGCGGCAACCCCACTGTGCATGAGAAGTGGGATGCCAACACGGCCATCCTGAGTGGCGACGTGATGCTGGTGCGCGCTTACGAAATGATGCTGGGTATAGCACCCGACAAACTGGGCAAGGTGCTGCAGCTCTTCAGCAAAACAGCCGCCGAGGTATGCGAAGGCCAGCAACTCGACATGAACTTTGAGCAGCGTGAGTTAGTAAGCATCGAAGAGTACATCCAGATGATTACGCTCAAAACAGCTGTGCTCCTGGGTTTCAGTCTGGAACTGGGTGCCATCCTGCAGGGAGCGCCCGACAGCGACGCTGAGCACCTGAAGCAATTCGGCGACAACGTAGGTATAGCCTTTCAGCTGCGCGACGATTTGCTTGACGTGTACGGCGACAAAGATAAGTTCGGCAAGCAGGTAGGCGGCGATATCCTCTCAGACAAAAAGACGTTCCTGATGCTCACGGCTTTGGAGCAGGCTAACAACGAGCAACTGCAAACCATCTTAGACTGGCGCGATAAAACCGATGCCGAGACGGCCGAAGAAAAGGTGCAAGCCATTACCGCTGTGTACGATCAGCTCAACATCCGCAAGCAAACCGAACAGCAAATCGACCACTATTTCCAACAGGCGCTGTATCACCTGGAGGCTGTGCAGGTGCCCATCGAGCGAAAAGCCACTATCCATGGCCTGGCTCTGCAGCTAATGGAAAGAGATAGTTAGGATTGTTAATTGTTAGATTGCTGGTTCGCAGCGAGCAGTTTTAGGTAAAGTAAGTCTTGCAAATAATGACCTTATACCTGAAAGCCTAATCGAAGACCCAAATCAATTTTTCGGCACACAACAAGAATTTGGTGCCGGCCAAAATCAAGCGTTTGAGCATATAAGGAATTCTTAATCCACTCAATCGCTAACTCACTCAATCACTCAATAGAAAAATGAGCGTTACCGTTATCCTGATCATCATTACAGTAGGTATATCCTGGTATGCCTGGAAGAATTACGAGCTGATGCAGAACTGGATCTTCCATCCTTATTCTGTAGCCAGTGACAATTCCTGGCACCGTTTCCTGACATCGGGTTTCCTGCATGCCGATTACACCCACCTGTTCTTCAACATGTTCACGCTGTTTTTCTTCGGCAATGCTGTTGAGATGACGTTTGGCGCTATTTTCGGAGATGTAACCGGTATCCTGATCTACATGCTGATCTACCTGGGCGGTATTATCGTGTCGGATATACCTACCTTTCTGAAGCATCGCCACGATCCATCTTACCGTGCCTTAGGTGCTTCTGGTGGAGTTGCTTCTGTCGTGTTTTCGAGCATCCTCTTTTACCCAACGCAGGATATCTGCCTTTATGCTATTCTCTGTATACCTGGTTTCATCCTGGGTATTCTATACCTGATGTACTCTTACTTCCAGGGCAAGCGAATGGGCGATAACATTAACCACGACGCACACTTTTACGGTGCGGTGTACGGTATGGTCATAAGCCTGGCCTTGGTACCAAAGGCAGGTCCTTTGTTTATTGAACAAATCAGCAACTGGCGTTTGCCTTTTTTATAGGGTAAGCTTAATTGCACTTTATTGGCCTGATTCTTAAAAATTAAAATCAGGCTGACAGGCGGTGAATTCCGTATAAATGCAAAAGACAAGCATTTGTACGGATGAAATCGAAACTATATTATATATACCTGGGAGTAGTACTTATTCTAGCCTTTCTTCTGGTTAGTAAGCCAGCCGCTGCGCAGAATGTCAGCCTGGAGCGTACTACTATTATGGAGTATGTTATTAACGAGCGGCCCTTGCTGGCCGAGCTTTTGACCACTGCAGGTATGGCGCCTGCTCTTTCTGGCAGCACCTCCTATACCTTATTGATGCCTCCTGAAGCACGCTTGCAAGAGCTGAAAGGCCAATCTGTTGAGAAAATACGCTCCATGATGGCCGTACACCTCGTCAAAGGGGCATTGGCAAGTACAGACTTCAAAGAGGGGAACTACTTACAGACTTATGGAGGAGAGAAGCTGTATGTGTGCCGTAAGAGAGACAATACCCTCCTGAACGGTGTGAAGTTGCGCACCACAGACACTGCCCTGCGAAATGGTATGGTGCACGAACTGGAAGGGATGTTACAACCTTAAAAACAGAAGATATCCTGTCTGAATTCTGGATTGCACCGTTTTACCCTTTATCAGCCTATTCATCCTTGAATAGGTATAAAGCATTTGGTAAGCGATTGCGTATGCTATACGAGAACTCTTCATGGATAGTAAGACGCACCATACCGACCCAACCACTAGGCAATATGTAGCTCGCAATAAGTGCTATGAGATAGCCTATGATGGCATCAGGAACCGAATATACTATAGTATATTGGGCTTTTGGAAGAACACAGACAGTATACCTGATTTCCTGAGTGATTGGGACAAGGCACTGCAACTGGTCTCCGAAGGCTTTACGCTCCTTATCGATATGCGTACCATGATCACCCACCCGCAGCAACTCAATAGTCTGCATGAAGAATCGCAGCGCAAAATGAAAGCAATTGGAGTGAGCAGGATTGCCAATGTTATGCCTGTTGACAAAATAGCCAATTTGCAGGTAAGCGATTTAGCAACTCGCAGCCATTTACCGCTTCACACCTTTGAGACCTGCGAAGCCGCAGAGCAGTGGCTAAATGAATCCGTGGTATAACACTGTGGTTCTCACTTAATTTTCTTTTCCTTCAGGTATTTTTTTCCTCTTCGCTTATCCTTACCTTTTGTAACCGTTTAGGTATAAATGTAGTTATAGCTACCAATTACCCCGTTTCGGTCAGGGTAGTATAGCCTATACCTTCTGTCTGGCAGCACATGCGGCTAGTCCTGTTCTTAACTTTTCTAGCATGACATACGAGATTGGAGTAGTTCTGTCTGTGATAGCGGTAGCTATAGTGCTTTTCGTCAGCGAGAAGCTCTCTATCGACACGACAGCCATTCTGGTCATGTCTCTTTTTATGGTGCTTGGCGTGCTTACGCCTGCCGAAGGCCTTGCTGGTTTCAGCAATCCCGCCACCATCACCGTTGCCTGCATGTTCGTTATCAGCACGGCCATCTTTAAATCGGGCGCACTAAGCAGCGTAGGAGTATTGCTCACGCGGGTGGGGCGTCGTAATTACCTGCTTTGTTTGCTGGCCGTGATGCTAGTGGCAGGTCTGCTTTCCGCGTTTATCAACGACACTGCTGTAGTAGCCCTGTTGATGCCCGTCGTGATACAGGTGGCACGGGACACGCGCATTAGCCCGGCCAAGTTGCTCATGCCGCTCTCGTTTGGAGCACTGCTAGGGGGCGTATGCACGCTCATCGGTACCTCCACTAACATTTTGGTAAGTGGTATAGCCGAGTCGCAGGGTGAGGCACCCATTGGCATGTTTGAGCTCACTGCAGCTGGCGTCTGGTTCCTGATTATTGGGGTGCTGTACATGCTTTTGGCGGGTCGTTTTTTGCTACCTAGCCGTAAGCTGGCTGATGACCTAACCGATGATTTTAATATGGGTGACTATCTGACCGAGATTGTTATCCAGCCTGAGTCTCCGTCGGCAGGTATGCCACTCAGCAGTTCCAGCCTGGTGCAGAACCTGGACATAGACGTGCTGCAGATCACACGCGACAAGTATTTGCTGAATGCCACACCCTACACCATGCTGCGTGTAGGCGATGTGCTGAAGGTGCGCTGCGATGTGGAGAAGCTCAAAAAGATGAAAGAGGAGAAGGGCATCAAGCTGAAATCAGAACGGAAGCTCAAAGAAGAAGACCTGAACAATACTTCTACAAAGCTTTACGAAGCGATTGTGACGCCTAATTCCTACATGGTAGATAAGTCCCTGAAGCAGCTTGACTTCAGAGCGCATAACCATGGCGCCACGGTGGTGGCAATACGACATCGCGACGAAATTCTGCATGAAAAACTGACCCACACCCGCCTATCGGCCGGTGACGTACTTTTGATTGCTGCCGACAAAGACCAGGCCCTGAACCTTCGCAACAATGAGGACATTCTGCTAATCTCGGAGACGGAGCGAAGCCAATACGATTACAGTAAGATCATACCGGTACTGCTGATAGGAGCTGGCGTTGTATTTACGGCCGCTACCGGACTGGCGCACATTGTGCTGAGTGCCCTGGTGGGTGTGGTGCTGCTGGTGCTGACCAAATGTATACGACTCGACGAACTCTACAAAGCCATTGAGTGGAAGGTGATCTTTATGTTGGCTGGAGTACTCTCCATGGGTACTGCGCTGGAAAAAACAGGAGCGGCCGGTCTGCTTTCAGGTTTTCTGGTGGACTCTATCGGCAGTTATGGGCCGCATGCTTTGCTATCTGCTTTTTTCTTTATCACGTTCATGTCTACCAACTTCATGTCGAACAATGCTACGGCGGCCTTGTTGGCACCAATCGCTATAGTGGCGGCTAAGGAGATGGGTGTAAGCGTACGACCTTTTCTGGTGGCGGTGACCTTCGCGGCCTCACTAAGCTTCATGACGCCTATGGGTTACCAGACCAATACCATGATTTACGGGCCTGGCAATTACAAATTTGTAGATTACCTGCGGGTAGGCACGCCCTTGAACATTCTTTTTTGGTTGCTGGCTTCGCTTATCATCCCGTTCTTCTTTCCGTTTTAAAACTGTTCCACGTGGGACAGAAGAGCAGGCTAATCGTATACATACTGTTTATACCATACCTTCGTAACTATGGGAGAAGACCTGTTCCTGATTTTTCTGGCAATTCTGAGTCTGGCCTGTGTGATACTGGTGTGGCATTTCATGGCGGAAGAAGAATAATCTAAAACTTTGCCCATCCTTACGCTCTATATGGCCTCACGCGTTTTATTCCTGGTTATTCTCCTGCTAATGATGGGTACATACGCCATGGCCCAGCCTAGTCAACGGCAGGTAACCCAGCAGCAGTTGATCTGGTACTCTTATAACAACACGCTCTTATTAAATTCCAACTGGTCATTTGGTACAGAATTGCATGAGCGACGGTTCCTCAATCCTGACAGGCATCATCAGTTCTTGGTACGTAACAGCATTCGCCGGAAAGTAGGGGAAGGCTGGGAAGCATCTGCAGGTTTCACCTATTTCCTCCAAAGTCCGAATGAGCCGGATGCCCTGGTGCGTCTTACCATCCCGGAGCTCCGGCCACACCTTCAACTTAACTACAACCAACCTCTAGGCAACTTGACCATTGCACACCGATACAGAGCAGAAAAGCGCTATTTCCGGAATGCCTCTGACGACAGGCTGACAAATGGCTATAATAGCAATTACAGATTTAGGTATAGGTTAGGGATAGAGTATAAGTTGGCAACGATTCGTGACCAACCGCTCAAGCTGAAAGTGAATAACGAAGTCTTTGTCAATGCAGGGAAAAGAATACTGTACAACAGATTTGACCAAAATCGCATCTATGCTGGCGTGAACTATGCTATCCTGGATAAGCTGGAGTTTGAGGCAGCTTATCAGCATTGGTACCAACAGCGCAGATCGGGTTATCAGTTCTACAACAGGCACATCATTAATCTGGCCATCTATCACAGAATCGATCTTAGCAAAAAAAGCGATAAAGAAGCGCAGTAGCTGTACCTATGCCAATTGGGAAGTAGCTACTCACACGGTAGTCCTATACCTTACAGATAACCCTTGGCTTGCAGTGTGAAGAGTTCAGCGTATTTACCATTCTGCGCCAACAACTCTTCATGCGAACCCAATTCTTTTAGTTGCCCTTGTTCCAGAAACAAAATACGGTCTGCCATGCGCACCGTAGAGAAACGGTGGGAGATAAGCACAGCCGTTTTGCCGGCAATCAGTTCTGAGAAGCGAAGGAACACCTCGTGCTCGGCGCGGGCATCAAGGGCGGAGGTAGGTTCATCGAGTATGAGCAGCTGCGCGTCGCGCATGTAAGCCCGGGCCAAAGCTACTTTTTGCCATTCCCCACCCGACAACTCCACACCTTTGTTGAATCGCTTGCCTAGTACCTGCTCATAGCCATCGGGCAGGCGTTGGATCACAGGATCAGCAAGGCTTTTCTGCGCCGAACCCTGTATGCGGTCGCGATCACTGATGTTACTGATCTGACCGATGGCAATGTTGTCGGAGGCGGTCATCTGAAAGCGCACATAATCCTGAAAGATGATGCCCACCTGGTGGCGGAGGTCGTTCAGGTCATACTCGCGCAGGTCAATGCCGTCGAGCAGGATACGGCCTTCGGTGGGTTCGTAGAGTCGGGCCAGGAGCTTGACCAAGGTTGTTTTACCAGCTCCGTTTTCACCCACCAGTGCCAGTTTTTCACCGGCCCGCAGGTGGAAGGAGAGGTGACGCACCGCCCATTTTTCGCTGTTGTGGTACTTAAATCCGACATCCTCAAAGGTGAAGCCCTGTTGGATAGGACGTGGTATCTGCAATGGATTGACAGGCGGTGTAATCTGTGGCTTGAGCTCCAGAAAATCAAAAAGGTCCTGCAGGTATAGCGCACTCTCGGCGATCTGTGAAAAGCGGGTCATGATACCCTGCAGCAGGCCGCGCATGTTGCTGAACGAACCAGCCAGGAAGGTCAGTGTACCCACTGTAATAGCTCCTGCCACCGTCTGGAACAGGATGAAAATATAGGCACCGTAATAGGCCAACGTACCCAAAGAGGAGAGGGCGCTTCCCCACACTGCACGTCGCACGATCAAGCTTTTATTTAGTGTATAGTAGCGGTCCGAGAGCTCTTTGAAGCGACTGGCCAGGAAGCCGGACAGGTTGAAGGTCTTGATCTCTTTGGCAGTTTCGTCGGAAGCCCCGATGTAGCGCAGGTAGTCAAGTTCGCGGCGCTCAGGCGTCCACGAGCGGGAGAGGGAGTAGGTACGCTCGTTAAAGTGCGTCTCGCCCAGAAAAGAAGGTATAACCGCCACCAGTAGGATCAGGATGAGCCAGGGATTAAAGGCGATCAGACCAACGGCCAGAAAGCCGATCGTCACCATATCCTGCAGCTGCGAGAGTACCTGCGACATCAGCACCACCCGCGTGATGGTTTGCCGCCTTGCACGCTCCAGTTTGTCATAGAAAGTAGCATCCTCGAACTGGGCCAGGTCCAGCCGGGCGGCATGTTCGATAAGTTGCACGGAGGTTCTGTTGGAGAAGAGGTCACCCAGCAGACTGTCGAGTAGCGTGATGCCCCGGTTAATGATATCGGAAAGCACAGCCAGGCCCAGTTCTGCCGCAACCAGTATCCAGAGAAAACTCAGGTCGCGCTCGCCCTGTACGTCTATCAGTCCGATCACCTCGTCAATGATCAGCTTGCCTACATAGAGCATAGCCAATGGTATAGCTGATTTGACAAGGCGCAGCAGCAGGTTGCCGATGGTCATACTGCGGCTCGTCTCCCAGATCAGGCGGAAGAATTTGGGCAGGTTCTTTAGGGCACCTACCTGCTCGCGGAAGCTTTTCTTGTCCTGGTTAGCTTTGCTGGAGGCTGCTCTTGCTCCTTTTTGGGGGGTATTCATGTATTTTAATTCAAATTATATTTTTGGTAATGGTCGCTCCTCATATACCTGTGGCATCACTTAATGTTCCGGCTTCCTTCTGCAAAATATATGTTGCCGGCTGGTTATTGCCTGATCATATTTTAAGAAATAGTTCTATATTTAGCTGAATATTCTTTTTGCGTATGGCCCACTTTTACAAACAAACTTTCCGTACATTTTGTCTGTCCGTCATCTTCCTGTTTTGCCAACTAGCGGCTAGTGCAGCTCCTAAAACAATCTCAACGGCTCCTATACCTTCCTGGACGAAGCAAATACCCCTGCGTTTGCAAACAAACGTTGCTCCCGAAGATGTGAACGATGGGTACCACTACCTGCAACGCTCCATTCAATGGGAAGTGGCGCGGGAGGAAGCCTATTTTCACAACACCTATAAGATTACGACAGAAGAAGGCGTGCAGAACAGCTCTGAACTGCAGCTCTCCTTCGACCCTAACCACGAAAAGCTATACCTGCACAAGGTAACAGTTTGGCGTAATGGAAAGTCCATCGACAAGCTGGATCTAAGCAAAGTGAAGGTCATTCAGCGGGAGCAGGGACTGGAGCAGCGCATTTTTGATGAAAGCCTTACCGCCCTTCTTGTTTTGGAGGATATTCGGGTTGGTGACTTAGTGGAGTATGCCTGGAGCATTAAAGGGCGTAACCCGGTTTTTGAAGGCAAATTCTTTACCTCCTTTTATCTGCAGTTTTACGACCCGGTGGATGAGCTACTGGTGCACATTCTGATGCCTGAACAGCGCAAGTTGCACTACAAACTTCATAAGACTGAACATAAACCGACTGTTGTTACGGCTAACGGTAACACTAGCTATACCTGGCATTTGACAAACTTGCCAGCCACCACCGTAGACAGCGACGTGCCTGGCTGGTATGATCCCTTTCCGGGCGCCATGGTCTCAGAATACAATTCCTGGAAAGAAGTAGTAGATTGGGCCCTACCCATGTACGAATTGAATGAGACACCCTCCAAAGCGCTGCAGGCTGTAATTGACAGCATCAGGACGACAGCCAGAACGAAGGAGGAATGGCTGGTCTCGGCCTTGCGCTTTGTGCAGGATGAGGTACGCTACCTGGGTATGGAAGCTGGTATAGGCGGTTATAAACCACGATCTCCCTCCCAGGTGTTCGCGCAGCGTTTCGGTGACTGCAAAGACAAGTCGCTGCTGTTGGCCACCATGCTCAAGCACCTCGGCATTGAGGCCTACCCGGCTCTGGTAAACTCCAACTCCAAAGGGCAGGTCAAAAACGGCTTGCCGTCGCCCTATGCCTTTAACCATTGCATTGTGCAGGTTAATCTGCGAGGCTCCAGGCTATGGTACGATCCTACCATCAGCAAACAGCGCGGCACTTCGCACTCCAACTACATTCCCGACTACCAACAGGCGCTTGTGCTCAGTCCTTCCTCAAAGGGTCTGACAGAAGTTGTACCCCCAATTGCGAACAATGGCGGTATAAAAGTGCTGGAAACGTTTCTGTTTAACGATGTAGGTGGAGCCGTCACGCTACAGGTGAAGACAGAATACACCGGTTGGGAGGCGGACATGCAGCGCAGCCGTTTTGCGACTACCAGCTTAAAGGAGATTCAAAAGGCTTATCTGAACTTTTACGCCAACAATTTTCCGGATATCGAAATGACCCAACCCGTGGACTTCATTGACTACGAGCAGGGTAATAAGTTCACGATACTGGAGGAATACAGCATTGAAAATCTTTGGGAGGAACTGGAAGGTATAAATGGGCAGGTACGGGCGACCTTCTTTCCAAAAGTGCTGCGTGATTACATTAACACGCCACGTACCAGCAAGCGCACCATGCCCATGGGCTTGTCCTACCCAGTAAACGTGGAACATGAGATACAGCTGTTCCTGCCGGAGCCCTGGCCGGTGAACCTAGAGGTCAAAGAAGTAAAAGACGATGCCTTTACTTACAAAAGTGTCGTTTCCTATGCCAGCACGGGCAACTTGCTTACGCTCCACTATACCTACAGCATACTCCAGGACCACGTATTGCCAGAGAACATGAGCGCCTTCATGCGCAACCAGAAGATCATGCTGGATGACATGGGTTACAGTCTGAACTACAATACCAGCACGGCAGTTGGGGGTGGTTCCGGGTTCAGTTGGATCATGCTGGTGGTGGCGCTACTGGCATTGGGAGCGGCGATTTATGGGGGCTATAGGCTGTACCACTACGACCCGAACCCGGCACCGGGTTTTAGCTTAGGGGAGGCAGAAACTATTGGTGGCTGGCTGCTAGTTCCACTTATCGTTCTTTTCGTAACGCCATTGGGAGGTTTAATCATAGTACTGCGCAGCAACTATTTCAACCAAACTATGTGGGAAAACCTGGTTCTGCCCTCCTCACAGACGTTCGCTCCCGAGTTGGCCGGCCTTGTACTGGTTGAGCTGATTCTGAACATAGGTTTTGTGGTATTCAGTGTACTGCTACTAATCCTTTTCCTGAAGAAGCGCAGTAGTGTACCTGAACTGATGAAAGCTTTCTATGTTGCGAATGCCTTGTTCGTAATAGGTGAATACGTGGCGCTTGAATCTATGCATTTGCCATTTGAGATGGATAAAACCAGTCCTTCCCAAGCTGTCCGTGCTGTTATACTGGCGGCAATCTGGGTACCATACTTTCACTTGTCCCATCGCGTGAAAGACACCTTCGTAAAAATGCTGCAACCACCTTTGGAAGTGGAACCTGATCAACCAGTAATAGATCAACCAGTAATAGAAATAGCGGACGAGGTGGAAGTGAGCAATAATAGTATGGTTTAGGCTTTTGCGAGGGGGGATAAGATTTATAAGCAGCATCCTCTCAATATAGATTTTTACTATATTTTTTAAGTACAGGTATATCCTGTGCAAATACAGCACGATGTTTGAGCAGAATAAGGTTAGAACATTAAGTTAAAACCTATGAAACGAACTTTACTATTAGCGCTGGCCTGGAGCGCCCTCTCACTCGCGGGCTGCACATCATCCCTGTATCCTGAAATAGACGAGCGACTAACCACCATTCCAACACAGCCGCATAATAACGAAATTGAAGTATTCTTCAGAGGGGAGTGGCCACAAGAGGAATACATTAAATTGGCAGCAATTGAGGTGCACGGAGGTGAAAACACAGCCTATATTGATATGATAAGGGGCCTGCAGATGAAAGCCAGGCGCTATGGTGCCGATGCGGTAATGGTGCAGGAGAATAATCTTACCGGGGATGTGTACTCTAACAGAGTAGGTAATATAGAAACTGCCAGGTGGTCTATATTATCAGCTGTAGCGATCAAGTATAGGAAGAATCTGGACACAGGCCTGATGCCCAAATACCAGCAGGTAGAGGTATACGATCCGGTTACAGATGCCTTCCAGCCAGTGCTCACACTCGCTTTTACCCCTGATGGAGAAATACAGGAAAAGGAAGAACTGCATGAGAATGCAGCCGTCATATATAACAATTACATTGGCAAGTACACCATGCAAAACCTGCGTCAGTCCGGAGCTGGCTGGTCGCATCGTACGCAGGAAGGCTATGTGGTAGAGCGGCAGCTCCATAGAGATGGTATGCTGCAAAAGAGTATGGAGTTCGACTACGATACTTTCAGACGCCTGAAGCGAATCCGTATCAAAAGCCTGAGAGACATGTCGGAAGAGATAAACTATGCTTATGACGAGGAAGGCAGGCTAAGCCAGCGTACCATCCTGCGAAGCGACAGACCTTACATACAGGAAGAATATACTTACGACGCTAGCGGCAAAGCCAATCAAGTACTAATCTATAATATTAACTTGCCTGTGAAATCACCGCTTCTGCGCAGTACCTATACCTATTATACCTTGGAGGAAATCTGAAAGCCGGCTTCTGCAGTATAGTAGCCTATGACGCGCTACTTGCTGCTTTTCCTGACGGGCTTTGCCCATGCACTCCTGATCCTGCTTTACACAGATCTGACAGGTGATGAAGCGTTGTTTTACAGGAAAATGGGGCTAATGGCGGCGGTTCCGCTTTTTGCCTTTGCCTCTTGGCTTACGCTGTTCAGTATGCGACTGGGGGCACTGGTGTCTTTGCCTTCGTTACTGGTGCTTATTTACTGGAACCTCCGTACTGCCGAGCATAGCATGGGACAGGATACGGTTTTTGATTCAGCGATCGCCATTACGCATCTGGTCGCTGGGTTGCTGGCTATGGTGACCCTGATGACCAGCCTGCGCTACGTTTTCAAGTCTAAGATACCATGGGGGAGGGGCACCCCCTCGCCAGGACTGGTGCTAAAACTGCTGCTGGCAGCTATACCTGCAACGCTGGGCGCAGCTTATGTGCTGTATGCCTAGTGGGAATGCTATAATCGGGAGCGAATAGGTAGAATGAAAAGGGATTTGAGTCAGAAAGGTACAGGGCTAAAATGAGAAAAGCCCCGTCAAAATGACCGGGGCCTTCTCTCACCTTAAAACAAACTAATCTAAACTTTAACTAACCTTATCTTTGTACCTGCCGTGGCAGAGTGTATATCATTTTTTCAAAACTGTGCTGGACACAGCTAATAAAATTCAAAAAAATCAGAGGGAGATTTGTGATTTTGGAAATTGCTTAACATATTAGCTTTCCGGTTATGTATCTCTCTCAAATCGGGTGCAAAATTATGATTTTGTTTTTCTAAAAAAAAGCAAAACGTATAAATATTTTTGCACTTTATGTATGTGGCTGACTGTCAGGTATATAATTTTCAATTCTCCTCTATTTTCTTTCCCGTTATCCCTGAGCAGTAGCTCATTGTAACCTAGGCGTTGGTTTGGGTATGCTCTTTCACTAACCATGAAATGCTTGAAGCAGGTGTGAAATATCTGCTGCGCTTTGCCAAATCCTGTGCATAAAAAAGGCAGGCAAAGATACAGCTGCTGACGCCGCTCTTTTGCCTGCCTCTTCCTTTGTCTTGGCTCAACTCTAAATCATAGCAACCGTCTTGTTGTCGATCTGAGTGCCGTAGGTGTTTTTGTAATGCACCTTACGTTCCAGGGCCTCAATGATAGGGGTAGAGAAGTCAACGCCTTCCAGTTCACTTACATCCGATAGGCCCCCGGGGCTAAACACATTTATTTCCATCAGTTTATTGCCCACTATATCCAGGCCCACCATGAACATACCATCCTGTATCAGTTTAGGACGCACCAGTTCTACGAGGTCCAGCATGGTCTGGTCTACTTTCACCGACTGCGCCGAACCACCTGCATGCAGGTTGCTTCGTATGTCGTCTTTGGCGCCTACACGGCGCAGGGCGCAGTATTTTCCTTTGTGCTGCAATGCCTCACCGTTTACCACAAACAGGCGCACATCGCCTTCAGTGGCCTGTGGCAGGTACTCCTGCGCAATCACGTAACCGTCGCGACTGATAGCCTCCACAATTTGGTTCAGGTTAGTAGAATCGTTCTTCTTTACCATAAACACACCTGAGCCACCCGAACCTTGTAGCGGCTTCAGGATGATGTTGTTTTTCTGCTCCTGGAAGAATTGCTTTATTTCCTCCTTGTCGCGGGTGATCAGAGTGCGGGGACGTACGGCCTCCGGGAAGTGCTGGAAGTACATCTTATTCACCGCATCGGAGAGCGAGGTGGGGTCGTTGAGCACGATCACACCGTGGCGCAGGGCCAGCTGCCCGAAAATAATACCTGCATTCTGTGCCCAGGCTCTGCCTTCTCCTTCAGCAGAAGGGTCGTTGCGCAGCATCAGCACATCCAGGTCTGGAGCTGTGACACGTACCTGAATGGCCTTCTCGCCCTGTATGGCATCCAGGTAAGTGGCAGGTGATTTATACTTATGCTTCGGGTCAGCCTGCACGGCAGTGGCCCCCATGTAGCCATCAGGGTAGTAGGCGAGGTCTCCCACACCCATCAAAAATACTGTATGGCCCAGATTGTGCATTCGCTGGGCTAAAAATATGGTGGCATAGCCCGGACTTTCTGTATGTATATCGTTAACTACGAATCCTATTGTCATGTCTATATATAAGTATTTGTTGGGATTAATTTTCCAGTAAGTTAAATACTGATATCCCTGCTTTTAGTTTTTGCAATTTGGGCTGTGCGGCCGGATCGGTGAGGTAGCGGGGCCGTATGGGAACGGGACGCAGCACCTGGCGGTAGATCAGTTCCTGCACAATGGGAATGTACTCCTGCCGGATCTTGCCGATCAGGAGCGGCTCCAGCTCGTGGCCTTCTTTGAGGTACTGCAAGAGGTGCACGAGCCCGCGCAGGTATACGGCGTCTTTGGTGAGCCCTCCGCCCCGATGCACTCGCATCGTTACGTTAAAAGCCGTTTCCTCATCAAAGTTATATTCCTCTTTGAGGCGGCAGAAGTTGTCGGTGAAGCTGCAGCCTTTGGTGAGGTGGTGCACGGCCACTACCCGGGCTGCCAGTATGCGCAGCCGGTCCTGGTCGAGACCGCCCACCAGGTACTCACTCAGCACAGCCAGTCCTTCCTGCAGCTCCTCGTAGCCCGGCACACCTACATAGAGCTGCTGCAGTGGCTGTGCCTTTCCGTTGAAGTAGGTGAGGATGTGCGTACCGACTTCGTGCTGAATGAGCGCCTGCGCCCTGTGCCTGGGGATTTTGGCATCGGTGCCGATGTTGAGCCTGCCTTTGGAAACGATCAACCCCACAATGTCTTTGCGAATGTCCACGCCTGAATCAAGCGCCGGATACTGATCCTTCAGAAAGGATATCTCCTGCTCAGCCAGTGCGGCGAACTCGTTTACAGGTATAAGTGGCACGTCCTGTTCACGCATTGGCTCAGGTATAGCGGCCAGTATACCTTCGGCCACTTTGAGCAGCTGCTCGTCCACACCGCCAAACAGCTGCAGACTACTGTACAGAAAGTCAGGGGTATTGCGGTCGGCGAGCATGGTCAGGGTCTTGTCTAACTCGTGGCGCTTGTCGCGGAACAGGAAAGCCAGCGTTGGGTCCTCTACCTTCTCGATGGGTATATTGTAAAGCTTGCGCTTGAGCAGGTCGGCATCCATGGGCATCAGGCGGTAGTGGAAGTTGGGCGCCTGCTTAAACTTCTTCTGGCGGAACTCCTCCCAGGCATCATCAGCGTTAACGGGTGTGACAAGCAACAGAAAACGGAACTGGTCGCTGATGGAAGTAAGCTGCTTGTCGATGCGCCAGACGGCGGGTACGACAGCTTGGCGGCCAAGCGCCTGAAAGTGCTTGGGCTGATGGGTAGTCTGGACCCGCACAAAGTCGAATACGGCCTTTTTGATAGCGCTCGATACATGGCCACGGAGCGTACGCTGCAGCATGGGGTATACCTGACCGGAGTTAGCCTGGCGATAGATTGGTTTCAGTTCCAGCCCGAGCATCAGGGTACTGTGCTGTTTCAGTTCTTCTTCGCTCATCAAGCTATTGGAGCCTTCCAGCAAAGCCTGGTTAGATGCCGTGGCCACTGTTACAGGCAGGCCGCTAATCTTGATGCTGGCCAATTCAGTTTTGAGTGTGCGGATGGTGGCGGGCAGCGCCTGTTCCGGCCCGAGCACTCTGAAAGTCGGGCTGTCAGCGGCACTTATATCCGGTGCGGCAAAGAGCTCGAGCACCATGAAAGCGCCAAACTCGTCGGCCATGGCTTTGGCAATCTCTCCTATCAACTGCCGCAGTTTGGGTGTCTGCTCTTCGCGGGCGATGATATAGGCAGCCTCGGCCTTTACAAAATCAGCGGTAGCATGGTCGGGCTGACCTGCCGGGTGGCGGTAAAGCACCAGAAAGGGCAGTGGTCTGTCGATGTGCAGCAAGCCGCCTTCAGGCAGCCGGCGCCTCACCCGACGACCCCGCTTCAAAGTCCGAACGATGCCTTTTATGAATATGTCAGAGATCGTGTCGGGCATCATTATAAGGTTTTGCATACCTGCTCACGCGCCTGCAGGACAGGTTCGGTCGTGCTTTGCAATGCGCTTTTGATTTCCTGCAATTGTGCCTCATCAGGTTTGCCAGTCCACTCGTCCATAAAGAACTTTTTGAACTCAATGGAGATGACACAGGCGCGGTCGGGGAAGGTATCGTGAATCCAGCGCATGAAGTGTCCGCCTTCGAATTTCACGTTCTCGCGCACATCCAGGTGGCGGCCCTGGTAATCGTATTGCTGCAGGCTTTGAGTAAAAGCTTCTACGACTGGAGCCCAGAGCTGGCGGTTCATGTTGCCGGTGCCGAGGTTTACTTCCGGGTTTTCCTGCGAATCAGCCTCGGGGCCATCGGCTCCTTCGCGGCGGTGGTTGTAGGTATGCAGGTCGTACACTACAAAGCAGCCGTGCCGGTCGGCTATACCTTGCAGCATCTGCTTCACATCGGCATAAAACTGGTCGTAGCGGGCCAGCGACTCCTGTGCCAGTTCCTCAGGCAGCTCATCTTTCCATACAGTGAGCCCCCAGGCATCTTCAGGTTTGCGGTAGATGGCTTTGTCGCGGGAGCGGTTCAGGTCCATCTCGAAGCGGGAGTTTAAACCAATGATCCGGTTGTCTGTTATACTTACCCAGCCCGCCGTAAAAGGGTCTTCCTCGCGAAGGCGTTCATCGGAGTTGAGCGAAAAAAGACTTTGGATATTTTCGCGCACTTGGTGCCCGTCGTGTATGGCTGTGGCAATGAGAGGGCTATGCCCGGTAGTGATAGAATAATATGATTGTGCTTGTGTTGGGTCAGGCATAAAATCTTTTTGAAAACTTTTACCCGATATGGATCCCTAAGGTTATTTGATAGACTTATTTGTTTAAACCTTGATATTCAGTTACGAACAAATCATAGTTATCATGTAAAAGCTTAGCGTGATATAGTTGGCAGATTGACTTGAAATGAATAGATTTAAAAGACTATAACAAATTAAGATATTACAAAGTATAGCTATATACCAATTGTTTCACCATAAATCGGAAGTGCCTATGCGTCAGATTTACAAGAATACGCTATTAGCTATTGTGATTTTCTTACTGATCCTGCTGATGCAGAGCCTTAGGAATAGTGGCCTATACCTGGCAGAAACACTCCCACTGGGTTTATGGTATGCCATTGGGCTGACCGGCGCTTTGGTGACAGGCAGGGCAATGCTTGCCTATACCCGTTAGACTTCCGGCTTGTATAATACGTCTGCTGC
Organism: Pontibacter sp. FD36; assembly: GCF_015686655.1. Taxonomy (GTDB): domain Bacteria; phylum Bacteroidota; class Bacteroidia; order Cytophagales; family Hymenobacteraceae; genus Pontibacter. The sequence continues at coordinate 70,114 of NZ_JADPMP010000005.1, read as the reverse complement.
CTTATCTTTACAGAAAGAGAATAAGGTTTGCAGATGGAAAACAGCTATGCAGCAGTGGCCTCCGAAAAAGAGGACGGTCAACTGTTGGAAATACTAGGGGAACATGCAGCGTATGAGCCAGAAGCTATACTGGCTGTAATCGCTGAGATTGAAAGAAGAGGCATAGAAGCCCCAGACCTGGAGCAGATAAAGCAGGAAAGCCTGCAAGCACTGGAGTTGCGCGAAAAACAAGTCAACCCAAACCCCGCCGCTCCAACTTCCTTCACAGATAAACTCAAAGACTTCTGGACGCTCTTCGTGCCGCAGCGGCACTACTTTGTCACGCCCATCCTGATCAATACCAATATCGTCATTTTCGTGCTGCTGGCGCTGGCAGGTATGCATGTGCTCTCACCAGAAGGGGAAGACCTGGTAAATGCAGGAGCCAACTTTGGACCTTATACCCTGACGGGTGAGCCATGGCGACTATTTACCTCTATGTTCCTGCACATCGGCATCATTCACTTGCTCGTGAATATGTACGCACTGGCCAGTATAGGCGGTGCCTTAGAGCCGCTGGTAGGCCGCAGGCAGTTTATCATAGCCTATGTGCTCTGCGGACTTGCGGGCAGCTTAGCAAGTCTGTGGTGGGACCAGCAGCGCATCAGCGCCGGTGCCTCGGGGGCTATCTTTGGCATGTTCGGTATGTTCATGACCATGGTGCTGCTGGAGCGGCAAATGACCTGGACTGAGAAAAAAGGCATGGTGCTCAATTTGCTTGGTGTGATTGTAGTGAACCTGCTTTTCGGCCTGAAAGGCGGTATAGACAATGCAGCGCACACAGGCGGGCTGGTACTGGGTATTGTTTACGGGGCTGTACTGATGCTGCGATCCGGCAGGTTTTTTACGCAGCACTACGACTTGAGGGGTAGTATCGTAACGGCGGCGCTGGTGTTGGGCGGTTTTGTGGGCCTATACCTGCAGATACCAACTGAGAATGCTAAATACTTAACCATATTGGACCGCTTTGGTGAGCGGGAAACCGCGGCAATGGCTGTGATGCAGGAAATGGAGCAGAATGCCAGCCTGATCAATGGCGGAAAGTACCTGCAGGGCCTGGAGCAAGGTATAACTTTGTGGGACGAGAGTATCCAAGAACTGATGGCGCTTCAGGAATTGCCTGCTCTGGGTGAACAGCAGGCAAAGGAGGTCGAGATACTGCTTAACTACACGCAACTGCGCAAAACATCCTACTCGATGATGCGCGACGATATTCGTAACAACCGTCCCTGGATGCATCAGGAGCAACAACGGGTGCTGTGGGCCATCGGCACATTTGTGCAGGACCTAAACAACCTGCGCGAAGGCAAACCCGCTATGGCGCATGGAAACCTGAACCAAATGCCACTGCCAGATGCACTGGAAGAAGCCACAGGGCTTGACCTGGAGACAAAACCACTCATTGTGCTCGACGGTGAGGTGTTGGAAGGTATAGCTCCTGATGAGGTAGAAGATTATGTGAACCATGACGAAATTGAGGCAGTATCGGTACTGAAAGGGGAAGAAGCCGTAGCCAAGTATGGCCAGAAAGCTAAAAACGGTGTGATTGAGATAATCACAAAGGAGCAGTAGCCTGGCTGATAACCCAATAGGCTCATATCAGGTACTTATAAAGGCGCGCTTTCATTTGACCACTAACTCAAAAAGCTACCGCCGTGCCTTACAAAGACATTCCCGAAAACAACATGATTATCTGCCCCCACTGCGGGCAGGAAGTGCCGCATAAAAACCGCTGCCCTAACTGCGGACAGTATCTGCCCAGGCGCGAAAAGAAAAAGTGGAAGATCCCGAAAATGACCCCGACGGAGATTTTCCTGGCCATCCTGGGCTCTATTATGCTGATGGTGGGCCTGATAGCTTTTTAGCGTGCCATGCACACGTTGCTGCATCCGGTCTTTCTGGTTTGTGTGCTGCTTTTTGTCGGTAACCAGGCGCTGGAACTGGCTGGCTTTTATTTTCCCCTGCTCTTCAGCTACCTCGACGATCTGCTGGCCATGCCCATCGTGCTCACCATCATACTGGCAGCTGAGCGAAGCTACTTTCAGAATGACAAGTTTGTGTTGCCGCTTGCCTGGTTAGTGGTGGCAGTCGTGGCTTTCAGCATCTTCTTTGAGCTTCTGCTCCCGCCCATCTACTCGAAACACACCGCCGACTGGGTCGATGTACTGGCCTATTCTCTGGGGGCGCTGGTCTTTCAATTCACAATCAACAAGCCTTTATCGCAGTCTTCTCACAAATGTTAGCCTATGCCCAAAGAGGCTTTTTTGCAGAAGAGTATCAAAAAGTATGATTTTTTTCTGGGCTTCAGGCAACCTTTCGGGAATCTGTGCATCTATTAGGCAGTGAGAAGCTTCAGAGAAGGTATAGCCTGCTGCTGAGCCGCTAAACTCTTAACCAAAAATCATCAAGCAAAATAAAACTATGAACACTATCAACATCTACAAAACACTTGCCTCTATTCTTGTAATGGCCTTTGTGCTGACAAGCCTGACGGCAACGGCGCAAAATCGTCGTAACCTGAAGGGTGAAGGCGAACCCGTATCACAGAACAGAACGGTATCGGGCTTCAAAGGGATAAATGTTAGCGGCGGCTTTGCAGTAGAGGTAACGCAGAGTGGAAGTGAGGGCGTACGCATCGAAGCGCAGAAAAACCTGCTTAACAGTATTCGGACAGAAGTAAAAAACGGTGTGCTTCACATTTATACTTCCGACAACATCAGTACAACCAAAGGTTTGAAGGCTTATGTGTCAATCAAAGAGTTAAACATGATTGATATAAGCGGCGGCGTGAAAGTAATGGGTAATTCTACTTTTAAATCCGATGCATTTAGTATGGATCTGAGCGGCGGCTCCAAAGTAATACTGGCACTCAATACTAAGAAGCTGACAGCCAATATGAGCGGCGCTAGTAAAGTAGAGCTAAGCGGGCGTGCCGATGAAATGCGCATGGACATGTCAGGAGCATCCAAAGTAGATGCGTCTGAACTGGAGGCCAAGAACGTGAACATAGAAGCCAGCGGGGCCAGCAATGTGAAAGTGTTTGCCCAGAACAAACTGAACGTGAATGCTTCAGGTGCTACCAAAGTTGCTTACAAAGGTGACCCTAGCGTGTCGTCTAATGTGTCGGCCGCAGCCAAAATTTCTAAAATGTAAGAGAATACATCGCATATAAAGCAGAAAAGGGCAGCCCGCTGGGTTGCCCTTTTCTTTTGGTTATCTTATACCTACTGGCGTACCGGAACTGGCAGTACTGGCAGACTAGTATGACCCAGTTCGTCAGCAGCCTGTACGGCAAAGAAGTAATTGTCTTTCGAGTAAGGCAGCGTCACTTTCGTGTCTTTCACAAAAAACTTCTTATCCCAGGTCTGGCTGCTGGTTTCGCGCATCAGGATGTAATAGCCGGCTGGTTTTTTGCCTTTTGTCGGGGCTTCCCAATTTAGGTCTGTCTTATTGGTCAGGTTGGAGGTGAGCACGCCAACTTTCTCCGGAGCATGCGGTGCCCGGCCCAGGTTAGCCATGGTGGCCAGGTTCACGGCTGTGTTCTTGCGCAGGTATTCGAAGTCCATAAACTCTGTCAGGTCGCCGTACTGCTTGCCGTTCTCCTTGCGCACATCCTGGTGCTGGTGGTCAAAGTCTTCGTTCATCTCACTCATGCGCACCGCGGCATAGCCTTGCTGGTTAAACGGTGTATGGTCACCACCACGCAGAAAGCGGTCAGGGCGGTAACCGAGTACTACTTCGATCTGGTCGACGTAAGTCTCTCCGGTCATTTTCATGTAGCGGGCCAGGTTGCGGCTTGGGCCGTCGTTTTCAGAGCCTAGGGTGCGGCGAAGGCGAGCCTGCTCTTCGGTTTCGTTAGAAGGAGTAGCTTCGCTGAAGACACGCACACGGGTGTTGTCATGAATGCCCATCTCAGCAGAGTAGGAGTTACCCACGATGTCGTTGTTGAGCACAGCCACCAGGTTCCAACCTTCCTTCTTCACACGCTCAGCCATGTGACGGGAGCCGTACAGGCCCTGCTCTTCGCCCTGGAAAGCGACAAACACGAGTGTTGCCGGAAACTGACGCGAAGCCATCACGCGGGCCATCTCCATTACAATCGCCACACCAGAGGCGTCGTCGTTAGCACCAGGGGCTTTGCTTTTAGCGTCCATTACATCGGTAGCGCGAGAGTCAAGGTGCCCAGCCACAATGATCACACGGTCATCGTTCGGGTCAGTGCCCTTGAGCGTCGCAACTACGTTAGCCATCTCCACATCCTGCGGAATGCGGCGGCCGTCGCCCTTTACGTTATAGCGGTCCATGTCCACGGTCATGCGGCCGTTAGAGGCTTTGGCGTATTTCTCAAACTCCGATTTTACCCATTCGCGGGCAGCGCCTATACCTCTTTTCTTGTCAGTGGTGGAGCTCAGGGAGTGGCGGGTTTCAAACGAAACCATTTTCTCAACGAGTGCCCGCAGGTTGTCTGCCGATACTTCATTGACCATTTTCTGAATCTCTTCGTCGTGGGTAGCGGGTGCTTGTGCTGCCACAGTTTGGCTAAGGTATAGCCCTGCCAGCATGCAGAGCGCCAGCAGTCGGGTGAACTTTGTTTTGTAAGTCATTTGTGCTAGGTGAGGTCGATAAAGTGCTCGTTCGTTTAGTATTAGATTCTAAATATAAGCACCTTCAGGAAAGAATGAAAAGAATAGCTGCACCAATGCCTTAGTCAGCACAGGTATAGCAGAAAAATGAAAGTCACTCCAGCTAGCCTACAGCGTATAGGCTAACCGGCAACGCTCACCCTCGAGCTTATAAAGTTCTGCTTCCACGGCGATTCCGTGTTTGGCCTCTGCAAGCTCTGTTTGGTAGCGCTGTGCCAGTTCGCGGCGCTTGATGGCTTCCAGAAACCGGCGGGCATCCTCGCGGCTTTCCAAAGTGAGGCCGGGCACTTGGGTGGGTTTATCATCATCGCCTTTGGCTACCATCGTGAAATAAGAGGTATTGGTATGCTTGACTATACCTGTTTTCACGTTTTCAGCGATCACTTTTATACCTACCATCAGCGAGGTGTTGCCCACATAGTTTACAGAGGCCAGCAGCGACACCAGCTCACCTACCTCTACGGGCTGCAGAAAATGCACGCCGTCTACTGTTACGGTCACGCAGTAGTTGCCGGCATGTTTGGCAGAGCAGGCATAAGCCACCTTGTCCATGAGCGAGAGCAGGATGCCGCCATGGATTTTGCCGCCAAAGTTGGCGTAGCTCGGGATCATGAGCTCGGTGAGGGTGGTGCGGGAGTAGGAAACAGGTCGGAATGCAGGTATAGCCATACGTTTGTGGAGTGAGTTATGGCAGGGTATACGGGGCTATACCTCAAAAGGGATGCAGAGACTATAGCGTTGAAGGTATAGCCAGCAGGTATAGCGCTTATAAAAACACAACTTCTTTCACGACCTCATCGCCCATAGTACGGTTGAGCAGGTCGACTACCTTGCTTTTGCTCATGTTGAGTTCGTGCTTGAGTGGGGCAGAGGTGAGGCGCACAAACAGCTTCTGGTCTTTGAAGTAAAGCTCTTTCGTTTTCATGGCGATGGGTTTGCCCATAATCTGCTCCCAACGCTGCACCAGATCCACTTCATTGAGCTTGCCCTGCAGCCGGTAGGCCTTCAGCAACCCTTTGATGCTGTCGCCAATGGTCTGCACGTCAGCCTTTCGCTTCGCAATCTCCTCTTTCTTCTTGTAGTAGCGCACGGGTGGTTGGTTTTTGAATGAGTGGTGGAGTGAATGAGTATTAGAGATGCAAAATTAAGCAATCAACTTCACCGTTCCCTCCTTTACATCAAATCTACGGATACTTTCTGACAGGTTCTCAAGTATTTTATCTGTTCGGTCCAGATGCGTATCAGTTAGGAAGATCTGGCCGAAGGTATGGGCGGCGACCATTTGCATGAGCTTGGTGATGCGCTTCTCGTCGAGGCGGTCGAAGATGTCGTCGAGGAGGAGGAGGGGCTTGTGGTGCTGGCGCTCGTCCATCACCTCGAAGTGCGCTAGCTTTAGGGCAATCACATAGCTCTTCTGCTGACCCTGCGAACCAAAATTTTTCACGGGGTTGCCGTCCATCAGGAACACGAAGTCGTCTTTGTGCGTGCCCACGGTGGTACGCTGCAGGGCGCGATCCTTCTGCTCCGCTTGCTCCAGCAGTTGGGCAAAGTTAGCGCCGGGCAGCTGGCTTTTGTAAGTGAGTGTCACGGTTTCGCTGCTATCAGAAATGTGGCGGTAGTGCTTCTGAAACACCGGCTCAAAGGTCTCCAGGAAAGCCATACGCTCCTGCGCGAGTTGCTCACCTAACGGCACCAGCTGCTCGTTGAGGATGTGCAGGTAGTCGCGGTCGTAGTAGCGGCGCTCGGCAAACTGCTTGAGCAGCGAGTTGCGCTGCTTAAGGATATAGTTGTACTGGATCAGCTGCTCCAGATAGGTATGGTTGAGCTGTGAGATCAGACTGTCGAAGTACTTGCGACGTTCCTCGCTGCCTTCCCGGATCAGGTCGGTGTCGTAGGGAGATATGAGCACCACCGGAAAGCGACCGATGTGATCGCTCATCTTCTCATACGCCACCTTATTGTGTACGACTGTCTTCTTCTGGCCCTGCTTCAGGCTGCAGGTCACAGTGTGCTTTTCTTCATCGATCTTAAAACGTCCCTTCACCATAAAATACTCTTCGCCCTGCTTGATATTAAGGGCGTCGGAGCTGTTGAAGGCGCTGCGGGTCATGGAGAGGTAATGGATGGCGTCGAGCAGGTTAGTTTTGCCGCTGCCGTTGTCGCCGATAAAGCAATTGATGTGCGGCGAGAAACTAATGTTAGCTTCGTCGTAGTTCTTGAAAAACAGCAGACTTAGATTTTCGAGGAGCATTAGTTTCTTCTTTGATTACTTTTTCCTTAATTTCGCAAGCTAAAACCCGACAGTAGCCTGATTTGCCGTCCATTGAGGCCCGAATCTCGCTAAAAAAGCTGTACGGACAACAATAACGATACACAAATACCCATGGCTGATACGAAAGAAAAGGCAAAAGCGAAGTCGCAGAAAGCAAAGGTACAGGCTGAACCAACATTTTCAAAAGAGACTTACATGTGGTGGTACGAGTCGATGAAACTCATCCGCCGCTTCGAAGAAAAAACAGGCCAACTTTATGGCCAGCAGAAAATCAAAGGCTTTTGCCACCTTTACATCGGCCAGGAAGCCTGTGTGGCAGGTGCTGTAACGGCTCTTGAGAAAGGTGACAAATGGATCACAGCTTACCGTGACCACGCCCATCCACTGGCCCTCGGCACATCGCCAGGCGCTGTAATGGCTGAGATGTTTGCCAAGTCTACCGGTTGCTCTAAAGGCAAAGGTGGCTCGATGCACATGTTCGACAAAGAAGTAAACTTCGTAGGCGGTCACGGTATCGTGGGCGGTCAGGTGCCACTAGGCGCTGGTTTGGCCTTCGCTGAGAAGTATAACAAGACCGGCAAGCTGTGCATCTGCTACATGGGTGACGGTGCGGTACGCCAGGGTGCCTTCCACGAGGCCCTGAACATGGCCATGACTTGGAAGCTGCCGGTAATCTTCGTTATCGAGAACAACGGCTACGCGATGGGTACTTCGGTAACGCGTACCTCTAACGTAAACGACCTGTACAAACTGGGTCATGCTTACGAAATGCCATCTGAGCCAGTAGAGGCCATGAGCGTGGAAAACGTGCACAATGCCGTAGCGAAAGCTGCTGAGCGTGCCCGTGCCGGCGAAGGACCTACTTTGCTCGAGTTCAAGACTTACCGCTACAAAGGTCACTCTATGTCTGACCCTGCCAAATACAGAACCAAAGAAGAGCTGGAAGACTACAAAGGCCGCGACTCGATAGAATCTGTAAAAGCAACTATCCTAAAGAATGGCTGGGCGACAGAAGAGGAGCTGGACGAGATCGACGAGAAGCAGAAGCAGATCGTGGCCGAGGCGGTGAAGTTTGCCGAGGAGTCTCCATATCCGGATCCTTCTGAGCTGTACACCGACATTTATGTGGAGCCGGACTATCCATATATAATGGACTAAATTCTAAATATTTAAGGATTAGGAATTAAAAAACATAAATTTGATGTTCTGATCTTATATGAGATTTGGAACGAATCGCTTTTAATTTCTATTTTTGAGTTCTTATTTCAATAAACTAATGGCAAAAGAGACAGTACAGAAGCACAGCGAGTTTGAGGAGCTGGTAGAAAATCCGGATGCGTTGGCAGAGCGCCTGACAACAGGGTCTGAGGATTTCGTGAAGAAAAACAAAACCAAGCTGCTCGGTGTGTTTGCCGCCATTGCCGCTATCATTGTTGCAGGTTTCCTATATTATAACCACCGCACTACCCAGAACCAGGAGGCGCACGAAGCCATGTTCCAGGCAGTGTATTATTTCGAAGCAGACTCTTTGAACAAAGCGCTGAACGGCGACGGTCAGTATGATGGTTTGTTGAGTATTGCAGACGAGTACAGTGGAACTGAAGCAGGTAATCTGGCTAAATTCTATGCTGGTGTTGCATTGTTGAAGCAGGGTAACTTCGCAGATGCGCAGTCGCACCTGGAAGACTTCAAGTCTGATGACTACCTGATGCAGGCACGTGCTTACAGCTTAACAGGTGATGCACTTTCTGAGCAAGGCAAGTATAAGGAAGCAGCTGACCTGTATAACAAAGCCGCTAACCACAACAGCAACCCATACTTCTCGCCACAGTACCTGATGAAGGCTGCCGTAGCTTACGAAGCTGCCAACGACTTCCAGGCTGCTGCTAACACGTACGACAAGATCATCAAGGATTTTGTAACATCGGCTGAAGTAACAGACGCCAAGAAGTTTAAAGCACGCGCTGAGGCAATGTCTGGCGCAGCTGCCAACTAAGATCTGACAGGCTAACGCCTAGTTATAAAAAGCGCTTTTGTCTCTCCGGCAGAAGCGCTTCTTTTTTTAAGTTCATGGGCTAGTGCAGAGCGCTATAAAGGTGTATGAAACGGTACTATACCTAATAACTTGTATCTGCAGGCTCAACAATCAACCATTTAACCATCAACAATAATCATATGGCTACTTCTCTCAAAAACCTGAACGATTACAAGAAAGAAGGCTTCGGCGATATATCAGAAAAGAAGTTCGGTATTGTAGTGGCTGACTGGCACAGCGAAATCACGGATGTGCTGTGTGCAGGTGCCATCGAAACACTGCTGCAGCATGGTGCTAAGAAGGAGAACATTTTCCGGAACACAGTGCCGGGCAGCTTTGAATTGACACTGGGAGCACAATTCTTGGCCCTGCAGGAAGAGATCGATGCAGTGATTTGCATCGGGGTGGTTATCAAAGGCGACACAAAGCACGATGACTATATTAATCATGCCGTGGCCAATGGCCTGACTAATGTTTCGCTTAAGTTTAACAAGCCGGTTTCGTTTGGTCTGGTAACTACCAACAACCTGGAGCAGGCGCTGGACAGAGCCGGTGGCAAGCACGGCAACAAAGGCGTTGAGGCCGCCGCCGCAGTTATTCAAATGCTGAGCTTCTAATGGCTCCGGTATAGGTGAGTATAAAAGAGGCCCCCGCTTTTAATAAGCAGGGGCCTCTTTTATTTACTTGAATGGATAAAGGTATAGGGATTAAAAATTATAACCGATGGTTAAACCTGGCCGAACGCTGAATCCTCCTCCCAAAATCATATCGCCAATGATACCTGTGTCGAAGTCCTCTTCGGTGCCAACATTCACCTTCAGGTTGCCCCCGTTGTAGCCGGCGCCCAAAAACACATCGAAAGTAAAGCCACTGTTAAACACCCATTGATTTCCGATAGCCACGCCGGCACCTACTGGTTTATAAGTAGCGCTGTAGTCGCGGCCTTCTTCATCCTTTTTCTCTACTGTTAATTTAAAACTCCTGATACGGCCATAGCCAGCCACATAAGGGCCCATGGGTGCCACCTTGTTTTCAGAGAAATAATAGCGCAACTCAGGTGTAAAGCCATACCCCTTGAACTGAATGTTAGAAATAGAAACACCTGTAACAGAGGCTCCCAACTGTGCGCTCAGATTATCCGTGATAGCGTACTCCAGAAATCCGGAGCCAGTAAGCGCAAAGGCACTCAGAGGATTTACCTTGATAACAGCTCTCTTTGGCTGTTGTGCCTGAGCATAAGCTTGTTGCGTGCCGGTAAAAAAAAGAGCCGCAGCGGCAAAGGCGAGTATTATTTTGTTTTTCATATATTGAAGTGAGTAATCGAAAACTTAATTAGCCTGGGTGTATTTCAGGCTGCCTGCAAGTTCCATTCCAGTATTGGAGCAAATCAAATAAAAGAGCGGAAAGACAAAATTATAATTAAAATAAAGAAGGCAGGTAGCAAATTATAGATATAACTTCTATTTTTGCACGAAATTTAGCTTAAATAATAACCTGGACATCAGAGTGGTTCGGTTTTTGGACTTAAAATTTAAGCTTTAAACTTAATCACCTTTGTTGCTGTTGATAAGCACGAGAGCGTTGCTCTTGACAGGGAGAGGTTTTTTAGCTTACCAGACAAGAAACTACAACCTAGTTCTAAGATAGTATAATGAATACAAACGAAGAGAAACAGCGGTATTCCCGTGAGGAATTGGCAGAGTTTGAAGCAATCATTCTTGAGAAGCTAACCAATGCGCGTAAGGAAGTAACGTTTATCAAAGAGACCCTGAGTCGCAGAAACGACTCCGGCACTGATAACACGGCATCTCCAACCAAAGTATTGGAAGACGGAGCAGACACAGCGGAGAAGGAAAGCCTGAACCAGTTGGCGTCACGTCAGATGAAGTTCATCCAGCAGTTGGAGAATGCGCTTATCCGCATCAAAAACGGCACTTACGGTGTTTGTATCGTGACAGGCAAGCTGATCCCGAAAGAGAGACTGCGTGCCGTGCCACATACACAGCATACCATCGAAGCCAAGCTTCAGCGTAACGACTAGTACACTTATACCTTGAATATACTGCAAAACCACATTCAGGCACTGGTTTTTTGTGCCCAATCGCCAATAAGCATCGAAGAGATACAGCGCTGCCTTACGGAGTCGCTGCAAATGGAGGTGCTGGTGAGCGACGTGCTCGAAGCTGTTGAAAACATCAATGCGCAGCTGAACGATGCAGGTTTTGCTTTTCAGATATACGCTATCGGGGGCGGGTACCAGTTTCTGACCAAGCCGGAGTACCAGGAAACGGTGAGCACCTATCTGAAGCATAAGTCAAAAAAGAAATTGTCAGCGTCTTCTCTGGAGACGCTGGCAATTATTGCCTACAAGCAGCCAATTACCCGCTCGGCTGTAGAGCAGATTCGTGGCGTGGGCTGCGACTATGCGATCCACAAACTATTAGAAAAAGAGCTTATCGAGATCAAGGGTAAAGCCGATACCATAGGGAGACCCGTACTGTACGGCACGTCTCAAAAGTTCATGGATTACTTCGGTATTAACCACATCAAGGACCTTCCGCAGCTAAAGGATTTCGCCTCAGAAGAAAACATGATTGGCGAAATAGCCGATTAGCGAACCCCCATCATTCATTAGAGTATACTATTCTTATATATACTGCACACACAGGTACAGTAGCGATACTGCATCGATAATAATTATACAATGGCAACAGAAAACGAAAGACCATCCCGCAACAACGACGGAGAAGGCAGAAGATCGTCTGACAGAAACGAGTCAGGCAGGCCGTACAATGATCGCGGCGAAAAGAAAATCTTTAACAGAAGAGATAAAGGCGAAGGAAGAGATGGCGGAGAGCGCCGCTCCTACGGAAACGATAGAAGAGAAGACCGCGGAGACCGCAAACCATACGGCGACCGTCGCGAAGGCGGTGAGCGTCGCAGCTTCGGAGGCGACAGAGAGCGTCGCGAAGGTGGTGATCGCAAACCTTACGGAGATCGCAGAGAAGGCGGCGAAAGACGCTCCTTCGGCGGCGACCGCGAACGCAAGCCATACGGTGACAGAAGAGAGGGTGGCGAACGTCGCTCTTTTGGAGGAGACCGTGAGCGCAAGCCATATGGCGACCGCAATGAGGGTGGCGAACGCAGATCATACGGTGATCGCAAAGAAGGCGGAGAGCGTCGCTTTGACGCTGAACGTGGCGAAAGAAAATCCTTTGACCGCGACAACAGAGAAGAAAGAGGCGAGCGTCGTTCATTCGTTGAGAACCGTGAAGAGCGAGGTGAGCGTCGTTCATATGGCAACGACCGTCGTGAAGGCGGCGAACGCAGATCTTTCGGTGGTGACAGAGAGCGTAAACCATACGGCGATCGTCGCGAAGGCGGCGAAAGAAAGCCTTATGGGGATCGCAGAGAATCAGGTAAAGGCCGTTCATTTGGCGGAGATCGCGAGCGCAAGCCATACAGTGACCGTAGAGAAGGCGGAGAAAGAGAAGAGCGTGGTGAACGCCGTAGCTTCGGTGACCGCCGCGAAGGGGGTGACCGTGGTGAGAGACGTTCATTCGGAGGAGATCGCAGAGAAGGCGGCGAGCGCCGCAGCTTTGGTGATCGACGTGAAGGCGGTGATCGTGGCGAACGCAGATCATTCGACCGTAAAGATAAATTCAGTAAAGGGGACGGTGAGCGCCGTGGCCGCAGCTTTGACCGCAACTCCGACTCAGAGCACAACCCGGAGACGCCAAACTACGACCTGCGCCGCTACAAAGACAACCCACGCATCAAGAAAACCAACCGCAAAGGTGAGGAGGAAGATGGAAGCATCCGTTTGAACCGCTATATCGCTAATGCCGGGGTATGTTCTCGTCGTGAGGCAGATGAACTGATCCTATCAGGTGAGATTAAGGTGAATGGTGAAGTCGTGACGGAAATGGGCTTCAAAGTACAGCCTTCTGATACCGTGATGTACGGCAAGAAAGTGCTGAACCGTGAGAAGATGGTATACGTGCTGCTCAACAAGCCGAAAGACTTCATCACAACGACAGAAGATCCGGAGGGACGCAAGACAGTGATGAGCTTGGTGGAGAAAGCTTCAAAGGAGCGTATCTTCCCGGTTGGCCGCCTGGACCGTAACACGACAGGTCTGTTGCTGTTCACCAACGATGGTGAACTGGCACAGAAACTGACGCATCCTTCTAACGAGATCAAGAAAATCTATCAAGTAGAGCTGGATAAGCCGATCACCAAAGACGATTTCCAGAAAGTAGTGGAAGGCGTGGAGTTGGAAGATGGCAAAGCAATGGTAGACGACGTGGCTATGCTGGGTGACTCCAAGAAGTTCCTCGGACTGGAAATTCACATTGGTCGTAACCGTATCGTGCGCCGTATTTTCGAGCACCTGGGCTACGAAGTAGTGACCCTGGACCGTGTGCAGTATGCCGGCCTTACGAAGAAAGACCTGCCACGCAGTGAGTGGCGTTACCTCACCGAAAAAGAAGTGATCCGTCTGAAATACTTCATGTAATATATGCGCAGCATCGCTATTGACATCGGTAATACGGGGGGCAAATACGGCATTTTTGAAGATGATACCCTTGTCTCGCAAGGGAATTTCAAAGAGCAGGAAGGTTTACCGCATGAGGTAGCATCCCAGTCCTTTGACCATGCCATTATCGCCTCAGTAAGTGGTGACGCAGCAAAGATCCAAGCAGGGCTGTCAGTGTCCGGAAGCATCGTGTTGCTTTCGGCGCAGACAGCCCTGCCTGTTTCTAACGATTACAAAACACCGGAGACGCTTGGGGCAGACCGTATTGCAGCGGCTGTGGCGGCAAATTATTTCTTCCCGGGCCGCAATTGCCTGACCATTGATGCGGGTACGGCGATCACGTACGACTTCATTGATGAACGTGGTCATTACCAGGGCGGAGGTATAGCACCCGGCATCCAAATGAAATTCAAGGCGCTGCATAATTTTACAGGCCGCCTTCCGTTAGTACAAGGAATCCACGAAAACTTTCCTTTGATCGGGCAGACCACGCAGGAGTCACTGGAGAGCGGTGTGCTGGGCGGTACAGTGGCGGAAGTGGCAGGTATAATCAGCGCATATCGCCAAAAATCAGATAAACTGGTGGTTATACTTTGTGGAGGAGACGCAGGATTTTTTGAAAGTACCATAAAACGCCCCATCTTTGTAATTCCTGAACTGGTCCTGATTGGGCTTCAAAGAATATTAAGACATAATGTATAAAACGCTCCGTTTACTTATTTGCGCATCCGTGCTGTGCCTGGCGCAGGGCGTGCAGGCGCAAAGCATCGGTAACTCGCCTTATTCCCGTTACGGACTGGGAGAACTCAACACAAACTTAGGTAACTTAAGAACGGCAGGCATGGGCGATGTGGGCGTAAGCACAGGCAACAGCTTCCATTCCAACACGGCAAACCCGGCATTGCTATACTACAACAGCATTACTGTATTTGATGTCGGTATAGCTGGCAGGTATAAAACCCTCAGAAACTCGACCCAGTCACAGCGAGATGGCGATGCCAACTTGTCTTACCTGACACTGGGAGTGCCTATTACCAAGCGCTGGAGCTCAGCCGTTAGCCTGAGACCCTACAGCTCGGTTGACTATAACATCAGAAACATGGGCTCGCTGCCTAACCGGCAGGAAGCAGTTGTGATAAACGAGTACAGCGGCGAAGGCGGGATTTCAGAGATCTACTTCGGGCATGGTTTCCGGATCGTGAATGGACTGACAATCGGAGCAAGCGCCTCCTACCTGTTTGGTACTATTTCTCAGGAATCTTCTTCCATCGTAGCTGATACCTCCATCAGCAACACCTCGCTGGAGCGGGTTGCCTATGTAGAGCGTACCCGTTATACTGATTTCCTTTTCAGAGCCGGAGCCAACTACCGTAAGAAAGTCGCCGATAAGGCTTTTCTGAGCGCGGGTGCAGTTTATACCCTGGGCGTGGACATGAATGCGAAGCGGATGTCTGCTTACGAGCGCCGTGACCTGGGAGATGCCCTCAAGGGAAGTCCTATGCTGCCTGACAGTGTAGAAACTTCCGTGAATGTTCCACCAAGTCTGAACGCTTCCATCAGCTACGACAATGGATCTAACCTGACCATCGGTACGGAGTTTATGATGCAGGACTGGTCTGACTACCGCAACCTGGATGGGGAGCAGAGAATGGGCAACAGCTACAAAATCAGCCTGGGCGGAGAGTATACGCCTAACCCTACTGCCATCGACAGCTACCTGAAGCGCGTAACCTATCGTGCCGGTCTTCGCTATGGCCAGAGCCCGTATGTGATCAACGGAGAAAACATCAAGGACATGGCTGTTACAGGTGGTCTGACGCTCCCGATCGGGCGAGGCAATTATTTCGAACCGCCTTACCAGTTTAACATCATGATGGGCTACGGCAAGAGAGGCACAACAGACAACGGCCTGATCGCTGAGGACTACTTTCAGTTCGGTGCGGGCGTGACAGTTAATACACGCTGGTTTGTAAAACGCAGGATAGAGTAAACTATTCTGACCTTAAAAGCATTATTAAAACAGGCCGTTCTGACGACGGTCTTTTTTAATTTTTAGTATCTTCACTTTAGATAAGTAAAAAAGCATGCCGAGATCTATTTTTTCAGTGCTGATCGCTTTGCTAGTCATGTTGACAGCTGCTTGCGGTACAGACCTGAGAGACCCGGACCAGGAAAAGAAATATGATGGCCCGTTTAGGGAGACAGCCAATGTGCTGACGCTCTACAGCGACTCAGCCAAGGTACTCATCAGGCTGCAGGCACCCATGCAGGCAGACTACGAAAACGGCGATATGATTTTTCCGGACGGAATTGATGTCGAGTTTCTGGAAAAGGGAGAGAGCGTGACCTCTACGCTGCGGGCCAACTACGGCAAGCAGGAGCGAAACAAGGACCTATACCTGGTGCGGGGCAACGTGATTGTGCACAACCTGCAGAAGCAGGAAAAACTAGAGACAGAGGAGCTTTACTGGAACAAAGCCAAAGCCCAGATCTATACAGACAAGTTTGTTAAGATCACGACGCCTGAGGAAATTCTGATGGGTCACGGCCTGGAGGCGAACCAGGACTTTACAAATTATAGAATCAAAAAAGTGACGGGCGTATTCAGCCTGAAGGAATAATGAACCAAAAACTGGTTAATACTATTTTACTATCGTTAGCTTTTGTGGCCATGGTGATTGGCGTGCACAGAAGTATACAAGAGTCTGACATAGCAGGCAATTACTGGATCTACATGATCGGCTTTATGCTGTACATCGTGTACCATTACCGCAAGAAGAAACAGACCGAATAGTCTGCAGCATCTTATGATAGACCCCGACCAGATACTGTTGTTGTTTGTTGCGCTGCTGGCCTGTGCTTTTTTCTCAGGTATAGAGATCGCTTTTACGGCAGCCAATAAGCTGCAGATAGAGCTCGACGAGAAAAACAACGTACTCTCCGGCCGCATCCTGACGCACCTGCTCCGGCATCCTGCCAGGCTGATGGGTACCACACTGATCGGCTATGTGATCTCATTGGTGCTATATGGCTTCGTGATAGCAGGTATCCTCTATACCTTGTTTCAGGCCTTCTTGCCAAATGCAATGCAACTGGCACCCCTTATACTGCTGCTTCAGGTACTGGTAGCTTCGGTTATCGTACTGCTCACAGCTGAGTTTCTGCCGCGCAGCCTCTTTGCCATTAACCCAAACCGTATGCTGGATGTGCTGGCTATACCTATGCTGGTGCTGCACTATCTGCTATACCCTGTTGTGATCGTGCTGGTAAGTCTGAGCAAATGGATCGCTGAGCGGATACTGAAGATCGAGTTTTCAGACGAGCACCCGGTGTTTGGGGTAACGGACCTGAACGCCTACATCAAGAACAGGCTGTACAATCCGGTAGAGGAGGGAGCTCCTGAGGTAAACCAGGAGATATTTCATAATGCGCTTGAGTTTAAAAAAGTGCGGGTGAAAGAGTGCATGGTGCCCCGCACAGAGGTAGAAGCGGTCGAGGTGAACGAGTCGGTAGAATTGCTGCGCGACACATTTATCCAGACAGGGCATTCCAAGATATTGGTTTACGAAGACTCTATTGACAATATCATCGGTTACTGTCACCAGCTGGCCATGTTTCAGCAGCCACGCCAGATACGGGAGATCCTGTCGCCTGTGAGTCTGGTGCCGGAGAGTATGCTGGCCAGCGAGTTGTTTTTGCGCTTCGGCACCGAACACCGCACTGTGGCGGTGGTGGTGGACGAGTTTGGTGGCACGTCAGGCATTGTGACGGTGGAGGACGTGATCGAGGAGATCGTAGGGGAGATACAGGACGAGTACGACTACGAAGCCTTACTCGAGCAAGTATTCCCGGCGAAGCACCTCTACCTGCTGAGCGCCCGCCACGAGATCGACTACCTCAACGATAAATACGAGCTCAACCTGCCGGAAGGGGACTTTGAAACCCTGGGTGGACTTATCTTCTCTGTACTGGGTGAGATACCGAAGCCGGGCGATGTGGTGGAACTGCGACCTTTCACGATCACGATCCTGTCGATGGATGATAACCGCATCAATGCTGTGAAGCTCTTCAAAGATCCAGACTTACAGGCAGATGGCGTATTTTAAACAGTTGCACACAAAATTTTGAATTTTTGCACGATTAACCTTATTTTGCACATCCTTTATCATTCGTATAACACATGGCATTAATTAACAAGATTAGAGAAAAGTCGGGTTGGGCTGTTGGCGCTATCGCCATTGGACTTGGCGTATTTGTAGTAGGCGGCGACCTATTAGGGCCAAACTCCAGACTTTTAGGTAATGATACGACTACCGTAGGCGAAATAGCAGGTGAGAAAATCGACTACCAGCGCTTCGATATGGTGTTCCAGCAGATCAAGGCCCAATACGAAGGACAGGTACAGCGTGCTGCCACCGAGAGCGAAATGGCCATGATGCGTGAGCAAGCCTGGAACCAGCTAATCTTCCAGATCGCCTTGCAGAAAGAGTACGATCGCCTGGGCATTCAGGTATCGGAAGAAGAACTGGCCGATATGGTACAGGGTAACAACATCCACCCATCTGTTCGCCAGGCATTCACTAACCCACAAACCGGTGAGTTTGACCGTACTCAGGTGGTGCAGTACCTGCAGAACCTGGACCAGACCGGTGGTCGTCCGATGTGGGTTAACTTCGAGCAGAGCATTCTCAACGACCGCATCCAGACGAAGTACAGCAACTTGCTGTCCAAGTCGGTATATGTAACAACAGCTGAAGCGAAGAAGCACTTCGAGGCGCAGAACACGATCGCTAACATGAAAGTGTTGTATGTTCCTTACTTCTCGATCGCTGACTCTGCTGTAAGCGTGACAGACGCGCAGCTGAAAGACTACTACGAGCGCAACAAAGAGCTTTACAAAGTAGAAGATGGCCGTACGCTGGAGTTTGTGACCGTTCCGGTTGCTGCTTCTACCGAAGACATGAACTACTTCCAGGAGGAGTTAAAAGACCTGACAGCGCAGTTCACAGCCTCTACCAATGACTCGGCTTTCGTGAACACGCACTCAGACCTGCCATACGACGGCACTTACCTGCACACAGCAGAGCTGCCTGAGCAACTGCACGAAATCGCGCCGCTGGAAGAAGGCAAGGTATACGGACCATACAACAATGGCGATACCTATGCTTTGTACAAGATTATGGACATCAGAGACGGTAGCACAAACACTGCTCGTGCCAGCCACATCCTGATCAAGCCAGAGAACGACTCACCTGAGGCGAAGCAGGCAGCCCTTGCCAAGGCAAAAGACATCCAGACGCAGATCAGAAACGGTGCTGACTTCGCGGCTATGGCTGCTCAGCACGGTTCTGACGGAACTGCTGCAACTGGCGGTGACCTGGGTTACTTCACAGAAGGCCGCATGGTGCCAGCTTTTGAAAAAGCTGTGTTTGGCGCTACATCTGAAGGCCTGCTTCCAGCTCCGGTTGAAACAGAGTATGGCTACCACATCATTAAGATAACGGCTCCTAAGTCGAAGCGTACTTACAAAGTGGCTGCCGTACAGCGCTCACTTGATGCCAGCGACGCTACCCGTGACCAGGCGTATGCCATGGCTGACGAACTGGCTGGTACCAGTGGCTCAACGCAGGAGTTCAGAGAGAATGTGAAGAAAAACGAAGCCCTTTCTGTAGAAGAGGCTGCTAACGTAGGCAAAAACAACGTGTTGGTAGGTAACCTGAGCAATGCCAGAGAACTGGTGCGCTGGGCTTACTCAAAAGACACATCTGTAGGTGATGTATCACCTGTGTTCGAGATCAACGACCAGTACGTAATCGCTACTTTGACTGGCAAGCGCGAGAAAGGCTATGCCAAGATTGAGGATGTAAAAGAAGAGCTGACTGCCGCCGTTCGTAATGAGGTGAAAGCACAGCAGATCATCGCGAAGCTAAAAGGTGCGTCGGGTTCATTAGACCAGATTGCTGCTAACTACGGTCCGGATGCGATCATCAGAGACGCTGAGGAAGTATCGCTTGCTTCTGGTGCTATACCTGGCCTGGGCCTGGAGCCAGTAGCGATCGGTAGAGCGTTTGGCTTGAAGCCAGGCAGCCGTACCGCTCCTATCGAAGGACAAGGTGGTGTTGTAGTAGTTGAGTTGATCAACCTGACTAATGCTCCGGATGCACAGGATCTTTCCGGCGTGAAGACGCAGCTGGTAAACACCCGCACATCGCGCGTAGAAACCAACGCGTTTGAGGCGATCAAAGAGAAAGCTGACATCAAAGACAACCGTGTAAGATTCTTCTAAGACCTGCACGATAGGTATACGAAAAGGGCTGTTCCGGGAGGAGCGGCCCTTTTCTGTTTATGGCCAAACGAAAATTATTGGCTATCTTCATTTTCGGGTGATATGCCCATATCAAAAAGACCGCTTACACGTTGTAATAGATGATGCTTATACCTGTTCATACCTATTTGTCGCGCCTGCTGTTTATGCTCCTGTTCGTGGTGCTGGCAGTGCCCTTTTCTATGGCGCAGAACCAGGAACTGGCGCTGGCACGGGAGTACCTCAGCAAAGGAGAGTACCAGAAAGCCGAGACCATCTACAGTAAACTGATCAACGACGAACGCCTGTTCCACACGGTATACCCTGACTACCTGAAAACCCTGTTGGCGCAGAATAACCACAAAGAAGCTGAGAAGCTGGTGAAGCGCACCATCAAGCGCTATCCGGGGCAGGTGAACTACAACATAGACTTAGGCATCGTATACCAGGCGTCCGGCGACAAGGCGGCTGCGGAAAAGCACTTCGACAAACTGATCGCACAGCTCAAGCAAGAGGAGGTGGTAGCTGCAGCCAGCGTATTTGTGCAGCACGAGCTATTTGACTACGCAGAAAGAGCCTACCTGCGCGGCCGTGAGTTGAGTAAGAATCCTTATGAGCACAACCGTTCACTCATAGCGCTCTATACCTTCCGGCAGAAGCACGAGAACCTGATCGGAGAGGCGCTTAACCTGTTGCAGGAAAACGAAAGTGATCTGATTTATGTGCAGAACATGCTGCAGAACAGCATGCAGGACGAGAAGGCCTTTGATGCGCTGGAGAAAGAATTGATTACCCGGGTACAGCAAAATCCCGACCTGCTGGCTTACAACGAACTGCTGATCTGGCTCTACATCCAGCGTCGTGACTTCTACAGCGCCCTGCTGCAGGCCCGCTCCGTGGACAAGCGCACGCGCAGCGGCGGTACCCGTGTGATGGAGCTGGGAGCTATCAGTGCCCGCAACAATGACTACCAGGGTGCCATCGAAGCCTATGAGTACATCATCAAAGAATATCCGGACGGTCCTTACTACCTGATCGCCAGGCAGCGACTGATTAATGCCCGCGAAGAGCAGGTAGAAAATACTTTCCCGGTTGACCTGGACAAGATCAGGGCACTGATATCAGACTATGAAGCACTGCTGGTTGAAGTGGGACGCAATGCCCAGACAGTAGAAGTATTGCAGCACATGGCGAATTTGTATGCCTTTCACCTGGATGAAAAGGACAAAGCCATTGAGTTGCTGCACGAGGCTATCAAAACGCCACGGGCTAAGCCCGACTTTGTAGCTGAGAGTAAGCTCACGCTGGGCGATATATACCTGCTAAAAGGAGAGCCCTGGGAATCGACCCTGCTGTACTCGCAGGTAGAGAAATCGCACAAGGAGACGCCGATCGGGCACGAGGCGAAGCTGCGCAACGCCCGGCTTAACTATTACAAAGGCGACTTCGAACTGGCACAGGCTCACCTCGACATCCTGAAGCTGGCCACCAGCCGTGAGATCGCCAATGACGCCATGGACCTGAGCCTGCTCATTACCGATAACACGGGTCTGGACACCTCTACTGTGGCAATGGAAGAATATGCGGCCATCGAACTGCTCGTCTTCCAGAACAAGCTGGACGAGGCACAAAACAGGTTGGATGCCATGCTGCAGAAGTTCCCGGGGCACAGCCTGACCGACGAGATTCATTTTCGCAAAGCCAGCATCTACGAGCGCACGGGTGCATTTGACAAAGCCATTGCGAGCCTGGAGAAAGTGGTGAGTGCTCCCGCCGATATTCTGAGCGATGATGCCCTGTACCGTATGGCTTATATCTATGAAGAGAGCCTGAAAGACACGCAGAAGGCACAGGAGTTATACAACGAGTTTCTGGTGAAGCACCAGGGCAGCATTTATGTGGCTGAGGCACGCAAGCGCTTCCGGAAGCTTCGTGGCGATGCGCCGGTAGTGAACTAGCGAATACTGATTTGATTCTGGGCTATACCTGAGCTGGCCAGGTATACACTACAGGTAAGTGCGTATAGGCGCGTTGCTATGAAAAGAAAATAAACAGGATCAGGATAAAGAGGATAAAGAATCCATACATGATCAGGTCGAGCGAGTAATTCTTATACTGCTCATAAATTTCTCTGAGGCGTTTCATGATCTGGGGTATTGTGAAGCTGCAAATTACAAAAAATGGCGGAAAGGTGCTGTGCAATGGGTTGTGACGGACCCAAATCCTGTGTAAAATGACTACCTTTGCTTCGGGTTTATTTGTGAAGCAGCATATGGAGAAAAGGTGGGTATACAATAAAAGCGTAGCGCCGGAGGCAATCAATCAACTGGCCGAGTCGCTCCGGATCAGCACCACACTGGCCGATGTATTGTGCCAGCGCTCTATCTGTACATTCGAGGAAGCAAAAGCCTTTTTCCGCCCCAGTCTGCTTGATCTGCACGACCCTTTCCTGATGAAGGACATGCAACTTGCCGTCGACCGCATAGTGGAGGCACTGCACCGTTCCGAGCGCATACTAGTTTACGGCGACTACGACGTAGACGGCACCACCTCTGTGGCGCTTATGTATAGCTTCCTGCATTCACTTACCCAACCCGGCCAACTCGAATATTACATCCCCGACAGGTATAAGGAGGGCTACGGCGTATCCACGCAAGGTATAGACTATGCCGCTGAGCAAGGCTTTTCGCTTATCATCAGCCTCGACTGTGGCATTAAGTCGGCTGACAAAGTAGCTTATGCCAGATCGTTAGGTATAGACTTCATCATCTGTGACCACCACCTGCCCGACGAGGATATCCCGCAGGCGGTGGCCGTACTGGATCCGAAACAGATCGACTGTCCGTACCCTTATAAAGAACTCTCTGGCTGTGGCGTTGGCTTTAAACTGATACAAGCCTTTTGCTTTCAGCAGGGTATACCGCAGGAAGAGGCATTTAAACTGCTCGACCTGCTGGTGGTGAGTATCGCTGCCGACATTGTGCCGATCACGGGCGAGAACCGTATTCTGGCTTACTTTGGCCTGCAGCTGATCAACGGACCAGGCCCCCTGCGTCCGGGATTGGCAGCACTGAAGGAACTGGCAGGTATAACCGGGGATATGGACATTACGAGTGTCGTGTTCGGCTTTGCGCCACGCATCAATGCAGCTGGGCGTATGGGCGATGCGAAGCGATCTGTGCGGATGCTGCTGGCCCAGACCAAGGCAGAGGCCTTTGAGATGGCCGACATCATCAACGAATCCAACAAAGAGCGCCGCGACAAAGACTCGAATATCACCAAAGAGGCGCTGCAGATGATCGCCGAGGACGAGTTTCTGCGCAACGCCAATTCTACGGTACTCTACAAGGAAAACTGGCACAAAGGTGTGATCGGAATTGTGGCATCGCGCTGCATCGATCATTACTACCGCCCTACGATCATCCTGACGCAATCTAATGGCAAGGCTTCTGGCTCGGCCCGTTCGGTGCATGGCTTCAACGTGCACGATGCCATTGAGAGCTGCTCAGACCTGCTCGACCAGTTCGGAGGACATATGTATGCGGCAGGCCTTACACTGCCTGTAGAAAACGTGCCAGCCTTCAGGCAGCGCTTTGAAGAGGTCGTATCCCGCACCATTACCGAAGACCAAAAAATTCCGCAGATAGAAGTAGATGCGAAGATCAGACTCAATCAGATCACCCAGAACTTCTACAACATCGTGAAGCAGATGGAGCCTTTTGGACCGGGCAACATGAAGCCTGTGTTTGTGTCGGAATGTGTGTACGATACAGGCGCGGTGCGTGTAGTTGGTGACAGCCACCTGAAGCTGCGCCTGACACAGGACGGCTTCTACGACATCGATGCCATCGGCTTCGGCTTTGGCGACTACTTCAAGTTCATCTCGAAAGGTATACCCTTTGATGTGTGCTACACCATAGAAGAAAACGAGTTCAGAGGAAATGTGACGCTGCAGCTACGCATCAAGGACATCCGGATGTTAAAGTAGTAAAGAGGAGAATCGTACCTATCTCAGGTATAAGGAGAGGATTACCCAAACTCTAAAATGCGTACCCATAAAGGAGGATCAGGCAAAGCGCGCACAGCCCTATACCTGATAACCCCAGCTTGACATACCGGCTCCTGAAGGCGAAATAGCCAAGTATAACGCCCATTGCTTCCACTGCAAACAGCGACATTGCCATAGGGAAGCTCAAGGGATAGCTTACCACAGTGTGCTGCACATCACCTAGGTCTACCTGGCTTTCTTCAGCCTGATAGTAGAAATAGGTAATCAGAGCTAGCCCGATCACGCCGATCAACACAGAAGCAAATCCTGTTTTCATTAACTCAAGTTACAAAAGACCTATAAAACTTAAAACGGGCGCTGCAGTGTTATGGCAGCGCCCGTTTTACATGTTACGGTTCATCGATGTTGTTTGCCAGAAGCTTGACGGCAGGCAGTTGCTCAAGCTCAGTTAATATCACCTTCTCAGGGTATGGTATGAGCTTAGGTGGCACGCACATCAGGTTTAGGCTGTTCATATCGCCTGCAAAGTAGTTTAGATCGATAGCAGCATTTATGCCTGCCAGCTTGCCTGTGTCGGTATACTGCCAGAAAAGCCACTTGTCTTCGTGGTGAATGTCGGGCTCAATGGTGTTGTAGCGGGCAATCCAGAAATGATAGTCCTTGAAATGGCCCTGCAGCCAGCGGCGGTAGAAATTCTGATTGGTATAGATGATGGGTTTTACACCGTAGTGCGCTGTGACGGCTTCGAGCCAGATGCGCATGTTTTTTCGCATGTCTGCGGGAGAGGTATGCTTCTCAATTACTTCCACATCCAATACAGGAGGCAGGTCGCCTTCGTGCAGTTCCACCGTGTTGATGAACATCTCGATCTGGCCCTGCACCGGAGCGGCAGGTATAAAGAAGTGATAAGCACCGCGCTTGATGCCTACACGCTTCGTTTCCTCCCAGTTGCGGGCAAAGTATGGGTCCAACCTGTAGTCGTCCTGTGTTGCCTTTACAAACGCAAACGATACGCCCGCGTCCCGCACCTGGTCCCAGTCCACCTCTTTCTGCCACTTCGACACATCAATACCTTTCAGGCTTGAGGAGGTGATCAGCGTGGTTTTAGTGGTAGCCCCTGTGCTTTTGGCTGTGGCACCGTTGTTTTTTGTATTATCGGAATTTCCAGAAGGAAGACCGGTAAACAGCAACGAGAGCAATAAGCCAGAATAAGCCATCTTGTGGGCGGCCAGGTAAAGTAAAGAAAACATCATAAAGGCTGGTTAATCGGAATTCCAAACTAATAAGAAGACGCGACACTAACAACGGCTTGCTCAGAAAAATTTCATTTATAAAATTTAATTTTTTGAATATATCGGAAAGTGCATCTGCTGTTATACCTGCTCCGGACAGGTATAAAACTTGGCAGGATTACTGCATTGCAGGACGGGTCAAGAATGCTTAAATTAGCCCCATGATACTAAGAGCCGAAAATCTATATAAAAAATATAAGTCGCGCATGGTCGTGAATGACGTAAGCGTGGAAGTAAACCAAGGCGAGATCGTCGGGTTGCTGGGACCGAACGGTGCTGGTAAGACGACTTCGTTTTATATGATTGTAGGCCTTGTGAAGCCGAATGAAGGCCGGATATACCTGGACAAAGAAGATATCACTGACCTGCCGATGTACCAGCGTGCCAAGCGCGGCGTAGGCTATCTGGCGCAGGAGGCCTCAGTGTTCCGGCAACTGACAGTAGAGGAAAACATCCTGGCCCCACTGGAGATGACTAATCGCCCGAAGAAGGAGCAACTGGAGAAGGTGGAGGAACTGCTGGAAGAGTTCTCGCTGACGCACGTACGCAAGAACAAAGGCATTGTGCTATCGGGTGGTGAACGCCGCCGTACCGAAATCGCCCGTGCCCTTGCTGTAGATCCCAAGTTCGTACTGTTGGATGAACCCTTCGCCGGTGTAGACCCGATTGCGGTAGAGGAAATCCAGAGCATCGTAGCCAAGCTCAAGAGCAAAAACATCGGTATCCTTATCACGGACCACAACGTAAACGAAACCCTTTCCATCACCGACCGCGCTTACCTGCTGTTTGAGGGCAAAATCCTGAAGTCAGGCACTGCCGAAGAACTAGCCGCCGACGAACAAGTACGCCGCGTATACCTCGGAAAACACTTTGAATTAAAACGGAAGATTTAGTCTGGAATAAGTATATTACAAGGCTAATGTTTGCAAGTTCAGTGATAGGAAAAGCAGTTTAAACCTTTAGCCATTATACTTTGGAGATAATCAATTCTATCGTGACGTGGGTAATGAAGAAGCGGATTCATGACATTGATCTGTTTCGGAAATACCCGCATGAAGTGCAGAACGAACTCTTTCAGGACCTGATCAGTACGGCGAAAGGCACGGAGTTTGGCAAGAAGTATGGCTTCGGCGATACAAAGTCGGTGAAGACCTTTCAGGAGCGTGTGCCGATTGCGACTTACGAAGACCTATATCCATACATAGAGCGGGTGATGAAGGGCGAACAGAATATTCTGTGGCCAAGCAAGATTGAATGGTTCGCCAAATCCTCAGGCACTACCAACGCCCGAAGCAAGTTTATACCTGTCAGCCCGGAGTCGCTGGAAGACTGCCACTACAAGGGCGGCAAGGACATGCTTTCGCTCTACGTTAACAACTACCCTGATACCAAGCTTTTCACAGGCAAGGGCCTCTCTATCGGAGGCACGCATCATCCTAACGAGTTCAATGCCAAGACCTCCTGCGGCGACGTGTCGGCAGTGATCATGCAAAACCTGCCGATCTGGGCCGAGGCCATGCGCACACCACCGCTCAAAGTAGCCCTCATGGACAAGTGGGAGGAAAAGATCGAGAAGATGGTGGAGGTAACCGTACCGGAAAACGTGACCAGCCTGAGCGGTGTGCCGACTTGGACTTACGTGCTGTTGAAACGAATACTGGAGGTAACAGGCAAAAAGAACATCCTGGAGGTATGGCCTAACTTAGAACTCTTCACACACGGAGCTGTGGCTTTTGGGCCTTATCGCCAGTTGTTCAAAGAAATCATACCTTCTGCTCAGATGCACTACCTGGAAGTATACAATGCCTCCGAAGGCTTTTTTGGTATACAGGACCAGCGCGACACGGAAGACGAAATGCTACTCATGCTCGACTATGGCGTGTACTACGAGTTCATCCCGATGGACCAGTTCGAGGAGGAGAACCCCAAAACACTTACGCTGGATCAGGTAGAACTGGGTAAGAACTATGCCATCGTGATCTCGACCAATGCCGGCCTGTGGC
Source organism: Pontibacter sp. FD36 (assembly GCF_015686655.1). Taxonomy (GTDB): domain Bacteria; phylum Bacteroidota; class Bacteroidia; order Cytophagales; family Hymenobacteraceae; genus Pontibacter. The sequence continues at coordinate 42,977 of NZ_JADPMP010000005.1, read as the reverse complement.
GATACAAGATCGGTGATACGGTACGTTTCACCAACCTGAGCCCATACCGCATCAAGATATCAGGCCGCACGAAGCACTTCATCAACGCCTTTGGCGAAGAAGTGATCGTGGAGAATGCCGAAGTGGCCATTACAAAGGCCTGCGAAGCTACTGGAGCGATCATCTCCAACTTCACGGCCGCACCTGTGTACATGGAAAGCGGCAAGCGTGGCGGGCACGAATGGCTGATTGAGTTTGAGAAAGAGCCCGACAACCTGCCCCGCTTCACCCAGGTGCTGGACGAAACCCTGCGCGAGATCAACTCCGACTACGACGCCAAACGCCAGAACGACATCGCCCTGCAAGAACCTATCGTGCATGCCGCCCCAAAAGGCACGTTCATGAACTGGCTCAGCAAAAAAGGCAAGCTAGGTGGTCAGCACAAGGTGCCAAGGCTCAGCAATACGCGGGAGTATCTGGAGGAGATAATGGAAGTTAGTGGCTTAGCGAACGTGAAGAATTAAACGCTCCTACGATTTCTCAGCAGCGTTCGAAATGATAATAAAAATGCCCGATAGGTATAACCTGCCGGGCATTTTCACTTCTAGCCTATACCTCAGGTATAGCCGCTATCTAAGCAATCCGTAAATTGTCACTGATACAGTAAAGCCTAGCACCAACAGAAGTGCTACATTCAGGTATATGGGTACCGTTTTGCCTCTCACCTTTTTGTAGTCAAAGCCCTGCGCCGTTAACACCATTAATAAAACGAGGTTAATAATGGTCAACACACGGTTTAGGCTGTTCCAGGTATTCTTTATTTCTAAGGTCATCTTGTGTTTCTTTTCTGTCTGGATTAGTGAATCTAATAATTAAATTGACAACTTTCTGATATTTGTGATTGTCAATACAAGCCCCATAGCAAGCCCGCACAGTGAAAGTACAGAGCCAACTACTATCAGATGAATAGCACTTTGGGTAACAACTTCAAAATCATTAAACTCTGACAAAGTCGCTAAAAAAGCTACAAAGCTGACTGCTGAAGCGAATAAGCCCAGACAGGTGCCGGCGACTTTATTCTGCCACAATACCTGAATAGCAAGAGCGACCACAAGGCCAAGGGCAACAAAACTGAAGCGCTGTACGGCAATTAGGTCCCCGAAGAACCAGAATGCAGCTAACCCGATGAAGTAAGTATAAGGAAGTACTTTACCCCCTTGTTTTTTCAACTTATGATGTATTTCCATTTATAGAGGCTTCCAAAAATTACTTATTCATCATTACTCATTATTAATTACCCCTTACTCCAGAAAGCTACTCATAAAGCCGCCTTCCTTCTTGGCATTCTCACCATGTGGCATTAGTGCTTCAATCAGCTTCTTCACAGGCATAGACTGCAACCACACTCGACCAGTGCCGCGCAATGTGGCCAGGAAAATGCCTTCGCCGCCAAAGATCATGGACTTGAGTCCGCCGGCGCGCTGAATGCTAAAGTCTATACCTTGCTCAAAGGCTACCACACAGCCCGTATCCACGCGAAGGGTCTCGTTGTTTAGCTCTTTCTCTACGATGGTGCCACCCGCATGCAGAAAGGCTAAACCATCACCTGAGAGTCGCTGCAGAATGAAACCCTCACCACCGAAGAAGCCGGAGCCCAGCTTCTGGTTAAAGTGCATGGCTAGCTTTGTTCCTAAAGCCGCTGCCAGAAAAGCATCTTTTTGCGCAATGAGGGTGTTTCCGCTGAGTTGCTGCAGGTCGAGGGGGAGGATGGTGCCGGGGTAAGGGGCCGAAAAAGCCACCCGGCTCTTGCCATAGCCACGGTGTGTAAAGTGAGTCATAAACAGCGACTCACCCGTGATCAGGCGGCTGCCAGCCGAAACCAGTTTGCCCAAAAAGCCCTGGCTCGGATTAGAGTCGTCTCCCATTTTTGTTTGAAAGTCGATGCCTTCTTCCATGTATACCATGGCGCCGGCCTCGGCTATAACCGTTTCATTGGGATCGAGCTCGATTTCGAGTACCTGTATGTCATTACCGAAAATGCGGAAGTCGATTTCGTGTGCGTTTCTCATAGTTTTTAGGACTTGATGTTCAGATAGACAAGATAGTAAATTATCTAATCCTCTTCATCGTCCTCGTCCTCATCTCCGCGACCTTTTTTTCGACGGGCCTTCGGCAGGTCTTTGTCGTCCTCGTCGTCCGAAACGGAGCTGGTGCCTTTCACGAAGTCCTCGTCGGTTTCCTCTACTTCCTCGCCCTCCTCTATATGAAACTCTTCTTCCTCTTTTTTTGCTTTCTCGGCGGCATCCCGCTTTACCAGTTTTTTGTCCTCCACATTCTTGTTCAGAAATTCATTGATCTGGTCGATAGAGTAGTTCGACATGATCTCGCCCTGCTGGTTCACTTTAATCTCAAAACCCTCGAGGTCTTTATGCACCCGCGTTTTCTTCTTGGAGCTTTTGTTCTCTTTTTTATTCTTAGCCATAATCTGGTCTTCATAGTTCTCACTGAAGTATAAGGCGAAACGGCTAAATAGTTACAGGCAGGTATAGCGGGCAGGTATAAAAAAAGCGGCTATCCCCTTCGGAATAGCCGCTTATGTTCAGGTATACGATATAGCCTAAGCTGTTGCGTACTGACTCAGGGCACTGATGGCAGCGTCTATACGGTTCTGTGTTTCCTCACGGCCAATCACCTCAATGATCTGCATCAGGTCAGGACCAGCCTCAGCTCCTGTCACAGCCAGACGAAGCGCCTGCATCACCATACCGATCTTCATGCCGTGACGCTCCAGGATACTTACCAGCAAGTCCTTCACTGTGTCGGCATTGAAGTCGCTCAGGGTCGACAGCTCGTTGCGGAAATCAGTGAAAACGGCCACCGCCTGGCTGTTCCACTTCTTAGAAGCTACTTTCTCGCTGTACTCAGTAGGAGCCACGAAGAAGTAGGCCGCCTCGCGCCAGAACTCCTGCGGGAAGCTCACACGCTCTTTCATTAGACCGGCAATCTTCTCGGCTTTCTCAGGTGAGCACGTAATGCCATGCTCTTCCAATGCCTTCAGCAGGTAGCCTGCCAGTTCAGCGTCTGGTTTGGCGCGCAGGTATTGCTCGTTGAACCAACGTGCTTTCTGTATATCAAAACGGGTACCGGACTTACCGATACGCTCGATCGTGAATTCATTTGCCAGCTCCTCCATCGAGAAGATCTCCTGCTGCGTGCCCGGGTTCCAGCCCAGGAAAGCAAGGAAGTTAATGAACGCCTCCGGAATATAGCCCGCCTCACGGTATCCGGAAGAGATTTCGCCTGAGAACGGATCCTCCCAGCGAAGCGGGAACACCGGGAAGCCCAGCTTGTCGCCGTCACGCTTGCTCAGTTTGCCGTTGCCGTCAGGCTTGAGCAACAGCGGCAGGTGCGCAAACTCTGGCATGGTGTCTTCCCAGCCGAGGTAGCGGTATAGCAACACGTGCAGCGGCGCCGATGGCAACCACTCCTCGCCGCGAATCACGTGTGTGATCTGCATCAGGTGGTCATCCACGATGTTGGCCAGGTGGTATGTCGGCATACCGTCCGACTTCATCAATACTTTATCATCAATGGCAGAAGAGTGTACCATTACCCAGCCGCGAATAAGGTCTTTCAAGCGTACCTCTTCTTTGCGCGGCACTTTCAGTCGGATCACATACGGGTCACCTGACTCCAGACGACGCTTCACTTCATCCTCTGGTAGGGTGAGCGAGTTTTTCATCGTCATGCGGGTGATGGCGTTGTATTGCGGCGTAGCTACTTTGGCAGCTTTCAGGCGCTCACGCATTTCGTCCAGCTCCTCAGCCGTATCAAAAGCATAGTAAGCATGGCCGCTCTCGATCAGCTGCATGGCATACTGCATGTACATCGGCTTGCGCTCCGACTGGCGGTATGGGGCGTAAGGGCCACCGTTCCATGGGCTCTCGTCCAGCTCAATGCCGCACCACTCCAGCGACTCACGGATATAATCTTCAGCACCTGGCACAAAACGGTTCTGGTCTGTGTCCTCGATGCGCAGGATCATTTTGCCGCCGGTTTTCTTGGCGAGCAAAAAGTTGTAAAGGGCCGTGCGAACACCGCCGATATGGAGAGGCCCTGTCGGGCTCGGGGCAAAGCGTACTCTAACTTCTCTTTCCATGTATGGTTATTTCAAAAAGGCATTGCAAATGATGCCACAAAGGTACAAAATAAATTCTCGTTTCGGTAAGGTGTTGCTTTCTCTGCCCTGTAGCTTTGATAAGAGCCTGCACAAACATAACATTTGATTTGCGTATCAGTTTAAGACAAGGCCAAACACGACTCCATGCCCCGCCAAACGCTCAAAAATATCTGGTGCCTGCTTAAAGAAACCAGCCTTGAGTTTATTGAGAACAACTCCTTCCAGAAGGGGGCTGCTTTGGCTTATTATACCATCTTCGCGCTGCCGCCTATTCTGCTGATCATCATCAACGCCACCGGATACTTCTTTGGTGAACAAGCTGTTTCAGGGGAAATCTACTATCAAATCAGAGAGATGGTTGGCTCGGAGGCGGCTTTTGCGGTGCAGCGCATGGTCGAGAGCATCAACGATATCACCGATTTTAACCTCGCCACTGTTGTCATCGTTTTCACACTTTTCATAGCGGCTACGGGTGTGTTTGTTTCGTTGCAGGACTCGCTCAACGAGGTATGGTACGTGCGACCAGCCCCCAAGCGCGGCTACGTTAAGCTGATTCTTGACCGCTTCCTGTCCTTTGCCATGATTTTGGCCATTGCCATTCTGCTCATCGTATCGTTGCTGGCCAATACCATATTGGTGGCTATCGGCGATTTCCTGGCGGCGCGGCTGGCGGGCTGGTTTGTGTATGTGCTGCGGGGTGTCAATCTGGTGTCAGGCTTTCTGCTCATGACCTTTATGTTCGGCTGTATCTATCGCTTTCTGCCCGATGCCAAAATAAGGTGGCGCGATGTATGGGTGGGAGCGCTGGTTACCTCTTTGCTGTTCGCCATTGGTCGCGAAATCATCGGGCTATACCTGGGCACGAGCAACATTACGTCCATTTATGGAGCGGCCGGTTCGGTTATTGTGATTCTGCTGTGGGTGTTCTATACCTCTCAGATCATCTTTTTCGGGGCTGTGTTCACGTTTGTTTACTCCCGCAAATACGGCTTCAATATTTATCCCGCCGAGTATGCCGTGCGCTTTATCCGGCAGGAAATAGAAGTAGGCCATACGGCCGTGAATGCTGAGCCGGGTAAGTTTACCAAGGACATTTATGGGGAAGAGGAAGCGAAGGAAGCTGCCAAGTCAGATGAACATGATAAGTCAATGGGGGAGGGGATTTGAGAGGGCGGTATAATGTGTTGGTATAGCTGGTGGTGAGGCGTAACGGTAATCGTGCATAATGTGGGCGAGGCAAAGCCGAAGCCTATATTATTGAACTGTGTTGTATGACGTTGTTTTTTTAGTCTGTGTCAACTGTTATTCGATGTTTACCACAATGCAAACATTCGAATAGATAACCTTGCAAGCTTCCATTGTTGACTAAATACTTTTCAAGCTGTTCCTGTGTCAGATTATAGTCAGACTTGATTTCATCAAGGTCTTTAGTCAACTCGTCCTTCATGTATTTTATTTCTTGCCAGCCAACATAGCCCTTCAATGCACAAAAATCACCACAATGGCTAAGCCATCTTTCCTGTTGCCAACCTGAGTACCCTGGTGTTCTGGTGGTCAGTTCTACAAGGTATTCTTGCTTATCAACATCTTCGCAAGATTCAGCGTCTTGGAATGCCCCTTCATATTTGCTTGCAGCCGTCCCATCTTTAATACACCATGGACAAATACCTTTAACTTGGTCTTCTGAATAGAATGGCCCATTATAAACATATTCTCTTTTCCGTTCACAGGCAGGACAGCTGGTATTTTCCTTTTTAATAATTCCAAGCTTTTCAGCGTGAGGATTATATTTGAATAAGGGTAAGCTATTCATTTCTTTTATATCGCTGTTCGTTTCAATACTAAAGGTTTTGCTGTTATTCTTTGTGAAGGAGCTAACAAAATTAAATTTTTCTAGTACTAAGCTTCCAATATAAATCAGAGGTATTAGGAAGATTAAAGACAATAAAATATGTAGCGTTCTCTTCATGTAATAACTAACATCACATACAACTTGTAGCTAAACGGAATAGACATACGGTTATTTGTCGATTTCGACAGACAACCGTAACCGGATTGCCGAATATACTATATAATAATTAAGAGCTATACCCTTATCCATTGGCATGGCTAAAGGTATAGCTCTTAAAATTTGGTACTGCTTACAAAGCTGCAATACAGGAAATCTCTACATTCACATCTTTCGGCAAGCGGCTTACCTCTACCGTCTCACGGGCAGGCGGGTTAGAGCTGAAGTAGCTGCCGTATACCTCGTTTATTTTGGCGAAGTTGCCCAGGTCTTTTACGAAGATGGAGCACTTAAGCACATTGTCGAAGCCCATGCCGGCCTCCTGCAGAATAGCGGATAGGTTTTTCATCACCTGGTGCGTTTCCTCCTCAATAGTGCCGCTTACCAGCTCTCCGCTTTGCGGGTCTAGTGGGATTTGGCCCGAAACGTACATGATGCCGTTGTGAAGTGTTGCCTGGCTGTAGGGGCCGATAGCGGCTGGCGCGTTGGCCGACTTGATAATGGTATGGTTCATAGTCCGATTAGTTTTAATGTGTATCTTTACCCATCAAAAGTACAGAAATATGCACATACTTGTTTTGTCTGGCGATGAAATGGCCGCTGAGTTTAAACAGAAATTTCCGGAAGGAGTCAACGGCAATACCTATACCTTTCTGCATAGCCGCCACCTGACCGATGATCAGCTCAAGCCTGGCGATGTTGTTTTTGACTTCCTGCTGCACCAAGAGCCGGAGCGCCTGAGCGATTATGGCCCAGATCAAATCGTGTTCTGCCAGGCCGTGACGAAGCAGTTAGCTTCGCTGGTGCGTGAATCAGGTTTAGAAAGGATCTGCACCTTATTCGGTTTCAATGGACTGCCAACCCTCTTTAACCGCCCGGTGCTGGAGGTAAGCCTATACGAGCAAGAGGATGCCGAGAAACTGAAACAGGTATGCGAACAACTTGGCACGGAATATCAGTTAGTAGAAGACCGTGCAGGTATGGCCACACCGCGCATTCTATGTATGATCATTAACGAAGCCTGCTATACCTTGCAGGAAGGCACTGCCTCTATTCAGGATATCGATTTGGGTATGAAACTGGGTACTAACTATCCGCACGGACCATTTGAATGGGCGAATGCGATAGGTATAGACAATGTATACCAGGTGTTGGAGGCGATGTACGAAGACACCAGAGAAGAGCGCTATAAGATTTGCCCATTACTCAAGACAAAGTATTTGAGAGGAGAGAAGTTTAGTTTCTAAGATAGTTCATCATAAAGCAAAAGGGCCAGCAACTGATTAGTCGCTGGCCCTTTTTTATAACTATTAATCGATTACTCTACTGTCACAGACTTCGCCAAGTTACGAGGCTGGTCTACATTGCAACCGCGCATTACCGCGATGTGGTAAGACAGCAATTGCAGCGGAATAACAGACAACAATGGCACCAGGTGCTCGCTCGTTTCTGGAATCTCGATCACGTGATCCGCCATGGCAGGTATAGTCGTGTCGCCTTCGGTTACAACAGCGATGATCTTGCCTTTGCGGGCCTTCACCTCCTGTATGTTCGATACAATCTTCTCGTAAGAGCTGTCCTTGGTAGCGATTACCACCACCGGCATCTGCTCGTCGATCAAGGCGATCGGACCGTGCTTCATCTCAGCGGCAGGGTAGCCTTCGGCATGGATGTAAGAGATTTCTTTCAGCTTCAGGGCGCCTTCCAGTGCAACCGGGAAGTTATAGCCACGACCCAGGTATAGGAAGTTTGTAGCGTCTTTGTACTGCTCCGAAATCTTGATGATCTGGTCGTTTAGCTCCAGTGCTTTCTCTACTTTGGCCGGAATGCTCTCCAGCTCCACCATCAACTGGTGCAGTTTGGTTGTTTCCAGCGTGCCACGCTTGCTGCCAATGATCATGGCAATCAACGAAAGCACGGTAACCTGCGCAGTGAAGGCCTTTGTGGAGGCTACACCGATCTCAGGGCCAGCGTGGGTATAAGCACCCGCATCCGTAGCACGGGCGATAGAAGAACCTACCACGTTGCAGATACCGAATATTGTAGCACCTTTCGACTTGGCCAGCTCCAGTGCGGCCAGTGTGTCAGCTGTTTCGCCAGACTGTGAAATAGCCACTACAATGTCACGCTCGCTGATGATCGGGTTGCGGTAACGGAACTCTGATGCATACTCTACTTCCACAGGTATGCGAGCCAAGTCCTCGATCAGATACTCGGCCACCAGACCGGCATGCCAGGACGTGCCGCAAGCCACGATCAGGATACGGTCTGCATTCACAAATTTGTTCTCAAACTCACGGATGCCACCCATCATCAGGTGATTGCTCTCCGCGATCATACGACCACGCATGCTGTCGAGGATAGAGCGAGGTTGCTCAAATATCTCCTTCAGCATGAAGTGAGGGTAGCCGCCTTTCTCAATCGACTCCAGGGCCATTTCAAGGCGCTGAACGTAAGGTGTTTGCACCACGTCCTCTTTGGTACGGATCTCCAACTCACCGTTTTTGATCACTACCAGTTCGTAGTCGTTCACATACACCACATCGTTGGTATACTCAATGATTGGGGTAGCGTCAGAGGCAAGGAAGTACTCGCCTTCGCCTATACCTACTACCAACGGGCTACCCTTACGGGCAGCGATAAGTTGGTTCTGGTCTTCCTTAGAGAGCACCACAATAGCATAAGCTCCTACTACTTCGTGCAGGGCCAGGCGCACCGCCTCTGCCAGTGAGCAGTTACTGTTTTGCTTAATGTCTTCAATTAAGTTGATGAAAACCTCCGAATCCGTTTCGGACTGGAAGGTATGGCCTTTTTGGATCAGGAGCTGCTTCAGGGAAGCGTAGTTCTCGATGATGCCGTTGTGGATGATGGCAATGTTCTTGGAGCTAGAGTAGTGTGGGTGTGCATTGACATCGTTTGGCTCACCGTGGGTAGCCCAACGAGTATGGCCCATGCCGATGCTGCCGTGCACATCTTTATCTGCAATAAACTCCTCAAGGTCGCTTACCTTGCCTTTTCTTTTGAAGACGTTCAGGCCTCCGTTCATCAGGGCTATGCCTGCGCTGTCATAGCCTCTGTATTCAAGTCGTTTCAAGCCCTTAAGGACAATAGGGCAAGCATCTCTATGCCCTACGTACGCTACAATTCCGCACATATAGTATTAAGTTTCAGTAAAAAAAATAAAGGTACCTGCAAAGGTACCTTTTTCTTTATAATGTATAAAGTATCTGCTTAATATTTGCGCGATACTATTGTAGCTTCGAATAGTATATCAGGAGCCTTACTGGGTTTGCTTCATTGTTTGTCACAATGGCACGGTAAGGACGCGTTTCCGGACGAATAGATACGGTTCCGTCTGACTGCGAAGCAGCCGCGACAGCGCCCAGCATCAATCCGTTGTTTTGCTTCAGGCCCATCATCACACCCTGCAGGTAACTGGTCACATTCAGGGTATAATAATCGACGCCATTCTTGCGGCTACTAACCACCAAAGCTGGCACTCGGGTATCCAGTGGATTGACACCATCCTGCTGCACCGCACGTACAGTACCTGTTATGTCTCGCAAAAACTGGTTGGCATTGTTGGTTTCATACAAAGCCAATTGAGGAGGTCTCGGCAGGTTGTTCTCCGAAGAAGCCGCTTTCACAGGTATGATCAGCTCGGCCCGGTTGATGATCAGGGTGCCTGGGATATCCTTGAATTTTTCCAGGTGAGGGATTGTGATCTTACTAAGCAGTTGCGTGCCCGCCTGTATATAAGAATCTCCGCCTGTTTCGCTGGCAGGTACAAAGTCCCCATTCGACTGCAGCTCAGCAACGGCAGTGCCTGTGCGGTCAGATGATATCTGAGTAAAGTAATTGCCTGCGCCCAGCAAAAAGTTATGCTGTCTGGCAGTGCCTTCGGCTGTGGTATAGTGCAGTGTCAGGCTCGTATTAGTGCTACCCAGTGTCAGACCTACTATGCTTGCATTCTCGCCTTCAGGCACTGTTAGTGCAAGACCTCTGAAAAAGTTAGAGAAACCGGCCTGGTCTGCTAAACCCGCCTGGCCTGACTGGGCCATAAACTCGTTTGCCAGCTCGCTACTCAGTTTTATCTTCAGCAGTCTCGTCTTCTTTGTCGTCACATTCTCCGCCCTTTCTGTATCTATGCGAGGCAGAAAAGCTTTCGAACCAACGGGGTTAGAGTCGTAAGCAAAAGGAGTGTTGGTGAAGTAAGAGGTTCTCTCGTCAAAAGCACCTGTCACACGATGCACATTTACCTGCATCGTCTTCAGGGTGTCCGCATACTTAAACGAATAGTCAAGTGTAAGTACCAGCGAGTCTGCTCTGGCACCTGCGCCGAAGTTTAAGCCGGTACCGTTGATTGCCACCTCCGTGATTGTGCTGGCACGCACCTTACCCAACACCGGATCCACATACTGGCCTAGCAAAGGCGGCTGTGAACGGAACGAAAGGATCGAGTCCCCCTGAAACACAGTTCCGGTCCGGATAGTAAGGGTATCAGTAAACTCGGTACCTATCAGGTTTTCGTCCTGTAGTTCGAGTCCGATGTCTTTTGGGTCTTCGCAGGCTGTAAGAGCGGCAAATGAAAAGAAGAATAAGAGTAATCTCCTAACGGCTGAGTTCATTATATAGGTTGAAGTATGAATCACACAGGTTGTCGTCGGCACTAATGGTATTGATGTTCTTGTTTGTCTCAACAAATTCATTGAACAGGGCGCTGATGTTTTCGCCGAAGTTCTCATTTGTCTTGATCACAGAGTCAGCGTACTCCATGCCAACCTTGATAAAGCTGTCCAGGTCCGCTTCCTGCAAAGAGGCCAGCATGCTGTCATCGATATCAAGCATTTTTACTTTCTCGAGCAGGTCGCCGTTAAACTTGTGCTTGTACTCGTGGTTGTAAACCGTAAAGATAGACTTCGAATCCTTAAAGATCGGGTCTTTCTTGTAAGTAGTTTTCAGGTACATTGGAATCAGACCGGTCATCCAGTCGTTGCAATGTACGATATCCGGCTGCCAGCCCAGTTTCTTCACTGTTTCGAGTACACCCTTGCAGAAGAAGATGGCACGCTCGTCATTGTCCTGGTGGAAGTTGTTGTTCTTATCCACAAAAACGGACTTGCGCTGGAAATAGTCTTCGTTATCGATAAAATATACCTGCAGCTTGGCATTTGGGATAGAGGCTACCTTAATAACAAGCGGCTTCTCGTCATCACCCACGGCGATGTTGATGCCTGACAGGCGAACTACCTCATGCAAACGGTTTTTACGCTCGTTTATTATACCGAACTTGGGTACAAAGATGCGGATCTCCATACCTCTCTCCTGCATACTCTGCGGTAGCGTGTTCAGAAATTCTGCTACTTTAGTGGTTTGAAGGAAAGGAAGGATTTCGGTGGCGGCGTACAGGATTCGCAATTTAGACATGAGTATGTAATTAAAATTTAATAAGCAACAGTAATGGGACGTGCAAAATTAGTATTTTTTATTCTAATTTTCAATTTAATGTTCTATAACCTACTTTTGCCGGCTTTCAGCAATTGCATCATTTATACCTATTAATATGGAAGTTATAGAGCAGGTGTCAGCCCTTAGGGCCACTGTGGCGGCGCTGCGTTGCGGCGGCAAGCGCATTGGTTTTGTGCCTACCATGGGCGCCCTGCACGAAGGGCACCTGCAGCTGTTGCGCGCCTCGGCACGCGAGAATGACGTGACGATCTGTAGTGTGTTTGTGAATCCGACTCAATTCAATAGCGCCTCTGATTATAAGCTATACCCCCGCACACTCGAGCAGGATATCAGCCTGCTGCAAAGCGTTGGCTGCGACTACCTGTTCGCCCCCAGTGCGGAGGAGATATATCCACAACAGTCTGTGCTGCAGTTTAGTTTCGGAATACTCGAAGCGGTGATGGAGGGCGCACATCGCCCGGGGCACTTCAACGGAGTGGCGACTGTGGTAAGCAAACTTTTCCATATCGTGCAGCCACACAAGGCGTATTTCGGGCAAAAGGATTTGCAGCAGGTGGCCATTGTGCGACAGCTGGTGCGTGCCCTGAGCTTTGACCTGGAGCTGGTGTGCTATCCGACCGTGCGCGAAGCCGACGGATTGGCCATGTCCTCACGCAACAAGCGCCTGAGCGATACCCAACGCCAACAGGCACCGCAGCTTTACAAAGCACTGCAAATGGCCGCAGCCGATCTGAAGCAGAAGCCAGTGGCAGTCATCAGGAGCGAGGTAGCGCACCAGCTGCAGCAGGTAGAAGAGCTTGAGCTGGAGTACTTCGAAATAGTGGACAGTCTTACCCTGCAGCCGCTCCAGGACATAAGCGGTCAAGAAGAAGTGGCGCTTTGCATTGCCGCTTTTGTGGGGGAGGTGCGGCTGATCGACAACATGCTCGTGAATCTAAAGGAGGGCTGATTTGTTTGGGATTGTAAAGGCTTAAGAAGATGCTAAGACGCTGGTAGTTTATCTGCAGCTAAATGCATAACTTTGCGGCCTATTACAGAAATAAACCATGTATATTGAGGTTTTAAAATCCAAAATTCACCGTTGCCGGGTTACACAGGCTGAGTTGCACTATGTGGGAAGCATCACCATTGATGAAGACCTGATGGATGCCGCCAACGTGGTGGAGAATGAGAAAGTACAGATCGTCAACATCAACAACGGAGAGCGCTTCGAGACTTATGTAATTAAGGGTGAGCGCGGTACCGGCACGGTATGCCTGAACGGTCCGGCCGCTCGCAAAGTGCAGGTAGGTGACATCGTGATCGTGATCTCTTACTGCTCCATCAAGTTCGAAGACGCAAAGAACCACCAGCCGACGCTCGTGTTCCCGGATCAGCACAACCGACTGGTGTAACGCCATTGCATGAGAAAACTGCTCTCTTTACTGAAGTACAGCCTGCTTCTGGGGCTTTCTGCATTTCTGATGTGGTATGCCCTCAAAGAGCTTGACTTCGAAAAACTATGGGCAGAGTTGCAGAATATCAGTTATGGGTGGCTGGTGCTGTCAGTCCTGATGGGCATCGCAGCTTACCTGAGCCGGGCATACCGCTGGCACATGCAAATACGGCCGACAGGCTATACCCCCTCCTTTAAAAATACCTACAATGCCATGATGGTAGGCTACCTGGCTAACCTCGTGCTGCCCCGCATGGGAGAGGTAGTGCGCTGCAGCATGCTCCGTCGCAGCAATGGCATCCCTGTCAATACAGCCTTTGGCACAGTCATCGCAGAGCGCATCATCGACATGGTCATGCTGCTTCTGTTTCTGGGGCTCACCTTTATGCTGGAGGTAAACCGCCTCCGCGATTTTCTTTTTGGTCTTTTCACAGATAAGTACGCCAGCCTGGAGCAAAGCTTCGGGTCGCTATACCTGCTGGTTGTGCTGCTAATGGTAGTTGGCGCCGTGTTTCTGGTGCTGGTGTTGCTATACCTGAACAAGCTGCGTCAGAACGCCTTTTTCAAAAAAGCGGTGACCTTCGTGCGCGGGATGCTGCAGGGCGTATTCAGCATCACTAAAATTGAAAACCAGGCCGCCTTTTGGGGGCATACCCTGTTTGTGTGGGCCATGTACTATGGCATGAGCCTTGTGGTGTTCTATGCTATACCTGCCACTTCCGGCCTGACGCCAGTAGCCGGCCTGTCGGTGCTCGTGATCGGTACTTTAGGTATGGCGGCGCCTGTGCAGGGGGGAGTAGGGGTATACCACCTGCTGGTACAGACCGTGCTACTGCTCTACGGTATACCCAAAGAGGCTGGGATGGCCTACGCCTTAGTGGCCCATACTTCGCAAACGCTTTTGGTAGTTGCCATGGGAGTGTTTAGCTTTATAGCAGGAATGTTGCATAAGCCTGCCGCAGTGGAAGAGCACACGCAGGCAAACCCACCTATACATGAATTCGAAAGATAAAATCCTATCCTTGCCTGACCTGCAGGAGCTTGTGCAGGCATGGCGCAGTGAGGGGCAGCAGATTGTTTTTACCAACGGCTGCTTCGATATCCTGCATCTCGGACACGTCGACTACCTCGAAAAAGCACGACAACTTGGCGATAAATTGGTGCTTGGTCTTAACACAGATGCGTCAATAAGCCGTATAAAAGGTCCAAGCCGCCCACTTCAGGACGAAATGTCACGTGCTCGCGTCATGGCATCCCTTTTGTTTGTGGATGCCGTAGTATTCTTCGATGAAGATACACCGCTCGAACTGATCAAGGCTGTGCAGCCGGACATACTGGTGAAGGGCGATGATTACACCATCGAAAATATTGTGGGGCAGGATGTCGTTACAGCACGTGGGGGCGAGGTGAAAACCGTGCCGCTCGTGAAAGGCTACTCCACCACAAACATTGTTAGAAAAATAGAAAACCAACAAAGTTCATAAAGTTAAAATAGACCAATGGGAATATATGTGATTGTTATTCTCTTCATGGGCCTCAGCATGTGGGTAAGCTGGAGACTGAAGAGCAAGTTTAAGAAGTACTCCGAAATTCCGTTGCAATCTGGCTACACCGGCCGTGAGATTGCCGAAATGATGCTGGCCGATAACGGCATACATGATGTAAAAGTAATATCGGTAGCTGGCCGCCTGACGGACCACTACAACCCAGCTGACAAGACCGTAAACCTGAGCGAGTATGTGTACGAGGCACGCAGTGCGGCAGCGGCAGCTGTGGCAGCGCACGAATGCGGGCACGCCGTGCAGCACGCCAGAGCGTATAGCTTCCTAAAGTTCCGCTCGGCCATGGTGCCGGCGCTGAGCATTGCCTCACGCTACATGCAGTGGATCATCCTGATCGGTATTTTCATGCTGCAGACTACTCCTGTGCCGTTGGCGATTGGTGTGGCGCTGTTTGGCTTGACCACCATTTTCAGTTTTGTAACACTGCCTGTTGAGTTTGATGCGAGTAAGCGGGCGCTGGCCTGGATCAGCTCCAACAATATTGTAACACAGCAGGAGCTGGCCATGTCGAAAGACGCGTTGAAGTGGGCTGCCATGACCTATGTGGTCGCAGCACTTGGCTCGTTGGCTACACTGCTTTACTATGTGTCACTGCTTATGGGCCGTCGGGACTAAGCTGATCATGGTGCAACTTCGATAGCAGATAACACGCCATCCGTTCTTTCAGAGCAGATGGCGTTTCTGTTTTATTGCACTGAATTTATCTACTGCCTAACAAATATTAGTTAGGAGGGTTATACAAATATTACCAAATTTCATAGTTTTGTACTATAATCCATTAATTACAGTCCTTTTATATATAAAAGCATGAATTTTCAATTAACTGAAGAACATTTGGCAGTGCAGGCTGCCGCCCGTGAGTTTGCACAAACAGAGTTACTGCCCGGTGTAATTGAGCGCGATGAGCACCAGAAGTTCCCGGCTGAGCAGATCAAGAAGATGGGAGAGCTTGGCTTCCTGGGTATGATGGTTGATCCGAAGTACAACGGCGGTGGTATGGATACCATCTCTTATGTATTGGCTATGGAAGAGATCTCCAAAGTGGATGCTTCTGCTTCCGTAGTAATGTCGGTGAACAACTCACTTGTATGCTGGGGCCTTGAGAAATATGGTAACGAAGAGCAAAAGCAGAAATACCTGACGAAGCTTGCGACTGGCGAGATCATCGGCGCGTTCTGCCTTTCTGAGCCGGAGGCTGGTTCTGACGCTACGTCACAACGCACCACCGCTGAAGACAAAGGCGACTATTACCTGCTGAATGGCACTAAAAACTGGATCACAAACGGCAGCACAGCCTCCGTATACCTGGTGATTGCCCAGACAGATCCAGAGAAGAAGCACCGTGGTATCAACGCATTTATTGTTGAGCGTGGCATGGAAGGTTTCCAGATTGGTCCGAAAGAGAACAAGCTGGGTATCCGTGGCTCTGATACACACTCTTTGATGTTCACTGACGTAAAAGTACCTAAGGAGAACCGCATCGGTGAAGACGGCTTCGGCTTTAAGTTTGCGATGTCTACTCTGGCAGGTGGCCGTATAGGTATAGCTGCACAGGCGTTAGGTATAGCCTCTGGCGCATACGAGCTGGCGGTGAAGTACTCTAAGGAGCGTAAGGCATTTGGTGTGGAGATTGCGAAGCACCAGGCAATCCAGTTCAAGCTGGCTGACATGGCTACGAACATCGAAGCTGCCCGCATGCTGTGTTTGAAGGCCGCTTACCACAAAGACACGCATCAGGATTATGGCATGTCCGGTGCAATGGCGAAGCTTTTCGCTTCTAAAGTAGCCATGGACACAACGGTAGAAGCAGTGCAAGTACATGGCGGTTACGGTTTCGTGAAAGAGTACCATGTAGAGCGTTTGATGCGCGATGCCAAAATCACACAAATCTACGAAGGCACTTCTGAGATCCAGAAAATAGTAATTTCAAGAGAATTGTTAAAGTAATTTGGCACTTAAACCTTTGTTATTGTGTTATTTAGGCTAAGGATAGGGTTTATTGAATTAAAATTAAATATTTAAAATATTTTGAATTTTATAAAGATTAGCCTAGCTTTAGGACAAAATAAAAGGGTTTATAGTATAAAAGTTAGTTGGTAACACACATGGAAGATTACAATAAGATTATTGAGTCGCTTGGGGTGCGGTTCATTAAAGCGAAAAATCTGGTGTTGCAGCAGCCGTTCTCGGTACGCAACTACTACGACGTAGGCAACAACCTGATTCTGCTTCATAAAGGTACAATTTTCTTTGGTGAGGAGGAACAGATGGTAGAAGAGGGCGAACTGCTCTTTATACCGGGTGGACGTAGCACAAAGGTAACCTATGGTTCCGGCGATGGCAGATCCATTACAAACGATGACCTGATCACCAACAGAGAGAAGTTCTTTAAGAGCAACAACGACCTCGACCTGATCGGCGACGCGGAAGAGAGCCACAGCTATGTGAGCTTCGAAGCAAAAGTATTCGATTCAGTTAACTTCTTTGCATCACTTGACCTGCCTGCCTTCCTGATCTCAGGAAACAACAAGCTGGCTAACCTGGTGATCAAGGTAGTGGAAGAAAGCATGCAGGACCTGCCAGGCAAGGAGCGTCTGATCAGCATCTACACCGAGAACATCGTGGTAGAGATCGTGCGTCACATCCTGCGCAACAAGATGTTTGTAGAGCAGCTTGCTACGAACAGCACCTACTTCAAAGACCCTCGCCTCATCGACCTGTTCAACTACATCAAGGAGAACCTGGGCGGCGACCTGTCTAACAAAGTGCTTTCTAACGTGGCCAACGTATCTGAAGATTATGTAGGCCAGTATTTCAAAATGCTGACAGGCATCAACCCTCAGGATTACATTGAGTACCAGCGCATGGAGCGTGCTGTGTTCCTGCTTCGCACGACGAAGAAGAGCATTCGCGAAATCGGTAAGGATGTAGGCTACAAAGATACAGCTTACTTCTGCCGTCGCTTCAAGATGATGTTTGGTATACCTGCCGGTAAGATGCGCCGTCGTGAATCAGCGATGAACATCTAAGGCTAGATTATAAGAAGCAATAGTGTGAGAAACCTCGGCCAAAAAGCCGGGGTTTTTTTCTATGTGGTTACCTACCACAATGACGTCGGCGCCAGCCTCCAGTGCTGCTTTTGCCTTAGCCGCCGTATTGATGCCTCCTCCCACTATTATTGGAACCTCCACCGACTGGCGAACCGCCTTAATCATGTCTGCGCTGATAGGCTGCATAGCGCCGCTGCCTCCGTCGAGGTAGATGTAGCGCAGGCCCAGCAGCTCGCCGGCCATGGCAGTGCAGGCGGCAATAGCTGGCTTGTCATAAGGTATAGGGGTGGTGCCACTCATGTAAGAAGCAGTGGTTTGACGGCCAGTGTCTACGAGCATGTAGCCGGTGGGGTATACCTGTAGCTCGCTGGCTTTGAGAATGGGAGCCGAAAGCACATGCTGGCCGATCAAAAAGTCTGGGTTGCGGCCGGAAATAAGGGACAGTAGCAAAATGCCGTCGGCTTGCTTGTCGATGTGCAGGCTGTTGCTCGGGAAGAGAATGACAGGTATAGAACTGTTCTCTTTGATAAGTTTGATGATGGCGGCCTGATTATCGGTGGTGATGAGGCTGCCGCCTACAAAGAAAAAATCTACTTGGTGTGTTTCGCTCAGAGAGAGCAGGTTCAGGCAGGAAGCTTCGTCCAGGTTATCGGGGTCAATCAGGACGGCAAAGTGCTTTCTGCCTGACTCATGCTGCTGTCTGTTACAAAGGTTGTTGAATGGCATCCTCTTCTGGAATGGTATAAGCAATGGTTTCTACTTCAGTCACCTCAACAGGTGCTGCTGCAATATCGCTATTTTTAGAAACAGTGCTTAAGTATTCCTCCACCTTTTTAGTAAGGTATACAAGGAGCAGGGCCATAACCTGTTGACTGATCACCTGCATCAGTTCAGAGTTCACAAAGCTTTTGGACACGCCGGTTTGCTGCTGCGATTTGTGTGGCATGCGCTCTGATGACAAGGTATAGTCGTCCTCTTGTTCATGTACAAAGGAGTTGTAACCTGCCACATCTGCATTTCTTACGGTGTAGCTATCCTCCTGGTCGTGCGCATACTTGTTGAAGCCAAGCGCATCCGTCTCCTTGCTGTGGGACTTCGAACTCTTTAGAGCCTTCTTGTTCTTCAGCTTTTTAATTTTTTTTTTACCGCCGCTGAACATGCTCTTCAGCAGGAGTCCAGCTACCAGCACACCGCCTGCAATGGCGACTTTTTTGCCCATCTGCTGGCCCTGTGTCTTTATCTGATCCACATCACCCATAAGCGCATTTTTGTATTCTTCTTTTTGACGCTCAAGAAGTTCACGCTCGTTATCGAACAGGGGGTTGTTAGTCTCGCTCATACTTGTTTCTCTCTTTTGTCTGTTTTGTATATCGTATTATCAAAGGCTTTGTCAGCCATGCCTTGAAACACTTTCTTGTCGAGACCAACAAGCAGCACCACCAGCACGATCACATAGAATAGTGCGATAATGCCGAAGCCCCAGAAAGAGCTGTCAAGCAGGTGGTTGAGCAGAAGGCCCAGAAAGATGCTAACAAAAAGGAAGCTCATCAGGCCAAAAAAGGCCAGCAAGGCACCATGTACCGCGCTTACAAAAGCAGCTTTTAGCTTTTCCTGTATTTCCAGACGTATAATGTCTATGCGGGTATCAATATACCCCATTAAGTTATCAATGAGGTTATTACTTTTCTCTCTTGTGCCGTTGTCATTCATAGTGCCCAGCTTTTTTAGTGCTTTTTCTGTATACGCTATTAGATTAAAAAATTTGCGGAAGATATAACCAGTTAAAGTTGTAGTACGGAATTTGCTGTATCTTGTCCGTGTTTACTTAACTTAAGTATCACTTTTTTGTTACATTAGTCTCTTTGGAGCATAACCTATATAGCACATTAGGCGTGAGTCCTACGGCCTCGGCGCAGGAGATCAAGTTGGCTTACAAGCGGCTGGCTTTGAAGTATCATCCTGACCGTAACCCAGGCGACGCGCGAGCGGAGGAATTGTTCAAGGTCGTTAACGCTGCTTATCAGACCCTGTCCGATCCCCAAAAGCGCGTGCGCTATGATTTGCGTCTGCAGTACCTGCGCGAACAGCGGCAGGCCATACGGCAGCATCAGCCGCACCATAATCCCCGCTACCGGCAAACCCGGCCACCGGCCCCGGTTTCAGAGCGTCACTATCAAAATATACCTCGCCGCGAAGGTCGCCGTTTTGTACGCAAGGACCTGTACATCACACTCGGCTTTTTCGCTTTCATGTTCGTGTTCAGCGTGCTGCTGAAGTCTACCATGGACTACATCACGGGCGAAGACAGGTATAAGACCGCACTCAGCTACATTGAACACGGCAAGTATAGCAGTGCACATAGCTTGCTCACCGATGCGATCTATTTCCGGCCAAAGCACTCTGACGCCTATCTCACAAGAGCGAGTATCTCGATGAACGTGTATGAGAATTACCGCTCGGCTGTGGAGGACCTGAATCAGGTGATTGCTTTGCAGGACAGACCTTCTGGAGAAGTGTTTATGTTGCGGGGCAAGTGCCTGGCCAAGCTGGAGAAGTACCAGGAGGCCGAAAGGGATTTTGGTATAGCGCTCACGCTTGACAGCACATTGCACACTGCGCAGTTAGACAGGGGAGAGGTGCGCTTGTTTTACCTACAGAAGTTTGAGCCTGCCATAGCCGATTTTACCAGCTTTCTGCGTCATACATCCAAAGGTGAGTCCTGGGCAAATGCCTTGACTTTCCGGGGCTTCGGGTATTACAAAACAGGCGAATATGCCGCCTCGGAGGCAGACTACCGGCAGGTGCTGCAGGCTGATAACGCCAATGGTCGGGTATATTACCTGCTTGGCCGCACGGAACTCGAACAGGCACAGCCTGACTCTGCCTGTGCTCACTTCAGAGAAGCTTACCGTCTGGGCTACTCAGCTGCAGTGCTGGAGCTGCGGGCTAACTGTCGCTAAAAGTATTTGAGCAAGCGCTTCTGCATGCGATCACTGTCCCAAGACTGAGCACCCAGGTAAATTTCCTTCACATCGCCGCTCGGGTTCAGCACATAAGTAGTAGGGTATACTGTCAGTTGCTGGTTAGCCAGTGGGGTATTGGCTTTGAGGTAGGTGAAGCTATAGGGCTGGCGGCTTCTGAATTTCAGGATTTTCTCCAACTCCTCGTCTGATATCGTAACGACGGCTATCTTGTCAGGATGTAGCTGTTGCAGGCGATCCATGGCGGGCATCTCTTCGATGCAGGGCTTGCACCAGGTCGCCCACACGTTCAACACGACCACTCTTCCTTTATACTTGTCAATAGAAATGGGTTCGCCCTGCAGGCTTGTAAGTTGAAGTGCCTGCCAGTTCACACGCTGCGGAACCGTTTGGTTAAGCATATAAAAGGCAAACACGGCAATAACGCCCGCTACGGCAAAACCAACGGCATAAGCAGTCCAGAATATTTTTCGTCGGGTCATATGCTAAAACTGTATGTTTTGGATGAAAAACATATAGATAAGAGCCAATACAAGCACAGTACCGATACCGGCAGCCATGCCCGCAAAAATAGCGCTCCAGAAAATTCTTTTCATGATGGCAATAAGTGTTGTAACAGCTAAGGTACTAAAATGCAGGAAGAATTATAACCTGAAAATAATTTAGACAACCAGCGGCTTATTATGAAGTATAGTAGGGCAGCAGAAAGGAGAAGGGTATAAAAACAAAAAACCCTTACCGGTTAGGGTAAGGGTTTAAGCTGGTGGTGATGATTGGAATCGAACCAACGACACATGGATTTTCAGTCCATTGCTCTACCAACTGAGCTACATCACCAGCTCCATTGTGACCCCCTCTTCCGAAAGGGTATGCAAAAGTAGTAACCAAAATCGAAGACGCAAACTTTCAGGCAAAAATATTTTAAAAAAGTGGCCTTGTATACGTTTATTCTCACTATTCTGCTATCTTTATCTACGAATTGGTATGTATAACGAATAATTCACCGTGATTCAACTCGAGAACATTATCTTCCTGATTGTAGCAGGCCTGGGCATTGGCCTGTTTGTGTGGCAGATCCGCAAGATTCGCAAGAACATTCTGATGGGCCGTGACGTCGATCTGACGGATAACCCATCGGAGCGTATCAACAAAACCTTACTGGTGGCCTTCGGGCAGCAGAAGATGTTCAAGCGTATGCTACCGGCCGTGCTACACCTGTTCGTGTATGTGGGCTTTCTGGTGATCAACATTGAGGTGATCGAGATCCTGATCGATGGAGTGTTTGCCACGCACCGCGTACTGGCTTTCCTCGGACCTGTTTACAGCGCCTTGATGTTCATTAATGAAATACTGGCTGCGCTGGTGATCATCGCCTGCGTGATCTTCCTCTGGAGACGTAACGTGACTAATGTGCCGCGCCTGGCAAGTGGCGTAGAGATGCGCGCCTGGCCAAAGCTGGACGCCAACTTTATCCTGATCACCGAGATCGTGCTGATGTTTGCCTTGTTTGCTTTCAACATTGCTGGTCTGAAGCTGGTGCAGATGGAAGGCGGCGAAGTGGCCGGCAGCTATCCGGTCAGCCAGATGTTCGTGAATATCTTTGGCGACAACCCGACCAGCCTGCATATCATAGAGCGCGTAGGGTGGTGGTTCCACATTATCGGTATTCTGGCTTTCATGAACTACCTGCCGAGCTCGAAGCACTTCCATATCATCATGGCCTTCCCGAACGTGTATTACTCTAAGCTATTGCCGAAGGGTAAATTCACGACAAACCCGGCCATCACGCATGAAATCAAGGCCATGCTGGATCCAAGCTACCAGCCGCCGGCGCCGGAAATGGACGCTGAAGGTAACCCGATCGTGCAGCGCTTCGGTGCCAAAGATGTGGAAGACCTGACCTGGAAACAGCTGATGGACTCCTATACCTGTACCGAGTGCGGTCGTTGTACCTCTGTGTGCCCGGCCAACATCACAGGCAAGCTCCTGTCGCCACGTAAGATCGTGATGGACACCCGCGACCGCATGGAGGAGAAAGGGGAGCACCCAGCCATCTTTGCGCCGAACCATTACAAAGAGTTGGGCGTGGAGCGTGTGCAAACGACTGACGAGAAAACTCTGCTACGTGGCTACATCACCCCAGAAGAACTGTGGGCGTGTACTACCTGCAACGCCTGTGTAGAGTCCTGCCCTGTGAACATCGACCAGTTGTCTACAATCATGGACCTGCGCCGCTACCTGGTGCTCGAAGAGTCTGCAGCACCAGCCTCGGTAAACGCCATGTTCACCAACATCGAAAACAACGGCGCACCATGGGCCTTCTCGCCGTCCGACCGCTTCAACTGGGCCGAGGACCTGTATGTGCCGAGTAAAAATTAATAAAGTAGCATTAGCTACACTTTACAAGCCCTAGAATTACCTTACCAGATGGAAGAGAATAAAAGACTAGTGAAAGTGCCAACCATGGCAGAAATGGCAGCAAACGGTGAGGAGCCGGAAGTGCTGTTTTGGGTTGGCTGTGCTGGGTCGTTTGACGACCGATACAAACGTGTAACCCGTTCCTTTGTGCAGATACTTGAGCATGTGGGCGTGAAATATGCCGTGCTGGGCACAGAAGAAAGCTGCACCGGCGAGCCTGCCAAGCGTGCTGGTAATGAGTTTCTGTTCCAGATGCAGGCCATTACCAACATCGAAGTGCTGAATGCCTATAATATCAAGAAGATCGTGACGGCCTGTCCGCACTGCTTCAATACGCTTAAGAACGAATACCCGGACCTGGGCGGTAACTACGAAGTAATTCATCACTCCACGTTCCTGCAGCAGCTTATTAACGAAGGCAAAGTAAAGGTGCAAGGCGGTGAGGCCTTCAAAGGGCAGCGCATCACGTTCCACGACTCCTGCTACCTGGGCCGCGCCAACGACATCTACGAAGCTCCGCGCGACGTGCTGGCCGCTCTGGATGCTGACCTGGTAGAGATGAAGCGTAGCCGCGCCAACGGACTTTGCTGTGGTGCCGGTGGTGCCCAGATGTTTAAAGAGCCAGAGCCAGGCAACAAAGACATCAACATCGAACGTACGGAAGAAGCATTGGCCACACTGGGTGCCGGCAGTGGCGTGATCGCAACAGCCTGTCCGTTTTGCATGGTGATGATGAGCGACGGTGTGAAGAACAAGGAGCAGGAAGAAAGCGTAAAAGTTTTTGACATCGCTGAGCTGATCGCACAAGCGGAGGGGTTGAGTAAGTAATATCTAATTGTTGATTGTTAATTGATGATTGCTTAATCCTGAAACGTATTCAACTATACCTGCTTTTATTGCTAACGGTGAATACAGGTATGGCTCTTCAGGTATGAATTCATCAGTGAGTAACAAGTTAAAAACAACAATCAACAATTATCAATCGACAATTAAGAAATGTACATTCCTTTTGACCAATTGCCACCGCATGCCCGGCTCTGGATCTACCAGGCTGACAGGGCTTTGACGGCGGCTGAACAGGAAGAAATAAAACCAATGCTGGAGCGTTTTGCTACTGACTGGAGCAGTCATGGCAAGGGGCTGCAGGCATCGGCCAGCTTATTGCACGACCGCTTTTTGGTGCTGGCCAACAACGAAACTGTTACCTCAGCCAGTGGCTGTTCTATTGATAAGTCTGTGGCCTTTGTGCGGGAACTGGAGCAGCACTTCGGTGTTTCGTTTTTCGACCGTACCCGACTGACTTTTTTGAAGGACGGAGAGATGCAGGTGGTGGGTATGAACGAGTTAAAAAATAAAGTGGCAGCCGGCGAAATTGACGGACAGACCTTATATTTTGATACATTGGTAAATAATTACGGAGAGTTGCAGGATGCCTGGCCCCGGCCAGCACAGCAGAGTTGGCTTTCCAGGTATTTTTAGATTCGCTAATCCAAAACCTACCCTCATGCAGCAGACGCTATCGACCAAGTCAGTGGCCCATTACCTGAAGTTTACAGCAGCCATTCTGCTGCTGGCAGTGGTGCTTAGCTCCTGTGGGGCGGGCATGTACCTCAGCAAGGCCGACAAGCGCTTCGGAGAAGAGCAGTATGAGCGGGCCATCGAGTACTACAAGCAGGCGCTGAAAGGGGCGAATAATGTTGGTGAGATCAACTACCGCATAGCCGAGTCGTACCGCCTGTCCAACCGTCTGGCGGAGGCTGAGGCTTACTATAAGGCGGCTCTTGACAACAACTACCGCAAGGAGGAAGGATTTTTCTACTACGGGATGGCGCTGAAGGCCAATGGCAAGTATGAGGCAGCGCTAGGGCAGATGCAGGACTACGCCCGTATTGGCAGCAAACAGGAGCTCAAAACTCTGGCTCTGCGCGAAGTGGAAACACTCAGCCAACTAAGCGGCATCCTGAAAAAGAACACAGGCTTTGAGATCTACAACCTGGAAGCACTGAACACAGAAGGCTCTGACTTTGCACCTTTTGTGCGCGGCAACGAACTTGTTTTCTCGTCTACACGCGGACCGGGCAAAACGTACCAGGGCAATGGCGAAGGCTTCATCAACCTGTATGCTACTACGCTGAATGCCGACTCAGTCAACCTGGGAGCTGCCGTGCGCAAACTGGAAGGTATAAACACCGACGACCTGCACGAGGCACTGGCTACCTTTGCTGACGAGGACAACACGATGGTATTTGCCCGTGGCAACGAAGGCACCAAAAAAGGCCGCCGCAACGTGGACCTGTTCATCTCGTTCTACCGCTCCAACGCTTGGACCGAGCCGAAATTACTCAGCATAAGTGACCCGCGCGCCTGGGATTCTTCTCCAGCCTTCGCCCCTGATGGCAGAACGCTTTACTTCTCGTCTGACCGCCGTGGTGGCTTGGGAGGCAACGACATCTACAAAACCACCATCGACGACAATGGCCGCTTCTCGGCACCTGAGAACCTGGGGCCGGACATCAACACTCCGGGCAACGAAAGCTACGTGTATGTAGGACCTGATGGCACACTTTACATCGCGTCTGACGGTCTGCCAGGCTTGGGTGGACTCGATGTATTTAAGATAGAAGAAGGCAAGCCCGTGAATATGGGAGTACCGGTTAACTCCAGTGGCGACGATTTCGGTATTTTCTTCCAAGATGCTTTCACAGGGTATATCTCCTCTAACCGCGAAGGTGGCAAAGGGGGCGACGATATTTATGGGATCGCCAGATCAGCACGTAAGCTGGTCAATTTCTTTGTAGACGGCACGGTATACCAGCGTCGCGAGAAAGACAAGCAGCAGACGGTGGTGCCGAATATACCTGTGGTGTTGCAGGATAACCGAGGACAGAAAATAGCGGAAACCACTGCCGATGAAGAAGGGAAGTTCTCCTTTGCGCTTGATAGTGCCTCTACCTACTCGCTTTTGGCCGAGAAAGCCGGTTTCTTCGCGGCTCGCCAGCGTGTGAGCACTGTGGGTAAAATGCCGCCGCAGAACCAGCTGCCAAATGAAGTGAATGAGGTACGTCTCACCGCGGACCTGCTGCTGACCGAGATCGTGAAAGAGAAAGCCATCGTGCTCGAGAACATCTTCTACGACTTCGACAAAGCCGACATCAGACCAGACGCCGCTGAGGAACTGGACAAGTTGGTACAGATACTGATAGACAATCCGCGCATCTCCATCGAGCTGAGTTCGCACACGGACTCACGTGGTAATGACGCTTACAACGAAGATCTATCCCAGCGTCGTGCGCAGTCTGCCGTGAACTACATCATCTCGAAAGGTATAGACAAGTCGCGCATTACAGCCCGTGGTTATGGCGAGAGCCGCCCGGTAGTGCGCAATGCCAAGACAGAAGACGAGCACCAGCGTAACCGTCGCACCGAGTTTAAAGTAGTGCGTATTCAGGAATAACAGGTATAGGGTATAGCGCTATACCTTACACATAAAAGGACCGGCGATTTTAGCTTAATGCTATAATCGCCGGTTTTTTTATCTGTGTTATAACTAACGGAAGGTATACTTCGTCCCAACCCCAATATTGCTGACCTGACTCCTGTTGTTATACTGTAGTGCATGAAGTCCGGTGCTAAAAAGTTGGGTTCGATAGTCCACTGAAAGTGCTATTGGCAGCTTTTTAAATTGGTACTCTATACCGACCGTGCCAAAAGCAATTGGACTAGTATAGGTTCTATCTACTCGGGCATAGGGTGTACTTGTATGTCGCAGCACACCAGCTCCTACACCTGCATAGGGCCGGAAGCGGTCTGAGAAAGACAATTTCGGTTGCCAGACATAGCTGAGGGAAGCCAGATAATCATGAGAACTAGAAGGTAACATGACATAGGCCTCAAAGGCCGATTGGTCGGTAACAAAGTATTTGGCAGTTATGCCAAAGTCTGAATAGTTTGCGCCCGCTACAGTATAACGAAATCCGACAGCTGCTTTATAAGGTGCTGAAGCCTGTGGCTTTGCATTAGGCAAATCCTGCGTCTGAGCAGTTAGTAGGCTACAAGCGCCGAGTAGGGTAAGTATTGTTTTCTTGATCATGCGTGAAGTTTTTGAGATGTTAGATTCAGAAAGATGAAGAGACAGAGAGCTCGGAGCTATACCTAGCGGAAAGTATATTTTAAGCCTATACCTAAATTACTAGCCCTGTAATGGTTTACATAGGCAGGAGTTGAGCGCCCGTAGCGCAAAAAAGTGGACCGGTAATCGAGTGAGATAGCCAAGGGTAATTTTTTGAAAGCGTATTCAGCGCCGAAAGAAAAGACTCCTACAGGGTTGGTGTAAGAGGAGGGGCCGTCGAAATACATTGGTGCAGGGTTTTTGGTGTGGAGCAAGCCAATGCCTACACCGGCATATGGCCTAAGTCGACTGGATGTAGTGAGCTTAGGCTGCCAGACATAGCTAATCGAGGAAAGAAACTGGCGAGCCTCGGGATTCAGGTCAGAATAAGCTTCCAGGGCAGCCTGTTCCCGTATAAAATACTTCGCTGTGATGCCCAACGCTAAACCCGCTGGGCCGGTTGCATAACGCATCCCAACAGCCAATTTGTAAGGCGCCGATACTTGTTGCGGTTGTACCTGCAACGAATCCTGCGCTTGTGCTGCACCAACAAAGCTCAGGCTGAAGGTTAAAATCAAGAGTATCTTTTTCATAAGCTTTAAGTTTGTTTATATAGAGGAGTCAATATATTCTGGAATGGTTGCAAGGTATAGCGTCTGTTTTCTTTAATGGCCTGTAGCATATACCTGTTGCGTGCGGGGTAACAAAGAGCTCGTTCCTCCAGTATTTTGCCGCAACAACCTTTTTTAAAGCACTGCTTTTGGCGTATATACAAAGGCCTTTTCTTACATTTGTAAGAGCAAGTAAGACCAAGCACTATGGAAAATAGATACCTCCGGCGTGGCGTGTCCGCCTCTAAGGAAGACGTACACAACGCCATCAAGAACATCGACAAAGGGCTTTTCCCGAAAGCATTCTGCAAGATCATCCCCGACATCCTCACCGGCGATCAGGATTACTGCGCTATCATGCATGCTGATGGTGCGGGTACTAAGTCGGCCCTAGCCTACATGTACTGGAAAGAGACCGGCGACCTGAGCGTATGGAAAGGTATAGCACAGGACGCCGTGGTAATGAACACCGACGACCTGCTGTGCGTGGGTACAACGGATAACATTCTGCTCTCTTCCACCATAGGCCGCAACAAGAATCTTATACCTGGCGAAGTGATCGGAGCCATCATTAACGGTACCGAGGAAGTGCTGCAGATGCTCCGCGACAACGGTATCGGCATCTACAGCACTGGCGGTGAAACTGCCGACGTAGGCGACCTGGTGCGCACCATTATTGTAGACAGCACCGTGACCGCTCGCATGCGTCGCGATGAGGTAATTTCGAATGATAACATACAAGCCGGTGATGTGATCGTGGGATTTGCCTCGCATGGCCAAGCTACCTACGAAACCGAGTATAACGGCGGCATGGGCAGCAACGGCCTTACCTCCGCCCGCCACGATGTGTTCCACTCATACCTCTCGGCCTCTTACCCGGAGAGTTATGACCCCGAACTGCCAAAAGACCTGGTGTACTCTGGCAACTACCGCCTGACCGATGTAGAGCCAGAAACAGGTATGGAAGTAGGCAAGCTGGTTCTTTCACCGACCCGTACCTATGCGCCTATCGTGAAGGCCATTCTGGAGCAGCATCGCCAACATATACACGGCATGGTGCACTGCAGCGGTGGTGCCCAGACCAAAGTGCTGCACTTCACCGACAAGGTGCATATCATCAAAGACAACCTTTTCCCGGTGCCGCCGCTGTTCCGTATCATTCAGGAGCAGAGCCACACCGACTGGAAAGAGATGTACAAGGTCTTCAACATGGGCCACCGCCTCGAGATATACCTGCCGGAGCAACACGCCCAAAGCCTGATCGACATTTCAAAATCGTTTGGTGTTGACGCGCAGATTGTAGGTCGTGTAGAAGCCAGCGAGCGAAATGAACTTACCATCAAGAGCGATAAAGGGATGTTTTATTACGAAGGGTAGAAAATTAGATAAGCTTAATAAAGAGAAACCACAGGCTTAAAACCTGTGGTTTTTTCTTATACCTATACCTATAATCCACGAAATCCCCGCAGACAAACCCCTCCACACTTTAGTTCCACAAACTGGCACAATAATTGGCTTGGCGAAAGTATACGCTAAAATCTATGAGCCATGAAAAAGCTTCTACTTCCGCTCTTGTTTGTGCTGCTGGCGCTGCCGGCTTTCGCACAACCCACTGTTGTAACCTTTACCACTCAAAGAGGTGAACCTTTCCAGATGGCGCTGGACGGGCGCGTGATCAACCGCTCGGCTTCCAACTTTGTACGCATTACGCACCTGCGGCCCGGCAACCATTATGTGGAGTTCCGGATCAGAGGCCGCCATGGCATTTATAGAACAGGTATAAACGTGCTGGCCCGCGCCGGCTTTGAGACCAACTATGCCGTGCGGGTATCTGGCCGAAGAGTGAGTTTGCGTGTGATCAGCGAAATACCACTGGGTCCGCCGCCCGTAGTGGTCGTGCCACCGCCACCGCGCTACCCAGACAGGTATGAGCCCGTGCCACCACGCTACGAGCAGCCGGTGCCGCCGCGCTACGAAGAGCCAGGCGGTGCCTGCCGCAACCTCTTGGATCGATACGACGTGGACCGCCTCATTGACGCCATGAAAGGACGTGACTTCGAGAGCACCCGCCTAACCATCGCCCGCGAGGCCGTGCGCAACGGCAGCATCCTGTCAGAGGACCTGCGCAATGTGCTGTTGCAGTTCGAGTTTGAGAGCACCCGTCTGGAGTTTGCTAAGTTCGCCTACGACAATGTGTGCGACAAAGAGCGCTTCTACTACATCTACGACATCTTCAAGTTCGACCACCATGTGCGGGAACTGGAGGAGTATACCAGCCGGAGAAGGTGAAGCAAGTTTAGGAGTTAGCGATTTTAAGAGTTAGAGAGTTTAGAGTTTATGCGTGTTGTGAGAGCAGTGTGGGCAATGCCTGCGCTGCTCTTTTTCTGTTAAGGTATAGCTAGGGCAAAACAAGTGACACACTTGCTGAATGTATAGCAGAGATTCTTAACTTGAGGACAAACGAAAACGCGAGTTTGCGAGCGAAGCTTTCAGAGGGGTTTTCATAATGGCAGGTATAGCCAAAGCCAGATTAGCTTTTGAGCTGCTGTGGCAAATAGCCAAAGTGCTTTTTAAATGCCGATGTGAAGTGCGCAGCGTATTTATACCCCAGCATAGTCGCAATATCCCCAATCTTAAGATCGCCTTGCAAGATCAGCTGCTTCGCCTGCTCCATTCTATAGTCATTCAGGTATCCGAATACAGTAGTGCCAAACACCTGCTTGAAGTGTTTTTTGAGGTAATACTCGTTAGTGCCTACCAAGTGCGCCAGCTCTACCAGCGAGTGTGGATTTTCGAGGTTTTGTAGCAGAATGTCGCGGGCATGGTACATCTTTTCTACATCCGCGTCCTTCATTTTCAACTGTGCCGGAGTAGTACCCACCTGATCACACTGCTCCAGTTGCAGCATCAGGAGCTCTACGACTTTCGCTTCTAAGAACATGCGTTTATAGTGACCAGCGTAAGGGCAGTTGATCAATTCGTAAAGCAGTGTTCTGACTCTGGGGGTAATAGAGAGGTTCGTCTGGCATAGCTTTCCGGGGCTGAGGGCCGTGAGGCACTCGCGCAGCTGCAGTGCGGCGGGCGAACTGTCTTTGAGGTAACGCAACAGGAAGACTTTGGAGAGGTTAATAATAATGACTTCTAACTCCTCTTCCGGTGCTATCTTTTTCTGCACAGGCCTGTCGCCGAAGTAAAGCAGGTTGTGCTGCTGATGATCAAAGCGGGCAAAGATCCTGTTGTCGTTCAGGGAAGTAACGGCACAGCGGCAGCGCAGCGAAAAGTGCATCTGCACAAAGTCCTGGCAGTTTTGATAGGTGAGTACCTTTATACCTTTCAGTTCGCATTGGGTATAGCCGAAATAGATATCCTCAAAGTAAAATTCACGCAGCTGGCCGTTCCCTTCGCAACAGCTTCTATTAGAGAAAGCCTGCTCCTTTTCTATCAGAGTATCATCGGCACCACTAAATAGGGCATGATAGTAAGCCGCGTGCTCAGGTCCGGAAATGCTTAAATCTTGCTCCATAATTTTCCCTTATATGATATAAGTATTCCCCCACTTGTAAGCGGAAGTGCTCGGCAGGTTATACTTTTGCGCAAGTTAAATTTATTTAGACTATTTCTAAATAGCAAATATCAAAATATTACGGCTGAACCGGAAGAAAGGAAAAGATCTTTCGCAGAGCCTGTAACAAAACGTTAACCTCAGCACAATAAGACATGTTAAGAAATTTACTGCTATATATGCTCTTGCTAGCGACCACCATGGGAGCCAATGCCCAAGAGCTTCAGGTACTCGGGCAGGTAGTAGAACAAACCACAGGCACTGCGCTGCCAGGCGTGACAGTACGCGTAAAAGACACGAACCAGGCCACTACAACAAATAGTGAAGGCGAGTTTAAACTGAAGGCCGCCGAAGGGCAGGTGCTCGTGTTCTCATACATTGGCTTTGCTTCCCGTGAATTGTCTGTAAACGGAGACGCGGGCTCCATACAGGTGCAGCTTCAGTCCGGCAACACCCAGCTGTCAGAGGTCGTGGTAACAGGTGCATTGGGTATAAAGCGGCCCGCCCGTGAACTGGGCACGGCCAGTGCGCAAGTTAACTCCGCCGAACTGAACCAGGGCAAGATCGTGAACCCGATACTTGGATTGGCCAGCAAAGTGTCTGGACTGCGCGTCAACATGTTTGACAGCAAAGTAGACCCGGATGTACAGGTGAACCTGCGCGGGATACGCTCCCACACGGGCAATAATGCCCCGCTCTATGTAGTAGACGGCGTGCCTATACCTGACATCAACCGCCTGAACCCGAACGATATCGAGAGCATCAACGTGCTGAAGGGTGCAAACGCAGCCGCCGTGTACGGTTCCGATGGGGTGAATGGTGTACTGATGATCACCACTAAGAAGGGGCGTGCAGGCATGCAGCGCATCAACTTCTCCAATACCACCACTTTTGAGAAGATCTCCCGCCTGCCGGAGCAGCAGACAGAGTTCGGTCAGGGCCTGAATGGCATCTACGACCCACTGCAGTACCAGTCATGGGGGCCTCGTTTCGACGGGGAGATGCGACCAGTAGGACCTGTGCTGCCAGACGGTAGCCAGTGGCAACTGCCTTACAGCGCCAACCCAGACGGCAGAAAGGCTTTCTTCAATACCGGGATCACCACGCAGAACGACCTGTCCTTTTCAGGTGGCGACGAAAAGTCAACTTTCTATTTCTCGTTGCAGGATGTGCTGACCAAAGGCATCATAGAAGGCGACAAAAACAGACGCTCAGGCGCCCGCTTTAACGGATCGCGCTCGTTTGGTAAACTGAGCACCAGCTATAATGTCAACTATGTGTTCAATAAGAGCGACGTGACGCAGAGTGAACCATGGTCCACGGTATACCGCCTGCCGGCGAGCCTGCCTTTCGCCGACCTGAAAGACTGGGAAAACAACCTGTTTGTGAATCCGAACTATTGGTTCAGCACCAACCAGCCCAATCCATACTTCAACGCTGCCAACCAACGTACTGTAAACGAGCAGCAGACCCTGACCGGAAACATCGAGCTCAATTACGAGATCGCTCCCTGGATCAATGCCATTTACCGTTTGGGCCTTTACAACCGCAACAACGATATCCGCACTACGGTGGGCAAGTTTACTTACACCACCCCGGGCCGCACAAACATACCGGGCAGCGTGAATGATGCTTCCCAGACATTCAGAAGAATCAACAGCGATTTCATTCTTGACATGCACAAAGACTTCGGCAAGTTCAGTACCCGCTTGCTGTTGGGCAACAACGTGCGCACCGACGACAGCAAAGCCGTTAACCTGAGCGCCTCGGCGCTGGTAGTGCCTGGCCTGTTTAACCAGGACAACCGCCTAGGTCAACTGGGTGGCAAGTCCAGCATCAGCCAGAGAAGACAAGTGGCAGGCTTTGGAGAGTTTACGGCCGGCTACAACAACTACCTGTTCCTGACCTTTACAGGCCGCCAGGAAGCTGTGTCGGTTTTGAGTCCTGAAAACCGCAGCTATTTCTACCCAGGCGTGAGCTCGTCATTCGTGTTCAGCGATGCGATCTCTTCCCTGAAAAACAACAGCACCTTATCCTACGGCAAGGTATACGCCTCTTACAACAAGACCGGCAACGTGGTAGTGGACCCATACCAGTTGCAGAATGTGTATGCGCAAAGCAACGGTTTCCCTTACGGTAACCTGCCGGGCTTTAGCCTGGGCACCTCTGATGCCAACCCGAACCTGAAGCCGGAGTTTGTGACCTCCTTTGAGGTAGGTACGCAGCTGAGTTTTTTCCAGAACCGCCTGAACCTGGAAGCTGCCTATGTAGATGCCAAAACAACAGACGGTACCATTCTGGCTGATGTTTCCGCCGGATCTGGTTTCACTT
Source organism: Pontibacter sp. FD36 (assembly GCF_015686655.1). Taxonomy (GTDB): domain Bacteria; phylum Bacteroidota; class Bacteroidia; order Cytophagales; family Hymenobacteraceae; genus Pontibacter. The sequence continues at coordinate 9,283 of NZ_JADPMP010000005.1, read as the reverse complement.
CCGCTTGGGTGAATGCCTTTAAAGCCAGCAACAAGATCATTGAGCTCAACCTGAACGGTGACGTGATTCAGCGCGGCCACCTGGTGTGGAACGTAGGTGTCAACCTGACGTATATCAAGAGTGAAGTGCAGGAGATTTACGGCGGCATCGATCAGCTGTTCCACTTCCGTCAGAACTACCTGATCGTGGGCAAGCCATACAACAGCTACCTGTTCACTGATTACAAGCGTGATCCACAGGGAAGAGTGATCGTGGATCCGACCACTGGTAACCCGGTGAGTGGTTCTGAGCTTTACTACGGTGGCACCGGTACACCACCTTATCAGATCGGCCTCAATACCAACCTGCAGTACAAAGGCCTGCAGCTGGGAGCGCAGTTTGACTGGCGCATGGGTGCCGTGGTATACACCGAGGCAGCTGCCCGCATGATATCAGACGGTACCAGCCCACTCACGACGCAGTATGGCCGCGAACCATTCGTGATTCCGAACTCTGTGATTGAGACCTCTCCGGGCGTGTTCACACCAAACACCGAGATCCAAACCAAAGGCGACCGCAACTATTGGGCAAACCACTATGCGACGGTGCAGTCAAACTACGCCGTGAGTGCTGACTTCTTCAAAATGAGGGAGCTTAGCCTGAGCTATACCTTGCCTACTAACTGGCTGGACGGTCAGAATCTGGTAAAAGAAGCTACGATCGGTTTTGTAGGGCGTAACCTGTTCTCGATCTGGGCAAAAGACAACATCTACAACGATCCGGAGTTTGTGTATGCCGGCGGAAGCAGCGAAGGCTACATGAGCTGGCGACACCTGCCACCGGCCAGATCATTCGGCTTCAATGTAAATGTGTCATTCTAAATAACATCATCCTTCATACTTAGTGATATGAAAAAAGTATTATCCTTCCTCCTGATAGCCTTGGCAGGTACAAGCTTTACCGCCTGCGACAGCTTCCTGGATACGAACGTGAACCCTAATGCGCCGGTCGATGTGCCGGTAGAGCAAAAATTACCTAACGCACTTGTAAAGACAGTGAACCTCGAAACAGGTGCCTTAAACCAATTGGGTGCCGTGTGGGTGGGCTACTGGGCCAAAGCTACTGACGGACCTAGCAATACCTCTTTGTTCAGGCTGGAGGAGACTTACGGTGTGGAAGCCATGTCGTTTGACCGCGACGGCCGCCCGATCTGGGAAGATAGCTACACCACGCTGGTGAACTACAAAGACATCGAAAACAGTGCTGCTGCCACTGGCGACCTGGCGTATGTAGGTATAGCGAAGATCATGCAGGGCTGGCATTTTATGCGCCTCGTGGACCTCTACAACAACGTGCCATTCTCGGAAGCACTGCAGGGCAGCACCAACGTAACGCCAAAGTACGAAGACGGACAGGCGGTGTATGATGGAGCCATCAACCTGATCACAGCAGGTATACAGGATATAAAAGCTGCAACGGCTTTGTCTAAAAAGCCGGTAACCGACGATGTTATCTTCAAAGGCAACCTGACACTTTGGGTAAAGTTTGCCAATACGATCAAGCTGCGAGCCCTGTTGCGTCAGTCTGAGGCTGGTAGAGAAGGTTATATCAACGATGAGTTGGCCAAGATCAGGCAGGAGGGAAGCGGCTTCCTGGGTGCCGGCGAGAGTGCTATGGTGAACCCCGGCTACCAGATCACGGCAGGTATGCAGAACCCTTTCTGGGATGTTTACTACAGAAACCAGGCCGGAGCCCTTACGACAGGCTATAATACCCTGCGCCCAACAGCCTACCTGGTGCAGCAGTACAAAGAGCGCAACGACCCACGTCTGCCTAAACTCTACCGCAGCGTAGCAGGCGATTATGTGGGTGTGCCGCTGGGCGCAACCAGTGCCGACTTTACCATGGCGAAGACCTCTGCTTTGCTGGGGCCAAACGAAAACGGAAACCAGCCAGCGGGTTTGCTGAAGAGCGGCCAGCAGCCATCTGTGCTTCTATCTTCTTTTGAGAGCTTGTTCCTGCAGGCCGAAGCGGCCGAGAGAGGCTGGCTGACCGGTGCGCAGATGCTTTATGAAGAAGCCATCAAAGAGTCTTTTAAGTACATGAATGTGCCTGCCTCCGAATTTACTGTATACAATGCGCAGCCATCTGTTAACTTTGCTTTGGCATCGGATAGAATAGAACGCATCATGGAGCAGAAATGGCTGGCCCTGAACAGTATCAGCAGCATCGAAACCTGGAACGACTACAGAAGGCTGAACTACCTGAGCAAACTTCCGCAGTCGTTGCAAAGTCCGTCGGCCGACCCGGATTTCAGGCCGCGCAGACTGACCTACCGCCAGTCGGAGGTATACACCAACAGTGAGGAAATAGCGAAGCAGGGCACCATCGATCCTTTCCGCTCAAGAGTGTTTTGGAATAAGTAAGTAGATTGAAAATAGAATTAGTACCTACCCTCCTTCGCTCCAGAAGCGGAGGAGGTTTTTAGCTAAACTCTCATCATGAAAAAGAATCAACAACCATCGACCTGGCAAAAGGTGCGCAAGCTGTTCAATGACCTCCACTTGTGGATGGGTATAGCGAGCGGTATTATTCTATTTGTAGTCTGCCTGAGCGGCACGATCTATACCTTCAGCACAGAGATACAGGAAATGCTGGAGCCCGAAAAGTTTACGGTACAGGCAGCGGAAGGCGCAACGCCCCTGGCCGCTGAGGCGATCATTGCAAAAGTGGCGGCCGAAACAGGCGGGAAGGTAAGCGCTATTTCCATACCTGCCGATGCCAGCCGTAGCTATACCTTGAATGTGAAGAAAGAGGAAAAGAAAGAAGGCGAAGGCAGAGGTCGTGGTGAAGGAAAAGGTGGCGATAAAGCCAAAAACGATAAAGCTGCCGAAGGCAAAAAAGGCCCTGAAGGCGCTGTAGCGAAAGGCGGTCCTGCCGGCGGCGGACCCGGTGGCAAGGGTGGACCCGGAGGCAAGGGTGGACCCGGAGGCGGGCGTGGTACCAACTACTTAGTTAATCCTTATACTGGCGCAGTACTGGGCACAACTGACGGTCCTGCCTCAGAGTTTTTCATGTCGATGTTCCGCCTGCACCGCTGGTTGCTACTCGACACAGAAGTTGGTCGTCCGATCGTAGGCTGGGCAACCGTTATCTTCACGCTGATCATCATCAGCGGTCTGGTGATCTGGTTCCCACAGAAAGTGAAGAACTGGAGACAGGGACTTAAGATCAAGTGGAGCGGCAACTGGAAGCGCATCAACCACGACCTGCACAACTCGCTTGGTTTCTACTCGTCTTTCCTGCTGTTGATCATGTCGCTCACAGGCCTTACCTGGTCATTTGAGTGGTACAAGGAGGGCTTCTTCAAAGTATTAGGTGTAGAGCAGCCGAAAGACCGCAAAGAGGAGCCACTCTTCTCAAAAGTGCCAACTGACCTGTCGCAGGCTGCTACCCTGACGATTACGGATTACATAAAGTCGGCCGATCAGGTGCTGCCTTACGAAGGTGACTACCGCATTTCGTTTTCGACTGACTCAGCCGCTACAGTTTCAGTTAGCAAGAATAAAGTAGGTTTCTTCGCACCGGCGGCATCAGACAGATTGCAGCTTGACCAGTTTAACGGTGAAGTGCTCAAGGCTGATATATTCGCAGACAAGGCTTTCAACGAAAAGATCACATCGTCTATCAAGCCACTGCACGTAGGCAACGTATACGGCACCTTCTCGAAGATCCTCTACTTCATCGCCTGCCTGGTTGCTACCAGTTTGCCTGTAACCGGCACGATCATCTGGATCAACAAGCTGCGCAAGAAGTCGAAGCGTGGCACTGTGCCTGTTGCGAAGAAAGCAGCGGCCTAGTAAAGGATTAGCTTTGGGTATATACTCCCCTGTCATTTCGAACGCTAGTGAGAAATCTGAGTTATGTAATGGTTCCCAGACTATTCCAGATTTCTCACTAGCGTTCGAAATGACAACGGGTGTTACTACTTCATTCTTAACCTAAAAACAGAAAAGGCTTCTCCGATCAGGAGAAGCCTTTTCTGTTAGAGCTTGCTATACCTTAGCGTAATCTGTCTACGGAGCGAACCAGGTCTTCGTCTTTTTTAATAAAGCGGTTGGCCAGGGCATTGAGGAGCAGCGCCAGCACCGGCATGTAGAAACCAGCTTCGTAGTTACCTTCGTTACCAGAAACCATAACGTTGCCTACGTAGTTGGCATAGTAAAATGACGTGCCAAACAGCGCTACCAGCACCAGCGTGTTGATCAGGCCGAACTTCATCTGGGTGATGCGGCTCTTGTACTGGAAGATCTCATAAAGCGCTACACCTGCCGCCACGATGGCCAATATACCAATAGCAATTGTGCTCGTGCCAGTCTGTGCACCGGCTTGCACGGCTTCACCTTGCTCGTTCACTGACTGGAAAAACAGGTTCCAGGCGGTCAATACTACTTCTTCGCCAGATACGGCATCTACTTTAGACCAGAGCGGCAAAAACAGCAAAGAGATCATGGCAATCACGATGAGCGCCAGAAATACGGTTTGAATTCTTTGTATCATAAAGGGGTTAATTTAACTTGCAAAGAGATGCAAAATTAGACAAAGACCTGTAAAACAAAAATTGATGAGCACAGCTTATATAATTGATATAGTCAGAACACCCGTTGGCAAGTTTACCGGAGCACTCAGCAGCGTGCGTCCCGATGACATGGCTGCCTTTATTCTGAAGGAGTTAATGGCCCGCAATCCGCAGGTGGACCCGAGCCTGATTGAGGACGTGGTGATGGGCGCAGCTAACCAGGCCGGCGAAGACAATCGCAACGTGGCCCGCATGGCGCTTCTGTTAGCAGGCCTTCCGGCTGAGATTGGCGGCGTGACTGTGAACCGCCTTTGCGCTTCAGGGTTGCAGTCCATCATCGACGCGGGCCGCGCCATTACCTGCGGCGACGGCGATGTATACCTGGCCGGTGGCGTGGAGAGCATGACGCGTGCCCCTTTTGTGATGGCCAAAGCTGAGACTGCCTTCGCCCGTACGCCTGAAATCTATGACACGACTATTGGCTGGCGCTTTGTGAACAACCAACTATCATCGCTGCACTACCCTTACAGCATGGGCGAAACGGCCGAGAATGTGGCCGAGCGTTATGGTGTTTCACGTGAAGCGCAGGACGAGTTTGCCCACAGCTCGCAGCTCAAGTATAAAGCTGCAGCGGAGACCGGCAAGTTTAAGGACGAAATCATTCCCATACCTGTTCCGCAACGCAAAGGCGATCCGATTATCTTCGACACCGACGAGCACCCGCGTCTTTCTTCCGTGGAGAAATTAGGCACACTGGGCGCAGCTTTCAAAAAAGGCGGTACCGTAACGGCGGGCAATGCCTCAGGCATAAACGACGGTGCGGCTGCTTCGCTGGTCGTGAGTGAGGAAATTGTGAAGCGTTTCAACCTGAAGCCAATGGCCCGCATTGTGTCAGCGGCAGTGGCAGGCGTGGAACCCGCTTATATGGGCATGGGACCTGTGCCCGCTACTCAAAAAGCGCTGAAAAGAGCCGGACTTACCATCAACGATATCGGCTTAGCCGAGATAAATGAGGCTTTTGCGGCACAGGCTATACCTTGCGTGCAGGAGCTCGGCATCAATCCGGGCATCGTGAACGTAAACGGCGGCTCAATCGCTATTGGTCACCCGCTTGGAGCCAGTGGCACCCGTATCTCGGCTACCTTGTTGCACGAAATGCAGCGCCGCGACAATGTGCGCTACGGTCTGGCTACGATGTGTGTAGGTGTAGGGCAAGGCGCGGCTATTATTTACGAAAAGCTTTAAAGAATAATATTCCCAATAGCCTTGCTAATCTATTGGTGGTTAGTAAGGTATAGCAAATCAAAAATTGTGTAGGCCGATAGCCTCCATATTAAGCAAAGCAGCTGGAACGGTTAAGCATCTGGAAGGGTTGTAGTCTTACGCATTGCGTGCGCATAGACATTGACGAGAAAATTATGAAAAACACCTTCATTGGGGTGAACCTGATTCCTCAGAACGAAGAGGAAAGACTGCTGAAATTGCAGGAGTACGAAATATTGGACACGCCACCCGAGGGTGCTTTTAATCACATTGCAGCTATGGCTGCCCGCATGTTCAATGTGCCCATCGCCCTGGTTGCTTTGGTTGATTCGGAGCGTGTATGGTTTAAAGCCAACGTCGGTATGGAAGATGTGGAGAATGTGAGTCGGGGAGTTAGCTTGTGTTCACTTGCGATTCTGAATGATGGTCCTACTGTATTTCCAGATGCCGTAAACGAGCCTTGTTTACTCGCAAACCCATTGGTGACGGGAAACTTCGGCCTTCGCTTTTATGCCGGTGCTCCGCTAAGGACATCCGACGGGCATAATCTGGGTACGCTTTGCATCGTAGACAAGCAGTCGCGCGAGTTTTCGGAAGCCGACCAGAAAGTGCTTGGCCAACTGGCCTCCATTGTGATGGACGAAATAGAACTGCGCTACCTGAAACGTAACGCGCAGGTAGAAGCTACAGCGAAAGACTAGCTAAGAGTTACCTATTGAAACCCGCAAGTACTACAGTGCTTGCGGGTTTATTTTTTTACCTTTGTTTCATGCGCTACTTTCTGGAAATCGCTTACGACGGCACCCGTTTTCATGGCTGGCAAATACAGCCCAACGCACTCTCCGTACAGGAAGTGCTCGAAGATTGTCTGAGCAAAGTGCTGCGGCAGCCTATCAGCACGACAGGCAGCGGCCGCACCGATACGGGGGTGCACGCGAGTCAGCAGTTCGTGCATTTTGACGTGGAGCAGGAACTGGACTTAGAGCACATGGTCTACCGCTTCAACCGCCTCTTACCCGACGACATCGTAGCAAAGAGCTTATACCTGGTCACCGGCGAGGCCCACGCCCGCTTCGATGCCTTTGAGCGCACCTACCACTACCACATCACCTTAGCCAAAGACCCTTTCAAAAGATACTACGCCACTTACCTGCCGCGTTCCGTGGATGTGGAGAAGATGAATGAGGCGGCCGTGGTTTTGCTTCGTTACGAGGATTTTACGACCTTTAGCAAAGTGAAAGGCGATACCAAGCACTACCGCTGCAACATCTACGAAGCTGCGTGGCAACAGCAAGGCGACGAGCTGATGTTCACGATCCGGGCAAACCGCTTCCTGAGAGGTATGGTGCGACTGGTGGTAGGAACCTTACTGGATGTAGGTCGCGGCAAGCTTTCTGTGGCGGATTTTGAGCGGATTATCGCCAGTCAGGACCGCAGCAATGCGAGTGGAGCGGCTCCTTCCGAGGGGCTATACCTGGCCAAGGTGGCGTATCCGGAGCATATATTCAAGACATCACCCAAAACAAACCCTTTATAGCATGCAATTACCAGAAGACCAGAACGGTCCCCATCTAAACGGCAAGCACCTTCGCCCTGAAAGCTTAATGATGAGCTACGGGTACAACCCGGAGTGGTCAGAAATGGCCGTGAAGGCGCCTATTTACCAAACCTCTACCTTCGTTTTCAAAAACGCAGAAGAGGGCAAGGCTTTTTTTGAACTAGCGTACGGCCTGCGTGAGAAGCACGCGGAAGAGCAGCTGGGCCTCATCTACAGCCGCCTGAACAACCCCGACCTCGAAATCCTCGAGAACCGCCTCCGCTTCTGGGACGGCGCTGAAGAAGCAGCTGTGTTTGCCAGCGGTATGGCCGCTATCAGCACCACACTTTTGGCTCTACTCAAGCCGGGCGACCTGATTCTGCACAGCGAGCCCATCTACGGAGGCTCAGACTACTATATCAAAAACATCCTGCCGAAGTTTGGCGTGAAGAGCATGGGCTTCCGTGCCAATACCCCAATCGAGGAAGTAGAGCAAATGCTCGAAGAATCAGGTATGGCTGACAAACTAGCGATGGTTTACATCGAAACTCCAGCTAACCCGACTAACCACCTGGTAGACATTGAGGCATGTTCTGCCATGGCCAAGAAGCACTCAACTGCCGACAAAAAGGTAGTCGTAGCCGTGGACAATACCTTCCTGGGCCCGGTGTTCTCGCACCCACTTAAGCATGGTGCTGACCTGGTTTTATACTCTGCGACCAAATACATCGGCGGTCACTCCGACCTGATTGCAGGTGCCTGCGCCGGTCCAGCTGACCTGATGAAGCAAGTAAAAGGCATGCGTACCTTCATGGGATCCATGGCGAGTCCGTGGACTGGCTGGATGCTGATGCGCAGCTTAGAGACATTGAAAATACGCATGGAATGCCAGGCTCGTGGCGCCGAAGTAGTAGCGGCATACCTGCAAGAGCATCCGAAAGTGGATAAGATTTACTTCCTGGGCTACCTGCAGGACAACCCGCAGCAACAGGCGATCTATGACAAGCAATGCAAAGCGGCGGGCTCTATGATTTCCTTCGATATCAAAGGCGGTGAAAAAGAAGCCTTCACGTTCCTTAATAACCTGAAGCTGATCAAGCTGGCGGTAAGTCTGGGTGGCACCGAGTCGCTGGCCGAGCACCCGGCTTCTATGACGCACTCTGACATTTGCCTGGCCGACCGCGCCGTGATGGGTATAGGCGAAGGTATGATTCGCATTTCAGTAGGTGTGGAGCATCCGGAAGATATCATCTCCGATATTGCGCAGGCGCTGGAGAAAGTAGCTATACCTGTGGAAGCGGAGGTATAGGTATCAGTTATAACTTTTATTTAAGTCCTTCTCTGGTTTTCAGGGAAGGACTTTTTTGTAACATTGCCTCTATCTTGTTTTGACAATAGTGCGTGAGAAATCCCGAAAATCCTGATGCAAAAACCATTAACTTTGCAAGCGGTTACGATTAGGATTCGTAAGGGTATAGCTGGAGAATGTAATGGCTAGCGTGGGTATGGCGTGAGTGTCTTCGCTTGTGTCTATTATAGAAGGGCCTTTGGCCTAGGTATAGCAATTGCTTGCGCAGGTATAGCAATTGTGTTTTAGGATATAGAGGTTTTGTTTCATAGCATGGCTTAGCCAGCCGGGCACCTTTTCGCCTGTGCGGCGGGCACTCACTTTTTTCCTTGATGAAAAAAGTAAGCAAAAAAATCAAGACTATCCAAACTCGCTGAACGCTCGAACAGTGGATAGTCATTTAAGTGCACTTGGCACTGCTGCTTGTTTCATTGTGAGCGTGCAAGTTAGTCTTGCTATACCTGCCAATGGTTCATGTGGTCTGGGCTACAAAGCTTATACCCGTGAATTGGTAGCGGCAACAATCCCCTCTCGGGAGGGGAAGGGGTGGTTCGACAAGGTATAGCAAATTAAAAAA
>NZ_JADPMP010000004.1 GCF_015686655.1 Pontibacter sp. FD36 | reverse complement strand
CACCTCTTCCCATCCCGAACAGAGAAGTTAAGCCCGGCTGCGCCGATGGTACTGGGGTCACACCCGGGAGAGTAGGTGGCCGCCAACCCCAACAAAAGACAGCCCCTGATTCTGAAAAGAGCCAGGGGCTGTCCCCGTTTGAAGCACTCACATGAAAGGGGGAGCGTAAGCTTGACTAGAGGAAAAATCCTATTATCTTTCCTTTCATAGTATCAGATTATGTCAGAAAGCGTATGGTAATGTTCAGCTGGTGCATTGTATATTTCAAACATCCTCTCTAACTTGTTGACATGGCATTCCTCTATCCTTCTTTCTTATGGGCGCTTGCAGCGATCGCTATTCCGATTGTGTTACACCTCATTCAGCTACGGCGGGCAAAGCGGGTAGAATTCAGTAATGTTAAGTTTATCCAGGTTTCCAAAGATCTTACGGCAAGTCAGCGTAATCTGAAGGAATTACTCATTCTAGCAGCCCGCATTCTGTTCATTACCTTTCTGGTATTAGCATTCGCACAACCTTTTTTGCCTGCCTCAGAAACGGTGCGTCCTGTCGACTCTTCTCAGGTAACGATTGCGCTGGATAATTCATTGAGTATGCAGAACTTTCATGTAGAAGATGATCTGACACTGCTGACTGTAGCTGCTGATCAAGCCAAAAAGGTTTTGGATATTTTCCCCTCTACAACAGCTATCAGCATCAATACTAATTCAAATTATAACAGAGCAGCAATAGTGGGGACTAATGATGCTGTTAATGAGCTCGATCAGTTATCCCATTCTACCAGGCCTTTTGTGAGTCAACAGGTGATGAGTGCCAGCCAGGTAGCTGCTGAGCATGTGTTTTTATTCTCTGATTTCCAGAAGTCATACTTCGAACCCTCTTTGCTGAGTCGTGTTGACAGTAATCGGGTTTATCATCTTGTACCACTCAAAGCGGCAGGTACTTCCAATGTATTTGTAGATTCAGTATACCTGGCTGATGAGTTTGTTCGACCTGGTACAGAGGGTACATTATATGTAAGGCTTTACAATGCAGGGGAAAAGGCCATTCCTGATTGTCCTGTCAAGTTAGTGATTGACAATGTGCAGCTTGCTACTTTAAGCATAGACCTGCCACCAAAGCAGATTACGGAAACAGCGATTAACTTCACAATAAGAGGCGAGGGAAGTAAGCGTGCCTGGGTAGAAGTAGAGGACTATCCGGTTGAGTTTGATAACCTTTACTACTTCGTTCTCCAGCCTTCCGGCCGATTATCAATTACAGAGATCAGTGGGAATGAAGCAAGCCCTCTGCAGCGCTTGTACCGGAACGAGCCATTGTTCCAAATCCAGCGCTTCTCCCCCAATAATATTGATTATGCTCGTCTCAACAGCTCTGACATTATCATACTACAAGGGATAGATGAAATACCAGCTGCCCTTGTTTCTACACTTGATACCTATGTTAAGTCCGGCGGGACCCTAGCAGTTATTCCTCCATCGACTGAGCGTAGTAGCTCCTATGCCGCGTTGATGCAATCGCTCTCTATACCTGCCAGTTTGAATGCAGGCAGCAGCACAAAGACTTCGCTAGGTATTCCGGACCGTGATAATCCTTTCTTTAAAACCATCTTTGCAGACTACGATCCCAAAATGCAGATGCCTGCTTCTGTCAGAAAGCTGGCATGGTCACGTTCCTCTGAAGATATTCTGAAATACAGAGGTGGGGCACCTTATCTATCACGTTTCGATAGAGGACAGGGGAAGGTATACCTGATGGCAGCTCCCTTGCAGCCCGAGCAGAATGAACTAGTCAATCACGCGCTCTTTGTGCCGGTGATGTACCGTTTGGCGATCAGCAGTTATAAGCAGGAGCAGCAGATTGCCTATCGTTTGCAGAATATGGCAATCACAGTTCCTATTCAAAAGCAGGTAGGAGGTGAGAGCATTTTTAAATTGGTGAAAGACAGTACTGTTTTTATACCGGAGCAGCAGGTCAGAGGAGGACGCTTAGTATTTAACGTGCCACCTGATCTTGATGAAGCTGGCTTTTACGAACTGCAACATCAGGGAGAGGTAGTGAGTAGCTTCGCTTTCAATTTTGATAAACAGGAGTCTGTGCTGGATCAGTATAGTCCTGCAGAACTGCGGAGTTTCCTGCCCGAAGGACAGCAGCATGTGCATGTTTACGACTATAGCGATACCTTCTCTGTGAGGAGCGAATTCGAAAAACGATTTTTTGGCGTCACCCTTTGGAAATATTGCCTATTATTGTGTCTGATTTTCTTGATGGCAGAAATAGCTCTAATCAGATTCCTCTAACATGAAACTTCTTCTCAAAGCAGTCCGCATCTACGATCCCTCATCAGCTTTTCATCTTCAGCAACATAACATACTTATTGATAACGGCCTGATCACCTCAATAGGAGGAAATGATCAGCAGGCAGACCAGACGATCGAGATGGAAGGCCTTTGTGTGTCTCCGGGTTGGGTTGACTTGTACGCACAAGTCGGTGAGCCGGGGCTGGAACACAAGGAGGACCTGGAGTCACTGGGTGAGGCTGCAGCCGGCGGTGGTTTCACGGATGTGCTGTGCATGCCTAATGTGCAGCCTGTCGTGCAAACCAAGGGTGCTATCAATTTTATAAAAGCCAAGTCGGCTGGTCTTCCTGTTAATTTAATGCCGACTGGTGCGGTGACAGTTGATACACAAGGAAAGGAGCTGACGGAAATGATTGATCTGCAGCGTGCAGGGGCCGTTGCTTTTAGCGATGGTGCAAAACCACTACAGGGAGCCGAAGTCATCGTGAAAGCTCTGCAATATCTGCAGCCTTTTGATGGCGTGCTGATAAACCGACCAGAACATACCCGTCTGACGGAGTACGGGCAGGTGCACGAAGGCATTGTAAGCACACAGCTAGGGATGAAAGGTATACCTGCCCTCGCTGAAGAGGTAATGGTGACACGCGACCTGCAACTACTCGAATACACAGGAGGGCGACTGCACTTCTCGCTTATTTCTACTGCCGCCGCCGTGGAGGCGATACGTGCCGCTAAAGCCAAAGGCCTGCAGGTAAGCTGCGACGTGGCTAGTTACCAGGTTGCCTATACCGATCATACCATGGTACCCTTCGATACTAATTATAAAGTATCCCCTCCTTTCAGAAGCGAAGCCGACAAAGAAGCGATACTGCAGGGACTTGCCGATGGCACCATTGATGCCGTCGTATCCGGGCACCAGCCGCAAGACACGGAAAGTAAGAAGCTGGAGTTTGACCTGGCGGACTTTGGAATCATTAACCTCGAAACAGCCTTTGCTGTGGCCAATACGACGATGTGCGATACGCTGCCGCTGGAGCAATTGATCGATAAGTTTACCACCGCTCCCCGTCAGATACTGCGAATGCCGGTATGTGGCATAGCCGAAGGAGCACCAGCCTGTCTCACACTTTTTCATCCGGAACTAAAATGGACTCCGACAGTAGCAGGAACCCGGTCTAAATCTAAAAATTCCCCTTTCTTGGGACGTGAGCTTACAGGCAAGGTTATTGGCCTGGTCAACAAAGGGCAGGTAGTACTTAATCATTCTTTTTAATATCTTTATAGCTATATTTTTGTCAGCGGTAATGCTGACGCTGAATAAGCACATAACAAATGCTGAATCAAACGATTGTAAGAGTGGGAGTACGCTATGGCGTACTGTGCGGATTGGCTTCTTTTGTGATCTTACTGGCCTTGCACCTGATGGGCTACAACGCATTGGGAGATGCAGGGCGCTGGAGTTATCTGCCCTTGCCGATATTTATCTTCATGGGCCTGCGCTATTTCAAGCAGTTTCATGATGCTGAGGTCGGTTTCTGGAAAGGCGTACGCGTGAGTCTGTCGGTTACATTCTACACTGCGTTGAGTGCTGCCATGCTGCTATACCTGATGCTATATCTTGCAGGACCTGAGATCATTCAGCAACATGTAGTAGAGCTGAGAGCGTTGCTTGACCAGAGCCGGGAGGCACAGATCAAATTATTGGGCGAAACAAACTTTGAGCAAGCTTACAAGGAACTCGACAACCTGTCACCGAGTATGCTGGCCACACATGATTTTTTGGGGAGGATGTTAGTAGGGGCGATGTTTTCTGTGGTGGCAGCTGTATTTTTCAGAAAGTAAATCATCTTCACATAAACCTCTCTAATCATGACTGAAACCCAACCCTCTGTATCTTCTGTAGCGCTCAAGTATGGCTTTATCGGCGCACTGGTATCTGTTGTATTTACTGCAGTTCTGCTCATAACCGGCGTTAATGTAAGCGGCTGGATAGGCTCCTTAGGCTACCTTATCCTGATTGCTTTTATGGTCATTGCCATGAAGGAATACAAAAAGCAAAATTACGGCTACATGTCTTATGGTCAGGGCCTAGGTATAGGTACCCTCGTATCACTGGCCTTTGGTGTGTTGGGTGGTGTGTTTATGTTCATCTATACCTCATTTGTTGATCCCGAGTATACCTCCAATATGATGGATAAGCAGCGTATTGAGCTGGAAGAAAGAGGTATGAGTGACGAGCAGATCGAGCAGGCTATTGCCATGGGAGAATCTTTCTCCAGTCCAATGATGATGATTGTGTGGTCTATCGTAGGCTACCTGTTCATTGGTTTCCTGATTTCGCTTATCGTAGCAGCCGTGATGAAGAACAAGCGTCCGGAGTTTGAATAAAAAGCATGCAATACCCTTATGATATATCAGTGGTGGTTCCTCTTCTGAACGAAGAGGAATCGCTGCCTGAACTGGTCCGCTGGATCAAGCGTGTGATGCACGCACATAGTTTTACTTATGAAATCATCCTGGTAGACGACGGCAGCACAGACCGCTCCTGGGATGTTATCACTCAACTCAGCGCCGAAGACAACACCGTCAAAGGCATCAGTTTTAACCGAAATTACGGCAAGTCTGCTGCGCTGAACGAGGGTTTTAAGCGCTGTAGTGGCGAGGTGGTCATTACCATGGACGCCGACCTGCAGGACAGCCCAGAGGAGATTCCGGCCCTCTATGACATGATCAAGCACCAGCGCTTTGATCTGGTGTCGGGCTGGAAGCAGAAGCGATTTGATCCGGTAAGCAAAACCATTCCGACCAAACTGTTTAATGCAGCTACCCGCGGCCTTTCCGGCATTAAACTACATGACTTTAACTGCGGACTCAAAGCCTACCGTCAGCTGCTCGTGAAGAGCATTGAGGTGCATGGTGAGATGCACCGCTACATACCTGTAATAGCCAAGTGGCACGGCTTCACGCGCATCGGCGAGAAAGTAGTGCAGCACCAGGAGCGCAAGTATGGCACGACCAAGTTCGGGCTCGAACGGTTCGTGTACGGCTTCCTGGACCTGCTCTCGATAACGTTTGTGAGTCGCTTCAAAAAGCGCCCGATGCACTTCTTTGGTACGTTCGGCACCCTGTCTTTCTTTGTGGGCTTGGGCATTACGCTGTGGCTGATCATTCAGAAAGTATTTAGCCTGTATCCGGATGGCCGCGTACGTGACGTGGTAGACCAGCCCCTGTTCTATCTTTCGCTGGTGGCGGTGATTCTGGGTGTACAGCTTTTCCTGGCCGGTTTCCTGGCCGAAATGATCTCCATGACTTCCAGTAAAAAGAATGAGTACCTGATCCGTGACCGGGCAGGCTTGATCAAGAAATAATGGCAGGGAGGCGCATTGTGATCGTGGGACCTGCGCACCCTTTGCGGGGTGGGGGCATGTCTACGTTCAACGAGCGCCTGGCGATGGCATTTCAGGAGGCTGGTGACGAAGTGGAGATCGTTTCATTCAGCCTGCAGTATCCTTCCTTTCTGTTTCCCGGCAAAAGCCAGTTTACCAGTGAACCTGCTCCGAAGGGCATCACCATTAAGGCGCTGATTAATTCAGTCAATCCTATCAGCTGGGTTCGTACAGGTAATTACATCAGTAGTCAGAAACCTGATCTGATTATTTTCAGGTATTGGCTGCCTTTTATGGGCCCGGCTCTGGGCACCATTGCCCGCCTGGTTAAGCGCAACAGGTATAGCCGTATCCTGGCCATTGCCGACAACGTGATTCCGCACGAGAAGCGCCCAGGCGATGTTCCCTTTACAAAATACTTTTTGAGTGCCTGTCAGGGCTTCCTGACCATGTCGCGGGCCGTGCAGCAAGACTTGCAGCGCTTTGAGCCTAACAAACCCAACGTATACCTGCCGCATCCCCTTTATGACAATTTCGGCCCCGCCGAAGGCAAAGCAGAGGCCTGTGCCGCACTTGGGCTGGAACCCAATTTTAAATATCTTTTGTTTTTTGGTTTCATTCGGGCTTATAAAGGGCTCGACTTGCTGCTTGAAGCCATGGCTATACCTGCACTGCAGGCCATACCTGATCTGAAACTGCTGATCGCCGGGGAGTTTTATGAAGATGCCAAACCCTACCGCGATCTGATTGAAAAACACGGGCTGCAGGACCGGCTGGTACTGCGGACGGACTTCATCCCGAATGCCGAAGTCCGTCATTACTTTTGCGCCGCCGATCTGGTGGTGCAGCCTTATAAGCACGCTACCCAAAGCGGCGTAACACAGGTTGCTTATCATTTTGATAAGCCGATGGTGGTGACAAATGTAGGTGGCCTGTCAGAGTTGGTGCCCCATGGGAAGGTAGGCTACGTCGTATCACCAGAACCAGAAGAGATCGCGGCTGCCATACTTGATTTTTATACCTCAGATAAAGCGCAGGTATACACACAGCAGATCAGAACCTATAAGTTACGCTTTAGTTGGAGTCAGTTTGTAAAAGCAGTATATGAGCTGGCAGATAAGGTATAGCTTTGTCGCTTGTGCTGAATTAATAAAAATGATGCTGACCTGAGGATTACAGATCACTGGTTTTAGCTGAATGAAATTAATGCAAATAAGGTAATTTGCTGTGCCTAAGCCTGTCGTGCTATACCTTCGTTGTGGCGAAATAATTAAGGTCGATTAATGAACATGCGCTAAGAATCTCTGATTCGTCTTTGGCTAAAGACTTTTGGTGTTTCAAAGTCAGGCTGAATAAGGTAAGGTTTAAGTTATATTTCAAGGTGACAGCTTTCCCCAATTGCATGATAATATACTGTAATATTTTTTGAAATATTTTATCTGCAAGCTTGTCATAACATCAAACATACATTATATTTAATGTCTATTTAAGCTGCAAAGCAACCTTTGATTTGATATGCGCAAAAGCCCTGCCTACCTGGTTCTCTTCTTTTTAATGCCCTTTCTGCCCTTTGCTGCCACTGCCCAGGCTGACAGCAGTTTTGTAGACAATGCAGTTTTGAATGCACTGCAGCAATACCGCACCGCAGTTGGAGTGCGCGCTCACTTATACAACGGCCCTGAGTATCATGTGCCTGTTAAGACCCACGTAGAGGGGCATCAGTTCTATCTAGACAAGATCTACCAGAACGGAACCGTGAAGTATGACGGTGCCTGGTTTGAGGATGTACCGATGCTGTATGACCTGGTACAGGACGAGCTTCTGATTGTCAACCATGGAAGCGGACAGCCTCAACGGCTTGTAAAGAACCGGGTGGAAGCCTTCAAACTGCATGAGCATACTTTTGTACAGTTGCAGCCGGACACCACGACCAGCTCTGTAATTCGCCCGGGCTTTTATGATCTGCTTTACAGCGGCGAGGTGCAGGTGTTGATGAAGCGCGAAAAGACTCTGTTTGAGCGTGCCAGCACAGACGGTATGGAGGGTGAGTACAGGGATGCAAGTAAATTCTTCTTGGTGAAGGATGGCGTGTACCATCCGGTTAGTAACAAGCGCTCGGTGATGCGTGTGCTGCAAGACCAGAAAAAGCCGCTGAAGAAGTATGCCAGCGCGAATAGACTTCGCTTCGGTAAAGAGCGTGAATATGCTATCGTGAAAACTGCGGAGCACTACGATTCGCTCAAACGATAAAGTGGCATACTTCCGATCTATCTAAAAATCTGTTTTAGCTCTCACCCTTTTTTATGACCCATTTTTACAGAGCACTTTTGCTGGTATTGATGTGCTGTATGACCATGACGGTGCCAGTGCATGCCCAACAGCGGAACGAGTCTCCGCTCATAAGCGGATCATTCCGCAACATGACGTTGCAGGATTTTGTACAGCGGCTGGAAACCCGGCTGCCCTACAAGTTTTACTACGAGCAGGCTGTGGCCGATAGTCTGGTGGTAAACCTGGAGGTAGAGGGCGAACCGCTCAACCTGGTGCTTGCCCAAATTCTGAAAGGCACGGATTACAAATTTGCCATCACGGAACAGCGGCAGGTTTTTATCACGCGGCAAAATCCGATCATGACGAGTCTGCCTTCCAATTTCTTCAAGGATGAAGAAGAAGCGAGACGAAGCAATCAACTGGCAACGCCAGCCTACCTGCCGCAGCAGCAGGAAAATAAAAAGAGGATACAGTCAGAAATCAAGCTTTACGAAATAGGCACGCCTAATGGGAACAAGACAGGTAAAGCAAACCTGGCCGGAACCCTGCGCGATGCCAGCACAGGCGAGCCAATCATTGGAGCCCATGTATACATTGAATCTCCTTCTATCGGCACCGCATCCGATCAGTATGGCTACTATTCCCTTTCGCTCCCGGTGGGCCGTCACGAGCTGAACATACGGGCAGTAGGGCTAAAGAACACCAAGCGCCAGGTTATACTGCACAGTGATGGCAAGCTGGATATTGAGGTGGAAGAAGATATCCGCTCTCTGAAAGAAGTACTGGTGGAAGCCGAAAAAGACCGCAATGTGACGGGATTGCAGATGGGTATGGAACGCCTCGATATCCGGACGATCAGACAGGTACCGACAGCATTTGGTGAAACAGACATCCTGAGAGTGGTGCTAACGCTGCCCGGCGTGAAATCAGTAGGGGAGGGCGCTACAGGTATGAACGTACGTGGTGGCTCCACTGACCAGAACCTGATCCTGCTCAACGATGCCACCATCTATAACCCATCACACCTGTTTGGTTTCTTCTCCGCTTTCAACCCGGACGTGATCAAGTCGGTGGAACTTTACAAAAGTGCCGTACCAGCCCGTTATGGCGGACGCCTGTCCTCTGTACTGGAGGTAACATCCAGAGAGGGTAACAAAAAGCAGTTTAGCGGAACGGGCGGCATAGGTCTGCTCACAAGCCGTCTCACACTGGAGGGGCCGATCATCAAGGACAAGACCTCGATCCTGGTGGGAGGGCGCTCTACCTACTCTGACTGGCTGCTCAAAAAGATACCGAATAAGTCGTTCAGCAACAGTGAAGCATCTTTCTATGACGTGAACACGCATATAAGCCACGAGATAAACGAGAAGAACAGCCTGTACCTGACCGGTTATACGAGCAAAGACCGCTTTAAACTGGCCGCTGACACCCTTTACCGTTTCCAGAACCAGAACGCCAGCCTTAAGTGGAAGCACAACTTCCATAACAAGCTCTACAGTGTGGTAACCGGAACATACAGCCACTACGGCTACGATATTTCAAACGAAGAGAATGCCGCCAACGCTGCTATAATGGACTTTGGCATCAGCCAGACAGGGATGCAGGTAGAC
This sequence comes from Pontibacter sp. FD36, assembly GCF_015686655.1. Lineage (GTDB taxonomy): Bacteria > Bacteroidota > Bacteroidia > Cytophagales > Hymenobacteraceae > Pontibacter. The sequence goes on along the minus strand of NZ_JADPMP010000004.1, from coordinate 349,916 downwards.
TTCAACTACTTTCCTGACTCCAGGCACACCCTTGATTATGGTGCGAGCGCCATTCGCTACGAAGTGAATCCGGGTAGCCTGGTGCCAAACCATGAGGAGTCGCTGATCAAGGCAGACAAGTTGCAGCAGGAGAAAGCCATCGAAAGCGCGTTATACCTGTCTGACCGCTATGACATCAGCCAGAAGCTATCTGTATCAGCTGGTTTGCGCTACTCTTTCTTTACAGCTCTTGGAGAGCGAGACGTGCTGGAGTATGTGCCAGGTATGCCTAAGACGCTTAACACGATCGTCGATACGGTTTCTTATGGCAGTGGCAAATCGCTTGCGACCTACCACGGGCCTGAGTTCAGGCTATCGGCCCGTTACGTGCTGTCAGGCAACTCATCAGTGAAAGTGAGCTTCAACAGGCTGCGCCAGTACGTGCACATGCTCTCTAACACGGCGACCATGGCTCCTACCGATACCTGGAAGCTGAGCGATAACAACATCAAACCGCAGGTAGGCGATCAGGTGGCGATTGGCTACTACCGCAACCTGCGCGCCAATACCATTGAGTTTTCGGCAGAAGCTTACTACAAGTGGATGCAGGACTTCCTGGACTACAGAAGTGGTGCCAGCATCATCATGAACCACCACATCGAGACGGATGTAGCCAATGCTGAGGGCAAGGCTTATGGCGTGGAACTGATGCTTAAGAAAGCGACAGGTAAACTCAACGGCTGGGTAAGCTATACCTACTCCCGCACCATGGTGCGCCTGGATGATCCGGCTGTGTCAGAAGTGATTAACAGAGGGGAGTGGTATGCGAGTAACTTTGACAAGCCGCACGACCTGACCATGATCAGCAACTACCGCTTTAGCCAGCGTTTCAGCACATCGGTAAACTTTACCTACAGTACAGGGCGCCCTATTACGCTGCCGCTGGGCAAATACTACGATGGCGCTTCACACCGCATCCTGTACTCAGACCGCAACCAGTACCGTATTCCTGACTACTACCGTGTAGACCTGGCTCTGAACATAGAGGGCAACCATAAGATTGCAAAGCTGGCGCACAGCTCCTGGACTGTGGCAGTATACAACCTGACAGGTCGCAAAAACCCTTACTCCGTTTATTTCAAATCACAGAAAGGACAGATCAGAGGGTACAAAATGTCCATCTTCGGGCATCCAATTCCTACTATCACCTATAATTTTAAGTTTTAATTGCCATGAAGATCCGGAACTGGAAAAACCCAATTGTCTGGCTTGTGATGCTCCTGGTGAGCGGTTGCGTAGAACCATACTTTCCTGAAGTATTAGAGTCACCCAGCAGTTTTCTGGTAGTCAATGGCTTCCTGAATGCCAACGGGCGCACGACCATACAATTGCTCCGCACTCAAAACCTCAACGATACTGGCACACCTCCAGCTGAAGAGAATGCTACGGTGGTAGTAGAGTCCGAAACTGGCGAGCGCTATGGCCTGCATGAAACAGGTTATGGAACCTATGTGCACCCTAACCTGCAGCTGAACATTGGTGCGAAGTACAGATTGTATATCCGCACCAGAACAGGCAATGAATATGCGTCGGATTATGTAGAGGTGAAACCTAGTCCTCCTATCGAAAATGTACATTGGAAAGCAGAAGGAGGCGAGGTGAAGGTCTATGTAAATTCTCAGGACCCAAACAACAACACGCAGTACTATAAGTGGGAATATGAGCAGACCTGGCAGTTCCGAACAGCTTTTCATTCCATTCTCATTTATGATAAAGGACAGGTGCGTTTTCGTGAGCCGAGTGACGACCCTATTTATGTATGCTGGAAATCAGAAAACTCTACCCGAGTTGAGATAGGCTCGTCGGTGAAACTGAACGAAGACAGGATCAGTGACTATAGGCTTTTCTCTATACCTTTTGATTCAGAAAAGATCAGTATGAAGAACAGTATACTTGTGAAACAGTATGCACTGACCCGTGAGGCGTACGAATACCTGGAGATGTTGAAGAAGAACACTGAAAGTATTGGTACCCTTTTCGATCCGCTCCCTTCGCAACTGACCAGCAACATCCGCAGCTTGTCTAACCCTGAAGAAACGGTGATTGGCTACATAACAGCCACAACCATGGAGACGAAAAGGATATTCATAGATAGCCGTGACCTCCCGCGCGATTGGCGACTTTACTATCCGACTTGTGAAATTGATACCGTAATGATCAGCTCAGGTATGGTGCATGAGCGCTTCACAGGAGGCTATCTGGTGCCTGTAGATGAAATTTATGGTAATGGTCCGGGGCCAATCGGCTATACCTTCGGTACACGCGCGTGTGTGGATTGTACAATGCAAGGCACTAACATGAAGCCTGCTTTTTGGGAATAGATGTCATACCTGAAACAAACGCCCCAATGATGATCAACTCTGAACATAATCAACCTCAGCCTGGCATGAAAAGGTATGCGCTGCGCACCTTGCTCTGCTTTGCACTGGGAATAGCAGGTATAGGTACAGTAAACGCCCAGTCTGGCCAGGCTAACGAGGCCGTCAGCAGTCTGCAGAAGCACCGGCATGCATCGCTGCAGGAGAAGCTATACCTGCACATCGACAGACCCGTGTATGCCTGTGGCGATGAAATGTGGTTTAAGGTATACAGCGTAGACGGCAGCCTGCACCGCCCACTGGACATGAGCAAGGTGACCTATATAGAGCTGCTGGATGCGGGCCAGAAGCCTGCCCTACAGGCCAAAGTAGCCATGAAGGACGGGGCTGGCAGTGGCTATCTGCAACTACCCACCACGCTGAAATCAGGCAACTACACTGTGCGGGCCTATACCAGTTGGATGAAAAACTTCGATCCCGAGTTCTACTTCCAGCAGCAGGTAACGATTATCAATACCTTCGAGCAGCTACCAAAGCAGGAGACCCCGAAAGCCAAGGGCTATACCTTGCAGTTTTTCCCGGAAGGAGGAAGTTTGCTGGCAGGTGTGGCGAGCCAGGTAGCTTTTAAAGTAACAGAAAGCCAGAGCGGCAAAGGAACTGCGCTGGCTGGCCAGGTTCACGACCAGGACGGAAATGAAGTAGCAACGTTTGCGCCGCACAAGTTTGGCATGGGCCGTTTTACGTTTACGCCTGAGCAGGGCAAGCGCTATACGGCCAAACTCCAGCTGCCTGACGGAAGTACTCTGGAACAGGCCTTGCCGCAGGTACACGAGCGTGGCTATACCTTGCAACTGACAGACACCACTGCTAACTATGTGCACATTGCGGTGCATTCGGTAGGCAAGCCAGATGAACATGTATACCTGTTGGGGCATACCCGTCAGCAGGTGGTCATCTCAGAAAGGTCGCTGCTGCAAAACGGCAAGTTTGTGTTCAGGGTAAATAAAGCTGACCTGGCAGACGGCATTACACACTTCACTGTATTCAACACAGCTGGGCAGCCGGTGAGCGAACGCCTATACTTTAAGAATCCTTCAAAAGAAATAGCCTTGCAGGTTGCTGCGTCGCAGCCGCAGTATAGTCTGCGCGATAAGGTCAGCCTGGAGCTACAGGCTTTTTCGCAATCCCCGGCAAATTTGTCGATGGCGGTGTACAAACTGGACTCGTTGCAAATGCAGCCAGAGGCACATATTGCCAGCTACATCTGGCTTGAGTCCGACCTGAAAGGCTCGATCGAAAACCCTGGCTATTACTTCTCCAACGAGGGTCGGACAGACCGGCTGGGCATGGATAACCTGATGCTAACCCATGGCTGGAGCCGCTTCACTTGGAATGAAATACTGGAAAAAGAACCGGCTAAGCACTCCTTTTTGCCTGAAAACCATGGCCATCTGCTCTATGGAAAAGTAACGCATAAGAGTTCAGGTCAGGCTGCTCCGGGCATCTTGACTTACCTGGCGTCACCGGGTCATCCGATTCGCTTTTACAATGCCAGCAGCAACGCCGATGGCAAGCTGATGTTTGAGCTGAAGGACTTCTATGGCAATAAGGATATTGTGCTGCAAACTGATTTCACGAAGGACAGCACCTATCACTTTGAGTTGTTCAGCCCTTTCTCGTCACGCTATTCCTCCAGCACGTTATCTGCTCTTCAGCTTGCCGAGTCGAGAGAAGGGGATATCAGAGCGCGCCACATGCAGGTGCAAGTCGAGCATGCCTACCATGGGGCGTATCGCAATAGATTCCGTACGCCAGGTATAGACAGCACTGCTTTTTATGGCCAGCCATCGGAGCGTTACCTGCTCGATGATTACAAGCGCTTTAAAGTAATGGAGGAAGTGATGCGCGAGTATGTGCAGGGAGTACAGGTTCGCCTAAGAGGCCGTAGTTTCCACTTCATGGTCATGAACCGCCCTTACAAGTCTATTTTCCGCCAGAACCCGATGGTACTGCTGGATGGTGTGCCTGTGTTCAACATTGACAAAATCATGGCCTTTGATCCGCTGAAAGTGAAGCAGCTGGACGTTATTGCCAGTCGTTTCTTCCACGGTCCGCTGGCTTACGAAGGTTTGGTAAGCTACCAAACCTATGCAGGTGATCTGGCAGGCTTTGAACTGGATCCGCGTGCCCTGATGCAGGCATATGAGGGACTACAGCAAAAGCGTGAGTTCTACGCACCGGCCTACGACACACCCGAGCAGAAACGCAGCCGACTGGCCGACTTCAGAAACCTCCTGCACTGGTCTCCTGAGATCAAGCTACAGCCTGGCAAGGGAGAGCAGGTGAGTTTTTATACCTCTGATCAGCCTGGCACTTACCTGGTGGTGGTGCAGGGCCTGACAGCTGACGGCGAAACCGGCTACGAACTGCTGCAGATCAGGGTGAATGGCCCGGTTGCACAAGGACAGTAATCCATTAGCATAGCCCCTATAAAAAATAGCCCCTGCCAGTACGAACCAGCAGGGGCTATTTTTTATAGGGGCTATATCTTACAGCAGTTGCACACCAGTATAGGTATAAGGACTTATCTTTTTCAGTTCAGCTTTAATCGCATCACTCACCTGCAGGGTGTCAATGAAGTTGGCTATTGTCTGCTCGGTGATTTTTTCGTTTTTGCGGGTCAGGTCTTTCAGCGCCTCGTAAGGCTGCGGGTAGCCTTCGCGGCGCAACACGGTCTGTATACCTTCTGCCACAACAGCCCAGTTTTCTTCCAAGTGATGGCGCAGGGCAGCCTCGTTCAGTTCCAGTTTTCCAATACCACGCTCCAGCGATTTAAGGGCTATCAGTACATGAGCCAGCGGCACACCAACGTTTCGCAGAACGGTGGAGTCGGTAAGGTCGCGCTGCAGGCGGGAGATCGGGAGTTTGGCTGAGAGATGCTCCAGCACAGCATTGGCTATACCTAAGTTGCCCTCTGCGTTCTCAAAGTCGATCGGATTAACCTTGTGCGGCATGGCCGAAGAGCCTACTTCGCCGGCTTTGATCTTCTGCTTGAAATAGCCCATCGATACGTACTGCCATACGTCGCGCGAGAAGTCGATCAGGATGGTGTTCAGGCGCTTGATTCCGTCAAAGTAAGCGGCAAGGTTGTCGTAGTGCTCGATCTGGGTTGTATACTGGCTACGGCGTAAACCTAGTGCCTCTTGTACGAAGCGATTGCCAAACGCAGGCCAGTTCACATCCGGATAGGCCACATGGTGGGCGTTGAAGTTACCAGTCGCGCCGCCAAACTTAGCCGAAAAAGGCACCTGGCGTACCTGCTGCAGTTGTGCTTCGAGTCGTTCAGCAAACACCATGATCTCTTTGCCCAGACGCGTAGGAGAGGCAGGCTGTCCGTGGGTATGGGCCAGCATCGGGATGTCTTTCCAGGACTGCGCCAGGTTCACCAGCGTCTGGTGCAGCTGCTGGTATAGTGGCATGAGCACCTTTTCATCGGCTTCGCGCAGGGAGAGCGGTATAGCCGTATTGTTCACATCCTGCGAAGTCAGGCCAAAGTGAATGAACTCCTTGTACTGGCTGAGGCCGAGGTTGTCGAATTTCTCTTTGATAAAATACTCTACCGCCTTCACATCATGGTTGGTGGTCTTTTCCGTTTCCTTGATGCGCAGCGCATCGGCCTCTGAGAACTGCTCGTAAATAGCCCGCAATTTAGCAAATTGATAGGGAGGCACGCCTTCCAACTGTGGCAGCGGCAATTCGCACAGGGCAATGAAATACTCAACCTCTACCAGCACGCGGTAGCGGATCAGTCCGAATTCAGAAAAATAAGCAGCTAGCTCTGAAGTATTGCGGCGGTAGCGGCCATCCACCGGTGATATGGCCGTGAGTGATGTCAGATTCATGGAAAAGAGGATGTTTCGTCTGTCAAAGATAAGCAGTAATGCCAATGCACGCCAAATAAGCAGAAGTCTATTTAGCAGGTATAAGTGGCTTAGGACCAATTATAGTGTTATGGCACATAAAAAAGAACGGAAGGGTGAATTTGCCTGTTAGTTTAATGTAAAATGCTGTTAATGAAACAATTGGTATCTTTCTTGCGGTTGAAGCAGCCAGATAGTGCCTGAAGTCATATCCAAATCCGACTGAGGTCGTATGCGGGGTAGATAACATATACCATACGGTATTACGTATGCGTGATGAAGTGATATATTATATCAGCACTATATTTTGATACTAAATCTTATTAGCGTAATTCGCATCTTGATATTTTGGACCAGCGATTGAAAAAAAGAATACTGATAGGAGTCAGCGTTGTGCTAGGCTTCTTCCTGATTCTCCTCATCTCCCTTTTAGTGTTTAGGAGTAGCCTGCTTAGCTATACCGTAAACCGTGTGGTAGAGAAAGTGGAGAACCGTTATCCTGTAGATTTTAACATCGGTAAAGCAGAGTTTAACGGCCTCACCTCTGTCGTACTCAGTGATATAACCCTGGTGCCGCATGGGCAGCCCCAGCTCTTCAGAACCGACAGCGTGCATGCCACCGTTGGTTTTCGCTCCCTCTTCAAGGGGCGCATTGTGCTACGCAGCCTTGATGTAGCCAACGGCTATCTTACTGCCGTGAAGGACGGGGACCAGAATAACTTCGCCTTCCTGTTTAAGAAAGACGATACACAGCCTGTTGACACCACTGCCAAAACTGACCGCAACTACGGTGAGCTGCTTAACCGTGTGCTTGAAACTGCTTTTGATAACGTGCCCGACCAGGTGGACTTCAGTAACCTGAACGTGACCTATACCTCTCCAAATCGGGTCATCGATGTGAAAATGCCTTTCCTTACCATAGAGGACGGCAACATTGCATCACAAGTATCTATCCGTACTGACTCCCTGATCAATAATCTGATAGTGAAAGGTACAATTGATCCGCGTGACTACAACATCATGGCCAGTCTGTACACCGCTGATACATCCGGCATCAGACTACCTTATGTCAAAGAGAAGTTTGACGGTGTTGTGGCTTTTGACACGCTGCACCTGGGTATAAATGAGAAGCGCTACCGCCGCGACAGGCTTATTGTAAAAGGCCGGGCAATGGTGAATAACTTGATGCTCAACCACGAGAAACTGGCAGACGAGAATATTTACCTACGGGAGGGAGCAGTTGACTATGTGGTTTCGCTGGGGCAGAATCTTTTTGTGGTGGATAGCCTAACGGAAGTGCGCGTGAACAAGGCCCGCGCCAATGTGTACGCCGCTTATAACAACGCCGACTCCAAGATCATCGATCTGAAAGTGCGCACTGAGGAACTCCCTGCCAATGATTTCTTCGAATCTTTGCCTAATGGCCTTTTCGAAACGCTGGAAGGTATACAAGCAGAGGGGAAGCTGCAGTATAAAATGAACTTTCACGTCAACCTCGACAGTGTAGAGCGTGTCGTGTTTGATTCTGATCTGGATGCTTCTGAGGATTTCAGGGTAGTGAAGTGGGGCAAAGCCAACCTGGACAAGCTGAAAGGTCCGTTCATGCACACCATGTACGAATATGGCAAACCGATCCGTACCTTCATGGTGGGGCCATCCAACCCGTTCTACGCACCGATCGGGCAGATTTCGCCATACCTGCGCAATGCCGTGCTCACAGCCGAAGACGCTGGTTTCTACAGCCACAAAGGCTTCCACGAAGAGGCTTTCCGACAGGCCATCGCCACCAACATCAAGAACAGGGAGTTTGTGCGTGGTGGTAGTACCATCTCGATGCAGCTGGTCAAGAACGTGTTCCTGACGCGTAAGAAAACAGTGTCGCGCAAGGTGGAGGAGGCCATCATTGTATGGCTGATCGAGAACCTGGAGATCGTGTCGAAGAACCGGATGTTTGAGATATACCTGAACATCATCGAATGGGGGCCAGACGTATACGGTGCCAAGGATGCTTCGCGGTTTTACTTCGGAAAGCAGCCGTCTGAGCTTAATCTGGCCGAGTCGATCTTCCTGACCAGCATCATCCCGAGTCCGAAACGGTACCGCTCTTCCTTCGACAGTTACGGCAACTTGCGCAGTTGGAAGTCAGGCTACTACCGCCTGATCGGAGGCATCATGGCACGGCGGGGACTCATCTCGCAGGCTGAATATGAAAATCTGCAACCGAATGTGCGGCTTTACGGTCGTGCCCGCGATCTGATTGTAACAGCACCGGATGCTGATTATGAAGATACCACCGAGTTTGAGCTCGAAACAATTGATATGTTGGGTTTCTAACTTGTAATTATACCTGAAACAACGGCCGGCGCTTGTAATTGCGCCGGCCGTTGTTTTGTTTTGGAGCCAGTTATACCTGATTTTTGCTTTCGTCTAATCGAACACCTGAACAAAACATACCTGTGAGCACACCCCAGACTCCGCTACCTGACAATCCTAATCCCCAAGTGCCGAAGCCAAAGTTTGGTGTGCGCAGTGTGAAGGAGCTGTTGGTGCGGGCTGGCTTCGACTGGTTTCTGCTGGCGCTGATCGGAATGATCGTGCTGGCCTGGCTTTGGCCGGAAGGCGGTTTGGACTACGAACCTTTTTCGCTGAGTGATGTGGCCGGTATTGGCGTTTCCCTTATCTTTTTCTTTTACGGACTTCGCCTAAGCCCTGAGAAACTTCGGGCAGGATTGGAGAGTTGGCGACTTCACCTGGTGGTGCAGGCTTCTACTTTTTTGATCTTTCCGCTGTTGCTTATCCCTTTGCATGGCTTTTTTGAGGGTACCTCTTACGAGATGCTATGGCTGGGGACCTTTTACCTGGCGGCCTTACCTTCCACGGTTTCTTCATCAGTAGTCATGGTATCAATAGCTGGTGGCAATATACCTGCGGCTATCTTCAATGCAAGTATCTCAAGCCTGGTGGGCGTATTTATCACACCGCTCTGGATGGGGCTATACCTGACGGCGGGCTCCGGTGATTTTGACATGGGGCAAGTAATGGGTAAACTGGTGCTGCAGGTACTGGTGCCTGTTGCGCTGGGTGTGGTGCTGCACCGTTATTGGGGCGGCTTTGCAGAGCGTAACCGCAAACAGCTACGCTTATCTGATCAAGTGATCATTCTGCTGATCGTCTATACCTCTTTCTGTGAGTCTTTTGCCCGCGATATGTTTAGTGGTTACAGTATCGGTAATCTGCTGTTGCTGGGGCTGGCCATGATCGGGCTTTTCTTTTTGGTGTATTTTATTGTAAATGGGATCAGCCGTGTGATGGGTTTCAACCCTGCTGACCGCATTACAGCCATCTTCTGTGGCTCCAAGAAGTCACTGGTGCACGGCACGGTAATGGCCAAAGTACTCTTTCCCGATGCGGATATGGTGGGCCTGATGCTCTTGCCGATCATGATCTATCACGCCCTGCAGCTGCTGGCCTCCAGTGTGATTGCCCAATCCATCGCCCGCCGTGCCGGAATCAATGTGCAAGGCGAATAAGTACTTTTTCTGGTCGCTTAGGTCCTTTCCAAACTTTAACTTTTGATTAACCTTTCGTTAACAGTCCTTAACACCTAGGGATAACATATTGCTGTACTTTTATCACAAAAAAGATAGCATATGAAAAACTTCTTCTCTGGAATACTGACACTGGCGCTGCTGCTGTTGGCAGTGGATGTTTACGCCCAAGAGGGTGTGATTACCTACGAAAACACGATGAACATGCACCGTAGACTCGGCCCTGAGCAAGAGGCTATGAAAAGCATGATACCGGAGTACCGCACCACCAAGCAGCAGCTTTTCTATAATGCGCAGGAGTCACTTTACAAGGCGCTGGAAGAAGACGAGGACCAGTTCACGGCAAGTGGCGGTGGCATGCGCATCAACATGCGGGTACCGCTCAACGAAAGTTATTACGACCAAGGCACCGCCCAGAAGGTGTTACTGACTGAGTTCATGGGCAAAAAGTATATCATCGAAGATTCCATCCGCATCAGTCCGTGGAAGTTTGGAACAGAGACCAAAGAGATTCAAGGCTATACCTGCAAGCAGGCCTATTACGAAGACGAAGCCAGGAAGACAGCGGTGGTGGCCTGGTATACGGACAAACTCAGACCGGCACTTGGTCCTGAATCCTACAACACACTGCCAGGAGCGGTGCTTGCAGTCGATATCAACAATGGGGAGCGTGTCATCAAGGCGATCAAAGTAGAGCAGCGTCCACTTAAAAAAGGAGAGATATCACGCCCAGTCAAAGGGCAGAAAGTCACTCAGCAGGAGTACCAGGCGATGGTAGACGAGCAGATGGAGCGCATGCGCCAGAACGGTGGCCGAAACGTGATCATTCGCTAACAAAGGAGCGCTAATCATACGGCTATGAAAAAATCTATACTGCTCTCACTTATTGCTTTTCTTTGTCTAACGCACATGGCTGTGGCCCAGCGCTATACCTTGAGAGGACAGGTGCAGGACGAAAAACAGGCCGGGTTGCCGGGTACCACTGTGCTGATCCTGCAGGCGAAAGACTCTTCATTGGTAAGTTTTACTTCTACTAACCCGCAGGGCGAATTTGAGATCAAAAACGTCAGCAAAGGCGATCTGCTCCTTAAAGCGACTTTCCTGGGCTACTCGCCTTACTTCAAGCAGCTTCAGTTTCCGGAAGAAGGTAATGTACTGGACTTGGGCAAGCTCGTTATGCGACCGCTTTCGAATGAACTGAAAGAGGTGATGGTGCAGGGTGAGAAAAGCCCGGTGGTGTTTAAGAAAGATACCATCGAGTATAACGCCGGTTCTTTTAAAACGCAGCCTAACGCCGTGGCTGAAGACCTCCTCAAGAAACTGCCTGGAGTGGATGTGGAAACAGACGGCTCCATCTCTGTAAAAGGAGAGAAGGTGCAGCGTGTGACAGTAGATGGCAAGGAGTTCTTTGGCCGTGACCCGAAGCTGGCTACCCGCAACCTTCCCGCCGACGCCATCGATAAGGTTCAGGTCTTCGATAAGAAATCAGACCAAGCCATGTTTACAGGTATAGACGATGGGCAGCGCGAGAAAACCATCAACCTGCAGCTGAAAGAAGAAAAGCGCAACAGTGCTTTTGGCAATGCCATGGCAGGTATAGGCACAGACGAGCGCTACCAGGCCAAGGCGAGTCTTAACCGGTTCAGCAATGGCAAGCAGCTGTCTTTCCTGGGTATGGCTAACAACGTGAACGCACAGGGCTTTGGCTTTGATGACTACATGACCTTTAGCGGAGGTATGCAGCAGATGGCTGGCGGGGGCGGTGCTCGCGTAACCATCTCATCCGACAACAGTTCGGGTGTGCCATTGAACTTCGGTGGCCGTACCAATGGCCTGATGGATAGCTACGCCGGTGGTCTGAATTTCAACAATCAACTTAGCAAGAAGGTAGAGGCGAATGGCAGTTACTTCTTTAACAAACTTGATCATAACATTGCCCGTGATCTGGAGCGTCTGGAGTTTTTGCGGAACGCGGATGTACGCACGGACCAGCGCAGCCGTCAGCTTAACGGTAACACCAATCACAGAGCTAACTTTACAGTTGATTACAAAATAGACTCAGCAAACTCAGTCAAAGTCACAGGTGCCATCGGGTATAACGAAACCAGTACCAATCAGCGGAGTGAGGTAGAAACTTACAATGGCGAAAACCAGCTTCAGAACCAGAGCACCAATACGGCTTTTTCAGATGGTTCCGCCCTAAACGCCAACGGTAGTATTCTGTTCAGACACCGCTTCCCGAAGGCAGGCCGCACTATTTCTTCTAACACAGAGTTCAGAACCGGCACGAACCAAAACGATGGCACCCTGCAGGCTGTCAACACCTTTGCCGATGGCCTTGTAAATGTGCTGGATCAGGAGAACAGGCAGGAGACGGAAAACCATAGTTTAAGCACCAACCTGGCCTACACCGAACCACTCGGAAACCGCCGCTACCTGGAGGCGAATTACAACTACCGCCAGAACATCAACAAAGTAGACCGCCAGGTATACGACGTGGAGGAAGGTGAATCGCGGTTATACAACGAGTTGCTCAGTAACAGCTACACCAGTAATTATCAGTACCATCGGACAGGTATGAATTTCCGGATGAACAGGAGAGAATTTAGCCTGACTGTCGGTTCCAGCCTGCAGCACACTGACCTGACGGGTGAGCTTCTGGGGTTCGATGACGATATCCGTCACTCTTACCAAAATGTATTGCCTACTTTGCGATTCAATTACGAATTTACGGGTAACAGACGCATTGATTTCAATTACGAAACCACGGTGCATGAGCCCACTATACGGCAGTTACAACCTGTAGTGGACAACTCTAACCCGCTGAACATTTACGAAGGTAATCCAGAGCTGCGACCTGCCTATATGCACCAGTGGCGTCTCAACTTCAGTACCTTTGATCCGGGTACGCTGATTAATTTCTTCACTTTCGTGAATGCCTCTTATACCAACAATGCCATTACGAATGCTCAGAGCTATACCGATCGCCTGATCCGCATTACGCAGCCAGTCAATGTGAGTCACAATACCATTGTCAGCGGTTTTGCCTCCCTCGGATTTCCGGTCAAGAAGCTGAACAGTCGCTTTAACATCGGCGCCAATGTGCGGCAGCAGGAGAGCATCAACTTGGTGAACGAAGTGGCAAACGATATCCGGATACAGAACCTGAATGGTAACCTGCGTTACGAATATCGCCTGAAGGAACTCTTTGACTTTAACCTGCGTGCAAACTACACGGTGCAGCGCACGAAGTACCAGTTCGGGGATGATCAGCAGTTCTTTAACCAGACGTACTCAGCTGAGACCAACTTATACTTGCCGAAACTTTTTAACTTAAACACAAACTTCGATTACATGCTGTTTGACAACCCGGGCTTCGACTTCAGCCAGCGTATACCTATGCTCAACATGTCTATCTCGAAGCAATTCCTGAAAAACAAAAGTGGTGAGTTGAAGCTGTCTGCCCTGAATGTTCTGGACGAAAACCTAGGAGTTAATCAGACAGCCAATATCAACTATGTGGAGCGCGAGACACTGAACTCACTAGGGCGCTATTTCATGCTGAGTTTTACTTACTCGATCAACAAGCACCTCAACCCGATGGGCAACCGAGGCGGAGGCAGATCCATCCAAATTATTAACTAATGCCTGCGGGTTGAAAAGAAAAAAAGGGCTGCCACATGTGGGCAGCCCTTTTTGATACTATTGGCTAAATAGTTGAGGGTTGTTGTTATGCAACCTGCTTTTGTTTAACAGGCTTCTCTTTTCTATTTTCCTCTTCCTTAAGTAGTTTCTTATCTAAAATGAACGGTCCGAATGGCAGGAGCGATGCAATTACCGCAGCCGCTACTTTCTTGATAGACCAGTTGTGCGTGAGTGTTACCTCCAGTACCGACACCATATACAATACAAACAGCACACCGTGTGCCCAGCCAGTATACTTCACCATCTCCGGCATACCTGCCATGTACTTCAGTGGCATGGCAATGCCGAGCAGGAGTAGGTAAGAGATACCTTCGTATATACCAATGGTGCGAAGTCTTGAAATAGGGGTTCTCATAATGTATAGCTTTTGTTCAGCTGCAATTTAGCACTTAACAGCCGAGTTACCTGAATCGTGCCATTGGAAAAGAAAAAAGATGGGATTATGGAAATATTTTGAAAAATAAAGACACAGCTTTTTTACAAAATATCTTCATAAACCAATTACGAACTTAGTCCATAATTATACAAGTGAGTACGCGCATACTGCGAACGCACTTCCTGGAAAATGGTCTTCACAAAAGACTGGTCTATACCTGCACTGCTGGCCTGGTGCAAGAGGTTTTCTAACACCAAGTCCCAACGCACCGGGTCTGGTTTCTCAGCGCTCTTTTCAGTGGGCTTGCTATAGTCGCCAAGCTGTGCTGTGACTTTGGTACGGCGTGACAGCAAAGTCAATAACTCATCGTCCAGGTGCTCGATCTCCTTGCGCAACTTTTCCAGCTGGGCACTCTGCTTCAACTTCTCGGCAGGGGCCTGCTGTTGCTTCAAAGCCTGCAACAACATGTGCAATTCCTGCGGCATGATCTGCTGTTGGGCATCGCTCAAGGCCGCAGCCGGGTTGTAATGCGACTCTACCATCAGGCCATCATACCCCAGGTCGAGGGCACGCTGACTCACCGGGCGCAACAGACTACGGCGACCTGCTATATGGCTGGCATCGCAATACATGGCCAGGTCAGGTACCTGCTGGCGCAACTCCAGGGCATGCTCCCACTTTGGGTGGTTACGGTAAGGAGCACTGTCCAAGGTTGAGAAGCCACGGTGCATGGCACCAAGCTCCGTGATGCCGCTGTTATGTAGCCGCTCCAAAGCCCCAAGCCACAAGGCCAGGTCCGGGTTTACCGGGTTTTTTACAAGTACAGCCACCTGCACGCCTTTCAGAACATCTGCAATCTCCTGCACCAGAAATGGATTCACAGTCGTATGGGCACCGATCAGCAGGATGTCTACACCGTGCTGAAGGGCCTGCTCTGTTTGGGTGGCATTGGCTACTTCGCAGGCGGTGCGTAGTCCGGTTTCGGTTTTTACGGTGCGCAGCCACTCCAGCCCAATAGTGCCTACTCCATTGAAGCTTCCCGGGCGTGTGCGTGGTTTCCAGATGCCCGCTCTGAACACTGATACTCCTTTTACCTTTTTCAGGCCAAGGGCGGTTTGCAACATTTGCGCTTCACTCTCAGCGCTGCACGGACCTGCAATCACCATGGGGCGCTTCTGGCTTACCAACTGGCTCTGTTGTCCTGCTAATTTCATGCTGCTGTGTGCTGCTGTACTCATGGGTTTATGTTATTTAGAATATGCCTTAAAATAAAAAAGCCCCGCTTGTGGCGGGGCTCCTTTGGTATCTGTGTATGTTGATGTTTTACCTAACGCACAAAGTTCTACCAGGGAGCCCCGTCGGAGGCACCAGCATAGAATTTGTAAAAATAGAGGCGTTAGCGAAAATCATTTTTTCTCAATTATACTGCAATTGAAGTTATTAATACTGACA
This sequence comes from Pontibacter sp. FD36, assembly GCF_015686655.1. Lineage (GTDB taxonomy): Bacteria > Bacteroidota > Bacteroidia > Cytophagales > Hymenobacteraceae > Pontibacter. Next base: position 334,558 of record NZ_JADPMP010000004.1, on the reverse strand, counting down.
AAAGCAAATATATGCAATGAATTTTAGCGAAAAATTTAGAATTCAGTTTTAAGGGAGTGTAATGTCAGGCGGCGGTGGCAGTTCATTATCCTTCTTAGGGAAGAGGAGTGAGGCTACAATGGAAACTGTCAGAATAGTGCCTACGACGAGCAAAGCGTAGCGCATATCCAGATGGTAGATATCGCTCAGCAATAACTTAACGCCGATAAAGACCAGGATCAGCGACAAGCCGTAGTGCAGGTAATGGAACAACTGCATAATACCCGCCAAGGCAAAGTAAAGGGCCCGCAATCCTAACAAAGCAAACACATTGGATGTATAGACAATAAATGGATCTTTTGAAATTGCCAGGATAGCAGGTATAGAATCGGCTGCAAATACCACATCGGTACTCTCCACCATGATTAGTACCAGGAAGAGAGGCGTGGCATAGAGCTTGCCGTCAATCCTGGTGAAAAACTTACCGCCTACGGCTGTTTTTGTGAAAGGCAGCTTTTGGCTGATCCAAACGATGAATGGATTTTGCTCAGGATGCAGCTCGTCATCATCTTTTGTGAAGGCCATTTTGACACCGGTGTATACCAGAAAAGCGCCTAAAATGTAAATGATGAAGTGGAACTTGGCAATAAGCGCCACACCTACCAGGATGAAAATACCACGTAGCACCAAAGCGCCTATGATACCCCAGAACAGGATCTTGTGCTGGTACTGGAGCGGCACTTTGAAGAAATTGAAGATCAGGATAAAGACAAAGAGGTTGTCGACGCTCAGCGACTTCTCGATCAGGTAGGCCGTCAAAAACTCCAGGGCGGGAGCAGGGCCTTTCCAGTAATAGATGATCGCATTGAATGCCAGCGACAACGCCACCCAAAAGGCGCTCCACAGCAACGCTTCCTTTATCTTGACTTCATGTTCCTTTCGGTGAAACACAAAGAGGTCGAGACCCAGCAATAGCAGGATGAATGCGTTGAATATGACCCAAAAAAGTATGGTATCCATAGGCTAGCGAAACTTGACAGGTATAGACTTTCTTTATCAAATAGGAGCTATACCTAATCCGTAAAGTTAGTCGATTTAGCGCGGGATACGCAGCTTTGTGCTGAGAATATATTTTGAAAAAAAATGAAGCGTATCAGGTATAGCCGATAGCTAGTAGCGGTCAAAATGACGAAAAAAGCTGTTCACCTTCATGCGGATCACCCCCAGTACCGCTTCCTTGAATATACCCTTCGACATCTTGGACTGACCCTTGGTGCGGTCAGTGAAAATGATGGGCACCTCCTTGATCTTGAAGCCATACTTGAAGGTGAGAAACTTCATTTCAATCTGAAATGCGTAACCCACAAAACGAATCTTGTTGAGCTGGATCGTCTTGAGCACTTTGCGGCGGTAGCACACAAAACCTGCGGTGGTATCGGCAATGGGCATACCTGTGATCAGGCGTACATACAAGCTGGCGAACCAGGACATCAGCACCCGGCTCATAGGCCAGTTCACCACGTTGACGCCCTGCACGTAACGGCTGCCGATCGACATATCGTGTCCTTCTTCGGCACAGGCCTGGTAAAGGCGCACCAGGTCATCGGGATTGTGCGAAAAGTCGGCGTCCATCTCAAAAATGTACTCGTAACCCTGACGCAGCGCATACTTAAACCCATGAATGTAAGCCGTACCCAAACCCAACTTGCCGGTGCGTGACTCGAGGTGCAGGCGTTCCGGAAACTCCTGCTGTAAACTGCGAACAATATCAGCCGTGCCGTCAGGAGAGCTGTCGTCCACGATCAGCAGATCAAAAGGGTAGGGGAGTGACATCACCTTCCTGACAATAGCCTCAATATTTTCCTTTTCGTTGTAGGTTGGTATGATCACCAGCGAGTCATTCATACCGCAAATATAGTTATTAGGCTATTGAGCGGGAAGCGGCGCGGGTATTAATTTTGGCGGCAATGGCTTTGGCTTCGCGCACGCAGTCGGGTACCGAAACGCCGGCATACCAGTTGGCTGAAATGAACAGACCGTCCTGCTCGAGCACCTCCGCCATGTGGTGGGCATCTTCTATGTAAAGGTCGAACTGCGGCAGGGCGTGCCGCCACAGGTGCATGTGCTGGTATACGGGGGCCAGGGCCTTGATCTGGTAGGTTTGGCAAAGCTCCTGGTGCACCTGCTTGAGTAGGCTGCTTTCCTCGAGTTGGGCATGTTCGGCAAAGCGTGTGCCTCCTACATAAGATGTGATCAAAACCTCGTGAGAGCGGCAACGCCCTTCAAACAGGGAGCTCGTCCAGATAGATCCTGACGTAAAAGACTGCTCCTCCCAGGGGTGGAGCGCCCCGAAGCCTTGAAGCGGATGCCCTACTTCGGCACGGTTATACACGGTGTGCACCACGGCCATAGGCGGGTAATTGATGTTCTGGAGCGCTGCCGACATACCCGGGTAGGTAAACTCAATCAGCTCGGCTGCCTGGTGGGCAGGAAGGGCCAGCACCAACTTATCATATTCCTCATTGTCATGGTCGCCGTTGGAAGCGCAGCTGATGATGAACTTGCCTTTGATGCGGGTGATGAACTCCACTTTGTGGTCGAGGTGCAGCGAGATCAGCTTGTCGGCAATGGCCTGTGGCAAGGTGGACATGCCGTTGCGGAAAGAGAATGCACGCTGAAACACACCACGTTTCTTTTTCTGCACCATGCCTTCCAGCACCGAGCCATACTGCGTTTCCAGTTCTTTGAGCTCCGGATGCGCTTTGTTTACCAGCAGCTGCCTGGGATCGCCGCCGTAGAGGCCGCTGATCATAGGAGCTGCCAGGTAGTCCATCTGCTTTACTCCAAAGCGTCGCTCGAAAAAATCCGAAACGGTTTCATTTTCTACTTCGGCTGGCGGCTGCTTGCGTTCCTGCAGAATCCTGTGCTTCTCTTCATTTGAAAACAAGTCGTTAGCCAGAAATGATTTGGGACTGGAAGGTACCGGGTACAGTTTGCTATTATGTAGCACATACCTCTTGTTATTGCGCGGCGTCAGCGGCAGCAGCTCAGTCTCCAGTTTGAGTTCTGTGATGAGCTGCAACAGCTCCTCGTTCATTTGTAACGTGTTGGGTCCCAGTTCGAAGGTATAGCCATTTTTGCGCAGGGTACGCATATTGCCACCCACCTCACTGCCAGCTTCGAACAGGTCATACGCTATGCCCTGCCGCTGCAGGTAATAGGCCAAGGACAAGCCCGAAATTCCCGCTCCGATTATCGCTACTCTCATGATTTCTTGCTTGTAAGCTGTTAATATTTGTGCCTTTCTGCTGCAGTATTGCTGCCGGGGCATGCATATCCAACGTAATAATTCTAATTTTAGCGCCTCAACCTATAGACTGACAATGCAGCGAAAGTGCGTATTCCTGGACCGCGACGGTGTGCTCAACCGCGAACGAGGAGACTATACCTATACCCTGGAAGATTTTGAAGTGCTGCCGGGTGTGCCGGAGGCTTTGGCGCTTTTGAAGCAAAACGGCTTTTTGCTGATTGTGGTTACAAACCAGGGCGGTATAGCCAAAGGCCTGTATACCAAGGCCGATGTGATGGCCTGCCACCAGAAACTGCAGGACGCCTGCGATCACCTGATTGATGCGCTCTACTACGCTCCCTCGCACCCCGACTACTCCGAATCGCTCTCCCGTAAGCCTGATAGCCTGATGCTCGAGCGAGCCATCGCCAGGTATAACATAGACCCTGCCCAGAGCTGGATGGTAGGTGACTCGCACCGCGACCTGGAAGCCGCTGAGAAGGTAGGTATACGCTCTATTATAGTAGGCGATAAGTACAAACCCGGCAGCTATACCTGGCAGGTTAATGATTTGTGGGAAGCGGCGCGAGTTCTTTTGGAGGAAGAGGGAAAATAAAGTTGGTATTGCCCTGTAATTTAGGATGCAACTAATGGACTTTCCATAGAGTCATTGTTATATTAGTGTGTGCATAATCTTTAAATAAGATAAAGTATATGAGAACACTTCTGGCTGTGGTGTTGACTTCGCTCTTTTTTAGTTGCGGTTCACATCTACCAATCCAAGGCAACGATTCCGGAACCCCTTCGGTACTGGCAGCAGATACCTTGCTGAAATTTGCGGCGAAGCCAGAAGAGGGTTTTAACTTCGAATATCTGGTCTATTTGCCAAAAGGGCTCCAAAGTGAGGTCACAAATCATCTCTTAGTGGAGACAACCAATACAGGGCTTAACGATACCCTTTCCTATCACGAAAAAGGAGCCAGGTATGCTGCGAGTGTTAGTTCGGTGGGGAATTTTGCTTCTAAGAAACTACAAATCCCCTTGTTGGTGCCAATCTTCCCGAGGTCGCAAACGAACTGGACCTACTATACCCACGCACTGGATCGGGACGTGCTTTTAACAAATGAAGCAGATATAATGCGTCTAGATCTGCAGTTGCTGGCAATGGTGGAAGACGCCAAAAAACAACTGAGGTCAAAGGGCTACAAACTGGAAGATAAATTCTTCATGACAGGATTTTCAGCTTCGGGTACATTTGCCAATCGTTTTACGCTACTACATCCGGAGAAAGTAAAAGCTGCAGCCATGGGTGGGATCAATGGAATTGCCACACTACCGGTTACGGATTTAGCTGGAGAGCCCCTGTATTATCCGCTAGGTATAGCAGACCTGCAGGAAATAACCGGAAAGCCGGTGAACTTGGAGGCCTTCAGAAAACTGCCTCAGTTGCTGTACATGGGCGAATTAGATGAGAATGATGCAGTTGCTTTTGATGATGCATACAGTGAAGAAGAGCGGGAGGTCGTTTACCGCCTGATGGGAAAGCAGCTTGTGCCGGAGAGATGGGCGTTTGTAAAGAAGGTATATCTGCAAAATAAAGTACAAGCAGATTTCAGAATATATCCTGATATTGGACATGGTACTGATTTGAGGATAAATAATGAAGTAGTGGAATTCTTCAGGCAGCACACAAATTGATTTAGCACAGTATATCTATGACCTCATACAAATCATTTGAAACCGAGCGCCTGCTGCTGGTACCAACATCAGAAAAAGACGCTGCTTTTATGTTGGAACTGCTCAACAGCCCGAGTTGGCTCAGATATATCGGAGACAGAAATGTGCATTCTGTGGAAGAGGCAGCGGCCTACATCCGTAATAGGATAACCCCTCAACTGGAGCGGCTGGGATACGCCAACTACACCGTCATCCGCAAATCGGACCGAGAGAAGCTAGGTGTTTGCGGTCTCTATGACCGCGAAGGACTGGACGGGATCGATATAGGCTTTGCCTTTCTGCCGCAGCACGAGAGGCAAGGGTATGCGCTCGAGGCCGCTCTGGAAGTAAAACGAGCAGGTATAGAGGAGTTTGGTATTAATCGGATCAAAGCAGTCACAGTAAAAAACAATGTAGCTTCACAAAGACTGCTGGAGAAGCTAGGCCTGAAGTATAGCAAATTAGTACAGCTGCCGAACGATCCGGAAGAGTTGCTTTTATACGAGTTGAAAGTCGATGACGAGGCAGCACACGCAAAGCATACCCACATCCATCCTGAACCAATCACATAGAAATCAACATGAACCCAATCCTGAGAAACATCCTGGCCGTTGTGGCTGGCATCGTGGTCGGCAGTGCCGTCAACATGAGCATCATAATGATGAGTGGTGCTGTTATTCCGCCACCGGCTGGTGTGGATACCACTACATCGGAGGGCCTGTCGGCAGGGATGCACCTGTTTGAACCGAAGCATTTTCTGATGCCTTTTCTGGCGCACGCCTTGGGCACCTTGGTGGGTGCTTGGGTGGCAGCCATGGTAGCGGCTACCCATAAAATGAAATTTGCCTTAGGTATAGGCGTTTTCTTTCTGGCCGGAGGGATAGCCAGTGTCTGGATACTGCCTTCGCCGGTGTGGTTCGCAGTTGTTGACCTATCCCTAGCCTACCTGCCCATGGCCTGCCTGGCTGGGCTGCTCGCTACCAGTAGGCGCAGGAGCACAGCAGTGATACCCGCTTAGTGAAAATGTATAGCAACAAAAAAACCGGCCTTTAAGCCGGTTTTTTTATATCCATAGGAAATCCGCTCGGATTAGCCTTTGATCACTTCAGTTTCCTGCACAAGGTCAGTTGCCGGGGCGTTCTGCTCAGACACCTCAACGCTGGCAAAGTTATAGGCTGGGCAGTAGGTCTTGCAAGAAGTCATACCCAGTGCCAGGATGAATGCGCCGAATGCTGCTAATTTCTTCATGATAATATAGTTAGGTAAACGATGGTAATCCAAAAATACAATTTTTACTATAAATGCAAAACAGTATACGCAAATTTAACGCGCGCGGTCTTAAATTTCGTATCCCAATATGTTCAGCATCGATTCATAGGTCTGCTCTGGCGCAAACTGCCAGCTGATAAGCTTACCCTCCTCGTCACGATCCACCAGAATATGCTGTGGCGAAGGAATCAGGCAGTGCTTGATGCCACCATACCCGCTTAGTTGCTCCTGGTAGGCTCCTGTGTGGAAGAAACCAATGTAAAGCGGCTCATCTTTTGGCGCTTTCGGGAGGAACACCTGGAAGGAATGCATCTCAGAGTTATAGTAGTCCTGGCTGTCGCAGGTCATACCGCCAAGCTGAATTTTGCGGTATTCCTTGTTCCAGTGGTTGATCGCCAGCAATGGCCAGCGTTGGTTCAATGCCCAGGCGTCAGGCAGGTTGGTAATAAACGAACCATCGATCATGTACCAAAGTTCCTTGTCGTTCTGCAGCTTCTCGTCCAGGATAGAGTAGATGTTAGCGGCACTCTCGCCTACTGTAAAGATGCCAAACTCTGTGAAGATGTTCGGCTCCGGCACACCCTCTTCCTTGCAGATCCGCTTGATCGTGCGCAGAATTTCCTCGGTCATGTACTGGTAGTTGTAGTCAGCCTGAATGGAGGTTTTGATCGGGAAGCCACCGCCAATGTCGATGGTGTCCAGCTCCGGGCATACTTTTTTCACTTCGCAGTACTTGTGCACAAAGCGGCTCAACTCCGACCAGTAGTAAGAGGTGTCTTTTATACCTGTGTTGATGAAGTAGTGCAGCATCTTGAGCTCAAAGCGCTCGTCTGGCTTTATCTGCTGCTCATACAGGTCGATCACGTCGTTGTAGCGCACACCTAGTCGGGAGGTATAGAACTCAAACTTCGGCTCTTCGTCCGAGGCCAAGCGTATACCTACTTTGGTCTTCGTGTTCACGTGCTCCTTGTAGTAGTCGATCTCGCCCAGGTGGTCAAGTATCGGCATACAGTTCACGAAGCCATCGTTGATCAGCTCCGAAATCCACTGGCGGTAGCGCTCACGCTTAAAGCCGTTGCAGATGATGTAGGTGTTCTTGTCGATTTTGCCCTTCTTGTGCAGTGCCCGCACGATCTGCATGTCGTAACCCGATGAGGTCTCGATATGAATACCGTTTTTGAGAGCTTCCTCCATCACGAATGAGAAATGCGAAGCCTTGGTGCAGTAGCAATAGGTATAAGTACCCTGGTAATCCAGTTTCTGAATGGCATCGTTAAAAAGACGCTTCGCCTTCTGAATCTGAGAACTAATTTTGGGCAGGTATGTTAATTTTAAAGGAGTACCATACTGCTTGATCAGGTCCATCAGGGGAATACCGTTGAAGTACAATTCGTTGTTCTCTACAGTGAATTCTTCCGTTGGGAAATCAAACGTTTGGTGTATTAGGTCAGTGTATTTATCCATTATGGTGCTTGTGCTCTTAAGAAAACATGCAATATTGTTCGTTATTTACCATCTTTGCAAAAACTTAGTTCAATTTATATGAATCGTTCATGAAATTGTTCCTATTAGGCTCTTTATAGCCGGAAAATTTTGTGAAAGATGGAAGCTAGCGATGCAGAACATATAGATCTATGAAAAAGATTAAACTTATAGAAGTCAGGTCAGAGTTGGGTGCCGGAACACGTGGAGCGAGCATGGGAGTTGACGCATTGCGGGTAGCATGCTGGGACAAAGGCTGCGACTACTTCAAGCGTTTCAACTCGATCAGCGTACCCGATCTTAACTATACCCTGTTCGACAGGGACCTGTTCCCGAATGCGCACCGCATCGACAGTATCCTGACGGTGCAGAAAAACATTGCCAATGCCGTAGAGCAGACACTGGAGCTGGACATGTTTCCGCTCGTGCTGTCCGGTGACCACTCCAATGCCCACGGCACCATAGCAGGCATAAAATCAGCATACCCGGACAAGACGCTGGGGGTGATCTGGGTAGACGCGCACGCCGACATCCACTCGCCGTATACCTCACCTTCGGGCAACGTACACGGTATGCCGCTGGCCATGGCGCTCAACATCGACAACCTGGAGCGTCAGATAAATGACCCGGCACCAGAAACTGTTTTCTTCTGGAACTCGCTCAAGAAGCTGGGCTATGACGGTCCTAAGCTGAAGCCCGAGCACCTGGTATACATTGTAGTGCGCGATACCGAAGAGCCGGAAGATTACCTGATGACCAAACACGGCATCAAGAACTTTACCTATGCTGAGCTGAGTAAGAAGGGACCGGAGCAGGTAGCGGCTGAAGCCCTCGGGCGTCTGCAGGACTGCGATATTATCTATGTGTCCTTTGACGTGGATAGCCTCGATTCGAAGTTCTCGAAAGGAACGGGTACCCCGGTAGAGGTGGGCCTGACCGTAGAGGAGGCGAAGCTGCTGAACTACCACCTGTTGCAGGACCCGCGCATTGTGTGCTACGAGATGACCGAGATCAACCCGACGCTCGACACTGAAAACACTATGGCTGAGAACGCTTTCGACATACTCGAGACAGCCACTGACGCCATTTTACACCGAGAATTTAATAAAACAGCTATACATTAATTCACTTAATGCAACTTCAAAACGCCATCAGCCAAAGCATTAGCCAGGCACTTCAGGCTTTGTTTGGCCTTACTGTTGACGCTTCTACTATCGCCCTCCAGCCAACCCGCAAAGAGTTTGCCGGCAGCTTCACGTTCGTAACTTTCCCTTACACCAAGCAGGCCGGCAAAGGCCCTGAGCAGATCGGGGAGGCATTGGGTGCTTACCTGAAAGACCATGCCGCCGAGGTGAAGAACTTCAACGTGGTGAAAGGCTTCCTGAATCTGGAAATAGAAGAAGAGGTATGGGTGCGCCTGTTCCGCGACCTGATGACCAACCCTGCGCACGGGCAGGCGGCTGACTCTGGCAAGAAGGTGATGGTGGAATACTCTTCGCCAAACACGAACAAGCCGTTGCACCTGGGCCACCTGCGCAACAACTTCCTGGGCTATTCGGTGTCGGAGATCATGAAGGCCAACGGGCATAACGTGATGAAGGCGAACCTGGTGAACGACCGCGGTATCCACATCTGCAAATCCATGCTGGCTTACCAGAAAATGGGCAATGGCGAAACCCCGGAAAGCAGCGGCATGAAAGGCGACCACCTGGCTGGCAAATACTATGTGCTGTTCGACAAAGCTTACAAGGAGCAGATCGATGAGCTGGTAGCCGGTGGCATGGACAAGGAAGAGGCGAAGAAGAAGGCGCCGCTAATGCTGGAGGCACAGGCCATGCTGCAGCAGTGGGAGCAGGGCGACGAGGAAGTGGTATCGCTGTGGAAGACCATGAATGGCTGGGTATATGAAGGCTTCGATGCCACTTACCGCAACATCGGCGTTAATTTTGATAAGTTCTATTACGAGTCTGAGACTTATACCCTGGGCAAAGAGCGTGTAGAAGAAGGTCTGCAGAAAGGCGTGTTCTTCAAAAAGCCAGACGGATCGGTATGGGTTGACCTGACCGACGAAGGCCTGGACGAGAAACTCTTGCTTCGCTCTGACGGCACTTCGGTTTATATCACCCAAGATTTGGGTACAGCCGAACTGAAATATAATGACTTCCCGTATGACCAGTCGGTTTACGTAGTGGCTGATGAGCAGAACTACCACTTCCAGGTATTGAAGGCCGTGCTGAAGAATCTGGGCAAGCCATACGCGGAGGGCATCTATCACCTGTCTTACGGCATGGTGGACCTGCCATCCGGCAAAATGAAATCAAGAGAAGGCACCGTAGTGGATGCCGACGAGCTGGTAGCCGAGATGATCGACACCGCCCGTCAGCAGACAGAGGAGCTGGGCAAGATTGAAGGCTTCACGCCGGAGGAAGCACAGCAGCTGTACCATACCCTGGCCATGGGTGCCCTGAAGTACTTCCTGCTGAAAGTGGATCCGAAGAAGCGCATGCTCTTTAACCCGCAGGAGTCGATTGACTTCCGTGGCAACACAGGGCCGTTTGTGCAGTACACACACGCTCGTATCTCTGCCATCCTGCGCAAGGCTGGCGAGATGGGTATTGCCGTGGATGCCGCCTCTTTTAGTGACTTCAACAACCTGCACGAAGCTGAGCAGGAGGTAATCGTGCAGCTGGTAAACTATCCGGAGGTGGTGAAAGAAGCTGGTAAGCTATACGCTCCGTCTGTGATCGCGAACTACGCCTACGAGCTGGCCAAAGCCTATAACCGTTTCTACCAGGAGATCTCGATCTTCAACGAGACAGACGAGCAGGCCCGCAACTTCCGCATTGCCCTCTCTGCCATGGTAGCCCGCTTCGTACGCGAAAGCATGAGCCTGCTGGGTATAGAAGTGCCGGAGCGAATGTAAGAACTAGGTATAGCGGTTAAAGGAATGTAGGTATGGCGCGGGCGTCCTCGCTCGTGCCTATTATAGTGGGACCTCTGGGCTCTTTGGCTATACATAAAGTAACTTACGGGGTACAGGCTCCAAAACAGCTAACACGAGTGTGGATGCTCACGCTACAGTGAGTTGAAACAAAAACAGTATTTTCCGGTTAAGCCGCATATACGTATACCTAAACCACAAAAACATGAAGCGTACCGCACAACTTTTAACCGCAGGTCTTGTACTAGGTATAGCAACTGCCTGTTCAGGTGGTTCAAACACAAACAGCCCGGCAACAGCTACAACGACAGACACTATGGAGACACAAGCATCTCAGACGACACAGAGTTCTGACTTCTATTCTTTTAAGGTAAACAGCCTCGAAGGACAGGCAATCGATTTGTCGAAGTTTAAAGGCAAGAAAATACTGGTTGTGAATACAGCCTCGGAGTGCGGCTATACCCCACAGTATGCCGACCTGCAGAAGCTCCACGAGACGCATGGTGATAAGGTGGTGATTCTGGGCTTCCCGGCAAACAACTTTGGCGGACAGGAGCCCGGCTCAGAAGAGGAGATTGCGGCTTTCTGCCAGAAGAACTACGGTGTGACTTTCCAGATGATGGAGAAGGTATCCGTGAAAGGCGATGACCAGCATCCGCTTTACAAGTGGCTTGCCAAAAACAGCCCGAACAATGAGGAGCCAGGCTGGAACTTCAGCAAATATTTGATCGACGAGAACGGCAAGGTGGTTGCCTTCTATCCGTCAAAAGTGAAACCGATGGGAGAGGAGATCCTGGCGGCGATTCAGAAGTAATGACGTCAGGTATAAGCATTGGTGCTATACCTGATTTTTTAGAGAAATACCTTGAATACAACACAACACATTCCGCAGAATCCAGGTCTGGTAAAGGCCTGGATTTCCGCTTTTAGGCCGCGCACGCTGCCGCTGGCTTTTTCCTGCATCGGTATGGGAGGCTTTATGGCGGCGGCCTACGGCGCTTTCGATGCGGTGGTGGTCGGCTTGTGCGTACTCACCACACTTTTCCTGCAGATACTTTCCAACCTCGCCAACGATTACGGCGACTCCATACACGGTGCCGACAGCGTGCACCGGGAGGGGCCGAAGCGGGCGGTGCAGGCCGGGCACATCAAAGCTGAACACATGAAGAAAGGGATGGCTGTTTTCAGCCTGCTCTCGCTGGTGTCGGGCTTGCTGCTGCTGTGGGTGGCTTTCGGTACCGAAGGTATCTACCTGTTCCTGGTCTTTCTTGCTCTTGGCCTGGCATCTATCTGGGCTGCCATTAACTATACAGCCGGCTCCAAACCTTATGGTTATGCCGGCCTGGGCGATATCTTCGTGTTCATGTTCTTCGGATTGGTGGGTGTGCTGGGTACTTTCTTTTTGCAGGCGCAGTTGCTGCCCATGCTGGTGATCCTGCCGGCTATGGTTTGCGGCTTCTTCTCTACGGCAGTGCTCAACGTGAATAATATCCGGGATATCAAATCGGATGTGCTGGCGGGCAAGCGCTCCATACCTGTACGCCTCGGGCCAGTGCGGGCACGTGTCTACCATACTTTCTTACTGGCAGGGGGTGTGCTGAGTGCAGTGGCCTATGTGCTGCTCAACTTCCACAGCGTGTGGCAGTTTCTGTTTGTGCTGGCTGTACCTCTTGTGTTGGTCAATGGCGTGAAGGTATGGCAAAAGCAAACGTCAGCAGAGCTCGACCCATACCTGAAGCAGATGGCGATTACGACCATGTTGTTTGTACTGCTTTTCGGGATAGGCCAGGTGGTGGCTTGATCAGTTTTGATCAGTTGCTAAAGCAGGTCGCTGCTCTGTATGATTTTTCCGCCGCTGGCCAGCATGTCGGCACGTGCAGCGGCATAGCCTTCCTGACTGATCGGGCGGGTCGCATCTTCAATGAAATACTTCTCAAACCCTTCGCCCAGGGCATCTTTGGCAGAGTAGTACACACAGTAGTCGGCGGCCAGGCCAGCCAGGTAGAGTTGCGTCACGCCTTTGCCACGCAGGTAGTCTGCCAGCCCCGTTGACTTGAGACGGCCGTTGTCATAAAAGCCGCTGTAGCTGTCGATTTCCGGATTAGTGCCTTTCCTGAAAATAGCCTCAATCTTTCTGGTTTCAAGAGCAGGAGCGAGGTCGGCTCCGGGTGTGCCCTGCAGGCAGTGGTCGGGCCAGAGCACCTGCGGTAGCCCGAGTAGCTCGGTCGTTTCAAACGGGCTCTTCCCTTCATGATTTGAGGCAAAGCTCTTGTGATCAGCCGGATGCCAGTCCTGCGTCGCCACCACCAGATCAAACTGCTCCTGCAGCCGGTTCACAATAGGTATGATCAAGTCCCCTTCCGGCACAGCCAATGCGCCGCCAGGCAGAAAATCGTTTTGTATGTCGATCAGCAAAAGTGCTTTCATAATTCAGGTATAGGTATAGCCCCTAAGGATACGCTAAAATAAGCATTGGCTTCCATTTAACACCATGTTATACCTTGCCTCCTCTTTTAGCCAAATGTCAGCTAGTCTTTTGTTCAAGGCTAAAGTCCATCCGTTAGGTTAGCCAGTGGAGGTTTATGGTCCTCCTGATAAAGTTCGAAGTAGACGGTATCGCCGATCGACTCCACCACATTGGCCTGCTTGATCACGTCCTGGTAGGTGTCATAACAGTTCAGTGCCTTTTTCATGATTTCTATGTCCTCGGGTCGCAGCTTCACTTCGCAGTCGATAAGGTCGGGCCTGCTGTGCTTCATCAGGAATTTGCCGGATTGCAGCGGCTGTTCTGTTTTGTTCGGCAGCGTCAGAAAAGCTAGCCTTTTCAGGTAGTCGGAACCGCCTTCTTTCATCTCCAGGTATACCCGCTTAACGACGGCGTGCATCACGAGGTGATCATGAAAGCCGCTCACCCCATGTACCGGGTACGATACGATGACCTGCGGTTCTATCTGCCGGATATGCGCCTTTACCACCTTTTCAATCTCGCGTGGGTCCATCTCTGCCAGTTTACTGTCGGGCAGGTCGAGCACCGTCATGCCTGTCAGGCCGAGCACCCGCTCCACGGCCAGCATCTCCTTATACCTGACATCGCCCATCTCTTCCACGCTCAGGCCCAGTTCGTGCCGTACCTTGGTGGCGCCGCCCCTGGTGAGGGTGAGCAGGTATACCTGGTGACCTTGCTCCAGCTGCTGCCACATAACAGGGGCCGGACCGAAGGATTCATCATCGGGATGCGGGAAGATATAGAGAATGCGCATGATGGAGGTTTTGGTTTAAGTGTTTGGATGCTCACTTAAACGGTGAAATGCGCCGGAACGGTTTACAGGATCTAGGCAAATCAGGTTTAGCAGAATATTCTATAGGCTACAGTGGTTTGGATTGTAGCTGTTTGGCTTGTTAAACTTGAAATGTCCCTTTTCAATTCTGATAATTTCCTCCGGGTTTTGCTCATGATAGAGGATGCCTTCGAAGCTTCCTTTTATGCTCTGGAGTTTGACAAAGCCAGACAGCGGCAATATTTCATCTACCTTTACCTGCAAGGAATTCTGCATGTTCACATACCTGGTAGAAGTGCCATCGGCGTGCGTGATCAGGTAATAAGCATAGGAGTCGAAAATTTCTTGATAAGTGCCGGTCGTGTGGTAAGTGCCCTTTTTATCTACTCCTGTAATTTGAATCTCCAGGAAGTCGTCTGCTTGCATGTCGCTCTTGCCGGAGTTGCTGTGTGCTGTAATTGTAAAAGCAGGGGAGGAAATGTCGTTTACTGTATGAACTGACCAGGCACCATTAAACCTGCTTCTGCACTTATCGCCGTCAATCGCTGTTGGCACCCAGTCCTGTCCGTCTAGCTGTAAGGCGAGTTCATTCAGAGGAGAAGGCTCCTCCGGACCAGGCGCCTTTTTATCACAACTCATCGATAAGAGCAAGGTCAGGTATAGAAAAGCAAGTGATCTGATTTTTTGAATAGCCGTCGTTTGCATTTATACCTGTTTAGTGATGAAAACTTAAGGTAGTATACCTTGTCGTTTTGATTTTGTTAGAAGCCTATATTTTCATTTTACTCAGCTTCTTGGTCTTTCTTTTTTGCCCGAAGCAGGTAAGTAGCTGAGATGATCCAATCATTGTTGTTGTAGGTATAATAATAGCTGGTCGCATTGTGCTCCCCATAGCTTAGTTGACCTCCAGCATGATAAGTAAAGGACACTTTGATATGCTCACCAATGGAAGAAGACAAACCGGCAAATTAAAAAGGCTGCTTGCAAGTTTTTTAAGTAAGACCAGGAACCACCTCTTCGAGCGGCCCCCGGAGCTGACCTAACAAAATTTTAATTCGCACCGCCCCCGCCTGACTGCTCTCCGGCTTTCACATCGTCATTTTTAATGCCACGCTTCTTGCGGGCAATGTCTCCCTTCAGTTTGCCGAAGCGGTAGTTGAAGGCAACGCTGTAGCGTCGCATCACATTAAAGTTCTCCTGAACCTGTGTAAAGCGCGGGTCATTGATCTCGTTCACGAAGCGACGGTTCTTTTGAAACGGACTGTTCACTGAGAAGCTCAGCGTTGCTTTGTTGTCTTTCAGGAATTGCTTGCTTACAGAGAGGCTATTCCAGATATAACCGGCTGAGCGGCCCTGCAGCAAAATGCGTGACGAATAATAGCCAATGTTGCCGCTTGCCCGCCAGCCCTTGTCGAAGCGGTAGCTCGAGTAGCCGAACACATTGTAAGTGAAGCCCTCGTTGTTCTGCGGCACGCCGTCGATGACGCTGGTCAGTTTCACGTAGTTGGTAGTGGAGTTCAGGTTAATGCTCAGCTTCTTGAACAGTGTAGTGTTACCGCTCAAAGAGAAACCATAAGTCTGGTTGCGGCCTATGTTGCCATAGGTGGTACGGGCCACGGTGTCAGCTCCAAGCGTGGTATAGCTCTGGATGGAGTTGTTGGTGAAGTTATGGAAGATGCTTGCATTTACAGATGTTCCCTTCACGAAGGTGTTATAAGCCAGATTGAACACATTGTTTGTGGCCGGATCGAGTTTCGGATTACCAAAGCTGATGTTGCGCGGGTCGATCTGGTTTACATACGGGTTGAGGTAGTAGAGACTCGGACGCTCGATGCGCTGGGTATAGGACAAACGCATGGTGCTGGCCCCTTTCAATTTGCGCGACAGGGTGATATTCGGGATCAGGTTGAAGTAGTCAGGAGTAGCCACTGTGCCTGATGACTTAAAGTTTGCGTCGATTTTAGTCTCTTCCAGACGTGCACCGGTTTTCAGACCCCAATCGCCTTTTTTGAGGCTGAGAGAGGTATAGGCGGCATAGATATCCTGGCGGTAGTCGAAACTGTTGGTCAGGTTCTCGTCGATCACAAAATTGCCCGTTTCAGGGTTTTGGTTGCTGTAGAAGTAATCGCTGCTGTTCAGTCGTAAGATAGTTTTCACGCCAAACTCGAGGGTATGCTTTTTGATCGGCTGCACATAATCAGCCTGCATGGTGTGTTCTACTGAACTGCCATCATTGTCCGTCTGGCTTACCTGACCATTGAAGTTGAGTACTGGGTCCAGTATGAAGTCTGAGCCGCTGCCATTGCCGCTATTGCTTAGCCTGTAAGAAAGCGTGAAAAGCTGATCTTTGTTTTTCTTGAAGGTGCGCTGGTAGTCAGCACCAAAGTCGCTGCCCCTCCAGGTAAAGTTGCCATTGTTCAGACGCGTGTAAGCCTGGGTCAGTGCACCGGTGGAGTTAAACAGATCGACACGCTGCGCCAGTGTGTTATTGCCATTGTTCATGTTCATGCTGAAGTTGGCCGTGAACAGGTTTAGTGTGTCCATCTCGTAGCTGAACTCACCGCTCGCGTATTGATAGGTATTGTCGTTTCGGCTTTCTCCAACCTGCTGCAGTACTGTCTGGCGTATGTTGTCTTCACGGTACAGGTTGTTGCTGTTGGCCGGGCTATAATATGAGCCAGTTCCAAAATAGCCAGAGAAGCCCGCCTTGCCGACTTTGGCAGTCAGGTAGCCACCAAAATTACTTCCCCTCGGGCTGGATACCTGCGCATTCACAGAGCCATTATAGCCACCAATGTTCTTTTTGTGCGTGATGATGTTGATGATGCCGCCCACGCCTTCGGCTTCGTATTTGGATGGCGGGTTGGTGATCACTTCAATGCTTTTGATGGTACTGGCCGGCATGCTACGGAACACGTCCTTCGGGCTGCGGACAAACAGTGATGATGTTTTGCCGTTGACAAGTACCCGGTAATTGCTGTTGCCGTTCAGTTTGATGTTGTCCTCAGCATCCAGGCTCAGCAGTGGCACCTTGCGGAGCATGTCCAGGGCCGTCATGGTTTGGCTTTCGGGGTCGGCATCTACGTTGTAGGTGAGCTTGTCGATATCCTGCTCCACCAGTAGTTTCTCCGTTACGATCTGCACTTCCTTCAGTTGTTTGGCCGATGAAACCAGGGCTAACCTGCCCAGGTCGATGGTCGTGCCGGTAAAAGCTGGGAGAGGCAGCACTTTTGTTTTGTAGCCTACATAGGAGAGCACCAGTTGGTACTGCTTCAACTCAAGGCCCGTCAGCTCAAAGGAGCCATTGTCTTTCGTGAAAGTGCTTTTGATTGCCTGGTTCTTTCCTGCTTCCTGCACCACTACCGTGACGTAGTCCAGAGAGGCCTGTGTTGCAGAATCGGCTACAATGCCTTTGATGGTGCCTGTCGGTGCTGGTAACTGAGCAAAAGCCGGGCATGCCAGGCACCAGAGGAGTGCCAGCAGTAAAGTTTGTTTCATATAGAGTTAAAAATGGTTAGAATGACACTGGCAGTCTTTGCCCCTAAAGCCAAAGCCCCTCACTTCCTATTAGTCTGGGTAGAGAATAAGTGCAGTGAAGCGTAATGGTAACGAGTAGAAAGATATTAAATAATATATATTAATCTGGAAATATTATATGAAATACTGTTTTCTGTAGATGAAAACAGTATTTATACCTATAACTTTAGTTATGCAGGCAGAATAATGGGCTGAAGAGGCGTGTGACTAAGGTGTAGCCCATGTTAAACAGAAAGGGCCTCTCCGGTAGGAGAGGCCCTTTCTGTTTAGTTATTGTCTTGCGAGATTGGCGGCTTGCTATTCTGTGGATTAGAATCGTTCGGCTTCTTGCGGTTACGGTTCCTGTTACGATTGCGGTTTGGCTTCTGGCCACCTTCCTGTCCTTCTGCCCTGGGCGTGCCTTGCTCACCTCTTGGCTGTGGGTTGGCTGCCTTTATGGGTCTGTTGTTGCCCTCTTTGTGAGGGGCTGTACCTTCCGGCTTTGGTCCTCTGCGGCGATTGCGGTCTCTGCCACCGCCTTCACCTGAACGCTGGCTACCGCCTGGTCTTCCTCCACCTGTTCTTGCGCCGCCTTTGCCGCCACGGCCACGGCCCATGTCACGACGGGTCGGGTCGAATACCGGAGCTGGGCCAAAACCCTCCGGAAGCGGAAGCTTAGGCAGGTCACGCTCGATCAGCTGCTCTACCTTGCGTACCCGGTACATGTCATTTTCATTTACAAACGTGATGGCCATACCTGTAGAAGCTGCACGGGCTGTACGACCCACACGGTGCACATAGTCCTCGGCATCCTGTGGCATGTCAAAGTTCACCACATGGCTCAGGCTGTCGATGTCTATACCTCTCGATAGAATATCCGTAGCCACCAGGATCTGGTACTTGCGGTTCTTGAAACCCTGCAGTGCTTTCTCACGCTCCTCCTGCGTCAGATCCGACATAATACCTTCGGCCTCAAAGCCCATTTTGCGCAGCGAGCGCACAATCTGGTTTACATTCGACTTGCGGGATGTGAAGATGATCATATTCTGCACTTCCAACTCCCGGATCAAATGCTCCAGTAAAGGCAGCTTCTGGTTGTCGTAGGTCAGGTATAAACGCTGGTCTATACCTTCGGCCGGCTTAGAGATGGCCAAGTTGATCTCTTCGGGCTGCTGCAGGATCTGCTGCGACAGGTCACGGATCTTCTTCGGCATGGTAGCTGAGAAGAGGAGTGTCTGGCGTTCGGCAGGCAGTGCACGCACTATTTTCAGGATGTCATCCATAAAGCCCATGTCCAGCATCTTGTCAGCCTCGTCGAGCACCAGGTACTTCAGTTGGTCTAGTTTCACGTAGCCAAGGGCCATGTGCGACATCAGACGTCCTGGCGTGGCTATGATAATATCGGCACCACCGGTAAGGGCACGCTTCTGCTGCTCCCACTCGTCGCCTTTGCTGCCACCGTAGATGGCGATAGAACTAACCGGGGCAAAATAGCCCAAGCCTTCTACCTGTTCATCAATCTGTTTTGCCAGTTCGCGGGTAGGAACCAGAATAAGGGTACTGGTGAAGTCGTAGTTAGCGTGCGAAATGCGATCAATCAGCGGCAACAGGTAAGCGGCAGTCTTGCCGGTACCTGTCTGTGCGCAGGCGATAATATCCTTCTGCTCCAATATGAGCGGAATGGCCTGTTGCTGTACCGGTGTCGGAGTATTGTAACCCATCGACTCAATTCCGGTGATCACATCTTCGTGAAGGTTGAAAGAACGAAAATCCAAAGTTATCTCTATAAAATTATTTTTATGCCTTAGCGGCCTTTAAACCGCATTTATTGTGGTAAAGATACGTTTTTTTTACCTTATCTGAGAAAAATTTAAAAGGTTATGTTATTTATATTGAAAATTATATTAATATTGCATCGTCGATCAGCAAAGAATAGCACAATACATTTATAAAGTTGAAACGGCATTCAAAAAGTTCAAAACATTAAAAAATCGCTATATAGATGTTATGCTTTTAAATCGAACAGAATTACAGAATATTTTATCAGCTTATAGTATTTAAGTAATATTAAGTTTTAATTACATAGATTTTTTTATATTAACGCCGAAACATTTGATTAGGTGAGGCGTAAATAAGCCCAAAGTGATATAAACAATCATCTTAAAACATATAAAAGAAAGATTTATTTAAAATTAAAATGAAAAAAGCTATACAAGAATCTCCGAACTTCTATCTTCTACTGGGCGTTAACATCATCAATGCTATCTTCTTTTTGATATAGCAGCGCTCCTGATCGGGACCTAATTTTATACATAGCGAAAACATACTGGCAGCTCTTCTTCGGAAGGGCTGCTTTTTTTATACCCTTTTTGATAGCTTTGTTGACAGCGCAACAGCCTGATGCAGGCCTGCGCTCTATCACTTATACCTGAAGAAGATGACTGAACCCGTTTTTAAAAATATGCTGGTGCTCGAGCTGGCCAGTGTGCTTGCCGGGCCAAGTGTAGGGCAGTTTTTTGCAGAGCTTGGTGCTACAGTGGTAAAACTTGAAAATACCGCTACCGCTGGTGATGTCACCCGCACCTGGATGCTGTCAACTGAGCAGAGGAGCACAGCTGTTTCGGCTTACTTTTCGGCGGCTAATTGGGGCAAGCTCTCTGTAGGGTTCGATATTACACAGCCGCATGCGCTTGAAGCTGTACACCAACTGGCCTCCAAAGCCGATGTGGTGATTGCGAGCTATAAGCCCGGTGATGCTGAGAAGTTGCAGGTAGATTACCGCACATTGTCTCAGCTTAATTCCAGGCTGGTTTACGGACACATCACAGGCTATGGTCTGGAGGACCAGCGGGCGGGGTATGATGCCGTGATACAGGCTGAGAGCGGGTTCATGTACATGAACGGCTCCCCTGACGGACCACCTACCAAAATGCCCGTTGCCCTGATGGATATTTTGGCAGCTCACCAGTTAAAGGAGGGCATACTGACAGCGCTCTTGCTGCGTGAGCGTACCAGGGAGGGCAGGTATGTGCAGGTTTCGCTGTTTGATGCCGCCGTTTCAGCATTGGCCAACCAGGGTACTAACTACTTGGTGGCAGGGCATAGCCCACAGCGCATGGGCTCTGAGCACCCCAACATTGTACCCTACGGCAGTGTATTTACCTGCAAAGACGGCCTGCCCTTAGTGCTTGCCATCGGTGACGACCGGCAGTTTAGGCGACTTTGTCAGGTGTTGGGAGAGGAGGCGCTGGCAGATCATCCACACTTTGCAACTAACAATGCAAGAGTGCAGCATCGGGAGGCTATTAACCAACAGTTAGAGTGGCTGATTAGACAGCAGGAGCGGGCCGTGCTATTGCAAGAGCTGCACAGGCTGCATGTGCCTGCCGGTGCCGTGAACAGCGTACCTGAAGTGCTTGAGCAGGCACAGGCCAGGCGCATGTTGCTGACCCAGCCAGGTGGACCCAGCGGCATCAGGCAGGTAGCTTTTGTGGGAGAGGGGATGGTAGCGGATGAAGTGGCGCCTCCACCATCTTTTGCGCAGCATCAGGAGCAGGTGCTAAGGCAATTTATAGCACCTGTTAATTAAAGTGATCCTCAGCCTGTTAAATATAATTCAGTAAGGCTGGTATACCTTGGCGAAAACCGCTTGAATAACTATTTCTTAAGATTAGAGTAAAAAATACAGCACCCGAAACAAGCACAAGTATGAAAGATAGACTCGACGATATAATACAGGGCTTGCAGCAAAAGTCGGCCACGAAGCAGGCGATATACCGCAATACCTACCAGACCTTTACGCGGATGAAGGAAATTTCGCAGGAGATTGTAGAGGAGCTGACCAATCGGATCACGACGCACAATTCGGATGTTGTGATCGAATACAAGGCGATTACCGATTTGGAATTTCAGATTAAGTTTTCTGGTGATCTGCTGGTTTTTGTCATGCATTCCAACATCGTTACGTTCCCTGACGACTACGAGATCATGCGCAACGATTACGTGGAAGAGGACTTCCGCCGCCGGTTTTTCGGGCACATCATGGCATACAACTTCATGGCTGATACCGTTAAGTACAACCGCCTCGACGACCCAGGTTACCTGGTGGGCAGGATGCTCATTAACATCGATAATCACTTTGCCATAGAAGGTGTGAAGCAGATGGACTTGCCTTATGACCGCATTGCCCGTAATGTGATAAATGATGACATGCTGCGCCTGATCGTGGAAAGCGCCATGGTGGCAGCCGTGAACAACGACCTGATGGGGCAGGATGTCTCGGATATTGAGCGCATCACCTACAAGCAGAAACTGGAAAACTCCCAGCTGTCACGGCCACGCAAGCTTGGTTTCATGATCAACCACGAGCTCACGCACTAGAGCAGATCAGTAGAAAGAGTTAAGTCCCGCCGGCAAGAGGTAGTCTATACCTGCTGCTGGCGGGGCTTTTTTATGTCAGGCAGTGGTCACAAGCGCATCCTGGGTGCGGAGCTGCTGCAAGGCTGTTTCTATAGCTTGCAGGCTCTCGAGCAGCTGCTCAAAGCTATGGATGCAGAAGTACTGACTCTGGAACGTCTCTTTTATGTAAGCCGTGTTCAGGATATGGTCTACATCGAAGCCGAACTTCACACTCTCATTAGATACAGACAGGTTGCTCTCACCCACTGAGGAAAGAATGCCGGCACCGTAGATCTGCGCCAGCTGGCCTGGTTTGCGGAACAGTCCGAACTCGATGGTGTACCAGTAGATGCGCGTGAGTCGGTCGATGATGTCGGGGCGGTCGAGGTGGGAGAGGGCCAGTTCAGATAGCTTGGCTAGGAACTCGCAATACACCGGTATGGTGAGTAGCGGCACGTGTCCGAACACGTCATGGAACATGTCGGGCTCTTCGAGGTAGTCGAGCTGATCCATGCGGCGCACCCACACCGTGGCCGGGAAGCGCTTGCTGGCGATGAGCTGGAAGAACAGCGCATCATCGACAATGCCTGGAGCGGCCACTACTTCGAAGCCGGTCAACGGCTTCAGTTTTTGGTTTATCTCATTGAAATCAGGTATACGGTCGCGACTGAAGCCGACTTTTTCCAAACCTTCCATAAACTCAGGTATGGCTTTTCCGGGGAGGTTACGTAATTGGCGGTCGAAGAGAATAGCCCATACCTGGTGGTTTTCGGTTGTATAGCTGCTATAGTTCTGTGTCAGGTCCATGGATGTCATATGGCGTAATTTTAGTTTTTGGAATAGGTATAAAATGAAAAAAGCAGAGCTTTCGCTCTGCTTCAGTTTTATCAGTCAGGGGCCCGGTGGGCTTTTCCTGTTTAAGTGCGGTATGTTAGTCGCCTGATTGCCTGAGAGAGCGCAGTAGAGCAGCGGTAATAATAACCGTAGCAATAATAGGCGGCACGATAGCAATCAGCAGAAACAGCATGCAGCAGCGCAATGCCTAAAGGCATTGTTAAGTGGAGGTTCGCTATGGCTGCTGGTTGTTGCATGTGATGTTTAATGTTTGCAAGAAGGTAATTATCGAGTTTAAACGCAAACTATTATGCAGGGTTTTTCAGGAGCTATGGCTGTAGGCGCCGCTTTTGCCTAATCTTTAGCAGAATTCGTATACCTTATAATAGGAGTTTAGTTTCTATTAATTGCATTTGGTATGGGAGCATCCGAATACGACAGGCAGGCTTCATTTCGCATAAGAGGCAGCAATTGGTTGTGCCGCTTACTGATTGGGGTAGTAGTGGCTGTTGCGGCATCCTGTGCTACCTCGCCAACTGGAGAGAAGGCCGAGGGGCTGCAGACTGAGAATGTCATCATCGTCGTGATCGATGGCATTCGGTATTCGGAGACCTGGGGAGCAGTGCCAGGTATTATACCCAATATGTCTACTGACCTGCTCCGTAAAGGCACCCTATGCAGAAACTTCCGGAATGATGGCTATACCTACACCAATTCCGGCCATGCAGCTATCACGACTGGGGTGAACCAGCCGATTGATAACTATGGAGATGAGCTGCCGGCTAACCCCTCTATGTTTCAGCAGTGGCTCAAGC
Organism: Pontibacter sp. FD36; assembly: GCF_015686655.1. Taxonomy (GTDB): domain Bacteria; phylum Bacteroidota; class Bacteroidia; order Cytophagales; family Hymenobacteraceae; genus Pontibacter. The sequence continues at coordinate 311,041 of NZ_JADPMP010000004.1, read as the reverse complement.
AGAAAGGCAGACCGGCCACCGCCGCCTGGATCATATCAAGTAAAGACAAACTGGATATTTTGGGCAATACCCTTCGGCCCGATTGGAAAGACCAGTTTGTGCCATCGCTCAACTGTGGCGTGAGCGGCCCTGGCAGTGGCTATCGGGCGGATTCTCTTACGCTGGTGGAGGTGATGAAAGTACTGGCCACCCACAGGCCCAACCTATTGCTGATCAATTTTATGGAACCGGATGGGTATGCCCACGCCGGAAACTGGGATTACTACTTGAGAGGCATCGCCCGGTCAGACCGCTATGTGAAGCAGCTCTGGGATTTTCTTGAAAAAGATGCGCACTACAAAGGTAGAACCACGCTGCTGGTCACCACAGACCATGGCCGCCACCTGGATTCGGTAAAGAACGGTTGGATTGACCATGGCGATGATTGTAAAGGCTGCCAGCATATAAGTCTGCTCGCCCTGGGGCCAGATTTTAGAAGAGATGCTATTGTTGAAACAGAGTATACCTTGGTTGATATTTCCGCTACGGTTTCCCGGATGCTTGATTTTGAGATGGACTCTACTGTCTTGGTGCCGCGTGTAGACACCGTGGTGGTAGACCTTGCCATGGATACGACCCTGACTGCTCTCCCGAAAGACTCCATTCGGTTGGAGGTAAAAATGGATACTACTGTACGGAAAGGGAATGTGATGAAAGACCTGTTCTCCAGGAAAGCGCTGAAGCAAATGGGGCTCTAAGCCTGCCTTGTTATACCTGTCGCAGCACAGGCAATTAAGTTTCTAGTTATGTTACCAACTTTTATACATCGAATCAAACGCCGCATGGCCGATCGCTTTGTATACCTGTTGGTTTTTCTTCTGCTAGGGTGGCAGCCGACGTGGGCGCAGGAAATGCCGCTATTCGAGGATGAGGCAGTGCTTCAATTCAAGTTGGTTGCCGACTTCCAGAAGGTGTTGAAGGACCGTGGCGATGACAGAAAGTATCATGCCGCTACACTCTTTTATCAAGATGCTGCAGGTGGTGAGATCTCTTTGCCGCTGCGGGTGATGGTGCGGGGTAATCGTCGGCGCGACGCCACTGTCTGCCGTTTTCCGCCGCTTATGCTCAACTTGATCCGCAAAAAAATGCCGGCAGGAACCGTGTTTGAGGGGCAAAACAAACTGAAACTTGTAACACACTGTGTAGGGGAGGAGTATGTGCTGCGGGAGTACCTGGTATATAAAGTATACAACCTGCTGGCTGAAGAGAGCTTTCGGGTGCGCCTCTGTCAGGTAACCTACGAAGACAGCCTGGGAAAACGTAAACCGGAGGTACGCTACGCCTTTCTAATAGAGGATGACAAAAGCATGGCTAGTCGTCTGGATATGAAACTTATACCTGGCAAAATGCGCTTCAGCATGGACCTTGTCGATCAGAAGGCCATGGCCCGGTTAGCCCTTTTCCAGTACATGATCGGCAACACAGACTGGTCGGTGCCTTACCGGCATAACATCGACCTGCTGGCACCTGACTCACTTTCAGCACCTATACCTGTGCCTTTCGACTTCGACTACGCAGGTATAGTAGGGGCCCCTTATGCTGCGCCGCCTCCTGAGTTGGGTATAAAGTCAGTAAAGCAGCGTCTGTACAGAGCTTACAGCTTTCCGGAAAACATCCACCGGGAGATGGTCAACACGTTTAACGCTTACCGTACTCCGATTTATGCATTATACAGGCAGTGTGAGCCCTTGAGTAAATCAGGGTTACGGCAGTCGCTTAAGTACCTGGATAGTTTTTACGCCATCCTCAACCACCCCCGCAAGTTTGACCGGGAAATCGTGAAGGTGGGGGAGCGCAATGAGAAAGCCTATGTGACAGTGAAGGGCCTGAAATGAAATCGCCGAAACAAACAGGTTGCTTCGGCGATTTTAAGGTATAGCTGTGAGTTGCTTACATGATCTCAGAGAGCTCAAGCCAGCGCATCTCTTTTTCTTCCAGTAGCTCGTTTAACTGCTCCAGTTCTTTGGCCCAGGCATTAAGCTGCTCGTGGTCAGTGGTAGTGCCGGCATTCATGGTTTCGATGATCTTTGCTTTACGTGCCTCGAGTTTTGGCATCTCCTTCTCCAGTTCTTCAAACTCTTTTTTCTCCTGGTAAGTCGGTTTGCGCTTTCCTGTCGTCGGTTGCTCTTGTTTTTTTTCGACAACAGGTGCCACCTGCTTTGGTTCCTGTTCGGTTTTTTCCTGCTCCTTCAGCCACTCGCGGTAGTCGGTGTAGTTGCCCGGGAAGTTGCGGATCTTGCCTTCGCCCTCAAATACAAACAGGTGTTCTACCAGCCGGTCCATGAAGTAACGATCGTGGGACACCATCAGCAAACAGCCGCCAAAGTTGAGCAGGAAGTCTTCCAGTATGTTGAGTGTGATGATGTCGAGGTCGTTGGTAGGTTCATCGAGAATCAGGAAGTTAGGGTTCTTGATCAGCACGCGTAGTAACTGCAGACGACGCTTCTCACCACCGCTCAGCTTGCTCACGAAGGTATACTGCTGCGGTGGGGCAAACTGGAAGTGCTGCAGAAATTGGCTCGCTGTGATCACCTCTCCGTTAGCCATCTCTACTACCTCAGCAATATCCTTCACTATGTCGATGACACGCTGGTCTTGCTTATACTCCAGTTCGTCCTGGGTATAGTATCCAAACACGGTGGTCTGACCGGCATCGATGGTGCCGCTGTCGGGTTGCAGTTTGCCGGTGAGCATGTTCAGGAAAGTGGATTTGCCTGCTCCGTTTGGTCCCACAATGCCGATGCGGTCTTTCTTCTTGAACACATACGAGAAGTCATCCACGATTTTCTTAGCGCCAAAGGACTTCGAAATATGGTCTACCTCGATGATCTTGCCGCCCTGGCGGGTGGTTTTTACAGACAATTCGAGTTGCGGAGCCGCTGTTTTCTTGGCGGCTTTCTCTTTTAACTCCTCAAAAGCATCTACTCTATACTTAGCCTTCGTACCGCGGGCCTTAGGCTGACGACGAATCCAGTCGAGTTCTTTGCGCATCAGGTTGCGTGCCTTCTCGGTTTCTGCGGCGGCCATCTCTTCACGAGATGCTTTTTTCTCTACGAAATAGCTGTAATTACCCTTGTAGGTATAGAGTTCACCATTGTCGAGTTCAGCTATCTCGTTGGCCACTTTGTCCAGGAAATAGCGGTCGTGGGTAACCATCAATAGCGTGGTGTTCTGCGTAGAGAGCAGGCCTTCGAGCCACTCAATGGTGTCGAGGTCCAGGTGGTTGGTAGGCTCATCCAGGATGAGCATGCTGGGCTCTTCGATGAGCACTCGGGCCATGGCCACCCGCTTGCGCTGTCCACCTGAAAGCTGCTTTATTTGCTGGTCGAGGTTATGTATACCTAATTTAGAAAGGATCTGCTTCACTTTGATCTCAAAGTCCCAGGCCTGCAGCTCGTCCATACGCTCCATCAAATGCTGCATCTTCTCCGCGCTGGTGTCAGGGTGGGAGATGGCTACTTCGTATTCGCGTATCACATCCAGTACTTCACCCTGCCCGCCGAAGATGGTCTGCTGTACCGTCAGCTCTTCGTCGAACTCCGGGTTCTGGCCCAGGAAACCGATCGTCACTTCTTTGCGCACGCTCACGCTACCCTCGTCAGGGGGCAATTTGCCTGCCAGTACATTGAGCAGCGTGGTTTTGCCGGAGCCATTCACACCAACCAAAGCGACGCGTTGTCCCTGGCTGATGCCGAAGTTCAGGTTTTTGAAAAGCCAGCGTTCGCCAAAGCTTTTTGATATATTTTCTGCGGATAGGTAATTCATAAAGCAAATTTAGGCATTTCTGCGCTATGGGTAGACAAAATAAAACAGGCTGACTTCATCAAGTCAGCCTGTTGCATTACACATGGTTTATGTCGCTTATCTCATGGTTTCTTCGCGAGCTACATTAGTTTTGTAAGCTCTGCTTGGTGTACGGTGTGTTGTTAGCGATGCCAGTATAGAGAATACACCGAAAATCAGGTGTGGTGCATACACATAGTCGGCAAAACCGAATAACCAGGGAGACAGGGCTAATATGACACCAATGCCAAAGTCAAGCATCAGGTGCGTCTGCATCGGAATCTTCTTTACCAGACCCATCTCGAAGTCTGTCAGAATTGTTTGCAGAAGTACGATCGCACCTATCACTACAGGTACCCAGGTCTCAGCACCACCTGCGGCAAAGTTAAACAGCCAGGGTGATGCAATAAGTAAAATACCATATACATAATCCAATATTCCGTGAAAACGGGTTGGGATAAATCGCATGATTACCTCCTTTCTTGTTGTTATACAAGGTATAATATACGATTCATACTTAGGGGTGTTGGATATATAGTAGAAAAATAGTGCAATTTACTGCTCGGTCATCACCAGGGTGCGGGCTACATAATCGTGCAGTGCCTGCTTACGGCGGGTGAACTGTATGAGCAAAAAGCCAAGCAACAGCGGTAGAGCCGAAAGGATACGTGAGAAATAGCGTGCATTAGCCTGAAGAAAAGAAATACGCTTGCCTCGCAGGTCAGTCACTTTCAGCCCCAAGGTAAACTTGCCAATTGTAGCCTGCTTAGGGGAGGCCTCTAGCAAAGTATAGTAAAGCCAGTGCAGTATAGGGAAATACAGACTGTAAAAAAACAACTGAAGCACCGCCTCAAACTCAAGCATACTAATGTTCCCATCTACTACCACTTGCTTCCAGGTGTTGAACTGCAGCGAATTTTCGGCCATAGAGTAAAGTATGATCGAATACCAGAACACAAGTATAGTCGTGTCGATCAGGAAGGCCACAAAGCGACTGATAAAACTACCATACAAGGGAGTTCGTTTCACCACAGGTGAAGCGGACGAGATGATGAAAGCGGAGTCAGTGATAGCTGTAGACATAAGGGTTAGGCTAGGAGGTGGATAATCTGCTTTATCTGCTCTGTTGATAAAGCCGCCGGGAGTCTTACTCAGGGAACATAGAATTAAGATAGCAATTCCCTTTGTATAAAGTAGTTAAATATAACCAAATAAAATTTATTTACAAAATATATTGTAAAAATAATATTTAATGTCGTCGCTCTGAGTGATAAGCTGTTTTATAACTCAATAATAAGTTTGAAAAATTCAATCATAATGTCAAAATAAGTGAATGATCTTAAAATCATGGTGAACATCTTATTTTGTGGGTTTTAGCATAACTTCGCACCATATGGGAGAGAGAAAAAATATGCACCCGATCGGGGTATTTGACAGTGGCATAGGGGGGCTTACTGTGGCGCAGGCAATTGTGGCAGAATTGCCAAACGAGAGACTTATATACTTTGGTGACACTGCCCATTTGCCTTATGGGGATAAATCCACGGCTGCCATACAGGCTTATGCCGTGAAGATATGTGACCTGCTTCTCAGGCAGCACTGCAAGGTGATTTTAATCGCCTGCAACTCAGCTTCAGCGGCGGCTTATGAGCTTGTAAAGGAGTATGTAGGCAGCAAAGCACGGGTACTGAATGTGATTGAACCAGTGGTGGAGCATATTGGAAAAACTTATGCAGGCAAAACGATTGGACTTATTGGGACAAAGCAAACTGTCAATTCCAATGTGTATCGCAAAAAGATCGATGAACTGGACCTAGATATTACACTGAAATCGCACGCGACACCATTGCTTGCTGCTATGATCGAGGAGGGCTTTTTCAACGATTCTATTTCTGAAAACGTGATTCACGCCTACCTGTCAGCGCCCGAGCTGCAAGGTATAGAGGCACTTATTCTGGGTTGCACGCACTACCCGCTTATTAAAAGGCAGATCGAGAATTACTACCAGGGGAAAGTGGATGTACTGGACGCCAGCCAGATCGTGGCCAGGCATGTTCGGAGGTTTCTGGAAACCAATGACCTGAGCTCTGACGAACTGCAGGGCGATCATGCTTTCTTTGTGTCTGATTTTACCAAGTCATTCGAAGAAAGTACCCGCATCTTCTTCAAGCGAAAAGTGCACCTGGAGCATTATCCCCTGTGGGAGTAAAGGAGTTTTAGAGGCGGGAATTTCAGAATGACAGGTTGCGACCTGTCCGAATTATGCACTGGCAATCAACAATGCAGCCATCCTCCAATCCCTCACTTTCAGAAATCCCGTAAAAAGAGTACCTTTATATATCAACGGAGATAATCTTATGAAAAAGCGATATTTGACCATCGGGGATTTTAAGCGCAATGCCTTTATTATGGCCGCCGCCGCTACCATGGGACTCACCAGCTGTGATTCAAGCACGCAGACAAATGATGAATGGAACGCGGGTACAGAAGTGCCTGTGCCAGATGGGATTGTAACGGAACTCACTGAGGAGGCGCCTGATCAGTGGAAGATCACCGACGAGCGTACCACAGCACCGGGCCAGAGCATGGCGATCTTAAAGTATAGTGATGGCCGCGTAGATACGCTGCAGGGCTTGGCACTCGAAAACCAAATGCGTGACATTGCCCAAAATGAGCAACAATATACCCAGGGCGGCTTTGGCTTAGGCAGTGTGCTGTGGTGGAGTGGCATGGGCTTTATGGCCGGTCGTATGATGTCACCAAGGCCTGCTTATTATGCCAATCCGGGTGTGATGAACAATACAGCCGCCTGGCGCCAGAATGTGCAGACCTACCGTCAGCAGTCTACAGCGCCGCGTTCAGGCCGTAGCGGCTACTTCCGTGGACGCAGCGGCGGAGCGGGAGCCTAATCTTAAAGAACAGGAAAAGCATTCTTGCTGTTTCGCAAGGAGAGTATCCCGACAATCAGGTATAGCGGTGTGCTCCTTAAGTGAGGTCATACCTCGTATGGAAGGTATCAGTATAAGCTATGCTGCTTGTACCGATACCTTCATTTGCGTATCAACCTTTTATTTCTGAGTATTTCATGCTAGAAAATTCTAAGACGAGCATCCAGGTAAAACCCCACACAGGTGATGTGGAAAAAGCAGTGCGCGGACTGGGCTGGGAGTGGTGTGTGGAGGATGGCTGCGCCAACTATGTGCCCGGCGAGGCAGTGGTGATTACAGAGGACCAGGCTGAAGAACTGCTCGATGCCGCTAGCTCGCTTTATAATATGATGGTACAGGCCATACCAAATGATCTGCCGGATGCCTTCCTGCAAGTGCTGGGTATACCCGAGAACCTATGGCAACTGGTGCGCCAGTCATGGAGCGACGACCGCCAGGTTCATCTGTATGGTCGCTTTGACCTGGCGATGACGCCGGATGGTCCCAAAATGCTGGAATTTAATGCCGATACTGCCACCTCTATACCTGAAACCGCTGTAGTGCAGTGGGCTAGCCTGGCCGCTGCTGGCAAAAACGATGCTCTGCAATATTCTGGCCTGTACGAAGCTCTGGTAGAGCAACTCAGGGTATGGCGCGAACGCAATGAAGACTTAGCCCCCGCCTTGCTAGTCACCTACATCGGAGCCAGTGCCGAGGACGAAGCCAACTGCTCTGTCATCACCCAGGCTGCCAATGAGGCTGGGTTTGAGGCCCATCTCTGCCCGATCGAAGAAGTGAGCTTCTCTACAGAAGGCGACGAGAAGGGCGTTTGGGCACAGGTAGAGTCGGAGCAGTGGCGGCATTTTCCGTTCTTGTTCAAGTTACTGCCGTGGGAGCAGATTGCCTGGGAAGAACCGGAGCTGCTCCAAACCCTGACACTGCTTTCACGCTCCCGCACCATCACGATCGCCAACCCGGCCTATACCTTACTGTTTCAGAGCAAAGGCATGCTGGCCTGGCTTTGGAAAGCTTTCCCGTACCACCCTCTTCTGTTGGAGGCAGACGTTGAGCCGCTGTCAGGTAAGTACATCAAAAAGCCATATTTTGGCCGCGAAGGGCAAAGTGTAGAGGTGGTAGACCGTGGTCGCGTAACCAAAGTTCGTGGCGACTATGATAAGCAGCAGCAGGTATACCAGCGTTGGTGCGAACTGCCTGAAGACGGCAAAGGCTACCAGTACCAGGCCGGTGTGTTCTGGTCAGGCGAAGGAGCCGCCATCGGTTTCCGGCGCGAGAAAGGCATTATCACCAACCTCTCGCAATTCGTGCCGCATCTAATAGAAGGGTAATATTTATAAATACGGAAGAAGGTATAGCTATGTCAATAGACTCAAATGAGGATCTGGAAGGTATAAAAAAGGTGAGTGAAGCTGTGGCTATCACCCTCAGAAAAATGCGCGAACACGCCAGACCAGGTATGACCACAAGGGAGTTGGATGACTTTGGATACAAGCTGCTGCAGTCTTACAATGCGCAGTCGGCACCCAAGATCACCTATGATTTCCCCGGCTATACCTGTATCAGTATCAATAACGAAGCCGCACACGGTATACCCTCTGACAAAACCATTCTTAAAGAAGGAGACCTGGTAAACATAGATGTTTCGGCGGAACTCAATGGATATTATGCTGACAACGGCGGTTCTTTTATTCTGGGAGAAGACGTGAATGGCTTGAACAAACTGGTAGATGCTTCTGTCACGGCACTGTATAAAGCGCTGAAAGAAATAAGAGGGGGCAAAAAGATAGCTGAAATAGGCCGCATTATAGAGACAGAAGCGAAGAAGAACGGTTTCAAAGTAATCAAAAATCTGGTCGGTCATGGGGTAGGGCGCAGTCTGCACGAAGAGCCGCATGAGATTCCATGCTTCTATGACAAGCAGGAGACCCGAAGGTTCCGCAAGAACACCGTGGTAGCTGTAGAAACCTTTATCTCAACTAAAGGAAGTTACGTGCACGAGAAAGGAGACGGCTGGACACTACTGGCTGATGCGGGAGCTTTTGTAGCGCAGCACGAGCATACAATCCTGATAACTGACGGTGAGCCGATCATCCTGACCGCTGCTAATGGAATATAGTTATGATCAGCTAAGCAAAAGCTGGCGGACTTACTTCATTTTCATAAGCTAAACCTAGCTGAAGCTTCTTGCTCTACTAGCACATTAGCACATTAAAAACTACCTTTGCCCGTTCATAAAACCTAACCGCTTATGCTTGCCTTTCTGCTGACACTTATGCTACTGCTGGGTATCGTCATTGTGCTGGCGTATGCGGAGCGCAAGGTGGCAGCCTTTATGCAAGACCGCCTGGGACCAACCGAGGCGGGGCCCTACGGCTCGCTGCAATCAGTACTGGATGTGCTAAAGCTGCTGCAGAAGGAAGATATTGTACCAGCAGCGGCTGACAAGAAGCTATTCAAACTGGCCCCAATTCTTATCTTCGCCGCAGTGTTTGCAGGCTTTGCCGTTATACCTTTCACACCTGAACTTATACCTACCGGCATTGGTATCGGGGTGTTTTACCTGCTGGCTATTATTTCACTTGATGTAGTAGGCTTACTCATGGCAGGTTGGGGCTCTAATAACAAGTACGCCATGCTGGGTGCCATGCGATCCGTGGCGCAAATTGTATCGTATGAAATACCAGCCGGATTGGCTATTCTCTCCGTTGTGATGATCTGCCAGTCACTGGACTTTCAGGAAATTAGCTACCAGCAAGGTATATTGCTAAACCGCTTTCCTGGACTTGAGTTTGAAAAGAACTGGCTCTTTGGTATCGAAGCGCTGGGTATAAACACGACAAACATAGGTGGTATCACTACCTGGAACATCTTCAGAGCCCCGCTTTTGCTAGTGGCCTTTTTGATCTATTTTATCGCATCCCTGGCAGAAAGTAACCGGGCACCGTTTGATATACCTGAAGCGGAATCGGAACTGGTGGCCGGGTTTCATGTGGAATATTCCGGTTTTCGGTTTGCCGTGCTGTTCCTGGCGGAGTATAGCATGATGGTGCTGGTTAGCCTGGTAGCAGTCATTCTCTTCCTTGGGAGCTGGAATACCCCCTTGCCAAACCTGACTACGCTCAAGTTTGCAGACTGGACAACAGGCACAGTAGGGGCACTTTCAGGTATACTATGGGGTGGCTTTTGGCTGCTAAGCAAGACCTTTGTGCTGCTGTTCCTGCAGTTGCAGATCCGCTGGACCTACCCGCGTCTGCGCGTGGACCAGCTCATGCACCTGTGCTGGAAGGTATTGACACCTATTGCGCTGGGTATAGTCTTGCTGGCCGGCATCTGGCGATTGCTAATGGTGTAAGTATGGGAAGTTATTCAGGTATAAGTTAAAGAGATAAAAAGTATGTGCGTATCGAGGTAGTTAATTAATTTCTATAGTAATAGATTTTCACCTATACCGCTACATTTTAAATATGGAAAGAACGTCCGTTAAACATAAGGCCGGGTTTTGGGAAGTAGTAAAGTCGCTGCTAAGCGGATTGCTACTGACATGGCGGCATTTTCGGAATGCGGACAAGCGGCGTGCGCCTGTGCCGGTCATGGACGAGAACTACTTTAAGCAACCGGAGGGACTGGTAACACTTACTTACCCCTACGAGGCTATACCTGTTCCTGAGAACGGCCGCTACCGTTTGCACAACGAGATCGATGACTGCATTGTATGCGACCTTTGCGCCAAGATTTGCCCGGTAAACTGCATCACGATTGAGTCAGTGAAGGCAACGGAAGAGATCGGGATGACGTCTGACGGTACAAAAAAGCGTCTGTATGCCCCTGTGTTTGACATCGATATGGCCAAGTGCTGCTACTGCGGCCTGTGCACTACCGTTTGCCCAACTGACTGCCTGACCATGACACCGGTATACGACTTCTCTGAAGTGGATATCAAGAACATGATTTACCATTTCACTGACCTTACACCCGAGCAGGCAGAGGAGAAAAAGCAACTCTTGGCTAAGCAGCAGGAAGAAATGGCTGCTGCGAAAGCTGCGGCACTGGCGGCCCGGAAGCAGCAGTAATTTAAGTTGTTAAATTGTTATACGGTTACAGTACATGCAGATTCTGATGATCGGGAATAGCTTCCATTATCAGCTCGAATCTGACAAACCAAGTATTTAAAAACAGACGAATCATAAGAGAAGATGCTATTCTACGTTTTTGCTCTATTAGCCATAGTTTCGGGTGCTTACATGGTGCTGACGCGGAACCTGCTATATGCCGGCTTCTCGCTGCTACTCACCCTGCTGAGTGTAGCCGCCATTTATGTGTTGCTCTTTGCTGATTTTGTTGCCGTTACGCAGCTAATGGTGTACGTGGGTGGTGTGCTGGTGCTGATCCTATTCGGTATTATGCTCAGCAGTAGGGTGCACGACAAGTCCGTCATGTCAGAGAATGTAAACGTAGGATGGGGAATTACCATTGCGCTTCTAACACTCATCGGGCTAGGCTATACCATCTGGCAGGCAGGATTCAGTTCCCTGCCATGGCTGCAACAAACTGACACCGATGTGCTGGCAGGCCAGAAAAGCACGGTGCAGTTGATAGGTATAAAACTGATGACCGACTTTGTGTTGCCTTTCGAAATAGCCTCTCTGCTACTGCTTATAGCACTAATGGGTGCAGCTTACATCGCCACTGACAAACAGAAAGTATAATGCTGACCCAAGTACCGCTCGAACATATACTGCTCCTAAGCGCTGCCCTTTTCACAATAGGCGTCCTGGCTGTCATTACCAAACGCCACGCAGTAGTCGTGCTAATGGGTATAGAGTTAATCTTCAACGCCGCCAACCTAAACCTGGTCGCCTTCAGCCGTCATGACCCACAGATGATGCAAGGCCAGATGTTTTCCCTTTTCGTTATACTGGTTGCCGCCGCTGAGGCTGCTGTAGCTCTTGCTATTGTGTTGAGGGTATACCAGCATTTCAAAACTGCTAATTTGAATGAGGTGGTGAGTTGAGAGAGGTAAGACTTTATTCCAGCACTTCCTATTTTGTCTGCCTATATCATTACAATGAACCATTAAAATGATATAGTTTAACAATAATTATATCAAAAAATTGATCAATTTAAGCCTATAACGAGTTTAAACATTATGACTATTTGACGAAATATAGTTGAAATAAATTGAATTATGTGGACGGATGCAGGGGTTTCAATATATTTTTCCATGCTCCAATTATAATAAGGCACTCCTATTACAAAACTCATTAAAACGATAAATGATTTTGAATTACCTACATATTCATCCAGTCTATTGTTAAGATGATGACTGAATGATCGAACAAATAAAGGAGGTAAAGTTGATAATGTTTTTTCTGGTATAGTTAACAAAATTGCAAATGTAGAGCAGGTCCACATAGTTACCCATCTCCCGTAGTCTGAAGCAAGTATGAACAGAGGAATTACTGCTACTAGCTGAATTACTAAAATGGTGGACAGATTCTCTCTGTTTATAGCTTGAGTAGGTTTGTAGGTTAGTATTTTAAAATCTAAGCGATTAATATTTATAATTATAAAGTAAACAGATAGAAGGATAAAGAACCATGCAAATGGTGCATAGATATCATAGTTCATGTTCATTAGATTGCTATAAAAGTATCGTAGTCCTTTTTGAAGAGACCACGATATGCCATCGATAGCTGCAGGTGGAGCTCCATGGGTTGCTGCTTGTATTGGGAATTTGATGTTTTCCCACGAATCCCAGATATTACCAGCAATAGTCCGAGAACCTTTGAAATATATTACACTGGCAAAGGCAATTAGACTAGGTAATAGAAGAACAATTGTTGTACATAGCCTCCTAAATGTAAATTGTTTATTAAGAAAGTTAGAGTGACTATAACGAGTGTAAATGATAAGAGCTATAACTGGAAATCCAAAGAAACCAATTGATTCATGTATCAGGATGCCAGTTACGAAGAGTAAATTAGTTAAGATTATATATATGAAACTTTCTTTTCTTAAACAATGCAATATTAAAATAAAGAAGAGGAGTACTATTGCATCTTTTCTCACCCAATAATTATTTATGATAGGGCTCCCAAGAAAGAATACAAAAGGAAGAATAAAAAATGGGAAACCGTTATTTATAAGGGATGAAGAGTACCAATAGATTAAATAAACATATGAAGCCAAACACAGGGCTATAATTATATAATAAGGACTAATAGTTGAGTATTGCGAAAATTGGTACAAAGCCTCACCTAACAAACCACGTCTTACGAAACCTCCTTGATAATTAATTAGAAATTCTGTGATAAGCCAACTTTCTTTTTCATAGCCATTTATTAAACTCTTGATTAAATTGAAAATAAGAGAGAGAATGAAAATTATAAATAGAAGAGAGATTGTAGTTTGTTTTTTCATCTATTTTCTAGGGTTTTCAAATCATCAAGCCAAGCTTTTAGCAATTCGATTTCAGAGGAGTCCAATACCCCAATTTTTATGAGTTCATCATAACAGCGGATCATGTTATTTGAGATATGGTTCACCCCATCTTTTAATGTTATATTTTTCAAGCAATTGAAAATCTTATCATTAGTGATATAACCGCTAATTTCATCTTTGAAATCATTCATCAAGTTATGAATATTTCGTTCTTGGCGAACAGTGCAGTTATGAAATAAGATGGTCCACCCACAGGTCCACGCAATCCGTTGCGCCACAAAAGACCGCCAGATATCTGTCATTCTGAAACTGCAATAAGAGGGTAGATATAACAAAGGAAATGCTTCTTTAAACCAAGTTGTGTTTTGGCTATTGAAGGGGCAAAAAGTATTAATGCCGAGTGCTATATTTTGAGACATTTCAAAATAAACAGGCAAAGGCATTGTGAGTCTATAAATCGCGTCCACGTCAGGGTTTTCATCTGCTAAGCCTTGTTGTATAGGGCTTTTTACTGAAGTGATTTTGCCAATTTCTGGCATAGGCGCATGTAAATGTTCTAATGCAAATCCTCTTGGCCAAATATTTATATCAGTGAAATAGCGATAAACATTCGTCCAGCCTGTATTTTCTAAAAGATGAGCTTCAGCCTCAATTGACCTGTCATCCCAGAAAGACGCGAGGGGTATATTGTCGTCATCTGTTTCAATTATAATTTCTGCCCCCCTTTCAATAGCTAGTAAATAACCAAGATTCTTTCTGGAGTAATGACCAACAGGCAATTTATCAGACAAGCTGAAAGGAAGCCTGGCTTGAGCATCAAGAGAGTAGAAATCACAACCTTCCAGTGTAAATTCTTTAGGACTTGATTTGTCGCCTATTATAATCAATGGCACCCTATGATTTATGGCTCTCGCTGCTATTTTTTTTAAAACAGGGTGATGTTCGTCAGCAATAGAAGTAATTACAATGAAAGTGTTGTTCATTTAAACGAAGTAAGAGGGGAAAACCTAATTAGACGAATTGAACATATAATGATTATTTAATTACTGGAGCTTTAAATACTACCCTTTTGAATGTGTAATAGGATAGTAAATAAATAGAGTTTAAAATAGCTTTCTTAGAAACTCTGGGTGATGGGGTTCTATATTGAATTGGCACCTCGATGAACCTTGTTTTTCGCAACAAGTAGCGAACCTCTGTTTGGTAAAAATGAGCTTGTGATAATAAGTTGTAATTTAAAATTTTTTTCAAAGTTTGAAGACTAAATCCTTGAAAACCAGAGGTCATATCATGCATTTTTGTGCCTAGTAAAAGATTGGAAAGCAAGGTGCCAGCTTTTGATAAAAATGTTCTCTTCCAAGTTGAATCAACTATTGCGCCTCCAGCTATAAATCGACTTCCGAAAACACAGTCGTACTTCTTATGCAATAGAGATAAAAATACCGGTATCTCTTTAGGGTCATGCGATAACCCAGCATCCATCTCAATTATATATTCATGTTTTGCAGTTGCTGCTTGCCTATAGCCAAATAGGTATGCATCTACAACATTTTTAGACGCTGGCGCCCAAACTGCTACAAATCTGTTATCACTCTTCGCTAGGTTCTGGCATAAGGACAGTGTCTGGTCTTTAGATGCGTTGTCTACTACAAGGTATACTTTACCACATTGCATTTCATTTAAGACTTCTGTTAATCCATTTATAAAAGAATAAAAGTCTTTCTCCTCATTAGCCATTGGAGTAACTATGGCAAAATTATATGTCATTGGTGTCAACTGTGGTAATTAAGATTAACACTTCCCTTGATTTGTAATGCGAATTTATGGGAATATATGCTAACAAATGCACTTTTAGGAGTAGCCTTTTAAGTTTGAACTCTTAAGTGTTATAAATACAGTTAAATGCTTGAACTTTTTGGTCTTAGATTCTGGTTTATCTAGAAATTCTATAACATAATAGCATTACTTCGAATTTTAAACTTTTACTTTTAGCCATTACATGGAAACATTTATTGTCCGAGCCATAACGGCTACGGTAGTGGGAGTGCTGTGCCTTGCAGCGAATTTTTCTATGCCTGTGTATGGGCAAGCAATAGAAATGGGCAGGTTCTTAACGACTTATAACCAGGATTTCAACTCCTTACCCACTACTAACAGTTCTTCAGTAGTGACTGCTCGACTTGGTGAGGATGCATTTATACCAGATGGCTGGGCTGTCTATAGGATAAATTCCAGAAGCGAGATTGTGATAAATAATGCTATTTTGGTTAATCATGGTTCTTCAAACAATGGCGGGCTTTATAGTTATGGTAGTACTGGTGCAACGGATAGAGCACTTGGAGCATTGACTGCATCAGGAATCGAAATAACATACAATCTCTTATTGCAAAATACATCAGGCAGAACAATCACTGCGCTTGATATTGCTTTCACTGCTGAGCAGTGGCGGGTTGGTAGTAAAGACACAGATATACAACGGTTACTCTTCATGTATGCCGTCGCTGAGTATCCTTCTGTTTTCAATTTAAAGGCTAAGCTTAATACGCCAGGCTGGACTACAGTGCCTTCCTTGCAATTTAATAGTCCTATTATAGGAAATCCTCTTATTGAAAGTATAGCGAGGCCCCTTGACGGAAATGCTTCTGCAAACCGAAAAGAATTTACTTATACCTTACCCGAAGCCATACCTGATGGACATTACGTAATGCTGCGCTGGTATGACCCAGACGAGTTGCACCAAGACCACGGGCTAGCCATTGACGATGTAAAAGTAACCTGGAAGATCGAGCCTGATTACATTCCGCTACCAGTAGAACTAACCAAGTTTACTGCCCGAACTATCGGAAAAGGTGTTGAGCTGAATTGGACCACAGCTTCCGAGCTGGATAGCAAGCATTTTGAAATAGAGCGAAGTGCAGATGCGAGGAACTTCAAAACTGTGGGCATTGTGAATGCAAAGGGCACGACGAGTTTGACCACAAACTATACCTTTCACGATAGAGAACCTATCTTAGGCACGTCCTACTACCGACTCAAGCAAGTTGACGAAGATCTTTCTTATACCTACTACCATGTGGTTGCAGTAACAAATCAGCAGGCCAAAACTGCTTCTATTTACCCAACCCTCGCACAGCAGGAGTTAAAAGTTGAGCTACCATTAGCGCATATGGCTTATGATGCAGCTGTGTATGACAAAATGGGGCGGGTCGTGTTGCGGCAAAATCTGAAAGGCTATACCCATGCGCTCGATGTAAGCCGCCTCGGACATGGCAACTATACCTTGGTGCTGTCAAATGAAGTAGGGGAGAAGCAAACTTTACGATTCCTGAAGAAATAACTATACTCGAAGAGTAGCAACTTGGAATAGCTATACTTGCCTCCAGTATAAAATCAGAAGGGCCAGCTAAAGTTAGCTGGCCCTTCTGATTTTATAACCTATAGTTCCTTAAACGGAGAAGCTGTCGCCGCAACCGCAGGTACGGGAGGCGTTCGGGTTGTTGAAGTAAAAGCCTTTGCCGTTCAAGCCGTCCGAGAAGTCGAGTTCGGTGCCAGCCAGGTATAAGAAGCTCTTCATGTCTACCACTACCTTGATGCCTTTGTCCTCAAACTCCTGATCCATTGGCTTCACCTCGTCGTCGAAGTCGAGGTTGTAGGAGAGTCCAGAACAACCGCCTCCTGCTACAGATGCGCGCAGGCGAAATGTATCGTCGAGCTGAGCATCCTGCTTCAGCTTCAATACTTTCTCTTTTGCTTTATCTGATACTGTTATCATAACAATTCTTTCTTTAAGACACTGGATTCAGCACCACACTGAAAACAGTGATCGTGTTCATGTCGCGACCAAAGTATAACTTGTCGAGCGCCTCGTACATGTTACGAGCACGGAAGTAGGAAGTATTCAACTCCTTGTCTCCACGGGCCATCCACTGTACGGTATAAGGGCTCTCTTTTTCTTTATAACTCTGCACGTAGTCCCACATTTTACGGAGCGCATCCACTCTGTCATATCCAACTTCTGTGTGGAAGAGGAACGACTGCAAGTGGCGCGGGTTTACCGTTATCAGGTCCAGACGCACTTTGTTATCCAGCTTTCTGAATTCGAAAAGCAGACTGTCGCCACTTAAGCCTAAGTGGTTTTCAATCTGCTTCTGAATGCGTGCACTTTCTACGTGCACTTCGGTCGTTGACTCCATGCGTGAGTCCAGGTCTTAGTGGTGTGACTTCGGCATTTCCAAAGCTGGAAGGCCGTTCTTTACTCTGTAGTCGTTGATGGCAGACTTAATGGCGTCCTCAGCCAGCACAGAGCAGTGAATTTTCACAGGAGGCAATGCCAGTTCTTCCACAATATCCATGTTGTCGATGGCAAGCGCCTCGTCAACAGACTTTCCTTTCAGCCACTCGGTAGCTAATGATGAAGAAGCGATAGCAGAACCACAACCGAAGGTCTTAAACTTCGCATCAGTGATGATCTGGTTTTCGTCTACTTCAATCTGAAGGCGCATTACGTCACCGCACTCAGGCGCACCTACAAGGCCAGTACCTACGCTGTTTTTCGCTTTGTCAAGCGTACCAACGTTGCGTGGGTTGTTATAATGATCGATTACTTTATCTGAATAAGCCATGGCTATTTATAATTACTAGTTAATAATGATTAATGAATAATAAGTGGGGAGAGAACAATTAATCATTATTCATTCCCCATTATTAATTAAACTCTTAGTGTTCTGCCCACTCAATTGAGTTCAAGTCGATGCCTTCTTTGAACATCTCCCAAAGTGGCGACATCTCACGCAGTTTAGCAACAGCTTCTTTCGTGTGGTTGATGGCGTAGTCAATTTCTTCGTCTGTAGTGAAGCGGCTCAAACCGAAACGCAGCGAAGAGTGTGCCAGGTCGTCACTTAATCCTAACGCTTTTAGTACGTAAGAAGGTTCTAAAGATGCTGATGTACAGGCAGAACCAGAAGATACGGCAATGTCTTTCACACCCATCATCAGGCCTTCACCCTCTACATACTTGAAGGAGATGTTAGTTACGTGCGGCAGACGGTGCTCACGCGAACCGTTCACATAAGACTCCTCGATTGTCAAAAGCTCCTTCTCAAGTCTGTCACGCATGGCAGAAAGACGGGCTGTGTCTTTTTCCATGTCCTGCTTGGCAATCTCGCAAGCCTTACCCAGACCCACAATACCAGGCACGTTCAGCGTACCAGAACGCATACCGCGCTCGTGTCCGCCACCGTCCATCTGGGCGGTTACTTTCACGCGTGGGTTCTTACGACGCACGTACAGCGCACCAACACCTTTTGGTCCGTACATTTTGTGGCCAGAGAAAGCCATCAGGTCGATGCCATCAGCTTCCACGTCCACTGGAATTTTACCAACTGCCTGCGTAGCATCTGTAAAGAACAGTACGCCGTGCTTCTTTGCAATAGCAGAAATTTCACGGATCGGCTGGATAACGCCAACTTCGTTGTTGCCATACATGATCGAAATCAGGATGGTCTTGTCCGTAATCGCTTCCTCCAGTTGCTTCAGGTCGATCAGACCTTCTGCGTTCACAGGCAGATACGTTACCTTTCCACCGATTTTCTCGATGTGCTTGCAGGTATCCAGTACTGCTTTGTGCTCCGTAGTAGCCGTGATGATGTGGTTACCTTTAGAGGCATACATCTCAAAGACACCTTTGATTGCCAGGTTATCTGACTCAGTAGCGCCCGAAGTGAAGATGATTTCTTTTGGTGAGCAGTTGATAAGTGAGGCGATTTGCTCACGTGCATAGTCAACAGCCTCCTCGGCATGCCAGCCGAATGCGTGGTTACGGGAAGCGGCGTTACCAAACTTGCCAGTGAAGTATGGCATCATGGCCTCCAGCACGCGCGGGTCAAGCGGTGTAGTGGCGTTGTTGTCTAAGTATATCGGAAATGTTAGCATATCACTATTTTTTATCTCTTTTTGTCCTGTCTGATTAACAGTTGTGAGAAATTATTAGTTTTGAATTCCCTGCAAAATTAACAAAAAAAGGTTACTTAGACTAATTACAAATTGAAAATGGTAAACGTAGAACATATAGGTATAGCGGTTAAAAATTTCAGCGAGGCAAATGCCCTGTATTTTAAACTGCTGGGCGTAGAGCCTTACAAAACGGAGTTTGTGGAGTCAGAGGCGGTTAACACCTCTTTCTTTAAGGTAGGAGGCACTAAAATAGAGCTTTTGGAGGGCACAACACCCGATAGCGCCATCAGCAAATTCATCGAGAAACGCGGTGAAGGTATACACCACATCGCTTTTGAGGTGGAAGATATTCTGGCTGAAATGGAAAGGCTGAAGGGGGAGGGCTTCATACTACTGAACGAGACACCCAAAAAAGGTGCCGATAACAAACTGGTTTGCTTCGTGCACCCCAAAAGCGCCAATGGCGTGCTGGTAGAACTGACGCAGGAGATACGTTAAATGGTAGTATGGCTGTATTGTTAAATTGTTGAACGCGGCTAAATCTATTGTTTGTGTATAGGCACATTTGGGGAAAACCATTTAACAATCAAACAATTTAACCATCAAAATGATGAAACATTTTCTGAAAGAGGTACAGGCGGCGGAGGACGAGTTACTAGTCGGCAACGTCATCTTATACCCAACCGATACGGTTTGGGGAATCGGTTGTGATGCCGAGAATGCTGCTGCCGTTAGGAAGATTTTCAAGATAAAGGAACGGGAAGAATCGAAGTCGATGATTGTGCTGGTGAGCGACGTGGCTATGCTGCGCCGCTATATCAAAACCGTGCCTGATGACTTTGATAAGCTGGTTGAGTCGCAGGAGCGTCCTACGACTTTTGTGCTCTCTGGCGCTCAGAATCTGCCGAAAGAGCTGGTAGCCGAAGACGGCAGCATCGGTATACGCATCGCCAAAGACGAATTCTGCCACCGCCTGATGCAGCAAATAGGCCGTCCGCTGGTGTCGACCTCAGCCAACGTGAGCGGCGAAGCATCTCCACGTACTTTTGCTGAAGTATCTGATACGATAAAAGAGCGGGTTGATTATGTGGTGCAGTGGCGACAAGACGAGGAAGTAGAATCACGGCCATCGCGCATCATCAAAATTGATGAAAACGGCAAACAGACGATTATCCGGGAGTAAGGTGTAGGTATAGCGTGTAACGGGCGGTGGGCTATACCTATGTTTCAGAGCCATCTACGATTTTTTAGCCTTGCTCTGAATTTATCTCTTTATTTTTGTGCCTCAGGCGTATGTTTTATCTACAGCCTGAGGTTTTGATTTTTCTGAATGGATACGATAAAATTACCTGAGCACCCCATATTCGATACCGTGGCTGCCGCCGCTGCTGAAGTAGGCGTAGACGCTTACGTGATTGGGGGCTTTGTGCGTGATCTGGTTCTCAAAAGGCCTTCTAAAGATATTGACGTGGTATGTGTGGGCAATGGTATCGAGCTGGCTGAGCGGGTATCGCATAAGCTGCCGCACAAGCCCAAAGTGTCGGTTTTTAAGCACTTCGGTACGGCTATGCTGCGCTCCGGTGAATGGGAAGTGGAATTTGTGGGTGCCCGCAAGGAATCGTACCGCGAGCACTCCCGCAAGCCGGATGTAGAAACTGGGACACTAGAGGACGATCTGAAACGCCGTGACTTCACTATCAATGCCTTAGGTATAAGTCTGAACGAGAGCACCTACGGACAGCTGATTGACCGCTTCGATGGGGTAAAAGACATGAAGCGCAAGATCATTCGCACACCCCTAGAGCCAGGTATTACCTTCTCCGACGACCCGCTGCGCATGATGCGTGCCATCCGCTTCGCCTCTCAACTCAACTTCGATATTGCTCCCGAAACCTTCGACGCCATCATCGACAACAAGGAGCGTATCAAGATTGTATCACAGGAGCGAATCACGGACGAGTTGAACAAGATCGTGCTCTCACCAGTGCCTTCTTACGGCTTCAAACTGCTTTTTGCATCTGGGCTGTTGCAGCTGATTTTCCCCAAAATGGCAGAATTGCAGGGTGTGGAGACGATCAAAGGCAACTCGCATAAAGATAACTTTTACCATACTCTGCAGGTGCTTGATAATGTGTCGGAGGTTACGGATGACCTGTGGCTGCGTTGGTCGGCCATCATGCACGACATCGCCAAGCCCGATACAAAACGCTACCACGAGAAAGTGGGCTGGACTTTCCATGGTCACGAAGAGCGTGGCGCCCGTATGGTGCCCAAGCTTTTCAAAGATCTGAAACTGCCACTGAACGATCACATGAAGTTTGTGCAAAAGCTGGTTCGCCTGCACCTGCGCCCCATTGCACTGGTAAAGGACACTGTAACCGACTCTGCCATTCGCAGACTTTTGTTTGAGGCGGGTGACGACATTGATGCGCTGATGAAACTGTGCCGCGCTGACATCACCTCCAAAAACGACAGCAAGGTAAAGCGCTACCTGCAGAACTTCGATAAGGTGGAGAAGCGATTGGTAGAGGTAGAGGAGAGTGACAAGCTGCGCAACTTCCAGCCGGTAATTACAGGTGAGATTATCATGGAGACCTTTGACCTGAAACCGTCTAAAACGGTAGGGGAGTTGAAAGAGGCACTGACTGAAGCGATACTAGAGGGAACTGTTAAAAACGAGTTTGGCGAAGCCTTCGCTTTTCTCCTCGAAAAAGGAAAAGAACTGGGACTTCGCCAGGTAAACTCACCAAACAACTAAACAAACAAATCACTCAGGTATAGAACCTGTAAGTGTGTATAAAGTTTTATTTTGTACTAAAGGCAGGTATAGAGAAGGGATAAGTTGGTTAGACTTATCCCTTTTTTGTAGAGCTACTACAGGCGCGATATTTTGCTAGCGCCTGCCACATCTGTTACCACGTTGCTCGGGTTACCTCTGTAGCGCACTTTGCTGGCACCTGCCGCATTGGCGCGCAGTGTGTTGGTGGCATGTACATCAGCGGAGCAGGCGCCAACAGCATCAATCTCAACTGAATTAGCTACCAGTCTTGTGGCATCCATCTTGCTGGCTCCAGCAATATCCATGTCTACGTACTCGGCGCGACCTGAAAATGTGCTTTTGGAAGCTCCAGCGATATCGGCTTTTATTCTGTTTACATTCACATCCACAAAGGCCTGTGTAGCACCAGTTAAGGCTAAGTTCAGCTCTGGTGATTTGATGTGACCGATATCCGCTTTGATGGCGCCGCTCAAATCAAGGCTTCGCAGTTCAGGCACCGTTATCTGAATCAGCACAGTCTTCTGTCTATCGAAGAGCTTGAAAGTTCTGTCTTCGTGCTCAATCACCAGCTCATTGCCTTTTTTAGTGATCTCAAGTTTTTCCAGATCATCCGCATTGCCACTGGCAGTGATGTTGTAGCTGCTACCCTGGGTAATCTGTACGTGGTAAGCTCCGTTCACTGAGATAGCGTTGAAGTCGCTGAAGTCATAATTCTGCTTATTAGAGCTATACTCTGACTCGTTCATCAGCACGCTTCCGCCAGCACCCATCGTAGCGGCTGCATTGTAAGTGAAATCGCTGTCGGCTACGTCTAGCGTGTCGGATGCGCAGGTGATACAGGCAAGCAGGTTGCCTTTTACCTGCCACAGGTTGCGCAGGGTCTTTTCTCGGCTATACTCTTCTTCGAAGGCGCTGCTTGGCACCATACGCAGGAAGTTGCTGGTCAGGCGTAGCTGCTTATCTTGCGGTATAAGCAAGGTCACGTCCATGCGCTGGCTGCGGTAAGCCGCCCCGGAAGCAAACTCGAAGCTGTCGTCGAAACGGAGTGTAGAGTCGGTTTGTACCACGCGGTAGGTTACCATGCGTGCATTTTCCTGTGCTTCAGCCTCCGTCTTGCCTTTGGCCTGCAGGCGTTGCTGCACTTCCAGATTCGAACCAGTGTGTCCCTGCACATCGAAATAGATGCGGTTTTCATAAGAAGAGTTCGTGTTATACCCATCCAGCGTGATCGTAGGGTATGGCCCAACTGGGAAGGACTGAGTTGTTACCACTTCACCTGAGCGACGGAAGTTTTCAGCATGAGCCGCGATGAATGCGATCATGGTAAACAAGCTGATCAGCCAGATGCCGAACAAAGACCAACCCACCAGTGGGCGCATAAAGAAGCGCTTCGCCAAAAGGCCGATTGCCAGCAGGATCAGAAATAGTATTGGGATAAGTCCTACAAAAAAACCAGCCACCAATCCGAGCCGGGGAAAGCCCTCCAAAAGAACGGAGGCCGGAAAATCACCCATCATGAACGCCGTGTCGCCATCTACTATGCCCAAAGACACAAAAAGGGAAGTGAAGAGAGCCACAGTAAGGCCTAGCGAAATAAACAACAACGTGATACCGGCAGCCACTCTGATCAGTGTGATAAGTACCGCTAGAATAGGGCCTAATGCTCTGCCTAGCCAGTTGATTATCTGTGAGATGATGCGAAAAGGAAGGAGCAATACCTTGGCGGCAGTGCTTTCCTCTCCATCATGGTCCTTCATGTTGAGGTTCTCTTTCAGGGTGTGCTCAATACTGGCCAGCGTAACCGGATTTCCCTGCATTTGCATACGTTCGGTCAGGCTGGCCGCCTCCGGGACCGCTACCCAGAGGATAATGTAAGCCAGTATACCAAAACCACCCGCAAAAATCAGGGCCAGGAACAGGATGCGAATAACTGCCACATCAACACCAAAATACTTGGCAATTCCGCTGGCCACACCTGCCAGTTTCTTGTCATCCGGGTCACGGAACAGTTTTTTGACTGTGATCTCAGGCAGGGAGTAGTTTACTGGCAGTGCGATCCAAAGGATGATGTACAGGATCAGACCAAAGGAACCTGAGATACCATCAGTAATAGGCGTACCGATTACCAGGAACACGAAGATCAGGCGAATCCATACCGGGTCTACGTTCAGATAATTCGCTATACCTGAAGATACACCGCTGATAACTTTGCGGCTTGCATCGCGGTACAGGCGCTTTGGACGGGCAGTTGCAGCAGCGGCTGCCGCTCCTCCAGCTTCGGCGTACTCCGGTTCAGGAGCGCCGGCTCTGTATGCTTGTTTGGCATGCGGCATTTCCTCTTCCATTGGCTCCAGTATTTCGAAGTCGGTCACATCGCCCATTTGAGCAATCAGTGATTGTACATCCTCTATAGTGATGACCTGTTTGCCAGGAGAAAGACGCGTTGAAAAAATCTCCGCTATGCGTGCCTCGATATCAGCTACAATTTCCTCGTGTCCTTCGTAGCTCGAAAAGTAGTGGCGAATAGAAGCAAGATAGCGGCTAAGTTGCTCATACCCATCTTCCTCAATGTGGAAGATAATGCCTTGCAGGTTGACGTTTATGTTCTTTTTCATGATTGCTGCGCTTTCTTGTTGTGGATGATGAATTCGGTGGAAGCTACCAGTTCGCCCCATGTTTCCCGGAGTTGATCCAGAAAAGAGCGCCCGGTCTCGGTAAGTGTGTAATACTTGCGGGGTGGCCCAGAGGTAGATTCGACCCAACTGTAGTCGAGAAGCCCCGCGTTCTTGAGGCGAGTAAGGAGAGGATAAAGAGTTCCCTCCACTACTATCATCTTGGCAGCTGTCAGCTCCTCCAACATATCGGACGCATATACCTCACCACGAGAGATAATCTCCAGTATGCAGAACTCCAGAATTCCCTTCCGCATCTGCACTTGTGTGTTTTCTACTTTCATGATGATTCCGTTTAATGTTGAAGCAAAGTTATTAAAAGGTACTATGTAAAACAAGGTACTGTTTAAAAATAATTACGAAAGTTTTTTCAAAGGGTTTAAGCGGCAGCTAATTGTGGATAAAAATGATTATTTTTGAATGCGAAAATATGTCGTTTTAAATCAACTTATTCGCTTTTCATGGTGTTAGGAGGCAAAACTGCTTCCATTGATCGGGTAGTAAACTAAGCCTGAATTTTTTTTAATAGTTCTTAAAAGCCCATTTGAGATTGTATTCCTGTGCCTATGACCAGATTTACCCTTTCGGTTCTATTGCTAGTGCTATGTTTTGTGAGCGGTGTTGCCCAGGCGCAGGTAGCTACTCCAAAGTATAGTAATGAATTTTTAAATATCGGGGTGGGGGCTCGGGCCCTTGGCATGGGTAATGTGCAGGTCGCAGTTGCTGATGATGCCACAGCCGGATTCTGGAATCCAGCGGGTTTGCTGCAACTGCGCAATAAGTACAACATCGCCCTGATGCACTCAGAACTCTTCGCAGGCATCGCCAAGAATGACTTCGGCAGCTTTGCCATGCCCATCGACTCGAGTAGTGCCCTTGCTGTCTCAGTTATCCGCCTTGGCGTAGACGACATTGTGGACACCCGTCGCCTTCAAAACGAGTACGGCTACATCCAATACGACAGCATTCGCTTTTTTTCGGTGGCGGACTATGCCATGCTGTTATCCTATGCTCGTAAAAGTAACCTGATACAAGGCTTAACACTGGGAGTAAACGCCAAGATTATCTACCGAAATGTGGGGGAGTTTGCCAATGCCTGGGGCTTCGGTTTTGATGCGGGCGCCCAGTTGCGCCGCGGTACATGGCAATTTGGTGTGATGGCCAAAGACGTAACCACTACCTTCACGGCCTGGACCCATAATGTAGAAGCACTGGAAGCAACCTATCAGCAGACAGGTAATGACCTGCCTGAAAGTACGGCCGAACTTACGCTGCCCCGCTTAGTGCTGGGAGTTGCCAAGAACTTCACTTTCTCTGATAAGTTTACAGGTTTACTGGCCACTGACATTGACTTCACTTTTGATGGCAAGCGTAACGTGCTGCTCAAGTCTGACTTCGCCTCCGTGGACCCGCATGTGGGCATGGAACTCGCCTATGCCAATACAGTATTCGTGCGGGGAGGCATTAATAACTACCAGCAGTTCCGCAATTTCAATGGAAGCATGTCCTCTAAAGTACAGCCAAACTTCGGTGTGGGCTTTGAGAACAACGGTTTAAACATAGACTTGGCTCTATCACGCGTGAGCGGTAACGATGGAAACACAGCCAATGCAAACGGGCTTTATTCCATCATCATCTCTTTAGGTTATTCTTTCAATTAAAAATATACGGTTTTAAGTATTACAGCCGATGAATATAAGTAGACTCATTAAGCAGTTTTTGTTTGTATGCACCTTCGTAGTAGGCCTGCAGTCTGTAGCATTTGCACAGTCCCCAACACCTTACGGCAACGAATGGATTGATTATAACAAAACTTACTATAAGCTGAAAGTTGTTAACACAGGACTTCATCGCTTAAGCTATGGATTTCTGGATAGTTTGGGCCTAGCTGGCACCAGTCCACAGCACTTCCAACTTTTCAGAAGAGGAAAAGAGGTCGCCATCCACGTAGCCGGTGAGGCTGATGGCCGCCTCGATACGCAGGACTTCATCGAATTCTACGGTGAGCGCAATGACGGTAGGTTAGATCAGGACCTGTACAAGAACCCTGCGCATCAGCCGCATCAGCTATATAGTCTTTATACCGATACGGCCGCTTATTTCTTGACAGTGAATTCTGCTGGTGGGAAGCGCATGCAACAGGTCAACCCTTCGCCGGCAGGGAAGACGCCTGAGCCGTATGTGTTGCGGAAGGTGACACGATATTTTGTGGATAGATACTACTATGGGAAAAAGCATGGTACAATCAATGCGCTGCTAGCTTGGATGGACGAGGGCGAGGGTTATACCTCAGTTGCTGCCAGAGTTGCTAAAAATTATGATATTCCTTCGCTTACCAATTCAGAAGCGTCAGGGCCTAAGCCGAGTTTTGAAGCTGTAATTGGAGGTGTTAATGCTAACTTGCATGGAGGAGTATTAAATATTGTGACGCCCTCGGGGGCCACCAGAGCCTTGACTCGTTTTGAGATAACAGGGGACAATTTTCAAAAAGTTAAAGGCAATATTGAGTACAGTGATATTTACGCAGATGGCAAAATTAGGGTGCAGACTTTACCTGACGCCACACAGACAAACGATGTAACGCTGTCTTATGTAACCGTGACGTTTGCACAGAAAAGTATAGTGACAGGTAATTCTATGCTATTTCATACGGACTCTACACGTTCAGCTAACCCCTTTTATCTACTTAGTGGTAGCCTAGCGTCAACCGTTGCGTATGATGTTACTGATCCTTATAATCCGATTCGTATAGAAGGTCATATAAATGGCGGGGCGAAAGGAGTAATAATTCCTACGGAAAACAAAACTCGGCAAGTGTTGCTAGCAAACACTGCTAAGGCTTTCAAAGCAGTGGGTAAAGCTGAGGCGATGCGTTTTAGGAATATTGATGCGAATGCGCATAACTACATTATTCTGACGAATAAACGTTTAATGAAGGCTGGAGGAACATCCAGGCCAGCTCCAGTTGAATATGCTGCCTACAGAGCATCTGCTGTTGGTGGAGGGTATGATACGCTCTTGGTTCATGTGGATCAAGTTGTAGATCAATTTCACTACGGTGAATTCTCGTCCAATGCTGTTCGTAAGTTTATGACCTATATGCTTACCTCGGATCGGGAAAAACAGCTTTTTATTATTGGGAAAGGCCTGAAGTACGCTTGGGATGACTATAGAAGTATTCATAACAATAAATACAGCTTTTACCATATAGGAGACCGGCACCCAAACGTGCATGAAATGGATTTAGTGCCAACAGGCATGATTCCTTCATCTGATGTGTTCTTTTCATCTGACTTTAGGAATAATCGATATGAACCTCGGGTTCCTACAGGACGTTTGTCTGCCACAACGCCTGAAAATATAATAGCATATCTGAATAAAGTAAAGGAGCACGAGGCCTTATCAGATGGTTTAGCTTGGAGAAAAAATATTTTACAACTTGGTGGGGGAGCGAATGAAGTACAGCAAAACAAATATGCAAATTGGCTGACGAATTATAGGCTTATTGCAGAAGGTCCACTATTAGGAGCTAATGTAATTGAAAAGTACAGAAGAGATTTTAGAGATTAC
This sequence comes from Pontibacter sp. FD36, assembly GCF_015686655.1. Lineage (GTDB taxonomy): Bacteria > Bacteroidota > Bacteroidia > Cytophagales > Hymenobacteraceae > Pontibacter. Next base: position 282,860 of record NZ_JADPMP010000004.1, on the reverse strand, counting down.
ACTACTTACGTCAATGTTTCTGATGAAGTGAATGCTGGTTTATCACTACTTACTTTTTTCGGACATAGTGCGATAGATGTTACCGACATTGAGATAGGCTTCGCATCGTCTAATCTTAATGGATATAGAAATAAAGGTAAGTACCCCGCTATCATAATGAATGGTTGTTACAGCGGAGATGCATTTATTCATAACAAGATATCTTTTGGCGAAGACTGGTTGATTACTCCAGACCGGGGGGCAATATCATTTATGGCACAGTCTTACATTGGGGGTGATGGGCCTCTGAATGAATTTTCTAATAGATTCTATCAGATTGCTTTTGCCGATAACCAGTTTTATGGACGTACAATTGGGGATGTTCATAAAGAAACTATTAAAAGTTATATCACATCAAGTTCCCTTTATCAAAGGGGGGATCATGTAGCCACCATGACACAAATGGTGCTCCAGGGAGATCCTGCAGTAAGATTGTATACACCGAGCAAACCTGATTATGCATTTGCAAATAACGCTGCTACAGTTAAGGATCAAACCGGTGAAATTGCGATAGCCGTGTCTGAGAAATTTGTACTTAGTGTGAATACCATCAATCTCGGGAAAGCTATTAATGACTCGGTTAGCATTGGTGTAAAACGTATTCTGCCAAATGGCACTGCACAAGATCCTGTTTCTATCAAAGTTAAACCTATTTATTACAAAGAGAAATTCGAGTTGTCAATTCCTAACACAGATTCAACCGGGGCAGGCATGAACAGGTTTGAGGTAACTCTTGACGACACAGGTCTAATTGATGAGTTGAATGAAAGTAACAATGTGCTAGTGATATCACATTTCCTACCACGCTCAGGAATTTCATTACTGGCACCGATGAATTACTCAATCGTGAATAGTCCGAGTGTTAACTTAGTAGTTCAGTCAACACAACTAAGAACAGAGCCTAAAGGAGTCTATTTTGAACTAGATACCGCCGACAATTTTAAATCAAATATGAAGCTAACGCACCAGGCAAGTCCTGGCGTAATTCCTGCATGGGAGGTAAATCTTCCAATTCAGAATTCTGGCGCCGACAGCACTGTTTTCTTTTGGCGTGCTCGATTTGACCAATTTGAGCAGGGAGAGGACACTGTCTGGGTAAATGGTTCTTTTAGGTACATAAAAGGCAATGAGGAAGGGTGGTCTCAGAGCCATGCAGGTCAGTATAAGGAAGCAGAGATGGATGGGCTTCGTTTAAATTCACAAGACAAAATCGAGTTCAGCCCTATTACTAAAAATTTTGAAATTAGAACTGTAGGAGGGGATGTAAGGTTTGATATGCCTCCACATGGAATCTATATAAATGGAGTATCTGAAATAGACGCAGCTTGTGGTAATTTCAAAGCTTCATCTGTACCAAGAATGTTTTTCTTTGTACTTGATAGTAAGAATCTGAACCATGTGACAGTTCCGGGATTTTCACCTTGCAAATTCATGTGGAATCTTTACCAATTTGGAGATCTCAACAATCCTACAATCAGGGCAAATATGCTACGTTTTTTGAATGCTATTCCTGAGGGGCAATATGTAGTAGCTGTTACTGTAAATAAGGTTCCTTTCGACTTATTTACTCCTGAACTGAAAGCAGCTTTCAGTAATATAGGGTCTAAGCTAATTGATGATATAAAAACAGGTTACCCATTAGCCATAATAGGCCAAAAGGGGGCTGCTATTGGGTCCATTCAAGAATTAGGAGCCGATTTAAGCAGTGATATACCTCCGACTGCACAAGGGATTGCTTTACGTTACTTGATGGAAACAACAAATACGCAAGGCTATATCACTTCTACAACTATAGGGCCTGCCTTAAGCTGGAGTAGCCTGCACCATAATATAGAGAAGAATAGGTTAGGCGACGATAAATATAAACTGAGCGTGTATGGTTTTGATGAGGAAGGTAATCGAGAACTATTAAATGATGCAGTAACATCAAAAATGTTTGATCTTAGCCAAGTAAGTGCAACAAAGTATCCATACTTACAATTACAAGCTCAATTGACAGACATTGAGGACCGTACGGCACCACAGCTCAAACAATGGATGGTTTATTACCAAGCTGCTCCAGAAGGTGTGATCAGGCCAGATTTAGTTAAAGTAAGTGAGGAAATTATAACAGCACAGGCTGAAAGAGGTACCATTAATGTACCGATGGCTTTCCAAAATGTCACGCCGTATGCTTTCCGCGACTCAATCACTGTGGAAGTAACCTTAACAGGAGAAGGGATAGAGCCAAGAATATCACAGTTCAAAATTGAAGCATTGGAAGGGAATAAGACGGCCATGTTCAACTATACTATGTCATCTCTTGAACTTGATGGTAATTATAAACTGAGCATGTATGTGAATCCTCGTTTGCAGCCGGAGCAGCAGTTTCAGAACAACATTTATGAAGTGAACTTCGCTGTACAGTCAAAGCTTCATCCAATCATGGACGTAGCCTTTGACGGCGTACACATTATGGATGGAGAACTTGTAGCTCCAAGCCCGCTTATTAGTATTACTGTGAAGGACGAGAACAAGCATATCTATCTTGAGAACGCAGATGCAATGGAAGTGTATTTAACTAACAATGCAACAGGCGTATCGTTAGATATAAAAGAAACTGCAAAGTCAAGCGAGTTGCGTGTTTTTCCAGCCGACCAGAAGAATGATTTTCGATTTGAGTATAAGCCAGAACATTTAGAAAATGGTATCTACACTTTGGAGGTAAGGGGTAAGGACGTGACAGGTAAAGCCTCAGGAGTTTCGCCTTACCGAATCAATTTCGAAGTAGAGAACGAGTCAAAAATTACCAACTTCTACCCATACCCGAACCCTTTCTCCACCAAAACGCAGTTTATCTTCACGTTGACAGGTGGCGTAATTCCAGATCAGTTCAAAATCCAGATCATGACTGTGACTGGTAAAGTGGTAAAGGAGATTATGCGGGAAGAAATCGGGCCGATTCGTATCGGTAATAATAAAACCGAATATGCTTGGGATGGTACCGACATGTATGGCGACAAGCTAGCCAATGGTGTGTACCTGTACCGAGTGGTAATGCCTAAAGACACTGAGGAGATGAAGCACATCTGGAAAAAAGGAGATAAGGGCTTCGTTAACGGTTATGGCAAGATTTACATTCTGCGCTAAGTTCTAACTTAGTCTCATCACAAAAAAGGAGCGCTAGAAGGCGCTCCTTTTTTGTGCGGCTATACCTGTGCGGCTATACCTGTGCGGCTATACCTGTGCGGCTATACCTGTGCGGCTATACCTGTGCGGCGTAGCTCTTTAAAGGTATAGGCATACTTGTTCTTCTCATCAGGCTCGTGACTCTCCGCACTAACTTCCTGCCACTCCTCTTTCTTCAAGTCAGGAAAAAAAGTGTCCCCATTAAAGGTATGGTGCACCTCAGTCAGGTAGATCGTATCCACGTAGGGCAAGGCTTGCTTATAGATTTCAGCACCGCCAACTATGCTCACTTGTTCGCTGTCCAGCTCTTTGCCTTTAGTAAGAGCTTCCTCTACCGAGTTCACTACGATACAGCCTTCTGCCTGATAGTCTTCCTGACGCGTTACAATGATGGTTGTGCGGCCGGGGAGGGGCTTGCCGATGGATTCAAAGGTCTTGCGGCCCATGATCATAGGATGGCCCATGGTTTTTTGCTTAAAATGGCGTAGGTCGGCGGGGAGGTGCCAGATCAGTTGGTTGTCCTTACCGATAACGTTATTTTCGGCTATGGCGACGACAATGGCAATCATGCTTGCTCTGTTTTAAAGTTATAGCCCCGCAACAAATCCTGCACCGGCATGCGCTTCTTACCCTCCATCTGTAGGTCCAAAATAGTCAGAGCACCATCGGCGGTTTGCACATGCAGGTATGTTTTGTTATCAGTCATAATTTGCCCAGGCGCATCCGTATAAGCGGAGTTTTCCAGTACTTCTGTTTTGAAAATTTTGAATGTCTTGCCATCTAAGCGAGTCCACGCTGCAGGATAAGGGGAGAGGCCACGGATGAAGTTGCGCACCTGATGGGCAGGTTGATTCCAATTGATCTCGCAGGTCTCTTTGAAGATTTTCGGAGCGTGCTTCGTTTCGTCAGTTGTTTGCTGAGGCTGGGGCTTCACTTCGCCGTGTTCGATGGCTTGCACGGTGCGCACGGCTAGTTCAGCGCCCTTGTACTTCAGCTTTTCGTACATGCTGCCGAAATCGTCTTCTTCCAGAATCGGCATTCGGTCCTGAAAAATCAGGTCGCCGGTGTCGATTTCATGCTTCAGGAAGAAAGAAGTCACGCCCGTTTCTTTCTCGCCGTTAATGATGGCCCAGTTGATAGGCGCGGCACCGCGGTACTGCGGTAGCAGGGAGCCATGTATATTGAATGAGCCCAGCTCCGGCATAGCCCACACCACTTCGGGTAGCATTCGGAAGGCCACGATAATTTGAAGATTGGCTCGGTAGCTGCGCAGTTCTTCCAGAAAAGCCTCCGACTTCAAGTTGGTCGGCTGAAGGACAGGTATACCTTGCGACATAGCATACTCCTTCACAGGCGATTGCTGTATCTTCTGGCCGCGACCCGCTGGTTTGTCAGGAGCAGTAACTACGGCTACCACACTATACTGGTGTTCAACGAGTGCTTGCAGGGTAGGCACCGCAAAATCGGGCGTACCCATGAAGACAATGCGTAATTCAGGCATGGTTCTATTCAAAATCAGGGTATAGCAAATAGTTTTTGCGGAGCACCTTGTAGTCTGACAGTTCTGGTTCCCAGCTCGCTCTTATCTCTGTTTCGGTTTTGCCTGCAATTACCTGTTTGCGCAGCTCAGAGGTGCCTGTCAGTTTCTCAAAGAAGTTGTTGAAGAACTTCTCCTTGTTCGATGAGTTGTTGTACATCTCCAAAAGGTACTTCAACGTGAACGGCTGTGCATGCGATACGTCAGTCAAATCCATACCGTAGCACTTCACGCCTTTGTGCGGTGGATCAGTGGCGCCTGGGGTACTCACAGGGGTAAACGAGTAATCTTTCTTCTGGTAGAAAGGTGACCCTATCACCTGAAACGGAGTAGGCGTGCCACGGCCCACGCTCACGTTCGTGCCTTCGAAGAAACAGATGGAAGGATATAGCGCGATGGACTGGGCATTCGGCAGATTCGGGGAAGGACGCACCGGCAGGTCATATGCCATTGTGTGGTCGTAGTTCTCCATCTTGATCACAGTCAGGTCACAGCTTCTTTCGCCCTCCAACCATTTCTCGCCGTTAATCATTTCGGCCAGCTCGCCCACCGTGAGGCCGTGCACAATTGGAATCGGGTGCATGCCCACAAAGGATTTGTGCTCCATCTCCAAAACAGGCCCATCTACGTAATGGCCGTTCGGGTTCGGGCGGTCCAGTACGAGCATCTTTTTGCCGTTTTCGGCGCAGGCCTCCATGGCATAATGCATGGTGCTGATGTAGGTATAAAAGCGCGTGCCCACGTCCTGAATATCGAATACCAGCACATCAAGGTTCTGCATTTGAGCTTTCGATGGCTTCTTGTTGCTTCCGTAAAGCGAGATAATCGGCAGACCCGTTTTGGTGTCTTTTGCGTCTTTGATGTGCGCACCTGCATCAGCCTCCCCACGGAAACCGTGCTCTGGCGCAAAAATGGTGGTCACTTCCACGCCGCGGCTAATCAGCGTGTCTACGAGATGGGTGTTGCCCACCATAGAGGTTTGGTTCACGACCATACCTACTCTTTTGCCTTCGAGGTGTTTCAGGTAGCGGTCGAGTTGTTCGGCACCCAAGGCTAATGGTTTTCTGGCTGGAACTTGAGAGGGTTCTTCAGTGGCCGGGGCGTTTTGCTCAGCGGCGGTGGCAGGTGCCTGTTTGGGTGTGCAGCTATTGAAGCTGAGCAACAGGGCACTGCAAAGTATAGCAAGTGGTTGTATCATCAGTGTTCTTTTTTCAGGGCCGTGTTTGGAGATTCGCTCGCAAAAACGAAACTTTAACAGGCTCTAAGTCAAAATTCATACCTATCTTTAAGGCAGTTTAGACGCAAGCGAGTGAACGTATCCAAATTCATATCTGATAAGATTTCCGAAGTACAGGCTGGTTCTTTCACCACGTCTGTGACAAAAATAGCAATTATAAGCATAGCTGCAGGCATTGCCATCATGATTGTGTCATTTGCGATTTTGGAAGGCTTCCGTGACGAGATCAGAAATAAGATTTTCAGCTTCGGGGCGCATCTGCAAATCAGCAAGTACGACACGAACAATTCCTTTGAAGGTGCTCCGATCAGCACGGCCACAGGTATAAACAGCACCGAAGAAATAGCGGGTATACAGCACATTCAGGGTTTCGCCCGCAAAACGGCTATCATCAAAACCGAAGACGAGGTGTTGGGCGTTGTGATGAAAGGCGTGGGCGAAGACTATGACTTGAGTGCTATGCAGGCTAACCTGGACGAAGGAGGTGTAGTTTCTTTCTCAGACACTGCCTCCTCCAAGGACGTCATGCTCAGTCGGAAAATTGCCAACAAACTCCGCCTGAAAGTGGGGAACGAGGCGATTTTCTATTTCATTCAAAACCCGCCCCGAGCCCGAAAACTCAAAGTAGCGGGGGTATTCAATACAGGACTGGAAGAGTTTGACGAGGTGTTTGTCATTGGTGACTTGCAACTGATTCGCGAGCTTAATAACTGGCCCGATACTTTGGTGGGGGGCGTAGAGATTCTGCTCAAAGATTTTGAACAGATTGACCTGGTAGCCGACCAGGTGTTCGACCAGATGAACTATGACTTACAGCTCGAAAAAATTACCGACCGGCACGCCCAGCTGTTCGACTGGCTACAACTCTTGCGCAAAAACGTGGTCATTTTTCTGGTGCTGATTATTTTCGTGGCAACGTTCAATATGGTGTCCACGGTGTTCATCATGATCATCGAGCGCATCAGCATGATTGGTGTGCTCAAAGCCATCGGCGCCACTGACGCTCAGATACGGCAAATCTTCTATTTCCGAGGCCTCAGCCTGACGCTCAAAGGTATGCTCTGGGGTAATGTCATTGGATTGGGCTTCTGCGTTATCCAATACTATTTCCAGGTCATTCCGCTTGACCCCGAAAATTACTACATGGACACTGTCCCTATTAGCTGGAACTTTGCCATCATTATCGCCCTCAACGTTATCACCCTCGTAATGACCATGCTTGCCATCCTGATCCCTGCTGCTATGGTTGCGCGCATTAAGCCGGTAAGGGCGATCAAATTTGATTAAAAGAAATGCTTATTAAATATTTAGTCTAGCAAAAAGCAGCTTAGTATATATAACAAAAACGGCAGCCCATCTCAGAGCTGCCGTTTCCATTTTCAAAAACCTATACCTAAACTATACCTGCGGCACAGCCTTCGGAGCCTGCCCATTGTTTGAGCTGCCTCCCACCATCTCTCTACGAGGTACTGGCATTTGGATACCTTGCTCTTCAAACGCTGACTTGGCCCGTTCGTTCATGTCCCAGAAGAAGGCCCAAAAATTCTCTTTGTTTACCCACGTACGCACGCTTAATGTCAGGGAATGCTCGGCAAAATCGGTTACGACAATAACGGGCGCTGGGTCGGGTAGTACGCGTTCATCTGCTGAAATCAGGTCCTGCAGAATCTGGCGCACTTTACCGATATCGTTGTTCACCGAGACGGCAAACTTGAGCTCCACGCGGCGGGTCTTCTCAATGGTAAAGTTCACGACCACACTGTTTGCCAAAGGACCATTGGGTATGAAAATCGTTTTGTTGTCAGGCGTCTTCAATACTGTGTTGAAAATATTGATCATGTCCACGGTGCCTCCCTGTCCCTGCGCTTCAATGTAGTCGCCTACACGGAAAGGCTTGATGGTAAGAATCAGCACACCGCCCGCAAAGTTAGAAAGGCTACCCTGCAAAGCCAGACCGATGGCCAGGCCTGCTGAGCCAAGTATGGCGATAAACGAAGTCATCTCGACACCCAGTTGCGCAATCACCAGAATGATCAAGAGTACGCGCATGACTACGGCAAGCACACTCTTCAGGAACGGACGCAGCGATACGTCCACATCTTTCTTCACCATCAGGTTAAATACCATTCGATTAAGCCAATTGATAACCCAAAGGCCGATTAAAAGGGTAATGATGGCAGCCACCAGACGCATGCCATAAAGCATGACAAAATTGGTGATGTTGGCGCTGTAAGCTTCAAAATTAAAAAGGTCAAACATGCGGAGAGATTTGTGTTAAAAAGTAAAACTCTGGCACCTATAAGAAGGTGCCAGAGTTCAAATTTGGTTAATTTCCGGGGCAAAGCCAAAACTAAGCCAGATGGCGGCAGTTCAGAATCAGGTTGGGGTCAGGACAAAGGCCTTCATACACAGCTCTTTCCGAGAGCCGTGCCACACCCGGATAATCTCCTTGCTTTCCGTCCATGGAGCACATCACCTGAAAGTGCAGGTGCGGAGGCCAGTCACCGTTCTCAGGGTATGGCCCCACTTCGGCAATCTTGTCGCCTTTGCGGACTTCTTGTCCTACCGTCAATCCCGCTAAACAAGACACATTGAGGTGGCCATACAAGGTATAGAATGTCACGCCCTCGAGTTCGTGCTCCAGAATGATAGTCGGGCCGTAGTCGCCGAAGTTAGCATTGTCGGCGAAGCTGTGCACCCTGCCATCAAGCGGGGCAAACACGGCGGTACCGGCGGGTAGCCAAACATCTATACCTAAGTGCAGGTCGCGACTCTCTTCAGCCACATCAAAGTGCTGACTGCGGCGGTAGATAAAGCGGTTTTCCATGTAGCCGCCCACGCCGATGGTGGCTTTCTGTTCCTGCAGCATCTGGTTCACGGCTTCGTTAAAAGCCCCAGTGTTGCGCAGGTCAGTTTGCTCCAACAGTTTGTTGGTCGCCGTAAAATCAAGACGGCACACGTGTTCGCCGTTCAGGTCCGCATCGAGTACGGGCCCAAAAGCAACAGTGTGCCGTCTTAGAATGTCGCTAAGTTTCTTTTCGGTATTCAGCATGAGTAAACATGACGGTGGGTATACCGTCATGCAAGTATAAGAAGAATTATGCTACTTCTTCTACATACTTGGAGAGTGTCTTCAGGCTTTTGGTCTTGCCAAAAAGCTCTTCTGACTTTTTGCTGTAAGCCTGCGCAGCTTCCTGCAGCGTGTCGAAGGTGCCGAGGTTGATGCGTTGCTTGTTATGGTGAATGATGGCGCGGTATTTCTGTGCCTCTTTGTGCACACCGCGTACACCCAACTTGTTCTCCGTTTTGGATGTGTTACGCACGATCTTGCAAAGCGGAGCCCACTCCAGGTTTTCGAGGCGGCAGTCGAGTTTGTTGCCGTTCTTGAAGTGCACATAAAGCTTGATATTGCTTTCCGGCTTCTCGATCAGCTGTTCGCCGATCATTTTGTGCAGGTAAATGGTTTCGTTGCGGTACTTGCCATTTTTCAACGGCCAGTTCTTCTGAAAGAAGGCATAACCATTGGAGTGAATACGCAGGTGCTTCAGAAACTCAATCTGCTGCAGGTAGGCATTGTTTTGAATATACTCGTAAGTGCGGTCATCCACCATTACGGTTTTTTCACAGTTTTTGAGAGTTAGTTTGTAGAGCATTGGTGTTTTCAGTAATTGTATGGTAAAGAACGGAATGTGGGGGTTAGTTATTTCCCGGCCACGGCACTTGTATGTACTATGTTACAAATGTGCAGCTTTTTTTTCATTCACCGTTCATTCTGTTAATGATTTGGTTATAATACGTGATTCGTGAAATCGGTTTTAAAAATTCGCCTAAATTTTCACGCAACAGCCCAGATTGTCGTAACTTTCAGTTTGAAACCATGTTTCCCCCTAAAAGACTATTAATAAAACGATATGAGTAGCCCCTATTTCACGCTGAAGGTCGTGGAGATAACCCGCGAAACCTCAGATGCGATTACGATACACTTAGAACATCCCGATAAAAAACCGATTCCATTCAAGGCAGGGCAATTCCTGACACTTATCATTCCGATAGACGGAAAGAAAGTCCGCCGTTCATACTCACTGTGCTGCGCTCCGAATGAGGGCAGTCGCCTGTCAGTTACTGTTAAACGTGTAGAAGGCGGTCTGGTTTCCAATTATTTGCTTGATAATCTGGAAGTTGGGCAAGAAATCGAGGTAATGGAGCCGCTTGGTAATTTTAACCTGGTGCCAGAGGCAGATAAGAGCCGCCATATTATCCTGTTCGGGGCAGGCAGCGGTATTACCCCGCTGATGTCTATGCTCAGAGCAACCCTGCGCGAGGAGCCGAACACGAAGGTGACTTTGCTGTACGGTAACCGCGATGAAGACTCCGTGATTTTCAAGCAGCAGCTGCAGGAACTCCAGGCCGCACACCCTGAGCGCCTGCACGTGGAGTATATCTACAGTCAGCCAAAACATGCCTGCGACTACCGCGGCCGCATGAACCAAAGTGTGATACTCAAAATACTGGAGCGCCGGCAACTGGCTAAGTCAGCTGACGCCCTCTACTATATGTGCGGACCTGAGGGGATGATGGAAGAGGTGCGCAAGGCCTTAAACGTGCTGCACGTACCTTCTGATCGCATTTTCCGGGAGAGCTTTGTGAGTAACAAACTGGTAGAGCAACACGAGCAGGAGCACCACGGCGACGTATCCTCTTCAGATGACGACGGTGAGATAACCACCCAGACCGTAACCATCATTTATGAAGGCGCCGAGTACAGCGTGACTGTGGAGCCAGACCAGACCATTCTGGAAGCGGCGCTTGACCAGGACGTGGATTTGCCATACTCCTGCCAGGCCGGATTGTGCACCGCCTGCCGCGGCAAATGCCTGAGCGGAAAAGTGCATCTGGACGAACGCGAAGGCCTTTCTGACGCTGAGTTGGACGAAGGTTATGTGCTCAATTGCGTAGGCCATCCGCTGACTGCCAATGTGGTCATCGAAATAGGATAATAATACCTGTTATAACTTCAGTAAGGCTGCACTATCTTTAATAAAGATATAGTGCAGCTTTTTTTTGCACTTTCAGGAGAAGTGTATATATTACCTTTTCTTATACAGAACCATCAATGAGTAAAACAGAAGCTATGATACAAGTGCCCGAACGAAAGAAGCGGGTTTACCTGTCCGAAGACTTTAAAATAGATACTTGGGAAACCATACAGCCATATTTTGAAGAACTGAAAAGCCGTGCCATCAACTCGGTGGAGGAGCTGGAAAAGTGGATGAAAGACCGCAGCGAACTCGAGAGCGTGCTCTCCGAAGACCTTGGCTGGCGCTACATCCGCATGACCTGCGACACACAGAACGAGGATATCACGAAAGCCTTTCAGTATTTCGTATCAGAGATAGAACCCCAAATAGCCCCTTACGACCACGAGCTCAACCTCAAGTTGATGCACTCGCCTTATGTGGCCGGTCTCGACAAAGATAAATACCGTATCTACCTGCGTGGTGTGGAGCGTGCCCTGGAGATCTTCCGTGAAGAAAATATTCCGCTGAACACCGAAATCAGTACCAAGCAGCAACAGTATGCCGCCATAACAGGCGCCATGACCGTAACGCTGGACGGGGAGGAGATGACCCTGCAACGAGCCGCAGACCGACTAAAGCGCAACGAGCGTGCAGTGCGTGAAGAAGCGTGGCGTGCCATACAGGAGCGCCGCACACAGGATCGTCAGAAACTCGATGACCTCTTCGACGAGCTGTTGAAACTGCGCACACAGCTGGCCAAAAACGCCGACTTTGACAACTACCGCGATTACATGTTCGCTGCCATGGGCCGCTTCGACTATACCCCACAGGGTTGCTTTGATTTCCACAAGTCCATTGAGGAAACGATCGTGCCCGTGCTGACAGGTATAGACCGTGAGCGCAAAGAAAAACTAGGTATAGCCGATCTGCGTCCATGGGACCTTGACGTAGACCCAAGCGGAAAAGCACCGCTGGAACCGTTTACGTCTGGTGAAGAGCTATTGGAGAAAACAATCCAGGTGTTCTACAACCTCGACACCTACTTGGGTGACTGCCTGGCTACTATGCGCGAGATGGGCCACCTGGATCTGGAGTCAAGAAAAGGCAAAGCACCGGGTGGATACAATTATCCGCTGGACGAGATTGGCGTACCGTTCATATTTATGAATGCCACTTCCAGTTTGCGTGATGTGATCACGATGCTGCACGAGGGTGGCCATGCGGTGCACTCTTTCCTGACGCGCGACCTGACGCTGGGCGCTTTCAAACACCCACCATCAGAAGTAGCCGAACTGGCCTCCATGTCGATGGAATTGATCTCGATGGACTACTGGGATACTTTCTTTACTGACGAAGACGAGTTGCGTCGCGCCAAGCGCACTCATTTGGAGAGCGTGCTCGAGACCTTCCCGTGGGTAGCTACCGTGGACAAATTCCAGCATTGGCTATATGAAAACTCGACCCATACTCAGGAAGAACGTCATCAGGAATGGCTCAACATTTTTGAACGTTTCAATCACCTCGAAGTGAACTGGAGCGGACTGGAGAAGTATAAGCCATTCATCTGGCAGAAGCAGCTGCACATCTACGAAGTGCCGTTCTATTATGTAGAGTATGCTATGGCACAGTTGGGAGCTATTGCTGTTTGGAAAAACTACAAAGAGAATCCTACTGAAGGACTGGCCGCCTACAAGCGTGCCCTTAGCTTAGGCTACACTGTGTCGATTGGCGAGGTATATGAAGCCGCTGGCATTAAGTTCGACTTCAGCACCGAGTACATCAAGAGTCTGGTAGACTTTGTAAAAGGCGAAATGGCCAACATATAAGGTATAGCTATACCTGTACAGAAGCCCCGTCGTTACCAAATCTGGTAGCGACGGGGCTTTTTTCATGTACTCCCGATAAATTTGGTAGTTTCGCAGGTGTAATGCTCCGTAAGCGCTTTTGCGTTTTCACCTATACCTGTGCCGGACTATTCCTCGTAGAAATTTCTATACCTGTTCAAGAAGAATAATGAACACTATTAAACTGTTGCTCCCCATCGGGATTTTCTTGCTGTGCATTGTTGCTGCCTGTTCAACTGCCCCAACTTCCGTCTCGCAGTCGAATGCGGAGATGTCGAACGTTGAGGTCGCGCAGGCAGCCGTGGGTTCCTGGGTAGGAACTATACCTTGTGCCGACTGTCCGGGTATTGACTATACCCTGGATCTCAACCCTGATAGTACCTATCGGGAACGCCTCGTGTACCAAGGCCGGAGCGCAACGCCATTTGTGCAGTCTGGTACTTGGGGTGTAGGCAATGGGAGAGTTCAGCTAAATAAGCAGGGCACTGGTAACAACCAGTTTGCCTTAGAAGGTGAAGCACTGGTTATGCTTGATAACGAAGGCAACCGCATAGAATCACAAATTGCTGATGCCTACCGCCTACGCCGGAAAAACCCGGATGAACCAGAGGACAGTCCTAAACTGTGGCGTGAGAAATACGAACGTGGGATAGAATTTGCCGCCATTGGAAACGAACCGTTTTGGTCCCTGGAAGTTGACTTAGATAAAATGATTGAGTTCAGGGTGCTCGACGAAGAGGATGGCAGTGTGCTGACACCAGTTCCGGTTGCTGAAGAGCCAGAAGCGGGTGAGGGAGTTGTGTACAGGGTACAGACTGTTACAGGCAATCTCGAAATCCGGCTGATCAAGGAAACTTGCGTTAACACGATGTCAGGGCGAGAGCTTCCTTATACCGTAACTGTACTGAAAGATGACATGGAATACAGAGGATGTGGTATGTACCTCCGGGACTCCCGCCTTGATGGCACCTGGCATCTGGCAGAACTGCAGGCGAAAGCCATCAATCCAAAGGATTTCGGGCAGAACCAGCCAACCTTGGATATATCGCTTGCCGAGGGCAGGGTTTCGGGGAGTACGGGATGTAATAGAATAACAGGCACACTTGAGCCGATTGCTGACAGAATCAACTTCGGCCCCATCGCCGCAACTAGAATGGCTTGTCCGGATATGGAGGTAGAGAATCAGATGTTGAAGTTATTGAATGATAGGGAGCTAAGGTATAAGGTGAGTGAAGAGTGGCTGGAACTGATACTAGACGGCAAAGGAGTGATGATGTTTAAGAGAGGTGAGTAGGGTTGATGTAAGTATTCGTGCGTTAAATCCTGAATTAGTTAATATGAATTATGATTGTGAAGCCAGGTCGCGGCCTGATCAATCGCTTAGTCACTGCGAGGAGAATCTCGGCAATCCTTTTGATAGAAGTCTAATTTGAATATTCAAGCAAAATAGAAATGGCCTGTCGTTTTCGATAGGCCATTTCTATTTTCTAAGTAAAATCTTTATAGCGGCTTGAATTGCTCAAACATTTGCCGGCAGTCGTTGCAGTAGTGCATGGAGCGACAGAGGGTCGGGCCGAAAGGTGTGCGCAGATCAGTGTTTTCACTATCGCAGTAAGGACACTTCACATGCTCCAGAATGTCTAAGTCCAGAATTAAATCATACTTAGGAGGCGGTGCCAGGCCAAACTCTTTCAGATGTCGACGGCCTTTTTCTGAAAGCTTATTGCTATCCCAGGGTTGGTCGAAAGACATAATGACGGTGTGATTGGTGATGCCATGCTTCTCCAGTGTACGCTCGACATCCTTCTTCATGTAGTCCATGGCAGGACAACCCGCGAAAGTTGGAGTCATGTTCACCGTCACATGGTCTTCATCAGAAATGTCCACACCCGTGATCACCCCCAGGTCCACCAGCGACAATACCGGTATCTCAGGGTCTTTCACTTCCTCGAGCAGGGTCAATATGTTCTCTTTCGTCAACTCCATTATTATATTACCACTCTGCTGTCGGGTCGATCTTAAACACCTCCGCCATTTCATCCAGTAGTGGCTGTAGATGCTCGGTATGCTCGCCGTAGCGGCCGCCCAGTTTTGGTTCTACTGTGGCAAGGTCCGGTAACTTTAGATCTGTCTTTTCAATAACTGCTTGGATGCGCTTTAACCACTCTGCTTTCACCGCCTCCTCGCCAGCGTATACGCCTGCCTCTATCAGTTCCTGCTCGTACTGCGACGGCTCGAACATACCCAGTGCATAGGGTATAGCTTCGTTTAGGGAAGACTGCAAACGCAGGATAGCTTCTTCAGTAGACGAGCCCAGGTTCTTTATCCAGGTATTGGCATGCAGTACGTGGTACTTCACTTCGCCCTTCAGCTTGGTGGCAACTTTGGCAATCGGCTCATAGCTCGACTGGCTCAGCATTTCAAAGCGGATAATCTCAGCATTGTCGTATAGGAAGTGGCGGATCAAACTGAAATCGTATTCGCCGTTGGGCAGCTCTACCAGTTGGCTATTATGAAACTGGTTGGCGTTGCGGGTAAAGGCAACCGTATCCGGATCAGCTTCACCTAGCTCCTGCAACAAGGTATAGAAAGCAAGGCTATGGCCGATTTTGTCCTGCGCCATCGACGAGAAAGCAATGTCCTCTTCGAGGATCGGGCCGAAGCCAGTCCACTCGGAGTTGCGGTGGCCAAGTATCAGTTGGTCGTCTGCTAGTTTGTATAACAGGTCTTTTATCGCTAGCTCGTTCATTATTGCGCAGTGGTTTTGTGTTCTTCTTTATACTTCGTGATTTTGTCCATCACTTTGTAGTCAATGGCTTCGCGGTACTTCTTCTCAGGTATGGTGGTCCACATGTCCTTGTCTTCTTCCGCTGACTGCAGTACATGTTTCGACTTCACTACCCACACGTTTACAATCGGGCCTTTCTCACCAAACTGGGTGCGTGCTTCCTGAAGCGCCCCCTGATAAGAAGTCGCCATCACACGGCCGGCATGGGTATGGGCTTTGCCGCGCTTCTTCAGATGGAAGATCTCGTAAGCTTCCGCCTCTTCGCTGCGCTCTGCTGGCTCTTCCACGTGCATCATCTCATACACGTTCTCACCATCGCCGGCATAAGGTGTTACCTGAATGTGCTCAGTACGCGCAATCCAGAGTCCCACACAAGCAAAGCGGCGACTATACTGCTCTTTGGCAAACAGGAAAGCCACATCCTCGTTCGGAGCATGTACCGGACCAACATAGGTATGGGCAGCGCCTTCTTTCTTTTGGTGAAAGGCCTCGTATGTTTCAAACTGATCCAACTCCGGTTTCGGCTCAATGGGCTGGGCCTCTTCCGGAAGGTTCAGTCGGGTTACTCTTGGGTCTAGTGATGTCAGGGACATAGTTTTGTTAGTTAAACTTTCATTGGCTATGCCAACGGTTTCACATACTTTGCTTTCGGGTTGAGGAGGGCTCTGCGAACCCATGCGCCGCGCTCTTCAGCGGTGCGGCGTACGGCAAGACGCTCGGCGTTGCAAGGGCCATCGCCATTGATCACGCGCTTAAACTCATCCCAATCTGGCTCGGTGTATTCCCACTGGCCAGTTTCCATGTTCTTCTTCAGGTTAGGATCCGGCACGGTCAGGCCAAGCTCCCAGATCTTCGGCACGTACATGTCGAGGAACTGCTGACGGCACTCGTCGTTAGAGGCCATCTTCACTTTCCAGCGCATCAGTGTTTCGGTGTGTGTACTCATTTTGTCAGACGGACCGAAGAACGTCATGATCGGCGGCCACCAGCGATTCAAGGCAGCCTGAATCATTTCACGCTGCTTCGGAGTGCCGGTTGCCATGTGTACCACGGCGTCGTGTCCGTACTTCAAGTGGAAAGCTTCCTCGGCGCAGATACGCTCCAGCGCACGCGAGTAAGGGCCGTAAGAGCCTTTGGCGTTTGCCATTTGGTTTACGATCGCACCTGCGTCAATCAGCCAAGAGATGATGTTAGAATCAGCCCACGTGAAGGCCGGGTAGTTAAACACGTTCGAGTACTTGCTCTTGCCGTTGATTAGGTCAGTCAGCATCTGCTCACGGGTTTTGCCCAAAGTCTCGGCCGCAGAGTAGAGTAATTGTGCATGGCCTACTTCGTCCTGCACCTTGGCCATCTGAGCCATCTTGCGACGGAAGCCCGGGGCACGGGTAATCCAGGTGCCTTCCGGCAAAGCGCCGATGATCTCAGAGTGCGCATGCTGCTCGATCATGCGAATCAGCTGCTTGCGGTATAGTTGCGGCATCCAGTCGTTTGGCTCGATCTTCTCGCCACGAGCAATGCGTGCTTCAAATTCGGCCAGCTTTGCAGGATCTTCCGTCTGCAGGTCGTCGAATTTGGTAGCTTCGAAAACGTTTCCTCCTCCGTACATAATATTTTCAGTTTTAAGGTTCAGTAAAAGCGCCGGACTGTTAAGGTGGAACAGTCCGGCTAGGGTTAGTATAGGTAAACTAGTTAAGGTTCGTCTTTAAACCGTTCAGCAACATGGCTGATAGGTTTTCGGCAATCTCGGCCGGCTTCATCTTCCCGTCTGGTTTGTACCAGGTATGGATCCAGTTAAGACCAGAAAGAATAGTGAGTACGGCAAACTTCTCGTCCGGCACCTGAAACTCTCCGCTGGCTATACCTTGGCGGATGATCTCGCGGAAATAGTTCTCGTACCGGTCGCGCAGCGCCAGAAACTCCGTATGGTATGGCTCGCTTAAGTGACGCCACTCCTGCAAAAACACGGCAGAGGCTTCTGTGTTGCGGGTCAGCACCTGCACATGAGCCGAAATGGCCCGCTTCAGCTGTTCGGTAGCGCTGGTGGAATCGCCTTTCACAGCCTCGATAGCTCCAAAAAACTCGTCTGCCATCCGGAAGCATACCCGCTGCAGAATCTCTTCTTTCGAACGGATATGGGAGTAAATGCTAGCCGCCTCTATACCCAAGGCATTAGCCAGGTCGCGCATGGACGTGGCCGAAAAACCTCTGGTCTTGAATAAGGCCGTAGCCGTTTGCTCTATCTGTTCTTTCCTGCTCAAAGTATACTCCTTATATAGATAACAACAAATGTAAACAACCTAACGTTCGTTAGCAAATTAATTTTACGGGTTTGCGGCATTTGTGTTGTGTGGCAGTCAGTGACGGTTAGACTAGGATCAGGAAGTTGTTATGTTATGCGATCGATCAACAAATAACCAAGTATAAATGAAATGTAAGAACTAAGAATTTGTGCTCATTTTGTCGCGACATTCACTGAATTTGCTTATCTTTTTCGAGCATTACCGATTAACTCGCGTATTATCTGAAACCGGCACACCGGTATGTAGAATTATAATTTAGAAGACTATATCATGACTGACACGACTCAACCACCTATCACGCAAACCCTGGACTTTGTGCACTACGAAGTGAAGGAGCGTGTTGGATATATCACCCTGGCCCGTTCTGAGAAACGTAATGCGCTGAATGCTGAAATGGTCTCGGAACTCAAACGAGCCTTCACAGCCGCAGAAGACGATGAAACCTGTAAAGTGATCGTGCTACGGGCCGAAGGCAAAGTATTCTGCGCCGGTGCTGACCTGGAGTACCTGCAGCGCCTGCAGCAATACGACTACCACGACAACCTGGCCGATTCCACCCACCTTATGGAGCTCTTTCGCCTGATCTATACCTTAAAGAAGGTAGTAATAGCCCAGGTGCATGGTCATGCCATAGCAGGCGGTTGCGGTCTTGCGGCGATCTGCGACTTCACTTTTGCCGTACCGGAGGCTAAGTTTGGCTACACCGAAGTGAAAATCGGTTTTATACCTGCTATCGTAAAGGTGTTCCTGCTTCGCAAGATAGGAGAGGCCCGCGCCAAGCAGCTGCTGCTCACCGGCGACCTGATCACGGCGGAGGAAGCGCAGCACTTCGGTTTGCTAAACTACGTGGTGCCTGCCAATGAACTGGAGGAGCGTGTGTTTAGCTTCGCTCAGAAACTCTGCAAAGAAAACTCCCGCCAGAGCATGGAGGTGACCAAAGAGATGATCGCCCGGGTGCAGGAGATGTCACTGGAGGACGGCTTACAGTATGCGGCCGAAATGAACGCCGTGGCTCGTGGCAGCGAAGACTGCCAGCGCGGTATAGCGGCCTTTTTGAATAAGGAGGAGCTGACCTGGTAATTTTCTGTTAAAGTTTCAAAACCATTTGTTAAACTTGTTGTTTGATGAGTATGCTGATGGGCCTTGGGATCATGTTGATTACTTTTGTGGCAATGGAAGGTGTGGCCTGGGCCATGCACAGGTATGTGCTGCACGGTTTTCTGTGGTTCCTGCACAAGTCCCATCATACACATCATAAGCACGCTTTTGAGTGGAATGACCTGTTTTTTGCCTATTACGGTACCTTGGCGATGCTGTTCTTTGTGTTCGGCAGCGACCCCATTGACTACCGCTTTTGGATAGGAGCAGGGATTACGCTCTATGGTGTAGCTTATTTCCTGATACACGATGTTTTCATCCACAGGCGCATCAGGCTTTTTGGTAGTACGTCTAATGTTTACCTGAAAGCCTTAAACATGGCGCACAAAGTGCATCATAAGCACAAAGGGCGTGATGGCTCCGAGTCTTACGGCATGCTGTGGGTGGCGCCCAGGTATTTCAGGGATGCATACGCAATCATTCAGAAACAACAACAAGGGGAACAGACGTGGCGCAATACACCATCAAAGAGCTAGAGCACCTTTCGGGCATCAAGGCTCATACCATCCGCATCTGGGAACAGCGCTACAATGTGCTTTGTCCCCAACGTACCGACACCAACATTCGCTACTACAGTGATGCCGACCTGAAGACCCTGCTCAATATTTCACTCCTGAACGAACAAGGGTTTAAAATCTCCAAAATCGCCAAGATGAGCCCTGAGCAGCTAAAGCTGACGGTGCAGCAATTGGCGGAACAGGAGGCATCATCGCTTTCGCATCATATCACCAACATGGTGACGGCCATGATTGACATGGACGAAGAGCAGTTTGACAAATCCTTCTCCACGGTGACTTTGCAGGTAGGTTTTCATCAGGCGATGCTGCAGGTGGTGTATCCTTTTCTGCATAAAATCGGCATTCTGTGGCAGACAAATAACATAACACCTGCGCATGAGCACTTTGTAAGTAACCTGGTGCGTCAGAAGCTGATCGTGGCAATAGACGGACAGGTGGTGAAGCGCAAAGAGGGAGAGCCAACTTACCTGCTATACCTGCCGGAAGGCGAACTGCACGAAATCGCACTGCTCTATATGAATTACCTGATCAGGTCGCATCATCAGCAGGTTCTCTACCTTGGGCAGAATCTGCCTTTCAAGGATCTGCAGCTTACCTATAATCAGCTGAAACCTGATATTATCTGTACAGTCATGACGATCATACCTGAGCGCGATCAGGTGCAGGACTACATAGATAAACTCGCTACTACCTTCCCGGCTACGCAGATATACCTGTATGGCTACCAGGTGCAGCACGATTTCCTGACATTTCCCCAAAACACACACCGCCTCAGTTGCATCGAAGATTTTATTCGCATGTTGACGCAGAAAAGCTAATGAGTTAAACAAAATAATATAGCTGTTATTGTTCAACAAAAAGGGCCAAATCCGAAAGGGTTTGGCCCTTTTTGTTTTCAGAAGTTCAATTTATGATTGATATGAGGTGAGTTTATTGTTTAAGTATTTAAAATAAATATTAAACAAAATTTGACCTTTATTAATTGTAGTCGTATAATTGTTTAGTTATTTTATTAAAAAGTTAAACATCATGACAGCGTTAGAATTTTCCAATCACATTCAGTTGGCAGCTGGTTCGTTGAAGCCGGTAGCCATGAACCTTACCCGCAATGCGGACGACGCGAAAGACTTAGTGCAGGAAACGTTGCTCAAGGCACTCTCGAACCGGGAGAAATTCAACGCTGGCACTAATCTGAAAGCATGGCTTTACACGATCATGCGCAATACGTTTATCAATAACTACAACAAGATCACGAAGCGTAGCAGCAATATCGATAGTACAGAGTACCTGCAGTACCTGAACACTGATGATAGCTTTGTGACGGTTAACAAAGGCACAGCCGCTTTCGTCATGAGCGATATCAAGGCTGCCATTGCCAAGCTTAATGAAGAGCACCGTACGCCTTTTATGATGTATTACATCGGGTTCAAATACCTCGAGATTGCCGAGAAACTAAATATTCCGATCGGCACGGTGAAAAATCGCATCCACATCGCCCGGAAGGAGCTGAAAAGGATGCTGCAGGTTTATGGCGACTAAAAACAACTTAAACCAGTTTTTTTAGTAAATTTCTAAATGATGTCAAAAAAAGTAATCGTGATCGGTGCCGGTTTCTCAGGTCTTTCGGCCGCCACTAGTTTGGCTGACCAAGGCTATGAAGTAACAGTGCTGGAGAAAAACACCACACCGGGAGGCCGTGCCCGTAGCTTCGAGGCCGAAGGCTATACCTTCGACATGGGGCCGAGCTGGTACTGGATGCCCGGCGTGTTTGAGTCGTACTTCAATAAATTTGGCAAATCCGTTTCCGATTACTATGATCTCGTGCGCCTCGACCCGTCTTATACCGTGGTCTTCGGTGAAGATGATTTTGTAGATGTGCCTGCATCACTTGAAGAATTAAAAGCCCTGTTCGAGAGATGGGAGCCTGGAAGTGCCACCCGACTAAACAAATTTCTGGAGCAGGCTGCCTATAAATATGAAGTCGGTATAAACCAACTCGTGTACAAACCGGGTCGTTCGGTGAGTGAGTTCATGAGCCTGCAGCTGCTAATGGATGTGCTCCGCATGGATGTGTTCCAATCCATTCACGCACACATCCGCCGTTTCTTTTCCCACGATAAGATTATCAAACTGATGGAGTTTCCGGTGCTGTTTTTAGGTGCGCTGCCGCAAAACACACCTGCCTTATACAGTCTGATGAACTACGCCGATATCAGCCTCGGAACATGGTACCCGATGGGTGGCATGTACAAGATCATCGAAGGGATGGTGCAGCTGGCAGAGGAGAAAGGTGTGTCTTTCCTGTACAACCAGGATGTGCAGGAAATAGAGGTAGAACAAGGTATAGCCCGTCGCGTCCGCACCGCTTCGGGCACATTTGAGGCAGAAGTGGTGGTGGCCAGTGCCGACTACCACCACGTGGAGCGCCACCTTATAGCCCCGGCCTATCGTAGTTATACAGAGGACTACTGGGACAAGCGGGTGATGGCACCTTCCTGCCTGATTTTCTACCTGGGCATAGGAAAAAGGCTTGGCAACCTGCGGCATCACAACCTGTTCTTTGACGAAGACTTCGGGCCCCATGCCCACGAAATCTATACAGATCCTAAATGGCCGGCCAAGCCACTGTTTTACGTGTCGGCTCCGTCAGTTACGGATGACAGCGTGGCCCCGGATGGCTGCGAGAACTTGTTTGTGCTGATGCCTGTGGCGCCTGACCTCGAAGACACAGAAGAGCTGCGGGAACGCTACTACAACATCATCATGGACCGCCTGGAGCATTTGACCGGGCAGGATGTGCGCGGTGCTGTGGTATACAAGCGTAGTTACGCCCACCGCGATTTTATTTCTGACTACAATGCCTTCAAAGGCAATGCCTATGGCTTAGCCAATACGCTGATGCAGACTGCCCTGCTCAAGCCTAGCCTAAAGAGTAAAAAAGTGAAAAATCTGTACTACACCGGTCAGCTGACGGTACCGGGCCCGGGAGTGCCGCCGTCGCTTATCTCAGGACAGGTGGTGGCAAAAGAAGTGGCGAAGGAATACGCGCTGGCTAAACAAGAAATAATGAGTAAGTAACGCTCCAGATAAAACTATGGATCTATTTAAAGAAACCTGCCTGAACTGCAGCAAACTGATAACGGAGGCGTATAGCACGTCCTTTACGCTCGGTATCAAGACACTGCACCGCAAATTCCATCAGCCTATCTATGCCATTTATGGCTTTGTGCGCTGCGCCGACGAGATTGTGGACACCTTTCATGACTTCGACAAACGCAAACTGCTCAGCGAGTTCCGCAAACAGACTTTTGAGGCCATTGAGCAAGGTATAAGCCTGAACCCGGTATTGCATGCCTTTCAGTGCGTGGTGAATGAGTATAAGATTGACCGGGAGTACATCGAAGCCTTTCTGAACAGCATGGCCATGGACCTCGAAGATCATGTGTACGACCCGGCGCTGTATAAAGAGTACATCTACGGATCGGCTGAAGTGGTGGGGCTGATGTGCCTGAAGGTGTTCTGCGAAGGGGATCAGGAGATGTTTGAGCGGCTGAAGAAACCGGCAAGTAGTCTGGGAGCAGCCTTCCAGAAAGTGAATTTCCTGCGCGACATGCAGAGTGATTTCAAGGACCGTGGGAGGGTATACTTTCCGGCTGTCGATATCCGCACGTTCAACAACGCCAGCAAAGAAGAAATAGAAGCCGACATTGCGCAGGACTTCAAAGATGCTTACGCCGGAATACTCGGTTTGCCGCGTTCTGCCCGTATGGGCGTATACCTTGCCTATGTGTATTACCTCAAGCTTTTCCACAAAATCAGAGGGCTGCCGGCAACCCATATCTTGAATGAGCGCGTAAGAGTACCTGATAACACAAAGTTTGCCTTACTTTTGGGCTCTTATCTCAGGTACCAACTAAACGCCATCTGAATCGTGAAGAATAGCTTACTGATATTACCCTTTTTACTCTTTTTTTACATTACGGCTCTGGCCGATAACACCAAGTCTTACAAGTTGCCTGATTTGCGTGTGCAGTTCCTGGAGGCTAGTCAGAATAGCAAGGCTGGCAGGGAGTTTCACAAGCTGATGAGCGACTATGAGGATAATAACCCTGTGGTGCTGGCTTATAAGGCAGTTTCGGAAGCCATTATGGCAAAACATGTCTGGAATCCTTACATGAAAATGAAGCACCTGCAGCGCTCTTCGGAGATATTTGAGCAGGCCGTTCAACTCGATGCAGTCAATCCGGAAATCAGGTTTCTGCGCTTCACAGTAGAGCATTACGTGCCACGCTATCTGAATATGAGCAGTAACCTGGAAGACGACAAAGCAAAGATTATTGCTGGGCTGGAGCGCCATCCGAAGTCCGGCCTGTCTAATGACATGGCCCGCGATATCCGGGATTTTATGTTGACAAAAGACCACTGCACCGAGCAGGAAAAACGAAAAATAAAAAGCATACCTATATAAGCCACATGCCGCTATACCTGTACTTGAACATCTTCACCATCCTGTTTCCGCTGTTGCTCTCCTTCGACAGGAAAGTGGCATTTTATAAAAACTGGCCATACCTGTGGCCGGCAATCATCATCAATGCTGTCCTGTTTATCATCTGGGACGAAATCTTCACGCAAGCTGGCGTATGGGGCTTCAACCCGGAGTATCTGGTAGGGATCTACATCTTTAGCCTGCCGCTCGAGGAGGTACTTTTCTTCATCACGGTGCCTTACGCCTGCGTCTTTATCTACGACTGTCTCAATGCTTACATTACCAAAGACCTGCTGCAGCCTTATGCTAAGGCGATCACCTTTGCGCTTATACCTGTGCTCTTACTTCTAGCAGTCTTTAATTTAGAAAAGCTCTATACTTCCATCACCTTTACCTTGCTGGCCGCTATGCTGGGGGCGCACTATTACTATTTCAACACAGAAAGACTCGGGCGCTTTTACCTGGCTTACATGGTGCACTTGGTTCCGTTCCTGCTTGTAAATGGCGTTTTGACTTACCTGCCGATAGTTTGGTATAACAACAGCCACAACCTGAATCTGCGCATTGTGTCTATACCTGTGGAGGACTCGATGTACTCCATGCTGATGCTTTTGTCGACAATTTCGATGTACGAGGGCTTAAAACAGCGCTTCGCCGTTAAACAATATCAACGCTTGGCTGTATAAAGGTATATGCGGAACCTTCAAGTCACGATCGATTCTAACTCAGGCTTTTGCTTCGGCGTGGTCTATGCCATCCAGATGGCTGAGGACCTGCTCGATGAGCAAGGGTATCTTTACTGTCTGGGTGATATCGTGCACAATGACGTGGAGGTGGAGCGCCTGCAGAAGCGCGGTCTGCGCATCATCGACCATGGCCAGTTGGGGAAGCTGCGCGACGAGGCTGTCCTGATTCGAGCCCATGGCGAACCGCCTGCAACTTATCACGTGGCCCTGCAGAATAACCTGACCCTGATCGATGCCTCCTGTCCCGTGGTACTCAAGCTGCAGAACCGGATTAAAACGTCCTACGACAAAGACGAGCGCATTTTTATCTACGGCAAGCACGGGCATGCTGAGGTGATGGGCCTGTTGGGGCAGACGAGCAACAAAGCGGTGGTGTTCGAGAATCTGGACGAACTGATGCAACATGAGTTGCCGCCCAAAATCACACTTTACAGCCAGACCACCAAAAGCACCAACAGCTTCTACAACATAAAGGACACGCTCGAGCAAAAGGGCTACGAAGTGGACGCCAACGACACCATCTGCCGGCAGGTATCGAACCGAGACAAAGACCTGCGCAAGTTTGCCGCTCAGTTTGATAAGATTATCTTCGTGTCGGGCACCAAGTCGAGCAATGGCAAAGTGCTCTATCAGGTATGCAAAGACACAAATCCGGCTACTTATTTTGTTTCGAAGGTAGAAGAAATACAGCCCGAGTGGTTTGCCGACGGCGACAAAGTGGGTATTTGCGGCGCAACTTCTACACCCATGTGGCTGATGGAGGAGGTGCGCGATACCTTACTAAAGGAAGCGGTATAATCAGGTATAGGGATGGCCTGCAAAGAACAGGTATATCCGAAGCGTGACTGTTCAATGTAGGTATAGCTAATATCCAGCCTTTAAATAATCAAATGGCAAAGACAATCCATAGGGACAACAGAGGGGTCACCATCGCAGCCATTATTGTGGTGTGCTGGTCTGGCCTGCTCGTATACCTGTTGCGCTTTCCGGTTGACTTTGCATCGCCTTTGCCATATCTGTTCATGCTGCTGCAGACGCACTTGTACACAGGCCTTTTTATTACTGCCCACGATGCCATGCATGGCGTTGTCGCTCCCGGCCGGCCAAAGCTGAACCGCATGATCGGCACTGTCACCGCTTTTCTCTTCGCCTATAACTGGTACCCACGGCTCCTGCCTAAGCATCACCAGCACCACAGGCATGTGGCCACAGAGGAAGACCCAGACTACCACCACGGCTCTTTCTGGCCCTGGTACTACAGTTTTCTGAAGAACTACATCACATGGTGGCAGATCGTGCTGATGGCCATTACCTATAATGTGCTGCAGCTGTTTTTTCTGCTCGAGAATGTAATCATGTTCTGGATGATGCCCGCTATACTGGCTACATTCCAGCTGTTCTACTTCGGAACCTACCTGCCGCATCGCGGTGAGCATGCCCCCGAGAACAAGCACAAATCAGGTACACAGGCCAAAAACCACCTGTGGGCCTTTGTGAGCTGTTACTTCTTCGGCTATCACTACGAGCACCATGACAAGCCCTACCTACCGTGGTGGCAGCTGTATAAAGCAAAAGGGTAGCCGACTTGGTGTCAGCTACCCTTTTTGATTTTAAGGTATGGGCGGCTTTTAGTGCGCGCCAGCTTCCTTGCGGCAGCAATCGTCCAGTTTGTTGTAGGCACGTGGCGTGGCTGGTTTGTCGTCGGCGTCGTAGCCTGTGTCGTTCACTGCCTTACGGATTTTGTCTTCGTTGGTCTTTTTCGGGTCATAGGTAACAGTCAGCATCTTGGAATCCACGTCCAGGTTCGATTTTTTGACGCCCTTCTCATAAGCCATCGTTTTTTCTATGCTCTTCTTGCACATGCCGCACACAGCTGAAGTTTTAATTTGAACTGTTTTTTCATTGCCGTTCTGGGCCTGTGCGCTCAACGTAGCGAAGAACATAACAAGTGCTAATCCGATGTTTCTGAAGATTTTCATAATGTGAAATTGTTATTGGTGAAAGTTAGATGTATGATAATGATTTGGTTTCTATTAGAGCCGCTGGAGCAGTGCAAATGATGTGCCGCTATTCGATCTTGAAGCGCATACCTGCATAGATGACCCTGCCGGTAATTGGCCCCCACACCATGCTGGCGTCGAAGTTGGCACCAAAGGGATTATCTGCCCCTCTGATCGCATCTGGTTGACGGAAGTTCAACAGGTTCTCACCGCCCAGGTATAGTTCCCAGCGCTTGAAGGCTCGCGACACCTGCCCATTCAAGGTATAGAAAGCATCGGACTGGCGCACGTTCGCTGTACCGCTATGGCCTTCCATGTAGGCTAATGGCATTTGTCCGAAGTACTGTGTGGTCAGATCGGCACGCCATTTATCGAATGGTGTGGCAAAGCCGAGGTTCACGAAGAAGCGGTGCTGCGGAATCATCGGGCGCTGCTGCAGCGCGCCGTTGTAGGTGGTCTGCACGTCGTAGTATTTATAGGCCGTCTTTACGTCAAAGCCCTTCAGCACCTCATATTGCAACTCCGCCTGAAAGCTGCGAGAGAAGGAGCGGCCCTGCAGGTTGTAAAACTCAACCTGGTTGGCGCTGCTGTACATGTCAGCCACTACCTGATTCTGGAAAGTGGTGTAATAGAAGTCGGTGATGAAAGCGCCCGGACGACTGCCCAACTCAAAATACTGTGTAAAGGAGCCACCCAGGTTCCAAGCCTTCTCCGGCTGCAGTTCTTCCCGGAAGGTGAAGGCGCGGTTGCTGACCAACGCAGCCGTGTTCTCCGAAATAGGGTTAGCAACCCGGAAGCCCTTGCCTGCCGCTAACCGGAAAATGGTATTCTGTGTCAGGTCGTATTTTACATTAAGGCGAGGCGTAAATACAGTGCCGTAGAGATTGTGGAAGTCGGTGCGGGCGCCGGCCACTACAGTTAGGTTTTCGGAATTGTTGAAGATGTATTCTGCAAAAATACCCGGTACTTGTTCGGTGCGGCTCAGTCTGGTTTGCTCCAGTCGCTCGGTATAGTCGTCGTAAAGGAAGCTGGCACCCACCTTGTAGGTATGGCCCGTATGCCCGATGATGGACTGGAAAATGAAGCGCAGATCGCCTGTGTTCTGTTCGCCATTGTATGTGCGGCGGCCATAGAGTGAATTAAACTTGTGGTGTACACCTGATGAAATAAAACCCAAACTCTGGTAAGGCTTGCCCTTGAAGGTATAGGAGGTCTTATTGTAAAAGGACAGACGATCCGTTTCGGATTCGGTACCATAGTTTTGCTCAGGTCCAATTGCTTCGCCTTTTTCATAGTCCATCTGTCCGCCTAGCTTCGTCTCGCGCAGGGCATTTATCCCAAACTCTGATACCCAATCGCCATGGGTATACTTCCACTTGTTATATACATTATGATGCGTGCCAAGTGCCAGGTCCATAAAGCCGTCCTTGTTGCGGTCCACACGGTTGCCCAGGTGGTCGGAGTGCAGCATCAGGAGCGTGCTCCACTTTGGGCTTACCTGCGCCGACACGTTCAGATTGGCGTCGAACTTAGCGAGGCTGTTTCCATACAGGTTCAGGTATAGCCGTTCGCTTTTCTCAGGGTCTTTCAATTTTACGTTCACCTGCCCCGAAATCGATTCGTAGCCGTTTAGCACCGAGCCCATTCCCTTTATGATGTCAATAGACTCAATGTAAGTGCCAGACAGGTAGTTGAGACGGTAGGGGGTTGAAAGGCCGCGCAGGGCCGGCACGTTGTCTGTGGTCAGCAAGGTATAGGAGCCGTCCAGCCCGAGCATTTGGATTTGCTTGGCACCCGAAACCGCGTCGGTGGTCGTCACTTCCACGGAGGCATTTGTTTCGAAGCTCTCCGCCAGGTTGCAACAGGCCGATTTTTCCAGGTCACGTGTTGTGATGATCTGCGAATTGGTGGGGGTGAGGGCGGAGTAGCGCGTCTGTTGTCCTTCCACCACTACCTCCCTTAAGGAACTGGTAGGTGTGAGTGCCACGATAACAGCTGTTTTGCCGCTGACATCAATCGTGTCGGGCTTGTAGCCCAGGTAAGACACGATGATCTGGGGACTAATGGCGTCGGTCAGTTGCAGTGTGAAGTTTCCGCTGGCATCAGTAGCAGTGCCTTTAGACGTTCCCTTCCACACGGCGTTGGCGCCTATCAGAGGTATTTTGCTGGATTGGTCTACCACTGTGCCCGTCAGTTGCTGGGCGGCGGCAGGTATAAGTATAGTAATAAGGAGTGCAAACGTGCCGAAGATTCGGCTGATAGTTCGCACAGGTATGCTAGAATACATATTCTTTATTGATTAAAATTTCTGAATGCAGGTTTGTGCATAGGCCTTTAGCCAATGCAGGATTTTATGCAAACGGAAATCCTAGACGATAAGAATTTGTAGCCGATGGAGTAGTTGAATGCCGTAGAGCGGGGGAGAACTATCGGAGTAAGTAAGAATCCGTTGGTCGGTGGCTGGCTCCGGCGCCCAAGTGGTAAAAAGTGGTGTGAATGCAGCCGCAAAGAAAACAGGAATCTCGAGCGATAGACTTTTGATAGAAGAGACCGGCTCCAGCTTTTCAAAGGAAAGTTCTGTTGTACAGCAATCATCTTCGGCAGCTTCCTGTGTGTTAGGCTCTTGGCAGCAACCATCCGCTTGCTCCTGCATGGCCGACATTTTCAGTCCAGTCATCAGGCAGAGTTGTTCGCTCAAAGCCACGCCAAACGAGCCCAGCAAAATGCTCAGGGTCAGGAGTAGCGTAACCGTATGGCGGATGGTCTGATTCACAGTGCAAATATACGGATAAACTCCCCACTTTTACCACAAACTTTATCCACTCTCGGGATATCGTCCCACTTTCTACCACATTCTCCACTTTGTCCCACTTTTGACAAAAATGCCTTCGGAGAGCAATAGTTTAGGTCTGCTTATTGTGTTAATGTCTTGTCTTACAGTGTTTTATAATATATAGTCTCTCGTATATTAACGAACTAGTATATTTTATGCAAATAAACTTATCCGCAAAATGAAGGTCCGAAATGTGGATAATGTGGATAAGTGGGGTGGATAACCGTAATTTATCCACAAAGTGGTAAAAAGTGGGAGATTGTGGTTGCGGTGTTTTGGTGAATCGTTACATTTGTATACTCCGAAAACTATACGGACTCAACTGTCATATACATGAACTTCCTGTCTGGCGAATACGAATGCAAGATTGATCCAAAGGGAAGGTTGGTTTTACCTGCGAAGATAAAATCCAACCTGCCGGAGGCGTCTGGCAATCATGTGGTGCTGACACGAGGCTTCGAGCCTTGCCTCGTGCTTTACCCGAAATCGGAGTGGAAGACGATCTATGATAAGGTGGCAGGTCTAAATGAGTTTAATGAGGAGTACCGCCAGTTTCAGCGCAACTTCTTCCGTGGCAACACGGAGATCGAGTTGGACGGCACCGGCCGTTTCATCGTGCCCCGCACCATGGCCCGTTTCGCCGATCTGGAGAAAGAGGCGATTGTGGTAGGCTTGGGAAACCGTGTTGAGATCTGGAACCCTGACAAGTATGAGGACTTCCTCATCAAGGACCAGCAGAGTTTCTCACAACTGGCCGAGAAGTTTTTAGGAGATAAACCGGCGGAAGCGCCTTTGATTTAATGGAGTACCACAGACCGGTTATGCTGCAGGAATGCATAGACGCGCTGGCGATCAAACCAGATGGCGTGTATGTCGATGTGACGTTTGGAGGCGGTGGTCACTCTAGCGTAATCGCCAGCAAGCTGACGACAGGTCAGCTTTACTCATTTGACCAGGACCGCGACGCGGAGGAGCAGTCGAAAAAAATCGACAGCCCGGCTTTCACGTTTGTGCGCGCCAACTTCCGGGACCTGAAAAAGTACCTGCGCCTCTACAAGGTGAAAGAAGTGGATGGCATTCTGGCTGATTTAGGCGTATCGTCGCACCAGTTCAACGAAGCCGAACGCGGTTTTTCGACTCGTTTCGATGGTCCGCTTGACATGCGCATGGATCCTGAATCAGGTATGCCGGCCAGCGAGGTGGTGAACACCTACAGCCAGGAGCAGCTGCACAGGATCTTCGGAATTTACGGCGAAGTGAAAAACGCCAAGACACTGGCCGGTGTGATCGTATCGCAACGTGCCCGCAACCCGATCGAGACGATCGGGGAGTTTAAACAAGCGATCAGCTCCTGCACCCCGCGTGGAAAGGAGAATAAATACCTGGCGCAAGTGTTTCAGGCGCTGCGCATAGAAGTAAACGACGAGCTGAAGGCGCTCGAGGAAATGCTGGAGCAGGCGGCCGAAGTGCTCAAGCCCGGCGGTAGATTGGTGGTGATGTCATACCACTCACTCGAAGACCGGCTCGTGAAGAACTTCATCGCCAAGGGCAAGTTCTTCGGAGAGGTGGAAAAAGACCTGTTCGGAAACGAGAAAAAGCCACTCGACGCCGTCAACCGAAAGCCGATTGTGCCCTCGGAACAGGAATTGCTTGAGAACAGTCGCTCACGCAGCGCCAAACTAAGAATCGCAGAGAAGAGATAGCGAATGCAGAAATAGAATTAACAACAGTGTAGTAACCTAAACTTAACTATGGCTCCTAACCTTATGACTAAGACAGCTGCCGCGCCCAAGGGCAACACGCTGCGCGTGAAGCCAGAGGAAGAGGTGAAGCCGGAGGTGAAGACTAAGAAGAAGGGGTTCAGCCTGTTCAAGTGGCTGGATAAGTACACGAACGTTGATTTTCTGTTTCAGGAGGGCGTGCCGACCAAGTACCTGCCGCATGTGCTTTTCCTGACAGGTATTACGCTTTTCTACATCGGCAACACCCACTATGCCGAGAAGACCATCCGCAAAATAGCCAAGATCAAAGTAGAGACAGAAGACCTCCGGGCGGATTACACCACCCTGAAGTCTGATTATATGGGCGCCAGCAAACAGTCTGAAGTGGCGCGCAACGTGGCACCGCTGGGCCTTGTTGAAAGTTCATCTCCACCTTACCAAGTAGAAGTTGCGGCAGATGAATATTAAGAAGGAAATAGTACTGCGCGTACGGATCGTGTTCCTATTGGTCTGCCTTTTTGCTTGTGCGATCGTGTACAAGATTGTGCAGATACAGGTGCTGGATGGTACCAAGTGGAAGCAGATCTCGAAGGAGCGTCGCATACGCTACCAGCCAGTTCCGGCTACCCGTGGCAATATCTACTCTGACAACGAGAGTATATTGGCCACGTCGCTGCCGTTTTACCGCGTTGCGTTTGACCCGGCAATTGCCCAGGCCGAGACTTTCAACGCAGGTATAGACTCGCTGGCCATGCTGTTGTCACGCTTCTACAAAGACCAGTCGCCGGAACATTATCGCCGCAAGATCAAAAATGCGCGACATGCCGGCAGGAGGTACATAAGACTGAACAGCCGCCAGATCAACTACCAGGAGAAGAAGATGATGGCGAGCTGGCCGATCTTCCGGGCTGGAAAGAACAAAGGCGGAGTGATCTTCGAGAAAGTGGAGAAGCGCTTCAAGCCTTTCGGTATGCTGGCTGAGCGTACCATCGGCTTTATAAACGAGGACAAAAACGGCGCGGGGCTGGAATACAGCTTCAACGGCGATTTGGCGGGCACCGATGGGGAGGCCCTTTTTGAGCGTATAGCGGGCGGTAACAAACCGATCTACGACGGAACGGAAGTGGCGCCACAGAACGGTTACGACATTAAAACCACCATCGATATCAACCTGCAGGACGTGGCCGAGAATGCGCTCTACAAGGCACTGGTAGAGAAAAACGCTGACTATGGTTGCGTGATCCTGATGGAGGTGAAGACAGGCGAGATCAAAGCGATGGCCAACTTAGGTAGAACCAAGGGCGGTTACATCGAAGACTATAACTATGCGGTTGGTAACCAGGGACGTACGGAGCCAGGTTCAACTTTCAAACTGGCTTCTATGCTGGCTTTGTTTGAACATTCTGATGTGGACCTGACCGATACGGTAGACACAGGAGATGGCAGATACCGCATTAAAAATACGACCATGACTGACGTGAAAATCGGCGGTTACGGCAAGATCACGGCACAGGAGGTGTTCGAGAAGTCGTCCAATATCGGGGTGGCCAAACTGATTCAGGATAACTTCAGTGACAACCCGCAGGCCTTTGTGGATTACCTGCACAAGTTCGGACTGAGCAGCACACTGGGCTTTCAAATGGATGGTGAGGCAAGGCCTTACATCAAGAACACGAGCGACAAGACATGGTATGGCACAACGCTAACCTCCATGTCAATCGGCTACGAAATGAAGCTGGCCCCGCTGCAGACACTGGCACTTTACAATGCTGTGGCAAACAATGGGGTGAAGGTACAGCCGATCATCGTGAAAGAGATCCGTCGCGCTGATCAGGTGATCCAGACATTTCAGACGCGTGTGCTGAACGAGAGAATTGCTTCAGAAGAGACGATTAAGAAGGTGCGTGCCATGCTGGAAGGTGTAGTGCAGAATGGTACCGCCAAGAACATCAAGAGCGCCGACTATAAAGTAGCCGGTAAAACCGGAACCGCCCGCAAGGTGAAAGACGGTAAGTACGTGAAGCTATACTCGACTTCGTTTGCCGGCTATTTCCCGGCTGACAATCCGAAGTACAGCTGCATAGTGATCATTGACAGTCCGAGAGGCGTGAACGTGTACGGCGGCGATGTGGCCGCGCCGGTGTTTAAGGAAGTGGCTGACAAAGCCTATGCCCGAGACTTGGCCATGCACCAGCCGCTTCGTGCCCGTGTAGTGCCGAACAAAGACAGTTTGCCACAGGTGAAAGCCGGCAGTTTGGATGATCTGGGCCTGATATTGAACAAGATCGGCGTAAGCAACCACTCCACGGCGACAAGCGATGACGAGTGGGTGCGTGTGACACCGCAAATGCGCTCGCTGAAGTTTGAGCCGAACCCCGTAAGAGGCGGTCAGGTGCCTGATGTGACTGGTATGACGCTGCGCGACGCACTGTTCATTTTGGGCAACCAGCACCTGAAGGTAAGTGTGGAAGGGATGGGCAAGCGGGTGCAAAAGCAATCCGTGCAGCCGGGCACCGAAATTAACAAAGAGACTAAAATTACGATTGTATTGAGCTAATGCAGCTATTGCAGGACATATTGAAAGACGTAACCGTGCTGGAAAGCCACGGCCCGCTGGATGTGCAGGTTGAGTCGATTACCTTCGACTCACGCCAGGTGCAGCAAGGCGTGCTGTTTGTGGCTATGCGCGGCGTGCAGGTAGACGGGCACGACTTCATGGCGAAAGCCGCGGAGGCGAAGACCGTTGCCATTGTGTGCGAAGAATTACCGGCTGAACTGGCCGAGGATGTTACTTATATCAAGGTAAAAAACAGCGGTCAGGCCTTGGGTTTGATGGCTTCTGCGTTTTACAGCCATCCGTCCCGCAAACTGAAACTGGTGGGCGTAACGGGCACCAACGGTAAGACCACTTCGGTGACTTTGCTGCACAAGCTGTTCCGCGAACTGGGCTACCATGTGGGTATGATCTCCACAGTGCAGAACCAGATTGACGAAGAGGTGATTCCGTCGACGCACACCACGCCGGACGCCGTGTCGCTGAATGCGCTGTTGGATAAGATGGTGAAGGCCGGTTGCGGGTATGTTTTCATGGAAGTGAGTTCGCATGCCATGGTGCAGCAACGCGTGGCAGGTATAACCTTTGCCGGCGGCGTGTTCACCAACATCACCCATGACCATTTAGACTATCACGGCACCTTCGACGAGTATATCAAAGCGAAGAAGTCCTTCTTTGATATGCTACCGGCTGGTGCTTTTGCCCTGATCAATGCCGACGACAAGCGCGGTCCGGTGATGGTGCAGAACACCAAAGCGGACGTGCGCTATTTCTCGCTCCGCAAAGTAACTGACTTTAAGGCACGCCTGATCGACAACACATTGCAGGGCTTGCATTTGGAAATCGACGGTCATGAGATTTGGGCCAAA
The DNA here is from genome assembly GCF_015686655.1 of Pontibacter sp. FD36. Lineage (GTDB taxonomy): Bacteria > Bacteroidota > Bacteroidia > Cytophagales > Hymenobacteraceae > Pontibacter. The sequence continues at coordinate 248,044 of NZ_JADPMP010000004.1, read as the reverse complement.
CTAATCGGGGCGTTCAACGCCTACAACTTACTTGGTGCTTATGGTGTGGCAGTGCTGCTAGAGGAAGATCCTATGGAAGCGCTCACTATACTCTCGAGCTTGGATACAGCAGCTGGCCGCTTCGATTACATAGTGTCGGAGCAGGAGCAAATCACCGGTATAGTGGACTATGCCCATACGCCGGATGCACTGGAAAACGTGCTTAACACGATTCAGCAAATACGCACGCCGTTGCAAACGGTGATAACAATAGTTGGCTGTGGTGGTAACCGCGACGCGGCTAAGCGCCCGGTGATGGCCGACATCGCCTGTCGCCTGAGCGACAAGGTGATTTTAACGTCCGATAATCCGCGTTTCGAAGAGCCACAGGTGATACTGGAAGACATGCAGAAAGGCGTAAAGCCGCTGGATTTCAAGAAAACCCTGAGTGTGCTGGATAGGAGAGAGGCGATTCGCACGGCCTGCATGCTGGCGGGTAAGGGTGATATCATACTGGTGGCAGGCAAAGGCCATGAGACTTATCAGGAGATAAAGGGCATGAAATACCCATTCGACGATAAACAAGTGCTACAGGAAGCCCTGCAACAGCTTGGCAAATAAAACAAACTGAAAAACAAAGGAGAAACGATTACAGATTAAATGCTTTACCACCTCTTTACATACCTTGACCGTGAGTACGACCTATTAGGGGCGGGTGTATTCCAGTACATCTCCTTCAGGGCGGGTATGGCAACGCTGACGTCTTTGCTGATCGCGATGATGTTTGGCGGACGACTGATTAAAATACTGCAGCGCAAACAAGTAGGCGAAAGCATTCGTGACCTCGGGCTGGAGGGCCAAATGGAGAAGAAAGGCACCCCGACTATGGGCGGTCTGATCATCCTGTTGGCTATACTGGTGCCCACCTTGCTGTTTGCCCGTCTGGATAACATTTACGTGTTATTGATGATCGTTTCGACGATTTGGTTGGGCTTGATCGGCTTCCTCGATGACTACATCAAAGTGTTCAAAAAGAACAAAGAGGGACTGGCCGGAAAATTTAAGGTGCTGGGTCAGATTGGCTTAGGAATTATTGTAGGTTTGACCCTATACTTTAGTGACGATGTTGTCGTAAGGCAGTACATCTTCACCGATGGTTCTACTTCCGCCGTGAACGCCACGAGCAAGTGGGTGGACATCAAATCCATGATTACGACTATACCTTTCCGCAAAAATAACGAACTCGATTACTGCAATCTGTTTTCTTTCGCGGGTCCGCTTTTCGCAGACTGGTCGTGCTACCTGTACATCCCGTTCGTGATTCTGGTAATCACGGCCGTATCTAACGGTGCCAACATCACCGACGGTATCGACGGTCTGGCGGCTGGTACCTCGGCCATCATCGGCCTTACGCTGGCGATCTTTGCCTGGGTATCGGGTAACACCATTTTTGCGGATTATCTCGACATCATGTTCATCCCGAACTCGGGTGAGCTGACCATATTTGCCCTAGCCTTTGTGGGAGCCTGTGTGGGTTTTCTGTGGTATAACTCGTATCCGGCACAAGTGTTCATGGGCGATACAGGCAGCTTGGCCATTGGCGGTATCATCGCAGTGATGGCCCTAATTGTGCGCAAAGAGCTGCTTATACCTATCCTGTGCGGCATCTTCCTGATTGAGAACCTGTCGGTGATGCTGCAGGTGAGTTACTTTAAGTATACCAAAAAGAAATACGGGGAAGGCCGACGCATCTTCAAGATGTCGCCGCTGCACCACCACTACCAGAAAAACGGCTACCACGAGTCCAAGATCGTTTCTAGGTTCTGGATTGTGGGCATCATGCTGGCAATTTTGACATTGGCAACCCTGAAACTGCGCTAAAACCTAACGAAAACAAACCATGAAACTAGCGATACTCGGAGCGGGAGAAAGTGGCGTAGGAGCGGCTTTGCTGGCAAAGGCAAAAGGGCTGGATGTGTTCGTGTCCGACATGGGGCAGATCAAGGAGGTATACAAAGCCAAGCTGGCAACAGCGGCTATACCTTACGAAGAGGGTACCCATACCTTTGAGCGTATTTTAGGATCGACCGAAATCGTCAAAAGTCCGGGTATACCTGACAAGGCAGCCATCATTCAGGAGGCGATCAAGAAAGAGATTCCGGTGATATCGGAGATCGAGTTTGCAGGCAGGTATACTGATGCGAAGTTCATTTGCATTACCGGTACGAATGGTAAGACCACGACAACCTTGCTCACTTACCACTTGCTGAAGAGCGCAGGTATAAATGTAGGGCTGGCCGGTAACATCGGCGAAAGTCTAGCTGAGAAAGTAATTGACAATAAACACGAGTACTACGTGGTGGAGCTGAGCAGTTTTCAGCTCGACAACATGTACCAGTTTAAAGCACATATTGGAGTACTGTTAAATATTACGCCAGACCACCTAGACCGGTATGGCTATGATCTAAACAAGTACGCCGCCTCTAAGTTGCGCATTGCGCAGAACATGAGCGGCGCGGACTACTTTATCTACAACAACGATGATGATATTATCCGTAATGCGTTCGATTCTGCGTCTTTTGGCGGAACCACAATCCCATTCTCACTCCAAAACACGGAGGGTACGAAAGTACTATGTGAAGGGACGCATGTAAAAGTCAACGTCAAGTTCTTTGAAGGCGACATTGACGCTTCGCGCTCTGCCCTGATCGGCAAGCACAACCAGTACAACACGATGGCCGCCGTGGCAGTCGCCAAGCTGATGGGCGTGGAGGACAGCCAGATCGGAAAAGGGCTGGAGACATTTGAGAATGCTGAGCACCGTTTGCAGGTGATCACAGTTTCAAAGGAAGTCACCTACATCAACGACTCGAAAGCGACAAACGTGGAAGCTGTGTACTATGCCCTAGAGGGTATAAAGCAGCCGATCATCTGGATTGCGGGCGGCGTGGACAAAGGGAACGACTACAGCGTGCTGACCGAGCTGGCCAAGGAGAAAGTGAAAGTGCTGGTTTGTCTGGGCAAGGACAACGATAAGTTGAAAGAAGCATTCGGACGCATTGTGCCGGTGATGGTGGAAACCACTTCCATGGAGTATGCCGTGCGCATGGGCCGCTTGCTGTCAACACCCGGTGATGTGGTGCTCTTGTCGCCGGCCTGCGCTAGTTTCGATTTGTTCAACAATTACGAGCACCGAGGGCAACGCTTCAAGGAGGCCGTAGAGAAGATAGTTTTGAAAAAGTAAGATTTTTAATTTTTAGCCAAAGGTAATATGATCAAGCAATGGTTACAGCGGAACCTGAAAGGGGACGCGGTGCTTTGGGGCATCGTGCTGATGTTCTCGCTTATCAGCATGGCAGTCGTGTATTCGGCTACCGGTACCTTGGCGTACAAGCAAAAAGACGGTAATACGGAGTACTTCCTCTTTAAGCACTCGTCGCTGATCTTCATCGGACTGGCCTTTATGTGGCTGGCGCACAAGATCGATTACCGTTACTATTCCCGCTTATCACTGGTGGCGCTTATCCTATCTGTGCCGCTTTTGCTCTATACCTTCTTCTTTGGTTCGAACATCAACGAAGCATCCCGCTGGATCACCATTCCAGTGATCAACCAGACTTTTCAGCCTTCGGATTTGGCGAAGCTGGCGCTGATTTCATACTTGGCCAGTATGCTCTCGAAAAAGCAAAACAACCTCGATGACTGGAAGCGCAACTTGATCCCGATTTTTGCCTGGACAGGTTTTATCTGCGCCTTGATCGCCTTGACGAACACTTCTACAGCGGTGTTGCTGTTCCTGACCAGTCTTTTGCTGATGTTCATTGGGCGTGTGCCAATGAAATCGTTAGCAGTTTTCGTGTTAGCAGGTGCCATGTTGGGCGGAGTAGGTCTAGCAGCCGGTCAGCGTTTAGGTACGGCCATCAGTAGGGTAGAGGCTTTCTTCGACGAATCCGAGACGGCTTTCCAGCTTGAACAATCTTATATCGCCATTGCAACTGGCGGTGTGGTAGGCAAAGGCCCGGGTAACAGCGACCAGCGTGATATTTTGCCGCACCCTTATTCTGACTTTATATATGCAATCATACTAGAGGAATACGGTTTGTTGGGCGGCGCCTTGGTGCTGTTCTTATACCTAGCCTTGCTATACAGAGGATTGGTGACCGTTACGAAAAGCAACGGTGCCTTTGGAGGCTTGCTGGCAGCCGGCCTGAGTTTCAGTCTGGTGCTGCAGGGCATGATCAACATGGGCGTGGCCGTTGGGCTTGGTCCGATTACGGGTCTGCCGTTGCCGCTTCTGAGTATGGGGGGGACGTCGCTTATTTTCACAGGTATATCGATTGGGATTATCCTAAGCGTGAGTCGTACCGTGAAAGGAGAAGAGTCATTTAGTTCAACCGCAAAAGTGACGGCCAATGCCTAATCAGCAGCGTCCATATCGCTTCATCATCAGCGGTGGCGGCACTGGCGGGCATATTTACCCGGCTATTGCCATCGCCAACCAGATCAAGGTGGTGCACCCTGATGCTGAGATCCTGTTTGTAGGAGCGATCGGGCGTATGGAAATGACACGCGTGCCGGAAGCTGGCTACAAGATTGTTGGTCTCTGGATCAGCGGACTGCAGCGTCGACTTACACTGGACAATCTCTCTTTCCCATGGAAAGTGATCTCCAGTATCCGGATGTCGAACAAGATCATCCGTGATTTTAAGCCGGATGCCGTGGTAGGTGTAGGCGGTTATGCCAGTGGGCCATTGCTGTATGCAGCTACCTCTAAAGGTATACCAGCACTTGTGCAGGAGCAGAATTCTTATGCAGGTATAACCAACAAACTATTGGCCAAGCGGGTGCAGAAAATCTGTGTGGCTTACAACAACATGGACGCCTTCTTCCCGGCCGAAAAGCTGGTGATGACAGGCAATCCGGTTCGGAAGGACATTATGGAACTCGAAGGCAAACGCCGCGAGGCCTTGCTGCACTTCGGACTGACTTCTGAAAAGAAAACCATACTGGTGCTAGGCGGAAGCCTTGGTGCCAGAACCATAAACCAAAGTATAGCCGCTGGCCTGCAGCAAATTGCCGAAGCGGGCTATCAACTGATCTGGCAGACGGGCAGAGCATTTTATCCGCAGGCGCAGGAATTGGAGAAGCCTTATGCCGATGCAGGTATACGTGCCTTCGATTTCATCCGTCAGATGGATCTGGCCTATGCCGCCGCTGATGTGGTGGTATCCAGAGCCGGGGCACTTTCGATTTCAGAACTGTGTCTGGCTGGCAAGCCTTCGATACTGGTGCCTTCGCCTAATGTAGCTGAAGACCATCAAACCAAAAACGCCATGTCGCTGGTGCAGGAGCAGGCCGCCTTATTGGTGCGTGACGGCGAAGCACAGCAAAAACTGATACCTGCCGCGCTGGAGCTGGCCGGAAACGAGGCAGAGCAGCACCGTCTGGCGCAGAACATCCTGAAACTGGCGCGGCCAAATGCCGCTGTCGATATTGTAAACGAACTGTTAAAGTTGATCAAGTGAGACTGGAAGACTATAGCTATATCTATTTCCTTGGCATCGGCGGAATCGGCATGAGTGCCATTGCCCGCTGGTTCAATGCCCGGAAGCTTCCGGTATGGGGCTATGACAAGACCCGCACCCCACTCACTGAGGCGCTGGAGCAGGAGGGTATCCGGGTGCATTATGAAGATGATGTAAACCAGTTGCCAAAAGAAATACTGGAGAACAAGGAGTCCACTTTAGTGGTGCTCACGCCAGCTATACCTGCCGAGCATACGGAGTGGGCCTACCTGAAAGAGAAGGGCTATACCATCAAGAAGCGTTCGGAGGTGTTAGGCATTATTACGGGTTCGGCTTATACCGTGGCCGTAGCCGGCACGCATGGCAAAACGACTACTTCGTCGATCGTGACGCATTTGCTGCACGAAGGTGGCGTGGACTGCTCTGCTTTCCTGGGAGGTATAGCTACCAACCTGAATTCGAACTTGCTGATCGGAAAAGGTACGGCTGAACAGGAGACGATTGTGGTAGAAGCAGATGAGTACGACCGCTCTTTCCTGACCCTATATCCGGACATCGCTATCGTGACGTCGGCTGATCCCGATCACTTGGATATTTATGGTGACAAAGAGGAACTGATCAGGACCTTTCAGAAGTTCATCAGTCAGGTCAAGCCCGGCGGCTATCTGATTTTGCATAGCGACACTGATCCACGTCTGCTTGAAAAAGTACAGGACGATGTGCGAGTGATTCGCTACGGCTTAAAGGAAGGCGAAGCACATGTGCAACAGCTTGAGATACAGGGATACAGCTTCTGTTTTGATGCGGAAACACCCATCAGTAACATAGCACGTTTGGTGTTGGCTTTGCCTGGATATCACAATGTAGAAAATGCCTTGGCTGCGCTGATAGCGGGTCAGATTATGGGCGTGTCAGAAGACAAGTTGCGTGATGCATTGGCAAGTTACAGAGGTGTGAAGCGACGCTTCGAAGTGGTATATGAAGGTCAGGGCAAAGTATACATTGACGACTATGCGCACCACCCGAAAGAGATCGATGCGTTCATGACGTCTTTGCGTGCCATTTACCCGGACAAAAAGCTGACCGTAGTGTTTCAGCCGCATTTGTTCAGCCGCACCCGCGATTTTGCAACCGAATTTGCACAGAGTTTGAGTGCTGCTGACGAGCTGATCTTGCTGGATATATACCCAGCACGGGAAAAGCCAATTGAAGGTGTAACTTCAGAAATGATTTTAGGCTTGATAAATGGCCCGAAAAAGAGACTTTTGCATAAAGAGAATGTGGCGGCTTATTTAGCTGAAAACACTGATTTTGAGGTATTGGCGACAGTTGGAGCCGGTGATATCGATACATTAGTAAAGCCTATAAAAAATATTTTAGAAAATAACTGAAATGGGCTTGAATAGTAAAATAAAATCTTTAATTTTTGCATGTTGTAGCGTGGTTACGATCGCCGCTCTTGCAGGATTTGCATCTTCTCGCCAAAATGAAAAAAAGTGTGAGAAAGTGTCAATAAATATTGATAATGAGTACAACAATTACTTTATTGGGGAAGAGGAAGTAAGAGACCTCCTTACCCGAGAAGGTGAACGAAAATTAGAAGGTTTGCCCAACCAGCAGATCGATCTGAAAAACCTTGAAAAACGCATCGAAGCACATAGCTTTGTGAAGGAAGCAGAGGTTTATAAAGGTCTCGACGGCAACATCAAAGTAAGTATTAAACAGAATAGGCCTATAGCTAGAATTATACGACCAGATCAAGATGTCTACATCGACGCAGAGGGTAATATGCTGCCCCTGTCCGACCGATACACCGCTCGTGTAATACCCATTACGAAGACCCAATCCGGCAGACCATTCTGCAGGGATTTCTTTCAGGACTCTACAGGCCAGGCCTATATTTCCTTGCTGCGTTTCATTGAAACCGATCAGTTTTGGAAAGCCCAATTAGCCCAGATGCATATCGATGAAAAGGGCAAAGTTTCTTTTCTGCCACAGGTAGGGGAACACACCATTGAGTTTGGGAAGCCAAATGACATGGAACAGAAATTTAAAAAGTTGATGGTCTTTTATAAAGAAGTGCTGCCCGTGATGGGCTGGGATAAATATAAGAGAGTCAATGTGGAGTACGAAGATCAGATTATTTGTGAATAACATATACAGCATATGCAGAACGACAAAATAGTAGTAGGCTTGGACATCGGCACAACCAAAGTTTGCGCACTTGTTGGTCGGAAGAATGAGTATGGAAAGCTGGAAATCCTGGGGATGGGCAAAGCCATCTCGGAAGGGGTGGTACGTGGTATTGTCAGCAACATCGACAAAACCGTAGAGGCGATCAGAAAAGCCGTTCAGCAGGCCGAAGATCAGGCGAGTATCAACATCAAGGTGGTCAACGTGGGAATTGCCGGGCAGCACATCAAAAGCCTGCAGCACAATGGCAGCATTACCCGCCAAATGACGGATGATGAGATCACGGTTGAGGATGTGAACCGCCTGACGAACGACATGTACCGCCTGGTAACGCCTCCGGGGAGTGAGATCATCCACGTAATGCCGCAGGAGTATAAAGTGGATTACGAAGAAGGTATAGTCGATCCGGTAGGTATGTCGGGGGTGCGTCTGGAGGGCAACTTCCACATTATCACCGCGCAGTCGAACGCGATCAGCAATATTAACAAATGCATCGCCCGTGCCGGTCTGGAGATTGATAATCTGATTTTGGAGCCTCTTGCTTCGAGCATGTCGGTCCTAAGCGACGAAGAGAAGGAAGCCGGGGTAGCCTTAGTTGATATTGGTGGAGGTACAACGGACCTGGCCATTTTCAAAGACAATATTATCCGCCATACGGCAGTTTTACCTTTCGGGGGTAATATCATTACGTCAGACATCAAGCAGGGCTGCATGGTGATGCAGAACCAGGCGGAGCAGCTGAAAGTGAAGTTTGGAAAGGCGATTGCTGATGAAGCATCTGATAATGAGATTGTTTCGATCCCGGGTTTGCGTGACCGTACGCCTAAAGAGATCTCTCTGAAGAACCTGGCCTATATTATTGAGGCGAGAATGGAAGAGATCGTGGAACTGATCTACTCGGAAATTGTTCGTTCAGGGTATAGCAACAGCCTGGCAGCCGGTATCGTGATCACAGGCGGAGGCGCTCAGCTTCAGAACCTGGTGCAACTGGTAGAGTACATCACCGGTATGGATACCCGCATTGGCTATCCGAACGAGCACCTGGGCAAGTCGAAGATCGATGCTGTAAAGAGCCCGATGCACGCAACGGGTGTGGGGCTGGTGTTGGCTGGCTACCAGTCACTTGACCAGCGTGAAGAGAAGCATGTGGAGGTGCAGCAGCACGAAGAGTATAACAGAGTGGTAACAACAAAGACCGCCAGCAAAGAAAGCAGCGGCAAGGGATTGCTCGACAGAATTAAAGGACTTCTGTCGGACGACATCGATTAGTAAGAAGCATAATTATTAGAAACCCATAATAGCAGGAGATTTTAGTATGACATCAATGTACAGTTTTGACCTGCCGGCAAGCGGTAAGTCCATCATCAAGGTGATTGGCGTCGGGGGCGGTGGCAGCAACGCGGTTAACCACATGTATAGCCAAGGTATCAAAGATGTGGAATTCGTGATCTGTAATACAGATATGCAAGCGCTGAAAAGCAGCAGTGTTCCAAATAAACTACAAATAGGCTTGAACCTGACTGAAGGTCTTGGCGCCGGTGCCAACCCTGAGAAAGGAAAGCATGCAGCGCTGGAGAGCAAGGAAGAGATACGCGAGTTACTAAGCAACGATACCAAGATGGTGTTTATCACGGCTGGTATGGGTGGTGGTACAGGTACTGGTGCAGCTCCGGTTATCGCAAAGGTGGCTAAAGAACTCGGTATCCTAACAGTGGGTATTGTTACAGCTCCTTTCGTTTTCGAAGGAAAGAAGAAAAAGACTGCCGCTGAGAACGGTATCAAAGAACTAAGTGAAAATTGCGACACAATCCTTGTTATCCTCAATGATAAGCTGCGCGAGATGTTCGGTAACCTGACCATTCGTGAGGCTTTCTCCAAAGCTGACAACGTGTTGACAACAGCCGCTAAATCTATTGCTGAGATTATCACCGTTACAGCCGAAGTGAACGTTGACTTTGAAGACGTGAAGACTGTAATGAAAGACTCTGGAGCTGCAGTGATGGGTTCTGCAACTACAGAAGGTGAGGGCCGTGCCCTGCGTGCTGCTGAAGAGGCGCTTTCTTCTCCTTTGCTGAATAACACCGACATCCACGGTGCTCAGAGAATCCTCCTTTCAATTATGTCTGGTGAGCAGGCTGAGCTTGAAATGGACGAATTGACTGAAATCACAGAATATATCCAGGATAAAGCCGGGCAGGAAGCTGAAGTAATTTTTGGTCACGGTATCGATTCTTCACTTGGTCAGAGTATTCGTGTAACCGTAATTGCTACTGGTTTTGCCAGTGATGCAGAGGTTATCATTGAGCCAAAGAAAACGGTGTTTGACCTGGATAGCCAAAAAAAAATTGAAGTAGCAGAGCCAGCCAAGCCAGAGCAACCTAAAATGGTGAACTTTGTGCCTGAGCCAGTGGTAGCGCCTGTTGTGACACCACAACCACAGCAACCAGTGCAGCAGCAGTTCGAAATTCGTCGCCCGGTGGTGGAGCAGCCGCAACAGCCAGTTCAGCCACAAGCGCCTCAGCAACAGCAGTACCAGCAGCCGCAGGCCCCACAGCCACAGCAGCCTGTACAGCAGCAACCGCAGCGCCGTGTTTTTAACCTAGAGGGTTCTGCTACGCAGGAGTTCAGCAACGGCTTTGGTGCGCAGCAACAAGAAGACTATGCCACACGTGAAGCAAAGCGCCTTGAAGCTGAGCGTGAGCTGATGAAGCAAAAAGCAATTGAGCGCCGTGAGCGCCTGAAAATGCTCAGCGCCGACATGACCACGAGCGAAGCGATGAAAGAGAAGCTGGACGTACCGGCTTACCTGCGCCGCAATGTTGCCCTGGATTCAGTTGCACACTCTTCTGAACGCAACATATCCCGTTTCAACCTAAACGATGACAACGAGATACTAGGTGATAACCGCTTTCTACATGATAATGTAGACTAATTTTTAATCCTGTTTTCTAATAATGTGAAGAGCCCGCTGTCAAAGCGGGCTCTTTTTTTATACCTATACCTACACTTACAGTATAGCTTGGCTATTAGAAATGGATGAATTGATCAATCTGCTGTTTTAGTAGTTCCAGGTATAGCTCGTTTGTGATAGCAGCTCCATCGAAGTTCTTCTCAATTTGAGCCAAGCGCGGTTTTAGCGCCAATACGTGCATGCCCAGGTAATTGAAAATATCTGTCAGGTGGCTCATGGCCAGGCCACTGCCTTGTACTCCGGATGAGAGGCCAACCAAAGCTGCCTTTTTGTTGCGAAAAGTGTTAGGGTAGGAAAGACCATCAATAAAAGCCTTGAGGACGCCTGGGAATGAACCGTTGTACTCCGGCACGATGAATACAAACTTTTCTGAATCACCAATAAGAGCGCTCAGGTCGTTAAAGGCTTGGTTTGTGCCAATGTTATCGTAAAGAGCTGATGTTGTAAAGTCAGCCGGAAGGTCAGCTAAGTCTAGTATTTGGTTAGCTATTTGGCGTTCGTCCAGCAGTTTTGAGTACAGATTGGCTACAGCTCTGGAGTTGGAGGATGGTCTGTTTGTGCCCGTTATAATGGTGATCATAGTATCGTGTAGGTGTTTTCCTGTAAACAGACGCTAGTCTTTACGGTTTACAGAAAAGTATAGATGTCAGAATATTTGTGCGAATATAAAAGCAAAAGGCGAGAACAGTTTCCTGTCTCGCCTTTTAAGCTCAATAGAATCAGGCTAACTATACGTTCTCAGAGCTTGCTTTAGCGCCAAGATACTCACGGTTCAACATCGCAATGTTGTCAAGCGATATGCCTACCGGACACTCAGCCGCACAGGCACCTGTGTTTGAGCAGGCACCAAATCCTTCTACGTCCATCTGGGCTACCATATTTTCCGCGCGGGTTTTAGCTTCTACTTTGCCCTGTGGCAACATAGCCAACTGTGATACCTTCGCGCTTACAAACAGCATGGCAGAGGCGTTCTTACATGCCGCCACACAGGCACCACAACCAATACAGGTTGCTGCGTCAAACGCTTTGTCAGCGATAGTTTTAGGTATAGGAATCTCGTTTGCGTCAGGTACACCACCTGTGTTTACGGATACATAACCACCAGCCTGCTGAATGCGGTCGAAGGCAGAACGGTCAACGATCAGGTCTTTGTGTACTGGGAAAGCTGCTGCTCTCCAAGGCTCGATCGTGATGGTATCGCCGTGGTTAAAGTGACGCATGTGCAACTGGCACGTAGTAGTACCGCGCTCCGGACCGTGTGCACGGCCGTTGATGAACAAGCTGCACATACCGCATATACCTTCGCGGCAGTCATGGTCAAAGGCAACAGGCTCTTCACCTCTTACCAGAAGTTCTTCGTTTAGCACGTCCAGCATTTCCAGGAAAGACATATCCGGAGATATGTTCTTAAGCGGATAGGTTACCAGCTGACCTGCAGTATTTCTATCTTTTTGGCGCCAAATCTTCAATGTGAGGTCCATTGGTTTAGCATTTGGATTACTTCCAGCCATTTCTTTATTAATTACGAATTAAGAATTACGAATTAAGAACTTCAATCATCTGTTTCCCAGATCTATTACTCATTCTTAATTATTAATTATCCATTATTTATAGCTACGCTGCGTCAGCTTCACGTTTTCAAACTTCAGCTCTTCCTTGTGCAGGACTGGTTCGTTGCCAACACCTGTAAACTCCCAGGCGGCTACGTAAGCATAGTTCTCGTCATCGCGCAGGGCTTCGTTTTCTGGTGTTTGGTACTCTTCACGGAAGTGACCACCGCACGACTCGTTTCTGTTCAGTGCGTCGTCTACCATCAGCTCACCCAGTTCCAGGAAGTCGGCTACGCGGTGCGCTTTTTCCAGTGTCTGGTTCAGCTCTTCGTTTACGCCAGTCACTTTTACGTTCTGCCAGAACTCGTCACGCAGCTTGCGGATTTCGTGCTTCGCGAACTGTAGTCCTTCAGCATTACGGGCCATACCGCAGTAATCCCACATAAGCAAACCAAGCGCCTTATGGAAGTCATCTACTGTGCGGTTACCTTTGATAGCTAGTAAGCGATCAGTAGTGGCTTTTACATTCTGCTCAGCTTCTTTGAAGGCAGGGTGATCAACACTTACTTTATCGTAAGGCGTTTGTGCCAGGTAGTCACCGATAGTGTAAGGAATCACAAAGTAACCGTCTGCCAGTCCCTGCATCAGGGCTGAAGCACCCAGGCGGTTTGCACCGTGATCAGAGAAGTTACACTCTCCTGTAGCGTATAAGCCAGGGATGTTTGTCATCAGGTTGTAGTCAACCCACAGACCACCCATGGTATAGTGCACGGCAGGGTAAATGCGCATCGGTTTTTCATACGGGTTTTCATCCGTAATCTTGGCGTACATGTCAAACAGGTTGCCATACTTGGCAGCGATCGCTGGTTGACCCTCGCGTCGGATTGCATCAGCAAAGTCAAGGTATACGGCCAGGCCAGAGGCACCCACGCCACGTCCTTCGTCGCACATCAGTTTTGCGTTACGCGATGCTACGTCACGTGGTACCAGGTTACCGAAGGCAGGGTACTTACGCTCCAGATAGTAATCGCGGTCTTCTTCTTTGATATCGTTTACTGTGATCTCACCCTTGCGCAGGCGCTGAGCGATCTCCACAGTCTTAGGTACCCATACACGACCGTCGTTACGCAGGGACTCTGACATCAGCGTCAGTTTAGACTGGTACTCACCGGATACAGGGATACAGGTTGGGTGAATCTGTGTGAAGCAAGGGTTAGCGAACAAAGCCCCTTTCTTGTGCGCTCTCCAGGCCGCCGTAGCGTTAGAGCCCATCGCGTTAGTAGAAAGGAAGAATACGTTGCCGTAACCACCTGTTGCCAGCACCACGGCATGTGCACTGTGCGACTCAATTTTACCTGTGATCAGGTTACGCACCACAATGCCACGGGCTTTGCCGTCCACCATTACGAGGTCCAGCATCTCGGTGCGTGGGTACATCTTTACTTTACCGTAAGCGATCTGACGGTTCAGTGCAGAGTAAGCACCCAGTAGCAGCTGCTGTCCGGTCTGGCCGCGGGCGTAGAAGGTACGGGATACCTGCGCACCACCGAATGAACGGTTAGCCAGCAGACCGCCGTACTCACGGGCGAAAGGAACACCCTGCGCCACGCACTGGTCAATGATGTTCACTGACACCTGAGCAAGGCGGTATACATTTGCCTCACGGGCGCGGTAGTCACCACCTTTGATGGTGTCGTAGAACAGACGGAAGATAGAGTCACCGTCGTTCTGGTAGTTTTTAGCGGCGTTGATACCACCCTGCGCAGCGATAGAGTGCGCACGGCGAGGGGAATCCTGGAAGCAAAACGCTTTCACGTTGTAGCCTAGTTCGCCGAGTGTGGCAGCAGCAGAAGCACCGGCAAGACCAGTACCCACTACAATGATGTCGTATTTACGCTTGTTGGCTGGGTTAACCAGCTTCACATTGAATTTATGCTTATCCCATTTTTCAGCTAAGGCGCCTTCCGGGATTTTTGAATCTAATATCATAGCAACTAATGAAAGTTTATGTTATGCAGCGAAAAAGAAATAAATCGGAATGATGGCAAAGCCAAAGCAAACCGCTATAGAGAATACAACACCGAATGTCTTAATGAACGGGGTGTATTTTTTGTGCGTCAGGCCCAGTGACTGGAAGGCGCTCTGGAAGCCGTGGATCAGGTGATAAGCCAAAGCGATCATGGAAATTACGTAGATCAGCACATACCACCAGATTTGGAAAGACTGCACTACCTTCAGGTAAAGGTTGTCATAGTCTACATTCTCAATCACAACACCCTCCAGGCCCCCAGCGGCACCAAAACGAGCTGGAACGAAGAAGTTCCAAAGGTGAATGATCAGGAACACCAGAATCACAGTACCCAAAAGGCCCATGTTACGGGAAGACCACGTGCTGTTCTCCTGTGGATGATTCTCTGCGTATCCAACAGGGCGGGCTGCTTTGTTACGACGCGTCAGTACAAGCGCATCGTAGATGTGAAACACAAATCCCAGAACCAATACAATCTCCATGGTGCGGATGATCGGGTTATTCGCCATGAAGTGAGAGTACAGGTTAAATGTCACGCCGTCATCACCTTTGAATAGCGTTAAGTTACCTATCAGGTGCACTACCAGGAAAGAACACAGGAAAAGACCTGTGATAGACATGATGATCTTGCGGCCGATTGTACTGGAAAACGTTTTAGTAAACCAATTCATCTGTATTTGTTAGAAGGTTAAGTAATGAATGCTTTTTAATGCCCAAAGGTACAAGCGGAGCCCGTATAAAACAATTAAATAGCATATTTTGAATCAATCTAAATTGCAATGCGTAGGACTGAAAACCATATATTATAAACCCACTTTTCTTGTGATTGTTGATAATAAAAAGGTAAAAATTCAGTTTTCATTTTACCTTTGTTCAGCGCCAAACCTAACTCTACGCTTATGCCAAATAGTTTACGCTTGAGCTGTTGCTTGCCTGGCCGCATTGTGCTGTTGGTATTGATGTTGTTGTTGGGGTATGCATACGAGGCGCAGGCAACACATATCAGGGCGGGAGATATTACTGCCCGCAGGGACACTGGTCCCAACCCAAATCCCCGGAAGTTCTTCTTCACCATGGTGATGTACACCAAAACCGCCTCTCCAGCCGACGACCCTTTTGTGTTTATTTCAATGGGAGATGGTAATACTGTAAGGGTGGATCGGCAGTCTGTAACACCAGTAAAGCCGGATGTTGACCGTGAAGTATTTGTGTGGGAGTATATTTATGCGGCTAACGGTACCTATCCTGTCACATGGGTAGGGGAAAACCGCAACGGGGGCATCCTGAACATGGCTGCTCCAACCGATCAGCTCACCTTTTCCATTACGACCACTGTTTCAATCAACCCCCTCCGTGGCCTGAACAGCACACCGGTGCTCACCGTGGCACCTATTGACGAGGCGACAGCTGGTGAGCGTTGGGTACACAACCCAGGAGCTATTGATGACGATGGAGACAGCCTGGCATACAGACTGATACAACCGCAGCACCGCAACCAGGGAACCGGAACGATCACTAACGTGCCCGGCTATCGCGATCCGCATACCGTGGATAACTGCCGCAATTCCTCAAACACCGGACCTTCTACTTTTACCCTCGATCCCATCACCGGACAATTAACATGGGATGCTCCCTGCAGATTGGGAGAGTATAACGTAGCATTTGTAGTAGAGGAGTGGCGTGTCACGGGCGCCGCGCCTGTGCTGATCAGTACCGTGGTGCGCGACATGCAGATCCTGGTGGTAGATGCCCGTAACCGTCCGCCGGTGCTGGTGCCACGCGACACCTGTATTGTGGCTGGCGAAACGCTGCGCACAACCATCACAGCTACTGACCCTGACGGTCACCTGATCACGCTCACTGCGCCAGGTACTGGTGGTGTTCTGCCACCTGCCACCTTCAATGTGACCGTTAACCAGCCAGGCCGTGCAGCAGGACAGCTGGTATGGAATACATCCTGCAACGATGTCCGCGCCAACCCATACCAAGTCATTTTCAGAGCGGAGGATAACCCGCCGCCGCCATCCAGACAGCTGGCTGACTTGCAGCCCTATCGCATCAGAGTCATTGGTCCGCCACCTCAAAACCTGCTGGCAACCGGACAGGACCGTACCGTGCGGCTGACCTGGGACAGCTATATCTGCCAGAATGCCGCCACCATCCGGATCTACAGGCGCGAAGGACCTTCTGGCTGGACACCAGGCCCGTGTGAAACTGGCGTGCCTGCCAGTACGGGCTATGTGCTGATAGGCGAGGTAGGCAAAGATGCGACAGAGTTTTTGGACGATAATAATGGGCAAGGACTGGCAGCAGGCGCAGAGTATTGCTATGTGATCTATGCTGAGTTTCCAAGACCGGCCGGCGGACAAAGTATCGCTTCGCTGGAGGCCTGTGTTGTGATAGAGCGTGACATACCTTACATCACGAATGTAACAGTAGACCGCACCGATGTGACTAACGGACAGATCACCGTTCGCTGGACGCAGCCGGGGCCGGGAATCGAACGTCTGAATCCACCATTTGAGTATCGCCTATACCGTAAGGCAGGGCAGGAGCCAGGCGGAGCCTATCAGCGGGTATTTACCTCCCGTAGACTGAGCGACACAGTGTATGTGAACAGTGGGTTGAATACCGAGGAAAATGCTTACCGATATAAACTCGAGTTTTACAGCACCACTACGCCAGGTGGTGCTTCAGCAGATATGCTGCGCGATTCGACATCCGCCTCCAGTGTGCGACTGGCTGCAGAAGCACAAAGTACAGGCGACGAACTGGGTGTGACACTCAACTGGACCTATAATGTGCCGTGGCGTAATGAAGTGCTGGAGCACCAGATCTTCCGGGTAGTGGGGGATGAATTGGTGCAGGTAGGCAGCGTAACAGCATCAGCTAGCAGCGGCACCTTTACAGACAATGGCACTGCCGCCGCCCCACTGGAGCGAGGCCAGACCTACTGCTATGTGGTACGCACCCAGGGCACTTACCAGATAGACGGTCTGCCAGAGCCATTGCAGAACCTGAGCCAGGAAGTGTGCGTGGAGATACCGCTGGTGATCTGTCCGCCTGAACTGACCTTGGATGTGCTCAACTGCGAGGCTTTCTTTGCAAATCCGACCCGGCCACCTTACCAGAATGTGCTGAACTGGGTGCCACAGATCGAAAATGGATGTACGGACGAGATCGACTTCTATACGGTATACTTTAGAGGACCAGGTGAAACGGAGTATCGCGCCATCGCCACGACGAAAGAGACCACCTTTACCCACACTGGGCTGGAGTCTTTTGCAGCTTGCTACTACGTGACGGCCACCAGTCTGGCAGGAGAGGAGAGCGAACCAAGCAACGAAGAGTGCAAAGACAACTGTTTCTTCTTCGAGCTGCCGAACATTATTACGCCTAACGCTGATGGCAAGAACGATGTGTTCAGACCTGACCCGAGGGCTGCGTTTATTCGCTCCACTACCTTCAAAGTCTTCAACCGATGGGGCGTGAAGGTATACGAAAGCAACTCAGATGCGTATATCAACTGGCCAGGCACCGATAACGATGGTAAGCGCCTCACAGATGGGGTTTACTATTACGAGGCCGAGGTTGAGTTTATATCCATTGACCCGAACCGCAGCCGCAGTAAGTATAAAGGCTGGGTAGAAATAGTACGCTAATGACAAAAGATGAACTGGATCGGCTGCAGGGTTTACCCATTGTATTTTACGATGGCACCTGCGGCTTTTGCCAGGCCAGCATACAGATCGCTTTAAAGTATAACACGCGGCAGAACCTGCATTTTGCCGCTTTGCAATCCGGATTGGTGGAGCAGCTGGTACCACAGCAGCTTGTTCCTGACCCGCTTCCTGATTCTATTCTTTTCTTTGAAAACGGCCAGCTCTATACCGAGTCTGAGGCCGCTCTTCGCATTGCCCGTCATCTCAATTTTCCGTGGTCGGTGCTTTACTATTTTAGGTTTATTCCCTTATCTTTCCGCAATTTTGTGTATCGCTTCATCGCGAAGCACCGCTACCGCATAGCAGGACGCAACGAAGCCTGTATGTTGCCCAGCCCCGAAGAGAGGGCCCGGTTTGTAGCTTATTAAATTGTTAAATTGTTGGTGGTCAAATTGTTGTTGGGCTTTTGCCTGATGACAAGGTGTGGCTGTGTTTAAGATTTTTGCCTCGGTGCCAGGTATACAGCTATATACCAGACCCACAAAGACTACAAGCAGCCATTTAACAATTCAACAATTTTATCCATCAACAACCAGCAATCAACAATACAAAAATATCAGCATGAAAAAGGCATACGTTTTCCCGGGACAGGGTTCGCAGTTTGTGGGTATGGGCAAGGACCTGTATGAGCAGCATGAGACTGCCCGTCAGTTGTTTGATAGAGCAAACGAAATACTGGGATTCAACATTACAGAGATCATGTTTAGCGGCACCGAAGAGGAGCTGAAGCAAACCAGAGTAACACAACCGGCTATCTTCCTGCATTCTGTGGCGCAGGCGGCTGTAGCACAGGATTTCAATCCGGATATGGTCGCTGGTCACTCACTGGGTGAGTTTTCGGCTTTGGTAGCCAGCAAGGTGCTGAGCTTTGAGGATGGCCTGAGACTGGTATATAAAAGAGCGATGGCGATGCAGGCAGCCTGCGAAGCCAATCCGTCTACCATGGCGGCTATACTTGGTCTGGACGATGCGAAAGTAGAAGAGGTATGTGCCTCAATAGAAGGTGAAGTAGTAGTAGCCGCTAACTACAACTGCCCGGGGCAGTTGGTGATCTCTGGTTCTAACAAAGGCATAGAAATCGCCTGCGAGAAGATGAAGGAAGCCGGTGCCAAGCGTGCCTTGCCACTACCTGTGGGCGGTGCTTTCCACTCCCCGCTGATGAAGCCGGCTGAAGAGGAGCTGGCCAAAGCCATTAAAGAAACGACCTTCAGCCAAGGTATCTGCCCGATCTATCAGAACGTGGACGCTCAGCCGCACACTGATCCGGAGGAAATCAAGCAGAACCTGATCAGCCAGCTGACAGCTCCGGTACGCTGGACGCAATCAGTACAGCAAATGGTAGCTGATGGCGCGACGCATTTCGTAGAGTGCGGACCTGGCAAGGTACTACAGGGATTGGTTAAAAAGATCGAACGTACGGCTGAGGTGAGTTCAGTGGAATAAAACCTTAAAGCAGAACATAAAAAGACCATTGTGGCGACTGCTGCAATGGTCTTTTTTTATGGGTAGTAGTTGGCTTAATGATGACGCTTAGGTATGGCTTACTGCCCATTCTCGTCTACGGCCATCGGTGTTACGCCAAGTCTGCTTAGTTCGTCCGACAGTTTCAAGAGTTCGTTTCTGATGATGTCGCTGTGTTGCAGTTCCTCTTCGGGCAGGTTGATCACGCGTGACAGGTATAGATTTTCCTTTAGCTGTAGCTCTTGCATGAGGCGTTCCAGTAACTCATGGTCTTGACCGACATAGATGAGGGGTGAGAGCTCAACCTGAATATTATGCTGCCTTGGGTTGGTGATATTCACCCTGAAAAAGTAATTGCCTACCTTGCCGAACAGGTAGGTTGAAATTTCTTTTACAATCGCGTTGTATTTTTCAACAGCTCCGTTGAAATGAAGCGATGAAAAGGCAGGGAGGTCATACAGCCGCTTCTTCTGCAGCAACTTTTCGTAATTGTTGAGTAGCAACAGGATAATAATAGCCGCGGCGATTAGTGCTGCAACCAAGGCCTTTTCTGGCAATTGCTGGCTAAATGTTTCTGCAGTAAAGCGCTGCGTGAACAGAACAGGAATAAAAGTAAAGGGAAGCACCAAGATAAACATAACCAGGAAGCCTCGCATAAGGCTTCTTTTTTCGTTTGTGATGATGGTGAGGAGGTCGTTCATAAGCTATTCTGGAGAAGCGAACCACAAGCGCATCAAATCATGCATAATCGCAAGTATAGTTATCTCACAATATAAGTAAAATTTCACTTTGCTAGCTGCATCTTGCGCTAAAGTAAGGCATTTTCAGTGAAATTTCTCAGTAACTGACAAGCTATTGACTTGAAATATACAAATGAACCGGAAGTTCGTCCGGGCAATTTTGTAGAAGCTGTGTTACCTGCATGTTGAGCACAGGGTGCTGCAGATGCGGTGCTATCTCATTCAGGGGCAGGAGAGTGAACCGGCGCAGGTGTAGCTGCGGGTGGGGGATGGTTAGGCGCTGCGATTGTAGTACAAGTTCGTCATAGAACAAAATGTCGATGTCTATAACGCGTGCTCCCCAGTGCTCGTGCCTGATGCGGCCCAAGTCCTGCTCTATCTGATTGATCGTTTGTAGCACTTGCTCCGGACTGAGAGTAGTCTGTACCTCCAATACTTGGTTCAGGAAAGCGGGTTGATCTGTCTTGCCCCAGGCAGCTGTTTCGTATAGAGAGGACCCTTGCAGGATCGGGCCGACCTGTGCGGCAATGCTTTCGCGGGCTTGGGACAGGTATAGCGTGCGGTCACCGAGGTTACCTCCCAGGAGCAGGTATAAATTAGGCATGTTTGTTAAAAAAGGCGATACTCAGGTCGGCAGCGGCTTTGGCTGCAAGTGGTAATTCTTCCTGCTGGTAAGGGTGTTGTCCCCCGAAAGAGTGATCGGCGCCGGGTAGCAGGTGCAGCTCCGCATCGGGTTTCCAGGTATGGAGGTCGTGGGCCATCTGCACGGGCAATGTCTCGTCTTCTTCGCCATGCAGGATGAGCAAGGGCTGCTGCATTTTCTGGATCACTTTCGGAATCTCCAGTCGCTCGACATTGGCCAGGTAGTCCTCCACGATCTGGTAGTACAAGGGCATTTGCTGACCTGTGCGGAAATTTGTAACCCACTGTACCCCTTCTTTTTTCCACTGTTCCTGCTCCAGTTCGTCCCAGCGCTGGTCAAAATTATTCACGGCAGCCCAGGTAGCCACACCACGAACACGGGTGTCTTCAGCGGCTTTAAGTATAACAGACCCGCCACCACGGCTGTGGCCTATCAGGTAAATCCGGTCGAGATCTAATTCGTTCTGTGCCAGCGGGCCTTCCTCGTCGTGCACCATGTCGATAAGCGACTTCAGATCCTCCAGCTCAATGCTGAAATTGTTGCGTCCAAAAGCCTCCATGTCGTGCAGATCGGAATCGTTGTCGATGCTGGTGCCGTTGTGAGAGAAGTTGAATTTGATGAACACAAAACCGTGCTCGGCAAAATAGTTTGCCAGTAGGTTGAAATGCCCCCAATCTTTGAAGCCTTTGAAACCATGGGTATAAAGCACGACTGGCTTTTTGTTTCCGTCCTGGGTATAAGTGGCGTCAGCGGTGAAAGGACGCTCGTGCTCCGGGTATACCACGAAGTCTACTTTGAGTGTGTCTGCCATAACGGTCTGCTGTGTTATCAGAAGGCAATATAGTTATTTTAGGCATGCGGCAAACCAGCACGAGGCTGTGCTGTTGGTTACGTATACCGCCTGGCTTATCTAAGATTATTTAAACGCCGATTTGCTATACTTGTTTGGAAACGACCCCCACACCTAGTAATATTGCGGAATATCGCATGAGCATTAGCCTAAAGGAAATACAAGCGCCGATTGCGCAGGAAATGGAGCTGTTCGAGAAAAAGTTCAGGACTTCGATGAAGTCTAAGGTGCTGCTTCTCGATAAGATCATGAGCTACATCGTAAAGCGCAAGGGCAAGCAGATGCGGCCGATGTTTGTGTTTTTCATGGCCAAGCTCTTTCGTGGCGACGCTATCGGGGATGCCACCTACCGTGGTGCGGCCTTAATAGAGCTGCTGCACACCGCCACCCTCGTGCACGACGACGTGGTGGACGAGGCCAACTACCGCCGCGGTTTCTTTTCTGTAAACGCCCTCTGGAAAAATAAGATTGCCGTGTTGGTGGGCGACTACCTGCTATCCAAAGGCCTGCTGCTCTCGCTTCAAAACGACGATTACGAACTGCTCAAAATCGTGTCGAATGCTGTGAAGGAAATGAGCGAAGGGGAACTTTTACAGATCGAAAAAGCCCGCCGCCTGGACATTGACGAGTCCGTGTACTTCGATATCATCCGACAGAAGACGGCCTCCCTGATTGCTTCCTGCTGTGCGGTGGGAGCTGCCTCTGCCGGCGCCTCTAAAGAAGATATAGAAAAAGCCCGACTCTTCGGCGAGAAAGTAGGCATTGCCTTCCAGATCAAAGACGACCTGTTCGACTACGGCACTGCTGAAATCGGCAAGCCGGTAGGTATAGACATCAAGGAAAAGAAGATGACCTTACCGCTGATCCACGCCCTGCGCGAAGCCGATTGGATGACCCGCCGTCGCGTGATCTACAACGTGAAAAACAACAACGGCGACAACAAGCGTGTGCAGCAGGTGATCGACTACGTGAAAACCTCCGGCGGTATACAGTATACCATCGAGGCCATGAACCAGTACCATGCCGAGGCACTCGCTATTCTCCATACCTTCCCGGCCTCCCCATCCCGCACCTCCCTGGAGCAGCTCATCGCCTATACCATCGAGCGGGAGAAATAATTGTTGATGGTTAGATTGCTGTGACCCCACAGTGTCTCCAAGACCTGTGAGGGTCTTGTTGCCTACGCAGCCTATACTTGCTTGAATCTATACTTAGGGCTCCTGTCCCAAGGGTTCTGATGATTAAGATGAGGATCCTTACCCCTAGATCTGTAAGAATTTATAATGCCTCCTATACCTTGCTTTGTAGCAAATAAGACACTCACAGGTCTTGAAGACACTGTGAGGTTAGAAGCAGAAATATTTATAAACTTCTTTTCTAAAACTGTAAGTCTACAGGTATACACATCAGGTAATTTTGAACCGTACAAAATAACCTATGAAAAATGAGTCTCAATACGAACACCTGGAACCGGCTGCGCTATACCCTGTACCTGCCGATATATGACCTGATCGCTGACCGTATTTTCCGCAAGCACCGCCAGCGTTCCATCGAGCTGCTGCAAGCTAAACCCGACGATGCCATTTTGATCATCGGTGCCGGCACCGGACTGGACCTCCCATACCTGCAAGGCTATACACGCATCACCGCTAACGACATCACCCCCGGCATGATCACAAAATTGAAAGTTCGTGCTGACAAATTAGGTATACCTGTCGAGGCCCATGTGATGAACGGCCAGCAGCTTGCCTATGCAGATAACAGTTTCGATGCGGTGATCCTGCACCTGATCATCGCTGTTATACCTGACCCTATCGCTTGCATTATGGAAGTAGAGCGGGTGCTGAAGCCAGGCGGCACGGTCATGGTCTTCGATAAGTTTCTGCCTGATGGACAGAAGCCTTCGCTGCTGCGCCGCCTCTTCAACCAAGTCGCCAGCACGCTATTTTCTGATGTGAACCGCAGCATTGGCAAGATCGTGCGCCATACCTCGCTGCAGGTGGAATTGAATGAGCCAGCAGCTTTTGGGGGAACTTTTAGGATTGTGCGGCTTCGGAAACAAGCCTAAGCATAGATCTCCAGGATGAATGGTAGCCCGAAGTTACTGTATGGAAGACCTATAAAGTAATGATAGTGCTAGGCGGAGATACAAAAACACAAAGGCCGCTACTTCACCAGTAGCGGCCTTTGCTATACCTGCCGATCATCTAACAATCAGCAATTAATAATCAACAATTAAATCTCCTCCGCTAGCAGCTCGTCCATCGTCTTGTTAAAGTCCGCTACCCACTCCTCGTAGTACTTGCCGGTACCAGGACCAGAGAAGCCGGTGTGAATCTTGCGCACTTTGCCCTGGCGATCGATGAAGATCGTAGTAGGGAAGGAGAGCACGTGGTTGAGGGCTGGGAGCGCCTGCGCGGCAGCTTCTTTGTCGGCCGGACCGGCATAGAGCAGGTCATACTCAATGTCAAAGCGATCCTTCATTTTAGTCAGACGTGGCACGGCTTGTTCGTAGCCTTTGGTGCGCTCAAAACCTAAACCGATAATCTCAAGTCCGCGGTCCTTGTTCTTACTGTAATAAGGCGCCAGGAATTGCGTTTCGTCCATACAGTTCGGGCACCAGGAACCGAGCAACTGCACTAGTACTACTTTGCCTTTGTATTTCTCATCCGACAGCGATACTTGCTTGCCATTCAAATCAGGGAATGTAAATTCCAGCGACTCGTAGCCAGGCTTCAGGTAAGTTAGCTCAGAGGCATTGGCCAATTGTGCGTTTTCGTTGCGTTTAGCTGTCCAGGTTTCGAAGTCATACAGGCCTGCAAAGTAATCACCCTTCAGCGTTTCCTCAGCTGTTGGTTGCGCCGTGAACAAATAGTCATGGTTGCCGTCAAAAGTTGAGAGCTTCAACTGATCACCTTCCACTTGCCCCTCCAGGTAGCGGTAGTCACCAGTGTTGGTCAGGAAGGTGCCGGTTACGCGGTTATCCTGCTGCTCAAACACCCCGATCGCCGGATAGGTTTTGCCATCTGCCTTTGTGAAGGTTACTTCCCACTTACCGGAATAGTCAAAGGTAGCCGGAGCAGGATTCTCCTTAAAGCGGTTGTTCTTGCCATGTTCGGCTGTAAAAGGCACGGAATAGCGCTTGCTCAGGTCGTTTCGGGTAAAGCGGCCAGCCATCTTGTCACCGTCTACTTTCGCGATCAGGTCGGCGTCAAATATGTGCAACCTGATTTTAAGCGAGTCGCCTTCTTCGGTTATTTCGTCCACCAAAATGCGTTCGTCAGCATTCACCAGGTATAGCACGGTCTTGCCGTTCTGCTCTTCTGCTTCCATGATAAACGGAATCTCTTGGCCTTGAGCCTGCAGCACAACGCGCCATGGACCAGGATGTATGGTGTTATCGATAGATGTAGAAGAACCACAGGATGTTAAAAGCTGTGTGAAGGACAGAGCCAACAACAAAATCAGCTTCATTGGGGTATTAAAACAAGTAAGTTTCATGCCACGAAATTACTAGATGAATTCGTGAAAAGCGAAACTTAGCCCAAATAGCAACATCAGGTATGGAAATGTTATATTCCTATCTGCTAATGTTGTGCTAAAACACGCATATTTCGTACATTTGTAAACTTCACAACGAAGCATTAAAAATAATAACAATAGCAAAACTATGGCATTTGATTTAGGAATGATCAAGGCAGTGTATGCCGGGATGGCCGAGCGCGTGAATGCTGCCCGTAACGCAGTAGGCAGACCGCTTACCCTGACAGAGAAAATCTTGTACGCGCACCTCTATGACGGTAACGCGACACAGTCTTTTGAGCGTGGAAAGTCTTACGTAGACTTCGCTCCGGACAGGGTAGCTATGCAGGACGCCACGGCCCAAATGGCCTTGCTTCAGTTCATGCAGGCTGGTAAGCCGCAGGTGGCTGTGCCTTCTACCGTGCATTGCGATCACCTGATCCAGGCACGTGTTGGTGCTGACCAGGACTTGCAGGACGCTTACAGCGAAAACAAAGAGGTATACGATTTCCTGGCCTCTGTTTCGAATAAATACGGTATCGGTTTCTGGAAGCCAGGTGCAGGTATCATCCACCAGGTAGTGCTCGAGAACTACGCCTTCCCAGGTGGTATGATGATCGGTACTGACTCCCACACACCAAACGCTGGTGGTCTGGGTATGGTAGCGATCGGTGTTGGTGGTGCTGATGCCGTAGACGTAATGGCCGGTATGGCCTGGGAGCTAAAGTTCCCGAAAGTGATCGGTGTGAAACTGACCGGCAAGATGAACGGCTGGACTTCACCAAAAGACGTGATCCTGAAAGTAGCTGGTATCCTGACCGTAAAAGGCGGAACCGGTGCGATCGTGGAATACTTCGGCGAAGGTGCTGAGTCTATGTCTTGTACTGGTAAAGGTACAATCTGTAACATGGGTGCTGAGATCGGCGCGACTACTTCGGTATTTGCTTACGACGATAGCATGCGTGCCTACCTGCGCGCTACAAACCGCGAAGAAGTGGTACAGATGGCCGATGAGGTAGCTGACCAACTGCGTGCCGATGACGAGGTATACGCTGACCCGGCTGCTTTCTATGATCAACTAATCGAGATCGACCTTTCTACACTGGAACCACACGTAAACGGACCATTTACTCCGGACGCAGCCTGGCCAATTTCTCAGTTTGCTGCTGTTGTAAAAGAGCATAACTGGCCAGCTAAACTGGAAGTAGGTTTGATCGGTTCTTGTACGAACTCTTCTTACGAAGACCTTACCCGTTCAGCTTCTATCGCTGAGCAGGCTGTTACTAAAAAACTGGTAGCCCAGGCTGAGTTTACCATCACACCAGGTTCTGAACTGGTACGCTTCACAACTGCTCGTGACGGCTTGTTGGATACCTTCGCTCAAATGGGTGGTGTGGTATTGGCAAACGCCTGCGGTCCGTGCATCGGGCAGTGGGCTCGTCACACAGACGATCCTACACGCAAGAACTCTATCATTACTTCTTTTAACCGTAACTTCGCCAAGCGTAACGATGGCAACCCGAACACACACGCGTTCGTGGCATCGCCTGAAATCGTAACTGCTTTCGCTATCGCCGGAGACCTGACCTTTAACCCATTGGTTGACAAGCTGATCAACGCAGATGGTGAAGAAGTAATGCTGGACGAACCAAGAGGTATTGAATTGCCACCTCAGGGCTTCGCCGTGGAAGACGCGGGCTATGTAGCTCCTGCTGAAGACGGAAGCAGCGTAGAGGTAGTGGTTGATCCGAAGTCTGATCGTTTGCAATTGCTGGAAGGCTTTAAGCCATGGGAAGGCACTGACCTTAAAGGTCTGAAGCTGCTCATCAAAGCACAGGGCAAGTGTACAACTGACCACATCTCCATGGCTGGTCCTTGGTTGAAGTACCGTGGCCACCTGGATAACATCTCCAACAACATGCTGATCGGTGCGATCAACGCGTTCAACGGTGAAGCCAACAAGGTATACAACGACATGACCCGTGGTTATGACACCGTACCTGCCACTGCACGTACTTACAAAGCTGCCGGTATCGGTACCGTTGTAATTGGTGACGAGAACTACGGTGAAGGTTCATCACGTGAGCACGCGGCCATGGAGCCACGCTTCCTGGGTGTTCGTGCTGTAATCGTGAAATCATTCGCGCGTATCCACGAGACTAACCTGAAAAAGCAGGGTATGCTGGGCCTTACTTTCGCCAACAAGGCTGACTACGACCTGATCGAGGAAAACGATACCATCGATATCCTGGGTCTGGAGAACTTCACACCAGGTCAGCCGCTGAAAGTGGTGTTGACGCACAAAGATGGTTCTCAGGATGCCTTCATGGTAAACCATACCTACAACGAAGGTCAGATTGAGTGGTTCAAGGCTGGTTCAGCGCTTAACCTGATCCGTTTGCAGCAGAAACAGTCAACTAACGCGTAATAAGCAGTTAGCTGTCGATAATGAAAACGCCCCGCTCGAAAGAGCGGGGCGTTTTGTTTTAGTAAGGATGTATATTTATTTCTATGCAACTTGCTACCATGGGCCGTGCAGGCTGACAAAAATTAACCTGAGCTTGGTTATGGGAGGATGGAACAACTTTATTTAAGGTCTCATGATCAGCAAACGTTTCGTGACCGTATTTTGCTCATACGTAAGCTGAACAATATAGAGACCTTCAGCCAGGCCGCTGAGGTCATAGATAGCCTCGTGCGGCAGGCGGCTGCGTAACTTAGGACTAACTCGACGGCCCATGGCGTCTGTCATAAACAAAGTAAGAGCAGCATCAGCCGTAGGCATTGCGACATACAGTTCGTACACGGCCGGGTTAGGGTATACTACAAATTGTTGAGGAGCTTCTAGTGGCGGTATTACCGTTTCGCTTTGCTTAATCTCTATCCGCCTTGTGACGGTGTCTTCAGCACAGTTATAGGCATTCGCTACAATCAGGGCCACATCATAAGAGCCAGGCAAGTCATAGCTATATGTAGGGTGCTGTTCAGTAGAAGTGTCGCCGTTGCCAAAATCCCATCGCCAGCTATTGCCATGTTCGCTTTCATTACGGAAGTCAATGCTCGTGCCGGGCTCCAAAGTTTCCGGTTGCTGTGCAATGCTGAAACCGGCTACAGGAGAGTTTGCTACCACGATCCGGAAAGGTACCAACGGACTGTCAAACAATGAGTCGGCGTTGCAGACATATAGCACCGTGCTTGTGTCGAGGGCAGCCAGCTCGAGATTATTGCCAGCGCCCAGAAGCTTTGTTTTGGTTTCGTCAGCATAGAATTTAAACTGCTTGCCACCCTCCGGCGAAAGACTAACCGAAGAGCCAATGCAAACTGTATCACTGATAGCCAGCGGAGGCGGCCCCGCTTTCATGACCTGGTATTTTACAAGAGCGGCTTTTGCATTTTCCTGAAGCTGTTCCAAATCATCGCCAGCGACAATGGCAAACGAAACCAACTGGCTTTGCCCCGGGGCCAGTCCCTTTGCCGTCGTGCCCACAACATGCGCCACGTCATTGCCATAGCCACTGCCCCATGCTTTTTTTCGAGCCACGCCTCCCGACAGTGTTCTGTATTTTTCCTGCGTACTAAAGCCGTCGGCTATCGCAAAAGTAGATGAGCCCCCAGAAAGGTTGTCGATTGCGTAGTAAGAAGGCGGTGTCACCGATAGCAAACTTATACCTGCATAAGGTGAAGCCTGGCCCATGTTATATACGTAGCCCATTTTGAGTGTTTCGTCCCAATCTGCTACGTTCATGTAAGCGTCGGTTATATTCCAATCAGCAAACAAACCGGCATGCAGAGTTTTGATCGTGTCCGGTGTAATATTGCGGATGCGATACTCTAGTATGATGTAGTCAGCGTTTTCAGTATCGCTCCAAGCCATTCCTTTATAGCTAACCTGCACACCCGCCTGTGTTGGCGTAGGGAATTTGTCACGCATCATCCCGGTGATCTCCTGGTCTGCATCGTCTGTGTTGTGGCGGAGCCGCACGGAGTTTACAGAAACAAAGTCGTTGTCTGTTTGCCAGCTGGCGTTGCGGACATTGTCCGACACGCGGTCAGGGGCAGTGGCCACCAGTAGTCCGCCCTCGAATAACATGGAAGAGCTGCCTTTATACGTGATGCCGATGCCTTGTCTGAAATTATACCCGTTATACCCCAGGTTGCCTTTGCTGTTCAGGGTGATATGCAGGTTGTTAGCCGTAAGGGTGATATAATCCGGGTTGACAGGTAACTGAAAATACTGGAAATCCTTGTATTCCCCATCTGTAAAACCAAGTCTGAAAGTAGCCATGGCATTATGGGGGGCATCCGGGAGCACTACGAAACGGAATGGCTTGTTGTGATTATTACGTGAAGCCAAAGTAGCCATGGCACCAATACTCAGGTCTTCCTCGAGCACTTTGATAAAAGGTGAGGTTGAAGTAAGTCTTAGCTTCAGGGCAGTTGTGGGGTCGAGGTAATTAGTGAGGCTAAGGTGTAGTGACAGAGTATCCCCGATCTGCGCCACCTTGTTATCGACAACGCTAAATGAAGTGCAGCGAACTGATTTTACCTGTTTGTCGCGAAGTGCTCGTTTCATATTGAGGCGACCTTTGCCAAGAAGTTCATGGTAAGGGGAGTTGCCAGGCAATTGATAAATATCGTCAGATGTAGCACGTAATCGTTGGATGACCTGTACCGCATTGAGGTGCGGCAATTGAGAGCGCAACAAAGCGGCAGCACCAGCTACAATTGGAGAAGCCAGTGATGTTCCTGTATCGGTGCCATAGGAGTTGTCACGGCTGTAAGTAGTGCTGTATACACTCTGACTTGGTGCTGACAAGCCTATCCTGTAGTTCCAGGTATGCCCATTTGTCTTCACATCATTATGGATGCCACCTACTGACAGCACATTCTCGTATGCCGCCGGATAAATGTCTACAAAAGCGTTGGTGTTGCCAGCCGCTGCTACAATAACGACGTCCTTCTCCAGCACAGCGTAGTTGATGATGTCTTGCTCATACTGAGAAGAACCCATGCCACCCCAGGATAAGTTGATGATACTACAGCCTTTGTCTGCAGCATATACAATAGCCTCATAGCCGCCAAAGCTGCCAACTGAAGTGGACGGAAAAACCTTGAGGGGCATAAACTTGGTATTAAAACCTGTGCCTGCTATTCCTAGACCATTGTCGGCTTCACTAATTGCGACACCTGCTACCTTCGTGCCGTGCCCTCTATAAGGGGAATCATCTGTTAGATTATTGTCCCTGTCACCGAAGTCCCAGCCGTAGAAGTTATCGATCAGACCGTCACCGTCATTATCAATCCCATCTATTGGGTCGTCGTAATTAAACTTGATCTTATTTTTGATGTCTTCATGGCTAAAGCGGAAGCCGGAATCGAGCACGCCTATGACAATGTTGGTATCACCCTTTTGTACAGCCCAGGCACCATAGGCCTGTATCAGTTTTAGGTAAGCTTGCGTTGTTTTTGTTGAGTCGGAGGCCGGGTCATTGGGCTGATAGAGTGGTACCCGTTCGTAGAGCGGTTCCACATACTCCACCATACCGGTTGCCAGCAGGGCCTGCTGCACGGCTTCGAGGTTATGTGAAGGGTCGTATGACAGTTCGTAGATAAGCGAGAGATCCACGTGGGCTTTGCGGGCAAAAGGAGAGGGGGCTTTACCCGGGAACTTCTGTTCAACCGATTTGGCTCCTACCTTTTGCAAGGCTTTTTGCATAGGATTACCAGTAGCCATGCGTAGCTGATTACCTGACTGAGGCTTCAGCTTATAGACAACGGTATGAGGTTTAGTCGCGTTTCCTATACCTTTTGGAGCAGGCAAATGCTGCGCAGCAAGCAGGGAAGAACTCAGGGCTATAAACAGTAAAGAAAGTATGCAGCGGTAAACCACTGGCCCTTGGGTAAACATTAAATCATATTAAACTATTAGGTGAATACAACCTTCGCTGAGCAGGCAGAGGTATAGAGCAAAAGCGCATAGTACACGGCGAAATTTAAAGATGCTTCCCGTGCGTATTAAAAAAATACGTAACTTTCCAACAATTGATTCTAATATATGTGTTTAATTATATAAAATAAATACTATGACCTCGGATTTGAAAAATAAAAATCTTTCCATCATAGAAAACGCCGTGAAAGCCCTGCATGAGCGACGTTTTTTTGCGCAATATCCTGAAAACCCGATGCCTGATATTTATGGCGAAACCGCTGATAAAGAAGGCCGTGAGAGGTATAAGCAGCACCTTAACAACAAATTTACAGAATTGGTGCATGATAATGCTGAAAATTGGGCAGGTCAGGAAGAATCACCTTATGAGCAGCAGCCACTAGGCATAAAGTACCCTTATTTCAGTGCAGAAACGCTGGTGTCGCGTGCCGACGAGGCTTTCCATCAGTGGCGCAAGGTAAAGCCAGTTGATCGTGCTGCGATTCTAGTAGAGTCATTGGAGCGCATGAAGGAGCGGTTTTTCGAAATTGCCTACGCTACGATGCACACTACCGGGCAGGCTTATATGATGTCGTTTCAGGCATCTGGACCGCATGCAGCTGACCGTGCGCTGGAGGCCATAGCAGCGGGCTACGAAGAGCAGACCCGCTTTCCGGAAAACATGGAGTGGGAGAAGCCGATGGGCAAGTATAACCTAAAGCTGAATAAGAGCTGGCGTGCCGTACCGAAAGGTATAGGCCTGGTGATCGGCTGCTCGACTTTCCCGACCTGGAACACAGTGCCGGGCATGTATGCCAGCTTGGTAACAGGTAACCCTGTGATTGTAAAGCCGCACCCGAAAGCCGTATTGCCGATTGCGATTGTAGTGGCAGAGGTACAGAAGGTGCTGGTAGAAAACGGACTGAGCCCATACATCTGCCAACTTGGTGTAGATGCGGACGATCATCTGATCACAAAAGAACTGGCTGAGAATCCGAAGGTAAAACTGATCGATTATACCGGTGGAACGGAGTTTGGTAACTATGTAGAGAGTCTGCCGGGCAAGGTGACTTTCACAGAGAAAACAGGTGTGAACTCGATCATACTGGATTCAGTGCAGGACATCGGCAAAGTGGCGCAGAACTTGGCCTTCTCGCTGAGCCTTTACTCCGGACAAATGTGTACCGCTCCGCAGAACTTCTTCGTGCCAGCCTCTGGCGTGAAAGTAGGAGAGGAGATGATGCCGTATGATGAAGTTGTGAAGAAACTGGCTGATGCCGTAACCGGTTTGGTGAACAATCCAAAAGCCGGTCCACACATTTTGGGGGCCATCCAAAACCCGGCCACATCAGAGCGTGTGAAAGAGGCAGCCAGCGTGAAAGGCAAAGAGGTGTTGAGCACTTGCGACTTCAGCAACCCGATGTTCGAAAACGCACGTACCTGCACGCCGGTGATCTACGAGGTGGATGCAACTGAGAAGGAGAGCTTCAGCCGCGAATTGTTCGGCCCAATTGCGCTGGTTATCAAAACCAAGGATACAGACCAGTCAATTGAACTGGCAAAAGAGATGGCGATGAACTACGGTGCGATCTCCTGCGGTGCTTATACCACAGATGAGGAGACAAAAGAGAAGATCATGGATGAGATGAGCCTGGCGGGTACGCCGGTGAGCTTCAACCTGACGGGTGGCATCTATGTGAACCAGAACGCGGCTTTCTCTGACTTCCACGTGACAGGCGGCAATCCAGCTGGCAATGCATCTTTTACAAACCCTGAGTTTGTGATCAAGCGCTTTACATGGGTTGGTTTCCGTGAGCCTGTAGCTGGTTAAGCCAGGTATAGCCTGTAAAGCAAAAAGCCCCGGTACTCTCACAGTGCCGGGGCTTTTTGTTTTATTTAAACAGGTTATCCATATCTTTTTTGAGGTTGTCAAGGCCATCTTTCAAGCCCTGCCACTTACTTTGGCTGTCTTCCTGATCACTCAGTTTGTTGGCGATCAGTTCGCGCTTGGCTTCGAGTGCCGCAATGTGCTCGTGGTAGGTATGATTCGAGTCGGCGGCGGTGGCGTTTACCCGGCCTTTCAGCACTTTTATTTTGCTGTCCAACTCATCCAGACTTTTCTGTATCTCCTCACGGGTGAGATGAGCAGGAGCCCGCATATGCTCCGGTTTCAGGTTATAAGTATCCATATTTCTCAGTTTTGTCTTTCAGTTTCTGTCATGCTGCCATTGGCAGCGATCTTCTCTAAATACTCAAAAAAGGGTAAAAAGGATGTACAGACTGAGGTATAGTGGAGACGGTAGATGATTTACATCACTTATTTAGAAAATATCTAAATAACTCTTTTCTCTTATGTATCCGGTGCTTACTTTTGCAGCGCTTGTTAGAATTAATCTAAATAAAGATACATGCAACGCATACTCACTATCATATTTGTCTTTGTGCTTCTGGCGCAGCAGGCATTCGCTCAAACCACAGGCCGTATTGAAGGTCGTATTCAGTCAGAAAGAGGAGAAGGTATAGCCGGTATCAGCGTTGGGCTGGAAGGCACTTCTTATGGCTCTACGACAGATGACGAAGGCAAATTCCTGATCAGAAACATACCTGCCGGCAACTACACACTGGTGGCCTCAGGTATAGGCTATACCTTGCAAAAGCAATTGTTGGAAGTGGCAGGAGGGAAGGCTTCCTTTGTGAATGTAGACCTGGCTGCTTCTTCGCATTCACTCGGAGAAGTGCAGGTGACGGCACACCGCAGCGGTGAATACCTGCAGCGCACCGCCACAACAGCCACTAAGATGGAAGCACCTATCAAGTCGGTGCCGCAGTCGGTACAGGTGGTATCGCGTCGTGCGTTGGACCAGTTGCAGGTGCTTCGCCTGGAGGATGCCATGCGCAATGTGAGCGGCGTAAGTATGGAGACAGGTTTCGGTGGTCGCTCCGATATTTTCCAGATCCGTGGTTTCCGTACCGACATGCAGAGTGTGTTCAAGAACGGCTTCCGCAACACGGTGCGTACCTACCGCGAGAGTGCCAACATCCAGCAGATCGAGGTGATGAAAGGTCCCGCCTCAGTGCTGTACGGTGTGAGCGATCCGGGTGGTATGGTGAACATCTCTACCAAAAAACCGACAGCCCATACCTTCCAGGACATCCAGATCACGGCTAACAACTTTGGCTTGGTGAGACCTGCTATCGATCTGGGCGGTGCATTTAACGAGAGCAAAACGTTCAAATACAGACTGAATGCTGTATATGAGCGTGCTGATAGCTACCGCGATTTCGTGAAGACCAAGCGTATTTTCGTCGCTCCGGCCATCACATACGATTTCTCTGATAAGACTTCCCTGACGGTAGAAACTGAATTCCTGAACCACGACCAGCCTTCTGATCGCGGCATCTTCTCTGTCAATGGTCAGATTGCGCCCGTATCAAGAAGCCGCGTGCTGATTGAGCCAAGCAACACCGGTGAGTTTACGAACCGCATGGCCCAGTATAACCTGCAGCACAAGTTCTCTGAGGCACTGAGCTTCCGTCATGCGTTCAACTACAACTATGCCACTGAGACACGTGACGTGGTAGAGCAGACTACTGTCCTGAAAGACGGCTCTTTCCGTATCAACCGTCAGCATCAGGACCAGGATACCTATGACCGCAACATCGCTACGCAAAATGAATTGTACGCCAACTTCAATACCGGCGCATTAGTGGAGCACAAAGCGGTAGGAGGTATAGAAATTTCCAGCTCCGTGTTTGACATCTGGGTAAAGCGTGCTCCTTATGATGTGCTGGATATCTTGAACCCGCAATACAATACCAAACCAAAGGATTACTCACTGCTTACTTACTCACAGGATTACCAGGACCGCGTGAATGTTTTGGGCTTCTACCTGCAGGACTTCATCACAATAAACCAGCGCCTGAAAGTGTTGTTGGGCGGCCGCTACGACTTCTGGGAACAGGAGAAGGAGAACCGCATGAAGGACGAAACGGCCAAGCAAAAAAACAAGGCTTTCAACCCAAGACTGGGCGTGCTGTATGAGGTATACGGTCCGGTATCGGTGTATGCTAACTACTCGAAGGGCTTTCAGCCAGGTATAGGGCAGACACTGGAAGGCGAGGCATTCAAGCCAATCACCTCTGTGCAGTATGAAGCTGGTACAAAAATCGGTTTGCTGAACGACCGCGTGAACCTGACAGCTGCTTACTTCGATATCACACGCCAGAATGTGGTAGTGCCGCACCCGACCCAAAGCGGCGCCAGCGTGCAGCTGGGCGAGGTGCAGAGTAAAGGTATAGAAACCGATATCACAGGGGAGGTGCTGCCAGGCCTGAACGTGATCGCCACTTACACTTACACGGATGCCCGTGTGACTAAAGACGCTCTCAGCAACGACGATCCACGCCGTACCGTGGGCCGTCGCTTCAGAGGAGTGGGGTATAACAACAGCAGCCTTTGGACGACTTACGAACTGCAGGATGGCCTGCTGAAAGGCCTGGGCATCGGCGGTGGCTTTACGTATGTAGAAGATCGTCCGGTGGATGATGCCAACAGTTTTATGCTGCCGGGCTATACCCGTTACGACGCCACCATGTTCTACAACAGCAAGCGTTTCCACGCAGCCCTGAATGTAAAGAACCTGACCAACGTGAAGTACTACGAAGGCTCACAGTCAGCTACCGTGATCATGCCAGGTGCGCCTACTACAGTGCAGGGCACAGTCGGTGTGAGATTTTAATTGATAGAAACACAGATAATAAGTATATCGGCGGCATTGTCCTGAAAAGGGCGATGCCGCCGATTTCAAGTTCAGGTACATGCGCAAATTCCTTCTTCAGCTACACCTTTGGATCGGCCTGACAGCGGGTGCCGTACTAGCCTTCGTGGGCTTGACGGGATCGCTCTACGTTTTTCAGCCTGAGCTGACGGTGGCGCTATACCCTGATCACTATAAAAGCTCACAACCAGGAACAGCTCCAGTAGATGTACGACTGGTTATCCGCAATGCCGAAAAGGAGTTCGGTGCTTCGGTTACCAGCATATTCTTTCCAGTACGGGAGCTGGAAAATTACATTGTCAAAGTAAAAGGCAATAAGCAGTTTCTCTTTTTTGATGCAGCAACCGGCAACTATGTGGGGCAACTGGAAAAGCGTCGTGGCGTGATGGATACAGTGCTTGACCTGCACCGCCACCTGACAATGGGCGACACCGGAGCGTTGATTACAGGTCTAAGTGCGCTGTTGCTGGCCTTTGTGCTGCTCACGACGGGGCTATACCTGTGGATGCCGCGCAAGAAACGAAATCTGAAAGATGGCTTGCGCCTCAAAGCCAACGCATCCTTCAAGCGGCGCAACTTTGATCTGCACAATGTGTTTGGCTTCTACTTCAGTGTACCGCTTTTCCTGGCCGCAGTTACCGGAGTGTATTTTGGGTTTCAGGAGAAGACCCAAACGGTGGTCGATAAGCTGACGCTGGCTAAGGAACCGACACCTTACGTAAAAGCATTGCAGTCGGCTTACCCAGCGGATGGTACAGCACCGCTGACTGTGTTCCAGGCGCTCGACAGGATGGATGCCTTATACCCTAGCTACGTCAGGCGAACGCTCACACTGGCGCCCGATAGTTTGGGTACGCTCAATATGACTTACCTGGCTTCATCTGATCTGGAAGCCGGTTCCCAGGACCGCCCGATGGTATACCTGAACCAATACACAGGAGACGTCGTGTATGATTACAATCCGCACACTGCTCCCCTGGGCCGGCAGCTTACCCGCAATTGGTTTGTGCCGATCCATTTCGGGGAAATAGGGGGCTGGATCACCCGGATACTATGGTTCTTTCTGGGGCTGATGCCAGCCTTGCTGTGGGTAACTGGCATTGTGATGTGGCGGGGCAAAAGCAAAAAGAAGAAAAAGAGAGGCTATGTGAAAGTAAAGGGTGGTGTGATGGCCTGAAAAATTAGGCACGATAACCGCTGAATTAGCTTTATACTTAAAAATCAAAAATGTATTTTTGCGCCGCTATGGTGATATACACCACAAAGAGCAGCAATATTGAACATTAATTGTTTACAATGTGTTAGTAGCTCAACCGAGGACCAAAGCATCCGCAGGTATTAGTTGTACTGTACCGTTAATTTGAGAGTGATAACAAGACTGACTATGAAGGAAGCATCCGAAATGCTTGACCTAGTGCTGCTGGTAGACGATGACGACACCACAAACTATTTGAATAAGCGCCTGTTGACCGATATGAAGGTAGCCAAAGAGATTTTGGTGCTTAAGAACGGTAAAGAAGCAATTGACTACCTGAGCAAAGCCTGCAGCGAAACGTCAGAGGGTGCAACTAAATGCCCTGATCTGATCTTTCTCGATATCAAAATGCCTACCATGGATGGCTTTGAGTTTCTGGAGGAGTACCAGCGCAAGGGGCTGGATGCCGGCGATCATGTCATCATTCTGATGCTGACCTCTTCGGCAAGCTTTTATGATTTGGAGCGTATCAAGAGCTTCAAGAAAGTGAAGAAACACTACTCCAAGGCACTGACCAACCACGATGTAAAAGAGATATTGGCTGAGTTTTTCCAGAAGCGCAATAACTAGGGAAATTTAGTTTAATAAAGCACAAAGCCTGTATGCCGCGAGGTATACAGGCTTTGTGCTTTATTCGGCCTCTTCTGACTCCGTGACCACTTCAGTGGCTGGCCACGTAAACACAAAGCGGGTGCCACGCCCATCAGACTCTACCCACACATCACCCTGCTTTTCTTCGAGTATACGCTTTACGATGGCAAGTCCCAAACCTGAGCTGTCGGCACGCGTCAGGTTGTGCCCGAGCGATTCATATTTGCTAAAGATCTGCTCCTGATCTTCGGGTGCTATGCCTGGGCCGTTGTCCTGCACAGCCAGATAGATGAGGCCAGATCGGAGGCTGTACTGCACTTCTATCACAGCTTGTTCCGGTCTGTCATGGTACTTTACAGCGTTGCCGAGCAGGTTACTGAATATCTGGTACAAGTAAATCTCCTGTGTGTAGAGGGTAGGTAGCTCATCCGGCAGTATGATTTTAAAAGTGGATGGAATATAGAGCGACTCCAGTACTTTGTAAAGGACAGACCGGATAGATACGATCTGGCGGTGCAGGCTGTGGTGGCCGGCAAGCGAATAGGCCAGTATACCTGTAATCAGTTTGTCCATCTTGCTGGCCTGCTCCCGAAGGATCGGCAGCAGTGAAGCGGCATCTTCGCTATTGCCGTTCTGCAAACTGTTTTCCAGGAAGTTGATGATGCCTCCGATGTTCTGCAAAGGAGCCCGCAGGTCATGCGAAACGGTATGGGCAAATGCATCCAGGTCGGCATTAGCTTTTTGCAGTTCCAGGTTCCGGCGTTCGCGCTCCTCCGAGAGCGACTGTATTTCAAAGTTGGACTGCTGAAGCTGCAGGTTTAGTCTCCTGATCTCCTGCAGTTGCTGCTCTGCCTCCAGGTTGCGAAGTCGCAGTTTCTCGAGCAGCTCAAGCTGCTGCATGTTCTGCCTTTTGATCTCTGCATAAGGCGATATTCCCTCTTCGTCATTAAACTCACGTAGCCAGAGTTCCTGCAGACTTTTCGTAAATACAGGGGACTGTGTGGGGATGCGCTTGCGGAGGGTCACGATAGTACCTTGTTCACTCTCGGTCTTGATCTCAAAGAAATCCACCAGTTTGCGGGAGTTCACAATGCCCATGCCGCGCCCTGTAGCACTGCTGCCATAACTGGCCCGTTCATAAATATGATCCAGATTTCCGATGCCACGCCCCCGATCCGACACTTTCGCCTCCAGATAGTTATGCCCAGCTTCTCCGATAATGCCAAACTGTATGGTACCATTGCCCACATGCTCTACAACGTTGCGGCAAATCTCCGACACGGCCGTTGCGAACTTGGTCTGGTTGGCCTGTGCCATACCTGTTTTTTCTGATAGCTGCATGGCCCGCTTGTAGGCAAGCACCACGTCCAGTTCGTTTGCAATGTTTATTTTGAGAAAACTCCTTGGCATCAGCTAGACTTTGGCTTTACAAACAAGTACGAGTGTATCATCTGATTGGCGACTATGGTCTTTGTAAAGAACTGCCGCGATGGTAGTGGGTAAGTGCCGATGCAGGTTAGGGTAACGACTCAGGTCCCAGCGCGATTTCAATCCGTCGCTGTGCACGATGAGCAATTTGTTACGGTTCCATTCCAGCTTTTGGTTGTTGAAATTGCCCGGAATGTTGTGACCTAGTATACCGTTGTACGATATCACATTCTTATAAGGCATGTTGCCCAGCGCACTCTCCATAGAGAATAACTTGCCGGCTATGTTGCCTATGCCACAGTAACTGAATATGTTCTGGCTGATGTCGATGTTAGCTGCAAAACCCACTGCACCCCGTGTACGCCGGATACCTGTATGTATTACCTGCAGCGCCATGGCCGGATCAGGTATAGGATTCTCGCAATAGGTCTTGACGGCCAGTTGGGATGCCTCCTGTGCATGCATGCCATGGCCCAACCCATCGAGTGCCAGCAGGTAGACGCCCCGTTCGTGATGTACGATAGCATACCCGTCGCCGCAGTCTACTTCTTTCGGCTTGGGGACCATGATGTTGCCAATGTCGTAGCGTCTGCTTGGAGGGATGGAGCGTGCTGACTTGTATATTCGGGCCACGATCACGGTACCTACCTGGGGATGTGAGTAAAGGTCGAAAACGTCAGACTGTCTCTTGATCGCTCCGAGTCCCTCACCGGCAGAGCCAAAGGTAGACACGCCGTCCTCCAGCATCCGGTCCGGGTTGTTCATGCCGGGCCCATTGTCCAGGCTGATGATCTCAATGCCATGGATGGGTTTACCGATGGCTTTCACCAGCAGTTCGCCACCCTGCGTCGTATGCTTCTCCAGGTTGGAGAGCATTTCGGACACGATAATATTGACCTTGCCCACGGCTCCTTCCGATAGGGCGAAGCTTTCAGCAAGTCGGGTAATGTCTTTTTTGGTGAGACTAGCATAGCTTCGGTCGGGTATCGCGAAGCGGTAGTGTTGATTAACGTCCATGTTTCCAGTGGATGACAGTAACTGTTGTGCCTTCTCCCGGATTGCTCTTGAGGTCAAATTCGTTGACTAATCGTTTGGCGCCGGGCAGACCAAGGCCGAGGCTCCTGCCGGTAGAGAAGCCATCGCGCATGGCCATGGCGATATCAGCTATACCCGGGCCTTCGTCTTTGAAGGTTAGTCTTACGCCGGTTTTGGCATTGTGGCTGATAATTTCGAGTATTACTTTGCCTCCGCTGGCGTACTTGAGCATATTACGCACGAGTTCGCTCGCAGCCGTGATCAGCTTGGTCTGGTTGACCAGACTCATACCTATACGGGTGCCAAATTCGCGCACACGGTTGCGGAAGGGAACCACATCCTGCTCGCGCACGATCTCCATCGTATCTTTAGTCATTACGATCATCCTGGTCTTCCTCCTCTTCGTCGTCTAGTTCCAGGTTATCGCCTAGTTTAGTGTTAAGTAATTCCATGCCCTTTTCTACATTCAGGGCAGTATGTACACCTTGCAGCGTTAGGCCTAGCTCCACAAGTGTAATGGCCACAGCGGGCTGCATACCTACTACTACGGTTTCAGCATCCATAATGCGCGACATAGAGGCAATGTTGCCCAAAATGCGACCCATAAATGAATCTACGATGCTTACTGCCGAGATATCTATCAAAACGCCCCGTGCTCCGGTCTGGCTCACCATGTTGATCAGGTCATTCTCCAGCGTCAGGGCTAGCCTGTCGTAGAGGTCTACCTGTATAGTCACCAACAGGAAAGGCCCCATTTTTAAAACTGGTATCCTTTCCATCGTATTAGCGGGTTAGTTTGAAACCTTTGTTCCTATCTACACGGCGCACCTCCAGGTTGGTCATGCTAAAGGCAAGCTGCAGTGCGCTGGCCAGGCTGGCCTTGGTCTTGATGTTCGACAGGTCAATGCCCAGGTGTACAATGGTTTGCGCTATTTCGGCACGTATACCACTGATGATACACTCGGCACCCATCAGGCGTGTCGCACTTACAGTTTTGATCAGGTGTTGTGCTACCAGTGAGTCAACGGCAGGTACGCCAGAGATATCTAGGATCGCAATATTACTGCCTGTATTCACAATTTCCTGCAGCAGGTTTTCCATCACAACCTGAGTACGTGCGCTGTCCAGGGTTCCGATGATAGGCAGGGCCAGTATACCATCCCATACCCGGATCACAGGTGTAGATATCTCGCTTATTTCATCTGTCTGACGAAGAATAACCTCTTCGCGCCCTTTGATGAAAGTCTCGAAGGTAACGATGCTCAGGTTGTCCAGCAGGTTGTTGAGCTGCATGATTTCCTGGTAGAGGGTAGCAGGGTCATCTTTACGCTGCTCAATCAGTACTTCCATGATGGCTTGCTTCAGGCTCAGTACATACGCGCCTGTTTCACGCGGACTGAAACCCTGTCTTGCTCTTGTAATGGAAATGTCGCGGAGCGTATCAGTTACCTGCTCAAACTCCGTGTCATAAATGTTGTCATAGTTTCCTTTGGAAACTGCTCTGAGCAGACCGTCGAGCATTTCTTTTGACTGATGCTGCAGTTCATCACTTGTCATCAGATCATCACGGAGTGACGCATCCGACAATTGATTTTG
Source organism: Pontibacter sp. FD36 (assembly GCF_015686655.1). Taxonomy (GTDB): domain Bacteria; phylum Bacteroidota; class Bacteroidia; order Cytophagales; family Hymenobacteraceae; genus Pontibacter. The sequence continues at coordinate 206,250 of NZ_JADPMP010000004.1, read as the reverse complement.
CATCCACTTTTCCAGGATGCGTTCCTTGTTTTTTTCGAGTACTTGTGCCGTTGTGTTCATGGAGGGCAAAACGTAGCTTATGGACGTATGGTTTAAACGATGCTGAAATTTTACATCGCGGAATAGTTCTTGTAGCAGGCTAGGTGCTAAGTTAAATATAAAAATCGCAATCAACGCATACTTCTCAGATTACTGCTTACGTATATAGATTATTTCCTGTGTGTGATGATCCAAGAACTTTCGGAAATGAGAAAACTAATATTAAGTACTGCTTGTCTGTTACTCTGGCTGCTCACGGCCTGCAGCTCTTCTACCAGTATCCATTCCGAGCCGGCACCCGGCTTCGGTTTGAGCACTTACCGTCAGTTTGCCTTCATGGATGTAGATACCGACTTAGAGAAGACTGGCCGCGACTATCAGGGGCATGTGCACTTCCTGAAGCAGGAATTGGCCCGACAGCTGGAACTCCGCGGCCTGAAGCAAGCTCCGACGACAGAAGAAGCTGACCTGCTCATCAACCTGGGGATAGTGGTAGACAGGCAGGTACAAACCAGGGAAACTGATATCATATCTGACCCGCCCCGCTACATAGGACAGCGACGCTACACCTGGCAGAGCAGGGAGGTAGAAGTCGGGCGCTACAGCGTAGGCACGGTATCGGTACACCTGGTTGATCCGGTGCAGAACGAACTGGTATGGCAGGGTACAGCCGAGCGTGTTATTTCTGATAAGCCTGAAAAATTGCGGGAGCAGATAGAGAAAGGTATAGAAATGCTGGTGGGTGAAATTCCATCCTAAGTAGCTTCACCTTATACTAAAAAAGAGAGGCCTTCTATAATATGTAGAAGGCTTCTCTTTTGTCGGAGTGGCGGGATTCGAACCCACGACCTCCAGCACCCCATGCTGGCGCGATACCAGGCTACGCTACACCCCGAAAATTTTATGCAACATAGCAAAAACACAGCATTGCTGCAATACTGTCTCAAGCACTATAGTTTGATTTTTTTCCAGGAGCTATACCTGGGCTCAAAAGTATTTTAACGCAAATCACTTATCGTATACCTTATGAAAATGAACCGAAGTGTAAAACCGATCATGCCTACCGCTACCAGCGACACAGCCGCATGCAGCAGTATGGCTGAAACAAAGGCTCTTATTTATAGTGCTGTACTTTGCCTAAACCAATCAAGTTTGGCCTGAAAAAGAAAGATTGCCTGCTTATAGCCCCAGGTACGGCAGGTATAAAAGTAGAGATTGGTAAATTGATTTCTTAACTTTGGCACTCTATGTTTTTCTTTGATCACTCCAAACGTGATCTCATCATTTTACTTTAAAAAGTGTTAAAAGCGCTTCTCTATATACTAGTAGTAACAGGCTTTGCCTACTTCTTATTTTACCCAATCCTAAAGCGGTACATTAGCAGAAAGAGGCTTTTCAGATGGTTGCTCCTGATCTATGTCATCGCACTTGTTATCTCTTCTGTAAATAGCTATTTCCTATAGCGGTACTTAATTGTGTAACTAACAAAAAAGCGCCAGCCACTTCTACAGTAGCTAGCGCCTTAAATTGTACTTGTGCTCTTGAATGGACAAATTTCGAACCATTTCACGGAGGATTTGAGGAAGCTGAGTGCCTAAGGGTCCTGTTCAGCCACTGTGGAGGGAGCGCTGCCTGTGATGGATAGGGTCTGAGGAGCCTCCTGTTGAGTTGGCACCTTTGAAAACTTCTTCCCCTTTCAGCCTACTCTTCGAGTCCAAGCCTGGAAAACCGCTCCTTCAGCACAGCTTTGTAGCTGGACTTAAGATCCCGGCTCACAAAGCTGAGATCAATAAAGGCAAGCCATTTTGGTTTTGCTTTCTTCATTTTACCGAAGATGTTCTCCTGTTGTTTTTCGCTGAGCCTGGCAGTGCTAAAGGCCGCAGTGAAGTCTTTGCGGTTGATTTTTTTCTTTTTACCGTTGAGCGTCAGCGCCAAATCCTCATCGTCTGCCGGGTTCACCAGCGTCGTGGCCACCAGATCGTAGGCCGGGGCAAGAACCGGGCCCAGTCTTGGATGGAGTAGCAGGGAGAAGTTCTTCAGGTGCATATCGGCATTGCCCGTCAGGAAGGAGAACAGCACCTGCTCGTAGAAGTTGACCACATCCAGACCCGGGTTGGCCGAGTATCGGAGAATGGCCCTGGCGATTTGCTCATAGGAGCCCCGGTACTTATCCTCCGTGAGCCGCTCGGTGATCTGGCACATGTCCTCCATGTGTAGCTTGCCCTGCCGGGTGCGGTCAATGCGCTTGGTGATGTAGGCTAGGCTGCCAGACTGCAGGCGTATCAGGCTATGTGGCACCACCGCGATGCCAGCGATCGCTGCCAGGTGCATCGTCAGGTCCTCCACCTCCGGCAGTTCCCTGTAGTGCTGGCTTGGGGGCTTTAAGATATAGCCTCCCCACAACCCTACGATTGTGAGGCGCTTAGGCTCACCTTCTCTCTCTGCAGGGCTCAGTTCCAGCGAGAGCTTGGGCTGCACGCCGGTCACTGCAATCTGGCTGCGTATTGTTTGCTTTGCCAACTCCTCCATCTGCGCTTCGGTGTAAGGCAGGATAGGGGGAGTAGCCTGGTCAAAGAGTTTTTTGCTACAGGTTGGGTGGAAGTCCGCTTCATCTCCCGGCAAGGGCTGATAACAGTATAAGCATCTGTTCATGAATTGTCCTCCTCTGCCAAAGGGTGAATGCTTACGGCGCCGATGCAGTCCTTGCAACAGGCCAGCAGCAGCCCCATCCGGTCCCTTGGGTTCAGTTTCCAGTTCTTTTCGGCTATGTCCAGCAGCCAGCCCTCCGGTATCAGTCCGTCGAAGAAAGGGAACAGCACCCGGTCAGTATAGGGCTTTTCCCGCAGGGGGAGGGTCAGGCTGACAGGCTCCGGGTTTTTTGACCGGAGGTAGGCCGCCTCATAGCTGAAATGGTACCCGGTTTCATCCTGTGTGAGGCGGCCGGCTGTCTTGTCCTTGTATTTGACTTCTGCTTTTCTCATCGGAGCAATTCGTTTCGGTCGATGGGCAACGCGCCAACCTGATGGCCAAAGAGCTGCAGCACCTGGTTCACCTTGTCCAGACGCAGGCTCTCCTTCCCCTGCTCCAGGTCGCGCACGAAGCGGAGGCCGACGCCGGCCTTTGCCGCCAGCTCAGGCTGGGTGAGGCCGGCTGCTTTCCGGCGTTCCTTCACAAACTCTTGTAGTAACATGGTCTATACCTTATCGGGTATAAAGATAATGAAAATAATTGATTTGTACCTGATCGGGTATAAGTCAATTAAAATAGAGCATTATTATACCTTATCGGGTATCTTTATAAGATAAAATAGGAAACCTATACTTAGTAGGGTATAAAAATCGAGAGCAGGGGAGCAGGGTTCTACAAAGGGGCTAAGCAGCGGCAGAAGGTTGATTTGACGTATATGTGTTATACAGGCCGGTTGGAAGGCAAAGGAGCAGCCTCTTCTCCCTGGTATTCTATCCTGTGCTTGTTCAGCAGGCTGATGAACTCCTCAAAACGCTAGCTAGGATCACGGGAGAGCTTTCTTCTGGTTACAATGGTTTTGTCCATCCTTTGCCCCGGCTTGAGGTACTGGAGATGATGAAGGTCACTGCCTTCATCCTTTCTCTTGGGGAGCAATCAAGCCAGTAGAGCAGGTCCTCTCGCTCGTCCATCTCTTTTATGTGCCCTTTCCGAACGACAGCTTGTATGCGCATGATATTCAGTTAACTGTACACAAAGCAGGTGAAGACATGCCCTTTACAAATATACTAAATTTATTATACACTTGTTGTGGCCTTGCAATTGTAAGACGCGTTATGGATATGCGGCTCGGATATAATTATATTAGTAAAGTGTTAGCAGTGATGAATAATTTAGGCAGCGTGTATTTGCTTAATTTAGGCAGGTAACTAACAAAAAAGCGCTAGCCACTTCTACAGTAGCTAGCGCTCTAAATTGTACTTGTGCACCCGAGAGAATTAGAACCCGATACATAACCGCTTAAATTGATGTTTTAAGGCACTTTTAAAACTAATGTTTGATTAATGTTTGATTAAAAATGAGGGTTTATATACCTTTGAATAAGCTATTTATGATTTGTTATTTATCCAAGATATATGTACTCAACTAAGGCATATCTTCAAAAGCCCGATAAACAGGGTATTGGGCGTATCTACATCAGATATACTTATGACCGAAAGACGAATGCCATTAGCCTGGATAGAAAAATTGAGGAATATAAATTCGATTCTAAGAATGGTTTAGTTTACAATAAGTATCCCGAAGCAGAATCCCTTAATTCAGCTATCAGGGATGCTCAAAAGCTTATCGAGCAGGTTGCGGCAAGCCTTCGGGTTCCAGAATTTGTGCAGGTTAAAAAAGGTTATCTTGAGCGTACTGCTGAGTTGAATATACAGAAGAAACAGGAACGCTATAACAGGATAATTCCTGATTTATATAATCATTTTGAAGCTGAAGAGATACCACAGCAGATTAAGGAATACCAGGAGAAGATAAACGAACTACTCGTTAAACAAAGAGAACTCAGCAAAAAAGGGTATAAAAACGAAAGCGTGGAAGAGTTGGAGTTCAGAAATTATTTGGCTGAATATCCAGATACCTTCAATTCAAAGAGTAAATCAGCAAAGGCACATATTAAAGTATGGATAAAGGTATTGTTAGAATTTTCAGAGAAGACAAATACTCAATTAACATATAATGTATTTGACTATAAATTTTATGATTCCTACGCTAAGTACCTAATGTACGACAGTGAACACAAGTATTATAATAATAATTTTGGGAATCATGTGAAAAGACTGAAAGCATTTTTGCAGTGGCTCGAAGATGATAAAGGGGTAACTGTAATCAACAAGGGGTACAAAAAATACAAAGTTCTGAAGGAAGAAATCGAGATTATTTACCTGACCTCAGAAGAACTCGAACTACTTTGGAATTATAGAAATGAGGTTGAGGCACCGTTCGTAAAGTATATTGACCTTTGTGTTTTCGGTAATTTGACAGGCTTAAGATACTCAGACATTAAGCGTAGCTACTGGAAAATAGAAAATGGTTTTCTCCAAGGCAAAACCAAGAAAACGAAGGGGAATTACCAGATACCTCTGAAACTTGATAGTAGAATTGAAGAAATTCTGAAAAAATATAATTACAATCTTAACTTGGTTTCTTCTGTTAAGTTTAACAAGTACATCAAGATAATTTGTGGCGAACTTTTCAAGAAAAATGAGATTAACCAAATCCCAATACCAATTTGCCGTTACAAATTGAAAGATGAATTTATTACTTATCATCTGAAACATAAATTGATAGCCAGTCATTCCAGCAGAAGAGGCTTTTGTACAAGATTATGGCAAGATGGTTGGTCTGAGCGAGACATATTGTTAATGTTAGGCTCTAAATCTAATGATGTGTTGCGAAAGTACGTTAGAAATTCTACTGAGGACTTATTGAGAAAGGTAAATGAGAAAGTGAAACAAAAAGTGGCTCCGAATAGTGAGGCACAACTAAATTGATAATGGATTGTATAGTGCTATAGCTAAGCATGGATGCTGGTCAATCTTAGTAGTTCTAAGTTCAAATCCTATCTGACATACACATTCTGGATTTCGTCAATTCGAGTCGTGTAGCATGGTGACTTAAAGTCACTTTTGAGCATCCAAGTGTTATCAACTCCTTGGGTAGCTACCCTGACCTTGCTTCTGCCGAATCTATTCGTTAAGCCATCTATCACACCCATAAGCCGTGCATGCTTATCCCTATCCACTGTATCCAGTAGGTCAAGTTGCACTTGGTTCTCTGGTATTATGCCAGATACAATCACACCAGATTTTTTGTAGGAGTACCCATCCCGATAGATTTCCTTTAGTGCGATATTGGCGTAGTGGATTAGTTCAATGTCAGAGTTGGAGGCAACAGGCAAACAGATGGTTTTGCTATTATAGTACTGCTTGTCGTTCTCAGAAAAGCGGTTTGTATGGATGAACACGGTGATTAGGTTGGCGCAACTCTTCTGCTGGCGCAGCTTTCTGGCGCATTTGGCTGCATAGGATGCCGTAGCTTCCTGTATCTCATCAAAAGAATTCACTTTCTTGCCGAAGCTTCTGGATGTACAGATGTTCTTTTTGGGTGGTGCGACCTCGTCCAGTTCCAGGCAAGACTCGCCTCGCAGTTCTTTCAACAGCCTAACGCCTACGATGGTCATGTTCTGCTTTACCCAATTATCTGATAGCTTGGTGAAGTCAAGTGCGGTATTGATGTTGCGCTTCTTCAAGAATTTGGCGTACTGTCCGCCAATACCCCACACATCCTCTATTTTGGTGGCTTCTAATGCTTTCTGGATATGATAAGGGTCTGTCAATACAAGAACTCCATTCGCTTTAGTGGACTTCTTGGCGAGCCTGTTAGCCACCTTAGAAAGAGCCTTGGTTGGTGCCACCCCTAAACTGACTGGTATGCCAGTCCACTGCTGTACCGTTCGCTTTATGTTCCAGGCGTAGGAAAAAAGGTCGATGTCGTAGAAATCACCAAGGTCAAGGAAGCACTCGTCAATCGAGTATACTTCCACGTTTGGTGTAAAATTAGATAGGGTCTGCATTACCCTATCCGACATGTCGCCATACAAAACATAGTTAGAAGAGTAGGCTGATAAGTATCCGCTTTCCACCAGATTCCTGATTTTGAAATAAGGCTCCCCCATGGGAATACCCAAGGCTTTAGCCTCATTGCTCCTGGCTATAACACATCCATCATTATTACTCAGCACCACTACTGGCTTACCGTTCAGCGATGGGTCGAATACTCGCTCACACGATGCGTAGAAGTTGTTGCAATCACATAAGGCGAATAGCGAAGTCATTGCCTTACTGGTTTATGAAGTATCCACACCACCACACCCCATACTCTCATATCCATCTCTTCAGTCACCTCTATGGGCTTATAAGCTGGATTGGCTGGCATCAGATAAGCTTTGTTGCCAATTTTCTTAAAGGTCTTTACCGTAAACTCACCATCCAGAAAACATACTACTGGCATGCCATCCGAAGCTTTCAGGGATTTGTCAATTACCAGTATATCGCCATCATGGATGTTGGCATCGACCATGGAAGAGCCTTTCACTCGCATCATGAAAGTAGATGTGGGGTTCTGGATGAGATACTTACCCAAGTCAATCTTGTCTTCAAGGCTATCTTCGGCAGGGGATGGAAAACCTGCTGATACAAAAGAAGCATATAGGGGCAATTCAATGCTTCCGAAATAGTCAAAATCAAGTGACTCTAATAGATGTGAGTCTATGGGGATAATCTTTGCGCTGCACATATCGTCTAACTCTTAGCCTTGAATACTAAAACAGTTAGCAAATACGTAAAGAAGAATAATAAAAGCTAAATATATTAGTTTTATTTATTCACAGCAGTATGTGTAGATGTAAGCAGCGATATAGAAGTGTATTGAAGTAGAGCAAGGTGAATAACTAATCAAATACAGCGATTGAATCAAGAAGTCTAAAGTCTTCATTCATTTCGGCTTCTGTTTCATAGTAAAACTGTCTCTCTTCTATGATATCACCTACTGGCAAACCTTTATCTTTACAAACCGAGACTTCTATCTCCCAACCTATTTTATTCAACGTTTCTTTATATAGTGAATATACCTGCCAGTCATACTTACCGACTATGATTTCAATATATTCCCTGATATCAATGTTATTGAATGATGCTTCGTTTGCCATTCTTAAACTAACTGATTTTTATACATAGGATTTAAAGATACATGAAGTTATACCTTTTCTAATAACAAAAGGTAAGCTATATTACTTTAATTCTAACTACTGATATCTGAATGAAATTTGACTTCTACCTTGGTGGCTACGGACGTGACCACAGCTATCGCATCATTTTAAAGAACGCCAGCCTAATCATTTCCGATTACATTGGCTTACCTATGCCAGAGTATGATAAGTCAGTTTCTATAAATATGAATGAGGATTGGGATAGGCTGGTTGGGTTTTTAACATGCTGCGGTTGGAAAAGAAGGTACAATAGCGAAATACTGGATGGCACATAGTGGGAGTTGAAGGTCAAAAGTGATACTATTAACATCAATTCCTATGGCTCCAATGCCTACCCCTATGATTTTGAAGAGTTCCTGCTGCTGTTAAACAAGGTTGTGTGTGCGGTAGGTATTGAAATCAACAAGTAGTTTTACAAAGCTAATCCCACAGACCCATGCTTTCAAACCTAAGAGTGTCTCTTTTGCACCTTGGGCAGTGCCATTGTTCTTTTTCGTTCAGATAGCCGTCCGTAGCTAAACCTGGAATTTTTTCAACATAACTTTCTTCTACACCCTCCTTATAGAACCTGACCTTCCTACGGCATATAGGACACTTGGAGTAACTTTTGCTCATGTCTCTGCCGACCACTATACCACATGAATCGCAGTACGCTGGCTCCGTTCTGGAACCAGTTTCATAGAATCTCATGCCTATGCCTTGGTAGATTTCATCGGACTCTAATCCGCATGTACATACTGCTCTGATGATGTTTCCCATGCTACCTTTTCAAAGCGAATTAAGAACCTCAGGCATATTGTTTTTGGGAGAGTTCACCAGCGTAGACACGGGATATTCTTTCATCTTGTCAGCTTCAAAAGGTTTGAGAAGCGACAGCAAATCATCCTGTGTCTCATGCTCGTCCAACCAAAGTTCCTCTGCCTCTGGTGAGAGTATCACAGGCATGCGGTCATGAATCGGCTTCACCAAATCATTAGCATCGGTTGTGATGATGGTATAAGTATGAAGAATTTCACCAGTAGACTTATCTATAAACTCATCCCAAAGACCTGCGAAGCTGAACAACTCTTCATTCTTCAGTAGGATACGATGTGGTACTTTGCCCTGTGGTGTCACCTGCCACTCAAAGAACCCATCTGCTGGCACCAAGCACCTCTTGGACTTCAATAAGCTGCGGAATGATGGCTTCTCTCTAAGTGTCTCTGCTCGTGCGTTGATTGAACGCTTTATTGACTTTGAGTCCTTCGCCCAAAACGGCTGTAAGCCCCATGAGAAGTACTGAATGGTATCTGGCTTGTCAATAGTAACCACTGGTAGTGATTGAGAAGGAGCAGCGTTGTAATGGGCTTCTTTCATAGATTTCTCAAGAAGCTCTGCGACACGTGAATTGCCTTTCGCTTTCGGTAAAACTGAGTATCTTCCGCACATAAAATTTTGTTTGATAAGAGTTAAAGTTTCATTTAGGTGAGGTTACGCTTCTTACGAAATCAATCAGATGTTTTATATCCCCTATGAATGATGTCGAAAGAGTAAAGTCAATGCTTTCATAGAGATGAAGCTTATTCCTGTTTTCGTTTAACCTTACCAATATTTTACGAACGTTGTCATCAAACTTGTAATGTTGACAATAGGCATCCCTTCGAATCAGTTGATTGAATCCCAAGGTCACCGCTGCCACACCTCTGTGGCTGATGTGTTTGTCGCTTTCATTTACAGTGAAGCACTCAATTTCATTTAATTCGATAAGCTTTACAGGTCGCTTTTCTTGCTGCTTCTGTAAAGGTTTGAACTCGTCTTTGCCGATGATTTTATGGATTAAGAAGCCCTTTATGAGCAATTCGGACTTCATATAATTCTCAAAAAAGAGAATTATTTTGATTGTGTCAATCAGATATGAGAATGCAAAGGGCATAATGACTTCCTTCTGGACATGAACGGGTATGCTCCCTGACCCGAACTCAGCCATTACATCCGTAAGCTTATCTATCTCTGAAACAAGCTTGCTTGACATGAACTGCTCGGCACCGAACGATAGCATGGAGTTCGCTACTTTGTACTGCTCATGATTATCAGAATACAACCAGAGATTATTGCTTTCCATATAAGCTTCAATGACTTTTATTAGCGTGCATCCTGCCAATGCGCTCAACTGACACATTGTAGTAATGCTCGTCCTTCTCCATGCAGATAAACCTGCGGTTCGTATTAATGCATGCAGCAGCCAGACTACCACTGCCAGCGCACGTGTCCAGCACCACCTCCCCCTCATTGCTGTACGTCCTTATGAAGTATTCCAGCAGCTTTTCAGGCTTCTGTGTCTCGTGCAGACTTAGCTTCTGCCTATCCGATGCGAACTTGACGACAGAACGTGGGTAGCGTTCAGTCGATGCGTAGTCCACATGTCTGTCATGTTTGTTGTAGATAGTGGACTCTATGGACTTTCTGCTCGTGACCTTAACGCTCTTCAGCTTGTGACCGCTTGTCTTCTGAGGGTTGTAGGTAGGTAAGTTTTTGTAGAAGACCAATACCTGCTCATGCGCCTTCATGGGCATCTTCTTCGAATTCAGATGACCAGTGGCATGGGTCTTCTCCCACACCCACTCATACCTGAACATCTCCAAATTGCTTGCTGCCAGCACCTTGTCAAAGGGTGCCTGTGCAAACAGTAGAATAGCCCCGTTATCCTTTATGACACGCTCATACTGGCTCCACAGCTTATCCAGGTCGAGTGGCTTATCCCATTTTGCTTGAGTTGTACCAAAAGGCAGGTCAGTGAAAATCATGTCCACAGACTTCTCTTTCATTAGTGGCAGGAAGTCAAAGCAGTCGCCATGATAGATTCTGTTTAATTCCAGTTCACCGTTGTTGAGGTCTCGCATTCATGCTGGCTTCCTGCCACGCTTGCCTTTGCGGTTTTTCTCGGGTATGGGTTTTACGTCCTTATCTGCGAAGTACTGTTCCAACGCCTCGTTAAGTATGTCCTTTTGTGTAGTCCTATCCCAATATGCCAGGTTCTCTAATTTTTCAAACAAGTCCTCTGCGATGGCAAAGGTTCTTTTAACCTCTTTTACTTCCTCTGTTAATGTTTCTTCCACTGTGGGTGTATGCGTAAACGTAAATAATCAGGCTGCAATATAGTGATTGATAGATTTTCAGTGCAATTATCAACGTGCAAAATGGCAGATATTGTCGGTATTGCTGGTATTATTATTTAAGGGTAAACCTCTGTCTGTTCATCAAGCCAACGCAACACTGATTTTCCTCTTTCTATGGTAAAACGTTTTCAACATATCATATCCAGTATTTATGATGTCAGGTCTTTGTATAGGCAGAGAAGCAGTTGCTGATTCGCTGCTCATATATACACCAGTAAGTTTTGAATAATTACCCCCTATCATCTTCCATTCCAAAGTAATAGTTGAGCCATTGTTGTAGTTTCTATAAAGCATAAACTTTCTGCCTTTTTCAATATCAGTAGCCCATAAACCAAAGTGTTGATTAAAGTCATTAATATGCACTGTTACATATTGCTTGGTTGGTATCTTCAAAACACGTGCAGTAATACTGCCTACTTTGTTGTTTACTAACACGTCAATGTTTTCCTGTAAAATCTGCTGCTCCGTTTTGTTCATTTTGTTTTTGTGTGAATTAATTATGTTCATCTGTGGTATCAAACGGCTTGGTATAGTCATATGTTCATTCGAAAATGAATCTGTTTGAAAGATGCAATACCAAGAACAACGCTTCAGAGAAGAAGTAGCTAAAAAGTTCTTTTAGACATAAGGAAAGCAGACAATTATATGATTTATAATTGTCTGCTTTCCTTATGTGCCACGATAAGCTTCACACTTATTGTGAATTCTATATTATTAAAGAAATACAAAATTATTTTCAATGTAAGATATAGCATGTGCTTGCAACAATCAGAAGCCAACAGATGAGTAGTCTGTTCTTTGCTATTTCGCTATATTGTTTAGGAATCATCACCATTCGATTCCATACCCAACCGCTTTTTTGCGCTTCTTTACTTTATAGTCAATCTTAGGCTTTTCAACAGCTATTGACTTCCTATAAGCTATCTGTTGCTAACTGTGCCTCGAAACGCTGCTGTAGCTTATCTAATGGCGTTGTGTCGGGTAATTCGGCAGTTGCTGTAGCCTTCTGCTCAGTCACTATCTCATGTTCCACCTGGCTGCCGTTGTTCTTTATAGACACCATGGGTTGCGGTAAACCAGCGGTGTCGAAAGCATCTTTAATCAGAGCCTTGAAAATCGGCAGGTCAGACGCCCCACACAGTACCGAATCATGTACGGTTGTATAAATCCCATCAACGTTGTCTGCTGCTGTCACAGCTACCGTATCAACTATCATATGCGATTCTATTCGTTGGAGTAGCATCGGCAGCGGATACTCACCACCGTTAATGATTTCGCATACCCTAATCAGGTTGGGAAACTCCCACACGAGTAAAGACTTCAGGTTCTCACACTGCTCTTTTTTACTAAACAAGGCACCGAAACATAAATCCTTCGCTTTATTTCTTCTTACCTTATAGTTTTTTCCTGTTAAGTTGAGTCTGTCTACCAGTGAATCATATACAGTTCCTTCTAAGGATGCATCAATGAAGTCCTTGAAATCTGGATACGTATAGTAGAAGAATCTCAAAGTGTGGAGAATAGTCCTCAACTCCCTTGTGTTTACACTGCTTTTTAGAATGTCCGTGCAGGCTTCTGGATAAAGGGTAAGGCAAGCAAGAAAGAAGAACTGGCTGTTCCTGATGTCGAGTTCGGATGCTGGTGCGCCATCAATCATGATGAACTTTCGAATCACCTTCTTGAGATTGGTGAAAGGAGAGTGGAATCGGAAACCGTAACCATCCTTTGGGTTGATGTATATCTTCCCCTCCTTAATCTCGGACACTATTACAACCATATCGTTCATAATGTCTGGTGAGCTAAACTCCGATGGGTTATCCAGACACCACTTTTCAAAAGCCTCAAAATCAAGTGCTTCAATCATCTTGTAAACGTTGTCCACCATGATGCTTCTGACTTGAAGGTTCTTAATCAGGTTCTGCTTCGAGACCTTGTGCTTATGAAGTTTCACCAGAAGACGAGGTGTGGTATATTCCGTTCTGTGATATTTTCTTTTATCACCCTGCTTTACAAGTAGCAGTGGATTGAACTTATATTGTTTAGAGTAGCCTTGCTGCACCTGATTGGAAGCCATATAACCTTTCTTACCTTTTAAGTAAGGCATGATATACTCAGCTTTCTCAAAGAACCTGAGGTACACCTCATAACGGCTGTACACCCATTTCCTCATATCATCCGCATAAACGTTGATGTAGCCGTTCTTGTAGCCAAACTTATGTTTTTCGCTGTCCTTTGTTCGGGTTATGATAAGGAGCGATGACAGGCTCAACGCCCTGTCCAGGCAGAAGTCGGATTTATCATCCCATAGCTTTTCGGCATCGGACAGAATCTGCTCAACGGTTAGGTTGATGGGAAGCCATGCATAGGACTTCCATTTTGATGCTGAACCCTGAATCTGGTTCAGTTGATGAAGATAAGACTTCCCTTTGTGTGAACCTTTTGAGGATTCACGTGGTGGTTTCTTCAGCCACTTCTTTGTATTATCATTCCAGTACAATTTGCATACTGGACATCTTTGACCATGTTTAATCATTTCTATATGTTGGATTTTAATACATATATAAAAATGAAAGGTCTTTGTTTTAAGAATGGACTTACTATTTCACGTCTTTCTCTAACATTTTTTATTTATTACAAACATGTTGCATATATCTGTCTTTTAAGTTTTTAACCTATGATTTATGATTCCTGTTCACCTTGTTCACTCACTGTTGTTGTTTGCGTCTGACGACACAACAACAGTTCCAAGTGATGGTGTGGGTTGTTTAAATTTACTTACTGTGATTGTTATAAATCTATAAGATATATTATATCATTAACTTGTATAAATTCATTTACTTTCTTTTCCCATTTTTCCCATTCAATCCACTCCACATATCAACCATTATACTATCAATAATGATGTAGATTTTTTTGGGCATACCTCTTTAAGTTTAAATAAACCAAAAACTTTGCAGTTAATGGTTCAGCCATGAACGTAGCGAAGCGGAGTGAAACAGTTGGTGGTGAGCGGATGCGAAACACCAGCTTTCGGATATACTTATGGTGTTCATAGGTTGCTGTCCGTTGTTGTGTGATAATTATGACCAGTGGAATTCATAGTATAATCGCTGTTCTACAATCACGAAAACTCAAACCACGAGCCTAAAAAGATTTCACTATACATTCTTGATGTATCAGCAATCACTAAATCATCAATTATTCTATGTTAATGATAGTATAGTATTAACTTGTATAAAATTGAAGTAGATGGGTGTGCTGTAGAAGTCAGAAATGATTGGTATATGTAATGTTATATTCTGGATATATAATTTAAAATAACATTACATAAGATATGAAACAGTCTGAAAGCAATTTTAGAAGATACAATCCAAACTCACAACATGAGATATACACGTCACCTCATTTTGATATACAAGGTTTATTTGACAGTCTATTCGCACATCCAACAAACAAATATGAGGGTTGGGTCGATGATGCTTGGGAAGAATACCAAAGGATAATTAAAATCTATAAAAAGAGTATTGAAATGGATGCATCACTGGATGATGATGACGAGTAACGTCTATTATCATCATCCATTACGGGTGAAATCAATCCTATAAAACTTCATTTTAAAGAATGCCTTTCTGACCTCGTAGATACGCCTCAGATTTACCAGCCCTTGCTCAACGTTATTACCATCAACATAACCCTCGACCATGATTGGGTTATGATAAATGTTGACTGTAGGTACAACGTTTTGGGAAAACATATTTAGTATGGTCGAGCGAGTAGCGTTATTACCAATGTTCAAAATTTTAAAAGCTTCTTCTGTACCATCAATAGGAAACTGGAAGTACCCAATAGGGAACAACTGAATAGTATAAACGTTCTTTGATGACTGGCTGTTTCTCCTTTCCTCATCATCCATTCGCTTCATATCCTCAATCATACGGTTATACTCTTCTCTTTCTGCATCAGCTTTTCCAAGAATACCACTAATGAAATCTTTGAACCGTTCGTGGGTAGTACCTCCATTTTTTAATGAGCCTATTTTCTCTTTAAGCGCACCAGAATCAGTAGTAGCAGTTAGTCGTTCCAACTCTACCATGGTTATAGAGGCATCCTCCTTCCTGTTCAAGTAATGCTCCAATTCGTACCTTATAGAAAGAACAATAATTATGTTTTCAGTATGACCGACATGAGCAAAGTAGATTACTGCCTTTTCAAGAAGACTAAACATACTGTCATACTTTGCTTTTTTATCAGAAGATGGTGGTAAGGGGTGGTTGGGTATTTCTTTTTCTACATTGATATATCTTGAGTATACATCGAACTGATACTCAATCCGAATATGGTTAAAAATTGTACAGTAGTAGGTAAAGAAGTTCTTGTCACTAATTGACTCCTGCTGTAGTTCCTGCATTTGCTTTGACCACAGATTTCGGGAATTGATTAATAGATTAGCAGCAGCCAGCCTGACAGTTACATCAGGACCCGTTTGTTCTTCACGGTGGTTTATTGCTAAAACCTCCTGTATATAGTTAAAATTGAATTCGTATCCTTCATGAAGAAGTAGTTCGCATTTTGCCATTTGCCTGATGCTACCAGACGAATTTGGGTGGGAAATGATACTTTGTAATTCTTTTTTGAACTGCTCATACTTAACATCGTCACCATCCCCTGAAGAAACGTAGTCGTACCGTGCTTTTTCTAACCTGACGTACAGTCCTAACTCATCCTCCCCCTGTAAACTTCGAACTATCTTCTCAAAATCCTCTTGGCTAATCAAGGTCAACGCATATTTGATTGCCGAATCGAAATACACTAAATAATTGGTCAGATACTCTGGTAGTTCTTCGGATTTAAGCTTAGCTGATTTAAAGAAGGACAAAGCATCGAATAGGTTGCCATTGTAATAGTTAGCTAACCCTAAGGCAAAGTTATACTTCGCAGTTGTGGCTATATTTCCAGATGCCTGCTTGTGAATATGGATGATATCCTTCCATCTTCCCTCATTTATCAGTTCAAAACCAATGACCTCAACAATTTTTCGTATTTCGGAATCATCCATTACATGCTGATTTAACCCGATAACAACTTTATCACTTGAATGGACCAGTGAAGGCAATGTAGCAAGTCGACTGTTCAACCCACGCATCATTTTTCCATGGTTCAATGCAATGGAGTAAATTTCATCAACTGCCTTTGAATCCATAAGCTTAGAAAACCTCAGAGTGTGGCTCAACTGCTCTTCCCAATCTGGATTCTTTTTGTTCAGTAAGCCGAGAAAGTAATTAAGGTATTCATAGTAGAACTTATCCTCATCAGCCAAGTAGAAGCCGTAAAAAGCTGGCTGCCCATTGTTAATCAGATATTCTATGTTAGAGGTCTCTATAGACTTACTATAGCTACCATCAGCATTTCCATCAGCAGTACCTTTACTCTTCAACTGAAAGTTGAACCCAAACCCTAACTTTTGGGAGTTATGGATAATCTCACATCTGTAATCTATCCCATTATCAATAACTTCACCTTTTAAAATGAAACGTTTCTCATCGAACAGACTCTCAAACTTCTTCCGTGATACTGTTTCCTGCTCTTCATTCGAAGAACTTTTAGGCAAGTGAATATCATCAATGTCTCTCATGGGTAAGATTGATAGGTTACAACTGGTATAAAAGTAAGGAGAAGCGTTAGCCAACCGCTTCTCCTACAGTACAGACAAATACTTAATTCTAATACTTTTAATAAAAAGACTCAATTACATCTCCCTAAGGATTTTCAGGAAATCATCCTGACTACGTGCGCCAGCAATCGGATTGGTGTTGAACACCATGAAGTACTTGTACCTGTCACCAGCCTTGTTCGCCCAAGCTTGACCGAGACTCAGTTTCTTACGGCTATCATCATTATCCAAATGGTCTCCTTTGGTTTCGATTACAACCATCTTACCTGATTTTGTCAGCACGATAAAGTCAGGGTAGTGGTTGATGAACCCGTTGAGGTAAAAACCCTTCTTTTCGATGTTGCGGTGCCAGAAAGCAATGTTCTCAAGGTTCGCCACCTCGTTGATTACACGCTGCTCAAAGTCGTTCATATGCCCCTCACGCTCATACAATGACTTGGTGATAGCTGGTGCCAACTGCGATGGGGATATCTGCGGTTTCAGCTTAAAATGCTGGTTCAAACCAATCTTGTCGGTGTCAAGCTGATTCTGGAACTGCTTCTCGGCATACTCTTCGGTAAGTAGACGAACCTTCTCTCTTATCTTATCTCGGTAGGAGAGTTCGTTACGCAGCATATCAGTTGAACGTTCCGCATCAAAACTGTCAAATACACGCCTCAGATACCCTTTCACCTCGGCATCCGATATTGGGTACATGTTGCCGATTAACTGCATCATACGGGCTGTAAGACGTTCTCTTTGCACGTCCTTCGGCTGCGCCACGATATACTCCATCAACGGCTCCTTAAAGCTTGCTGCCACCTTGCGGAACTCCGCTCGGCTGTTTTCCTTTCCTGTGGCTACTACATCTACCTGATAGATTTCGGAGTCCAGGTTGTCAAAGTCTATCATGCTGTCGGCTTGGCTCAGCTTGAAGTTCTTCAGCAGCATATCCTTATGGAACGTGATGCTTTCAACGTCACCGAATATTCCGCTTAGCGGTGCTTTCACGGTAAACTGTGGCAGTATCAAGCCGTTTGCATCTTCACGGAAGATTTCCTTTATCGGGTATGTTTTCACGATATCTTTCAGGATTGATGGAATGGATTCGGTTGGGTTCTCAACAGCCTGCTGCACCTGACTCTCCATCTCCCTGTCTGCTGTTACCGCCTGTGCGGTGATGATATCTATCGTATCATCTATCTTATTTGCATTTGGCTTTATAGTTTCAGGACTAACAAGATGAATACTTTTGGTGTCGACCTCTATCTCGATGTCCTGCTCTTCATCCTTCGCACCAGTGTGTGGTGTATCCTGTCTGGACTGCATCAACAGCAACTCCAATGGCTGACCTTTCGCCTGCTCTGGCGCATCGGTGATTTCCTGTTCGTTATCTGCTACCTTATAGTCTTTGGCACTGAATCCAGCCCTGTTCAGACCAGCCACAATGTTATCGAGCGTTTCCAAGAACTTAGCGGAAGCGGTCAGCACGAACGACATATTTAATAGCGGATACTTATGGCGCATCACGTGCGGTTGGCGAAGAATCCTACCGAGTATCTGCTCCACGCTCACCGCACTGGACTTATCGGCAAGCGAAGCAAGGATGTAGGCGAACGGGCAATCCCATCCTTCTTTGAGCGCATCCACGGTGATGATGTAGCGCACCTCACAGTCTCTGGACATCAGGTCGATGCCCTTGATTTCATTGATGTTGGCTGTCTTTATCTTTATCTGTGCTTCTGGTATCTGCAACTCAAGCAACAGCTTCTTTATTTTCTCGAACGTGGTGTTGTCGTCATTGGTCTTCGGCTGCGCCTGGAACAGCACGATGGGTCTGATGTACCTGCCACCCTCAGCCTCTTCCGCTTTGGCATCTGCTTCCAGTTTGCGTTGCAGGTTGATGGCACTCTCAATCACCTCGGTTCGGCTCTTGTGGTTGTAGACAATCACGGGAAGCTTGACCATGTTCTCTTTCTTCAAAGCCAGCGCATCCACGTAGGAGATGATGTTGCTGTTCTTCCGTGGCGTTGCCGTGAGGTCAAAAATGAACGATGGGTTCAGGTTCTTGAGCATCTCCACGCTCAGAGCCGACTCAGCGTTATGGCTCTCGTCCACCACTACCACAGGGTTTAGCTGCCGTATGACGTTGATAAGTGCCGTTTCATCCGTTCCTTCCAGAATGTTGTCCTTATCGAGCAGCAACTGCGCAAAGGATGCCAGCGCACCGTTCTCCTGGTAGAACTTTCTTCCTTCTTTGTTCTTGGTTCTCAGGCTGTCGAAGCTTAGTACGAAGATGTTTAGCTGGTCTTTCACCGATATTGGGTCGAATCCAGCACCTTGCAGCAAGTCTTCTTTCTTATACACCTCCACCTTGCTGCCGAAGTGTGCGTTCAACTTTTGGCGATAGGGGTGCTTCACATCCGACAGGTTGCGGATGGTTTGTTCCAGAATAGTAATGGATGGTACGAGCCACACGACTGCCTTTGGCTTGTCTATATCATAGTGGCTAAATATTACATGCAGCGCATTGGCTGCGATAAACGTCTTGCCCCCTGCTGTCGGCACTTTCACGCACAGGTGAGGCACATTAGTGATGGTGTTCTTGTACGCCTCGATACCGTTCGCTTGGAACAGAATTTCCTCCCCGTACTTATCCTGCCAAAACTGGTTGAATGAGTCAGCGATGTCGTTTGTTTTCTCTAAGTATTCAAAGTACGTGTCAACGTCATTCAATACCTGCTGCTGGTATGGTTTCAGTTCCATATTAGAATCTGGTAATGTCTCGTGGAATCTTTTTGAAGATGATGCTGTGCTTAGCCATAAACTCTGGCGACAGCAGGCAGTTGTCGGCATAAATCACGTACTGGTCTGCCTTGGTGGTGATAGTGCCTAAGAAGTCCAAGTCAAGCGTGGTCATTTCATCTTTGCTGTAATAGAAATAGTAGGAGATGCCGTTATGCGTGTCCAGGTAATGGCAATCGCTAACAGAAGCATGCTTCAGAAACTCACCTGTTTCGGTGTAGTAGATGTACTCCTGTATCCTTTGCAATGGCACATTCTCATTCAACTCGTTATCAGCGTTGAATAGTGGCTCACCTAAAGTGTAAAAAGTAAAGTCACCACTCTTATCTTCATTGATTACCTTTCTTATTCTCTCCGCAGTGATTTTATCTGCATATTCTTCCATTTCGACAAGAATAAACTTCCTGTTCCCATCATCACTACTGTTTAAGTTCAAGGTTGCTTGGGCAGTTGTTCCTGAGCCAGCGAATGAATCAAGAACAAGGGAGTGTTTATCTGTTGCCAACCGCAGTAGTTCTTCTACTAATTTTGGTGGTTTTGGGAAGTTAAATGCCTTGCCATCACCAAAGAGCCTTTTGATTTCATTAGTGCCGTGTTGGGTATAGAAGCCATCTATTATGGAAAACAACTTACGACCTCTTTGCTCACCATCTTCATTATTAAGGTACTGTTTATAGTTTACAGACCATTTTCCTTTCTTCTTCTCAATAACTAAATCATTATTGTTCAAAGCAGTATAAACCCTTTCTTTAGACCACTGCCACTGCTTCTCAGGCATAATTTCCTCACCTTCATAAAGAATGGGGTAGCGCAGATTTGGGCGTTCATCCATACTTGTAGTGGCGAGAGGTTGAAGTCTAAAAGGTCCTCTGGTGTCGTACTTTTCGTCTTTAAACTTGTAGTACTTTAGTATACTATCATCAGGGGGAAGTTCAAGTTTGCTTATTTTAGTTATGTCCTTTGCATAAAAGAAGATGTATTCATGCAGGTTAACCACATGCTTAGACTTTGCGCCACCCCCATAGCTTTTCTTCCAAATCAGGGTTTCAATTAAATTTTGACGACCAAAAATCTCTTCTAAAACAATGCTGAGATAATTGTATTCATAGTTGTCTATTGATACAAAAATTACCCCATCATCCGCTAAAAGCTTATGGAGTAGCTTTAGGCGAGGATACATCATGCAGAGCCACTTATCGTGTCGACTCAAATCTTCTCCTTCTTTACCTACTACCTCACCTAACCATTTCTTTATCTTGGGATGATTTACGTTGTCATTGTACACCCATCCCTCGTTGCCAGTATTGTAAGGTGGGTCTATGTAGATGCAGTTTACCTTACCCTCATACTCAGGCAGCAGTGCCTTCAACGCCTCTAAGTTGTCACCGTGTATGATTTTATTCTCAGAGCCTCCACCAGTGGTTACTTCACCGTTGGTGAATGTGTACTGTGGCTCTAAAACTCTGAAAGGTACTTCTTTGTGATGGTTAACGACTTTATCTTTTCCTATCCAGTTTAATGTAGGCATGTGCAAATTGTATTTGAGGCTTCAATATACAAAATGCTATACTTTGTGGCATTATAAGAATAGAGGGATTATCGCCAGAGCAAGATTAATCTGAAGTGTTATAATCCGTACTCAATATGGATTAAGGGTGCTGCTGCTACTGATAACGATTAGCTTTTTAGTCGCTCGTGATAAAGCCACATATAGATTTTTGGGGCAATCGAACTCATTAGCATTTAGCACTACTACTGTATCAAACTCTAACCCTTTTGTAAGTAAAGTTGTACCAATACATGTTCCATAGATTTTTCGACCTACTCTACGGAGAATGTTCCTATTATTAACCATGGAGTCGTAAACAGAAGTTGAGTTGTACTCAGCCTCTTCCAATGCTTTACATAGAGTACTAAGCAGTTCTTTTCTATAGCAAGTGATATTAGGCAGCTTTCTTATCATTTTAAGAATTTCTGCAACGTTAGAGAATGACACAGTTTTCTTCAGGTTCTCTAAAAGTGCTGCGATAGGCAGAATAATGAGTTTATCAGTTTGTTTAGTTTTCTTTTTTACACCTCTATCGTTAAACCAGATGCTGATGCCAGTTTTATTGAAAACAGCTTTACATAGTTCGAGTACGACTACAACTGCATTTTCCGAGGTCATGGTATCTGCCGTTCGAGACAGAGAATAAAAGTCTTTATTATCAATCGACTCAATAAGACGACACCTGTTATTGAACCTTTGGATAAACTGTACCCTCTTTTTTAAGTTTTTAGAATCAGGATGTATTATAAGTAAGCTTTGCTCTTGATTTAACAAGTTTGAGATGCGGAAATAAGTAGGCTTATCTGAATAGACATCACTGGTTATAATCTTTTCAATAGATTTAAAGCTATTTAAGTCGATTTGCGCTGAGTTTAATAACTGTTTTCTTATTATGTCTAAATCGCTTCCTAACTCTTTGTTGCCCTGCATCCATCTCCAAGGAACTGACAGTGCAAAGCTATTGGTATGGAAACCTCCCATCATGTCTGCATTATTCATGTCAACAAGTGAGCCTCTTCCAAATTTAAAAATACCCTGCAAATGGTCACCGAGAAGCCTTGTCGTTAAGATGTCTGACAACCCAAGAATGAGATTATGATGCTCAACTGTGCAATCCTGATACTCATCCACGAAAAGCCCATTATAGGTGCAAATAATAACTTTTCTAATGGGCTTCAATTGTAAGAGTTGTGTTGCTTTATTTATTATAAAGGGGTAATAACTTTTATTATCCTCCTGGCTTGGAATCAGAGCAGCATCACAAAAAGAGAACACGTACTTTTGGGCGAAGCTTGTAATGGTTTCAACGTTGTACCTGCCACTCTCAATCCCTGACTTCTTGAGTTTTTCCTTTATAGAGGCAACTCCTGCATGTGTGTGGGTAAGTATAAGTTGCTTCCCTTCGGTATGTTTTATTGATTCGGCAATTGTATGTGTCTTGCCATAGCCAGCAGGCGCAATGAGCAGGCTCTTATCTTTGGCAGTGAACTCTTGATAATCAAGCATTTTCAATCCAGTTAATGAGGTCTGTGAAAATGCTTTTTAACCTTTTGTCACCTATCTTCTCTAAATATGAACAGCATACATGACCCAATTCTTCACCGTTACTGATACTCTTATACCACTTATTTTTACTTGCTGCTGCTCCTGTTGCAGACCGTAGGTTGAAATCATCAATCTCTATCCAATTTGGTTTCAGTTCGCCATGCGTTACATATCTACTCTTTATACTGTCCACAACAGAGCCGTTAAATATGGATATTTGTGCATTGACTAACTCTTGAACACCAGCCCAAGGCAGGTCTTTAAATATTTGCTTTTCAATACAAAGACCTTCTTCACAGTCAATCACGACTACACCCTTGCCTGCTAATTCTTCTTTCTGACTCTTAGTTGATTGAACATCTGAATCACAGAAAACACAGACTGGATATCCTGCATGTAGGAACCCCTCTGCATAACTAAATTGTGTTGAACCTTTTCCAGTTGCAAAACGAACACCTTTCAATGAAGCACTGCCCTTTCCGTTGGTAACCCCATGACTGTTGATTGCTCTCAGAATACCAACTTCTGTTTCGCCTTCGCACACTAAGACCTTTTTAGCGAAGAAAGCCTCTGGATTAGCCCTAAGTACAGCTTGCAGAGAAGCATTGAACTGAAACAAACTCTTTGCACCCTTAGACATTCTGAACAAATTGCCAGCACTTAATTCAACCAGCACATCACGTGAATGGGTTGTAATGAAGACTTGCCCCATATCACTTCCCATTAAAGTCTTAGCAAGATGCTGCGCCCTGTCAGGTTCCAGCCCTTGCTCAATTTCATCTATAAGAAGGATGCCACCTCCTGATTTTGAGACCTCTACTTGGATTGCAATAGAAAGAAGCCTTCTGGAACCCTTGCCCTTTAGCCTAAAGGGAATGTTGTCTTCGTGAAGGGTCACTTTGCCCTCTTTCACATAGATGTCTTTTAAATCAATTGTGGAGTTAGCCTGTTGAATATCAATTCCTAAATCAGCAGCAGAAGACTGGATTCGAGACATTACAGAATCGAGTTGGGTGAACGAGTAGTCGTCTATTTTGCTTTTTGCATCTCTCAGCGCATCAATGATAGGATTCCCATACTCTTGTGAAGCGTTGACATCCTGCTTTAGAAGAGAATACAGTGGACTACCTTTACTCCAAGAGAAATGCCTGTCTGTATAATCCGAAACAAAAAACATATTCAGGCTTGCCCTGTCACTTGCCCTTATTTCGATATCCTCTTGCCTGGTGTTCGTAACGCACCACCTCGGCTCTAAGTCTCGTCCTACGGTAAGTCTGATTGTTAATGCTTCTACATGAGAATCTTCTAAGGCATCATGCACAGTGCCTGTGGTCATATCAATACCACGGATGTACAATCCAAATTTGCTTTCCTGTAAAAGCTTCGAAGGTAAATCATAAAGAGTTGCTTCAATCTCAATAGGCTCGTCAACATTACAATCGTAAAAGTCAGTATCGTAAATAGATAGGTTCCAGCTACCGCACAGGACATAGGAAATTGCATCGAGGATTGTGGTTTTCCCTGAGTCACCTCGACCTATGATGCACACAAAGCTTGACTGACCGAACACCTGCTCAAAATCTTTGATGCTCCTGAAATTGCTGATTTTTAGGGTATGAATTTTAGCCATCTATCTCCATTATGAAAAATGTTAAGGTCTTATCTCAATAGGCGTTCCGATTGGCACAGCATCATAAAGTTCATCCATTTCCTCGTCTGTAACCGCTATGCAGCCGAGTGTCCATGAGTTAAAAAATCTATGAAATTTCGAAATGAAACCAGTGCCATTCTGCAAGCCATGAATCTTTATTGCTCCGCCAGGAGACTTACCTAATGTCCTTGCGTGTTTTATATCATCAGTGTTAGGGTAGGAAATACCTAAGTTCTTATGGTAGGCACTGTTGGGATTTTTGTCGTTAATAGTATACAGCCCTTGTGGTGTCTTCTTATCGCCCTCGTACTCTTTGTGACCCACTGGACTTCTTCCCAAAGCAATTGTGTAGGTTTTGATTAGCTGACCATCAGCATAAGCCAATAACTTCCTTTCTGACTTCAGCACCAACAGTTTGTCTATTTTAGTACCAGCAGGAAGCTTCTGCTCAGGGTAGAAGTAATAAACAGATGCTCCTATAAAAGCAGCTACTGCGATAAAACTGATTATCTTCTTCCTTGTCATTTAAGTTTGTTGAATTGCATTGGCTGCTCTACACGGCTGAGGATGTCTAAACATCTTGTAAGCACAATATAGTAACAATAATATACAAAATGCCATTATTACATTTGAATTTCACATGAGATAATGATTAAACCACAATGGGAAAAACAAGCTTAAATAATATCAGCAATATTATATTGTCCGTATTATTTCACCGCTAAGTACTACCACTCACATCTTTCCGATAAGCTGAATTTGTTACCAGCACTTTAACGATTCACCAGAGAAGCTTTGCCATTATATATAAGTAAAAATGATACAGGACATGCTTATACTAAAATACAGCCACCTGAGCAGGGAAAAGCAACTGGTCAAGTTCCTTGCGAATGGAAAATACGGGATATACAATCATCTTACAGATGATATCTTCGTTGAGCCAGTCTTTGACCTACTGCAATATCACAGCCATACGGACAGTATTTGGGCTAAGGAAAATGGTCATTATTTTCTAATTGACCATTCTGGCAAGAGATTAGATGATGTGGTGATAGCAGAGGAAGATTGGATGTTTGTGGATAAGAATGACCGCTGTCCTTCGTGTACTTGCAACGGTTGCAGGAATTGTTATGGGTTCGGGGTTGTGCCGATTGGAGGTGACTATAGCGGATACTTTGATGATTAGAAGTAAAAAATAAGCATGTACAGCCGTAATGTTCTATACCTGCTTATTGGATACCACAAAACTATTTTCTTCCCTGGTTTCTGAAATCATTAAACTTCATAACAGAACTATCAGCATCTGTGGGCATTGTTGAATTGCTTACCATTTCGATGGATACACTATAAGGAATCAATCTGACAGAAAGCGAATCTTCTGAACGTTCCAGAACACAAATAAGGAACTGGTCTTCCAGTTCAACATACTGCTGTTCATAAGTGTCTATAATCCACCTCAGTTCCTGCGCAACTTCCTCCTTCTCCCACACATAATTTACTTTGTGGCTTATGAATTCCTCCCACTCCGTTAGTCTTATGTGATAGGTGCTTTCCTGTGTATCATACTCATACAGTATCAGCCCTTTATCTGCATGTAAAAGCTTAAAGTTATAGTGGTTGAATATAACCCCACCCAAGCACAGGTCACACTCAAAAAAGTTGCCATGCGGTATGCAATTGCAAGTACTGTTCTTGACCTTAAGGGCTTCGACAATAACTCGGTCCAGAGTGTCCATTTTCGTTTCATTTAGCTGAGTGTCAATCCATACAAAATCACCTGTTTGTCTCAGAGCAGCAGCCCTTTCATCTTCATAGGGATGGATGAACACATAGCCTGCATCTAATTTCTTGCTGCCCTCTGATGACTGCCTGTATAGACCATAGGCGTTTTTATCCTTATTGTAAGTTAGGTATATCTCCACCTGGTTATCGTCTGTATAAAGCAGTTCGTTCTTTAATATATGTTCCATTTTTTCTCTTCCTGTTTAAAGTATATATCAAAAACAAAAACCCTGTGGTGGTCAAGTAGCTATCTATTAAAGAAGATAAAACGGGGTCTGGCTTTTAATATATAAGAGAAAGTAATATTGAATTATGCATAGTCAAAAGAACCAGAGTCATTCTTTGAAGATATCAGAAGACAGTGATTTGAGGATTTTACAGATTCAGATGATTCTGAAAAAACAGCTTAGAAGGAACGTGAGTAAGAAACAGGTTATCACCAGTGCCATCAAGGCATTAGAGGAACGCATGGGTATTATTGTGGAAGGGAAGAGCGATGGAAATGAATAGCTATCAAAATCCCATGGTATATGACACCGAAATTGAGGCTTATAGGTTAAAGATTCCAAATGACTTAATTATCAACACGGAAAATTGTGACCATAAAGTAACTGTGATAGAATGCATCAGCAGAGAGCATGATGTGTTTGACTGTATTACCAGCTATGAGGATTACGATTACGTGATGAGCGAGTATATTAAAAAAACAGGCAGTTCACCCAAGCCCACAGCAGGTGTGCTTATTTTATACTATGATGAGGTACTAAGGCTCCATGTTACCCTGGCGGTTAAGGTAAGCATCAGCAGAGTAGAGTATGAGGCTTTTGCTGATGTTCCTTCTACTATGAATAGAAAGGTCAAGACCTTCCAAGACTGGCAAATGGATAGCTGATTAGCTTAACGTTTCTGCTCAGGAAGATGCTTTATATTATAAGGAGTATGGTCAGGTTTTAACCTTTTGAGTATGTGGGAAATCACGGGAACAGTCCATCCGTTGCCTAATAACTTATAGCGTAAGTGATTAGCTACACTTTTTGTATAGCCGATAGGTATACCTTGCAGTTTTTCCACTTCCTCAGGAGTCAACTTTGACAGGTAAGGCTTCAATAATTGTAGACTGTAATAGTTTCTGTTTAAGCCAGCTTCGGGATAAATGTCGACAATTGTACCATCATGCAACCTGTAACGATTTCCTGATTTCTCAACAGGATGTTTGAATTTTAGCTGCCGTTCCCTGTTAATGAAGTAGTTCTGAGCAGTAGCATTAGAGTATGTAGCGGTAACACAATAAGCTTTGTCTCTTTCAGAAAAGCCACTTTCAAGTATATCCTGCAACAATACGCCTCTATCCTCAGGTACTTCCACCCCATCTATAT
Source organism: Pontibacter sp. FD36 (assembly GCF_015686655.1). Taxonomy (GTDB): domain Bacteria; phylum Bacteroidota; class Bacteroidia; order Cytophagales; family Hymenobacteraceae; genus Pontibacter. The sequence continues at coordinate 178,906 of NZ_JADPMP010000004.1, read as the reverse complement.
TAGTCCAGTACAGCCTGACCCTATTTTGTGCGGTCACTAAAGCGGAGTTTATCTCGACTGGTTCAACATTAAAGATAGAAGTGATAGCATCCTGATGCCTCTTATTCATCATAACATTTTCCAGCAGAAAATAGGGCGCATCAGTTTCGCTTAAAAGTCTTTCAAACTCATAAATTAATCGACCTCTACTATCATCAAAATTTCTTTGATTGCCACGTTTTGAAAATGATTGACAAGGCGAACCGCCAATTACCAAATCTATTTGACCCGTATCAAAGATTCCATTTTCAGTTATCAAACGATTTTCTTTGAAACTTACTTTTGACACATCTCCTATGTGAATGATATCGGGGAAGTTGTTTTTTGACACCTCAATTGCTGCACTGTCAATTTCACTTGCATAGTATTTGTCGACTCTAATTCCTGCTTCTTGGAGTGCAAGTCGAGCGCAACTGATGCCATCAAATAAACTTAGGACGTTCAAGATTTGAGATTATAATGTTATAATTGCAAAAATAATCAAAGCAATATATAGTAACAAAGAAATGGCGAAAGGTACAGACATAGACGCAATCGTTGAGACACTTCAGCAATCGCAGCAAAATAAGGAGTTACTCGATGCAATGGTAAGCCAGTTAGAGAAGTTCGTTATTAATCAGAAGATAGTCCTCAACGAAATTGAAACGCTAATCACACAGGCAAAAGAAGGTAAGGTGGAGAAGAGAAGCAAACGTGGGGGCTACAGAGGCAGAAAGAAAAAGGATACTGACCAGATAACTTCTGAGTAGGCAGAAGCTTTAATATGTATGTGTAGGCAACATCAGACATGTTACCTACACATACAAACATTGAGAACCTCCTGATGCTGACGTCTGACTTTCGTTAAATAGCTATAAAGTATAAGTATTGATATGCCATAACTATCATGATTGATATGCATGCTTCGTAGTATATCTTATTCATCAGCTAATATGCCAGATATTATATCCTTTCTTAATTCTATTAGATACTTCTGTTTAATGTCAGCTATTTTTATTGTGAACCGCAAATCAACAGCATCTTCTCTTAAACAATCAGCCCTAAGTTCACATTTAAAATCGTTTTCTAACAATTCTGCGGCTTTTGATGTTTTTATGTAATAATCCCATAAGTATCCACTTCTTAACCCCTCTATATCTTCTTGGTTTTCAGGTTCTTCTACACTAATACCTACTTTAGCAGCTATAAAGGAATCTAAACCATCATAATCATTTGAATATATAGCTATTAATACTTCATCATCCTCATCATTGATTGAGTAATCGCATTCTATGTCTTCCAAATATTCTTTAATGAGATAAGACTCGGCTATTTCAAAATCTGTCATTGTGTAAACTATGTGCTTTTTAGTAGTTATGTGTAAATATTTATTGATTTCTATACTGCAAATGTATAAGTAATTTAAAGCATTTGCAATCATAACTTACTGATTATCAGATACAAACATATTATATATATTTGCACAACAACATAATAATGATGATTATCAGGTAGTTAATATAGTAATGATGCTATAATTAGACATAAATAAATTTTTTATTTGGCTAAAAATAGTTTATGCCTGGTGAATAGTGTGATAGTATAGTGAGTATAGTATATCATTAAGTTGTATAAAATAAGGCTACCTGTGGTTTTATAAGAGGGGCAACAAAAAAAGCTACCTGTTACAGTAGCTTAATTGGGTGTCTGATGCAGCAGCCTGGACTAATCTGCAACAGGAATTAAATAGTAGGTCGCTGATGAATGATGTTAAGCAGCGACTTCTTTGACATAGCTATAGAGTGTAGGTTTTGAGATGCCCATCATCTGGCAAATCTCATCAATTGTATGTTGCTTCTCTTGGTAAAGCTTCACCGTTAATCTTATTTTGTCTTTGCTCATTTTTTTGGGGCGACCACCGACACGACCTCTTGCTCTTGCTGCTGCGAGACCAGCTTGGGTACGCTCTTGAATAAGATTCCGCTCGAACTCAGCCATTGAAGCAAAAATGTGGAAGACCAGCCTCCCCGTGGCTGTACTGGTATCAATGCTCTCCTGTAAGCTTTTCAAAGCTATGCCTTCTTGCTCTAAGTAGTTCATCCACTCGATTAAATCCTTGAGCGACCTTCCTAATCTGTCCAAACGCCAGATTACTAACGTATCTCCGCTCCTTAGCATTTCTTTCACCTTTGTCAAAGCTGGTCTTTGGGAAACCGTACCCGAAATCTTATCGGTGAAGATTTTCTCACAGCCAGCCTGAGCAAGAGCATCATGTTGCAAGTCTGCGTTCTGAAGAACTGTTGAAATTCTGGCGTAGCCTATTAACATATAGAGTAGGTTAGTTAAATATCTCGTTATACAAATATAAAAATTTACTTTGAATAACTTACTGAGTTTATTTACTTTTTAATGTGCCTTTACGCTTAACCAGAAGCGTTGGTGTTTTTGAGCGTGAGCAGTAAAGAAAGTATTCGTTTTGATTACTTTGGGTAAATAGGGGTACTTTTCACAAATCTAATATTCACATGCATGCGAGTATTTAATATTAGATATTATAGACTATATAAAGCTATATAATGGACACTTCCCTTGGAGATGATGTTGATGAAAATTAAAAAAAACAATTCCAAGATAACTATACTTAGATAGTATTATATTGTAAGCTATAAACCAATGCATTAAACAAAATAAATAATGGCACGAAAGGTAGAGAAACTTGACGCTTATATTTTTATAGATACTAACATTTTTCTTGATTTCTACAGGATTAGAAGAACGGATATTTCATTAAAGTATCTGGAAGAAATCATTAAACACAAAGAGATTATCATAACTTCAAGTCAAATTGAAATGGAGTTTAAGAAGAATAGGCAAAGTGCTATTTTAGAGTCTATTGCGGAGGTTAAAAAGAATAGTAGTAGTGGATTAAGTGTACCAGCGATATTGTCAGATGAAAAAGCTGTTGAAATGATTCAGAAGAATAAGAAAGCTATTGATGGTTACCAGAAAAAATTGAAACAAAAAATTGAAAATATTTTTGCTAATCCAAATTCGAATGACCCTGTCTATAAATCTCTTCAAAAAGTATTTTCAAATAACAGTACTCTAAATCTTAATCGAGAGAATGAACAACGTTTCGCTATTAGGAGATTGGCATTAAAAAGGTTTATGCTCGGTTATCCACCGAGGAAGTCTGCTGACAATTCTATTGGAGACGCAATAAATTGGGAATGGATAATGCGATGCGCTGAAACTACTCAAAAGAATATAATAATAGTAACAAGAGATTCTGATTATGGAGCCATTTATGATAACAACTCCTATTTAAACGATTGGTTAAGCCAAGAATTTAAATTGCGAACCAGTATAAGGAGAAAACTTATACTTACTGATAAACTTTCTTACGCCTTCAAATTAGTAGAAATTCCTGTTACCAAAGAAATGATTGAAGAAGAGGAAACTATTATTAAAGAGTCTTTAGAAGATTATCATATTAAAAAGTTGAAAGAACTTGTTGCTAAGTTTAGAGAAACTTCAAAAAACATAGATGATGATAAAAAGGAATCCAACGACTGATTAAAATTTTAGGGATTAAGTAGATAATAAGTATTCAGAGAAAATAATAAACTCTGTTTATCGGGAATTTTAATTAGAAAATTAACTTTAAGATGTAACCCATCAATGTTTACAGCAGATAAAAAGGTAGTTAGGTGTTTTGGTTGTAATGATGGATTACGAATACCATCTGATAAACACATTATAGCAACCTGCCCAAATTGTAAGGAGAAATTCGAGGCTAAAAATGGCGTAATAATAAACAGCAGCAGGGGAACCTTGAACCAGAAATATGCGACTTTCTGGCAAAGGGTTGGAGCCAGAGTTATTGATGTAGTGATATCGAGTTTAGTATTTTTTATTCTCTTCTACAATGCAATTTCTGAACTTGATGAAGCTTATGTTTATAGATTTGAACAAGCACAAAACTTCCTCGGGATGTGCTTCTTCTTTTTAATATATTATCCTATTTTAGAATATAATGGTGGAACAATAGGGAAGCAGATTATAGGTATCAAACCCGTTCTAATAGAATCAAGAACGAATCCTACAATTATAGACACTTACAAAAGGTCATTGTTTCTAATAGCCCCGATGTTAATAGGAGTCTTTGTTCTATTGTTGCAGCCATTCAGTAACGAAGTAAAAGAATTGAATTATGCTGCTGCACTGCTTTTCATGTTGTTGTCATCAGTTACCTTGTTGATAGGTCCATTGACAATGGTGTGGTCAAAAAACAATCAGGGCTGGCATGATATGTTTTCTAAGATTGTTGTTGTAAAGACCTAATTTGCAGCATTCTATCTGTTTATTAATAGCAAAAGTAGTTCAAGCAGTTCAGACCCGTTGTCATTTCTTTTAACCAAGTAACTCTGTAATGACTTGTACTCTTTATCGCTCAGTTTATGCTTTGCGACTTTAAGTACATGTTGGATATCAATTTTTGAATCGACCTCCTTATTGTCTGTTTGATTTATAACTTTTGAATCGAATACTTTTGAAAATACACAAGTCTGACCAATTGTAAACTCAACATCCAGGATAAGGTTATACTTGCCGTTGGTTAAAGTATTCTGTCGGTCAATCTTATTAATCGTTCCAATGCCAAGTGGGTTAAATGAAACAACTTCTTCCAACTGAAAATCATCATTGGAGATTTCATTGAGGCTTTTATGCACTTCAAACTTTATCCCGTTTACAGGTCTTTCATCTTTACTCTCTGAAATATTCAGTAAAGTGTCAGCAACTTCTTCAAGATAGATTTCATCCTGCACCTTACGCCATTTCTGCGGAATGCATTGTTGACCGTGTAATGCACCTATAAGTCCTCCTGTAAATGCGGCAATACTATCTGTATCTGTGCCGAGTGCATTCACTGCTTCAACGATAGCTTCAGATGGCTTGCTATGGTATCTGCATGTTAAGTAAATGCCTGCTAATACAGTTGATGTACCAGAACCTTTGGTCTCAGGAGATAAGCAACCCAATTGTTTTAGTGTATCCTTTACAGGTACATCCTTTTGCAACGCATAGTAGACATCCCTCAGATACTGCTGGCTTTCGTCAAGAATTTTAATATACTCCGTTTTAAAATTCCGACCGTTTTTATTCCACTCCTTTAGCCACTGCTGATAGTCAGCCTTGTTAAGAAACTCCAATGAGAATTTATGATGAAAATCAGCCCCAATCTGTGTAATGAAACTTTGGGGGTTAAAATGCTCAGGTCTGAAAAGCAGTATCTGGTTTATTGCATAACCATATATCATTGCCCCGAGTAACGCTCTCGGGTGACCATGGGTTATAATGCTGTTTCCAAATATCTCTTCCTTTATCTTTTCAGTATCTCCAAGATTAGCTAACGCTATAGGCAAGATTCTCATAGCAGCACCGTTGGCTCCGCTATCCCTATAGTCAACCAGCGTATCTTTGACTTTGAAAGAATAGAAGTTGCTGTTCCATTTCGCTGACTTTCTTGAAATCTTGACCGCTGCGTTCTTGACCGTTCTACCGCCTCCCCTGGCGTAGTGTAGCCAGTTCGGTAACTCAACTTTTGAAAAATAATGCTGGTCTACAGTGCCACCCTGTTTTATACTTCTTGCTACAGACAGCATAAGCTGCGTATCATCAGAATAGGAGCCTGCTTTAATAAAATCCGTGTAGCCTAAGAATCTGCCACCTACATTCTTTTGCCAGTCATAGAACTTTTCAATACGGTCTGTGCTGTATTTTTTACTAAGAGATTCGGCTGATTTTTCAAACTCAGTTATCCAGCCCAAAGCATCTCCGATAGCTGCCAGCTTTATGCTCCCCTTGTACTTTGTTTCAGGCTTCATTAAATTCTGTTAGATGTAAAAAGTGATGCGTCAACGGTAAATTTACTCGTATCCAGAAAAGACATTGCCGCTTTAGCAGATGCAAGGTCGTTTTCATTCCTGAAGCATACCGCAAGCACGTCCTCATAATTAATTTTATCCTTCACTAATATCTCTGCTTGTACATCGGTGGGGTATTTGGCTTTTAAGCTACCCCTCGACACGATACGGTTGCCTGAGAAGGCACTGATAGACAGGCTGTCTCTGAAGAGCGTCTGGAACTTCTCCAAATCACCACTGATGCCGTATTGATGTTTTGCACATCTGGAAGCAGCATTCGTTACAGCAAACAGAGTGTCTCGCTGATAGATGTACTTCGGGTCGATTTTCAATATACACCAGTTTATATGAGGTTCATTTGCCGTTTTCTCTCTGAATCTGTTCAGAAGAAAATAGTTTGGAAATGATAGCGACAGGTTGATATAGTTCTTATCATCATACCTGACTTCATCCGTAAACTCCACAAAATCGAGAATATCAGTCTGCTCTATATCCAGATGTTCAAGGTATGTACGGGAGTACAAATAACCATTTTCAATGATACTTAGTAAATTGATAGTCGGAGTAAAATGCACTAAATATTCAATCTTTCTGATTGATATCTGTTCTTCAAAACTGCTATAATTTATTTTGGTATCCATTTTCTTAGAAGGGTAGGTCATCAGGTTCATCTCTAAATATGTCAACCTTACACTTGGTATGCTTAGTTTTGAAGTTATACAATTCACCTCTATCTATTGGGTTCCCTTTTATCCAGAGTGAGTATAATGGTAAATCCATTATGGGTTTGATAGTTCTAATCTCATTATCAGATATCAACAGGGCGCCAATGTTTGAGAGATTTTGTAAGGGAGCAAGATTAACAATGTGATTTTCATATGCCCATAAAATTGACAGTGATTTTAAATTTTCAATATAGTCTAATGAGGTCAATCCATTATTGATAGCATTTAAGAATATTAAGTTGTGAAGGTTTTTGATTGGCTGTAGACTTGTAATGAAATTTGATGCAAAACTTAACATTGTGAGTGATTTAAGATTCGCAACAGCATCAATTGAAGACAGAACATTATCTGCTACATCTAAATTTTCTAACTTTGAAAGGTTAGATAAAGGGCTTAAATCAGATATTCTATTCCCAAAAGCACAAATTGATTTTAGCTCACTTAAAAAGCTAACAGGTGTTAAGTCGCTTAAATTTAGGTCTAAAAGGTCTAAGTGCCTTAATTTTAATATCTTATCTAATTTGTCAAAATTATTATTTAAAAGGAATGGGCGTTCGAATACATGTTCGTAAAACTTAAATACTGATTCGAAACCTTCATAACTGTCTAACATCCAATTTAAAACAGTATAGTAATGCCCTCTGAAATCACCACCATACTCACTAATCTCTACATGAGCTTGGAAAATAGATTTCCAGTTATCATCAAGTGATTCCCACCACTTCTTTAATTCATACTTTGCAGGCTCTGGTGCATTGCCAACTATATCAACTAAACTATCATCTATTTCAGAGAAGTACCTTGTAGGTTTACCACTACTCAGCAGGTATAGCCTCTCCCTTGCTCTTGTCATGGATGTATATAGCAGACGCCTTTCGGTTGAGATATGAAATTCATCATCTTCATCATTGAAGCCTGAAGGATACGGAATGACATCATTATTGCAGTCAACAACGATTACTACTTCAAACTCTAAACCTTTGATTGAGGATAGTGTGCAAAGCTTGATTGCATCGCTTTGATAATCAATTTCATTATTGAATATTATTTCGACCGCATGATTTTTAGAGCGTAGAAACTGCTCTACATTTCTTACTCCACTTCTACTTCTGTGCAGAATAACAATTCCCTTATACTGCTTTTTAAGCTGTACCAGTTCCCCATGAAGGTAATCCATTTGCCTGTTCCAGTCAGGAAAATAACCCACGACAGGTTTTGTTTCCCCTTTGCGAGCCGTTTCGACTTTGGTAAATTCATCCTTGTCCTGCTCTTTTTCAAGGAGTGATAGTGCTGCTCTTACTATCTGGACAGTATTACGGTAGTTCTTTTTGAACTCTATCGTTCTACCTCCTCGCACATTCAAACCAACTTCACCCCAAGTAAACCCACTCTTATAAATTCTCTGAGCAGCATCGGCAATAAGGGAAATGCTTTTTGTTTCGGATGAAACAATTTTAGACATCGCAACAACCTGTGCTTTATTCAAATCCTGTGCTTCATCTATTATTAGATGTGTGAAAGGAGGAATAAAATTGGGGTTATTATCTATTGCATGAATAGCCAGAATTGCATAATCATCAAAATCTACCTTGCCTAACCTCTTGAGTTCTTTGTTATATTCAGTGTAAACTTGCCAGATAACTTCCTTATCTGCTTTTGTTACACGGTCACCAGTGCCTCTGCCAGTTCTTTTTGCGTCAAGATAATCACCCAAAGAAGTAAACAGTTTCCCTTTCATCCATGATATTTCTTCAACGAGAAACTCAGTCTTCTTTTTTAATACGCTGGATGTACCTGAAATATTGGATGTGATTTTATCAATAAGGTCTATCTGCTCATACCCTTTAATAGTATTGCTTACTGTTTTGTAGCCGCTATTATAAAGGAAATGGTATGCCCAACGGTGAAAATTTGTCACCTCCACGTTCAAGCCCCTTGGGGTTGTTTCATTTATTACGTCTGAATCTCTTTGATAGCCACCAGATACATGTGGTCGCAATGCTCTGATATAAGCAGCAAGTGTTTTATTATAGGTAAAGATTGCAACTTTGGCAGCCTGAAACAGATTGCTCTGTGTATCAATCAGGTGTTTGGCTCGGTATAAGGCAACTGTTGTCTTGCCGCTTCCAGCAACACCTTTGATTTGAATCGGTTCAGTAGGTGGCAAGAATAATACTCTCTTCTGCTCCCCGATTAACGTTATTGGTTTTAGCATCAGTTTCAGGTTTTAGTTACAAAAAAACAAAATTAAAACATATTATGTATGTTATGCTTAATATATATAATATGCGCTATAAGTTAGCAAATATATTTAAGTAAAACTGGAATAAGTAATATGTTAATAACCTGCATGAATCTATAAGAATGAAGCAATATTATATTCAATATCATAATGCTGACAAGATGGGCTACCTACCTGATGCAGATAGCCAAGATGTGAAATCTATAAGGCTCAAGCCTGAAATCCGTGACAACTTATTTTTCTTCACCAAGAGGCATATGGTGAATAAAGCTGTCGGTGAAAATTGTTTTATGATAGTAGGGGTAAGAGGCAAAAGTAGGAGGTCAGACTTTTACCTGTGGTCGTCCTTCAGAATTGACAGCGTTAAGAGAGTTGGAAACCGCTACAATGCTTTTGGAACAGGTTTCAATTTTGAACAGCCTATACTGCTTAATGAACTGCCTGGATTCAGCGAGTTCAAAAGTGCTTGCGCCAATTTTGTTACTTTTCAGAATATATCTAAGCATCAGTTCTGTAAGCTTCTTGTTGAGTTTACAGATAATGCCAGTTTAGAACTTGCACAACTAAAAGAAGCAAAGACTGAGGACTTGCTGCTTACTGCACTTGAAGAGTTAAACAGTCGCATGCAGCACGTTACACCAGAGAAGATGGTATCTGTTATAGAACTAACTCTGCGGAAGGACCAGACAATTGTATCACTGCTTAAACAGGTAGCAAACTATCAGTGCCAGTTTCCAGATTGCTGTTCAGAAGTCAGAACAAAGTCAGGTCAGAATTACGTTGAGGTCGCTCATGTGAAACCTGTGAACGAAGGAGGGCAGAGCATTTTAGGCAACTTGATTGTTCTCTGTCCTAATCACCATAAAGAGTTTGATTATGGGGATTTACAAATCCGAGAGCAGACCCTTAGTAGATTGAATGGATTCCTGAATGGAAGGGAGTTCACAATAGATTTAATTGGAGCAACATAAGCTGTTTTCTAATATGGAATAACAAAACTTATCTCCATTATAATAACTTGTTTTATAATATGCAGCATAGTGGTGGTGATATTGTCGGTATTGCTGGTGTTGATGATTGTAGTTGGGCAAGACCAACTATCTGTCAACTTTTAACAAGCTTTCCCATTTTCCAGATTCAGCGTAGTGTTTAATCACGCTGTTTCGCTCCACCAGCAGTTGGGTCATATACCTCTTAAGAAAAAGATTGTCAGCGAGCATACCGCAAATACCGAAAGGGGAGGTGTAGTCAAACACATCTCGCATTATGGTTATGCCGTTACCAGATTCTTGGAAGTGGTGTTCATGTTTGAAACGCTTGAAAGCACCTTCTGCCATTTCATCGGCAAAATAGAAGGGGCGTTCATATTCGGTGATTTTGCTTGAAAGATGCTGCCAAACCCCGAAATGCTTTGCCCTCCACGTTACGGATTCGCCAAGACCAATAAGCCCCGATGTTACCCCTGCAACAGCACGCTCACCCGTATGCTCGGTCGAGATAACATGTAAGTCGATGCTTCTGGATAAGTCGAAGCACACTTTTACTGGTGCATTGATAGGTGTTTCGAGGTGTATGATGGGCATAGAAGCTTAAATATAAGGAAAGGGTAGGGAATAGTAGTAAAGATGTCTGATAACGGCTAAAATCGCTACTATCAATATAGTCACGTTCTCAATAGAATGGACATTCATACCATGTGTCCTCATAGACTAATCTAATTTACACCTTTAAGCATACAGTAGAGCAACAAAATCGGAGGATTGATTCGATAACTACTCTGTTTGATGTAGTAAAACTGCTCTGAAAGGTCTTTAAAACTGGTTTTAAATAATGTCTTAGATATGACAATTTGAATTATGAGCAATAAAATTTAATCAAACAACAGAGCCTTTTAATCAAACATTTTCAGGATTTGTTTGATTAAAAGGCTCTGTTTTAAACACAAAACGCTGATTATCAATCAGATAACCAGCGTTAATGTTTGATTAAATGTGCACCCGAGAGGATTCGAACCCCTAACCCTCGGAGCCGAAATCCGATATTCTATCCAGTTGAACTACGGGTGCTTTCCGTGTTGCAAAAATAGGAACAATGTGCTAAAAAGGAAATTTTAGGATCAATAATTATAATTCAGAAAGGCAGATTCCGCAGGTATAGCATTGATATAAGTACATAATTAGTTCATACCTAAAACAATATGGATAAATAGAGAGTTATTAAATAATACTTAGAATCAAGCAAACAGAATCAGAAAGCTATGGAGAAAGTGTATACGGCAGAGGTAACTGCTACAGGAGGCCGCCGAGGCCATGTGACGTCGTCTGACGGAGTTATTGATATGGCACTCTCATTACCTGAGGGCCTGGGAGGGGAGAAGGGGAAGTCAAACCCTGAGCAGTTATTTGCGGCGGGCTATGCGGCCTGCTTCCAAAGTGCTCTACTGCTGGTTGCCGGTAAGCATCACATCCGCCTTAATCCCGAATCTACTGTGAAAGCACATGTGGATCTGCTCAAGTCAGAAGACGGGAAATACGGACTGGGAGTGAAGCTGGAGGTGCACTTGCAGGGTCTTGAGAAGGACAAAGCAAAAGAGCTCGTGGACGAAGCACATGAGGTATGTCCCTACTCAATCGGTACGCGGGGTAACATCAATGTAGAATTAGAGATTGTATAAAAACAGAAAGGGCTGCCATCACTGGCAGCCCTTTCTGTTTTTATGAATTATAGGGATTAAGCTCCTACTTCAGCCAATACCTGCTTCACTTTTTCAGCAGCTTCTTTCAAAGCTACGGCAGAGTATACCTTCAGGCCAGACTCGTCGATGATGCGGGCGCCTTCTTCAGCGTTTGTTCCCTGCAGGCGAACGATGATTGGCACGCTGATGTCACCGATGTTCTTGTAAGCCTCCACTACACCATTGGCAACACGGTCGCAACGAACGATACCGCCGAAGATGTTGATCAGGATAGCCTTCACATTCGGGTCTTTCAGGATGATGCGGAAACCAGCCTCAACCGTCTGCGCGTTTGCCCCACCCCCTACGTCCAGGAAGTTAGCAGGCTCACCGCCAGAAAGCTTGATGATGTCCATAGTTGCCATCGCAAGACCGGCACCGTTTACCATACAGCCAACGTTACCGTCCAGCTTCACATAGTTCAGGTTCGACTCGCTTGCCTCTACTTCCAACGGATCTTCTTCCGTGATGTCGCGCAGGGCAGCCAGGTTCTTGTGACGGAACAGGGCGTTGTCATCCAGGTCAACTTTTGCGTCTACAGCCAGAATCTTGTTGTCTGAAGTTTTCAACACAGGATTGATCTCGAACATTGAAGAATCTGTCTCTACATACGCTTTGTAAAGGTTAGTGATGAATTTCACCATTTCTTTGAAAGCCTCGCCTTGCAAACCGAATGCAAAAGCAATTTTATTTGCCTGGAATGGACGCAAGCCGATAGCCGGGTCGATCCACTCTTTGATGATCTTCTCTGGAGTTTTCTCAGCCACTTCCTCGATGTCCATACCACCTTCAGTAGATGCCATGATCACGTTGCGGCCTTTGGCGCGGTCCAGCAGGATGCTCAGGTAGTACTCCTTCGGATCAGATTCGCCAGGATAGTATACGTCCTGCGCCACTAATACTTTCTGTACCAGTTTGCCCTCAGGACCAGTTTGATGCGTTACAAGGGTCATGCCCAGGATGTCGTTTGCGATCTGCTTCACCTGATCCAGGTTCTTCGCCAGTTTCACACCACCGCCTTTACCACGGCCACCCGCATGAATTTGCGCTTTGATCACGTGCCAGCCTGTACCGGTTTCCTCGGTCAGTTTCATTGCCGCTTTTACAGCCTGGTCTGGCGTTTCTGCCACGATGCCTTCCTGTATGCGAACGCCGTAGCTTTTCAGAATTTCTTTAGCCTGATATTCGTGTATGTTCATGCTTTCAATTTAATGGTCGCACGAAAGTAATCGTTTATCGGCTTAAATTCAAGTAATAGGTTTTTAAAATATAAACGGGAGTGCACAGCGCTATAGCTGGCCAAGACGCTACATGCTATCAGACGGGATCCTCAGGTGCAGCCTTGTTAGCAATTACATGCCTAAATGAAGTGAGGTGTCTAACGTGCAGGGATTATCCTACTTGTATGTACCTGGAATCAGGCATGCGCCAACACTAGCCTGTCAGGTTTAGGCTGATAAGACCGGGGAGTGCTGGAATACCCTTTTAATACAGATTTCCACCTGCCTGTCTCAGCAAAATGCTTAATTACCCTATTTTTCTTCTGGAGCAGAGCGGTAATATATTTTTGCAGAAACAGCTTGTCTAACATGATTCCCAATGCCCCGAAAGGAGATGTATAGTTAAAGACATCAACCATGATGGAGCCTTCAGCAGTTTCCTCAAAATAGCGTTCGTGCTTGAATTTTATAAAGGAACGCTTTTCCATCTCTTCGGCGAAATAGCGGGGCTGATCAAAAACCGTGATCCGGCTGCTTATGTTAAGCCAAAGGAAAAAATGCTTCGCTCTCCAGGTAACCGTTTCATTGTAGCCTATCAGACCAGTTGTAACACCGGCAATGGCTTGCTGGCCGGAATGGCGAGTCGAGATAGCGTGCAGGTCTATACTTCTGGATAAGTCGAAGCAGATAGATATTGGGGCATCGATAACCGTTTCTAATGTGATAGTAGGCATAAGGTATAACGTGTATAGTGTATACTGCTTCGTAAAATCTCCTTTACCTTATCTGGTCTCTGCAGACAGAGGATAACGATTGCAAGCGTAAACTGAAATTAGCCAACCTGATAGGTTCATCCAGTTTTTGGCAAAGTACTCTAAGGCAGTGAAAGCTATTAGAATATGTAAATATAACTATTCATTTATAATCATCACTATAGTTTTCACTGTTTGTGCTTTATATCTTGTAGCAATCAAAGACGAAACTCCTTTTTTATCGGCAAAGATGATAGGGGTGGCAGGCCGGATTTTATAAGATGCAGTACTTATCAACTCAGTTTAGCAGCTTTTTCCTTATCAGAAACCTCGTGTTGCTGCCATAACTCTGCTTAGAAAATTATGATGCTATGAATAAAGTTGCGTTTATCGGGAACAAATAATTGCAATGTTTTTGCCATTGTGAGCGATGCTGGTTTGTGCATAAATAAAGATTCCCAAATGATTGCTTTGCAACGATGGATATAGTTTCTGAGTAATATACATAATCCGATATGGATACATTGCATTCCTCAGAAACGCTACATGCAAGACATTTACACATATGCTCGCCGAATTGCACTGGCCGCTTTTATTTTCTTTCTGGTGGCGGCAGCCTTTTACCTGCTTATACAGCTCACCCATTTTCTACTGCTGGTGTTCGCAGGTATACTGCTGGCGGTACTTTTCACGAGCCTGTCAGAGTGGGTGAGCGCTAAAACAGGCTTTGGAAGAGGACTCAGCCTGACCATTGTAACCATTTTGCTTTTTGGGATGCTGGTCGGCCTGGGCTTCATTGTGGCACCCACGGTCGGGGAGCAGGTCAATGAAATGGGCGATTCCATACCCCAGGCCTGGGAAGATCTGAAAGATAAACTGCGGGAGACCACATGGGGGGAGCAGGTGCTCCACGAGGTGGAAAATGGAACGGGCAAGATGATACCGGAGTCCAAAGCCATTTTTTCGCGCGTCACTAATATGTTCACTTCCACGCTGAGCATTATTACTGACTTACTGATCGTTCTGATCACAGGCTTATTTCTGGCGGCAAACCCGCTGCTCTATACCAAAGGCTTTGTGAAGCTGTTTCCGGTTATGAGGCGCAACCGGGTATACGAGGTGCTCAGCCTGTGCTACGATACCCTGCGACAGTGGCTTTGGGGCATGTTTCTGGCTATGTGCCTTATTGGGGGGACGGTATGGCTGGGCTTTACGATCATAGGGCTGGAACTGGCGCTTCTGATGGCGCTGCTGGCTTTCTTCTTTGCTTTTATTCCGAACATAGGGCCTATCATAGCCGGCGTGCCGCCCATCCTGCTGGGCTTGCTGGACAGTCCGCAGATGGCGCTGCAGGTACTCCTGGTCTACAGTATCATTCAGGGTATAGAGGGCTATGTGCTGACGCCTCTTATCTTTCAGAAAACAGTGGCACTGCCTCCGGCGCTATTGCTGTTCTTCCAGGTGCTGCTGGGCATCGTGCAGGGTGGGCTGGGACTTTTTCTGGCAGCACCGTTGCTGGCAGTGGTCATGGTGATCGTGCAGGAAGTATACATCAAGGATGTGCTCGAACGGCCTGATTCAACTAAAGCAGCTGGTGCCGGGGGCAGTTCAGGCACAGGAACAGCAAGCTCCTAGATGCGGTCGTACCGGGAGGCTGAAGCTAAATTTTGGGGAGCAGGTACCGCACTTATACCTTTTGTTTTGTAGCTTTGGAAGGTCCAACACTTTCAAACCAATTCGTTAAGCTGTGCTGCAGGTAGTCAACGTTCACAAAAAATACGGTTCGCTAGAAGTTCTAAAAGGCATTGATCTGACCATTCATGCCGGAGAAGTTGTTTCTATTGTAGGTGCTTCCGGTGCCGGCAAGAGTACGCTGCTGCACATTCTGGGCACACTCGACTCGGCTGACAGCGGCGACGTGATGTTCGATGACAAGAACATTTCCCGCCTCAATCCGACTGAACTGGCACGTTTCCGTAACCGGCACATTGGCTTTATTTTCCAGTTCCATAACCTGCTGCCCGAGTTTACAGCCCTCGAGAATGCCTGCTTGCCGGGCTTTCTGGCCGGTCGTCCGGAGTTGGAGGTGACTGAACGGGCCGCCGAATTGCTGAGCATGCTCAACCTGAGCCACCGCATGCACCACAAGCCCTCCGAAATGTCGGGTGGCGAGCAGCAGCGCACAGCAGTGGCCCGTGCTCTGATCAACTCACCCCGCATCATTTTCGCCGATGAGCCCAGTGGTAACCTCGACTCCAAAAACGCCCAGGAGCTGCACGAGATTTTCTTTAAGCTGCGCGACGAGTTCAACCAGACCTTCGTGATCGTGACGCACAACGAGCAGCTGGCTACCATGGCCGACCGCACCCTGATCATGAAAGACGGCTTGATCGTGCAGGAAGTAAGGGCCTAAGCTATACCTGATCCGCTGTTTACAGTGCTATAAGCGACTATCGCCTGGGCAAATATTTCCCATGCCTTCTGTTTTGACTGGCCTTCCGGTTCACCCGACTACCTCAATTGCAGTTTTCACGTACAATATATCCCCCCTTTGCCTTTTTGTGCTAAAAATAGAGGCTGGTTTCGGGGAAATATACCTGACTAAAATTATTTTATAAATGCCTGATTGCCAGGTGATTATAATGGATATTTTTTTAGTTTTTTTGCACCATTTCAGGAGCAGGTATGTTTGATATATATACTAAAACATGAAAACTAACGAAAGTATGAGTCAAGTGAATAAAGAAACAAAAGTGGAGAGAAAGCCGAAGGTTGAGAGCTATGATATAGCTAAATCTGATGAGACGCTTCACTTAGCTGTTGACCTGGCTAAGTTTATAAAAGAGAACAGGTTATATCAAAATATACAAGGGAAAGAGTATGTGAACGTAGAAGGCTGGCAGTACGCCGGATCTCGTCTGGGTATCCTGCCGGTGGTGGAGCATGTGGTGAACATCAGCACCGACGAGGAAATTAAATACCAGGCGAAGGTAAACCTGCTAGACCTGCGTAGTCAGCAGGTGGTGGGTGCCGGTTTTGCGATTTGCTCTAACAAAGAGCAGGGCAAGAAGTACTACCAGGAATTTGCGATCGCCTCGATGGCGCAGACGCGTGCGATAGGTAAGGCTTATCGTAACATTCTGGCCTGGATCATCCGTGCGGCTGGTTACGAGCCAACTCCGGTGGAGGAAATGGACTATGGCGGCAACGAATCGTCAGCCAAACCAGCTGTGCCAACAGAGAAGAAGGCAACCATGAAAGCTGCGTCTGCCACTCCTGTGGCTGAGAAAGCCGAGGTTGATGAGCAGGTAGCTGGAGTGCGATACGCCTCAGCCAAGCAGAAAGAGGAAATCATCCGACTGCTGAACAACCCGGTGATCACACGCCAGGAAAAAACAAAGATGCTGCTTAACATCAATAGATTTGACGAAGAGCGTGCTGCGCAGGCAATCGAAAAGCTGAAAAAAGTGATCGAAGACCGTGAAGATGGTCAGTCTGCTGCCGCTTAATCTGAAACTACCGCACTTAAAAGCCCGCCTCCTTAGAGTCGGGCTTTTTTTATACCTATCGGCTATACCTATCGGCTATACCTACCGGCTATACCTACCGGCTATACCTATCGGCATATTTTTCAAAGTCCTGCCTTAAGCCGGGCAGCTAGTTTAGCCGATATGCCTTATCTTCGCCTTTGTAAAGCACACACCCTTGCAAGACATCCACCACATACTCAAAACCTACTGGGGCTACGACCAATTCAGGCCGCTGCAGGAAGATATTATCCGCTCGGTGCTGGCGGGGCAGGATACGCTGGCGCTGTTGCCGACGGGTGGGGGCAAGTCGATCTGCTTTCAAGTGCCAGCCATGGCCATGGAGGGAATCTGTATTGTGGTCACGCCGCTGATCGCGCTGATGAAAGACCAGGTAGAGCAGCTGAAGAAGCGTGGTATATCTGCCGTGGCTATCTTCTCAGGGATGAACCGACGCGAGATCGACATTGCCATGGACAACTGCGTGTATGGCAATGTCAAGTTTCTATACCTGTCGCCGGAGCGTTTGCGAACCGAGCTGTTTCAGGAGCGGGTAAAGCGTATGAAGGTCAGCCTGCTGGCTGTGGATGAGGCGCACTGTATTTCGCAATGGGGCTACGACTTCCGTCCGCCATACCTTGAGCTGGCTGCCCTGCGCGAAACACTGCCGGCTATACCTGTGCTGGCCCTCACGGCTACGGCTACCGAACAGGTGCGCGTAGACATACAGGAGAAACTGGCTTTCAAAAAGCCAAACGTGTTTATCAAGAGCTTTGCCCGGGCCAATCTGTCGTACTCCTGCCTGTACACCGAAGACAAAGTGGGTCGCCTGCTTGAGATCCTGCAACGCATGCCGGGGCAGTCCATCGTATACGTGCGCAGCCGTCGGCAAACGGTTGAGATAGCCCGCTTTCTGCAGAGCCGGCGTATACCTGCGGCGGCCTACCATGCGGGGCTTAAGTTTGATGAGCGCAACAAGGTACAGCAGGCCTGGATCGAGGACAAGGTACGGGTAATGGTGGCAACCAATGCCTTCGGGATGGGCATCGATAAACCCGATGTAAGACTGGTGGTGCACCTCGATCTGCCGGAGAGTCTGGAGGCTTACTACCAAGAAGCAGGTCGCGCCGGCCGTGATGAAAAGTACGCTTATGCCACGCTGCTTTACGGCCCGAGCGACACCAAGGATCTGCTGCAGAAAGTGAATGAGGCGCATCCGCCAATGGAGCTGATCCGGCGGGTATACCAATGCCTGGCTAATTATTACCAAATTGCGGTGGGCAGCGGCTTCATGGGCAGTTTCGATTTCGACCTGGCTGCTTTTTCCAAAAACTACAAACTGTCGGCCCTCGAAACGCACCACGCCATCAAGCGACTGGAAGGGGAGGGCTACGTGCAACTCAACGAAGCTTATTACAGTCCTTCGCGGCTATACCTGCTGCTCGACAACATGGCGCTTTACGAGTTTCAAGTGGCCAATGCCGAGCACGATGCCCTGCTCCGCCTGATCCTGCGCATGTATGGCGGCGAGGCTTTCACGGGCTTTGTGAAGATATCGGAGCGCAAATTGGCCGAGCAGCTTAAGAAGCCGGAGCAGGAGGTGCGCCGCAAGCTCGAGTACCTGCACAAGCTACAGGTGCTGGTGTACGAGCCACAGCACGATGCACCACAGCTGGTTTTCACAGCGCCCCGTCTGGATGCCGCCAATCTGCCGCTCAACCACAAAAAGCTGGACCAACTCCGCGATCGTGCCATGAAGCAGGCCCAGGAAATGGCGCACTATGTAGAGACCACTGACCGCTGCCGCACACAGTTGCTGTTGGAGTACTTTGCCGAAGTCAGTGACAAGAGCTGCCGCATCTGTGACTACTGCCTGGCGCAGCGCAAGAAGGAGCGGGAAGGGCAGGAGCAGCTGGCTTTGCGGCAGAAGTTGCTGGAGGCCGTGCAGCGCAAAAATCTGCTGCCGAAAGAACTCGTGCAGCAATTTGAAACCAAACACAGCGAAGCGGTAACCGAATTGCTGCGTGAACTCCTGGACACAGGCATTATCAAGTACGCCGAGAGTGGCAAGCTATACCTGGCGGCAGAACAGGTATAACCCACCGGAGGTTTTGCGTATAGTCTTATACCTGCTCATCAAAACCGCCGCGATATGAACGTACTCTTTTTCAGCTCCAAGGTATACGACAGCACTTTTTTTAATGCCGCAAACAAATCGCACCAGCACAAACTCAGCTATCTGGAGGTACCGCTTAACAAGAACACCGCTGTGCTGGCCAAAGGTAATGGGGCTGTCTGCATATTTGTGAATGACACCGCCAATGCCGAAGTGCTGCAGTTGCTGGCAGAGCAGGGAGTGAAATTGATCGCGCTCCGATGTGCCGGTTTCAACAACGTAGACCTTGGTGCAGCTGCAGAACTGGGTATGAAAGTGGTGCGTGTGCCAGCCTACTCGCCCTACTCGGTAGCAGAGCATACCCTGGCACTCATACTGACGCTCAACCGCAAAACACACCGCGCCTACAACCGCGTGAAAGAAGGCAACTTCGCGCTAAATGGCCTGATGGGCTTCGACCTCAACGGCAAGACCGTTGGCCTGATCGGACTCGGAAAGATCGGGCTTGTGACAGCAAAAATACTGAAAGGCTTTGGCTGCCGCGTGCTGGGCTATGACATTGAAAAGCGGGATGAATTTGACGAGATAGGTATAGAATTCACCGACTTGAGTAGCCTTTACGCCAACTCCGACATTATCTCCTTGCACTGTCCGCTCACGCCGCAAACCCACCATATTATCAATAAAGAAACCATCACCCAAATGAAACCAGGTGTGATGCTCATCAACACCAGCCGGGGAGCGCTCGTGGATACCAAAGCGGTCATTTCCGCACTCAAGAGTGGGCATATCAAGTATCTGGGCATCGATGTGTATGAAGAGGAAGCCGATCTTTTCTTCGAAGATCTGTCAGATCGGGTGATACAGGACGATGTGTTCATGCGGTTGCTCTCGTTCAACAACGTGCTGATCACGGGGCACCAGGCCTTCTTCACCAGCAATGCCCTTGAAAGTATAGCAGGTGTTACCTTGCAAAATATTGCTGACTTTGAACAAGGGAAGCAATTGGAAAATGAAGTAAAGGCCTAAGCTATACCTCTATACCTTCGCTATCGATCGACAAGATGCCCTACCTGCTCTCCTTGTTGCCTATTCTGCTGCTGGTTGTGCTCTCCCTTACCAGAGGAGTGAAAGTGGCGGTGCTGGTTGGGGCGATCTTTACGACTGTCCTGTTCTTTTACTGGGGCGCTTCGGTAGCACATTTTCTGGCCGCAATGGGGGCGTCGCTGCTCACGACCATCAATATTCTGATGATTGTACTGGGGGCCACGTTTCTCTACAACATCATGTCCCGGAATGGTCTGATCAACCAGATCACCCATTCGCTCGATCAATTACACCCTTCCAAGGAGTTACGCTTTTTTCTGCTGGCTATCGGGCTGACCGCTTTTTTTGAGGGAGTGGCTGGGTTCGGTACGCCGGGTGCCATTGTGCCACTTATACTGATCGCCCTGGGTTTTGATGCCGTGCTGTCGGTGGCGGTAGTACTGCTCTTCGATGGCTTGTTCGCTATTTTCGGAGCCGTCGGTACACCTTTGCTCACAGGCCTGCAAGTTCCTCTGGGTCTGTCTGATGCTGCCATACGCGATATCGCCTGGATGGCAGCAGGAATCAATGTGCTCGTTGGCCTACTGATCCTTTGGCTGGTATTCCGGATGGTGACACGCAGCCATGGTGACTTGCAGCACCGCAGGCAAGTGCTGTTGCTATACCTGTTCATCGCCTTGCCTTTTCTGCTGCTGGCCTGGCTAGCTGCCGAGCTTGCCACCGTGCTGGCCGCCCTGACCATGCTGGGGTTGTCAGTGCTATACCTGCGGCAGAAAAATTTAAAGATTAATTTGAAGCCCTGGTTGCCTTATGCGCTGCTCGCAGTTATGCTGTTGTTGCCAAAGCTCTCTCCTCTGTTGCGGAGTTGGCTGGGTTGGGAGTTGGCCTTTGAAAATATGTTCGGTACAAGTATACGAGCTGCCATCAGGCCACTTGCCTCCCCCTTGCTGCCCTTTGCGGCGGTGGGACTAGGGGTTGCGATGCTGTACCGGAGTAAGTCCCTATACCTGGCAGAGCCACTCAAAAAGATGCTGGCCGTCTTTGCCGTGCTTTTCCCTTCCATCGCCATTGCCCAACTGATGATCCACTCAGGTGTCACGCAGCCTTCCATGGTTCGGTACATCTCTGAAATGTTAAGCGGCCTGGGACCTGTCTATGTGGTGTTTGCACCTTTTGTGGGCATTATGGGCGCTTTCATCACAGGTAGCACCACCATTTCCAACGTCGTGTTCGGGGCTTCGCAACTCGAGACGGCCGCCGTGCTGGGGCTCAATCCCAATGTGCTGCTGACGCTGCAGCTGAGTGGTGCCGGACTGGGCAATGCGATTTGCCTGTTCAACATTATCGCGGCGGCATCAGTGGCAAACATCCAGAACTACAAGGCCATCCTAGCTGCCAATATGCTGCCCACGCTCCTGGCGGGAGCACTGGCCGGCGCATTTGGCTGGCTCGCTCTGACGCTATTCTGATGCAATTAATTTGCTCCCTTTTCTGCTACAGGTTTTGTTAACTTACGCTTTATGGCCCTATATCAGTGTCTCAGTGCGATTCACCCAAAAGCGGATCTATGCTTTAACTAAATGTATAAAAATTGCTACTTTTTTGGGTGAAATAATGTTATGATAAATAGAGGAACCCTGCCGTTTTTAGTGAGCAACAGAGTCAAGTGAGAACAAAGAGCGATAGGCAGGGGGAGCATCCTTCACATTACGGGCGAAATAGACGATGGAGGGTAAGTAGGGAAATTTAATAAGGTATTTGTGCCCAGAAATGAAATATTGACCTTTGAAACAATTGCTGCCTTTGAAAGAAAAATAAACCACGATACACGGCCCTATGATCCGGGCCTTCAGTTCCTGCCAGGGCGTATGGAGGAAAGGCACCAACATGTTGACCCAAAGCTGGGGATTCCAGCTTTGCGGAGAAACTTTAACCTGATTTACCTCCTCCTCGATGGCCTCCACGATGTACGCCTTGATGATAAGCACCGCTGGCTCATGCCGCATGATCTGGTGATTGTGCCGGCCAATGTGCTTTACGCTTCCACTAACATCAAAGACTGCAGGGGCTTCTGTATAGAATTTACAACGGAGTTCATGGAGCCAGTCATGCAGGGAGCCCTGTCAGAACAATTTCCATTCTTTGATCTGGATGCCGAGCATGTCATCAGCCTCACCTCATATGAAAGCAAACTGTTGCAGCGGTCTTTTGAGGACATCATAGAAGTATACAATGGCCATTCGAGGGAGAAAACACAACTGATCCGAAATTATATTCATATCCTGCTCTTGCTCATCCGTGACTGCTACAAAGCCAGGTACACGGTCTACATCAAAGAGAAAGCTACTCGTGCCGTGCAATTGACAAGCGGCTTCCAGCACCTGGTCGACGAGCACTTCCGCGAAATGCATGAGGTGCAGCAATATGCCAGCTTACTCAATATCACACCGAAGCACCTGGCTGACGTTGTAAAAAGTACTACCGGCAAGCCCCCGCACGAAATGATCCAAAACCGGCTCTTACAGGAAGCCCGCACGCTGCTCAGCCATACAAAAATGAGTATGGCCGAGATAGCCTATGCGTTGCATTTTGAGGACCAGTCCCATTTCAGTCACTTCATCAAGCGCAAAACCGGACAGACTCCGTTAGAGATTCGCAAAAACTTCTAGTCTGCACAAATTATTCCGAAATTCATACAATACTTTATGTTGTAAGTATTTTAATTTTAGAGTGTTATCCTCAAACTAAACACTACTACTATGGAAGAGAATACAATACATCGAAACCAGGTCAGGCCGGAGCGGGTAGAGGATTTTGCTCATCACGTGCTGGAAGACCTGAGTGCTGCCGAGCGAGTCAGGATGTCTTTTCTGGGCAGCCAACTGGGGCTTTACAAAGCAATGGTCAATGCAGGACCTATGACTGTAGGTCAGATTGCCCGAAGCGCCGGAGCTAGCATCAAACTGGTCAAGCGATGGGCGGACAGCCTGGCTGCGGATGGCTACCTCCTGCACGAACCAGAAGCCGACACCTTCTGTCTACCCGAGGCGCATGCCATTGCGCTGACCGACCCAACCAGCCCCCATTACATAGGTAACCGCTTCCTGAAAGGAAATGGAGACCAGCATGGCAAACCCCATGATGTGACACTGCCAACAGGAAGTAGCCATGCCAAAGGATTTAACTTATTGCCTGAAGATGTATCTGGCCGGTTTTTCAGTGAGGAGTACCTGGCTAGTCTGCTGCATAACTGGATTCCTGCTGTGGAAGGGCTTTCTGAGAAACTGGAAACAGGTATACTGGTAGCGGATCTGGGCTGCGGTCGCCACGGGGCTTCGACGCTGGTGATGGCTCGCGTATTTCCTAAATCGACCTTTCTGGGTTTTGACAGGTATATCTCCTCTGTAGAGCGAGCTAATCTGCTTGCCAAAGAGAAGCATATCGTGAATGCGCACTTTGAGTGGGCCACCGAAGAGCAGGTGTATGCTTACGAGTATGACCTGATCACGCTTATCGAAACTTTGGACTGCATGGGGGACAGCTTACAGGATCTGCTCTCTGAATGTTATCAGGTACTTAAAGCAGACGGTGTGCTGGTGATAGCGGAAGCCAAGGACAGCAACATCGTAAGCGAAGAGCAGTACCAGCGTCTGCGCTCCTCCAAAGTATTGCCTGTTTTGGAAGAGCATATATACCGGGTAGAGCGCGGTATTGACGGACACGAGCACGAACTGCACCGAGCATCCACAGCAGCTGGTTTTTCAGTTTTCCGTAAGGTAGCGGAAACCCTATACGACAAGGTATATGAACTGCGGCGCTAAAGTGCCAGTAACTAGAGTTTGACTTCTACTGTCTCCTGTCGCTTGTCGTGGTCCAATGTCTGGTCGTAGTGAAACACTGTTTCGTAACCGTTGATGGATACGACTTTGGTTACGTCCAGCACCAGCTGGTCCTGCTCTTTATGAATTTCCCGCAGTTGTTTGTCCAGCTGCAGGGGCGTAGTCCTGAGGGGCAGCTCCTGGAATGGCATCCAACCGAAGGTAGTGTCCAGCACGATCTCGTCTTTGGGCAATGTGGTGCTGATGCGGCGCAACCTGAGGGTCAGGTTCAATTTAGAATCCTGCCAGCGGGCTTCACTGTAATCTGTTTCCGTAAAAATTTTGAAGGCCACCTCTTTGTTGTACACAGGGGACTCAGGGATCGGCATTTCTTCTTCTTTTTCTTTGTCGCAGCCGCTTGTGAGCAACAACAAAAGCGCCAGAAAGGGCGCAAGGGTGCGTAATTTTAGAACCATGATAATCGTAAGTAGAAGCTGTTAGGGGGAAGGCGACATGGGGTGTCGCCTACTTAGCAGTACGGAGCACCCCGGCTTCAGTTTTCGGTTCCGGCTTAGTTTTTTCTCGAATTTTCCGGCTCCTGCAGAGGCAGCACCATGTGCTGTGTAGAGGGGGTAAAGCCCAATGATTCCCAGAAGCGGATGGCCTTTGGGTTTTGCACCGACACCTGGAGCTCGAGGTGATCGGCTCCCTGGTCGCTAAGCCACTTGCGGGCGGCCTCAAACAATTCCTTGCCGATGCCTTTGCCCCGATATCCGGCACGCACCACCGTCTCGCCAATGTATCCTTTGTTGGATAGCTTGAAGCCTGCCGAGCCAGGCCGTAGGCTGGCCACCAGCATACCTGCCCAGGTATCCGCATCCTGGTACACAAATACCCGGGTGCTTTTGTCCTTGAGGCGGTGGAGCAACTCTGCCTTCAGAGCCTGCTCACTGCCCGGCTTAAAGCGGAATACAGCATGATGGGACTGATGCATATCGAGCAGCAGGCACCAGAGCTCGTAGAACTCATCAATATCCTCAGGCTGGGCTTCAAAGATCATAGCGGAGCTGCTAGAAAAGCGTGGTCAGATCGCTGATACGCTCCAGGCGGTGCTCGTACTCATCCACTTCGCGGTAGCCGTAACCGGCGTGGATAAAGGGTACACCAGCCTTCTTACTGGCATCCAGATCGCCGGGGGTGTCGCCCACATACACAGGTGCCTGTAGGTTGTTGCGTTCCACGATGGCTTTCAGGTTCACATCCTTCGGGTCACCGGTACGGCCGGAGCATTCAAAATCACCGAAATACCTGCCTAGGTCGTGCCGCTCCAGAAAAGCCTCGATGTAGCCGTCCTGGCAATTGCTCACGATAAAGAGCTTGTACTTGTTGTGCAGGTACTGCAGCGTTTCCTCCAGTCCCTCGTACAGGTCACCTCCGTGCGCACGGATATGGGCCATTTCTTCTTTGCCACTCACTTCCATCAGTTCCTGGCGCTGAGCCTGGTCCAGGTGCGGGAATAGCATATCAAAGATCAGGTTATGCTGTGTGCCGGCGATGGAACGGATTTTGTCAGGTGTGATCTCCTGTATCTCAAAGTCAACTTTCTGGCGGGCGGCACTCCATGCTTTGGCCACAGTCTGGGCAGCATCCCACAGGGTGCCGTCCAGGTCAAATATGATACTGTCTATCTGGTTCGTCATTTATTGGGTATTGTAAGGCGGTATAAAAATCACCTCTACGATTAAGCCATCCTTTACGCGGTATACGGCTATGGCGTCGGTGCGCGGCTCTCCTTTTTTTCGCTGCACCTTTTCTTGGTCAATCACCACGTCGCCTGCCACGATGCGGTTCACGATCTCGCAGTGCAGGTCCGGGGTGCTGGCGAACATGGCGCCGTAGCGCTTGTGCAGCTCGTCGCGACCCTGGTAGGTAAGCACGCCCGGCTGACGGTATACCTTCACGGTGTCGCTGAAGGCGCTGGCAAACAGATCAATGTCGCGGCTGTTGTAGCCTTTCAGTTGCAACTCCACCGGTTTCACAACGGCAGGCGTTTCAGGTTTGCTTTGGCTCATGGCAGGGATGCTGCTAAGTAAAAGGATGGTGAGAGGTAGCAGGTATTTTTTGATCATGCACAAAATTAGGCAATTTTGTGGGGATATACCTTGCACAATTACATTGCGTATAAGCGGAGCTATGATAGAAGAACTCATCATTCGCGCACTTTGCGATACGATACCTGACGAGCCGGTAGACGGTTTGTTTCTGTTCGGCCAGACCGAAGACAACCAGCAGGCAGCCTTTGAAACAGCCCGGTCTTTTCTGCAAAGCGGCCGCACCGGCAAGGTGCTCTGCCTCGGCACTAAAGCCATGAGCGGCTACCCCGGATTTGAGGTATGGAAAGAGGAAATGACAAAACTCGGAATAGGAGCGGAGCAGCTTATACCTGTTCCCCCCGTGCCCGAAGATACAGCGATGCTCCATACCCTGATCGAAGCGACTTCGGCAGTGCGCTATGCCAGGGAGCAGGGCTATAAAAGCATGGTGGTAACGGCAGCTCCTTTTCAACAGCCACGTGCTTTTATGACAGCCATTACAGCTGCACTGCGGGAGCACCCGTCGCTATACATTTACAGTCTGCCCGGTAAGCCCATGCCTTGGCAAGAGGAAGTGACCCACTCGCAAGGCAAGCTCGAAGACACCCGCGCCGGACTCATCGCCGGTGAGATGGAGCGCATTTGCTGCTACCATGACCGCAACGACCTTATATCCGTGACAGAGGCGCTCGATTACCTGAACCGGCGGGATAAAAAGAAGTTAGATTCGTAATCTGTCTCTAACTCCAATTTCAGTATAAGGAACAATTTGTTTGATCTGTCATCTCGACAATAGGAGAGATCTGAATTAACTCAAAGCCTGAGTAATGTTTCAGATTTCTCCCAAATGTCGAAATGACAGGAAATTTTAAACTCCCTCTACCGCGATCATGCGGGTGCTGGAAGCACTCTGGCGCAGGGCTTTGGCTGGGGCATATTCGTCAGACGACCACCAAGCTTTGGCTTGCTCCATGGTCGGGAACTCGAGCACAACGATGCGGCTTGGGTTCCAGTCGCCTTCCAGGTTCTGGGCTGCACCACCACGTACAATGAACTTGCCATCGAATGGCTCCAGAGAGCCTGGTGTCAGTTTTTTATAATCTTCGTAAGCGGCAGGATTGTTCACCTCCACATCTACAATAATATAAGCTGGCATATCAGTTAAGTATGGGTTTATAATAGGATGGCTGCATATTAGGTATAATCCGCGGATGGTGCAAGCTGAAGTTTGAGTAGGTGCATGCATCAATTTCAACTTGAAAAAGCAAAATAGCTAGGCTTTTTCGCTGCTGATTGCGTACATCGCTCATGTACAAGCCCTTGATCTTATGACACAGACCAAAAACCTCGAAGTATGGCTGCGCGGTCCGCTGCCTGATGTGCCTGCCTTGTTACAACCAGTAGCCCATGCGCTGCTGCAGGCCCGCGAAGAAGTCGGAAGTTTCATGCAGGACTTCCCGGATGAACTGCTCTGGGAGCGACCTGCCGGAGTAGCCTCAGTGGGTTACCACCTACAGCACCTTACCGGTATACTGGAGCGCCTCTTTGCCTATGCCCGCGGCGAACAATTGAGCGAGCAACAGTTAGCCTATCTGTACGCCGAAGGCAAACCGGTAGGGGAGGACAAGCAATCTGAAACACTGGTTCAGAAGTTCAATGAGCAGGTGGACAAAGCGATGGACCAATTAAGGCACACCGACGAAAGCAGCCTGACCGAAAGCAGAAGGGTAGGACGTGCACAGGTAGAGTCCACGGTGATGGGCCTGCTTTTTCACGCCGCCGAACACAGCATGCGCCATGTAGGGCAGCTGCTGGTAACAGCGCGGGTGCTGCGCGAGCGGGAAATGTCGAATGGGAATATGGTAGACTGAGTCTATTCCTGATCAGACAAAGCTAATTTGCTCCCGATCAACTGTCAGGTATACCTTCTTGCCTATAGCGGCAGGTATAGCCTGTGTTCTTACATTGACGCTGGTGCCTGAGAGTTGTATTTGCACGTCGTAAAATCCACCATAGAAAGTGATTTTTTGCACGGTGCCAGTTAAAGAGCCCGTGCCTTCGCTCACAAATCGAAAGTGTTCCGGGCGAACCAGTATGTCGCGGCCCTGAGGTTCTATTCCTAGCCCGGCCGCAAATACTAAAGCTACCTCGGCAGGTATAAGGTTATAACTGCCAAACAAACCAGCTGTGTACGTATCAATGGGGTGGCGGTATACCTCTTCGGGTGTGCCCTGTTGTATGATCCGGCCGCCTTTGATCACCAGAATGCGGTCGGCCCAAGAGAGGGTGTCGTGCGGATCGTGGGAAATGAGGATGCAGGTAATGGCAAGCCGCTCGGTGATGTCATGGATGACCTCTTTGAGTAATTCCTTGTGGCCTTTGTCGAGGTTAGAGTAAGGCTCATCGAGCAGTAGCAAACTGGGCCATGTGCTGAGCAGGCGGGCCAGAGCGATGCGCTGGCGCTCCCCACCCGAAAGCTGGTTGGTCTTGCGCTGCTTCAGATGACTGATGCGGCATACCTCATACAAGGTTTCAGCTTCATCGCCCTGCAGCATATTGGCGTAGCGGAGCACCTGCTCTACTCTTAAAAATTGCGGCAAATCGTAGTGCTGCGACAAGTAGGCGATCCCTTCATGACCCGGTACCAACTTATCGTGCGGACCAATCACCCGTTTGCCTTCAAACGTGATCTGACCGGCACTGGCCTGTACCAGTCCGGCAATGGTTTGCAGCAGCGTGCTTTTGCCGGACCCGGTTTCACCAGCTATCGCAATTTTCTCATACTCGCCCTGCACAAAGCTGATGTCGTGCAGCACGGTATGGCCGTCTTCATGCACATGGATTGCGGATACTTCTAGGAAACTCAAAGCCTAGAACACATCCTCGTAAAACTCTATCAGCGCACCGAAGTACGCTTCGTTCCAGCCTTCCACGATGTCATCATAGTCCTCGTCAGGAATGTTAAGGTGGCGCAGCTCGGCGGAGGTGCCATGTTTGTGTGGGTGCAGCTTAATGGTAACAATCGACTTGTCTGTCTGTTCGCCAAAGTACCACTCCTGCACGATCATTTTGCCCTCCTCAAACTCCAGGTTTTTGCCTACGATGTTACCCTCAAAAAGCGAAAACTCTGAGCCAGGCTCGGTCGACATCTCTGCAGGATCACCTGTCCACAATTGGATGGTGCTGGGGTTGGTTAGGGCCACATACACCTCCTCAGGGGCAGCCGGTATGATAAAATATTTTTTGTAGTCTTTCATTTCGATCGCTTTCGTAAGGTCCTAGCTGAAGGTTCTGATGTAGAGCTCCTCTACTTTCTGCCTTGCCCAGGGTGTTTTACGCAAAAACTTCAGACTGGAGTTGATGCTCGGGTTGTTGTTGAAGCTGTTGATGTTGATCATATAACCCAGCTCTTCCCAGCCATAATAGTCTACGAGCTGCACCAGGATGCGCTCCAGTGTTTTGCCGTGCAGGGGATTGTTTTTCTGTTCTTCCATAAGCAAGTGTTAGGGCTTGCAAGTTCCATACATTATCCTGAATACGCAATTTAATTAGCCGAAGGCTGCTATACCTGTTCGTGGCTTATATCCCCAGTTCGACCTGCACGCCAGCCGTCCAGTGATAGTCGTTGTTTACGGGCAGGAAAGGATTGAAGGAGTGGTAGCCCACATTGGCCTGCAGCTTAAGGCGGTGCGCCCGCAGGTATTTGGTTACGCCCGCCAGGTAGGCCTCTTCGGTGTTTTCCAGAGAGCGCACTTCCTGATTGGGTGTTATGCGGGAGTAACGGCCAGCCAATTCAACATTATTCGGGAAGATATAGCTCAGCTGGTAGTTCTGCCCACGACCAGTCAGGATGTGGCGTCGATCGCCTGCAGCATTAAGCGTAATCGGGTTGTCTGCCTCTCGCGCTATGTACTCCGCATAAAGGGCCATACCTCTGTACTTGAGAAGGCCATCAAAAATATAGGTTTGCATGTCCGACTGCTCGTACAGGTCACGACCGATCTGGCCACCCGTGCGGCGGGCACCTTCGTTATGGCTCATACCACCTGCCAGGGAAAGTTTTGGGGTCGGTTCACGCTCCAGGTCTCCTTCAAAGTAATCACCTCCGTTGGTGAACTTGCCAAAGGGGAGGAGCTCCAAACGCCCGGTATAGGCAAGACCTTTGTCAGTAGAGAACACATTACGACCCTCACCAGCTGTGAGTGCACCTTTGAGCATGTAGTGAAAACCGCCGAACTGATTGCTATACACCGCCTGGAAACCAAAATCACGGTCAACGTTGAAAGCCACATTCACGATGGAGCGGTCGATGAATTGCTGATCACCGGAAGAGATCACACGCTGTCGGTTGCCGGGCAGTTTGGTCTGTCCGAAAGCGAATTGCCAGTTATCGTTAGGCCGGTAGTACACCACGGCATCGCGCACCACATTCGGGCTGGTGTTGATGTTGGATTGGTCGCGCATGCTCCAGTCCATGTCGCCACGCGAGAAAGAGAGCTGTATGTTATAGGTCAGTTTAGGGGAGTACATAAAACCCTCGAAGCGAAGACGAAGACGTCGCACTCGCATTTCATATTCTGACACTCCGAAATCGTCCTTTGCAACGGAGTTATACATGGCCCGGCTTTGCACACGAAACCGCATGTTGATCGAGAAGGAGCTGTCCGGAGTTACAATACCAACACCGCGTTTGAAGTTGAACAGTGGCTGATTACTTTCTTGATTCTGGGCAACAGCTGCAACTGGACATGCCAGCAAAAGCGCCAGCAATAGGGTATAAATTTTCATGTTTAGTCTCTGGCTCTTATCGAATTTATAGGGCCTTCAGAGCTTAAAAAGGACCAATGTGATCAGGTATAAATTCATTGGAAACAGCAAGCACTGTGAGATCAGATGCTGTCTGCTGTTTAGCAAAATCCCCCGCTACAGAAAAGCAGCGGGGGATTTCTTGAGTTAATTAGGGTTCTCGCTTGTTCTATACCTACTGCCCTCGCTCGCGTCCTGCGAGTGTGAGTTATTAGGCGGACTTCCCGAAAGTGTTCGGGAAGTTCAACTGGCCGCTAAGGTCAGTTCCTCTGACACAAGTGGCGGGACGCCACTAAATGCCTCACACTCGCGGGACGTGAGCGAGGGTGTCAGGGGACGGTTTAACTAGCGCGTTAGTTTTATTAGATTAATAGTCGTCACGCTCAATGGCGGCCACACCCGGCAGGGTCTTGCCTTCCATGTACTCCAGCAGCGCACCGCCACCGGTCGACACATAAGACACGCGGTCGGCATAGCCCAGCTGGTTGACAGCAGCAGCAGAGTCACCACCACCGATCAGCGAGTAAGCACCACGGCGGGTTGCATCTACCACTGCTTCAGCCACGGCTTCGGTTCCGACAGAGAAGTTCGACATTTCAAACACACCCATCGGGCCATTCCACAGGATAGTCTTGGAGTTGCGGATCACATCGGCATACTGCTCGCGGGCATTCGGTCCAATGTCGAGGCCCATCCACATCGGCTTGATATGGTGGCTGAGTGACGTATCTACATTGGCGTCGTTGCTGAATTCGTCAGCGATGATGGAGTCAACAGGGATCATCAGGTTCACGCCTTTTTCTCTGGCCATCGCGATGAGGCGGGCAGCAAGTTCTACTTTATCTTCCTCCACCAGCGAAGAACCAATCTGTCCACCGTCAGCCTTCACGAAGGTATAGCTCATGCCACCACCGATCAGCAGGTTGTCCACGCGGTCCATCAGCTTCTCAATGATCAGAATTTTGTCAGAAATCTTGGCACCACCCATGATGGCGGTATAAGGACGCTCGGCATTGTCCATCACGCGACGGGCATTGTCTAATTCGGCATGCATTACATAGCCCATCACTTTGTCATTCGGGAAGTAGCGCGCGATCACAGCTGTAGAGGCGTGTTCGCGGTGCGCCGTGCCGAACGCATCATTCACATACACATCGGCTATGCTGGCCAGTTGTTGCGCAAATTCCGGATCACCCTTCTCTTCAGCTTTATGGAAGCGGAGGTTTTCGAGCAACAGAATTTCACCTGGCTGCAGATCTTGGGCTAGTTGTGCTGCCTCAGGGCCGATGCAGTCAGTAGCAAACTTAACAGTGGTGTTGAATTCCTGTGAAAGACGGTCCACGAGGTGGCGCAAGGAGTATTTCTCTTCCGGTCCGGCTTTTGGACGACCCAGGTGTGACATGAGAATGACAGCACCGCCATCGTTCAATATTTTCTGGATAGTCGGCACGGCCGCACGGATACGGGTGTCATCGGTAATGCGGTAGTCAGCATCCAGCGGAACGTTAAAGTCCACCCGGACCAGCGCCTTCTTGCCGGCAAAGTTATACGCGTCTACAGTTCTCATGATTTGTCTTTTTCGTTAGTCTTACTCGTTTTTCGTTTTTACGGAGTTTTTGTTTCCGGTATGCGTAATTGGGTGTACAAATATAGTGAAAAGGGTATGAATTACCTCCCCCCAACCCCCTCCTAAAAACAGGAGGGGGTGTCTGAATCAGGATTTACAGGATTAAAGGATTAGCAGGATTTTCTCAGATTCCGGATTCAACCACCCCTGCCCCTCCTTATCCAAGGAGGGGAGCTTCTGCTACTGCTATCTTAAAAGGTATAGGCATTGTAGCTTCTACTACAAACCACACAGACCACTGGCACGCATTGAGAGACTAACTTGCACGCTCACAATGAAACAAGCAGCGGTGCCATGTGCACAAAATGACGCTCCACTGTTTGAGCGTTCAGCGAGTTTGGAGCGTCTTGATTTTTTTGCCTACTTTTTTCATCAAGGAAAAAAGTAGGGCCCGGCTGGCCAAGCCAAGCTATAAAACAAAGCTAGTTGCCATACCTGCAAAAGCTGAAGCTATACCTTACGCTGGGCCAGAGGCCCCACCATACCCGTCACGAGCGAGGACGCTCGCGCCATAAAACAAACGAGCTGCCAGCAAGGCTAAATCCCTTAACCACCGGTTAAACATTGAATTTTTCCCAAACCACATCGTTATCATAATAAGCGGTATCATAAATCCCGATTTCGCTATGTATTTCCAATTGCATCCTGTATCTTTTGCCCCTTAAAATACTGAGTGTATTTGTTACCTTTGCATACCATGAGAGTAGGAATAATATTTGGCGGACCGTCCCGTGAGCGTGAGATCTCTTTCGCAGGTGGCCGCACCGTGTACGACAACCTTGATAAAGCCCTTTTTGAAGCCGTTCCGGTATTTGCCGACAGCCTCGGCAATTTCATTTTGCTGGACTGGCAGTACATCTACAAAGGCACCATCCGCGATTTCTATCCACCGGTAGAGGCCCTGCCGGAAAGTGAGCACGGACTGCAGATCTATCTGGAGTCGCTAGGCGAGCTGAGCATTGAGGAGCAGGACCGCATCATCGCGAAAGCCGGTAAGCGCCTGTTGTCGCACGAGTTCAAAAATCACTTCGACTTCGCATTTCTGGCCCTGCACGGACCTTATGGAGAAGACGGCAGCATTCAAGGCTTGCTGGAGTGGTACCACATTCCTTACTCCGGATCAGGTATTTTGCCTTCTTCCATAGGTATAGACAAAGCCGCGCAGAAGGAGATGCTCAAGCAGCATGGCTTCCCAACGCCGGACTACCGCAAGGTGCAGTATGCTGAGTGGAAAGATGTTAACAACCGCGAGCAGCTGTTCGAGTCGCTGGTAGCTGACCTTGGTCTGCCGTTGGTGCTCAAGGCACCGCATCAGGGCTCATCTATTGGTGTTTCCATCGTGAAGGAGCACAATTACGACCTGTTCGAGCAGGGCATGGACCGTAGTTTCTTTACCAAGAATATTTACAAAGCGCAATGGCAGGCGCTGGGTGAGGAGAAGCAGGTGGCCAGCATGAAGCAGCTCGTGGACATCCGCGAGGGCATCGGCATGCCGGTCGTGCTCGAAGACGGCACCATCCTCTACCACCCTGAAGAACTGTTGAACCATATCAACCATACCTTCGCCACAACCGATAACGAAACAATCGTGCTGACCAGTGTCGAGCATGAGCAGCAGGTGCTGGTGGAGGCTTTCATCAACGGACGCGAGTTCTCCTGCATTGTAGTGCAGGACGAGACTGGCGCTCCGATCGCCTTGCCGCCGACCGAGATCGTGAAGGGAAGCGAGGTGTTTGACTACCGTTCGAAGTACCTGCCGGGTCTGGCGCGTAAGATCACCCCGATCAATTTGCCAAGCGAGCAGATTCAGGAGATCCGTAAGGCCTGCAGCAAGCTGTTCATCAATCTGGGCTTCAACGTGTACGCCCGTCTCGATGGTTTTATCACCGAAGAAGGAAACATCTTCCTGAATGACCCGAACACGACGTCGGGTATGCTGCCTTCGTCGTTCTTCTTTCATCAGGCGGCTGAGATCGGACTCAACCCTTCGCAGTTCCTGACCTACATCATCCGTACCTCGGTGGCCGAGCGCCTCAAGTCTGGTAAAGACACCGTGACACTCACGAGGCTGCTAAAGAAACTTGATAATGCCATCCAAGAAGAGAACGCCCACCGCCACGACAAGATCCGGGTAGGGGTGATCATGGGTGGTTATTCTTCTGAAAGACACATTTCCGTGGAGAGCGGTCGTAACATTTACGAAAAGCTTTCTTCGTCTACCAAATACGAGCCACTTCCAATCTTCCTGACGGGCAGCAACGAGGAGCACCGTCTGTACAGCATTCCGATCAACATCATGCTGAAGGACAATGCCGACGACATCAAAGAAAAAATCCAGCATTTTGAGCACGGCGGCAAACCGCATCCGGTGCTGCAGGAGATCATCAGCGAAGCCGAAAGCATTACCCGCAAGTACACAGGCAAGAGCCTAGACGAGCCGCAGCGCCTCACTTATAGTCAGTTGCAGAATATGGTCGATGCGGTGTTCATCGCCTTGCACGGCCGTCCGGGTGAGGACGGTGCCCTGCAGCAGGAACTCGAGAAGCTGGCTATACCTTACAACGGTTCCGGTATCAGTTCTTCGCAGATCACGATCAACAAATACGACACCAACGAGATCCTCGCCAAACACGGCGTGCCGGTAGCGCATCACCGCATGGCCTGGAAAGACGATTGGATGAAAGACAAAGAGGCCTTCTACCAGAGTCTTGAAACCGAGTTCCGCTATCCGTTCATTGCCAAGCCAGCGGACGATGGCTGCAGCTCGGCTGTGAAAAAGATCAAGAACCGCGCGGAACTGGATGCTTTCACGACGCTGATTTTCCGTGAGATGGAAGAGCTGGATACGGAATGTGCCAGAACACTGTCGCTGGGCTTCAAAGAGGAATTCCCGAACAAGCAGGGTTTCCTGGTAGAAACGCTCATCAGCAAAAACGGAGCGAAGCACTTCCTCGAGATCACCGGTGGTTTGCTGACCCGATACAACCCGGATGGTACCGTGGAGTACGAGGTGTTCGAAGCATCGGAAGCTTTGGCCGAAGGCGAAGTGCTATCGCTTGAAGAGAAGTTTTTGGCAGGGGAGGGGCAAAACATTACCCCGGCCCGTTATGCACAGGACCCGGAGCGCCGTCAGAAGATATCTGACAAAGTGAAGGAAGACCTGGAGCGTGTAGCCCAAATCCTGAACATAGAAGGGTATGCCCGTATCGATGCCTTTGTGCGCGTGCTGGAAAACGACGAGGTGGAGACGATCATCATCGAGGTGAACTCCCTGCCAGGTATGACCCCGGCAACCTGCATCTTCCACCAGACCGCCATCAACGGCTATAAGCCTTACGAGTTCATCGACCGCATTCTGACGTTTGGTGTGGAAAGAAATGAGCGCGCCAAGGATCTGGAAGGGTATAAGGCGAAGAACATTTGAAGTTAGGCAGTCATTCACTAACTATCATTTCGAATGCAATGAGAAATCTGAGTTATTGTGGAAGCCATGAAGTTATCCAGATTTCTCACTTTGTTCGAAATGTCAGTAATGCAGAGTGCTGTAATTTAGAGAGTAAAATGGAATAGATCCAACTCACTAATTCATCAAATCATTAATTCAAAAATAAAAAAGCCCCCACAGGGGCAAGCAATTAGCAATCGAAAAAATTAAATGTTAAAGACGAATTCATTTGTGGGGGTGCTGGTACACCTGGCCTTGATGGGAGTGATTGTGGCCGCGTTGGTCTTCGGATTCTTCTACCTGTACCTGCCGTCGGCTACGAACCATGGCGAGACGATTTCGGTGCCGAAGATCACAGGTATGCAGTTGCCGGATGCTGAGGTGTTTCTGGAAGAACAGAACCTGCGCTATTTCGTAAACGACTCGAGTTATCATCCGGAGTACAAGCCCTTCGAGATTCTGACGCAAGATCCTGCACCGGGCTCCAAAGTAAAGGAAAACCGTAAGATCTATATCAGCATCAACATGAAAAACCCGCCGATGATCAAGATGCCTAAGCTGATTGATGGTTCGGTTAAAAATGCGGAGCTAATCCTCAAAAGCTATAACCTGCGTCGTGGCAAGATCACCAATGTGCCTGACCTGCAGCATGGTGCTGTGCTAAAGCAGTTTGTGAATGGCAAGGAGGTGCAGCCGGGCGACCAGGTACCAAAGGGTGCAGTGGTAGACCTGCACGTGGGTGACGGCCTTGGTAACACTGAATTTGAGGTGCCGGACGTGGTAGGTATGCCGCTCGACGAAGCTTCGGTGTTGCTGGTTGGCCAGAAGTTACAGCTGGGCAACATCATCTATGTGTCAGGCAGCGGCAAGCCGGATGGCACTATCATTCGTCAGCGTCCGATCGCCGACGTGAAAGCCATGATCAGGACAGGCGAGCTGGTGGACCTTTGGGTAGCCGGCGAAGAGCCAGTGCAAGGTATAGACTAACAGATGCGCCCGCTACTCACCGTGGCGGGCGTATTTTATATAACAAAGGTATGGGTACAAGACAGTTTCTGTTTACGCTAGTACTGCTCTGCTGTGGCTCTTTTGCCTCGGCTCAGGGAGTCCTGATGCCCTTGCAGCAGGACCCGCAGCGTATACCTGCCGGCAGTCCTTACCAACTCCGAACAGAGAGCAATCACCTGTCCCTACCTTTTTTCGACGATTTTTCCGGTACCACCACCACGCCCGATCCGGCTTACTGGATCAATGGCGGGGCTTACGTAAACAACCGCTTTGCCCTACGACCGCTTACCCGCAACGTGGCTACGTTTGATGGGCTCAATGCGCAGGGTAACCCCTACGGTAGCAACATCGGCGGACCAACCGATACATTAACTTCGCAGCCTATTCGGTTAGCAGGGCTCACGCCAGCCGACTCGGTATATCTGAGCTTTTACTGGCAGTCGGGTGGGCAGGGGAGTGCGCCGGAGCGGAACACGAACAACCCGCGTGTGCTGCGGCTGGAGTTCAAAGAAAGCAATGGCACCTGGACTCAGGTATGGCAACAGACTGCCCCTGGCCAGGTAACGGAGTTTGCCCAGGCCTGGGTGGCTGTAAGGGAGCAGCGCTTTATGCACGACGAGTTTCAGTTCCGCTTCCGTACAGAGGGCACCCGCAATGCCATCCGCGACATCTGGAACCTCGACTACGTAGAGCTGGACCGCAACCGTCGCCGTGGACAAAACACGACCCGCGACATCGGCATTAGCGAAAGCGTGTCACCTCTCATGGATTACAGTGCCGTACCTGCCCGTCAGTTTGTGGCTAACCCCGAGCTATACCTGCGCGATGAGATTTCTGCCAGTCTGAACAACCTTGGTGACCTGCCGGGAGCGATTGCCTGGCGTGCTTTTATACAGCAAGTAGGTGTTTCGCCAGCCGACACCTTCCTGCGCGAAGAAGCCCTTATACCTGGTCAGGCCCGACAACGTCAGATCACGGCCACACCGCGCATCAGCAACCTCAACCTCAATCCGGAAGGCTTTGTGCTACAGCACGGTTTTTGGCTCGATACCAAAGAGCAGAACGCCCGGCAGCGCGCCAATGACAGTACCTTGCAGCGTACCATCTTCAGCGACTACTTCGCCCTGGACGATGGCACGGCAGAGGCCGGTTACAGCAGTCTCTATACCTATGGCAACACCCAGGTGGCGCAGCGCTTTGAACTGGCAACAGCAGACCAGGTGCGAGCTTTCCGGGTGCATTTTCCGCAGGTGGGCGTACGGCATAACAACGTGTCTATCGTCTTCCGCATCTGGGCTGACGACAACGGACGACCGGGCCGCACCCTCCACGAGCAATCCTTTCCGGTGCAACAGAACGAGGGGCTCAACACCTTTTATGAAATAGAACTGAGCCAGCCGGTTCCGGTGGAGGGCACCTTTTATGTCGGCTTCAGTCAGCCTGCTACCTTATACCTGAACATTGGCTTTGACCGCAATGCCGGTGCCACAGGCCGTTTGTTTTACAATACCGTGGTAGGTGGCTGGCAGCGGGACAGCGTGAACGCTGGCGCTGTGATGCTGCGTCCCGTAATGGCTGGTCAGGCACTGGGTCTGGAGGAGGAAGCACGTGACGCTGGCCTGCAGGTATACCCCAACCCCAGCAACGGCATTTTACATTTCTCCGGACCTTACCGTTCTTTTTCGATGTACGATGTAACCGGAAGGGAGATTTTGCGTCATAAAGCAACGGTATGGCAAGAACCGGTACGCCCCCCAAAGCTTTCGCCGGGCTTATACACTATCCGAATTGAAACCGACCATCATACATTTACTACCAAACGCATCCTAATAAACTTATGATCACAACAGACATTACGGCCGAGGAACTCAAGGAACGATTGGCCAAGGGGGAAACGCCCGTTATCATCGATGTTCGCGAGGACTGGGAACATCAGGAATCCAAAATTGAAGGTGCACAGAACATCCCGCTCGGAGCATTGCCGCAGCGCCTGGATGATATAGAGGATTACAAAGACCTAGAGGTGATCGTACACTGCAAGTCCGGTATGCGTTCTGCTTCTGCCAAAGCGTTTCTGCAGCAGCAGGGGTTTAAGCAGGTGAGGAACCTGCTTGGCGGGATTACCGGGTATCAGGGGTAATTTGATTTTTGGAAATGGCGCGGGTCGGAGATTTCGGATTTGATTCGGGATCTTTACACTTGTGTCTGCTATAGAGGGGCCTTTATGGCCCCTTTTTCTATTGTGTAGTGTTTATGGCGCGAGCGTCCTCGCTCGTGACGGGTATGGTGGGGCCTCAGGCCCAGGTATAGTTGCGGCTGTTTCAGGTATAGCAATGTTTATTGTTTCATTGCTTCGCCTTTGCGGCGGGCAGGGTATGCCCTGGCCGGGCGGGCCCTACTTTTTGTCTTGACACAAAAAGTAGGCAAAAAAGTCAAGACTCCCCAAACTCGCTGAACGCTCGAACAGTGGGTAGTCGTTTGGGCGCACCTGGCGCTGCTATTTGCTGCGTAGGTTCTGTGCGAGTTAGTTTTGCTATACCTGTCAGCGGTATGTGTAGTCTGTCGCTGAAACAACGAAGCTATACCTGAGAACTGGCAGCTACAGAAATTCCCCATTGGGGGTAGGGGCCCTCTAAGAAGAAGGGGGCAGGGGGATGACAATCGTGCACACTCCCCCTCCTGTTTTTAGGAGGGGGCTGGGGGAGGTTACTCAATCACAAAAGGCGTCGGACTAAAGCACAGCAGGAAGATCAAAAAGGCCAATATACCTAGCACTTTCCGTCCCGGCGTAAGTGGTGCTTCGTTCGGGCAGGAAGGGTGGAAGATGCCCATGAGGCGTGAGAGTAGCAGACCGAATACCAGCCAGCCGCTGTAGCCGTCTGCAGTTGGGTATAGCGAGGCAATCAGCACTTGTACAACTACTACGATCAGTACCAGGTAGGCGGTAAAGCTCAGTTTTGGGGTGGCGGGCTCCAGCACGAAGAACAGGTAGAGCACGTATAGCGGCCATACCCAAATGTAAGCTGCCAGTTCCGGGAAGGTCTCGGCCAGGCTGTACTGTGCCAGCAGCATCCCCAGCGCGGCCAGCAGGCCGTGGCGGTTGTCGTGCAAAATACCCCGGAAGGCAAAGAACACAAAGGGCGCCAGTACTACCAGCAGGCTGTCGTCCCAGAGCGGCTCACGGTGCGGCGAGATCATGCCCATACCGGCATACAGAATAAAAAAACTAAAGAAGATCGGAGAGAGCTGGTTGAAACGTCTGTACCCGATCAGGCCGTAGAGCACGTGGCCGCCGTCCAGCTGACCG
This sequence comes from Pontibacter sp. FD36, assembly GCF_015686655.1. GTDB lineage: Bacteria > Bacteroidota > Bacteroidia > Cytophagales > Hymenobacteraceae > Pontibacter. Next base: position 138,494 of record NZ_JADPMP010000004.1, on the reverse strand, counting down.
ATAGGCAGCAGGTTGAGCGCCGTGAAGAACAAGGCCAGGTATCCCGCAAAAAGCAGTGGGTAATGAATCACTTCATAAGCATTGGGTACCAGCGCCGGGTCTGCCACATACCTTTCAAAAAACAAAAACAGCAGATTTTTGCCAAGTGAAAAATTGCCTTCGCCCTGGTACACATACTGGGCATAGTCCTGACCGAACTGCAGGTATTCCGGGTGAACGGTGAAGATAAAATCAGGGTCGGGTAGGTGCGTGAAGCCGTACCACAACAGAGGTATAGCCACTACAAAGCCCGCCAGCGGACCGGCAATGCCGATGTCGAAGAACTGCTGCCGGGAGAAGATGCGGCTCCTGATCCGGATAAAAGCCCCCATGGTACCAATGGTGGACGTGATGCCAAACCACAGCGGAATATAATAGGGCAATGAAACGTTGGCCCGGTAGCGCTTCGCAGTGAAGTAATGCCCGAACTCATGTACCGTGAGCACGCCCAGAAAAGGAATAGAGAAGTATAGCCCGGCTGCCAGTTCGGCCCAGGTAAAAGTACCCGTCCACGAAAAGCCCTCTGCTCCCCAGAAGAACAACTTACCGAAGCGCCATTCGGCCCCGGCGATGGTCGTCGTGGTCAGAGTGAGCACAAAGAGCAGCAGGTGCAGGCTATACCTGTTTTGCTGCTTAGGAAACCTCATCCTTGAACACCTGGTTGATGGTGAGCGGCGGCTCCAGAAAGAGCGTCTGCAGGCCAACCTTGTTGGCGCTCTCGATGTGCTGGATGCTGTCGTCGATGAAGAGAGTCTCTTCGCGCTTCAAGCCGTTCTCCTGCAGGATCTGCTCAAACACGATGGCATCGGGTTTGCGCTGCCCGATCAGGTGCGAGTAGTAGGCCTGCTCAAACAGCGAGTCGAGGCTCGGCATGGTAAAGCTGTGGGCCACCATTTCGTTGAAGCGCTTCAGGTGGATGGCGTTTGTATTACTCAGCAGGAAGATGCGGTATTTCTTGCCCAACTCGCGGAGCAGCTCAATTCTTTCGGCCGGAATATCGAGCAGCATAGCGTTCCAGGCATCGTCGATCTGCTCGTCGGTAGCGTTGAGGTGGTAGGCTTCGCGCAGGTGCTGGCGAAACTCCTCGGGGCTGCTGTTGCCGGTCTCGAAGAGGTCAAAGAGGTGAGACTGTGCGCGTTGGCTGTACTCGATGGTGTGCCCCTCGGCACAGTACTGCTCCAGCTCGCGTATGCTTTTAAAATAATCTATGTTGATGATGACCCCGCCGAGGTCGAAGATGATGTTTTTGATGCTAGTCAGGTCCACGAAATTTTTTGGTCTGGTATTTGAAATTGTCAGTACAAATATGTAGAATTGCACTCCCAAATCAAAGGAAGCACATTCTTTTAAGGGAACGGGCCTATAGCTCATTCGGTTAGAGCAACTGACTCATAATCAGTAGGTGCCTGGTTCGATTCCAGGTGGGCCCACAATTGAAGTCCTCATAATCTTATATAATCATCTGATTATTAATAGGTTATGAGGACTTTTTTTTATTTAAAAAATTGTTTGCTGAAACTATGCTGAAACTATCTAGTTTTTTCATAATATAGGTGCTTGTATTACAGATAATGGATTCCGCTGCGTTGCAGATATATGTTAACCATGTCTAGTTCTAACTTTTGTTAATTCCACTTCTAGCATCAATTAATCTGAATGGATAAAAAAGACCGTGTCGCCTTAGCGATAAAAGAAGTAGTGACTACTCTGATGGATAGGGTAATGAATAATGTACTAGTAAACGACCCGTTTATTAAAGAGAAACATCGTTCAGCTAAACCTCTTTATGCTGCTCTTGTACCTGATGAAATCTTTAAAGGTTCTCATTTTGAAAGAAGGTTTGTAACTCCTTTCGGCAACGTTTGGGAGAGGTTAGCTAGAGTTGTTGCTATAGAAGCCCATGGGGGATGTTTGATGGGGCATAGTGTGAGTGGGACTGTTGGGAGCGAGAGTCTACGGAGAATACAAGAAGTTCTTAATGGGTTAGAGCATAAAACTAAGGGTAAAGCGAAAGAAAAGCCTGATTGGGAAAAAGAATTAGCATATATTAAAGCTGGTGGAGGTGAGCTAATACCTGTCAGTGTTACTTGCGATATTTTCATTCATAATGAAGAAACAGATACTAAATATGCCTTTGAATTAAAAGCCCCTTTGCCAAATAGTGACCAGACAAAGGTTAGTAAAGAAAAAATGTTCAAGTTATTGGCAATGACCCCAAAGCAGGTAGATTTTGCTTATTATGCTCTTCCTTATAATCCATATGGTAAAAAAGAAGATTATAACTGGAGCTTTCCTATGAGGTGGTTTGACATGCATAATGATGAATCTGTTTTAATTGGGAATGAATTTTGGGATTTAATAGGAGGGGAAGGAACATACAGTAATTTTATAAAAGAAGTAAACGAGTTAGGTAAGGAGTATAGGGAGCGTATCTATAAAGAGTTTCTCGAAATAGAACCACCTGAAAAAGAAGATGATATTTTACTTAAATAGAATAAATGAGCAAGAGTAAATTTACATTTATTGACCTATTTGCAGGAATCGGAGGGTTCAGAATGGCCCTTGATAATTTAGGTGGGAAATGTATAAATTTTAGTGAAATTAATAATGATGCAATAAATACCTATTGTACTAATTTCAATGAAGGTGCCGAGCATAATTTAGGTGATATAACCAAAATAAAAGCTTTGCCATCACATAACCTGCTTACCGCTGGTGTCCCTTGTCAAAGTTGGTCTATAGCTGGTAGAAATCTTGGTTTTGATGATGATAGAGGCCAACTTTGGAACGATACTATTTATTTGTTAAACCAGTCAAAACCAGATGCCTTTATATTCGAAAATGTAAAGGGCTTGGTCGACCCTAGAAATAAAGAAGCTCTCCTTTATATATTACAAAGGATAAAGGAAGCAGGTTATTTCGCAAATTACTATGTCTTAAATTCGTTTAATTACGGTGTACCTCAAAATCGAATAAGAATTTATATAATTGGTTTTCGGGAAAAGAAATTTGCCGATAATTTTAAACTGCCTGCGCCTCTAGAGAAGAAGATAAGACTAGGCGATATAATTACAGACTTTGATAATTCTATTCATGTTGAGGAAGATGTAGCTCAGAGAGATTTGTTTGGTAACATCGTTGGTAAGCGAAGTATGAGCTTATCAAGTAGAAATGGATTTAATGATTATTTCTTATTTAACGATTTAAGAAATGGTCATTCTACTGTTCATTCATGGGATATTATTGATACAACAGACAGAGAAAAAGAAATCTGTTATCTCTTACTTAAAAACAGGAGAAAAAGTGCTTATGGGTGCTTAGATGGTAATCCATTAGCTCTGAAGCATTTTCAAAAGTTAGATAGCTCAGTTACAAAAAATGAGATAGATGAATTGGTGGCAAAAGGTATTCTAAAACCAGAAGAATACTCTTTCAGAATTAATGATTCTAAAATTGATGATTTAACAGAGGATGAAGAATTCCTGCTTAGTTTAACATCAAATGACGTGTTGGTTGTAGATAGTTTGAAAATAAATAGAGAGATAAAGAAGAAGAAGATTTCTATTTCTAAAACCTTGAAACAACTAATTGATAAAGAAGCAATTTCCTGTATCGAGATTAGGTATGACTTTAAAAACACCAAAATAAGCACTGGTTTATTTGGGGTAAATAGAATTTTCCTTCCTACTTCTAATATCTTTCCTACATTAGTTGCAAGTGATACAAATGACTTTATCACGACTAAAGTCATAAGTGCAAATGATGAAGATGAATATAAAGAACGGTTTATTAATGAAATCTATAAAACAGGTGAATACCGTAGAATATCTAAGGAAGAGGCATGTTTAATACAGGGCTTTCCAGCAAATTACATTTTGCCTGAAAGTCGTGCTAGGTGGATGAAGCTAATAGGTAACAGCGTTTCAGTTCCAGTGATTGAGATAATTGGAAAGGCAATAGTAGAAACTGGTGTGTTTGAGCATAAAGCAAATAAGAGTAATAGAGGTAAGACGAAGCCTTTAGAGCATCCTGTAGCCTTATAGACAAGTTAATCTATAGTCTAGCTCTTATTGAAACTAGAAATCCTAGTGGGTTGTGTGAACGTTAATTCAGTCACAACCTACTAGGATTTTTTATTAGTACCCATCTTAAAGCTTTTTATACTGAAGTAGATATAGAGGTAAGGGATGTAGCACTAAGAATTTTCCAGTTATCTATTGTAATCTCTGATGCCAACTCACTATTATCAATTTTAAATAACTTCTCCTCTATGCCTTTTAAGCGGCCCAAGAGAGCATTATTTATTACCTTCCTATCCTTGGTATAGCTTTTTACATAACGTCTAACTAGAGTCCTGTATTTAGCCATACTTAGCTCGTTTGCATCGAATACTCGATTGTGATAAATATCATCTTGAGTTACTAAAAAATTCTCTTCACAAGACATGTAGAATTTAATGAAGTTTAATACTTGCAGCCTGCCTGTCTCAATATAATCATCAAATAACCCTTTGAACCTATTAGTTATAGCTCGTTCACTTCTCTTACCTGTCTGTCCTTTGTCTTTCACTATTTTGTTAAGGGGGGGAGTGTCGAAAGTAGTAGGACAAATTAGGGGCAAACGGACATAATCGTAGTGGTCATTACGGTCTCGCACCTTAGGCAATAGCAAATTTTTAAAACCTACGCTGCTTATAGCTTTTGCAAATATTCTTTCAAGTCCCTCTTGTGTTGTAAGGTCTTCTAGTGAAATACCATTTCTATTTAGCCATTTAGTCCCCAACCTTGCCTCAAGTCTGTCAATACCCTTACCTAAATCTAAGCCATTTAATAAATGTGCCTTGGTTACATAATCCTTACCACTGTGTTTTATCTCAGGACTTTTCCCGTAAAGTGCAATGACCTTACCAGATGTTTGCTTGCCAACAATAAACTCACCAGCTAAATTTAATGGCTTTATATTGCCAAATGGTTCATATTCAGGATTTTGAAGTGTTGGGTTCATTGTTGATTTAAAATACTTCGTTTCATACCATTCAAATAGTCCTGTAGAGTCTAATGCAATATGAAGAACTGAGATGTTACCTAGTTTAAGTCCAAGTAATTCGCATATATTTAAATGGTGCTGATGCCACCCAAAACTATCGTGGTAAAAGCCTTCATTGGCAAATTCAAGTTTGATTAGCCCATATCTATAACCTCTTCCATTCAAGTGTATCATGCCGATGTGTTCACCGCTTCGGTTAATACTTAAACTGTAATTGTAACCACTATCAGGAATTCTAATTTGATGAAGTGTATATGAATTACCAATATTATAAACTCCCATGGTGTCGGGCTTAAAGTCCTTTTCAAATACATTGAAATTAAATACAGTTCCCTTTACTTTTGGTATAAGGTTAAGTATTAACATGTCTTTACAGAGCATGTATTTTAGCTTACTTCCGTAGTTTTGTTCTTCCTTATTAGTAGAGCTTAGCGTTTTGTTGTTCATAACCATGTCTAAGCCCCTCAATTACTTTTTACCTCAAGCCTTGATTTGATTTTGAATCGGTCGAGAAATTCATCAATATCTGTTTTTGTATAAAATATCTTGGAGCCAACCTGTGTAAAGCTAATTAGCTTACAATCACGATAAGACTGTAAAGTTTTGGCTGTTACATTAAGTAGCTTGCAAGCTTCTTTAGTGGTAAGACAGTAATCAATGGACTGAGCCTTGTTTAACTTCTTAAATTCTTGCTCAATTAACCTGCTCAAGTCGAGCTTGAGTGTTTCTAGTTCTTGTTTTGTTATTACCTCGATGTGCATAAATTTTATAATTATTTTATGCAAAGCTCCATTTTAAGTCAGGCTGGATAAAGGACAGGATTTTGTGCTTTGTTCTAAAAGTTGTCCCTGCAGAAATCAAAAAAGCTTGTCAACGATGTAAAGCAGGTGCCCCGTGTTTGTGCCCGTGGGGGGGTAGGCCGTCCTAGTAGCAGGATATGGCTTGTTTTTGCTGTTAGATTAAGTTTAATTAGACTTTCTCTGTAGCATAAGGGGAGGGTAGTTTATGCTATAAGGTATTAATGGGAGCTATAAGGGTAGGTTTTGTACACTATAAAAAACTAGGCTCTTGAAACCCATTTTTTAATCAAGTCAGTTATTTCAGATTGATTCCTGAAAAAATCTTGGATACCACTAATTACATAAATTTCGCTAATGACTTCATAGATATTTTTATTACTGAGTTCAGTGTTTTCTTTAAGGAAACCAAAGGTATTAGATGCTAGTTTTTTATTGTCATTCACAAACTCACCAGTAGTTATCCTTGGAGCAAAGGAGTCTAACATTCGTCTTAGATACTCTATGGTTAGTTCGTGACCTGCTTTCAAATCACTCTTAAAAAACATTAGAGTTGAGCTAGCCTTTAAAGTTTCAGTAATGACCTCAGACGTGGTGTTATTTCTTACCTTAATTCTAAGCTCACTAATTTCGAAATCATCAGAACCAAGCTGTTCATATAAAGCAATTGCTTTCTCAACATCATTAACAAAAGCTACATCTTCTTTGAAACGTGTGGGATAATTTTTTGTGTAATGTTTTATGGTTCTATACTGCTGTAGTATGTAACACATTTCATTAGTTATATCATCTATGTGGAATCTGGTGGTGAGAGATTTTACTTGTCTATAATGCTCTTTAGATATATTGACAGTCTCAATCTTATATCGGTGCATGTCTACAACCTCAAAGTGCTTGACAAGCTTTTCGTAGTTTACTTCTAGCTCCATAGCGTATTAGTCTTTAATCGTTGTATACTAGGTCATTGAAGCTATCCAACGATTTGTCTGTTAAGGATTCCAAGTAAGTTTCAGTAATAATCAAGCTTGAATGTCCTAAGGCTTTCTGTATATGAACTATATTTAATCCCTTATCACGAGCAAGAGTTGCGAAAGTATGACGAGCGATATGAAAAGTAAGATTGGTTTTTACACGAGCCTGAGTTGCAAGAGTCTTTAATTGCTTATTTACAACTGCATTTTTGGATGAAATAAGGTTATGTTGTTTCTCTTCACTGAGAGAATCAAACTTAGCTGGTAGTAAGGGGAAGATGTATGGATTAGTCCTGTCCCTGTTTGCTAGATATTTGTCTAGTATCGATAAGGATTTTTTGTTTAACAGTATGTTTTTCCACTCACCAGTCTTGCCCATTTGGTAAACTAACCTCTTGGTTTTGTTTTCATTTTGGATGTTATCCCACTTCAGGCTTGCAAAGTCACTAAACCTCATGCCAAAGTTTAAGTAAGCAAACATGAAGTAATTTCTAATATGCCATAGCGCAGAACCATCTTCTAAACTCAAATCTTCTATAGATTTTAATTCAGTAGCAGATAACTTGTCTTTTTTTGTCTTCTCCCTTACAAGACTGAATTTAAAAAATGGGTTGTCGGCCTGCTTCATTAAATCCTTTCTTATGCCTTCGTAGACGATAGCTCTCAAAGTTCTGAACTTGGTATTAATGGTATTTATTTTGTTCTGCGTGTTAGTGTGCAGATGCTTATTATAGTCTTCGAGGAATTCTACAGTTATATCCTTAAACAATAATTTTCTTCCATTCATGTACGTTTTTATTCCCTCTACAACGCTTTTCCGCTTTTTGTAAGTTGATATTTGTTTTGCCGCCTTAAGTAGTTGAAGGTTGCGTTCTGCGAAAACAAAGAAGTCTTCTGATATATGCCCTTTAGCAGCTTTTCTAATGGTTTGTGAGTTAGATATTGAAAGTTCTGATGCTAGCGTTTTAAGCTCAATTAGTTTATTATCAATAGCTGTATTGATTACCTTATGAAGGATGTTAGATGATTTTACATACCTGCCATTTTGAGTTGCAGCATTCCAATCCTGCTTCTTTACTGAGTGCCCTACAGCAATATACTTGTGCTTTTTAGCAGTAGTGATTCTTATCATGATGGTATAAGTACCATCTGCCTTTGGCTTGTTGTTTAGGATAGGCTTATAGGTTGTATTCATGGGATTAGTTTTGCTTTGTCAAATATACTGAAACTTTTACTGAAACTAAAACCACTTTTGTTTATATCGCTTTACCTTTGTTTACATAGCTATTTGCCCTTTAAGGCTGTTTAAATGGGTATTATGGTGTTGTTGTGTATAGGGAAATATAACTGTTGGAGTTCAGGTGGGCCCACAGAAAATCAAGCACTTATCTCGTAGAGAGGTAAGTGCTTTTTTTGTTTGTAGCTACTCTTCGCGATTCATAAGTACAGGCCCTGCTTGATAGCCGAAGAGTTGAAGTACCTGATTTACCTTATCTAATCGCAGTGTTTCCTTACCTTGTTCTAATTCTCTGACAAATCGAAGACCTACACCTGCTTTTAGCGCCAATTCTGGTTGGGTTAATTTGGCCTGCTTTCTTTTCTGCTTTACGAATTCACCTATTCTCATTTTTTATACCTTATCGGGTATAAATTACCTCCTTTTTTTTATTTTTATACCTGATAGGGTATAAAGTATTGCAGATTCAATGATTTCTTTTAATATAATATATATACTATTACCTTTGAATTAATCTATAGACATACCCAATCAAAGAAATTGATTCCTGTATTTGATGCTCTAATTAAGGTTGAACGAGATTTGCATGGCTCATCACGTCCTTGGATTGTAACTATAAACAACAATGGAAGGCTTGAAGAGTATGTGATAAAACTATTCGATAATCGAAACTTAATGCAGGTCCCATTGCATAATAAAGAGTTGTATGCAGCATGTCTTGCGGAAGAGTTTGATATTCCTACACCAGAATATGCATTAATTAATCTTAATCAGGCCTTCATTCAAACATTAAAGGGTGAAGACAGATTACGTATAGAAGAGCTAACAGTAAAGGTTGTATTTGGATGCAAATATTATGAAGGCTATTCAGATCTTCCTGTTTCAATAAAGACAAGTTTAATTAAAGAATTAAGCCCTGAAACAGTGTTTGCATTTGACGTGTTGATCATGAATTTTGATCGCACTAGGACTAGAAAGCCAAATTTAATTATCAATGGTAATGATTACTATTGTATTGATCATGAGCATAGTTTGTATGTAAATCGGGTTTTTAGTAAGTATGACATCCAAGATTGGGGTCCTTTTCGTACTAGCTCAACAAGCCATGTTTTTTTTGATTTTCTTAGAAAGAGTAATAATGTAGATTTCTCATTATTCATGGATTTGTTAAGAAGTTTTAGAACATCTTGTCTTGATAAAGCTTTTAATGTACTAAATGATAACAATATGAATACTGAAGACTTTGAAGAAACCAATGCATATCTTCAGGATGTTATTAATAATAAACAAAAGTTTCATAATTTGCTGAACGATTTAATATCTTAATGACAGGTACATTCCAATATACAGTTCTTAAATACCGACACTCCTTTATTGCAGGGGAAGTGTTGAATATTGGTATTCTTTTCCTGTTAGCAGATGGGAGAATAGAATTCCATTATCCTTCTAAGCTAAGTCGTATATCATCTTTGTATCCAAAGTTCCCAACATCATTCGTCAAGAACACCTTATCATCTTTTAAGTCAACAGCTAGTAAATTATCAAAGAAGCCTAATGCAAATATTATTTATCAAGAGAGCTTTGAAAGCTTACTAAATAATAATTTTTTGACAATTAGCTCTGGTTCGTTGTTCTTTGATGAAGTGAAACAAGGAGTAAGTATAAGTGACAATAAGTCTCTAGTTGAGCATTACTATAATCTATACCTTGGGAATTATGAGGAAGAAACTCATCTAATAAAAAATGAAAAGTACATTCTTGATAAAGTGAAGACGATCATCAAGGATAGGTTTTCTCCGGTTATTGAATCGAAGTTAAGGGTAAATAAAGTAATCAATGATCCCAATGGGAACTTCACTGAAAGCTTTGATTATGGATGGCTAAACGGTAAGTTGAATCTCATAACACCTATCGGTTTTGATCTAGCACAAGAGCAAACTTTTGAAAATAAAGCATTTCGTTGGAATGCGATTCTTAACTTCTTGAAAGAACCTGCAGAGAAAGAAAATATCAAATTTGATATACTTCTTACAAAGCCAACTGATAAGCATCTTGAAAGAAGTTACTTTAAGGCTCGTGATATAATAGAAAGATCAAATGCACCTTTAAAGTTTGTTGAGGAAAATGAATTCAATAGCTATTTGAAAAAAGCAGTTGATGTTGTCTTAGATCATAATCCAGAATTAACACAAAGTCTTTAAATAAAAAAGCTTAGCTAATTGAAGCTAAGCTTCTTTATTTAAAGACTTTGTAAAGAGTTATGATACTTAGAAATTGGTAAAAGTACACTATTTCATAACCCTACTTCTCCAACGCCACCAAAATCGTTCTAAAACTCTCCAATCCCGCTTCCAAATTCTCAATAATATCCTCCGCCAATACATCTGGGTCAGGCAGGTTATCCAAGTCAGCAAGCGACTTATCTTTTAGCCAGGTAATGTCCAGACTGGTCTTGTCGCGGGCGATGATCTCTTCGTAAGTGAACTTGCGCCAGCGGCCTTCGGGGTTTGTTTCCGGGTGGTATGTTTCGGTGCGCTTGTGGCGGTTCTCTGGGTTATAAAGCGTGATGAAATTGCGCAGGTCTTCCAGTTTGAGCGGATTTTTCTTTAAGGTATGGTGCACGTTGGTGCGGTAGTCGTATACCCAGATTTCCTTCGTCCAAGGGTCTTTGCTGCTCGGCTTGTTATCGAAGAACACCACGTTGGCTTTCACGCCCTGTGCATAAAATATACCTGTCGGTAGGCGCAGAATGGTGTGGATGTCGGTTGTTTCGAGTAGCTTCTTGCGAACCGATTCACCGGCACCGCCTTCAAACAGCACATTGTCTGGCAATACCACCGCGGCCATACCTGTGGTTTTGAGCATGCTGCGGATGTGCTGCAGGAAGTTGAGCTGTTTGTTGCTGGTGGTGGCCCAGAAATCCTGACGGTTGTAAGTCAGGTCTTCTTTCTCCTGTTCACCGTCCGCATTGGTAAAGGTTTGGCTGCTCTTCTTACCAAAAGGCGGGTTCGCCAGTACATAGTCGTAGCGCACACCAGCATCTGCAATAAGCGCATCGGCAGGGGAGATGAAGTTGTCGCTATCAATGTCGCCGATGTTGTGCAGGAACAGGTTCATCAGGGCTAGGCGGCGGGTGCTGGCCACAATCTCGTTGCCGAAGAAGGTATTATACTTCAGGAACTGCCGTTGCTCCCGATCCAGCTGATGGTGCTCCACCAGGTAATCGTAAGCTGCCAGGAAGAAACCACCTGTACCGCAAGCCGGGTCGGCAATGGTCTTCATCGGCTGCGGGTTCACGCATTCCACCATGGCTTTGATCAGGGCGCGGGGGGTGAAGTACTGGCCGGCACCGCTCTTGGTGTCTTCGGCGTTTTTCTCCAGCAAGCCTTCGTAAATGTCGCCTTTGTCTTTCACGCCCATCATCAGCCACTGCTCGTTGTTGATCATAGCGATGATCTTGGAGAGCTTGGCCGGGTCCTGTATTTTGTTCTGGCTCTTGGTGAAGATCTGGCCCAGTATACCTTTCTCTTTGCCTAGTTCGCGCAGCATGATGGTATAATGCGCTTCCAGTTCAGCACCTTTCAGATCAACCAGGCTTTCCCAGTTGTATTCGGCAGGTATAGGCATCTGGCGGTTATGAGGTGGCTTGGTATACTCATCTGCCATCTTAAGGAATAGCAGGTAGGTAAGCTGTTCCAAATAGTCGCCGTAGCCCACGCCGTCGTCGCGGAGAGTGTTACAGAAGGACCATACTTTAGAAACTATAGCGGAGTTATTGTTGCTCATATGTTTAAGAAAGACTGAAGTACCATTTTAGGTACTTTAGTAAACAGATTTTGAATTATAAATTTTCTGAAATTACCGCTCCCTTTTTCAAATTGACTACAAAGTTTATTGGATCAGCGATAATTTTTCCTTCGTGCCAAAGCTTAATAGGATTTTTAATAATTTTGGTGTGTTTGGTAGGTTTGCCAGCATTAAATATGCAATAAACCCAGTATAAATCTCCTTCACCATTATCATGTAATTGGCGAGCACTTTCCCACTGGGTACCTGAAATTATATGTTTCTGAGTGATGGACCCTACCGAGGTTTTAACCTCTACATATCTTATGATTTCCCCATTTTCTTTAACAATAAAATCATAACCTCGGCCTGTTCCTTTTTTATTGAGGTTTATTATTTCTACTCCAGAATGACCGGCAAATTCTACAATAAGCATTTGTTCTACATCTTTCTCACCCCAATTACCAATTTCTTTTAGGGTTTTAGCCGAAATATTAATATCAACATCATCGATATCCTCCTCATCGTTTGATGGGTATTCACTATCTTCTCCTAAATCTTCTGATTTAATTGTAGAGCCGTCTGCGCTAGAGGAGTTGTTTGGAAGTGTAAAAGTACTTTCTAAAAAGTCTTCACTTAACGGAATAGCTGCTTCTACATTAGTTCCAGCTTCAATTTCGGGTTCAAACTTATAGGAATCCTTATTTGTATTAGCTTGCTTTTCATCCCATTCTTGTTTAAACTTTTTCAATTCTTCATACTCCTTTACCTCATCCTTAGATAAAACTTTACAGCCAGTTTTTTCTTCAAAAATTTTAACTTCATCTAACTTGAAACCAAGGAGATTAGCTAAAGTGCTAGTAATATCTAACTCATTTTTGTAATCGGCAGGTAATTCCTCGAGCGTTGTATCCTTAGGTGCTTTTAACTCACCCTGATCAGTGATTAACCATGCAGTCTCATGCAAAAGATTAAAGAACGCTGCGTCAAAATAAATATATTTTTCTCCGTAGTATTTATATACATAAATACCCTTAAAGAAATGTTCCTTATTCCAGCCTGTGTAAGACTTTAATGAATTACAAAGGAGTTCCCAAATGATAATTGATTTTTCAAAGGTGATTCCTGACTCAAAAATGTCATTTAAGCCGTCTAAAGAGTAATCAATTGGATCTTTATCCCAAGTACATCCATCGTAAGCAGATCTTAATCTTTTCTTTTCTTCGTTAGAAAAATTTGCCTTAAAAGGTAATCTGCGTGGCACTGATGAAACTCCTAAGTCAGTTAAAAAGCTTCTAATATTAAGTTTATGGCTTAACTCAAGCTCAAGAATTTCTTTAGCTACAAAGTCCACTGAACTGTGCTCGAAATAGCTAATTAGTAAAGGATCTGGGAGATAGGATAATGCAGGGATCGTTAAAGCATAATCCTTCGAATAACTATCTTGAACTAGTAAAAAACTAGTGGCTTTAAGATCTTGGATCAGAATTGTTTTTTTATCCGAAGGTGCTTTTTCATAAGCTGTTACAATCTTAATTAAATCTTCTAGGTATTCTTTTGAGGTATAATATTTTGGTTCAGCATTTTCAAATTTTGGTATGACAAACTCATTTACCTCGTCTAAAAGTTTTGGAGCAGTAAGGCCCAACTCTTCAAAAAAGTTTAAAGCCTCCTTAACAGCTGATATACGTTTTTTTATAGTCAGATAGTCTGATCTGTCTTTAGTGGGAAGGTAAATATTAGGCTTCCCAGTGTTACTAAAAGGAACAACTTGATTATTGAATTCATCACGAATAATAGCCTTATTTCGAAGAATCCAAGCCGCATTGTTTTTTTGTTTTGGCGTGTCTTTCCACTGTAATCTTGACTTATGAATCGTTTTATAAAATTCTACCATCCATTTATCAGTTTGTGCTGATAGAAACTCAGTGGTAAGTTCGTTGGCAAACTTTGTAAAATCTGGTTCAGGAACATTTAAATCCCGATTAAAGAAATCACGGAGGACTTTGGTTTTGTTTTCAGTGATATTCTTGTCAATCCAATATTTTCTGCCAAATAATTTTTTAGCCTGTGCAGGACTTAGTAGTTCCGCCAGGTCTGCACTACCTGTTAAAAGTACATCATTAGCAGACGCAAACCCCCCATTTGTTAATGGTATTAATTCATTTTTGGATAATAAAACATTTTTAAGTGCATTGTAAAAATGTTTATAGATTTCTGAACGACTACATTCTTCCTTGTTAACAGGAAAATTATTTAAGAGAGTCGCATTGATTAGGTTCATTTCCTTTAGTTCAGGTAATAAATCAGCAAATAACTGAGCTGCCGCTTCCTGTAGCCTTTTGTTGCCTTCTTCTCCATCAAGAATATTATCTCGTGCTGGAGTTGTAGCAAAAGGAGCATGCATTAGAAAACTTAAATTAGTTTCCTTGCCAGTAGGAAAATAAACATATAGTGGTGAGCTATTTAATTTAGTAATGGCTCTTTTCTTACCTGTACCGGTTAGGTTAAAAGCTAACTGTACCTCTAGTGATTTATTTTCAAATGTAATGGCCCGTTTAGCTACTAGGAATTCTAAAACCTTATGATTCTCGAAAAGCTTTATTCTTTCAACCTGAAGACTTTTCGATTTTGTTTTCTCTCTAATGGTCTTTTTATCAAGATGAATGATAGAACCATTAAGGTTGATTGTAATTGATTTAAGATGCTTAAGAAAAAGCAAATGACTTGGCCCAAAACTTTTTAGTTCTTCCTTAAGCAAATCAAATGTTGATTCTTTGGCTTTTTCTTTATGATTGAAGGGTAACTTGATTTTTGTTTCTTTACTCGGTTCAGGAGTAGATAAAATGGATGGAACTATATAATCTTTAATCTCAATATGGAAATCGCCGGATTGAATTTGAGGAGAAGATGTAATAGCGTAAACAGATTTAAACCCGATTCCAAACCGGCCAATTGCATTAGCTTTTAACTTTTTTAAGTTATTGTCTCCAAAATTGGAAACGGATTTTATATCATTAAAAGTGAACGGGTTACCATTATGTTTAAAAACAAGTTCGTTATCTGTAAGATCAAAATGTGCTTCTGTAGCATTCTCGTCTTCAGCATTTTGGAGTAACTCAAAAATAAAGTGAGCTTGCTTGTCGTAGAGCTGCTCCGCAATTATTTTATGCGAATTATCATTACTCTTCGAAAGCAAATCAGCCAAATGGCGACGATTATTTGCTAATTCTTTAAGCTGTTCCAATGCTGAAGCCATATTTTCTTTTTATAAGGTTGAAATCACATTATTGAGAATAGGTAATTTTTATACTTAATGATATTAGAATCTTTCGGACTATTAAGCCATTTTAACTTCTGACTTCCTGACTTTAACCAACTTCCCCTCAAAAGCCTTCTTCAAAATACTCTGCCGCAATGTCTCTGCTTGCTGTATACCTTTTGTTATAGTCTCTTCCACTTTGTCGCAAACACTCAAGCGGCTTTCTATTTCCTGAACGATTTGATGTTGTTCTTCAAGGTTAGGAAGATGAACAGGAATATTGTTTACAATTTTTAAGTTCAGATTAGCCATAGTTGTTCCGCCAGCATTTTGTTCTAAATACTTTTTAACTGTATCGTTGCTTAAATAAAAGTATAAGAATTCAGGATCAACTAATTCTGTGTTGGGTCTAACGAATAAGCTACCAGTGCCACAAAACCAGCCATCTTCTTTGGATGTAACTAGTGCACATCTTCCCATTTCGCCCCTTCTTCCCATTATAACATCTCCTTCTCGGAGTATGTAGTTAGGTAAAGTGTCTCGTTTTGCAACAGAGATACTATATGAACTATCAGCTTTAATCAATCCGGCTACGATGTGCATGGGATTAATTAATGGAATCCCACCTTCAATGTAATCTTCTTTATGTAGCTGAGTGCCAAATGGACCAATTTGGATTTTGTCAGATATTTCTGATAAAGTTGTTGCTGTATATCTATTCTTGTCAACTTCAAAAGCCCACTTCAAAACGGCTTGACGATATACCTTGAGTTGTTTCAGGGCAGTTTCTAATTGCTCTTTGCCTTTGTCTAATTCGCTGAACAGTTCTTCTATTTTTGAAACTATCTCCTGCTGCTCGGAAAGGGGAGGGAGAACAAAAGGAATTTCAATTAAACTTCCTTTTGTTAATTTCAATCTTGTAGTACCGTTTACAAACTCTCTGTAGTTAATTGAGTTAAGGAAGTGAAGTATATACTTGTTAAGAGTAACGGAGTCTTTTTCTTTTAAAATATGTGCATGATTGTTAACCCAAGTTCTTCCTTTGATTAAGTAAGCTTTGGATTTAAAGATATCTAAGAAAGGAGCTCCGTCTTCCCCTATAAGTATAAATTCCCCCTCAGTTAAAAAATCGTCAATCCATCCAACCTGTCCAGTCGCACCATAGTATGGAAATAACTCTTCTTGCTTCTTATCGGCAATTCTTTTTTGCCTCTCAGTAGAATTTATAGGTTTTCTTAAATTGTCTAGTACCTGAACTACTTCACCCAACTTCTTCACTTCCCAATGTGCAGGAAGTATACTTTTATCAATCATGCTACGCTGCTAACTCCTCGTTTAATTCATTCATAATTTCGTCGGTCTTCTCTTGAAACAAAGACCACATTTTACCCAAACCACCGTGTGCGTTAAAAGGGCTCAGGTCAAAGTCATCGCGCTCAATCCGGAAACTGTTGGCTACATAATCCTTTATCATGCGGAGCCACTGCATTTGCTCTTCACTAAACTTCAAAGCACCTGCCTGTTTCCGGAATACCCAATCCTGAAAATTGCGATCCACGGTTTTGTCGTAAGCCGTCAGTTTCTCGTCCAGACCGCTCACCCGCCGTATCAGCGCCACCAAAGCCATCATCTCGTTCTTCGGCTTTCCCTCTACTTTTTCCAGCTGCTCGTAAGCCCGCCAGATGTTGAGCGGGGCCATGGCAGGTTTGTCGGCTTTCAACGCCTCTACCAGTTCCTTCAACATTTTGTAATTGAGCTCGCGCCTTTGGTAAGGCTGACCGTAAAAAAGCTGCAAAGCTACGATTTCTGTTTTGTGTTCTTCTATCCAGCTTCTGAAATGGTTTACCAGGTTTTCCGCCTCTGCCTTGTTGTCCTTCACCCATCCGATGTTCACCAGTTCGTCCGGGTTGATGTGGTCGATGATCTGGTCGTACTTCCGGCGGATATCCACCACAAAATTGCGCAGCTCGTAGTCGTTGAAAACAGCTACCGCCTGCTCCACCAGTTGCTGGTGCTGCTCCTGTATCTTAGTTTCAATAGTAGCGGGTGCAGCACCTGGGTTTTGGGCTTTTACCTGCTCTGTTATACCTGCCAGGGTATCTGGGTCGTGCGCGTGCAGCAACTGCTTCACCACCTGGTTCAAGGTATAGCCGTTGGCCTTTTCGGCAAAAGCCATTTTCTCTTTTTCGCTTATCTGCTTGTCGAGCCTGATCAGGCGATTGGCCAGCGTGGTCAGCATGGCCTCGTCGGTATTGCCCATCGCTATACCTTCCAGCACCTGCTTCAGCGAGAGTCCTGGCTTCTTCTCCAGCGGTCGGCTGTCGGTCTTTCGGCTTTTCTCCACGCCAATGGCATCGATGATCACAAAATGGTCTTTGGTAAGCTTAGCCGATGGGGTGCCCGAAGCCCGCAGGTCCTCCAGACTCAGGGTGCGCGTACCGCGGCCTTTCATTTGCTCGTAATAGCTACGGCTCTTCACGTCGCGCATAAACAGCAACACCTCCAAAGGCTTAATGTCGGTGCCCGTCGCGATCATGTCCACAGTCACGGCCACACGCGGGTAGTAGCTGTTTCGGAACTGCGTGAGTACGCCTTTCGGGTCTTCGGTGCGGTAGGTTATCTTTTTGCAGAACTTGTTCTCTTCGGCAAACTCTTCGCGCACAATGTTGATGATGTCATCGGCATGGCTGTCGCTCTTGGCGAAGATCAGCATTTTAGGCACTTCGAAATCAGTCAGGTCGCGACCTTCCCCTGCATAGCGGTCAGGGAACATGGTGGGCAGGTTATCCCGCACAGCTTTAATGATCAGTCTGATTTGGTTCACGTTCACCACCTTGTCGTCGAGCTGCTTGTTGGTATACTCCACCTCTTCGTCCAGCTGGTTCCAGAACTCTTTTCGGGTCATTTTTTCGCGTGAGCTGACATACTCACCCAATTCTATTTTCGCGCCCTGCTGCGTTACTTTGGTTACAATCTCGAACACATTGTAAGGCACCAACACGCCATCTTCCACAGCTTTCTGGTAGCCATAGTCGCAGACCAGGTTTTGGTTGAAATAGCCGAAAGTGCGGTTATCCGGTGTGGCCGTCAGACCGATCTGGAAAGCGTCGAAGTAATCGAGCACCTGCTTCCAGAGGTTGTAAATACTGCGGTGGCACTCGTCAATCACCACGAAGTCAAAAAACTCCATCGGGATTTTCTCATTGTATACCACCGGCATCGGCTCTTTGGGCTGCCACTTGTTGCCCTCGTTCGGGTTTTCCTCTTCGTCTCTTTCGTCGAGTGGCGTGCCTTTCAAAATAGAGTAAAGGCGTTGGATGGTACTGATGTAAACCTGACTGTCGTCCGGCACAAAGGAGCTGCTGAGTCGGGTGAGTCCGTACAGCTCCGGGAAAAGTCGGTTATCGTCCTGCGGCAAAAATTTTCGAAACTCCTGCTCGGCCTGTTCGCCCAGGTTTTTGGTATCAACCAGAAAAAGCACCCGCTTGGCTTTGGCGAATTTGAGCAGTCGGTAAATAAAAGTAATCGCCGTAAATGTCTTGCCCGAGCCTGTCGCCATTTGTATCAACGCCTTTGGCCGATTTTCCCGAAAAGACTGCTCAAGGTTCGTAATCGCCTCTACCTGACAATCGCGTAAACTATCCTTTGCCAGTTCAGGTATATCGTAAAAGCGGGCACGTAAGGTCTTGTCTTCCTTTATCCATTTCTGAAAAGTCTCTGGTCTGTGAAAGGTAAAAACAGCTCGGGAGCGGGGCTTCGGGTCGCGGTAATCGGTAAAGCGGGTCACCAAACCCGTGCTTTCGTACACAAAGGGCAGCGGATTGTTATTGATATGCTTCAGCTTAGCGGTGGCATAAGCAATAGACTGATCTTCATGCACCGTCAGTTTGTGGCCTTCTTCCTCACGCTTCGCCTCAATAATGCCTACTGGCTTCGTATCTACAAACAATACATAGTCGGCAGGCCCCACATCCGTCTGGTATTCGCGAATGGCTATACCTGTAGCAGCTGCCAAGTTCACTTTGTTCTTATCCTGTATCACCCAGCCAGAAGCAATCAGCAAATCGTCAATCTGGTCGCGGGCAATCTGTTCAGGGTTTTGGTTCATTTGCAGAGCTTGGATTCAGGGCAAGATCGTGTTGTCACATTAATTGTCTTGAAATATATAGCTTTTTGCTGATTTTAACATTAGGTGAAGCTGATATTTTGCTAATCGAACTGATTTTAGTTCAAGTGAAAAACTTTTGAATCTTATCTGCTTCTACTGCGAGTACATTTTTTTAAGTATAGCTTAGTCTAATTTGCAATTCGCGAATTGCAAACTATCACCCCACCCAAGCCACTTCAAAATGCATCCCATCCTGCCTCGTAAAATGCCCGCCCCAGTAAAACCCATTCTGATGCGCGATCTGCACGAGCTGCCGTACTGATCCCTTCTGCCCGACAAGTGCCGGTAGGGTACCTAGCTTGTTCCAGGCGTAGTTAATGTCGAAAGCCGTGCCGAAGGCGTGGTTGCTGAGCACCGTGCGACTGCCCCGGATGAAGCGCGGCACGTAGGCTCCTTCCCAGGTATGGACGAGGTGCAGCAGATTGGCCCGCTCCCAGTCGCGCCAGAGCTGCACGAGCTGGTCGGCGGCGAAGCGGTGGAAATAGACTGTGGCGCTGCCTTTGACAGGTATAAGCTGCGGCACTTGCACGGGTATAATATGACGGCGGTCCCAGCCATCGGTGATGCGGATGTTTTCGGGGTTGCCAGGTATAGGGTGGGGGAGATAATTGAAATAGCCGAATACCTTGGCCCGGTCGGCATGGCTGAGCAGTGGCCGGAATGGAGGACGCGGTGGCCAGTGAGCACTCAGTATACCTGTGCGGTCATCGGCCAATATCCCGAAGCCCAGCGTCATGGCCATACCTGTTGTTTTGTTACCCACAATGCCATCGGGCTGCAGGCTATTCTCCAGCTGAAAAATGATGGTGGCTGCTTTGGTCTTCTCCCCGAAAATGCCATCTGCTATACCTAGGTCATATCCCTGCCCAACCAAAAAATACTGCCATTTCCGGACATCATCGTCCCTGCTTCCAATTCTGAGTATCTTCATGTTTATTGCATTTTGTATATATTTAAATCTTCAATTTAATACGAGATAAATACACAGTAGCTTCGGGGTTAAAAAAATAGTGCAAAAAAAGTAGGGAAATAAGTGCGCTTGGTTTAATTTGCGCTGCAGGAGTCTCTGGTAATTGTCCGGCTAAGTCAAAAAATGAAAATAATTGACGGCGCAATAAGAGAGGGTTGCTGAAAAGTGATATTTGTATTTTTAAGGCCCTGCGATCTGGCTGACAGGTGCAATTCCGATGAAACATCATACCATTACACCACCCGAAAACCTGCAGCAGGTATGTTGCCTTTCAACCGATTTTGTTGAGATCATACACAACCCGTTGTATGCAATGCTGCTTGTGCGATGGCTGCGACCGGTGCAGAGCCATGAATACCGCTTTGGGATAGAGGAAACAGGTCGTGTGCTGTTGGAACTGGGACTAGAGAAACTGATCGTGAACAACCAGCGCATGGGCGTGCTAACAATGGATGACCAGGGGTGGCTGGCGTCTATCTCCATCAGGATGATCTCGCAGAGCAAGCTGAAACAGCTGGCGATCATTTCTTCCACCGATTTCTTTCAGCAGCATACCAACGAGAAGCTCGACAGCAGAGTAAAAGAACAGACCCCGTTTTTTGACACCCAGTACTTCCTGATTGAGCGCGAAGGGCTGGAATGGCTGAAAGCAGCTTAAACAAAAACGCCGCCTCCCATCAGGAGAGCGGCGTCTTGTAACACACTCAAACAATCTAAACTTACTTATCCCACCATACGCGGCCATACAGGTTGTCCTGACCGCTGAACTGACGCTGCACAGCCTCGTTGTAGCTGGCGGCGTTGTTAAAGGCTTCGTTGGCCGGGTAGCTGTTGCGGCGTGGCACGGCACGGCCTCCGTCTGGCTCCTCCAGGTTGGCAGGGTAGCCGGTGCGGCGCCATTCGGCCCAGGCTTCGTAGCCGTGCATGAACAGGTGGATCCAGCGCTGCGTCGCGATCTGCTCAATGGCATTGTCCGCGTCGTAGGCCATACCTTCCTGGCTCAACAGGTCAGAGGCACCTGCTGCGCTTCCCGTCCACTGCAGCAGCGATTGCTCAATGGCTTTGTTGTAATTGGCTTCAGCCTCGGCATCGCCACCGGCAATCCAGCCAAGCTTGGCAGCCTCAGCCTTGGCGAAGAGCGCCTGTGCATAAGTCACCAGCTGTATGTGCGCGTCCTGCTTCCAGATGGCCTGACCCAGCAGCGAGTAATTGGTCACGTTTGGCAGACCTTCCACGCGGCCGTATGGCAAGCCCACATACTCACCCGAGGTACGGGCGGGGGCACCGTATACCTGCAGGCGTGGGTCTTCTACCGGCTTCAGCTCGTTTACGAGTCGCTCAGTCAGCGCCCACCATTCCCGGTTCTGATTCGATACCTGCCCAAACCAGTAGTTCTGGTTATTGGCGTCGGCCAGGTGACGGAATGCGAGGTTGTCGGCATTGGAGGTCATGATACCGGCTTCCAGGGCCTTCTTAAACTCAGCGGCTCCTTTGGCAGGGTCTACCTCAGACAGACGCAGGGCCATCAGCATGCGGATGGTGTTGGCCAGGCGCTTCCACTTGTTCACATCACCGTTGTAAATGATGTCGTTGGAGATGTTGCCGGCCGTGATCTCGTTATTAGCCTGCTCCAGTTGTGCAAACAAGCTGTTGTAGATCGACTCCTGGGTGTCATACTTCGGGGTGAAGTTTTCGGAACCTCGCAGGGCCTCCGTGTAAGGCACATCGCCCCAACGGTCGGTCACGTGCCAGAAATAGTAGGCCTTCAGAATACGGGCCACCGCCAGCTGGTTGTTTACCGGGCCTTCCGTAGCGCTCAGGTTATCTGAGGTCAGCACTGTTTCCAGGTTCATCAGCGGCCCTTGGTAGATCCAGTAGAAGCTGGTGCCGCCCTCCGGGTAGAGGGAAGCGCCCGGGTACTGTGTTTCGGACAGGTACTGGGCATGGAACTGGGCCGAAGGCGAGGAGCTCAGGCTCGACAGCGAAAGCGCCGCATTGGCGATCAGCTGGGTGCCGGAAGCATTGCTCGGTTGGTTTGGGTTGATGTTGATGTCTTCATCAAACTTGTCGCAGCTTGCCAGCATAAAGCACGACAATAGCACTGCATATATTTTCTTCATTCTCATCTTCCTTATAAAGTAATGTTTAGGTTAATGCCGTAAGAGCGCACAGAGTTGGTCATACCTGACTCGTACCAGCTGATGGACTGAGAGCCGGTTGAGATCTCAGACGGATCGATGCCCTCAGGAGCTTTCTGCCACAGCTGGGCCACGTTACGGGAGATCAGGGCAACACCTACGCTCTGGAACGGCAGGCGGCCTAACATAGACTTGTCCAGGGTATAGCCCAGGCGCAGTTCACGCAGCTTGATGTAAGAAGCATCATAGAGCCACTCTTCGTACACACGGCGACCCACTACGGTGTTGTAGTAAGACTGGGCGTTCACGTAGTTAGAGGCCGGCTGTCCGCTCACATCCACACCACCCACGGTAGTGCCTGGTGCGTAGATGCCTTCCACTTTCACGCCACCGCCTTCTTCCAGCGGATCACGCACGTTCGCACCGCGGTCGTTAGTCGCCACCGTGATCGGGTCCTGACCGGTACGCACTGCCAGCATTTTAGATCGGCTGAAGAACTGACCGCCGAACTGGTAGTCGATCATGGCAGAGAGGTCAAACTTCCAGAGGCGGAAGATGTTCTGCCAGCCACCTGTCGCATCAGGCTGCACGGTGCCGAAGTTGTGTGTCGCATCGGTATACAGCGGCATGCCGTTGGCGCCGATCAGCTTCTGCCCGGTGGCAGGGTCGCGCTGGTAAGCCTGGCCTACGAGGCTACCGAAAGGCTGGCCCTCATACGAGTTGAGATAGGAGGTCACAGAAGAGTAAGTAGTAGAGTAGTGCGTCAGCACGTCAATATCCGGGTGGAGCTCCACGACCATGTTGCGGTTGCGGTTCGCGTTCAGGGCCGTGTTCCAGGTGAAGTTGCTCGTCTGAATCGGCGTACCGCTGAGCACGAACTCTATACCTTTGTTCTGGATCAGACCGGCATTGATTGTGGTGCTGCTATACCCGCTGGTGCCTGATATAGGCAGTTCCAGAATCTGATCTTTGTTCTTCTGCTGGTATAGCGTCACG
Organism: Pontibacter sp. FD36; assembly: GCF_015686655.1. Taxonomy (GTDB): domain Bacteria; phylum Bacteroidota; class Bacteroidia; order Cytophagales; family Hymenobacteraceae; genus Pontibacter. Next base: position 115,084 of record NZ_JADPMP010000004.1, on the reverse strand, counting down.
TCGAGACCCAGACGACCATTGAGGAAGCGCAGGTCCAGACCGGCTTCATAAGAGTGCGCGAACGAAGGTCTTACGTTCGGGTTATTCAGGTTATCAGGTACGGACAGCGTGTTTACAGTCGGAGAACCCGCGTATACCGTGCCTGAAATGAAGAAAGGCGTGGTGCGATAAGGTGTCAGGTCAGAACCTGCCTGTGCGTAGCTGGCGCGGATCTTACCGAACGAAAGCGGCGACCAGTCGATCAACTCGCTGAACACCATGCTACCGGATACCGATGGGTACCAGTATGAGTTATTGTCTGGCGGCAGGGTAGAGGAAATGTCATTACGCAGGGAGGCGTCGATGAAATAGGTATCCTTGTATCCTACAGAGGCCATACCGTACATACTGCGGATCTGCTTGCGGCGAAGTGTCTGGTTGGTAGTAGGACGGTCGATGGAGCCGTCGATGTGGTAGAAGCCTGGTGTGGCTAGTCCACCTACCGAGCCCATGTAAAGCGCCGTGTAGCGGGTGTCGAAGATGTTACCGCCTGCATTCACGTTGAGCGAGAAGTCACCCAGTTGCTTCGTGTACTGCGCCAGCAACTCGTAGTTGGTTTCACGACCCTGGTATTTGCCGGTAGTGAACTGGGGTACTCTTCTGCCGCCGAAAGCCTGGCGCGTCTCGATGTTCTGGGTATAGCTGTCGTTACGCACAAAGCCGCTCACTTTCAGGTCAGGCAGGATCTGATAGGTTAGGCCCACGTCGCCGAACACACGCTCACGGTTGTCGTTGCTGATGTTCTCGTATGCCTCAAAGTAAGGGTTGTTCCAGTACAGCGGGTTGAAGTTGGTGATTTCGCCGGTAGCAGTGCTTGGGCGGCGCAGGTTCCAGTTCAGGAAAGTACCGTCCGGATACACATAGTTTTTCATGCGCTTCATGTCGATGTTACGCTGGAACCACTGCACCATGTAGCGGGCACCGTACTCCGATCCCTGCGATGGACGCTGGGCATTGTTGCGGGCATAGTTGATGTTGGTCGACACTGTCAGCTTTTTAGACAGGTCCAGGCTACCGCTCACGCCCACGTTGTTTCGGTTGAGCCAGGTGTTCGGTTCCACACCCTCTACGCGGGTATCGTTTACGCTCAGGCGGAAGGTGCTGTTCTCGTTGCCTCCTGTTATGACCACGCCATTGTTCAGGTTATAACCTGTTTCGTAGTAGTCTTTGATGTTGTCAGGATGCGGTACGAAAGGTGTTAGTTGGCCATACTCCGGATCCTGTGGGTAGAAGCTGAAGATCTGGCGAACGGGAGTGCCATCCATGCGCGGGCCCCAACTTTCGTCAACAGATATGTCTACATATTTGTCGCCGTTTGGCAGGGTGCGCCAGGTTTGACTGGAGCCACCGCCATACATGTTCTGCATCGGCATAAAATTCACGGCTCTTTCAACAGAGAAGGCCGAGTTAAGTTGCACGCCTACTTTCTTTGGGCCTTTCTGGCCTTTCTTAGTGGTGATCATGATCACGCCATACTGTCCACGAATACCGTACAGGGCAGAGGCAGCAGGACCTTTGAGTACGTTCACCGACTCAATATCCTCTGGGTTGATGTCCTGTGCCAGGTTACCGTAGTCAGCCTGGTCGGCACCGGCGAAGTTGGAGTTGGAGATCGGAGTGCCGTCCACTACGATCAGCGGCTGATCCACGCCGGCAACAGAGTTCACACCACGAATCTTGATCTTTTGGGTACCGCCCATGCTGGCGCCCGAAGAGCCCTGTACCTGCACACCGGCCACTTTACCGGCTAGCGAGCCAATAACGTTCTGCTCTTTGGTGAAGGTCAGATTATCGCCCTGCACCTGCTGCGTGGCATAGCCGAGGGAGCGCTCGCTACGCTCGATGCCGAGGGCCGTTACCACCACCTCGTCAAGCTGACGGGCGTCGGTCTGGAGGCTCACATTGATCGTGCTCTGGTTGCCCACCGCTGCCTCACGGGTGGTATAGCCCAGGTAGCGGAACACGAGGGTGGCATTGGCATCGGGTACCCGGACCTGGTAGTTACCTTCCGCGTCTGTTGCTGTACCGATGGTTGTACCTTTGACGGCAACACTCACCCCGGGCAGGCCATTGCCTGTCGAGGCTTCTGTCACTTTACCGCTTACTGCCCTGTCCTGGGCAAAGGCGCTGGCGGACCAGAGCACCATAAGCGGTAAAATGATGGATAGTAGTTTTTTTCCCATAATTCAACATGTAGTTTAAAGGTGAATAGGTTAGTTTCGTTGAATATAGGATATATTTAATTAATATAAAAGCAATATTTGTTATAACATGATGCACGAATGTGCGGATATAAAAAAACACCCCGCAGCAGGCCGTAGCCTTTGCGGGGTGTTTTTACTTGTCAAAAAGCCGTCAGCTTAAAGCGAGTCGATCCATTTTTTGAGTTCGCCTTTCGCCTTACCGGTCTTCTGCTGCAATTTGCCGAGCCACTCGTCTTGCTTGCCTTCGTCGTAGGTCAGGTCATCATCGGTCAGGTCGCCGTAGCTCTGCTTGATCTTGCCTTTCATTTCGTTCCAGTTTCCTCTGGTTCTATATTCTGTTTCGTTCATCGTATTTTAGACTTTAAATTTATATAAATCTTATACCTTGTTTTACGGGTGAAACAGGACATACGTTTGAAACGAGAGGCTATACCCACTTTCTGAGCAGTCCAACGAGGTCGCTTTGCTCGAAGGGTTTGCAGAGGTAGTCGTTCATGCCCGAGGCCAGACTGTTTTCGATGTCGCTGCTGTAGGCGCTGGCCGAAAAGGCAATGATCGGCGTATCGTTTTTTTCCTGACGCAGGGTACGTGCTGCCTCCAGGCCACTGATACCGGGCATCTGCACATCCATAAAGATGAGGTCAAACTTGTCTTTGCGTACCAGGTCGATGGCCTCTTGTCCGCTGAAAGCAGCAGTTACCTTTGCCCCGAAGTTTTCGAGCACCGTCTCTAGCAGCATCACATTGATCTCGTTGTCATCTACCACCAGCAGGTGCTTGCCTGCAGGCACCCTGTAACTGCTGTCGTCCTCCACTTCCTGCTTCACAGGCTGCCTGACCTGCATGCGCTTAAGCCGGATCGTAAACCAGAACAATGAACCCTGCTTCTGGCCGGGCAATGGGCTGATCACCTGCAGGTCGCCTTGCAGCAGCCGGGCTAACTTCTTGCTGATAGCCAGGCCGAGCCCGGAGCCGCCGTACTTGCGGGAGGTAGACTGGTCGGACTGGGTAAAAGACTCAAACACTAGGGCCTGCTTGTTGGCAGGTATACCAATGCCGGTATCACTCACAGAGCAGTAGAGCAACAGCTCATCATCGGGCAGCTGCTCGGCCTTAAACAGCACCTCAATGCTGCCCTGTTCTGTAAACTTAATGGCATTGCTCACCAGGTTGATCACCACCTGGTTGATGCGGGTAGGGTCGCCGATTGCCCACTGCGGCACAGTAGGATCAAAGGAGCAGTCAAAGCGCAGCCCCTTGCTCTCGGCCAGGTGCCGGTACGGGCCTAGGCTGGCCTCCAGGTTTTCGCGCAGTTCAAACGGGATGGCCTCCAGGTAGATTTTGTTCTGCTCTACTCGGTGGAGGTCCAGTATGTCGTTGAGCAGTTTGGTGAGCGTGGTGCCCGACGATTTGATCAGGTTGATGTACTGTTTTTGCGTGTCGTTCAGCTCGGTGCCCAGCAGCAGGTCCGTAAAGCCCATGATGCCATTGAGCGGCGTCCGGATCTCGTGGCTCATGCTGGAGAGGAAATTGCTTTTGGCCTCGTTGGCCGCTTCTGCCTTGCGTTTGGCCTTGCGCAGAGCCTTCTCGTTCTGCTTCAGTTCAGTGATGTCTTTGGCCACGATCAGCACACCGTCTACTTCTTTGTGGCTGTTGCGGATGTGGGAAAAAGAGCAGGAAACCGGCACTGGCTGGCTTTGCTTTGTTTTGAATTGCAACTCCTTGTTCAGGCACTTGTCCTGTGAGCGGCACTGTTCCATCAGCGACACCAGCGTCGGCACATGGTCTTTGGGAAGCAGCACCGACAAATGCTTGCCTTGCAGTTCGTCTTCCCGGTAACCCAGGGCTTCTTCCAACGACTCGTTTACAGACCGGATCGTAAAGTCAGGATTGAGAATCAGGAGCATGTCCACCACGCCCCGGTAGATGCTCTGCATGAAATCCCGTGATACGGTGGAGCTTTTAAGTTCCTGACCCAGCATGTTGATCCCCGCAATCACGGCATCCATTTCGTCACCCGTTTCGGATGTCTCGATCTGGTAGTCGAAGTTTCCGCTGGCAACCTCGGTGATCAGGGACATGATCTCCTCTATTCGCTCTTTTAGTACTTTCACTCGCTTCGTTTTTTCACCGCTTCCGGTGTTATTGTCCTATTCTTTTTCAATGGCAAAGGTGGCACCCATCATCTCCAATGCAAAGTTGTCTTTACTTTGGTAATAGCCAACTTTCGGATAAGGAGTTGCGCCTACTTTTTTCTTTTCGATGGTGGCCGATATCCCCATGTTTACCTGTGTGCACTGCAGGGCATTGGCGCGCTTTATTACTTGGTAAAGCGTCTGCCTGTATACCCCGTAAGTCATCAGGTATTCGTAATCCATTCCGATCAGCATAAAGCTATACACATTCGCGACATTTCTGTGGCAGAAGGCAACGGCTACCGGCTTGCGGCTGATCGAGTACTCCTCTTTTATATAGAGTACGATAAATTCCCAAGCCTTGCTTTCGTTGAGCTGCTGAAACATCTTCTCCGGAAACAAAAAGTTATTGATGGCGAAGTTGTTGTTTTTCACATTGCGGAACAAGGCCATGGCGTGCTGCAGCTCTTCGGCGTCGAGCCGGTCTTTGATCACCACGTCGTAGAAGTGCTCATTGCGCTTGATCTTCTGCACAAAGTTCTCGCGTCCTTTCTTGGAGAGCGTCTTTCTGAAGCCATCCTCATCTGTCCAGTTCAGATCCTCAACCACACAAGACTCCGGCAGGTGCATTTTCACGAAATCCTGCTCCACCATAAATTCATCCAGTTCCGGATCCTGATCGTCGAGGTCGCGGAGCAGGATGCTGCTGGCCTGGTTTGCTTCCTGCTCTTTGCTCAGCTCCGATAACAGTGCCTTCAGAGCTTCTTTCCAGTATAGGCTGTTACGGTCCAGGTAGAGGTGGTTGCCCTCGGTGAACAAACTGCCCAGTACAATGCCGGTGGTGGTGAGGTAATAAGGGTTGGCCTCCCGTTCGCGTTCCAGTGCTTTGGAGATGGAGGCCTGCGAAAACATGTCCTCTTTAAGCAAAGCAATAGCAGCAAAGGTCATCAATACCACTTCCCCCTCCGGGTCCTGCACGGTATAGTAGCGGAAATCCCAGTTGTTTTCCTTCTCAGGGTTGTTGCTGAACGAATCTTCCAGAAAGCGCATGCCTTCCCAGTCAAACATAGCCCTGTGGCCCAGGTGCTTGTTCCAGAGCCCCGCCTCGATCTGGGTGATGGAAGTATAGCGCTGCAGGCTGATGCCGCTGGCAGAAGTTGGCTGAGCAACTGCTGGTGCAAGGGACTGAGCAGGCGGCGCCATCTTAAAGGCCTTCCGGATACTCTCCTGCGTCTGGTTAGTCGCAGTCAGGGCCAGGTGGAAATGCAGCTGCAGCTTGCGTACCAATTCTTCGATGTCTTCGTCTGAATTGGTGAGGGAGATGGTGATGCGCACCCCGATGTTCTTGGCCGGTACAGCCGGGAAGGTAGCCAGGTTCACGTACACCCCATCCTGCAACAAGGCCTGTACCAGGTGGTTGCCCATTTCCATGGTGCCGGTGCCGATGTAGAAGATCGGGCTCTCGCTTTCGTGTACAAGGGGCAGATCGGTTTGCTTGAGCAGGTGGTTGAAATAGGCGATCTTGCGCTGCAGTTCCCGCTGGTAGGTATAGATCTCATCGCTCAGGTGGATTTTGGCCGATGCAATGGCAGCTCCTAGCGTAGCAGGCTCTATCTGTACCGAAAAGGTGAGGGGACCGCCAAAGTTGTTGACCCTGTTATACCATTCTTCATTAGGGAAGAGCGACAGTCCGCCGCAGGCACCAAAGGCCTTGCCCAAATTGGCGGTCAGGATCATTTTACGGTAGAGACCATCCGGCATCTGGCTCATAGCATAGCCTGTACCATGTTTGCCAGCCCAACTCATGCCATGCGCATCGTCCACGTACAGGTATAGCTGCTCGTATTTTTCAGCCATAGCGATGAGCTCTTTGATCGGGGCGAAGTCGCCGTACATGGAGTACACGCTGTCGGCCATGTACCAGATGCGCTCAAACTTGCCGCGCTGCTTTTTGATGCGGTCTTCGAGCATCTCCAGGTTGTTGTGGCGTACCATCTCCACAGTAACGCCTTGGCTGAGTAACTTCTTCACCGCTTCCTGCACACTGGCATGTACCTGGTGGTCAAGTATAACCAGGTCCGACTGGCGTATGATACTAGGTATAACGGTGAGGTGCGAAAGTGTACAATTTTTAGAGATAACGACCGGTGCGTTGTACAGCTGCTTAATCAGAGCCTCGAGTTCGCGGTACAAAGGATTGGAGATGTAGGTGCGCGACATCGGGAACTGCGTGCCGTAGCGCTCGATGGCATCGATGGCGCCGCGCTTTACCTGCGGGTGGTGCTCCAGTCCCAGGTAGCCACAGGTGCCAAAGTGTAGCACCTGCTTGCCATGCAACGTTAAGTGCTGGCCGCTAAGGTTTTGGTCTTCAGCATGCAGGTGGATGATCCCCTTTTTTTTAGAAACAGAAAGTACGGAATCAACCGTATCAATGATGTTATTATGTCGTATCTTTGCCATGTGTTTTGTTATGCCTGCATTATTGCTCTAGCCGAACATGCAAACATTAGATCCAATTCAAATTTGAATGGCAAATTTCGAAAAAGAATACGAAAAGAGTCCAATTAAAACGGATTGCCTCGAACTTTGTTTGAGAGAGGGAATCTTGTACTGTATTTATAATGAGGTGAGAGAGCTTGATCTGGCAAAAGCCCGTATCTGTGTGCAGGACCGGCTAAACTACATTGGTGAGCAGGTATACCCCAGTTTGTTTGATATTACGCAAGTAAAGCACTCTACCAAAGAAGCACGCGACTACCTGGCCGACGAAGGTAATACAGGTGTTTCAGCCAGTGCTATTTTGGTGGCTTCACCAATGGTAAAGATGGCTGCCAATATTTATATACATGTGAACAAGCCGAAGAACCCCACCCGCATGTTTACGGACAAAGCGGAAGCAGTTGAGTGGCTTGAACAATTCAAAAAATAAGAAGACTTAGTTGCAATAAACTGAAACTACTGTAGCCAGGAAATGAAAAAGCCTCTCCATTGCGGAGAGGCTTTTTGCTGGGTTAAAGGGAGGGTTAATTTTTAGTTCATGCCGTTGCTATCGCCCTGCTTGGCGTCGTCGTTGCGGATGCTCTTCTTGCGCTTAGGCGGACGCTGCTGCTCCATCTTACCGAAGTTGTAGTTGAAGCTCACACGCACCCCACGGTTGAAGTTGTTGATGCGGATCTGCTGGGTATAGGCTCTTGGGTTGGTAGGCGATTCCTCCACACGCACGTCGTTACGCATGCGCATGCTCTCTCTGAACGGGTTATCCAGGCCCAGGCTGATACCGCCTCTCTTGTCGAACAGGTCTTTCTTGATGGCGATGGTGTGATACGAGAAGGCAGCAAACTCACCCAGCAACTGGATGCGGCGGGAGTTGAAACCACCGTTGAACTGTGCCGATATACCTTTACCGAAGGTATAAGATGAGTTGGCGTTGATGTTGTACATCCAGCCACTGTTGCTGGCATACTTGCCATTCAGGTCTACATAATAGATGTTGGAGCTACCACCGATCGTCCAGTTGTTGGTCGGCTTTGTATTTCCGAATAAGCTCACCCCGTAGGTTTTGTTCTTGGCGATGTTGTCGAACGTTAGGGTGGTCACGTCCACCGGCAGGCCGTTGGTGTCTGTCTCTCTTTCGATGGTAGCCACCGTTTCGATTGCATTATCCGTCTGGCGCATGTAGCCGGTTACGCTGAGGGATGTTGTCTTGAAGAAGGTGCTGTAGCCCAGTTCAAACAGGTCAGTCAGTTCGGCGTCGAGGTTCGGGTTACCCTGCACGCGGGTGTTGGAGGTCTGCTCCTGCACGTATGGGTTCAGATAGAACAGCGAAGGACGCTGTATACGCTGCGTGAAGTTGGCGCGGAAAGTATGCTTCTGCTTCAAGTTGTACGACAGGGCCACACTCGGAATAAAGTTGTCATAGTTCAGTGCGTAGTCGTTGTCACCCTGCAGGTCAGCGTTGATGTCGGTATACTCGTAACGGCCACCCATTTTCACGTTCAGCTTTTTCTTCAGCATGAAGCCGTAGGTCATGTAAGTAGCGTACACATCCTGCTCGTAGAAGAAGGCATCGGTGCGGCGCGTTTCGTTTCCTGAGCTCAGGATGTCGCGGTACAGGGCGTCACTTTCCACATCACGGAAAATAGATTTCGCACCCAGTTCCAGCATCGTTTTGTTGGCAAACGGATGGGTATAATCCGCCTGGAAGGTCAGCTCCTTGTTGGCGCCTTCGTTCAGGTTGCGCTTCAGCAGGTAGGGGTTTTCGCTTTCGTTCAGGTAGTCCTGACGAATGTCGTTGTCGGTATTGGTAACTGAGTAGAGTGACAGGAGCGCAAGTTCCTGACCTGGCTTCTTGAACGTGCGGGTATAGTCGAGGTTATAGTCCGTGCCAATGCGCTCGTTGCGGTTACGGATCTCGTTACGGAAGTCCTGGATCAGGGTATTGCCTTCGCGGCTGTTCACCTCCTGGTCATTCTCCATCCGGAAGGTACCGCCGTTGGTGCGGATGCTGCCCGAGATGTTGTTCTTCGGAGTGAGGTCGTAGTCAAAACCGATCAGAGCGTTCATGAACGAGCCGTTGATGCGGGTCTTGCCATACTGAAAGCTGGTGGTGTTGCCAGCCAGGATGGTGTTGCTCATGTTGCCGTGATTGTAAAACATGTTGCCGCCGAAGGTGCCGTTGATGCCAAGCTTGCCACGACGGATGTTGAGGCTGGCGTTGGCATTGCTGTTACGGGTGCCTGCAGTAGCTGCTACCGAACCGGTCACACCCTGCAGACCACCGTCTTTTTTGGTGATGATGTTGATGATACCAGCTGTACCTTCCGCATCATACTTCGCAGACGGGCTGGTGATAACCTCCACAGATTTGATCTGGTCTGCCGGGATCTGCTTGAGGGCGTCGGCCACGCTACCCGCCATGATGGCTGATGGCTTGTTGTTGATGAGTACACGCACGTTAGAGCTACCGCGCAGCTGCACGTTGCCGTCTGTATCAAGGGAAAGGGCAGGTACTTTTTGCAGCACATCCGCCGCATTGCCACCCGAGTTGGTGATATCCTTTTCAGCGTTGTATACCGTGCGGTCAATTTTCTCTTCCACCAGTGGCTTCTCACCTGTAATCACCACCTCACTCAACTTTTTGGCGTCAGAGGCAATGGATACGGCGCCTACGTTCACGCTGGCATTGTCAGAAGTTACCATCACGTCTTCCACCAGCTTCTGCTGATAGCCCAGGAAGCTCACCTGCAGTCTGTACTTACCCACGCCTACCTTGCTGATCGTGAAGCGGCCCTTGTCGTCGGCCATGGCTCCATCGATCGGCTTGCCTGTGGCCAGGCTGATCAGGGCAACCGTAGCGAACTCTACCGGTTTTTTGGTGTCAGCATCCTGCACAATACCCACGATGGTGGCGTTGCCGCGCGGCACGGCCATACCTGAGGCGGCCTGCTGCTGTGGGGCAGCCTGCGGAGCCTGTGCGAGAGCCGGCACCGTGCTCAGTCCCAGTAGGGCGAGCAGCAGGCTCTTTTTCATAGTTTTTTCGAGTTGGTGTATACGTTCTCTTTTCATATTTCCGGTCTTCTGTAATTTCTTGCTGATGTAAAGAAAAACCGGGTTTTTGACTCCTGAAAACGGAATATACCAAGGCGTCGCATTTCTATATGAATAGCCGAATATAGCCTATAAGCCATTCGTCGGTAAATAGGGGAGGTTGGTGGAGGGAAAGGTGGTTTGTTAGGTATAGTGCGGTTACCTTTTGCAGGCATGCGACTGTTGCTGTATAGCTTCAAGGCCCTATGGCGCGAGCGTCCTCGCTCGTGTCTACTATGGTGGGGCCTCTGGCCCAGGTATAGGTGTAGGTATAGGAATAGCTGCTGCTGTTGCAGGTATAGCAACGTGACTTGTCCTATAGTCTCGCCTGTGCGGCGGGCAACTTTTGCCCTGGCCGGGCGGGCCTTACTTTTTTCCTTGATGAAAAAAGTAAGCAAAAAAATCAAGACTCCCCAAACTCGCTGAACGCTCAAACAGTGGGTAGTCATTCTGGCGCACCTGGCGCTGCTACTTGTTTCATAGTGAGCGTGCGAGTTAGTTTTGCTATACCTGCCAGTGTTTCGTGACAGATGCTACAAGGCTTATACCTGTAAGTTCAGTAGCAGAAGCCCCCCGCCTGGGGGTAGGGGCCCTCTTAAAGGATAAGGAGGGGTAGGGGTGGTTGGACCCGGTTCAGTAAAATGCAAGCTACAGCGTTATACCTGCTGTGTGACAGATACAGAAAAGTCCCCCTTCGAAGGTGGCAGGGGGATGACAATCGTTCCCAATTCCCCTCTGGGATAAGGGCCCTCTATGAAGGGAGAGGGTGTTGTTGACTACACAATCTCAAATGAGTGCGTGATCGTGGCAGTCTTGTAGAGGATCGCAGCTACAGAGCAGTATTTCTCCAGTGAGAGCTCAATCGCGCGGCGTACTTTGTCCTCGTCTAACTCACCGCCGATCTTGAAATGAATGTGAATGGTGCTGAAGAGATTAAACTCCTCTACCTTCTGGCGCTCTGCTTTCACATTGATGTCAAAGCTTTCGATGGACTGACGCTGCTTTTTGAGGATGCTGATAATATCGATGGCGCTGCAGCCGCCCAGGCCCATCAGCATGAGCTCCATCGGGCGGGCACCCTCGTTGTGGCCCCCAATTTCGGGGTTGGCATCTATGTTAATGGCGACATTGGCTGCGCCTCTGGCTTCGAAGTGATAGTCCTGGTCTACGCGGGTGAGGTTGATCTCCATGGTGTATTTCTCGTTTTCTGAAGTCCGAAGGTATAAATTTATACCCTTTGCACCAAGTCTGACTTAGGCTGCCAGGCGCGTCACATACTTCACCAGCGATCGTTTGGCTATGGGAAGCAGGGCGCTGTCGAGGGGGCAGGGTACTTTAGCTACTACCACAAAAGTAGCGGGATTAGGGAGCTCCTGGTTTTCTTTGACCAGCTGTACCTTCAGGTTTTCGTGCGTCTGGGCCAGCCCGCGGCGCACTGTGCGGACCAACTGTGTGTTGATGCCCCGGTACTTCTCATAGGTGTTCTCAAAAACGGTGATGCGGTATACATACACCTGCGTTTCCTTGCCCGGAAAGGCGTCCAGGAAGAGATAGCCCTCGTTGAAGTACATCGGCGTAATGCCCACCGGATTGATTTCGATGTGGCGCTCTATAAAGTCATACAGCTCCTTGCCTTGGTACACTGCCTCCTGAAAAAGCGGTGCGGCATACTGGATCACCTCTTCAATCTGGGCCATGGTTTCGTCGTCCTCCACGATCTTTTCATATACCAGCTCCAGCTTCTCAAAATCAGCGCGGGTAATTTGCTGCGGAAAGGCTTCGTAAACCAGCTTCTTATGTTCGCGCACCTGTTGCAGGTTACGGTAGTGCATGATCAGGTCAGAAAAGACAGGGTAGAGGCGCTGTTGCCCGAACTCGGACCGGACGGCCTGCAGGTAGGCCAGCAAGCGGTATTTTTTGTATTCAAAGTCAAGCAATCCTTCTGTCAGCCAATTGATAGGTAAGTTTTGCATAACGGTAAACCTTGGGTGATTATGCATAAAAACGAACGGCGCCGGGGCGATGTTGCTTCGCAAGGCACTTTGTCAGCGTAAACTTTAATGGCAGGCGACCGTTTAATTTCAGCACCGGGATGCTCTGAACAAAGCCTCCCATTTTACACCATACTTATAAGACAGAACATGAATTATACAGAGAATTTCGAAGGAATCAAGATTGACGTACAGGCTGTAGACATTTCGATATCAGATGACGTACAGCAGCATATTCGCAACACCATCTCCAAACTGAAGCGCCACGCCAAGAAGATAGACTCTGTGGACGTGTACTTCAAAGAAGAGTCGAACCACGCGACCGATGCCAAGAAACTGAGCATGCGTGTAGGTATACCCGGCACCGACGCATTTGCTGAAGACAATGGTGACAATTGGTATGAGTTGCTGAAGAACGTAGAAGATAAACTCAAGCGCCAGCTCGAGAAAAGATAAGCCGAGGGGCACAGCAAGGCAAACCCGCTGCGTGGCCAGGTATAGTACCTGCCCGGCAGCGGGTTTGCCTTTGGGTGCAGGCAGGTATAGCAACATAAAACAGAACGTATGGCCACAGCAAATTATACAAACAAAGTAGTACTGGTTACCGGCGGAGCGCAAGGTATAGGCTTGGGTATAGCCCAGGCTTTTGGGCAGGCGGGGGCCCGCGTCGTGCTAACCGATGCGGACGAGGAAGCAGGACAGGAAGCCCTGCAACGACTGCAGGCCCGGCAACTGACTGCCAGCTTTATACCCTGCGACGTGAGCGCCGAGCAGGAGGTGGTTTCCCTGATGCAAAAAGTGGAGGAGGAGTACGGTCAGCTGGACGTGCTGGTGAACAATGCAGGTATAGCCGATCCTTTTATTGGCAATCTGGATGAAATGCATATGTCCGAATTCGATAGGGTGCTGGCGGTAAACCTGCGTGGGCCCATGCTTTGTGCTAAATATGGTTTGCCGCTGTTGCGCAAGTCAGCGCATCCTGCCATCCTGAATATCACGAGCACACGCGCTTTCATGTCAGAACCCGATACCTTCGCCTACTCGGCTTCCAAAGGCGGACTGGAGGCGCTCACCCATTCCCTGGCCGTGAGTCTGGCGCCTGACCGCATCCGGGTCAATGCCATTGCTCCCGGCTGGATCGAAACCGGACCCTGGCAAAAAGAGAAGAACCGTTATGAGCCGCAGCATACCCGCGAGGATAAGGAGCAGCACCCGGCCGGCCGGGTAGGGGAGCCGCAGGATATCGCCGAAGCAGCGCTCTTTTTGTGCTCCGACAAAGCTGGGTTTATCACGGGGCAGCATTTGGTGATAGACGGCGGCATGACCATAAAGATGATTTATGCCTGAACCTATCTGCAGGCATTGGGGTAAAACCAAAGGGAAGTGTAAAAATTGCCTATGACCAACAGTCCTTACAACCCGGTACTGCTATATGTGACCGACCCGATGTGCGCCTGGTGCTACGGTTTCACGCACGTGATCCGTCGCTTGCGCGCCTTGTGGCATGGTCGGCTGACAGTAGAGGTGGTGGCCGGAGGGCTTCATCCGTTTGCCCGCGAGCCCATTTCGCGTGAGCAGCGGGAGCGATTGGCGGTAAGCTGGCACCGGGTGCAGGAGCGTACCAGTCTGCCGTTTAACTACAGCCTGTTTCTGCAGGAAGACTTTGTGTACGACACGGAACCCGCCTGCCGCGCCCTGCATGTGGTGCGTCGCCTCAGGCCTGCTCTCACGCTTGAGATACTGCGGGCCATGCACTCCGCTTTCTATGCCGATGGCCTGAACCTGGCTGATCCGCAGGTGCTCGCCCATGTGGTCCGCCCTTTTGGTATCCAGGAAAACCTGTTCTATACCTTGTTTGAAGCTGAGGAAATCATTGATGCAACCGAAAAGGAGTTTGAGTTTGTCGAGATGCTAGGGGTTACAAACCTGCCCAGTGTATACATGGAAGGAGGCATGGGGCCGGAACTGCTCGCCAGCGGCTTCTGCCAGCTCGATGAATTAGAAGAAAGGTTATTACAGCATCTGGAAATGGCCTGACCCTATACCTGAGGTATAAGTATTTGTGAAAGACAGGCTTATCTACCCGGAACTGCATAGTGTACTGGAACAGAATAAGAAGTGCCTTGTATAAGCAATGATAGATTTTTTGCTCCAATATTAAAAGATATGTATATTTAGCTGTAAATTAACGGCTCAGGCCACTCAGGCCGATACATACCCTGTATGAGAAGCAAGATATCCACCAACCAGGTCGATGAGTACATCGACAAACTTACACCTGAGAAACAGCTATTAGCGCAAGCAGTACGCCGCATCATCAGCCAGACGGCTGCTCATCTGGAAGAGTGTGTGCGCTGGGAAAATCCCTGCTATTTCTTTTACGGCCCCGTATGCTACTTCGCCTCTTCGCGAAGCGGACTTCATTTCGGCTTTTTCCGCGGAAAAGAACTAGATGACCCCAACAAGCGCCTGGTAAGCCGCAATGGGCAGCTGCCGCACATCAAGCTGCGTACGCTCGAGGACATAGACGAAGAATATTTCAGCGACCTGGTGCGCCAGGCGGTGCTTCTTAACCAGAACTAGGCAGGTCAGGGGTACAGTGCTCCTGGCTACATTCCTGCCCCGGCATTTCCAGTTCCACCGTTACGTGGTCTATGTGCGCGTCCTGCATGGTATCGCGTATACGCTGCTTTACACCATGCGCTTCTTCTAAGTTCAGGTTTTGATTTACGACGGCGTGCATGGTCAGTACATGGCTCATGCCATCCAGCGTCCATAGGTGCAGGTCATGCACGGAGCGCACTTCAGGTAGAAGTTGCAGCCGTCGGCGCACTTCCTGCAAACTGATATTGGCAGGAGTACCCTGCAGCAGAATCTGGAGACCTTTGCGCAGGTTGCGCACGACATTGTAGAGTATAAAGCAGGTGATGAGCAACGAAAGCAGCGGGTCGATAATGGGCCAGTCAAAGAAATAAAGAAGAATACCGCCTACGAGCACGGCCGCCCAGCCCAACACATCTTCCATCAGATGGAGCATGGCCACCCGCTCGTTCAGCGACTCCCCCTTGTTGAGACGCAAGGCAGCGGCTCCGTTCACCAGCACGCCCAGTATGGCAAATCCGATCATACCAGGTGCATGCACGGGCTCCGGGTTAAAGAGGCGCGGGATCGAAACCCAAAGCACGATACCTGAGCCAATTAATAGAACGATCGAATTGATAACAGCCCCCAGGAGCGAAAAACGTTTATACCCGTAAGAGTACTGCTGATCGCTGCCTTTGCGCGAGAGGCGGTCAAAGTACCAGGCCAGGCCCAGTGAAAGCGAATCGCCCAGGTCATGCAGCGCATCCGAAAGGATGGCCATGCTGTTGATCCAGAGTCCGCCAAATATCTCGATCACGGTAAAGCCCAGATTCAGGAAGAAAGCCACCTTGATGTTGTCGCCTCCGTGGTGATGGTGATGGCCGTGGCCTCCGTGATGGTGATGATCGTGTGCCATAAACTGTTTGTCTTCATCTAAAATATACAGATATTGGCGCAACTGCAAGCTGCCGGACGGCTCAGTAGCGTTTTAGTCGTATCTTGTCCGGGTAAACACGTAAACGGTGACTGGAATATGAGAATACTGCTGGTAGAAGACGAACCCAAAGTAGCTTCCTTTATCAAAAAGGGTCTGGAAGAACAGTCGTATGAAGTGGAGCAGGCCTATGACGGTAATTTTGGCCTGAAGATGGCCATGCAAAACGAGTATGACCTCATTATACTGGACATTATTCTGCCGCACATGAACGGGCTGGAAGTTTGCCAGGCCATCCGGAAGAAAAAATCACAGGTGCCGATCCTGATGCTCACAGCGCTTGGTTCCACAGACGATAAGATCATCGGGCTGGATGCCGGGGCGGATGACTACCTCACCAAGCCTTTCGAGTTCAAGGAGTTGCTGGCCCGACTGCGTGCCCTTACCCGTCGGTCAGGCGACAATGGGGGAGGGGAGAAGCTCTCCATCGCAGACCTTGAAATGGACCTAAGCAGCAAGACGGTGATCCGTGGCGGAAAGCCCATCAACCTGACGGCCCGGGAATTTGCCCTGCTCCATTACCTGCTGCGCAACCGTGG
The DNA here is from genome assembly GCF_015686655.1 of Pontibacter sp. FD36. Classification (GTDB taxonomy): domain Bacteria; phylum Bacteroidota; class Bacteroidia; order Cytophagales; family Hymenobacteraceae; genus Pontibacter. Next base: position 99,014 of record NZ_JADPMP010000004.1, on the reverse strand, counting down.
TCGCGTCGTTTCACGCGTCGATATCACCGAGAACGTATGGGAAACCTCTTTTGACACGGGCAGCAACGTGATCGATGTATACATCAACTTCCTGCGCAAAAAGATAGACAAAGGCTTTCCTGGTAAACTGATCCATACCCTGGTGGGCATGGGCTATGTGCTCAAGGAGGACGACGCATGACCATTCGCAGTAAACTGACCCTGCAGTTTGCAGGTATATTTGCCCTGATCCTGGTCCTGTTCTCGCTGGTGATCTATTACTTCACCTCCCTCTACCGGCAGGATGACTTTTACAAGCGCATCGAGGGCCGGGCCTATGACACGGCCGCCCATATACTGGAGGCTGACGAAGTGAGCGAAAGGGCACGCCGCAGCAATCAGATCCGGTACTACAGGGTGCTACCTTATGAAAAGGTGAGCATTTACCGGCTGGACGGCAGCCTGTTTTTCTCAGACGGAGATGGAGAACTGGATGTGGAGCCAGAGGTGCTGGAGCGTGTGAAACAGGAGGGCATGGTGCAGTACGCACATGATGAACGCCAGGTCGTGGGCATACTGTACGAAGACAATGAGGGCGAATTTATCGTGCTCTCTTCTTCCGTGGATGCCTATAGTCTGCGCAAGCTGCAGCACCTTAAGGTCATCTTGATCGTGGGCTTTTTGGGGTCGATGGTAGTGGTGCTGCTGGCGGGCTGGGCTTTTGCCCGTGAAGCGCTGCGTCCTATTACCAAAGTGGTGAGCGAGGTAGAGAAGATCAGTGCCTCTGACCTGCACCTGCGCCTGAGCAGTGCAGGCGGCAAGGACGAGCTGTCGCACCTGGCACAGACCTTCAACAAGATGCTGGACCGGCTGGAGATGGCATTTGAAATGCAGAGCACCTTTGTATCCAACGCCTCCCATGAACTGCGCACGCCGCTTACAGCCATGATCGGTGAGTTGGAGGTGGCGCTGATGAAATCCCGCGAGAAAGAAGAGTATCAGCGGGTGCTGGCTTCCACCCTCGAAGATGCCCGGCTCCTGGCTGAACTGTCAAACGGCCTGCTGCAGATAGCGCAGGCAAGCGTGGATACCTCTAAAATCAAGCTCTCCCAGTTGCGTTTCGACGAGTTGCTGTGGATGGCGCACGAGCAGGCGCTAAAGCGACATCCGGGGGCGCTGTTCAACATAGATTTTGACAACCTGCCTGATGATGAGGACCGCCTGATCGTGAAAGGCAACGACGCGCTGCTGCTGATCGCCATTGTCAATGTGTTGGAAAATGCCGCCAAGTTCTCACCGAAAGGAGAGTACAGCACCGTGCGGCTTTCCGCTGACCGGCGGGAGGTCGTGTTGCAGGTTGCAGATAAGGGAGTAGGTATAGCACCGCACGACCTAAGACATGTATTTGTGCCATTTTTCAGGGCAAACAATGTACGCAATATTACGGGTCATGGCATCGGTCTGCCCTTGACAGAGAGCATCATAAAACTCCACAAAGGCTCCATTTCGATAGATTCCCGTGTAAACGAAGGGACAGTCGTGACCTTGCGTTTACCGCAGGCAATCGGATTTATTTCGGCCAAAAACGCATTTTAATTTCATTTTAATGCCGTTTTAATACTGGCTTAATACCTCCCCCGTACTTTTGTAGACATAAGGTGAGTATTCTGACTTATGTTCCTGCAGCTGGCCTGTTGGTCAGCGCAGGGATGTGAGTTGGGACTTTTAATTTACATGCTCGCCTAATATTTACTCTCCACCTTATTATGAAAAACATCTCTTCCAAACCAGATTATTTTGCCAGTCTGGGTAAAGACATTCCTGCTGGCCTCGTCGTTTTCCTTGTTGCCTTACCACTTTGTTTAGGTATATCACTTGCCTCTGGGGCTCCACTCGTTGCTGGTATTATTACTGGCGTAGTAGGTGGTCTTGTGGTATCCTGGCTTAGTGGGTCTCACCTAAGTGTGAGTGGTCCGGCAGCTGGTCTGACAGTAATCGTGCTTAACGGTATCGAAACCCTGCAGTCGTATGAAGCCTTTTTGCTGGCCGTTGTATTGGCTGGTGTATTGCAGGTTGCGCTTGGTTTCCTGAAAGCCGGTGTCATTGGTCTTTATTTTCCCTCCTCTGTCATCAAAGGTATGCTGGCCGCTATTGGTCTGATCCTTATTCTGAAGCAGATTCCGCATTTTATGGGTGCCGATGATGACTTCTTTGGTGAAATGAACTTCTTACAGCCGGATGGACGCAATACTTTCTCTGAAATAATTCATGCCTTCACTGCTATACAGCTAGGTGCGCTGATCATTGGTATTATCTCGCTGGCAATCCTGATCTTATGGGAGCAGCCATTTATGAAGCGCATCAAGCTCTTTAAGCTGGTGCCGGGTGCCCTGATCGTGGTGATTGGCTCTGTCGGGATCAACTATTTGTTCCTCAACTATTCCCCTGAGCTGGCTGTAGCAGGTACCCACTTAGTTAATTTACCTGATATTTCCAGTATGGGAGCGCTGCAGAATGAGCTTCGTTTGCCGGCATTTGATCAGTTTACGAATCCCTCGCTCTACGTGGTAGCGTTTACGATTGCCATCATTGCCAGTCTGGAGACCTTGTTGAGTGTGGAAGCTGTCGATAAGCTTGACCCACATAAGCGCCGCACTCCAAACAACCGCGAACTGAAGGCACAGGGTGTCGGTAATATCATAGCAGGTATGCTGGGCGGTATCCCAATGACTGCCGTAATCGTGCGGAGCTCTGCCAATGTTGCCGCTGGTGGCAAGACCAAGATGTCAGCCTTTATACATGGTATATTCCTGTTGCTGTCTGTTCTGTTCCTGGCTGGCTTCCTGAACCAGGTACCGCTTTCAGCATTGGCCGCCGTGCTTCTGATGGTGGGTTATAAGCTGACGAAGCCAACCCTGTTCAAAGGGCAGCTTAAATTAGGGCATGAACAGTTTATTCCGTTTGTAGTAACGATCGTGGCCATCCTGTTTACTGACCTGCTGGTAGGTATCCTGATCGGTCTGGCTGTGGGGGTATTCTTTATCCTGAAGGCCAATTACAAGTCGCCTTACTTCTTCCACAAAGAAGAGCACCGCGATAAAGAAACGATTCGCATCAAACTGAGCGAGCACGTGTCGTTCCTGAACAAAGCAAGCATTGTGCTGACGCTGGAGAAGCTGCCGGATAACAGCCATGTGATCATCGATGGGGCGAATTCTGAGTATATTGACTACGATGTGCTGGAGGCTATACACGAATTCAAGAAAACAGCGCACGAACGTGGTATATTTGTGGAAGTGCTAAATGTAGAAGAAGTACAGGTGCTGGATATGCACTAGGAATAAATAAAACTATGGAAAAAATATTTGAGAATAATAAAAAGTGGGTGGAGCTTAAGCTCAACGAAGACCCGGATTACTTTAACAAATTGGCTAAGGGTCAGACCCCACGTTACCTGTACATAGGCTGTTCAGATAGCCGCATCCCTATAAATGAAGTAACCGGCACAGGCCCGGGCGAGATTTTCGTGCACCGCAACATCGCTAACATGGTGGTACATACCGATATGAACCTGCTCTCGGTGCTACAGTATGCGGTGGAGGTGCTTAAAGTAAAGGATATCATTGTGTGCGGCCATTACGGTTGTGGCGGTGTGGCGGCTGCGGCCAGCAACAAACAGTTTGGACTGATCGATAACTGGCTGCGCAATATCAAGGATGTGATACGCCTGCACGAGCCAGAGCTTCTGAGCATCAAGGATGAGGAACAGCGGCACCGTCGTCTGGTGGAGTTAAACATTATTGAGCAGGTGCTTAATCTGTCCAAAACGTCTATCATCCAGAATGCCATGCAGTCTGACAATCCTCCGAAACTGTACGGTCTGGTATACGATTTAAGCGAGGGACTTCTGAGAGACCTGAACGTGCTTGAGCAAAGCGACTACATGAAACGTTATGAGCACATCTACAGCCTGGAGCAAGATGCTTAAGCGTATTAAAAAAACCACTACTACCTAGATTTTTTCTATTAACTACATTGGACAAAACCCTTGCATTTGCGAGGGTTTTGTTTTTTTTTGAGGCGATCTGAAAAGCAAGCCAGGGAGTTTTACAACTGATCATCACCTGGTCAGAGCTGTTGCATTCTACAACTTTATCCTTCTGGAAGGCTGCTTGTAAGGGGTGCCCTATACCTTTATCAGTAGCATCAGTTTAATCACCAAGGATGATGGATAGAGTTAGAAGTGCTCTTTTTAACGAATTTTCTTAGTTGCGGAAAGGGTCTGATCCCACATCTCTTTAACAAAAAAAGCCCTCCAATGAGGAGAGCTTCTCAAATGAGGTATAGTTAATTTAGCGTCCGCCGAGCAGGTAGCTTAGCATCAGGCTGAAGCCGGCATTGCGACGCTCACGATTTGCGAAGGCACCTTCATCATCTATCTTTTTCAAACCGCCGGTGTAGCGTACTTCCAGGCCCAGGCCATTGGTAGAACGGTAGCCCACAGAACCAACATAAGCAAAGTCGATGGTGTAAGGGTTGTCTGAAATGTTGTGCTTGGTGGTGACAATCTTATCGCCATTGCTGGAGTGCGCTTCGTGCACATGACTGGCATTGTAGATAAAGGATACCTGCGGACCAAGATCAAAAAACACCCCACTGGCTGATACGTGGAAGAGCAAAGGGATGTCGATATAGTTCAGCTTAAATACCTCGGCTGTCTGAAGATTGCTGCCTGAGTAGATTTCGCGGCGGGCTCCCTTGGAGGTATAAAGAGCCTCCAGTTGCAGCCCCATCATGTTGTTGATGTGCTTTTGCAGAAATATACCACCTGTATACCCAACCCGGTACTTGTAATTGTCGGTGTCAGCGCCGGTAAATGTTGTGTAGGTTGCACCGCCTTTAAAGCCAAGTTGTTGGGCGAAGCCAGTGCCTGACATAAGCGCAAAGCAGCACAGAATCAGTAAGAGTCTTTTCATAGGAAATACCTGTTTAAATGGGTTGGTTTAATCAGGGTGAAATTACTGAGAAGGGGAAAACAGGTCAATGGAGGATATATATAAATTGTACTATTTTTCTCATGCAAAAAGCCCGGCCAGTATTGGCCGGGCTTTTCTAAACTTGGTATGGTTTATATCAGGTCATCGACTAATAAGCCGTATGCCTTCATATTACCATTCGTAATCTCTGCGAGAGGATGAACCATAAGAGTACGGAGGTCCACTGTAGGTGTTACCGTAGCTGGTATGTGTTCTTTGGCGGCTGTTGTAGTCGCTGTCGTGATCTCTGTCACGCATTTCATCCATTCTTCTTCTGCGCTCTGCTTCTTCGTCACCGAACCATGACTTTACTTCGTCACCGGCGCGGTCAAAGAAACCTCTGTCGTGGTCTCTGTCTCTGTCACGATCCCAGTCGCTGGAGCCGCGGTTGCTGCTGTAGCCTGAAGAGCCATAGCTGCTGCCGCTGCCATAGCCAGAACCATAGCTCGATGAGCCATAATTGCCTGAACCGTAATTGGAAGAACCAGAGCCATAGTTGCCAGAACCATAGTTGGATGAGCCCGAGCCGTAATTAGACGAGCCTGAGCCATAGTTAGATGAGCCGGAACCGTAGTTGCCGCTGCTGTAGCCAGAGCCATAGTTTGATGAACCCGAGCCGTAGTTAGATCCACCGTAGTTAGAGGAACCACTGTAGCCGCGGTTTGATGAACGGTAGCTATCGCTGCCACGATCACGCATATCATCCATTCTTCTTCTACGCTCAGCATCATCATCGCCGAACCAGGATCTTACTTCGTCGCTGCCGCGGTCCCATGTATCACGGTCGCCAGAGCGGTTAGAAGAATCCCAGTCGCTGCTGCCGTAACGGCGGTTTGAGCCGGAACCGTAGTTAGAAGAACCTGAGCCGTAGTTGGAGCTACCAGCGGAGCGGCCATAAGATGAGGTGCCGCCATATCCTGATGAGGAGTAGCTGTCGCGGCCGCTACCGAAACCACCCATGCGGGAAGAATCGCTGCTTCTGCCTGATGACTCGCTACCATAGGAGCCTCTTATGCGATTGGTTGGATCATAATCTCCTGAATAATAATTTCTGCCTGAGCCTCTGCTCTCAGACCTATAGTTGTCATTGTATGGGTTGCTACCCAAATTTTCATAGCTTCTCATAGCTTTTCTTAATTTTTAGGTTTGAAAAAAGAACAATATTTAGGCACGCCAAAAAAGGCATACCGGTATTTTTTACGGCTATAGTGCGCATAAGTTATTGATGGAAAAGCCGGATAAGAGTGCGCCCCAATGCCATGGGCATAACATAGCATATGGGTAATGTTTGTAGAATTATAAATTGTATTTAATTATTAATAAATAAAGGCTATTTATATAGGTAGAATTGAATTATTGGAAGTGACTTAATTTTTATTGAATGAGTAGAGTTTATTTAGAGGTTTTAAAATCAGCCTATTGGGCCTTGTTTGGGGCGGTGTAGGTGGTTGAGCTGGAAGTTGTTGAATTGAATATTTTTTATTTTATGATTTTTGTAAATTATATTGATTTAGTAAATTGCAGGCCTTTAGATTATTTTCTCTATTTACTATCTTATGAAGTTTACAAAATTGCTGGCTTCAGCGGTGATGGTTGTCTCTTTGACAGCCTGTGAAGATGTGTTTGAGGATGGGAGCCTGCAGCCGGATGGTTCAAAGCCTGCTCTAACGATCCGAAATCCAACCAATAACCAAAAGTTATCAAAGTCGTCAGGACTTCGTGTAAAGCTGACAGCCTCTGACAAAGACAAAGTGAAGGAGTTGCAGGTACGTGTGCGTGCAGTTGGTGGCGATGCAGACCACATCAACTTTACCACCTTACCAGATAAGAAGATACTCGAATTCGATACGCTGCTGAACGCAAACAACCTGCCACAGGGCGACTATACCCTATGGATTCAGGCCACTGACTTCCGGACGAATGTCTCTACCGGCGAAGTACTGTTTTCAGTGAAGTAAATGGTATGCCTGCTGACTATACCTATAGCCATTGTGCTGGTTAGTTCAGCAGGTATACGACCTGCCAGTTGTCGTTGATGGTAAGCGCAGCGTCAAAGCTGTTGCCGGTCTTGGCAGAGGTGAAGCCTTTGATCTTACCGGTTTTGCCTTTGGTAAGCAGGGTGCCGATCTGTTTATCAGTAAGCTGCTTGCCACCCATCTCGAAAGGTACCACAAACTGGCAGCCTTCCCGGAAACGGCTGCAGCCGTAAGCGCTCTTGCCTTTAAGCATGCTGCCCTGCTGGCAACGTGGGCATGTCGCAAAGGGATCAACCTCGGGTGTTTTCTCCGCTTTCTCCAACACTACCTGCTTGTTGCCATCCAACTTGAGCGTGGCATCAAAGCTGTTCCCCTGTTCGTCTTTAAATCCTTTGATCACTGGCGTCTTGCCTTTGCTAAGTAAGGCTGTAACCTGTTTGTCGGTCAGGGTTTTGCCCTGTTGTTCGATAGGGATCAAAAAGCGGCAGCCTTCCTTGAAACGGATGCAGCCGTAAGCCTTGGAGCCTTTCAGGATGTGGCCTTCGCCGCAGGCCGGGCATGCGCCAAGGCCTTTGCCAGGTATAGCCTCCGTGGCGGCTTTCGTTTTTTTTGCAGCGGCTTTTTCTTTGCCAGTTTTGGCAGTTCCTCCTTTAGCAGGGGCAGGCTCTGGCTGCGCCTCCATCGTCACAGTGGCTTTGTCGTATTTTACCTCCTGTACCAGACTCACCACAAAGTCCTGCAGCTCCTGCAGAAAAGCCTCGGCCTTAAAAGAACCACCTTCGATCTGACGCAGCTTGCGTTCCCACTGCCCGGTCATCTCAGCCGATTTCAGCGTCTGGTTGCGGATCACTCCGATCAGGTCGATGCCCATCTGGGTAGGTATAATCTTCTTTTTGTCTTTGCGGATGTACTGGCGTTTAAACAGCGTTTCGATGATAGCTGCCCGGGTAGAAGGACGCCCAATACCGTTTTCCTTCAGCGCCTCTTTCAGTTCTTCATCGTCTATCTGCCGACCAGCTGTTTCCATGGCACGGAGCAGGGTCGCTTCGGTATACTCCTTTGGCGGGTTCGTCCATTTTTTATCAAGTAGCGGAGCATGCGGACCGTGCTCCCCTTTCTCGAAGTTGGGCAGGATACCAGCTGTTTCCTCTTCCTCTTTATTCCCATCCTTGCCCGTGCTGCTATCCGACTTTACATCATCAGCACCATATAGCACACGCCAGCCCGGCTCCAGGATCTGCTTGCCACGCACCCGGAAGGTATATCCAGCCGACTCTGCCATGACCGTCGTGTTGCTCACGATACAATCCGGGTAAAAAGCTGCCAGAAAGCGCCGCGTGATGATGTCGTATACATCCGCCTCGCGACCATACAGACTGGCTTGTGCACCGGTCGGTATAATGGCGTGGTGATCGGTTACTTTGTTGTTGTTGAAGACTTTTTTGCTTTTCCGGATCTTGCTCTGCAGCAACGGCGCCACTTCCTGCTGGTAGCCGCTCAGGCCCTGTAGAATGCCTGGAATCTTCGGGTAGATGTCATCCGGAAGAAACACAGTGTCCACACGCGGGTAAGAAACTACCTTTTTCTCATAGAGGCTCTGAATGGTCTTGAGCGTTTCGTCGGCCGACAAGCTCAGTTTATTGTTACACTCGATCTGCAGCGAGGTCAGGTCAAACAACTTGGGCGGACTCTCGGTACCTTTCTTGGTTTCGATATCCGTGATGGTGAGCTCATCTTTTTGAATGGCTTCCAATATCTGCTGGCCTTCTTCCTCTTTATGAAAGCGGCCATTGGTGCTCGAAAAAGTGGTGTCGCGGTATACGGTCTTGAGTTCCCAGAATGGCTGCGGTACAAAGTTGGCGATCTCGTGATGGCGATTCACGATCATAGCCAGGGTAGGGGTCTGCACCCGGCCGATAGAAAGCGTCTGACGACCCTGCGCATACTTGAGCGTGAAGAGTCGGGTAGCATTCAGACCCAGAAGCCAGTCACCGATGGCCCGGCTCTTGCCGGCCTGGTAAAGCGAGTCAAATTCAGAGCCTTCGCGCAGTCGGGCGAAACCCTGGCGGATGGCATCCTCGGTAAGCGATGAGATCCAGAGGCGCTTGAACGGCTTGCGGTAGTTCGCTTCGGTGAGTACCCAGCGCTGTATAACTTCTCCCTCTTGACCGGCGTCACCGCAGTTGATTACCTCTTCGGCATTGTCGAGCAGCTTTTTGATGATGTTGAACTGCTGTACCACGCCCTTATCCTGCATCAGCTTGATGCCATACCTTTCGGGTAGCATGGGCAGGTCGTAGAGACTCCAGCGCTTCCACTCGGGGCGGTAGTCGTCGGGCTCGCGCAGCGTGCAAAAGTGGCCGAACGTCCAGGTGACCTGGTAGCCGTTGCCTTCGTAATAGCCATCCTTACGGGTTTTGGCTCCAATTACCTGGGCAATCTCACGCGCAACACTCGGTTTCTCAGCAATGCAAACTTTCAAGGGATAGGGTAATTTTAGGGTGACTCTAACATTCAAATTTACGCTTTTAGGCTCTAAATCCCTAAACTTGCTTTGTCGTAAACTAAGGCATTATACCATTAAGCGTCAGAAAATGCAGCCAATTGGGAAATACATTATCATTATCGGGGTCGTGATTGTAGTGATCGGACTTATCGTCTGGCTGGCCGGCGACAAACTGGGCTGGTTTGGCAATCTGCCCGGTGATATTCGGGTGGAGCGGGAGAGTTTCAAATTTTACATGCCCATTACCAGTATGATCCTGGTGAGTATTCTACTCTCTTTGCTGCTCTGGATCTTCAAGCGGCTCTTTTAAGGTATAGCCTTTCAGGGATGGCATGCCTTTTATACCTTTGCGGCGTCTGCTATACCTGAAACCCTTATGTTTTTTGTCCTTTCGAAGTTGCTGCAGTATTTCCTGATGCCCATTATCTGGATTGCGGTGCTGCTCCTGCTGGCTGTTTTCCTTCGATCAGCCAAGTGGCGACGCATCATGCTGATGACGGCTGCGGTGCTGCTGCTGGTTTTCTCGAATCCATTTCTGGCGAACGTAACCATGCGGGCCTGGGAGTTGGAAGCAGTACCGCTGGAGCAGGTGGAAAATTACGACGTGGCCATCATTCTGACGGGCGTGACCCAGGCCATAGGTTTTGCTGATGACCGGGTGCATACCAATAAAGGAGCGGACCGCTTTCTGCATCCGCTCAAGCTCTATCGCATGGGCAAGGTGGACAAGTTTCTGATCACGGGAGGTATAGGTACTGTTGCCCTGGACCGCAGACCAGAGGCGGAGATGCTACAGGAGATCCTGTCGCTGGCCGGAGTACCGCAGGAAGACATCATCATCGAGACCCGCAGCGACAATACCTACCAGAACGCCATCTTTACCGGTGACATGCTGCAGAAACACCCGGAGTTGCAGCGCTGCCTGCTCGTGACATCCGCCTTCCACATGCGCCGCTCCAAAGCCTGTTTCGACAAAGCAGGTATAGCCACCGATATTTTTCCAACCGATTTCTATACCTCCGAAATCCGCTATACCCCAGACGAGCTGCTCATACCTAATCCTGACGCCTTCCGGCTCTGGCACCGCATCATCCACGAAGTGACGGGCTTTGTAATTTACAAGGTGGTGGGGTATGCGTGATTTACCCCACCCAGATACTCTTTTGGTTCGTGAATTCCCGGATGCCAATGTAGGAGAGCTCTCGGCCGTAGCCTGACTTTTTGATGCCACCAAAAGGCATTTCAGGGCTGGAGGCGACCATGGCGTTTACGAACATGGCGCCTGTCTCTACCTGTCGGGCGACCCGCAGACCACGTTCCTGGTCACTGGTGAAAACAGTACCGGCCAGTCCATACTTGTGGTCATTGGCTATCCGGATGGCTTCTGCTTCGTCTTTCACCACAAACACAATGGCAACTGGCCCAAACAGTTCGTCTTCGTAGGCGGGTGAACCGGGCTTCGGATCCTGGATGATCATCGGTTTGAAATATGCAGAGTCTTTTTCGTGACCGCCTTCCAGCACGACTTTGGCGCCTTTTTGGATGGATTCCTGTACCTGTTGCTCCAACTCCTCAGCCAGGTCTTGGCGGGCAAGCGGACCGTAATCGCAGTCCTCTGTGAGTGGGTCGCCGGTGCGGAGAGCCTGCATTTTCTCCTTCATCTTCTTCAGAAAGGCATCGGCTATACCTTCCACCACAATGAAGCGCTTCGCTGCAATGCAGCTCTGGCCCGTATTGACCATGCGCGATTTTACGGCAGTAGCGGCGGCGGCTTCGAGGTCGGCATCTTCGAGGATGATAAAAGGATCGCTACCGCCCAGTTCGAGCACGGTCTTCTTGATCTCGCTACCCGCTTTTTCGGCTACTTTGGAGCCAGCGCCTTCGCTGCCGGTCAGAGTTACGGCCTTCACAATGGGGTTTTCAATGATCGCATCTACCGCCTTCGAGCCAACGAGCAAGGTATGGAACACATCCTTCGGAAAACCTGCCTTGTGGATGATCTCCTCAATGGCCAGTGCGCATTGCGGCACATTGGAGGCATGTTTGAGTACACCTGCGTTGCCGGCCATCAGGGCAGGAGCCAGAAAGCGGAAAACCTGCCAGAAAGGGAAGTTCCAAGGCATGACGGCTAACACCACACCCAGTGGCTGGTAAGCGATCAGGCTGCGGCTTGCTCCGGACTCCACTTCTTCGTCTTTCAGGAAATCAGCAGCGTGTTCAGCGTAGTAGCGGCATACCTTGGCGCATTTCTGTACTTCGGATATGGCATCCTTCAGTGGCTTGCCCATCTCTAATGTGATGATGCGCCCGTACTTTTCAGCTTCCTCCTCCAAAATGTCAGCACAGCGGTTCATCAGGCGGGCTCTTTCCTCAAAACCGGTGTTTTTCCATTGCTGAAATGCCTCGTCGGCTGCTTTCAGTTTCTGCTGCACCTGATCGGAGGTATGCTCCTCAAATGTTTTGATAACTTCGTTAGTTGCAGGATTTATTGTTTGTATCGCCATTTGTTTCAGATTCTAGGTAAGATGTGCTGTAAATATACGGTTGATAGACTATTTATGCTGCCAGAGACAATAAACTGATAAAAAAAGGGTTAAATAAAGTGTTGCTAAAGTTCTATTTGCGGGGTTTTGCGGATATTGTTACTTCTTTCGCAAATATTCCCTTTTTTATAGATTGTTTCTTACTAAATTGCCTTCCATTAGAGTTTCTAAGGGATTTCACTCCAGACGTAAAAACTCTTTATTTTAAATTTTTCTTTTGAATACGCTCCAACACGATACCGTCATTTTGCTGTTTGCCCAGACTCCTGAGCAGCAGATCCGCTATAAAACGTTCACGCAGGAGCATGGCCCTGAACTGAACAAACAAGCGGCTGACCTGCTGTTGCAGCATACCCTGTTTGTGGCCAAGGGCTCCGGTATTCCGCTGGTAGTGATCTACCCGGAGCGGCAGGAGGGAAGCAATTTCGGGGAGCGCCTGGCAAATGCCTTTCAGGAAGTTTACTCGATGGGCTACCAGCGTGTAATCTGCATTGGGGCTGACTGTGTAGACCTGACCCCGGCAGACCTGCTGCTGGCCCAGGATGCCCTTAGCGAAGGCCGGATGGTCGTGGGACCGGGTACAAACGGTGGCGCTTACCTGGTGGGCCTGCACATTGACTGCTTCGACCCCGAGGTACTGGCCATGCTCAACTGGCAAACCGACGAACTGCTGAACGAACTCGTACTCTATGGATACCGCATGCAGGCCAGCATGGGTAGCCTGACGGTACTCGACGAAAAGACCGAAGCAGGCAGCGGAGCTGACCTGTCCCGCCAATTGAATATCCTCCCCGTATACCATCATCTGCACAGGCAACTCAGCGCTATTCTGAGCTAACCAAACAGGAGTCTTGGTTTCTTGTTACCTTTAAGGTAAATAAGACTTTATTTTTCTATGGATAATACGTATTACAATCCGGCGGACCTGAAGAAATTCGGGAACATCAGTGAGTTGCAGCCAGAGATGGGCCGCAAGTTTTTCGACTACTACGGCGAAGTTTTCAAAGAAGGCGCCCTGACCGAGCGTGAAAAAGCCCTGATTGCCCTGGCCGTGTCACATGCCGTGCAGTGCCCTTACTGCATTGATGCCTATACCTCTGACTGTCTGGAGAAAGGTGCCGACGAAAACCAGATGATGGAAGCCGTGCACGTGGCCGCCGCTATAAAAGGAGGTGCTGCGCTGGTACACGGTGTGCAGATGATGAATAAGATCAAGGACCTGACGATGTAGCCCATGCCTATACCTGTTAAATCGCTGAAGGCGCAGCAGCACCAGTTTGCCAACCCGGCTTTTCAACTGGAGGTGCTGCAGCATGCGGGAACGGAAGAAGGCGATTTTCCACTTTTCGGAACCAAGTTGCTCGAGCACGAGCTATACCCTTTGCGACCTACTGGCACCACCATTCTGCAGGTCAACGTAGGCAAGATGTGCAACCAGACCTGCCGCCACTGTCACGTAGACGCCGGTCCGGACCGCAAAGAGATCATGCCACGTGCCACCATGCAGCTTTGCCTTGATGCGCTTGCCAAATCCTCGCAACTCACTACCGTGGACTTGACGGGCGGTGCGCCGGAGATGAACCCGGATTTTCGTTGGTTTGTGGAGCAGCTGTCTGTGATGGGGCGGCAAGTCATCGTGCGCTGCAACCTCACCATCATCTTGGCCAACCCCAAATACCACGACCTGCCGGAGTTTTTTAAGGAACATCGGGTACAGGTAGTTTCCTCTTTGCCATACTTCTCGGCTTCCCGCACCGATGCTCAGCGTGGTGATGGCGTGTTTGAGAAATCCATCAAAGCGCTGCAAATGCTTAACAAAGTCGGTTACGGACAGGAGGGAAGCGAACTGGAGCTGAACCTGGTCTACAATCCGTCGGGTGCTTTTCTGCCAGCCAGTCAGAAATCGCTGGAGGCGGAGTTTAAGCGGCGATTGAGGAGCGCTTACGACATCGAATTCAATAGCCTGTTCTGCATCACCAACCTGCCGGTAAGCCGCTACCTCGATTACCTAATAGAAAGCGGAAACTATAGCAGCTACATGGAGAAGCTGGTGACGGCCTTCAACCCCGTGGCGGCGGCTAATGTGATGTGCCGGAATACCGTTTCAGTTGGCTGGGATGGTGCACTGTACGACTGCGACTTCAACCAGATGCTGGAGCTCAAAGTACAGTCCGGTGCACCGCAGCACATCCGCGACTTTAACCTGACCCAGCTCGACGGAAGGCAGATCGTGCTGAACCAGCATTGCTACGGTTGCACAGCCGGGGCTGGCTCCAGTTGTGGCGGATCTACTGTCTGACATGCTGCCTATGCGCTATACCTGGCATCATCGGCTATACCTGATTTTAATGCTCTGCCTGCTGCTATCGGCCTGCAAACAGCCTTCCGATGGGGCTTACAACCTGATGCTCCGGCAGCTCTACAGCCACAATGTGGATACCATTTCGGCTATACAAGTGCAGCAACAACTGAGGCAAGGTATAGCGCCTCTGCTACTCGACACCCGCAGTGAAAGTGAATACCAGGTGAGCCACCTGCCCGGTGCAAGGTATGTGGGCTTTGAAGACTTTGACCTTTCTGACCTGAATGACGTACCCCCAAATACACCCCTCGTAGTATATTGCTCGGTCGGCTATCGCAGCGAAAAGGTGGGAGAGCAGTTGCAGGTAGCAGGCTATGCCCAGGTACGAAATCTGCATGGCGGCTTATTTGGCTGGGTGAATCAGGGACTGCCTGTTTATGACAAGCAGGGACAAACCACAAAAGTGCATGGCTATACCCGCGCCTGGGGCGTATGGCTGCGCAAAGGAGAGAAAGTATATGACTGAGAAAAACCTGTTGATGCTCTTTGTCCGCAATCCGGAGCTGGGCAAGGTGAAAACCCGCCTGGCAGCCAGTGTGGGACCCGAAACGGCGCTCGATATTTACCTGCACCTGCTCCGTCACACCCGCGACATCACCCAGCACCTGCCGATGGATAAAGTAGTGTACTACTCCGAAAAAGTGGAACAGGACGACCTCTGGCCCACCAGGCACTACCAAAAGAAGCTGCAACACTCCGAAGGTGATTTGGGCGAGAAAATGAAACTGGCCTTTGAAGCGGCTTTTGCCGAAGGCTATACCTCGGTGGTCATCATCGGCAGCGACTGTCCGCAACTTACTTCAGACATCATCAGCCAGGCATTTGAAGAATTGAAGACGCACGAAGTAGTCATTGGTCCGGCCTTAGACGGTGGTTACTACCTGCTCGGCATGAAGCACTTGCATTCTGCGTTTTTTGAGAACAAGCGCTGGAGCACAGAGCATGTTTTTCCTGATACCCTGTACGACATTGAGCGGCTGCACCTGAGCCATACCTTGCTGCCCTACCTTTCGGATGTGGACAAGCTGGAAGACCTGCAGGAAAACTGGCCGGAGCTGGGTTAAAGACTACTGCCCCAGCCCAATTTCCTCCAGCCTATCATACCCATAAATATCCTCCCGAAACTGAATGACCGAAAACTCGTCTGCCCAGGCTGTCATGTAAACAATGATTAGCGGCACAGGCTTTTTGAGTCGAATGAACTGCTCGTCCTTTTCGGATGCCAGGACCTTCTCGATGCGATGGTCTGATAGCCCGCTTCGTTCCTGCAGCAGGTATAGCGCCAGGTCTTCAGGGTTTTGCAGCCGGATGCAGCCATGGCTGAAAGCTCTTTTCTCAAGAGAAAACAGGTGTCTGTCTTTAGTGTCGTGCAAGTACTGGCTCACGCGAGTATCGAAAAGAAACTTCATTTGCCCCAGTTCGTTATGCGGCCCCGTTACCTGTACGATCCGGTAATTGAAATCAGCAGCGCTTATGGTGCTCCAATCCACATCCCAGGGACTTATCTTTTGCCACCCACCCAGCGACTTGGGCCTGAAAAGCTCCATGTCACGGCTCTCTAAGTAGCCGGGATTGCGTTTGAGGAGGGGCAGGATTTCTTTGGAAGCAATCGAGTTAGGAATGTACCAGTAGGGGTTGAAAACAATCGTATGCAGCCTGGTATGGTTGACGATGGTGGGCAGCGTTGGCTTGCCTACAATAGTGCGCAGGTATAGCTGCACGCTGTTTTGGTCGATCAGCCGCAAGGTATAGTCTGGTATGTTGACAATAATGTAGGGCTGTGGGAGGTCGCGGCTGAAGGCTTCCCAGCGGTATAGGCTGTTCTGCAATTGGCGCAGTCGCTGCAGGGGTGGCACATTAAGCGCAGCCACGGTGCGAGGCCCTACAATGCTGTCGGCTTCGAGTGCGTGCCTTGCCTGAAACCGCACGACGGCCGCTGCAAGCTTAGGGGTATAGAGCGTTGTGCTATCGGCGGTGTCAGAGCTGGCCAGGTCGCCGGTCAGGAGCAGATTAGCGCGCAGGTCTGGGGTGTGCCGGCTGGAGTCACCGGGGCGGAGCAGCAGCTTATCGGGGAAGGTATGCCAGGTGCGATTGCTCAGGTCCTGGTAATGCGCAATGGCCTGCCGGAGCTGCTCTTTCTGATCCGGCACCAGCAGCCATACCTCCGTAGAGTCGCTGGCTATACCCGAGAGTGAGTACAGAAACAGCGAAACAATGAAAAGCAGGCGTGCCATGGGCGTAAAGAAAGCGGTGGTATTAAAATGTACGCAAGCGGTAAAAATAAGACGCTAGCCTCTCTGTTTTAACAACTTACAGGATAGATTGGTTTGCTTGCAGGAAAGGTATAAATTGGCTTATCCGGCATGGCCATAAACAAAGCCGACGGAAGGGCTGTATAATAGCCCAATGCATCGCTAAAAGCACGACGAAACCAGCCCATGGCAACAACAATAGACAAAACTACACTGGCCTTTCTGGCCGATCTGACACAAAACAACAACCGCGAGTGGTTTCAGGAGAACAAGCCCCGCTACGAAGCCGCCCGCAAAAACTACCTGGGCTTTCTGGATGAACTGATGGAGGAGATGGCGCTTTTCGAGCCTGTGGCGATCGGGCAGAAGGGCAAAGACCTGGTGTTCCGGATTTATCGAGACGTGCGCTTCTCCAACGACAAGCGACCGTACAAAGATCATTTTGGAGCCTACATAGCCGAAGGCGGACGAAAGTCTATTTTGCCGGGCTACTACCTGCACCTGGCTGCCAACAACAATTCCTTTCTGGCTGGAGGTCTGTGGATGCCACCTGCTGATTATCTGAAGGCGGTGCGTCAGGAGATTGATTACAACGTGGAGGAGTTGGAACGCATCATTCAGGCGCCATCGTTTAAGGAGCGCTTCGGCAACATACAAGGGGAGCAGCTCAAGACCACGCCAAAAGGCTACGACAAAGACAATCCCGCCATCGAGTACCTCCGCTTCAAAAGCTGGAATGCCACCATGCCGCTACCAGATAAAGTGGTGCTCAGCAAGGATTTTATGAACACGGTGCTGGAGGGATTCAAAGCGGTGAAGCCTTTCAATGATTTCCTCAGGGAACCGTTGAGGGATATTGGGGAAGAGTAGTTCTTTTACTTTATCATCCACAATAAAAAAAATCCAAATGCCAGAAAAGTAGCTAGCATCAGGGAGCAGCCAGGCTTAGTTGCTTCCTGATGATGACTTCCGTCAGGGGTGAAAGTTTTCAATGGAGAAAAGTCTTGTGTTTCAAATTGAGGCTCATAAAAAGAAAACTCCTTTTCACCTAAAACCTGATACTCCTCACCGGAAGCGAAGCCCATTTTGATGGCACTTTCATGTCCCTCGAAGACTGCACACACATTGTCGCCCTCTGTATCCTGCTCTGATACATAGACTAAAGCTCTTTGACCAATATACTTTTGGGGTAGATTATCTTCGGCTGTTACGGTCCAGTACCCAAGAACCTTCGCTTTGAAATTATCAACTTCGGGGTATGTCAGGTAATTCACGAAATATTTGAATCTCTCAAAATCAGGCTGATTTGAAAAATACAGCATATAGAGATCCTCTTTGACAGTTGACTTCTTTACTGTAATTCCGTCGGTAAAACCAGACTCAGCGTAAAGATCAGTCAGTTGTTGAACAGCACTAGCTACATCTTCCTGTCGCGGGCCATAAAGCAGTATGTAGTTGGATGATTCCATAAATATCAAATTATTCCAAGGTCATTGTCATGGTGCCTAGATCGTAATAGCCTTTAAAGCTTTTCTGAAGCAGAGTTTTTCCGTTGCACTTATATTTCAGGTCGCTTGAGATGATGATCGAGTCCCCGTGCAGCTGGTACTTAAACCCTGATGAGGTGGAACTGTTACGGCAAGGGGTATTTGGGCTTTCGGCAGCAACAACCGGCGCAAGTACCTTTCTCCAAAATTCAATTCGGATCAACTGCCCATCGACTTGCTGGTATTTCCTAAATCGTAGGGCCAGCGAATCGTTATGGACCTTGAACAGCCGGGGTTTGGTGCTTATGATAGTAATATGGTTTTTGCCAAAATAAGTATAGGCATCGTCCTTGTATAGCTCTTTGCAGTTAATATCAAGCTTAACCGGATAGTGATTGGCCATCCACACCTGAAAAAACTGATCGACTGTCAGCTCGGTAACATGCTGTAACTGCTCTCCTTTACGGACTTGATTCGTACTAACTGTGCTTTTGGAAGATTGGCAACTAATCAAAACGTTCAGTGCCAAGAGACAACTAAAAAGCCATGTTTGGTATAGCGGTCGATGCTCCATATATGCCTGTAGTTTGCTGCAAACCATGTAAAAATGCTTAAGTCACCAACCTGCTGTGTAATGCGGAAAGTCAGCATAGTAACGCTATACCCTACAGGCATTCGAAAGCTTAATGTTGAACACCGAGGAGTACTGAGCCATTAATTTCCCATGGCGCAAAAAAGAAATAGGCAAGTATATTACTCTAGCAATATATCATTTTTGCTCAAACAGACGAATAGTGTAGTCGAATAATTGTTGTCCCCCCGCTTTGCCGTGGCCCGGTATAACATGCTTCACTTGTGGGAAAGAAACTTTCAGCTTCGCCACCGTTTGTGGCCATGCCACCGTGTCGGCATCGGCCAGGTTGCCTTTGCCAGCGCCCTGTTCCTTGATCAGACAGCCGCCAAACATAGTTTCCGCCTTCGGGAAGTAGCCAACTACATTATCGTGCGTGTGTCCATTGCCAGGGTATATAACCAGTACTTTTTCATCTCCGACTTGCAAAGTCAGCTCTTCTTCGAATTCGTGCTTTGGCACGGCTGTATCGTGGGTTTTAGCTAAAGCTATGGTCCTATGGCTGGCGTAGGAGGGAATGCCCCTTTGCTCAAAGGCCCGCAAACCGCCCAGGCAGTCGTCGTGAAAGTGCGTGGCGACTACCGCTTTTACTTTGCAACCCATGGTTTGCTCCACCCAGTCGATTAGCTCCAGGGAAGCTTGGTCTGTTGGCGGCGTGTCAAAAATGATGGCTTCCTGCTGATCGATCACCACCATACCGTTGCAGGGTACTTTGCCGAAACTCTGGGTTTCCAGGAAGGACAAGTGTTGGTATACCTGGTCTGCTATCTTTTGTACTTCCAGTGTTTCGGAGGTATAGCTCTGGCTGTCGCTGGCGGCTATACCTGAGTTGATCTTTTCCGCAGCAGCCCGCTCGTCAGTTGACTTAGGAGATTGGCAGGAGAGGAGGGAGATGAGCAGGAGCAGGTGGTAAGGTTTCATGGACAAACAATTATAGGCATTGTGTTTATAACTCCAGTCATAGGTTAATATTTGAGCAGGAGCAGGGACAACTAATTTTATAAGATTATTCAGCATTGGCGGAGGTATAGCAGCTGCTCAGTACAGTTGATGATTATGAAGCTGCTGTTTCGTTACTGGGACTAAGCCAGGTATCTTGCTCCAGAAAATCGTAACGGCAAAAGCAGCGATCATGTAGTAGAGCTTAAAATCCGAATCAGTGCTCACCAAAGGCAGCCCATAGTTCAGAAAGGCATGGAACATGGTTAGAAAAAGGAGGTTTCGGGTGCGCAGGTATACCAAAGTCAGTAGCAATCCGCTCATAAACAGTTGCGCCTGGGTACTGATCATGGTAGCGAGGGCAACGTCAAACCGGAAAAGATCTCTGGGGAGGTGGATCAAAGCAAACAGTAACTGTGTGGAAAGTACGGCGAGCAGTAGGGCCACAAACCTGGAAGCTATTTTTTGCCGAAGCAGCAGGTAAGCCTGTGGTATAAGGTATACCCTGAACAGCAGCTCTTCTACAAAGGCATTGAGCATGATGTTGAACGTGAAAACGCCTAAGGTTCTGGCAGTAGCTCCGATAGTCGCAAATTTAGCATGAACCGCTAAGCCATCCGTTCCTAGTAAAGCACCGATTGCCAATGCAACCGTTACGGCCAAGTATAGGAACGCCGCCACTGCAAACCCGCTGGCAATATCCCGGCCTCTCAGACTCAGGTGCTCAGGTTGTACCGGGTCCCGTTTCTGTATCAAGTGAAGAAACACAAGCCAGCTCAGGTATACCACTAGCACCATCCCTACAAAGTATAGCTGATTATCGAGCACGTCACGAAGCTTGTCAGACAGGAAGAGTAAGTTGAGCAGCGAAGTGATGCATAGGATACCTGCCAATACCAGTACAAGGGTCTTGGTCCTGCTGCGAGGTATGCTTTCGAAGTACTGGTAGAGCTTTTCCATGCTGGTGAATAGTATCAGGCTTAAAGATCACTTCGTTTGCACAACACTTTGCCGGGGCAGGTTGGCGTGTTTTTTCTGTTGGCGGTACAGGTATAGCTCGGCCAGCAGCCAAAGTTCGACCAGGGTATACTCCAGGGCCACAAGCCACAGATTTTCAGTATAGGCACTGGTGCGGTAGGCGGAGTAGCTGAAAATAGCCAGGCAGCTCCAGACAGTGGCATAGCGGAAGTGGCTCAGGGTGGTCAGCGCAACAAGCGTCGTGATGTACCAAGGGTGCACCGTGGTGGCCAGCAGCAGGTATACCGTGAGGGCCGCCGCCATGTAGCCGGCCAGTCGGCGCACCGAGCCCAGCTTCTTCACCGCGGCCATCGACAAAATAGCTAAAAATGTTGCCAGCGAAAGCAGAGGCCCAATCACAGCAATCTGATTGTAGCCTGTCAGCTGGTAGCCAAGCCAGCGGAGCAGGTAGTAGACGCTGGCATTGAACTCAAAACGCTGAAAATAAAGATCGATGCTCTGCCAGATATTGTGCAGCACCTCCCACGAAAGCAAGGGCAGAAAGAGCAGCAACAGAACAACAGTCATCACTACACCATAACTGATAAAACGCTTCAGACCCAGCTTGCGCCACACAAAGGGCAGGAACATCAGCGGCAGGAGCTTGCTGCCGACGGCCAAGGCAAAAGGCACCGCCGCGATGAGGTAGCGCTGGTAATGCAGTTGGTACAGGAAGAGCAGCAGGAAAAAGATCAGCAGCGCCTCCATGTGCAGGTTTCCCGTAAGCTCGAGTATCACCAATGGATTGAGCGCATAGATGTGCACGTAGCGATCGGGCAGGGCCATGCGGCGCAACAGGCGGAGCAAAAGCAATATGGAGCCTGTCTCGGCAGCCAGGATGATTACCCGCATCACCAGGATGCTGCCCGTCAGGCTATCTGGCGGGAGGGCGGCTGCCAGCCAGAATACACCTTGCAGCACTGGTGGGTATACCGAAAAGTAATGCTGGGAATTGAGCTGCAAAAACAGTTCAGCCGTAAGGCCAGGTATAGCAGGGGCCTCTTCGCCTACGAACTGTGCCGGCAGGTATAAGTAAGGGTTCTCACCGGCCAGCAGTAACCGTCCGTCCCACACGAAGCGGAAGTAATCGTCGGATAGTGCAGGTATAGCAAACAAGAACAGCAGTCTGAAAAACAGCCCGGCCCCGATGCCGTGCCATACGTTCAACTTCTGGTTGGTGACATAGGCGTAAATGCCGAAAGCCAGCAAAGTGAGGAGGAGCAACTGCGTGAAGTTCTCGCGTGGCGTTGCATAGCCCAGCGCCAGGTATACCAGGGCCGATATCCCCAGCAAGGAATAAGTTGCTATGTGCTTTCGGGCAAGGGTCATGCGCGGCGGCTATGGTTGAGCGAGTATACGAAAACGGCACCAAAACCGAGCATCAGCATCACATGAAAAGGCAGCAAACCGTAATCCTGCAGCTGAAATCCCATCACGACACCGTATCCGAAATAAAATGCCAGCAGCCCCTCGAGCACAGTAACCGGATGGAGGCTGGTAATGGCATAGGCGTGCTGGCGCCAGGAGTCGTGGCGGTGCTGCAGGTTGTGCTTGGGTGTGCGGATAAATGGCGTTTTACGGCCCAAATAGCCCTCCAGCACTGCCACCGTATTGTGCAGCGACATCCCCATAGACATCGAAAGAAACAAGAAAAACTCAGGTATAAAGCGCCTGGTGGTGTACCATACTGAGCCTGTTCGCTGGTACAGGGAGGTCCAGTAAAAGGCCAGCAGGGCAAGCAGACTGATGATCAGCAGGGAGCCCAGTGCGAAAAGCAGTTCGAGCCCCGGCACACTGTGTTTCAGGTATAGCATCGGGAGGCTGAGCAGGGCGGTGAGCAGTACGCAGACGAATATGCTGCTGTTGAGCAGGTGAAAGACCGCATGAATACGGGTAGAAAATGGGATGGAGGCGTGTAGTACTTTGCCCAGGTGTTTGCGGGCGGTTTCGGCAGCGCCTTTGGTCCAGCGGTACTGCTGCGACTTAAGTGCTCCCATGGCAGCAGGCAGTTCTGCGGGGGCTTCTACACCCTGTAGGTAGCGGAAATGCCAGCCCCGCAACTGGGCGCGGTAGCTCAGGTCCAGATCTTCGGTCAGCGTGTCAGACTGCCAGCCACCGGCGTCCACGATGCAGCTTTTTCGCCATACTCCGGCCGTACCGTTGAAATTGATAAAGTGCCCGCCACTGTTGCGCCCGACCTGCTCTACCGTAAAGTGCGCATCCAACCCAAAAGCCTGCAGCCGGGTGAGTAGCGAGTAGTCCTGGTTCAGATGGCCCCAGCGGGTTTGCACGACCCCTACCTGCTCGTGACTGAAAGCAGGTATAGTGCGCTTGAGAAAGTCGGGTTGCGGAACAAAATCAGCATCGAATATGGCGATGAAGTCGCCGGTAGCTTGCTGGAGGCCATACTGCAGGGCACCGGCTTTGTAGCCGCTGCGGTCAGGGCGACGCACATGCTCCAGGCGCAGACCCGTGCTGGCGTAGTGGGCTATTTTCTGTTGAATGAGCAGGCTGGTGTCGTCAGTGGAGTCGTCGAGCAGTTGGATCTGCAGCAAATGGCGGGGATAGTCGAGGGCGGCCACGGCGTCAATCAGGCGCTCTACCACGTAGAGTTCGTTGTAGAGCGGGAGTTGTACCGTCACGGCAGGCCAGGTAAAGCTTTCGTCAGGTATAGCCTCGGGTGCAGGTATAGTTTTCCGGCGGGTCCAGTAGAGGTAAGTGAGGTGCAGCTGCACCAGGCTGTAGCAGAAGATGAAGGCCAGGCAAAGACCATACACGGCAACAAGAAGAAGCTGAGGGATTGTCATGCGGTGGCGCTGGTTTTAGGCTACAGGAGCTTAAATATAGTCAATATAATCTTATACCCGGCCAGCACAGAGCCCTTCACCGTACCCGATACCTTCGACACCCCGATGCGCTTACGGTAGTTTACAGGCACTTCTGCATACCTTACCTTTTGCTTCGCAGCCCGCGCCTGCATCTCTACTGTGCAGCCGTAGTTGCGGTCGCGCATGCCCAGCTGCTGCAAGGTGCTGAAGCGGATGGCCCGGAAAGGTCCGAGGTCGGTATACCGGACGCCATAGAGCCAGCGCAGCAGGGTAGTGGCCAGCCAATTGCCGAAGATCTGCTGCGGCATCAGAGACCCCGCCTCCCGCTGCCCCAGTACCCGGGAGCCGATCACCAGGTCTGCCTTTCCCTCCAGAATAGGCTGTACCACCTGCGGCAGCTCGCCGGGGTAGTCGGAGTAGTCGCCGTCCAGGAACACGATGATGTCTGGCTGCTCCTGAGTGGGCTTGTTGGCTGCGTAAGCTATACCTTTGAGACAGGCATTGCCATACCCGGGTAGGGGCTCGTGGAGCACAGTGGCACCGGCGGCCCGGGCAACTTCAGGGGTGCTGTCCGAGGAGTTGTTGTTCACCACGATCACTTCCTGTACCAGTTCGGTAGGTATGTCGCTGATTACGTGTGCAATAGATTTTTCTTCGTTGTAGACAGGTATAATGACGCTGATTCGGGGCATGCTGCAAATTTGTGCAAAAAATATATGCTAAACTATTGAAGGTCAGGTATGGCTTTTGTAGTAAGAAGTGTATTAACTTTGCAAATTGAACCTTCCGGTATCAGAAAGGTTTTTAGAGAGTAGCTTTTTTAAATTATGAGTAGAGAAGTAGTTAAGATTGGAGATAAAGCCCCTGATTTTGAATTGCAGCGATTGGATGGAGGGTTTTTCCGACTTTACGAGTTGTTGAAGAAGAAAAACGTGGTGCTGTACTTTTATCCGAAGGACAGTTCATCTGATTGCACCAAGCAAGCCTGTGAATTCAGGGATCACTATGATACCTTCCAGGATCTGGAAACGGAGATTGTGTGCATCAGCTACGACAAGGCCGACGCCCACAAACGCTTTGAGCGGGTGTATCGTCTGCCTTTTACCCTGCTAAGCGACTGTGACGCTCAGATCCGGAACCTGTATGGGGTGCCGCGTAAGTTCGGTATCATGCCGGGCCGCGCCATCTACGTGATCGACAAGAAAGGGGAGGTGCAGTATGTGTTCAACTCGCTGTCAAAGCCAGCTGAGCACGTGCAGCAGGTACTGGACGTATTGGACGACATAAACCACGACAGCGTAGCCCAGTACGCCTAAGTTATTTGTATCACTTGAATAAAGCCAAAAGGCCCGGTGTTGTTCGCACCGGGCCTTTTGCATGTTCTTTTTTGGGGGCTAGAATATCAGTTCCAGCTTTTTGTCATTGTAAAACTCCACGCTCAGGAAGCCGCGCTCCTTGGTGAACAGGATGCGTTTTACGTTTGTCGCCTTGCTTGCGTCGTTGTTTATCACTTCATACACATCGGTATACAGCACATCGTTTACCTCAACTGATGGGTAGGTGGGCTGGCCCGGGTTCAGTTTGTACTCGCCGCGTCCATTCACCGCTACCGACACCTCCATGCTGTTTTCACGCTTCAGAAAATAAGTAGCAATGCCCGGGCTAGCGTTCGTATTCGTGTTGCTTCTGGCAATATCCTCCATCACGCTGTAAGCCTGCACATCAAAGTGACCGATGCAATTATCGGAGATGTTGTAGCCTTCGCCTGGTACCTGCTCCGCTATCAGCGCTGTGTTAGTATACGTAACGGTGTCACCTGTTTCGTTCAGAAAACGGATGGTGTCATTGCGGTCATAGACCAGCCATTCCACATCTTTTTCGTCAAATTGGGTAGTAGTGGTGTCGCAGTCTTTGCAAGAGGTAAAAAGAAGTGTTGCCAGAATAAATACTCCGAAAAGTTTAATACTGTGTTTCATTAGGGTGAAATTTGATTGTAATGGTAAATGTTTAATTGTCGCATATCAGGTATAGCCATACCTAATGGTAAGATTCGTTTTGGAGGCAAAGCGTTGCAAGCCGCTACAAAAATTATTGTTACAACTTGGCTGGTAGGGTGAGCAGGGCTTAAGGTGCGTATCGGGTAAAGGTGCGGCCATTGAAATAAGCCACCTGCAGAAAGCCAAACTCGCGATTGAACAGGATGCGGCGCACGCCGGTAGCCGTGCTATCCGGATTTGTCAGATCGAACACATCCTGGTAAGTTACGCCGCCAACGGGAAGGGTGGCATGGTCTGGTGTGTTGACATCTGGTATGCGAAGCTCAGCTCTGCCGGCTACTACCAGGCTCACACGTATAGAGTCAGGCATGCGCACGGCTACAACTGTCAGAGCTGGAAAGCGACGGTTATTGTGCTGCATGACACTGGTGCGGCGGGTATAGTACTGCTCTATGCACACATCAGCCGGGCCAAATCCGTCGCCAGGTATAGGATCGGAGTTAACCCGGGTGTTCAGAAACACGCGAATTGTATCCGGTGTGTTACTGTCAACCATGAGGAGGCTGTCCCGGGCATTGTACACGGTCCAGCTGCTATTGCCATTTTCAAACTGCGCTACTTTTGTTTCGCAGTCGTTGCAGGAACTAAGCCACAGAGAAGCGCCGAACAAGGACAGGTATAGTAGTAAGCGAATTGACTTCATAGGTTCATAGGCTATACTGCAAATTAACGAACTTAATCCGGTTGATAGTCTATAAAACGCAGATTAGTGAATGGAGATGGGCAGAAAATGAAAGCAGCCGGGTGTTTGCCCGGCTGCTATTCAAGTTAAATCACACTGAAAATTTTATTCTCGAACCCTTACCCATACAGGCTCTGGTTTGAGAGCTGGTCTGAACACCAGCCAAAGTATTACACCCAGCAGGGTACCCGTCATGAAAGTCGGAACTACTACCAGCCATCCCATCACACCACGGCTTTCCGCATCATGGTAGGTCCACACCAGCATAAAAATCACCAGTAAAGAGTAAATGGTAAAGGTTAGAAAAAAGAGTAAACTAGCTATATCAGGCAAAATCGTTTCCATTATCAAATATTTAAGTATCACATAAAGAGGAACATAGCCCCTACATTATATTAAACCTGAAAAGCTATGGATTTGTTTATAACTATTCTAATACAATGATATGAATATGGGTGATATGGAAATGATATATTGTATTTATTCTTCCGGTATGGTATAAAAGGAGAAAAGCCACCCCCATGGAGGGATGGCTTTTGCTCGGGGTTTATAATATTATTTTCTGATGATCACCTTGTGGGTACTGCTCTTGTCACCATTTAGTACCGTGAAATAATAGATGCCATTTGTCAGATCCTCCAGCGGTATAGTTGCTCCGCTACCTGCGTCTTCAGCTGCAATTTCGTGTTGTGCCACCTGCTGTCCCAGGGCGTTGGCAACGGTGACCAGCACAGGGCCAGCTGCTTTCTCCGCCAGCTTCAGTCTGATTCTGTTCTGAGCCGGGTTCGGGAACAGTATTTCGCGTGTTTCAGCAGCTTTGGCCGTGAGCACACTGCTCTGCGACAGACTGCCTGCTTTCAGCACGAGCGTTTCGGTGGTCGCACTGGCATCTCCTCCAAACCGGGAGGTAACGTAGGCCGTGCTGGTTACCACAGTCGGGTTCGACACAATGTCCACGTCATCCACATACCAGCCGGTAGCACCCGTGAGTACATCGGAGCCCATGCGGAAGCGGATCAGCACGTTTTGTCCTTTGTAGCTACTCAGGTCCACAACGGTTTGGATGTAGCCGTCGCTGTTGCCCGTAAAGGCCGGCCCCACGATGGTGGAGGCGTTGAGCAGCGGGATTTCACTGTTGTATCCGTTTTGGATCATTTTACTGCCCAGGTTGCTCCAGGTGAGGCCACGGTTGGTACTGATCTCGACGACGCCGCCGTCGAATCCGTCTTCGGTGGCATAACTGTGCCAGAAGCGCAGCAGTGCATTTTCGCCTACAGCAACCGGTTGCGCCGTGATCAGGTACTGATCGCTGAAGGCGTCCGGGTCCACAGCAAACCAGGAGCTCGTGCCGCTGTGTGGGTTCTTCGTGCTCAGTTTCCAATCACTCAGGCCAATGCCGCGGGTTGTCTTCCACTTACCGCCGCCACTTTCCATGTCATCGTGGAAGAACACGGTCGTGCCGGTGCCTTTGTTCACGCGCACCTTGAAAGTACGCTCCAGTGTCTCACCCTGCGCCATCTTCACCGATTTGAAAGTAACCACACCTTTTGTCAGCTTAGGGGCGTCTGTGCCTGACTCCTGTACAAACACAGTACCTTCTGGCAGCGGATTGGTGATCGATACATTATTCACAGCGCCTTCCGTTTCATTCTTCACGGTGATCTTGTAAGTCAGTTCCGCCCCGTCAGTCACCGGAGAAGGGGTGGCCTGCAGCTTAATGGCAAACTGCGGCTCGCAAGACGGAGGCATGTCAAAAGCTTCGGTGCCGTCGGTGAGGTCGTTGTTGCTGCCCTGTGTGGCGCTGTAACCTAAACCGCGCTTGGCAAAAGCTCTCCAGATATGGCACTGGTTGGCGCCGCCGTTGTTGATGCGGTCGGCAGCCAGGATGGCGTCACGGGCATCAATAAAACCGGGGCTGCAAGGCTGCAGTTTCAGGCCGTCCATGACCAGCTGCAGGGCAATGTTGTTGCCACCTTTGCCATTGTGCAGGTTCGGGTCATAGCCATACTCCTCAATCAGGTTCCAGGTCATATCCCAAAGCATCGTCGCCCAGATGAAGCCCACACCATGCGGCACAGAGATCTCCGGGTTGGCGATCATCTTGTAGGTATAAGGGTTGATGCCCATGTCGGTGCTGTAGGGGGCAGGGCGAATACCGTTGCCGTCCGTACCCTCGGACATTACATAAGTACCGATGCCACGGCGCTGCGTACCGGTGTCACCATCGCGCATGGTCATGATCAGGCCGAAGAAGTCGCTCCAGCCTTCGCCGCCCTGCTCAGCACCTGACAGACACTGCGTGCTCGGGCCACCGGTGAGGCGGGTAGAGATACCATGACCGTATTCGTGGGCGATGATACCGTTGTCCAGGTCGCCGTCACGCATCGGAGGTACGCCACCTTCCAGGCGGAGGGAGCCGGTCAGACCCTGTGCCAGGGCTGCTTTCAGTTTATCGCCGTCGGCTTTGCTGATCATGATAGCAGGTATCAGCACAAGCGCACCTGTTTCATCGCCGCCCATCGACATGGCCGGACCGTCTATGTTGTTCACAACGATAACTCCCGTGGCACCCGAAGCCTGCGCATTGAGCGCCTTGGAGATGAAAGAACAGTCGCCGCGGTCTACCAGGGCAATATTACCAGTGATTTCCGCCTGGTTGTTGAATGGCAAAGGAACAGAACCAGCCGGCAGCTCAGGAGCACCGTTACAGCCATTTGCCGGGTCAGCCATCACGATCTTGCCGGATACGCCCTTTTCATCAATCGCCGGACCAAAAGCCGCCTGCACCCCGGTATAAGAGCCCGCTACCGAGGAAGGAGCTGTGATGTGAAGCAGTTTGGCAGGTACGGAAGAGGTCCACAGGTACATCTGCATGCGGCCAGGTATGCCGTCCTGCAGCGTCAGGAAGTTGGCATTGTTGGTACCGCCGCCATCCTGTGCCTCCGCCATTACAGCGTCGAGTCCCATACCTTCACCAGAGAAGTTTTTCTGCTGAAAATTGCCACTGGCTTCGTCAAAACCATAAAGGTAAAACAGGTCATGGATGATGTTGTTCCAGTAAAACAGGTTGGTAGTGGCTGCCTTTACATAAGTATCCGGTTCTTTGGATAGGTCAAGCGGAAAGTCGAAGTTAAGGCCGAAGCCGCCGTCCGGGCTGGTGCCGGCATTGGCGCCGAGGCGGTCTTCGTAGGCGTGCACGTTGTTGCCTTTGGTGATGGTGTAAGACAACAGGCCGTCGTTGTGCCAGCCTAATGGAGAGGCAAGCGGGTTTTCCTTGCCGGACACCAGGGTTCTGTCGCCATGGCTTGGTGTCTCGAAAGGTGCATCGTATACGCGGTAAGTACCGCTGGAGGCAACTGCAGCAGCCACGCTACGCGGTGCGAAAGCCTGGGTATAGAAGTCCTGCTGTGCTTTCAGGCGCTCAGCTTTCGTCGCTACGCGGCCCTGTCTGTTCTGCTTTACAATGGCCATTTTCTGGTGCGGGTCGTCCGTTACCACAGGCAGTCCCCAGTTGTCGTGAATGACGAGGTCTTGCTGCTTCAGTACCTGCCCGGTGGCAGCATCGATGCGCATGTTCCAGTAGTGCTGAGCGTCGGTGTTGTAGATGTCCACTTCCCAGGCCAGGCGCACATCACCGTTTGGCATGGGCTGGTACACCAGCTTGGCAGGTATAGGCTCCAGCGAAATTCCTCCATCGGTCAGCACCACGGCCTTGGCGGCGGCAGGTAGCTTAGGGGTAGGGACTTTGCGCTCTTTTAATTTGATCGTCTGCTTAGGTGTGAGCTTGAGAGCGGCGGCGGCTGCGTTGGCGGCCCGTTCAGGAGAGAGGGCTGCCGCATTGCCCTTGATGGCACCGCGCAGATTAGGTATAAAGCGGTTGCCCATGTTGATCACATTGCCCTCACGGTCGATGTTGATGTTGATGTTCGCATCCACCACTTCAATGCCCTGGTGGCGCTGGCGGAGGTAAATGTGCGTGATGCCGTTGTGCTTGGAGGTATACTGGTCAGTGACCACATAGTCGGAGAGGTCGGCGGCATTGAGCTTGTAGTCCGCCTTGGTTTGGTCGATGTGCCGCAGGGCGACGTCGAGGGGAGACTGGGCACGTACATTGCCCGATGCCAATAACAGAATCAATCCCAGTAGATACAGGGGATTGCACGTTAATTTTAGTTTCATAGAGGAGAGATTAGAATTAGAAATGCTACATAAGGTATTCTTTACTAGGTGTTGTAGATTGGATTTTGGTGTCGTGCTTTGTATTATATAAGTATGGGTGATCTGTCGAAAGCAGGAGAATCTAAGTAGGCATTTTCCTGCTTTTCGCTGACATTGATGCATTTACGATGCTGGATAATATCAGGATTTGTGCGTCATAACATCGTTGTATAGCTGATTGTATGCCTTTTTGCACCTTTTGGAGATTCTGTTTGGGGAATTTGCCAGGCTGTATGAAACTGCCAGTTCTGAAAGCGTTTTGAGTGTTACGAAGGGCGAAAGTGAAGGAATGAGAAGTCGGGAGGGGATAATTTTACAAAGATATTACGGCTAAGTATTGTATTATTTTATAAAGTCCGATTGGGTATAAAAAATAAGGAATAGGATATAATCTATCTATAAAGCGTTGTTCTATAACTGGAATATTGGACTAAAATTCTTTGAAAAAAAAATTAAACATTTTTACGGATCAGTTGTTTCGTCCGTCATCTGGCTGATAACTGCGCATTATCTTTTCCAGAATCTCTGTCAGATAGCTTCCGCTTTGCGGACCATAAAAGTTCATGGAGCGGGTCTCGTATTTCTTTAAATGATAATGCCGGTCAGGTGTTATATAGCCGATGTACCCGCCATTGAACCCGGTCACGACTACAGGCCGACCTTGTTGCTCCAGTTCAGGTATAAGCTCGCCCGAATAGTCAGCCGGTACGCCAAGCAGCACTGCATCGCCAAGCAGCATACTATTAATATAGGTCGGGTATTGGCCTAACAGCCCATTAAACAAAAATGGAGCAAAACGGTAGTTGGCATTGAGACGCCACTGCGGCCGGGGCAGCAGGAGGGTATGTCTTCCGTAACCGAGCGGAGCAGTGGGTTTAAGCTTAACTGCCGGCAGCTTCTCCACTATGGCAGCTGCCAGCTGCTGTCCGACGGTAGCCGTACTCTCGTAGGTGTCGCCGTGGGGTGCCACTACGGCCTGACTGCCAACCGCGCCAGCTGCAAAAGCAGCAAAGTCCACACTTTTTTCCAGCTGGTCCACCAACTCTCCCGGATAGTCTCGCGAGAGCACCGGGTCCATAGAGGGCAGGATGGTGGGGTGTGCTGCGAAAGTGGCCAGAACGGCTCTTTTACCGGAAGTCTGCTCTATTTTGAAAAAACGAATGGTTGTATCTCTTCCCGTTAAAGAACCTGTCAGGCGGTTGCGTACCAGGTGGGGCGCATAAGCGATGCCGTATCCGAGTCGGGAGGCTTGCTTGTTCTGCCTGGCCAGCTGTATGCTCTGCACAATATGGGCGGTTGTTTGCTGCACCAGTTGCCTGCTATACCTGCCAGCCATGAGCCGGCCTACCAGCTTTTGTCCCCAGCCTCCGAAGCTAGTATGCGTATGGGTGGCGCTCAGGTATACCTGTCCGGGACTGAGTCCCAGCGCTGCATATTCCTCCTCCAACGCAGCAGCCACCGTCATCGGAGCAATGAGCATATCCAGGGCCACAAAAATGACCTCTGCCTGGCCGTTGTCAAAAGCAAAGGTGCGAACCCACACTGAGTCGTGCACTGTGCTATACCGGAGCCCTTTGCGTTTGCCGTAGCCAGCCAGTGGACTTCCCACGGGAGGAGTGATATTTACTTTGGCCCAACCAACCTGTAGCGAGTCCCCCTCCCTGGCAACTGGAGGCTGTTCTTCGAGCGCCTGCAAGGTATGGCGGTAGTAATTGGTCTCTGCGTAGGGGGTATGGTCAATGCGCTGCACCACACAGCTCTGCATCGTGCAAAGCAGCAGGCTGAGCAGCGCAAACAAGCTGATCTTATCGTGTTTCAGGAATCTCAAGCTTACGAAGGTATAAAAATATTAAGCAAACAGTGCGACAGCCTTTTAAGGGCGGAGGTTAATTTACAGGCCTCAGATGTTTCGCTTTCTGGCAATATCGTTTAAATTTGACGTTCCTTAAGCAAGAAGGTATACCCCGTAACAGGGGAAATTGTGCGGGCGAATCATGCAGGGCTTAGTTTATACCTTCCGCTGCGCTTTTCCCGCCTGATAGTTTAGATTACTCTTTACCCAAATACATGGAATTAAACGTTGACCATTTAATCAAGATTGCCACTGAGCTTTCCATCACCATTAAGCAGGTGGAAGCCACGGCAACCTTGCTCGATGAAGGTGCTACGGTACCTTTCATCTCCCGTTACCGAAAAGAGGCCACCGGTTCGCTCGACGAAGTGCAGGTAGCTGCCGTGCGCGACCGCCTGGAGCAGTTGCGTGAACTCGACAAGCGCCGCGAAAGCATCCTCAAGTCCATCCGTGATCAGGAGAAACTGACACCGGAGCTGGAGGCTCAGATCATGGCCGCCGAAACCATGGCCGTGCTCGAGGACATCTACCTACCTTACAAGCCGAAGCGCCGCACCCGTGCCACCATCGCCCGCGAAAAAGGACTGGAGCCTTTGGC
Organism: Pontibacter sp. FD36; assembly: GCF_015686655.1. Taxonomy (GTDB): domain Bacteria; phylum Bacteroidota; class Bacteroidia; order Cytophagales; family Hymenobacteraceae; genus Pontibacter. The sequence continues at coordinate 66,051 of NZ_JADPMP010000004.1, read as the reverse complement.
ACAGCGTATTTTTGAACAGGAGAATATCGATGTGACTGCTGAGGCTGCCAATTTCATCTCCGAAGAAAAAGAGGTGAAGGATACCGAAGAGGCACTGGCTGGTGCTCGCGACATCATGGCCGAGTGGATGAACGAGAATGCCGAGGCACGCGCGACCATGCGTCAGCTTTTCGAGAAGAAGGGCACGTTCAAGAGCCGCGTGATGATGGGCAAGGAAGCGGAAGGTCAGAAGTTTAAAGACTACTTCGAGTGGGAAGAGCCGATTGAAAAGGCGCCTTCGCACCGCATACTGGCCATGCGCCGCGGCGAAACCGAAATGGTACTGCTGCTCAGCGCCCAGCCCGATGAAGAGGAAGCGCTCGAGAGACTCGAGCGTATGTTCGTGAAAGGTAACAATGCGGCCTCGGAGCAGGTGAAACTTGCCGCCAAGGATTGCTATAAGCGTATGCTCAAACTGAGCATGGAAACAGAAGTACGCCTGACCTCAAAGAAGCGTGCCGATGAAGAAGCGATCCGTGTGTTTGCTGACAACCTACGCCAGCTGTTGCTTTCATCGCCGCTCGGTCAGAAGACGGTGCTGGCGCTTGACCCGGGTTTCAGAACCGGTGTGAAGTCGGTGGTGCTAGACAAGCAGGGCAAGCTGCTGCACAACGAAACGATCTACCCGCACACGGGTCAGCATAAGGAAAGCGAAGCCGCCCAGGCAGTCAGGTATATGGTGACGCGGTTTGAGGTAGAGGCCATTGCCATTGGCAACGGTACAGCCAGCCGCGAAACAGAGGCCTTCGTGAAGAGCCTGAAACTGCCTGCTTCGGTGCAGGTGGTGATGGTGAATGAAAGCGGTGCCTCCATCTATTCTGCATCGGACGTAGCCCGTGAAGAGTTCCCGGATCAAGACGTGACGGTGCGTGGCGCTGTTTCCATTGGCCGCCGACTCATGGACCCGCTGGCTGAGCTGGTGAAGATTGATCCGAAGTCCATAGGAGTAGGCCAGTACCAGCACGACGTGGACCAGACTGCCCTGAAGCACTCGCTAGATGACGTAGTGATGAGCTGCGTGAACGCAGTGGGTGTGGAGGTAAACACGGCCAGCAAGCAACTGCTGACCTATGTGTCAGGTTTGGGCCCTTCACTTGCGCAGAACATCGTAGAATACAGAAATCAAAACGGACCGTTCCGCACGCGTACTGAACTGAAGAAAGTACCGCGTCTGGGTGATAAGGCCTTTGAGCAGGCGGCAGGTTTCTTAAGAATACGCGATGCGAAGAATCCACTGGACGCCTCGGCCGTGCACCCGGAAAGCTACCCGATTGTGGAGCAGATGGCTAAAGACCTGGGCGTAACCGTGCAGGATCTGATGCAGAAAGACGAACTGCGCAAGCAGATCAACCTGAAAAACTACGTGACCGATACAGTAGGTTTACCGACGCTGCAGGACATCCTGAGCGAACTGGCCAAGCCTGGTCGTGACCCGCGTCAGACCTTTGAGGCGTTTAGCTTCACAGAAGGCGTGAACGAGATGAAGGACCTGCGCGAAGGCATGAAGCTCCCTGGTCTTGTGACAAACATCACGGCTTTCGGCGCCTTTGTGGACATAGGAGTGCACCAGGATGGACTCGTACACGTGAGCCACCTGTCAGACCGCTTCGTGAGCAACCCGCATGATGTGGTGAAGGTAGGGCAGAAGGTAGACGTAACCGTGCTGGAGGTGGATGTGCCGCGCAAGCGCATCTCACTGAGCATGAAAGGCGATCCGAATGCAGCCCGCCCAGCAGGTGGCGGCGGCAAAAAAGGTGGTGCTAAACGTGAAGAGGAGCCAGCCAATGATTTTGCGGCAAAACTGGCCATGCTGAAAGGCAAATTTAAATAAGTCATACCATTATAGCGTATTGAAAAGCCCCGGCCATCAGCCGGGGCTTTTTTTTATGGCTCGTTCTGTTCCTTATTAATTGAAAGTCAGCAGCAAACAACAGAGCAGAAAGAAATCAGAAGGAGAGATTCTATATAGTTTTTATTATATACTTTGAAACTTGAATATTTATAATGTGCTTTGCGCATATTTTAAACCAACATTTTTTATGAAAATCAAATTTTTACTCACGCTGCTGTTTGCTGTAGGTATGGCATTTACATCAATGGCACAATCTGTTTCTTTCGGCCCACGCGTAGGTGCTACATTCTCAAAAGTTAGCCTGTCAGATGGAGATGGGGACGAACTGGAAGATGAACTGAAGTACACGCCAGGTTTGCAGGTAGGTGTAGTTGCTAATTTCAATGTAAGTGAGCTACTGTCGATTCAGCCTGAACTTCTTTTTATTCAAAAAGGCTATAAGTTCGGTGACAGCGACGCTTACCTGAAAGGTACCAGTAACTACATCGAGGTGCCTGTTTTGGCTAAGATTACATTTGGCTCCGAGCAAGTAAAAGGCTTTGTGACAGGTGGCCCAACTGTAGGGTATTTGGCAAGTGGCAAAATGTCAATGAAGTATGATGGTAATAAAGGCAGTGACAGCTACGAGTTTGAGGACGAAGACAACAGAATGGAACTGGGTGCAAGCTTTGGCGTGGGCTTAGGCTACAATCTGGGTGCAGGTGCACTTAACCTGGACGTACGCTACGGATTGGGTCTGACCAGCCTGTACGAAGTAGAGTCCGGCGAAAGCAAATCCAGAAACCGTGTGTTAGGTGTTTCTGTAGCTTATCTGTTCGGAGGTAAATAAGCAGAAAGAAGTTTAAAACAAAGAGGGAGCCTCACACGGGGCTCCCTCTTTGTTTTTATAGGTGATCCTTCACAGTGAAAGGAATTCAGACGACCAGTCCGGAGCACGATGTGCACGCCAGGCAGGTCCGCAAAATGCACTTTAAAGGACGGACAGTCTGTGCGTGAAAGACGCTCCCTTAAACTGAATCCGGACATAGTAAATGCCCCGGCCGAAATCACTCAGGTCCAGATGCAGATTGCGTGACGTACTGGAAAAGGTATGTTGGATAATGGGACGCCCCATCGCATTGTGCACCGAGAGGTGTACCGGAAAAGGAAACGGTGGGAAACTGATGGTAAACCGGCCATCTGTGCTTGGGTTAGGGTATATTTTGATGGGTCCCACATAAATGGGCTTGCCCACAGGTTTTTTCTCTTCCGCCACCTGCATTGTCATGCGCTGCATGGCCATCATCCCGTTTTCGTTCGAAGCCCTCAGGGTGATTGTGTAGGTTCCCGGTTGGCTGTAGGTATGGCTCGGGGACGTCGCATTGCTCACGCTACCGTCTCCAAAGGTCCAGTAATAGAGCCAGGCGCCTCTGGTTTCGTTGGTCAGGTTAACTGCAAGGCCTTTCGTCGAACTACGGAAACTGACTAGCGGTGCCTCTCCGGTGACTGGCAGGTTGACAATGGGGGAGTCGTAAATCTGACGAAGCGAAAGATCCTGGTAGAAAAAGGGATTGCTCCAAAGTGCGGTGCGTTCCACTGTGAGAAGTCCCCAGGGGCTTTCAGAATCAGGTGCTTTGTCAGGATAACTCCAATGCGTCTGCATGATGCTGTGATAAGCGACGTCGCGGGTGCTTTCGTTTTCGTAGGGGTGGGGAAGACCAAAGGCATGGCCCAGCTCGTGGGCCATAGTGCCGTGTGGCACGCAGGGCCACATCAGACCTGTTGGGTCAGTAGGGCAGATCCCAAAATCATTGAACTCCGGGAAATTCTCCACTGCGGTGATGGCCACGCCGCAATAGCCATTACAAGACTGGGCGCCTCCTCCCAATCCTTCTGGCCGACCTGACTTGATCCAGAGGCTCACCACAAAACCCGGTTCCCAGATCGGGTGTCCCAATTGTTCCATCTCTGCCAACAGCAGACCCCACCAGTCCTCCCGGTAATAGCTGGTGCTTTCCTTCGCCTGGTAAAACAGGACGGTGTCTGCATAGGCAAAGGTATAGGTAAGACCGCCGGTATTTACCTGAAACCAAGCCTGTATCTCCCGGGTGGCTTTCTTTATCGCGTCGTATTCAGCCTGGCTGTAGGTTTCGTCACTTGCCACGACATAGTATACCGCCACTTTGTTCTCAGTCAATGCCGCCTGTGCAGTGCTTTGGGCAGTCGGAGCGGGTTGCCGCTGGCAGTCTGCCAGCTGATTATGGCGCTGGGCCTGTGCCGAAGTGAAAAATTGAAATAGAAACAGGATGGTGATAAGTAATGATGTTTTCATTAGAGAAGAAGTAAAAGCTTGGAATACAGCTGTAGCAGGAGAACAATGCCATGGCACTGATCAGGAAGCAGATCTCTGGTAAGATCCTATAAGGAGGGGTATATAAGGTATACGTTTATGGGATGTTTAATTTGAGGATAAGATATAACTTTCAGTGTATGATAATATTAAGAGTGTGGAGGGTCTCATTTGTGTGACGAGATACTACCAAACCACACGGGAGCACAAGCACAGCAACTATAATAGCCCTAAAGCACGTATCCATTAAAACAGAATAGAACAAAACAAATAAACTATGGATACATACAAACCTAATTACTCCAAAATGCTTCACACGGAGCATATTTTTCCACCTGCTTCCGGGTCGAGCCATATCAATGTGAGCCGGCCGGAGCGTGTGCTCTCGGCAGTGGGTGGAGCGGCACTGGCCCTTGTGGGGCTGCGACAGTCAGGAACTGCCGGTTTGCTGTCCACGCTGGCGGGGGGGCTGCTGCTTTTCAGAGGCTTTACCGGTTACTGCCCTATGAACCAAATGATAGGCCGTGATACTGCTGAAAACGAGGACATTTCAGTGGACATCATCAAGACCATCACAGTGCAGCGTCCGCGCTCAGAGGTTTTCCAGTTCTGGCGCATGCTCGAAAACCTGCCCAAGTTCATGGAGCATCTGGAAAGCGTACAGTCCAACGGTCCGCAGCGCTCACACTGGGTAGCCAAAATTCCGGGTGGTGTCGGCACCATTGAATGGGATGCGGATATCATCAATGAGAAAGAAAACGAACTGATTGCCTGGCGCTCCCTGCCAAACTCGGAACTTGACAATGCCGGTGAAGTGCGCTTTTCTGACTCCCCTGATGGGCAGGGGACTATTGTGCAGGCCGTGATTTCTTATAGCCCGCCGGCAGGGTCGGTGGGCGGACTGGCTGCGAAGATGCTCAACCCGATGCTTAAGAAAATGGTGGAGAACGATCTGCGCTACTTCAAGCGATTTATGGAGACAGGGCAGGACGTGCACAAGCCTAAACAGCCGCTTGGAGCCAACTAGGATATAGCAACACTGGGTAAATCATAAGTAAAACCAGGTATAGCAGCGAGGCTATACCTGGTTTTTATGTATAGAAGCTTTAATTTTTCATCAACTTTACTAAATTAGTATTATAAAAGCTTCGTTTGAAACACTTTAGGCAACCGTGAGCGTTATCTGAAGCAGATAATATTTAGGACATCTTAGCATGAATAAGATATGGAGCATGGCCTTGCTGCTGATGCTGGCAATGGTCATCTATTCCTGTAAGCAGGCGCAGGATATAAAAGCCTTTACAGAAGCAAAGTACAGCCTGCAAAGCGTACGGGACATAAAGCTCAACGGGATCGATGTAGAGCAGCGCATACAGGAGCGCCGTGGCTTTTCGCACGAAGAGCGCGACAGCCTGTTGGCTACCGTGACCAGTAACTCGCTGGAGTTTAGTTCAACGCTGGCCCTGCACGTCACGCTGCAGGAGCAAAGCGAGGAAGCACGTCACCTGACCATCACGCGCATGAAATGGCTGTTGGAAGTGGATGGCGAAGAGGCTTTGACAGGTGTTATCGAGGAAACCATGGAGCTGCAGGAGGGCCTGAACCTGCTGCCGATCGCGACACCCGTAGGCTTGGTTTCGGATGGAGATTTGCCCAACTACACAGGCCTGTCCAGGTTGATTACTCTGCTGGGACAGCGTACGGATATCCGGGAGCATGTGACGCTCAAGATCAAGCCGACGATCAAAACACCGGTAGGAAACATAGAGTCGCCCGCGTATATCACCGTGACCAAACCGACCGGTATAGTGGCTTTTTTTAAATAAGGTATAGAGCGATAGGTATAGCAGGTATGGCCTTTGGGCTATACCTGCTTTTTTATGGCCAATGGTTCAGCAGGTATAGGTTCAGCCCGCAGATGGGATATCAATTGGCCGAAGAGCAATCCGGCTATGCTGGCACCCAGTCCATAGAGCATCGGGTTGACGGTCGTTTGCAGGTATAGGCAAAGCAACCAGCCGGCCATACCTGTGAGGATAGACACATTGGCAGCCAGCGCAGAGGTGCGTTTCCAATACAGGCCTGCTACCAGCGGCACAAACAGCGAGACCAGACTCAGGGCGGATGATTCGCTCACCAGTTCATAAATGTTGCTGCGCAGCAGCGCCATTCCCAGCGAGACAGCCGCTACCACGAGCACGCTGATGCGCGACAGCAACAGCATTTGCTTGTCGCTTCGCTGGCCGAGTAGCGGGCGCAGCATGTTCTCACTCAGCACAGCAGCCGGGGCCAGAATACCGCCACTGGCTGTGCTGATGATGGCCGAGATCAGCGCTCCGAAAAAGAGCACCTTGATCAGCATGGAGTCCAGCCCCATGATCAGGCCGGGAACAAGCAGTTGGGCGTCTTCCTGCAGCAGTTCAGGATGCAGTGTGCGGGCGTAGAGAGCCAGCAGCAGCGGCATAAAAGCCACCGTCAGGTATAGCAGACCGGCGCCCAGCGAAGCAGCCACCGCCACTTTCTCCGACTTTGCCGACATCACCCTTTGGAACACATCCTGCTGCGGAATAGAGCCAAGCCCGATCGTGATCCAGAGGGCAATATAGTTAAGCCAGGAAGTAGGGCTTCGGTCAGGGGGTGTCATCCGGAAGAAGCCGTCGGGCAGGGTAGCCGTGATCTGCTCCAGCGGCATGTGCTGCAGCAAGGTATAAGTAATGAAGATAAGTCCCCCGATGATCATCACAGTCTGTACGAAGTCAGTGATCGAAACCGACCACATACCACCCATGTAAGTATAGCCGACCACGATCATACTGCCAATGATAATGCCTGCGGCTGTGGAAACCCCGAACACCTGGTTCATCACAATGCCCAGGGCGACCATCTGCGCCGCAATCCATCCGAAGTAGGAGATGACCATAAAGAAAGCGGCGATCTGCTCGGTGGTGCGGTTGAAGCGGATGCGGTAGTAGTCGCCAATGGTGAGCAGGTTGAGGCGGTAGAGTTTTTTTGCGAAGAAGAGGCCAACCAGCACCAGGCAAAGCGCAGCACCAAAGGGGTCTTCAATTACGCCCAGCAGTCCGTGTGATGCAAATTCCGAGGAAGCGCCCAGCAGGGTTTCGGAGCCAAACCAGGTGGCAAACACCACAGCAGTAGAAATATAGAAAGGCAGACTCCTGCCTGCCAGTAGGAAATCGCTGGTATTGTGTACCCGTCTTGATGCCCAGAAGCCCACCCCCATGTTGAAGAGCAGGTAAAGGATCACAAATATTAGCAGCATGCCTCTAAATCAGTCGGGTAAAATTAGGAATAATTCATGCAGCTGCCAAAATGCCCTTTTTGGAGGACCGTAACACTCAAGTCTGGCAAAGTACTTGCATGGAAGGGTATACCAGCTTCTGCCCATTTTTCGTTTTAGATATGCTGTGTTCATCCATCTACAGAAAGGGAAAAAATATGAATCGATTGAATAGAATAAGCCTGGCCTTGCTGCTGGCCCTGACTCCGTTGCTGGCAGCAGTGGCAGAAACAGCGCCTGGTCCGGAGCCTTATGCCGCTACCAAAGCCGCGCCCCGTGATGTGATCGGTGAGATCATTGACGTGATCGGGCTCAAGCCACGCTTTGAGGTGCGTTCTGCCAATATCGAGAATGCCGCTGCTGTAATCTACAATGGCAAACGCTACATTCTTTATAACGAACATTTCCTGGATGCCATCAACAATGCCGTGCATACCGACTGGGCGGGCGTGAGCATCTTGGCGCACGAGATCGGGCATCACCTCAACGGCCATACCTTGTCGCGGCAGGGCAGCAACCACGCTGATGAACTGGAGGCGGACGAGTTTTCCGGCTTTGTGCTTCGCAAGATGGGAGCTAGTTTGGAGGAGGCGCAGGCTGCCATGAAGGTGTTGTCTGATGAAAGAAGCTCTGCCACGCATCCGGGCCGCAGCTACCGGTTGGCGGCTATCAGCAAAGGCTGGGGCAATGCCGATGCGCAGCTGCTGGCGAGTACAAACGGCCATCAGCGGGAGTCCCAGGGCATGGCCGGCAACAGCCAGCCACCCCAGCAGGCAAGGGAGCAACTGCGCCAGCAGCCAGTTAGAACCAACACAGCCTCGCAGGGACTGGATAGCCGACTGGTACTTCGCAAAGTGGTCTTTAACAATGCGCCTGACGAGCAGTTTTTCCTGACCACGAGATTGCAACTGGTGCACATGACCGAGCGAGGTGCCCGCATCATTGGTAAGCTGGCCCGCACCAACAACCGCGATTACCCTTTCTACTTCGAGAGCGAATACCTGCAGGGCTTGTTCGTAACCGATAATGGGGTACTGGTAAACCAGCGGGGGCAAAGAGTCGGTCATTTCAGCTAAAAAATTAGTAATGGCCCCAAAATATTGAGCAGACGGATTCGTCAGTTTTATGCAGCTGGAGCAGGATTATGTAACTTGCAGCGTTAATTAAGCTAAATAAAACTATGAAATTTACTAATTTTGCATGCCGGATGCTCTTGCTCATCCTGCCCACTCTCTTGCTTGTTTCCTGTGGTGATGAGGTGGATTGTATCAGGGGAAGAGGGGATGTGGAGAGCCGGGAGTTTAACCTGGACGCGGTCAACGGGCTGCGAGTGAACGGTGATACCCGTGTATTTGTTAGACGGGGAGCTACGCAGCGCATCGAGGTCAGAGCGCAGCCTAACGTACTGGACGCGATCAACACCAATGTAGCCAACGGAGTGTGGGACCTCAGCTTTGACAGGTGTCTGCGCAGCCACAAGACCGTTGAAGTACACATGACCGTGCCGGAGCTGAACAGTGCCGAAATGATCGGGTCAGGCCGTATAGAGTTGCAGGATGAATTCGAAACAGATAACTTCCGGGCAGTGCTGGACGGATCAGGTTATCTCTGGATCAATGTATCAGCCACAAAAGTAAGCAGCAGACTCACTGGTTCAGGTAAGATTGATCTGGTAGGTGCGGCTGAGGTAGAGGAGATTAATCTTTCTGGTTCGGGAAGCATAAAATCTTTTGGTCTGAGCAGCGAGAATGCCGGTGTGGTGTTGAGTGGCTCGGGCAGTGTGGAAGTGCATGCCGCCAATGAACTGGCCGTTACGATCAGTGGAAGCGGTAATGTGTACTACCAGGGAAATCCGACTATTAATTCAACTATTTCAGGCTCAGGCAAAGTGATAAAGCGCTGAGCATAACAAAGCAAATGATCAAAAAAACAAATCTCTTAAGTTTCGCTCTGCTGCTAGGTATAGCCTTTTTCGCATTCTCGTGCGGCACCAAGAGCGACGTGGATGCTTTCAAGGAAGCAAAGTATAGCTTGTCAGGTATAAATGAAGTGAAGCTCAATGGCGTGAATGTGCTGAATAAAAAGCGGCCGGAGGACTTTTCTCTCGGAGAAGCGGCGCTGCTTTTTACGGCCTTCTCTGACAATAACCTGTCCGCCTACTCCAGCCTGGGACTGAATGTAGAACTGGACGAAGCAAACCAGGAGCGCAGCATGACCGTGACCAAGCTGAAATGGCAGCTACTGCTTGACGGCAAGCAAACCCTGAGCGGCATAGTAGACGAGCCGGTGGAGCTCCGTCACGGACTCAACACCATCAACGTGCGTACGCCTATCCGGATAGCCGAGGAAAACGGCAGGCCAGGGTATAACAATTTGCTGCGCCTAGTTACCATGCTCACCAAGACAGACGGCACCAGCCGACCAGATTTGGTGCTACAGATCAAGCCGACCATTCAGACATCGGTGGGACCAGTAGAAGTGCCTTCTTTTATCAATGTAAGAAACTAAAATACAATTAGTTGCGATAGTAAAACGGGCCGGTTTTTATACCGGCCCGTTTTGTTTTTAGGCCTTTGGGGGCGCTCCTGGAGCCCTTTGTGTAAGGTTATGCAGTTTGTTTTAAAATTGTTGTAACATTTATAGTCAGTGAACGTATGTGGCACGCTCCTTGTTTAAATACCATCTGATAACCATTTGTAAGACCATTTAAAACAGGAACGAACATGGAATTCGACGTAATCGTAGCAAACGACTTGCAGGCACTTGTAACAAGAGTGCAGGACTATGTAAAAACAGGATGGGTGCTGAAAGGCGAGGTCTTTGAAAAAGACGGTAGCTACACGCAAGAGGTAGAGCGCCGTGTGGCCGACCAGCAGAAGAAAGCCACTGCACGCCAGAAAAGCTGGATCAACTGGCCTGTCGCGAACGGCTAATATATTTTGAGGGCGGGTTAGCGTATTTATGCTAATTTCGCCTAAAATAAAACTTATGAAACGCCGCCTATCCCTCGCTTTTGTACTGATGTGTGCCCTGCAGCTGACTGCAGTCGCCCAGAAACAGGTGCTCGATCCGCAAGTCCTGTTGCGTGACGTGCAGATACTGTCTGCCGACTCGATGGCAGGCCGACTGAGCGGCACCGAAGGCAGCCGGATGGCGCAGGATTATATAGAAAAGCGTTTCAACGAGCTCGGACTACAACCCTATAACAATAGCTACCGCCATACCTTCCGCCTGGAGGGTAGGGGCATCGTAGTAGAAGAAGCCGTGAACCTGATCGGCTTTATACCTGGCAAAACGGACAAAGCCATTGTCCTGACCGCGCACTACGACCACGTGGGTGTACGCAAGGACGAGATCTACAATGGAGCTGACGACAATGCATCCGGGGTAGGGGCTTTGCTGGCTGCTGTCGCTTATTTCAAAACGAACAAACCTTACTATACGCTGATCTTTGCCGCTCTTGATGGCGAAGAGTTGGGTCTGCAGGGGGCAAATGCTTTTCTGGAGAATTCACCGCTTGCACTCGACCTGATCCAGCTAAATGTAAACATGGACATGCTCAGCCTGAACCAACAAGGGGAACTGTATGCCAGTGGCGCCTACCATTATCCGGCGCTTCTACCACTGCTGCAGCAGGTGAAGGCAAGACCGCAAGCCAAGTTGCTAACAGGCCATGACCGACCTGAGCAAGGCCAGAACGACTGGACCAGGCAGTCTGATCATTATCAATTCCACAAGCGCCAGATTCCTTTCATTTACTTTGGCGTAGAAGACCATCCGCACTACCACAAGCCCACGGATGACTTCGAAAACATCAATCCCACTTTTTATCCGGATGCGGCAGCGCTTGTAATCGATTTTGTTCAGTTACTGAACAAGAAGCGTCCGGCTCTCCGCACAACTAATTAATTCCTTGGATCTTAAGGTTTGCTAAACTAATTGTATCCAATCGGGAAGGTATAGCACGTATTATAGTATAATGGCTATATTATAATGTATTCATAAAAATTAATGATCCTTTCTTTTGGCCATGCGTAGATAGGGGGAGCAGGCTCACCACACCCAATACCTGGGCTGCATGCCACACAACACTTAAAGAGAAACCTGTCTGAAGCATGAGCAGGAGCAGATACTTCCTTCTATTACTATGTTTGATCACCCTTACAGTTTGCACTACCGCCCAGGCGCAGGACAGTGTCATACGCCGCATGGGGGTGAGTAAGATTCCCGAGCGCGGACTGGTCATTCAGGCTGGCGCAGGTGTAGCCGCTGTGAAAAGCGATATATGCGGAAGCTATGATTGTAATGACATTGGCCCTGCTTTCAGCATCGGCGCCCTTTTCAAGTACAACCCCTTCTGGTCCATCAGTGGTGAGGTGGAGTACATCAAACTAGGCGCCTCCGAGAAAACCTATCAGGACAATATCACTTTTGAATCCAGGGTGATCGAAGTATCCGGGATGCTGGTATACAACCTGATGGACAGCTACGCCGGGTCTAACAACTACCGCTCTACCCGTAAGCGCTTTGCTGTGCCGTTTGTGAAAGGCGGGATTGGATTTGTGTATTATACCCCAAGTTCTTACCCGACCAACCGTGTCCCGAACTCCGACATTACTTATGACCGCCTGAGGTCATACCCAGCCATAGCAGGCGTAATTCCTTTTGGTGGAGGTATACGCTTCCGCTTCTCCGATCAGATCAGTATTGCGCCCGAGGTGATGTACCAGATCACCACGACGGACTATCTCGACAATGTTACCCGGATAGAGAACACAAAAGATCACTACGGCGTGGTATCAGTCAAGCTGCTCTATACCCCGATGCCTAAAAACGAAGTGTTCACAAGCAAACGTCAAGGTATAAATCCCTTCAAAAAGAAAAAATAAGCAGCGCTATACCTAGCGTTTCCGGTTCCCGAACCTACATACCCTGCCTTCCCGTAGACAAAAAAGCCAGATCAGCTGTCTGTATGCTGCTTCCGGCTTTATTTGCTATACCTAAGATCTATGGAAACAGAACAGAAGAGAAACCTGTGGTGGCTGGCAGCCGGAGCGGGAGCATTGCTTGCAGCCCGTGCCATTAGCCGCAAACTGAATGCCTATAATTTCCGGAACAAAGTAGTGCTGATAACCGGTGGCGCCCGTGGGCTGGGCTTTGTGATGGCGCGGCAACTGGCCAAAGAAGGAGCGCGACTGGTGCTGTGCTCACGCGATGAAATGCAACTGGAGGATGCCCGCATGGAGCTGGCAGGCAACGGAGCCGATGTGATGGTGCTGCCTTGCGATATAACCCAGCAAGCCCAGGTGGAACAGATGGTAGAGCGGGTGCAGCGGGAGTTCGGCCCGATTGACGTGCTCATCAACAATGCCGGCATCATCACGGCGGGACCGCTGGAGGAGATGACTGTCGGAGACTTTGAGGAGGCCATGCAGACGCACTTCTGGGGTCCACTTTACACTACCCTGGCCGTGCTGCCTTCCATGAAGGAACGCGGTGCCGGTCGTATTCTCAACATTGCTTCGATCGGGGGTAAATTGGGAGTGCCGCACCTGGTCCCCTACAGTGCCAGCAAGTTTGCGCTGGTCGGCTTATCGGAAGGTCTGCGTGCCGAACTGAAGCAGTATAACATCACGGTCACTTGTGCTTCGCCGGGTCTGATGCAGACGGGTAGCCCACGCCATGCCAACGTGAAGGGGCAGCATGAGGAGGAATATACCCTGTTTAAAATAGCCGACTCGAGTCCGCTGACCTCCATCAGTGCGGAGCGATCGGCCAAGTCGATTCTGGATGCCTGCCGTCACGGTGATGCAGAAGTAGTGACGTCTATACCTGCCAAGATCGGCGCTTTCATTCACGGGATCTCACCTGAGACTACCACCGATATTTTTGCAGTGCTCAACCGTATGTTGCCAGGCCCTACCGGTGAACAACGAGCCAAGAAAGGCTATGAAAGTGAGACTCCGCTTTCCATGTCTGGCCTTACAGAACGGACCCAAAAAGCGGCATTCCGGAACAACGAATTGTAACGATACACATTAACCTATACCTTATGGCAAGCTATACCCTGGCATTGCCTATATTCGCCCTTATGAAAATTAAAAAAAGAGAGACAGCCTATGATGGCTATTTCAAGATCTATAAACTGACAGTAACTCAAAACGGCCATACCTTCACCCGGGAACAATTTGACCGCGGCACAGCGGTTGCTGCCATGGTCTACGATACGGAAAAGCAGCGCTACATCCTGACCAGGCAATTTCGGGTTGGATCAGAGTCTGACCTAATAGAAGTGGTGGCAGGTATGGTAGACAAAGGCGAAAGCCCTGAAACCAGCATTGCCCGCGAAATAGAGGAAGAAATCGGCTATAGCGTGGACAACCTGACGCACCTGCATACCTTCTACTCTTCGCCGGGAGGCACTACTGAAAAAGTGCTTTTATACTATGCCGAAGTATCGCACCAGCACGCTGATGGCGGTGGCAAGGAGGATGAGCACGAGGATATTGAACTGGTGAGCTATACCCGGGAAGAGCTTCTGAAAGAGAGCTTCGCCGATGCCAAGACCATCATCGCCCAACAATGGGTGCTGCTAAACAGCTAGTGGAGTTCTAAATAGCAGGTATAAAAAAGCCTCAGCTACCAACAAGGCGGCTGAGGCTTTTCTTTTGTATCTGACTACTTTCTAGCTTCAGGCTTGAGTTTGTCAGCAAACACTTTTCTAACCTTGTCTACTTTCGGCCGGATCACAAAACTGCAGTAAGGCTCATGCCCGTGAGTATTAAAGTAGTTCTGATGATAGTCTTCGGCCGGATAAAATTCCTGCAGAGGCTCAATCGTGGTCACAATCGGATCATCGAAAGCACCCGCTGCGTCTAACTCCTGCTTATACCTTTCGGCTTTCTCGCGCTGCTCGTCATTGTGGTAGAGCACAATAGAGCGGTACTGTGTTCCGATATCATTGCCCTGTCTGTTGAGGGTAGTAGGGTCATGGGTTTTCCAGAACACCTCCAGCAGTTCGTCATAACTTATGATAGCAGGGTCGTATGTGATCTGCAATACTTCCGCGTGCCCGGTGGTGCCTGAGGTTACTTGCTTGTAGGTTGGGTTTTCCATATGTCCGCCTGCATAGCCGGACTCCACTTTCTGCACGCCTTCCAGGTCCTGAAACACTGCTTCAGTACACCAGAAGCATCCTCCTCCAAATGTCGCTTTTTCCATGGTTCTTGCTTTTAATTTAGGTACAGGCAATCATGCCTAAGGCTATTGGCTATACCTGAGCAAAGGTATAAGGCCTAAACCACAAAGCCTCTAAATAGTTTTGCCAGGCCTTTAGTTGCGCATATTGCGCATGGTGCTTTGGGCATCGGCGGCACCCTCCAAGGTTAGGTACTCTGCCTGCAGTGCTCTGATTTTAAGCTTGTCGCTATTCGAAATCTGGTTTTCTACCTGCCGGCGACGTTGGTTCAGCTGTCCGTACACATTGTCCACGTAGTCCCAGTCGTGCTGCGTCCAGTTGCGGCGCTTGGCCCGTACCACGCCCATAAAGGTCAGGTAAGCCTCCCGCATGTCCTGGGGCGCTATGTTTTCAATGTTGTTAAACTCACGGAGCAGCTGTTCTTCCCACTGGCCCAGTTCAGAGCGGTCCAGCGGAGTGTTCAGTCGTCGTTCCTGTCTGTTTTCCCAGCGCTCGTAGCGCTCTTTCAGTCGTGCGTACTCCGCTTTGGAGTCAGCTGAAAGACTGTCCAGGTTCTGCTCGATTTCAGCGGACCGTTTCCTGAAGTCCTCCTTGATCCCGGGCATCTCGCGCTGTATGGCCGTGTCGCCACGCTCCACTTTCTCGTTCATCCAGCCGCGGAGTGACTCCAGTCGATCGCCCACGGTGCGGCCAGTGCGCTCTACCCGGGCAGTGTCAGCAGGTACATCTACCGTTATTTCTTCTGTGTCATGGGCGGTGCGGTTTCCTTCGCAGCTCCAGAGTAGTGAGACAGCCAGCAGGCCTATAAGGTAAGTTGTTCTATTGTTAAGCATTTCTTTTTCACAGTTTTAGGGTTGGTATTGTCAGGCGATGCCTATACTTGGCATAATACGCAAAGCACCCATACAAGATACTATGGACTTACGGCGAGTAGTGGTTTGTCTTTGCTAATGCCGTGTCCATAGCGGTAGTGCCTGTTGACGGTAACGGGCAGCTTGCCGCGTGCAGGTATCTTGCCGAACAGCAGTTTGGCTGCTGCCACCTGCGCGTGCATGTGGGCCTGGTAAGCCAGTATGAGTACCCGGCTCTTGTGTATGTCCGGGAACTGGTTCAGGGTATAGGGGTTGTCAAAGAGCGTCATAATAGCCCGGTCGGAGCGAGCGAGGTCCGTTACATAGGCGGTTGCTTCCTTCGAGTAGCCCAAGCGGTTGCTAGGCGTCACGCTCGGACCGTAGAGCCCCACTAGCACCAGATCGTATCCTTTAAGCTTTTGCTTTATTTGTTTTACCTCTTTGGCGTTGGCTTTTCGGGATATCACAAAGTCAGCGTCAATGCGGGCATGCCTGTTTATCTCCCGCTGGAAAATACTGGGGCGCACCACACCGAAGGAGAGTGTGGCGATGCGCTGCCGTTTTTTCTGGCGGATGGGCAGGAAGTTCTTGCGGTTGTTGAGCAGGGTCATAGCCGCTTCGGCCAGCGCATGGTTGGTACTATCGGCTATACCTGGGTTTAGGTCCTCATACAGGTTTTCCAGTTCAATAGGCTTATACCTGTCCAAACCTACCCAGGCTTTGGCCGCCAGCATTTTTTTGCAACGGCGGTCAATCTCTTCCTGCGAAAGGTCACCTCGGGCAATGGCCTGCTTGATAGCCTGAATGGCTTTAGGCACACTGTTAAGGCGCTCCAACACATCGTTACCCGCCATCAGGGCGCGTGCCTCTGCCTCCCCCGGATCGAAGTATTTAGTAACGCCCTTCATCACCATGGCATCTGTGAAGACCAAACCTTTAAACTCCAGCTGGTTCTTAAGCAAACTGGTCACGATGGGCTTGGATAGGGTAGAGGGCAGGTTGTGGGTCGTGTCGAGCTGCTGCATGTGCATGTGTGCGACCATAATACCGCCAATGCCATGCTTGATCAGCTCCCGGAAAGGGTATAGCTCCAGTGAGTCGAGCCGGGCACGGTCATGCGGAATCACAGGCAGGTCGTAGTGGGAGTCCACATCTGTGTCGCCGTGTCCGGGGAAGTGCTTGGCCACCGCAATGATGCCATTCTCCTGCATACCGCGCATGTAAGCCAGACTTTTGGCTGTGACATCCAGTTTGTTCTCGCCAAAAGCCCGATAGCTGATAATGGGGTTCTGGGAGTTATTATTGATATCGGCTACCGGGGCGAAGTTGACGTGCATACCCAGCCGCTTGAACTCCTCGGCTACTTCAGCACCCATTCGGTAAATCAGGCCATTGTCTTCTATAGCGCCCATCATCATCTGGAAAGGATACTGTACCGTACTGTCGAGGCGCATGCCCACACCCGTTTCGGCATCCATTGAGATAAGAAGCGGCACTTTGGAAGCAGCCTGCAAACGGTTGTTCAGGACAGCCTGCCGCACGGGACCACCTTGAAAATAGATGATCCCGCCGACCCTGTACCTTTTGACCAGGTTCATGACGTCGGCCTCGTACTTTGGACCTTGGTTAGAAAAAGCCTCTATAATAATAAGCTGTGCGATACGCTCTTCCGGGCTCAGGGTCCTGAATACAGAATCCACCCAAGGTGATGGGTTTTCAATCGCCTCCACCAAGGTGCGGGGGCGTGTATAAGGGACCTCTTCCGGGGAAAATTCGTGCTTTTGCTCTTCCTCACGCGCATAAGCAGCCCCGCTCGTGTCTGAACTCTCGCAGGAACTCAGCAACAACAGCATGCAACACATCAGGCAAAGGCCTAGTGCTGACAAGTGTCTGGCTAAAGGGTGAAGTGGATTAGCGTGCATGGTACTGGTGGTGAAATCACCTTTTATACTTCTTAAATTTGTAATCGATTTTTTAACTATACCCTTGTATGCTTAACAACAGGGCTGAAATGGAACTGTTACGATATAGAACGTGAAAAGTATGGATATAGCATACGATTTATAACCTACAGCCCGTATCTTGTCACTGTGCGGGATTTCTCCATGACTTGCCTTTACCTTTGTACGTATAGCCTGAGCACAGTGAAAATCGCAACCATACCTGCTCCAAACAAAACCCTATGATGCAAGTAACCCCTTTGCAGAGCCACCAAAGCCTGAAAGCCGAACATGAGCGTTTTGCTTACAGTTTTCTGCCGGGCACCTTGTTTGTCGGGCTCATCTGGCTGGTGGCGTTGCTTTCGTACCTGAACGAGGTGAACCTGACCTGGTTAGGCATTCATCCGCGCGACTTTCTGGGGCTGATCGGTGTGTTTATGGGCCCACTCATACACTCGGGTCTCATACACTTACTTTCCAATTCCTTTCCGCTGGTGCTGCTTTCCGGCTTCATCTTGTTTTTGCACCGATCGGTTGCACTGCGTGTGTTCGTTCTGGTCTACGTACTGAGCGGACTGTTCACCTGGTTTATCGGTCGTGATGCTTACCATGTAGGGGCAAGTGGAGTTGTGTACGGTCTGGCGGGTTTTCTGCTGTTCAATGGCATCGTTCGTCGCGACAGGGCGGGCCTGGCAATCTCTTTAGCTATACTATTTCTGTACAGTGGCTTGTTTTACGGTTTGTTCCCATCAGAGGAGCGCATATCCTGGGAAGGTCACCTGGGTGGACTGGTGGCAGGACTGGCTGCGGCTGTGCTTTACGGAGAGCATGTCGACAAACAGGCGGCTATACCTGCAGAGCCTCCCCTTAGCCAAGGTGAGCGCTCGGCGCAGCAGCGGCATCAGAGCAGTACACTGGCCAATCCGCAGTATACCTGGCGTTACTCGCTTGCCACTCCCGAGCCGGGCAGGGTGTATAAACAGACAGCCCTGATAAACAAATCGAGTGGTATGCTCGAGCATCCAACCTCAATCAGATAATCTGCGTCTAAACAACGAAAGACTCCCTTATGGCGAACAATACGACAACCAAGCAAGAAGATACAAAACAAAGCAAATGGCCCCTGTTGGTAACGGCGGCAATTATTGCCATGCTAGTAGGTGCTTATTTTATTTCATCAAGCTTTCAGGCGAATATTCAGGAAGGCTGGGAAGTACTGACAAGCGGCGATGAGGAGCGTATTTCCTCCTGGGTGGAGCAATTTGGCTTTTGGGGACCATTCTTCATTATTCTGGCCATGGTCGCTCAGATGTTCTTACTGGTCATCAATGTAGTGGCGCTGATGTTGGTGGCCATCATTGCTTATGGGCCAGTGTGGGGGTCGCTTATTGCGCTGGCCGCTGTGCTGGTCGCCTCCACTATCGGGTATTTAATTGGCCGGGGGCTAGGAGAAGCTGGGGTACGCAAGATCATTGGGCATAAGGCCGAAGAGAAGGTATGCGGGTTCGTGTCAGAGTATGGTATTTGGGCTGTGATCATCGCCCGTATTTCCCCTTTCCTATCCAATGATGCGGTTAGTTTCGTCGCCGGCCTTACCAAGATGGGGTATTTCAAATTCATTGGGGCCACCATGGCTGGTATTATTCCGCTTACCGTGTTATTGGCCTGGCTCGGCGAAGATGATGACCGTTTGATGAACGGATTGATTTGGGTAGGGGGTGTCAGCCTGGTACTTTTTGTAGGCTATGTCATCTATGACAAGTACTTCAAAAAGCAGCATCAAGGGTAGGCCTCCGAGGTTGTTACTAGGGCAATCTTTGAAGCTTTGTAAATTACAATTTCAGTCGTGTTCTGATGCTCATAAGCTTCATTTTCTAGAGCGATTTTATGCAATGATTTTAATTTTTACTATAAATATTTAGTGAAAATTTTAAAATTTTATCTTATACTTCTCTTTGTCCTAAATCATTGAATTTAGAATATACTGGCAATATGTACTGCTTTTCATAATATAAACTTTCACTATACTACTGTCCTAAATTCATCCAGCTTACAAAACTTAATTTCTAAGCCTGCCGTTTAAGCGGGTTATTGTAATAGAAATGATGTTTCACGAAATGGATTGCATATGTTTAGGGTCAAAATACTCGCAGTAGTAGTCTCCATTTTTGTAACTTTTTTCGACGAAATGGCTTATCTGGAACCTGAGGATCCAAGCCCTGCAAGTGAGCACCAAGCTCCGGATTTATTAACTCCACGACTTATAGAAAAAATACAAGAATACCCCGAGTACCCAGAAACCTTTACCGTAACGGCCACTGTTTACTACCCCGAAAGAGGCCAGACTGACGGAAATCCCCTTATCACAGCCGACGGCTCCCGCATTAACCCCAAAAACCCTAAAAAACACCGCTGGATTGCTCTTTCACGCGATATGCTGTCGCGTTGGGGCGGTGATATACAGTATGGTGATACGGTGTGGGTACGCGGAATCTCAGATGAACTGGATGGGCAGTACATCGTGCGGGACACCATGAACCGACGCTTCACAAACCGCATCGACATATTGGTAGGCCGCAGAGACAAGATCTATGGCAAGTGGGATAACGTGCAGATTGCGAAAGCCGAATTTCCGGAAGTGGAGCATCACTTCCAGCCGAGCGACTTTGGCTTCGCGATGAACCGCTAAACCTTGTTCCGTTACTGGCAGCAGGCTTGTATGGTGATTTTGCTTATATTGGAGCTTCATCAAGCTTAAAACAATATGTCAAGAGACGAAGCACGCGCCATACTGGAGCAGATGACTACCAGCGAAAGCCTGTTGCGCCATGCCCGCACTGTAGAGCTGGTCATGGAGGCCTATGCAAATAAATTAGGAGAGAACACTGAAGAATGGGCTATCGCCGGCCTCCTGCACGATGCCGACTACCAGGCCTACCCGGAGCAGCACCCTAATGTGATCGTAAACCAGTTGCGTGAGAAAGGGGAGGAGCGCATTGCCCATGCCATATCGGCGCACTATACCCATTGGGGTGTGCCCTATGAGACTACGCTTGATAAAGCCTTGATCGCCTGCGATGAGATAACAGGTTTTATTGTAGCCTGTGCGCAGGTGCGACCACAGCGACTCGAAGGGCTGGGAGCGAAGTCGGTGATGAAGAAACTGAAGACAAGTGGATTTGCCGCTTCTGTTGACCGTGAAGAAGTACGCATAGGTGCTGAGCTCTTCGGTGTGGACTTAAAGGAGCATATCGACTTTATCATCGGGGTGCTGCAGCAACACCAGGCTGAGCTCCAGCTCGAGCCTCTGGAGCAAAACGAAGCCTAAGCAGCATAGTGTAAATTTATACAGGCCGTGCCGGTGCAATGATTTTGCGCCGGCACGGCTTTTCTTTTAAGCCAGGTAGTAGCGCAGCGCCTCCAAGCCCTTGGCATCATCCTCGGCCTCTACTACTTCGTCTATCACAAACTGAATCTCCTGTTCGCTCCAGTTCTCCTTCTCAGCAGTTCTGACAAACAGGTCGATGGCGGCATAGCGGTTCATGCCGGCAGGTAGGGTGACTTTTACTTTCTTTCGGATATTCATGGTGTGTGCTTGATTGGAGCAAGATTACGCAGCCTAATTCACAAAATCAATTTTTTTTGTTGATCCCCCTTTATCTAACAAAAGGGAGACCAGTATTATACGCGCGTTTGTATAGCAAGCCCTGATGGAGAGACTAACCCTTTCCGGTGGTGGTCGTTACATTAAGCTATACCCCTGCAAAAATGGATAGCTTATGGAGAAGGAAATCTTTACTATGGACCAAATGGCAGAGCTGGATAATTTTACGATCATGCATTTGGCAGCGCCCATTATCGTAGCCTCTGTACTGATCGAATGGTATGTGGGTGTAAGAAAGAAGCGGAATTACTATGACAAGCGTGATTTTATGGCTGCTGTTTCCATCGGGTTGGGCAGTGTCATACTGGGGGCTATGCTTAAGGTCACACTTTTTTACATATCGCTGGTCATTTACAATGCGGTCCCCTGGGCCATACCGCGGTCCTGGTGGGGGTTCGTTTTGGCATTTGTGCTGGTGGACCTTTGCCGTTACTGGGCGCATCGTATCTCGCACGAACAACGCTTTTGGTGGGCAACCCATGTTACGCACCACTCTTCTGAGAAAATGAACTTCTCAGTCTCTTTTCGCACCAGCTGGACCCAACACATCAAATTCCTGTTTTTCCTGCCCGTGCCTTTCCTGGGCTTTGATCCCCTGACTTTCTTTGTATGCCACCAGTTAGCCGTGCTTTATCAGTTCTGGGTGCATACCGAGCTGGTCCGGAAGCTGCCTGCACCCATTGAGTATATCTTCGTGACGCCCTCACATCACCGGGTGCACCACGGCTCCAACCCCAAGTACATCGACAAGAACTACGGCTCTACCTTTATTTTATGGGACCGCCTTTTCGGGACTTTCCAGGAAGAAGAGGAGCGTCCAACATATGGCCTGACCAAACCTGTCAACTCTTACAACCCGGTCTACCTGGTGTTCCATGAATGGGTGGATATCTGGAGAGATCTGCTGCATGCCCGGTCGTTTAGAGAAGCCTGGGACCTCTTGTTCAAACCACCGGGAACCGTCGTGACGGCTTACCAGCGGGAGCAGGAGGCACTGGCGGCACGACAAGTAGTTACACCTGCGGTGACGCCCGCCCTACAAGTGACCACGGCTATACCTGCCGAGATGGAACTGGAGGAACAAGTTAGTCCGCCTGAAAACAGGCAGGCAGGCTGAAATAAAAAAAGCATGGCGGCTGCCATGCTTTTTGCTAATGCTCAATATGAACTAGTAGTTGTTGTCGTACTGCTGCCCTGGACCTTGGCTAGGGTTACTTCTGGCCTCACGCGGCACACCCATTTTCTCTTCGCGGCGCGACTGGTACTGGGCAAACTGCTGCTCTGTAAGGATGTCTTTGATTTGCGAAAGCCTCGTCTGGCTGATCATGTCCATTTGCTGCGCTAGTTTGGGCGGGTTGTCGCGATGCTTTTTGCGGGCCTCTTCCGCAAACTTCATGTTGCTGCGGTTCACCTCCTTTAGTTCAGCAGCCTGTTTTGGGCTAAGGCGCAGGTTCTTTACCATACCGGCCGTTATCTCATCGGCACGCTGTTCCAATGTTTTAGGCGCACTTTGGGTTGTGCCAGCCTTTTGAGCGGGGGCCTGTGCAAACACGGCGGTCGCGGCAAAGGCAAAAAATAAGGTGGCAAGAACTGATTTTTTCATATCTCTTTTAAAGCTTATCATAGGTGCTTTCTTATCTATCAAATACTGTTCCGGTATTTTGGTGTCGGTCTCTCTGCAACAAGCCCGGTTCAGGTATAGTTTCTATACCTGCTAGCCTTGCAGATAACGCTACGACTCGGAGTGGAAGTATACCTTGTAGAAGTGCATGCCGCGTTCCTGATCGAAGCCGCGCTCTACGTACTGCTCACTCTGCTCCGGATTATACCCGCTGAACTTGATCTCGATCTGGGTGTCAAGCTTGATGAAGTTGCGGAACTTGCGCTTCATGTTCTTTACCGTGTTTTTGTTGATGGCAAAGTCCGTGAACCCCTCGATGTCGCGCTCCTCGGCAAAGGCCTGGGTATAGTTCTTGAACCGCTCGGCCGTCTCGGGCTCATCGATCACGCTGCTTGTGAACTCTTCCAGGTCAAAGGTCTCGCTCTTAGAGAAATAGTCCACGGAGCGGCTGATGAAGTCTACCTGTGCTTTTTTGCTGTCGGTCTGGGCAAATACCTCTTCTGAAAAATCTTTACATAGGTTGAGTGCCGTTTTCGTGTTGAAGTTGGTGTCTTTGAGCTCCGTTACGTGCAGGAAGTCCTCTTTCCAGAACACGGCGTCGGTGCTGTTAGCGTCTACGATCTTCACCCGGAAGCCGTCCTCGGCCTCGGTGTTAAAGATCAGGCAGCCTTTGTCCACGCTCTTGATATTCACTCCGAAATGGTAGTTCATGCTCAGGTCATCGTCTTCCTCCTGAAAGGTCAGGAAGGTGTCTTTGTTCTCGGACTTAAAAATACCGATCGCGTCTACGATGTCGTCCTCCATCACGCAGCCCGACAAATGCACCACGTACAGCTCGCCGCTCTTCACTTTGGGATGGTCCGACTGTTCGTAGAGGTGATTGAGCACATGCACCGAGTACTCCAGAAACTTCTGTGGCTCCGTGAACATCAGGGCAGAGTAGGCAAACATCTCGTTGAGGGCCAAGTCGGAGGTATGGTGAAAGCGGAAAAACTCCTCCTGCTTGAAAGGGGCCAGAAAGTAATTGGTCAGCAAATCGCTCAGCTGCTCGTCCCGCAAGTCAACCAGTTCCTTCGAAGCGATCACGCCCTCTTCCTTTGCTTTGTTGCCTACCCTGTGCACGGCCAGCCTGTTGAGCCGCACCTGTCTTTTGTCATTCATCTGCCTTTACCTTTATACCTGCCTCTGTTCTGAGCCATGGGGCTGCAAAGGTAAGGCGCAACTATACCTATGGGCAAATAAGATGCATGTAAAAAATATTTTAAAACATAATTGGTTGATTTTAAAATATTTACACCTTGTTGTGAACTTTTTTTAAAACATCTGGTCCCGATTTGGCACGATTCTTACATCAGGGTAATTAAGCTGCGCAGCTTATTTCTTGTTTTTCAATATTTAAGGATAGGTGTGATGAAAAAGATATTTCTACTACTGGCCGTCGTTCTGGGAATGGCGGTAACGCAGGCAAATGCGCAGCAAAAACAACCCGTGCGCATCGGTATAAAAGCGGGTGTAAACATGGCCGAATGGCAGGGGCAAACCATTAACAGTGCCCAGGATCTGATGGATATGACCAATGGCTCCCTGAGCCGCGAGATGCGCGAAGGATTTCATTTTGGCGGTGTGGTGTCTATACCTATAGCACCGGGCTTTGAAATTGAGCCAGGCCTGTTTTACTCTCAAAAAGGGATGCGCCTGGTTGGCAAGATTCCGATGGAGCAGTTTGACTTCCTGAATGCCGGTGTCACCGTGACTAACAAGGCAGAATACATTGATTTGCCGATTCTGGCGAAAATCTTCATAGGCGACGGCTTCCATATTTTTGCAGGACCGCAGTTCTCATACCTGCTGTCTAACAAGGTACAGGTACGGGCCGGAGCCTTGGGCTTCAATGCCTTGAACCAGGAGTGGGACATGAACAGCGGCTTCCGTGAACTGGATGTGGCGGCTACTGGAGGTATAGGCTACCGTTTCGCCAGCGGCTTTAATTTAAGTGCGGGCTACGACTACGGTCTGACCACTGTGGATGCCAACCGCAACTTCGACACCTTCAACCGGGTGATCAAAGCCTCTGTAGGATTTACTTTCTAAAAAGATATTGTTTGTTAAAGTGTTTTGGTGAAACACACAGGCCGCTACTTCTGGTAGCGGCCTGTTTCGTGTTACAGCATTACCCCATTGTGGGCACACAGTCTGTACCCTTGGCCGTGTATATTGATGATCTCAACGGCAGGGTCGTGGCGAAGGTACTTGCGGAGTTTCGCAATGTACACGTCCATGCTGCGACCCGTGAAGTAACTGTCTTCGTGCCAGATGCGCAGCAGAGCTTCCTCACGCGGCATCACGTCATTCAGGTGCTGGCAGAGCAGGCGTAGTAATTCAGCCTCTTTGGGGGAGAGCTTTTGTATCTCGCCATTATAGTGCAGCAGGCGCAACTTGTACTGGAAGCGATACTGCCCAATGCTATACTCTGTTACCTCCTGCTTTTCTGTTGTAGGGCTACCGCCCTTACGGTGCATAATCGCTTTTATTTTATAAAGCAGTACTTCAGAGTCGAATGGCTTGGTGATGTAGTCATCCGCACCGATTTTAAAACCTTCGAGCATGTCTTCCCGCATAGCCTTGGCCGTCAGGAAGATCAGTGGCATGTCTGGTTGCAACTTCTTGATTTCGCGGGCCAATGTGAACCCGTCCTTGCCTGGCATCATCACATCGAGTATGCACAGGTCAAAGTTTGCCTTCCGAAAAGCAGTGATGGCCTGGCAGCCGTCTGGACTCAGCGTCACTTCGTAGTCATGCAACTCCAAGTAGTCTTTCAGCACGATCCCGAAGTTCGGGTCGTCCTCGGCAAGCAGTATGTTTAGTCCTTTGTCGCTCATAAGGTGACGTATTTAGGTATAGGCTTTAAGTTAAAGATGCTACAAAGGGCTCACGGGTTGCACGGTGTAATGTATCAGGCGCTGGCCGGTATAAACACCTCAAAGCGACTGCCTTTACCCAGCTCGCTTTGAAGTCGTATGGTGCCCTTGTGGGCTTTAACGATGGCTTTCACGTAGCTGAGTCCCAGTCCGAATCCTTTCACATTGTGCAGGTTCCCGGTCGGCACGCGGTAAAACTTGTCAAACACACGCAGTTGCGTGTCGCGGGTCATGCCCATGCCTTTGTCTTCCACGGCCAGTAGCGTGCCGCCGGCTGTGTTATAGGTTTCGATGCGGATGACAGGGCGATCCGGGGAGTACTTGTTGGCGTTGTCGAGCAGGTTGCAGATCACATTGTAAAAATGTACCTCGTCCAGTTCGAGGTCAGGAGTAGTGGCATGCAGTTCGGTGGTGATCGTGCCTTGTCGTTCCGCTACCTGCAGGTGTATGCTTTCAACTGCTTTGAGCACCAGTGCATGCAGGTCAGTCCTAGCCAGGTTCATCTGGTAGTCGTTCTTCTCAAGTCGGGCTATCTGCAGTACGTTCTCTACCTGTGCGTTCATGCGCTTGTTTTCCTGCCGGATGATACCGGTATAGTACTGTACCTTCTCCGGCCGTGCGTATACCTTGGGATTGGAGATGGCATCAGCCGCAAGCGAGATGGTGGCAATCGGCGTCTTGAACTCGTGCGTCATGTTGTTGATGAAGTCGTTCTTCATTTCCGATAGCTTTTTCTGCCTGAAAATAATGTGAATCGTGGTGCCAAAAGTGGCTACCATAATCAGGGTGAAGAGCGCAGAGAAAGCCAGCATCATCCAGAGGGACTTGAGCGCATAGGCCTGGCTGTCGGGAAAGTATACAGCAAGCTGGTCAGATTTATCAAATATGTCGTTCGGAAAGAGGCTGGCCGTGTAAGTGGCGAAGGAGTTGATGCCCCTGACTGGCAAGTGGCTGGACGTCACCGTATCCTGCTGATCGGAAAGTACCCAGTAGCCAAAATCCAGCGCAATGCCTTTGTCCCGGAGTTCGCTCTGCAGCATCGGCTTCAGTTCATTCAGGTTCATGCGCTGCGATAGGGGAATGTCCTTGGCCACATACTCCACCACCATTTTCTCTACTACATCATTTAGCTTTTCTTTTTTCGCCTCTATTTTGGCCAGATCCGGCGTAGCTACTGCAGTCGGCTGGGCGGACGTGCGCTGTGCAGGCTTAGCAGTTGTGGCAGGTATAGTACTCGATTTTGCCCTAGCCTGAAGCGCTGTATTATTAGGTGCTGTCTCCTGTGCGGTTCTTCGCTCTTCTGGCCTGTGAATACTCCGGAAGGTGATCTTACTGCCCGAAAGAACCGCTGGATCCGATACGATGGTCTCCGTAAAGTTGCTGCCACGGGCGGTATTGCCATTTCTATAAATGAAGATGCTATCCTTCCGCACGTTGATAGAGGCTATTTCAGAAGGAGAAAGCGTTTGGGTGATGAAGTTATTGCGACGCAGGCTGTCCAAATGCAGGGCAATATACTGCAGTGTGTCCACCGAAAAGTGAACGCTTCGGCCATTCAGCTGGCGGGTATACCTGACCGTGCTGTCCGGTAGTCGTCGTATACGCAAGGTGCTGTTCTGGCTCAGTCGCTGGGCGCGGGCCTGCATGGAGTCTGCCTGGGCTTGCCAAGCCGCCATATACTGGATATGCTCGATCGGAATGGCAGGCATAGCGGGCATACGAACTCCTGGAGGCATTAAGTGTTGCACCATAGAGTCTAAGGAGCTAAACTCCACCCGGAAACTGCGGTTGCCGGCATAGGGAAAGGCCTGCCCTTTTATGCTTCTGTAAAGCGTAGGCTTGTCCGGCTGCTGCTTTTCTGACAGCGCTCTACCTTCTGCTTTGCTTTGTGAGGCAACCTTGCTACTGCCCTGAGGCTGATCAGAGGCTTCCGATTGCCTGGCGCTGGTAAATGATACTTCTGAAAGAGACGGTACTCCATGAAGCGGCACCGTTTCCTGTGCAGGCTGCTGGAGTGTGGCCATGCCGCTTGCCACTGCCGACACGGCCTCCTGGGTCTCCAGCTTTTCGACCACCCGGGCCAGCGCCTCGTGTACGCTGCGGTCAAATTGCTCCTGCTTCACCTGTATGGCATCCGAAATCCAATACAGCTGAAGCCCGACCATACCGAGTAACGATATGCTCATCAGCACGATAACACCTATGATAGTCAGTTTGCTCACATAACAAATTTACGTATTTCGTCCGGCTTGTCCATCACTTTAACTTTTCCTTAACAGACTTTAACTCGGCTTTAACGCTTAGGGCCACAGTGCTGGCGTACATTTGTAGAAACGATTCGCTAACCCACTATACCCCAACACTATGAACCTCTTCCTTAACCTCCAGACCTTGCTCAGACTGGCCATTGCCTTACTGATGGGGCTATTGCCCTTTTACCATGCCCTGGCGCAGGAGTCAGGCCAGCAAAAGCACAAGATGCACATCAAGATGGTCCGCACTGTGGATGGCAAAACAGTAGTGATTGACACCACCCTTACAGCCGAAACGGAGGAAGCCATCGCCAAAGCCCTCAAAGCAACCCGACTGGATACTGCGCACATGCGCCTGCTGGATGGAAAAGTCAGAGCCTATACCTTGGGCAGAGAGGGGAATGCCATGTTCAGGGCCAGGGTACAAAGTATGGAAGGAGACAGTGCCATGCGGCGAGCTCTGAAAGAGGTGCGTGTGCTATCGATTTCCGCCGATAGTTTGAGTAAAGAGATGGTAAAGCGGATGGAAGTGTTGCGAGGAGAGGGAAAGAACCTGACAATAAAGGGGCACCCTGACGCTTTCATTAAAATGCACCGGGACTCTGCCTTTACATTCAGGATGCTAGACGGGGAGCGTCTGAAGGAGATAAATCCTAGGGAAATAGAGCGGATCATCGTGGAGGCTATGCCTAAAGGGCTGCGAACAGACTCGCTGCTCATGAAAGAGGGGAAATCTTATATCAAGATCATCACGGATGGAGAAGACAGGAAGGTATACCGCATCGATCGCGACGGGAAAGAAGTAGAGGTGACGGGCGAGGAAGTTGGACTGCACTTTGCAAGACCGGGCCGGGCTATTTTTCTCGTGCACAAAGCCAGGGTAGAAGATGTGACCAAGGCTGACAAAGAACAACTGAAGGCATCCGGTGCTCCTGTGGAGATGAAGTCACGTGAAGAATTGAAGGTAGAAGAGATTAACTTCCATCCCAATCCGAATAATGGACGCTTCAAACTTAAGTTCGCGCTCAAAAACAAAGGTACGACCGTGGTACGGGTGATGGACGACAAAGGCCAGGAAGTGTTTGTGGATACAGTAGAGAAGTTGGAAGGCGTATATGAACGGGAGATAGACCTGACTCCATTTGGCCGAGGCTTGTACTTCCTGCAAGTGGCCCAGGGTAGCCGCTACCATACCAAAAAGGTGTTAGTACAGTAAATTAGATTTGTAGCATAGTTCAGTAGAGAAGCCCGGTGCCTGCAGCGCCGGGCTTTTTGCGTCATAACTCTTCCTGCCCGCAGTAAGTAAAAAGAACATGACTTATACCTGAATCAGATGAAAAACTATCTATACCCTTTTCTATTCCTACTACTCTTCCAGGTTCCGGCAGCAGCACAATCGCAGCGTACCTACGATGCCACTTTGAGCGACTATGCTTACCGTTACCCGGTGAATTACCTGGAGGTGGAGCAGGAGGGGCAGAAGTACAGAATGGCTTATATGGACGTGTCGCCGCCCACCAGCTTTAAAAATCCGCAGACAGTGGTTCTCCTGCATGGCAAGAACTTTCTGGGAGCTTACTGGCAACAGACAGTGAACTTCCTGGCAGGGGAGGGCTTCCGGGTTGTGGTGCCCGATCAGTTGGGCTTCGGCAAGTCAGACAAGGCAGAAGTGCATTACAGTTTTCACCAATTGGCGCAGTATACACGGCAATTGCTGGACCACCTCAAAATCAGTGAGGCTGTGATGGTAGGGCACTCCATGGGGGGCATGCTGGCCACAAGGTTCGCACTCATGTATCCGGAAACAACCGCCAAACTAGTGCTCGAAAACCCGATCGGGCTGGAAGACTACCGGCGCATTGTACCTTACAAGAGTTTGGATGAGCTATACCAGGAAGAACTGAAGCGCACGGAGGCAGATATTCGGGACTACCACAAGACTTACTATACCTCCTGGAAACCGGCCTATGAAGAATGGGTGCGTATACCTGCAGCACAGTTGCGGAGTCCGGACTACCCGTTGGTGGCAAGGGTGGCGGCGCATACTTATGCCATGATCTATGAGCAGCCAGTGGTGTATGAATTCAGCGAGTTAAAAATGCCTGTGTTACTGGCCATCGGGCTGGAGGACCGCACAGTGGTAGGCAAAGCCTATATCAAAAGTGAAGAGGTGCGGAAGCAGTATGGACAATATCCGCAATTGGGGCAACAAACAGCAGGAGCTATACCGAATGCCCGATTACTGGAATTAAGCGGGGTGGGACATATCCCGCATATCGAGGCAACTGATCAGTTTCACAAAGCGCTGCTGGAATTCCTGAAGCAGTAAGCTATACCTGATGCCTGATCTTAGTGATGGTGATGATGATCGTGATCATCGGGCTTGCTGTTGAAGTTAGCAATGGTGCCTAATCCAAAGAATACAAACCAGCAAAGGTATAGCGCATTGAAATTCTCCACTGTTTTGTCGATAAACAGTAAGATGATATTCGCCAGTATGGTCATCACCAGACCCGTCATAGCCACAAACTGGTAAGAGTTCATTTCCCGCGGGTCATATATTTTCGATAGTTTCATAAGCTACTTTGCTGCCGGTTCTCTCTGTAACGCAATTAAGGTGCCATACGTGCCATCTGTTTGCGTTATTTCGTTCAAAGATAATCGAAAGATGTGGTAGATATATAATAGTGTTCAGTTGATTATTTATGTTAAATAAAAATTTGCCGTACCTAACTGATCTCCCAGCAGAGCGTATACACAGGTAAACTAACGAATTGAATTATGGCAACCAAAGATGAAGATATACAGAACACGCCCAACAGCCCGAAGAATATAAACGACGAGCACCGCAAAGGACAGACGATGGGCAACAGGCCGGATCCGTCAGCTAAGCGCAACGTTGGGTATGGGGGGGCACTTGAAAGAGACGACCAAAAGGACAGCCTGGAAAACCTGCACATACAGGGGAACGAAGCGACTGGCTATGGCGCCAACAATCCAAAGAGCACGGAGGAGTTCGCACAGGGCCCCGGCTTCGAGTACGAAGGCAGTGATACCGCCATGGACGATGATGTGAATGGCATCCGCAGTCGTCAGCAGCCTTTTGGGGAAGACGACACCGAGCCGAACGACAGCGACCAAAGCCGTATTTAAGGCACAGGCTATACCTGAATTTAGCAAAAAGCCCCGCCTCTTCACGAAGAGGCGGGGCTTTTTATGTTATAAACGGCTAGTATTCTAGATTTCCAGATGGTCTGCTTTGACCGCCTCCTTTTTTACCTCGCCAATTTCTGCTGTTACCCTTAGCTGAGCGGCTACTCGTGCCTGCGCTTGCTGCAGCACGGCTGTTTCCTTCACTTCTGCCTGATCGGCCGTTTGAGCTTCCTCCTGATCGGCCATTACCGCTACCGGATGGCCTGTTACCACTTGCAGCACGGTTACCGTTATTAGAAGCTGTTTTGTTGCGCGGCTCTCTTCCGGCTGGGCCTTTCGGCTTTTTAGCATGCTCCAGGTTAACAGATAAGTGCTCAGGCAAAGCAAAAGGATGATCCGCATTTACTTTGATCTGCTTGTTGATCAGCTTCTGGATGTCATGCAGGTAATAGCGTTCTTCCTCATCGCAAAACGACAGTGCTATACCTGCATTGCCGGCACGGCCCGTACGGCCAATGCGGTGCACGTAAGTCTCAGGTTCGTTTGGCAATTCATAGTTAATCACATGCGATAGTTCCTCTACGTCAATGCCGCGGGCAGCAATGTCCGTAGCCACCAGCACACGGGTAGAACCTGCCTTAAAGTTACTCAAAGCACGCTGACGCGCATTCTGCGACTTATTGCCATGGATGGCTTCTGCCTGTATATTCGCTTTGTTCAAATCCTTGGCTACGCGATCGGCACCATGCTTTGTTCTAGTGAACACCAGCACACGGTCGATCTCAGACTCTGAAAGAAGGTGACGCAGCAAATCGCGCTTGTCGTTTTTCTCTACAAAGTATACGGCCTGACCCACTTTCTCAGCGGTAGACGACACAGGCGTCACCTCCACTTTCACTGGATTAACCAGAATGGTATCGGCCAGCGCCTGGATAACAGGCGGCATGGTAGCTGAGAAGAACAGTGACTGGCGCTGCTTAGGCAGCATCGGGATGATGCGCTTGATGTCATGGATAAAGCCCATGTCCAGCATGCGGTCCGCCTCGTCCAGCACGAAGAACTCTACGTGCTTAAGCGAGATAAAGCCCTGCCCAATCAGGTCGAGCAGACGGCCCGGTGTTGCGATGAGCACGTCTACGCCACGCTTCAGGGTCTGAACCTGCGCATGCTGCGACACGCCACCGAAAATAACGGTATGGCGCACGCCTGTGTTTTTTCCGTAAGCGGCAAAGCTTTCGTTGATCTGTATAGCAAGCTCCCGTGTAGGAGTCAGGATAAGCGTTTTGATGGTGTTAGATGCTCTGTTTTTTTGGTTGTGCAGCATCTGTAGCACAGGTATGGCGAAAGCAGCTGTCTTGCCCGTACCCGTCTGGGCACAGCCAAGCACGTCGGTGCCAGCCAAAAGGTGTGGAATAGCCTGTTCCTGTATTGGCGTAGGCTGCGTATAGCCCTCCGCCTGAAGTGCCTTCAGGATAGGATCTATTAAATTTAATTCGCTAAATGTCATGTATGATTGATTATTGCAAGCTGCAAAGGTAAGTCTATTATTCCGGCTTGCGCTTATTTATTTGTAAACCACTATACTGCTACTCAGCAGGTATAGGATGGTCGATTATGGGTATAACAGGAAGTGTATCGTAATAATTCAAAGCGTGTATAGGCAGGGCAGTTATGGTTTGCGACAGCCTGTAAATGCGACAGGGCAAAATGTTTTCTTAGATTTGCGTAGGTATAGGCAGTTATGATCGCTCTGTAGATATTTTGGATGCGACAATGACTTGCTTTTAATTTAAAAAGGAAATGATACAGCCACACACGTTGCACATCCGCAATATGGTTTGCCCCCGCTGCCTCAAAGTGGTAACTCAGGAGCTCGATAAGCTTGACTTAAACCCGATAGCCATACAACTGGGCGAAGTAAAACTGGAGCAGGAGCCCACAACAGAGCAATTGCAAAAGTTGCGGGAAGCCCTGCAGGAAAATGGCTTTGAACTAATAGAGGATAAGAAGACAGAGCTTGTCGAGAAGATCAAGATTGCCATCATCGAACTGATCCGATCTGGAGAGGTGGAAAATCTAAATATCAACATATCAGACTACCTGGCCCAGTCGATAGGCCGCGACTATCACTACCTGAGCACGCTTTTTTCGGCTGAAGAAGGGCTTACGATAGCACGCTACGTAGTGCTGCAAAAGGTAGAGCGGGCCAAGGAGCTGCTGGCATACAACGAGCTGAGCCTGAGCCAAATCAGTTTCCAGTTGGGCTATAGTAGCGTCGCGCACCTGTCGGCTCAGTTTAAGCAGGTAACCGGGATGTCGCCATCAGAGTATAAGAAAGCCGCAGCTCCCTTGCGGAAGCCGCTGGATAATGTAAACTGATTCAACTGCTTATGGAGAAGGGAAATTACGGGAAGTTTATGCTGATGCTTGGGCTTTCCTTTTTGGTGATGTATGCCGTCATGTTCAGCAATGTAGCCGAGATAAGTCACATTCACCTCAACCTCAACCGGCTGTACATGACCATTCTGATGGTGGCTCCTATGGCTTTGATCATGCTCGGAGTAATGCGCTCCATGTACAGAGACCAGAAACTGAACGCCATTATCGCCGTTATGAGCATCGTGGCCATTGTTGGATCATTTATTATGCTGCGCAACCAGTCCTATGTTGGTGATGAAGCGTTTATCCATTCCATGATCCCGCACCACTCTTCTGCTATACTTGTCAGTGAAGAAGCCAGAATCAGCGATCCAGAGCTGAAGAAGCTGGCAGAGGAGATTATCCGGTCACAGGAGAAAGAGATTGCAGAGATGGAGAGAATTCTGCAGCGGGTAGACTGAGTAAGCAGGCAGTACTGCAGTCCGAAGTCACTTAAAAGCAAGAGCGCATGCTGCGTCGGGACTGACTTGGCATGCGCTCTTGCTTTTTGAAGCAGGAAAACTACTCTACCCGCATCAAAAATTCTTCTTTGATGAACTCAAGGATCTCAGGAGAGAGGGGCTTTGAGAAAAACTCCTTTACTTCGTTATGGCTGCGGGCACACTGTATGTCTTTGCGGTCCACAGCTGAGGAAAGCATAAACAGGCTACACTTCTGGGTGGCGTATTCCGGAAGTTTGCGATATTCTTCAATAAAATTCCAGCCGTCCATTCCGGGCATGTTGATATCCAGGAAAATCAGATCAGGGAATTTTTCTCCCGAAGGTTCCACAGAAGACTTCAGAAAATCAAGTGCTTCTTCAGCTCCTTGAAAGCTGAAAACGTCCTCAGCAAAGTTCTCATTTCGGATGATGCTTTCACAAACGAAGTTGTTCACTTCATCATCATCAATCAAAACTACTCTTTTCAATATATTCATTACTACAGGGTGTGTCTAAAGTAAATGTTAAAAGTAGTGCCGACATTCACCTGACTATCTACTTCTACTTTGCCGCCAAGCAGCTCAGCCTGGGTTTTGACAAGATGCAATCCCAAACCCCGTCCTTCTCCGTGAGCATGAAATCGCTTGTATAAACCGAAGACTTTTTCTTTTTCCTTACTCAGATCGATCCCAAGACCATTATCTGATACGCTGAGACAAATATAGTTAGGAATAGTGAAAGTTTTAAGCCGCAGATACAAATTTCTGTCAGGCGATCGGTATTTCAAAGCATTTGTGATGAGATTATGCATGATGCTGTGCACATAGCTCCGAACGCCAATCACGTTGGGCGCCTCATCGAAGTCCCGCTCCAGCCTAATGTGCCCTCCAAGCAGCTCATTGGGGAGGCTATCATAGATCTCTTCATAGACATCTTCGAACTTAATCTCTTCCCGTACATTGTTGAGTTCACTCCGGATCGTGAGAAGGTCGTTGAGGTCCCGGATGGTGGTGTCGAGTAGTTTGGCAGACTTAAACAGGTTGTCAATCACCCGGGGGTTCATGGGTGAATCGGGCTTGTGTTTGTTGTATATGGTAGTGAGGCCCAGAATGTTAGCAATCGGAGCTCTCAGGTTATGTGATACAATGTAAGCGAACTGCTGCAGGTTCTGATTTTGTTTCAGAAGTTGGTCAGTCAACTCGTCCCGCTTTTGCTGAGCCTCCTTGTAAGATGTCATGTCAGAGGCAGAGCCGTCGAGACGGTAGACGTGTCCGTTTTCATCCTTTCTGGGCGAAACCCGCAGCATCAGCCATTTGCACTGGTTATCTTTTGTTATGATGCGCACTTCGTAATGCTGGCGTTCGCCCTTTTTGAGTTCAGGCAGAATATGCTGCTCTATGTAAACTCTGTCTTCCGAGTGTATTCTGTTGCACCAGAGTTCAGACTGTGCTGTAAACTCTTCTTCTGTATAACCCGTCAGTTCGAGGCACTGCGGACTCACATAAAGCATCTTAAGCGCAGTGTCAGCAGAGAATATCATTTCCGGTATGTTTTCCAGGGTTGATTGCAGCAGGTTTTTCGCCTTCAGGGCTTCCTGCTCAGCCCGTTTGCGGTCAGTGATGTCCTGTACCGAGCCATGGAAACGGACCAGCTTACCCTGCGCATCATATTCCGGTTCTCCAATTTCATAGACCGTACGCTTCTGACCATCAGGCCGCACAATGGTGTGCTCCACCGATAGGATACTGTTATTTTCAGAAGCTTCCTCTATCGCCTTCCATATGAGCTCACGTTCCTCC
Organism: Pontibacter sp. FD36; assembly: GCF_015686655.1. GTDB lineage: Bacteria > Bacteroidota > Bacteroidia > Cytophagales > Hymenobacteraceae > Pontibacter. The sequence continues at coordinate 30,277 of NZ_JADPMP010000004.1, read as the reverse complement.
TCTGGCACAAAATGGATGAAGTTGAATCGCGATGGAATAAAGGACATCCTATTGACGCCATAAATAGCATACACACTGTCAGACCAGGTCAGCTGGTCACGCTCCACATCAAGTTCCCAGTTGCCCAGCATGGCCAGTTGCTGGGCCCGGGCCAGTTGCTCCTCGTTGCGCTTGATAGTCTCCAGCGCCAGCTTGCGATCTGAGATATTGAGCACACTCAGGGCAACGGCCAGCACACGGTTATCCGGGCCAAGCACTGGACGAAACGCTATTTCATGCCAGAAATCGCCATGGCCGTCTTCATACTGGATGATCTCACCTTTCATGGCACGGGCATGCTGCTCCCGAAACTGCTTGCCTTTTTCTTCACCAACCAAATCCAGGAAGTTCATCCCTGTTCTCAGCTCCTTCATCAGCATGTTGTGCACATCTTTCTTCGCCACCGCATTGCACATCATCACACGCATTGATTTATCGAGCAGGTAGATCGCCTGTGGTGAGCTGTCAAGCAGTGCCCTCAGGTTTGCCTCACTGGCCATGAGTTTTTCCTGTGCTATGACCTGTTCTGTAATATCGATCATGGTGCCGTTCCAGATCACGTGGTCAGCCTCTCGCCAGGTAGGCAGGCCATGGGTCTGCACCCATTTCCATTGGCCGCCCTGCGGCTGCCTGATCCGGAAGATCACCACCAGGGGAGACAGGCTGCGATAAGAATCAGTGATGGCACTCAGAACCTGGGGCACATCATCAGGTTCGATGTGTCGGTATAGCGCCGTAATGTTGCCATACACCTCTTCAGGACTTATATGGAAAAGGTCCTGGATGCCGTCACTGACAAATGTAAAGGCGTAGTGGGACAGGCTCTTCATCTCCAGTTGAAAAACAGCGCCCGGTATGCTGGAGCTGATCTCTCGCAGCTGTTTATCATTCACCTGCAGTTTTTCAATCATCTCCAGGCGCTCATCCACGTTTATAGCGACAACCAGACGCGGCATACTTTCCCCAATGCGCGGCAGCGCATGAGAAATCGCCTCGACCTCAAACTCACTGCCGTCGCTGCGTTTATGGCGCACCCTGCTTTGCTGCGACTCCAGCTCGTCTACCTGGTCCAGCCTGAACTTAAGAAGCGGCACGTCATGCTGGGGCCTTATGTCGAATATGTTCAGCGCCAGGAACTCCTCTCTGCTGTAACCATACTCACGGAGGGTGGCCTTGTTTACGTCCAGGAACTGCATCGTGAGCCGGTCATACACCCACATGGGGATAGGGTTCATGTCGAAAAGCATCTTATACTTCAGCTGGCTCTCGGACAGAGCTTCCTTCAGTTCCTGTCGTTTCTGCATTTCGGCGTTGAGCAATTTGTTGTCAGAGCGCAGCCGCTGAATGACGTTGCGAAGCAGAAGAGCGGCGGCAATGCTTATCAGTATGATAATGGCAAGTATAAGCCGGTGACTTTGTACAAACGACGAGATAGAATGAGATGCCTGCTGGCTGCTTTCGCGGGTAGCTTGGCGTATACTTTCACTTAAATCCTTGAGGTAGTTTTGGTGATGCCGGTATTCAGGGGTGATCACCATGCGGTTATAGGCCAGGGCCTCTGCTATGTTGCTACTGCGGCTAAGTTGCAGCAAGTGTTTGACCAGGGTATCGTGCGCAGCCGTCTCATTTTCGAAATTGCGGAGAATCTGTTGGCGCTGCTCATCCTGCATCATGGCCTTCAACTGCGTGATGATGTCGGCACTGTGTGCCTGGGTCGCCTGAATGTCCTGTTCGTATTTGGTCTTCTCAGCAGGGCTAGTCGAAGTCAGGTGCAATAGTACCACCTGGTGTACGGCATCATCATTGGTCTGAAGGTCGTCGATGAGTTCAAGCTCCTGCAAGGCCAGCACTATATAAGCATCATGGCTGAGCTGAACCTGGCGGGCCTGAAAAAAGGTGTTGGAGATCAGGATGAGCAGGGTGATCAATAAGCCCGCGAATACAAACAGCACAAGATAGGTCGTGCGCGATGCTGCATGCAGATGCGTGGGCTGGTTTGTTTTCAACATGGGTCAGGTACAGGTGCTTACTAAATTACGGAGCACAAGTATTTGGGTCGCGGATTTTGCACCGATTGTTATCAGTGTTTATTCCCGAACTTAAACAATTACAACTCTAAAAACAAAAATACAGCCCCTAATTAGTTCCTTTCAACTGGTTTTCAAGTAAATGTGAAGTGGTTCAGGCAGAGAGTAGCCGCTCAATCCGTCAAAAATCTATAAACCTTTTAAAAGATAGTGTAACACACAAGGCATGAAAGGGGCGTACCTTTGTATTGATTGGACGCTAAACCATCGAGACAACATGGAAACGATCACAAAAAAAGCCTATAAAAAAGATACCTTCCCCGTAGAGGGGATGACCTGCGCCTCATGTGCCTCCAGCATAGAGAGCATGCTGCGTACAGTGGAAGGTGTACAGGAGGCCAACGTAAACTTTGCCGGCAAGACGGTGCAGGTTGCCTATGCGCCGGATCAGGTTAAGCCGGATCAGTTGCGCGATACCCTGGAGGAGATCGGCTTTGAACTGCTGATCGACCAGCAGACCGAGGAGGAACTGGAGGAGCGCCAGGAGAAGGCGCTGGGAGTGCTTAGAACCAAAACCATTGTAGCGGGCGTGTTGGCATTCCCGGTATTTGTGCTGGGCATGTTCTTCCACAATGCCTTCAGTTGGGGCAATTGGGCCATGCTGGCTTTCACTACCCCGATTCTGCTGTGGGCCGGTCGTCACTTTTTCGTGAATGCCTGGGGGCAGGCCAAGCACCTGCGGGCCAACATGGATACGCTCGTAGCACTGAGCACAGGTATAGCCTTTATTTTCAGCTTGTTCAATACCGTATACCCTGATTTCTTCCTGAGCCGCGGACTGGAGCCGCACGTGTATTATGAAGCCGTAGCGGTGATTATTGCCTTTATCCTAATGGGTAAGTACCTGGAGGAAGGCGCCAAAAGCCGAAGCTCCGAGGCTATTAAAAAACTGATGGGCCTGCAGCCAAAAACGGTGCGTGTGGTTCGTGATGGCGTGGAAGCTGAGATTCGCATAGAAGAGGTACGAATTGGTGACCATGTGCTGCTGTTGCCCGGCGACCGGGTGCCGGTGGATGGTGAGGTGGTGTCAGGCGGCTCGTATGTGGACGAGAGCATGCTGAGCGGTGAGCCTTTGCCAGTGCAGAAACAAGTGGGAGACATGCTTTTTGCCGGTACGATCAACCAGAAAGGCAGTCTGCAGCTCATTGCCCGCAAAACCGGTGGTGAGACCATGCTGGCCCATATCATCAAAATGGTGCAGGAGGCACAGGGCAGCAAGGCGCCGGTGCAGAAGCTGGTAGATAAGATAGCGGGTATTTTCGTGCCGGTCGTGTTGCTGATCGCGATACTGACATTTGTAGCCTGGGTAGTGCTGGGCGGAGAAGCTTACCTGTCGCAGGCGCTGGTGTCGATGATCTCGGTGCTGGTGATCGCCTGCCCCTGTGCGCTGGGCCTGGCAACGCCTACTGCCATTATGGTGGGCGTAGGCAAGGGCGCTGAGAACGGCATCCTGATCAAAGACGCGCAGAGTCTGGAGCATGCCTATAAGGCCAACGCCATCCTGCTTGACAAAACCGGAACGATCACCATGGGCAAGCCCGCTGTAACTGATGTGGTATGGGCAAAGGGCGTAGAAGGGCAGGAGCGACTGGAGCAGCTTTTCTTTTCGATTGAAGCCAAGTCAGAACACCCCATTGCGCAGGCCATCTATACCTATTACAAAGAGCAGGGAATGCAGCCGCTGGAGCCGGAGTACTTCAACAGCGTGACTGGTATGGGGGTAGAAGCGGCTTTTGAAGGGGAAAAGTTCTTCGCCGGAAACGAGAAGCTACTGCGCCAGGAAGGTATAAGTATAGAAAGTCAGCTCGCTGATGCCGCCCGACAGCTGCAGGAAAACGCGAAAACTGCCGTATACTTCGCCGATGGGCAGAAAGCCTTGGGTGTGTTTGCGGTAAGTGATCCGATAAAACCCGCTGCTGCCGAAGGTATAGCCCGTATGAAAGAGTCCGGCCTGGAGGTATACATGCTCACCGGCGACAATGCACAAACTGCAGCGGCCGTATCGCGACAGGTGGGCATCACGCACTTTGAGGCCGAACTACTGCCGGGCGACAAAGCAGATTTTGTGAAGAAGCTGCAGGAGCAAGGCAAAGTAGTCGCCATGGTAGGGGACGGCATAAACGACGCGCAGGCACTGGCCACAGCCGATGTTAGCATCGCAATGGGACACGGTACCGATGTAGCCATGGATGTGGCCGGCATTACGCTGATGCGCTCTGACCTGGTGCAGGTGGCGGCGGCCGTCAACCTGTCTCGGGCGACGGTGCGTACGATCCGGCAAAACCTGTTCTGGGCTTTTATCTACAACGTGATCTGTATACCTGTGGCTGCCGGTTTGTTGTTCCCGTTCACAGGCTTCCTACTCAACCCAATGCTGGCCGGGGCTGCCATGGCCCTCAGCTCGGTTTCGGTGGTAAGTAACAGTTTGCGCCTGCGTAGCAAGAAATTATAAAAGTGTTTTTTAATTAGTTTGTAAATTATGTTAAATATGAAGACCTATAAGTTTAAAACAACCATTAACTGCGGAAGCTGTGTGAGAGCCGTAACGCCACACCTCAATAAACTGGAAGGGGTACAGGACTGGAAAGTGGATACTGACAATCCGGACAAGATCCTGGAGGTGAACACCAATAGCCTGGATGCACAAGATATCAAAAGTACTGTGGAAAAGGCAGGATTTAAGGCAGAGCAGGTATAACCTGTGATAAGTAGGATGCTTTGCCTGCTAAAATAGACAGAGCTGTTTTATGATGAATGGGCAAGTTGAGTTATCAATTTGCCCATTTTCTTTGTTTGAAGACGGGTTTTCTGGGGTGAAGCCGAGCCTTGCTTCTGTTCAGCAAAGCAAAGGTCAGCATAGAGGCACTCGTCATTGCTAAGCCTAAGAACTCACGGGCTTCTTCAATGTTTTTGATATCTCCTCCACCGATGGCCAGCCCTTCCCATTTCTCAGGCCAGAAGAACACGGCACCTACCGCATAGGCGACAAAGGCGCTAAAAAGCACAACCTGACTGATTCTGTTGAAAGAAACCAGGAAACTGAAAATTGCTGCCAATAGATAAATCGCTATCCAAATGGCAGCATCCGGGTCATTGTATTGCAGCGCAGCAATGACAATGAAAACAAGACCCAAGAGAATCGAGAGGATTTGTTTGAAGACCATAGTTGATGGAAGTGGTTATCTAGCTATACTGAAATAATTTATAAAAGTTTCATGTTTTTTTTGTGCTTTTAAAAGCAAACGAGCAGCTTAGGGCTGCTCGTTAAAAATTCTATAAACTTAAACTTAAAAGACTACCAAGCCCATTGCGGGCAAATTATTTTAGCGGAATTGCGCAGTTTTAAGCCTAATACCACTTCATGGCTGCCTGAGTTGGTGCTGCCGAGCGGCGATACACTCGCATCGTAAGCATAGCTCAGGTCCATCAGGTAGCTGATGTTTATACCTGCCATTACAGTCACTGACTCGTTGTGCCGATAAGAGGCCGCCGCCCAGATACGGTCACTGTACAAAGCCTTGAGCGTGGCGTCTACTGATACCGGGCTTGGCTGGGCCATTTTCACCATTACCGAAGGTATAAGCGCCAGGTCGGGCGACACATCCAGTCGGTAACCACCCGTCAGGAAGTAGTGCTTCTGTAGTCGGCCGCTGTTGTCGGTGGCAGTGCCAGAAGTCAGGTGCTCGCGCTTGCTGGGTACAAGCTGCGCACCGGCTATACCTACATAGTAGTTGTAAGAGTAAAGCCACAGGCCCATGTTCAGGTCAAACTTCATCTCGTTGATCCGCCCATCGTTGATGGCTCTGTCATTCGGGTTGATGACACGTACAGCGGTGGGGTCCAGGCTGTACTGGATCAGGCCCGGTGCCACACCGGCAGCTATACGCATGGTGCGGGAAAGCGGCTGGTGGTAGGCATAGCTCACATTAAAGCTGCTGCGCTTGAGTGGACCCGTAGCTGTCGTCATGGCCATGGCACCCAAGCCATGGTGTGGTCTGATGCGACGGTAGGATGTCGGCTTTTTGGTGGTGGCCTCTTTGGCAGGCGAACTATTGCGCTGCGCCGCTGTAACGGGTGATACCTCTTTCATGATCGGGGCATGGAAGGTGGCGTAGTAGGACACCGGGGCTCCCTCCAGTCCAGACCACTGCTGCCTGGTGCCGATTTTCACGTCAGCGTAATCCTCTATACCTGCTATGGCTGGGTTGAGCAGGTAATTGTTGAGGGTGTACTGACTGTACTGTGGCTTTTGCTGCGCCATGGCCTGTGTCGCCAGCAAAAGCACAAATCCTAAAGCTAAAAGTTTGTTCATAGACGGTTATTTAACAATTGTCACACTTCCTGAAAGCGGTTTTTCCTGGTTGTCAAGCTGAATGAGATAATAATAAGTAGCGATAGGCAGTTCCTTGCCGTTCTGGCGCCCGTCCCATGGCAGTTTATAGCCCTGTGAACTAAACACCGTGTTGCCCCACTGGTTGAACACCTGCACCTTACAGTTCGGATACTGCTCGATGTTGAGGATCTCCCATACATCGTTCACGCCGTCGTGGTTCGGGGTAAAGGTGTTTGGCACATACACCAGCTGCTGCACCGTAATGGTCACCTCGTCTGTTGACACGCAGCCGGCTTCGTTGGTCACGGTCACGGTATAGGTTGTGGTTTTCTCCGGTTTGGCGTATGGGTTGGCAATGTTCGGGTTGTTCAGGCCTTCAGCAGGAGACCAGCTGTAGGTCGCACCGCCAGTAGCCTGGAGCTGCACTGTTCTGCCTAGCATCAAGGTCTGGTCCATACCTGCATTGGCACTCGGGGCAGGCACGGTTACAGTTACTGAACGACGCTCGCTGGCGCACGACGAAGCCACTTCCTGCACATAGTAGGTAGTTGTGCTTGTCAGGATTGGTGTGGTGAAGCTGTTGCCGACATGAATCGGATTGCCACCTTTCGCCTGGCTAAACCATTCCAATCTGCCGCCTTTGCCTGTGGCGTTTAGAGTAGTTTTGGAGCTGTGGCAGATGGTCTGGCCACTGGCAACCGGCATGTCCGGCAACGGTGTCACAGTTACTTTTATCGCTTCGCTCACCAATCTTTCGCATGACTCAGAGGTAACCACTCTTCTGAACCAGGTGGACTGGGTAAGTGCAGCTGACTGGAAATCTTTGCCATTGTTTACACCTGCAGCTATTGTATAGCCATTGTCCGGACCGCTGGTGCTGCTCTCCCAGCTATAGTTATAGTTGCCGCTACCACCTGTTGGCAATGTGCCCACTAGCAGAGAGGGAGCAGTACCATAGCAAATGGTCTGGCTGGTGCTGATGCGGTTGTTCGCCATCGGCGGACGCACGCTGATGAATACAGCCGCGCTGGTGTCTGGCGTTGGACCGGAGAGTACTACTCGGCGGAGCCAGGTAGACTGCGTGAGTGCTGCCGGGCTATAGTCTTTGCCGGTACTCTGGCCGGTAGCCGTCATAAAGCCTGATTTAGACCCCTTCGTGCTGGCCAGCCACAGGTATAGGAAGTTACCATCGCCACCTACAGGCACAGAGCCCTGGAGTGTAGCCGGTTTGTTGCCCGCACAAATTACCTGATCGCTGTAGATGTTGTTGTTCGTGACGCCTTTGTGCACCTCAATCAGCACCGGATCGGAAGTGGTTTCGCAACCACCCGAGAAGACACGGCGACGGAACCAGGTCGATTCGTGCAGTGCACTTGGCGTATAATGGCGACCGTTGTTTATACCTGCCGCTGGCTGGTAACCACCTTGCTGGCTGAGGCTGCTCTCCCACAGGTAGGTATAGGTGCCTGCTCCTGCACCACCGCTTGGGTTGGTTCCCGAAAGCGGAGCCGGTGTCTGGCCACGGAAGATGCTTTGGTTCAGGCCGATTGTATTGTTGCTGATGACTGGCGAGACTGTAACCGTCACCACATTCGACACATGCTGGCACGGACCAGACTCCACCACACGGCGGAAAGAGGTCGTGGTGGTGAGGATGCCCACGTTCAGGTCGGCTGATGCGCTGTTGTTTACCTTGCGGAACACGCCGTCATTGCCTGCTGCTTCCCAATAGAAGGTATAGCTGCCAGTACCGCCACCAGGCTGTGAGCCAGTCAGTTTAGCCGGAGCAGTTCCTGTACAGATCACCTGATCCGCAGAGATCGTGTTGTTGGAGATCACGGCATTTACCAGAATGCGCACCTCTGCCGAGGTATTGTAGCACTCGCCAGCCACCACTTTGCGGCGGAACCAGGTGGTTTCCGTTAGCTGACCCGGCTGGTAGTTCATACTCGTATTGTTGCCTGCGGCTGGGGCAAAGTCAGTGCTCTCCGTGCGGCTTTCCCACAGGTATACCGGTTGCTCGTTGCCACCAGTTGGGCGAGTACCTTTCAATTCGCTAGGCGTATCGCCTGCGCAAACCGAATGTGACTGAGTAGTAATGGTGTTATTGGTGATCACCGGCTGCACCACGATCTCCAGTACCGGACTTACTGCCTGCTGGCAAGGAGCCGAGTAAACTACTCGTCTGTACCACATGCGCTCAGTTAGTGGAGCAGGAGCCTGGTAATCAGGTTGGTTGTTAGTGCCTGCTGCGGCCGTAAAGTGCTGGCCATCGCGGCTGCTTTCCCATAGGTAGGTATAGCTGCCATTGCCTCCGGCTGGTACTGCACCTTTTAGTTGCTGCAGCACATCGCCTGCGCAGATGGTGCCCTTTTCAACAGTAATGGTATTGTTGCTGATCGCCGGCAGTACGTCCACTTTCACGGCTACGCTGGTGTGTGCCTCGCATGGACCAGACAATACAACTCTCCTGAACCAGGTCGTTTGCTCCAGCGCCTCTGGCTGGTATGTAGCACCTGTGGCACCTGCTACCGGGCTGAAGCCTACATCAGCACCTGTTACGCTACTTTCCCATTGATAGGTATAGCTGCCGTTTCCACCTGAAGGCGTCGTACCAGTTAGTACATTCGGTCGCTGACCGGCACAGATTGGTGCAGATGGAGCCGTGAGGCTGTTGCTGTTGATGCGTTTATTGACTGTCACCGTTACAGGGAGGCGCTCACTGCTGCCGCAGCCGTTTACATTCACCGCCTCCACAAAGAAGGTTGTGGTTTGCTGCAGTACCTCTGTTTCAAAGCTGTAGCCCTCGAATAAGTATTCCTGTGCTGATGCATTGGCATACCAACGGAAAGTGTTGGTGGTGTGGCTGTTCACGGTCAGGGTAGCGGAGCTACCTTCGCAAACTGTAACGGGAGCTACCTGTGGCGCTGCTGGTAAACCCACCACGGTTACCTCCACCACATCGGAGTTGCTGATACACTCACCGGATACCACTTCGCGGATATACCAAGTGGTCTGAGTAAGAGCAGTCGGGCTGGTGTAATGCTGGCTGGCGTTGCTGCCAGGAGCCGGGCTGAACGTAGCACTCGGGCCTGCGGTGCTGTATAGCCAGCGGTAAGTGTAGCTGCCGTTGCCACCGGTAGGCAGTGCGCCCGTGAGCGTGGCTGCGGCAGTGCCTTCGCAGATAACCGGCTGCCCGGCGATCTGGATGGTGTTCTGCTCAATGGCAGGCTGCACCAGTATCTGGATTTCGTTGCTGACGCTCTCGCCGCAAGGGCCACCAGTTACCACACGACGGTACCACATGGTTTTATCGTTGATCTGCGGGGTATAGTTCAGGCCTGAGTTAGTGCCAAGAGCCGGCTCAAAACTGCCGCTCTCGCTGCGCATCTCCCAGCGATACGTCTTTTGATCAGTGCCGCCCTGTGGCATGCTGCCGATAATAACAGATGGCGTGCTGCCGCTGCAGATGGTGCCCTGCTGCACCGAAACAAAGTTCATCGTGATCGGCTTTACCACTGTCACTTTCACGGCTTCACTCACGTGTACCTGGCAAGTGCCGGAGGTTACTTTTCGGCGGAACCAGGTGGTTTCGTTCAATACGCCGGGGGCATAGTCTTTTCCACTGAACCCACTAGGTGGCGTTTTAAAGCTGCCATTTACGCCTGTCGTACTAAATTCCCAGGTATAGGCATAGCTGCCCGTGCCGCCGATTGGCTCGCTGCCTTTCAAGGTTGGGGCTTCTGCGCCTTCGCAGATAGGAGCGATAGCGGTAACAGTATTTTGATCGATAACAGGTGTAACGGTAACAGCAATAGGAGCGGAAGTATGGGAGCAACCGGCTGATAACACCGTTCTTCTGAACCAGATCGTGCGGTTAAGCGTGCCCGGCTGGTAAGTAGCAGCAGAAGCACCGGCAATCACTTCAAATCCTCCTTCAGCGTCTGTTACACTGGCCTCCCATTGATAGGTATAGCTACCGTTGCCACCGGTCGGGGCAGTGCCAGTGAGTAAAGCAGGGGACTGGCCTGCGCAGATCGTCGCCACTTCTTTTAGTGTGTTGCGGTCAAGCGCTGGCAGAATCGTGACAGTTGCAGCCACTACAGGGCTGTAGCAACCATTTGTAACACCACGTACATAAAATGTGCTGGTGCCTTCTGGCAGATTCTGAGCTGTGAAGCTTCTGCCCGTTTCCAAAGCTTGAGTCGCTGCTGCATCTGCAAACCATTCATAAGCGCCGGCATTGCCTTCCGCTATCAAGGTGGCGCTGCTGCCTGCACCGCACAGGGTAACAGGGGCTACCATAGGAGCTGGTGTGGCCGGGTATACCTCTACTTTAAGTGGCGTGCGCACACTCGAGCAGCCGCCTTCTACTGTAGTTTGGGCGTAAAATATTGTCGTCTGATCAAGTGCTGAAGTCTGGAAACTGTTGCCTTCGTGCAGCAGATTGCCGCCTGTTGGCTGGTCGTACCACTGCACGCTGCCTTCGGCCTGCAGTACCTGTAGTAATGCCGGGGTGCCCGGACAAAGTATTGTTACCGGCTGCACGGTTGGGGCTGCTGGCAGGTCATTCACCGTTACTGCGATAGTCTCGGAGACTTCACACACACCAGCACGGTAGGTATAAGTTAAGGTATAGGAACCCACGGCAGCGGGGTTAAATTGTCCGTCAGCCGATACATATTCAGAGCCGCTCCAAACACCGCCTGCATGTGAGGCCTCCAGTTGCATGATGCCGCTGTTGAGGCAAACTACTTCCTTTGGTGCGTTCAATTCGAGAACAGGTATAGCGTCGATGGTGATTTGCTGCGTAGCTTCTTCTGAATCGCCGCATTCGTTGGTAGCAATCACTTTTACTTCGTAAGTGCCCGGCTCTGTGAAACGCAAGGTTGGGAAGGCAGAGCCGGCGTGGGTGCCACTTTCAAATGTTGCGCTGCCAGGGCCGCTCACCTCCCAACGGTAGGCGCTGATGGTGCCGGACTGGGCATCGTAAACTGGTCGGTGGGCAGCGTTGTCTGCAGAGAAGGCAATGGTTTGTGGTCCGCAGTAGGTTTGCGCCTCTGGCAAAGTGGCCAGGGGCTTGTGAATGACCACGATATTCGTTTCCTGCGTGCTCACGGCAGAACAGAAGCTGCTGGCCAGCAGGGACACGGTATAAGTACCTGACTTATCGAAGCTGAACACCGGATTCTCAGAGTTGGCGTCGGTGCCCTCCGCAAAGCTCCAGCCTTCTGTGGCGGATACAGTCCAGGTATATTTCAGGTCTGCACCGGTTGAGTTGTTCTGTGCTCTGAAAATAGAAGGAGCACAAACACCGCCGTCCGGCGTCAGTTCGAAAGCCGCTTTGGGTACATCGTTCACCACGATCATCTGCTCCATCACGGTCGGCAAGCAGGTCGAGTTCGGGTCAAGTGGATAGGCAGTTAGGCGGACCATGTACTCACCCAGTTCGTTGAAAACCACATTCGGAGATAGCGTCGTGCCATTGCCTGATGTGAACTTCCAGCCTGTCGCCGGAAAGATCTCCCACTGCACACGGTATCGGTCGGTTCTGGCAGAGGCATCATAACCGTTCTTGGTCTTGTCCTGGAAGCGAACTGGCTCGTTCAAGCACACATTACCGATGGCAAAATCGGCGATAGGGCCTTTGGAAATACGGATACCGGTAAAGGTGGCGATGGATTTGTTACACTGATTGATGGCAGTACCTGTCAGTGTGAAGCCGTTTGGCTTGTCCTTGGAAGACTCCAGGAACTCGTGGCGTAAGATGCGGTCAGCAGGCAGCTCGTTGTGTTTGAACACATAAGGTGCCGTGCCATCGTCGAACTGGAAGGTATAAACTGTATGTGGTGAGTTGCCCTCCACACCTGTGATCTTAAACCCATAGGATACCGGGGCGCAGTCGATGTTATTGCCATCGCTGGTGATACCCAGGCCGGGGTTGCTGCCAATGAAAAGTTTCTCGGTGAAGGTACCCTGGCAGCCGCTGGCGTCAGTGGCTGTTACGGTAATCGTATAAAGACCTGGGGCAGTGTAGGTATGGCTGGTTCGCTCAAAATCAGTTCCGAGGGCACTGCTTTTGCCGTCGCCCCAACTGATGGTATAGCCCGTGTTAGTGGCGGCTGTAGTAGAGGCATTCTCCACCTCCAGCTTAAAAGAGTTGGCGCTGCCGGTATAGCTGCAATAGGTGAAGTCGTAGAGTGGGTCTTTGATCGTAGCGTCTGGCCGGTCACTGATCTGTAAAGGTGCTGAGGTGGCCGTACAGCCGTCTTCAGTGGTGGTCGTGACGGTATAAGTGGCTGCTTCTGTGACGGTAATGCTTTGTGTGGCAGCACCATTCGACCACTTGTAACTGGCTGCCTGTGTGGCAGTAAGAGTCGTTTCGCCTTCAGCACATAATGAAGGAGAGCCCGAAATAGTTATAATAGGAGTGCAACTTTGTGCTACGGTTTTTGTACCAAAACACAGCACATAAAGCAGGGTGAGCACAACAAACGTGAGGCTCTTTTGTACCGGTTGCATAAAGGGTTCAGTATAAGTTTGCTATAGATAAATGCTTTTTTATGAAAATGGCTATGGCCGGAAAATTCAATTCAGCTAAACGATGCGTTTTGAGAGAAAAACAGAGGTGTTGGTAATCCTTTCCTATGTCTGTCAACTAGTTAATGAGGTATCAGAAAAATGAATTCTGAGCTCAATAAATATTTATCATCTGTGGCTGAACATTTTCATGGTCTGTCCGTATTGTGCAAAATGTTTTTTGAAGGGACTTGGTTCAAATAATTGTAAATTTTTTATGAATCAAGATTTAAGGCACATCCAGATAAATAGCATTCTATTAAATGCTCCTATCCTGAATTAACGCAAGCTTTAGTTGTTTTCCTGTTCCAAGGCATTTGGGACAGATACAGGCGAGATAGTAATGTGTGGCGTTGTATTATTCTTATATGGTATTAAACAGCGAGTGAGGATGGATAAATAATATAATCTAGTCGGTGCTTGAGTAAAAATTTTTTGATTTTGGTAGAGTAGTTTAAAAAATGATCCTTTTTAGAGTAAGCGAATTATTGTTGATTATTTTTTAATAAAAAATTCCAGCCCCTGAGTGAAACCTTTTTAGGAATAGCAGTCTAAAAACGGATGATTTATTTAAATAATTATATAATAAAGATTAAAGGTATAATTTTAACCTATGTTTATTTAATAATATAAATATACTAATATTATCAATTTTAATTTTGTTGATGTTTTAGCGATAAATTAATAAACCTTAATATAAATGCAGTCGTATTTCAGTCTAAATTCTGGTTGTTAATTGTGAGCCCCTACAAAGCGGGCAAGCAAGTATCTCCTAAGCAGAATATAAATTATAAGCTAAAGTGAATACAGACATTAAGGTTGTCATGGGTCCTGGAGCAACGAGGGGATTGACAAAGTGATTGAAGACGAGAGGCGTGAGAAAGTCAATTAAGGTAAAAAGGGAATTATGATTCAATAAGTACAATTTCAGGTTATGCACAAATACAGACACTATAATAGTTTTAATAGAATACTCTTATTAATACTAGACATTACATTGATAGCTTTCGCGTTTAAGCTGTCAAACCTTTTCAGATACGGTGATCTAGAACTCACACACCAGTACAGTATCTTCTTTGTACTGTTTGCGCTCGTGTGGTGGATCGTTTCCGGGTTCAAGAATTTTGTTTTTCGGATCGATGGTTTTATTCCGGTAGGTAGAAGGACTGGTAATATGCTGAATGCATTTGCGATACACGCCGTCATATTGGCCAGCTGTATCGTGATATTCAACCTGGAGCATCTGTCCCGCCTGTTGCTCTTGTATACTTACCTGTTCACAGCGTTGCTGATCGGTCTGAGCCGTGTGGTGCTTTTCCTGGCACAGCGCTATTTCTCAAAATCAGATATGGCCTACAGCCGCTACGTGATTGTAGGTATGGGTCCGGCAGCGATCAACCTGCACCAGACCTTCAGCAGCGACGAGGCACCGGGTCGTAAGTTCATGGGCTTCTTCTCTGACAAGGCCGACGAACTGAGCAAGCATAGCAGCATGGTAAAGGGTAATGTGTCTGACCTTCAGGAGTTTTGCCTTCAGAACAACATTGACGAGGTGTACTATACCTTGCCTGTAAATGATAAGGAACACATCGACGAGCTGACAGAGTTTGCTGACGAGAACTTCATCTACTTCCGCATCGTGCCTGATTTCAGCGCCATTGTGCAGCGTGAAGTGAATATGTACTTCTACCAGAACATCCCGATGATCAGTGTGCGCAAAGAGCCGCTGGAGCAGGTAACTAACCGTGTGATCAAGCGTGCTTTTGATATCGCCTTCTCCCTGGGTGTGATCCTGTTCCTGTTCCCGATCGTGATGCCGATCATCGCATTGGCTATCAAGATCAGCTCTCCTGGTCCGATCTTCTTTAAGCAGCTGCGTCCAGGTAAAAAGAACCGCCTGTTTGTGTGCTACAAGTTCAGAACCATGCGTGTGAACAACAATACAGAGCTGCAGGCCACCAAGGATGACCCACGTGTAACCCGAGTAGGAGCTTTCCTGCGCAAGACCAACCTGGACGAACTGCCACAGTTTTTCAACGTGCTGCTTGGCGACATGTCGGTAGTAGGACCACGTCCGAACTTGGTGTCGCAGTTGGACCACTACTCTAAAGTGATCAACAAGTACAAAATGCGCCACTTCGTAACACCAGGCATTACAGGCTATGCTCAGGTGAGTGGTTACAGAGGCGAAACCAAGGAAGTGCACCTGATGGAGAAACGTGTGGAGTACGATGTGAAGTATATGGAAAACTGGAGCTTCATGATGGACATGAAAATCATCTTCCTGACTGTGTGGAATATGGTGAAAGGCGAGAAAAATGCATACTAACGAAATGACTGAGACAAGCACCCTGCGCAAAACAGCTGCACCCTTACAGCAAAAGCGCCGCCTCCTGAACTCCTATATCACCACGGGTCGTTTCGACGAGTTTGTGGAGCAGGTCTTCTGGATGACTGAAAACAGGACATCGTCTTACGTATGCTTTGCCAATGTGCACATGCTCGTGGAAGCGTACCAGGACCCGAACTTCAATAAAATACTAAACGAGGCAGACGTTGCCTCACCTGACGGCGGGCCACTTTCAAAACTGATGAAGCTGAAGTACGGCCACAAGCAGGACCGCGTGCCAGGCATGGACCTGATGCCGCGCCTGATTAAGGAAGCCGCTGCCAGGGGCAAGTCGGTCTTCTTCTACGGCTCCACTGACGATGTACTGGAAGCTGTGGTGGCTACTGCAAAATCAAAGCACCCGGATGTCAAGATAGCAGGCCATTATTCACCGCCCTTCCGTCAACTTACAAAAGAGGAAGATCAGTCGATTGTGGACATGATCAATGACTCAGGCGCTGACCTGGTGTTTGTAGCACTGGGTTGTCCGAAGCAGGAGCGTTGGATGGCCGAGCACAAGGGCCGTGTAAAGGCCTGTATGCTAGGCGTTGGACAAGCTTACATGACATACGCGGGACTGGAAAAGCGCCTACCGAAATGGGCGCGAGACCTGTCGCTGGAGTGGACGTATAGGCTGTACCAGGAACCAAAACGGCTTTGGAAACGCTACTTGGTTACCAACAGCACTTTCGTATACCTGACGCTAAAAGACATGCTCTGGCCCAGGGATAAACATAATAAAGCTACTGCCGTAACGGTGGGTTAGCAAGACCAAAAATGCGCTGCGTAGGTAAAGCACCACCTCAGCGCATTTTTTTCATCAGTTCACTTAGAGCTTTTTGCAAGCGTGTCTGAAAAGCTACTGACTTAAGCTCAACTTATCAGCCAAATGCAGGTATAAGGACTAGTAATTGCAGGTGGAGGTATGTTATAACACGCGAAGTTCTGATACTTAAGAACATAGCTGCCTGCGATTATAAATTCCGCAATATCATAATCAAAATATAGTAATTGTCGTATAGAAGACAGATTTAAAACTGAAGTTCACCCCAAACCCTTATAATTAATGAAAGCTGTAATACTGGCAGGCGGATATGGAACCCGCATCAGTGAGGAGAGTGGTATCAGGCCGAAACCGATGGTGGAGATCGGCGGGAAACCCATCCTCTGGCATATCATGAAAATATACTCAGCCCATGGAATCAATGATTTTGTGATTTGCTGTGGTTACAAAGGCCACATGATCAAAGAGTATTTCGCCAACTACTTTTTGCATAACTCAGACGTGACCTTCGACATGAGCACCAACAGCATGAAGGTGCACCAGAACAACACAGAGTCGTGGAAAGTGACACTGGTAGACACTGGCGAAGGTACGCTGACAGGCGGACGATTGAAACGTGTGCGCGACTACATCGGTGACGAAACGTTCTGCCTGACCTATGGCGACGGTGTGAGCGATATTGACATTAGCGCTGCGATTGAGTTTCATAAACAGCAGGGCACCAAGGCCACGCTTACTGCCGTGCAGCAGCCAGGCCGTTTTGGCGTTTTCACGCTTTCCGGCGATGATACCCATGTGCGTCATTTCCAGGAAAAACCGGAAGGCGGCGAACAGCCCTGGATCAATGGTGGCTTCTTTGTGCTGGAACCATCCGTGATTGACTACATCGATGGCGACCACACCACTTGGGAGCGCGAACCAATGGAACGACTGGCCCGCGAAGGGGAGATGGCTGCTTTCAAACACACAGGCTTCTGGCAGCCAATGGATACGCTTCGAGACAAGAACTATCTGGAAGAGCTGATCCAGCAAGGCAAAGCTCCCTGGTACAAAGTGATTCAAAACCAACCTGTAAATGCCTAAAGGGCGAAGGGTATAGCACATTGTTTGGCAACTGCGTATAACATATCCTATACCTGACCTTTTAGCGAAACATAAGCTGATGAAGAGAGAATTTCTGCAGCAGACCTATCAAAACAAAAAAGTATTTCTGACTGGCCATACCGGCTTCAAGGGTTCCTGGATGTTGCAAATGCTGCACTCGCTGGGGGCTGAGGTGATGGGTTATGCCCTTGCACCTGAAACCGAAGAAGACCTGTACCACCTCATCGATGGAGACAGCTTATGCGAGTCAGTGATCTCAGATATAAGGGACAAAGAAGCCGTAGATGAAGCAGTGATGCGTTTCCAGCCTGACTTTATCTTCCATCTGGCAGCGCAGCCGCTGGTGCGCCTGTCCTACGAGTTTCCTTCCGAGACCTTCGCCGTGAATGCCGTGGGTACAGCCCATGTGCTAGATGCGGTACGCAGATTGGAGAAGCCTTGCTCGGTGGTGCTGATCACGACAGATAAGGTATACGAGAACAAGGAATGGGTTTATCCTTACCGTGAAACGGACCAACTGGGCGGCTACGATCCCTACAGTGCCAGCAAAGCCTGTGCGGAGCTGGTGATCTCGTCCTATACCCGCTCGTTCTTCCATCCGGAGGCTTTTGACCAGCATCAGAAAGCAATCGCCAGCACCCGCGCCGGTAATGTGATCGGTGGCGGCGACTGGGCCAAGGACCGTATTATACCTGACATTGTGCGTGCGCTGCGGGTAGGGGAGCCAGTAACAGTGCGTAACCCCAATGCGGTACGTCCGTGGCAGCATGTGCTGGAGCCACTGGGTGGTTACCTGTTGCTGGGTGCTAAAATTGCGCAAGACCCCAAACCCTTTGGAGGTGCCTGGAACTTTGGTCCGCAGGCCGGTGACAATAGTCCGGTGGAGGACCTGGTGCAGAAAGCCCTGCAGGTATGGGGCTCGGGCAGCTACGACAAACCGGAGCTCAAGAACCAGCCGCACGAAGCCGGTTTGCTCAAGCTCGACATCAGTAAGGCTTTGGTAGAACTGGGCTGGACGCCAAAGTACAACTCGGCGCAGGCCATTGAGCGCACCATCGGCTGGTATAAGACGTATCATGAAGGTATAACAGACATCAAGGAATTCACGATAGGGCAGATCGCGGAATACCTGGGTGAAGAACAGCCTGCATACCTGCCATCTTAATCTGAACGACAAGCACCTGCGAGGCAACCCTTGCAGGTGTTTTCCAATACATCAAACACATGATCTTTACAGAAACCAAACTAAAAGGCGCTTACATCATCGACATCAAGAAGCTGGAAGACGAGCGTGGCTTCTTTGGCCGGGCTTACTGCCAGCAGGAGTTTGAGCAGTACGGGCTGAACACCAACCTGGTGCAGGCCAATGTGAGCTACAACTACAAGAAGGGCACGCTGCGCGGCATGCATATGCAACTGGCCCCGCACGCTGAGACCAAGCTCGTGCGTTGCACCCGCGGTGCTATCTACGACGTGATAGTAGATCTGCGTCCCGACTCTGAGACGTATAAGCAATGGATAGGGGTGGAACTAACTGCGGACAATTACCGCATGCTCTACGTACCGGAACGCTTCGCACACGGCTACCTGACACTGGAAGACAACTCCGACGTGATGTACCAGGTGACGGCCTTTTATGCGGCCGGCGCAGAGCGTGGCCATCG
This sequence comes from Pontibacter sp. FD36, assembly GCF_015686655.1. Classification (GTDB taxonomy): domain Bacteria; phylum Bacteroidota; class Bacteroidia; order Cytophagales; family Hymenobacteraceae; genus Pontibacter. Next base: position 11,298 of record NZ_JADPMP010000004.1, on the reverse strand, counting down.
CTGGAACGACCCGGCTTTCAACATTCAGTGGCCGATGGAGCCTCAGATCATCTCAGAAAAGGACCAGAACCATCCTCTGCTGGAAGCCATACCGGAGCAGTCTGCTTTGTAAGTGAATTTGACGACAGGAAAATGGTAGTGGACATTAGATTTCGGAATTATACCTATAGCTTGTCTGAAACTGAATAAAGTCGTTTTGCAAAAGCGCATTTCAAAAGAAGAATTATGATCATTATAGATACCGCATTAGCCAAACGAGAAGCCGAAGGCCGACCTGTCCGTGTAGGGATGGTGGGAGCCGGATTTATGGCCAAAGGTGTGGCCGTGCAAATCAAGCACCACGTGCCGGGAATGGAACTGGTGGCGATCTCAAACCGAACCATTGAGCGTGCCCGCGAGACCTACAACGAGGCAGGTATAGGCGACGTGGAAGAAGTAACGTCATTGGAAGCCCTGCAGGAAAACATCCGCAATGGCAGGTATAGCATTACCAATGACCCGATGCTGTTATGCCGTGCAGAAGGTATAGATGCTATTCTGGAGGTAACCGGTGCCGTGGAATTCGGGGCGCAGGTGGCGCTGGAGGCGATCCAAAACGGCAAGCATACCATTATGATGGATGCGGAGGTCGACGGCACGGTTGGCCCGATCCTGAAGGTATACGCTGACAAGGCGGGCGTCGTATTCACTAATGTTGACGGCGACCAGCCCGGTGTGATCATGAACCTGTACCGCTACGTGAAGTCCATCGGTATGAAACCGGTGCTCTGCGGTAATATCAAAGGTCTGCATGACCCTTACCGTAACCCCACTACACAAGAGGGCTTTGCCAAGCGCTGGGGCCAGAACCCCGCCATGGTGACTTCTTTTGCCGATGGCACCAAGATATCGTTCGAACAGGCCATTGTGGCCAACGGAACAGGTATGCGTGTAGCTAAACGAGGTATGCTGGGCCCTTATGCGCCGCAGGGGGCTAACATCCGGGAGTCGGTGAATTTGTTTCCGCTGGAGGAACTCACCAACGGGCCGGGTATTGTGGACTATGTGGTAGGTATAGCCGAGCCGGCTGGCGGCGTATTTGTGCTGGCTACGCAGGATAATCCACGGCAACAGCATTACCTTAACTACTACAAGATGGGAGAGGGGCCGCTGTACTGTTTCTATACCCCGTACCACCTGTGCCACCTCGAAGTGCCACTCACCATCGCCAGAGCCGTACTTTTTAACGATGCCGCTCTCACGCCACTGGACCATCCTTACGTAGAAGTAGTAACAGCCGCCAAAAAGGATCTGAAAGCCGGTGAGACCATTGACGGCATCGGCCATTACATGACCTATGGTCTGTGCGAAAACGCTGACGTGACCGAGCGCGAGAACCTGCTGCCAATAGGTGTAGCCGAAGGCTGCGTGCTGAAGCGAGACATCCCGAAAGACCAGGTGCTGACCTATGATGACGTAATTTTACCGGAGGGTAGGACGATCGACAAACTGCGGGAGGAACAGCGGAAATACTTTGCCTCCGCTCTCGCTGAGACAAAGGAGCAGGAACCGAATAAAACCGCAATGGCCTAATCTGGCGCTGTGGCGACATAGAATAAACTAAAAGGCAAAATCCCGCCTCGGTCAGGTATGGCCCGGGCGGGATTTCGTATGCCTGACAACTTACTTGCACAATGCGCATTCTGATCATACATAATTACTACAAACAGGCAGGTGGGGAAGACACCGTCTTTCATGCCGAAGCGGCTCTGTTGGAGCAGCACGGACATCAGGTGGAGAAGCTGACCTTTTCAAACAAAGAGGTTAACAGTCTGCCTGAGAAGCTAAAAGCTGCTTTGGGCATTGTGTATAATTCGGGTAGCGCGAAGCTGGTAGAAGAGCGGATAAAGGCATTTCAGCCGGATGTGATCCATGTGCACAATTTCTTTCCGCTGCTGTCGCCAGCCGTATTTTATGTGGCGCAGCGCATGCAGGTGCCGATCGTAATGACGCTGCACAATTACCGCTTGGTTTGCCCGAGCGCCCTGCTTTACTATAATGGGAAGGTGCAGATGGAGAATCTGCGAAAGACTTTCCCGCTGGGTGCCATCCGCCAGAAGGTATACCGCGATTCGGCTGTGCAAACGGCATCGGTGGTGCTTACCACGGGTATGCATAAACTGCTCGGCACCTGGCAGCAGAAGGTGGATAAATTCATCGCCCTGACGCCCGCCGCCGCTGAGCTGTTCCGAAACTCCTCTCTCAAACTTAAGCCAAAGCAACTGGCTGTGAAACCCAACTTCACCCAGGACTTGGGCAGAGGCTACCCCGAGCGGGAGGACTTTTTCCTGTATGTCGGTCGCCTGACGCCTGAAAAAGGTATAGAAACGCTGCTGAAGGCCCACACACTACAAAACTTTCCGCTCAAAATCGTGGGCGACGGTCCGCTCCGGGAGCGTGTGGAACGATATGCTGCTACAAACCAAGGTATAGAGTACCTGGGTTTCCAAAACCGGGAGCAGGTGCTGGAGCTACTAAAAAGTGCACGTGGGCTGATCTTTTCTTCGGAGTGGCTGGAGACCTTTGGGATGACCATCATAGAAGCTTTTTCGACGGGAACACCGGTTATTGCCGCCAAAATGGGTGGGGCTGCGCAACTCGTTGAAGATGGTGTGAACGGTCTGCACTATAGCCCTGAAAAGGCGGAGGAGCTAGCCGAACGCGTACATCATCTGCAGCAGTACCCACGTCTGATCCGCCAACTGGGCACTGCCGCCCGCCAGAGCTATGAGGTGAAGTACACTCCCGAAGTCAACTACCGCCTGCTCATTTCCATTTACGAAGACGTCATCCGGGCTAAAAAGAAAAATGCCCCTGCAACCCAGGTCGCAGAGGCAAATCTTTCATAGCAGGCAGAATTACACGGTCTGCACATTACTTTTCTTTTCAGAGCTTTTTCGCATTTTCTTCAGTATCTCCACCACCTGATCGGTGTCTACACGGAGGTGCTGGCGCTGTCCTTCTGCGGCATCGTGTACCTTTCTGTCTCCTTTGCATATGATGTAGTCATAGTCCAGGTCGATCTTAGTGGCTATGTCGTAGAATGGCTCTATCACAAAGCCTTCATGGAAAATCTCAATGATTTTGGTGCCCGGCTTGCAGAAGAACATGCTGATCAGACCGGCGCCTGTAGCTGATATCACCACTTTGGCCTGTGAGAACATTCTGATCTTTTCCAGGATGCTATACTTGCTTGAGACGATTGATTTGAACTTGTACGCTTCTAGGGCTTCCAGCAGCTCTTTTTCGTTCAACACATTGCGTATGGCTGAGTCACTTCGGCTGATGTACAGGTATGGTACCCGCTCCGAAGCAGGCAATACTTCATCTTGTACCAATGGAAGGAAAGAGTCCCGGATATACTGACCCAGCCAGCGTGGTACCAGGGTGTGATTGCCTCGCGGTGCCGTGGAAGCGATGATGCGGTCGGCGGTAAGGTGGTGATACTCTATACCTGTGATGATCTTCTCAGCAGGTATGCCCAGCAGTTCCAGCGTTTCGGTCTGGTAGCTGTAGCGTGTGTTAGGCACCAGAAACCAGTCCACTTCGTCGTAGAGGCCGCTCTCGCGGAGCAGGTGCAAGCGTGGCAGCACGTCCAGAAACCAGTGCCCGATATTGTTGAGGCCGGCACCACCGGTCAGCATACTGAACACAGTACCTTTGAAACGGGTAGGTGCCTGAAAATAGCTTTGAGTAAAGATGTTGTTCGTCTCTGCACCCTTTGCCTTGCCTTCTACCAGGCTGAGCGACACATTCTCGATAATGCGGTTCTGCTGTGAAACAATCGCCACACTGCTCTCATTGTCTGTGTAAATGCGACCGTCGGGTACCTCCACCACTACGTAATCAGTGGTGACACTGCGCTTAGGCTTCCAGTAATCAGAACAAGCCTCATAGAGATCCTCGGATATCTCAAGCGGGGTGGTCAGGTTAGGGTATATACGATGCACCTTCACTTCAGAATCGGTGCACGTGATTTCACTTTCTGTATTGATCTGGCATACGCCATTAGGTCTGAAACGGGTGTTATGGGGAATGATACGGCCAAGTATCTTCTTCAGACGATTGGTAGATTTATCGTAAAATACCTTTGGTTTCATATATATACGGTAGGTAATAATTGCTATACGTTTGTTATTTTAATTTGGCTGTGTTACACCATCAATCTAATTGTTTTACCAGGTGTCGAGTGTTATTTTCCGTGCTGTCATCGGTTTGCTGCAAATGTCGCGCCAGCAAGTCGGCGGCAGCGGCCACCGCTGTGTTGTTCCAGTGCCCGTCATCTGCAGGATACAGCTTCTTATTTTTATTTTTGTACAAATGTTCGAAGGTGCTTTGTGTATCTACCACCTGTACGTCTCTACTCCTGAGCTCAGCCAGCAGGCGAGGCAGAAAGTCCGGCTTTCGGGCTGAAGGTAGCATTTGGTGGTAAATGTTCTCCTTGTTTGGAATGGGCATGAACACAAATGGGATGCCTCTTTCTGCCAGCGCATGTTTGTAACCTTCCAGTACGTCGGCTATGCGGTTTATTTCGTCATCTGTGAAGGTTCGGTTGGCATACTCGCCTTCCATAAAGAACTCATTCTGATAATTGATGTACTCTTTTTTACCGAATGTCCGCTCGATGTTAGCCAGTGTGCGATGGTAGAGCGCCAGCTTTGAGATGCGGTCCGCTGTTACCGCCATCCAAGTCAATACTTTAGATGAATTGATGACGGCGCCCGTGCGGTCGCGCAGCTTGTTGCCAATGCCTGTGGCGCCCACGGCAGGTAACTCCGGTATGCGGCGCTCAATACTCGAGACTACCACAATCTCCGGGGGATTTTCTTCAAAGCGTTTGGTGCCCAGAAAGCGGTTAACAGTAGCAGGAGCGAAGGAATACACTTCTTTGCCCAATTGCTTTTCCAGTACTTCAGCCAGGATTTCTTCCTGTGAGAGCTTGGCGCCTGTGATGTTGGAGTCTCCGATCAGCAAGACCTCTGCTTTGGTATCACGGTTGCGGTAGCCATAAGGGTCCGTGTACCATTCCACCTGTTTCTTTTCAGCATAAGCGGTGCGGGGTGCCAGTTCGCCCTCTTCCTCCATACGCATGTGCATGTTCGGGTAAAATGGTCCTGACATCAGGCGTACACTGTTCACAGAGATGGTCTCCCAAATCCTGAACGTAAAGAAGTTCATGGGAAGCACGACTGCTTCTACAAAAGGCCATAGCACGAAAGGCAGCACAAGCAGCGTCAGTTTCTTTAAAAGCCTTTTCACCTCTTTATTTTTCATCTCTTGTGCTGGTTAGAACTGAAAATAAATGAATTCCTGATGTCCGAACTGCCCGAAGAGCAGCACTGCGATGATGGCCACATAGTAAAACGCCCAGCGCACCACGGTGGGTCGGCGACCAATCAGCTGCGATACGCTGCCATGGCGCTGGATCAGGTGCACCGTTTCCATGATCATGATCGAAATAACAGACACCGCAAATATCTTGAAACCCTGGTCCATAAACAGGATGTGCTGCAGGTCTATACCTGCGATCAATTGTCGGATGTTGCCTATACCTGCTACACTGCTTTGTAGTATGTAGAAAGCCTCCCCAATAGAGTTGGCCCGGAAGAATACCCAGGAAAAGAGCACCAGCGCGAATACGCTTAACACCTGCACCCATTTGTAAAGTAGTGGGCGGCTTCGCAAGCCCATGCTATCGGCTAGGGCGTCACGTTGCTTCGCCGTCACGATAGCAAACACCAGGTAAAAGCCGTGCAAAGCGCCCCACATCACAAAGGTCCAGTTGGCGCCATGCCACAGGCCACTCACCAAAAAAGTGATGAACAGATTGTAATACCAGCGCCACTTCACCACCCGGTTGCCCCCCAACGGAATGTACAGGTAGTCACGGAACCAGGAGGAGAGGGAGATGTGCCAGCGGCTCCAAAACTCTGAAATACTCTTGGAGTAATAGGGTCTGCGGAAGTTTTCCATCAAACGGAAGCCCATGACCTGTGCCGCCCCAATGGCTATGTCGGAGTAGCCGGAGAAATCGCAGTAGATCTGAAAGGCGAAAAAGATGGTGGCGATGATCAGGGTAATGCCCTCGTAGTCAGTCGGGTTGTTGTATACCTGGTTTACCATCAGGGCCAGGTTATCCGCGATCATGATTTTCTTGAAGAAGCCCCAGCCCATGCGTCGTAGGCCACCCACTATGCGCTCGTAGCTGAACGCATGATTGGCCTTGAGTTGTCCGAGCAGGTTACCCGCCCGCTCAATAGGGCCTGCCACCAGCTGCGGGAAGAACGTCACAAACAGTGCAAATACGCCCAGGTGCCGCTCCGGTTTGATGCGCCCATGGTACACATCAATGGAGTAGCTCATGGTCTGGAAGGTATAGAAGGAGATACCCATGGGCAGCAGCAGCTCAAAAGCCGGCATAGCATAGTCCATGTTCAGGGCCGAGGCCGCATCGCGTGCGCTTTCATTAAAAAAATTGTAATACTTGAATAAGCCGAGTATGCTCAGGTTAGAGAGCAGCGAGATCCAGAGGTAGGGTTTGCGTTTGTGTTTTTCCTCGTCGCTATACCGGCCCATGGCGCGTCCGCAGCCGTAGTCCACCAAAGTTGAGAAGATCAGGATCAGGGTGTAGGCCGGCTTCCAGGAAGCATAGAAATAGTAACTGGCCAGCAGCAGGATCAGCCATCTGCGATTTGGGGGCGTTAGAAAGTAGAGCGTAACTACTACCGGGAAGAATATGAAAAATTCAGTAGAGTTAAATAACATATATAGACGCTGTTATGGATAAAGAGAAGCGTGTGATCCCATGTCTTCTGGTAGCTGTTAGTCAGGCCGTATCCTGCGGCAGGGTATAAAAACAGAACCTGTTTCCTTTATTATATTAGGAGTCAGACCAAAAGGTTTAGGATTTCAGTATATATTTTTATGACGGTATAAATGCACCGGATTTATTGTGCAGCTTTCTATACGCATCTGATCCGAAATGGCTGTTCATACAACAAAAAAATTGTATCTACTCATTTAACAGCCATCTTGCTGCACGAGCCCGCCGCAGGTATGTTGTGTTACCAGGCCTGCCTTAGCTACAGATAAAGCTTCATAATCCCCTCTTCAGCCTTCTTTTCGGGTAAGCCACTTTATGGACAATTTTAGTATACCACAAAGCCGAACATCTGGGCGGTTACGGCGTAATATTATTGTACTCTAATACAACAGTAACTCTATACTCCTCGTACAGGACATGCAATGTTGTAAACTAGCATTTTGCTTAGAACGACAGCTGTTCAGCTCTAATTGATACCGCTAAACAACCCGATATAAACTGGCGAAGATTAATCAAACGCCGTGACAAAATACTTAGTGAGCTTATATGATAGCATCCACCTCAAGGTACATCTTTCTATACCTATCTTCCTTTCAGTTAGCTTGTAGGCGCACCATGGCCTCCGTCGCTGCACTTAGCCTGCTGCTAAGCTTTGCAGTTCAGGATATGGCGCTGGCCCAGACTTCCTGTCCTCCCGGCCTGGTGCATCACTTTGGACTGGACGAGAAAGTGGCTGGCAGCTATTCTGATTACGTGACGAATGCAAGCGCAAACTGTGCTGTTTGCCCGGAACCTGCCAGCAGCCGCTTTGCCGGTGGTCAACGATTTAACGGTTCAGGCACTGGCCTGCAGTTCACCCCTATCCAAAACTTCCAATGGGGACCCCACACCAGTTTTACCATAGAGGTATGGGTGCAGGTAAACAGTAAATCATCCAATCAGGTTATTATCGGCCGTAAATCAGGCGATGGGTTAACAGCCTGGTGGTTGGGTGTCAGCCCTGAAGGATATGCCGTATTTGATATGCAGGATAATTATGGTGAGCCACATACCATAAGAGATTATCTCAAAGCTGTAAACTTATTTGATGGCAAGTGGCATCATGTGGCAGTCGTTCGGGATGGACCCAATGAAATCAGCAAGCTGTATGTAGATGGGTTCAGAGTTGATGACAGGGTTAGTGAAAAAAAGACTTATAGGGGAAGTATGGAGTCTTCCAGCCCAACCACAATCGGATACATCGATATTGACAGCAAGTACTATTTTGATGGTGTAATGGATGAATTGCTGGTTTACAACCGCAATTTGTCGGAGCAGGAGATGCGTGACCGCTACAATCAGGGTTCGGGCAGTTACTGTGGCCCCGAAGTGACCAGACCCGAGATCGTGTCAACCCCAATTACCTACGGCACGGTTAACCAGCAATACAGGTATGATGTAAATGCATCGGGCAAACCTGACCCTCGCTATATTCTGATCTCAGGCCCAGCTGGAATGACGATCAATGCGGGCACGGGCTTGATTACCTGGGTGCCACAAACAGCCGGAAACTTTGCAGTAGAGGTAAAAGCGAATAACAGCCAGGGAGAGAGCGCCCCGCAACGCTTTCAAATTGAGGTGAAGGCTGCCACGGAAGAGGTGATTGGGATGCTGCACCACTGGATGCTGAATGAATCTTCAGGATCTAACTACCGGGATGTGTATACACCTATCGATGCCATAGCACAGGCAAGAAGCCGTCCTGCCCCGGTAAAAGGCGTAGTAGGCGGAGGGCAGCGGTTTAATGGACGTGACACTGGGCTTGATGTAATCGGTAGTCCGAACTTTGACTGGAAGGCAAACGAAACTTTTACGATCGAACTGTGGCTTCGCACCGAAACCAAGGACGGAAGCAGCGAAGCCCAGAACCAGGTGCTGATGGGGCGCCATGCCACAGACTCTCCGTCGCAGTGGTGGCTGGGACTCGACAAAGACCGACGAGCCGGCTTTTACTTGCCCGATATCGAGTTTAAAGGTGCTTATGTGGGGAACAGTGGCCCGAAACTTAACGACGGATCCTGGCATCAGCTTGTAGTGGTGCGGGAGGGTAATTCAGGAGCTATCAGACTGTATGTGGATGGTGAGCAAATAGCCACCAGCAACTTTGCACACGATCATGGATTTAGTAGCCGCTCGCCTGTTAACATTGGCTACTTTAACGCCAGTATGCTCAACAGTTATCACTATGAAGGCGAGCTGGATGAGGTGAAGCTTTTCGGCAGAGCACTTTCGCCGGAGGAAATCAGGGAGCGTTTCACTGATGTATACAACAACCTGACTGAGTTCCTGAGCTTTGAAGGGCGCTATACAGATGGAGAAAACCTTAATCAGAAAATTGTAAACCTGGAATGGAGAACACTTTATGAGCTTGGGACAGATTTCTTTGAGGTAGAACGATCTGAAGACGGTGAGAATTTTACAGCCATCGGTCAGGTGAAGGCTTCCGGCACTACTACTGCTGCTATAGACTATACCTTTACTGACGACATGCCGCTTAAAGAGCAGGGGTATTACAGGCTTCGGCTGGTTCGGCTGGATGGTACCTTTTCCTACTCCAACACCATCCTGTTACAAGACCGCTCACCAGCTGCATCGTCCTTTAAGGTATACCCTAACCCTGCCGCAGTGGGGGACGAGGTGACCATTGAGATCGCCAACCTGAAAGAAAGCGAAGATGTGACCTTTATGATAACGGATGCCTCCGGCAAGCAAGTGCTCAGCCAGCAGGTCCGAACCGATGAGTTTGGTGAGCTACGCCTGACACTGCCAGTCGGTATGTCTTTAAAGCCAGGTATATACAACCTGACGGTGGCTGGCAGTAACAAAACCCTTAATCGCAAGCTAGTGGTGGCCCGCTAGTTCAGTCTAAACCATAGCAGGAGCAGTATAACCTGCATTATGGGAACGGACCTTATTATCAACCTGGTAGTGGGAGAGCATGCAGGTATGGGTCTTTAATGCTGTTCAGGGTTAGAAACTGTCGTTCTAAAAATGGATAAAAATTCCGGTTAAAACTTTTAAATTTTCCATATCGTAATGAATAACAATCACTTATGAATATAATATTGTATTTATGAAATTTTTAATAAACCCTGCAAAGCGCGGTTCGTACTATGGGTGAAAAAACATTACATGTGCTCCGTTTTACCAATGAATTATCATCAAGTTTAAAATGCCTTTACTTATCTAAATTTTAATTTTTTATGAAAAAGTTATTTCTATTACCAATATTATTTGCTCTTGTCTTCACTTCATGTAGTGACGACGACGACAATGGAACGGTCGAACCAGCAGTTTCGGAAATTGATGCGCAGATGCGTGGCGACTGGACAAACACGATGATCAAAAGAGTGTACTATTCAATTGATGATGAAGTCATGTTCACTGACTCAGTTCAATACCAGACAAACTTCAGTTTTGACGGAAAACGCCTGACTGTTACTGTACCAGGGGGCACTCCAGAAGTAATGAATTACAGTTTCCCAGACCCAGCCGATACCACCATCATCGAATTACAGCGGGGCAATGATAAAGGACAGTATAAGGTAACATCTATTTCAGATACGGAAATGACTTGGGTAGAAGAAAAGCCATGGGCTGGCTTTCCAGAGGAGGCGCCGGAATCAGAAAAAACAACATCCAGACTTGGTTTGTATACCTGGAAGTTTGTTCGCAAAAACTAGTATTGCATGAAATACCCTGTGCTTTAAGCATGGTGCGAATAAAGAAAAACTCCCGCCTTAGTCAATACATCGACTAAGGCGGGAGTTTTCTTTTTTCCAGTAGGCACACCGGCCAACTTTGGGATCTATGTTTCTACCCCTCTATAAGAGTTCGGAAAGATCCATTTTTATTTTAAGCCAGGCTTACTCTTTGATAAGCTTGATTGTAGCGCTCTTACCGGCGTTGTCAGTATACTTCAGGAAGTACAGACCTGCTCTGAGACCGCTGGCAGCCAGGTTCATCACCAGCTTGTTGTTCTCTACCTTCAGGTTAGCTTCTTTGTATACTACTGTGCCAGCCTGATCCAGGATTACTACTTCCTGCAGCTTGATCTCCTCTTTGCCCAGGTCGAGTGTAACCACGTCGTTGAATGGGTTAGGATAAGCGCTTACTTTCTCAAAGCTGATGTTCGTATCAGTTGTCTCTGCAGAAAGTGATGATGAAGCAGAAGCTGTCAGAGTCTCGATTGGTGACAGTCTGTTACCAGCGATCGGGCGCTCCATAGAGCCGTCCGGCAACTGCCAGCCCACGGCCAGGTTGTCGCCGCCGCCGCCCTGCAGCATGATCGCCTCGATGTAGTAGCGCTTGCCGGCCTCCAGGGTGATCTTGGCAGACTGCTGGCTTGCGTTCTTGGTCCACTCACGCGGGTTGGTCCAGGTGCTTGACAGGGCGAT
>NZ_JADPMP010000003.1 GCF_015686655.1 Pontibacter sp. FD36 | reverse complement strand
TTTTCGGCGCTCCACTGTTTGAGCGTTCAGCGAGTTTGGAGCGTCTTGATTTTTTTGCTTACTTTTTTCATCAAGGAAAAAAGTAAGGCCCGCCCGGCTAGGGCAAATAGTGCCCGCCGCACAGGCGAAACTATAATACAAAGTCAGTAGAGAACACTATAAACAATACTAATTGACTAATAACCCTTTATAAAAAAGGCAATATCAACGAATAGGATAAAACCCTACTTAGTGATAATAACTTTCCCCCAAAACCACTATCTTCGGGTTTAGATCCTTCACCCTGCCCATGGCCCAGTTTTATTTCAGCCAAACTTCGGTTACTCAGGAGTTCAACGCTCCGCTTTCGCTCTTCGAACTGCACCAGCAGATCCGGGAGGAACTGGAGCTGGCGTTCCCGGAGAGTTACTGGGTGGTGGCGGAGGTTTCGCAGGTAACGCCGGACCGGCGCAAGGGGCACTGCTACCTCAACCTGGTCGACAAAGGCGATAACCCGCGCGGCGCCATACAAGCGCAAGCCAGGGCCACGATCTGGAGCAGCCGTTTTCAAATGCTAGGCCGTTATTTCGAAGAGAAGACAGGGCAGCCACTCAAGGCCGGACTCAAAATCCTCTTTCAGGCGCAGGTACGATTTCATGAACTCTACGGTCTGAGCCTCGACATCATCAACATCGACGCCAACTATACCATTGGCGACCTGGCCCGGCAAAGGCAGGAAACCCTGAAGCGCCTGGAGGCCGAAGGACTGCTGACGGCAAACAAGGAGCTGGAAATGCCACTGGTACCGCAGCGACTGGCCATTGTGTCGTCGGCGACGGCGGCGGGCTATCAGGATTTTATACATCAGCTCGAAAACAACAGCTACGGCTATACCTTCGACACACGGCTATTCCCGGCGACGGTGCAGGGCAACGAGGCACCGGCCTCCATCACCAAAGCCATGGACCTGATCGCCAGGTATAGCCATCTGTTCGACGCCATCGTGATCATCCGCGGTGGGGGTTCACAAACGGACCTGGGTTGTTTTGATGACTATAAAGTTGCCGCTGCTATTGGCAACGCCCCCCTACCTGTGATAACAGGTATAGGCCATGAGCGCGACGAAAGTATTGCCGACCTTGTAGCCCATACCCGCCAGAAGACTCCGACGGCTGTTGCTAATTATCTGATAGACAAAGCACGTTCTTTCGAAACGGAAATGGAGGGGCTGTTTGACAGCATTTATATGTTCGTCAGCCAGCAAATACGCCTCACTGCTGACAAGTTGGAACGGCAGAGCCTGAAGATATCGAACCTGACCAATGGCTATCTGCAGGAAAACCGGGAACAGCTGGAGCATTTCTCTAAGAGTCTGCTGCTCAAACCAAAGAGTTTCCTCGAAAACCAGAAGCACCAGTTACTGAATTCTGAGAAGTTGCTTCAGGCTTATACCAAAGACCTGCTGCACCTGCGCGGTAAGGAACTAAGCGAGCTCACCGTTTGTGTGGAAGGCATTGGGCAGCGCTGGTTGCACATGAAGGAGCAGGACCTGAATAAGCTCGTGCATTGCATTGAAACTGAAGCCAAAGACAAACATAAGCGAAGTCAGCTCAGCTTCGTGAAATGCAGTGACCGCCTGCAGTATAGCGCCCAGAAAAAACTCAGCTCCGACAGCCACCGGTTAGACATGCTGGAGATTCGCATTCAGGCGAACGATCCGGAGAAACTTTTGCTGCGCGGCTATACCTTGACCTTGATCAATGGCAAGATCATCAAGCACATCGGACAGGTGAAAGAGGGAGATGTGATCGAGACGCGCCTGCAGGACGGCAAGGTGCATAGTTTAGTTGTAAACAAAGACGAAAATGAATAACAAGGACATAAACAAAATGACTTACCGCGAGGCCACCCAGGAACTGGAGGAGATTCTGCGGGCCATCGAAAGTGACTCAGTAGATGTGGATGAACTCACCCAGAAGGTGCAGCGCTCTTCCCTGCTGATCAAATTCTGCAAAGACAAGCTGCGCAACGCCGAGAACGCCATCAACCAAGTGTTCAATGAGGAGAACTGTGAAGAACCGGCTTCGAAGTCTGAGAAAGGCAGTGCAGGTAGTGGTACTTTGTTTCAGTAGGTATAGCCAACCAGCTCATGAAGAAATTTGCCCTCGTACTGATCATCCTGCTGATAGGTTTGATCATTTACAACGTGACGAACATTGACTTTACGGATTCGCTAACCTCTGTGCCCAACCAGCATGTATACATGCGACTGGTGGCCAATGTACTGGTACTGATTTCACTGGTATTCAGCTACCGCAGGTATAGCAGGAAGACTGACAAGCAGTCACAGCAATAGGCTATACCTCTAGCAGATACAAAAAGCCCCGAGCTGCTCTAAAACAGTCGGGGCTTACTTGTTTCACTATAACCTATTTACAACAATTCTTTCGGAAGCTTTTTCTGCTTAAGCCCAATCAGCCGTGACAGGAGCTTGCGTGCTTCTTCGCAGCTATCGAGGTGATACTTTGCTACGGAGTGTGTATTACCAATCTTGACGGTATAGGCCTCACGCGGCATGGCTTTGAAGATATCCTCATCACCCCAGTCATCGCCAATGGCCAGCACGAAGTCGTGCGGGTACATATTGAGCCAGTAGCTGGTTGCTTTCCCTTTACTCACCTCCTGCGCCTTGATCTCCACGGCCATTTGCCCGTCGAGCACCTGCAGATTGCTGTTAGTGGCCAGGAAATTAAGATGGCTCACCAACTCACGGGCACGTAACTCACCTAAACCTGTTTCTACGCGGCGGTAGTGCCAAACCAGCGAGTACTCTTTCTCTTCGATAAACGAGCCCGGCGTACGGTCCACGTACAGGTCCAGGATCAGGCGGATATCGCTTTTCCAGTCGTCGATGAGGCTGGTCATGGTTTGCCAGCCGGTGCCGCGTTGTTTTATCCAAACCCCGTGCTCTGCTATAAGGTCGATGTTCAGATGACCCAACCAGCGCTGCATGTTGTCCTTTTCACGACTGCTTATCACCACTACCCTGTTCTTAGAGTTGCTGCTCAGCACCTGCAAAAGCTCTAGCAGATCTTCGTCAGGGGCGGCCATCAGCGGACGGTTGTGGTAGTCGACCAGGGCGCCGTCGTACTCTAGGAAGAACAGGCGGGAACTTGCTTCTTCGTAGGAATTGCTGAGCTCCTGGTAAGTCGCCTCGTCGAGGTAAGTAGTTGCCATAGACAGCTGCTTGATCTTCACGTAAGAGAGACGGTCCATGAACATGCTCACCCAATGGTGGATGTTATACCTGCGTAGCGACTCCTGCATGTGCCGCATATGCTGCTGCTGCACTTCTTCCGGCATGGTCAGGGCCGTGTGCAGCGTTTCCACCATCTGGTTGATATCGTTCGGATTAATGAGCAAGGCCTCTGAAAGCTCCTTCGAAGCACCCGCCATCTCGCTCAGGATCAGCACGCCTTTCTGGTCGAGCTTGCTGGCCACATACTCCTTGCATACCAGGTTCATGCCGTCGCGCATAGGGGTTACCAGCGCCACATCGGCCATGCGGTAGAAGGCAGAAAGCGTCTCCAGTGGGTAAGAGCGGTAGAAATACTGGATCGGGTTCCAGTTCATGTGGCTGTAATTGCCATTTATACGGCCTACCAATTCATCCACCTCCTCTTTCAGTTCCTTATACTTCTCCACGGCATCGCGCGACGGCACCACCAGCATTACCAGTGTTACCTTCTCGTGAAACTCCGGGTAGCGCTCCAAAAACAGCTCAAATGCTAATAGGCGCTGCGGTATACCTTTGGAATAGTCCAGACGGTCGATGGAAAGTATTATCTTTTTGGAATGCAGGTTGTTACGATAGATCTTTTCACGTTTTTTAACCTCCTCACTTTCAGCTGTCTGCTCATACTTTTCATAGTCTATCCCCATCGGGAAAGAGTCGACTAGCAGGGATCGGTTACCGGTGTTGATCCAGCCATGCGTACTGCCGTGGCCTACCAGTCGGTTGACGGAGCTCAGGAAGTGGCGCATGTCGTCGTAGGTATGGAAACCGATCAGGTCGGAGCCCAGCATACCTTCCAACAGTTCTTTGCGCCAGGGTAAGAGGCGGAAAACCTCGTAAGACGGGAAAGGAATGTGCTGAAAGAAGCCAATGGTGCTATCCGGCAGCTTTTCGCGCAGCATAGAAGGCAGCAACAGCAACTGGTAGTCATGTACCCAGATGGTGTCATCTGGCTCGGCCACCTTCACCAGCTCGTCGCAATACTTTTGATTTACCTCAACATAAGTTTCCCAAAGCTGCTGTTCATATATAGCGTACTGACTGAAGTAGTGGAAAGTAGGCCACAGCGTTTCGTTGCTGAAGCCCTCGTAAAACTCTTTTATCTCTTTATCGGAAAGAAAGACGGGGTGCATGTTTTGCCCGTTCAGGTTGTCGATGATTTGCTGCTGTTGCGTCTCATCTTCTACTACCATGCCAGGCCAGCCAATCCAAAGGTTGTTCTTCTTTTTGTAGATAGAGCCTAACCCCGTTGCGAGGCCTCCCTCACTCGGTTTAAAATCAAGCCGACCTTCGCTTTCCTGCAGCTTTACAGGGAGTCGGTTTGATACAATAATCAATTTTGCCATGTGATTATACCTTATGTCAGGCTTCTGCAGCTGCTAGCCCAGGGTGTGGTCCAACAGCATTCAGTGTCCGGATTCAAAAAAATTCTCCGCCTATTTGTGGTACAGGCAGTCTTTATATCATACGGATATAGTTGCATGCACGTTTTAACTATATAGTCATTTTTCTATTAAATAAAAATCTCCTCCTGACACAGAAGCATTTACCTGGCAGGAGATACCCATCTTGCTGAATAAGCGTATGTGAGAGGCGTTCACAGGACGTTAAACCTGACTGTTTTTAGCTTATGCAACGATTATCTCAATTTTTAGCTGAACTGGATCATCTTGCACTCGGATTACTGATCATGGGTGTTGCCATATTGGTAGGACTGCTGGTGAAAGTGCTGCTCTTCTGGCTGCTAAATCTTTATAACCGCAAGACCAGCCCACAGCTGATGGCCTCGGTTACGCGCCACCTTGACCGACCTCTTACCTTTTTTATACCGCTGCTCTTTGCCGCTTTTGTGCTCAGTTCCACACCTTTTACGCCTGATCAGTACTATTTTTTCAGACGCCTGATCGAACTGCTGAATATTGCCGGATTTGGCTGGATTCTGCTGCATTTGGTGTTTGTGGTGCAAGATATGGTGCGGCTCAGGTACAACATTACCAAAGAAGACAACATACGGGAGCGGCGCCTGATCACACAGCTGCAGTTTATCAAAAAGCTGTCTATGGTGCTGATTAGTTTCATCACTATTTCGCTCATGTTACTGTCCTTTGAGCCGGTTCGCAAGCTGGGCACCGGTATGCTGACGTCGGCAGGTATAGCGGGCATCATCGTAGGTTTTGCAGCCCAACGCTCTTTGTCCAACCTGCTGGCCGGTTTGCAGATTGCCTTCTCACAGCCCATCCGCATTGACGATGTGCTGGTGCTCGAGGGTGAGTTTGGCCGGGTAGAGGAAATTACGCTGACTTATGTGGTCCTGCGCATCTGGGACAACCGCCGCATGGTGCTGCCGCTCAACTACTTTATCGAGAAGCCCTTCCAGAACTGGACCCGCAGCAGCTCCGACATCCTGGCCACAGTACACCTATACCTGGACTACCGTGCCCCGATCGAGAAAATACGGGCTGAGCTAGCTCACATCCTCGAAAATACGCCGCTGTGGGACCGCCAGGTGCAAAACCTGCAGGTAACAGATGCGAAAGAGCGTACCCTGGAGCTGCGGGTGATGGTGAGTGCCCCCAGTTCCGGCGCAGCCTGGGATTTGAGGTGCCATATCCGCGAAAAACTTATTACCTTTATACAGGAGCACCACCCGGAAGCCCTGCCTAAAATCCGGGCCTCCCTGGATCAGGAAACCATTTCTGACCGAACACAGTAACAGCTTACACATTTGCCAAAGGATAAACCAAAACATGGATTACTTCAAAGGAATTGACCCTGAACTCGTCAATTGGGTCATTATACCTGTACTTATATTTCTGGCCCGGATTATGGACGTGACGCTGGGCACTCTGCGCATTGTTTTTATTTCGAAAGGTGACAAAGTGATTGCCCCTTTGCTGGGGTTCGTTGAAGTGCTCATCTGGCTGGTAGCCATTACACAGGTGATGCAAAACCTGAGCAATTTTGCCTCTTACTTTGCCTGGGCAGCCGGCTTTGCAACCGGTAACTTCCTGGGCCTCCGCATTGAGCAGAAACTGGCTTTGGGCCAAGTGGTGGTGCGCGTCATCACCGTCGACTCAGGCGATCAGCTGATCGACCGCCTGGCCGGCCGTGGCTACCGCCTCACCGCCCTCGACGCCAAAGGCACCAGGGGTAAGGTGAACCTGCTTTTCATGATCGTCAAGCGCAAGAAGCTACAGGAGGTTATCCAGATCATCCGCGACTACAACCCCAACGCTTTCTACTCGATTGAAGACGTACGGTCAGTATCAGAAACGGAAATGCCGGAAGAGGAAGGCAAGCATAGACTCGGCATCTGGAGACTTTTTCCGTTGCGTAAGGGGAAATAAATAACTTGGGGAAGCTTAGCTATACCTGAGCACAAAAAGAGAGCGTCTATTCAATCAGAACAGACGCTCTCTTTTTCATTGGCTTCAAACCAATCCAATCATATAAGACTAGTCCGGCTGATACTTAAAATACACCACCGCCATAGGCGGCAACTTCAGCACGACAGAGAAATCATGCCCGTGGAAAGAATCAGGTATCGCCTGCAGTGTACCATGGTTGTGGAAATTACTGCCACCAAAATGGCCGTCATCACTGTTGAACACCTCCACCCAATTGCCTCCGGTCGGTACACCTAAACGATAGTGCTCGTGCACGCCCGGAGTGAAATTGCAAACTACTAATAGCTGGTCTTCAGGACGGTCACCCTTGCGCAGGAAACTCATCACACTATTGTGCGCATCGTTAAAGTCGATCCACTCGAAGCCTGATGGGTCGAAGGCTTTGCTATAGAGAGCAGGCTGATCACGGTAGGTATGATTCAGTGCGCGTATAAGCTCTTGAATGCCGGCATGGTACTTAAACTCCAACAGGTGCCAGTCCAGGCTGCTGTCGTGGTTCCACTCACTGCTTTGGGCAATTTCGCCACCCATGAACAGCAGTTTCGCCCCTGGATGGGCATACATGTAGGTATAAAGCGCCCGCAAATTGGCGAAAGCCTGCCATTCATCGCCCGGCATTTTACGGATCAGAGCCCCTTTGCCGTGCACCACTTCATCATGCGAGAGCGGTAGCATAAAGCGCTCGCTGAAGGCGTAAATGATACTAAACGTGATATCGCCCTGGTGATGCCTGCGGTAGATCGGATCTTTGGAAAAATATGTGAGCGTATCATGCATCCAGCCCATCATCCATTTCATATCGAAGCCCAGTCCGCCATCCTCTACTTTGCCTGTCACCTGGGGCCACGCCGTAGACTCTTCGGCAATGGTCAAGGTATCGGGGAACTGCTCATGCACGGCATGGTTAAAGTCTTTCAGGAAAGAGATAGCCTCCAGGTTTTCACGCCCGCCAAATTCGTTCGGGATCCATTCATCATGCTTGCGACTGTAGTCCAGGTATAGCATGGAAGCCACGGCATCCACACGCAGCCCGTCCACGTGGTACTTATCGAGCCAGAACAGGGCGTTGCTGATCAGGAAAGAGCGTACCTCGTTGCGACCGTAGTTGAAGATGTAGCTGTTCCAGTCCGGATGATAACCCTTGCGCGGATCGGCATGCTCAAACAGGTGTGTCCCGTCGAAATAGGCCAGACCATGCTCGTCGGACGGAAAGTGCGAGGGCACCCAGTCCATGATCACACCAATGCCTTCGCGGTGCAGGGCATCGATGAGACACATCAGATCTTCCGGAGAGCCATACATACTGGCCGCTGCAAAGTAACCTGTGATCTGGTAGCCCCAGGAACCACTGAAAGGATGGTACATCACCGGCATGAACTCCACATGCGTAAAGCCCAGGTTCTTGACATAAGCAGGCAGCTCCTCGGCGAGTTCGCGGTAAGTCAGCGGACGATTATTGTCTTCTGGCTTGCGACGCCATGAGCCCACGTGCAATTCGTAAACCGAGTAAGGCTGCGGCTGGCCATGGCGCGACTTGCGCTGCTCCAGCCAATCGTTGTCCTGCCAGCTGTGGTGCAGCTCGTGCACGACCGAAGCAGTTTGTGGCGGTTTTTCACGGCGCAGCGCAAAAGGGTCGCTTTTCTCAACATGGTACATGTGGTAGCGCGACCGGATATGGTACTTGTAGAGCATACCTGCCTGCACATCAGGCACAAAGCCTTCCCATATACCTGAACCGTCAGCCCGCGCCTGCAACTGGTGACTTTCGCGGTTCCAGGAGTTGAAATCGCCCATCACGGAAACCTGCTCGGCATTCGGGGCCCACACTGCAAAGTATGCTCCCTTCGTGCCCTGTCGCTCCATCAGATGCGAACCCAGCTTCTCGTACAGGTTGAAATGACGGCCTTCGCGGAACAGGTAGATATCAAACTCTGACAGGCGGCTGATGTCGTAATAAACCGGACCGGTCTGTTCCTGATGCGGCTGCTCCATCACAGGTGCTGGCGTGGTAGACAAGCCCGTCTTCTGTGCCTCCGCCTCCTGTTGCTGCGTCACCGACTTGGCAGACCTGCCGCGCTTTGGTTTTGTTTCTTCAGCAGTGGTCGTTGCTTCGGCTGTGGTAGCCTTGGCCGCACGTCCCCGCTTTGGCTTCACCATTACCTCCTGCGCCGCCTCTCCCATTTCGGAGCTGTCAGATTTACGCGGCCTGCCTCTTTTGGCAGGAGCTGCAGCTGCACCTGACTGCACTTCCACAGTGGCTATACCTTCTTCTTGCTTGCTTTTCTTTTTGCCTCCAGCCTTTTTTGTGGCCGTGCCATCGTTCATGGCTGCGCCGGGCCCGGTTTCCATACCTGTTCCCGCCATCGGGTTTTGCTGTGTGTTCTCCTGTTCCTTTTTCTTAGCCATTCTGATATTTCCTCATGATGTACTTTATGCCCCTGATCGGGATGAGCACCCAATCCGGACGGTTGTTCAGTTCATATCCCAGTTCATAGATCGCCTTCTCAAGCAGGAAGGTTTCCATCAACACCTCTACGTCTTCTTCATTTTCGGGCACTACGCCCGTACCCTTGGTTATACCCAGGTAGGTATGCATAAAGAAGCCGCTGGCGTAGTGGTACCATTGCTCAGCCCAGGTCTCCAGGTAGTCGCCGTCTTCTTTGCGGAAACTGTCCTGCTGGAACAGCGCATTGTAAGCCGCATAGTGGAACGAGCGGATCATGCCGGCCACGTCACGCAGTGGTGAGCGTTTCAGACGGCGTTCGCTGAAAGAGCGGGCAGGCTCGCCTTCGAAGTCAATGATGATGAAGTCGCGGCCCGTGAACAATACCTGACCCAGGTGATAATCGCCATGTGTGCGGATCTTCATGGTGTTGATCTTGCGGCGGAAAATCATCTTAAGCCGCTCGAGCACTTCCTGTCGCATTTGCAGTACCTCCTCCGCCTCGGCCCGCACGGCATCCGGCAGGTTAGGCAGGTGCTTACGCAGACTGTCGAAGTTGCTGCGCACCAGTGAGGTGAGTGACGAATAAAGCGAGCGCTGGTAGTGCAGCGAGAAGTCCTCCGGCGCAAAGTCCTTCGAGGTAACCATGTCGGATAGTGCCAGGTGCATCTCAGCCGTGCGTTGCCCCAGTAGCTCGATGCGCTCTACGGACGCACCTCCCAGTTGAAGCTGCATGTGCTCCGGCGCTTCTGAAAAAGGCACTGGTTTTGCCAACGTACCTGTTGTATCAATTTGCTCGATGTGCTCCTTGTGTGTCTGCAGACGTTCAAAGAATCGCTTGAGTGAATCCTCCATGTATACCCAGGCATCGCCCTGGTTCGGCACCAGTTCCTGCAACATCACGAGCACCATCGGCGTTTTGCCTTCTTCCTCGTGCTCTATCGAGCCCAGGTACATCGGTACATTCGGAAATTCCTTCTCCGTAAGCGCCTGCACAATCTCCACGTCAGGGTTCAGTGTGCGGTCGAGCTTGCGGTATACCTTCAGGAAGAACTGGTTGTCGTATAGCACCGAGGTGTTGCTTTGCTCAGCCCCCAGTATTTTGGAAGAGAGCGTGTGACCGATCTCTTTTATTTTGGCAGCAATAGAACGGTTGCCCGTACCCACCAGTTCAGCGCTATCTACCTTAATACTCTTGCGCTTGGCCATCAGGTTGAGCAAGAGCTGGCGGTAGTCCTCGGAGTAAACGGCATCATAGAGAATACCCTCTTTACCGTCCATGGTCACACGGGCTATCACACTGTTCGGCTGACTGGCTATGAGCTCTTCTTCCTGCTCACCGACCGCGAAAGCGATTGGCAGCTGGTACAGCTCCGGAAGGCCTTCGTTGTAGCTCACCTCTATGAATAGCAGTGAAGCGGCAAAGCGACCCGCCGTCATCGGCATATTGCTCACCACCTGCATGCGCTGTATCGTGCGGGCCTTGCCCCCGAACCAGCGGCGGTTCATTATGTATGGTGGCAGCACCTTACTCTCGAGTGTTTTGAGCGCCCGGGCAGGTATAGGCTGGCTAAGCGTTGGCAGCTGCATGGCAGGTTTCTTCATGTCAAGTCCCTCGCGACCACTCACTTCCTGCGGCTGCAGCTCAAACCAGTAGTAACCGTGCGCGCCCATTGTGAGCACGTAGTTCTCCTCTTTTATCTGCGGGAATTTGTTTTTACTGAACACCTCCACCGGCACGTAGCCCCTGAACTCTGGCAGGTCCAGTTCCACTGCCTCCGGGAAGCGCGACAGGTTGGCAATTACCAGGATGTTCTCGTCCTGGTAAGAGCGCACAAAGGCCAGCACTTTGGCGTTGGACGGATTCAGGAAGCGAATCTCGCCACGGCCGAAAGCCTTGTAGCGTTTGCGCATGTTGATGACGCGTCGCATCCACCAAAGCAGCGAGTTGGCGTTATGCTGCTGCGTATCCACGTTCACCGACTCGTACTTATACTCCGGGTCGATGATCACGGGCAGGTATAGCTTTTGCGGGTTGGCCGTCGAGAAGCCGGCATTACGGTTGTCGTTCCATTGCATCGGGGTACGCACGCCGTCGCGGTCACCCAGGTAGTAGTTATCGCCCATACCGATCTCATCGCCATAGTATACCACGGGTGTGCCTTTCATGGAGAAGAGCAGCACGTTCATGAGCTCGATCTTGGCGCGGTCATTGCCCAGCAGCGGTGCCAGGCGGTGGCGTATACCTAAGTTGATCTTGGCGAGCGGGTCACGGGTGTATACCTTGTACATGTAGTCGCGCTCCTCGTCGGTCACCATCTCGAGCGTGAGTTCGTCGTGGTTGCGCAGGAACATTGCCCACTGGCAGGTTTCAGGTATAGCCGGTGTCTGGTCAAAGATGTCGATGATCGGGTAGCGGTCCTCCATCTTCACGGACATGAACAGACGCGGCATGATCGGGAAGTGGTAGTTCATGTGGCATTCGTCGCCGTCACCGAAGTAGGAAGCCGAATCCTCCGGCCACATGTTCGCCTCGGCTAGCAAAAGCTTGCCTTCGTATTTTTTGTCGACGTGCGCCCGCAGTTTTTTCAGGAATTCATGTGTCTCCGGAAGGTTCTCGCAGTTGGTGCCGTCACGCTCAAACAGGTAAGGCACGGCATCCAGACGGAAGCCATCCACGCCCATGTCGAACCAGTAGTCCAGGGTCTTGAACACCTCTTTCTGCACCTCAGGATTGTCGTAATTCAGGTCAGGCTGGTGGTGGAAAAAGCGGTGCCAGTAGTATTGGCCAGCCACCGGATCCCAGGTCCAGTTGCTCGGTTCGTAGTCAGTGAAGATGATGCGAACGTCCTTGTACTGGGTTGGGTCATCGGTCCACACATAGAAGTCGCGGTGCTTGGAGCCCTTCTTGGCGCGGCGTGCCCGCTGGAACCAGGGGTGCTGGTCGGAGGTGTGGTTGATCACCAGCTCGGTGATGACCTTGAGCCCCCGGCGATGCGCTTCCTTCACAAACAGCTTGAAATCCTGCATGGTGCCGTAGCTCGGATTAATGCTGAAGTAGTCGGCAATGTCATAGCCGTCGTCTTTGAGCGGCGAAGGATAGAAAGGTAATAACCAGATAGCGGTTACACCCAGTTCTTCCAGGTAATCGAGCTTCTGCATGAGCCCTTTGAAGTCGCCAATGCCGTCGCCGTTACCATCCATGAAGGCCTTGATGTGCAGCTCGTAGATGATGGCATCTTTGTACCAGTGAATGTTGTCGTCGAGAAGGGTGTTGTCTTCTGCCATATAGTTTTTTCGGTTTTATTCGTGTTTGCTATGGTCATCGGGCAGCCAGGTATCGTCCAGACTGTCGTGGCCCATTCCCGGGGTAGCGGATTCGATTCGGAAGACGTGCACAGGCATTTCGTGCGGACGGAGCTCCACGTAATTCCACTCGCTGTTCCAGGTATATTTGTGTTCGGTCATCAGGTCGTGCACCATGTACTGCTGGTTGCTGTCCATTTTGAGGACGTGCAAGGGCACCTGTACCCAACCCGCCTGCGTGTGGTGCGGATCCAGGTTCACCACCATCAACATTTTATTGCGGTAGCTGCTGTCCCACTTAACATAGCACAGGAGCTGCGGGTTGTCGGTATCGCCGAAGGCAATGTTCCAGGTGGTTTGCAGCGCCGGATTGACCTGCCGTATCTTGTTTATCTTGGTGATGACTTCTCTTATTTTTGTGAGGCGGCCCCAGTCCCAGTGCATGACTTCATATTTCTCCGAATCCCAGTACTCTTCTTTGCCCTGCACCGGCGTGTTGATGCCGAACTCATAAACTGGTCCGTACATTCCATAATTGGATGATAGCGTAGCCGCCAGCACCACACGGGTAATGTGCGCAGGCTCACCACCCGACTGCAATTCATGTGGCAGGATGTCCGGAGTGTTTGGCCAGAAGTTAGGGCGGTAGAAGTCGCGCATCTCGGTTTGCGTGAGTTCACGCATGTACTCTTTTATCTCGGCGGCTGTGTTGCGCCATGTGAAGTAGGTATAGGACTGTGTGAAACCGATCTTACCGAGCCGTTCCATCACACGCGGACGGGTAAAGGCCTCTGCCAGGAAAATCACCTGCGGATACTGCTGGCGTACTTCCCGAATCAGCCACTCCCAAAATCCGAATGGCTTGGTGTGCGGGTTATCGACGCGGAAAACGTAGACGCCCTGTTCGATCCAATGCGTGACAATGCTTTTGAGTTCGCGCCACAGGTTCTGCCAGTCTTCAGTTTCGAAGTTCACCGGCAGTACGTCCTGGTATTTCTTAGGCGGGTTTTCGGCGTACTGCACCGTACCATCGGGGCGCCATTTAAACCACTGCGGATGCTCCTTTACATAAGGATGGTCAGGCGAGCACTGAATGGCAAAATCCAGCGCTACTTCGATGCCGTGCTCACGGGCAGCCTGCACAAAGCTTCTGAATTCGTCTAGGCTTCCCAGTTCCGGCAGGATGGACTTATGACCGCCTGTCTCAGCCCCGATCGCCCATGGTGAGCCAGGTTCTCCCGGTTCAGATGTTACGGAGTTATTTTTACCTTTGCGGAAAGCGTAGCCGATCGGGTGGATCGGCGGCAGATAGATCGTGTCGAAGCCCATTTCGGCGATGCGCGGTAGCAGGCGCTCGCAGTCCTGGAAGGTGCCATGGCGACCTGCCTCTTGTGCAGCGGAGCGCGGAAAGAATTCGTACCAGGCACTGAAAAGCGCTTTCTGTCGCTCCACTTCCACTGTCAGTATTTTGTGATAGGTCGTTACGTTCTGGCGATCACAGCAGGCGTGCATCAGGTCCGATACGTCTTCGCCTGTAGCCAGTGCCACCGCGTCGGCAATAGAACCCGGCTTGTTCAGGTGCTCGGCCCACTTGCGCAATCGCTTCTGCTGACCGGGTTTGGCGGTAGCGGCAGATTCTTCTAATAGCTGGGCGCCTATCTGCAGCTCGACCGTAATATCCTGATTCGCTTCAAACTTCTTCTTGAGCCCCTTCTGCCAGGTATAGAAATGATCCACCCAGCCCTGCAGGGTATACTCAAAAGTGCCCATGCTATCGGGTGTGAAAGTCACTTGCCAGCGGTCGTTGCCCAGGAAAGTCATCGGCACTTCGTTCCACTTTTTCTTTTTGGAATGCCGGTAGAGCAATACAGCTTTTACCTCGTCATGGCCGTCTCCAAACACATCTGCCGTCACTTCGACTTCTTCTCCCACAGTGCGCTTGATTGGATACTGCCCACAGTTTACCTGCGGTTTCACGTTCTCGATGACAACCCTTTTGGTTCCTTCCAATGCTTCCATGTATGCTTTTTTCCTGATTTGATATAGAATAGCTAATAGGTACTGCATGCGCGCGCAATAGGTTTCGGGTGAGTCTGCAGCAGAGCACCTATAGCCTATGTTAAGCGGTGCAGGGGACAACTTTGGAATCATAAAAGATTCAATTGCTCAAAAAAGAACAACCTAATGCCGTATATGCCAGTTAGAAATCAGGCGTAAAAGGATACTATATGAGCATAACACGAGAGATAGGAGCACATTATACACCAGGCAAGGGTACGTTGTTTACAGTATGGGCCCCGGCCGCCGCGCAGGTGGACGTAGTGTTAAAAGATAACGATAACATAATACCACTGCAGCGTGAAGCCTTCGGTTACTGGACAGCCCTGAGCGAAGAGACTGGCCCCGGCGCACGCTATACCTTCCAGCTTGACGAAGAGATGGAGCGCCCCGACCCTGCCTCCCACTTTCAGCCCGACGGCGTGCATGAACCCTCAGCCGTAGTAGACCATACCTCCTTTGGGTGGACCGACAAAAACTGGAAACCGCTGCCGCTGGAGCAGTACATTGTGTATGAACTGCATGTGGGTACTTTTTCAGAGGAGGGTACTTTCCAGGGTGTCATTGACAAACTTCCTGAGTTGGTGGACTTAGGTATAACAGCGATTGAAATCATGCCAGTGGCTGCTTTTCCGGGAGGCCGCAACTGGGGCTACGATGGCGTGTACCCTTCGGCAGTGCAGGAGGGCTACGGCGGACCGGAAGGTCTGAAAAAACTGGTAGACGCCTGCCATGCTGCAGGTATAGCCGTGGTGCTGGATGTGGTGTATAATCACCTTGGCCCTGAGGGCAATTACCTCAATGAGTTCGGCCCTTACTTTACTGACAAGTATAATACACCCTGGGGCAAGGCGCTCAATTTCGACGACGCCCACAGCGACCATGTGCGCAACTTCTTTATCCAGAATGCCCTGCTATGGCTGCGTGATTATCATATCGACGCCCTACGCCTCGATGCTGTCCATGCCATTTTGGACACAGGCGCGAAGCACTTTTTGCAAGATTTGCAGGAACAGGTAGAGCACCTGGAAAAACAACTGGGACGCCACTTCATCCTGATTGCTGAAAGCGATCTGAACGATGTGCGCATCATCAACCCGACAGAGAAAGGAGGCTTTGGACTGGCAGCGCAGTGGAGCGATGATTTTCACCATGCAGTGCATGCTCTGCTCACGGGAGAAGACTCCGGCTATTACAGCGATTTCGGAAAGCTGGAGCAACTGCAGAAAGTGCTGCAGCATGGCTTTGTTTATGACGGGCTTTACTCCGAGCACCGCAAGCGTACCTTCGGCAGTGACGCCACCGCAAACCCAGCACTTCAGTTCGTAGTCTGCTCTCAGAACCACGACCAAGTGGGCAACCGTATGCTCGGCGAGCGCCTGACGAAGCTGATTTCCTACGACATGCTTAAGGTGGCAGCAGGATTGGTTTTGCTCTCCCCTTTCACGCCTATGCTGTTTATGGGTGAAGAATATGGCGAAGAAAATCCTTTCCTATACTTTGTGAGCCATTCTGACAAAGACCTGGTAGAGGCCGTGCGCAAAGGCCGCAAAGAAGAGTTCTCTTCTTTTTCCTGGCAAGGCGAAGCACCGGATCCGCAGTCAGAAGAGACCTTCAACCAATCGAAACTGCAGCGCAGCTACGAGCACAGTGAAAAGCACCGCCAACTGCGGGACTTCTACAAAGCCCTTATTCAGCTCCGCAAGTCCGCCCTTGCTTTGGCACGACCTGACAAGACCAGACTCCATGTTTCGGCCGACAGCCATACTCATGTGCTACACCTAATCCACTCCGGTGAAAGTCCGTACCTGTATGCTTTATTTAACATAAGTAATCAACCACAAAAAACCAATGTAGTAAAAGAGGTGGGAGCTTCGTGGAAGCTGGTACTGGGTTCTGATGAAAGCAGGTATGGCGGGGCAGATAAAGACCTGTCACGTGAACTCAGCGCAGGACAGGAAATAGAACTGCCTGCGGCTTCCGTCACCGTATACCAAAGCAACATCATTTTATGAAAAGAGACCTGAGCACTGCAGGTATAGCCATCGAACGGATCAAAAATGTTCCGGCACAATCTGCTATACCTGCCAGTCTTTGCCCATCGTCTGAAATTCTTTTGTCTTAAGACACTATTATGAACAAGTATATCTGCATTCACGGACACTTCTACCAGCCCCCGCGCGAGAATCCCTGGCTTAACGAGGTGGAATTACAGGAGTCGGCGCACCCTTTTCACGACTGGAACGAGCGCATCACGGCTGAATGCTATGCCCGTAACTCGGCTTCACGCATCCAGAACGGCAAGGGGCAGATCGTGGATATCATGAACAACTACGCTCGCATGAGCTTTAACTTCGGTCCGACCCTGCTGGAGTGGATGGAGAAAAAAGCGCCGGATATTTACCAGTCCATTCTCGATGCCGACAAGGAAAGTCAGAAGCGCTTTTCGGGACACGGGTCCGCTATCGGACAGGTATACAACCACATGATCATGCCGCTGGCCAATGCCCGCGACCAGCACACGCAGGTAGTTTGGGGAATATACGATTTTCGGAAGCGCTTCGGTCGAGACCCGGAGGGCATGTGGTTGGGCGAGACGGCCGCGAATACCGACACCCTGGAAGTGCTGGCCGAGCACGGCATCAAGTTCACGATCCTCTCCCCCTACCAGGCCAAACGCTACCGCAAGATTGACGAGAAAGAATGGCATAATGCCACAGGCGCCAAAATAGATCCCAAGAGGCCGTACCGGTGTACGTTGCCTTCGGGCCGTACCATTGCCTTGTTTTTTTATGACGCGCCTGTGTCGCAGGCCATTGCTTTTGAAGGCTTGCTGGAGAGCGGCGAGAAGTTTGCGCACCGCCTCACCACCACTTTCGACGAGCACAGCAAAGATCCGCAGCTGATGCACATCGCTACCGACGGCGAAACCTACGGCCACCACCACCGCTTCGGCGAAATGGCCCTCTCCTACGCCCTGCACCACATTGAGCAGGAAGAGCTGGCCAAGATCACAATTTACGGAGAATACCTGGAGCTATACCCACCCAAGTATGAAGCTGAGATCATCGAGAACACCTCCTGGAGCTGCATGCACGGTGTGGAGCGCTGGCGCAGCGACTGCGGTTGCCACACCGGCGGACACGACGACTGGAATCAGGCCTGGCGGGCTCCTGTGCGTGAAGCTTTCGACTGGGTGCGCGATCAGTTGGAGCCACTGTACGAGCAGGAAATGCGCCAGTTGGGAGCCGATCCGTGGCAAACCCGCAATAATTACATCCAGGTGATCATGGACCGGGACGAGGACCATGTGCGGGAGTTCATTCACTCACAGACCAACAGGGAACTGAGCAAAGGGGAACAGATCAAGTTCCTAAAACTGCTCGAAATGCAGTACCATGCCATGCTGATGTACACCAGTTGCGGTTGGTTCTTTGATGAAGTGACCGGCATCGAAACCATGCAGGACATTCTGTATGCAACCCGCGCCCTGCAACTGGCCAAGGACCTGAGCGGAGAAGATTACGAGACGAAATTTGTGGAATTTCTGAGGAGGGCCAAGAGCAATAACAAGGAGTACGGCGACGCCTCCAAAGCTTACTACAAAATAGTGCAGCCTACCCAACTGGACCTGTTGCGGGTGGGTGCCCACTATGCCGTGTCGTCCCTTTTTGCTGACTCGCCTGAGGAATTGCCGCTTTATAGTTACAAGGCGACATCGGAGTATTACGAAATGCTGGAGGCTGGCCGGCAGCGGCTGGCTATTGGCAAAGCCTTTATCCGCTCCACCATCACCTGGGAGGAAGTAGACGTATCGTTTGGCGTGCTACACATTGGTGATCATCAGTTATTCGGGGGCGTGCGCAAATTCGTAAGTCCGGATGCTTTTGCCACCCTGCACCACGAACTCAGTTCGGCCTTCGACAAAGGGAATATCACGGAAGTAATCATGCTGCTCGACAAGCACTTCGAGTCACACAACTACTCGTTCTGGCACTTGTTCCGCAACGACCAGAAGAAGATTCTGGACCAGGTACTGGAGCAAACCATGCGATCGCTGGAGCACGACTTTCAGCAGGTATACGACAACAACTATCCGCTGATGGCTGCCATCAAAAACGTGGACATGAACCTGCCGCGGCCACTGCAAATCACAGTGGACTATATTGTAACAAGTCGTCTGCTCGAAGCCCTGATGGCCGAGCGGGTGGATGTGGATACGGTGCTTAAACTGCTGAAAGAAGTCGATCGCATGGGTGTGAAACTGGACGAGGAAGCGGTTAATTATGCGGCTACTATCCATGTAGAAGAAGCGATGCACTACTTGGAGGAAAAACCTGATGACACGGAGCACATGCTATACCTGACAGAACTCCTGACGGTCATCAACGGCTCCAGTCTGCAGCCGGAGTATTGGCAGTCGCAGAACATCGCTTTCAAGATGCGACAAACCACCTATGAAACTAACCGCAAAAAGCAGGATGAAAAAAACGAAAAAGCCGATGCCTGGTGCAAGCAGTTCGAAGAGTTGTATAAAAGTCTGAATCTGAAAATATGAAGCAGACAGCTCGCAGACTTTGTCCACTAAGATCCCTTTCCCTATACAGCTAAAAAGAAAACAACATGGTATACATACCTTCCTCGACATACAGATTACAACTGTCCCCGAAGTTTAAACTGAAGGACCTGAAAAACATACTCCCCTACCTGCGGGACCTAGGCATCAGCACCATCTATGCTGCGCCTTTTTTCACGGCCCGCCCCGGCAGTGAGCACGGCTATGACGTGACGGATCCCCACCAACTCAACCCTGACGTAGGCACCATGGAGGAGCTGCAGGAGATCGCCGATGAATTGAAAGCACATGGCATGGGTTGGCTGCAGGATATTGTCCCGAATCACATGGCCTTCCACCCGAACAATGCCTGGCTGATGGATGTGCTGGAGAAAGGCCAGAAGTCGCGTTTCTATACCTTCTTCGATGTCAACTTCAACCATCCCGACTTCAAGGGGCAACTGATGGTACCCTTCCTGGGGGAGTCCCTGGAGGAGGTAATTAAGCAGGGTCAGCTTAAGGTCAGCTTCGATGAACACGGCTTCCATGTGAACTACTTCGATAATAGTTACCCGGTCAGCATCGACAGCTATACCTTCCTGCTAGGGCGCGCTGCTGAGAAGCTCAAGTCCTCAGAGACCAGCACCACACTAACTGAGCAGGTGCAAAAACTAGAGGGGCTGATGTCACATGACAGGCTGGAGGCAAACGACTGGCAGCAGGCGAAGCAGTCACTCCATCAGTCTGCGCAGGATCATGCAGAGATAAAGCAAGGTATAGCCAATGTACTGCAAGGTATAAATGATGACAAGACGGCCCTGAAGGAGCTACTGCAACAACAATACTACATTCTGAGTCACTGGCAGGAAACCGAGAAGCGCATCAATTACCGCCGCTTCTTCACTGTCAACGACCTGATCTGCACGGCCATGGAACGGGAGGAGGTGTTTCATCACTACCACCAGTTCATCAAAGAACTCTGCATGAGACAGCTGGTGCAGGGATTGCGCGTAGATCATGTCGATGGCCTTTTCGACCCGGATATCTACCTGGAGCGACTTCGCGAACTGGCAGGCGAACAGGTATACCTGGTGGTGGAGAAGATTCTGGAAGGGGAAGAAAACATGCCGGACTACTGGCCAATTGAGGGCAACAGCGGCTATGATTTTCTGGCTTGGGTGAGCAACCTCTATACCGACGCTGAAGGTGAGAAAAAACTTACCGACATCTACCACCGCCTGGTGCCCGACGCCCCACTCGACTACGAGAAACTGGTGTACGAAAAGAAGCTGCTGATACTCGAAAACTACATGCAGGGCGAGCTGCAAAACCTGCTGCGTCTGCTTCGTGATTGTGAACTTATCCCTGCTTCTACAGAAGATAAAAACTGGCACCATGCTCTGGCTATTTTGCTGGCCTCCTTCCCGGTATACCGCATCTACGGCCACACTTTCCCACTGCCGCCCGAGGCCATGGAAGTGGTGGACAAGGCTTTTGCCAATGCGCATGAAAAAGCACCTGAAGTAAAGACTGAGCTGAACCATCTGCGTACTTTGTTCGAGTCAGATGAACAGGATAGCGAAGAGCAAAAACGCAATAAGCTATACTTTGTGATGCGTAGCCAACAGTTTACAGGTCCGCTGGCGGCCAAGGGTGTGGAAGATACCACCTTCTACAACTACAACCGCCTGCTGGCACTCAACGAAGTGGGCAATAGTCCGGATGTGTTCAACCTCGACCGCCGCGATTTCCATGAGCGCATGCAGTACCGCATGAAAACCTATCCGCACTCCATCAACGCCACGGCCACGCACGACACCAAACGCGGCGAAGGCTCCCGCATGCGCCTGCAGGTGTTGAGTGAAATACCTGAGGAGTGGGAGAAAAATGCCAAAGCTTGGATGCAACTGGCACGGCAGCATAGCAAGTCCGGTGCCCCTACAGAAAACGACCTTTACTTTATCCTGCAAACCCTGCTGGGCGTGATGCCGATCGACGGCAAGGTAGATGATACGCTGGTAGAGCGGGTGCAGGAATATCTGGTGAAGGCTTTCCGGGAGGCTAAGGTCAACACGAACTGGTCGGAACCAAACGAGGACTATGAAACTGGAGTCAAAAATCTGGTGCAGCAACTGCTGCAAGAAGACGAGTCTTTTATGGCTTCATTTATGCCCTTTTTCCGGAAGGCGGCGCATTTTGGCTGGCTGTACTCTTTGTGCCAGACGCTGCTCAAAACCACCTGCCCGGGCGTGCCCGATGTATACCAGGGCTGCGAACTCTGGGACTTCAGTCTGGTAGACCCGGACAATCGCCGCCCCGTGGACTACGAGCAGCGTCAGCAGTTTTTGCAGGAAATAAAGACAAATGAAAAATCGCAGGACTTACTTCAGCAAATTCTGTCAACACCAACTGACGCCCGCGTGAAGCTATACCTGTTGCACCAGGTGCTCCATCTTCGCAAGGAGCTAAAATCGCTTTTCGACAAGGGTGATTATACCCCGCTAAAGTTAAAAGGCCAGCACAGCCGACATGCCATGGCCTTTGCCCGCCACGACGGAAACAACTGGTGCATCGTAGTGGTGCCGCGTCTGCTTACAGGTATCATCACCGAAAACGTATTGCCATTGGGCGAGCAGGTATGGGGCGACACGGTGGTCGAGTTGCCTGCCGGGGCTCCGCAAAGCTGGCGACAGCTATTTGGCGGGCATACCGTACAAGCGAAGCAGGCTATACCATTAGCTGAAATTTTCAAGTCTTTCCCGGTAGCACTTTTAACATCCACAAACGCATGATCATACCTAAACGAAGCAGTGGTATTCTGCTCCACATCACATCGCTCCCATCAGCTTATGGCATCGGCGACCTGGGCTCGGAGGCCTACAAGTTTGCCGACCTGTTGTCTGAGGGTGGTCAGCGCTACTGGCAAATATTACCGCTCAACCCGACCGAGATTGGCTCTGGTAACTCACCCTACAGCAGCCACTCCGCTTTTGCGGGCAATCCTTTGCTGATCAGTCCGGAGCGGTTGGTGGAAGATGGGCTGCTGGACAAGAAAGACATTCGGGCTGGAGGTGGATTCGATAAGGCCAAAGTGAACTACCCGAAAGTAGCAGACTATAAAGTGAAGCTGCTGCGACAGGCATATGACAATTACAAAGATGGTAAGGCAAGCAAACTCAAAAGCGCCTTTATCCGGTTTCAGGAAACGCACAAAGAATGGCTTTCCGACTTTACCTGTTTTGTGGCACTCAAGCATTATTATAACGGCAAACCCTGGGTTGAATGGCCTGAAAAAGTAAAAACAAGGCAGGATCATGCTATGGAAGCGCTTACCGCAGAGCTCGCCGTGGAAATGGAGCGGGAGGCTTTTTTCCAGTTCCTGTTCTACCGGCAGTGGGAAGCCCTCAAGGCCTATTGCACCACCAAGGAGATCACCTTCATCGGCGACATGCCCTTTTATGTTAGCCACGACAGCGCTGACGTTTGGGCACATCCGCACATCTTCAAACTGGACCGGGCCGGTATGCCCACGGCTGTATCGGGTGTGCCACCGGACTACTTCAGCGAAACAGGACAGCTCTGGGGCACGCCTGTATTTGACTGGAAGAAATTGCAGGACCAAAACTTCGACTGGTGGCTGCAGCGTATCGCCCACAACCTGGAGCTCTTCGGCTTGCTGCGCCTCGACCATTTCAGGGCTTTCTCTGCTTACTGGGAAGTACCCGCCGACGAGAAAACCGCCATCAACGGCAAATGGGTGAATACGCCGGGAGCTGAACTGCTGGATGTGGTTCGAAAAAAATTCCCTGCTATGCCCATCATTGCTGAGGACTTGGGGGAGATAGACCAGCCTGTACGTGACCTGATGAGCCAGTTTGATCTGCCGGGCATGCGGGTGCTGCTCTTTGCCTTTGGCGAAGACCTGCCGGAGAGCATTTATGCCCCGCACCACCACATAAAGCAATGCATTGTATACACCGGTACACACGACAACAGCACCGTACGGGCCTGGTATGAGCAGGACGCCAGCCGAGACGATAAGAAGCGCCTGAGCGACTATAGCGCACAGCGCCTGTCAAAAGAGAATGTAAGTGATGTGATGGCACGACTGGCCTACATGTCGGTGGCGCAGCTTGTGGTACTGCCCATCCAGGATGTACTGGGCTTGGGTAAAGAAGCGATCATGAACAAACCCTCTACTGCCAAGGGTAACTGGCAGTGGCGCCTGCAGCCGGGGCAGTTTACTAAAACGGTGGCGCAGCGCTTGAGAAAGGAAGTGGAATTATACGGTAGGTAAATCTACTAGAAGATCGAAACCAGGTGCTAATTACCCAGAGGAAAACTGTTGTGTAATTAGCACCTTTTTCTTTTTTATTTCTCCCAAAAACCTTACATTGATTCAGCTTTCAGGTACAGCCCGAAAGATTCTCTCACCTAATCTACAGCATTATGCCATTAGCTTCCACAGCATTACCACTGGGCACTGTAGCACCCAACTTTGCCCTGCTCGACACGGTTTCCGATAAGCTAATCTGTTTAGAGGATATGGTTTCCAACAAAGCCACTGTCGTCATGTTTCTGTGCAACCACTGCCCTTACGTACAGCTTATACTGGACGAACTGGTGCAGGTAGCCAACGAGTATCAGCAGAAAGGCGTGAGCTTTGTGGGAATCAGTGCAAACGATGCGGTGAATTATCCGCAGGATGGTCCGCTGCAGATGCGGGAATTGGCCGGCGAGAAAAGCTTTCCTTTTCCATACCTGTATGACCAGACCCAGCAAGTGGCCCGCGCTTACCAGGCAGTATGCACACCGGAGTTCTTTGTGTTCGACCGCAACATGCGCCTGGCCTACCATGGGCAGTTTGATGACGCACGCCCTAAAAGCGAAACGCCCGTAACAGGACAGGACCTGCGACAGGCGCTTGATGCCTTGCTGGCCGGTGATCAGGTAAGTGCTGACCAGAAACCAGGTATAGGCTGTGGCATTAAATGGAAAACTCCGCTGGCGGAAGCTGGGTAGGCTGCGTGCTGGCCATATAGCCCGCCACAGCGTTGGCATTGTCCAGGTAGTGCGAGGTATAGGTCAGGTCACCCGAGTGGATGTATAGGGCTGTCTTGCCT
Source organism: Pontibacter sp. FD36 (assembly GCF_015686655.1). Lineage (GTDB taxonomy): Bacteria > Bacteroidota > Bacteroidia > Cytophagales > Hymenobacteraceae > Pontibacter. Next base: position 345,392 of record NZ_JADPMP010000003.1, on the reverse strand, counting down.
TTTACTGCATCGATTATGCTTTCGTGCTCTCCCAGTGGCACCGCCGGGCATCCCAGGCTGCGGCCCAGTCTGCCGTATTTGTTCATAAAGTCTTCGGTGGCATACTCAGCGCCGTGCATCACCACAGCACGGTCACGGGCATTGGAGTTATGGGCTTCATCCAGTCCATCGAGCCGCAGCGACTTGCCGTGCTTGCCATAGTATACCTCATCGGTCACGTAAAAGCCCACGCTGCTCATAAACGACTTGTGCTCGTTGGAGAATGCCTGCGCCATCACTTCGCCTGAGCCTCTGCCATGCGCTACATACGTGTTGCTAAGCACCTGCCGGTTGTTCAGGTCAAGCACCCAGAGCCGTTTTTCGCTGGAGGGTTTCGTGAAGTCTACTATGGTCAGGATGCCTTTATCTGACAGACGCCCTTCGTTGTACATGCCGTAATATCCCATCAAGGCATTGTTAAACACATCATAGTTAAGGTCCGATGCACTCAGGTTCATTTGAGTGTAGAGGTCAAAGGATACCTGCTCAAAGCGCATGACAGACAATGCTGTTACATTAGGCTTCAACTTATGGTTGATAGATACATATTTACCAGCCCCTATGGAAGCGGAGGGCGATAGTATGAGCGGCGCAAAGAGAGGCAACAGCCGTTTACCCATTCGCTTCCTACGGTTGCGCCACCGTTCTTTGATACTTTTCTTTCTGACGTTCGTTCTCACGATCCTTTCCCATTGGTACACCTGTTTTTACGTACCTGCTCAGGCTCTGTTCAGATTTGTCCAAAAGGTACAACATTGCGCTTAAATCATTCTATATCAATCAAAAGGAATCAAATCAGGTATCATATTTGTATAGAAAGGGATACACATCTGAAATCCGGAAACGAAACCAAGCATGAACAGAAAGCCGATAAGCTATTCTTCTCTCTTATACTTCTTACTCATTACCCTCTTCCTCTCCAGCTGCGGAAGCCGGGAAACGCTGCGTGGCGTGTTCAAAAAAGAGACGCCTTACGAGGCCTATGTCTCATCTCTGAAGAGCGCCAAACTTGATCAGACTGCTGTAGGGCAGGACTGGCTGGAGGCAGGGCAAACTGCCTTGCAAACACCTACCCCAGTTACGTTGCCTTTTAAAGAAACCGGCTACTTTCCGGCTGACAAACCCCGCGCGCTCGGTTACAGAGTAGAAGCCAAACGTGGCGAGAAACTGGTAGTGAGCCTGGAGATGAAAGCACGAGAGAGCATGCAGGTTTTCATGGATCTGTTTGAAGCCAGCACCGACACGGCCAGAGCTCCCAAGCAGCTTGCTCACGCTGATACCACAGCAACTACTTTGACTTATGTGGTAGATGAGGACATGGCGCACCTGCTGCGTGTGCAGCCGGAGTTGCTGCGCGGCGGCACGTATACCATCACCATACAGGCACAGCCTACCCTGGCTTTTCCTATACCTGGTAAATCAAGCCGCCACATCGCCAGTATCTGGGGTGACCCACGGGATGCAGGCGCTCGCAGCCACGAAGGCATTGATATTTTCGCACCCCGCGGTACACCCGTCATCGCCTCGGTAGACGGTGTGGTGTCGCGGGTAAACGAAACACCACGAGGCGGCAAGGTGATCTGGCTTTCGGATATGAATCGTGGACAGAACTTATATTATGCGCACCTTGACCAGCAGCTGGTGACAGCCGGACAGCGCGTCAGTGTAGGCGACACGCTCGGACTGGTCGGCAACACTGGCAATGCCAGGGGAACCGGCCCGCACCTGCACTTTGGCATTTATCGCTATGGCCGTGGCGCTACCAACCCCTACCCTTACGTGCATCAGTCTCCAGCCCCTATACCTACCGTAAAAGTAGATGCTACGCAGATCGGCAACTGGGTAAGGGTGTCGTCCAAAATGGCCAATGTACGTAAGGAGCCCTCTGCTAAAGCAACGCTCCATACCTCCCTCAGCAAACACACACCGCTCCAGGTGGTGGGCGCCGCAAACAACTGGTACCGCGTTCGCCTGCCCGACCAGTCAGAAGCGTATATCATCAGTTCGCTGGTGGAAGGTATAGCTAAACCGATTACGGTAAAGAAACTCGCACAGGAGCGTCCGCTGCTGGATGACGCACACCCCGAAGCCGGGCAAATGGACAGCCTGCCGGCAGGCGCTGCTATACCTGTAGTAGCCGTGAACGGGCAGTTTGACCTCGTACGACAGCCGGACGGCAGACTCGGCTGGGTGCAGTCTGCTGAGTAAAATTGCTGGTTTAATTGGTAGCACCAATACTTTCTGCGTACAGCATTTATACCTATATTTGGCTTAGTAAAGCATGTTGTACGCTCTTAACCGGATAATTTTTGAAGTTAGCTGCTATTGATATCGGTTCGAACGCGGTGAGGTGCCAGATATCCAACGTTCTGAATCAGAATGGAAACGTAATTTTTAAAAGAGTTGAATATATCCGCTACGCCATCCGATTTGGAGAGGATGTGTTCAATGCCGGTTTTATCAGCGAGCACAAAATTCAGAAATTCATTAAGCTACTGCACGCTTTTCAGCTGCTACTCGACGTGCACGACGTGGACCACTACATGGTGTGCGCCACCTCTGCTATGCGTACCTCCCAGAATGCCCCTGAAATTCTGGACCGTGTGTATCAGGCCATCGGCATGAACATTCAGGTGATCGACGGGGTAGCCGAAGCCGACCTGATCAACAAAGTCATCGTGAACTTTCTGGACGATCGCAATTACCTGCACATTGATGTAGGTGGCGGTAGCACCGAGTTCAACATCTATGTGAACCGGGAGAAGATGGCTTCTCAATCTTTTGAACAGGGCTCCATCCGGCACATGCACGGCGTGGACTCACAGGAGCTTTGGAATAACATGCGGGTGTGGATTGAAGAGAATGCCAAAAAATATCACCTTACCCGCGCCATTGGCACAGGCGGCAACATCAACAAGATCTTTGATCTGTCAGGCAAAGCAGTGGGCAAGGCGATTTTCCGCAAGCAGATCGAAGAGATCACACAGCGGGTAGCGGCCATGACGATGGAGCAGCGCATTACGGAGCTCCTCCTCAACCCCGACCGCGCCGACGTAATCCTCCCTGCCGCTGAGATATACCTGTCCGCCATGAAGTGGGCCAAGCTTGAAAGCATGCTCGTGCCTGCCGTCGGCCTCAAAGATGGAATGATTCACGCTTTGTACGAACAGCATCATCAGGAGCGGTTTGTGATCAGTCAGATCAGCAGGTAGTTTTCGCCTTTCCGACGGGTATATGCTATGCCGCGAGCGTCCTCGCTCGTGATTACTATGATGGGGATTCTGGCCCAGGTATAGGTTTAGCAGTGGCTGTTGCAGGTATAGCAACGTGGCTTGTTCTATAGTTTCGCCTGTGCGGCGGGTGCGGTATGCCTTGGCCGTGCGAGGCTTTTATAAAAAACGGGAATGGCGCATGATCATCATGCGCCATTCCCGTTTTTGTTTTTAGAAGAAGATAAAACCTGGTTTTATACTAACTCTACTTCCTGCGTTGTTTCCTCGAACACCTTCTTGTAGAACAGTTTGTGCACATCAACGATTTCTTCGTTGGCGGCGGGCTTTTTACGGGAATAGGTCCCGTCTTCGCGCATGATGTAGGAGTTCTGGTTGTCGAGCAGGTTGTAGTACAAAATATTAATCGCCTCTTTTTTCAGCTCCTCATTCACGATCAGGAAAAGCGCTTCGATTCGGCGGTCAAAACTGCGCACCATAACGTCGGCACTGCCTCCGTATACCTTCGGGTCACCGTTGTTGTGGAAGTAATAGATGCGGCTATGCTCTAGGTACTCTCCTACAATCGACTTCACTGAAATATTCTCGCTCAGGTCTTCACGGCCCGGGCGTAAACAGCAGATGCCGCGCACGATAAGCTTAATCGGAACACCTGCCTTGGAAGCTTTGTAAAATTCATCTATCACCTCCTTGTCTTCCAGCGAGTTGATCTTGATCACAATCCCGCTCTTCAGACCTTTCTTGGCATTGCGTGCTTCATGGCGAATCAGCTCGATCAGTTGCTGGCGCATGGACTTAGGCGAAGTGAGCAGGTACTTATACTCGTTTGGTCGAGAGTGACCGGTTATTACATTGAAAAACTCCGACACGTCATGCGCATACACATCGTTGGTCGTCAGCAAACTCACGTCCGTATACAGGCGGGCGGTCTGCTCATTGTAGTTACCGCTTCCGATGTGCACATAGCGCGTCACCTTCTCCCCTTCCTTCCGGATGATCATAAGCATTTTGGTGTGCGTCTTATACTTGCTGATGCCGTAGATCACAAAACAGCCAGCCTTTTCCAGACGCTCACCCTCGCGCAGGTTTCGCTCCTCATCAAAGCGGGCCTTCACCTCAAACAACACCGATACGTGCTTGCCGTTTTCAGCGGCTTTCAGCAGAGCAGCCGTCACACGTGACTGATCCGCCAATCGGTAAATCGTCTGCTTGATGCCCAGAACATAGGGGTCTTCTGCGGCACGCTCCAGCAACTGTACCACTGGCTCCATGTTATTGTAAGGATGGTGCAGCAGTACGTCATGCTCTTTCAGATATTGGAACATGTCTACCGACTCGGCCGGAAGGCTAAGCGGCGTTACGGATGCAGGTTGCTTAAAACCTTTGTCTTTGAACTGCCGGTGGTTGATGATCTGCCACAGACCGCGCAGATCGATCATGCTCGTAATCGTGAAAACGTTGGCATTGTCGATGGTCCAGCGCTCCTTCAGCACCTTCATCATAAAGGCAGACGGATTGCGCTCAATCTCCAGGCGCACCACACGTCCTTTTTTGCGCGTCTTCAGCTTCGACTTGATCTCCTGTACAAAGTCAGCTTCGATATCGTCAGACTCCTCCAATGTAAAATCTCCGTTTCGGGTTATTCGGAAGAGGTTCGCCGACACGATCTCCACGTTACGGAACAGCTTTTTGATTTTCCAGCGGATGATCTCCTCAATCGGCACGAAAATGATCTTGTCCTTGCGGTTGATCTCGTAAAAACGGGCCAGGTTCTGGGGTATCTGCACAAAGGTCACGCGGTCCTGCGCCTTCTGCTCCTCGGTGGTGCGGGTCACCACACCAAAGGTCAGCAGCTGGTTCATGAGCAGTGGAAAGCCGTGGTAATTATCGAACACCATGGGCGTAAGCAGCGGGTAGATCGTGTTCTTGAAATAGCTGTCCACCTTCTTCTGCTCGATCTCGGTCAGGTCACCCACCTTGAGTATGTCAAAACCGCTTTTGTCAAATAGCTCGGTGAGTTCGTTGTTGAATGTCAGGTACTGATCGTTGACAAAGCGGTGCGCGTAGTCAAGCAATTTCTTACGGAAAGGGAGTTCGCGCAAGCCAGAGTAGTCGAGTCGCTCTTTGCCGTAATCGATGTAGTTATATAAGCTGCCTACCCGGATCATGAAGAACTCATCGAGGTTGGAAGCCGTGATGGCCATAAACTTGAGCCGGTCGAAAATGGTGCGGCTGGTGTCGCGGGCCTGGTCAAGCACACGGTAGTTAAAACGCAGCCAGCTCAGGTCGCGGCTAATATATTTACTTCGCTTTATTTGGTCAGAAACCTTATTGGTTAACATGTTTTCAGATATTAAAGGAGCCTCATATCAAGTCGGAGAACAGAGGCTCCCTGACAGACGCAGGTATACGGACATTAGATTAAGTATGCCCAACTGCTAATATAATTTTTGTAAGTGAATTTGTCATGCCTTTTGACGAAAGCTTGCATAAATGTTTTCTAAAAGCATCACTTGGCACCAAAAAAGCCCGGCTATACCCTGATCTTTACCAGAATCTCAAAACCAATCAGCAGGCGCCCGGTATAAAACAAGAGCCATTGTAAGAAGCTATGCAAACAAACCCGATACCCGATCCCAGCGAGTTTGAACTTCCTCCCCTGATGCTTACCGGTTGGGAGGCCACAAAGGACACGTTGTGCCTGCAGATCGTAGGTAAGCTACCCCTGACGCTGATGCCCCCGCTTAATCACTGGTGGCATGTTACGCTGTACGTGAACGCGAAAGGACTCACGAAGGGCCCTGCCCGACTTCCTGGAGAGTGCCTACCAGGCAGGTGCCAAACTGGCGAACCGTTCTGTTAAAGAGTTATAAGTGCCTTGAGGCAGTAAAAAAAGGTTGTAAAGATGATGAACAGTGGAAGACGCTTTCATACCGGCTTGCTATTCTCCATGGCTATGGTACTGTCGCTACTATGTGAGCCTGTACTGGCAAATGCTGCGTGGCAAGTCGATTCCACCAGGTCGGCGATCAACATCGGCCTGACGGGGCACACGGGCTTCATCATTCCACATTCCAGAGAGATTCGAGATATTTCCGGTTCCAATCCCTGGGGTATAGAGGCAGATATTAGTCTGCATTTCACCAACGAACGAGCCTGGCAATACCTGCAGGGGTACCCCAGGTTGGGTGCTGCACTGGCTTATTACAACTTTGACAATCCTGACATTCTGGGCAATGCTTATACCTTGCTCCTGTATGTAGAGCCTTTTCTATCAGCGCACCGCCGCTTCAGTTTGTCTTTCCGTTTCGGGGCTGGGCTGGCCTACATGGACAACATCTATGAACCTGACACAAACCCTGAAAATCTCTTTTATAGCACAGCCATCAGTTTTCCGCTCGAGATCAACCTGATGGGCAACTACCGCCTCAGCGAGCGCTGGATGCTGCGGGCGGGTGGTACGTACAAGCATATCTCGAACGGAGGGTTGCGGCAACCGAACAAGGGCATCAACTTTCCTTCGGCCACACTGGGGCTCAACTATGCCCTGCGACCTGCCGCTTTCCCTGAGCGACAAATGTCCGCAAGTATGCAGGAGCAGCAGGCGCGTAATTTTCTGGTAGCCGTGTTTGGCACCGGCAAGGACCGCCACGACGAACCTTCACGCAAGCTGCCACTGCTAGGTATAGCAGCCTATGTGAGCCAACCTATTGGCCGCATTAGTGCGCTAACTGGTGGGGCCGAGTGGATAGCAGACTATACCTTGCGTAAGCACCTTCAGGACGAAGAGGACGGACGTGATTTTCAGCGGGGTGCTTTGCTGGTGGGGCACGAACTGCGCATCGGTCGTTTCCGGTTCAATCAGCAGCTTGGGGTATACGTATACTCTCCATACAAAGCCCGCGACCCGGTTTACCAGCGCTGGGGCCTGGAGTACCATACAGGAGGGCGCATGTTTTACGGCATCAACCTGAAGGCCCACCGCCATGTGGCGGATTTTCTGGATGCCCGCGTCGGTTTTAGATTCTAATAAGATGAAGCACCTTACATTAGCATTTTTCATGTTGATCTGCACTGCCTGTGCAGGTATAGCACAGCCTTCCCAAGCGGAGCATTTGATCACCAAGCCCAGCGCCTATAGTATGGCAGAAACGCTGAACAAGCTGCGTGCTTCCATACAGGGAATGGGCATCAACCTGATAGCGGAAGTAGACCACGCCAAAGCCGCCGCCGACAAGGGTATGGATCTCCGGCCTACGCATGTGCTTATTTTCGGCAATCCGCTGGTAGGCACTAATCTGATGCAGGCCGATCAGCGTGCCGGCTTAGATTTGCCTTTGCGCCTATTGGTATGGGAAGATGAAAAAGGCCAGGTATACCTGAGCTACCGCCATCCGAACGATCTGCAGCAGGACTACAAACTAAGTGATCAGCAAGCTGTGTTGGATAAAATGGGGAAGGTGTTTGAGAAACTGAGTGAAGTGGTAAGCAAGTAGATGCCTGTCATTTGATAGCGTTTTAAATGTGCATGAGCATACAAGCTGACAAAAGAATAATCATCAAACCATTTGTCCGAAAATTACTCTGCCCTATACATTGTAAGTGCTTATATTTTAAATTATTATTGTTGCTTGAGAGCTTTTAATGGCTCTTCGAAAAAGCTATGCCTATACGTAGTCTACTCTCATTTGCAGCAGGATTTCTCCTTCTTTTCGCCATTTATCATTTTCCTGAGTTCTTTTCTTCTTTTTGGATAATGGCCCTGTTTAAAACCGGGTTTATAGTGGCAGCTTTTTTCCTGGCTAGAGCGCAAGGGTGGACAGGCCTTGGGGGCTACGGCTTGGGTCTGAAATCTAAATGGTTAGTACAGCTCATGGTGGGGCTGTCGCTAGGCCTGACATTTTTCATCCTATCGTTCTACCTCTCAGTTCTGTTGGGGTATGAAAGCATTGTTCCCAGCATAACCCTCACAACCTTTGTAGGACGAGTCCCCATGCTCCTGCTGATGACTGCGGTTCCCTCTGTTGCGGAGGACATTCTAACCCGGGGTTATTTATATGCTCATCTGGTCAAGTATATGAAACCCATTTATTGGGTGTTGCTTTCCGCTTTGGTCTATGTACTAAATCACATTTGGCGATTAGGTGATGGCGTAGCAGTCCTCTCCTATCTCATGTTACTAGGCCTGGTGCTGGCTTATGCAGTAATCATTACCAAATCTCTCTGGCTTGCCTTCGGGATACACTGGGGTGCCAACATCGCCTACGAATCAACGAGAAGCCTATTCAGCACTACTTCGGCTTCAGGTGATACCAGCACCTGGATACTTGCAAGCTGCTGGGGCTTGTTGTTAGTGCTATTAATACTTTGGGAGTTCTACAGGAAACCGCTTGAAGTCAGGTATAGCACTGGTGTCTGATCTGAACTGAACCAACCTAGTATAAAACAGCAGCGGCTGCCTTCTTCCGAAAGCAGCCGCTGCTGTTTTATACTTAAGTATAGATTACACGTCTACACGAGCATACTTGGCGTTGCGCTCGATGAAGTCACGGCGGGGACCTACCTCGTCGCCCATCAGCATCGAGAACAGGTGGTCGGCCTCAGCGGCTGACTCAATTGTTACACGCTTCAAGCTGCGGGTTTCAGGGTCCATAGTCGTGTTCCAAAGCTGCTCCGGGTTCATCTCACCAAGACCTTTGTAACGCTGCACGCCCACACTTTCTTCTCTTCCCTTACCCAGTTCGGCAATGGCATCGATGCGATCCTGCTCACTCCAGCAGTAGCGCTCCTCTTTACCTTTTTTCACCAGGTATAGCGGAGGAAGGGCGATGTAGATATAACCATTTTCGATCAGCTCTTTCATATAACGGAAGAAGAAGGTCAGGATCAGGGTACGGATGTGCGATCCGTCCACGTCCGCATCCGTCATGATGATGATGCGGTGGTAACGGAGCTTCTCCATGTTCAGGGCTTTCTCACCTTCTGACGTTCCGAAGCTCACGCCCAGGGCGGTGATCATGTTCTTGATCTCTTCGTTTTCGTAGATGCGGTGCTCCTGTGCTTTCTCCACGTTCAGAATCTTACCACGAAGCGGCAGAATAGCCTGGAACATACGGTTACGGCCCTGCTTGGCAGATCCGCCCGCCGAGTCACCTTCCACCAGGTATATCTCGCAGTTCTCGGGATTATTGTCAGAGCAGTCGGCCAGTTTGCCAGGCAAGCTGGTACTGGAAAGTACGTTCTTGCGCTGCACCATTTCACGGGCCTTGCGAGCTGCGTTACGGGCTTGCGCAGCCAGAATCACTTTTTGCACGATGATACGGGCCTCTTTCGGGTTTTCCTCCAGGAACTCGTTCAGCATCTCGCCTACTGCCACGTCCACAGCACCACCTACATCGGAGTTACCCAGTTTGGTTTTTGTCTGTCCTTCAAACTGTGGCTCCTGCACTTTTACCGAAATTACGGCTGTCAGACCTTCGCGGAAGTCATCACCGGCAATGTCAATCTTCACCTTGTCCAGCATACCTGACTTGTCGGCGTAAGCCTTCAAGGTACGGGTAAGAGCACGACGGAAACCACCAACGTGTGTACCACCTTCGATGGTGTTGATGTTGTTCACGTACGAGAAGATGTTCTCAGTATAAGAGGTATTGTACTGCAGGGCGATCTCTACCGGCACGCCGTTTTTCTCGCTTTCAATATGGATTGGCTCCGGAATCAGATTCTCACGCGTCTCGTCCAGGTAAGCCACAAATTCTTTCAGACCGCCTTCTGAGTAAAAAGAATCAGAAAGTGGCTGTCCGTCCTCACCAGTCTCACGCAAATCCGTCAGGTTAATGCGGATGCCCTTGTTCAGGAACGAGAGTTCGCGCAGACGGCTGGCGATGGTATCATACTTATACTCTGTGGTGGTAAAAATCGAAGCGTCAGGCTGGAACGTTACCGTTGTTCCAGTTTTGTCTGTCGTGCCGATCTCGCGAACCGGGTAGGCAGGCACACCGATGTTGTAGTGCTGCTCAAATACCTTGCCTTTGCGGTGCACCGTTACGTGCAGGTCAGTGGACAGTGCGTTCACACACGATACACCCACACCATGCAGACCACCGGATACTTTGTAAGTGTCTTTATCGAACTTACCGCCGGCGTGCAGTACTGTCATTACCACCTCCAAAGCTGAGCGGCCTTCTTTCTGGTGGAAATCCGTTGGAATACCACGTCCGTTGTCAGACACGGTAACAGAGTTTTCCGGATTGATGGTAACATTGATCGTGTCGCAATGACCGGCCAGGGCCTCGTCAATCGAGTTGTCCACTACTTCCCACACCAGGTGGTGCAGGCCTTTGATACCAATGTCGCCAATGTACATGGCAGGACGCTTGCGCACGGCTTCGAGTCCTTCCAGCACCTGAATACTATTTGCTGAATAATCGTTTGCTAATGATTTTTCTTCTACTTCACTCATGTGTGTATATGGGTAGATTGAATAGGTAAAATTACCAATTTATTTCGTTTTATCTATGCTTTTCGGAGCAGTACTTTGCACCGATTGTTGCATACCTGTGATCCCATCAGGTATAAGCAGGAAGCACACCTTGATTTAAACAAAAACGAAAGCCCATTAGTGCCTGTTTCACAAATACTTATACCTTAAAAACACAAAAAGACCACCTCTTATGGAGGCGGTCTTTCTGATTAAGTCGAATGCAAAATATATCGGCAGGTGGACGCAAGTGATTTTACTCGCTTTTCGTCTACTTTGCCCTTAGGGGCGGCTCGAAAGCCGACCCGGTTTTTTTCATAGCTCAGTCAGGCATTGCATCGTGTTGTAAACGAACATACTGACTCGACATTGCGAAGGTTGCTTAAATTTTCTGCCGTCATGAATGCGCCTTATGTTAAATTTCGGGCATGAAAACGATTATACTCCTTCTTATCTCCAATATCTTCATGACCTTCGCCTGGTACGGTCACCTGAAGTTCAAAGACACCGTGCTCTGGAAGGTGATCCTGGTGAGCTGGTTCATTGCCTTTTTTGAGTACATGTTTCAGGTGCCCGCCAACCGGATCGGCCACGGACAGTTCACAGCTTTCCAACTCAAAACCATACAGGAGGTCATCACGCTGGTCGTGTTTGTAGGCTTCTCGGTGCTATACCTGCGTGAAGAAGTGAAATGGAATTACATAGTTGGCTTCATCTTCATCCTGCTGGCCGTGTTCTTTGTGTTTAAGAAGTGGTAGTTGAATTTTGTAGGGTATTCACCATCGTTTCAGGCAGGCTGGCTTGAACAGGCTCACATTCCCTATTATCTGATAACCCTCCCCTGGCTGTTTCGTTGTAAATAACAGATTACATGATGTTTAACCATAAAAAAGGAGGTAAACATGTCCATGAATTTTGAGAATTATCAGAAGGAGGCAAAGACCTGGTTACACGAGCTCTGCGACTACCTGGGTATAGAAGACGAGCTGAAAGCTGCCCGCATCTTCAGAGCGGTACTGCACGCCATCCGCGACCGTATACCTGCCGGAGAAGCCATCCACCTGGCGGCCCAGCTGCCGATCGTTTGGAAAGGTATATACTTTGATGGATTCACACTGCGGGAAGAGCCCGTACGCATACGCCATGAAGAAGAATGGCTGGAGTTTATTCGCTCCAAGGATGCATTTGCCGACATGGCTGATTTCCCGACGCTGGAGCACGCCCACTATGCCTTTCAGGATGTGATGAAGTTTCTGCGCAGCCGCATCTCCGAAGGGCAGTACAACCAGGTGGCACACGCCCTGCACTCTGAACTGGCGGTGCCTGCCTAAAAAAACAAACTTAACCTAAATCAATGCCTGGCCACCGTGCCGGGCTTTTTAATGTCCGCCCCAAGGGAATTGCCCAAAACTTAGCACCTGAGGGGCCATTATTCTGCCATATCCTATACCTTTGCAGCTATACCTGTTCTTACACGAAACCTTATCAGCTGAACGATGAAAAAGTGGCTGCTATACCTAAGTTTACCCCTCATCCTGCTTGCTTGCCAGGGCGGCGCCAGTGAAGCGGAGCGACAGCAGGCCCTGGAAACAGAAGTAATGGACCTCCACGACGAGGCCATGGCCGACATGAGTAAGATCTACCGCTTGCGCCGCAACCTCACCAGCCTCCGCGATACGCTGCAGGCACAGTCTGCCGACACCGCGACCATTAGCCTGCTCACGCGCCGTATACAGGAGCTGGACCAGGCCGATGAAGCTATGATGGAGTGGATGCGCCAGTACAAAGCTCCTGACACGCTGGCATACCAGCAGGCGATGCTATACCTGAACGCCGAACACCAGAAAATGGAACGGGTAAAATCACTGATGGACAGCACCATCACCCACGCACAGGAAACTTATGCGACTTATGGAAAGAAATAAACTAAGCACTTTTTTTTCAGCTTTACTGCTTGGCCTGTCTGCGCTCAGCTGGCAGGCTTGTTCTCAGGAGCAGTCCTCTGCTGCAGGCTCGCTTCCCTATCTGGGTGAGCGGCAGCTGGTGCAGCGTGAAGTTGACGGCCAGCAGGTGACCGATACGGTATACCACCGCATACCTGACTTCGCTTTCATCAACCAGGACAGCCAGGTGGTAACCAGCCTCACCGTGCAGGATAAGGTATACGTCACTGATTTCTTCTTTACGACCTGCCCGACCATCTGTCCCAAGATGAAAAGCCAGATGCTGCGCATCTACGAAGCTTTTGAAGACGACCCAAGGGTCATGCTCCTTTCTCATACCATCGACCCGAAGCACGATACAGTAGCTGTACTGCGTGACTATGCTGACCGCCTGCAGGTGAACAGCGACAAGTGGCACTTTGTGACCGGCGAGAAAGACAGCATCTACAGCATTGCCATGCAGTACATGGTGTCGGCGATGGAAGACGAGGAAGAGCCCGGTGGATTTGTGCATAGCGGCGCCTTTGTGCTCGTGGACCAGAACCGCCATGTTCGCGGCATTTACGACGGTACCGACCCAGCCCAGGTCGATCGGTTGATCCGTGACATACCGGCCCTTTTGCCTAAAAAGAAAAAGAAGGATGCTGATAAAAACTAAATTCCTGCACTATGCTGCCGGTATAGCCGCTTTACTCACCCTGACCCAGTGCTTTTATACAGACAAGCAAAACGAAGGAGAAAAGCTCTATACCCAGTACTGCGCCAACTGCCACATGGACGACGGCAGCGGGCTCCGCAACCTGATCCCGCCGCTGGCGGGTGCCGACTACCTGGAGAACCACCGCGACGAGCTGGCCTGCATCATCCAACACGGGCAGACGGGCAACATTGTCGTGAATGGTAAAAACTACAACCAGGGCATGCCGGGTTTTGAACACCTGAACAAAGGGCAAATCACCAACATCCTCAACTACGTGCAGACCAACTTCGGCAACAGCAACCCGCGCTTCACCATACAGGAAGTGGAGAAGCAGCTGCTTAAATGTCGCCATTTGCTGGAGCAAAAAAAATAGAAAGGGCGCTGTAGCTAAGCTGCAGCGCCCTTTCTATACCTGTCAAATACAGGTTTTACCGGCCAAAGTCATCCTGCACACGCACAATATCATCCTCGTTGGAAGGATTGGCCGCATCGGTGTGTTGCCAGATCTCAGCCAGCACGCCCCATTCATCGAGACCTACCAGGCGGTGACGTTCTCCCTGACGCAGGGTAATCAGGTCACCAGTGCCTAGCACTTTCAATTCTCCTTCTTCATCTGTGTCGCTGGTCACAACCCCTACTGTCCCTTTCACCACTTTCCAGATTTCGGCGCGGCGATGGTGGTACTGCCAGCTCAGTCGCTTGTGGGGTGCTACCAGCAATATTTTCGGACTTAACTTACCGGATATCTTCAGTTCATCTACCGACATGTTGTCGAAATAGGTGTTAGCGAAGTCCTGCGCCTGTGCTTCGTCTATCACAAAAAATCCGCCCCAGGGACGATCCTGGTCCTGGCTGCTGATGTTAAAAAGTTGCTGTTTTAATTGCTGTTCTGTTTCTGCGAAAAGGGCTGCTTTATTTATGGTGTCGGTTGTCATGTTCAATTCAGGCTTTAAGGGTGTTAGCATTGTACTTGCAGGTATATGCTAACGGAAAATGCAGCTCACCTGTTGAGGCGGGGCGCAAATTTAGTATAATTCTACAGAAGTCAAATCTGAACGCTGAAAGAGCTCGCTTATACCTGAGGGGGTAGCACCAGTCACCGGCGATCTTAAGCTTCCCTGCTCTGCAGAATGCCTTGGAAGAAACGCTCGAAGTTTTTGTGCAGAGCTCCCCATCTGAATTCGTGATTGGGCGTCCGGTAGCTGTAGCCGGCAAAAGCATTCTTCGTAACCACCGGAAACCTGCTGATTTCTTTACCCGCTATCCAGCCGTAAAACCCTACTTCTCTTCTATTAAAATCCACCCAACCCACAATCACATAATCTTTGGAAGCCGGCTTTTGCTCCTGCGGATAACCATACGTCCAGTTGTCATTAGGGGCCCTGTCGGTTGATTTCTTCGCAACTTTCACATCTATTTTGGAGCCGCCAATCAAAAAGTCGAACGCATCCGAATTTCTGTTTTCGAAGCCGGCACGATCAACCTCGTAGGTATAGCCAAGGGATTTAAGCCAGTGTTCGAAAGCATACTCCCCCATGCATCCCAGCACCGCCTTCTCGAGGCACTCTTTCTCTGAAAGGCCGAAGCGGGAGTACAGGCCGTTGCGGACCATATCAGCCGCACATTGCCGGGCTATGGCAAGGTTAGTGTCAAAGTCGAAGTTTTGTACCAGCATTGCATTTCATCAGATTGATTTAAAATCAATACCGATGTCCTGCAAGGTTAGTTGTAAATTGGTCTTTTCGATTTCGTTCAGCTGGAATAATGTATCCGGGCAAATAAAGGCCCTGGGCTTCAGTTCGATCGCTTTCCGGAGTACTTCTTCGCTGATCCTATCCAGTCCATACAGGAGCCCTTCTTCCGCAACCTCATACAGTACCGTATCACCGACGAGCACTTTGTTTATAGCAGCGGTCAGTGGTATACCTGATCTGAGCAACAACTCCCACAGCATGTGTTCTGAATGACCTTCTTGTTTTTCTACCTGCTTAAATAAGGTCAGCTGTTTTGCCTTCTCATTTTCATTACTGCTATCATCTCCAAGCCTGGCTTTGAAACTGGAAGGAGCTAGTTTAAAATACCTGAAACCTGTGTCAATGGCCTCCGTCTCCTCCTGCCCCTGCAATTTTTCATGTAGCAATAGCAGTCGTTTCCTGGTGATCTCCGAGATGGTTCTGAAGCCTTGCTGATAGGCCTTAGTCGATGGGGCGATCTGCTCATCCAACTGCACGCAGATGTATTTTCGGCTGCCGCCATCCTGTTGGTTCATTTCGTGCACGGCTTGGGCAGTGGCACCCGAACCGGCAAAAAAGTCCATGAAAATGCCATCCGGATCGTCGGAGAAGCCTAGCAGGTACTTGATCAGGCTGGGTGGTTTCGGAAAGTCAAACACTTTCGCGCCAAACAAAGCTTCCAGTTGGGCGCTGGCGTTTTCGTTTGTGCCCACGCCGACCTTTGAATTGATCAGGTTAGGTGGCACCTCTTTGTCGTACACCAGCTTCTCATAAGAAGGACTGAGCTTGATCGTCGGTATACTGATCCGGGTACCTTTGCTTATTTCTTCATCCAGTTTCGGCTGAGACCATTTAAATTTAGCCTTCAGTATAACAGGCTTCACAAACACGCTATTCTTTACCTCAGTGTCCTCGAGCAATTCAATGGCATAGCTGTCCGTTCCGTAACTACCTTTCTGTAGCAGGCCATCCTTTAGACGCGTAATAACCACATCCGCCGGTAAGGTCAATATTCCTGCTTTATTTGACTGGTTTAGCAATCCGTTGGAACTGGTGCTGTTTTTCCTGATCCCCTTGAATTTCTCGCCGTTCTTATTTTTTTGGTAGCAGAGCACATACTCCACTACTTTTTTACTCTTTCTGCTCAGGTTGGCAGGTGTTTCAGACTTGGCCCAGGAGAAGTAATCGATAAAGTTCTCTTCTCCGAACACCTCGTCCATCACCAGTTTCAGGTTGGCCAATTCATTGTCATCAATGCTCACGAAAATTATACCGTCTTCACGCAGCAGATGACGGGCCAGCGACAGCCTGGTGAACATCATACTGAGCCAGTTCGAATGACCGTTTTTCCTACGGTCGGACTGAGAACGGCCATTTTTCCCTGCAAAGTTATCAGCGTAGATGAAGCTATCGGAACCCGTGTTATACGGCGGGTCGATATAGATGCCTTTTACCTTTCCAGCATAAGCCTTCTGGAGCACTTTCAGCGCCTTTAGGTTATCCCCTTCGATGAACACATGCTTTGTTTTCTCCCAGTTGATTGAATCTTCCTGTATAGGTATAAGTGTATCGGTCGAAGGCTCCTGAACTTGCTTATAGGCCTCTGCCTTGCCTGTCCAGCTTAATTGATATGTCTCTGGGGCTGTATGCACGTGCTCCCCCAGCAATTGCTTCAGTTGCGCTACATCCAGCTTATTCTCTAAAAAGGCAGCAGGTATCAGTGCCTTCAATTTAGAAAGCAGGTCTCCCGAAATACTATTGGAGTCTCCGTTCATTATAATTGTATTAATCTGGTCAGTATGCCATCAGGCCCCACTCAACAGGGCATAGCTCCGGTCCTAATGATGATCTGGATGAACTGATAAAAAACCTCAAGTCTAAGTCCTTACTCATCTCATTAGCATCAGACATATCCTGTACTTTGTTGTAAAATGATCTGCTATTATTTTACCTCTGGCTCTTGGAGGCAAAACTTGAAGATAAGGAATAAAGGGGAGATGAATGAAAGGAAGTTTTTTAATATTAATAGTCACCCATCTTTTCTAGGTTGGTTTTGAAATAGAGAGCTACTTTATTGAGAGGGCTGGTTATATCAATCGTTCTGAAACCGTCTGTAATAAAAAAAGCACTTATAAGCTTTACCTTATAAGTGCTTGATACTGAAGTGATCCCGTTTGGATTCGAACCAAAGACCTACTGCTTAGAAGGCAGTTGCTCTATCCAGCTGAGCTACGAGACCAGCGTCCTTAGGAGAGCTTAGCTCTACCCTTAAACAAAAAATTTCGGAATTGCTTCCGAAATTTTTTAAGTCGGGGTGGCAGGATTCGAACCTACGACCTCCACATCCCAAATGTGGCGCGATACCGGGCTACGCTACACCCCGAACTGTGCTTTCAACTCCGGTTAGCGATGTTTGATGTCGCTGTTAATGTTGAACGCGGTGCAAAAGTAAGCGAAGAATTTAAATTGTCAAAACTTTTTCAATTTATTTTTTCGCTTGCGGAGGAGGGGGGATTCGAACCCCCGGTACCGTTTCCAGTACGGCAGTTTAGCAAACTGCTGGTTTAAGCCACTCACCCACCCCTCCGGGTCTCTCCCTGCTGAAGAGATTGCAAACATACTACATTAAATTTGCCCACACAATAGCACGCACCAAAATTTTAGCAAATAAACCCGCCTGGCACACCTCTAAACTCCCTTTTCGAAAACTAACTACTTGATTCTATTCAGCTTTCTGAGGCGAAATTTTCAGAAAAAATTTTATACCATTGTTGTCTTCTCTCCTTCTCGCCTCTTGCCTCCCCTTCCTGCTATACCTGTATCTGTCGACAAGGTGCCTCAAAAACCCTTACATTGGCTTTCCTTTCTTATATTTGTCATCGGGCGTTGGCCTGAACCTGCACAACATGACCTGGTACCAAACTTTAACACTGCTTGAAATACTGTTCGGCATTCTCTTTATGGGACTGTACGTCGGCTATCTGTGGCGAGTGCGGAAGGTATCGGCCTTTTTTGGACAGCGTCCGCATGGTGTGTGGGTGAAGTTTGTGCTGCGACACGCTTATGTTGTACTGCTGATCATCGCCATACTCGGGCCATCGTTCGGGGCAATGAAAAAGGAAATCAAAACCATTGGCAAGGACATCTACATCGCCGTGGACCTTTCGGCTTCCATGGATGCCAACGACGTGCAGCCTTCCCGACTGGAACGGGCCAAGCGCGACATCATCAGGCTCATCAGTCGCTTCAACTCAGACCGCATCGGCCTGATCGTATTTGACTCCGAAGCCTATCTGCAAAGCCCGCTCACCTACGACCAACAGGCCCTCACGCTTTATACCCAAACTTTGCGCACTGGTCTGTTACCACACGGCGGAACCAGCTTTGTACCTGTGCTGGAGATTGTATCTCAGAAATTCGGGCAGGCGGCATCGCCGGAGGCAAGTGAGCAAAAGGCCCGCATCCTGGTGTTGATCAGTGATGGAGAAGATTTCGGAGGCCGTACCTCTGACTGGGCTGACAGGCTGCGCGAGCAGAACATACGGGTGTTTGCTTTGGGCATCGGTACTACTGACGGCTCCCAGATACCAGTTGGCAACTCCTTCAAAAAGGACCAGCAAGGCAATCCTGTTGTCACCCGTTTACACCCCGAAGGGCTGGAGCAGCTAGCCGAGGCTACAGATGGCGAGTACTTTGAAGTAAACGGCCGCATCAGTGAGGTAAGCCGGCTGATCAACGCCATCAACAATATAGAAGGCGAACTGCGCGAAAGCAAAACCATTGATGTAACTGCCAATAAGTATATCTACCCGCTGGCTCTGGCCTTAGTGCTTATACTGCTGGATGTGCTTATCACCGTTAAACTGCTCAGGATATGAAAGTTCTTCTGGCGGCCATACTATTTATCGGATTCCTGTCGGGAGGACTGCGCACTATCTCGCTCATGAACGAGCATGCTGACCTGGCAGCGGCAGCCTACAAGCGGGGAGATTACATAGAGGCAGTGGCTTCATACGAGTACCTGCTTGAAGATCTCAACGTGCAGGATGATCAGGTACGGCTTAACCTGGGGCACGCCTATTTCCGGCTGGGCGAATTACAGAAAGCCCAGCAGCAGTATACCCTGCTGGCCAACCACGCCACCCGCCATATCAAGGCGGTATCGCTGCTCCAACTTGGTGCTATTTCCTCTCAAAGCAAAAAATACAGGCAGGCCCTCTCCTATTTCCGTCAGACACTGATCGTGGAGCCTGGAAATGAGGCGGCCAGGTATAACTACGAGTTGATCAAAAAGCTTCTGGAACAGCGTCCGGACCTGGCTCAGACAGATGAAGAGGATGATCAATTCCCTGAAGACCAGCAGCCAGCCCAAAACCAGCCTAAGCCACAACAGCAAAAACCGGAGGAGGAAGAGCAAGCAGAACAACCACGCAAAAACCCAGACAGCGAAGGGGACCAGGAAGCAGAAGTAGACAAGCCTGAACGTGACGACCAGGGGCAGCAACAGGAACAAGGAGGAGGTCAGCAGCCAGATAAGGACGGCAGTGGCAAACAGTCCGAAAAAACCGAAACAAGTGGCCAACAGCCCGGCGATACGCAGGGCATGAACCCTGACAGCCAATTTGACCCGAGCCGGCCAGAGCGAAGCCGCAGTGGAGAACCTCTCACTGATGCCGAACAAAGAGCGCAAACCCGAAACAACCGGCTGCAGCAGCTCAACATCAATCCCGAAAAAGCACGCCTGATGCTGGAGGCGATGCGCAGCGCAGAGCAGCAGTACATCCAGCAACTCCCCAAAAAAGCGACACGCAAGCCAGATCCGACCAAGCCGGATTGGTAAGCCATGATTTGGAAATTAAAAACCGATTGGTTTATTTTGCGTATTCAATTCTGAATGATGCAAACAGCCTTGTCTAAAGCAGAACGTACACGCCAGCTCATCATAGAGCGATCAGCCCCTTTGTTTAATCAGATGGGCTATGCCGGTACGTCTATGCAGGATATTATGACAGCAACCGGGCTGACGAAAGGAGGCATCTACGGACATTTTGAGAGCAAGGAAGAGATTGCCCTGGCTGCTTTTGAACATGCGGCTGGCATCATCACCCGCATGATCGGCGAGCGAATAGCAGCTAAAGAGAGTGCTTCAGATAAGTTGAAAGCGATTCTGCAGTTTTATAAAACTTACCTTTTCTCGCCTCCTGTACAGGGTGGCTGCCCTGTTCTGAACACAGCAGTCGAAGCAGACGACACCAGCCCGCTCCTAAGGGCCAGTGTTGTGAAAGTGCTCAACCGTCTGCACAAGGCGGTTGCCAACATTGTGATACAAGGTATAGAACGGGGAGAATTCAGACCTGAAACAGACGCCCAGAAGTTTTCTATTCTGTTTGTGAGCATGGTTGAAGGCGGCATCATGCTTTCAAAAGCTTATGGCGACAACAAATACCTCAACACGGTAATTTCACAGCTGGAGCATATGCTCGCGTCTGAATTGCAAACCTGATATTTTTTTAATCTAAAATAAACCAATCGGTCTTTTTTAAACTGTTCATTATGGAAAAAAATTATAGCAAAATTCTGGAAAGCAAGGCACTGATCCGCTTTGAAGATTGTGATCCTTTCGGTCATCTTAACAACGGGCGCTACATCGACTATTACCTGAATGCCCGAGAGGATCAACTGCGCGACAACTATGGCCTGGACATCTATGCCATGGGAAAAACGACGGGCAAGGCCTGGGTGGTAGCCTCCAACCAGATTGCCTACCTGCGCGAAGTGAAGTTCATGGAAACTGTTACCATCAAAACCTGTCTGCGCTGGTACAGTGGCTCTGACCTGATGATGGAGGGCCAAATGGTAGACCCGGAAACTAACGCGATCATCTCTGTCATCTGGACACGCTTCGCCTATATCGACATCCGCAAGGGCCAGAAAGCGGAGCACAGCGAGGAACTGACTGAGCTGTTCGGCAAAGTGGCTATACTGGGAGAAGGAAAACCGGCAGAATACTTTGAAGACCGTGTAAAAGAACTGCGTATGGCAGCAGTGGCAATACCATAAATCAGACAGTATTTGCTAAGCAAAAATGCACTTCAACAATAATTTCTGACCAAGCCACAACATAGTTGTGCATTAAGAGTATAAGGAGTTCATAGCACAAAATATAACTATGAAAAACGGGCAGCTAGTAGTAGCTGCCTTTGTTTTTTTCAGCTACCTCTGTTCGTGTTTAAAGCTTTACCTCAGGAGTATAAGCCACCTCTAGCACGAAGCCATTCGGATCCCTAAAATCGACGGTATAATAGCTTGCACTATAGTGAGGCATCTCCTGCGGTCCACGTATGATAGCAGCATTTTGCTTCCGAAGCCACTCCCCTACCTGATCAACCACCTCCCTGCTTATGGCATGAAAGCAGATATGCCGCACACCCAAGCTGTCACAGAACTCAACTGGCATTTGCTTGAAGTAGATCTCGTGCTGGCCGCAGCTAAAGGATGTTTCGTTGAGCGCGTACCAGCCAATCATTGAGAATAACTTTCCATAGAAAAGCACCGATTCCTTCAAGTCTTTCACCCAAAACTCGATGTGATTGATGCCGGGGCCGTAGGGGTAATTCATCTCAGAGGCTGCTTTATTCAAGGTATATGATCAGCTGTTTTCCAGGATTTCCTTTAGTTTTTTCAGATCTTTGATATTGGCTTTGCGCATCATAGTTGCCATAAGGGGAGCAAACACTTTAGAGAACCCGGAGGGCTGCCCGGCATTGCGCAGGGTCATGTGTGTGCGGCCAGCATCGATCGCCTCCCAGGTATAGGTGGTTTCCATCGGGAATGGTCCTTCAGAAGTTCGCATCACCATTTTTTGCCCTGGAACATAGCTTATGATTTCGTAGGTATAGGCGAGCTTTCTACCCAGAAAATGAGCGACGAAAGCGACCTGCGAACCGACAACCAAAGGCTTCGACTCCTTCCATTCCACCGACTTGATATTATTATACCACACCGGCGCATTATCCGGATCCGCAGCAAACGTCGACACTTCGAAGAGAGGTCTGTTAATGTCTATTTCGGTAAAGATATCTACCATATAATGCTGCCCCCTGTTCAGCTACAGACCAAACTGCTTAAGCTTTTCTTACAAACTCTGACTTCAGTCCCATAGAGCCGAAGCCATCGATTTTGCAGTCGATGTTATGATCACCCTCGGTCAGGCGTATGTTCTTTACTTTGGTTCCAGCCTTCACCGGCTTAGGAGCGCCTTTCACAGGCAGGTCTTTGATGACAACAACTGAATCTCCGTCTTGAAGTATATTGCCGTTCGCATCCACTACTTTCAAACCCGCATCCTCTTCCACTTCATTCGGGTTCCATTCGTTGCCACATTCAGGGCAAGCGTATAAATCATCGCTCATTGCATATCCGTAAGGTGAGCTACATTTCGGACACTGTTTCAATTCATCTGACATAATGGTGTTCTATTTTTACTCTGTTTATGCTTCTGTACAGCAAGTGCGCAATGAAAAGGCAACTGCATTCCCTATCCATCGCAATTTATTCGGCTATACCTGCAACAAGCGAATATACTAACATTCCTGCAATCACTCCTTTTTCTTTCTTCCACAAAAGCTCAATCGCCTGAGTAGCATTGCGTATACTTGCACAAAAAAAAACACCACATGTCGACCAAACCTGAAGCCCATCACCGGAAACTGGAAAGGCTATACCTGAGTGCCAACGTACAGCAATTGTTCAGCGGCAGCAGCATCGAAGTGTCACATAGCAAGGCTGAGATCAAACTGCCAGTCGACTCAAAGTATTTTCACGGAGCACAGGCTATACATGGTGCTACTTACTTTAAACTGCTTGATGATGCCGCTTACTTTGCTGTTGCTTCTCTGGTGTCGGACGTGTTTATCGTGACTTCTTCCTTTCAGATCAACCTGCTGCGGCCTGTAAATGCCGGCACCCTAAGAGCCGTAGGTACAGTGCGCTCGATCAGCAAAAATCTCTTTGTGGCAGAAGCAACGCTGTACAATGAAAGAGGTAAAGAAGTAGCCTTTGGGACAGGGCAGTTTATGCGAACGAATCAGCCGTGGGAAAGCCTGGAGCATTACGAATTGAAGTTGAACAATAAGAATTAGAAACTAAAAAACCGCCCGGATTGACCGAAGCGGTTTCTTTAGTTTTAGATTAA
The DNA here is from genome assembly GCF_015686655.1 of Pontibacter sp. FD36. Lineage (GTDB taxonomy): Bacteria > Bacteroidota > Bacteroidia > Cytophagales > Hymenobacteraceae > Pontibacter. Next base: position 322,073 of record NZ_JADPMP010000003.1, on the reverse strand, counting down.
GTCGTGTTCTACTCAGGCTTAAACAGCGTCTGACAAACTGCTGAACGTAAAGTCACGGACCTTGAGTGGTGGCAAAATATAATTCACGTTCGACTCGCCACTCACCACCCTTTCCGGACGTCCCATTTCCTCCAGGTTGTTCAGCATAATGATCGGACTTTCGTTGAAGCGGAAGTTCTTCACAGGATGCTTTACCTTCCCATTCTCAATTAAAAAAGTACCGTCGCGTGTGAGGCCTGTCAGCAGGAGGGTCTGCGGATCTACAGAGCGGATGTACCACAGGCGCGTGACCAGTATACCGCGTTTCGTGTTTTTGATCATTTCATCGAGCGATGCCTTTCCTCCTTCCATGATCGCGTTGTTCGGCATCGGGATTGACTTTGCACCTTTATTTTCTGCCCAGTAGCGTGAGGCATACAGATTTTTCATGACCCCATTCTCGATCCAATTTGTTCGCTCCAGAGGCCGTCCGTCTTCGCTCCAGGTGGCCGTAGGCAAGTCTGGGTGCGTAGGGTCCGAGTAGATGTTCACTTTCGAATCTACCAGTTTTTCGCCGATCTTGGTTTTGCCCCCTGGCTTGCTCATGAAGCTCCGGCCTTCGTCGGCATTGCGTGCATCCATATTAAAGAACATGTTCTCCAGCAGCACCACTACGGCAGCAGGTTCAAGTATGACTGTATACTTGCCCGGCTCTATAGCAATCGCTTTGGCTGAACCTTCAGCTTTGTCCATGGCGATTTTGGACGCTGTGCCTGTGTCCAGTTTGGTGATGTCGTTGTATCCGCGTGATGCGTATCCCGAACCCGTACCTGCTTCGTTGCGCACCGTTACCGAGAACCTTACATCGGTGCTGGGATGGTAGGCAAACAAGCCCTTGGAATTGAGCATGCCTTGAAAACCGGTATTATGCTGCAGGTAGCCGGCAGCTATAAGCTTGCGTTGGCGGGCAGGCAGTATGCTCGCAGCTGCGGCATTGGCGCGTTGCTCGGGCGAGAACGCTGCCGTGCTCTTGAAATAAGCATTGGAGCTGCTGTATTTTTGCGGCCCGAGTATCGGCATGTACTCCGGATTTTCGGGAGCCAGTTGAGCCAGTTCCTCGGAGCGGCGCACTACCTTTTCCAGCGAGGCGTCATCAAATTCATTGATGGTAGCTATACCTGTTTTTTTGCCGAATGCAGATGTCACTACTAAGCTGGTTGTACTATTTTCGCCGCTGGTAGACACAGCATTGTTGGCATAGCGTATGTTCCCGCTATCACTGCCCTGCAGGTTCACCACACACTCATCTGCTTTGGAGTATTGCAGCGCCTTCTGCATAATGTCCCGTGCCTGTTGTTCTGTGAATAACATAGTTTGAGAGGTTAGATTTTACGAGCTGTATTGATCACATTCACTCCATTAAAGCGGGTGGTCGCGCTGCCATGGGACACGGAGCTCACTTGCTCTGGCTGACCTTTGCCGTCGAAGAAGGAGCCGCCCAAGCGGTAGTCACGTTCGTCGCAGATAGCGGTGCAGGAGTTCCAGAATTCCTGGGTATTACTCTGATAGGCCACATCCCGCAGCTGACCGGCAATCTGCCCGTCTTTGATCTCGTAGAAAAGCTGTCCCCCAAACTGGAAATTGTAGCGCTGCTGGTCGATGGAGAAGGAACCGTCGCCGATGATGTAGATGCCTTTCTTCACATCCTTGATCATGTCCTGCACGCTGAGCGGCGTTTTGCCAGCCGCCAGTGACACGTTCGGCATTCGTTGGAACTGCACTGAGCTCCAACTGTCGGCGTAGCAGCAGCCGTGTGATTCCTTCTCCCCAATGATGTGCGCCTGGTCACGGGTGGCCTGGTAATTCACCAGCGTGCCGTCTTTTACCAGATCCCACTTCTTGGTCTTAACGCCCTCGTCGTCATAGCCCACGGCACCAAGCGAACCGGGCTGTGTCTTGTCCGCAAACAGATTAACGATTTTGCTACCGTAATTAAAATTCTTAGTTTTCCACTTGTCCAGCGTCGCAAAAGAAGTGCCTGCAAAGTTTGCTTCGTAGCCCAGCACACGGTCGAGCTCCAGCGGGTGTCCCACCGATTCATGTATAGTCAGCCAGAGGTGCGACGGATCAAGCACGAGATCATACTTGCCTGCTTCCACCGACTTCGCTTTTAGCTTTTCTACGGCCTGCTTGCCGGCAGCAGTGGCGTCTTCCAGCATATCGTAATGATTGCCGTAAAGGGTGGTCACGCTGGCGATCTTGCTCTCTTTGCGCCCATCCAGGTACTCATAGCCCATACCCATCGGTGAGCTCAACGACTGACGTGTTTCGAACTTGCCCGTGGCAGGGTCGATGGCCGTAGCGATGAAAATAGGCCAGATACGGTGCACGTCCTGGTCAATGTAAGAGCCATCGGTTGAGGCAAAGTACTTTTGTTCGTTCACCAGAAAGAGGAGCGAGTTCATGTAATTGGCCCCGCTTTTCATAGCTGCATCGTTGACGGCCAGCAACAGATCCGCTTTCTCCTTAATAGGTATAGCCAGGGCGTTTTTCTCAATGGGCGTTTTCCAGCTCACCTCGCCATATCCCTGCTGCGGCGCTAGTACGACTGGCTGCTCCAACAACTTGGCATTGGCTTTGGCGATGGTAACGGCCTTTTTGGCCATGCTGGCAATGTTGTCTCGCGTGATGTTATCGGCAGCTACAAAGCCCCAGGCACCGTCGGCCAGCACACGCACACCGGCACCGTAGGATTCAGTGTTAACGGTGTTCTCCACCTTGTTATCGCGGGTGATCACGTACTGGTTCAAGTAGCGACCGATACGAATATCAGCGTATGTCGCGCCACTGGATCGGGCAGCGTTCAGTGCGACATCTGCCAGTTCTTTCTTCAGCGCCACATCCATTTGCCCCAGCAGGGCCTCCGGCGGCACATGATTTCCCATTACAGGTATAGGCAGCATCAGCGCTCCAGCGCCCATGCCTGCCAGGTACATAAAGTCACGACGTTTCAAGCTTCTATTCCATTAGTTAACAGATAGTTGAAGCTAAGCAATACCTTTTACAAATACAAGTTTTTATTGAATTTAAACTAATAGGCTAAATACTATGCTTATGATGGGGTCAATAAGTCATCCCATAAAAAAACAGCGGCCGTTTCTTTACAGAAACGGCCGCTGTTATAAACTGATTCGGGTACAAATTACTCCTTTGGTGCAGAAGAAACCTGCGGCTCTGTCAGTTCAAAACCATAGTCTTTGCCTTTCAGCAAGGTTGGCACACCCTGATCCATCCACTTCGGGGCCGGAGAACCTTTGAGGTAGTGGTCAAAGAACTGCGACATGCGCACTGACAGATCTTTTCGGTTTTTGCGCTGCATCAGGTTGTGGTCCTCGCCGTTGTACACGAGCATCCAAACCGGCTTTTCAAGGCGGCGCAGCGCCATAAAGAACTCAATGCCCTGGTACCACGGCACAGCTCCGTCCTGGTCGTTGTGCATGATCAGCAGTGGCGTCTTCACACGGTCGGCGAAGAAGAGCGGGGAGTTTTCGATAAACTGCATTGGCTTCTCCCACAGCGTACCGCCGATGCGGCTCTGCGTGCGCTCGTACTGGAACTGACGGCTCAGGCCCGTTCCCCAGCGTATACCGCCGTAAGCACTCGTCATGTTCGACACCGGCGCACCAGCCATCGCAGCCTTGAACATATTGGTGCGGGTTACCATGTAAGCGATCTGATAGCCGCCCCAGCTCTGCCCCTGCAAAGCCATGTTCTTATCATCCACGAAGCCTTGCGCTACGATGCTCTGCACACCTGGAATAATGCAGTCCATGGCGCTCTCACCCGGATAACCTTCGGTGTACACAATATCCGGCACGAACACGAGGTAGTCGTTGCTTACAAAGTATGGGATGTTGATGGTAGAAGCGCTTGGAGCCGGTACACGGTGGTTGTGTATACCGTCAGAAGAGCGCTCGTAAAAGTATACCAGCATCGGGTATTTCTTTTTCGGGTCAAAATTCTCCGGCTTGTACAGCAGGCCCTCTAACGGTATACCGTCCGTCGATTTCCAGCTCACAAGTTCCACCGTTCCCCACAAGTAGTCCTTCATCTGCGGATTAGCATCACTCAGCTTCTCTACATTGGCAAAGCTCAGGTCAGAGGTATAGAGGTCGTTGTACTCGCGGAAAGAGCCGCGGCGGAACGTAGTGCGGTCGCTGTTCTTGGCTTTGCGCAACGAGGTATAGCCATGCGGTGTCATCACCAGTTTTTCGGGCTGCATCGCTTTGCTCACATGGTCGCGGAAGAAACCGGCTGACTTGTCAGTAGTGTTGAAGGCGCTCAGGTATAGCGTCGCATCGGCAGGTATAAATTTCTCCTCGCTGTCGAGTTGCTCGTAGCGCAGGCGCAGTTTGTTGTTGCGGCCATACCTGTCAGTCAGGTTCTCCGGGGATTTTTTGCCACTCGGGTCTAGCTTCCAGATATCGAAACGGTCGTATACCAGAAAGGCGTTGTCCTTTTCTACCCAGCCTGCTGCGCCGTAAGAGCCAGGCAGTGCCGGCACGTCGTTATCCTCTTCATAGAAAGCCTGGCCTATACCTTTGGTCAGGTTAATATTGGCACCACCCTTGGTGTTCATCGCGTGCCAGCTACTGTCAGTAGGTTCGTACCAGTAAACATATTGACCCTGCGGCGACAGACGTGGATAGCCTCTCGTTTCTTTAAGAATCTGCTTTGATGTTCCCTTTTTCAGGTCAATCAGGTAGGCATCTTTGCGGGTTGGCGTATCATAGCCGATCGTCACCTTATACTTCTCGTCGCTCACTGCCAGAGCCACGTCTGCCTGCCCGTAAGCGTCCAGGTATACGTCAGGCATTTCGAGGGTAGCGAGCTGCTGCATTTTCTTGCCACGCAGGTCGTACAGGGCCAGGAAAGAGCGTTTTTGGTCGCGGCTTAGCTGCTTGAGTTGCATGGGCTGGATCAGCGGATCTTTGTAACCCCAGATGTCGAGACTCACTTTCTCCTCGTCGAGTTTAGTAGTGTCTTTTTCAAAACGGGTCGGGCGCGGGAAGGTGCCGAAGAACAGGCGGCGTCCGTCTTCTGAGAAGCGCAGGTTGCCATGTTCGCTCACCATCCAGGCAGCTGGCATACCTTTGGTAACCGTATCAGCCAGCGTCACCGCTTTGTTGTCTTTTTTATTCCAATGGTATAGGTTGAAGTAGCGTATCTCCGCCCCTGTGGAGTCGGTTGTCGCCACATAGGCCAGTTGCTCACCAGCTTTATCGGTGCTGATGCCTTTGTAGGTTACCTTTCCCGTATCGATCGGCATTACCTTGAGGTCGGCAGTGCTGAAAGCGTATACCCCGGCAGTGTGCAGGGAGTCCAGCTCATCCTTCACAAAGTAGAGCATGTTGCCTTTCTCGGAGAACATGTAATCCACTACCCGGTCGAAGCGCTGCTCCTGTCCGGTTTGCAAATTGCGCAGTACGAGCTCCGTACCCTCCGACTTCTTCTGCTTCGGCTTGGCAGCTGGCTTTGCGGCAGCTGTCTTGGCAGGTTCAGCCTTTGGTGCCTCAGGTATAGCGGGCTCAGTTTTAGGATCTTCTTTCTTCGCGGCTTCTTTTTTCGCCGGAAGTGGTTTTTCCAATTGATAGGCCAGCCAGTTGCTGCCTTCCTTTGGCAGTTTAAAAGACTTCACGCGCGGCACTTTTACCACGTTCATGTTCTCCAGCATTACAATAGCCAGGGAGTCTTTGGGCAGGTCGTCGCCTTTTTTCTTTTTCAGCTTAAGCGCACGCACCGTGTTATACTCCGGCTTGATCTGGAACACAGCATAGCGACTGTCGTTCGTAAACTCCGCCTTAGTACCGCGGGAGAACTCACGCATGGCTTTGCTGGCGTAGTTACGGATGAAGAGGGCGCCATCGCCTTCCTGCGGATCTACGTTAAAGAGCACATACTGGCCGTTGTTGGAGAGCTTGTCGCTGCCTACGCCTTTCCAGCTGTCGTATACGTCGTGAGTGAGTGGTTTTTTTGTGGCTTGCTGCTGAGCCTGTGCCTGACTGAGGCCTGCCCCAAACAGCGCCATCAATACTAAGAATTTCTTCATTGTAAAAGGTTTGGCTATTGGTTAGCGGTTTTGATTGGTTTTCTAAATGTACAAATTATTTTGCGGCGGTGGCCGTTATACCTTTAGAGCTCACTTTATAAGGAAGGTTTAAATGCAGTTAGTTCCGCCACCGCGTATGCGTGCCACCAGCCTCCTGAGGAGAAGCTTAACAATTTAGCATTTAAACCATTAAGCTACAAAAGCGGCCATTTACCTAACGATTGTTTGGTTTTCAACCTGAATCCTGATAATTTCACACTATAAAACTATTAGACACAATCTTATGCAAACGAAGGAAGTATATATTATTTCGGCTGTGCGCACCCCGATCGGTAGCTTTGGCGGCGCTCTGGCCAGCCTCTCTGCCACGGAACTGGGTGCAGCGGCTATCAAAGGTGCGCTGGAGAAAGCCGGTGTTGACAAAAGCTTAGTACAGGAAGTGATCATGGGCAACGTGCTTTCGGCCAACGTAGGCCAGGCTCCTGCCCGTCAGGCTGCTGTAAAAGCGGGTCTGGGTTATGAAGTAGAGTGTACGACTGTCAACAAGGTATGTGCCTCCGGAACAAAGGCAATTATGTTTGCGGCGCAGGCGATTATGCTTGGTCACAAAGACATCATCGTGGCAGGTGGTATGGAGAGCATGTCCAACGTGCCATATTACCTCGACAAAGCCCGCTTCGGTGCGAAACTGGGTCACGGTCAGATGATCGACGGACTGATGAAAGACGGTCTGTGGGATGTTTACAACGATTTCCACATGGGCAACGCCGCTGAGAACACAGCCCGTGAAATGAAGATCACCCGCGAGATGCAGGACGAGTACGCAACCCAGTCTTACAAAAAAGTAGCCGCTGCCGCTGAGGCAGGTATGCTGAAAGACGAGATTGTGCCGGTAGAAATCCCGCAGCGTGGCAAAGACCCGATCGTGGTGTCGGAAGACGAAGAATATAAGAAAGTAAACTTCGAGAAAATAGCTGGTCTGCGCCCTGTGTTCGATAAGGCTGGTACGGTAACGGCCGCCAACGCCTCTACACTGAACGACGGTGCTGCAGCCCTGTTGCTGATGAGCAAAGAGAAAGCTGAGGAGCTGGGTCTGAAGCCAATCGCGAAGATCCGTGGTTTTGCTGACGCTGAGCAGGATCCGATCTGGTTCACCACGACGCCTTCACTGGCTATACCTAAGGCTTTGAAAAACGCCGGTGTATCGCCTGAGGAAGTTGACTTCTACGAAATCAACGAAGCATTCTCTGTAGTGTCGATCGCTAACAACCAGAAACTTGGTCTGGAAGGCGGCAACGTGAACGTATTCGGTGGTGCTGTATCCCTGGGCCACCCACTTGGCGCTTCCGGTGCCCGTATCGTAACTACCCTGTGCAACGTGCTCGACAAAAAAGGCGGCAAGATCGGCGTGACCGGTATTTGCAACGGCGGTGGCGGTGCTTCTGCGCTTGTGATCGAGAAAATGTAATCTCCGCTTTGCGGTATATTTTTTGCAGGAAGCCTTACGTTATTTCGTAAGGCTTCTTTTTTATACCTTGGCCTGCAGATTAAACTGTTTGACCTACTTTTGGTGTTTATCCAATTTGAATCGTTTATGTCATTAGAAAACGAGCTAGCAAAGTTCTGGGAATGGGCCGGTATGACGCCCGATACATATAATGAAAACAGAGGATTAGGCGAGTGGGAAGCGGAATATCCCGGATGGGACGCACTCTACAAAGCAGCCAACGAAGCGCTGGAGCAACTAAATCAGGAGTTCAACCATGATCTGGCGCAACTGCTGGTGTATGCGCTGGCCGTTGACAACGAAGCGGGTGTAGTGCTGAAAAATGTAGAGGAGAAGCTGGAAAGCCCACTGCGGTTTGTGCGGAAGGCTGTTTTTTCTGACCAGCCACAGGCCAGGTGGCAAATGGCCGAATTGCTTGGAAACATTGATGTGGAGGGTCGTGAGAAGATGCTCCTGCAGCTGATCAACAGTGAAGACAAGTATGTGGTAAGACGCGCCTTGCTGAGCCTGAACAAAGTAAACCGAGCCAAGGCAGTGGAACTGGCGCAGCAATATGTGCGGGATACCGATCCGTTTATGAAATTAGTGGCAAAAGAGATCACCAAAAAATAGCCATACATCAGAAATAAGCGATAAAAGAGTTCTTTTTTCGTTTTGAACTGATTGTGCTGCTAATTATAAAATTACCAGACAGATTAATTACCTATGTCTAAATTGCTTTCAATCTTACCTGCAGTTTTGCTCATCAGCGCTGCTGCTTTCGGGCAGGCTCAACGCAAAGTGGTAACCTATCACGACGGATCCATGACCACTGTGAAGGAGGTGTACTACATGACACCGGACTCGGCCATTGTAGGCTATTACAACCGCTACTACCCTACCGGCGAGCGGGAAGCCTTTGCCAAATTTGTGGAGGGCAAAAAGGACAGTGTATTCACGGAGTTCTACCAGAATGGACAGCCCCGCATGCAGGTAACCTACGTGCAGGATCAGAAACAGGGACCTTTCAAGGCTTTCCATCCGGACGGCCGTCTGCTGCAGGAAGGCAGCTACGATAAGGACCAGCAGAGCGACATGTTCAAGACTTTTTATGCGGATGGCAAGGTGCGTAAGGAAACCTCTTTTGTAAACGGTTTCCCTGAAGGGCTGGTGCGGGAGTTTTACCCGAACGGAAAATTGAAATCAGAGATCACTTACAAGAACAGCCAGCAGAACGGTCCAGCCAAAACCTACTTCGACAACGGCAATTTGGAGACGGAGGCCACTTATCGCAACGGTATGCTGGAAGGGTCCTACAAGACTTACTTTGATAATGGTCAACTCGAAACCGAAGTGATCAATGTGGCTGGTCAGCGTAACGGCACATTCAAGAGCTACTACCGCAGCGGAAAACTCAGCACCGAGGGCAGCTTTGTCTCTGGCAAAATGCACGGACCTTCTAAGTCATATTTCGAGAACGGCAACCTGCGCAGCATGATCACTTACCGCAACGGGCAGATACAGGGTCTTTCACAGGTATACTTTGAAGATGGCAAGCTGAAGGAAGAAGGTCAATACAGCAATAATGGCGATGACCGCAAGATCACAACCTACTACCCTTCCGGCAACATAAAAGCTGAGGAGCAATTCAAAAACAAACTACGCTCTGGCAGCTGGAAAACCTACTATGATGCTCCGGGCAAGAAGGTAGAAGTAGCTGAAACCTACAACGCCGACAAAATGACCGGGGAGCGCATTGTTTACTATGAAAATGGTCAGGCCAAGGCGAAGTATACCTATGGCAAAGGCGATGGCAAGATTGTGAGCAGTCAGGAGTTTTATGAAAGCGGCAAGCTGAAGTCTGAAACCAGCTACAAAGATGGCCTGCGTTTCGGGCCGTACAAACAATACTTTGAAGACGGCAAAGTAGAAGTGCTGGGCCAGCACCGCAACAACAGAGCCACCGGCACCTGGAAATACCACAACGATGAAGGCAAGGTATACAAGACCAGGCTTTACCGGAATGGTGAAGTTGTAGAGGAGAAGGAGAAGTAATGATCTTACGCGAAGCTACCACCGCCGACATTCCCCAACTCCAGATCATCCGCCATTCGGTAAAGGAAAACATTCTCTCCGACCCGGCGCTGGTGACAGACGAACTTTGCGCGCTATACCTGACGGAGCGCGGTAAAGGCTGGGTATGCGAAGTTGATGGTCAAGTGGTTGGCTTCTCAATCATCGACCTGCAGGAGCATAATGTGTGGGCTTTGTTTATGCTACCGGAATTTGAAGGCCAAGGTATAGGCAAGCAACTGCACCGCATCATGCTCGACTGGTACTTCCGGCAAACGAAAGAACCAATCTGGCTAGGCACCGACCCCGGCACAAGAGCCGAGGCCTTTTATCGTCGGCAAGGCTGGCGCCAGACAGGTATACACGGTGGTTCTGAAATCAAATTTGAAATGCGTTACGAAGACTGGCAGGTCAAACCAAAGCGCTAACGAAAAGCTCAACTAAACTTATACCTCCCCTCCCGACTTTCAACGCCAAACTCCCGTATAGACGAATCAAGTTTTAACCAACCAAAACCGATTCACTATGCTTGAAGAGCTCTGGTACAAAAACGCCATCATCTACAGCCTCGATCTCGAAACATTCATGGACCTGAACGGCGATGGCGTGGGTGACTTTGCAGGTCTGGCCCGCCGTCTCGATTACCTCAACGCCATGGGCATCGACTGCGTTTGGCTAGCCCCATTCCAACCTACCCCCAACAAAGACAACGGTTACGATGTGTATGATTACTACGGTGTCGATCAACGGCACGGCTCCAGCGGCGACTTTGTAGAGTTCATGCACCAGGCTAACAAGCGCGGCATCAAGGTCATCATCGATCTGGTGGTGAACCATACCTCTGACCAGCACCCCTGGTTTCAGGATGCGCGCAGCAGCGAAGATGCCGAGCACCGCGACTGGTATGTATGGTCTAAGAAGAAACCTTCTGACTGGGATGAGGGCATGGTGTTCCCGGGGGTGCAAGAATCTACCTGGACCTACGACAAGAAAGCGAAGTCCTGGTATTTCCACCGCTTCTACGAGTTTCAGCCCGATCTTAACATGGACAACCCCAAGGTACGTGAAGAGATTCAGCGCATCATGGGCTTTTGGCTGCAATTAGGAGTTTGCGGCTTCAGGGTTGATGCTGTGCCTTTTATGATCGAGTCGCCGGTACCGGGTTCTGATAACCATGAACTGAACTTTGATTACCTGCGCGACATGCGACGCTTTCTGCAGTGGCGGCGTGGTGATGCAATTCTGCTGGGCGAAGCTAACGTACTCCCCGAAGAAACTAAAAAATACTTTGGTGATAAAGGGGATGGCATTCAGATGATGTTCAACTTTTATGTTAACCAGCATCTGTTTTACGCCTTAGCAACCGGTGAAATAGAGCCTCTGGTAGAGGCCCTGGAAGAAACACGCACCCACATGCCTACGGTGCAGTGGGCTCACTTCCTGCGCAACCACGACGAACTGGACCTGGGTCGCCTAACTGATGAACAGCGTGAAAAGGTTTTTGCCCGCTTCGCCCCGGATAAAGACATGCAGCTTTATGATCGGGGCATCCGCCGTCGTCTTTCTACCATGCTGGGAAATCGCCAACAAAGTGAGTTAGCCTATAGCCTGATGTTCTCTTTACCGGGCACTCCCGTTATCCGCTATGGCGATGAGATAGGTATGGGGGATGACCTGAGCCTCAATGAACGGGACGCCGTGCGCACACCAATGCAATGGACCGATGACCACCAGGCGGGTTTTTCCGAAGCCGACAAACTGGTGCATCCTGTCATCGACAAAGGCCCTTACTCTTATCACCATGTGAATGTAGAAAACCAGCGCCGTGAACCTAATTCACTTCTAAACTGGATGACAGCCCTGATCCGCTTAAGGCAGGAGTGTACCGAGATTGGCTTTGGCGATTGGCAAATCCTGAAAACGAACAAACCGAAGGTACTCTGCATGCATTACAGTTGGCAAGGCAGCTCCCTGATTATCCTGCACAACTTCGATGAGAAAGCGCACGAGGTAATTTTAGACTTAAAGCAAAAGCAAAACGGCCAAAAAGAAAAAGAGCAAAAGCTGGTCGACCTGATGGTAAATTATGAAAGTGAGACCGACGACAAAGGCAGGCACTATATCACCTTAGACGCCTACGGCTATCGCTGGTTCCGGACCGGTGACCTGAGTCACTTGCTCAAGAAGAGTTAGAAAAGCATGAATGGCATAAGTATGGGTGCCTGAGGTAATCAGATGCTACTGGTGGAAGTAGGGGGAAACTATACTAAGATCCTTTTAGGATGGTAAAAAAGGAATCGCTGCCTCCCCTCTACATGGCGTTTGCAGCCATGATTTCTTACTGCCCCTGCAAATCGATTTCGTCGGTCGGCAGTATTTCTACTCTTACTCCCATTTTCTTCTGGATGATCTTGAAGTGATGCGCATCTTCTGGCGTAATCAGCGAAATGGCTTCGCCAGAGGCTTCGGCACGACCGGTGCGGCCGATGCGGTGCACGTAGTCTTTTGGAGAGCGTGGCAATTCGTAGTTGATCACATAGGGCAGGAACTTGATGTCTATACCTCGTGAGGCCAGATCGGTGGCGACCAGTACGCGGAGCTTGCCGGCCTTGAACTGACGAAGCGCCTCTGTTCTACCGCCCTGACTTCTGTCACCGTGAAAAGCGGCGGCTTCAATTCCATGCTTTTTGAGTTTACCCACCACATTATCGGCCGTGCGGATGGACGAAGCAAATACCAGCACCTGCTGCATGTCGTGCTGCCGGATCAGGTAACGAAGCAGCGGCCCCTTTTTCTCGGGTCCTACCTGGTAGGCCACCTGCTTGATCAACTCCGGCACCGTGGCCTCCTCCTGCACGGTTACCCGCACCGGATCTGTCAGGAGTTTGCTGATCAAATCCTCCACATCCTGGCTCAGTGTAGCTGAGAAGAGGAGGTTTTGCCGTCGGGCAGGCAACATGCCGAGTAGCTTGTTTACCTCTTCCTGAAAGCCCAAATTCAGCATTTTGTCAGCCTCGTCGAGCACCAGCGTTTCCACTTCCGACAGGTGCACCGCTTTGTTTTCGATCAGGTCGAGTAGTCGGCCAGGTGTGGCAACGAGCACATCTGTACCACTCAGTTTCATCATCTGCGGGTTGATCGAGATACCTCCATACACGGCCAGTGTCTTCACCGGTCTGTCCAGTCCTTTGCCAAAAGCTTTGAATACCTCTTCGATCTGTACTGCCAGTTCGCGTGTCGGCACTAGCACCAGTGTGCGCACATAGCGGTTGCGACCGGCCTGCTTCTGCTGGTATAGCTCCAGTATAGGCAGCGCGAAACTGGCCGTCTTGCCCGAACCCGTCTGGGCTATACCTAGCAGGTCCTTACCTTTCAGAATGGCAGGTATAGCCTGTGTCTGAATAGGATAAGGAGCAGTATAGCCTTGCTCTTGAATGGAACGAAGCAGTGGTGCCGAAAGGCCTAATGACGAAAATGACATAGATTCAGGTATAGATCGCCGGGCGACCTGCCCGCGCACCGGCAAAGGTACACATATTATACGTCTCTGTTTTTGGGAGCAATCAGGACCTGGGTGCCATATCTTGTCAGGTAGTCGAGCAGCGCATAAATAAACAGCGCTACCCCTGACATTTCCATCAACTCTTCCAGGCAGTAGAGGATGCGGTTGTACAGGTGATCAAGTCCGTAGCGCTTGTACAGGTAGCCTTCAAAAAACTCCAGTCCGAGCGCACCGCCCACAAACAGCGCCCCCGACAGCAGGATCAGGTTACGGGTATAAGTAGGCAGGCGAAGCACAAACCCGATAAAATAAGCAACAACAGCCAATGTGAGCACGCTATAGGGCACCACCCAGGCCCAATGCAGCATACCCGACAGGTCAGTTGCCAGACGCGGACGCACAAAATCCGCCACCCGCTCGTGTATCTGTGTGTTCTCATCGATGGCCATAAACAGGAAGATGCACCCCAAGATAAACCAATGACGGGTATAATGTTCCTGTGCCGCGTTTCTCTGCTGACGGTTTATCAGAAAGAGGAGTCCACTAGCCGCTAACAACATCACCGAAGAGAAAAAAGCAGGTATGTTGCTCTCGCCGTTGAAATTAAAATAGTGTACCAGCAAGCGGGTCAGCCTCGACTCGTATTGCAACACACTCTCCAGTATGATTCCTGCAATATCAGCCAGCAGCAGCACGAAAATAATGACAGCGAGCTTCCGAAGCACATTTTCAGGGGAAAGCAACAAGGGTGTGGTGGTAGGAGAAGTAGAGGTCAAATGCATATTTCAACGATGAAGAAGAGATCGGTACAATTTACAGATTCAGGTATACCCCAAAATCCCTTCTTCTGTTGCCCTGTACAAAGCCTGAGGCCATCAACCAGCAAGTCCGGCTTCAACTTTATTTCCACAGCCTAAGGGTCGCGCAGCCCTACCAAAAGCTGCTTCCCAACAAATTAACAAACCATTTTTTCCACAGAAATAGTACATGTGCTTAAATAGTTAACAAGTTATCCACTGAACATACCCCCAACCTTGATTTTTTATTCCTAAATCTTCAAATTATCTTCGTAATCCAAACCCGATAAACATGACGCAAGACGGACTAAACGCAGCCATACGTAACGACTGGACACTGGAGGAGATCAAAGCGATCTACTATAAACCGGTGTTGGAACTGATTGTAGAAGCAGCCAATGTACATAAACAGCACCAGGCTACTGGTGAGGTGCAGGTATGTACTTTGTTGTCAGTGAAAACCGGTGGCTGTCCGGAAGACTGCTCTTACTGTCCGCAGGCAGCTCGTTTCCACACGGGTGTGGATGTGCACAAACTGTTGAGCCAGGAGCAAGTACTTACAGCGGCTCAGCGTGCCAAAGACGGCGGTTCTACCCGCTTCTGCATGGGTGCCGCCTGGCGCGAAGTGCGCGACAACCGCGACTTCGACAAAGTGCTTGACATGGTGAAAGGTGTAAACGAGATGGGACTGGAAGTTTGCTGTACCTTGGGTATGGTGAACGAGTACCAGGCTGAAAAGCTGAAAGAAGCTGGCCTGTACGCCTACAACCACAACCTCGACACTTCTGAGGAAAACTATTCCAACATCATCACGACCCGTACCTACGACGACCGTCTCGATACGATTGAGAACGTGCGCAAGGCAGGTATATCCGTTTGCTCAGGTGGCATTATCGGTTTGGGAGAAACTGACGAGGACCGTATCGGCATGCTCCATACCTTGTCTACCCTGGTGCAGCACCCGGAATCTGTACCGGTAAATGCGCTGGTACCGGTAAAAGGCACGCCACTGGAAAACCAGCCGCTGGTTACCGTTTGGGAAATGGTCCGCATGATCGCCACTGCCCGTATTTTGATGCCGAAGACCATGGTACGCCTGTCAGCAGGCCGTGAGCGCATGAGTGTAACCGATCAAGCCCTTTGCTTCCTGGCCGGTGCAAACTCCATCTTCACAGGCGAAAAGCTTCTGACGACGCCGAACCCGGACTTCGACGCCGATAAAGCCATGTTTGACCTGTTGGGTCTTACTCCAAGAAAGTCCTTTAAAGAAGAAGCACAGCACGTTTGCTAGGACTTTGGTGATAAAAATTGCCGGAAAGCCTCTTCGCTCTGTCATCCTGAAAGGATCCTGGTCGAAGGATTAAGGCAATAGCTATAACACACCCCTGCCTCTCTCAAGAGGGAATCTCGGTGTCAAAGCACTATCGTGATGATACCGATGTCATACTTCAGGAGATGACATTATTTTGATCTCTAAACTTTAGAGGCATCAAGACATTAACCCTATATTGAAATCAGAAAACTGAGTTCTAACCCATGTCTGATGTCCTGAAAAATAAACTACAGCAGAAGCTGGCGGAACGGGCAGTACAGGATACTTTGCGTACGCTCAAAACCACCGCCGGACTAGTTGACTTCTGCTCCAACGATTACCTCGGCCTTGCTCGCAGTGAGAAACTGCGGGCACTTATCCACAAGGAAGAGGAGCACTATAGACATTTACCATTGGGGGCAACGGGCTCCCGACTGCTATCCGGCAACCACGGCCTTTTCGAAGAGTTGGAAGGTATCATTGCGACCTACCACAAGGGGGAGGCGGCTTTGCTTTTCAATTCGGGGTATACGGCCAACGTGGGCCTGCTGTCTGCCTTGCCGCAGCGCGGTGATACCGTGTTTTATGACGAGGCCAGCCATGCTTCTATGAAAGACGGTCTGCGCCTGAGCTTTGCCAAAACCTACGCCTTCCGCCACAACAGCGTGGAAGACCTGCGTCAAAAGCTGAAGCTCGCTTCCGGTCAGGTATACGTGGTGGTGGAATCGGTTTACTCCATGGATGGCGACAAAGCCCCGCTAAAGGAGCTGACTCAGGTATGTAATGAGCACAGTGCTGCTTTGATTGTAGACGAGGCCCATGCTGTGGGTTTGTACGGACCGAATGGCGAAGGATTAACAGTGGCACTAGGGCTGCAGGACCAGGTATTTGCGCAAGTGATCACCTATGGCAAAGCCATGGGCAGTCACGGGGCAGCCGTGGTTGGGCCCAAGGTGCTGCGCGACTTTTTGATTAACTATAGTAGAGCATTTATTTACACCACAGGTCTGCCAACGCATGCGCTGGTGGCCCTGAAGTGCGCTTATACCCTGCTGCCCGAACTTGCGCCTGAGCGTGAGCACGTGCAGCAACTCGCGACCCGACTGTACCAGAAACTGAACAAACTTAGCGGCATTCGCTGCACCCCGGAAGACAGTGTGATCCTATCTGTTTTCCAGCAACAGTCCCGGCAACTCAAGGTGTTGGCGGCTGCGCTGCAACAAGCAGGATTTGATGTGCGCCCCGTGCTGCCCCCTACTGTGCCCATTGGTACAGAACGGCTCCGCGTGATCGTGCATGCCTATAATAGTGAAGAAGAAATTGACGGCCTCGTGCAGGCCATAGCGAAAGGTACATGAAAAGATATTTTGTAACAGGCATCGGAACGGACGTTGGCAAGACAGTTGCCGCAGCCATTCTCACCGAAGCCCTGCAGGCCGACTACTGGAAACCCGTGCAGGCGGGCGGTCTAGACTTTACCGATACAGACACGGTTAAAAGTCTTATTTCAAATGAGAAATCCGTATTTCACCCTGAAGCCTACCGCCTTAAGATGGCCGCCTCTCCGCACAAAGCGGCAGCCGCTGAAGGTATAGAAATTGACGTGCACGGATTGAAGCTTCCCGAAACCCAGAACAACCTGATCGTTGAAGGCGCGGGTGGTTTGATGGTGCCGTTGAACAAACGCTATTTAGTGCTGGACCTGGTGCAGCAACTGGGCTTGGAAGTGATTCTGGTTTCCAGAAACTACCTCGGCAGCATTAACCATACCTTGCTCACGGCAGAGGTATTGCGTTACCGCAAAGTGCCGGTGGCAGGCATTATTTTCAACGGCGAGGAGAACCAAACATCTGAGGACTTTATAATCAAGTATACAGGTTTGCGCCGTCTGCCGTCCATCCGTCAGGAAGCCGACTTCTGCCAAGAGGCTGTAGCTGAGTATGCTAAGAGTTTTGTACCTTACCTGTAAACCTGTATAACAAAGGATAAACTTAAAGATTGCCTGTTGAGTAAACTCTACTAAAAATCACTCATTTACTCTATCACTAACTCACTCATTCAAAAATGAGCCTAGCTGAACGCGACCAGAATGTCATCTGGCATCCTTATACGCAAATGAAAACCGCCGCACTCCCTATACCGATCGTACGGGGCGAAGAGGCGCTCTTATTTGCAGAGAACGGAAAAAGCTATATAGATGCAGTCGCTTCGTGGTGGGTAAATTTGCATGGCCATGCCCACCCTTACATCGCGCAAAAGGTAGCCGAGCAGTTGCGAACACTGGAACATGTGATTTTCGCTGGCTTCACCCATCCTGCTGCTGTTACCTTTGCTGAACGACTGCTTCAAATACTCCCCCAAGGCCAGAGTCGCATTTTTTATTCTGACAATGGCTCGACGGCGGTAGAAGTCGCACTCAAAATGGCGATCCAGTACTGGCAGAACAAAGGTATACCAAAGCGTAAAATCATCGCCTTTCGTGATAGCTACCACGGCGACACCTTCGGCGCCATGGCTGTGAGTGCCCGCAGTGCTTTCACGGCTCCGTTCTGGTCTTATTTGTTTGAAGTTTGTTTCATCGATGTGCCTATACCTGGGCAGGAAGAGGAGACCGTAAAGCAATTGGAAGCTTATGCCCACGGCGGAGACATAGCCGCTTTTATTTACGAGCCACTTGTGCTCGGTACGGCAGGCATGGTCATGTATAGCCCATCCAAGCTTGATCAACTGCTCTCCATCTGCCAGCAACACGACATCCTGACCATTGCCGATGAAGTGATGACCGGCTTTGGCCGCACCGGCCGCACCTTCGCCAGCGACTACCTGCAGCGCAAGCCTGACATGCTTACTCTATCGAAAGGGCTCACAGGTGGCACAATGGCCTTAGGGGCAACCTCCTGCAACGAAAAAATCTATGAAGCTTTCTTAAGCGACGACAAACACAAGACACTGTTTCATGGACACAGCTACACAGGTAATCCAGTTGCCTGTGCCGCTGGCCTGGCCAGCATGGACTTACTGCTGCAGGATGAAACACAGCAGCATATCGCGCGCATCAGCCAGCGCCACGCAGCTTTTGCCGATCAGTTTAGGGATAAGCCTAAAGTATTGGAAGCAAGACAGCAAGGCACTATATTAGCTGTAGAGTTTGAGGCGGATGGTACCTCTTACTTCAATAAACTAGGTGATACGCTTTACAGCTTTGCACTTGAGCAAGGCGTCATTCTAAGACCACTTGGCAACATTATTTATGTCATCCCACCTTACTGCATCACCGACGAGCAGCTCGACCAGGTATACCTGACCATAGCGGGCATGCAGGAGTTGATTACAGGTCAGCGTTATTTCGATCCGCCCAAGCAGACTACGCTTCACGATTAAGCATACCATATTTAAGGCATTTTAGAACATATTAGCTAATTTTTACACTGGACTAGATTTCTGTTCTTAACCTTAATAGGCTGGCGTATAACGCTTCGTTCTCACTTGGGCGATTCTACTCTCGCCCTTATTTCCCATTCTTACATTGCATCAGTTTCCATTCGAGGCAAAATTATACAATAACAACCCTCTGAGTTCTACATCACCGCTCTATTACCATAAAAGCACAGATTTATACAATAACAAGAGAATACATTTAACCTATTTGATAATAAATTCCAATTCTTGGAAAAAATATCCCATTGATGGAAAACCAATCTAAAAGGTTATTGAAAGGCAGAATAATTTTAAAAAAAATTTCTATTAACATAAATTCAATATACCTAATATTCAATAACATAGCACATATATAGCAACTAAACCCCATCACTTATAACTTTCAATATAACTGGCATAATAATTTCCCTTATTGGTTCAAACACTTTTAGTTCAATGTTCTAACAACATTAAAAAATTGAACTTAAACAGTAACCATAAAACCAAATAATAAGCTTATTGCCAGTCGTGTATGAGACCAACTTTACCTTTTTTTAGTACAAAATACATTATCTATTACATTAACCTGCTGTATGCTGGTTTAGATGATTTGCTCAAAACAATTATTCCTAATTTAATGTCGATATCAAGTAGAGCAAGATGGTCTGCGAAGTTGGCGCTTGCATTTTTGGGTCTGTTGGTATTATCGGTTGGAACGGCTAAGGCACAGTCTCAGACTGTGTGCGCTGGTTCTTCGGTTACATTCAGAGCAGATATATCTCAGAGTAATATCAGGAGAATCCAATGGCAAGTCAGTACTAATGGGACCAATTGGAATAATATACAAGGAGCGACTAACAGTACTTATACCTTTATCGCAAATGCTGGCGATAACAACAAAAGATATAAAGCTATATATGAATACTGTACAACATTTGGTTTTGGGATTTGCTGGAGCGGTTGGCAAGACATCGAGACTTCAGTTTCAACACTAACAGTTAATGCAGCTATTCCTTCTTCACCATCAATAAACGCTTTACCAATTTGTTCTGGTAGCACAGCTACACTTAGTGTATCTTCTCCTATTAATGGAGTTACATATAGCTGGTATACTTCAAATACAAGTACTACACCAACATATGAGGGCACTTCTTTCAATACTCCTAGTTTAACTAGCAGCAGGGACTATTATGTAAGTGCTGGCAATTCATGTGGTCAGAGTACAAGGACGCGCATAACAGTCACTGTGAATGATTTCCCAAACCTCTCAACTGCCCCAACCAACGGCCTTCTTTTTTCTTACCCTTTTAGCGGCAATGCTGATGATGCTTCTGGAAATAACAATGGTACTGTATCAGGTGCCACTTCCTCGGCTGATCGATTTGGGAATGCAAATAGTGCCTATAATTTCAATGGCTCAACTAATAACATTACAACGCCAAATACCTACAATCCAAGAAGTCTATCAATAAGCCTATGGTTTAATACGACTACCAACAGGGGAGGTAAACTAGCGGGATTTGGGGGGAGCCGCACAGGTTCAAGTTCTCAATACGACCGCCATATTTATATGGCAGATAATGGTCAGCTATACTTTGGAGTTTATAATGGTGGCTATAATACTATTAATACTTCCAACAGATATAACGATGGAAACTGGCACCATGTAGTAGCAACAATATCTAGTACTGGAATGGTTTTATACGTTGACGGTGTTCAACAAGCAACCAACTCCACGTATACTACAACTGAAAACTTTAATGGATACTTCAGAATTGGGTATGATAACCTAGGAGGTTGGCCGTCAGAACCAACTAGCAGCTATTTTCAGGGTCAATTAGATGATATATATGTTTATGATAGAGCATTAACATCAACTGAGGTCAATAATTTAAGAAACCCATATAGCCGTATAAACCAACCATTTATAGTATGCCAAGGCGGTACAATTTCTCTGTCAACTCCATCAATTACTGGAGCTTCCTATGCTTGGTAAGGACCTGGAGGCTGGACTTCAACAGACAGAACCCCAAACAGAGCTAATGCCACTGTTGCTAATGCGGGCACTTATAGCTTAGTGGTTACTGTAAACGGTTGTTCGTCTGAGCCAGCTTATACCACAGTTGTAGTTAATCCTGCACCTTCTATGCCAACAATCGTGAGCGCTCCTTCTCGACACGGTACAGGCACAGTTGAGCTAAGAGTTTCTGGCGCTCCGGCTGGCGGCAGATACCAATGGTACACGGGAGCTACTGGCAACAATGCGATAAGCGGAGCAATAGGAGCTACCTTTACCACTCCCGAAATAAGCACTACTACCAGTTATTATGTTACTGCTGTAAATGCACAAGGTTGTGAGAGCGGCAGAAGAGAAGTAGTGGCTACTGTTACTCCAGATAACCCTGCCACTTATTCCTATCTGAGTGCTTCTTACGCAAGACTTGCATTAAAAAGCGGAACAGTTGTGGCCACTGCTACAGACCCAGATGGCGCCATCACTGATGCGGTAATATCAGGCACTGCACTTCCAAGCTTTCTGACGCTTAACCCTACAACAGGCGCTATTACTGTAAATAACAATACGGTAGTAAGTGGGACTTACACTAGAAATATAATACTTACAGATGCAAGAGGAGGTAGATCTACCGTATCTGTTACTATCACTATAAACGATGACTTGTACCAAGCGAGCGGAACAGCTACTAAAACTGCTGAAAATTGCTACCGCCTTACAACAGCCACAGGCAACCAACAAGGACAAGTATGGAGTGTTAACACAATTAGCCTGAACAATTCCTTCGAGATTACTTTTAATGCTTACTTCGGTGACAACAATGCTGGCGCTGACGGAATAGCTTTTGGTTTTCAGAGAACAACCACAAACCCTGCCTTCGCCTCGGGGGCAATTGGACAAGGCTTAGGCTTTCAAGGTATCACTCCATCTTTTGGGGTAGAATTTGATACTTATCAAAACGGTACCGAACCATCTTTTGACCATACAAACTTCTTCTGGAACGGCATTGTTACTAACTCATCTAGTGCTACTGCTACTTCAACAGCTCCAGTGCAGATGAGCAGCGCCAATGTAAACGTAGAAGACGGGAATACGCATGCCATACGAATTGTTTGGAATAGAGATACCAACACCATGTCGGTATATTTTAACAATGTTCTACGCACTAGTTATACTAATGATATTGTCGCAAGCATCTTTGGGGGTAACGCTAATGTACACTTTGGTTATACAGCCAGCACAGGCGGATCAGTAAACGTTCACTCTGTCTGTGAGATAAGATACAACCAAACTCCGATAGTTAATGCTAACTCAACTACATCCGCAATTTCTAATGAAGTAAGTACTGCTGTAGTCATTAATCCGATAAGCGCAACAGATGCAGACGGATCCATCGCTTCTTTCAGAATTAACACCCTGCCTACTTCAGGTACACTTTTTATTAATGGCACTGCTGTAACTAGCAGCAACTTGAATACTACCTACACTGCCACCAATGGAATACTAAATAGCCTAACCTTCAGACCTGTAACAGGATACTCAGGCACTTCCACATTTACCTTTAGCGCTATTGACAACGAAGGCTTAGCTTCAGCATCGCCTGCAACCTACTCTATACCTGTTACACACCCGCCGAAGGCTGAGAATATTGAGTACGAACTAGATGACCCTAAAATACAAGTTATAAGTAAACTAGAAGGAAATGATTCAGATGGCACAGTTGCCTCTTTCACAATTCTTTCTCTTCCAGAATCCTCTCATGGCAGATTGTTTCTAGATAATGTAGCTGTAACTGTAGGTCAAACAATAACTATTGCTCAATCGGAAGCACTTAGTTTTGAGATAGCAAAAACGTTCAAGGCACCTGCGACTTTCACGTACACAGCAACAGATAATTTAGGTGTTAGGGCAACAAACTCAGCAACCTACAGTCTATTGTTAAGCGCTATAAACCCCCTCCCAGTGGAACTAACCTCCTTCAAAGCCACTGCACAGAACAATCAAGTAGTATTAAACTGGACCACTGCTTCAGAAACTGACAATGACCGCTTTGAGGTAGAGCGCAGCAATGATGGACGTACTTTTACTAAAATTGGCATTGTAAAAGGCAAAGGCACGAGTAGCCTGACTAACTTCTATACCTTTAAAGACGCAAACCCAGGTACTGGCACCAACTACTACCGCCTGCGCCAGGTGGATTTTGATGGTAAGTTTGAGTATAGCAAGACTGTGGCTGCCAATATCAAAGCAAATGCCGCTTCAGTAAAAGCCTACCCGAATCCATCCCAGGAGTATGTTCGGGTGGAGTTGGCGACCGAAGAGATAGGCCAGGCACAAGTGATGATAATGGATGTACAGGGGCGCGTGATCTTAGAACGCAAGATCATCATCGAAGGGAGGTTCACTGAACTTGAGCTACCGACTCAAGACTTAGCAACAGGCGTCTACTTCCTTAAAATAAAAGGCGCTAACATGGACACTACAACTAAGCTGGTCAAACAAAGGTAATTGCTAGAATTAAGCAAATTATTAGATCGTGGTGGCAGGTATTAAGCTTGTCACCACGATCTTTGTTTATACCTTTGTACCCTATTGGAAAGAGCTAAAGAACATGTTGTCATCAGGGGCTACGGTGCTATCTCACCGTTAGGATATGATGTATGGTCCACCTCTCAGTCTTACGTGAATGGCAAGCCTGTTTTCACGTATGTCCAGCATGGAGGCAGACCGACGCCTGTCGCTACACTTTCAGCAGGGGCTGAATCTCAACTGCAACAACTTGTATCACAAAACCCAAATTACCACCAACTGGACAGGTCTGTTTTATTGGCTATTTTTGCTGCTAGGCAGGCAGTAATACAAGCTGGCTGGACTTACAATCAGAGCGAAGCACGGGAAGATTTGGCCGTAAATGTGGGCTCCTCACGTGGAGCGACAGGCCTGACGGAACAGCATTTTGAGGCCTACCAACAGGGTACGCTTTCTGCTACGGCTTCCCCAACCACTACCTTAGGTAATTTGTCGAGTTGGGTAGCACATGCTGTTCAGGCTGGTGGTGCTCAAATCAGTCACTCTATTACCTGCAGCACAGCCCTAATGGCGATAGCTAATGGGGTAGCCTGGCTAAGGGCAGGTATGGCCCAGCGTTTTTTGGCGGGAGGTACTGAAGCACCTCTTACCAATTTTACCATTGCACAAATGAAAGCAATCGGTATTTATTCTACCTTATGGGATCAACCTTTCCCTTGTCAACCTTATGGTACTTCGGGTCAAAATACTTTTATGCTCGGCGAAGGTGCAGCTGTGCTTGCTCTCGAAAAAGTGCCTTCTGCTCAACTTGAGAAAGGCAGTGTGATCATTGAAGCTTTAGGCTTCGGATTTGAACAGATAAAAAGTAAAACGGGAATTTCAGCAGAAGGCCTTAACTTTCAGCAGGCCATGCGGCAAGCAATTTCTCAGTTACCTTTACATGATCAATCCGTTGATGTCATCATAACTCATTCCCCTGGCACCAGAGCAGGTGATAAAGCTGAATTATCTGCTATTCAAGCTTTGTTTCAAGACAATATACCATCTATCACCACCAATAAGCATCTATTAGGCCATACACTAGGCTCTTCTGGAGCTCTTAGTGTACAGTACGCCTTGCATTTGTTTGAGCAGCAGTCAATCGTATATCCAGGCTATAGCTCTATACTGCAAAAGCGCCCACCTCACACCATCAATCGTATTCTGGTGAATGCTGCAGGGTTTGGTGGAAATGCTGCCAGTTTAGTGCTCTCCATGATTTAGAAAAAGCTAAAGTCTGACACGTGAACTGGCTACACAGGTTTAGCCGAACCCATTAAGCGATTTGATCAAAGTAGTGGGCGAAGGCATGGAGTCGACGACCCGTATCATGAAAAATTAACTTTAAGAAACCTCCTAAAGAAAGGGCAGCTTTAAAAAGCTGCCCTTTCTTTTTTAATCCCAACAGGTATAACCCTGCTGAAAATCTTTGCTTTTTACTAAATTTGCAGTCAGACTTTGCTCATCCTATATCCTGCAAAAGGCTATACCTGACCATCTTCTGACTATACCCTTTATTTCAAACTGATTAGATGAAAGTTTTAAAGTTCGGCGGCACCTCTGTGGGGTCGGCTGAAAGAATGAAAGCGGTGGCGGATCTCATCCATGATGGATCGCCAAAGATTGTAGTGCTCTCGGCCATGTCGGGCACTACCAACCAGCTGGTACAGATTGCTGAGAAGCTCTACCAGAATGCCAACCAGGAAGCAAATGCGCTCATCGATGCGCTACACGATAAATATAAACAGGTAGTAGAAGAACTCTACACCACCAATGAAAAGAAAAAACAGGCGCTTGAGCTGATCGCCACTCACTTTGATCATATACGCTCATTTACGCTCGACCTCTTCACCATTTACGAAGAGCGTGCCGTGCTGGCACAGGGCGAATTGCTGTCAACGGCTCTATTCCAGTTCTTCCTTGAGGAGCAGGGCATACCTTCGGTACTGTTACCGGCCCTTAACTTCATGAAGATCGATGAGAACGAGGAGCCAGACAATGCCTATATCAGCAAGAATCTGAAACTGGAGCTAGAGAAGTATCCGGATATGAAGCTGTTCATCACACAGGGCTACATTTGCCGCAATGCATTCGGTGAGGTGGACAACCTGAAGCGTGGCGGTTCAGACTACTCGGCCTCCCTGATTGGTGCGGCCGCCGATGCCAGCGAAATCCAGATCTGGACAGACATTGACGGCATGCACAACAACGATCCGCGTGTCGTGAAAAACACGTTCCCAATCGCGGAACTGTCTTTTGACGAGGCGGCAGAACTTGCCTATTTCGGAGCCAAAATCCTGCACCCGTCCAGCGTACTGCCAGCCAAGCAGAAGAACATTCCAGTGCGACTGCTCAATACCATGCAGCCACAGGCACATGGTACCACCATCTCAGCCCAGACCGGAAAGGGTGGTATTAAGGCGGTAGCAGCGAAAGACGGTATCACGGCGATCAAGATCAAGTCAGGGCGCATGCTCCTGGCCTATGGTTTCCTGCGCAGCGTGTTCGAGGTGTTCGAGCGGTATAAAACGCCGATCGACATGATCACAACTTCCGAGGTGGCTGTTTCGCTGACTATTGATAACCCGAAGTTCCTGGCCGAGATCACGCGTGAGCTTCAGGAATACGGACAGGTAGAGGTTGACCAGGACCAGACTATCATCTGTATCGTGGGCGATTTTATTGCCGATCGCAGCGGCTCCGGCTTGAAGATTTTCGAATCGCTTCGTGATATTCCGCTGCGCATGATCTCTTATGGCGGAAGCAAAAACAACATTAGCTTACTCATCAACACAACCGATAAAGAAAGATCTCTCATCCTGCTGAATGAGGGCATCTTTGAAAGGAACAACAGCAATGCTTAATTTATCTGTGCAGGAGTTGCAACAGCACGCCACTCCTTTTTATGTATACGACCTCAACCTGTTGCGCCAAACCCTGCAGCAGGCCAGCCAGGAGGCGGCCAAATATAACTTTCAGGTACACTATGCCATGAAGGCTAACACCAACAGCCCAATCCTGAGTGAGATGCGTGCAGTAGGCTTTGGAGCCGACTGCGTGAGCGGAAACGAGGTGAAATGTGCTATTGAAAATGGCTTCCCGGCTGATCACGTGGTGTTCGCAGGTGTGGGTAAGTCCGATGCAGAGATCAACTACGCCCTGGATCAAAACATTTTCTGCTTCAACTGTGAGTCGAGCCATGAGCTGATCGTTCTGAACGAGCTGGCGGAGGCAAAAGGCAAAACGGCCCGTGTAGCGCTGCGCATCAACCCGAATGTGAATGCCAATACGCACAAGTACATCACCACAGGGCTGGAAGAAAACAAGTTCGGTATCAATGCCTGGGAACTACCCGATGTGCTGACGCTGCTAAAATCACTTCCTAACCTGTCACTGATCGGCCTGCACTTCCACATCGGCTCTCAGATAACAGACTTGTCAGCTTTCAGAAACCTGTGTACCCGTGTAAACGAATTCCAGGACTGGTTCGAGTCGCAGCAGGTGCAGTTGGAGCACATCAACGTAGGCGGTGGTCTTGGCGTGGACTACTATAGTCCGGACGAGCAGCCTATACCTGATTTTGAGGCTTACTTCTCGCTGTTCAATCAGTTTCTGGCAGTGCGTCCGAACCAGCAGGTGCACTTTGAACTGGGACGCGCACTCGTAGCCCAGAGCGGCACGCTTATCTCCAAAGTACTGTACATCAAGAAAGGTGTGTCGACTAACTTTGCCATTCTGGATGCCGGTATGACAGAGCTTATACGTCCGGCACTTTACCAGTCGTACCACAAAATAGAGAATCTGACTAGCAAAGGCCTTGAGGACAAATATGACGTTGTAGGCCCGATCTGCGAATCGTCTGATTGCTTTGGTAAGGCCGTGGTGCTGCCAGAAACCAATCGCGGTGATTTGATTGCGATACGCACAGCGGGCGCTTATGGCGAGGTGATGGCTTCGGCTTACAACCTGCGCGACAAAGCAGCTGCCGTATACCTTAGTTAGTTTTTGAATCGCCTTTGATAAAACGAAAGCCCCGGTTTCAGTCAAGGAACCGGGGCTTTCTCACTCTTAACCCAAAACCATCACAATCAAAAACTTTACATGCTGACCGAAACCACAAAGTCTGGTTCAGCATGTTTTATGAGCGGCTGCTTATGAAAGAAGTTAGCCATCTCGAGCGCATTGCCACGCGAATTTTTATCGGCTCGCAATACAAAAGTATTAGCGTTCAGCTCAGTTACTAATTCAGTGCGGGTCGCTGCAGTCAGGCGTTTGATCACCTGCTCAGCTGGCTGCCGGCCACTTTCTACACTTACAATAAATTCATTCGATATACCCAATAGCTGACCTCCGGCGGACTCAAAATAAGGAGCCGCGTATGCTACTGCCGGATCCTTTGACACCTCGGATATCGCTCCTTCTACCTGCTGACAACTGAGTCCTGCCGCTAACTTGGCAGGGTATAAACGAGCAGAGTTTGTATGGATCGGCTGCCCCAACTCTTCAATAAAAGCAAACTGCCCAGCTGCAGCTGTAGCCTCTTCGTGGCTAAGTTCCTGGCTAAAAGACAGGAGTATCATGCCGCTGTATACAGTTCCCAGCGACTTTTCTGCATCGTTATAATAATAGGTATGTGCGATACAGGGCATACCACCGCCAGCTTGTAGCGGATTTAGCAAACCGGGGTCAAATCGGACATTCCGGATCGGTGAAACATTGTCGTTTCTACAGGATGAAAATATAATTATCAGAAGTAGAGTGCTTATCCAAGGTATATAGGTTTTCATTGCCGTCGGGTATTATGTATCGTCCATGAATATTCATTGTACGATAGTAAAACCATAAACAGATGAAAATGATAGCGTTATTTGCATAAATATTTTAAAATGTTATTATAAAGGTCTTAACCCGATTTATCACAATATAATTATACAATTAATGTGCAATTCAAAATTGCTATTCTTAAAATTTTTTAATTGAATTTTTCTTATAAACCATCCTCGGAATAATTTCCACTTTCTACACTTATTCACACCTGGGGTCTGAAGCTATACCAGCACATATTATGCAGGTATTGCCTCCGTTCGTGCAAGCAGCTCTGGTATTTTATCAAGTGCTATACCTGCCGGGATAACCGCCACAAATACACCTTGCAACTTTAAGGAGGTCTGGTGCAGCTTAAGTTGCTGCGGCGTCACCGAAAGAACAACCTGGCTTTTGTCCGGAGACTGATAGTGCAGGGTCGACTGAAGCAATTCTATGCACGTTTCAATAGACCTCCCCTGTACTTGGAGCAGGACTGTGATCTGCTCGTCTCCGGAGGCCGTTGTTGTCTGGCTGGTGCAAAGCTTCGGATAGGTATAGCGATATCCCCGTACTGCCGAAGTAATATCAGCCCACACAGCCGAGCCGGTCGGGTGACTTCCAGCCCCTCGCCCTCGTAGAAATTGCTTGCCTGCGAACTGAGCCTCTATTTCAAGTCCATTGTATTCTGCTTCCACACCATACAGAGCATCTGTCGTGGGTATAAGTGTGGGTAGCACCTGAAGCGCGACTTGCCCCGTAGCAGTAGCTTTTAAAGACCCGATCAGCTTGATACGGGAACCCAAGGCATCAGCCAACTCTACGGTTTCAGTGTTTATGTGCTGGATACCAAAATGCAGCACCTCCTCCGGATGCACCAGTACCCCATAGGCATGCGCTGCCAGAATGCAGAGCTTATGCAACGCATCTACCCCCTCGACATCCAGGGAAGGATCCGCCTCAGCGAAACCTAAGGCCTGCGCCTGCTCCAAAGCCAATTGGTAGCTTCCCCGCTCAGCGTGCAGTTTACTCAGTATATAATTGGAGGACCCGTTGAGTATACCTCGTACCTCCACCAACGGCTCTGATCCATAGTAGGCTTCAAGCGTGCGCAACACAGGTATACTGCCGCAAACAGAGGCTTCGTACAGCAGTACACCCCCATGCCGCTGCTGAAGGCTGATCAACTCCGGCAGGTTTTCGGAAATTACTTTTTTGTTGGCAGACACAACAGTTCGGCCCTGCTGCAGGGCTTGTCTGAGTATACCGAGCGCCTCCTCTGGATCGCTGATCAGTTCAGCGATAATGTCCAAGCTCGGATCTTGCAGCACCTCCTGCACATTATAAGTAAAGGCAGCGGCGGGTAAGGTGCGCGGCTTGTCTTTGTCTTTCACGCAGATACTTCCGATCTCCCAGCCCAGGTGCCGGTTGGCTTCCACCACATCATAAAGGCCCTGCCCTACGCAGCCGAAGCCAATCAGCCCGATGCGTTTCTTAAACTTCTGTATTTTCATAGTGTCTGTGCTTTACTTTTTCTGTTTCATAAAATTCCCGGATAGCCTGCGTGAGTTGTGCCGTTTCTACCAGAAAGCCATCATGCCCGTAGCCGGATCGGAGCTGCGTGAAACGGGAACCTGGCACCAGCCGGTGAAGTTGCTGCTGCTCCTCTATCGGGAAAAGCAGATCCGTGTCTACTCCGACAAAGAGGGTCTTAGCCCGAAGCCGCTCTAGCGCCTTTTCAACACCTCCCCTGTCCCGACCAATGTTATGTGAATCCATGGCTTTGGAAAGCAGCCAGTAGGTATAGGCATTGAAGCGCTGGGCAAGTTTTTCGCCCTGGTATACCTGGTAAGAGGCTGCTCGGAAATCGTCGGTGATGCTGTTACCCGGCTCCTGCTGGCTCGCTTCGTAGCAGGTATAGTGCCGGTAGGAAAGCATGGCGATGGCGCGGGCCGTTCTAAGGCCCGCTATACCTGCTTGGCTTGTGCTGGTCTGCCAGGTTGGGTCCTGCCGGATAGCCATGCGCTGACTTTCGTTAAAAGCGATGCCCCAGGCAGAATGTCGCGCATTGGATGCCACCTGGATCAGATTCCTGAAAACCTCTGGCTGCAAGATAGCCCACTCCAGTGCCTGCTGCCCACCCAGCGAACCGCCGAGCAGGGTATGCACCTGGGCTACACCTAAGTCCTGCCGCAGCAGATCGAAGGCACGCACAATATCCCGGTTTGTCAGTTGCGGGAAGCTATGGTAGTAGGGCTGGAGCGTTTCCGGATTAACTGCAAGTGGTCCCGTGGATCCATAGCAGCCACCCAGGGTGTTCGCACAAACCACAAACCAGTCCGCCGGGTCATATAGTTTTCCCTCACCAAATAATTCGCTCCACCAGTCGGTGAAGTCCGAGCTGCCCGTGAGGGCGTGGCATACCCACACCACATTGCTTTGGTCTTCATTGAGTTGTCCATAGGTTGTATAGGCCAGTTGGAAGCCAGGGAGCAATGCCCCCGACTCCAGTTGAAATTGTTTCTGGTAATGAAATACTAGTTGCTCAGGCATTATGCTTCGTTCAATACAGGTTCTTCGTGGTGCTGCCGTACTTTGGCAAAAGCCTGTTCCAGGTCAGCTTTGATATCGTCAAGGTGCTCTATACCTGCAGACAGTCGCAGCAAGGTAGGTGTCACACCGGCACTCTGCTGCTCCTTTTCCGATAACTGCTGGTGGGTTGTAGAGGCCGGGTGGATAATCAGCGATTTCGCGTCGCCTACATTGGCCAGGTGACTCACCAGTTGCAGACTGTTCACAAAGACTTCCGCCTGTTTCTTGTCGCCTTTCAGGTTAAAGGATAGCACGCCACCAAAGCCTCGCTTCAGGTATTTTTTTGCCAGGTTGTGGTACTTGCTGGACGGCAGTCCCGGGTAGTTCACGCTTTCCACCTGCTCGTGCTGCTCCAACCACTCGGCCAATGCCTGCGCATTTTGCACGGTGCGGTCCACACGCAGCGAGAGTGTTTCCAATCCTTGCAGCAGCAGGAAAGAATTGAAAGGGCTCAATGCCGGACCGAAGTCACGCAGCCCCTCTACCCTTGCCCTGATGGAAAATGCGACATTGCCGAAAGGTCCGTCTATGCCGAACACCTCCCAGAAGTTAAGTCCGTGGTAGCCCTCCGAAGGCTCAGAGAACTGCGGGAATTTACCATTCCCCCAGTTAAAATTGCCTCCGTCCACGATCACACCGCCGATGCTGGTACCGTGTCCGCCGATCCACTTGGTAGCAGATTCCACGACCACGTTGGCACCATGCTCAATCGGCCTGAACAGGTAGCCACCGGCCCCGAAGGTATTATCCACTACCAGCGGAATATCATGCTTTTTGGCAATGGCCGCAATCGCATCAAAGTCAGGTATGTTGAAGCGCGGATTGCCAATGGATTCGGTGTAGATGGCTCTCGTGTTTTCATCGATCAGCTGTGCATAGCTCTCCGGGTCGTCGCTTTCAGCAAAGCGCACCTCTATCCCCAGCCGCTTAAAGGCTACCTTGAATTGGTTGTAAGTACCACCATACAGGAAACTGGTGGAAACAAAATTGTCGCCCGCCTGCAAGATGTTGTTGAGCGCAATGAACTGAGCTGCCTGCCCCGAGGCAACGGCCACCGCTGCAACTCCACCTTCCAATGCTGCGATGCGCTTTTCAAACACATCGGTGGTTGGGTTCATGATGCGGGTATAGATATTACCAAACTCCTTCAGTGCAAACAGATTGGCACCATGCTCGGCATCTTTGAAAACGTATGAGGAAGTCTGGTAAATAGGCACGGCGCGGGAACGGGTTGTTGGATCGATTTCCTGGCCGGCGTGCAACTGTAGTGTTTCGAAATGAAGTGAATTAGACATAGTCGTTTTGTTTAAAATTTTGAAAAGTATAGAATAGATTAGCTTGTTCTAAGACAAGAAGAAAGAGGAGGCTACAGGCGTATGCTCACAGGCTATACCTGTGGCGAGACATTATTGCAGCAAAAAAAAATTGGGGATTGGTCGCGCTAGCAACAGCAGCAACACATGCACATGGAATTACACATGACAGCAGCATGTGCAAAGGCATGACGAGCTTGTGGCAGTTGGGCTGCCGTAGTTGATCGTAAAAAAAGCGGTGTTGGTTTTGTTCCCTTTTCCATAACGTTATCAATTTATATGCTTCCGAACATCCGGAATCAGGAATTAGCACCTTGCCTGAGGCTGGTTGCTAGCGCTTCATAGAGCCTGTCTCTCCACGCTTCTTTATAAATCGATACCCACAAAGGGATATCAGACTTGATGATGCAAAGCTAGAGCAGCATTTCAAATAATCCAAATTTTTATTTCACAATATTTCAGATTCATCTAAAAATCAATTTCACAAGCCTGCAAATCAAGACTTTATACACCTTATAACAGAACCCTATTTTACCTGCAGATTCATTATCTTTGAAAAAACATAATCTCACTCGCATAACATTAACAGGGCGTCCCTGTTGTGCAGGTATAGACGTCCTAAAACTAAATGAAAATACTCCTGACCGGCGCAAACGGCTACATTGGCAAACGACTTCTTCCTGTGCTCATAGAAGCGCAGCACGAAGTGGTATGCCTTGTTCGGGATCCACGCCGCTTCGAGGTAGCAGACAGCCTTAAGGAAAAAGTACAGGTGGCAAAAGGGGATCTGCTTCAACCGGAAAGTTTACAGGACTTGCCAAGAGACATAGACGCGGCTTATTATCTGGTGCACTCCATGGGTTCCGGCTCGGCAGACTTTGAAGAAGCAGAAAAAGCATCGGCTACAAATTTTGTCCAGTATCTTAACAGCACCAGTGCCAGGCAGTTGATTTACCTCAGCGGCATTGCCAACGATGCGCACTTGTCGCGGCATTTGTCTTCACGTCGGCAGGTAGAGGATGTGCTCGCGCAGGGAAAACCATCGCTTACAGTACTGCGGGCGGCCATCATCATCGGGTCAGGCAGCGCTTCTTTCGAGATCATCCGCGACCTGGTGGAAAAGCTGCCCGTGATGGTGACGCCTCGCTGGCTCAACTCCTGCTGCCAACCCATCGCTATACGCGATGTCATGTTTTACTTGACTGCTGTGCTGGGCAGGGAAGACTGCTACAGCAAACGCTTTGAGATTGGCGGCCCTGACGTGCTCACTTACAAGCAAATGCTGCTGCAGCTGGCCAAGGTACGCAACCTGAAACGCCGCATCTATACCTTGCCTGTACTCACACCCAAGCTCTCCTCCTACTGGCTATACTTTGTCACGAGCACCAATTACGCACTAGCCCGCAGTCTGGTGGAGAGTCTGCGCAACGATGCCGTGGTGAAAGACAGCAGCATACAACGACTTATACCGCATAAGTGCCTGAGCTACGAGAGTGCTCTGAATCTGGCTTTTACCAAGATGGAGCAGAACATGGTGGTGTCGAGTTGGAAGGATGCACTAGTGAGCGGCACCATCCAACTCAATTTCATGGATTTTGTACAAATTCCAGAGCATGGGGTACTCACCGACCGCCAGCGCATGCGCTTCGACAGAGCCCCTGATGAGGTAATGGATAACATCCTGCGCATCGGCGGTGAGCGCGGCTAGTACAAAACAGACTTCCTGTGGGAGATTCGTGGTCTACTCGACAAAATGGTGGGTGGGGTTGGCCTTCAGCGCGGACGCAGACACCCTATCGATGTAAAAGCTGGTGATTCCATTGATTTTTGGCGTGTACTGGCAGTTGACCGCAGGGCTGAACGCATGTTACTGTACGCCGAAATGAAGCTCCCCGGCGAGGCCTGGCTGCAGTTCAGAATATGCCGGGAGGCTGACGGGAATTACCTTGAGCAGCTAGCTGCATTCCGGCCAGATGGTTTAGCAGGTAGACTATATTGGTATGCAATGCTCCCTTTCCATTTTGTCATTTTTAAAGGAATGGCGCACAACATCATTCATTACCGTGAGCCGTTAATAGAGAAATCCTTGCCCCCTCCGCAACATTCTCAATAATGTACAAACAATAGATTTCATAATATAAAACTATAGCTATACTTAAGAGTATATAGCAATGTCTAAACCCAGATGATTTTCCCTTCTGCAAAAGGCATTTTACATTTATACCTGTAGCTATTAACCCGCACCGACAAAAATATTTTAACTTTGCCTTTCTCTAACCTAACAGACCTAATGGAGGCCATAAAAGAAACTAACTTCTCCTTCGCCGGGCAAACCGGTTTTTATAGAGGCAAGGTGCGCGATGTTTATTATTTCGAGGACCGTTTGGCGGTAGTAGCCACCGACCGGATCTCAGCGTTTGACGTGGTGTTGCCACGGGCCATTCCTTATAAAGGCCAGGTATTGAACCAAATAGCGAGCATAAACCTTAAAGCTACTTCAGACCTTGTTCCGAATTGGGTGCTTTCGACACCAGACCCGAACGTGACGATCGGGTACCGTTGCGAACCCTATAAAGTGGAGATGGTGATCAGGGGCTATCTGGCTGGTCATGCCTGGCGCGAGTACAAGGCCGGCAAACGCAGTGTTTGCGGTGTAGCGTTGCCGGAGGGCTTGCGTGAAAACGACAAACTGCCCGAGCCGATCATCACCCCAACGACCAAGGCCGACGAAGGACACGATGAGGATATTTCGCGAGAAGAAATTCTGGCAAAAGGCATTGTATCTGAGCAAGAATATATTAAATTAGAAGCTTATACCCGGGCACTCTTCGCGAGAGGTTCGGAACTGGCCGCAAAGCGTGGACTGATACTGGTAGACACCAAGTATGAGTTCGGCAGCTACAACGGCGAGGTATACCTGATCGACGAGATCCACACACCGGACTCTTCGCGCTACTTTTATCTGGAAGGGTATCAGGAGCGCCAGCAGAACGGCGAATCGCAAAAACAACTTTCAAAGGAGTTTGTGCGCCAATGGCTGATTGAGAATGGTTTTCAGGGAAAAGAAGACCAGGCTATACCTGAAATGACAGATGAAGTAGTGAACAGTATTTCGGACCGATACATCGAACTTTACGAGGTTTTTACGGGCCAGCCTTTTCATAAGGAAAGTTACGATAATGTGCTCTCACGCATTGAGAATCACATAGAAGAAAACATTTTTAACGACAAAAATTAGAATTATTAACGTGGATTTTGGTACATTCGCGTTTAAATCCTTTACTGGTAGATCTATGAAGTACACGATTGATAAGAAAGAAAACTACACGATTATCACGATAGACGAGAAGAAACTTGATACTTCAATCGCTCCGGATTTGAAATCTGAGTTCGTGAAATTGAATGCTGAAGGGATCACCAACCTGATTCTTGACCTCAATAACGTAAAATATACTGACTCTTCGGGACTGAGCTCTATCCTGATCGCTAACAGACTTTGCAACTCGTCTAACGGTTTGCTGATTCTGACCAGCCTGCAGGACCACGTGATGAAGTTGATCACGATCTCTAAACTAGAGTCTGTGCTGAACATCCTGCCTACGGTGGAAGAGGCGATCGACCGCGTGTTCCTACACGAGATCGAGCAGGACCTGACCAACAAGGAAGACTAGTTAAACCTATTTTGTGGATTTCGAACTCAGGATACTCGGTAGTTCGTCGGCCACACCCTCGGCAAACCGGCACCATACTGCCCAACTGCTGACCATAGACAATCAGCTTCATCTGATTGATTGCGGAGAAGGAACCCAAATGCAGCTGATGCTTTACAAGATAAAGCATCAGCGCATTTCTAATATCTACATCAGCCACCTGCACGGCGACCACTACTTCGGTCTGGCAGGCCTTCTCTCTACCATGCATTTGCAGGGCCGCCAACAGCCGCTGCACCTCTTTGGCCCTCCCGGCCTCTCCGAAATCCTAAGTCTTCAGCTCAAGTACTCCGGCACTAACCTGTGCTACAAGCTTATTTTTCATGAGCTTGACACCACCAGCTACCGCAAAATTTACGAAGATAAAAAGATCACGGTGCATACCATACCCATGGAGCACCGCATTCCCTGCTGCGGTTTCCTGTTCCGCGAGAAGCCAAAGCCACGTCCGCTGATCAAAGAGAACCTGCCCGGTTTCCTGACGCCACCGCAACTGGTGCGACTGAAATGGGGCGAGGACGTACGCGACGAACAAGGGAATGTGCTTGTTCGCAATTCGGTGGTGACGCTGGAGCCCAAGCGCAGCCGCAGCTACGCCTACTGCGCAGATAGTAGGTATAAGCCCGACCTGCTCCCCTACCTGAAGGGTGTGGATCTCCTTTACCACGAAGCTACCTTTACTGACGAAATGCGTGAGCGGGCGCACTATACCTTCCACAGCACTGCACGACAGGCCGCCGAAATGGCTGTTGCCGCTCAGGTACGTCACTTGCTGTTAGGTCACTTCTCGGTGCGTTACAAAGACCTGACGCCTCTGCTCACAGAAGCGCAGGAGGTATTCCCTAAAACCGATCTGGCAGTAGAGGGAAGCATTTTCTGTGTGCGTGAATAAGGTATAGCTATACCTGACTAGTGCGCCATTTGCGCTATTTTATCGAGTGGCAGGCTGTTGGCCATCTTCATAATATTATCCTCTTTTGCATTGTCGGCTTTTAAGGTCAGCAGTGTGTTCTGCAAAGGAATCTGCAATTCATAACCGGCCGGAGCTCCTTCCATACCTTCAATTTTATTTAGTACTGCTTTATAGCCATGCACTTTCACCACTTTTTGTTTGCCGTCGCCGGAATTGCCAATAAATGGCAGAGCCAGAACAGCCTGCAATGAGTTGATCAGTGGTGAATTGTTGATAATGTCAACTGTAACCTGATTGTTGGCAGGGCCATAACTGCGATGCACAAACAAGCCCATACCAAAGCCTGCGCCACCGCCGGTCACGTCATCTTCTTTCACATTTGGACTGCGGTCCTCCATTTTTGCCGGCAGCATCTTTAGGATTTCCTTCCCAATTTCAGCGTCCAGACTACGGAGCATCTGCTCCATGGCAAAGCGCGAATTGCTTAGATCACCTGACCCATAAGAGGTTTTCGCCTCAGCTAAGCTTTTGCTGAAATCCTGGCTAAAGGCCACGGCAGGCAGGAAGGTGAAAACGACTAGGATTGCTATATTTTTCATATCTGGTTTCATTCTAGATTTCTATGAAGTTTATTTTTCGCCCAGCATTTTCTTGATGCCATCAATATCCACCGCATTAGCCGCTGCCATCATATCCTGTTCGTTTTTGAAGTTGACGCCTTCATACACCAGCAGCGACGACTGTCCCATCGGCACGGTCAGTTTGTAACCGCTGGCATCATCATACTCGATCACGGCACGGTGCCCTTTCACCTTGGTTTGCTTCCAGTTCTGCTGCTCTCCTGACGTCTGGGTATAGCCACCGTTTGCCAGGTACATGTTCACGGCCGATAACATCACCGAATTATTAGCCACCATCACCCGCAGTTCCTTCTCATTATTGTCGGTATACTGGCGCATGATGGTCAGGCCGGCCCATCCCCAACCGCTGCTGGCCACCTGCTCTACACTTTCATCCTTATTCAAACCACTGATCGACTCCGGTAGGGACTTGAGTATCTTCTGACCGATCTGGAGTTCAACTCCCAGCATG
This sequence comes from Pontibacter sp. FD36, assembly GCF_015686655.1. Classification (GTDB taxonomy): domain Bacteria; phylum Bacteroidota; class Bacteroidia; order Cytophagales; family Hymenobacteraceae; genus Pontibacter. Next base: position 284,393 of record NZ_JADPMP010000003.1, on the reverse strand, counting down.
GCCTGCTGCACAGCGTAGCGGGCTTCGCCATACGTACCGGCTTTAAAGGCTTTGTCAGCGTCACCCAGGAATGCATTCACATCAGGTGGTGTCGAGATAAGACCTTCCCCTCCTTTATTTCTAGCCCTGCTGGAACTGGAATTGCCAGCCGTAGCGCTACTATTATTAGAGGAGCCGTTCCCTATACCTGTTTTGTCCTCAATTGTCTTGTCCAATGCCTTTTCGGCGATGTTGTTGGCTTTTTGTTTTAGCTTGTTGAGCATCCCGCCCTGTGCCACGGCCTCTCCCGACCCAAAGCACAACAACAGCAGCGCAGCTCCTGTAAATATCTTTTTCATAGAACTAAGGAATTAATTGAAATAAGCAACTAGCAAACATAAATTTAGCTTTTATCCAATATTTAATAAAACAATTTTTATAAATATTAGCAATCTGTATATTATATTTATTGAATGGCAGAAAATACTTGGTGAAGGCGTAGCTCATTGTTTTAGCTGGAGCACTGTTAGCAGCAAAGCTAAGGGCAGTGATATTTGATTTAGCGGCCCATAACTTGTAAACTTGCTGTGATAAGAAAACCCGACCTATGCCGGCAGCCCCCTCCCTTGAGAAAAAACGCACCAACCTCTTCCTTGTCCTGAGTGGCATCTTCCTGGCCAATGCCCTGTTGGCTGAACTGATCGGTGTAAAGATTTTTTCGGCGGAAGCACTCTTTGGTTTGCAGGGTGCCCAGATCGGAATCATGGGCGAGAAGTTTGACTTCAACCTCACGGCTGGCGTCATCATTTGGCCTGTGGTGTTTGTGACCACCGATATCATCAATGAGTACTTTGGCAAAGAGGGTGTGAAGAAAGTCAGCATCCTGACCGTGGTCCTGATTTTGTATGCATTCCTGGTGATCACTATTGTAACAGGGCTACCCCCTGCTGCTTTTTGGCTGGAGCTGAATAATCAGGATGCAGCGGGAAACCCATTCAATATTGATTTCGCTTTCAACTCCATCTACCGGCAAGGGCTGGGTATCATCATCGGGTCGGTGGTAGCCTTTCTTATTTCGCAGTTTCTGGACGCCACGGTGTTCCACTGGCTGCGCAGCTTCACGGGTAGCAGCAAGATCTGGCTGCGGGCGACGGGTTCCACGCTTGTTTCGCAGCTGATCGACAGCGTCGTTGTCCTCTTTGTGGCCTTCTATCTTTTTGGTAACTGGCCCCTTTCGCTGGTCATGTCGGTGGCTGCGATCAATTATATTTACAAATTTTTTATCGCCGTCGCCCTTACGCCTTTACTGTATGTAGCGCACTATCTGATAGACGGTTACCTGGGTCGCCGCACCGCCGAAACCATGATAGAGGTAGCCGCTGAGGAAAGCAAAGAGTAGCCTGTGTTACAAATAAATTTGCTTTTGAAATAAATACAGCTTTATCTTTGCGGCCTTGCAAAACAAAATGGCTGCACACTTAGCACATACACAGATTTTCATTACGGGGTACGTCCTGCACGACCTCTAACAGTTCCCATTTCCGCCATTTGGGTCTGAGGGCCCACCCCTATACCTTATTTTTTTACTGACTATTTTCAAAAGGGACATCTATGATCAGAGGCATCCTTTTGGTATTTCTCGGAGCGTGTAGCTTCGGCATACTATCCACATTCGTAAAACTGGCTTACAAAGAAGGCTATACCTTGGGTGACGTCACCGGCACACAGGTCCTCTTTGGCTTTATCATACTCTGGGGCATTGTGCTGGTGCGCCAGTTGATGGGGCGTCGCAGTTTTGGTGTTTCGGCACTGGACAAACTCAAGCTCGTAGCCATGGGTACCAGCACTGGCCTGGTGAGCATCTTCTATTACAAGTGTGTGCAGGCGGTGCCGGCCTCTATCGCCATCCTGCTGCTGATGCAGTTCACTTGGATGAGCCTGCTGCTGGAAGCGGTAATCAAGCGCAAAATGCCACAGCTATCTCAAATCGTGATGGTGCTGCTGGTACTGATAGGTACCGCCATGGCGGGCAGACTGTTCTCAGGCACTGTTCCTGATTTTGACTTAGCTGGCATCGGCTTCGGATTACTGGCAGCAGCCTGCTATTCTGTTTTCCTGATGATCAACGGTGCGGCCGGCAACGACCTGCACCCTACCGCCAAGAGTGCCCTTTTGTTGACGGGCGCGACTATACTAGTTATGAGCGTCTTCCCTCCGGTGTTCTTGGTGAACGGGGCGCTGGGTGATGGACTGCTGAAGTGGGGCTTACTGTTGGCCGTGTTCGGCACCGTTATTCCGCCACTTTTCTTCGCCTATGGTATACCGCGTACTGGCCTTGGCCTGAGTGCCATCCTGAGTTCAGCAGAACTGCCAGTGGCGGTGGCCATGTCCTACCTCGTACTACAGGAAGAGGTGTGGACGGTGCAGTGGCTGGGTGTGGCGCTTATACTCCTCGCCATCACGGTGAGTAACCTCAACAGGGTATACCAAACAAAGAAAACTAAAAAGCTGGTGACAGCCTAAATGATACAAGATTGTTTGTTTTTTACTTAAACCGAGACTAGCCTATGATGTAATTGACTTTGAACTATAAGATTTGATTTGATTTTTTTTTTGAATGGCTGGGTGACTGCTCTTAAGTGAAGCGCCTGGTCATTTGTTTTTTATAGGGGTGCCTTACAGTTAAAGCCAGAAAATGATGCAATCCATAAGCTCAGGTTCAACTGCTGAAAACTCTCTCCTCCTACTTCCGTATCTCACATCCTACTACATCATATCAGGACCACCGCATGAAGCGTGATTCCCAAATGCGCACAATAATTAACGTTTAACAACAGTTTTAACAGAAATAGCCTGTTCAAAAGCGTACTTCTGAAAAACTGGTATATTTTCTGATATGATTCACCCTGAACGAAAATCCTACATCGCATGAGAACAATACTCACACTTATCGTCCTATTCACTCTTACACTAGGCTTACAGCAGGTACAGGCGCAGTCCGGCAAAAGTTATCAGGAATGGCTGGAAGAAAACCGTGGCGGGGGTAAAAAAGCAACTGCTAAGAAAGCTCCTGCAAAAGGAAAGTCCTCGACAGCAAAAGGCACCGCTGCAAAGCCGGCAGAAGAAGCGCCGTCAGCGGCTCCCGCCCTGGCTCCTCCGAGCGGCACTTTTATGGGCACGATCGCCTGCAAGGACTGCCAGGGTATCAAAACTGAACTTACCCTGAGTGGCGATTCCAAGGGCTCCTTCACCATGAAGCAGGTATACATAGGCAAACCAGCCGATAAAAGCGTGGTGAACAGCAGCGGCAAGTGGTTCCTGGCCAAAGGCAACAAGCAAAACCCGGATGCGGTAGTGCTGCAGCTTATACCTACCTCCGGCGACATCGACCCCATGTATTTTCTGCAGGTAAGCGACACAGAGGTGAAGCTGCTGAGCAATACACAGGACGAGATCAGCAACTCCAGAAATTACTCTCTCAAGAAACTTTAAAGCATCAGGTATAGAATTGTCGTAGCCGGGCTAAGGGTGTTTTCAGCAATTTGCGTTATTTTGCAGCTGTAAACCATTTTCCCGACTATGGCACGATACCTTACGGGCATTCAGAGCACAGGCCGTCCACACTTGGGCAACCTGCTGGGTGCTATCCTCCCAGCCATCGAACTTTCGAAGGCATCTCAGGAGCAGGCGCTTTACTTTATAGCCAACCTGCATTCCCTTACTACTATTCGCGATGCGCAAGTGCTGCGCCACAATACCTACTCGGTAGCCGCCGCCTGGCTGGCCTGTGGCTTTGATACCGATAAACATATTCTATACCGTCAGTCAGACGTACCGATGGTGACCGAACTGAACTGGTACCTCAACTGCTTCGCCCCTTTCCCGATGCTGGCCAATGCGCACTCGTTCAAGGACAAGTCAAGCCGCAGAGGACTTTCTGACGTGAATGCCGGTCTGTTCACCTACCCGGTGCTGATGGCGGCCGACATCCTGATGTATGATGCCAACATCGTACCGGTGGGCAAAGACCAGATCCAGCATCTGGAGATCACCCGCGACATTGCCAGCTCATTTAACCACATCTACGGTGAGACATTTGTGCTGCCTGAGGCAAAGACGGATGAGACGGTAATGACCGTTCCGGGCATCAACGGCGAGAAGATGAGCAAGTCCTATGGCAACATCATCGACATATTTGAGGCCGACAAGCCGCTCCGCAAAACGATCATGAGCATTGTAACGGATAGCACTGCGCTGGAAGACCCGAAGGACCCGGACGAGGACACAACCTTTAAGCTCTACAGTCTGCTGGCCTCACCGGAAGAGATACTGCAGATGCGCAACAACTACCTGAATGGCGGATACGGCTACGGTCATGCCAAACAAGCGCTGTATGAGTTGATCCTGCGTAAGTTTGCCAAGGAGCGTGAGCTCTTCAACTATTACATGAACAACCTGGCCGAGATAGACAAGAAGCTGCTGGAAGGCGCTGAAAAAGCGAAAGCCATCGCCACGCCGGTACTGGAGCGTGTGCGCCAGAAGCTTGGCTACTAAGAGCACTATACCTGCCAAACAAGAAGCGGCTGCTGAATGGATTTCAGCAGCCGCTTCTTGTTTATACTTATACCTTTATCAGGCCCCTGTTCCGATCGGGCGGTCGTTGCGTGACCATTCGCTCCAGGAACCTACATAGAGCGCAGGTATACCCAATCCCGCATAGTCCATGGCCAGCGCCGTGTGGCAGGCCGTCACGCCGGAGCCGCAGTGCACCACCACATGCTCCGGATCCCGCTTGCCTATTGCCTGGCTATACTTTTCTCTCAAAGCCTCAGGCGACAAGTAGGTACCGTCCTGCGTCAGATTACTTTGAAAAGGAATGTTAACAGCACCCGGAATATGCCCTGCCACCAGATCAATCGGTTCGGTCTCCCCACGATAGCGTGCTGCATCACGCACATCAATTACCAGATAATCCGGATCTTTGACAGCTTTTGCGACTTCCTCCATAGAAATGATCGGCAGTTCCCATGCTTTGAAAGGATATGGATCGACAGGCTTAGCCCGTTCCACTGCATTGCTGACAGGTATACCGGCTGCTACAGCTGCCTGGTAGCCGCCGTCCAATACCTGCACCCGATCATGCCCCGTAGCCCGTAGCATCCACCAAAAGCGGGAGGCGGCATTCGCTCCGCTCATATCATCATATACCACCACCTGGCTGCCAGGCGCTATACCTAAGCGGCCCAGCAGCTCGGCAAATTGATCAGGCTCCGGCAAGGGGTGCCTGCCTCCCTGGGCTGCATCAGCTTTCACATCAGCCAGGTCTTTATCCAAATCTACATGCAGGGCTCCGGTCAGGTGCTCCTTTTCATATTTGGCCCGACCATTGGGCCCAGAACGGGCGTCGATCAGGACGAGTTTCTGATTTTCCTTCAGTACAGAAGATAGTTCAGTTGCATTCAGGATTGGTTGCATATGTGAGAGCTTATCAGGTATAACATGATGGCAGATGGAAGATAGTTAAAAGTTCAGACGAGCGAAACTTCTGCACGTGAAATACTGCCGGTATAGGAGATCACCTGCAGTATACCTGTGATAAGGGCATTAGTTGGAGCGTGCAAACTCATTAAAGGAACTTCCTGCCTGCAGCTCCAACAGCTTTCTTACATTTCCAGACGCATCTTTTACCATTTCGATACGCAGGTGAGGAAGTCCCTCGATGCGGAATATGGTATCAGTGATCGGAATCAGCCTCCGCTGCGCTTTGCCTTTTTGCTGGTAATAAAGCTCGTTTCCCTGCAGACTGACAGTCCTTTCGCCATACCTGCCGGCGTACTTCGACATAACTTTCTTTTCTAGCTGCACAGGCTGCAGTTCACTTTTCACATGCTGCAGTTCCCATTCCAGAGAGGCTTTGTTCTGTGCATCGGTACTGGTCAAAAGCAGTTTGTTTAGCGCCAGCTCCTGCGCCTGTAGCAGTGCCCGGTCTGCCTCCGTTTTGATATCGGGCACCACACCGGTTCCTTCCCAATTGGTTTGAGTAATAGCATTGATTGATCGGGCGATAGGTATGTCCAGTACAAGCTGATCATTCACAATAAAAGGCTGCAAAGGATGTGCGCCACCAGCCGTTGTTTCGCCTACTATCGTCGCTCTTTTAAGTGACTGCAGGTTGTAGGTCAGTTCCTCGGCCGCAGAAAAGGTGCTGCTGCTGGTAAGTACATAGAGATCAGTTTTGGGCATTCGCTTACCATCTACTTCTGCCAGGGTATGATACTCTTTAGTGGTATTGCGCGGGCGATCGTAGATGCTGTTGTAGTGAATCGGCTTTTCATCAAAAAAGTAGCTCATCACCAGCTGTACCATTTCAGGATGTCCGCCCCCGTTTTGGCGCAAGTCGATTATAACCGCATCAGTGTTTGCGATAAAGGCCATAGCTGCCGCTACCGTTTGGCGGGCTTGCTCACTGACCGGGAAAAACTGGGTGAAGTTGATGTAGCCAATGTTGCCAGGCAGGCGCTCTACCTTTGTAAAACCAAAATTATTGCGCTCCGCTATCCGCAGGTGCTCCTGCATTACCTCCGGTCCAGGCTCTGAGGCAGATTTCCAGCTTTTCAGCATTTTTACCAGGCTAGGATTATACTTCAGATTCAGGTGCCCGTCGCGGTGGGCCTTTTGAAGATCTGAGGACAGGGCCGCTGCAAATTGCTGGTAGTTATTCACCCCGTCGTATACCTTGCGCTGTTGCTGCGACCGGATATAATTTCCCATATCTTTTGCTTTGTCCGGGAAAACGTAGTTTTGCTCCAGCAGCGCCGCGACCCGATTTACCACACTATCCTTTTCAGTTGCTGTAATGGTAAGCTGCTGTGCAGCGGTACTGAGGCACAAAAGGCATAAGATTAGTGTCCAGAAACCCTTTTTCATAAGCCACACATTAAATGACGCCATAACCACGTGATGCCGGTCTGCCTCTTTATTCCTGACCTACAGGGCTTGGCAGAACATCACTCCTCCTATCAGTAACAAAGCCTCACATTATCACTTTATATTCCTGAATACTAACATCATACCCATTTGTTGCTTCCAAACCATCTTAACTGAAAGCCCCTTGAATATAAAGCAAAAAAAGCCGCCCTACGCTAGCAGATTACAGCGTAAGGCGGCTTTAAGTAAGCGGTAAAGCAGTTCAGTTCCTAGTGCCTGACCACCTCTTTTTTATGTGTTGCGTACTGGTTACTCCGCTTTCCAGAGCTCACGCTCCTGATCGCCGATCAGTACCACGAAGCGGGCAGGATTGGCCGTCAGTACCAGGCGCATCTCTATACCCGGAAATTCGTCTGACTCTACCCATACGCCTTCACGCTCACCATCCGGTGTTACATGATCGCCATTGAGCGAGCTAGGCAGGTAGGCGGTTGGCAGCAGGATGTCAGCGTCGGAGCGTAGCTTGCCGTGCACATCCTCCAGTACATCCTCCAGGTAGTCGCCGTACTCTTCGTTAAAATCGTCTTCCAGGTCGTGCAGTTCTTCTTCAATATCGTCGTAGCGCTCGTCATTATAATCAAGCGCATTCAGTTCTTCTTTCTTGCTGATGATGGCCACCAGCGAACTGTTTAGTGCATTTGCGTTCATAGCGTCATTCTGTTTTTTACAAAGTTGGAAACATGCCGTAGTAATTGCAAGAATTAACAATGATAATTTACTGCGGAACTACCCGGGTTTTGATAAACGCATAAAAGCTGTATTTTTACAGAATCTATGATTTAAACCATACCTATACCTATGGCAACAGATATTCTGCCGCTGAACGGCACAGATCATATTGAGTTTTATGTGGGTAACGCCAAGCAGGCTGCTCACTTTTACCAGACGGCTTTTGGTTTTAAACTGATCGCTTACGCTGGTCCTGAAACAGGCGTAAGAGATCGCGCTTCGTATGTACTGCAGCAGGAGAAAATCAGATTGGTGCTGACTACTTCCCTTGACCCAAACTCAGATATCGCGCAACATGTGCATCAGCATGGTGACGGCGTGAAAGTACTGGCCCTGTGGGTAGACGATGCCGAGGCTTCCTTCCGTGGTACAGTGGAGCGTGGTGCTAAACCCGCCATGGAGCCGAAGACACTCACCGACGAGCACGGCGAGGTGAAAGTAGCCTCCATCCATACCTATGGCGATACCATCCATACCTTTGTGGAGCGCAAAAACTATAACGGTGTGTTTATGCCGGGTTACGTACCACGCCAGAGCCAGCTTGACATTGAGCCGGTCGGTCTGAAGTATGTAGACCACTGCGTAGGCAACGTGGAACTTGGCCACATGAACGAGTGGGTGAAGTTCTACGAAGATGTAATGGGCTTCAAACTGTTGCTCACCTTCGACGATAAGGATATCAGCACAGAGTATACCGCCCTGATGTCGAAAGTGGTTTCGAATGGCAATGGATACATCAAGTTCCCGATCAACGAGCCAGCTGAAGGTAAGAAGAAGTCTCAGATCGATGAGTACCTAGAGTTCTACAAGGGCGCAGGCGTGCAACACATCGCGGTGGCTACCAACGACATTCTGCATACCGTAGCGGAGCTGCGTCGCCGTGGCGTGGAGTTCCTGTATGTGCCGGAGACCTATTACGAAGACCTGATCGAGCGCATCGGCCACATCGACGAAGACATGGCAGACCTGCGTAAGCTGAACATCCTCGTAGACCGCGATGATGAGGGCTATTTGCTACAGATCTTCACGAAACCTGTAGAAGACAGACCTACTGTATTCTACGAAATCATCCAGCGCAAAGGAGCCAAATCGTTTGGCAAAGGCAACTTCAAAGCCCTGTTCGAAGCCATCGAGCGTGAGCAGGCGCTACGTGGTAACCTTTAAGCCGCAAGCCAAGTATAGCACGGTGTAACCCGTGTTAGATACTCCGATTTTGCTATATTCAAATCACACCAGTTCTCAGAACCGTTAAGCGGTAAACGAAGGGCTGGTGTGATTTTTTGTGCGATTGGAGGTATAGGGAAGTGGGTGAGTGAGTGAGTGAGTGAGTGAGTGAGTGGGTGAGTGAGTGATTTAGTGAGTGAGTAAAATCTAAATAAGTACATATTACTGGCACGCATTGCTAAGTAACTTGCACCATAACTATAAAACAAGTAGCGGTGCCAGGTGCGCCTAAATGATTACCCACTGTTTGAGCGTTCAGCGAGTTTGGGGAATCTTGATTTTTTTGCATACTTTTTTTATCAAGAAAAAAAGTATGTGCCCGCCGCACAGGCGAAGCAATGAAACAACACACGTTGCTATACCTGCAAAAGTAAGCTACGCTAGTTATAGGCTTTGATACAAGCAGTACTAAAGCTAGCTATGCCTAGAGCAACAGGGCCAGAGGCCCCACCATAGCAGACACGAGCGAGGACGCTCGCGCTATGCATGACATAAGAAAGACATAATCATCAATACATACAACACCAACAAGACTATGATTGAACCAGCTATACAGCAAAAAATAGACGCTTGGCTGAGCGGCAACTACGACAACGCTACCAAATCAGAAATAAACAATCTGCTCGAGCGCAACGAACACGAAGCACTGGCCGATGCTTTTTACAAAGACCTTGAATTCGGAACAGGCGGTCTGCGCGGCATCATGGGCGCGGGTAGCAACCGCATGAACCGCTATACCCTGGGTATGGCGACGCAAGGCCTTTGCAACTACCTGAAGCAGAACTTCCCAGGTGAGCGGGTGAAAGTGGCCATTGCACACGACTGCCGCAACAACTCCGATGTGTTCGCCCGCATTGCCGCCGACATTTTCTCAGCCAACGACATCGAGGCCTACCTGTTTGAGGCGCTTCGTCCTACACCGGAGCTATCCTTTGCCATCCGTCACCTAGGTTGCCAGAGTGGTGTAGTCGTAACAGCTTCGCACAACCCGAAAGAATACAACGGCTACAAGGTATACTGGAACGATGGTGCACAGGTAACCGCCCCGCACGATAAAAACATAATCGCTGAGGTGAACAAAATCACGTCTATCGACGAGGTAAAATGGGAGGCAAAATCAGGCAACATCCACATGCTGGGCCAGGAAATGGACGAGGCTTATATCGCCAAGGTGCAGAACCTTTCCATTTCACAGGATGCTATTAAAAACCAGCATGACCTCAAAATCGTGTTCTCGTCTATACACGGTACAGGTATAACGTTGGTACCGGAGGTACTCAAGCGTTTTGGCTTCACGAACGTGCATGTGGTAGAGGAGCAGGCTACGCCAGACGGCAACTTCCCGACAGTAGTGTACCCCAACCCGGAAGAAAAGGAAGCGATGACCCTGGCTCTGAACAAGGCGAAAGAAATTGATGCCGACCTTGTCATGGCCACTGACCCGGACTCTGACCGTGTAGGTATAGCTGTGAGAAACCTGGAGGGCGAGTTCGAGCTCCTGAACGGTAACCAGACGGGTGCTTTGTTGATGAACTACCTCCTGTTGGCTTGGCAGAAAGCTGGCAAGCTAACTGGCAAGGAATTCATTGTGAAGACCATTGTAACTACCGATCTAATCAAGGACATTGCCGATAGCTATAACGTGAAAATGTACGAGACCCTGACCGGCTTCAAGTACATCGCTGAGAAAATCCGTGAGTTAGAAGGCAAGGAAACGTACATCGGAGGCGGCGAGGAAAGCTACGGCTACATGATCGGCGACTTCGTGCGCGACAAAGATGCTATTTCGGCCTGCGCCCTGATCGCCGAGATGGCTGCTGTGGCAAAAGACAGAGGACAGAGCTTGTTCGAGATGATGGTGGAGATCTATACCCGGCACGGCTTCTACAAAGAAGAACTGGTATCCTTCACCAAAAAAGGGCAGCGTGGTGCAGAGGAAATACAGCAGATGATGGCCGACATGCGTGCCAATCCACCACAGACCATTGCCGGTTCCAAAGTGGTAGAAGTAAGCGACTTCAAGCACAGCACCCGAAAAAACCTGCTGACTGGCGAGGAGTCCAGACTAGATCTGGAGAGCTCCAATGTGCTGCAGTACCTGACCGAAGACGGCAGCAAGATCTCTGCTCGTCCGTCTGGCACCGAACCGAAGATCAAATTCTATATCAGTGTGAATGAGCCTTTGGCTTCTAAAGATGAATTTGATGCTGTAAATAAGCAGCTGAGCCAGAAGATAGAGCAGATTCTGGTGGACCTGAAACTTCGATAAGCTTTTAGGATATAAAAGAGGCCGGCAGTTTAAAATTGCCGGCCTCTTTTATTTTGTACCTATACCTTTTGAAGCCTCTCATCTAAGCCTGAAAGAATCTGGATAAACTGATCTGACCTGAAATCCACTTCTTTTAGCCCATCGTGGGCCTGCTCAATGAGTCCTTTACTGTAAAGCTTGTAAAGGTTCAACGCTATCTCGTTCATTTGCTGATGAAGCCGGATAAGCTGTAAAATTTCGGGTTCATGGGCGTACCGGATCTTACCCACTGTAGTAAACCAAATATCTATCGGCCCTGCATTGGAAAAGAAGTTTGCATCGAAGGTTCCGCCGTACAGAAATGAGCGCACCTTCGACTTATACAGAATATGTTTTATCCTTAGTTGCTGGAAATCTAGCCGTGCTGCCTCCATCTACACAACGTCCCTCAATTACTATTTTTTAAACGGACTTCTGACTAAAGTGACGAGAGGTCTTCCAACTTCTTTTTAAACAGAATCTCGTTGGTGATGTCGTAGCCAAAGGCCAGGATGCCTGTAATTTTGCCTGCTTCGTACACGGGCTGGTAGGAGAAGTTGAAGAACCTTTCCTCCATCTCATCAGTGCCGCCCTTTGGCAAAATGATAGGCACGCCCTCTGCAATGTAGGTTTCACCTGTCTCGTATACCCTGTCGAGTAATTTTATGAAGCCCTGTGCCTTGATATCAGGCAGTGTCTCTCCTAGTGGCATCCCTATCAGGTTGCGACCCGGGTACAGCTGCTGGTATTTGTCATTCATCAGCTCAAAGCGATGCTCCGGCCCTCTCAAAATCACAAACATGGCCGGGGCTTCCATAATGAGTCTTTCCAGGGTTTTGCGCTCTGATTCGGCTTTTTCGTAGGCGTGCTGTACCTGGTCTGATAGCAGCGCCATTTGCTCGTTTGAGTCCAGCAGTTCCTGTACCAGTTTTCTCGTGTCGTGTATGTCAGTAGAGCTGCCAATCCAGATGGTAATGTTGCCTTCGGCATCTTTCATAGGTATTGAGCGGGACAGGTGCCAGCGATAAGTCCCGTTTTTGTCTCGCATACGCAACTCCATCTGCATCTCAGCTCCCTCCTTAGCAGCCGTCTCCCATTTGGCCAGCGTATTTTCCAGGTCATCGGGATGAATTATCTGGTCCCAATTGATCTGTAACAGTGTCTCCAGATTTATACCAGTGTATTCTTCCCAGCGCTTGTTAAAATAAGAGGTCTTCCCCCCAGGTTCTACAGTATAAATGAGTTGAGGCAAGGCTTCTGCCATCACCTTGAACTTCTCTTCACTCTTCTGCAAGGCCACCTGTGATACTTCGCGTTCTGTAACATCCAAAGGCTTCTGCATAATGTATTCCACATTGCCTTCGCTGTCGAGAATCGGTGTCTGGTTTACTTCCCAGAAGCGCACTTCATACCCACCTCCTTGAGACTCAGGTTTTTGAATATCATAACGCATTGCCTCCAACCGAACAGCCTTTTTTGTTTGCAGCACCTGATCCAGGCCTTTTTTCACAGCATTGTCCTGGTAAGAATTTTCCCTCTCAGGGAATGCTTCCAGCAAGAAATGTAAGCCTATGAGCTGATCCCTTGTGCGCAGGCTGCTCTCGAGAAAGGCATCTGTTGCCGCAACAACTTTGTACTCGGGGGAAAGCACCACAATAGGTTCGGGTATACTATTGAACAGTTTATTAAAATCCATAGGAGCCTACTAACAAATAACGATAATCTTAAAGATAGTAAATCTTGTACACATACTTTGCCGCTCCAGTTATAGGAATAAGCATTTTAAAGCAGATTTTTTGCTAAGTTGAGAGCAGTACAACTGGCGGTTATTTACATGCATTCCGCAAGTTTAGTTTTAGTACCAAAGGTGATTATACATAATGCAGGTTATGAACCGGCAAAGCTACTGCTGTTGCAAGTTAAGCAATCGGTGTTTTTGTAGTCTGCCCTGGTCGGACGAGCCATTCTTTTTGTCCTGACACAAATCAAAGCTCTTCTTCTATTCGCTGAACACTCAAAATTGCGATGCGCCGGGTTATGCTAACATTACACGAAATCCTAATAACCCTGATCCCGACATTTAATTTCATTGTCCGTACTTTTGCAACACCAAATAAGATCAAAACTACCTATATGAATACATCATTCTCAGAAATAAGCAATATTATCCGGAACCGCAGAACGACTAAGCCTGGCAAAATGAACGGGCAGCGTATACCGGACGAGCAAGTGGAAAAACTGCTGGAGTTGGCGGATTGGGCTCCGACTCATGGTCATACAGAACCCTGGCGCTTTAAGGTATACGCCGGCGATAAAGTGCAGGACTTCTGCCAGGCCCACGCTGAACTGTATAAGAAGCATACCGAACAGGAGAAATACTTACAGGAGAAGTATGACAAACTGCTGCATATGGGTGACAAGGCCTCTCATGTAATAGTAGCCTACATGCAGCGCGGCAATCTGCCCAAAATTCCTGCCCTTGAGGAAATTGCCGCTACTTCCTGCGCCATCCAAAACCTGTTGCTGGGCGCTACGGCCTTAGGTATAGCCAGTTACTGGGGTTCGGGCGGCATGGCTTACCGCCCACCTATGAAAGAGCTGTTGCAGTTGCGCGAAGAAGACATCGTGCTAGGCATTCTATACCTGGGTTATGCTGATGCAATAGCAACTGAGGGCAAACGCATCGTGCCGCTGGAAGAAAAAGTAGCGTGGATGTAAAATAAAAAAGCCGCTGGCTCTCAGGCTCAGCGGCTTCTCTTCCTTTGGCTTAGGATCGTGTCGGCAAAAAATTCAGTGAGCGTATAAGCAAGTTCAAAATATTGATCGACCTGGTATACTCTCGCTTTTGCCTTTGTTAAAATTATTTTTTGTCTGAAAAATTAGAATGGCGGCTCCTCATCAAAGCCTGAGGCCGGGAATCCTCCCCCACCGTTGCTACCGTCATTCATACGGCTACCCAGTCGAATGGCACCCGGCGTTTCCGTATCGAAGCTACTGTTAGGCAGTGCGTTAAATCCGCCGTCACCACCAAAATCAGAGTCCAGATTGGTAAACTTGGTGTACTTGCCAATAAATTTCAGCTGCACGTTTTCCAGGGAACCGTTACGGTGCTTGGCTATGATCACCTCACCCACACCCGCAGTCGGGTTGCCCATTTCATCTTCGGTGATACCGTAGTATTCCGGGCGGTACAGGAAGAGCACCATGTCGGCATCCTGCTCGATGGAACCGGATTCACGAAGGTCAGACAGCTGCGGACGCTTATCGCCACCACGGGTTTCCACGGCACGGCTCAGCTGAGACAGGGCAATTACGGGTACGTTCAGTTCCTTGGCCAGCATTTTCATGGCCCTTGAAATAGAGGCAATCTCCTGTTCACGGTTACCCCCACCTTTGCCTTCGGCGTTTCCGCTCATCAGCTGCAGGTAGTCAATGATTACCATCTGGATGTCGTACTGTGCCTTTAGTCGGCGGCACTTGGTACGAAGCTCACGAATGGAAAGACCCGGCGTATCGTCAATAAAGATCGGTGCCTCGGTCAGTTTGGATATCTTATGGTTGAGCTGCGCCCACTCGTAATCTTCCAGGCTACCTTTCTTGATCTTCTCAGAATCAAGTTCGGCTTCCGACGAAATCAAACGATTTACCAGCTGCAGCGAGGACATCTCGAGTGAGAAGATCGCCACACCCTTTTTGAAATCAACGGCTGCGTTGCGCAGGCAGGAAAGAACGAAGGCAGTCTTACCCATCGCGGGACGAGCAGCCAGAATGATCAAATCCGATTTTTGCCAGCCAGAAGTTACACGGTCCAGTGCCGTCATGCCGCTTGGCACACCAGTCAGACCGTCAGTTTGTTTGCGCTTCTCTTCGAGTTCCTTGATGGCTTGGTGCATCAAAGAGCGCATATCGTCGAAGTTCTTGCGGATGTTCGATTCCGAAACTTCGTAGAGCTTGGCTTCCGTTTTGTCAAGCAGTTCGAATACGTCGGTGGTGTCTTCAAAAGCACTGGATAGTACTTCAGAAGAAATTGAGATTAGATCGCGCTTGATCGAGTTCTCCGTAATGATACGGGCGTGGTACTCGATGTTAGCTGCTGAGTTGACGCGGGTAGTCAGCTGGGTAACGTAGTAAGCACCTCCTGCCAGTTCCAGTTCGCCGTTTTCACGCAGCTCATGTGTTACGGTTAGGATATCGATTGGCTCTGACTTATCGAACAGGGCCAGAATTGCTTTAAATATGCGTTGGTGCGCCTCTTTGTAAAAAGAACTTGGGCGCAGAATGTCGATCACCGTGGTCAGCGCATCCTTCTCCAACATCAGAGCGCCTAGCACGGCCTCCTCCAAATCTAGTGCCTGAGGCGGTTTTTTACCCAACTCTGCCACAGCAGGGGCCTTTTTTGCCCAATTGCCACGGTTGCCAGTTGGCCGCACGTTCATTTTCATCTCCTCCATAAGCACAAATTTAAAAAGTAAGCCGTCCAAGTAATCCACAAATTACGGAAGATATCCACATATTAGCGTATAGCTATTTACATTTAACTCAGGAATTCTAATTTTGTCGGTTCGCTAAACGGATAGCACGGATTATGGAGAGAACGGATTTTAAACATATTCACCTGATCGCCACAGGCGGTAGCATCATGCACAACCTGGCGTTGGCACTGCATGACCAGGGTATAAAAGTGACTGGTTCGGACGATGAGATTTACGAGCCGGCCAAAAGCCGCCTGGCTGCCGCAGGTATACTGCCGGCTGAGGAAGGCTGGTTCCCTGAGAAACTAGACGCCAAGCCCGATGCCGTCATCCTGGGGATGCACGCCCGCATCGACAACCCGGAGCTGCTTCGTGCACAGGAACTAGGTATACCGGTCTACTCTTTCCCGGATTTCATTTATGAGCTAAGCAAAAACAAACAGCGCATCGTGATAGGTGGCAGCCATGGCAAGACCTCTATCACCTCCATCATCATGCACGTGCTCCAGCACTGCGGCCGCCTGTTCGACTACGCAGTGGGCGCACAGCTGCAGGGCTTCGACCGTATGGTGAAGCTCACGGAGGAGGCCCCGATCATCATCATTGAAGGCGATGAGTACCTTTCCGACCCGATCAAGCGGGTACCAAAATTCCACCTGTACCACCACCACATCGGGGTGATCAGCGGCATCAGCTGGGACCACATCAACGTGTTCCCGACGCAGGAAATATACCGCGACCAGTTCCGCATTTTCGCGGAGATGACGCCGAAGGCCGGCACGCTGATCTACAACCAGGATGACGAGCAGGTACAGTTGGTAGCCGTACCGCGCAATCCTGCTGATATTGCCTACATCGGCTATACCGTGCACCCGCACAGTATCCGCAATGGCAAAACCATCCTGCACACCAAGAAAGAAGGCGATGTTGAGATCCCGCTGTTTGGGGAGCACAACCTCCGCAACATCAGTGCGGCCAAAGAGGTCTGCAAGAAGATCGGCATCAAGGCGCATGACTTTTATGAAGCACTGAAAACCTTCAAGGGAGCTGCCAAACGCCTGGAGAAGCTGGGCGAAAACGACAATACCGTGATTTTCCGCGACTTTGCACATGCGCCTTCTAAAGTAAAAGCAACGACAGAAGCCGTGAAAACACAGTATCCGCAGCGCAAGCTGGTGGCCTGTGTGGAGCTGCATACCTTCAGCAGCCTGAATAAGAATTTCCTGCCGCAGTATGCAGGCGCCCTCGACAAGGCTGATGTTCCGATCGTGTTTTTCAGCCCGAAAACGGTGGAGCACAAGCGCATGGAAATGCTATCAGAAGAGGACCTGCGCAGTGCTTTCGGCAACCCAAAGCTGCAGGTATACACTGACTCTGACGCCTTGCTCGAACACCTGAAAGGTATGAGCTGGCAAAACGCCAACCTGCTGCTCATGAGCTCTGGCACTTATCAAAACCTTGACCTGGAGGCGCTCAAAAAAGCGGTTCTGTAAACCACCCTTGTATGAAGCTGAACCTGAAGCGCCCCATTGTATTTTTTGATCTTGAAACCACCGGCACCGACATCTGCAAAGACCGCATTGTCGAGATCAGTGTGTTGAAAGTAAAGCCAGACGGCGAAGAGATACTCAAGACACGTCGTATCAACCCGACTGTACCGATTCCGCTGGAGTCGAGTTTGATTCACAAGATTTACGACGAGGACGTAAAAGACGCTCCTACTTTCCAGCAAGTGGCCCGAAACCTGTACCAGTTCCTGGAGGGCTGTGACCTAGGTGGCTACAACCTGGTGCGCTTCGACATACCTTTGCTGGCCGAGGAGTTTCTGCGGGCAGGTATAGACTTCGACATTGACAACCGCCACATAGTGGACGCCTGCCGTATTTTCCATATGATGGAGAAGCGCACGCTGTCCGCTGCCTATAAGTACTATTGCAACAAGACACTCGACAACGCCCACAGCGCCGAGGCCGACACAGTAGCAACTTATCACATCCTGAAAGCACAGCTGGAGCGCTACGAAAATACGGTGGTGGAAGTGGCTGAAGGTATAGAAGAAACGCCTATCCAGAACGATATGGCGCAGTTGCATAAGTTCACGTTCGAGAAGTCAGCTGACCTGGCCGGCCGTATCGTGTACAACAATGCCGGGCAGGAAGTCTTTAACTTTGGTAAGCACCGCAATGTGCCTGTAGAGGAAGTACTCAGCAAAGAGCCAAGCTATTACGACTGGATGATGAAAGGCGATTTCCCGCTGTACACCAAAAAGATCCTGACCCGTATCCGGCTGCGCAACATGCAGAGTAGTGTGTCTTAGATCCCTATGCGGAGCCCCTATCTCAAGGATTTGCTGGATTAAATATTTTCAGAATTTCTAATGGGTTAACTCCCAATGATCAAAAAAAGAGCGGGCTGCCAGAAAACTGGCAGCCCGCTCTTTTTTTGATCGTTACTTAAGACTATTCCTGTCCTGAGTTCTTCAGCCTGACGCCTTGCAACAGGTTATTGCCTTCCTGCACCTTGTGGCGGCAGTCGTAGCCGGCAGCCCGGATCGAGCACTGACAGCCGGTGATCCGGTTGTCTTCGAAGGTAAAGTAGCAGAAGTCACAGCCAGCTGTGGCTTCGCAAATGTGCTTCATCGATTTGCTGCTCAGGTATAGGCTGTTATCTGAAGACACATCCAACTCCAGCGCCATAGAGCGGAAAGAGCCGTTGTGTATCCCCAAACCTACCAGATAGTAGGTAGCAGGCAGCTTTTTGTTGTCCTGCACCTTATGGATCGTCACTTTGTTTACCACCGTTCCGTTACCGAACTCCTTTATAAAAGGCTGTATCAACTCCTGCTGCGGCACCACAAAGTCAATCTCGTCAAACACCACCTGCGCCAACAATTGCCCGTCATACTTTGGTCCGGCCTCCTCGTCAAGCGGCTCCTCCTCACTTTCCTCGGGGAAAGCTTCGCGGCGGGTACAGCCAGCGGCTACAAGTAGAATCAGGGACAAGGCCAGCGACCAGCGCAGGCAGGTCAGCAGCAAGTGCCGGCCATTGGCTAAGGGTGATGCAGTCATGTAGGTTTATCGGGTTAGTGATTATTTCTTGTAGTACTTCAGCGCTTCCGGCATATAGCTCTGCAGGTTAGCGCGACGCGTACCGGCACTCGGGTGCGTGCTCAGGAACTCCGGTGGTGCCTGTCCGCCTGACTTTGCCTCCATGCGCTCCCAGAAAGGTATAGCTGCCTGTGGATCGTAGCCGGCCATCGCCATAAAGATCAATCCCAAACGGTCGGCTTCGCTCTCCTGGTTACGGCCGTACTTAAGCAGACCCAACGTAGAACCAGCCCCATAAGCTGTCATGATCAGTTGCTGTGCTACACCCGGCTGTGTACCTGCCAGGGCAGAAAGCGTCTGGCCGCCAAACTGCTGGGCCAGTTGCTGGCTCATGCGCTCGTTGCTGTGTTTCGCAATCGCGTGGGCGATCTCGTGTCCCATTACTACGGCCAAACCAGTTTCGTTCTGCGCGATCGGTAGTATACCTGTGTAGGTTACGGTCTTACCACCGGCCATGGCCCAGGCGTTCACCTGCTCATCCTCAATCAGGTTGTGCTCCCAAGCGAAGCCCTGCAGCTGGTCTGACATGTTGTTGGCAGCCATGTATTGCTCCACCGCACGCTGAATGCGCTGACCGGTACGCTTCACCATGGCCGTAGCCTGTGCATCGCGCGAAAGTTTGTTCTCTTTCAGGAACTGGTCGTAGGCGTCGTAACTCATTTGCATCATCTGCGCGTCTGACACGAGACTCAGCTGTCTGCGGCCTGTGATTGGCACCGTCGTACAGGCTACCATCATTACTGCCGCTATCGAAAAGGCGATTAACTTCTTGTACATAGTTTTAAAATTTAATGACTCTTAAATAGGCTTTTCAAATTTTGAACCAATTTTTAAGAATCAAGATAGTGTGGATCATTTAATATGATAAAATTACTATACTTTAACCGATAAAACAAAGTGCAACCTGTCACAAAACCGCAGCCTGCCACCTTGTCCGGTCTAGATTAGGTATACGAACGCTATATTATAAAATGTTGTAAGCGCCATGAACACAATAAAGCGGACCTTCTCTTGTTAAAGTATAAAAAAGGCCTGCAATAAATTCGGCCGCGGTCTAACAGAAAAAATTGTCCTGAAACTGATTCTTTTTGCGGAATTATGCTGAACTAAAACTGCAGATAGCCTATTTTTGAGAATCGATAAAGAAAACGCCCTTAATCTTTTATGAAAATTATAGCCATCGGCCGCAATTATGCCGACCACATTGCCGAACTCAAAAACGAAGTACCAGACGAGCCGGTGATCTTTTTTAAGCCTGACACCGCCATTCTGCGCAATAACGATCCTTTTTACTACCCGGAGTACAGCCAGGACATCCACCACGAGGTGGAACTGATTCTGCGCATCAGCCGCGAAGGCAAAAACATCGACAAAAAGTTTGCCCACAAGTATTACGACGCCATCGGCTTAGGTATAGACTTCACGGCGCGCGACCTGCAGGCCAAGGCCAAAGCCAAAGGACTGCCCTGGACGCTGGCCAAAGGCTTCAACGGCTCTGCCCCGGTGTCGGAGTTTGTGCCGCTTGAGCAGTTTGAAGACCTGCAGGACATCAACTTTAAACTGGATGTGAACGGCGAGACCCGCCAGCAGGGCAACTCAAAAATGATGCTGAACACGTTTGACGACATCATCGCATATATCTCCCGCTTCATCACCCTGAAGAAAGGCGATATTATCTTTACAGGTACGCCTGAGGGAGTAGGTCCGGTGCAGATCGGCGACAGATTGGAAGGCTATGTTGAAGATAATAAACTACTTGATTTTGAAATTAAATAAGCGCCTGGTGCTCCTTTTCGCTTACGTTTTTACCACTCTTGCAGCGGCTGCTCAACCAGCTCCGGAACAAGGCTACTTTATGTTCCCCATCAAGCCGGGAGTGCGCAACTACTTGTCGGGCTCTATGGGTGAGATACGCTCCACCCACTTCCATGGCGGACTTGACATCAAGACTGACCAGCGGGAAGGCCTGTCGGTATACGCTGCCGCAGACGGGTATATTTCGCGTATGAAGATGTCTACCTACGGGTATGGCAACATCATTTACGTGACGCACCCAAACGGACTCACCACCACCTACTCGCATTTGCTGGCCTTTTATGATCCTTTGGCAGACTACATCCTGCAGAAACAGTACGAGAAAGAAACCTTTGAAATAGAGCTGTTTCCTGAGAAAAACCTTTTCCCGGTGAAGAAAGGGCAGATTATCGCTTTGTCCGGTAACACAGGAGGCTCCGGTGGTCCGCACTTGCACTTTGAGATTCGTGACTCCGAAGACCGCCTGTACAACCCGCTGCGCTGGGGCTTCAAAGAGATCATCGACACCACACCACCTGACCTGCTGGGCCTGGGTATACAGCCCCTGAACATCTACGCCCGCATCAACCAGGAGTTTGCGCGTAAAGAGTATACTCCGAAGAAAACGAATGGCGTCCATACCTTGCCGGACACGGTGTTCGCCCACGGCCTGATCGGCTTTGAGCTGCAGACCATCGACCGCTACGACGACACCCAGAACCGCAATGGCACGCAGGACGTGACCGTGTATGTAAACGACAAACAGGTATACAACCACCACATCGACCGCGTGCCATTTGAGCTCTCGAAGCAGGTGTCGCAGCACGTGAACTACAACGTGTACCGCCGCACAGGGCGCACTTTCCAAAAGGCCTACGTGGACTACGGCAACGACCTGCCGCTCTATACTGCGCCGCAAAACCGCGGCAGACTCAACGTGCAGGCCGACTCGATCTATCACATCCGACTGGTAGCAAAAGACACCTACAACAACGCGTCTACCCTTAACTTTGTGGTGAAGGGACAGAAACCGACTTTCACGCAGGCAACTAACGGTAAAGTGACCAAGCCGCAACTGAGCTACGAGATCGTCGGCAATATCTTAAAAGTGAATGCCTCTGATACTTCCGCTACCCCACGCAACGTGGAGATGGTGGTCAACAACCAGCGACTAACGCTGGTGCCAAGCTATACCAAAGGCGCTGCCTCGGTGAGTTTATATGACCTGCGCGGCGGTTTGCCTGAGTCGCTGGAGTACTGCGGCACCTCTACCCCACTTGACCTGCAGGCTGCTATACCTGCGGGGCAGGAGCACAGCTTCAGCAACCGCGACATGACCATCCGCTTCGCAAAGGAGAGCCTGTACGACACGCTATACCTGCAAGCCAAAAAAGAAGGCGATGTCTATACCATCGGCGATTATTTTACGCCATTGCACAAGCCTATCAAAGTAACCATTACACCGAGTACGCCGGTAACAGACAAGAGTAAAGCCGCTGTTTATTATCTGGGCCTGGGCAAGGGCCGCGGTATGCTGGGCGGCGCCTGGGACGGCAACAGCATCACCTTCTCAGCCCGGGCAATGGGTAAGTTCAAGGTGCTCGAGGATGTAAAAGCCCCAACGATCAAGCTGCTTAGCAAAAGTCCGACACAGATCAGGTTTAGGATCGGCGATGACCTGTCAGGCATCAACTCTTTCCGCTGCGAGGTAAACGGCAAGTGGTTGCTGATGAAATACGAGCATAAAACTGCCACCATATACTCCGAAAAATTAGATAAAAGCATACCTTTGTCAGGTAAAGTGGTTTTGAAGGTAAAAGACAACGCCGGAAACGAAGCGGAGTTTACGACCACCATCTAAAATCAGGCTGCTCTGCGCAACGGTTTTACTTGCGAAAGACGACCTGTAAAGGACATTACCTACTGGATGAAACTGAAGAAGGCTGGAGGTGCAAGGTATAGCGTATCCCTGCGGCGACAGCGAAATACAGAAACCCATGGAACTGAAAATCGGAGACAAGGCGCCCGAGTTTGAGGCGCAAGACCAAAGCGGCAATACCGTAAAGCTGAGCGACTACCGCGGCAAGAAAGTGGTGCTCTATTTCTACCCGAAAGACAACACCCCTGGCTGCACCGCCCAAAGCTGCAACCTGCGCGACAACTACAGCGCTCTGCAGGCACAAGGCTACGAGGTGATTGGCGTGAGCATCGACGGCGAAAAGTCGCACCAGAACTTTATCAGCAAATACGAGCTGCCTTTTACACTGCTGGCCGACACTGATAAAAAGATAGTAGAGCAGTACGGCGTGTGGCAGGAGAAATCGATGTATGGCCGCAAGTATATGGGCACGATGCGCTATACCTTCGTCATCGATGAGGAAGGCACCATCGAGGACATCATCACGAAAGTGAAAACGGCCGACCACGCCGCCCAGATTTTGAAAAAGTAACGCAAAGCGCAGTTGTCCGAAAAGGCGGCTGCGCTTTTTTCGTTGTATATTTGCTCTAGCAAAAGAGAAACAGGACCATGGCTACAGCAAGTCAGGTATAGCCCGACCCAAGCGCTGTGAAGAAACACTTTGGTGGTTATTTTGAAACAATAATTTAACCATCAACAATTTAGCAAGGAATAAAATCAACAATTTAACAATTCATAAAATCGTGAACCCACACAATAAAAGCATCGAAGAGCTTAAGGAGATCGCGGCACAGGTTCGCCGTGACATCGTGCGCATGGTGCATGCGGTAAACTCCGGCCACCCGGGCGGCTCGCTCGGCTGCACGGACTATTTCGTGTCGCTGTACTTCCGCATGATGAACTACAAGCCTCAACCTTTCAACATGGACGGCGAAGGCGAAGACCTTTTCTTCCTTTCCAACGGACACATCTCTCCGGTATGGTACAGTGTGTTGGCTCGCGCTGGCTTCTTTGAGGTGTCCGAACTGGCTACCTTCCGCAAAATCAACTCAAGACTGCAAGGCCACCCGGCTACTGAAGAAGGCCTTCCGGGTATCCGTGTAGCGTCTGGCTCACTGGGTCAGGGACTGTCGGTGGCAGTTGGTGCTGCACAGACCAAGAAGCTCAACAAGGATAATAACCTGGTGTATGTGCTGATGGGCGACGGCGAACTGGGCGAAGGTCAGGTATGGGAAGCGGCCATGTATGCTGCCCACAACAAAGTGGACAACCTGATCGCGACTGTGGACCGCAACTACCAGCAGATCGACGGCGGTACGGAAGAAGTACTGGCGCTGGGTGACCTGCGTGCCAAGTTTGAAGCCTTCGGCTGGCATGTGCTGGAGGCTGACGGCAACAACTTTGAGACGTTGCTACCTGCTTTGGAAGACGCCAAAAGAGCGACTGGAAACGGTAAGCCTGTCATGATTCTGATGAACACGGAGATGGGCTTTGGCGTGGACTTTATGATGGGTTCGCACAAGTGGCATGGTGTAGCACCAAACGACGAGCAGCTGGAAATCGCACTTCAGCAACTGGCAGTAGAGCAAGCTTCAGATTACTAAGCATTAACACAGAGATGAAAGAATATACATATTCAGAGAAAAAAGACACCCGTTCAGGTTTTGGCGCTGGCCTGCTGGAGCTGGGTCGCACGAACGAGAACGTAGTAGCCCTTTGTGCTGACCTGATCGGTTCGCTTAAAATGGACGCGTTCAAAAAGGAGTTTCCAGAGCGTTTTTACCAGGTAGGTATAGCCGAGGCCAACATGATGGGTCTGGCTGCCGGTATGACCATCGGTGGCAAGATTCCTTTCACCGGCACCTTTGCAAACTTTTCTACAGGCCGCGTGTACGACCAGATTCGTCAGTCCATCGCCTACTCAGGAAAGAACGTGAAGATATGCGCATCGCACGCCGGCCTTACCTTGGGCGAGGACGGTGCCACGCACCAGATCCTGGAAGATGTAGGCATGATGAAAATGCTGCCGCACATGACCGTGATCAATCCATGCGACTTCAACCAGACGAAGGCTGCGACTATCGCGATTGCCGAGTACGAAGGTCCGGTATACCTGCGTTTCGGTCGTCCGGCTGTGCCTAACTTCACCCCTGCCGATCAGAAGTTTGAGATCGGCAAAGCGGTGATGCTGAATGAAGGAACAGACGTGACCATCATCGCTACTGGTCACCTGGTATGGAAAGCCATCGAAGCAGGTCACAAACTGGCCGAGAAAGGCATCAACGCTGAGGTCATCAACATCCACACCATCAAGCCACTGGACGATGAGGCTATCCTGAAGTCGGTAGGCAAGACCAAGTGTGTGGTAACTGCCGAAGAGCATCAGATGAACGGTGGATTGGGTGATTCGGTGGCACAACTGTTGGGTCGCCAGCTGCCTGCTCCACTGGAGATGGTAGCCGTGAATGACTCTTTCGGTGAGTCCGGCACACCAGACCAGCTGATGGAAAAGTATGGCCTGAGCACGGAAAACATCGTAGCTGCCGCTGAGCGTGTGATTAGCCGCAAGTAATATATAAGGCTTTACCTTAGATTTTTTACAAAAACAGAAGGGGCTGTACTGGTAAAGTGCAGTCCCTTTTATTTTTATGGACTATATTGCATATTCAGACAGGTTCAATCGCCCTGCCCCTGCTACCTGACACGTGGAAGACAAAGAGATCCTAGAAAAATTCGCTAACCCTGATAGCCGTAATCTGGCCTTCAACCAGCTTATCCGGAAGTACCAGCAAAAAATTTACTGGCACGTTCGGAAGATGGTGATTGACCACGACGACGCCGATGACCTCACGCAGGAGGTTTTCATCAAGGTATGGAAGAATCTGGAGAATTTCCGGCAGGATGCGCAGCTTTATACCTGGCTCTATCGTATCGCCACAAACGAGTGCCTTACCTTCCTTTCGAGTAAGCGCAAAAAATTCTTTTTACCCATAAACGATGTGGCCGCAGAGCTCACCGAGAAGATCGACTCCTCTCCCAACATTGATGGGGACGAGATCCAGCTCAAACTTCAAAAGGCTTTGCTGAGACTCCCTGACAAGCAAAGGCTGGTCTTCAATATGAAGTATTACGACGAGCTGAAGTACGAGGAAATTTCTGAAATTCTGGGCACATCAGTGGGTGCTTTGAAGGCGTCTTATCATCATGCTGTAAAAAAAATTGAAGAATTTATTAAACAAGATTAAACTATAGTGCGCTACCGCTATCTAACTGATAAGTACACTGCATATGAAAAACGATTTTAAATTAAGCGACCTGCCCAAGCGCAACATCTACGAGGTACCGGACAAGTACTTCGACAGACTGCCTGCGCAGATCATGGAGCGCACCGCTGGCGCCGGGTATAGCCCTGCGCCCTGGTATGCTGCCGCCTGGAAGCCGCTCAAGCTGGCCATGGCTCCTCTGGTGTTACTACTGGTCGCAGGTATCGTGTACTTCTCGCAACTGCGTCAGGAAAAAGAGGAACCGGGTGTTGTGCTGGCGACCGTAGGCGACGAAGCGATCATGGATTACTTAAGCACTTATGCTGTGCTGGAGAGTTCTGATTTTGCCGATATGACTACACTATCTAACCCTGAAATGACAGCCGAGTTTTTGAACGTGAGCTCAACAGCTGCCGAAGAGGAACTAGAATATTACCGATTAGATACGATTGACTACTAATTCACACATGAAAAGATTGCCCTTTATTTTACTTCTTTTTTGCGCATTCACGTTTGGCAGCACGGCAGCCATGGCACAGACGGGCCGCCCGCAGGACAAAAACGTAGAAGCCGCCAAAGTGGCCTTTCTGACTGACAAGATGGAACTGACCGCCGAACAATCGCAAAAGTTCTGGCCGCTCTACAACGAGTACGAAACCAAGCGCCGTGAACTGGTACGCTCCTACCGCAGCGGCTACCGCGAAGACGTGGACCAACTGAGTGATCAGGAAGCGAAAGCCCGTCTGGACGGTATGTTCAGCACCCGCGAAAGAGAACTGGAGCTGGAGAAGGAGTATGTGGCGCGTTACCAGCGTGTGATCTCTTCTAACCAGATCATCAAACTCTACCGCAGTGAGCGCGAGTTTACAAAGCTCCTCCTCAAAAAGCTGGAGGCTAACAACAAAGCACAGTAGTTTTTTTTGAATAGATAATTATAGTGAGAACAGCAAAAGGACCTGGCATTTTGCCTTGTTTTTTTCAACAAAAAGCCCCTGCTAATGGTATAGCAGGGGCTTTGCATTTTTACTGGGCTTGTGCTTAGTAAGCCTCCAGCAGAAAGCGGATATCATCGGTCGGCTTAAATTCCATTGCTGGTTTCCCCTGCAGAAAGATGCGCGCAGCGTGTGGGCCAAGCAGGTTTATCTTCTCCCCTTTTATACGCAGCATGCTGCCTTCCCGCAAACCGACTACAGGCTGACGATTGTGCACATGAAACTCCTGAATGCGGGTCTCACGGGTCTCGCCCATGTGTGTCGAGTCAGGCAGTGGATCAAGGTAGTGCGGATTGATATTGAATGGCACGAGTTGCAGCGCATCAAATGATTTCGGGAACACGATCGGCATATCGTTGGTCGTACCGATTGTTTTGCCTGCCACATTGGTGCCAGCACTGGTGCCCATGTAAGGCATCCCTTGCTCTACCCGCTTCTGTAATGGCTCGATTAATTTATTGGCGTAGAGTTGGCGCAGCAGCAGAAAAGTGTTGCCTCCCCCTATAAACACGGCCTCTGCCTGCTCTACCGCTGCAACCGCGCTCTCCGACTCGTGCACACCACTTAAACTGATGCCCATCGCTTCAAATGCTTCGCGTGCTTTGGCGGTATAATCGGTATGGGAAATGCCACCCGGACGGGCATAAGGGATAAACAGGATACTCTTGCGGTCGCCCAGCAGTTCTTTTATCTCACTCTGGCAGTGCTCCAGGTAGCCGGTGCCGTGGGTGGTTGATGTGCTGATTAACAGAATATCTTTCTTTGGTAGGGCTTTTTTCATTTGTCTGTATTTTAGGTGATACGGGTCGCGTATACCTGCAAAAGTATCAAATTCCGGCGAACCCCTCTCCTTTCAGCTTTTATTCAGTTGCTATACCTGCCCGGATCAGCTGTATACAAAGCATACCTACACCTATTCTTGCTGCTATACCTGTTGTCAGGTCTTCACTCTTAACTTGATCGTTTCCAGGTAAGGATCCAGGGAGGCTTTATTGGTAAGGGCGCGCACCAGACCAATGGTTTTGAGATCGTACAGGAACCACACCTCCACATAGTAATTATGAAACCAGTACAAATCAATTTTACACCATCCGCGGATGATGTGATGCAGATATCGCCCTTGCTCCAACACCAATGCGGCTTGCTCCCGGGGCGAAAGCGAATTAAACTCAGAAATATTCAACATAAAACTACTCCATACCTTTGGCAATGAAAAAAGGCTGCCGGGGCAGCCTTTTGGTTAACGAAAATATCAGCGGTTTTGATATTAATTCAAATGTAGGGTGTATAATTCAAACCTGGTGGAGGCAAAACTCCAGTGCGAAGATGACGGATGAATCTCGACGCCGTCCTCATCCATGATTGTCACGGCAAAGCCGTCACCCTGGTTGAGGGGCTCGGTAAAGTGCTTCACAGGATACACTCTCCCTTCCTCGATCCATTCTTCCGGTTCGAAAGCCGGCATCGACGCATCCACACACTTCGCGTAGACAGCCATATAGCTTGGGGGAACAAATAAATTTACCATGTGTATGTAACGTTTTCAGAAAGATAAATAATTCCTGCCAATCAGGAAACATTGCCCACATTAAATTTAGTGAAGGCCTGCATAGAATTAAACACAAAAAGTGTGCCTTTGTTTTACACACCGCCGCCATCAGCAGCAAGTAATTTTATGCCACCATATTGTCAGCAAAAGCAGCTGGCTGACGCGTCAATTGTGGCAGTTGACCATGCCAAGGCCTAATCTGGCGGTTTACTGCAGCCAAATATGACGGCAGCCGTACTATAGTATTCCGCCCGTAATATCATTTCACAAATAAAAAATGGTGCATGCCTATGGAAACTACTTATCGTACCTCAACACACGAAAGCAAACAGGCTTTTCCAGTTGCTCCGGGAGTTTGGGGACTTAAGACTGTCTTTGTCAATCTCTTCTTTATCACCTCCCCGGATGGTTCCTGGGTATTGGTAGATGCCGGCGTGTACGGTGCCGCTCCCAAGATCAGGAGTGTGGTGGATGAACTTTTTGGCGGGGAGCGTCCCAAAGCCATTCTGCTCACGCACGGCCACTTCGATCACATTGGGGCTCTAAAAGAGCTGGCGCACGACTGGGATGTGCCGGTCTATGCTCACCCCCTCGAAATGCCCTACCTGAATGGCAAGTCGTCTTATCCACCACCAGACCCAAGTGTGGGCGGTGGCGGCATGGCTTACATGTCATTCCTGTACCCTAAAAAGCCAATAGACATCCACGAAAACCTCGAGCTACTGCCAACCGACGGCTCCGTGCCCGGTCTGCCTGGCTGGCGCTGGATCCATACACCGGGCCACACAGCCGGGCATGTCTCCTTCTTCCGTGAAAGTGACCGCGTGCTGCTGGCGGGCGACGCCTTCATAACGCGGCACGGCGAGTCGATGCTGGCTGTGATGACGCAGAAACGTGAAGTGCATGGGCCGCCCAAATACTATACCTCCGACTGGGGCGCGGCGCATCATTCCGTGGAAAAGCTGATGGAGCTGAATCCGAGTGTAGCTGCCACAGGGCATGGTTTGCCTATGGAGGGTGCGCAGCTAATGCAGCAGCTTGAAAGCCTGGTAAAGGACTTCTGGTCTGTGGCTGTACCCGGGCATGGCCGCTACGTGCACGAGCCCGCTATTGCTGATGAGCAAGGGGTGCTCTCTGTGCCGCCTGCTCCAGACAACACCATCCCCAAGGTGCTGGCAGCCACTGGCATTGTCGCCCTGGCAGGTATAGCGCTGGTCGCATACTCACGCCGCAATAACAAAACTAACAGAGGGAAGCATACATCGCCTGATATGAGAGAGCGGCCTTTCTCCCACAACAGGCCCCTGCAAGGTATACCACCTACCGTGCCGGCCTCTCTGGAGGAGGATGATCCGCATGCACATACCAACAATTACCCATAGACGGGAAAGGCCGGGAGCAAACGCTTCCGGCCTTTCTTCTATACCTTTTAAATTCGAATTAATTACTTGCCCCTTCCGGAGCCGCTTTTCTTGCCGCCTCCGTCCTGCTTGTTTACAGTAGCCCAGGCTCGCTTCTCAGCTTCGTCGTGGCTCACGCCCTTCTTTTCATAGCTTTCCTCGATGTGCTCTGCTTTGCGTTTTTGCTTATCTGTATAAGATGATTTATCTCCTTGTGGCATTTGATCCTCCTTTTTAAAGTTCAACATATAAAGCCGGTCTATTTACCAGCCTCCCATTTTTATACGCAAGGCGGACAGGCAAGTATAAATGACATTGGTGGATTACTGCAGCGATTGAGCCTTTTTCACGTTATGATAGAGAAACGATAAGCTATGGAACAGGTACAGTATAACTTTCAGGACAAGGTGGCGCTTATAACTGGTGGCACATCAGGTATAGGACTGGCCACCGCCCAACTGCTGGTAAAGTCAGGTGCGCAGGTTATTGTGACAGGTCGCGATAAAGAACGTGGAGACACTGCACTGGCTGCACTCCCTTCGTCCACGCTTCAACCCATCTACATACAGACCGACAACAGCAATAACGACACGATCTTTGCTCTCTTTCACGAAATCCAGAACAGATTTGGCCACTTGGACATAGCCGTCAACAATGCAGCCCAGGAGTCAGGTATAGGTAAGCCCCTGCATGAGTTTGAACCACATGAGTATGAGGATGCCATGGGGGCCAACTTGCGTGGAGTATGGCTTTGCATGAAACAGGAAATAAAGCTGATGCTCGAACAGAAACCCTCTGGAGGAGCCATTGTCAACGTAGCCAGTGTCAACGGACTGGGAGGAGCTGCCATGGGTTCGCTTTACTCAGCAGCCAAGGCGGCAATCATTGCACTTGCAAAATCAGCCGCTCAGGAAGTGGCGACGGCTAATATCCGGATCAACGTGCTCGCCCCTGGCGCCCACCGTACGCCTATGCTGCAGAAGGCTTTTGAATCGCAGGTAAACGGAGACCTGTCTAAAGTGCCGGAAATTGAGAAGATGTACCTTTCGTATATTCCTCAAAAAAGAATTGCAGACCCGCAGGAAGCAGCTGCCGCTATACTCTGGCTTTGCTCAGACGCCGCAAGTTATATCACAGGTCAAACCACGATAGTGGACGGAGGTATGAGTGCCATGCTGCGATAGCTTCCAAAATTGCCTACCTTTGCGGCATGGTATCATTGAGACAGCTGTTTTTGCAGCATCAGGCACAGACAAGCGACTTTCCGCTGATGATCGAAGTGGAGAAGGCAGAGGGGATTTACATGTATGGCAGCGAAGGCCATCGCTACATTGACCTCATTTCAGGTATAGGCGTAAGCAACGTGGGGCACCGGCACCCGAAGGTACTGCGGGCCATACACGACCAGCTGGACCGCTACATGCACCTGATGGTATACGGGGAGTTTGTGCAGGCGCCGCAGGTACAGCTGGCCCACGCCCTCAGCGGCACACTGCCTGATCGACTCAACAACACCTACCTGCTCAACTCCGGAGCGGAGGCTGTCGAAGGTGCCCTGAAGTTGGCCAAACGCTACACAGGCCGCACTGAGCTGATTTCCTGCTACAATGCCTACCACGGCTCTACACAGGGTGCTCTTTCCATGAACGGCAGCGAAAGTTTTAAGAATGCTTTCCGCCCGCTCCTGCCTGACGTGCGCCATATTCATTACAATAGCATCGCTGACCTGGAACAAATAACGAAGCGCACAGCCGCAGTCTTGATAGAGACTGTGCAGGGTGAGGCTGGTGTTCGTGTGCCGGATCAGGATTATCTGAAGAGATTGCGAGAGCGCTGCAACCAAACGGGCACGCTGCTGATTCTGGATGAGATACAATGTGGCTTCGGCAGAACCGGTACCTTCTGGGCCTTTGAACAGTTCGGCATAGAGCCTGATATTTTGGTATGCGCCAAAGGGATGGGAGGCGGTATGCCGATCGGTGCTTTCATCGCACCACAGGAAATCATGGCCGCTTTCAAGACTGATCCGATCCTGGGCCACTGCTCTACCTTTGGCGGACATCCGGTCAGCTGCGCTGCATCCCTTGCAACACTACAGGTGATTCAGGAAGAAAACCTGCTGGAAGGCGTCGCACAGAAAGCCGAGCTGATTAAGCAGCTGCTGGTGCACCCGCGCATCAAACAGATCCGCAACCAGGGACTTATGATGGCCGCAGAGTTTGAGTCGTTTGAGGTACTCAAAGCGGTGATTGATCAGGCCATCCTCAATGGTGTGCTGACTGACTGGTTCCTGTTCTGTGACAACTCCATGCGCATTGCACCGCCGCTTACCATCACAGAAGAGCAGATTCATGAAGCTTGCCAGATCATCCTGAGGTCTATTGATGAAGCATTGGCTTAGTTTTCCATACCTGTCAGGTATACCAACAGACTGTCCTGATCAGGTATAGGCAAAGGGAGGCGTAAATATTTTCTTCTGAGTGACTATCGGGAGCGGCTTTGTCACGTAAAAGCCGTTGCTACACCTTATATCCGGTGTGACTTCCCAATTATCCTCTATGGAAATAGCCATTGTACTGACCTTGCTGGTGATAGCGGTTGTGCTGTTCGCGACCGAAAAGGTGTCTGTTGAGCTGGTCACCCTGCTCATACTTATCATCCTGGCGGGTTTGCGCATCATCAGCCCCGAGGAGGCCTTTGCCGGCTTCAGCAGCGACTTTATCATCATCATCGCCTCCATCTTTATACTCAGTGCCGCCCTTGAAGAAACTGGTATCCTTGACTTTGCCGTAGTGCGACTCGTGCGGCTGGCCCAGCAGAGCAACAACCTGATGCTGCTGACCATTATGCTGGTGACCGGGGTGGTTTCAGCTTTCATGAACAATACCACCGTTACGGCTATGTTCATCACGCCACTCATTGGTCTTTCGAAGCGGATCAACATGAGTGCCTCCAAACTACTCATGCCGCTGGCTTATGCCGCCATCCTGGGGGGTACCTGCACCCTGATCGGCACTTCCACCAACGTAGCCGTGAGCGGCTACATTGCCAAGGCAGGCCTGGAGCCGATCGGGTTGTTTGAGATATCAGGTATAGGCTTCATCATTTTCGCGGTGGGCATGGTCTATATGATGACCGTGGGGCAGCGCATGCTGCCAAGCCACGTTGACCAGGAACTGGCCGAAGAGTACAAGCTGCAGAAGTATGTCACCGAGGTGGTGGTGCTACCTGACTCGCCACTCGTCGGACAGCTGGTGTTTGCCTCTGACCTGACCACCCTGAACCTGCGCATGCTCAATGTTATCCGCGCTCAGGAGAACTTCCTCCCCGACTTCCGTACCCGTATCCGTGCCAACGATATTTTGCTGGTGGAAGGAGATGTGGACACGCTGATGAAGGTAAAAGAGACCAAGGGGCTGCAGATCATGGCCGATGCACTTATCTCCAAAGACCTTGAAACAGAAAACATCCGGCTGGCAGAGATCATGATCACGCGGCAGTCCAACCTGATCAACCGCACCATTAAGGAGTCGGAGTTCTTACGGCGCTTCGGCCTGGTGGTGCTGGCCGTGTCGCGGCATGGCGAAACGCTGCGCAGCAAGATAGGCAGCATCAGGCTGCGCATGGCCGATGTACTGCTGGTACAGGGCGCGCCTGAGCGCTTCGAACAAGTCCGCAACTCAAACCACATTGCCGTGCTCGACGAATTTGAGCCGGTGCTCTACAAAAAGAAGAAGGGACTTATCGTGATCATCAGCTTTGCGTTGGCTATACTGGCAGGTACGCTGCAAGTGCTCCCACTCTCCATCGCTTTTCTGTCTGCGGCTGTCGTGAGTATCCTGCTACGGGCAATCAGTACCGAGAAGGCCTACAATGCCATCGACTGGCGCCTGCTTATTCTGATAGGAGGTATGACGGCCTTCGGGGCGGCCATGGAAAATTCCGGTGCAGCCGAATTTCTGGCGCAGGGCATTGTGCAGGTGATGGAGCCTATCGGTGGCAGAACAGGTATATTGGCGGGCTTTGTGATTCTGACCGTGCTGCTGACACAGCCTATGTCCAATGCGGCGGCGGCGCTGGTGGTCATACCCGTGGCTTTACGAGCCGCCATGGAGCTTGGCGCCGATCCACGCTCCTTTGCCATTGCCATTATGCTGGGGGCCTCGGTATCGCTGGTAACGCCTTTTGAGCCGGCCTGTATCCTGGTTTACAGCCCTGGCAAATACCGCTTCTGGGATTTTATCAGGATCGGCTCTCCGCTTACCTTACTGCTGGTGATTGTGATACTGGTGCTGGTGCCTGTGTTCTGGCCTATGTAAAATTACTCCTGCAGTCCGCTGAGTGTCACGATGACTACTGCGAATAAGGCTGCAGAGAGTCCCATAGCCAGAATCAATTTACCGGCCTGCATGGCCACGACTTTTTCAGGACGGGGCAGCCAGAGGTAGTTCAGGCTCAGGTTGAGCAGGTATACCATGATTGTCAGCAGAAAGCTGATAAACCAGAAGGCAAAAAAACGCAGAATGAAATCTTCGGAGAGTAAGGTAGCCTCGTAGGAAATAAGGTGTAGCTCGTGGGCGAAAAAGAAGTAAGCAAGTAGTAACAGTGCCATGGCATAAGCCGCCAAAATAGCCCCGTTCCACACACGCAGATTTTTCATGCGATCATTATTTAGTAATTCAAGAAGGCTTGCGCATCCTGCCGTATCTCCTCACGGGAAAGGCCGTCTTTTACTCCAATGGAAATCTTGCGCACCAGCACCCCTACGATGGATTTCTTAAAACCGAGCCGCACAGCCATGTTGACGCAGAATTCCATTTCACTTTCATCGACTATGCCATCGGCCAGCATCATCTCCACCAGGTCGTAGATCTGGTCGAAGCGCTCCGTGTCATTAGAGGGCAATTGAGGTTTTACAGCTTGCACGTTCGAAAGCAGGTCACGCACTTCACTGGATTTCATGCCATGGCGCTCACCGATGGCAATTATAAAATCCATTTCGGTGGGATCCACATGACCATCCGCCTTGGCTAGAGCACCGAGATTGGTGATGTGGCTCTTTAATTTTTTCTCTGCCTCGCTTTCAAAAAAACTAAACATACAATTCCCTTTTTGACTTGTTTACTATTTCATAACAAATTAATAACGAATGCAATAAGTATAGCTATACCCTGCCGGTTATTTTTACAGCACCTATAGTAGAAACGCTTTTTTCCTGTTTGCAGTCTGCAAGCGATGATGCTTTTACATACGGTTTTTACTATCTTATTAGTTATGCTTTTGTATTCTTTTTTTATTTCCACTTAAATTAACAAATGTATACCTTGCAGATTCATAAAATCGCATACGTGTACTGTAGCGATCAATCGAAAGAGGCCATAACCGGGCCTCGACAGGGAACCCATTAAAAAGCAACTCTTTATGAAGAGGATTGGAGTATTTACATCAGGAGGCGACGCGCCGGGCATGAACGCATGCATCCGGGCGATTGTACGGACAGCCGTATATTACGGATTGGAAGTTTACGGTATCAGAAGAGGATACAACGGCATGATCAAGGGCGACATCTTTAAGATGGAGTCGATAACTGTGAGCAATATTATACAGAAAGGCGGCACCCTACTTAAGTCGGCGCGCAGCAAAGAGTTTCTGACAAAGGAAGGCAGACAGGCAGCTTACGAACAGCTCAAGGCCCATGGCATTGAGGGGCTGGTGGCCATCGGCGGCGACGGTACCTTTACCGGGGCCAACATCTTTTACGAGGAGTACGGCATCCCGACCATCGGAGCACCCGGTACCATCGACAACGACCTGTATGGCACGGACTATACCATTGGCTACGATACGGCCGTGAACACAGCCCTCGACGCCATCGATAAGATACGCGACACAGCTGACAGCCACGAGCGTGTGTTTTTTGTGGAGGTGATGGGCCGTGACTCAGGCTATATTGCTATACCTTGCGCTATTGGCGGCGGTGCTGAGATCGTGATGATCCCGGAAACTGACACGTCCATTGATTTTGTGATAGAGCAGTTGAGAGCTGGCTGGAGCCGTTCCAAGACTTCCTTTATCGTGATTGTGGCAGAGGGCGACGAAGAAGGCAGCGCCACCGAGATCGCAGCGAAGGTATCGCAGCAGATCCCGAACATGGATGCCCGCGTAACGATACTGGGCCACGTGCAACGCGGCGGGGCGCCGACTGCGGCCGACCGCATGCTGGCCAGCCAACTTGGTATCGCCTGCGTGGAAGGCCTGATGGCAGGGCGCACCAACGAAATGGCCGGTATCATTAATCGCGAGCTGGTATACACGCCTTTCATCGAGACCATTACTAAGCAGAAACTGATCAACCCGAACTTCACCAAAATGGTGGATATACTGTCGGTATAACCAAGCTATACCTGAAAACGGCGCGGCCGGCTATCACAATAGCCGGCCGCGCCGTTTTTATACCTTCCCTTGTGCTGCGTCCTGCATCTGCTGCCTTATAAAACGTAGTATCTCATCCCACTGCCCCGGATGAAACCAGGTATAGTCGGCATGTTTGTGAAACCAGGTGAGTTGTCGCTTGGCGTAGCGGCGGCTGTTGCGTTTGAGCAGGCGCACCGCTTCCTCCCAGTCATACTGCCCCTCCAGGTAATCAAATATCTCTTTGTAGCCCACTGTTTGCAGCGCATTGTGTGCACGGTACGGGTACAGGCTTTTGGCTTCTTCCAGCAGGCCCTGCTCCAGCATCAGGTCCATACGGCGGTCGATGCGCTCGTACAGTTCCTGTCGGTCGCGCGTCAGCCCAATTTTGATAATATGAAAAGGCCTCTCCCGGGTACCTGCTTTCCGGAAAGCCGAGTAAGGCTGCCCGCTTGAAAGGCATACCTCCAGTGCGCGTATAACACGCTGCGGATTGGCCTTGTCTACCCGCTCATAATACGTGGGGTCAAGCTCTTGCAACTGCTCCAGCAATGGCTGTAGTCCCTCCTGCTGATAACGGGCAGTCAGGTTTTCGCGCACGGCAGTATCTGCCTCAGGCATTTCGTCCATCCCGTCGGTCACCGCTCGCACGTACAGCCCTGAGCCACCTGTCAGGATCACGGCCTCGTGCTGCTGAAACAGCTGCCCGGCCAGGGCCAGCACATCCTGCTCATAAGCGCCTGCATTGTAGGTTTCCGTGATCGGGTGCGAGTCCACAAAATGATGCCGTATACCTTGCTGCTCCTCCTGGGTAGGTTTGGCCGTGCCAATCGACATCTCCTGGTAGAACTGGCGGGAGTCAGCCGAAATGATTTCGGTGCCGAAATACTGCGCCAGGCGCACGCAGAGGTCGGTTTTGCCCACGGCAGTAGGACCAACAACTACGATCAGAAAACGGGGGGATGGCGTTGCAGACATGGGCGGGACAGACAATAACTTCGTGTTTATGCCACAAATTAACTCCCTTTCTTGTTATTCAGGAAGCAAAAGTGCCATTGCTTTTGTTTTTTTACTAATTTATGGGTTTAAACGACAACGGAACCACACCAGATGCCACTGATACCTAGCCAACAAACTACTGAAAGCCTGACAATGCTTGCTGAGAACCTGCTCCAGGTGCTTAGTCAGCTCTATCCTGCTGACCATGCCCTGCTTGTTGCTTCCGCTGCAGGGGAGCTGCTTGCTGCCAACCCCAAAGCTGAAACTATACTCCCTGTAGAGCAGGGTATAGGTATACGTCCGCTGGTTGGCCTGGCTGATGAAGATGATTTTGCGGCCTTTAAGGTTTCACTGGCTCAAAAAGATAAAGCGACAGGCAAAATAAAAGACCGTCAGGACAACCTAAGAACCTTCCACTGCCAGCAGCTGCAGTTTCAGGGGCAGGCTTTCCTGTGCTTTGACATCCCGGAGAATGTAGCCGCAGAAGCTGACGACTCAAGTTATCATAACCTGTTCGACGACAGCGCAGAGCCTCTGTTTGTCCTCGATCACGATGGTATTTTCATCGACATTAACCAGAGCGCTTCGGACCTGGTGCAGTTGAAGAAAGAGGAGATCATTGGAAAATCTCTGTTCAAGCAGTTTGAACTTAACCTATTTGAGCGGGTAGCCTTGCGCAACCAGCTGCAGACTACCCTGAAAGGCGAACCACAGCGCTTTGAGTGGTGGCTTCGTGAAACAGAGCAGGAACTGATGCCAGTTGAGATCTCTCTGAAAAAGGGCAGTTTCAATGGCCAGACCGTTATTTTTGGATCAGCCAAGAATCTGTACGAAGCAGTTGGAGCGGAACGCAATGTGCGCTTCCGCAATCACCAGCTCGAATTCGTCAACCACCTGATTACGAATCTGTCGGGCTCTGAGAGCCGCGAAGATGTACTGCGCTATACCTTGAACGAATTGCTGGACAAGACTGATGTTATCGGCGGTGCCGTCTATACCTACGATGCTACTTCTGGCAAAGCATTTCTTTCCTATAACACAGGCGAGACGCCATCCGGCTACCTCCCGACCTCTATTCCGTTGCCTGTGACGCAGGCTGAGCAGCTTGCCAAACCTGAGCGTCGCAAAGCTCTGCACGACACCATTCAGCAAATGGAAGATTTGCTGGGTCAGCACCTAACCGTGCTGCCTGTCAGTTCAGAGGCCGGCCTAACGGCACTCCTGCTGGTATGGCCAGGGCATGATGCCAAAATTACCCAGTCGTTTATGTCGCTGCTTGACTTTATCGGAGGCGCCATTGGCAACTACATCGCCAAGCATGATCTGCAGCTCAAGCTCTCCCATACCGAGGATAAGTACAAGATCATGTTTGAGTCCACTTACGACGCCATCCTGCTTTTCCGGGACGGTATTGTGGTAGACTGCAACGAGAAGGCACTGGAGTACTTTAGATGCAACCGCGAAGACCTCGTAGGCAAGACTCCAGATGACTATTCGCCGGAGTATCAGCCGGACGGTATGCGCTCGTCGGAGAAAACAGCCATGCTGACCGAACAGCTTATGGCGAACGGGAAACCGATCACCGTTGACTGGAAGAACATCCGCAAAGATGGCACCACCATGGACACGGAGCTCAATCTCAACCGCGTGATGATCGACGGCGCTTACCATATTCTGGTGTTCAAGCGCGACATTACCCAACGCAAGCAGGTGCAGAACTCCAAGCGCCGCGAGGAAATCGCCCGCGAGTCGATGGCCCATTTCCGCAGCTTCCTGGAGAAAGTAAACCTGATCTACTACAGCCTCGACAAAAACGGCAACATCGCTTACGCCAACGATTACTTCCTGACCTATGTAGAGTACTCACGCGAGGAGCTGATCGGGCAGAATTTCTATGAACTGCTGGTCCCTGAGCCTGACCGCGAGACTCGTTTTAATGACTTCAAGCGATCCATCGAAACCAGGCAGCTGAACTCATACTACGAGCGTGACCTGATCACCAAGTCAGGTCAGGTGAAAACTGTGCGCTGGAACTGTATGTTTGAGTACGGCCCCGAAGGTGACCTGATTGGCTTGACCAGCGTGGGCAAGGACATGACCGATAAGCGTATTGCCATGGAGGCTCTGAAAGACAATAAGATCCGTCTGCAGGACCTATTCGACAATGCGCACGACCTGATCCAGAATATCTCGGTAGATAACAAGTTCATCTTCGTGAACAAAGCCTGGAAAGACCGCCTTGGCTATACCGATCATGATATTGAGTCACTCACGCTCAACGACATCGTGCACCCTTATTACAAGGCCAAGCTGATCTACCAGCTGCGCAATCTGTACAAGGGTGAGAATGTGAACAAGATGGAAACCGTGTTCCTGACCAAGGCTGGCAAGCCCGTACACCTGATCGGTTCCATTACCTGCAGCTGGCAGGACGGTCGTCCGGTGGCAACGCGCGCCATCCTGCACGATATCACCGACCGCATCAAGGCCGAGCGCCTGCAGAAGGTATACTACAGTATTGCAAACCTGGCGATCAGCAGCAAGGACCTTAACTCACTTTACTCAGCTATTCACCGCGAACTGAGTAAGATCATTGAGACGCGCAACATCTACATTGCGCTCTGCGATAACGATCACCGCCACCTGCACTTTGCCTACCTGGTCGATCAATTTGTGGACAAATCGTCCAAGACGCAAATGCGCCGACAGTTTTCACACGGTCTGTCAGAGTATATCATCGAGACAGGCAAGCCACTTTACATGCAGAAGTCGGAACTGCTGGACCTGGCCCGGGAACAGGACATCACCATACATGGCGCTATACCTGAGGTCATCCTCTGCTCCCCACTGGCTATCGGCGATCGCATTATCGGGGTAATTACATTGCAGGACTACCAGGACCCGAATGCCTATGTGCATACCGACATCGAGATTCTGCACTTTATCTCGAATCAGGTGGCACTTGCCATTGAGCGTAAGCGCAACGAAGAGCAGATCAACAACCAGAACGCCCGCCTCAACGCCATCTTTGAATCCGGTACGCACCACATGTGGTCGCTCAATCGAGAGTTGGAGCTCACCTCATTCAACCAAAACTTTGCGACAGCCTTCTTCAACAGAAGCGGGCAGGAACTGGAGCTTTACACCAGGCTCAACGACAAAAATGTGGTAAACTTCCATGAGAACTCCTTTGAGTTCTGGAATGAGAAGTACGTACTCGCCTTCAATGGGCAACCGCAGCATTTTGAAGTGCACCTGCACAATCCGGAAAGCTGGCGAGAGGTATACCTGAACCCGATCTACCTGGAAGACGGAAGCTTTGAGGAGATATCAGGTATAGCCCTTGACATCACAGACAAGAAACGCTCCCAGCTGGCACTGGCCCAGAGTGAGGTGAAGTTCCGTAGCATATTCGAGTCCTTCCAAGACGTGTATTACCGCACGACCATGGGTGGTGCCTTTGAGCTGGTCAGCCCTTCAGTGTACAACTTACTGGGGTATAATGAACAGGAAGTCCAGCGTATTTCATCAGAGCAACTGTATGCCAATGCAGCTGACCGGGTGCTGGTAAAAGAGCGGGTACTGGAACAGGAGAGCATCCGTGACTTCGAGATAGAAATGGTCTGCAAAGACGGCTCTATTAAAACCGTACTGCTCGATGCACGCCTCACCTACGACCAGCAAGGACAGCCTGCCGGTATGGAAGGTGTACTGCGTGATGTATCCGAACTGAAGCGCACACAGGTCGCGCTGCTCAAAGCCAAAGAAGAAGCAGAGAACCTGCTCAAGGTGAAAACACAGTTCCTGGCCAACATGAGTCACGAGCTGCGTACACCTATGAACGGTATCATCGGTATGATTGACCTGCTGAGTCAGATCGTGAACGACGAGGAGCAGAAAGAGTATATCGATACGCTGCGCAAGTCTTCGGATGCCCTGCTGGCGATCCTGAACGACATCCTCGACCTGTCGAAGATGCAGGCTGGCAAGCTGGTACTGCACGAGAGCGGCATGGACCTCCACGACACGCTCAACAAGATACACTCGCTCTTTGCAAACCGGGCCCAGCAAAAGGACCTGCACTTTACCTACACGATAACGCCGGAGACACCACGCTATGTGCTCACCGACGAAACGCGTTTCCTGCAGGTGCTTTCCAACCTGACTTCCAACGCCATTAAGTTCACGAACGAAGGAGAAGTGAGCATACACGTAGATGCCGAACCACTGAAGAAGGGTCAGGAGTATATGCTGAAAGTGCGGGTGAAGGACTCAGGTATAGGTATAACCGACGAAGACCAGAAACTGCTCTTCACTGACTTCACCCAGCTTGATAACTCGTCTACCAAGACCTTTGGTGGCACAGGTCTTGGACTGGCTATCTCGAAGCAGCTCACCCACCTGCTTGGTGGTGCCATCGGGGTGGAGTCGATACCGAGTGACGGTAGTACCTTCTGGTTCACGATAAAAGTGAAGAAAGCCAACAGCGAAGAAGTGGAAGCACAGCTACAGC
Source organism: Pontibacter sp. FD36 (assembly GCF_015686655.1). Taxonomy (GTDB): domain Bacteria; phylum Bacteroidota; class Bacteroidia; order Cytophagales; family Hymenobacteraceae; genus Pontibacter. The sequence goes on along the minus strand of NZ_JADPMP010000003.1, from coordinate 242,769 downwards.
GCATGCAATTGCAAAACGCCGAAGCTGAGGTGCTGGACTTCACACCTTATGTACTGCTGGTAGATGACAACCAGATCAATCAGAAGGTGGCCTTCAAGCTGCTGGAGCGCCTGGGATGCCGCACCGACGTGGCCTCCAACGGCTACGAAGCTATTGACAGGGCGCTTAACAACGGTTACGACATGGTGTTCATGGACATTCAGATGCCAGAAATGGACGGCGTAACGGCTACTTCAATTATCCAGGAGAAGTTGGGCAATGACAGTCCGCCGGTAGTGGCCATGACCGCCTACTCGATGCGCGAAGATGCCGAGAAGTTTATGAGCCAGGGCATGGATGATTATATCTCCAAGCCGGTGAAAAGTTCAGACCTGTACAAAGTGATCATGAGATGGCATGAGCTGAACTGGAAGCGCGACAAAGCCGGTGGGCTTACTGCTGCCATAGACGATGATTCGGAGGCCGATGCTATACCTGTGATCGACCTTTCCATAACAGAACAACTCAAAGAGATTGGAGGGGCGGAATTTGCGCGCCAGTTGTATGTGGAATTTGAACAGGAAGCTGGTGAATTGCTCGAAGAGGCCAAAAAAGAGCTGGAGGCACAACAATACAAAAGTATTTTAAGTACATTGCACCAACTTAAGGGGACCGGCTTTACACTTGGCATCAACCAGGTGGCCGAGCTAGCCAAAATCCTGGAGCATGACATAAAACATGACCAGTACGATAACGTAAGAAATAACTTCGCAAAGCTGCTGGCCCAATACGAAAACTACCGCAAAACTTATAAAGAGATCATTTTATAGTTTATTAAACCCATGGCAGACAACAAAACCATCCTGATTGCAGAAGACAGCTCTGTGATCCTGAACCTGACGAAGAAAATTCTCGAGCTTCAGAACTACAAGATCCTGACCGCTAAGAACGGTAGTGAGGTGATCAAGCAGGTAGAAAACAATAAGATCGACGCCATCCTGATGGACCTTAACATTCCGATCAAAAACGGTATGGAGTGCTCTAAGGAAATCCGTGCGCACAAAGATGAGCAGATCTCCAACATTCCGATCATTGCGGTAACAGGCAACGCCAACAATTATACCATGGAAGACTTCAAGGAAGTAGGCATCAACGAGTACCTGCCGAAGCCGCTTGATTTCGACATGCTGGTACAGACCGTAAAGAAGCACACCGGAGAGTTGTAAATGGAACTGAAGTACACGCGGCCATTTTTAAATAAGCTGGAGGATATTTTTGCGGAGTCAGATTTTGTACTGCGCTACGAGAAGGGGAATTTTAAAGCAGGTTACTGTGTGCTCAAGGACATGAAAGTAGCTGTCGTGAATAAGTACTTCAGCCTTGAAGGAAAAATCAATTGCCTGTACGACATTCTGAGAACCATTACAGTGGATGAGAACCTGCTGAGCGAGAAGAACCGACAGCTTTACCAGGATATCCGCAATCAGGAAAGAACCAATTGAAAGTAACGCTTTTAGGCACGGGCACTTCGCAGGGCGTACCGGTAATCGGTTGCTCCTGCGAAGTGTGTCGTTCTGTTGATTACAGGGACAAGCGCCTGCGTGTATCGGTACATTTGCAAGTAGGCGGCAAGAGCATCATCATCGACTCTGGTCCCGACTTCCGCCAGCAGGTGCTGCGCGAGCGCATTCGCACGCTCGATGCCCTGGTGTTTACCCACGAGCACAAAGACCATACTGCCGGCCTCGACGACATCCGCGCCTATAATTTCTCGCAGCACAAAGACATGCCGCTTTACGGCGAGCAGCGTGTGCTGGAGCAGCTCAAGCGGGAGTTTGCCTACATCTTCTCAGGTATACAATACCCCGGCATTCCCCGTGTGGAGTTGCACCCTATTACCGAAGAGCCTTTTGAGATCGAAGGCGTACCTTTCATCCCAATCCGGGTAAAGCACTATAAACTGCCCGTGCTGGGCTATCGTGTCGGAGATTTCACCTACATCACCGATGCCAATTACATTTCGGAAGCCGAAAAGGAAAAGGTGCGGGGCTCGAAGGTGATCGTGCTCAACGCCCTGCGCCAGGAGCCACACATTTCACACTTTTCGCTACAAGAGGCTGTTGAGCTGCTTGAGGACCTGCAGCCGGAACGCGCCTACCTGACGCACATCAGCCACTTGCTGGGTCTCCACCGCGAGGTAGAACTCACCCTCCCCGACTTTATCCGACTAGGCTACGACGGCCTGCAGATTGAGGTATAAATGCACCAGAATTACTACTTTTTAAGACAACTATCCGAGCAGCTGCGCAGCCGGCTGGTTGGAATGGAGCTTGTCACCTGCTTCAGTCAGAACAAGGACGAACTGGTGATAGGCTTTGCTGAAGGGGAGCGGGAGTTATATATCCGTGCCTCACTGACGGCCCACTTTTCATCGCTTTCTTTTCCGACAGAGTTTAAACGGGCCAAGGCTAATACGATCAACCTTTTTGGGGAGCTGTCAGGGCAAACCGTACAGGATGTGGTGCAGCACCTGAACGAGCGCAGCTTTAACCTGACGCTGAGCAATGGCTATACCTTGCTGTTCAAGCTCTTTGGCAATCGCTCCAACATCGTGCTGTTTCAGGATGAAGAGCCGCTCAAGCTTTTTCACAAAAAATTCGGCGCTGACCTGGAGCTGGATCCACTGCAGATGGACAGACCTATCCGACAGAACTTCGAGGCCTTTGCCGCGGCTGATGGTAATCTAAAGAAGGTATACCCTACTTTCGGCGATTTGCCTGCCCTGTACCTGGAGCAGCAAGGGTATAGCGATGCTGCACTCGAAGAGAAATGGGAACTGGTACAGACCATGCTCGAGCTACTCGATGCACCTGCGGCCTATTACCTGATCAGGCTGAACGGCAAGCTGCGGCTCTCGCTGCTACAGTTGGGAGAAGTGCTGCAGGTATACGACAACCCGATAGAAGCCCTAAACGGCTTTACCCGCAGTTACCTGAGCGAAACCGGCTTTGAACGCATCTTTGAGCAGACACAGCAACAACTTCTTAAGAAGCAACGCGCTACACAGGCGATACTGGAGCAGACAGAGGTCCGACTGCATGAGCTGCGCCATGGCCGCTCCTACTCCCAGATTGCCGACATCATCATGGCCAACCTGACCAATATTCCGCCCCGTGCCACCGAAGTGGAGCTTTATGACTTCTATACCGACCGCCAGCGCAAGTTCAAGCTCAAGGCCACCGAAACGCCTCAGAAGCAAGCCGAACGCCTGTACCGCAAAGCCAAGAAGCAGCACGTAGAAATCAGTCAACTGGAGGAGCGGCAGGAGCGAAAACTCGAGGAAGCCATTGTGCTGGAAGACGCTTTGCAGGCGCTGGAGGAAGCCAAGACTTATAAGGCGCTCAAGCTATACCTGAAAGAGCACGCCCACCTGCTCACCACGAAGCAGCAGGCCCAGCAGGAAGCACCTTTCCGTCTGTTTGAGACCGAAGGCTTTAAGATACTGGTCGGTAAAAGCGCCCAGAACAACGACCTGCTTACTCAACGCCATACCTACAAGGAAGACATCTGGCTGCACGCCAAAGATGTGTCAGGCTCGCATGTGGTGATCAAGCACCAGGCCGGCAAAACCGTGCCCACCTCCGTTCTCGAGAAAGCCGCCCAACTGGCCGCCTACTATAGCAAGCGCAAAAGCGATTCCCTTTGTCCCGTGCTCTATACCCCAAAAAAGTGGGTGCGCAAACCCAAAGGAGCCCCTGCGGGTGCCGTGGTAGTTGAGCGGGAGCAGGTGATGCTGGTGAAGCCGGAGAACCCGTTTGAGCGGAAGGTATAGGAATGGAACCGCTGGATTAGAAAAGACACTACTAGTCTCTACTAATCTTGATTCATCGCACCTCACAAAAGCATTCCTATGGAACACATATCATTACAAAAGCATCTTGATCAATTACTTACAAGCAATTGAGTGACCCAGACCGCCTAAAACTTCTAGGTCACCGAATAGGTCACTGAGATAAGTCAGAAGACAGTCAGTACAGCCTGTAAAACAAAAAAGCCCCGTTCAGTTAAGAACAGAGCTTTTGATGTGCGCGCGGGGAGATTCGAACTCCCACACCCGAAGGCACCACCCCCTCAAGATGGCGTGTCTACCAGTTTCACCACGTGCGCAGCTGATTAGGTTTGCAAAAGTATATCGAAGAGTTGAGAATTGCAACAGCCATCTATGCTCAAAACTGATTTTTTGCGGCTATTTTCCTGCAAATCCTGTCACTTAACACGAACTACACTCAAACTGTTCACACAGTCAAATACTTAACTCACTGCGGCAAAGTATAGCGAACGCCCAGGAAAAACCGCCTCCCCTGCATAGGCGCATAGTTATACTCCGTGTCAAAGCTATACCCATACGGGTTATCTACCTCTACCTGCCTGTCAAATGGGTCGAAGGGGCGCATGAGCGGGTGCCTGGGCATGAAGTTCAGCAGGTTTTTAACGCCTCCATAAAGTTCCAGCCCCTCTCTCATCGCTTTGGTGACTTGCAGGTTTTGCAGACTAAACAAAGGTGACTTTTCCGGTCTGAAGTCATTCTCCTGAACCGGCAGGTACATCGGGCCTTTGACACTGCCTGTGTAGTCCAGCGTGACACCAAGTTGCCTGAACTGGTACGATGCAGTGAAGGTGCCCGAGAACCGGGGTGCGTGCAACTGTGGAATGCGCTCTTTCTGCCCCTCACCACTATCCTGCACCTGGTATACATCCATCAGCGTAACACCGGTGTGCAGACGCAGCGGAAAGGTAAAGGCCAGCTCCGTATTCAATGCTATACCTTTGGAAATGGCATGGCCGCTCAGGTTGTCGTAAATGATCTGCGTATTGTTGGTCAGGAAATCAGCGATGATCTTGTTCGTGAAATAGGTATAGAAGGCCGCTCCCTCCAGATTCAGAAAGCCACTGCCAAGCGGAATGTAGCGCTGGTAATTCAGGTTGACGTTATAGGACTGCTCAGGCTTCAGTTCATTCCGGATAACAACTTCACGGGCACCAGTGAGGGCGGCGTGATCTTCGGTGAACAGGTTAACCACACGATAGCCATTGCCCATACTCAAGCGGAAGGTATTATCTTCGTTTGGAGCCCAGCGCATGCTTAGCCGCGGAGAAAGGATACCACCATGTGCCGAATGGTAATCGTAGCGCAAGCCAGAGAGCACGGTGAACTTATCAGAGGCTTTGAACTCGTGCTGTGCAAAGACCCCAGGCAGCGAAATGCGGTCTGGCCGGTTCCGGGCAGACTCTCCCTCTCCCGACTCAGTGGCAGGAGTGTTGTCATCATACCAGGTATAGCGGTAAGCGGTTCCCAGCAACAGCTTCTGTCTGGCTCCCAGATCACGATCCCAAACCAGTTGCCCGAAGCCCACCCGCTGATGTCCTTTGTAAACGGTTTCACCGTAAGCCGCATTCTGCTGATGATCATTGTATGAGAAGCTGAACAACAGATTTTCAGGCAAAGGCAGTTGGTAGCTTCCCAGCACTTCATAGCGACTTGTGTAAATCGACTCTCCGTATACCTGGTCGCCGCCCCTGTTTGCGGGTTGCCACTGCATTTCCCCACCAAAGCGATCTTCATAGTAGTAACGGGCTGCCAGGTTGGCCACTCGGTTTTCCGGTCGGTTCAGGCTCCACTTATTAAATACGGAAAAGCGATGCTGCAGCGGAATATCCGTAAAATTGTCGTGGTTCACGTCTCGTCGGTCGGCAAACCGGAAATAGTTTGTGCTTAGCATAGTCGATGCCCGGTTCCAGCGCTTGCTATACCCAATGTCAGCGTTCAGTTCCCGATGAGAGGTATAGAACAGGTCAGCGGAGAGACGTGGAGCCGTTGCAGGGCTTTTGGTGATAATGTTGATGAGCCCCGCCACCGCTTCAGAGCCGTACAAGGTGGAGGCCGGTCCTTTCACCACCTCTACCCGTTCGATTAAACTATTCGGGATGCCACTCAACCCATAAACCGTAGACAGGGCACTCACGATCGGCATACCATCGATCAGCACCATAGTATAAGCGCCCTCCATACCGTTGATGTGGATGTCGCCGGTACCGCATACGCTGCAGTTGATCTGCGGCTGTACCCCATTCACCATCTCAAGTGCTTCGAAAATAGCCGGTGTCGGGTTCTTCTGAAAATATTTGGGAGTATAGACCTCAACCGGCACAGGCGACTCCAGCAGGTATGTCTCACGCATGGTACCTGACACCACCACTTCGCTTAAACGGGCATCCTGAGGCTGTAAAGTTAGTTTTACTGTGCTCACTTCGCCTGCCCTTACAGTCACTGACTGCTCCTGCGCCCTGTATCCAATAGCAGAAACATTAAGTTTATATGTACCTGCCGGCACTTGATCTATCTCAAAGTTCCCATGTTCATTGGCAGTCGTGCCGATGCTGCTCCCAGCCAGGCCTATACTGGCGTAAGCAGCAGGTTTGTCTCCCGCAAGTGCCAGTCCTCTGATTTTTCCGGTTTGCGCACTGACCAGATAGGGAATTGTCAAAAACACATAAATCAGGTATAGGTACTTCATTTTCATTATCAAAGCTTGTCATCTTTATTACGAGACAAACTTAAATAAAAGTTTAGATTTACTTACAATTAATTTTAGATCTGTCTAAAAAACATAAATAGTGTTTTCCTGTTGGTGCTATATAATTATGGCAAAGTTTTGGCACTTAAAGGCTTGCGCGACTGCTATCAAAAAAACGCAAAACATTTGAGAAACGCCGAAACCTTATGCATAGCTACCAATGTTGCTTTAGCACAGAAACGAATAAGATTTTAGGGATGCCGATGGCATTTAGCTTAAGTTTCGCACATAAAGTTTGGACTATTTCGGGGGTATAACTAAATTTATACTTCTATAGAAAATAGTTATATTACTATATTTAGCCAGGGGAAGAATATGAGCATCGAGATAAAAGGACTATCGAAAGCGTATGGCAACAAATATGTGTTGCAGTCGCTTGACCTGACAGTAGAACAAGGCCAGTGCTATTGCCTGCTTGGCAAAAACGGCGTCGGCAAAAGCACTTTCCTCAACAGTATTCTCGACCTCATTAAACCTGACGATGGCACTATATCGCTTTATGGCAAGGACTACCTGAGCAATGCACTGGAAGTGAAGCAGGACCTTGGCGCTTTGTGCGAAGACAACCCCCTGATCGAAGAATTCACTGGTCTGGAGTATCTCAACTTTATAGCAAAGCTTTACAAATTGCCTGAAGAAGAGGCGCAGCAGCGTATCAACAGCCTGACCAATTACTTTTTCTCGGAGCGTGAGTCGCTGCACAAAAACATTGCTGGCTACTCTACCGGTATGAAAAAGAAAGTAGGTATTGTGGCTGCCATCCTGCATAAACCGCGCGTGCTCATCCTGGACGAGCCCTTCACAGGCCTCGACCCAATCGCAGCACAGTTGCTAGTGAAGCTGATCCGCAACTACAGCACGCCAAACCGGGTAGTGCTTATCTCGTCGCATGACCTGAACTATGTGGAGCGTGTTGCCACTCACATCGGGGTGCTAAACGACGGCCAGCTGATGTACAACGGCTCGGTACAGGAGTTTACCATGAACGGCGAAGCCCTGATCGACCAGGCCCTGTTCCAGCTCCTGCAGCCACACCACACTACCACCGACGCCGACATCGACTGGATGTTGAATTAGTTAGAGCGTTTTAGAGTTTAGGAGTTTGAGATTGTAGAGCACTCCTAAATTCCCTGACTCTCCAACTCCTAAACTCTATTACATGGATCTGATTTTATATTCCTGCAAGGCAAGACTAAATAGCTATTTCCGGCACAAGAAGATGCAGCGGGTGCTCCTGCTTGCGCTCGGCATTGTGCTGTCGGCTTTTTATGCCTGGCTGTTTACGTATCTGCTTCAGCAGGCCCGTGATGGCGGACTGAATATGGATGTCAGCCAGATGCTAGGCTATACAAACCTGCTGCTGCTGGCCTTCACGATACTGCGTGGCTTTTTTCCGGCCTACATCCCCAAAGCAGATTTCATTAACCGCATTTACCCTGTTAAACCGCTCAAGCGCTTCTGGACGGAGCTGGTAGTGGAGCTGGTATCGCCGTTTTACTTCGTGCTGCTCAATTTCCTGCTTCTGCTCTTCATGATGTCATCTGACTATACCGTGCTGTATCTGGCGCAGAGTTTCCTGGTGTTCCTGACAGCGCATATTACAAGGCGATCGCTGCAGGTGTTTATTGAGCGTCGCATCAACTGGCGCAGCAGTGCATTTTGGGGTGCTGTGATCATGGCAGGTGCATTTATAGCTTTGGAGGCGCGTGCGCCTATGTTTGAGCCTGTGAATTCGGTAATGATGCTGGTGGTACACCTGGCGTCGCTGACTTCGTTTCTGATAGCCAACTACCTGCTCGAGCAGGCGGCCTTCGAACCAAAGCGCCGCACCGTGAACTACAGCCACAATGCCCGGCGCAGCCTGGGCTGGCGCCTGTTCAAGAACCACAAAATGGCGAAACAACTGCTCATGTTTGGCTTGGGCTTTAAAGTGCTCATGCTCGGCATCGACGCGACGGTGTACACAGCCAAGGGTATCCATATGCTGGACAAGAACGCAACACTCTGGTTTTTTGTGGGTCCGCTTGTGATCTATACCTATGTGTTCAACAACGTGTGGGGCTTTTATAAAAACCTGTGGCTAACGACGGAGCGTGCTACAGGAAGCTACAAGGAATTCCTAAAGGCCAGCCTATTGCCCTTGCGCATGCCTATTCTGATAGATGCGGCCCTTGTGGTGCTATATGTGGCCTTCTTCAACCACGAACAGGCAACTTTTATTTTGCTGATGTATGCTGCTGCCGTAATGGTCCTGACGCCAATCGGAATCATAGCTTCGTTCACCAGTCCTAAGATGGTAAAAGGCGGTATTCTGAGTTTCAGTGCCAAGACCTCTTACCTCTACAGTTTCTTGTCCATGTTACTGTTAGGTCTGCTGTTTTTGCCGCTCCTGCACCCGATGCTGTACATGGTGTACCCTGTTGTGATTGCTCTGACCTTGTTCGCCATGGTCGCAGTGCTGCAGGAGTACAAGCAGTTTAAATACAAGCTGTTTGAGACGCTTTATAAAACTGAGTAAAACGCTTATAGCCTATACCTGAAAGCCCCTGACTACGCATAGTAGCCGGGGGCTTTTTGTTTGTTGGGGGTAAGTTTATGTCACTGTGTTGGTGATCGACTATACTTGTGCGGAAGGTATGCTGAACGCGACTAACCTTGAGACAAAAATGAAGAGAGAGCTAAAAGCAAAAGAGGCTGCTTACTTGCGTAAACAGCCTCTTTCTTTTCAGTGATCCCGCTGGGATTCGAACCCAGGACCCATACATTAAAAGTGTATTGCTCTACCAGCTGAGCTACAGAATCAGTACTCGTGTTTCCCCGTGTTGGGAGTGCAAAAGTAGGGCTTTTTCCTTAATTGCCAAAACCCACTTATACTATTCGCGCTTCCAAAGGTATCTGTATAGAACGAACCGACACCATTTTGGTTTAATCTTCCTAAGCATCAACCCTTTAACAGAACAAGAAAAAATTCTTTTAAGATGAAAAAAATATAGCTGCTATACCTGTATTCATCTCTTCCTGGATAGTTTGGCTCCGGTTAGGCGGGCAGCAATTCGCTTAGGTCAAACACATCTACTTCCACTTTTGCCTGCACCTCCAAGTTCAGGAACAACCGGTTCGATTTTGGCATGATGTCCTGCACACGCACTTCTTCTACAGCGCCCGTGAGCTTTAACCCTTTCAACTCCATACCTGCTTCCAGCATCCCGTTAGCCTTAATCAGTTCTCCTGTGATGATTTCAGACAGGTTTACTCTTGCCTTCTGAATGATTTGGTTATAGGCCACTTTATTGACCAGCACTTCGAGCGAAGAATTATAAAAACGGCTGGAGGTTTGGGCCTGCATGTTGAACCTGCGAATGTATACCTGCTGCGTCGCATTGTCGTAGCTTGGCGTAGCCTGCACGTACAAGTCCACATTATCGCGCTTGAGTATGGTCCTTAAAATCCGTATCCTGACCTTGAGGATGATGTCGCCGGCGCCTGCACTGCTGCCTGCCAGGCCAACGTCCAGAATCTGTGCGTAGGGGTTTGAATCCGTATCTTCGGAAGGCTTCGGTATGTATTCGCCCACCAGTTGCTTTTGGAGTACGCTTTCCAAAGCAGGGTAAGAAATAGTTACCGGCACCTGAATCTTGACAAAGTTTTCCATTGATAGACTTTAGGTAAGCTATGGCATTTAAACTCGAAACAGCCCAAAGGGTTTGGAATTGGCAACAGGGGAAATAAAAAAGCCCCAAACATAGGTTTGAGGCTTTCTTGAAGTGATCCCGCTGGGATTCGAACCCAGGACCCATACATTAAAAGTGTATTGCTCTACCAGCTGAGCTACAGAATCGGTAATAAGTTAGTGAAGAAAAGCACCTCCTTACCTATAGAAAGGAGGTACTTTTTGTGATCCCGCTGGGATTCGAACCCAGGACCCATACATTAAAAGTGTATTGCTCTACCAGCTGAGCTACAGAATCTTTTTACTAACTTGCATTCTCAAGGGCGATTCCCTTAATTGCGTTGCAAAAGTAATATCTATCTGTTTAAATGCAAAATCTTTGGTTCAAAATCTCTGGTTTTTTGCTCCTTTTTTTGGCGCTAAACACCGAACCAGTTTATAGTCAGACAGATAATAAAGCCCTATCCCAAGCTGATTCTCTCTTTAACAGCCTGCAGTACACCGAGGCTTTCACGCTCTACGATTCGTTGCTGCAGCACCAGCAGGTATACACGCCGCAGATGCTCCTCAAGATGGCCTACATCAAGGAAAGTGTGCGTGACTATACCGGAGCCATGTACTACCTGCATCTCTTCTACAAGAAGCAGCCCAGTCGATCAGTCCTCAAAAAGATGGAAGAGCTTGGCCAAACACATCGCCTGAGCGGCTACGAGTACAACGACCTGCAGTTCTTCAAAACCCAGTTTAGCAAGCACTACATGCGCATTCTGGAGCTGCTGTTGCTCGTGGCTGTGGTGACCGTGACGGTGATGTTTGTGAGCTGGCGCAAAGGGCACCGCTTCAGCCAGACATTCAAAGTAGGCTTTGTGGTATACCTGCTCTTCATCCTTTACTACATCAATTTTCTTGACCTAGGTGACGAAGGCATCATCCGCAACGATCAGGTGGCCATCATGTCGGCACCCTCAGCAGGTGCTACCTGGCTGGCTACTGTTTCGCAGGGACACAAGGTACCTATTACAGGGGAGCAAGACATCTGGTACGAGATCCGTTGGAAAGGCGAAAAAGCTTATGTGCGCAAGCACAATCTGCTGGAACTGCCGTAGTTTTTTGGCTAAAGTTGGCTAAAGGAAAATGCCCTTTAAATAAGGTAGCTTTGTGTCAAACATCAATGAAAAGAGAAGCCTGAAAGCTTCTCTTTTATATTTTTTCACACGTTCAAAAGCCCTTTGAACAAATTATTTACTTCTTTAATGGCGAGTCTTTTTCCTTCGCCATCACGTTGTACACCAGCTTATCAGCCAGACTCGGGAAGAGTTTGTTGACCCATACCGCCATCTTGCCTTGGGTAGTCATCACCAGGTCACGCTTGCGTTTGATAGTCGCCTGCAGGATACGATCAGCTACTTCTTCGGCGCTCATCATTTTCTGTTCGTCGCGTGGTGTTTCGCCTTGCTGATTCCCGTCCGCGGCAAGGGCCGTGTTGCGGATGTTGGAGGCCGTGAAACCCGGGCAGGCAATCAGTACGTGCACACCAGAATGCAGGAGTTCGGTGCGGAGCGTTTCCAGGAAGCCGTGCATCGCAAACTTAGAAGCCGAGTAGCCGGTACGGGCAGGCAGGCCACGGTAGCCGGCGATAGACGAAATGCCAATGATGGAGCCTTTCGCCGCTTGTATGTAAGGCAGCGCAAACTTGGTGCTGTATACCGTGCCCCAGAAATTGATGTCCATCACCTTACGCAGCACGTCGAGGTCGAGATCTTCAAAAAGGGCCCGCATCGAGATGCCGGCATTGTTGATCAGAATGTCCAGTTTGCCAAACCTGCTAACGGTTTCAGCTACCATACGCTCACAGTCGGCTTCCACACTCACATCCGCGTTGATCGCCAGGTTGTCTATACCTGCCGCCGTTAGTTCTTGTGCGGTCTGGTCGAGGTTCTGTTGGTTACGACCGGAGTAGGCTACCTTCGCTCCTGCCATGCCAAATGCAAACACCAGCGCCTTGCCTATACCTGACGTACCGCCCGTTACGAGTACTACTTTATTTTTCATCTTTGTCAAATCAACTTATACCTTGTCCGCTTTGCCAGGCAGACAAATATTCGGATAGCTTCCCACTCTTTGCAGGAACCAGTTACAAAACTACTATTTCTAAGGTAAATATCGTGCAGTAATTCCGTGATGGGTGGATTACTCCTATAGCTTATAAATTGCGTACCTTTGCAGGTATAAAGCAGAAACAAGATGAGTAACTATACCTCACTAAGTGAATTAGGCGAGTTTGGCCTGATCAAGCGCCTGAACGAAAAGATCGAGCTCACGCAGCCTTCTACTATCAAAGGGATTGGTGATGATGCAGCCATTCTGGAGCCAGGTGAAAAACAGATTGTGGTAACAAGCGACATGCTGCTGGAGGGTGTGCACTTCGACCTTACCTTCTGCCCGCTGAAGCACCTCGGCTACAAAGCGGTAGCCGTAAACGTATCGGATATTGCAGCCATGTACGCCAAACCGACTCAGATCACAGTAAACATCGCACTGGGAGCCAAGTATACTGTGGAGGCCGTAGAGGAACTCTATGAAGGGATGCGCCTGGCCTGCGAGAACTACGGTGTGGACCTTGTGGGCGGTGACACGACCTCTTCGCGCACCGGTCTGGTGATCAGCATAACAGCCATTGGTGAAGTTGCCAAAGGCGATGCGGTGCTGCGCAGTGGTGCCAAAGAAAACGACCTGATCTGTGTGACCGGTGACCTGGGCGCGGCCTATCTCGGACTCCAGATACTGGAGCGCGAAAAGCAGGCATTTATGGCTGACCCGGAGATGCAACCGCAACTCGAAGACAGACAATACATCGTGGGTCGCCAGCTTCGTCCGGAGGCACGCATGGATGTGATCCATGACATGAAGGAGCGCGACATCAAGCCAACCGCCATGATCGACGTGTCAGACGGACTGGCTTCGGAGCTGTTTCATATCTGTGCGCAGTCCGGTGTGGGTGCCACGATTTACAAAGACAACCTGCCCGTAGACGAGCAGACCTTGGAAGCTGCCATGGAGTTTAAACTCGACCCGATCACCTGCATCCTCAACGGTGGCGAAGACTACGAACTGCTGTTCACGGTGCCAATTTCAGATTACGACAAGGTGAAGAACCACCCCGACATCAGCATCATCGGTAAGATCACCGACAAGAGTGAAGGTATCAATCTGGCCAACAAACACGGACAGTCCTTCCCGCTGCAAGCACAGGGCTGGCAGCATTTTTAGATCTGCATATCAAGTATCATGACTTTGAAAACAAAAAAGGAAAGCTAAGCCGCTTTCCTTTTTTGTTGGGTATGAATTACTCCTGCTTCTGATTAATCCCTTTTATTTTTATCAATATCAGTAACTCAACTTAGTCGTATCACTGATACCGTGCGTCAGGATACGAAATTTGCAACGCAAGTTTAATCCTCCGGATAAGGTATGAACACAAAGTTGGTGAAGTTCTCTCCGTCTACCACAAAGAGGCAGCAGAACTCGTCCGGGTCTTTGTAAGCTGCCACGAAGTCTTCTATTTTCTCCGGGTCCACCAGGCGGTGTTTGATAAAGTCCTCCAGGTAAGAAGCGTTAATATTCCACTCCAGTGCCAGCTCTTCTTTGGCTAGAAAGAGCGAACCAATGGGCACCTCCGTCCGGGCAAAAACAAAGATCGGGTATTTGGAAATATGGCGTTTGCGCACCTGGTACGATGCCTCACGCAGGGTCTCAGCCACCACCACAAAATCTTTGGAAATGGTGCCGAGGTATTTACCGTTTAATTCAGGATCGTTTTGCATTCGCTTTTATTTAGCTGTTAACAGAACAATATTTTCAACGTGGTGCGTCTGTGGGAACATATCCACCGGCTGAACCCGTGTTACATCATATTTTTCAGAGAGCAGTTCCAGGTCACGTGCCTGTGTGGCCGGGTTGCAGCTCACATAAACAATGCGATTCGCATGCACCTGCAGAAGCTTCGCCACCACCTTCTCGTCCATACCTGCACGCGGTGGATCCGTGATCACCACGTCCGGTCTGCCATGGCGCTCGATCAGTTCATCTGACAGGATGTCTTTCATGTCGCCTGCATAGAAGGTCGTGTTAGTAATGTCATTGATCTGCGAGTTGATCTTGGCATCTTCAATGGCGCTTGGCACATACTCTATACCGATGACCTCACGACACTGACGGGCCACGAAGTTAGCGATCGTTCCGGCTCCGGTATAGAGGTCATACACCAGCTCATTCCCGCTCAGACCGGCAAACTCACGGGTGAGTTTATAAAGCTCATAGGCCTGGTCGCCGTTGGTCTGGTAGAAGGATTTCGGTCCAACCCGGAAGCGTATACCTTCCATTTCCTCGTGAATGTAAGGCAAGCCTTTGTAGCACACTACTTCCAGGTCATGAAAAGTCTCGTTGCCTTTGCCGTTCACCACATACTGTAGCGAAGTAATCTCGGGGAAAGTGGTAGCCAAATGATCCAGTAGGCCTGTCAAAGCTTCCTCGTCCTCATGATATACCTGCACGATCACCATCAGTTCGCCGGTATTGGCTGTCCGGATGATCAGATTGCGCAACCATCCGTTCATGCGGAGCTTGTCAAAAAACACCAGATTGTTAGCACGCGCATAGTCACGCACGGCGAGTCGGATGCTATTGGAAGGCTCCGGCTGCAGGTAACAGTTCTGGATGTCAAGAATCTTGTCGAAGCGGCCCGGCATGTGGAAGCCCAGCGCCCGGCGCTCGTGCTCCTCCCCTGACTTGATCTGCTCGTTGGTCAGCCAGCCGTAGTTGGAAAAGGTGAACTCCAGTTTGTTACGGTAGAACTTGTCTTTGGCAGAGCCCAGGATCGGGTCGAAAGGCGGAAGTGCCACCTTGCCGATGCGCTCCAGATTATCCTGCACCTGCTTTTGCTTGTAGTACAACTGCGTGTCGTAGCCGATGTGCTGCCACTTGCAACCGCCACAGGTACCGAAGTGCTCACAGAATGGCTGCACACGCACATCGGAGTAGCTGTGGAAGTTGATGGCCTCCGCCTCCATGAAGCTCTTCTTCTTGCGGGTGATGCGCAGGTCGACCACATCGCCGGGAGCCACTCCGCCCACAAACACTACCATATTGTCGTGGCGCGCCAGGCACTTGCCCTCCGCTACCATCTCCTCGATTCGAATGTTCTCGAGTATTTCGAAATTAGTCTTCTTCTTATGCTTTCTCACAATACTGCAAAATTAGCTAAAATTCGGGAGATGTGGGAATGAACAAAAAAAGGCCGCTCCTCCATGGGAGCGGCCTCTCTGTACCTAATCAATTTGCAGCTTAATAAGGCTTCGCTTTGTGAGACTTCTTTTTAGCGTCCTGCACACCTTCTTCGCCGGTTACATTACCTGACGGGCCATCCATGCCTTCGATCTTCTTGTGCTCCATCATCATCTTCTTCATCTCCTTCGTAGCACGGTCGATGCTTTCTCGCACTCTGCGGCCATAGTCTTCGTCGGCCTGCGTGAAGTACTCCAGCATCTTGTCCTGTATGCGGCTATCGCATTTGGCCAGGTCGTTGCCCAGGTTGTTGATCAGTTCGTCACGCTCCCAGTCCTCGAAATTGCGGTAGGTCTCACCAGCCTGCCCGAACGGGTTCGGTCGGTCGATTGGCTGACGCACCAGGTTCGCTTCATAACGCGGCGAATACTCCTTCGGCTTTTCAGCCTGCTGCAATCCTCCTAATATGGACGGCTCGTAGTTCACGTGAATGTTCTGCCCTTCTGCAAAGTCTGTGTCAAAAGCCATTTGTCCGCCGCGCTGGTTAGTGGCCACATGGGTCTTCGGTGCATTGATCGGAAGCTGCAGGTAGTTGGCTCCCACACGGTAACGCTGCGTATCGGAGTAAGAGAAAGTACGGCCCTGCAGCATTTTATCGTCTGAGAAGTCTAGTCCATCTACGAGTACACCCGTACCGAAGGCGGAAAGCTCTACCTCGTTGAAGTAGTCCACGGGGTTGCGGTTCAGGGTCATTTTACCTACTGGATGCCACGGAATTTGGTCTTTCGGCCATAGCTTGGTGTCATCCAGCGGATCGAAGTCCAGCTCCGGGTGATCGTCGTCGCTCAGAATCTGCACGTTCAGTTCCCACTCCGGGTAGTCGCCGCGCTCGATCGCCTCATACAGGTCCTGCGTAGCGTGGTTGAAGTTCTTACCCTGTATCTCCTGCGCTTCTTTCTGAGTCAGGTTGCGGATACCCTGTTTCATCGGCTCCCAGTGGTATTTCACCAGCACCGCCTCACCATCTTCGTTTACCCACTTGTAGGTGTTCACGCCCGAGCCCTGCATCTGACGGTAGTTGGCAGGTATACCCCAGGGCGAATACAGGAAGGTAACCATATGAGTTGCCTCCGGTGTACCGGAGAAGAAGTCGAAGATACGCTCTGCACTCTGTATATTGGTTACAGGGTCTGGCTTCTGGGAGTGGATCAGATCCGGGAATTTCATGGCATCGCGGATGAAGAAGATCTTGAGGTTGTTGCCTACCAGGTCCCAGTTACCGTCTTCGGTATAAAACTTCACGGCAAAGCCGCGTGGGTCACGTAGCGTCTCGGGTGAGTGCGTACCGTGACCTACGGTAGAGAAGCGCACAAACACGGGCGTTTCTTTTCCTTTCTTAAACACCTTGGCGCGGGTAAATTTTTCAATAGGATCATTGCCCACTGTACCATACGATTGGAACACACCGTGTGCTCCGGCACCACGGGCATGCACTACGCGCTCCGGAACGCGCTCACGGTCAAAATGCGATATCTTTTCTATGAAGTGGTAGTTCTCCATGGTAGCCGGTCCACGGTTGCCTACAGTTCTAATGTTCTGATTGTCAGTGACAGGGTGCCCCTGGCGGGTAGTGAGGGTTGTGCCTTTGCTGGCGTTACGGGATTTTTCGGCTTTGGAGTACTTTGACTTATCCTGTCCATTGCCTTTCATGCTTTCTTTTTCTTTCATGACCTGTTGATTTTGGTAGATTTACAGATAGTATTTAACGAAACCAATAATGAAGAGTTGGTTTAAATTCGTCTAAATAGGTATCTCCCCTCTAAATGTCCTCTGTTATTTATTCTCGTATATCTCTTAAGTAAGTATCACTCCCTGAGACAATCTGATGAAAATAATTTCTGTTGAACTGCACACCCGCCAGCCTGAAGAGCTGAAGGCATTTTATACCGAGACTCTGGGGCTACCTCTGCTGTCAGAAGAGCAGCAGACCTTCAGTGTGCAGGTGGGGCACAGCACCCTGACTTTCCGCACAAGCCGGGAGCGGCCAGTAGGTGGCTACCATCTTGCTTTTAATTTACCAGGCAACCGGATTGCGGAAGCAGGCGAATGGCTGCAGGATCGTGTGGCTTTTCTGTATGCACCCGGTTCCACTTCGCCTGTCGTATACCACGAGGCATGGCAAGCCCAAGCACTTTATTTTTATGATCCGGAGCTCAACCTGCTGGAGTTTATTTCACACCGCACAGCCCCAGCCAGCCTGGCACCCTTTGGACCAGAGCAGCTTATAGGTGTGGCAGAAGTGGGCTTGCCTGTGCGTGATGTAGCACCCTTTGCGCAGGAACTGCGCGAGAAGCTGCAACTGCCCCGCTGGAAATCGGCCAATGCGCTGTTTGAAGCTGTAGGAGGCCCAGAGGGTATGTTCATCGTGGTACAGGAGCAAAGGCCCTGGTTCCCTACCCAAAACCCCGCCCAGGCACTGCCGCTGCGTCTGTCCGTACAGGCACCGGGCAAAGGGCGCATTGAGCACGCTCTTTTCGAGATCAGCCCAGCAGCAGCGACTCCTCAGGTATAGCCTGGCTTTTATACTTCGTCCTTTCCATACTGTGACCAAGTTGAATCACCACTTGAGCGTATGCAAATGATGTCTTAACCAAACACTGCAGCTTGATGCTCGTTTAAAAAGCATAGTTGAACATGAATCTATAAAACATAAAACTATGAGACATAACGAAGATTTTGGTAGAAGCTACCGTGAGCAAGGAAGACGATCCGGCGACAGGTATAACCAATCAAGCAATCTATCTAATTACCAGTCGCGCTACGAAAACCGCGGCAACTACTACGGTATGCCGGACCAGCACCACGAGTATCGAAACGTAAGCAGCCAGGGCAGCACAAGCTATGGTAGTAGTGGCCCGGTGGGTGGCTATGGAGCCAGCAGCTGGCGCAGCAGCCGTGATCAGGATGACCGCCATACGCAGGGGCAGATGCACCAAAATGAATGGGGTGGCAGTGGCGGCAGCAATCGCGACAAAGACAATTATAACTACGGCTCTGGCAGCGGCAGTTCACAGAGCGACCACTACCGCTACGGCGACCCGAACCCATACATGAACTACGAGCGGCAGGGCGGCTATGATAAAACCCGTGGCACCGGCTGGCGAAGAGAAAGTGATGTGGACCATGCCAACCGCCGCTATGACCGCCAGGAAAACAGCTACCGCCATACCGGCCATGGACGCCGCTTCGACCAGTACGGCCAGGACGAGCGCTATAATTATGCGCATGGCCGGCAGGACGGACGCCGAAGCATAGAAGATTCAGAAAGCCTGGACGACCGCTACTACGACCGTGGTGAGCACAGCCGTAGCAGCAGCGACAATGACTACGGTCGCCAGTATGGCAGCAACTACGATCACCGCAATCAGGATCGTGAAGGCCGCAATGACAACTATGAAACACGTCGCTTCCGTGACCGTGACCATGATGACTCTCCAAGTCGCAGCCCACGTGGCTATGGTTACAGATCGGGTCCGGATTATTCGGCCGACTCTCCTATTTCGAGTTACGGCCGAAGCGTACGCGGCTACCAGAAATAAAATCTATAAGCGAAGTCCACCTCACCGGTGGACTTCCTGCTTTAGGGTGCCATGCTACCTAATTCCGGTCTTATGCGTATGCAATTCCATACCTGAACAAGGCATCCGATAAACCTATGCCCTTAACGAAAGACACTATGAAAAATATGGTACGCACCAGTTGGCTCTTACTACTACTCCTGTGCCTGAACGCCTGTAACCTTAGCGAGAAGAACAGACAGTACGGCGTTGAAGGAGACACAGAGCTGAAGAGCTCTTATTGGATTCTGCTCTCTTTGCAGGATCAGCAGTTTCAGGATAATCCTGAAAACCGAACCGCTTACATCCGCTTCGAGGCTGGAGAGAATGAGCTAAAGGGGTACACAGGCTGCAACCGGTTGATGGGCAGGTATAGCGTTAATAACGGCTCTCTGAAGCTGACTAACCTTGGCACCACACGGGCCATGTGCCCCATCATTGAGCAGGAGAACCTCCTGATGGCTGTACTCGAAAAAGCAGACTCCTACCGCATTGCCGGCGAAATCCTCACCCTTTTCTACCAGAACAGAGCCATCGCTACATTCAGAGCAGGCGCAGAACCCAACATGCCTCCCAACCCCTGAGCAAATAACTACCAGATTATAACCCTATTACCTGTGATGCAGTATGCTAAAGGCACTGGCACCCATATATAGTCAAACAAATTAAAACCACTTATACCTATGGCAACAACTAAATGGATCGTAGACCCGGCACACAGTGAGGTGCAGTTCAAAGTACGCCACCTGATGATTACAACCGTGACCGGCTATTTCGAAAAATTCAATGTAGAAGTGGAAACAGAAGGCGAAGATTTTCACAACACCAAGAGCATTGTGTTCACGGCCGATGTTGACTCCATCAGCACTAACAACGAGCAGCGCGACACGCACCTGAAGTCAGCTGACTTTTTTGATGCCGAAAACCATGAGCAGATCAGATTTGAAGGCAAAGACTACGAAGAGTTGAAACCAGGTTTTGAAAAACTGAACGGAGAACTCACCATTCGTGGAACCACACGGCCCATTACACTCAATGTGGAGTATCACGGTACCGTGGTGGACCCTTATGGACAAACCAAGGCAGGATTCAGCGTGGAAGGCAAGGTCAACCGTAAAGAATTCGGATTGATGTGGGACGCAGTAACGGAGGCCGGCAGTGTAGTTGTGAGCGATGAGATACGCCTGCACTGTGAGATACAGCTCGTGAAACAATAATAAGTTAACTGCGCTGGTCTGCGACACCCGGCCCGGCGCAGCTATTTTACTTCCCTTAACACCTTAACAGAATACTCCCGTTCGCTTAGCCCCTCACCACGGGCAAGCGCCTCTACCGGTATTTCCTTTCCGGTAACCTTGCTCCTGCTTCAACCGGCTGTATGACCGTCCTACAAATCAGGCATGCCTGTTTGTATGAACTTTCTATTAATATGCAAAAGAAAAGCGCCAGAAAAGCAATTAAAGACACCTTAAATATTGAGCTGAGTGACAAGGCGGCTCAGGAGTTATACCTGAACATCTGCAACTTTCTGCTTCACAACGATGACAAGTGTTACATCAGTGTCATCAGGTATAAGTACCTGCTACTGTGCGATGAGATCAGCACGGCTGTTAGCGATTACCTGGTCATGGAACAACTTTTAGAGCAGATGCAGGCCAAGCACCCGCTGGTGCTCTCGGCCATTGCCTACATCGCACGTTACAAGTCCTGACACAAAAAAAAGGTATAGCTTACCGTTGTTCTGGCAGGCTATACCTTCTATTCGATTGTGCAGGCAGGCTATTGTTTCAGCAGCTTTTGATAGTCCGGATTTTTGTGAATAAACTTTTTCACGACCGGACAGGTAGCGATCACTTTCTTCCCGTTTTCTTCTGCGTAGCACAGACCTTCTTCTATCAGTTTGTTGGCCACTCCTTTTCCGCGTGCCGACTCAGGCACGAATGTGTGTGTAAAATCGATTACTTCCTCTGAAGGGGTGGCATAGGCCAGTTCAGCATCTTCATTACCCATGTTGGCGGTAAATTGCTGGTATTTTTTATCGTGTTTTATATTCAATTCCATTACTGTTTTATTTTAAGTGATTTAATCAGCTCACCAATTGACCTGCCGGGTGATGCAACAGCACAACTGAGCGACTTCCGATGCGTATAGTTTCGCCAGCCTCCACGGTAGGTCCTTCATCCTTGATCTTCGTGTTGTGGGTATCCAGTATTTTGGTCCACTGGGTGCCGTACTTAGCCTCCGGCATGGTATAGTCCATGTCTTCGTGGTGAGCGTTGAAGATCAGATAGAAACTATCGTCAATGATCTGCTCTCCTTTCGGGCCGACGGAGTGAAGGCCACGACCATTCAGAAACACCCCCAGAGACTTGGCAAAGTCATGGTTCCAATGCTCTTCCGTCATCTCCGAGCCATCTGGCTGAAACCAGGCAATATCTTCAACGCCCACTCCTTTGATCGGCTGCCCCTGGAACCAGCGACGACGACAGAATACCGGGTGGTTGCGACGCAGTTCAATCAGTTTTTGGGTAAAAGCCAGCAGTGATTTGTCAGCGTTGATCCAGTTGATCCAGGATATTTCGTTATCCTGGCAGTAGGCGTTGTTATTGCCTTGCTGCGTTCTGCTTATTTCGTCGCCGGCCACCAGCATAGGCACTCCCTGCGACAGAAACAGCGTGGTAAGAAAGTTGCGTTTCTGCCTTTCGCGCAGCTCAATCACCTTTTTGTCTTCCGTTATACCTTCTGCCCCGCAGTTCCAGGAGCGGTTGTGACTTTCGCCGTCGTTGTTGTCTTCGCCGTTGGCCTCGTTGTGCTTTTCGTTGTAAGACACCAGGTCGTTCAGCGTGAAGCCATCGTGCGCCGTGATGAAATTGATACTGGCCGTAGGGCGACGCCAATCGTCGCGATATAGATCGGAGCTGCCTGTAAAGCGTTCCGCAAACTCACCCAGCATACTTTCGGCACCGCGCCAGTAGTCGCGTATGCAGTCCCGGTACTTGCCGTTCCACTCGGCCCAACCCGGCGGAAACTTGCCCACCAGGTAGCCGCCTTCCCCAATGTCCCAAGGTTCGGCAATTAGCTTCACCTGCGAGATAACAGGGTCCTGGTGAATGATGTCGAAGAAAGAGCCTAGTCGGTCCACCTCGTGCAGTTCACGGGCCAGGGTGGCCGCCAGATCGAAACGGAAGCCGTCGACGTGCATCTCCAGAATCCAGTAGCGCAGGCTGTCCATGATCAGGCGCAGCACCGGTGGCATCATGGCGTTAAGTGTGTTACCTGTGCCGGTATAGTCCATGTAAAAGCGCTTGTCTTCCTCCACCATGCGGTAGTAAGACGAATTGTCCACACCCCGGAATGACAGCGTCGGACCCATATGGTTCCCCTCTCCGGTATGGTTATACACCACATCCAGAATCACTTCTATACCTGCCCGGTGCAGCGCTTTCACCATGTTTTTAAACTCCACCACCTGCTCTCCCAGCGTGCCACTACTCGAGTAGCGCACATCAGGCGCAAAGAAACCAATGGAGTTGTAGCCCCAGTAGTTAGTCAATCCCTGGTCGGCCAGGTGCCGGTCGGTGATGAAATGATGCACTGGCATGAGCTCGATAGCGGTGATGCCCAGCTCCTGCAGGTACTTGATGGTAACCGGATGACCAATGGCTGCATAGGTTCCGCGTATCTCCTCCGGTATGTCCGGGTGCAGTTTGGTCAGCCCTTTGACGTGCGCTTCGTAGATGACCGACCTGTGGTATGGGATCTTGGGTTGCTTCACACCTTCCCAATCATAGTTCGGGTCCACCACCACGCTGCAAGGTATAAAAGGAGCACTGTCGAGTGTGCTCATCTTCAGATCTTCTTCAGGACCGCCTATTTCGTAGCCGAAGAGGGAGTCGTGCCAGTTAATCGTACCTGAAATAGCTTTGGCATACGGATCAATCAGGAGCTTATTCGGATTGAAACGATGGCCGTTGGATGGCTCGTACGGCCCGTACACCCGATAGCCGTACAGCTGTCCCGGCCTGATCTCGGGCAGGTAGGCGTGCCATACCTGGTGGGTACGCTCGGTCATCTTTATCTTCACCGATTCACTCTCGTCTTCGGTCGTGTTAAAAAGGCATAGCTCTACGCCAGTCGCATTGTCGGCGTACAGGGCGAAATTTACGCCTTCACCATCCCATGTGGCACCCAGCGGGTAGGGATTGCCAGGGTATACGGTAATATTCATAAGGATTTTGTAACTTAGGTATCTGATATGTCCTTTTCAGGACTTCTTCATCTACGCAGAAAGCTTACAAAGAGTCACGCCATACCTTATTTATTGTCAACTGTTGGTCAGGCCGGGACGGTGACCCCGTCATCTTTGAATGGCACCTGTCCGTACTACCACTAAAAAGACCTGGAATGAACGCCCTTGATCTTCTCCTCACCCTTATTGTGCTGTTCAGCGCCTACATGGGCTGGCGCCGTGGCTTTGCCTTCAGCCTGCTCGACCTCGTACGCTGGGTGGGTACCCTGATTCTGAGCTTCCGGCTATACCCTTCCCTCGCCGACTGGCTCAGCCGCGCCACCGACTGGAGTGTCTACTGGATCCCGCCCATCTCCTTTTTTATCATCGCGGTGTTATCAAGTATGCTCATCCAGTTCGTAGGGTCGCTCATACTGGATCAGTTCTCGGACGAATTGCATGAGCACCACGTGAACAAAGCGCTTGGTACCATGCCCGGACTGATGAGCGGCATCATTACCATCGCAATCATTTCGATTCTGCTGCTGTCTTTTCCTTTTCCGGAGCGTTTCCAGAGCTATGTGCAGGAAAGCAGCATTGCTGGCAGATTCGGAACCTATACCCACCTGGCAGAAGATGAACTAACCCCTGTGTTTGACCGGGTGGTGAAGCGCACCCTCAACAAACTTACCATTGCGCCGGAGTCGGGGCAGTATATTGAGTTGCCCTTCACAGCCGATGACTACCAGCCGAAGCCAGCACTGGAAGCCCGCATGCTGGAGCTTGTGAATCAGGAACGTATCGCCATGGGCTTACAACCCCTGCAAGCTGACACAGCACTCACAACCGTAGCCCGCCGGCATGCTGCCGATATGTTCACGCGCGGCTATTTCTCACACATAACGCCTGAGGGAGCCAGTGCCGCCGACAGGATCCGGGCGGCCAATATTCCGTTCAGGGCAGCCGGCGAAAACCTGGCCTTGGCTCCTACCCTGACCATTGCCCACAAAGGACTGATGGAGTCGCCGGGTCACCGGGCTAACATCCTGCATGTGCGCTTCGGGCGGGTAGGTATAGGCGTGCTGCAAAGCAGGAGGCATGGCCTGATGATCACACAGAAGTTTAGAAACTAACGTATACCTGAGCAGATCAAGGTATAGCCATGCAGCACGTGAACAGCGACTTTTTAACCATACAGCTTGGCAACGACAAAACGCTTGCTGTCTTTATGGTAGATGTCAGCAAACTGTGCTTTGCCTACTTCAAACCAGAGACTGAGCAGCAGACCGCTAAACTCGTGCTTGACTTTGGATCCTCTCAGAAAATATTCGAAAAGCAGGACGCAGAGCAAGTATACCTGGCGCTTTCCCATCATCCCTCTTTTAAGGTATAGGTATAGCTACAGCATTGTTGCAGCGTAGGCAATTTCATCTCTTACTATTTCGCCTTTCCCCCTTAAGCTCTCTTTCCTCACTCAGGTGTGCGAATCACTCAAGCAGCTGATTTTAAGCTTATATATCCTTCACTAAATATTTTTTTAAAATAATTTGGTATTGATAAAACAATATCTACATTTGTAGTGTACTATGTAACTAATACACTACAACAAACAGATATGATACAGATCAATAACCTCAGCTTTGGGTATAGCCGCAAGTCGCTGCTGTTCCGGAACCTGAACCTCAGGCTACGGGAGGGCCATATTTATGGGCTGCTGGGCAAAAACGGTGCAGGCAAGTCTACGCTGCTCAAAAACATGGCGGGACTCGTTTTTCCGCTGGAGGGTAGCTGCCAGGTGAATGGCTTTGAGGCTGGTAAGCGCTATCCCGCTATGCTGCAGGATCTGTATTTTATACCTGAAGAGATTTACATGCCTTCGCTTACAGCCAGGCAGTTTGTGGCAAACACCGCCCCTTTTTACCCCCTCTTCGACGAAGGAGCTTTTTACCGCTACCTTTCGGAATTTGATGTGCCGCAGGATGCCGTTTTCAACAAAATGTCGTTTGGGCAGCAAAAGAAAGCCATCATCGCTTTTGGACTAGCCACCAATACCAGCGTTCTGATCATGGACGAACCAACCAACGGCCTGGATATACCTTCCAAGGTACAGTTTCGCCGCATCATCGCCTCTGCCCTTACGGAGCACCGCTGTATCATCATCTCCACGCACCAGGTACGTGACCTCGACAGCCTCATCGACACATTGGTAGTCGTACATGACCGGGAGATCGTGCTGAACGAGTCTCTTGATGCGATCAGTGAGCGTCTCACTTTTACCACCCTTTCTGAAACGGAAGCTCAAAGTGCACTTTACGCCGAAGACGCGCTGCGTGGCAAGCAGGCCATATTGCCTAACCTGATGGGCAACTACAGCAAAGTGGATATGGAGCTGCTTTTCAACGCCATCACCAGTGGCAACACATCTGTAACCGAAATCCTTCAAAGACCTCACTATGAACAATCACTTTAATCTGAGCCGCTTTGCCCTGCTGTTCCGCAAACACACCGTGGAGCAATACAAGACCTACCTGATGTCATTAGGAGTACTGTTGGGCGCCATGTTCATCATCATGGGCACGGCCAGTTACCTGGCTGCAACACCTATGGAGTCTGAAGAGCAATCCATCTTCTTCATGTTTTTTATGATTGGGGCAGGTATGGTGTTTTCGAGCACTGTGTTTGCGCAACTGGGCGACAAAAAGAAGGCGATCGCATTTCTGACCCTACCCGCCTCGCAGCTCGAAAAATACCTGGTGGGTTGGCTTTACGCGTTTCCGATTTACCTGCTGCTGTTTATACCTTCATATTACCTGATCCTCACCATAGTGCTCAGCATTGATCCGCGAGTTGGCGATGAACCGGAAATGATAAACATTCTGACTTCTGAGCCGCGACTACACATTTTGTTGATCTTCTATGCGTTGTTCAATGCCTTGATGCTAGTGGGCTCAGCTTATTTCAACAAACATCATTTTATCAAAACGGCTTTTGCTGGCTTTGTAGGCATCCTTCTGTTTTACAACCTGAACAAGCTTTGGGTACAGGCCATGCTCGGGCGCGACCTAGTAACGGCGGGGCCTTTTTCAGCGGCCTATTTTATGGAAAACGAAAAGCGATTTGACGTGGGTGCCTATGAGGGAAATGAAACACTCATCGTCTTGCTGCTGGTCGTGCTGGCCCTGATCAGTTGGGTAGTAGCTTATTTTAAAATAAAGGAGAAGCAAGTTTAGTAGGGAGGATAACATATGGAATTTAAAGAAAATGAACCCATCTACCTGCAGATCGCGGCACATGTTTGCGACCAAATCCTGCTGGGCAAGTGGGCATCAGAAGACAAAATACCCTCTGTGCGCGACCTGGCGGTGAGCTTTCAGGTAAACCCCAACACGGTGATGCGCACTTACGAGCAGTTGCAGAACCAGGAGGTGATCTACAACAAGCGCGGCATCGGCTTTTTTGTGACGCCGGATGCAGTTAGGAAAGTGAAGGCACAACGTAAGGAGCGCTTTCTGCAGCAGGACCTGCCGGAGTTTTTCCGCAACCTCTTTTTGCTGGAGATAGACCTGGAAGAGATCCAGCAGCGCTACGAAGTTTTTAAAACAGAAAATTACGAATCAGAAATCGAGCAGAAACCATGAAAACCAGCAATAAACTTTTACTCTTCGCCTTTTTTGTGCTCTTGAGCGCACTGGCTACCTACAATATTGCGCTAAAAGCCGAGTACAACACCAAGTCTTACCAGGACCCATATCGCAACTACATCGCCATGGACTTCAACAGCTTTGAGGAGATTGAGGTGAATGCGGGTGATATGATTAGTGTGGTGATAGAGCCAAGCGATGAGCATGCGGTATACCTATATAAAGGCAATGACGAAGTGGTACAGATCAGCCAGGAGGCCAACACGCTGCAGATCGACGTGACGACCCATGATAAGCAAAAAGGTGTACGCGGCTGGGGCTCCCCACACCTGATCATCAAAACTCCCATGCTGCACACGCTGCGCGCCAATGCAACACATACCTTAAATGGTGAGCCAGTGACAAACGTGCAGCGACAGAATACGACCAATTGGCTGAACACAACATTGAAAGGATTTAAGCAGGACAGCATCAGGCTTGAGCTGGACAATGGCGTGATGGTGCGACTGGACGGCAACGAGTTGCAACACCTGTATGCCGTCACAGGCACCAGCCCAGGAAGTGAGTCCAAGCTGCTCATTCATCCAGATAATAAAATACAGCAGGCAAACCTGGAGATCGGCAACCGCAGTCATCTGGCTTTGATCAATGTGTCTATACCTGCACTGCATTACAATTTATCTGAACAAGCACAGGTAGAGCTTTCCGGAGAAGCACTGGCAGTATTGCGCAAATAATCCTTAGTAGCTATGAAAAAAACAGGATTGATCTTTTTAGGCGGACTTCTCCTGGTAAGCCTTTCCTACAGCAGCAATAGCAGGTGTACCGTGGAGTTGTGCTACCCGACCTATGAAACTGCTCCTCGTATAGAGCCAGTCACAACAGCATCATTAACTGAAAGTGGGATGCCGGAGCATGTAGAAGAGCAGCAGGTGGCGCTCACAAACAGGTTGCTGCAACTGATGGATGCATTTGGAAAGCTTGTGATGGTAATATAAGAAGCTAACCTGCTCGGGAGAAGGCCTGGTCTTAAGACCGGGCCTTTTGTTTGCATACCTGCTTACAAGGTATAGCTCAGCCCTAGCATAGAGGTAACCGTGTGCATCGGCTGCTTCAAAGTGCTTTTCCCTCCTTGCGCATCCATAACTTCGAAAGTAGGTCGGGTGCCGAGCACGCCAACCTCCACGGTGAGGAGGAAACGGCCCTGCTGTATAGCGAATCCGCTTGCCAGGCCATAAGCCAGTGCTGCAGCCGAATCAGAGGTACGGCGGATCGGGCCGAAGGAGGTATCGACCTGTACCTCGGGTGATTTATTGTAGGCTGCGCCCAAAGAGCTTTTCACGAAGCCAAACAAAGAAGAGGAAGGGCTTTGAAGGTATAGATCAGCCAGTGCATAGGTACTCTTCCAGCCGCTTGCCTCCCGGCGTAGTACAAGCACATCGTCAGGTGATGCAAAGGCGTTCAGGTCAAAGCTGTTGAAACGGAAGCCCGCTGTTGCGCCTACTGCCAGATAAGGCTTTACCTCCACCCGATAAGCTGCCTGCACGTTCACCCCTCTCCTGGCCATGGGCGGGTACTCATCTTCAAAACGATCGTGCTTAAAATCGCCAATTGGAGTAGCGGCTCCCACATGCAAACCTACACGTTGAACCAGCTGCGCCTGTGCCACTGTAGAAAGACCCAACAGAAAAACAAGAAAGATAAAAATACGGTGTAGCGGATAAGGCATAGAGCTTGGCATTTTAGGGAGGTCCAACCACCTGAGCAGGTGCTTTAGTCGATCAGAAAATTGTGTGTGAAGGTTGTATCGCGCTTCAGCTCATCCCAATACAAGGTATAGCTTTGACAATTTACCTGGCTGCAACCTCTTCCCTGAGGCGCTACCTCAATGTGCCCCTCCTCCATCTCATCATCGCGCAGCAGGAAACGCAAGGTATAGTTCCCACTGTCATCAGTATAAGCTACAGCCTTTTTTCGAATAATACCGCCTCCGCCTCCTTTGAATGGTCGCAGGTTTTGCCAGGTCACAAGCAATTGCATGTTTTTGATGGGCTGCCCACTGCCTCGCAGCACCTGTCCGCTTACCTCTGTGCAGGAACCGGGGCAGTATTTACTGATGTAGTCATCCTCTTCTTTGGTGCAGCTGCTTAGCAAGCAGACGAGAGCCAACAGCAAAGCATACGGGTATATCTTTGTTTTCATATTGTGGCGGGATTATACATCAAGATAATAAGAAACCACTATACTTCAACTACTTGCTATACCTGCTTCACCATTTTGATATGGTCTATACCGTCCTCGTCGTATACCTCGCTTGACTGCTCAAAGCCGAAGCGTTCATAAAACTTTCTGGCATAAAGCTGTGCGCCGATCCGGATCGGAGCTTTCCCAAATAAGCGGTAGCACTCCTCAATCGACATCTCAACTAGCTCTTTGCCTACTCCTGTACCACGCGCCAGTTGGCTCGTCACTATGCGGCCGATCGACATCATATCAGGATAAGAAACTCCGGCTGGCACTAAGCGGGAAGTGGCTGTCAACACCTTTTCCTCGTTGTAAAACAGCACATGATGGCATAGCTGATCCTTGTCATCCATATCGAGGAACACACAGGTCTGCTCCACCACAAAGACTTCGCTGCGTAGTCGCAGCATGTCATACAGCTCGTTCGGAGTCAATTCGTGAAAGGCTTTGCAGATTTTGGTTAGGGTCATAAAGCAAGGAGGTCTTAAGTTATTCGTATTGTTTAGACCCAAAGATACTGCTGCCTGTCATTTATACCTATCTTTGCAACATACCCAACAAAATAGAGCAGTACCCATGGCTAATGACATCCTCGAGATACTTTTCAATATCATTCCATTGGCGTTATTTCTATACCTGTCCCTAACGCTCATGGGCGTCATCAAGTACAACCAGCATACGGCCTTTCTCTCCAACGCCTCTCCCATCACCAAATTTGCCGTGTATGGCGGCACCGTTGCCTTCGCTATCATGGCGATAGCTGACCTTACAAAATAATCAAAGCCTTACTCCCTGCCTCCATTCACCTTCTCATACTTCTCTGCAATTTCGGAAGGCTCCACTTTACGCCCGTGGTTGTTGGCGTAAGCTTTGGTTACTTCAGCACCAAGCATCAGGATAACAGAGGAGTAGAATACCCAGAGCAACACCACAACAAATGATCCTGCAGCAGCATAGAAGCCAACCACTTTTACGCTGCTCAGAATATAGTCAATAACCTCTTTGCCGATCAGAAACAGGATGGAGGTGATGATGCCTCCGGCCAGTGCGTCCCGCCACTGTACTTTGGCATCAGGTAGTATTTTGTGTATGGCCGTAAAAAAAGTGAGCACAACCAGTATTGAAAAAGCAGTCTTGATCAGTTTTATGGCTGAGGTCAGGTGCTCCTCCAGCAAGTCGTAAAGCTCCTCGTTGAACACCATCAGCGCAGCATCCAGTATCAGACTCGTCATTAGCAGGAATCCCAGCCCTGCTACGATGCCCAGTGTCACAAGGCGATGGCGAAGCAGCTTCAGGTAGTTGACATCATGTTTCACCCTGATCTGCCAGACTGAGTTCAGGGCTTTCTGCATGATGAAGAAAATAATAGTAGCGCTTTTCACGACCACGGCCACCCCGATCAGGACGCTCCAGAACCCAATGGGTATCTGTGTCACATTATCCAGCAAGTCACTTACCTGCTTGCCAACCTCTTCACTCATCAGATCTTCCATTTGATTGACGATCTCTGCCTGAACAGTCTCTTCGGAGAAGAAGATAGAGCCGGCCAGTGTCAGCACAATCAAAATAGCAGGGAGAGAGAAGATCGTGAAAAAGGCAATGGCCGCACTGTACACAATAGGCTCGTCCCGCTGAAAGTTCTTATATGAGTCCTTCAGTATCTCTTTTATCTTTACCCAAAAGCTTTGTTTTTGCTCCATGTTTAGTAATAGCGTTTGGCTTGTTTTAAGTTAACGACCAGGCCTCGCTTTGGTTAAAAGGCGGTAACTGCAGAATTGTTCAGAACACAATGATCAGGCGGCCTTTTTGATACCTCATGAATCAACAGGCATAAAAAAAGCCTGTCCTTTGCAGAACAGGCTTTTGATACAAAATATAGTACTGGTTAGTAAGCGCGTACGGCCTTATTCTCCACAAAGTTCATGAAGGCGCGGTTTACGACACGGGTTCCTCCCGGAGTCGGGTAGTTGCCGGTAAAGTACCAGTCACCTTTGTGGTTCGGGCAGGCCAGGTGCAGGTCTTCGATGCGCTGATAGATCACCTGTACTTCGGCGTTTACCTCTGGCGCTTTTACGATCTCGGATACTTTTGCCGAGAGTTCATCATGTGTGAACAGGTCGAAAAGTTCTTGCACATAGTTGGTCTCCATAATGGCTGGAGTTCCCTGCACGGCCTGTATCTTGTCGTATACCTCATCTACTTTGTAATACATGTCTCTGTCTTTCAGGAGAGCCAGCATGGCACGGAAAGCAACGAACTCCTTCACACGAGACATATCAATGCCGTAGCAGTCCGGGTAGCGGATCTGTGGAGCGCACGATACGATGATGATCTTCTTCGGCTCCAGTTTGTCCAGCATCTTGATGATACTTTTCTCCAGCGTCGTACCGCGTACAATAGAGTCGTCCAGCACCACCAGTGTGTCAATGCCCTTCTTAACCACCTCGTAAGTCGTGTCATACACGTGCGTTACCAGATCGTCGCGGCTGTCGTTGTCCGTGATGAAAGTACGCAGCTTCACGTCTTTAATCACCAGCTTCTCGGCACGCGGTTTAAACTGTAGAATCTCGTCGAGCTGCTCTTCACTAAGCTCCTGGTTCAGGATAGCTTGCTTGCGGTAGGCACGCAGGTGATCCTCTATCCCCTTCATCATTCCCAGCCAAGAGGTTTCGGCTGTGTTCGGAATATAAGAGAACACCGTGTTTTTCAGGTCGTAGTTAATTGCCTCGAGAATCTGCGGACACAGACGGCGACCCATGTTCTTGCGCTCTTCATAGATCTCCGGGTCGTTGCCACGGGAGAAGTAGATGCGCTCAAAGCTGCAGGATTTTTTCTCGAGCTGTGGCAGGATCTCTTTCAGGTCCGCGTTACCGGCCTTGTCCACGATCAGGGCGTGACCCGGCGTGATCTCCCGGATTTCACTGTATTCTATATCAAAAGCGGTCTTGATGGCTGGTTTCTCAGAAGCCACTACGATCACCTCGTCATCCATATAATAATAAGCCGGACGAATACCGTTCGGGTCACGTACCACAAAAGAAGCGCCGTAACCTGTAAGGCCTGCCATAGCATATCCGCCGTCAAAGTCCTTGCAGGCACGCTTGAGTACACGCTGCAGGCTCAGGTTATCTTCGATCAGAGAAGTGATCTCTTTGTTGGAATACTCGTCTTTGTAAGACTCGAACAGCATCTGGTTTTCCTCATCCAGGAAGTGGCCGATCTTTTCAAGCACCGTGATAGTGTCAGACTTTTGCTTCGGATGCTGGCCTAGTTCGATCAGTTTGTGGAACTGCTCGTCCACATTGGTCATGTTGAAGTTACCGGCTACGGCCAGGCTGCGGCTGCGCCAGTTGTTTTCGCGCACCATCGGGTGGCAGTTATCTACGCTGTTGATGCCGTGTGTACCGTAGCGCAAGTGGCCCAGGTATACATCGCCCAGAAAAGGCAGGTTTTCCCATACCCAGTTTGTATCAAGCGCTTTCTCAGGCTTATCTTCTTTCAGCTTCTTGAACTCCTTGCCGATCTTCCCGAAAATACTGTCGATGGCACGGGTCTTTACAGAGCGGAAACGGCTGATATACTCCATGCCGGGACCGGCATCTATCTTAATGCTGGCTACCCCTGCCCCGTCCTGTCCGCGGTTATGCTGTTTTTGCATCAGCAGGTATAGCTTGTTGACACCGTACATGGGAGTGCCATACTTTTCAACGTAATATTCGATTGGTTTTCGGAGCCTGATCAGGGCTATACCGCATTCGTGCTTAATTGAATCGCTCATAGGGTTGTAAAAGTATCTAGGCCAGCAGTTTTTCAATCCAGTGCAGCAACAGGTCCGGCTTAAAGAAGAAGACCAGTAGCGGCAAAGCAAATAAAACCAGCAGCAGCTTATTTGACAGTGAAATAACTAAATTTTCGTCAGTATGATTCCTTTTCAGGAAAAGGTAATATGGTATTTTGATATAGTAGAACAAAGCCACCCCTGTGAGCAGGATGCCCGCTACGAGCAACATCAGCAGCATGGGCTGCCCGGTGGCAGTATAAGCTTCCCAAACATTGCTAAAAACAAGCAGCTTACCCATAAACCCGGCCAATGGCGGAAGTCCTGTGAGCGACAGCAGGTATAGTAGCGCCAGAACGCCGGCAAACGGAATGCGGGCTCCCATTCCCTGAAAATCCTCCAGCGTGCGCACTTGCCAGTTTTCCTCGGCCATCTGCAGAAACAG
Source organism: Pontibacter sp. FD36 (assembly GCF_015686655.1). GTDB lineage: Bacteria > Bacteroidota > Bacteroidia > Cytophagales > Hymenobacteraceae > Pontibacter. The sequence continues at coordinate 209,249 of NZ_JADPMP010000003.1, read as the reverse complement.
AAACATGCCAAAGTTCATAAACACCAACACGGTCATATAAAACAGCACGCTCACGGTATAGTCGCTGCCAAAAGCCAGCAGCGCCATCAGCAGAAAACCAGCATGCGACACGGAGGAGAAAGCCATCAGTCGGCGTGGCGTGCGCTGCCAAAGTGCCGTGAAGTTGCCGACCGCCAGCGTTGCGAGAGCGGCTATACCTAAAAACAGCTGTACATCGGAGAAGGCACTGGCAACATTCGGGTCTGCAAAGGCGGCCACAAAGCGCAAGATCACGATAATGCCCGCCATTTTAGGACCGGTGGAAAAGAGTGCCACAATCGGCATCGGTGCTCCTTGGTAGACATCCGGCGTCCAGAAGTGGAAAGGAGCGGCTGATATTTTGAATAGGAAACCCGCAAACACCAGTATCGCCGCCACCGTCACCATCAGCGGACTGGCATCGAGCAGACTGCGCCAGAACGATACCAGGGTATAGTCGAGTGAACCGGTGAGGCCGTAGAAAAAGGACATGCCATAGAGCATCACCCCGGCCGAGAGCGTACCGTAAAGCACATACTTCAGACCTGCCTCTACGGCTCTTTTCTCTTCTTTTAGCGTAAGGGTAAGAATGTAGGAAGCAATAGAAACGACCTCGATCGCCAGGAAAACCATCAGCAGGTTAACCGATTTTGCCATCAGGTTGAGCCCCAATACCAGCATCAGGATCAGGGCATAAAACTCGCCCCGGCCTTCGCCCTGTTTGCGCTTCTCAATTTTGGGGTTTTGCAGGGAGAGCAGGATCGTGAAGATGCCTGTCAAACTGAAGAGTATACCTGCGTAGCGGGCAATGCCATCAGAGCGCAGCAGATTCAGAAACTGCACCTCCGCCAGATTACGATCCAGTACCAGCAGCACCAGCACCGAGAACAAGCCAGTGAGTGCCACCCAGGGCAGCAGTCGTTTAATCGTTTTGGATTTGAACAGGTCGAGCGTGACCAGCAGCAGGAAGAAAATGGCCAGCAGCAGTTCGGGCAGCAGTGAGCCAGCTCCAGCTAATATGCTGTCGATGGCCTGGGTGAGGTATGCTGCCTGTTCTTCCACGTGTAGGTATAAGGTATTAAGTCAAGACGCCTGAAGGGACATCCCGCCAGGCGCATCTTTTATCTGTGTAAAATCGCTTGTAAAATGTTCAGCTGTTCCTGTCCGTTTCGCAGCACCAGTTCCGTGAAGCCTGTTACCGACATACCTGTTTTGTCGAGCAGCAGGTGCGGGAAGATGCCGAATGCAAATGCTAGCACGGCCAGCGGCACCAGCATCAGATACTCACGACTGGTCAGGTCTGAAATAATGGCCTTTTCGCGCAGTTCCGGGAAGATCCAATACTTGCCGAAAAACATGCGCTGCAGTGCCCACAGGTAATAAGCCGCCGAGAGCAGCAGACCGATCACGGCCACGACTGCCATCCAGCGCGGTAGCATGCCCGTTGCCTCCGGTGCACTAAAGCTACCCAGCAGCACCAGCAGCTCGGCGATAAAACCAGAGAAGCCCGGCAAGCCCAGCGATGCAAAAAAGGCTATGACGACAAAGGCCGTATAAGCCGGCATCCGCTTGGCAAGTCCCCGGAAATTCAGAATCATGCGGTCGTGCGCCCGGTCGTAGATCACCCCCACTACCAGGAAGAGCATCGCTGAGATAAGCCCATGGCTGAACATCATGTAAATCGCACCATTCACGCCTTCATTCGTCAACGAGGCCAGCCCCAGCAGCACAAAACCCATGTGCGATACCGACGAGTAAGCAATTAGCTTTTTGAGGTCGTTCATGGCCAGCGCGCAGAGGGCTCCATAGATAATAGAGAGCACACCCAGTCCGCCGACAAAGGTCGAGAAGTAAGCACCAGCATCCGGGAAAACAGGGTACACGATACGGATCAAACCATAACCGCCCACTTTCAGCAAGATAGCAGCCAGCAGCACCGAGATCGGAGTAGGCGCTTCCACGTGCGCATCAGGCAGCCAGGTATGCACCGGCACCGAAGGCACTTTGATCAGGAAACCCGCCAGCACCAGTAGGAAGGCTACAAAACGAATCGGGAGATCAAAGAGCGAAACCCCAGAGAAAATATGCAGCAGACTACCCGGTATAAAGTTAGCCGGCTCCATCATGGCCGGGATGCTGAAGGTGCGCACCAAATCCGCCTGAGCGATCGTACCCTGCTGCAGCATCTGCTGTACCTGACGGATCAGGTCCAGACTTGCGGGTACGTTCTCCCCTACCAAGCCCATCTGCTGCGCCGTCGCCTCCGGATCGATCACAGAGGTATAGAGCCCGATCATTACGACCAGGATAAAGAGGGAACCGATCAGGGTATAGATAAAGAACTTAAGTGCGGCATACTCCCGTTTCGGACCACCCCAGATGCCAATGAGGAAGTACATCGGCAGGAGCATGAACTCAAAGAAGAGGTAGAAGAGGAAGAAGTCGAGGGCGAGGAAACATCCCATTACGCTGGTCATGAGCAGCAGGTATAGCAGGAAATAGCCCTTCACGTTTTTGGCAATGTTCCAGGACGAGATCACTCCGATCATCCCGACAATACCGGTGAGCAGCACCATGCCGATGCTTACGCCATCCACTCCCACAAAATACTCGATCTGGAAGCGCCCCAGATTGCCCAGTGAAAACCCGATCCAGTTAAGCTTCTCCACAAACTGGTAGCCCGTCTGACCGTTTGCAACAGAAGCGCCATCGAAGCTCAGGTATAGCCACACGGCTACGGCCAGCTGCAGTACAGTGCCACCCAGCGTTACAGCTTTTATACCTTGCTGCATGCGGGTCGGCAGGAGCAACACCACAAGCGCTGCCAGCAAGGGAAGAAAAATAAGGCTGGAAAGAGTATAATTCATCAATATGTTACGACACAAGTATCACGTATCAAGACACATGACTACGCGAGCCCATGTCTGCACTGGTATGTTTTTCCTGGTGCCAGACCAGGTATAAATTTGTTTTCAGCCTCAGCTCGTCCTAAGCATGGGTATAGACTTGCGTAATTTACTTTACAAACTGGAAGCAGCACTTCGTATGAAGCCCGCAGGTATGTCTTTCGTCCTGCGGTTCCGATCATCCGGTAAATCCAGATTGCGAAATTAACATCAATTCAGCATGATGTATAGTATTATCAGAATAAATCCGAAAAGGGAGTAAGCATAGTAAGACTGCACCTTGCCATTCTGGAGTCCGCGCCCGAAGCGGCCCAGCACCTTTGCCATTGCCCCGATCAGCCACACACTGCCATCCACGACCCACTTGTCGAACCACTTCACGATCTTGGAGAACACCACCAACCACTTGCTGGCATACTCCAGGGTATAGTCAATCACGCGTTTATCGAAGCGATAGAGCATACGGGCCATCCACAGCACCGGCTGCACCAGCACCCTGCTGTACACCGCATCCAGGTAAAAGTGATGATAAGAGAGTCGTGCTAAAGCTCCTCGTGGCTGCTCAAGCCTGAGTGCCTCACTGCTTTTGTCTTTATACTTGCCAACAGCCAGGGCTATACCTGCTATCCCTAGCAAAGCGGAGAGCAGTCCGATCACAAGATGCGTCGTACCGTTGGCAGCGTCCTGCACCACCACGGCTTCCACCAAACTGTTGGCCAGCAAAGCACCTTCCTGAGACAACTGCTGCAGACTAATGCCCTGCATCACCCAGCTTCCGGCAAAAGAAAGCGGGTTGATCGAAAAGAAGAAACCCAGCGAGAGCACTGCCAAAAGCAGCACAGGTATAAGCATTACCCGCTCTATCTCCTGGCTTGCCGTTAGCCGAAGCGCCTGCACATCGAATGGTAGCCGGAAGGTTCCGAAGAACATGAACCACAAATGCCGTCCCATGTAGTAGGCCGTCAGCAGCACTACCGTAAAGCCAATTACTGGCACTATAAAGTATAGACTGTTTCCGTTGGTTTGGCTCATCGTCTGTGCCCATGCCCAACTGCCCGAAAGGATGGCATCTTTCGAAAGGAAGCCGGAAAACAGCGGCAACCCGACCAGTGCTGCAGCAGCCAGCAGGTAGGTATAGAAGGTGAGCGGCATGGCCTTGCGCAGGCCACCCATGTTGCGGATATCCTGCGGATCGACAGCAACTGGCTGGTGCGTATGATGCAAGCCGCGGTGCATGGCATGGATGATGATACCGGCATTGAGGAAAAGAGCCGCTTTAAAGAAAGCATGTGTAGTCAGGTGAAAGAGCGAAGCATCGTGCGCTCCCGTGCCCATACCCATCACCATATAGCCCAGCTGTGAGATCGTGGAGAAGGCCAGCACCGCCTTGATATCGTATTGCGTGAGCGCCGCAACAGCACCGAGCAGGGCCGTGATAGCACCTACGATAGCGATGACCGTAAGGGCATCCACTGTGAAGAAAGCGTAGCAGCGTGCCACCAGGTATACGCCAGCCGCCACCATGGTTGCGGCGTGTATCAGCGAGGATACCGGCGTCGGGCCCTGCATGGCATCGGGTAGCCATACCTGCAGCGGAAACTGGGCCGACTTACCCACGCAGCCCATAAACAGGCCAAGCCCGGCAAGCGTCAGAAACAAAGGGTTCAGCTCAACAGACCAGGCCATTCCCTGCAAGGTATAGCCTGTCACAAAGGTGCCGTTCAGCCACTCCCCTGCTCCCACCATGGTGCGCAAGGCTTCCAGGTCAAAGGTTCGGAAATAGGTATAGAAGGCAAACAAACCAAGCAGCAAGCCGATGTCACCAACTCTGTTAACTAAAAATGCTTTTCTGTTGGCCGCAATGGCAGCAGGCCGTTCATACCAAAAGCCGATGAGCAGGTAAGAGGACAGCCCGACCAGCTCCCAGAACATAAAGAGCAGCAGCAGGTTGTCGACCAGCACAATTCCCAGCATGCTAAAAGTAAAGAGGCCCAGGTAGGCGAAGTAGCGGCTATACCCCTTGTCGCCGTGCATGTAACCCACAGAAAAGAGCTGCACCAGCATGGAAATGAAGGTAACGATGACCAGCATCAGCACCGTCAGGTTATCGAGTAGTATACCTGCTGTGAAGTCCGCTATAAAACCACTAGGCAGACTAAACCAGGTGGTCCGGCTATGGTAAACTTCTGTGTTCCAGGTTTGGGTATAGAGGTAGATCGAAAATGCAAAGGCTAGCCCAGTGGCACCGATCCCCAACCAGTCGCCCTGACGGGGCAGCTTACTGCCCGCCAGGTAAAGCAACGCAAAGGCAAGCAGCGGCAGCAGGAGCACTGCCAATGCCAGATAGGTTTGGGGCGTGCCGGCCAGCGGTTCAAGAAGTGCGGAAAGCTCCAAAATATAGGCTATCTATTGGGTTCGATCTCGGGAAAAGGGCAACCTGTGGCCTTCCTCTGTTTCAGGCTGCCAATTTACATATATTGTTGCAATAATATAGTGTCTGATGGCCCTCCCTAGCTGCGTATACCCCATATTTTTCAATTTTTGCAAACAATCATGGTTCTATTTCGTTCTGTATGGTATTGTACCATCTAAACAAAATAAGAACTATGGACACACAAGATCTTAAAAGAGACGCACAGGATTTGAAAAACAAAGCTGACAGAACTAATCCACAGCATAAAGAAGGACCAGTGGCTGCAGCCATCGAAGACTATACTTCCCGTATCCCATCAGATGTATTCCTATGGGCAGCATTGGGCTCTATGGCCGTTTCAGCGACACTGAAAATTATGAAGAAAGACGAAGAAGCTTTGTTCGTAGGACAGTGGGCTCCTTCCTTCTTACTATTGGGTAACTACAACAAAATGATCAAGCTGGTTGGCTATCAAAACGACAAGTAAGAAGCGTCTACTATAATCTCTGCATGAGAAACAAAAAGAGGGAGCCAAGGCTCCCTCTTTTTGTTATATTTCCTTGCTCTTTACTGATTTAATCTCAACCCTTAAGCATCACCCAAGTCAGATTAAATAACATTACAACAGGAAAGTTCAAAAATATTATTTTTTTTCACCAATAGCACCGGATATAGGTATAATTATCTCTATATTTGCAGCGGCTAAAAGTTGAAGGTTGCCTATGTGGCAATCCTTTGAAGAGGCAGGGCTCCCCACAAAGGAGCCTTTGCTTTTTTATAAGCTATAATCATCCAGGAAACACGCTTTGGGGGCTGTTTTTCTGAGAGCAATAAAAAAGCCTGGATGTCCGATCGCTAGACTGGCTCTCTTGAACTTTCCGGCTTTATACCTTCGCTTGAATGCAGCGCTTCACAATATTTTTTACGAAGATTTTGCACGCCATTCCAATCGATCACATCTTCCTCACTGCTGAGTAGTGTCAGGTTTTCTTTTACAGAGACATCTGATATAAACATTCTGTCCTGATAAAGGCCATTCGCATAGAAACGACAATATGTTCGGGTTTCGTCCGCTTCTGTCAATACAATCAGATCGCAAGTTTGCAGCTTGCTGGTAAATAGAGAGAATTCATCCATAATTGGCAATCGGTAATCTGGAAGCACACAATGTAAACCGGATAACATATCCTGCTCTGTTAATGTCATTGGTGCTTATTAATCTCAGAAATAACGGCCATGTTATCGAAAGGTTACGAAACAGATCCTAATTACTGAAATTATTTTTGAAAAAGCTGTTACAGTCCTATACAGGCAATCCCGCATCGAATTTATTTTATCACCTCCTCAGAGTAAACCAGCCACAGCGGCACGTTAATATCTGAGTTGTAGATCTCGGTGGGTACACTCCCAAGACTTAGGGACGGAATCGGGTTATTGCCTTTCAGGCCCAACACCAGCATGCCATGTCTTCCTTTTTCGAGATGAAGGCTAATACGCTCAGCTACACTCTTATTAGCCGCTCTCACCAAGGTATAAGGTATACCGACTATCTCCGGATGCTGCTTCTGCAGGACATTGAACTTCTCCTTGACCACTTCCTCTGCCTTTTTCACAGCTTTTTCTTCCGAGATCAGAGGAAAGAACTGACTTGGCAGGCGGTACACATGCATGATCTCGAGCTGCAAGCCTAACTGATCTGACAGATTCTTGCTGAGCCTTAATGCATGCACTGAGGTATTGGAGAAATCGATGGGAATCAGCACCTTTTCAATGTTGAACGTACCAGTCTCCGGGAACACCAGTATACTGCACGGCAGGATACGCAACAGCTTGGTGCCTAATGCATTCGTACTCTTCCCTTTCGACTTCTTGCCCAACAACGTCAGCTTTACTTTATAGCGTTTGACTAGATCGGCCAGGATAACCTCTGTGTTGGGCTCTTCGCTGACCAGAATCTCATGAGGGGCGGCACTGGCAAAATGCTCGGCTACGATATCGGATATGTTTCCCTCGATCTCACTTGCCAGGTCCACCTCGCCAAACCACTCTCTGAAGTCTTCGCTTAGCTCGGAGGTTTTGATATTGTGCACGAAGTATACCTTGTCAACAGGCAGCCGCTCACAGATCGCGCGTGTAAAAGCGACCAACTTTTCATCTATATCACTAAGGTCCAGGCAGACCATCATGGCATTAATTGCAATCATAGCGCTTCTCTATTCTAATGGTTTATTTGGATTACTCTCCCCTCCTGCTGTTTTGGGCGCATGTTGTTTCTGAGCCCTCTTGGCCAGCATTTCAGCCACCAATTGCTGATAAGCCTTCCGCTCACTCGCCTGTCCCAGTTTCAACTCTTCCTCCAGTTCTTCGCTTAACCCCCGGTACAGACTATAGCACATCAGCAACAGAATAATAGCGAAGGGCAGCCCTGTTATAATAACGGCAGTCTGCAGAGCTTGCAAGCCGCCTCCCAGCAACAGCACCGCCGCAATAGCCCCTCCTGACAGCGCCCAGAAGATGCGCGTACCTACCGGCGGGTTAGGGATACCACCTGAAGTAAGACTCACGACCACCAATGAACCGGAGTCAGAGGAGGTAACGAAAAAGCCCGCAATAAGCAGAATGCCGATCACGGAGAGTGCAGTTGAAAAAGGAAGCTGCTCAAAGAACACGAAGAGGGCTGTAGAGATGTCAGCAGCTACGGCATCGGCTATGGCGGTGTTCCCGGACAATATATCGCGCAGCGCGGTGCTCCCGAAAGCGGTCATCCAGAGGAAGGAAAGCAGTGATGGGGCTATGAGCACGCCGAGCACAAACTCTTTAATGGTACGTCCTTTTGAAACCCGCGCAATGAATATGCCGACAAACGGCGCCCAGGAAATCCACCAGGCCCAATAAAACACGGTCCAGGAGCCCTGCCAGTTATTCGTTGAGAAGGCTTCGTTCCAGAATGAGAGCTGCAGGAAATTGCCCAGGTAATAGCCCGTGTTCTGCACATAGGAGCTCAGAATAAAAACCGTAGGACCTAGCGCAAGTACAGCTACCAAAATCAGGAGCGCAATGCGGATGTTCCACTCACTCAGAATACGAACGCCTTTATCCACACCCGTTACCACCGAAACAGTGGCTATACCTGTGATGACTGCGATCAGGATGATCTGGGTCGTGATATCGTTTGTGATGACCGGAAACACATGGTTAAGACCGGCCGCCACCTGCTTTACACCTAATCCTAGCGAAGTAGCCAAACCAAACAAAGTCGCGATTACTGCCAGGATGTCGATTACGTGGCCAATGATGCCGTGGATACGCTCGCCCAAAAAGGGATAGAAGGCCGACCGCACCGTAAGCGGCAGTTGCCGGTTATACGTAAAGAAAGCCAGGGCCAGGGCAACCAGCGCATAGATCGCCCAGGCATGGAGACCCCAGTGCAGAAACGTAAAGTTCATGGCTTGTCTCGCAGCTGCCGGTGTACCGGGCTCGCCCATCGGCGGCGTTTGAAAGTGGTTGATCGGCTCAGCTATACTCCAGAACAGAAGCCCTATACCCATACCTGCACTGAAAAGCATGGCAAACCAGGCAGAGGTTGAAAACTCCGGCTTTGCATCTTTGCCGCCTAACCTGATGCTCCCAAACCGCCCGAAGGCGATAAAAAAGCAGAAAGCCACAAACAAGTTGACACTCAATATAAAGAGCCAGCCTGCATTAGCCGTTACCGCCGTCTGCGCAGCGGCGAAAAAGGTCTCTGCCCCTTTCCTGAAAATAAGTACAAGCGCAATAATGATGATCAGGATCACGATAGATGACCAGAAAACAGGGCCATTTACCTCCAGTCCAAATGATTTCTTAATATGGCTCTTAACTTTACTCATGCTGTTCGGTTTAAGTCTCAGAAGTAATACCCCATGTTGATATTGAAGCGCATATGCCACTTTGTATCACCTGGAGTTCCGGTGGTGAAGGCATTTGTCCACTCCGGCCCCAGCCAGGGATGGTTGTAGCCAAATGCCGCATCGGTGTAAATGTACATGGGTCCTGCAGTAAACAGCGCACCCAACACGTTCATGTGTGCGTTTTCATAGTCGCTTTCCCGCTTGTTGTAGTACCCATAATTATTATATAGGTCTATGCCTTGCAGAAGCTTGGTTTCGATCGGTATGTGATAGGCTATACCTGCCGTGTAGATCTCCCCCCGGTTCGCCACATTATAATTGGCGCCATAGGCGCCCATCTCCACAAAGTTAAGGTCGGCACCATCTGCGTAGGCTGGCTGAAAGCGGTAAAGCATGGCTTGTAGTTTGATGTTCCAGGGGCTATAGGATGATTTGTATTCGTAATGCACCGCACCTGCGTAGCGTGTACCGTTACGCTCGGTATCGATGTTGTAGAGCAGCCCGCCCTGCAGGGAATAGCCTATTTCGTGTGCCAGGCTGTCGCCGAGCCGGCGCACCAGTTTGAAGTCAAGCTGGTTGTTCTCTTTATTGCGGCCCGTCACGTCATAAGAGTAGCGGTTAGGACTCGGTTCAGCCAACCCAAACACAAACTCTTCGGCACTCTTATAATAAGCCGCCTGCCACTTCCACAGTCCGGTGTCGCGTATGTATTTCACGCCCATGTCGTGGTCGTCCTCAAAACCGACATAATAGGTCATGTTGAAAAACCAGTTGTTGGAGTTGTATTGCTGGATGCCGAAAGGAACCTGATTAAGCCCGACCTGCAGTTGGGAGCCTTCGTCGAAATCGTACTGGAACCAGCCTTGCTTTAAGAAAGCGCCACCAAAGGCTTGTGAGTAATGGCGAAACTCGGCATTGAGTTTAATGCCTTTGTAAGCGGCTTCTGCATTGATGCGAAAGAGATCGAAGCCAAAGTCACCGCCCCGCTCCAGCTGATCTTTCTTCCAGGTAGAGAGATTGTAGTTAAAACGCAGTGCCCCTCCCAGTTTGAGCATAGGTTTGTCCTCAGGTTTCTCTTCAGGCGCCTGTGCCAGACTTACCTTGCTGAAAATAAGCAGTAATGGCAGCAACAGAAGTATGCAGTATTGTAACTTTTTTCTCAATAGGATCAGCGGTCAGTTAACGTACAATACAATTATGACGGTGCAGGTAATTAAAGGTTGCCAAGGGATCATAGGAGGGGCTATACCTCTGTAAAACAAAACGGCCGAGGCCACTGCTATGCAATGACCCCGGCCGTTTATATGCCGTCTGATAAGGCGTAGGTAGGCCTTACCGACTAAATTATTTCTTGCCTTGCTGGCCCGGTACCGGGAAGCCACGGTCGCGCATCAGTGCATCGATCTTGGCGTCGCGGCCACGGAACTGACGGTAAGCGTCTGCCGGGTCCATGGAGTTGCGTGGAGCAAACAGGTACTTCACCAGTCTGGCGGCAACCTCAGCGTCGTAAAACCCGCCTGGTGCTTCCGCAAATGCTTCAGCAGCATCAGAGGTCAACACGTCGGCCCACAGGTATCCGTAGTAACCGGTGGCATAACCTTCGCCGGAGAATACGTGTCCGAAGTGTGGTGAGCGGTGACGCATCACGATCTCTTTCGGCATACCTAGCTTAGACAGGGTTTCTTTCTCGAACTTGTCAGGATCCAGGTTGTTCGGATCAGCCAGGTGGAAGTGCATGTCCATCAGGGCAGATGCCAGGAACTCAGTCGTCGCGAAGCCCTGGTTGAAGGTAGAGGCTTTCTCGATCTTAGCCACCAGCTCTTTCGGCATCGGCTCACCTGTTTTATAGTGCTTCAGGAACTGGTTGATCACTTTGTCAGTAGACAACCAGCGCTCCAGCAACTGCGACTGGAACTCAGTGTAGTCACGCACGCCGCTGTTCAGCGTCGGGTACTTCACGTTAGAGGCCAGGAAGTGCAATGCGTGGCCAAACTCGTGGAAGAACGTCTCGGCATCATCCCATGATACCAGCACTGGCTCACCCGGAGCAGGCTTCACGAAGTTGGAGTTGTTAGAAGAAAGTACTGTCTTCTTGCCATCAAATGTTGTGTGGGCACGGTACGTCGTAGCCCAGGCACCGGAGCGCTTGCCCTGACGCGCAAATGGATCGAGGTACCACAGACCGATGTGGTCACCAGTCGTTTTGTCGGTTACTTCCCATACCTTCACGTCTTCGTGGAATACAGGCACAGAACCCTCTTTCACTGGCGTGAAGTTGAAGTTGAACAGCTCACCCGCTGTAAAGAAGATCGCCTGTGTTAGGTTACCCAGCTCTAAGTATTGCTTCACCTCATCTGAGTTCAGGTCGTACTTCTGCTGACGTACTTTTTCAGCGTAGTAGCGGTAGTCCCAAGGTTCAATGGTGATCTTGGTTTTGCTGGTTTTGTTTGCCAGCTGCTGCATGTCAGCCACTTCTTCCTTAGCACGGGCAATGGCCGATGGCCATACCGCCATCATCAGGTCCATCGCGGCCTCAGGCGTCTTAGCCATGCGGTCCTGCAATCTCCACTGAGCATAGTTGTCGTAACCCATCAGCTGCACTCGCTCGCGACGCAGTTTCAGGATGTCCACGATGTTCTGCTTGTTGTCGTTTTCGTCGTTGTTGTCGGCACGTGAGTAGTAGTTCTTCCATACCTTCTCACGCAGCGCACGCTCGTCAGAGTAAGTCAGGAACTGGTCCATGGAAGAGCGGGTGTTGGTCACGGCGTACTCACCCGACTTACCACGATCAGCGGCAGCTTTGGCAGCAGCCTTCACAAACGACTCCGGCAATCCGCTCAGCTGGTCTTTGGTGAAGTATACCACATACTTCTCCTCGTCCGCCAGGATGTTGTTAGAGAATTTGGTGTAAAGTGTCGAAAGCTCCTTGTTGATATCGGCATAACGCTTCTTCTTCTCAGGGCTCAGGTTAGCGCCTTCCATCTCAAAGCCTTTATACACCAATTCCACGACACGCTGCTGATCTGCTGGCAGCGGATTTTTCTGGGCATTGTCGTACACCACCTTGATGCGCTGGAACAGCTTCTCGTTCTGTGAGATCTTCGAGTTGAACTCAGATATCTTCGGCGCCATCTCCTGCTGCACACTACGGAACTCAGGAGTAGATACGTTGCTGCTCCAGATACCGTAGTAGGTGAACACGCGGTTCAGCTCCTTGCCGGCACGCTCCATCTCTTCGATCGTGTTCTCGAAGGTGGCAGGCTGTGTGTTGTTAGCAATCTTTTCAATCTCGGCCAGGTTCATCGCCATGGCCTTTTCCATAGCTGGCTTCAGGTCGGCCAGGTTCATCTTATCGAAGGCAGGCACGCCACCGTATGGACCTGTCCACTCCTGCAGCAATGGGTTGGTTTCAACGGCCTGTTGCGGTTGGGTTGTCACCTGCGTATCCTGAGTCTGAGGCGTCTGCGACGAAGTACAGCTTGCCAACGCTAACAGGACCGCGACACCGGATGCCTTACCGGCTAATATGATTTGGTCTTTCATAGAGTTTTATATGAATGAGAAAATTTCAGCCCAAGATACAAAAAATTGCCCACATGACCCACTCAGCAATTATTTGGCCTCACCGCTATACCTGTTATGCCATCTGCATACGTTTGTAAAGTATCCTTCTCACGGGGTGGCAAAAACTGCAGCCTGCTCGTATAAGAAGGACTGAATACCCCTTTACCATGCAAGGATCCCCAATCAAAGACAAGCAGGCTTTACGTAAGCTTTATGACACTGTTCTGCCCGAACTGGCGCAGCACATTCACCAGCACCTGGCGGATGTTATTCCGCTTTTTCATGACTTCAAATTAGAGAAATTAGTTGACACCTGGACGCGCGAACCAGGCTCTGATGCCAAGACTGAGATCAGCTTGGACAAGGGAAACGTGAACCAGATGGGGCTGCGACTGCGGCTGGAAGGATTTCAGCGGGTGGGCGCCGACAATTTTGATCTGACCAAAGACCTGTTGTTTAAACTGGACCGGAACTTCTATACCATTGGCCCGAACCAGGACAATGTGTGGCTCGAAAAAGACTACTTGCAAAACTGGGAGGTGGGTGATTACGAACTTGTGGCTGAGAAGTGGACGGAACAGTTGATAGACGACCTGACCCAGCGACTAGAAAAGTATACGGTATGATAAAACACCCAGGATTTCCAGGCTCCACGGTTCTATTTACCTTCCTGATCGCCCTGTGCCTGAGTAGCTGCCACGCCTGCCAGGCCCAGCAACCTGACACCAGCACGCAAACCGATGGCTATACCTATAAAAGGCCGTCGTCAGGAGGTACAGGAAAAGTATACATGGGCCGGGAAATCGCTGCTATCATGACCGCCACTGGGGGCAACTGGCTCGACCGCGACACACGTCAGGAAGAAGAGAACTCACCACGCACCATCGAAAACATGAACCTGGAGCCCAATACTGTGGTGGCTGATATTGGGGCTGGCACTGGTTTCTATACCTTCCAGATAGCGCCCAAAGTACCTGATGGCAAGGTATACGCGGTTGAGGTGCAGGACCGGTTCATTAAATCTCTGACATCGCGCCGAAGTAATGAAGGAGCAGATAACGTGGTGGTGGTAAAGGGCGACAGCCAACAAGTGAATCTGCGGGATGGTAGCATTGACATTGCCCTGATGGTAGACGTGTACCATGAACTTTCCTACCCAAAAGAGATACTACAGGCCATCCATCGTGCTCTGAAGCCTGACGGTAAACTGCTGTTGCTGGAGTACAAAGCCGAAGACCCGGATGTACGCATCAGGGCACTGCACAAGATGACAGCCGAGCAGATCAAAAAAGAGCTGGAAGCAAATGGATTCCGTTTGCAGCGTCAGGAAGATTTCCTGCCGATTCAGCATTTTATGCTGTTTGAGAAGGTTGAAAAGACTGAAGGCAATTAGACCTTTATTTTGCCACACAGGCAGGTTCATAGCAATTATTCACTTACAAGTTTCAGCACCTGCTGCTGATCAGCCGTTGTGACTTTCAGAAAGTAAATGCCGCTCGCCAGATCAAGCTCCGTCAGTGAGATGGTGTTAATTCCTCTTTTCAAAGTGTTTGCCTGCGACCGGATAATCCGCCCCTGTGCATTGTAGAGGACAATGACGCTCCCCTGTTCTTCATTCGAAGTAACCTGTACCTGCAGGTAGTTATCAAAAGGACTTGGGAATGCCCTGAGTGTGATGGCATCCGGAAGACCAGTGACTGATTCAGCTAAATAGCATTCCACATACCCTCAGATAAATTTTCAAAAACCCAGCTTCAAATCATAACAACTTACGTAGTATAAGGTATAGCTGTAAAAATTGTAGTTTATGCATACTACCACATTTAAATTCGAAGAAGGGAGCCCGTATATAGGGAGTCGGCGCCCAGTAGGACAGGAAATACACGAGCGGTTGATGTGGCAGGCAAGGCGTTTGCATCGGGAGGACATGCAGAAAGTTGGATGGGAACTAATCATCTACACGCCTATACCTGCTTACCTGGATAAGCCTGCTACTATCGAAGTTTATTGGGATTATGACAACCCTGACGAGCCCAGCAACGATTAAACCTGCTTTTTCACCCGAATACTTTTAGCACAGTATGAGTCTCAGTTTTTTTAACACCCACACACTGGCTGGCAGATTGGAGATGATATGGGCACACGGGACTTATCTGGCTGAACGGGGTCGCCGGGGCTATCGCATACAGCTCTATGACATGGGCGAGTTCTTTGCTGAAGTATGGAGCAACCCCGAAACCAATATCATCGGATTGATCAGAGGGCTTGCCACGAAGCGGGCACTTGAGCCCTACACCAATAAGATCAACCTGGTTGATATGATGTGCTGGTAAAGATTTATTCCCTATTTTTGAGGCGTGAATTCAGTCAAGCTTAGCTCCTACTGCCGCCTCTACGCCTTCTCTGATTACCGCAGCATGAAGTCGGCTCTCCCCTACATGCGCCAGGTAGTGCTTGCCAAGGCCCTCACCGAAGTACAGGAGTCAGACGCCCGGCGTATCGTGATGCGCCTACCAGGGAGCGGCTTTCAGAACTACCTCCGCCCGCTTGGTGGTCATCAAACCAAATCCACAGGTATAGCCTCCCTTATTACCGCCCTGCAGCTGCTTTACAAACAGAACGGGTTCTCAGCCAGGTACATTGTAGTCGAGCGAAGCTAGGCGCTTTACAAAAAGGTAATGTTCAGATCTTGCTACAGCTTCATATTAATCGTAATATTGCAATGAATATTACTTCTACGTATACGATACGATGACTAAAATAGCGCTCTTCAGTGACATACACGCCAACCTGCCTGCCTTAGAGGCCTTTTTTGCAGATGTAGAGGCCCGCAAACCCGACTTTATCTACTGCCTCGGTGACCTGGTAGGGTATAACATCTGGCCAAACGAGGTGATCGATGAGATACGCCGACGAAACATCCCTACTATAGCCGGCAATTATGATTTTGGCATTGGCAGAGAGAGCGACGACTGCGGCTGCGCCTATAAAACAGAGGAGGAAAAAGCCAATGGCGCAGTCTCTATCTCCTTCACTAACAAGATCATCAGGCCTGAGCAACGGCGCTACCTCCGCACTTTGCCTGCGCACATCAAAGTGGAGTTTCAACTGAACAACGATAAACTGAACCTACTGCTGGTCCATGGTAGTCCCCGCAAGATCAACGAATACCTGTTTGAGGACCGAGACGAAAAAAGCCTGCTGCGCATTATGAAGGACGCTGACGCCGATATCATGTGTTTCGGCCATACCCATAAGCCCTACCACCGCATTCTTAACTCAGGTGAGGGAGACCAGAGCCATTTCCGACACGCTATCAACATTGGCTCGGTGGGAAAACCCAAAGACGCTGACAACCGGGGAGGTTATGTGATGCTGACCATTGACGAGCACAGCTCGGTGCTGAACAAGGACAGTATAGAAGTAGAGTTTATTCGCTTTGCCTACGATCACGAGAAAGCTGCCAGAGCAGTGGAGGAGTCAGAGCTGCCAAACGCCTATGCTGAGAACCTGCGTAAAGGTTGCTGAAACTTTCATTGCCAAGGCACGAGGCGACCATTCCCTATTCATTCCAAAACAAAAGGAGTTTGCCCCTTAAAAAACGATTGTGAAAGTCGTGCCTTTGTCTAATTCACTTTCAACCTTTATCTCTCCCTGCACCCTATCCACCATTCTTTTTACAATGTACAGACCTATGCCGCTGCCCTCCACATGGTCATGCAAGCGCTTGAACATCGTAAAAACATTGTGTTGTTTTTTGGCTGGTATACCTAGTCCATTGTCCTGCACCGACAAATAAGATTTGCCATCAGACTTTTCGAGTTTCACAATTACCTTTGGCGTTCTGTCAGGAGAGCGGTACTTAATGGCATTACTGACAAGGTTGCTGAGGATGCTCTTAAAATTCTTTAATGAAAAGCCCGTTAATCGACTATCCGTAGCGATAGCCTCAATCTCTGCACCCGACTCGACAATGAGGCTTTGCAGATCCTGCTTTACAGATTCCATGATATCATAGAGATCAAGAGCCGCCGCCTGTTCGTCTGCACCTGTTTTGTCAAGCTCTACAATGGTGGTCAGATCCCTGATCGTGGTAGAGAATCGCTTAAGGGAGGCCTTCATCATAGCAGTGATCTGTTTGATCTCCTCCCGGTCCATTTCATTCTTCTCTACAGCGTCTGAGAGTATGGAGATCAGGCCTTCGATGTTGGCCACCGGCGACTTAAGGTCATGTGAGGCGGTGAACACAAAGCTATCCAGATCAAAGTTGGCATCCCGCAGCATGCTGTTTTTACGCTGCAGTTCCAGGTTAACAACGTAGCTGCGCTCCAGTACGCTACGGCTCTGCAAGTGGAAGGCCAGCAGGTCGGCAAACATCTTAAAAGTATTCACCACCTTAGGGTTGTTCACTTTGGCAGGCTTTGCGTCTATAGCGCAAAGTGTCCCGAAAAAAGTACCGTCTTTCAGAATGATGGGAACCGAGATGTAACTTTGGAGGCCATAGGTCCTGGGAGTATGATGCTCCTTGTAAATGGGATCTTCTGCTACATTGTCAATAACGATGGGTTGTCGATGATCCCTGATCTCATTACACAGGGTGGTGGCAATCTCCAGTTCTTCGCCCTCTTTTAGTCCGAAATGTACCTGATCACGCACGCTGCAAGCCAGCCATCTATCCTCTGTTACACGTGCAATTGCCGAAAAGCCCATTCCTGTAAGCTGACAGACCGTTTCAAGCATGTTTGGGACAATGGGGATTTGCCTTACGGCTTCCAAGTCTTTCAGGAGGTTGTCTTGGATTTCAATCATATAGAAAAGCCTTTTTCTGATTAGCGGATTTTCTAAATGCTGAAACCGCTGCTTCTTAATTCTTTAAAATTAAAAAAAAATAGTTAAAACAGAATTAAAACCGGGCAGAAATGAGTCGTCCCTCTGTTACAGGGTGAGCCGGTACAGCTCTCTCTGCGCTCCGCGTTCCTGTTTCAGACACTGACGAAGCAGCACGTCCAACACTTTGCTTTCTGTCTTGCTCACTGTTCCAGAATTTGCGCTCCCATCACGGACTTCCATCTAAAAGGGTTGCCTTGGGTTATAAAAAAACAGCAGTCCATACCTACATTTTACGTTTATAAACAATTGTTAATCAATGATTAACAAGAACACCAGACATCTAGTGGACAAGCATATGCGAAGCAGCTTTGGCCAGTACGGTCAACAAAAAAAAAATCCCTGCAGATTTTCATCTGCAGGGATCGCTTGCTCCGGGGAGCCTATAAATGCTGACTGTTTAGAAACACTGGCTAAGGTTGCATGAAGTAAGCTCTGACTAAAGCAATCACGGCGACAAGCAGGAAGATCGTGTTCAGCACCGAGCTTGCATGCGCCTTTTTAGATGCAGCATACAGAATCATAAAAAAACATCCGACGATGTTCATCCCCAGATACTCCAGCGACTGTCCGTGAGTAAGGCCCATGCTGTTCAGGCTAAAGGCCGAAAGCGAAAAGAAAGCGCCTGTCCAACCGACCGCCTCTCCCATGTATTTTCGTAGTGATAGCATAGCTTTGGTTACTAATAATTGTTGATTGCAAATTAAACTGGTGCAAATGGGCTTAAAAATGCTTTTATTCGCTTGACTAATGCAAAAAACGAATCACAGCGGATGGAGCTACAACAGATTAAGTACTTTCTGGCACTGGCGCAGGAGTTGCACTTCTGGAACACAGCCGAGCGCATGTTCATCACGCAGTCTGCCCTCAGCAGGCAGATCAAGGCGCTGGAAGATGAAATGGGAGTACAACTTTTTGAGCGGACGAAGCGGAGCGTAAAGCTGACCGAGGCCGGTGCTTTTCTGCGGGACCAATGGCTGCCGCTGCTCGATGAGATAAACCGCATTCACCTGCAGGCCCGGAAAATACACGAGGGTGCCTTTGGTTTGGTGCGTATCGGGTATCCCGGCTCCATCGTTTATGGCTTTATGCCAGACCTGATCACCAGCATCTCCCAGGCCCTGCCCGAACTGAAAGTGGAGTTGGTGGAGCCCACTGACATCAGCTTTGAGCAACTGCTGCTCAACTACCAGATGGACTTGGCCTTCCGCCGTGATCCTGCCGAGAATCCTGCGCTGCAGTCGCAGTGCCTCTACTCGGAGCCTTATGCATTGGCCGTGCCGCAAAGTCACCGACTCACCGAGCAGAACTTCACAGGACTGCACAACCTGGAAAACGAGAAATTTATCTTGTCTAATCTGGCTCAAACGACGTTTTATACCGCGGGACTACGTCAAATATTCGAAGACCATCATTTCACACCTGATGTGCGCATCGAGACAGATTTCGGAGGTATGGTGCTGGGGCTCGTATCCAAGGGGCTCGGCGTGACCATCCTGCCCTACTCCTACTCTTTCAGCGCTCTGCCCAATGTGCGCTTTATCAAACTGCCTTACCAGATGAACCTCTATGTCACCTGGCGGAAGAATGACAATAGCCCTGTCCTGAAAAACATCCTGAAACTGGTATCTGAAACAGCGCACAAGTATATGCATATGTACATCTAGTCCCTGCGCAGAAATCATTCTGATCAGGCAGCGTGTTTCGTTTACCTGCAGAGCACATCATCCTGATGCAGAAATTCGGTGCCTGCTCTGAGCTATACCTTAGCACAGGCACTCAACTCATCGCCTGTGGCTAATTCTCCATGCGTAATGGCGATCCTATAAACTCATCCCCCTCTTGTGTTTCCTGCCATTCAGCCTCCAGGACACTTACAAACTGCTATATATTGAAATATTTACTGCTGATACTGAGCACATGATTATTGTTTAGAATTAATCTAAATAATTTTGAACCTTAAATTTTCTGTCATAGCTTTGCCTCAATTTAAAATTATTCTAAATAACACAGGCATTGCAGCAGTTTATCAAAATAATCGGTGCGATTGTACAAGTTCTGGTGCTGGTATGCTTTACTAACGCAGCCTGGGGCCAGGAGCTGACCAAAGCAGTCATCTCCGGAAGCGTACGTACATCCGCCGGTGAACCGCTGGCAGGCGTAAGCGTGGTACTCAAAGAGGCTCAAAAAGGTATTACCACAGATGCCGCTGGCCGTTATGAAATAACCAATGTATCCCCAGGTGATTATACCTTGCTGATCAGCTTCCTGGGCTTTGAGACGCAGGAAAAAAGCATATCGCTCAAGCCATCTCAAACCTTAGAACTAAACATCAGCCTACGCGAGAAAACCTTTGAAATGAAGGGCGTGGAGATTGTTGGCAAGTCTGCCACCCGAGAGGTAAACGAGCAGCCCTATGCCGTTACCGCCATCTCTACGAGGGAGCTGCAAAACAGTACCTCAGACGCCAAAGAAGTGCTGAACCGGGTGGCGGGTGTGCGTGTGCTCGAAGAAGGCGGTCTGGGCTCGAATCTGAGTTTCTCACTCAATGGCTTTTCAGGTGATCAGGTAAAATTCTTCCTGGATGGCATTCCGATGGATAACTTTGGTTCTTCGCTGCAAATGAGTGACATACCTGTCAATTCCATCGATCGGATCGAGGTATACAAAGGGGTGGTTCCGGTGTGGCTGGGTACGGACGCACTGGGCGGAGCCGTCAACATCATCACCAACCGGAAAGCTAAGTTCCTGGACGCCTCCTATTCAGTAGGTTCTTTCTACACACACCGTCTGTCACTGAATGGCGCCTATACCAATCCAGCTAATGGCTATACCTTCAGAGGCAATGTGAACTACAACTACTCTGATAACAACTACCGGGTACTGGTTCCGATCAGGGAGGGCAGCAACATCATCGACACAACCGAGGTAGAGCGATTCCACGACCGCTACCACTCCGGCACTGTGAAGCTGGAAACAGGCTGGGTCAATAAAAAGTACGCTGACAATCTCCTCTTTGGCGTGATCGCCTCCGGCAACGACAAACAGGTGCAGACCGGCGCGACCATGAACAGCGTGTACGGTGGCATCATGCGCAATAGCCGTTCAGTGGTGCCTACCCTTCGATACAGCAAAGATGATTTGCTGGTAGACGGACTGAATGTGAGTCTTTACACAGCTTACAACATCACCAAAAGTGAAGTGATCGACACCCTGCGTGGCGTTACCTACAACTGGCTGGGACAAGCTACTTACACGCCTGGTTCCAACAACGGGGAGCTGCTCCGCACCTACACAACTTTTGACGACAATGACTTTAACAGCCAGCTGAATGCGGGCTATACCTTGAGTCCCAAACATTCACTGGCATTCAACTACGCCTACTCCTATTTCCGCCGCAAGGCTTTCGACTCTGAGAACCCGGACAGAATTGAGAACCAGTTTCCGAGATCGCTCAACAAGCAAGTGCTGGGCCTGGCTTACAAGTTTGACCTGAACGAGAAGTGGAGCACGACGTTGTTCAGCAAAGCGTATTTTCTGCATGCCAGAACAAGCAAGCAATATGATTTCGCCCTTGAAACCCAGCGCACCGAGGCCCTGGAATCGAGCAAGCGGAACTTCGGCTATGGCCTGGCTACTACTTATTTCCTGTTGCCGGACCTGCAGCTGAAGGCGTCGTACGAACATACCTACCGCATGCCCTGGGCAACCGAGATTTTTGGAGATGGACTTTTTGTGCAGCCAAACCCTGACCTGGGTCCGGAGCAGAGCGACAACTTCAACGCCGGGGCTGCCTATGGCTTTAAGCTAGGTCAGGATCACCAGTTTAACCTTGAGAGCAGCTTTGTTTACCGCGAGGCAAAAGATCTGATCTACCAGGTAGTAAGAGTGGCCAGTCCGCAGACCTATTACGACAACCTAAGCGATACAAGAACGCTGGGCGTGGAAGGCAGTCTGCGCTATCAGTGGCGCGACATGCTGCGATTGGGCGGCAACTTCACCTTCCAGGATATCACCGACCAGGCTGACTTAGTTTTTAACGATTCCTATACCAACACCGGGTGGCAGCGAAACTTTCAGAAAGGCTTCCGACTACCCAACACCCCTTATATGTTCGGCAACGCCAATGCCGGTTTTACCTTAAGGGATGTGCTGGTACCGGGCGCTGTCTGGAATGTTAACTACTATTACAATTACGTGGAGCAGTACTTCCTGAGCTGGGCAGAACTGGGGTCCAGAGACTCTAAGAAAGTAATCCCGACACAGTCATCGCACAACCTCGAACTCTCCGGCAGTTTCCGGGAGGGCAGGTACAACGTCGCGATCGAGTGCCGCAACCTGACCGATGCCCTGCTTTACGATAAATACTATCTGCAGAAACCTGGTCGTGCTTTTTACCTGAAATTCCGATATGTCCTTTAACTATTATCTAAATCCAAACAATTCATATGTTTTCATTTAAATACGCCAGCAAACTGGCATTGCCAGTCCTGGGCCTTTGCTCTGCCCTCCTGTTCACTTCCTGCGACAGTAATGACGAAAACCCGACACCAGACGCGGACAGCTCTTTTGCCATGTCACTCGCTGTTAGAGGCAGCGACGGAATCTTTACTTACTATACTGTTCCTTTTGGTGATTTAATGACCGGAAACATCTCAGCCAAAGGACAAGGTATAGAGCAGTCGGGTTACTACGACTTCACGCAGATCGGCAAAACAATTTACAGCATTGGCGGCCTGGATGACGTGAATGTGGTGGGTATCTCTAAGAATGAAGCCGGCGAACTGAAGCAGATCGGCAACGTCTCTTTCCCAAACAGCCTGTCTGATATTATCAAGGCTGACGACAATACCCTGGTAGGCGTGGAAATGGCATCGACATCCGACGTGATCAAGTTCCATACCTTCAGCGCCAACACGGTAACGGTTACCGCCACCAAGCAGCACCTTGTTTCTGCCATCACCAACCTCAAGACGCCCTCTTATTCAGGTATGGCCATCAGTGGCAACAACCTATACCTGAGCTACTACATCAGCGACCCGACCACGTATGCAACCCCGCATACTGACAAGGCGCAGATCGCAGTTTTCTCGTACCCGGGCTTAGAATTCCAGAAAGTGATAGAAGATACCCGCACCGGTCCGATCGGTGGCTTTAACACCAAGTCAGGTTTGACGGAAGATGAGAAGGGAGATGTCTATGCGCTGTCGCATACCAATCCGGCAAACGGCTACAGCCAGGTGACCAACAAGCCAGGCATCCTGCGTATCAAGAACGGCGAAACTACCTTCGACCAGACTTACTTCTTTGATGTGGAGCAGCTGACCGGAGGCAAAACCATTTCACACCTGAAGTACTTGGGCAACGGTATAGCATTTGTTGAGGTCAACACAGCTGCCAGAAACCAGCAGGCAGCCTGGACTGACGGACCACTGCGATCAGCGATCATCGACCTGAACAGCAAAACCCTTCGCTACATCGACGGCCTGCCGGAGCACGCAGGCAGCGGTCGCAGACTGGCAGCATTGCAGGACGGTAAGTATGTGTACATGAGCGTTCCGGAAGGCAATAGCATCTTTGTGTACAGAATAGATACTGAAGCCTACACCGCTACCAAAGGAGCTGAAGTAGAAGCTAACTTTGTGGCAGGTATCTCCAAGCTTTAACAGACATTGACTCTTATACCCGCTTCATCAGCGCACGATGGAGCGGGTATTTTCTCTTTAAAATTCCTTTCTGAATAAGATGAAAAGCAAGAAGAACAGCGGCAAAAGTGTGTTGAGGCGGGTGAATGACTGGCTGCACCTCTGGCTTGGCCTTGCATCGGGCATTGTGGTGTTCATTGTCAGCATTACGGGCTGTATTTATGTTTTTGAGCCGGACATTAAAGATGCTTTGGAGCCCTGGCGATTTGTAGAAGCGCAGGATAAACCCTTTGTGCCCCCAAGTCAGCTGCTGGACACAGCCCAGGCCTACATGCCTGGCCAGAAGCCGACCGGTCTTACCTACAGCAACAAAGAAGGAGCTGCCGCAGTCGGCTACATGGGTTTCGAAAATGGAGGTAAGAGCTTCACCGCTATCTTCATCAACCCCTACACAGGCGAGTTTCTGAAAAAGCAGACCAGCGGGGACGGACAATTTGACTTCTTTCATTTTATCATAGACGGGCACCGCGCCCTGTGGCTGCCTTACGATATTGGACGCCCGGTGGTAGGTATAGCTACCCTGATCTTTGTGGTGTTGCTTTTCACTGGTCTGGTGATGTGGTGGCCTAAAAAACTGAATAAGGCTGAGCTTAACAAGAGCTTCAAGATCAAATGGAATGGCAAGTTCAAGCGGGTGAACTATGACCTGCACAATGTGGTGGGTTTCTACAGCCTGATCCTGGCTTTTGTGCTGGCCGTAACGGGTCTGGTCTGGAGCTTTGAGTGGTTCGGAAACGGCCTGTACTACCTTACCTCGGGCGGCGAAGAGAAGCCTGGTCACCATCACCCACACTCTGACGTTTCCAAAGCAGGTATGTTTGCTGAGGATACGGTTTCGATGCTGGACAAAGCCTGGTACAAAACACTGGCTCTGGAGCCGAATGCGCAGGGCTGGTATATGACACCGATTCTGGAAGACGAAGAGGATGCCATTGAGCTCACGGCTTACCAGGACTTTGGCACTTGGTATAACCGGAACGAATACTACTACGACCAGCATACCCTGGAGCCGTACCGCGTGCAGGGTGACAGGTACTCAGAGGCCAGTCTGGCAGACCAACTGGTGATGCTCAACTACGACATGCACGTGGGCATTGTCTTGGGAATGCCGGGTAAGATCCTGGCTTTCTTTATCAGCCTGATCTGCGCCAGCCTCCCGGTCACCGGCTTCCTAGTGTGGTGGAATAAAAAGAAAAAGAAACCAAAGACGAAGGATGGACAGGAAAGGCCCAAGCTAGCCAAAACGGCCCGGGCCTGATAGCCTACCCTTTATCTGGAAAAGCAGAAAGGTCGCCTCTACCAGGGCGACCTTTCTGCTTTTTATAAAACGGGTGTCTTAGTGAGCTACCTTTTCGGCCGGGCGTTTGAATAGCTTCTTGCCAAGGGTCACAATTTGCGCAATTACAGCTCCCAGCAGCAAACCACCCAAAGCCAGCACCAGTACCTTTACCAGCCAGCCAAGCATAGGTACATCGGGGAACAAGTGATCCAGAATCTCCATGGGGTGGTGCATAAATGGTAGTCCGTGCGCAATGATCTCGGCCCCTACCCACAGCATAGCAGCAGTACCTACGTAGCCAAGTATGGTCAGAAATTTAGGCATGGACTTCACAATGCCGCGACCAATCTTTTGGGTGGTCGGGTGGAACTTGTCCTGCGCCATGTGTACGCCGATATCATCCGCTTTCACGATCAGGGCCACAAAGCCGTACACGGCGATGGTGATGAAGATTGCCACCGCAAACAGCACCACGATCTGGTTCACCAGCGGACTCTCAGCAACCGTAGCATACGCTATGGCCATAATCTCAGCCGAAAGGATAAAGTCTGTTCTAATTGCACCGCTCACCCGCTGTTTCTCCAGTTCCTGTGGGGTGATGATGTCCATTTCCTCTGTAGGCTCGTCGGTTGGTTCGTGTGTTTTGCTGAACATGGAGTGTACTTTCTCGTAGCCCTCAAAGCACAAAAAAGCACCCCCTATCATCAGCAGGTAAGGTATAACGACGGGTAAAAAGTAGCCCAGCACCAGCGCGGCCGGCCCCAGAAAGATCGCTTTGTTGATGAGCGACTTTTTAGCGATCTGAAAGATGATGGAAAGCTCCCGCTTCGGGTCGAGGCCCACCACATATTTAGGCGTCACGGCCGTGTCATCGATCACAATGCCGGATACTTTACCGGTGGTTTTCGCCACCTGTGTGGGCACATCATCCAAGGTTGCCGCACTGACTTTCACCAGCGCTGCCACATCGTCTAAAAGCGCAAGAAGTCCTGTCGCCATGGTGTATTCTTTAGTTTAAGGTGAGTTGAGTTCATATTGCCTGCTTTGTACGCATGAAGTTCCAAAGCAGGCTGATACAAGGTCGTAATTTAAGCGAAAGAAATGGGATTGTGCTAGAGAGGATTTAAGAACTGATAAAAAAAGGAGGCCCCTCTTTTAGGCAGGGGCCTCCTTTATCATGTTTTGCATGTTTATGGTCAGGTACTACTGCACCAGGTATAGTTCGGTCTTGCGGTGTGCTTTGCCTTTGCCCGGGAGTACCTCGCCCTCCACTTCTACCCTGAAGGCCTTGTCCGCAAAGTAACGCTGGATGTAGGCCTTCACGCTCTGAGCACGCTGCTCACTCACACGCTGCTTTGCCGCAGGCTCCCCGTAGCCGTCGGAGTAGCCTTTTATCACAAAGGATGCTCCTTCTGGCTGCAGACGCAGGAAGCGGGACAAACCGGCCAGTTCGCTCAGGCTCAGGTGCACCCGGTTAAACTCGTTGTAGAGCACCAGCGTAGGTGTAGCGGCTCGCACGGGAGCTTTAACGCCCGGTTCCTCAGAGATGGGCTCCACTGTTTGCTTAAGCTCTTTCTCTACAACTGGTTCAGAAACAGCTTTCTCAACTGGAGCTGGCTCAGCCTCCTCGACAGTGGCTGTGACAGCTGGCTCAGCCCTATCGCCTAGCATGTAAGCAACGTAGCGAGGCGTCTCTCTGCTAGTTCCGGCCACCCACAATGTATAGTCAGCACGCTTGCTGAAGTAGGCGTTATACGTCTCCTTCCCATTTACCACACCTGGCAGGCGCACAGCCTCTCCCGGCTGACCGTTCTGCAGAGCGGCTCCGTAGATGTAGGCGGCCTCTCCCTCCTGACGGGAAAAATACAGTGAATCGTTGCGCACAAAAGGAGCGAACTCTGCCTGGTCGGAATTGACCTGCTTGCCCAGGTTGCGCGGGCGTGACCACGACTTGCCGTTCCACTCGCTCAGGTATAGATCGTCGTAGCCCTGTGAGCCTGCCAGTTCGGCGGCAATATAGAGCTGACGCTGGTCCTCCGTCAGGTATAGGCCCAGGTTATAAGAGTGGTTGCGCAGGCGGGGAACACGCACTTCCTCACCCTTCACAAATTCCCCGTTCATCCACTTATACCTAGTTATCCGTTCCTGTTTCCTGCCCGACTTGTGGTAGACAAACACCTCTCCTGCCGCCAGGTCACCTCCAACAATGGCGTTGATGCGGCCGGCATTCAGGGCAATGGCCCGCTCCGTGGCCTCTGCTTCTCCGAGACGGGCGGTGTAGAGGTACTGGCCGTCACCCTCTTTTTTGGTCACGAGCAGCATGTCCTCTCCTAACAAGGCCACGCCGGCCATTTCAGCATTCGTCTCCTGAAGTTTCGTCTGAGCCTGACCCACTGTCAGGGCTCCTAAAATCAATCCAATAGTATATATAATCTTCTTCATGTTAGCCTTGCTTTACCAGATAGTCACTTGTCTTCCGTACTTGGGATACTTCACCGGAATCAGGTTATAGGTGAGGGAGATCTCGTTGGTGCTCCGGCTCACGTGGCGGGCGTTCTGAATCGGGATCTCGTAGGCATAGCCAATGCGGAACTGATTCAGGCGCAAACCGGCGGTGGCGCTCCAGGCCAGATCCTGGCGGTAGCTGCCTCCCAGCCAGAGCATGTTCTGGTAGATCGCTTTGAGTTGCAGCTCGGCACTCTCCTTCAGCTTGTCATCGTACTGCAGCATGGCATTGGCCACCAGCCCGAACTCATCGGAAAGGGCGGTGCGGTAGCCTGCCTGCAGCAGGTGCTTGCGGGTGTAGAGATCCTGCAGAAACTCATCTCCTCCTGACACGATGCCGCCCTTGGTCACGTCCTGCATAGCATACCCAATGTAGAAGTTATCAGCCGTCAACGTCCAGCCCAGGTTCAGGTCGAGCTTGCCCTGGCGCAGGCGCTGGCCCAGCACCCCCTGAAACTCAGGATCGCTCTCGTTGTCCACCGTCAGCCTGTTGCCGTCCAGGCGCTGGGCATTGTAAACGATGGCCCCACCCCAACGCAGACTTAGACTTTCTGAAAGGCGCACCCGCGAGGCGTAGCCCAACTGCACCTGGCTTTCGGAGAAGGGTCCGAACTCATCCTGCAGCACCGACAGACCGAAAGCATGCTTGGCACCAACCTGGCGGTTGTAGTAATCGTCCTGTCGGGTGCGGAGTAAGTCACTCTTTCGCCAGGCAGTCAGGTCCGCGAGGTCCAGCTCTGCGGAGGCGAAGTAGGTTCGGGGCGCTCCCTCAAAGCCTGTCCACTGGTTGCGGTGGAAGCCCTTGAGCATAGAGCCCTCGTAGCCTGTCAGCGAGGGGTTGTAGTATTGCTGAAACAGCTGAAAGTTGGCAATGTGCTTTCTGTTCTGGGCACTCACGCCCAGAGCAGAAGCAACGAATAATATAGATAGGATTAACTTTTTCATGTTGATTACTTGCTAAGGATTGTCACCACGCCACGTTTCACCCAGTTGATGTCCTTCACCTCCACGGTGAAAAGGAAAGGGCCTTTTAGGATCTGTCCGTTCGGACCGCGTCCGTCCCAACCCTTCTCCGGGTTGGTAGTTTCGAACACACGTACGCCGGAGCGATCGAACACCTTGATGTAGACCTCGTTGTAGAATCGCAGCTCAGGTATGGTCCAGTTGTCGTTGATGCCGTCGCCGTTCGGAGAGAAGGCGTTCACGATCTTGAGCTGGTCCACCGTGCGGTCATAGGCCTGCTTGGTGAGCGTAAAGGTGCGCTCAATCGTGTTCAGGTATGGATCTGTGCTGCGCACGCGGATGGAGAAGCTTGTCATACCTGACAGCCCTTTGTTTGACTTCAGGTATACCTGATCGCCACGGATCTCAAAGAGTGCATTATGCGTATCGCCCTCGCCGCTCGTCAGGGTATAGACAAACTCGGTATCGTCCGGGTCGGTGGTAGTCAGGGTACCAATCACCTCGTCAGCCGTGGCCTCTGGTTTGAAGGTGGTAGCGCTGAAGGCAAGTGCAGTCGGCACTTTGTTCGGCTGCACTTCCACTGTCACTTTAGCGGTCAGGTTGCTCAGGTTAGTGGTCATGTCAGCCAGTTCCAGTATACCAGTCAGCACATACGGCCCAGCCTTGGTGCCATCGTAGGCGCCGGCTTCCCAACGTACGTTCACCTGTGCTGTCTCACCGGTAGAGTAGGTAACCGCTACAGTGGCTGGCAGCTGAACCTGCTCAAACTTTGTGCGGATCGGCACCTGGATCATGTCCGGGGCTGTCACGGAAGCGATGTTGCGGGTAATTTTAACTACCTGCGCCGTTACCTCCGCTCCCTTGTTGCCGGCCTTGTCTGTTAGGTATAGCTGCACGGTCAGCGTACCATCCTTAAGTTTTTCCAGGTCAAGGTTCGCAATGCTTAAACTCTCCTCCGCCACCTCTCCCGTGCCGGTTACCACAGTGCTTTCCTGACCGCTTGTGATGCGGTAGGTATAAGCAGTACCCGGTTCAGCTCCGGAGAGCAGCAGTGTCATTTCCTCCAGGTTCGACACATCCACGCGGGCAGCTCCCCAGGCGATGGCGTAGCTGGCAGGTGCCGAGCCGTCGTAAGTCAGGGTCAGCTGGTTAGAGGCTGTGTTGCCATTCGTAGCAGCATCCGCTACTTTGTTTTCGGCAATACTGATGCTTAATTCTCCGTCAAAGGCAGGCGTTACAAGAGCGCTATACCTGGTTTCACTTTCTTTCGTCAGGTCAGACGCAGTGCCATTGGTGATGGTGATATCGGCTAAATCGAAGCCTGTTATCGGTTCACTGAATGCAATCGAAACAGGTATAGCGGCATTGGTCAGGGCCGGAGCAGTGGTTGTCAGTGCGACTGCCGGATGTGTTTTGTCATACTGCAAACGCAGTGTATTAGAAGCCAGGTTACCGTTACCGGCTCTATCCTCTGTCATATCCGCAGCAACGTTTATGGCTACCTCCCCTTCTGTAGTTGGCGTGATCGTGGCGGTGTATACCTTGCCGGTTACAACGGGTGCCAGGTTC
This sequence comes from Pontibacter sp. FD36, assembly GCF_015686655.1. Taxonomy (GTDB): domain Bacteria; phylum Bacteroidota; class Bacteroidia; order Cytophagales; family Hymenobacteraceae; genus Pontibacter. The sequence continues at coordinate 179,550 of NZ_JADPMP010000003.1, read as the reverse complement.
GACACAGAACCGCCGGCCACTTCGATGTCTGCCAGGGTGAAACCGGAAACTGGCTCACTGAAAGTAAACACGACGTCAAAGGTAGCGTTTATTGGGCTATTGGCTTCTGTACTCAGCACAAGCGTTGGCTTGGTGGCATCGTATATTCTGGTTAGTGCATCGGCTTTCTGGTTACCGTTTCCGGCAGCATCGCGGGCTACATCAGCCGCTACCGCTATACCTACTTCGCCATCCGACATTGGGGTTACCAGGGCGGTGTATACCTGAGCAGATACTTGCTTGAAAGCTGAAGCCGAACCATTCGTCAAGGCAATATCCTGCACGTCGAACCCTGTCACGGCTTTGCTGTAGGTAAAGGTTACCTCAAATGGGCTGTTCACCACATCCGCTGCCGTCGTGGAAAGCACCAGCGTTGGTTGTGTCACATCGTAGCTTAGCTGCAGGCGACTAGATGGCAGGTTACCGTTACCGAAGGCATCCTGGGTCACGTTCTCATCCACGGAGATGGTGACTAAACCATTTGCAGTTGGTGTCACAAGTGCGGTGTATACCGTGGCGCTTTCCTTGGTCAGGTTAGAAGCGCTTCCGTTTTCTACGGAGATGTTAGTCAACGCAAGGCTTTCTACAGATTCGGAGAAGGTAAGGCGCACAGTAAAGGCAGCATTGATTGGGCTTGTCACCTCTGTGGACACTTCTACTACTGGCCTTGTGGTGTCGTAGATTCGGGTGAGCTGCTCAGAGGCAAGGTTCAGGTTACCGGCTGCATCCTTCGCCATTCCGGCTGCAAGGGATACCTGCACTTCTCCGTTCGCCTGTGGCGTGATCTGCAGGGTATACTCCTTCTCATTCTTGACCGAGAAGGCCGTCACCGTACCGTTTACAAGCGTCACATCAGCGCCTGTAAATCCGGTTACCGCTTCGCTGAACGTGATGGTTACCTCGAAGGCTGCGTTCAGCTTCTCAGGTGCACCGGAAGCCAGCACAACGGTTGGCTGTGACTTGTCAATATTCAGTTTCAGGGCTGTAGCTGCTTCATTGCCGTTGCCAGCTGCATCGCGGGCCACATTATCAGTCACGCTCACGATCACTTCGCCCTCGGCAGTTGGTGTAATCAAGGCAGTGTATACCTGTGCGGAAACCTGTGCAAAGGCTGAGGCCGCTCCGTTGCTCACCGCAATGTCTCCTACTTCGAAGCCAGTCACTTCTTTGCTGAAGGTGAAGGTCACCTCAAAAGCAGCATTGGTCGGGTTTGTGGCAGTGGTTGACAGGGCAAGTGTCGGTCTGGTCGCATTGAAGGTTCTGGTTAGCGTTCCAGAAGCCGTATTGCCATTGCCTGCCGCGTCCTGGGCTACATTAGCCGGTACTGAAAGTGTTACCAGTCCGTCTGCCGCTGGGCTAACTTCGACGGTATACTGCTGGTTATCAGTTGTGGTCATACCGGAAAGCGTGGCGTTAGCTACCGTTATACCTTGCGTAGAGAATCCTGTTACAGGCTCGGTGAAGGTGATGCTCACCTGGAAAGACCTGTTGATCGGATCCGGGGCAGTGCTTGCCAGCACCAAGCCAGGGCGATCGGCGTCATACACCAGGGCAAGCGTGTTGGAAGCTAAATTGCCGTTCGAGGCTGCATCGCTCGCCGCGTTGGCAGGTACCTGTACGGTTACCTCACCCGCTGCCGAAGGAGTTATCAGCGCACTGAAGCGGCGTCCGTCCACCTGGCTGAATTGTGTAAGTGTACCATTTGTAACGGCTATACCTGTCGCGGTAAAGCCTGACACATCTTCGCTGAACTCCATCGCAATGGAGAACGCACTATTGACAGGACCCGAAGCGCTTGTTCGGATAACCACAGTTGGTCGCGTGATATCATAGCGGCGGGTAAGCGTATTCGAAACTTCATTGCCATTGCCAGCGCCGTCCTGGGCTGCATTGGCAGCCACGCTTACGCTCACCTCCCCATTCGCAGCAGGTATCACCTGCACAGTATAGGTTTTCGGGTCGACTACCACGAAATCAGCGGCTGCACCATTGGTTACGGTAATATCACCGATAGCAAAACCAGTCACATCCTTGCTAAAAGTGAGGCTCACGCTGAAAGGCGCATTTACCGCAGCCGTTGCAGTAGAAGCCAGTATTACAGTAGGCTTAGCTGTGTCAAAAGAAATTCTGAGCACATTGGAAGCCAGGTTATCGTTGCCAGCTGCGTCCTTTGTTATGCCCGCTGCTACGGCAACTGTCACTTCGCCGTTAGCGGCTGGCGTAATAAGAGCTGTGTAGGTTGTAGCGGACACTTTTACAAAATCAGAGGCAGCTCCGTTGCTGACAGTGATGTCCGACAAATCAAATCCTGCTACTTCTTCTGTAAAAGTAAACTGTGTTGTAAAAGCTGTATTAATTGGGCTGGTGGCAGTGCTGGCGACCGTTACCTGTGGTCTTGTGGCGTCGAAATTTCGAACTAGTTCAGTTGAGGCCAGGTTCTGGTTGCCCGCTGCATCGACCGCAACACCTGCTGCCACGCTGATTCTTACTTCTCCCTCAGAGGCAGGTGTTATAGTCGCCTTGTATACCTGATTGTCAGCAGTCATCAGGTTGGAAGCCGTGGCATTCAGTAGTGTCAGGTCTGCAAGTGCAAAACCGCTTACGGCTTTGCTGAACGTGAAGAGGACCTCAAAAGATATGTTGATAGCGGTTCCTACATCGCTGGAAAGTGTAAGGGTGAGCGGCACATTGTCCACTATGATCTGCGCCTCGGCGGCACCAATGTTGCCGGCACCGTCGCGCAACTCCGCGTATACCGTGCGAATGCCGTTACCGGAAGACAAGGTCCAGGTATGGCTTGCCGCAAAAGGCATCCAGGCACCCCATGCAAGATTATCGTTAGAGAAGCGCATACCCGTTACGCCAGTCAGCGCATCGGTTGCTGTAAGGCTTAGCGCCACCTGCGAGGAAGCGGTATAGGCAGCTCCGCCGTTGATGGCAGTTGTTCCGGCCGGTGCTGTCTTATCGAAGGTGACACGGCTCGAGTTGGAGGTGGCACTGACAGCTGCGCCTGCATTGCCTGCCAGATCGCTGAAGTTGATGCTGAACGGTACGTTGCCTTCGTTGCTGGCAGCAGTCATGGTATAGGTCGCGCGATACTCCTGGCCCGACACAGCCACTACTGTTGCCGCATTGCCTGCGATCAGCACCGTTGGCTGCCGGATGGCTTCACTTGCCACGAAATGCAGCGTGATCACATTTCCTGCTCTTGCCAGTGTAGTGTTGCTATTGTTAGAGGTTATGCTGACAGACTGCAGCGTCGGAAACACGGCATCTACCAGCACTCCAGTGGTAACAGGCACCTCATCAAACTCCAGATCAGAGGCTTCGTTACCCGCCAGGTCGGTAATGGTGAATATTCCGGTAGGCAAGGCTCCCATTGGTCTAGGACCTGGTATAATGTTACTGGCCACCACAATCCCTGGGGCAACTTCAATTCCATCCATGTCCAGTTCCCCTTCCTGTACGGTATAGCGGAAAGCTATCTGCTCGGTGCCGCTTCCTCCGTTATAAAGCGCCAGCACCACTTTGTTTCCGATCTTCAGTGGAATAAAGGGTTTCCCGTCCTCTGGTAGCTCAGGCATTTCCGGCATCTCCTCAGTTGCTGCGCTTGCGCTCAAGGGACCAAATATTGGCCCTGCCTCACTCAACTCTACCTTCTCACTGAAGCGTACTGTGAAGTCTAGATGCTCGCCTTGCTTGTAGATTTTATCTGCTGGCACCGTTAACCCCATGAGAAGTGGGCGAATACCATCTACACGCACATTGCTGCGCGAAATGGGAAACGTGGCACTTATCTCTAGTGTGTTGCCTTGCATATCGGTCGGCATCGTAGCATCTGTTTTCAGTGCCAGTACCTCCAGACCTGCCGCTTGCTCCCCTTCCTGAACCTTGTAGGCATAATAAGCAGCGCGTTCAAAAGCCCAATCCAGGGTGGCCTTCCGGATTTCCGTGCCCACACGTAACTCCAGATAAGAACCTTGTGTACGCAGCATGTTTTCGCTGAACTCTACACTGAACAGCAAATAGCCCTTTTGTTCCAGATTATAAGTACCGTCGTTGGGTAGATTAATAGATGTGATGGTTGGCGCAACGGCATCTATTAAAACACCGGCTGTAGATGGCACACTGTTCAGTGACAAGATTGCCGCATTGCCAAAAGCATCGGCTAACGTTCCGCCATTCAGTGTAATGGTTCCAAGGGTGATGCCGTTCATATCCTGATCGCCTGGCTGCACCGTGTAGCGGAAACTCAGCGCTGACGAGCCGGAGCCGCCCAGGTAAACCGCCTGTCGGGAAACTGCGCCTATAGTAAGGCCCAGCGTTGGGGTCCCGTTATTTGTAGCTACTGTTACGGCTTCAGTGAAGTTGATCGTGAAATCCAGTTGCTGACCTGCGCTATAGGTAGCATTGGCAGGTACAGACACAGAGGCAACGGCTGGACTTGTCGTATCTATTGTATACGTCTGGCCAGAGGTATAGCCTCCACGAAGTCCATTCCCGACCACATCCGTGATGCCGGTTCCATTCGCATTCATATCCAGGCGCATGGCGCCGCTTCCACTAATGTCAGAGACAGTTATCTCGTATCTATTTCCCGATCCGCTTACACTTACAATGTTCCCTGTTGCCATTCCCATGGAACTCAGGGTGAAGTCATCTGCACTTACGCCCGTAACGGACTCGCTGAAAGAAACCAGGTAGGTAACGGTTGTTGCGTTCGTGTTTTCAGTTGCCGGGTTGTGACGGGTGATGCTTGTCACGACCGGAGCTGTCGCATCTATCCTCCAGGTATGGGTTGCGGGGGTAGGGTCCACGTTTCCGGCTACATCCACAGCCCGCACTTGTAGTGTATGCGTGCCATCGCTCAATCCCGTCGCTGTCAGCGGCGAGGCAGCGGAGGCAAATGAACTGCCGTCTACGCTTGCCTGGAAGGAGCTGCCAGCCTCGGTGCTTGTGAAGGTGAAAGTGGCGCTGGTTGAGTTTGAAACAGCGGCTGGGCCACTGACTATGGTGGTGTTAGGCGCCGTTGTATCAATCGTTACACTCAATCCAGCTGAAGAAGGGCTCTCGTTTCCTGCCCCATCTGCTGCTTTTGCCGTGATGGTATAGGCTCCCTCTGCCAGAGCACTGGTTGTTATTGTCCAGTTACCAGATCCATTGGCTGTTGCAGTACCGACCACAGTCCCATTGGCATACAGCTTTACAGTTGTGTTGGAAGTTGCTGTTCCTACGAAGGTAGGCGTGTTATCATTAGTGATGTTGTCGTTATTGCTCAGTCCTGAATCACTGGCGCTCGACAGGTCTGGAGTGGTAGGAGCTGCAAGCGAAGGAGCAGCACGTGTTACTGTAACTGCATAGGTTTTAGTGCTACCATTTTGCGCGGTGACAACTACAGTGATTGTGTTGGAGCCAACATTCAGATTAACTGCTTTGGAGGTCACGCCACTGGCCAGCACGGTTCCGTTGATACTGACAGTTGCATTGGCGTCTTCCTTGGTGGGGGTTACTGTAACCGATGTTGCTGCATTTGCTACGCTAGCTGTATAGCTGGTTGTATTGACATTGAAATCCGGTGACAAAGTAGTGCCTGAGAGGGCCAGGTTGGAGAGATTGGCATTACTGGATAAGGCGGTTCCGACAGGACCTACTACAAGGTTGTCTATATTTAGCTCAAGAAGCCCTGAAAACATAAATGTGACAGACCTGACCTCCACATCATTTGATACAACTAGGCCTTGCCGGTTGCGCTCCTGATATTCTTCCTGCGGCAAAGTAGTCTCATTATAGGCTACTCTCAAATGAGGAGGTAAATATAATCCATCGCTAGAGCAAGTATAAGTAAGCCATAGGCTATAAAACCTGAATTTCTGGTTGTCTTTGCGCCTTATAGTAAAGCTGGTTGTAGCAGCAGTATTAAAGTGCAAGCTGGCACTATTATTAGCGCCGCCATCATTCTTGTTCTCCCAGCTATTATTAATTAAACCGGTTAGCTCATACTCTACTCCCCCCACGTTGATCGTGGCAGTCGTATTCCAGGGCCATGAATCTGTCTTACCACTTAAGACTGCAGGGGTTGAGAAATCGTGCGTGAATTGAGTTTGAGCATGGGCAACTTGCGATAGAGCGAGCCCTCCCAAAACGAAAAGAAGCAATGACAGACTTTTCAAATAAGATTTGAAAACGTCAAAGCCTGTCCCGCTCCTTGCTGAGCCGGTGAAAGCAATACTGGGTTTCATAAATTAGCTGGGTTGGTAGATTTTTGTCAATACAAATCCGATGTTATACCAGCAAATTTAGAAACTTGACATATAGCTTGTTAACTATATATTGATCAAATTAGAATATTATAATCTGGAAACTTATCTAGCTTTTTCCATAGCAAGCATTAATCCATAAGTATTAATACTGGATGATCGACTAAGTACTTATAAAACAAGCTTCAATGATGTTTTAACATAGAAAGGATAAATTCTACTAAAAAAGCACTTCAGCCAATCTCCAATAATTTCAGAGGCAGCACATTCTTTTTTTTCTTTGAAAAATATAGCATAAAAATTATAAAGAATGCCCGCGCTCTACTCAATAAAACATTAGCCCTTAGGGAGGTATACGATCTGTTATATAAAGCCAAGCAGCTCCTGCAAGAAACTGATCCAGGGCAGGCAGCTGTTTTTCCATAGTATAGCAGGTGTAGCTTCAGGGCAAAAACAAAAGAAGAAAGCCATACACGGCCTCCTTCTTTTGTTTGTATACCTAAGATAGGTATTTACTTTCTCAGTAGCTTAAGACGGTGCACGGTACCGTTGAGTTCTACCGTAAGCACATACATACCTGTTTGGTTAAGCGCATCAACCTTAAGTGGTAAGTGCGTAGAACCTCCCTGCACGCTTTGCTCGGCCGACAACAGCAGTTTGCCAACTGTGTCATACATGTTAATACGGGCTATACCTGCATCAGGTGTAGCAATGGAGAGTGTCAGGCTGGTGTTAAACGGATTCGGATAAGCAACAACATTAACTTTCTCTACCGAGCCAAAATTTACGAATTTTGGGCTGTAGATTTTCTCGTCACCATTGTGATCTACTTGTCGCAGTCGGTAGTAACGCACGCCTGTTTTGCCGTTCTCTTTATCGGTGTAACTATACTTCTGCGTTAAAACAGTATTCCCATTCCCACTTTCTACAAAACCAAGCTGCCTGAACCTATACCCGTCTATTGATACCTCTACCGCAAATCCCTTACTATCCTGCTCCGAAGCCGTTGCCCAAGTAAGCAGTGCGTCAGGACCTGAACGTACAGCCTTGAAGTACATCAACTCTACTGGTAGCGGCGTGATGGTCCCTCCCAAGGTATATTGCCGCTGTAAGGTTTGCTCACCGAACATGGACACCAGGTTTTCAGTTTTGGTTTGTTCTTCCGTTCTAAGCTTCCAGTTACTGCCATCATTTGAGGTATAAAAGGACATCATTCCTTCGTCCACGTTGTTTAGCTCATGGTCGAAGTAAGCCATTTCGACAACCGCGTTCAGATTGGTGTTAGAGCCAAATGGCAGCACTCTAAAATTGCGCATAATACTGTTCTGGTTTGCCCCCACGGCCGTCCCCGTATTGCGTATGACTGTTGTTAGGCCAGGTGCGCCAGCTCTCGGGGTAATCGCCAGCCCCATGCCGCCAAAGTCTTCCCGTACGGTAGTCAGTTCGCGTTGCGTTACAACAGCGCCCGTTACAAAAGCGGTTTCGATCTCTGAAATGCGACCTTCTTCTCCCAGGGTTATCGAATTGTTGCCAGTTCTAATCTCCCCTGCCGTCAGTGTTAATTCCTTCACTATTGAGGCATCACTAGCCAGTGTTTTTACACCTGTGCCCGCTGAAGTTAGGTTATAATAGTCTAGCCCTGGTATTTGCTGTGCCCGGTTACCGTTAAAGGATATTGTATTTTCACCGGTAAGATCTGCAGTTGCTCCTTCGAGCAAACTGAAGGCAGCGGCTATACCTGTGGTCTCCGAAAAACGTTTGGCACTTGCGTTGCGCAGTGTCAGATTGTAGTAATTGGTTGGCAGCACTTGCTGTGGACTGGCTCCATTGTATGTTACCGTTACGCCGATTCCGGCAGCATTCAACCCCGTAGTATCTGCCAGCAGAAACTGCTGCGCTATACCTGTTGTGCCGGCATCCAGTGTTTTAAAACCGCTATTGCTCAGTATCAGGTTATTATAATTGAGAGCGGCCACAGTCTGTGCCAGGGCACCATTGTACTCCACTACCCGAGGGGCAACCACGGCCACATCCCTGGCAACAGTTAGTGTTCCGGCTATGCGGGCAGTATCGCCGGCAAACGTCTTCGTGCCCGCATTCAGCAGTTGCAGATTGCCATATTGTATACTTTTTACCGCCTGGTCGCCACCCTCGAACACCACGGTGCTTTCCGGATCAAACTTATACCTTACAAACTCCGGAAACGTATTGCTGCCAGCTACTCTGTAAGATGCCCCTTTGTCGATCGAAAAATAGGATGAATTACTTAACGCATCCGTTGTAACTTCTTCTGTTGTGGCTATAGTCTGTTCTTGTGTGTCAAAAACGCCACTTTCTACCATGAGAGTACTTATGCCTTCCAATGGCGCGCGCAGTGTTACAGCAACGTCGTTTTCTTTGGCAATGTGCACGTGCTGAATGTTGATCGGTTGATTTCCTTTTGCGATGATCGTAGCCGGAGCAGCACCCTTAAACTTAAGCTCTGTCTTAGTTCCGTCAAAATCAGCCCCGTTGTGCACAAAGTCTTTATAGATATTTACGACTTCCTGTGTCAGGTTTACCCGGGCGTTGTCGCCCACTATAAAATTCTGAACAGTGGCTGTACCTGCACCGCTCACCTGCGCAATTTCAGGCTTACCATCCGGGCCCACTTTTAATGCCATAAAGGTGAAGTCGGCTGCTTTGGCTTCTACTATACCGTCGTTGTTCACACCACCTTCCAGGGTATAGCGCTTGTTGCTTCCGTGCCAGACTGTGCTGCTTCCTATTACCACATTTCCTTTCACGTGCACGTCATTGCCCGTCAGGGTTGCCATATCAATGCCCTCTTGGTGAGAGTTGTCGAGTACCAGGTTGTTAAAAGAGGCAGGCAACATACCCATTGGTACAACTTTGCCTGTTCCGCTAACGCGTAGCGTGCCCATACTTTGGAATGCATCTGCGCTTGCACCAAAGTTAAAGGTATGATTACCTGTGTTTTGCCCAACAGGAGTAGCATCAAAGTGGATAATACCTTCGCTGACGATGGTACCGCTGTTGTTAATGCCTGTGTGAATAGTATGGGTCAACATGCCTCCATCAAAAGCAGCGCCTTCATGCACAGTTAATGTACCGTATACACGCCAGTTCATACTTGTTCTAACACCGCCTGTGTTCTTGATTATTAGATCAGCAAACTCTGCATCAGATTTAGAATTGAAAACAGGAGGCTCGCTGCCATCAAACACGATGGTTGCAGCTCTGCGTTGGTCATCAGGTATAAGTGGAGCATTAAGTCGAATATGCTGTACACGTGTACCCACAAACGTTCGTAAACCCGCTCCTACCAATATACCATCGTTTGTCATGTCGCCAGCTAGGTATACTTTTACGTCAGGTGTATTAAGTAAACCGTTGTTAGCTAAGTCAAAGCCTTTATCTCTATCTGATGGATCCAGGTGTATCTGCTGGTTGCCATTTATATCCACGTTTCCGTTTACTATCAGGTCTGTTGTTATAGTATAATTAGCGCCGGCTTTTACGACCAGATTGTTTAGTGTCAGGGTGTTTCCAGAAATCACTTTGTTTGTGCCATCAGCCCGGTCCAGTACCAGCGTGCCACTTGGCGGATTTGGCGCCGTATACGCGCCGGCTGAGAAAGCACCGTTGTGCTTAAAGTTGCCGTGCAGGGTCAGCGTTTGTTCGTTCGCGTTCAAAGATGCGTCGTTGTAAATGGTCAGGTCGCCAGCCACCTTGGTAGCTCCCAGCAGGGTCTTTGTGCTTCCGTTTTCGATCTCCAGGTTGCCATAGGTAGTAGCCGTGATATTTTGGGCTGTGTTGCCCTGGTACTTCACCGTGCTGAGCGGGTGCAGTATCATGTTGTTATACCTGGCCGGGAAGTTATTGCCACTCAGGAGTAAGGCAGCCTGGCCGCCCATTATAAACCTGCCACCTGCAGCACTTCTGTTCAGCGTACCGGTTCCCAGGTCTACTGTGCCGCTCTGCAAATCCAGGATATTGTTCACGAGCACGTTGCCTGTTACCGTCATTGTTGTTCCGGGTTCTTTGGCTACGGTCAGGTTGTTGAAGGTTAGCGGCGAAGCAGCTTCCAGGTGGCTACCCTGCAGCGTAATGTGGCTGGTATTGGCCTCAAAAGTACCTCCACGCTTTGTCCAGTTCCCCATCACGGTAATTTCAGAATTGCCTACTTCCAGCACACCTCCATTCTGGATCACATTCTTTTCCAGATTATAATTTCCGCCAGGTATAGAGAAACGGCCACTGTTTACAGTAATATCTCCGGCTACCCATCCTTCGGCAGGGGCCACAAGCGTTGCAACACCAGACGGCTTGTCAATGGTCAGGTTATTGTAATACACCACCCCAATCACCTGCGCATTTGAGCCTTCGTATGTGAACGTGCCTGTTCCCTTGTCAAAGAATTCGAGGGGGCTGCTAAAGTTATAATTGCCGCTTAACTTAATGTGTCCGCTGCCCAATGCTATAAATCCTGTACCTGCATGATTTAAGTCGCCGGTGATCGTTGTAGTACCAGAGCCCATTAGCAAGCTGATGCTATTTCCCTGGCTACCATCATTAAGCGTCAGGTAACCGCCAATGTTCAGGGGCTGGTTACCAGTAGTAATCCGGTGCTGCACGTTTGTTCCGGCGCCGGTGGCTGCCAGGTTACCCTCTACAGCCAGGCTTCCAGAAACAAGATCCAGTGTTATAGGAGCGGTTCCTCTAAACTGAACAACTTTCACTTTTGCAGCCGAGTTGATCTGTGGCTGGAAAGCAGGTATTATGCCACCCAACTCCACGATATCCATTTCGCCCGGAATCGCAGCCGCTGGCATTGGCGTTGTGCCTGTAATGTTTTCCCAATTGGCCGCTAGTTCCCATGCCGTGCTGCTGCCGCCCTTCCATCTGTACACACTGACTGTGGAAGAAAGCGTCCAGATGCCGTTTACATCAGCTAAGGCTTCCTGTCTTACCCAATCCTGGTCGACGTTGTTCGTTTTTTTGCCCATCGGAGTCCAGACGTTGCTTATCCGCTTATAGAGCTGCAGGCCTGCCTCTGTGTTGCCGTTCAGTTCTGAGTCCAGGTACTGCAACTGCAGGGTGGCCCCTGAATAGGTGCCTGAAGGGACAGCGATGGTATAGGTACCGTTAAGGGCCGCACCGGACGGAAAACCTGCAACTGTTTGGTACTGCAGGTTAACTGACACACCCGAAACACCCGTTGCAGTTGCGAAACTCAACTGCGTATATGGCCCATTAAAGGCGTAGGCTTTGCCAGCCTCAAAAGAATGGGTCCTGGTTAATTTGCCTACTACCCAGCTGCTGCCGGTACGGTCGCCTGTCAGGTATATCTGGCTTGCTCCGGTTATGAGCAGACCGTTGTTCATGTGGAGTGTTCCGGCGGTGATATCTGTGATTAACGTAACAGTATTGCCTGCAGATGCCTTCTGCAAGGTAAGGGCATTGAAGGTGGTAGGCCCGGCCATGGTCGTGTTCGCACCGCCCACCAGTATAATGGTGCTTGTGCCCGCAGTAAATGCCCCATTGTTAACCCAGTTGCCGTTTATGGTGTGGCTGTTAGCGCCTGCTAAAAAGGTTGCGCCATTGCCGATGCTCAGGTTGCCGTTGGCAGTGATGCTCGCGCCAGCTGATTTGCTGCCTGCGTTAGCAAAAGCGATATGATGGTAAACTACCCCTGGTATAGTCTGTGATGCCGCCCCATTAAACATAACCGTGTTGGGGCTGTTTGTAAAGGCATCAAAAGCTGGGCCTGCAGTGAAATTGCCGGCTATACCCAGGTTCGCGTTTGCAGCCATGCGCAGCAAACTGCCCGATACGGTAACATGGTATAAATTGTGACTGCCGTTAAAGGTAGAGTTGCCAGAAAAGTTGATGGTACCTGCAGTGGCGCTAAGATTGCCCGCCCCACTTACATCTGATTTGATGTGGAAGGAGCTTGTCGTTCCGATAACACCATTTACTCTTAGGCCAAACAACGTAAGGACACCGGCGTTACCGATCGTTTTTGCAGTACCAGTCATATTGATCGCTCCTGCAGTTGCCGTAAAAGACTTGCCTGCATTCACAGTCAGGCTTCCCTGGATCTCAAACGAAGTAATGGTGCTCACGGAACCATCTATAACGAAATCCTGGAGGGTTATGCTGCTGCCGCTAATGCTCTTAGCGGTGCCCGTCATGGTTAGCTTGCCGCCACTGGCATGCGCAAAAGTGCCGGCTCCCGTAGTAGCCAGATCGCCGCTCACATTTACTTCAGGTGCAGAAATGCTGGTGCCTGCGCCGCTTATGGTCAGGTTATGGAAGGAAGCAGCGCCACTTACCGTTCTGATGATTGATTTCCCTGCTCTGGACAGTATAACAGTACTGCCCTCACCCGAAAAAGTAGCATTGTTTGTCCAGTTGCCCCCAATGGTGTGGGTAAAGTTTCCGCCGCTAAAGGTAGCACTACCGCTTAATACCACATCGCCATTTACAGCCATGTTGCCTCTTGCGGCAAAGGCTGCACTGCCGCCACCCGTTAGCATGCCGCCAATGGTCATGTTGGCAGCAGGCATTGTTTTGGTTCCGGATCCGCTCAGGGTTACATTACCGTAAGCTTCATTAGTCACAGTTTGGTTAGCGCCGCTGTACTCAACAGTACTGTTTATGCTTAGGTCGCGGCTAGCAAAACCCGACGGGAATGTACCTGTGCCGCCTATCTTTAAAGTAGCCCCGTTTGCTACTGTAAGAGCACCACCAGCCACTGCACCTGTCCCTGTCCTGTTAAGCGAGCGGCTACCAAGATCCAGGGTGCCGGCTTGCACATTCAGTTGCGTCTGCGCAGAATTTGCAGCTATTGTGGTATTGTCTGTCTGTGCCAGCGTTTTCACTCCGCCACCGCTTATGTGTAGCCTCTGGTAAGTAGCTGCATGGATGGTCTGGTTACCGGCAGCCGCATAATCGATTACGCTGGTCGGGAACATACTGGTAGGAAAAGCAGCACCGCCAGCAAGGGAATAATTGCCTTCTAAGGTAGTCGCTTTTACCTTGAGCACCGCACCATCGCCAAGTGTAAAGCCATTAGAAGGAGCGGATGTGAACGTTACTTTATGCCCTTCCGGATCAAATGTGCCTAACACCTCAAACTTGGATAACACACTTGCTAAGGGTGTAAGATTGATGTTGTTACCCAGTGTTATAGTACCTCGTATGATCAGGTAATTGAAGGCATTGGCTGAGGAACCACCGATCGACTTATTTATGCCACCAAACTCTATTGTTGGGTAATAAGTGGTAGTACCTATGGTGATCCGGTTTTCGGCATAAGTACCATTGTTGGTCCAGTTGCCGTTTACAACCATGTCGGAGCCGTTGTTGGTGAGCGTACCACCGCTATTAATAGAGAAATCACCGGTTACTGTAACTTTTAGCAGCAGGTTGCGGGCATTAAGACTAGCCCCGCTGGCTATAGTTAAAGAACGCACCGTAACGGCATTGCTGACCGCAATTATGGGTTGGTTTGTTGTTCTGCCAATAGTAACGTCGGTGTTGGCATCCGGCACACTGCGTGGCGACCAGTTATCCGAATTATTCCAGTCGGTAGTATTTACCTGATCGGACCAAAATGGCCACAAAATCCATCGCGTTGTTCCTTCTCCTGTCCAGGCAGCGGTTTTGGTTTGGGCCGTTGCATCAACTGCCTGCAGGCACAACAGCAAAAGTAAAAAGGCAGAAATTTTGAACGGAGCACGAATTGCACTCCAGCAGGGTAAAGGTATTCCCATACACACGGTTGATTATAGGTAAACGATACTTTTGTTATTAATTATTCAGTATGATGTGATCTGTTTGCTTCCGGGTTACACACAACAGTGATCGCCTTATTACCAAAACATAAAAGTGCAAATTCCCGCCTGCTTCAATTTTAAAACCCTTAAAGAATTATACCACAATGATAATTCTTTTCGCGAGCGCAAAAAAATGAGATATATCATATACAATTTTCAGTACGCGCCCTCAACAAACCATTTTTACACATTTTTAAACTCGTGCAACTTGTAAAGCTATAACATTAGCATGATTATACATAAGATTAAAATGAAGTATAATCCAACTTACATTGTTCTACGCGAGACAACAAGCACCTGTAACTCATAAGAGTTACAGTCCTAAAAAAATTAATCTCTGAAGTTAACTTATCTGTGCTATTAATACCTAGCAAACTGCACAGAGTAAAGTTTAGCAGGCTAGCTATATGTTGCTAATTTGCTAATGGAAATCATTGTACAAAACAAATAGTTCCAACAAGTCAGTATAAATTTTCCGAGAGATAAAGATTGCAAATCGATGGTTAAACAATGAATAGGATAGGTTGCAGGGAAAGGTTGTAATGGAGCAGGGATTAGTATCATTGCAGAGACATGAATGCCAGCTATTGGAAACCTGGGTGCAGTGGAAAACACGCTTTACCTAAGCGCACGGGTACGCAGAGGCATGATTGTAAGTGGCGAAACTTTTCGGTCAGCTGTTATTTTGCTTGGATGCGGCATCTTTTATGACAGCGTCTAATTGCTGGCAGTTATCGATGAGCATGTTACAGATATTCTGAAGGTTTTGATCCAGCTCCATATGCTCCAGCACCTTAGCCAGCCCCATGATGTTTGCCAAAGGTCTTCTGACTATATGGGACTGGTAAAAAGCAATCTCTTTCAGCAAGGATTTTGCGTCCTTGAGTTGCTCATGAGATGCCGTATAATCAGTTATATCGTAACCCAGGCAGAACATGCCGGCAGGATTACCTTCTTCGTCCAACAAAGCCTTGTATTCCCACTGTGTAATCAGGTAGCCACCTTTGCCATCATGTTTGCGGATCGTGGCCGGGAAGGTACTATCGGGTTGCGCAAAGCATTTGGCAGCAACCTCTGCACAGACTTTAGTATCGTCCGGGTGCATCGTAACTTCATAGGACTGCCCGATAATACAGCCATGAATGCCCTGAAAGGCATTGTTGTAGCAGTTGTTCACATAGGTATACCTTCCCTCCATATTGGTGGTAATAATGTAGTAGAAGGTGGAGTTCTCCAGCAGCTGTTTCGTTTCTTCAAAACTCGTCATCTAACAAAACTAAAAGAATTTTGGTCTAAAATAGTGAAGGCTCAAAATTATTTCAATACATAGACTGCTACTATGCGAGCAGGGTTTTCTCCACTCTTAAGTAAGCGTTACCCATTTCACAACCTCTTTTCGGAATGCTATTACTGCCAGGCAGCCTTAAGGTGCTAAGGAATTTGCTGACTGAATATGAAAACCAGGACTTCTGGGTTTTGACGGTTGCTGAAAGACAGAAACAGCATCTGTCTCAAAATCATGAGCTCGTATTACCCTTGTTGTTGTATTAATGCGCGAGTCACTTCTTTTAGTATTGCGAGGGCATGATCAGGAAGAGTGATAAATCTACTACAAAATGACAAATGATGTTGAGCCATAGGTTGCGCTTCCAGAAGTATAGCAGCGTCAGCAAGATCCCCCCTACCGTCACGAAAAGCAAGTGCGCCACTCCCCATGCCAAATGCGACATTATGAAGATCAAAAGTGGCAGTACCGCTGCAACTACTTTGTTGTTGGTGATCAGCAACAAGCGCTCTATCAGAAAGCCTCTGTTTAAAATCTCATCCGTTACACCTGCGCGTAAGGCCAATAAACAAAGTATTGGCACTGGCAGCGCCCCTATGGCTTTGAACATTTCTGTCGCTACCGGCACCTCCAACCAGATCAGTGTTCCATAGATTACCGGAAAGGAAAGGAATAGGGCCGCTGCAAACACGATAGCCCAACCCGCATCTTTAAGTGTAAATCGCTGAAAGCCGATAGAGGAAAAAGGCTTGCGCTCCCACACACGCACAATAATAAGTATGGCCAAGGTAAGGCCCCAAAAGAAGAGCTCGGAACCAATAAAGCCGAGTTTTAGGTAGCTGGCCAATAGCACGAGCATAGTAGGCCCCAGCAAGGCCAATACAACACCTGAAACGGTCGCTACCGGAATTTTGGTTTTTACTTGAGGCTGGCTTTTGGTTTTTACATTTGTGATCATTGTCTTAAATTTTGATGTGAAACAATGACCCAAAGGAGAAATAAAAAAATGCTGATTCCGAAGAATCTGAGCTGTTTTAGACTGAATGGTAGGTAATATTTGCCTGAATGGTCAGCCAGTTTAGTGGTGCATCTCTCCCCTGAACCACTCTCTGAATTCAGCGGCCTTGTAGCGACTTATCGTTTCTTCCTTTACAGGCTGTCCTTTTGCCTCCAAAAGTACCAGGAGTTTGTAATTGGCATCTTTGCGCACTGACTTGATGGACTGCTTGTGTGCTATGACCTGACGACTGATCTTAAAAAAGAAAGCAGGGTTCAGCAACTCTTCCAACTCGGCCAGTGTGTACTGGGTGATAAGCCTTCTGCCCACTCTGGTCATGGCAAAAACAACTTTCTGTTCGGTATAAAAGTAGGCTATCTCCCGGTAAGGTAGTTGCAGCTCCTCGTTTCCCGTTTTTACATACACATAGTTATGGAAGGCATCTGCCTCTTCTGAAGATTCGGGCACAGCACGAGCTGGATTCGCCGAAACAGAAGCAGGTGCTTGTTGCGACCTAAATTGCCAGTACCTGTATACCTGCAAGCTCAGGAAAACGCATATTAATCAATAGCGAAAACAGAAGCGATAGCAAAAGACCGACTACGAAGGCGTAGACGCTAAAGGGTACTTTGTATATCCAGACGGTAACACTGGGCGCGAACACCGTATAAAATAATGCGGTGAAGGACATATTAATGGCGAGCACCTGCCATATCAGTCTCAAAGAGAAACCCTCTTCATAGAGTTTCCGCTCATACAGGTGCTTGAAATTCCATATCTGTATCTCCCACAGAAAGAGTGTGCCCAGAAAATGAACCAGAAAGTCCTGAAGCGGGAAAACGTAATCAGGGCCGAAAGGCAGGTTTTCACTCGACCGCAAATGTACCACTCCCAACACCAAGACAGCAATGATCAGGACGTACACCCTCCTGCTCAGGAACCTCCTAATATGATTAACAGCCTGCATTGTGAACTAGCTTAAAACCTTATTAAATATAGGCTGCAACAGTATACTTTCCTATAGCTGGTTAGAGTTCGGTTGAGGAAAATACCTTATGCCGACTAGTGTACTTAAACTTGTATTGTGATACTGCCTTGTTTGCCGAGAGCTTACTAAATAGGTCTATGGATGTAAAATACCTCCCTTATTATTTGATCAAAATAAACCCACCCTGAAAACATCTTCCGAGAGACGTATGCAGAAGTTTTACGCCAGTATACTGTCTCAACTAACTTGTGTTTATGCAGGCCTGATTGACCTGATCAGTAGTTGGAGCTTATTAGGTTTTAAGCTGCACGTCCTGCCCATCACAGATGCAAACCAAAGCCCCACTCAATAACATGAGCAGAACGGGTATGCGCCAAAAGCATCACGCCGGCAGAAACGTTTTGATGGAGGCTATACTTCAGGCCATACCGCTGGTAGTAGCTGGGGTATAAACCGTAGGGCTGGTGCACGTAGCGCCCCAACTGAAAAACAAACGACAGCTTATCCAGGTGCAGCTCGTGGCCGACAGTCACGCCTGACAGCGACTGGTCCAGCACTTCGTCTGGTACAGGCTGACTCTTGTTTATAAATTCTTCCCGCACTGCCGTATTGTAGAAGCCATCAGCACCGAATAAGAGCGCGCTCTTCTGCGACAGTCTTTTGCTGGCGTATACCGAGAGACTGTACATGGGATGTTTTTCATCTATCCTCAATACTTCCTTCACGCCGCCTGCCAGTCTCAGGTTAAGACGGAGCCGCTTGTCCAAAAGAGCAGCCGTGGTGTCCGGCACATCCAGCAGCCTAACTTCCCTTGGCTGGTACCGCACGCCCACACCTATTAAGGGGAAATTCATGCCATTATTTGGTTTGTTGAGAGCGCCGTTGGAAAAATGCCGGAAAGCTAAGTTAAGGTTCAGGTATATATGCTCCTTTATTGGAAACTCATAGCGTACAGTTCCCCGAAGCGCAAAGGTAAACTTGCTTCCAATAGCCATGTTTTGCTCGTTTACACCGGGTGTATAGTGGCGGGTGGAGTACACCAAGCCAGTACCGAGGTTAAAGCGCAGACTGCTTTTTTTAAACCGTAAAAGCGTATTATCCAGGTACGTTGTCAACGAAACCGCTTCTCCCAGTTCGACCGGAACACCATAGTTGTAGTATGATAGCGCAAAGCCTACCTGTGGGTGATTGTATTGCCTCTCCCAGTTATGCTTGCCAATGGTATGTTTATTGGCGTATACCTCGACCGCGTAAGGGTGCGTGAAGTTAAGCACTGACAGCCCGCTTCTGTAACGAAAAAGAGTACCGTAATAAGCATTGGCCCCAACTGACCACGGGGCTTTAGTGGAAGCAGTTATTTCAGAGGGTTGGGCCAATACAGCTTCGGAACAGCAAAAAGTAAACAACAGGCATAGCGCCAAAACTTGTAAAGGGTGCCTCATAGAGTGTGGTGATAACTACAGTAGGTAGGGCTAGCGAGGCCAGTCGCCTGCACCCTCCCGGGAAAACAAAGCTATTCAATAAGGTACAGAAAAGCCTAGAAAAGCTTGTTATTAAAATAAAGCCGTGTAAAGATGTCAGGTATGGAATTGCTCAAAGTCTACATCAGCTTTTTATACTGATTATGACTTTATAGAAAGGCTAAGAAGAGATGAAAGAAGTACTTATCAAGTTGTGTAAAATTTAACAGGTACAGCATAAAGCTTTGGATATTGTAGCTTATAATTTAAATAGTTTTAATATATTGATATATAAATTACTGTATCCAGAAAGATTAGAAGCCTATCAAGATCATTTAGTGTTAACACTAAAAGGAATAGCTAAATGTTCACAACTCCCAGATTCACTGATGTTTCTATGTACTTAACACTCGCTTTGGTATTCTCACCATCGGTATAATCAATGTTTTATAGCTTCCTTAGACCTAATCATAAAATAAATAGAAGATGTCCCTTAAGCATAATGAGCTAATTGTTAATCCAGAAAACCCATTTGAAAACTGTAAACTTGGTCGAGCTAAATATGCTAATGTGTTAAATAGTATAATAGAAAGCCACCCTAAAGGTTTTGTTTTAGCCATCAATAATAAATGGGGGACAGGGAAAACTACATTTATTAAAATGTGGGAGCAAGATTTAAAAAACCAATCATTACAAACAATCTATTTTAACGCTTGGGAGAATGACTTTGAGGACAATCCTCTAATTGCTCTTATGGGGGAATTGAAGGCGATAACAAAGGAAACAGCTAAAGACCATTTTAAAAAAGTATTAAAAAATGCTGCACCTTTATCCAAAAACATTGTCCCGCTTATAGTTGCAGCAGTTGCCGATAGATATATCAACATAAAGCTTTTAAATGAGGCAGTCGTAGGAGTCTCTGAAAGTATAACCGATATCTTCGAAAATGAAGTTAAAGACTATGTGAATAAAAAAGATAGTGTAAAAGAATTTCGCCATAGCCTATCAGAATTTATCCATAAAACTAATAAAGGTAAACCGCTCATATTCTTCGTAGATGAGTTGGACCGTTGCCGCCCCAATTATGCTGTCTCGATTCTTGAACAAATCAAGCACTTCTTTTCAGTTTCTAATATTGTGTTTGTACTGTCAATCGATAAAACACAGTTAGGAAATGCCATACGTGGAGTCTATGGAAGCGAGTATATTGATACTGATGATTATTTAAGGAGATTCATTGACATAGAGTATTCAATTCCAGAACCCGAAAAAGGCATATATTATAAGTATCTATACGAATACTTTGAATTTGATAGTTTTTTTGCATCAGACCATAGAAAGAACAATAGAGAACTTGGTTCCGATAAGAATGAATTCCTGCAAGTATCAGAAATATTATTTGATGGCACAGCAATTTCTTTAAGGCAACAAGAAAAAATATTCGCCCATGCACGGCTTGCTTTAAGAAGTTTCAAAACCCTTGAGTATGTAATACCTATTGTATTTTTACTTCTGACCTACATAAAGTTGACAAATGAAAAGCTGTACAATCAAATAAAAAGTAAATCGCTAAGCTTAGAGGAATTACAAGAACATTTTAAAGGAATTGTAAAGAAGAACATAACAGGAGAGCGAGAAAGGTCTTTAATGTGGATTGAAGCACAACTAGTACTTTATTACAATAATCATCTTTATAGTTCGTATGATACAAGCCGTATATACAAGAATGATAGTTCAGAAAAGAAATTACTTTTAAAGTCAACTATAAATCCTGAAAAAGACGGTGAATTCTTAGAATCTTTTGAAAGGTTTGAAAGAACAAGAAATGTCAGTCATCTAGATATGGGGCATTTCATGAATAAGATAGATCTAACTACTAACATTCAGCTATAAAAAGAGCTAAAAATGATACGGAATATCAAATAGGAAAATAAAATATTCCGTCCCCTACACCATCCCCGAAAAACAAAAAAGCCCTGCAGACTCACATCTGCAGGGCTCTTGTACCTTGGGCCGGAGTCGAACCGGCACGAGTGTAACCTCATTGGTGTTTGAGACCAACGCGTCTACCAATTCCGCCACCAAGGCATTAATCCTACCTGATCGACTATCAGGAACGGGTTGCAAACTTAGATAAAGTTTCCTGAATACGCAACAAATATTTTTTCTTCAAATAGTAGGTTTTTACCTCCTCCAGGGCCTCTTCTTTGGTAACTCCATGAAGGTCAGGGTATCGCTGCAATACCGGCAGGATATCATTTTCTAAAGCAGCCATCGTACCCGAGCTCTTCTCCCCTATTTCATGCAGCTTAGCGGCGTCGAAGTCGAACTCAAGCTCCATCAGCTCCTCGTTGATCTCCATCATCTCCATCAGGAAATCGCCCGGCAGCTCGTTCTTACCTTCCTCCAGCAGACCGTGCTCTTTGAGGATGTACTGCATGCGCAGGTCGGCATCGCTGAGGGTACTGTAGGCATTGGTATTGAGCGTGGAGAGCTCCAGGATCTTTTGCTGCGTGCCCAGGTCCTCGTTCGCGTAAAAGTCTGGGTGGTACTCGCGGCTCAGCTCGTAGTAGCGTCGCTTGATCGCTTTCTCGTCGGGCAGGAAACTCTCAGGTATATGGTAAAACTCGAAGTAATTCATAGTTAGTAGAAATCTTTAGAAGTTAAATCCATCAGGTATACGCTGAACGGTTATCAGTGGCAGGTATATCTGGCAAAGGTACAGGAAAAGCAATTGGATTGTTTAAACTATCCTACACAACACGGCTATACCTATTGGTTAGATACCGCTAAATGTTTACGGACACATGCGACCAAGCCTGCGGCTTATCAGCAAACAGCGCCTTGGTGGCTTTCCATACCTGCCCAAAGAGCTCGGAGTCGCGGTAGTTGTTGAGGTGCTCCTCGGAGTCCCATAGGCTGTAGGTGCTGTAAATATTGGGGTGGTTCAGGTCCTGCAGCAGTTCTACATGGTTGCAGCCGTCAAAAGCCCTGATCTTATCTTTTGAGTTGCGGAAAATTTCCAGAAAATCGGCTGTCTTCTCTGGCTGAAAGGTCATGCGTACAATGCGGATTAACATGGGGTGAGTTAGTGAATGAGTGGTTGAGTGAATGAGTGATTTAGTGAGTTCCGAGCAAGCGTATTTTAGATTGTTCATAACTGACCAAATTTTTAATCAAAATTAGTCACCTATCCTCTCCATCAAAAATAAATTAATTAATCACTCATTCACTCAACCCAAAACTAAGCTCCCGGATAAAAGCGCACATCTACCTGCGAGTCGAAGTCAAGGCCGAGCAGCTCGGCGGCGTTGCCTTTGTTGATGCCGATGCAGAGCTGGCCGAGGTGGTTGTAGAGGCAGCAGCAGTCGCCGTCTTCTACCTGGGTATAGTTCTGGTGGATGCGGCCTACCGTTTCGCGGCCGAAATGCACGGTGTAGGTGCGGCCATGGGCAATGGTCTCGACACTGTCTTTGGTAATGTTAGTGATCAGGTTGCCATAGCGGTCCACATGAATGACGTGCCCTGTTATGGAGTGATCGTTGAGTCGCAACTGGCGGTTAAGCAGCTGCTTATATGAGGTGGTTCGCTCGCCCAGCACGTCGATGTCGCCGCCTTTGGCCAGGTATAGCGCAGCAGGAGCCAGCAGATTCTTGGCTGGGAAAGGAAGCAGTTCCTCGTCCGTCTGCAACTCCACCACCACTTCCGGCTCCCCGTCTGTCAGCAACGAAAGCAGCCCGTTGTCAGCGAGTAGAAAGTAGTGGCCCTTGTACTTTGCAGCATGGTATTTGCCCTGTTTACAACCGTGCGTGTCTACAGCCACCAGGTGCACCGTGCCTTCCGGGAACTCCCCGAACACCGAACCGATGATGTACTCGGCCTGCGGGATGTTAAATGGTTCGATCCCATGGGAAATATCCACGATATGGGCCTGAGGCTGCAGGGACAGCATGGCGGCCTTTACAGCAGCCACGTAATGATCGGTGTAGCCAAAGTCTGAGGTAAACGTAATTACAGCCATAGAGCGAACTATAATTTGAGTAGATTTGTAATCTATATGTAACAATTTTAGCTAATTTACAGAATATATTACCAACGTACTATATATAACATAAACATTTGGTAGAGAAAGTAATAACATTAGAGAATATCTCTCTTATCGATTTTCTGGGGACAGAGAATCAGAATATCAAGCAGCTTGCAGCCGCTTTTCCGAGCAGCAAGATCATATCCAGAGGTAACGAAATTAAAATTCAGGGCCAGACGCCTGAGATAACCAAGATACACGAGATTCTTTCTTCACTGATCGATCATTATCACAAGTTCGGGAAGATTACGCATAACAGCGTAAATAGATACCTTTCTTCTGATCCTTTTACGGATGAGGAGGTAATCGTGACTTCGCCGGATGTGATCGTGTACGGTAGCAAAGGAGGCATCATCAAGGCCAAAACACCAAACCAGAAAAAGCTGGTAGACCTGGTGGAAAACAATGACCTGGTGTTTGCGCTGGGGCCTGCGGGTACCGGTAAGACCTACATCTCGGTGGCTATGGCCGTGCGCGCGCTCAAAAACAAAGAGGTAAAGAAGATCATCATCTCCCGCCCTGTGGTGGAAGCCGGCGAAAACCTGGGCTTCCTGCCAGGTGACATGAAGGAGAAGGTGGACCCGTATCTGCGCCCGATCTATGACGCCCTTGAGGACATGATCCCGATGGAAAAGTTGAAATACTACCAGGAAAGCAAGATCATTGAGATCGCACCGCTGGCTTACATGCGTGGACGTACCCTGAGCAATGCCTTTGTGTTGCTGGACGAGGCACAGAACACGACGCCGGCCCAGATCAAGATGTTCCTGACCCGTATGGGCCCGACTTCGAAGGTGATGATCAACGGTGACCGCTCGCAGATTGACTTGCCGCACAGACAAAAGTCTGGCCTGATCGATGCCCTGCATACCTTGCGCAATGTGAAAGGTATCGGTTTTATCGAGATGCAGCCGGAGGACGTGATGCGTCACCGCCTGGTGCGTGACATCGTGGACGCCTATACACAGGCTGACGAGGCACGTCTGTCTGCCAAGCTGGAAGCTGAAGCCGCCGAAGAAGGCAAGCCTGTTTCAGTGAATGGCCGCAAAAAGAAGGTATAGCTGCTGATCTGATAACACAAGATGATTGAGGTAATACGTGCTGAGCGCGAGCAGGATAGGTCTGCCGCGTTCAACATACGTGAACAGGTATTTGTAGAAGAGCAGCAGGTACCGCGTGAGGCGGAGCGTGATCAGTTTGAATCGACTGCCCGTCACTACCTGGCCACCTGCGAAGGTATAGCCTGTGGGGCTGCCCGCTGGCGACAGACTGATCAGGGTATAAAGCTGGAGCGCTTTGCTGTGCTGGCCAGCTACCGCAACCGACAGGTAGGTGCTGCGCTGTTGCAGGCCGTGCTACGGGACGTACAGGCAGACCATGCGGACAGCAAGGTATACCTGAATGCGCAGTTACCGGCTGTTAATTTCTACAAGCGCCACGGCTTTGTTGCCGAAGGTGATATGTTCACCGAGTGCGACATACAGCACTACAAAATGGTGTATAAGGGCTGATGAAACGGTGGGCTCCCTACCCATTCGTTCGCATTACCTTTAGCTTTATAGCAGGTATACTCGTGTACCTGCATACAGGCAAAGAGTTCAGGTATAGCCCGGAGCTCTTTGCCTTTTTTGTTGCCTTATACCTGGCGCTATACCTGATCGCACGGAAGGCGAAAACGGTAGAGGCCAACACGCTGGCAGGTATAGCCGGGCTCCTCTGTTTCGCGGCCGCTGGCATGTGGGCCACGCACCTGCACATTGATTCGCATCACCCGCAGCACCTGCGCAATTTGCCTGGTCAGCCCGCTTACTACGTCGGTGTGGTGGATGATTACGTGGTGCAAAAACCTGGTTACCAGAACACGGTGCTGCAGGTAGAGCAGGTGCAGGTAAACGGACAGTGGCAATCCGCCGAAGGCAAGGTGCAACTCTCTGTGCCCCACGATTCACAGCAGGAGTACGAGCTTGCCTACGGCGACCGGCTTTTGATCAAAGGCACACCGCTACCTGTCGCGCCGCCCGCCAATCCGAACCAGTTTGACTACCGCGCCTTTCTGGCGAACAAGCAGATTCACCACCGTCAATTCCTGCAGGCACACCAGTTTCAAAAAGTCGAATCCGACCCATCAAACCCGCTGCTGTACTTCAGTATTTACCTGCGCCGCCAACTCGACGCTTTGCTGAAAGAGTCTATCGACGAGCGACGGGAGTATGGCATTTCCTCTGCCCTGATCCTGGGTGTGAAAGACGAGCTCGACAATTCCATCCGCGATGCCTACGCCCAGACCGGCACCATGCACGTGCTGGCGGTGTCGGGTCTGCATGTCGGGCTGATCTACGGCATTCTGGCCTTTCTGCTGGCTGGCTTCAAGCGAACGCCTAAGCAACGGGTAGTTTATGCCACTGTCATCCTGAGCGTGCTCTGGCTTTACGCTTTCATTACAGGCCTCTCCCCTTCCGTGCTGCGGGCTGCTTTCATGTTCAGCCTGATCACGCTGGCGATGGTCTCCAGGCGGCAGCACAACATCTACAACACCCTTGCCATTGCCGCTTTTGCGTTGCTGTGGTACAACCCTTATTTCCTGTTGGAGGTAGGCTTTCAGCTCTCGTTCCTGGCGCTGCTCGGCATCGTATACCTGCAACCAAGATTTTACAAGCTGCTGGAGTTCGAAAACAGGATTCTGGATAAGGGATGGGCACTCTTTACAGCGGCTTTGGCAGCGCAACTGGCTACTTTCCCGCTGGGGCTATACTACTTTCACCAGTTTCCGGTCTATTTCTGGCTGGCCAACCTGCTGGTGGTGCCTGCCGCTACACTGGTGCTTTATTCTGGTGTAGCTGCTCTGTTCCTTTCCTGGGTGCCGCTGCTCAGCTCGCTGCTGTTTAAAGTACACTTTGCTATCACCTGGAGCATGAACGAATTCAACCTGCGGGTTAACCAGCTGCCACAGGCTGTCATCAACGGCATCGACATCAGCGTCTCCCAAGCCTGGCTACTCTATACCTTGCTGCTCTTGCTTATCCTGTTCTTCGCCTACAAACAGCTCCGCTACTTTACCCTGGCAACTGTAATTGTGGCGGTATTGGCGGTGCAGGAGGTCATGGAGATGGCGGCTCAGCGCGACCAGCGTAGTCTGGTGGTATACAACATGCGCAATGCCACCGCTTTCAGCTTTCTGCAGGGGCAACAGGCGACTATTGTGAGCAGCCAACCGCTCGCTCCGCAGAATTATACCTTCAACATACAACCCTACCTCTGGCACAAAGGTGTGTCGCAAGCCGCTACCTGTACCTTCGCAGATGCTTCAAAGACAGGTATAAGCCACGTAGTACTGCCCGACAGCAACAGTCTGCTGGTATGGCAAGGCAAGCGCCTGCTGGTGGTATCTAAGCCCATTAAAGTGAAGCCGCTGCCGGACTTTGAAGTAGATTACCTGCTGCTCACGCAGAACGTCCGTGTAAAGCCAGAGGAGCTACAGCCTTTCCGCTTCAAGCAACTCGTGCTCGACGCCTCCAATGCACCCTGGTACCTGCAGCGCCTGAAGCCACAATTAGCAGCAGCAGGGATAGCATTTTATGATGTGACGGAGCAGGGAGCATTGTTAGTGGAGTTGTAAAACAAAAAGCGCTGCCCCAGCAGGACAGCGCTTTTCTATTTAAGGTGAGAGAAAATAAATCTTTATTTCTGAGCTTTTGGACCTGTTGTTACAGGCTGCTCAGTCTGGTACTTGCCGTTGAACTTCTCATACAGGTACTTCTGCTTGTCGTTCAGGTCGATCTTGCGGCCCTGGATGAAGGCGTGTGTTACGTTGTTGGTGCGCATATCCAGGATATCACCGGCTGAAACCACGATGGTCGCGTCTTTGCCAACCTCTACGGAACCAACCTCTTTGTCTACACCCAAAATCTTAGCGGTGTTCAGCGTGATCGCCGACAATGCCTGCTCCTTATCCAGACCGTGCGCTACGGCAGTACCGGCTATGAAAGGCAGGTTGCGGATACCGTGCGTGCTTAGGTCGTAGTCCAGCGCGAAAGGTATACCAGCCTGCTGCAATAGGTATGGCGTCTTGTAAGGCATGTCCACATCCTCGTCAGAACGGGAAGGCAGGGCATGCACACCTGAGTAGATCACAGCAATGTTGTTTGCCTTCAGGAAATCGGCTACGGCAACCGCGTCACGGGCACCTACTACCACGATGTCCTTCACGCCGTGCTGCTTCACGAAGTTCACGCCTTCGATGATCTCTTTGCCATAGTTAGCATGTAGGTATAGCTTTTTGGAACCATCGAACAGACCCGTCAGTGAAGTAAGCTTCAGGTTCTCTTTCTCGTTTTTAGCTTGCTTGTATACCGAGGCGTCGCGCAGCAACTGACCCAGTTCAGCAATGGCTTCTTCGCGCTGCTGCCCCATGTTGGCCATGCGCGGGTTCGGGGCGCCCCCTGTGTTGATGATCATGTTTGGCCAGCTCAGGTGTATACCTATGTCGGCTTTCACGATGGCATCTTCCCAGTTCCAGGCATCCAGTTGCACCACCGAAGACGAGCCGGAAATGGTTCCGCCCACCGGTGTTACCTGCGTCATCAAAACGCCATTGGCACGAATGGTTGGCACAATATCAGAGTCGGTATTGTAAGCCACCACAGCACGTACGTTCGGGTTAAACTGCCCTACTTCGCGCATGTCTAGTGTAGCTCGCACACTCTCAATTTCGTTCAGACCCAGTTGTGCGTTTGGCTGGATCAGGCCCGGGTAAATGTGCTGTCCGGCCACGTCGATCACTTCGTGCCCGTTGCGGTTCGCACCACTCAGCGGACCAGCGTAGGTGATCTTGCCATTGTCAAAACCAACGGCGGCATTCTCTACCACTTTGCCATTCCCCACATGCAGGGTGGCGCCTGTTAGCAACACAGGCTTGCTTTGCTTCGCAGCCGGCACCGGCACCTGCGCAAAGGCAGGCACGCTCAGCATAAATGCTACGATCGCTGAAATATATCTCTTATGAATTTTCATCTTTTGTATTGTTAGATTGCTGCATTGTTAAATTGTTGACTCGCAGCGCGATTTTCACAATCCCCAAACAGCAATTTAGTCATTTAACAATTTAGTAAGCCAAATACTCCTCTTCCTCGTGGTGCTCTACGTCCTCGCAGTGTACCACAGCGGCTCTGCTTCTTGGAGGAGCCTGTGTTCTGGCGCCGGATGTTTTGGCCTGCAGCATTTTCTGCACCAGACGCATACGCTCTTTCTCCAGTTCGGTGCGCAGTTGCGTGTCACGCTCCAGGTCGTAGTAAGCGATGCCATCCACAAAAGTCTTCTCAGCACGAGCGTAGATAGAGAGCGGGTTGTTGTTCCACAGTACCACGTCAGCGTCTTTGCCTACTTTGATGCTACCCATGCGGTCATCAAGGTGCAGGAGTTTGGCCGGATTCAGGGTCACCATTTTGAGGGCGTCCTCTTCGCTCACACCAGCGTACTTCACGCTCTTGGCAGCTTCCTGGTTCAGACGGCGGGCCATCTCAGCATCATCAGAGTTAATGGCTGTCGTTACGCCCAAGTGGTGCATGATGCCAGCGTTCTGCGGAATCGCATCTTTCACTTCCATCTTGTAAGCCCACCAGTCCGCGAAGGTTGATCCGCCGGCACCGTGGTCACGCATCTTGTCAGCTACTTTATAACCTTCCAGGATGTGCGTAAAGGTGTTCACTTTGAAGCCCATCTGATCGGCTACTTTGATCATCATGTTGATCTCGGACTGCACATAAGAGTGGCAGGTAATATGGCGCTTGCCGTTCAGGATCTCTACCAGTGTCTCCAACTCAATGTCGCGACGCGGCTCACCAGCAGCAGCTTTCTGCTTCTTCGACATTTTGTTATAGTTGGCCCAGGTCTGCTGGTACTCTTTCGCACGCTGGAAAGCATCTACGTATACCTGCTCCACGCCCATACGGGTCTGCGGGAAGCGTACATTGTGCGAAGGAGCGCGGTTGGAGTGCTTCACGTTCTCACCCAATGCGAATTTGATAAAGCCATCGGCATTCTCTACAAACAGCTCCTCCGGGCTCTTGCCCCAGCGCAGCTTGATGATAGCTGACTGACCACCGATCGGGTTAGCCGAGCCGTGCAACAATTGTGAAGTGGTAACACCACCAGCCAGCTGACGGTAGATGTTCGGATCTTCGTGGTTCACCACGTCCATCATGCGTACTTCAGCAGTTACCGCCTGCGTACCTTCGTTCACGCCCTGCAGCGCAATGTGCGAGTGCTCGTCAATGATACCGGCTGTCAGGTGCTTGCCAGTGCCGTCGATCACACGGGCACCCGATTCGCTCAGGTTCTTGCCTACTTTCGCGATCTTGCCATTTTTCAGCACTACGTCAGTATTCTGCAGAATGCCTTCTTTCTCGTTGGTCCATACAGTCGCATTCTTAATCAGCACCGTTTCCTGCTTTGGCAGTTCAGCCTGACCGAAAGCCTGGAACGGATAGATCATGTTGCCGAGCTCCAGTGCTTGTTTTGCTTCTTTGGCCGCGTCTTTCTTTGCCTTCTCGGTCATGGCTTCAGAGAACTTCGCGTTCCACTTCACCGGCGTTGCGTCCGGCAACTGGCCCTCGCCTTGCATGTTCTTATCAGCATACCAGCCGCTGAGGCGGATGGCTTCTTTGCTCTTCTTGTCTTTGTTGAACGACAGGGTTACCAGGTTGCCGCTAACAGAGATCTTACCCGTTACAGTATCCTGACCGATCACTTTCAGCTCCGGCTTCTCAGCAGTGCCTGCAATCTGCAGTCTGCGCTCCGGCTGCTGCCCGATTTTCAAGGTATACACACCTCTATAGTCAGCCGGCACCTCTGTGATCTTGTATTGGTTGCCCTGCACCCAGTTCTCCAGTATCACATTGTCTTCGGCGAACAGGTTGCCGCTCGTGATAATGAAATTGGCCAGTTTGCCTTTGTCGAGGCTACCTACGTGCTTGTCAGCTTTCAGGAGCTGGGCCGGCGTGGCAGTCAACGCTTTCAGGGCCTCTTCTTCTGACAGACCGTACTCGATGGCCTTACGCAGGTTTGGCAGGAAGTCTTTTTTGTCTTTCAGGTCGGCAGTCGTGAAGGCGAAAGGTATACCTGCCTTCTGCAGAGCTGCCGGGTTGGATGGGGCCATTTCCCAGTGCTTCATAGCATCGAGTGGCACACGGCGGGCATCATAAGGATCTTCCACATTGTAAGCCTCCGGGAAGTTAAGAGGCACGATGATCGGGGCATTGGTCGCCTTGATCTCTTTGATCATCTGATACTCGTCGCCGCCACCTTTGATGATGTACTGCTTTCTGAACTCATCGCCTACTTTATCGGCACGCAGTAAGTTCAGTTTGCTGTTGGCTTCGAATATCTGCGGATAGTTGTTGGCACCCGTAAAAGCGGCCAGCGAAATGTTCTGCTCACGGCCCGGGTTCAGGTTATTCCACTGCGCATCGAGGTAGGTCTGGCGCAAGAGTGCGATAGAGCCCATCAGCGAGTTCGGGTAGTCCTGCGGCGAAGAGCCTTTCTCAAACGAAAGCGCAGCTGCTGCCTTGTCCAACAGGATCACTTCGTTTTCACGCTTGTCAGCCAGTGTTACCAGCGTGGCGGTACCACGGGCTATGCCGTCGCGGTGCACGGCCAGTACGGTTCCGAAGCCCAGCTTGCGCATTTCCTCCGCCTGCTTCTTGTCTACTTTGAAGAGTTCCACGGCATTGGTTTCCGGACGGATGGCCTGGTTCCAGTTGAAAGCCCCTTGCTTCGTGGACTCCTCCTGCGGTGGTGACATCCAGCTGCGGCGCTCCACTTTCACCTCTGGCAGACCATAGCTGGTGAACATATCTACCAGCCCCGGGTAGATGTGCTTGCCTTTGGCGTCTACTACCACGGCGCCGGCAGGTACCTGCACTTTGGTGCCCACAGCCTCCACCTTACCATTGCGGATCAGGAGCGTAGCGTTTTCGATTTTGGTTTTGTAATCGGTGTGGATGGTGGCGTTGGTGAGCGCGACAAGACCGCTGCGTTCATCATACACGCCATTGCGCGGAAAGGTCTCCTGCGCCATCGCACTACCTGCTGCTCCCAAAGCGAGACAGGCTGCAATGGTTAAGATTTTTCTCATGTGTCAGATTAAGGTGATTGAGTAGTTTAGATTTAAACATACAATATAGCCATCTTCTGTCTAAAATTCCACGCGTAAAGCTGTTAAAATATTCACAATCACCATAAATAGATCTATTTCAATGTATAGACATTAACAAAACAAGACCGTTCTCATCTGGTTTATACCTGAAAGAGTACTTTACGTATGTACTCCTAATATTTTGAACCCCTATAGAACCAAGGCCTGCATGCGCTTATACCTATACTTCATTCTCCCACTGCTTTTATTCACACTGCTAAAACCTATAACTGCCCTGGCGCAGGAGCACACCACCGAAGAAAAAACACCGAATCCGCCAGAGCCGGAGCGACGCAGCGTCAAAGGGCTTATACCTGCGCCTGTGGTCTATTATACTCCGGACACACGTCTTGGCTTTGGGGCCTCATTATTGGGTTACTTCCGCCTCCGCAGCTACACCGACACCACCTACACCCGTCTTTCTTTGGCCCGACTGGTGGTGGATTACACCCTGAACAAGCAGACCGACCAATGGCTGTACTGGAACATCTTTACCAGAGAGGAGCGCCTGATGCTGCGCGGCGAACTGCGGCACCGCATCTATACCGACCGCTTCTACGGCATCGGCAACGATACGCGAGAAGAGGATCGTGAACTGTATGACTATGACATGATCAGCGCGAAAATAGCGGTGCTCAAAAACGTGGGTTTCCGTAGTTTTCTGGGTCCTGATTTGCAGTTCACGGAATATTATAATGTGGAACTGGAAGAGGGTAGTCAATTGCTTTCCCAGCAAATACCCGGATACAAGACAGGCCGCAATGTAGGTCTGGGCGCGATTTTTCTGATCGACCACCGCAACAACACAGCTTACCCGAGCAAAGGCTTTTACCTGGAGATCTCAGGCTATCACTTCGGTAAGACTTTTGGCAGCGATTTCCGGTACAACAATTTCAACCTGGAATTTAATCGCTACTACGGTCTTGGCAACGACCGCGTACTGGCCACCAACACCATGCTGCGCCTCAATGACGGAGATGTGCCGGTACAGCGCCTGGCCACCGCCGGCGGCGACAAGTTACTTAGAGGCTACGCCCGTAACCGCTTCCACGACGACCACTTTGTAGGCTCACAGGTAGAGTACCGCTTCCCGCTCTTCTGGCGACTAGGAGCCGCCGCTTTCGCAGGTATAGGCGACGTGTTCGACAAACCAGAAGACATCAGCCTGTCCACGATCAAATACTCCATTGGCACTGGCCTTCGCTACGCCATCCGCCCTGACCAGAAATTGAACACCCGTGTGGACGTTGGCTACGGCCGGGAAGGGTTCAATGTATACCTGATGATCGGAGAAGCATTCTAGGGTCAGGATTTTCAGGATTAAAAGATTTACTGGATTCCCATGCACGATTAACACAGCCCTACCCATTTCAAGAGGGGAATTGAGAACGATTGTCATCCCCCTGCCCCCTTCGAAGGGGGACTTAAGTATCTGCCAATTCAAAGGTATAAGTTTTGTAGCTACTGTCACGTAACACTGGCAGGTACAGCAAAACTAACTCGCACTGAACTTACGCAGCAAATAGCTGTGCCAGGTGCGCCCAAACGACTACCCATTGTTCGAGCGTTCAGCGAGTTTGGGGAGTCTTGACTTTT
Source organism: Pontibacter sp. FD36 (assembly GCF_015686655.1). GTDB lineage: Bacteria > Bacteroidota > Bacteroidia > Cytophagales > Hymenobacteraceae > Pontibacter. The sequence continues at coordinate 146,806 of NZ_JADPMP010000003.1, read as the reverse complement.
TTGCTTACTTTTTGTGTCAAGACAAAAAGTAAGGCCCGCCCGGCCAGGGCATACCCTGCCCGCCCCACAGGCGAAGCAATGAAACAAGTCACATTGCTATACCTGCAACAGTCGCGGTTATACCTAGGCCGGAGGCCCCACCCTACCTGACACAAGCAAGGACGCTCGCGCCATACCCCTCTATACCTGTAACAGCAATTGCACACACCTCCACTGAACAGACAAAAAATTCCCTCGTACCACTAGCAAAAACCCCCTAAACTTCATTACATTTCTACAGGCAAAGTCCTGATTTATACCTGTTATAACACAGAACCCGCCCCTCACCTTATACCTTGCTGGTTTTATGAAACGACATGCAATTGCCAGCTGCTTGCTGGGACTCTGTCTGCTATTGGGCGCGACTAACCGTGTGCTGGCGCAAGACCATCCGGCTGACGCTTTACCTGACACCACACCTCCCAAAGCTGAGAAAACACGGGGGCTGATCCCGATTCCGGTTCTCTACTATACTCCCGACACCCGGCTGGGATTTGGCGCAGCACTGCTTGGCTTTTTCAAATTGAAGAACAGCGAAGATGAGGGCTATACCCGCCTCTCCCAGATGCGACTGATCGTCGACTATACCTTGCGCAAACAAACCGACCAGTTACTCGACTGGACCATTTTTACACGTGACGAAAAATTACTGCTGCGTGGTGAACTGCGTCACCGGGTATATACCGACCGCTTCTATGGCATCGGCAACGACATGCCCCTATCTGACGAGGAAATCTATGAATACGATTATGTAAGCGCTCGTTTGGCAGCTTTGAAGAAACTGGGCGTAAGAACTTTTCTGGGTCCTGATTTTCAGATCGCCAATTACTACGACCTCCAGCTCAACCCTATCAACCAGGATCGCGAGAGCCAACTTCTCACGCAAAGGATTCCGGGTTATCAGGGAGGAGTAAACAGCGGGTTGGGACTGATTTTTCTGCTCGACAGTCGAGATAACGTAGCCTTTGCCAGCAGCGGCACTTACCTCGAGATGTCCGGCTATCGCTTTGGCAGCATCTTTTGCGGGGACTTCGGCTACAACAATTTCAACCTCGACTTCCGAAAGTATTTCGAGCTGAAGCCTAACCACATTCTGGCACACAACACAAGCTTCAACCTCAACAATGGTGATATACCTGTGATGCGCATGGCCATGGCCGGTGGCGATCGCATTTTGAGAGGCTACGCCAAAAACCGCTTCCTCGAAGACAACTTTGCCGGCACGCAGCTGGAGTACCGCTTCCCATTGTTCTGGCGCTTTGGCATGGCAGCATTTGCAGGTGTTGGCGATGTGTTTGACAAGCCGAAAGACGTTAGTTTCTCTACTTTAAAATACTCCATCGGCTCGGGTTTGCGCTATGCCCTTAACCCGGAGCAAAAGCTCAACATCCGGGCAGATATCGGGTATGGGCGCGAAGGCATGAATTTCTATGTGATGATCGGAGAGGCTTTTTAGTTATGCGACAAAAGTCACATACTTAAATTGGAAAGAAGCGTAGATTTGTCTGCGATAAGCCAAACGCCGCTACAAGCATGCCCAAACTTTTCCCGCTGCCTTCTCCCCTGCTCCAGAAAACGATCTTTGCTGCTTTTGTACTCCTGATCCTGTTCACGCCGCTGCTCAACTCGGCGATGGCGTTGGGAGCTGGTTTGGTGGTTGGTCTGCTGCTGGGTAATCCATTTAAGGCGCATACCGGGAAAATTTCAAAGTACCTTCTGCAGGCTGCGGTGGTAGGCCTGGGCTTCGGCATCGACCTGTACCAGGTAGCTGAAACCGGACTAATGGGCATTGTCTATACCTTAGCGTCGCTGGCCGCTACCATGGTCATTGGTCTGCTGCTTGGCAAACTCTTTTATACCCCTCCCCGTCTTACGCACCTGGTTTCCTCGGGCACGGCCATCTGCGGCGGCAGCGCCATTGCGGCGGTAGCCCCGGCCATTAAGGCCAACGATCAGGAGATATCGGTGGCGCTGGGGATCGTGTTTGTGCTCAATGCTGTTGCACTGTTCGTTTTCCCGCCCATCGGGCAGGCACTTGGGTTGTCTCAGGAGCAGTTCGGCATTTGGGCGGCCATCGCCATTCACGACACTAGTTCAGTGGTAGGTGCCGCCACTCGCTTCGGTGACGAAGCTTTGCAGATTGCCACCACCCTCAAACTAACCCGGGCGCTGTGGATCGTTCCGCTAGTCCTGATCTCGAGTCTGATGTTCAAGGATGGAAAAAAGAAGCTGAGCATCCCGACATTCATTCTGCTTTTTGTGCTGGCATCCGTGATCAGCACGTTTATACCTGCCATGGAGATCGTTTCTTCTTCCATCGTTATGCTGGCAAAGAAAGGATTGCTGCTCAGTCTCTTTTTGATAGGTGCCAACATCAGTTTGAGCGCTTTAAGAGCCATTAGTCCAAAACCCTTCTGGCAAGGAGTGATCCTATGGCTGATTATTTCGACTTCGTCGCTGGCAATTATCTACGGTTTAGGCTAACAAACCCACTTTATAAACACAATCTATCACATCATAAAATTAATCGATTTGAACTATATAGAATAGGGCTATACTTTTGGGGTATCAATTCAGCAGAAATCTCAAAAACCCTTACCTATATGAGCAACGAGAATCCATATCAGAAACTGACCACTGCCTCTGGCAAACCCTATTACGAGCACGAAAACAGTATGACAGCCGGTCCTCGTGGCCCGATCCTGCTCGAAGATTTCATCCTGCACGAGAAACTGGCGCACTTCAACCGCGAGCGTACACCAGAACGTGTCGTGCATGCCAAAGGCTCCGGTGCTTACGGTACCTTCACCGTTACCCACGACATCACCAGATACACCAAAGCCAAGCTGTTCAGCGAGATTGGCAAAGAGACACGCGTGTTCCTGCGCTTCTCCACCGTGGGCGGTGAGAAAGGCAGTGCCGACTCGGAGCGTGACCCGCGTGGCTTTGCCGTGAAGTTCTATACCGAAGACGGTAATTGGGATCTGGTAGGTAACAACACACCCGTGTTTTTCATCAAAGACCCGAAGAAATTCCCCGATTTTATCCATACCCAGAAGCGTGACCCACGCACCAACACCAAAAGTGCGACCATGATGTGGGATTTCTGGTCACTAAACCCGGAGAGCCTGCACCAGGTGGTGATCCTGATGAGCGACCGAGGCACACCGGCTTCCTACCGCCACATGCACGGTTTCGGCAGCCATACCTTCTCGTTCATCAACAAGGAAAACGAGCGCTTCTTCGTGAAATTCCACTTCAAGACACTGCAGGGCATCCAGAACTTCACTGACTCCGAGGCCACTGTCATGAAAGGTCAGGACCCAGATCAGGCGCAGCGTGACCTGGTGGAATCAATTGACCGCGGCGACTTCCCGCGCTGGGCGCTTAAAGTGCAGATCATGCCGGAGGCCGAAGCCGCAACCTACAAGTGGAATCCGTTTGACCTGACCAAAGTATGGTCGCAGAAGGACTATCCGCTGATCGATGTGGGTGTGCTGGAACTGAACGAAAATCCGGATAACTATTTTGCTCACGTAGAGCAGGCCGCTTTCGCACCGGCTCACCTCGTGGACGGCATTGGCTTCTCGCCTGACCGCATGCTGCAGGGCCGCATTCTGTCGTACCCAGACGCGCACCGCTACCGCATCGGGGCTAACTACGAGCAGATTCCGGTGAACCGTTGTCCGTTTGCGGTGAATAACTACCAGCGCGACGGAGCGATGCGTGTGGACGGAAACGGCGGTAGCACCCCGAACTATTCACCAAACAGCTTCGATAACATAAAGGCGGACGAAAGCTACAAGGAGCCAGCGCAGAACCTAGGCACGAATGTGGTGGCCGACTGGTATGACCGCAACGCCGAAGGCGAGAACGATCACTATACACAGCCGGGTGACTTGTTCCGGTTGATGACGCCGGAGGAAAAGCAAAACACCATCAGCAACATCGTGGGAGCCATGCAAGGTATAGACGGACCGAAGCGGGCAGAGATTATAAACCGTCAGCTGTGTCACTTCTTCCGCGCCGACATCGGTCTTGGACTAGGTATAGCGCAGGGATTGGGTGTGGATGTGAGCTCCTTCGCGGGCGGCAGCGTACACGCCAACTAATACTGACACGTTCTATTTTGTGCTATGAAAAAGCCGGCCCTGTGCCGGCTTTTTCTGTTTTAGAGCCGGAACCTAAAGCGGATTAAAATTGTATTAAATTTTATACATGAATAAATGATCATGTATTCCAATTACCTATTATTTATACCTGCATGACCGACCTGAAAGTAAGGGTAGACAAAAAGAAGCTGGAGCGAACCGCCTATGTGCTTAAATGCGTGGCCCACCCGGTGCGCATCAGCATCATTGACCTACTGGAGCAGCAAGACCAGCTCACCGTAAGCCAGTTACAGGAAGTGCTGAAAATTGAACAGTCTTTACTCTCGCATCACCTCACCAATATGCGTGACAAAGGATTGGTGGAAACCCGCCGACAGGGCAAAAATGTGTTCTACTTTCTCACCGACTCCAGCATTTCCAATATCATAGCGTGCATCAAAGGCTGCAAGTCCACACAGTAAGTACCATATTCAGAAATGAAATTATTTTCATATAATTACTCCCTGATTTGGAAACCGAACGTGTAGGAGTACCAAAAACTGCTCCCTTTCGTTTATTATAACACAGGTTAATCCGTTATCCTTATGAAACTATTCTTAATAACCCTATTAGCTACCAGTCTGATGAGCTGCACCAGCCCCCAACAGAGCGACGGCACAGTCAAAACAATTTCTGCCACAGAATATAAAGGCCACCATGAAAAGATCGACAACCAAGAAGTTATGCTGGTTGATGTGCGCACTCCTGCTGAGTTTGAGGCAGGACACCTCCAGAAAACGCAGCACGCCGACTTCCTGAGCGGGGAGTTTGAAAAGGAGATGCAGACCTGGGACAAGGACAAAACCTACTACCTGTACTGTGCCAGTGGCAACCGCAGCGGGAAAGCAGCCAAACTCATGGAAGAAGCCGGATTTAAGAACGTCTATAACATAGGGGGTTATTCGGACCTGAAAGCCGCCGGCCTGCCGGTAAAAGAGTAATTATTTTATGTATTTGGTACAGCAGCATGAACGTCAGCTAGCATTTATGCGTATCTTTACATGATTTATCTGACTCGATGCTGCTAAAACCATTTCCATTCCAGACATTATATTCTTCTGATTTCTATAAGATAGAGATTGATAGGGAGAATAATCTGTTGCTGGCAGAGTGGCAACGGGCTGTGAACAAGGACGAAATGATTGCGGGAGGCACTAAACTTTATGAAACCCTTCGCGATACAGGGATCACCAGAGCAGTAGCCAATGCCGAGCGCCTGACCATGCTGGATGCTCCCACAAAAGAGTGGATGTCCACCACCTTCTACGAACTGCTTTCTCAGACCCAGCTTCAAAAATTGGCCAGAGTGCTGCCTAGTAGCCTGTTCGCTAAGTTAGCTCTCGAAGCTGTTGCCACCCGTGCAGAGGCCCAGAACATCAACCAATTTTTATTCAAGAACTTCTCCAGCCAGAAGGACGCACTGGCCTGGATCAACGAATAAGACAGCTTCAGTTATACCTGATCCCTGGATTTTGGTCTGCCAACTTACTGTCATTCGCTCGTACCACCCTCTATTTCCGTATCCGGGATTGACCCGCTTTATATTCCTTACTTCCCCTGGCTGCCAGATTGCTCTACTTTCTATTCGTTTGCTAAACCGGTTTTATATAGCAAAACCGCTATACCTGATCCGGAAAAAATTATATCACAAACTTGCAGTATAGGTATACCTTAATGTAACTTGTGGTGCAAAGGAGAAAGGAATAGGGATATGCGCGTACTACACACTTCAGACTGGCACCTCGGCCAGCGACTCGTCAACCTCGAACGAACCGAAGAACACCAGCATTTCCTGGACTGGCTCCTGCAAACCATTGAAGCCGAAAAGGTTGAGGTACTCCTGATGGCCGGCGATGTGTTTGACACCGGTGCCCCCTCCAATACAGCCCTGCGCCAGTACTACAACTTCCTGACCAAGGTATGTGCTACCTGCTGCCGCCATATCATCATCACGGGCGGCAACCATGATTCTGTTTCTACGCTCAATGCACCCAAAGAACTCCTCGACTGCTTTAACATAAAAGTGATAGGCGGTGCTACGGCTGACCTGCTGGATGAACTGATCGAACTGCGGGACGAAAAGGGTCAACTGGAGCTGGCTGTGTGTGCCGTGCCTTTCCTGCGTGACCGCGACGTACGCCTTTCTGTAGCCGGTGAGAGTTACGAAGAACGTGAGCAGCGCATCAAGCAAGGTATAGCTGCCCACTACGCTGCCTTTGTACCTCATGTGCAGCCTTACAAAGATCAAGGTATACCCGTGGTGGCCATGGGTCATTTGTTTGCCGCCGGCGGCTCCGCATCCGATAGCGAAAAGGAGATTCACGTGGGCAACCTCGGCCAGATCGGAGCAGACCAGTTCCCAAAGGAATTTGACTATGTGGCGTTGGGTCACCTGCACCGTCCGCAGCAAGTCAACAAGGCGCATCACATCCGCTACTCAGGCTCCCCTATTCCGCTCAGCTTCAGCGAAGTGACGGACAAAAAAGTAGTCTATGTGCTGGACTTTGAAAACGGGCAGCTCACTGACCTGAAGGAGATCGCTATACCTGTGTGCCGTAAGTTGGTACGCTTTAAAGGATCGTTGGAAGAAGTAAAACAGAAAATTGAAGTCTACGATAACAGCAGTTATAACCTACCAGCCTGGGCCGAACTGCAGGTTGAGTTAGATGCCCCTATACCTGACCTGAATCAGCAACTGGAAGAAGTCCTGCAACTGAAAAGTGACGAGTTGCAACTTCTGATCCACCGTCCGCCCCTCATCAAGACAGTTCGCAAAACCCTGGAGCAGGAAGTGCGCGAAGAAGTAGACCTCCATACCTTGAGCGAAAAAGAAGTTTTCATGAAGCGCTGCGAAAGCGCCTTTCCGGAGAGCGACCACACTGAGTTGCGGACTACTTTCTCGGAGTTGCTGGAGCTGATGCGGCAGGAGGAGGTGTAAAGTAGCGTACCCTTCAATCTGCTTTTTAAAGAATTGGTTTCGACTAACATTTCGTACACCTTCCACATCTATGCAACAGACTTTTACAACCAGGTTCAACTACAGATTTTATTTTGGCCTGCTCCTGTATATTCCATTTATCGGAATGGTAGCCGCAGGATTAGACAAACTGATTGAAAACATTGGTACTGGTACCCCCTTCAGTGAAGCTGGATTTACCATCATCATGCCCGCTATCTGTTTGGCATTCATGGGATATATCGTACAGTTCATGATCTCTCACTCTCCTAAAGTTAGCGTAAATGAAGAGCAATTGTACATTGGGAAAGCTGGTATTGCATTACATGAGATTGACTCGATCGATCTGCAGGCTTTTCATGATACATACTTCTTCTTCTTTTATTATCAGGAGATAGCCACCACTATCACGCTGAAAAACGGCAGGAAGTACACCCTGTTTGCAGGTCATTACCTAAACGGCAGTCTGCTACGTCTGAACCTAGCCAGCCTGAGTGACTACCTGAAAGGAAAGACCGGTTCCTTTTCAGCCATTATGCAACACAAAGAAAAGCAGACACAGCAATTCAGCACAGAAAGTTATGTGGAGTATCGGCAGTCACCTTACACTTCCTTCAACTATTATTTACTTGGTTCTTTCTCACTTTTTGGATTTGGCGCAGCGTTATACCTTCCTCTGTCAGGTATAGCACCCTGGATTGTGTCCCTGATCCCAATGATAGGATCGAGCCTGTTTCTATTCATGCTTGCAGTGCAAAGCCATTACTTCCTGCTGGCCGAAGATCACATCCTGATCCGAAACTACCTACTCCCCTGGAAGAAAAGGACATTTGCCATTTCTGACATCTATTCTGCCGTTACCGAATGTATTGCCAACCAGGAAACATCCCTGCGAATTACCACCAACGATTTTAAGGTATACCGCTATCAGTCCTGCCTGCTTGATGATGCCCTCTTCGAGCATCTGATAATCAGCATACAGAATAAGCAGAAAGCTATCCGCACCAAAGCGGTTTTCCAATAGCAGCAGGCTTTTGCCCAGCGCCATACCTAAACAGAGCATTATTTATTAAACAGCAGCACCCATGAAAATCCTCGCAGTCCGCTTCCTGAACCTCAACTCACTCAAAGGTGAGCACGAGATCCGTTTCGACCAGAGTCCGCTGGCGGATGCGGGGTTATTTGCTATTACCGGTCCGACCGGGGCGGGCAAGACAACCATCCTGGATGCGATCACGGTGGGGCTTTACGGACTGGCGCACCGGCACAGCAATGAGCGTCCGCTGGAGCTGATGACGCGTCACACGGCCGAGTGCTATTCGGAGGTGGAGTTTGAGGCTGCTGGCAAGGTATACCGCTCCAAGTGGCACCTGCGTCGCAGCCGGGGTAAGGCGGATGGCAAGATACAGCCTGTGCACATGGAACTGTACGACTTTGATAAAGACGAACTGCTGGACCTGAAGCCGAGCGAAGTGCCCGCCATGGTGGCTGAGATCTGCGGACTTGACTACAGCCAGTTTCTACGTTCCGTCATGCTGTCGCAGGGAGATTTTGCCCGCTTCCTCAAGGCAAACCCAAACGAGCGCAGCAGCCTGTTGGAAAAAATCACCGATACCGGTATTTACTCCGACATATCGAAGTTCGCGTTTGATAAGGCCAAGCAGGAACGACTGAAATACGAAAGCCTGGAGCAACTGCTCCAGCACACGCAGCTGTTGCCCGAAGAACAGCGTGCAGCCTACGAAGCGAATATACAAGAGCTGTCGGCACAGGAAAACATCCTGCAGCAAGACCTGATTACGCTGCAGGCCAAGGTACAGTGGCTTCAGCAGGTGGCGCAATTGCAAACACGTCAGCACCAGCACCAGCAAGCCCTTGAAGTGCAAGTGCAGAAACTCCAGCAGCTGCAACCCGACTTTGTAAAGCTCGAGCAGCACCAGCAGGCCCACCAGTTTGTGGGTGAACTAGCCGAGATCCGTAGTACCAACAGCAAGGTGCTCGAAACACAGGAGCAGCTGCAGACCCTGCAAAAACGGGTGCCTGCGCTGGAGACCGAACTCGAGGCAGCCGGAAAAATTGCAATAGAAGCCACCAAAGCGTTTGAGCAACAGGAGGAAGTCATTCAGAAACTGGACCCTGTGCTGACGCAGGTAGTTCGGCTTGACCATCAGCTCAACAGCATTCGTGATGCTTACACCAAGAATAAAAGCAGCTATGTCTCTTTTGAGCAGCAACTGCAACAGGAGCAGTCCCAACTGCAGGCCAGGCAAGCTGAACTGGAAAAGCTCACTCAGGAGGCGACAGGTATAAAGAACTGGCTGGAGCAGAATGCCAGACTGCAGGATCTGAAAGAGCATCTGCCTGAGTTCAAAGCAACGCTGCGCGACCTGCAGGAGGTAGAGCAGCGCATCCGGCGCAACCAACAGGAGCAGCAGGAACTGAGTCAGCAACAAACCAAGGAAACCAGGCAACTGACCGAGCTGCAGGAACAGCAAACAAAACAGCAGGCCTTACACGATCAGTTGCAGCAGCAGAAAGGGGAAAAGTTAAATGCCCTGCAAGGTATACTTGCTGCAAAAAGCATGGAAGAACTGGAGCAGTCTGCACAGTCTCAGCCTGCTTTGCTGGCCCGCTTTGAGCGTCTGCATGAACTGGCGCAGCAGCATGCCTTACAACAGCAAAAACTCCACCTCAGCAACGAGCAGCTAATACAGTTACAGCAGCAGTACAAAGAAACTGACAACAGCCTTCAGGAGGACAAAAACAGGTATAGCCAGGCAAACGAGCACCTGCAGGCTCTCCAGAAACTCGTGCAGTTACAGCAGCAGATTCAGCAGTACGAGGAAGCTCGCCATACCCTGGCACAGGACGAGCCATGCCCGTTGTGTGGCTCCACCCACCACCCTTTCGCTGAGGATGGCTATACCTTTGACCTGCCCGAGGAAGTGCAGAAGCGTGATAAGCAGCAGGAACTGGTAAAAGAGTTGGAGAGAAGCCTGCAGCAGCTACAGGTACAACTCAGCTCCCTGGAGCAGAAACAGCAGTTGGAGAGAACAGCCAAGACGGAGGCTGAAACAGAAGTACAGCGCCTAAGCCATACCTTTGCGCAAGTGGCCGAAGGTATAGCACAGGAGCTAAGTATAGGCAACTTAGACCAATTAGTGCAACTGTTGCATACCCAGCAGGAAACCGCCACGGCATTGCAGCAGCAACTGGCGCAGGCCCGGGCGCTGAGCCGTGAGCTGGAAAGTATAAACCAGCAGCTGCAACAAGTTCGCGAAGCACAGGTACAGTCCCAGTCGGCCCTGAACCAGCTACAGGCATCTGACAAACTCCTCAGCACACAGCTCCAAAGACTGCAGGCAAACCTGGCTGATGAGCAGGAGCAACAACAGGCGCACACTGAAACCGCCCAATCCTTTGCAGCCACTTTTGGACTGCTTTATAAAGCGGAGGAGCGTTACAACCTCCTGCAGACTTTAGAGCAGCAGGCAATTTCCTATACCCAGAAGCAGCAGGCGCTGGAGGGTATGCGTGAACGTTACATTGAATTGCAGCAGTTGGTGAAGAACCTCAGGACAAACGAAACGCAGAAGCTTAAAGAGCTGGAAGAGCGCAGGCAGCACCTGAAGGAAGAGCACGAACAGCTGACCAAACTTAAGAGTGAGCGCTATACCTTGTTTGGCGACAAAGACCCGGACAAAGAGCGTAGACTGGCGAACGAGGAGCTGAGCGCCAGGGCCAGAAAGGCGGAAGAGGCACGTCGCAGCCAACTGCAGAAACAGCAGGAGCTGCAGGAAGCACGTGCCCGCCAAACGGAATGTCACCAAAAACACCAGCAGACCAGTTCAGTATTGGAAGAGCTGCGACAAGGCTTGCTGCACGTGCTGCACCAGAAAGGCATTGAAACGATCGAAGCGCTGAGCCAGATGCTGCTGCACCGTGACGAAGCTGACCGGCTGGCCAACCAAAAGGCACAGACCGAAAAGCACCTGACCGAGCTCCGCAAAAGCCTGAGCGATGTGCAGCACGAACTGGAGCAGCTTCAGCAAAAACAGCTGACTGACGAAGGTATAGAACCCTTGCAAGAGCAGCAACAACATAAAACAGCCTTGCAGCGGGAGCTGATCTCGCAGCGGGCACGGCACCAGCAAATCTTGGAGCAGGACACCCAACAGCGTGAAAGGAACAGAGAGCTGGCAGAGCAACTGAAAACACAGCAGCAGGTATGCCACCGCTGGAGCCAGCTGGCTGACCTCATTGGCTCCGCCGACGGATCCAGATTCAGCCGCTTTGCGCAGGGACTCACGCTGGCCCGCCTGGTAGAGCTGGCCAACCGGCACCTGCTCAAGCTCAACGACCGCTACCGTATCCTTAAGTCCCCGGACGAGGATCTAGCGCTGCAGATAGTGGACACCTACCAGGCAGAGGCAGTGCGACCGATGAACACCCTGTCCGGAGGCGAAAGCTTCCTGGTAAGTCTCGCATTGGCCCTTGGCCTTTCCGACCTGGCCGGTCGCCGCACCCAGATCAACTCCCTCTTCATCGACGAGGGCTTTGGCACGCTTGACGCAGACACGCTGGAGGCTGCCATCACGACACTAGACAACCTGCATGCCGCCGGCAAAACGATCGGTATCATCTCACACGTGGAGGCATTGAAAGAGCGCATCAGTACCCAGATTGTGGTTACCAAAAAGCCGGGTGGGGTGAGTACGGTGCACGTGGTCAGCTGATTTTGCTTTTCAGCAGTTTTTCATAACATAGGATTACAATTGCCTGAAACGGGCAGTTGCGCCCTCCTGTGACGAGTAGCAGCACTTCGTTTAAAAGCTAATTGCATTTTTCTAAAGTGCCTTTATATTCCCGGATTCAGATTAGCATTTGTAAACATTAAATCCTTATATTGCTCACTAATACTGAATTCATTACGGTAATTCTAACTGTAGAGAGGTACCTATGCTTCTACTATTACTGACTCGTCTATTCCTACTCATAAGTCTTACGCAGCCACAGCAAAAGATCCTGATACAGGATCTGAAAACTGAATTGGACCAGACTGAAGATGTGACACGGAAGATAGAGCTGTACTGCGAACTGAGCAAGGTGCACAAAAGCATCAACCCGAAAACCACCATTTCCTATGGCAACAAAGCAGTAGCCCTGGCCCAGAAGGCAGGCGATGACAAACTGCTGGCACAGGCCTATAATGAAACCGGTTCAGGCCATTACCTGCTCGGCGATATCGACAAGGCCGTTAAGTTTTATTACATGGCGCTTCGCATTCGCGAGAAGTTGGGTGACCCCTCAGACCTGAGTGCCAGCTACAACAACATCGGCAACGTGTATGCCGACCAGCACAATCACAAAGAGGCGCTTCCGCTCTACAAAAAGTCACTTTCACTTGCCACTACGGCACAGGACACACTGCGCATGAGCAGTTCCCTGAGCAACATAGGCGGCGTATACCTGGACCAGGGAAAGTATGACCTGGCGCTGGTCTATTACCGCGAAGCACTCCCGATTCAGGAAGGCCTGGACGATAAGCAGGGAATTCTGATCTCGCTGATCAATATCGGGGAAGCCTACAATGGCAAGAACGATTACCAGACGGCCCTCACCTATTTCAATAAAGCACACCAGATCGCCAATAACCTGGGTAGTCCGCACGACGAGGTGTATGTGTTGCGGGGCAAGGCCGAATCCTACCTCAAAGCCGGTAAATACGAGAAAGCACTCGACAACGCCTTAGCCAGCATGGAGCTTGCCAAAGCCTACGAAGGCAAATATGTACTCAAGGAGAACGCTGCCATTCTGGACCGCATTTACGCAGCCATGGGCAATTACGAAATGGCCCACCATTACCTGACGTTGCATATGGCTTATAACGATAGCCTGCACAACGAACGGGCGGCAGACCGCATTGCACAGGAACGCGTGAAATACGAAACAGCCCAGAAGGACAAGGAAAACCTGCTCCTGCGGGCAGAGCAGGAGCTGAACCTGCGCAAGCTGGAGCAACGCAGTATCGTGCAGTACTTCACTATTGCGCTACTGCTGTTGGTATGCGCCATGGCCTATGTGTTCTTCAGGGGAAGGCAGCACCAGAGTCGCATCAATAAACTGCTCACTCAAAAGAATGAGCTGATCATGCATAAGAACGGGGCGCTGAACCAGCATCAGAAAGCCCTGACGGAGCAGGCCCAGCAGCTCAACATTCAGAAAGAAAAACTCACCCAGCTTAACACCATTAAGGACAAACTCTTCTCCGTGATCGCGCACGACCTGCGTGGCCCACTAGTGGCGCTCAAGGGTCTGCTGCATGTAATGGCCATGGGCAAAGTTCCCGCCGATAAGCAGGCAGGGCTTTTCAACAGCTTGGTGAAAGGGCAGCAAAACGTGCTGTGGATGCTCGACAACCTTTTTGACTGGGCCAGGGCACAGATGGAAGGCTTTGAAGCTGACCCCAAGCCACTGCCTTTGCGTGAGTTAGCCGACGAGAACATCCGCTTGTTACAGCCGGTCGCCAGCAGCAAAGAGATCGTGCTGGAAAACAAGATCGACCCCAACCTGACAGGCTGCGCCGACAAGGAAATGGTTCGCCTGGTGCTGCGAAACCTAATCTCCAACGGCATCAAGTTCTGTAAGGCCGGTGATACCGTGACACTTACTGCGAAGCTGAAAAATGACTTCGTGCTGGTATCGGTGAAAGACACCGGTATAGGTATTACACAGGAAGTGCAGAAGAAACTGTTTGGAGGCAGCAGCTACTCCAGCCGGGGCACCGCTAACGAAAAAGGGAGCGGACTGGGCCTGGCGCTATGCAAAGACTTTGTGGAGCACAACGGCGGCTCGATCTGGGTAGAAAGCATGCCGGGCAAGGGCAGTACTTTCCTATTTACCCTACCCCACACTGTGAAAGCAGAGGAAGACGAAATCAACACGCCACCTAGCTCAGAGGAGACAGAAGAAAAAACAGCCGAACAGCTGCAATTAGCCTAGTGCTTTTACAGGAAAGCTTAGTCAAGGCTGTTTTGACAGGAGGCAGCCTTTTTTTGCAGCGGCAGGTAATAAAAACAAATACTTCTGTTTGCGGTAAAAGGAGAATAGCAGCACCTTTGCCCCATGAACAAGCTCATCTTATACCTGCTCGCACTCACCAGTCTGCTGGCTGCCCCCGGCTGCAAGCAGGACAACGAAAAAGCACGCGAAGAATTCCGCCAGCGCCGTGGGGCCATTGAGCATCCTGTGGAGCCAACCACCACGACCCCATCCGATGAACCGGAGAGACCGGCTGTGGTTCCATCTGACAACACCCATGCTACGCCTAAGGAAGAAACACCTGCTATACCTGGTGACCGTGTAGTCGGTGTAAAAGACGGTGACACCTTTGAGCTGCTACGTAACGGGCAGACCATCACAGTACGTTTATTGGGAGTCGACACACCCGAGAAGAACCAGGCCTACGGACAACGGGCCAAGCAATTTGCCTCAGACCTGGCCTTCGGTAAAAACGTTCGCCTGATCGAACATAACAAAGACCGCTATGGCCGCACCGTGGGCACGATCATACTGCCTGATGGCCGCAACCTGAACGAGGAACTGGTGCGCGAAGGTTTTGCCTGGCACTATACCGCCTACTCCAAAGACAAAACACTGGCCAACCTGGAGGCCGATGCCCGCCGCTTTAAAAGAGGCCTCTGGCAAGACCCGAATCCAGTAGCCCCTTGGGATTTCCGCAAGCAGAAACCTGAGCCCGTGGACAACAGCAAAGCCGCTATACCTGCCGGGGCCACCAAACGACAGGTATACCTCTGCGACAGCTCCGGCTCTGCTGTGTATCACTATAGCAAGGACTGCTCCGTGCTGAAGCGCTGCAAAGAGCAGGTGCTGACAGTGACAGAAGCCGAGGCAATCCGCCAACACAACCGACGGGCCGATAAAACTTGCAGCCCTAAATAATTCCGCTTAATTTGGGTTCCGCATTCTATTCAACGCATCACTTTATGTTAAAGAAAACTCTGGCAGGTATGTGTGGCCTGCTCATCTCACTGGCTGCCTGCCAGTCACCCGACAATGCACAAACAGAGCAAGCTGAAACACAGGAGACAACTGCAACTGCTGACACGACACAGCAGGCTCGCCGACCAAAGCCTGAAAACTACTCCTTTAAGGGAGTGGAGAAAAAACGCGTCTACATTTGTATGGACCCAACGGATGACCTGTTTCACCAAAAGCACGACTGCCCGGTACTGGTTAGTTGCGCAAGTACTTTCCGTAACCTGACACTGCCGCGTGCCGTGGAAGCTTTTGACCGCTACAACTGCGAAACCTGCAGTGCCGACCTGGCTTACGTATTTGATGAAAGTGCCGTGCGCATGGAAACAGGGCTTGGCGATAATTAGAGATAACTGACAGTACATAAAAAAAGCGGCAGCCCCGAAAGAGGCTGCCGCTTTTTTTATGTACTGTATACCTTATTTTCTTCCTTTCAATACCAGCAAAGGCACTGCTGCCTGGTAGGTCATTTTCTCGGCCAGGCTTTGTGAGAAGAGCTCCCGCAGGAAACCTTTTTCACGTCGCAGGATGGCAACCATATCGGCTCCTGAAGAGTCGTAGTATTCCTTTATACCGTCGGTGCGGTGTTTGCTCACTACTTCTTCAAAACGGATCGGTGCGCCTGGAAACGCATGTTCCATCTCCTGCACAAAACGGTCTTTCTTGTCGCCGCTTGTGCGCCCTTCTTTGTTCACATGCACTACCTCTACGCTGGCTCCGAACATGCTGGCAAAATCCAGTACTTCACGCAAGGTTGCAATATCATCTTGCGCGTAGTCAGAGGCATAGACAATCTTACTGATGCGCGGATACTCTGACGTGGACGGAATAGACAGCACCGGACATTTTACCTGTTCCATTACCGCCTCTGCATTGCTGCCGATCAGCAGTTCTTCCAGGGCATTGCCACCACCAGTGGTACCCATCACGATTAAGTCGTAGCCGCTGGTTTTGGTGAGGTGCTCCGTTATATCGGTGAGCAGCGCTTCTTTCAAGATATAGTCGCAGGTAAATTCCCCAGCCCGGTTTGCTCCATGTTGCTCCTCTATTTCGCGGCAGAGGTTTACCAGTCTTTCTTCAGCATCCCGCATTTGCTCACCCAGCAGTTCGCTGGCCACCAGGGCGGTTTCAGAAGTATCCACAATTGGCAGGTGAACGACATGCAGCAGGGTCAGATGGCCTCCGGACTGGCGGGCGATCAGCACAGCGTAGTCCAGGGCTTTGGCAGCTGTTTTAGAAAAGTCGGTCGGGCAAAGAATTTTTTTCATGGTGTCTGGTAGTTGCGCAAGGCGTCTATATCAAAGATTTACTATGTATACGTATCGAAGCAAAAATGTGCTTTAATCCCGATAATAAAAATGACCTGCATCACCTCCGGCAAAATCCCTTTCGCCCCTTTGACTTATACCTGGGAGGTTAAGCCAATGCTATCTGCGGGGGCAAGGGCCCACTTTTACCAAGATTCTTACAGGATGACAAAAGCTATAGACCAATCCTGCAGAGAACTGCTGTCCTATTTGCCTATCTCCTTGTTCAGTCCTTTTACTTCATCCCAGGTCCAAAAGTGCTTCGGGGCTATATCTGCGTACTTCTCCCGGAAGTAATCTACTACTACTTGCTTCATCTGATCAGCAGGTATAGACGAGGCGTAAATCTCGCGGGTGGTTGGGTGGTCGTAGCGTTCCGTACGCGAGAGGTCCTTTCCTTCGAGGCGCAGCAGCGGTCCGGTTTCTGTTAGGTTGTCTGCCGTCCAGGTATAGCCGGATGTTTCCAGGGCATTGAGCTGTTCCGCTAGTGGCTTTAGGCTAATACGGGGCAACGTCGGCCGGGAGGCGAAATCAACCCAGGTGGTATATTTGTACTCCAGCTCGTAACGGTTGCCTTCGTAGCAGCTCAGCACGATGTCGAAACCGATGGTGCGGCTGAAAAGGGCATAGTAGTGTACTGGACGCTGGGTGTCGATCACGATCAGGCCCAAATCAGGGTAGCGCTGTAGTTTGGTGTCGGGCTTGTACATATCGCGGTAGCCCAGCAGCACATCCGCGACCTCCTCTTCCCAGACCGGCTTTTCCCAATCAGGATCCTGGAGCACACGGCCGAACTCGCGCAGGAAATACCTGAACTTCTCCACACAGCGCTTCGCTTCTTTTTCTTCGGACTCGTCTGCTGCAAAAGGGGCATAGAACATGTCGCGCTCCCGGGTATTGAGCCAGCAGACTAGTTTCAGCGCCTCCCCTGCCAGCGGATGGTTCAGGTCGAGTTCACGGAAGTCGCCGATGTGGGCCATCAGCCGCAGCAGTTCCTCGTTTTCCAGCGCCAGCTCTGGATTCAGCAGACTCCATACGCCCACAAATCCGTCGACGTCGAAATGGTTGGCGGTGACGTAATGTAGCTCCAGACCGGGCAGGTTAAGCCGCAGGGCGTGCAGCACCATGGCAGCGCTGGTATCGTCGCGCACTTCAGTCGGCGAGGGAGCGCCGCGCCAGTGCGAAAGCACCAGTCCGTTAGGGTGCATGCTGTCCACAATGATGGCTTTTTTATCTTTTACTTCGCTAAAAGGTATAAACTGTCGCTTTATCATGCGCTAAATATAGCTAAATCTGATGTCATCCTTTAAATTCGGGCATTCAACAAAACAGGACAAGAATGACCGGGTTCTCAGGTTGAGCAATTTCTTCATCCCCAGGTTGACGGGAAGGAGCACTCGTAGCGCATAGGTACCACATCCAATTGTGCCCTCTTTCGTTCTTTCTACTGACTATCTTATCACAAGCAAACATGTACAATACCCTCCAGCAACTCTACCGCAGCTCCCTTTCACTTCTGACCGACCTGTATCAGCTCACCATGGCTTATGGCTACTGGAAAGAAGGTATAGCAGAGCGCGAAGCCGTGTTCCATCTCTACTTCCGCAAGTCACCCTTCAAGGGGGGCTACACTGTGGCAGCTGGACTGGCGCATGCGGTGGAGTACCTGCAGCAACTGCAGTTTACGGCGGAAGACCTGGCCTACCTGGGCAGCCTGCGCGGTAGTCAGGGCGAACCGTTGTTCGAGCAGGCTTTCCTGGACTATCTGCGTGACCTGCGCTTTACCTGCGACGTGGATGCCATACCGGAAGGCACCGTCGTGTTCCCGAGCGAGCCACTTATCCGGGTTCGCGGACCATTACTGCAGGCGCAGCTGGTGGAGACGCCCCTCCTGACGATCGTGAACTTCCAGACCCTGATCGCCACAAAAGCAGCCCGCATAAAAGACGCCGCCAAAGGCGACACTGTGATTGAATTCGGTATGCGCCGCGCCCAGGGTATAGACGGATCTTTGGCTGCTACCCGGGCTGCTTACGTGGGAGGTATAGATGCAACCTCTAACCTGCTTGCCGGCAAACTCTTTGACATACCGGTGCGAGGCACGCATGCCCACAGCTGGGTGCAGGCTTTTGAAAGCGAAGAACAAGCATTTGAAGCTTACGGGCAGGCTTTCCCGAACGATTCTGTGTTCCTGGTGGATACCTACAATACTTTGGAAGGTGTGCGCCACGCCATAGAGGTAGCTAAAAAATTGGAGCCCACCGGCTTCAAACTTAACGGCATTCGGCTGGATTCCGGCGACCTGACTTACCTGAGCATCGAGGCCCGCAAGCTGCTCGACGAAGCAGGTATGGGCTATACCAATATTGTGGCCAGCAACGACCTGGATGAAAGCATTGTCAACAGTCTGAAACAGCAAGGTGCCAGGATCAATGTGTGGGGAATCGGTACGCAGCTGGTGACGGCATACGATCAGCCGGCGCTTGGCGGGGTGTACAAACTAGCTGCCTTCAAGCAGGAAAATAGGGAATGGAGTTACAGCCTGAAACTATCGGAGCAACTTGAGAAAACTTCCAACCCAGGTATACAGCAGGTACGTCGCTACTTCGACGAGCAGGGCTTTATAGCAGATATGATTTACAACGAAGCGATACCTCTGCCTGAAAAAGTACTGATCGTGAGTCCGCTTGACAACACCCGTCGCAAGTCAGTACCAGAGGACACCCTTTACAAAGACCTGCTTATACCTGTACTTACCAAAGGGAAGCTTGTAGCGGAACTGCCCGACCTGAAAACCATCCGCAAACACCGCGAAGAAGAGCTCAGCAAACTGCACGAAAGCATCCGCCGCCTGTTGAACCCCCACAGCTATCCAGCCGGTCTGGAGGCAAGTTTCCACCAGTTCAAAACTGACCTGGTGCTGGCCATACGCGAGAAAGGGGAGGCTGCCATACAAGACCGGCTGATGCAACAGAAGCAATCAGATTAGCGTCTGCGGCTGCGTCTGTTGGAGATGCGCTCAATACGTTTGTTGCGCACCCACTTGAGGTACTTTTGCATATCCTCTGCTTCCTGCAGGGCGGGGATGGAGTTGTACAGGGTGGCCAGTTCGCGGTTGCTGAAGGTCAGGTGCAGGGTGCTGTGGCAGGGCTGGCAAAGTTCGGCTGTGGCTCCGTAGCGGCCTCCCTCCTCGCGGGGCACGAGGTGGTGCCTGGTGAGGTACTGTACCTCCCGGCCACATAGTTCGCAAATCAGTTGCTCTTCTTTCTTTGCCATACAAGATTTTACTTTTCACAGGTGCTCTCAGTTACAGCTGAAAAGATTGAATCGCTCTGACACCCCTCTTCAGAGCACAAGGTCTATTATGTTCTGACTATCATGGTCAGTTCCTGGAAATCCAGTCAGGAATACTAAAACGGAGATTATCCCATTGAGAAGATCATTTTGCTGGAACCTTGCAGCCATGCCCTCAGAATTCGATTACCGTATTAAATTTCCAAGCACTTGGACTTAAGTCTTGCCCGATGCACTGGTTCTTTCTCAACAGCACCGCCTATTTACAAATCATACCCTCACACTTTCATAAAACATTTGTTCCGCTCGCAAGTTTACAATCCTTGCGCCCTGCTGCAATTGCTCACTTCCTGTTGACATTTTCTCAGAGAAACATACCAATTAAAGGATCTGCTGAAGGAGTAAGGCGCTCGGTGAGCAAATCACGTATACCCAAAGTTCTTTGAGTAATCAGGGCTTCATTTGGAGAGCCATTGTGAAGCATAAACAGAAATAAAATTTACCTCTCAGCGGTCGCAAATTATTTGTACATTGGCGCCCTGTTTTGATTTCAATGTTTAAACTATGAATAGATTTCAGGATAACAATCCTGCTTCGATAAGTGCTCCTGTGCAGGAGCCATTAGTGCCTAAAGTGCAGATCCGGGAGGGACTGCTGATCTTTTTGCTGGCGGCAATCCAGTTCACACATATGATGGATTTCGTGATCATGATGCCGCTGGGGCCGCAGCTGATGCGGGTGTTCAGCATATCGCCTCGTGAGTTTGGCCTGCTGGTGTCGGCCTATACCTTTAGTGCGGCCATTGCTGGTTTTGTGAGTGCCCTGTTCATCGATCGGTTTGACCGCAAGCATGCTTTGCTGGCGCTATACCTGGGTTTTATCATAGGAACACTGGGATGCGCCATTGCCCCTAACTATGGGCTCTTACTTCTGGCCAGGGTCGTGGCTGGCGGATTTGGTGGTGTACTGGGTGCGTTGGTGCTAGCCATAATTGGCGATGCTATACCTGAGCAGCGCCGTGGTGCGGCTACCGGTCGCGTAATGGCGGCATTTTCAGTAGCATCTATTGCCGGTATTCCGATCGGGCTATACCTGGCCAGTGAGATGAGCTGGCATGCTCCGTTTTACCTGCTTGTGGGCTTGAGTCTGCTTATCTTGCTGGTGGCGGTGCGTTTTCTGCCAGCCATGCGCGGGCACCTGACCAATGCAAAACGTGGCAATCCATTCCGAGCGCTCAAAGCGATGGTAGTGCAGCCAAACCTGCAGTGGGCAATGGCACTTACCGTTACGCTCACGATGGCTGGCTTCCTGGTGGTGCCCTTCATCAGCCCTTATATGGTAGCCAATGTAGGCTTTACGGAGCGTGACCTGAGCTACATCTATTTATTCGGAGGACTGGCGACGGTCTTCACCTCTCAGTGGGCGGGCCGACTGGCGGATAAGTATGGGAAGCAGTTTATCTTTCGATGGGCCGCCATCCTTTCCATTATCCCGATCGTGCTGATCACCAACCTGCCGCCTGTAGGTATGGTGCTGGCGCTCACTGTGTCCACGATCTTCTTCATCTTTTTCGGAGCCCGCTTTGTGCCGGCCATGTCGCTCATCACTTCCAGCGTTGAGCCGGAGTTGCGCGGCAGCTTCATGAGCATCAACTCGTCGGTGCAGCAGTTGGGCGCAGGTATAGCCGCCTTCGTGAGTGGACTCATCGTGCAGGAAACGGCCAATGGCACCTTAACTCACTTCAACTGGGTGGGCATCATGGCAAGTGTGGCCACGCTTGTGGCTGTGTGGGTGGTCAGCCGTATCCGGGCAGTTGGCTGACAGGCATGAAAAAAGCCGCTCATAAGGGCGGCTTTTTATTATCGCAATAGCGTGAAAAAATTCTGAGAGAAAACCGGGTAGTGTGTCTTACCATTTCGGAGCATTTGGAGTACTTCCCGCAATTCCTCGGGGTCGGCGCTCTTGAGCAGATAACCGTGTACGCCTTCTTCGAGCAGTTTTCTTACCAGCTCCTCTTCCCCGTACATCGACACGATCAGAATCTTTACTTTGGGGTATTTACTCAGTACGTAACGGGCCACGGCAATACCATCCATATCAGGCATTTCGAGGTCCAACATGATGATATCGGGAAGGTTGGCCTCAATCTTTTCCAGCAGCTCTACACCGTTTGCAGCATCACTTATCACAGTAATCTCCTCAAAATTCTTTAGAATTTCGATTACGCCCTTCCTGAAAAGGGTATGATCATCAGCGATCGCTAGCGTAAGTGGCTGCAGCTCCATACATTAAAGCTTAGTTTAGCAAACCAAAGTTATAAATAATAATTATAATATATGCAACAGGGATCACTATTTCAGCTTTGATGCCAGCTCCTAACTTCGAAAAGAAGTTAATAGCACCAGTCAGCAGGTCCACGCGGCTCCGCAGGTTTTTCAGGCCTAGTCCACCGCCTGCACTTCCTGTATCCAAGGTGGCGTCGTAGTTAAACCCTTTGCCATTGTCAGTATAACGCAGTGTTAGCTTATCGTCTTCCCGATGCAGGTTGATGGTGATCTGCGTAGCCTCTGCATATTTTAGGGTATTGTTTACGAGTTCTTGTAGGATACGGAACAGCAGCAATTCCTGCCGGGCTTCCAACCGAAAATTTTCAAGATTGTGGGTAAACTTCACTTCCAGGCCACTATCCGGTGGCACAGAATGCACTAGGCTGTTGATGGCCTGCACTAATCCCATCTTATCAAGTCCGACGGGTAGCAGGTCATGTGAGATGCGGCGTACGCTTTGGATGGCCTCATCGAGTAATGCTTTGGAGCGATGAGCCGTTTCGGCAGCCGCTTCATTTTCAGCACACTTTCGCTCTACCTGGCCTATGTTGAGCCGGATCAGAGCCAGCATACCGCCCACCTCGTCGTGCAGGTCACGGGCTACACGGCGGCGCTCTTCTTCCTGTGCCTCAAGGGCTGCCTCCAGCATCTGTCGCTGACGCAATTCCTGCAGTTCACGCAGGTGTTCTTGGTGCTGCAGCATGCGCCGCTGGTACGCAAACACAAACACAATAATACCAATAGCGAGTACTAGCAGAACCGGCGTGATAATCAGCAACGGGGTTAAAGTTTCTATCATGCGGCCATCCTCCTTAATATAAATGCATGGCTGATATAAAACAGTACATTCAACACCATAATGATGGCTAAACAGATACGTGCTGTGTCGTATGAGATAGCCAGTGCATCGTTAAAAATGGCATATGACATACTGGTGCCTGCGTAATAAATAAGGATCGCGCAACTCAGTAAAAATATGGGGTCCCGGTCTAGGTAAACGACTTTGGTGTTGTTTGCAACTTTATAAAAATAAGTGATGGCCAGTACAATCAGCATTGCATTTGCCGCTATCCTTGATACTGAGTTCATTTTCGTTATTCCTTCTATAACAACGGCATCATAATAAAGTAAGGCACATAGCCCTACTACCCCACTAATAATGGCTCTTTTTAACAAAGGCTTATCAAAACTGTAATAAAATATCGCAGCCAGCACACTAAAGCCCAACAAGGTATACACATACCCTAGCCAATGATTATTTTTGGTCCCTAACATTACTGTAATCATCGATACAGCTTCTGTCAACACTCCTATAGCTATAAACAAAAAGAGCAGCATGAATTTCGTGCTCTTATGTTTTCTGATCAACCATATACCTATTACAAAAGGTAATAGAGGGCTCAGCACAGCAACCCATTTCAACCAAGGATAAATATGTCCGATAAAAAAGTCCATTAACCGGCTAACTCGCTATTTACTGAACAATCCGGAGGACATGGACTAGATAAGTCCAGAATCAGGCCTTCTGTCAGATCATTTCCTTCAGTATCGGTACCTACCAACAGTAACTGCTGCTCTCCGTTATCATCTAAAGCATAATAGATTCTCATTGCCACACATCCCTCCTGATCAAGAAGCTGCTTTACTGTTTCCGATCCAAACAAATGTGAGTTGGTTTTCCCTCTGCCACTTGACCTATATCTTTCTGTCCATTTCTTTGCCTGAGCACGGTCAATTGGCCCGCCCTCTTTTCCTGTGATCTTCATGTAGTCGTTTTGTTCGTAGGTAAGATTAAATGTAAATATATAGAATTTTAGATTAAGCAATTTATAGTATTTTTATCTTTTAATTAATCTTACACTTCACAAAAAGAGGGGATGGAACAGGAATATTTTGAAGCGAACAGACAAGCCTGGAACCTGCGCACAGCTGTGCACAAAGATTCGGCTTTTTATGACGTCGCCAGTTTCAAGGCAGGCAAGTCCAGCCTCAACGCCATAGAGTTAGAAGAGCTGGGGCCAGTGGCTGGCAAGCGTCTGCTCCACCTGCAATGCCACTTCGGTCAGGACACCCTCTCCTGGGCCAGACTGGGAGCCGAAGTTACAGGTATAGACCTGTCGGACGAAGCCATAAAAGAAGCAGAGAAACTTAACGACGAGCTTGGCTTGAACGCCCGCTTTGTGTGTTCTAATGTATATGATCTGAAAGAAAATCTGCAGGGGAAGTTTGATATAGTGTTCACGTCCTACGGGGTGATCGGCTGGCTACCCGACCTAAACCGCTGGGCAGAAGTGATCGCGCATTTCCTGAAACCGGGCGGCATCTTCTACATGGCCGAGTTCCACCCGGTAGTATGGATGTTCGACAATGACTTCACGCAGGTAAAGTACCCTTACCACAACACCCCAGAGCCAATTGTAGAGGAAAGCACAGGCACCTACGCCGATCGGGACGCCCCGATCCAGTACAAAGAATACTCCTGGAACCATAGCCTGAGCGAAGTGATCACAGCACTGATGAACCAAGGCCTGAAACTAGAGCTATTCCACGAATTCCCTTACTCCCCTTACAACTGCTTCAGCCACACCGTGCAAGGCCCCGACGGCTATTGGCGCATCAAGCATATGCAGAATATGATTCCGATGGTGTACTCGCTGAAGTGTACCAAGGTATAGGTTCTGTTCCGGTTGAATAAAAAAAGGCGCTTCGCTGGCCGGATTGGCTGAACGAAGCGCCTTTTACTTGCATGAAAGCAGACATATTGAACATATGTATGCCACAAGGGGGATTTTTAATTCTATAAAACCTTGTTCAAAAATCCCTGTCATTCTGTCAAGAAACTTGGTCGTATGGGTGATAAGCCGCTGCTACTTGTGGGGGTATGGGCTCTCTTCACCAAGATCCCTACGGGATGACAAAAAAAGCAAAATGAAATGGGCCTACCCTTAGAGGGGGAATTTGGCTTTTTCAGTTTACAAATATTGGGGCTTAAGTTGGTGCTCCAGATGCGGGTGTCCAACCACCCCTGCCCCTCCTTATCCAAGGAGGGGAGCCTATAACTGCCAGTCCTTTATATAAGCCTTGTAGTGACTGCAGCACACCACTGGCAGGTATAGCAAGACCAAGCCGACACGCATTGAAAGACTAACTCGCACGTTGGCTATGAAACAATCAGCAGTGCCAAGTGCACAAAATGACACTCCACTGTTCGAGCGTTCAGCGAGTTTGGAGGGTCTTGACTTTTTTGCTTACTTTTTGTGTCAAGACAAAAAGTAAGGCCCGCCCGGCCAGGGCAAACAGTGCCCGCCGCACAGGCGAAAAGCCAACTATGCAATAGCACAAGTCACTACACCAGCAAAACCATTTTCCAAAAGGCTGAAACCATCCAGATTTCTCAATTCTTTCGAAATGACAAAAATTTAAAATGATAAAGAATTGAGAAATGACTAAGAAGTAGCTTAAACTACTATTAAGGATTCGCTCTAAACGACTGCATCCAGGGAATCAAATCAGTAAGCATCGGAATCAAACTGCTCCCATGATTACCATTCTGAATAGGTATAAGCTCCAAATTCGGAGCACCCGCTGCTTTCATCCGCTCATACGTCTGCTTAGAATTAGCATAAGGCACAATCACATCGGCGGTGCCATGGTACAATCGCGTTGGACTTTGTGGCACCCAATTATTAAAGCTATTCTCCTGCAAAGCCTTTTTGAGCTCCTCTTCCCCATTCCCACGGAGCCCTTCCAGAAAAGTAGCTGCAAACAGATTCTCCGTCTGAGTAGTCAGTTCCTTGTTGATGGCGCTGCCACTATGCTGGCCGTTGAATAAACCAGTCAGTCGGGTAGCGTAAGGCTCTTGGTAAAAATCAGAAAGCGGACGGTTCCACTGGTAGGTCTTGTTGTAGCTCATCAGCACATAAGCCAGGTAGGCTGGATAGGTATAAGGCTTGCCCGCCACTACATCGGTCAGCATCTCAGTGAGGTCGTAACCACCGGCTCCTGCACCGGAGGCAGTGATTTTCAGGCCGTGCTGTGGATTAGTTTCTATTTCTTTTTGTGCAGCCAGTGTTACGTAGCCGCCTTCAGAGTAGCCCGCCAGAAACAATTGCCCATTATCAGTCATACCTTCCTGGGCGTACAGCGACTTGGCCGCCTTGATCATATCGACCACGGCTATACCTGAAGACTGCTGGTGATAGTAAGGGTGCAGTAATTGTTTAGAAGCCCCGAAACCCAGGTAGTCAGGTATAAGTGTGATATATCCACCGGAGGCAAACACTTCAAAACCAGTAAGGCCACCACTCATGGCAGAGGGCGCCTCATCGTGTTTAAAGATCGTGCCGTGCTGCACACTCAGCACAGGTGCAGGCGACGTTAGGTTCATCGGCAGAGCGACTAAGCCGGAGGCTACTGTTTCGCGGCCCTGAAAAGTGGTGCGGTAATTTACTTTGTAAATCGCTACATCATATTTGATCTGATTCTGGAAGCTGCCGGCATAGGCACCTGCCAGTTGCTTGAGCATGGCGGCCGGCAGGGTGCCTACCTTCTCTGACGACACGAGCAGTTCGCGCTCCGCGACGTTTTCAGGTACAGCCGCATCACTTTTGCTACATGAGTTGAGTGGGAAGGTGGTTGTTACCAATATGATGGCAATCGCCAGGGAGCTGAACCAATGCCTCAGCTTATATTTTAGATTCGTCATGTTAATCAGGGAAAAACTTGTCAGTACAATAATCACACCGCACTTAGTATAGTTCCCGGTTAGTGGACAAACCAGGTATAGCACCCTCTACCCTGCATCTAAATGCCGCGTCCCTGGTGTAATTTGCAGTGTTATTACTCGAAAGGAAATTGGGAACCTTTGCTAGCCTCCTTGCAGCTTTTTAGTGTCTGCGGGTTTTATCCTTTAGCTTTGCACCTCGTAAAAACAATTAAACAATAGAGCTATGGCAAAGAAATCATTCGCTGAACTGATCAAAAGCCCGGGCATGCCGGTACTCGTGGACTTTTATGCCGATTGGTGCGGCCCATGCAAAATGATGAACCCGGTAGTGGAGCAGCTAGCCAAGGAGTTTTCAGGGAAGCTGAAGGTCATCAAAATAAACGTGGATAAGAATCAGGCTGCCGCTCAGCAGTACCGTGTGCAGGGTGTGCCTACTTTTATGCTTTTCAAAAATGGTCAGGTAGTTTGGAAACAGGCCGGTGCCGTGCCGGGACATCAGCTAAACCAAATCATTCAGCAGAACCTGTAGGAGTTAATAATGAGTAGTGAGTAATTTTTAATTTGTAATAAAAGAGTAGCGGAAGCTGATATACCTAAGCTTCAGCTGCTTGGCACTTCCACTCAACGTTTTCCAAACCATTCTTAATTACTCACTACTCATCATTGATTCGAAAAATCAGGCTGAAGGTGGTAGGACCGCCTGGGGGGCTGCTGACACGTATAGTGCCTCCATGTTGGCGCATGATTTGTCTAGAGAGGCTGAGACCTATACCTGAGCCCTGCTTTTTGGTGGTAAAAAAAGGAATAAAAATCTTATCCAGGTCTTCAAGAGCAATCCCAGTCCCGTTGTCCTGCACATCGATCCGAAAGCGACCTCTGTCCTGCTCTTCCTGATAGGCAATCACTTCCACACAGGGGCTTGCTGACTGCTGACATGCTTCCATCCCGTTCTTGATCAGGTTGATCAGCACCTGTTCGATCAGTTCCGGGTCTAGCTGCAGTTCAGCCTTCTCATGGCGCAGGTAGATGGAGAGCCTCGTTTGCCTGGCCTCCATTTCAGGTTGCAGCAGGGTCTGTACATTTTTGAGCAGGTCCTTTACTTTAACGGTCTGAACTTCTGGCGTGGGCACCCGCATCAGACGGCGATAGTTCTGCACGAAGTGGAGCATCCCGGTACTTCGTTTCTCAATCGTGCGTAATCCCGCCTGTATATCTTCCAGCGCCTCCTCCTCTGGCATTTCTCCAGCTACAGCCTTTGCGACCACCTCCTCTTCTACCAAATCCGAAACTGTAGCCGTGAGGGAGATGACCGGTGTGATGGTATTCATAATTTCATGGGTGAGCACCCGGATCAATTTCTGCCAGGTTTGCAACTCCTGCTCCTCTAACTCTGATTTGATATTCTGGCACGACACAATCTTCAAGGTACGCCCCTGCGAGAACAGGATAGTGGCATGCAGGGCCAGCTGCAGTTGCTCATCCCGTACCTGAAGGCTAACAAGCCTTCTCTCGTTGTGACCGATGCTGTGCAACGTTTCCACCAGCTCCTCACTGATGCGGCCCAACGATTCTATGTGCTCCAGGTGAGGCGTGTGCAGTACTTCTTTCAACACATGGTTGACCAACTCCACACGCCCATTCTCCTCAAAAGAAACGATACCTACGCCAATGTGCTCCACGATCGCCTGCAGGTACAAGTGGTGTACCTGTTTATCCGTTTTGATGCGCTGGAAGGCATCTGCTACATCGTTAAACGACTGATAAAGCTCCTTGTAGGTCGGATTGCCACCTTTTATTGCGAAGCGATGTGTAAAGTCTGAGTGCTGAATAGCTTCCAGAAAGCTTGAAATATCGCGGTTGGTTCGTTCTACAAAATGCACCAGGTCATAGAGCTGAAAAAGCAGCAACAATCCCATGCAAATGGCTGTCATGTACCATTCAGTGCGGTATAGAACCAGTGTGATGCCGACAATGCTGATGATCAACAGCATCACCCGCAACAGTAGGTTAACTCTGAAGCGGTTATAAACCATGTTTTTCTATTCGGCGGTAAAGAGCTGTTCTGGTGATACCGAGTTCCCTTGCTGCATGGGTAATATTGCCGGCGTGTTTTACAAGGGCTTTCTGCACCATCATTTTTTCCAATGCCTCCAAGGTATAGTCGTTTTCCAAAACAGGCTCCTGACCGGTGACCTTAGCCGATACATCGTCCGGGGCAAAGTAAAAATCCTCCGGCTGCAGTTCCTGCTGGTCACACAAAATCACGGCTCGCTCCAGGGCATGATCGAGCTCCCGGATATTGCCCGGCCAGCGGTACTCGGTCAGCCGGCGAATGGTGCCAGGTGCTATACCTAGTCCTTCACGTTCATATTTCTGGCTGTACACGCGCAGGAAGTGCTCCGCCAGCAACCGGATATCCTCACGACGCTCCCGCAACGGGGGCAGGTATATCTCTACGGTGTTCATCCTGTAAAGCAGGTCCTGCCGGAAAGTGCCATCCCGCACCATGTCGTAAAGCGGCATGTTGGTCGCGCAGATCAGGCGGATATCGATGGGGCGAGGCTTGTTGGTACCGAGCCGGATCACCTGTCGGTTTTGCAGCACAGACAGGAGCTTGACCTGAAGTGGGAGCGAAAGATTGCCTATTTCGTCCAGGAACAAGGTTCCGCCATTCGCCGCCTCCATCCGCCCCATGCGCTCTTCCTTGGCATCGGTAAAGGCGCCTTTGGCATGGCCGAACAACTCGCTTTCAAAAAGTGTCTCACTAATAGCTCCCAGGTCTACCTTCTCAAAGACCTTATCGGCCCGTTTCGACTTACGGTGCAGGGCACGTGCCGCTACTTCCTTGCCTGTGCCGTTTTCTCCGAGTATCAGCACATTGGCATCTGTACCGGCTACTTTTTCTATCGTCTGGTATACCCGCTGCATGGCCGGTGATACGCCGATAAAACCGGCATAGTGGAAGGCGGTCTGGTTTTGCTCGGCTGTTTCCGCACTGCGTTTGCCCACTCCCCTATTCTGCTGGCAGGCAGTCTTGAGGATAGCCACCAGCTTATCGTTCTGCCAGGGTTTTAAGACAAAATCGGTGGCCCCTTCTTTAAGGGCACGCACTGCCAGTTCAATATCGCCATAGGCCGTCATCAGAATTACCTTGACTGCCGGTGCCAGTTTCAGGATCTGTTTCAGCCAGTGCAGTCCTTCCTTGCTGGAGGTGGCACCGGTGCTATAATTCATATCCAGCAGCACCACATCAAAACGGTGCTCCTGCAGCAAAGCCGGAATGCTGTAGGGATCCGAAGCTGTCACCACCGTAGCAAAGTGCTGCTTGAGCAGCAATCTGCTTGCCAACAGGATGTCTTCTTCGTCATCTACCACCAGTATTTTACAATCGGTTTTCCGCATGGGCTGCAAGGACTTTACAAATTCTTCGGGGTAAAGAAATACTTTCTGTTTCAGAATACCAAAAGTTATCCCCCTGTGTCCCGCCGTAAATTCAGAAAGAGAAAAACAGTGTATTTTTACTCGTGTGTTCAAGTGTTCGCATACAGACAAAGTAGTGTACGATACCGAACAGTTTAGCTCGATATCGCCAGCCAAACAATTCACAAAACACTGTTATACAGCATTTTAATTACAATGGCACATTTATTGGCAATCCTTGTGCAGCATTACACAGAAACTCTTTCCCCACTATGGATCGCGTCATAGAAAAGAAAAAATATACTCCTAAGAAAATCGCTGCTGCAGCCGGTGCTGCCCTGCTGTTGGTGGTGATTCTATACAACCTACTTTTTGCAGAACACTCCTCTAAACTCAACGTTGACAGCAAGCGCATAACCGTAGGCACCGTAGAGAACGGCGTGTTTCAAGAGTTCATCGCCATCGATGGCGCGGTGGAGCCTCTCAAAACATTCTACCTTGACATATCAGAAGGCGGCCGTGTGGAGAAGATCTATACCGATGACGGTCGCATGGTGGAGAAAGGAGATACTATTCTGAAGCTTTCCAACACAACGCTCCAGATCGACTTCATGACCCGTGAAACGCAGCTCTACGACCTGATGAATGAACGTCAGAACTCTGAGATCACCATGAAGCAGGAGCAGATCAGGCAGCTGAACCAGTTGGCCGAGATTGAATACAACCTGGCAACAGCTGAGCGGGCCTACAACCGGAACAAAGTACTGTTTGAGGAAAAGGTGATCTCGCAGGAGGAATTCCAGGCATCGAAAGAAGAGTACGAGTACCTCAAAAAACGCAAGATCCTTGGTGACCGCTCTGTGAAGCAGGACGCAAAACTTTTGGATGACCGCCTGCGCCAGCTGGATGAATCCATCAGAAGAATGCAGGCCAATATTAACATGGCCCGCAACACGCTGAACAGCTTGTATGTGACAGCCCCTATATCCGGCCAGCTTTCTACGCTGAAAGCCCAGGTTGGTGAGTCTAAAGGCGCCGGCGAGAACATTGGACAGGTAGACGACATGAGCGGCTACAAGGTGAGAGCCTCTATTGATGAGCACTACATCTCCCGCATATATCCTGGATTGGAGGGCAACTTCGACTTCAACGGACAGAACTATAAACTAAAAGTGGCTAAGGTGTTCCCTGAGGTGCAGGGCGGTACATTTCAGGTAGACCTGGAATTTGCCGGGGACGCCACTCCGCAAGGTATACGCCGCGGTCAGACATTGCAAATCAGGTTGAACCTGAATGATGGCGGCAAGGCCGTGCTCCTGCCACGCGGCGGTTTCTACCAAAGCACAGGCGGCAGCTGGATATTCGTGGTGGATAAGTCGGGCGACCATGCGACCAAGCGTTCCATCAAACTGGGTCGTCAGAACCCAAAGCATTACGAAGTACTTGACGGCCTAAAGCCAGGCGAGAAGGTGGTTCTCTCCTCCTATGAGAGCTACGGCGACATAGACCGGCTGGAACTCAAATAATTGCTAAAACAACAATTTAACAATCATCAATCAACAATATAGAAATCATGAGCAAGGAAGATTTTATCATCGAAACACAGCAGTTAGAAAAAAAATACATCACCGATACGGTTGAGACGACTGCCCTGGCGGGTGTAGACCTGCGCATCGCCAAAGGCGAATTTGTGGCGGTGATGGGTCCATCCGGTTGTGGTAAATCCACGCTGCTGAACATCCTCGGTTTGCTTGACAGTCCTTCGGGCGGCACTTTCCGCTTCCTGGGCCAGGACATCAGCCATGCATCGGAGCGCCAGCGTGCCAAGATCCGCAAGCATAACCTGGGCTTTGTGTTCCAGAGTTTCAACCTGATCGATGAGCTGACGGTGGAGGAGAACATCGGTTTGCCACTAGCTTACCTGGGTATACCGCGTGCTGAAGCCGACAAACGTGTGAAAGAGGCCATGGAGCGTATGGGTATCGCCCACCGCCATGCGCACTTCCCACAGCAGCTCTCGGGTGGTCAGCAGCAGCGTGTCGCCATTGCCCGTGCTACAGTATCCAACCCAAGCCTGATCCTGGCTGACGAACCGACCGGTAACCTGGACTCAGTACATGGCCGTGAGGTGATGTCGCTGCTTTCTGAGCTTAACGATGCCGGCACTACGGTAGTGATGGTAACGCACTCTCCTTCTGATGCCGAATATGCACACCGCATCGTTAACCTGTTTGACGGTCAGATCGTGACGGAGAGCCTCAACGCCAGAAAACACGCTGCCGAACTGCTTTAAGGCTGATAGCAGAAATCTTTCTGTCTCATGTGATGACAGCACATCTGCAAAAGCAGCGAGGTGCTTCGCATCAATGTGAGTGGTGGTCCCTGCATTACAATAGTTTTGCAGGTATAGGCTATTGACCAAATGAAATGAGTGACTAAAGCGGTAAAATCCATGCTCAAGAATTACCTTCTCATCTTCTGGCGCAACATGACACGAAACAAAGTGTATGCTGCCATCAACATCGTTGGTCTGGCCATCGGTATTGCCTCCTGCGTCCTCATATACCTGTATGTGCAGCATGAGCTCAGCTATGATAAGGCCTTCTCGAAGCATGACAGGATATACCGCGTCGTCAACGACCTGATTGTAGAGGATGAAGTTGAAAAAGCCTCTGTTACCCACGCAGCCCTAGCCCCTGCCCTGGCAGCAGACTTCCCCGAAGTGGAAGCTTCTACCCGCATGATCAACCGTGGCAAGCAGGTGCTTCGCTTAGATGAAAAAGCCATTACCATCGACTATACCTTTTGGGCAGACAGCAATTACTTTCAGCTCTTTGACTACAAAATGCTGGAGGGTGATTCTAAGTCAGCCTTGATGGAGCCAAACACGATGGTGCTATCAAAAGATGTGGCGGCGAAGTTCTTTAACGATCCGCTGGATGCCATGTTCAGTACCCTCCGCATTGGCAACCAGTCCTATAAAGTGACAGGTATATTCGAGTCTGTGGACGCGGCCCATATGCGCCCTAACGTGCTTACCTCCTTCAGCACCATACCTGCAGAAGCTCGCAATAACATGCGCACCAACTGGGGCAACACAAACAGCTATACCTATGTGCTGCTCAGAAACGCTGGCGATGCCTCGGCACTTCGGTCACAACTGCCCGCTTTTGTGGAGCGTCGTGTATCACCCGGGCGCCCCAACACGACAGAACGTGTGAAACTGCACCTGCAAGCGTTGCCAGACATCCATCTGAACACCGACTACCTGTGGGAGGCCTTTCCGGTTGGGAAAAAATCCTACATCTATATTTTCTCATTTGTTGGTCTCTTCATCCTCCTGATCGCCTCCATCAATTACATGAACCTGGCGACGGCACGTGCGACCAAGCGGGCAAAAGAAGTAGGACTCCGCAAGGTGGTAGGAGCTAATCGCTCGCAACTCATCGCCCAGTTCCTGAGCGAATCAGTGCTGCTCACACTGCTGGCAGTGCTACTGGCCCTGGTAATGGTCGAACTGATGCTGCCCACCTTCAATGCACTGGCTGACAAAAATATACCCGGCACTTATTTCCTAGATCTTTCCTTTGCGCTGACGCTGCTCGGGATCGGCCTTTTCATCGGTTTGATTGCAGGTAGTTATCCGGCACTTGTGCTGTCACATTTCAAGCCGGTCGATATCCTGAAAACAGGCAAAATGCCATCAGGCAGTGGAGCCTTTTTGCGAAAAGGGCTTGTGGTTCTGCAGTTCACCATTTCGCTGGTACTGATCATCGGCACGGTGGTCGTGTACAGCCAGATGCACTACCTCAAGACGCAGGACCTTGGCTTCAATAAAGAACAAGTGCTGGTGGTGGACATTCCCAGCGGCGATACAACGATAGTCAACAAAATGCCTGTCGTGAAGTCCGAATTGCTGAAGCACCCGAATATTACCAGCGCGACCACCAGCGCCATGATTCCGGGAGCGAGCACAGGCGTTATCATTTTCAATGTGGAGCGCGACAACCAGATGGTAGAGAAAACTTTTAACACCATTTGGGTGGATTATGAGTTCTTCGACCTAATGGCTATACCTGTGGTAGCAGGCAGGAACTTCTCAAAAGACATGAGCACGGACCTGCAGTACGGCATTATGGTCAATGAAGCGGCCGCCAAAGTGATGGGCTGGACTGACCCCGTTGGCAAACGCATTGGTGGCTCCGATACCACCCGGGCCAAGGTGATCGGGGTAGTGAAAGACTTTAACTATACCTCGCTGCACAGCCAGATAGAGCCGCTTGTGATTATGCTCGCCCCGCAGAACAATGGTTACCTGATGGCACGCATTACCCCTGAAAACATGGAGGCGACCCTCGCGCATGTGGAGAGCGTTTGGCAGCGCCTCGCTCCTTCACACCCGATGGACTACTTCTTTCTGGATGACAGCTTCAACGAGCAGTACCGGGCGGAAGAAAAAATGCTGACCATTTTCGGCTATTTTACTTTCCTCACCATCATCATCGCCTGCATGGGCTTGTTTGGGCTAGCCTCCTTTACAACAGAACAGCGCACCAAGGAGATTGGTATCCGCAAGGTGTTGGGCAGCTCGATCTCAGGTATAGTAGTGCTTTTAACCAAAGACTTTGCTGTGCTGGTGTGCCTGGCCATTCTGATCGCGAGTCCGCTCGCCTGGTACGGCATGCAACAGTGGCTGCAGGACTTCGCCTACCGCACGCCGATCAGCATCTGGGTATTCTTAATCTCGGGACTGTTGGCGCTACTCATTGCTATCCTGACCGTGAGCTTTAAAGCTACACGAGCCGCGCTGGAGGACCCGGTGCAGGCGCTACGCACGGAGTAATATAATTGAGTTTGTGTTTGTATTGTTAATTGAAGGTGAATTCAGCGGGTTGTCAAAAAAAGATACCCGCTGAAGCATCCTTTACCCAACAAAATGCATCATTAAAAATAAAAACTATGACAAAGCCATCTACTATCTTTTTTGCTTCACTTGCCGCTGGCGTCCTGAGCATGCTTGACCTGCGCCCAGCCGCCTCTACCAGTCTGCGCCTTATTACCGGTGTGGAAGTAATGCAGCAGGACACCGTGAAGACAAAGAAGAAAAACAACAATGTCCGGATACAGGTAGGTGGCAAAGACGGTAAGAACGGAGAGCAGGTATACATCAACACAGATAACAACAAGCGGGAAGAACTGAAACGCCAGGGAACTGTCACCCTTACCGATGACCTGAAAGACATCAAAAGCATCTCCCCGAACGGCTACCTCAAGTACATGCGCTCGGTTAATGATGATACGAAGCGGCTCGAGATCACGAGCGATGCGAACGGTAACCTAACCCGCACTTACACAGAGAATGGGAAAAAGGTAGCTTATGAGCCAGCTGGCAGAGAGTGGCTGCAGCAGGTGATGCCGGACCTGATGGCCAACACCGGCATAGGTATAGCCGAGTTAGTAAAAGACCTGTATGGCAAAGAAGGTGCGAAAGGAGTACTTGCTGAAGCAGAAAAAGCAGGTAGTGAACATGCGAAGATGCGCTTTGTGCAACACCTGTACCAGCAGCCAGACCTGAAACCTGCCGATGTGAAGCAGTCGTTGCAGTTTGTGGACAAGCACGTATCTTCCGACTATGAGCGCCGAAAAGCTTTGGGTACGGTAACCGCTGCACATCTAAAAAACAAGGATGTGGTGAGCAGCTACCTACAGGTGAGCGACAAAATCAGTTCTGACTACGAGCGGCGCAAGGCATTGCTTTATTTGCTGGAGACACCGGATCTGAGCAAAGAGAGTATGGCCATGGCGCTGGAACAGACGGGCAAAATATCTTCTGACTATGAAAAAGCCAAAGTGCTGCAGCAACTGACCAAACAGTCTGACTTCATCCAGCACAACTACAAGTCAGCCTTTTCCATCATCGATAAATTTTCATCGGACTATGAGAAGGCAAAAATCATCAACTCAATTGTAAAGAACCACAAACTGTCACAGGCCCAGTACAAAGAGCTGCTGCCGGTCGTAAGCCGCATAAGCTCCGACTACGAAAAAGGCAAAGTTCTCCGCAATATTGCGAGTGCTATACCTTCCGATAATAAAGATCTGCGTGCAGAAGTGGAGAAAGCAGCCAATACCATTGGCTCTGATTATGAGAAGAACAAAGTCATCAGTGCTCTCAGGTAACCTATGACAAGGAACGCTTTCGCTTTTTTTCGTCGTCACAAAGCCTATGGAGTGGTGTTCCTGCGTTTTGCAATGGGCATTTTTCTGATCTATGGCGTACAGGATAACGTGTTTAGCTGGGAGCGAATGCTCGAGTTCCGGGATTTTCTGCAGGCGCATGGAGTGCCCTACCCGCTGGTGGCCGCACATCTTTCGGTCTATACCCAGTTTCTGATTGGCCTGATGCTCCTGCTAGGCTGGGGAGTCCGGATCGCCGGCTTGTTACTGATCATCAATTTCACGGCTGCTATTATAATTGTGCACATAGGGCAGACCTTTCCGCAATACTATCCGGCAGCTGAGCTTATTTTCGCAGGTTTCTTTTACCTGTTCAACGGTGCCGGTCCCCTTTCTGTCGATTCTTTTTTAGAGAAAAGGCAAGTACAAACCCAAAAGCAGCCCGTGACCGTTAACTAGGTTGTTAACTCACGTCCGCACTACATGAAATTAACCAAAACGATCCTGTTCCTGCTGCTCAGCCTTCATTTCAGCTGTTCCTCAGTTGCCACTCAGTCGACACCTGAACCTCGCTATGCCGTTACCATCGACCTCACCCAGGTGAAAGGTGATAGGGTACCAGTAAGCCTGCGTCCACCGGCCATCAAGCAGGGCGAGGCCATTTATAACATGCCCAAGATCGTGCCCGGCACCTACTCTGTATCTGACTTTGGCAAGTTCGTATCAGAGTTTCAGGCGCTGGACAAGCAGGGCAAGCCGCTGCCAGTGGAGCGGATCGACACCAACCGCTGGCGCATTACGCAGGCTCAGAACCTGGACAGAATCACTTATTGGGTAGACGATACATTTGATGCCGAAAGACGGCAGGATGTGGTATTTGAACCGGGCGGCACCAACATCGAAGAAGGCAAGAACTTTCTGCTCAACCCGTTTGGCTTCGTGGGTTATTTCGACGGACTAAAGCAGGTGCCTTACGAGCTCACGGTTACCAAACCCGCCGGTTTTTATGGCTCCACGGCACTGCAGGCTACGTCCAGCACAGCCACTGCCGACACCTATACAGTGCCCAATTATGTGGAACTGGCCGACTCGCCGCTGATGTACAATCAACCTGACACGACTGTACTGAATTTGGGTGGGACTGACGTGCTAGTATCCGTATATTCCCCTACTGGCCGGGTTACTTCCAAACCCATCGCCGACAACATCCGTGATATTCTGGAAGCGCAGCGCAGCTACCTCGGCGGCACCCTGCCGGTCGACAAGTACGCTTTCCTGATCTACGTGCCGGAGCGACCAGGCAAGTCGGGTTCTTATGGTGCACTGGAGCACTCCAACTCTTCGGTTTACTACCTGCCTGAGATGCCAGAGGAGCGTTTCAACAGCACCATGCGCGACGTGGCGGCCCACGAGTTCTTTCACATTGTGACGCCACTTTCCATTCAATCCGAAGAAATCCACGACTTTGACTTCATCAACCCGCGCATGTCGAAGCACTTGTGGTTGTATGAGGGCGTAACAGAATACTTTGCTTCGCATGTGCAGGTGCACGAAAACCTGGTCTCGGTAGACGAGTTCATGCAGAAGATCCGGGAGTATATTTTCAACTCCATGGCTTTTAACGATACCCTGCCCTTCACGGAAATGAGTGCCAAAGTGCTGGACCAGCACGAAAACCAATATGGTAATGTGTACCAAAAGGGAGCTCTGATCGGGATGGCGCTGGATATACAGCTGCGCGACCTGTCAGATGGCAAGTACGGTCTGGTAGACCTGATGCAGGACCTGGCCAAAACCTACGGCAAAGGCCGTCCTTTCAAAGACGACGAGCTGTTTGATAAGATAGCCGAACTCACTTACCCGGAGATTCGCACCTTCTTTGCCCGCTATGTGGAAGGCAGTGAGCGCCTGCCGCTGGAGGAACTGCTCAACAAGGTAGGAGTTAAATACGAGCCTGTTTCGGTGCAGCTGGTCAATTCCTACGGAGGCTTTGTGCCAGGCTATGACCGCGAAGCCGACAAGATCACGGTGGCTGAGGCGGATGACATGGACGAGTTCGGAAAGCAAATGGGCTTTAAGGAAGGAGACCAACTGCTGGCTTTTAACGGTAGAGAGATCACACCCATGAACATCCGCGACATCATAGGCGAAGAGCTACAACAGGCCAAGCCGGGCAGCAAAATAGAGATCACCGTAGGACGCAAAGACGCTAAGGGCAATGTGAAACCCAAAAAACTCACCGGAAAAGTGACCGCTGTCAAACGGGAAGTACTGCACCTGCTAGAGCCGGTTGCCTCTCCATCGGAGCGACAGCTTCGCCTGCGAGCCTCCTGGCTAAACGATACCATGCCTTAAGAATCCCTCCCCAAAAAGGAACATTTTGAGAATCGCGCTGTTTCATTAAAAAATTCTACTTAAGACGATCTGATAAGGGTCGTTTTTCTGGGGCGGATCAGGTTATTTGTATGTACCTTTGTGCCTGATTCTCAAAGCCCCCGGTTTTAATTTTAGTTAGATGCGCTTACCAGCTTTCGCTGTATACATTATTTGTCTACTCAGTTTCCTTGCCCCTGATGTATTTGCACAGAGCACCTACACCATTAGTGGCTACGTTCGGGGCACCGGCAGCGAAGACGCCCTGATAGGGGCTACTGTATCTGTTCCCGAGCTTCGTATCGGTGCTGCAACGGATGCCCTTGGGTTCTATACCCTGCAACTGCCCGAAGGCAGCCATACCTTACAGGCCACTTACATCGGCTACGAAACTACTACCCGTACCATCGAGGTTACTGACCGGGACCTAACTATTAACTTTGCCTTGTTGCCAGCCAACAGTCAGTTACGTGAAGTTGTGATCGAAGCTAATTCGCTCCAGCAGAAACTCAATGCCAACCAGATGAGCGTTGAGACGCTGACCACTCGGGAAGCCAAACTCCTGCCGGCCATCTTCGGCGAGGTTGACCTCATCAAGGCGCTGCAACTGAAGCCGGGTGTGCAATCGGGCGGCGAAGGAGCCTCGGGCCTGTATGTGCGCGGTGGTGGTCCTGACCAAAACCTGGTGCTGCTCGATGACGCCGTGGTCTACAATGCCTCCCACCTGTTCGGCTTCTTCTCCGTGTTCAACCCGGATGCGGTTGAAAGTGTGGAACTGTATAAAGGTGGTTTCCCGGCACAGTTTGGCGGCAGACTGTCGTCTGTGGTGGATGTGAAGATGCGGGAAGGTAACAAAGAGCGCATTGGTGTAACGGGCGGCATCGGTCTGATTGCTTCGCGCCTGACCGTAGATGGGCCTATTGTGAAAGACAAATCTTCGTTTGTTCTCTCCGGTCGGCGCACCTATTTTGATGTATTCACACGCCAGATCAACCGCATACAAGAAGGCAAAGAGGACTACAATCCTATACCTGACTACTACTTTTATGACCTGAATGGCAAGGCAAACTATAAGCTTGGTGAGAAAGACGAACTGTTTGTAAGTGGCTATTTTGGTCATGATTTCTTCGGGTTTAACGATGCAGACTTTCAGTTTGGTTTCGACTGGGGGAATAAGGTCGGCGCTTTGCGCTGGCAGCATAAGTTCAATCCGCGCTTTCAGGTAAATACGACGCTTTCGGGCAGCAGCTACCAGTACAACGTCAGCAACAAGATCGACGTGTTCAGCTTCAGCCTGACCTCCGATATCCGTGATGTTGCTCTCAAAACCGACTTCAGCCTGATCCTGGACAAAGGACATACCTTGCAATTCGGTGCTATGGCCACCCGGCACAACTTCACGATCGGCCGCCTCAATTTCGATTCAGATGATGACCGCATCAGTTTTGGGGCAGGCAATGACTACGAAGCCACAGAAGCCGCTGCTTATATAGCAGATGACTTCCAGGTAAGTAGCCAGCTTTCGCTTAACTACGGCCTTCGTATGTCGGCTTTCACTAGCGGTGGCAAAACCTACGGTGCTTTTGAGCCGCGGGCTTCTGCCAGGTATAGCCTCAGCGAGAACACCTCTCTGAAAGCCAGCTATGCCAGCATGATGCAGTACATCCACCTGGTAGCCAATTCAGGTGCTTCATTGCCAACTGACATCTGGTATCCATCCAATGACTACGTGAAGCCGCAACGCTCCCAACAGGTGGCCGCAGGTATAAGCCATCTCTTTGGCGGAGGCCGCTACATGGTCACCAACGAACTCTACTACAAGTGGATGCACCGCCAGATCGATTTCCGCGACGGGGCCAATCTCTTTGTGAATGACAACCTGGAAGGGGAGTTTCTGTTTGGCAAGGGCGAGAGCTACGGCAATGAGGTATACCTCGAAAAGATAAAAGGACGCACCACCGGCTGGGTAGGCTATACCTTGTCGTGGAGCTACCGCCAGTTCGACGATATCAACGGAGGCCGCCGCTTCCCGACCCGCTACGACCGCCGCCATGACCTGAGTGTGGTGGTGCTGCACGAATTGAGCAAGCGCATCAACCTGACCGGTGCTTTTGTGTATGGCACCGGCAATGCCTATTCGCTGCCCGTGGCCCGCTTCGCCTTTCAGGATGTGCAGGGCAAAAGTGCTACCGTGGTGCCTGTATACAGCGACCGCAACAGCTTCCGCCTGGATGCTTTCCACCGGCTGGATCTGGGCCTTGTGCTCAAGTTTAAGCCCAAACGTGGCGAGGCCGACCTGACCTTTAATGCCTACAACGCCTATAACCGTCGCAACCCATACTTTGTGTATTTTGAACAGGTGAAGGACGAAGACGACAACGAAACCCTCGGCTTCCGGGCCAAGCAGGTGTCGCTATTCCCGGTTATACCTTCTGTTACCTATAATTTCAAGTTCTGATGAAGACCAGACGAGCGATCTATACCTTGCTGTTGCCCCTACTCTTTTTGCTGTTATCCTGTGACATGGAGCAGGAAGTGGAAATTAAGTTACCCCCCTACGAATCACAACTCGTGGTTGAATGCTACCTGGAGCCCGGCAAGCCCCTTCGGGCTGTTGTCCTGGAGAGTGTGAGTTACTTCAACGAACCCGAATTGCCCCTTGTGCCGGATGCGGAAGTGTTCATCACCCACCAGGGCAGAACGATCAAACTGCCTTTCAGCCCCATTCAAAACAAGGCGACGGGCAAATACTATACTCATCGCAAAAACGAGAAACTCAACCTGCAACCCGGCGATGTGCTTATGCTGGAGGTCAAAGATAAGAAAGGTCGTCACGTGACCGGTACTACCACCATCATGGGGCAGGTTCCGATTGAGGCTGTGGAGTGGAAGTTCAATGAAAGCAACAAGGCCTACCTGCTCACTTCCTACCAGGACGACCCGGATGCCGCGAACTATTATCGCTACATGGTGCACCGCGACAGCCTGTCCAACTCCTCCCAGCGGGATTTCGTATCCAGTGACCAGCTTACCAATGGCCAGCGCGTGTCCTACGGGTCGGGCTATGATCACGAAGAGGGCGATACACTGATCGTATCGCTGTTTCACATCGAGAAGCAGTACTACGACTTCCTGAGCTCTATTTCGGATGCACGCAGGGCCAACGGAAACCCATTTGCCCAGCCTTCGCGCATTGTGTCTTCCGTGCAGGGAGGCATCGGCATCTTCACAAACCTCTCCTATAACCGCAAAACGGTCGTAATTGAGAAGTAAAACAAACGATGGAAGCACCTTTACCTCCTGACCGGGTTAGAGAGAACCCAAGCCCTCGTCCAAAAGAAACCGCACTGGCCTTCTGGCGTTTTCTGAAAGCTCCTAAACAACTGGAGGCGCTGCATCAAAAGCCTGAGGAGGTATGGAGGCCACTGCTGCAACTGTTCGTACTCAAGTTCATCCTGAGCCTGGGTATAGCAGTAATCATATTCGGCCTGATCAAGCTGATGGGTTACAACCCATTCGCCAGTCATCGCCTGGGCCGTTTCCTGGAGGAAAATAACCCGCTGCTAGTACTATTGGCTGTAGCCGTGATCGTTCCTGCGATAGAGGAATTCTTCTTCCGTGCCCCCTTGCGCTATACCCGCATGCGGCTGTTTGTTGCTTTCCTGACCATCATTTTTTTTATACTCCCTACCCTGCTTGAGATGCTGCAGATCAGCACACTCCTGAGTGCCCTGATCTGGCTTGTGGCCCTGATGCTGGCTATTTGGGTAGTACTTTCGGATATGCGTGCCTGGTATTTGCGGCGCCTCTGGGAAAAGCGTTTCCCAACGGTGTTTTATACCTTCACAATCGTATTTGGCCTGGTGCACCTGGCCAACTATGAAAACCTGCACCTACCCATCGCCCTTGTACCTTTACTGGTGGTGCCGCAGTTTATTGGTGCCTTGTTCTGGGGTTATATCCGCCTTCGCTTCAGCCTGACCTGGGCTATCGTGTCACACGGCTTGTTTAACGCAGCGCTGCTCGCCCTCGCCTATCTGACCATGTAAAATACTGCAAACAAACAGGGGCAGCCATCTGGCCGCCCCTGTTTGCTCTTTTAAGTGCTGTCGCACCTGTGCTCAGCTATTACTGCTGACGCACCAGCTCTTTGATCAGCATGGTCATGCGT
This sequence comes from Pontibacter sp. FD36, assembly GCF_015686655.1. Lineage (GTDB taxonomy): Bacteria > Bacteroidota > Bacteroidia > Cytophagales > Hymenobacteraceae > Pontibacter. Next base: position 103,807 of record NZ_JADPMP010000003.1, on the reverse strand, counting down.
GGCTCAGCTATCGCGGCTGCTTCCAGAATATCCGCCAGGATCACTTTCTTGATGCGATCCGGCGTACCCATGTCCGTGATTACCGAAATACCAAAGATCTTCATGCCCATGTGGCGGGCGGCAATGGCCTCTGGCACGGTGGACATACCTACGGCATCAGCCCCGATGCGGGCGATGTAGCTGTACTCTGCCAGTGTTTCCAGCATTGGTCCAGGCACGCTGGCATAAACACCTTCTTGCAGCTTGAAACCGGCATCCTCAGCGATCACCATCGCCTGGCGCACCATTTTCTCATCATACACTTCGCTCATATCCGGGAAGCGAGGCCCCAGTTCGTCCAGGTTCGGACCAATCAGCGGGTTGGATGGCTGCAGGTTGATATGGTCGGTGATCACCATCAGGTCGGATGTATTGAAGGCAGGGTTCAAACCACCACTGGCATTGGAAATGAAAAGCTTCTGTACGCCCAGCAGCTTCATCACTCGCACCGGGTGCACGACCTGGTTCATGGTATAGCCTTCGTAGTAATGGAAGCGGCCCTGCATCACGATCACACGACGACCAGCCAGCTTACCGAAAGCCAGTCGTCCGGAGTGGCTCTCTACTGTAGAAACCGGAAAGTGCGGTATGTCGGCGTAGTTGAGGCTATATTCAATTTCAATTTCTGTGATCAAGGCGCCCAAGCCCGTACCCAGGATAATGCCAAACTCAGGTTGAAAGTTGCCCGTGTGGTCCTGTATGTAAGAAGCGGACTCTCGTAATTGCTGCATCATATCGTTCATCGTTTTATGTTCTGTCTATTATAGTTCGCGAAATAGGTTATTTAATTTGAGAGAATAAATGACTTATATCATGTGTTCTTTCAAAGCTCATACCTTCTTCTTTTCCGCAATTTGCAAAAAATGGCTTGGACCTGAAACAAAAAGCCCACTGGTTTACACCAGCGGGCTTTCGGGTACTTCACCAGCGGCAGGTTAGATCCTGCCAGTGCTGTTATTGGATTGTCAGTTCGTAAGGCATGCGGGTCTGGATACCCTGCATGTTCTCTACTTTCTTGTACATTTTGTACACAGGGTACAGCTGTCCAAGTTCGGCCTTCACAGCACGCTCTTTTACCTGCGAACCAGCTTCGCCGAACATCTCCTCAAAGAAAGACTTACGGCGCGGCAGTTCCTTGATGCGGTAGTCATCCTCTATACCTACACGGGCAGCGGCGATCTCAATAGCTTCTTCTAATCCACCATGTACGTCCACCAGGTTGCGCTCTTTGGCTTCTATACCTGACCACACACGGCCTGAGGCAAATTCCTTCAGCTGGTCCTGTGACATGCCACGGCCGTCGGCTGCTTTCTGCGTGAACACTTCGTAAATCTTGTTGATCTCACGCTGCACGATCTCTTTCTCAAACGGTGTCATGGCGCGGGTCACAGTCGGCAGGTCAGAGTGTTTGCCAGTGCTTACGCGATCCACTGTGATGCCTAACTTGTTCTTGAAGAAGTTTTCGAAATTCGGCACGATGCCAAACACACCGATACTACCTGTGATGGTGTTCGGATGCGCCACGATCGTATCGCAGCCCATAGCCATGTAGTAACCGCCAGAGGCAGCCATGTCTGACATGGAAGCGATGACAGGCTTCACCTTGCGGGTCTCCTGAATCTCGCGCCACATGACGTCAGAGGCAAGTGCGCTACCACCCGGTGAGTTGATGCGCAGTACAACAGCCTTCACATTATTGTCCATGCGGGCATTACGAAGAGCCTCAGCATAGCGCATGCTGCCGATTTCATCATCGCCGCCTTCACCGTCCACAATGTCGCCTTCGGCGTAGATCACAGCGATGCGGTTTTTAGCAGAGCCGCTCTTCTCAGTGTCTTTCACTTTCTTATACTTGCCAAGGCTCACCAGCTGCAGTTTCTTGTCTTTATCAACACCCATCTGCTCTTTCATATAATCAACAGCCTCGTCATAGTAACCAATATCTGTTGCCAGACCATGGGTTTTGGCGTCTTCAGCTTCACGAACAAGCACCTCATCGGATACTTTTTTCAGTTCCTCGTAAGTTTTGCCACGTGCCTCCGCAATCTTGCGCAATTGGTAGTCATTGATCGAATTCAGGAACGAGGTCATCTGCTGCCGGTTGGCATCGCTCATCTTGTCAAGGAAGAAAGGCTCTACAGCGCTCTTGAACTCACCTACTTTGAAGATGGTCGGCTCAATGTCCAGCTTCTCCAGTGTGCCTTTGAAAAAGAACACCTCAGAGCTGATGCCGTTGAACTCCAGCGTACCCATCGGGTTCAGGTAAATTTTATCAGCCACAGAAGACAGGTAGTAAGCCTTCTCGTTGGTCATGTCGCCATAGGACACGATGAACTTGCCAGACTCTTTAAAGTCGATCAGTTCGTTGCGTATCTCTTCCAGCTTGCCCATACCGGCATCCACGAAGCGCATGTTCAGGAAGATGCCTTTTACGTTGTCATCTGTTTTGGCGCGGCGAATAGAGGCTTTGATCTGATCAAGACCATCATTGCTGTTCATCGAGAAGAAGCCGATAGAGAAATCGCCAAAAGGATTCTCCTGCTCACGCTCTACAATAGACTTATCAAGCTTGAGCTCCAGCACCGAGTTTTCGGTAACGGTGACATCGCCTTTGGAAGCTGATGCCGCAATGATGCCTACCATGATCAGCAAGCCCAGGAAGAAGAATATGAACAGGCCAAGAATGGTAGCCAGCACATATCTAAGGAAATTCAGCATAGGTTCTATTTAATGTTTAGGTTCTGTTTTTTTAGTGACGGGAAATATAGGTCCCTGCATACAATAAACAAAAATAGCGCTTAAAGTTCAATACTAAGCCCCAATAAACCGCAATTTCGACCAATCGGTCCATTTCATAGACTAACTTAACTGTTGAATTATTGATGGTTGTACTGTTGATTGTTGTTTATACACGAGTTAGTGTATCACCAGCACAATTGAGCAGGGCGCGACTGAACTCTTTGAAGATTCGATTTCAGCTTACCTTCGCTTTACCTGCCTGACATTAAGCTTTTATTTTCTTGTGAAGTATTTAGGAATATCACTGAGATCGCTGCCCCAATAAGGCTTCATGTCCAGAAAGCGTCTGCGGAAATAGAGTAGCACGATTCCTGAGAGGAAAACATACGCCCCACCGTAATTGTAACCCAAGTGCCGCCAAACAAAAAAGAATACAATTTGCAGCACCAATAAAATTACATAAATAGTTCTGTTCACTTCTTCTATTTTATAACTCTTAAGCTCTCAAATTCCCCATCTGACTAATACCTGTACTTCTTCCCCCACTGCGCCTGCAGTTGCTTGAGCATGTCGCGTTCGCGGGCGTTGTTGCCGGGCTGGTAGAGGGCGGTGTTGCTGAGCTCCTGTGGCATAAACTCCTGCGCTACAAAATTGCCTTCGTAGTCGTGGGCGTATTTGTAGTTGTTGCCGTAGCCGATCTCTTTCATTAGCTTGGTTGGGGCGTTGCGGATGTGTAGTGGCACGGGCAGGTTGCCGGTTTGCTGTACTAACTGCCGGGCTTGCTTGATGGCTTTGTAGCTCGCATTGCTCTTCGGAGACGTGGCCAGGTATACCGTGCACTGCGACAGGATGATCTCCGCTTCCGGATAGCCGATCATCTGCACCGCCTGAAAGCAGGAAGTCGCCATGAGCAGGGCATTGGAGTTAGCTAAGCCGATATCCTCAGAAGCGGCGATGAGCAAGCGACGGGCAATGAACTTGGGGTCTTCACCACCCTCGATCATGCGGGCCAGCCAATATACGGCCGCATTAGGGTCAGAACCACGAATGGACTTAATGTAGGCTGACACCAAGTCATAGTGCATCTCGCCCGATTTGTCATACATCACGATGTTCTGCTGGGCTACCTGCTTCACCAGGTCATTGGTCACCACCACTTCGTCGGCTTTTATACCTTCGGCCACGATCTCAAGCAGGTTGAGCAGTTTGCGGGCATCACCTCCCGATATGGTCAGCAAAGCCTCGTACTCCTCGATCCGTACCTTGCGGTGGCGCATCCATTCGTCCTGCTCCAGGGCCTTGTCCACCAGCTCGATCAGTTCGTCTTTGGTGAGGTGCTTGAGGATGTATACCTGGCAGCGGGAAAGTAAGGCTGAGATTACCTCAAAGGAAGGATTCTCGGTTGTGGCGCCCACCAGGGTAACCGTACCCTTCTCCACAGCTCCGAGCAAAGCATCCTGCTGGGATTTGTTAAAGCGATGAATCTCGTCGATGAACAACACCGTGCCCTGACGCTTCTTAGCCTGATCGATCACTTCACGAATGTCCTTCACGCCCGAGTTAATGGCACTCAAGGCTACAAAAGGCACCTTCATCTGGTTAGCGATGATGTTGGCCAGGGTGGTTTTGCCCACGCCCGGAGGTCCCCACAGGATCATGCTCGGTATCACGCCACCCTCTATGTAGCGACGCAGGATACCGTCTGGCCCTACCAGGTGTTTTTGTCCGTAATATTGATCTAAATTGTGCGGCCGCATGCGCTCGGCCAAAGGTATGTTCGGGTGATTCATCTGCTCTTTTCTTTCTCAGGATTCGGTCTAAACAAAGTTACGAATTTGCAGGCAAAGCAGGAAGGAAGCGACAAAGCGGTCCCTATACCTGGCAGTTGGGCAAACAGCTGCTGCCAATGCCATAGTACCAGATTATCCGCTTACCACCAGCATGGGCCTGTATGCTATTCTTTTGGTTTCTCCTCTTCTCCTTCATGAGGTGGCTCTATGTCATTTTCCTCTTCCAGTTGGCGGCGGACGGCCTTTGTATCCCAACGCAGCACAGGTATAGCCATGGGGCTCAGGCCAGGCCGTTCGTCTCCGAAGAGCACGCCCCACTGCTTAAACTGGTCGGTGCGATCGAACACCACTTTGAGCATGGCGATAATGGGCAGCGACAGGAGCATACCCGTTATACCTGCAATCTCTCCGCCTACAATCACGCCCACGATCGTTGCCAAGGCATTGATCTTCACCTTGGAGCCCACAATCCGTGGCATCAGGATGTTATTATCCAGAAACTGCACAGCGGCGATCGTACCGAGCACAGCCAGCACCGGCCATAGCTCCTCCGAAGACGCCAGTGTCAGCAGCACGCCGATGATATTGCCCAGCAGCGCCCCCACATAGGGTATCAGGTTCAGGAAGGCGAAGATCACCCCGATGAGCAGCGCGTGTTTGATCCCGATAATCATGAGCAGACCTCCTAAAAGCACGGTCATGTAGGTGATTTGTATGAGCAGCCCGAAGAGGTAGCTTTTGATGATCACCAGCATTTCGCTTAAGGTTTCTTCTACTTTTTCATGCCGCTCGCGGGGAAACCAAAGGAATACGAAGCGCAGCAACAGGTTTTTGTAGAACAGCAGCAGGAAGATGTAAATGGGCAGTAAACCGACAAACACCACCATACCAGTCACACCGCCAGCCACGCCGCCCAACAGGTTACCCGCGTAAGTGAGCAGGTTGTTACTTTGCTCTTTTATAAAACTCGTCTGCTCTGCTGTCGAAAAGGGCGTTTTGCTGCCGATCCACTCACTCAGGGCGGTCAGGTGTTTCATCACGTTCTTCTGGATCATCGGGAAGTCCTCTATCAGCACCCGCATCTGGGAAGAAAAGAACCAGATAATGCCGCCCAGCACCACAATCAGCGTGAGCAGACTGATGCCGATGGCCACGGCGTCGGGGAAGTTTCGCTGCTTAAAAAAGCGGTAGATAGGCAGCAGCATGATGCTGATGAAGAAAGCGACGAGCAACGGAGCCAGCAGGTCACGGCCCAGTACAATGATCCAGCCCAGAAAAAAGAGCCCGGTTACCTCGATGGCCCGACGGACCGTAAGCGGCATTTGATTCATGCAATAATGTGGTTTGAGCGTACAGGTTTTAATTGCCTCTCCTTATACGGCACAAACCGAATAAGCACGTAATTTTGCAGCATGAATAAACAGGTACAGGTGCATGCCTCGCTTTTTCTGGTGGCACTGATCTATGGTAGTAATTACAGCATCGCCAAAGAGGTGATGCCGGAATATGTAGGCCCTTTCGGTCTGATCCTGATACGGGTGGTGTCGGCGGCGCTGTTCTTTGGCATATTTGCCCGGCTGGTGGTGAAAGAGAAAATTGTGGGACGTGCTGATAATATCCGCGTGATCCTCTGTGGAGTGACCGGAGTGGCTGTGAATCAGTTGTGCTTCTTTGCCGGTTTGAATCTTACTGCGCCCATCAACGCGGCGCTCCTGATGGTCATTGTGCCGGTGGTGGTGCTTGTCTTTTCGGCCTTACTGCTGCGGGAGCGTATCGGAAAGCGCAAGGTTTCAGGTATAGCCCTGGCCTGTGCGGGTGCTTTTCTGCTGATCTATACCTCCCGTGGAGAGCAGGCTACCGGCAACATGTGGGGTGACCTGCTTATCATTCTGAACGCCACCTCCTTTGGCCTATACCTGGTGCTGGTGAAGCCGCTCATGCAGCGGTACCAGGCTATCACGATTGTGAGCCGCATTTTCACGGTGGGAGCCGTGCTGGTGATTCCGTTCGGCTGGCAGCAGTTGCTAAGTCCTGACTACAGTACTTTTCCGATGTCTATCTGGCTGGCGATCCTGTTCATGGTCTTTGCCGTTACGATCATCGCCTACCTGCTCAATACCTGGGCACTACGCTACGCCAATCCCTCATTGGTAGGTGCCTACATCTACCTGCAGCCGGTCATGGCTATTCTGATTGCAGTTGCGGTAGGCAAGGATGTATTTACGCTGGAGAAGGCTTTTTATGCGCTCCTGATCTTTGCGGGCGTATACCTGGTGAGCAGAACTAAACAGCATGTAGCGCAGAAAGTAGCCTAAAGTCTCTCGCGCTACGGCATATAACTGTCTTCGGGAAGATCGGCTGTGCTTTGTGCGATAGGTATACGACGCAGCAAGGTATAGCGGAAGTCCACGGTATCGCTTTGCACAGGTCGGGCATGCATGACTGTGATGCTGTCGCCTTCATGCAGGGTATAGTAGAAGTTGCCCCGTCCGGCCCACCAGCCGCCGCAGGCTGAAAGTGCCTGGCGCGGCACCCCGAATGAGGTATACATCTGCGGAGCAATGACGGAGCAGGTATACACCGTATCAAGCACGTACTGTATCTCCACCTGACTCAGGTATACCACCGCCAGCGGGTTGTCCTCGTCAGCGCTTTGGATCTCCTCGCACTGCAGATCAGCTTTCACCCAGCTGTTTGGGTCAGACACTGCGACTTCCTGATCGATCCGCTCGTACTGCTCTTCCTCTTTTTGGTTGCAGGCTACGAGCGTGAATAGGCAGAAGGCAAATAAAAGGCGAAGCTTCATGTGGTGGTGCGGCTTTGTCGAACTCAAAGGTATAAAGAGAATCGTTTCAGGCAATATCTCTTTTCATCACGACCATGCCGCGGTATATTTCCTTCATCTGCTCAAAGTCGAGCTCGTCGGTACCCCATCTCACAAAGCCGTTTTGCTCATAGAAGTCAACAGAGCGACTGCTGTCCATGGCCTTGAGCCAGATAACGCTTTTGTTGCTTTCCAGCGCATATTGCACGGCAAAATCCACCGCCCACTTACCTATGCCTATACCAGAGGCACGATCGACCAGGTATAACCGCTCGAGTTCAAGGCATTCAGCGTCTGTGTAGCCCTCCAGTGCTTTGTCTTTGTTGAACTTCATAAACCCAACCGGTTCGTCTTTGTACTGGATAAGAAAATAGGCGGCATTGGGATTGGCCATGTCATCGCGCAGGGCCTCCTCTGTAAAGCACCGTTCCACATACCAGTCCCCTCCGTCGTGCCAGAGGTAGGTGTAGTGGTCGTTGTAAGCTTCCACGGCTATGTCCCGCAATTCGGTCAGGTCGGCAAGTGTACAGGGCGTAATGGCTATGTCGGTCATGGAAAATCAGAGATAGAAATTGCTCAGACCAATATACTGCACAGACGCCGCTTTTGTGCAGACTAATCGCTGAAATTTCTTTCAAATACCATCACTCGTCTTTCCATTTCAGCAGAACGGACCCGCTAAGCCAGCCTGAAATTGCACTGTTTTTGAGCTCATCACAAACAATGACTCAGCAAACAGCGTATAATACTCGCTTAAATTCAACAAGTTATGAAACACATAAGAATATTTTCATTTGCCATTTTATCAGCATTTCTACTAGGTGGATGTGCTGGTTCCGATAACTGGAGCAGTAAAAAGAAAGGCGCCGTAATAGGCGGCACGGCTGGCGCAGCTACAGGTGCTGCGGTAGGTGGCACCTCGGGCGCAGTAATTGGCGGTGCGGCCGGCACAGTGGCCGGTGGTGCCATTGGCCGTAAGAAAGACAAAAAGAAGGAACGTAAACGAAATAGGGAAAACCGTGAAAACCGGGAACAATTGCAGCGGTAAGGTATAGCATACCTGCTTTAAAGGACAAAACGGCTATCGGTATCTCCGATAGCCGTTTTGTGTTTGGGCTTATAGTTCCAACCTACCCTCTAACGGTATTTATCTTGCTTTCTCTCTTAGTTTTTACCCACTCGTGTTATAGCACTTGAGTTTCTGCAGCAGTTCTTCTGACACTCACAGGTCTGGAAGACACTGTGAGGTCTAACCTACCTCCTCCCCCGTTTTCCTTTACCTCCTCTGCCTGAAGGCTTGCGCTTGTCATTTTTGGCTGACGAAGAGGCGGCTGCTTCCATAAAATCTTGTGCAGTGAGCGGGTATGGGTGCTGGTCTACTACAGGTATAGCCTTGCCGGTGAGGTTCTGGATGGCGATCAGCAGAGGCGTTTCGCTGGCGCCGCAGAAGGTGATGGCGATGCCTGCAGCCCCTGCCCTGCCTGTGCGGCCAATGCGGTGCACGTAGGTCTCTGGCTCAAAAGGCAGCTCATAGTTGATGACGTGCGAGAGCTCCTGCACATCGATGCCCCGGGCGGCCACGTCGGTTGCAACAAGTACCTTCGTTTCGTAATTTTTGAAGCTCTGCAGCACACGCTCCCGGTCGCGCTGGGCACGGTCGGCGTGAATGGCTTCGGCAGTTATACCTGCAATACTTAGCTCTTTGGCCAGTTTATCGGCTCCCTCTTTGGTGCGCATAAACACCAGCGTGCGGTCTATACCTGCGTGCTGCAAGAGGTGGAGCAGCAAAGGTGTTTTGTTGGCTTTTTTCACATAATAGAGCTCCTGCCGGATCGTAACTGCCGTCGAGGAAACTGGCGTCACTTCCACATTTACAGGCTCAGTCAGTATCTTCTTCGCCAGTTTGCTCACCTCCGGTGCCATGGTCGCCGAGAAGAACAGCGTCTGCCGCTTTTCAGGTATAGCCTGCAGCACGCGTCGAATATCCTGCAGAAAGCCCATATCGAGCATGCGGTCGGCTTCGTCGAGGACCAGTAGTTGTACCTGTTCCAGACTCACAAAGCCTTGATCAAGAAGATCTAGCAAACGACCGGGCGTGGCTACGAGGATGTCTATACCTGCTTGTAACGCCTCCGTTTGTACCTTGTAGGGCACGCCTCCATATACCACCAAATGCTTCAGTCCGGTGTACTTCCCATAAGCTGCAAAACTGTCGCCTACCTGGCTGGCCAACTCACGGGTGGGCGTGAGCACCAGTGCACGAATAACCTGTGGCTCAGGTATAGCCTGCCCATGCAGAAGCTGCAGAACAGGCAGCGCGAATGCTGCTGTTTTGCCAGTACCTGTCTGGGCTGTGGCCAGCAAGTCGCGGCCCTGCAGCACTTCAGGTATAGCCTGCGTCTGGATAGGTGTTGGCTGGGTATAGCCTTCCTCTTCCAGCGCCTGCAGGATAGGGGAAATCAGGTGTAGGTCTTTGAATGTCATGCGCAAAGTGCAGTGTTGGGGAATTAAACCGTAATGCTGCCTACTTTTCTAAAACTGAATTAATAGTAGCACAGTTGAAATAGCCCCTCAAATACGCTTATCTTCTGAAAGATGGTTTTGCTGCAAAAGTAGACCTATGCCCACTCAGTTCCTAAAACCCGCGTCTATAAACTCAAAAAGGCAGGTTTAGCACCTGCCTTTTTGCAATTTCCAATCGAAGCTATTTCCCCTTCCCCACTTTGAGCACTTGGTTTTCAATTTTTGAAATTCCTGCCTCCACTACCTGAAGCTTATCATCACCAGTCTCGTACTTCAGTTTAATCCAGCCTGACTTATAGCCATCGCCATCTTTTAACCGGATGGCAACATACGGGGTGGTTTCGCTGGCTGCCGGACCTTCAAAGTAAGTAAACACTTCATCTGGCTTTCGAATATCCAAAAGATAGGCTCTGTCAGAGCTCCACACATGGTTTGAAGATTTGTCTTCGAGCACTGTCCCGCCCTCCTGCAGACCGACATGCCAGTGTCCGATATGCGGCTTCATGGGTTGTTCGTCTAAGAGTATCTCGTTACCGTCCAGGGAGTTTATGTAAAACAGATTGTGTGCCCCACGGGCATCAAACACAAGCACGTTACTGAACATAAAGTCATTTCTTCCATCCTTGTTTACATCCAGATAAAGGGGCGCATCAGGTTTAAAGGATTGGTTGATGGTCACATGCTCAATAGCAATCGGTTCTACTGTTCTTTCTTCTTTGTCGCAAGACGCAAGCGCTAACGTTACAAGCGCAAAGGGGAGTAATTTCTTCATAGTTTTATTTATTTGACAAGTGTATTGCTGGTATCACATGTTGTTGCTTCACTTAACCAAAAGGTTTAATCGCCGCAATTTTCATCGCATATTCAAGTACTGTGCCAAATATTAAATAAAACCTATACTTAAGATATTTTTAAGCCATATAAAAAAAGCCTGCCCGAATTTGCTTCGAGCAGGCCCTCATTTATCTTTTTTTTTCTATTCTAAGCCATCACCTCGTTCAGGTTCGGCAGACGCAACCGCCCGAATCGATGCAGGGTATTCAAGTGTGACCGCACAGCCTGCAGGAAGGTTTTGCTCTCAATATAAGTGAGGTTAAACTCGGATGCAGTTTGCTTCACGATATCCGCGATGGCCGGGTAATGCACATGGCTGATGCGTGGAAACAGGTGGTGCTCGATCTGGAAGTTCAGACCGCCCACATACCACGAGAGCCACTTGCTTTTGCGGGCAAAGTTGGCGGTGGTGCTCAACTGATGAATGGCCCAGTCGTTTTCGATCACACCAGTCTCGCTCGGCAGCGGATGATGCGTGCCCTCCACAGTATGCGCCAATTGGAACACCGTGGAGAGAATCATGCCCGCCACAAAGTGCATCATAAAGAAACCAAGCAACACTTCCCAGAAAGGTATACCAAAAATAAGTGTCGGGGCCACCAGAATCGAGAAGAAATACAACAGTTTGAAAGCGACAATCTTGGAGAAAGCAACCGTGTTGTCTGATTTGGAATTAGCGTTCACGCCGCTTTTGATGTACTTGAAGAACTGTACGAAATCCTTTATGATAACCCAGTAAAGCGTGAGCAAGCCATAAAAGAAAAAGGCGTATGCCCACTGCAGCTTATGATAGAAGCGCACATTGGTGTGAGGTGAAAATCGCATGAACACCATGTCGTCAATATCCTCGTCCATCTCCACCACATTGGTATAGGTATGGTGCAGGATGTTGTGCTGCAGTTTCCAGTTAAAAGCCGAGGCACCCAGCAGGTTCACGGAGTGTGCCATCAGGTAGTTCATGGTCTTGTTCTTGGAAAAAGCGCCGTGGTTGGCATCGTGCATCACGCTCATGGCCACGCCGGCCACACCTACACCCATCACTAGCCATAGCACTAAGCTGATAGCCACATGCGGTGTGAAGGTAAGCAGAACCGCAAAGGGCACTACATAGAGCAGCATCAGGATAATGCTTTTGATAAGTAAGCGGGAATTACCCGATTTGGGCAGGTTATTCTCTGAAAAATACGCATCCACACGTTTGCGGAGCGTCGGGAAAAACAAATTTTTGTCTTTGTTAACGAATTTTACTTTGCCTTTAAGCTTCATTTAATCTACTTGATATTCTTATAAAGTACTCACACTCTGAAAGCTATTTAACGGTTCTGCAGGTTATGTGTTTTACACATCCTTAGTTAAATGTTAGTTGCATCCACTCATAAATCCGGATGGAAAAGCTTTCAAATCAAACCCAAAGTGCATTGCTACACAAAGAGGCTGCAAATATAGAGGTGAAACAGGATACTATAAGCGCTTGCTGCTTATTTGATTTTTTAACCGATGGCCTCATTCAGGCCCGGCAGTCTGCCAAAGCGATGCAGTGTGGCAATATGTGAGCGCAGGGCCTGTGCAAAGGTCTTGTTTTCCATATAAGGAACTCCAAACTCTTCGGCCGTTTCTTTCACGATCTCAGCAATGGCCGGGTAGTGCACATGGCACACACGCGGAAAAAGGTGATGCTCGATCTGGAAGTTCAGGCCGCCCACATACCAGGACAGGATCTTGTTATGACGCGAGAAGTTAACAGTGGTGTTCATCTGGTGTATCGCCCAGTCATTCTCAATTACCCCATGCTCGTCTGGCCTAGGGTGACTCGTACCCTCTACGGTATGCGCCAACTGGAACACAACCGTCAGTACGATGCCGGCTACAAAGTGCATCACTAAAAACCCAAGCAGCACCTGCAAAAACGGAATTCCAAAGAAAAGCGTTGGCACAGCGAGAATGATGAAAAAGTAAGTGGCTTTCATAGCTACCAATTTCATAAACCAGTTTCTGTTTTCGGCTGCTGTATTGTTGTTCACACCATTCTTCTTGAAAAGCGAATACTGCACAAAGTCTTTTGCCACCACCCAGTACAGGGTGAGCAATCCATAAAACACAAAGGCATATACCCATTGCAGCTTGTGGAAAAACTTCACCTTGGAATGAGGGTTGAAACGTAGTACCAGCCTGTCCTGAATATCCTCGTCCATCTCCACCACATTGGTGTAGGTATGGTGCAGGATGTTGTGCTGCAGTTTCCAGTTAAAGGCCGAACCACCCACCAGGTTCAGGGTATGGCCCATCAGATCGTTAACCCGCTTGCTATTGGAGAAGGCCCCGTGATTGGCATCATGCATCACACTCATACCTATACCTGCCACACCCAGGCCCATTACGAACCACAGCAGCAGACTAAGTGGAAAAGCTGGTTGAAATACCAGCAGTAACACGAAAGGGAGCAAGTAGGTTAGCAGCAGCACCACACTCTTCACGATCATGGTGGTGTTGGCGGTTTTGGGAATGTTGTTCTCTGTAAAATAGGCGTCTACCCGTTTCCGGAGGGTAGGAAAGAATAGACTTTTGTCTTTGTTGACAAACTTGACTTTGCTCTGCAGCTTCATAGTTTTAAGGTGATGTGTGAAAAATTAGAACTCACACGTAGGGACAAAAGGCAAAGAGAGTGAATCGCGGATACTTATTAAAATGTAATCAGGAGGTTATAAGTTCAGATATCCAACGACTTTCATGTATCTATACCTACTTATATATAAATACTTATTATCTGGCCGAATGCTACATTATACTTGTCGTACACTCCCTACTTAGCTTGCAATTTAGATAAAAAGAACTGGAAAATTATCTTCTCTCGATATATTACAAAAAATATACTTCGCTCGAAAACGCTGGGTATACGACTTAATTTACAAGAAACAGAAAGGCCCGACCGAAAATGCGGCCAGGCCTTTCTACAAGCTAGGCTACCTGCAAAGCCTATACCTGAACCACCGTTCCGAGCTTTATTTTGAAGCGCTTCACACCATCAAAGAGTTCTTCCATCTTCAGTACTTCGTGTGTCTTCTTACTTATCCAAAAGGTGCCGTAATTGGTATCGCTGTAATCTATCCGTAGCATCCAGCAGTCGACAGAGGTGTTGTTGACTGTAAGCAGCTTTTCCGAGCCCGTTACCTTGTAACTGTAGTATTGCGGTGCGGTTTTGCTGCCCGGGTGATAAAAATTAATCAGGTATACCGTGTTCGCCTTCAGTGGCAGGCTTTCGAACGTCTCCATATCCAGCTCCCAGTTGAATGTAGCCGCCTCAGCAGCTATACTGAATCCTTTGAAGCCGTTATTTAATACAGTATCGGCACCGACTACTCTATCTGACTCAAAATTAAAGGCTGCCGTTCCTCTGGCAGAGGTACCTGTATGGAAAACAGGTCTGAAGTCCTTTTCGCAGATAGAGTAAAGTTGCCTGTTGGTGAGGGTGTCTGCCCCTACCCAGTTTTGCTGTATGACCAGCTGTTCCTTACCCGCCACTTTCTCGAAGCTCACATTCCGGGTCCAGAGGCTCTGCTTGAGCACCTTGGGGTTCGCTGGCGTCTGTACAGTAACTAAGTATTGTCTTGTACCTGGTTTTAGTTGCTTTACTTTCAGATGTTTGGATGTGACCCTAAGGGTGTCGGTCTGGGCGCTTGCATAGGCCGTGATGAGTGTGGCAATGGCTAAAAGGAAAATCCTCTTCATAGTTGGTTGGAATTAAGTTATATGATATAGAAGATAGACCCCAAAACGGCACAGAGGGCTGCAAGGAAAGTTAAATTCTACAAAAAAAGAGGCTGACCATATTAGTGGCCAGCCTCTTAATCAGGTTGCTAACTTATAAATTATAAGTGAATTACTTCGTCGTAAGCAGCTGCGGCAGCTTCCATCACGGCTTCGCTCATGGTTGGGTGTGGGTGTACCGACTTGATGATCTCGTGGCCGGTTGTCTCCAGTTTACGGGCTACCACCACCTCAGCGATCATCTCCGTTACGTTGGCACCAATCATATGGGCACCCAGAAACTCACCGTATTTCGCATCAAAGATCACTTTCACGAAACCGTCTTTTGCACCGGCGGCACTTGCCTTGCCAGACGCTGAGAACGGGAACTTGCCTACTTTGATATCCAGACCTTGCTCACGGGCAGCTTTCTCCGTCAGACCAACTGAGGCAATCTCAGGAGAGCAGTATGTACAGCCCGGGATGTTACCGTAGTTCAATGGCTCCGGGTCGTGACCTGTGATGGCCTCCACGCAGATGATACCCTCGGCAGAAGCTACGTGCGCCAGCGCAGGGCCCGGCACGATGTCACCGATCGCATAGATACCGTCCACGTTGGTTTTGTAGTACTCGTCCACAATCACGCGGCCTTTGTCTACTTTTATACCTAGCTCCTCGATACCGATGTTCTCCAGGTTTGTCTGTATACCTACTGCAGAAAGTACAACCTCCGCTTCCAGTGTCTGCTCGCCTTTAGCTGTTTTCACAGTCACTTTACACAGGTCGCCGCTTGTATCCACTGACTCCACAGAAGAATCGGTCATGATATCGATGCCCGACTTGCGGAAAGACTTGGAAAGCTGACGCGATACTTCTTCGTCCTCAACAGGTACGATGTTCGGCAGGTACTCCACGATAGTCACTTTCGTACCCATCGCATTGTAGAAGTAAGCGAACTCCACGCCAATGGCGCCAGAACCTACTACTACCATGCTCTCTGGCTTCCTGTCGAGGGCCATCGCCTGACGGTAGCCGATGATCTTCTTGCCATCGATTGGCAGGTTAGGCAGTTCGCGTGAGCGAGCTCCCGTCGCCAGGATGATGTGATCCGCCTCTACGGTGTCTTTTTTGCCGTCAGCATCTGTCACTTCGATCTTACCTTTGGCTACTACTTTACCAGTACCCATGATGGCGTCGATCTTGTTTTTGCGGAACAGGAACTGAATGCCCTTGCTCATGCCGTCGGCTACACCACGGCTGCGCTTGATCACGGCGTTGAAGTCTACAGACGCCTCACCGATGGTAATGCCGTAGTCAGAGGCGTGGTTGATGTACTCGAAAACGTTTGCGCTCTTAAGCAATGCTTTGGTCGGGATACAGCCCCAGTTCAGGCAGATGCCGCCCAGCGACTCACGCTCGATCACACCTACTTTCAAACCCAGTTGCGACGCACGGATAGCCGCCACATAACCGCCTGGGCCACTACCCAGCACTACTAAATCGTATTTTGATGCCATAGTTTCTCTTTTTAAATGCTGAGCAAAATTAAACGATAATCCCAACTTCACAAAACCACTTCTATTACAGAAGTATCTGCCTCTCAATTAGCACTCTGCAAAGACTTCGCTCGCACTATATTAAGAATTGCTACAAAAAACAGCTGACCTGTTCCGTATTGGTCTGAACTATTGTATTTTGCACCCCATAACATGAGGTAAGCCCTACTGCATGAAAACAATTTTACTGCTCATTATACCTGTACTTTTCGCATTACCGGCTTTTTCGCAGAAGGCCGCCACGCAGCCTGCCCCGCAAAAGACAGCGCTGCAGCACTTTAATGCGGGTAACCAAAAATTTAAGTCGGGTAAGTACACCGAAGCCATCAAGGAATACAGCGAAGTGCTGAAGCAGGAGCCCGAGCATATCGTCACGATGACCAACCGGGGCATTGCCCGCGACCGCATACTGGACTACCGCGGTGCCATTGCTGACTTTGACAAAGCCCTGGCGTTGGATCCTACGCACGTGGAAGCCTGGGTAAGTCGTGGCCTCTCAAAGTATAACCTGCAGGACTACAAAGGTGCACTTGTCGATTTCAACACAGCCGTTTCGATTGATCAGCTGCAGGCCCGCACCTACAACAACCGGGGTCTGGTACGCTACGCCCTCAAAGACTACCGCAGCGCCATCATCGACTATGGCCGCGCCATCACCCTGCAACCTGATTACGCCGAAGCCTATTACAACCGCGGCGCTCCCAGGTATACAAGCGGCGACAAAAGCGGCGCCTGCGAAGACTGGGTAAAAGCCGAGCAGCTTGGCCTGAAAGAAGCGGCGCAGTACCTGCGGGATTATTGTGAGCAGAATTCTACTGCCACTTCAAAATCAGCGAAGTAATCAAATTTATCTCTTTAGGTATGGCGCGAGCGTCCACGCTCGTGACGGGTATGATTGGGCCTCCGGCCCAGGTGTAGCTGATGTGCTATTGCATAGCTGGCTTTTCGCCTGTGCGGCGGGCACTCACTTTTTTCCTTGATGAAAAAAGTAAGCAAAAAAATCAAGACGCTCCAAACTCGCTGAACGCTCAAACAGTGGAGCGTCATTTAGGCGCACATGGCAAAGATGCTTGCTGTGTAGATTCCGTGCGAGTTAGTCTTGCTATACCTGTCAGTGGTGTGTAGTCACTACAACGCTTCTAACTGAGAATTGGTAGTGGCAGCAAGTCCCCCTTTGAAAGGGGCAGGGGGATGACAATCGTTCCCTATTCCCCTCTCCAGAGGGGCAAGGGTGTATTACAAATAGCGTACATTATTAAAAACAAAACATGATAACTCTTTCATAAACAAAAAAGGGACGCTTTGTAGCGTCCCTTTTCTTTTCACATATAATAAACGTTATACCTCGTCTTCATTCAGTTTCTTACTTGTCTGATCTGAAGCTAACAAGTCCTGCTGCTGACCTTTAGGTTCGATCGCCATCAGTTTGCCTTCCAGCTCAGACTTCACTTCTTCAAAAGCAGTTCGGTACTTTTTATCGATTGGATGGGCGGACGGCAGCTGCACTTTCAGGGCATCTACCTGCCTGCCATTTTTCCAAAAGCGGTAGCACAGGTGCGGACCAGTGGCAAGTCCGGTGCTGCCCACATAGCCGATCGTCTGACCTTGGCTAACACGGCTTCCGCGTTTGATGCCTTTCGCAAACTTTGACATGTGCAGGTATTGCGTGGTATAGGTATTGTTGTGCTTGATCTTCACGTAGTAGCCGTTGCCTCGGGTATAGGCGGCCTCCAACACTACGCCATCACCCACTGTTCGGATCGGTGTGCCACGTGGCGCGGCAAAGTCAGTACCGAGGTGTGGCTTGTAGCGCTTCTGCACCGGGTGGAAACGGTTCATGGTAAAGCGGGAACTGATGCGGCTGTATTCCAGTGGCTCTCTCAGGAAAGCTTTCTTGAGGCTCTTGCCATCCTGATCGTAATAACCGGCTTTCTGACCTTCCTGCTCAAACGCAATGGCGTAAAGTGGCTTGCCTTCGTGCTCAAAATAGGCAGCCTTAATCTTGCCGAATCCGATCACGTTGCCGTTTACCTGCTTTTCGTCATAAATAAGCTTAAAGTGGTCGCCGGGCTGCAAACGGCTCAGGTTTAGACGCCATGCATAGATATCCGCAAAGTGGTTTACCAGTTGTGGTGATCCGCCGGCAGCCAGAATAGACTCGAACAGGGAGTGTTCGATAAAACCGGCAATCGCACGTTCCACAACCTCAACTTCGCGCTTCTCCAGGCGAACGTCCAACTCACCGTTGAGGTCATAAATCACATACTCCACCTCATTTGGTTCATAGATAAAATAACGGGCCGTCTGAGCAGAGTCTTGGGCATGCAGAATGATGTAGTTGCGCTTGGCATTGATACGGCGCACGTCAAATACTTCTTTTGATTTGCGGGCTAGCTGGTCGATGGTGACAGGTGAGATGTTGAAGCTGGCCAGGATCTGCGACAGGTTTTCGCCTCTTTCCACAATTCCTTCCATTATTTCGAGTGTGTCGGTGGGGATGCCAAAGATGACCGGGGCTGGTCTTTTGACTGTGACTTCCGGTTCGGGCTCCGGTTCGTCTAATTTTTCTTTTGGCGAAAAATTGAAATTTTTAAAGCTGATTGTTTGCGCTGCCGTGATAAACACGAACAGCGACACCGCGATCAGGATGGCTAGTCCGACACTACGTATGAACATTACAAGGTACCTTTGGTTGGAAGAATGGCACGAAAATATGGTTTAACCGATAGAAATAAAAATCATTTACAATACAATATTCAGATTATAAATATGTTGCAATCCTATTCTAGATACACAATATAGCACCAAAGGCTATTACCAACCCTAAACCCAATTGCACATTAACCTGCCAACTGCAACTTAACAGACTTAAAATCAGAAAATTGAGGCTAATTAAAACTGGAGAATGCGGCGGCTCTTCTGAATAAAAAAATCTTTTATAACTTTGACCCCTATGAAAGCACTAGAAGGAAAAGTAGCCCTTGTAACCGGGGCATCAAAAGGTATAGGTCGCGCCATCGCCGAGAAGCTGGTAGAGATGGGCGCACAGGTAGCATTCACCTACCTCTCAAGCGTTGAAAAAGGCCAGGCCCTGGAGCAGGAACTAACTGCCAACGGCGGCAAAGCCAAAGGTTTCCGTTCTGACGCCTCTGACATGGCGCAGGCCGAGAAGCTGATCGAGGATGTAGTAGCCGAGTTTGGCAAGATCGACATCCTGGTAAACAACGCCGGCATCACCCGCGATGGTCTGCTAATGCGCATGACGGAAGAGCAGTGGGACGCGGTGATCAATACCAACCTGAAATCTGTGTTTGCATTAACAAAAGGTGCCACCAAGCACATGATGCGCGCCAAAAGCGGTTCGATCATCAACATTACATCGGTGGTAGGTATAAAAGGAAACGCCGGACAGGCCAACTATTCTGCTTCTAAAGCGGGTATCATCGGCTTCACGAAGTCTGTGGCGCTGGAGCTCGGCTCCCGCAATATACGCTGCAACGCAGTAGCCCCTGGTTTCATTGAAACAGAAATGACTGGCGAACTTGACCAGAAAGTGGTTGATGAGTGGAGAAAGGCAATTCCATTGAAGCGCGGCGGTTCGCCAGAGGACGTGGCCAATGCCGTAGCCTTCCTGGCATCTGACCAGTCGTCTTACATCTCCGGCCAGGTGCTGCAGGTAGACGGTGGTATGCTGACCTAATAAATAATGAGTAATTAATAATGACGAATGAATAATTGAATAAGTCACCATTATTCATTCGTCATTTTAATTAGACCAATGCTTTAGCGTTTACGTTAGTAGCATTGGTCTTTTTCTTTTATCTTTAATTCTGAAATTATTTGATTCTGTAGAATAAGTACTTCTAAAACTCCTAAACTCTTTAACGCCTAAACTTACTTGGATTCCTTCCGCCTCATAACGACCTATTCTCCCTGGCTGATCCTGGCCTGCCTGGCTGTTGGTGCGCTTTACGCCTGGCTGCTGTATAGCAAGCGAACACCCTGGACTAAGGGTATAAACTATACCTTGGCGGCGGTGCGTTTTGTGGTGGTGAGTTTTCTATGCTTTCTGCTGCTCGGGCCACTGGTGCGCTACGTTAGTAACAGCACCCAGCAGCCCACTATTGTGTTTGCGGTAGATAATTCGCAGTCGGTGGCATTGTTCTCAGACTCGGTACAGCTCCGTCAGGCGCAGCAAGGTTTGCAGGCATTGCGCGACAAGCTGCAGGAGAAAGGTATACAGACCGAAGTGCGTGTGCTGGGAGAATCTGATGCACCGCAGAACTTGGAAGAGCTGCAGTATGAGTCAGAAACCACCAACCTAAGTCAGCTGCTTACGAATGTGCAACGTGATTTTGAGCAGCAGAACCTGGCCGGCGTCGTGTTGCTTTCGGATGGCATCGTGAACCAAGGCACCTCGCCTACCTACGCCAACTACAACTACACTATATACCCGGTAGCTGTGGGTGACACCGTGCCAAAGAAAGATATCGTAATGGCTTCATTGCGCTACAACAAGGTAAATTACAGCGGCAACCGCTTCCCACTGGAGGCAGAGTTGCAGCAGCAGGGCTTTGACGGCGCCACTGTGACGGTACAGCTGAAGGAAAACAAGAAGGTGATTGACCGCAAAACCGTTACCCTGAAGGCTGGTCAGCCACTACAGCAAATACCTTTTCAGGTGATGGCCAGCGGGTTGGGTAAGCGACAGTATGAAGTGGAAGTACTACCGCAGCAAGGCGAGTTTACTGAGCTGAACAATTCCCGCAGTGCATACATTGATGTGGTGAAGGGCAAGATCAAAGTACTGGTAGCCGCCGCTTCTCCTCACCCGGATATCAAGGCGCTCCGAGCTGCCATTGAATCGAATGAGAATTATGAAACGGAGCTGTTTATACCTGGTCTGACTACACTGAAGCAGCAGGACTATGATGTGGCGGTGCTGCACCAATTGCCTGGGCGAACAGCCGGTGGCGAGGCAGCCCTCAACCTGGTGCGTCAGAAGAACTTGCCGGCCCTTTATATCCTCGGTCCGCAGAGCGATATCGGTAATTTCAACCGCCTCAATGTGGGTATCCGCATCAACACGCCAGGACAGTCAGACGAGGTGACCAGCGTGATCAACCCTAGCTTTAGCACCTTCAAAGTAGCGGAAGAGGCTACCGAGCGCCTGCAGCAATACCCCCCTGCTACTGTACCTTACGGCGACTATCAGCTGACACCGAATACGGAAACCGTGCTCTACCAGCAAGTGGGGCGTGTGCGCACAAACAAGCCACTGCTCACCGTGCAGACAGTGGGCGACAAACGCAATGCGGCCCTACTGGCATCGGGTACCTGGCAATGGAGACTTACAGAAACGGCTAATCATGAAAACGCCGCCGTGTACGACAAGCTGATCACCAACCTGGTGCAGCTCCTGACGGCTCCCCGTAACAAGAAGCGCCTCAACGTGTACCCGCAGCTGAACGAGTACAGCAATTCCGACGAAATCAGGTTTGCGGCCGAAGCCTATAACGAAGCCCTCGAGCCGATCTATGGCCAGAACATTACCCTTAAAATACAGGATACGGAAGGAGCTGAAAAATCCTTTGAATTTGCCAACGGCGAGAACCAGTCCGGCGTGAATATTGGCACTTTGCCGGGCGGTCGCTATACCTATACAGCCTCGGCCCGCATCAACGGCTCACTGCAGCAGGACAAGGGCGAGTTTGTAGTAGAGGAGCAGCAGTTGGAAGCGCTGCACGCCGTAGCCGATCATAACCTGCTGTACCAGCTTGGTGCCAATACCGGTTCTAAACTTTACTACCCTGCACAGTTGCAACAACTGGAGCAGGACATCCTGCAGGCCGAGCACAAGGAACTGATCTACAGCTCTGAGTCACTCAACGACCTGGTTGACCTGAAATGGCTGTTCTTTGTGGTTCTCGCATTAGTCTGTGCAGAGTGGTTTGTGCGCAAGTACAATGGGAGTTATTAGTTTTTGATAACGTATTATGACCAATTCAGACTTCCCACATCCCGTTGTTTTGGAGACAGAGCGCCTATACCTAAGCGCACTGACGCCTGCCATCTACCAGCACCTCTTTACAGTCAGCAGCGATGAGGAGATCACCGCATACCTTGGCTTGAAGAATGCAGCTGAACTGGCTGAAGAAAAAGACAAGTTCAGTAAAGGCCTCACCACCTATTTCCATAGCTTCAGGAACTTCAGAATTATTGACAAGCTGACATCTACTGTGCTAGGCCGCTGCGGTTATCATACCTGGATTATGAGTCACCGCCGGGCTGAGGTAGGCTATGTGCTTTTCGACGACAGCTACAAGCAAAAAGGCTACATGACGGAGGCACTGGGGCCCGTTATTGCCTATGGCTTTGAGGAAATGGGCCTGCGCCGCATTGAAGCGATGGCGGCCGACTACAACACCCCCTCCGTCAAGCTGCTCAAGCGGTTTGGGATGCAGTTGGAAGGCGTGATTCGGGAGCATTATGTGGTCGATGGCATTAACGAAGATTCGGTGCTCTACTCCATCATCCGCCCCGACTATGATCGGCTCAAGCCTCTTTGGAACCTGCAGTTCAAAATTCATCAGCCTGAGAAGGTATGAATTGTTGATTTTTAAATTGTTGATGGTTGATTGTTGCTAGTGCATGATTCCCGGTGCACGATTGTCCAGATTACAACCAAATGCCATCAATTTAAGGTTTATTCGTTATTTCGATCGAGGTAAGGGCACCTCTATTTAGGAGAAATCTAAAACAGTCCGTTGCCCTGCAATAATCCAGATCTCTCAAAGCTTTCGGGATGACAGTATAAGCTATATTTTTTACATTTTTAACTCAAAGGACTCTCTAAATCCTCAACTCTTAAACTCCTAAACTCCCTTGAAATACATCATCCTCAACAAGCCCTACGAAGTGCTCACCCAGTTTACGGACGAGGGAGGTCGTACCACGCTTAAAGACTTTGTGCCTGTACCTAACATTTACCCGGTTGGCCGCCTCGACTATGACAGTGAAGGGCTGGTGCTGCTGACCGATGACAAAACCCTGCAGCATCGCCTCTCCGACCCAAAGTTCAAAATCGAAAAAACTTATTGGGTGCAGGTGGATGGTATACCTACCGAGGAGGCGCTGGAGGAATTGCGACGCGGCGTGATGATCAAAAACACGAAAACTGCCCCGGCCAAAGCCAGTCTACTCGAGGAGGAACCACAGGTATGGGGACGCTCCAAACCGATCCGTTTCCGAAAGGACATTCCTACAAGCTGGGTAGAAATCAAGATCTCGCAGGGCATGAACCGGCAGGTGCGTCGCATGACAGCCGCTGTGGGTTACCCGACACTGCGCCTCATTCGCCCTGCCATTGGTCCGCTGAGTCTGGGCGAGTTGCAGCCTGGTGAGTACCGTGAACTAACAGGGGATGAAGCAGACAAATTGAAAAGCCTGATAGCGGGCAGTAGCTTCGGGACTGGCAGCAGACCTAAGCGACCAGACGGCGCCAAAAAAAGTACAGGCGGCAGGCATTATGACAGTCGCAACAATTCCAGCAGGAAGAAAAAATTTTAGGCAGATATTCTTAACACCTTACAACCATTGCTATCCTTTCAGGGTCCTGTAATTAAGGGGCATGTAATAGTACACTACAAAGGCCACTAATTTGGTTTCACATTAAAAAGGACACTTATGAAGAAAGGACCTCTACCCGCTTTACAGCAGGCTATCGCCCTGTTGCTTTTTCTGCCGGCCATGCTGCTAAGTTCCTGCTCCGACGAATGTGAGTCGACCACAACATTTATTGTATACGAACCCGTGTACTTGATGCGGGCAGAGCTGAAAAATGCTGTGAAAGTTACGCCTGCTCAAACCCTCAAAGAACCGGGCAAGATTTATACAAAGGGTCACTACCTTTTCATCAATGAAATAAACAAAGGTATCCACATAATAGACAACGCTATCCCGAGCGCACCGCGTTTCCTCAGCTTTATAGATATTCCGGGCAATCTGGACATGGCGGTGAAAGGCAACATTTTGTATGCTGACAACTACATTGACCTGGTGGCCTTTGACATCAGCAATCCGCTGGATGTTAAATTGGTCAGCCGCGTCGAGAATATTTTCCCGACTTATTTTGGGATGCTGGTAAATGACACCGCAGCCTTTTTCATCTCTGAGTTTGTGGAGACACAGCTGAAACAGCCAGCCGGTACTGACTGCAGTAGCGCTGGCCCCGGGTGGCGCAATGGCTGGATGACTGCTGATGGACGTTCCTTCGCTTCCGCTTCTGTGGCGCAGCCTAGCAACTCTTCCGGCAAAGGCGGCTCGATGGCGAGGTTTACTATTTCAGGGAATCACCTGTATACCGTCAGCAACTCTGACTTGCAGGTGCTCGACATCAGCAACACGGCTAATCCAAAAAAGGGCGAGAAAATCAGCTTGGGTTGGGGCATCGAAACGATCTTCCCTTACGATAACAAGCTGTTCATCGGTTCTACCACAGGTATGCACATCTACGACAACAGCAACCCGGTAAGCCCGGTGCATCTGTCTACTTATGCACACGTCAACAGCTGCGACCCGGTGGTGGTGGAGGGCGATCTGGCCTGGGTAACACTGCGATCTGGCAACGAATGCGCCGGTTTCACGAACCAGCTTGAAGTGATCAACATCAGCAATCCACGCAGTCCACAGCTTATCAAAACCTACCCTATGCAAAACCCGCACGGCTTAGGTATAGACCGCTCGACACTCTTTCTCTGTGAAGGCAAGTATGGTCTGAAGATTTTCGATGCGAAGGATCACCTGAAAGTGAGCGAAAATCTGATTTCTCACTTCAAAGAGCATGATGCCTTTGACGTCATACCGATGGGTAGCAACCTGTTACTGATAGGCCAGGACGGCCTCTACCAGTATGACTACAGCAATCCGAAAGACATCAAGCTGCTCAGCAAGCTGCCCGTATCCCGCTAATCTCTCTATCGCCACTACATGAAATTTCTATACCTGCTCACTCTGTCATTATTTATTTCCGGCTTGGCTCTAGCACAGTCAGAAGAACAGCCTCTGAAGCGTTACATGGGCGCTGTCGAACTCGGCTATCTGTATGGAGACAACAAGCAGCATGATGTCAACAACTTTGTGGCTGCGCCTACAGTGGAGATTTTCAATGGCTACCGCCTGCACCGGCTATTGGCCGTCGGTGCCACGACCGGATTCGATTTTTATGATAACCTGCTGATCACGCCTTTTGCCTTAGGTGTTCGTGGCGAGGCTTTGGACACACGTATCAGCCCGGTCTACAGCATCGATGTTGGGTATGGCTCCGCTTTTCTGAGCCATGAATCTGGTGATGACAGCAAGAAAGGTGGCTGGATGTTTAATCCGGCACTGGGTTTCCGTGTCAGAACAGGCAATAGCACCGCCTATACCTTTGCGGCCGGTTATAAAACCCAAAAGGCAGAAACCGTCAGCTCTTGGGGAAATAGTTTCACAGAGCAAAAGATCACTTTCAAACGCTTATCAGTGCAGTTGGGCTTTATGTTTTAGCCTACTTCGCCACGATATGCTTCACTATTTTCACGGCATGCTCTCGGGAGTTTTCGATAAACCACACATGCGTTTCCATGCCGCCACACACCACACCTGCCAGGTATAGCCCAGGCAGGTTGGTCTCCATTGTTTCGGGATTATGGTAAGGGTGCCGGTAAAAGTCGTCGGATAGTTTCACCCCGATCCTTTCTAGGAAAGCAAAGTTGGGTTGATAGCCCGTCATGGCCATTACGAAATCGTTGGGGATCGTCACTTTGCCTTCCGGCGTCTGTATGTCCACTTCCTGCTCTCGGATCTCAGTCAGACTGGAGTTGAAGTAGGCTTTGATACTGCCCTCCGCGATCCGGTTTTCCAGGTCGGGTTTGATCCAGTACTTGATCCGCCCGAGTTCACCTTCGCGCACCACCATGGTCACGTCAGCTCCTTTGCGCCAGGTTTCTAAGGCCACGTCAGCAGAGGAATTGTTGGCGCCTACCACCACGATCTTCTGTTTGTAGTAATAATGCGGATCGTAGTAATAATGCTTCACTTTAGGCAAATCCTCGCCAGGTATAGCCAACATGTTGGGGATGTCGTAAAAGCCGGTCGCCAGGATAACGTATCGCGACTGGTAACTGCCCTTGCTGGTGTTCGTCAGGTATAGCTCTCCTTCCCTACTTATACCTGTCACCTCTTCGAACAAACGGATGTTCAATTCTCCAATGTCCGCTACCCGTCGGTAATACTCCAGCGCCTCGCTGCGGTTGGGTTTGGGGTGAATCGACGGAAAGGGAAAACCTCCGATCTCCAGCCGGTCGGCGGTAGAGAAGAAGGTCATGTTGAGCGGGTAGTTGAAAAGCGAATTGGTGATGGTGCCTTTCTCGATGATCTGGTAAGAAAGTCCGGCCTTCTTCGCTTCCAGTCCGCAGGCCAACCCGATGGGACCACCGCCCACTATCAGTATATCTAGGGTATTGTTCAATGTGCTATCTCTCATGTACAGGCAACAGCCCGTAGTGCTATAGGTTTATGTGAAGCTAATACGGGATTTAGCCAAAAACAAGTAACAGCCAGTTTGCCATCAGCACGAAAATCGGTTGCGCCATACCTGGTGTTCCTTTTTGTTCCAAAATCCGGTACAATTTCTTAGCTTTAGAAACTCAAATAATCTACTCTAAACTATACCTACATCTACACAATGCAAAAGCGTATACTTTCTGTAGCGCTGCTGGTGGCCCTGAGCGGGGGCGCTGTGCAGGCTCAGAAGAAAGCACCAAAGCAGCCGGCTTCCACACCCGCCAAAGAAAGGCTGCAGGGGTTTGAAAAGCGACAGCAGCTGGAACAGAACTCCCTTGTTAAAAACCTGGCCTTCCGCAATGTGGGCCCTACCGTGCAGAGCGGCCGCATCACTGACCTGGATGTGAACCCGAAAGATCCGACTAATTTCTACGCAGCCTATGCATCGGGCGGACTCTGGAAAACCATGAACAACGGCATCTCCTTTGAGTCCCTCTTCGACAACGAAGCGGTGATGACCATCGGTGACATTGCTGTGGACTGGAACAACAACGAAACGATCTGGATCGGTACCGGCGAGAGTAACTCCAGCCGCTCCTCCTACTCAGGCGTGGGTGTGTACAAGAGCACCGACGGCGGCAAAACCTGGCAGCACATGGGTCTGGATGACACGCATCACATCGGTCGCATCATCCTGCACCCAACTGACCCTAACACCGTTTGGGTAGCTGCGGTTGGACATCTGTACTCACCTAACAAAGACCGGGGTATCTATAAAACCACTGACGGCGGCAAGACCTGGAAGAAGACCCTGTACATCGACGATAACACAGGAGCGATTGACCTGGTGATCGATCCGAAAAATCCTAACAACCTGTATACGGCCATGTGGCACCGCGAGCGCCGCGCCTGGGATTTTGTGGAAGGCGGCAAGACCTCCGGCATCCATAAGTCAACAGACGGTGGCAACACCTGGACTCGTGTGAGCACCGAGGGCAGCGGCTTCCCGACTTCTGCTGGCGTAGGCCGTATCGGTCTCGACATCCACCCGGGCAACCCGAACATCATTTACGCTTTCCTGGACAACCAGGAGCTGTGCCAGGTAGAAAAGAAGGAACCGAAAGCAGGCGAGCTGCAGAAAGATCAGTTCAAGGGCATGACGACTGAGGCTTTCCTGGCCCTGAACGAAAAAGACCTGAACAGCTTCCTCGACAACAACCGCTTCCCAGCCAAGTATACCGCCAAAACGGTTAAGGCCGACGTGAAGAGCGGTAAAATCAAGCCGGCTGCCCTAGCCGCATACCTGGAAGACCCGTTAGCGGTGACCACAGAAGCTCCGGTGAAAGGTGCTGAGCTATACCGCTCCGACGACGCTGGCAAGACCTGGAAGAAGACGCACGAGAAGCCAATCGACGACATGTACTCGAGCTACGGTTACTACTTCGGTGTGGTACGTGTAGCGCCGCACAACCCTGACAAGGTATACCTGCTCGGTGTGCCGCTTTTGACCTCAGACGACGGAGGCAAGACCTTCCGCAACATTGAGGGCGACAACGTGCACTCCGATCATCAGGCCCTATGGGTGAGCCCTGACAAACCAGGCTACGTGATCAACGGCAACGACGGTGGCCTGAACATCACCTACGACGACGGCAAAACCTGGGCGATTGCCAACTCTCCTTCGGTAGGGCAGTTCTACGCCGTGGCCGTGGATATGGAGAAGCCTTACAACATTTATGGCGGCTTGCAGGACAACGGTACATGGTACGGTCCTAGCAACTACAAGGCCAGCTCTGCCTGGACCCAGAACGGCCGCTACCCATACCAGCGCCTAGGCGGGGGTGACGGCATGATGGTGCAGGTGGATTTCCGTGACAACAACACGGTATACCTGGGTTCGCAGTACGGCAACTATGCCCGCGTAGACAAGCGTACCGGCCAGCGTGTTTCTGTGAAGCCAACGCATGAACTGGGTGAAACGCCGCTCCGCTTCAACTGGGAAAGCCCGATCCACTTGAGCCGCCACAACCAGGACATCCTATACTTCGGCTCCAATAAATTCCACCGCTCCATGAAGAAGGGCGAAGAGATGCAGACCCTTTCCGGCGACCTGACCAACGGTGGTCTGAAAGGTGACGTTGGCTTCGGTACCCTAACAAGCATCGATGAGTCGCCGCTGAAATTCGGTCTGCTCTACACAGGCTCCGATGATGGCGCGATCCATGTATCCAAAGACGGTGGCTATAACTGGGAGAATATCGGCAAGAAACTGCCACAAAATATGTGGGTATCAACTGTAGTAGCCTCTAACCACGCTGAGAACCGCGTGTATACTTCACTCAACGGTTACCGTTGGGATGACTTCACGCCATACCTATACGTGTCGGAAGATAACGGTAAAAAGTGGGAGCGCCTGGGCACAAACCTGCCAGCAGAGGCTATCAACGTGGTAAAGGAAGACCCGAAGAACCCGGACCTGCTTTACGTAGGCACCGACCATGGCTTGTACATCTCAATGGACCGAGGCAAGACCTTCATGCAGATGCGCAACGGCATGCCAGCTGTGTCAGTGCACGATGTGGTGGTACACCCACGTGACAACGATTTGATTGTGGGTACGCACGGCCGTTCCATCTATATTGCCAACGTAGAACACCTGCAGCAGCTTACACCGGAGATTAAGAATCAGAAGCTGCACCTGTTCGCCTTCCAGCCAACCAACTACAACCCGCGCTGGGGACAGTCGTGGGGTGCCTGGGGTGAGCCAGCAGAATCTTCCCTAGAAATTCCATTCTACACGGCACAGGCTGGCACTACGACCATCCGCATCAAAACCGATAAAGGACAGGTGCTGAAGGAAATGAAGGACGAGAACGAGCGTGGTCTGAACTATGTGAGCTACAACTTCTCGGTAGACGAAGCCAATGCCAAAGCCTACGAAACGGCCCTGAACGGCAGCAAGAAAGATGGTGAAGAAGCCGTAAAAGTAGAATCTGCTAACAACAAAGTGATCTACTTGCAGCCAGGTAAGTACATCGTGGAAGTAGAAACGGCCGATGGTGGCAAGGCTACTTCTGAGTTTACTTTGAAAGCGCAGGAAAGAAGAGCAAGAAGTTAATTCTGAAAATTACTATACCTATTGCAAAGGCAGCTCCTATAGGGCTGCCTTTGTCTTTTTATACATAAAGTTTTAAGCCCCAATTTTAGATCAGCACTTAAACTGGCACATATATTGTCGTAAAAAATTATACAATATTTCATATATTGAATACAAATCCTCTTGCATTATTTTCATCTCTAACGCTTACCTAAAATCCCAGCTTATGAAAACCAAACTTATACTCTTC
Organism: Pontibacter sp. FD36; assembly: GCF_015686655.1. Lineage (GTDB taxonomy): Bacteria > Bacteroidota > Bacteroidia > Cytophagales > Hymenobacteraceae > Pontibacter. The sequence goes on along the minus strand of NZ_JADPMP010000003.1, from coordinate 73,866 downwards.
GCACTTCTCTTCACCTCCTCCTTCACTGCAATGGCACAGAACAAATGGACTCCCAAAGTTGGTTATGGTACCGTGTATGCCGGCAACGGCGACATTCCTGGGCACTGGTTCATAGGTGGTATGCAAACGCAAATCTCGAATCGCTCCGGCTTTGAGATACTGGCAACAGGCACATACATTGAGCAGACCCGTCGCTGGGGCCAGGGGTATGAGACCTTTCAAAAGTCGAATGGCGTAGCGCTTGAAGGGTTGTATAACCTGTTCATCAATGCTGGCCCTGTCCAGATTTACCCGGCTGCAGGCCCGGTGCTCAGGTATGCCAGCGAACGGGAGTTGTACGGGCTTTCCATTCAGTATAATGGGCAGGGTGGCATCACAGACTTCGAGCCCGAAATGCGCTCTAGAAATGGTTTGCAGGCAGGCTATGCGTTGGCGCTGAACCTGGATATAAAGGCAACACAGCATCTCACTTTCGGATTGAGAGGCTCCGTGCAAAGTTTCCACACCGGTCAGCGACTGGCGGCTGTAGGTGTCACCATTAAAAACAGGAGGTGGTAAGAAGTCAGTTACTACAGCTCATGTCTGCACAATTCTCTTATCTTTGTTAACGCCCTAATGCAGAACATCTATGAGAAAGCTTTTACCTCTCCTTCTATTCCTGAGCCTGGCAGTGCCTGCTTTCGCACAGCAGATGCATGCCATTTTACCCCTAAAAGAGCAGGCCATCCTCGAAGACAAAATACTACAGGAACGACTCGACAACCTGTTGCCCACTCTGATGCGCAAACAAGGTATAGACATGTGGCTGGTCATTGCGCGGGAGTACAACGAAGACCCGGTGATCAAAACCATGTTGCCCGCTACCTGGTTGGCAGCCCGACGCAGGACGATCCTGCTCTTCTTTGACAATGGCAGAACAGTGGAACGCCTGGCCGTAGCACGTTACGATATCGGGAATCTGTTTAAAGGCGCCTGGAATCCGGAAGAGGAGCCTGATCAGTGGAAGCGTCTCGCTACGCTCATTGCCGAGCGCAATCCAAAAAAGATCGGACTGAATTTCTCCTCTCATTTTGGGCACGCCGACGGCCTGGTGAAAACGGAATATGAAGGACTGGTAGTCTCCCTGCCCAAGGCATTTCAAAAACGTGTAGTGTCGGCGGAAAAACTGGCGGTGGACTGGCTGCAGGTGCGCACTGAAACGGAACTGGAGCTGTATGAACAAATCAGCCAGATCGGGCACAGTATTATTGCGGAAGGTTTCTCGGAGAAGGTAATCAAGCCTGGCACGACTACGACTGATGATGTGGTGTGGTGGTTTCGGGAGCGCATTGCGGAACTGAAACTGGAAGCCTGGTTTCACCCGACTGTGGATGTACAGCGTGCCAACCCGGGAGCGGGTGACTCGGAACGCTCTTTTGCAGAGCGTCCGGCGCAGGAGGTTATCCAGTACGGTGATCTGGTGCACTGCGACCTCGGTATCACTTATCTCCGCCTCAACACCGATGTACAGCAGTTAGCCTATGTACTAAAACCCGGAGAAACCGAAGCCCCGCTATACCTGAAAAATGCACTCGCCACCGGCAACCGTCTGCAGGACATCCTCACCTCACACATGAAGCCAGGCAGAACTGGCAATGAAGTACTGAAAGCGACATTGGCACAGGCAAAGCAGGAGAATATTGTGGCTAGCATCTACTCGCACCCCATTGGCTACCATGGTCACGGGGCTGGTCCCGCCATCGGTATGTGGGACAAACAGGGAGGTGCGCCCGGAACAGGTGATTACCCGCTGCAGCATAACACGGCTTACGCCATCGAACTTAATGCAAAAGTAACGCTGCCAGAGTGGAAAGATAAAGAGATTCGGGTGATGCTGGAAGAGCAGGCGGTGCTTACTCCCGCTGGCATCCGCTACATCAATGGACGCCAAAAAGAATTGCTACTGATTCCGAGACAAGGTAAGGTAGTTAATTACCTGCAGCAATAGGCTTAAATAGTAGCCCGCACAGACAGCACAAAGTTTCTGCCCGGAGCGGCTATACCTGAGGAATAAGGCCGGTAACGCTTGTCGGTGATGTTCTCTATCCCTCCACTCAGCGACAGGTGCCGGTTCAGTTGGTAGAGCACCTTCAGGTTGAGCGTAGTCCAGGCCGGGCTGTAAGGACTCCCGTTTTCATCACTAGCATACAGGTAAGCTTTGTCCTGCTCTTCGGGTGCCAGCTGGCTATACCTGATCGCTCCATTATACACGGCGTATAGATCTGCCTTGAAACGGTTGCGGCTATAGGTCAACCGGGTTGTTCCGAAAGCAGGGGCGGCATGGCGCAAGGGAGCTTCTGTTCCATTATCCAGTTCTTCCCGCCCACGCTGCACGCTATACCTGGAGGTGAGACCAAAACCAGCCGGTAATTTCAGTTCTATACCTGCCTGTACACCCCACACCCTGGCGAAGGCGGCATTTTGAATTGCCTGCATTTGGCTCAGTTCTCCCTCATATTCGATGCTGTTGTTGCCGTTTAAGGTATAGTCTCGTCGCACCAGCGCATCCTGTAGATAGGTATAGAAAGCAGTCGCATCCAATTTGAGTACCTCTCCGAATGTTTTAGCAAATCCCAGGTCCGCATTGTAGGCGTACTCCGGTTTCAGGTCCGGGTTCGGCACTACAACCAGCCCCGGCGCGGAATCGAAAATCTTACCGATGTCGTCCACATTCGGGGAGCGAAAACCCGTGGATAAGTTAGTACTCAGCTGCCAGCTTGGCTGCGGGCTATACACCATACCTGCGCTTCCGGTCACAGCCCCTTTGTTTATATCGGCGGAAGCGAAAGGGAGATCATAGAAACTCTTGTCGAAAGCTGCATGCAGTAAAACATGGTTATACCTGGCACCGGTAAGCACCGTAAATTGCTCGCCAGCCTTAAAGCGGTATGTCAGGAAAGCGGCGTAGGAGCTCCAGTCAGCCCCGTCCGGATACCGGGACGAGCCAGGCACCGAACTACCCGTGCTGGTATTCTCGTCTGTGCCAGTGGAGTTCACTTTATTATAGATCGCCTCCAGACCATAAAACAGGTGGTGCCGCCGGTCTAGTGCCTTTTCAAAGTCAAGATTGGCGGAGTAGGCATTAACTTTTTCGAATCGGTCATACCGGACCGGCTTGCCAAAGTCGCGGTTGTGACGACTTTCCTCAAAAAGCTGATGCGCCAAGGTGATGTTCACTTGATCAAACAGCATGTTGCTAGACTGGTGCGTTGCCTGCAGGTTGTTCATCAACCATACCTGCGGACCGTAGTACCACTCCGCCGAGCGCAGTCTGCCATTTCGGTACAGGATCAGGCGGTCGTAGCGGGGCACATCGGAGGTGGTGGAGTAATGGAAACCGTACCGCAATTCCCATTTGTTGCTGGGCCTATACCTGATCTTCTGCATCAGGTTCAACTGGTCGTAGCCCGTGTACACCTGTCGCTCCGGATCAGAATTAGTAATCACTTCATCCTGTCCATTGTGGCTGCGCACATACTCTTTCCACAGGTAATCATCCGGCCCATTTGATCCCATTGTCAGGTCGCCGTAATCGCTGAAGGTTGCGCTGGTCAGGAAAGCCCATTTTTTCAGGCTGTAACTTAGATCGAGGTGGCCGGTTTTCTCGTAGTTGGCTGAAGACCATCGAACGGCAGCGCTGCCTTTGATCAACGGTGATGCGTCTGCCGAAAACTTCGGTGATAAGGTATAGAAGTTCATCACGCCGCCAATGGCATCGCTGCCGTACATGACGGAGCCCGGTCCGAACATCACTTCTGTTTTTTCTGTGGCGAAAGGATCAAGGGAAATAACATTCTGCAGATTGCCGCTCCGGAAAATGGCCGTGTTCATGCGCACACCGTCCACGGCAAGCAATACCCGATTAGTTGCAAATCCGCGGATCATAGGGCTTCCGCCTCCACCCTGACTTTTCTGGATAAATACCTCCCCTGCCTGCCCCAGCATGTCGGCGGCAGTCTGCGGTTGCTGCAGCAGCACATCTTTGGGCTTGATGGTGCTCACGCGCTGCGGCACTTCCTTGGCGTCCTGCTGCCATCGGGTAGCCGAAACCACCACGGTGCGCAGGGAAATGTTGTTTTCGCGCAGGTATAGCTGAAAGCCCTTCCGTTCTAGTTGCCCGTAAGACAAGATTTTCTGATCATAACCCACCAAGCGGACCACCAGACTATCGAGGCCTTTGAACGAACTGATGTCTACCTGCCCTTTACTGTCAGTAAAGCTGATTTGGTCGGAACGTTTGCTGTAAAGCTGCACCATCTCTAGGGGCTGATGCGTGACCTGATCTTTCACGGTCAGGATTTGCCCGAACGTGGGAGTGTTGAGCAAGCACAGCCATCCCATCAAATGCAGGAGCTTTTTCATGCAGTTTACTCGCTCTTGATCTTTCTGATCTGTTTTGGATAAAACCACAGGAAGAACCCTGTGATAGAGAGGAACAGTAGTCCAAATCCCAGCACATTCATTGAAATCAACTTAAAGAAATCACTGATGATGGAGCCATCGTGCACTTTCTCGATCCAGTCAGAATGGCGGCGTGCCACGGAGAGCACTTTGCCGGTGCTGGCATCCAGCTGCACTTCCCAGCTTCCTTCCTTGAAAATAGTCTTGACGATGCCTTTGTCCAGCCTAGCCTCTATGCGGTCAATAGGGTTGTTGTCGATTGCCGCTGCCGAGTCCAGGCCGGCGAGCGAACGTGCTGACAGTTCGGCCAACGGCAGCCATTGTTGCAGGTCTGTGCTGGCTCCTTTTTGAGTAGGCGGCTGCAGCAGGTCCACGTCTTTTTTCCAGCCCAGCAGTATACCTGTTATACTGCTTATCAGGATAAACACGCCCAGAATCAGCCCCAGGTAGCGGTGATACACCCGGAAATTACGCAGCCGTTCGGCAAGCGTTTTTATTTTCTGTTTTACAAGGGTGGCAGTACTGGTACTCACGTAGATAGATCAGAATAGGTATGAAAGCCCAATATCCAACAATTGCGGCAGATAAACAATGTGGCGACACCAGTCTTTAAAGTTTAGATACTAATTGCAACCATTCCCCGTTTTAGAGACTCTTACGGTTGAAAAACTATACTACTATGATTAAACTTTTCTATCCACTCCTGGCCCTGGCGCTCTTTACGCAATGCCAACAGGACGAGTCCTATGAAACCACGGAGTTCAAAAAAGATACCGACGACCTGAAGTTCGGTCAGGAGGCGCTCCTGCAGCAGTACGGGCAAATTACGTTGTACGGCGAGGAAGTGCCCCGCCGCCTGATCGTGGCTTTGAAAAGTATTGAAGACTCCCGCTGCCCCACCGATGTTAATTGCGTGACAGCAGGCAATGCCAGTGTTGCGCTGCGGGCCTCCAACAGTCAGGGCGTGAATGAAAATATCACACTCTGCATTGGAGACTGCGGTACGGAGGCAGCCAGAGAAACCCATACCGTAGAAGCTGCAGTTGGCGATGTCAGTTACAAATTCACCCTAAAAGATGTGAAGCCATACCCTGGCCAGGCACACGAAGGCGAAGTGCAAAAAGCACAATTGGTGGTGGAGAAGCAATAGGTCCTTCAGCTATACCTGACTCCGGCACCTATACCTGTCATTTGAGAATAGCGCATCCTGCTTTTTAACAACATCAGTTTGCAACACGAACAAAATAGAAAGCCCTGCCATTCCTGGCAGGGCTTTCGTTATTTATAGGTACAGGCTATACCTTACAAAGATCCTGTTGCCGGAGCCGCTTCTGCTTTCTTCACCGAGATCGCATCTACACCTTTTTCCTTCACCAGTCTGTTCAGTGCTGGCACATCCTGTGTTTGTACCTGCTTAAACAGATTAAGCTGCTCGTCGATCTGGGCAGTGATTTCCTTTTTGAAAGCATAAGCCTGATCAGTCGGACGGAAGTCGCCAGTGCTCACCTGCCCCACCAGGTTCGCCAGTTTGTTGTTCAGGCGAATCGGGAAGTTGAGCGGGTCCTGACCGCTTCGGTTCTTCGTCTGGTACAGCGCCTCTTCAATGGCCGTGATTTTTTTGTCGATCGCGGTGGCAGACTCTACCACGTCTTTGTAGTTCTTCTGTCCTTTCAGGTTGCCTTTGAGCGTGTTGAGCTGTGCCCGCATGGTGCGGATGTCTTTGATCGCATCATGCGTTTCGGTCAGTTTATCGCGCACCTCGGTCAGGAAGTTGAACTGCGCCGCCCTGTCTTCCGGTGTGGCTTTGGTGCGCGGATCTGGCAGAATTGTGAAGGCTGTTTCCTGGCTCTCTTTGTTCACCATCAGCTTGGCTTTGTAGTTTCCAGGTATAGCCTTAGGTCCCTGCAGGCCACCCCCCCACAGGATGATGCCCTCGAAACGGCTGGCCTCCGGGTAGCGCATGTCCCACACGTAGCGGTTCATACCTTCCTTCACGGCCAACTGGTCCTTTTTCTCTTTCGCATTACTGGCATAGCTGCGAATCAGCTTACCGTTTTGATCCATGATCTCTAACTGCACTACGGTAGCAGAATCCGGTTTCTGTGGCAGGTAATAGTGCACCATTACACCGCCCGGGTGGTTTTCGCCGGCAGTCTTGGAAAGGCCCCGGTTACCGCCGTCCATTTTGTAAGTATCCAGCGGCTGGTACAGGTGGAACTTGCTCTTCGCTATACCTTCCTTTAGCTGGTGCAGTGGCGTTAAATCGTCAATAATCCAGAAGCTTCGGCCCTGCGTAGCGGCAATCAGGTTGTCGTTTTTGATGGTCAGGTCCGTGATCGGCACAATCGGCAGGTTCAGCTGGAACGGCTGCCAGCTCTGTCCGTCGTTGAACGACACATACATGCCATACTCCGTACCGGCGTACAGCAAGCCATTTCGTTTCGGATCGGCGCGCACCACACGGGTGAAGTGGTGCCCAGGTATACCGGTCGTGATCTTTGTCCAGGTCTTGCCATAGTCGGTTGTCTTGTACAGGTATGGGCTGAAGTCGCCGGACTTGTACATAGTAGCAGCCACATAAGCGGCACCCTTTTGAGTCGGATGCGCCTCAATGCTGTTGATCTGAATCCATTCCGGCATACCCTTTGGCTGCACTTTGGTCCAGCTCTTGCCATTGTCGCGCGTCACGTGGATCAGGCCATCATCCGAACCAGTCCAGATCACGCCCGGCTCTACCGGTGACTCGTTAATGGCGAAGATGGTGCCGTAGTACTCCACACTGGTATTGTCTTTGGTGATCGGTCCACCAGACGGTCCTAATTTGGTTGAGTCATTGCGGGTCAGGTCCGGGCTGATAGTTTCCCAGGACTGCCCTTCGTTGTAGGTCACATGCACGTGGTTGGAGGTGGTGTAGAGTTTCTTCGGGTCGTTGGGCGAAAACATGATCGGGAAATTCCACTGGAAACGGTACTTCATGCCTTCGGCGCCATGCCCCATCGGATTGTCCGGCCAAACGTTGATTACCCTTTCCTGCCCATTGCTGTGGTCCACACGTGACAAAAAACCGCCGTAGTTACCGCCGTACACAATCTCCGGATTCTCCGGATTCACGGCCAAATGCGCACTCTCTGAACCGGCTGTTTCTTCCCAATCATCTTCCGTAATCCCCCAACCAGCAGAGCGGTGACTGATACGTACCGTAGAATTATCCTGCTGCGCACCATAAATGCGGTACGGGAAGTGGTTGTCGGTCACGACGCGGTAAAACTGTCCGGTCGGCTGGTTGTTCATCGTACTCCAGTTCATGCCGCCGTCCGAGGTTACCTGCGCCCCGCCGTCGTCGGCAATCACCATACGCGACGGATTCTCAGGAGCGATCCAGAGGTCGTGGTGATCAGCGTGACCGGCGTAGGCGGATGTAAAGGTTTTGCCACCGTCCTTGCTGCGGTGATAAGCCACGTTCAGCACGTATACCACGTCCTCGTCTTTCGGGTCGGCATATACGCGGGTATAATACCAGGCCCGCTGACGCAGATTGCGGTCATCGTTCATCTTCTTCCAGGTCAGGCCGCTGTCGTCGGAACGGAACAGACCGCCTTCATCGGCTTCCACCATCGCAAACACACGGTTGGAGTTAACCGGTGATACTGTCACACCAATGATGCCCAGTGTACCTTTTGGCAGACCTTCGTTTTTTGAGATATCTTTCCAGGTGTCACCGCCGTCGGTACTTTTCCAGATGCCGGAGCCCGGTCCGCCGGAAGACAGACTATACGGGCTGCGGCGCACGTTCCAGGTAGTGGCGTACAGGTGACGCGGGTTGTTCGGATCGATGATCAGGTCAACGGCACCAGCATCTTTGTTGGCAAACAAGGTCTTCTTCCAGGTTTTGCCACCGTCCGTGCTTTTGAACACGCCCCGTTCTTCGTGCGACTTGTACAGGTCACCCATCACAGCCACATATACAATATCCGGATTTGTCGGGTGAATGCGAATGCGGCCGATATGCTTCGAATCCTTCAGGCCGATCTGCTCCCAGGTCTTGCCGGCGTCTACGGAGCGCCACATCCCATGCCCCGATGACACGTTACCGCGCACCGTCTTCTCCCCTTCGCCTACATAGATCACATTCGGGTCAGCTTCGCTTACCGCCACGGCACCGATGGACCCACCGAAGAAGCCGTCGGAAATGTTCTCCCAAGTAGAGCCGCCATCGGTGGTGCGCCATACGCCGCCACCCACGGTGCCCATGTAGTAAAGGTTTGGTTTACCGGGCACGCCTGTCACGGTAGCGGAACGTCCGCCCCGGAAAGGGCCGATGGAGCGCCAGGTCATGCCATTATATAGCTTGGCTTCGTAAGGGGCAGCTGCTTCTTTTTGTTTGCTTGTGCGTGGCTTCTGTTTCTGGGCCACCGCCTCCGGCGACGACATGGTCAGTGCCAGCAGCAGACAAGCCGTTGTGCCAGTTCTAAGAAAGGTGCTTTTCATGTAAAGGTGAGCGAAAAGGTTTTGGATCAGTTTGTTTGAACTTCTGATTTATAAAAGTTTAGCTAAAAAAGCAAACGGACTCGCTGTAGCAACCTGCTTCCTCACCCAATACCCTCACCTTAAACTTGATGCTGCTTTATTTCTCCATAAGAGAGATCCGGCACCCTGTTTAGGCACAGCCATGTTTCAGATCTCTCCATTCTTTCAGGATGACAATTGATGAACACCCAAGGTTCGGTGGCCCAAAAGCAGCACCGCATGATTAGCTCCAGAGGAGTGCTTTATTTTAGAACCTACAGCGAAGCAACACAGTACCAATACTGCAGTAATTATGTCGCACACGAGCGGGGCACCTGTTGCATGGTCAGACAAACAAGGTATAGCATACCTCATCCTGTGACAGAATGACAGGCAAAACAGCTATATATCGCCTTGGCACATCCCTTGTAATAGTGCTACCAACAGTAAAAAGAAATTGTAATCGAATCATTATAAAACTATAGAATGGGAAAGATAATTGGTATTGACTTAGGTACAACCAACTCCTGCGTTGCCGTAATGGAAGGTAACGAGCCGGTGGTTATTCCTAACAGCGAAGGCCGCAGAACTACTCCGTCTATCGTCGCGTTTCTGGACGGCGGTAAAGGCGAGCGTAAGGTAGGTGACCCTGCCAAACGTCAGGCAATCACAAACCCACAGAACACGATCGCTTCGATCAAGCGCTTCATGGGCCACAGCTACAATGAAGTAAGCGAAGAGTCCAAGCAGGTGTCTTACAAAGTGATCCAGGGTGGTAACAACACCGTGCGTGTAGAGATTGGCGACCGCCAGTACACACCTCAAGAGATTTCGGCAATGGTACTTCAGAAAATGAAGGCTACTGCAGAAGACTACCTGGGCACGACGGTAACAGAAGCGGTTATCACCGTTCCTGCCTACTTTAACGATGCACAGCGCCAGGCAACGAAAGAAGCTGGTCAGATCGCAGGCCTTGAAGTGAAGCGTATCATCAACGAGCCTACAGCGGCAGCGCTTGCTTACGGCCTCGACAAAAAACACAAAGACCAGAAGATCGCAGTATTCGACCTTGGTGGCGGTACATTTGATATCTCTATCCTGGAGCTGGGTGACGGCGTGTTTGAAGTACTTTCGACTAACGGTGACACCCACCTTGGTGGAGACGACTTTGACCAGGTGATCATCAACTGGTTGGCCGACGAGTTTAAGAACGACGAAGGCCTGGATCTGCGCAAAGACCCAATGGCACTGCAGCGCTTGAAAGAGGCTGCTGAGAAAGCGAAGATTGAGCTTTCTTCTTCTAACGAAACAGAGATCAACCTGCCATACATCATGCCGGTGGATGGTGTGCCAAAGCACTTGGTACGCAAACTGACTCGCGCTAAGTTCGAGCAGCTGTCTGACGACCTGATCCGTCGCTCGATGGAGCCTTGCAAGAAAGCTCTTCAGGACGCTGGTCTGTCAACTTCTGACATCGATGAGGTGATTCTGGTAGGTGGTTCTACCCGTATACCTAAGGTACAGGAAGAAGTAGAGAAGTTCTTCGGCAAGAAGCCTTCTAAAGGTGTGAACCCGGATGAAGTAGTAGCCATCGGTGCTGCGATTCAGGGTGGTGTACTGACAGGTGAAGTAAAAGACGTACTTCTGCTGGACGTAACGCCGCTTTCACTGGGTATCGAGACAATGGGTGGTGTGATGACCAAACTGATTGAGTCTAACACGACTATCCCTACGAAGAAGTCCGAGACTTTCTCAACTGCTTCAGATAACCAGCCATCGGTAGAAATTCACGTACTGCAAGGTGAGCGCCCAATGGCGAAAGACAACCGTACGATCGGTCGCTTCCACCTGGATGGCATTCCACCAGCACCTCGTGGCGTTCCGCAAATCGAAGTAATTTTCGATATCGATGCTAACGGTATCCTGCATGTAACTGCCAAGGACAAAGCTACTGGCAAAGAGCAGAAGATCCGCATTGAGGCTTCTTCTGGTCTGAGCGAGCAGGAAATCGAGAAAATGCGTCAGGAAGCTGAAGCCAACGCCGAAGCTGACAAGAAGGCGAAAGAAGAGATTGAGAAGCTGAACGCAGCTGACTCTATGATCTTCCAGACCGAGAAGCAGCTGAAAGAGTATGGCGACAAGCTGTCGGAAGGCAACAAGTCTAACATCGAGAGTGCACTGGGTCAGCTCAGAACAGCACACGGTGCGAAGGACATCGCCGGAATTGACGCAGCGATCGAAAGCCTGAACAACGCATGGCAGGCAGCCTCTCAGGAGATGTACGCAGCCGGTGCCGGACAGGAAGGCGCAGCTGGTGCAGCCGGAAACGGCCAGCAGGCTGGCGGTCCGCAGGGCGCTGCTACTGACGACGGCGGTGTGACCGACGTGGACTACGAAGAAGTAGACGGTAAGAAATAAGCATTAACTCAAAATAGTGGAATCCCCTGTCGAGTTTCTCGGCAGGGGATTTTTTTTGTTGGTAGCCTGTTGAAGATCAGCAGAATGCCCGATGTCTTCCTCAAAATATTTCCTTTGCTGATTTCCAAAAAACATTTATTTATTTCTATATTTCATGGTAAATCTTTGAGCCATGAAAACAACAAACCTCCTCTTGCTGCTGATGCTGGTAGCCAGCAGTGCCTTTGCCCAACTCCAAACAGGCAACAAGCTTGTCGCCCTACATGCAGGTGCGGGCTTTTCCAAACCCGACGAGTTTAGCCGTGTTACTTCTTTGGAAGCCTCCTCCTCTATGGGCTATTTCCTGAAAGACAAACTGGTAGTCGGCCTTAGTTATGGCTATAAGTATGCTTCAAATCGGGAGGAAAGAACATCTGCTCCCAGTAGCTCCAGTATGTTTTATTTCTATGACAACAAAACCATAACCCACACTTATAACATAGGTCCTATGGCCCGCTACTACATTAGCCTGGGCAACAAGTTTGCCCTGTTTGCTGAGGGCACTGCTGGCCTTGCGTTTATCAGCGAGAGATCGGAGCTACATTACTCAGGCACGGGACAGTTCGGTGACCCCATGACGCCCTCACCTGGTTCACAATCCTCTTCAACATCCCGCTCAAGGGAGGCTTCGCTTTATGGCACCTTATCACCTGGTCTTGTCTTTTTCCCAAACGAAAGAATAGGTATAGAATTGAAGCTTAACGCGGTGGATTATCTATATGGCTTCGACAGAGGCAGTCAGTTAAAGAACTCCTTTAGCCTGAGTAAAACCAACCTGGGTATAGGATTTTACTTTTAGCACACCCTTACCCCCGCAACTCCAAAACAAACATTATGAAACAGCTATACCTTGTATTTTTTCTGTGCCTTTGCTTGACGCATGCCATCGCCCAGCAAGATTTCAGACCTGGCTATATTGTCCGTAGTGGCGATACCCTGCAGGGCTATGTTGACTACCGGGGCGCTATCCGTAGCTCAAAAATAGCAAGCTTCAAAACCAGTCCTGATGCCAACGTACATACCTACAGTCCGGACGAGATTCAGGCCTATGGCTTTACCAATGAAAAAAAGGCATTCGAATCCTGGCTGGTGCCTACTCCGGAGCGCACAGGTTTCGAACGCTTCTTTTTACACATCCTCATTAAAGGCAAAGCCAGCGTGTACACCTTGCGGGACGAAAGAGACCGCGACCGTTTCTACTTCTCCAAAGACAATGGCGAACTGGTAGAACTTGGACAAACCTCTTACACGCGCAAAGACCAAACCAGCGGCAAACGGTACAAAGTACTTGACCGGGCTTTTCAGGGCGTACTGGGTTCTGCCTTTGTGGAGTGCCCCACTATTACTGAGAAGCGGCTTTCCTCGGTGCAGCTTAAGGCCAACTCGCTTCTCAAAATCACAGAGGAATATAACGATTGCATAGGTGCTGACATTCACCACATACAGCCGCCGTCTAAAATTCAGGTGACGATGATGCCGGTGATCAGCTATAGCGTGTCCTCTCTGAAACCTACGGGCTATCATCTTTATGTAGATGGCACTTACGAAAGTACCGGTCTGGGTATAGGCGGTGGCCTGGCCTTCCATGTCAGAAACCCGGCACTCAGTGAGAAGCTTTCGCTGCAGTTAGAACTCCTGTATGCACCTTACCGCTTCAAGGGCGAGATCAATAATGTGAGTTACTTTGGAAGAACCACTGACTACGACCTGACGTTTGACCTGGACTATCTGAAGTTTCCGGCCCAGCTACGCTATACCTTGCCTACGGGCAAAATACGACCCTTCCTGAACCTGGGAGTATCTTATTCGCAGGTCATCCGTTCTAAACGCGTAGAAAAATCTCACAGCACTTTTCACTCCACCAGCTCTGTTCAGGAACGGGAAGCGCTGGTCGGCATTTTCAGAAAAGGCAACTTTGGCTTGCTTGGAGGAGTAGGTGTATCCTATCATGTCAGTGAGCATAAGGCCCTGTTTGTAGAGACGCGTTATGAAACAGCCGAGGGTTTCTCTCACCTCCGGGAGTTACGCTTACCTATTCACAGCCTGAGCGTGATGACCGGGTTTACCTTTTAACCAGCTGCCTGGTTTTGTAAGTTTATCAAACTTAAAACAGCTTAGAATGAAGCACTTTTATCTGACCCTTATCACTTGTTTATTTTTTGGCCAGGCCTTTGCCCAAACAGATTTCCGTCCTGGTTATATAGTTCAGCATGGCGACACGCTTCGGGGGTACGTCGACTACCGGGGAGCGGTACGCAGCTCCAAAACGACTACATTCAAACCAGCGTCTAACGCCAATGAGCAGGCATTCTCCCCTGACCAGTTGGAAGGCTACGGCTTTGACAGAGAGCAGAAGATCTACGAGTCGAAAAGAGTACCTGCCACAGAAGCTGTGGCTGAGCAGCTTCTTTTTTTGCAAGCCCTTGTGAAAGGCAAAGTCAGCATCTATACCTACCGGGATGGGAACGACCGCGACCACTTCTATCTTTCAAAAGAAGGAGCCAACCTGGTAGAATTGGTAGAGCAGGTTTATACCCGTACTGACCCAAAATCCGGTAAGAAATACCGCGTAGTGGACAGACCATACCTCGGCGTCATAGCATCTGCTTTTTCAGACTGCCCGGCACTTACAGAGAAACGCCTGGAGAATGTTATGCTCAGGCACAGTTCGCTTGCAAAAGTGGGCATAGAGTATAACCGGTGCGTCGGCAGTACACAGTTCACACATGAACCTAAAAAAGCCTCGATAACCCTTGTACCAGTGGTTGCACTTTCTTTCCCGTCGCTTCATGTGTCAGGGAGCCATTATTATGCGAGAGGGGACTTCCGCAGCACGGGGCTTGGATTAGGGGGAGGCATTGCCATGCAGGTAGCCAATCCATCCATGAGTGAAAAGCTCTCTCTGATCGTGGAATTGCTCTATGCACCTTATCGCTTCGAAGGCAAAGTGGAGGGTAAATACAATACAGGCCGCACTACTTCCTATGATCTGCTTTTTGATCTGAACTACCTTAAACTCCCTTTGCAACTCCGCTATACCTTCCCCAAAGGAAGAATAAGGCCATTTGCCAATATAGGGCCGTCTTACTCTTATGCAGTTCATTCAAAGAGGGTAGAAAGCAGGTATAGCTCCTTTCACTCCACCAGTTATTCCGAAGAGAAAGAAGCGCTGCCCGGGAGCGAGTTTAAGAGTCATATGTTCGGTGCAGTGGCCGGAGTAGGTATAGTGTATCCGGTTAGGACCAAGACCTTGTTTTTAGAGACACGCTACGAGACGACCGAGGGTATCTCCATGCTGCTAAGCCTGCCTAGCAGTATCAAAACCTTCAGCCTAATGGCAGGATATAAATTTTAGATTGAGGACTAGCAAAAGAGACGCTGCTTTAAACGGCAGCTATACCTTGGAATAAACACAAAGGCCCGCAGTTTCAAAACTGCGGGCCTTTGTTGTGATGGTTAGACCTATACCTGCATTAGTCCAGGTCACGGTCGCCGCGGCGAAGTTCCTCCACTGATCGCATCACCTTGTCTTTCAGGCTCACCTTATATTTTTCCAGTTTGTCAGCTACTGCGGCATTGGAAGTACCAATGATTTGCGCAGCCAGTATACCTGCGTTCAGGGCGCCATCAAGCGCTACCGTCGCCACCGGCACGCCACCCGGCATTTGGAGGATAGACAGCACAGAGTCCCAGCCGTCAATAGAGTTGCTTGACTTCACCGGCACCCCGATTACCGGCAGCGTGGTGATAGAGGCCACCATCCCTGGCAGGTGGGCTGCGCCACCGGCACCGGCAATAATTACCTTCAGGCCTTTTTTGCGTGCTTGCTCAGCGTACTCAAACATGCGGTGCGGCGTGCGGTGCGCCGACACGATCGTGATCTCAAAAGGTACGCCCAGATTCTCGAGGATTTCAGCTGCTGCTTCCATTACTTTCATGTCAGACTGGCTGCCCATGATAATGCCTACCAGCGGCTGCGTATTTGTTTCATTAGCCATATTATGCGATTACTTTGATGATGTTACGGATTGATTCAGCCCGCTGCTGCGCTTCCTGCAGGTCGGTACCCAGCACGGTAATATGTCCCATTTTGCGGGCGGCGCGGGTATATTTTTTGCCATAGAGGTGAATATACACGCCCGGCACAGCCAGCGCTTCCTGCAGACCTTCGTATTTGGCCTCGCCGTCATAACCGGGCTCACCCAACAGGTTCAGCATCACAGCGGCACTCTGTATGTCGGTGCTGCCCAGCGGCAGGTTGAGGATGGCACGCAGGTGCTGTTCGTATTGGGAGGTATAGTTGGCTTTGATGGTATGGTGCCCGCTGTTATGCGGACGGGGTGCTACCTCGTTCACCAGTATCTGCCCGTCCTTGGTCAGGAACATCTCCACAGCCAGTATACCGACCATGTCAAACGACTCGATCACGCGGGTAGCGATTTCGATAGCTAGTCGCTGCAGTTTGTAGGGCACATTGGCAGGTGCAAAAAGTGAGTCTACCAGGTTGTGCTCCGGGTGGAAACTCAGCTCCACCACCGGGAAGGCCGTTACCTGTCCGTTGGCATTGCGGGCCACAATGACAGAAATTTCCTTCTCAAAATCCACCAGCTTCTCCAGCACTGACGGCTCTGTGAAGCCCTTGCTCAGATCGGCTTCGCTCTGCAGTCGGGTTACGCCGCGGCCATCATAGCCCTCGCGGCGCAACTTCTGGAAAGCAGGCAGAAAATCAGTATTGGCTTTTAGTTCTTCGGCATCTTTCAGGATTCTGAAATCAGCAGTAGGTATAGCGTGTTTCTTGTAGAACTCTTTCTGCAGACCTTTGTCTTGTATAGTGCGCACGGTGCGTGCATCCGGGTATACCTTCACGCCTTCCTGCTCCAGTTTCTCCAGTGCGTCGGCATTCACGTGCTCGATCTCAATGGTGAGAATGTCGCAGTTCTTGCCGAACTCATACACCGTGTCGAAATCGCGGAAGCTGCCCACGAAAAACTCATGACACACATCTTTGCAGGGTGCGTTTTCGTCCGGGTCGAGCACCAGAGTATAGATGTTGAAATCGAGCCCGGCCTGAATGAGCATGCGGCCCAGCTGTCCACCGCCCAGTATCCCGAGCTTTACTTCTCCTTTCATAGTATCGTTGCTTAGGGTGTTGACTACCCAAAATTAAGGATTAAGTTTTAATCGCCTTGCCTTCTATTGCATTTCTATACCTGGAGAACGCTGTTCTTTGGTTTTATATTGATTAAAAACTATATTGGAGGTTCTACGTTTATCGCTCCCATGGAAATTATTCTCGCCACGCTTTCTGCTCTCTTCTCCGTTGTGAACCCGTTCGGAGCCATGCCGGTCTTCCTGACACTTACTCAAAATGATACCCCTGCCCAACGTAACCAACAGGCGCTTAAAGCTTGTCTGTACATGGTAGGTATACTGGCCGTATTTTTCCTGGCAGGGCAGTACGTACTCAACTTCTTCGGCATCCGCATCCACGACCTGCGCATTGCGGGTGGTCTGATGATCATGCGGGCCGGTTTTGAGTTGCTCACGCCGGGAGGCAGCAACAAAAAGGTGTCGCCGGATGTGGTGGAAGAGGCGCAGCACAAAGAGGATATTTCCTTCACGCCGCTGGCCATGCCCATGCTCTCCGGCCCGGGTGCCATTGCGGTGAGTATCGGCCTGTTCACGACTTCCCTTTCCTTCTGGGACATGACCCTGATTCTGGTCGGCATCATTTTGCTGGCTGTGATCTCTTATGTCATTCTGCGCTTCTCAACGCAGCTTACCCGTTTCATGGGCAAGGCAGGTCTGTCGGCACTCTCCCGCATCATGGGCTTTATTGTGCTATCGATCGGTGTGAACTTCATCGTGTCTGCCATTTATGCGCTGTTTTTGTCGTAGTTCAGGATTGACAAGATTAAAAGATTGACAGGATTTCGAAGCTACAACGTCATCCTTAATTGAACTTTAGTCATTGTCCCACAAGAAAAAAGAATTCTTTACACTTAACAATCATACAATACGGCGTTAACGCAGGCGTAATTTCACCATACTAGCTTTGCATCAGAAAACAACCTGACCAAGCTATGGAAATGATGCTGGCCACCTTTTCGGCCTTATTTAGTGTGGTAAATCCCTTCGGGGCTATGCCCGTTTTTTTGACCCTCACGCAAGACGACACCCCCTCCAACCGCAACCAGCAAGCGCTGCGGGCCTGCATTTACATGGCACTCATTCTGGGAGTGTTTTTTCTGGCGGGGCAGTATGTGCTCAATTTCTTCGGCATCCGGCTGCACGACATCCGCATTGCAGGCGGCCTGATGATCATGAAAGCTGGTTTTGAATTACTCTCCAGCAAAGCGCACCGGGGTAAAAAAGTATCGAAAGGCGTGCTGAAAGAGAGTATGCAGAAAGAAGACATTTCCTTTGCACCACTTGCCATGCCGATGCTGTCGGGCCCGGGAGCCATTGCCGTAAGCATCAGCCTATACTCCGATGCACTTCTAATAACTGATTTGGGCCTAGTCGTAACAGCTATTGTCGCCTTGGCGGTAGTGGCCTACCTGATTCTGATCTTCTCGCACCAATTGCTGCAATTTTTGGGCAAAGCCGGTTTGTCAGCACTCTCGCGCATTATGGGCTTCCTGGTACTGTCAATCGGGGTAAACTTTATTGTAACAGGTATAAAAGCCTTGTTCTTCACATAGGCACGACTACACAGATATTTTAAATACACCAACCAAAAATCCCCAACCCCATCACCTCGCACAGAGTACACCAACTTTATATGACATTTGCCCTGCCGCATGATGATAACAATCATCTTCCGACAGTCAGCATTTTTAACGTATCTTTGTGCCATGCAATTGAAGAATGACCTGCTTATAAGAGCCGCCAAAGGAGAAACCGTAGAACGTACTCCGGTGTGGCTGATGCGCCAGGCTGGCCGCATCCTACCTGAATACAGAGCCGTACGCGAGAGCCTGAGTGGATTCAAAGAACTAGTGGAAACACCGGATCTGGCCGCTGAAGTGACCATCCAACCCGTGGATATTCTCGACGTGGATGCTGCTATCATTTTCTCTGACATCCTGGTGGTGCCGGAGGCGATGGGCTGTACCTACGAAATGGTGGAGAAACGCGGACCATGGTTCCCTAAGACCATACGTACCGAAGCTGACCTGGCCCGCCTCCGTGTAGCCGACCCTCATGAGCACCTGGGTTATGTGCTGGAAGCCATCAAGGTGACCAAAAGAGCTCTTAACGGACGTGTGCCCTTGATCGGTTTTGCCGGTGCGCCATGGACTATTCTGGCTTATATGGTAGAAGGTAGCGGCTCCAAGACATTCTCGCATGCACGCGGCTTGCTGTATACCAACCCGAAGTTGGCACACCAGATGCTGCGCATGATCACCGATACCACTATTGCATACCTGAAAGCACAGGTAGAAGCCGGAGCCAACCTGATTCAGGTGTTTGACTCGTGGGCAGGTATACTCACCCCAGCACATTACCGCGAGTTCTCTTTGCCATACATTAGCGAGATCTGCAATGCCATCAACGATGTTCCGGTAACGGTATTCGCCAAAGGCGCTTTCTTTGCCCTGGAGGACTTTAGCAAACTGAACTGCGAAACCATCGGCCTCGACTGGAACATGGACATCAAAACTTCCAGAGCACAGGTTGGTCCGAACAAGACCCTGCAGGGTAACATGGACCCTTGCTTGCTGTATAGCTCCTTCGAGACAATTGAGCGTGAAACCATTAACATGCTGAAGGAATTCGGCCCGCAGCGCCACATAGCCAATCTAGGCCATGGTGTATACCCAGATACCGACCCGGAAAAAGTAAAATGCTTTATCCAGACGGTGAAGGCGTATAGCGGAGTGAGAGGTTAGAAAGTTTAGGAGTTGAAGATTAGCTGTAAAGCATACAAACTGTCAGTACCGACCTCATCAGAGTATTATAAATAAAGAAGGTCCACCAAATTTGGCGGACCTTCTTTATTTATAATTTAGGTTGGTGGTAAATATAAGGTTATGATTAATATTCCTGGATTTCCTCAAATTCCTCAAGTCTTAAAACCCAAAACCTCTAACTCTCAAACTCTTTTACCCTACCGGCACATGCGTCTCCGGATACTTATAGGCAGTAGTGGTGGCGCGGGTACTAAGAGCAAGAGCCAAGGTCAGCGTACCGACCCTACCCATGAACATCGACAAAATGATAATGCCTTTGCCTGTGTCAGAAAGGCCAGCGGTTATACCTGTACTTAAGCCTACGGTAGCAAAGGCCGACACCTGCTCGAAGGCCAATCTGAAAATATCAAATTGAGAGTCCGTAATAGTTAGGATGAACAGGAAAAAGATGTTGATCATGGCGGCAAACGTAAAAACCGAAAAGGCCTTATAAGACACCAGATGCGGTATAGTCCGGTTACCGATTTCCACGTTTCGCTTGCCGCGAATGGTAGCCCATACCGACAGTAGAATAATCGCAAAAGTGGTTGTTTTGATACCTCCCCCAGTAGACCCCGGCGATGCGCCAATAAACATCAGGAAGATAAACATCAGCAGAGTAGGCACAGTGAGTGCCGAGATATCAAGGGTATTGAAGCCAGCAGTACGGGTAGTCACAGCCTGAAAAAATGATGCGATCACGGCTTCCACAAAACTGAGCTGCGCCAGTGTGTTGTAGTACTCCAACAGGAAAAAGCCCACTGTGCCCATAGCGATCAGGACGGCAGAGGTGAAAATGGTGATTCGGGAAAGCAGGCGCCAGTTTCGCCAAGGCCTTTCCATTCGTGCCCGCATGGATTGTGGCGACAGCACATCGAGGATGGTTGGAAAGCCGATGCCACCGAAAATAATTAAGCCCGCCACGGTCAGGTGCATCACATAGGAAAACCGTACAGGCTCAGTGTACAAGCCCTCGGGGAAAAGCGACAGTCCGGCATTACAGAAGGCAGATACGGCATGAAAAACCGAAAAGAAAATCTTGCTGCCTAAGCTCTCGAATTGTACTTCCTGTCCCCATGTCATAAAGATGATAACAGCCCCGATAGCCTCAATGGAGAAAGTCATTACCACCAGTTTGCGCAGCAGGTTTTTAGTGGAGAACAGTGATTCGCTTTCCATGATCTCGTACATGGCCACGTGCTGTTTTATACCTACGCCCTGTCGCATCAGCGTGGCAAAGAAGGTAGCGAAAGTCAGAATACCCAGACCTCCTAACTGCACGAGCATTAGCAGCACCACCTGCCCCGAAAAAGTAAAGTAAGTTCCCGGATCAACTACCGCCAGACCTGTCACGCAAGAAGCACTGGCTGCCATAAAGAGGGCGTCGATGAAGCGCATACTGCCTGGTGTGGTAATCATGTTAGGCATCATCAGCAAGCCTGCGCCTATCAGGATCAGAAACAGGAAACTGAGCAGAAATGTGATTGTTGGCTTAAACTGAAGTGTTTTGAGGTGCACGCGGGTTTCCAGCAACTCAATGATTAGCAGTAACAGCATGAACAGCGACACGACCACCCGGTACACTTCCACGGAAAGTGGTATGTCGATGCTTTCGAAGAAGGTATAGATCGCTGATTCCTCCAGTCCGTAGGTGCTCACCTCGTTAATCAAGATGATAGCCATCAGCAGGCCTTCGAACCAGGTGCGCCTCAGGAACTTCTTCCGCTCGAAGGTATAGAGGATGCGCAGCAGGTATATGACTACGAATATTGACAGGATGGCATCAATCGCATTAAAGAGCAGCTGTATTGTCGCTGGTTTCTGTGCAATGCCATGCGCATAAATAAGCAAGCCCACCGAAATAAGGGTAAGCAGGTAGGTGGTGCGCCGCATCAGGGCGTAAGCTCTGAGCTTACTCCCATAAAGCAGCCTGTTTAGCTCTTCTGTGCGCATTTAATGAATTTGAAGTCTCAAAGCTAACACAAGCTTAACCAATAGCCAAATGTGTATCCGGGTACTTGTAAGCAGTAGAAGTAGCCCGTGTGCTGATAGCTAGCGCCAGCGTAAGCGTTCCTACTCTCCCGATGTACATGGACAGGATGATCACTGTTTTCCCTACATCAGAAAGGCCGGCCGTTATACCTGTACTCAACCCCACTGTGGCAAAGGCAGACACCTGTTCGAACGCCAGTCGAAGTATGTCGAACTGGGCATCAGATATAGACAGAATGATCAGGAACAAAATATTGAAGCCAACCGCAAAGGTAAACACAGCGAAAGCCTTGTAAGACACCGAGTGCGGAATGGTTCGTTTTCCGATTTCAATGTTTCGCTTGCCCACGATGGTCGTCCAGACCGACAGGATGATCACTGTAAAAGTAGTCGTTTTTATACCACCGCCCATCGAGCCCGGCGAGGCACCGATAAACATCAGCATCATCATAATCAATAAGGCTGGGACCGAAATGGCCGAGGTATCCACGGTGTTGAACCCGGAGGAACGGGTAGTCATGGATTGAAAAAAGGAAGTAATAAGCGCCTCGACGAAACTAAGATGTGAGAGCGTGTTAAAGTACTCTAACAGAAAAAAGGTGACCGTACCGAAAGCAAGCAAGGCAGCCGATGAGTACACTGTCACGCGCGTCATCATTTTCCAGTTGCGCCATGGCGCCGCCATGCGGGCACGCATCGCTTTGGGCGAGAGAATATCCAGAATAGTTGGAAAACCAATACCTCCCAATATCACGAGTGTGGCGATGGTCAGATGCAGCACATAAGCTTTTTGTAAAGGGTTGCTATACATCCCCTCCGGGAACAGCGAGAAGCCGGCGTTGCAAAAGCCAGACACGGCATGGAACACAGAGAAGAAGATCTTACTCCCAAGTCCTACAAATTCTACTTCATTGCCCCAGGTTGCGAAGATGATCACAGTTCCGATGGCCTCAATGGACAGCGTCATGATGATCAGTTTGCGGAGCAAGCCTTTTGTGAAAGAGATAGATTCACTTTCCATGATCTCAAACATGGCCACGTGCTGTTTTATACCTATACCTTGCCGCATCAGGGTGGCAAAGAAGGTAGCAAATGTCATCACACCCAAACCACCCAGTTGCACCAGCAGAAGCAGAATAACCTGACCCGAAAAAGTGAAATAAGTACCCGGGTCTACTACCGTCAGGCCGGTGATACAGGAAGCGCTCGTCGCCATAAAGAGCGCATCGACAAAGCGCATACCGTCCGGGTCATTGGTCATTTTGGGCAACATGAACATGGCTGTGCCCAATGCGATGAGCGTCAGAAAGCTCATTAGGAATGTCACAGCTGGCTTTACCTGCAGGGTTTTGAGGTGCACTCTTGTTTCGAGCAACTCAATCACCAGTAGCAAGAGCATGTAAAGCGAGACCAGCACACGGTAGATCTCCACCGAGAGCGGCATGCCTATGCCTTCAAAAATATTATAGATAACAGGGAAATCGAACAGGTAAGTACCCACATGGTTGACCAGAATGATGGCCATCAGGACACCCTCAAACCATGTTCGCCGCAGAAACTTGACCCGCTCAAATCCATAGAGGATGCGCAGCAGGTATATCACGACAAAGACTCCAAGGATGGCGTCGATGGCGTAGAAAATGAGCTGAATGGTTTCAGGGTTGGTGACAACACCGTGGGCATACAGCAGCAAGCCTATCGCTACGATGGTGAGCGTATAGGTAGTGCGGCGCATCAGCATGTATGCCCGCAGTTTGCTGCCGTATAGTAGCCTGTTAAGCTGTTCGGTGTTCATGTGTTTCGTACAGCCTGTTCTCTTTTGCTTCTTCGAACAAGCGGTTTCTGTCGACAGGCACTACCCCTACCTGTTCGCATACCAGTCCGCCGCCCAGGTTACTCAGGCCGGCCATAAATGGCAGCGAAGTGCGCAGTGCCATACACAGCGCCGCAATACTGATCACCGTATCCCCGGCCCCCGACACATCCGAAATAGAACGGCGATGGGCAGGTATATAAGTTTTTTCGTTGCCGTCGGCCACAAACACGCCACGCTCAGAAAGCGTAACGAGCACTTGCCTGGTCGAAAGTCGTTCCTGTAACTGGGCCACGGCCTCTTCAAAAGCATGCAGGTTCTCGTCGGCGAAGTCTACTTTCAGACCTTCTTTGAGCTCTTTCAGGTTTGGCTTGAACAGCGTACAGCCTTTGTAGCTCAGGAAGTTTTTCTTTTTTGGGTCCACCACGCTCGGTATACCGCGCTCGTTTGCCAGTTGGATGAAACGGGCAATATTCTGTTCGGAGAAAACACCTTTGTCATAGTCTTCGAATACGACCACATCGGCCCGGTCGAGCAGCTTCAGGTAGTGCTCCTCCAGATGACGCTCTTCGTAGTCGGCCAGGTTATGCTCTATCTCAGCGTCCACGCGCAGCAGTTGCTGTGCACCGGCAATGATACGATGCTTGATAGTGGTTATCCGCTCTGGGCTCTGCACGATACCTTCTGTAGACAGGTTGCGCTCTTCCATCAGGCGCAGAAAGTCACCGCCGTCCGGGTCGTCGCCGATCACGGAGCAAAGCAGTGGTGTCGCGCCCATAGCTTGCACATTCAAGGCCACGTTGGCCGCTCCGCCCAGTCGTTTCTCGCGCTTCACCACGTTTACGATCGGCACAGGCGCTTCTGGTGAAATGCGTGTCGACTTGCCCCACAGGTATGAGTCAATCATCACGTCGCCCACGATGAGCACGGTCAGCCTATCGAAGGCACTGAAAATATCTTCTAAATTGGTATGCTGGTTCATTACTGCAATTTGGCGAGGCTCTCCTTAATGCGACGGAGCGCCTCAATTAGTTTATCGTCGGATGTAGCATAAGAGAATCGGATACACTGCGGTGCCCCAAAGGCCTCTCCACTCACAAGCGCCACATGCGCATCAGTGAGCAGGTATAGGCTCAGGTCGAGCGCACTGCTGATGATGTTGCCATTGCAGCTCTTTCCGAAATAGTAGCTCACATCCGGGAAAATATAAAATGCGCCGGTTGGCACGTTGGTCTTGAAGCCGGGTATATCCTGCATGATGTCCAGCACGAGATCACGACGGCGACGGTACGCATCACGCATTTCCAAAGCTGATTCGTTTCCACCTAATAGCGCTGCATGAGCCGCTTTTTGGGCGATAGAGCAAGTACCGGATGTGATCTGGCTTTGCATTTTCTCGCAGGCAGTGGCAATGTCTTTGTGCGCGGCGATATAGCCCACACGCCAACCGGTCATGGCATAGCCTTTCGAAAAGCCGTTCACGGTGATCACGCGGTCTTTGATGAAGTCGAAGCTGGCCATGCTGGCGTGCTTACCGCCGAAATTGATGTACTCATAGATCTCGTCGGCGATGATGTATACCTGCGGATGCTTCTCCAGCACCTTGGCAATTGCCAGCAGTTCCTCCTCGTCAAACACCGAACCAGTCGGGTTGCAAGGCGAAGAGTACATGACCACCTTGGTATTGGACGTGATGGCGTTCTCAAGTTGCTCCGGTGTTACTTTGAAGTCATTCTCCAAACGGCCCTGCAGCGGCACCGGCGTCCCTTCGGCCAGTTTCACGATCTCTTCATAGGATACCCAGTAAGGGGAGAAAATGATCACCTCATCCCCCGGATTCACCAGACACATCACGGCATTGGCAATGGACTGCTTGGCACCGGTCGACACCACGATGTTCTCAGGACCATAGTCCAGGTTGTTGTCGCGCTTAAACTTATCGGCTATGGCCTGGCGCAAGGCCGGGAAGCCCGGTACCGGGGTATAAAAGGTAAATCCCTCGTCAATCGCCTCTTTCGCCGCATCTTTGATGTATTGCGGCGTTTGGAAGTCCGGCTCTCCGAAGCTTAGGTTAATGATATCATGACCTTGTGCGGCAAGTTCACGGCCTTTTTTAGCCATCGCGATGGTCTGCGACTCCGACAGGGCCATGATTCTGTCTGAAAGTATGTTCAATGCTGTGTTCTGCATGCTTATTCTGAATTAAGCTCCAAAGTTAATATAATGCAAGAGAAAACCAGTGATAAGGGGCTGGGATTATAGGGAGGGTTCTAAGGTATGGCGCGAGCGTCCTCACTCGTGTCTACTATGGTGGGGCCTCTGGCCCTGGAACAACTGCCTACCAGACCTATACCTCACCAAAAACAAAAAGGACATGCTGTCCGCATGTCCTTTTCCAGCTATTACAAGCCGCGAGTTTTAATTCTTACCATAGGACGTACGCTCCACAATGCTGCGTCCCAGGGTAATTTCATCGGTATACTCCAACTCGCCCCCTACCGGCACACCACGGGCGATGGTAGTAATGCGCACATTGTGGTCACGAAGTTTGCGGGTCAGATAAAAAGCAGTCGTGTCGCCTTCCATGGTCGGGCTGATGGCCAGCAGAATCTCTTTTACTTCAGAGTTCGGCAGGCGCTCCAGCAGAGAGTCAATGTGCAGGTCCGACGGGCCCACGCCTTCAATCGGCGAGATCACCCCACCCAGCACATGGTACAGTCCCTTGAACTGCGAAGTGTTCTCGATCGCGATCACATCCCGGATGTCGCTCACGACGCACAATAGGCTGCGGTCGCGTAACGGATTTAGGCAAATACCGCACACCTCTGTATCGGATATGTTGTGGCATTCCTTGCAATGCTTCACCTCGGTGCGCATTTTCACGAGCGCCTCAGCCAGCAGAAAGGTCTCCTCAGACTCCTCTTTGAGCATGTGCAGCGCCAATCGCAGGGCAGTCTTGCGCCCTACGCCCGGGAGTTTCGCCAACTCCTCAACGGCGTTTTCAATCAATTTAGACGGAAATTCCATTCAACCTCCCGCTACTCGATGTTGGCCGACAAGTCTTTGTCGTGCAGGGCGGTGCACATACCTGCCAATTCTTCGTAAGACCCTACCTTCACGGTGCACTTGCCTTTGTAGTGGATCAGCAGCGTGCATTGCTCCGCCTGTTCCGCCGAGTGACCACATACCTTGATCAAGGTAGCGATCACGTGGTCAAATGTGTTCACGTCGTCGTTATACACAATCAGGTTGCGCAGATCGGTGCTCTCTTCGAGCAAAGCGACATCGTCCTGATGTAAAATTTCTGTCTCAATATTCATAGTGCAAAATTACGAATTTTTACGGAGCTACGGAAACAGAAGCAACTATAAAACAGCACTTCCCGTCCAGCTCCGACTATCCAAAAAAGGTATAGGTTAAAACAATCCAGAGTCGGGCATAATTCCTGTGGAGGCGGATATTATTCTGTCTGAATCAGGATTTTTAGGATTAAAAAGAATTTACAGGATTGAGTTACCCTCTCTAGATAATATTATAATTTTTAAACAAGGTATAGCCAAATTGTTTTCCCGTCACCCTATCTTGAACAGCAAGTCAATTTTGCCTAGTTTTACAGGTATAGCCGTTGCGGTTGCAACTATAGCAAAGCCTTACCGTTCTGGCTTATTCATATTTTGCCTAGAAATCTATGCCTACCGTCTCCACTGGTTTTAAAAAAGCTGTTAAGCAGCTGAGCGACAAAGAAAAGGAAGCGATTATTTTAAAAGCCGCCAGACGTGACGGGGAGCTTTATGACTTACTGGCAATTGAGCTGGGCGAACTCACGCCGGAAGAGGCCTATGAGCAGACCGTTGAAAAAATCCACGAACTGATGATTGGTACCACTGGTCGTTACCTCGGCCGTGCCTTAACTAAGTCGCTGCGCAAGTCTGCCAAGGAAATCGCCCGTTTCAAACGTATCACCAAGGACGTAAAGCTGGAAACAGACCTACACCTATACCTGCTGCGCCTGATCTTTGACAATTTCACGGGCCAGTTCGACAGCTACTACAAAGCTTTTTATACCGCCACTGCCCGTCTGTTGCAGCGCACGATCCAGCTTATTCGCAAGAACCTGCACCAAGACTATCACCTGGAGTACAAAGACGAGCTCGACAGCTTTCTGGAGCAGATACACAGCCGTAATAAGCCGCTGAGCTTTGACTTGCCGAGGGAGTTTGAGGTGGAGTAATCGCAGATTTAACCTAGATCTAAATCACGAGAAATGATACGGCTACTGCTAATTTTCATTTTCCTGGCGCCATTCACGACTTTTGCTTGCGATGCAGACCCACCTCCCGTTGCCTTAGAATTTCTAAAAGCAAAATACGTGTTCTGGGGCCAGGCAACCTCCAAGGTATACGCCAAGGACTCTCTTACTTATAACGTTTCATTCACTATCGCGAAGCACTTTAAACAGGAAACTTCCCTACCAGTAACGCTTTCCTACACTTTTAATTCGGGTGGTGAAATAACTGGCAGGTATAGCTCCTGCGATTATGGTGTTGCATTGGGACAGAACTGGTTGATATACACCTACGAACACGATGGTGTTTTAACTTTTGGCCATCACGGTTCTAATTCAAAACCAGTAAAATCACTTGAAGCTATACCTGAACAGGAATTGGAAATCCTGCAATCGGGCCATGCGATTGATTACAGAAATATTCTTTTTGATGGTTCCGCACTTAGGGCCATTAGAACTATTGGATATATAGGTCCCTCTCCAAAAATGCAGTTAGCAAGCTTGTTAGCGCACATCGACAGTAAGAAATATGGATTAGCTGGCCGGTTCAGCTTTGAGAACTTTATAGCACGCATTGATTCGCTGGGCAATATCACACAATTGTTTATACCTGACCGACAAGCAAAATTGGAGCACCATCAAATGTATGATGTGCAGGCTTTCACATGGTCACCGCTGGAAGACCGGAATGCTTTACAGAACGACCTGTTACAGGCCCTCAAAGCCTCCAGGCAATGGGAACCCGCCCGTTTTATGGGCAAGGCTGTAAATTCTCAAATCCATTTTCAGGTGCACATAGACGATAAGGGCAAAATAAGCATCTTAGCTTTTTATTAAAACTAGTCTTATTCAGCCATTCTAGTTTCCCAATATTCGCAGTTTATACAGAGTGCGCTCTGTTCTTCAGCCCAAGCCATCATATGGACAGGTCACGACTGGTCTCTACAGATTCCTTTTATAGTTCATAAAAGCTATACCACTGAAGCCAGCAAGACACTCACAGGTCTGGAAGACACTGTGAGGTCGGAAGGCCCCCAACATTCCCAATCCTGCCACCCAGTTTAAACCTTTTCTGATTTCTCCCCTCAAATCATTAAATTTGAGAATCTAAACTAATCTAATCGACTTACACCCTGTCATGAAGAAGCATACCTATCTGAGTATGTTCCTGGCGGCGGCGCTTGCCTTACCATTGGGCACAGCCACGGCGCAGGACAAAAAAGACAATAAGTGGAACGTGGAAGAAGCCCGCGGTCCTCAAAAAGAAATCACTGTAACAACCGACGAAGGCACCTGGATGAGCGTGGACGTGAGTCCGGACGGCAAGGAGATCGTGTTCGACATGCTCGGCGATATCTACATTATGCCAATGTCTGGTGGTAAGGCTAAGTTGCTCCGCAGCGGCCGTGCCTACGAGGTGCAGCCGCGTTTCAGTCCCGATGGCAAGTTCATCTCTTTCACATCCGACGCAGGTGGTGGCGATAACATCTGGGTGATGAAGCGCGATGGTTCTGACGCCAAACAGATCACCAAAGAAAATTTCCGCTTGCTGAACAACGCCGTTTGGACGCCAGACGGTGAGTACCTGATCGCTCGCAAGCACTTCACGGCCTCCCGTTCGCTGGGCGCCGGCGAAATGTGGATGTACCATCGAGCAGGTGGTGCCGGTGTGCAGCTGACCAAGCGTAAAAACGACCAGCAGGATGCGGGTGAGCCGATGGTTTCGCCGGATGGCAAGTATGTGTATTTCTCCGAAGACATGAGCGGCGGCACAACATTCGAGTATAACAAAGACCCGAACAGCCAGATCTATGTGATTCGCCGCGTGGACCGTAACACAGGTGAGATCGAGAACGTGGTGACCGGCAACGGTGGCTCGGTTCGTCCGGTGATCTCCCGCGATGGCAAGCAGCTGGCTTTTGTGCGCCGCGTGCGTACCAAGTCGGTGCTCTTCATCCACGACCTGAAAACAGGTGAGCAGTGGCCGATCTACGATCAACTGAGCAACGACCAGCAGGAAGCCTGGGCCATCTTCGGGGTATATCCGAACTTTGCCTGGACGCCTGATAACAAGAGCCTGGTATTCTGGGCAGGTGGCAAGATCAACAAGATTGACGTAGCCAGCCAAAAGGTAACCAACATTCCCTTCGAAGCAACTGCTACGCACCACATCGCCGAAGCTGTGCGCCACGACTTCAGCAAAGAGGGCGTTTCACCAGCGCAGTTTACTGCCAAGGCCATTCGCCATGCTGTGACTTCGCCTGACGGAAAGCTCCTCGTGTTTAACGCTGCAGGCCATATCTACAAGAAGGAGTTGCCAAACGGTAAGCCAGAGCGCATCACCAACAGCAAGGATTTCGAATTCTACCCGACTTTCTCGCCTGATGGCAAGACGCTCGTGTTCTCTACCTGGGATGACGAGAACCTGGGTGCACTGGTGAAAGTGGACATCCGCAAGAAGAACGCGAAGCCAGTTAAGCTGACTGCTGAGAAAGGTTTCTACACAAACGCCTCTTTCTCACCGAACGGTAAACTTATCGTGTACAGCAAAGACGGAGGCAACAACCACATGGGCTATGCACACGGCAATGAACGTGGCACCTACTACATGACTGCAGAAGGCAAAAATCCGACGCTGATCATGAAAAATGGCTTCAACCCGCTGTTCAACGCCACATCTGACCGCATTTTCTTCACGTCTGGTGGAGGTGGTAAGTATACCTTCAAGAGCGTGGACCTGAACGGGAAAGAGGAGCGTACGCATTATACCTCTACCTACACCGACCAGTTCTACCCTAGTCCGGACAACAAATGGCTGGCTTTTGTGGAGCTGTTCAACGGCTACGTGGTACCTTTCTCGGCCAATGGTGCCGGTATGGAACTGAGCGCAGAGACTAAAGCAGTGCCTGTTGCCCGCTTCACTAAAGACGCCGGTACGAGTGTGCACTGGTCAGGCGACAGCAAGAAAGTGAACTGGGTACTGGGTGACGAGTACTTCTCGAACGACCTGAAAGATCGCTTTGCTTTCCTGGAGGGTGCCCCTGAGAAACTGCCTGCCATCGACACGACAGGTATAAAAATTGGGTTGGAGTTCAAGACAGATGCTCCGCAAGGCAAAGTGGCCTTCACCAATGCCCGTATCATCACCATGAAGGGCGATGAAGTGATTGAAGGCGGTACGATTGTAGTAGATGGCAACCGCATTGTGTCGGTTGGCAAAGGTATAGCTGTGCCGAAAGACGCCAAAGTGATCGACGCCAGTAGCAAGACCATCATGCCAGGTATAGTAGATGTACACGCACACCTCGGTACGTTCCGTAACGGCATGAGCCCGAAACAGCAGTGGTCGTACCTGGCCAACCTAGCTTACGGTGTTACGACCACGCACGACCCTTCTTCTACTACTGAGATGGTATTTAGCCAGTCAGAAGCCGTGAAGGCCGGCCACATGGTGGGTCCTAGAATCTACTCAACTGGTACGATCCTATACGGAGCTGATGGCAACTTTAAAGCTGTGGTGAACAGCCTAGACGATGCCCGTTCGCACCTGCGCCGCATTCAGGCTGCCGGTGGTTTCTCGGTGAAGAGCTACAACCAGCCACGCCGTGAGCAGCGCCAGCAGATCATTCAGGCGGCCCGCGAACTCGACATGACCGTGGTACCGGAAGGCGGCTCGACTTTCTTCCACAACATGAGCATGATTCTCGACGGTCACTCTGGCATTGAGCACAACATCCCGATCGCGCCACTTTACAAAGACGTGGTGGAAGTATGGAAAGCTTCGAACACGGGCTATACCCCTACCCTGATCGTGAACTACGGTGCAACCAGCGGCGAATACTACTGGTACCAGAACACCAAGGTATGGGAGAAGGAAAGACTCCTGAAGTTCACACCACGCTCGGTGATCGACGGTCGCTCACGCTTCGTGATGCAGGTGCCGGACGAAGAATACCGCAACGGTTACTTCAAAACATCCGAAGCCTGCAAGGCGCTGACCGATGCCGGTGTAAAAGTGAACCTTGGTGCCCACGGTCAGTTGCAAGGCCTCGGTGCGCACTGGGAGCTATGGATGCTGCAGCAAGGCGGTATGACTAACCTGGAAGCCCTGCGTGCCGCCACTCTAAATGGTGCGGAGTACCTGGGTATGGGCAAAGAGATTGGCTCACTGGAAACTGGCAAACTAGCCGACCTGATCGTGCTGGACCAGAACCCACTGGAGAACATCCAGAACTCGGAACACGTGCGCTACACCATGGTAAACGGTCGTCTGTATGATGCTGCCACTATGAACGAAATAGGTAACTACGACCGCAAGCCGGGCAAATTTTGGTGGGAGAACAACAAGTATGCGGCCGCTTTCGACTGGCATGAAGGTACTGACACCCGCACAGAAGGTATAGCCGGCGAGCACTGCACTTGCCGTCACTAAGATCCAAAGGTATATCCTGATAAAGAACGAGCCGACTCAACTGAGTCGGCTCGTTTTGTTTATGCAAGGTACACGCATGGCGCGAGCGTCCACACTCGTGTCTACTATGGTGGGGCCTCTGGCCCCTTTGGATAGCATCCATGTTTTCTCTGTACATCAGCTAAACCAAACAACATCAACTGCTTGCAAATCCAAATTAAACTATTAATTTAGTTCAAAACTAAATTGCAGCCAGATGTCGTTATACCTGTACAGCTTTCTCTTCTTTATACTCACAGCCTGCGGTTCCAAAGCAGAGCAAGTGACAGATGAAATTCCGGAGAGTATAGTCGAAACCGAAGTATTAGTAAACCCTAAAGGCAAGACAGTAGCAGAGAGGTTTTTACCACCAAAAGGATTCACCAGAGCCACGCAAGTAGAAAACAGCTTTGGCGCTTATCTCCAAAACTTCAGTCTCAAACCACATGGCGCACAGGTATATTATTACAACGGGGCGGTTAAACCCAACGACAATATCTATGATGCGGTGCTCGACATTGATGTGGGCAAGCGAGATCTGCAACAATGCGCTGATGCGGTGATGCGTTTGCGGGCGGAATACTTGTTTGAACAGAAACGTTATGATGCCATTCACTTCAA
Organism: Pontibacter sp. FD36; assembly: GCF_015686655.1. Lineage (GTDB taxonomy): Bacteria > Bacteroidota > Bacteroidia > Cytophagales > Hymenobacteraceae > Pontibacter. The sequence goes on along the minus strand of NZ_JADPMP010000003.1, from coordinate 41,347 downwards.
TTTCACAAGCGGTTTCCGGGCTGAATATAGCAAGTGGCGGCAAGGGTATCGGGTACAGGTGAAGGGAAATGATTGCACTTGGATCAAAAAAGCAGCTGCATCAACTTCCTATACCTCTTTCAAAGATTACCTGCAGATAGTCTTTACCTATGCCGGTACCATATCGCTCGAGAAAGAAATGAAAGCCGTTTCGATGGATGATCTACAGATCGGAGATGTATTCATCAAAGGAGGAAGTCCCGGTCATGCTGTGATCGTGATGGATATGGTTACTAATGACAAAACCGGAGAAAAGCTTTTCCTGTTAGCGCAAAGCTATATGCCGGCGCAGGAGATACAAATCCTGAAGAATCCCATAAATCCAGGTATTAGTCCTTGGTACAGTAGCAACTTCAGCGGCCCGCTTTTCACTCCCGAGTGGACCTTCCAGCGAAGCCATTTGAAGCGATTCTAGAATTTTAATAATAGAATAAAAAAGGGGCCGGAGGCCCCACCATAGTAGACACGAGCGTGGACGCTCACGCAATACTACTTCTTCACCGCTGCCAGCACACGCTTGATCAACTCATCCGGATTGCCATTGTGCCAGCGCCACACGATCACAATGTCATGCTCGGGATCTACCCAAATCGTATTCTGCCCGGCACCTAAAGCAGCATAGCTGGTAGTTGGCGCACTTGGCCAGGCCTTGCCTTCGGTGTTCAACCACCACAGGTAGCCGTAGTCAGGACCTACAGGTCCGCGTTGAGTGGTTGCTTCTTTCACCCATCCTTCCGACACGATCTGCTTGTCTTTCCAGCGGCCATTGCGCAGGAACAGGTAGCCGAAGCGGGCTTCGTCGCGGGCGCTGATCCAGAGGCCACCTCCCCAGCGGGTACCACCGCTCACTGATGGCATGCGCTTGCCGTCTATCTCTACATAGGAATTGCGGTAAGGCACATACTGCCACGTGTTAGAGGCGCCAATCGGGTCCATCACTTCATCTTTGAATACTTCTGGCAGCGGCTTTTTCCACAAACGAAGCAAGGACAAAGCAAAGCGATTGATGCGCACGTCGTTGTACTCGTAGTAAGTACCCGGTTCCTGCAGCTCGCGTGGTTTGCGTTCACCTCGGCCATATTCCTCCTTGCCCACAAAGTCATGCTTTTTGCCCCACAGTTCACCTTCCCACTCGCTGGTTTGGCGCACATGGTGCTCCCAAGTTACCTTCTGGTTCTGCTCTGAGTCATAGCCGCCGTCCTGCACATAATTCGCCACCGGGTCTTGTATACTTTTGATCATACCCCGGTCAATTGTTATACCTAGTATGGTGGAGAGCACGCTTTTGGGGACGCTGTAAGTCGGATCCACCCGATCGGTCTCCCCCCACTCCGCCACGATGTAGCCGTTCTTCAGGATGATGCCGTTGGTACTGGCCCGGTCGTCAGGTATAGGCCCGAGCATTTTGCCGAAGATCTCCTCTTGTGTAGAGAAGTCCTTGGGCATTTGGGTAGTTTCCTGTTGTTTGGCCCACTCTACAGCTTCCTGCAATGCAGCAGCGTCCATACCTACCTGCTCTGGTTGTTTCTTTTCCCAGTTATCGCCTTTGCCAGGATAATATACTTTCGCTTCGGTGGTTTGTGTTTGAGCAGTTGCTGCAGGTTGCTGTGGTGGCTGCTGACAGGCAGAAAAACCCAGGCTCAAAGCCAATGCCAGGTATAGAAAATTACTTTTTATCATAGTGACTGATGCGTTTCAGATTTGCTCGCTAAAACTACAAAATATATCATAGCAGATTAAGGCATGTCCAAATAGAAAGGAGCTGGTGGCAGAATTGCCACCAGCTCCTTTCCTTTCAGATACAGCTGTTTTGAAGATCATGAAAATACACCGCTATACCTACCAGCTTGTGCCGCTGCCCCGTTTGTTTCCCCCGAGCAGACCTCCAAGCAGGCCTCCCAGTCCGCCGGAGCCCATGCTGCCGTAGCGGTTGCGACCGTTAAGGCCTCCCAGCACGGAGGCCATGGAACCTAAGCCGCTGTTCGAGCGTCGACCGCCCCCCATCAGCCCGCCCCGGCCCATCATCATGCCACCAAGCAGTCCTCCCAGCAGACCGCCGCCCATTCCACCGCGGCGTCTGCCGCCGCCCATCATGCGGGCCAGAACAAGCGGCGCTGCTATGCCTAGTATACCTTGTACCATTTGTGGGGAGATACCAACGTTCTTAAACATGTCTCCAAAACCGTTCTTGTTCATAAATGCCTGAGAACTCGGATCCTCCCCGTGCTGCTGGGCCTCATCGGCCTTGTTCACAAATTGTTCCAGCACACTGTACTGCTTTTGGTCTACGCCCAGGTAATCGGCCATCTCCTGTATCCGCTTCTGCTCCTCATGGGTATATTCGCCATCAGCTTTAGCAAAGCTGATGATATCAGTGATGAAAGAGAAGCGCAGTTCGCTCTTTTTAAGCACATCGAGCACCCGCTGCACGCTGATCTGTGAAGGATTTTTAGCAATTGAGATCACCTCCTCCTCCACGTTCTCCGGCATCTCGGCTGCCTCACTTAGCACCCTCAAAAATTCCAGTTCTTCTTCAGAGGCGTGTCCATCTGCGGAAGCAACCGAAGCAAGCGCAGCCAGGTAGGCGCCCTTCTCTTCCATTGTATAATCTTTCAACAAAGTGGTTTGTTCCTGTTCCATAGCTATTCGTTTGTCATACTGACATTTAAACGACAGGCTCTGCCAGAAGTTAAGCAATACAAACGTGTTGCCGGAATTATTCTCTCACCCGGTCCAGTGTGTCGCTCAGGTGTTGTGCTTCTTCTGCCGACAGGCTCTTAAAAGTGTCTTCTTCGAGCTGCTTCATCAGTGGGTCTAGCTTATCGAGCAATTCCATCCCTTTGTCTGTGATGGCGATCTCCACCTTACGTCTGTTTTGCTCGCAAAGCTCACGGGTAACCAGCCCCTTAAGACGCAGTTTTTCAACCAGGCGGGTAGCATTGCTCATGCGGTTCAGCATTCGCTCCTGTATGGCAAAGAGGTTAATCGGCTTGCCCTGCTGCCCCCGGAGGATGCGCAGGACATTGTACTGCTGCGAAGAAATGTCATAGGGCTTGAGCAGACTGTCGACCCGTGCCATCATCCACTCACCCGTGAACATCAGATTCAGAGAAGCTCTCTGATAAGGGCTCCTGAAGTTTGGCATCTTTAATTCATGTTCTAACTTCATATCGAAAATATCTAAGATAGGATGCAATAACGCTTGCAATAATTGTATATACAACGTTTTCAGACAATTAGTTATCAGCTCTTGGAAAGCACTTTTTCATAATTTCACTTTGTTATCATTTTTTTATGCTTAACCATCATTTAAAATATAATATACATTTTTGAATTGCTATATTGCAATGCAAAATCTTATGCCGCTACAACCTGCTATGGAACAGAAACGCCTCCCTTATCAAGCTGCAACGAACGAAAACTTGTTTGGATCATCTCCGCAGGTACTGGCCGCCATGCAACAGGCCCTCACCAGCATCCATGGCTACCCAACACCCGATGCAGCCGACCTGCGACACGCGCTTTCTAAGAAACTGGGAGTACAGGCAGATGAGATCACAGTAGGCAGCGGCTCGGCGGAGTTGATTTCGCTGCTCGTGCGCCGCTTTTGCGGTTACGACAAAGATGGAGAAGTGCTGACTTTCACACCCTCCTACCCACTGTATTGCCAGGAAGCCCGTGCACTGCGCATCCCCTGCACCGAAATCCCACTTACAAGTGCTTTCCGGATTGACATGCAGGCTTTTATGCGTCAGCTGCGCCCCTCTACACGGCTCTGTTTCATCTGCAACCCCAACAACCCAACCGGCACTTATCTCACATCCGCTGAGTTGGAGGAGGTACTCGACCGGATCCCTGCACATGTTACCGTTGTGGTAGATGAGGCTTACATAGAATATGTTACAGCTCCTGACTGTGCTGATGCCGTGTCGATGCTCTCCCGCTACCCAAACCTGGTGGTGCTACGCACCTTCTCCAAGGCCTACGGACTAGCCTCCGTCCGCATCGGGTACATGATCGCGCAGCGGCACCTGATTGAGCAGGTACACGAAGTAAAACAACCCTACAATGTAAACCAGCTGGCACAGGTTGCCGCACTGGCTGCTTTGGACGACGAGAACTTCCTGCACATGACCCTAGAGGCCACACAGGCCGGCAAAACCAAGCTGGAGCAGGCGCTGCAAAAGATAGGCGTACAGTTCTGGCCATCACAGAGCAATTTTCTGCTGCTGGATGCCGGTGGTTACAGTGCCGATGACATACACAGCTACCTGCTTGCCAACAACATCCTAGTGCGTCGCGCCGACCACCATACCCTGCGCCTGACTATCGGGCCTGACGAACATCAGCTATACCTCCTGCAAATGCTACAAGAATTACTACATCCTTCCCGCGTATACGCCACACAACCGCTATTAGCACAGGTGCTCGACCTGGGCTACCAGGTTCAGGACCAGCCTGAAGAGGCCGTAGTTAATGCACACGACTTATTGAACAGAGCTGCTGAGCAGACTGGTGCAGAAGGCCGCATTGTGCAGGCATTTGCACGGGCCCTGGCATTGCGTTGTCAGCAAAGCACAACGAAAGCGTCAGGCAACCTGTACGCCTCTAACTTTGGGGAGATGGACATGATCGCAGCCTTCAATGTGCTGGTGACAGCTACGCCGCTAGTTACATTCGGGCACCGCTTTGCCAATCACTCTATACTTTCTGCTATTGCTGGTAAGTCATCGGTATACCTGCTCGACTTAGGTATAGGCAGCGGCTTGCAGTGGTTTCACCTGATGGAACAGCTGGCAGCTTTGCCGGGCGAGCGTCCAGCTTTGCATCTCACAGGCATCGACATACCGGACCACAGCAACCCTGATCCGGCTTATAAACTGCAGGCAACAGGTGCACGTCTGGCTGCGCACGCCGAGCGGCTCGGCCTGGACTTCAGCTATACCTATGTGGCTACCCGCCTCGAGGACTTTGATCTGCAGTCGCTTGAGATTGACGCTTCGCATAACCTGATCGTGAACGCGGCACTCACCCTACACCACCTCGCCGATGAACTGGTGGCTATACCTGACCAACGTGATCGCGTACTGCAACAGATACGTGCATTACGTCCGCAGTTGCTCACCCTGACAGAGCCTGACTCAGAGCATAACCGCCTCGACTTCCTTCCACGCCTGCGTGAGTCGCTGCGTCACTACCATACTGTGTTTGATGTGCTGGATACGCTGTTACCGGCCAATATGCCGGAGCGCCGTGTGATTGAGCAGGAGTTTTTTGGCAGGGAGATCCTCAATGTGGTAGCTTTTGAAGGAAATGACCGCGTAGAGCGCCACGAACGACTGGATGCCTGGCAGCACCGCCTGACACGCAATGGGTTTAAACCGGCTCCACTTCAGGTAACAGCAGCCCAAATTCGCCAGGAACTCGACCTGCACCCACAGTTCAGCCTCGCCCCGCACACGGCAGGCTATACTTTGCATTGGAAAGGCACCAACATCATTGCAGCTACTGCCTGGCAGGAAGATCAGTAAGCTTTAAGCACCCAGCTTCCGGAGAGCGAGCAGGCAGAGGGCAATAGAACCGGCCACGTTGATCTTTCCGCTCATGATCATCTGCTCCACCTCCTGCAAAGGCACCTTCAGGACCTCGATGTGCTCACTCTCATCGAGGTCCTGAGCAGCTACTTCGCGTACGTTGCGGGCGATGTAATAGTAAATTTTATTCGTGTCTTTGGTCGGGTTGTCAATCACCTGCAGCACCGATTCTATGTCGTCGGTGGTATAGCCGGTTTCTTCCAGCAGCTCCCGTTTGGCCGCCTCCAAGGGATTTGTTTCATGCGCATCGATCACGCCACCGGGTAGTTCAATAAAGATATCGGAAGCAGCATGCTTGTACTGTCGCACAAACAGCACGTGCCCATCTTCGGTCAACGGGAAAGTCAGCACCACATCCGGCCGCACACTCACAAAGTAGTCGTCCATCACATATCCGTTAGGCAGCTCCACGTGATCGCGGCGCAGGGTATACCATTTATGTTCAAATACCACCTGCGACTTCAGTGTCTTCCAGCGTTCTATTCCTTTTTTTGTCATTGTCATGTAATCGTTAGTGCAGTCAGGCGTGGCTGCGCTCTGCACAAAAAAGAGCCATACCCGCTTGCCAGCAAATCGGGTATGGCTTCCTATTAATTAAACTCAGTTCAGTATCAGCTGATCGTTTCCAGCTTTGGCTCATTCGAAGTATTCAGGGACATCAATTCTCCCACATACGTTTCCAGTTCATGGGCACGGTGGGCGGCTGTGTGGTGTGCCATCACTTTGCGGCGGGCCCTTGTTCCAATGGCTTTGCGCTCCGAGGTACAAATCTCGCGGAGGTAGCGCAATGTTTCGGAGGCGCTTTTGGTAATCAGTATCTCCGATTCAGGCTCAAACAGCGACTCTATACCTTCCCAATAGTCCGAAATAACAGGTGTGCAGCAGGCAGCCGCCTCAAAGAGACGCATGCTCGGGGTATAACCAAACCTGCTGGCTCCGGAGCGGGCCAAGCTCAACGCAAAGCGCTGGCTGTTAAAGAAATCGCGGTGCTCAACCGGGGTCAGGTGATGCAGCATGTTGATGTTACCGGGCCAGCCCATGTCTTCAGGATACTTCGTACCAGCTACCGCAAAGCGTCCCTCTGGCCACTGCGCGGCCGCATCCACCATCAGTTTCTGCAGGACCGACTGTCTGTCTTCTGAATAAGCACCGAGGTAGCCCAGATCCCACTTGATCTCGCGGTACTCTTGATGGTATAGCTCCGGGTTAACTGAGAAGTAGAGCGGACGGGCCATGCTGGCACCGTACTTTTGCTCAAACAGCTCCAATGCAGGACCTCCTGTGCAGGATAGGTATAGGTCAAAGGCAGGAATAAGGCTCGCACTCAGGTAAGATGGCCCCTGGCCTTCCAGTTCTGTGAGGGTAGCAGGTGCATCCAGATCGTAAAAAGCCTTTATGCCCTTTGCCGTTTCTATTATCCACTTCCCAATCACTGAGCCTTCAGACAGACTCGAACCCATGATCACCAAATCAGCTTCACGCACTTGCTCCGTATACTGCTTCAGCTGTTCTAACGTAGCGTAAGTACCTAACTGGCAGAAGTCTGGCGCACCCAGATCAGCCGCGGCTTGTCGCTGAGGCAGTTTTCTCTCCAGAAACAACACATGGTGCGCATTGGAGTTGAGCGCCCGTACCAGGTTACGGTATGTGGTGGCATGGCCATTGCCCCAGGAAGTTGTAATGGAAAGGCCAAGTATAACGATGTTCATCTCGTTGTTTGACAATTTTTGGTAAAGATAAGCTAGTTTTTCATTTTGAAACCGAAACCGGTGCCTGAATCAGCTGCCCGTACAGATAACTGTAATCCTGGGCCATCTGGTCGGCGGTGTATCCATGCGAGCGCTTCACAGCCCGGCAAGCCATTATATTGCGGCAGAACTCATCGTCTATCAGGTTCTCGATCGCATCACGCAATTCATCTGCACTGTTTGGGTCTACGTAGCGGGCGGCATTACCCCATACCTCAGCCATGCTCTCAGTTTTGCCCACCACCAGGGCACAGCCTGACATGGCCGCTTCCAGCACGGTAAGTCCAAAAGGTTCATACTTGGCAGGCAATGCGTAGATCGACGCTCTGGATAGCCAATCAGACACTTCTTTGTTTGTGAGCTGCCCCAGGAAGTACACGTTTTCCAGCTCCATGGCTTCTCCTGTATCCGGATGCTTGCCTTCACCTGCTATGTAAACCGGCCACTGCAGGTCTGAGGCAATGTGTGCCAGCATGGAGATATTCTTGGCCTCGTCCCATACCCTGCCCAGGCTGAAAACGAAAGGCTCCTTACGCCCAAACTGAAAATACTGCTGTCCGCGACCGTTGTACACCACAGTGCTTTGCTTAAACGGACCATAGAGTTCTTCGGCCTGGTGCATCATAGCCTGAGTTGGTGCTACCACCACATCGGCTGCCTGAAGGCCTTTTCGCACCATTTCGCTGTATTTGTTCCAGCTTTTGGGAGCCTCCTCCTGCTTCACGGCACGCCACCATGACAGCACGCAGGAGTGGATGACCGCCAGCACGGGCTTGCCCCATTCCAGGCTGCCAAAGCTCAAGTGGTTGAGGTGGATCACATCCGGCTGCACCTGATCACGCAGCTCCAAAAGCCACTGACCAGCCTTCGCCACATCCTCCCAGGGATCATCCATCCACTCCAGCTTATACTCACTTTCATAAACCGTGAGATTGGCAATACTTTCAGCTTCAGCGCGCTGCTCTTCACTCATAGGATTTCCCATGGTGGCCAGGGCTACATTTGTACCGTGGCTTGCTACGGCTCTTGTTAGCTCCAATGCATAGGTCCATACGCTGCCAACCGTATCGGCAGTCATGAGGATCATCGATGGGTAATGCGGTGTTTTCATTATCTTTTCTGGTGTAGATATGTTTTACATCATTTTTTGGTTCGGGCCAATATTCATCTCCGCTAGGTTGCAACATGGCACTTAGAGACAGGTGTATGCCTATTAATTAATAGCCAGCCAGGTATAGATGAAGGCCAAAGGCTGGCCGGAAGATGTTTTTGAAAAATTGTACTCCCGCTGGGTGGTCCATGTCATGTGTTCCAGCAGTTGCTATCAGTGCCTTCTATTACGCGTGCAAGACAAATTCCGTTAATGCGATTTCAGGTTTTTTACATTTTTTTATCATGCCTATACCTTGCGATCTCTGCACCTGAAATGATGGATATAAGTTGAGTTGCAGCCTGGGGCCACAGGCATCGTGGAATTCTCTCTTGCGTATACACTGCTTAAACCAACCAAGCATGCCTTGACAGCACCATCAATCAGTACTCAGACCAGAAAGCGCATCTTCCTGATCCGTCATGCGCGGCCTATGGTTTCGAAGAAGGGCTACTTTAACAAGGCCGGCGCACGCAATTATATCAGTGACTACGATGCAGCGGAAGTAGAGCAGTTTGTCCTGGAACACGAGGCCATCCCTTACCAGGAGATCCGGCGGGTGTACTGCAGCACCCTGGTGAGGTCGCAGCTCACTGCACGGCAGATATTTGGTGATGAGGTAGAATTGATCGTGCGACATGAGTTCCGGGAGTTTGAGCGTCGTATATTTTCGCTCCCTCTTTTGCGACTCCCGATCAGGCTCTGGCTGGTGAGCGCCAGGCTGCTTTGGATGATGGGTATGAACAGCAAGGGAATAGAGACGTTCAGGCAGGCAAAACAGCGGGCACGTGAGGCAGCCACCTTTCTGGCACAGGAAGCTGAGCACAAGCCGCATGTGATCCTGGTGGCGCATGGCCTGCTCAACAATTTTATACGCCGGTACCTGCAGGACCTGGGCTGGAAGTCAGCCATTCACGAGGGCAGCGGATTTCTGAGCGTGGTGGTGCTGGAGAAAAATTAACCGATTCATAAGCAGGGTTTTGGGCACAGAACACCATCTTAACCCAAGTTCGAACATGAATTCTTCTGATTTCTAAGACTTTAGATATTTATTATAAACAAACTAGAATCTGTCCAACATTTTAAAGGAATGTGTTTATTATTTTTTTATATTTGCTAAATTAGTTAAGTCGGTTTTTTTGATTTTTCTTAACCAATTGGCAAGACTAATGTTAATTCCTAAATCAATTTTTTATCTAATTTAACTACTATGAAGAAGAGTATACTCTTGAGCTTCTTTTTAGTCCTGACACTGGTAAGCAGTGTCTGGGCTCAGACTCAAACTGTATCCGGTAGAGTAACAGCAGCCAATGATGGCTCTGCGCTCCCAGGTGTTACCGTGTTGGAGCGGGGCACTACAAATGGTGTTACGACCGGAATCAATGGCGAGTACACCTTATCGGTACAGCCAAACGCAACCCTGGTGTTCAGCTTCATCGGTATGCAGCGTCAGGAAGTGCCAGTGAATGGTCGCTCCACAGTTGACGTGCAGCTTGCTGCTGATGAACGTCAACTAAGCGAAGTAGTGGTAGTGGGTTATGGTACGCAGGAGCGTCGTGAGGTAACAGGCGCTACAGCCAAAGTGAAGTCGGAAGACATCCAGAACCTGCCGGTTGTTGGTGTTGACCAGGCACTGCAGGGACGTGCTGCCGGTGTGCAGATCTCTCAGAACTCTGGTACACCAGGTGGCGGTATCACAGTGCGTGTGCGTGGTGCTACTTCAATCTCTGCCAGCAACCAGCCGCTTTATGTAGTGGATGGTGTTCCGCTAACAACAGGTGACTTCTCTCAGTTAGGCTTTGGTGGTCAGTCTACTAACGCAGTAACAGACATCAACCCGAACGATATCGAGTCAATCGACATTCTGAAAGATGCCTCTGCCGCAGCCATCTACGGTTCGCGTGCTGCCAACGGTGTGGTACTGATTACAACCAAGCGTGGTTCTGCCCGTCAGACGCAGGTTAACTTCAATATGTACACTGGTACTCAGAACTACTGGAAAAAGCCGAAGCTTCTAAACTCTCAGCAGTATTCTGAGATCATGATGGAAGCCTTCGTGAATGATGGCTTTATTCCGGAGGGTGAGTATACGCCAGAGGAATTCGCTGACTTCTATTATGGTGGACTTGATTTCCCATTAGCAGATACGGATTGGGTGGATGAGATATCCCGCACGGCTGGTATCTCTAACTATGAGCTCTCTTTGAGCGGTGGTGACCCGAAGACGCGCTACTATGTGTCTGGTAACTACTTCGATCAGAAAGGTGTTGTAATCGGTAGCCGCTATCAGCGTTACTCTACCCGACTGAACCTGGACCACCAGGCAAATGATAAGTTCTCACTGGGCACCAGCATTCAGCTAAGCCGCTCAGACAGTGATCGTATCATCAGCGACAACTCCATCACCAGCCCCTTTGCCAATGCGCTGGCTGCGTCTCCGCTCTGGCCGGTTTTCACTGATGTAGAAACAAGAACTTACTCTTACCCTAACTTCTACTATACTAACCCGGTAGCGGAAGGTCTTGAAAATGATAACGAAACCCGTAACCTTCGTGCTGTTGGTAACGCGTTTGCGAAATACTCAATCATTCCGGGCCTCGACCTGCAAGTGAAAGGTGGTATAGATGTGCTGAATGTGGAAGAACGTCGTTACAGCGCCGCTAACTTCCCTGGTTCTACTTTTGAGGCGCAGGATGGTCAAGCCATTAATGCCACTACTACTGCTACCAAACGCTTGTTGGAGGCTACATTGGCTTATAACAAAACTTTCAACGAGGTACACAGCCTGTCTTCTGTGATCGGTGCCAGCAACGAGGACAACCAGATCCGCAGCGCCAGTGTAACAGGTGAGGGCTTTGCAAGTGAGCGTTTCCGTTACGTATCGAGTGCTGCCCGCGTGAACGCTGGTACAAACTCTGAAATCGAGTCTTCACTTGTTTCTTTCTTCGGCCGTGTGAACTACTCCTTCAGAGACAGATACCTGTTGGGCGTTAACTTCCGTGCTGACGGATCTTCCCGTTTTGGTGCGAACAACCGTTATGGTTATTTCCCGTCTGTTTCGGCAGGCTGGAGACTGATTGAAGAAAACTTCATGTCAGGTCTTGACTACATGAGTGAACTGAAGCTGCGTGCTTCTTACGGTGTAACCGGTAACCAGGAGATCGGTGACTTCAGATACCTGCCGCTTTACACAGGCGGTAGCAACTACCTTGACCTTTCTGGTCTGGCCCAGTCTCAGCTGGCCAACCCGGACCTGAAGTGGGAAACAACCAGACAGTTTAACGTAGGTACTGACATTGGCTTCCTGAATGGCCGTGTTAACCTGGCACTGGACTATTATATCAAGAAGACAGACGACCTGCTTTTTGCCCGTCCTATTCCAACACAGAGTGGTTTCTCTAGTGTGCAGTTCAACGTAGGTTCTACTGAAAACAAAGGTTTTGAAATTGCCCTGAACACAGTAAACATCTCTAACCCAGGCAATGGCTTCAACTGGACTACTGATTTCAATATTGCCCGCAACCGCAACAAGGTAACGTCGCTTTACGAAGGACAGGACATCTTCTACGGCTTCGGCGGTAACTCGCTTGTACTGCGTGAAGGTCAGCCAATAGGTACGTTCTACGGTCTGATCTCTGATGGCATCTTCAGCAGAACAGAAGATGTCCCGGAGTCCAGAGCAGTTGATAGAAACGGCAATGGTATTATAGATACACAGGCTGGTGACGTAAACTTCCGTGATATCAACGGAGATGGCATTATCACAGACGATGACTTCACCGTAATTGGCAACGCACAGCCAGACTTCATCGGTGGTCTGACAAACACCTTCCGCTACAAAGGCTTTGACCTGAATGTGTTCTTCCAGTTCTCTTACGGCAACGAAATCGCGATGCCATCGCGTCAGTACCAGATGCACCTTGGTGTGTATGACGACAACATGGTGGAGGATGTACTGGGCAGATGGCGCCAGGAAGGTGACGTAACAGACGTACCGCGTGCTACTTATATTGATGACAACTACAATGGCAGAAGCAACACTTCACGCTTTATCTATGATGGTTCTTACCTGCGCCTCAAGAACATGGTATTGGGTTATACCCTGCCTACTTCTGTTAGCGAGCGCCTGAGAATGAGATCACTGCGTGTGTATGCTCAGGCTCAGAACCTGCTTACTTTCACAGATTACCCTGGTTTCGACCCGGAAGTGAACTTTGCAGGCACCAGCAATACAACATTGGGTGTAGACTTCTACACAGTGCCTCAGAGCCGCACCATCACATTTGGTGTTAATGTTGGATTTTAATCATTAAACCGATTATCAAGATGAAAAAATATTCATACATATTGGCCGCAGCACTTGGTTTGAGTGTGATGACCGGCTGCGAGGAAAGACTGGAAGTGGCCCCGACCACACAGGTGGAGGCTGATGTTGCCGTAACAGATTTCAATTCATTGGACAAGGCTGCCCTTGGTGCTTACAGCGCTATGCAGTCCGAGGACTATTACGGTTACCGTTACGCCTTCTACAATGAGGTATACTCTGATAACATGGAGTTCATCGGTACATTTACCACTGACCTCGAGGCAACCAGACGTACCTTTACGGCTTCCAACCTACAGATTGACAACACCTGGGGTACGATCTATATTGTAATCAACCGTGCTAACACCGTTATCGCTCAGGCAGATAATTTGTTTTCAGCCGGTACTATCACAGCTGAGCAGCGTGATGCCATTCAGGGTGAGATGTACTTTGTAAGAGCGCTTGCATACTTTGATCTGGTGAAGGTGTTTGGGGGAGTACCACTTGAGTTGAATGCAACTACTGGCTTGCCAGACATTCAGTTCCTGCCACGCGCATCTGAGCAGGAGGTGTATAACTCCATCATCAGTGACCTGACCAATGCAGAGAACATGCTGGGCACTGAGGAAAGATCAGACCCTCGCCGTGCTTCAGGACTTGCGGCAACTGCCCTGCTAGCCCGTGTGCAACTGCAGGTTGGCAACTATGGTGAGGCACAGACCAAAGCCAACCAGGTTATCACAAGCGGCGCCTTCGAGCTGATGCCTACTTTTGCCAGCATCTTCACCACAGAAGGCAGCGGCAACAGAGAGTCCATCTTTGAGATCGACTTCACTACAAACGACCAAAATAGCCTGGGTTCATCCACTAACCCGAACACACCTGGTCAGAAATTCTACGTGCGTCAGGGCACTTACGAGGCTTTGCAAGCATCGGCTGCTAACGGTGACACCCGCTTTGAGTCAACTGTTCGCATTGAAGGCTCTGCCAACCGCCGCAGACTGCTCAAGTATGAAGACGCCGTGAATAATGCCGATAACGTAATTGTGATCCGTCTGGCAGAAATGTACCTGATCAGAGCAGAAGCTGCCATAAGACAGTCAAATACTGTTTCAGAGCAATCTCTTGAGGACATCAACATGATCAGAAACAGAGCCGGTCTACCTGATGTGGGTGCACTCTCTGTAACGGCAGCACTTGATGAGATTCTGCGTCAGCGCCGTCTGGAGTTCGTAGGTGAAGGCCTCCGCTACATGGATCTGCGTCGCTACAACCTGACATGCGAGGTGCTTGGCTTCTGCAACGGACAGGCTTTCCGTAACCTCTGGCCAATTCCGCTTCAGCAGATGGAGCGTAACCCGAACCTGGTAAGAAACGAGGGCTACTAATCCCTGATTTTTATACCTTATAAAAAATGGCTCCCCTTGCAGGGAGCCATTTTTTATTTAAAATATTCTCAAATAACTAAACATTTAGTTTGAAAACTAAGTAATTAGTTATATATTTATCTTATTAAACAGCCACAAGCCCTATGAAAGAACTCACCAAAGCCGAAGAAGAGATCATGCAGATCCTTTGGAAAATGAAAAAAGGATTCGTGAAAGATATTATGGAAGAGATGCCCGAACCTAAGCCAGCCTATAATACGGTATCGACCGTTGTTCGCATTTTGGAGAAGAAGGGATTCGTCGGCTACAATGCCTTTGGTAAGTCACACGAGTACTACCCGCTGGTGGCCGAGGACAAGTATAAGAGCTTTTTTCTGAGGAACTTCATGAGCGGCTATTTCGGAGGCTCTTTCGAAAAGCTTGTTTCGTTCTTTGCCAAAGACAACAACCTCGACGTAAAAGAGCTTGACCAGCTGATGCGTCATGTAAAGGACGACCTTAAAGAAGAGGACCAACGCGATGGAAACAATGCTTAATTACCTGCTGCAGTCGGCCATAGCATTGCTGGTGCTATACCTGTTTTACAGACTAGTGCTGCATAACCAGCCAGGCTTGCTTTTTAATAGGCTATACTTGCTACTGACTCCCCTACTGGCGCTCACTATTCCGCTGCTGGAATTACAACTGCCATTCCAGGCCGTGCTTCCCTCCACGGATGTCATACCTGCCATCCAACTGCAGGAAATACAGGTAACTGGCTATAATTCGACTGCACCAGCTACAGCACCACTCTTTACAACCGGCCAATGGTTCCTTATGCTGTACGGTGTAATTGGCCTTGTGCTACTCTTTAGGCTGGGCATGCAGGTGATCCGCATCCGGACGCTGGCGTCTGCCGCCAAACCGCTTCATTCATCAGGGTCTGAGGCAACCGTGCTCCAAACTGAAGGACAGTTCCCCTCGTTCGCTTTCCTGCACTATGTGTTCCTGGGAGATATGAAGCATTTGTCTGCGCAGGAGCAGCAGCAGATCCTTTCGCACGAGATGGCCCACGTGCGTCTGCGCCATACCTACGATGTGCTTTACTATGAGATCCTGACCGCTGTGCTGTGGTTTAACCCGCTGGTCTGGCTTATGAAAGAAGAGTTGCGTAATGTGCATGAGTTTCAGGCGGATGCGGAGGTACTCGCTAACTGCCAGCCACAGGAATACAGCTCGTTACTGGCCAAAGAGGCACTTTACATGGCGGGCATACCGGTGGGAAGTTATTTCCAGAAGCCGCAAGTGTTCCGCCGCCTGCGCATGCTGCAGTTGCATGGAAAGCCTGTAAACAAAGCGCGTCTGCTGCTTTCCCTGCCCGTAATACTCATACTGCTGGTAGCATTCTCAAGTAGCAAAGTAAGCGCTGATGTGACAACTCTCGTGGAAGAACCCGCTTCGCTGACGGAGCTGCTCGTAATGGCTCCAGCACGAAAAGCCTCAACTCCAATAGGCGAGCAGAAGCACGAAGGGATAGAGCCTGCAGCTGCGACGGCCAACGCAGCAACCACCGAATCGGCCAAAACAGTGAAGAAAGAGGTCAAGATGGTAGAACCAACTGCTACACCTAACATTGCGACTGAAAATGCCAATTCTGATGAAAAGCCCTATACCTATGTAGACCAGATGCCTAAGTTTAAGGGCGGTGAAACGGAGATGATGAAGTTTATGGCACGACAAGTTCGCTATCCAAAGAGTGCACAGGATGCAGGCGTAGAGGGACTGGTAGTGTTGAGCTTTGTAGTAGATAAGACTGGCGGCTTAAACGAAATAACGCTACTAAAATCGTTGCACGAGGACCTGGACAAAGAGGCCATACGAGTAGTAGAAGCCATGCAAGGTCAGTGGGATCCTGGCAGACAGAACGGTAAAACAGTGCCTGTCCGCTATACCTTGCCCGTGCGCTTCGCCATAAAATAATAGTTTCACCCTATTTTATACCTGCTAAACCCGGTTTAAAAACCGGGGCAGGGTCACTATTGCCTTTTCTTTCCTAAAACAGAACCATAAAACTTACATCTCATGAAAAACAAAAACTCAATCAAGATCTTACTGGTCGCTCCCCTGCTGGCTCTCTCACTCAACATCGGGTTGCAAACAGACGCACTTGCACAGCAAAAGAAGCCTGCAGGCGAACCCTACAGCTATGTCCAGCAAATGCCAGAGTTTAAGGGTGGTGAAGCTGAGATGATGAAATTCCTGGGCACCAACATCCAGTATCCTGCTATTGCTAAAAGCAATGGAGTGGAAGGCTTGACCGTGGTGACCTTTGTGGTAGAAACCGATGGTAAGATCAGTGAAGTAAAAACTGTAAAACCACTCAGCAAAGAAACTGACGAGGAAGCGATGCGGGTGGTGAAGCTGATGAGTGGTCACTGGTCCCCAGGCCGGCAAAATGAAGAGGTCGTACGAGTGCGCTATACCTTGCCCATCAGGTTTGCCCTGAGCGAAGCTGACCGTACCGCCGCAGCCAGTGTGGCCAATCGTATGCCTGCCTTTAAGGGCGGCACAGAGGCAATGCAACAGGCTATGCAGGCGCACCTGGCACTACCCGCCGAAGCTAAAAAGGAAAACCTGAATGCCCGTGTAGTGGTGAAGTTCTATGTTGATAAAGAAGGGCAGGTATCGAATGTGCGACTGGAAGGCACCAAACTGAAGAAAATGGTTGGGCCTGGCTCCGAACTGGATTATATGGACGCTTCTACTTTCCAACTGCAGAACAAAACTATACTGGCTAAACTATCAGAATCAGCTATGGCGGCCGTGAAAGCAACTTCGGGCCAATGGGAGCCTGCCCTAAAAAGCGGTCAACCTACCGGTGCTGAAGTAGTGCTGCCGGTGCAATTCCTGAGCTCAGAGTCTGGCCGTGGCAGCGAGAAAATGGGCGTGCCGACTATGACCAAGTATACCAAGCATTCTTATAAGATAGAAGAAGTAGATGTGAAGCCAACTTTTAAAGAGGGATCCTTTGAAAGATACCTGGCTAAAAACCTGCGCTACCCTGCCAATACTGACTTCGAAGGAGCCGTTGAGGTACACCTAATCATAAAGGAAGACGGTAAGGTAATCAGCATGTTCTCGGTAGGTATGGGAAAAGAGATGCATGATGCTATCTCTGGCACAATTCAGAAAACACAAGGTATGTGGAATCCCGGCAAGGTAGATGGCCAGCCTGTAGCGGTTAGTCAAAAGCTTACCATCCTCTTCGTGACAAACGACGGCTCAGGAAAGCCTGCAGACTCGAATGCAAAGAATGCCGATGTGGTAGTCACCAGAAAGAAATAAGCTATAAACACAAAATGTTAGGTTGCCCCTGGCGCTGATCTTCACAGCCCAGGGGTTTTTCTATACCTTACATATCCCATTCATTGAGCGTGGCCATGGCATGGTAGGCCGTCATATCGAACTGGCAGGGCACTACGGATACGAAGTTGTTCAGCAGCGCCCACTCGTCGGTGTCCTCTCCTTTGTCGTGGTTCACGAAGCTGCCCGTCATCCAGAAGTAGCGGCGGTTGCGCGGGTCAAGGCGCTCGTCAAACTCCTCCTGCCACCTGGCATGAGCCTGCCGGCATACCTTCACACCTTTGATCGGCTCGCTGCTCTTCTTTGGCAAGTTCACGTTCAGGGCCGTATTCTCAGGTATACCATGCTCCAGCGCCTGCCGGATGATCAGCTCCACAAACTCTTCGGTATGCGAAAAGTCTGCCTCGTGCCCGTAATCGCAAAGCGAAAAACCGATAGCTGGCAGGCCTTCAATAGCCGCCTCAATAGCCGCTGACATGGTGCCGGAGTATAGCACGCTGATGCTGGAGTTGGAACCGTGGTTGATGCCGCTCACCACCAGATCAGGCCGGCGGTCTTTCAACACATGGTGCTTGGCCAGTTTTACGCAGTCGGCCGGCGTACCGGAGCACTCGTAGGCCTCTATACCCAGGTCTTCAAAAGCAATGGAGCGATCGAGGCGTAGCGTGTTGCCGATCGTGATCGCGTGCCCCATACCTGACTGCGGTCCGTCAGGTGCCACAACCAATACCTCTCCTATTTTCTTGGCCACTTTCACCAGCGTCCGTATACCTGGCGCTGTAATGCCGTCGTCGTTCGAAACCAGTATTAATGGTAAAGCCATTTTATTATTTTTAGTTGATGTATGACAAAATAAACGAATTACGTTTTCGTGCTAATATACGACAACCCCGGCAGTCACAACAGGGTTAAGATGAATATAATGATTTCCTAATCTCACCTCATGCTTAAGAATATACTTTACGCCATCCTGTTGGGGGTGGGCATGGCAGCTTGCCTGGCCGACCGTGACAACACCGATGATGCGGCCAATACTACCGATACGGCAATCGAAGGCGGGCCGATGACAGAAACCGTTGAATCAGGTACCCCCTCCCCCGCAACCCAGCCTGCCGACTTTGTCATTCGTAAGGGGCAGGCGGGCAACATCCGGATAGGTATGCCCATCGAGGAAATGCGCAACCAGGTGCCGGCAGGTCTGCAGATACGGGATACCACCCTGCAGCTCGAGGGTCAGCAGTCTACGGCTTATGTCTTCAGCGGTCCCGACAGTCCACGCGGGCTGCTGGTGGAGCAAACCTGCGAGCCCGATTGCCAGGTATGGCGCATCCAGGTACAGGGCGAACAGTACAAAACGGCCCAGGGTTTAGGAATTGGATCAAAATACAGTGAAGTAACACAGCACCATCCGATTTCCTACACCAGTTTGGGTGAGGCGGGCTTTGTGGCAGTAAGTGAATCCACGGGTATGTCTTTTTTATTGGATACCAGCCAGTTAGACCAGAATAACCTTCACAAACTGAAACCTGATCAGGTTCCTGCCAATACCCTTGTACGCGGTATTTTAATATATTAGATTTTTGTAATACTTCAGCGGATTACGTATTATTGCTCTCATGTCATTACTCCGCACCCGCTACAGCTATAAAAACACCGGCCTGCTGCTGCTCCGCATCGGCATCGGCATTATGTTCATCCTGCACGGCTGGCCTAAAATGGTCGGCGGGCCCGAGCGCTGGGCCAAAATAGGAGCGAACATGCAGTTGCTGGGTATAGACTTCATGCCGGAATTCTGGGGTTTTATGGCTGCGTTTGCGGAAACAGTGGGCGGTGCGCTGCTGGTGCTGGGCCTTTTCTTCCGCCCGACGACCATCCTGCTGGTTATCACCATGCTGGTGGCTACGCTGCGCCACATGAGCGCCGGCGACGGATTTGGCGGTTACTCGCACGCACTGGAAGCAGCTATCCTTTTCTTTGCCCTCTACTTCATTGGCCCGGGCAAGTATAGCCTGGACAAGCAACTCTTCCCGACAAACAAACACCGGAAGACTTTTCAGGTATAAGCAGGATTTTTGCCCTGAATTGGTTAACATTGCTCTGCAAGACCAATTGTTACACCACACATGCTAACCACCCTACTCTTAGCCGCGCTGCTGGCTACCGGAACACCTGACAAAACCGACCTCAAAACGCCTTACGAGAAAGGCAACAAAAACCAGACTGCCACTTACGACGAGGCCATTGACTGGTACCGCAAGCTCGACGCCGCCTACGATGAAGTAAAAATGGTGCCCTACGGCTATACCGACTCCGGTCGTTTGTTGCACCTGGTCATCATCTCCACCGACAAAGACTTCGACCCGAGCTCCATTAAGCAGAAAGACAAACGCGTACTGCTTATCCAGAATGGCATCCACCCGGGCGAGCCCGAAGGTATAGATGCGACCATGCTGCTGGCCCGCGACTACCTGCAGGATAAGAACAAACGCAAGCAGCTTGATAATGTAGTGCTGGCAATTATACCTGTGTATAACATTGGTGGCGCGCTCAACCGCAACAGCCATACCCGCACCAACCAGAACGGACCGGAGAGCTACGGCTTTAGAGGCAATGCCCGCAACCTCGACCTGAACCGCGACTACCTCAAGACCGATTCCAAAAACGCCCAGGCCTTCCACCTAATCTATCGCGACTGGGACCCGGATGTGTTCATGGATAACCATACCTCCAACGGCGCCGATTACCAGCACGTGATGACGCTGATCGCCACGCAGCACAACAAACTGAACCCGACACTGGCCGGTTACCTGCAGGGTAAGATGCTGCCTACGCTGTATGAAGGCATGAAAAAAGACAAATTCCCGATGGTGCCTTACATGAATACTATTGGTGAAACACCGGAGAAAGGCATCATTGGCTTTATGGAATCGCCGCGCTACGCCACTGGCTACACAGCTCTATACAATACCATCGGTTTTGTGCCGGAGACACACATGCTCAAGCCTTTTGATCAGCGAGTGCAGTCCACATACAAACTGATGGAGCACATGATCAGCACCGTGAGCCGTGACGCAAAAGAAATAGGCGAATTGAGAGCCAAAGCCAAGCAAGAGACGCTGACACAGAAGACCTTTGCACTGGACTGGAAACTGGACACTACCAAGGTGGAGCAGATCCCTTTCCTGGGCTATGCTGCCAAGTATAAGCCAAGCGAAGTAAGCGGACTTGAGCGTCTTTACTACGATCGTAAGGCCCCTTACTCTACTAACATCAATTACTACAATACCTTCACCCCTTCTGTGACTGTGGAAAAGCCGGTGGCCTACATCATTCCGCAGGCCTGGCGCGAAGTGATCGAGCGTTTGAAGCTAAACAAAGTGGAAATGCGCCAGCTCAAGCGAGACACCACCCTTACCCTTGACACCTACTACATCACCGATTATAAAACTTCTCCTCGTGCTTACGAGGGCCACTACCTGCACACTGGTACGCAGGTGGAGACACGCACCATGCCGCGCCAGTTTCTGAAAGGCGACTTCGTGGTATACCTGAACCAGGAGGCCAACCGCTTTCTGGTGGAGGCACTGGAGCCACAGGCCGTTGACTCTTACTTCAACTGGAACTTCTTTGACAGTATCCTGATGCAGAAAGAGTACTTCTCGAGCTATGTGTTTGAGGACCTGGCCGCTGATATCCTGAAGCAAAACCCAGACCTGCGCAAGCAACTGGAAGCCCGTAAAAAGCAGGATCCGGAGTTTGCCAAGAATGCCCGCGCCCAGCTGGACTTTGTGTACAGAAATTCTCCGCACTACGAGCCTACACACAACAGGTACCCGGTGGGCAGGTTGATGAAAGATGTGAAACTGCCGCTGTAAAGTAGAATCAATATAAAACGTGAAAGCCACCTGATGAAGGTGGCTTTTGCTTTTACACCCACTATATTTGTATACACAAGGTTGCGAACCATGCACACCCTGAAGATTGAAACACAACTACTATGTTAAAGACAAATCACCTACTCCCACTCCTGGGACTAGCCCTTATCACACTGGCTGGTTGCACCAGTTCTGGCAGCAGCGCCAGCACAAGCAATCCGGATACACAAACAGTCGCCCAAAATTCCGTTCAGGAAGTAGCATTGTCCGAGGCTCTGCTGGAGAAAGCCCGCACCAATTACGCCAGCTACTGCTCCGGCTGTCACGGCGAACAGATGGAGGCCTTCACTGACCGCAAATGGAAGCATGGTAGTTCTGCTGAAAATCTACTTGCCGCCATCAAGCACGGCTACCCCGAGGAAGGCATGCCTGCCTTTGAGCAGACATTCTCTGACCAGGAGATCACCGCGCTGGTCGCTTACATTCAGGAAGGTATACAGAACGTGAAACAGTACGACTTCAGCGAAGAAGCCACCGCTACTACCGTCTATACCTCCGAAGACCTCCGCTACCGCCTCGACACCGTGGCGACAGGTATGGAGATTCCGTGGGGGATGGCTTTCCTGCCAAACGGCGATATGCTGATCACGGACCGCAACGGAGCTTTCTACCGTTTGCCAAAAGGAAGTCGACAGCTGCAGCAAATTTCCGGTGCACCTGAGGTGTTGGCACAGGGACAAGGTGGTTTGCTGGATGTAGAGCTGCACCCTAATTTTGCCCAGAACACTCTGATCTACCTCTCCTACTCTGCTTTCAAGAAAGAAGGTGAACAGACTTTGTCTACTACGGCCGTAATGCGCGCCAAACTGGAGGGGAACAAGCTCACTAATCAGCAAGTGATCTTTGAAGCACATCCCTGGGCACGCACCCGCCACCACTACGGCTCCCGCCTGGAGTTCGGCCGTGACGGCATGCTGTATGTGTCGGTAGGCGACCGTGGCCAGCACCACGAAAATGCCCAGACCATTGAGCGTGCCCCAGGCAAGGTGCACCGCATCAAAGACGATGGCGCTATACCTGCCGACAACCCTTTCACAAACGAAAAAGGAGCCATCGCCTCTATCTGGACCATCGGTAACCGCAATATCCAAGGGATGACCATTCATCCGCGTACTGGCGCCATCTGGACAAACGAGCATGGCCCAAGAGGAGGCGACGAAGTGAACATTGCTGAACGAGGCAAGAACTACGGCTGGCCAGTGATTTCCTATGGCATCAACTACAACGGCACCGTGCTGACTGAACTGACCAAAAAAGAAGGAATGGAACAGCCGCTTTGGTACTGGGTGCCATCAATCGCCCCATCCGGTATGGCTTTCGTGACGGGCAACCGCTACAAAGGCTGGGAAAGTGACCTGCTGGTAGGGTCACTGCGTTTCCAGTTCCTGAGCAAGCTCAAAATGGATGGCGATAAGATTGTGAGCGAAGAGAAGCTACTCAAAAACATCGGCCGCGTGCGTGATGTGAAAATGGGACCGGATGGGTATATCTATGTCGCAGTGGAGAGCCCGGGGACGATTTACAGGGTAGTTCCTGTGGAGTAGTAGGATTTAGTATGCTGCGAGCGTCCTCGCTCGTGTCTACTATGGTGGGGCCTCTGGCCCAGGTATAGGTATAGGTATAGGTATAGGCACTACCCACACTTGCGTCCCGCGAGTGTGGGTTACCCTGTGGTGTCCCGCCACTAGTACCAAGGCTACAGATCAAAGCGGCCAGAGTCCACCCGATAGCTCACACTCGCGGGACGCGAGCGAGGGAGTAATTGCAAAAGGTCAGGCTCTGGATAAGGGCCTGACCTTTTGCAATTATACCCAAACCTGCTTATGAACTCACATTTGCACGCAGCACGCGCAGGAAGTTTTCGCCTAGTATCTTTTTGATATCCTCTTCGCTATACCCTCTGGCAAGCAATTCACGGGTAATCACTGGCATATCGGCTACACTGTCGAGCTGCTGCGGTGTGGAAGTGACACCATCAAAGTCAGAGCCGAGGCCTACGTAGTCTACGCCGACCAGCTTCACGATGTGGTCAAGGTGGTCGAGCAGGATAGACAGGGGTGGACGCAGTTCTGAGGCTTCTTCCGGATAGTTTTCCATCGCCCAGTCAAATACCTCAATAGAGTTCTTTCCTTCTTTGCGCAGCGAGTCTACTTCGGCCTTGTGTCTGGCCCGGAAACCATTCATGCGCTTGTCGTACTCCGGATCCAGGAAGCCGGAGAAGAAATTGAGGTGGATCACACCGCCGTTTTTGGCGATGGCTTCTATCTGGTCGTCTTTCAGGTTGCGGAAATGCGGGTTGAAGTGATGTACGCAGCTGTGCGAGATCAGTACTGGCTTGGTGGTCGTAGCCATGGCATCCCAGAAAGTACGCTCCCCTACGTGGCTCAGGTCGACCAGCATACCTAGTTCATTCATTTTGCGCACCACCTGCTTGCCAAATTTGGTAAGTCCGGGTTTGCGGTTCTTAGGCAGCTTGCCTCCCTCCTCGTCCATGGCAGAAGTGGCCCAGGGAGTGGAGTTGTTCCAGGTCAGGGTCATGTAGATGGTACCGCGCTTGTGCAGTGCTTCCAGGTACTTCAGGTTGCTTTCCATCATGTGGCCACCCTCGACCCCGATCATAGTCGCCATTTTGTTTTGTGCGACGGCCTGCTCTATATCGGCTGGTGTGCGGGCAATCATCATCTTGTCAGGGTTTCGGTTTACGATGGCGTAGAGGGAATCGATCTGAAGGTTGGCGAACTTGAAGCCTTTGCCTTTCCCATACGTACCATCACTCCAGACTGAAAATACCTGTACATCGACTCCTCCTTCCTTGAAGCGTGCCAGGTCTGAGTGTGTTTTGCCTCGAAGGTCATCTTCCAGTCGCAGCCCTTCCAGTACCGAGATCAACACATCGTTGTGCGTGTCTACCACAATAGCCTGCTCGTGCAATTGCTTGTAATCCTGAGCTGATACCTGCAGATTGCCGCAGAGCACGGTTGCCAGGGTGAGGCCTCCGCCTAATAGTTTCTTATAATTCATAGTCTGGTGCTTAAAGTCTCATAGAGCCATACCTTAAATATAGCCAAAAGGCGCGACTTTCCTAGCGTATCCAATTCTCCACGATCAGATTAGAGAAGGCAAAAAAGTTGGTCAGGATATGGGCCAGCGTAGGTATAAGGATGCGTTGTTGCCGGAAAGCGGTATAGCCCCAAATCAATCCCATAAAAAATGCGCCACCAACCAAAGGTAAGAACCCTCCCTGGTAGCTGATGCCATAGGCGGCATAAACCGAAATATGCCAGAGCCCAAAGAGCAGCGTAGGCAGCACGAAGGCGTACAGTTTGTTTTGTCCATACCTACTCGTATAGGCACCACGCCAGTAAAACTCCTCCACAAAACCGTTTGTGAGTGCAGCAAGTGCCAGCATCAGGTATAGCTCAGGGCTAAGAAAAGGATATGCGACCAAAAATGCTGCCGTAAATGCACCGATTACCGGCAAAAAGCAAAGCACCGCCCAAAGTATGTTTGTACTTGTGTGAGGAGGCCAGCTATAGCGTTTGACCACATCACCCTTCTTCAACACCAGCCCATGCACTATACACCAACTCCAGTACAGCACAAAACTAGCCAGGTAACCAGCTGTTTTGCCCAAAAGCTGCGGCAGGAAATAAAAGGCTGCAAAGGTTACGGGCAGTAGCAGAAAGCCTGGCAATAGCAGGCGCTTCTGGCTGACATCTTGCGGACGGATAGGTATTGACATCTATTAAGCAGATTTTCTTGAGCTAAGCACATAACAGCCGATCTTGTCGGGGTGGTCCTGCACGAGGTCGGAGCTATGCTGATGACGCAGCATCCAAAGAATGAGCAAGTCACCGGCAGCGGCCATGCTGAAGAACAGGCCAAACAGGAAGAGCAGGAAATGCCCCATGGCTATACCTGCCAAAGCTGGCAACAGCCCCATCACCAGCCCCGGCATCATCCCGCCTATGGCGTACTGCCTCAGCGGTAGTACTTCTTTGCAATGGCAGTAGGGTGTCAGCATTTTCCAGTACACGCCGTATTTGATTGACTTTAAACCGTTTTTGCAGAACACAGCCCAGGTGAGCCCATGCAGCAACTCGTGCACCACTGCTCCAACTATAAAAACCAGCAGCATGAGCATCGGGGAGATCATCAGCAGGTCCCGGTTTGTTTGCACAAGCTGCCGCAGGTTATGGGAAGAGAACTGTTCCGGCCAGATGAGCAGATAAGCCCCCACATAGATCACCAGAATCGGCACGATGAAAACCAGTGCCCGTACATTGGCCTCGGCAACCGTCATGCTCAGTTCTGTGGTCTTGTATTTTTCTTTATCTACTTGCATAAGCTAATAATCACTTATAAGTAGCAAAAAATAGGCGAATATTCAAGTTGAATTTCAGCCTTTTGGGGTCGAACTTTGTCAGCATGGATATCAAAGGTGTACTTTTCAGAATTTTACCGGCCCTGAGCCTGCTCCTATGGTTGAGCGCTCCGGCACAGGCGCAAAGCGAGCGTGTAAAAGATTTCAACAGCAACGGCTGGTACATGTACTTCGGCGACCACAAACTCAACGAGAAGTGGGGACTGCATACCGAGGTGCAATGGCGCCGCCACAATATACTCAAAGACCCGCAGCAACTGCTTATTCGCACCGGTATAAACTATGATCTGACGCCATCAGCCATGTTCACGCTCGGCTACGGCTACATCGAAACGCACCCTTACGGCGACTTTCCGGCGGCGGGTACTTTCCCGGAGCATCGCATTTACCAGCAGCTGCAGCTCAGGAACAGTGTGTCGCGTGTAGGCCTGATGCACCGCTACCGATTGGAGCAACGCTGGATCAAACCAGCCGGAGCCGAAACCACCACCTACCTCAACCGGGCACGCTACATGCTCAAGGCCACCCTGCCACTCATCGGTACCAGCATCGATGTGGGCGAGCCCTTCCTGGCAGCCTATGACGAGATTTTCATTGGTTTTGGTAACAACATCCAGCGAAACATTTTCGACCAGAACCGGGCTTATGCTGCCCTAGGATATAAGATCAGCAGTGCTGCGACGCTAGAACTGGGCTACCTTAACCAGATTGTGCAGAAGGCCAATGGCACTGTGTTCGAACACAACCATACCCTGCAGGTAAGCCTGTTTTACAACCTCGACTTCAGCAAGAACAATTAGCCGTCCTTATTTGTCATCCTGTAAGGATCTTGGTAGTAGATAGCAGAGGCCTGCCATCACTTAAACTAAAGCACTGAACAGCAAGACAAGAGGCATTAAATCTACTTTACTGTAAGAAAAGCGCGCCTGCTCAGGTATAGCAGGGGCGCTTTTCTTTTCTCAGCCGATATCAGAAAAACGCTATATTTGTCTAAACGACTCTCCGCTATGGCAACAGTCCTATACCTGAACGAACTCTCAAAGAAATACGGAAGCCTGCAGGCCGTGGATCGGCTGACCCTGCAAGTGGAGGCAGGCAGCATTTACGGTTTGCTTGGCCCGAACGGAAGCGGCAAAACTACTACGCTTGGTATGGTGCTGGACGTGATCCGGCCGAGCGGAGGCAGTTTTCAATGGTTTGGGGATTCCATAAGCAGCGAAACGAAGCGTAGGGTCGGCGCTCTGCTCGAAACGCCCAATTTCTACCCCTACCTCACAGCACGCGCCAACCTGGAAGTAGCAGCCGACACCAAGCAGGCAGACCACCGGCATATCAACAAGATGCTCGATATGGTAGGCCTTGGCACACGCAGCCACACCACCTTCAAAGGCTTCTCGCTGGGTATGAAACAGCGTCTGGCACTAGCCGCCGCCATGCTCAATGATCCGGAAGTGCTGGTGCTCGATGAGCCAACCAATGGCCTTGATCCACAAGGTATAGCCGAGGTACGTGACCTGATCACCCGGATTGCTGCACAAGGCAAAACAATTCTGCTGGCCAGTCATTTGCTTGACGAGGTAGAGAAGGTATGCACACACGTAGCCGTGCTGCAGGCAGGCAAACTCAAGGCCGATGGTCCGGTGGAGGACATACTCTCTACGCAGGATCAGCTGCTGATTAGCGCCGATGAGTTAGCCCCGGTACTGCAGCTATTGGAGCGTCTGCCTTACATCGTGAAATTTGCGCAGGAGAAGAATTACATCAGCCTCACACTCTCTGAAGGCTACACCAGTACTGACCTCAACCGCGATATGTTTGCACAGGGCATTGTGCTATCCCAACTCCTGGTGCGCCGCAAAAGCCTGGAGGCGCAATTTCTTGAAATCACCCAAAAATAAGCCCCGCATGAATCTGATCAGAACTGAGCTCAGGAAGATACTCCAATACCCTACTTTCTGGGCGATCATGGCCACTTATGTGCTACTGCAGGTGCTGCTGATTTACTTCAGCAGCAACATGATGGTAGGCGGGCAGTCGCTGGGCAAATCGCTTTATGATTTCCCTAACCTTTGGATGCGCTTCACTTACGTCGCCTACTTTTTCAACTTGCTCCTGGGTATATTGGTGATCGTGTTGATCACGGATGAGTACAGCTATCGCACGCTCAGACAACAGGTCATAGATGGGCGATCGCGCACAGAGGCCGTTCTGGCCAAATTTTACGTCACGCTGGGCCTGGCAGCATCGGCCGCTGTGTTTCTCCTGGTGATGGGCTTGTTTTTCGGATTAATTTACAGCTCCGACACCAGCATGGGAGCCATATTCGGCAAGATCGATCACCTCTCCTACTTTTTTGTGCAGGCTGTCGGTTACATGTGCCTGGCCATGTTCTTTGCCTTTCTGATCCGTAAGAGCGGGCTGGCCATCATCGCCTTTCTGGCCTGGTCTAAAATAGTGGAGCCCATCATACACTACCAGATCGATGACCAGATCGATCGTTTTATGCCCATGAAGGTGTTTGGGAGCCTTACTCCTACGCCGGGGCAGGAGATTATAGATGGCCTCACCAGCCCCATGATGGCACTTAGTCCGGCCTGGGCTGTGCTGCCCGCATTATTTTATATCGCAGTGCTTGTATTCGCATCCATTCTGCTGGTGCGGCTCCGCGATCTCTAAGCCTTTGCTCTAGAGAGAATTATAATAGTCGACGATGCTGAGTAAGTCTTTGGAATTATTGTAGTCAAGCTTATTAGCCTTTACATACTGCTTCACTTTTCCTGCTTGCGTACCGCAAAGCTTAAGCAGGTCTTTTTTGTGCTTGCGTAGCTGCACTATCTCCCCGTCCGGTAGCATCACATACATAATTTCCTGCAGTTCGTCTCCGGCCGTGGCAAAGTGCGGAAAATAATGTGTTTGCAGCGATGCTGTTGCCTGTTGCTGATGCTGTTCACCTTTCGCAGCTGTCACGCCCACGTATCTTTTCATGAGCATGAGTTCCCCCTGATTTATCTGCTCGAAGAATACCGGTACCCTAAAATCACTCTGAAAGCTCCCTCTGTTCCAGGGCAGTGAGCGAAAGATCTGTGGCTTGCCATCGTAAACACCGCTGATCATAAAATGGCTGACATTAACGGCAGAAAGAGAATTGATAGTGCCGTCTTCTGATGCTATTTGCACAACATCTTTTGCCGGATGATAAATTACTGCCCCCTGCAAACTGTCTCCGCTGGTTAGTACAACTTTTCCATACAGCCATCGCTCTGTGTCAAATCCTTCCCGCATCTGTGCCCAAGCCCATCCACTTTCGCAGGCAAATGCCACTAATAATGTAAAAAACAAATATTTGGTACTCAGTCTTTTCATTAGCAAAACGTTAAAATTGTGAACAACCTATTATAAAACTACCTACCTAACCTATTGTTTCACAAAAGATTACATACAATTCATAACGTAAGAAAACAGAAGCGGGATAGACCTTTCACCAAATAATTGTTTATCTACGCTCCTGCGCCTGGTACAAAAAAAAGCCCGTACCTGGCGGTACGGGCTCTCTGTTCAGTAATTCAAGGCTGTTTAGCGCACAACCGTATTTTTTAGGATCTCGTGCCCCAATTTGTCGCGCTTGGTGGTCAGGTAGCTCTGGTTATGCGGGTTCGGTGCGATTTCTATCGGCACATTTTCCACTACCTCCAGTCCATAACCAATCAGGCCAACACGTTTTTTCGGGTTGTTGGTGATCAGGCGCATCTTCGTTACACCAAGGTCACGCAGAATCTGGGCTCCTACGCCATAGTCACGGTCGTCCATACCGAAACCAAGCTCCAGGTTAGCCTCAACCGTATCACGGCCTTGTTCCTGCAGTTTGTAGGCCTTCAGTTTATTGATGAGGCCGATGCCACGTCCTTCCTGGTTCATGTATACGATCACACCTTTGCCCTCACGCTCCACCATACGCATGGCTTCGTGCAGCTGCGGACCGCAGTCGCAACGGCATGATCCGAAGATATCACCTGTTACACAAGAGGAGTGCACACGAACCAACACCGGTTCGTCATCTTTCCAGTCTCCTTTCACCAGGGCCAGGTGCTTGGCACCGTTGCTGCGCTGTGTAAAGGCATACAGATCAAAATTTCCAAAGTCAGTTGGCAGTTCCACCGCGATCTCACGGTCGATCAGGCTTTCCTTCTTCAGGCGGTACTCTACCAGGTCCTTAATCGATATCAGTTTCAGGTTGAAACGCTCCGCGACTTTTACCAGATCCGGCAGGCGGGCCATCGTACCGTCTTCGTTCATGATCTCGATCAGCACACCAGCCGGTGCAAGTCCAGCCAGGCGGGCCAGATCAACGGCAGCCTCTGTGTGGCCTGGACGACGCAATACGCCTTCTTTCTTAGCCTTGAGCGGGAAAATATGTCCAGGCTTACCAAGCGAGTTCGGATCTGTATTAGGATCAACCAGCGCCTGAATGGTCTTGGCACGGTCAGAGGCGGATATACCGGTGGTGCAGCCATGGCCGATCAGGTCAACGGATACCGTGAACGGTGTGGCATGCAGGGCCGTGTTGCGGCCTACCATCAGCTCGAGACCCAGCTCATCGCAGCGCTCCTCAGTAAGAGGGGCACAGATCAGACCACGGCCGTGCGTCGCCATGAAGTTGATGATCTCCGGTGTAACCATTTCTGCGGCGCAGATAAAGTCACCTTCGTTTTCGCGGTCATCGTCATCCACCACAATAATAATCTTACCCTGGCGGATGTCTTCGATCGCTTCTTCTATTGAATCGAGCTTGATTGGCTCTAATGAATTAGTTTCCATGTGTTACTCCATATACCTGCTATACCTATGGTTATCAGCAAGGTGATTGTCTATACTATGAAATGCGCTGCAAAGGTAAAAAGTTTATACCGCATTGCCTTCTTATTTCACAACACAATCTGGGAGAGAAGTATTCAATGGAAGATCACGTGAACATTGCACGGACTAAAATACACTAGATCATAACCAGTCTGGTTATTCTGGCAATGATACCCTTGAAGAGATAGTCCTCTCACAGATAATAAACACTAGTGCTACTTATTGACCACAATCCCCAGCAGATCCCCGATCTGCTTTTCGAAGGATTTGAGCTGGAAGATGATTTGTAGTACACGGTCCTGTTCGGTGGGGTCGGTGACAAGGCGGAGCTTCTCCATTTCGGTTTTCATAAGCAGCTGCACGTTACGCCACTTCAGGCGTAGCACAGCCCGCTCGGCGCCATAGGGCAGCAGGTCCGACTCGTGGGGAACGTAAATCTGATGCGTTTCCCAGTTGTGGGAAAGCTCGTAGGGGTCCGACAGCAGGTTGGTTGCTTCGGTTCGTATTTCCTGGTCCGGGTAGTTGATGAAGTCCTCTGCAGAAGGTATAACACTTTGTTGTAACTTCTCTTTTACCACCTCGATCAGGCGGGCGTAGAGCGGCGTCCGGAATTCCACATCCTCCAACTGCTCCAGCATATACTGGCAGGTATTCTGTCCATCCACCAGCACCTTATCCGGGTAATTGAGCAGCATACGCACAATCTCCCGTTCGTAGCGTTTCAGACCATCAGCTTCCGTGGCTGGCTTTTCAGCCTCCATTTGCTCGGCTTCATAGGCCTCCGCTTCTGCTAAATCCTCCGGACTACCCGAGCGCTGCTGCTTTTGCTGGCGCTCCTGCAGGTGCATCTTGTTGTACTCCGATATCAGCAGCTGCTCATCAATGTCAAAGATCAGGCTGCAGCTCTGAAAGAAAACAGTCCGTTTGATCGGATCCGGAATTTTGGAGATAGAGGTCACGATCTCCCGTATGGCCTCCGCTTTCTTTACCGGGTTGCCCTTCGACTCCTCAGCGTACAAACTAGTCTTGAACGAGATAAAGTCTTGCGCATGCTCTGCCACATAGGCTTTGAACTTCTCGTCGCCCACTTTGTGTATATAGGAATCCGGGTCCTCCCCTGCCGGGAAAGTGACCACGTTCACGTTCAGACCATTCTCCAGAATCAGGTCAATCCCGCGCAGGGAGGCCTTTATACCTGCCGCATCACCGTCGTAGAGCACTGTGATGTTCTGGGTATAGCGGGCGATAAGCTTGATCTGTCCCTCGGTAAGTGATGTACCCGAAGAGGCTACTACGTTCTCAATCCCGCCCTGGTGCAGCGAAAGCACGTCGAGGTAGCCCTCCACCATGTAACACATGTCCTGCATGCGAATCGCTTGCCTGGCCTGGTACATGCCGTAGAGCACATTGCTCTTGTGGTAGATCTCCGACTCAGGAGAGTTGAGGTACTTCGGGCTTTTCTTATCGTTGCTTTTGAGGGTACGGGCACCGAAGCCGATGACACGTCCTGATATATTATGGATCGGGAACATGACACGTCCCCGGAAGCGGTCGTACTTTTTCCCGTCTTCCTTTGCAATAGTCAGTCCCGTCGCCTCCAGATACTTCTGCTTATACCCTGCCTTCAGGGCAGCATCTGTCAGGTCAGACCAGGCATCAAGGCTATACCCTAGCTCGAACTTCCGAATAGTGTTACCGCTCAACCCACGCTCCTTCAGGTAAGACTGCCCAATGGCGCCTTCATCGTGGCTTTGCAGCAACTGCTGGTAGTGTTTGCTGGCAAAATCGGAGACGATGTACAGGCTGTCCCGCTCACTCTGTTCTTTGGCGTATTCGGGGTTCGGCTGGTCTTCCGGCACCTCGATGCCATACTTCTTAGCCAAATACTTGAGCGCCTCCGGAAAGCTGGTGCCTTCCACATCCATGATAAACTGCACTGAGTTGCCCGCCTTGCCGCAACCAAAGCACTTGTAAATGCCTTTAGCAGGGGAAACGGAGAAAGAAGGTGACTTCTCGTGGTGGAAAGGGCAGCAGGCCCACAGGTTCTGTCCCTTCTTCTTGAGCGACACAAAGTCCCCCACCACTTCCGCTATATCAGCCTGGGCAAGGATCTGGTCAACTACTTCTTTTGGGATCAGGGACATGGGTATACTGGTTGAGGGGCTACAAATATAAGGTTTAAATTCTCTGAATAAGGGTTGAAGGATTAAAGAATTTTCAGAATGGATCATGCCAGAGGGGAGCGCAAATCCCAGGTTGTACCATATATACCGCAAGTTGCGCTAATGCTAAACTTGCGGTATAAGCGTTTGTTTTCCACGAAAATCCTGTAAATCCATAAATCCTGAAAATCCTGATTCAGACATAATCCCCTGCCCTCAAATCATGTTTAAAGTTTTTTTGTTTGTATCTTTGTAAGGCTTTACAAAAGCTGTTAATACTATGGCAATTACAAAAGAAGATATACTAAAAGCCCTCAGCTATGTCGAGGAACCGGATCTTGGCAAAGACCTGGTGACACTCAACATGATCGAGGATGTGCAGGTGGATGGAAAGAACGTGAGCTTTACCGTGATCCTGACTACTCCAGCCTGCCCACTTAAAGACCTCATTCGCAATGCCTGCATCCGCGCCATCCATACAATGGTAGACAAAGAGGCAGAAGTGACCGTGAACATGACTTCCCGTGTTACTTCCGGCCGTGCGGGCAGTAGCGAAGTACTCACCGGCGTAAAAAACATCATCGCCATTGCCTCCGGTAAAGGCGGCGTGGGCAAGTCGACTGTTACGAGTAACCTGGCCATTGCCCTGGCGCAGTCGGGTGCTAAGGTTGGCCTGATTGATGCCGATATTTTCGGACCTTCTATACCTACTATGTTTGGTGTGGAAGACCAGCGCCCGAGCATGGTGCAGGGAGATCATGGCAAAAACTACATCATTCCGGTTGAGAAATATGGTGTAAAGCTGATGTCAATCGGTTTCCTGACGCCGCCTGATCACGCAGTGATCTGGAGAGGCCCTATGGCAAGCTCTGCCCTGAAGCAATTTATCAGCGATGTAGAATGGGGCGAGCTGGATTATCTGTTGCTCGACCTTCCTCCGGGGACCTCTGATATTCACCTCACCATGGTGCAGGTGCTGCCGGTTACAGGCGCTGTGATCGTGACGACGCCTCAGAAAGTGGCGATTGCCGATGCGCAGAAAGGTCTGCAGATGTTCCGTCAGCCTCAGATCAATGTGCCGGTACTAGGTGTAGTCGAAAACATGGCTTACTTTACGCCTGCTGAACTTCCAGAGAACAAGTATTACATCTTCGGACAGGAAGGCGGTCAGAACCTGGCCAAGAAGTTTGATGTGCCGGTTTTGGGCCAGGTGCCACTGGTGCAAGGTATACGCGAATGCGGCGACGAGGGAACTCCGGTGGCCCTGCAGAACGATTCTCCGGCTTCCGGTGTTTTCAGAGAGTTGGCCCAGGCTGTTGCCCAGCAGGTGTCTGTTCGCAATGCGACTTTGGCCAAAACACAACCAGTAGAAATTAAAAGCTAAGACAGATGGCAACCATTAATGTTGACAACGATTTTTTACTTCGCATCGAGAGTGCCCTCGACCAGATCAGGCCCTACCTGGAAGCTGACGGCGGCAACGTCAAGGTGCTCGAAGTAACCGATGATATGACCCTGAAGCTGGAGCTGCTGGGCGCCTGTGGTACCTGCCCGATGTCTACCATGACGCTTAAGGCCGGCGTGGAACAGTCGGTGCTCAAAGCTATCCCGGAAATTAAAGCCGTAGAGGCTGTCAATGTGACGCCACTGCCTTAGGCTTTGTAGATAAAAGATTTCCTAATAAAGAAGAGAAATTGTAAGCAGGTGCTGAGAAATCAGTACCTGCTTTTTTTGTTTCCCCATACCCTTCAAAATCCCTATATTTGTCTAACAACCCAGATTTTCTTGCACTATGATAAAAGCGAATGACCCTGCATTGCATTCCTGGATCGAAATATCTCCTGAGAGCGACTTCCCGATACAGAACCTTCCATTCGGTATATTCGAGTCAGCTACCAAAGACCCGCGTGTAGGCGTAGCCATCGGCGACTACGTGCTCGACCTTTGCGCTGTTGCCCAGCACAACCTGTTCGAGCTCCTTGATGTTGACCCTACTGTTTTCCATCGCCCATACCTAAATGACTTTATCGCACTGGGTAAGCCCACCTGGCGTGCCGTGCGCAACCGTGTGTCGGAGCTATTGCGCAACGACAACGACGAGATCAGCGGTAACAGCAGGCTGATGCAGGAATGCCTGATCAAGCAAGCAGAAGTTCGTATGCTGATGCCCGTCAAAGTAGGTAACTACACCGACTTTTACTCCAGCATTGAGCACGCTACCAATGTGGGGACTATGTTCCGCGACCCTAAAAATGCCCTATTACCCAACTGGAAGCACATCCCGATTGGTTACCATGGTCGGGCCTCTTCCATCATTGTATCAGGTACTGACATTCGCCGCCCGAACGGGCAAACCAAAGCCCCTGATGCCGCTGCCCCTACCTTTGGCCCTTCCCGCCTGCTCGACTTCGAGCTGGAGGTGGCCTTTATCACAGGCCGCGAGACAAAGCTAGGCGAAATGATCAGCCCAGATGAAGCAGATGATTACATTTTTGGTCTGGTACTCTTCAACGACTGGTCAGCCCGCGACATGCAAACTTGGGAGTATGTACCGCTAGGCCCATTCCTGGCCAAGAGCTTTGCATCTTCCATCTCCCCCTGGGTCGTGACACTGGATGCGTTGGAGCCCTTCCGCGTGAAAGGCCCTGTGCAGGACCCGAAACCACTACCCTACCTGGAGTTCCACGGCGACCACAACTATGACATTAACCTGGAAGTGCTCTTGCAACCGGAAGACGGAGCTGAGAACAGCATCTGCCGCTCCAACTTCAGGTATATGTACTGGAACATGAACCAGCAGCTGGCCCACCAGAGCAGCAACGGCTGCAACATACAGGTAGGCGACATGTATGCCTCCGGCACCATCAGCGGCCCGGACAAAACCTCCTACGGCTCCATGCTCGAGCTCACCTGGCGCGGCACCCAACCTATACAGCTTTCAGACGGCACCGAGCGTAAGTTTATCAACGATTATGATACCGTGATCATGCGCGGCTTTGCGGAGCGGAATGGCATAAGAGTTGGTTTTGGGGAAGTGAAAAGTAAGGTGCTGCCGGCGTTGTAAGCGCTGTTTTCCTTTTGCCGATGGATCCCTTCCCAGAATTCAATATCGCTTCATGCATTTTTGATTAAAAGTCCCGCTTTGAAGGGGGACTTTTCTCAACACTTAAAAAACGTTAAATGGTAAAACAGCAGAAGGCCCGGGCTAGCCCGGGCCTTCTGCTGTTTTTATC
Organism: Pontibacter sp. FD36; assembly: GCF_015686655.1. GTDB lineage: Bacteria > Bacteroidota > Bacteroidia > Cytophagales > Hymenobacteraceae > Pontibacter. The sequence goes on along the minus strand of NZ_JADPMP010000003.1, from coordinate 5,212 downwards.
TAACACTGGGAGGTCTTACTGCACCATCGAATCCAGTTCTTCGAACCTGGAGTTTTTGCTCTTGAACTCGGGAACGATCTTTTTCATTTGCTTGACTGTATCCAGCTCGTCGCCCTCCTTGTTAAGGTTAAGGAGCTCGTTGATGCTGGCGAGGACCTTGTTATAGGTATACTCGCGCACTTTCGATACTTTGATCTTTTCGTGGTGGGTCGGAATGGTGTGCTCTTCCTGATTTAACAGCTCTTCGTAGAGTTTCTCACCCGGACGAAGTCCTGAGAATACAATCTCAATGTCGTTTGCTGTCAGACCAGCCAGCTTGATCATCTTGCGGGCCAGGTCCACGATCTTCACGGGCTGCCCCATGTCGAAGATAAAGATCTCACCCCCTCTGCCCATCGTACCAGCTTCAAGCACCAGCTGCACCGCCTCTGGTATCGTCATGAAATAGCGGGTGATGTCCGGATGTGTAACAGTGATCGGGCCGCCTTTTTCGATCTGGGAGCGGAAGCGGGGAATCACTGAGCCATTCGAGCCCAGCACGTTGCCAAAACGAGTTGTGATAAAGCGGGTTTGCTGCAGGGCTGTACCCTGTACATTGTCCTGAAGCCGAGGCTGTGCACTGATGTTGTTGAGTGACTGAATGTAAATCTCTGCGATACGCTTCGAAGCACCCATCACATTGGTTGGGTTAACAGCTTTGTCAGTAGAGACCATCACAAACTTCTCTACATCAAAGGTCATGGAGAGGTCTGCCAGGTTTTTGGTACCCAGCACGTTTGTCAGGATAGCTTCGGATGGGTTACTCTCCATCATCGGCACATGCTTGTAAGCGGCAGCATGGTATACCACTTGGGGAGTATACTCCTTAAACAAGGCATACATGCGGTTAAAGTTCTGAATGTCCGCAATGCAGAGCCTTAGGTTCGCATCCGGGAATTCTTCCTCCATCTCCAGCTGCAGGTCATGCAGGGGCGACTCGGCCTGGTCGCAGATGATCACCATTTCTGGTTTGTAAGAAAGCACCTGGCGCACAATTTCTGAACCAATAGAACCGGCACCGCCTGTGATCAGGATACGCTTACCGGCCAGGTCAGCTGATATTTTGTCATTCTCGATCACAATCGGTGGACGCTGCAGCAGGTCCTCGATGCGCAGGTCCTGTATCTGGTTCATGCGCAACTGGCCCGACATCCACTGCTCGGTTGGAGGCACGGTTACTACTTTTATACCGAGCTCAACGCAAGTTTCGATGGCGTTCTTACGGGCGTCTGATTTCAGGTCCTCGCTCAGGATTACCAATTTATCAATATGCAGTTTGCTCTGCAGTTTTTCGATATCGTTGATGTGGTATACCCGCTTCTGCTGGATGTGCTTGTCGATCTTATTGGGGTTGTCATCTACAAAACCGGCAATTGTCAGGCGACCGGCATTGCTTACCTCGAGCGCCTGCTTCACCAGAATGGCAAAGCTGTCAGCTCCGTAGATCAGCACTGTTTCCTTATTGCCGCTGTCACCACGCTTAATGTAGTAAAACAACGCCTTGGCACCCAGGCGCATCATAATCAGCACCGAAGAACTTATAAAAAAGTTGACCAGGAGCACTACATAGATGTTCACAGAGTCGATGTGATAGGCAGGCGCAACCCACAGACCTACGATGGCGCCATAAACCAGACTGGCCATCAGCACAGCGGTAAAGATGCGGTAAATATCGTCAGTGCTGGAGTAGCGGATCAGACCGGTATGAATGCGCATGGCGTAAAACACCATCACAGAGATCATCAGGTAAATACCGCTGTAAACAAAGAAGTGACCGCGCAGGATCGTTTCAAAATCAAACTGGCGGATAATAAAGAAAGACAAAGCGAAAGACCAGGTGGAGATAATTTGATCGATGATCAGAATGATCCATTTCGGTAAAGCTTTGTTCTGTAAAAATGTTTTCATACGGTAGTCTCAGGGTAGAGAAGAGCTTAGATTACGGCATTAAGCTGGCGTTCGTTTTGATTTAAATTAATACCTGTTTTGTCCAATCAAAAGTTCCAGCTTACGTTAAGATTCACTCAATAGTTCTCACATTAACTAATTCATAATGCCACTTCACCTGCATACTTATATCCTTTACATTTTAAAAGACATAGATGCCGTCCAAAATTACACAAAAAATCTGAAAAGTTCAGCTTTTAACTTACTGTTAATCAAGTAGCACAGCTAATAGCCTATACGTAAAAATCCACCTGCGCTTTTCGAATAACATCGCTGCGCAGGTGGATTTTATTTTATTTGCTCTGTCGCGCGCCTATCGCGCAAAGCAATCCTTAATGGCTTGAAGTACACGTTCCCTCTCTTCGTCTGACATGTTGGATCCGGAAGGCAGGCAGAGTCCTTTGTCGAACAGGCGCTCGCTGGTGCCGTCGCCGTAATAAGGAGAATCAGCGAACACAGGCTGCAGGTGCATCGGCTTCCAGAGCGGACGTGTTTCAATATTCTCACGTTCCAGCGCCAGTCGGATATCTTCCCGACTCACTCCTTGGGTATTATCCACCAGCACCGTGCTGAGCCAGCGGTTAGAATAAAAATCTTCATTCGGCTCTTCTGCAAATTGAATAGCAGGTATAGTAGCCAGTTCTTCACGATAGAAGGTATAGTTAGCACGGCGCTGCTGCACACGATCCGAAAGCACATCCATTTGGCCGCGCCCGATGGCAGCGCAGATATTACTCATGCGGTAGTTATACCCGATGTGCGAGTGCTGGTAATGCGGAGCTGCGTCACGTGCCTGCGTAGCCAGGAAACGGGCCTGCTTGATATAAGCTTCGTTATTTGACACCAGCGCACCGCCACCAGACGTAGTAATGATCTTGTTGCCGTTGAAGGACAGAATGCTCATCGCCCCGAAGGTACCCAGTTTACGGCCTTTATAGGTTGAGCCCAGCGCCTCCGCTGCATCCTCCACCACAGGTATAGCAAAACGATCGGCAATGGCCATGATGCGGTCCATCTCTGCTGGCATACCGTAAAGGTGAACCACAATGATGGCCTTCGGCATTTTGCCTTTGCTGATGCGGTCTTCGATCGCGGTTTCCAGTAGCTCAGGTGACATGTTCCAGGTAAGGGCCTCGCTGTCTACAAACACTGGCGTAGCACCCTGGTAAGCGATCGGGTTGGCAGAAGCCGAGAAGGTCATGCTCTGGCAGATCACCTCGTCACCGGCCTGCACCCCCAGCATGATCAGCGCCAGGTGCAAGGCTGCTGTGCCCGAGCTCAGAGCTGCCACATGCACGCCTTCACCCAGAAACTCCGCCAAATCACGCTCAAAGCCGTCTACATGCGGACCAAGTGGCGCGATCCAGTTGGTGTCAAAAGCCTCATTTACATTTTTGAACTCGTTTGTCCCCATGTGCGGGGAAGAGAGCCAGATTTTTGTATTCATAGTTATTGCTGATGTTCTTTTATGATTCGGGCCGGGTTACCAACTGCTGTTACGCCATCAGGCAGATCGCGTATGACTACGGCACCTGCCCCTATTCTGCACCACTTGCCTATTTTCAGATTCGGGATTACCACGGCCCCGGCTCCTATATGTGTGCCTTCTCCTACCTGCACGTTCCCGCTGAGCACTGCGCATGGCGAGATGTGGGCATAATCCCCGATCTGGCAGTCATGGTCGATGCTAGCTCCTGTATTGATAATGGCATGCTTGCCAATTATAGCATCAGCCTGTATAATGGCACCCTGCATCACCACGGTGCCTTCGGCGATAGTGGCAGAGGGCGAGATGATCGCTGTTGAGTGGATGGCTTTGCCGAAAACGACTTCCAGCTTTTCAGCCACGCGGCGACGGATAGCATTGTCTCCAATGCTGATAATCACCGGCTGCTCCAGTTCCTCTTCTATTTCAGCCCCCAGTACAGGTATACCGCCTACTTCTTTTATAGCGGGGTTCTTATCAAAAGCTCCAAGCACAGGAATGCCACTATCCCGCAGGATGTCAATGATCACTTTCGCATGTCCGCTCGCGCCGTACAGGTACATAGTTATTTTGACTTAGTGCAGATGCAAAGGTAAGAATTCTCAATTTGTCATTCCGAACGCTAGTGAGAAATCTGGAAACCTGCTTGTCTGAATCAGGATTTACAGGATTTAATGATTTAAAGGATTCCCGTGCCCCTTCGAAAGGGGCACGGGTGGGTTAATCTTTTACGTAGTTACTCCCCCTAAACCGTTCCATCGTCGCTACCCCCTCAGCACTGATTCCTTCAGACTTAAACACTTTCCCGATGGTTTTAAAGATGATCTTCACATCCAGCCAAAAGGAAATGTTATCCACGTACCACACGTCATAGCGAAACTTCTCTTCCCAACTGATGGCGTTGCGGCCATTTACCTGGGCCCAACCAGTGATGCCGGGGCGCACTTCGTGGCGGCGGCGTTGGGTTTCGTTGTAGAGGGGCAGGTATTCTACCAGCAAAGGGCGCGGACCGATCAGCGACATGTCACCCTTGATCACGTTGAGCAGCTGCGGTATTTCATCCAGGGAGGTCTTGCGCACAAAAGCACCGATCGGCGTTAGACGCTCGGCATCGGAAAGCAGCTCGCCTTTTTCGTTTCGCCGGTCGTTCATAGTCTTATACTTGATGACGCGAAAGATATACCCATTTTTGCCTGGCCGCGGCTGCAGGAAAAAAGGTCTGCCGTCATTGGCAATCGCCAGCAGCAGCGTGACCACCATGAATACGGGCAGCAGCACGATGAAAGCCGCCAGGCTAAGCACAAAATCAATTGGGCGCTTGAAGAAACGGCTATATATCTTCATGTTGCGTTATACCGTCTCCTTCGTTTGTTGTGTCACCTGGACCTGCTTAATGCCGATGCCGAAGTAGGTGAAGCCCTTCTCCTCCATCTCCTTGCAGTCGTAGATGTTTCTTCCGTCGAAGACCACCTTCTCCTTCATCAGTTTGCTCACCACGGCGAAGTTGGGCGAGCGGAACTCAGGCCACTCGGTCACCAGCAGCAGCGCGTCGGCGTCGATCAGCGTCTCGTACTCGTCCTTGCCGTACTCGATGGAGTCACCCAGCGTGTGGCGGGCCTCCTTCATGGCCACCGGGTCGTAGGCTTTCACCCTGGCACCGCGCTCGAGCAGCTTCTCGATGATGACCAGCGAGGGCGCCTCGCGCATGTCGTCGGTCTTGGGCTTGAAGGAGAGGCCCCA
>NZ_JADPMP010000039.1 GCF_015686655.1 Pontibacter sp. FD36 | reverse complement strand
GGCCCGCTTCTTGGGCTGCACTAGAATTACTTCCAGGCAGTCTTACCTTATAATGTCTTTGTTTTTCTCTCTCCCATCATGTCAAAGAACTTCTCCTAGTGTAGAGTTAAGATCCGTGAGCCAAGTGCGCGGGGCGGTAACCCTCTGCCTGTAACTACGTCTCGTCACTGTCACTAAGTTAGATGCAAAAACCTGCTGTTTTTGCCGTGTTGTTGTAAGCTAAGTGGAGAATAACGGAGTCGAACCGTTGACCTCCTGCGTGCAAAGCAGGCGCTCTAGCCAGCTGAGCTAATCCCCCCTACGGTAAC
>NZ_JADPMP010000038.1 GCF_015686655.1 Pontibacter sp. FD36 | reverse complement strand
CGCTCGAGCAGCTTCTCGATGATGACCAGCGAGGGCGCCTCGCGCATGTCGTCGGTCTTGGGCTTGAAGGAGAGGCCCCACACGGCGAAGGTCTTACCGGCCAGCTCGCCGGAGTAGAAGCCCATGATCTTGTTGAAGAGCACCGACTTCTGCTTCTCGTTGACCTTCTCCACCGACTTGAGCACCTCCATCTGGTAGCCGTTCTCGTCGGCCGTCTTGATCAGGGCCTTCACGTCCTTGGGGAAGCAGCTTCCCCCGTAGCCGATGCCCGGGTAGATGAACTTGTTGCCGATGCGGGCGTCCGAGCCGATGCCGCGGCGCACCATGTTCACGTCGGCGCCCATGATCTC
>NZ_JADPMP010000037.1 GCF_015686655.1 Pontibacter sp. FD36 | reverse complement strand
GAGATCATGGGCGCCGACGTGAACATGGTGCGCCGCGGCATCGGCTCGGACGCCCGCATCGGCAACAAGTTCATCTACCCGGGCATCGGCTACGGCGGAAGCTGCTTCCCCAAGGACGTGAAGGCGCTGATCAAGACGGCCTCCGAGAACGGCTACTCCATGGAGGTGCTCAAGTCGGTGGAGACGGTCAACGAGCGTCAGAAGTCGGTGCTCTTCAACAAGGTGGACAACTACTTCAACGGGGACCTGACGGGCAAGACCTTCGCCGTGTGGGGCCTCTCCTTCAAGCCCAAGACCGACGACATGCGCGAGGCGCCCTCGCTGGTCATCATCGAGAAGCTGCTCGAGCG
>NZ_JADPMP010000036.1 GCF_015686655.1 Pontibacter sp. FD36 | reverse complement strand
GGCAAGATCACACGTGACTTCTGGTCAAACGTACACGGTTCTACCATCAGCGTGGTACCAGTAAACACGAACCCAACTTCTTCGAGCGCAATAAGCTCGTTTGAGGCGCCAACAGGCCAGGGCAACAACTACGGCCAGCGCATCCGCGGCTACGTGACGGCTCCTGCCTCAGGCCAGTACACTTTCTGGATCGCGGCCGACGACGTGGCTGAGCTGTACCTGAGCACAAGCGAGGACCCAGCCAAGAAGACGCGCATCGCCCTGTCAAGCACCTGGACCAACCCGCGTGAGTGGACCAAGAACGCAAGCCAGCAGTCTGCCAAGATCACCCTGGAGGCCGGCAAGCGCTA
>NZ_JADPMP010000035.1 GCF_015686655.1 Pontibacter sp. FD36 | reverse complement strand
ATCGCCCTGTCAAGCACCTGGACCAACCCGCGTGAGTGGACCAAGAACGCAAGCCAGCAGTCTGCCAAGATCACCCTGGAGGCCGGCAAGCGCTATTACATCGAGGCGATCATGCTGCAGGGCGGCGGTGGCGACAACCTGGCCGTAGGCTGGCAGCTGCCGGACGGCTCTATGGAGCGCCCGATCGCTGGTAACAGACTGTCTGAAATGGGAAGCACTGCTCCTGCAACAACAACTCCTGTAGCAACGGCTCCAGCAGCTACTACAACTCCTGTAGGCAAGATCACACGTGACTTCTGGTCAAACGTACACGGTTCTACCATCAGCGTGGTACCAGTAAACACGAACCCAACTTCTTCGAGCGCAATAAG
>NZ_JADPMP010000034.1 GCF_015686655.1 Pontibacter sp. FD36 | reverse complement strand
GTCAGGGGGTTGGCCGCGCCGGAGGCGTCGCCGCCCCAGCCGGCGAACCGGTAGCCGGCGGCCGGCGTTGCCGTCAGGCTCACGGCGCTGCCGGCCGTATAGGTCGCGCGGTCTGGGCTCTTTGACACCGCGCCGCCGCCCGTCGTGCTCACAGCCAGGCTGTACTCACTGGCAGGGATTGCCTCGAAGGTGGCCGTGACGGCCTTGTCGCCGTCCATCGTCACAGTCAGGGGGTTGGCCGTGCCGGAGGCGTCGCCGCCCCAGCCGGCGAACCGGTAGCCGGTGGCCGGCGTTGCCGTCAGGCTCACGGCGCTGCCGGCGTCGTAGGTTTCCTGGCTGGGGGTCTTGGCAACAGTGCCGTCGCCTATAGTGTTAATGG
>NZ_JADPMP010000033.1 GCF_015686655.1 Pontibacter sp. FD36 | reverse complement strand
ACCACCTACATTCGGTACTGATGCCTGGCCACCCAGACGACCTTCCGTACCCACCTCTCTTGCCACACGGGTTACCTCGTCAGCAAAGATGTTGAGCGAGTCCACCATCTGGTTCAGGTTCTCCTTCAGGTCGGCAAGTTCGCCTTTCACGTTCACCGTGATCTTCTGGCTCAGGTCGCCTTTCGCAACGGCTGTTGCTACGTTGGCAATGTCACGCACTTGAAGCGTCAAATTAGACGCCATGTAGTTTACGTTGTCCGTAAGCTCTTTCCAGATGCCGGCTACGTTTGGCACGTTTGCCTGGCCACCCAGTATACCTTCGGTGCCTACCTCACGTGCCACACGGGTTACTTCCGCGCCAAACACATTCAGTCGGTCCACCATTTCATTCAGGATGTCTTTCAGGTCACCCAGCTCCCCTTTCACGTCCACGGACACTTTCTGGGTCAGGTCACCTTTTGCCACGGCGGTTGCTACCTCGGCAATGTCGCGTACCTGCAGGGTCAGG
>NZ_JADPMP010000032.1 GCF_015686655.1 Pontibacter sp. FD36 | reverse complement strand
TCCACTACAGTGAAGCGTATGGTGAGCGGGGTGCCGGCTGCTCCGGTGGCCTTGCTGCCCGAGTAGGGGGTTGCCTTGAGGGTGTAGGTGCCCACCGCCGGCGGGTTCCAGTTGCCGTAGTAGTAGTTGCCGCTGCCGTTGTCGCCGTGCAGGGCGTAAGGGGCGGCGTTGTCGGAGTAGGTCCTGCTCTGCGTTCCGCTCAGCTCGAAGAGCACGCTGCCCACCGAGGTCGGCGAGGTGTTAGCCCGGATGTTGAGCTTGGAGTTGCTCAGCGATGAGAGGCTGATGGTGGCCCCATCCTCAAGAGGCTGCACATCCTGCTCCGTCTGGGCGTCCACCAAGGTGAACCCTGTCACCTGTGACGGGCCCGCGGTGACGGCGGTGAAGGTGGCCGTGACGGCCTTGTCGCCGTCCATCGTCACAGTCAGGGGGTTGGCCGCGCCGGAGGCGTCGCCGCCCCAGCCGGCGAACCGGTAGCCGGCGGCCGGCGTTGCCGTCAGGCTCACGGCGCTGCCGGC
>NZ_JADPMP010000031.1 GCF_015686655.1 Pontibacter sp. FD36 | reverse complement strand
TTGTTGCCGATGCGGGCGTCCGAGCCGATGCCGCGGCGCACCATGTTCACGTCGGCGCCCATGATCTCGCACAGGTTGGCGATGTCGTTCATGAACGAGATCTTGGTGGCCAGCATGGCGTTGGCCGCGTACTTGGTCATCTCCGCCGAGGGGATGTCCATGAATATCAAGGGGTGGCCGTTCATCAAAAACGGCTTGTAGAGCTTTGACATCACCTGCTCGGCGCGCTCTGAGTCCACGCCCACCACGATGCGGTCGGGCTTGAGGAAGTCGTCGATGGCGGCCCCCTCCTTCAAAAACTCGGGGTTGGAGGCCACGTCGAAGGCGATGTCCTCGCCGCGGGCCTCGAGCTCCTCCCGGATGGCCTGGCGCACCTTGCCCGCCGTGCCCACCGGCACGGTGCTCTTGGTCACCACCACCAGGTAGTCACTCATGGAGCGGCCGATCTCGCGGGCCACGGCCAGCACGTACTTCAGGTCGGCAGAGCCGTCCTCGCCCGGGGGCGTGCCCACGGCGATGAAGGCCACTTGGCAGCCCTGCACACTGTCGGCAAGGCTGGTGGAGAAGGAGAGGCGCTCTTTCTGGGCGTTGCGCGTCACCATCTCCTCCAGGCCGGGCTCGTATATGGGCAGGATGCCCTGCTTGAGGTTGTCTATCTTCTTGGAGTCGATGTCGATGCAGGTCACGTCGATGCCCACCTCGGCAAAGCAGGTGCCCGT
>NZ_JADPMP010000030.1 GCF_015686655.1 Pontibacter sp. FD36 | reverse complement strand
TTGTTGCCGATGCGGGCGTCCGAGCCGATGCCGCGGCGCACCATGTTCACGTCGGCGCCCATGATCTCGCACAGGTTGGCGATGTCGTTCATGAAGCTGATCTTGGTGGCCAGCATGGCATTGGCCGCGTACTTGGTCATCTCCGCTGAGGGGATGTCCATGAAGATGAGCGGGTGGCCGTTCATCAAAAACGGCTTGTAGAGCTTACTCATCACCTGCTCGGCCCTGTCAGAGTCCACGCCCACCACGATGCGGTCAGGCTTGAGGAAGTCGTCGATGGCGGCCCCTTCCTTGAGGAACTCGGGGTTGGAGGCCACGTCGAAGGCGATCTGCTCGCCGCGGGCCTCGAGCTCCTCGGCGATGGCGCGGCGCACCTTGGCGGCCGTGCCCACGGGCACCGTGCTCTTGGTCACCACCACCAGGTAGTCGGTCATGGAGCGGCCGATCTCGCGGGCCACGGCCAGCACGTACTTCAGGTCGGCCGAGCCGTCCTCGCCCGGGGGCGTGCCCACGGCGATGAAGGCCACCTGGCAGCCCTGCACGCTCGCCGCCAGGTCAGTGGAGAAGGAAAGGCGCTCCTTCTGGGAGTTTCTGATCACCATCTCCTCCAGCCCCGGCTCGTAGATGGGCAGGATGCCCTGCTTGAGGTTGTCTATCTTCTTGGAGTCGATGTCGATGCAGGTCACGTCGATGCCCACCTCGGCAAAGCAGGTGCCCGT
>NZ_JADPMP010000002.1 GCF_015686655.1 Pontibacter sp. FD36 | reverse complement strand
GTGGATGTGAAAGGTGAGCTCGGTGAGTTGAAGGAAAACATCAACCGCATGGTGGACTCCCTGAACATCTTCGCCGGTGAGGTAACCCGTGTGGCGCTCGAGGTGGGTACCGAAGGTAAGCTAGGCGGCCAGGCGAATGTGCCAAACGTAGGCGGTACTTGGAAAGACCTGACCGACAATGTAAATACCATGGCCTCCAACCTGACAACACAGGTACGAGGTATAGTACGCGTAGTAACCGCGGTATCGAAAGGTGACTTGACCCAGAAACTGACCCTCGAAGCAAGAGGCGAAGTGGCGGAACTAGCCGATACTATTAACACCATGGTGGTTGACTTGAACCGCCTGGCGGGTGAGGTAAGCCGCGTTGCTAGAGTAGCCGGTGTGGAAGGAAAACTAACTGAGCGTGCGACACTTGCAGGTGTAGGCGGTAGCTGGAAAGAACTTGTAGATACGCTTAATGACCTATTGGAGTCGATTGTAACACCAGTACTGGAAGTATCCCGCGTGGTGCGTGCGATCTCTGAAGGTGATTTAACGCAGAAGGTAGAGGCCCATACAGCGGGTGATATCCTTGACATGGCCAACGCCCTGAACCTGGCAGTTGACAACCTGAACGCCCTTCTTGGTGAGATCAATGACTCATCGCTTGTAGTAGGAAGCTCTTCAGAAGAGATGGCAGATAAAGGCCTTGAAATGAACCGCGTAACGCTGGATGTGGCGCTAGCCATGCAGCAAATGGCGGAGGGTGCCCAGAATCAGGCCCTCAAGACAGACCAGGCTTTCAAACTGATAGAAGAAATCATGAAAACCACGAAAGATACGGCAAACCGTGCGGAAGTGGTGAACAAATCAGCTTTGCTGGGTGAGGAAACTTCACAGCTCGGTCTGAAGACAGTGGCGGAAGTGGTGAAGAACATGGAAGAAATCTCCAGTTCTGCTTCGCTTACTTCTAAAACAATTGAAGTACTAAGCGCCCGTTCGCAGGAAATCTCCAAGTCACTTGGTGTAATCACCGACATTGCTGCACAAACCAACTTGCTTGCCCTTAACGCTGCCATTGAGGCGGCTCGTGCGGGAGAGGCAGGACGTGGCTTTGCGGTAGTAGCCGAGGAGATTCGTAAACTGGCCGAAGGATCACGCAAGTCTGCCAGCGAGATTGCAACACTGGTAGATGACGTGAAAAAAGATACTGCATCAGCTGCGATGGCGATCTCAACTATGGAAGGTCGTGTATTGAAAGGAAAGAACGCGACATTCGAAGCATCCGGCGCCTTCAAAAACATTGCTGCTTCCAGTGGTGAAACGCTCCGCACTGCACAGGACATCCTGACGGCGACTGAGGTACAGAAGTCATCGATCGGGGACGTAGTGAAATACGTGGAAGAGGTAGTAGCCATTGCCGAGCAAACGGCTTCCGGCACACAGCAGGTGGCAAGTACAGCCAAGCAACTATCCACTTCGATGCAGGAGCTGACATCATCTTCTCAGAACCTGAACGACATTGCCGCGGATCTGCAAATCAGTATCTCGGCCTTCAAACTGGTAGATGGCAATCTGGTATTTAATCACAGCCCGAACAATCGTCGCCTGGCTTCCATGCCGACCAAGCCGAAACAAAAGCAGCTCACCGGCAATGCACGCCTGAGCTCGGTTAGCTCCAGAAACAAGAGCAGCGAGGACAACAGCAAATAAACCGTTCCGGACTGATGAAAGAAAAGACGAACAAAAAAGAGGCGCCATCAGCAGCCGTTGAATCCGGAACGGATAAGACAGCTGAGACTGCAGTGGCTTCTGCCAAAGATAATCCGGCCAAGCCTGAAGCGGTAAAGGAGGAAATGATTCACCTGATCGTTTTCAAGCTTGGGGCGGAAGAATATGGTATCAAGATAGATCAGGTAAAAGAGGTAACCGTTACGCCAAATGTAACCCGCATGCCCCGAACGCCTGATTTCATTAAAGGGGTAGCCAATATCCGTGGGGATATTATCGCGATCATGGATCTGGAAGAGCGCTTTGGCATTCGTCCTGTTCCACTGGCCGGAGACCTGAATCCGCACATTACCTATACCCTGGTGATTGAAGCAAAGGAGTACAGCATTGGGGTGATCGTGCGCGAAGTACCGCAGTCCCTGAACCTGTCTATGACCAAAATTGACAAGACTCCCTCGTTTCTGCAGGACATCAATATCCATGAGAACTACATAGAAGGCATTGCCAAGGTGAACAACCGCCTTATCATTGTACTGGATATGTACAAGATCCTGACCCAGGACGAGATCAGGGAGTTGAAAAGTAACTAAAGCAATTCATTCACATTGAAGCTATACTTTAAAGTATGAAAAGAATTCTGATTGTAGATGACTCTTTCTACATGCGCACAATGCTCAAAAATATGCTCACCGATGCGGGCTATGAGATTGTTGGGGAGGCGCCCAATGGGCAGACAGCACTTGAGCTGGCCAAAGAAACCAATCCTGACCTGATTACCCTCGATGTGATCCTGCCAGACAATACAGGGCTTGATGTGCTGAAAGGCATCAAAGCAGAGCAGCCTGATATGAAAATCGTGATTGTAAGTGCCGTAGGGCAGGAAGTAATCGTGAATGAAGCGCTGGAGTATGGAGCACTTTCTTACATCGTAAAGCCTTTCTCGGAAGAGAAGGTGCTTGAAGTAGTGAAGAAAGCGCTGGACGAATAGCGCTGATCTGACTTATAAAGTACTCATTGTTGGCAGTAGGAAAGGAATCGTACTTTGAAAGGACAGGAAAGCAAGCTAAAAGTGCTCGTTGCTGACAGCTCAAGCCATGCCCGCCTGGTGCTGGAAAGCATCCTGAGTGGTTCAGCTGATCTGGAAGTGACAGGCCTTGCTTCAAATGGAACCCAGTTACTGGAATCATTGCGCCACCATCAGGTGGATGTCATCCTGGCTTCAGTAGATCTACGAAAGAACGAGCAATTGCTCGTTTTTAAGCAGATTTTCAGCGAATGCCCTACACCGATTGTGATGGTGGTGGAGAAGGAACAACTAAGCCTGGAACTTCTTAAGGATGCGATAGACCTGGGTGTTTACAGTGTCATCCTGAAACCTGGCCCTCCGGCAAGACCTGCTTACAGAACGATGGCAGAAGAGATTTGCAGGAAGGTATCAGCAGTGCGTGACACTGAATACTGGGATCCTCAAAAACGATTGAGTATGCTGGGAGAGGAAATGCTGATTTTCCCGCAGGCAGCTCAAAAGGATGCCAGGAATGTGACAGCGGACACCATCATTGTGATAGGAGCTTCGACTGGAGGCACCCAAGCCGTAGAGCAGATCATCCGGCAGTTAGAACCGGGGCTCAAAGCTGCAGTTCTGGTTGCCATACACCTGCCGCCGAAGTTTACGCACAGTTACTCACGCAGGCTCAAGGGTATGACCGAGCTAACCGTACTTGAAGGCCGCACGGGGCTTATACCTAAGCCCGGGAAAGTTATAATAGCACCTGGTGGCAGAAACATGATTGTACACACGGTCATGGGAAACGCCTCTAGTCTGAAAATAGGTTTTAGTGAAGACAATGGCGCAGAACATGATCTGCCTTCGGTGGACAAACTGATGCAGGCGGTGGCACAAAGTGGTGTAAGGCGCGTGATCGGAGTTATCCTGACAGGTATGGGGCGAGACGGCACAGCTGGAGCCAAAGCCATTGCACTCCGAAAAGGAGGACATGTGATAGCGCAGGACGAAGCCTCGTCAGCCATTTTTGGAATGGCAAAATCTGCGATAGAAAGCGGAAATACCGACAAAGTGCTGCCTTTGTCAAAAATTGCCCAGTACCTGAACCGGTACGTGGCAGCAGAACAGCAGCAAGTCAGTACAACTGACGTGAATTCATGAAATCGAGAGAGCAGGAGTATAAAGAGATATTTATAGCAGAAGCGCTGGAATACTTCGACGCCCTAAACAGGCTCATCAGCGAACTGGAAAAACGACCGCAGGACGATCAGGTGCTGGCGGAGATATTCCGTATGCTGCATAACCTGAAGGCGAATGCGAAGGCGATCGGCTATCTGCAGATCTCAGACGTATCCCATAAGCTCGAGACCGCCTTTGGCCTCATACGCAATAAGGAACTGAGCTTCAGCGACGAGGTGGTAGGCGTTCTTTTTGACGGCATCGACCTGCTTGGCGAGTTGATCAAGAGCATTGACAGCGAACGGCAGGTGGAGGTTGACCCGGTGCTGATCCGCAACCTCGACATAATTGTCGACAGCTTATCGGACAGCACAGTTGAGTTGGCAAAGGTGCAGAAATTCAGCACTTCACGCAATTTGACACTGTCCGACCTGATTTACATTCAGGTAAAGAAGCTGGATCACCTCATGAACCTCGTAGGGGAGCTGATTATTGACCGTGACCGCATCCTCTCGCTAAGTCGTGAACTGGATAGTGACGAACTAAAGACGGTGGGTTCTCACTTGTATCGTATTACAGAAGACCTGCAGTACAGTGTAATGGATGCACGCCTGGTAAGCATCGGTACTTTATTCAACAAGTTTCCGAGGGTGGTGCGTGATATTGCCACTGCCGAAAAAAAGGAAATTGACCTGGAGCTGAGCGGGCAGGATATTCAGATTGACCGCAACATTCTGCAGATCATGACAGACTCATTGCTGCACCTGGTGCGCAACGCCATTACGCATGGCATTGAGAAACCTGAGCAGCGTGTGAGAGCAGATAAAACAAAGGCCGGATTACTGCAACTCTCAGCCCGCAGTGACCGCGAAAGTGTGGTGATTACGCTTACTGATGATGGAAAAGGTATAGACATCGGGAAAGTGAAGAAAGCAGCAGTGGCCCAGCAGTTAGTGCCAGCCGATGTTGCTGAAAACCTTCCTGATTCAGAGGTATATTCTTTCCTGTTTGAGCCAGGCTTCTCTCTAGCCAAGGAAGTGACCGAGTTTTCGGGTCGGGGTGTGGGATTGGATGTGGTGAAGAATGCAATTGATTCAATAGGCGGTCGCATCCGTATAGAATCAGAGAAAGGAAAGGGGACCAGCTTTATACTGCAATTACCAACCTCTATTGCAGTAAAAGGCGCTCTTTTGTTTGAGATAGACAGTATTTTCTACGCCATTCCACTGATCCACACAGATTCAGTGGTGGCACTGGACAAAGACGAGCTCCATGAGGTAGGCGAGGTGCTTGTTGCCGATATCAAAGGGGAAACAGTGACTGTCGTATACCTGGACGAACTCCTGAATGTGGAGGAAAGTCAGATGCGTCTGGGTGACAAAACACGGTTGAAGGGCCAGGTGCAGAACATTATCATTGTTTCGTACAACAATCGTAAGCTTGGTCTGATCGTGGACAAACTTTACCGTCAGCAGGACATTGTGGTAAAACCACTTAGCAAACCGCTGGATAGCATAGATTTATATGGTGGTGTCACACTGCTTGGTACAGGCAAAGTGTGCCTGGTACTGGATGTGCCTGCCATAACCAGATACTTTGTGAATAGAAGATGAGGAAATGAGGCGATGGATAACAGAACTAATAACACGACGAACATGATGGATACGCATGTAACCGAGTTGGAAAAGGACATTATCAAAGAGATCCTGAATATAGGACTGGCCCGTGCTGCCGATTCTTTCGCTGTGATCGCCAAAGATAAAGTCATGCTGAAGGTGCCTGATGTGCAGCTCATTGAAGTAAAGGACCTTATTGCGCTCATCGCTAAATATGAAGACACACATTTTGTTATTCAGTCTGATATAAAGGGTGATTTCAATGGAGCTACGCTCATGCTCTTTTCAGAGGAGCACATCAGCCTGCTCTCCAGTGTGTGCCTGAGCATGCTGAATGTGCAGAAAGGCGAACTGAGCGTCATGCAGGAGTCCCTTTTGCTCGAGATCAGCAACATTATTACCGGTGCTTTGGTCACCCAGCTTGCCAATATCCTCAAAAGCAACATTTACGGTTCGCCACCGAAGGCACCTAAAAATCATATAGCTAATTCGCTGAAAGACATCCTGGTACAGCACCCACTTTTCCAACCCCTCGTGTTTACTGTGATCACCAAGTTTCAGCACAATTCAAAAGACGTGGAGCTTCCGCTGCTTTTGTTCTTCGACACCAGCACCCTACTTAAAATGCTTGAAATCATCAGAACTTTTAAGGTATAGATTTACCTGATCGAATTTTTTGAAATAAAATATCTGACGAGCTATACCTGTCGGGATGTCCCCACCAGGTATAGCTCGTTCACTTTTTACGCTATCCCCGACATAATTCAGACCCCATTGACGACCCAATGCGTAAAGTCTAATTGAAAGGTCCTGTTTGAATATAGCGCCAGTTTTCGTTTTTTTGCATTTTTATATATTTGAAACCACACAGTCAATTAATGAACGCCTTAGGAAGACACATTTTAGTTGAATTTTACGATTGCTCTCCTGAACTGATGAACGATGTGATGCACATCGAAAACAGCATGGTTGCCGCTGCCGAAACAGCCGGAGCCACTGTCATCAACAGTACTTTCCATCACTTCTCGCCTTATGGCGTGTCAGGTGTGGTGGTAATTCAGGAAAGCCACCTGGCCATCCATACCTGGCCTGAGTATGGCTATGCAGCCGTAGACCTTTTCACCTGTGGCGACTCTGTTGACCCATGGGTATCTTATACCTATCTGAAAGAAGCATTTCAGTCAGGCCACGGCTCTTCTATGGAGCTACGTCGCGGACAGCTAAGTCTGCTGAAGCGCAATGACTTCAACCTGGAGAGCCTGCGTGATGCGACCGCTAAGACCATAGAAGCTGATGGCTCCATTACAAGAGATGTCTGGTTCACAGAGCGCGATGAAAACATCGCTCTTTCGTTGAAGCACACAGGAAACCAGCTTTACAAGAAAGATTCGGAGTACCAGCGTGTAGAAATTTATGAAACGCTTGCTTACGGCAATATGCTGACGCTGGATGGCATGGTGATGTGCACACAGAAAGATGAGTATGTTTACCATGAGATGATCACCCATGTGCCGATGTTCAGTAACCGCTCAGCCAAGCGCGCCCTGGTGATCGGTGGTGGTGACGGTGGTACGGTACGCGAACTCCTGCGCCACGAGCAGCTGGAAGAGGTGACACTTGTAGAGATCGATGAACTGGTGATCGAAGCCTGTAAACTGCACCTTCCGGAAACAGCCGTGGCGTTTGACAATCCGCGCCTGAACCTGCTGGTAGCGGATGGCATCAAGTATATTAAAGAATGCGCCGACGAGCATTACGACCTCATCATCGTGGACTCAGCTGATCCGGTTGGCCCGGGAGAAGGTCTGTTCACAGCAGAATTTTACCAGGAGGTATACCGCTGCCTGACGAAAGACGGTGTGATGATCACACAGAGTGAGTCTCCGCGCTTCAACTCTGCTGTGTTTGTAGAGATCTACGATACCTACAAGAAGATATTCGGACAGGAGAAAGTGCACTGTTATCTGGCCGCTATACCTACTTATCCGACAGGCACCTGGAGTTTCTCTTATTCAGCGAAGGGCAATGCGAATCCATTGCAATTCGATAGAGAGGAAGCTGCAGCTTTCTCCCAGAAAGAAGGCCTTAAATATTACAATGAAGCTGTGCATGCGGCTGCATTTGCCCTTCCGAACTTTGTGAAGGAGCTTTTAAACACAAAACCTGAAAATGTAACTGATGAGTACTCAGCAGAACCAACCAACTAACAGCAAGCAGCAAAAAATCGCAGCCTTTGACCCCAATGGTGTTGGCGATGTGAATGGTGGCCTTTTTGGTCTGCCTTTTACAGTAGAAGAGTCGGAGGTTGTGCTTATACCTGTGCCTTGGGAAGTAACCGTGTCTTACAGTGCCGGTACTGCAGCCGGACCACAGGCCATCAAGGAAGCCTCACCTCAGCTTGACCTGTTTGAGCCCGCCATCAAAGAAGCCTGGAAGCTAGGTATAGCCATGGAGGAGATTTCAGAAGTATGGGCTGCTGTGAGCGATAATCTGCGTCAGCGGGCTGAGAATTATATCAACTGGCTGGAGGAGGGAAGCCCCGAGTCTGACAGAGCTGAGTTTGAGAACCTGCCAACAGAAGTGACTGAAAAGGGGGAAGAACTACTGCATTGGCTGAAGTCGAAGGCGCATTCCTACCTGGATCAAGGCAAACTGGTTGGCGTAGTTGGCGGTGATCACAGCACACCGCTTGGTCTGATGCATGCGCTGGCTGAACGCCACGAGGAGTACGGAATTCTACAAGTGGATGCGCATGCCGATTTGCGTGACGCTTATGAGGGTTTCAAATATTCGCATGCCTCTATCATGTACAATGCCCTGCAACTGCCTCAGGTCAAAAAGCTGGTGCAGGTAGGTATACGCGACATCTGCCAGGCAGAGGCAGAACTGGCTAATCAGTCCAACGGACGAGTAGCTATTTTCTACGACAGCGTGCTGAAAGAGAATATGTACGAGGGCGACAGCTGGAAGAAAGAGTGTAAAAAGATCATTGCCCAACTTCCTCAAAAGGTATACATCAGCTTTGACATCGACGGGCTGGATCCGAAACTTTGCCCAGCCACAGGCACACCAGTGCCAGGCGGTCTGGAGTTTGAAGAAGCTATATACCTGATCAAGGCACTGGTTCGCTCAGGCCGAGAGATCATCGGTTTCGACCTGTGCGAAGTAGCTCCTGGTGACAGTGAGTGGAATGGAAATGTCGGTGCCCGATTACTTTACAAGCTGTGCAACTGGATGGCTGTTTCTCAAAAACGCTTAGAGGTACAGTAACTCACCTTTATTCCCGCTTTGTCGTATAGCGTGATAGGAATAATATACTATCACTATATATCGAAACAAAATGGGAATCATTATTAAGATTTTATTGACGGGTGTAGCCGCCCTTATTGGAGCCTATATTTTGCCTGGTGTGCAGATTGACGGTTTCGGGTCGGCTTTGATCCTGGCTGTAGTACTGGCCTTGCTCAACGCCGTTGTTCGTCCGATCCTGGTTATCCTGACGATACCTGTGACTGTGCTGACACTCGGTCTGTTCTTGCTGGTCATCAATGCGCTGATCATCCTGTTAGCTGATTCCCTTGTGGGTGGCTTTAATGTGGATGGTTTTCTCTGGGCCCTTGTCTTCAGTTTGGTGCTTTCACTGATTGAAGCGCTATTGGATATGATTTTCTAGCATCCGAACCTTGCAAAAACAGAAAAGCCCCTGGTGTAAATCAGGGGCTTTTCTGTTTTCATTGTTTTGATCGTTTACCGGGTCATCCAGGCTTCGCAGGCGTCCGCACACTCACGGCAGGCGTCCGCACATTTCTGGCAATGGTCATGGTCATGCTTGCGGCACTCCTCTTCGCATAGGCGACAAATCTCGATACACTCTTTCATAACGTGCTTGGCATGGGCCGAGTCGCGGGCTACAAAGCGTGCTGTGATGGTACAGATGTCTGCGCAGTCGCGGTCCAGCATGATGCAGCGCACCATCATTTTTACATTATCTTCCTGCAGACAGGCAGTTGCGCAGGCTTCACAGGCAGTGATACATTTTATGAGCACATGCTCTAATTCATTTGTTCTCTCTGATTTCATAGTTTACAGGTTATAAGGTTTATACTCTAATTAAAGTACGGCTGCATAAAGTCATTGTTTATTTATTGACTAAGCACCACCAAAACAGGAACCTATTTCACACCGATTATGGTTAACTTTGGGTTTAGTACAGCAATTCTATTTCGTATCGTTACACTTTCTACAGAGCATGAGTTTAGGTATAAGAGAAGCACGTGAGGCATTAAAACTGTATTTTGGCTATGAGCAGTTCAGGCCCATGCAGGAGCAGATCATCACGAATATTCTACAGCAGAAAGACGTAGTGGTGCTGATGCCGACCGGTGGCGGAAAATCTGTCTGTTATCAGGTGCCTGCCGTGGTGATGCCCGGTCTATGCGTAGTAGTTTCTCCCTTGATCGCCCTGATGAAAGACCAGGTGGAAGCGCTCCTGGCAAACGGTATACCTGCCGCATACCTGAACAGCTCCCAGACAGCAGATGAACAGTACCAGATTGAGGAGAAGAGCCTGGCAGGTCAGATCAAATTGCTGTATGTTTCTCCGGAAAAATTACTTTCCGCTGGCTTTTTCTCTTTCCTGAAACGGTTGCAGGTATCCCTTTTCGCTGTAGATGAGGCCCACTGTATCTCGGCTTGGGGACATGACTTCAGACCAGAGTATACCCAGCTTCGCGCCCTCAAGCAGCAGTTCCCTGCTGTACCTGTGGTAGCGCTGACTGCTACAGCTGATAAGCTGACCCAGAAAGACATCCAGGAGCAGCTCCAGCTACGACAGCCTGAAGTTTTTGTAGCTTCATTTGACCGGCCAAACATTAACCTCATGGTGCTGCCCGGCCAAAACAGATTCAATAAGATCACCGATTTCCTCTCACGCCGACATGGCCAGCCGGGCATTATCTATTGTCTGAGCCGAAAAGCGACTGAAAGCCTGGCAGGCAAGTTGCGCGAAAATGGCTACAACGCTACATTTTATCATGCCGGTATGAGTGCCCAGCAGCGTTCAAAAGCCCAGGAATCGTTTTTGCGTGACGATGTGCAGATCGTTTGCGCCACCATCGCATTCGGTATGGGGATTGACAAGTCGAATGTACGTTGGGTGATTCATTACAACTTGCCTAAAAATGTAGAAGGCTATTATCAGGAGATCGGACGTGCCGGTCGTGATGGTGCCAAATCGGATGCACTCCTGTTTTACAGTTTCGCTGATGTGATGAATTTGCGCACCATGCTGTCAGATAATGATAAGTCGCAGAATGAGCTGCAACTCGTTAAGCTGGAGCGTATGCAGCAGTTTGCTGAAGCCACCTTCTGTAGAAGACGAATTTTGCTGCAGTACTTCGGGGAGCAGATGAGCAAGGATTGTGGCAACTGCGATATTTGCCGTAATCCTCCCAGTCGATTTGACGGGACTTTAATTGCACAGAAAGCATTGTCAGCTATAGCGCGTTCACAGGAAAAGCTCAACATGAGCCTGCTGGTAGATGTATTGCGCGGCTCACGCAATAGCCAGGTAATGGCAGGCGGCTACGACCGCATCAAAACGTATGGTGCCGGACGTGACATTGGCACCCTGGACTGGCACCGTTATCTGCACCAAATGCTCAATGCAGGCTTGGTAGAGCTTGCCTATGACCAGAATTATACCTTGAAACTGACCGAGCAGAGCAGGCAGGTACTATTTGATGGACGCAAAATAGAACTGGTTAAGTTCGAGGACGCCAAGCAACAGACAGAAACCTTACAGAGAGAAAAACCGAAAAGAGAAATTATCAAGGATGCGCTGTTCGAGCGACTGCGTGCTTTGCGAAAGCGCCTGGCAGACGAGCAGAATGTGCCTCCTTACGTTGTATTTACAGATAGTACGCTGCAGGAAATGGCAGCAGAAAAGCCGGCGAATCGCATCGCAATGTTGGCGATCAGTGGGGTCGGAGCTCAGAAGTTTGAGCGCTACGGGCATAATTTTATCAATGAGATCATCGCCTTTCTGACAGAAGAGCAGGCAAAAGGCAGTGCAATCAAAGGGGCTACCCATTTAGTTACTTGGGAGGCTTATCAGCAGGGGCTAAGTCCAGAAGAGATTGCAAGACGACGTAATCTCAATCCTGTCACTATCTATTCGCACCTGGCTACTTTGCTGGAACAGGGTTACGATGTGCCTGTGCACGATTTTGTTTCAAAGCGAGAATACGAGTCTATCGTCGAAGCGATTGAGAGGCTTGGCAAAGATGCCAAACTGAAGGATTTGTATGAACACCTGGAGGAACGCTATGAGTACTTTAAGATTCGGCTTTCGCTAGCCATGCACAAAATGCAGTACGCCTGGTAGTTTTCAGGTATAGTCAACAAAAAGAAGGCCGTCCAAATCTGGACGGCCTTCTTTTTTATAGTAATAAGGAGTATGAATTATTACTCTACAGAAGCGATTGGATCTGGCCAGCTGTCTTTGTCACCGTTTACGATACCTTGTGAGAACACCTCGCCACGAAGCAACAGGATACCAGCCACGTGAGGCGCAGCATAGGAAGTGCCGCTTCCGACGCTACCGATACCACCACCAATGCGGGTAGATGTTACGCTTACACCAGGAGCTGTATAATCAACAGGTGCGCCATAGTTGGAGCTTGACCAGAAGTTCTGGTAACGGTCCATCGCAGACACTGTGTATACTCCCGGGGCATTCACACGGGCCGGAGAATTAACAGAGCAGTCTACAGCGCTATTGCCAGCTGCGATTGCAAACAGGATGCCTCTGCCAGCTGCAGTAGTAACGGCATTGTCAAGTGTGCTGGAGATGCCACTACCCAGGCTCATGTTTACCACATCACCAGGCTTGGCCATGTTGATCACATAGTTTACGGCACTGATGGCACGCGACACAGTGCCATATCCTGTGTTATCAAACACACGCAGAGCTACAACATTTGCATTTGCAGCTACGCCCACCATGCCAGTACCATTGTTTTTGGCGGCGATAATACCGGATACATACGTACCATGACCGAAGCCGTCTTCAATAGAAGCATCACCATAAATAAGTGACGTACTGCGCTGGAAGTCTACATTCAGATCAGGGTGATCGGTATCTATACCTGAGTCAATTACCCACACCGTTTTGCCAGTGCCGTCTCCGTAGCCATTCATGGCTATGTGCCAAGGCAGGGTCTCACCTGCAAGGGGAGTTATTTTAGCATATGGGCTGCTGATTGGCTGCTCAGGCTGTGGCTTTGGTTCTGGCTCTGTTGGAGTCGGCTCAGTCGGAGTTGGCTCTGTTGGAGTTGGTTCAGTAGGTGTCGGCTCAGTCGGAGCAGGTTCGGTAGGAGTTGGTTCTGACGGGGCTGGCTGGGTAGGTGCAGGCTCTGTGTTTTTATTCTTTCCATTGCCATTGCCATTACCATTGCCATTACCATTGCCATTACCATTGCCATTACCATTGCCATTACCATTACCATTGCCATTCGTCGTTGTTTTGTCGTCTTTCGTTTTGCCGTTGCCTTTCGTTGTCGTATTGTCAGTACCCGGCTTTGCAAGCATAATAATACGGTCTTGTTCAACGTAGGCTACTTCCTGGTTTTTGCGCAACTGATCTAACTGTTCTTTAGAGAGTCGGGCTGCAAAACCGTTTACATTTCCTTCAAAAGTTTGTTGTATAGCTTCACGCTCAATTCCTGCTGTAAGCAGCAGTCGTTCACGAAGGGCTACTGTTGCGGTGCGACCGGCTATGGTCATGGCACTTACACCGGTTGCGTTTAAGTTATTTCCTCCATTTTTAAATACTACAATGTACTGGCCAGGTATAGCCTGTCCATGTTGAGTATCGACCTGAACAGAATCAGTCTGAAACTGCTCTTCCATGAAGTCCTCTTTCTGACAGCTTGAGAGGGTGAATACGGATGCCAGAGCTAAACCTGACAACGCTTTTAATAGTGTAGAATTGTTCATCATATAAGATTGGTTGGATTGGGTAAATTATTGTATTAAAAATTTCACAATGCCTCGTAACAACGTGAGATTTTGAAAAGTTTAGTGATGCGATAAAATTGTAGAAATTTTATGTTATCGATGGATTTAATAGAGCGTAGTATTCCTGTCTACATTTTTAAATATGGATTCTTAAAGATGTGGACTATGTAATGAGCCCGGCAGGATGTGAAGGTTTAGTAGATTTTAATCATATAATATGCGTTTGGGTTTACTTTTCACGAAAGATAATTGGATAAAAAGTAAGTTTGCAAACTTTATAGCAAATAAATTTTAATAGGACTATTTGGAGTGTATATTAAATCGATTTAAATGATTATGTGTTACTATAATTGTACTTTACGGTTGTATATTAGTTTTTGCAAATATCACTGAAATTCATGACAATTATTTGCTAATAAAATTAGTATAATACGTATAAATTTAGTATGTTTACATGCCAGCACCCAGTGTGCTCTATTATTATCAGAACACGAACAAAGAAGAATAGTGGAAAAGGTAACATCGAATATAAGACACCTTCGGAAGCAGGCCGGCTATACCCAGGCACAGCTTGCCGAGAAATTAGAAATCAAGCGTTCGTTGGTGGGGGCGTATGAGGAGGGAAGGGCAGAGCCAAAACTAAGCACGCTGGTCAACGTTGCGCGTCTTTTTGAGGTTTCTCTTGATGAACTTATTACCGCTGACTTATCTGATCCGGCTTACAAACCTGAACCAGGTCAGGCCGGTGGTGGTAAACTGCGGGTATTAGCCATTACGGTAGATCAGGAAGATCGAGAAAATATAGAGTTGGTTCCTTATAAGGCAAGTGCCGGCTACCTGAACGGTTATGCCGATCCTGAGTTTATTGAGGAATTGCCTCGTTTCCGCCTTCCTACCTTGGGCAGCGGCGGGACTTACCGTGCCTTTGAGATCAGTGGTGACTCTATGCTGCCTCTGGCTTCAGGTACTGTCATTGTTGGCCGTTTTGTTGAGGACTGGAGTACGTTAAAGGATGGTACGCCCTGTATCATTGTCAGTGGCAAAGAGGGGGTCGTGTTCAAGCGGGTCTATAATAAAGTGAAAGAGGCTTCCACCTTGCGCCTGCACTCCGATAATCCGCTCTACTCTCCTTACGAGTTGCCAGTTGATGATGTAGTGGAGATCTGGGAAGCCAAATCTTATATCAGCTCTACTTTCCCGATTGCTGACATTTCACTTGACAAGCTATCATCCATTGTGCTTGATCTCCAGAAGGAGATGCTTAAACTGAAGAAAGCTTAATGCTTTAACAGCACTTTAAGGTATTGTATAAACAGCGCATCCTGCTTCTGATAGGGCAGGATGCGCTGTTTTAGCGCTGTTTTATGCGACCAGTTAACTACAAACGCCATTATCCGTAAAGGCATAGCATAAAACAAAAGCGCGATATGATACGATTAATTACCGCTTCCCAAAGATATGAGGCCCAGGTGGAGGGCTGGCTCCGTTCCCACTATCTCTTCTCTTTTGCAGATTATTATGATCCTGAAAACATGGAGTTCGGTCCACTGCGCGTCTTTAATGATGATTACGTAAGTCCACGCTCGGGTTTTCCTACCCATCCTCATTCTGAATTAGAGATTGTGACCATTGTACTGTCAGGAGATCTGAGTCACAAGGACAACATCGGAAATGAGACAACGGTGTCTCCGGGCCAGGTACAGCGGATGACGGCTGGCACTGGTGTGAGCCATTCTGAAACAAACGATACAGATGATGAAATCCACCTGCTTCAGCTATGGTTTATGCCAAACAAGCGAGGGCTTGCACCATCCTATGAAGTGATGGATGTAGGGTTTCTGAAGGCAAAGGACGAGCTTATACCTTTGGTAACGGGTCAGAAGGTGCTGGAAGATGTCACTTACATTAACTCCAATTCCACGGTTTACTATGGCAGCGTATCGCAGGGAGAAGAAATAACTTTCAGAACATTCAAGATTCGTAGAACACTGATCTATGTACTAACAGGAAGTCTGCTCGTTAATAATGTCGAAGCTGACAGCCATGACCAGATCAGACTTGATGAGCAGGAGGTGATTGCCATCCGGGGGACTGCAGATGCCACTTTTATCCTGGTGGATGTTCCTGCTCTTGAGGCGAATTACTAATAGATCTCATTATCAATAAAGCGGTGGGCAGGTCATCTATATTGACCTGCCCACCGCTTTATTGATTTTTATTCATTGTCATCACCTGGTGTAGCAATGGCTTCCTGCAGGAGGTGCTCGTCCAGGTGTTTACTTGTCTTGGCTCCTAATTCCCGCAATATCTCCACTCTGCGAATCAGGTTGCCTTTACCTTCGGTTAATTTGTTCATGGCTCCGTTATAGGCACTTTGGCTTTGTTCCAGGTGGCGTCCGACCGTTTTGAGATCTTCCACAAAACCCACAAACTTATCATAGAGCTTCCCGCTTTCCTCTGCAATCTTCAGCACGTTTCTTTTCTGGTCCTCCTGCCGCCATACACCAGCCACCGTGCGCAAAGTGGCCAGTAGGGTAGAGGTGGTTACCAGTACAATGTTTTTGTCAAATGCGTCGGTAAAAATATTTTGGTCGTGCTGCAGTGCCAGGTTAAAAGCCGGCTCAATGGGAATGTACATCAGCACAAAGTCCGGAGAGTTTATGCCGCTCAGGCGGTGGTAGTTTTTGCGGCCAAGATCAGTGTAGTGTGTCCGGATAGAACTGATGTGACTGCGCAGGTATGTCTCCAACTGCGCCTCGTCATCACAACTGCAGTAGGCTTCATAAGCCACCAGCGAAAGCTTGGAGTCGATCACCAGGTGCTTGGAGTCAGGCAAACGTACGATCACATCTGGCCGGTATACCTTCAGCTCGTCATTCTGCCGCACCTCTTCACGCTCGTAGTGCACGCCCTTGCGTAAGCCGGATTTCTCAAGGAGGCTTTCCAGCAGGTATTCGCCCCAGTTGCCCTGTGTTTTACTTTCGCCTTTCAGGGCTTTTGTCAGATTGAGCGCATCCTGGCTCATTTGCTGATTCAGGGCCGACAACTGATTGATCTGTTCTTTCAGCGAAATGCTATCCTTCAGTGTTTTCTCATAGGTAAGATCTACTTTAGCCTCAAACTCACGGATGCGTTCTTTAAGTGGTGTAAGGATCCGTTCGAGGTTTTCAGAAGAAGCCTTATTGAAATGCTCGGCATTGGTCATGAGCACCTGGTTAGAGATATGCTGGAACTGCTGCAGGAATTTTTCTCGCAATTGCTCCAGTTCCCTGGCCTGCTCATGCATGCGCTGGTGCAGGTGTTCGTAGTCTGTTTCCGTCTTGGTCAGCGCATTGGTCAGCTCAATTGTTTCTGTCTGGGCTTCTCGCAGCTGGTTTTTCAGGACTTCCGCTTCCTGTGCCTGGTGCCGGGCCTGGCCCTCCAAAACGCCCTGCGCTACCACTGCCTGATTAAACTTATCTTGCAGTGCACTTATCTTGCCCTTCATAGCCAGATACGCTACAACGAGCCCAGCCAGAAATGCCGCTATACCTACCAATATCTCCATACAGTAAAGGTATGTTTTTTTAGCATTTCAAACCAGATGCTAACCTTTTTAGTTTTCAGGAGCCTTCCAGATGATCGGTAGCATTCCACTCTGCATAAAATTGGGCCAGGAAATCCTCCATATAGCGGTGGCGCTTTTCAGCCATTTCGCGGGCAGTAGGGGTGTGCATACGGTCTTTGAGTAGCAGCAGCTTTTCGTAGAAATGGTTGATGGTGGGTGCTGTGTTTGATTTATAGGCTTCAAAATTATCGTGAAGCACAGGGACTATGGCTGGGTTGTACAGTTCGCGCCCTTTATGACCGCCGTATGCAAAGGTGCGGGCTATACCTATAGCGCCAATGGCATCGAGCCGGTCTGCATCCTGCACGATACGGCCTTCCAGGGTAGGCATTTCTGAAGAGGTACCGGCTCCTTTATAAGACAGGCCACTGACAATGGCACAGATCTCGGCAATCAGTTCTTCTTTTACCTGCATCTTCTCAAGCCATTCCCGTACCATGCGCGGCCCTACGGTGTGGTCGCCGTTATGAAACTTATGATCGCCTATGTCGTGCAGCAGTGCCGCCAGCTCTACTTTAAAGGTATCGGCTCCTTTTTCCTGTGAGGCAATGTAGAGAGCGTTTTTCCATACCCGGTAGATATGCCACCAATCGTGGCCGGAGCCTTCGCCTTCCAGTTGTTCTCTTACATAGTTTGCGGTTGCGTCGATTATGGCTTGTTGCTGCATGGTATAAGGTATATTTCCCAAAACTGCGAAATATCCTGCAAAGGCACAACGGCGGTTCTATACCTTTACACCTGACGCAGCTTCAGCGGTTATGCCTTGTATGGACGGTACTGGTAGCAAATCCAGCTCGAGCAGTTCAGCCCAGGTGTTCAGGTATAGCACCACATCGTCTCGCTGGTTGTGTTTTAAGCAGCGTCTGTCAGGCGGCAGCATCTCGATAACTTTGGCATCGGAGAGTCGCTCCAGGTGAGCCAGGTCATCTTTGGTGAACCCCCAGGAGAGCATTTGGTCGATGATCTCATCCATAGGAAGGCCACTTTGAGGGCAGTAGTCCCGCAGCTGTTCGCTCCAGTCGCCATGTCGCCACATGGCTGCTCCATGTATGTAACCCTTTTCAAGTTGGGTAATGGTTTGGGCCAGTTGACCGCAATTGCAGCTGCCCATATGGCCCCATTGGTAGTTGGCGCCTTGTGCCAGTCGGTTGGCTGTCTGACGAATAGCTGCCACCAGTTGTGCTGAACTTCTTGCCATATGCTTTATGCTTAAAGGTGAACGTGTTAGGGAGGTATCATCTCCTTCTATTATAAAACGGCAGATGCTCCAAATGTTATGAATGTTAGCCTGATTTTCATAGCTCCCCCGGGCTTTATACCTTTGCAGCTATACCTTCTCACTTGCAAGTCAATCATCATGCGTACTATACCTGCCATATTTTTTATTCTGTTGCTCTCTCTCTTCTATACTACTCCAGAAGTGGATGCCCAGATTCTAAATATTGAGCGTTCGAGGGTAGAGCGTGATACGGCTGATTTTCTGACAGGCAAGGCAGGGCTTAACTTTTCGATGTTCAACCGCAATGCGGGTCGTAACAATCCTAACAACTTTCTGCAGCTGACTTTCAACGGGGATCTGGCTTATATTTCCAAAAAGCATACTTACCTGCTGCTCAACTATTATAACTACCTGCTGGTAAACTATGACTCACGCGAATTGCGCAACACCGTAGCCAGCAATGGTTACTCCCATTTCAGAGTGAATCTGTTTAGTCGCCGCAAGATGTCTTATGAGCTTTTTACCCAATACCAGACGGACCTGGCCCGTGGACTGGAGCGGCGTATTCTGACAGGCGGGGGTTTGCGCTGGCTACTTTATCGCACTGACAATACTTCCTGGTTTGCGGGCACAGGGTTGATGCACGAGCACGAAAGCTGGAAAGATCCGGAGCAGGAAGGTGTAACCCGTGTGGCGGATTTGCTCAAGTCGACTAATTACATTAGTCTGCGCTCCAAATTATCAGAGCATGTGGAGACAAATAACATAGCCTATTTTCAGACAGGTTATGATGATGATATCCGCCGGTTCCGTAACCGCATCAGCGGTGATCTAGGACTGACCGTGCGGTTGGTCGGACGTGTATCGATGCGCACCAACTTCAACTTCACCTACGAGGACAGACCCATTGTTCCTGTTACAAAATTTATCTACGCCATCACGAATGGACTGCAGGTTGATTTTTAGCAATCAGCCTGTTCATAACAGTAAGTGCAGTATTTGCACCGCTCATTCCTACGTTTATATCAATCTTTTTTAATATTATTTGCATTGAGTTAAACAATGCAGTCAACTTTGGCGTAAGCTGCGTCATGGGATATGTTTTACGAGTAAGTGCCTGTTGTGCATTTAAGTAATTTTCCCGCAATCAGAACGCACAATTCTGATTCGTGACGTTAAACAATATAACTGGTAAGTCCAGCGTGCTTCTACTGCACACATTTGTACTTTTTTATCGATGGAAAAAACTTCTAAAATCTACATTGCTGGCCACCGGGGCATGGTAGGCTCTGCCATTCTGCGCCGTTTGGAGGCCGATGGGTATACAAACATCATTACAAGAACCTCTTCTGAACTGGACCTGCGCAACCAGCAGGCCGTGCAGGAGTTTTTTGAGAACGAGCAGCTGGACTACGTGTTTCTGGCCGCAGCCAAGGTAGGGGGCATTCATGCTAACAACACCTTCCGGGCAGAGTTCCTGTATGACAACCTGATGATCGAGGCCAACATCATCCACGCCGCACACCTGAGCGGGGTGAAGAAGTTGATGTTCCTGGGATCTTCCTGCATTTACCCGAAAATGGCCCCGCAGCCCCTTAAGGAAGAATACCTGCTCACCGGACCGCTGGAGCAGACAAACGAGCCCTACGCCATTGCCAAAATAGCGGGCATCAAGCTTTGCGAATCCTACCGCGACCAGTACGACAGCAATTTTATCAGCGTGATGCCGACCAACCTTTACGGCTATAACGACAACTATGATCTTCAAAATTCGCATGTGCTGCCGGCCCTGATCCGAAAAATACATGAGGCCAAAGACAACGGCGCACCCACTGTTACCGTATGGGGTACGGGCAGTCCGAAACGCGAGTTCCTGTTTGCCGATGATCTGGCAGCCGCCTGTGTATACCTGATGGACAATTACAACGGTCGCGAGCTAGTGAATATCGGCACGGGGGAAGATATCTCCATCAAGGATCTCGCGCTGCTGATCAAAGAGGTGATTGGCTATGAAGGCGAGCTGGAGTTTGATACGTCGAAGCCGGATGGTACGCCACGCAAGCTGATGGATGTGGGCAAACTGCACAGCCTTGGTTTCAAACACAAAATTGAACTGCGCGAAGGTATAGCATTGGCCTATGCCGATTTCAAAGAAAAATACGTGACTGCTTAGTCATACCTTATATACAACCATAAAAAGAGAATTACATTAAACAAGTATATCACATGAAGACAGCCCTTATCACTGGCGTAACCGGACAGGACGGTGCCTACTTAGCGGAGCTTTTACTGAGCAAAGGATATAAAGTACACGGTGTGAAGCGCCGTAGCTCGATGTTCAACACAGAGCGCATCGACCACCTCTACCAGGACCCACACGAGAAGAACATCAACTTCAAGCTCCACTACGGTGACCTGACCGACTCCACTAACCTGATCCGTATCATCCAAGAGACGCAGCCGGACGAGATCTACAACCTGGCGGCCATGAGCCACGTGAAGGTGAGCTTTGACACACCAGAATATACGGCCAATGCTGATGGCTTGGGCACACTACGCATACTCGAAGCAATCCGCATCCTGGGGCTGACGAAGAAAACGAAGGTATACCAGGCTTCCACTTCAGAACTTTACGGTCTGGTGCAGGCTGTGCCACAGACGGAGACCACGCCATTCTACCCGCGCTCTCCTTATGCGGTAGCCAAGCTTTACGCTTACTGGATCACGGTGAACTATCGCGAAGCTTATGGCATGTTTGCCTGCAACGGCATCCTCTTCAACCACGAATCACCACTGAGAGGTGAAACGTTCGTGACGCGCAAGATCACCCGCGCCGCCGCCCGTATAGCGATGGGTCTGCAGGACGGCTTATACCTGGGTAACCTTGACGCCAAGCGTGACTGGGGCCATGCCAAGGACTACGTAGAGGCCATGTGGCGCATCCTGCAGCAGGACGAGCCGGAGGACTTCGTGATCGCCACTGGCGTGACCACTACTGTGCGTGACTTTGTGAAGATGTCATTTGCCGAGGTGGGCATCGAAATCGAGTTTAAGGGCGAAGGCGTGGACGAGAAGGGTTACGTGGCCGCCTGCAACAATCCGGAGTACCAGATCGAGATCGGCAAAGAGGTGGTATGCGTAGATCCGAACTACTTCCGTCCGACGGAGGTGGAGCTGTTGATCGGTGATGCGACCAAGTCGAAGGAGAAGCTGGGCTGGACGCCGAAGTACGACCTGCCTGCACTGGTGAAAGACATGATGCAGAACGACATCGAGCTCTTCAAGCGTGATACCTATCTGATGGAAGGCGGTCACCGCATCCTAAACTACCACGAGTAATACAGTATTATAGCACTCAAAGAAAAAGGCAGTTCCGTATAACGGGGCTGCCTTTTTTGTTTTTCTGGCGTTATAACTTATTTATTTTATAAAAGAAATTAATTCAGCTTCGAGGCTAATCTATAAGCTGAGCTATTAGATGCTCCTATGTAGTGAGAAGGCGTCTCATGGTATAGTAAGTATAAACTCAAATTGGCTTAGTTTGTCATCTCGAATGAAATGAGGGATGTGGAATATCTCATTTCTCTCGCAACACCATATTTCTCCAAAAAGTCGAAAAAACAGTGGTAATCTTGAGTTAATCCCGCTGGGGCACGATTTATTTGAACCTACATAGGTATAGTTAATAGAAGGGGAAAGGCGTATAAACGCAAAAAGCCCTCGCTTTCACAAGAGCTTTTAAGCGGTCTGGACGGG
The DNA here is from genome assembly GCF_015686655.1 of Pontibacter sp. FD36. Lineage (GTDB taxonomy): Bacteria > Bacteroidota > Bacteroidia > Cytophagales > Hymenobacteraceae > Pontibacter. The sequence goes on along the minus strand of NZ_JADPMP010000002.1, from coordinate 501,644 downwards.
ACTCGAACCCGCGACCTCCGCCGTGACAGGGCGGCATTCTAACCAACTGAACTACCAGACCAATAAATTGAAAAATCAGAATCATCTACTCTGAATAATAAACCGCAGTTTAAATCTGCGGTCCGGACGGGACTCGAACCCGCGACCTCCGCCGTGACAGGGCGGCATTCTAACCAACTGAACTACCGGACCAAACTCTTTAAGGGGTAAAGCCTACTGCTTTACTTGTGTTAACCGCAGGGGTTTAAGCTGCGGTCTGGACGGGACTCGAACCCGCGACCTCCGCCGTGACAGGGCGGCATTCTAACCAACTGAACTACCAGACCAAATGTATTTCGATAACGCTATCCGTTAAAGTGTCACAAATGTAGAGGGTAAATTTTGATTCTGCAAGTGTAGGTACACATTTTGGCGCTATATTTTTGCCTTAAAAACGTAACTTGCTCAAAACCAAATATACTTTTTTTGTAATAGACGATAATTTTCGAAGATTGGCAATTCCGTAACTGTAATCTATTAAATTTGTGCTTCAATCAGCAATGAGGAATTATGCTTTTGGATTTTGAACAACCTATAGCGGCCCTGGAGGGCAAACTGCAGGAAATGAAAAAACTGGCCAGCGAAAGCCAGGTAGACGTTTCGGAAGCAGTCAAAGCGCTTGAAGAAAAGATAAAGACGCTTAAGAAAGAGACCTATGCCAACCTGACCCGTTGGCAGCGTGTCCAGCTTTCCCGCCACCCGGACAGGCCCTATACCCTGGATTACATTGCCGGTTTAACATCTAAATTCGTGGAGTTGCACGGTGATCGTACCGTAAGCGACGACAAAGCCATGGTAGGTGGGTTTGGTGAAGTAGATGGACGCAGCGTTATGTTTATCGGTCAGCAGAAAGGCCGTAACACGAAGCAGCGCCAGATGCGCAACTTTGGTATGGCAAACCCGGAAGGATATCGCAAGGCGCTTCGGTTGATGAAAATGGCTGAGAAGTTTGGCCGTCCGATTGTTACTTTCATCGATACACCGGGTGCATTTCCGGGTTTGGAGGCTGAAGAACGTGGACAGGGCGAGGCGATTGCCCGCAACCTGAAAGAGATGTTCATGCTGAAAGTGCCGGTGATTTGTATCATTATAGGAGAGGGCGCCTCTGGTGGTGCACTGGGCATAGCAATCGGTGACCGTGTCATGATGCTCGAGAACACCTGGTACTCTGTAATATCGCCTGAGTCTTGCTCCTCTATACTCTGGCGCAGCTGGAACTACAAAGAGCAGGCTGCCGAAGCGCTGAAACTGACAGCTACCGACATGCTGCAGCACAAGCTGATTGACGGTATTATCAAGGAACCGCTAGGTGGAGCGCACACAGAACCAGACAAAATGATGCGTACCCTCAAGAAGGAGATCTGCAAAATGCTGGATGAGTTGGACGGTATAGCCCCTGAAGACCGCATCATGCAGCGCATCGAAAAGTTCTCCTCAATGGGCGTGGTTCTGGAAAGCTGATAATGAATTCTAGATTTTGAGGATTCCTGAACATCGGATTCTCACATAGCAAATATATAAGAGGTGGCAGCCTGCAGAGGTTTTGCCACCTCTTTTTGTTTTGGTAACTTTAGGCAGATGACAGTAACCATTCGTAAATACCCCAGTAAAAAGTGGTGCTTGCTATGCTAACTCCTAAACATTCTAACACAATAGAATTATGAAACTACACGTGATCGATACAGGATTTTTTAAGCTGGACGGAGGTGCCATGTTTGGCGTAGTGCCCAAATCTCTGTGGCAGCGTACTAATCCTGCCGATGAAAATAATTTATGTACCTGGACAATGCGCTGTCTGTTAATCGAGGACGGAGACCGTCTCATCCTGATCGACAATGGCATTGGTGATAAGCAGGATGCAAAGTTCTATAGTCACTACTACCTGCACGGTGACGCCACACTCGAAAAGTCCCTCCATGCTGCCGGCTTTTCCCACAGCGATATAACCGATGTTTTTCTGTCGCACCTGCATTTTGATCATTGCGGCGGTGGCGTGAAATATAAAAACAACGACGGGGCCCTGGAACTGGTATTCCCGAATGCCACCTACTGGTCTAATGTCGATCATTGGAAATGGGCAATAGAGCCGAATGCCCGTGAGAAAGCGTCTTTTTTGAAAGAAAACATATTGCCTATGCAGGAGAGCGGGCATTTACAGTTCGTAGACCCTAACAAACCATCGCCTTTCCCGCAGTTCGATATATTTTATGCTGACGGCCATACCGATAAAATGATGGTGCCGATCATCTCTTATAAAGGCCGTAAAGTGGCTTTCATGGCTGATCTGCTGCCCTCGACTGGGCATATTCCACTGCCTTATGTCATGGGTTACGACACACGCCCTCTTCTGACACTGGATGAGAAAGCCCGGTTTCTTAACATGGCAGCCGACGAGAACTTCGTGTTATACCTGGAGCATGACGCCGTGAATGAATGCTGCACTGTGCAACACACTGAAAAAGGTGTGAGGCTTGATACAACTTTTTCACTGAGCGAATTTTAATGAAGCGTGTAGGGCTGGCACTTTCGGGAGGCGCTGCCAGGGGCATTGCCCATTTGGGTGTACTCAAGGCTTTTGACGAATTAGGTATAAAGCCAACCATACTTTCAGGAGTGAGTTCTGGCGCTATAGTGGGCGTGTTCTATGCGGCCGGCTATAGCCCCGATGACACACTGCGTCTCATCAAGGAGCTGCGCATCTATCGCATCATGCGGCTGGCCATTGGGCAGGTGGGCATCTTGCACCTAGATGAAGTTGAAAAGCTCTACCACCGCTACCTGGGTGATCAGGCCACTTTCGAGGATTTGGCTATCCCTATCATTATAGGGGCAACAGATATGCATGCCGGTGTAACCGTTAATTTTTCGAGTGGAAACCTGATCAAGCCCCTGATCGCCTCTTCAGCAGTGCCTGTCCTATACAGACCGGTACAGTACGAGGGGATGTTGCTCAATGACGGCGGTTTGCTGGACAATCTGCCTTTGCAAGCCCTGACAGGAAAGTGTGATTTTAAAATAGGTGTGCACAGCAATCCCCTCAATCACGATGTACGCATTACCAGCCTTCGGAGCATGGTTGAGCGGACGGCTCACCTTGCGATAAATAACAACGTGCAACTACGACGCCATCTCTGTGATTATTTCATTGAACCACCCGCGCTAAAGCATTACAGATTAATGAGTTTCAGTAAAGCGGATGAGCTTTTTGAGATCGGCTATACCTACACGATGAGCATTAAAAAAGAGTTATTGCAGGTAACTATTTCGACCTAGCGGAGTAAGCAGAAAAAACATTTCTTTATCTGATGTTATTCTGTTAATATTAAAAGATAATTTTTAATCTATTTTTAGTGTTGATCGTAAAATCCTGCATATACAACCCCACTCTACTATGCTACAACGTACCTTTATCCTTATTGTAGCCCTACTTTTTATTACTGTTTTTTCGCTTAGGGCCCAGGAAAATGAGAGTTCACTTATAAGAGCTAAAATAAAACATGGCTCTTTGTTGTTAGGCGGTAACCTTCAAGGGAGTTACAAGGTTACCTCCAGTGAACTAAACAATACTGGACAGGAAGTTACTGGTCGCCGGATAGATTTTAACCTGCGAAGTAAGAACGGCTATTTTGTGCGGGAAGACTTAGCTGTTGGCCTCGATCTGAGTGTACTGCACCAGAGTAACAAGATCACTGATGCGACTGATAGTGATCGGGAGCCAAGTAGAGAAACTTTTGTTTTGGCTGGTCCTTTTATCCGATACTACATGCTTAACGGTGTCTTTGGTGAGGTGACCATGCTGGCGGGGCTGAATAATTTTAATGATGTAAACCGCAAGTACAAAGCATTGGAGGGCGGAGTAGGCCTCGGGTATGCATTTTTCATTAACAAGCAATTTTCCCTGGAGCCGGTGCTTTCTGTTCGTTACTTCCGCAAAGTAGACAGAGACGGAAGAGCTTATACCGAATTAGGCCCTATGATTGGCTTTGGTTTGCAGGCTTACTTACTGCGCCAGAAATCACATGTGATTAAACGCGCCCTCTAAGATTCTGTTTTTACTGAGAATACACTATATTTGAAATGCTAATCCATTTGCTCGGCTTGAGTCATGGATTAGCATTTTTTTATAGCCTATTATATGTTAGCAAAAGCAATCTCTAAACTCCTCTTCAAAATTGCAGGCTGGAAACTAAACGGGAACCTGGCTCCAGACCAACGCCGTTGCGTGATGGTAGCCGCACCTCATACCAGTAACTGGGATTTCATTTACGCCCGTGCCGCATTTTACATGATGGAGGCTCCCATCCGTTTTACGATCAAAAAGGAATTCATGAAATTCCCATTTGGCGGTCTTCTCAAATCGATGGGCGCTTTGCCTATTGACCGTTCGAAGAACACGCGTATGGTAGATGCCATGATCAAGATCATTAAGGAGACACCTGGTGATATGTGTGTGCTCGTAACACCGGAAGGCACCCGCAAATACCAACCGCGTTGGCGCTTAGGTTTTTACCATGTTGCAGTAGGTGCCGGTGTGCCAATTGTGCTAGGCTATGTCGATTATGCAAAGAAGGAAGCAGGTATAGGACCGTCCATTTACCCTACGGGGGATATAGAAGCAGATCTAGAGAAGATCAAGGCTTTTTACCGAACCAAGCAGGGTAAATTCCCTGAAAATGGTGTGCTGTGATGTGTTGCTTTAAGCTAAATTTCATATGAACATAGAAAATCTAAGAACCTTTTGTCTGGACCTGAAAGGTGTAACGGAAGATGTGAAGTGGGGAAATGACCTATGCTTTCTGGTTGGTGGCAAAATGTTTTGTGTCACGAACCTCGAAGGCGCTCCGAGTGTGTCTTTCAAAGTAACTGATGCAGAATTTGATGAACTTTCGACTTCTGTAGGTATAATCCCGGCCCCCTACATGGCCCGTAACAAGTGGGTGCAGATACAGTCATGGGAGAGACTTAGTGTGCAAGAGTGGGAAAATTATGTTAAACAATCGTATGAACTGGTGAAATTAAAACTCACAAAGAAGTTGCAAAAAGAGATAGACGCTAAACAGCAATAGTTTCAGTCCATTTATAAAGCAGAAGAGCCGCTGGTAATCAGCGGCTCTTCTGTTATGAGTAGGTATGGATTTGTTATGCAATCTGTCTTAAGTCTACAGGTATAACGCGTGATATACCTGCCTCGATCATGGTGATGCCATACATCACGTCAGTCGATGCCATGGTGCGCTTATTGTGTGTTACTACAATAAACTGCGACTCGTTGGAGAAGGTGCGGATGATGTTGTTGAACTTGTCAATGTTCGCATCATCCAGCGGTGCATCTACCTCGTCGAAGATACAGAACGGTGCCGGCTTGAGCAGGTAGATCGCGAATAGGAGTGAGATGGCTGTCAACGTCTTCTCACCACCTGACAACTGATTGATAGTCAGAGGTCGCTTGCCTTTAGGCTGTGCCATGATCTCAATGCGCGAGTCCAGCGGGTTCTTTGGATCTGTAAGCACCAGATCACAGTTATCTTCTTCCGTAAACAGGCTGCGGAATACCCGGATAAAGTTCTGCTTGATCTCGTTGAATGAAGACAGGAACTTCTCTTTCGCTACGGTATCGATCTCGTTTATAGTATCAATCAACGCATTTTTGGCGTTCACAAGGTCGTCACGTTGCTCTGTGATAAATCTGTTTCGCTCCTCGATCTCGACATAGGCCTCTGCTGCCATAGCATTCACAGGCCCCATTCTGTCAAGCGACGACTTGATTTCAGAGATGTTCTTGTTCAATTCCTCGTTGCTCAATTGGAACAAGCCATCGTGTTCCAATTCAGGTATAGGCTGCTCCAACTCTGCTGTGGCAATATTGAATTCAGCTCCCAAACGCTCCTGCACCGATACAAGCTTGATGCGCGTATCGTTTATGGTCTGCTGCATGCGCATCAAAAGTTCGTCTGCGTTCTGACGCTTGCGTTGTAGCTCCCGTATAGTCTTATCCTTCTCATCCAACTCACCGCGCAAGTTGAAATATTTTTTCTCTACGGCATCCAGTTCGTAACCAAACTCACGGCGGGCTTCCACCATGGTCTGCACCAGTGCCTCGTTCTCTTCAATGAAGTCCATTGCTTCAACCGTTTCTTCTTCGGATTTTTGGAGCTCCTGGCGTAGGCCGGCTATGCGCTCCTGGTTGGTCTCCACAGTTTTCTGCTTGTAGCTGATTTCCTGCTGTAGTGATCCGAAGCGGTTTTTGAGCTGGTGGAACTGGATGTTCTCCTGGTTGTACATACCTGAGATCACCGTGATTTGCTCTTGCTGCTGGTTGATCTGCGAGTTAAGCACTGCCAATTGCTCCTCCAACTGCTTTAGTTCCTGCATGTCTTCCTCCGCTTGGGGCGAAACCTGCTGGCTTTGTACATAGAGATCATCAAGACGCTGCTGCAGTTCCTGCTGTTTTTGGTCGAAGTTTTTGCGGTTCTGCTGGTGCTGCTCGTTTTTGATGCGAACTGTGAGCAGGTCCTGTTGTAGTTTGGCAACTTCTTTTTCGAGCTGCTTAATCGCATCTTTCTGAGACTCGCTGCGGTAGTTAAGCAGGATCTGCTGTTGTGCGTTGATACGGCTCTGCATCAATTCCACTTCCTGCTGCAGTTGCTCGAGTTCTTCGGCCAGCTGCTCCAGGTTTTGCTTGCGGCCTAAGCGACTGCCGTCAAACAAGCCTACCGAACCACCTGACAAGCTCAATGGCTTCTTGATGGCAGACCCGTCTTTCAGAATGATCGTACGGTAATCCTCTGCTGAGAAGTCCTCTTCGGATTCGTCACTGATATATACATTGCGCAGCATGTACTTGAGCAGGCTGCTGTACTTCTTATCAGCTTTCGTCACTTCAAAAGCTGCTTTCAAATCACCGTCGCTAAAGGTAGCGGTTGGCTCCAGTTCTTCGATCTCAGATAGGATAATGAAGTTTGCACGGCCTTTATTATGCTGCTTGAGCAGTGCGATTGCTTCCACAGCATCCTGCAGCTCATCAACCACAAAGAAGTTCATGTAAGGCTCCAGGTAACTTTCGATAAGCGACTTGTACTCAGGCTCACATACGATGATATCAGATAGGAGAGGGGCAGGCTTATTCCAGTCGTCAGACTGGGCCAGATACTTGATCGCCTCTGGAAAACCTTCCATGTTCTCGACCAGCGATTTGGTCAGATTGTACTGGTTCTGACGAGCGTCACGCTTTCTGTTCAGCGCTACCAGCTGCTCTTTCAACCCCTCAATGTCAGTTTCTGTTTTCTCTATGTTCTGAAGTAGCGATTCTTCTCTGGCCTGTAGACTCACCAGGGTAGAGGTCTTTTCCTCTAGTTCAGCCTGCGCCTCTTGTAGTTGCTCCTGCAGCACGGCTGCGTCTTCTTCAGCAGTAAGTTGTTGTTGACGAAGCTGCTCTAGGTCCTGGGTCAGATTCTGGATCTGTACCTGGCTGATCTCAAGCGATTTGTTCAGTTGGAATACTGCATTCTGCTTGCTGCGCTGTTCCAGCGTCAGTTCCTGAAATGCCTCCTGCAGACTTAGCTTCTGTTCATTGGCCTCCTGCAATTGCTCTTTTAAGACATTTACCTGCTCTTCAGCACCTGCAAAGCTGTCCTGTACCTGTATCAGTTCATCGCGCAGCTCCACAATGCTTTCCTGTGTATGCTCCAGGTTGGCAGTATCCTGACTAATCTGTTGGCGCAGCTGCGTCATGCGCTCTTTCAGGAAATTGCTGCGTTCTGATTTTAACTTTATATCATTTTCCAGCTGGCGCAGTTTAGCAGTCTGAACCTGCATGGTCTTCTGCATTTCGGCCAGTTGCTCCTGTGTCAGGTTCAGTTCCGCTTTCTGGTCGGCTATGGCGTCTTCAGCTTCTGTTACAGCTAGCACATAACCCTCTTTCAATTCCGTCTCGCGCTGCACATCCTGGTCCAGGCGCTCCAGCGTTTGCTGGTACTGGTTGATGTTGCGGCGGGCATACTCCAGACTGAATTTCTTATAGTCATCCTTTAGCTGGAAGTACTTAATGGCCTGTTTTGCCTGACGTTCCAGCGTTTTCATGTTCTTGCCAATCTCGAACAGCACGTCTTCCACACGCTCGAGGTCAGCGTCAGTTTCTTCCAGCTTTTTCAGCGTCTGCTTCTTGCGAACACGGAACTTAGAGATACCGGCGGCTTCCTCGAACAACAAACGGCGGGAGTTCTCCTTATCGTTCAGGATCTCGTCCACCATCTTGAGTTCGATGATGGCATAGCTGTCGGATCCTATACCTGTGTCGAGGAAGAGCTCGTTGATATCCTTTAGACGGCAGGTCACTCCGTTGAGCATGTACTCGCTGTCGCCGTTGCGGTAGTACTTGCGGGTAACAGTTACCTGGGAGTACTCAGTAGGGAGGATGCCTTTATTGTTGTCGAAAGTGATGGACACTTCGGCCATCTGCACAGGCTTGCGGGTTTTGGAGCCGTTGAAGATGACGTTCTCCATCTTGTCGGAGCGCAGGTTACGCGTCTTCTGCTCTCCTAACACCCAACGTATGGCATCGACAATGTTGGACTTGCCGCAGCCATTTGGGCCAACTATACCTGTGATACCTTCATCAAAATTAATGACGACACGGTCGCCAAAGCTCTTGAATCCTTTAATTTCTAATCTTGATACTTGCATTCGCGTCAGCGGAATCTATTCAAACCAAACTCAAAAATAAGACTAATTTGTTTACCATGACGCAAGGGAACAGTATAAATATGCAGGAAGTATGCAGACGGAATACATTATTTCTGCTATATTTGATAAGAGACTGACAGCATGGAAGATTTTAAACTGATCCTATACATACTGGCCATTGTGGCTTATTTCATCTACACGGCCTGGCGCAAAGCCTTCAACACGCCGGACGATGATGGCAGGCCGCCTGCACCCCAGGAACGACCGCCACAGGAGCGTCAAGCCCCTCGGCCCATGCCTACAGCACAAACACAGCCCCGTCAGCAGCGCCCATCAGCTCCTGCTACTTCGTTTGAGGATATTCTGCGGGAGATGCAGAGCAAAATGGAGCGTGCCAATGAGCAGAACAGAGCTCCTGTAGAGAAGCCGAAGCCAGTGCCGCAGCCGGTTTTGCAGCCCACTGCCAGGGAACAGAAGCCACCGCGTGCATTATCATTGGAAAATCCGGAGCAAGCCCGGCTTTACAACCAGCAGAGGAAGGAGCGCATTGCAGCCGCAGATGCCTTGTATGAAGCCAAGAAGCAGGAGCGGATGGCTGTACCTAATGTGTATGCTCAACTGTTGCACAATCCGCAGTCCGTTCGTCAGGCGTTTATTCTTTCTGAGATATTTAATAGGAAGCAGTACTAGTGCTTCCTTAAGCTATAAAGTAGGAATGTAATTCCGCATACTACTTAGTAAGATTAAACTGAGTAGAAAGATTATACCTATATGATTTCTTACAAGTACTGTGTGAGGGCATAAGCCAGAATGTTGGCTCCCATCTGAAGTGCTTCCTGTCTTTTATTTTCTGGATCGTTGTGCACTTCAGCATCCTCCCAGCCGTTTCCTAAGTCTGTTTCATAGCTGTAAAAGCACACTAACCTGCCTTTATGGATGATACCGAAGCCCTGTGGCGGCTTGTTGTCATGTTCGTGTATCTTCGGCAAGCCATTCTTGAAGACATATTTCTGGCTGTAGATCGGGTGGTCAAAAGGTAGCTCTACGAACTCGTACTCAGGAAACACCTTCTTCATTTCTTTGCGGATGTACTGGTCCAGCCCATAATTGTCATCGATGTGCAGGAAGCCTCCGCTTGTCAGGTAGTTGCGCAGGTTCTGCGCCTCGGCATCAGAGAACACCACATTACCATGTCCTGTCATGTGCACAAAGGGATAACTGAAAAGCTCCGGACTCCCGACCTCTACTATACCTTCCTCCGGGGCGATGTTCATGTTTAGATTCTGATTGCAGAACCTGATCAGGTTTGGCAAGGAGGTTTTGTTCGCATACCAGTCTCCGCCGCCGTTATACTTGAGCTTGGCTATCTTAAAGCTGTACTTTTGCTGTGCGCCCAGTGAGCCACAAAGCAGGACAAGGTATAGGAAGAGGAGGGTGCGCTTCATGTATCGATTTTCTTTAATTTATAACGGGGCGTAAATATCATGTAGTACGTGCAAAGTATGGCAAGCGACCAAGGCGGCCGTCTCGGTCCTCAACCTGCTCTGACCCAGCGTAACAGGCCTTATACCTAGATCATAGGCAGCCTTTATTTCCTTAGGCGAGAAGTCTCCTTCCGGGCCGATTAGTATACAATGCTGTCTGTCTGGCCTGTAGTAGTCCCTGATCGATTTGGTAGCATCGTCTTCCAGGTGCGCTATAAAGGTATCTTCCGGTATGCAGGATTTGATAAAATGCTGGTATGGCGTTAGTTCATTCAATAAGGGAAGGTACCCTTTCTGGGACTGCTTCATAGCACTGACCGCTATTTTCTCAATGCGATCTAATCGGAGTTGTTTACGCTCTGAATGCTCACATTCCAGAAAGGTAATGGCGCTAACACCGATCTCTACGGCTTTCTCTACAAACCACTCGATCCGGTCCATGTTTTTGGTAGGTGCCACGGCGATGTGCACGTAGTAGGGGAGTTTGCCATACTCGAGCTGCTTGTCTATTATTTGCAGCTGACAGCGCTTCTGGTGCGCATCCTGAATAATGGCCGTATACATGCCGCCTCGTCCGTCTACCAGGTATACCGTATCCCCCTGATGAAGCCGCAGCACACGCGTGCAATGCTTTGATTCATCCTCAGCCAAGGTATAAATTTCGGAATTGATGTCAGGGGTATAGAATAAGTGCACAGTAGTTTCAGTTGGTTTCGATGCCAGATAAAGGTATACGAATGTAGGTAATTTTATAACAAGGAAACAGCTCCTATTTCATAAAAAAAGCCTTTCCGCTTAAAGCAGAAAGGCTTTTTTTATCTTGTTTAGACGAACTAGTCGATCGATACTTCTACCTGAGGCGCACCGGCCATGATGTCTTCGCTCGCAAAGTCAGCGTACTTGCTGAAGTTTTTCACAAACTTAGCAGCAAGGTCTGTTGCCTTGGCATCATACTGCTCTTTGTTAGCCCAGGTATTGCGAGGATTCAATACTTCGTCTGGAACATTAGGGCAGGTATTCGGCATTTCAACGCCAAATACAGGATGCTTCGTGTACTCCACGTTTTCCAGCTCACCGTTAAGAGCAGCCGTGATCATAGCACGTGTATAAGGCAGTTTCATGCGCGAGCCAACACCGTAAGGACCACCAGTCCAGCCAGTGTTCACGAGCCATACGTTCACATTGTTCTCGTTCATTTTCTGGCCCAGCATCTCGGCATACTTTGTTGGGTGCAGCGGCAGGAAGGCTGCGCCAAAGCAGGCGGAGAAAGTAGTTTGTGGCTCCGTCACGCCAACCTCAGTACCGGCCACCTTGGCAGTGTAACCAGATATGAAGTGGTACATAGCCTGGCTAGTGTTCAGTTTAGAGATCGGAGGCAGTACACCGAAAGCATCAGCTGTCAGGAAGAAAATATTCTTTGGAATATCAGCTCTTGATGGCTCGATCGCATTGTCAATGTGGTGGATCGGGTAAGCTGTACGCGTGTTCTCTGTTACAGAGTTGTTCGTATAGTCAACAGTGCGCGTGTTTTCTATGAAGCGCGTGTTCTCCACGATAGCGCCAAACTTGATGGCATCCCAGATCTGTGGCTCTTTCTCACGCGTCAGGTCGATTACTTTGGCGTAGCAACCACCTTCAAAGTTGAATACACTGTCTGTTGTCCAGCCGTGCTCGTCGTCACCGATCAGACCACGGTTCGGGTCAGCTGACAGTGTTGTCTTACCTGTACCTGACAGACCGAAGAAAATTGCCGTGTCACCGTCTTTGCCCACGTTGGCAGAGCAGTGCATCGATAATGTATTCTTCTCTTCAGGCAGGATATAGTTCAGCACGCCGAAGATACCTTTCTTCATTTCACCTGCGTAGCCAGTACCACCGATCAGGATGATATTGCGGGTAAAGTTGATGATGGCGAAGTTAGACTGGCGTGTGCCATCTACTTCCGGGTCAGCCTCAAACTCAGGGGCACAGATGATCGTGAAGTTTGGATTGTGGTCTTTAAGCTCTTCTTTCTCCAACCGCAGGAACATATTGTTGCAGAAGAGGTTATGCCATGCTTGTGTGTTTACAATGCGCAGGTTCAGACGGTAGTCAGGGTGAGCACCGGCATAAGCATCGCGCACATAAAGTCGACGATCCTTCAGGAAGTCGATCATTTTGTCGTAGAGTCTGTCGAACTTCTCAGGATCGAACGCAATGTTGATGTCGCCCCACCAAACGGTGTTTTCGGTTTTGGCGTCTTTTACCACAAAGCGGTCCTTAGGAGAACGACCTGTGAATTTGCCTGTGTCACACATCAGGGCGCCAGTGTCAGTGAGTACGCCTTCGCCATTTTTCAGAGCCTCTTCCACTAGCTCGGCAGGAGTGAGGTTCCAAAGCACTTCTTTAGCTTCTTTGATGCCCAGGCTCTCCAGACCTACTGTACCTGATTTAATACCAGATTCTTTCATTTGAAAATAAAGGGTTTTAAGTGAACTGTTTGTTTCACAACGGTGCTACAAAAATATAAAATATTAGATATTAAAATAAGATTAGTCGCTATAATTAAAAAAGAGGTCTGCAAATGGCGTTGCCCCAAAAAATATTTGTCTGTAAGTGTTTAAACCGATATATTTACCTTCTTTGTATGCTCAACTAAACTAAACAATCAACTAACAAATCCTATGTCTTATAAAGAACATACGCTTACTGACCAGGTAAGTGAGCAAAATGCACCGATTGGCGCTGACCCGACCGGCCCAGAGATGTTCGGGCATCCGAAGGGACTGTTCTACCTTTTCTTTGCCGAGCTCTGGGAGCGCTTTAGCTTTTATGGTATGCGCGCCCTGTTGGTGTTATACATGGTGAACAACCTGTTTGAGTCATTTGCAAATCGCGATGAGATTGCAATTGGTATCTACGCAGCTTATGGCGCCTTAGTTTATGCTACTCCTGTAATTGGCGGTATGATCGCCGATAAATTACTCGGCTATCGTAAAGCGATCATGCTGGGTGCCGTTTTGATGGCGCTTGGACACTTCGCACTCGCGATCGAACATCCTGTATTCTTCTACGGTTCTCTTGCTCTTTTGATTGTAGGTAACGGCTTTTTCAAACCGAATATTTCAACGCTTGTAGGCACGCTTTACAGAGAAGGTGATACGCGCCGCGATGCTGGTTTCACCATTTTCTACATGGGTATCAACATCGGTGCGATGGTAGCCCCGCTTGTTTGCGGCTGGTTAGGTATGGAATATGGCTGGCATTATGGTTTCGGCGCTGCCGGTATCGGTATGTTGCTCGGTCTGGTGATGTTCTGGCAAGGTGGCCGTAGCGGCGTGTTTGGTAACAACGGTCTTCCGCCGGAGCCAGCTGTTATTAAAGAACGTGTTGCAGGTGTAACAAAAGAGGCCTGGGTAACGATCCTCAGCTTTCTGTCTCTTCCTGTTTTCGGTCTCCTGCTGTACAATGGTACGCTGGACCTGCCAGGTTTCGGTGAGACGGTATTCGATGGTTCCATCATGCACATCGTGATGAACTACATCCTGCTTCCAGTTATCACGCTTGTATTGATTTACAACCTGGTGAAGGTGGACAGTGTAGAGCGTCAGCGACTTTTTGTAGTAATCCTGTTGACATTCTTCATCACCGTGTTCTGGTCATTCTTTGAGCAGGCGGGTTCTTCTCTTACCCTGTTTGCAGAGCGTAACGTGAACCTGACGTTCATGAATGCGGCGCAGACCAACTCGATCAATCCATTCTTTATTATCCTGTTTGCACTGCCGTTCTCGGCTATGTGGGTGTTCCTTTCCAAGCGCCGTGTAAACCCATTCACACCTGTAAAGTTTGCCTTAGGTATAGCACAGCTTGGTTTGGGCTTCCTGATTTTCGCCTGGAGTGCCAACTATGCAGATGCGGAAGGCAGAGTGTCTATCTGGTTCCTGATCCTGGGCTATATGTTCATCACAACCGGTGAGCTATTCGTATCACCTGTTGGTCTTTCTAAAGTAACAGAGCTTTCTCCTAAGAAGATCGTGGCTTTCATCATGGGTATCTGGTTCCTGTCATCTTCTTTCGCGCACTACATCGCTGGCCTTATCGCTAAGCTGACTGCTGTGAGCGGTGGCGAAGGTGAAGCTGCTACAGGTATGGCATCCTTAATGGTATACACGGGCGTGTTTGAACAAATCGCCTATGTGGCCTTTGGATTCGCGGTGCTTGCCCTGTTGCTGACTCCGATCATGCGCAAGTGGATGCACGGCATTCACTAATCTGCAGAATATAGTATTCAAAAGAGCCCGTACTTTAACTAGTGCGGGCTCTTTGTTTTTATAGTACAATTTGTGATATTGCGAAAAATTCTGAAAATACGCCAGATTGCTTGATATATAGCTATTTGCTGCTATTTATGAATTTCGTCTTTTAGCCATTTTACAATTTACATGCATTTCTTATTCAGGCATCTTCTTTCAGCTGCTGTCCTATTACTTATCGCCACCTCCTGTGAAGTAGAAACGACTGCCATTACGGAAACTGATTCTCCCACTCCGGAGCCGCAAGTCACCGCTTATACTATCAAGAAAGGAGAACACGCCACCAACAGCCAGTTCAAGTTTGTCCAAACCTCCATCATCCGTTTTGAGGCGGCTTTTGATAGCTCAGCCATTTACACCACGACTATACCTAATAACCAGGCAGACATTAACAAACTGTATGGCCTATCAGACTGCGATACAGACCATCACACTAACAGTGCTCGTTTTGGCTGGCGCTGGTTTAATAACCGTTTGGAGATTCACGCCTATACCTATAGTAACAAGCAGCGCAACACAGCCTATATCGCATCGGTACAACCCGGCCAGACGAACAGGTATGAATTAGCAATGGGAGAGAAAGAGTATATTTTTAAAGTAAACGATACGCAAATCACATTACCGCGTTACTGCACTACAGCTAGCAGTCACTACCAGCTGTACCCATACTTTGGGGGAGATGAAGCGGCACCACACGATGTTACGATTAAGATCAGGGAGCTGTAGGTATACCTAATGCATCAGCTATCTTAAAACACGAAGCCCCGGACCTATTGGCCCGGGGCTTCGTTATTATCAGACTATGGGAGTTGATTACATCATGCCGCCCATTCCGCCCATGCCACCTGGCATGCCGGCTGGAGCTCCACCTTCTTCAGAAGGCTCTTCTGATACTACACACTCAGTAGTAAGCAGCAGACCAGCAATAGAAGCAGCGTTTTCAAGCGCCAGACGAGTTACTTTAGTTGGGTCGATGATACCGGCCGCAAACATGTTCTCGTACTTGTCGTCGCGGGCATTGTAACCGTAATCAGCCTTGCCTTCACGTACCGCCTGCACCACTACAGAACCTTCACCACCTGCGTTCGCTACAATCGTGCGAAGCGGAGACTCAAGCGCAGTTTTGATAATGCTTACACCTGTCTGCTCGTCAGCGTTGTATACGTCCACGTTGTTCAGGGCATCCAGCGCACGGATCAGGGCTACACCACCACCGGCTACGATACCTTCTTCAACGGCAGCTCTTGTTGCGTGCAATGCATCGTCTACGCGGTCTTTCTTCTCCTTCATCTCTACCTCAGTAGAAGCACCGATGTAAAGGATGGCAACACCACCGGAAAGCTTAGCAAGACGCTCCTGCAGTTTCTCCTTGTCGTAGTCAGATGTAGTAGTTTCCATCTGCGCTTTGATCTGGTTTACGCGAGCTACGATATCATCTTTCTGGCCAGCACCATTCACGATGGTAGTGTTGTCCTTGTCGATGATCACTTTCTCTGCCTGACCCAGGTAGTCCAGGGTAGCGTTCTCCAGTTTGTAACCGCGCTCTTCAGAGATCACAGTACCACCTGTCAGGATGGCGATGTCTTCCAGCATAGCTTTTCTGCGGTCACCGAAGCCAGGAGCTTTCACAGCAGCGATCTTCAGGGAGCCACGCAGTTTGTTTACTACCAGTGTAGCAAGTGCTTCGCCGTCCACATCCTCAGAAACGATCACTAGACCTTTACCAGTCTGAACCACTTGCTCCAATACTGGAAGCAGTTCTTTCATGGTAGACACTTTCTTGTCGTAGATCAGGATGTAAGGGTTGTCGAACTCCGCTTCCATCTTCTCTGGGTTGGTTACGAAGTAAGGAGACAGGTAACCACGGTCAAACTGCATACCTTCTACAGTCTTTACCTCAGTTTCAGTACCTTTTGCTTCCTCTACAGTGATCACACCATCTTTACCAACTTTGTCCATCGCGTCGGCGATCATCTTACCGATCTCAGCGTCGTTGTTGGCAGAGATAGTACCCACCTGAGCGATCTCAGAGGAGTTCTCGATTTTCTTAGACTGTGAACGTAGGTTCTCAACCACTGCGTGAACAGCTTTGTCGATACCACGCTTCAGGTCCATTGGGTTGGCACCAGCCGCTACGTTCTTAATACCGGCTGTGTAGATAGCCTGAGCCAGAACAGTAGCAGTAGTCGTACCGTCACCAGCCTGGTCAGCTGTTTTAGAGGCAACCTCTTTTACCAGCTGAGCGCCCATGTTCTCGATAGCGTCTTTCAGCTCAATCTCTTTCGCTACAGATACACCGTCTTTTGTGATCGTAGGGGCACCAAATTTCTTATCGATGATTACGTTGCGACCTTTAGGGCCCAAGGTAACTTTTACAGCATTTGCCAGTTTGTCAACGCCAGACTTAATTTTGTGGCGAGCGTCAGCATCAAATGTGATGTTCTTAGCCATAGTTATATCTCTTTGGTTTTGGTTAAATGGAATAGGTTAAAGGATAGCCAGGATATCTGACTCACGCATGATCAGGTAATCGTTGCCGTCAACAGAAATCTCTGTACCTGCATACTTGCCATACAACACCTGGTCGCCAACGGCAACCTGTGGCTTCATCAGAGCGCCTTGCTCAGATACTTTGCCCTCGCCTACAGCTACGATCTCACCGCGCTGTGGCTTCTCTTTAGCAGTGTCCGGAATGATGATACCAGACTTCGTTTTTTCCTCTGCTGCAGCAGGAGCTACAATCACTCTGTCTGCTAATGGTTTAATGCTGATTGACATAGTTTGTTATGTTTTTAGTTTTTGTGGTTAATGATTTAACGTTGAAACCATACTGTCCCTATCATTTCCTGTGCCAAGGCCGATTTTCTGCCAATTTGGGTCATTTTAGCAGTTTAAATTAGTTCCCTGTCTGACAAATTTGTCAGGTACTGTCAGTCAGGAGCTATTTGTCAGTTCGCGCTGGTAGGGGACAGAACAAAATAAAAAAGCCGGCTTTGAAGGCCGGCTTTCAATTTGTCAGTTCTTTATTACTGTGCAGTGTCTACCATTTCAGGTATCTCACCCGTTCCCGGGATTGACATGTCTTCTTCACCTTCAGTGCCTGGCAGGGCTGGGGCAGCCGGAGCACCCATCTGGCGGGCACGCTCTTCGTTCACGCTGCGGACAGTAGATTCAGTATTGGTATCGATCATCATGTGCGTACCAAGTGTCAGTACAACCAGTGCGATTGCGAAGCCCCAGGTCAGTTTCTCGAGCAGGTCGCCTGTGCGCTTTACGCCCATCAGCTGGCTGGCACCGCCACCACCAAACTGGCTTGAAAGTCCGCCTCCTTTAGGATTCTGGGCTAGTACTACTAAAACAAGAAGTACGCAAATGAAAAGAATGATACTGATTAGGGCGATATACATTTTATGTTATGTTTTGTAATTTCTCGATCTGTTCGGCAAAGTAAGACTTTTTTTCCGGATATTTCAAAATAAGCTGTTCATAAATTTTAACAGCCTTTTTAGGCTTTCCTTGTTGGATAAAGATGTTGGCCAGGCTTTCAGAAGCCATTCCCTTCTTTATTTTAGAGCTCTTGAGCGATAAATCCTCCTGTGGCTCAGGCTTTAGCTTCAGGTTGGCCATTGTCTTGAGCTTCGGATTCAGCTTGAGGAACTGGTCGATAATATCAAGCTGCTTGCTGAGCACGTGGGCAGTGGGCTGTATCGCTTTTTCGAGTTCGTGCGTTTTGCTATACTCTAGAATCAGCTCCGGGTGGAAGCTTTGAGGGCGTGACCGGGTATAGTCATCCTTCAGCTGCAGCATCTCGCCCATGCGGCTCGATCCCATCCAATAGCCCAGTGCATCTTCCGCGTATAGCCGGTCTATCTCGTCAAAAGAATAGTTAATCTCGGCATCTTCCGCGCTTGCCAGCGCAGGTTCGTCTGCATCTTCAGCAAATATGTCACTGTCAGATTCTGTATTCTCCGCTATTGACGTCTCGGTAGTGAGTGTATCAGGCTGGTAAGCTTCTGATTGGGGAACAGGTATAGCCTCTTCTTCAGTTTCAGCGTGCTGATCCTCTACTTCGGTTTCTACTTGTTCTGTCTGCTGCGATACTTCCAGTTCGTGCAGCACTTCAGCCGCTTCTGTCAGGTGAGCGTGCTCCGTTTCCTGTTCTGCAGCTTCAATGTTTTCTTCTTCCCGCTGGCTCAGCAGGTCAGTGGAAGAGGAACTGATGCTGTTGAAAGTGAACAGCAAGGCTAGTTCAGAGTCTATTTCTGCATCAGGCGATTCTGTTTCCGGCTCAGCTTCTATGTATTGACTTTCCTCAACAGGAGCAGGGGCGTATACTTCTTCCAGTGTTTCTTCCGGATATGAAGATGCCGGCTCAGGTATAACTTCTGTTGTTTCAGCATCTTCTGTTACGGTTTGTTCAGTAACAGCCACTTCTGTGTCGCTTTCCAGCTCTGTTACCGTTTCAGAAGTTATAATTTCCGCTTCATCTGCCAGGGCTGTTTCTTCTGTCTCTTCGGCATAAGCAGGTTCCAGGACAGGAGAGGTATAGATGATGCGCTTCAGGAGCTGACGGTCTGTTGCGTAGGCAGAAGCCCGGCGCAGACGCTGGGTGGAGAGCATGCTGCCTTTGTCATAAGCTGACTTTGCCAGCAGCAGATGGGCCGTCTGGCAATAGGGGAAGGTAGCCGCTACCTGCTCCAGTTCGCTTTGCTGCTGGTCAGAAATGTCGGATACCTGCTTGATCAGTTTAAGAAAGGCAGATTTATTCATGTAAAGGTGATGATGCTATGTTATGACTACCAGTTGGCAACCGTCTTGTTAAACACATCAGCCACAAGGCGATCGGTCATACGGTCGATGGCCGCAGGCGGAATGCTGGTGATGTCAACGTTTTGAGGAAAGTCCTCTGTGATCGTAAACTGCTGATCAAAGTCCTGCTCCGGATCTTTTGCGTTTGTAAAGCGGATCTGAATGCCCATGGTAAGGCGGTTCAGCGTCGCCTGGTCAATGTTGCCGTCGCGCTGTACTGCCGCTGGAGTCAGTGTAAAACTAATAATCTGTCCTTCCAATTGCAAGTCGCCGTCGCGCTGTAGTACGGTTAGGTTGGTATTACGCTGATAATAGTTTCGGAAACTGTTAGTCACCACCTGTGTCAGGTTAGAAGGACCTTCGCCGGCACTGTTCTCAAAGTTCTGAATCGAAATGGTTCGGATGTCAGGCGATATAGAGGTTCCTGTGAAAGAGTACACCCCGCAGGCGGTGCAGAAAATTGCCAATAGCAGGCTCAGGAATAAAGTGAGGCCCTTAGTTCTCGATATCATATTGCTTTAGTTTACGGTAGAGCGTTCTTTCGGAAATGCCCAGGTCATTGGCTGCATACTTCCGCTTGTTGTTGTGCTTTTTGAGCGCTTTTAGAATCATTTCCTTTTCCATTGATTCCAGCGAAAGGCCTTCCTCCTCAGTTTCATGGGAGATGTCTTCTACTCTTTCGTCGTACTCTTCCTCGTTGCGGGGATGCTGCACTGGCAGGTAATACGGCTCTGGCTGCTCTGCCCCTTTGTAAGGACGCACATGGTTTACTTTTTCTATGTTCTCAAACAGGTGGCTGTGCTCCTTGAGTAGCTCGTTATCACCTGGCTGACGCGTCATGAGCTCGAACACGAGTTTTTTGAGCTCCGATACATCGCGGCGCATGTCAAAAAGGACCTTGTAAAGCAGGTCGCGCTCCGAAAAGGACTGGTCAGCACCAGGTTCTTTTGCCAGCAGGGCTGGTACCTGGCTGCCGCCTTGCTCACGGGGCAGGTAGTGCCGCAGCTTGTTGGCATCCAGTTCACGGTCGTACTCCAGCACGGAGATCTGCTCTACAATATTCTTCAGCTGACGGATGTTGCCCGGAAAGCGAAAGCTCAAAAGCTCCTCCACCGCATCCTCCGTCAGGCTAATGGGCTTGACACGATAACGCTCAGCAAAATCTGATGCGAACTTTCTGAACAGGAGGTAAATATCCTCGCCACGTTCACGTAATGGTGGAACTGTAATTGGAACCGTATTGAGGCGGTAATAGAGGTCTTCCCGGAAGCGGCCTTTCTCTACTGCGTTGATCAGGTTTACGTTGGTAGCGGCAACCACACGCACATCGGTCTTCTGCACTTTGGAAGATCCTACCTTTATAAATTCTCCGTTTTCGAGCACACGCAGCAGGCGGGCCTGTGTACCGAGAGGCATCTCACCGATTTCGTCAAGAAAGATCGTACCGCCGTCTGTTACTTCAAAATAACCCTTGCGGGTGTCCGTTGCGCCGGTAAAGGATCCTTTTTCGTGACCGAAAAGCTCTGAGTCAATGGTGCCTTCAGGTATAGCACCGCAGTTGATGGCGATAAACTGCCCATGTTTGCGCGGACTCAGGTGGTGAATGATCTTGGAGAAAGACTCTTTGCCGCTGCCGCTCTCACCCGTGATCAGCACAGTCATATCGGTGGGGGCCACCTGGGCCGCCACCTGTATGGCGTAGTTTAGCAAGGGTGAGTTGCCGATGATGCCAAAGCGCTGTTTTATACTCTGTATATCGATATTGCGCATTATTTTTTTATTTGAAGATTAGATGACCTGGAAAATTTCCAGGCCTAATCTACCGCTTCGCCGAAGAGCGTGCCTACGGAGCAGTCGTTCACAAATACATTCACGTAATCGCCCTTCTTATAATGTTTCTTGTCAAAGATCACAACTTTGTTCTGGTCATTGCGGCCGCTCAGCTGTTGATCTGACTTCTTGGAGAAACCCTCTACCAGCACACGGTGCACACGACCCACATCACGCTTGTTGCGGTTCAGAGAACATTCACGCTGCTTTTCGATGATTTCAGCCAGGCGACGCTTCTTCACTTCCAGCGGAATGTCGTCTTCCAGTTTGCGGGCAGCCAGGGTGCCTGGGCGCTCTGAGTAGAAGAACATGTATGAGTAGTCGTACTGCACGTAGTCCATCAGCGACAGGGTATCCTGGTGCTCTTCCTCTGTTTCGGAGCAGAAGCCTGCGATCATGTCCGAGGAGATACCGCAGGCTTCACCCAGTATAGCACGGATAGCGTCTACGCGATTCAGGTACCACTCCCGGTCGTAGGTACGGTTCATCAGCTCGAGTACACGGGAGTTACCGCTCTGGGCAGGCAGGTGTATGTATTTGCAGATGTTGTCGTACTTTTTCATGGTATACAACACCTCGTCTGTAATATCTTTAGGGTGGGAGGTGGAGAAGCGTACACGCAGGGTAGGGCTGAGTTGAGCCACCATTTCCAGTAGCTGCGCAAAGTTTACGTGCTCGTTGCCGTCTTCTGAAGCCCATTTATAAGAGTCCACATTCTGTCCAAGCAGTGTCACCTCCTTATAGCCCTGTGCAACCAGTGCCTCGGCTTCTCGCACGATAGAGTGCGTATCACGGGAGCGCTCACGACCACGGGTGAAAGGCACTACGCAGAAAGAGCACATGTTGTCGCAGCCACGCATAATGGAGATAAAGGCACTTACCCCGTTGCTATTCAGGCGGATCGGGTTAATGTCGGCATAGGTTTCCTCGCGTGAAAGAAGTACGTTCACAGCCTTCTGGCCACCATCCACTTCATTGATCAGGTTAGGTAAGTCACGGTAAGCATCTGGTCCGACTACCAGGTCCACGATCTTTTCCTCTTCCAGCAGCGATTTTTTCAGGCGCTCGGCCATGCAGCCCAGAATCCCGATCACCATTTCAGGTTTCTTCTTCTTGAAGTAGTTGATCTGACCCAAACGATTGCGAACTGTAGTCTCCGCCTTCTCTCGGATAGAGCAGGTGTTAAGGAATACCACATCCGCCTGCTCGATCTGAGCCGTTGTGTCGAAGCCCTGCTCAAACATGATCGACGACACGATCTCGCTGTCTGAGAAGTTCATTTGGCAGCCGTAGCTCTCGATGTACAGTTTGCGGGTCTTGCCGGTATTGGTTTCAGCCGTTACTTTGGTGTCGCAAGAAGCGGCTGCGGTAGCCTGTTCAGGGGTGCGGTTATCTATAAAATCTAAATCAACGATTGGGTCCATACTTCAAAAAATCTCTTAGGAGGTGCAAATATACTATAATCCACTGGAAAACGTGACAGAATGGCAGAGGAATTCTTTAAATCTAATGCGCTTATTCAAGCCCTAAGGCTTTCCGTATACCTTGTGCTTTGAGCAGGCACTCTTCATACTCCTGCTCAGGTATTGAATCGTAGGTGATAGCGCTGCCCACCATGAACGACAAGTAACCTGTTAAGGCGTTGTACTGCAGACTTCGGATCACGACATTAAAGTCGAAGTCCTGATCAGGCTTCAGGTAGCCGAAGGCGCCAGAGTAAAGCCCCCGTTTGGTTACTTCCAGCTCTTCAATCAGCTCCATGGCCCTGATCTTGGGGGCACCGGTCATACTCCCCATCGGGAAAGCCCCTATCAGCGCATCGGCAATGCTACATTCTGGCCGCAGTTGACCTGATATCGTCGAGATCATTTGCGAAACCTGCCGAAAACCGTAAATGCCGAACATTTCTTCGACCTGAATGGTGCCCGTAGCGCAGGAGCGTCGCAAGTCGTTGCGTACCAGATCCACGATCATCATGTTTTCGGCCAGTTCTTTTTCGTCATGGCGCAGTTGCTGTTGTAGCTGCTGGTCCTCTTTGGGTGTAGCGCCGCGACGAATCGTCCCTTTAATGGGCTGTGAGATCAGTTTGCTCCCTTCTTTCTTGAGAAAACGCTCCGGTGAGGCGCAAAGCAGGTATAGATCATCGTATTTCAGAAAGCCCGAAAATGGTGTAGGAGAAAGTGTGTTGAGCTGCAGGTATAGCGGCAGGGGCGGCAGCTTCACTTCCTCTGCATAAAACTCCATACAGTAATTCAACTCGTATACCTCGCCATCCCGAATATAGTCCCGCACTCGCTCTACATTACGAATGTAGTCTTCCTTCAGCACTCGCTGCTGGAGCTGAATAGGGGATATAGAGAAGTTCTCAGGTATAGGAGTCGCTAGTATCTGCTGTAAAGAAACTAGAATATTATCAGCTTTGCTGCTGATGATTAGGCTGCTTTTATTAAAGTGAAGGTATAGCTCCGGTTCAAAAAAGAATATGTCCGGAAAGCCTATCGCATTTGCATTATGGCTGTTGAGTTTCTCTACCTGATTCTTGAGGTCGTAGCCTAGATAGCCGCACCATAGCGCTGGTTTTGCCTTCAGTTTGTCCTGCAGTTCCCCGAAGACATTCTCCCGTTCCCACTGAATTGGCTGTCCGTTTGATACAGCGATCAAATCATCAAAACCATGGTAAGGATAGGGGATATCATTGGAGGTATAGCTGGCTGCTAACTTGAACTGCTGCGCCCAGGCAAGAGCTTTCCGGCGAAGGAGGCTAAGTGAGCAGGATATATCTGCCAGCAGAATGGTTTTGGTATAAGCCATGTTATTACAGCTTTTTAAGCGTTTGGAGAGCCAATTTGGCTTTGCCGTCAATGCTATTTTTGTAATCGTGTCCTTTGTAAGCTAAGGCACGGCTGAACCATTGCCTGGCCATCTCCGGTTTTTGCTCGTCCTGGTAAATGTAGCCCAGTTGCAAAGCCGAATAAGGAGCAAAATAAAGTGTAGTCTGTCGGCTTGCCTCTATGGCCTGTTCATAGTGCTGTTTGGCCTGCTGCAACTTATCCATGCCGTGGTAGATGCGGGCTTTGCGGTAGTAATACTCAGCCCGCTCCGTAGGAGCAGTATCCGGCTTCATAGGCATTTGGTTCAGCATGCCAAGGGCTTCCTGATAATAGCCTCCGTCGGATTGGAGTCGGGCCAGCATCAGGTAGCGGTTAGGCTTTACCTGCTCTTTGGCAAACCGGGCTGCGTAAGCATCTTCTTCCATCTCGGTTCGCCCTGCAAGCCCTATCTGTGTCAAATGCTTTTCTGCCTGCTGTGCATGACCGCCCAGCCAGTAAGCCAGGTATAGCTTATAGTTGGCTGCTTTTAAGTAGTTCTCTCCTTTATGCAGGGACAGGAACAGTTGGTTTGACTTTATAGAGTTGTTGAAATCACCTTTGTACAGGTATAGATCTGCCGCCATGTGATGCAGATAGGGGAAGGAAAGATAGCCGGCCTGATGTGGTCTTCGCTGGTATACCTGCAAAGCGACTTCACTCTTTTTGGTTTTTTTGAGCACATGCATCGCTGCGAAAGTATAAAGGAGGTTTTCCGGGTGTTGGCGGCTTAGCTGCAACATGGAGTTGCCAGCAACTTCATCTGCCTCCGGGTCAACCAGGTGTAATAACAGGATCTGCAAAAGCTGCGCCTCTTCCCGGAAAGGATTGTCTTTGGTGGCGGCTGCCTTCAGGTTTGCCATACCTGTTTCGATACTGCCCTGCATTCCGATGATGTTGAGCAGCACACGGTAGGAGTCAGGCACGGAGCCAATCAGGACCTGCAGGGCACCGAGTGTTTTGCGGTTTGGCAGAAAATCAGGGTACTGCCGGGCGTTGGCACTGTATTGTAGGTAGGCCTGTCGTAAATCCCAGGCGGCGCCAAGTTTGTTGCCTTGCAGCAGTTTGCTCAGGGCGATCTGCAGCCGCACTTCAGCCAGGGCATAACCCACCCAAACGGAATTCTCCTGCAGGCTGCCAAGTAGCTGCAGTCGCTTTTCCTGACGAGATAGTATACCTGCGTATACCTCCGGGTTTTGTTGAATGGCCCATGTTAGAAAGTCCTGCTGGTTAGCGATCAGGATCGCGGCGGCATTGTCAGGATGATGCAGGAGCTCCTGCTGGATCAGACGGCGCCCTTCCGGTATGCGCAGGCTGATGGATGTCTCGTAGGCCTGTCGCACGGTAGAACTGTATACAGAGGTCGCTTGTGCAGGGAGGGAAAGGAGCAGGTATAGCAACAAAAAAAAAGGATGGGCAAACGCCATCCTTTTTCTATATGTATGCAAGCGCATAACGCTCAGCATGCTGTCATTTAGTAGATACGCTGCTCAACACCAGCCATAATACGGCCGCAGTGCTCGCAAACGATAACTTTTTTCTGAGCCGCTATATCAGCCTGGCGCTGAGGCGGAACTGTGTTGAAGCAGCCACCGCAGGCATCACGCTTCACCAATACTACTGCAAGTCCGTTGCGCACGTTCTTACGGATACGGGTATAGGCGCTAAGCAGACGATCTTCGATCTGCTGTGCAGCATTGTCACGGTCTTTCTCCAGGTTCTTTTCCTCTTCTTCGCTCTCGGCAACGATCTGGTCAAGCTCGTGCTTCTTGTTTTCAAGGTCTTTGCGACGCTCTTCCAGACGGTTTTTCGTGCCTTCGATCTCGTTGATCTTCTGCTCGATCTGGTAGTGTGCCTCTTTGATTTTCTTTTCTGCGATCTGGATTTCCAGTTTCTGCAGCTCGATCTCTTTCGTGATGGCGTCGTACTCGCGGTTGTTGCGTACGTTTGTCTGCTGGTCTTCGTACTTGCGGATCAGACCTTCAGCGTCTTTGATAGACTGCTTGCGTTGGGCAATGCTGTCGTTGAGTGCTGCCACTTCATCGTCAAACTTACGAACCCTTACCTCATAGCCCTCAATTTCATCTTCCAGGTCCTGAACCTCTTCAGGGAGGTCGCCTCTTACGCGTCTAATTTCATCAAGCTGCGAATCGATACTCTGAAGCTTTAGCAGTGCTTCTAATTTGCTGGCTACCGTACTTTCCATGTAGTTAATAGGTGTATCTGATAGGGTTTGTGTTTACTTCCGATAAATAGACTGCAAAATTAGTAAAGTTTTTGGAAATTGTATCATAAAAAATCTCCTTTGTAAATACCTCACTTTCATAGTGTCCGATGTCAGCAATGAGCAGGCGGCCCTCTGCATCGAAGAATTCGTGGTATTTCAGGTCGGCTGTCACATAGGCGTCGGCACCCTGGCGTAGGGCGTCTTTTATCAGGAAGCTTCCTGAGCCACCGCAAACCGCTACCCGCTTGATTTTTTTATCACTCACCGGGGTATAGCGAACGCCCGGCAACTGCATATGTTCTTTCAGATAATCAAGAAAGTCCTGCTCCGCCATAGGCGTTTCCAGCTCTCCGATCATACCGATGCCAACTTCCTGGTTGCTGTTCTCGAGCAGAGTCAGAAAATGCGCCACTTCCTCGTAAGGGTGCGCCTCCAACAATGCCTGCATGATACGCTGCTGCTTGAAGGCCGGGAAAATCACCTCCACCCGGTTTTCCTGTACCTGTTCCGGTTTGCCTTTCTCACCAATGGTAGGATCTGCTTGTTCGGAAGGAAGGAAGCGACCGGTGCCCTGTACCTGGAAACTGCAATCGCTGTACTCGCCGATTTGCCCGGCGCCGGCTTTATGTATAGCAGCCAGCACCTCATCTGTATTTTCAACAGGCACAAAAAAGGCCAGCTGCATCAGGGTATGGGGTTTGGAACTGAGCATGCGGATGTTCTGCAATTTCAGCTTTTCTGCAATCTTGGCATTCACGCCATTGTGCACGCTGTCCAGGTTGGTGTGGGAGGCGTAAATGGCGATGTTGTTTTGAATGGCCTTGATAATGGTGCGCTCCACATAGCTGCGCCCGGTCAGACTCTTCAGTCCTTTGAAAATGACTGGGTGATGCGCCACGATCAGGTTGCAGCCCTTCGCTTTCGCCTCGTCTATGACTGCTTCGGTACAGTCCAGGGTCAGCAGCACGCCTTTTACTTCGTCGTCCGCGCTGCCGGTTTGCAAACCGGAGTTGTCGTAGCTTTCCTGGTAGGGTACAGGGGCGTACTGCTCCAGCACCTTTATTATATCACCGATGGTGTTCTTATCTTTCATAGTCTAGTCTGCTTTTGAAACACCAAATTACTAAGTTCGGCACAGCCCTAAAAATTTAAAGCACCTGTAGTTGCAGATAACCTGTATCAGGCTGGCGCTTGAGCTCTTTGCCATTGAAGTAAAAAGCGGAGTAAGTATAGTCGGTATAGCACTTGCCCCGGTTCACGGTATAGGCGATGTCCAGCGTATCGGTGTTCAGGTTGTTGAGGCGTAGCAGCATGCGTACCCTCGACTTAGTGTACATGACCGGGTAGGTCTCAAAAATCAGGTTATTCACTGTTTCATCGGTTCCGGTAAACAGGTAGTTAAAGGGCTCCCCATCAAGTATCAGTTGAATAGAGTCCGGATGGATGCCGGCAGCCGGATTATCGAATGGGCTACTGCCCGAAGCGTCCACGAGGTAAAACGAAACAGGTGCCGGCGGATCGGAGCGCATGGTGGCACAAGGTGTGCAGGCTGAGGTGCCAAGCAGCAGAAAAAGTGCCAAAAAGGTAAGGGTACGGCTTGTTTTCATGTGAAGAAATATGAGGTCGGATATTGCAAGTATTAAATATAGTGTATTCAGGGAATACAAATCAAGTCCGGACAACAGGCTTTGATCATATTTCTATACCTTTGCAAGGTACAACTGCCCCTTATGACTGTTCTACGCTACCTTTTATGGCCATTTTCGATCCTCTACGGCGGTATCATGCTGCTGCGGAATCTGCTCTATGACAAGGGCTGGCTATCCTCGGAGCGTTTTGATCTGCCAGTCATAGCAGTTGGCAATCTCACGGTAGGAGGCACCGGCAAAACCCCGCACGTGGAATACTTGCTGCGGCTTTTGACCGACAAAAGAACAGCGGTGCTGAGCAGGGGCTACCGTCGCAAAAGCAAGGGTTTTGTACTGGCTGATGATAAAGCAACTGCCCATACCCTGGGGGACGAACCCTTTCAATACTACCGCGATTTTCCGGACGTGACGGTTGCTGTCTGTGAGAGCAGACCCGCAGGTATAGCACAGCTACTGCAGCTTAAACCTGCTCCTGAGGTTGTAGTTCTGGATGATGCCATGCAGCACCGCCCCGTTAATCCCTCGCTTAACCTGATGCTGACTGACTATGGCCGTCCATTCTATGAAGACCATGTCCTGCCAACCGGACTATTGCGGGAGCCCCGGCAGGGTGCCCGACGCGCCGATGCTATCATCGTAACAAAATGCCCTGCAACGCTAGCAACAGCTGAGATGATGCGTATAGACAAACGCATCCGCAGGTATAGCCGTCCTGACACACCTGTGTTCTTCAGCGCATTTCGCTATGGTAACCCGGTAGGTATAGGCAATGCGACACAGCTGTCAAAACGAGTTGTGCTGCTGACAGGTATAGCCAATGCCAGTCCATTGCTGCACTATTTAGCGGAGAAGAAATTTGAAGTTGTGCAGCACCTGGAGTATCCCGACCACTATAGCTATACCTTAGCGGATATGGAAAAGCTGAAAGGTATACTGGAAGAAAGTAATGGTAAAGATATG
Source organism: Pontibacter sp. FD36 (assembly GCF_015686655.1). Classification (GTDB taxonomy): domain Bacteria; phylum Bacteroidota; class Bacteroidia; order Cytophagales; family Hymenobacteraceae; genus Pontibacter. Next base: position 472,805 of record NZ_JADPMP010000002.1, on the reverse strand, counting down.
ATTATCATTACAACACGAAAAGATGCTGTAAAACTGTCAGATGGTATAATTGCAGCTGCGACACAGGAGCTGCCGATATTCTACATACCAGTTGAAGTGTACTTTCTGCAGCAGGCTGGAGAGGCATTTGATGAACTGGTAGGGCAGCATGTAAGCACGTTCAAAGCATCTATACCCATCGCGGGGGATAAAAAATAAACTAAAACACCTTATACTTCATAGCAGTACGTATACGGGTTGCACGAAAATCACTAATTTTGGCTTGTGAAAAGTAAGCTCTTAGCAGTAATATGGCTCCTGGTAGGTCTGGCTGTTGCCCCGCAGGCACAGTCCCAGATCGTTGACGACACAACAAAAGTACTCTACAGCCCTAGAACAACACTCCAGTTGTTTGAAAACGATGTGCTGGAAGGACGGTATCTGTTGCAGCGCATTGATACCAGCATCAACAACATGCATAATGAGCGCTATTGGTACCAGGACACAGCGCATTATCAGCACCTGGGCAATGTGGGTACTGCATCCAAGCCTATTCTTTTCAGAGCCCCAAACAAGATTGGCGCCCGACTCGGCAAAAACGTGTTTGACCGCTTTGCTTATGATCCGCACCGCGTCAATTACTATGATACACGGTCGCCATACTCACACATTTACTACATTCAGGGGCAGCGTGGAGAGCAGATCTTTGAGGCCACTCACGCCAGGAACATCACCCCGCGCTGGAATGCCGGTGTGGCTTACCAGATCATTTCAGGGAACCGACAGATAGGTGTATCCAACCTGCGTCGCGATGGCATCCTGAGCAGCCAGGCCGTGAAGGCCTTTACGCATTACCGGTCCGAGAATGAAAAGTATGACCTCTTTGCAAATTTTACCCACCTCAATCACGAGCAGATCGAATTTGGCGGTATTATTCCCGGAGAAGCCAACCGTTTTCTGTTTCAGCAGGCGCTGACCTACCTCGACCAGGCCTCTACACAGGAGTTACGAAGCAACTATCACCTGATGCACATTTACAAACTGGCAGGCGAAGACCTGAAGCTCTTCCACAGCTTCGACTGGGGGCGTCAGCGCGATATTTTTCAGGATGATGCTATTTCGCGTCAGAGCAACGGTGAGCCAGTGTTTTACCCAAAAGTTCTCACACCGCTCACCCGAACCGATGACCGCACTGCTTACCGCGAAATGGAAAACATTGCTGGTGTAACCGGAAATAACAAACTGTCCTTCTACAAGGCCTACGCCAAGTTCCGCAATTCCAAACTCGACTACAGGGTGCTCAGCATAGCACAGCATGACAGCTCGGAGCGTTACAACGAAAGCAATGAAAGTCTGAGCCAATTGTTTGTAGGGGGTGAATTGCGTCTGATGTACGGCCAGGCACTATTGTCTTTTGACGGTGAGTTTCAGATGACGAACGACTACAAAGTAGGTGCCACGGCTAAACTGGGTCCATTGCAGGGGCGTGTCAGCCGTGTGCTACGCTCACCCTCACTTATAGAGCAACGTATAATCGGTAACCACTTCGAGTGGACCAACGATTTCAACAATTCTGTGACTGACCGCCTGGAGGCAACATTTGCCGGCAAACTGGGCGCACGTCAGTTTGTTCGGCTAACCGGTCACTTTAACCACATCAAGCGCCATATTTATTTCGGCCTGAATGCCGTTCCTGCGCAATATGCCGACAATCAACAGGTGTTTGGCGCCGAGCTTCAACATCATATCCGTTTCGGCAAGGTTCACTTTGAAAATTTTGTCGCTTACACGAATACGAGCGAAGCGCCTGTGATCCGCATACCGGAGTGGTTGTTTGACTCAAAGCTTTACTTTGAAGGTGCGCTGTTCAGAAATGCATTGATAGGTCAGTTTGGGGTGCAAGTGTATTCTCCTACCGCCTACATGGCCGATGCTTACATGCCTGTTACGCAGCAGTTCCATCTGCAGAATGACTTCACTATACAGCCTTACCCCGTAACGGATGTGTTTATTACAGCTGATATCAAGAACCTGAACGTGTTCCTTAAAATGGCGAACATCGCTTCCGATCTGACAGCGCCTGGTTATTTTAGTACGCCTTACTACCCGGGCATGCGGACCAGCTTTGTTTTCGGCATTAAGTGGATGTTTTTCGATTAATCTATCTGACCCCGTATGTCTTCCCAATTTACCAAAACGATACTTCGCCTTCAGCTCCCTTCTGACCCGCGTTGGGTGAACATTGCTGAGAAAAACATTGAAGAAATATTAGTTGACCACGCTTACTGCGAGCAGAAAGCGGCCACCTCAGGTATATCCCTCATTGTGAAGTACCCTGACAAGACTCGCCTTGTGGAAGAGATGACCGATCTGGTAGCAGAGGAGTGGAGCCATTTTGAGCGTGTACTGGCAGAGTTGAAAAAACGTGGCTGGGGCTTGGGTCGCAACCGGCCTGACGAATATGTGGTAGAACTGACCAAGCATATCCGCAAAGGTGGGCAACGGGAGCGCCAATTGATGGATCACTTGCTGGTGAATGCCCTGATCGAGGCCCGCAGCTGCGAACGCTTCAAACTGCTTTGGAAAAATATACAGGACGAAGAGCTCCAGAAGTTTTACTACGAGCTCATGGTATCAGAAGCGGGGCACTACGTAAGTTTTGTGAAGCTTGCCAAGGAGTATATGCCAGCAGACGTAGTGGATGCCCGCCTGAATGAACTACTCGAAATAGAAGCTGAGATCATCCGAAATCTGGAGCCCCGACCGGATAGGATGCACTAAATCAATATTGATCATACTTTTTCATTGTTTAACCGCCTAAATACACCTATTTACTTTATTTAGTTTAATCTATTATAGCTTAGTTAATACTTATTCCTTTGGCAGGAGTATACTCTATGTAAGTATCACTTCTCAAATCGAATAATTATGAAACAAGCTTACTGTATTTTGTTTTCTCTGCTTATTGTATGTCTAAGCAGTGGACAAGCTTTAGCACAAGGTAAAAGCCGGATTGGCAAGGCAGCAGAGATTTCTCAGCTCTACAAGAGTAAAGCCAACCTAAAACAAACTCAGCGATCTGCCTCTCCTGAGGTGCGCCATCAGCTCCCTGGTAACAAATCCATTTCACTGTCAATTCGCAAGAGTAAAACCGCAAGGGACGGCGAGGTTTTTTACGGGGAAGTTTCCAATGTTCCTAATAGCAACTTCTTTCTCAAAGTGTTGGGCAACCGTGTAACAGGCGATGTCATGATGCCTGATCAGAAGCGCTATTATCGCTTTACGACAGAGCCGAACGGTGATGTATACCTGCAGGAAGAAGACATTGACAAGGTGCTTTGTGTCGATTTCATGCGGCATCAAAGTGGTGAGCCTAGCCGTCCTGAGAACACTTTAGGCGCAGCTGCCATTCAGGTTCCAAAACTCGAAAGTCTGCCTGGAGCCACAGCCGTAGTACTGCTTGATTACGATGGACACTATGTTAACGGCACACTTTGGAACGAGATGTTCAATGGCGGTAACCCTATAGACGCGCTGCCTATGAACTACAGCGAGTCAGAGATAGCAGCTATGTGGGCCCTCATCAGTGCAGACTTCAGCGCATTTGATGTCAATATCACGACTAGTGAGGAGGTCTTTAACCGGGCGCCTGTCAACCGGCGTGGCAGAGTCATCTTCACGCCGACAAATTATTTTTCGCCTGGTGATGGTGGTCGTGCTTACATCGGCTCTTTTACCTTTGGTGGTGAGATTTGGGGAGAAACCCCCAGTTTCGTCTGGAATACAGGTGTCGTGAATGGCGGTAACACGGCTTCCCATGAAATTGGGCATATGCTGCACTTGTCGCACGATGGCAGAACTTCGCCCGCAGAGGAATACTACTATGGTAATGGGAGTTGGGCGCCTATCATGGGAGCAGCCTTTATTCCGTTCGCTCAGTGGAGCAAGGGAGATTATCCATTTGCCAATAACACAGAGGATGATCTGCACATAATCGCCACACGTAATGGATTCGGTTATCGCACTGACGATCATGGTGGCCATCAAGAAGCGGCTTCTGCTTTGGTGACAGATGGGACGGGGGTAGTTGCACCAGCTTCGAATAAAGGGAACATCAGCAATTCAGATGATATAGATGTATTTTCATTTGAAACATCGGGTGGTTTGGTTACGCTGCAAGTACAGCCAACTGCAGAGCATTCTAACCTGAACCCGCTGCTTGTCCTTCGAAGCGAAAGCGGTCAGGTGATCCGTGTGCAGGATGTAGGGCAACCTGCTGTCAGCATAGAAGAGGAACTTCAATCTGGCAGGTATTTTCTATCGATTGAGGGGGGAACCTCTGTTTACGGCGCATATTCTAAATATGGATCGCTTGGGGAGTATACCATCAGTGGTTACATACCAGTCGTTTCTCCGGTTATAGCAGTTGATCTAGTTTCTCCGGCAAGTGGCACTTATTTTAAAGCTGACGCTTCTGTGGATCTGGTTGTAGCACTCGACATTCCAGATAATGCCTCTATTCGACAGGTTGTCTACTACCAGGGGAATAAGGTATTGGGCGCTTCCAGCAAAGCACCCTATACTTTCCATTGGAAAGGTATAGGAAAAGGAACGTATGAAGTATATGCTGTAGCAGTCAATCAGCAGGGAGAAACATATGCTTCGGATCCTATCAGTATAACGGTTGTAAACGGTTATGGGGGAGGTAACAGGAACAGTTGCGAACTTCCGGATTGGCAACCTGATTTTAGGTATGTTGCAGGAGCACTTGCTTCATTAAACGGCAACACTTACGAAGCCCAGCGCAACTCAACAGGAAGTAATCCTTCGCAAAATAGTCACGCAAAGGGTGATTGGAAATACAGAGGCCCATGCCGTGGAGCAATTGCTTCAAACAAGTCGTCTTCTAAAGCTACAGCGGCTTTTTCATCGGACGACATCCTGGTATATCCTAACCCGGCCAGAAACAGGGGCGTTTTGCAAGTCGAGCTGCCTGAAGTACTGACTACAGCGCAAGTCACGCTGCAGGAAGTAGGTACTGGAGCCAGGTTAATGGAAAGCAATTACCGCCAGGTATCCAAGATACCGATTCAACTTAATAAGCTTCCTCATGGTTACTATGTGCTCAGAATTGTATCAGACAACCAGGTGTGGACCAGAAAAGTTATTATTAATCCATAGACTGACGCTTTAGATCGGATACTATTGTAATTGGAGACCCTACAGTTGCAGGTTGTCAAATGCCTGCAACTGTAGGATCTTATATTTTGTGTATATCATGTCTTCTGCTTTTTCTTCTTAGCTGCCGGGAACAGGATGTTGTTCAGGATAAGCCTATACCCGGGTGAGTTAGGGTGCAGGGCCAGATCGGTAGGGTCTTCGCCTACCAGGTGCTGGTAGTCTTCCGGGTCATGACCGCCATAGAAGGTCCAGGTGCCACGGGCGAACGTGCCATGCATGTAGCGAATCTCGCCCACTTCTTTGTTTTCACCCATCACCACCACTTCTGGTTTAACGAGACTTTTGCGGAACGCGGTTGTCTGGCCCATGAACCCTTTGATAGTTTTAGCGTGGTTTTGCGTCAGCATGGTAGGTATAGGGTCCCACTTGGCTGAGAAGGTAAAGAGCTGAAAAAAGTCGTTTGGCTCTGTCAGACCGCGCTCTTGTGGTTGCATGTCAATATTGGAGTACTCGTACTCAAGCGGGTTCCGCACCAGTGAGAAATCTTTGAATGCAAAGGTCTTACTGAAGTCCAGTTTACTTTGCGCATTGGGATCAGCACCGTCGCCGTCGTACATTGATTCAATAAAGTCCACGCCTTCTGCCGCCAGGGCTATGTCATAGGTATCGGTGGCAGAGCACATGGCAAACAAAAAGCCGCCTCCGGCACAGAAATCTCGGATGGTGCGGACTACCGCTCCTTTCAATTCTGACACCTTTTTGAAGCCAAGCGATTTGGCAGAAGCTTCTGCTTCGCGCTGCTGTTCCTGGTACCAGGGATAATGGCGGTAGCTCGAGTAAAACTTGCCGTACTGCCCTGTAAAGTCCTCGTGGTGAAGGTGTAGCCAATCATACTTAGGTAGGTCACCGCGCATGATCTCTTCGTCATAAATCTTATCATAAGGGATCTCGGCGTAGGTCAATACCAGCGTCACCGCATCGTCCCAGGGCATTTTGGACTTTGGAGTATAGACAGCAATCTTAGGTACCTTTTCCAGCTTCATGACATCCATATTGGCCTCTGGGTCGCTAATCTGGGTGAGGATGGTGTTGTATTGTGCATCAGAGATAACCTGGTAGCTGATCCCGCGCACGACCAGCTCGTTTTCAAGCTGCGGGGCATGCTGGAAGGCAAAGCTACCGCCCCGGTAATTAAGGAGCCAGTCAACCGACACACTTTTGGAGAGCACCCAATAAGCCGCTCCATACGACTTCAGGTGGTCTTTCTGGCTTTCATCCATCGGTATAAGTACCGTGGAGCTGAAAGCATGAAAGGGGAGAACCAGGTATGCGATGAGCAGTATCAGATGGCGGAATGACTTCATGGGCTTAACATATGGTAACAAATGTATTGAAATTGGTTCTTTTTTCAGATATTGGAGGTAAATTAGAAACCAGAGGTTCTTCCTTATACTTAACGCAGGGGGGAACGTTTCGCATATAAGACCTAAGCTATGGACCTGTTCGAAAATATACGGGAAAGTATTCGAGCCATCAAAAGTAACCTGCTACGGACCGTCCTTACCGGTCTGATCATTTCCATCGGCATTATGTCACTGGTAGGTATACTCACAGCCGTTGATGGTATGAAGAACTCCCTTAACCAGACTTTTTCGAGCCTAGGCGCCAACTCTTTTGATATCCGAAAGAAGTACAACAGCGGCAGGGGAAACAATGGACAGGGAAGAACAGACAAGGTATACCCGGATATCACCTACGACCAGGCAGTGAAGTATAAGGAGTTGATGGAGGCGAAGTCACAAGTGAGCCTTTCAGCCAATATTTCAGGTGCTACGGTTGTAAAGAGTGTGACAGATAAGACAAACCCGAATATAAACGTAATAGCCGGAGATGAATTTTATCTTTCTGGTCAAAACCTGAACCTGGAGCGGGGCCGGGCTTTCTCCAACTATGAGCTGGAGCTTGGTTCCAACGTTGCCATCATCGGTAAAGAGATATCTGATAAGCTTTTCCCAAAGACCGATCCGATTAACCAGTATATCTCCTTTTTGGGGCGCCGCTTTAAAGTAGTAGGGGAACTGGAGAAGCGTGGCAGTAGTATGGGTGGCAGTGGAGGTGATCGCATGATTCTTATCCCACTCGAAACGGGGCGCCAGATCCCGCAGCAAGGCAATGGCACGCTTACTTACAACATCAAAACCTCCATTTCTAAACCCGAGGAGCTTACCTATGTCATGGGCGAAGCAACGGGCGTGATGCGCAATGTGCGCCAGGACAAGCTGGGACAGGAGGAATCCTTTGAGATCAGAAGAAGCGACTCGCTGATCCAGAGCCTGAACGAAATCACGGGTTACCTTAAAGTGGGCGGATTCATCATTGGATTTATAACCCTGCTGGGTGCCTCTGTCGGGCTAATGAATATCATGATGGTATCAGTCAATGAACGTACTCGTGAAATTGGCGTTCGCAAAGCTTTGGGTGCCACTGCTATGCAAATTCAGCAGCAGTTCCTGATCGAGGCCATAGTGATTTGCATCTTGGGAGGGCTGGTTGGTATTTTCCTGGGTATACTCATGGGCAACGGCATTGCATCCCTGATCGGTGATGGTGGCTTCATTGTTCCCTGGATCTGGGTGTTTGTTGGTTTAACGATCTGTGTGGTTGTTGGTGTGCTTTCGGGCTATTATCCCGCTCACCGTGCCTCCAGACTCGACCCAATCGAATCGCTACGCTACGAATAGTGTATGATAAAGCCATATGATGGTCTGAGCCGTATCTTAGACGAAAAGCGCTTAGTCCCGATCATGAATAACACGAAATGGCAGGAGTTGATTTCGGCCATGCTCAGTCTTCCCATGATTGAACCGCATGTGCGCATCAAATATCTACATGAGGAGGTTGCGCCGAAACATTATGCCCCTATATGGTGGGAGCAACTGGAGCAGACAGGCTTGGCAAACATTGAGTGGCTGGAGATAAAGGCGATGAAAGAAACCAGCACCGGACTCTTAGCGCCAACACTGCAGGCAGATTATACAGATCTGTTTCAGGAGGTGTTAGATAAGTATGGCATACCGCATGAAGTAGAAGGGGAGATATTTAGGATAATGGGTTACCAGCAGCTACAATAATAGATCAAAACAAAGAAGGCGGGCTTATAGGCCCGCCTTCTTTGTTTACTATACCTGATGTCAGGTTATTTCTTTTTGGCAGCTGGCTCTTTTGTAGTGGCCGCTGTTTTCTCCTGATCATATTCGCTGTTAAGTCCAGCCAATACTTCTTGTGTTATGTCCAGTGAGTTGTCGCCGTACAAGATTGCACTTTGCCCTCTGGAGTACGTCAATACCATTTTATAACCTCTTTCCTGGCTTAGCTTCTGCAGGTATGCTTCTACGCGATCGTAGATCTTTTTCATCTCTTCTGCTTCTTCAGTAGCCAGTTGGTTGCCCGTAGTTTGGCTCTGCTGCTGCAATTGCTGCTGACGCTGTGAGAGTTTCTGTTCTGTAGAAGCACGCTGCTCCACTGTCATATTGCCGCCAGTGCGCTGGTAGTTTTGTACATCCTTCTCGAAAGCAGCTGCTTTGGCCTGAAGATCTTTCTCAGCTTTCTGCGTTTTGGACTGAAAGCGTGTACGAGCGTCTTTGAAATACTCATAATTGCTCAGCAGAGAGTCTGAGTTAATGTACACAATATCAGCTACGGCAGCGGTAGCCAGGGTGTCAGAGCTGTTAGCTGATGTAGTAGAAGTAACAGTCGCCTGTGGCTTTTGATCTGTGTTACAAGCAGTTACTAGAGCGCCCAAAGCAACTCCCAAAACGATTCTAGATAGGTTCACAATTAGATAATTAAGCTGTTATTGATTGTTTCAGACTGAAAATATAGGGCTAATTTTTAAAAATTCAGAATTTTTAATGTTTCAGCACCTCTATATAAGTTTCTTCGGCCTCCATTAAGCCCTGCTCATTGATGCCGGTCAGTCGTACATGCTTCGTTTCGTTTACCAATACAGGATCGTATTTGGCTGCTACTCGCACATAATTCTCAGTCCAGCCTTCCATCACACCGTCTTTCACATCGTCTTCGAACAGCACCGTAAATTCCCGGCCTATGTTCTGCTCGTAGAAGAAACGTTTTTTCTTTTCAGAAAGGATGCGCAGCATGTCTGCTCTGCGGTTGCGGTCTTTGATGCTTACCTTGCCCGGCATGTCAGGAGCCATCGTGTTTTCACGCTCGGAGTAAGGGAATACGTGCAGGTAGCTCACATCAAGTCCATTGATGAAGTTATAAGTCTCCAGGAAGTCTTCTTCTGTTTCGCCCGGGAAGCCTACGATCACATCCACCCCAATGCAGCAATGCGGCATCAGCGATTTAATTGTGGCAACACGGTCAGCATACAGCTCACGCAGGTAGCGGCGGCGCATCAGCTTCAGTATCTTGTTAGAGCCTGACTGCAGCGGCACGTGGAAATGCGGCATAAAGCGCTTGCTCTGGCTCACAAATTCGATGATCTCGTCTTTTAGCAGATTAGGCTCGATAGAAGAGATGCGGAAGCGATCTATACCTTCTACTTTGTCGAGTTCCTGTACCAGTTCGTAAAACGTCTCCAAACGCTCCCCATCCTGCAAACCGAAGTCACCGGTGTTTACACCTGTGAGCACGATCTCTTTCACACCCGACTCTGCAATTTCATTGGCAGAGCGTACTACATTGGCGATGCTATCGGAGCGGCTGTTGCCACGGGCCAGGGGAATGGTGCAGAAGGTGCAAGAGTAGTCGCAGCCGTCCTGCACTTTGAGGAAGGTGCGCGTACGGTCGCCAAAAGAGTAGGAGTTATGGAAAGTGTTTGCCTCACTGATGGCGCTGGCATATACCTGTGGCTGCTCCTTCTTCTCGAATGTCTCGAGGATGTCAACCAACTGAAACTTCTCAGCGGCTCCCAACACGGCGTCAACACCAGGGATTTCGCTGATCTCTTTTGGCTTGAGCTGCGCATAGCAGCCGACAATGGTTATAAATGCGTTAGGAGAGTACTTCTTCGCCTCCTTTACGATCTTACGGCACTTCTTATCTGCATTGTCAGTGACAGAGCAGGTATTGATCACGTATATGTCAGGCGTATCGGTAAACTCCACCTTCTCAAAACCGCGCTCCTGGAAAATTCTTCCGATCGTGCTTGTTTCAGAGTAGTTCAGCTTACAGCCCAGTGTATAAAATGCTACCTTTTTCATAATCAGGGTGCAAAGATACAAATTTAAATTTTGAATGAGTCAGTAGGGGCCTATGTAAACAGTCTTGTTAATCAGCGTTATAGCTAGCCAACCTATTTTTTTTATACGCAACGCCTTTGCCTATACCTAGCGCTCTTTCTACTTTCTGACAAAGTCTTCGAAGGAGTACTGCATATAGGCTTTCCCCAGCTCCACCTGTTCTGGCGTTACACCCTTGCCCTTGATGATAGGCTTTTTGGCCACATTATCGTAGGACAGCACTTTGCCGGGGGTGATAAAAGTAAAGCCATCCCTGAAAACATAAAATGCAAAAGGATAGTCACTTGGCGCCAGCAGGTTGCGTCCCCACTTGAAGTCCTGGTGTGGCATGTCCAGCTGGTAAAGCAGGGTAGTGGCAATATCAGTCTGACTGCCAATAGTGGAAACGATTCGTCCTTTTTCCGCCAATGCGCCTCCTGTCAGAATGAAAGGTATGCGAAACTTGGTGCTTCTATAGTTCGGATCATCGTAAGGCAGCGGATGGCCATGGTCGGCTACCAGCGCAATCAGGGTCGAGTCCCACCAGGGTTGCTTCCGGGCCTGCGCTATGAATTGCCCCAGTGCCCAGTCGGTATAGTAAACTGAGTTCTTGAATTTGTCACTGATCTTGTCTCCTTTAAACTTCGCAGGTATAGGAATCTCGAAAGGCTCGTGGCTGCTCAAGGTATAGACAGTGCTAAAGAAAGGTTCTTTTTCCTGATTAAGGTCCTGTAGTACACGCTCAAACAGTACATGGTCATGCGCGCCCCATTTGGAGTTATAGCTCTCAGCCGGGAAATCATGCTTGTCAATCAGCCGGTCATACTTTCCGTTTTGCAGGTATGAGCGTATGTTGGCAAACTCCAGTTCTCCTCCATAATAAAACGAAGTGCCATAACCAGCCTTTTTGAATGTCTGACTCAGGTGCGGCAGTTGCTCTGTTTTCTTAGGGTTTTTGATGATCGAAGTAGTCGTCTGCACCGGATAGCCGCTCAGAAGCGCCACTATGCCTTTTTCGCTGCGGTCGCCACTTGAATAAAGCTTCGTAAAAGTGATTCCCTCTTTGGCCAGTTTATCCAGATTGGGGGTAACGCCAGGCTTTCCACCCAAATGCTCTACATACTTGGCGGTATAGCTTTCAAGAATGATGAAAAGCACATTGGGTCGCTCTACCCGAAGAATTTTCTCAGAAGAGTCTGCAGTGGAGGTATAGAGTTCAGCTACTTTGGCAGCGGCGGCTTCATATTCCATGTACTGATAAGGGTTGCGCGTCTCCTCGTTATACTTCAGCATGGTGTCCATTAGGTTCCAGGGCATATTGAGACCGGCGTGATTAGCATAAGGGTTCTCCGAGAAATACACGACACTCTGGTTGATTGGGATCTGCTGCCAGCCACCCCGCATCGGCAAGACCAAGAGAGCGGTAAACAACAGCGCAATACCGGCATACTTCAGCTTTGAGAAATTGAGGTGGTAAATTTTATAATCAAAGGTATAGCGAAAGAGCAGCGCAAAAAACAGGCTGGTAGCCAGCGCTATGATGCTTAACAGTATAATCGGTGCCGCTGCTGCAGAGGCTGCCATTTCGCCTGGTGTGTTCAGGTATAGCATCGGCGTGGAGTCGAGCCGGAAACCCCAGTAGGTATAGAGCTCCAGGTCCACCGCCATGAGCACCGACAGTAGTACCAATATAGTATAGGTATAGTAGCGGATGAACCTGCGCACCTGAAGCCCCGGGAATAGGGCAGTAGCCAGAATTGCCAGAAAGGGAATAGCGCTGACATAGGAGCTGAAAGAAAGGTCCAGACGAAGTCCCTTTGTAAAGATAGTCAGAAGATCTGCCTGCGATAATTCCTGCGTACGGTTATCGTGGTAAAGCAGAAACGTAGCTCTGGCTGCAATAAAATAAAGCACCCAGAACAGAAAGTAGAGTGGCTGATATAAAAGGCTTCGTATCACGGCTGCAAATATACAACTTATGTAACCTCTCCTAAACGCCAGATCACCGATTATAATTCAGCCCATTCAGATTATATCAGACCTTATTTATATACTGGAAGCATAATATTAACCTTATCCGGAATGTACCCCTGTTAAAAATAGGGGGGTATGACAATTTATTAGTTAAAATTTAAGGTGAACCCTAAAAAATAATACCCTATCTGATACAAGGTATCTATTTACTACATACCTTTGGTCAGAATTTATACCCTAACCTCTTTAACCCATGGCAATTCTTCGTTTTAAGGCGCTCGAACTGGTAAGTCAGCGCAAACCGGCAGAGGTCGTGCTGCCATCCAGTAAAATTTCAGAGTACTTCGGTGAAAACGTATTCGGCTTTTCGGCCCTGCGTGCTACCATGTCTACTGAAAACTTCAAAAGGCTTTGCGCCACAATTGATGCAGGTGATAAGGTAGACCGAAATCTGGCCGATGCCGTGGCTGCTGCCATGAAAACCTGGGCTATGAGCAAGGGCGCGACGCATTACACGCACTGGTTCCAGCCACTAACTGGCGCTACGGCTGAGAAGCACGACTCTTTCTTCGACCTAACCGGAGAAGGTGACCCGATCGAGAGCTTTAAAGGCAGCGCCCTGGTGCAGCAGGAGCCAGATGCTTCTTCTTTCCCAAGCGGCGGTATCCGTAATACCTTTGAGGCGCGTGGTTACAGCGCCTGGGACCCGTCTTCTCCTGCTTTCCTGATCGAGAATGCCGGTACCCGCACACTTTGTATACCTACTATATTCGTTTCTTATACCGGTGAGGCGCTCGACTACAAGACGCCTTTGCTAAAATCCCTCCACCTGCTTAACCAGGCGGCTGTTCCAGTTTGCCAGTATTTTGATAAGGATGTGGTGAAGGTGAACACCACCCTGGGTATAGAGCAGGAGTATTTCCTGGTGGATCGCGCCCTGTACGAGGCTCGTCCTGACCTGGTGATGACCGGCCGTACCTTGTTTGGACATGCGCCTGCAAAAGGTCAGCAGTTGGAAGACCACTATTTTGGTTCTATACCTAGCCGCGTTCACTCCTTCATGGTAGACTTTGAAAAGTCGGCCCTGAAATTGGGTATTCCTTTGCGTACCCGACACAATGAAGTGGCTCCAAACCAGTTTGAGTGTGCTCCAACCTTCGAGGATGCTAACCTGGCCGTGGACCACAACCAGCTTCTGATGGACATCATGGACCGTGTCGCTGAGCGTCATGGCTTTAAAGTGTTACTTCACGAGAAGCCTTATAAAGGGGTTAACGGTAGTGGTAAGCACAACAACTGGGCGATGAGCACCAACACGGGTGTGAACCTACTATCTCCTGGCAAGAAGCCAAAGGAAAACCTGCAGTTCCTGACTTTCTTTATTAATACAGTGATGGCTGTGCATAAGCACGCCGACCTGCTGCGTGCCAGCATCGCCTCTGCCAGCAACGATCACCGTCTGGGTGCCAACGAAGCACCTCCGGCTATCATGTCGGTGTTTGTGGGTCAGCAACTGACGGCGGTACTGGAAGAGTTGGAGCGCACTGCTAAGGTGCCGATGGAGAAAGGCGACAACATGTACCTGAAATTAGGTATAGACAAGATCCCGGAGATCCTTCGCGATAACACAGACCGTAACCGTACTTCTCCATTTGCCTTCACGGGTAATAAGTTCGAGTTCCGTGCCGTAGGCTCTTCTGCCAACAGCTCTTCTTCCATGACGGTGCTGAATACCATTGTGGCTGATCAGCTGATCGATTTCCGTGTAGCTGTGGATGATCTGATGGATAACAAGGACATGAAAAAGGAGCTGGCTATTATTCAGGTGCTTCGTGAGTATGTGGCTGCTTCAAAGGCTATCCGTTTCGAAGGCAACGGTTACTCCAAAGAGTGGGAGGAAGAGGCTGCCAAGCGAGGACTGTCCAATATCAAATCTACGCCGCGTGCACTGGATGTATACCACCGCGAGGAGGTGCAAGACCTGTTTACTCGTCATGGCATCTTTAGCAGAGTGGAAATTGCCGCACGTCACGAGATCCTGCTGGAAGATTACATCAAAAAGATTCAGATTGAATCGCGTGTGATGGGTGACCTTGCCTTTAACCACGTTATACCGACGGCGGTTGCTTACCAGAACAAGCTGATCCAGAATATCCGTGGTTTGAAAGACCTCGGCCTGGAAGACGAGTACACAGAATCTACTTTGGATTCCATTAAACGTATCTCACGCCATATCAAAACAATTCAGACCAATGCGGTGGACATGATCCAACAGCGTAAGGTTGCCAACAAGATGGAGGATGTGCGGGAGAAGGCGATTTTCTACAACGAGAAGGTAATGCCTTACTTTGAAGCGATTCGTACCAGCGTAGACAAGCTGGAACTGATGGTGGATGATGAAGATTGGCCACTGGTAAAGTACCGCGAGCTGATGTTCAGACGTTAATCTGTATACTTTATAGATAAAAAGAGCACCTGCCTAAGGTGCTCTTTTTTTGTTAGTGTCTGTTTCTGATCCAGCCGATGACTTCTCCCGTTACTTTGGCCAGGATAATCGGTAAAAGCACAAGCACCAGTGCTGTGGCAATTACAGGCCGCAGTCCCATGCGCATTATCAGCTTCCGGACCACTTTGCTGCGAAGTTCGCCTAGCATATACCTACCTGCCTTGGTCATCGGTTTACCTTTAAGCACCTCCAGCACGCCGCGCCAATTGCCGTGCTCTATCTGCCGTTTCAGGAAGCCCAGCACCGTATCTCTGGTGATCAGAAAGGCCTCACTTAGCTGCTCCTGCCGCAATCTGCCCCAGTGCAGGAGGGAGCGGAGCTTTTCATCCGCATTTTTGGGTATATAGGCACTCATGTGTATCATTTCTCTTGAGCTGGTTTAATATCATGTACTGGCAACATCTTTAACGTTTATCCGGATGTTTTATATTCAATATACAGATAATTTCTATTTGTTCCATACCTGAGCAAGGTCTGCAGCTTCACAACACAATCAAATGGCGCTACAAATCTTGCCGCTCTTAGCTCTCTTTAAAATAATGATGCTAAATTTACGCCTTATGCCTGTTGAACAAAGCAGGCCTGATTTAAGTTAAGAGAACGTAGCTTTAGCGAAGGCCCACTTATATATGAACAAGATCTATTGCCCCAGCCTGACGGAGTATAAACGCAGAGAAACCATTGAGGTGCATATCGGCGAGGTGCCGATGGGCGCCCACCACCCGATCAGAGTGCAATCCATGACCACCGTGGACACCATGGATACCTTGGGTTCTGTGGAGCAGTGCATCCGCATGATCGAGGCAGGTTGCGAATACATCCGTATCACGGCACCAAGCATCAAGGAAGCCGAAAACCTGCGTCATATCAAGGCCGAACTTCGCCGACGTGGATATAATACCCCTTTGGTAGCCGATATTCACTTCACACCCAATGCCGCGGAAGTGGCCGCCCGTATTGTCGAAAAGGTGCGTATCAACCCGGGCAACTATGCTGATAAGAAGAAATTTGAGGTAATCGAATACAACGATGAAACCTACCAAGCAGAGCTGGACCGTATCCGCGAACGCTTTGTGCCGCTCGTGCGCATCTGCAAGGAACACGGCACGGCCATGCGCATTGGTACCAACCACGGTTCCCTGTCTGACCGCATCCTGAGCCGCTACGGCGATACGCCGCTGGGTATGGTAGAAAGTGCGCTGGAGTTTCTGCGCATCTGTGAAGACGAGCAGTACTTCAACATCGTCATCTCCATGAAGGCATCGAACACGCAGGTGATGGTGCAGGCCTACCGATTGTTGGTGCAGAAACTGGAAGAGGAGGGACTGAGGCCTTATCCGCTGCACCTGGGTGTAACAGAAGCCGGAGAGGCAGAGGATGGACGTATTAAGTCGGCCGTAGGTATAGGCACGCTGCTCGAAGACGGTCTGGGCGACACGGTGCGCGTATCGCTGACAGAAGCGCCGGAAGCTGAGGCACCTGTGGCCAAAGCACTTATTGACCGCTATACCCACCGGGCAGAAAAAGCACAGCCTATCAAACCACTTTGTAACGTGCCAATTGATCCCTTTCAATACCACCGCCGCGAAACGCAGGAAGTAGAGAATGTAGGAGGGCAGAATGTGCCGCGGGTGGTAGCTGATCTGAGCCGACTACGCGAAATACAGTATGCCGACCTGAAAAGCGTAGGCCACTTGTATTCCATGCTGCTTGATAAATTCAACATGAATGACCTGGGGGCAGACTACATCTACACAGGTGACCACCCCATCAACTTCATGCTGCCCAATGGACTGAAGGAAATCATTAATTATGTGCCATGGCAATTAGCAGAGGAGCAGGAACACCGGCACCCTTTGCTAACCGTGAAGCAGTACCTGGAGACCAATCAGTTGCATCCGAAGCTGAACTTTGTGGAAGCCACCATTAGTGAGTTAACCACGGAGTTACTAGATCGGCTAAAAACAGACAGTACTGTTGTACTGATGCTGCATACCACCAATGAGCATGCTATGCCGGAACTGCGTAAGTGCTTTTTCCGCCTCATGAACAACGGAATCAACACACCCGCCGTCATCAAGCGCTCTTATGGTGAACTTACGCCAGATCAGGTACAGCTATATGCTTCGACTGATGTAGGCGGATTGTTGATCGACGGTCTTGGCGACGGCATCATACTGGGTTCTGAACTGTTGCCTGAGCAGGAAAAGGGCGAATTGCTGCATACGATCGAGAAGCTGAACAACCTAAGCTTTGGTATACTGCAGGCTGCACGTACCCGCATGAGCAAAACCGAGTACATCAGCTGCCCAAGCTGCGGTCGTACCTTATTCGATCTGCAGGAGACCACCGCCATGATCCGCAAGCGCACTGACCACCTGAAAGGTGTCAAAATCGGGATTATGGGCTGTATCGTGAACGGTCCCGGTGAAATGGCTGACGCTGACTATGGTTATGTAGGCGTGGGTAAAGATAAGATCGCCCTGTATCGAGGCCAGACGGTAGTCAAGAAGTCGGTACCAGCTGACAGAGCAGTGGATGAACTGATCGAGCTGATTCGGGAAGACGAAAAATGGATCGAACCGCTCGTGCTGGAGGAGTAGAGAAAGCAACTGAGTCCTACTCGCAATCATTCAGTTGCAGTAGTTGTTATACCTAGTAGAATGTGGCTATACCTGTAGCCACATCCATTTTATAAAATACAGAAGCCGCACAATGAAAGGATTATTTGATTTTACGGAAGTGGCCACTTACTTCTTCCGTAAAAAAGACCCGAAACGTAAGACAAATTTTAATTTACGGGCCATGCACACCATCAACAAGATCTCAATTCTGATGTTTTTGGCTGCTATGGTATATTTTGTGATCAAGCACTGGTAAACTTACTGCTTTGAACATCGAGGATTTCAGAGATTACTGCCTGGCCAAGCCCGGTGCTACCGAGGAGATGCCTTTTGATGAAGACACGCTTGTATTTAAGGTAAGCGGCAAAATGTTTGCGCTGTGTAGTCTGTCTGATTATGCGAAGGGTATAGCCTTGAAATGCGATCCTGAGTAGGCCATTTTGTTGCGTGAACATTATGAGCAGGTTTTACCAGGATACCACATGAATAAAAAGCACTGGAATACTGTGCTGCCCGAGGCAGGTTTAACATCTGGTTTTCTTAAATCCCTGATTGATAATTCTTATAGTCTGGTCGTTTCGAAATTAACAAAGGGAAAGAAGCCTTCCTGAGCAATAAATTTCAAAAAAAATCGTTTGGCTTTAATATTTTTTTAACCCCAATATTTGCCTGTCAGTTAAAAAATCCTGCATAAACCTGCATTGGATTGTAACATAAGATATACTTCACTGCCTGTTTTTGAGTGTTTAGTCATAAAGCGCTTTCAAAACAATTTAAATGTACATTTTGATGTGTAGCGGTTACTGCGAACATTGTAACACATATAAAAGATTATATGTATATTAAGAACAATTTCGCAACTATTCACCCTATCTCACTATGCAATCTCAACGCAGTGTAGGCATATTCGCTTACAGAAACGAATGGCAGAAAGCCAGCCTGAACATTTTCCTAACAAACAGTTTAATGCTGAACAGCTACGAAGAGTTTTTTAAAAAATTCGAAGTGACAGGGCAGCAGTATAATATCCTGCGGATATTACGTGAACACTACCCTAAACCTGTGTCAACGTCTGTTTTGCGCAACCACATGCTCGACAAAATGTCGGATACCTCCCGGCTCGTCGGCAGACTTAAAAGCAAAGGTCTGGTGGACGTGGAGCGCAATGTATCAGACAAACGACTGGTCAACATTGTTATATCCGACAAAGGTTTCAACCTGTTGGATCAGATCAGCAACGAACTTTACAAGCTTGACAACCTGATACAGGGCTTGACAGAAGAGGAAGCCACGACGCTTGCTGGTCTGCTCGAAAAAGTCCGTGATTCAATCAACTCTGCGGAGGAACGCCTCACAGGTGCATACACGCTCAACGAAGCTGTATAGGCGTTAATTTGTGCAGTATGACATAAAGGATAGCCATCAGGCTATCCTTTTATTTTTTCAGCCATATGCAGGCGTGCAGGAATCGTTTCTGCTGCATCGACAAATGGAGACAGTATAACGTCGGCTTCTGAAGCATGAAGTCGTTCAGCGTCTGGCTGGCGGTGGGCTGTGAGAGCGATAACGCCTGTATAACCGCTAGAGCGCAACTGCTTGACGAGTGCTATATTGGCATTGACATCTGATAAGCTGCTGATTACATATTTTGCGGAGCTTAGAGGAAGCCTATCAGGTAACTCCGGATCTTCCACATCACCGTATAAGGCTGACAATCCCTGCTTCTGCCAGTAACGCACCTGCTGCGGATCAAAATCAATGCATAGCAGGTGAATATTATCCTTTAAGAGCGTCAGCGCTATGTTGCCACCATAGCGCCCCAACCCAAACAAAATTACATCAACCTGCTGTGGCATGCTTTGCTCTGCTTCACTTTCACGGTAGGGTCTCTTGCGTTCAAATATGCTTAATACTGGTGTCAGCACATCATAGAGTCTGTGCGAGTAGATAATCATGTAGGTAGACAGCCCGATCGTGATCAGTCCGACTAATGTGATCAGACCGACGGTGCTTTCCTGGATATGGCCCATGTTCAGACCGAGTGCAGCAAAAATAAGCGAGAACTCACTGATCTGGGCGACTGTCAGACCCGCCAGGAAACTGGTGCGCTTCCGGTAGCCCATTATACCCATGATAGCAACAACGATCAGCGGATTACCAACCAACACAAAAACGGAGAAGAGGATGGAAGGACCTATCTGTTCGCCCAGCAAACCCAGGTTTAGTTGCGCTCCCAGATTGATAAAAAAGAACAAGAGTAGAAAATCCCGCAGGCTGACAAGACGGCCACTGATCATTTCGCGGTATGGGGTAGAGGCAAGGGAGACACCAGCCAGAAACGCACCAACCTCCCGGCTAAAGTTAAGGTAGTCGCAGGCGGACGCTACGATCACTGCCCACGCTATGGAAAAAAGCACCAGCAATTCCTGGGACCTTGCCAGATAATGAACTAGTGATGGAATGACGAAGCGCATCAGCAAACCTATGACCGCAACAATAGCACTGCCCGTTACTACCACCTGCAGGATACCGAGTACAGGATGGGCTCCGGTCTTCGCATTCATGGCTGAGAGCATAATCATTAGCAGCACCACCACAATATCCTGCACAATAAGGAAACCAATCGCGATCTGCCCATGCAGGGAGTCGATTTCTTTTTTGTCTGAAAGTAACTTCACGATGATGATGGTGCTGGAAAAGGTCAGGGCAATTGCAATGTAGAGCGCCGTGATGGAATCATAGCCTAGTGCTATACCTATTAGATAACCGAACACAGATGTGAAAATGACTTGTCCCAGTCCCGTCATCAGGGCGATCATACCTGTTGAGCGGATAAGGGAGAGGTCCAGCTTGAGACCAACCACAAACAGGAGCAAAGCAATGCCCAGTTCTGCCAGCAGATGCACCATGTCTGATGACGACACCAGGTTAAGAAAGGAGGGACCAACCAGTATACCTAGTGCAATGAACATAACAATGAGCGGTTGCCTGAGCATGAGTCCGATGGCACCGAGCAAAGCGGCAATGGCCAGTATGACTGACAGCTCAAAAAACGGATTGCTCAATACGTCCTGCATAGGGCTATACTTTATGTGGAAGTATCAATAATGGCATATGTGCTCTGGCGGCTAGTTCTTCACTCAAGTTTTTGGAGAACAAGGCCTCCCAGATGCTTAGCTTCTCAGGCATCAGCACAACTAAACTGGAATTGGTGGCTGCGATGTGGGCGCGCATACCTGTTGGAGCTTCAGAGTCTGCCAGTAAGTTGGTGGTATGTGGCCTTTTTAAGACTTGTTGCCAGGAGGAGTGTTGCTCTTGCAATTCGGATACATCCTGCACCTGTTGCCCATCTTTCGTTAGTATCAGAAAATGCAACATGGCGTTGTAAGTCTGCGCAATGCTGTCGAGCATCTCTATACCTGCCCGTTCCGGCAATTTCATTTGCTCAAGCAGGATCGTTATATTTTCGAACCCGTCAAACACGTCGTAACTAGGTATAACAAGCAGTGGAACAGGACTCAAGCGCATCAATTCTAAGGTGTTGCTTCCGATCAGAATTTGTTTTAATTGACTACTACCGCGACTTCCTATGACCACGAGGTCTATGTTTTCGCTTGCGATTACCTGTAGCATGGCGTCTGCAAATGGTGTTGGTACGACCAAAGTCTTATACCTGACTTCGGCGTGACGCAGATCAAGAATATCCAGGAGATGTTGTGCCTCATCCAGGAGCCTAACTTGCGTTTTCCGCATTTCTTCCGAGTAAACACTCCGGAAGATTGATTCAGGAGAAGCTGCCGGAACAGGCGGTTTTGCCATGGCGTGCACAAACACTACTTCAGCTCTCAAAGCTTTAGCTAGCTGCATAGCAACCAGCGTAGCATTGTAGCCATCGGTCGAAAAATCGGTGGGTGCAAGTATACGCAGCATAGCAGAGGGGTTTACTAGTCTATACGGTATACATTGGGCTTTTAGTTAGGTATAGAAAACCAAAAGCCGCCAAATTTGGGGTCTGAGCGGCTTTTGGAAAAGTTAGTGGTAAGATGGAAATCCTTATACCACCACGTTGATGATTTTGTTAGGGACGATAATAATTTTCTTTGGTGTTTTTCCTTCCATGAATTTGGTAATCGTTTCGTCAGCCAACACCGCTTTTTCCATTTCTTCACGTGGTGTGTCAGTGGCGAAGGCAATCTTGCCGCGCGTCTTACCATTCACGGATACGGGATACTCAAAGGTATTCTCCACCAAATACTTTTCATCCCAAGCCGGGAATGAAGCGAAAGTGATACTCTGGCTGTGTCCCAGCTTCTCCCAAAGCTCTTCAGCGATGTGTGGCGCATAAGGAGCCAGTGCAATCGTTAATGGCTCGAGGATGGCGCGCTTGTTCGTCTTCAGGGCTGTCAGTTCGTTCACACAGATCATGAAAGTCGATACGGAGGTATTGAAGGAGAATCGTTCAATGTCTTCTTCTACCTTCTTAACCGTTTTGTGCAGCGACTTCAGCTCCTCAGCAGTTGGCTCGTCATCCGACACGGCAAAGTTGCCCTCATTGTCGTGGAAGAGTTTCCAGAAGCGCTTCAGGAATTTCGTTACGCCATCCATGCCATTGGTATTCCAAGGCTTGAACTGCTCCAGTGGCCCCAGGAACATCTCATACATGCGCAGGGTATCAGCTCCGTTTCGCTCCACAATTATATCCGGGTTCACGACATTGTATTTCGACTTGGACATCTTCTCGATCTCGACGCCGCAGATGTATTTGCCATCTTCGAGTATAAACTCAGCATTGGCGTTCTCAGGTCTCCAGGCTTTGAAGGCTTCCAGATCCAGTTCATCATTCTCCACGATGTTCACATCCACGTGCAGTGGGGTGATGTCGTAATCCTTGCGCAGACCATACGACACATAGGTGTTACTGTCCTTCACACGGTATACAAAGTTCGAGCGACCCTGGATCATCCCCTGGTTGATCAGCTTTTTAAATGGCTCTTGCTCTACCACCAGACCCATATCGCAAAGGAACTTATTCCAGAAGCGGGAGTAGAGGAGGTGCCCTGTAGCGTGCTCAGCTCCACCCATGTATAGGTCCACGTTGCGCCAGTATTCCACCTTGGATTTATCAGCAAAGGCTTGGTCATTTTGCGGGTCCATGTAACGGTACCAGTACCAGCTTGAACCGGCCCAGCCCGGCATGGTGCTCAGTTCGAATTCGTACTGATCCTGATATTTCCAGTCCACGGCGCGGCCCAGCGGCGGCTCACCTGTCTCGGTCGGCAGGTAGGCATCGATTTTTGGCAGCTCCAGTGGCAAATCACTTTCGTTTAATAACTGCGGTATGCCGTCTTTGAAGTATACTGGAACAGGCTCTCCCCAGTAGCGCTGACGGCTAAACACCGCGTCGCGCATGCGGTATTGGGTGCGGCCTTTGCCCACACCCAGTTCTTCGGCTTTGGCTATACCTGAATTTATCGCCTCTTTTACCTCCAGTCCATTCAGGAAACCGGAGTTGATAATCTTTCCTTCTTTACCGGCATAGGCCTCTTCTTCCAGATTCCCACCGGCTACCACTTCACGTATCGGTAAATTAAAATGCTTTGCGAAAGCATAGTCTCGGGAGTCGTGCCCCGGAACGGCCATAACAGCACCGGTACCATACCCTGCTAGTACGTAGTCCGCAATCCAGATCGGCACACGCTCTTCAGAGATTGGGTTGATGGCGTAGGCTCCTGTGAATACACCACTTACGGTTTTCACATCGGTCATACGTTCGCGCTCAGAGCGGTTTTTGGCTACGTTCACATAGCTCTCCACTTCCGCACGTTGGGCATCCGTTGTGATTTCGTTTACCAGTTCATGCTCCGGTGCCAGCACCACAAAGGTGGCACCGTAAATCGTATCGATACGGGTCGTGAACACCTTGATCTTCTCGGAAGCACCGCCTTCGATGGCAAAGTCCAGCTCGGCACCTACGGACTTTCCGATCCAGTTACGCTGCATTTCCTTCACCGGCTCCGGCCAGTCGATGGTATCGAGTCCCTGCAACAAGCGCTCGGCATAGGCGGTGATGCGCATCATCCATTGACGCATCAGTTTGCGCTCCACTGGGTAGCCGCCGCGCTCTGATACACCGCCAACAACTTCATCATTGGCTAGGACCGTACCCAAAGCTGGGCACCAGTTTACTACCGCATCAGCCACGTAAGTGAGTCTATACCTGAGAAGTATCTCCGCCTTCTCCTGCTCGTTCATGCCTTTCCATTCCTCGGCCGTGAAGGCAGGGGTGTCTTCGTCGCAAGCTGCATTGATGTTAGCATTTCCGTTTACTTCAAAGGCAGCAACCAGCTTATCGATGGACTCTGCTTTGTCAGCAGTATGGTCATAGTAGCTGTTGAACAACTGCATGAAGATCCACTGCGTCCACTTGTAGTAGCTGGCGTCGGAGGTACGCACTTCGCGCTCCCACTCGTAAGAGAAGCCGATGTTCTTGAGCTGCTCGATGTAGCGTGCAATGTTCTGCTCCGTTGTAATGGCCGGGTGCTGACCAGTCTGGATGGCGTATTGCTCGGCTGGTAGACCAAAGGAGTCAAAGCCCATGGGGTGCAGCACATTAAATCCTTTGGAACGCTTGTAGCGGCTCACGATGTCAGAGGCGATGTAACCGAGTGGGTGACCTACGTGAAGACCCGCACCCGAAGGGTAAGGGAACATATCCAGCACATAATACTTCGGCTTATCGGTGTTTTCAGTGGCTTTAAAAGTCTGGTTTTCTTCCCAGTAACGCTGCCACTTCTTCTCAATTTGATTGAAATTATACTCTGACATAGTTTATCGTGAATTCGCTTGATCTAAACAAGCTGCTAAGATACTTTAAATTGTTAAATTGTTGAATGGCTAAATTGTTGATTGTTGATTGATAGTGGTTCAAAGACTAGTTTTCTCAGCTGTCATCTCGAAAGAATGGAGAGATTTGAATTTATCTTTATCCTCGGGTTTTCCCAGCTTTCTCTCTGAGGTCGAAATGACAATTCAACAGTTTAGCCATATAACCATTTAACAATTTAGCCATTTAATCATCAAAGAATTACCTTTGCAGTTCGAAGCAAAACAGAACGACATGGAAAAATACGACCTGCTGGATGTGCCGCACCTGATCTACGTGATGGATCCGATGTGCTCTTGGTGCTATGGATTTGCGCCGGTGCTGCACCAGCTCAAAAAAGAACAGGAAGGCAAGCTCAATTTCAAGCTGGTGCTCGGTGGCTTGCGCCCGGGTACGACGGAGCCGATGGGTAACGAAATGAAAGCCGCTGTGAAACAGCATTGGCAGGAAGTAGAGAAAGCGACGGAACAGCCTTTTGACTTCGATTTTTTTGAGCGAGACAGCTTTGTGTACGACACCGAGCCAGCTTGCCGCGCTGTGGTGACCATGCGCTACCTGCAACCTGAGAAGGAGCTGGAAATGGCCGAAGAAGTACAACGCGCCTTTTATGCCCGTAACAATGATGTGACCAAGGCGGAGGTATTGGCCGAGATCGCCTTAGGATTAGGTATAGCGGAAGATACTTTTCTGGAGAAATTTCACTCCGATGAAATGAAAGAGAAAACGCAACAGGATTTCCAGATCGCCCGACACTTACAAGCCAATGCCTTCCCGAGCTTATACCTGCTGGTCGGGCACAACTTGAGTCTCCTGAGTCGAGGCTATCGTCTGTATGATGCCCTGGAAGCCAAATTGAAAGAAGCGCTAAAAGGGGCTCAGCCTAAGTAACGATATAATAGCAGCGTAACGGACCGGCACTAAATGTCGGTCCGTTTTTTTATATCTGTCCGGCGATTTACGTACAAATCTAAGTCTGTCTCCACATAATTCGCAGGACTTGAAAACCGCTGTTTGCCATCTCACCAAAAGGCAACTCCCTCTAAACCAATTGGTGCTGGGAGCTACTATCAGGCGACCTATCTTTAAGCTAATCCAAGCCGACTATCCCGATTTTACTGATGAAGCTTATGTGGCTGTGGGGAATCTGAATAAGTACCGCAAATTGTATCTGGAACAATTACTGGAAAAAGAGCTAGGTGAGATCTCGGAGCTGGAAAAAGAGGTACTGGAAAGTATTCAGGAAAACGAGCTGCTATCTACCAACATCGAGGAGGAAATACTAGAGAACCTGCCTCTCGGGGACCGCATGGCGGACAAAATAGCTTCTTTTGGCGGCAGCTGGACGTTTATTATGGCTTTCTTCGGATTCATATTGCTCTGGATGATGGTCAACGTATACCTGCTGGCTACACGCCCTTTCGATCCATACCCTTTCATTCTGCTTAACCTGATCCTGTCCTGCCTGGCAGCGATACAAGCGCCCATCATCATGATGTCGCAGAACCGCAAAGAGGCGAAAGACCGGCAGCGCTCCGAGTACGATTACAAAGTGAACCTGAAGGCTGAGTTGGAGATACGATTGCTGCATGAAAAGATCGACCACCTGATCGTGCACCAGAACCAACGCTTGCTGGAAATTCAACAGATCCAGGTCGACTTGATGGAGGACATCCTGAACCGTACGCGAAAATAATTGCAAACCCTGCGTCTTTTTAAAGATGCGAGCGTCTCCATTCTGTAATCTACTAATAGACAGAAATGGATTCAATAAAAGCATTTGTATTTGGGGTGACCTTGGCTGTAGCCGTTGGTCCCATCGCTATTTTAATTATAAACCGAGGCTTGGTATATGGCTTCAGGAGCGGCATGCTGAGTGGGGTGGGCGCAGCCTTGGCAGACTTAACCTATGCACTGGTGGCTTTTACGGTAGGCTCTATCATCGTGAGTTACCTCAATATGAATCAGGTATATTTTTCCTGGCTAGCTTCCGGTGTCCTGATCATATTCGGTTTGTGGATGTTGGTCGGCAGTCTTAAAATTAACGCCACTGCAAATGATCCCAATAACTCCGCCCTACAAAAAGGGGATTTTGGTTATCTGACTTCTACTTATTTGCTTACGGTAGTCAATCCGCTCACTATTATTGCTTTTTTTGGCTTCTCAGGCCAGTTGGTCAAGCCCAGCTTTGGGGTATGGCAGGTTTTAAGCATGTCTATTGCCATATTTCTGGGCAGCATCATTATTCAAACAATGCTGGCGACTTTTGGCGCATCACTGGGCAGGTATATACAAAACCCCAAAACCATTCAAGTGCTCAATATCTTCAGCAGCCTCTTTATTATCGGGTTCGGGCTAATAGGTATGCTGAAGGTATAGCTTATTCGGTAGCTTTGAGTACCGAGGCCAGCGGGTTCACGCCGTTCCACAATCCATGACTCTCTACAGGTATAAACCGAGCAAATAGCTCCTCGCTATACCACTTCTCAGATCTGGTGAGCTTGATGACTTCTTTGTGTAGATCCCCTTTGTAGGCATAGGACTTCATGGCGTCGATTGATTCCCAGACACTGAAAGTAGCCTGCCGGATAAGGGGCAATTCGCCAAGCCCGATCGAACAGATCAGCCCTTTCGCCTCTTCGAGCGCCTTGCTCACTTTTGGGGTAAAGCGCCAGAACTGCGGTAAGGCCCGCCAATTGATCGAGGCTCGGGTTAGCACTGCCACTGGTCCATCGTGTTGCTTTTCGGACAGCTGCGGCGTAAAGGGCTGCACGCCATCCCACAGGCCATGCGCCTGTGTGGGCAGAAGTTTTACCGTCCAGATCTCAGATGCATGCAGGCGGTACTCCAGCATCAACTCAGAGCGCTCCAAAAATTCGTCAGCCGCTTCCTCGCTTTCCCATGTACACATCAAGCCATACCTTCTGAAATTGGGCTTGATGCTGAAACCCTTGCCATGGCCGCTGCCCAGTAATTTATGAAACAATAAACCGGGTATTTGATTAAGTTCAGCGCCTTTGGTGCCCATTTGGGCCAAGCCCCAACGAATATGGCCTTTCCGAAAACCAAAAAGCGTCAGGGTGGTAAGTCTATCGGACTGTGGGATAATTTGTCGCACGGGATTCGGGTATTTAAAAGGAGGACTAGTATAAGAGCTTGTTTAAACTCTAAATGCAATTTACAAAACGAATAAACCAAAAACACCTGCCGAACCGAAATGTTTGGCAGGTGTCTCAGGAAATTTTTTGAGCTATACCTACAGGTTCATTTTGTCATGGTCGCCCGTCTTGTAACGCTCTCCGGTAATGGCTGCTTTCGCCATACCAATCAGGTGCACCACAGCACTGTTTGGTGAATCCCAGTACTCCGCTTTGTCGATGGTTACTTTAATCAGGCCAATATTCGGGTCGTCTTTACCCTCTGGGAACCAAGCTTTCATGGCTGGGGTCCAAAGCTCGTCAATCTTTGCCTTGTCTTTGGTGAGTGTGGCTTTGCCTGAAACCGACACGTACAGGTTGTCCGATGGCTTGGCATAGCTCAGGTTCACATGCGAGTCGTTCTTGATCTCGTGGGACTTACCGGACTCATAGCCTGTGAAGAACCAGATAGCCCCATCGTCCTTGATTTGCTGGTTACGCATCGGACGACTACGGATGCTGCCGTCCTCGTCCATCGTCGACATCATGGCAGTGTCGACGTCCTTTATTTTATCTATCAGTGTCTGCAGTTTTTCTGTTCTGTCGTTGTTCATAGTTTTTAGGTTGTATGTGTTTAAGTGGTACGGGCTAATGCGCTAAAGTGTTTATGCCCGTTTTGGCTATACCTTTACAACCGAAGCAAGTATAAGATGTTTATATTGCAACCGAACAAAACCCCGAACCCTTGAACTACCTTGCCCATATTTTCCTCTCAGGCGACGACGAAGAGCTTTTGCTGGGCAATTTTATTGCCGATGCTGTAAAGGGAAAACAACTGGAGCTATACCCGGCCGGCATTGCCCGGGGCATCAAATTGCACCGCCTGATTGACACCTATACAGACACCCATCCGGTGGTTAGCGAGACCAAAGCCCGCCTTAGGCCCCATTTTCGCAAGTACGCCCCGGTGGTGGCTGACCTGTACTTCGACCATTTTTTGGCCAGCCGTTTTGATGAATTCTCTAATGAATCTTTGGAGCCGTATACCACCCGCATCTATACCTTGATCAACCAGCACCTGCCTAACCTACCGGAGCGTGTCCAGTATTTTTTCCCTTATATGATGCGGCAGAACTGGCTCCTGTCTTATGCTGAGGTGTCCGGTATAGCGCAGGCTTTGGGCGGACTCAGCCGACGCACTTCTTTTGAGTCAGGTATGGAGAGGGCAGGAGAGGAGTTGCTAGAGAACTATATCTTATATGGGGAAGATTTTTCCTTATTCTTCCCAGAACTGATCGCTTATGTAGAGGAGGTGTTGCCGGAATTGAAATAAGGTATAGTCTGAGAACAGGCACAAAAAAAGG
Organism: Pontibacter sp. FD36; assembly: GCF_015686655.1. GTDB lineage: Bacteria > Bacteroidota > Bacteroidia > Cytophagales > Hymenobacteraceae > Pontibacter. The sequence goes on along the minus strand of NZ_JADPMP010000002.1, from coordinate 443,914 downwards.
AGCCGCTATACCTGCGACTCCTTCCTTTTTATAGTAAGTGATTCTTAGTGATGATGTACACCGCCTTCGCCATGCACGTGGCCGTGATCCAGTTCTTCGGATGTTGCCTCACGCACTTTTTCTACTTTGCCTTTAAAGAATAGCTCCTTACCAGCAAGCGGGTGATTGAAGTCCATTACCACTACATTCTCTTTTAGTTCAGCTACACGGCCCTGCAGCTGGTTGCCTTCGCTGTCAGCCATCGGAATGAAATTGCCAACTTCCAGCATGTTCTCAGGTATACCACCTTCCACTTCAAATACGCTCATCGGTAATTCTACCACCGCATTCTGGTCAAACTCTCCGTAACCGACGTTCGAGTCCAGTTTAAAGTCAAAGTCGTCACCAGCGCTCTTGCCGTCAAGGTTCTCTTCGAACTGATCTGGCAGGCCACTCATGCCGTATATGAACACCATTGGATTTTCTGTATTGGCAGTTTCAACGAGGGTTTGCTCGCCGTTTTCGTTCTGAATACGGAGCTCGTAAGAGAGCGTCACCACTCTGTTTTTCTCAATTTTCATAATTGTGTGTTTTGGTTTGGTATCAGAAAGGTAGAAAGATTAACCGGAGAAGCATAGCCGACCCGGTTTTATTTGAACGACTCTCTGATGATGAATAAATAAAATATAAACTTATACCTACGCTAAGGCAGGCTCTCTGTTAGCTCCCAAGCACTTTTATAGGCCCCGATGCTTTCTACGTAAGCAATCAGTTCCGCAAAAAACGGATTGGTCGAAAGCGTGGCGCTGTCACCCACGATGATCAGCTTACGTCGGGCGCGGGTCATGGCCACGTTCATGCGTCTTTCATCAGCCAAGAATCCGATCTCGCCGCGTTCGTTGCTGCGCACTAGGCTCATGCAAATGATGTCGCGCTCCTGCCCCTGAAAACTGTCCACGGTGCCGATGCTCAACTGTCGCTTCTGATGCAGCTCGTGCAGGCGCGGCGTATGCTCTACTTTGTCCTGTAGGTAATTAATCTGGGCACGGTAAGGTGCGATCACCCCGATCTTCAAAGGCGCCACTTCATCTCCTTCGTCGTAGTCTTTCAGAAGGTTGGAGAGGTGGTTGATCAGAAGGTCGCCCTCTTCCGGGTTAGCCGAACTCATGGTATCAGGCATTTCTGCCTCATTATACCCGCAGCCGGCCGTATCGATAAACTCCACGGCCATGTCAGATGCGAAGATTGTGCTATACCCGTGCAGTTCGGCACTGTGCACACTCTCGTGCGCTATTAGCTCCCCTCCATAAAATTGCTGGTTGGAGAACTGCATGATGTGGTGGTGCATGCGATACTGCGTTTTCAGCATCACCGATACCTCCGGCTGCCGATTGATGCACTTCTCAAACAAGGTCACGCTCAATCCACCTTTGTCCGCTTGAATAGACTTGATAGTGGGAGGCAGCTGGCAGTGGTCACCAGCTAGCACCACACGGTTCGTGCGGCTGATCGGAATCCAGCAAGCCGGCTCAAGGGCCTGCGCCGCTTCGTCGATGAATACCGTGTCGTAAGTCAGGTGGCGAATGGCTTTGTTGGCCGCGCCCACTAATGTACAGGTGATCACCTGCACATTGTCGAGCAAGTCATCCGTGATATAGTGCTCCACGTTGTCGGCCTCGACGAGCAAGCGGTGGCTCTCTGATTTGTAAAGCTGGCGCTGTGCCCGCTCCTGATGCCCGAACTTGCGCTTAAACTGGTAGGCCATGCGCTTGTACTCCTCGGCCGTCTTGCGCAGATTTTTGAGGTCTTTGTAAGCCCGGTGCGCCATTACCTGTGCATCCAAGGTATGCTCCAAGAGCACATCCGACACACGTGACGGATTACCAATGCGAATCACATTTACCCCTTCGTTGGCGAGTTTTTCGGTGAGAAGGTCAACCGCTGTGTTAGAGGGAGCCGTAACCAGCAAGCGCTTCTGCGATTTCAGGGTATGGAGAATGGCCTGTACGAGCGTCGTAGTTTTGCCCGTACCCGGAGGTCCGTGAATGATGGCCACATCCTTGGCCTGTGCGATCTTCTGCACGGCTTCGTTCTGCGACTCGTTCAGCACTTGTATCTCCTCCAGCTTCTCGTCTGAGAAAGTGGCGGGTTTTATACCTAACATAATGTCTCGGAGCTCGGCCAGACGTGTTCCTTTGGCTTCCTGCACCTTTTTCAGGGCGAACTCCATCTCACGGTAGCTGATCTCGTCGAAGGTCAGCTCGATGCCCATACGCCCAGTTCCCACCCAGTCCGGCAGGTCCTCTTTATTAGTGGCTAGGATCACCTTATTGCGCTTAACGCCCAATACCACGCCGCTCAGACTTGATTTCTCACCGTTGTTGATGAATAGAGAAGCTGTTTTACCGGGTTGGAAAAGGTGCAGTTGGTCACGGTCGGAGGTACGCTCCAGTTCGATCACCACCTTGTTGCCAAAACCGATCTCTTCTTTTGAAATGACGATCGGATACCAGCAAAGACCCATTTCCTTGCGCTCCGTGATCGTGCTCTTCAGTGCCTTCAGCTTATATTGCTGCCGGTCTTCTTCCTGTTCAATTTTCAGCAAGTCCTGTACCTGCCGTAGTTCTTCAAAAATATCGATCATTCTTATCTAAAAAAGAAAGGCTGGGTACGAAGAGCCAGCCTTTTCCGTAGCTTTTGTCTTATTTGTCTATACCTGAAAAGGTATCATTTTATAACAAAAGACGTGTGCTAAATAATTCCGCTGCTACAGGCTGTTGCTTATACATGTGGCAGCTATACGGCCTTAGGCCTTCTTACGTTTTTTAGGTGTCTTCTTGGTGCTCAGCCTGATCTGCAGGAACACCGCGTAGAGGAACATAATGAACGCGGCACCACCCAGTATAGCGATCACACGGTCTTTGCCGTAACGCACCTCGTCAGTGGCTTTCAGTTGCTCTTTGAGGTCCAGAATGGCACGCTCACGCTTCTTCGCCTGACTCTCCAGCGTACTAATCTGTCCTTTCAGGTCGGTAATCTGGTTGTTGATCAGGCGCTCGTCCTGTTGGATCATTTTACCGGCCCGCTGGCTTTCTACGGTGCTCTCAGCGATTTTACGCACGCTGGCCTCTTTCACAGCCGCGATTAGTTCAGAGTCTTTACGGATGATTTCTTTGAGCGTGTCGATGATGTTGAGAAGGTCTTTCTTGGATTGCTTGCCCCAGAAGTTGCTGTTCTGTTGGCTGTAGTACTGGTACTCCAGAATCAACTGTTCACGCTCGCCCATCAGTCGGCTGAGCTTATCTTCTTGCGGTGGTGCTTGTTCCTGTGCCTGCGCGCCCACAAACCAAAGGCAGCAAAAGCAAATAGCCAGTAGTTTCTTCATCATCATAATAAGGAATGCTTTACTCTATCACGCAAATATGGCCATCCTTATTGGATTAGGCACAAATTATTTTCCATTCGGCTTGTAAAAATAGAGGATCAGCACGGGCAAAAGCAAGAGGTCGGCCACCACAGCAAACACCAGCGTGAGGCTCACGAATACTCCCACATAAAAGGTGGCATCGAAGGAGGACAGCACCAAAGTCATGAAGCCCGCCACCAGTATGCAGGAAGTAATGATGATAGCTTTCCCCGCCGAAATCATAGTCGTTTTGATCGCATAGGGCAATGTTTTGCCTTTGCGCAGCTCTACTTTGAGTTTGCCGAGGAAGTGGATAGTATCGTCCACGGCGATGCCAAAGGCGATTGTGAAGATAATAGAAACCGACACGGTCATGTTGATGCCCAAATAGCCCATAATGCCCCCGATCATCAGCAAAGGGATGATGTTGGGCGCAAGCGAGATCAGTATCATCCTCAGCGAACGGAAAATAAGGCCCACCAATATAGCGACTACCAAAAAGGCGATCAGCAAGCCCTGCAGCATGTTGCTCACCACGTAATCGTTGTTTTTGTCAAGCATGACGGCGCTGCCGGTGATGCGTGTTTGCAGTAGCTCTAGGTTGATGTGTTGGTCGATAAAAGACTCCAACGAGTCGTTGAGCTCGGCGGCCCGCACACTGCCCACGTCGGTCATTTTGCCAGCCAGTCTACCTTCCTGTTGGTCTGTCGTTACGACAGCCCGCAGTTCGCTTCGTTTGCTGAAAGCCGCCAGTCGCCGTTGTACCTGTTGCATTTCCCTCTCGTTGGCGGGCAAGGTATAGTAGTCTGGCAGACCGCCGTTCTGCGCGCGATGGATGGCACGTACCACTGTGGCGGGCGAGGTGATGAAGTTGAGGCCGTAGGTCTGGTAAAGGTAAGTTTCCAACTGATCGATCTCCTGCAGCACCTCCAGATCATACATGCTTTTGTCAGGACCGGCGATCAGGTGCAACTCAAAAGGGCGCACGCCGGAGAACTTCTCCTCAAAGTACTGGAAGTCCTTGATAATCGGGTCATCATCCCCCAGGTCTTCAAGCAAAGTCGTATCTACTTTGATCATGCTAATGCCGATCAGGGAAACCAGCACCACACCCATGCTGGTGTAGAGAATGGGGTATGGGCTGCGCAAAACAAAGGTATAAACCCGTCGCAATAGCATCGGCCACGAAAAGTCCGTGCGCCGGGCACGAAGCGGGTTAGACTTTCTATTCAATAGCAGAATAGCTGGGAGCATGGTGAAAGCCAATACAAAAGTTAGCGCAATGCCAATGGCGGTATATAAGCCAAACTCCCGTATAGGCACGATCGAAGTAGTGAGTAAGGTCAGGAAGCCTACTGACGTGGTGAGTGACGTAAGTAAGGTGGCCATACCCACTTCCCGGATCGTAACCCGCAGCGCCTGAAGTTTAGAAGCACCCTGCCCGATCTCGGTGATGTAGCGCGACATGATGTGTATGACATCGGACATACCTACCACAAACATGATGGTCGGTAACAGCACTGTCATTACATCGATGGGTTTGTTGAACAGTCCCATCACCCCGAGGCTCCAGAGTACAGAAAGAAGTACCACAACCAATGGCACCAGCACACCCCAAACCGATCGGAATGCGATCCAGAGAAACAGGATGACCAAGAGGATAGAAGCTGACATGAAAATGGCCAACTCGATTTTCATCTTCTCAATAAAGACCGACTGCGCCAGTACCTTTCCGGCCACATGATGCTCCTGCAAACCCAGTCGCTCGATCTCACCATACATGGCCGCGATCAAGGAGTCGCCGGGTTCCTTTGCCAAGTTGTCGCTGGTTTGTATAAAAAGAGAAACGGCCGTGGCGTCCTCAGAAAACAGCGTGCCCACCAGTTCCCTGCTCTGGTAGATCAGCAAAGAGTCTTGGGTGTAGCGCTCAGGCTCGTCGGGGTGGAGGTAAGGGATTTCAAAGTAACCGAACTGTTCTATGATCGGACTTTTGACGGTAGTAGGAGAGAGTACCGATTCCACATGCGGCTGTCGCTGCATAAAGCGTGTCAGTGTATCGACTTTTTGTAGGAATTGCTGCTCGAACAAGCTGCCGCCGTTGTCGAGGCCAATCAGCAAATAATCGTTGTCGTTGCCGAACTTATCGCGGTAGCTAAAATAGTAGGCTAGATCCGGATCGCCCTTCGGGAAAAAGTTGTCGAAGTTGTAATCGAAACGCAAACGGGAAGCGAAGAAGACGCTGAGTACCGTCAGTATCGCGATGACGGAAAGTATAAGTAAACTGCTGGTTTTGTGGCTCAAGGGACTAAAAAATGATGATGATCATTTTGGTGATTAGGTAGAACGTGTATATTTACTCACTCAACAACAAAGGGTTGATTTCTGTTTAAACAATCGATAAACCAACGGATATGAAAAGATTAGTTCTAGCGCTCGCACTCGCAGGTTTTGTAGGTGCCGGCGTAGCCACCCCAGCCCTCGCCTGCGAAGGCGGCAAGTGTAAGATGGAGCACACCGACAAAGATGGCAAAACTAAAAAAGGAAAGAAAGGCGAAAAAGCTGAGTCCTGCCATATGACAGCTACCGCCACTTCAGATAAAGACATCAAAGCTACAGCTGCTGCACCTAAATCCTGCTGCGCTAAAAAAGACGCTCCGAAGGCTGAAGCAGCAAAGGAAACAAAGGAACAGCGCTAAGCTCGTAGGATATTTAGAAAAAGGGACTTGCTGATGATTCGGTGGGTCCCTTTTTTTGTTTAGGTATACCACAGTTTTCGAGTGGAATAGTTTCCTACAGTATTGTGTCATATCGACCATCGGGAGAAATCTGAATTTTGGTTAAAATCAGACTACCCTTCCCCTCGCTCGCGTCCCGCGAGTGTGAGTTATCCAGTGGCGTCCCGCCACTTGTGCCTAGAGGCACAAATAAAAACGGCCAGAGTCCGCATGATAGCTCACACTCGCGGGACGCGAGCTGGGGTATCATTTCGACATTGGGAAGAAATCTGGTTCATAGACTTTATACAGCAACAATCCAGATCTTTCAGAGCTAGGCTGGCCCTCTTCGACTCACACCTCGGGCATGTTCGAGATGACATGAATTTACTTCACCAACCCAACTCTAAACTTCCTCCCTTTTATCTTGCCTGTTGTGAGCGCCTCCACAATCTCCTGTGCACGATCAGCAGGTATAGCCACATAGCTGGCTCTGTCCTGCACTTCAATACGTCCGATTTGGTCGGCTTTGAGTCCAGCGGCGGCAATCAGGGCGCCCACAATATCGCGAGGACTCAGCTTGTCTTTGCGGCCGGCATTAATGTGAAGCGTTGCAAAGGCTTCGGTGGACTCCGGTTCTGCTTTCTCAACACGCGCTGCCAGTTCATTTGTATTCAGCCATTCGTCCATGCGCACCAAGCCCCAGTCGCGCAGTTTTTGCTCGTCTCGGGTGGTGGCAAAGGTATAGACCTCGCCGCCTCGACCGGCACGGCCAGTGCGTCCGCTACGGTGTAGGTAGGCGGCTTCGTCGTCGGGCAGTTCGTAGTGGATGATGTTCTTGAGTGCGGCAATATCGAGTCCACGGGCGGCGAGGTCGGTAGCAACCAGTACTTGCGTGGTCCCGTTGCGGAAAAGCGTCATGGCCTTGTCGCGGTCCTGCTGCTCCATACCGCCATGCAGGGAACGGGCTCCGAAGCCGTGCTTGGCCAGCATAGCCGCCACATCGTCGGAGGCGCCACGGGTATTGCAAAACACGACCGTACCTGCCGGGTTGATACTTTGCAAAAGGTGCAGTAAGGCCTGCTGCTTATCCGGCTGCGTTACTTTTATACCTGTGAGGCGCACCTGATCAGGTATAGCGTTGGGCGACACCTGCACAAACTGCGGGTTTTTAAGCGAATCCGATATGAGCTGCTTTACCTCGTCGGGCATGGTGGCCGAGAAAAGGACTGCCTGTCGTTTCTTAGGTATAACCTCGAGTATCTGATCAATTTCATCAGCAAAACCCATTTCCAGGAGTTTATCGGCTTCGTCGAGCACCAGCATGCGTACCTGACCAAAATCAACGGTTTGGCGGTAGAGATGATCAGTTAAACGGCCGGGCGTGCCCACGAGTACCTGCGGTGGAAAAGCCAGTGAGGCCCGCTCCTGAGAGAAAGAGTGTCCGCCGTAAAAAGCGCTGATCTTAAGGTTCTCGATCTTTTGGGCGAGTTGCTTTAGTTCATGACGTACCTGCACGGCCAGCTCGCGGGTGGGCACCAGTACCAGCGCTTGTATAACCTGCTTGTTCGTATCGATCTGCTGCAAAAGCGGCAAACCGAAAGCTGCTGTTTTTCCGCTGCCCGTCTCGGCCTGCCCCGCTACGTCCTGCCCTTTGAGAAGCGGAGGTATAGCGGCAAGTTGTATAGGAGTAGGAGTGTGAAATTCTAACTCAGCAAGGCGCTCTAACAGCGCAGGGGAGAGTCCCAGTTGATCAAAAGAAGCCATAGGCATGCGTACGTGAAGCGCAAAGGTACGGATTCCAATATATCCCATCTCCTATTTTTTCAGTAAGAAGAGTATGGCAAACGATTACAAGAGGATAAAGAAGCTGACGTATTGGTTACTATTTCTAGTGCTACTGGTCTATGTACTGGTGGAGGCACGGGAGTTTCTATACCCTTTGGTAATGGCCTTACTGTTTGCCTACTTGCTATACCCAGTAGTGAAGCAACTGGAAAAATGGGGCATCCCCCGACTATTGGCCAACTTTGCGACTATTATTACTGCCATGGCCCTCTTTGCCGGGCTGATGGTGCTACTCTACAAGCAGCTCTCGGTATTCCTGACAGATTTTCCTGAGTTGAAAGAAAAGGCCCTGCTCAACATCGATCAGTTGCAAGCGCATATTGACCGAAAGTTTGGCGATGACAGCCAATTGAACGAGCGTTGGCTTCGGCTGCAGGTGAACAATGCGCTTGACCTGAGCGGTTCAGCCATCGCTGAGATATTGCTGGCTACTACTAGTACCATTACCAAATTTGCCCTGATGCCGGTGTATATTTTCCTGATGCTCTACTACCGAAATAAATTCGAGAACTTTTTGTTGAAAGCGTTGCCTTCTGATCGGCACGGAAAGGTCAAGGTGATGATCGATGAGATATCAGATGTAACTAAGCACTATATGGGAGGAGTCGTGATCGTTATCCTGATCCTTTGTGTTATCAATTCGACTGGTCTGCTCATTATTGGTGTAGAGTATGCCATCCTGTTGGGGATAGTGTCTGCCTTCATCAACTTCATTCCTTATTTTGGCACGCTGATCGGTGGCGCCATTCCGCTGCTCTATACCTTGGTGGTACAGGGGGATCCGCAAAAAACCCTTGCCGTACTTCTCTTCTTTCTGGTTGTGCAGTTCACAGAAAACAATATCCTCACACCCAACATCACGGGCAGCCGGGTAAACATTAATCCACTCTTCACAATCCTGAGTATTATTATAGGAGGGATGCTATGGGGGCTACCGGGTATGTTTGTGGCGGTGCCAATTGTAGGTATGTTCAAAATATACTTTGATCACACCCCCGAGCTGCAAGCCTTTTCGTTTTTGTTGGGAACAGATGGCACAGAAGAACATTCACTCACAATCGACAAAATTCTTCGTTTCCTGCACATACGGAAGTAAATAGTGAAAGCTTTAATACTCTGCTCTGCTTTTTAAAATAAGCAAAACAAAGCAGGCTTTAGTAGGTTACTTTTACCAGAGCTCCCGTATTAATCTTTGAAGAGAACCAGGCATAATTTATGCTGCAGCACATGCAACTCTTTACAGGTTTAGGGCGTCTTCTTTATAGTCCTGTTATCCAACATCTTTTTAATTTAGCCAAGGTTTGTCTACCTCTATCATCACCGCATTTTTCAAGCGCCGCATTGCACAGCCTGTGCTCAACCTGCTCCGTCAGGGTATGACGCCTCATAAGCTGGCTGTTACGGTTGCGCTTGGTTCTGTGGTAGGTATACTCCCAGCCCTAGGCGTTACAACGGTGATGGGAACTGCCCTTGCTGCCCGATTCAGGTTAAATATCGCCGCCACGGTACTTGTAAGTTATCTTGTACATCCGCTGCAGCTCTTACTGATCATCCCATTTATCAAGATGGGCATTTTCATGTTTGGGCTGGATGACCTGAAACTGACGTTGGATGAGATGATAGCGATGTTCAAAATGGACTGGCTCGCTGCACTGAATAAACTTTGGATAGCCAACTTAGCAGCTGTTTCGGCCTGGGCTATACTTGCTGTACCTGTGGGAGGGATGCTCTACCTGACGTTACTTCCCTTGCTTAAGCGGGTTATGCCCAAACCAGCTACGACAGTCTTTGAGGTTCCTGAAGTTGTGGAAATTGTAGAAGCTGTACCAGAGCATCAGGTCTAGCTACTTCCGGACTAGCGACGGCGGATAGCCAAAGTGCTTTCGGAATGCAGTCGTGAAATGGTTTGCATGACTGTATCCGAGTAATTCGGCCACTTGTGCCACATTTTTCTCACCTGAAGCCAGTAAATTCAAGCTATACACAAGCCTGAGCTCTTGCGCATATGTAAACACCCCTTTCCCAAACCGCTCCCGAAACACCTTCTTCAGCTTGTATTCATTTGTTCCGAACATTTTGGCAAGCTGCTGCAAACTGGCTAACTCCAGGTAGTGCTGCTCCAGGTATAGGCGAATCTCTTCTGCCAAGGCTGTTTCCTTTGATAATAGCCTGGCTTCTCTCTCTTTTGTACTCTGCAAGTTCTCGAACTGCAAGGCCAATAGCTCCAGAACCTTTCCCTCCAAATAGAGTTTTTGCACTGCACCCTCAAAAGGGCATTCCAAAATGCCTTTGATCGTCTGCAACATGTGGCTGGTAATGTTGCCATTATGTGTTGATGCCAGGATAGGAGATTGCCGCTCAATGTTGTTAAGCAACAGATCAGAAAGCCGGAACTCTTCCGTGCAGATGCGTTTAAAATATTCAGTTGAGAGGCTTACATGTAGATTATGCAGCAAGCTGCCTGCTGGAAAAAGGTGCGTGCCGCTTGAGTCACAGGTAAAAAGTAAATTATGTTCCATCGGCTTCAGGCGGATAGGATGTGGCAAGGTCTCAAACTCTGAGTAGATGCCGCCACTCAGCATGAAATTCATATTTATACCTGCTTCCAGTTGATCTGTCTGCAGTTCTAGTTCCTGGTTCAGTTGCCAGCAAAGCTGTGCTATATTGAAATTATCAAAGTGAAGATACCGCTGTAGAAACTTGCCTAACTGCGGATCCTGGGCAAGTTGAGGTGCAGCAATTTGAGACGTATGCTGGCTGTCTGCAAGCTGGTTTTGGTACAGCAGCAGATCATTCAAATTGCTGTCAGTAATCTTTATCCGCATAGTCCGGAAAACTCTAACGACCCTTCAATCATAGCATGATAATCCTTTTCTCGTAGATGCCGCTCCCAATTGCGTAGCTGGCAGTTTGGTTGTACAGCATACTTTTGTAATACGAATATACCAACAATATTTATTGTATTACTATGAAAGAGTTATCTAAAGAATTAAAAAGTACATTAGGAGGCTATGATGTAACCATTATAAAGAGTGCCGCCGATACGAATGGAGATTATTTACTAGTGCAAGTGGAGATGGAGCCCAAAGGGGGAAATGGGTTGCATTACCATACCACATTTGAGGAGGAGTTTGAAGTACTGGAGGGAACCCTAAGTATTCAGTTAGGAAAGCAGCGGATCCAACTTCTACCAGGTGACAAAGCCGTAGCACCAAAGCATGTCCTGCATCGCTTCTATAATGAAGATGCCTGCCGGAAATGTGTGTTCCTTGTCACTGTGAAGCCTGCCCGCCAGTTTGAAGCAACTTTACGCATAGCCTATGGCTTGGCGCATGATGGACTTACAAGGGCAAATGGCATTCCGAAAAGTTTCTGGCATACAGCACTTTTATTTCATATGGGTGAATCCTATACAGCTGGTTTGCCACACCGTTTCCAAATATGGTTAGCGGGTTTGCTTGCCAAAGAAGCCCGGCGACGTGGGAAACACAAAGACCTTGAAAAGTATTATCTGCCACAAGTTACAGAGCAGCTAGCATAGCAGGAAAGCTGCTTGTTGTACGTTTAAGAAACGCCTATAAGCACAAGAGCCAGTTCCGCTACGGAACTGGCTCTTGTCTAAGGTATAGCGCTTGCTTAAGCCGACTCCAGGATCTGGAACAGTTCATCCAGCTTAGGAGTGAGGATGATCTCGGTACGACGGTTTTTCTGACGCGCCTCTTTTGTTTTGGCATTGTCGAGTGGTACGTACAGACTGCGGCCAGATGGCGTCACACGATCAGACTGTACACCGGCTTGGGTCAGGATACGGGTAATCTCGGTGGCACGAAGTACACTCAGGTCCCAGTTGTCCTGCATACCTACGGTACCGCGAGCGATCGGCACATCATCCGTGTGTCCTTCCACTACTACGTTCACATCCTGCTGTTCTTTCAATACAGTAGCCAGTTTTTTCAGTGCCTCAACACCTTTCGGGTCCACTTTGGTAGAGCCGGAGTTGAAGAGCAGTTGCTCCGCCAGCGACACGTATACCTTGCCATTACGGATGTTAACGGTCAGGTCTTTGTCATTAAAGCCGAGCAGGGCGTTGCTAACTTTAGAGCGCAGGGCGTTCACTGCCTTGTCTTTCTCGTCGAGGATGCGCTGCAGTTCGGCAAGACGCTGCTCACGGGCTTTCAGGTCCGCATTCAGCTTGTCAATTTGTGACTTGCTCATGTTCAGGGTTTCACCTAGCGCCTTACCCTCTTTCAGGGCCTGCTGCAGGCTCTGCTGATACTCTGCTTTCTGGCGCTCCAGTTCGGCGCGCTCCTGCTCCAGTTGGGCTTTCTCGGTTTCAAGGGCAGACTTCTGTTGCTCCAGGGTGCTTTTCTGCTGCTCCAAATCTGATTTATCCAGCTCCAAGGCATTTTTGCGGGCCATCAGGTCCTCGTATTTCTTTTTAGAAACAACGCAGGATGAAAGCGAAAGACTTCCGACCAAAAGGAAGAGGGAAGCTTTGTAGAAATTCTTTTTCATGTCAATCTTTAAGGATGGATGGTGCTTACGTGTTGTGTTTATTTAGCGGCTTCAGCTTCTGTTTCAATACGGAACATGCCTTTCGGGTCCGGCATTTTAGCCATCAGCTCTGACAGAAAGTTGTAGTCAAGCGACATCATGTTCAGGTCACGGCCGCGGTGCAGGTAATCCCAGGCTTCGGCGTATTTTTTGTTATGGAAATATACCTGTGAAAGGTTTGCCAAGGCAAAGGCGTTATTCTGGTCAGCCTTTAAAGAGCGGTCAAGAAAGGCCGCTGCCTGCTTTAGGTTTTTCTTCTTTTTGTCAGAAATAAATTGCTGCAGATAGGCTGCTCCCACATCAGATAGCAACAGCGAATTGTTTGGCTGGTACTTCAGCGCACGGTCAAACATTCCAATCGCATCGCGTGTATTTCCCCGGCTGTTTTCTACCAGACCGAAAGCCCAGTAAGTATTATAATTATCTGGGTTCAGGAGCCAAGCCAGGTTAAAGCGATAAACGGCCGTGTCTACCTGCCCTTCATTCAGGAATTCCCAGCCACGGTCCATGAAAAAGTTACTGGCCTCCTTGCGGCTCTCGAAGTTCTTATCGCAACTGGTGAGGAATTTTTCATCGGCCTTCTGCTGGGCATCCGTCTTGGCAACCTGCCCAAACATAGGGAGCACTTTTGGGTGCAAAGCAGGTTGTTGCTCCTGCGCAAAGGCCATGGAGGCGCTTAGTAAAATAGTGGCCGCAGCCAGGAAAATTCTTTTCATGTGATGGTATCAACTAGGTGAGGTAAATCCTTCTTGGTTTAAAAATACGCCACCTGTCTTGAAATAACAAATGATGTCCTTTCATTTACTCGTATTTGCCTGCAGGATCCTGTTGCTTTTCCAGCAGGGCCGCAATGAAGGTGGCATCCGCCATAGCTTTGTCTTTGCTGATACTCTTGTGCAGATAATCCCACGCCTTGCCATACTCCTGCAGGTAGTAGTGGCTGATAGCGAGTTTGTAATAGGCGTCGGCTGCGTTAGGGGAGTAGCGCACGGCACTTTCCAGCAGCTTCTTGCTTTGCATCAGGTCCTGGGGATTACTTTCTGCATAAAAACGACCCAGATGGCTGGTAGCCAGGTCAGTCAGCAAGCGTGGATTATGCTGGTCTTTCTCCAGTGCGTGATAGAGTACAAAGAGTGCCTTGTCATACACTTTCTGCTGGCCGTACACGAGCCCATAAGCCCAGTATACCTCATTGTTGGTGCTATCCATTAGCCAGGCTTTGTTTAGTAGCAGACTCGCTGAATCTATTTTTTCTTCATTGAAATTGCGCTTAGCCTGAAACACATAGTAAGCCGATGCTGCCTTACGGTTCTTGAAGCGCTTCGCATCCGTATCCAGAGTTTTCTTCTGCTTCTGTTTTTCTTCAGGTGTCAGGTTTCTTTTTGCTGGAATAACGTCGTTAAGGGTCAGTTCAGGCTTGGGAGACTGCCTGTTTTCTGTAATGGCATTTTGGGAAGTGCAGGCGGCCATGGTGCCTGTTATAATTAGTCCGAAAGCGATCAGGTGGCTTCGCATGGGTAATAGAGCTTGGTTCTGGCTTCAAACGATGCGAATCCCGGATTAGTGCCTCTCTTTCCGCTCCCAAACTAACATTGGCACTATTATCCATTTAGACAAAGGTATAGCCCTATTCTGTGACTGCACATAGCATGTTCATGTGATTGATCAGGAACGCCTTAAAATATGTTGCGCAACTTGTCGTATATTTTGCGACAGATTGCGTATATTTGAGAAAAGGAAATGACAATGGGCAAAGCATTTAAAATAAACAGCGGCATCAACTACAGTCTGATCGATGACCGGGATGTCTTCATGCTGATCACGACTGTGCGTGAAGGTATAAAGTACGCCACCTTCCAGAACATCGCGAACAAAATTCCCTTTAGCATAGGAGAGTGGTCGGAGTTTCTGCACTTGTCAGAGCGTACGTTTCAGCGCTACAAAAAAGAACAGCGCAAGTTCGATCCGCTGCACTCCGAGAAAATCCTGGAGATCACCTTAGTGTATAACAAAGGGATGGAGGTATTCGGAGAGAAAGAAGACTTTGATGCCTGGCTGGAAGCAAAAAATGTAGCCTTGGGAGGTATACGCCCGAAAGAACTGCTTGACAGCACATTTGGCATTGGGCTGCTTCGCGACGAACTGACCAGAATTGAGCATGGCGTGCTGGCATGATCGTATACCGCCTCAGCAGAAAACTGTATTGCAATGACCTGTCTGGCAAAGGTGCTGAACTGGCAGGTGGCCGTTGGAACAGCAAAGGCACAGCTGTGCTTTATACGAGCGAATCCATTGCCTTATGTACGGTAGAGATAGCCGTGCATATGCCATTGGGTATAGTGCCTAAGGACTACCACCTCGTTACAATCGAATTACCGGAAGATGCTCCTTCAGGGGAAGTACACGAAAAAGACCTGGCAGCTTCCTGGAAATCATTCCCGCACAGCAATGCCACCCAGAAGATAGGGGATCGTTACGTATCAGAAGGTACGAATCTTATACTTAAGGTTCCCTCCGCCACCGTACAGGGCACATTTAATTACCTGGTAAACCCACGCCACCCTGATTTTCATAAAGTGCGCATCATCAAAACAGAGCCTTTTGCATTTGACAAGCGCCTATTTATCAAATGATCAAATTTTAATGTAATTCATAGGTCTTGCCCATCTCGGCAATCGTGCAGCTCCAGCCCAGGGTGTCTGTTATTTTTAGCCGAAGTGCCTCCAGTGCCTGTGCTTCCCCGTGATTTAGGTATACCTGCAAGGGGGCGTCTTTCAGGTGGCTAATCCACCAGAGCAATTCGGCCTGGTCGCCGTGCGCTGAAAGTGAAGAGATCTGCTGGATCTCGGCTCGCACCGGATAGTAATTGCCTTGCATTTTAATTTCAGTAGCACCGCTCAGCAACAGGCTTCCACGCGTGCCGGGTGCTTGGTAGCCCACTAATAGCACTGTATTTTTAGCATCATCCAGCAGTCGCTGCAGGTAGTACAGTACCCGACCACCGGTTACCATCCCACTGCCGGCAATGACGATCTTCGGCCCTGGCTTGTCGAGCACACGCAGCGTTTGCTCAAAGTCACGGATCACGTGTACATTATGCATCATGGTGCGGCACTCCGCATCACTCAGACTGTGCCAATCACGATAGTGCAGGTATAGCTCCGTCACATCAATTCCCATCGGCGTGTCGAGATAGATAGGTATAGGCGGTATGCTGCGGTCTTCTCGTAGTGTATTCAGTATAAGCAGCAGCTCTTGTGCCCGCTCCACGGCAAAGCTTGGGATCACCAGCACGCCACCTTTCTCAATGGTATGGTTCACGTAGGCCTGCAGCTCCTCGTAAGCCGAAGCCTGCTCGTGCAGCCTGTCGCCATAGGTTGATTCCAGCACGAGGTAATCCGCCTCCCGGATAATGGTGGGTGGGTCCATCAAGAGCGGCTGACGTCTACCGATATCACCCGAAAAAACGATTTTGCGTCCTTTACACTTGAGTTCAATAAAGGCGGAACCCAGTATATGTCCGCTTTTCCGGAAACAGAACTTGAAGTCTTCGTTGATGATCACCCACTCATTGTCATCGTGAGTTTCGAAGAGTGGCAACGTAACGTCTACATCCTCAGAGGTATACAGGGGCTTGGCGGGAAGATGCTTTGAATAACCTCTCCGGTTCGCTTCCGCGGCGTCCTCTTCCTGTATCTTGGCACTGTCACGGAGTATTATTTCTGTTACGTCACGGGTGGGAGTGGTGGCATAAATGGGGCCATTGTAACCGTTCTTTGCTAGTACAGGCAGATAGCCGCAATGGTCCAGGTGACCGTGTGTCAGAATAATGGCATCCAACTCTTCCACATTCAACTGCAGGTCCTGCCAGTTGAGCAGGCGCAATTGTTTGAGCCCCTGAAACAGACCGCAGTCAATTAACACCTGGTGTCTATCTGTTTTAAGCAGCATTTTAGAGCCGGTAACCGTACCTGCGCCGCCTAGGAAGGTCAGTGTGAAAGGAGGGATTTCGTGTAGCATCTGTTTTGATTTTACGGTGAGGCAAGGTATACAAACCTTGACTGCTGAATAATGACAAATGTCTCTTTTGATAATTTACGGTAGGTTTTTTTACAGGTATGGCTGTATGTCATAACATTAAAATAAAGCCCTTGGTCTGGTAGCTACACTGGTTTTAGCGTATCTTCGCACCATGAAAAAGATTTCCGTATGGCTGGTTTGCCTGCTCTGGCATGGACTGGCATTCGCACAAGTAGACACGGTGCAGCGTGTCATTCATGACAGGTATAACAGCCTGGCGCAACAGGAAAAACCTTACGTCATTCTGATTTCGGCCGACGGTTTTAGGTATGATTATGCAGATAAGTTTGACGCCAGGTTCCTGAAGGCGAAGCGTTCAGAAGGAGTGGAGGCGGCTTCCATGCTGCCGGCTTTTCCTTCCAAAACTTTCCCGAACCATTATTCTATTGTGACAGGGCTATACCCGGCCAGCCACGGACTGATCAACAATTACTTTTACGATCCGCAGCGCAAGGAGCACTACAGCATGCGTGACCGCAGCAAAGTGGAAGATGGCAGCTGGTATGGGGGGACACCACTTTGGGTACTGGCAGAACAGCAGCAAATGGTCGCGGCCAGTTTTTTTTGGGTAGGTTCTGAGGCGCCGGTGCAAGGTATACTGCCTACGTATCATTACCAGTACAGTGAGGTGATGCCCATTGAGCGACGCATCCAGACAGTAGTGGACTGGCTCAGTTTGCCTGCTGAAAAGCGTCCGCACCTGATCACATTTTACCTGCCGGAGGTAGACCATGCAGGTCACCGCTATGGTCCTGATGCACCTCAGACAAAAGAGGCTGTACTGGAGCTGGACAAACACATGCAGATGCTGACTGAGGCGGTGGCCAAAACAGGGCTGCCGGTGAATTACGTGTTTGTGTCAGACCATGGCATGCTCGAAGTGGATACGAAAAATATGCTACCTATGCCAGCGGCTATTGACACCGCGAAGTTTATGGTGTCAGGTGGCGGCATGGTGGTGGAGTTGCATGCCAAAGATAAGAAAGCCGTGAAGCCAACTTACCGGAAGCTGAAGAAAGAGGCAAAGGAGTATCAGGTATACAAAAGATCAAACATGCCAAAACACCTGCACTATGGAGCAAAGGATGACAAATATGGCCGTGTAGGAGATATCCTGCTATTGACGGATGCACCGAAAGTGTTCCACTTTTCATCTCGTCCGCCTCACCCTGGACAGCATGGTTATGATGCCACCAAAGTGAAAGAAATGCACGCTACCTTTTATGCCTGGGGACCTGCTTTCAAGCAAGGCGTTAAAGTAGATACTTTCCAAAACGTGGATGTATACCCGCTGATTGCTGAAATACTGGGATTGCCTTACCATCATAAAATTGACGGTAGCAGACATTTGGTTGAGAAAGTACTGCAATAAATATAAGTCATGTCAGACTTAAAAATTAAGGCCCGCTCCAGAGAACTGGAGCGGGCTTTACTTTTTAATATAGCGACTTAATTACCTGCAGGCAGGTAAATCTGAAGGCCGAGACTAATGGAAAGACCAGTAGCTGATCCTCCAAAGTCTACGTTAGCATTGCTGCGGACCAGGTTAAGCATACCTTCTAGCGCTACGTTTCTTGCTACAAAGTACGCATAGCCACCGCTAATACCATATACGCGTGAAAAAACGGAATCTCCATCACTGTCTTCTTCAGAACTGCCCGCTATACCTACAATGGCTTCACCAAAAAATCTGCCGGTAGGAGAGGCGCCCTCAGGAAAATAGTAGCGTACAAATGGCGTCACACCGTATCGGAACGATTCGCCACCACTGTAGATAGACAAACCTAACTGAGCCTGAGCGCCAATCACTGCATTATCACTGATAAAATAGCCTGCTCTAGGAGTTACATCCAGGCTGAAGGTTTTGGACTTGAAGTTGTGACCAACATTGGCAACACTTGCGCCAACAAGCCAATTTCCCTGTTGTATAGCATCACTAGCTACCGGGGCTGATGTTTGAGGCCGGGGAAGGTCTTCAACATCTTGCGCAAAGACATTAGTTGAGAAAAAAATAATCAAAGCTGATAGTAAATAAATTCGTTTCATAGTAGTAGTCTTTAAAAGTTCGTGACTAATTGTACTTAATTCATTGTAATAATCCTATAATTATAAACGAAGGGAGACCTCTTTTGTTTAGAATAGGTATTTCTTGGGATATAGAAGCCTGTTTTCGATCAACGGATCGATTAAAGTAATTGCACAAAACTTACAGCTGAGATTGGTGAACAGAAGTAAGTTTTGAGTTAACATGCCATGCTTGCTGGCTAATGCAGCCAGGCACTGCTGTATGGTGTCATCTTGCAAAATCTTGCTTATGCCTTAGATTGTCGTTGCCGACATAAATGCGTGCATACAGGTCACTTCTTTCTAAAAGAATTATGACATAATGATT
Source organism: Pontibacter sp. FD36 (assembly GCF_015686655.1). Taxonomy (GTDB): domain Bacteria; phylum Bacteroidota; class Bacteroidia; order Cytophagales; family Hymenobacteraceae; genus Pontibacter. The sequence continues at coordinate 424,941 of NZ_JADPMP010000002.1, read as the reverse complement.
TCTTGCAGCGCTCTACTCCGGTCGTGGTAAAGGACAGGAAATATGAAGCGCCAACAGATGATTGGAATGCAGGATGGAGTGGAGAAAACGGGGTAGACTTATCCGCATTTGCGGTATACAGCATTATCCTGATATTAATAGAGGCAGTTTAGGCTAAGCGACTATTCACCCGAATAAATAGCATTTATTATTCGGGTGAATAGTCGCTTAGCAGGCCTTCATAGATCCAGTTGGCAAGGGCCTGGCGGTTATCCGGAATCACAAAACGTCGTTGATCTTTTACATTGCGGATGTTACCGAGCTCAATAAATACGGTTGGGGGGTGACTGTATTTAATCACGTACAGGCTACTGCGCTGTGATACATTTCCAGAGTAGTCGCGGTTAGGCTGGTAGCGTCTGTATTTGTTCGTGAAAGTCTGGTGAATGTTCTTTGCCAATTGCTCCCCATCCTTGCTGTTTTCGTGATGATAGAAGAATACATCGATGTTCTGGCTTTCACTGCGGCTATCGACGTGAATGGCCAGCATGCGCTGGTAGGCGCCCTTGTGTTTCAGGTATAAGCTGTTTACCGCATTGGTTCGCTGACGCAGGCGCGCACTGTGGTTGAGTGGGATTGGTTTGTTTGGGTAAACCACCTCATTCCGGTCCATTTTCAGAATTCCTTCGTCACGTATGCCGTTGTCCGGGTCCTGCACGATCATATACACAGTAGCACCATGCTCCATCAGTACCCGCGCCAGGCGTATGGTTACGTCATAGGCATATTCATCTTCCGCGAGATCATGGCTGCCATACTTGCCCACGGCACCCGGGTCAGGTCCGCCATGCCCGGAGCTGAGGTAATACACCGCTCCCTGTAGCTTGCTCGACTTTACTTCCACACGGGAATACTTCTCCCCGAACAAAGGCATTTCAATTACCCGGGCAGCTACCTTGGCTGGGGCGGCACTTACATCGCTTCGTGCTTTACTGGTTTCAGTGGCGACACGTGTATTGTCGCTGGCCACGGCGTTGTTTTCGGCTGAAGTAGCACCCTCAGGCAAGGTGTACTCTTTGCCGGCAATCAGGCCGTTGTCTTTGCCAAATCGCTCCTTATTCATCTCCACAAACTTCTGAAGATGCTCGGAAGGATTGAGCCCGTGGCGGCGCAATAAGGTATAGATTCCGTCGCCGGGCATCGCTACTACCTGCAGGTTAGAGCTTTGACCGAAAACGGCTAAAGAGGATAATAATAATAGAAGGGTGATAATAGAGGTACGCAATGCAATCAAATTTATCGGCATGTGTTAAGAATCCGATATTACTAAAAATGTATGAAGTATAAAAGTCCCGTTTCAAGATCAACGCATAATATCGGAGGCTCTATATACGGGACTTCGTATTTTTTACTTCATTATTTTTGATTCATTTTAAATGCGACTCCGCACTTCTCTACTTCACACGGTAACTCTTGAGTTCATAGCGGCGCATCAACTTGTCGGAGTCGGCATAATACCAGTCCGTTCGGATCATTCCGATGTCAGGCGTTACGTATTCTTTGACCCAGGTCGTACTCAGCGAAGAGGATGCTTTTTGGGAAGTCTGTCTTTCAAAACTGAACTCAAGTGCCTGGTTCGCATGCGGTGAATCCGGTACAGCTACAAGGCCTGATGTTCTTCTGTGGTAGATCCACAAGGTATAATTCGGGTACTCGTATCCATAAGCGATGCCCGACATCTCGGGGCTAGGGTAAGTAATATACTGTTCTTTGGCGTCCTTTCTATAGTACACGTATCCATCCTTGTCATTCCGTACGATCGAGCCATTACTCAAAATATACCAGGTGGTTTTGCTGATCAGGGTATCTTTCACTACCTGCCGTCTGAACGAACTGGTGGTGAGAATATCGCCATCAGTATTGTAATCTATCACGTCATATACCCATTCATTGCCGACCTGCAATGGCATGATGATTTCCACCGGTACAATTTCTTCTTCTTTATCACAGGAAGAGAAGCAAAGTGCCAGGCACAAAAGGGCGACGGCTCTGAATAAAGGCTGCTGTTTCATAGGATTATAGGCTTTCTTGTAGTTGTAAGATGCTAATAATCAATGAGACGTTGCATGCTTTGCTTAAATAATATTATAAAAGTCAGATATTATTTTTCTTCCATGCTTAATTGCCACATTAAGGGCTTTGCTGGTCTTTGTAAAGCCCTTTTTCCTGCTGACAGAATTTTCTCTATTTGAATGGTAGCTCAAGTTTTGGGGTAAAATACAAGAGCGCAACAAACACTGATATCTATCTTTCAGCCTCTGTCAGAATTCGTTTCAGGTCAGTGAGAATGCTGCCTACGTCCCGCTGCATCTCAGGCGATTTTATGTCTTTCAGGTACTCCAGGCAACGGTCCTGCTCCAGGCGGGCCTGCCGCATCAGTTTCTTTAGCTGCACGATGTTTTCTTCCGATGAATCAACCACGCTTTGTCCAAAAGCAACGATGCAGTTGGCGGTGACCTCCATGGCGAGTTGCAACTGCTCTTTTCCTGCAAATGCCGATCGGAAGGGTTTAACTTTCTGCAGATCGGCCAGACTTCTGCGGATACCTCGGATCTGGATGGTTATACTTTCAAGGTTGTTTATATGGACAGCCAGGCGGTTCAGCGCTATACGCTTGTGCGTGAGCAGGAAGTTGTACTTCAGGCTTTGCTCGGCCAGGTCAAGCGCTTTCCGGCTGTCAGCTGATTCTCTGATAAGGGCATCTACTTCAGCTCGCCCAAACTGCATGCGCTTGCTGGATGAGTCGATTAGTTTGCTAAGCCTCACCAGCGTATCAGCTGACAGCCTGCTATACCTGACCACGCTTCTTTCCACATCCGGAATAGCATTCTGCGGCACGATCAGGGCATTGATGATAACAGCTATACCTGAACCTAGCACCGTCTCAGCAATCCGTTCGAAAGCATAGCCTTCTTCGGTATGTCCGAAAGCCAAAACCAGTAGCGAACTGATGGCTACCTGTGAAATGATCTGCGGGTTCATACGCAGGGCTTTTGAGATGCCCATACCCAGCATGATGACCAGGAAGATAGAGAAAGTGTTGATGCTCAGCCAATGCCCAAGCAACATGCTCAGCAAGACGCCACCAATAATGCCCACTATACGCTGCGTCGCTTTATTCACAGAGTCGAGTACCGTTACCTGTACCGTAATGATGGCGGCAATAGGCGCAAAGTAAGGGTATCCGGACTGCAGCAGGGTAGAGGCGATGAACCAGGAAAGCGAAGCGGCAAAGGCCGTTTTCACAATCTGCAGGGTCAGGCCTACTCGCTCAAATATATCGATGACGCGGTTCACAAAGGATTACTACTATAACTGATGCAATTGGTTAGATATGATTAGATAAAAATGACACTTTCAACAGTGACAACTGACATTCAAGGGATTAATTTTAAATTAAAGTTTAAATATATAGCACTTAAACTTTATTATGGTATAAATTTTGTGTCCTGCCTGAGTCAAATGGCCTTCGAAGCGCCCGTGATTTTATTTCTAACTGTAAAACAAACACGATGAAAAACTACTTCCTGATTGCTGTACTGTTGTTCCTTTTTTCCTGTAAAGAGAAAGAAGATGTTGTCCTTCCTGCAATTGAATTTGAGCTGATCGACAAATTTGGTCATAATGCTGAAATATTCGCTGTAAAAGAAATGGTCAGGGTTGAGGCGGTTGGTGAAGCGGATAGTTACTTCTGGGAATTTGGAGATGGCGAAACGTCCAGAGAGATGAAACCCGCTCACACTTACAAAGAGATGGGGACTTACACCATCAGGTTGACAACTAAAAACGGAGATGCAGTGCGCACTGTAAGAAAAGTGATCAAAGTGGGTAACTATTATGCAGATGAAGTTCAGCTGATCAACTATGCCGACAGCTTCTGGGTAGACGGAACCAGCACGGATGCACAATCTGTAAAAGAAACAACCGACATGTACCTGTCTGTCAGTAAACGTTACTATTCCGATGAGGAAGATCCACTGCTATTTACGAGTGAAATTTTTAAGGATGTAGATAAATAGAAACTGCCGCTGAGCATCAAAATTCCTGATTTGCGGATGGATACAGAGCAGTTAAATCATCGATTTGATTTCTACGCGAAGAGTGACAATGAAGAAGAAGGTATAGTGGCCTCTAATTATTACGTAACGGCTTCCACATCCTACTTTACACCCGAGAAAAACGAAGGATATGTTGTAGTAGGCCGCGGCAACACTCTAGGAGATGGATTTGAAATAAGGGTCATCTACAAGAGAAAATTACTTAATTAATCCCCTTTTGACTTAACCTTCCCAGGTCTTATTCTAAAGACCTGGGAAGGTTTTTCATTTTATGCCTCTGTTTAAGAGATACCTTTATTTCGCAAAATTATCGCGCACAGATGCCCCGGTATGGACAATACTGGCAGATCTCCAGCTCTTTTGTTTTCCGGATCACTTCATTTGGGTCGAGTAGTTCCTGCACAAACCGGGTGAGCAGCTTCTCCGAAGAAGTAATGAAGTCCTCTCCGGTCGCCTGATCAAATGGGAAGTCGGCGGTGAGTACACCGGCATCCAGATTCCTGAATGATAGTATCCCTGATCTGGGCACAATGCGTGCCGGGTCTAAGTGACCTGCATTACGAAGCAATAGTTCAGGTTTTTGCTCCAGGTTGCGCTGCAGGATGTACTCGTAGAGCCACAGCTGCCGTGCCTTATCGTACTTGGGCGAGGTAATAAAGTGCAGGTCTACATCATCCGGCTTCACGTTTACCTGGTTGCGTTCTACTTTGCCGGTTTTATAATCGATCACGCGGAGTTCTGCGCCTTTCAGGTCGATGCGGTCGGCTTTACCAGCTACCTTCACAGGTATAAGCTCATCACCCACCTGTACCTGCAGCGTTGTTTCCAGCTGCTCTTCGAGGCGCAACACATAAAGCGGCAGTTCATCATCAGACTTCAGCAAACTCTCCAGATACTTCTCCAGCACCTGCACAGCTACTTTGAAAAGCAGGAAGTTCATGCCGCGCTCAGGCGTAGCGCCTCGTGTCACTTTCTTAAATTCGGCTTCTACCTTAGCTGGCAGATCTTTGAGCATCTGTTCTACATGTGGCTTTTCGATCGGCTGGCCATTCTGCTCAAAAGGCCGGAAGAAGTCCTCTAACACCTGGTGCACGATGGTACCAAACTGGTCCGCGCCGAGCTGCTCTTCCACTTCGTCAATCTCCCTGATCTTAGCGATGCGGCTGAAATAGTATTGCAGCGAACAGTTGATGTACATGTTCAGGTGTGAAGGGTAGAGGCCTCGCTTCAGTTCCTGCCGCAGCTGCTCCAGCGTCTGGGCATCTTTGTGGATGACAATATCCTCGTCGTACTTTTTCTGATCACGCAGCTCCACCGTAGCGGTCAGGTCGCTGAATTTGATCTTAGGGTTGCGCAGCGCCAGGTCGTTCTGCAGCTGAAGTATGAAACGGCTCTTTTCGCCGGAGCCATAGGTGTCGGATGGCAGCACGTAGAGCAGGTTCACAGTTTTGGCACGCTGCAGCAGACGGTAAAAATTATAGGCCATAGCCCCCTCGGTTTCAGCATAAGTAGGCAAACCAAACTGCTTCAGCACATCAAATGGCATCAGCGACTCATGACGTTTTGGAGCTGGCAGTGTGTTCTCATTCACCGACAGGATGATCAGGTTCTCAAAATCCAGCGCACGAGTCTCCAGCATACCCATGATCTGCAAATCAGAGATAGGCTCACCGCTGAAAGGAAGCCGTTGCCGGGCGATCAATTCGTTGAGGAACTTACGGAAGCTGCGCACCGATATCTTCTGCTCGCGGCAGTCGAAAATCGTATCGAGGCGCTTAACTATGGTATAGAAGATGTAGAGGTACTCGGTTTCGATGGTGCTGGGCTGGTGACTGTACATTTTATGCAGCAGGTCGATCAGCCTGTAAAGCGAGGCAATGATGTCGTCGCAGTCACGCCAGGATGTAAACAACACTTCGAATAGCGGTTCGTGCTTGCCCATCCTCAGCAGGTCGTTTGCCGTGATCAGCACGCGGTTGTCCTGCACGATCTGGTCCAGCACACGCTGCACAAATCCGTGGAGTTCCGGCTTGTCGGACTGCTCATTTATATACAGCTCATACCTGCGGATAAAAGGGTGGGAGAGCAGCTTGGTTACCGTAAGGTGATGGTACTGGTATACCTTGTAACCCGACTCCTGCAGCTGTGTCACGCCGGTCAGGTGCACGTCGAACAGCAGGTCGATCAGGTTGTAAAGCGGCGTGCCTTTAAAACTGAGACCCATGGTCACGTTATAATTCGGCACCTCGTTGGGAATAGAGTGCAGCACGGGAAGCAGGAGTGTTTCATCGGGCATGACCACTGCGATCTGTGCGTGCTTATCGCGCGTGCGGATCTCCTGGATCAGCTGCCCGGCCAGTTTACCCTGCATACTGGCATTGGCCACCCCGATCACATTGATTTCTTTCTCGTCCGTGAGCAAAAGGTTTTGCTGCCAGCGCCATTCCGGCAAATTCCAGGTGCTCTTATACCTGCGCAGGAAGCTGCCCGCACGATTAGGCGTACCCTCCTCCATGTAGAAGTCGTCGGAGTCAAACAATACCTCCGCTTTGTTGTGCTTGAGCAGCGTGCGGATGATCTTCTCCTCAGAATTAGTCAGGGCGTTCAAGCCAATGAAAAGGTATTGGGCGCATTCCGGCGACTTAGCCAGTTGCTCGATATTATCAGAAACAATCTTAAAAGCCATACCTGTATAAGCCTGCTTGCGCTCCTCCAGGTGGTTTTTCAGGTTGTGGTAGGTCTTCTCGATGTTGTCCCACAGGCTGAAATATTTCTTAACTGCAGGAGTCAGGTCTTTGCCGAGGCGCTCCGGGTCCCAACGCTCCAGTGCCTTGGCCTCGCTCACATAATCGAAGAGTTTGCCAGTGTCCACCAGGTTTTGGTCAATGCGGCTAAAGTCGTCGAGCAATGTGCCGCCCCATGTGATGAACTGATCGAAATCGAGGTTGGGGTCCTGTTCGCGCATCAGGTCGTAGAGCTCCAGTTGCAGGTTAATCGGCTCCAGCACATCCACTTTGGCCAGCTTGGTAATGAAATCCTCCATACCAGACACCTCCGGGGACCATATGGGCTCGGGTGCAGCCTGTGCCAGGGCATTCTTAAAAAAGAAACTCGCACGTCGCGACGGCAGCACGATGCACAGCTCGCTGATGTTCTCTTTATACTTTTCGTAAACGTATTTTGCCGTTAGCTCAAGGAAGGTCTGCACTTTTTTGTTGAGTGATTGAGTGGATGAGTGAATTAATGAGTTGGGAATTTGTAGGATGGTTAAGCTGCTGAATTGTTAAATTATTAATTGCGCGATTCGGACAATTAGAGACCTTTCACTACAACTTTCTGCCTTCTTAACTTTCTAAATTTTAACTCAGAACGTTTCCTGTTTCATCCATCTTCATGAAGGGATTATAGGCGATCTCCCAAAGGTTATCATCGGGGTCGGCGACGTAGCTGCTGTAGCCACCCCAGAACACTTTTTCAGGTTGCTTGAGTACGCGGACACCTTTGCCTGCAAGTTCTGCTACCAGGTCATCCACCTCTTTTTCGGAGCTCACATTGTAGGCCAGCGAAAAGCTTTTAAAGCCCTTGCCATCAGCCTCCAGACCGGCATCATCTGCCAGCGACTCTTGTGGGAATAGCGCCAGCTGCAGGCCATTCAGCTGAAAGAAAATGATGCTCTCTGTGCTGCTCTCGAGCGGCTGCCAGCCAAATATGTTCTGGTAAAATTCCCTGGAGCGCTGCAAATTCCTGACGCCTAATGTAATGAGTGTAATTCTCTGTTCCATAATTTCCCTCTTATCTCTTAATATCTCTCTCAAAGCTAAACCGCTATATTATCTTTTACCTGGCTCCTTCATAAGCCTCCCTCAGCCAACCGATTAGCTCTGCGTCAACATCATCTGTCTGCTCCAGTCGCACGCGATGCGAGCACATGGCATTGAAGCTACCAGAGTTTTCCAGTCTGCCTTCCGCTTCTCTGCCTTTCAGGTTAATACCAACGTCCAGCCTGGTTTTGGTAGAGGGCTGGATCAGGGCAAACTGCTTTTTACTACGCACACTCACATAAGCATTTTTAGGAGCCAGTTCTACATCATTTCCAAACTGCTTCAACTGGGCAACAAGTGCTTCATAAATGAGCAGGAGCTGCTCTTTTCCTTTGTATTGCTTTTCGATCAGGTCTTCCGGCTTCTCAGCTGATCCGGCATCCGTTCCTTTAGCTTTGAGTGCTACCATGTTGGCAAAGCCATGGGTAAAGCCGTGATCATTTTTTAGAAACTTCACAATCTCACCGTGCTTTTGCAAACCGCTACTCTGTACAATCTGAGTCCACTCTTCAAGCGACTTACCTGTGTTCTTTTCCAGGTTATCGATCATGGTTTGTGCTGCTTTGTCCATGTAATTAATGTATAATCAATGATTAGTAATTATTCTATAAATGATGAAGAGCAATCCGTTATTAGACATTACTCATTATTCATTCTCAAAGTGCCAGCCCCATCTGCAGGCTCTTGCCGCCATAGGACCATTCGTACAGTTCCTCAGTATCGAAGTAGTAAAGCAGGCATTTTACTTTTTCGTAACCAAGCTGCTTAAAGCGCACAGCGTAATGGTCGAGCTTGTTGCGGTGCTCTTCCTGGGGCGGTGGTAATTTAAATTCCAGCAGCACCACCTGATCACCGTTAAACACCACCCTGTCAGGCTTATAGAGATAGGCGCGTGCATCCAGCAGTTCCTTTTCATGCTCCACAATAACCTTTTCCGAAAAGTAATGGCTGATCTTCGGGTGGTCCACGACTTCGAGCAAACGCTCTTTTAAGGTACTCTTTTCCCTGTCGCTGATGATGCCCTGGTATACCATCTGGCGCAGCACATCATCAAGCTGCGCTGCGGTCAGAATGCGGGAGAGGGCGTAGTGCAGTTTCTTGTTCTGAATGCGCTGCTCGGTCTGCGTTTCGAAGTCGAAGACGTTGTTGGCATGTTGCTTGAGCTGGAGGCGCTTTGCCCAGTCGTTTGTCTGTAGGTAATCCAAGGTATAGGCGGGGCCGATCTCGCGTTTGTCGCTGTTTTGCGCCCTGGACTCTCCGGCGTATACCTGGTAGCACAGTTTGCCTGGTTCCCAAAGCCCCTCAGCCACCAGGTAGCGGTAGAGCAGGTGACTCACATTTTTGGCTGTTCCTTCCAATGCCTTCTGTGCCTTTCTTTCCTCAATCAGGTCCTTGCCGTTACCAATCAGGTATAGCCTGTCCTTTGGACGGGTCAAGGCCACATAGAGCATGTTCAGGTTTTCGATAAAGGTCTTCTCTATCTCAGTATTATATTGGTCAGCTAGTTCGGTATGCTCCAGGCGTGAGCTGATGTTCACCGCCACGCTGCGCAGTTTGCCCATCACCTTGTTGTCGTCAGCCAGACGGCTCCACATCAGGGCTCTCGTCTGCGGCTCGGTGCTCCAGTCGGCAAACGGAATGATAACGATTGGGTAGGCGAGGCCTTTGGCTTTGTGAATACTGGTGATCGTAATGGCATTGCGGTCTTTAGGCGTATTGATGCTCAGCTTCTCCTTTTGCACGTCCCAATATGCCAGAAAGTTGTTCAGGTTATTGCTGTTCTTGAGGCTGTACTCCAGCACCAGGTCCAGGAAGCGGAACAGGTACTCGCACTCGTTGTTGTGCCCCAGCAGATTGAAAATGCGGATCAGCTGCTCGGTGAGTTCGTAGATCGACAGGTTGCCCGTCTCACGCTCCTTCACATCAAACTTTAATTCACGCAGGTAATCAAAAAACAGCTGCGGATCGGGCTGGTTAGAGATCTGGGCTATCTTCTGGGCCAGTTCTGAAGTTGGTACTTTGCCGCTGGTCACAGTGTGGATCAGGTATAGCGCCTCTGATTTTGCCAGCGTGTCATTTGGACGGTTAAATACCCGGAACATGGCAATGATCACATTGATCACTTCTGCAAACTGCAATGAAAGAGAATCCTGCGAGATGATATCGTACTGTTTCTCCTTAAGGAAATTGGCAATTAGCTTACTCTTGGCATTGGTGCGGCACAGGATAGCCATGTCCTTCAAGGTATAGCCATCCGCTAAACCCTGCCGTACAAGTTCGATCACCATGTTGAGGGTGCTGGCATCATAGCTCAGTTCCTGCGCATGGGTGTATTCATCGTAGAGCTCTTCCGTTCGGACACAGCTGCTCAAGTCGTATTTGTAGTTCAGGTCGTCGGGGTAAGTAAACATGATCTGCACCTTGCCACCAGCCTTTCCGGATTCAGGCGCCTCCTGTACAAACTTATCGTCGTAGATGGAGGTGAAGGTGCTGTATACCTTGTGTTGTTCACTAAAGAAGGTAAAGAGCTTGTTATTGAATTGGATGATCTCGCGGCGACTTCTGAAATTCTGCTGCAGCTCATCAGGAGCCAGATTTTCACGCACTGATTCATAGCGCTCCCGGATCATGTGCCCATGGCGTCGGTTTTCGTAAAGCAGGTGCGTGTTGTTTTTGTAAAGGTGCAGGATCTGCTCCATCTCACCGCCACGCCAGCGATAGATCGCCTGCTTGGCATCGCCCACCACCATGCTGAAGTGTCCGGAAGCCAGGGCGTTATCGACGAGCGGCAGCAGGTTGTTCCATTGCAGCACGGAGGTGTCCTGAAACTCATCGATCAGGATGTGGTTGTACTTCTCACCGAGTCGCTCATAAATAAAAGGCACAGGCTCCTGCAGCACAATGTCGATGATGCGCTTATTGAATTCTGAAATATGCACTGTGTTACGGTCAAGCTTGATCTCCTGCAGGCACTTTTCCAGCTCGTTCAGCACCGATACTTTGTAAAGGTGTGGCACTACCGCTGAGATTAGGGTAAATGTACCGGCATATTCTTCTTTGATCGACTCGATACTATAATAGAGATCTGTGAGCAGCTGCCGTATCCCGTCAATCTGGTTTTTTGTAGCAGTGGAGGCCTTACCGGCATACCACTTGTCTTCCTCCACCGTCTGGCGGGCGTAGTTGTTACCGTATGTCAGATCAGCTTCGCGGTTAAACTTACTGAAATAACCGTACAAACCGCGATTGCCCTGGTAGAAATCAGCAGGGGAGAGGCCAGCCTGCTCAATCGCTTGCAGCGCTTTACCCGCATCTTCCTGCAAAGCCGCCAGTATACCTTCCTGCAGTTCTTTGAGCTGTTTCCTGATCTCCCTGAAATCCTCGAGCGTGAGTCCCTGCAGGTCTGTCACGGCTTCGTATACCTGTTCATTAAGCAGGTTCTTTGCAAAATCAGCCAGGTCATCGGGCAAAGTGTTCCAGCTGCGTCCTTCGCGGGCTTTTTCCAGGGCGTACTGCTCGAGCGTTTCCGAGAGCAGGTCATCTTTCCGGTTACTCACCTTGTCCAGCAGCAGCTGCACGGCTGTGCTCACCAGCGTCTGGGAGTCCAGGTCTACTTCAAAGTTATAGGGTATATTAAGCTCCTTTGTAAAAGCCTGTACGATCTTATTGACGAAGCTGTCGATCGTGCTGACAGAGAAATCGCTGTAATTGTAGAGGATCTGGGTAAACAAGAGCCCAGCGCGCTGCCGTAGTTGCTCTTTATCAAAGTGCTCATCCGGGAAGCGCTTCTGCAGCTCATCCGTTATCTTCTCAAGCAGGTCCTCGCTCTTTTGCAGTTCGCCTCCACTCAGATTCGGGTTGTTGAAATTGCGCAGGGCCCCCAAAATACGCTCCTTCATTTCAGCCGCCGCATCATTGGTAAAGGTGATCGCCAGGATAGACCGGTAGTAGTCCGGATCAGCAGTATGCAGCGCAAGCTTCAGGTATTCTTTGGTCAGGGTATAGGTTTTGCCGGAACCAGCTGATGAAGAGAGTATCTTAAAATTTGGCGACATAGCGGAAGGCTTTTTAAAGGATTCTAAAGATACACCTACGACATGGTTTATGCCAGAGCCCGCCCTTAAAATTATGGTCTGCTGGTAGCAAATATTTGGAGATCAGGGTATAAAATACAAAAAGCTCCCCCGCTTACGCGAAGGAGCCTGTTGCCTTTCTATATTAGAGTAAAAGGCTATGCGTATACGACCTGGCCTTTCTTTTCTTCTTTAGCAGGGGCAGGAGCATGTACACCCACACATACATTGCGCATGATGCGTGCCATGGAAATAGAGTAATCAGTGATAATACAGTGCTGCTGCTCTGTGCTCATCAGCGCCTTGCCGCCGCCCAGCGTCAGTTTGTTCAGTTCGATCACTTCATCAAAATTCTGACGCAGCATCTTAAGCGCCTTGAAAGATGGCTCGTTATAGTACATTGGAATCACCTGGCACACGGCGTAACTTCCCTTTGCGCGTTCCTTTGCTATCATACTACACAGGTTGGAAGCATTCATTTTATCAAGATCAGAGATGATCACAAAGAACACCTTTGCCTCACTTTTGTCTGATTTGATAACCGCATTGCTTTGCAGCAGGTTGCGTGATACTTTGGCGCCCTTCATGAAATCTTCGTCCTTCAGGATCTTGTTGTGAATCTTGAAAGCCAGTGCGCCTGATGCGATTAGATGAAAGTCCTTGCTTTTAGCTGTGATTTTGGAGAAGTGTAACATAATTAGAAAGGATTAAAGGGTTAAAGATCTAAAGTATTTTTATGCTGCAGGTTATATACTGCACATTTATTTCTAAAAATATTGCTTTCAATTGATTGGATAGGGCGGCGGCAGTTAAACCTTTAACGAATTGATCACAAAGACCATCAATTCTTAATAGGATTAAGTTCTTGTGTTAAAATTTAACTGGTTTCGATCCTGTAATACACTAAACTACGTGCAATATATTGGATATACCAATGAAAAATTTTAATAATAGTTAACGGCTTGATTTTAAGGGTGAATGTAGTCTGTTTACGGGTAAATGAAATCAGTGTTTCTTATTTCAATAATAATTTGGAATATTTTGACGCAAAATAAAAAAGATTTTGAAATAAATATAATCGTTCGCCATTTTCTCATAACAATTTTATAACCGAATAATACACACCTACTTATGTTGGCTTATTTGATAATATATTAGCACGCATGACGATGATTTCATTTATTATGCGTACCTTTGCAGCCGATTTGGAATCAGTCTGATTTAAGTAAAACTGGCTACACCGCTGTTACAGCAAAACCTGGTTGATTTTTATTCTTGTCGGACTTCTTTCTCGTAAAGAAGGGTTTATGGACAGGCTGTCTCCAGACGTAGTGTAAAAAGTTATTATAATCAGAATGAACAAAATCAGATTTGACGAGCTTCCGCTTTCGCCGGAAGTACAGCGTGCTATCGCTGACATGGGCTTCGAAGAAGCATCTCCCATCCAAACAGAAGCAATCCCGGTAGTTTTAGAAGGACGCGACATTATTGGCCAGGCCCAGACGGGTACGGGCAAGACGGCCGCTTTCGGTATACCTACCATTGAAAGCATCGACGAGAACGATCGCAGTGTGCAGGCGCTTATCCTGTGCCCAACACGTGAATTGGCTATTCAGGTAGCCGGAGAAATCCAGAAACTTATTAAGTATAAGCCAGGCATCAGCATCGTGCCTATTTACGGTGGTCAGGCTTACGACCGTCAGCTGCGAGCCCTTAAGCAGGGTGTGCAGATCGTGATCGGTACGCCAGGCCGTGTGATGGACCACATCGAGCGCGGTACGCTGAAACTGGACAAGATCAAAAAGATCATCCTGGATGAGGCGGACGAAATGCTGGACATGGGCTTCCGTGAAGACATCGAGTTTGTGCTGAGCAAAATGCCGGAAGAGCGCCAGACGATCTTCTTCTCAGCTACGATGTCTAAACCTATTATGGAGCTGACCAAGCGCTACCAGAACGATCCGGTGATCGTGAAAGTGGTGCACAAGGAGCTGACCGTAACCAACATTGACCAGGTATACTTCGAAGTGCGTAACTCTATGAAGCAGGAAGTACTTTCCCGCATCCTGGACATGCACAACATGAAGTCGGTGATCATCTTCTGCAATACTAAGCGTATGGTGGATGAACTGGTAACCAACCTGCAGGCCCGTGGCTACTTTGCCGATGGTTTGCATGGTGACCTGAACCAGAACCAGCGCTCTAACGTGATGGGCAAGTTCCGTAACGGTATGCTGGAAATCCTGGTAGCAACTGACGTGGCCGCCCGTGGTCTTGACGTAGACAACGTGGAGGCTGTGTTTAACTATGACCTGCCGCAGGACGAAGAGTCTTATGTACACCGTATCGGCCGTACAGGTCGTGCCGGTAAGTCAGGCAAGGCGTTCTCTTTCGTAGCAGGCCGCTCTGACATGTACAAGCTGAAAGACATCATGCGCTATACCAAAGCGAATGTGCAGCTGCAGCAGGTACCTACTTACGAAGACGTAAACGAGATCCGTACCAACCTGTTCCTCGACAAAGTACGTGAAGTGCTGGAGAAGGGCAACCTGACCAAGCATGTTAACACCATCGAGAAACTGGTAAACGAAGATTATACCTCCCTGGAAGTGGCGGCTGCCCTGCTCAAAATGAGCCTGAAGGAAGCTAAAACGAAAGAGGCTGGTAAAGAAGCTGAAAAAGGCCTTGGTGGACCAAAAGCCGGTTTCGATCGTCTGTTTATCACGATTGGTAAGAAAGACCGTGTGCATCCAAAAGACCTGATCGACCTGCTAAGCCAGAACGCCGATATTCCTGCTTCTAAAGTAGGCGATATTGACCTGTATGACAAGTTCAGCTTTGTAGAGGTACCTACTGAATACACAGCTGACATCCTGCAGAAAGTTGGTCGCATCGAGGTGGAAGGCCGCATGGTGATCGTAGAGAAATCGCAGAAGAAAGAAGGCGGTGCCGGTGGTGGCAGAGAAGACTTCGGCTTCAGTGATCGTGGTGGCAAGCGCTTCGGCGGTGGTGACCGCGGTGGCTTCGGTGGCGATCGCGGTGGCTTCGGTGGCGATCGTGATCGTGGAGGCGACAGAGGTGGCCGTCGCGACGGCGGATACGGAGGCGGTGGAAGCCGTTTCGGTGGCCGTGGCGACCGCGACTCTTTCAGAGGCGGTGACCGTCGCAGCAGCGGTGGTGATCGTGGCGGATTCCGCAAAAAAAGATTCTAATTGACCGAACCTGCCTGCGGGTAGTTCGTATAAAAGGATATACAAAGCTTGAAGTGTAAAAAGCTTCAAATTGTTAGAAAAGGCTGACTTGAAACGTCAGCCTTTTTGTTTTTAAAATATTTTTCCTGAACCTGTAACCTTGGTCCTAACCTTCCGTTAAAGAAGGTATCATAAAAAGGTTGGAAGATTATTCTACTGTTTTACGCAGTTAGAAATGATAAGCCTGACATCAGACGGATGTCAGGCTTATTACTTTTATACCTGTCTGTCATTCAGCAGAAGCACAAAAAAAGGAGCCCTAAAAGCTCCTTTCTGTTTTATCTGTCAATTACAAATGATCAGGCACTGTCACGCAGTGAACGGATGTGGTCATGTGCGTTTTTCACATCCTGGTACTGCTGCTCAATGATTGGCTTGAGGTCACCCGGTAAATTCTTCTCCTTGGCTTCTTCATAGGCTTTCACTGCATAGTCTTCGCCACGCTCACACTCTTCCAGTATACGCTTTCTGTCTTTTGAAGAGAGGGCGGCTTTAATATCAATCCAGGCACGGTGCAGGGTGCCTTCGATGGAGCTGGACTCATCGTCTGTCTTGCCCATTTTATGCAGTTGATCCTGTAGTTCAGTAATCATGCTGTCGCGCTGCACGGCATACTTACGGAACAGTTCTTTCAGGTCCTGGTCCTCTACGTCTTCGGCAGCAGTTTTATAGCCCTTTACACCGTCTTTGCATCTTTCGATGAGATGGTGTACGGTTGAGTAAACTTCTTTATTAATTTCCATAGTGATATTTTTATTAGGTTTTGTATGCTGATGTACTGCATTCCCTAATTTTTTGTTTCCAAAATGGATATATCGCTATGCTAGGATATGGAAGCGGCTATGGCCCTGCCCGCTAAGTAGCCTGTGGTCCAGGCAGCCTGAAAGTTAAAACCACCCGTAATGCCATCAATGTCAAGCACTTCTCCAGCAAAGTATAAGCCCGAATGAAGGCGGCTCTCCATCGTTTTCATGTTGACCTGGCTCAAGTCTATACCACCACAGGTCACAAACTCTTCCTTAAAGGTCGTTTTACCGTCCACCTCAACAGGCATTCTTAGCAGTGCCTCTACCAGTTTGTTTGTATGCTTGGCAGGAAGTTCAGCCCACCTTACTTCATCATTTATACCTGCTATACCTGTGAGCGCCTTCCACAGTCGTTGCGGCAGACCGAAAAGCGGGTTGGTAGTCACTACTTTTTTTGGATGTGCCTTTCTGAACTGTTGCAGCTGCTCCCGCAGGCTTTCTTCCGTTTGATCATGCACCCAACTCACCAGGGCGGTGAAGCGGTAGTTCATACCATGAAAAAGGCGGGCTCCCCAGGCAGATAGCTTCAGCACTGCCGGTCCGCTATAACCCCAGTGCGTGATCAGCAAGGGGCCTTCGTACTCGAGCTTCTGACCAGCTATGCGCACTCTGGCCAGGGGCACGGACACACCCTGCAATTCCTTGAGCGGCGAACCCGGCACATTGAAGGTGAACAGCGACGGAACAGGCTCCTGAATGGAATGGCCGAGTACCCGCAACCAATCGTAACCCAGGCTTTTGGGATTACCGCCCGAGCTAACTAATACCCGGTCGGCGTGCAGTTCGCGATTATTGCTCAGGTATAAGGTATAGCCTCCTTTGTCAGGTTGAGGTACAATGCGCTCCACGGCCATACCTGTTTTTACTTCCACACCAGCCTTGGCGGCTTCGCGTTGCAGACAGTCGATAATGGTTTCGGAGTTATCGGTGATCGGAAACATGCGGCCATCAGCCTCTGCTTTCAACTTCACGCCACGGCTCTCAAACCACGCTACCGTTTCCGCTGCCCCAAAAGTCTTGAATGCTTCCTTCAGCTGTTTGGCACCGCGCGGATAATGCTGCGCAAAAACAGAAGGTATAAAACAGTGATGCGTCACATTGCAGCGCCCGCCACCCGAAACCCTCACTTTAGACAACAGTTTGTTGCTCTTCTCCAGGATGGTAACCTGTGCTTTCGGATTAGCCTGCGCACAGGCGATCGCCCCAAAGTATCCGGCCGCACCGCCACCTATGACTATTATCTTCATGAAGATTTTTAATTGTTAATGGGTCGTTGTTGATTGTTTGCTCTAAGTGGATAAAACAATTAGCAATTAACAATCAGCAATTCTTCTACAAAGATACTAAAAGAAAGCCATGGGATCGGGATGGGAGAACACATAGGCCAGGTCGTCTTTTAGTTTCTGGCTGTTGATCAGTTTAAAACTGGTTTCTTCCATGTCCTGAAAGGTAGGAGCTTCCAAGCCGATGGCTTTGGTAGCCGCTACATAAAAGTCACGCCGGCTCGGGTGCTCGTCGGCGCAGGCATTGTATACCTGGCCCCATTTCTTCTCAGCAATGATGCGCTCTAAAATGTTGAGGCAGTCCTCCAGATGGATCATGTTAACGGGGGCATCCCCGTTCGGCAGATCATGCTTGCCGGCCATGAAGCGTCCCGGCTGCCTGCTATCTCCAACGAGCCCTCCAAAGCGCACCACGGTGCATACCCAGTGCTCACTGTCCTGGAACATTCTCTCCACATGCAAGAGTGTGTTGTCAGGGTCCAGTTCATCGGTAAAGCTGGTGTCTTCTTCGGTCACGATGCGGTTGAGTTCAGGGTATACCGAGGTGGAAGACACGAATAGTACCCGGCTGACAGGCGACTGCAGGAGGGCTTTCTTCAGTACATGCATCTGATGCAGGTAACTCTCGCCTCCATCAGCGCGAAGTTTGGGCGGAATGTTCAGTACCAGCACATCTGTCTGCAGAAAATCATTTAGTACCTCTTCGTTCAGTGCAGGATCGAAGAGGTTGATCAGATAAGGGTTTATTTCAGCTTGGCGGAGGATGTCCAGCTTCTCTTCAGATGTAGTAGAGCCATTTACGCGCAGTCCGGACCGTACCAATCGTTGAGCCAATGGAAGGCCGAGCCAGCCGCAGCCCATCACGCTTATGTCAACTTTC
Organism: Pontibacter sp. FD36; assembly: GCF_015686655.1. Lineage (GTDB taxonomy): Bacteria > Bacteroidota > Bacteroidia > Cytophagales > Hymenobacteraceae > Pontibacter. Next base: position 406,730 of record NZ_JADPMP010000002.1, on the reverse strand, counting down.
TTTTGCATCGCTTTGGTGTTTTGGAGGTAACATTCCGTAAGCTCACTTGTTATCGGTTGCGACAAAGGTAAGCCTAAAATTATACATTCATGCAGTACGACGTCATCCTGATCGGATCTGGATTTGGTTCACTCACAGCGGCAGCCCTGCTCGCCCAAAGGGGATTAAAAGTGGCTGTGCTGGAACAAGCCAAATACCCAGGTGGCTGCGCTTCTTCTTATAAACGAAAAGGCTACTGGTTTGAGACGGGCGCCACAACGCTGGTAGGCCTGGACGAACACATGCCCCTGCGCTATCTCCTCGATGTGACAGGTATAGAATTGCCGCTCCTAAAGCTTGACACTCCCATGCAGGTGCATCTACCAGACGGACAGCTGCTGACACGCTATGCCAAACTCGATGATTGGATTGAAGAAGCCGAGCGAGTGTTTGGGCCTAAAGGACAGCGACCATTCTGGGAGCACTGTTTTCAAATCAGCCAGAAAGTATGGCGTACTTCGCTGGAGCAAAGAACCTTTCCATTCTCAAATGTTAAAGATCTGTGGCAGGCAATAGGGAGCTTTCGTCTACATCAGCTGTCCTTGCTACCCGGTGCCTTCAGAACGATGGAAGATTTGCTCAACAGGTATGGACTGCTAGACAATAAGCTCTTCAGAGATTTTGTAAACGAGCAATTGCTGATCACGGCGCAGAACCACCTGGGGGAAGTGAATGAGTTGTTCGGCGCGACCGCCCTGTGCTATACCTTGTTTGGCAACTATTATGTAAAGGGCGGCATGATTGGTCTGGCTCGGGCGATTGAACGCTATCTGCACAGTAAGGGGAGTACGATCCTGTACCGGCGCAACGTCCATACGATTACCAGTTTGCCGAAAGGGTATGAGGTAAATTGCCTGGCTGGTACCTACCAGTCACGCTTTGTGATCAGTGGCATACCGCTAAACGACACCTATCAGCTTTTTCAGAATGATCAGGTAAGGCAAAAGTTGCAGCCCTACCTGCTGCCTTCTGCGAAGCTAAACGGGGCCTTTACCATGGCGCTGGTCCTTTATGAAGCACCTGCTATACCTGTGCTGCACCACCAGGTACATGTGCCCGGAGGCTTACCTCTCATTGGCAGCAGCAGCTTCTTTGTGAGTTACAGTCATCCAGCTGACAGTGAGAGAGCACAGGAAGGAGAAAGGGTCGTAGCGATCAGTACACACGTACCTGACCCGGCAGCGCTTCGCATCGAAAACAAAAGACAATTGGAAGAGGCGATCATCAAGAGGATGGAGGGGTTAGGCCTGCTAAAACGAGCAGATATTCTATATCAGGATTCGGCTACTCCCGGCGCCTGGATCTACTGGACGCAAAGGGCCTACGGTATGGTAGGCGGTTACCCTCAGTACCGCGACATAAAACCCTGGCAGATGAAAGACGCCCGACTCGACCACAAAGGCGCCTATACATGTGGAGATTCCGTGTATCCGGGGCAGGGGATAGTGGGTGTTTGTTTGAGTGGTATCATTGCAGCAAATAAGCTTGTGGCGGATCACTTTTAATTCGACATTGTTACTACTTCAAAAGATATAGCCTTAGAGCTAAGTTAAAAAAGCCCCCGACTGCTTTAGCCGGGGACTTTTCTTTACATCAGGTTTCAACTACCATCGTTTTAAGTCCTGCAATCTCACCGCCTGGTGTGCGGCCTAGTATGAGCACCAGTTTCTGCGTCTCACCGACCCGGTATACCTTAACATCCTGCAGGAGCTCGTGCAGCTTCTTTTCCAGGTTCTGGAAGCGTTTGGCCTGCTGCATGCCCTCGTCACCGGCATCGGGTCTGGCATGCGTCATGTTCCTGAGAAAATAACCGAGCTCCATTTCCTCAAAGGGATAGTCAGCTGGCATGGCCGCCAGTTTGAGCACCGTCTCTTCGTCAAGTGTCTCGCCCTGAAATTCTTCGGCCTGATAAAATTCAAAAGGGGCATCCGTTTCGCTTATCATGAGCAGTCCGTCGGTAGCCTCTTTCAGTTCGGTTTCAATTTGTTTTAGATCCATAGTTTTAAATGCTTCAGCAAAAGAATGCTTCTTTTACTCTGATTGTCGTTGGAGGTTCTTATCTTTAGATAGTCAGCACTGACAATTATACGTTAGCTCTTTTTAAAACAAACAAAATAAAATGATGAAGGCAGAACCTATGCTGAAAGAAGGCGCCCTGAAAGGGAAGACCATTGTGATAACCGGAGGCGGCACAGGCCTAGGCCGCTCGATGACAAAATATTTTCTGGAGCTTGGCGCCAACGCCGTGATCTGCAGCCGCAAACAGGATGTGCTCGATAAAGCCGCCGAAGAGCTGATGCAGGAAACCGGCCGACAAGTACTGCCAATCGCCTGCGACGTGCGCAAATACAACGAGATCGAAGCCATGCTACAGGCCACCCTCGACAAATTCGGTAAGGTAGATGTGCTTGTGAATAACGCAGCGGGCAATTTTGTGAGTCCAACAGAGCGTCTCAGTCACAAAGCCTTTGATGTGATCACTGACATTGTGCTGAAGGGTAGTTATAACTGCACGCTGGCACTCGGCAAGCATTGGATCGAGCAGAAGCAGGAGGGGACAATCCTGAATATCGTGACCACCTACGCCTGGACCGGTTCTGGCTATGTAGTGCCATCTGCCTGCGCCAAAGCAGGTGTACTGGCCATGACACGCTCCCTTGCGTCTGAGTGGGCCAAGTATGGCATCCGCTCCAATGCCATTGCCCCAGGGCCGTTCCCAACAGAAGGTGCCTGGACCAGACTATTCCCGAAACAACTGGCTGATAAACTCGACCCGGTGAAGCGTATACCTGTCGGCCGCTTCGGGGAGCACCAGGAACTGGCCAACCTGGCCGCCTACCTGGTGTCAGACTACGCTGCCTTTGTGAACGGCGAAGTTGTAACCATTGACGGTGGCGAGTGGCTCTACGGTGCCGGTGAATTCAATTCCTTCGACCAGATTCCGCAGGAAATGTGGGACGCAATGGAGAAGCAGATGCGAGGAAAGGGGTAATTGATTTAGTGATTTAGCGATTGAGTGATTGAGTGATTGAGTGAATTTTTATTGATTGATTCACACGTTCATCTCGACGATAGAAGAGAACTGGACCATTTATATGTCTGAACAATACTTCAGATTTCTCCCTAAGGTCGAAATGACATAAAATTCCTTTAGCTGAAAGCATCAGTAGAAGGACTTTATTTGCCGGAATAATCTGATAATAAATCTCCCCAAATATAAAAACCCCTGGACTGCTCTGTTAGGAGTTGCCCAGGGGTTTTCATTGTCATAGCTATACCTTAGATCTTTTGCAGCAAGCCTTTGATGGCGTTGACGGTTTCATCAGGTTCAACTCCGAGCCCTTCGGCCTGGTGGATGATCTCACCGTTTTCACTCAGTACCGTGATGATGTTAGAGTGGGAGATCTCGCCATCCAGCTCAGTCTTGTACTTCATGTTCAACAGTGCTGCCAGTTCCCGGATATTGTCCTGCTCACTGGTGAGCAATGTCCAGCGTTTGGGGTCCAGGTTATTGGACTTCGCAAATTGCAAAAGACGCTCCGGCGTGTCGCGGGCAGGATCCATGGTCACGAGTACGATGCCGATGTCTTCCCGCTTGTATTGTTCCAGTCCCATCTCTATGCGCTTCAGGTCCGCGATAATGCGCGGACAGGCATAGCTGCAATGGGTATAGATCATGGCTACTAGCTGCACTTTACCTTGTAATTCCTGCAGTTGTAGTTCCTGGCCATCCTGGTTTTGCCAGTCGGATTCCAGTTGATAAAGCGACATATCCGTCAGCCCCGCAGTAGGTATACCGAGCGTGCCGGTGCCATCCGGAAGTTCGTTAGCAGCGACTGGCTTGGCGCAGCAGCTGTCTTCTTTTTCTGCGACTTCCTGCTGGCAGGCCGTCAGGCTAAAGGCAATACTGGCGAACAGGTATAAGGTATAGCGTTTCATAACAATCTGATTATTTTTGAGCAGTGGTTTTAGCGGGTACATCCTGCACGCATCGGAAGCCAAGGTTCGCCACGGTATAGTTGGCTTTGAGGCTGGAGCGGAAGGCGTAGCGCATAAAGGCCACATAATTTTTCACATCACTGGCTCCGGTTGAACCGGCACCGCAGAAGAGCTGCCTGTCCAGGCTGGCGTTTTGTCTGGATTCTCCCACAATCAGGGCTGAGTTGAAGTCAGAGGTCCATTCCCACACCAGACCGATCATACCATACAGCCCATAATAGTTTTTGAAAGCGTTCTGAACAGGTGGCAGGTACTTCGGGTTAGGCTGGCTGTACCAGTCAAGGCTGCGCTGATAAAAGCTGGGCTCGCTGGAGGCGTCCTTCTTCGTTTCGCTGGCCAGTGCGGCAAACTCCCATTCGTTCACGGTAGGCAGTCGCTTGCCCTGGCATTCGCAATAGGCTTTGGCAGCAAACCAGGACACGTTGATCACCGGGCTGTTTTTAAGCTTATCAGCGTTTGTACCCACTCCCAGGTCAGAACTCCAGTGCTTCAGGTAACCGGCGTCTGCAAAAAGTGCTTTCACTTCCGACTTCTTCCACTTTGGGTATTCCGCCACAAATGCTTCAAACTGTGCATTCGTAACCGGGTATTTATCCATGATAAAGTCCTGTACTGATACCGACTGGTTGTTGCTGCCGTAAAGCGGCACAAAAGTGCCTCCCTTCACATGAACCATGTTGGCAGGAGTGCCCTTTTGTGCTTGTGCTATACTACAGGCTCCGAGCATCAGCAGAATTGTCAGAAGTCGTCGCATGATTGAAAAGCGTTAATGAATTAGTGCTTGTAGTTGGCTTTCGCCTTCTTCACTTGTTCTGGTGTGATCTCACCACCCTTGTTGCCCCAGTTGTTCATCACAAAGGTCATCACGTTGGCGATCTCTTCGTCTGACAGCTTCAGCTTTGGCATGGTGCTGTTGTATACCTCACCGTTCACTTTGATCTGACCTTCCAGACCGTGTGCTACCACCCCGATAGAGCGATCTACGTCGGCGTTCAGGTAGTCAGACTTGGCAAGCGGAGGGAAGGCGCCTTTGATGCCCTGGCCTTCTGCCTGGTGACAGGCCTGGCAGTTTTGAGCGTACAGGGTTTTGCCTAGCTCCATGCGCATCTCTTTGTTTGAGGCAAAAGCTGCTTTCGGTGTATTTGTCTTCGGCATTTCCTGCACGGTAGAGCCTTCTGGCAGGTATATCTTTTGCTCGGTTTGTCCTGAGAAGATGGCCAGGTTATCCGGACCTTCTACTTTCAGCATGCCCAGCGCACCTTTGTTGAAGGTTCTGAAGATGGAGTGGTCAACGAGCACATAGTTGCCCGGCACGTCTACTTTAAACTCTGTGATAGCTGAACCACCGGCAGGTACCAGGGTTGTCTGCACGTTCTTGTTCAGGTTGGTGCCACCTTCAGGGTATACCGTGTCGAAGATCTCACCGATCACGTGGAAGGAAGAAACCAGGTTAGGGCCGCCGTTGCCAACAAATAGGCGAACTTTATCACCTACTTTGGCTGTGATGGCATTGTCGCCTGTCATAGAGCCAACAGAGCCGTTAAATACCACGTAAGATGGTTTCTCGTCCAGGGCTTTCTCCATATCGAATGGCTGCAGACCAGGCGCTCCAAAGGCTCCCTTGGTGTAGAAATCGCCCTGCATCACGTAATACTCCTTGTCAACAGGCTCCATACCTTCTTCCGGCTCTACCATGATCAGGCCATACATACCGTTGGCGATGTGCATACCTACCGGTGCTGTCGCACAATGGTACACATACAGGCCAGGGTTTAGGGCTTTGAAGTTAAATACTGTTTCCTGTCCTGGAGCTGTGAAAGTGGCGGCTGCACCACCACCCGGGCCTGTTACGGCGTGCAGGTCAATGTTGTGTGGGTTTTTGCTGTCGGGGTGGTTCATCAGGTGAAACTCTACCTCGTCGTTCTGACGCACCCGGATAAATTTGCCCGGCACCGAACCACCGAATGTCCAGAAGGTATAGTCCACGCCATCGGCCAGTTTCTTCACGACTTCTGTTACTTCCAGGCGCACCACCACTTTGGCAGGGTGCTTACGGGTAATAGGAGCCGGTACAAGCGGGGCATCCGTGAGTTCTGCTTCGATCACGGGCATCTCGCCAGGAGTTGCCGTTTCGTTCAGAGAGTTGAGTATTTCGGCGTTTGTGGTCTTGGTGCCACAAGATGAAGCGATGCCGAGGCAGAAAATGCCCACCATGGCCAGCCGTATTGCTTTTGGTAAATGTGACCGTTTCATAAGAATTGCTGTTAGAGTGTCTTTATGGATACAAAAGAACACCCCGAACTCCTTTATTCTTATGACAGTGGTCAGTCGCAGAAGTGACTTATATCACTTAGACATATATTTTTTGAAATATGTCTAAACATCGTTCATCCTCACCGAATTCATTTCCATTGGGTATGAAAATACTCTCCTGCAGGCCTGTCCTTGCGCTGGTAAGTATGCGCCCCGAAATAATCGCGCTGCGCCTGGATCAGGTTGGCGGAAGAGTCTGCTGTGCTATACCCTAACAAGTAATTCAAACCCGAAGAGAGCACCGGCAGCGGGACTCCGTACTGCAGACCTAATGCGACTACAGCGGCAAAGCTTTGCTGAGCGTTGCGTATTTTATCGACCAGCGTAGGAGCCATCAGCAAGCGCGGTTCCTGTTGGTAGATGGTGACCAGTTCTTCCATCAGCTCTGAGCGAATGATGCAGCCGTTGGTCCAGATGCGGGCAATTTCGCTGAAGTTGAGCTCCCAATTCAGCTGCTCCGACACTTCCCGCATTAAGTTAAAGCCGATCTCGTGATTGATGATGCGGGTAACCTGATACGCTTGCTTCAAACTGGCCACAAAGCTGCTGCTGTCAATGGTGACTTTGGGGATTTGTTTCTGATAACGATCCGCCGCTTTTACTCTTTCAGCTTTCATGGCGGAGAGGGCACGGGCCATGACAGCGGCTGAGAGGGTATCGTAAGGTACGCCGTACTCCAATGCTACGGCGGCAGACCAGCCACCAGTGCCTTTCTGTTCTGCCTGGTCGAGTATCTTGTCAAGCAGCAGCACGTCACCTTCTTTCTTTTGCAGAATGTCAATCGTGATTTCCAGCAGATAGCTTCCTAATCCGTTCTGCTGCCATTCCTGAAAGATAGAGGCAATTTCATCAGGGGCTATACCTAGCATATCGCGCAGCAGTGAATACGCCTCCGCCAGGGCCTGCATCTCCGCGTACTCGATGCCATTATGCACCATCTTCACAAAGTGCCCTGCTCCGTCAGGACCGATGTAAGTGGTGCAGGGCTGGCCTTGTCTATCCTTCGCTGCGATCATTTCCAAGTAGCGGGCAACTTGCTCATAACCCACACGCGGGCCACCCGGCATGATAGATGGTCCCTCGCGGGCACCTTCCTCACCGCCTGAAATGCCGGTACCTACAAAGTTAAGTCCTTTATCAGCCAGCAGTGCGGTTCGTCTAGCTGTGTCTTTATAGAAAGAGTTGCCGCCGTCTATCACCACATCACCAGGCTCAAGTAGGGGCATAAGCGCTTCCAGTTGTGCGTCCAGCGCACCGGCGTAGATCATCAACAGAATTTTACGTGGCTTCTCCAGGGACTGTATAAACTCCTCCAATTGATCATAGCCTTTTATATTGGTGAAAGAAGGATTCTCGGTAACCACCTGCTCGGCTATACCTTCTTCTTTACCCGGTACATGCCGATTGTACATCGCGACACGCACGCCGCGGCTGGCCAGGTTCAGGGCAAGACTTTTGCCCATCACGCCCAGTCCAATCACACCAAATTCTGAATGTGGATTCATATGCTCTAGTTTTGTCATGACTTCCTGAACGATCTGCTCAGGGCTTAAGGAAACATCGACGTGTATACCATAGGCAGGCTTCTCCAGCGCTTCCAGTTGAGACTCCAGCATGGTGGGAGGCATGAAATGCGCATGGCGGGCCTGCAACCGCTTCAGGATGGTATCGCGGGAGCCATCGAGGTAGATCCAGCTGATGTCCGGTACAGTCTGCAGCACCTTGCGGTACTCTTCCTTTAGGGCGGAGCAGGCCAGCACGGCTCCACCTTCAGCTTCCCAGGTGGGTATCAGATCCGCCAGTTGCGCCAGCCAGGGTGCACGGTCGCTGTCGTTCAGCGGAATGCCCTGCTGCATCTTATCGACGCTTTGCCGGGGGTGATAATCATCTGCATCATAAAAGGGGAGCCGGAGCCTGTCAGCCAGTTTAATCCCGACAGTGGTTTTGCCACTTCCCGATACTCCCATCACGATGTAAATCATAGTTGCTGGCTTTATAAATGCGCTTCCCGGCAAGCCGGAGGTTCTACACGTTGTTGTTTTTGTACGGAATTGTAGCCAGTAGTTTGCAAATAACTGCAGGCTTATAACATTAAAGTGTCCGGATGTGTAAACACCCTCTATGGAAGTTTTCGTCACGGGTGCGACCGGCTACATTGGTCATAGCTTGGTAAAAGAATTAATCAAGCGAAACGATAAGGTATCAGCGCTGGTCCGATCAAAAGAAAAAGCAGCTGACCTGGCGGCTATGGGTGTGCAGCTATATGTCGGTGACTTACAGGATGTACAGCTACTGGAGGAGGCCTTGGAAGGTACAAATGTCGTGTTTCACCTGGCGGCCTATGCCAAACCCTGGGCAAAAGACGAGCGTACCTACCGACAAGTAAATGTGACAGGAACAGACCATGTATTGACTGCAGCATTGAAAAAAAACGTACAAAAGGTAATACTCACCTCCACCGCCAGTGTTTACGGACCTGCTGCATCACCTCAGCATCCTGTAAACGAAAACACCCGGCGCACTATACCTTATACAAACAGCTACGAAAGCTCCAAGGCAGAAGCAGAGGCGCTCGCACGAGCTTATACGAAACAGGGGCTGGCAGTCGTGATCCTGAACCCAACCCGGGTATATGGCCCGGGCAAAGAGACCGAGAGCAATGGCGTTGCCAAACTGCTGCGGCTATACCTGGCGGGCAAGTGGCGCTTCATGCCCGGTGATGGCAACAGTGTAGGCAATTACTGTTATGTAGACGATGTGGTGCAAGGGCACCTGGTAGCCATGGAGCAAGGCAGGAGCGGGGAGAGTTACCTGCTGGGTGGTGAAGACGCCACATATCAGCAATTATTTGCGCTTATAGGTAGGTTGACTGGAAAGCAAAGAAAGCTTATCCCTATACCTGGCGGCTTGTTGCGCGGGACAAGTTGGGTCATGGTCAAGCTGGCAGAACTGACGGGCACCAAACCCCTGCTCACTCCGGACTGGACCCGAAAGCTGTTGCTTAATTGGAGTGTGTCGAGTCACAAAGCAGAAAGAGAATTGGGCTATACCATTACACCACTAAAAGAAGGACTATCGAGAACGCTACAATCACTCCAACAGAAATGAAACCTGAAAAGACTTATACCTTAATAACGGGTGCCAGCGCTGGCATTGGCCAGGCCATGGCCACCGAATGTGCCGCACGAGGTCAGCACCTGATCCTGGTCGCGCTCCAGGACTCGGGACTCGTGCAAACTGCCGCCAGTTTGCGGGAACAGTTTGGGGTAGACGTCAAAACGATCGAGCTGAACCTGATCGCACCCAATGCCATTCAGTACTTGTATGACTGGTGCCACGAGCAGGGGCTTAGTATTGATGTGCTGATCAACAATGCAGGTATAGGCAATTACAGTTATTTCCAGGAATCATCGCTGGAGGATTACCTACAGATGATTCAGTTGAACGTCAATGCCGTGGTAGCGCTGACGCACTTGTTTATACCAAAACTCAGGGAGCACGAATCGGCTTACATTCTGAACGTGGGCAGTTTTGCTTCGCTCATGCCGCTTCCCTATAAGAGCGTATATGCGGCAACCAAAAGCTTTGTTCTGACCTTTTCCCGTTCGCTGCAGATGGAGCTGGAGCCTTATAACATTCACGTGAGTTGCCTGTGCCCGGGGCCCACCAGCACCAAGACCATGCGAAAGCGCAACCAAAATATCAAGAAGGGCAAAGGCATTCTGACCAAAACCCCTGAGGAAGTGGCGCGACAGGCAATAGATGGTTTATACAAAGACAAAGGGCTTATTATACCTGGCTGGAAAAACAGATTCATGATCCGGCTGGGACGTATCCTGCCGTTTTCGGTCAAGAGCTACATTCTCAAAAAGATCTTTAAACAGGGCGTAGAGGAGGACATCGTGGATGCCACGCCGCCAGCCGCTACGCCCCGCAAAAAGGGGAGGGTCACATTGTAGCGCGATTTACTGCCCTACAGGAACGTGCTGGGGTGCTTTATTTTGAGATGCTCCTGCACTTTCATTCTTAATGAGATGGCGCATGTGCTCGATAGCATATTCTAGCGCATCCATCTTCTCATTCACAAAAACATCCGGCGCGATGCCATAAGGGTCTATCGGATTTTGTTTGATGTCTTTTGCCCGGTAAGAAGAAGGAAATACAACTTCAAAACAACCGACGTTTTTGGGTATGCCGTTGAAACCATCTACTACACCCGCTGTATTCTGTCCGTACACCACCACTTTATTGCTTTGGTTGGCGCGATATATGAAAGTCTCTCCAGAGCTTGCAGTTGCATTGTCGGCTAGTATGATTACTTTTTTCGGACCATTATAGAGTGTGTCAGTTTTAAATGTCCAAGAATCTCCATCATCTTCAAAATAAGCGGTTCCTTTATTGGCCATAAAACCGTCATATTCTTCCTTTTTCTGCTCCGCATATTCTTCCACTGATAAGCCTTTCATGGCTGCTAAAGCTTCTATAATCATTTGCGTATTATATTCGCTAAGCCAAAAACCATTGATAGGTAACTCAATTGGGCCGCTTAAAATGTATGGCAATACAGGAAAATAAGTCCCATCATTACCACCGCTGTTTCCCCTCACATCAATTATCATAAAATCCGATTTCATGATCTTCTCGTGATTCGATTTCATCAAACTATCCACATAGGAACGCTCAACCGAATAAAAGTCAGGAAGTCTCAGATAGGGGATGTCGTCAATATAGGCCAGATGAAACTGGTTATACTTGGCTTGTATCTCTTTCTTGGGCTGTTGACTCTTTTCTTCCGGCCATACCTTGTTCCAGTCACCCAAACCATCTATTTCCAGCAGCGATCTTCCAATTTGCTGAGCGGTTGTATTATTGACTGAATGATCTCCCATCATGAAATTTACCTGATAGGAACCACCAGCTTTTGAAGTCAATTCAAATTTAACGTCGGATTGCTTCCAGTTGGGGTTGCTACTTTTCAGGACAACGCCTACGTAGTCTCTTTCCCGTTTGCTTTCTCCTGTGTTAGGAACAATAGCAATGGTATAGCTGCCATTTTCCCAAATACCGAAGATTGGATGGAGACTGTAGTTCTTTTTCTTGTAGGCTTTCTTAAACTCTTTCTCAGAAAGCTTTATTTTTTCATTGTGATAAACTTTCTTACCCGAATGCAGGATGTATGTATGTCCATCTCGAAAGAAATGCAGGTACTGATCCAACACGGCTTTACAGTCATTTAAATCAGTCACCTGTTCGGCCTTGCGCCTAATGACCTGCTTGTGTGCATTGTAGAGGTCTCTGTTCTCGTCTGTGACTTTATAGATAAACAGGGAATAGTTCTTCTCATAAGCATCCGCAGTAGCGTCAAACGAATCAGTACAATTACAATCCTGCGCTTGTAAAGAGCTGCTTGAAGCTATAGATAAGAAGACTGTGAGTAAGGCTGGTAAGAATGTTTTCATAAAGGGTAGCGTGTGATTAATTAAGGGCTATCTTTTTAGAATATTAAAGATAATGAATTTAATTAATTCGACGCCATCGTCATAACCTGCCAACAAATATTTTACCCTATTACTCTACTTTTAAAACATTTACAGGTTCAACATGTGCTGCTCGAATGGTTTGGGTTAGGACAGTCAGAAGCCCGAATATGGCAACCAAACCAAAGCCTATGCTCACATTTGTAAAACTTAAATCAACCAGACTACTGCCTATATCTTGTCTAATTAAATCACCGCAAAACATGCCTGCCGGAACACCAATAAGTCCGGCAATCAGGATAAGAATGCTGAAATTTTTGGTAACTGCCCACACCAATTCTTTGTTGCTTGCGCCCAATACTTTTCGTATACCCAGTTCTTTCACGCGTGTTTCTACGGAGTAACTGGCTATTCCTAAAATACCCAAACCAGCTATTATCATGACGATGAGGGCTAAGCCTCCGAGAAACTCCATTTCTCCACTAATCTTCGCTGGATAATGGTACTCTTTTAAGTTATAGAGATTTGCTGTTTTTTCAGGAAAATGATTTTCCCATAAGGTTTGAATAGCTTCGGTCACTTCCAGTTCTGTATTTGGTTTTATTTTTATGGTCAAAGTAGCTATTTCATTTGGCAAATACCGGTATACTAAAGGCCTTGTTTCGCCAATAATTTCATTGGGCATGATGCCAATGACTTGCACATAGGCTGAATCCAGTAATAGCGTTTGCCCCACTAAAGTCTCCGATTCGGATTCCAGTAATTTTGCAGCAGCTTCATTCATTAACACATATTGCTCCCTATTTTGGGGCATATTTTCAGGGAAGTTCTGCCCAGATTTTAAGCTAATCCCTTCTGTTTCGATTGTTTTTGGGTCAATGCTCACATGATACATTTCCAGTGTTTTATCTTTTAATGTTACAGAAGACTTGCCCAATTTCATCGGTTCATAATACCAGTTAGTTGCCAAAGTCGTTTCGACCTGGCTTAACTGGCTTACTTCGTTTTGTAAGTTTTTATAATTTTCATCTTTTAAATCAAGTGTCAGCACATGGGGTGACACGGTTGAGTTAATGATGGCGTTGTGTTTTCTATCGTAATCGGCTACTATGACAACCAATATCATCAGCATGATGGTCACTGAAAACTGTACAACAATCAAAGCTTTGTAAACAGCAATACTCTGGAACAGCTTAATGTTCTTTATTTTACGCAAAACTTGTATTGGCTGAAACGCTGACAATAGCCATGATGGAAGTGCCCCAGCGACTAAGCCTGTGATAACTGCGTAGGTTAACAAGCCTAAAATTAAAATTGTGTCATAGGAAAACGCCGTATCCATTTCGGGTATATAGTGCGTTAAAATTTCAACACATGGCATTGTAAACATCAAAGCAAATAAGGAAATAAGGGTCGATTCAGTTAAAAATTGACCAATAATTTGACCTCTTGTGGCGCCAATCGTCTTGCGAATACCTACTTCTTTTGCTCGGGAGAAGGCACGCGCCAATGTTAAACTGATATAATTGAAAGCAGATAAAAGAGTTAAGGCCAGAATTAAAAACAGCTGTATTTTTATACCCTCCCAAGTGCCGACCGCATTAGAGTCATTTTTAATGTCATTGTTTCGGGGAGTAATAGCCTCTAAGGGCTGTGCCAAAAATTGAAGACTGCTCTTATCCAATTTCCGTGTATAGTTTTGGAGCGTTGTATTGAACTGCTCTAAATTATCTTCTGATTTTAACCGAGCGTAAATTGCTGAGCTCTTGAAGTCTCCCCAATTATGTGAACTAGTACTAATTGTTCCTTTTTGTTCAAGCATTTCGGCAGCGTTGATAGAAAGCATGGCCTCAATGGGCAGATGTGTTTCTAAAGGTGGGTCCTGGATAATTCCCTCAACGGTATAAGTACCTAAGCTTTCAAATCGAACCGTTCGCCCTAAAGCATTGGCGCTGCCAAATATCTTTTCTGCTGTTTTTTCAGTCAAAAAAAGGGAAGTGGGATTATCAGTAAGGCCTTGTGCATTGCCTGACAGCAATTTAAAGCCAAAAACATCAAAAAAGGAAGGCTCTGAAAATTTTATGTCAATAGGCACATCACCTCCGTCGGTTTGCAAATTATATTTTCCTGCCAAACGTACTTTTACCGTTTCTTCAACAAAGGAGATACTTTTCAGTTGAGGCGCCAAGGGCAATGGCGCTGTTGCCCATTTGGTTTGTTCCTCCACATTGGTTTCCTGCGTGAGTATCCGTACTATTTGATTTAATTTTGGATGAAATTGGTCTGTATCATACGTGGCTTTTAGGCCAGTAAATAGAATAACACCAACCGCCATACTCAGTGACAAGCTCAGTACATTGACCAATGAAAAAAGTTTGTTTTTCCAGAGTATCCGAACAGCGATTTTTAGATTGTTTCTGATCACAACGTAAAGTGTTGATTTTTAATAAAAATAGACCAAATACTATAGGGAGATCCCTCTGAATCCTATTGCCAAAGTTGGTGCCAAGTTGCAACTAAATGACTATCAGTATTTTAATTAATAATTTATTTAAATTTTGGGCAACTGTTTATTAAACCGTGTTCGATTCCGCACACTTACTGTATCGATCTGATACAGTGAAGTGCAATAGTTTTCACCCTAACAGAGACTACAGCACTTAATTTATCTCATTCGGTGTTTGATGTGCAGAAGCATTGTTAGAAGAGCCTGTAGAGGGGGTATAGCATAAAAAATCCCCGTCTGATGATTCAGACGGGGATTTATGAAATAGGGGCTACGCCCTTGCTTAGTTTACAACTTCCGCAGCCTCTTTTTCTTTCTTCTTGGCTGCTTTTCTAGCGGCTTTCTCGGCTTTGCGCTGCTCTCTTTTAGAAAGCTGCGAAGCTTCAGCAGGTACTTCCCTTTTGCGGCGTGCATCTACCTGCGGCAGTCCAGACGTGTTATCAGTAACCAGCGTCATCTCTTTTACCAGGTGACCAGCTCCGGCAAACTTGTCTACAATGAAAAGCATGTAGCGCACATCTACCGAAATGTTACGTACCTGGTCCGGGTTATAAGTCAGGTCACTCATGGTGCCTTCCCAGTTGCGGTCAAAGTTGGTACCGATCAGTTGCCCATTGGCATTGATCACCGGAGAACCGGAGTTACCGCCCGTGGTATGGTTCGAAGCGATAAAGGCAACCGGAAGCTGACCATTCACGCCGTAAGAACCGTAATCCTTCTTGTCGTACAGCTCCTGCAGACGGGTAGGTATAGCGTAGTCTTCAGCAGCACCAGAGGCAGCTTTCTCGATGATGCCTTCTAGGGTCGTGAAATACTTATACTTCACGCCATCCACTGGCTCGTAAGGCTCTACTTTACCGTAAGCTACACGCAGGGTGGAGTTGGCGTCCGGGTAGAACTTACGATCCTGCTGCATATCGCGCAAGCCCGTCATATACGTTCTGTACAGCAGGTTCAGGTTGTCGTTCACCTTAGTGTAAGTAGGCAACACGTTCGTGCGGTAGTAGTCATTGATGCTGCTGGCCAGCTGGAAGGCCGGGTCATTTTTCAATGGATTGGTTTTGCCCGCTTTGATATCAGCGATCGCCTGACGCACACCGGCTTCAGAAGTGAAAAGCGACTTGCTGTATACTTCGTCCGCATACTTGCTGAAATCGCCTTTGTATTTCGAGCGCACCATCGCGAAGGCTGACGGATGCAGTTTCTGGTCCAGGTTCTCGTAATACATGCCCATTAGAGCAGCGAATACCTTTTTATCGGTCGGCGCATTGTAGTTCTTAAAGTAACCAGCCACACCTTTTTCAAGGCGGTCGAGTTGGGCGTTGATCTCCTGCTGCGGTGCTTTTGCTTCGATCAGCTCGTTTAATTTGATAAAGTCATTGGCATAGCGCACCAGCTCCACACCCCAGGCAGCCTCCATAATGTAGTCGCGGGCGATCGTGATGCCCTCCAGCTGCTTGTAGTTCTTTTCAAAGTCGGCGATTAGGTTGCCATACGTCTGCTTACGGCTGGCATCAGCACTAGCCCAGGCGGTGAACTGCTTCTCAAGCTCCTGTTTGCGGGCAATGGTGTTGGCCTTACGCAGGCCACGGTTCTCACCGATCCACTTTTTCCAGGCATTGGCTACGCTGGCATACTTAGCGGCATACTGTATGCGCACGGCGTCAGAGGCTTTCATGTCCTTATCCAGCACAGCCAGTTTCGTGTCTCGGATCTTGATCTTGTGCGGATTTGAGGTTTCGTAGATTTCCTCAATAGCATGCGAAGTCAGGTACTCGTTCGTACGGCCCGGAAAACCGAACACCATCGTGAAGTCATTCTCCTGCACACCGCTCAGTGAAATTGGGAGGTGATGCTTTGGTTTGTAAGGCTTGTTGTTCGGAGAATACTCTGCCGGGTTGTTGTTCTCGTCGGCATAGATGCGGAAGATGGCAAAGTCACCAGTATGGCGCGGCCACATCCAGTTGTCGGTGTCGCCACCAAACTTGCCGATAGAAGAGGGAGGAGCACCCACTAGACGGATGTCGCGGAAAGTCTCGGTCACATACATGTAGTATTCGTTGCCGTAGAAGAACGGACGGATAACAGCATCGTAGTGGGTACCGGCAACAGCCTGCTGGCGTACCTTCGCGATGTTTTGTTGCACCATTTTCTCGCGTTCAGCCTCTGTTACGTTAGCCGGTATACCTGCCAGAATCTGCTGCGTCACGTCTTCCATGCGCACGATAAAGGTGGCAAATAGACCAGGGTTCGGAAGCTCCTGCTCACGGTTCATGGCCCAGAAGCCTTCGGTCAGGTAGTCTTTCTCAACAGAGCTGTGGCTTTGGATTTGCCCATAGCCGCAATGGTGGTTGGTAAGCAGAAGACCCTCGGAAGAGATCATTTCGCCGGTACAGAAACCGCCAAACGAAACGATGGCATCCTTGAGGCTCGACTGATTGATGCTGTAAATGTCTTCGGCAGAGAGCTTCATGCCCTTTTTCTGCATTTCTGCTTCGTTGAGCTGCTTGAGGAGCATAGGCAGCCACATGCCTTCATCAGGCTTGGCCGTGCTTATACCCAGACTCAGACAGGCTGCAGCAAAAAATGCTATAATGCGCTTACTGATCATGGTTTTTATAAGAGTTGGTTTTGAACACCCAAGATACGTAAGAAATATGAGTTTGGGAGATTGGGATTTTAGGAGTCTGAGAGTTTAGGAGTTAGGGAAGTAATCCTGTAGGAATAGGTTGCTACCTTTACGCTCTGCTTAAGAATTTAAGTGTCATTTCGAACTGGGGGTAGGGGGCCTCTTTTAGTGAGAGATCTGGATTAGTGCCAATACACTGAAATAATCCAGATCTCTCCATTCTGTCGAGATGACAGTTCAGGATATTCAAATACCTGTGCACGATTCGGACAGGTCGCGACCCGTCCCTACAGAATTACACCTTTTAAATCATAAACTCTCAAACTCCTAAACTTTAAAGCGTTCCCATCGTCGGCTCAAAGTTCTTGTTCCCTTCCCAGGTTTTGAAGTTGGAGATCTCTTTCTGAAAGGAATCGATGAACCAAGCCATTAGGCTGATGTCGTCCAGGAAGCCGATCACAGGTATAAAGTCGGGGATTACGTCGAGAGGCGTAACCAGGTATAGCAGTACCGCCACACCAGCCAGCAGCGACTTGTTCGATACTTCCCGGTACGAGCCGTTAATGTAGGCCTTCACCAGGCGGATGAACGTCTGCATGACTTCCTTTACCTGATCGAAGCCGCTTTTGTCGCTCTCTACGTCCACCAATTTGCCATAAGCTGTGGTCAGCAGCATGCCCAGTTTCACAGGCTTGGATACCAGGGCGCCGGCTTTGCCTAGAAAGCCTTTGAAAATAGTGTGTTGCGATAGTTTGAATCCTTTATTTATGAGTTCCTGAATCATGTTTATGTCTTTTGTTTGGCCCTTATACGGCAACATCCTGCTAATTGGTATAAACTGTGGTTTCAGGCAAAGGGAGGCTATATTATGCAGAAAAAATATTCTTACAAACTTGCTTGACTGTGTTGTTTTTTCTCCTTTAAATTGGTGTACCTTTAGCATCAAATTATCCCATACACCTCTAGGCATGTCGCATTGTATATGAAAGCGCCACTCATCGTGCTGGTGTCGTTGCTGATAGCTTCGGCCGCAGTATACCTCGGTTCATTTCTGCTTCCTGACTCCTACGAGGTCAGGCGCTCCATCGTGGTCAATGCCAGACCAGAGCAGGTATTCACCTACCTGAACAACCCAACCGAATGGGAAAAGTGGAATGCCTGGAACAAAGCCTATGACCCCACCATGATCCGCCTTTATGGTGGTCCGCTCACCGGCAAGGGTGCCTACCAGGAGTGGAATGGCGACAAGGTGGGGATGGTAAAAGTGCACTTTACGGATAGTACCCCGCCAACCGAACTTTACTACAAACAACTCACCAAAGGAGAGGACTTTGAGACCATTGGCATCTTCAGCCTCGAACCGTTGGAAGAAGGAACACGGGTGGTATGGCAACAGCGCTCAAAAGTGGCAGGCGACCCTTATAACAAATATAGAGGCTTCTTTAAGAAACTGAAAACCGAGCAGGAAACAGAACAAAGCCTGCTATCGCTCAAAGCTTTGTTTGATCCTGTGGCTAAAGCAGAAAGCAAAGCACAATTAGCCAACAGAAAAGGCCGCAGCTAGGTATAGCAGCGGCCTTTTGCTTTGATACAGGTATAACTAAAGCAGTTCGTTCGCCAGGTTGGCCAGCTCAGATCGCTCGCCTTTCAGCAGGGTGATGTGCGCATACAAGGGATGGTTGCGGGCCCGGTCAATCAGGTAGGAGAGGCCATTACTCTGCGAGTCCAGGTATGGTGTGTCGATCTGGTAAATGTCACCTGTAAATACGATCTTGGTATTTTCTCCCGCTCTGGAAATGATGGTTTTCACTTCATGCGGCGTTAGGTTCTGCGCTTCGTCCACAATAAAATAAATGTTCGAAAGGCTGCGACCTCTGATATAAGCCAGTGGCGTGATCACCAGTTTCTCCAGCTCCACCAGCTCTCTCAGCTTCTGGTACTCCTTGCTGTTCTCGGCATACTGGTTCTGAATATACTTCAAGTTGTCCCATAGCGGCTCCATATAAGGATTGAGCTTCGATTTGATATCACCGGGTAGGTAGCCGATGTCTTTGTTGCTGAGCGGCACGATCGGGCGGGCCAGGTAGATCTGCTTGTAATCACGGCGTTGCTCCAGGGCACTTGCCAGAGCCAGCAGCGTCTTGCCTGTACCGGCTACGCCCTGTATACTCACCAATTTTATGCGCGGATTTAACAAGGCATGCATGGCGAAAGTCTGCTCGGCGTTGCGCGGCTTCACACCATAGGCCGTCTGCTTGTCAACCCGCTCAAACTGATCATCAGCTGGGTTGTAGTAGGAGAGAATCGAGTTCTTAAAGCTTTTGAGCACATAGTAGTGATTGTCAGGCGGCGTTTCCTTGATCACTTTGCCGCTGACAGCATTGCCTTTTTCATAGAGCTCGTTGATTACACCCGAATCAATCTCATCTAAGGTGTCACTGCCAGTATACAAACCAGCTACATCCTGAATCTTGCCGGTTTCATAGTCTTCCGCGATCAGGTTGAGTGCACGGGCCTTGAGACGCAGGTTAATATCCTTAGTCACCAGCACCACTTTGCTTTTCGGAAAGTCCTGCTGCATGTGCAGGGCGGAGTTCAGGATGTGGTGATCGTTCTTATCACCGAAGATCTTTGTAGCGTCCAGTTTGGCGCTGCCATTCATCATCACCTTAAACTTGCCTTTGGTTTTGCCATTGAGCGGGATCCACTCCTGCAGCATGTGCTCAGAGGATAGCTTATCGATGAAACGGATAAACTCACGGGCCTCAAAGTTCTTGATATCGTTGCCTTTCTTGAAGTTGTCAAGCTCTTCCAGCACCGTGATCGGTATAGCCACATCGTGCTCCTGGAAGTTCTGCACTGCACTGTGGTCGTAGAGAATGACAGAGGTATCGAGTACGAATATTTTCTTTTCTTTTGTGTCAGAGGGTTTCTTATTAGCCGAAGCTTTTACCTTGCTGGCCGTGCGGGAATTTTTTTCGGTGTTGTCTTGGGTTGTCTTCGTCTGTTTGGGCATAAGGGAAGGGCTAAAGGGCTGAACATACTCTTTTTACGCAATTACATAGCGCTTAGTCTATCTTTGAAACAGGCTATTTATTTTTACGCACATGCTCTGTTACAGCAAATAATTTTCTTTAAAATTTAGATACCTGATTCATAACCATTTACATGTTTCTTTAGTACAACTAAATATTTAGTTAAAAGAAAAATTATTTTTATATTTGCTCAAGCACACATCATCTGTTGAGGCCAGTGCCATGCGAACTTTACCAATTAAGCTTGTCGTATGAAAACCTACTATACCTTCTTTTTTATCCTGCTGCTCGCCATGCCGATTTCGCTGCAGGCGCAGTCCAAGCCCAAGAAGGGCATCTGGCCCTTCAAGAACAACCGTTTCGACAAAGAGGGCCGTCACCACGGACGCTGGAAGCTATACCTGTCAGACAACACCACGCTGCTACGCAACGGCCGTTTCAAGCACGGGCAGGAGCGGGGCAAGTGGCGTTACTATTACCCGGATGGCAGCATCCGTAAGATCGAGTATCACAAACCCAACTCCAAGGAGTTCTTGGTCAAGCTATTCCACGACAACGGCGAACTGGAAAAACAGGGAATGGCACGAGTAGTAGAAACAGAGCGCGTGATCCACTACTACTGGTTCGGCACCTGGCAAGTCTACAACCGCGCCGGCCAACTTACTCACACCGAGTACTATGAAAAGGGAAATGAGATCAAGCTGGAATTGAGCCGGAAATGATGGGAGGGGGATTAATTGGGTTGTAATCTGTCTGAATCAGGATTTTCAGGATTTTAAGATTTTCAGGATTCTCGTACACGATTGTCATCCCCCTGCACCATTCGAAGGGTACTTAGCTGCCTTTACCAGTATGCAGGTATAAACGCTGTAGTGAATAACCACTGGCAGGTGTAGCAAGACTAACTTGCAAGCTGGCTATGAAACATACACACTTGCAAAGTGCACAAAAGACGATTTTGTGTTTGAGCGGTCAGCGAGTTTAAAAGCGTCTTGATTTTTTTGCTTACTTTTTTCATCAAGGAAAAAAGTAAGGCCCCGCCGGCCAGGCGAAAAGGTGCCCGCCGCACAGGCGAAGCTATAGAACAATAAACTCACTATAACTGCAATAGCCACAGCTATACCTGGCCACCATACCCGACACAAGCTAGGAAGCTCGCGCCATACACACACCTTAACTCAAAGTATAATACTCTTCCTTTTCCTTATCATGCAGCCGCAAATACCCATGAATAACCAGCTTCACTAACATCCGATAAGCCCTCCGTTCAGAGAGATTCGCAATCTTCATATACTGTCGAAGCGTAACCCGCCGGTTAAGCGCCAGGTAATCAAGCACGGCACGCTCATGACGATCGAGTGGGATGCGCTCAAAAGCAGGCTCTTCCGTTTGCATAGACTTCTCTACCATTTTACTGGTTTGCACACTCGTATCATTCACACGCACATAGCCGCGCCAGTCATCCTCTTTCACTTTAGCAAAATGCGGCTTCTGGTCACTTTCCGGCACCGTTACTTTCAAAATCGTTTGCCCCTCCAGCTCTACTTCTTCATAAGCTAATTGCAGCGGAGGGTCGCAGTAGAATGCAGCTGCCAGTTCCAAGGTGTGTTTTTCTTCATCCGGGTCGATGCCCACGATATAGCCATTGTCTTTCACACCGATCAAAATGGTGCCACCGCGTGTATTGGCAAAGGAAACCAGGGTGCGGGCTATTTTGTCGGGCTGGGTGACCCGTTGTTTAAAGTCTACCTGATCATTTTCGCCCTGCCAGATCAGGCGCTGTAAATCGTCCATAGTCAGAAGGCTGTAGGTATAGAGGCTATACCTGATGATAAAATGAAAAGCGATGTTAGCTGCCTTGTCTTAAATATGTAAGCTACGTGCAGCGTCAAGAAAGCATAAAAAGAGCGAGCCTGTGGGGGCTCGCTCTTTTTATACGCAATATTTATTAGAATGGCAGATCGTTGTCTGCATCGCTACTGTAGAAAGAAGGAGCAGCTGACTCCTGTGCCGGAGCACCAGCTGGAGCACCAAAACCACCGTTTGCGGCAGCACCCTCTACACGCCACGCCTGCAGGTTGGTGAAGTACATGGTCTGGCCGTTTTTAGTGAATGGCTTGCCTGTCAGGTTAAAGGTAACTTTCACTTCGTCGCCCGGCTTGTAGTTGTCGATCAGGTTACACTTGTCTTGTGTCAGCTGGAACTTGCAGTACTGCGTGAATGAACCATCCGGAATCTCCAACACGAACTCACGCTTTCTGAATTTTTCACTTACCTGCTGTTCTTCAAACACTTCGTACAGCTTTCCTTGAATATCAAACGACATAAAATAAACTTTAGAATGAATAGATTGATCTAATTACAAATATACAAAATCTTTGGTTTCGGCGGGACTAAAAAAAGGCAGCTTTCTTAAAAAATCGCCTTAATAGAGCTCAGGCAAAACAGCGAAGCGCTTGCTGGCGTAGGAACCACTGTAACGCACCAAATACCTATGCAGAACCTAGCAATTGCCATTCACGGAGGAGCCGGCACCATTACGCCTGCATCTATGACACCCGATTTAGAGAAAGCCTACAAAAGCGCCCTGTCTCATGCCCTGAGCAAAGGTTATCAGGTACTTGAAAAAGGGGGAAGTGCCCTGGATGCAGTAGAACTGGCTGTTGCGCTACTGGAAGACTCTCCACTGTTTAATGCCGGTAAAGGCTCTGTATTTACTAAAGAAGGCAAACATGAAATGGATGCGGCTATCATGTGCGGCAAGACCATGGAGGCAGGCGCTGTGGCAGGCGTACGTAGCATCCGAAACCCGGTGCGGCTTACGAGGGCCATACTTGAGCACTCGGACCATGTGTTTCTGTGTGGCTATGGGGCGGAGGAATTTGCCCGAAAGTATGACATCGCTTTTGAGCCGGAAGAGTACTTTTATGACAAGCACCGCTATAAGCAGTGGCGGGATGTACGGGATACCGACATCTTCATGCTCGACCATACCGAGGACCGCAAATTCGGGACTGTGGGTGCTGTAGCCCGTGATGCCAATGGCGACCTGGCTGCGGCTACCTCCACAGGCGGTATGACCAACAAGAACTACAACCGCATCGGGGACAGCCCGGTGATCGGCTCAGGTACCTATGCGAATAATGACACCTGTGCGATATCCTGCACAGGCCATGGAGAGTTTTTTATTCGGGCGGTGGTCGCCTACGACGTTTCCTGCCTGATGGAATACAAAGGCTATACCTTACAGGAAGCCTGCGATGAAGTAGTGATGGACAAGCTTGTCCGGTTTGGGGGTGAGGGCGGCCTTATCGCAGTAGACAATAAAGGCAACATCGCCCTACCTTTTAACTCTGAAGGGATGTACAGGGGCTACAGAACCAGCGGAGATAAGGAGGGCAGGGTTTCTATTTATAAAAACTAGTTGCTGCTAGACTCGGATGCCATTTCGTTCTTCTCAACATCTTCCATGTCTTTGTAAAAGGCACGTGAGTTTATGTTGAACACATTGCCCTTAGCCAGTACATGCATCATCATGCCGGCAATGGCAACAGGTCGTCCGTTCTCTATATCATTGATGTTGGTATATCTTACGCCATGACCATCAACTACCACGACCAGGTTGGAGCCAATGGTTTCGATCATGTGGCCGTCTGTGATCAGGACGCCTGTATCTTCGCCAAGACCTATACCTACTGTTTTGGGGTGCGTCACGACGGCTTCCATCAGGCGCCCGAAGCGTCCACGTATCACAAAGTGCGAGTCGATGATCACGCCGTTGATCAGGCCAAAACCATGTCCCATCTTAACGGAGCCTCGCAGCAATGCTTCGGTAGAGCTGCCGCCCTTGATCATGATCTCTGACATGGCCATGGCGCCCGCACTGGTGCCGGCGACAACAAAGTCCTCGTGCCAATACCTGTCCTTGATGATCTGCAGAAATTCTGTTTCGCCGAAAATGCGGGTAAGCCGGGATTGATCACCACCGCTGAACATGACACCATCTGCTTTTCGGATCCGCTCCAGGTATTCAGGTTTCAGGGCGTCTTCCTCTTCCCGGATGTGCAACATGTTCACATTCTCACAGCCTAAAATGGCAAATGCACTCTCATAGCGTTCACCCACTTCTTCAGGTATAAGCGATGCTGTCGTAATCACTTCAATGGCAGGTTTGCGGGCAGGTATCTCACTCAGGAAACGCTTTAATATTCCCAGCTCAAAGAAATCGAGGTAATATTTCTTTTTGTGTTTTGGGTTGGGGTATGAGCCTTTGTCTTCGTTTCCGCCAATGGCTATCAGCTTTCCTTTTGGTCTATCCACGGGTGCTTCTTTTTATGCTAATTGTATTGTTACAGTGAAGGTATGATTGCAGCAGCCATCATAACCCTCCCCTAAGATTACCTATATTTTTGAAAATCGTTACGGACATAAAGCCTTTATTCTGATTTAAGGGCATATTTCTTCATTTAGTTGAATTGCACTCAAAAAAATAAGCATAGGCAAAACAATACGAATATCATATTTGTTATATATCTCCTTGATATGCGATCTTGCTATATATATTTTATCTAATAAAAGTTATATTTTCTAAACCTCTGCAATAACCTGCCGTATAGTAATCACACAAGCCCAGGCTTATATTTATTTACGACGCTAAACCTTTCCAAGCTATGAAACTAAACAACCTGAACGACTTATTTGTCCACGAGCTCAAGGACATCTATAACGCTGAAAAGCAGATTACAAAAGCACTTCCGAAAATGATGAAAGAGGCTTCGTCCTCTCAGCTCAAGAAGGCTTTTGAAATGCACTTAAGCGAAACAGAGAAACAAATAGAGCGACTGGAACAAGTCTTCGATATTTTGGGCATGAAGGCCTCTGGCGAAAAATGCAAGGCGATGGAAGGAATCATCAAAGAAGCGCAGGACATGATGTCCGAAAACGCTGACTCTGATGTGATGGACGCCGCCCTGATCGCTTCTGCCCAGCGTGTGGAGCACTACGAAATCGCCGGTTACGGCACCCTCTGTACCTATGCCAAGCAGCTAGGTCACAAAGAGATACTGAACCTGTTGCACACCACGTTGGAAGAAGAAAAAGCCACAGACCTCAAGCTGACTGATCTGGCTGAAAGCAAGATCAATGTAAAAGCCGAACACAAAGGAGCAAAGTAAAGCTCTAACGAAATAAGGAAAAAAATCTGTCCTTTCCCCATGCTAACCAAGCTGGCCAGAAGGAGACAGATTTTTTTCGTTTATACCTGTACCAACGAAAAAGCCCCGCATTGCTGCAGGGCTTTTTTGTTTAAGGTTGCTATACCTATTTCAGCATGGCATCCAGTGTGTTGGTAGATACTGCATGGTAATTCGGCTTGGCACGCACATAAATCTCCTGTGCTTTTTTCTTACCGGCAGGTGTAGCAGCCAGGGCTTTGTAGATCGGCACCAGGAATTTGCGACGACCTACATTGGTCAGGAAGTTATCGAGGGCCTGATCCGCTGCAGTATAATTGTTGCGGATGGTATGGATGAACCAGGCGGCCAGTACTTCAGAATTGCCGGAGTTCGTAAATCCGAAGGCCTTGTCGAGCTCAGCCAACTGCTGCTGGCTCATCTGCTCAGGCAGCATGCGAATAAAGTGCAGCCATTCGTGGCTGGACCAGTCTTTGGTTTGCAGCTGATTGGCTGGCTTGCCGCTTTGCCAGGCTTTGAATGACTCTTCTACCTGGGCGAAACGCTTCGAGGTTGGTTTGGCATGATCTTCCGGTAGCCCTGGCGTATACACCCAGCCTTCGATGTTGATCTGCTCAGCAATTTTCTCGTCACCCTGAATCAGCTCCTTGCGCAGGAAATCCAGGAAAAGGTCCGTGTTGGTGCTCTGGAACGCAAAGGTCTGGAAGTATTTGTTCAGGAACTGGTCAAAGCGTTCACGGCCAACCACCCGCTCAATGTTCTGCAGAAAGAAATTACCTTTTTCGTAAGCAATATCTGTCAGTCCTTCGTCCGGGTCACGTCCTTCCAGGTCCAGTTTCAGGCGGGTGTCATCACTATTCGGCCCCAAGTCTTCCAGGGTATGCTGCAAATCCTGATAGCCGAGCACGTTGAGCATGTCAGCGTAGTCTTTCCCATAGATCTCCTCCATGATGCGGCGCTCAAAGTAAACCGTAAAGCCTTCATTCAGCCAGAAATCATCCCAGGTGCCGTTGGTCACCAGGTTACCGCTCCAACTGTGCGCCAGTTCGTGCGCGATCAGACTGGTCAGGGAGCGGTCTTTAGCCAATACGGTAGGGGTTACAAAGGTTAGGCGCGGGTTTTCCATACCTCCGAAGGGGAAAGAAGGAGGCAGCACCAGCAAATCGTAGCGGTCCCAGCGGTACTTGCCATACAGTTTTTCAGCCGCTACCAGCATCTTGTCCATCTCTGCAAATTCATACACGGCCGCATCAATCGTAGCAGGTTCGGCATAGATACCTGTCTGTTGCCCGATCGGCTTAAACACCATGTCGCCCACGGAAAGCGCCATCAGGTAGGACGGGATTGCCTGTCGCATTTCAAAGGTATAGCTACCGGTATTGTTTTTCTGCTGCGGGTTTTCGGCGCTCATCACGGCCATCAGTTCTTTCGGCACCTGTACTTTAGCGCTGTAAGTGATGCGTATACCTGGGCTGTCCTGTATCGGAATCCAGGTGCGTGCCAGGATCGCCTGTGACTGCGTGAACAGGAACGGATGCTTCTTGCCGGCTGTCTGCTGCGGATTAAGCCACTGCAGCGCGTCTGCAGTGGCAGTGGTGCGATACTGGATGGTGACATAGTCTGTCTCAGGCTGTATCGCAATGATCAATGGACGACCCAGGAATTCCTTTTCATCGCCCAGCTTAAAGGTAGTAGGAGTCTGCTCCTTGCCCAGATATACCTGCTCAATTTCAAGACCACGGGTATCGAAAATAATCTCGTTGCCTTTTGCCTTATTCTCTATCTGGTAAGAGGCTTTACCGGAGATCACTTTCTGATCAAAATTCACGGCGATGTCGAGGTCCAGGTGGTGTGCCACAGCCTCTGCCGGTTTGGCAAAGCTGTGCACATCGCTTGGCGCCTGGGCCATTCCTTGCTGTTCTGCTGTCATAGTTTCATCTGTCGTAGTGGTCTGGGTGGAGCAGGCGCCTAGTTGCAGACTTCCGGCCAAGCCCAGGCCAAGTAAGAATTTACGGTATGGAGTCATTGTATACATTAGTTATGGTGTGGTAAGATACATTATTTGTCAGGAACTGTAAAGTATCAGCGTCTAAACGTATCGACACGCGCTTGCAGTACGTAATATGTTATAGAGGCTCGGTTTTGACAGTTAAGTTGATCTGCTTTGTGCAGCTGAAACAGGCTGACTGCTTTCAACACGCTATGCAGCCTTGTACAGAACATTTTATGCCAGTTTGAAGTACATAAGGCAAAATCAAGATAAAAAGGCAACCACTACTGTAAAATAGCACAATTTAAAGGGCGATATAGTTCTACCGGATTATAAACCTGACACAGTAGGCCATTAAACCAACACACATGAACCCTTTCATCCTAAGAAAAATAAAACCAATAGGCCTTGTCCTCCTTTGCCTGTTCAGCTTAGCTTCCTGTAACCAGAGCGGCGAAAGCAAAGAAGAGGGAACAGGGGGCGTAAAAGAAATGCTAGGCCTCAATACCCTGGCAGCTACTGAAACTGACAGCCTATACATTCAGGACTATATTTCACAGCAAAAGCAATTCAAAGAGCACGAAGACCTGATCTACCAGTTCTACGGTGACCGTGCATACCGGCTGGCCTGGTTCAAGGGATCTGATCTTGTACCTGAGTCAGAGAAGCTGTTGACCACAATAAACAATGCCTCTAAAGAAGGTCTTGATCCCAAAGAGTACAAGGTGGTCGCCATAGACGAAATGATCAACCGCTACAACGATATGGGCCGTAAGGACTCTGCCCGGCTGGAACTGCAACAACAGATCGACATTGCCCTGACAGGTACTTACTTCAACTATGCCTCTGACTTTTACCGTGGGCGCATCAACCCGAGCAACATAAAACAGGTGCAGTGGGGCGTGCGCAACAACAAAATTAAACTGCATAAGGCACTTCAGACTATTCTGAAGGAGCGAGAAAGTACCTATCCCTATTACGAGTTTGAAGCTTTGCACAAGGGCTACACCGACCTACGGGACGCCCTGCAGCGCTACCGCGAACTGGAAGAAAAAGGCGGCTGGGCAAAAGTAAAATTGGGCAATCGCAAAATACTGGAGAAGGGAGATACAGCCGCTGCTGTCATTTCGCTCCGCAAGCGACTTGACCCCAGTGCACAGATCAATGCCAACGATCCGGCTATGCGCAAGTTTGATGATAAACTAGAGGCGCAGGTGAAATCGTTTCAGGAACTGCATGGCATCGTCCCTGATGGTAAAGTAGGCGGCAACACGCTGCGCATGATGAATGTGCCGGTGGAGGATCGCATTCAGCAGATCATGATGAACATGGAGCGCTGGCGCTGGATACCAAAGCGACTGGTGCCTAAGAGTCTGGATCAGAAATACATTTGGGTCAATATCCCAGAATACAAGATGTATGTTTATGAAGATCCGAGTAACAGTCCGGAGGCTGAGCGCTCTTACAAAAAAACAATGGAAATGAACGTGATCGTAGGCAAGGAGCTGAATTCCACGCCTATATTCAGCGATAAAATGGAATATGTGGTTCTTGCACCTTACTGGAACATTCCCAACAGTATTGTTGAAAAAGAGATCGCACCGGCTATGGCCCGCAACCCAAGTTACCTGGAAGGCCAAAACATGGAAGTTGTAACCAAAGAGCGTAATCCGAAACAAATCTCGCCATCGTCTATCGACTGGACATCTGTGACTGAGAAGACCTTCCCTTATATGGTGCGACAGCGTCCGGGTCCGAAGAATGCCCTGGGTACCATGAAGTTCCTGTTTCCGAACGAGCATGCCATCTACCTGCACGATACACCTTCCGGCTCCCTGTTCAGCCAGACCCAGCGCGGATTTAGCCACGGCTGCGTACGTTTGCAGCGCCCCATGGACCTGGCCAAATACGTGTTGAAAGACATGCCGGAGTGGACAGAAAGCCGCATTGAGGAGACGATCAATGGGGGAGAAGAGACCTGGATCACTTTACCTAAAAAGGTACAGGTATACCTGGTATACTTCACCAGTTGGGTCGATGAAGATGGAAACGTCCACTTCCGTGACGATATATACGGACACGACAAGAGACTGGAGCAGGAGCTGTTCAGCTAAACTCCAGGTATAAGCACTCAATCTTAACAATCGAGCTATGAAACAGATATGGATAATTGGTTTGTTCTCTGTCTTACTGTTTGCCTCCGCATGCGGCAACCAGCAGGAGACAGGTGACAGGCCTGAAAGAATAACGGATGAGCCGCTGATGCAACAGGAAGAGGAGCAGGATACCACACTGCAGGATGTTGAGGAAGTAAGTATCCGGGCTATAGGAGGCGAGGAACTGGAAAGTATGACCTTCGATCAGGACACAATTGAGGTGAAAGCCGGCTCGCATGTCAGGCTGGCATTTACAAACGAGGGAAAAGATCCTAAGATGATCTACAACATCGTATTTACGAAAGAGGGCTATTCAACACAGGTTGCCCGAAAAGGGAGCGAGGCGGGTGCTTCCGGCAATTACCTGCCCGACAGCACCCTGATGCTGGCTGCATCACCACTGGCACTACCCGGCCAGACCGTGACAATGGAGTTTACGGCCCCTGACAAAACCGGGGTGTATGAGTTCGTGAACACGTACCCCAGCGAAACGCCGTTGATGAAAGGAAAGCTGATAATCAAGTAGTAATCAATTCAAGCAATTTAAAATTTCAGAAAGCCACTGCTCTCAAGCAGGGGCTTTCTTTTTGAGCTTTAAACACTTACAGGTATAGCCTTAGAACGAAATGCAAAAAAACCATGTTAGAAGGCATACGATATAACAGGCGAATGCATACTTTTGCAGCATCCTGATTGCTTATGAAATTCACCAACCCTGACTGTCTGAACTGTTCGAGCCGAGCAAACTCCCTATTGAGCTGCTGCAGAGCATCCGAACTGTCGCACCTTTCTGAAACGAAATCATGTTTCGCTTACAAGAAAGGGCAGCTGATCTTTCATGAGGGAGGTAAACCATCTGGACTTTATTGTATTAATTCCGGTAAGATCAAAATCGCCAAGCTGGGGAGCGACGGCAAAGAGCAGATCGTGCGACTCGCTAAACCAGGCGACCTGATCGGCTACCGTGCCCTGATGGCCGACACGAACTATTCTGCCTCAGCAGTTGCGCTCGAAGATGCCGTGATCTGCTTTATACCCCGCTCGCAATTCCTGGAGCTGATTAGCCAGAACGTAGAATTTGCGGGTGGATTGATGAAGCTGATCTCCAATGCCTTGGGTGAGGCAGAAGAACGCATGGTGCAGATGGCCTACAAGCCGGTGCGCGAGCGTCTGGCAGAAGCTCTGCTGCTGTTACAGAAAACCTACCAGGAACGCGAAGAAGGTGATCAGTTCACCATTTCCATCTCCCGTGAAGATCTGGCCTCTATTGTAGGCACTGCCAAAGAAACGACCATCCGCTTACTTTCTGAGTTCAAAGACGAAGGACTCATCTCCGCTAAAGGCAGCTCCATCACCATTCTGGATCACGACAAGCTCTACAAGATCAGCCACATGTACGACTAGGCCGGCTGGCGCAAAGTATCAGGTATGGGCAATAAAAAACGGCAGCCGTATCACGCCTGCCGTTATTGTAGCTCAGTCTCTCCTCTAAGCTAAAATCACCTTATACTAAACACTAAACTTTAATCACAAAACATTATCTTAAAAGGCTTCGAGCACTTTGCTGCCTGCCTTGATTACCATGTTTGATGTTACAAATGTCGGGCATCCTGCCAGAGTATGCACTGAGCATTATCAGTTCAGAAAGTGACATGCATCATCTTTTAGGCTTTGCCTCCCAATTACCTTTGTACCAGACATTAATAAAGGATAATTGTGATGGAAGCCGCACTCCAAACCAATATTCAGAACTGCTATCACTGCGGGGATTCCTGTGGTGACGAGCCCATTGTAGCACACGAGAAAGCCTTCTGCTGCGATGGGTGTAAAGCCGTTTATGAACTTCTAGAAGAAAACAATCTCTGCACCTATTATAACCTGGAGGAAAGCCCGGGCCTGACTGGCAAAAAACCGGTTTCGGATGCCCGTTTTGCCTATCTGGATGATCCGGGTGTGGAGGCGCAACTGATTAACTTCCGCAGCGACAAGATCTGTAAGCTGACCTTCTATATTCCGCAGATGCACTGCAGCTCCTGCATTTGGCTGCTGGAGAACCTGTTTAAGCTGAACCCAGGTATAGCCGAGACGACGGTGAACTTCATGCGCAAAGAAGTCGCCCTGACTTACTTTCACGAAAAGACTTCTTTGCGTGAAGTAGTGGAGTTGCTGACCCGCATTGGCTACGAACCAGCCATCACGCTGGCCGACACAGATGGCAAGAAAACGACCACAAAAAGCCGCACCATTATCTACAAGCTAGGTATAGCCGGCTTTGCTTTCGGTAACGTGATGCTGCTGGCTTTCCCGGATTACCTGGACTTTACGCAGGGGCTGCAGCACAGCTTCGGCTCTTTCTTTGGCTACCTCAGCATCCTGCTTTCTATACCTGTTTTCTTCTACAGTGCACGTGGTTTCTTCACTTCAGCCTGGGAGGGTATAAAGCAGCGTATGGTCAACATCGACCTGCCGATCTCAACTGGTCTATTAGCGCTCTTCTTTGTATCCCTGTTTGACATCCTCACTGGCCATGGACCAGGTTACCTGGACTCTTTCACAGGCCTGGTATTCTTCATGCTGATCGGTAAGTACTTCCAGCAACGCACCTACGACACGCTGTCTTTTGACCGCGACTATACCTCTTATTTCCCAGTATCTATTACGGTGCTCAAAGAGAACGGAGAGGAATCATCTACCGCTGTACGAAACCTTCAGGTGGGAGATCGTATCCGCATTCGTAACCAGGAACTTATACCTGCCGACGCCATTCTGCTGCACGGTCGTGCCATGATCGACTACAGTTTTGTATCCGGTGAGTCTGAGCCGGTTGAGAAGGTGGTAGGAGAGGTGATCTACGCGGGTGGACGGCAGGTAGGTGAGAGCATCGAATTGGAAGTGGTAAAAGAGGTATCACAAGGCTACCTGACGCAACTCTGGAACGACACGGTCTTCTCTAAGAACGAAGAGCAGTACCTGCACACCTACTCTAATATAGCAGGCAAGTACTTCATAATCGTGACATTGATGGTGGCTGCCGGTGCACTCGTATACTGGGTGCCGCGTGACATGGATATCGCGATGAAAGCCTTCACTTCTGTGCTGATCATCGCTTGTCCTTGTGCTCTGTCTCTGGCTACGCCATTCGTGCACGGCCATACTATGCGGGTGTTCGGACGCAACAAGTTCTACCTCAAAAACACCGGCGTAGTAGAGCGACTAGCCAAGATCGATACAGTCGTTTTCGACAAAACAGGTACGCTTACAGAGCCAAGTGAGGCAGAGGTAACTTACACTGGTAAAACACTTTCCGAGCCTCAGCAACAAGCAATACTTTCAGTGCTACGCCACTCAACGCACCCATTGAGCCAACGCATCAGTGAGTCTATACAAGGCAGCACAGCTCCAGTGACTGGTTTCCAGGAATATACTGGTAAAGGACTGGTTGGCGAAGTGAACGGTATGCTGGTGCGTGTTGGTTCTGCAGCATACCTCGGCGTACCTGCAGACAAGCAAAAAGACACCCTCAAAACTACAGTTTATGTGTCTGTAGATGGCGTGGTACTGGGTTACTATACCTTCTTCAATGTATACCGCAATGGTTTGAGCAGCGTGCTGGGCGATCTGAAAGAAAAAAAGATCGCTGTGCTCTCCGGTGACAACGACCACGAAGAAGCACGACTACGGGAACTGCTCGGCAACGAAGCAGAACTGAACTTCAATCAGTCGCCGGTTCAGAAACTGGAGTACATCCAGAAGCTGAAAGAGCAGGATCATCGACAGGTGCTGATGGTAGGGGACGGTCTCAACGATGCCGGTGCCCTGAAGCAGAGTGATGCAGGTATAGCCCTAAGCAACAGCGTCACCAACTTCTCACCCTCCTGCGATGCTATCCTGGATGCGGAGTCATTTGACAAACTGAGCCTGTTCCTGAAGTTCTCCAAGAAGACCATGACGCTGATCCTGTTGACCTTCGCTGTGTCGCTGGTTTACAACGTGGTCGGACTGACCATGGCCGTGATGGGGCTCTTTACACCGATCGTATCCGCTATCCTGATGCCGATCAGTACGCTCAGCGTGATGACCTTCGCCACACTCTCCGTGAAGTACGCAGCTAAAAAAGCGGGACTTTGATAATTGAGTGAATGAGCGGTTGGGTGAATGAGTGAATAATATTCGCAGGTATAGACATTCACACTTTAACCAATTCACTCATTCAATAACTAACTCAGTCACTCACTCATTCACTAACTCACTAACTCACTAACCATGTATATCATATTTGTTCTTATCGCTGTCAGTGTGCTTGTAGCAGCTGGTTTCCTGGCCGCTTTCCTGTGGGCAGTTCGCTCCGGACAGTACGACGACGACTATACACCAGCCGTTCGCATGCTATTCGAAAACGAGTTCAACGGCGTGCCTAAAACCGAAAAACCAGGTCAGAAGCAGTCATAAGTCAATTCGATTACTGATGACAATCACCTAGAAGAATGACTTTGGTCATCTTTTCGGAGGAGCTGAATTCTCAATTTTGCACATGATTAACAAGCAAACAAACAGAATTATACAACACATCTTAACCAATGGAGGACACCGCACATGTCAACTAATGTAGCAACTGTCTTAGAGCCGAACCCGAAACGGGTAGGTCAAGATTCAGGGGGGATCGAATCCTTTTTCTACGACAACAAGATCGTTCGCGACTTTGGTATCGCTACCGTATTCTGGGGCGTAGCCGGTATGATTATCGGTACGCTGATCGCGTTCCAGCTCGCCAACCCCGATGTGAACATGGGTAACCAGTACACAACATTCGGCCGTATCAGGCCACTGCACACCAATGCGGTGATCTTTGCCTTCGTTGGTAACGCCATCTTTATGGGTGTGTATTACTCGCTGCAGCGCCTTTGTAAATCGCGCATGTACAGCGACAAACTCAGTAAACTGAACTTTTGGGGCTGGCAGCTGATTATTGTAGCTGCTCTGATCACACTTCCGCTGGGCATTACGACTTCTAAAGAGTATGCTGAGCTGGAGTGGCCAATCGACATCGCTATTACATTGGTTTGGGTGGTGTTCGGCTGGAACATGTTCGGTACCATCGCTAAGCGTCGCGAAAAGCACATGTACGTAGCCATCTGGTTCTACATTGCCACTTTCCTGACAGTAGCGGTACTGCATATTGTTAACTCTTACGAAATTCCGGTAAACTTCTTCAAAAGCTACTCTGGCTACGCCGGGGTGCAGGATGCGCTGGTGCAGTGGTGGTATGGCCACAACGCGGTTGCGTTCTTCCTGACAACGCCGTTCCTGGGCCTGATGTACTACTTCCTGCCGAAGGCTGCGAACCGTCCGGTATACTCATACAGACTTTCAATTATACACTTTTGGTCGCTGATTTTCATTTACATCTGGGCTGGTCCGCACCACTTGCTGTATACCTCACTGCCTGACTGGGCACAATCACTGGGTGTAGTATTCTCTGTGATGCTGATCGCTCCAAGCTGGGGTGGTATGATCAACGGTCTACTCACGCTGCGTGGTGCCTGGGATAAGGTACGTGAAGAGCCGGTACTCAAGTTCATGGTAGTAGCGATCACCGCTTATGGTATGGCTACTTTTGAAGGTCCGATGCTGTCGCTGAAAAACGTAAACGCCATCGCGCACTTTACGGACTGGATCGTAGCACACGTGCACGTAGGTGCCCTGGGCTGGAACGGCTTCCTGACATTTGCGATGCTGTACTGGTTGTTCCCACGCCTTTACAAAACACAACTACACTCTAAGAAGCTGGCTAACGCACACTTCTGGTTAGGTACACTGGGTATCCTGTTCTACGCTATACCTATGTACTGGGCAGGTTTCACCCAAGGTCTGATGTGGAAACAATTCACAGCAGAAGGTACTTTGCAGTACTCTAACTTCCTGGAGACTGTGCTGCAGATCGTGCCAATGTACTACCTGCGTGGTATCGGTGGTGTGCTATACCTGAGCGGTGTGTTCCTGATGATCTACAACCTGTATAAGACGGCTAAGTCTGGTGCTTTAGAGGCAAATGAGGCGGCCATCGCTCCTCCGATTGTCAAAGAAGTGAGTCACAATGCCGGTCACTGGCATAGCTGGATCGAAAAGCGCCCGATGCAAATGGCGGTTTGGGCAACAGTTGCCATCCTGATTGGCGGTCTGGTAGAGTTTATACCTGCCTTCGTGATCAAGTCAAACGTGCCGACCATCGCCAGCGTGAAGCCTTATACCTCACTCGAGTTGCAGGGACGTGACCTGTACATCAAAGAGGGTTGTGTGAACTGCCATACGCAAATGGTTCGTCCATTCAGATCAGAGACAGAGCGCTATGGCGAGTACTCTAAAGCTGGTGAGTTTGTGTATGACCACAACTTCCTTTGGGGCTCTAAGCGTACCGGTCCGGATCTTCACAGAGTAGGCGGTAAGTATCCGCACAGCTGGCACTATCACCACATGCTCGACCCGACTTCCATGTCACCAGGCTCTATCATGCCGGCTTACCCATGGCTGTTTGAGCAGGATGTGGACCTGACAACTACCCAGAAGAAACTGGAAGTGCTGAAGCAACTGGGTGTGCCTTACGAGGACGAGTACATTGCCAACGCAAACCAAGAACTGATGAAGCAGGCACGTGAAATCACCGCCGACCTAGCCAAAGAAGGCCTGGAAGTGCGCCCTGAAAGCGAGATCGTGGCCATGATCGCCTACCTACAGCGTCTGGGTACCGACATCAAGGTGAAAGCTGAAGAAGTAGAAGAATAGTAAACCTGACAAAAGACTGCATGACAAAGGACAGACGTTCAATCCAGAAGTCCTTTGTCACAAAGTCAAACCGTCTAAAATTCTAAGACAATGTACAAGAACGTGTTACAAGCCATAGATGGCATTGAAATATACCCGCTCATTTCATTTACTATCTTCTTTTTGTTCTTCCTGGGTCTGCTGGTTTATGTGGCCCTGATGGACAAGAAGTATGTGAGCAGCATGAGCAGCTTTGCCTGCACTGACGAAGATCAAGACCAAACAATAGGAGGGAACAGACAATGAAATCTCCCATGAATAAACTGAGACAACTAGCACTGGCGGCCGGTTTTGTCCTGATGACGGGTGCTGCGGCATTTGCGCAGGATGCAGTGCAGGGCAAGAAAATATTTGAAGGAAACTGCGCCGCCTGCCACAGCATGGATGCCGACATCGTAGGTCCAGCCCTGAAGGATGTGCATGAGCGTCGCGGGGATGAATGGCTGCATAAGTTCATTAGTAACTCGCAGGAACTGATCCAGTCAGGTGATGCAGATGCAGTGGCTGTTTACGAGAAGTTCAAAAAAATGCCGATGCCGGCATTCGAAGGTTCTCTCTCTGACGATGACATCAACCATGTGATCGCCTACATAAAAGAGGCCAGTGCCGCTGCACCTGCCCAGGCGGAAGAGACGGCAGCTACAACAACAGTGAAAGCTGATACACCGGCTGCTGTACAGGATGTCGCCTTTATGGACCTGCCACCGATCGTGCATTTTATCTACGGTCTGGTTGGCCTGATCATCCTGCTGATCGTGGTAGTATTGGTCATGCTTTTCCGGGTGATCGTACCGATGATGGGCGACTCGCTGAAGGATGAAGAATTTCAGTCTACTTTCTCAGGTCGTATATACGCGCTGATGAGCGGTGATGCTACGGTGATGACGGGCAAGGCCAAGGATGAGATCCACTCCAATCACGATTTCGATGGTATACAGGAGTATGACAACGACCTGCCGCCATGGTGGAAGTACATGTTCTATGTGACGATTGTGTTTGCTGTAGGCTATATGCTTCACTACCATGTGTTCCGCACAGGTGCACTGCAGGCAGAAGAGTACGAAATGGAGATGCAGCAGGCAGCCCTGATTGCTGCTCAGAATGTGGAAGACCCGAATGCGGTTACAAACTTTGAAGTGCTGACAGATGCCGGTGCGCTTGAGTCTGGCAAGGCAATCTACCTACAGAACTGCGCGGCCTGTCACGGCCAGGCGGGTGAAGGTACGGTAGGCCCTAACCTGACAGACGAATACTGGATCCACGGCGGTGATGTAAACGAAATCTTCAAGACAGTGAAATTTGGTGTACCAAGCAAAGGCATGGTGCCTTGGCAGGGTAAACTGACCAAAGACCAGATGCTGGAAGTAAGTAGCTACATCCTGTCACTGCAGGGCAGCAACCCGCCTAATGCCAAAGAGGCTCAGGGCGAGAAAGAGTAAACCAACACCTCCCTTCATGAGAGGCAGGCATTCGAAAGAGTGCCTGCTTTTTGTGTTTTAGGGGATTACTGATGACAATCACCTGGAAGAATGACTTTGGTCATCTTTTACCAAGGCACGAATTCGGAATTTTGTATCAGCAAAGAGCAGCACAAAGCAGCTACTGGCTACCATTATAAATTTCAACGGGCAGGATTAATATCCGCACAAATTAAACTGCCATGGCAACTAAATTACAAACAGCTCCGGACGAGTTCCGTGACCATATCTCGACAGTAGACGAGCATGGTAAAAGGGTATGGGTATACCCTAAAAAACCCAAAGGGAAACTCTACGACTACAGAAAGTGGGTGAGCTATGGCTTGCTGGCTTTTCTGTTTGCCGGGCCGTTTATCAAGATCAATGGATTACCACTGCTGATGCTCAACATTGTGGAGCGCAAGTTCGTGATCTTCGGAATCCTCTTCTGGCCCCAGGACTTCTTTATTCTGGTGGTGGCCTTTCTGGCCATGGTCGTGTTCATCATCCTCTTCACGGTGATCTATGGCAGGCTGTTCTGTGGCTGGGTCTGTCCGCAGACGATCTTCCTCGAAATGGTTTTCCGTCGCATCGAGTACCTGATAGAGGGCGACTACACCAAGCAACGGGCTCTGAATAAAATGCCCTGGAACAGCGAGAAGATCCTGAAGAAGGGCTCCAAGACCGCTGTCTTCCTACTGATCTCCTTTATCATCGCAAATACCTTCCTGGCTTATATCATAGGTATAGATGCCCTGAAAGAAATCATCACTGACAGTCCGGCAAATCACCTGGCGGGCTTCGGCTCCATGCTGGTATTCACCGGTGTATTTTACTGGGTGTTTGCCTATTTCCGGGAGCAGGTATGTACCATTGTTTGTCCATACGGCCGCCTGCAAGGTGTGATGCTTGACAAGAAAAGTCTGACAGTAGCTTATGACTACGGCCGTGGCGAGCCACGGGGCAAACTGCGCAAAGGGCAGGAGCGTACCGAAGGCGACTGCATCGACTGTCACCAGTGCGTACAGGTATGCCCGACAGGTATAGACATCCGCAACGGGGCGCAGCAGTTGGAGTGCATTAACTGTACAGCCTGTATTGATGCCTGCAATGACATCATGCGCATGATCGACAAGCCAGAAGGGTTGATCCGCTATGATTCTGAGGAAGCTATTGCAGAAGGCCGCCAGTGGAAGCTGTTTACGCCACGGGTGATGGGCTATAGTGCCGTGTTGATGCTTCTGTTAGTTGCATTGACTGCATTGCTACTGACCCGCGATGATGCAGAAGCCACCGTACTGCGCACACCAGGTCAGCTGTACCAGAAAACAGAGCAGGGCACGGTGAAGAACCTGTACAATATTTCGGTAATCAATAAAACGAATACCGATATGCCGCTTACCCTGAAACTGCTAAACAAGGATGGATCTATTCAGATGGTGGGCAGTGAACTGGTGCTGCCAGCCCAGGGCAAGGCAGATGGGGTGTTCTTCGCAGAGATCCCGCAGAGCCAGTTGACCGGCATGAACGCCAAAATTGAGATCGGGGTGTACCATGAAGGTGAGCTGATCACCACGCAGGACACCAAGTTCCTGGCACCTGCCAAATAATTACCGCTTCATTTTAAAGCAACCATTCAAGCGCAATCATCATGACTAAAGATAAAAAATTCACTTTCTGGCCTTATGCCATTGTAATCGGGCTGGTATCCTTCATGGGTTACATCGTCTACTTTGTGATACAGGCCATGAACCAGGACGTGGACCTGGTGAGCAAAGACTACTACGCACAGGAGATCGCATACCAGGATCAGATCGACCGCGTGCGCCGCACCCAGGCGCTGGGTGATGTAATGCTAACTTACAAGGAGGAGGGCCAGACCATTCTATTGCAGGTACCCGCCACTTACAGCGACAAGAAGTTAACCGGTATGGTGACCCTTTTCCGCCCGTCAGACAATAAGCTGGACCAGCAAATGCCGCTGCAGTTGGGTCGCGACTTAAGCCAACTCATAGAAGTAGGAAACCTTGAAAAAGGTTTGTGGAAAGTTCGCGTGAACTTCAGCGACGGAGCAGAAGCATATTATTCTGAAAAAACCATCCAAATAAAGTAAGGCCATGATCTGGGCAGGATTTCTATTTGGTTTATTAGGCAGTTTCCATTGTGTCGGGATGTGCGGCCCTATAGCAATGGCGCTACCATTTGTCGGGAGTTCCGGCTGGCGTTAC
Source organism: Pontibacter sp. FD36 (assembly GCF_015686655.1). Classification (GTDB taxonomy): domain Bacteria; phylum Bacteroidota; class Bacteroidia; order Cytophagales; family Hymenobacteraceae; genus Pontibacter. The sequence goes on along the minus strand of NZ_JADPMP010000002.1, from coordinate 366,890 downwards.
TACGCTGGTCGGCTCCTGTACAATGGTGGTCGCATCGTTACATACGCATCGTTGGGCGCACTCGCGGGCGCTTTTGGTCAGTCACTTGAGATGGCAGGCCTGCAACAAACAGTTTCCATTGTTTCGGGTGTTTTGATCCTGTTGCTGCTGGTGCTGCCGGCCGCTCTCAAAGGCAAGGCATCCAGTGTACTGGGTACAGACAAAGTGATGGGCTGGGTTCGCAAAAAGCTTGGCTACTACTTTCAGAAAAACTCACTGGGCTCACTTTTCATAGTAGGTATGCTCAACGGTCTGCTTCCCTGCGGGTTCGTATATATTGCCCTGGCAGGCGCCATCAGTGCCCCGGGTATAGGTGGTGCCATGCTCTATATGGCACTTTTCGGATTGGGCACTTTCCCGCTCATGTATATCGTCTCGCTCTCCGGTAAACTTATTAGCCTGAAGGTGAGAGGTATGTTTAACAGGGCCGTTCCCTATGTGGGTATGGCACTGGCTGTGCTGTTCATTGTACGCGGCCTTGGCCTGGGTATACCATACCTGAGTCCTAAAGTAGTGCAAACAGAACAGCATACCACCGAGATGAGCTGCTGCTCCAAGCCAAAATAGCTGTAAAGCCAATACTGTTAAAAGTCACTTTTTGAGGTGATGCAGCTCACTGTATCCTATGCGATCCACCTATACCTTTACTATACTAAACATGACCACTATGACAACGCTAACGCACACAAAACGCATCCTGGTACCGCTGGAACTGAACGAGACAGGGGAGGACCTGCTCTACTACGCCGGCCAGCTGGCCCATGCACTGGGGGCGGAGCTATACCTGTTCCATGCATGCAAAACTGCCGACCTGACTTATACGCAGCAAAGCAGCTGCATCCAAAAGCTTCGATCTTTTGCCGAGCGTGTGTTTAGCCGTGAATTCAAATCCTCTAAAGTCGCAGCACCATTTGACTGCGTGGTACGGCCAGGTCAGGTAAGCGATAGCATACAATCCGTCGTGCAGGACTACCAGATCGACCTGGTGCTGATGGATGCCGGAACACGGGCAAACAATGGTCTTAACAGGGAAGCGACCGAACTGGCTGCTGTCGTCATGGATCTTGTTTCATGTCCGGTCATGGTACTCCCGGCCTCCATACGCTATCGGAAATTGAAAAACCTGGTGTTTGCAACGGACTTTACAGACCAGGACCAAAAGGTGCTCTTCCGTATTGCCGACCTGGCACAGCAGCTGAAGGCCAAACTGACGCTTGTGCAGGTATACGGTGAAGAAGAACGCTCCCAATTATGCTCCTACAAGGCGGCTATGCTGGAAATAGAAAAGCAGCTGAAGGGACGAAAAGTAGCCTTCAGGTTACTGGAAGAAGAGGACGTACTGGAGGGCATCAGCGAGTTTTCGGAAGAGACTTCGGCTGATCTGCTTATACTGGCCACACAGGACAACTACCTGATGGAACGCCTCTTTAGCACAAACTACATGAAGACCATGGCCTTTCATACACGCATCCCACTACTGACTTACCGTCAGCATAAAAAGAAACCTTGTTCGGGTTGCTGTGTTAACTGTACAAGCAAGCAAAAACAGGTGCAACTGCAGACTGTACATCAGTAAACATCAAAGCAGCATGGCAGTAAGGGATTTCATCAGCAGTGGAATGATCGAAGGCGAGCCGGAGCACCTGGAGCGTGGACGCTGTATTTTCAGGCAAGGGGAGGAGGTTTCCGCTTTCTACCTGGTCACCCAGGGAAGCGTGGCTTTTGCTGATCAGGCGACAGGTATAGATGAGCAGGTGATTGCCCCTCCGGATTTTCTGCTTGGCATCACCGACTTACTCAACGACACCTACAGTTTTACGGCCTATACGCTCGAAAATACCGACCTGATCAGGATTAAAAAGGAGGCCGTGCAAAAAGCACTTCATGAAAATCCGATGATTCGACTGTACCTGCTCAAAATGATGAGCTGGGAAGCCAGCCTGACAAAGACAGCATTCGAATAAACCAACCCGCTTATGATCCGGAGCCGATAGTGTCAAGCTGTCGGCTCTTTTGTTTTTATAACTTATACCCAAAGCATACAGTAAAATAAAGCAATGTAACCCCGCCACCGCACTATGAAGAGAATCATAAGCCGGCTGAAGCTTGTCATTCAGTTCATCTTTACCAGTATAGGATTTTACCCGACTATCATCTCGCTGCTCTTTTTCGGGATTGCAGTGCTGATGATCTATTTCGAAACCAGGGGAATTAGCAACTCCCTGAAAGATGAATTGCCTTTTTTCATCATCACGCACGGCGAAACAGCCACGATGATCCTGAGTTCGATCGCCACTGGCATCTTCTCTCTTATCGTTTTCAGTTTTACCATGGTGATGTTGGTCCTGAATCAGGCCAGTGCAAACTTTTCACCCCGTGTCATACCAGGGCTGATCTCTTCCAAGTCAAATCAAAAAGTGCTGGGTCTATACCTGGGAACGCTGATCTATACCTTGGTTGTCATGGTAAATATCCGCTCTGAAAGTTATGATGCTGACCTGCCTGGGCTGGCGGTTTTCATGGCGATGTGCTTTACCATCCTTTGTCTGGCCTTCTTTGTATACTTCATCCATTCCATATCAGCCGCCATTCAGATCGGCAATATTCTGGAGAGCATCTACGAACTGACCCTGGATAAATTGCGTGAAGAAATCTTAAAAGATGAAGGAAAGGCACTTCCGGCAATATTTGAAACGGGAGACTGGCGGGAACTCAACAGCGACTTCAGCGGATACCTGCAAAAAGTCGACAAGAAAGCGATTATCAAGCTTTGTAGAAAGCATGATGTGGTGCTGGAATTCATGCAGCCCCTTGGCCACTTTGTGATCAAAGGCCTGCCATTCGCAAAAGTGGCCGGTATTCTGAAAGATAAAGAAGCTTTTTGCGAAGATCTTTACGGCAATATTAGTTATTACCAGGAAGAGCTCGCAGATATGAACTATCTCTATGGTTTCAAACAGATTACCGAAAGTGCTGTCAAGGCTTTAAGCCCCAGTGTGAACGACCCAGGCACCGCTATAAAAGCGATTGATTACCTGACCGACCTCTTTATCATCCGGATGCAACTGACTGACGAGAAAATCTTTCATGATAAAGATAATGTACTTCGTCTGCGTTTGGATGAAGTGAATTACAGGGATTTACTGAGTCATTGTCTGGGGCCGATCCGGGTATATGGCAGAGAAGACCCTGTCATTGTGCTAAGACTGTTAAACTTGCTTAAAAACTTAAGTCAAGCAGCAAAAAGTAACCCCAAGCGACTGGCTCCCATCACAACAGAAGCGCAACAACTCTTGTCAGATGCAGAAGAAACGACCAAGAATCCAGGGGATCGAATAAAGATAAATCAGCTAGTAAAAGCCCTCAATGATACCTCTGTACTACCTCAAACGCTCCCGATGCTAAGTGTTAAATTGGGGACTTAAGCGAAAAAAAGCTATTTTTACAGGAATTGCTAATTCCTGTTTATGATTTTCGATTCGATTAAGAGAGCCCTGGACAGTGTGCTTAACATCATCCACGAGACCGATGAGCCAGGCACTATCCGCGAAATTTACGATAAGATTCCTGTTCGCGGTAACAATACCTGGATGCTGATCTGCTCTGCCATGCTGGCTTCAATTGGCCTTGATACCGGCTCCGGAGCTGTTATTATCGGGGCCATGCTTATTTCCCCACTCATGTCTCCGATTCTGGGAGTGGGGCTATCAGTAGGCATCAATGACCGCGAAATGTTATGGGCCTCTGTTAAGAACCTTTCACTCGCGGCAGCAGCCGGCCTGATCGTGAGTACGTTTTACTTCATGATCACGCCACTTGGAGAGCCTACGAACGAACTGCTGGCCCGTACCAAACCCACTTTGCTTGATGTGATGGTCGCCTTTTTTGGTGGTGTGGCAGGTATTGTCTCTATCTCCAGATCAGATAAATCGAATGCTATACCTGGCGTGGCCATTGCAACTGCCCTGATGCCGCCGTTGTGTACGGCTGGCTATGGTCTTGCGCTCGGACGCTTCGATTTCTTTTTCGGGGGCTTCTACCTGTTTTTCATCAACGCCGTCTTTATCAGCCTGGCGACTTTCCTGATCGTAAAATACCTGAAGTTTGATATCAAACATTACGTAGACAAGGCCACTGAGCGCCGGGTAGCCCGCATCATGGCCTTGATGCTGTTCATTGTAGTATCGCCAAGCGCCTATTTCCTCTACAACATTTATCAAAACGTTCAGACCAAAAAGAAGATCGAGAACCTGATCGTGCGCGACTTTGCCAACCGAAATAATGAAATCATTAAGTGGGAAGTAACGGATACCGATACGCTGAGTACAATTAAAATTTATAGTGTTGGCAACCCTGTGCCTGATTCCCTACTCCAGCATTATGATCAGGTGCTGGCCCAGAATTCGCTTTCAAAACACCGTGTAAAGCTGGTGCAGTTGGATGTATCAGCTGAGGATGTTCGCCGCATGGCATCCGACATCACCAACAACCTCACCAAGGATTTCCTGAAGACCATCGAAATTCAGAAGATGCAGAGCCAGCGGGCCGACAGCCTCATGCGACTTGCCAACTCTTACACGCCGGTAAGTGCCAGCAGAGAGCTTAAACTGATTTTCCCGGAGATCGATAAGGTGGAGGTAGGAGAGATCGTGTCTGTAGCAGAAAACAAAGCAAAGCTCGATACAGTTATGTTAGTCATGATCGGGTGGAAAAAGCCGCAGCCTGCCAACCAGACTAAGAACACTAGTGCTGTATTTGTAGACCCTGCCAAGATAACTGAGTATGAGCAGCGTATACAGCAATATATGGCTAGTCGGTTCCGGAAAGACTCCGTACGCGTTTCTTCCTCTTTGTAAAACAGGTCCATGGCAACATACAACAGTGACACGCTAAAGCATAAACTGTACAGCATCATTTTCGAAGCTGAAACGCCAGCCGGCAAAGCTTTCGATATCATGCTGCTCCTGTTGATTATAGCAAGTGTTGTGGTGGTGTCGCTGGAAAGTGTGGTGTCCCTGAGACGGGACTACCTACCTCTGTTTCAAACGCTTGAATGGATCTTTACCATCCTGTTCACGATTGAATACATACTCCGCATCTATAGCTCGGAGCGACCTTTGAAGTATGTATTCTCTTTTTTCGGGATTATTGATTTCCTGGCTATTGTCCCTACTTATCTCAGCCTCTTTGTACTTGGTTCCCAATACCTACTGGTCATTCGCGTGTTCCGATTGCTCCGGATCGCCAGGGTGTTCCGCCTGACCAGCTTTGTCAACGAAGGCCAGGTCCTGTCCAAAGCCTTGCGGGCCAGTATGACTAAAATCACCGTGTTTTTGGGAGTTGTGCTCATGATGGTAATAGTCGTTGGTGCGCTGATGTATGTGATAGAAGGCAGAGAGAGCGGATACACCAGCATTCCGAAAAGCATCTATTGGGCCATTGTGACCCTCACTACCGTAGGCTTCGGAGATATTACCCCGGTAACACCGCTCGGGCAACTCCTGGCTAGCTGTCTGATGATCATGGGCTATGGCATCATTGCTGTTCCCACAGGGATCGTATCGGTAGAACTCGCCAATGCAGAACGTCTGAACACAACGACGCGTGTTTGCCCGAACTGCTACAAAGAGGGGCATTCTTTGACGGCTAATTTTTGTGACAACTGCGGCTACGAACTTCACCGCGAAGAGGCAGTTGGAAGTAATATCTAGTCAATGATGATCCGGGGTATGTTCAGCGGGAGTCGGGTTAACAACTCATAGTTGAGCTGGGTGCTCAATTCAGCAAACGAAGCCACCGTAATGTGCTCACTGCCCTGCTTGCCAAGCAGCACTACCTCGTCTTTAAGATCCACGTCCGGTATACCGGTCACATCCACCATCAATACGTTCATATTCACGATGCCCACTACCGGTGCTCTGTGCGACCTGATCAGCACCTGTCCCTGGTTGCTGAGACTACGGCTAAAGCCCCAGGAATACCCTACAGGTATAGCGGCAATGAGCATTTCAGTACTTGCCTGAAAGCTCGTACCATACCCGATGAACTCACCAGACGGAACTACTTTCAGGCTCATGACCCGGCTCTTCCAGTTAATCAGCCGCCTCAAAGGGTCGCTGCGGTCCGTGCTGATACCCATGTAACGCTGGTAGATCTCCGGGCTGGGCCAGAAGCCATATTGCATAATGCCTACCCGTACCATGTCCAGGTGGGTCTCGGGATAGGCCATCACGGCAGCTGAACAGGCTGTGTGCAGCGTTTCAATAGTGAGTCCTTTCTGCTGCAGCATGCGTACGGCCATGTGATAGCGCTGCAGCTGGGCTGTTACACGGTCATGATTTTCGCTGCTTTCGGCTCCTGCATAATGTGTGGATACGCCAACAACCTCAAATGCATCAGGCTGCTTCAGAATAATGTCAGTAGCACGTTCCAGTTCATCCGTATTCAATCCGATGCGGTTCATCCCTGTCTCCAGATCGAGATGGATTCTGGCTGGCTTCTGTAAAGCCTTGGCTGCCTTGCCAGCCAGTTCTAGCCTATCCAGGGAAAACACATAGAATTCAATATTGTGTGTGATAGCCCAGTTTAACTCCTCGTCATCGATATAGCCCATGATCAGGATGGTAGCGGTGTGGGGCAGCACCTGCTGGAGGCGATAGGCTTCATCGGCGCTAAAAACTGAAAAGTGGTCAACGCCACAGGTATAGGCCAGCTGCCCGAACTCCTCAATGCCATGCCCGTAGGCGTTGCCTTTAATGACAGAAGAGAAACGGACACCAGGCCTGAGCTGAGCTTTAAGAAATGCTATGTTATGCGCCAGCGCTGAGCGACTTATCTCGATATAGGAACTATAGAACATGAAACGGTTAATCTTTTAGAAGGGATGCTGCGATGCGGTAAAACAGGGAAGCACCAGCAGATATAAGTTCATCAGGGAAATTATAATCAGCGTGGTGTAGCTGCGGTTGATCCGGACCGGACCCCAATCCAAAAAGAGCACCGCAATACCTATTTGTAAAGTGTCCGAAGTCTTCGGACCAACGTACAGGTTGTGCTGCCTGCGTGACCTCCATATTCAGGTAACGGGCAGCCTGCTCTATCAGTTCAACTGCCTCCGTGCTATTGCGGGTAGCCGGAAACTCCTCCACCCACTCCAGATCATACCTTAATCCATACTTGATAGACACCAGCTTAACTGATTCTATCGCAAGGGATTTTAGTTTGTTCAGGTCTTCCTGTTCAAAGGCCCGAAGCGTGGCCATTACCGCCGCAAATCCCGGGTTGGTGCCGAATGCAACTTCGCCCAGCCGGGCATGCACCACAGTGAGCAAAGTCAGGTCCTGGAAGGAATGAGGATCACGCACCAGGGCATTAAAAGCCTGTATCAGTTCACTCATACCTTCTCCCGGGTTCAGACCGTTCTCAGGTTCCGCAGCATGCGACTCTTTTCCATGTAACTGTACCTTGAGTCCCACAGAAGCCGCAGCGAATATCTCTGCCCGCAGGATTACCTGTCCCATAGGCTTGCCTGGTATGTTGTGCAGCGCAAACACATAGTCAGGTGCTATTTCTTGAAAAGCAGGGGTGTGCAGTACAGCCCAGGCACCTGCTCCGTTTTCTTCTGCCGGCTGAAACAGCAAGACCACCCTTCCTTTGTCCAGTGGGTGCTGGTGCAACAAACTGGCAAGTCCTGCTAAAATAGCCATGTGTCCGTCGTGCCCGCATTTGTGACTAACGCCTTTCTGAATAGAGGTATAAGGCAGTTCGTTCTGCTCTATTATCGGCAGGGCATCCAATTCAGCCCTGAAGAGTACAGTAGGTCCGGCATCCGGATCCATTCCATTAAAGATCACTGCAAAGCCATTGCCTCCTAAATCTGTAATTACTTCATCAGGTTGGTAGCTTTGCAGAAAACCACGCAAGGTATGGCTTGTCTCAAATTCAAGTCCGGAAAGTTCAGGGTGCTGGTGCAGATGGTGCCGTAGCGCTGTGATCTCTTTCAAGTCAGGTATGGAGTGCGTAGATAGGGTAGAGGGCATAAATTAAATATAGGTATAGCTGTCAGTAGGGCTTACGGAGGTTACCGCTAAAACTTTACAAAAAAAGCCTGCCCTGGCAGCACAAAAGGCTGGCAGGGCAGGCTGTCAATAAAATAATACGTTTGATTAAGAGCTTATTTCGGCGCTGATAGCAGCCACAACCTTCAGCATCACCTCCCGGATTCTGGAAACACCTTCCCGAACTTCAACCAGATTTGTCTCTTGTTTGGCATTTGCCTCCACAAAGCGCACAACTTCTTTCAAAGACTCGATCTTCATGGTATCGATCGTGGACTTTACTTTGTGGGCCAGTGCACTCACCATCTTCCAGTCTTCCTGCTCCATTGCTTTGTGCATATCCTTTACCGTGACAGGTATGGTATCTGCAAAGAGCTGGCGGGCGCGGTTCATGAACGCCTCGTTATTGTGAGACATTTTTTGGATGACCTCCATACTGTAGAGCGGTTCAGCCGGCACTATTTCTTCCTGCTGTGGTGCTATAGCCGCACCTTCTAACTGATCACTTTTTCTCTTTTCAGGAAGCAGGCTGGCAATCTTTGTATAAAGCACCTCTGCTTCAAATGGTTTCGACAGGTAATCATTCATCCCTGCGCTCAGGTACTTTTCGGCGTCACCTTTCAGAGCATTGGCAGTTAGGGCGATGATTGGTATACCTGCCTTTTGCTCGTCGGCCATGGCTCTGATTTGCAGGGTGGCATCTATTCCGCTTAGCTCCGGCATCTGAATATCCATCAGGATGATGTCATAAGCTGACTGGTGTACCATTTCCACAGCTTCGAGGCCGTTGACAGCTACATCCAGTTGGAAACCCCATTCTTCCATGATCGCCTGTGCCAGGAAGACGTTTACTTCATTGTCCTCTGCCAGCAGCACTTTCACAGCACCAAGGCTGCCAAAGTCAATATCAACTGTTTCGTCCTCCGGCAACTGGTCCACTTCACTTTTCGGATAGGTGATCATAAAGTGGAAGATACTGCCACCTTCCGGATTGTCTTCTACCCAGATATCACCACCTTGTCGCTCTACCAGGTTTTTGCAGATGCTAAGTCCCAGTCCGGTGCCGCCGTACTTGCGCGTGATGCTGGAATAGGCTTGCGTAAAACCTTCGAAAATCAGGTCCTTTTTGTCAGCCGGCACGCCTATACCTGTATCCTCGACTGCAAACTCAATCGTGAGGGTAGAAGCCGTTTCTTCCAGTGTTTTGGCCTGCAGCGTCACGCTTCCTTCCTCTGTAAACTTGATGGCATTGTTCAAAAGGTTGAGCAGGATCTGGTTCAGGCGGTATGGGTCACCCTGCAGCAAGGTATGAGGCAAATCCAATGTACCAAGTTGAAGGGCAATGTCTTTTTCCTCGGCCTTATATTTCAATGTCTGATATGCAGCCTGCACGGTCTCTTCGATCCTGAACGGAATGGACTCCAGTTCCAGTTTGCCGGCCTCTATTTTGGCCACATCCAGTATGTCGTTGATGACTACCAAAAGATTGTCAGCCGACTGATTAATGATTTTGAGGTAATTAAGCTGCGTTTCGTCCAGCTGCGTCTTGTGCAACAGTCCGCTCATACCCAGTATACCATTTAGCGGCGTTCGGATCTCATGGCTCATGTTGGCCAGGAAGTTCTCTTTCACACGCGCTGATTCCTCAGCTGCCTCCTTGGCATTCTTAAGCTCACGCTCTGTCTGAATGCGGTCAGTCACGTCCTGGGCGATACCGATCACATAGGGCTCCTGCCCATCTTCACTCACCTTGTAGTTCTGGTAATTGAGGAAACGCTCTTCTTTGTCTTTGCGCAGTATGCACAGGATGCCTTTCACAACTGTATTATCCTCAAATTGCTTCAGATACTGCGGGAAGTACTGGCGGTGCAGCAGCGGGAAGAATTGTTTCAGTTCTTTGCCGATTACCTCTTCCTCCTCATAGCCAAGCATTTCCACCAGGTAAGGATTGACAGACAGGATAACGCCCTGCATATCATGCGTACACATGTAGGCCTGGCTGTACTTGATCAGGTCACGATATTTCTTCTCACTCTTCTTGAGCGCCTCTTCAGCCAGGCGACGCTCTGTAATATCACGCGACGAAGACTGTATTTTGATCACGTTCCCATCGCTATCCGTAATGGGCTTGATGCTCGTTTCTACCCAGATGTAATAGCCATCTCGGTGCATTTTGCGATGCTGCACCGTGGTGTCGTGTTTCTCCTCTAGGGCGACCCGATGTCCCATGGTCTGCACCTTCTCTGCATCATCCGGGTGTATGATCTGGTAGGCTGATAAACCGACTAACTCAGCAGATTTGTAGCCTAACATTTCCTCTACGGCATTGGACACATACAGATAAGTTCCTGCGGCATCATGCAGACAAACAAGGTCACGGGAATTTTCAGAGAGCAGTCTGTGAAGTTCCTCGCTTTCCTCCAGCTTTTTGTTGGCGTTATACTGCTCGGTTATGTTAGTGGAGATGCCGAGCACATGCACTTCTCCATTATTCGTTGTAAGCGGCTTCTTGATGGTATTAAACCACTCCACTCGACCATCAGGCAAGGTATAGCTGTCCTGCACACGCAACTCCTGGCCTGTCTGTATCACAACTTGATCTACATGGTCATAGTGATGCAGCTCTTGCGGAACGTGGTGCAGGTCATGCGTATTTTGATTCAATAGGTCTTCCGGATTCAGTCCAAACAGAGCCGCACACACCTGGTTTACGAGTTTGAAATTGCCTTCGCCGTCCTTTACATATATCAGGGTAGGACTGGTGTCGAGTACCAGTCTGATAAAGTCATTTTTCTCCTTTACTTCGATTGCAGCTTTGCGCTCCTCAGTAACATCCCGCACAATGGTGAGTACCTGCTCATCATTGTACTTCACAATGCGACCCTCATAATAGCGTGACTTCAACTCGTAATTTATAGAGTGCATCTGCCCGGTTGCCAGCACATTCTGCAGCAGGTCAAAGCTCTTCTGACTCAGAGGAGCAGGCAGCATATCGAATAGTGTTTTGCCGATCACATCAGATGCCTGCATCACCTCGTACTGGGAGTGTTCGTTATGCATCTCCAGGTATACCCCCTGCTTGTCTATGATAAACATCAGGTCCGGTATGGCATCCAGAATAGCCCTGATCTTTGCCTCGCTGGATTTGATTTCCTGCTGCGCATGATGCAGGTCAGTAATATTGAGGCCGTGGCCAATTATGATTTTTATTTCGCCCTGCTCATCGAGCACAGGGTTGAGCTTACGAATATGGTAGCTGGCATTGCCTTGCTTATCGACAAGCTTTTCCTCGAAGACCACCTGCCGGCGCTCCTCCATCGTCTTGAGTAAGTGTTTGCCCCGTGTTTCTATGCGATGCAGTGGCACATTGCGGTAAGCGCAGTACTCTTCATTTGTTTTGTTGATGATCCATTCCCGCAGATGAGGGTCTGACACAGCTGCGGGGTTCACGAAAATGTAGCGCAGCTGGTTATCATACACGGCCACATCCGAAGGAAGGTTATTCAGGATAGCTTCATAGAACTCTTTTTGATAGGCTAGTTCCTGGTTTTTCTGGCGCAGTTTGGTGATATCTTCGGCTGATCCAATGATCTGGCTAACTTTGCCATCGGCATTGCGCTTATACACTGATTCCCGACAGAAGAGCGTTCTGCTCGTCCCGTCGCTGGCACGCACACTATACGTAATCTCACGCACTTCGCCATCTTGGGCACTCAGCATCCCGGAAGTATGCTGCAGCAGAAGGGGCCTGTCAGCTTCCTGCACGACAGACATAAAGAAATGTCCATCCATCGCATCCAGCTCCTGTTGCGTATACCCCAGAATCGTTTTAATGCAGTTATTAAGGTAGATGCTTTTGTTCTGATCCAGATCGTAGATATAGACAATGCTCGGCACCATGTGCATGACGTTTTGCACAAGCTCTGTTGTAGTATCAGACGGATGAGAACGGAGTGACTCTAACTCGCAGGCTAAGGTTTCAGCTCTTGCTTCAGCTCCCTGCCGGGCTTTTCTTTCTTTTTCGAGCTCCTGTTGCAATTCCTGCAGCTCATATGAAGTTTCCATCATGCAATCAATAAAACCCGTGTAAAAGGAGAGGCGGATTTATTCGCAAATTATCGCTTTTCAGTGGAGTAACAATTAATGTGAGGATTTAATTTAACACAATATGGATTATTTTATAACATGTCTCATAACCACACTATTGCCATGATGCTAGCTATAGCTGCTCCACTTAACTAATGCTTCCTCAGGCTTTGCAGTTGATCGGTATCAAGCCACGCTCTGGCACAGCCTATGTTACTGACGAAACAACATCGAATTCAGCATATTTTTAACTTCCGCTTGAGACGCCAAAATTTAGCTGCTGGATGCAATGCCGTATTAACTTCATGACGGTTAACGTTGAATTGAAGGGCTACATTACTCACTCGATTGACCTAAATACAGGAAGTATCCGCTACTGTTGGAGGTTAGGGTTGAGAAACCGATGACAGATAAAAAACTTGAGGAGATAAGTATACAAAACACGTCGATTCATGATAGCAGCCGTACATTAAATAACGAGCCCATATGACTACATCAGGTATCCCTTTACCAATGGATATAAATAAAGAATTTGAACTGTTTCAGTTCGAAAAACTTAACCAAACACTTTTTCTCAACCACCCGGATGCCATCTTCCTGTTGGATCTAGAGGGGAAATTTATGATGGTGAATGAGGAGGTATGTCGCATCACGGGGTATGACCGGGAGGAGCTGATCGGGCAAAGTTTTGAGCCACTCATCGAAGAAAGCAGGAAGGCCTTTACGCAGGAGCGTTTCCAAGATTCGAAGGAAGACAAGCCGCAGCGCTACGAAACTTCCATTGTAACGGATAACGGCATCAAATACCTGGACGTCACAAATTTTCCGCTCAAAAACGACACGCGCATTCTGGCCATCTTTGGCATCGCTAAAGACATTACAGATAAGAAGCAAAAGGAGATAGAGCTGGAGAAATACACAGCTCTCCTGAAAGTACACAACGACGAGCTGGAGATATTTCGGAAAATACTGGCCCATGACATGCGAAAGCCGGTCGCCAATGCCTTGGGTTTTGCGCGGCTCCTGCAAGGCAACCTGCCGGAGAATAAGGAAAAGCAGGTAAAGCGCTACTTACTGCACACTGTAGAGTCAGTTGACGTGATGTTGCGCGACCTTAATGAACTGATCGCACTGCAGTCGACGGGTAAGGAGAGCAAGGAAGAGGTAGACGTCAACAAAACCATCAAGCGTATCGTCAATTTCTTTCAGGAAGAAATCCGTCAGGCCAATGCAAGTGTAGAACTGGAAATAGCAGATAACCTTCAGATTCATACCATCAAGGCATATTTCAACAGCATCATTCGCAATCTGATCTCCAATGCCCTGAAGTATCGCAGCCTGGATCGCCCCACTATAGTAAGCGTGAAAGCTTTATTACAAGACGAGCTGATTACCATAGAGGTAAAAGACAATGGCATTGGCATGGACCTCACTACCATAGGCAAGGAACTGTTTCAGATGCACCGCCGCTTTGCTCCGAAAGTAGCAGAAGGAAACGGGCTGGGACTCTACATCGTGAACCAACAGGTCAGGCTAATGGGCGGTCAGATCAGCGTTGAAAGTCAAGTAGACAAAGGAACTATCTTCACGATAACATTACCTACGCACTAACCCAGATTTGATTTCTGGAAAGCAGTACTCTCAACAGGTTGCTTTTGGACCACTTCTTAACCTTACTTCACGATAAGTTCATTGCTCTGTATCATCCGATAGATCGTTGACTTCCCAATGTCCAGCTTGTCAGCTACAAGTAATACATTGTAGTCATACCTGTCCAGGAAACGCTGAATGATGGCGGTTGTATACTCTTTGAGGCTACGCTCTTCAGCCAGAAAGTCCTTCTCGGTATGGCTGGCAGAGAAGTTAATGTCCTGCTCCTGTATGGCATCTTCGTCAGCTAATACCACAGCCAGTTCCACCAGTGCTTTTAGTTCGCGTACGTTACCCGGGAAAGCATAGGAGAGGAGCTTCTGCTGTGCATCTGGCGACAAGTGTTTACGTCCGAGACCATTCTCTTTGGCAAAGGCATCAATGAAGAATTTTGCCAGAACCAGTATATCGCTACCCCGCTCACGCAATGGCGGCAACTGAATCGGAAGACCGAGCAAACGGTAATACAAATCTTCTCTGAAACGTCCCTTCTTTACTTCTTCAGCCAGGTTTTTATGCGTCGCTACAATGATGCGGACATCAACCGGCACGACAGCATTACCTCCTACACGTGTGATTTCCTTTTCCTGGAGTACGCGCAGCAGTTTGGCTTGCAAACTAATGTCAAGCTCCCCAATCTCGTCCAGAAAAATAGTGCCTTTGTTTGCTTCTTCGAACTTACCCAGGCGGCGTGACACAGCACCGGTGAAGGCTCCCTTTTCGTGACCGAACAACTCACTTTCGATCAGTTCACGAGGTATAGCCGCTACGTTTACTGCCACATAAGGAGCTTTTTTGCGGGTGCTGTTATAATGTATCGCTTTGGCAACAAGCTCCTTACCTGTACCCGTCTCACCATGCACCGACACGGTAATATTGGTTTTAGTGGCTTTATCCATCAGGTTAAACACCTTCTTGATGGCGTCACTGTTACCAATGATCACTTTACCGAAGTCGTATTTCTGCCCGATCTCTTCTTTCAGGTAGTCAATCTCTTCGCGCAGCGATACATTTTCACGGATTTTATTGATTGTGTTCCAGAGGCGTTCGGGCGTGTCTTCGTCTTTTACGATGTAGTCATAGGCGCCCAGCTTAAGCAGGTCCACAGCTGTGGCTACATCTTCCTGACCCGAAATCACCACAACCTGCACATCTGGGTTTTGTTCTTTTATGCGTCTGAGTACTTCCGATCCGTTTTTATCAGGCAGCGAGTAGTCCAGCGTTACCACATTCGGGCGCAGGTGCATACTGGCAAGGCATTCATTTGCTGAGTGAAATTTATGGATTTCGTAGTCTGGATTGAGCGAAAGGTGGTATTCCAGCAGTTCGCTGTACCACACATCGTCATCCAGAATGAATATCTTAAAAGAACCGTTTGTCATCAGGTAGTAGGATAATTGCAAAATTTGAGTCAAATATAACTGAAAAGTTATATCCTGTTAACAGAATCCAACTCAATTTTGGTTTAACTGTACCGCTTAATGAACATTTCAAAATAATATTATAATCAGCCATGGTTCAGTACTTACACAAGAAGGCCTGGACGGCCCTGCCTGTTGCAGCTTAACTTAGAGAATTGTTCAATTAAAACAGCTAAACCTATACAGGAAAGTACACTTAAAGAAGATAGCATGAAACTGACACATGCATCCGTAATTCACTGGCTGACCAGTACAACAGGTATATGATGACACTGACGGAGTTGATGATCTCATTCGTTCTTCTGCACCTCTTTATATTTGTGGCCGGAAAGCTCAGCGTGCTGGTGCAGAACAGGCTTGCCAGAAGGGTAGATATTCCGCTTCTTGTCAACTTTGTATCAAACATCGTGCGTCGGCTTCATTCTGGGTAGCCTGACTATCATGCAGCAACTGGTTGGGCTGGCAGGTATAGCAGGAGGCCTTTAAGGCGGAGCTGACTTATCAGTTTTTGTAATGGGCTTTGCACTGTATGGCATTGTCGAAAATTTGCTGGCAGATACCATACTTGCTTTTAAACTACAATTTTGGAAATACGACACAGTTAAGGTACGTGACTTCCATGACAAGATCATGGTGCAAAACCAAGGCCATGGACTGTATGAAAAAGGCGTTACAGGAGCACGGCATCCTGCAGATTTCTAAGTAAATCCGGCTATCCCTTTGTGCTGATCACCTCACACTTGGCCCGCACAAACATGAACACGCCGTAGCAGATCAGTCCTAGGGCCAGTACACCCAGTAGGTAAGAGCCATATGAAGCCTCCTCCAGAAACTGAAAAGCTTGCGAACTGCTGCCAGCCTCACGGAAATTAGCTTTAATGGCAGCCCGCAGCAACAAGTACCCAATGATCAGCCAGACAATTCCACGGGCAATGTAGCCCACCAGACCGGCACGGACGAGAGAGGTACGAACCTCCGGTTTCAGCTGTTCTGATTGCACTTTATTCATATACTTACCGGAATAGGCCCTGTAAAACTGGTAAAGCCCCATGATCATCGTGCCGATAGCCACGGCTCCCAGTAACCACTGCCCAAAGGGTTGTGACAGCAATTCGCGGGCAAGCGTCTGCCGAGAATCTGTTCCATTGCTTCCGCCGCCGTTGCCTAGTAGCAACTGGGCTGCTGTAAAGGCAAGCGCCCCGTAAACTAATCCACTGAATGCGTAGCCGATGCGTTTGCCTATACCTTTTGCATCATTGCCCTTGTCTTCCGTGTCGCGGATGGCCTGTATGAGTCGCCACAAGGTATAGCAGAGCATACCCGCCGCTACAATAGCCAGCAGTACCTGTCCATAAGGCTGCTCCATGATAAACTGAAAGACACCGGTCTTGCCGGCGCCCTGTTCTGTCTGTCCGCCGAGTTCAAAAGCCGCCATAAAAGCCAGCGCTCCAACCAGGCAGTACACAACTCCTTTAGCAATCAGGCCAATGCGGGCAAACCGTACGACCCACTCCGGACGAGGGGAAGGTATATGGGAAGGGGATATTGAGATGTCCATAAGGTATGTATAGTAACCTTCCCATACACGCAAACTTAAAGCTAAAGTTTAGCACCCTGGCTATAAGTTTTTGAACCGCTTGAACGCCTCTTCCTCAAGACGGGCACGATGATCAGGATGTGCGATTTCGATCAAGGCCCTGGCGCGCTGACGAAGGTTTTTGCCGTACAGGTAAGCAACCCCATATTCTGTTACTACATAATGCACGTGGGCACGAGTCGTCACCACACCGGCACCCTGATTGATATAAGGCGTGATCCGCGAAATACCTTTGTTGGTGACAGATGGCAGCGCAATAATAGGCTTACCACCTTTGGAAAGGGCAGCACCCCGGATAAAGTCCATCTGACCGCCTATACCTGAAAACTGGTAGGTACCAATGGAGTCGGAAACTACTTGGCCGGTCAGGTCAATCTCTATCGCACTGTTGATGGCCGTTACTTTGGGGTTGGAGCGAATGACAGTGACATCGTTCACATAATCAGAACTCAGCATGGTGATCAGCGGATTGTCATCTACAAAATCATACAATTTGCGGTTGCCGACAATAAAGCCAGTCGCAATTCTTCCCGGATGCTTCTTCTTGAATTCGTTGGTAATTATTCCCTGCTCTACCAGCGGCAGGATACCATTGGAGAACATCTCTGTATGAATGCCCAGGCCTTTGTGATTTGTCAGGCTGTTGAGCGTTGCGTCAGGTATAGCGCCTATTCCCATTTGCAGGGTGGCGCCGTCTTCTACCAGTTCGGCAATGTAACGGCCGATGGTCTCCTCAGTCTGGGTGATGCGCTGACTATAGTCAACTTCCGGCAGGGGCTCGTTCACCTCCACCAGCGCATCGAAGCGGCGGATGTTGATCAGGGCGTCGCCATGGGTACGGGGCATTTGCGGGTTTACCTGCGCGATGACATGCTGCGCACTGATAACAGCCTGGCGGGCGATGTCAACGGAAACACCCAGGGAGCAAAAACCATGGCGGTCGGGTGGCGACACGTGCACGATGGCTACATCCAGCGGCATAATGCCCGAGCGGAACAGGTTAGGAATCTCACTCAGGAAGATGGGCACATAGTCGCCGCGGCCACTGTTTACAGCCTCCCGCACATTGGCTGACACGAACAGGGAGTTTATGTAAAAGGCATCGCTGCATCGCTCTTCGGCGCAGGGCATGTCACCAAAAGTGGATATACTCACTAGCTCCACGTTACGCAGTTCATCTGCGCGCTCGGCCAGTTTGTGCAGCAAGTACTGTGGTGTGGCTGCACTGCCATGCACAAATACGCGATCGCCTGACTTGATAACAGAAAGTGCTTCTTCAGCTGAGGTGTACTTCAATTGGGGTTGATTCATGGGTTCCTTGTTTTTAATCTTAAGCCTTGAGCGTATCGCTTAACTTACGGCTGGTCTTTTGCTCGGTTTGAAATGCCTCTTATTTCGTGCCGGCATATTTATTTATTCGCAAAAGAATATATAAATTTGAAAGCAAGCGATGATAATTGTCACCCTTAAAAATGAGCTTGCGTAAGGAGGGGAGGAGAAGAGCCTGCTGCCTTAGCCCTCCAAACACCAGCATCTACTATGAAAAGCATGAAAAATAAACTGTCCTCAGCGCTATACCTCGTTCTGTGCGCACTCTTTTTCAGTTCCTGCGTGGCCACTTCCGGCATTGACAACACCAGCACGATCAGTTCATCAGAAGGCGTATTAAGCAAAAAAAGCACCTATGCCTGGTACCAACCCACACCGTCTGCTCAGCCGACTTATGGACAGGGCTTTGATGCGGATCTGCACAAGCACCTGCTGCAGTCGATAGAGGAAGAACTGCAGCGCAAGGGCTATACCAAAACTACCGTGAATCCAGATATGTTAGTAGCTTATGATGTGAGCGTATCGGTACCGGATGCGATGGACAAACCGGAACTGTATGGCCCGGGATTTGGGTACAGCTATGCCTATATGTCTGGCTACAGGTATAGTTATGGCAATGCGGAGCTGCCCGGCTACCGCGCAGTAGATCTCTTTAAGCAGGGCACGCTCATTGTGGATGTGATTGAGCCGAAATCAAAACAGCTGCTCTGGCGCGGCTGGACGGAAGGCGCCGTGAAGAATTTTGATGCGAACTACAGCAAGGTGAGAAGTCTGGTGCAGGAAATTGTCAAGCGGCTGCCTGCTGCTGTGCATCCTTAATATGAAACCCCGCCAAAGCAGCGGGGTTTATTTTTTCAGACTTAATCAGCCCTTACAAAATTATTGAATCGCATCACATCAGACGGCTTGCCCACCACATAAACCACGTCACCGCGTTTCAGTTTTGTCTGGGCATTGATCTCCAGTAGCGTATCGCCATCCCGCTTTATACCTACCACCGTGATTCCAAAGCGATTACGTACATCGGCTTCAATAAGGGTTTTACCCACCAGCGAGTCATCCTTGGTATAGATCCGCAGACTGGCTACTTCAATATCTGGCAGGTCAGTTGATATATTTCCAGCATTGGTTTTGCTGCCTGTCAGGCTGCGCAGCATATCATAATTATCGGCCCGGATGCTGTAAGTAAAGTTGGCGATCTCATCTCGTGGCATCAGGTATTTGGAAAGCACGCGGGTAAAAATCTCGATCGACGTCTCAAACTCCTCAGGTATCACCTCATCGGCTCCCAACCGGAAGTTCTCTTCCATCTCCTGCACAAAGCG
This sequence comes from Pontibacter sp. FD36, assembly GCF_015686655.1. Taxonomy (GTDB): domain Bacteria; phylum Bacteroidota; class Bacteroidia; order Cytophagales; family Hymenobacteraceae; genus Pontibacter. The sequence goes on along the minus strand of NZ_JADPMP010000002.1, from coordinate 347,386 downwards.
GGTTCTGACAATGATATGCACTTTATCGCTCACTTCTCTGATGCTGGAAATAATTCGCTTAGTCGCTTCAGGGTCGGATATGGCGATCACCACCACCCGGGCCTTGTGTATATTGATATGCGATAAGATGACACCGTGTACGGCGTCACCATAGAGTATGGGTTCTCCACGCAGGCGTTCTTCTTTTACGGTTACAGCATTGAGCTCCACAATCACGTACGGTATGCTGGCATGGCGTGCCGCTTTGGCCACGTTGCGTCCGTTTATGCCATAACCGATGATCACAATGTGGTCTTCCAGATGGTGCATATCATCTAAAGCATCGGCGTTGGCAGGGGCATTGGGTATCTGGTTATTAACAGGTACCCAGCGGGCACTTAGTTTATTGGCAATAGTGTGAAAAGAACCGATCACAAAAGGGGTAATCGCCATGGTCAGCAGCGAAACAGAAAGGAAATACTGGTACACCTCCTGAGAGAGCAGACCACTGTTTATACCTGTTTTGGAGAGAATAAACGCAAACTCACCTACCTGAAAAAGCGAAAGACCAACCAGTATGGAGGTGCGCAATGGGTACTGTAATATTCGGGCGGCCATGGCAGCGATTACCCCTTTCAGTATAAAGGTGCAGACAGTCAGCAGCAGGATCAGCGGCAAGTGTTGCAGCATGAACCCAAAGTCGAGCAACATACCGATCGACACGAAAAAGAAGCTGGTGAAGATCTCACGGAAAGGAAGGATGTTACTTGTGGCCTGGTGGCTATACTCCGACTCTGATATGATCAAACCGGCCATAAACGCCCCCAGCGCCAGCGACAAGCCGAGACTCTGCGTTAGCCAGGCCACCGCAAAACAAATGACCACAATACTGAGGATGAAAAGCTCCTTGCTCTTGGTTTGGGCCACGATAAACAGCAGCTTAGGTACCAGATAACGGGCACTGATCAAAACGAACACTATCACAAAGGCACCCTTAAGCACCATAAGCAGTAATTCGATCACAATGTTCTCGGAACCGCCCGCCATCAGGGGCGCCACCAGCATCATGGGTACGACCACAATGTCCTGAAAGATGAGAATGCCCAGCACCACCTTTCCATGCGGACTGTTGATCTCGCCTTTGTCCTGCAATAGCTTGAGCACGATGGCCGTACTGCTGAGGGCAAACAGGAAACCAACAAAGAAACCTTCGGCTGCTGTGAAGTTGAACATCATCAGGACAAGGCCAACCAGCAAAATCGTGACGAGGACCTGGGTAGCTCCTCCCAGCAAGACAGTCCGCTTGATCAGGGCCAGGTTGCGCAGCGAAAACTCCATCCCGATGATAAAAAGAAGCAGAATTACACCGATCTCGGCCAGAATCTCAATGTCGTGTACATCTGCAATCAGGTTGAGGCCGTGCGGACCGGCAATCACACCCGTCATCAGGAAACCCAGAATGGTTGGTAGCCTGAAGCGCTGAAAGAGCAGAATAACCACCACGGCCAATCCCAGAATAATAACGACGTCAGATAGTAAAGGAATTTCCATTCGATTTTAATTTGCCCAGCGGTCTTTCTTATTCGAGTATCAACCTTCTTGGGTTGAAAGATGGAGCAATATAGTGAAGTATTAAAAGGATTTTGATATAAAAAAGGAAGGTGACTGGCATTGGGCAAATGTTTTTATAAAACAGCCGACAGGTTTTCTGGCGGATTATTTTTGCGCTATATTTAGGGTTCGGAACCACAAAACAGCGCTATACCTTATGAAACAGTACCTGGACCTGATACAGCACATCCTCGACAAGGGGGTAAAGAAAGAAGACCGTACCGGCACCGGTACGCTGAGTGTGTTCGGTTACCAGATGCGTTTTGATCTGGCGGAGGGCTTTCCGCTGGTAACAACCAAAAAGGTGCACCTCAAGTCGATCATCCACGAGTTGCTGTGGTTCCTGAAAGGGGATACCAATATTTCCTACTTAAAGGAGAACGGGGTCACAATCTGGGATGAATGGGCGGACGCAAACGGTGACCTGGGCCCGGTATACGGATCGCAGTGGCGCAGCTGGCCCACACCGGACGGCCGCCATATTGATCAGATCACGCAGGTGGTTAATCAGTTAAAAAACAATCCGGATTCCCGTCGCATCATCGTAAGCGCCTGGAACGTGGCGGAGATTGAGAACATGAAACTGCCGCCTTGCCACGCTTTTTACCAGTTTTATGTAGCAGAAGGAAAACTGAGCTGCCAATTGTACCAGCGCTCTGCAGATGTTTTCCTGGGCGTGCCATTCAACATTGCCTCTTACGCCTTGCTGGTGCTGATGATGGCGCAGGTGACAGGGCTGGAGCCGGGCGAGTTCATCTGGACAGGCGGCGACACGCACCTATACCTGAACCACCTGGAGCAGGCTCAGTTGCAACTCACCCGTGAGCCACACGCACTGCCGACCATGCGCCTGAACCCGAATGTGAAGAATATCTTCGACTTTAAGTTCGAGGACTTCAAGCTGGAGAACTATGTGTCGCACCCAGGCATAAAGGCACCTGTGGCGGTATAATAGCTTAACATGTAGTGATATAAAACAAAAGGCCCGAAGCTTAACTTCGGGCCTTTTGTTTTATGGATTGGTTGACCAGATGCCGGCCTCTTTGATGAAAACGCGGCGATTTAGTTTCAGCTGCGCCACGATCAGTTCGGCAAAATCCTCCGGCTGCATCACGCGCTCCGGATTACCGTCAGTCAGCTTCAGTTCGATAGCCAACTCTGTTGCCACTGTACTTGGCGTGAGCGTACTCACCCGGATATTGTGCTTGCGTACTTCCTGCATCAACGACTCCGACAGACCGATTACGGCAAATTTTGAGGCACTATAGGCACTCGTTACCGGGGCCCCACGCTGGCCAGCCGTTGAAGAAATGTTGATGATATCGCCTGTCTGGCGCTCAATCATTTCTGGTAGCACGGCACGTGTCACGTAGTAAACCCCCATCAGGTTCACCCGAATAATGTTCTCCCAGTCAGCAGGATCCAACTCCAGGAACTTGCCAAACTTAGCCGTACCCGCATTATTGATCAGGATATCAATCGGACCAAGTTCAGTACCAATCGCCTTTACCGCTTCGTTTACTGAGTTTATGTCGGTCACGTCGGCAGTAGCAACGGAAGCTTTTACACCTAGCTTCGTCACTTCTGCTGCCACTTCTTCTAATTGAGAAGTAGTGCGCGCCAGCAAGCCCACGTTTACACCTTCCTGGGCCAGCGCAATCGCTATAGCCCGCCCCATGCCTTTACCAGCACCCGTGATCAGGGCGCTTTTTCCTTTTAATGATTCCATGTTGTAAGCCTTAATGTTTGTAGCTACAAATATACTACAGAAAGTGGTAAAGGTTCATATGCTATACCTGATTGCTTAAGATAAGCTATTGCTTGAAGGGGAGCACACGCTTTTCGGAGCTGCTTTGAATGGCCAGTTCAATCACCCGGATGGTATTCAGCGCCTGCTCAGGCTTCACCTCCAGTTCAGTTATACCCAGAATGGCATCTCGTACATTTTCATAATAGCCGCGGTAGTCACCCTGTTCACTCTGGATTTTCCCGACCAGATGCTGTCCTTTGAGTTCGGTGTCCAGTCTTCCCCAGATCTCTTCTGGTTCAGCTCCCCAGTCTGTACCTGTAGGAGAGAGCCCCGCCTTTAATGCTGCTTCCTGCACATCGAGGCCATACTTCACAAAAGAACCTTTGTCACCCGAAAGGATAAAACGAGGCCCTGGCTGCTTTACCAACATGCCTGCTTTAAGTATAGCTTTCAAGCCATTGGCATAATAGAGCGTCAGGTCAAAGCTGTCAATTATTTGCCCGCCACTGCGTTGAGTCCGCAGGTCGGCGTAGAGTGTTTCAGGCGAACCAAACAGCACCAGAGTCTGATCAATCAGGTGTGATCCAAGGTCATACAAAATACCTGTACCCGGTTTCTCTTCTTCTTTCCAGGTCTCGGAAGCAGGTATAGGTCGGAAGCGATCAAAGTGTGCTTCGTACTCCACCAGCCGTCCCAGCAACTGACCATCAATTAGTTTTTTTACTGTTTTGAAATCACTGTCCCAGCGGCGATTCTGATAAACGGTCAGCAATTTTCCTTTTTGTTGTGCCAGCTCAATCAGCTCGTTCGCCTCCTCCGATGTAACCGTAAAGGGTTTTTCGACAATCACATGTTTTCCGGCTTGTAAGGCAGCTTTGGCCAAGCTGTAATGTGTTTCGTTGGTGGTAGCGACGATCACCAGATCAATAGCTTCATCCTCCAGGACACTACCTGTTTCGGGTACAACTTCAGCATCAGGGTATATACTATTGGCCAAAGCAACACTTTCGGGGCGGTTTGCCTTAATTTTCCTAAGCTTTATGCCTTCTACAACCGATATAATGGGCGCATGAAATACGCGACCGGCCATCCCAAAGCCTAGTAGTCCGATATTGATAGTTTTATTCATCATTTAGAGGTCCTATAGAGTTTTACTATTCATCGTGCAATATGCGTACGAATAGCTACATGATTTGCTGCATCATACTAAAGATACTACTATATTTAGTCCTTTCTTACAACAACCATATCCGCAATTTGAAACAAATTTTACCCAAATCATTTAGCTTCTTAAGGTATAGCTCTGTCGCTCTCGGCTTGTTCATCACAACCGCTTCTACTGGCTTAGGTCAGAGCCATCCGGTTGCCGACTCTACCTCGGCTGCAGCTGATACTTTACAAACGACCTACAAGCCTTACGAATTAAGCGCATCCGATTTCAATAAAGGATTTGTCACCTCTGTGGAACAGGCGATCATCGGCAGGTTTGCAGGCTTGCGGGTAGTGCCCGCCGGAGGGGCGCCCGGTACAGGAGCAGAGATGGTGCTTCGGTCTGGTACTTCTTTATTTGGAAACAACAGCCCGTTGGTAGTAATTGATGGCGTTCTGATCGATCTTTTCAGTCATTCCCTACATGCTAGTAACCTGAATTGGCTGAGTGCCGATGATATTGCCTCTGTTTCGCTGCTGACAGATGCTTCTGCTACAGCCCTTTATGGTGGGGCCGCCGCAAATGGGGTTCTGATGATCACGACGAAAACAGGAAACGCGGATGATAAAATACGGCTGCGATACAATGTGACAGGCGCAGCTTCAAGTCTGCGAAAAAAGGCCGATATATTTTCTGCGGAGGAATTCAGAAACCTTATACGCGAGCGATATCCTAACCAGCAAAGGTTGTTGGGTGAACACGACACAGACTGGCAGGATGAGATCTATCGTACGGGTTTCGGATTGAATAATAATCTAAGTCTCAGTGGTGCAATGGGACCAGTGCCGTACCGGGTGTCTGTTGGGCAGTTGAAGCAAAACGGAATACTGGAAACTACCAGGTATAAGCGCAACACCTTGGCCGTCAACCTACAGCCCAGTCTGTTTCAGAAACACCTGACTTTCAATCTATCTCTGCATAACACCCGACAGGAATTGGGGCTGGCAGACGAACGGGCTATACCTGCCGCCTTGGCTTTTGATCCGACTCAGCCTGTGTATGCCGATAATGAATACGGAGGATATTTTACCCACATGCATCCGGATGGGTATGCTTTGATTGAACAGGTAAACCCGATGAGCCTGCTGGAGCAGAAGGAGAACCGAGAGACGGTTAAAATGCTCTCCGGACAGGCTCATGTGCAATATCAGCTTCACTTTCTGCCCTCCCTTACGGTCAACTACAGGTATGCTTACCTCAAATCCGATAGCGATTACAGTAGCAGCTGGCCATTTGGGATGGCATCGCGCCAGTGGAGCCCGATTAATTTAATTACGCACCGTTTGACTTCCAACATTGCGCACTCAGAGGGTTTTGTTTCCATGAATCAGGCTATACCGTCCTTGCGCGGCAAATTCGACCTGACGTTTGGGGCGTTAAAGACCGAACGAGAGATTAAATCTGGGTCTACAGAAGGAAAACAAGGTGAAATACTTTATTCTAGGAGTAGGAACTTCCGGTCCAAGGAGAAAAACTTCAGCTATTATGGCAGTCTCGGCTATACCTTGCTCGACCGCTATACCTTCAAGGCCTCTTTCCGAAGCCTGTCAGACTTGAACTACAATGCGGATGAGTTCAGGCATCAGTCAAAGACAATGGGTATAGGCTGGGATGTTGGTAGAGAGTCGTTTATGGCTAACTCGGATATCGTTTCCCACCTGAAACTCAAGGCGGACGTGGGTAGATTCAGCAGGCTGGATGAACCAAACAGATTCAGAACACTGCTATGGACACCAGTGCAGGGCAGGATATTGGAATATGGCTTTACTGGTCCTCAACCCAGGATTGTAACTGAAAAAACACTTCAGAAGAACTTGGGGCTCGAGTTCGGCCTGCTACAAAACAGGTTCATGGGAAATATCAGTTTCTTTCAAAACAAGTCAAGCGACCTTCTTATCTACAATAGAATGACCTCTGGAAGCGGCACTACACTCCGATACCTGAGCCAGGGTGGTCTGAATGTTACAGGCATGGAGTCTTCACTCCAATACACCCTTATTCAGCAGGAAGCTGCCCACTTACAAGTAGGTGTGCATGCCACCTTTCTTAGGAACCGGCTCACCAGAATGGGCGATTTAAAGGTGTACACTTTCTCCGACAATGATTATAGACTTGGGTTAGCCGTAGATGAACCCGTACAGGTGTTCAATCTTTTCAATCATTTGTATGAAGAGAATGGTAAACCGATTCAGGGCGGGTATGAAAAAAACGAATATGGCTATGCCGAAAGAAAAATAATGGGCACAAACCAACCCAACACCTATTTCGGCTTCAGTTCCAATGGCGGCTATGGGAATTGGGAAATGTCTTTCCTTTTGCGTGGTGCGGCTGGGCATGAGGTATTCAATCAAGCTGATGCCCAGCGTAGCTGGCTGTATGCAAACGATACATATAACTACTTGTCGAACGCCGCCCGAAGCTATCTGGAAAACGGCTTTATTGGTTCCCACTCAGAATCGAGTCATTTCCTCGAGAACGCCTCCTTTCTCCGCCTGGAGTATCTTCAACTGGGCTACAATGTCGGAAAACTGCTAGGCAGCAAGGTTGACATGAAAGTTAATGCCACGGTACAAAACGCTTTTGTTTTAACCAGGTACAGTGGCCAGGATCCAGAAGTTCCCAACGGAATTGACAGAGGAAACTATCCTCAGCCCCGTACATTCTCTCTGGGTTTAAATCTGAGTATTTGAGTTATAGAAAAGGCTGTTCTATACCCAGGGCAGCCTTTTCTGTACCTATATGATCTTTTAGCTTTTGAGCTATACCTGCAGACCAGCTTTGAGAGCCTGCAGCCTTTCATTATCAAGTGGCAAGGTATGGTTCTCAAGCTTTATGATGCCTCGTATACCTGTCACATTCGACGCGAATACAAGTTCCGCCTGTAACAACGCTTCCGGTTTGGCTATCACTTGGTGTACCGCTATACCTTGCTGCTGACTCCAACGCAGTATGTTTCTACGTAGAATTCCGTTCACACAGCCTGTCTCCAGGGCTGGCGTGAAAAGTTCACCCTGCTTTAGCCAGAAAATATTAGAAGATATCAACTCCGATACATTCCCCTTCGCATCCAGTAGCAGCATATCATCAAAATCCTTGTTTTGTTTTTCTATACCTGCCAACACATAAAGCGGTGCATGTGGACCTTTGAAATGGGAGAGAGAAGAGTAGCAGGTACGTACGCCCTGGCAAATACCGATTATTAAACCTGCTTCAGGTATGGCTTGCTTTGGCTCTGCCGTCGCTAGCCATTCTATCTCATTTGTCTGCGGGGTATACAAACCACCTCCTGATCGCCAAACTTTTAACTTCAAACGCCCCATCTTAGAAGAGTTATGCTGTCTTGCGAGATACAATAGATTATCCTCAAGTTCGCCATTCCAAAAATAAGCAGGTATAGCTAGTCGTAAAGCCTCAGCGGCTTCCCGCATACGAGCCTGATGGTCCCGCCAAAATCGCAAATTCCCGTCCACGACCATGACCGTTTCAAAAAAACTGTCATTATAATGGAAAGCCCGGTTGTGGATGGGGAGTTTCAAGTCTTGTACTGGAAGGAATTGATTGTTGTAGAGAAGCAAGGGAGTTTGGATGTTAGTGAGTTTAGGAGTCTTTGGGTGATTATGCGAATGATGTTTTTGTAAATTATCTAATTACGCTATCCTTTTGTCGTCTGGTAAAGATCTTGCTGGCAAGTTGCAAAGACCGTCGGAACTGGCAACCAAGATTCCTGCTGAATGACATCAGTTTGAAAATTGGCTTCATTCTCTCACTCAACGTATCAGCGCAAATCGTTTTCCTGGCATCGCTTTTACCATTCCTTTAAACTCAAGCGATAATAGGACCGAGGCCAGTTGATTGACAGGCACTTGCGACTTCCATCCTAAATTATCCATTTGCTCTTCGCCGGATTGAATCAACACCTGCAGCACCTGCATTTCCTCGGGTGTGAAATCGGCTGGGTCGAGGACAGGTATAGCGGCGGCTCGCTTGGAGGCCAGTTTATCCTCCACATCCCAGTTGAGTAACTCGATCAGGTCTTGTGTGGAGGTGAGCACCGCTGCTTTGTGTGATTTGATCAGCCAGTTCGTACCCTCTGACATCGGGGAATTAATGTTACCCGGCACGGCCATTACCTCCTTGTCATAACTGTGGGCGATGTCGGCGGTAATCAACGTGCCGCTTTTGAAAGCCGCTTCGATCACAATGGTACAGTCGGACATACCTGCAATGATGCGGTTGCGGGCCGGGAAGCGGGGTGCGTCAGGTTTAGTGCCAAATGTGTTCTCCGTAATTACGCCGCCTTGTTCGAGCATCTTCTCCGCATACTTTTTATGTACCCCGGGGTAGATTGTATCAGGTCCGGAGGCCATCACGCCAATCGTTGGTAACCCTGCCTGCAACGCGGCCCTGTGCGCGGCAATGTCGATGCCGTAGGCCAGACCACTAACGATCATCACATTGTAAGGCTTCAGCTCTTCAACTATCCTTTCAGTTACCGACTGCCCATAACTTGTTGGCTTGCGGGTACCTACAATACTGATGATGCGGCGATGGTTTAAGTCGGTATTGCCTCTGAAGTAGAGGAGTGGAGGTGCGTCAGGTAGTTGCTTGAGCCGGTTGGGGTACTGCGGCGATGTGTAGAAGAGAAGCTGAACACTCCTGTCAGCTGCTTTTTTCAGCACTTCATCCGCCTCCAGCAAGGCATGGCGACCATTGTCACGAATGCTTTTCGCTACACGTTCACCCACACCCGGCACTTTCATCAGCTTCGGCACAGGCGCGTCAAAAACGGCTTTTGCGGAGCCGCAATAGCTCACGAGTACCTTCGTCAGCTGGTCGCCGACGTAAGGCAAAAACGAAAGGGCTACTTCAAATTGAGCTTCCTGTGACATGCACCAAGGTACGCAGGCTTAGCTTTTGGTGTTCAGCTGTTCCTTGATTCCCACTAGAAAAGAACGCACTTTCTCAAGCGAATTAATGATCTCAATCTTGTCCTTTATCTGCACCGATTTATTCTTCAGCACTTCCTTAGCGCCTTGTATTGTAAAGCCACGCTCTTTCACCAGATGGTAAACTGAACGTAATTCTTCAATGTCTTTGGCAGTATACTGGCGGTTGCCTTTCTTGTTTTTCTTGGGTTTGAGTTGGTCAAACTCGGTTTCCCAAAAGCGGATCAGCGAAGGGGCAACGTCAAAAATGGCAGCGACCTCACCGATGGTGTAGTACTGCTTTTCGATTTCTTTTTCTTTATAAGGCATAGTGTCGGTTTCAAGGTATAGGGCTACAGCACTAATTTTCGGCTATAGCACGCTGAATTACGGCTAAAATTGCTACTTTTGCCCTAATACAGGCCCATGTAAGCATTGCCCGAAAGGGCTGTTTCTATAAGGCAAAAATTCTATATTTTTTGTTATTAAACAAGAAGTATAGCACATTGTATCTAAAGGCTTAATAATCATAGATGAACTCAGCTGAGATTAGACAAAAGTTTCTTGACTTCTTCGCGCAACGACAGCACCAGATTGTGCCGTCGGCACCCCTTGTGGTAAAAGATGACCCCACCCTGATGTTTATCAACTCAGGTATGGCGCCCTTCAAGGATTACTTCCTGGGCAACAAACCAGCACCGTCCAAGCGCATAGCCGACACCCAGAAGTGTTTGCGTGTATCAGGTAAGCACAACGACCTGGAGGAAGTAGGCTACGACACCTACCACCACACCATGTTCGAAATGCTGGGCAACTGGTCATTTGGCGACTATTTCAAGAAAGAAGCTTTGGCCTGGTCATGGGAGCTGCTCACAGAGGTATACCAACTGCCGAAAGACAGGCTGTATGTATCGGTGTTCCAGGGTGACCAATCGGAGAATCTACCAATGGACCAGGAAGCCTACGATATCTGGAAGTCTATGATTGCGGAAGACCGCATTCTAATGGGCAACAAGAAGGATAACTTCTGGGAGATGGGCGATACAGGTCCTTGCGGTCCGTGCTCGGAGATACACGTGGACTTGCGTACCGACGAAGAGCGCGCGCAGGTAGACGGCAAAACACTCGTAAATGCTGACCATCCACAGGTAGTAGAGATATGGAACAACGTATTCATGGAGTTCAACCGTCTTGCTGACGGCTCGCTGGTAAAACTGCCTGCGCAGCACGTGGATACAGGTATGGGCTTCGAGCGTTTGTGCATGGCCATCCAGGGCAAGCGTTCTAACTACGACACTGACGTGTTCCAGCCGCTGATTCAATACATTGCTAAGGAAGCGGGTGTAGTATATGGCGAAAACGAGAAAGTAGACATAGCCATTCGTGTGATGTCTGACCATATCCGTGCTATTGCCTTTACAATTGCCGATGGTCAATTGCCGTCGAACAACAAGGCAGGTTACGTGATTCGTCGCATTCTGCGCCGTGCCGTTCGGTATGGCTTCACTTTCCTAGATTTCAAAAAGCCTTTTCTCTACAAACTGGCTGCCGTACTGGCCGACCAGATGGAAACGGTATTCCCGGAACTGAAGGCTCAGCTTAGCTTCGTGCAGCGCGTAATCGAGGAAGAGGAGAACGCTTTCCTGCGCACTTTGGAAAACGGTTTGAAGCGTCTTGATGCTTTAGAATCTAAATTCAAAGAGAATAACAATACTATCGATGGCAAAACTGCTTTCGAACTTTATGATACTTTCGGTTTCCCGCTAGACCTGACTGCCCTGATTGCACGTGAAAAAGGTCTGAAAGTGGACGAGGCTGGTTTCGGTGTGGAGATGGAGCAACAGAAAAACCGTTCCCGCAACGCCTCTGCTTCCGAGCAAAGCGACTGGGTGATCATTCAGCCTGATGTGGAGACGGAGTTCCTGGGTTACGAGCATGACGTGGCCGACTCGCATATTGTACGCTACCGTCAGGTAAAGACTAAAAATAAGAGTGAGTACCACCTGGTGCTAGACCGCACACCTTTCTATGCAGAGAGCGGCGGACAGGTAGGCGATACAGGTTACCTGATTTCTGATTCAGAACAAATCGAGGTACTGGACACTAAAAAGGAGAACGACCTAATACTGCACATCACAGCTAAATTGCCGCAGCAAGTGGAAGCCACTTTCAGAAGCGAGGTAGATTTTGAGCGTCGCAACCTGATTCGTAAGAACCACTCTGCTACGCACTTACTGCATACTGCTTTACGTAAAGTTTTAGGGGACCATGTGCAGCAAAAGGGCTCCCTGGTAAACGAAAAAGTACTGCGTTTTGACTTCTCGCATTTCTCTAAAGTAACGGACGAAGAGCTGCGTGAAGTAGAAACCATCGTGAACCAGCGCGTGCGCCAGGCTATACCTTTGGAAGAGCAGCGCAACATCCCGATCGCTGAGGCCAAAGAAATGGGTGCCATGGCGCTGTTCGGAGAAAAGTACGGTGAGTTTGTGCGTGTGATTGCTTTCGACCGCGACCACTCGGTGGAGCTTTGCGGTGGTACGCACGTGTACAATACTGGCGAAATTGGCTATTTCAAGATTCTCTCTGAAAGTTCAGTAGCAGCTGGAGTGCGTCGTATCGAAGCAACCACAGCTGGCTCTGCAGAAGAGTATATGCAGCAGCAGCTGAACGAGCTGAATGCGGTTCGTGAAGTATTGGGTACGCACAGCAATATATCAGGAGCCGTGCAGAAACTGCAGGAAGACAACAAAGCCCTACAAAAGCAACTCGAGCAATTTGAACTGAAGCAGCTGACCAGCCTGAAAGAAAGTCTGGTGCAGAAAGCCCAATCTATTGACGGTGTTAATTTTGTGGCCGAGAAAGTTGACGTGAGCACAGCAGATTACCTGAAGAAACTGGCTTTCGACATGCGCCAGGCAGTTGACAATCTGGTGCTGGTGCTGGCTGCTGAAATCGACGGAAAACCACAGATTGCTGTGATGTTATCGGATAATCTGGTTTCGGACCGCAAACTGAATGCCAGCCAAATGGTGCGTGAACTCGCCAAAGAAATCAAAGGCGGTGGCGGTGGACAGCCTTTCTATGCTACGGCTGGCGGTAAGGAAGTTGCTGGTCTGCAGGCTGTGCCTGCGAAAGCGCAGGAATTAGTGAAAGGACTACTGCAATAGGTAAATGGCAGGTATAGAAACGCCCTATTTAGAGAAGGCTAAATCATTTTATACCTTTATACTTTGGGCAGTGGGCTCAGCAGTTCCGCTAAACTTACTGACCAGGTATATGCAACTGAAAAGCCCTGCAAAAGAACTAGTTGGTTTTGGACCTGCTGCTATCGGATTGTTGATAGCTCCCGTTGGGATGTACTACATTTTAAAGAGCTTTCAGCAGCAAGAGCAAAACAAGAAATAGCAATGGCTATACCTACTGGGTTTACTATTGATAAACAGTCTGGTTCTGTACATCATCTTTATGATGGTTACCGGAAATAAGCCATTTACTAATTAGTAGATATCCCGATTTAGACAAATAAAAAAATAGCTTTCCAATAAAGAAACATGGATAAAGCAATAAGAGACAAATACCAGGCGATTATCGGTCTGGAAGTACATGCCCAACTATTGACAGACAGTAAGGCCTACTCATCTGACTCTACGGAATATGGCGTGCTGCCAAACACGAACCTGAGTGTGATCACACTGGGGCACCCAGGTACTTTGCCACGTATCAATAAGTCCGTGGTAGAGATGGCCGTGAAGATGGGACTGGCGACGAACTGCGAGATCAGACGCTACAACATCTACGCCCGCAAAAACTACTTCTACCCAGACCTTCCAAAAGGCTACCAAATCACACAGGACAAAACGCCTATTTGCACGGCGGGCTACCTGGATGTGAAAGACGCAGCAGGCAATGATAAGCGCATTGGCATTACGCGCATTCACATGGAGGAAGATGCAGGTAAATCGATGCACTTGCCTGGTGAAACTGAAACGCTGATCGACCTGAACCGTGCTGGTGTGCCTTTGATTGAAATTGTATCAGAGCCCGATATCCGCAATTCGGAGGAAGCCTATAACTACCTGACTGAGATTCGTCGTTTGGTGCGCTACCTCGAGATCTGCGACGGCAACATGGAAGAAGGTTCATTGCGTTGCGATGCCAACATTTCGGTGATGCTGAAAGATTCGCCGCTTTGGGGTACCAAGGTAGAGGTGAAGAACATGAACTCATTCCGCAACGTGCAGCGTGCTATCGAGCACGAGATCGAGCGCCAGATCATGGTCATCGAGAACGGCGGCAAGATTGATTCAGAAACCCGCAACTTCGACGCGAACACGGGCACGACAACGGCTATGCGTTCCAAGGAAACGCTTAATGACTATCGTTACTTCCCTGAGCCAGACCTGCCACCTTTGGTGATCGAGCAGGAGTGGTTGGAGCGTATTAAGGAAACCATGCCAAGTCTACCACAGGAGCTGTACAAGCGCTTTACAGAGGAATTTGGCCTGTCGGAGTATGACGCTGGTGTTTTAACAGATGCGAAGGAAATCGCCTTATATTACGATGAGCTTTGCAAGCATACTAAGAACTACAAAGGCGCTGCCAACTGGGTAACCGGTCCTGTAAAGTCATACTTGAACGAGCTACAACTTCACATCAAGGATTTCCCATTACAACCGCATGCCATTGCCGAGATCATCGCCTTAGTAGACGAAAACAAGGTGAGCCACTCGGTAGCCGCCAAGAAGATTTTCCCATACATGCTGGAGAACCCAGGTATACCTGCGCACCAGGTGGCTGAAGAGCAGAACCTGCTGCAGGAGTCTGATACTGATTCCCTTAAGACGATCGTTTCGGAGGTGCTTGCCGCTAATCCGCAGAAAGTGGAGGAGTATAAGGCTGGTAAGAAATCACTGGTAGGTATGTTCATGGGAGAGATCATGAAGAAAACCAAAGGCAAAGCTGACCCTAAAGTGGCCAACCAATTGCTGCAAGAGGGATTAAATGCATAATATTACGTATCGCGATACACCAGGTATTAATTCATCTTGCCTGGTGTTCCGCTGTACGAACATCTAAACCCATAGAAATATGAACCTAAAGAACTATATAGTACTGGCTTCAGCAGCTGCCTTGATGGCTAGTTGCCAGGGCAACAAGACGGCGACCAATGGCAGCGCCTATACTATAGAAGGGAAATTGCAAAATGCCACACCTGGTCAGATCTTTTTGTTTGAATTGGGAGAGCAGCAATTCATTGCCCGCGATACGGCTGATATCAGTCAGGATGGTACATTTTCATTTCAGGGTCAGGTAGAAGAGCCTACACTTTACCGCCTCGGACTTGATCAGCAAAATGCCCTGATGATGGTTCTCGAAAATAAAAACATCAAAGTGCAAGCTGATGCCCGCGACCTGAACAATACAGCCAGTTTTGAGAACTCAGAGGACTCCGAGCTTTTCCAGCGCCTGAACAAAATGGTGAATGAAAACCGCCAGAAGGAAATGGCCCTGAGCGAGCAGTTCAACCGCGCCATCTCCGAAGGCAAGACGGAAGAAGCCGAAGGCTATCGCCAGCAGTACCTGAGCCTGCAAAAGGAGGTCAAAAACTTCATTGCAAAACATCCGGAGTCTGTAGTATCTGCATTCGGCACGCTTAGTCTGGTAAATCCACAACTGGATTTTGCTTTCGCTGATAGTATGCTCACGCTCTACACCCAGCATATACCTGAGTCGAAATACACCAAGACGCTAAACGATCGCCTGAGTGCGATGCGCACAACTGCTGTGGGTTCGGTAGCTCCTGATTTTACACTGCCAACACCTGAAGGTGGCAGCATGGCTTTGTCTCAGCTGCGAGGTAAGTATGTGTTGATCGACTTCTGGGCAAGCTGGTGTGCTCCATGCCGCAAGGAAAACCCGAATGTGGTGAAGATGTACAACAAGTACAAAGACAAAGGATTCGAGATTTTCGGCGTTTCGCTGGATCAGTCGCGTGAAAAGTGGCTGAAGGCTATTGCCGATGACAAACTGACCTGGCCACAGGTTTCCGACCTGAAAGGTTGGGAAAGCTCAGCTGCTCAACTTTACCAGGTAGATGCCATTCCACAGACTATTCTGCTCGACAAAGAAGGAAAGATCATTGCCAAAGGCCTGAGAGGAGAAGAATTGGAAGCTAAAATTGCTTCGTTGGTACAGTAAACCAGAATCCATACCTGAGATAAAAAGCAAAAGCCCTTCTGTCAAGGAAGGGCTTTTGCTTTTTATGGTTATGTAATAGGTACTACTTTTTAAACACTCGCTGCAGCGCTGCCCACAGTAACTTTTTCTGCTCCTGATCACCATCCAACACAGCCAGCGACTGTGAGAATACGACTGGTACACCGTCTACCGGCACAGGATTATAAAGCATGAACTTCTCGTGCGGGAGGTCAGTGTCAAGGCGGCTGGCGAAACTGATGATATACTTTGTCTGGGTGGTCTCGCGCAGCGCTTCGAACTTCGTAATCGCTCCGGACACATTATTTACAAAGGCAACATCCGAAGGACCAAAACCAATAGCTGCCAGTATTTTTGTCAGAAACTGCGACTGTGGTAATACCTTAAACGCTGCATCTGGAAGTGTGACCAACACGATCAGACCTTTGCGATTCTCACCGATAAAATCAAAAGACTTTGGCTGAGGGGCTGTTTCTATTTTAGGTAGTTTAAGGGTAGCGGTTGCAACAGTCGCCGGACTTGTTGGAATGGGAGCGGCAGTTTCACGAACCGGCTTAATTGCTGGTGCTTCAGTAGGGACGAGTATAGCCGTAGGTTCTGCAATAGATTCAGCCGCACTGACAACAGGCACCTCGTCCTGCTCGATCAGGTAGAGCGTTTCGGGCATGAAATGCTTCAGAAATTCTGCGTTCAGTTGTTCTGGTGTCAGGGCTGCCATTTGGTAAGGTATAAATTATTCGGCATCTTCCTTAAGATCAAAGATAGAGCGTAATTCATTGGCTTCGCTCGGTTTCATACGGCCAGCCAATACCAGGCGTAACTGACGACGGCGTAAGGCACCATCATACAGCCTGATCTCTTCCTCGGTTTCAGGTATAGCTTCCGGCACATCGATCGCTTTGCCAGACTGGTCTACAGCCACAAAGGTGAAAAACGCTTGGTTTGACATCACTTTTTTGCCCGAAGGAATGTCTTCCGCATAAACTACAATGTGCACTTCCATAGATGAAGAGAAGGCACGGGTAACTTTAGCTTCGAGCGTAACTACATTGCCCAATTTGATGCTTTCGGCGAATGATACGTTGTCCACCGAAGCCGTCACCACGATGCGGTTGGAATGCTTCTGTG
The DNA here is from genome assembly GCF_015686655.1 of Pontibacter sp. FD36. Lineage (GTDB taxonomy): Bacteria > Bacteroidota > Bacteroidia > Cytophagales > Hymenobacteraceae > Pontibacter. The sequence continues at coordinate 330,567 of NZ_JADPMP010000002.1, read as the reverse complement.
CAGCGATAGCCGACACGATGTCCATCCAATGCATCATTTTACCGCCCATCAGGTTATGCAGGGTATTGGTGTCGTTTGGCAACACCAACTCAGTCATGATCACGTACGATTCGCTTACTTTTTTTTGTTTACGCATGTCTGTTCTATAAATTCTGACGCAAAGATAGGTCACGAAGGTCCAAACAAAAAGACCAATAAGGCAATTGCTTCAAAATGTTTGGGCAGGAGCGAGGCAAGTCTATAATTCACAGCGCTATCGCTGGAGAGACTAATCCTCTTTTTTAAATAGATAATTTATGCCCTTATTGGCTTTAAGACCAAGGCGCTACAAATTATCAGCTTCCCAACCAGATTTACCCAGAAGCGGTACGAATTTGAAATCAGCGAATTCCTCCCGGGTAAAATCATTTTCGCCGGTGCGGGTGATGCGCAGCATTTTCTGGCTCGACTCACCACCTACCGGGATTACCAGAATACCGCCAATAGTGAGCTGACTCACCAGTGTTTTGGGTATACCTGGCGCTCCGGCCGTCACGATGATTTTGTCGTATGGTGCGTGGGCAGGCAAACCCTGTGAGCCGTCGCCATGGAAGGTGTGCGGGAACAAGCCATACGTCTTGAAGAACTTCACCGCCTTCTCGTAGAGCGGCTTGTTATACTCGATGGTGTAAACTTTAGGCGTAAGCTGCAGGAGCACACAGCACTGGTAGCCCGAGCCAGTCCCGATTTCAAGCACTTTGTCGGTTGGTTTAAGTTTCAGCAACTCCGTCTGGAAAGCCACCGTGTAAGGCTGCGAAATGGTTTGTCCTTCTCCAATCGGAAATGCTTTGTCCTGGTAGGCTTGTTCCAGAAAGGCTTTCTCGAAGAAAAAATGCCGGGGTACTGTTTCAATTGCAGCCAACACCCGTTCATCGCGTATACCTTTGTCTCTCAATTGTTTTACCAAGGCGCGGCGCATGCCTTTGTGTTTGTACAAATCTACCTGCATTTCCCTTTTCCTATAATACTAGTTACGAATGATTGGCACTTGCCATGCCAGCTGATTCAGCTAGCGGCATTCTTTTTCTGAAAACAGATAGAAATGCCGTATGCGAAAATAAGCATAGGAGGGCAGAGTTACCTAACACTAAAGCAATTTAATCTCGGCCAGTTGTGGATTTAGGTATAGCAAGTATGCTTTTCAGCAAAATCATGGTTAATTTTGAATTCAGATATCAAGTCCGAAAAACTATGTTTACAGGTATAATAGAAGCCATGGGCCAGGTGCAGGCCATACAGGAAGAAGGCACCAACAAGCACTTCACGCTGTCAGCGCCTTTCGCACAGGAGCTACAGATCGACCAGAGTGTGGCTCACAACGGCATTTGCCTGACGGTGGTGAACATAGAGGGCGACAAGTACACTGTGACTGCTATCGACGAGACGCTGCAAAAAACAAACCTGAACAGCCTGCAGGTGGGTGACAAGGTGAATCTGGAGCGATGCATGAGTGCCAACGGCCGCTTCGACGGACACATCGTGCAAGGGCACGTGGACCAAGTAGCAGTATGTGAGTCCGTAGAAGACCAAAACGGCAGCTGGGTTTTCACCTTCCGCTACGATTCTACTTTGGGAAATGTGACGGTAGAAAAGGGATCAGTTACAGTGAATGGCATCAGCCTGACGGTCGTTAACTCACAGGAAGACCGTTTTTCTGTTGCGATAATCCCCTATACCTACGAACATACCAATCTGCACCAGGTAAAGCCGGGTTCCACCGTTAATCTGGAGTTTGATATAATCGGCAAGTATGTAGCCAGGCTGTTGGGTAAAAGTTAATTTTGATTGAGTGAATGGGAATATAATCCTGCAAATTTTTGGGCAGGGTCACTAAAGCAAAGCCTCAGTCATCACTTTACCACAATCTGGTGGTACGTCACCCCATAACCGCCCCAAACGCCCAATCCGCCGTTGATGTTTGATCGGGTGGTATTGGGGGAGCCAATGGGACTGCCATTGTTGTTACGCTCATTTTCTAAGGTATACCAAAAGCGGTAGTGAGCCAGATCGATCGCAGCCCAACGCACTAGGATCGTATCGCCTTTCCCGAAATAACTGTAAGTGTCCAGATCAACCTCCCGGCCACGGGGCTCCCCCCGGTCAAGCGGGAAACTCAGGTTCTGCACCCCATTGATCAGTTCGTCATTGAAAACAGAGGTAAAGTAGCCGGGGTAGAAGGGTTCGCTGTTGCGCTTAGTAAAGTAGCGTACGCTGTTTCCCAGGGTGTCCGGGTCGCGGTAGCGGTAAAAGAGAGTGAATAAGCTGTCCTGACTTGGGTCGGGGTGAGGCTGCAGAAAGAGCTCCTGCAGTGGGTTGAGATGGGGTATGGTCGTAGTGGAGGTCAGTACCCGTCCTTCGTGACTGATCCGCAACTGATAGCTCATGCCGGTTTCGCCCCGCAACTCATCAGAGGTATAGACATAGAAGATAAAGCTACTGCCACTCGTGAGCTGATTCTCAGGTATAGCATACTGCTCTGATACCACCCGCCGCAGCTCAGGCCAAAAAGCAGCGGCTGGCACTTCTTTCAAGGTATAGCTGCGCCCGCCCGAACTCACCTCCACCTGCGCCCCATGCACGAAACTGGCTTCGATATCAGCGGGAGAGGAGCCAGCAAACACCGGCATACTGCGCGTGAGCACCACCACAGGCGGTGCATCCTGTTCAATATGCCCTTCTACTACCAGTTGCTCCTGCCCGGCAGGTATGTCGATTGTCAGACTTTCTTCGCAGGAAAGCAGGAAGGTGATCAGGACAAGTAAGAGGAGATTTCTGAATCGCATAGCATTACCATTTAAAATTCCAGGTGGCTGATGGCAGCGGAATAGGAATCAGTGAGACTTTTTTTGCCTGCACCCGGGTCTCTGTACTGTAAGGCGCCCCTTCGCTATCAATAAAGTACAGGAAGGGATTGCGGCGGCCATACACATTGTAGATCGCAAAGGTCCAGCTCGACTGCAACCGGCGCTTCGCCTTCCCTTCCAGCGTAGCCGAAAGGTCCAATCGGTGGAAAGGCTCCATCCGGAATCCGTTGCGGTCCCCGTACTGGTAATTAACCGTTCCCTCAATCAGATAGCGCCGCTCGGGCATGGTAGTAGCCTGTCCGGTGCCGTAGACAAAGCTGCCCCCAAATGTCCAGCGGGGATTGTACTTATAGGTGGCCACTAGAGAGAGGTCATGCCGCCGGTCGAAACGGGCAGGGAAGGTACGGCCCTGATTGATAGCTGGGAAGGTGCGATCGGTCCAGGACAAGGTATAGCCCAGCCAGCCTTGCAAATCACCGTAATTCCGTCGCAGGAAAAACTCTGCTCCATAAGATTCGCCGCTTCCACGCACAAACTCATACTCCAGATCACGGTTACTGGGTCCCGCCACGAAACCCTCACGGAACTCCAGTTGGTTTTCCATGGTCTTATAATAGAGTTCCACAGACCCTTCATACATATTTTGACGGAAACTCTGGAAGTAGCCCACTGCATACTGCGTGGCTCGCTGCGGTTCCACTATCGCCGAACTCGGCACCCATACGTCCAGTGGCAGGGTAGTATAGGCATTGGAAACGAGGTGCAGGTACTGTGCCGAACGGGCATAACTAGCTTTAACAGAAGCATCAGCCCCTAAGCTGTAGCGCAACGACACCCGAGGCTCCAGGGCCTGAAACGTTTTCACCCGTTCTCCCGCTGCGTATGCGACCGAATCAACGGGTCGTTCGTTCTGATCAAAGGTATAGAAAGTAAAAGGCCCCATCTGTGCAAAGTAACTACCCCGTATACCTAAGCTCAGCAAGAGCCGGTCCGTCACGTTCCAGTCATCGGATAGGTAGACTGCCGCTTCATGAGCCGTTTTGGAAAGGATCCGGTCGGTAGAGAACACATCTCCTTCGGCCGTTTCGGCGCTTCCGGTACGGGGGCGCAGGGTATGGTGGGTGTAGTGCAGGCCGTACTGCAACTCATGGCGCACGGAAGGAGCATAGACAAAGTCGGTTTTGAGGGTATAATCCCGCACCCCGGTCTCAACGGATGTTGTAATGTCACCAAAATCCCAATTGAAATCAAAGGCATAGTCGCTCAGTGTGCCTGTCACATCCACGAAGTGCTTATCTGAAAACTGATGGTTCCAGCGGGCAGTGGCGGCAGCGTTTCCCCACTGGAAATCGGCCACAAAGCGACCTGAAGAAAGCGTAAGCGATCCCACGTCCTTGCCATAATAGCCGCTCAGGTATAGCTTGTCCTTCGGTGACAAGGTATAGGAGAGCTTGCCGTTGAAATCATAAAAATAATAGGGCACCCCACCTTGTTCGGTGTTTCGCAGAAATGGCCCGAACAACACATCCACATAGGTGCGGCGGGCAGAGAAAATGAACGAGGCCTTGTCTTTGACCAGTGGGCCCTGCACCGTCAGCCGGGAAGCGATCAGGCCAATGCCGCCTTCGGCTTGCAGACTATCTTTGCTACCTTCACGCAGCTCCACATCCAGCACCGACGACAGACGCCCGCCATACCTGGCTGGCATGTTGCCTTTGATCAGGGTTGCATTGCTGATGGCGTCGCTGTTGAAAACGGAGAAGAAATTAAGCAAATGTCCCGGGTTGTAAACCACCGCCTGATCGAGCTGCACGAGATTCTGGTCCGCACCACCGCCCCGCACATAAAAACCCGTGTTGCCTTCGCCTCCCGACTGCACCCCCGGCATCAGCTGCACGGTTTTCATGATGTCAGTCTCTCCGAACAGCACTGGAAGCGTTTTCACCGAAGTCATCGGTATATCCAGTTCACCCATCCTAGCGGTCTGGGTAATCGGCTTGATGCGGGTCCCGATCACCTCCACCTCACGGGTGTTGTAGCTGGCCTGCTCTAAGCGGATGACAAGTGTTTCGTTACGGAACAGCTGCAGTGATACTTCCTGGTTGTTGTAGCCAATGTAACGGATAACCAAGGTATAGCTGCCTGCCGGGGCACTTAGGCTATACCTGCTATCCGGTTCCGAGACCGTGCCGATAGAAGGGCGCTCTTTCAGACTAATGGAAGCACCGGCCAGGGGCTCATCTGTACGGGCGTCGAGCACGCGGCCGCTTAGCACAAAACTGTCCTGAGCCCATGCAGGCAGCAGAGGCAGGAGTAAAAGCGGCAGAAGCAGGTATAAAAAGTGTCGTAGTTGCAAGTCCGGAAATCAGCTCTTCTAACAATACGTCAGAAACAGCGGATCATGCCAAAGGTTTATGCTGAAAGCGGGTATATTTTCGCAGCCAAAAACGATAGCCCACCACGGCTAACATCGCCGTACCCGTGCCCACCAGAGCGCCTCCCAGCGTATCGCCGGGATAGTGCACACCCAGGTAGATCCGGCTATATGACACCACTACCGCCCACATCACCAGAAAGACTTTGAAAAGCAGATAGCGATCCGATAGAATCAGGTTAAAGAACACCGCCAGCGCAAAACCCGTGGAAGCGTGGGAGGAGAGGAAGCCAAACTGACCGCCGCAGCCGCGCACCAGGTTTACCATGGCCGATATTTCTGGATCGTGGCAGGGCCGCAGACGCGCAAAATAAGGTTTAAAAATGCCGGAAGCCACATAATCGGCCAGTCCTATACCTGCCACAGCCATCAACAGCATCGGGATACTCTGTAGCCTATAGCGCCAGACGATGTAGCCGATCAGTAAGAGGTAAAAGGGGATCCAGAAGTATTTATCTGAAACCGTGACCATAACATTGTCCCAGAAAGGGCTATGCTGCTCATTCAGGTATAGAAACAGCTCTTGGTCCAGCTTCTCCAGTTGCTCCAGCATGCTTAGGCTATGTTGATCCAGTCAATGTCCTTTTTAAGATAACCCAGCGTCTTTTCTTCAGGTCCGCCCGGTTCCGGCTTGTGATTATATACCCAGGAGGCATGGAGCGGCAGACTCATCAGGATAGACTCAATGCGACCGTTGGTGGCCAGTCCGAACTTGGTGCCACGGTCGTACACGAGATTGAACTCCACGTAGCGGCCTCTGCGGATCAGTTGCCATTGTTTCTCACGCTCAGTATAAGGTAGATTGCGGTTTTCGTTAACGATCTTCGTATAGAATGGTGCAAATGCATAGGCCACGTCACGAACAAAAGCAAAGCGTTGCTCCAGGCTGATCTCATCAGTAGCCATCAGACGGTCAAAGAAAATACCGCCTACGCCGCGAGTCTCCTGACGGTGTTCGTTGTAAAAGTAATCATCGGCCCATTTCTTGAACTCCGGATAATAGGAGGGGTGGTGTTTGTCACATACGGCTTTCATGGCCTCATGGAACTCCCTTGCCTGCTTCACATCCACATAAATAGGTGTGAGGTCAATGCCGCCGCCAAACCAGGCTGTACCGTTACCCGCCTCAAAATAGCGCACGTTCATGTGGGTGATCGGCACCATCGGGCTGTGCGGGTGCATCACCACCGAAACCCCCGTCGCGAAGAATTTCGGATCAGGCATCTGCAGCATTTTAAGGAATTGAGGAGAGAGTTCGCCCTGCACAGCAGAGAAGTTGACGCCGCCTTTCTCGAGCACGTTCCCGTTTTCAATGATACGGGAAATGCCGCCACCGCCCTGTTCGTGCTGCCACTCATCTTTCTGGAAAGTAGCACCGCCATCACAGTTTTCAAGGTCGCGCACCAGATCCAGCTGGAACTGGCGCATAAAAGCTTCAACTTCTTCTCTGAACATATTATCTTTATTACTTCGTTAATGTGTCATCTGACAAAAAACACAAAATTCCGGAACAGAGGGCTAAAGTCCTATGTCCTTTGACACCAGGTCTTTTTGTCCGGAAACCGTAAAATTACCAAATAAACCCCGCTCTACCGAACATTCGTAAGGATTTCAGAAAAAGCACATTTTTCCTTAACTTCGGGCAACAACTACGCGCAACCTATGTCAAAAGAACTGATGGAGGCATTTAAGATTGACACGGGCATTCTTAAAAAAGCTTACCGACTGATGATAACTGCCAAGACAATGGCAGACACCTACGAAGAAAACAAGGCCATTTGCAGTAAGTATGTGCACAGCACATCCCGCGGTCACGAAGCCATACAATTGGCCACGGCCTTTCAACTGAAGCCCTACGACTACGCTTCGCTCTACTATCGCGATGATTCAGTGCTGTTAGGTATAGGCATGCAGCCTTACGAGCTCATGTTGCAGCTGATGGCCAAAGCCGGTGACCCGTTCTCAGGTGGCCGCACCTACTACGGACACCCTTCGCTGCGTCGCGAAGGCTTCCCGACCATTCCACACCAAAGCTCTGCCACTGGCATGCAGGCTATACCTGCCACCGGTATGGCACACGCCATTGCCTATTTCGAATCGCAGGGACTGACGAATAGTGAGGAGAAGCCAGTAGTGCTGTGCTCACTGGGAGATGGCTCTGTGACGGAGGGAGAAGTGGCCGAGGCTTTCCAGATGGCGGTACTCAAGAATCTGCCAATCGTATACCTGGTGCAGGACAACGACTGGGGTATTTCGGCCACAGGCAAGGAAATGCGTGCTATGGATGCCTACGAGTATGCAGCCGGTTTCAAAGGGATGGAACGCCTGCGCGTGAATGGTTCTGACTTTGCAGAGTCCTATGAAGGCATGCGGGTGGCATTTGAGTATGCCCGCGAAGTGCGTAAACCGATACTGGTTCACGCTAAAGTACCTCTGCTGGGTCACCATACCTCCGGTGTGCGCCGCGAGTGGTACCGTGGCAATAACCTGCAGGAACATAGCATCAACGACCCGATTCCGAAGCTGCGTCAGGCGCTGCTGGATGCAGATGTTACGTCTGAAGAAGTTCAGTGGCTTGAACAGGAAGCTCAAAAGGCTGTGGCTGCTGATTACCAGCGTGCACTGGACGCTCCCGTACCTGATCCTAATACCTTCGACCAGCACGAATTTGCCCCAACCCCGGTAACAGTAGAAAAAGGTGAGCGCAACCCATCAGGTGCTGATAAAACCATCATGGTGGACGCTGCCCTTCATGCCGTGGATGATATCCTTCGCAATTACCCGGAAGCTTTGTTTTACGGGCAGGACGTGGGAGGAGAGCTCGGTGGTGTGTTCCGCGAAGCTGCTTTGCTGGCTAAGAAATACGGTGACAGCCGTGTATTCAACACTCCGATTCAGGAAGCTTACATTGTCGGATCTACCGCAGGTATGTCAGCAGTGGGCGCCAAAGCCATTGTTGAAATACAGTTTGCCGACTATATCTGGCCGGGAATGAACCAGCTGGTGGAAGAACTATCTAAGAGCTGTTACCTCTCTATGGGCAAGTTTCCGGTACAGTCGCTGATTCGTGTGCCGATTGGTGCATATGGAGGAGGTGGTCCTTACCACTCCGGCAGCATTGAATCTACCTTGCTGACTATTCGTGGCATTAAGGTGGTATACCCAAGCAATGCTGCCGACATGAAAGGCCTTATGAAAGCTGCTTTCCTGGATCCGAACCCGGTTGTGATGCTGGAACACAAAGGACTGTACTGGTCTAAAGTAGCAGGCACCGAAGACGCTAAGACCGTAGAGCCGGATGAAAATTACATCCTGCCGCTTGGCAAGGCCAATGTGGTGCAGCACGCCTCAGACGAAGAGATCCGCATGGGCAACTCCATGACGGTGATCACTTACGGTATGGGCGTTTATTGGGCTAAATCAGCTTCTAAACAATTCCCGGGCAGCGTTGAGATCCTGGACCTGCGTACGCTCAATCCATTGGACTTTGAGGCCGTAGTCGCTTCTGTGCGTCGTCACGGCAAGGCACTGGTGCTCACCGAGGAGCCGCTGATGAATTCTTTTGCAGAATCACTGGCCGGTCGCATCTCTAAAGAATGCTTCCAGCAGCTAGATGCTCCTGTCTATACCCTGGGTGCTGCTAATCTGCCAGCTATACCTTTGAATGTGGAGTTGGAGAAGATGATGCTTCCTAACCCGGAAAAGGTTGCGGCGGCTCTGGAAGAGTTGCTGAACTACTAGTCTCAATCATAACTGTAAACCAAAAGCCCCGTCAGATCATGGCGGGGCTTTTGGTTTATAGGCTATTAGCATGAAAAGCAATGGCCAATGGCTAGGTTTTAGAATGGATAACCAATGCCTATATTGAGGTTAGTTCTTCGATTAGCAGGATCAACCTGGCGGAAAAAGTCGGAGAAGCGGAAATCACGGATGACAAACTTGTTGCCGTTGAGGTCTCCGGCCGGATCGTATACCTGTGTGGCAAAGTCAAATCGAAGAATCACAACTGAGAAGTTTAGTCTCAGGCCAAAGCCAGTACCTACCGCCAGCTCTTTATAAAAGCGATTATATTGAAACTCAGACCCCGGACGGTTATCTGGCTTAAGCATCCACACGTTACCAGCATCAACGAATACAGCACCGTTTAAGAAGCCGACCATATTAAAACGGTACTCAGCACTGGCTTCAAGTAATACTTCACCGGGCTGTTCGGCAATGAATCTTCTATCAGTCTCCTCTCCATTCTCAGTTTCTGTAATCACTCGCCGATAGGAGCCAGGACCTAGACGACGGGCCTGCCAGGCACGCACACTTGAAGCACCACCGGCAAAAAAGTATTTATCATAGGGGAGGGCATTAGTACCAAATAGGGGACCGCCTACACCAGCATTTACACGATAAACAAAAAAGCGCTGTCCTCCCAGTGGCAAATAGCGCCGGTAATCGGTGTTTAATTTGGCATATTGGAACTGCCTCAGATTACCTGTTTCAGGCAAAACACCCAGTTTGGCTGTAAGCCCGCCCACCTCAGTAAGCACACGCATGTAGCGGGCATTACGCGACTGCAGAAAGTCGTTTGTATTGTAAATCAGGTTAAAGCCAACAAAAGAAATAAATCCGCTTTTGAAACTCTCCACAAAAGAGCGGCTGAGCTGACTCAATTCTCGCAGGTCTTCATCAAAAGTGGGATCAATACGATTAACCTGAATAATATTGATATTGACCGGTGAAAACACATACTGCACAGTTGGTGTCTGAAGCGGTCGCGGATATTTGTACCAGATGTAGTCAAGAGAGGCTTCGTAAATGCTTCTCTGGAACTCAGCACGATTTACATTGGTATAGCCTGTATACAATCTGGTCCTGGGATTGAAGTCCTGCAATATATTCTTACCTCCGAAAGGGAGTATAAACAATGGGAAGGTAAGCGCAGCATCACCACCAAACTCCCGTATCATGACCGTTTCGTCAGTTGCAATACTAAACTGTCCTTCTAAACCACCACGGATACCGAATTCCAGGTTTTCGGCACCTCCGAAAACATTGCGTGTCTTCAGTCGGATGCTGGAAAAAGGACCCGGTCTGCGCTCAGTAAAGTTCATACCCAATTCAGCCGTTTCCTGAAATTTCTTGGAGGGGAGGGCATTAATGAAGGCATTCAACTGGTTACCAGCTGTTGAGTCGGTCGCATCTGTGATTTTGTTGTAGCTTACATTGGTAAACTGAAACACATCCATCTCGGTCAGTCGCCGCTGTGTAAGGGATGTCCTGAACTGGCTATACCGCTGACCAGGGTATACCGAAACTTTATTGTCAAGTATGTTAAAAGAGTACTTGTGGTCGTATGCCAGGTATTTTACATTGTTATATTCCAGCGTGTCGCGCGCCAAACCAAACCGGTCCGCATCGGTCTTAAAGTACACGTTCTGAATAGTATAAGCTTTGTGGCGCGTGCCATTCTCCGGATTCTGAATAATGGTATGCAATCGCACCGTGTTCCCCCCATAGCTGGTATCCGGTTCAAATATTATATACGCACGTGAAAAGTCAAAATATCCGTTGTGGCGAATCATCTCATGCAGGCGATCCCGCTCTTGTGTGAGCAACTGCTCATCATACACATCACCTACCTTAAGTAGCGACCTGTCCTCGTATCGCTTCACAATCTGGAGCAGAGAGTCATCGGGTATAGTGTAGTTGAGCGCACTGTAGCGGTAAGGCTCATTTTCAGCGATGTTGATCGTAATGTATACCTTTTTGCCTTTTACCTGTTTTTCGTAGTCCGCTTCATGATTAAAAAAACCTTTAGTATTCATGTAAATATCCACCTGGTCCATGGTGCGCTCCATCAGCAGGGAGTCATAGATGGCAGGAGGTTCACCTATTTGCATGAGCAGATTACCCTTTTCTTTACGATCACGTTGGCGGGCAATGCGGCGGTCAAAACGGTCCTGGATTCGGCGCACCTTCGTGGAGTCATCGGCTTGGGCTGTTTTCTCTGCGCGTTTTCTACGTAGCTTTTCAATGCGCTCGTCGATGCGGGCCGGACTGTAAAATCGCTTCCCGAAGTTGTAGATGGCCAGATAAGGCGTAGAGCCAAGGAAAGTCCGGTTAGGGCGCTGTTGGTAAACCGCCTCTATATCAGTCTGGCTGACGTGTTCGATCCCTTTAGGTTCTATACCTAACAAGAGCTGCTCGTTCTCGCCCAGATTTTTGGTCGGCACGCAGGCGGTGAAACTTAAAATTGTAATTACCAGCCCGAATATATAATATCGTGTTCTCAAACGATTCTCCGCTCTATGTTGTCGAAAGCAATTGTAAAATACGTTACCTCCCTGCAAGTAAAAAAATACCGCAACCAACACCAAGCCTTTGTGGTGGAGGGAGCTAAAAGCGTACTGGAGCTGTTAAACTCAGATTTTGAGATACAGCACCTGTTTATAACCCAGGATTTCCTGCAGGAGCATGGAAACAGGCTAAGCAAAGGTACAAGATACGAACTTGTTACGGAACAGGATTTGACCAGGGCGGGTACTTTTTCAAGTAATAATGCTGGTTTGGCTGTAGCCCGCATGCACCAGCTCCCTGACTTGCAGTTCCAGCCTGGCGATTTTACTCTGGCACTCGACGACATTCGCGATCCGGGTAACATGGGCACCATCATCCGGATTGCAGACTGGTACGGCATCCAGACCATTGTGTGTTCCGAAAACTGTGCTGATTTCTATAATCCCAAGACCATTTCAGCCACCATGGGTTCCTTTACCCGTGTTAAGGCCTATTACCTCAACCTGGGTGAGTGGCTTCACCAGCTTCCGGAGAATGTGCCTGTCTACGGCGCTTCGCTGGATGGCGATAACCTGCACCGTATGCAACTGCAGCCAACAGGCGTGGTGGTGATGGGAAATGAGGCGAATGGAATACGCCCGGAAGTTGCCAGCGAAGTAAACAGGCTTATCAAGATTCCTGCTTTCGGAGAGGCAGAGTCGCTGAATGTGGCTACAGCTACCGCTATCATCATCGATAACTTTATGCGTAACACCGGCCTTTAAAACAAAAGAAGCCTCTGTGAAGAGGCCTCTTTTGCAAACAATATAATCACCTAATTAACAGCTTATTAATTGAACAGCCTTAAACCAAAGCTGATTACGTTGGCGTCCGGGCCGCGGTTCTCTTTGAACAAGTCGTTCATGTTGTATTTCACGAAGAGGTCCAGGTTGCCGTAGCCTATCACGCCGGTCAGGCCATACTGGAAGTCACTCAGGTTGTAGCTGCTGCGCACCTTTTCTTTTTGCGTTCTACCGCTGTCCTCAAACTTAAACTTAGAGTGGGCACCCAGTCGGTAGCCAACAAACGGACCTGCACCAAGTTTAAATCCTTCCTTGCCGTTTTGGCGCTTGAACTTCAGCATTGGCATCAGCGGAACGTTTACAGATGAGTGAGTTAGTTTCACTTTGTCATAGTTGATCTCCATCTCACGGCGGAAGAAGGTCACATCATTTACATCCTCCTCAATTACGAAGTTGCGGTCGAACATGTAGTTGTTGAAAGCGAACTCAAGTCCTGACACCAGGTATAGCGGGCTTTTGCGACCACCGATCTGTGAATTGAGGTGCCAGTTTATACTTACATAGCGTGAACCCAGCGGCTTCAGGTCTGGTACCTGTTGGCTATTAGTGTTCAGGAAGTTATTCAGGCCAAGGTCCAAGTCAAAATTGAAGCGGGTAGCTTTGTAAGACTTCTTCACGTTGCTTGTCCGTATGCTGTCCCTCTCGGCGCGGTTAGGCATGTTCACGTCAACCTTGGTATTGCCATCCTTTTCTTCTATTTCCACATCAATCTTGATGTTCTTGTTGATTCGGATCTCGTGTTTTTCTCTGTTTACCTTCCCATCCTGGCCGGTTTCCTGCACGGTAATCGTCACAGTTTCCGGATCATTGTCATCTTTGCCAAACACAACGGTGGTCTCCTGCGATTTCAGCTCCTTGTTGGCACCGTCCATGCGGTCTACCTGGTCTACATACTTATTCAGCACGCGCATCAGGGAGTCCAGGCTATAGTTTTCGAAAGCTTTTAGCTGTTCTATGTTCTGAAGGTATAGCACCATTTTAGCGCCGTTGGCCATTTTCACAACGATCGTATCCTGCTGGCCGAGTCGTTCGCCTATGGTTTGGCCGCCTTTGGCAGACACACCGGTGGCTGCAGCCATGATAATGGCCGTTACGAGAAGTAGTATCTTTTTCATGGTTTTAAAAGATTAGAGATTAATTACTTTTGATATTTTCTGTTTTCCAATTTGAGTTTCAAGTGCAATTCTGTCTGCGTTTATGCCGAGTTCAGACAACTCAACCTTCTCTCCGTTTGAGAGGTTACGAACCTGCTTGAAGATGTTCTTGGCTAGTTTCTGCTTCTTTTCGAAGCCGCTCAACTCTTCATCGACCTCAACCTCCTGTACATGGACAGCCCGCTTTATTATAATTTCTACTGGCTGAGCATTCATATCCACTGTGTTGGCGGCAAAAGCAACCGGAGTTGTTTCTCCTGTGTTATAGTAGTCTCCTTTCTGAGGAGCATCCGGTATAGCTGGCTTTTCTACCTGAGCCGCCAGTTGTTGCGTTGTAGCAACGCTTTTTGCACTGATTTCAGGCCTGGTCTTTTTTGTCTCAGCTCTGGGTTCTGCTTTGGCAATCACTTGCTTCTTAACCGTTTTTGGCTGCGTAAGTGGTGTAGCAGCAGTTTCAACTGGACTGACAGGCTCAACCAATTCTTCACCTGCTGATGGGGTAGTGGCTGGTTCTTCAGTTACTTGTGCCAGTTGCTCGTCTGCTGGGGCAGGTGCTGTGATAATAAGCGGCTGCTCAGGTTTCAGACCATTGCGGTCCGCCAGGCCATCTCTGTCAACTGGAACAGTGCCGTTCTGCACATTGTAGAACACGACGCCCACCGAAAGCACCAGTGCAATAGCTGCCGCAATAGAGTAGGAGAGCCACATAAAGCCTCGGGACTTCGCATCCTCCTTTTGGGTGCCAGGCATCTCAGTTTCTATCCGGTCCTGCAATCTGTTCCAAAGATCGGCAGGAGGCGTGGGCGAAGAAGGGCCCAATCGCTCTTTGAATAGTTTGTCTATGTCTTCTGGTTTCATAATTGAACCTCCTTTTATATTAGCTGGCGACTGCTTCCTGACCGGTCAGTCTTCGCTGCAGCATAGCACGTGCTTTGCTTAGCTGCGATTTCGAAGTGCCTTCCGTGATATTCAGCATGTCGGCTATTTCTTTGTGAGAATATCCCTCAATTGCATACAGGTTAAAAACTGCCCTGTAGCCGGCAGGTAAAGTGCGCAACAAATCCAGTAGTTCGCCTTCAGCCAGATCGTGATCGGCTCCCATGCTGCCTGCCACTTGTATGTGGTCGTCTTCAACAGACAGGTATAGCGACTCTTTTTTTCTCAAAAACCCAAGAGCTTCATTCACCATGATGCGTCTTACCCAACCCTCGAAACTACCTTTGCCCTCAAACTTGTCTATATTCTGGTATACCTTCATATACCCGTTCAGCAAAGCCTCTTCCGCGTCCATCTGGTTTTTGAGGTAACGCAGGCACACACCGTACATCGGTGAGGCGAAGCGCTCGTAAAGGCATTTCTGCGCTTTACTTTCGGCCTTCTGGCAACCTGCTATTAACTCCTGTTCCGTCACGCTGGGTAAAATTTTATCAAATGATGTCGCTTTTCTGGCCTTAAGTGAGCTGTTTTTGTCTCTCTTTACCTCTTAGATGTAGATACCCACCCGGAGGTTGCCTAATCAAAAATAAATTTCTCATATTTTTTTCAGAATATGGCATCGTTGACTATAAAATACTGACTGCCAACTAGATTTTATTTAACTATTTCGACATTAGCACTAGCTTCAGACTTTCGCTTTTTAAGAATTGTTCTGAATAGGTATACCTGGAACCTGTTTAGAGCAGAATACCTTATATTTGTAGAAATGAAGTTCGTGGCAATCCTTTTCTCAATCTTCCTGTTCTGGACGGCCTGCCTGCCGTGCACAGATAAGATTATGGATAGTCACGAGCACCTTCCCAATTTGACCGACGTAGCGGACACCACGGGCGAGTCACCCTTTCACGAAGACACTTGCCCGCTATTCTGCAGCTGCGGCTGTTGCGCCACATTCACGGTCACGGTTGAGCCCGAGCATATCGTGTTCCGTGTTCCTTTCATTCCTCAAACCAAGCCTCTTGTTTACCCGGAGTTGCGCGAAATAAAGATCGCCTCTACCTGGTGGCACCCTCCACGGCTGGTGGCCTGATTCTTCTATCAAGATAAAATGCAGCTTAATGATAACCACAAGCCATAAAAGTGCTTGAGGCTTAGTTGCATACCTATTTCTGTTGATTAAAATCAAGCTTACCATGTTTAATAAAATCATCGATTTTTCGATTCATAATAAACTGGTGGTGGGGCTGATGGTACTGGCATTGATCGTCTGGGGAACTTACTCCCTGACGCAGCTGCCCGTTGACGCAGTACCCGACATCACCAATAACCAAGTGCAGGTGGTCACCTCATCGCCGACACTCGCGGCCCAGGAAGTCGAGCGCTTCATCACCACCCCCATCGAAATGGCTTTGGCCAATGTGCCGGATGTAATCGAGATGCGTTCTGTGTCGCGCTTCGGTCTTTCTGTGATCACAGTTGTGTTTAAAGACGAAGTGGATCAATACCTGGCCAGGCAAATGATCAACGAGCGATTGGGAGAGGCCAGCAGACAGATTCCCGAACAGATGGGGACGCCAGAACTGGCCCCTGTCACCACCGGCCTCGGCGAGATCTACCAGTATGTGCTGGTCACAGAACCGGGCAGTGAAAAAAAATACAGCCCAACTGAACTCCGCACCATCCAGGACTGGATAGTACGCCGGCAACTGCTTGGCACGCCCGGTGTGGCCGATGTGAGTAGCTTTGGCGGTTTTCTGAAAGAGTATGAAGTAGCCGTAAATCCGGCCAGCCTCCGCAGCATGAACCTGACCGTGACGGATGTAATCGGAGCCTTGGAGCAGAACAACGAAAATACGGGTGCTGCCTACATTGAAAAAAACCAGAGTGCCCTGTTTATCCGCGGCCTCGGACTGGTAAACACCCTGGAAGACATCGAGAAGATCGTGGTTTCCAACCGAAATGGCATGCCGGTGCTTGTCCGTGACGTAGCACAGGTTCAGTACGGCCACCCGGTTCGCTATGGAGCCCTCACCCGCAATACCGAAGGCGAAGTGGTCGGCGGCATCGTACTGATGCTGAAAGGAGCCAGCTCGTCTGAAGTGATCAAAAATGTGCAGGATAAAGTTGCCACTATACAGTCATCACTACCGGAAGGCCTAATAATTGAAGCGTATCTCGACCGCAGTGACCTCGTAGGGAAAGCGATCAACACCGTGGCGACCAACCTGATCGAAGGTGGACTGATCGTGATTTTTGTTCTCGTGTTGTTGCTGGGCAACCTGCGGGCAGGACTGGTTGTGGCATCGGTTATACCTTTGTCTATGCTCTTTGCGCTGGGTATGATGAACGTATTTGGCGTGTCAGGTAACCTGATGAGTCTGGGTGCTATTGACTTTGGTCTGATCGTGGACGGAGCTGTGATTATTGTGGAGGGCGTGCTTCACTTCATTGTGGTCAAGAACAAGGACCTGCCACTGCGCCGCCTGACCCAGAAAGAGATGGACCTGGAAGTGAAAGGCGCTGCTTCCAACATCATGAACTCAGCCGCCTTTGGTATGTTGATCATCCTGATCGTATACCTGCCAATTATGGCGCTGGTAGGTATAGAGGGTAAGATGTTCAAGCCGATGGCGCAGACCGTGAGCTTTGCTATTATGGGCGCTTTCATCCTGTCGCTCACCTATGTGCCGATGGTTTCTACTCTCTTGTTGAGCAAGACGACAAAGCACAAGCCGAACATTTCCGACCGGATCATGGGCTTTCTGGAGCGGGTATACCGTCCGGTCATCACCTTTGCCCTTCACAGCAAAGCGCTGGTAATAGGGGCTGCATTGATCTTGTTTGCCTTTAGTTTGTTTGTGTTCAGCCGCATGGGCGGGGAGTTCTTGCCAGACCTGGAAGAAGGTGACTTTGCGATGGACTTGCGCCTGGTACCCGGAGCCTCTCTCAGCCAAACTATCGAAACGACGACTAAAGCCAGTGAAATTCTATTAACCCAGTTCCCGGAAGTGACCGAGGTGATCGGGAAAATAGGGACTGCAGAGATTCCAACGGACCCGATGCCGATAGAGGCGGCAGACGTTATGATCCTGCTCAAAGATAAAGACGAGTGGACCAGCGCCAGCACCCGACAGGAACTGGCAGCCAAAATGGATGAAGCCTTGAAAGTGCTGCCGGGTGTGAACTACGGCTTTCAGCAACCCATCCAGCTGCGCTTCAACGAGCTCATGACGGGTGCGCGTCAGGATGTGGCTATTAAAATATTCGGAGAGGATCTGGATCAGCTTTCGGAGCTGGCCGATCAGGTAGATAAACTGATCGCTCCCGTAGCCGGCGTGCAGGACATTTATGTGGAAGAGGTGACGGGGCTGCCGCAGATCGTGGTGGACTACAACCGCGCCCGCATGTCGCAGTATGGCTTGCAGGTAGCTGACGTGAATGCGGTGCTCCGTACGGCCTTTGCCGGACAGACTGCCGGCGCTATTTACGAAGGGGACCGCCGCTTTGACCTGGTCGTGCGCATGGAAGGAGGCTCCCGCAGTGACCTAAATGACATTGAGAACCTGTTTGTTGGGCTACCACAAGGCGAACAAGTGCCCTTGCAACAGGTGGCCGATATCCGCTTTGAAGAAGGACCAATGCAGATCTCACGTGAAGAAGGCCGTCGCCGTATTGTGGTGGGCTTCAACGTGCGCGAGCGGGATGTGGAGTCGATTGTGACCGAGATACAGGACAAACTGAGCCGTGAACTGCCGCTTCCGGCTGGCTATTTCATTACTTACGGCGGTCAGTTCGAAAACCTCGTGCACGCCAAGCAACGCCTATCAGTAGCTGTACCAGCGGCTCTTCTGCTGATCCTGCTGCTCCTGTACTTTGCCTTTAAGTCCGTGAAGCAAAGTCTGCTTATTTTCACCGCTATACCTTTGTCAGCGATCGGCGGCATCTTTGCCCTCTGGCTGCGCGACATGCCTTTCAGTATCTCGGCAGGCGTGGGCTTTATTGCCCTGTTTGGAGTGGCAGTGCTAAACGGAATCGTACTGATCGGCTACTTTAACCAACTCAAGCGGGAGGGTATGACCGATGTTTACGAGCGGGTGCTGCTCGGCACGAGTGTTCGTCTTCGCCCGGTACTGATGACAGCATCTGTTGCCGCGCTGGGCTTCCTGCCGATGGCCCTTTCAGGTTCAGCCGGAGCCGAAGTGCAGCGTCCGCTGGCTACAGTAGTAATAGGAGGCCTGTTCACTTCTACGCTGCTGACTCTCGTGGTACTGCCGGTGCTCTATTACATTTTCTCTTCGAATGAAAAATACACGGAAGAGGAGCTACAGCGCAAACCTGTATCTGCCCACCTGATTGCGCTCCTTCTGGTAGCTGGCAGTCTTCTTTACCCGGCACAAGGTATAGCGCAGTCTACCCAAGGGCCGCTGAACCTGCAGCAGAGTATAAATTATGCTCGTGAGCACAACCTTGGCTTAAAAAGTGCAGCTTATGGTGTAGAGCGCGAGCAGGCCCTGCGCGGCGCGGCGACCGATCTCCCAAAGACCAACCTCTCCTATAGCAGGGGCCAGATCAGCACCATCAATAAAGATGAATATATATCCGCTTCCCAGCAGTTTGCCTTCCCGACGGTATACCGTGATCAGGCACGATTGGCTGACGCCACCATCCAACAGGCTGAAGCGCAGAAGCAGATCGTGGAGCGGGAGCTGATTCGGGACGTGAAGCAGGCATGGTACCTACTGCAGTACCACAACGAGCGCCTGCGCCTGCTACAGCAACAGGACAGTCTATATGGTCGCTTTACCAGGGCCGCCACCATTCGCTTCAAAACAGGAGAAACCGGTTATCTGGAGCAGGCCACGGCCGAGACCCGCAGCTTGGGTATAAAAACCGAGCTGCAACAAGCACAGGCCGACCAGCAGATAGCCGAGCGCCGACTCCGTCAGCTTCTACAGGCACAGGAGCCTTTGGAATTTGAAGAGGTGAGACTGAGCAGGCGGGAATTGATCTTGCAGGCGGACAGTGCAGCTTTGGCTTCCAATCCCTATATCGCCTTTCTGCAAAGCGCGACACAGGCAGCAGGACGGCAGAAACAACTGGAGCAATCGCGTCTGCTGCCAGACTTTACAGTCGGTTACTTCAATCAAACCTTTATAGGTGAAGTGCCGCGCGAGAACCCTAACCGGATATATAATTCCGGAGACCGTTTTACGGGATACGAGGTAGGTATAGCCGTTCCGCTTTGGTTCGGGGCACAGCGATCGCGCATCAAGGCGGCTAAGATGAACGAGGAGGCCGTGAAGAGCCAGGTGCGGTATCAGCAGCAGATACTCCTGACCGAACTACAGAATCTGGCGCAGGAACTGCAGAAGCATGGGAACACCCTGGCATTCTTTGAGCAGGGAGCGTTACGCCAGGCTGACCAGATGAATAAGGCCGCCGAACTCAGCTTCCGCACCGGCGACATCGACTATGTGGAATATGTGCAGGCGCTCGATCAGGCATACCAGTTGCGTAGCAATTACCTGAACGCCCTCCGTGACTACAACCAAACCATTATCAGTTTAGAATTTACTGCAGGAATAGAATAACATGACAGCATATAACATAAAAATCATCGTCCTGTGCGGACTGCTTAGTCTAGCGGCATGCTCTAAACAGGCACCAGCCGAGGAACCAGAGGCTGCTACAACGGAAACTTCCACCACCGCATCGCCCTTTGTCGTTTCATTTTCCGAAGCGCAGCAAAAGGTTGGCGGCATTGAACTGGGCACGATCGAAAATAAGCCGCTTTCGGCCCGCGTGACAGCTAATGGACAACTTCAACTGCCTCCACAGAACAAAGCCAGTATCAATCCTTTAATGGGAGGCGTAGTGCGCTCTATACCTGTAAAAGAAGGGGAGTACGTGCAGAAAGGCAAGGTGCTTGCCACGATTCAAAACCCGGAGTTGATTAAGCTGCAGGAAGAATACCTGACCACCCGCAACCAGCTGCGTTTTGCGGAGCAGGACTACGATCGCCAGCGTACGCTCAGTGAAGAGCAGGTGGGCTCCCGCAAGCGATTTGAGCAGGCCGAGTCAGACGTGCAGGTGCAACGGGCCCGGCTAAAGGCACTTGCCACCCACCTGTCTGCCATGGGCATATCGCCTAGAAACGTGGAAGCAGGGCAGATCACCTCTACCATGGCCATCACGGCGCCCATTAATGGCTTTGTACGTGTTATCGACGTGAACATGGGTTCTTATGCACAACCGGGCCAGCAGATGTTCGAACTAGTGAACAATCACCACCTACACCTAGAACTCAGCGTGTTCGAGCGGGATTTCAGCAAAATGAAAGAAGGACAGAAAGTACTGTTTACCATGCCAAATGTAGCCGGAGAGCCGCTGGAGGCGGAGATCTTTGCATTAGGCAGAGCATTTGAAGGCGATTCGCGCATGGTGACGGTGCATGCCGAACTGGAGAACAACAAAAACGCCAACCTGTTGCCGGGTATGTATGTGAACGCACAGATTCTGGCCGGAAAACAGGATTTGCCCGCGCTGCCCGAAGAATCAGTGGTACGCTACAAGGGCAAGCATTATGTTTTTGTGAAAGAAGGTCCTAGTACGTTTCGCATGCAGGAAGTGGAGACAGGTATAGCCGAGAACGGCTTTATGGAAGTGAAGCCTTTGAAAGAGATGCCTGCCACGGCGCAGGTAGTTACCAAAGGCGCCTACTATGTACTGGCCGAGAAGATGAAATCGGAAGTGGCAGAAGAGTAGCCAGGTATAGCATCCATGTAAAAAAATACAGCGCCGGCTCCAATGAAGGGACCGGCGCTGTTATTTTTTGAAAGGATTAATTATTAATTAAACTTTCAACTTTTAGCCATGCTTTTATACGTGACTAGTGTTACAATTGGTTACAAAACTTTGAAAATAAATTATTTATTTTTCAGAAAGTGCCTTAGGAGGCTCGTTTGGCCACTAAAATTGGCTCCAGTACGGACCACACATTATCTGCAAGTATCCGCTGTCCCTCTACAGTCGGGTGAATACCATCGCCCTGGTTAAGCGCCCGGTCGCCTGCCACACCTTCCAGCAGGAAAGGTATAAGCGCTACATTCTTGTCATTGGACAGTCGGGTAAACACCTCCTGAAACTCCTGGGTATAGCGCTGGCCCATGCTCGGCGGCATTTGCATACCTGCCAGAATGATCTCCGCCTCCGGATTCTTTTCACGCACCTTGTCAATGATTGTCCCGAGGTTATCATAGGTCGAAGCCGGGTCTATACCTCTCAGGCCGTCATTAGCACCCAGTTCCAGCACAAATACATCGATTGATTGTTTCAGCAGCCAGTCAATGCGGCTTTTGCCACCGGCAGAGGTCTCACCGCTCAGTCCTGCGTTTACGGCTTTATAAGGGAGGCCAAGGGAATCGATTCGCTCCTGGATCAGCGCCGGAAAGGCTTGGTCAGGTTCCAGCCCGTAGCCAGCCGTAAGGCTGTTGCCAAAAAACACAATGGTCTTGATACGCTCGTTTTTAGAGGCTTCAGCTGTGGTAGTGGTGTCTAATTGTGTCTGTTGTTCTGTTGCCACCTGCTCGGTGGTAGTGGCCTGCTCGCAGCCCGACAGGGTAAGGAAGAGGGCGAGGAATAAGGAGATATACTTGCTCGTTTTGTTCATGTAGCTTATTTTTTGCTAAATTTAGTTCTATCAATCTTAAAACCTATAACGACCTGTATAAGTTATTAGGTTCGGGAATAGTGCAGCAGTAGCTATACCTACTACGCTATACCCGTCGTTCAATTTCATAAAAACACTACCTACGTGTCTACTATACTAGAAATCAACAACCTGAAGAAAACCTACGACAGCGGCGACCGTCACCTGACGGTGCTGGAGGGCATCAACTTTACACTGCAGGCCGGAGACACCTGTTCTATCGTGGGGCCTTCCGGAAGCGGCAAAACCACTTTGCTGGGACTTTGTGCCGGACTTGACAGGGCCAGTAGCGGCTCTGTTGTTCTCAATGGCGTGCGCCTCGACAACCTCAGCGAAGACGCCCGGGCGCAGGTGCGCAACCAGTACGTGGGTTTCATCTTTCAGAACTTCCAGCTTATACCTACACTCACGGCGCTAGAAAATGTGATGGTGCCGCTGGAGCTGCGCGGTGAGCGCAATGTACAGCGACAAGCCATGGATTTGCTGGCCCGCGTGGGACTGGCTGAGCGCCACGACCATTACCCGACTCAGCTTTCAGGTGGAGAGCAGCAGCGAGTATCGCTTGCAAGGGCTTTCTCCAATCGCCCCACCATCCTCTTTGCAGATGAGCCAACCGGTAACCTGGACGAGGAGACAGGCGATAAGGTTGAAAACCTACTGTTTGACCTGAATAGAGAAGCAGGTACTACGCTGGTACTCGTAACCCACGATCTGGAACTGGCCGAAAAGACGCAACGCATTATTCGCATTAAGGGCGGGCATGTGGTGTCTGATACAGGGGCTCCTGAAACAGTTCACCAATCCGAGGACTCCAACCTTTCCTAAGGTATAAGCATCGAGTTTATAGAATCTTACCTCACTAAACATCAAGTATACCTTGTCTGACAACAAGCCAAATCCGGATAAACCGAAACTGAACATATCCTGGCTGCTCAAGATGGCCTGGCGCGATACCCGCCGCAGCCGGGGCAGGCTGGTGCTGTTCCTGTCGTCTATTGTGCTGGGTATAGCCGCGCTGGTGGCCATCAACTCATTCCGCGACAGTCTGCAGGTAGCCATTGACGAAAAGGCCCGTGGCCTTATAGGCGCAGACCTGGTGATGGGCATGAACAAAGAGCCCGATTCGCTTTCCATGGCCCTTATCGATTCGGTGAGCACACTGGGTAAGCGTTCTGACGAGAACCGCATGATGTCGATGGTATACTTTGTGAAGAGCAACGATACCCGACTAGTGCAGGTAAGGGCGCTGGAAGGAGAGTTTCCTTACTTCGGAGCCATTGAAACCGACCCGGTAGCAGCCAGCCGTAGCTTCCGTGAAGACAGGAGAGCGCTGGTGGATTACAACCTGATGCTGCAATACGAGGCCCAACCCGGCGACTCGATCAGGGTGGGTGCGTTGACTTTTGCTATCGAAGGTGCCCTGCACCGTATACCTGGCCAGACCGCCATGACGGCTGCTGTTGCGCCTGTGGTGTACATTCCTAGACAATACCTGCCCGAAACCGGCCTGATACAGCGCGGCAGCCGGGTTTCTTATTATTATTACTACGACCTGAATGATGATGTACAGCCCGATACGCTAGGCAACAAGCTAGATCCGCGGTTTGAGGAACTAGGTATGTTCTACGACACGGTAGAGACCCGCAAAAAGAGTATGGGCCGCTCTTATGATGAACTGGCCCGTTTTCTGGCGCTGGTAGGCTTTGTGGCCTTGCTGCTGGGTTGCGTAGGGGTTGCGAGTGCCGTGCATGTGTACATGCGTGACAAGCTGGCAACCATCGGCATACTTCGCTGTCTGGGTATGAGCGGCAAGCAGGCCTTTCTGGTATACCTGTTCCAGGTAATGGGCATGGGCTTGCTGGGCGGACTTGCTGGTGCGGCCTTAGGTAGCGTCGTGCAACTGGTGCTGCCAGAGCTATTTGGCTCCTTCCTGCCGGTATCGGTAGACGCCTATTTCTCCGTAACTGCTGCTGCACAAGGTATATTGCTGGGTGTGGTCGTGTCGGTTCTTTTTGCGCTGCTGCCTCTATTAAGCATACGGCAGGTGTCGCCGCTGATTACCCTGCGTGCCACGGTGGAGCACCTGACCAATCAGAAAGACCCGCTCCGTTGGGCCGTATATGGTCTGATACTGGCCTTTGTCGTTGTTTTCTCACGTTGGCAAATGGGCACCTGGTGGCAGGCCTTATACTTCACGGGTGGGGTCATTGCAGCCTTCCTGGTACTGGCTCTGCTCGCAAAAGGCCTGTCGTGGACTGTCAAACGCTTCTTCCCGTCGCACTGGGGCTACGTCTGGCGTCAGGGATTGGCCAATCTATACCGACCAAACAACCAGACCTTGCTACTGGTGGTTTCCATCGGTTTAGGTACGGCCCTGATCGGCACGCTTTTCATGGTGCAGCGAACACTACTTAGCGAAGTATCGCTTTCAGGTACTGAGGAGCAGCCGAACCTAGTATTGTTTGACATTCAGAATGCACAGCGTGAGCAGGTAGCTGACCTGACAAAACAGGAGGGACTTCCGATCCTGTACTTTGACCCAATCGTGACAGTGCGGCTGGAACAGATCAATAACCTGACACTGGCAGATGTACGCAAGGATACCACGCTGGAAATCAGACCATGGAACTTCACGCGGGAGTATAGGGTGACGTACCGTGACCGGCTGAGCGATTCTGAAAAGACACAGGAGGGCGCCTGGAGCGAAAACCAGTATAACGGCAGTGGCAGAGTGCCAGTGTCACTGGAGGAGCGCTATGCCGAGCGGATAAAAGTTAAAGTCGGTGATTCGCTGCTGTACAATGTGCAGGGAGCAACTATACCTGCCCGCGTAGCCCATATTAGGCGTGTGGACTGGAACAGGGTGCAGACCAACTTCCAGGTACTTTTCCCTACAGGTGTGTTGGAAGAAGCGCCACAGTTTCATGTGTTAATGACGCGCAGCAACAACGAGCAACAAGCCGCGCAGTTTCAACGACGCGTCGTGGAGGCTTTTCCGAACGTATCCGCCATCGGCCTCGACCTGATCCTGCGCACACTCGAGGAAGTGGTCAGCCAGATCTCTTTTGTAATCCAGTTTATGGCGCTCTTCAGTATTTTCACGGGCTTGCTGGTGCTGGTAGGATCTGTGAATGTAAGTAAATATCAGCGGGTACAGGAGAGTGTGCTCCTGCGTACACTCGGGGCCAACAAAAAGCAGATACTAGGTATAACGCTGATGGAATACATGATGCTGGGGGTACTGGCTGCCGCTGTAGGCTGCGTGATCGCCTTTGGTGCCGCATGGGCCCTGGCTGTATTTAGCTTTGAAATGGACTTTGTGCCAGTGCTCTGGCCGCTGCTGATCATCTTTGTGCTGGTGACACTGCTTACTGTGGCAGTGGGTTTGCTTAACAGCCGCGGGGTACTGAACAGACCACCATTGGAAGTGCTGAGAAGGGAGGCATAAAAACAAAAAAGGGATCTCTTGAAAGATCCCTTTTTCTAAAGATTGCATAGACAACAAATGCCATCTGCAAACTTTGATTATATTGGATTATACGCCCGGCTTTTCCGGAAGTTACAGCCTCCAAAAAATATTTTGAAAAAATTTTAATAAGTGCTGGAAGCCAGCATAACCAGCGTGCAATGGTGCATGGTTTCTATACCTGCATCTTCAGCCATTTGTTCCAGTTCGCGGTTTTCAGTACCCGGATTAAAGATAATGCGCTTCGGCTGCAGTGAGATAATATAATCATACCACGTCGGCTGATTCTGCGGTCCTACATATAGCGTAACCGTATCAATGCCATCAATCTTTTGTGTCTTATCAGTAATAATGGGCTGACCGCCGACTTCTCCTTTTCGAATGCCCACTGGCACCACTTCGTGACCATGCTGTTGCAGTCGGTGTATAGCCTTATAGGCAAAGCGGGAAGGATTATCGGTAGCACCCAGTACAAGTGTCTTTTTCATAATTCAGATATTTTGCTCCCTCTATTTAACAGCTATACGTCCTGAAACGTTACAGGGCAATCAGGTATAAGACATATACAATCCAATTTGCTATACCTGTCGGAGCACTTTTGCTGCTATTTTTTCGGCGCAGCGTTCCCCGTCCATTGCCGCTGACACAATACCTCCTGCATAACCGGCACCTTCTGCACATGGGTACAGGTTCTTCACCTGCACATGCTCCAGGGTCTCTCTATCGCGGGGTATCCGCACAGGGGAGGAGGTACGGCTTTCCACCCCAATGATCTGGGCGTCATTGCTCAGGTAGCCGCGCATCTTGTTGCCAAAGGCCTTGAAACCTTCCCGCAAACGGTAAGCCATAGCAGGGGAGAACAGTTTGTTCATGTCAACAGGTGTCAGGCCGGGCTGGTAGGAAGTCTCCAGCAGGGCTCCACCGGTTTTCTGACGGGTAAAGTCGAGAAGGAGCTGGGCGGGAGCTTTCTGGGTACCGCCTGCCATTTCGCAAGCTTTGCGCTCCAGGGCTTCCTGCATACGCAATCCTGCAAGTGGACCGTACTTGTCAAGCTCCATGTCTTCCAGCTCTATCGCTACGACTATACCTGAGTTGGCAAACTTAGAGTCGCGGCGACTCGGGGACATACCATTCACCACCACCTCGCCAGGAGATGTGGCAGAAGGTACGATAAATCCACCCGGACACATGCAGAACGAGAAAATGCCGCGCTGCTTGTTATCGTATACCGTCTGGCGCACCAGCGCATAGGAAGAGGCTGGCAGCCAGCAACCGCGGTCTTCGCACTTGTACTGTATGCTGTCAATTAGTTTTTGCTGATGTTCTACACGCACGCCCATGGCAAAAGGCTTTGCCTCAATGGTGATGCCCTTGTGATGCAGCAGTTCAAAGATGTCGCGGGCGCTATGGCCAGTCGCCAGTATTACGGCTTCACCGGAATACTCCTGCCCATCCTGCGTCACGACGCCTTTCATCTCGTCCTGTTCCACAATAAAATCTGTCACGCGTTTGTCAAAAAGCACTTCGCCTCCGGCAGCCTCTATAGTTTCGCGGATGGTGGTGATAATGCGAGGCAGTTTGTTTGTACCGATATGGGGATGGGCATCGAAGAGGATGTCGCGGGTAGCACCGTGCTGCACGAAAATTTCAAGTATACGCTGCAGATCACCACGCTTCTTGGATCGGGTATAGAGCTTGCCGTCCGAATACGTACCAGCACCGCCTTCTCCGAAACAATAGTTCGAGTCAGGATTCACGATATGCTCTTTGTTGATAGCTGCCAGGTCGCGGCGACGCGAACGGACGTCTTTCCCACGCTCCAGTACAACAGGCTTCAGACCAAGCTCAATGCAACGCAGAGCAGCAAACAGACCAGCCGGACCAGCACCGACAATAATAACCTTCTTTTCAGTGCTTACATCAGGGTAGCTATACCTTGGTGCGATAATATCAGCAGGTGGAGTATCCAGATAAATATCGGCTCTGACCCGCAGCAGCACCTGCCGCCCGCGGGCATCAATAGAACGCTTGATGCGGTGAATATGCTTTACATCTTCCGGCTTCACACCGGCACTTTTAATAAGCTCCAGCTCCAGCACTTCGTCGTTGTACGCCACCTCAGGCGACAGCACAACTTCAACTTCTTTCTTATTCATTTACAGTTAGTAAGGTATTTATCCTTAAAGTTTAAATTGTTGATTGTTTAGCTCAATATGAGTAACGGTGTAACACTTCGAGTTAAATCGAAGTCCAAAACTTCAAACTGAGAACAGGCTCGTGATTGGTTACAACTAAGTGTAAAATTGGTGGAAATACAATCAGCAATTCTAAATATCACCATTCAGTACTTTCTCGACCCAGCCCTTGCCCCAGTTTTCAAGCTCTTCTTCAGACCAAAGCTCCGGGTAGAAAATGCGCTTCTGGAACTTGGGAGGAAGGTATTTCTGCCAGTTGGTTCCGCCCGTTGCAGCAATCACCTCCGGGTCGCGTTGCAGGTAGCGTACGGCTGACTTATAATGCATCAGCGGCCAGTTTACGTTCACATTGCTGTCGAGCTCGCGTAACTGACGGATCAGGCGAGGGTTTTGCTGTTCTTCCTCAGACAAACGCTTGTAGACAGCCCAGACATTCATGTTTTCATACTGCCTAGCAAACTGAATGAGTTGCTGCGTATACTTTTCTTCAAATCGGATCAGCGTGAGCGTTTTGGCACCCGATGACACTTCGGTGGCGCCTTCTTTCCAATAGATACAGCCCATCAGTTCCTCATGCGTACTTTGCAAGCCCAATGCTTTGCGTTTCTCTTTATCCGTAAGGTTGCGCAATTCTGTCGAGGCTATCTCAATCATGCGGTACTGCACCGACTGGAAACCACTGGCTGGCATCAGTGCCATCCGGAACTGTAGGAATTGCTTCGGGTCCATACCGTCCACCATCACATCAAAGGAGTCGATCAGGTTTTCAAAATAGCGGTTGATACGCTTCAATCGTTTGAAGAGCATTTCACCTGTAATACCTTTGTCTTCACCTATTTGCCGGTACTCCTCCAGACACAGCTTAAAGTAGAGCTCGGTTATCTGGTGGTACATGATGAAGATCTTTTCATCCGGTATGGTCGTGCGAGGGTTCTGCAGGCTCAACAGGGTATCGAGGTGAATATAATCCCAGTAGTTGAGGTAATCCGTGTAGTAAAGTCCCTCCAGATAGGCGGCCAGATCCTGCCCGAGCGGCACGTACTTGGCTTCCAGTCTGCGAAGTTGCTCCAGCACTTCCGGCTTAAAAGGTTGTTGCTCCATGATATACAGATGGGGGTTTATGAGACGCCATTAGCCTACAAATAAAGTAAAACAATCGCATAGATTTTGAAGACGGCCCCATATTTATCACTCCTTCCATGAAAACAATAATCTGCCAAAATAAATCCAATGATGCCAGGCAACCATTTTTTTACCATTAGCATCATGTGTTTTGAAGGCTTACAAAGCCGTGCAATTCGATACAGTTGATGGGCCGAATACCGATATTAATAGAGCAAAAGCGACTGTTGGTAGAAATCACCAGAATATACCGGCGAAAAAATGTTATAATAAGCCTTAATTGTTAAATTTGGGTTTTACGATATTTACCCGCTTTATCCCCATGGCAGAAAAAAGCAGTGTTTTTGATATGATTGGTCCCATTATGATAGGTCCCTCAAGCTCCCATACCGCTGGCGTAGTGCGCATTGCACGTGCGGCCATCCGGGTTTTAGGAACGGCTCCCGAGGAAGCTATCATTACTTTTTATAATTCTTTTGCCCAAACCTACGAGGGCCATGGCTCTGACCGTGCTATTGTAGCCGGCCTGCTGGATTTTAAAACTGATGACAAACGCATCAAGGAAGCTTTTGACCATGCCAAAGAACGCGGCCTGAAGTATACCTTCCGCTCGGTAGGCAACGCATCCACCATGCACCCCAATACCATCAAGCTGAACCTGAAAGCAGGAGACCGGCAGGTGGAAGTGATTGGGCAGAGCCGTGGCGGCGGTGTGATCAAGATTGTAGAGGTAGACGGCTTTACGGCAAACTTCTCGGCCAATCTGCACACGCTGATCATTGACGCGGATGATGTGAAGGGCAGTATCGCCTTTATCGCAACCGTGATCGCGCAGGATGATTGTAACATTGCCACCATGAACGTGTCGCGAAAAGGCAGAAATGAAATGGCACGCCAATTCATCGAGATGGACTCCGGCATCAAACCTATCACACTCGAGTACCTGAAACAACTAAGCTGGGTAAAGCATGTGATTTACATTCCTAATATCGACCTTTAAGAAGAAATCATACTATGAAAAAAATGTCAAACAAGGTGCTATTGTTGGCCCTGGGATTAACAGTTGGTGGATTTGGCTCCGCCATGGCGCAGCAGCAAGGTGCAGGAGGTGATGGCGTATGGTCGCTGCAGGAAGCGGTTGATTATGCGAAGGCAAACAACCTGAATGTGCGTCAGAGCAGTCTGAACCGAGATTTAAGCAAGGCTGACCTGAACCAGTCACGTGCAGCCCGGCTGCCCAGTATCAATGCCAATGGTAACTACAGCTTCAACACAGGTTCCTTTCAGGACCCGGTAAGCTTTAGCCTGCAGACGCAGAACGCCCGAACTTCCAATGTTTCGATTAACGCGTCAATGCCGCTGTTTGCAGGTTTTCAGCAGGTTAATCAGATCAAGCAGAACAGTTTAGACCTCGAGGCGAGTGAGCAAGACTATCTTTCTGCTCAAAATGATATCACAATCCAGATCGTAACCGCTTATCTGAACATCCTGTTTGCCAACGAACAGATGAATGTGTCGGATTTGCAGCGCAACCTTACCACTCAGCAACTCACCCGTACACAAGCGCTTTTGAAAGCTGGCAGCGTGGCCGAAAATGCTGTGTTGGATCTGGAGTCGCAGCTGGCAACAGACGAACTGAACTACATTACAGCACAGAATCAACGCGATATAGCAAGGCTCACGCTGATGCAACTGCTGAATATCCCGACCACAGAAGAGTTTCAGGTAGAAATACCAGACATTCCGGAGCCTGATGAGAACCCAGTCATCGTGGATGGTAGCCAGGTATACGATGTGGCCCTGCAGACGCTCCCTGCCATTCGTGCCACCGATCTGCGCTTGCGCAGTGCCGATACAGGTCTTAGTCTGGCTCGTGGTGCTTATTTCCCACGTCTTAGCCTTTTTGCAGGTGCAGGTAGCAGATATGCCAGCACCAGCCGCAGACTGTTGGCTATCGAAAGGGAAGTGGTAGGCCGTGTACCCCAGGTTGTATACCTGAACGAAACAGGCTCTGCCTCTCAGACACTCTGGTTTGATAATGTGGAGACACGACGTATTGATGAATATTACGGTATGTTCCGTCAGTGGGACGACAACCTGAACACGCAGGTGGGTGTGTCATTACAGATTCCGATCCTAAACAGTTTGCAGGTCCGCACCAACGTGCAGCGAGCCAAAATACAGCAGCAAAATGCACAGCTCAATGCGGACATTGCCCGTAACAACCTGCGTCAGACGATCGAGCAGGCCTATGTGGATGCCATCGCGGCACAGCGTCGCTACGCAGCTGCCCGCCAGCAGGTAAACGCCTCTGAGAAAAACTTCCGCAATGCTGAACTAAGACTTCAGGGTGGTGTGATCAACACAGTAGATTTCAATGTAGTAGCGAACACCTACCGCTCGGCTCAGTCCAGCCTGGTACAGGCGAAATACGAATATACCTTTAAACTAAAAGTCTTGGATTTCTACCAAGGCAAAGACCTCTCTTTCTAATATAAAATTATGGCAGCGAAAAAATCGAATAAGCTTATTTACACCCTGATAGGCGTTCTGGTTCTGATTCTTGTACTAGCTCTGGTAGCTAAAAAGGCAGGCTGGATTGGCAAGGAAGAAGGAACAGAGGTAGTGCTGGCAGAAGCGAAGCGCTCCGAGATTGTAGAGAAAGTAAGTGCCTCAGGTAAAGTACAACCTGAAACTGAAGTAAAAATAAGCCCGGATGTATCAGGTGAGATCATTGAACTGACCGTCCAGGAAGGCGACTCCGTTGTAAAAGGTCAGCTGCTGGTACGCATACGTCCTGACAACTACCAGTCGCTGGTAGACATGCAGACAGCTGGCGTAAACCAGGCTCGTGCTAACCTGGCGCAGTCAAAAGCCCGTTTAGCGCAATCAAAAGCTAATTTTGTTCAGATCGAGCAGAACTTTCAGCGTAACAAGAGCCTGTTTGACCAGAAGGTGATATCCGAAGCAGAATTTCAGCAGATCAAATCA
This sequence comes from Pontibacter sp. FD36, assembly GCF_015686655.1. Lineage (GTDB taxonomy): Bacteria > Bacteroidota > Bacteroidia > Cytophagales > Hymenobacteraceae > Pontibacter. The sequence continues at coordinate 298,588 of NZ_JADPMP010000002.1, read as the reverse complement.
CAGTACGAAGCAGGTAAGCAGGAGATCGAGTCCATGGCTCAGAGCGTACGTGCCGCTGAATTCAGTGTTCAGAATGCGCTGGCCTCTTTGAATGACGCCCGTGAGAACCTGAATAAAACCACTATCTACGCCCCGGTAAGCGGAACGGTGTCAAAACTTAATGTGGAAAGAGGAGAGCGTGTGGTAGGTACTTCCCAAATGGCCGGTACAGAGATCATGCGCATTGCCAACCTCAACAACATGGAGGTACGTGTGAACGTGAACGAGAACGACATCATCCGGGTAGGTATGGGAGACTCCGTAATTGTGGAAGTTGACTCATATACCAGTCGCGACGAGAAGTTCAAAGGCATTGTGACCTCTATTGCCAATACTGCAAAAGACGCCGCTTCACTGGAAGCCGTGACTGAGTTTGAGGTGCGTATCCGTTTGCTGAACGAATCTTACAGCCACCTTGCTGACAAAAACGCCCGTCCTTTCCGTCCGGGCATGACAGCTTCGGTTGACATCATCACAGCACGCAAAAATAACGTTTTATCTGTACCTTTGTCCGCTGTGACGACTCGCTCGAACACGCCAGCCAGATCAACAGGAGAGAATGCTGAAGGAGAAAACGGTAATGGTGAAAACGCAAATAATAACGCGGAACCAGCTCCGGCAGCACCTTCAGGACCAATTGAAGAAGTTGTGTTTGTGTATGCAGACGATAATACTGTTAAATCAGTAAAGGTGAAAACCGGTATCAGCGACTTCGAGAACATCGAGATTCTGAGCGGTCTGGAAGAAGGTCAGAAAATAGTATCCGGTCCTTTCAGAGCTGTATCGAAAACATTGAAAGACGGAGCTAAAGTGGCCGTGAAAGACGAGAAGTCACTAAACAAATCAGCTTTGGCTGAAGCGAATGGTGAATAACAAATAAACATCCGGTTTGGAAAAAATTGCAGTTATAGGAGGGGGAAGCTGGGCATCAGCCCTGGTGAAGATCCTTTCAGAAAATAAATCACAGGTACACTGGTGGATGCGCAACGAAAACGACGTGCAACACCTGATCAATTACCGTCACAACCCACGCTACCTGAGTGGCGTGACCTATGACCTTAACTATGTTAAGCCATCAACGGACCTGCGCAATGTAGTTGCCGTGGCGGACTGGGTGATTCTGGCCGTACCAGCTGCTTTCGTACAGGAGGCACTGAGCGGCCTGGAGCAGGATGCGCTAAAAGACAAAGTGCTGATCTCTGCCATCAAAGGGATGATCCCGAAGCAGAACATCCTGATCACTGATTACCTGGGCCAGCAGTACGACGTTCCGAACAGCCACCAACTGGTGATTGCCGGTCCGTGCCATGCCGAAGAGGTGGCCATGGAAAAGCAGTCCTACCTGACCATCGGTTCACACGATCTGCCCACAGCTGAACGCTTCTGCGAACTGCTGCGCAACCGCTACGTCAAAGCCAATCCGCTTGACGACCTGGACGGTGTGGAGTACTGTGCTGTGATCAAAAACATCATTGCGCTGGCTTGCGGTATAGCCCGCGGCCTCAACTATGGCGATAACTTTCAGGCGGTTCTCGTGTCAAATGCCATGCAGGAGATCGAACGCTTTCTGCATGCCGCCATGCCGATCCACCGCGACCTGAACGGTTCAGCCTACCTGGGAGACCTGCTCGTGACAGCATATTCACAATTCAGCCGTAACCGTACTTTTGGTAACATGATCGGACATGGCTATACCGTGAAGTCGGCACAGATTGAGATGAACATGGTGGCGGAGGGTTACTATGCCGTGCAAAGCATTTACGAGCTCAACAAAAAGCTAAAAGTAGACATGCCAATCACGACAGCGGTATACCTGATCTTGTACGAGCGCATCGCACCGGCTGTGGAGTTTGAGATACTGAAGGAAAAACTCACCTAAGCCGTAACAGACCATATAGCACGAAAGGCATACCCTGTGGTGTGCCTTTCGCGTTTAAAGCCCATATTGATTGGTCGGGCCTGATACATGAAACAGCATTTCCAGCAAATTGATATCCTGAAGGGACTGGCCATTATCGCCGTGCTGCTGTTGCACTCGTTCTCGCGGGAGCAATTGGTTGGCAGCTATGCTGTGTTTCATATCTGGCAGGCTGTACCTGTCTTTATGGTATTGATGGGTTTGAACCTGGGGATGTCCTACGGCAGCAAAACACTGCGTTTCGATCAGCTATATACCCCGCATTATTTTCAGAAGAAGGCCCTGCGCATCATTTTCCCGCTTTTGCTGATCTATATCATCGCCTTAGTTGCGGGCTATGTATCAGAACAGGTATACGCACGAGAAGTCTATACCCTGGGCTGGAAAAACCTGATTGGCGTACTGCCTGTTTCAGGCAAAGGCAATTACTTTATCACGCTTTTGTTGCAGTCTTTGATCGCGCTTCCCCTGATTGGCTATACCTTCCATCGCTGGCCTATTCGCACCAGTATCATACTACTGCTGACAGAAATTATTTTCCAGCTTGTAGCTTACCGGATGGCCTACTTCCAAACAGACCGCTACCTGTACGATGCAGCCTTGTTCCGTTACTTTTCTGCCATCGCGTTAGGCCTGTGGCTTTCACGACTGATTACCACCCCTTTTCAGAAAAGGAATAGCTTGTTTTTGATACTGGCCGGTATTGCCAGTGGCATATACCTGTACTTTCATCAGTATCAGGATATCAGTCTGCCATATATAAGACCCGAATGGCAATCACAACTGTTCCTAACTTTCCCATACGCCACTTTACTTATTTACCTGGTCATTCTGGCTTTCCCGCAGCAGTCGGACCATGTGGTACTGCGCTTAATGGCTTACATTGGAAAAGCATCCTACCATGTTTTTCTGGTGCAGGTGCTATACTTCGGACTAGTACAGGATGACTCGGATATAATACTAAACCTGGCTATTTGCTTACTAGCTGGCCAATTATTCTTTTTGCTGGACTCTTACCTGAGTAAAAAAATATCACATTAAAAGTCAATACATTTCTGCCACTTTATCAACTTAAGCTATGATTACAAAAGTTACCTGTGCCCTGATTGAACAATATGGTCGCGTGTTGATCACGCAGCGCAATGAAACAATGCCGCAAGCCATGCTATGGGAATTTCCGGGCGGAAAAATAGAAAATGGTGAGACTGAGATCGCCTGTCTAAAACGTGAGATCCAGGAGGAACTAAACCTGAGCATCACCCCGGTGCAGCGTCTTACACCTGTTGTACAGGAATACGATGATAAAACGATCGAACTTATACCTTTCCTTTGCCAATACGACGGCGGAACAATCAAGCTCACAGAACACCGCTCTTATCACTGGGTAATGCCACAGGATCTGTCGAATTACGATTGGTGCCCGGCTGATATTCCCATTGTGCAGGAGTTTTTGGCGCTAATAAATGAGCAACCGACCTAACAACACATACCACTTCTTTTCACGAAAGACCAAATAGCCGTACCTTTAGGGTATGGAATTACCTCAGTCATTTGTCGAGCGCATGAAAGGGCAACTGGGAGCGAACTATACCCGCTTCGAGACAGCTTTGCAACAGCCTGCGCCGGTCAGCATCCGTTTAAACAAAAATAAGCTGCAGGGGCAGCCTAACCTGCCGCGGGTCCCCTGGACAGAGACGGGCTTTTACCTGCCTTCGCGACCACAGTTCACGCTGGACCCGCGTCTGCATGCCGGTGCCTACTATGTGCAGGAGGCAAGTTCCATGTTTCTGGAGCAAGCGCTTCGTCAGCACGTAGACCTGAGCCAGTCACTCCGTGTGCTGGACCTTTGTGGAGCGCCTGGTGGCAAGTCAACTCACATCGCAAGCTTAATTTCACCAGACAGCCTATTGGTCGCCAATGAAGTCATCCGCAGCCGTGCCAGCATACTGGCAGAGAACGTGACCAAGTGGGGTAGCGGCAATGTGGTGGTCACCAACAATGACCCGCGTGATTTTGGCCGACTACCGGAGTTTTTTGATGTGATGGTGGTAGATGCCCCCTGCAGTGGCGAAGGCATGTTCCGAAAGGACCCGCAGGCAATGAATGAATGGTCAGAAGAGAACGTGAACCTATGCGCTCAGCGGCAGCAGCGCATCCTGATGGATGTATGGGAAGCCCTGCGACCGGGCGGTATCCTGATCTACAGTACCTGTACCTGGAATCTGGCGGAAAACGAACATAACATTGCCTGGCTGGCTGGTCAGGAAAATGCGCAGCCGCTATCACTCACACTGGATCCGGCATGGGGAGTAGAAGCTACTTCCCTCGACGGTATTGCTGGCTATCGTTTCTACCCGCATCAGGTACAGGGTGAAGGTTTCTTTTTGTCAGTCATCCGAAAGGCAGAAGAGTATGAAGAACCGCAACGATCATCCAAAAAGAAAAAGTTTAAACTGACACACGCCGGTAAGAAAGAACAGGCGATGGTCAACGACTGGCTTATGGAACCGGAGCGCTTTGCATGGGTACAGTACGGTGAAGTGATTTCGGCTATACCTGAAAATCTGTTCGAAGAAGTTGACCAACTCTACCAAAACCTATATGTGATCTACGCAGGCACAGAAATAGCCGAAGCGAAAGGCAAAAAGCTGAAGCCGTTGCAAGCCCTGGCACTGTCACAATATCTCAACAAAGCTTCTTTCCGCTCGGAAGAGCTCGACCTGGAATCGGCCCTGCGTTATCTTCGTAAAGAAGACATTGGCATTAGCGGTAACAGCAATGACTGGATCTTGCTGCAATTTGAAAACCTGCCCCTCGGCTGGGCAAAGCAAGTTGGCAACCGTCTCAATAATTACTACCCAAAAGAATGGCGCATCCGCATGGAATTGCCTCAAGTTTTAGAATTTGAGAGCTGGGGAGTTTAGGAGTTATAAGGTCGGATTGTAGCGCCGTGGTTCTACGCAGCATTAACGTTTCTTTGTAGGGACAGGTCGCGACCTGTCCGAATCGTGCATAGGCAATTAGGCACTTATGTTTTTTTTAGGTAGGTCAAGTTAAATAAAGCTGATTAAACCACCATTAGCCTAAACTTATTCCAAGCTCACGTATGTCGGCTCACGGCAGATGTAGACTTCCCCTAAAGTTGAGAGCCATAAAATAAGGAAACCCTCTAAAAAGGCGGGTTTCCTTATTTTATCGTGATGAATAAGTCAGAATTATCAACTCACAAACTCCTAAACTGTCCTTATTCTACAAACAGCACCAGCCCCTTCAAATACTCACCTTCGGGATGGAAGATGGAGATGGGGTGGTCGGCGGGCTGGGAGAGGTGGTGCATGATCTTGATGTTGCGTCCAGCTTCAATGGCAGCTGCCATCACCGTGTTGTTGAACAGGTATTTGTCTACCACCTGTGAGCAAGAGAATGTAAACAGAATGCCACTCGGCTTGATGCGCTTCATCGCCTCGGCATTCAGGCGCTTATAGCCCATCACAGCATTGTGACGCACTTTTTGGCTCTTGGCAAAGGCCGGTGGGTCCAGAATGATCACATCGTAGCGATCTTCCTTACCTTTCAAGAACTCGAACGTATCTACGGCATAGGCTTCATGGCGGTCAGGTGCCTGACTCAGTTCACCATTTTTGATTGTCAGTTCAATGGCTTTTTTGGATACATCCACCGAGTGTACTTCTTTGGCACCAGCATTCAGGGCGTATACTGAGAAACCACCGGTATAGCAAAAGGTGTTCAGCACTGACTTGTCTTTCACGTAGCGGGCCAGCAGTTCCCGGTTTTCGCGCTGGTCTATGAAGAAGCCTGTCTTTTGACCGCTTTCCCAATCTACAAAGAACTGGTTCTCGTTCTCGGTTACCACTACGCCGCCGCTTGACTCTCCAAACAGATAGCCATTCTCAGCCTGTACCGGCGACTTCGCCGGTAATGACTCGGCGCTCTTGTCATACACCGCTTTCAGGTGCGGACCGTAGATTTCCTGCAGCGCTTTGGCAACATGCTCGCGCACCGAATACATGCCCACAGAGTGCGTCTGGATCACGGCCGTGTCTTTGTACATGTCCACGATCAGCCCGGGTACGCCATCGCCTTCGGCGTATACCAGACGGTATACATCCGTATGCGGATTGTCGATCAGTCCAAGACGATTACGATAGTCATAGGCTTGCTGCACCTTGCTTTTCCAGAAGGTATAGTCCGGCTCAACTTGCTCAAAAGAAAACACGCGCACCGCTATAGAGCCCGGAGCCCAGTGGCCCATGCCCAGAAATTCGCGCTGATTGGAGTATACCTCCACCGTGTCGCCTTCTTCCGGCTCCGTTCCTTCAATTTTTTTTATGGCGCCAGAGAAAACCCACGGGTGATAACGCTTCAGGGAGTGTTCTTTTCCTTTGGCCAGGTATAATTTGGTAAGAGACATCTAGATTTATATAGTAATTGATAATGTGCTGATTCGGCAATGAAATTAAGAGCTAATATGATAATTAATAATTCCGGTAATTAACCCATGCAGCATGAAACAGATTAAGCTGTATAGGTAAAATATCGTTCCGTTTTTAGAGAAGAAATTGATCCTTGCTATACCTGCAATCGGAGAAAACAGTGAATAGCAAACTTACAAAGCGATCACCTGTAAATCTTTCAGGTAGGTATAGAGTTTCTGAACAGGCAGGCCTACTACATTAAAATAGGAACCTTCGATCTTCTCGATACCGATCTTGCCGATCCACTCCTGTATACCGTAGGCACCCGCTTTGTCGAAAGGCTGATAGTGCTCGATGTAGTAATTGATTTCTTCGTCACTTAACTTCTTAAAATAGACCTTGGTCACGTCATGGAAGATGGTCTTTGAATTCTTTGTGAGTATACAGACGCCCGTAATCACTTCGTGGTGCTTCCCTGACAAGGCCCGCAGCATCTCAAACGCTTCCGAGGCATCAACTGGTTTGTTCAGGATGCGATCACCCAGGCAAACGATCGTATCGGCCGTGATCAGCACTTCATTTTGTAAGTCGGAGGTATAGGCGTCGGCTTTGTGCGAAGCCAGAAACTCGGCTACCTGCTCGCGTTGCAGGTGCTCCGGGAAATCCTCGTGTACTTCCTTTACTTGCACTTCGAACTGAAGCCCGAGCCCGGCCAGGAGTTCTTTGCGGCGCGGGGAGTTAGAAGCAAGCAGTATCGGACGAGATAAATTCATTTTCTTTGATTGAGCTGAATAAAAATCCGCAGATCGTTTTCGGATAAAAGAAGGTGGACTTCTGCGGCATGATGGCACCACTGTAACAAACGCGTTTCACCTGTTCCATCGACACATCGTTGGTGATCAGGGCCAGACGAGCTTTACCGGAGTCAACCTGGCTGACACAGGCGGTGAAGTTGCGCACGTAGCTCAGGCCAGGATAATCGCGTTGTGCCTCGCGGCCAATACCCAGCACCTTCTCAAACACGAAATAGTGCATTACGGTCAGGTCAAGATCCTTTACTTCCTGCGGTACCGGCCAGTCGATCTGCTGGTGCACTTCCGGCTTCAGGCGCAGCTTGTAGGCATTGCCTGACAGGTATAGACCAAAAGCCCAGTTCTTGCCTACGATCACCTCGTTGAGTTCGTAAGCATCCTCTTTCGGGGTTACCACAAAGTACTCCCGCAGGCGCTCCAAAAACTCTTCGTCCGTCAGATCTATATTTTCCAGCACCCGATGTGTCGGTAATATGCGCAGATCGTCGGCTTCGGTGTTGGTCAGGTACATCAGGTGGTAGTTGTAAGCCTCCATACCGGTGTGGTTAGGATTGTCGGCCATGCGCTTTTTGCGGTACTCCAGCGAACCCTCGTAACGGTGATGTCCATCGGCCAACAGTACCTGTCGCGACTCCAGTACCGCCAAGAAATGCCTGATCACGTCACGGTCATGAATCACGGCCAGTACGTCACGCACCCCCTGGTAGTCCTCGGTTACATAAAGTGGCGATTGAATACTTTCATCCATGTAACGTTCCAGCACGAAATCAGGATCGGTGTAGAGCCCATGAGTGGCACTGGTATTCATCAGGGTTTTGTCGAGCAGGTCTATGCGATCATTCACAGCACTTGGTATAGTATTTTCGTGGCGCAGGAGCATACCTTCGTTCCAGTCGTAGGCTTTGATATGACAGATAAAACCCTTGCGGCAGTATTCGCGGTCGCTGCCCGGAAGCCTGAAATACTGGTAGTACACATAAATGCCCGGTAGCGGGTCCTGCACAATTGTACCCGCTGCTTTCCACTCTTGCAGCATGTCTGCCGCAGTGTCAGCGGGCGTATCGCCGCGAGGTACTGAAAGGTGTATGCTGTTGATCGGGTTCTGGTACAGCGCCTCCCGCTGCTTCGCTGACACCACATCAAAAAGGGGAGAGGTCAGTTCATCAATCGACTGGCTCAGCTCTTCTTTGTAGCGCCATGCTTTTATGGGTAGTATTTCAGCCATCAGGTTCGTTTACAGGTATAGGTATAGAATCAGGGTGCGAGCCTTTTGCGGTTCCATCGGGTGTCGGCTTGTTCAAACACGATGCGGTCGTGCAATCGGTTTGGGCGGCCTTGCCAGAACTCAATACGCTCCGGCTTCAGCACATAGCCTCCCCAGTGCTGCGGACGGGGTACTACATCCAGACTGGCAAAGTCTTGTTCATATTTCGCCTCTGCCTGTTCCAGCTCTTCACGGTTGTTTATCTCACGGCTCTGCGGCGAGGCCCAGGCCCCGATCTGGCTGCCGCGCGGACGGCTGTGGAAGTACACATCCGATACCTCCGGGGCCACTTTCTCTATAGTGCCTTCAATGCGCACCTGCCGCTCCAGCTCCGCCCAGAAAAAGGTCATCGAGCCATAAGGCCGCTCCGCCATTTCCTGTCCTTTGCGGCTTTCGTAATTGGTAAAAAACACAAAACCCTCCGAAGAAACTTCCTTTAAAAGCACCACACGTGACGAAGGGCGACAATCAGCCGACACGGTAGAAAGCACCAGCGCCGTAGGCTCCAGCACCTCCGAATGGATAGCCTCATTCAGCCATACCTTAAACTGGTCAAGCGGGTCATTGGAAACGGATTCTTCAGTAAGAGCCTGCCGGGAGTAATTCTTCCGGATAGAGGCAATGTCATGCTGTAGCGGCATAGAGGACTAGATGTTTTGCTCAAAATTATAAAATAATCGGCTGAGGCTTAAATTTTAATTAATATTGCAATAATTTAAAAATATTTTATAAAATTAGAAGACTTATTTCCAGTGCTTACAGGTTTCGTCCCGTTATCAAATGTTTTGAATGGCTTTGTTAAAGGAAGTGAACTGTACCCTAATGTGTTGTTTCCGTAAGAAGGTATAAATAGCGATTGCCAGGCCTGCCAGGCCAGTAGTTTTTGTAAGGTAAAGCAACTAAACCCTGGAGAACAATGGAGGAAGAAAGCGAAAATAAGCCACAAAACGGCAGCATACTAATATCGGAGCCATACCTTGGAGACCCGAACTTTGAGCGAACTGTGGTGCTGATCTGCAGTCACGTGGAAGGAGAGGGGACATTTGGGCTGGTACTCAACCGATTGTCAAACCTTAAGCTGTCTGATGTGGTTGATATTTATAATGATTCATTTGAAGCCGAACTAGGTATAGGGGGACCTGTGCAATACAACACCTTGCATTATGTACACCAGATACCGGATCTGCCGCAGGCAGTGCAGTTGGACGACAATCTGTATTGGGGTGGCGACTTTGAGTCGCTGCGCACCATGATCGGCACAGGAGAGGTAACACCGGCAGATATCAAGTTCTTTCTTGGCTACTCCGGATGGACACCTGGCCAGCTGCAGGAGGAGATCGACAAAAATGTTTGGATCGTGAACAACAATGCTGCGAATAAATTATTTAATTTGGAAGCAGATACGCTTTGGCGAAACATACTGCGCCAAATGGGCGGGAAATACAAGGTACTGTCAAACTACCCCGTAGACCCCCGCCTGAACTGACAAAACGTGGACTATAACCTGAAGTCATGACAACTGATAAACAGCACACCGACGCAAACGGAGCTGAGGCCAACAAGCCCCGGCCACAAGACGAAGCACAAGCCAACGAGCAGCAGGCCTCGTCGCCGATGGACATTGTAGAACAGCGCCTCGCCGAAATCAACGCACAAAAAGAAAGCGCACAGGACAATCCAACGGAACAAGGTGTGCCCAAAGAAGAACAGCCTGAAATAAAACCAGAACTGGCTTCTGAGGCAGAAACGTCAGAAACAGAAAAAATAACAGAAGCCTTTGCAGATGCTAACCTGCCGGAGGCGGAAACAGCTGCAGCATCTGAAACCGAATCAGCTACTACGTCTGAAACGGAAACACCTGCACAAGCAGAAACACTTGTAGACTCTTCACCAACCGCCTCAACGACGGCGGCAGAAACAAAGTCTCCAGCAGCTGATGATCATCATGACGACGAAGAGTTGGACGAGGATGACCACACAGATTACAGTGAAATGTCGATGGAGGAACTGCGCAACCATTTGGCCCAGCTTCTCAAAGGACCTGATGCAAAACGCAAGTACAAGAAGATCCAGGAAATCCATCGCCAGTATGAAGATAAATTCCAGGTTGAGAAAAACCAGGCACTAGACCGATTCCGTCAGGAGGGAGGTACCGAAGAAGACTTTGAGTACCATGCACCGATGGAGCATAGCGAGCTGGAGCAACTCTATACTGCCTACCGCGAGGCACGTTACCAGGAGCGTCAGCACAGCGAGGAGCAGCGCCAGCGAAACCTGGAGCGCAAGCGTGAACTGCTGCAACAGTTGCGTACCTTGGTGGAATCAGCAGAAACCAAAAACAGCAGCGATGAACTGAAGAAACTACAGAGTGAGTGGAAGAGCATAGGTCCGGTGCCGCCAGGCGAAGCGCAGGAGCTATGGGATTCGTATCACGCCCTGCTAGACATCTTCTATAACAACCGCAGCATGTTCTTCGAAATGAAGGAGCTGGACAGACGCCGTAACCTGGACGCCAAAGTGCAGTTAATCGAGCGCGCCGAAGCCCTTCAGAACGAGCCTTCCATTAACAAAGCCCTGCAGGAGCTTCGTCATTTGCACGAAGAATGGAAGAACATTGGCCCGGTGCCTAATGAGCAGCGCGACACAATCTGGGAGCGCTTCATACAGGCCTCTGAGAAAGTGCACGAGCACCGTCGCACTTACATGGAAGAGCGCAAAACTGTTGAGCTGGCTAACCTGGAGAAGAAGCGTAGCCTGCTGGATCGTCTACAGGAGTTCCAAAGCTTCAACACTGACCGCATCAACGAGTGGCGCGACAAAACCGATGAGATCCAGAAGCTTAAAGAAGAGTGGGACAATGCCGGCCTCGTACCGAAAGAATACGCAGAAGAAGTCAACAAGACTTTCTGGAGCAATTATAAAGCATTCTTCCAGCATAAGAATCAGTTCTTTAAGGGGCTGGATGAACAGAAAATGCAGAACCTGCGCCTGAAGACTGAGCTGTGCGAACAGGCTGAAAGCCTGAAAGAAAGCACAGACTGGAATGCCACCAAGGAGAAAATGATCCAGCTCCAGAAGAAGTGGAAGACCATAGGCCGCGTGCCGGACAAGCATTCCGACAAGATATGGCAGCGCTTCAGAGCCGCCTGCAACGAGTTCTTTGATCGCAAGCAGGTGCAGGAACAACAGAAAGGGGCCGAAATGGAGAAACTGTCTTCAGAAAAGCTGGCCCTGTGCGACCGCGTAACAGAAGAACTGGCACAGCCTAACACAACCACCTCGCTGGAAGACTACAACAAGATCGTAGCGGAGTGGAGCACCCTGGATGCCGGTAACAAACGTGTAAGCGCAAGGGTAGAAGAGAAGTTCCTGTCACTGATGGAGCGTTACCTGGAACGCGTGCCTGATCTGCACTACGATGATCGTGCTACTATGCTGGCGCAGCTGCAGGTAGACCGTCTGAAAAACAGTCCGGACGCCTCTCAGAAGCTGTACCAGAAAGAGCAGACGCTGCGTCGGGAGATATCACAACTGCAGAATGACATCCAGACGCTTCGTACCAACCTCGATTTCTTTGCGCGTTCCAAGAATGCAGACAAGTTGCGTGAGGAGTATGAAGGCCGTATAGAAGACACGCAGAAACGAATAGACATCCTGCAGCGGCAGCTGGCCGCTTTCAGAAGATAAAAATTTCTGTTTGATACTCAAAAGCTTATCGCAAAAGGGCAAAAAATCCTGCAGGAGGTGTTTGTATATTAAAAACTATATTATACCTTTGCAACGCTTTAGAACGATAGGGCAACACAAATAAAGTATCGCCTCCTTAGCTCAGCTGGTAGAGCAACTGACTTGTAATCAGTAGGTCGCTGGTTCGATCCCGGCAGGGGGCTCAACTTTATTTGTACTTTTACCGCCTCCATAGCTCAGCTGGTAGAGCAACTGACTTGTAATCAGTAGGTCGTTGGTTCGATTCCGACTGGGGGCTCTTAAAAGGCTTCAGAGAAATCTGAAGCCTTTTTTGTTTTTAGCCCTTCCCAATCCCCTCACTGCCTCTCCTTTGCAATGTTTTGACCTGAAGCAACTGATGCTATATATGCTTTTTCAAGTTTTATGACTTATTTTGGGGATTCATCCAAGTACTGAATCCGATCCATGCAACTGATAGAAGTAAACACACCTGAACTGGCTGAAGAGTTTTTGAAAATGCAGGTCAGGCTATACCGCAAAGACCCAAAGTACATCCGGCCGCTTGACAAGGACGTGCACCAGGTATTTGATCCCAAAAAGAACAAACTGCTGCGTGACGGCGAAGCCATCCGTTGGATTCTGCAGGACGAGACAGGTGAAACCATCGGCAGGGTAGCTGCATTCATCAACAGGAAAACAGCAAACTCCTTTGAACAGCCTACTGGTGGCATGGGCTTCTTCGACTGTATCAATGACCAGGAAGCAGCTAACAAACTATTCGACGCCTGCCGTAACTGGTTGCAGGAACGAGGAATGGAAGCCATGGATGGTCCCATCAACTTCGGCGAACGCGACAAGTGGTGGGGACTTCTGGTGGACGGCTTTTACGAGCCTACCTATTGTATGAATTACAACCATGCTTATTACCAAAAACTGTTTGAGAACTATGGTTTTGAGCTTTACTTCAATCAATACGTTTACTACCGTACAGTAGACGACCCACTGGCACCTGAGTATCACGAAAAAGCACAGCGCGTGCTGGCTGACCCAAGCTATACCTTCCAGCACCTTGACAGAAACAACCTTGACAAGTATGCCGAGGATTTTCGTGTCGTATACAACAAGGGCTGGGTAAAACATGAAGGTGTGAAGGCCATGGGCGAAGCACAGGCAAAATCCATTATGAAAGCCCTGAAGCCGATCCTGGATGAAAAAATCATCTGGTTCGCTTACCACAACGGGGAGCCTGCCGGTTTCTTCATTGCTATACCTGAGTTGAATCAGCTATTCAAGCACGTGAATGGAAAACTGGACCTGTGGGGCAAGATCAAATTTGCCTACTATCGCTGGAGAGGGTCCTGCAAGACGATGTATGGCATTGTATTCGGTATCACACCAGAGTGCCAGGGCAAAGGCGTAGAGGCAGCCATGGTGGTGTCTGCAGCCAAACTGGTACAGGGTAATCCAAATATCCCATACTATGATTTGCAAATGAACTGGATCGGGGACTTCAACCCGAAAATGATGAAGGTAGTGGAGCAGGTCGGAAGCCGCATTCTGAAAACCTATGTAACCTACCGTTTCCTGTTCGACAGAGAAAAGGAGTTCAAGCGTGCCCCCATCATTAAGTAGTAGCAGATGGATTCACTAACACAGATCGTACTGGGAGCCGCCGTAGGCGAGGCGGTGGCTGGCCGCAAGCTGGGCAACAAGGCTCTGCTTTGGGGCGCCATAGCCGGCACTATACCTGATCTGGACGTACTGGCCAATCCGCTGTTGGACATGGTGGGTCAGTTAAGCTTCCATCGATCTGTCACACATTCTTTCTTTTTTGCCATTGTGGCCTCCCCATTGCTGGGCTGGATGCTTTGGCGACTTTACAAGAACGAACATGCCAGCTTCCGCGACTGGACCCTGCTGTTTTTTCTGGGCTTCACTACCCACGCCATACTGGACAGCTTTACAACTTGGGGGACTCAGTTATTGTGGCCCTTCAGCAACTACGGGGTAGCATTCTACAACATCTTTGTGATAGACCCGCTGTATACCGTACCCTTTCTGATCTGCGTGATTGCCGTCATGTTCTATGACAGGCGAAATCCCAAGCGTCGACGCTGGAACAATGCTGGTCTGATTATCAGCTCCCTCTACATCCTCTTCTCATTTGGAGCTCAGGCTTATGCTAAAAATGCGTTCACTGAAAGCCTGCAAGATCAAGGTATACGCTTTGAATCTGAGATCGTGAAAGCCACTCCTTTGAACACCCTTCTCTGGTCTGTCACTGCGGCTACGGACGATGGCTTTTATACTGGCTTCTACTCCTTGTTGGACCAGGACCGGGATATCAGGTATAGCTTTGAGCCACGGCAGGAACATTTACTGGACGAATACCGGGGCCATCCGAAGATGGAGCGCCTGCTGGAGATCACCAAAGGCTATCATGCGGTAGAAGAAGTTGAGCGAGGTATATACATCAAAGATTTACGATTCGGTCAGTTTGATGGCTGGCAGGAAGGCAAAGGACAGTATGTGTTCGTTTACCATATCTGGCGGGAGCAGGATGGCTCACTAAACTTTGAAGAAATAAACAACCGCCCGAAAATAGACGGTGACTACCTCAAAGCCTATCTAAATCGTATTCTGGGAAATAAAGATTAAGTCAATGCGTATGACATCAGCAAGATGGTTGCTCCGTGGCAAAAAAGCCGTTGTAACAGGAGGCTCCAAAGGTATAGGCGCCGCGATTGTAGAAGAGTTTATTGCCTTAGGAGCCGAAGTGCTGGCTGTGGCACGCAAAGAAGCAGACCTGCAGCAGTTACAGGAAAAGTTTCCTGAAGGACTGCAGGTGCTCGTAGCTGATGTAAGCACTGCAGAAGGTCGCCAGAAGCTGCAGGACACAGTGCAAACTCTCTGGGGTGCGCTGGATATACTGGTCAACAATGTGGGCACCAACATACGCAAGCCGGTAACAGAATATACCCCTGAAGAATACGATTTTGTGATGAGCACTAATCTGCGCTCAGCCTTTGAACTGAGTCGCGGCTTTTATCCGCTGCTTAAAGCATCTGAACAGGGCAATATCATTCATGTTACTTCGGTGGCAGGACTTACGCATGTGCGAACAGGTGCCATTTACGGCATGACCAAGGCTGCACTGGTGCAACTTACCAAAAACCTGGCAGGGGAGTGGGCTGCGGACGGAATCCGTGTCAATGCCGTTGCACCCTGGTACATCAGCACGCCGCTCGCCCAGACTGTGCTGCAAGATGAAAAGTACCTACACGAGGTACTGATCCGAACGCCTATGCGCGTGATTGGAAAACCCGAGGATGTAGCAGGTGCCGTGGCCTACCTTTGCATGCCGGCAGCAGCCTATATCACTGGTCAGACATTGGCCGTAGACGGTGGTTTTACGATCAATGGCTTTCACCCCGCCTGAGGTGTAAAGCAGGTATAAAAGCCGCGCTCAGAGCAGCTAAACTATCCCCTGAAACACTGGTTTATTAATCCAAATTTTACTACTTTTGTATGATAAGGCTGCAAGAGCGCAACAACTGTTTCCAGTGCTCTTCATAACCCAACATGCATGGCAAAAATCCGACTGCTTTTACCCTTTAGCGCTGCTCTGCTGCTTCTGACTGTATCCTCCTGCAAACCACTTTGTCCTATCGGTCCCTGCCAGGTACGGATGGTGCATGCACACGGTGAGCAGGAATTCCGCGGCCAGCCCATTCACAAAAAACAAAACCCCAAAATAGGCGAAAAGCTGCCGAAGCAAACAGGGGAGGTGCACAAGCGCACCAACGACAAGAGCCAGCGCAAAAACTAATGAACGTTACAGGCTTTCGCCTGAAAAGTATATCAACCAACACAAAACTATTATTTAGACCTTGAACATGAACGAAGGCGAACGAATAATACCGATCAACATTGAAGACGAGATGCGCGGTGCATACATCGACTACTCAATGTCTGTTATCATTTCCAGAGCCTTACCCGATGTGAGAGACGGCCTGAAGCCAGTACACCGCCGTGTGCTGTACGGTATGTCTGAACTGGGGGTATCCTATAACAAGTCCTACAAGAAGTCAGCGCGTATCGTAGGAGAGGTGCTGGGCAAGTATCACCCGCACGGTGACTCCTCGGTATACGAGACCATGGTGCGTATGGCTCAGGAGTGGTCGCTGCGTTACCCGCTGGTTGACGGTCAGGGTAACTACGGCTCCATTGACGGTGACTCACCAGCTGCGATGCGTTACACAGAGGCCCGCCTCAAGCGTATAGCCGACGAGCTGCTCACTGACCTCGATAAAAACACGGTAGACTTCGTGCCGAACTTCGACGACTCCCTGAAGGAGCCATCGGTGATGCCGGCTAAGTTCCCGAACCTGCTGGTGAACGGTACTTCCGGTATCGCGGTAGGTATGGCCACCAACATGGCGCCACACAACCTGACCGAAGTCATCAACGGTACAATCGCTTACATTGACAACAGGGAGATCACGATAGCTGAACTGATGCACTACATCACAGCGCCGGACTTCCCGACTGGTGGTATCATCTATGGCTATGATGGCGTGAAGGCCGCTTTTGAAACAGGCCGTGGTCGTGTGCTGATGCGTGGACGCGCTAATTTCGAAACAACTGCTACGGGCAAAGAGCAGATCATCGTAACGGAGATTCCTTACATGGTGAACAAGGCTTCTCTTATTGAGAAGACTGCTGCCCTGATCAACGAGAAGAAAATCGAAGGTATAGCTGACCTGCGTGACGAGTCTGACCGTGACGGTTTGCGCATCGTGTATGACTTGAAGCGCGATGCCATACCTAACGTAGTACTCAACAACTTATACAAGTATACGCAGCTGCAGTCTTCGTTTGGCGTGAACAACGTGGCCCTGGTAAAAGGCCGCCCGATGACGCTGAATCTGAAAGACCTGATCCATCACTTCGTAGAACACAGACACGAGGTGGTGATCCGCAGAACACAGTACGAACTGGACGAAGCCAGAAAGCGTGCCCATATCCTGGAAGGCTTGCTGATCGCCCTGGACAACCTGGACGAAGTGATCAACCTGATCCGTTCTTCCCGTGACCCTGAGGTTGCCCGCAATAGCCTTATGGAGCGTTTTGCCTTATCTGAAATTCAGGCTCGTGCTATCCTTGACATGCGTCTGCAGCGTCTGACCGGTCTGGAGCGTGACAAGATCCAGGCAGAGTATGCCGAGATCATGAAACTGATCGACTACCTGACTTCTGTTTTGAATGATGAAAGCCTGCGTATGCAGATCATCAAAGACGAGTTAAATGAAATAAAAGAGCGCTACGGCGACGTACGTCGTACCAGCATCGAGGCTTCTACCGGCGATATTTCTTACGAGGACATGATTCCGGAAGAAAACATGGTGATCACCATTTCGCATGAAGGTTACATTAAGCGCACTTCACTGAGTGAGTACCGTAGCCAAAGCCGAGGTGGTGTTGGTTCAC
The DNA here is from genome assembly GCF_015686655.1 of Pontibacter sp. FD36. Classification (GTDB taxonomy): domain Bacteria; phylum Bacteroidota; class Bacteroidia; order Cytophagales; family Hymenobacteraceae; genus Pontibacter. The sequence continues at coordinate 280,942 of NZ_JADPMP010000002.1, read as the reverse complement.
GTGGAGTGGCCGCCTCTAAAGAGAGTGACTTCACAGAACACCTGTTTGTTGCCAGCACCCACCATCACATGCTGTTCTTCACAGAGTTCGGTCGTGTGTTCTGGATGAAAGTGTACGAGATTCCGGAAGGAGGGAAGACCACCAAAGGACGTGCTATCCAAAACCTGATCAACATTGAGAAGGACGATAAGATACGTGCGGTGATCAATGTGCGTGACCTGAAAAACCAGGATTTCGTGCTGAACCACAATCTGGTATTCTGTACTGAGCAAGGCACGATCAAAAAGACCGTGCTGGAAGCATACTCCAGACCACGTACCAACGGTATCAATGCGATCACGATCAATGACGGCGACCGTCTGCTGGACGTACAGCTGACCACAGGCAACAGCGAAATCATCATTGCGCTGGGTTCCGGACGAGCCATCCGCTTCAACGAGCACCAGGTGAGACCAATGGGTCGAAACGCTGCCGGTGTGCGCGGTGTAACACTGGCCGGAGCTGACGATAAGGTAGTTGGTATGGTTTGTGTAGAAAACGAGAACACAGAACTGCTAGTAGTTTCTGAAAACGGATTTGGAAAGCGTTCACTGCTGGAAGAATACCGTATAACGAACCGCGGCGGAAAAGGGGTGAAGACCCTGAACGTAACGGACAAAACCGGCAAGCTGGTGGCTATCAAAGGCGTGGTAGATACGGATGACCTGATGATCATTAACCGTTCAGGTATCACAATCCGACTTCGCGTAGCTGATATACGTGTGATTGGCCGCGCTACACAGGGCGTACGACTGATTAAACTGACAGAAGGCGACCAGATTTCATCCGTGGCAAAAGTGGAGATGGAGAACGAGGAAGAAGTAACTGAAGCCCTGATGGAGCAGTCAGAACTGAAACCGGAAGACTCCTTGCAACCTGATAATCAGATAGATCCGGAAGCAGCTGAGGATGAAGTTTAATCTGTAAAATGGAATTTTATTTTATTTATTAATCGTTTAACAAACAAACAAAAACCAATCTCTGAATAGTATGAAAAAAATACTGATGACAGCCATGGCAGCCGTAAGCGTTCAGGTTGCTGTCGCTCAGAACTCAGCCGTGAATAGCGCCGTGCTTAATCACAAGAACGGTACGCTTGACAAAGCGCTAGAAGACATCAATAAAGCCACAGAGCACAAAAAGACGCAAGACAAAGCCAAAACCTGGTTCTATCATGGTGTAATCAACCAGGACCTGATCGGCCACCCAATCTACGGAAAACTGGCTACAGAGAAAACCCCGGAAGTAGCGCTTGCTTCATTCAACAAAACGCTGGAGATTGACGGTGAGAACGGTCAGTTCGGCAAGATGGTACCAGAGCGTATGGAGATCCTATACGGTCAGATCCTGAACCAGGCAGTTGAGTTTCACAACAACCAGGACTGGGACAATGCCATTGCCAAGTATGACATGGCTTCGAAGGTAAATCCTACAGATACAACAGCCGTGCTTTATGCTGCTTACGCCTCAACAGCCAAGCAGGATTATGCCTCAGCCATTAAGTATTATGATAAATTGATCGGTATTGGTCATACAACTGAAGATGTTTACAAAAACAAAATTCAGTTGCAGCAGGCCGTAGAAGCGAGCGACGAAGAAGTAATGGCGTCTATTGCTGCTGGCCTGGAGAAGCACCCGAACAGTGTATACCTGATGCAGGAAGAACTGCGTTACTACCTGAAAAACGACCGTGCTGACGAGGCAATGGCTAAACTGGACAAAGCTATCGAAGCTGATCCGAAGAATGCCAGCCTTTATGCCGTTCGTGGTAACCTGGAAGAGCGCAAAGGAAACATCGACGCTGCTTACAAAAACTATAAGAAAGCAGTAGAAGTAGATCCAAATAACTTCGACGGTTTCTTTAACCTGGGTGTACTGGAGTACAATAAGGGTAGTGAGTTCAACAACAAAGCTGCCAAAATGGACTACGCGACTTACAAGAAGCAAGGTCCGGCATTGGAGAAGCAGGCTATCAAGCACTACGAAGCTTCATTGCCATACTTCGAGAAAGCCCTCGAAATTCAGCCGGAAGATCAGGCAACACTTGCCAACCTGCAGCGTGTGTATACACGTTTAAAGCGTACTGCTGATGCAGAGAGAATCGGTAAGAAACTGAAAAACTAATCTTACTCGCTAAGATAAAAGAACGAAAGGGAGCTTGTTACAGGCTCCCTTTCTTATTGCCACATCTATTACTTAACATAATATAAATTATAAGACTGATTATATACGAGTAACAATACTCTATAATAAGTGTCACTGATAATATACTTTATGTTAAGTAGAGTGATCTAAACGCTAATCATTAAATATGCTGCTGCTGAAATGATTTTGGTGTGAGCCCGACTTCTTTTTTAAAAGCACGGATAAAATAATTCAGATTTTGAAATCCTGCCATGTAGCAAGCTTGCGTGACAGAGTTAAGTGGATTGCGGAGATAGTCTTTCGCAAGCCTGATACGCTCCTTTAAAATATAATCGGCTGGTGTATAGCCAAATTCTTCTTTGAATTTCCTGAAGAAACTTGCCCGGCTCATGCAGGCTTTGTCGCTTAGCTTGTCTATATCGATCTTCTCCCGAATACTTTCTTTGATGTATTTAATGATGTGCGCAAATCTGTTGTTGGTCGCCAGACTCACATAATTTGACTCAAAAAGCTGCCTGGCCTGCGTCTGCATCAGTCGCACAAGCAGCTCGCGCAGCGCTAAGCCAGCTAAAACATCCTTTTCTCTGTTCTTTTCATTGATGCTGATCCGGATTAGCCGGTTAATGATATCAGCTAGATCCTGATTGTTCACCAGGTGAAACATTTCCTGGTCAATACTCCAGCAAGCATTCCGCTCTACCTTCGGGAAACGCTCGTTCAGCAAAGCGACAGTTGTCTGGATTTGCTCCTGTGATATAGCAAGTGCAATGCATTGTGTAGGGTTATCACGCTCTGCCTCAGGAAAATCGATCTTCATCAGCTCATTGGGTGGCACAATGACCGATTCGCCTGGCAGATAATCAAAACCCTGTTTCCCGAACAGGTGCATTACTTTTTTGCCGCGCAACATACTCGTCAGGACCAGATTATCGAAAACGAGGCTCACTTTCTCCGCGGCCTGATGCGTTTCAAAAACATTTAGCTCGCAGCTCTCAAGTGTGTAAGCTGAACGATGCTCCACTAGCGTTGTGAGCGCCTGTTCTTTTAGTGTGGGCAGCTGTTGAAGTTGATGTTTTATGGGCATATATCTTAAACGGCTATAATCCTGTCTTATTCTGATATTAAAGATACATTTTTTGAGACAATAAGTTTAGTTTAAAAAGATATAAGTCAGGAGATTAGCCATGTAACCAAAACCTTTATTTTATGGCAACTTTAGATATGACAGCTGAAGCACAAAATGTGCTGGAACGCCCTCAATTCAAAGAAAAGTATGAACACTTCATCGGTGGTGAGTGGGTAGCACCGGCAAATGGGGAATACTTTGACAACCTCTCTCCCATTGACGGCAAACCATTTACAAAGGCTGCACGTGGCACTAAGGACGACATTGATCGTGCGCTGGATGCTGCGCACCATGCCTTTACATCTTGGTCAAAAACATCTGCCACGAAACGCAGTAATATTCTGCTCGCCATTGCCGACCGCATGGAGAAAAACCTGGAAATGCTGGCCCGGGTTGAAACTATTGATAACGGCAAAGCCATCCGTGAGACCCGTGCAGCAGACCTTCCGCTGGCCATCGACCACTTCCGTTACTTTGCCGGTGTGATTCGAGCAGACGAAAGCTCCATGTCTGAACTCGACGAAACAACGATCAGCATCAATCTACAGGAGCCACTCGGCGTAGTAGGCCAGATTATACCCTGGAATTTTCCGCTGCTAATGGCGACCTGGAAAATAGCCCCTGCCCTGGCCGCTGGCTGCACCATAGTACTCAAGCCAGCTGAGCAGACACCGACCAGCATTATGGTGCTGATGGAGTTGATTCATGACCTGCTGCCTCCAGGGGTGCTCAACATCGTTACTGGTTTCGGACCAGAGGCAGGAAAACCACTTGCCACCTCCCCTCGCGTTGCCAAAGTTGCCTTTACCGGCGAAACAACCACTGGCCGCCTGATTATGCAGTACGCATCCGAGAATCTTATACCTGTTACTATGGAGTTGGGAGGCAAATCGCCGAACATTTTCATGCCTAGCATAGCTGACGCAGATGACGAATTCTTTGACAAGTGTGTGGAGGGTGCTGTCATGTTTGCCCTGAACCAAGGCGAAATCTGCACCTGTCCATCGCGCTTGATTGTGCACGAAAGCATTTACGACCGCTTTATGGAGCGTGTCGTGGCCAGAACAAAATCCATTAAGGTGGGGCATCCGCTTGCTGAAGATACCACCATGGGTGCACAGGCCTCTAACGATCAATTTGAAAAGATTTTGTCTTACATGGACATCGGAAAGCAGGAAGGTGCAGAAGTTCTTTGCGGCGGAGGTATAGCCAAGCTAAACAATGGTCTTGAGAACGGCTATTACATTGAGCCTACGATCTTTAAGGGCAATAACAAGATGCGGGTTTTCCAGGAAGAGATCTTTGGTCCGGTTGTTTCAGTCACTACCTTCAAAACTGTTGAGGAGGCAGTTTCCATCGCAAACGATACGCTGTATGGCTTGGGTGCAGGTCTTTGGACACGCGATGCACATGAGATCTACCAGATACCACGTGCCATACAGGCTGGACGAGTTTGGGTAAACTGCTACCATGCTTACCCGGCACATGCTCCTTTCGGCGGGTATAAGAAGTCAGGCTTTGGACGTGAAACGCATAAAATGATGCTCAATCATTACCGCCAGACCAAGAACATGCTTATTTCCTATGATAAGAATAAGCTTGGTTTCTTTTAAGAGATAGTAAAACCGGAATCCCTGCTCGTTAATTAAGCAGGGATTCCTTTTTATATGAAAATATGGATTTAGAACGCGTAAAAATTACCGAAGAAGCCAAAAAAGTAATTGATGAACTGAGAGCGAAGCATGGTTCGCTGATGTTTCACCAGAGCGGCGGCTGTTGCGATGGGTCGCAGCCTATGTGCTTTGAAGAAGGTGAATTTAAAACTGGAGACAGTGATGTGTTGCTCGGGCAGGTATACGGCTGCAATTTTTACATGAACCGTGACCAGTTTGAATACTGGAAGCATACGCAGCTCACCCTGGACGTTGTGCCAGGTAGAGGATCTAGTTTCTCCTTAGAAATACCGCTGGGCCTACGCTTCCATATCAGGTCCAGAATTTTCACTGATGAAGAAATGGAGCAATTGCAAGCAATATAGTGCAGGCCTTCCCTGCTATACCTTGTATAGCTAACACAGTAAGAGGCGGTATCATAGAATCTGATACCGCCTCTTACTGTGCTATTTATTGCCTTATGATTTCCCTATTACAGATAAATAGTATAACCGTTAGACTCACTACCTTGCTTAGCATAAAACTGCTCAATATTAGGTTTGGTCTTAAGCATGGCGTAATCATCGTCTCCACCACGGGCCCAACCCAGGAGCGCTAAGGCAATAGCTGTGGCAATGGCTATTGCAAAAGCTGGCCACCAGCCATCAACCTTAAAGTTACCTACCAGTTTATCAACCAGTTTAATCATAAGCGCGGTCACAATCAGTCCGATAATGGCTTCCAGCAGGAAAAATGAAACCAGGTTAAGCACGCCGCGCAGCAGCCAGCCAATGGTTGCATTGAACAAACCAATCAGAAAAGCCACCCAGAGCGCTGTCAGAAAACTCTTAACATGCACTTGTGGCATGATGTAGGCCAATAACACAATAACACCGGCACTTACCAGTAAGTTGAGTATAAAATCCATAGTTTATAGTGTTTTAGTGACAAGATTTTGTCCTAATACGGATATAAACGCTTATAGATGTTTTTACTGTGATCAAAAGCTTGGATGGCCCTTCAGCTATTGTTTGATGTAACTGGGTTTAAGCTTACTGCGAAAGGCATCTTCGAATTTTAAAACCTTGGGATGGGTGATCGATATTACATAAGGATCATCCGGGTTATTGCGGTAATAATCCTGGTGATAATCTTCGGCAATCCAGAATTTACTGGCTGGCTTGAGCTCCGTTACGATCCGGTTACGAAAAGTACCGGCATCTTCTAATGCGCGCATATAGTTACGGGCCTGTCTCCTTTGCTCTTCATCGTGGTAATAGATGGCCGATCGGTACTGCTTGCCAACATCGGGGCCCTGGCGGTTTAGTGTAGTGGGATCGTGTGTGGCGAAGAATACTTCGAGCAGTTCCCGGTAAGTGATCACATCTGGCCTGTACCAGATCTGCACCGATTCCGCATGACTTGTTTTACCGCTGCTAACCTGTTCGTATGTTGGGCGCTCTTCACTCCCGCCCGTATAGCCGGACTCCACACGGTCCACGCCTTTGAGCCGTTCAAAATAAGCCTCTGTGCACCAGAAACAGCCTCCGGCGAAAGTCGCTTTGCTAAGTCCGAGTGTATCTGCACTGTCGCCGTAACTGTAAGCACTCTGCTGCAAAACAGTCCGCTGCTCTCCCCCAGACTCCGTGCAAGCCCAGAGCAGCAGTAATAAGGGAAAAAACAGGTAAGTATATTTTCGTTCCATACGCCACAAGCCTTACTATTGGCTACGCTAATTTAACCGGTTGGTATAAGTTTTTGTTAAAATTTTAAGTACCTCACCCCTCCTACCTTTCACTGCTGTCCGGGTTTTGAATGCCATGCTTTTTATCAGCTATCACTTTATCCAAATCCCATTCTACTCGCTTCCTGAAGGGAGCACGCCTTACATCACAATCTGATTTCGTACAAACCGGGCAGGACACTTCTACGCAGGGATCTGTGTGAATGAAAAGCTCAATATCAGGATCAATATGCTCACGTACCAACATGCCGACAGCCTCTACTTCTTTGTGGGCCTCCAACACCGTCAGGTACCAGGGCACGGTCAGGTGGCAATCTATATGCAGTGTGTTACCATACTTGATGACACGCAGATTATGAATATCAATCCAGTTCTCTCGCCGGTTCTCATTCAGCACCTGTACAATGCGCTTCAGCAGCTCGTAGTCCGCCTCATCCATTATACCTGCCAGAGACACACGCAAAATGCGGTAACCAGTATAGCAGATAAAGGCTCCGAACAGAATAGCGACTGCACTGTCAAGCCATACCTGCCCGGTCAGAGACAGGAGCAAAAGACCTATCAAAATACCGGCAGTTGAATAGGCGTCTGTTTTAAGGTGTTTGCCTCCGGCAACCAGCACCATGGATTTTGCCTTGTTCCCGTGACGCTCTGTCAGGTAGCCCACTATATAATTGACAATGCCAGAAAATGCAATCAGGTATATACCTGCATCGAGCCGGGAGATAACCTGAGGTTCAAAAAGGTTATACACTGATTTCAGAATGATAGCCCCACCTGCCACCAGGATAAGAGAACCCTCCAGGGTAGCGGCCACAAACTCTATTTTGCCATGCCCATAGGGATGGTTCAGGTCCCGTGGCCGGGCTGAAAGCACAAGACTGTACAACGAGAAGCCGCCCGCCACCACATTGATAATGGACTCCAGGGCATCAGTCAGAATGGCGTTGGAGTTAGTCAGATAAAATGCCAGGAATTTGGCAAGCAGCAGCAGCACACCTACAACCAGCACGAGCAGTTGCATGCGTATGTTCTCGTTTTGCTGCTGCAGCAGTTTTATCATTGTGTTGGCTTGTTTTCGGTAGGTACATGTCGTACCACCCTATACCTTACAAGGTACAAGGAACAGACGCCGAAGGCAAACATAGTGTATAACGTAATTTGAAAAGAGGAGTAAAAATCAGCTTAAGGTATCTGCCAGGTCCAGCCAATTTGGGTTCATGGATTCAACGAGGCGAAGGTGCTCATCAGGGCCCGAGGATTTGATGTGGCGCTCACGTACCCGCGCTATTTCTTCCCGGTCATAATGCTCGTAGTACACCAGTTTAGGCTGACTATCGTAAGCACCCTGAAGTGAAATTTGCTGTAGAAGATTTTCAGAAACGCCAATGTTCAACTGAGGCTGCGATTGGTCGCCTATGATGTAAACATAGAAGTGATTTGCGTGCTGGTCTGGCTGCATAAAAAAGGTAAGTTTGTTTCATGGTATACGAGAGATGCATCGCCTGGTTAGAAAACCTGCAGCCACTGGCGGGCATCCTCCGGAAGGAAAAAAGTGCGCATGGAAATTCCAGTGCTTCTGTCCACTGTATTATCAATCTCGAGCTGTGTAAAGAATTCGTAAGAGTAGATCCAGGCAAAGTATTTTATGCCTGCCTCACGCAAATTCGGTATCCAGACCTCGTTCATCCATTTCGTGTCACCTGAGTGCCCTGTCACTTTCGAGTTGTCATTCAGTATCTTGGTAATTTTATACTCATTTACATAGTCAAGTATTTTTAAACAGCCTGTGTGTCCTTTCTCGGTATTCAGCCAGCCTGTCCAGTTCGACAGCAAAATTTTCTCCCTTTGATTAACCCTGATCTCCAGAAATTCACTCTGATGCACCAAAGAGTCCTGATTTTCATGCACATACAACATAACAATTAGCGCTTATATATCTTCTTGTATTTTTTACCTGTTAAATAGACCTAATGTTACTTTAGCCATGTCAATCATTAAACTATCCTAATAATACACTCTTAAATATAACGTTTTTTGAACTTTAAACCCCTTTTAAAGTATTGTATTAACACCGCTCATTCGATAATAAACTTAAATGAATCATTATAAAGACAATTACTGTCATATAAGTTACCTTCCGGATACCAATCAAATCTACCTGAAGTGGCACCTTCCCCCTTGTGAATCAAAACTTATCCAATGTTATGACAAAGGATTTGAAATGGCTATTAAAAACCAGGCAGTAAGCTGGGTGACAGACAACAGTATTGGGTTTCAACCAGACCTTTCGATGCAGCGCGCATTAGCTCAACTGGCAGCTAGTCGGATGAAACATACGTCTCTTAAAAAATTTGCCCGTGTGACACCGATGGATGTGTTTCAGGAATTATTAACACACAAGATTCTCAAGCAAATTAATGACCTGAGTGTGAACACCGTAGAGTACGAAGTGTTTCATAACCCGAAAGATGCCCAAGTCTGGTGCGCACAACTTAACCTGCTTTCAGTGAATTAATCAACGAAACTAAACTATACCTTCCAGATTCATGGCGCTTGGACCAAAACTGATCGAAAAGCTCAACAAGCTCTATACGCCTGACAGCAGACTTGACCAGCATTACAATGGCAAAGACCTGACCCTCATCACCAACGAAAACGGAGAGGCGGTTACCTTGTTTATCGGCAAGCGGCTGGAGGATGGTGCGATTTCAGGGGAGCGCTATGTACGCAAGATCGTACGTGATAGCAAAACCGGGAAAGTGCTACGAAGTCATTGGGACCTGAAGGGCAAGGTGACACGAAGTACCTGATCTTAGAGTTCCTGCATGTCAAAGTCTTTGCCACGGCCATACCTGATCAGGTCGTGCAGCATGAATACTTCCAGGGTATGGAGATCCTTCACACGGTAGGCTCCCTCCTCCGGCATGTCCAGCACCTGAAACTCGAAGCGCTCCCCGTAATTCTCCAACACATATTTTTTCCCTCTCCGCAGGTTGTCAAACGATATGGCCATGCTTTAATTTCTTTTTGACGATTTTCGGCAAGTATAGGCAGCTTTCAGGTCAATTCTTAATATATGGCTATCTTTGCCTGAAAAATAATTTAAGGTGCTAGAGATTTTATACGAAGACGAAAGCTATGTAGCGGTGAACAAACCGAATGGACTACTGGTGCACCGCACACGCATTGCTGAGGAAAAGAAAGAGTTTGCCTTGCAAATGCTGCGCGACCAATTGGGTTACCAGGTATATGCCGCACACCGTCTGGATCGAGGTACCTCTGGAGTGCTGCTGTTTGCCAAAAATCCGAAATCAGTTGCGCCCATTGTAAACGCTTTTGAAGAGAAACAGGTAAACAAGGTATACTATGCCATCGTGCGCGGCTATACCCCTGAAAAAGACACGATCGACAGCCCCATACGACCGGATAAGGACCATAAGCACAAAGCGCCACAAGATGCTGTGACGCATTATGAGCGCCTGGCTACTGTCGAGTTGTCTATACCTGTTGGGCGCTACAGCACAGCCCGTTATTCGCTTGTGAAGGTGCAACCGGAAACCGGTCGCATGCACCAGATCCGAAAACACTTTGCGCACATCAGACATTACATCGTAGGCGACAAGCGGCACGGCGACTGGCGTCATAACCAGATGTTCCGAGAGCAGCTCGAGTCACCTTACATGCTACTGCACTCAGCCACCCTGGCATTCGCGCATCCTGTGCATGATAATATAATTGAGCTCAAGGCTCCGCTGCCCAAACATTTTCAGCATTTGTGCCTGCAGTTTGGCTGGGAGGATGTGCTGCAGAATGAAAATTTAGTAACGGGTTCTTTCCTTGAATCAGGTATGATGTAGCATCTGCTTCACCATTTCAAGTTGCAGTTGGGCGACAAAGGCATTTCTGGAATCGGCGTTGAGGGCGGTGAGTAGATAGGCCATGCGCGAGAGCCGCCAGTCCTGCACCACTTCGCCGTTTCGTGAGCGGTACACCACTTTAAAATTTTCCTGAAGCGGCACATGCATGCAATTGCACACTTCCGTAGCCCGCTTCACGGCATCGCTCAGTTCCTGCAGACTCTGACATCCCTGCTGCTCCAGTAAGTCGCTGGCATAGCAGGTCAGGTTACGATCTGCCAGGCTATCAACAAAATCTTCGATGGGGTTATGGATACTGATATGGTCGATGGTCATTAACATGGCAAGCTGGGCTTAATGGTGTACTCTTACTGTTATACGCTGGCGGTCTTGCGTTGATGCAGTTCTCTAAGCCGCTCCATCAGGCTCCGCTCCTCTTCTGTGAGATGCACAGGCAGCTGTACTTCTATTTTTACGTACAAATCGCCGTGCTGGTCTGCTTTCCCATAGACAGGCATGCCTTTTCCCCGCAGGCGAAGCGTTTTCCCGTTTTGCGTGCCGGCTGGTATTTTGAGTTTAATTTTACCGGTCAACGTATTGACCTGTACGTCTCCTCCCAGTATGGCGGTATACATGTCGAGGTTCAATCTGGTATGCAGATCATCGCCCTGCCGCTCAAAGCCTGGCAAAGGCTGTACCTGTACACGTATGTACAAATCGCCGGCTATGCCCCCAGCAATAGCTGCCCCACCTTTCCCTTTGATCCGAAGCACCTGTCCGTCAGAAACCCCGGGTTTGGTCGTAATTCGCAATTGCTGGCCGTTGACAGTCAGCAAACGGGAGGTACCGCTATAGGCTTCCTGCATCGTGATAAGCATTTCGGCTTCGTAATCCTGCCCTTTAGGTGCTCGTCTGCCAGATCGGTAACCGCTTCCCTGCTGCGAGAACCCTCCGCCAAAGAACTGCTCAAAGAAGTCAGAGAATCCGCTGCTCCCACCGAACATGTCGCCCATGTCGCCTTCGTAATAAGCACCGCCATAGCCACCGCCGGGACGCCCCTGATACTGACCGCCCTGCTGCTGGAAGTGTCGCCAGTTGGCGCCCAACTCGTCATACTGCTTGCGCTTCTGTTCATCTCCTAATACTTCATAGGCCTCACTGATGTCCTTGAACTTCTCCTCGGCTGCTTTGTCGCCTTTGGTTTTGTCCGGGTGATACTTTTTGGCTAAAGCACGGTAGGCCTTTTTGATCTCAGCCTGCGAGGCAGATTTCTCTACGCCCAGTATTTTGTAATAGTCCTTGTAGCTTATATCATTTGACATTTTTAGAAAAATTTCTTTTAAACGTAAATTTAAAACATTATTGAACCAAATTCAGTTTTACAATTTGGTTGTACATTTACGTTTTTAGCTTATATTTGACAGAATTCTTGTACATAATGGTTGTACATCTAATGATTAAAACAATAGAATATCACTGCTAATACAAAGTGGTAAGCATGATAGCAAAACCTACCCTTCACCGTGGCTACGTTGTCATATACGCAAGCCGTAACAAAGAAATACTACGTGTATCTACGGGTATCAGAGCAAAATCGCTCACCAGCACTGGTTACCTAATGAAATCATATGGTGATGATTATGATGAATTGAATAAGGATATTCGAAAGAAGTTAAATGACGTACAGGATGCGATAGATAATCACCCAACACTATCCCCAAAACAAATATCATACTTTATTAGGACAGGTAAACTTCCATCGTTAAAGGAAGAGCGCAAAGACCTAACTTTTCTTCAGGTTATAGATAAGTTTATTGATGCAAGTAGAACAGGTGTACGAAAAACATCAAAAGGAAGAAAATTATCTGCTGGTAGTCTTAGGAATTATGATATGGTAAAGTCTAAGATGCTACAATTTCAAGAAGATACAAACTATTGTTTTGATTGGAATAACATCAATGATGAATTCTATAAAGCTTATTGTAATTGGGCATGGTACACGAAGAAAAATACTGATGGAACTTTAGGACGTGATGTAATATTCATCAGAACTGCTTTGAGGTGGGCTTATGCTGCTGAGATAACACCACATTATGTCAACTTAACGAATTGGAAGGTCACAAAAGAAGAACATACAGAAGATAACATGTTCGTTTTTTATAAAGATGAACTCAAATTAATGTATGAAATGGCAATTAAACTTACAGAAGGTGCTGAATTAACAAAAAAGTATAAAAGAAGAGGTTATTGGCAGCTACAAGAAGATAGATTAGAAAAAGCACGTGATATCTTCGTATTTGGATGTATGACCTGCTTTAGAATCTCCGATTTGATGCAGCTAACAGAAGATGATTTACTAATTGATGGTAGTGGTTGGTATGTAAAACGCCAAGTAGGCAAGACCAAGAGAAACATTACTATTAAGCTTACCGATATCTGCATCAATATAATTCAGAAGTACAGAGGTAAGAAGAAAACGCTACTTCCGACTTGGTCCGAACAGAATTTCAACAATCAACTTAAACGATTAGCTTCTTATTTTAAAGATTATTTAGCTACTCAAACTGCTATAGCAGCTGTAGAAGGTAAAGAATATATCACAAACGACTGGACTACCTTTAAAAGAGTAAGAACCAGAAATAACGAACGTGTTACGGAGTATTTAGAGCCGAATCAGATGATTAGTAGTCACGTGATGAGGAGAACAGGAATCACCATGCTTTTGAGCAGCGGTGTTGACGAGATAACTGTGAAGTCAATCAGTGGTCACGTGTATAATTCAGAAAGCTTTGCTAAGTACATCAAATTTAACAAGCAACAAACGCAGGAAAAACATAATCAAGTTTGGAACAACGTATTCGCCTAATGAAAGAAGATTTGAACATTGCAAACCTACACGACCTAACTACAATCTTAGATAAGATTAGCCACGAGCGTATAGATAGAAATTTGATTGAACAGTACATAGATATGCTACTTACCATAAGAGTATCAAAATTTAATGATACTGAATTGCAGAGTCAGTTAGAGCATAAAATAGATACTCTTAATATATATAGAATTACATTACAAAGACTAAATAACACTTTTAGTGATATCATTCTAAAGAAGAAGCAAGAAATATATAGTGGTCAAACAGTAAAAGACCTTCACCAACCGAAATATAAGCTGTCTGACCTTGAGGAAATTTTAGGCAAAACCAGGCAGACACTTAATAACTGGACTAAATCTGGTGCTTTGAAATCTCATGATGTAGAAGGTAGAGCTAAATTTGTATTAGAAAGCGACTTGAAAGCCAAGTATAGAGAGATACATGAGAAAGAGTTACTGATTGATGACGAATTCAGAAATAAATACGAATACAAGATATAGAAAAGGGTGCTAAATCAGCACCCTTTTTCATTACAACACTATTCTACACACTAAAATATTACCCCTCCATTGCACACCCTCTACAAAGGATATATCATCAAGTATAGCAACAATAGCAGCAGTTTCATCACTATTTACAAACCTTGCCATAAAATAACCATCATACTGAAAAATCAGCTTTGTTTTAAACCCACTTACTCTACTGCAAATTAAATCAACAGCATCTTCTAATTCCTTTGTTATCATCTTCTGACATAAATTTACAGTCTCCATCTCAATTTTATCATCTTCATCTTCATTATAGTATTCTTCATCTAAATCGCTTCTGTAAAGTGGCTTTAACTCTTCATAAACTTCATCTAAAGGTTCATGATAAGAAGATAAATCAACTCCTTCTTCCATCTCGACTTCTTCTAAAATAGCTACAGCAGTAGATATTAATCTATTAGCATAAGCAAGGTTAACTAAGGTATCATAACTATAATCACCTTCGTCTGATAAAAGAATATGACCGTTCTTTATATCGTTTTCTACTTGTTCAAATAATATGTTCTTCATCTTGTTTATGTTTATCTTAAATAATTCTTTGAAATGATTGCTATGTTACCGAATAACGGGTTCTCTCTGTAACCACTTCTTAAAGTAAAGTGCATGGTAGCAGTAGGGTTAAATTCTTTACAGTACCTTCCATTATCGTTAACCACATAAGAGAATTCACCAGTAGCTGATGGTATGATGTCTATATAACCACCTACCATTTCCTGCATCTCTTCTAAAGTATACCGTTTTCCGTTACTTGGTTTGATGTCTTTTATTTCTCCAGCAACAGGAATCAGTGTATCTAAATACATATCTGTTTTTGGCTTTACCGATGTTCTTTGTTTATCTGCTTTGATAAACCTTTGCTGTTTTTTCGTTAGTTGTTGATTTTTCATATTGCAAATATACTATGCTTATCGCCTATCTTGCAATAGTACTATTTAAATCCAGCGAAAGTTGATATAATGATGATTCTTTACAATAAGATGTGAATTGTAAAAAGTGGATTAAGCACCAGTATTTGCAGATTATTATGACTGGTAAATTGTAAAGCTTAGGAATGATTGTAAAGAAGGATGTGATGTGCTGAGATGAAAGTTCTTTATAATATCATATTACTAAAACGACCATAGAAGACAGTTGTAGTAGGGATACTACTCCAACATAATACATAAGTAACTGTACAATAGTCCAGTATGGTCAACTAATTAAATTTGTACAACTCATAAGAACAAATAATGTGGAATTAGCAGCATAAAGAGGTTTATGTGACACGGAAAGATTTGTGCATTTGATTAACTTCTTCAGGTCTGGTTGGGGGTTAGTGTGGAATGGAGGGTTTGCTGTTACAGCTTTATGTTATATATTTAGATTACTAAATATTACTTAAATATACTGTATTACAGATGGCTAAGGCAGAAGCAGCAAATAGGAACTTACGTAAGGCACAAACTTCTAAAAATGATGAATTTTATACTCAACTTCCTGATATTGAAAGAGAATTAAAACATTACAAAAAGCATTTCAAAGGCAAAGTTGTTTACTGTAACTGTGACGACCCACGAATAAGTAACTTCTTCCATTTCTTTTCTTACAACTTCGAAAAGTTGGGATTAAAAAAGTTAATCACGACCTGCTATAAAAATCAAAGTATGGACTTGTTCAGTCAAAACGAATCTGAACAGGCTGTTTATTTAGAATACAATGGTGACATAAACCATAATAACATACCAGACCCGAATGAAATTGGAATTGTAAATCTGCAAGGAGATGGTGATTTTCGCAGCAAAGAAAGTATTGACCTTTTAATGCAAGCTGATATTGTAGTTACCAATCCTCCTTTTTCTCTTTTCAGAGAATATGTATCTCAACTTATAGAATACAATAAAAAGTTTATAATCATAGGTAATCAGAACGCCATTTCTTACAAAGAAATATTCAATCTAATCAAAGAAAACAAAATTTGGTTAGGGTATACACATCCTGAAAAATTTGTGGTCCCAGATAATTACGAACAGAGAGAGTATAGAAGCTGGAGAGATGAGAATGGTGTTAATTGGAGAAGTTTAGGCAACGCATGTTGGTTTACAAATCTTGATATTTCTAAACGACACGAAGATATTATACTTTACAAAACATACTCAAGCGAAGAATATCCGAATTATGACAATTATGATGCAATTGAAGTAAGTAAGGTTGCTGAAATCCCTATTGATTATCATGGCGCAATGGGTGTACCTCTTACGTTTCTTGACAAATATAATCCAGACCAATTTGAGATAATAGGCATTACCGACAGAGAAAACACTTCAGGTCTTAGGACAAAAACATATACTAAAGAAGATGTTAAAAATCCAGGTGATTTGAACCGTAGGGCTGCAATTAAAATAGGAAATTCTTACAAACCAACTTATGTACGTCTTTTAATAAAGAATAAGAGATAATGGATATACAACCTATCAAAGTAACTGTTCGTGAATTGACTGATGGATTCGAAGATAACGATGAAAATGGTGTTTTAGGATATGGAGGTAAATTAGATATAAGACCACCTTATCAAAGAGAATTCATTTATGAACCCAAGGAAAGGGATGCGGTTATAGATACTCTTATAAAGGATTACCCTCTAAATATAATGTACTGGTCTGTAAAGGAAGATGGAACTTTTGAAGTTATTGATGGTCAGCAGCGTACAATTTCAATAAGTCAATTTGTAGAAGGTGATTTCGCTTTTAATGATAGGTATTTTCATAATCTACAAAAAGATGAAAAAGAACAAATCTTAAACTATGAGCTTACAGTCTATCTATGTAGTGGAACGGACACAGAAAAATTGGAATGGTTTAAGACTATCAACATTGCGGGTAAAATATTAACAGACCAAGAATTATTAAATGCAGTTTATTCTGGTTCGTGGGTTTCTGATGCTAAAAGATATTTTAGTAAAACTGGCTGTCCTGCATATGCAATCGGGAGCCGTTATATAGTTGGTAAACCTATAAGACAGGATTATTTAAAAACTGCTATAAAATGGATTAGTGATGATGCTATTAAACAATATATGGCACAGCATCAACATGAACCAAACGCTAATGAGTTATGGCTATACTTTCAAAGTGTAATTAATTGGATAAAAGCAGTATTTCCAAAATACAGACCAGAAATGAAGGGTGTTCAATGGGGCTTTCTTTACAATAAATATTATAAACAAAACTTTGATTCAAAGAAGCTTGAAGAAGAGATAACACTTCTAATGCAAGATGAAGATGTTACAAATAAGAAAGGCATCTATACATATGTACTAACTCGAAAGGAAAAACACCTTAGTTTGAGGGCATTTACCGACAATCAGAAAAGAGAAGCTTACGAAAAACAAGAAGGTATTTGTGTAAAGTGTGGTGAGAAATTCGAGTTTCACGAAATGGAAGGTGACCACGTTATTGCATGGAGCCAGGGTGGTAAAACCACTGCTGATAATTGCCAAATGCTTTGTAAAGAAGATAACAATAGAAAATCAGGTAAATAGAAGCCATAAAATCCATTTATGAATTCTGACCAAACTCCTGTCAATCATTTAAAAATGCCACCTCCATACTGGCGTTCTTCTTTGGTTAATTACCAACTTGTTGATGCTATAAAAGAATTAGTAAACTATTTGGAGGCTTTCCTGTACGTTCATCCCAAGGCAGAACAGGAGTATGAAATATATTGTCAGGAAAACTATGCAAAACTGAAAGGTAAAATATCCAAAGAAACAGAATTAGAAATTTGGTCAATATTAGAACCTCAGTGGTATATAGAGCAGAAAATTAAACTGAAATGTGAACTTGCTATTTTTATGTCTTCAATCCATCTTGAAGATAAGCTGAATAAAATGATAGTTTATAATTTAGATAATGATGTCGCTGAGGTTGTAGAAAAGCTAAGCCCACCTGAAAAACTACAATTATTAGCAATATCCTTAACTAATAAGTCTATAAAGAGCAAGTCTCCATATGAAGGAATAAGAATGTTAACTTCTTGGAGAAATAAATATGCGCATGGTCATTGTACGGACAGACCAAGTAAAACACTTAGACATAATCATCTATTCGAAAACATAAATGAAACGTCTGTTCCAAAAGAAATAAGTTTGGTTATAAAATCCTTAAATCATTATCTAAACATTTCAGCCTATTTAAGAGAAATCAGCTTAAATGATTACACTAAAATTGTTTCAGAAGAAGATATTGAAATTAAAAATTTTCTGAATGAGATTGGTAAATATCATTTTAAGTTTAGCGGTCATAGTTTCAAAATAAACAGAGAAGAAAGTTAGTTTAGTGCTTTTTGCGACTTTAAAAATACCTTAGTAACATTCATATACTTAACAAAGTAATCTTCATTATGAAGGTGTATCCTACTTTCTAATCAAAAAGCTGGCGTGCCTGAATTCACTGATTTAGAGTTGTTTTATTCCAAACTAAAATACACATCACCGATTTTTAGTACGCTCACATATAACGCTAATGTAGCATGCCATTCCTGCTCCTGGTCGTAATATAGCACCAACACTTTTATAGGAGAATCGAAGATATGACTCTGATTTTTTACAAACTGCTCCAAAACATAGTCATAGTCTTCGTAACTCGTAACACAGTTAAATAGATTAGGTTTTTCTTTGATAATACTATTCACAACGATTTCATAAACTCCATGTTCGGTTTGTACTTCCAGTTTTTGGGGTACATCCAGTTCATACAAATTTTCCTCATGGTTGAACAGCATAGGATTTTGGTAGCCACTACTGTTCGTCCTTCTCATTCATTATTTTTTGAAGGTTCTTGAGAGAAATAGCAATCAATTTACCTTTTGAAAATCGAGCATTGTATTTACGAGAAGCTATGATTTTGAGCAAATCAAGCTGCTCGCTTACTGCCCTGCTAACCTTAACTGTAACTGATTTCATCTTAATTATCTTTTAAGATATATATCTAAAAAGTACACTTCTCCCCTTCTCTACCAGCCTTGACTATTCTGATATATAGTAAAAAGAAGAAATCAATGGAACACATATTAAATAACGAAGTGCTATACAAAAGCAACAGCTTAGAGATAAAGAAGACCTATGACAAGACATCTGATAGGTATGGTTTACACGGTTCAAACGGTAGGAAATCAGAAGCTATTTACCTCCATATTTTTCCCTATACGTCAGATAAATTGGCACCTGCAATAAAAGACAACAATGAGTATGTTTGGATAAACCTGGAACTACTGGAAGAGCCGATGGATAAAAATGATAAATGGCTAATTGAGTGTTCTGTGCCATTAAACTCTGTTTGTAATTGCGTATCTGGTGGAAATATGTTTGAGTGCGACCTATGTGAGATGGGAAGTATCTTCAATAGCCTCAACTTCAAAGTTATCAGCCACAACCTGGATACCACTATATACGAGTATGATACCCGAGATAACACTTATAGAATTACGCTAATTAAAAGCGATACCATCAGCGACTTAATTTTTGATTATAAGTGGGAAGCAGCAGAATTAGAAAAGCAAATCAGATGGACAATAGACGAATTTGAACAGCTAAAAGGGGAGCATAAGGACAAATTACATGTCTGTGTTTATAAGTATTTAGATGAAAACGCAGCCGTTCAGCTTACACCCTATGCCATCTCTATCAACCTTATTGACACCTCTATAGTGATGAATGTAACGAAGAACAAAATCGTCTTAGGTTTTGACGAATTTCCATATAGCAGATGATATCATTATACCTGGTGCATGAGAGGATTGTTGTAGAGTAAGGCTTATGCACCAGTATTATGAGATAGTCATACGTTTAAACTCTACTTTATATTCTGATTGACTTAACTTTCCCTGGTAGATGTTAACATGATTATATCGGTGTTCAGTAAGCGTTTGGAGTATTTTGTTCTTGAGAATATCGTGAATGTTGACACCTAAGAAAACAGATTTTACTGCTGAAGAATCAAACCCAAAAAGATGTATCTCTTGTTCATTATAAGTTAATGTTTTATCTGAGTCAGATAAACTCTGAATTAAGCGTACTTCTTCCTCATATTCCCAATGAATGCTTTTGGTTAGTAAGATGTTTTCAATAAAGAATCCTAATAGCTCGTTTTCACCTAACTTTGAATCAATAAGGGTCAGTTTAGGTCTTACTTTTGTGTACTTGATTTCTTGAAGCTTCCCTACTGCACCTCCTTTATTTTTACCACTATTGAAGTACTCGTTTGAGGAATCAAACTCTATTACAAAACCCTCGTGGCTTCTTGAATAGTGAGACCACATAGTTAAGTTGTCACAACTTTTAGTAAGACTTAAGACACCAAATCTATTGTTCCAGCTATCTTTCAATAGAGACGAATAGTCTACTCCTAATTCTTTACCCTCCTTTGTAAAAAGGTTTAAAAGATTTTTTGGGTGAAATGCTGGTATTAAATTCATTGCTTCTTCCATCGAGTAACTAAACACTTCCTCCTTTACATTATCTGGAACAGCATCTCTTAATTCTTCTGGAATGTCGTTAATGCATAGCTTCCTGTTCGCAAACTGCTGTAGAATCGGGTTGATGTTCTCATTGTACAGTTTCTCAGTATAAGCCTCATCAACTAATTGAGAAACAAACGGCAGATGCTCAAACGGGTCGTTCAAATAATTGGCTTGAGTAAATCTCAATACTTGATTTTCTAAAACATCAATCCTTTCGGGACTCAGATATTTAAATATTTTCATTTATAAAGTGGCTTATAACAGGTAAAGCGTAGATAACATCATAGATGCAGTAGAATGTGAATGCTTCATGTATAGGATGAAGGTTCAGGATAATAGATATTTACATTCATGCTGAAATTTGATAATGAAGACAACAAATAAATCATGTTTTTTATTGCTCCTTTGTTATAGTACATATTTTCGAAATCCTTCTTAAGAAACGAAGGCATATACATAAATTGACCTGGTGGAATCTCATTGGGCAAATCGGTAAACTGGTTCTTATATCCCAATATGCCATCTTTGATACTCAAAATCACATTATGTCTATACTCGTATTCTAAATCATTTTCCTCATACACCTTATTTAAACTTCTCATTGCTTTATCAGGGTGAAAGGATTCAATCTCTTCACAGATTATGAAAGAAAATAATGTGTCATGACAGTCTATGTTAGGTTGAAAGCTTCTTTTGTTGCCGTTATTAACACAGAATACCTTATTAACCTGCTTTATTCTTTTGTTCCGAGCAAGTTTAACACAAGCATCACCTAAGGATGCAACAGATAACTTAGATTTTATTTCTCCGATTGCTATAATAGGTTCAACAGGAAAAAACCTATTTTCATAACCATTTTGTATGAAAGGTGTATTGTTGCTGTCATATACTACTATATCACACTGTGATGAAACTTCATCATTAGAGTTTAAAAGAAAACCAGTATCTATTTTATACTTACTTGGGATAGTAAACTGAATCAATTCATTACATATTCTTTCACGGCACATACCAAACTCACCAGCATGAATAAGTTTATTGCGTTTAGTTATGTCTTCAAAAATATCTTTAGAAGAATGAAAGTCTTTAATGAATGCTTCAATCTTACTTGTCAGCAGTTTAAGGTATATACTATTCATCACATATTTTTGTCAGCAATGTATATGATTTAAATAACTGTTATATGAGGTGAATTAAGCGCAGCCAAACTAAGTCTGTACTTTGTTACATGTTGCTTTAATAATTTGCGACTCTACACTTGCCACTAATTATATCGTCTTTTACTGTTTTATATTTTATATTGTCTTTGCGAGTTCCATTTTGATAGACAACATTTATTCTATCATTTCTTCCAATTTTCGAAACTACTGTGTTTTCCTTCAACTTTTCCCCCTTCTTAGGTGACAAATTAAATGCTAAGTTTTTAGGAATACCCTCATGCTCGTATCGGACCTGCTTATTTGGTCCAGTTTGAATCATTCTAAATAATTTAAAGATTTCATCCGCTTTTTCGTTGTATAGAATTTCCCCTGTCTTAAAGTCAAATTCAGTTGTTCCAAAAGACCCAATAACTTGGTCTGTAGTTACCTCGTCTGATGCAGGGTCAAGATTTTCATACTCGTCAAGAATAAAGCGTGTTTCAACACCAATGAGATTGTAACGTTCAAGTATTAATTCATTTCTAATTGCAAAGTTGTCTCCGAACTTTTTCTTCTGGACACTCGGATATATGATAGCTTCAAAATTGTTATCTGCAACGACTGGATAAAATAACTGCTCTGACGACAACAATGCACTGAAAAGATAGTCTCTTGGTCTGCTTCTATCAACCTCCAAACTGTATGCATCTACGAAAAAGTCTTCTAAAATATAGTACACCTCTTGTAGCTGATGCTGAATTTCAGGATTTGCAGTTTTGTCTCTCGTAACAATAACACAATTCACTTTTGCATTCGGCTTCAATTCATAGTGCGAAAGAGTAATTACGTCACCATGCTTCGGTTTTATTTCCCAATAGGCACCTGCTTCAGTTGTAGCACAATATAGCACCTGTTGTTTGGGAATATTACATCGCCCAAATCCACAATGTTGAATTGGTGGAGCAAGTAATTGGGAAATATCCGTTAGATAACTCAACTCTTTTCCCTGTGCAGCTAAAATTTTATTGTTATTTGATATTCTAACAAGTCGCTGTGGTGGGTCTTGTGTGTTGCCTCCAATTTTTAAATTAAAGAATTTTGCTACATCCTGTTTGAGATTATCAAATTCATCATCTGTCAAGTCTTGAACTTTGCCGAACAATGAACGGTAATAGTTTAATTTCTCCAAGATGTCCTTAGTAGGATGTAGGTTCAGTTCTTCTTTATTTGTCTCGTTATTGGCGATTTTGTCAATCATTAATGTACTGGTCTAAAATGATGGCATTCAATAGTATAGGGTAAACTCAAAATTATTGTCACTATGTATAGAAGTGGTCTTGTTTGCTCATTCTTAAGTTTATTAATGTTTTAACCACTATCACAATGTCATCCTCCATAACATTTTGCTAATACAATATAATAATTTCAGTTGCAACACCAGCTTTGTTTAACAAATATCAATATAACCATCATTATAACCTGTAGAACAACAGAGCAACACAGGAAGGCACATATAATCATTCTTCAATCTTGCTCTGAATATACTCTTCAGCTTGTGCTAAAATTCGCTTAACGTCTAACATAGGTTCTGCTATTTCCTCTCTGAACTGGTCACATGTAAGAGCAAAATAGACTGCTCCCCTAACACGGTCTGATTGATAATCTTGGTTATCTGGTAGCTGTTCAAAGAATTGGTCAACATATCTCTCTACTTCTTCTTCTGTAAATCGTGGCATAGTATTGTTTGTCTATTTTATACAAAGTATATATCAAACTCGTGTATGCCTATGCTGAAGCACAGCCATGTCCAAGATGGATATATACTCTAAAACAGCCGAACTATGGAAGAACAGCAAGAATTTGAAGATGATGTTTATGAGTATGTAAATGACATAGCCACCTTCCATATCCGATTCAAAATAGAGCCTAAGATGATGCATAAATGCGGTATCCTATGCGCCAAGGATAGGCTTGTAGAGGAAGTTCTAAATGCATTAGACCAAGTGAAGGAGCCAGAGAATTATGATATCCTGGATATGAAGGCTTGTGTATATGATACCGCTGAGTTCGGTGGTACAATTTATTTTCTAAGCAGCTACACAGTAGAAGTGGAACTGGTGTCAATGAATTAATAAGATGGAGTGAAAATATTCAGATTTGATATGTGTTTTAAATTATCTAATAATTTAGCTAACTGCCCATCTGTTCGTGGCTTATATTAAAACATTAACTAATAAATAAAAACAAACTATTCAATATGGGAGGGTTCTCCATTCCATTCTCTACCTAACAACAATCTGCCATTGTTTTTTTTACTTCGTTTCATTCCATCTTCCCCCCATGTACCCCATTGTTTGAAGAAAAACGACACTTTCTGTTTTTCACATTGCTTTTTAACTTCAATTGCCCATTCTTGTTTCATAGGTCTTGCTTTGGCTCCGCTTTCACCACCTACAATCACCCAATGTATATCTGTCAAATCTAATTCTCCAAGGTCTTCTAACAGTGGTTCTATAGAGATAAACCTGATTTTAGCACCTATTCTTCTTAATACATCTATTCGGTTTTTCTTATTAGCGACCTCAACTGTTACACCTAACCATACATTATCTGGAACAGCTTTATCCTGAAAATATTTTTCTAAGTTTTCTTCTCTCTTGGTTAATATCTGATAAGTATGGTGGGGAGTTCTTTCAATTGTATCAAAAATTTTATCCAAAAAGGACACAGGCATGTCTTCATGAAACAAATCACTCATGGAATTGACAAAAAACTTAGTAGGCTTTTTAACCTTCAATGGTGCATCAATTCGGTCTGGCAGAATAGTAAAATCAAAGCCGTTCTCGTAGCCTATCGCCTTCATAGCTTTCAAACGTTTAGCCATTACTTCTGCGTAACAGTACTTACATCCAGATGAAACTTTATCACAACCTACTGAGGGATTCCAAGTCGCTTCTGTCCATTCAATTTTACTTTGTTTCATTCTCCCACAATTGTATAACCTATTATCTTCTTCTCCTTATGAACTTTCTCATAAGTAACCAGCGGAGATGTGCCATTATAGCTTATTTCACCTTTCCTTTTCATTGCTTTCAAACAATCTGCCGCATGGGTGCCTATATGTCCTTCATTTAAAGCGAAGTTAAACACCTCAACATTATTAGTCAGTTCTTTCGCAAGTACTTTCTTTCTTACATTTTCCTTAAAGTTATCTAACTTTTTAAGCTTGTTATTTTCAAATAGGTCAAGTTGGTCTTTTTTATTATCATCATCAATATCAAAGTTAGCTTCACCATTCAACTCATTTCTTCTCCATGCAATACCAAGAAATTTTGCTACAGCCAATTGATGTGATGCTCCGAAAATTATGCCATGTATATTCGCTCCCTTTTTGAGAGAGTAAGGATAGAGTTTTACTTTTGTATGAAGAGGAAGCTTTTTCTTTAGCTGATTGATTAAGTTTCTGTGAATAAGCTTATAAGGGTCTTTCTTTGCTTCAGCCATATCAATATCTATGTGCATCTTAAATTCTTGAGTATCACCAAACCTCCAGAAATAGGATGCTGAAACAAAGTATAGAAAATCTGTTTGTTTAGTTTTTTCTAACTCTAAGAAATATCGGTGAGCAAGAAACTTAACACCGTTCTGGTCAAGGTAAACTAATGATGGATAAACCTTAATATGATGTAAGAGCAAAGGAAAAATAGTTTCAAAATCTTTATTGAAATAATGAATACTCAATACATCTTCTATTTCTTTGTTTGATTTAAGAAACTCTCCACACGATTCCTTTAATTGATTAAATTTCTTCTGTACTTTCTTATTTGGCTCAAATTCATTTAGATATAAGTGTATTTTGACTTTTTTATCCAAGATATTAGGTAAGTGCTGCTGTATTTTTCTTAATAACCTTATCGGGCTACCAGGCACTCCATTCTTGTCATAACCAGTTCCAGCAAAAAAGTCAAAGATGCATATTACTGGTTTTCCCTGCATTACAAAGGTTGGTATCCATGCTTCTGCGTAGTCTTCAAAGATTTCAAGTTTGGCAATCGTACTTTCATCAAATGGAATCTCATGTAAATCTTTAGTAGCCATAATTGATATGTTAGCCTTTTCAAACCCTATTCACAGATAAAGAATAATTATAAATATAGCTATAAATATCTTAGTTTATCTATTAATGGCTTCACAGGTTTGAAAATTTTCAATAACTAATGGCTCTTCTGCTCTTTAGACATTCTCTTATGATGCTTGATAGCTAATCACTAAATATCCTTTTTCAATTCATTAATCCTAATCTTTCTCACGTGCGGCAGTAGCCAAATATAAAACTCTTCTGCAAGTTCTTTGATAGACACATTATTAACAGACAACGATGATTCTGACGTGTCATTTATAGTAGCTGTAACTAATGCACTTACCATTAAAGTGTGGTTTAAGCCCTTGTAGCCTTCGTAATTGATGAAAGTAGAAGCAAATTCCTGCAATTCACTATGTGATAAGACTGATTTTATTATTGCTTCAGAGGATGTAAAAACTCTATCAGTAGACTGACTCTGCGTATTCTTTTTCTTCATGTAATGATTGTTTTCTTTTTATACACAGGAAAAAGAAAATGTTTAAGTTTTAGTGATAAAATATTTGATGTTGTTAAAACGCAGAGGAAACAGTCGAAATGCAGAGCCAATTTTATACAAGTTAATGATATACTATACTATCATTAATTATAAGATTAATAGTTAAAAAAACGGACATATTACCCTATTACATATTACCACTTATCATACCTAAATATTGGTATAATATCTTACAACATCATACCTAATTTTTTCTAAACAAAGAAATTTCAATCATTCTAAATCTTTATGTATCTCAACTACTTCAATAGTCATTCCTCATCCCAAAAATGAGGAATGACACTTATCTTAAATTTAATTCATTTTATAATTAAACTTATCCGATGTAGCGTGTATAATATTATATATAATAAAAAATATAATATTAACAAGTGAAAGAGATAAAAGAAAATGAAGTAACAGTTGTTAGAGTAAATACTGCTACAAGAGAAAAATTAAATAGGCTAAGAAAGGAAATCAGCAAAAACACCAGATTAAATATTTCAACAGATTACCTGATTAACATGCTTTTAGATGGCTTTGACCACCAAAAAATAAGGTCAATGGTCAATGTCTTCTAATACAAATAATCAGAATCATAAGTATCATTTCGTTCCAGCAAACCTTGAAATCAATAGGCTAAATGCAGTGCTTACTGGTAGACCAGGAGCAGAAATCATCACACACAAAGTGTTGAACTTCTATACTTTGATAGTAAAGAAGCTAATCAATAATATCGTTTTTGATGATGGCAGAAGCAAAAGTAAAGGCAAATGGGTGTTCATCAACAGAAGTGAGCGAAGAACCTTATTGGGTGAAGACTACCATGAGATAATCAAAAGTCTTGTAGCTGCTAACTATCTGGAATCTGATGAAAAATGGAAGTATAACAAAAGCGGAATAGGTAATCATACTAAGAAGTATGCGCTGCCTAAATGGATGCTCAAAGGCGATAAGATGTTTAAACAGGTCAAGATATCCAACCAGAGAGTTATTCAGAACATGATTGCCAATTTCAATAGGCTTAGGTATAAGAAGTCTAACCAAGATGTGTGGCGAGAGGAAATGATTCGTTCCAGCTACCGCATTATGCTACATGACACAGATGCATGTCGTAAAGCAGTGCAGAAGCATCTGGATAAGGTAAACAGCAGTAACAGAAGATTTAAGCTAAAGCTAAGTGCTTCGGATGTAGTAGAAATATTTAACAACAGTGCGTTAGACCAAGCCAACATTGACCTTTTTGGCAAACGTGTACATACCAAAATCACGAACATGCCTAAGAAGATTCGCAAATTTCTCTACTTCGACAACCGAATTGGGGAGAAGCTTAAATGCGTGGATATCGTGAACTCACAGCCAGTCTTTATGAGTATAGCTACGCCAGCCATACTACAGCAATTTACACCAGAACTGGTAGAGGCAGCACCTATCGTTTCGAAATACCAGAACCATCTTGATGTATTAAATTTTCAGAAAGAATGCGCAGATGGTACTATTTATGAGACAATTATAGAATACTTCTCAGCTAAGGGTATCCAAATCACTCGTGACCAAGCAAAACCAGTGGCTTATACGGGGTTCTTTGGAAACTATCTGCCTTACGAATTAGGGAAATTGAAAAGCGAACACAAGAAGCTTGCATACCAGTTTCTGAAAGAGGAATACAATGGTATGTACAAGATGTTTCGAGAAATGAAGATGGGTATGTGGGCAGAAAACGTTAGTAGCAAGAAAGACTATGCTAACAACTGTATGCTGGCGCAGCGACTGGAAAGCCAGATATTCTACACTGTTATAGTACCTGCTGTATGGAACGCTGGCTATCGAGACTTTTCGACAATTCACGATAGCATTATCTGCTGTGATAGTGATTGCGCTGGTATAAAAGCCGTGATGATGGCAGAGTTTCAGAGACTTAACATCAGTTTAAAATTATCAGTAAGTTGTTAAACCTACCGCAATAACATCTGCTAAAGTAAGGTTCTTTACCTTTTCCTACCCTTTTTAGCAAGATTGACCAAGAAGGTAATAATCATAAAAATTATTCACCTTCCTTGGTCAATCTTTTATACTACATCTTGTTATAAGATTTTTAAATGTTTTCTACTCTCAAATCAGCTACAATATTACAATAGTATCAATTTTGTAAAAGAATTTCTGTTTTATAAATGGAATTTTGATTGAGTTGTACATTTTAGTTGTACATCTATAACACCAATTGATTAAGTAAATCATTATCAGCATTATATATTGTAAAACAGGAGTAGTCCTTGTATTCCATGCCTGTAAAGGTATAAAGGTCAGCTACAGGTATAAAACGCAAACGTGCACCGGGGGTTAAGCAGGTATAAAACAAAAAGCACTGCCCCGGGAGGCAGTGCTTTTGATCAATAATGAATTCGGTAAGTTTAGATGGTATCTGTCACGACGAGCAGTGCGTAGATCACACCCGGAATCCAGAAGAGAAGCGTCAGGATAAGGCTGATCCAGAACTGTGTGCCCAGACCTACGTGCAGGAAAACGGCCAATGGCGGAAGCAGTACTGCAAGAATAATCTTGATGATGCTCACACCGCCACCACTGCGGTCCTGCTTCAGGGCTTCGCGCACCTCTTTCTTAAACTCTTTCTTCTCCGCCTTGGTCATGTTGGCCAAACGCTCTTTCGCCATCGCCAGCGCTTCAGCCTCAGTCACCGTCAGTTCTTCTGCAGAAGCAGGGGCAATCGGAGCTACCTTAGGAGTTGGTGCAACAGGAGCGGCAGGTATAGCAGCAACACTAGCCTCCAGTACAGGTTCCTCGTCAGCTTTCTCAGTGGCCTTTTCTTCGGCTGCAGCCATGGCTACTTCGCTCAGCGATATTTCAGGGGCTACCTCCTGCTGTGGCGCAGGCTTCTTCATGTCATGATAAGGGGCCTGCTTGTGGCCGGCAAACTCGTAGTACTTGGCTGAGCTACAGGCAAACATTAGTTGCGCCGCTACCAGAACAAATACCAGATTAAGTAAACTTTTGATCTTCATAGTTTTAGGTTTTTAAAGTATTAAAAATAAAAAGATTGATCCCTGGTAAAGGGTGTAAACTACAGAAAGAGATAGTGCTATGGTTATATGCAAAACTCTTCATATATAACATACAGTACTGTATTACAGCTTATTTTGTTCTCTAAATAGCATTCTCAGATAGCAGGGCCCTATTTCGGAGCACTACTTCCTGCAATGTGGTGGCCAATAAAGCCTGTATTTCCTGCCAGCGGACACCCCCTTGCTGCGGGAATTTCTGGTTAACTTCAAGCTCAATGCCCACATATTCATCTGCTGTGAACTTGCGCCGCAGGTATGTCGGGAAGCCATCGGATATGCCCAGGTATGGGTAATTGAAACGGACCAGCAGTTCTTTGTCGGCTTTGTTCAGAGCGGCTTTCCACTCCTTGCTATAGGCCTGCTCGTGCTTACGCTTGGGATCATAGAGTAAGCCGATGTCAGCCTGCCGCTCCTCCCCATCCAGCACCGGCGTGAAGGTATGGACCGCCACATGCAGCATGCGACGTCCCGCTGACACAAAATCAGAAACCATTTGCTCCACCTGTTCCCGATAAGGCTTGTAGTGTTTTTCAAGAAGGCGCTCCTTCTCAGCGGGCGGCAACACCTGCGTAAATTCAGAGAAGAGCCTGGCATGGTGAAGCGAACGGTTCAGTTCTACCAGCAGCCTGCTTGTTTCAGAGTAGAATCCCACATCAGCTATTGGTTTCATGGTCTGATATAGCTCCAATGCTCCAATGTCGTAGCCCTGGTGCGTTTTCAGCACTTCCTCCTGACCTTGAAAGAGTGGTGCATAGGCAGATGGGATCAGGTTTCCTCCGTGTTCGCAAGTGAGTAATAGTCTCAGCATGGCTTATCAGGTATAAATACACCGCCCTGTCCCAGGCAGCGGGCAAGGCTCAGGTATACGCGATGAATGTCCTCCTCGCCAGGATTTTCCCCCAAGGCTTCGACAATACGCTTGGAAAGGCAGCCGCGTGACAGGATTACATTCAGGGCGTGGGCTACATGGGGTTGTTCTTCCAGATTGAGCGTTTCGGCCACGATGTGCTTCCAAAGCTCACCCACGGTACAATTATCTTCACAATCAAAGCCAAAGCAGTCGATGAAATCGCGGTCATTGATCACGGTTTCCTGTCCGCTGCGCACTACTTGCAGGAAAAGTTCAGACAGTCGGGTTTCGTTCCATTGCTTTAGTTTGTCTACACCTACCCAGCGCTCCCCTACCAGCGCCTGTATGGCCGCTACGACAGCTTGCAACACGGCCAGGTCAGCCACCGGGCTCTCCTGTATATCAATGATGCGGATTTCAATGGCGTTGCGGTCAAAGCGGGCGATGGCACCGCGTGAGTTCAGGAATTCCTCCTGCAGCACACCCTCCGGATCGTAAGGTGCCACCGCTTTATACATGCGGTTCAGGATCTGCTCCTGGTAGTCCTTTTGCGTAAACACAGCCTCGGGCACCACCTTGCCGGCAATGGCTGGAATCTTATCCTGGTTGTGACGGTATACCTCCAGGCGGGTGTCCAGCATACCGGATACCTTACCGTCCAGCACTGGAGATGAAGCTGCAAGCGCAGGTATAAGCGGCAATACCATACGGATGGCAGCATGCAGCTTTCCAAATTCTTCGTCGTTGCCAAAAGGCAGGTTCAGGTGGGTACTCTGCAGGTTAGCCCATCCATGCCCGCGACAGTCAAAAATACGGTTATAGGCTTCGTACACGGCATTATGTTCGTGCGGCCACAGTTTGGTTTCTTTGAAAGGATCCATCAGGGGGTGCGCTCCCGTCGGTAGCAGCATAGCATTATGCTTTTCCAGCATCTGATTTATCTTTTTCACATGCTCCTGAAAGTCATTTTCCAGGCCGATCAAGGTATGGGCAGGGGTCTGCGTCTTGAGCTCCACTACATGCAAAACCAGTTCATTGGACCAGGCCATTTTACCGAACTCTACATCCGACACGTAGGCACCCATCTCATCATAGATCAGTTGATCCGTGATAGGGCGTACCTGCAGCGTGTCCCGGTCTACGATCATGTATTCCATTTCCACGCCATAGCCTTCAAACAGGTGCAGCGTCGCGGTTTTAGTACTCATCTGTTCTAACGTTCTTGTTGTCATCTATGCGTTTCTTTATGGATTTAAGGATAGCGGTATAAAGTTCTTTTTTTAAGATCTGGTCCTCACAGCCCGCGTCAATGCTTGGGTTGTCGTTTACTTCTATCACATAGGCCTTGCCGTCTATCTCCTTTATATCCACCCCATACAGCCCGTTGCCGATCAGGTTTGCCGCCTTTATGGCTGTGTGCAGCACCACAAACGGCACCTCTTCAAAAGGCACCGTCTCGTGATCACCCTCTGTGTCGTTTTTCTTCTTGCCGTTCCAGTTGTATATCTGCCAATGTCCCTTGGCCATGTAGTACTTGCAGGCGTAAAGTGGCTGCTTGTCCATGATCCCGATACGCCAGTCAAAGTCGGTCGGTGTGAACTCCTGCCCGATGATCAGCTCTGAGTCGACGAGCATTTCATCCAGCTCGCGCTGCAGACCTGCACTGTCTTTGGCCTTTACGACACCCTGCGAAAAAGAGCTGTCCGGCTTCTTCAGCACACAGGGTATACCCAGTTCCTGCTCTACAAGTTCGCGGTTGTCTTTGTGGATGATCATGGTCTTCGGTATCGGTACTTTGGCTTTAGTGAGCAACTCCGCCAGGTATACCTTGTTAGTACAGCGCAGGATCGAAATCGGGTCGTCGATCACTACCAAACCGTCAGCGTAGGCTTTACGGGCGAACTTGTAAGTATGGTGATTAACAGAAGTCGTTTCGCGGATGAACAGGGCATCAAACTCTGGCAGACGGCGGTAATCATCCTTGGTGATCATCTCCACATAGAAGCCCATTCCTTCACCGGCCTCTACAAAGTGCTGCAACGCTTTTTTGTTTGATGGAGGCTCTTTTTCGTCCGGGTCAACCAGGATGGCCAGGTCATAGATTTTGTTGCGGCCGATTTTGGCGCCTGAAAAGCGGTGGCGGGCAAAGTACGATTTGGCAAAACGGAGCAGGTAGCGCAAATGGTGCTCCGGCACGTCGTTGATAGGTATAGCCGAAATACTCTGCAGCACCCATTCGTCTTTGTACACAAACTGTGCACGCAGCAAGGGCGCCTGAAACAGGTCATGCAAATGCTTACAGAGCTTTTCGTATTTCTTGGCCACGTTCTGCCCGAAGTAAATGCTCAAGGTAAAGGACTTGGACCGCAGACTTCCCAGCGTCTTCTGGATTAGTTCATTCAGCTCCACGGTAATGGCCCGCACAATGGTCGGGCTCTTGAGGTCCTGCATGGTGGCTACGCTCGGTATGGGTTTATGCCCCCTGGCTTCAGCCAGAAGCGATACGTAGTAACCCGCGCTCTGGTATCTGTAAGAGCGGCACAGGTTAAAAATACGGGCATTTTTTATATCAGTATAGGTAGTATCAGTCAGGTAGGTTTGCACATCCACTACTTCCACGTCTTCAATCGCCACATCCCAGTCTTTGGGATAGTCCACAACTACTATTTTTCGCATGATTTATTCGTCGATAGGTTCAGATTTTGCGGGCTGTATGGCTAGCAGGTTGGCATCGTAGGTAGCCATGCCCAGCATAATGGAGTTGAGCAGGTGCGATGCCTTCACCTCGTAATAATTGTTTTGAAAGAATGGATTCTCCTGGTAAGGGTCCGCCACCACAATGTGTTTCTGATCCTCTGCAAAACCGCATAGCACCACAAAGTGTCCCATCGGGTAACCTCGCACGTCATCGTAGATGGAGTTGCCGTTTTCGTCGGTGAACTCGCGGGCGCTCTGGTAAAGGTAAGTTGCGCTAAGCCCCGTCAGCAGCGGAATGTCCCGCTCAAAATACTCTTTCAAAAGACCCTTGGTCAGGTCGGTGCAGCGCAGTTCACCACCCCGCTGCAGAAAATCAATGTAGGCCATGGTGGCCCTTTTGAATTTGGTGCCTTTCTTGAACTCCAACTGCTCCTCCAGTCTGGCAATGATCTCATCATTGCTGAGCTGAAACCAGGTGGGGTCGAAAATATGCAGGTTGTAGGTATAGATGCGGGCCCGGTAGCCGCGCTCCAGGGCATGACAAGCCAACAGCACCTCCAGCGTTCCGCCTTCGTCCAGGTAGGGCACTTCCTTGATCACTTCACTCAGTGAGATGGGATCTTTGAAATAGCGATAAACCGCATGCAAACTTGTAGGTCCGCAAGTGGAATCATCAGGTTGCGTATGGATCTTGATCGGTATCACAGGCAGCTACTTTTGCGTTGCACTTTATATCAGTGTGCCTGTTATACGCGGACCATGCAAGAAGTTATCTGTATTTTAGAAAGAAGAATTAACAATATGCCGCAAGTCCAGCACAATTATTGCGTGTAATTAAACGTGTTTCATTGGGGAATCTAAGCCATAAAACGTATATTGTCTTTTACCTAAAACTTACCTGTTATGAACTGGGCCTATCGGATAACAAAACGTGATAAAGTAGCATTTGCGCTGGGTTCAGTGTTTGCTATCATCATCCTGGCTAACTGGTTTGCCAGCTACAGCATTGGTCGTGTAAGTAATCAGTTCCGTGAAGTATACCATGATCGCCTGGTGCCTTCGCTGGTTATATCGGATGTGATGGAACGCTACTATCAGAACCGCCTGACACTCGAAGACCACATCCTGTCTACCGCTGCATCAGAGCAGGACAGCCTGCATCAGCTGGTGCTGGCAAATACGGAAGAGATCGAGTCGTTGATAAACAAATTTGAAAGCACATACCTGATTGAGCGCGAGAGCGAAGGTCTGGCTACGTATAAGATAGAGTTTAAAAAGCTCGTGGCTGTGCAGGATCGTATTTTGCAGTTAAGCAGTGCAGGCGACAAAGCCAAAGCTGAAAACCTGTACCGCACGGAGGGCCATCAGGCCTTTTTGCACCTGCTGGAGCCATTGCATGAGCTGATCGCGCTGCAGGGAGAAGTCGGAAAAGAACTGTACCAGTCGGCCGACAGACAGGTTAAAACGCTGAAAGTACTCTCATACCTGGTAATCGGTATGTCGGTGTTTATAGCCCTGCTGATCGCTACGCTGCTGCAAGCTACCCGCAAGTTGAAGAACATCAAGCCCCAGAATTATCACTGGAATTAAAAAGTCAGCTAGGCTACCTGATTTATGAAAAAGGGAAGTAAGATAATTTCTTGCTTCCCTTTTTTGATGTCAAAAGCTGCCGACTCTGTTACTTTACCAGTTCGCTGATAGCTTTGTTGGCTCTTTCAAAATTGAAGTCGGCTATGGCCTGGTTCATCAAAGTGGCGATTTCGCTGTTGCAGAGATTCCCGATGCTTCCTTCATGGGTATGGCGCACTGCTTCAGGAACAACAAAAGTACCTGCTTCTATTCGCTCTCCCACTACTTTGTAGGCATCCCGGAAAGGCATACCTGCCAGTACTTCCGCATTTACGGCATCAACACTGAAAGCGTATTTGTATTTCTCTTCGTCCATGATCTGATCACGCACTTCAAGCTGCGGCAGCATGAAAGTCATCATTTGCAGGCAGTCTTTCAGTTCAGTGATAGCTGGGAAAAGTGATTCCTTAAGTAGCTGTAGCTCCCGGTGATAGCCAGAGGGCAGGTTGATGAGCAGCATGGAAATTTCGGCCGGCAGCGCTTGCAGCTTGTTGCACTTGCCACGCATGATCTCAAACACATCCGGGTTCTTCTTATGCGGCATGATGCTGGAGCCCGTGGTGAGGTTATCCGGAAGACGTACAAAAGCGAAGTTCTGGCTCATGTACAAACACAGGTCCATGGCCATGCGCGCCAGCGTCGCGGCAACCGAGGCAATAGCTGTACTGACAACACGTTCCGTTTTACCACGGCCCATCTGCGCATACACCACATTGTAGTTCATGGTGCTGAAACCCAATAAGTCAGTTGTCATCTGGCGGTTGAGCGGGAAAGATGAACCATAACCGGCGGCAGAGCCCAGTGGGTTTTTGTCAGTCACTTTGTAAGCCGCCTGCAGCAAGAGCACATCATCTACCAGACTCTCGGCATAAGCACCAAACCACAAGCCGAAAGAAGATGGCATAGCCACCTGCAGGTGGGTATAACCAGGCAAAAGCTTGTCTTTGTGGCGCTCGCTCTCCTCTTGTAGCACATCAAACAGCGACTTCACCTCTCCTACCAATTGCTGCAGTTCATAGCGTAGGTATAGTTTCAGATCAACGAGTACCTGGTCGTTGCGCGAACGGCCACTATGGATCTTCTTTCCGGCTTCCCCCAACTTGCGTGTCAGTTCCAGCTCTACCTGGGAGTGAATATCCTCTACTCCCGACTCAATCTCAAAATCACCTGCCACGATGCGGTGGTAGATCGCCTTCATCTCCTGCTGCAGGGCATCCAGATCATTCTTCTCCAGCAAGCCTACCTGCTCCAGCATACGCGTATGCGCCAAAGATCCCAGCACATCAAAAGCAGCCAGCTGCATGTCAAATTCAGGGTCACGCCCCACGGTAAACTGCTCGATCTCTTTTTTGACGTCGGTGTTCTTTTGCCAGAGTTTCATGTTTTTGATTGAGTGAATTGGTGAATGAGTGAATTTCCTTTATGTCATTTCGAACAAAGTGAGAAATCTGGAGTTAATCAGGAAAAACTATCGGAATCCAGATCTCTCAGAGTTATGCTCGCTCCCTTCGACTCATATCTCAGGTTTGTTCGAGTTGAAATTGATTTCTATTTAATTACCTGCTCCAGAATATCTATATATAAGCCTATACCCTCTTCTATTTCATTTAGGTAGATGTATTCATCCGCCATGTGTGAACGGGCAGAGTCGCCGGGACCGAGTTTGAGCGAAGGTATAGAAAGTAGCGCCTGGTCAGAAGTGGTAGGTGAACCATAGGTGCTACGACCCAGGGCTATACCAGTCAGTACCAGCGGGTGCTCCATCGGTATAGAGGAAGGCTTCAGTCGCATGGAACGAGGCGTTACTTCAGCTTTCACATGCTGCCGGATTACCTCCAGCACTTCTTCCATGCTATAGGCATCGGTCAGGCGCACGTCTACAGTGAACCTGCACTTGTCCGGGACCACGTTATGCTGTGTGCCTGCCTCTATCATCGTCACCGACATCTTTACTGGCCCAAGATGCTCCGACACTTTCGGGAAACGATACGTCTGGAACCAGATGATATCCGGGAGCGCTTCATAGATGGCGTTCAAACCTTCTTCGCGGGCAGCATGGCCGGAGCGACCTTTAGCCTCACAATCGAGTACTAACAAGCCTTTTTCGGCTACAGCCAGTTGCATCAAAGTTGGTTCGCCCACGATGGCTGCTTCCAGTTCTCCCAGCTCCGGCAGTACAAGCTCCAGACCATTTCTGCCTGATATCTCTTCCTCAGCAGTAGCGGCATACACCAGGTTATATCGAAGCCCTTCCTGCTCATAGAAGTATAGAAAAGTCGCCAATAACGACACAAGGCAGCCCCCGGCATCATTGCTTCCTAAACCGTACAGTTTCCCATCATCTATAGTAGCTGCAAATGGATCGCGGGTATAACCGGTGTTGGGTTTTACGGTATCGTGGTGTGAGTTAAGCAGCAGCGTAGGCAGTACCGGATTGAAATGTTTGTTAAAAGCCCATACATTGTTGAGCTTCCGGTGCACCTCCACTCCTCTTGATTCCATGAAAGAAGTAATTGCATTAGCTGTTTTGTCTTCTTCTCTACTAAAAGAAGGTATAACGATCAGCTGCTGCAATAGGTCCAGTGCCTCTAGGTATAGGTTCTTCTTATCCATGTTTCAAAGCGATAGTCGTGCCTGAGAATCCCTGCGCTGTAGCAAGAGAAGGTAAAGCCTCTGCCTCCCCGATCAGTACCGCACTGACGCCATGTTGCAAGGCAGCAAAAGCGTTGTCGAGTTTTGGGATCATCCCATCTTTCACTACACCATCGGCCTTCAGGCTGCTATACCTGTGCTGATCGATGTGTGGAATAACAGCATCATCATCTTCTGCATCAGCCAACACACCCTTTTTCTCAAAGCAATATACCAGCTTCACCTCGTAGTGTGGGGCCAGTGCCGTAGCTAACACCGAGGCGATGGTATCGGCATTGGTGTTGAGCAAACTGCCTTGACCGTCATGTGTGAGTGGAGCAAACGCAGGCGTGAGACCAGCCTGTAAAAGCGCTTTTATTGCATTTGCGTTTACAGTCTCCGGTCCTGCTATGTCACCGGCAAAACCATAGTCAACTTTCTTAACAGGGCGCCTGGTGGCAGGTATAGCATTGGCATCGGCCCCGGTCATACCGATAGCGTTACAGCCGAGCGCCTGCAGTTGGGCTACCACGTTTTTATTAATGAGTCCAGCATAAACCATCGTCACCAGCTTGAGTGTTCCCGCGTCGGTCAGGCGGCGGCCCTCTACGTATGCGGGCTGTATACCCAGCTGCAGTCCAATCGTAGAGGCAATTTTGCCGCCACCATGCACCAGTAATTTTGGACCAGGCAGCGCAGCGAAATCAATCAAAAAACGTTGCAGCCGCTCCGGGTTATCCAAAACATTTCCGCCAATTTTTATGATGTACATATTGTAATTGAGTGATTTGGTGAATGAGTGAGTTTGTGATTTAGTGTATGAGTGATTCGGCGAGTTAGTGATTGAAGGGTTTCCAATCTGTTCATGGAATAAAGCCGTGTATTACCTTATACCCTCGCTCGCGTCCCGCGAGTGTGAGCTATCCGGTGGCGTCCCGCCACTTGTGCCTGCGGTATAAGGTATAGCGGCCAGAGTCCGCCCTATAGCTCAGACTCGCCAGAGGCGAGCGAGGGCTATAGGGTGAGTGTAAAGCCTATAATCACTCAACCACTCAAGCAAAAACCACTAAATCATTTCCCTTCCAGCATCCGCTTCAATACAGCCTGCGCCGCATATAATCGGTTGTTCGCCTGCTCGATCACCAGTGAGTTCGGTCCGTCCAGCACTTCGTGGCTTAATTCCAAACCGCGGCGCACCGGCAGACAATGCATTACTTTACCGTTGTTCGTCAGGGCCAGCTTTTCGTTGGTGATCATCCAGCCTTCGCCGTCTGTCAGCACTTTGCCATACTGCTCGTAGCTTGACCAGTTTTTCACATACACAAAGTCCGCACCTTGCAGCGCTTCATCTTGATTGTGTAGCACCTGTGCGCCTTTTGTAAACTCATCTGCCAAATCGTAGCCTTCCGGGTTTGTGATCACAAGTTCCACATCCGCCTGCTGCATCCACTCCGCAAAGGAGTTGGCCACGCAATGCGGAATAGGCTTAATGTGTGGAGCCCAGCTCAATACTACCTTCGGTCTCTTACCGGCAGCCGCCTGCTCTTTGATGGTCACCAAGTCGGCCAGACTTTGCAGTGGGTGTCGGGTAGCAGACTCCAGACTCACGATCGGAACGCCGGTCAGCTCGATGAATTTGTTCAGCAAGTCTTCGCTGTAGTCCTCTTCTCTATCCTGTAGCTTTGGGAAAGAACGGATGCCGATGATGTCGCAGTACTGCCCCATCACAGCGGCGGCCTCCCGGATGTGCTCCACCGTAGTGCCGTCCATGATCACGCCATCGCGGGTTTCCAGTGCCCAGCCTTCTTTGTCGAGGTTCATCACCATCACATTCATTCCCAGGTTCATACCTGCCTTTTGGGTACTCAGGCGAGTGCGCAGACTTGGATTCATGAAGATCAGTCCAAGGGTTTTGTCCTGGCCTAGCGTTTTATGTGCGTAAGGATTCTTTTTGAGTTCGAGTGCTTCGTTCACCAAGGCGGCTACGTCCTGCACATCGTGTACGGAAGTAAATTGCTTCATTAGGCGGTTACTTTTTTGCTGAGGATCGTGGAAAATGCTTTCAAAAATTGATCAGCTTCTGATTTGCTAATGGTGAGTGCCGGCAACAAGCGTAGTGTATTCTTATTAGAAGAACTGCCCGTGAAGATGCCATACTCGTTAAGCAACAGCTTGCGTATACCTGCGCACGGCTCGTGCAGTTCTATGCCAATCATCAGACCCATTGCACGCACTTCTTTTACGCCCGGCATACCTTCGAGTTTCTCACGCAGGTAATGCCCCATAATGGTGGTGTTGTATAGTAACTCTTCCTTTTCGATCACTTCCAACACCGCAATAGCCGCTGCACAGGCCAGGTAGTTGCCTCCAAAAGTGGTACCCAGCAATCCATGACGCGCCTCTATTTCCAGGCTAATCAGTACGCCTCCCACCGGGAAACCATTGCCCATACCTTTGGCAACGGTGATCAGGTCTGGAGTAATACCGGCGTGCTGGTGCGCGAAGAATTTACCGGAGCGTCCGTAACCTGACTGTACTTCATCCAGAATAAGCAATGCGCCCACCTGCTTGCAGCCAGCCTCCAATGCTTTTAGAAATTCCACACTTGGGATGTTTACCCCACCTACACCCTGTATACCTTCCACAATCACGGCAGCCAGTTCCTGTCCATGCTGCTGCAAGGCCTCATTAAAGGCAGTCACATCATTGAAAGGAAGGAAAATGATATTTTCGGTCTGGTTGATCGGCGCTACGATGCTCGGGTCATCAGTGGCAGCAACAGCAGCTGAGGTGCGGCCATGGAAAGATGCCTTAAAGGAGATGACCTTTTTGCGACCTGTCTGGAAGGAGGCCAGCTTCAGGGCATTTTCATTCGCTTCGGCGCCGGAATTGCACAGGAAAAGGCTATAGTCTACGTAGCCGCTGAGTTTGCCCAGTTTCTCTGCCAGTTCTACCTGCAGCGGATTCTGAACAGCGTTGGAGTAGAAACCAATATCGTATAGCTGACGCGCGATGCGCTTGACATAGTGCGGGTGAGAGTGACCGATGGAGATAACAGCGTGACCGCCGTAAAGGTCGAGGTATTTGCGGCCTTCTTTGTCCCAAACAGAAAGACCGGCGGCTCTTACAGGTTCGATATCGAAGAGCGGGTAAACATCAAAGAGGTTCATGGCTATGGAATTAGATGTAAGAGGTTAGAAAATAGATGTAAAACAGGGTTCTTGGGTATTGTAGCATGGTTGCTTAAAATGTTGATGGTTATTTTTTATTGTTAAAGGGTGCTTTTAAAATCAGCTCTCTTAAGTTCAGCCCCTCGCTCGCCTCTGGCGAGTGTGAGTTATTCAGTGGCGTCTCTCCACATGTGCCTTCGGGCACAGATAAAAGCGGCCAGAGTCCGCCGGATAGCTCACACTCGCCAGAGGCGAGCGAGGGTATTATAGAGAGCACGAGCGAAGACGCTCGCGCAATAAATTTTAATTTAAAACGCAGTTGCTTTCAGCTTCAATCCCGTCGTTTCCTCCAGCCCGAAAACCAGATTCATGTTCTGCACGGCCTGACCAGCAGCTCCTTTCAGCAGGTTGTCGATCAGGCTCGTGATGACGAGCATTTGGCCATGCTTCTGCAGGTATAGCACACATTTGTTCGTGTTCACTACCTGCTTCAGGTCTGGGTTCTGGTCGGTGACTAGCGTGAAAGGATGCCCTTTGTAATAGTCCTTGTATAAAGCCTGGGCTTCCTCTAGCGATAGGTCCGTCTGCAAATAGGCCGTGATAAAAATGCCTCTTGCAAAAGGGCCGCGGTAAGGGACAAAGTGAATCTCTGGCTGGGCTTCTCCCTGAAGGCTTTGCAAACTGCGCTTGATCTCGCGCAGGTGCTGGTGCTCCATCACTTTATAGGTCGAGACATTCTCGGTGCGCCAGCTGAAATGTGACGTCGCGCTCAGGCTCTGTCCGGCACCCGTTGAGCCCGTAATGCCACTTACATGTACATCAGCGTTCAGCAGGTTTTGCTTGGCAAGCGGCAGCAAAGCCAGTTGTATACCTGTGGCAAAGCAACCCGGATTGGCAATGTGCTGCGCCTGCTGTATCTGCTCGCGCTGCAATTCCGGCAAGCCGTACACAAAGCTTCTTTCTCCGGCCTCAATCAAATCACTTGAAGTACTTTCATTCCAGCGGAAATCCTGACTTAAATCAATGATCTTGGTATCGGCAGGTATCTCGTTTTCGGCCAGAAACTTAGCAGCCTCCCCGTGACCGGCGCACAAGAAAAGCACGTCGACAGGTATAGCCGCATCAGCCGAGAACTTCATTTCGGTTTCGCCCAGCAGATCGGGGTGTGCGGCGTATACCGACTTACCCGCCTGACTGCGGCTCTGCACAAAAGCCAGTTCCACGTTCGGATGCAGCAAGAGCAGACGCAACAGCTCGCCTCCGGCGTAACCCGCCCCGCCTACTATACCTGCTTTTATTATCACGTTCATTATAGTTCTGTGTTGTTGATCTTGTGGTACATCATGGCCTGGTTACCGAAAATCTTCGAGAAACCTTTCACGTCCTCACCCGACCATGCATTGTTCATTTCGCCATAGCTACCGAACTTCAATGACATCAGGTCATGCTCTGACTCTATACCTTCCACCTGGAAGCGGTATGGTGCCAGCAGCACGTGTACCTTGCCAGTTACATTCTCCTGCGTTTCCTGTAGGAAGGTTTCGATATTGCGCATGGTCGGGTCGATGAACTGCCCCTCGTGCAGCCAGTTGCCGTACCAGGTCGCCAATTGATCTTTCCAGTAAAGCTGCCATTTGGTGAGCACATGCTTCTCCAAGGTATGGTGGGCCTTGATGATCACCATTGGGGCCGCAGCCTCAAAACCAACTCTGCCCTTTATACCGATGATGGTGTCACCCACGTGGATGTCACGGCCAATGGCAAATGGGCCGGCTATACTTTGCAGCGCCTGAATTGCCTGTACTGGACTGTCGTATACCTTGTCGTTTATACCTGTCAGCTCACCCTTCTCAAAATGCAGGGTCACACGCTCCGGCTGCTCCTTGGTCAGCTGCGTTGGATAGGCTGATTCAGGCAATGGCTGATGCGAAGTCAGTGTCTCTTTGCCACCAACCGATGTGCCCCAGATACCTTTGTTGATCGAATACTGCGCTTTCACAAAGTCATATTCTACACCGTGCTGCTTCAAGTACTCTATTTCCTCCTCACGGGAAAGTTTCATGTCACGGATCGGCGTGATGATCTCAATTTCCGGGATCATCACATGAAAGATCATGTCGAAGCGCACCTGATCGTTGCCGGCTCCTGTGCTGCCATGCGCCACGTAATCAGCTCCCAGGGCTTTGGCGTGACGTGCAATGGCCATGGCCTGGGTCACACGTTCCGCGCTCACCGACAGCGGATAGGTGTTGTTCTTCAGTACGTTCCCAAAGATCAGGTACTTGATACAGCTCTGGTAGTAGTACTCTGTCTCGTCCAGATTCGTGTGCTGCGTTACGCCTAGGTCATAGGCACGCTGCTCGGTCTGCTGCAATTCCTCTTCTGAAAAGCCGCCGGTGTTTACCAAAACAGAATGTACTTCCAAGCCCTTTTCCTCTTTCAGGTACTTCACACAGTAAGAGGTGTCGAGACCGCCACTGAAGGCTAAAACAACTTTCTTTTTCATGCTATCTTAAATGCTTGTCGGGTTAGTATTTGGATTTGTGTGGCCTTGCGCAAAAGTGCCGTAACCAACAGGTATAGCCGGTTCATCGATCGGCGTCAGTATCTGTAGTTGCTCACGCGCAATTGGCTTCTGCTCACGCGCCGGATCGTAGAGCATGGCGGTACAGAGGCAGTTGCTGCGGTTCTTCATCATCAGAATCTCGTAGTTAATGCAGCTTTTGCAACCACTCCAGAAAGCGTCGTCGTCAGTCAGTTCGGAGTAGGTAACCGGACGATAGCCCAAGTCAGAGTTGATCTTCATCACGGCCAAGCCCGTGGTCAGACCGAAGATCTTGGCATCCGGGTACTTGGTGCGTGACAGTTCGAATATTTTCTGTTTGATCAGTTTGGCCAGTCCGCTTTTACGTAGCTCCGGCGACACAATCAGGCCAGAGTTAGCCACATACTTGCCATGGCTCCAGGTTTCGATGTAGCAGAAGCCCGCCCAAACACCGTTCATGTCCAGGGCGATCACGGCTTTGCCTTCCAGCATTTTCTGGGCAATGTATTCCGAGGTACGCTTGGCTATACCTGTCCCTCTGGCTTTGGCAGATGACTCCATTTCGTCGCAGATCTGCGCCGCGTAGCCTGTGTGTTGCACATCGGCAACGGTAATGATAAAAGGTGATGGATTCATTTTGGAAAATATATACCCCGGCTATGGCTGTGCATAACCAGCTGATACAGAACTAAAACAATCGGAAACAATGCTGTGGAAAGGTTATGCAGCTACGCATACCTTTGTCAGGCAACATGTTATCACTATAAGAAATGGGGAAGAATGACCACCACGTAAGCAGTCGGGAAGCACGTCGGCCTAGGGCCTGTAGCGGACCACGGCGTTAATGGCCCTCAAAACTATCCTGGCAGACAGGATAGAAAAAGACGCACCCTTCGGAGAAAGGTGATTTACCATCGCTGATGATAAAGTCGGCTTTTTTTTCATTTTAAAAATTCGGTTCGATCTGTTAAACAGGCCTCTGCCTGTTATGGAAAGCAAAGGTTTTGAAATAATATCGAATTAAACAACAAAGAGTTGTAGTTTATTGTAAAATTTACACAATCTGATAAA
Source organism: Pontibacter sp. FD36 (assembly GCF_015686655.1). GTDB lineage: Bacteria > Bacteroidota > Bacteroidia > Cytophagales > Hymenobacteraceae > Pontibacter. Next base: position 237,030 of record NZ_JADPMP010000002.1, on the reverse strand, counting down.
ATGTTACAACATTTACCTCCCGTACTACTTAGACTTCACCTTAAATCCGGATTATTCAATCAACAGTGAGGTAAGGGCACCTTTGAAAAGACGGGTTTTGTGTATCTTGCGGCACCATGAAAAATCTGTCTTTAAGTGTCATCATCGGCATCCTTTTCTCTGCTATTGGCACTGCCTCCCTTTTCCTGACCCGTGACCCGCTCATGGCTGCCATCTGGCTCAGCTTCGGAAACGGACTTATCTTGTCGAATCTGCGCTTTAGCAAACCTGATGCAGCCGGAAACATGGTAGCAGCACCTGTCCCTAAGGTAAGGTTCTATGTAGGCATTGCCCTGATCGTGATGGCTGTGGTGTTGCTGGGGGTGCAGGTATACACGGATATGCAGCAGGCCTAAATCAGATCCTGCTCTGCAAAACCATTTCCACGTTAACTAATTTAGAGTCACGCTTCAGCCTCATTCTCAGCTTGCGGCCTGGCTTGGTGTCAAAGAGTTCGAGCAGTTCATCCAGCGCCAGTTCCTTGCAATCGCGGCCGTTGATGTTAATGAGCTGATCACCGGGCAGCAGTCCGCTCTCCTTAGCCGGGGAGTCGTCTATCACATGCGACACAATGTAAAAGTTAGCACCAGGCAAGGGTGTACTAATCTCGAAACCTGTCATGTTGTAGTAGAACGGGTCGCGATATTTGCGGTTAGGAACGAGTATCATGCGCTCGTGCGGATAGTCAAAAATCACGGTGAATCTTTTCAGTATATCGGAACCCAAGTTGCCGTTACGGTTCGCCAGGTTGAGCGCTACTTTGATCGACTCCTCGTCCGGAAAGGAAGCAGGCAAATCCTGCAGCTCATACTTTCCAAGTGAAAAGCTGTTGATCCGCCCGATCTTACCGTTGATGTCGCCGCTTAATCCTCGCCCCAGATAGGCCTCCATCACTTTGGGCGGCAACTGCAGGCGATCGTTCGTGGGTAGGTAGAGCGAAACCGAATGGCTTGCCCCCGTATCGATCACCAGCTTCACTTTAATCGAATCACCGTTGTGCTGTCGCACTCCCGCCTCCACATAGGCTTTGGTATTTTCGATGTAAAGCGGGTATACTTCCCCTTTTTTCGGAATTTTGAGTTTAATATCGGGTCGGTAGAGCGTTAGTGTTTTGCTGCTGTAGTTGATCTTAACAATAAAATTGCGGAAGATATCATAACCGATGATACCGTGTATGGACATTCCCATACGGGTCGACAGATTGAAAACATCTTCCATCAGCACATACACCTCGTGGTTCATTCCCACGATGCCCGGCATGCGCATGAAATTTCCTTTTGAGTAAAGCGCTTCTATTTCGTGCCCGGTGCCCAGACCCTGTATCGTAATACGACCGGCTTCATGCAGGCTGAGGGAATCAGAGTAATGCAGGCGGGTAATCAGTGTATTTTTCACACCGGAGTCCAGTATGAAGTTGAGCTGTTTGGAGTCGTTGATCTGCACCGGGATGATGATCAGATTGTGAACCAGCTTGAAGGGAATGGTAATGCTCTTTCGCTTTGATGTAAAGTAAACCGTATCGCTGGCAAAGGCCTGCCCTATTGCTTCGGAAAACAACAGACAGAAGCAAAGACAAAGCAGGATGAAGCGGGAAAACCTTGTCATGATAAAATCTACATAAGACACAGACAATCAGTCATATTAGTATACGTAGATTTTAGATCAAGATGGCATGGATACTGAATAATATTGCTTTAGTGCAACATGACGTAGATTTTTTTCTTTCCTGAAAGCACTTTTATGGTACAGAACGTAACAGAGAAGCGCTGTTATAGCTGAAGTTGACAAGTGGTGTTAGCTGTCACTTTACAGGTATAGCCAGCGCTTCAGTTCCTATTACGTTGCTTAATTTTGATTAAACTTCAGAAGCGTGGCTATACCTATCCTGAAACCCATTTCCTGGAAGCTGCGGTCATTGAAAGAGGCCGCCGTTTCGATGCGGAACACTCGGAACACATTATCCAGCGAATAGCCAACTTCATAGTAGTGCGGAGAGTGCTGCGCTTTGAGGTAGTTAAAGAAGATGTTCTCTTTTATACCTGTGAAACGCACCTCCGGTATCTGGGTGAGCAGGAACTTGCGGAACTGGTAGTGCGTGTGCGCCGAAAGGTAGCTGCCGTTAGTGCTGTACTGGTAGTAGTAGAGCAGGCGGAAAGAACCGGCCGGCTTGAGGCTACTCAGGATGGTGCGGTTGCCGTCGAAGTGGTTGTAGTCCATGAAGTACATGCTCTTGCTGTTGAGGAACGTGCCCCCGCGCAGCTCAAACTCCAGCTTGCCCCGTACCCCAAAGGCCAGCGCATGGTTGATGCCTAACTGCACCTGGTCAAAGTTCACATCACTCCCCAACACTCCTGACACGCCCTTGCGGTACATCAGCAACAGCTCCGGCGATCGCTCCATGATTGGAATTTTGCGGCCGTTGTACAGACGGTAACGCTGCACAGGACGGTAGCTCACATTTGCCTGCAGCACCAGTGCCTCGTGCTTCGGAAACTCGGTACTTTCCAGCTCAATGTTGTCTGGTGTGCTGGGTGTAAAGAACCTGTCGGCATCTGAATAGAAGAAGCTGCGGTCAGTGTTGTTGTAGAGCTGGTTGCGCTGCGACCACTCCATGTTGCCGCTTACTTTCAGCCATACCGAAGGCTTGTACTCAAAGCCGGTCTCCACAAAACTCTTCTCGTAGATCTTCATGTAATTGCGGCGGAATAGCAGCGTGCTGAGTGTGTTGATGTGCGGGTGGATCGGGTTCTCGCTGTTGAACTGCTCCACAAACTGACCGCCTTCCAGGTATAGCAGGTGCGATTTACCTTTAGTCCTGACTGTATGCGTCAGCCTTGTCTTGGCATAGAACGTTTCGCTGTCGAAGCCATACCGGAGGGTTGGTGCCACCTCAAAGCTGCGGCGCAAACTATCGTACTGGTGACGCAGTTTGCCACTCAGGTTCACGTTCCATCCCTCCACGGTGTTGTAATACACGTTGGTAAACGTCGGATCGATGTTGAGGCGCGTGCGCGGCGAAAGCCTGTAACCGCCACCTGTCACGAGGTCCAGCGGCTTGAATTTCCGCTTCTTGATCACTTTGGTGGAGTCCTTTCCCGTTAGCTCAGCCGACCTGATCTGGGCGAGTGAGTCGTCGCGCTGGTAACCTCTGAGTTCCTTTTCACTCAAGGGTACCGGACGCACGGAGTCCCAGTAGGCGGAGTCGCGCTTGGTAGCCAGCTTGTCAACCGTATACCTGCGCTCCGATACCACTTCCGGGTCTTTACGCTCTTTCAGGGCCTCCTTTTCCTGCTCCACGATCAGCTGCCGGAACTGCTTGCGCGTCAGTTTGTCCTGGTTAGCCAATGCTTCCAGGTTTGGGTTTCTGTTGTTTGACTTGATAGCGGCAATCACCTCCGGCACTTCCTCTACTTTCTCGTCTATGATCTCTTTTGGTGCCACTAGTTTTTTGTTTAGCGCCACCTGGTAATCAGAGATGGAAGCCAGGTAGCGGAACTCTCCTCCGAAGCCCATCACTTTGCCCGAGAAATGAAACTGGTGCGTGGTCGGCATCCAGACGGTCGGAGCCACTTCGGCATAGTTTTGCTTCACCTTGATCGGGAAGCCCATCATGCTGGTTTTTAGGTCGAGGCTGTGAATGGCCCAGTAACCCTCGATAATGTAGATATAACCTTCGAACACATTGTCACCACGTGAACGCGGGGTTACCTTGATCTTGTTGACATCAATGTTGCCTTCCTGAAAACTGCCCTCGTACTGAAACTTGTAATAGGCAAAAGCAGAACGCGACAACGGTGACACCATCTCTACTACTTTATCATCATAGAAACTCGCACTCACAAACGACATCGGCGAAATGGTGCCTTTATTGTCGCCGGATGTTCGGATGGAAATCACCTTCTCTTCAAACTTGTTCGGCTGCGCAAACTTGATCTCGCTCACCGATTCCATAGTATAAGCTTCGTTCAGCTTCACGCCTTCTTCTTTGAGCTTGTTCTTGAGGAAGAAAGGCGCATTGGTTAGTTCGCCCGTACCCTTCACGTATACCTTCATCTTGTAACTGTCGTACTGCAGCTGGTGGTATTTCTTCTTGGCGATGGCCTTACGCATGATGGTGTAGGCCGGGTCTTCCCCTTTGCCCTTCACCTGCACTTCTTTCAGCGCAAAGGACTGCTCTCCTAAGCGAAAGTCTCGCTGCACCCAACTATCCGAGATTTCGACCTGCACCTGTTGTGCTTCATAACCGATGTACTTCACTACCACGGTATGCTTTCCTGCGGGCAGCTTGATCTCAAAGTCACCATTAGCATTACTCGAGGAACCGTTGTTGAGGTTAGTGATATAAACCGAGGCAAAAGGCAGCGCCTCGCCTTGCTGGTTCTTAATGCTGCCGCGTATACCCTGGGCAGAAAGCGAAAGTTGTGACAGCAAAAAGAAGAGGGTAAGCCAACAGGAAAATAAACGCATAGGAATGACGGTCAAATAAATAAGTTTGATTTAGAAGAGACAGATTGGAATCTAGCACCGCGTACAGCAACCGGAACAGATTAGAATACAGGCTTTGGAAAGAGAATAACGCAGAAAGGTCGTAGAGTTAGTTTTCATAAAAAGGGATTAAAGTAGAAGCAGCGCATAAAAGAATACTTACTGCAATATATAGTTAAGATGCTATTTAACCCCAACTGGTTGCATGATTTTCTGAAAAAAATTGAGAAAACACATAAAAATAACAGCTGCTATACCTGAGAAGTTTTCCAGGTATAGCAGCTGTTATGAATGCTTTGGAATGGTGTGTCTTGTTATACCTCCGGCAGGTATAGCTTCAGCGTTCCGGGCTTGAATGTCACTGCATCCAGGTGCCCCATTTGGGAACGGTCTTTTGTGATCAGATGCAGGTGCATGTAGGTATCGTGGTGTGTGAAGACGGCTTTGTGCTCTGTGGAGAAAAAGCCCACCAGATCCGCCTCCACCTGGTGCAGTTCATAATTTACCTGTCCCTGGTGCGCTTCGTCTGGTGAACTGACCGTTGAGCCAGCCGGCAAATTCACGATGTGGATGGTAGCCTGTTCTACTTCGCCGCTTACTCTGAATGCAAATGGCCGCGTGCTGTGCTGCGTCTCGCTGTCCAGGTATAGCTCCAGCTGTTGAAGCGTACGGATGGAGTCCGGCAGCATGCGCTCCCGCCAACTTGGTACCTGCGCATAGACAAAAAACGGGGCTTTAACGTCAAAGGTCTCCTCTACCCGCATACTTGTATCGCTCGTCGCCACCGATTTATAAGATTTGCCATCCAGTATCAGGAGTTCACCGGCGAGATATTCTACCGGCCCCAGTCCGTACAGGTGTGTTTTGTCTGAGAGGGAGTCCAAGTCAATGGTTCCGGCCAGTTCGCCTTTCCACATGACGTTGCGCATGGCACCCACTACCTGCACGTCACTTGTGGTAGTTGCATCATGCTGGGCAGCATCAGTCGTGCAGCTGCTCAGGTATAGCATGGCCAGCAGGCTGATCGTTGGAAGAAGTAGCTGTTTCATGTTCAAATATAGCATATAATAGCGGGTAATTCTCAGAATGGGCAGTTCAGCTATCTGTTCTCAAATTTTCGGATCAAACTCTTAGGGAGCCCCGAAAAGCCCGGGCGGCATAGTACGATTGTGCTCCGTTGTGATACACGAAAACTTGATCATAGCGTCGGTCGCAAAAAAGAGCACCTCCTAGCTTTCTGATCTCAGTGGGCGTTTGGATCCAGCTCGACGTCTTTAGATCGAATTTCCCAAGCTTTTGCAATTCCTGGTATTGAGCTTCTGTTAACAGTTCAATACCCATGTCTGACGCTATGTCTACGGCGTTGTTTTCTGGCCGGTGCTCCTTTCTCGACTCCAGTCCTTCGCGGTCGTAGCACACGCTTCTGCGCCCTTTGGGACTCTCCGCTGCGCAGTCGTAAAAGATGTACTCTCCAGTCTGCTGATCGTGCCCTACCACATCCGGCTCACCTCCTGTGCGCTCCATTTCGTGCAGCGACCATAGTTTAGCGGGATTCGCCTCCAGTCTGGCTAGCACATCGTTCCAGGCTATCTCTGCATGGCGTTGCATGTTCTTTTCAAAGCGAGCTTTCAGGGTGCTGAGCAATCCCTCCTGTTGTTCGGGTGATAATTCTTTTGTATTTGCCATGGTTATATCTACTTGATTATTACTTACTTTTCAAGGTAAAACCAACCGGTACTTTCAGTTTGTCAGAATCATACATGTTGATGTACAGTATGATTGGCTCAGCCAGTCCTTCGTAGGTGATGCTGTACTTGTCGAGCAGACCGCCACCCATCATGCCGTTTTTTGACTGGAAACTGCAGCAGCTCCCAAGCCGGTGATAACTGATGACCTCCCCGTCAGGACCTGCCAGCGCGTTCAGGAAACGTCTTTCATTAAGTGGTCCCTCCGATTTATCAGCACCTCCGACCATGATCGGATTTATGCTGTCATAGCCGTAAGTTTTGTCCTCGCTGACTTCTGCTATCACGAAAGTAATTTCATTAAGTAACATTTGCTCATGCATCGGACTACCGTAGTCAATCATACCTTTAGCGGAGGCAGTATTTGAAGTGGAGCCGGTATTTTTGGAGGCGCTGCAAGATATTGCCAGGAAAGCGATGGGAATGAGGTAGTGTTTTAGCTTCATGTGATTTATGTGGGAGGGTTGTCTTTATGGGAACGGTCTTGACTATAATGTGGCGTTGCTAAATTATAGGCGTGGTTGGCATAAGTGTTACTTCATTTTTAACCGAACAGTAAAGAAACTCCTATAACTAAGAAGAGCAGATTGAAAAGAATCGAAATGCAAAACACAGTTACCAAAAATTTATTTTTATAAGTATAGTTATTATATGGGATACAACTTATTAGAGTACCCAAAATAAGTCCCCATAAAAGACTCATAAGAGGAACTGTCCAGTGCGCAATCGAATCGACAAAGTCTGTATAATTCCCACCTAAGCCTGTATTAACATAATATGTCAAAAAGTTTAATAGGCTCAGCCCAATTAGTACATAAGCTAACTTTCTTCTTATTTTTAGGAGTTTTGTACTATCTTCTTGTCCAGTCAATCTTAAATCATTCCTTTCTTTCAATTATACATTAATGCCAACTAGTGTATAGCAGGAGTACCTACTCCCACTATCTGCACTTATCTGGTGAACCCCATCTACCCCCTCTCCCTAAAACCTAGCTCACATAAATATAGCACCTACCCAATATAAAAAATACCTTGAAATTATACTTCAGTTTTTATCATTTTTATGGAAAATACGCTTCCATTAACGGTCTGTATCATTAACCTGATTACGCACTCCAGCAACTCCTCCTAAATATTATTATCCTAACAAAATTTACCCTTTCATACCTTTTTTGCTCATACTCTCTCTGCCTTACCTCTTCAAACAATTTGCATAAAAACCACACACCATTTTAGCTGATCTTCGTCTTTGAGGCCACTTTTAACAACTAAAACAAGCTTTTCAGCACAATTTTGAGTATATTCATAATCGACGATACTAATAGCCAATACTCAAACTTATACTATTCTAATACATGCACATTCTCGACCTCACCATCTTTGTGCTCTACATGCTGGCCATGTTGGGCGTTGGATTTTACTTCCTCAAAAAGAACCAGGGTGCAGACGATTATTATGTGGGTGGCAGAGGCATGGGCAGCGGACACATTGGTCTGTCGGTAGTGGCAACGGATGTGGGCGGCGGCTTCTCCATCGGCTTGGGCGGACTAGGTTTTGTGATGGGCCTTTCCGGCGCATGGATGCTGTTCACAGGACTGCTCGGTGCCTGGCTGGCGGCAGTTTTTCTTATACCTAAAGTGAAGCGCAACCCGGCATTCGACAAATTCCTCACCTTCCCACAGATTTTTGGCCACTACTTCAACGCTCGCGTGGCACTGCTGGCCGGCATCATCTCGGCCATCGGCTATACCGGCTTCACCAGTTCTCAAATATTGGCCGGGGCAAAGCTGGCAAGTGGCACATTCGTTAACCTCGACCTCAACACGGCCCTGCTGATCATGGGTATCATTGCAGTGGTCTATACTGTCATGGGAGGCCTCAAAGCGGTAATCTACACTGATACCGTGCAGTGGGCGATCCTGATGGGCGGACTTATCTTCATCGGTATACCTGTTTCCTTTCTGGCAGTCGGCGGCGGTGTGGAGCAGATCGGCTTTGAGCAGCTCACAGATTTTGCCTGGGTTTCTGAACAGTCCGGTCGCAGCATGGAAGCCATCCGCAACACACTGCCGGCAGAGTTTCTGACGCTTACCAACATCACCTGGCAGCAGATCGTGAACTGGGCCATCACCATCATTCCGATCTGGTTTGTGGGCATGACGCTCTACCAGCGCATCTACGCTTGCCGCGACGAAAAGACCGCCAAGCGTGCCTGGTACCTGGCCGGCCTGTTCGAATGGCCGATCATGGCATTTATGGGCGTAAGCCTGGGTATACTGGCAAGAGTGGCCGCGGAGCAAGGTATGTTTGAAGCACTCGGCGTAGGCGCGGATGTTGACCCTGAATCAGGACTGCCCATGCTCCTGCGCTCAGTATTGCCGGTTGGTCTGATGGGATTGATGCTCTCAGCTTATTTCTCAGCCATCCTGTCTACCGCTGACAGCTGCCTGATGGCTTCGTCTGGCAATATTGTGACGGACGTGATCGGGCACTTTACTAAGTCAGATCCAGATTCCCCTAAAATGCTGCGCCTGTCACAACTGATCACGCTGCTGGTGGGAGCCTTTGCACTTTGGCTGGCCACTACCATGACCAACGTGCTCGACCTGATGCTCTACTCCTACGCCTTTATGGTGTCAGGCCTGTTTGTGCCGATCATCGGTGCTTTGTTCTGGAAACGCCGCAGCAGTGTGGCCGCATTCTGGGCGATGCTGGTGGGTGGCTTCACCACCATCCTGCTGCAGGTAACCATAAATACCGAAGGCATCGTACACATGCCGTGGCTCGACCTGAGCTTTGGCTTGCCTTATGGCCTCGACCCCAATTTATTTGGCCTCACGGCTTCCCTTGTGCTTTACATTACGTTAACTATACTATACCCCAATAAAACTGGAAAAGAAAAATGGCAGAAAACAACTCCGTCCAATACGAGATCTACACCCCAACCAATCACCAGCAACTAAAACGCGACGAAGTACTTGACTTCCTCTTTGAGCACCTGGACCAGTACGGCGACGCCCGCGAAGACATTGCCAAGTGCATGGACTATGCGCTTTCGGATGCAGAGGGCAAAGGCGGTTCGGTGATCGTAGCCCGTGAAGCTGGCAAGGTAGTGGGCGCGCTGATTCTGAACAATACCGGCATGAGCGGGTATATACCGGAGAACATACTCGTATACGTAGCCGTGCATGGCAACCAGCGCGGCAAAGGTGTTGGCAAAAAGCTGGTGCAACTGGCCTCCGAAACTGCCGATGGCAGCATTGCATTACACGTGGAGCCCGACAATCCGGCCCGCCACCTGTATGAAAAAATGGGCTTCACCAACAAATATTTAGAATACAGACTTATCAGATAATACAATGGCAGTCTTAAAACTGTGCCGCTCCAAACTCATACACAATTACAACCACATTGACCAGGTGCTCCGCGAAAGGAACATCGATTGGGGCATTGTCACCAAACTGCTTTGCGGCGAAGAGACTTTCCTGAAGGAGGTGCTTGACCTTGGCGTAAAGGAGGTGCACGACTCCAGGGTGACCAATCTGATCGCGATCAAGAACATGGCGCCTGATGTACAAACCGTCTACATCAAACCCGCTCCGAAACAAAGTATTCCCGACATCATCAAATATGCCGACGTGAGCTTTGAGACAGAGCTCGATATTATCCGGCTGCTGTCTGAAGAGGCAGAGCGACAGAACAGAACGCATAAGATCATCATCATGATCGAGATGGGCGACCTGCGGGAAGGCGTAATGGGCGACGACCTGGTGGACTTCTATGAGCAGATCTTCAACCTGCCCGGAATTTCTGTGATTGGGCTGGGTGCGAACTTCAACTGCCTGCACGGCGTGATGCCCACACAGGACAAGCTGATACAGTTGAGCCTGTACAAGCAGATCATCGAAGCGAAGTTCAACATCGAAATTCCCTGGGTGTCGGGTGGCACCTCGGTTACCATTCCGTTGCTCTTTAACCATCAGATGCCAAAGGGCATCAACCATTTCCGGATTGGCGAGGCCTTGTTTTTCGGACTCAACCTGTTCACCGGCGAAACCTTTGAAGGCATGCACGACGATGTGTTTGAGCTCAGCGCCGAAATCATTGAGCTGAACGAAAAGCCCATGATCCCGATCGGTATGCTGGCGGAGAACCCAAGTGGTGAGAGTTTCGAAATTGACGAGAGTCTTTACGGCAAAACCTCACACCGTGCTATCCTGGATGTTGGCCTGCTGGACATCAACCCGAAGTACCTTATACCCAAAGACGAGGGTATGAGCGTGGTGGGTGCCAGCTCTGACATGCTGGTGGTGGAGCTTGGCGTAAACGAACAGAACTACAGGGTGGGCGATGTGCTGAACTTTAACCTGAAGTACATGGGGGCACTTAGCATCATGAACTCCCGCTACATCGCCAAAGAAGTGGTAGAATAGCAGAACAAGGTATAGCAGCGTCAAAACCTTTCAGGACTTGCTACGTCTCTAAGGTGAATCTGAATATCGCTATTCCTTTATACCTTGGCTGCTGAACCTACTTTGCTCACTCGCATAACCTACTCCTTCGAAAAGTTCGAACAGGTGCTGGTACGTGGAGGTACCCTGACACTGGTTGTTGCGCTACTGGCTCTGTCCTGGCTCAACTCCCCCTGGGGTGCCTCCTGGCTATACCTGTGGGAGAATCCGCTGACCATTTCTTTTGGAAACTACACCATAGCCAAACCGATCGGCTATTGGGTGCAGCAGGTTTTATTGCCCCTGGTGTACCTTATACTTGGCATGGAACTGAAACGGGGGCTGCGTGTGGGTGAGCTGAAGGAAAGGTCCTCCATGATTTTTGCCTTGACAGCCGCTTTGGGAGGCATGCTTATCCCAGTTGCGATTTACCTATACCTGGTTCCCCCTAATGCGCAGGCAGGCTGGCCGGTGGTGGCCACTGCCGATGCGGCGGCAGTTCTGGCACTTTTGGCGCTGGCAAGTAATTCCCTGCCGCTTTCCCTACGTGTGTTCCTGTCTTCCATCGCGATCATGCAAGGTATAGGCAGTTTGTTGCTTAGTCAGGTGCTTTATACCTCCATCCAAAACCTGCTGGCGCTTTCGGTTGCCACCGGTGTGTTTGGCCTGCTCGTGGTGCTGCGGGCGCTTCGCAACCGTTCCATGTGGCTATACCTGTTGCTGGGGCTTTTCATGCTGGTGAGTTTTCTGCTGGCGGGTGTGCAGGGAGCCGTGGCGGGTGTATTACTGGCGCTGGTCATACCGATCCACTCGCGGGTGAGAGAAGAAGACTTTGTAACCACCACTGATACTGTAATGGGGCAGCTCCATGCCCTGCGCATGATGAAGCGCCCGGAACCCGGCGAAGAGATGGAGGAAGATTTCCAGGCGGCTGCGCATACCCTGCGTGCTAACTGCACAAAAGCACTGTCACCGCTGCGGCGTTTGCAGCAAAGGCTCCTGCCCTGGGCTGCCTACCTGGCCCTGCCCCTTTTTGCGCTGGCTTTTGTGCCCTTCGCCTACAACAGCTTTGCCTGGCGTGACTTGCTTGGCCCCGTACCAATGGGTGTATTCCTCGCCCTGGTCCTCGGCAAACCAATCGGTATGCTGCTTTTTGTCTGGCTGCTTTCACTCACAGGTATAGCACATAAACCTCCCGGGCTGCATTGGGGGCAACTGACAGGCGGCGCCTTACTGCTGGGTGCTGGTTTTATACTGTCGCTTTTCCAGGCGCAGCAGGCCTTTGCTACCTTGGAGCAGCTCACGCTTGTCAAGATCAGTATTTATGCGGCCTCAGCACTGGCTGGTGTGTTCGGAATGTTGGTACTGGCAGTAGCTGGCAAGCAAAAAGACCTGCCACACCCTCAGGTATAGCAGGTCTTTAAACGCTATAATATTTCCGCTTTAGAAGCAGGTATTAATCGTTGCCCAGGAGAGCATCCAGGAAACCAAGCTCTTCTTTTTCCTTCTTGTAGACAATCATAGGCATGTCGTCGTTGTGGCGCAGGATTTTCTCTGTCACACTGCCCAACACAAAGAGAGCGGCGGCTGACTTTCCCTTGGCACCAATCACCAGCATGTCGGCTCTGGCGCGCTTTGCTTCCACTACGATCAGTTCTCCCACATCATCCTCATTTTCCTGCTTCACAAGTCGCAATGTGGCACGGTCACGCAGCTCAGGGAAACGGGCCAGCACCTGCTCAAACTTGTCGCGGGCGAAGCCTTGCATGCGTTCGTCAAAGTCCTCGTAGCTGATGCCCAGCGTAATGTAGCCGGTTGGCACTTCGTAAACATGCAGACAGGTAATGCGCACTTCCGGTCTTGTAAGCGCTGAGTGCAGGATGCGATCGAGCGCCATCAATGAGTACTCAGAGAAGTCAACGCTGACCATGATGTGGTTCAGGATCGGATCTTCATTCTCAGGCACAAACAGTACGCTCACGCGACCACTGCGCAGGATCTTCTGGGCCAGTACGCCACTTCCGCGCAAATGGAACTTGCGGCCTACAACCACCATGTCGATCTGCTTTTCTTTCGACCAGTGCAGCAGCTCCTTCAGCGGAGATCCCTCCACTACCTGCACTTCAACTTTCGAACGTTGCTCCGGTCCGAAGTAACTGTAAATCTTCTCCTCCATGGCCACACGGATCTTCTCGTCGGCGGCCATGCCGTTCGGAATTCCCTTCAGCACTTCTGCAGGTATATCGAGGCTTTTCTCGGCATGGATGAAGTATACTTTCTCTATTTCAGAAATGGAGCAAAGAAATGCGGTGTAGGAGATCAGGGTATCGTCCATTTCCGACAGGTCGAGCCCCACCATAATACGTTTCAGCGTGTTCATGATGATGTTTTGGTTTTGGGTTATCGTTTGCTGCGCTTGTCCTTTTCCTGCTCTCCCTCTCAATTTCGACCCTGACGTAACAATAAATGCGCAGATTGGTACTAAGTGTTAAATCAGCTACGAAATTAACAAGGATACATTTACAAACTAAGCATTTTTGATGTTTTTAGCTATACTCGCAGGTTTCCTGTTGGCATTTGCCGCGCCTATGCTCTACCGCTGGCTCGGCAAATGGGTATACGTGCCCATGGCCCTGCTGCCCTTATCTATTTTTATTTACCTGCTCACACTGGCTCCTGCCGTGCTGGGAGGCAACAATTTAGGCGAAGTGCAACAATGGGCTCCCTCTCTCAATGTCAACCTGCACTTCTTTCTTGATGGACTCAGCCTGCTCTTTGCTCTGCTGATCACGGGCTTCGGTACACTCATTATGATATACGCGGGCGGCTACCTGAAAGGTCATCCCCTGCTTGGGCGTTTCTACCTGTACCTGACGCTGTTCATGACGGCAATGCTGGGACTGGTACTCGCAGGCAATATCATCTCGCTTTTCATTTTCTGGGAGCTCACCAGTATCAGCTCTTACCTGCTTATCGGCTTCGGGCATGACAAGGAAACATCCCGCAGCTCAGCCCTGCAGGCACTCCTTGTTACCGGGCTTGGGGGGCTGGCCCTGATGGCTGGCCTGATCTTGGTGGGCATGGCCGGCGAAACCTATACCTTGAGTGAACTGCTGGAGCGGGGGCATGTGGTGACACAGCATGCGCTATACCTGCCGGCACTCGTGCTGATCCTGCTGGGTGCTTTTACCAAGTCGGCCCAGTTTCCATTTCATTTCTGGCTGCCAAATGCCATGGCGGCACCCACACCTGTCAGTGCCTACCTGCACTCGGCCACGATGGTGAAGGCAGGCGTATACCTGCTGGCCCGACTTACCCCCGTAATGGGAGGTACCGACGAATGGCAGTATACCTTAATGCTGATCGGTGGCGTCACGACCATACTGGGTGCCCTGCTCGCCACCCAGCATGTTGATCTCAAAGCGATTCTTGCCTACACCACCATCAGCGCACTGGGCCTGCTGGTGACCATGACCGGTATCGGCACCGCTCCTGCGCTGGAGGCGATGGTCGTTTTTCTGCTGGCGCACGCGCTCTACAAGGGCACCTTCTTCCTGGTGGCCGGCAACGTAGACCACGCCACCGGCACCCGCGACCTGACCCAGCTTACCGGTTTGTCCGGCTCCATGCGCTTCACGGCTATTGCGGCACTGCTTGCCGGTATGTCCATGGCTGGCCTGCTGCCCTTCTTTGGCTTCATTGGCAAAGAGCTCGTGTATGAGGCCACGCTCGAGGAAAGTCCTTTTCGCTGGATGCTCTTTGCGGTTAGTTTCTTTTCGGGGATGGTGTTTGTAGCCGTGGCGATTGCCATTGGGTATGGCGTATTCTGGCGTCGTGCCGTCAAGGCTACTCCCTTGCAGCATCCCGACAAAGCCATGCTCTACCTGCCACCGGTCATCCTGGCCAGCACCGGGCTGGTATTTGGCCTGCTGCCGGGCTTTTTTGTAACGCCGCTGCTGCGCCGCGCCGCCGAGGCAATGCTGGGTGTGGAGCAGGTGTTTGAACTGGCGCTGTGGCATGGTTTCAACCTGGTGCTGGGCCTGAGTCTGCTCACGGTGGCGCTGGGCTATGTCGTTTACCGCTTTTCAAACCGACTGCTTAGCTACGCCAACCGTTTCAACGGAATCTATCGCTTAGGTCCGGCTAACCTGTACCAGCTCTCGCTCAAAGGTTTCCTGGCCGGCGCCACCAAAATTACAGCCGCCATTCAGAACGGTTACCTGCGCAGTTACATTGCTGCCATCATCACGGCACATATCGCCCTGATCGTGCTCTCCCTCTGGAAAGACGGACCACGCCTGGAGCTCACGAACCGGCTACAGGAGCTCTCGCAATTGCGCATGTACGAGGTGGTCTTGCTACTGATGATCGTGCCAGCGCTGATCTTCCTGTTTAAGTCACGCTCCCGCCTTACCTCTATTGCCGTAATGGGTATCATTGGTTATTCCATGGCGCTGTTTTACATCCTCTTCGGCGCGCCGGACGTGGCTGCCACGCAGCTGCTCATCGAAACGCTGACCGTCGTGATCTTCGTACTTATACTTCACAAACTACCGGCTTTCCGCTACCTCTCACATGCCTCAGAGCGCTACAAGTATGT
This sequence comes from Pontibacter sp. FD36, assembly GCF_015686655.1. Classification (GTDB taxonomy): domain Bacteria; phylum Bacteroidota; class Bacteroidia; order Cytophagales; family Hymenobacteraceae; genus Pontibacter. Next base: position 221,710 of record NZ_JADPMP010000002.1, on the reverse strand, counting down.
GCTGCTTTCGCTGGCCTTCGGAGCCATGATGACTTATGTGATCCTGATCGTGAAGCAGTACCCGCTCGACTCGCAACTGAAAGCCTACTATGGTGAGAACAGCTACCTGCTCGGGCAGGGGCGCAACATCGTGAACGTGATCCTAGTAGACTTCCGGGCACTGGATACGCTGGGTGAGATCGTGGTGCTGGCCGTAGCGGCGATAGGTATACTGGCGATGCTGAAACTACGCATGCAGAAAGGAGACAAACCATGAAAACCGTCATTCTCGCGGTCGCCATCCGCATCCTCATACCGATCTTCATCATCTTTTCAGTCTATACCCTGTTTCGGGGCCACAACCACCCCGGCGGTGGCTTTATCGGGGGACTGATCGGGGCCATTGCCTTTGTATTTCATACCATGACGCATGGGCCGCAGCAAACCGTGGATACCTTCCTGAAGATAAATCTCTACGGCTACCCGAGACAGCCCAACCAGAGCCGGTCCCTCTACCTGATGCGCATGATGCGGGTCAATGTATGGCGCCGCAGAAAAATGGCTTACCATCCGGAAATTAAAGAGCGTATGATTCGCGTCGAGCCCATCTACATCATTGCCACCGGTCTGCTCCTGGCGGCTGGCAGCGGGGTCGTGGGTTTGGTATTTGGCCAGCCGTTCATGCATGCCTACTGGGCTGACTTTTACATCCCGATCATCGGCAAGCCGGGCACTCCGATCCTGTTCGATATTGGCGTTTACCTGCTGGTGATCGGGGTGGTGCTCAAAATAACTTTTGTGATGTCAGAAGAATAAAACCATGGAACTCATACTACCCTTTTTGATCGGTATCCTTTTTTCAGCGAGTCTATACCTGATTCTGCACCGGCATTTTTTTAAGCTTATTCTGGGGCTTATTTTGTTCGGACTTGCCACCAATCTGTTTCTGTTTGTGATTGGGCGTCTCACCCGCGGGGGCTCAGCCATCATCGGGCAGGATGAGCGTGTGGCCACAGAACCTTTTGCCGATCCCGTGCCGCAGGCCCTGCTGCTCACGGCCATCGTGATCGGCTTCGGTATTCAGGCCTTCGCCATCGTGCTGATCAAGCGGGTATACCAGTCGTTCGGCACCACCGACCTCGACGACATGAACACCACCGACCAGATAGAAGAAAAACACTAAGCACACCCTATGAACCACCTGCTTATCATGTTGCCGCTGCTCATTCCGCTGTTTGGGGCTATCCTGAGCCTCTTCTCTTGGCGGTATGTGCGAGCGCAACAAGTTATCGGCATTCTGGCACAAGCCTTTATGCTGATTGCCTCCTTTCTGCTTCTCTTTGATGTGAACGACAATGGCATCCGGACAACCCAGATGGGGAGCTGGCCCGCGCCTTTCGGTATTTCCCTGGTGGCGGATCTGTTTAGCTCCATGATGGTGATCACCAGCTCGATCATCGGCATGGCCATCTACCTGTTTTCCATCAAAGGACTCGATAAAGCCCGCCAGACCTTTGGCTACTACCCGGTGCTGCTCATTCTGCAGATGGGTGTGTCCGGCGCCTGTCTGACCGGTGACCTGTTCAACCTCTTCGTGTGGTTTGAGGTGCTGCTGATCTGTTGCTTTGTGCTGATCGCGCTGGGTGGCACCAAACCGCAGCTGGAAGGGGCTATCAAATATGTGACGATCAACTTTCTGGCATCTGGTTTTCTGCTCACAGGTATAGGCGTGGTGTACGGTATACTCGGCTCCCTCAATCTGGCGGAACTGGCTGTTCTCGTTCGTACGCCGGTATCGCACCCGGCCCTCATTACCATGGCGGGCATGTTTTTCCTGATCGCTTTCGGTATCAAGGCAGCCATATTTCCGCTGTTCTTTTGGCTGCCGGCTTCTTACCACACGCCGCCCATTGCCATTTCAGCCTTCATTGCGGGCATGCTCACCAAGGTAGGAATGTATGCACTGATTCGCCTCTTCACGCTGGTTTTTGTCACCGACCAGGAACTGACCATTCCACTTTTCACCGTGCTGGCCGGCTTCACGATGGTGATCGGGGTGTTTGGAGCGGCCTCCCAAAATGACTTCCGCAAGATCCTATCATTCCACATCGTCAGCCAGATCGGGTATATGCTGATGGGGCTTGCACTATTCACGCCACTGGCGATTGCAGGAAGTGTGTACTTTATCATCCACAACATTCTGGTCAAAACCAATCTGTTCCTGATCAGTGGTGTGGTGGCGCATAACCGGGGCACCTTCGCGCTCAAAAAGCTGGGTGGCGTATACCTTCAGCATCCTTTTCTGTCGGTGCTTTTCTTTATCTCGGCTTTCTCACTGGCCGGCATACCGCCTTTTTCAGGTTTCTGGGGCAAGTTCATGCTGGCCAAGGCAGGCTTTGAGATCGACAGCTTTGTTATTGTGCTCGTTTCCCTGGCCGTCAGCCTGATCACTATCTTTTCGATGACTAAGATCTGGAATGAGGTTTTCTGGAAAAATAAACCCGAGACAGATCCGCTGGATGACGTGGTGACAGCACGCGAGAAAAAAGACAACCGCCTGCTCCATTTACCGGTACTGTTTCTGGTAATGTTCATTCTGTTTATCGGGGTGTATGCCGAGCCGGTGGTATCGATGGCGCAACTGGCAGCCGAGCAGCTCCTGAACAGCGAATTATACATCAACGCCGTATTGAAGAAATAGCATGAAAACATTTATCATACACTTCCTGATCGCTTTCTTTGGCAGCTACATCTACTTCGAATATGGCCAGCCGATGTTTCCGTACAATGCGATCTGGGCGGTCGTGGTGGCCGTGTTCATCATGTTTATCCTATGGCTGACCACGCCCTCCTACCATCGCTCCTACTTCCATAAACTACCAAAGGCTATCTCCTTTATCGTGTATTTTCTGAAGGAGCTGGTTGTGGCCAATCTCAAGGTAGCCTATGACATCCTTACGCCCAACTACCGTATGAAACCGACGGTGATTGCACTGCCACTGGCAGCCTCAACCGATATGGAGATTACCCTGCTGTCCGGTATCATTACGCTCACGCCCGGCTCACTTTCCATTGATGTGAGTGCTGACCGGAAGGTGTTGTACGTACATACGCTATACATCAAGCACAATGATCTGGAGCTGGCCAAGCAGACTATAAAACACGGTTTTGAACGCAGACTATTACAACTTACAAGATGAGTTTTTTCTCTTTCACACTGATATTTGCCATGGCTGCCCTGAGCCTCTGCCTGATCATGACCGGTATCCGGTTTGCCATTGGCCCTTCGCTGCCTGACCGCATCACGGCCTTCGACCTGTTCGTGGCCAATGTGATCGGCATCGTGGCTATTTATACTGAGCTTACTGGCAACGAAGACTTCATTGATGTTGCCATCATCTTATCCCTGTTCGGTTTTCTGGGCTCCATATCTTTTGCCTATTACCTCATGAAATCAACCCGTTAGCCTATGCTTGAAGACATTAATTTTCTACTCATCCGCGAGATTATCAGCTCGGTGCTCATCATCATCGGTGTAATGTTTATGCTGATATCCACGATCGGCCTCTTACGTTTCCCAGACTTCTACATCCGCATGTCAGCAATCACCAAAGGGGCCACATTAGGGCTGGGGCTCATTCTGTCAGGTATGGGCATCTACTTCAACGAGCCCGATATGTTTTTGAAAGTAGTGCTGATCATCGGCTTTACGTTCCTGACTTCGCCGGTGGCGGCACACGTGATCGGGCGGACAGCTGTGCGAAACAAGATCCCGTTCTGGGACCGAACTAATCTCGATGAGTTCAAGGATTACCTGCACAAGGAACACAATGTTCACCGCGACCATGAGCGTGACAACAAACAGGTATAGCAGACTTAGTGCGTGGGGTGATGAAGAAAGGGCCGGATAGACTCGGCATAGGTATCGAGGGCGTCGACGGTAGTCAGGATATGATCGGGATAGGTCAGCGCGGTTAGTTTTCCTCCAAAAACGCAGCCCGTGTCAATGTTGATGGTATTGTTTTTCCAGCGGGGCTCGCGAACCGGCGTGTGACCGTATACCACGACAGCTACGCCGGAGTAGTCAGCGGCCCAGTCGAGGCGGACAGGCAGGCCCTGGGCATCCAGCTCTCCTGTTGTGGGGCCATAGAGACAAAGGTCGCGCACTGACTTGCTGTGCCGCCCATGCAGGCGCTCCTCCAGGCCGGCATGCGCTACCACCAGACGGCCCTCGTCCAGTATGATGTGGTGCGGCAGGTGGCCCAAAAACTCTCGTACCCTGTCAATGAAGGCTTTGTTGTAATTTTCAAGCTGCGCCATGGTCAGTTCCAGTCCGTGACGCACCTGCACATTGCGGCCCATCAGTTTGCGGTACAACTTGTCGTCATGGTTGCCGCTTACACAAAGCGCCACATCCTGCTCCAGCATGTCCATTACCAGGCGCAGCACTTCCGGTGAGTTAGGCCCACGATCCACCAGATCGCCTACAAACACAGCCATGCAGCCATCAGGCGGCGTCACGCGGTACCTGCCAGCAGCTTTGTCATCGTCTATCGTGTATCCAAGCTTCTCGAGGAGGAGCACCAATTCATCAAAACAGCCGTGCACATCTCCAATGACATGGAAATGGCCGTGCAAGTCTTTCAGTATCAGGTTTCCGCTTCTGTCTGGCTCGTGATGCATAGGCTGTTTTGTAATGTTTTCTGCTAGGTCTTAACCACTATATTAACTAAAAAACGGCCCTGCAGGTTAGATTTCCAATGTTATTTTTTTTCTAACGGGCTAGAGTTTATACTTTTATGCGCAAGGTTTTTTTAAGACCGGACCTTTGATTGTATTTTCCGTAAACCCGGCAGACCTTTCGCGTATAGTCCCCCATGCCACAGTTCCGCAAGTATAAAATACCTCTTCTATGGCTTCGTCGCCATACTTCCACCCGTAACTTCATCCTGATCTCCAGTGTGCTGGTCGGCCTAACTGCAGGCCTTGCCGCCGTGGTGCTCAAAACCCTGGTGCATTACATTCAGCAGCTGCTGGCGTATGGCAACCGCCTGCTTGAGGAGCCTGTCTGGCTGGTGGTGTTCCCGCTGGTGGGTATACTGCTGGTGGTGTTCCTGGTGCGGGTCATGTTCAACGGACAGTTGGGGCGTGGCACGGCCAGTATCCTGCATAGCATTTCGCAGAAGTCCAGCATGGTGGAGACGCATAAAATGTATTCGCATGTGCTCACTAGTGGCATTACGGCTGGCTTTGGAGGCTCGGCCGGTCTGGAGTCCCCGATTGTGGTGACAGGATCTGCCATCGGCTCCAATTTCGGACGGGAGTATCACTTGAATTACCGCGACCGTACCCTGCTACTGGCATGTGGCGCCGCGGCAGGTATAGCAGCTGTTTTTAATGCGCCTATTGCCGGTGTGCTTTTTGCCATCGAAGTCCTACTGACCGACATCAGCATTTCGGCCTTCATACCTTTGATCATTTCGGCGGTTGTGGGGGCGCTTTGCTCACGCATCATCCTGCGGGAAGAGCTGCTTTTCTTTGCAGATCAACTAGGCGTTTTCGCTGCTTCGCATGTGCCTTTCTATATCCTGCTGGGTGTCCTCACCGGATTGATGTCTGTGTACTACAGCCGCGCAGCCTGGCGTGTCGAAGCACTTTTTGAGCCCTTCCAGGACCAGCCCTATCGCCGCGCCCTGGTTGGTGGTATTTTGCTCGGGTTGCTGATCATGTTGTTTCCTCCGCTTTTTGGGGAAGGCTATGGTGCCGTCAAGCTCCTCGAAAGCGGCAAGCCCGAAGCACTGCTGCAAGACAGCTGGCTTTCGTTCTTTGGTACGAATGAATGGCTGGTGCTGGGCTTTGTCGGGATGCTAGCGCTGGTAAAAGTTGCGGCAACTACCTTCACCATTGCCGGTGGCGGTAACGGAGGCAACTTCGCTCCTTCCATGTTTGTGGGGGCGCACGTGGGTTTCTTTTTTAGCCGGCTCGCCAACATGCTACAGATCCACAAATTACCGGAAGGCAGCTTTACCGTAGTCGGGATGGCCGGTATCCTGAGCGGTGTGATGCATGCTCCGCTGACCGCCGTTTTCCTAATTGCCGAAATATCTGGCGGCTATACCCTGATGATCCCGCTGATGATCGTATCGGCCTCTGCTTATGCTATGGTGAAGTACTTTGAACCCTTCTCGCTCGATACCAAGAAGCTGGCTCAGAAAGGAGAACTGCTTACCGCTAATAAAGACCGCACAGTGCTGCGCATTATGCAGATCCGCCACCTGGTCGAGACCGACTTTCAACCTGTCAGGTATAGCGCCACACTGCGTGAACTGGTAGAGGTGATCGCCCACAGCCGCCGAAATTTATACCCGGTGGTGGACGAGCAACAGAAACTAAGAGGTATCATCCTGCTCGAAGATGTGCGGGAGATCATGTTCAAGCAGGAAAAATATGACAAGGTGCTGGTAACCGAACTGATGTCGGCTCCGCCGGCTGTGGTCCGCCATAACGACACCATGGCTGAAGTGATGAAAAAATTTGACGAGACAGGTGCCTGGAACCTGCCCGTCCTCAAAGGTGAGCTATACCTGGGCTTCGTTTCCAAGTCAAGCATCTTTACCAAGTACCGCAAACTGCTGATCAAAACGACTGGGAACTGAGCGGACGTTTACCTGTTTGGGTCGCTAAGGTCTGCGCCAATACCTTCGATACCGGCAGCTGTTCTGAAGCCGCTGACAAGGCAGTCTTTCCAGAAGTTGAAGACAGAGCGGCTTTTGGCGCGTACCACCTGAATGTCTCCGGGTCGCAGCTCTTCGCCTTTCTTCGGATTGTCAGAGGTGATCACTATTTTGTTGGCTACTTTCGAGAGTATCTTCTTTCCGAATGATTGGCGCTTGTCTTCATCTTTGGTCAGTACATCCACTTTAAAGTTTTGGTAACGGGCATTCAGGTTACCAGTAGCCTTGTTGCGGTACAACTCCATGCTGAAATCACTTTTCTGCAGACTGCCTTCCTTCACACTAATGAAAGTCGTAGGTTCCAGTATAGGGTTCAGCACAGCCGGGTCGGCTGGTCCCGCAGTGCCCTGTATAGTATGGTAGGCATTGGGATCCAGCAGGTCGAGCCGGATGGTAACGGCTATAGGCGCCTTTCCATATAGTTGCGCTTTGGCATCAATAACGGCCGGGTTGTCAGCCGACATGCGGTTCTTGTCATTGGTCACATTCGTGATGGTGGCATACAAATTCTCAAAGGTAATGATGCCTTTCTCGGTCGCTTCCTCTGCCAGTTCTTCGTAGCGGATGTGCATGCCCTGCACCTCTATTTTTGGAAGGGTCAGGCCGGTTTTCAATTGCTGAATGATGTCATGCGGCAATGGTTTGTTTCCTTTGGCCGTAAAGTTTTTCCGATCCATATACGCGCTCAGAGACGGGTTCTTGATCACCACATGCTTAGCCACCATGTTGTTGTGCCGGGAGTGCGATGCAAAGTCTACGCCGCTTAAATTGATCTCCGGTACCTCCAGCCGCATGGTCGACACGGCCTTGCCTTTCTGGCGGGCAAGTGCCGCATTGTCCAGAAGCGGGATGAGTTGCAGGTTGCCAATGTTAAGCGTCCCATCTTCCGTATTGGCTTTGAGGGCTGCAGCCTGCAAGCGATACGTTCCGTCAGGAAGGGTGAATTCAGCTTTTCCAGATTCTAACGCAATAAGTCGAGCATAATAGGCTCGCTCCTCATTTTCAAAAGCGGTACTGTCGAGCTGAAGATCTTTCACCTCTATGGTAAAGTCCCGTAAGGAGATGCGGTCTGTCTCTGCATCCCGGCCTTCACGGATACGCAGCGTCGCCTTCTCTACCTCAATCGTACCGATCTGCAGGCTTTTCATAATCCCGTCAACAGACTTGTGCAGTGGTTCGTGGCTCTCTGTCGTATCCTGACGCATTTCGGTGATCAGCACAGTAGGCTGAAGCACCCTAAGCTTGTTCAGATCGAGCGGCTTACCTCTTAAGATACCAATGAAGTTAATGCCTGCCAACAACAGTCTGTTTGTTTTGAGAACCATTAGTGTACGAGGCGCCGCTGCAGCAGCAGTATCCTGCTGACTGATTTCATGTTGCTTTTCCCAGGCATCAAAGTTAGGTAACAGGTGGATGGAGACTGCTGTGATGCGCCCGCTTAGCAGGGATGCATCAAGCCCGTTCAGCTTCAAGGTATAGAGGCCGTTTGATTCTTCTCGTACCCGCGACTCCAACTCACGCTGCAACCAGGGGTTAAAATACTGAGATGTCAGAATAGCGATGATTATAAAAAGAGAGGCGAGTATGAAGAGTAGCCATACCCACCATTTTTGAAAGAGCGTTTTAATTTCCACGTAGAGTCAGTTTGAGATGAATACGGGCACCGGCATTATGTGTTTATAACCTTGCTATCAGTTATATGTTCTGACCAAATGTGTATAGTTACCACATATTGCCCCTGTAGGCGCCAGGTATACGCTTTTGTTAAATTATGCGTTTAGATAAAATAGTGCAGGTGAAAACTCAACTAAATCTTTGAACGGACGTTCAATCATAATATATTTGAGCAAACGTTCACCCTCCCATGACCCGGTTTCAGGAAAAAAGAGAGCACAGTATTAATAAGCTAGTTGAGGTAGCATTGAGGCTATTTGCATCTCAAGGCTATGAAGCCACCTCGATCCGCAGTATTGCCAGTGAGGCAGGCATGTCACTCGGATTGCTTTACAACTACTTTAAAAGCAAAAACGAGTTGCTGGCAGAAATCTTCCGCCGCGGCGTAGAAGACATCCATGCTTCCTTTGAGCCCGCTTCTGGACAGGCTGGCTCAGGTATAGCGCAGCATATTCAGCAGACAGTGAAACTGCTGAAAGAAAAGAAAGACTTCTGGAAATTGCTGCACGGCATCCGGATGCAGTCCGAGGTCGTCAGGCAGTTGCTGTACGAGATGCAGGAGGAGACTGCTTACATCGAAGAGCGCATCCGACAGAATCTGATGGAGGCGGGTATTCCATTCCCTGAACTTGAAGCCAAACTTCTCTTCGCTTCCATCGATGGTATGGCCAGCCACTTTTTATTTTACGACAATTACCCTATCGATGACGTGGCCTCCCTCCTAATCATGAAGTATAAGAAATGATTGTTGATCGTTAAAAAAACACAGGATGAAATCCCCCAAATGGCTTGACCGCATTTTATACCCCTTTGCGCACCACACGCTGGAGCTGCAAGCCGGACAGATGCACTATGTAGACGAAGGGCAGGGCGAACCGATCGTTTTTGTGCACGGCACCCCCACCTGGTCTTTTGTATGGCGGCAGCAAATAAAGGCACTTAGCCGGACACACCGCTGCATTGCTCCTGACCATCTGGGCTTTGGCCTTTCCGACAAGCCAGATGACTTTGCCTATACACCCGAAGCTCACGCGCATAACCTGGAGCAGCTGATCGATCATCTGCAGCTGAGAGATATTACCCTTGTGGTACATGATTTTGGAGGCCCCATTGGTTTGAGTTATGCCCTGAAGCATCCGGAAAATGTTAAGCGGCTGGTCATACTGAACACCTGGATGTGGTCGCTGGAGGATGAAGCACAAATAATGAAAATCAGCGGTTTCCTCAATAGCGGCATAGGACGGTTCCTATACCTGAACCTGGGCTTTTCACCCCGCCTGCTCCTGCCTAGGGGCTATCACCAGAAACGCCACCTAAGTAAGGATGTGCACCAGCACTACCTAAAACCCCTCAGTAACAGCCGCAGCCGCATGGGCACCTGGCACTTTGCAATTTCACTCAAAGAATCGGGCCCTTGGTTTGCCAGCCTTTGGGAGCAGCATGAAAAGCTTCGTGCTATACCTAAACTGATTCTGTGGGGAGAAAAAGACAAACTGCTTCCGTTAAGCCTGCTTGAACAGTGGCAGAACACATTCCCGGAAGCAAAAGTCAAGCGATTAGAGGCTGGTCATTTTGTGCAGGAGGAAAAGGGAGGCGAAATCGCTGACGCCATCAAAGATTTTATATAAAGAATTTTTAATATTTATTGCAGCTAAAGTAATCTTTTTCATACCTTTATAGTCAAATTAAAACTATGAAAAAGATCATACTTTCTACATGGCTTTTAGTCATTACATTTCTCTCTGTATCGTGCGATAAAGAGAAGGATGAAAGCACCTCGATCATGCCGAAGGTGGAGGCTACAATGGAAAGATCTTTTAATTACCTGGAATCTGCGGAAGAGGAAAAGGCTGTCTATAGCCTTAGTCTGAAAGAGATGCAACTTGTGTCAGATGAAGAAAAGCTGCAGCTGAATTTTGCGCCGTCACAGCCCGCTACCATCGACGCGCTGGTATTTAACATCAAGCAAGCGGACCTGCTGCACGGCTATATCGGTACTTATACGGTGCGTTCCCTTTCAAATAACAAAACAGGGCGTGCTGACCTGACCTACTACCACTACTACAACAAGACCAGCAAAAGTGCCTTGTTTAGCAGCGGAAACCGCATGGAGGGGCAGATTGAGATCAAGGCTTACAATGCTACGACCGGCCTTGCAAGCGGCAGCTTTGAAGTAACGATAACGAATGTCACCGATCCTACTTCCTACGGTAAAAACCAGGAAAAGCCCCGCAAGTGCAACATTACCCTGAAGGGGAAATTTAATAATCTGAAGCTGGCTAACGCCTAAGCATAAGTAGAAAAAAGTATTTTGAAGATCAGTCGCCACCGCGACTGGTTTTTACTTTTTATGACGTTCTTCCAATACAGCCACTACATCGGCTAGCTCCAGACCCGTGGCTGCCAGCAGCACCAGCAGGTGGTAAAGCAAGTCGGCAGCCTCGCCTTTCATCGTATCAGTTTTACCTGCTACTGCGTCAATTACAGTTTCCACGGCTTCCTCTCCTACTTTTTGGGCGATCTTGTTCACGCCTTTGTCAAACAGGAAATTGGTATAGGACGCCTCTGTCGGGTTCGCCTTGCGTTGCTGAATCACCTCTTCCAGTCTGGCGATGAACTGAATTGCCGCCAAGCGTTTAGCCGATGGATCTTCACCAAAGCAACTCGTGTCGCCGGTATGGCAGGTAGGCCCGTTGGGGTTTACCTTGATCAAAAGCGAATCATTGTCACAGTCATCGACGATGCTAACCACCTGCAAAGTATGGCCAGAAGTTTCACCTTTCATCCAGAGGCGGTTTTTAGAGCGGGAGAAAAATGTCACCAGCCCTTCTTTTTGCGTCTTGTCCAGCGCCTCCTGGTTCATGTACCCCAGCATCAGCACCTGGCTCGTAGCAGCGTCCTGTATCACAGCAGGCACTAGCCCACCCATTTTATCAAAGTCAATTTTCACGTTGAGCACGTTAAGCGTTAAATTTATGAGTGAAGTGTTTTATAAAATTCCACACACTCACTCCATCACTCGTTCAAAATTATCAGATCCTCACTGCTATACCTTCCGTTTTCAGGTATGCCTTCAAGTCCGGAATATCAAGCTCGCGGAAGTGAAAGAGGCTGGCAGCGAGGGCAGCATCTGCGTGGGCTTCCTGGAAAGCGTCGGCGAAGTGCTGCATGGTCCCGGCACCGCCTGAGGCAATTACCGGTACGGAAACGGCTTCTGAAACGGCCTTGGTAATATCCAGCGCAAATCCAGCTTTGGTGCCGTCGTTGTTCATGCTGGTCAGCAGGATCTCGCCTGCACCCAACTCCACCACATTTTTTGCCCAGTCCACGGTGGCGTGTTCTGTCTCTACGGTTCCGGCGCGGGCGTATACCTTCCAGCCAGTCGCTTCAGTATACTTGGTGTCGATGGCTACGGTCACACACTGACTGCCAAAGCGACGGGCCAAGTCCTGCACCAGCTGTGGGTTACGTATAGCTGCTGAGTTAATCGACACTTTATCGGCACCGGCCTGTAACAACACCTCCACATCAGCCACGGCACTGATGCCGCCACCCACTGTGAAAGGTATATCGATGTGTCGGGCAATATCGCGGACGAGCTCTGCAAAGGTCTTGCGCTCCTCGTTCGTGGCGGTGATGTCCAGAAACACCAGTTCGTCGGCCCCCTGTTCGGCATACCACTTGGCCAGCTCCACCGGGTCGCCGGCATCGCGGATATTCTCAAATCGAATGCCTTTTACAGTGCGTCCGTTTTTGATGTCCAGACAAGGTATAATGCGTTTAGTTAACATAAGAATCGCGCTAAGTCCTTTAAAGTAATCGTCCCTTCGTAAATCGCCTTTCCGATAATAGCACCGGTCACCCCGATCTCTTGTAGTTCCTCCAGATCCTGTACGGTTGTTACGCCGCCACTGGCAATCACCTGGGCTTCAGGCAAGGTTAACTTGAGATGTCGATATGTGTTGGTCGATGGTCCCTGCAACTTGCCGTCTTTGCTAACATCGGTGCAGATGAAAAGTTTGGCCCCCGTCTTGAGATAACCCGACATAAAATCCTGCAGCGGGTATTTGCTCTCTTCGGTCCAGGCACTAATGGCGATGTTGGTGCCTTTGAAATCGGCCCCGATGATGATTTTGTCGGCTCCGTACTGCAACAGCCAGTTTTTCACTTTCTCCGGCTCACGCACTGCTATACTGCCAGCCGTAATCTGTGCTGCACCCGCATCAAAAGCCTGCTTTACGGCCTCGTCGGACTGTAAACCGCCGCCAAAGTCGATGGTCAGGTTGGTGTTAGCGGCAATGTTTTCGAGCACGGACAAATTCACCGGTTTGCGGGCACGGGCCCCGTCGAGGTCTACCAGGTGTAGACGTTTGATGCCGTGCGCTTCGAAGCGTTTGGCTACTTCCAGTGGATTGCTGTCGTAGGTGGTTTGCTGAGCGAAGTCGCCCTCGGTGAGGCGCACGCATTGGCCGCCGATCAGGTCTATGGCTGGGATGATTTCCATCATAAGGCAAGGAAGTTTTTAAGGATCTGAGAACCGGCAGGTCCGCTTTTTTCGGGGTGAAACTGCGCAGCGTAAAAGTTTTTGTAATGCAAAGCGGCCGAGAATGGCTCCGGATAAGAAGTCTGGGCGATGGTGTACTCACTCAGCGGCACGTAGTAGCTGTGCACGTAATAAGCGTATTCCCCTTCGGCTATACCTTCAAACAAAGGCGATTGCAGCTTCTCCAACTGGTTCCAGCCCATGTGTGGCACTTTCAGGTCTGTCTCGAAACGCTTCACCGGTAAAGGTATGATGCCGAGTAAATCCGTATCACCTTCTTCAGAATGCTCGCAGAGCAACTGCATACCCAAGCAAACGCCAAAAAAGGGCTGCTCGAGTGTCGGCAGCAGCTTATCAAGATTGCGGGCTCGCAACTGTGCCATGGCCGACGAGGCCTCCCCCACGCCCGGGAAAATTACCTTATCTGCGGCCTTGATCGTCTCAAAATCGCAGCTCAATGAAGCCTGAACGCCCAGCCGTTCTAGCGCAAACTGCACCGACTGCACATTACCCGCTTTGTAATCAACTATAACTAGATCCATTATTTTTAATGTGTAATGAATAGTGACTAATGATTAATAATTCCTGTCAATCCTTTAATCCTGTAAATCCTTGGGGTAGGGCCCCTATACATAGATTCAGACAACAAAAAAAGCCTGACTCTGTTCGGAGTCAGGCTTTTGGAAAATATATTTTTAGCAAGCTAAATCAAATCCATAGGCTAGCGGCTCCGAAACTTTTGTTTCGTGCATGATGATGATGCAGATGTGCCATTGTGCCTTTCATTGTGACAAATATAGGATTCGTCCAGCGTAATACCATAACTATACCTGATTCTTTTTCACACACTATACGATTGTCATTTCAGAATGTCGGGTTTTCGGTTATTTTTGGAGCATGAAAAAGATAATGATACTGGCTGGTGTGTTTGCTGCAACGATGGTGCAGGCACAACAGCGTATGACCCCGGAAATACTCTGGCAACTGGGCCGTGTTTCTGCCGAAACCGTTACTCCTGACGGCAAATCGGTGATCTACGGCGTGAGCTATCCGAATGTACAGGAAAACAACAGCGAGCGTAACCTCTATGCTATACCTGTAAGCGGCGGCCAGGCAACGCAGCTCACCTCTACCAAAGGCGGCGAAAGCGTGGTACACATTGACAAGGCCACAGGCAACGTAGTATACCTGCACAAAGGTCAGCTGTGGCAGCTAAACGGCGGCAAAGGTGAGCCCAAGCAACTAACCAACGTGGAAGGCGGCCTGAGCAACGTGCGCTTCTCTCCGGACGGAAAACATTTACTGTTCTCCCGCGAAGTAGAAGTGAAAAAGATGCACAGCACCGACATGTACCCGGAGCTAAAAAAGTCCAATGCTTACGTGTATGATGACCTGAATTATCGTCACTGGGATGCGTGGGAAGACGGCAAGTTCCAGCACATTTTCTACGCCAGCTACAACAACGGTCAGATAGGTAATCCGGTTGACCTGATGAAAGGTGAGCCGTTTGATGCGCCGCAAAAGCCTTTCGGTGGCAAGGAAGACATGATCTGGAGTCCGGACAGCAAGGCGATCCTGTATGTGAGCAAGAAAAAGTTCGGCAAGGACTACGCCGTGAGCACCAACACCGATATCTATCGCTACGACATCGCCAGCGGCAAAACCACCAACCTCACCGAAGGCAATCTAGGTTACGATACCCATCCGATCTACAGCGCCGATGGCTCTAAACTGGCTTGGCTGGCAATGGACGAAGACGGTAACGAAGCCGACCAGAACGAACTGATCGTGATGGACACCAAGTCTGGCATAAAGCACAATCTGACCAAAGACTGGGACGAGACCATCAACGGATTTGAGTGGAGCAACGACGGCAGCAAAATCTGGTTCGTGGCCCCAACCAAAGGCACGATTCAGGTATACGAAATTGCGCTTCCGAAAAGTCTCGACAAGTTCACAGCCAAAGGAATACGCCAGGTTACCAAAGGACAGTTCGATGTGAACGGCATTGTGGGACAAGCCGGCAATAACCTGATCGTGACGCGAAACGACATGAACCGCGCCCCGGAGCTTTACCGTTTGGATACCAAATCGGGCAAGCTTACGCAACTCACCACGGTAAATGACGAAATATACGGCACATTGGCGAAGAGCAAAGTGGAGCCGCGTGTGACCAAAGCCAGTGATGGTAAGGACCTGTTCTCGTGGGTGGTATACCCGCCGGACTTCGACCCGAACAAAAAATACCCGACACTACTTTACTGCCAGGGCGGTCCGCAATCGGCCCTTACGCAGTTCTACTCTTACCGCTGGAACCTACAGCTGATCGCAGCACAGGGTTACATCGTAGTGGCACCGAACCGCCGCGGTATGCCAGGACATGGAGAAGAATGGAACCGTCAGATCAGCGGTGACTGGGGTGGTCAGCCTATCCGCGACTACCTGTCTGCCATCGACGATGTAGCCAAGGAGGCTTATGTAGACAAAGACCGACTGGGAGCGATTGGAGCGAGCTATGGAGGCTACTCTGTGTTTATGCTGGCTGGTTTACATGAAGGACGCTTCAAGACTTTCATCGCGCATGATGGTCTGTTTGATATGCGCAGCTGGTATGGCACCACCGAAGAAATGTTCTTTGCCAACAACGAATTGAAGGGTCCTTATTGGGATACGAAGTCACCTCAGAGCTATAAGGAGTACAACCCGATCGAGCTTTTTAATAAGTGGGACACGCCGATCCTGATCGTGCAGGGCGGGCAGGACTTCCGGGTAGGTATAGAGCAAGGCTTACAAGCTTTCCAACTAGCCCAGCTCAAAGGCATCAAGAGCCGCTTGCTATACCTGCCGGATGAAAACCACTGGGTACTGCAGCCGCAGAACGCCATGGTATGGCAGCGTGAGTTCTTCAAGTGGTTAGATGAAACCCTGGATTCGAAAGTAAACTAAAATAGAAAGCCCGGTACCATTCAGTACCGGGCTTTTTTTACACATTACTTAACTTGAAAACCGAAGTCTTATCTTAATTAAGAAGATTGTCATTTCATTCAGTTGTTCCTTGCCTTAAGTTCTTTTAAAGGTATGTAAAGGGTGTTTCACTAATCATATTTTTGGAAAAAGCTTTTGGCTGGCTAATGAAGAAGATTAAGCTTCAAAGCATTTCTAATTTTGAATTCATAATTTCTAATTGGGCGCAGCCCACTAGTTTAGGTTCAATCCAAAAGCCAAACCTAACCACGGCTTGCGCTGATAAATCCAGTCGTGGCGGTACTTATCGAGGAGATGATCGAAGCCCAGCGCCAGACCGAAGGTGAAATTATTGATGCCGACAATGCCTGCAATGCCGTTCAACAGCACCACCCCTTCGTATTCATAGCCCACCTGACCGCCTGTTACAGCTTCGTTTACCGTTGTAGCACCTATACCTGAAAAAAATCCGACGCTATAGCCGAAGTGGTTCACAAAACGACGATGGTTACCTAATGGTGTCGCTTTGTAATTGATACGAAAAACATCGCTACGCGCGCCAATGAATAAGGCTCCCTGAAACGTGGTATTGAGTTGATTAGGTATACCTGCTGTGCCGGGACGGTATTTAAACGGAATGGTGAGTACATCCAGATCAAAAGAGGGCTTTGAGAAGGTATAGGTATGGCCTGGCGCCGCATCTAATTCCTCAGGTATAGCAAGAGTAATATTGGTAGTCGTGTCAAGCTGTACCGCCTGTCCTCTTCTGTAATCTTGCGCGGGATATAGTCTGAGTGATTCTTCTCCCATATCCACGTATACCTTGGCTGCCGGTTCTCTTGAAATATTCGCCTTGTAGACCCCTTCCGAAAATGAATACTTAGAGGATTCCTGAAGGGACGTGCAACTGGTGAAAAACAGCGTAGCTGAAAGCACCGGGAGTAAGATTTTAGATATTATCGATAGGTATAGTTTCTGCATAAGCGGTTGTTGTATGCTTTAGTACGCAAAATGCGGGGTTGGTTATAGCTTGAAGTGCAAAAGCCTGACGCTGCCGCATCAGGCTTTTGTAACTTAAATATTGAGAAGAATAGTAATTCTTATTGATTGTAATGGTAGCGCCAATTCAGTCAATTTAAGAACCACTGCGCCCAAACTGTCATCTCGAACAAAGTGAGAGATCTGGTTATTTCAGAGTTTTTTCAATACTTCAGATTTCTCCCAAATAGAGGACCCCTACCCGCTACTGTTAGAAACCTGCAAAACAGCAGCCTTTTCACCCCTATAGTCCCCTCAAGAGGACAGCTTCGATTCCTGTATTCAGCCTTAATAGCCAGAAATAATTCTTTCACATGTTCCGAACAATAGTGGCCCCCTACCCCCAGTCAAAATGACAAAAGCCTAAATGAACCCAATACTCTCAAAATTTTGTCAATCCTATAATCCTGAAAATTCTTGGGGAAGGGGCCCTATATTAAGATTCAGACAACTATACCTTAAAAACTCTCCCGCAACGCAAAGGCCTGTCGCATACGCTTGATCAGACGCTCAGATTCCTGAAAATTAACCGTCTGTTGTCCATCGGAAAAGGCTTCTTCCGGCTTCTGATGCGTTTCGTAGATCACGCCGTCGGCACCGGCCATGACTGCAGCCAGCGACATAGGCTCTACATAGTCACGCAAACCGATGCCGTGCGATGGATCCACAATAACTGGCAGATGGGTCTTGGCTTTAAGCACTGGCACAGCATTTAAATCGAGCACATTGCGGTAGGCGTTTTCGTAGGATCGAATACCGCGTTCGCAGAGCATGATCTTTTCGTTACCGTTGGAGAAAATATATTCTGCCGCCTGTAGCAACTCTTCCAATGTGCCGGAAATGCCACGCTTCAACAACACCGGCTTTTGAGCCTCACCCAGCGCATCAAGCAAATTAAAGTTCTGGCTGTTGCGGGCTCCCACCTGAAACACATCCACGTAGTCTACCATGTCTTCGATTTGTGACACCTGCATCACCTCGGTAATGATCTTGATGCCGTTTTCGCTGCACAGCTGATGGAACATGCGCAAGCCTTCCAGTCCCATACCCCGAAAGGCATAAGGCGAACTCCGTGGCTTGAACACACCACCGCGCATGATCTTCACATTGTTGGCTTTCAGGTGCTCCACAACCAGCTCGATTTGCCGTTCGCTCTCGATAGAGCACGGACCGGCCATGATACTAAAGTTACCCTCCCCTATCACCACATCATCACCCAAGTCGATCAGCGTCGGATTTACGCGCCACTTGCGGGAGATCAGTTTGTACTCGTCCGATACACGGTGAATGTCCGCCACACCCGGCAACTGGCCCAGCGTACGGATGTCAAAATCCTTTTTGCCGATGCCTACAATGTAGTGTGCCTCCTGCGTCTTTACTTCGTTGGCATTAAAACCAACTTGCTTCACTTCCTTCAGTATGGCCTCCTTCAGTTCAGTAGGTATACCTTGTTGCAATTGTATGATCATGCTGTTTCTTTCTGTCTGATGCTTTGAATAAATGTGCTGATGTTCTCCTTCAGGCTGCCCTCTTTACTTAATGCTTTGATAAAAGCACTACCAATGATAGCGCCACTGGCGTGGTTGCAGGCTTGCGTGAAAGTTTCATTATTGTGAATGCCGAAACCTATGACACCGGGGTTGCGCAGGCCCAGTCCGTTCACCCGCTCAAAATAAGCTGTGTTAACTACCGACTGGCCCGTCGTGCTGCCTGTTACCGAAGCCGATGACACCATATAGATGAAGCCGTTGGTATGGGTGTCAATCTCCCGAATGCGCTGCTCCGGTGTCTGGGGCGTGATCAGGAATATATTGCTAAGTCCGTACTGCTCGAACAATGCTTTATACTCCCGAACATAATCCGATAGCGGCAAGTCTGGCAGGATAAGGCCGTCTATACCTAGTTCACTGGCTTTTTGCAGAAAGCGCTCCGCGCCGTATTGCATCACCGGGTTCAGGTAGCCCATCAGCACTAAGGGAATCTGGGTATGCTGGCGAATATCCTTTAACTGCTCAAACAGTTTCGGAATGGTCATGCCGTTGCGTATCGCGGCTTCACTGCTCTGCTGTATGGTCGGGCCGTCTGCCAGCGGGTCTGAGAAGGGCATGCCTATTTCGATCAGGTCTACTCCGTTTTTCTCCAGCTCCAGTATGATCGGCACAGTGTCTTCTAAATTCGGGAAGCCTGCCGTGAAGTAGACTGAGAGTAAACCCTTTGGCTTTTGTGCGAATAGTTGCTTTATTCTATTTGTCATTGAAGTCGAATCTGTCTAAGTAAGTTGCCAAATCTTTGTCACCGCGTCCGGAAAGGTTAATGACCACCACCTCTTCCGGCTGCGCGCCCAGTCTGCCGATCGCGGCCAGCGCATGGGCTGTTTCTAGCGCAGGTATAATGCCTTCGAGTCGGGTCAGCTCCAGCACAGCTTGCAAGGCTTCTTCGTCGGTGATGCTCTCAAAAATAGCACGGCCCGATTGGTGCAGGTGCGCATGCAGCGGCCCCACACCCGGATAGTCCAGTCCTGCTGAAATAGAATAGGGCTCAGTCACCTGTCCGTCTTCGGTCTGCATTAACAGCGTGCGGCTGCCGTGGATGATGCCCTCTTTGCCCAACACCGAAGTTGCGGCGGATTCACCAGAATCTATACCTAGTCCGGCAGCCTCCACGGCTACCAACTTCACTTCCGCCGTATCGAGATAGTGGTAAAAAGCACCTGCCGCATTGCTGCCACCTCCCACACAGGCCACGACAAAATCCGGGTTCTCGCTACCAGTTTTCTCCAGCAACTGCGCTTTCATTTCTTCTGAGATCACCGCCTGAAAACGGGCGACCATGTCCGGGTATGGGTGCGGCCCTACTACCGAACCGATGATGTAATAAGTATCTTCCGGATTGTTGATCCAGTCGCGGATGGCTTCGTTTGTCGCGTCTTTCAGGGTGCGGCTGCCGCTGGTTGCAGGCACTACGGTAGCACCTAACATCTTCATGCGGGCTACATTAGGGGCCTGTCTTTCAATGTCTACTTCACCCATGTACACGATACACTCGAGGTTCATCAGTGCGCAAACGGTAGCCGTGGCTACGCCATGCTGACCAGCACCTGTCTCCGCGATGATGCGGGTCTTGCCTAGTCGTTTGGCGAGCAAGATTTGCCCTATGGTATTGTTGATCTTGTGCGCCCCTGTATGGTTCAGGTCCTCTCGTTTGAGGTAGATGTTCGTGTTGTATTTCTCGGAAAGGCGCTTGGCAAAGTATAAGGGCGTCGGCCGTCCTACATAGTCTTTCAGCAAAGCCTGCAGCTCTTCCTGAAAATCCGGCTCTGCCATAATCTTCAGGTAGTTCTGGCGCAGTTCCTCCACATTGGGGTATAGCATTTCAGGAACATAAGCCCCTCCGAACTTGCCATAAAACCCGTTATAGTCTACTTGGTATTTCATATGGTTTTATTTTATTGTCATTTCGAGTGCAGCGAGAAATCTGGTACACTTACAATTCAGATCTCTCCTATCGTCGAGATGACAGTTGAGTCAATTCTTATTCTTTATCAAGCTAATCAACTCCTTCACCTTCCCTACATCTTTCAATCCCGGCTCCATCTCAAAACCGCTATTAACATCAATCGCAAAGGGTTTGGGGCGAAGCTTCTCAAATTCCTTACTCTGCAGGTTTTCCAGATTCAGGCCGCCGCTCAGGAAATAAGGTATAGGTGAATAATAGCCTTTCAGCATTTCCCAGTCGAAAACAGTGCCGTTGCCACCGTAGTTGTTGCCGCGGGTGTCGAAGAGGAAGAACTCACAGTAGCGTTCGTAGAGCAAGGTGTTTTCGAAAGAAAAACGATCGTCAACCGAAAAGGCCTTGATCAGGCGTATACCTGCCTCCTGCAGCTCCCGGCACTGCCCCGGCGTTTCGCGACCGTGCAACTGTACCAGATCCAAACCATATTTCTTAACAATCTCCTGAATAACGACAGTGGTTTCGTTCACGAAAACGCCTACTTTCTGAATACCTGCCGGCAGCTCAGCTAAAAACTCTGGTGTGATATAACCTTCACAGTAGCGCTTAGAGCCTTCATAAAAAATAAAGCCCATGTAGTCGGGTTGCAGCGCAGCGACTTGCCGAATATTTTCCGGTTCACGCATACCACATACTTTGATTTTCAAGTCTTTCATCTCTTCGTCATGCTTTAATAGAAAGCTTGTCATTTGCACTTAGGCCTGTGACTGAGCCGGTATAAGGTCTTGCTGCAGTTGACGCAGCTCACGTATAAACTCAGCGGCGGAACGTTCCGGTCGGCCATCTGTCATAAAGGTTTCCCCGATCAGGAAGCCATTGTAACCTGCCTGTTGCAACTCAACCAAAGTTTTCGGCGACTTCAGTCCGCTTTCTGACACTTTGGTCATACCTGCCGGAATGTGCTGTGCCAGCTCCAATGACAAAGCAATATTCGTCTGGAAAGTTTGCAGATTGCGGTTATTCACGCCAACAATCGTCACATCCTCACAAAGCGTAGCTTCCAGCTCTTCTTGGCTGTGCACTTCCAACAGAACCTCCAGTCCAAAAGATCGGGCGAAAGTAGCCAACTGTTTCAGTCGTTGCGGCTCAAGCGCGGCGGCGATCAGCAAAATGGCATCCGCCCCGATCGACTTGGCTTCCACGATCTGGTACTCGTCCACTATAAAGTCTTTTCTAAGGATCGGGCAGTAATTATACTTGCGGGCAACCATCAGGTCTTCGTTTTTGCCTCCGAAATAGTGTGAGTCCGTTAGGATCGACAAGGCCGAAGCGCCCGCCTGCATATAGCCAATGGAGGTGCGCTCCACCGAAACATAAGGATTGATGTCGCCTTTGGAAGGTGACTTGCGCTTGATCTCGGCAATGATGCCGCTTTTATCGGGTCGCAACAGATAGTGTTCCAGCGACAGACAAGGTGTCTCGAAGTAAAGGCTTTTCTCCAATAGCTTCACTGGGTATAGCGCCTTGCGTTCTTCTACTTCCTTGTATTTATGGGCGATGATCTGGTCGAGTATATTCATGTCTTTGGATTTGAAGATTTATACATTTAAAAATGATTAGGCTGTCACCAGCTTATTGTAATTTATCAGTTTGTTAAATAAGGCATAAGCCTTGCCTGACTGGAGTGTTTCTTTAGCCAAAGCAACAGCATCAGGTATAGCGGTTTCAGGCCGGGCGCAGTTGATGGCCATGCCGGCATTAGCGGCAACTACGTCGGTCTGGGCAGCTGTGCCTTCGCCTTTCAGTACCTTCAGGAAAATCTCTGCGGACTCTGCTATACCTTCGCCGCCTTTTATCTGACTGTGCTCCAGACGACCAAGGCCCAGATCAGAGGCATCGAGTAATTGCTCTTTGCTGTCGGCAATCACTTTAAAAGGACTGGTCAGAGAGACCTCGTCATAACCGTCCAAGGTATGGAGGATGCTATATCGGATGTCGGGTTGCTGTTGGTAGAGATAACCGTACATGCGGGCCAATTCCAGACTGAAGACCCCTACCAGCTGTTTTTTTGGGAAAGCCGGATTCACCATCGGGCCGAGCATGTTGAAGAAAGTTTTCACACCTAAATCCTTGCGGATCGGCCCGACACTTTTCATAGCCGGGTGGAAGAGTGGCGCATGCAGAAAGCAAATGTTATACTCGGCGATGCTACGCTCCAGTTTGTCTTTGTCTGTCGTGAACTGTATACCCAATGCCTCCAAGACATTGGACGAGCCGCAGGAAGAAGACACGCCATAGTTACCGTGCTTGGCCACGGCAATGCCATTGGCCGCTACTACAAAAGAAGATAGCGTGGAAATGTTGAAGGTATCCTTTCCATCACCGCCCGTGCCACAAAGGTCTATTGGGTCATAAGCATCCAGTTCTACGCGGTGGCAAAGCTCCAGTAAGGCGTTGCGAAAACCTTCTAATTCCTCCACGGTGATGCTGCGCATCATATATACCGTTAGAAAGCTGGAGATCTGGCTTTGGTTATACCTGCCCGCCGCTATATTCTTCAGCACCTCCCTCGCCTGCTCCCGGCTCAGCGTTTTATGTTCAAATAAGTTATTCAGTATTTCTTTCATGGTTGCTATTTTTTGTCTTCTCGGGCACAGCGAGTAATCAACTACATTTTAAATTCAGATCTCTCCTATCGTCGAGATGACAGTTAGTGTGTTAACCAGTTTTTGATCAACTCCCGCCCATGCTCCGTCAGCACCGATTCCGGGTGAAACTGCACGCCGCGTACATTATAATCCCGGTGGCGCAGCGCCATGATATGACCGGTTTCATCCACTGCCGTTGGCACCAGACAGTCAGGTAAAGTTTGCTCGACAAGCCAAGAATGATAGCGGCCCGTGTTGAATTTTTGCGGCAGGTTTCGGAAGAGAGCTTCTTCCTCACAAACAACCGCTATCGGGGTGGCGATGCCGTGCCATACCTCGTTGCTGTTAAACAACTTGCCCCCGTATACCTCACCTATTGCCTGATGTCCAAGGCATACCCCGAAAAGACTTTTGCTTGGGCCGAATTCGCGTATAATCTCCTTTAACATGCCAGCCTCCTCAGGTATACCCGGCCCCGGCGACAGCATGATCTTATCAAACTTAGACACCTCCTCTAGGCTTGTTTTATCGTTTCGACGCACCGTTACCTTAGCCCCCAACTCCTGCAGCAAGTGCACGAGGTTGTAGGTGAACGAGTCGTAATTGTCAATTACCAGAACTTCCATATTAATTGATCTCCTGTGCTAAGGTGAGGGCTTTACGCAAAGCCATAAGTTTGTTGTCCACTTCCTGCAGTTCGCTGTTATCGTCAGAGGCGGCCACTATACCTGCCCCAGCTTGGTAGAAGAGTTTGTAATCCTTGCTCAAAAAGGAGCGGATCATGATGGCGCTGTTGAAATTGCCGTTGAAGTCCATGAAGCCGATGCAGCCCCCGTAGAAAGAGCGGTTGGTTGTTTCGTATTGATCGATCAGTTGCATGGCCTTGTACTTGGGGGCGCCTGAAAGCGTACCGGCCGGGAACGTGCTGGCCACCATTTGCAGGGAGCTTTCCTGATCATGCAGCTGTCCTGAAACTTTTGATACTAAGTGAATGACGTGCGAGTAGAATTGTATCTCCCGGAAAGTCTCCACCTCTACACTGTGACCATTGCGGCTCAGGTCGTTGCGGGCCAAGTCTACCAGCATCACGTGCTCGGCGTTCTCTTTCGGGTCAGCCAGTAATTTTTCAGCCAGAGCGGCATCGGCTGTATCATCACCCGTTCTGCGGAAAGTGCCCGCAATCGGGAAAATGCTGGCTTTGCCGTCCTTGATCACCAACTGCGCCTCCGGTGAAGAACCGAAGATCTTGAAGCTGCCATAGTCGAAGTAGAACAGGTAGGGCGATGGGTTGACAGAGCGAAGCGCCCGGTACACGTTAAAATCATCTCCCTGAAAGGCCTGTTCAAAGCGGCGGGAAAGCACCAGCTGAAACACATCGCCTCGGAAACAGTGCTCTTTCGCTCTCTTGATGTTCTGCAGGAATGCCTCACGTCCAATATTACAAGCCTCTTCGCCAATCGACTTAAAGGTATAGCTCGGTATGTTGCGGCTGTTAAGCAACGCTTCCAGTTGAGCTATTCCGTCGTTGTCTGCTGGGCCATAACTATGTGAGAAAATATAAGCCTCGTTTGTGAAGTGGTTGATCGCGATAATATAGCGGTAAACGGCATAATAAAGGTCCGGCATCTGCTGGCGGTCGCTGCGCAGCTCCAAGTCAATGTCCTCAAAATAACGCACCGCATCGTAGTTCATGTAGCCAAACAAACCATTGCTGATAAAGTTGAAGCTATTTTGCTCCGTCTCAAATCTGCTGGCAAACTCCGATAGTCTGGCGGGCACATTTAGGTCTTTGGTGATGGCAGACTGTAGTTTGTAGCCATCCGGGAAACTCTCCGTCAGCATTTCATTTTCAGCCTTGATATTTGCCATCGGACTGCAACAGATATAGGAGAAGCTGTTCTCTGCGCCATGATAGTCAGAGCTTTCCAATAAAATGCTGCTAGGAAAACGGTCGCGCAGCTTCAGGTATACACTTACTGGCGTGAGCGTGTCGGCCAGCAGGCGCTTATGTGTAGTCGTGATTTTATATTTCTTCATCGATTCGGAGAGTGTTAAAAACAAAAAAAGCCTGCTGTTCAGGTGAACAGCAGGCTTTTATACCTTTGGCTATAGATTGTATTAGCTTCTAATATACAACATAGCGGGTCTGTTCACGATACCTTGCGTAACGTGCCACCACCATGCAGTATGAAGAAGATTTTGGATCATGTTCTCTTTAAAGGGGTCAAAACAGCTCAACCCTCTGCTGCAAAGGTAAAGGCTAAACTGAGGAATGCAAATTCTTTTGAAAT
This sequence comes from Pontibacter sp. FD36, assembly GCF_015686655.1. Lineage (GTDB taxonomy): Bacteria > Bacteroidota > Bacteroidia > Cytophagales > Hymenobacteraceae > Pontibacter. Next base: position 196,389 of record NZ_JADPMP010000002.1, on the reverse strand, counting down.
AAATTTTAAATAATTGATAAGGGATTCATGCCTTCGTTTTCATAACAAAAGCTGTGTGTTGCCAGTATAAAATCAAAGCGACTGACTTTGGGATAAGAGTTTCCATAATTGGGAATTTGGTCGGAATTTACAGGAATGTTCTCTTTTACTTACCTGTTGTTTACCAAGCATTTAAGACATCTTACAAGACTAGCAGTGATTAGGTCTGATTTTTGAGAAGTCTTTAACTCGCCAGCATTTATTTACCTGGTCTCACTGGTTTGCGACATAATCAGTGTGAACAAGATCGATAAAGCTGAATGTACTTGAAATAGCTGTATGAAACTGGTTAGAAACGAAATTTTACATAGGCAAAGCAATATTCTGATAGAATTCAATCACGCAGAGGGTTGGCTCTATGTGAATTGGCGTGGGTACCAGAACTATGACACGGTGGTGGAGGGTTGTGAGAAAATTCTCGAGTTTCTGCTGGAAACCAACTGTACCAAGGTGCTGAATGACAACACTAACGTGGAAGGAATCTGGTCTGGCGCATCTAAATGGGTGGGCCAGGATTGGCTTCCAAGGATGCAGGCTGCCGGACTGGAATGCTTTGCCTGGGTATATTCCCCTAGCGCCTTTAGTAGACTATCAGCAGACAAGTCCCTGCAGCATACACAAGACCAGAGCTTTATTAAGACATTTGATGATATTGAGGCAGCCAGCGACTGGTTGCGCGCCTGCTGAACAACAACCAACCGCTTAATCAACCAGATAAAAAGGCTGACTGTTTTATTACAGTCAGCCCTTTTTGTTAAGGCAAATGCTCTTCCCTATAGTGTTCCCTTTGTACTAGGTATAGAGTTATCCTTCGGATTGCGTTTCACTGCCATCTGAATCGCTTTGGCAAATGCCTTGAAGATTGCTTCGATCTTATGGTGTTCGTTCTGTCCCTCCGCTTTTACATTGAGGTTGCATTTAGATGTGTCGCTAAATGACTTGAAGAAATGAAAGAACATTTCAGACGGCATATCCCCTACTTTTTCACGCTTGAATTCAGCTTCCCAAACCGTCCAGGGTCTGCCGCTAAAGTCTATGGCTACCTGTGCCAGCACATCATCCATTGGAAGCAGGAAACCATAGCGGCTGATGCCTTTCTTGTCACCCAGTGCTGCCAGGAAAGCTTCTCCCAACGCCAATCCGGTGTCTTCAATGGTGTGGTGCTCGTCAATGTGCAGGTCCCCTTTAACCTGTATGTTCAGATCCAGTTTCCCATGCTTGGCCAGCTGCTCCAGCATGTGATCAAAAAAACCAAGGCCAGTATGGATGTTCATCTGCCCCGTACCATCCAGGTTGAGATCAATGGCAATGTCGGTCTCGTTTGTCTGGCGTCTGATAGTAGCGCGTCTGGCGGGCAGTTTCAGGAAGGTATAGATTTCATCCCAGTCATTCGTGCTCAGGACTGCGTCTTCTACCTGGTTCTCCCCGATGAAAATGGCCTGAGCGCCTAAGTTCTTGGCAAGTTGCACGTCCGTCAGTCTGTCGCCTATCACATAAGAGTTTTCCAGGTCATACTCACCGGACAAGTATTTTTTCATCATGCCTATACCTGGTTTGCGGGTCTCCAGGCCTTCATGTTCAAAGCTCCGGTCGATCAGGATATCATCAAATATGATCCCCTCGCTCTTTAGTATATCGAGCATCTTATTCTGGTAGGGCCAGAAAGTGTCCTCCGGATAGGAGTCGGTGCCAAGTCCGTCCTGATTGGTAACCATTACCAGTTCGTAATCCAGCTCAGAATAGATCTTGTAGAGATTGCGAATCACCTTTGGCAGAAACTCGAACTTCTCGAAAGAATCTACCTGAAAATCCGTTTTCGGCTCGATCAAAATAGTGCCGTCACGGTCTATAAACAATGCTTTTTTCATTTTCAATAATGTATCTCGTAGCGTGTATCAGGCAAGGTGTTAAAACTATCCTTTCAACCTCGTAAGTCGCTTTTTATTTAAAATTAGAAATGGCCTGGAACAGCTGCTGGTTCTCGTCCACTGTTCCGATGGATATGCGCAGGCAGCCCTCACATCCAGGCAGACTGGAGCGGTTTCGGACCACAATGCCCTGCTCCAGCAGATAGCTGTACAGCCGATTGGCGTCTTTCACTTTCACCAGCAGGAAGTTTGCATTTGATGGGTATACCTTTTCAACAGCATCCAGCGTTGGGAGCGCCCCTACAAGCATTTCCCTTTCCTGCACGATCTCCTCGATCATGTAAGCCAGTTGTTCAGTCTGCTCCAATGCTTTGAGTGCCAGTTCCTGGGTCGCTTCGTTTATATTATAAGGCGGTTTGATCTTATCGAGTAATGCAATGATCTCTTCTGAGGCAAAGGCCATCCCCAGCCTTAAACCTGCCATACCCCAGGCTTTGGAGAGTGTCTGCAGGATAACCAGGTTCGGGTACTCGGCCAGTCGGGTAGACCAGCCCGGCGCATCAGCAAAGTCGATGTAGGCTTCATCAACCACTACTAGCCCGTCAAAATTATCCAAGAGAGTTTCAATGCTTTCCGCTTCGATCAGATTACCGGTTGGGTTATTGGGCGAGCAGACAAAGATCAGCTTGGTTGTGTCTTTCACCTGGCGCAGCACATCCTGTACCGGAATCTGAAAATCGGGCGTCAGCTGCACCGCATCCAGTTGCACCTCGTTCAGGTTGGCAGATACTTCATACATACCATAAGTAGGCGGCAGATGCAGCATGCTGTCCTGTCCCGGTCGGCATACCATGCGGAACAGCAGGTCAATTGCCTCGTCGGAACCGTTGCCCAGGAAAATCTGATTGGGAGATAATCCTTTGATAGCCGCTATTTTCTGCTTCAGCTTTTTCTGGTGCGGGTCCGGGTAGCGGTTATACCCTTCGCCTGCCAAACTGCCCAGGTTGTTCTCGTTTGCGTCGATAAAGACACTAGCTGCACCCTTGAACTCATCACGGGCTGATGAATAGGCTTTCATTTTAAGTACGTTCGGTCGTACTATACTTTCCAGGTTAAACATTCTGCACCTCCTTCAATCTGATACTTACCGCATTTTTGTGCGCTTCGAGCCCCTCAGCGGCGGCCATTACTTCAATGGTTTTCCCGATGATTTGCAATCCTGTCGGCGTGATGTGCTGAAAAGTGATTTTCTTGACAAAGCTATCAAGAGAAACCCCACTGTAGGCACGGGCATAGCCATTGGTAGGCAAGGTATGGTTGGTGCCAGAGGCGTAGTCACCCGCTGACTCCGGACTGTAGTTGCCCAGGAAAACCGAACCTGCATTGGTGATCTTATCCAGCACTCCTTCAAAATTCTGGATAGAGAGGATCAGGTGCTCCGGTGCATACAGGTTCGAAAAGTGCAGCATTTCTTCTACACTATTGAGCAGAATACCTAAGCTGTTCTCCAGTGCTTTAGCCGCAAATTCTTTGCGCGGCAAGTTGCTCAACTGTACCTGTAGCTCCTGCTCTACCCTTTTTAGCATTTCGACAGATGTCGTCAGCAGCACTACCTGCGAATCTGCACCGTGCTCCGCCTGTGACAGCAGATCAGCTGCCACAAAAGCCGGATTCGCTGAGTCATCTGCTATCACCAGCACCTCTGATGGACCAGCCGGTAAGTCAATGGCCACGCCAGTCTTACTCAGCATCTGCTTCGCGACTGTAACATACTGGTTACCCGGGCCGAAAATTTTATTCACGGCAGGTATAGACTCTGTACCAAATGCCATTGCAGCAATAGCCTGCGCACCGCCCACCTTGGCAATCTTATCAATACCTAGCAGTGATGCCGTATAGCGAATGGCTGGGTGAATAGAGCCATCTTTGGCCGGAGGCGTACATAAAATCACTTCCGGACAACCGGCGAGTTTAGTGGGTACACCTAGCATGAGCAAAGTTGAGAACAACGGTGCCGTACCTCCGGGTATATACAGGCCAACCCGGTCTATAGGTACACTTTTTCGCCAGCAAGTCACGCCAGGCATCGTCTCCACCTGCTTCGGCTGCTCCGCCTGCTGCGCATGAAAAAGCTGGATGTTGCTATAGGCCTGCAGAATGGCATCTTTCAGTTCAGCTGCCAGTTCAGTTTCTGCTGTCACTATCTCCTCCTGAGAAGCAAAAAGGTCATCCAGTTTTACGCCGTCATACTTCTGTGTTAGCTCCAGCAAAGCGGCATCGCCTTGCTCCTGTACCAACCCAAGAGTCCGGGCTATACCTGCTTCCAAATCTTCGTAATTCTGGGTAGGCCGCTTCACCAGTTCCTTCCAGTCAGATTGGGCGGGGTATTCTATTCTGCGCATCATACGATCATCTTTTCAATCGGTACTACCAATATACCTTGTGCTCCGGCAGCCTTCAGTTTCTCAATTATCTCCCAGAAATCATCTTCGTTTACAACAGAGTGCAGCGAGCTCCAACCCTCTTCGGCCAGGGGCAAAATCGAGGGTGATTTAGCGCCAGGCAGTAACTCGCTGATTTCTGCTATCTTATCATTCGGCGCATTAAGTAGAATATACTTGGCTTTCTGGGCGCGTTGCACGGCATGTATACGGAACAGTAATTTGTTCAGTATCTCCTGCTTTTCATCATTCAGGCCACCATTTGCAATGAGCACCGCCTGTGACTTGAACACGCGCTCCACTTCACGCAAACCATTGCTGATCAAAGTGCTGCCCGAACTCACAATATCGCAGATAGCATCAGCGAGGCCGATACTAGGCGCTATCTCTACAGAACCACTGATGGTATGAATATTGGCCTGAACCCCTTTATCTTCGAGATAAGCCTGCAGTAATTTGGGATAAGATGTTGCAATGTTCTTCCCCTGCAGGTCGCTGATGTCTTCGTACTGATCACCCTTCGGCACAGCCAGCGACAAGCGGCATTTCGAAAAACCAAGCTGCTCTACAGCCAACTGCTGCATGCCTTCTTCTACCAGTACATTTTCTCCTACGATACCAATATCGGCTACCCCATCGGCTACATAGCCAGGTATATCATCATCGCGCAGGTATAGGATCTCGAGCGGGAAATTAGTGGATTCAGTTTTGAGTTTTAGAGAGCTGGTAATGAAAGAGATACCGCACTCACGGATCAGTTTAAGCGAGTCTTCACTCAGCCTACCGGATTTCTGGATTGCTAAACGTAGCATATGAGTTGAATGGATTAAATAGGTACAAATAAGAATAACCTTGCTGCTGGCAAAGTATAATAAGGGTACGATGACCCTACAGGGGGCTATATGGTGCTATGATTCCTCTTACGAGGAATGATGGAAATGATGATGATGCGCAGCAGAACCACAGGCAACAGGCGCTGCCGTAGGAATGAAAGAAATGATATGTAGCGTGGTTTTGCTCATCTGCTGCTGCAAAGGTACAGTTGATTTTGGTTTATACAAGTTTCAACTGATAATGTTTAATAGTAAATATGAATCAATACTACACAATCTACAGAATGCTGACTTAAAGAAGTCAATTGTATTGAATTTTATTAAGACAGTTTAATTAGTATAATACTATATTAAATTTACAAAGTAATACATTTGTAACAAGTCGCAATATCAATACTAAACAACAAGAGCCGTTAGATCAAAAAAATAATTTTTAACTAACTTTGTATCAGAATTTTGATAAAATTTTTTTTGAGTCTGGCATAGTTTTTTCAGTATCTGCCTATACTATCAAAGACGCATCACACGTATAATGATCATGAAGAAGTATCTGCTTAGCTTATTGACACTGGCTTTTTGCTTTGCGCTCAGTCAGCAGCACGCCGCTGCACAGATCAAACTGCCACAGGCCAGCCCGGAAGCAATGGTGAAACAAACCATTGGGCTAACAGAGATAAAAGTGCGCTATCATGCACCTGGTGTTAAAGGGCGCCAGATCTTCGGATCACTTGTACCGTATGGCACGCTATGGAGGGCTGGTGCTAACGAGGCTACTTTGATTACCTTCGAAGATGATCTATTCCTGAACCACGAACGTGTGCCGGCTGGGACTTACTCTTTCTTTATTTTGCCAGAAAATGAAACGGAGTGGAACATTGTCCTGAACAAAGACACGACCCTGTGGGGTCTCGAAGGGTATAGCGAACTAAACGATGTGGCTTACCTGCGTGTGACACCTAAGAAGGTGCCTTTCCATGAGACGCTACAATTTTCATTCAGTGATATCAGCACCAACAAGGGTACGCTAAACCTGGCCTGGGAGAATTCACAAGTGTCGATCAACATTGAAACTGAGATTGAAAAAAAGGCTTTGGCTAATATCAATAAAGCGATCAAAGCCGCTGCTCCGGACGATTGGTATACATGGGCGCAGGCAGCCAACTACCTGCTGGCACGCAGAGATCAGCACGAGAAGGCGCTGGAATACATCAACAAGTCCATTGCCATCAAAGAGAATTTCTACAATAACTGGGTAAAGGCCAGGCTCTATGCGCTGAACAGAGAGTACCAGGTAGCAGCCAACCTAAGTGCAAAGGCGATGCAGCTGGGACCTAAAGAACCGGAATCGTACCAGACCTATGCCCGTGAAATTGAGTCGGCTTATAATGAGTGGAAGAAACGGAGGTAGTAAAAAATCACAATTCATAAGCGGGGCTTCGGTTGAAAAACTGAAGCCCCGCTCCTCTTTTATACCTAAAAACGGGCAATAAAACGTAGGTTAACTCGGCGACCTGTCAGGAAGTTAGGTATAGCGTAAGTCAGTTCATTTACGTCGGTCAGATAGCTGTAAGAAATGCGGTTCTGGGCATCAATAATGTTGAGCACTTCCAAGCCAATCCACAGGCTTTCCAGCGACACTTTCTTACGATCCGTCAGGTCGTCTCCTAAGGCAATGAGCTTCGAAAAGCCAATATCTACCCTTTTATAAGATTTACCCGAGAAAGCGTTGCGAAACTCCGGACGGTTAGGCGGACCGAAAGGTAAACCACTGCCATACACAGCGTTCAAATACATCCGGATGGTAGGGTTATCAGGCAAATGGTCTTGGAAAAATACGCCAATGTTCACTAATTGGTCGGTCGGACGCCGCAAATAGCCTCGATCCTTGCTCCCAATTATCTCGCCAGAACTGCTGTATACCAGTGTCGAGTCCCCCTGCACATTTTCTCTTGTCTGCATCAGGCCTAAACTCAGCCAGGACTCGGCTCCTTGTATAAACTCCCCGTTTACCCGCACATCCAAACCGGCTGCATAAGCTTTCGCATTGTTCTGTCCGTAATAGCGCAGTCGCACGTTGTCCAAATCATAAGGCACAACATTGGTCATGTGCTTGTAATAGGCCTCTGTGGTCAGTTTAAAATCACGGTCCCATGCTTTGAAAAGGTAGTCACTTCCGATGACAGCATGTAGGGAGCGCTGTGCCTTCAGATTCGGGTTTAGCTCCCCCTGAAAGTTGCGCAACTCTCTATAGAAAGGCGGTTGGTAATAGAGTCCGATAGCGGCTTTAAAAGAAAGGTCAGGGTTTTGACTGGTGATGAAAGAGTACTGTACCCGCGGCGTGATGGTCAGTTCATTATTATAGCTCCAATAGCTGGCCCGGATGCCATAGGTGATCGTTTTGAGGGAATCCAGTTCATAGGTATGCTGCACATAGCCATTGTAGCGCTGTGTGTGCAGGTCAAGCTCCGAATTAAGGTTGTAAGTCATCGTTACGAAGTCAGAAGAATCGACAAAGCCGTATTCAGACAAACGGTCGTTGATGCGCTCCAGACTCGCTTTGGCACCGGTCAGCACAGTGCTACGCGAACTAAGGCGCCAGGTATTACGGCTCTCCGCTGCCAGAACGAGCGCTTTCAGAGAATTGCGTGCATGATCAAACTGACTTCCAATGCCCCGGTCACGCAGGCACTCACCCATATCATTGCGTCCCAGGGTGTTGACGTCGCAGAGACGGTACAATGCCTCTATATCACGGAACTCCCGCTCCAGTGAGTGTACGCCCGATACGATAAACTCAGTCAATAGATTATCAGATACCTGATGGCTTAGATGGGCTCCCATCTGGTAGGTATCGTACTCCATGTTCTCTTGCCCATCGTAGGCTACCAAAAGCCGAAGCGGTGCCTGGCGGGTTCCGAACGTGGTGGTGCGGGTTTCGGGCTCTACTCTGAAATTGTTGCGGGCATAGCTGCCAAGTAAGCCCAATGTGGTGCGCTCTGGTTGTTTACCCAAGTCGAAACTCAGGTATACCTGTCCGTCTGTAAACACGGGCCGGTACTGACCGTCAACCTGAAGTCCCTGCAGCATGTACTGACTATTCTTATGGCGCAGGCCCATCAGGTAGGATATACGTTTGTTCTTAGAGGCTTCCTCCAAATGTATTGCACCGCCTGTCAGACTACCAGTTACAGAGCCAGCAAATGAAGTAGGTCGCTTATACTGGATGTTCAACACCGACGACAGTTTATCGCCATACTTGGGTTGCCAGCCGCCAGAAGAGAACTCAACATTGGCCACCAGATCAGGGTTGACAAAACTCAGGCCTTCCTGCTGGGCCGCTGAAATCAGAAAAGGGCGGTATATCTCGATGCCATTGACATAGACGAGGTTCTCGTCATAATTACCACCGCGCACGGAGTAGGTCGAGGATAGTTCGTTGTTGCTGGTCACGCCGGGCAGCGTAGCCAGTATCATATTGAAATCACCAAATGCAGATGGAAGTGTTTTGGTGAGTGTCGGGTCAAGGCGGGTCACGCTGACCTGCTCCCGGGTATCGTCTTCGCGTTTGCCCCGAACATCCACCTGCCGCAACTGCTGCGGATCGGCCTCTAGTACAAAGTCGAGCACTAGCTCCTGCCCTGCTTCTATCCTCACGCTTCGCTCCTGCTGCTTATAGCCGAGGTAACGGACGACTAAAACCAGCTCCTCAGCGGCAGGCACTTTCAGGCTATACCTGCCTTGGGCATCTGTTTGAACGCCAAGGGTACGGCCCTGCACCCCGACCGTCGCCATCTCAAGTGGCTGGCGATTGGAGTCCTGAACCGTACCCTTCACAATACCCTGCTGTGCGAAGACACCTGCTGGCAGCAGCATTACAAGCCATACCGCAAGATATCGGAGCATAGAGGGTGTTTAGGTTATGAATTAAGCCTGGTTTTTCAGATTAGCGATGGTCTGCAACGGATTAGCCGAGTTGAACACAAAGCTACCGGCTACCAAAGCATCAGCTCCTTTCTCCAACAGCAAGGGTGCATTCTGCTGATTCACACCGCCGTCTATCTCGATCAGTGCATTAGAGTTGCGGGAAATGATCAGGTTCTTCAGCGCTTCTATCTTGCGGTAGGTGTTTTCGATGAACTTCTGTCCACCAAAACCCGGATTTACCGACATCACACATACTAGATCCACGTCAGCGATCACATCGTCGAGCAGTTGTACGGAAGTATGCGGGTTAAGGGCTATACCTGCCTTGGCTCCTGTTGCTTTTATTTGCTGAATAGTGCGGTGCAGGTGGTTGCAGGCCTCCAGGTGAACAGAAATAATCTCGGCTCCTGCTTCTCTGAACTGCTCGATGTAAAGCTCTGGCTCCACGATCATCAAGTGCACATCCAGTGGCTTCTTGGCGTGGCGCTGAATGGCTTGCAGCACCGGAAAACCGAAGGATATGTTCGGCACAAAGCGGCCGTCCATGATGTCGATATGCAGCCAGTCGGCCTGGCTTTCGTTCAGCATTTCTACTTCAGACTGCAGGTTGGCAAAATCAGAAGCTAGTACAGAGGGGGCGATAATTGGTTTCATGAAGCAAATATAGAAATTAAGATAGAATCCTTCGTTTGAAAATCATTCGCGCGGCATCAGAGTCTGACAAAGCGCAAAGTAACGTTTTTACTGTTGGAGCTCACCTGGCAAAGGTATATGCCTTTCTTGAGCGTTGATGGTCTGATTTTGAGTGTGTGGACCGCTTGTTGGGCAGGCAATAATTGAGTATGTACCAGTTTTCCGGAAGTATCATAGAGTTGTACCAGCGCATGCTCCTTTTGCCAGTTCTCGTCCATGCGCAGCACTATAGGCTCCTCTGCTACTGGATTGGTGATGCTTATTCCTGCTGTCTGATCATCGGTCAGGCTTGTAACAAGTCGGCTGTAGCTAGGTAAACCATACCCGGTTGTATTGTTCGGGTTGTTGTAATTACTGCCCAGTTGGCGCATCAGTTCCAGCAACTGCATGTTGGTAAGCTTCGGACGGGCCTGCCAGATACAGGCGACCATACCTGCCATGATGGGTCCCGAGAAAGAAGTACCGCTTGACCGGCCAAGAGCACCTGAAGAAGACAGCACGTATACCTGCTGTCCCATTGCTACCACATCCGGTTTAAGCCTTTGATCGGCGGTAGGGCCAATCGAGCTGAACAGGGAATGCACGGCAAGCGAGTCCACCGCCCCCACCGTTAGCACAGAGTCAGCATCGGCGGGTGCCGAGATATAGCGCCAAGCTTTGTTGCCTTCGTTACCTGCACTCGTCACGACCAGCATGCCGGTGGCAGCAGCCAGGTCAGCAGCTCGGGTGACTATGGTGGTATTGCCGTTGAGTTCGCTGTAGGTATAGCTGTAAGAAGGCGCATCGAACAAGGTATAGCCAAGCGAAGAATTTATCACATCTACCCCGGCGCTATCGGCAAATTCAGCGGCCAACAGCCAGTTCACCTCTTCAATGTTATGCTCAGTGGCAGCGTCTTCCGTGCGGAACAGGTAATAGTTTGCTTTGGGAGCCGTGCCTATGATGCGGCCCGGATCGTAGGCGGCCATCGTAGAAAGCACGGAGGTGCCGTGCTGGCTGTGGCCATAGACATCTGTCTTTTTGCTAACAAAGTCGTAAGTTCCTTTGATCTGGCTATTCTGGAAAAGGTGTGAGAAAGCACCGATACTATTCACTCCTGGGAAACCTGCATCGAACACGGCAATAGTGATGCCTTCGCCCTGGTAGCCGGCCGCATGTAACTCAGGTATACCCAGCATGTTGGACTGGTGATAGGATGGCCCAAAATAAGAGGGATCGAACGAAACCTTAGCAACCCCCAGACTATCGTTTGATTGCGTAGCTTTTTTAGTGGAGGCAGGCAGGCGATTGAGTTGTTGCGTCCCCTTTACAAAGGCAAGCGTCTGCAGTTCCGTCAGCTTTTGAGGAGAGCACTGCACAATGGCCGCATTGAACCAGCGTGAGGTATAGAGTACTGTGGCACCTGTTGCCTTGAGGTCGCTCACATAAGCAGGATTGACCGGCAAGTCACGAACAGAAAGCGCTATACCCTGCTTGCTGCGGCGTTCGATCGCCTTGGCTGAAAGGTATAGCGCTGGTTCTGCTATTGTATAGGGAGAATTGTTCTTGTCAGTAAAGTAGATCAGATGCTTCTGCTCTGCGCCGTCGCTTCCCTGCGCCCTTGCATGAAGGGCCATCGTCAGGAGTAAGACAAGCAGAAACAGATACCGCATAAGCTTTAGAGTTTACCGTGCTCGATTAAGATTTCTTCTCGTTCGTGGCCACTTATGATTTTAAACCCATCAACGCAACCCACACCACTTGCACAATTCTCGTAGTTCAATCGATCGGAAACACGATGCACCAGACCTATACCTTCTGCATAAACTTCATAACGGTCATCGAGTCTTGTACTGTTTGTTAAGAACTTCTGAATTACAGTGGCTGTAGACGGATAAGATTCTCCAGCCACTTCGTAGCTCAACCCTACATTTTCATAGGTATAAACTTCTTTATTATCTCGTGTCTTACCATCAGTCACTTGCCACGTATTGTACAAATCCCCAACAAACTCTAATCCATTCTTAACTGGGAAGACAAGCTTAATATAACGAGTATTATCTCTTGTAAGCACAACCTTTTGTTCATGCCTAGTCACAGTCATAACCGAATCATCGAGCCATTCTACAGTTGCGTTTGAGCGGATAGACCGCACAATTTTATAAACAAGCTTACCGGTCTGGTCTTGAAAGCTGGTATCAATCCGCTCCCTCAACTGGTAATTGCGCTCGGAAGGTGTTTCGCTGAAGTAAAGCGTTTCCTTCACATCATACACCCGGTACTGCCCTACTTCCAGCGGATAATAGTCGTAGCCCATCGCAACAGGATCAGGATCCTTGTATTTATTTTCGCAGCCGGCTACAAAAGCAGCCAGCACAACCAGAAGCAAAAGGGCTCTTCTCATTATTGCAACACGTTCAGGTAATAGTCTGAGTTATAGTTTGACTCGATCCAGCCGCCACCCACTACGTCGTTGCCTTCATAGAATACGGCAGCCTGACCAGGAGCGATCGCATGCACACCACTCAGGAAGTGTACTTTCATCTTATCTCCTTCTTGCTCGATTATAGCCTCTGTTCCCGGGTCGTTATACCTAACTTTCGTAATGGTAGGTATAGGCTGACCAATCAGGTTATCATACTTTACCATGTTAAGCTTTCCTACGGTCATGGCATTTTTGGCCAGATCTTCGTAGTTACCCAAAATTACACGGTTAGTGTCTTTCTCAATACGGGTCACATAAGCCGGGAAACCAAGTGCTATACCCAGACCCTTACGCTGCCCAATGGTATAGAATGGATAACCTTCATGCTTGCCCACTACCGTACCGTCTTCCAGCACAAACTCACCACCGGCTACCTGCTCCTCCAGTCCCTCAACTCGGCGCTTCAGGAAGCCACGGTAGTCGTTGTCAGGTATAAAGCAGATTTCATAAGACTCAGGCTTATTCACCAGTTCCGTGAAGCCGCGGTCCATTGCCATCTGACGAATCTCTGTTTTACGCAATTTCCCAAGTGGGAACATCGTACGGCTCAGGCTCTCCTGCGAAATACCCCACAGCGCATAGGACTGGTCTTTGTTTTCGTCCAGACCTTTCGATATCACAAAGCGGCCATTTTCTTCCCGGATGTTAGCATAGTGCCCGGTCGCGATAAAATCGCAACCCAACTGGTCGGCACGACGCAATAAAGCATCCCACTTGATGTGCGTATTACACAACACACATGGGTTTGGCGTGCGGCCTGCAATGTATTCGTCTGTGAAGTGGTTGATCACATAGTCACCAAACTCTTCGCGTATGTCTATAATGTAGTGCGGGAAGCCGAGCTGTACCGCTATGTTTCGGGCATCGTTGATGGAGTCGAGGCTGCAGCAGCCGGTCTCTTTCTTGCTGGCGCCGCTCGATGCATAATCCCAAGTCTTCATGGTCATACCCACCACTTCATAGCCTTGCTCGTGCAACATCACAGCCGCTACGGAGCTATCTATGCCGCCGCTCATGGCTACCAATACCCTTCCTAACTTACTCATTTATTTTCAGAATTGTAATTCGAAATGCTATAATTTTTCTACAAAGATAGTAACATCGGGGCACTAATAAAGATTCAGCCGGGCAAATATTGTAACAACAACTGTTTAAAAGATGCTGTCGCATTAAAAAAAACATTAAAAAATATGGCATCGTACCCGATAAGGAACTTACTTTGGAATTCAATAGGATTAACTGAACCGAACCGGTTTTTAAAAGATAGATTGCTATGGGCTTACGTACCTCTGTAATAGTAAATGGTATTAACAATTTGAGTGATGCGCGTTACTGCGCTGGCATGGGCGTAGATATTATCAGCTTCAACCTGAAACTGGACGATAAGGAGCGTATGTCTTCCGATACGCTGAAGGAAATCGTAGGCTGGGTATCTGGCGTTAAGCTGGCAGGTGAGTTCGAGCGTGCCAAGCCCGATATTATCAACCAGTATGCTGATGACTTCGGTCTGGATTACATTCAACTGGATACACCCTACCTGATCGACGAGATCGAAGAGATCAACCGCCCGGTTATTCAGAAGGTATTTATCAATAAGGACACCGTAGAGAGCGAGCTGCTGGAGATGATGGAGCTGTACGGTCCTTCTGTTGACAGTTTCCTGATCTACTCATCAGATTTCGAAAACATTGACGACACCAACACCAAGTTTCTCAAAAACCTGGCAAAGCGTTTTCAGATATACCTGGGCTTCGGCGTACACCGCCACAACATCAACGCGGTGCTGAAGGACATCAAACCCGCTGGCATTGGCTTACGTGGTGGTCACGAGATCAAACCAGGGCTGAAGGACTTTGACGAACTGCAGGAGATCTTCGAGGAAATCGAGGAAAACTAAGGAGTTAGAGAGTTAAAGGGTAGCGTTGTTTCGTTTTAAGCTTTTTTGAACCGTTCCATTCTGTGGATTGAGTCATACAAAACTTGAAATACTTCTCAGATTAAACTGGCTATACCTGCAATCGACCTCGAATAAGCAATAATATAAACGGTCCGCCATACCTGGGTATGGCGGACCGTCTTGATTTAAGTGTAAGATACATTTGTATCTGATGGCTTATACCTTAAACTGCAGGTATTTAATAGTGATTCCTTCGGACAGGTAGCGCTTCTCGTAGGTGGTGTAGATACCCATCGTGTGATCTTGCAGATCAGACTGGTAAAGGTCGTGCGTAAAGAGCAGGTCTTTCGGGTTACGCTCTTGAAGCACTTCCAAGGTATAGTCAAATAGCATCTGGTTGTCAGTCTTGAGGTGCAGAATCCCGCCCGGCTTTAGAATTTTTGCATACAGGTCCAGGAAACGCGGCGATGTGAGGCGACGCTTGATGTCACGGTCCTTTGGTCGAGGATCCGGGAAAGTAACCCAAATCTCGTCAACTTCCCCTTCAGCAAAGTTATCTTCCAGATTCTCAATGAAAGTGCGCAGAAAAGCCACATTGTGCAGGTCTTCCTCTTCCGCCAGAGAGCTTCCTTTCCAGATGCGTGCTCCTTTGATATCGAGTCCCAGAAAGTTTTTGTCCGGAAAAAGCCGCGCCATACCTACCGTATATTCCCCGCGGCCACAACCGATCTCCAGGATCAAAGGCTTCTCATTCTCAAAAAACTCATCACGCCATCTGCCTTTCAACTGACCATAAAGCTCTCCTTCTGGTTCTATTACATTCTCACGCTCCGCTATAGCGGCAAACTTTGCTAATTTACTTCTTCCCATTTTTATAGTTCGTCAATCTCTGCGACCACAAAGGTACTACCTCCAATAAAAATTACCTCATCCGGCTTTGCATTTCCCCTGGCAGCAGCGATGGCTTCGCTTACAGTTAGATAGGAATCCCCTTTCAACCCGACCAGTTTTGCTTTTTCCTGGAGCTCTTCCACAGGCAAAGCGCGTGGTATCTGCGCCTGACAGAAGTAATAGGTATAACGCTTTGGCAGTAGCTGCAGAATAGTCGTAATATCCTTGTCATTCACGGCGCCAAAAACAAAGTGTACTTGCTTGGGTGCTAGGGCAGTTAACTGAGTAAGTATTTGTTTAACACCATCAACATTATGACCTGTATCACAAATTGTTAAAGGTTGATTACCCAATACCTGCCAACGTCCTTTCAGACCTGTAACCGTTTTGGTTTGAGCTATACCTTGGCGGATGGCTTCTTCTGAGATAGTAAAGCCCTGCCCACGAAGTAATAACAGAGATTTGAGTACACCGGGCAGATTAAACTGCTGGTATACCCCGGCCAGATCAGACTGCAATGACTGCAGCCAAGGCTTGCCATCCAGGTATACATTGTATACCTGCCCCTCAAGATGCTGGTCCAGCACCTGTACGGTTATGCTGTCGGTAGCAAAATAAAGCGGTGAATGCTCAGCAGCAGCCTTTTGCTCAAACACGTGTGTGATCTCTGACTGCTTGGTACTGACTAAAGCAGGTATATGGGGTTTAATAATCCCGGCCTTCTCTCCTGCTATCTCTACCAAGGTATCGCCCAGCAAAGCCTGGTGGTCAAAACCAATGTTGGTGATCAGCGACAGTTCCGGGGTAATGATATTGGTAGAATCGAGCCTTCCGCCCAGCCCCACCTCGATCACAGCGACATCCACCTGCTTGTCAGCAAAATACTGGAAAGCCAGCGCCACCGTCATTTCAAAAAAGGATGGCTTTACCTGTTCGAACAGCTCCTTATGCCGCTCTACAAAAGAAATCAGGTAATCCTGTGGCAGCTCTGCTCCGTTCACACGCACCCTTTCAGTAAATGACTTGAGGTGTGGTGAGGTATAGAGGCCGGTTTTATAGCCTGCGCTCTGCAGTACGGCAGCCAGCATGTGTGAACTGCTGCCTTTGCCGTTTGTACCAGCCACATGCACGGTCTTGAACTTATGCTGTGGCTGCCCAAGTGCGTCGCAAAGAGCTATTATGTTGTCGAGGCTCTTCTTAAAAGCAGCATTGCCGATGTGTTGATACATCGGCAATTGCTGGTATAGGTAATCAAGACACTCTTGATAAGTCATGAAATCAATAGAAATTAGCGTGATCTGATCACAAAAGTAACGGTACCCGTAGCGCCTGTAGTGCTTCTGCCTCCACCGGTGCGGCTAAAGGTTGTTTTCTGAAGCTGCTCGCGGTACCACTTCTCTACATGCGGCGACACGGTGCTTTCCAAGCGGTCAATGCCGATTAGGTTGCCGTCAGCGTCGATACGGATGCGGAACTTCACAAAACCTGTTTCATTCTCGTAAGGGTCACGCTTTGGAGAGATGTCGTAGCGCCAGCCGGCCATATCCAGACCGTCACCGCCGCCGCCACCGCCCGGCGTACCTTCATAGTTCTTGGCAGTCATCTGACCGCGTGGGTCACCTTTATCCCCTACTTTATTGGCGTCATCACCATTGTTGTTGCCAGTAGCCTCGTTTGATGTGCCAGCTTTACCAGTACCCGTGCTTTCAGTAGGCTTGCCAGGGTACAGCGTACGTGGCTTCTCAGGTTCAGGCTTCTTCACCTCTTCCTTCGGCTGCTCTACCGGCTTCTTTACCTCTTCTACTTTAGGCGTAGGCTTAGGCTGCGGCTTTACTTCCTCTTTAACCGACACTGGCGACTCCACAGGGGTTGTTACCACCTTTGGCGTTTCTACTGGAGTAGGCGGTGTTGGAGTAGCAGCTGCAACAGGCTTAGGTTCAGGAAGCGGATCCGGCTGCGTGGGTGCTGGCTTGCTGTCCTGCACGTTCTTCGACTCGTTCGGAGTAGCCTTCGACTGCACGTCGCCGCTGCCCATGGCGTCAGTGCCATAGTTTATCTCAATGCCAATCTCCTCGTCCGGGTTGCCAGGGGCACCATTCCAGGCCAGCAGGAAAAAGAGCAGCAATAGAATGATGATGTGCAGGGTGATACTGATCCCTGCAGCAATCTTCTTATTCTTTTCCTCTTCCTGTGATAATGCTATCTCCATGTGTAATTCAATGCTACTTTGTAGGCTCAGTGGCCAAAGTTACTTTCGCTTTCAGGCTGGCAGCTATACCTGCCACCTTAGCCAGATACTCCACCGGCACGGTCTTGTCTACGTTCAACACCACCACACCTTCTTCTGTTCCCTGCAAAAGTGCTGCCAACTGTGACTCCAGCTGCGACTCGTCAATTTGCTTACCGTTCAGAAAATACTGTATGTCTTTCGTAATCGTGATATTTACCTTTTCCATCACGATGTTAGACACCTTGCTGGAAGGTAAGCTAACCGGTAAACCGGTTGGCGTCACAAAGTTCGAGGTAAGCATGAAGAAAATAAGCAACAGGAAGATGATGTCCGTCATAGAGGACATGTTGAAATCGGGGTTGATCCTGTTTTTAGAGCGTAAATTCATGCTTAAAGTTGTGGTTCTTGTAACAGATCAATGAATTCAATAGAAGAGTACTCCATGGCATGCACGATGTTATCGATCTTAGACACCAGGTAATTGTACCCTACGTAAGCTGGCAGACCGATCATCAGACCTGTAGCTGTTGTTACCATCGCCTGATAGATACCAGCTGACAGCAACTGCGGGCTCACAGAACCTTCAGCTTGGGCAATCGCGATGAAGGCTTGGATCATACCTGTTACCGTACCCAGGAAGCCCAGCATCGGAGCAGCACCGGCAATAGTTGCCAAGGCAGCCAGGTTACGCTCCAAACGGCTGATCTCGATTTTACCAACGTTCTCGATTGAAGTTTCAATGTTTTTGAGTGGGTTACCGATACGGCTAACACCCTTGCCCAGCATGCGGGATACTGGCGTGTTGGTCTGTGCGCACAGCATACGGGCACCATTGATGTCACCGGCTAATACCATGCTCTTGATGCGATCACTGAAACCATCCGGGTTTTTGGCAGCCTTCTTAAGCGTCAGGTAGCGCTCAAAGAAGATGTAAACGGCAGCCAGCGACAAAAGCAGCAGTGGGATCATGGCCCAACCACCCGCCATCGCCAAGTCCAGTAAGGATACCGAGCTTTCCGCTGTTTCTGCTCCATCAGCCAACATAGAAGTCGTGTCAGCAGGAGTTGTCGTAATTTGTAAGAAGAGAGATGTCATGTTAATTATTAAAAACCCAAATATTTTCTCCGAATGTTTGTCTGTAAGTGTCCATGGCAGCCTGTGCCTCCTCTGCAGATGCAAAGTCAGCAACAGATACTTTAAAGAGCCTGCTGCCTTTGCCAGGCTCCAAAACTTTGGCCTCGTGGCCAAACTCCGCAATTTCCTGACGGCTAAACTCCGCATTCAGCATGCGGGCATATCCGCCCGTGATAATATAAAAGCGTCCGTCCTTACTGCTCACCGTAGTGCTGGCCACAGCTGGTGCAGCTACTTCCGCAACAGACTCGTCTTTCTCATTAACGAATTCATCTGTAGCATATTGGGTATCGGAGCTAGTAGTACTGCTAGAAGCATCACCCCAGGCGTCAGCTTCACTTTCCATACCTGCATCTGTTGCATCAAATCCAGCGATTCCGACATTTTGTCCTAAGGCGGCTTTGTTCTGAACAGGAACTGTAGTTGCTGTCTGCTCAGCCGCCGCCTGCTTATCGCCACTAATCAGCGATATCGGGTTCAGGCTGCTGAGGTTATAGTCCGTTTGCAGGGAGAGCATGTAAAGTGTTGCGCCGACCAAACCAGTTAAGGCCAGTCCTGCAGCTACGTGGTAGGCGCGCTTCAGACGGGCTTTGAAAGGCTTTCTGGCAGGTACAGCCTCTGCTGCCTGACGCTCCTTGATCAGGGTGCGCAGGACTGCCGGTTCTTCATGACGAATCGGTCTGGCAACTATCTCAGGCAGGCCAAAGCTTGCCTCCAACAAGTTATCGCCTTCAGTATAGTCAAACACCAACTTTCGTTCGTGGTTGTACTTGAACACGCCGATATCAGTCAGCTCAAACCGCTGCTCATTATCCAGCCTATTGCGAACTTCATGCACAAAAGCCATCACCTGTTGTCTGGCCTCTTCTTTTGTGATGTTGTTGGCATAGGCGATGGTACTGATCAGCAGTCCATCGTTTAGCACGAGTTTCTCGTTGAAAGCGATTTTTTTGGACGGTGGCACCAGCGAATGCTTTACCGGGTTGATCCGGGCAGGCACATAGCGTGTGATCAACCCGCCAAAATCAGGGATGATCACGCAGTCGTGATTGTAGAGCAGGTGCTTGATGTGCTTTTCTACCATAGGCACTTAGAATGAATAAGAGACGCCTCCTATCAGGTTTATACTTTTGTTCGGGTAATTTACAAACCTTTCGTACTTCTGCGCAAACAAATTATTTACCATCAGAAAAGTCGTGAATCTGTTGGAGAATCTATAATCCGCCTTCAGGTTCAGGTCCACGATCGTATCTGTCTCCCGCAGCACAAATGTGCCGTCAGGACGGGTAATGCGCCCGAAAGAACTCCCAATATAGTAAAGTTCTGAATTAAAGAGAATCTTATCATAGAAGTTGTAGGTGGCAAAAACACTCGCCATCAACTCCGGACGGTGAAACGGCTGCTCTAAGGTAGCTGTGCTATATTTGTTATAATCAGCCTTTAACCCGATGCGCAGTTCGTCTGAATAATTAAAAGTGGCTTCTCCATAAATATTCAAAACATTTGTCACGCCGTCATCATACACCAGGTCAAACTTAGTTGAGTCAAGTGCCGAGTTGTTGTAGAAGTACATGTTGCGGAAGTTCTGGTAGGCCACTCGCCCTGTCAGGTGCACAAAGTTTGCAATGTTGGCCTGCATACCGCCGTATACCTCTAGTCCTTTGTTCTGATCAGCTACTCGTATATTAGGCGCCAGGAATGGATTCTCCTGTGTCAGCTGATATAAAGTAACTCTTTGCAAATCGCCCCCTATACCTGCATAGATCAACAAGTTATCCTTAATAGGCTCAACTCCTACACGTACCGTTGGGTATACATTAAACTTGCGTGCATCATTTACGGTGTCGCCCGTGTAAGCCACGTTGGCTCCAATCGATAGACGGATCGCATTCAGCTGACGCTCGTACTGCGGATGCAGTTTAAACATAGTACGGCCTACAGAAGCAGAGTCTTTATGCGACACCACTGACAGGTCTGCATCAACTTTGAAAGCTGACACATCATCCAGGCCATACTCGGTGTTCAACTTTGCTGCAATGTTTGTCTCCCGCATGTCGTAGCGGTCGTTCAGGTAGTTCACGTTCAAACCGGCTTTGAACAGAAGTGGCATACCAGCACCGTGATTATGCATATAGCCTTCGGCATTCACGCGGTTGAATACCTGGCTGATGGTATCGCGGTCCACGGTCGTTTCCTGCACCGGGCTGTATCCATAGAAATGATACTTGTCGCGTCCGTAACCCAGCTTGCCGCCTAAAGTGAGGCCTTGCAGGTAACTCTCGCCGTTCAGGTTGATCGCCGAATTGGTTACGGCAGAATTTCGGCCGTCCACCGGACCTCTGGCAGAAGTGATATGGCTGACATCCGCTCCATAGGAGGCCACATTGCTGCGCTTGTTGTGGAAGTAGCCTTTCAGGTAAAGTGTACCGTAGTTGCCTATACCTGCCTTTACATAATTGCCGTACAGTTTGGTCAGTTCGTCCTGCTTGATGGTAAGTACACGCACTTGCAGGTCTACATCCTGGTCCTCCAGGCGGTAATCGTTGAATCGGTAGCGCACATTTCGTTCGCCCGGCTCTGGCTGCACCACCGCAAATTTTTGGTAGTTGCGTGAAGCTCTCGGCAACTCGATCTTACGATCCTTTTCTACCACTACTTCCGCATCCTGTAGTTTGGCACCTTCGCCCCAGCCTGTTGTCTGTGCCTGAGCACTGTTCAGAAAGCTGTATCCAGCACACAGCACAATAGCTGCTAAGGAAGCTTTTTTCAATCTATTCTTCATGTTGATGTTTCTCTTCAGCTTGATCTGATGCATTATCTTTTTCTTCTCTTCACTGTGTCAGCTGGGGCCGTACTCGGTGAACCACCCAACTTAGCCAGCTTTTGCTTCGCTTCTGCTACAATCTCCGGAACTGGCGAGTGCTCAATAATGGAGTTCAGTGTTGAAGTGGCCTGGAAAGTTTCGTTTTGCGCCACATAGTTGTCAGCGATGATCAGGAAGGATTTGCCCAGCCAGAAATCGTAGCTGGAGAACTTCGTGTTGAAGTCAAAGGCCACATCGATCGACTCGGCAAACTTCTTCTGCTTGTATAGAATCTCGGCAACCAGGTAATGTGCCTCCGCTCCGTTTTCATCGGTTGCAGAAGAGGCTGCTTCACGCAGCTCTTTCAGGGCCTGCTCCAGATTACCTTCAGCATAGGTGGCTTTGCCTTTGTACAGCTGAGCTGTGTTGAAGACATAAAGCGCGGAATTACCCTGGCTGATCAGTTCGTTTGCAATTCGCTTCGATGCCGCATAGTCTTTCGACAGGAAGTGGCTCTTCATCAGACCAGTCAAGGCAGTTTGCTGCTCACGACGGTTAATGGCCGTGTCGCGCAGACGGCTGTAGTACTTGATCGCTTCCGCGTAGTTCTTATTCTCAAACTCCGCATCAGCCACTTTCTGGATGGCACGGTTCACATACTCGCTCTTGTTTTCTTCTACAACGGCTTTCATGCGCTGCAAGCCCTGTTCCGTCTGGTTGGTGCGCAAATACGAATCAGCCAGGAAGTAACGGGCATCACTTACAAACGGACTGCTTGGATACGTCTTCAGATAACTCTCCAGTTTAGTCAGAGCCTGATCGTATTTCTCGTTGAAATAAAGCGTTTTAGATGCTTCGAATTCAATGCTTTCCAGAGCGTTACTTTCCGGGTTAGCTGTTCTGAATTTCTCCGCGTAGGTGTCAAATTCACTGCTGCGGTTCTGTGTAGCCAGTACCTCCTGCAGACTGTAAAGTGATCCACTCGCAGAACGTGAGTTCGGGAACTCGTCGAGTACGCGCTTGTAGTCAGCGGCAGCTTCAGCGTTTTTGCCCAGGTTAGCATAAGCTATACCTCTTTTCTCGAGTGCATTCGGCACCAGGCGGCTTTGAGGTTTTCCCTGAATAAGCGCCGTAAAACCTGATACAGCTGATTCGTAATTGCCTGACTCGAACTCAATGATAGCACGTTGATAAATAGCAGGTTCTACGTAACGCGATTTCTGGTACTGGCTGTACACGGTTTGAAGATTCTGCTTCGCGGCTTCTTTATTGCCCATCAGACTCAGCACGATACCTTTCTGGAAGTATACATAGTCTTTGTCATTGGAATTAGAAGCCAGTACTTTGTCATAAAGTGCCAGAGCAGGTGCATACTGCTTGTTCACGTAGTGCAGGTCCGCTAGTCGCATCATGGCATCGTAGTGATTCGGGTCGCTTGGGCTGGTGCCGTCCACATAAGCCTTGAAGTGCGGCATCGCCTTGTCGTACTCCTTGTTGTTATAGTAAGCATAGCCTATACCATATCGCGACTTCATGTAGTACTCCGACTTACGGGCCTCACTGTTACGGAACACAGCTGCGTAGCTGTTGATGGCATCCACGTAACGCTGTCCCATAGAGTAAGCTTCACCTTTCACAAAGTGGCTGGCTGCTGTGATTTCTTTGTCGTAAGGGTATTGCAGGGATTTGTCCAGCAGGGAAACTGCCGTCGGGAACTTGCCTTCGTTGAAAAGGTTTACACCATACAAGTGCGTAACGCGCTGGTAGGTTTCCAGCATCTTATAGCTCTTGTTCGGCATGCTCTCGATGTGACGAATAGCCTCCGAATAGTTATTAGAGTTGAAGTAAGCCTCTGTCAGCAGGTTGTCGACATCGGCGGCATGTGCTGATTTAGGAAATTCCTGGTTGAAGTTCTGCAGCGAGTTGAATACGTCGCGGAAGTTACCAAGCTCATAGCTTACCTGTGCAAACTTAACGGTTGCCGCTTCTGTGATTGTTTTGTCCTGGTCATTTTTGCGGGCCTGATCAAAAGCAGTAAGGGCATACTGCTTATTATCCTCGCGCAGGTAACTCATACCCAGGTAATAAGCGGCATTCTGACCGAGGGCGTCTTTCTTACTGGCTACTTCTTTAAAATTGGCAATCGCATTTTTATAGTTACCGTTCTTGTAGTCGGTATAGGCAATCTTATACTGAATTACCGGATCCAGCTTGCGCTTCCCCTGTGCATATTGGCTGAAGTACTGCTCTGCAGTCTTGTACTCAGCACGCTGGTAATAGGCGTCGCCCACCAACAGGGCAATTTCGTCGGCCTGCTGTACCTTAGGGGTTTTAGCAAGTGCTGCCTCCCCGTATCGGATCACTTCGAAGATATCGTTTTCCTTATACAGGATCTCGGTGATCATGTAAGGCACGATCTGGGCGTAGGCTTCGTTTTTCTCGGCGATCAACAGATCCGCTTTCGCTGCATCATAATCACCTTCGCGGTAAGCTATATAGCCCGCGTAGTAGTTCGATGCATAGGCAAACCGGTGTTCGTCTTCTCTAAAGCCTGTCGTCTTGTTCTTGTCAAACCAGATCTTGGCGTTTTTGAAATCCTTGTTGGCGAAATAAGAATAGCCGAGTTTAAACTCCAGTTCTTTGTTTTGCTTGATACTAAGAAGATGCGTCGGCGCACTCTCGAGCTTCTCTACCGCCTTCTTGTAATCCTTGTTCTCGAAGTAGTACAGACCCAACTCGTAATATGCCAGGGCCGTTTTCGGGTGGGTCGGGAATTTGCGGGTGAAGTTGAGGATCAGCTGCTCGGCGTCCGGGTGCAACAGGTATAGCCCGCTCAATGCATAGTAATACTGTGCGTCCGCCGTCTTGGCATCGTCACCGATCAGGTTGATGTACTTGCGGAAGGCCTCCTGTGCCGCTCCGTACTTGGCTCGGTCAAACAACTCCACGCCTTCATGGTAGTGCTTGTCTTTTGCGGTGAACACCTGTGTGTGCTGAGCCACCGTTATATGGCTTCCTCCAGCCAAAACCGATGCCAGCGCTACTTTATAGGCTATCTTCATATGTATCTTACTGCTCGTTTGAGCTATTCTTATGACTTATATCTTAGAAAACAGGTATATGCACCAGACGGCGCCATGCCTTACAGGCAAATTCAAAGTTAGTTAAAATTCGATAACCGCACGAACCAAAGGCGATAAACATCCTGCCGAAAAGGCCTGACGCACGCCCCACACCTTTATACAATGCAGCAGCAATAGCAAATATTGTGCTGATCGTGCAAAATTGTACTTATTGATAGGCCAAAGCTCGCGGAACAGGATGCAATATCTTGAATACCAGCTCCTTTAAAATTTCAGATTCGCTCATATCACCACCGCTTATGCCTTTCACCTGCAGATCGGCCACCCGGATATGGTGAATGATATCAACGACACGCACCAGTGGGAACACCCGAAGCGCCTGCATGTACTCCTTCACCAGGAAGCCCCGGTTGCCCAGGCTCTTTCTCACACCGGATTCTGACTTGTCAGCTGACTGGTGCAAGGTCAAAAGCTTGGTGAAAAACGTAAAGAGCAGGCTCAGGTTAGGTATAAGCGGATTGTTTTTAGGATTGGCCTCAAAATACTGGATGATCCGGTTGGCCTTGAGCGCATCCTGGGCTATCAAGGCTGACTGTAGCTCGAAAATATTGTATTCCTTGCTGATGCCCACGTTCTCCTGCACTACCCGCTCGTCTATCGCCTGTCCGGGCTTCAGGTTAATCAGCAGCTTATCGATCTCGTTTGCTTGCCGCGATAGGTCAGCCCCGATAAACTCACTTAGCAGCAGCACCGCTTTGGGGCTGATCTGCACACCTTTGCTCTTCACATAGCCCGTGATCCAGGCAGGTATCTGGTTATCATACAGCTTTTTGGTAGTCAGTAGCACGGCATGCTTCTGCACAGCTTTGCCCAGTGCCTTGCGCCCATCAAGGGTTTTGTGCTTGTGACAAAATACCATTATGGTAGAAGGCAACGGGTTTTGCAGGTATGCCTCCAATTGCTTCATGCCTTCTTCTCGCTCCAGGTCCACAATGCTCTGCGCCTCCTTCACGATCACCACCTGGCGCTCCGCCATCATCGGGAAACGTTTGGCTTGCAGCAACACTGTGGCCACATCTACATCCTTACCGTATATCACAACCTGGTTGAAACCCTTTTCGTGCTCCTGCAGGGCGTGTGCCTCTATAAAATCGGCAATCTGGTCAATGTAAAAAGGCTCCTCCCCCTGCAGAAAATACACAGGGGCGAACTGCCTCTTCTTTAATTGTTCCATGATGCCCTCTGGGGTATACGACATGCTATTTGAAAGGTATAGATTGGTGATCGATCAGGTATACAGACATCAAATATACTGGTATCTGCACTGCAAATGAAAGGCTGGAGGGCCAAAAAAAGAATAAAATCCAATATATTCTGACTGTCCTGAATATTGTCTAATTTTATACAGTGAACACGTATCTGCTCTTTGTCGACACCGAAACCTCGGGTTTGCCCAAGGACTGGAGCATGCCTTATTCTGCCCGCGACAACTGGCCCCATATCGTACAGGTCGCCTGGGAAGTCTATACCCGACAAGGCGAGTTCATAAAGTCTGAAAACTTTTATATAAAGCCATCAGACTACGAAATGAATGCTGTTTCGGAACGCATACATGGAATCAGCATGGACTTTCTGGAAAAGAATGGAACAGGTCGCCACGAAGCCTTACACCTTTTGCAGCATGACCTGGTTCAGTATCAGCCACTGGTTGTGGGACACTTCATGCAGCTTGACTACAAAATGCTGGGCTTGGGCTTCTATAGAGCGGGTCTTGACAATCCATTGGAGCATTTGCCTGCTTTCTGTACGATGCTCGCCACCAATCACTTTGTACGGGAAGCAAGGCACCGGCATATGCGTCTGGGAGAGCTGTACATGCGCCTGTTCGGCGACCCCCTGCAAAACGAACATGATGCACGCAACGATGCCCATGCCACGGCACGCTGTTTCTTTGAGCTGTGGCGCAGAGGCGACATTGACGAACAATCTGTGAAACTACAGCAGGAACCTCCTCCTCCACAGCCGCTTCGACGAAAGCCCCGCAGTCACCAGCGCAGATTGATGTACTTCGTCGGATTTCTGCTATTGATCATCCTCTTATACCTAATCGCCCTACTGCTAACATGAATGCTAAATATGAATTTCTAAAAACCGTCAGGCCTTTTGATGTGCTGCCTGATGAAGTGTTGCATGGGGTAGCAGAGCTGCTTCAGCAGGTGCAGCATCCAAAAGAAAGCATCCTATACCTGCAAGATGAGTCTAAGTTACGCGGGGTGGATCTGATCGTGCGGGGCGCTTATGAAGTATTTTTTTACGACAGCGAACAAAACAAGCGGCTGGTAACAAACTACATTAGTGGCACTTGCTACGGGGGAGCCTCACTCCTACTCAACCGGCGCCGATCGTTCCGAACTGTTATTTCGCGCAAAGGCACTGTGGTCTATACCTTACACCGCAAGGAGTTTTTAGCGCTTTGTCAGGCATATGAAGCTTTCTTTCATTACTTCACGGCCGAATACGGTCGCCGGATGCTGGACGAGGAGTACGCCCATTTTATAAGGCCATCGCGCATTCAGCCCGAAAACAACATAGCCGTCGACCAACTTTACTCCCGCAAGCTCGAAACCATAGAGCCGCGCACCATAGCAGCCTGCCCCGGTAGTACCTCTATTGCCGAAGCCGCTCAACTGATGATCAGCCAAAAAGTGAGTTGCCTCTTTGTACAGGACGAGCACAGCCAGATCAAGGGCTATGTAACGGACCTCACGCTGCGCAACAACGTGGTGGCCAGGCAGGTGCCCTATACCCAGCCAGTGTATGATATTATGGATCAGCCTATTATCTCTATTGGATCTCAGGCTTATATTTATGAAGCGGTTCTGCTGATGTTTCAGACCCGAGCCCGCTACCTACTGATCACAGACGGCGCTGGCTATATTGGTTTTATCAGTCGAAACAAGTTACTGAGCAGTCTGGCGCAGTCTCCCTTCATGTTCATACAGTCAGTGAAACTTGCCCGTAGCGTACCCGAGCTGAAACAGCGCTGGCAGAAAGTGCCGGAGCAGGTATACCAGTTGCTTAACAGGGGCGTCAAGTCCGAGATCGTGAACCAGGTCATTACAACAGTGGCTGATACGATTGCCATTAATGTGATTGAGGGCGTCATCGAAGAAATGGGGCCACCTCCCGCCAAATTTGTGTTCATGGTGCTGGGCAGCGAGGGACGAAAAGAGCAAACCTTACGCACCGACCAGGACAATGCCATCATTTACGAAGACAAGGCTAATGAGCAACGGGAGATGGTGCGGGAGTATTTTCTAGCCTTCGCCTCTACTGTATCCGAGCGCCTTGATCATATTGGCTTCAGTTTCTGTGAAGGCGGCTTTATGGCCAAAAACTCAAAGTGGACACACTCCCTCTCCCACTGGAAGCGTAATTACAGCAACTGGCTGCAGGAATCTGACCCGGAGGCGGTGCTTAAAGTAGCCACCTTCTTTGATTGTCGCTTCCTGTATGGGGAACAAAGCATTATGGGTGACCTCAAAGGCTTTCTGCATGAAGAGTTGGAGCGCCCCAGGTATAAGTTTTTGCATCACATGGCGCAGAACGCCCTGCAATATGAGCCGCCACTTACCTTCTTCAACAACATCAAAACGTTCAGCAAGGGAAGCCAGCAAGTGTTTAACCTGAAAAAAACCATGACACCAATTGTAGATCTTGTCAGGGCCTATGCGCTGCGTAACCGTATATTCCTGACCAATACGGGGGAAAGAATGGAAGCCCTTGCCAACGTGGGTATCTTCACTGAAAAGGAGCGCCAGGAATTACTGCAAGCTTATTATTACCTGATGGGGATGCGCCTGAAGAAACAGGCTATCCAGATCATCGATGACCGTAAAGAACCCGACAACTTGCTTGACCCCAGGACACTGACTAAAATTGAACAGGTAACGCTGAAAGAAATCTTCAAGGTTATCAGCGACTTCCAGACCAAAATACGGGTCAGCTTCATGGAAACACTTTACTAAAATAAGTTAGACTCTAAGAAAGAAAATATGCGAAACAGCCTGTGGATAGGTATAGCGCTAGTGTTCATACTCTGGATAGGAAGTACGCTGAGGGCCAACAGCCAGAACAGCAATGCCGTGTTTGTAGATAAACAAGGTGTACTGCGCTGGCAGAAAGACAAGACCGAAGCCAATTTTTTTGGAGTCAATTATACAGTACCTTTCGCCTATGGCTACCGTTCACACGAAGCTTTAGGTATAGACATTGAAAAAGCTATAGACCAGGATGTTTACCATATGGCTAGACTTGGTTTTAATGCTTTTCGGGTGCATGTCTGGGACACTGAGATCAGTGACTCGCTGGGCAACTTATTGGAGAACGAACACCTGCGCTTGTTTGACTACCTGATCTACAAACTGAAAGAGCGGAATATCAAAATTCTAATCACTCCCATCGCCTTTTGGGGACCTGGCTACCCGGAACCGGATTATAAAACCGGTGGCTTTTCGAGCATTTACAACAAGCAGCAGGCCGTAACGGAAGAGGCTGCTTTCCAGGCGCAGGAGTGCTACCTGACGCAATTTTTTAAACATGTCAACTCGTATACTAAGGTTTCTTACCAGAATGACCCGGATGTAATTGCAGCTGAGGTAAACAACGAGCCACACCACACAGGGCCTAAAGCACGCGCTACCGAATATGTCAACCGCATGGTGAAGTCCATCAGGAGCACAGGCTGGACCAAGCCGATCTTTTACAACATCAGCGAATCGCCGCGCTATGCCGATGCGGTTGCCAACGCGAATATCGACGGGGTTAGCTTCCAATGGTACCCGACCGGACTGGTTGCAAATCGTACACTTCAGGGCAATTACCTGCCTCACGTGAACAAGTATAGCATCCCTTTCGACACCATACCTGCCTTTGCAGGCAAAGCACGCATGGTGTATGAGTTCGATGCGGGTGATATCGCCTCTCCCACTATGTATCCCGCTATGGCCCGAAGTTTCCGGGAAGCGGGTTTTCAGTGGGCTACGCAATTTGCTTACGATCCTATGGCGACAGCCTATGCCAACACCGAATACCAGACCCATTACGTTAACCTTGCCCATACACCCGAGAAAGCCATTAGCCTGCTGATCGCATCCAAAGCATTTCAGAAACTCTCCCGCCTGAAAAACTATGGCACTTACCCAACCGATAGTGTATTTGATGTATTTCGTGTGAGCCACCGGCAGCAGTTGAGCGAAATGAACACCCCTCAGGAGTTTTATTACGCTAACACAACCAGCACCAGACCTACGAACTTAAGCAAACTCGAGCGTCTGGCCGGTGTAGGCAACTCACCAGTTGTGCGTTATGCCGGTCGCGGTGCATACTTTCTTGACAAACTCGAAAACGGGGTGTGGCGCCTTGAAGTAATGCCGGATGCTATACCTGTCAGCGATCCCTTTGCGAAAGCCTCACCCCAGCAAGAGGTCGTGCGCATACAATGGCGTGCCCATACCATACAGGTTAGACTTCCTGAATTGGGTGATGCCTTTACAGTTGAAGCATTGAACGAGGGTAACAGGTATAGCACGAGAGCCAGCCAAGGAAGTATTACGATTCAACCGGGCACCTACCTGCTCATCAGAAACGGCAAAAGGTATAAACGCAGCCAAAGCAGTCTTCACAACCTGCAGCTCAGTGAATTTGTAGCCCCGCAGCCGCAGTCTGCTGAGCCTACTGTTTATCATCAACCAAAACAGGAAGTAACTGCTAACAAATCCTTATCTATCAGTGCAGTAATAGCAGGTATAGAGCCTAGCGACAAGGTGACACTGCTAATGAACAACTTTTCAGGGGTATGGAAAACGATTGACATGCAAGAGAAAGTGGCTTATACCTGGCAAGCCGAAGTACCTGCCGATATCTTGACGCCAGGTCTGGTACAGTACCGCATTCTGGTACAGAAAGGACAGAACGATTTTACCACCTTCCCCGGCGGACACAAAGGCAACCCCCATGCCTGGGACTATACGCAGCAGGATTATTGGCAAATGAGAGTAGGCGCTGAAAATAGTGCACTCGAGCTGTTTAATGCAGCGCACGACAGAAACCTTACCGTATACCCCAACCTCTGGCGGAGCGAAGAAAGACAGTTGATCACAACCCAAACGCCTGGTCAGATGGCCTTAAAGCTCAGCCGGCCAAATCTTAAAGAAGGTGAACCCATTATCGCATGGCAGCACTTCGTCGGCAGTAAGCTGCAAAACAGACAGACTGAGTTAGCAGATTACAAACGCATCATTGTCAAAGCACGAACAGAGAATAAGGTGCCATTACAAATGAAAGTCACCTTGATTACAAAAGATGCAGCCGCCTATTCCGCTACTGTAGAGCTTAACCAGCAGTTACAGGGGATTGAAATCCCACTTAAGTCGCTCCAGCCGGACAGTTTTATTTTGCTGCCAAGGCCTTACCCTGGCTTTCATCCATTCCGTTCTAAATACGCTTCTGCTGGCCAATTTGATCTGAGTCAGGTTGAGAAAATAGAAGTCTCCATAGGGGAAGGTATAGCGCCTGCAGCTTATGGACAACCCTATACCTTTGAAGTAGCCTCCATTTGGTTAAGCCGTTAAGCCAGGACAGACCACTATTCTGCCAACTCTTTCCTATATTTGCTCTGAACTGATGATTTTTTAGGCTTACATGAATCTGATAGAAGAATTAAGATGGAGAGGCATGCTCCACGATTTCATGCCTGGTACAGAAGAGCAACTTGCTTCTGGTATGACCACGGGTTATATTGGTTTTGACCCGACTGCGTCCTCCCTGCACATCGGCAACCTGGCAACGATCATGCTGCTCGTGCACCTACAGCGTGCCGGTCACAAGCCCGTAGCACTGGTAGGCGGCGCCACCGGTATGATCGGCGACCCATCGGGCAAATCAGCAGAGCGGAACCTGCTGGACGAAAACACCCTATTGGCAAACCAAGCAGGTATACGCAAGCAGCTTGAGAAATTCCTTGACTTCAATTGCGGCGAAAACTCAGCCGAGATCGTGAACAACTACGACTGGTTCAAAGAGTTCAGCTTCCTGGGCTTCCTGCGTGAAGTGGGCAAACACCTTACGGTGAACTACATGATGGCCAAGGACTCGGTGAAGAAGCGCATCAGCGCAGACGAGGATGGCAATCGTGCCGAAGGACTTTCTTTCACTGAGTTCTCATACCAGCTTATTCAGGGCTACGACTTCTATCATCTGTACAAGAACAAGAACGTGCGTCTGCAAATGGGCGCATCAGACCAGTGGGGAAATATCACCACGGGTACTGAGCTGATCCGCCGTATAGACGATGGCAAAGCCTTCGCCCTGGTAGGCAAACTGGTAACCAAATCGGATGGTACTAAATTTGGCAAGTCTGAAGGTGGCAACGTATGGCTCGACCCAGCTTATACCTCACCTTACAAGTTTTACCAGTTCTGGCTCAACCTGTCGGATGAAGAGGCAGAAAAGCTGATCAAGGTATACACCCTATTGCCACAGGATGAGATTGAACGCCTGACAGAAGAGCACAAACAGGCTCCTCACCTGCGTATACTGCAGAAAGCCCTGGCTAAAGATGTTACAATTCGCGTTCATTCCGAAGAAGATTACAAATCAGCAGTAGATGCATCTGAAATTTTATTTGGAAAAGGCGATTTAGAGACGCTAAAAGGCCTAAAAGAGGATGTTTTGCTATCTGTGTTTGAGGGCGTGCCGCAAATAGAAGTAAGCAAAGGCAACTACGAAGAAGCAGCTACGGTAAGCGATTTGCTTTCTGACGTAACTGGAGGGCTTATTTTCGAATCGAAGGGGGAAGCTAAGCGCATGATCAAGAATGGAGGCGTGAGCATCAACCGCCAGAAGGTACAGGGTACGGAAGAGCCGGTCAACTACGAGCTACTGCAGGAGAAATACCTGGTGGTGCAGAAAGGAAAGAAAAATTATTTCCTGGTATCAGTTAATTAACTAATATACAGTTACTTAAAAACAAAAAAGGTGATCTTTTCAGATCACCTTTTTTGTTGCTATTGCTTAAAGAGTTACTTATTTAGTCTCTGTAGCGCTGTTTTTCATGTCCTGAACTTCCTTACGGATGTCCTGAGCCATGTTTTTCAGGTCCTGCATGCCTTTACGTACGCGAGTACCGGCAGCTGCATTGTTCTTGTCGTAGAATTTCTCGAAGTCAGCTTCAAGAGACATTACTAGGTCCTTGAGTTTGCCAAAGTTGTTGTTCATTTGAGGTGTTTATTATAGTGAAACATTTGTTTTTACTGCTCCAATATACACATTAAATGATAACATGCAAAGATTAGCAAACTTTAATATATGCCTTTAGAGCAAATTAAGCGGACACAGAGGCCTTTGAGTATAGACCTTTATCTAGTTTTTGTGCAATCTTTTCGAAAGCGTCGATCGTCTCCTTCACATCGTCGAGCGTGTGCACGGCTGTTGGAATAAGACGTAGCATGATCACATCCTTCGGCACTACTGGATACACCACGATAGAGCAGAAGATGTTGTAGTTCTCACGCAGATCGAGCGTCAGCTGGGTCGCATCCGGAATCTGACCGTTCAGGAATACTGGCGTAACAGGCGACTCAGTTGTACCGATATTGAAGCCTTTTTCGCGCAGACCAGTCTGCAGTGCGTTTACCACCTCCCACAGTTTGTCTTTCAACTCTGGCTGTGTGCGCAGCAACTCCAGACGCTTAATGGCACCAACTGTCAAAGGCATTGGAAGCGACTTGGCAAAAATCTGCGAACGCATGTTATAGCGCAGGTACTCTACCACCTGCTCGTCGGCAGCTACAAAGGCACCAATGCTGGCCATAGACTTGGCAAAAGTAGAAAAGTATACGTCGATACCGTCCTGCACACCCAGGTGCTCACCTGTACCGGCACCGGTCTTACCCATTGTACCGAAACCATGCGCATCGTCAACCAACAGTCTGAACTGGAATTTCTTCTTCAGCTCCACCACTTCTTTCAGTTTGCCCAGGTTACCAGACATACCGAATACACCTTCCGTGATCACCAAAATGGCGCCACCCGTGTTCTCAGCCCAGCGTGTAGCACGCTCCAATTGCTTCTCAAGGCTGGCCATGTCGTTGTGGCCGTATACAAAGCGCTTACCCTGGTGCAGACGCACCCCGTCAATGATACAAGCGTGTGATTCTGCGTCGTACACGATCACATCATGGCGATCTACCAGCGCATCAATGATCGACACAACACCTTGGTAACCGAAGTTCAACAACAGGGCGTCAGGTTTCTGCACAAATTCAGCCAGATCAGACTCCAGCTTTTCATGCATGTTTGAGTTTCCAGACATAATACGGGCACCCATCGGGTAGGCCATACCCCACTCAGCAGCGGCTTCAGCATCAGCTTTACGCACTTCCGGGTGATTAGCCAGACCCAGGTAGTTGTTAAGGCTCCAGGTAAGTACCTCCTTGCCCCTGAACTTCATGCGCGGAGCGATCTCCCCCTCAAGCTTTGGAAACGTGAAATAGCCATGCGCATAATGTGAGTGGCTGCCTAACGGACCTCTGTTGGTCAACAACTTTTCAAATAAATCCACCTTGTGTTTAATTAAGTTTCGGGATAATTTAAGGTTCTTATATAGCTAGTTATACTATATATTCAGTTCTAAGTATAATGCCTGCAAATTTATGATTTTATAGATTCATAAACAATTTCTAATACTCCTACTGCTCCTTTTTCGGGTGCTCATTTTTAAGTTTGCCTGTTATACTGTTTCTTTGAAGAAAATAAAGCTTAGCTCCTGCATGAGAAAAATCAAGAAGATACTGGTAGCAAACCGTGGTGAAATCGCGCTTCGTGTGATGCGCTCCGCCAAAGAAATGGGTATCAGCACAGTAGCCATCTACAGCGAGGCTGACCGTAACGCCCTGCATGTGCGCTACGCTGACGAGGCTGTTTGCGTAGGTGGACCCAAGTCAAATGAATCATACCTGCGGGGTGATGTGATCATTGATGTCTGCAAGCGCCTACAGGTAGATGCGATCCATCCAGGCTATGGCTTCCTTTCTGAGAACGCAAATTTTGCACGTAAAGTGCAGGAGGCGGGTCTGATCTTTATCGGTCCCTCACCTGAAGCCATCGAGCTGATGGGTAGTAAGCTGGCCGCCAAAGCCGCTGTATCCAAGTATAAGATCCCGATGGTGCCTGGCACCGAAGAGGCTATTTCGGATGTGGAAGAAGCCAAGGAAATTGCCTCAAATGTAGGTTTCCCGATCCTGATCAAGGCCAGTGCCGGTGGTGGCGGTAAGGGTATGCGCGTAGTGGAAAGCGTGGATGTATTTGAAGAGCAAATGAAACTGGCTGTGAGCGAAGCAACATCTGCCTTTGGCGACGGCTCTGTCTTCATTGAAAAATATATTGGTTCTCCCCGTCACATCGAAATACAGGTACTGGGCGATACGCATGGCAACATCGTCCATCTTTTTGAGCGAGAGTGTTCTATTCAGCGTCGTCATCAGAAAGTGATCGAGGAAGCCCCTTCTGCTGTCTTAACTCCTGAGCTTCGTGATGAAATGGGCCGATGCGCCGTGGACGTAGCCAAGGCCTGCGACTATGTGGGTGCTGGTACAGTGGAGTTCCTAGTGGATGAGAACCTCAACTTCTACTTCCTGGAAATGAACACCCGTCTGCAGGTAGAACATCCGGTAACAGAGCAGATCACAGGTTTGGACCTGGTGAAAGAGCAGATATTAATTGCAGAAGGCAATCCGCTTAGCTTCCGCCAGGAAGACCTGACCATAAACGGCCATGCACTGGAATTGCGGGTATACGCCGAAGACCCTGCTAATAACTTCCTGCCGGACATCGGACGTTTGGAAACATACGTTCGTCCACAAGGGCTTGGTGTGCGCGTAGATGATGGTTTTGAGCAAGGTATGGACATTCCGATCTACTATGACCCGATGATCGCAAAACTGGTTACCTTCGGAAAAGACCGCCAGGAAGCCATTGAGAAAATGCTGCGCGCCATTGATGAATACAAGATCACAGGTATAGAGACTACCCTTCCTTTCGGCACATTTGTGCTCCAGCACGAAGCTTTTGTTTCAGGTAACTTCGACACCAAATTCATTGAACGCTACTTTAGCCCAAGCGTACTGGAGCCAAAATCAACCGAAGACGCAGATGAAATAGCTGCAGTACTGGCCGCTATGCTGTTAGGAAACAACAAGCCTAAAGTAAGTACGCCGAGCACCGGCACACAAAACGGCACAGTTTCCAACTGGCGCAAAAACAGAGTGAAATAAGGTATAGCCTATTCTAAAATAACA
Source organism: Pontibacter sp. FD36 (assembly GCF_015686655.1). Lineage (GTDB taxonomy): Bacteria > Bacteroidota > Bacteroidia > Cytophagales > Hymenobacteraceae > Pontibacter. The sequence goes on along the minus strand of NZ_JADPMP010000002.1, from coordinate 160,732 downwards.
GAAGGGGCCGGTCAAATGACCGGCCCCTTCTGTTTGTATACTCGTCTGGTTATTAAATCAGATCGAAAAGGTTACGTACCCCTACCTGCTTAGCCGAGGTAAAGCCCTCCCCAAAGGTTACCCCAATTGCATGCCCATACTCGCGGGCTCTGGCTTCGATGAAATCCAGAAACTCCGGCGACGAGATGTAGGTATTCGGAGAGTTATCATCAGGATTATAGAACTGTGTTCTGAAGGCCCGGATGGTTTCAATTTTCTTTTCCCAATGAGGCGTCACATCCATCACAAAGTCAGGCTTGATGTAGCGGTCCTGAATGAAGTTGTACATCGCCTTCGGTCTCCAGGCCTGCTGTTCCAGCCCGTCATCACCCAAAGTCTTGATCATCTTCAAACCAGCAAGGAAGCAAGCCTCAGCTACTACAGCCGCTCCGCGACCATGGTCCGGGTGCCTGTCGTGCAGCGCATTCATTAGTACGATATCAGGTTGATACTGGCGCACCTTGCGTACGATCTGCAACTGATGTTCTTTGTCGTTAGCAAAGAAACCATCTGCAAAGCCAAGGTTGTCACGCACTGAAAGCCCCATGATCCTGGCGGCTTCCTCTGCTTCTTCCACTCGCTCAGCAGGTGTGCCTCTCGTTCCGAGTTCACCACGTGTCAGGTCCACTACCCCAGCCTTTTTGCCTGCGGCGATATGGGCTATCAGTGTACCCGCACAGCCAAGCTCTACATCATCCGGGTGTGAGGCAAAGGCAAGTATATCTAACTTCATTTTCAATTAATTCTTATTTGATTCTGAGCGAACGCCCAACCTTCAGGGTGGTACGCGTGCTGATGCCGTTCAGTTTAGTGATCTGGCTCACAGACACACCATAGCGCTTTGCTATACCTGACAGGGTATCTCCGCTTCGCACTTTGTGGTAAGAGGCTTTGCGGGAGCCGCTGCTGCTACTGCCCTTTGCCCTGTTATAATAGTTGAACAAGGCAGAGGTGATAACGAAGCTTTGTCCTTTGAGCAAATAGTCAGGGAAATCATACATCAGCTCCGGATCAAGCGGATTGCCCTGGTAACGTACTTCATAGTGCAGGTGAGGACCTGAACTTCGTCCGGTGCTGCCACCTAAACCAATCACTTCGCCGGCTTTTACAAACTGTCCCGTCTCTGCGATGGTTCTGCTCATATGCCCGTAAAGGGTCTCTAAGCCGTTGTAGTGGCGCAGCACAATGTAGTTACCATAACCTCCGCCATCCCACTTATTGATGCGTACAACCCCGTCAAAAGCAGCATAAATGGAGTCGCCGGTGTTCAGGTCAATGTCAGTACCATAATGCCAGCGATAACCCCTGTGTCCGAAACGGCTTGTAACAGGCGTTTTCTCTAGTGGCATTTTGTAATCGCGGTTAGACCTTGGGTCATACAGGGTAATATCCACTGTGTCCTTGAGCTGACGCCCATCCATCCGGTACGGGTTGATATTCCGCGTATCCCAGATGGCATAGTAACCTGCTATCTTAATCCAGGCCGAGTCGATCAGCACCTCTTCCGATACTTCTACAATGTGCTGCTCTCCTAGATCAAGCTCTGAGGTATCTTCACTAACAATCGAAAGCTCTCTCTTCGGATTAAAAAAGATCGATTTGCCAGCATCCGATTCATCTTCCGGAAACTCCTCGTACTTAATCAAGATAGTGGTGTCAGGCCGAACATAATCTATCTTAGGTGACTTTACCTTAAATAGATCCTTGACCTTACCCTGAGCAAAGGCACTGTCAGTCCCGGCTATAAGACAGAGCAAAAAGAGTGCAATCGTAAGGGGTGCTTTATACTTTAGCATTATATTGGATATTAGGCGGAGCAGTATCAGTAGGGCTAATTCACGCAAAACTAACTAAAGCAACGCCATTTTATTGTGGTCAGTCCTTACCAAACTAAAAAGAATATGCCTGGCAGGCTTGACTTATAGGTGATTTTTAGTGCAAATCCTGAGCAGCCAGATAGCGTTCCGCATCCAGGGCAGCCATACAACCTGATCCAGCCGCTGTCACAGCCTGGCGGTAGGTGAAGTCCTGCACATCGCCGCAGGCAAACACGCCGTCGATGTTGGTTTTGCTTGTCCCCGGAATGGTGCGGATATAGCCGTTCTCGTCCAGGTTCAGGTAATCAGCGAAAATGTCGGAGTTGGGCTTGTGACCGATCGCCACGAAAAAGCCCTTCACGGGAATCTCGCGCAGCTCGTCTGTCAGCACGTTTCGCACGCGCACAGCCTCTACTACCTCCTCGCCCAGGATCTCGTCGGTTACAGAGTTCCAGAGAATCTCGATATTTTTGGTTTTCTTCACCCGCTCCTGCATGATGGTGGAGGCACGCATTTCGTCACGGCGCACGATCATGTATACCTTGTTGCAGATGTTGGAAAGGTAGGTTGCCTCTTCAGCCGCCGTGTCTCCGGCGCCTACAATGGCCACGTCCTGTCCGCGGTAAAAGAAACCGTCGCAAACGGCACAGGCACTCACGCCACTGCCGTTCAGGCGGGCTTCTGACTCCATGCCCAGCCACTTGGCAGACGCACCGGTTGATATGATCACGGTATGCGCCTCAATTACCTTCTGGTCGTCAATGGTCACTTTGTGGGGCTGCGACGAAAAATCCACGGCAGTTGCGATGCCATACCTGACATCGGTGCCGAAACGCTCCGCCTGTCGCTTAAAGTCCTCCATCATCTGAGGGCCGTTGATGCCGTCGGGGTAGCCGGGGTAGTTTTCTACATCATTGGTAATGGTCAGCTGTCCGCCTGGCTGCAATCCCTGATACAATACAGGGTTCAATCCGGCACGGGAAGCATAGATGGCTGCTGTATACCCAGCGGGACCTGAACCGATGATCAGGCATTTTACTTTTTCTATTTCCATGTTTATGTAGCGCTTTATCGAAATTGGTTGCAAGTATACAAAATTTCTCATGCTCTGCCTGCATACTTCCTATGTTAATTAGCCTGAACACGGCAGACAGCGTACCTGCATAGCCTGAAATGCAAAGAGCCCTGACCTTACGGACAGGGCTCTTTGTCATGTTCCTATTGCTTAACCCAGATAAGGCTTCAGTGCCTTGCTCCTAGATGTATGACGCAGTCTGCGAATGGCTTTTTCCTTGATCTGGCGTACACGCTCACGGGTCAGGTTGAACTTCTCCCCGATCTCCTCCAGTGTCAGTGAATGCTCACCGTTCAGGCCGAAGTAAAGCGTAATCACATCGGCCTCACGCTTGGTAAGGGTCGAAAGTGCGCGCTGCACTTCTTTACGAAGCGAGTCGTTCATCAAACCAGTGTCAGGTGACTCTTCGTCTTCATTCTCCAGCACGTCCAGCAGGCGGTTTTCCTCGCCCTGCACGAACGGAGCATCTACAGATACGTGGCGTCCAGAGATCTTAAGCGTATCCACAACCTCAGCGGTTGTCAGCTCCAGCACCTCCGCGATCTCTTCCGGAGAAGGCTCACGCTCAAATTTCTGCTCCAGTTCAGAGAAAGACTTAGAGATCTTGTTAAGAGAACCAACACGGTTCAGCGGCAGACGCACAATACGAGACTGCTCGGCCAATGCCTGCAGAATAGACTGACGGATCCACCAAACTGCATAAGAGATGAATTTGAAACCTCTTGTTTCGTCGAAGCGCTTGGCAGCTTTGATCAGACCCAGGTTACCTTCGTTGATAAGGTCGCCTAGTGAAAGGCCTTGGTTCTGGTACTGCTTGGCAACCGACACAACGAAACGCAAGTTGGCTTTCGTCAATTTCTCAAGTGCAAACTGATCTCCCTCTTTGATTCTCTGAGCAAGCGATACCTCCTCATCTGGTGTAAGCAAATCAACTTTACCAATCTCCTGAAGGTACTTGTCCAGCGACTGGCTTTCGCGGTTGGTGATCTGTTTGCTTATCTTGAGTTGTCTCATCAGAGTATGTTGTTATTACAAAAAATGTGAAAATCTTAATTCCGGGCTCGGAGTGGTAACATCAGAAAATCGCGCAAAGTTCTTACATTTTAAGAATAAAATCAAGAAGCTAGTACGCGACAGCAAAACATAATACTCCTGACACCACTCCGCCTTATACGGAACGGGCATCAGGAGTATTAAATTGTTTGATTATTGTTGCGCTTCAGCGCCCGGCTTTGGTAAAATAGCCTTACGGGAAAGCTTAAATTTACCTGTTTTCTTATCGACGTCGATGAGTTTCACTTTCACTTCTTCGCCGATCTCCAACACGCCGTCCATCGTTTCGAGGCGTTCGTGCTTGATCTCTGAAATGTGCAGCAAACCATCTTTGCCGGCCATGAACTCAACGAATGCACCGTAAGGCTGAATCGATTTCACTTTACCAATGTACACCTCTCCTATCTCAGGTTGCGCCACGATCGCTTTGACCTTGCTCACGGCACTGTTCATAGAATCCTGGTTGCTGGCGAAAATGTTTACATGGCCTTTCTCGTTCTTCTCCTCGATGATGATCGTAGCTCCAGTGTCTTTCTGGATCTGCTGGATCACTTTACCACCTGGTCCGATTACTGCACCAATGAACTCCTTGTCGATCACCATGTTGAATGAACGTGGCGTATGCGGCTTGTAGTCTGCAGCTGGAGCTGAGATTGTCTTGTTCATCTCACCGAGAATGTGCAGACGACCGTCTTTTGCCTGAGCCAAAGCCTGGCTTAGCACTTCATGTGACAAGCCCTGTACTTTGATGTCCATCTGGCAGGCCGTGATACCTTTGCTGGTACCAGCTACTTTGAAGTCCATATCACCAAGGTGGTCTTCATCACCCAGGATATCAGAAAGAACGGCAAAGTTACCAGTGCGCTCATCCGTGATCAGACCCATTGCTATACCTGATACGGCATCCTTTACAGGAACACCTGCATCCATCAGTGCCAGGGAGCCGGCACATACGGTAGCCATAGAAGAAGAACCGTTAGATTCCAGGATATCGGAAACGATACGGATTGTATATGGGTTCTCAGCGTCAGCTGGAAGTACTTTCTTAAGTGCACGCAGTGCCAGGTTACCGTGACCAATCTCACGACGTCCAGGGCCTCTGTTTGGCTTCACCTCACCAGTAGAAAAGGCAGGGAAGTTATAGTGCAACAGGAATTTGTTTGAACCTGATACCATGGCACTGTCGATCATCTGCTCATCCAGTTTGGTACCAAGTGTCACAGTTGTCAGCGACTGTGTTTCACCGCGGGTAAATACAGCAGAACCGTGTGTAGCTGGCAGATAGTTTACTTCTGACCAGATTTGACGAATCTCGTTCAGCTGACGACCATCCAGACGAACGCGGTCGTTCAGGATCATGTTGCGAACCGCTTCTTTCTCCACATCGTGGTAGTAAGTCTTGATCAGGCCAAGGTCAAACTCGTGCTCCTCACCCAGCGATTCGATAAATTCATTCAATACAGAAGCAAATCCTTCTTTACGTTCAGATTTGTTTGCACGGCCACGCTTTGCAACTTCGTAAGCTTTCTCGTAAGTGGCATCGTATACCTTCTGGCGCAACTCGTCGTTGTGCGTTTCGTGTGAGTACTCACGCTTCTGCAGTTTTCCAACCATTTCGGCCAGCTCCAGCTGTGCCTGGCACTGCACTTTGATCGCTTCGTGTGCAAAGGCAATTGCTTCGAGCATCTCTTCTTCAGACACTTCGTTCATTTCACCTTCCACCATGGCTACGCTGTCCATAGAAGCACCTACGATCATGTCAATGTCGGCGCGCTGCAGATCAGACGCCAGCGGGTTGATCACCAGCTGACCGTCGATACGGGCAACACGAACCTCAGAGATCGGGCCGTTGAAAGGGATATCAGAAACTGCCAGTGCGGCAGAGGCAGCCAAGGCAGCAAGCGCATCAGGCAGGATCTCTGTATCAGCAGAGATCATATGTATAGTCATTTGCGTTTCGGCATGGTAGTCACCCGGGAACATAGGGCGCAGAATGCGGTCTACCAGGCGCGAAATCAGAATTTCGTAGTCAGAAAGGCGAGCCTCTCTTTTCAGGAAGCCTCCAGGTATCTTGCCAGAAGAAGCGAATTTCTCCTGATAGTCTACAGATAGAGGCAAAAAGTCAACTCCTTCGCGGGCTTCTTTGTTAGAAACAACGGCTGCCAATAGCATGGTGTTACCCATCTTTACTACCACAGATCCGTCAGCCTGCTTGGCTAATTTACCAGTTTCGATTATGATCTCCCGGCCATCCGGAAGAATGATTGTTTTAGTGATCGCGTTTTGTGACATCTTCAATTATTGTTTTTAGCATCAAATAGAACAGGGCTACCGTTTGCAGCCGCTGCTGGGGTACTGGCAAAGAGGAAGGGGGAAATACAAAAGGGGGCAGAAAAAATTAGGGAATCCCTGTAAGAAATTCCCTAACTCAATATAAGCTTATTTACGGATACCAAGCTCGGCGATGATCGCTCTGTATCTTTCAATGTCATTTTTCTGCAGGTAGTTCAGAAGTCTTCTTCTCTTACCTACCAGCTTAAGAAGTCCAAGGCGAGTGCCGAAGTCTTTTCTATGAACTTTCAGGTGCTCTGTCAGATCAGCAATGCGCGTAGTGAACAGCGCGATCTGGCCTTCTGCAGAACCAGTGTCAGTCTTAGACTTGGTCAGGCTGTACTTCTCAAAAATTTCTTGTTTCGCTTCAGTAGTTAATTTCATTGCGTATAAAAAATATCAATCTGTTATATTCAGTGGATAGTTTCCCGTATAAGCCGCAAAGTTAAATAAAATATCTATATTAAAAAACTATTTGCGTCGAGTTATTTTAACGCAGGGCTATATTTTGCTGCGCTTTAGTCGGGTCATGAGTTTGCGCCAGAAGTCTACCTCCAGCAGGCTGGAGTCATTCTGTGCCTGATACAGGAAAAACATGCCGATTGGCAGCAGGATAGCGTTTGCTCCCCACATCCCCGCCTCTACAGAGACGAGCCCCTCTCTGGCCCATTTCTCCCCTAGTATGCCCAGCACATACATCACGATAAAAAACATGATCGAGATGATCACAGGTACTCCCAGACCACCTTTCTTAATGATAGCTCCTAATGGGGCTCCGATCAGGAACATGATCAGGATGGCAAATGACTGCGTATACTTGCGCCAGATCTCAATCTCATAGTTGTTAGCATCACGACTAAGTGTTGTCACCCGCTCTTTGTAGCTACCTGTAAAGCTTTTCACGTTACGGGCTTTATTTGCTGCTGCCAGCATCACATCAGCCGTAATCGGTGACAGATCTTTCCGCTCGTGTACCGAGTCAGGCAGTACCTTGGTCACCGGCAGTCCATTTTTCACCTGCCCTGTATCGGCTTTAAAGTACATATAGAACGGGTCCACATTTGGCGCGTACATCTGCCGCTCCCGTACCCCCGAGCGACGCAAGGAGTCCGTTACCGATGTCAGCTGCCCAATGTTCTTCATCATCTTGTTGTCAGAGAAGAGTTCTTCACGGGTACGCCCCAACTCAAAAGAAGCAAGGCTGAAGATGATTTTAGTGGCATCAAACTTCTCCCGCACGAACTGCTCAGACGAATTACGGAATCCACCGTTGTTCTGATCCACATAGGTATTCCCCCTGAAAAGCTCCAGAATCAGGTAATTGTCATCATGCTCGGTATACATCTGCCCCGAGTCGGCCAGTATAACGGTGGTATTGTTGCCCCCCTTCGAGTGATCATAGATCATGATGTCACGCAGTGAGCGGCCATCATTTAGCTTCTCGTTAATCTTGATGCTGTAGCCGGGCAATCCATTGTAAAAAGCGCCCTCTTTAAAGTTCATGGCAGGCTTTTTCTGTCTGATATCCCATAGCAGACTATAAGCCTTCAGGTTGGCTTTCGGAACCACGTAGTTGTTGAAGAAGAAGGCTCCAATAGAAAGCGAAACCACAAAAAAGGCAACCGGACGCAAAATACGCGGCAGCGCTATACCTGACGTTTTAATAGCTGTGAGCTCATGGTGCTCTCCCAGCGTACCAAACGTCATAAGCGCCGAAAGCAGCACCGCCAATGGCAGAGCCACAGGTGCCATATTGATGCTGAAATAAAACAGCAGTTCTGCAAAAACGTCGTACCCAAGGTCTTTGCCCACTAACTCATCGAGGTATTTGAGCATATACTGCGTAAGCAGGATAAACTCCACGATGGCAAACGTGAGCAAGAATGGTCCGGCAAATGATTTAAGTATTAGCTTATCTAGTTTCTTCATGTGGGCCAATTGGCATGCGGGCATCAAAAATCCCAGTTTTTTTCTTTAACACCGGACTTTCAAAAATCGTGCAAAGATAAGCCTTTGAAGCTAAGATGTGCTACCCTCCCACTATTTCACGAAGTTTCTGCAGCAAGTGCTCCCATAACTCTTCCAGCTCTTCTTCGTCATTTTCCTCTGAGTAGTCCACTACTTTCAGATACTGCTCCTGCGTCAGTTCACTTGTTTCGATTGAGAAGTCGATATAAGATGGATCGGAAGCGTGTGATTTGTCCTCGTTGAGAAACAAGAAGCGCACAGAGCGATTCGTGCGATGGTTTGTCATTTCAGCATAATGATTGCGACCATCCCAAAAGAAGTTGAACACTTTGTCTTCGTTTACCGAAACATCGTCAGAAAACCACTGGGCCAGACCACTTGGAGTGCTCAGGTATGGGTATAGCAAGCGGGCAGATGCATTTATTGGGTACTCATGCACAAATTTCGTCTTTGTAGCTTTCATTGTCTGGTATTGTAAGTGACTGAGTAAGTATAGTATTAATTTCTGATTTGCTAAATATACAGAAAATAAAATATTTTTTTGTGCATCAATTGTTGCTTTTTTAAAAAGTTACCCCTTATATTTGCACCACAATTCGGCGGGGTAGCTCAGATGGTTAGAGCGCAGGATTCATAACCCTGAGGTCGGCAGTTCGATTCTGCTCCCCGCTACAAAGCCCCAGACTATGTCTGGGGCTTTTTTTATGCCCTCTTGCTTATACTCCCCATCCCTCACGCCTTTTGCATAATCCGGCAATTGTGTTGACCTCTCAGAAGAGATTTCTTTTTCTTTTGGCACTGGCTTCTCTTTTTACTATCTTAAAATTTATGGGCTCCTGCAGTCGACCTGCCAGGAGTTTTTTGTGACTCTTTTTTTAACCTAATCCCTTAAAACAACCGATCATGAAAATGAAAAAGATTTTGTCAGGTGCTCTCGTTCTCTTCGCCCTTGGGTACGCTCAATCCGCATCAGCACAGCAGGCATATGAAGTAACTCAGCAGGAACAGCTTCAGCAGGACAGGTTCTCTGAAGAGGAACTCAAAAAGTTTTTGCAGGCAAACGCAAAGGTGACGGCTATCCAGAAGGAAGGTCAACAGAACATGCTCAATATTATTCAAGAAGCAGGTATGGATGTAGAGCAGTTCAATAAGTACGCACAGGCACAGCGTGAGCAGAAACTCGCAGAATCAGGTGCAAGCCCCGAGCAACTGGCCGCTTTTGACAAAGCTGCGCAGCAGATTGTAGAGATACAGCCTACTGTAAAGGAAAATGTAAAAAAGGCTCTTGAAGAAGAAGGCCTTACCGAAGACAAATACAGAGAGATCGTGACGGTCTACCAGCAGGACGAAGCCGTGAAGGCAAAAGTACACGAACTGATGGCGAAATAGAGCTGATACCAGCAGACGAAAGGCCCTTGCCAGAATTTGGCAGGGGCCTTTTTTATAACTTATCTATCTTTCTCAAACGACTTTAGCAGGACACGCGGCTGGATGTTGACTATCACCCACCCCCAATCGGCATAGGCAGCAGCACTGCCCGGCTTTATCGCTTCCATGGAGCTGCCCGCAAACAATGTACTGTACCCAATAAAAAACTGAATTTGATCAGAGTGCTTGTAGTGGACTACTGCATCCAGCTCTGATCCCAAATAACGATCGCTGGTGCCGGGAAGTGTCTCCGAAGCGCCCAGGTTTTTGGCCAGTGCAAAATAGTGGTAGTCCAATGAAAGGCTATACTTACCCTTTAGATTATAGCTGGTTTTAAAGTAGCTGTTATGCAATCCACCCTGTCGCGAGTCGGCCGGAACATTGATAAAGTAATCCATGAAGCCATAGAACTTATGGTTAGTCGCATACAGTGTGTTAAAGGAACGCACTTTGCTGTCGTGACCTGCCATACCGGACAGATAAGTGGTGCCGATGGTGAAGCGCAAATGCTGTAAGGTATAGGATGCTTCTGCCACCGCCAGGTAAGCTGAGATCCGCTTGCCACTGCCATGCTCGCCTGACTGTCTGTACAGGGCGCCATTGAACTGCGCACGTTCTTGCTGGTAGTTCAGGTCCAGTCCGTAGGTATGACGGAAGTAAACACCCCCTACTGTATCAGGTCGCTGAAAGCCGTCGCTAATGTGCATAGCGGACACCGTGAACTGGTCATTCAGCTGTTTCTGTGCCCATAGGAAGCCAAGCACTTTATAGTTGTTCATACTGTAATGGGTATCAAACAGCGCTTCTCTCTCCTGGTTAAAAGCACCACCTGCATCAAGGCTTATCCCCTGCCACCTTGCTTTGAGCAGCACCCCGTCATGACTTCGAGCCTGCTGTACCCAGTCCACATTGCCAAGCAGGCGATCGTTGTTGTAAACGAACTCCTGACGGCCTAGCCTGACTGCGAACTTATCTGACAAGGCAAATTCCCCCCAGGCCTCATGCATGGCCGTGGATGGTACGTCTTTCAGGTGTAGCTCATCGCCCCATACCCTGACATCTTGCAAACTAAACTTCATCTGCACCTTGTCTTGCTTGTAATCAAGTGTGAGCCGGGAGCGCTGGTTCACAAAGAAGGCTCCATTCTGACCATCAGGCAAGCTTTGGTAGCCATTGCGCCACTCAGCTCTTGGCCTGACCTGGGGTGTCAGGTATAGCTGAGCCCAGGCTGCTTGCAGGGGCAGCCAGATAAAAGCTGCTAACAGCAGCAGTTTTCGGGTAAAACTCTTTTCCATGTCCGCATCGATTTGGAAGGTGAGATAAACGGGTCAACGTACGCCAGGCTAGTACAACTGACCTGATCATATGTGTTTGACCGCTATGATGCGAAGTAGCGCAACTTCCTACCCATGCGCGATGACAGCAGTCATACGCAAAGATGACTTTAGTTAGTTTGCAGACAGGTATAAACGCAAAGAGGGCCTGACTTGCGCCAGGCCCTCTTTTGTAATATATCTAAAGTAAATTACTTTACTTTGTCAACGATGCTCTTGAAAGCTTCCGGATGGTTCATCGCCAGGTCAGCAAGTACTTTGCGGTTCAGGTCGATGTTCGCCTTTTTCAAAGCGCCCATTAGCTGAGAGTAAGACATGCCATGCTCACGTGCACCTGCGTTGATACGCTGGATCCAAAGGGCGCGGAAATCTCTCTTTTTCGCTTTTCTGTCACGGTAAGCATAAAGCAAACCTTTTTCAATTGCGTTTTTCGCAACTGTCCAGACATTCTTGCGACGGCCAAAGTAACCTTTGGCCATTTTCATCATTTTTTTTCTTCTGTGTCGCGCTGCGACAACGTTTACCGATCTAGGCATTTCTAAAAAGTTTTGGCGGCTGGTGATTAAATTTTAATCTTCAAAAGACCAGATACCGGGTTCGTACTAAATAATTAACCGTTCTAACTCCGGAGAATTAGATTTGAAGCATCAGCTTCACTCTGTCCATGTCAGCTGAGCTTACAAGGCCAGTGTGTGTCAAGTTACGCTTCTGCTTAGTCGTCTTCTTGGTCAGGATGTGGCTTTTGTAAGCGTGCTTACGCTTAATCTTGCCAGTACCTGTCAAAGAAAAACGCTTCTTTGCACCAGATTTTGTTTTAACTTTTGGCATGTGTATATAATTAATGAAACAAATTACTTTTTAGCAGGAGGTGCTACTTTCGGAGAAAGAATCAAAAACATTCTCTTTCCTTCCAGTTTAGGCAGTTGCTCCACCTTGGCAATGTCCTCAAGCGCTTGCGCGAACTTCAGCAAAAGGATCTCACCTCTTTCCTTGAACACGATCGTACGACCGACGAAATGAACATAGGACTTGATCTTGAAACCGCTTTCAAGGAAGGACTTGGCGTGCTTCAGCTTGAACTCAAAGTCGTGGTCATCTGTGTTAGGGCCGAAACGGATCTCCTTGATGACAACTTTCTGAGCCTTCGCTTTCATCTCACGGGTCTTCTTCTTCTGCTCGTACTTGAATTTCGAGTAGTCGATGATTCGGCATACCGGTGGATTAGCAGTTGGCGAAATCTCAACCAGGTCAAGATTCTGCTCATTCGCTATTTTCTGAGCATCTCTGGTCGAGAATACCCCCTGCTCTACATTGTCACCAACTAACCGGACCTCTCTGGCAGTTATTTTATCATTGACTTTGTATGGCTCTTCCACTTTTCCGCGTGGGATGTAGCGCTTGTTTGGCGTAGCTATAGTTTTACCTCCTTAAATTTAGTTTCTACAATCAGGGTGCGAATATCGCACTTTTTATATCAAGAAAAAAATATCTTTCTTTAATTGTTCAGCATCTCAGCAACTTTTGACTGAAAGCTAGAGATGAACTCCTCCACTGTCATCGTGCCTAGATCACCTTCTCCATGTTTGCGAACAGAGACTGCTCCGTTTTCCTGCTCTTTCTCTCCAACGATCAGCATATAAGGCACTTTGCTCACTTCTGCGTCACGGATCTTACGCCCGATCTTCTCATCGCGGTTGTCCACGAAGCCACGGATATCTTCCTGCTGCAGTCGGTCATATACCTGCTGTGCAAAGTCCTGGTACTTCTCTGAGATTGGCAGGATGGCAAACTGCTCCGGGCTCAGCCACAGCGGGAAGTTACCACCGCAGTGCTCGATCAGAACGGCTACGAAACGCTCCAGTGAACCAAAAGGCGCACGGTGGATCATCACAGGGCGATGTTTCTGGTTATCAGCACCAATGTATTCCAATTGGAAGCGTTCCGGTAACTGATAATCTACCTGAATAGTTCCAAGCTGCCACTTGCGGCCCAAGGCGTCGCGTACCATAAAGTCGAGCTTTGGTCCGTAAAACGCAGCCTCTCCCAGTTCGGTTACAGTGCGCAATCCTTTCTCCTCAGCAGCCTCTATGATCGCGCTCTCAGCCTTTTCCCAAGCCTCGTCGCCACCTATGTACTTCTGCTTGTTCTCGGGATCACGCAAGGATATCTGAGCAGTATAGTCTTCAAAACCAAGGGCATTGAACACGTACAGCACCAGGTCAATTACTTTTTTGAACTCATCCTTTACCTGGTCCGGACGGCAGAAGATATGGGCATCATCCTGCGTAAAGCCACGCACACGAGTTAAGCCGTGTAGCTCACCACTTTGCTCGTAGCGGTATACCGTACCGAACTCAGCCAGACGCACCGGCAACTCCTTATAGGAACGCGGACGTGTCTTGTAGATCTCGCAGTGGTGCGGACAGTTCATTGGCTTCAGGAAGAACTCCTCCCCTTCATTCGGCGTTTTGATCGGCTGGAACGAGTCAGCTCCATACTTCTCATAGTGACCGGAAGTGATGTACAGTTCCTTGCTGCCAATGTGTGGCGTTACTACTGGCTGGTAACCGGCTTTCACCTGTGCTTTGCGCATGAACTGCTCAAGGCGCTCACGCAGCAGCGTTCCTTTCGGCAACCATAATGGCAAGCCCATACCTACTTTCTCAGAGAAAGCGAATAGCTCCAGCTCCTTACCCAGCTTGCGGTGGTCACGTTTCTTGGCTTCTTCCAGGCGCTCCAGGTATTCGGTGAGCTCTTTCTGCTTCGGGAAAGTGACACCGTAAATACGAGTCAGCTGCTTGCTTTTCTCGTCGCCTCTCCAATAAGCACCGGCTACGTTCATCAGCTTGGCTGCCTTGATGAAGCCGGTGTTCGGAATATGCGGTCCACGGCAAAGGTCTACGAAATTGCCTTGGGTATAGAAGGTAATAGAACCGTCTTCCAGATCCTTGATCAGGTCCAGCTTGTACTGGTCACCTTTCTCAGTGAAATACTTTATGGCGTCGGCCTTTGATACTTCCTCACGCTTGTATTCATTTTTGGCGCGTGCCAGTTCCAGCATTTTCTGCTCTACTTTGGCGAAGTCATCCTGCGAGAAAGTTCTGCCCTCACCCAGGTCCACGTCATAGTAAAAGCCGTTCTCAACAGGAGGACCTATACCGAATTTTATACCTGGGTATAGCTCTTCCAGTGCTTCGGCCAACAAGTGGGCGGAAGAGTGCCAGAACGTATTTTTGCCCAGATCGTCGTTCCAGGTGAGCAGCTGCACATTGGCATCTTCTTCAATGGGGCGAGACAGATCCCAAACGGAATCGTTCACCTTTACGGCCAAAACATTGCGGGCAAGGCCCTCGCTAATGCTGCTGGCGATCTCGAGGCCTGTTACACCTTTCTGGTACTGGCGTACAGAGCCGTCTGGCAAAGTGATGTTGATCATGTTTTCTTCTTAGTATCGAGTTAAAAGCCCCGCTGCCTGACAGCCATACTGTCGAGCTGGGGTCTGGGTCTTTCCAATCTGTATCTCAACCTGGCAACGCTCTGCTGCGCATACGTATGCTTCGGCTCAATCGTCAGCATGCGTTCGTAAGTTCGCAGTGCTGCCAGGTTCTCTCCTAGTCGTTCCAGGCTACTTGCCCGCACAGACAGGTACTTGAGCACATTGCTATACCTTGGAGCACTCTCCAGGTGTTGCAAGGCCAGCTCGTAGGCTCCCATGCCATGCTGCAGCTGCGCCATCTGAAAATGGGCTGCCTGCATCGTGTCTGCTAAAGACAGTACCTTTTCAAAACTAGCCAGGGCGCTGTCCTTTCTTGCCGACTGCAACTGTAGTATTCCTTTGTAATGCCACAGTTGTGGATCCTCCGGTGACTGGCGCAATCCCTGTTGCGTATGCTTTCTGGCCTGTGCCAGGTCCTGCTGCGCCAGGTATAGCCCTGCCAATGATCGGTGCGTCTCCGCAAAGTCAGGCTTCAGCTCCAAGGCCTGCTGGTAATGCCTGATGGCAACAGCTGTATCACCGGTCACTTCCAGCACTCTACCCTTGAAGTAGATCGCATGCGGATCATCCGGTGACAACTCAAGCGCCTGTCGCGCAAAATGAGAAGCCTTTGCATACGCTCCTCTGTCAAGGTATAGCTCCGTTAAGAGCACGTAAAGTGATGAACTTTCATACGAGTTACGCTCCGCCTGTAACGCCAGCGGCAGGGCTTCTTCATGACGCCCCATCAGGTATAGCACCTGCGCTTTTACAAAAAAGTTAGCAGGCTCCTTCGACAGCTTAATCGCTTCGTTTACATCACTTAAGGCTCTGTCCAGTTCCCCCTGTCGCAGCAGCACCATAGCTCTGCGTGCGTACAAGCTGCCGTCGCGCTTTGATCGATCGATCGCTTCGCTCAGGCTTACCAGCTGTTTGGCCGGGTCCTCAACAGCCACAGCCTCCAGGTCTACCATCTGCTCCCGGGTACCTTCTTCTTTACCGCAACCGGAAAGAGTCAACATCCCCAACACTACCCAACTTAAGACCCAACGAGACATCATGTGCTGTCTTTTCTTACAAGCTTGAATGGCGCTAAATTATAGATAATTTGCCTAAATACCGACAATTCGCCTGCCATATAGTTTTCAAGCAACGCAAAGGGCCTGCCACCATCCGGAAGCAGGCCCTTTGCGTTGCAGTTCTATCAAGTTACTTCTGATACTCTTGCAGCATAATTTTACAGCGCCTGCTCAACTCCAGCTCCTCCTTCGTTTGCAAGTCAAGGTTCTGGGCCATGGCACGCTGTAGCGTATAGACACAAGCATCTTTGTTTTTCATTTCCTGATAAATGTTGGCCAGATCAAAGTAATAGCGCAGGTTATTCGGGTTGTGCAGGATGGCCATCTCCATAGCGTAAATAGCATCCTTGTTGGTAGCAGGTTTATCTGCCATACCGCCCAGCATCACTTTGTAAGCTGTGATCTCGGCAAAATTGAGGTTCGCCATTTTGAAATACCAGCGTCCCAGCAAGTGCCAGGCATCTGCATGCCTGAAATCTGCCGCCAGGGCTCCATCCAGATAGGGCTTTAACTGGCTGAAAGTCGCCAGTCGCTGCTTCGGTCCTGAGATTGTTGCCAATGAGGCCAGCGAAAGTGCCATGGCATAATTTGATCGGGCATCGGTGGAATCCATCTGATAGGCGCGCTGGGCATAAGACTTTGCAGTGCTAAAGTGATTCAGCTTGCGGCTGTCATCTGTAAAACGATGACCCATCAAATTATGTAGCACACTGGCCTGACACAGTGCTTCATAATTTAACTCATCAGCAGCTAAGATCTGCTCATATACCGCCAGTGCTTCTGTTTCCTTGTACTGCTCTTTCAGCTCGTAGGCCTTCTTTAAAAGCACATCATGCCCGGAATCTCCCAGTACCTCCAGAGGAGTTATCAGGAAACCGAGCATGATGAACAAAATGGGTATGACTTTGAAAAGTATTCGCATAATCTGTAATAAGCAACCTAATATATTGCTTTAAAACGACTTATGCAAAAAAGGATTTAATTTAGAACAAATCCAGCTGTTTCTTTTTCTTCAAAGCCTCTCTTGCACTGCCGTCTTCTGTAAGTTCTTCTACGGTTTCGAGCGCATCAAGTTGAGCCCCACTCACTTTGGCTGCCTCCTCTGCTAACTCCTTCAGTTCGGAAGGCAGTGTTACGGGCTCACGCTTGGTGGTAACTTTCTTAGTTTTAGGCTTTTCTTCCTGCTCCACTTCCTCTTGTTTCGGCACTTTCACATCGAAGATTTTGAAGTAGCTCAGCTTGTTGCCCATGGCCTTCCAACCCTTCACATCAATGAATTCACTCAGCAGCAGTTTCTCCGTTTCCTTCTCGCCTCGGAGCGAACGTTTGAAGCTAATAGTGGCCATCGGAAGTGAATGTGTAGATACAGCCTCAAGCCTGGAGTTTTTGGTTTCAGGTATAAAGCTGAACTTCTTACCTACTGTGGAAGTCTCGATCTTGAATCGCTTCACATAGTATATTTTGTTTTCGCCTTCGTAATAGATAGCGGATACAACCAACTCCGGATCAAACTTCTGCAGCACCTTGATTTTCTCGACAGTATAGTGATTGGCCAGATCAAAGGTGGTCTGCTCGTAAGTACCGTCTTCGTAAACCACCAGGATAGTATCATCGGTATTAAACGAACCCAGGTAACGGCCGCGGCTTTCAGTGTTCAGACGACCAATTACTTCGTCGTAGAAGATTTCGCGTCCACCCAAGGTAGACTCGCCCAGGCTCTTCTGCACCACCTTCTTAACCGGGTACTTCGTCACGATATTACCGTTTGATCCTTTGCCTTTTATCATCAGTTCAGCAAAGTCATAGTCGAACTGTTTGATGCGGGCAGAGGCTTGTGGAGCAAGTGTAATATTCACTACCTCCGACTCTGAATTCGGGTTAGCGGTCAGGTAATGCACCTTAGAACCTTTGTTGCCTTTAGTAAGGTCGTATTCCTTATCACGTGTAATCGACTTCACAGAGAAGCGCTTCGCGAAGGACACGCCTGTCTTACCATCCACATAGATCATGTTGTAGACCATGTGCTCATCGTTCTTGTTATAAACACCAGCCATGATGATGTCTTTGCCCACGAACGTCTTCTCAGCTACTTTGGTCACCGTAAACTTGCCATCCTTACGGAACACGATGATGTCATCCATGTCAGAGCAGTCGCACACAAACTCATCTTTGCGAAGGCCGGTACCGATAAAGCCATCTTTGGCGTTCATGTAAAGCTTCTGGTTAGCGATCGCAACTTTCTGTGCAGTAATCACATCGAAGGTCTTCACCTGCGTCTTGCGATCACGTCCTTGTCCGTATTTCTTCAGCAATCCTTCGAAGTAAGCAATTGCGTAACGAATCAGGTTGGCGAGGTTATCATCCACCTCAGCCATCTCCTCTTCCAGCTTCTTGATGTACTCGTCGGCTTTGAAAGAGTCGAACTTGGAGATACGCTTGATCTTGATTTCCGTCAGGCGAATGATATCGTCTTGTGTAACTTCACGGCGCAATAGTTTCTTGAATGGGTTCAAGCCCTTATCGATCGCTTCGAGTACAGCTTCCCAGGTCTCGCATTCCTCGATGTCACGGTAAATGCGATTTTCGATGAAGATCTTCTCCAGCGATGAATAATGCCACCTGTCTTCCAACTCACCTTTGCGGATCTCGAGCTCACGCTTAAGTAGGTCCACTGTCTTGAACGTAGAAATGCGCAGCAACTCGTCCACACTCAGGAAGTGGGGCTTGTCGTCGATAATCACGCAGGTATTCGGCGAGATAGACACTTCGCAGTCCGTGAAGGCATACAGCGCATCCATGGTCAGGTCAGGTGATACGCCCGGCGGCAGCTGTACCTGTATCTCTACATCAGCAGCCGTATTGTCAATCACCTTCTTGATCTTGATCTTGTTGTTCTCGCTCGCCTTCACGATCGACTCCATCAGACCCGTGGTCGTGATACCGTAAGGCACGTCACGGATGATCAGCATCGTCTTGTCCACCTTCTCAATCGTGGCACGCACCCGGATCTTACCGCCGCGCATACCATTGTTGTAGTTGGTGACGTCTACCATACCCCCGTTCGGGAAATCAGGCAGCAGTGTGGTCTTGCGACCTTTGAGTACATCAATAGACCCTTTGATCAGCTCCTTGAAGTTGTGCGGCATGATTTTGGTCGAAAGACCAACGGCTATACCTTCCACGCCCTGCGCAAGCAGCAGCGGGAATTTTACCGGAAGCGTTACCGGCTCATTTTTACGGCCGTCATAGCTCAGCTGCCAGAGTGTCGTTTGCGGGTTGAAAACCACATCGAGCGCAAACTTAGACAGACGGGCTTCAATGTAACGAGGCGCAGCGGCACTGTCACCGGTACGCACATCACCCCAGTTACCCTGCGTCTCGATCAGAAGATCCTTCTGACCCAGGTTCACCATGGCATCGCCAATCGAGGCATCACCGTGCGGGTGGTACTGCATGGTCTGACCGATCACGTTGGCCACTTTGTTAAAGCGACCATCGTCCATCTCCTTCATCGCGTGCAGGATACGGCGCTGCACAGGCTTCAGACCGTCCTCGATGGCAGGAACGGCACGCTCTAAAATTACATAAGAAGCATAGTCGAGGAACCAGTTTTCGTACAGACCGGACACCGGCGTCACATTATGGATCACTTCTTCATCACCGTCTGTAAATGCAACCTCTAGCTCTTCTTCTCTTTCTATACCTTCGTTGTTCAGTTCGTCGTTATGCATATACTTCCTCAACTATGTCTTTCTCAATCTTCAGGTTCTCAATAATAAATGACTGACGTTCCGGCGTGTTTTTGCCCATGTAATAGCTCAGCATTTTCTGTATGGTCGTATCCTTCTGCAGGAACACCGGTTTCAGCTTGATGTTATCGCCGATAAACTTGCCAAACTCGTCTGGCGAGATCTCACCAAGACCCTTAAATCGGGTGATCTCAGGACGTTTGCCCAGTTTCTCGATCGCAGCCTGTTTTTCGGTTTCGTTGTAACAGTAGATCGTTTCTTTCTTATTGCGCACCCGGAACAGCGGCGTTTCCAGAATGTACACGTGGCCGTTTTTCACTAGATCCGGGAAGAACTGCAGGAAGAAGGTGAGCAGCAGCAGTCGGATGTGCATACCATCCACGTCGGCATCCGTTGCGATTACCACACGGTTGTAGCGCAAGCCTTCCAGCCCTTCTTCAATGTTAAGGGCATGTTGCAACAGGTTAAACTCCTCGTTTTCGTATACCACCTTTTTCTTCAGGCCAAAGCAGTTCAGGGGTTTACCTCTCAAACTGAATACCGCCTCTGTATCCACGTTGCGGGATTTCGTAATGGAACCACTTGCCGAGTCACCCTCCGTGATGAACAGCGTGGATAGCAGTGAGTTTTCGTGCTTGTCCTCGTTGAAGTGTAGGCGGCAGTCGCGTAGCTTGCGGTTGTGCAGGTTGGCTTTCTTGGCGCGCTGGTTGGCCAGTTTCTTCACGCCCGCCATGTCCTTGCGCTCCCGCTCACTTTGCTCAATGCGCTTTTTCAGCGCTTCAGCCGTCGTCGGGTTCTTGTGTAGGTAGTTGTCGAGCGCCTCTTTTACAAACTCGTTAATGTAAGCACGTACAGCCGGACCATCAGGCCCCATTTCAATGGAACCCAACTTGGTTTTGGTCTGCGATTCAAAAACTGGTTCCTGCACACGCAGCGAGATAGCTCCTACAATCGAGCCACGGATATCAGCCGCGTCGTAGTCTTTCTTATAGAAGTCACGCACCGTTTTCACGATCGCCTCACGGAAAGCCGCCAGGTGCGTACCGCCCATGGTCGTGTACTGACCGTTCACAAAAGAGTAGTACTCCTCACCATAGTCGTTACCATGTGTTAGGGCCAGCTCGATGTCATTGCCTTTCAGGTGAATGATCGGGTAACGCATGCTCTCCTCGTCGGCTTTGTTGCGGAGCAAATCCAGCAGGCCGTTCTCAGAGTAGAATTTCTTGCCGTTGAAGTTGATCGTCAGACCAGCGTTCAGGTATACATAGTTCCAGATCTGGTTTTCCAGATAGTCCGGGTTGAACTGGTAGTTCTTGAAAATGGTATCGTCTGGTGTAAACACCGTGAGCGTACCGTTGCGCTGCGAAGTAGCTTCCAACGGAAGATCGTTTGTTAAAACGCCACGCTCAAACTCAGCGGCTTTCACCTGCCCGTCGCGCACGGACTGAATTCGGAAATGGCTTGAAAGGGCGTTTACTGCCTTCGTACCCACACCGTTCAGACCAACCGACTTCTGGAAAGCCTTGCTGTCGTACTTACCACCGGTGTTGATTTTGCTCACACAGTCAATAACCTTGCCCAGCGGAATACCGCGGCCATAGTCGCGCACCTGCACCTTGTGGTCTGATATCTTGATGTCGATGGTCTTGCCGAAACCCATCACGTGTTCGTCGATGGAGTTGTCGATCACCTCTTTCACCAAAATGTAAATACCATCATCGGCCGAAGAACCGTCTCCCAGTTTGCCGATGTACATACCGGGGCGTAGCCTGATGTGTTCGCGGGGCTCCAGCGAGCGAATGCTGTCTTCGTTGTAATTATGCTCTAACTCTGCCATTCTGTAAGCGTAAGTGTATTTGATTTAGTGGAATCACTCGGAAATATAGAAAAATAAAAGAAATCAGACGCTACAAATAGTTCCGGCGCCCGATCGATTCATCTTTCAAAAGAAGATATTGCTAATATTTTTAGTCAGCAAATATAGCCAATATTATCGGATCTGTCAACTAATCTATACAACCATTACACGATGCTTACAGTTCACAAAATAAGAAGAAATCACCAGGTTTTATTTGGCTAATTTTATTAGCATAAAAATATTTAGATTTAACTATACTTGAGCACAACATTTGCTTAATTGCATGTGACTAAACGGCCAGTATTCTCTTACACAAACACACCCTATGGAAATTAAATTACCCCAGTACGTCAAGTACGTGATGATCTTACTGGGATTCTTTCTGGCGATCTGGGTTTTGCAGACTTTCAAGGCAATCCTTATGCCGCTGGTATTTGCACTTCTGTTTGCCCTGCTCCTGCTGCCCCTCACCCGTGACCTCGAAAAGTTTCGTATCCCAAGGGCGCTGGCTATTCTCTGTAGCATTGTGATGGTGGTGATCGTACTCGGACTTGTGGTTTGGTTTCTTTCCATGCAGGTAATGAGTCTGACGTCAGAACTGGACACGATCGGCAAAAACTTTGACGCCCTGCTGATGAAAGTGCAGGACTACCTCTATCATAATTTTGGCATACAGCCGGCCAACAAAAGTGAACTGTTCCGCAATATGGTAGGCGGACTGCGGGAGATGTCTACTACTTTTGTTGGCAGCACCATCTCACTGACCACAGGAGCGCTCACCGTCATCACCATCGTACCAATTTTCGTATTCTGTTTTCTTTACTACCGCAACCACCTCGAGCAGTTCATGTACAAGTTTGTTTCCAAGGAACGCCGTGGTAGTTTGAACCACACCATCGACAACATACAGGTAGTCGCACAGAGCTATATTTCAGGTCTGATGATCGTGATTGTGATCGTGGCCTTGCTCAACTCAGCAGGCTTGCTCTTGCTGGGGGTGAAGTATGCGATCTTCTTCGGCGTGTTTGCCTCTATCCTGACCATCATACCTTACATTGGTATCCTGATCGGGGCCATGCTCCCGGCGCTCTTCACACTAGCCACTACGGGTCGCCTGATTGACGCGGTACTGGTGGTGTTGGTATTCATGTTTGTGCAGTTTCTGGAAGGCAACTTCATTACACCCTATGTCGTTGGTTCAAAGGTGAGTATCAACCCTTTTGCCGCCATTATTGCCTTACTCATTGGCGGTGAGATCTGGGGAGCGGCGGGTATGATCATCTCCATACCGATGATCGCCATTCTGAAAGTGCTTTTCGACGCCTATGAACCACTGCGTCCTTTTGGTTTTTTGCTGGCTGATATAGATGAGGTGAAGGAAAAGAAGTCAGGGCGGTTCCGGAAGATGTTCGACAAGTTGCGGGAGAAGGCGAAAAGAGAGCGCTACGAGGATGATCAGGAGGCTGAGCAATAGAGGGCCTTTGCTAAATCTATTTGCACAAGGTATGGCATAAGCGTGATTTGAAACGTATTGCTAAGAATATTGGTTTACAGGATAACCCTCTGGAACAGACCAGAGGCTGCTTCAAAAAGCCATAAAAAAGAATCAGCTTGTACGCCATCATCGACATTGAGACGACGGGTAGCCAACCCACGCAGGACAGGATCACAGAGATTGCCATTTTCATACATGATGGCAAAGAGATCGTTGACAAGTATAGCACCCTGATCAATCCGCAGCGGCCTATACCTTACTATATCTCCCAACTCACCGGCATTACTGACGACATGGTGCAGGACGCACCGAAGTTCTACGAGGTGGCCAAGGAGATCGTGCAGTTCACAGAGGGAATGGTATTCGTAGCCCACAACGTGCGCTTCGACTACTCCTTTATCAAGAAAGAGTTTGCCGACTTGGGCTTTACCTTCCAGCGAAAAACCCTTTGTACCGTACGCCTGAGCCGTTCGCTTATACCTGGCTTGCCGTCTTACTCTTTGGGTAAGCTTTGCAAGAGTATTGACATTCCGCTACAAATGCGCCACCGCGCCATTGGCGACGCAGAGGCGACGGCCAAGCTGTTCGACAAACTGATCAAAATCAATCGTCCGGTTATCGACGGGACGCACCATGTGGCGGACCCGGCCGAGCAGTTGAAGAATGAAATTAAGGCTTCCCTCCTTCCTCCGGCTATCAGCAAAGAACAGGTAGACGCCTTGCCGACAGTCCCGGGGGTATACTACTTCTACAACGAAGCGGGTGAAGTCATCTATGTGGGCAAGAGTATCAACATTAAGAAGCGCATTATCCAGCACTTCAACATCGACTACAAGAGCCGCAAATCCATTGAATTCAAAAACCAGATAGCCGACATCACTTACGAACTGATGGGCAACGAACTGGTGGCGTTGTTGTTTGAGTCGGCGGAGATCAAGCGCATGAAGCCGCACTACAACCGTCAGCAAAGGCGCAGCGTTTTCAATACCGGCATCTTCACCTACGAAGACGACAAAGGCTATAAGCGTCTGACCTTTGGCAGCATTAACAAAGCCGATGACGTGAACATGACCCCGATCATTGCGCTTTCAAATCAGTTCAAGGCGAAAGGTTTCCTCTTCCATAAAGTATCCAAGTATAACCTGTGTCAGAAGCTGTGCGACCTGTACAAAACGCCGGGTGCTTGTTTCGATTACCAGGTACACATCTGCAAAGGCGCCTGTATTGGTGCAGAGACACCAGAGGAGTACAATGCCCGTGTGGATGCCGCTATTGAGTCTTTCACTTACGAGCACAACAGCTTTGTAATTGTGGGGAAAGGCCGCGAACTGGGCGAGAAGTCTATTGTAGTAGTGGAGCATGGCACCTACCTGGGCTTTGGCTTCGTGGATGAGTATTTCTCAGCCAACTCATTGGAAGACTTTAAATCAGAAATCCAGCGCTACAACGACAACAAGGACATACAGCAGATCATACGCGGCCATATGCGCGGCAAGAATAAAGACAAAGTACTTGTGTTTGATTAAGGCTTTGGCCAGGTATAGACCTGCTTTTCTGAAGCTCCTGCCATCTATTTTCGGTTTAGAACATATTTATGTTTAATTTCAAATCGAAATAAAACTTAAACATTCATGGAAAAACGTTTCAGATCAGGGGTTTTGTTCGGCGATGAAGTTACAGAGCTGTTCAAGTATGCCAATGAGAATAACTTTGCACTGCCAGCCGTTAACGTGATTGGCACCAACTCTATCAACGCTGTGCTGGAAACAGCCAAGTCGCTTAATTCACCTGTTATCATTCAGTTCTCGCACGGTGGCGCCACATTCTTCGCTGGCAAAGGCCTTGAGAACGACAACCAGAAAGCCGCCATTGCTGGCGCTGTTTCCGGTGCCCAGCACGTGCACCTGATGGCCGAAGCCTACGGCGTACCGGTAGTGCTGCACACTGACCACGCTGCCAAGAAATTGCTTCCATGGATCGACGGTCTGTTGGACGCCGGTGAGAAATACTATGAGCAACACGGCAAGCCGCTTTACAGCTCCCACATGCTCGACCTTTCTGAGGAAGAGATCAAAGAAAACATCGAGACCTGCGCCAGCTACCTGAAGCGCATGAACAAGATCGGCATGACCGTAGAGATCGAGCTCGGCGTCACCGGTGGCGAAGAAGACGGCGTGGACAACACAGGCGTGGACAGCTCTCGTCTCTATACCCAGCCTGACGAAGTAGCCTATGCTTATGAGGAACTGAAGAATGTAAGCGATCGCTTCACCATTGCAGCGGCTTTCGGTAACGTGCACGGCGTATACAAGCCGGGTAACGTAGAGTTGCGCCCTGAGATCCTGAAAAACTCACAGGACTTCATCAAAGAGAAATTCGGAACTGGTGATAACCCGGTGAACTTCGTATTCCACGGTGGTTCAGGTTCTGAGAAAGCCAAGATCACGGAAGCGATCGGTTACGGTGCCATCAAAATGAACATCGACACCGACATGCAGTGGGCCTTCTGGGACGGCGTGAAGAACTACTACGAGTCGAAAAAGGACTACCTGCAAGGCCAGCTCGGCAATCCGGATGGTGCTGACTCTCCAAACAAGAAGTACTACGACCCACGCGTATGGCTGCGTAAAGGTGAAGAAAACTTCATCGCCAGACTGAAAGAGGCCTTTGAGGACCTGAACTGCGTAAATCGCAATGCTTAATCAGTATTGATTATAATAGAAAGGGTGAGGCGAGAGCTTCACCCTTTCTATTTACTACCTATGCTCCATTAACCACTGGTAAATCTCCTCAGTATCTTCTTTGCGACACAGCTCCGATCCCGGTGTCATAGTAGCGGCGGTGCCGGCGGCTACGCCGTAACGCACCACCTCCTCCAGTGAACACCCTCTGAGCAAACTCATCACAATTCCAGCGACCATGCTATCACCGGCGCCTACGGCGCTCTGTTGCTTTACGGTAGGTGGTACCACATAGTGTATACCTGATTCTTTAGACGCCAGCATGGCGCCACGTGGACCGAGCGATACTACCAACACTTTACACTTGCCCTCGTTTAGCACCTGCATGGCGAACTCTTCCTGTTCCATTGCTGATATGTGGTCTTTTCCGGCCAGTTTGGCTAACTCACCCAGATTTGGTTTGATCAGGTATAGCCCCTCTCCTGCCGCCTTCACCAAAGCCTCTCCCGAAGTATCCACGATCAACTTGAAATTGCGCTTGTGCGCGATCACCGCCATCCGGAGGTAAAAGTCATCGGGCACACCTGGAGGTAGACTGCCGCTGGCTACCACATACTCGGGCACCTGCTCCAGCTTCTCTAGTTTATCCAGCACCTGCTGCCACTCCGACTCCTCGATGTAGGGACCTGGCATGCCAAAGCGGAACTGGTCGCCCGTGCTGTCCTCCATCACCATCAGGTTCTCCCTGGTCCAGCTTTTGGTTTGGCCAGACCAATATTCCACACCTTCTTCCTTTAGCAGGTCACACAGCTTTTCACCGGCTGGTCCTCCGGAGAGCAACCAGGCCCAGGAGCTTCCACCAAGTTTATGGATAGCGCGCGAAACATTGATGCCTCCTCCCCCCGGCTCGTATACGGGCTCGTCGCAGCGGAGCTTCTTCTCAGGCAGCACCCGCTTCACATGGGTGCTCTTGTCTAAGGCAGGATTGATCGTGATAGTTAGAATTTTGTGCATGCTTCTTCAGGTATAATGGGTTCCGGCGAGGGTGTAGGTATAGTGTTGGGCTCTGAATGACTTTATCGCTGAATATCAAACTCCTTCTGATCACCTGTCTGGAAGGTATAGACTTTGCCTTGAACACCTATTTTTACTTCTTTGGACCAACCTTTGTCAAAAGTGATGATCATTTTCCTAGTGGTAATATTCAGCTGCAGCCAATGTCCCCGATAGCGCAGCTGCATGTTGAGGCAGGGCATCTCATCTGGAAGCACCGGATTCAGCCACAGCACATCATCACGGATCTCAAGGCCGGTATAGGCGCGTTGCGCTAAGTCTACCGTACCCGCCATGGCACCGAGGTGTATACCTTCGGCCGTAGTGCCACCCTGTATATCCTCCAGGTCGCTCATCAGAGCCATTTCAAAATTAGCCCAGGAACGCTTGCGGTCTGAACGGGCCAACACCCATGCGTGCACGATCTTGCTTAATGTGGATCCGTGGGAAGTGCGCTGTTCGTAGTAGGCAATGTTATCCGGTATGCTTTCAGGCTTGAAGTCGTAGTCCAGCTGCTTGAAGATGGAAAGCAATTCTTCAGATGAAAACAGATAAAAAAGCATCAGCACATCTGCCTGTTTGCTGGCTTTGTACTTATTCACGTTGTCACCTTCGCTTTCCAGAATGCGGTCGAGGCGCATGGCCTCACCATGTTTGGCTCTGTATGTCTCCCAGTCGAACTCCTGCAGCTGATCGTAGCCATCAAACTGTGCTATGATCTTTGTGTCTTCCAGAAAAGGAACATACATCCGCCTGCTGATCTCCTCCCAGCGTGTCAGATCATCCGGGCTGAGGTGCAGTTTGGTTAGCAGCTCTTCGAAGCGCGAGTCATCGATCACATCCTTCAGTTGCAGCGCCTTCTGAATCACCCATACAGCCAGCACATTGGTATAGGCATTGTTGTTGAGGCCGATTTCATCTGAATCAGGATACTCGGTATGGTATTCGTCAGGCCCTACCACATGCAGGATTTCGTAGCGCCCGGTTTGTTTATTCGGTGTGGCGATGGTTGACCAGAACTGTGCGATGTCCAGTAAAAGCTCAGCGCCGTGATAGCTGAGGAAATCGATGTCTTCAGTAGCCTGGTAGTAATTCCACACATTGTATGCCACTGCCGAACTGATGTGCCGCTGCAGGTAAGTGTTGTCTGGCAGCCACCGCCCGGATTGCGGATTGAGGTGAATGACCTGACTTTCCTCACGGCCATTGCTGCCACTTTGCCACGGAAACATCGCCCCTTTGTACCCTGACTCTTTCGCGGCGCTTCGGGCTTCGTTCAGGCGGCGGTAACGGTACATGAGCAGTTCTCGCGTGATGGCAGGCAGGTGCAGGTTGAGGAAAGGGAAAATAAACAGTTCGTCCCAGAAAATGTGTCCTCTGTAAGCCTCTCCGTGCCACCCACGGGCAGGTACGCCTACGTCGAGGTCGACGGTATGGCCGGAAACAGTTTGTAGCAGATGAAATACGTGCAGCCGCAAAACAGACTGCACCTTCGTGTTGCAGGCCGTATCGAGGTCGCAGCGGTTCCAGAGCCGCTGCCATGCCCGCTTGTGCACCTCCATTGCTTCCTCAAAGTTCCCTTGCCTGGTGATGTTGACACAGGCATCCAGCAAAGGTTCGGAGGTGGCCCAGTCGCGTGAGGTATAAAGCAGCACGCACTTTTCGAGGCGAAGCGGCTGGCCTTCAGTAGCCTGCAGCTTAAATTGATGCTCCACATAGCCCTGCTCGATCCTGGTCTGAGGCATAATACCGCTGGCGTTGCCATTCAGGTATACCCGAGTGCGGGCCACCTGCGCCATACGCGTTTTAGACTGCACTGTTTGCACCACCAGGTACATGCACTCTTCATCATACTGCCCCTGATCCAAGGTTTCCAGGTGCTGACTAGCGAGTTCGCGATAACGGGCTACGCCGCTGTTGATGACCCGTCCGTCCAGAGCGGCACGCAACTCCACTTCTCCCGACCAGTTGATGGGGGTCATTTGCCACTCCAGCGCGGCGAGGTGTGGGTTAGCCATGCTGACGATGCGGCGGGTATTCAGTTTGGACTCACGGCCTTTGCTGTCGCGGAAATGCACCGTGCGACAAAGTGTGCCGTGTTTCATATCCAGCTCCTGTTTGAAATCCAGCACCTCCACATTACTCATATGAAACCACTCTTCACCGGACTGCCGGAAGGAAACCGGAAGCCAGTTAGGCCAGTTCACAAGATCTTCGTTTTCGATCTCCTTTCCGGCCACTTCGGAGGTAAGTCTGTTATAGCCACCGGCCAGATAGGTACCGGGGTAATAAATGTCTGCTTCGGCACGGGCTTCTTCAAATGCGCCACGGGTGGCAATGTAGCCGTTACCTAAGGTGCAGAGTGCTTCGCGCAGGCTTTGCTCTTTGGGGACCCACTTATCGTAAATGATGCTCCAGTCAGCCATGATTTATCTTTTTGATAGAGTCTGTCAGGTCTTCCAAAAAAACACGCACTTCATCCACACTTTCCAGGCGGTAGGTAGCAGCCGTCTTGTCATCATGCTCCCCTACCAGTATCCCTATACCTTGTCCCTGCAGCTCAGCAAAAGCATCCTCGTCGGTTATATCGTCGCCAATGTAGAGCGGGATATAGTTGCCCTTGTTCAGGCCTAGTTCCTCCATCAGCCACATCACCGCTTTTCCTTTGTGCCAGTCAATATTCGGTTTGAGTTCGTAGATTTTTTTCCCTAAGCCAATTTTCAGCTCCGGCATGGAGTCTAGCACCTCATCCACAGCTTTTCGCACCATCTCTACCTGATCGTCGGCTACGTTTCGGTAGTGCACCGCTATGGCGTAGCGCTTGCGTTCGACCTGACTTCCTTCCACTTGTCTGAGCTTCTCCTGAAGCATGGTATCCGCTTTGTCAAGAGCGGACAGAGCGGCTTTGGCTCCACCCGGCTCTGAGGCCATACCTCCCGGACCAGTTATATCAAAACCGTGCGAGCCGGCAAAGTACAAGTTGTCAAGCTGCACGAGTTCCGCCACATTCTGCCGGTCGCGGCCGCTAACCACGGCTACCTTCGTGACAGTAGCCAGCTCCTGCAGGGCCTGCCGCATGTCGCCGGACAAAACAGCCATTTCAGGGCGCTGCACAATGGGTGTCAGACAGCCGTCGTAGTCAAGGAATATTGCGGGCGTTTTGCCCTGAAACTGTGCTT
This sequence comes from Pontibacter sp. FD36, assembly GCF_015686655.1. Taxonomy (GTDB): domain Bacteria; phylum Bacteroidota; class Bacteroidia; order Cytophagales; family Hymenobacteraceae; genus Pontibacter. The sequence goes on along the minus strand of NZ_JADPMP010000002.1, from coordinate 131,118 downwards.
TGAGTTCATTCAGTTGGTTGAGGGCCGAGGGAAGTTCGTGGGCCTCACGTTTCTGTATCATAGTGTTGGATTAGGGATATCGAAAATGCGGTTTATACCTTGGGGAATTCTTTGATGACAATATCAGCGCCATTTGCCTGCAGGCCTTCAGCATCGTGGTGACGGTCTATACCTACCACCAGCGCAAAGCCACCGGCTTTACCAGCTTTTACACCTTTGCGGGCGTCTTCAAACACAGCCGCCTCCTCGGGCGCTATACCTAGCCGGCGGGCCGCCTCTAAAAAAATATCGGGTGCCGGTTTGCCTTTCAGTCCCAGCTCAGCCGACTGCAGTCCATCCACATGCTCTTCAAAAAGCCGCTCTATACCTGCGGCATGGAGCACATCCACACAGTTTTTGCTCGCCGATATCACAGCCGTCCGCATGCCTTGTTGCTTCTGTCGCTTCAGCCAGGCAATGGTGTCTTCATATACATCCACTCCTTCCTGCTTCAGCAATTCCTGAAAGTACATATTTTTCAGATTCCCAAGCCCTCCAATCGTCTCATCGCCTTCTTCGTCTTCTGGTGTGCCCTCCGGTAAAGTAATACCGCGGGAGGTCAGAAAATTGCGCACCCCATCGTAGCGGGGGATGCCATCAATGTGTTCCCTGTAGTCGGTTTCAATATCGAGGGGTTCGTAACGTTTTCCTTCTTTCTCGCCGCGCTGTTTCAGGTACGAATCAAACATTCGCTTCCAGGCTTGGGCATGTACCCGGGCTGTTTGTGTAATGACACCATCGAGATCCAGAATCAGCGCTTTTATATTTTTGTCCTGAAGTAATTGCTGGAGGGTACTCATAATTCATTGGTTAGTTTAAAAGAAAGAATACCAGGGAAGTGATAAGCTGCCTGAACTGAATTGCTCCATTGACAAGCTGAAACCGGTACGTGAACAATTCAGATCAGGCAGAATTTTTACCCCCTACGGAATACCTTCTGTGCGTTCATGTGGTGGTACGTCCGGGCCCTGCTCCGGCCGGGTCGAGAGATGCTGTCCGCCGGTTACATACTTCGCATGGGTGGGCGGCGTCCTTTTACCGTCATCCTCGCGCAGTATCTTTGCTTTAGGGGAATTTTTATCAATGGGTTGATCCTTTTCCTCTTTCATAATCTGTAAGTTAAAATGTGTAATTCAGATAAACCTGGTGTGAAAACTATAAAGCCCCGCATCAGTCTTTTCAATCTTAAACCTACGCAGCTACAAGTTAAATGATGCCGATTGCGAGCCCAGCTCCCAAAATACTGTATCTTTAAGCCTTAAATCCTGCTCATTCAAACAACCTTGCAGGAGCTTTCAGAGTAGTTTCAGCCGTAACCATCATACAAAATAAAACATGCTACACACCGATAACCCGACCACCACCGATGCCTGGAAAAAACTGGAAGATCACTTCGCCCAGCTAAAAGATCAGCACCTGCGCGATCTGTTTAAAGCTGATCCGCAGCGCTTCGAAAAGTTTTCCTTTGAAGTGGACGGCACACTGTATGACTTCTCCAAAAACCTCATTACCGAAGAAACGCTGGACCTGCTTGCCCAGCTGGCTGAGGAAACAAAGGTGCCCACCGCCATCGAAAGCATGCTGCGTGGCGAGAAGATCAACGCCACTGAGGGCCGCGCCGTGCTGCATACCGCCCTGCGAAACTTCACCGATCAGGAGCTGCTGGTTGATGGTGAAAATGTGCTGGAGGAAGTGCGGGATGTGCAGCGCCAGATGAAGGACTTTTGTGACCGCCTGCACAGCGGCGAGTGGACGGGCTATACCGGTAAAAAAGTGCGGCATGTGGTGAATATAGGTATAGGCGGTTCTCACTTAGGCCCCCAGATGGTAACAGAAGCGCTGAAGAAGTACCAGAAGCCGGACATTGAGGTACACTTCATCTCTAATGTGGACGGCACCGATGCTGCAGAGGTGCTACGCAAAGTAGACCCCGAGACGACACTTTTCATCATCGCTTCCAAAACGTTTACGACGAAAGAAACCATCGCCAACGCCCATACGGCTCGCAGCTGGTTTTTGGAGACCGCCAAGGACGAAGCGCATGTGAGCAAACACTTCGTGGCGCTCTCCACTAACACCGAGGCGGTTTCTAAGTTCGGCATTGCCCCTGAGAACACCTTCCGCTTCTGGGATTGGGTGGGCGGACGTTTCTCGCTTTGGTCGGCCATTGGTTTGTCGGTGGCCTGCGCCTTGGGCTATGACAGGTTCGAGGAACTGCTCCGTGGTGCCGAAGCCATGGACAAGCACCTGAAAAATACACCGATGCGCCAGAACATACCCGTGCTGATGGCTTTGCTGAGCGTTTGGTACACGAATTTCTTTGAAGCGCAATCACATGCGGTGCTGCCTTACGACCAGTACCTGCGCCTGTTGCCAGAGTACCTGCAGCAACTACAGATGGAAAGCAACGGCAAGACCGCCATGCGCAACGGTAAGTTTGTGAACTTCCAGACGCAGCCTGTGATCTGGGGTGCGGCTGGCACCAACGGACAGCACTCTTTCTTCCAATTGATCCACCAGGGCACGGTTCTTATACCTTCTGATTTCCTGGCTCCAGTCAACAGCCACAACCCGATTAGTGAGCACCACCCGATGCTGCTTTCCAACTTCTTTGCCCAGACCGAGGCCCTCATGAAAGGCAAAACTGAGCAAGAAGTACGTGCCGAGCTGGAAAAGAAAGGTATGACTGGTGAAGATCTCGAGCAACTGGTGCCGCACAAGGTATTCGAAGGCAACAAACCTTCTACCTCCATTATGTTCGACCTGCTCACGCCGTACGCACTTGGCAGCCTGATCGCCATGTACGAGCACAAGACCTTTGTACAAGGCGTGATCTGGAACGTGTACAGCTTCGATCAGTGGGGTGTGGAACTGGGTAAGCAACTGGCCGGTACGATTGAAGAGGAAATACTGGGCAACAAGGAGGCTAAGCATGACAGCTCCACCGCCGGTCTGATCAGCTACTACAGACAAAAACGAAAATAGCGAAAACCTTGTAACGGTGCTGCGTTTAAAGAGTGAATTCACACCTTATGCAGCATCTATACCTTAAAATGGCGCTCCTGCTGCTTCTTACTCTAATGCTGAGCAGTTGCGCCGACAATGATTTTTACCAAAAAGACGCGTTAGTGCAGCCGGGAGAGTATGATCTGCCCCCGGCTGGCACTGACAGCGTATGGGTCGTGGCAGGTCGCCATTACGAACGCGGCTGGCTGCACCGCCTCTTCTGGGGTCGCCACCATCGCGACAGCTGGACTACTCCTGTAAAACTTCCCGTGTTCGATCTGTCACGCGTCAACGGCGGGATGGAGGTCATTAAAAAAGGGGGCGGCTACCAGACCAGCAGCTTTCACCTTCAGGACAGCCTCGGCCGTATTTACGCTTTCCGCTCCATCGACAAAGACCCGGTGCTGGTGCTGGCTAAGTTCTGGCGTCCCACATTTGTCACCAATATACTGCGCGATCAAACCTCCTCTGCCACTCCCTACGGTGCCCTGATCATACCTGACTTAGCCAGCGCCGCCGGGATCTACCATACATCCCCTACCCTCTACTATGTACCCACCAATGATACTTTGTTTGGAGAACATGCCGGGGCGGTGCAGGGCAAGGTATACATGCTCGAAGAGAAGTTTGAAGGTATAGCCGACACGCTGGGTATGTTCGGAGACGTGGCAGGTTTTGAAGGCTCTGACGATGCCCTGCGCAACCGTTATGAAACCAACACACACCACTTCGACCAGAAGGCCTTTGCCCGCGCCCGACTGCTGGATGTGCTAGTTGGTGACTGGGACCGCCATAAGGGCCAGTGGGATTGGGCGGCTTATCAGGAAGGACCGGCGGATATCAGGTATAAACCCATACCCAAAGACCGCGACCAGGTATTCCTGAAAATGAACGACGGGGCTATACCTTTTATCGCCACCAGCAAACTGATGGCCCGCAAGTTCAACTCTTTTGGGTCCAAGATCAAAGATGTGAAAGCTCTGATGATCAATGCCGAGTTTATAGATGAGCGCCTGCTCCATGAGCTTACCCGCACGGATTGGGTAGCAATAGCAGAAGATTTAGAGCGTAGGCTCACAGATCAAACCATCGAAAAAGCAGTCAGAAATCTGCCACCTCCCATTTTCGCCCTCAGGGGAGAAAGCACCATCCAGAGCCTGAAAAACCGCCGCGATCAATTACCGGAGGTAGCCGAAGAAATGTACGAAATCCTTGCCAGCCATGTGACCATTGCCGGCACAGATGAGAACGACAGGTTTCATGTTAAACGGCTGGATGATGATCGCACAGAAGTCATCTTAATTCGTCCTGCCCGAAACGGTATACCTGAGAGAGTGCTGTACCAGCGCATATTCTATAGAAAAGAGACTGAAAAGATCACGCTGCACGGCCTTAACGGAGAAGACGAATTTTTGTTGGAGGGCGGTGTAGCAGAAGGTATACTGGTGGAAGTATACGGAGGATTAGGAGAAGACGAAATCACAGACAGATCGTCTGTAAAAGGTTGGCGCAAAATGACCCACGTCTACGACACCGAGCGCGGCAACGAAATCGATTTCGGTACAGAAGCCAAAGACCGCACCACCCGAGACGTGAGAGTGCACGCCTACGACCGGGAAGGAAATTAAAGTTTAAGAGTTGGGGAGTTTGAGAGTTTAGGAGTGTATATCTGTTGTAACAGACAATCATCCAATCGAATTAACTTAGGCGTTTCAGTGTCATTTCGACCTAAGGGAGAAATCTGAAGAGTTGCCTTTGTGTTAAAAATCCAAATTTCTCCTTTCTGCCAAGATAGCAAACAAGGACTATTACCCATTAAATCAGCAAAATTGGACTAAAAACTATTCCTACAAACTAAAAGCCCCGACTCTTCAACTCCTAAACTTTCAAACTCTTCTCGAGCATTTTCAGCACAAACTCTTCCATGCTGCTGAGGTGTTGGACTTTGGATTTTGTAGGATCATGCTTTTTGAGGAAGCCCATTAGCTTGTCCTCCCGAAAGAGATTGACAACCTCTGGATGGATATAGTATTTGCTGCAAACAGTCGGTGTGTTTCCCAAGCCCTTCGCCACTTCTTTCACGGCCTCTTTTATACCCTTCTCCTTGTCGATCTCCGGGTCCTCCTCAATCACCCGCTCCAAGCACTCCACCATACGCACGGTGCCACCCCAGGTCCTGAAATCCTTTGCCGTAAAATCGTGTGCGGTCACGTCTCGCAGGTATTCGTTCACGTCGCCGGACTCAAGTGTTTGCCGCTCCCCGTCTTCGTCGTAATATTGAAAAAGATCGTAGCCCGGAATATCCTTGCACTTCTTCACCAACTGCGCCAGACGCCGGTCTTTCAGATCAATCTTCTGCTCCACCCCTTTCTTGCCCACAAACGAAAAAGTGACAGTACTGCCATTAAAGGTCACGTGCCGGTCGCGCAGTGTGGTGAGGCCGTAAGACTTGTTGGACTTGGCGTAGGCACGGTTCCCGATCCGGATGAGCGCATTATCCATGATCGACACCACCAACGCTGTCACCTTACGCTTGTCCAGCTTGCGGGATTGAATGTCCTGCTGCACCTGTTGACGTAGGGCTGGCATTGACTTGCCAAACGTGATCATACGACCAAATTTAGTCAGGTTGCGGGCTGTTTGCCACTCCGGATGATAGATGTACTGCTTCCGGCCCTTATCATCACGGCCGGTCGCCTGCAAATGTCCGCGGGGTGTGGTGGCAATCCAGACTTCAGTCCAGGCTGGTGGTATTACCAGTTTTTTGATGCGCTCAAGTGTTTTTTCATCTGTTACTTTCTCTCCCTTGTTATTGAGGTAATAGAAACCGGTACCGGCTTTTTTGCGGGTGATGCCCGGCTTTTCGTCAGAGGTATAGCGCAGCCCCGCCCACTCTGCCGAGAGAGCCGGGTCTTTATATAAATTGTGTAGTTCTTTCTTAGTCATCTGCTGAGGCATTAGGCGCCTCCTGCCCATAATACTTTAAACTTGTGCAAAAGTTATTCGCCTTACAGACCGTGCAACAGCTTTTACTTATACCTCCTCAACATTTACCCTTATATTTGCCTCGGATAATGATATACCCATGACCATACATAAACAGATCTCTTACCTCTACGCCTTCTTTGGCGTGTTCATGCTGGGCTGTGGCGCTGTGGCCGTAGACGTGGCTGGCGAGCAGGCCCGGACTGCGCTGATCACAGGTATAGCCGGTGGTTTGCTGGCGCTGGTGGCCGGGCACTTTCTGAACCGCCGTCAGCGCTGGGCTTTTTTGCTGGGTACTGGTGAGGCTGGTCTGCTGACGTTGCTACTCGGATGGCGATCCGGCACCTATTTTATCCGCCTGCTTGAGATGGTACAGGAAGCCCCGGAGCCTAACTCCACCCAAACGGCAGGTATGGCTTTTCTGCTCACTACGGCCATGCTGGTAGTCGCGCTTTTGACTCTGGCTGTGTCTGTTATGTTCGCTAAGCAAGTGTTTGCCGAGACAAAATAGGCGTTCGTCTATATTTTTCTATAGCATTAAACCTTTATGTGTTATATTGGTCCTAACATAAGACCAATCGTTCACCTAAAAAGACTAATATGCTTCAGAAAATCGGTTTGAGTATCGTGCTCACGGCCAGTGTGGTCAGTGCAGCCGAGGCGCAGACAAAACTCGTAGAAAAGGTAACCAAGAAAAGCGATGAGCTGGTTATACCTTACGAAAAGTATAAACTGGCCAATGGCCTGACCCTGATCGTGCACGAAGATCACTCCGATCCGGTAGTGCATGTGGACGTAACTTACCACGTAGGCTCCGCCCGCGAAGAAGTAGGCAAATCTGGTTTCGCCCACTTCTTTGAACACATGATGTTCCAGGGCTCTGACAACGTGGCCGATGAAGAGCACTTCAAGATCGTATCTGACGCCGGTGGTACCCTGAACGGTACGACCAACCGCGACCGCACCAACTATTTCGAGACCGTGCCAAGCAACCAGCTGGAAACAGCCCTGTGGCTAGAGGCTGACCGCATGGGCTTCTTGCTCGACGCCGTAACCCAGAAGAAATTTGAGGTACAACGCGAAACTGTGAAGAACGAGCGTGGTCAGAACTACGACAACCGCCCTTACGGTCTGGTGTACGAGAAAACCTCGCAGCACCTGTACCCGCACGGCCACCCTTACTCCTGGACTACGATTGGTTACATCGAAGACCTGAACCGCGTGAATGTAGACGACCTCAAGAACTTCTTCCTGCGCTGGTACGGACCAAACAACGCCACTGTAACGGTGGGTGGTGACGTGAACCCTGCTGATGTAGTGAAACTCGTGGAGAAATACTTTGGCTCTATACCTGCCGGCCCGGCTGTGCAGGACATGAAGCCAATGCTGGCCTCTCTTACTGCTGACCGCTACATCTCTTACGAGGACAACATACGCTTCCCGATGCTGCGCATGACGTACCCAGTGCCTGAAGCTGGTCACAAAGACGAGCATGCGCTGGACGTACTGGCAGAGATCCTGGGACAGGGGCGTAACTCTATCTTCTACAAAAACTTTGTAAAAGAGCAGAAAGCGATGCAGGCTTCTGCCTTCAACTCCACTTCGGAGCTGGCAGGCGAATTTGGCATCACCATCATGGCCTATCCAAACAGCACGCTGGCTCAGATGGAAGAACTCCTTCGCAAGTCGATCGCTGAGTTTGAAACCCGCGGTGTAACTGACGAAGACCTGCAGCGCTACAAAGCCTCAGCCGAGTCGAGCCTGATCAACCGCATGGCAAGCGTGAGCGGCAAAGTATCACAACTGGCTGCTTACGAGACCTTCCGCAACAACCCGAATTACCTGCAGGAGGAAATTCGCCGCATCAACGCGCTGACCAAAGACGACGTGAAGCGTGTGTACAACCAGTACATCAAAGGCAAGCATGCCGTTATCCTGAGCGTGGTGCCAAAAGGCAAGCCGGAGATGGTGGCGAAAGCTGACAACTATACGGTTGACACCAACACGTCTGTAGCACAGCCGCAGGATTACAGCGGTCTGAGCTATACCAAGGCAGTTGACTCGTTTGACCGCAGCAAGCGTCCGGTAGCAAGCCAGGCCAAAGCGGTGAGCGTACCGAACTTCTATACCTCGAAGTTTAAGAACGGCATGAAGGTGATCGGAACCAAGTCTGACGAGATTCCAACTGTAACGCTGCAGCTGACTATACCTGGCGGGCACCGCTTACTGGCTAACAATCCTGGAAAAGCAGGTATAGCTTCACTTACAGCGTCCCTGTTGAACGAGGACACTGAGAACTACTCGTCAGAAGCATTCACCAACGAGCTCGACAAACTGGGTAGCTCTATCCGCATCGGTTCTGGTACTGAAGACACCTATATAACGGTACAGTCGCTGAAGAAGAACCTGGACAAAACACTTGTGTTGCTCGAAGAGCGCCTGTTCCGTCCGAAGTTCGCCTCTGATGACTTTGAGCGTTTGAAAAAGCAGCAGCTGGAAGGTATAGCCAACCAGTCGACGCAGCCTACGGCCATCGCCAGCAGCGTATATAACAAACTGCTTTATGGCGAAAACCACATCATGGCCATACCTACTTCAGGAACTACGGAGTCAGTGAGCAGCATTACCCTGGACGATGTGAAGCAGTTCTACACTGCCAACTTCACGCCTACAGGAGCTGAGTTGGTCATCGTGGGTGATATCGATGAAAAGGAGATTGTAGGCAAACTGGGATTCCTTAAAAACTGGAAGAAGAAAAACGTGAGCATCCCTGCTGATGTGAAAGCTCCAGCCATTGCGGGTACTAAAATCTACTTCGTAGACAAGCCAGATGCAGCACAGTCAGAGATCAGAATTGGTTACGTGGCCCAGCCTTATGACGCGACCGGTGAGTACTACAGAACATCACTGATGAACTTTGTGTTGGGTGGTGCTTTCAACAGCCGCATCAACCTGAACCTGCGTGAAGACAAAGGCTATACCTACGGTGCCCGTTCAGGCTTCGGTGGTAGCCGCTTCGCAGGTCCTTACACGGCATCTGCCGGCGTTCGCGCCGATGCCACTGCCGCTTCAGTAGTTGAATTCATGAAAGAGATCAACGATTACAGAACAAAGGGTATCACAGAAGAGGAGCTTCAGTTCATGAAGAACTCCATCGGTCAGTCAGATGCACGCCAGTACGAGACGCCTGCTCAGAAGGCGAACTTCCTGGGCCGCATCCTGCGCTACGACCTGAAGAAGGACTACGTAAGCAAGCAGACGCAGATACTGAACAACATCACGAAGCAGGAGATCGACGCACTGGCTGCCAAGCACCTGCCGTCAGACAAAATGCACATCGTAGTTGTAGGCGACAAGAAAACCGTGTTGCCTGAGCTGCAGAAGTTGAGCTACGATGTGGTGGAGCTGGATACCAACGGCAACCCCGTAGGTACCTCATCCGTAAAATAGACCATACTACACTTGGAAAAAGCCCCTGAAATTCAGGGGCTTTTTTATTTGCACTGTTTTGAACCGCCACCCCTCTACTCCCACCCTCAAACCAAGGCTAATTTTAATCCGTAAGCGCATACTAAAATCTAATATCGTTAGTTTTAAGCAAATCGCAGGGTACCTTTTCAGAGCTTATACCTGCACAGCTTAAACACATAGTTTCAATTTAATTACATAATGAAGTATATCAATCGTATGGCACCCTGGCTACTTGTTTTCGTCAGCGTGTTTTTCATGAGCAGCTGCAAAGACAATGAAGGAGTGATCTTCTCCACCCAGGATGACATCCGGTTGGGTGAGCAGGTATCACGGCAAGTAGACTCCACTTTTCGTGCACAGGGCAAGCTGCTGGAGCGCAACTCTAATAACGCCAATGTGCAGAAAGCCTATACCCACCTCGACCGCATCGTGAACCGAGTGCTTAACTCCGGGGAGATCAAGTATCGAAACGAATTTGTCTGGTCTGTGAAAATCATCGATGACCGCGAGACTCTGAATGCCTTTGCAGCACCGGGAGGACACATTTATGTGTATACCGGCCTGATGAAGTTTCTGGACGACGAGGACCACTTTGCTGGCGTATTAGCCCATGAAATTGCCCATGCCGACAAGCGCCACAGTATACAGCAATTACAGCGTGAGTACGGCATCGCTATTTTGCTCTCGGTAGCACTGGGCAACAATGCGGGCACCCTGCAGCAAATAGCCGGTCAGTTGGCGGGCACACTGGCAGGTCTGCGTTTCAGCCGCGGAGCCGAAACCGAGGCCGACAACGCCTCTGTGGTATACCTGGACGGCACCGATTATTACGCCTGTGACGGAGCAGCCGGCTTTTTTGTGAAGCTGAACGACCAGGCGCAGGGCAGCAACCCGCCAGAGTTCCTGAGCACGCACCCGAACCCGGACAACCGCATTGAAAACATACAGCAGCAGGCGCGGCAGCGCGGCTGCTCCACGGACGGGGCCACAAACACGGACTTTAATGAACTGAAAAGAAGCCTGAACTTATAACCAGCAAAGGTCTGCCGCAGGGCAGGCCTTTCTGTTTAAGCACCATACCTAAGCACTATGAAAAAAATAAAGAACACTGCTGCGAAAGCTGTCTTAAAAGTTGAAGAGAAGTTTGACACCCTGACTTTTAACCTGCGTCGCAAACTCAATATGTTTGGTCCGCTGCATATCATGACTTACCGCAGCTATGGTACTCCCACCCGCCTGTATGTAAAGGGCCGCGTGCTGGTTGACAAAGGCATCACGGAGTCAGAAGCAAATGATACGCTCTGGGAGAACATCCTGAACATGTACAAGCGATTCAACAGCCGGGAAATACCGGGAGCACGCGTTGAGCTATGTCTCGAAGACCAGAAACACGAGATCACGACGGATATTGAAGGTTATTTTGTGATGAACCTCGCCCCCGAAAAGCCACTGCAGCTGGAAGACATCTGGCATACAATCGATATAAACCTGACAGATTCCCCAGTGGCGTTTGATGGTCCGGTAAAGGCGCAGGCGCATGTGCTGGTACCGCCCCCTGATGCAGAGTATGGCATCATCAGTGATATAGATGACACCATTGTGCGAACCGGCGCCACGAGCATGCTGCAGACTGGCCGGAACGTACTGCTTAACAATGCCCACTCCCGTATACCTTTTCACGGCGTGTCGTCCTTTTACAAGTCGCTCCAACTGGGGCGAAACGGGAAACGCAACAATCCCTTTTTCTACGTCTCCAGCAGCCCCTGGAATACCTATGACCTGCTCTATCATTTCCTGGAGCTGAACGAGATCCCGCAAGGTCCGCTCCTACTGCGTGACTTTGGGATGGATGAAAGCAAGCTCGGGGCCTCCGATCACATGAGCCACAAGTACAAGGAAATCGAAAATATACTGATCACCTACCCGGAACTCAAATTTATCCTGATCGGCGACAGCGGACAGCAGGATGCCGAGATTTACACCGAGGTCGTGCGTAACCATCCGGGCCGGGTTCTGGCCATTTACATTCGGGATGTAAACATCGAAAAGCACACTAAAAAAGTGGTTACAATCTTTGACGAATTCAAGGACAGTAAAGAAGTGGAGATGGTACTTGTGAAGGAAACCCTGGAAGCCGCCAAACACGCCGCCCAGTGTGGCTATATCTTCAATGAGGAACTCTCCGAAATCGCCCGAGAAACAGAAGTGGACGCTGCGGGAGATGAGTAAATTGATTGAGTGAATGTGTGGTTGAGTGAGTTAGTGATTTGGGGATGAAAGGTTAATTGTTGATTGAATAGAATTCGAACAAAATATCTATTTGAATTCGACGAGTGACACTTAAATTGATCAATTATCAACTCAATAAATAAATCACTTATCCACTAACTCACTCATGCACTAAATTCCTAACTGGAATGGTCCGCTACGATCTTCCAGCCCTCCGGAAAGCGTTTAATAATGATGGAAAAATGACCTTGCAGGTCGCCTAGTTCGGCTTCGCGCTGGAGGTGCCACTTACCTACTACCAGCATGTGGTCGACAGCCAGGTGGCGCATCTCTTTCAAGTCGAAGGTCAGCTTGCCCATAGCTGTCGAATCAGGGTAGCTCTTGCGGTAGTTGTCAAGGGTCTTTTGCCAGCCGTAAGTCAGGCCGCTCTTACCTACAAACAGCAGGGAGTCTGATTTCCAGTAGTCCCGCATGAAACAGTCAAGGTCACCCTGGCTCCAGCAAGCCGACTGCGAGGCCAGCATGTCACGTACCTGAGCTTCAGCTACCGCTTTGTCCTGTGTAACTGGAGAATCTGTGGTAAGCTCCACCTGCTTTTCCTCCTGCTGACAGGCTGTGCCTGCTAGGCTTATACATAAGACCAGTGCGCAGATAAACTTATTTCTTCTCATCTTTTTCGGGAAGTATGGTTTTGATGTAAGTTGTTCCGCCCAGTCGGCCCATGGCACGGGCTATGCGGTACTGCCGACCCATTACGTAGGCCGATGGTCGCCCGGCAGAATACCGGATCGGGTTTGGAAGAACCGCTGCCAGTCGTGCCGCCTGCTGCCGACCAACCTCAGAGGCAGGTTTCTTAAAGTATTTCTGGGAAGCAGCCTCCACACCGAACACCCCGTCTCCCATCTCTGCTATGTTCAGGTATACCTCCATGATGCGCTGTTTGCCCCAAAGCAGTTCGATCAGAAAAGTGAAGTAAGCCTCTACTCCTTTGCGCAGGTAACTCCGGCCATGCCACAGAAACACATTCTTGGCAACCTGTTGGCTGATCGTGCTGCCGCCCCTGATGTTGGTTCCCTTCTGGTTGCGCTTGAACGCATCAGCTATGGCGTTGAAGTCGAAGCCATGGTGCTCCAGGAAAAGCTGATCTTCAGACGCCACTACGGCAAGCGGCAGCTGATCCGACATCTCTTCCAGAGAAACGAACTTATACCTGATCGCAGGCTCATCCTTGCCCGCTGTTCCTGCTTCGGCACGGCGTTGAATCATGTGCAGCGTTACAGGTGGAGCCACCCAACGGTATACCAACACCCACAGCACACTCAGGAGCACGAGGCTCAGCAAAAGCTTTGTAGTGACGAGCCTGATCTCGCGAAAGCCCAGCCGTTTCTTTTTCATTTTAAGAGGTTGAAAATAAGTGCGCAAAGCTAAGTGTTTTGGCTTATAATGCAACAAAAGCAACCTGACTGAATTAAGATACTTAACACGGCTCTGATCATACCCGTATTCCATATACAAAACCTCTACTTGCCTGTTATTAAGCTAAAGAATAGACCATGCAAAAGTATCTGCCATTGTTTCCGTTGAATATCGTGGTGTTTCCGGGCGAGAAGCTGAACCTGCACATCTTCGAGCCACGCTACAAGCAGCTGGTCCACGACTGCATCGAAAACGAGGGCACTTTTGGGATACCCGCCTTCATCAACAATGGTGTAGGACTTTATGGCACGGAGATCAAACTGCTGCACGTCGAGAAAAAATACGACACCGGGGAGATGGATATACGTACCCAGGGACTGGGCATATTCAAGATACTGGAGTTTGACAGACAGGCGCCAGGCAGGCTGTATGCAGGGGGCAAAGTAGAGGAAGTAGAGAACCTGGAGGATGAGGATATCGTGACGAAGTTGAAGATACGAGAGAAGCTACAGGAACTGTATACCGCCTTAGGTATAAGCAGTATCCTGATGGATCTACCTGAAAACTTCAGTTCTTTTGACGTGGCCCACCATTTAGGCCTTAATACAGAACAGGAATATACCTTATTGCAGTGTAACAGTGAGGCTCTGCGGCAAGAGATGATTCTGCAGCACCTTGAACAGGTATTACCTATTGTAGCCGAAACTGAAAAGCTGAAGGAACGTGTCAAGCTCAATGGGCATTTCAAAAACCTCACACCACCCAACTTCTGATGCTGCTATACTTTATTCTCATACCTACTGTGCTATTTTTGGTATTTGGGCTTTTCAGCTACTGGCAGGAGCTTAAATACCGGAACAAGCCCTTCTACAAACTATCGGATGTAGGCTGGCGCAAGTGCCTGCCCAAACCCGAGGCCCGGTTGGTGCACAGCATCGCTTTTATGGGGGACGTTGGCTATGTGGCGACCGATGGCACCGACCCTGTAATGAAGCTATTAGGTGAATGGCAGGATACTATTGGACCAGACGGAAGCGTCCTGTTTCTGGGCGATAACCTGTACCCAGTAGGGCTTCCTGCTGAAACCCACCGCCACTACCCTGCCGCCAAAGAGCGCCTGGACTTTCTGTTGCACCAAATGGGAGCGTATGCAGGACGCAAGATCTTTCTGAGCGGTAACCATGACTGGAACAAAGGGCGCAAAAAAGGACTGGAATATGTGCTGCGACAGGAAAAGTATGTGGTGGATACGCTGCAGGATGAATGCAGTTACCTGCCACGCCATGGTTGTCCGGGCCCGGATGCCATACAATTAGCCGACGGGCTGCTGCTGGTGATCATCAACACACAGTGGTGGGTGCAGCGCGGCGAAAAGCCCATGGGTCGCAAACAAGGCTGTCCCTATGATGATATCGAGGATTTCTTCCTGCGATTGAATAAGATCTTAAGAAGAAACAGACACCAGCGTATTGTGGTGGCCGCGCATCATCCACTTTACAGCAATGCCCTTCATGGTGGCAAGTTCACGATCAAGCAGCACATATTCCCGCTGACAGCTGCCCACAAGCGCTTTTACATTCCGCTGCCGATCTTTGGCTCGCTATATCCTTTTTACCGCAAAATGTTCGGGGCCTATGAAGACATGTCGCACCGCAAATACCGCAAAATGCGCAAACGCCTGCTTCGTATCTTCCATCAGTACAGCAACATCGTGTATGTGGCCGGGCATGACCATAACCTGCAGCACTTTGAGGTACGGGACAACCATTACATCGTCAGCGGGTCAGGGAGTAAAACATCATTCGTGAAGAAGGGCGGCAAAGCTACCTTTACGCTGGAGCAGCGGGGCTTTTTTGTACTAAACTATTATGATACCGGTGAGGTATGGATAGAAGCCCTAGCGGTGACAGAGGGGGAAAATGTCTCAAAACCCGGAGCCGTAGTTTTCAGGAAAGAGCTTGGCTCCGTCTTGCAGCCCAAAGAGCAGACGCAGGAGGTATAATTTTCTATTATACCTCCTCCTCAGGTATAGGCAGAATGACTTTCAGACTTTTGGGGTGCATCGTTACTTTGATCTCCTCTCCCAACTCAGCCGGCTCCCCATCGATGTGCACTACTTCATGGTCGATGTTGTACACAGTAGCTTTGTGGCAGCTGATACGGCGGGTATAGACCGATCCGTCGATATTGTCAGTGTACATGCGGAACAGCAGCGCCGGGGCTGCCGCCTTTGGAAAAGGCTCGATCAGGCAGATCTCAAAACGGCCGTCGTTCAGAATTCCACTCGGGTTGATGGCGGCATTACTCCCAAAGGCATTGGCATTGGCAATCGTAACCATAAAAGCCTCTCCCTCAAAATTCTCCGTGTCCGTTTCAATGCGGTAGTACTTTGGTTCGTAGTTCATGTATTCCTGCAAGGCTATCCAGGCATAGGCTCCCGGACCTCGCTTATCGCCCTCGCAGAATCGCTTTACGACGAGCGCATTGAACCCCAGGTCACTCAGGTGAATGGAAGGCTGGCCGTTCAGGTCAATGGTGTCAATGTTGCGTACCACGTGTTCATGAATCAGCTGCAGCGCCTCCTCTGTGTCCTGCGGTATACCCAGGTCCTTTGAGAGTCCGTTGCCTGAGCCAAGTGGGATGATGCCCAGGGGCGTCTTACTACCTATTAGCAGAGCCCCTACCAGACTAACGGTACCATCGCCGCCAACAGCAAACACCGCATCGTAATGATGGTGCTCGATTTGTTTCTTTACATGATCCTGATCTCCTGCACCAGTGGTCCGGTAAATAGTGCAGTTCAGCTGATGCTCGGCACAGGTAGTCCTTATCTCTTCCTCCAGCTCACTTTTGTCTATGTCGCCTGCGATGGGGTTGATAACAAATAGCAGGTTATTGATTTTATCCTCTTGTTGCATGCTGCTGTTGTGGTGTCTTTGGATGGTTTCAGTCTGATGGCTTATTCGATCAAACCAGCGGGCAAGCCGTTTGGATATTCCTGTTGGATGGCACGCTCTATTTCAGCTATACGGTTACCTGGGTTTGGGTGGGTTTGAGTGAACTCAGGACCACTGGCTCCACCGCTAGCCTCCTCCAAAATTCGCATCACCTCTATCATGGCTCGCGGGTCATAACCAGCCTCACCTGTCAGGCGCACCGCCAGCTTGTCCGACTCCAACTCATCCTCCCGGCCATAGCGCATGTTCATTAGTTTCCCAATCATAGCAGCTGCCACGGCACCGGTTTGCGAGGCAGGATTATTCGGATCATAAGTGGCAATGGCAGCAGCGCCGGTAAGGCCCTGGGTGAGCTTTGCCTTGGCCAGTTGCTGGGCAGAGTGCCGCCCAACTACATGCCCTATTTCATGACCCAGCACTCCTGCTAGTTGCGCTTCTGAGCTGAGGCGACGTAGCAGGCCAGCCGTTATAAAGATCTGCCCACCGGGCAAGGCGAAGGCATTTACTGTATTTTCATCAGCCAGCAGGTGAAAATCGAACTTATAAGGTGTTTCTCTGACACGGGTACTTTGAACAAGGCGCTGCCCTATTTCAATTACCTGCGCTCTCGCCTGTTCGTCAGGGTGCAACCCACCGTATTGAGATGCCATTTTGGGAGCGGTCTGCAGTCCCAGGGCGATCTCTTGCTCTACGGTCATGTCTACGTGCTGCATCTGGCCGGTATGCTCATTTTCCTGCCTGTTGCACCAGTAAGTGACCAGTGATACCGCCGCGATCAGAACGGCGACGATCAACTTCATGACTGCTCTCATCTTTCGCTTCTCCTTAATTTTTTAACTACCATTCAAATCCTTAGCCAATCGCACAAAAGTATCTGAGTCAGTCGGGTATGCTGCCTCATCATATACTTTTATTGCACTAAAAAGTATACGCAATCGCGCGGAAAAAAACGAGCAGAAGAGGACAGGTATAGGTAGAAGGAGTATAAATAGCTACCCTATTTTATATGAAATTCGTAATACATTAAAATTGCTGCGAAAGCAGCTTCAACTAAAACGAAATATCATGAATATGAAACGAACATTCGGTGCCATTCTGACCATACTAGGTATAATCGGCATCATCTGGGGGGCATATGCTTTTGTGATGGGAGGCGATGGTGCGGCTATTGGCCAGTACACGGCCGCAGTACCCTTTGTAGTAGGCCTGATCTTTTTCTTTGCGGGTATCAACCTGGTTAAAACGACGAAGGACCAGACCTAAATATCTAAACGAATAAAACAGAAAATGCCACGCCGGATTATCGGCGTGGCATTTTCTGTTTTATTTGGATGGCTTACTTGCTATGCACTAACGGGCGATGTACCCTGTAGCGCTGCGAAGCCCTCAACGGCTCGCTCTAAGTTCAGATAGTCCGAGGTATAGGCCTTGTCTGCACTGTGAATGTACAGCACGGTATTGTCCTTGATCAGCTCGATCACGTCACCCGAAATAGCCCGTGGCACAGCCGGGCATCCCAGGCTACGACCTAACCGGCCATACTGCTTTACAAAATCATCGCTTACGTAGTCAGCACCGTGCAGCACGATGGCACGCTCCATGGCTTTGGAGTTATACTGCTCATCCATACCTGATAAGCGCAGGGAAAGCCCATGCTTGCCATAGTAAGTCTTATTGGTGAGGTAGAAGCCCATGCTGCTCATGTTGGAGTTAGGCTCGTTCGAAAACTTCTCTGCTCTTACATTGCCTGTATTGCGGCCATGGGCCACCAGGTTGTTATAAAGTACTTTATTTGCATCCAGATCAATAATCCACATGCGCTTCAGATTGCTCGGCTTGGTGAAGTCAACAACTGTGAGTATCTGCCTGTCAGTTGCCGTCAGACCGTCCTGCTTAAAGTTATGGTAACCGGTATAAGCCCGCTCAAACACACTGAAAGAAAGTCCGGCCGTCTTTAAACCCGATCTGTTGTACACCTCCTGCACATGCTCATCGAAGGCAAGTTTTTTCTCGGCTAAGGACAAGCGGGCAAGTGAAGTGGAAGTCAGAACGGTTTCAGCCGTGCGTTCCTTCGGCTCCGACTCATCGTGTCGGGCCCCACCAGGAGTGGCAACAAGCATGAAACTAAGGGCAAAAGAGGTGACAATAGCTCTTATCATAGGGTTATTCTACTTATAGGGTTTTACGCAATTACAGTACTAACAGGGAAAAACACAACAATTGTTCCCTTTTACCTTGTTTATATCCCATATGCGGTCTATTGTAAAGCTCGCCGGCTCCACATATATGCTAAACGCATGTGGACCTGCAGCTTAGTATGTATGGCAAGTATATTATTTCGGCTTAAGCCGTTTTCTGTTTTATAAATTGGTGCTTTTACTTGTATGCCAAAGTCGGATGCTGCAATTTTGAGGTAAGAGAATCACAGATGAAAACGTACTACTTCTATACCCTATTACTGATGCTGCTGTTGGGTTGCGCTGACCCGACCCGCATTGAAGGCTTTGACAGCGATAAATGGCAGCAGGACAAGAGAGGTTGCCAGGGGCAACGCAGTACGATGGTAAAAGAGTTTGATGGAATACGCCGCGAGCTTTACGGACGCCCGGAGGAGGAAGTCAAAGATATACTTGGGAAACCCGATGCGGAGCAGCTGATGCGCCGTGGGCAGCGTGTATTCATTTACTATTTTGAACCGGGATCACATTGCAGTGAGCGAAACAAGCTCTCCGAGGCAAACCGGGCTGAGGTTCGTTTTAATGCGCTCAGCAAGGTGAGTGAAATCACCTACCTGCGACCGCTACCTGTTTCAAACTAATGAAAAAGCCCACCATATGGTGGGCTTTGTTTTTTTCAGGAGCAGAGACAGTTATTCTTCCTCTTCATTACCAGTCAGTAAATTAACGTGTTGACGTCCTTCCAGTTCCAAAAACTGTTTCAACTGTTTTTCGGTCAAGATGCCAGCCAAAACCTTGTCCAGCTGGATCTGTATCTCTCTGTAAGTACGTTGCAGTTTCAGTGGGTCTTCCAGATTCATTTCAGCTTCAGCCATCCGCTGGTAACGCTCCTCATGTAACAGTTCTACCTGCATCAGTTGCTCTTCGCTCAGATTCAGTTCGCGCTTCATTTCCAGGATCGCCATCTGGGGGCCAGTCAGGTTGATAGCCAGTACCTTTTTGTCCAGATCGTCGTCCGATTCCTTAAGCCGCTGCGCTTGTGCAGTGCTAAGGGTGAGTCCTAGTATAATCAGTATGGGTATAATTCTTTTCATGGTATTCGGGTATTTCGCCGGCAAACGGCTACTCTCAGTTGTTTAGTGTTATGAACGGAATTACATTACATTAGTTCAGCTCAAAAAGGCATATTTTTTATATTTTTCTAATAGCATAGCTTAGTGCAAATATTACATAAATAGCAAGATTTCAAAATGATTTTAAACTATAAAAACAACTTGTATTCAAAATCAGCTATACCGTAACTAAGCCACCCGATAACAGTATAAAAAGAAAAACCCTCGAAATAGTATTTTTAACAGTGGCTCCCGGTTCCGCAAAGGCGGCTCCCTCCATATAAAGTGAAATAACCATGAAAACCAAATATTATAATCCCAGTTCGCTTGAGGTTAACTTCGCAAAAGCATTTCAAGACCTGACGCAACAGCTCGAAGACAAGCTGGACGCGGGTAAAGTTGTCAATATCACCCCCATACATGATGCAGACAACCCGATGGTCATTTATAAACTAAAAGATGAGGAAGGCGATTTACATGAAGTAGTTGTACAAATTATACAGCGGCCCGACAACCTGGTAAGTTGAGACGGCAGTAAAATCCAAAAAGAGAGGCGGCCCGGAATTTTCCGGGCCGCCTCTCTTTTTGGAAATATCTTGTCTGCTATAAGCTTACATCTATCACGGGCTGCCGGGTACTTTGTGGTCGCGGCGCTTAAACCATTGCATGGCAATGAAGGCCACCATAAAGCCGGATATCACACCCTCCAGCATCAAGACCATGAAGATCACAATACCAGGTGTGATGGCCATACGCCCACCGAAGAACTGCTCGCCGGCCAGCACATTTAGCAGCGCATCATCAAAAGCTTTGATGTAGATGACCATAAATACTGCGAACAGTACCGTTGCCAGGGCGGATGTGATAATGCCTGTACCAAGCCCAGAGAAATATCCGATGTTGCCTTGTCGGCTTATCTTATAAGCACGAATGGCCATGGTAACACCTATTGCCATGATCACACCGTTCAGAAAGCGCAGCTCAATGACCTGCTCCAGGCCAACAAGCTTCATCAGCAAAAAGTAAACGATCAGTCCCAGTGCCGTGAACAGGCCGTATTTGAGGCCAATTTTTTCCATAGTGGTGTATCGGGTGTCTTATTCAAATTATTAAAGTGAAAGCCGCTCATTAAATACGCTCTGGTACGGCATGGTCTGCACGTTTAAACCACTGCATGGCGACAAACGCGATGATAAATCCCGGAATTGTACCGTAGATAATGGTTAGTACAAATAGTGAAAGCACTGACAAACTTACCGGGAAAAGTGAACTTGACTGTAGGTTAGCCAGGTATGCTGTATCCAGCCCGGTAACATACAGCACCAGGAAAAGAGCCAGTATGGTAGAGGAAACCACACCTGTGGTCGCTCCTATGGCCAAGCCCTGGAAATAGTTGATGTTCCCTCCTTTCGCTTTCTTAAATTGAGAAATAGCCACTGCTATACCGATGATCAGGAAGATGGAGCTAAGGAAGGAGAGCTCTATTCTGTTTTGCAGGTTAAGCAGGCGCATGATCAGAAAAAAGAGCACGTGCGCTATACCCACGAAAATACCATATTTAAGCGATACCTTTTGATATGTGATTTTTGATAGTGCCATATGAATACTATTTTGATATAAATCCTAAGTTTTTAAAATGAACAGATTAGTTGCACGATTGGTTATAAAACAGAGCTTGCCTTGCGCAATGCTCTTCAAAGCAGGTGCAATCTGCCGTATATAATTAAATCAATATACTAGAGAAAGTGGCGTGGCGTTGTGATTTAAGCCATAAATTTTTCAGAATATAGCCCGAATCGCTTCATTTAAAAGCAATTAACCAACCCGTAGCTACGCCTTAGCCCATTGGTTTACAGCAATTTGAAAAAAAGACGGTTTTTATTTCGTAATTTTGCACCGCAATCGTTTCATATACTCATTTTAAGCTATCTATGATCAGCACCAACAATGTAAGCCTGTCTTATGGCAAGCGTACCCTGTTTGAAGACGTAACCATCAAGTTTTTGCCTGGCAACTGCTATGGCCTTATCGGGGCTAACGGCGCGGGCAAGTCTACCTTTCTGAAAATACTTTCCGGTGAAATTGATCCCAACACCGGGACTGTAGAGATACCAGCCAACGCTCGTCTGGCAGTACTGAAGCAGAACCACTTCGAGTACGACGAATTCCCGGTCTTGCAGACGGTTATCATGGGCCACAAGCGCCTGTTTGATATCATGCAGGAGAAAGACGCCATCTATGCCAAGGCAGACTTTACAGAAGCTGACGGCGAACGTGCGGCTGAGCTCGAAGGCGAGTTTGCTGACCTTGAAGGCTGGAACGCTGAGTATGAGGCAGCAGAGCTCCTGAGCGGTCTTGGCATTAGCGAAGACCTGCACTACTCATTAATGAAGGACCTGAGCGGTAGCGAGAAAGTACGTGTGCTCCTGGCGCAGGCCCTCTTCGGCAACCCGGACATCCTGCTTCTGGACGAACCTACCAACCACCTGGACGCTGAGTCGATCATGTGGCTGGAGAATTTCCTGGACAATTTCCAAAACACAGTGATTGTTGTGTCGCACGACCGTCACTTCCTGGATGCTGTGTGTACGCACGTAGCCGACATCGACTTTGGCAAGATCAAGATGTTTGCAGGTAACTATGGCTTCTGGTACCAGTCAAGCCAGCTGGCTCTGAAACAGCGTGCCGATGCCAACAAGAAGACAGAAGACAAGCGTAAAGAACTGGAGGAATTCATCCGTCGCTTCAGCGCCAATGCTTCCAAGTCGAAGCAGGCGACCTCACGTGCTAAGTTGCTCGAGAAACTGACCGTAGAAGACATTCAGCCTTCATCACGCAAGTACCCATACATCGCCTTCAAACCAGAGCGCGAAGCAGGTAACCAGATCCTGCATGTAGAGAACCTGAGCAAATCAGTTGACGGACAACCGATCTTCACTGATATCTCATTCATGGTAGACAAGGGTGATAAAATTGCCGTGATTGGCCGAAACGATATTGCCGCTTCTACATTCTTCAAGATTCTATTTGAAGAAGAGCAGCCTGATTCGGGTGAGTTTAAGTGGGGCACAACGATCACAGCTTCATTCTTCCCGAAAGACAACCAGGTGTTTTTCGCTACCGACTTGAACCTGGTGGATTGGCTGCGTCAATACTCTACCGAGAAAGACGAAAGCTTTATTCGTGGTTTCCTGGGCCGCATGCTGTTCTCGGGCGAAGAGTCGCTTAAGAAAGCCAACGTGCTGTCGGGAGGTGAAAAAGTGCGTTGCATGTTCTCGCGCATGATGCTTCAGTCGGGCAACGTGCTCGTGTTTGACGAGCCTACCAACCACCTGGACCTGGAGTCGATCACGGCACTGAACAACTCTCTGCGTGATTTCGACGGCACCATCCTGTTCTCCTCACACGATTTGCAGTTTGTGGACACGATCGCCAACCGCATCATTGAGCTGACACCTGGTGGCATCATCGACAAGCGCATGGGCTACGAGGAGTACCTGTCAGATGACAACATCAAGGAGCTCCGCAAAAAAATGTACGCCACAGCCAAGGTATAGCGTATATACCTGCGACAACCTGTAATAAAGCAAGATATGCCGCTACGCTATAGCTACAAACTACTGGTACTGATCCTGTGCTGCCTGCTGGGCAGCACAGCGGCCATGGCCCAAGTTGAACCAGACACAGTGCGCCGCAAACGCGAGTTGCCCACAGGCCCTACGGTTGAACCGCAGCAACAGCAGCGACAGCCCCGTGTAACACAGCCACAAACCCAGCCAGAGGTAATCCGCCCGCAGGTGGTTCGCCCGGGCGAAGAAGCACCACAGGCGCTGATCGATCGCATGTTCTGGGGTGGCAGCTTCGGCCTGCAGTTTGGAACCTTCACCAATATATCACTACTTCCTGTACTGGGCTATCGGGCTACTGAAACCTTTTGGCTAGGTATAGGCGGAGTTTATCATTACAGGAGGTTTAGGGGCGACAGCATGCACAACTATGGCGGCCGCGTATTTGCGCAGCAGCAGGTATTTGAAAACTTCGTGATTCATGGTGAATTTGAGCAACTGAGCGTGGAACTTCCTCTGATGAATTACAATACAGGAGTTTACGAATTCAGCAGGCGCTTTATAGGTATACCTATGGCCGGACTCGGCTACCGGCAAAAAATTGGCGAACGGGGTGCAGCGGATATATTGCTACTTTACAACTTCAACGACTCATATGCCTCCCCTTACTCAAACCCGGTTATCAGGGCTGGTTTTAGCTTTCCTTTCAGAAAGTAATCCCAAACAAAGCTATAAAACAGAAAAGGCTGCAATTGCTTGCAGCCTTTTCTGTTTTTGAGTTAGTATTATCAGCCCCTTATGAGTCGTAGCAGTACCACGATCACGGCGATCACCAATAAGATGTGAATCAATCCACCTACAGCATCAGGGAATCCGAGGAATCCGATCAGCCAAAAGATAACTAGCACAACGGCTATGATATACAATAAATTTCCCATAGTTTTAAATATTTTAATTTCGAAAATAT
The DNA here is from genome assembly GCF_015686655.1 of Pontibacter sp. FD36. Lineage (GTDB taxonomy): Bacteria > Bacteroidota > Bacteroidia > Cytophagales > Hymenobacteraceae > Pontibacter. The sequence goes on along the minus strand of NZ_JADPMP010000002.1, from coordinate 107,193 downwards.
AGTCTGTTATCCTATCTAACGTAGTTCCGCTATATAGGTTAAGCGCCTCGTATCAGTCGCAGCAGTACTGCGATAACAGCCAGCACTAATAGTACGTGGATAATACCACCTACAGCGTCAGGGAATCCGAGGAATCCGATCAGCCAAAAGATAACTAGCACAACGGCTATGATATACAGTAAATTTCCCATAGTTGTTAAGTTTTAATTTCTCCTTTTCAATGCATTGAAAGCAAAACCGTCTGCTTTGTTTTCAAAACCGGCCTATTAACCAGCTTTGCATTTTTTTGTTTTAAGCTTTTTACGAGCCCTATACTTTAAAGGATGTATATAATCGCATTTTTTTGTATACTTTAAACCAATATTTTATTTATCAATTATAAAAGACCACTTAAAATAGGTCGATATTCCTTTGATTTACAGTTAAATCGACGCATCGGTTACAAATAAAATTGCCTGACATAATTTTGTATAGAATATTAACTATACCTGGTACCTAAAGGTACCCCATCTGGCTTTACACGACCTTAAAAATTGAAGTCTTCCAAGAGAAATGTTTTTAAAACCGATGTTTGTCCGAATTCTGTTAGCTTTGTAATAGATTTTTAACTACACGCATATAGTACTATGAAGAAAATAGCAGTCATTGGTTCGGGCACTATGGGCAACGGCATCGCCCACGTGTTTGCCCAGAATGGTTTCTCAGTTTCATTGGTTGACATTTCGGAGGAGGCGCTCAATAAGGCACTCGCCACTATTACCAAAAACCTCGACCGCATCATGGCCAAAGGCAACCTGACGGAAGAGCAAAAAAGCCAGACACTGGATCGCATCAGCACTTCTACCGACCTTAGAAAGGGTGTTCAGGGGGCCGACCTGATTGTAGAGGCAGCCACCGAAAATGTGGACCTGAAACTGAAGATTTTCAGAGACCTGGATGCGTTTGCCAAGCCAGAGGCGATACTGGCCAGCAACACCTCCTCTATCTCCATTACTAAAATCGCTTCGGTAACCAACCGCCCTGACAAAGTGATTGGCATGCACTTCATGAATCCGGTGCCGGTGATGAAACTGGTGGAGATCATCCGCGGCTACTCAACTTCTGACGAAGTGACCAGCCGGGTAATGGACATGTCGCTGCAGCTGGGCAAAGTGCCTACTGAGTGCAACGACTACCCTGGCTTTGTGGCCAACCGCATCCTGATGCCGATGATCAACGAGGCCATTTACTCCCTCTATGAAAGTGTGGCTGGCGTAGAAGAGATCGACACGATCATGAAGCTAGGTATGGCGCATCCGATGGGACCACTGCAACTGGCAGACTTCATTGGGCTGGACGTATGCCTTTCTATCCTGAACGTGCTGCACGATGGCTTCGGCAATCCTAAATACGCACCTTGCCCACTGCTCGTGAACATGGTGCAGGCCGGCCACAAGGGCGTGAAGTCAGGACAAGGCTTCTATTCCTGGACACACGGCACGAAAGAGCTTCTTGTGGCGGACCGTTTCAAGAAAAAGCATTTCGCTCAATAGTATGGCACAGACCTTTAATGTAGTGGGCTGGTTTGAGATACCGGTGACAGACATGCCACGGGCCATTCGTTTTTACGAATCTGTACTCGGCTATACCTTGCAATACCAACCGATGGGCGTAGAGGAAATGGCTTGGTTCCCCTGGTCAGATGAAGGCGCCGGTGCTCCCGGTTCTTTGGTAAAGAGCGAAAAGCACTATACTCCATCAACCGAAGGCACACTAGTATACTTCTCCTCCCCTTCAGGCGATCTGGCTAATGAACTGGCGAAGGTGGGGCAGGCGGGTGGAAAAGTACTGCAGGACAAAACCCTGATAGCAGAAGACATTGGCTTCATGGCCTTGTTCCTCGACACCGAAGGCAACCGTATTGCCCTGCATTCAAGAGGCTAAATTGAAGGGTCACCTTAAAAAAACAGAAATCCCCCAGCTGTATCAGCTGGGGGATTTCTGTTAAATAAAGGGAAGTATAGAAACTAAACGGCTACTGCGTTTTCACGAAGTGCATCGTTGAGCGAAGTTTTCAGATCAGTACTCTCCTTGCGCTGGCCAATAATCAGGGCGCAAGGCACCTGGAAGTCGCCTGCAGGGAATTTCTTGGTATAAGAACCAGGTATTACCACGGCACGCGGCGGCACATAGCCTTTGTATTCCTTCGGCTCGCTGCCAGTCACGTCAATGATTTTGGAGCTGCCTGTGATAGTTACACCCGCACCGATCACTGCTTCTTTGCCAATGCGGCAACCTTCAACCAGGATGCTGCGCGATCCGATGAAGGCTCCGTCTTCAATAATCACCGGGGCTGCCTGTACTGGCTCCAGCACGCCGCCCAATCCAACACCACCACTCAGGTGCACATGCTTGCCTACCTGCGCGCAGCTGCCTACAGTCGCCCAGGTATCCACCATCGTTCCCTCTTCTACGTAGGCGCCAATGTTCACGTAAGATGGCATCATGATCACACCTTTGGCTAGATAGGCACCATAACGGGCCACAGCATGCGGTACGACACGCACACCCAACTCAGCATAATTCTTCTTCAGAGCGATCTTGTCATGAAACTCAAACGGCCCCACTTCGATCGTTTTCATGGCCTGGATCGGGAAGTACATCAGCACCGCCTTCTTCACCCACTCGTTTACTTTCCAGTCGTCACCTGCCGGCTCTGCCACACGCAGACGTCCTTTGTCAAGCTCTTCTATGACAGCGCGAATCGCCTCAATCGTATTCTGTTCTTTCAGCAAGTCACGGTTTTCCCAGGCCTGCTCTATTATCTGCTGTAATGCCATGCTATTTTTCGTTTTTAGAGAATGAATGCGTAAAAGTATTAAATTTAGGCGATGTCTGAAAAGAGAATCCTGCTGGCCTCGCTCCTGAAACCTATAAATGATACCCGACTTTATGAAAAGCTGGGCTCGTCACTAAGCAAATTAGCAGACGTGAGCATCCATTTAGCCGGTTACGCAGCGCCTATACCTGCCGGGGCACCCGCCAACATGCACTTCTACCCGATCTTCCGGTTTCGCAGGCTGAGTGCCGGCCGTATGGCTGCCCAGCGTGACTACTACCGTCTGCTGCAGCACATCAGACCACAGTTAGTCATTGTAGGCACACACGAACTGTTGCTACCTACTCTGCTGTATAAAGCCAGGTATGGCACCCGGATCATTTATGACATACAGGAAAATTATAGCCTCAACTTGCGTGCGCAGCACAACTACAGCTGGCCTCTCAAGCACCTGCTGGCCTTGGCGGTACGGAGTGTTGAAAAGATAGCAGCCAGCCACACTGATCACTTCCTGCTGGCTGAGACCAGCTATGCCGATGAACTACCCTTTATCAGCAACCGCTATACCTTTATCCAGAACAAGTACAAAGGCAATCCGGTACAGCCTGCAACACCAGTCAGCCTGCCACCTGCCAGGCAGTTGCGCCTGATCTACAGTGGCACTATAGCGGAGGAGTACGGGGTATGGGAAGCCATTGGGCTGGCAAAGCAACTGCAGGCGGTTCGGGGCAATGTGAAGCTGACCATTATCGGTTACTGTGCCAGCAGCCATACCTTGACAAAACTCAGAAAAGCCTGCCAGGCGCTGCCCTACGTGGAGCTAATAGGCGGTGACAAACTGGTACCGCACCAAGACATTCTGCAGCAGGTACAATGTAGCCACATTGGCTTGTTGCCCTATCGACCCAATGCCAGCACATTCCGGTGCATCCCTACTAAGCTATATGAATACATGGCCTTCGGACTACCTATTCTGATCCAGGAAAACCCTTTGTGGAAAGGTATAGTAGAGGGAAACGACGCCGGTATATCTGTTGACTTTAGCCAAATAAACGTAGACGGGCTTACCAGACAATTGAACACTAGCGCCTTTTATCGGTCAGGTATACCTGCTTCCATTTACTGGGAAAGCGAAGAAGTAAAACTGTTGCATGTCATCAACCAACTACTATCTCAGGTATAGACAGAATTAAAAATAATTTTTAGACGAATCTAAATTGAAATAGAATCAGTATATTTGTAAAGCTAAACCTTATATTATGCGAAATTCAAAGATAGCTGGCGTAGGCCATTATGTACCTGAGAAGGTGGTCACCAATTTTGATCTGGAAAAACTCATGGAAACTTCTGACGAATGGATCCGTGAGCGAACAGGTATACAGGAACGTCGCTACTTCCAGGAAGGAGTAGATACCACCTCCAATATGGGAGCCAAGGCCTCCATGAAAGCACTTGAAATGGCAGGCCTGAAGCCTGAAGACGTAGACATGATCGTGTTTGCCACCCTCAGCCCGGACTATGTGTTCCCTGGCTCCGGGGTGCTCATGCAACGTGAAATGGGTCTGAAAGAGATTCCAGCACTAGATGTGCGTAACCAGTGCTCTGGTTTTGTGTATGCCCTCTCAGTAGCCGATCAGTTCATCAAAACCGGCATGTATGACAATATCCTGGTGGTGGGCTCCGAGATTCACTCGAACGGCCTCGACTTCTCTACCCGCGGCCGTAACGTATCGGTGATCTTCGGTGACGGTGCAGGTGCAGTGGTCCTCACTCCTTCTGAAAGCAACGAGCGCGGCATCTTGTCCACGCACCTGCACTCCGATGGCGAGTTTGCTGAAGAGCTGGCTGTGATTGATCCGGGCAGTACCAAAAAGGACCGCCTGACGCATGAGATGATCGATGAAGGCACGATTTACCCTTACATGAACGGCAACCAGGTGTTCAAACATGCCGTGACACGCTTCCCCGAAGTAATTGAAGAAGCACTTAACAAAAATGGCTATAAGGCATCTGATGTAGACATGCTTATACCTCACCAGGCCAACCTGCGCATCACGTCTTACATACAGCAGAAGATGGGGCTGCCAGCCGAAAAAGTGATGAGCAACATTCACAAGTATGGCAATACCACCGCAGCTTCTGTACCGATCGCTTTGAGCGAAGCCGTGCAGGAAGGGCGCATCAAAGAGGGAGACCTGGTATGTATGGCAGCTTTCGGCTCTGGCTTCACCTGGGCCTCTGCGCTTATCCGTTGGTAGTTTCTGATTTAGTGAATGAGTGAGTTAGCGAATGAGTGATTAAAAGATTGGAAGGTTTGGAAGATGGAAAGTAAATGTATGTTTTTGAGCACATCTCTACCTTACAAATCATGTACTTAAAATCGTTCAGATATCCGTTCGAATCGGTACAAAACCACAATCAACAATTTAATCATCCAACAATTAAAAACTCACTCATCCACTCAATCACTCACTCAATAAAACCCATACCTGTGCATAGTTTTACTGAAGAAAACTACATCAAAGCCATATACAAACTTTCGGATGGCGGCAACCGAGAGGTGAACACCAATGCCATAGCCGATGCGCTGGACACCAAGGCTGCGTCGGTAACCGATATGCTGCGGAAGCTCAGCGCCAAAGGTATAGCCGACTATGTGAAGTACCGTGGCGTGACGCTGACCGGAAAAGGCGAACGGGTGGCTTTACAGATCATCCGCAAACACAGATTATGGGAGGTCTTTCTGGTCGAGAAGCTGAAGTTCAACTGGGATGAAGTGCACGATATGGCGGAGGAACTGGAGCACATCAACTCCGATCTGCTCATCAGGCGGCTCGATGAGTTCCTGGGTTATCCAAAATTTGACCCCCACGGCGACCCGATTCCTACGGAAGACGGCGAGATGAATACCAAGCAGCAGCGCCTGCTCGCTGAACTGGAAGTGAACAGCTCCGGAACCGTAGTAGGCGTCAATGACTCACAGCCGCTCTTCCTGCAGTACCTTGACAAAATGGGGATATTCCTGGGAGCCAAGATTAAAGTGATAGATAAAATACCTTACGACAACTCACTGGAAATAAACCTGGAAAACAAAAAGAACCTGGTCATCTCCAGTGAAGTAGCCCGAAATATTTTCCTGTCTGCCTAGCATGAAAACCACTGCTCTATTACTGAATCTGCTGTTGGTTCTGCTGTTGGGTACGGCCTGCACCCAGGTTGATACCCGAGGCGAAGTGCCGGCCGGAAAGCGGATGCGAGTCGTGACCACGACAGGTATACTGAAGGACGCCGTTGTGAATATAGTAGGCGACGCGGCTGATGTAGAAGCGATCATGGGCAGCGGCGTAGATCCGCACTTATACAAGGCTACGCAAGGCGACCTGAACAAGCTGACCGAGGCGGATGTCATCATCTACAACGGGCTGCACTTGGAAGGCAAAATGGGAGAAGTGCTGGAGAAACTGAGCCGTTATAAAACGGTATTGGCCGCAACGGCAGGTATACCTGAAAGCCATCTTTTAAAGTCTGCTGAGTACGCCGACAGCCATGACCCGCATGTGTGGTTCGATGTGTCGCTCTGGATGCAGGTCGTTGGACACCTAAGCAGCGAGCTGCAGAAAAAAGACCCTCAGCATGCGACGGTATATCAGGCACAGACAGCAGCCTACCTGCGTGAACTCTCAGCACTGCACAATGAAACCAAAGCCGCCATTGCTTCTATACCTGAGCAGCAACGCATCCTGATTACGGCGCACGACGCTTTTGGCTACTATGGCGAAGCTTACGGCATAGAGGTGCGCGGTCTGCAGGGCATCTCCACCTTATCTGAGTTCGGACTGCAGGATGTGTCATCCCTGGTCAAGTTCATTGTAGCTAACAAGATCAAAGCAGTGTTTGTGGAGTCTTCTGTGTCACCTAAGGCCATTGAGGCGGTGGTACAGGGCGCTAGCAAACGCGGGCATACCGTGCGTATTGGCGGCACGCTGTTCTCGGACGCCATGGGCGAAGAGGGAACACCTGAAGGCACCTATACAGGAATGGTGCGACATAACACGAACACGATTGTAACTTCTTTAAAATAAGAAGTCTAGCATATGATACTTCAAGTAAAAAATCCAGTTGTAGAAGTACACGACCTGACGGTGAGTTACGACCGCAAACCGGTGCTGTGGGGCATTGACCTCACCTTGCCGGCCGGTGCGCTCGTGGGTGTGATTGGCCCGAACGGTGCAGGCAAGTCTACCCTGATTAAGGCCATGATGAACCTGCTTCCGGTGAGCAGCGGCTATGTACGCATCTTTGACCAACCGCTGAAGCAGGTATACAGCCGCATCAGCTATGTTCCGCAGCGGGAGTCAGTGGACTGGGATTTTCCGGCTTCGGTATTTGATGTGGTGCTCATGGGCAGGTATGGACAATTGGGGCTGTTCAAGCGTCCGCGCAAAGCTGACAAAGATGCTGCCATGGAGGCGCTCGAGAAAGTGGGGATGCAGGGTTTTGCCAACCGGCAGATCTCGCAACTTTCCGGTGGTCAGCAGCAGCGGGTGTTCCTGGCTCGGGCACTGGCCCAGAATGCAGACATCTATTTTATGGACGAGCCCTTTGCCGGCGTTGACATAGCAACCGAAACGGCCATCATCCAACTGCTTCGCCAGATGCGTGATCAGGGTAAGACCGTGATTGTGGTGCACCATGATCTGCAGTCCGCCTCTGAATATTTTGACTGGGTGGTGCTGCTCAACATGCGCCTGGTAGCCTCCGGCCCTACCGAACAAGTGTTAAACCAGGAACTGTTGGAACAAACCTACGGCGGTAAACTCACCCTGCTCAGCAAGGTAGGCGACCTCCTCCGTAAGCAGGAATTTCCGGCAAGGGAGAAGAGTTAAATTGTTGATTGTTAATAGTTGTGATGCAGGACTTCCTAGAATTTTTCTCCTTCACTGATGCCAACATACGGTACGTGGCGCTGGGCTCGGTGCTGCTGGCTGCGAGTTCGGCAGTGGTAGGCTGCTTCACGCTGCTGCGCAAGCGAGCGCTGGTAGGTGATGCTGTGGCACATGCCGTACTGCCAGGTGTCTGCTTGGCCTTTATCCTGTCTGGTACCAAAAATCCGTTCATACTGCTGATCGGCGCATTCGTGACAGGCTGGCTCTCGCTAGTGGTGATCGATTTTATTACCTCCCGTTCACGGATTAAAGAAGACACGGCCATTGGACTTGTGCTCTCGGTCTTTTTTGGTATCGGAATCCTCTTGCTCACCGCCATACAGCAGACCGGCAACGCCGCTCAGAGCGGACTTGACAAGTTCCTGTTTGGCAGTGCCGCTTCGCTCATCGGCGAAGACCTGATCGCTTTTGGTGTAGTAGCTGTGCTGCTTCTGGTAGCGGTGGTGCTCTTTTACAAAGAACTTACCCTGCTCTGTTTCGACCAGGCCTATGCCCGCACCATCGGCTTTCCGGTGCGCGGACTGGAGCTACTGCTCACGACGCTCACAGTTTTTGCGGTGGTAGTCGGCATACAGGCAGTGGGCGTTGTGCTGATGGCTGCCATGCTGATCACACCTGCTGCTGCTGCGCGCTTCTGGACAGAGAATCTGAAAGTCATGCTGATACTGGCCGCTCTGATTGGGGCATTTTCAGGTATAGCAGGAGCCTTTGTCTCTTATACAGCTCCTTCAATGCCAACAGGCCCCTGGATTGTGCTGATCGTATCGATGATCGCGATCCTGTCGTTTGCCCTTGCTCCCGGTCGCGGCTGGATTGCCCGCATCCTGCGGCAGCGGCGCAATAAGACGCGCATTCTGGAAGAAAACCTCCTCAAACTGCTCTACCAGCTAGGTGAACTCCGGCAGGACTATGACAGTGCCCGCAGTTTGGAAGAATTACTGGAAAGGCGCAACATACCCAGGAAAGAAGCCATAAGCGGATTACAGAAGCTAAAGCGGCAAGGTTATCTCCAACAAGAGAACAAGCGCTGGTTGCTGACGCCTGAAGGCGAAAAACGCGGTCGCCGTGTCGTGCGACTTCACCGCCTCTGGGAGCTATACCTGACCCAGTATCTTAACCTGGCCTCCGACCACGTGCATGAAGACGCCGAAACCATCGAACACATTATCACGCCGGAACTGGAGCAGCGCCTCATCGAAGAGCTTAATTACCCTGATCTCGATCCGCATAGTGCGAGAATACCTTAAGGGATTTAGTAATTAATGAATGAGTGGTTGAGTGATATTCTGGCGTTTAAGGGGTTGGGGCTTTTAGATATGATGAGGTGTAAGATTAGTTCGTAACGAAAGAGGATATGAAAAAATTGGCAATAAGATGATTCGTAAAATTTTTGAAGCAGCAAATCTTAACCTTTCTCTCGTCCCGAGATAATCAGGTAGCTGATATTTACAACTGTTTCATTTCGGAATCTTCAAATCATTTAAACCACTCATTCGCTCCATCACGCATTCGCTAAATAAAAAAACATGAACGCATTCTGGATCATATTGACGGGAAGTCTGGTAGCAACATGCTGTAGTCTGTTGGGTTGTTTCCTGATACTGCGGCGGATGGCCATGGTGGGCGATGCTATTTCGCATGCCGTGCTGCCGGGCATTGTGATCGCTTTTATGTTTACGGGCTCGCGTGACACAATTCCAATGCTAATCGGGGCCGGACTGCTGGGCGTGCTCACTACTTTCCTGATCGAGTTCTTCCACCGCTTTGCGCGGGTACAGGCCGATGCGGCCATTGGCGTTACATTCACCTGGCTGTTTGCCATCGGCATCATCCTGATTTCCGTATTTGCCGGTCAGGTGGACCTTGACCAGGACTGCGTACTTTATGGCGAGATAGCCTATGTACCGCTCGACCTGATCATCACCGAAGGAGGCCTGAGCATGGGACCGCGCACAGTCTGGATGCTGGCGGTAGTCACGCTGCTGATCGGCTTATTTATTGTACTAGGATATAAGGAGCTTTTCCTAACCACCTTTGACCCGGCTTTTGCGGCAGCCATAGGCATTTCCACTACCCTCTGGTACTACCTGCTGATGGGTGCCGTATCACTTACGACGGTGGCTTCATTTGAGTCGGTAGGTGCTATTCTGGTGGTGGCCTTTCTGGTTGCTCCTCCTGCCACGGCTTACCTGCTTACCGACGATTTCAAGACCATGCTGGGAACCTCGGTACTCCTGGGGATTATCGCCTCATTTGCCGGGTACTATCTGGCGGTTTGGCTCGATGGGTCTATTGCCGGCGCCATCGCTACTGTGACAGGTTTAGAGTTCCTCCTGGCCTTCCTGTTCTCGCCAAGCCATGGCAAACTGCGTAGACAAAAACGAGTACAGACTGTCGGACACTAGACTGAAGATAAGGTATAAAGCAATGTATATGGAAAGCAACTCTTTAGGCGTTCTGATTCAAAGATAACCCACTATGCTACAGAAAATCCTACTTTTGCCTTTGCTCATGCTTATACTGTCAGGCTATACTTGGCACAAGGCAGTGACGGCTGAGCCTATCACTCAGAAAGGCGCTACAATTAACTGGATCAGTATAGAAGAAGCCGCTGAAAAGATCAAGAAGCAGCCTCGCAAAGTTGTGGTTGACGTCTACACCGATTGGTGTGGGTGGTGCAAGAAGATGGATAAGTCTACCTTCACTGATCCTGCGGTGGTGGCTTACATTAACAAGAACTATTACGCCGTGAAGCTTGACGCTGAGGGCAAAAAGCCGATCACCCTCAATGGTCATACCTATACCTTCAAAGAGCAATACCGTGCCCACGAGTTGGCTGTAGCCCTGCTACAGGGACAGATGAGTTACCCGACTACCGTATACCTGGACGAAAAGTTTAACATGCTCACACCAGTGCCCGGGTACCTCGATGCAACCACTTTCCACCAGATCCTAACCTATTTTGGGGACAACCATCACAAGAGTAAAACCTGGGAAGAATATACTAAGAAGTAAATTCTGAAGGTGGAACCCACGTTTCATGCGGGGGTAGAATCTCCCTATTTCAAATACGCAGCATTACAGCATGAGAGTCGATTTTGAGCCTGATTTAACCGAGCTTAGAATCAGTGAAGCCTAAGGAAATCCATAGAGCAAGTCAGACAGCTCTTCAGATATCACGCTTCATTCCTGATAAATGCGTAATTTTACGGTTATAACAAGCAGCTATACCTTGACCAATCAGCTCATACATACCGATACCATTACAGCGGTAGCTACAGCGTCCGGAACAGGCGCCATCGCAGTGATCCGCCTTTCAGGCCCGGAGGCCATTACCATCACCAATTCAGTTTTCAAAGGAAAAGATCTCACTAGACAAGCCAGCCATACCATCCATTTTGGAACCCTCCGCGATGGCGAAAAAATCGTTGATGAAGTACTCGTTTCGCTGTTTGTGGCCCCTCACTCCTACACCAAAGAGAATGTGGTGGAGATTTCCTGCCACGGCTCCGACTTCATCGTGCAGCAGATTATGCAGCTGCTCCTGAAAAAAGGGGCTCGCCTGGCCAATGCCGGGGAGTTTACAAAACGCGCTTTCCTCAACGGACAATTTGACCTGGCCCAGGCCGAGGCCGTGGCCGACCTGATCGCTTCGGACTCCGCTCTTTCGCATGAAGTGGCCATGAAGCAGATGCGCGGTGGTTTTTCGCAGGAGATCAAGCGACTGCGGGCCGAACTAGTGCACTTTGCCTCCATGATCGAGTTAGAGCTTGACTTTGGCGAGGAAGACGTGGAATTTGCTGATCGTGACCAGTTGCGCACCCTGATCCTGAACATACAGCAGATCATTCGTGAGTTGCTCAAGTCATTTGAATTGGGCAATGTGATCAAAAATGGAGTCCCGACTGTAATCGTGGGTAAGCCAAATGCGGGCAAGTCCACCCTGCTCAACAAACTGCTCAACGAAGAAAAAGCCATTGTTTCAGATGTGCCGGGTACGACCCGCGACTTCATCGAAGACGAGATTAACATCGGCGGTGTCACGTTCCGCTTTATCGATACAGCTGGATTGCGCGAAACGACAGACAAAGTAGAAGCTATTGGCGTGGAGCGCACCATGCAGAAGCTGAGCCAGTCCTCCCTGATTATTTATCTGTTCGACATCACTGACACGACGCCTGAAGAACTGCAATCGGAACTGGAAATACTTAACCCGAAGAAGTTACCTTTCCTGCCTGTCGCGAATAAGATTGATCAGGCCTCACCCGAAAAACTGGCTGCTTTTGCAGGTATAGAAGGGCTGGTGCAAATCTCTGCAGCGGAGGGTGCCCACCTGGAAGACCTGAAACTGGCACTCGTTAACAAAGTAAACCTGGGCAAACTGAATACGCAGCAGCAAACCATCGTGACCAACCTACGCCATGTTGACAGCTTGAACAAAACTTACCAAGCCTTGGATGATGTGCTGAACGGACTAGCCTTAGGTATGAGCGGTGACCTGGTGGCAGCTGATATACGGCGTGCGCTTTACAGCCTTGGCCAGATTACGGGCGAGATCACAACGGATGATCTGTTGGATAATATTTTCACGAAATTCTGCATCGGCAAATAGGTCGACTCAAAAACCGCTTTTTTAGAGCGTATGACACGATTTTAGAAGAATTCGACAGGCTCCCAACCTGTTTTAAAGGAAGAATTTGTGACGTTTTTGTTACGAATTCTTCCTTTTTCATTTTAACGCAGCTTAGTGGCGAAATTATGTCCACTACAGTCCACACCTGTCCGTTGCTGACATCCATAGACCTTCATGGTCCATTAACATGAGCAGCAATATCAGAATCACACGCAAATGCCAATACTGCGGGAAACAGTTCATAGCAAAGACTACTGTTACTAAAAACTGTTCTGATTACTGCGCCAAAAGAGCCTACAAACAGAGGTTAAAAGAACACAAGATTACAACGACTGAATTAGAAACTGGTGCCACCTTCCAAGTAATTGAGAATAACCTTCACGAAAAGGCATACCTGTCCATAAAGGAGGCTGCCACCCTTTTCGGGATATCTACAAGAACAATAAGCAGGATGATAGCAAGCAAAAAACTACCAATAATTAGATTTAACAATAGAATAATATTACAAAAGGAAGAACTTTTAAGAAAATTAAAAATATTTTAAACATTTCCTTTTCTCGATTCCATAATGGAGGATTTTGAAATTTTTTACTCTATTAAAATGGAAAAGAATACCACAGATAAACAACAACAAGCACTGTATGAATTGCAATTACTTCATCTGAAAAGCATGACTAAAAAGACACTTTGGGAAACAGATATTATTACTCAGGATGATGCTGCATACCTATTGGACATCAGCAAAGAAACTCTTCGTGAAAGAGGCATTCGATACAAGCAGATAAGAGATGGCAACAAAATTTATTACTCTACTAAACAATTACGTGAAGCACTCACAACATCAGAAAGATTTAACACAGCAAATACAAGCAGTACAGAGAAATTATTTAACAGTTACCTATAATTATAATTTACCATGAATATAAAATTAAGACTACGCAAGAATAAAAAATTCACAAGCATTTATGCAGATATCTACTATGGCTTTAAACAAAGAGAATATGTCAAATTGGGAAAACTATATCCAGAAGAAAGCAATCCTCAAGTTAAACAGATGAATGATGAAGCCAAGGCAAAAGCTATGAAGTTTGTTGATGATTTTCTCAAAGGCAACAACCCACACGCATTTGGTGCGAAATCGAACTTAACACTAAGTTCTGATTTTGCAGAATACTTTAAACTTTATGCGGAACAAAAACGGGATGTAGGTCAACAGCAATACATCTCTTCCTACAACCACTTCAAAAATTTCATTGGTTCAATGGCAATAAAGTTCAGTGATTTGACAGTAGACTTAGTCAAAAGCTACCATGATTATCTCTTTAATAAAGCATTATCACGAAAGCACCAGCGACTTAGCAACAATTCTGCTTTAGCTTATTTTGAAAAATTTTCTGCTGTGATTAACGCTGGTATTGAGGATAAGATAATCACATCAAATCCAGCACATCATATAAAAGGAAGAGGAAAATATAAACAACCTCAACGGAGTTTCTTATCAAAGCAGGAGATAGACAAACTTAAAGCAACATCATTTGAAAAGCATACGATGTTGAAGAAAGCATTCATCTTTAGTTGCTTCACAGGTCTTCGTTTTGGAGATGTACTTAGTCTAAGAATCAAAGACATTTACTCTATTGATGGTGAAGCATATGAATGCTCAATCAGAATGGGTAAAACTGGTGAATATGTTGCAATACCTATTACTAAGAAAACCATGGACTATATCAAAGATGAGTTTAATGGTAAACCTAATGATAAAGTTTTCAAAGGGCTACGCTACAGCCAGTCAAATGTAATCATCAATAACTGGATTAAAGAGGCAGGTATAAATAAGCATATAACGTTTCACAATTCACGCCACAGCTTTGCGTGTAACCTACTGAATAACAACACAAATATCGTCCATATCAAAAACCTGCTTGGACACAGGAGCATCAAGACTACAGAGATTTATGCTAAATCAACTTCTGGAAAACTCAGGAGCGCAGTAGAATCATTGGATGATTAAGTTCCAAAGAGTAGCTGGCGTAAATAATCAAATCTACGCCAGCTACTAACTTATTGTACTGATTGCCAACTTCTTCACGGAGTCGATGTCATTACGAAAGCTTGGATAATTGACGAAATTAAAGCCCAAGAGCAGCTTAATACGACATTAGGCACGAGCATAAGTTTGGGCTTAGAAAACTCGCTTAATGGCTTTAAAAGCTGGATGAAAGGTCGAAGAAAAGAGAAGATTGCGCAGGTACTATCTGAAGAAGACCAACATGTAAGTCTTAATACTTGGTAGCAGTTTCAAAAGTTTTTCGTTATTTTAGCAGTTGCTTAAATGATAAACTGATAAAATGGAAATCACCTGTATAAGAGAAGAAGCGGACGAAAGCCAGATAAAGCGGTGCAGAGAACGTGTAACAGAACTCAGCGGCTCCTTTGAGGAACTGTCACAAGGACTTGAACTGGCTGGCAACAACGTAAGGATGAAGATTCTCTTTCTGCTCTACGAAGAACAGAGGCTGTGCGTGTGCGACCTGAGCGATGTGCTTGGCATCACTGTCTCTGCCGTTTCGCAGCACCTGCGCAAACTCAAAGACCGAGACCTCATCAAACCCAAAAAAGAGGGCAAGACCATCTTCTACTCCCTCACTCCGCAGTACGAGCAACTGCTCAGACCATTCTTCAAGCTACTGGAAGGCAACAAAATATTTGAACTGGCATGAGAACAGAAAGCAGATTCATCGGATTGGGCGTGCTGAGCGCAGTCGCAGCCTCCCTGTGCTGTATCACCCCCCTGCTGGCATTGCTTGCTGGCACGAGCGGTCTGGCATCATCGTTTTCATTTTTGGAACCGTACCGATACGTGCTGATAGGGGCGACAGTGCTGACTCTCGGGGTGGCGTGGTATCAGAAGCTTCGCACGCCCTCCCAAACCGACTGCGACTGTGAGGCAGATAAGCCAGGCTTCTTCCAGTCAAAGCCCTTTCTGTTGCTGGTCACGGTCTTCGCAGCCGTGATGCTCGCCTTCCCCTCATTCTCCCATGTGTTCTACCCAAGCCCGAAGCAGGGAGCGCAGACACCAGCAGCAGGCATCAACACCACCAGAACCGTGGAGTTCAGCATCAGCGGCATGACGTGCAGCGGATGCGAGGCGCACGTGGAGCAGGAGGTGAATGCGCTGAGCGGCATCGTGAATGCGAAGGCATCCTATGACAGCGGTAATGCCGTGGTGGAGTTCGACAGCACCAAAACCAATGTGTCAGCCATCAGGGAAGCCGTATTGAGAACTGCTTACAAGGTAACAAAACAAAAAGAAAGATAGCTATGGAACAACAGTTTGACTTAATCATCATCGGGGGTGGCTCCGCTGCCTTTGCCGCAGCCATCAGAGCCAATGACCTGCAACTCTCCACGCTTATGGTTAACGGTGGCTTGCCTTTGGGTGGCACGTGCGTAAACGTGGGCTGCGTGCCTTCCAAGTTCCTTATCAGGGCTGCCGAGAGCGTGCGGCATTCCATGCACTCCCCTTTTGATGGAGTGCAGCCCAAGGGTGCCGAGGTTAATTTTAAAAGTATCATCCAGCAAAAGAAGGCACTCGTCTCAGAGATGCAGAGCCGTAAGTACCTGGACCTGCTGGCTGACCTGAAAAACCTGACCGTGCTGGAAGGGCATGCGGAGTTTGCAGACAAGAACACTGTTACAGTTAACGGTGAATCATATAAAGGAATAAAAATAGCCATTGCCACAGGCTCCACCACTTTCATCCCACCCATTGATGGTCTTTCGGATACTCCCTACCTTACCAACGACACCCTCTTTGACATGGAAGAGCAGCCTGACTCGCTTCTCATCGTGGGTGGAGGCTACATCGGCTTAGAAATGGCGCAGCTTTACAACCGCTTAGGCACAAGGGTCACTGTTGTCGAGGCGTTAGACCGTGTGCTGGCAACGGAGGAAACAGACGTAACGGATGAACTGACAAGGCACCTGAGTGCCGAAGGCGTGGATATCAGGACTGGTGCTGCCATCAGGCGAGTGTGGCAGGAAAGCGGTATGGTCAAAGCTGATGTTGAGGTAAACGGTCAAAACCAGACCCTTGAAGCCTCCCATCTTGTTGTTGCTACTGGAAGGAAAGCAAACACCGATAGCTTAGGTTTGGATAAAGCAGGTGTGGAAACAGGTAGGAAAGGACATGTGATGGTGAATGAGTACCTTGAAACGAACGTGCCTAATATTTATGCCATCGGAGACGTGAACACGCACCCACCGTTCGTCTATACAGCAGCTTATGAAGGTACGACAGCGGTGGGCAATGCCTTCCAGGGCGCAAGCCACAAGGTAGACTATAGTGTATTGCCTTGGGTGGTCTTTACTGACCCACAGGTTGCTGGCGTGGGCATGGACGAAGAACAGGCTAAGCAAAAAGGTGTACCCTATGAGGCAAGCGTGATGCCATTGTCGGAGGTTCCACGAAGCATTGCGGCATTGGACACCCGTGGCTTCATCAAACTGATTCGCAACAGCGAGACCGACCAGTTAATAGGCGCAAGGATAGTGGCACCAGAGGGGAGCGAACTGACGATGGAGTTGAGCCTTGCCATCAGGTATGGTATAACGGTGAAGGAACTCGCCTCGGCACTCCACCCGTACCTGACACTGGCTGAGGGCGTAAAGCTGGCAGCCATGTCTTTTACAAAAGACGTGAAGAAAATGAGTTGTTGCGCTGGTTAATAACCAATGAGCGAGAAACTGCTCTCAAAGTTGCTATGAATGCAAAAACAAAAAGAGTTGCTTAGTATCAGGCAACTCTTTTTTCGTATTCAATCTTCAATTTTATGTAGTTGTCAGTTCCTTCTCCTTGCTATACAATTTCCGCTTGAACCAGAAGGCTACATTAACCAGCAGTATCAGCGCAGGCACCTCCACCAGAGGTCCAATCACGCCAGCAGCGGTGTCCAGACGAAGTTGATAAGAAGGCTTATGGTTACGAACCTCTTATGCAGGAATCCTTGCTTTAGCCCTCTTAGCGACATGGCTAAGAACAAGCCGTAAAGCATCAGGAACGGGATGATGAAAGAGGCTGCATGCGCTTCTACAAGAGGTATCTGCGTAAGCAGCAACCCAAGCAGCACCGCTACCAGAATGATAAGGGTGTGGAGTTTGTTTAGAAGACTCATAAAGTGTTCGCTGTTGCTAAAAATGCGGTTCATGCGAGAGTTAAAGTTACTGCAATAATCCTTTTTTCACAGTCTACCCTTTTACGCTGAACTTCCAACGGACATACTATACAAGAGGCAGGACAGTAGCATTGTGGCTTATTGTACATGCAGGAAAACAAATGGTTACTTGACAGCTACCCCCGATGATGATTCACCCATACATGGATGGAGTATGTCAGTAAATGAAGTCAGTTAAACAATCTATGCCATGTTCTGGTGAAACTGGACGAGTAATCTTACTACTTTATAACTACAATCATGAGTTACAGGAGTCACGAACCAGGAGCAGCTTAATACCACCTTAGGCACAAATATAAGCTTAGGCTAATAAAACTCGCTCAGTGGCTTTAAAACGTTGATGAAAGGTCGAAGAAAGGAGAAGATTGCGCAGATACTGTAAACAGATATCGTTTCTTGTAAGCTGCGTATCTTATTTGATGTCGCTGATTCAGAAGTATCAGCACAAACTATGTTTACTTGTTAACTTAATCGAAAACGGAACCAACTCCTGAAGTTCGCTCCCTCAGAGTCAGGATGCTTCCGTTAGGTGGAAGCCAACGAGTAGAAGCAACACGTTGAAACTGAATTTCAGAATCTGTATCTTTGCAGCGTGAAAGTCTTTACTATCATATTAACCTTGTTAATCGTAACGCTCTCGGTTTCGCCTTGCTGCATCACCGACAACTGCGCCACTGAAGTTAAGACTGAGAAAACCGATAGTAATGAAGATGAAGCCGATGTCTGTTCGCCCTTCTACAGTTGCTCGTCCTGCATCGGTTTTACACTGACATGCTTTACAGCAGAGCCAGTTTCGCTTTCTACCCCGAGCCACAACCTCTTTACGGAATACAGGCAAGAGTTCTTCCATAAGTACTACCATTCCATCTGGCAGCCACCAAAATTAAGCTAATGCCATAAAAGTGACCTTGTCACCTGACATGCGGTACCCTTATGTATCGTACCTAACTCCTATCAAAGCATTAGACAAAAAAGAATGAAGAAGTACATCTTTGTACTGCTCAGTTTATTGAGCAGCACGATGGCGTATAGCCAGAATACATTGAAAGCTGTCCTAAGGGATAGCGAAACAAATCAACCGTTAGTCGGGGCGACCGCTGCCGTTCAGGGAACAGCAATAGGTGCCAGTGCCGATGCCAATGGAGAACTTGAACTAAGGAACATCCCTGATGGAAAGCAGGTAATCAGGTTCGGCTATATCGGGTATGAGGACAGGGTGGACACCCTTAACTTTCCGCTCACTCAGTCAACTCCGCTTATAGTGTTGTTGGAGCCAGGTGGTGAAGAACTTGAGGAAGTAGTGGTCACCACTACCCGTAGCAGCCGAACAATAGAGGACATTCCGACCCGTGTGGAAGCCATCACACTGGAAGAACTTGGTGAGAAGGCGAACATGAAACCAGGAGATATCAGGATGCTGTTGAGTGAAAGTACTGGCATCCAGACACAGCAGACATCAGCTACAAGTGCCAATGCCAACATCCGTATCCAGGGCTTGGATGGTCGCTACACACAGATACTACAGGATGGGTTTCCGCTCTACTCTGGCTTTTCAAGCGGTCTGAGCATCATGCAGATTCCACCGCTCAATCTCTACCAGGTAGAAGTTATCAAAGGTAGTTCTTCCACCCTATACGGTGGGGGTGCGATAGCTGGTCTTGTCAACCTGATAATAAAGAAGCCAACCGAGGAAGGGGAACTGAGCCTGATGGCAAACGTTACCAGTGCCAACGGGCTTGACCTGAGCGGTTTCTACGGCAAGAAGTTAGGTAAATTCGGTGTCACCGTGTTTGCTTCCAGAAACGCTAACCAAGCCTATGCCCCTGCCGACATCGGTTTTTCCGCTATACCAGAGTTTAAGCGTTACACGGCAAACCCCACACTCTATTATTACCCAAGCGACCGCACAACGCTTTCGTTGGGTGTAAACGCATCGCAGGAAGACCGTTTGGGAGGCGATATGCGCTTTATCGACAGAGAGGAAGGTGAGTTCTACTTTGAGCAAAACAACACGGAACGCCTGTCCACGCAGTTTAATTTGGAGCATCGTTTGTCAGAGCAGTCTCTGCTGTCGGTGAAGAATAGCCTGAGTTTCTTCAACAGAAACATCGCAGTGCCTGACTATGGCTTTGATGGAGAGCAGACTGCCAGTTTCAGCGAAGTGGCATATAGCCTCAACTGCGAAAAAAATGATTGGGTGATAGGCGCAAACCTCTGGACTGACAACTTCTCCGAGCGGAATGCCGATGCCATTGGGGCGAGAGACTACGACCTCACCACAATCGGTGCTTTTGCACAGAACACGTTTACGCCAGCGAAATGGTTTGTACTGGAATCTGGTCTGAGAGCCGACTATGTCACCCCTTCGCCAGCCAACAAGACCAGGGGGCTTTTTGTGCTGCCACGGGTTTCGGCTCTGTTCAAGCTAAGCGACAGGCTTACCTCCCGTATCGGTGGTGGCATGGGCTATAAGACACCAACCATATTTACGCAGGAGGCAGAGGATGTTACCTTCCGCAATATTCTTCCGCTGAACATCAGCCAGACAGAGGCTGAAACCTCCATAGGTGGTAACGCTGACATCAACTTCAACACCTTCATCGGGGAAGAGGTCACCTTCAGCATCAACCACATGTTCTTTTATACTTATCTGAACAGTCCGCTCATCCTCACGCTGCGACCAGACAACCTGTATGAGTTTCAGAACGCCAACGGGTACGTGGACACCAAAGGCGTGGAGACCAACATGAAGTTCGGCTACGAGTGGGCGAAGCTGTTCCTTGGCTACACCTACACCGATGCCAGACAGCACTACAACGGAGAAGTGAATGACATGCCGCTTACGCCCAAGCATCGGGTGAACACGGTGCTGATGCTGGAAAAGGAGGACAACTTCCGCATCGGTCTGGAAGCCTACTACTTCTCCCCACAGCGGTTGACAGATGGCAGCAGAGGGCGTGATTACTGGATAAACGGAGTGATGATAGAGAAAATGTTCGAGAGGTTTTCCCTGTTCCTCAATTTCGAAAACATCTTCGACACCAGGCAAAGCAGGTTCGGCAGCATCTATACTGGCAGCATGAGAAACCCTGATTTCAATGAAATTTATGCGCCCGTGGATGGCAGGGTAATAAACGGTGGCATTAAACTGAACATTTTATAGTTACCGCTATGGAAAAATCTACTTTTAAAATACAGCACATGGACTGCGCCTCCGAAGAGAACATGGTGCGCATGAAGCTTGATGGCGTAACCGCAGTTAAAAGCATGGACTTCGACTTGCAGAAGCGAGAGGTAACCATTTTTCATTCTGGTGAACTTGAAACCATAGAAGCCCATATCAATGAACTCGGCTTAGGCTCTTCCCTGCTCTCAACCGAAAGCACAGAAGAGGATTTTGTGGCAGAGGATGCACAGGGTCAGAGGAAGCTTCTGTGGACTGTACTGCTGATTAACTTCGGGTTCTTCGTAGTGGAAATGACCACGGGTATCATCTCCAAATCCATGGGGCTGGTCGCTGATAGCCTGGACATGCTTGCAGATGCACTGGTGTACGGGTTGAGCCTGTTTGCGGTAGGCAGTACTGTCACCAGGAAGAAAGGCATAGCAAAGGCAAGCGGTTACTTTCAGCTTACGCTGGCTGCGGTCGGGTTTATAGAGGTAGTGCGCAGGGTAATCGGAGATGAACCGATGCCAGACTTCGGTACTATGATAGTGGTGTCCATTCTTGCTCTTGCTGCAAATGCGTTCTGCCTTTACCTGTTGCAAAAAGGCAAGAGCAAAGAAGCGCACATGCAGGCTTCCATGATTTTCACATCGAATGACATCATCATCAACGGTGGCGTTATCCTGGCTGGTGTACTGGTTCTGTTAACGGATTCAGCCTTACCTGACCTGATTGTAGGTGCTGTTGTCTTTGTAATCGTTATCAGGGGAGCGTTCAGGATACTTAAATTGGCGAAATAGGCTTAAGAACAACCTGGTAAGAGTCATTATCAGGTTGTTCTTATTCGTCATTCGGTTCACTATATGTACAAATAATATGACCTTAGTTAAAATTCAGATGCTTCGTGGTAAGTGCGTTAGACATCCACGTAATTAGCTAAATGTCACCAATAAATACCTGAAATATCGACAATACCAGAAATATAAATTAGTTAGTCTACGCTACTGACATACTCCTTTACTTTACTAATCGTAGACATACCGCAACGACACAGCCTTTTGATTTCGCTGTAACTCATCCCCTGCTTTAAGTACTTCTGGATGTCTTTGTGCTTAGCCAGAAACTTCTCTCTGCTCTCCACCGTGCCGACCAGCCTTCCAGTGTGAAAGCCTTGCCTCTTCCGCTCCTGGATGCCACTTTTTATTCTGCTCGATAGTTGTTCAGATTCCAGACGTGCCAAGTCACTCACAATCGTTACAATCAACTTCGAAAAAATATCGTCCTTGGGGTCGCCTGCATTGAGGGTGATGTTCAGATTGTGAATGTATAGTTTTATCCGCTGTTCTTCCAGTTGCTTTAGTAAGGTCAGCGTTTCATGGGTATTTCTTCCCACCCTGGACAGTTCGCTTACCATGATAGCTTCGGCATCACTCTCTGCTACATACTTCAACATTGCCTGCAACTGTTTTCGCTCTTCCATCTTCTTCGAAAATCCTGATATTTTTTCGGAAAAGACTTTAACTACTTCAAAGCCCTCAACTTTTTTCAGGTCGTTCACCTGGCGTAGTGTCGATTGCTCCTGTGTGCTTACTCGTGTATAGATAACCGCTTTCATAGTATATGTCTTATTATACTTAGCACTCCTAAAATAGCAAGTGTTATAACAAGAGTAAATCTATATCTAATTTCCTACATATACCAGGCTCTGGCGATATTTTGGGAGTAACCTTTTAACGGGAGTAAAATGATTGGGATAATGTAAGTAACTTAGCAACTGGAAGTGCTATGACAAAGGGGGCGTCTACTATTGTGAGACTAAATAAAGCAATGGACATCTCATAAGAAGTTATAACTGGTTAAAAGCACTTCTACAAAATCAGGAAAGTGGAAAGCGGAAAGTATGTTTGCACTTTCCGCTTTCCACTTTCCTGATTAGAATCATTAAGTATAATAGATTATAATTTACTTTTCTTAACTACTACAACCAACATTTACAATGAGCAAAAAATCAGCAACAGAAAACTTCTTCAAGACACTGGCTACTCTCAATATTAATATACAGAAGCACGCTTTCATAGATGATGAAGTATCAGAACTTTACTATGACGACTATTACCCTGGTCAAGAAGGCGAATCCGAAGCTTCTCTGGAAAAACAGTACAGACTGTTCACTAATGAAGTGGAGAGGGATTTGAATGATAAGCCGAATCCTATAATCTACATGAGAAACCTGAAGCGGAAGTTCGATGAGGCTGAGAGCCTATTCAACTCTAATCGGGAAAAAGAAGAAAAAAACCTGAACGCACATCCTACCATGCCCACCAGCAAGGTAAGCTTCTTTCAGACAATGGCTGAACAGCAAAAGAAGTTTATCAAAAGAACCGCAGACTACATAGATGATATGCTGTGGGAAGTTAATCCTGATAAGGAAAGCGGTGATGGATTTCAACTGAAGTTCAATATGCCTAAGCAAGATGTCATAACACTCTTCATGCTTTTGGAAGGCGCAGGTTTATTAGAAAATAATATTGGGTCAAAGCCAATGGAATGGTTTCTTGAGAAATATGTGCTGTGGCAGGAAAAAGGAAGTGATGGGGAAATTACCTACAAAAAGATGAAGGCAGTCTCCACAACGTTAAGCAAATTGAGAAGACGTGATGTAGATGCAGACGTACTCGCCAGACAAATAAAAGAAGATATAAGCACTGCTGAGGTAGAAGACAGAAGTGATAGGTAATTGATAATCAGAGGTAGCTACCTTGCTCGACTTAATTTCCTGCTCCTGGCTCCCCATCTTTGCATCATCAAATTTTTAAAACAAAAATATAAAATGATGCAAAACGCAAACACAAACACGACCAGCGGCTCAGTAGCTGCAAATGTAAACCAAGCACCCTCTAACCTATTCCCGACTGCCGTATATCCTAAGGGTATACAGCAGTTAATGGAAGCTGCCGAGAAGCAAGATATCTCTAAGAACTTCTTAGGTCTCACAATTCTGTCCGCATCTTCTACCGCCATAGGCAACTCCTATAACGTGGATGAAATTATCAGGGTCGCCCCCATTATCTACGCTGGACTGGTAGGTAATTCCAGCAGTGGTAAGTCGCCTGCCATCAACCTGGCGATGGGGCAAGTCTATCATCAGGAGAAGCTGAACCAAGATGACTATGCTGCTCGGTTGCAGGAATACCATTTAGAGTTGGCAGAATGGAAGCAGTTGCCCGCAAGAGAAAGAGGACCACATAACGAACCGCCTAAGCCGAAATTCGCTGAGATAATACTCGAAGATATCACATCCGAGGGTTTGATTGACTCGCTTGCCAACAACCATAAGTCACTGGTTTTCGAACAAGACGAGTTAATAGGAATAGTGACTGGCTTGCAGACACGAATAGAAAAGAGGCTGATTACGACATGGGATAACAAAGACATTAAGTACAAAACAAGGAGCCGTGGTCACGAATTCGTGAACAAGCCTTTCCTGAATATCCTTGGAGGTATTCAGCCATCCGTGCTGCCAAACTTCTCACAGGGGAACAGGAACCAAAACGGCTTCATCTACAGGTTTCTTTTTGCCAACTATGACGAGCCTCAGTATAATACTATCAAGAAGATAGATAGCATATTGCTGGACAATTATAACAGTATCATTGACAGGCTAATGTCCTTAGATGTAGAGGTAGATAGCCTTAACAGGAGAACGCCACAGGTGTTGCACCTAAACCTTGAAGCAAGCACATACTACCAGACGTGGAGGACTTCTTTCAAAAAAAGCTTCACACCAGGCGACAGTGCTGAGGAAAGCATCGTGAAGAAGCTGGAAAACTACAGTCTAAGGTTTGCGCTTATTTTGCAGCTACTCTATTGGGCAGCGCAGGAAGAAGGCAAGGATGAAATCGGCATGCGAGCAGTTAAGGGGGCGATTCAGCTTACCGAACACTATAAATTGAACGCAATGGTGGTACAACAAACAATAGCCAATGGTAAACAGAAAGTGCAGCATCCATACAAAGAAGAAATCCTTGACATGCTGAAACAAAACATCCGCTACAAGGAGATTGAAGCTGCCTTTGGTGTTTCATCTAAAACAATAGCCAAGATAAAGATGGGAGGCTAAGGAGCAGGTCGTTTTGATTGTTTGTCTAACAAGCCTTACAACTTATGGAAGTTAGAAATACCTTTGGTAACTCAGGAAAGTGGAAAGTAGGAAATTGTGCCTCCTACTTTCCACTTTCCACTTTCCAAGAAAAACGTCTCTGATATTACACTCAAGAATTCCCGAGCAAAACTTTCACTTTCCACTTTACTGCTTTCCATATATCTATCTCACTTTTCCATCAACCAGTCATAATATGCCTGAACCCTCCTATTTACAGTATAGGATACGCCATGACGAGATGCTTTTTCCTCAAGTCTGTCGATATGCACCCTCAATGGCAAAGTGGAGTACAAAGCCAGTTCTTGGTCATAGTACAGCACCAATACTTTTATTGAAGAAGAGAAGATGTTCATTTGATTCTTCACGTACTGCTCTACAACGTAGTCGAAGTCCTCGAAGCTGGTAATACAATTGAAGAGATTTTTATTATCTTCAATTATACCCACTGGAACAATTTCATAGACTCCATCATTAGTATGGACTCTGAGGGGAGCAGGAATGTCTAACTCATATACATCTTTATCCAGGTTGAAAAGCATCGGGTTTTGATAGCTGCTACTGTTCATCTTTCTCACTCATAATTTTATGAAGGTTCTTGAGTGCAATCGCAATCAATTTGCCTTTGGTAAAATGGGTTTTATACTTCCTCGATGTCAGTACTTTTAACACATCTAACTCATAGTTTACTGCTTCACTTATTTTGACTGTTTTCACGATTCTTAACTTTTAGAATATATATCAAAAAACGGGACTTCTCTACTCCTCTACCAGAAAAGACTTTTCAGATATATACTTTAAAAACTAAAATGATGGAAATTTTACTAAATAATGAGGTGCTATTTAGAAGCAATAGCTTAGAGATAAAGAAGACCTATGACAAGACATCTGATAGGTATGGATTGTACTGTTCAGATGGCAAAAGATTAGCAGCTAATTACCTTCACATCTTCCCTTACACACCAGATGAACTGGCTCCTGCAATAAAAGCTGATAACGAATTTGTCTGGATAAACCTGGAATTGGAAGAAGAGCCAATGTTGCAAAAGGATAAGTGGCTTTGGGCTTGTTGCGTTCCTGCCAATTCTAAGTGCAATTGCTTAGATGATGGCACTATTTTGGACTGCACCATCTGCGAGGCTGGCAGCATCTTTAACACTCTTAACTTCAAAACTGTAAGCCTATCTTCGGATAAAACCATTTACGAGTATGATACCCGAGATAACACTTACAGAATCACGCTGACTAAAAGCGATGCTACAAGTAATCTGTTGTTTGACTATAAGTGGGAAGCAGCAGAGGTTGAGCAGCAGCTTAGATGGACTATCGACTCCTATGAACTGCTCAAAGGAGAACATAAGTACAATCTAAATGTGTGTGTTTACGAGTATTTGGATGGCAATGTAGCCGTGCAACTTACTCTTTACGCTGTTAAAATTGACTTCATCGATACCTCTATTCTGATGGATATATCAAAAGACAGGATAGTGCTTGGATTTGACGATTTTCCCTATAATAAGTAGTGGGAAGTAACATGATTCACTTCTACCAGGTAAGTCGCCTATTGAAATCATACCCTACTATCACGATTGTAGTAGGGTGTCGTTTCATGTAGTGGCTGATATAATTCAGCTTACTACATCGAAAAGCCGATTTAGAGGCAATAGAACAGGTTTTTCGATGAATGGCAGTAAGTAGTAGGTGTAGTAGGTAAGATTTCATAAACTATACAATGTACATCTATCATGTACCTACTATCAAATATACTTTTCTATCTCTATAGATTTAACTACTACACTTACTACTTACTACAATATGCATTTACAGCTAATAGAGATAGATATCTTGTAGTAAGGGATTGAAACTGTAGTTACTACACTTACTACAATTTAAACTCTTTTGTAGCGGTCTCCTTCAGAATTACAATGGCGTTCTACTTCTTCTAACCAAGTGTCATACCAGTACCAATGTTTAGCAACCATGCTACCATAATTTTTCCCACTTGCTTTAGCATCCAGTTCTTTCCATAGCATAGTATGCTGGTGCTGCCCAAATTTAGGAAACCCTTTGCTTTGCATCAGAGACCATACTTCTGCTGGTAAATACTTCTTTCTCTCCCTTTCTTTGATTACTACATACTCTTTGTTCAAGGACTCTGCTTCGGGTGAATCTGCCTTTATAAATTCAATTACTTTATCTGCTTGCCCTTTATGATTTACTAACTTAGGTACATATAGAACTCTATATGAAAACCTAATATCATTGTATTCTTCATCTGATAATGACTCATCGAATGCATTGATATATGATGCTATGTTTTTTGGCAGGTCTGAAAACTGACGAAGCTGTGTCGCATGGTCTTCATTTATAGTTGAAAACTGCAATGAAAATGAGAGATACTTATCAATGCCATAGCTTTCAGCAAATAAATTTTTAATGTGTGTGTTATAGTTTAAGCAACATGCTTGGAATCTCGCACTTAGATAATCATCTATCCTTCGGCTCATTTGATGCTCTATCTCATGTCGAAGACCTATCAAGAATTTAAGGTTAGATTTTGCAATAGGGTCGATTGGGCAAGCATCGTCATCTAAACATCTCTCAAGTTCCCAACACTTATATGCCCCTTTCTTTGTTCTATCAAACCTTCTTTTACCATTTACTACTTTATGATATCTGTATTCTACTTTTTTTTCTTTGTAGTAAGCGTGTAATAGGTACATCCATGCAATGTTCGACAATACAATGAAGCTTTCTGATTTAAACTTCATGTTTGGGTTGTTGAATATCTGAACAGCACATAGCATTGCCTCTCGTGATTTGATTAGCAACTCTTCTTTGAAGGACCAAATTTTTTTAGGCTTCATTATCTAAGCTTGATAAATGTTACTCATTCAGCTTCTTATAGACTTTCTTGAGCATCCAGTTTTTCACCAGTTGGGAGAACTCATCGTTGTCCATAATCTTGGTGAAGATATCTTGGTTCAACTCCATACGCTGGATAACCTTGGTTAAAAACCTGTCTTCGAAGCCGTACTTGAAGTTCTCCATTGAGTTGCTTCTGGCTTGTAGAGACAGTTCCTCATCCTGCATCAATTCAGCTTCTATCTGGTCGAAGAATAGCTTATCCGCTTCGGTGAAGTCCGTACCAAACCTATCGTTCAGCACCTTGATGATTTCCGATAGCTGCGCTTGCTCTTCCTTTCCGCCACGCATACCAGCTTGGGTAGTACCCGTTAATCCGTATTCACCTTGCTCTTCCAGCACGATACTTCCTTCGCTTATCTTCTGGATTCGGTAATATTCCAACGCAACCTCGTCATCCAGATGGATGTTACCGCCACCTCTTTCTCGTGGTAGTTTGTTGTACAGCAGTCTACCGTAGGCAAACAACTTCTCCATTTCCATGTCGTGAAAAGGCATAATCTGCGTCAGGAACGAATACAGTCGAATGTAAGTGATAAGCGTGTGCTTGAAATCTTCCTTCTCTTCTTCGTTTGGCATGCACTTGAAACGCTGCACGGCAGGGTCAATGGCAGCATCCAGCTTTTTCTGTAGTTTGGCGTTTACCCTATCGGTTGACTTGAAGTATACCTCGCAGAAGGCATCCACTTCGGACTTCCAGATTATCTGCGCTGACTCTAACTTGTATTTCAGGTCAGAGAGTAGGTTCGGGTCTGTAGGCGTGTCTACCGTAGTCAGTTCGTAGTAGGGCTGGAACGAGTTGAGGATATCGTCCTGCTCGTTGGCAAAGTCCAGCACGAATGTATCTTCCTTGCCTTTGGCGGTTCTGTTCAGTCTTGATAGGGTCTGGACCGCTTTTACGCCCGACAGCTTCTTGTCCACGTACATGGTATGCAGCAACGGCTGGTCGAAACCTGTCTGGTACTTATCCGCCACCAGCAGAACCTGATAGTCGGTGGTATTGAATTTCTCTGGTAGTTCCTTTTCCTTAAATCCTGTTAACTGCTCTTCGGTGTACTCGCTGCCGTTGTCCAGCACCTTTCCCGAAAACGCCACCAGTGCTTTGATATCTGTATAGCCCTTGTCTTTAATGTAGCGTTGGAACTCCATGTAGTAGCGAACTGCATGAAGACGTGAGCCTGTTACTACCATCGCCTTGGCTAAGCCACCTATCTTCTTGCTCGTCACCTGGCGGAAATGTTCTATCATTATCTCGGACTTCTGAGCCAGATTATGAGGGTGCAGCGACACGTACTTGCCAATTGCTTTGTTCGCTTTCTTCTTGTTCAGGGCAGGGTCGTCCTCTATGGCTTTGGTAAGCTGGAAGAAAGTCTTGTATGTAGTGTAGTTCTTTAGCACGTCATGGATAAAGCCCTCCTGTATCGCCTGTCGCATCGAGTAGAGGTGGAAAGGCTTCGGTTTACCATCAACATCCACCTGACCGAAAACTTTCAGTGTCTTCTCCTTTGGTGTAGCGGTAAAGGCAAAGAAGCTGAGGTTCGGCTGCATGCCACGAGCCAGCATGGATTTGCGGATAGCATCCTCGGCATCGTTATCATCGTCTGTGTCGTCTTCGCTTTTCTCCGCTTCTTCCAATGACTTTGCTGCCAGTATCTCTTTTATCTTCTTGGATGATTCACCGTGCGCTGAACTATGCGCCTCGTCCTGTATGATGGCATACCTGCGGGCTGGCAGTTCAGCCACCTTGTCCAGTATGAAAGGAAACTTCTGTAAGGTCGTGATGATGATGTTGGAGCCAGCGTTGAGCGCATCCGCCAACTGAGCCGAGTTCTTGTCTATCTTCTGCACCACGCCCTGCTTATGCTCGAACTGGAAGATAGTGTTCTGCAACTGCTGGTCAAGTACCTTGCGGTCTGTAATTACAATCACAGAGTCAAATACCCTTTCATCGTTGGTGTTGTGTAAGCTGGATAGTCGGTAGGCAAGCCATGCGATGGAATTAGACTTGCCTGAGCCAGCTGAGTGCTGTATCAGGTAGTTCTTGCCTGCGCCATGCTCCCTTGCATGTTTGGCTACTTTGCGCACCACATCCAACTGGTGGTAGCGTGGGAAGATGATTGTTTCCTTTTTATACTTCTTGCCGTTATTCTCGAACTCTTCTATTTGTAAGTGAACAAACTTGCCAAGTATGTCCATCCAGCTATCCTTCCTCCATACCTCTTCCCATAGATAGGCGGTTTTATAACCATCAGGATTATGCGGATTTCCAGCTCCATTATTATAGCCTAAGTTAAATGGAAGGAAGCGTGTGCTTTTGCCATCCAGTTTCGTGGTCATGTATGCTTCGTCCTTATCAACGGCAAAATGCACCAGCGCACGCCTCTTCCCCTGAAACAGCAGTTCCTTCGGGTCACGGTCATGCATGTACTGGTGCTTTGCATGCTCCACCGTTTGGTTAGTGAATTGGTTTTTGAGTTCAGCCGTAGCCACAGGCAGACCGTTTACGCTCAGCACCAGGTCAAGCGAGTTCTCGTTGTGGTTGCTGTACTTCACCTGCCGTGTTACCGTTAGCTGGTTCAGGTCATACAGTGCTTCTGCCTCAGGATTCAGGCTGCTCTCGGGCTTGAAGTATGCCATCCTGAACTTCACACCCAAATCGGTGATGCCGTTGCGCAGCACATCCAGCGTTCCCCGTAGTTCCAGCTCCTTATATAGTCGTTGGAGCAGCTTCTTCTCCATTTCCGCACCGTGCATCTGGCTCAGCTTCGCCCATTCTTTGGGCTGCGTAGTTTGCAGGAAAGATAGGACTACCGACTCGTCAAGAGCCAGGTCTTTGTTGAAGTTGTGCCTGTCGCCTTTGGTGTAACCACCTTCTTCTATCAGGAAGTCTTCGATGGCTTCTTCGAAGGTCTGCTCGGTGTGTATGCCTGTTGCCATAGCTGGTCTGTGGTTATGCTAACGCTGTGGAAATGATGGGTTCTGGTTGGTAATCTCGCACGTCTATCTTGCCCGTTACCGCTTCGGAGATAAGGGCTGTGCGATATTCTTGAAGAAGGTCTATTTCTTGTTGTATTCTCGTATTTAACCTTTCAGTATTGTTATTCAGCTTTGTTATAAAACTTACAATTTCATCCTGTTCAGTCATTGGAGGTACTGGAACCATTAGTTGGTTATACTTATCTGCTCCTATGTTTTGGATAGTAGCCTGAATAAATATGCTATCCTTCCAAGCTTCATATGCTGCTGACTTTGTATAGAAGTACAGCAAATCAGACAGAATCTTATCTGTATCTGGTTTAGCCTTAATTAAGTAGCCAGCAAAACAAGCTATACCTTCAAAACCCTTGAATTGAAATGTCTTTCCAACAGTAGCACCGCTTCTTGCGAAAAGAATATCGCTTTCTGATAGCAGGTAATTCTCTGCAACTTCTTGTGGCAAAGATTTAAATGTTTCTTCTCTCAATCTACCATTGTTCCCGAAATCGGTAATCCTAATGTACCTTGGTAGGCTCCTGTCTTCAAGTTCTGCAGATTCATTTGCACCGTACATTAAACGGTCTTTTACCAGATACTTCAGTTTCTTCACCTCCCAATGCGCTGGCACCACACCCAACCACTCGATGCCACTTTCTTTCATCGGAACATCAGGGTTCAGACCTTTGGTAACAACCTCGTTGATAACCGCTGTCTTTTCCTCTTCCAGCAAAGCAATCATCTGCTGCTTCTTCTGGATTAGGATATCGATTTGGAAGGTTTTGTCGTCTAAGAAATTAGCAATGACTTTCTGTTCATCAACAGATGGTAAAGGAATCACTGCATTCTCAAAGTAGTAAATACTTAATCCATACCTTGTAACGCCATTTGCAAAGACCTTAAACTGGTTGTTATATCTTGGCGTTTGTAACAATCGGAAAAGATATCCTCCCAACAAATTCTTTTTATCTGGTTTTATTTGGGTTAAATGGTATCCGCACGTAACTCCTTCTAAACTTTCTTTCACATAAGCAGGAACAGCTATATCATCTGCGGATTCTGAGTCTTTTGTTACTAATACATCTCCTTCGTCAACCCTAAACTTCTTTATTTCATCTGGTGTAGCAGTCGCTTCCATGAAGTTCATGTCTGCAACTATGAATTCATTTTTATAAACATCTACATAATTACAAAGAAGAGTAGGCTGTTCGTTATCGTAAGATTTCTTATCTACATTACTTGGTTGAACTCTTGCTACATACTTTAATTTCTGCTGCCCCCAATGCTCTGGCACCTCTCCAATCCACTCTACACCAGAGTCCTTATAGCTATCGTATCTCTTCATCATATTACTCTGGTTTAAGAAATAACATTAGCTACCTCGTCATACACCTCTTCTTCCAACTTCATGATGTCGGCACGTATTTCGTCCAGTGAGCGCAGAGGCTTGTACTGGTAGAAGTACTTGGTAAAGTTGATTTCATAGCCCACTTTGGTTTTGCTATGGTCTATCCAGGCGTCTGGTACATGCGGAAGCACCTCACGCTCAAAATAAGCTTCTATATCCTCTGTTAAAGGCACGTTCTCGTTGTCACGCAGCGATGCATCCGCTTTCGGATTTCCTTTCTTGTCGGTTATAATCTTGCCGTTCTCGTCACGCAGCGGTCTTTCAATTGTGATTCGACTGTACCCGAAATCTTCGTTGTTGAATATCTTGCAGTAGTCATCAGCTACGAACTCACCGTATATTTTGGTGATATTTTCAATCTGTTTAGGGCTAATCTCGTTGCGCTTGTTGCCAAGGCTCTTTGACATTTTCTCGGAGAAATCAACAGCATTAATAAGCTGCACCTTGCCCTTACGCTCTTTTGTCTTGCGGTTAGTGAGCATCCAGATGTAAGTGTAGATACCTGTGTTGTAGAACAACTGGTCTGGAAGCGCAATGATAGCTTCGAGCATGTCATTCTCGATAATCCATTTGCGGATTTCGGACTCGCCAGAGCCAGCACTACCCGAGAACAGCGGAGAACCGTTGAACACGATACCAATGCGGCTTCCTTCTTCATTCTGCTTCATCTTGCTGACCAAGTGTTGCAGGAACAGCAAGGAGCCATCCGAAATACGTGGCAGACCAGCACCAAAGCGACCACCAAAACCTTTCTTCTGGTGTTCGTCTTTAACTACCTTTTCAGCTTTTTTCCATTCCACACCAAAAGGTGGATTGGTGAGACAATAATCAAAATGATGATTATCAAGCCCATCGTTAGACAGCGAGTTACCAAATTTGATGTTGGTCGGGTTCTGGCTTTTAATGAGCATGTCGGCTCGGCAGATGGCATAGGACTCAGGGTTTAACTCCTGACCGAACACTTCCAACCTCGCCTTCGGGTTAAGTTCTTTCAGGTATTCTTCTGCCACCGATAACATACCGCCTGTACCTGCGCATACATCGTACAAGGTCTTCACGATACCTTCCTGTGTTAGGATTTGCCTATCATTCAGGAACAGCAGATTCACCATCAGTTTGATAACCTCACGAGGGGTGAAATGCTCCCCTGCGGTTTCGTTCGAGATTTCAGCGAACTTTCGAATCAACTCTTCGAAGATGTAGCCCATCTCCATGCTGCTGATTTTGCTCGGGTGCAAATTTATCTCCTGGAAACGCTTCACCACCAGAAACAGCAGGTCAGCTTCTTCCAGTCGGTTCACCTGCTCTTCGAACTTGAAGTACTCCATTATCTCCCGTGCGCCCTCGGAGAAGCCGTTGATGTAATTTCGTAGGTTAGCCGCCAGGTTGTTCGGGTCAGCTATCAGCTTTTCAAAATCATACTTGCTGCGATTATGGAAACTAAGACCAGCCTCAGTATTGAGGATAGGGTCAATATTCTGGATGTTCGAGTGCTTTAACGACTCGTATCTGCTCAGCACATTCGGCTTGGTCTTATCCAGCACACAGTCCAGTCTCCTCAAAATGGTGAATGGCAGAATCACTTTGCCATACTCCGCCTGCTTGTAGTCTCCACGTAGCAAATCAGCCACCGACCAGATGAAGTTGGCGTACTCTCTAAAATTTATCATGATTTGTTATTCTTAATCTCGCTTGTCTTTGTCTCACAAGATAAAATATAAGATTTAGAATATTAAATGAAATTTGGGATATTGTGGGTGGCAGGACAATAATTCTGTGTTTAGACTTTCAAAGCAGAGAGGTACAACACTTTACAACTTATGAGTAAATTCATCCCCAACATCAAACAAACATTAAAGGAATCCACGCCATTGTCTACCTTGAAAGACGATGTAGCATTCAATGCCGAAGAACAGGCGAGAATTGCCAAGTTGCTGAAACCATTGATAGAAATAGGTAATAATGGGGATGAAAAACTCAATAAGACATTAAACAAGCTGCTTAGGCAGTTTATATGGAATGCTACTGAGTACTCTGATGAAGGCTCTTCGAATAAATATGTTGGTCAGCCATACTGGTCGGAAGCTGCCATACTACTTTATCTCGAAAAGAAGCTGTTTGACTTCCCGAGCCGCTTCAAGAGTCTTAGGCATGAGCATTCAATGCCGATAAACTTGATTGTACAGATAATAAAAGATAAGCCAGACGCCATAGCTGAAACTATATCAAAATATGCCAGAGCGGTTATAGTCACTGAAGATGAAGACAGAAAGATTAGGGGAAGAAAGCTACACAACTGTTTATCAGATGATTTTGCTACACATGGCAATCTTCTATGCAGATACACAGCATCAGATGTTTCTGCTATCTATGACGTTAGAAAAATTGAGTTAATAAATAGATTAATAACTTCTAACAAAAGAGATTTTATCAGCTTAATCAACGAAAAGAAATTAAGTCAGGGAGTAACAGTTGTCAAAACACTTTTTTCAAAGTAATTTTAAATCTTATTCCCTTGGATTTTTAGAGTTATAAACTCTTCCGCTTGCTTCAGTATTTGTTTAACGTCTTCCATCTGCTCTGCAATCTCTTGTCTAAACTGGTCGTCCAGCAGCGCAAAATAAACAGCACCAACTTCTCTTTGCTGGTACTTTTGATTGTCTGGTAGTGAGTGGAAGAAATCATCCAGGTATTTCTCTACTTCTTCTTCGCTAAATTTGGGCATAATGTCTTCTATTCTAATTTAAAGGTATATATCATAACCTCTTATATTCATCACAAATCAAAGTTTCTCTGAGAACCCATCTACTTGATATATACTTTAAACAATCAGGAGTAAACAGATGGAAATAAATGAAAAGCTTAAAGGTGAAATCCTATTAGAAGGTGAAGTATATGAGTACAAAAATCAAATAGCAACATATCAGCTAACATTCAGAACAGAGCCTAAAATATTCACACGATGCTGCGTATTGTGCGCAAAAAAAGACCTCGTAACAGAAGTGCTTTCAACGCTTGACCAATGTAAAGAACCTCAGCATTTAGATAACCTGGATTTAAAAGTAACTGTGTTTGACACAACAGTAATGTTTGATACTGCGATACACTTTCTCTACAGCTATACAGTGGAAGTGGAACTGGTGTCTTTGAACGGTGCTGAACAGTAGAACTTTTATAACGGAAGTGGAAGTATGGAAGTGGGAATGCTGCTTCCATACTTCCATGGTATTACTCATTAGGAATTCAAAAGAGCAGTAAATGATGAGCATGTTGTTAAACAAAATAAAAAAGGCGCATCTAATGTGATACGCCTTTTGTTGTACTGATACACCCTTTTGAACTTGCTATTACTTTGAAGTATGGTAATAGGAATAATCCCATGGATATACCCCCCGATATGTATCCTTCAGCATTTCTGCCACCTCCCTTTTAATCACAGCCGTAGTTACTGTTGGTCTAATCAAAATACCAACACGTTTACCAGTTGCAAGTTCATGTTCGATTCTGAGTTCTTCCTTCTCATTAAGTATATACTCTCCATTTTCATTGATATCATAGATAGCGTAGGTGTACACCAAATCATAAGTAAACATTTCATCTTCAAAAGTAACAAGTGCTAATCTGTCACCTGTGATAGCGATAGGTTCATGATTGGTATAACTTCCTATTCCATTGTTACAAGTTTTATCAATCGTGTAGTTGTAATACAAGGTTATGCTCTTGTGCTTATCGTTTCTATTCTTTCTTATCTTATAATGATATTTTAATAAATTTTTCATTTTAATTATTCTTTAGTTTCAATCATTATAGATTCAAAAATGAATTAGTTTAAATATTTTTTATATTTTTTAATTATTTATAATTTATATAAACAACAAAAAAACCTTAATCAATTACATATCATATACATACATTATACTATCAATATACTCTCACATTTTTTTGTCCAATTCTTAAACTTATTCATTTTGCAGTGTATAATAAACATCTGATAGATTAAAAATTAAACTAAAACAAGATGATTACACATACACAAAAAGATTTAATAACTGGTAAGTCATGGAATAGCAAAACAGGAAAATGGGTAAAAAGACTTCGAGAAACAGCCAAAGGAAAAGCAAAAGGAAGTACTTACGATAGGAAACTGAATATCATTAAACAAACAAACCCAAACTCCTACAGAAGTTTCGGCTGGCTACCCATCCAAGTAGATATAAATGACTTAGTGGCAGATGCTGCTCAATACTGGAACTATACTCACCCCTTTGATATAGACAAAGCGGTAGCAGTCTTTACCCTAATTATTGTAAAACGGTGCAAATTAGCAGAGTTGAAGAAGCAGAATTACTACTTTGGTGAAGGCTATGTGGGAATTCACTCTGATGATTTCCGAAAGTGGGTTGACCATCACAAATACCCTGACTACCTTCAATTCTTAGAGGATAGGGTATACATAAGGACGTTTAGGACAGCGTTAGACACTAAGTCCTTCATCCATGGTCAGATGCCATGCATGTACAAGATTGCAGATTACAGGCTAAAAAAAGATGGAGATGCCAGGATGTTCTACAAGGTTCCCTATACGACATCTAAAATGCTTGTTAAGGTGTTTAGCTATAAGCAGAACTATAAGCTGACGTTACTTCAACAACAGGTAAGAACAGAACTGGTAGAAAATGTTTATAAAATCACTGAACAATTGGCATCAGATGCATTCACTACTTGGGCTTTGTCTAATCCTAAAAAATTTAAGACTAAGAAAAAAAATGGATTAGAGGAAGCGAACAGAATGGTTGTAACGGTGGAGCAGATGAAACAGGGAATTTTCACCATCAATCCGTGTGACGATTACTCTGGCAGGTTCCACTCCCCTTTTACCTACAGAAGAAGGTGTGTCAGGAACTTCATACGCATAGATGGGGAGCCAGCGATAGAAATAGACATCAAGAACAGCCAGTTCTTTCTGTTCAGTCTGTTGCGTAGTCACAGCAACGAGGTTAAGCCTATTTTGAAAGGTCTGACAGCAGCTAATCCAGGCAAGGATAATCTATCCTTAGAAAAAACTTTGAGTCTAATACAGGACTTCTATGACAGGTATGAAGACGTAAGAACATTCTTGGATGCTTCTGCGGATAACTCAATTTACCAGGTAATGATGTGCCAGTACAGTAAGAAAAAGAAGTTCGTCAAAGACCTTTGTTTCAAAGCACTTTTCAGTGCGGAAGAGCAATGCGTGAAGAGCAAGGAGAAGCTAATGTGGTTCTACCCAAATGTAGTGGAGTTATGCGAAACTATAAATACACATGGAAGATATACACTGCCAAAAATTTTGCAAACTCTGGAAAGCAGGATTTACCTGGATATGGTAGCGTTAGAAGCCATTCAGCAAGGTGCAGCACCGTTTATAACGGTTCATGATGCTTTTTATGTAAAGCCCTGCGATACGTCTTTGTTTACGTATTTGATAGAAGATACCTTTGCTAAATTATGTTTACCATCTCCTAAAGTAGAGGTCAAGTAAATACAGTTTTAAATCTCAGGTAATGTGCTTAAATGAAGTTAGAACAGATAGCTATAAAATGGCTATCTGTTTTTCCATTTATAAAGCACTCAGACTTGCTTATATACAGCCCCTACTGGTTTAAAATGATGGTGATGAACTGTTACTTTTCTGGATGGAAAGTAATAAACTTTGAAAAATACTAATTTTTTAAATAGTGAATCGTCAGCTTATAAACTTTGACAAACAACAGAATTTAGATAAATTTAGGCTGAACACAAAAGATAAATTTGTTATTATTCCTGTTACGAAACAATATAAATATCTGACAATCAATGGTATATTACTTTCTGCATCGGCAAGTAAAATATGTCTGTGAGTTGACTGTATAAAGTTTCAAAATAAGGAAACCATATTTTGAGATAAGTAAACTTAATGCATGGCTTAACTTTATAAAAAGGCATCTACCATACTATCTGGTAGATGCCTTTTCACTTCTTTACTAAATTATCTTATTTACCTGTTCTGAGATAGTATAGGCCATCTTTTAAAATGTTTTTTACAAAAAAATTAGAGTTTTAGGATGCCCATTTAATTGTGCAGCCGATCGCTTTAGTTTTAGTGATCTCCGGTGATTTGTTGTTCTCGAGTACCTCAATGGCATCCTCTACATAAAGCTTATCCGCACTTGCCGCATCCCTGGCGTTATTATCAATAGAGCCAATATATACGACCTCGCGATCCTTATTTAACACATAAACATGAGGCGTATTTGTAGCGCCATATGCCCTGGCAATTTCCTGTGTCTTATC
Source organism: Pontibacter sp. FD36 (assembly GCF_015686655.1). Taxonomy (GTDB): domain Bacteria; phylum Bacteroidota; class Bacteroidia; order Cytophagales; family Hymenobacteraceae; genus Pontibacter. Next base: position 68,619 of record NZ_JADPMP010000002.1, on the reverse strand, counting down.
TTGTACGTAAGGGAATTTAAACCCCTTTTCTTGGGCACGTTCAATCATATTGTCAAATGAATCGCCCCACTTTTTCCGAGCGTCATTGGGATTAATAGCAATCACAGGATAGCCTTTAGCTGCGAATTTGGTATGCAGTGCTTTAATCCGATCCTCGTACATTTTTGAAAAAGGGCATGTATTGCAGGTGAAAATAACGATGTATCCTTTAGCTTCCTGGTAATCGGCCAATGATACCATTTGTCCATTCACATTTTTTAACCGGAAGTCACGTGCAGTGTCACCAACTGCATATCCGCCGGTAACGCCTCCATATTCATTATCTGCTTCAGAAGATGAACAGGCAAAAAAGATGAGCAGCAATAAGATCGCCATTAGGTTTACATTTTTCATAGAATTAATCTTTTAAGAGTTTATTAATATGTTCTTCAAGCTCAGCTTTTGTGAGTTCTCCTTCAAGTAATACCCTTTGAGCAGTTGCATTTTGGATAAGGAGGGTTGCAGGGATGGCTCCAGACCAAGAAGGATCCACCTGATCAATAAAAAGATTGGGGTCAGATTCGTCCAATAACCAAACGGGAGCGCCTATTTTTTTGCGCTGAAGGAACGCGTTAACCTTGGTTCGTTCATCTGGAAAATCAAGGTTCACTAGCAGTACCTCAATTTTATCTGGGTCATATGCAAAGCGCAGAGAATCTATGAAAGGCAACTCCTTCACACAAGGCTGACACCAGGTAGCCCAGAAATTGATAACCTTTACTTTCGTGTCAGTTCGTGTCACCATATATTCCTGGAGCTCTGAAAATTTGATCACTTTCTCCAATTTGTAATCGCGCACAGTGTCACCAACTGATAATCTGACTGTGTCATGATCAACTTCAGATTCACTGTTGGAAGAGCAATTGGTAAAGATGATTAGCAGCGAGCAAATCGATAAAAGATTTATGTATTTCATAGTCTTAAGTATTTCTGTTTCAATTGGCAGCAGCTACTAAAAGCTGCTTCAATACATTCCATCCTTTTTTTCATTATTCTTGCTTCTGAAGGCTCACCTCCTTGCTATTATCCATCCTTTTCTGGTCCATTAGCAGATGATTTGGATCAATACCGGCATAAGCGGGCTTGTGGGGCAACTCCACCACAATAGTCTGCTTCCCCGAGCGAATGCGGTGCCATTTTAAGTAGAGCATTTCTCGTTCTTCCTTCTGCCCGTCAGCAGGTTTATAAACGCCTATTTGAATCCAGTCACCCATTGGCACATTTGCTTCTACACCCAATGTATCCACGGTGTATTTTCTTGCCTGCAAATCCAGGCTCACCTCCCAGTTGCCTGCTCTGTTTTTTCTGGCTGTAGATTTTTCTGTTTTCAGATCCCAGAATGTGTTGGCTGCGAATAGATCGTGTAAAAGATATTGCATGGAATCCGGGGTAACATGTTGAAGCTCGCTGTAAAGATCCTGGGGGGTAGGAAGTGGAGGAGCCCCAGAAGCATTTTCCCTGAATAGTTTTCGCAGCGCCATACCTATTTGCTCCTTCCCAACATATTCACGCAGGGCATATAGCGCTAAGGGTGCCTTTTGGTAGATCAGATCATGATCGCTTGCCAGCAACAAGGGTTGAACAGCTCTTGATTGTGGGCTAAAGTATTCTTGCTGAATCATGCGCAAAAACCCGAGGAACTTTTCCTTCCCCTCGACCTCCTCTATGATCTCCAGAGCGTAAAACCAGGCGAGCGATTCAGTCAGCAATCCCTTCCCTTTAACAAAGGCTGGGAACAGTTGATGTGCCCACCATTGGTGCGCTACTTCATGTGCGACAATGGAAAAGATCAGGTCAATCTCCCGTGGATCCTCCTCAGGGTTAAGCAGCGCGATGCCTGTCCTGTACCAAACATTAGTTGGATGCGCATACATCCCTTTGTTGTAACCCGAATTTTCTATGAAACGAATTTCACTGTGCGGATAAGGACCCAAATGTTGACTAAGATAGCTTAAGGATGCCTGTACGCCACGCATCATCCGTTCAGTGTTTTGCGAGTGGCCAGGGTGATAGAGAATTTCTATATTGACCGTCTGGGAAGAATCCGGGTGTTTCCATTGCCCTTTGAGCACTTCATATTCGGCCGAGAAAAAAGCATACCTATTCGTGATGGGTGTCTCAGCGGCATAGTGAAAATAACTACGCCCGTTTTCCACCCAGCTCCCCTGCAGTTTTCCCTGGGTCACTGCAATCTGCCCTTTTTCTGTGCCCACCACAGCTTCAAAATGAATACGTTCCTGTCCGGGTATGCCCTTGCGTGCTTCATCATCATTTAGCCAGAAACCTTGATGTGCTTCGAGTCCTTGCACGGCTCGTTCTATTGGATCGTCAATTTCCCGTTCTCTTCGATAGCCAATGGAGGGGATCCAGGCATTGTCGAAGTATGAGCCATTCTCCACGAGTGAAGCATCAATACCATAGTTCGGGAAGCCCTTAGGGCTAACCCGCACTTGGAAGTCTAGTTGCAACGACTCCCCGGGAGCAAGAGGCTGTTGCAGCACATAAATATGATGACCAAGCTTACTGTCCACCAACACTGCTCTGGCCGCTGGATTGAAGTGTAACGCATGACTTTCTATACCTGGCGCAGTCGCCAAATGTATCGTATCAATCATGGAGGTGGTCCTGTTTACAAAATGAGAACTACCGCGCATCTCTACTGCCCGACTTTCAGGATAAATCTCTACATGAAGATTTGTTGCGGTCAACCAAGGCTGTGGGCTATTCATATACTTCCTATATAACTTCTCGTATGCTGCTTTCCACGCCTCTCCTTTGGGAGCAGCAGTCAGTGGGTACAGGATACTGGTGTTATAAAAGATGACACCCCCCAGGATTAGAACAAGTAACCCAGCGAAAGCAGCAATTGCTTTTGTTGGACGCGTCAGGCGGCGACTCCCTTCGAGAATTCTCTGCCTCAGACCACTTTCTGCGCCTCGTGGCCAAAGAAGTGTTGCAACTACAGCTAATAGCAGCGCCCAGGCCGCCCAATAAAGCTTAAAAAGAAGCAAGGGACCCAGGTATGGCTCTAGTCCTCGTATTTCTGAATAAGTCCAGCCTGGGTCAGACCCATACACAAGCAATCCAGGTTCTATACCTATGGCAGGTCCAAAATATAGAACTATAAGAAACACTAGTGTGATCAGGTGAGCTATGTACTTCTGGTTGACTATTATATGGATCGCAAATGAGAGTAGCGCCAGTAAGACATATTCAACAAACCGAATCCCGAACAAAATTTTCAGGTATAGGCCTACCTCAAAGTTGTAGTACCCCAATCGCATCTGGACCACCATCCCTGAAAATATCATGAGTAACTGCAACACAACCAGTGCTATGGAGAGACCAGCGAATTTGCCTGCGAATAAAATCCACACCGGCATGGGTGCCGCTCCGACAATTTCGTTCAGCCTTGTCTCCCGCTCCCGCCACACGAGCTCCCCCGCATAGTACAGGATGAGGAGCGGGACCAAAAACCACATGGCATTGTATTGAATGTTTTCCAATAGAATTGAAAGATGCCCTGTAACAGGTAATTCGGGTACGAAGTGATATTCATTGAACCAGGAAGGGCTGGTGACCACCACAAAAATGGAGAAGCAGACAAAAATGATCCATCCCCTATCCATTATTACTTTAAACGACTCCTGGGTGATAGTTAGAACCTGTAGTATGCGGGTTGCATACCCAAAAGTTCGTTTAGCCTGCGGCACTACAACAGGCGCATTTTGCGCACGCTGTTGGTTCTCAGCAATCGTAAAGAAGGAAAATAAGCGGTGCCATGGGCGATTTTTCTTATCAGCCTTAAAGGCAGGCTGAACAGTAAAACGGAAATAGGTGAGCGTAAGAAAACCCAACGCGACTGCGCACCATAAAAGGCGGTTTAGTAGCGTCCAGGTTTGTGTAGCTGGCATGCGCGTGTTCTTCTCTAATGGTGTCCATAAACTCTTGAGCTCCTGAATTAAAGTGATTCCCAGTGGATCCATCAGCTTCGCGAGATTCCAATTCTTCAGCTCCACGGCCAGTAACTGCCAGGTGGCAAGCGCTGTAAACACCATAAATATTCCCACAAGGAAGCTTGAAATACCTCGTCGGCTCAAAACAGCCACAGCAAACATGAGTGCTACGGCAACAAAAGTGGTTGGCAGCAGAAGTAACACATAAGCACTGATATAAGCGGCTGGATTAAATGGTCCTGGAAGTCCCACATGCTCACTAGGAAGAAAAGAAGCTACCAATAGGCCAAGCGGTATGGCGGTCATGACGAATGCGCCAAGGGCAAAGGCGGCGAGGTAACGGCCTCCCAGGTATACTAGCTTGCTGACAGGTGCGGCATAAAGCAGCGGATGCATCCTAGTTGCAAGGTCCCTGGCCGCTGCATTGCCAGCAAGTGGAGCCAGGATCCAAACCCCCAAAATGAAGCCTATCACGGTAATCTTGGAAATAAAATAAGGTGAATTTCGGGTATAGCCACCAATGAGCATCTCTTCGATAAAGATGTCACGAGCCATAAAGAAAGAAACTACGAGCAGAAGCAGGAAAAAGAACCAGGTCGAGATGCTGCGCAACTGATAAGCAACCTCGTAGCGAAAAGTTTCCCAAAGTTTCATACCAGCACCTCCTTTGTCTCTTGAACCAGGTTCTTTCGGAAGTCCTGAGCGATTACGGTAAAATAGACATCCTCCAGATCGGGGGTTATAGATTCGAAGTCGCTGCCAGGGCATGTTTCGCTAAAGATATGTACCACAGTCCGCCCACCAAGCAGTTTTGTGGAAATGATATGATGCGCTTGCTCTAGCTCTGGCAGTTCCCTCCTTTCTATCACCCGCCACCATACTTTCCCCTTTAAGTCTTCAATTGCCTGCTGGGGTTCACCTTCCAGCAATATCTGTCCTTTATTGATCACGGCCATGCGCGTGCAAAGTTCCGAGACATCCTCCACGATGTGCGTAGAGAGAATGACAACGCTGTTCTCCCCCATTTCACTGAGCAGATTGAGAAACCGTACCCGCTCGGCGGGGTCAAGCCCCGCTGTCGGTTCGTCTACAATGATCAACTTTGGGTTTCCCAGCATAGCAACAGCCACACCAAAGCGTTGTCGCATCCCTCCTGAGAAGCCTCCAAGCTTCTGATTGCGCACATCCCACAAATTGGTTTGCCGAAGTAGTGCCTTTACCACTTCTCTCCTGGCCTTTTTTTCCTTTATCCCTTTGAGCACGGCAAAATAGTTTAGTAGTTCTTCTGCTCTTGCTTTAGGATGTAGCCCAAATTCCTGTGGAAGATACCCCAGCGTTTGTTGCACCCGCTCTTTCTGCTTCACTACATCGATGTCACCAAAATGAATAGTCCCTTCATCAGGATCCTGCAGGGTAGCCAAGGTTCGCATCAGGGTAGATTTACCAGCACCATTTGGACCCAGCAAGCCATACATGCCAGGTGGTATCGTGAGTGAGATATTCTGAAGCGCCTTTACACCATTAGCATAGGATTTAGACACGTTCCGTATACTTAAAGAAATTTGATCTTTCATAATTCTAAGTACCTTGATGACAGAACAAAGGAGCAGGTACCGACGCAGAAAGCAAAATGCGATATACTAATGCTGGGAAAAGTCGACAAACAGATCTTATACTTCTGCCAAATCACTTGCAGATGGAAAGGCTGATTTTGTAGATTATAACTGGCGCTGGTCGATTAGACGAGAGATGAATGGCAGGATAAAATATCTTTGTCTTATGAATAGAATCAAAAAAGTTTTAGCGCTTGCTCATGTCATTATCTGGACTTTCATCTTGGTAAATTTTACCTTGGAGGTCTTGGTGAATGACAGGCCCTTCAGGCCGCAGGCACTTTTGATAGGACTCTATGTTTTTTATGCCCATCTATACACCTTTACAAAATGCCTGAATAAGAGGAAGTTTAAAACCTATCTCTGGCACCTGACCTTGATCTTTTTGACGGGCCCCCTTCCCTTTTTACTGTTTGCTTTCTTAATAGGTGGAAAGTTTAACACTTGGATGGGTTTTCTGAATTACTATGGTGACTCTTTATCGATCGTTATTATCTTTATAGTTGCCAGCACTATTGTCGGAATTATTCAGAACCTTATTATCAATACAGTAAAAAAAGAGCAGCTGGAGAAACAGGTCATCAATAGCGAACTTGTTTATTTGAAGTCACAGATCAATCCGCATTTCCTGTTCAACACACTCAATAACATTCATACCTTAGTTTACACGCAGGATCCCGCAGCACCGGAGGCCATGATGCGTCTGTCGTCCCTAATGCGCTATATGATCTATGAATCCAATGCGTCTACTGTCCCTCTTTCCATAGAAATAGATTATCTAAAAGACTACATAAGCCTGCAGCAGCTACGGTACAAGGCATCCCCCATTGTAGACTTTCAGGTGGAGGGAAATACAGATACCTTCCAGGTTGCACCGCTGTTATTCATTCATCTCCTGGAGAATACCTACAAACATAGTCCGTCCCGATTAAAACCAGGCTCCATAAAGGTGAGGATAGCGGTAAAAGAGAATCAACTTACTGCCACTTTCCAGAATCCGATCGGAAAAAAATCAGGTTCCTTACTGGAAGAACCAGGTGGCATTGGGTTCTCGAATATTCAAAAACGCCTGCAATTACTTTACCCGAATCAGCATAGCCTGGCAATCAATAAAAATGATGAAATTTTCACAGCAGAATTAAAAATCACGAATCTTCACACACAGATCCATGAGAAAAAAGCTCAGTTGTTATATAATTGATGATGAGCACCTGGCTCAGAGAATACTGGAAAAGTATGTAGCAAAAGTTTCCTTTCTGGAGCTGAAAGGAAGCTTTGAGAGTCCGCTGGATGCAGTTGACCGAATGGACGAAGACAAGCCTGACCTGCTGTTTCTAGACATAAATATGCCTGACCTGGATGGACTGAGTTTTATTCCCATGCTAAATCCCAAGCCGATGATCATCCTGACTACTGCCTATGATCAGTATGCCCTTAAAGCCTTTGATCTGGAAGTGAAAGATTACCTGTTAAAGCCCATTTCTTTTGAACGCTTTTATAAAGGAGTACTACGCATCTACCAGGAGTTAAACCCCCAGCACCAACCAGAGCAAATAGAAGCAACCGCGACGCAAAAAAGCGAACAGGAATACGTTTTTATAAAAGCAGGTACCCGTATTCAAAAGGTTGCTATCCGTGACATTTTATTCGTTGAGGGAATGAAAGATTATCTCCGAATCCATACCAACAAAGAAAAGGTGATGACCTTGATGAGTTTCGCTAAGTTACAGGAACTGCTTCCTGACAAGAAATTTCCCCGTGTGCATAAATCCTTTATGGTCGCGATCGATAAAATTGACCACATTGAAAAAAACAGGATAAATATTGCTGATCAAATTATCCCGATTAGTAGTACATATGCAGATGCTTTCTACAAAGTATTGCGAGATTCTAAAGACTAGTGTTTCCTGTGATGCTGAAATCATAATTAAATAGCCGTTCGCCAACATAATAGAAATATTTTCACCAATCCATGAATGCCTGATTACAGCTGCTAATCAGGCATTTTTATTTCAACGATTCAGTCTTTCAAGCTACCTGGCCTGTCATTTACTAGCTCACATGGCAGAACGGCAAACTTAAGAAAAACGCTAAAGGGTATAGATTCTTTTTAACCATCCGAAACATGCTAATTTAGGTATAGCTTGCTTTGCTTATAGTGCAAAAATTCATATCATTACGTAGCATTTTTTCTTTAAAATCAATGCACAAGGAGCCTTTTTAAAGGTGTATTCCAACTACCCTGGTTTTGCCCTTCTTTTACCTATGCTATGAATAGAAGATACCCCCATTCCACACCACTTCAGCACCTGTTTCAGCTGAGTATTTGTCTATGTATACTTTGCATGTTCAGTTGCCGCAGCAAAAGCGATGAGTTGCGGCTACAAAGCAAGAATTTTGAGCAGGAAATTGCGCGGGAGCAAAACCTGGTATTCCAATTTGACAAAGACCTGGTGGGCGATTCGCTTTTGAACCAGTGGGATACAATTCCATACCTGGCTATCACGCCAAGGGTGGCCGGCAAGTATAAATGGACGGCTCCGAACGAACTTGTCTTCTCTCCAGACAATCCCTTTGCCCCTACTACCAATTACAAAGCGGAGCTAACCGAAAATCTGCTACGGCACACGACTGTAAAGTATAAGATACCCGCCGGTCAGGGCCTTACTTTCCATACTCCCTACCTCCGGCTGCAGCAGGTAAAAAGCTATTGGGTGGCAAACGAGAACAACCCGAATCAGCTCGAGGCCAGTTTACAGCTGGACTTTAACTATCCGGTGCTTTTCCAGGAATTGCGGGAGCATCTAAAGGTATATGCAGGAAATAAAGAACTGCCCATAGAGCTGGCCAGCGGTAACCGGGACAACGTCACCATCCGGGTTAAAAATGTGGCAGGACAAGAGGATAAAGAAATCCCGCTGCGACTGCACATCGCCAAGGGCCTAAGTGTAGCAGGAAGCACCTCTCAGACTGACCAGACCATAGAGCGGGATATTTTGCTGCCAAGCCGCCAGCGTATGATGGTAGCTGAGGTGGTGACCGCATTGGAAGAAGGCCAGGAGCGCATTTATATCCTTACCACGCAGCCTGTTACTAATAGCAACATCAGCAACCTGATCGAAGTTAGCCCTCGTCGGGAGTATACGGTGGAGCGACTGCAAAACGGTTTGGTACTGAAAGGAAACTTCAACCAGAATAGCACCTATACCCTCTCCCTCTCCGGTGATCTGGTAGGTATGGCCGGAAAGCCGATGGGCCAGCCTTATCGCCACAGTGTGACCTTTGCCACAACACAACCAAGCATCAGTTTTGCCAACGGAAAGAGTATATACCTCAGCAGCCAGGGTGCCCGCAACATCGCCCTCAACCTGAGCAACGTACCGCGCATAAAAGTAAGCATCAGCAAGGTATACGAAAACAACATTCTACACTACCTGCGTGAGGGCAAAATGTACGACGGCTACTACGACGAGGAAACGGAAGAATATTACTCCAGCTCCTACTACGATGTGAACGAAACCAACGGCAATACGCTTTTCGAGCGCGAGTTCAACACCGAAAGCCTCCGTAAGCAAGGCAGCTCTCACCTGCTCAATCTTAATCTGCACGACCTGGACTTCGATAGTCAGTTCAAAGGCCTGTATGTCATCACCGTTGCCAGCACCGACAAAAACTGGCTGAAGGATTCCAAAATCGTGTCGGTGTCGGATATCGGTTTGATCGCCAAGCAGGGTAAGGACGAAGTGGTGGTCTTTGCCAATTCTATTCGCGAGGCCAGCACCTTGGACGGGGTTGAAATTCGCTTTATCAGCACCAACAACCAGGTGGTGCACAAGGCTACGACTGACAAGGACGGTGTGGCCCGGTTCAGCAACACCGGCACAGCAGCACCGGACTTCAAGATCGGCATGATCACGGCCCAGAAAGGCGACGACTTTAACTACATGCCTTACAGCCAGACACAGGTGAATACCTCCCGTTTCGAAGTGGGTGGCAAACGCCTGACAGACCTTAACTACGATGCCTTCATCTACGGCGACCGTGACCTCTACCGCCCCGGCGACACCATTCATGTCAACACGGTGGTGCGAACGCCGGACTGGAAAACGGTGGCTGGGTTACCGATCAAAACGAAACTACTGCTACCCAATGGCAAAGAGTACCGCAGCACCAAAGGCAAACTGAATAACCAAGGCGCCAGCGAAACCAGCTTCATCCTGAACGGAGCCGCTGTCACGGGTACCTATACTCTGGAGGTGTACTCTGGTAACGATGTGTTGCTGAACTCAAGGAAAATAGGTGTAGAAGAGTTTATGCCCGACCGCCTGAAGGTGACGGCTGAACTGAACAAGAAAACATACAATGCTGGTGAAAAACTAATACTGAACCTCACGGCGCAGAACCTGTTCGGTCCGCCGGCCGCTAACCGCAATTACGAAACCCAGCTCAGCCTCAAAAAGAAAAGCTTCGAGGCCAAACGCTTCCCCGACTACACCTTTGATATCCATACTTCCGGCTCCATCAACATCCAGACCAGTACCCGCCAGGGGCAGACGGATGCGCAGGGCAAAGGACAGGAAACTTTTGAACTGGAAAATTTCAAAGACATCGGCTTACTGGACGGCTCACTTTACACTACTGTTTTTGATGAAACCGGCCGACCGGTTAACCGCCTCAGTAAGTTTGACGTGAGCACACAGCAGGCTTTTTTCGGTATCCGGAACTTTGATGACTATGTGAGCACCCGCAGCTCACTTAACATTCCGCTTATCGCCCTCGATCGCACTGGATCACCGATTACGACTACGGCTAGAGTGCAACTCGTGCGCTATACCTACGAATCGGTGATTGCACGTCATAGCGACGAGTACAGCTACAGATCGCAGCGCAGAGAGCAGGTAATCATTAATCAGGATATGCAAATACCTGCAAGTGGTGCTGTTTTCAACTTCACGCCTGTTACTTCTGGTCAGTATGAAATTCGTGTGATGCGTCCGGGAGCCTACAACTACGTGGCACAGGAGTTCTATGCCTACGGCTGGGGCGATACTGAAAGCACCTCTTTTGCCGTGAATACCGAGGGAGAAGTAGATATCTCCTTGGACAAAGAAAAGTACGAAGTAGGTGACCAAGCCAGGGTTTTGTTCAAGTCTCCTTTTGCCGGGAAGATTCTGGTGACGGTGGAGCAGAACAAAGTACTGAGCTACTACTACCTCAAAACAGACAAGAAAGCTGCTTCGCTGACACTCCCGATCAAAGACGAGCACCTGCCAACGGCTTACATCACCGCTATTGCATTGCGCCAGGTAAAAGATAGCCAGATGCCACTGACCATTGCCCGCGGGTTTAAGCCAATGACGGTGACGAAAATGAGCACACAGCTAGCTGTCGCCATACAGGCACCCGAGGCATCCCGCTCCAGCAGAGTGCAGCAGGTGAAGGTAAAAACTGCTCCAAATGCAGAAGTGACGCTGGCTGTGGTAGACGAAGGTATCCTGCAGATCAAGGATTACCAGACCCCGGACCCGCACGGTTTTTTCTACCAAAAGCGGGCGCTGGAGGTAACGGGCTATGACCTGTATCCTTTCCTGTTCCCGGAACTGGGTGCACGCTCCAGCACTGGTGGCGACGGCTACGATCTGGCGAAGCGAATCAATCCGCTGACCAACAAACGGGTAAAACTGGTATCGCTATGGAGCGGGCAGTTAAAGGCAAATGCGAGCGGCGAAGCAATCGTAAACGTGCGTATACCTGAGTTCTCAGGTGCCGTGCGCATTATGGCCGTGGCTTATAAAGACAATGCCTTTGGCTCTTCTGAAAAGATGATGCGTGTCTCAGATCCGGTCGTGATCAGTACAGCGTTGCCTCGTTTTGTGAGTCCAAGGGATACGCTACTGGTGCCAGTAACACTCAGCAATACGACCACTACCAAAGCTACAGCAGCCAGTACTATTTCGGTGACAGGTCCTTTGCGTGTAGTGGGCGAAACCAGGAAATCAGCAGGTATAAATCCGAACACAGAGGCGCAGGTAACTTATAAGCTTGTGGCCACACCTGCCATTGGGCAGGCAACGGTAAAGGTGACGGTTAATGCGCTGAACGAGTCTTTTGTCAGCAACACCGATATCACGGTACGCCCGATCGCACCGTTGACCAAAGTGACAGAGGCCGGCAGTGTAAAAGATGGAGCTACCGCTGACATCAAACTGGCCAACGACTTTATACCTTCGTCTGTGTCGGCGAAGCTGGTGGTGAGCCGTTCGCCGTTGGCCCAGTTTACGGATGACATTACCTTCCTGCTGCGCTACCCGCACGGATGCCTGGAGCAAACCACTTCCACGGCCTTCCCGCTGCTATACTATACCGACCTGGCCCGTTCGCTGCAGCAGGACAACAAGAGCCGCAGCTTTAACCCGAACTACCTCGTGCAGGAGGCTATCACCAAAATTGAGCTGATGCAACAGTACGACGGTGGCTTTACTTACTGGCCAGGGGCCACCTACACCGACTGGTGGAGCAGCACCTACGCCACTCACTTTTTGCTGGAAGCCAAGAAAGCCGGTTTCCCGGTAACGCAGGAGGTGCTGGATAAAGCCGTGCGCTACCTGCAGCAAAAAGTAAAAGGCAAGGCCATGGAAGAGTACCGCTACTACGATGCCAGCCGCCAGGTGCAAAGCAAATACATCGCTGCCCGCGAAACCACTTACTCACTCTACGTGCTCAGCATTGCCGGCACAGTAGATTGGTCAACCATGAACTACTACAAGGCCAAGCCGGAGCTGCTCTCCATTGATGCCCGCTATCTGCTGGCCAGCACCTATGCGATGAACGGCAGCCGCGAGAGCTTCAACCAGATTCTGCCCCGCTCCTTTTCCGGCGAAACATCAGTCCGTGCCCTCGGTGGCAGCTTCTACTCCCCGATACGCGACATGGCCATTTCGCTGAACAGTTTGATTGAAGCCGACCCCGATAACCCACAGATCGGTACGCTGGCACGGCATTTATCCGATGAACTGCGCTCCAAACGCTGGTACAACACCCAGGAACGTGCCTTTGCTTTAATGGCTTTGGGCAAGCTTTCGAGCAGAAACCAGGGCAACCAAACGGCGCAGGTATACCAGAACGGAAAGCAGATCGACACCTTCTCTGGTAACGACCTGACGCTCACCAACAACATCGGTAGCGGCCCGATCAGTATTCGAGGCAAAGGAACAGGCACGCTCTACTATTTCTGGGAGCTGGAAGGCATCAGCCAGAGCGGCGATGTGAAAAAAGAAGATAACTACCTGAAGGTGCGCAAAACCTTCTTTGACCGGAACGGCAGGGAGATCACTGACAATACCTTCCGGCAAAATGACCTGGTAGTCGTGCGGGTAGAGCTGCAAGCATTGGACGGCAGAAGTATACCGAATGTGGCCATTACCGACATGCTACCAGCCGGCTTCGAAATAGAAAACCCACGCCTGATGACCGCCCGTGAGTTCGGCTGGATAGAAGCGCAGAAGCCCGCTACGCCGGATCATATTGATATCCGCGATGATAGGATTAACCTCTACGCCACAGCAAAACCGGAGCAGCAGTATTTCTTCTATCAGGTAAGAGCGGTATCAAAGGGTACGTTTCAGTTAGGCCCGATTGGGGCTGATGCCATGTATAATGCGGAGTATCATAGCTACTCGGGCGGTGGTGTTGTGAAGGTAAGGTAAGTAATTCTACTGTCATTTCGAACGCAGTGAGAAATCTGAAATAGTTGGGGGTCATGAACTACTCCAGATTTCTCACTGCGTTCGAAATGACAATATGGGTAGTCATTCTTCCTGAACTTCTGTATTAAGTGGTAACCAATGTGGATTTATTGTTTTTATCAAAGCTTCTTTCTTATCTCTACTCCATTTTTTCAACTCTTTTTCACGTGCTATTGCGTGCTCAATGGAGCTGAAACGTTCGTAATACATCAGGAGGTGGCAAAAGTATTTTCCGGCAAATGTCGCAGGATTACCTGCATTTTCAGAATGCTCCTCCAGTCGACGGGCTATATCATTCGTTACACCGATGTATAAAGTAGTTTTCTTCGGATTAGTTAGAATGTATATAAAGTAATTGTGAAATATCATCAGTCGTAATTTATTATTCAACCTACAAAAAGTTGTCTGAATAAATTCACAAACTAAAATGCAGGCACCAAAATCAACTTATAACCCAAGCCGCAGGCTGCTCACTTACAGCAAGCCCTGGCTAAGGTATACTTTATCCCTTGTGTTGCTACTATGCCTGACCTTCACCCTCCTCAACTACCTCTACCCACTCAAAGTAAACATCTCCTACTCCCCCATAATTACCGCTTCCGACGGCAGCGTGATCAACGCCTTTTTGAGCCGGGATGACAAGTGGCGGATGCAGCTGGAGGCGGATGAAATAAGCCCAGTTCTGAAAAAAGCGGTGCTGCTGAAGGAGGACAGGTATTTTTACTACCACCCCGGCATCAACCCCTTTGCCATTAGCAGAGCCTTTGCCAATAATCTGCTGCAAAATAAAAAGACCTCCGGCGCTTCCACCATTACCATGCAGGTTGCACGGCTGCTTTACCCGCAAAAACGCACCTATGTCAACAAGCTGTACGAGATGTTTCGGGCACTGCAGTTAGAATGGTATTACAGCAAAGACGAGATCCTGCAGCTATACCTGAATCTGGTGCCATTCGGTGGAAACATTGAAGGCGTGAAGGCAGCATCTGTGCTTTATTTTCAGCAGTCGCCCAGGCAGCTGAGTCTGGCGCAGGCGGTCACGCTGACGGTGATTCCGAACAAACCTTCCTCGCTGCGCATAGGCGAGCAGAACGAACAAATCGTGGAGTTCCGAAACAAATGGTTACGCTTCTACCAGGAACAGGAGGCTTTCCCGGTAGCGGAAATTGAGGATGCTTTGTTGGAGCCACTGGAAGCTCGCAGGCAACAGGCTCCCAAGGTGGCCCCACACTTTGCCTACCGCATGTTCCGCAGGTATAAAAACCAGCCGATCATCAAAACTACACTCAACCGGCAGGTACAGGAAAAAGTAGAGCAACTGGCTTACAACTACATACAGCGGCTGCGTCACCAGAATATTCACAATGCAGCCGTACTGGTGATTAACAACCAGACCCGGGCTGTAGAGGCCTACCTGGGGTCTGCCGATTTCAATGACTTTGCACACCACGGGCAGGTGGATGGCGTGCGAGCTGTTCGTTCCCCGGGCAGTACCTTAAAGCCTTTCCTCTACGCCGCGGCTTTCGACAAAGGCCTGCTTACACCTAAAACGGTCATCACCGATGTGCCTGTAGACTATGCAGGGTACCGTCCGCAGAACTACTTTGGCAACTACAATGGCAATGTGACCATAGCGCATGCACTGGCTACTTCGCTCAACGTGCCGGCAGTAAAGGTGCTCGACCAGTTGGGCGTTTATACCTTTGTGCAGAAGCTCAAGCAGGCAGAATTTTCGGAGATGAAGCGCAAGGGCAATCAGCTCGGTCTGTCGATGATTTTAGGTGGCTGTGATGTGAAACTGGAGGAGTTGACGCTACTCTATTCCGCTTTTGCCAACCAGGGCAGGTATAGCCCCATCCGATGGCTGCAACAGGACACGACAGAACAGGAAACACAGCTGCTTTCGCCGGGAGCAGCTTACATGACGAATCAGATCCTGACCCAGCTTACTCGCCCCGACCTACCACACAATGCGCATAACAGCCCGAACCTACCCAAGATCGCATGGAAAACCGGTACCTCGTATGGCCGCAAAGATGCCTGGAGCATCGGCTACAACAAGAACTACACGGTGGGTGTGTGGGTCGGTAATTTCTCCGGTGAAGGTGTACCTGAACTCAACGGCACCGACTCGGCTACTCCCCTGCTTTTCGACATCTTCAACAGCATCGACTATAACTCCACTGACGGATGGTTTCAGCAACCCAAAGGCATTGGTTTAAGAGCGGTGTGTGCCGAAAGCGGCAGTCCTGCCAACAGTTTCTGCCGAAACCAGGTGCTGGATACGTTCATCCCCGGTATCTCCTCTACCCAAAAGTGCAACCACCTGAAACGCATTGCTGTTTCTGCAGACAAAAGTCATAGCTATTGCACAAGCTGCCAGCCAGCAACAGGTTTTGTGCAGCAGTTATACCCGAACCATGCTCCAGAACTGCTTACCTTTTTCGATGCAGAGCGGATTCCCTACATGCCAATTCCGGCACACAACCCACACTGCAGCCGTGTTTTCAAAGAGTTTGCCCCCCTTATCACCTCTCCCACCGCTGGTATGGAGTACTTATTGGAACAGGAAGAGCGTCAGCAACTGATGCTGCACAGCAATCCCCACAATGAGGTGAAACAGGTATACTGGTACATCAACGACAAATTTCTCAAAGCCACAGCCGCCAACGAAAAGGTATTTTTTGAGCCGCAAAAGGCCGGCAGGTATAAGATCTCCTGCACCGATGACCAGGGAAGGAACACGGATAGTTATATCACCGTGAAGTTTCTATAGGCTGCAGCAAATCAATCTTCTATGGCTTCTATACCTTGTTGCTTTAGTTGCTCCAGGAGGTCTTTCATTGCCTTTAGTTGCTCAGCGGGATGCCCCTGCCATTCCGTCACTTCTCCAGTTACCCGAAGCGGACTACGGGAGCGGTATGATTTGGTCGGATTTCCAGGATATTTCTTGTCCGTTAAGTTGGGGTCGTCTTCTATCGTACCGGTCGGTTCCACGGTATAAATTCTACCGGGGCCATCTCCATAGGAAAGTTCAGCTCCCCAAATAGCGGCATCCATGGTGGCAGTCAGGTAAACATAAGCTGCTTTCTTCCTCTTCCCGTAGTTCGAATTGAAACCGGATTCGATCAAATCTCCTGACTTCAGGTTAGCTTTCGTACCATGATAGAATAGTACTGAACCCTGATTTTCCTTTTCCTCACTACTCATAGATTTCATCTTCAATTATTCTTTGTATTCTCCCAAAATATGATTGGTCTGCATTAGAAAATACATGCATAAGCCCACCTACTGCAGTAAGTATACGCTCTTAGGGCTTAATAGCTTCACTTTACACTAACTCTAATATAGGAAAATTTTCAGCTATTATAATCTGGGAAAGACCAGATTTCGCCCTAGGCCGTCCAACACTTTCTATACCTTCATTTCTTCCTGATAACACATCAACAAAAAAGCCTGTGCATTATACTGTTACAACCAGCCATGGTAGCACCAACACACATTCTATATTTTACTATATTGGGAGTCTTGATCAATTACTAGCTGAAAGCACAACCTGTAAATTGTTTCAGTCAACTAACTGGCTACTAAACCAGCATCGCATCTTTATGAAAAAACGAATACGCTCCATTGTTCTGGTTATTCTGCTCTGCTCACCTTTTACGCTACTAGCGCAACAAGCAAAGCAGAAGTTTGAGCCCGAAGAGCTGGCCAATCCGCTGATGGGCACCGACTCCAAGGTAAGCCTGTCGAATGGCAACACCTACCCTGCCGTGGCTGTGCCCTGGGGCATGAACCTGTGGACGCCACAAACCGGCAAGATAGGAAACGGCTGGGCCTATACCTATGATGCGGACAAGATTCGGGGATTCAAACAGACGCACCAACCTTCGCCCTGGATGAACGACTACGGTCAGTTTGTGATCATGCCGGTGACAGGCAAATTGCGCTTCGATCAGGATGCACGGGCCAGTTGGTTCTCACACAAATCGGAGGTAGCCAAGCCTTACTATTACAGCGTATACCTAGCCGACCACGACGTCACCACTGAGTTTACGCCTACGGAGCGTGCCGCCCAGTTCCGCATCACCTATCCCAAATCTGACAGCTCCTTTATCGTGATCGATGCGCTAGACAAAGGCTCTTATGTGAAGGTTATACCTGGTGAAAACAAAATTGTGGGCTATACCACTAAGAATGCCCGCAGCAATCCGGTTGATTTCAAGAACCACTTTGTCATCTATGCCGATAAGCCTTTTACAATAGCTTATACCTGGCACGACTCAACACTGGTGAAAGACAAACTGGAGATGAACGCCAATCATGCGGGTGCTATTGTAGGGTTCAAAACAGTGAAAGGCGAGCAGGTGAACCTGCGGGTAGCTTCTTCCTTTATCAGTCTGGAGCAAGCTGAATTGAACCTGAAGCGTGAACTCGCTAACGACAACTTTGAAGCGACCAAACGGAAAGCCAAATCACTTTGGAACGAAGCCATGAGCCGCATCACGGTAGAGGGTGGCACGGACGAGCAGATGCGCACTTTCTACAGTTGCCTTTATCGTACGCTGTTCTTCCCGCACAAAATGTACGAGCTCGATGCTAGCGGCAACCCGGTGCACTACAGTCCTTATGACGGTAAGGTATACCCGGGTTATCGCTTTGCGGGCACCGGCTTTTGGGACACCTTCCGGGCTCTTTACCCTTTCCTGAACCTGGCTTATCCGAGCATCAACAAAGAGATGCAGGCTGGTCTGGTAAACGACTACAAAGAAGGCGGCTGGCTGCCGGAATGGTCCAGCCCGGGATATGCCAACATCATGATCGGTAATAACTCCGCCTCTGTGGTGGCCGATGCTTATTTGAAAGGCCTGCGTGGCTATGACATCGATAAACTGTACGAAGCGCTGCTGCACGGTGCCAACAACGAGGGACCGATCACGGCCATCGGTCGCGCTGGTGCACCATACTACAACAAACTGGGTTATGTGCCTTACGATGTAAAGATAAACGAGAATGCGGCCCGTACCCTGGAGTATGCCTACGATGACTTTGCCATCTATCAACTCGCCAAAGCGCTCAACAGGCCACAGGAAGAAATCAACCTCTATGCGAAGCGAAGCCAGAACTACCGGAATCTGTTCGATCCTGCCACCGGACTCATACGCGGCAAGAATCAGGACGGCACGTTTCAGTCTCCCTTCAACCCCTTCAAGTGGGGTGATGCTTTTACCGAGGGAAACAGCTGGCACTACAGCTGGTCCGTGTTCCATGATGTGCAGGGGCTGATTGACCTCATGGGTGGCCGGCAACACTTCGTAGCCAAACTTGACTCGGTGTTCACGCTACCACCGGTCTACGACGAGAGCTACTATGGCAGTGTGATTCACGAAATACGCGAAATGCAGATCGTTAACATGGGACAGTATGCTCATGGCAACCAGCCCATCCAGCACATGATCTACCTCTACAACTATGCCGGAGCACCCTGGAAGGCGCAGTATTGGGTACGCGAGACCATGAATCGCATGTACCAACCCACTCCCGACGGCTACTGCGGCGATGAAGACAACGGACAGACCTCTGCCTGGTATGTGTTCTCAGCCATGGGCTTCTATCCGGTTACCCCAGCCGTGAACCAGTATGTGATCGGTGCGCCCTTGTTCAAAAAAACAACGATAAAACTCGAAAATGGCAAAACGTTCGTGATTGAAGCTCCGTCTAACAGCAGGGAAAATCTGTATGTGCAGAAGGCCACCCTCAACGGAAAAAAGCACGAGCAGAACTGGATCTCCCACGAAGACATCCTGAAGGGCGGCAAACTTAAATTTGAGATGGGAGCTAAGCCTGACACGAGCCGTGGCACCCAGGAAAGTGCAGCACCCTATTCTTTCACCAACGACAAAACTGCAACGCAGCACCTGAAATAAAACCTTATAAACATTAAACTATACCTGATGCCATCCATCACGCCTATTGCAACTGAAGAAGTAGCTTCTCAGCCAAAAGAGTCTTCGCGGGACTATAAGAACTATACCTCTCCGCTTATTGTCGTAACCCTCCTGTTTTTCATGTGGGGCTTCATCACCTGCATGAACGACATCTTGATACCTAAGCTGCAGGAGGTATTCACGCTGCAGCTCTGGCAGGCTATGCTGATACAAACTGCCTTCTTTGGTGCTTATTTCATTGTTTCGTTCCTCTACTTCTTGCTTTCAGTCAGCAAAGGAGACCCTATTCAGAAAATCGGATATAAAAATGGCATCATCATCGGTTTGATCGTGGCGGCACTGGGCTGTACCTTGTTTTACCCGGCGGCCGTGTTTCATAGCTACGGCTTCTTCCTGATGGCTTTGTTTGTGCTGGCATCCGGCATTACAGTGCTGCAGATCACAGCCAACCCTTATGTAGCTATTCTGGGTTCGCCTGAAACGTCTTCCAGCCGCATGAACCTGTCGCAGGCGCTTAACTCCTTTGGTACTACGATCGCTCCCATCATCGGTGGCTACCTCATTTTCGACCAGGTGGCATCTGCTGAGATAGATACTGCAGATTCTGTCAAACTCCCCTACCTGGGGCTGGCTGCTTTGCTGTTGTTACTGGCCGTTCTAATTAAAGTGGCGAAGCTGCCGCGTTTGGAAGGAGGCGGTAAAATTGAACGGGGTGCTGGGGCCACAAAGTATCCGCACCTAGTACTGGGTATCATCTGTATTTTCATGTATGTAGGTGGCGAGGTGAGTATTGGCAGTGCCTTGATTAACTACATCAAACTTCCGCAGATCACAGGATTGTCAGAGTCAGAGGCGAAGCATTACCTGGCTTTCTATTGGGGTGGAGCCATGATCGGTCGCTTTTTCGGTGCAGTGGCGCTGAGCACCTTCAAGCGCACGGGCAAATTTGCTGTAATTGCACTTATAGCACTTATTACTTTTCTAACGGTATACGTGCTTTATGACCTTAACCAGGCACTGATCATTTTGGGTCTGATCGCACTGAACGTGGTCGTATTGCTCCTGGCACGTTTTATACCTAACCGCACTGTGGGTCTGTTTGCCATGGCTGTAATCGGACTGCTATTGATCGGTGTGCTGGCTGAGGGTTCACTAGCCATGTGGGCCATCATCGCCATCGGCCTGTTCAACTCCATCATGTTCCCAACAATCTTTGACCTGGCGATAAAGGGACTCGGCCGCCACACCAGTCAAGGCTCATCGCTGTTGGTCATGGCAATTGTGGGCGGTGCCATCGTGCCGCCGCTGCAGGGTCTATTTGCCGACCTGAGTGGTGACCTGCAACTCTCCTTTATCATCCCGATGATCTGCTACGCCTATATCGTTTATTATGGCTTTGTGGGGTATAGAGTGAGGCAGGTTTAGGTATAGTTGCTGGACTGACGTATATTGAAAAAAGACCGTAGGCTTACCTACGGTCTTTTTTTGGCTGAATCTTTATAAAGAGTCCCTTTTCCCAAGGATTTTCAGGTACGATTAACCCACCTCTGCCCCTCCCTTTAAATACGGCCCCTACCCCCAGAGGGGAATTAGGTATTGCTGTTGTCAGGTAAAAGTGTTATAGCGAGAGTTGTCGTGATTGATTGACATCCCCCTGCCCCCTTCCAAGGGGGACTCTTCTGTAGCTGCCAGTCCACAGGTATAAGCTTTGTGGCTACTGTCACGTAACACTGGCAGGTATAGCAAAACTAATTTGCACTTAACCTACGCAGCAAACACTGGTGCCAGGTGCGCCCAAATGACTACCCACTGTTCGAGCGTTCAGCGAGTTTGGGGAGTCTTGATTTTTTTGATTACTTTTTTCATCAAGGAAAAAAGTAAGGCCCGCCCGGCCAGGGCAAACAGTGCCCGCCGCACAGGCGAAGCAATGAAACAGTACTAGTTGTTATACCTCCAATAGCTATATCACAAACTAAAACTCACGAAACAGTAATTTTCTACACCTGATCAAGGTGCCATAGCAAAAAGCTTCTTATTCGGCCTGCTTCCCAAGTAGAAAGTAATCTTCCCGCCCTTCATAATCTCGTCATGCGTCAGGTAAGTGCGCTGAAGCGGCTTCCCGTTCAGCTCCATTTTCTGCACATAGACATTCTTGTCACTCTGCCCTTTCACGTCAATCGAAAAGCTCTTGCCATTCTCCAGATTGATCGTAGCTGATTTCACAGCCGGGCTGGTAATAGCGTACTGGTCAGAACCAGGCGCTACCGGGTAAAAGCCCAGGGCGCTGAAAATGTACCAGGCACTCATCTGCCCAAAGTCATCGTTACCGCCTAAACCATCAACTGTAGGTTTGTACATGGCTTTGAGTACCATGCGGGTGCGCTCCTGTGTTTTCCAGGGCTGGTCGGTCCAGTTGTAGAGGAAAGGCACGTGGTGCGAAGGCTCGTTGCCGTGCACGTAGTTCCCGATGATGCCCTCCCGGGAAATGTCTTCGGTGTTCTCAAAGTACTTGTCCGGCAGCTCCATGGTGAAGAGCGAGTCCAGGTGTTGAGCGAAGCGGGTCTTCCCTCCCATCATCGCGATCATTTGGGCCGGATCGTGGGGAACGTAGAGACTGTAATTCCAGGAATTGCCTTCGATAAAGCCCTGACCGTGCGTGTCCAGCGGGTCAAACTCTTTTTTCCAGGTACGGTCGCTCAACTTAGGGCGCATAAAGCCAGACTTGGCATCGAACACGTTCTTATAATTCTGGGCTCGCTTGCTGAACTCCTCGTAGATGTCCTGCCGGTTCAACTTTTTTGCCATCTGCGCGATACACCAATCGTCGTAGGCGTACTCCAGCGTTTTCGATACAGACGAACCGTTCTTGTCCTCCGGCACATAACCCATGTCCATGTAGTATTCCAGTCCATCGTAATAGCGGGTGCGGGCGGTCTGCACACAGGCATCCAGGGCGCGGTTTGCATCGAAATTACTGTTGCCTTTCAGCACCGCGTCGGCGATCACTGGCACAGAATGGTAGCCAATCATGCACCAGTTTTCGTTCGCATAATGCGACCACACCGGCAGCATCTTGTGCACGCTCTGGTCGTAGTGCGCCAGCATGGATTTGATCATGTCGTTGTTGCGGGTTGGCTGCAGGATGTTGAACAGCGGGTGCAGCGCCCGGTAGGTATCCCAGAGCGAAAAGCTGGTGTAGTTCGTAAAACCATCGGCCTGATGCACGTTCATATCCAGCCCTCTATACCTGCCGTCCACATCCATATAAGTAGTCGGTCCAAGGAAGGAATGGTACATGGCTGTATAGAAATTCACGAGATCATCCTTGCCTGCGTCGACTACTACTTTGCCCAGTTCTTTGTTCCAGGCGGCTTGTCCTTCGCGCTTTACCTGCTCAAAGTCCCAGTGCGGAATTTCGGCCTTCATGTTAGCCAGTGCACCCTCCGTACTAACCGGTGACAAGGCAAATTTGATCTTGATCTTCTCTCCTTCTTCTGTTTTGAAATCGAAGTAAGCACGGATCTTTTTACCAGCAAACTCCGGGAAGTTTTTGGTCTGGTCGAACTTGCGCCAGAAGCCTTTGTATGCCTGTGCCTCCGAGTAATCCTGGTTGCCATATTGGTGGAAAGGCTTGCTAAAGGACATGGCAAAGTAGACTGTGCGGGTGCGGGCCCAACCGTTGGTCTGGCGGTAACCGGTAATCAACGTATCATTCTCCACCCGCACAAAAGTCCAGGTAGTTTTGCCGTCGTAGTTGTAAATCCCTGACATCAAATCCAGGATGATGTGCGCCTCGTCTGACTTCGGGAAGGTGTACTGGTGCATACCCACGCGATTACTGGCCGTGAGCTCCGCCATGATGTTGTGGTCATCGAGCTTTACTTTGTAATAGGCCGGTTCGGCTACTTCGTTTTGATGTGAAAAAGCAGAGCGGTAACCACTTTCGGGTTTGTCAGCCGTACCAGGATTCAGTTGCAGTCTGCCGGTGGTCGGCGCAATCAGGAAGTCGCCCAGGTCGGAGTGGCCGGTGCCACTGAAGTGGGTATGGCTGAAGCCGACAATCGTTTTGTCGTCGTACTGGTAGCCGGCGCAGTACTTGTACACGTCCTTGTTGTACTTGCCGTTCACCTCGTAAGGGATGGTATCGGTATCGGGACTCAGCTGCACCATGCCAAAAGGCACAGTGGCACCCGGATAGGTATGGCCCATTTTGGCAGTGCCGATCATCGGGTTGACGTACTTAACCAGGTCAGGTGCTGCCTTCTTTTGAGCAAAAGTCAGGCAAGGTATAAGCAATAAAACTGATAGGGCGATACTTCTCATAAGGCGAGCTGTTTGTGGAGAATCGGATTTTAAGGATAGCTTAAAGTTAAAGCTTATTTTTAAAAACATAGCTTTCAATCAGCTACCTGTTGCAGGCAATGAAATTCACCTTCTTAAACTGAAAAAACCTGTCTTTAACCTGTCAGCAGAAGCATTCGGAAGTTTTCGCAGCAAATTGACTAAATTGCACCTTAATTGATTGGTATTCCCTGCATTTAAACACCCCTTCTTATGAATTTTATTGCCCTTGATTTCGAAACGGCCACGCCACAGCGTGACAGCCCTTGTGAGATAGGAATAACCGTGGTGCGGGAAAGGAAGATTGTAGAAACAAAATCCTGGCTGATCAAGCCTTTGTACTACCCTCATTTCAATTCTTTTAATATAGCCGTGCATGGCATCCGGCCTGCTGACGTAAAAAACCAGCCTGATTTTGCTGAGTTGTGGCCGGAGTTAAAGCCATACCTGGAAGGACAGCTGCTAATCGCCCACAATGCCAGTTTTGATATGAGCGTGCTCCGCAAAACGCTGGCAACTTATAATATCCCGCTTCCGGAGGCCCGCTATACCTGCAGCCTCAAATTCTCGAAGAATATATGGAAGGGCATGCACAAGTATGACCTCAAAACGCTCTGTAACATGCACCGCATTGATTTTCTGCACCACCGGGCTGCCTCCGATGCCGATGCCTGTGCCAGGTTATCGCTGAAAGCGCTCGCTCTGACAGGCACAAGCTCCGAAGAGGAGTTTGATGCGCGGATGGGCTGTAAGATCGCCCGGGTTTAAGCCGTAACAAGAGCTACAGTTCTGCAACAGGTTCCTGTCTAAGCAACCCACCGGCGGGCTGCTTCTTTTTCGTCAAATGAGAAAGACCGCTGCTCAATGGAAGGCACCATTGTGAACACGCCGGACATCAGGTGCTGCAGCCAGTCTTTGTCCGTGACGAGTGCAATCTTCTTCACCTTATCCAGCACGTCACTGAAGTTAGATAAGATAAAGCTTACCCGCTCCTGTACAGCGGCAGGCTCCACTCCTTCCGTAGCGGCCATCTCCAGGTATAAGTTAAAAGGTGCCGCAGACTCCAGTTCCGGTTTGATGACTTTTTGCGAGGCTTTCATGTCCTGCACATCCAGTTCCCCCTCTACCCGGAAGGCCAGTACCTGGTCGTGGCCAATGTCTATCTTCTTTATCATCTTGCCTTGTGTTATAGGTTAAACAAATCGATCACCATGCCCGTGCGGCAAACAACACTGCTGCCAGCAGCAGCACAAGTCCTACCAGTTCGCCCAGTCGGCTGATGATCTTGTAAAGTAGTTTTTTGTATTTGTCTTGCATCGGCTTTCAGCTTGATTACACAATTTCGAAGCGCTCCGAATAGATACGCCGCCAGTCTACGCCCAGATTGTGCAGCCCGATCTCAACCACATCCATTAAGGGACCCGGACCGCAGATGAAGTACATGAAAGTTTCCGGCTTGTCGGGCAGGTATTTGGCCAGCATCTCCTCATCGATCCGACCACCTTCCCCGTCGATGTCCTCGGGCAGATCCTCCTCGTCCGGCACATCTTCAATCACATGAATGATGCGCAGGTCGATCACTTTGCTGATCTCGGTGAGCTCCTCCCGAAAGGTCACGTCTTTCCATTTCTTGCTGGCATAAAGCAGGATGGCTTTGCGGGGATCCTTGTCGTCGCGCATGGTACGCAGCATACTCATGCCGGGGGTGATGCCGATGCCGCCCATCACCAAAAACAAATGACTGTCCGGCTCCGGTGTAAAAGAACCGAATGGCCCCTCCAGGTATACCTGAACGCCCTTGGGTATGTCTTTGAAAGTGGAAGTGAAATCGCCTGACTCCTTGGCTGTAAAGCTGATTGTGCTGTCGCGAGCGCTGGAGGCAAAGGAGAAGGGATGCTGCTGCAAGGTGAAGGGGCTATCGTTCACGGTGATCCAGGCAAACTGCCCGGGCCTGAATTGCATCTTTTTTCCAGACTCAGGTTGGAGGGTGAGCGTCCAGCACTCGTCACGTTCGTCTTTTACCTCTGTCACCCGGTATGGCTTTTTGCGGTTGAGCCAGGGCCGCACAAGGCGGGTATGCAGCACCAGGTACATGCAGGCGCCCAGCAGCAGCCCGAGAGTGATCTTTTTCCAGAGCGGGTCCAGGTAATGCGACACCTGTATGGAGTGCACTACCCCCACAAACACGATCGAGAGTGCCAGAAAACCATGGAGCAACCGCCACTTTTCATAACTCAGTTTGAAAGCCAGTCGCCAAATGCTCGTGACGGTAATGGCGATCAGCGCCACCGACACGTAGGAAAGCGCAATGGCCCGCAGCAGGTTAACACCCGGGTCGAAGTAAGAAAGAAATTCTGTGTTGTTCAGGATCAGGATGACGGGATGCGCCAGGATGAAAAAGAATGCGACCAGTCCCATCTTACGGTGAAAGTGCACGATATTGTCCATGCCGAAAGTAGGCGCGACCCAGCGAAAGCGGCCAGAGAACAGGAACTGCAAACCGAAAATGGCGAGTACAATGAAACCCAGGGCTACGCCCAGTTCTGTCCAGAAATCACGGACGGCAGGTATAGGCCCTACCAGGGCAAGGCCCAGCGGCACCAGGGCAAGTATAGTAAATAGTAACAGCCAGGAAAAACCTCTCCGGTAAGAATATCTCATCTCTCGTCAATTATCCTGCCCGGCTATATCTGTCAAGCCCTGTACACAATGTCAGGGCTTAGGAACCGGACGGTTCATCGTTTAAAGCCTAATGTACAGTATACTGATTTTCAGGTATATTGGTCGACATAAAAACGGAATCTGGAGGAGTAGGCTGCTCTATGCTATTGTTTTGCTCCAGGTAGGGCGCTAGAATCGGGGCCATTCCCCGAAGCACCTGCACAGGCAGCGAGGAGGTGAAATGAAAACCTGCCGCCTCACGACCAGGCACAAAAGCGGTCAGTGTACCAAAATGGTTATCGCCGATGAAGAACACGAAAGTGGCCGTGCGGTTGACGCTGCGGGAAGACAGCCGCTGTCCTCTTTTGTTCATGGTCACCACCCGGTTGTCGCCAGTGCCGGTTTTGCCGCCGAGCCGGAGACTGTTACCGTCCGTACCCGGTATACCGCCCTGCAAACGGCGGGCAGTGCCGGTATCCACCACGTCCAGCAAAGTTTCCCGCACGAGCGCAGCTACTTCCGGCGCCAGCACTTGCTCTCCTTCTCCCTCCTGCCATTTCAGGCCGGTTTCGTAAGGTGTCTGTCGGGCAAAGTGCAGTTCCTCAATGCGGCGGGTGCGGTGGCGCACGCCATCGTTCAGGATGATGCCCATTAGCTCCGCCAGCGCTTCGGGGCGGTCACTGGAAGAGCCGAGAGCCGTCGCCAGGGAAGGCACGAGTTGCTGAAACGGATAGCCCAGCTTCTGCCAGCGTTGCTGCAGGTCGGCGAAGGCATCAAGCTCGAGCATGGTGCGGATGCGGGAGTCGCGGGCGCTCTTGTGGCGCGAGCGGAACAACCACTTGTATACCTCCTGCCGGGTGTCCATACTCGCCTCCGCCACTTCCGGCCAAGTAGCCTCGGGGTGCTGCTGCAGGTATTGCAGCAGCCACAGTTCCAGCGGATGCACCCGCGAAATGTAGCCCTGGTCGTTCAGGTCGAAAGCTTCCGGTCCGAACTGGTGGTAGAGCTCCATGATGCGCTTGTTTTTAAGCTTCTTCTCCCATGGCAGCCGCTCCCGCATCATACGGGTGAAGCTGAGGGAGTCGGTATCCGGATAAAAGAAGCGGTGCACAGTCGCCAGTCGGACGGAGTTGAGGCGCATACCTTTGAGTAGCACTTCAAAACGCTCTTCTTCTGTTTTGCCCTTGTACTTGTGCCAGTAGCGAAGCAAATAGGTTTCCCCTTCCCGATTGGCAAAGCGGGTGAGATATTCCTTGCGGCGCGGATCGGCATCGCTGCCGAGCAGACTGCCGCTGCCTCCTGTCTGCTGCTGTATGCTGTGCCGCACCACGTCCCGTGTCAGCCTGACAAAAGGCATGTTAATGGATTTGAGGAAGGCTTCCCGTACGGTCGGGTTGCGGCCATTGTCAGTATCGCTGAAGTTGTGGAAGGTATGCATGCCACCGCCAGTGTAGAAGCGCTCATGCGGACTCGCCGAATAGCGGCGTTCCATGGCGGCTTCGAGGGTGGCGGCCAGGCTTTTGTCTTTGGCCTGCAGCAGGTAGCGCAGCACCCAGCGGCTCAGGTTGTCCTGCGAAGCTGCCAGCGCATGGCGCAGTTCCCCTGCCGACTCCCCGGCATAGCGGGTATGCAGCGCTTCGATCATATCGAGGTATGTGACGAGCATGCGAAGCTTGGCCGTGGAGCCCAACTCCAGTTTGCTGCCTTCGTTCAGGTCCAGCGGCTGGTCGGTGTTGTCGGTTTGCACACGCACCAGGTTTCCCTGCGGACTGCGTTCATACAGCGTAAAGCTATACCTGATTTCAGCTGCCTGTTTAGGACTGAGCAGTCGCTTGCCATACAGGCCTACGCTCCGGGCAAAAGCAGGATCGCTCAGGCGCTGCAGGTAGGTGCTTACCTCGCACTGCAAGGCGTGCTCCAGTGTGGTGGTGGCACCTACATCCATGCGGTCGAGGTCGTAGAGGGTTTTGCCCAGCATACCTGCCAGGTGGGTACGCACCATCAGCGACCCTTTGTTTGTTTCGGCTGGCACCGTGATCGGCTCTGCGCTGAAATCCCGGAAGGCGACATCCTGTGAAAGACCTGCGTCCCGCAGCTCGGCACTGATGTGCCCGTTGTCAGCGAGCAGCCGAAGGTAACTGCTGGTGAGCTCGTTCAGCGCCTGGCGTCCGCCTTCGTTCAGGTAGTAGGCAGGGCGGCGCTGGGCAATGAACAGCGACAGTACCTGCCGCAGCGCCTGTCCCTGTGCCTGCAGACTATCGCCCGCTGCCGCCGGTAAACTCAGCAGGCGGTTGACTTTCTCCGGATCGCTTCCAAACCAAACCCACAAGCCATCGCCCAGACCGTGCACTTCGCCATAGCCCGGTGCTCCATAAAGTGGCAAGTTGTTCAGGTACGACAGCACCAGGGCCTGCCGGGCCGGCATGGTCTCGGGTCCTGACTGGTAAGCGCGTACGCTGGCCGAAACCATCTGCTGCAGCTTGGCACGCGGACTCACCGTGATGCCTGCCGGGGAGTGTCGGAATTTTTCAAGCTGGGTGGCGAGGGTACTGGCTCCCATGGTCTGGTACTCCAATCCCACGCGGCTGGCCGCCAGGTGCAGACCAGCTTTTGTAAAGCGCAGCCAGTCCACCGCCGGATTCATGTAAGGCTTCTCGGGGTTCAACAGCTCCCGGTTCTCGATAAATAAAAGCGATGAGGTGATCAGGGAAGGGATGGCCTCGTAACTGGCATACAGGCGGCGCGGGTATTTGAAATCATACACCGGTCTGCCCTGGAAATCGACGATGCGCAGTCCGGCCTGTGTTTTTTCGGGATAAGGTGCAAAGTAGCCCCGGGAGGTATACTGCATCAAGGCATCTGAAAAACGCGCCTGCTGCACTACTTCCATCCCCCGCTCTTCTGCCCGGTCGAGCAGCTGAGGCAAGTGGGCGTAGCCGAGGCGTCTGTCAAATGGACCGGGTTTGGGGTATACGATCGCATCGCTCCGGCCAGGTTCCACCTGATAGGTCAATGTGGCGGCATAACGCGCTAATTCGCGCGACTGCAAACGGGATGTACGGGTTTCATAAAGCACGGCCGCGACGACAACTCCAATTATGATGAGTGTGGTGCCAAAGAGCATCCATTTGAGGATGGTCCCACGCTTTTTATTCTCTCTACTGGCCGTGTGGGTGGGACGGTAATTGCTGACTACCATCACCAAAGTGTTTTTGTTCGAAAAAAATCTGGTAGTCTTTGTACGTTTATTTTGTGTTAAAAGTGACTTTAAATTTAGGCGGAGTTCCGTTCAGCATTAATGATACCGAATGAGCAGCGCACTACCAGCTTCTCATATACCTGTTTTGCCTGCTGCTGCGGGTCCTGCTCTTCCAAGGTGCGGATGCGGGCCAGGGCGTACTGCTGTATCGTGATCAGGGGCAGCTCGATGCGCTGCCGCAGCTGAATCGAGAGTTCGTCCATTGGTTTGTCGGCCATCAGCGTGTCGGCTCCCGCCAGCATGAGCACATACTTTTTAGTTCGCTCAAATTCATCGTAGATCTGCTTCCAAAGTTCTCCATAGGTGGGATGTTCCGCCAGGTAGGCCGTGACCGGGAAAAAGCATTTCTTCATGGCCATCTCGCAGTTATCGAGCAGGGTCTTGAAGAAGAGCGAGTGCTTGTAAAGCTGCTGCAGCTTCGGCCAGTCGCCTTTGGCATGCAGCGCCTCTAGTGCTTTGCCCACGCCATAGTAACCCGGCAGGTTCTGCTTCAGTTGACTCCAGGCACCCACATAAGGCACGGCCCGCAGGTCATCCAGGTTCAGCTTGCCGGCTTTGCGCTTGGAAGGACGACTGCCTATGTTTGCCTCCCCATAGTAGCGCAGCGGGCTCACATACGTCAGGTACTCCAGGAAAACCGGGTTGTTCTTCAACTCGGCATAGGCTGCAAAGCTTACCTCTGCCAACTCCTGCAACAGCTGATCATCTTCCTGGCTCAGGGTGGGTTTCCTGCGGTCGAAGAGACTGTTACTGATGCCGGCGTGAAGGAGCTGCTCCAGGTTGAAACGGGCCGCATCCACGGAGCCGAAGTTGGAGCTCACCGTCTGTCCCTGTATGGTCAGCTGGATCTCTTTGTTGGCGATGTTGTTGCCCATGGAAGCATAGAACTGCTGCGTCTTGCCGCCTCCACGTGCCGGCGGACCTCCCCGCCCGTCGAAGAAAATCACTTCTATGCCATACTCCCGGCTTACCTGCGTCAGTGCTTCCTTAGCTTTGTAGATGCTCCAGTTGGCCATCAGGTAGCCACCGTCTTTGGTGCCGTCCGAAAAGCCGAGCATAATGGTCTGGGTGTTGCTCCGCCGCTGCAGGTGCTCCCGGTACACCGGGTGCTCGTAGAGCTGCCGCATCACAGCAGCCGCCTGCCGCAGGTCCGTGATCGTCTCGAAAAGCGGTACAATGTCCACGGTTAGTGCTTCGGGCTGCCAGCCATGCAGGCGGAATAAGGTATAGACCTCCAGCACATTGAGGGCGCTGGTGCAGTGGCTGATGATGTAGCGATGGCATCCCTCCTCCCCGTTGCGCTCCTGTATGGTTCGGATCGCGGCTACCGTCTGTAGGGTGTCATGAAGCAGCTCATCGTCCGCAAACAAATCGGTGTCTTTCAAGCTGCCTGCTATACCTGTCAGGGCATCTATTTTCTTCTCCTCCGGGAGCTGCGCATAGTCTTTTGGCAGCAGGTCGGTTTTTTGTGCCAATTCTTCATAAAGATGGGTGTGTACCGAGGAGTCCTGCCGGATGTCGAGTGTGGCGAAGAACAGGCCAAAAAGCTCCACTTTGGTAATCAGCGCCGCCACCTGTTTTAAAAACAAACTGTTGTGCTCCTGCAGCAGCAGCCTGCCAATCTCCCGCAACGATTCCAGTATCGTCTCTTGCTTCAGGTCCAGGGTATAGCCGGGCACAAACAGGTGATTGTAAAGTTTTGCCTCCAACTCCTTGAGCAGATCTTCCACGCCCCTGAAAGTCAGGCGGCGCCTGAGCCTGCGCACGTCGGCGTAGTAGGCCCGTATGGCCGCAACCCGCAACGCATCGGCCACCTGCAGGGTGGTGTCTGCTTTTACAAACGGATTGCCGTCGCGGTCTCCTCCCGGCCAGAAACCCATCCGGATCAGTTTAAAACTTGGCCGGATCACACCCGGAAACTGCGCGTCCAGGTACGAGATGATGTCACCGGCAGCGCGGTAAAACACATTTTCCAGAAACCAGATCAGGCTGATGGCCTCTTCGTAGGGTGTGGGTTTTTCTTTCTTGAAAAAAGGCGTCTTGCCCAGCTGCCGCAGGTATGAGTGCGCCTGCGACGTGTTGTCTGTTGCCAGGGCCTGTGACAGGTCATTAATAATGCCCAGTACGTTGCTCGGGTAGAACTGCGTGGGGTGCGCCGTGAGGACCATGCGCACGGCAAAGTCCTGCAGCTTACGGGCCAGCTGCTCCTGCGCCTGCTCGTGCAGCACCGCAATGCTGAGCTGGTTCAGGGTGCCGGCCCCGTGCATGTCGTGGGTGTCGCGGAAAGCGGCCTCTTCCAGGGCATCGAACAGCACCACCTGCCGCTCGGCATATTGCACAAAACGAAACAGCAGATCGTGCTGCTCCTGCTCGGTGCGGTAGTGGGTATACTGCGCAAAGAAGCTTTGGATGATCTCCTCCGGACTCTGCTGACGCTGGTAGCCGTCCTCACAGTGCAGTACCAGTAGCGAGAGCAGCACACCCGTTTTCTCCACCCGGTGGAAGGGCAGCGAAGAGAACAGGCTGTTATACATTTCATAGCGCGTACCCACCAGGGTGGAGAAGGCTTCCAGGTTGGTATCAGCTCGCAGGGTGTTGTGCGTGGTCATAGGCTCTGAAATTTTTTAGCTCTGCTGAAGATAGTGTATTTTTGAGTAATCAGACCTGATCGGGTACCATTTACTCTTTCACCTGATCATACGGTATATAGTTTTCCCACTCCCAGGGGGTATAGATATCGCCGATCGTGATCTCGAGCAATTCCTTGAAAATGCTCTCGGCATTGTCGCTGTTGCTGAGGATAAGAATACCGGTGCCCTGCTCCGGGAAAATGATCGAATAGTGCTGAAATCCGTCGCCATGCCCCTCCTTGAAAGCACCCCGGCCATAAGGCGAAGTCAGCAGCCCCCAGCCCAGTCCGTAGCTCAGTTCAATGTCATCGTTGACGGTGGTCTCACGCTGGCTGAGCGGACCGAACTGCGCCTCAGATCGGATACGGATCTGAGGACTGAACATCTCACGGGTAGTAGCTGGCTGCAGCAACTTGTTTTGCAGCACCGCTCTCAGAAACAAGGTATAGTCGTCGAGGGTGGTTTCGAGGGTGCTGGCCGAACGGGCTTCGTTGTCTTTATCTTTTTCGTAAAGGCTGCCGTCTGTTTTGTGGCCCAGCACATAATCCTGCTCAAAAGCCGGTTGCCAGGTATAGGAAGAGTTTTTCATGCCCAAGGGCCGGAAGATCTTTTCCTGCATCATCGTTTCGAGGGATTTGCCGGTCATCTTTTCGAGCACCACCTGCAGGTATACCAGCCCTTCGCCGGAGTAGCTGTACCTGGTGCCGGGCTCAAACTTTACCCGCAGCATTTTATCTTCTTCAAACCAGCGCCAGTTCGGGAATCCAGACGTATGTGCCAGGCACATGCGGGCCGTGATGCGCTGGTAGAGCGTATCCTCTTTCAGGTCGCTGAAGTTGTCGTGCCACTTGGTTTGTGGTGTATAGGTATAGATGGGTTTGGGCAGATACTCCTGCAGCGGCTTGTCCAGATCGAGCGTTCCCTCCTCTACCAGCTTCATCACCAGAACTGCAAACACCGCTTTGCTCAGGGAAGCCCCATAAAAGTTGGTGCTGGCACGGATGGGCGCTTTGGTGTCAAGCCGTTTGTAGCCAAAGGTCTTTTGATAAACAGGCTGCCGCTTGTTAAAGATCGTCACCGCCAGCCCATGCACGTCGGCTGCCTGCATCAACTGCTGTATCTGTTGGTCCATGGCTTTTGCAGAGGTCTTGCTGCCGTCGAGCCGTGTGATGGTCTGGGCCTGCGACGAAAAGTTGAGTATGGCCAGGAAGATAATAATGGAGTAGACTTTTATCATAGTAGATATAGCGTAGTTGCAGAATACTTAAATTACGCCAAAAAGCTTTGAATGACAACAGTTTAGCTTTGCCTTTATAAACAGAGAACGTAGAAAGGCATTATCTACAAGCCAACCCACGGCAAGTCCTAAGCTCATTCTTTTGCCGAAAATCCACCTCCTTTTGACCTATTTACTCCCGCTCTAGCTTGTGGCGTTCGATTGCCTATTTTTAAATAAAAGTTAACAAAGAAGTAATACGCTCAAACGAATTTATATGTAATTTCATACGAGCGCTTACTTGTACACATCAGAACATAATCATCTTTAAATAAACGCATTACTATGGAAAACACAGCAAAAACAAGCCCCATCACAATCGGTACCAGCATACAGGCGCCGGTTGAAAAAGTATGGCAGTTCTGGACCGAGCCCCAACACATCACCAAGTGGAATAATGCCTCCGATGACTGGCATACCCCACAGGCAGAAAACGACCTCCAGGTAGGTGGCAAGTTCAACTCCCGCATGGAAGCCAAAGACGGCAGCATGGGCTTCGACTTCAACGGCACTTACACCGATGTGCAGGAGCACAAGCGCATTGCCTATACCCTGGAGGATGGCCGCAAAGTAGAGATCAGATTTGAGTCCGAAGGCGATGAAACCCGTGTCACAGAATCTTTTGAAGCAGACTCCAGCCACTCGGCAGAAATGCAGCAGGCGGGCTGGCAGGCCATTCTGGACAACTTCAAAAAGTACGTGGAGGAATCTTCAAAACCCGTTACCCTGCACTACGACATCAGCATTGAAGCTCCCGCCGACAAGGTATACCGCACCATGCTCGACCCGGAACAGTACAAAGCCTGGACCGCTGTGTTTCACCCGACTTCACACTACAAAGGTTCCTGGGAAAAAGGCGCCAAAATCCAGTTTTTGGGAATAGAGGAAGACGGCAAAGTGGGCGGCATGGTGAGCCGGATAAAAGAGAATGTTCCGAACCAGTTTATCAGCATCGAGCACCTGGGCCTGGTGCAGGACGGCAACGAAATCACGAGCGGTCCGGAAGTAGCTGGCTGGGCCGGCGCCCTGGAGAACTATACCTTTACCGAAGCGCAGGGAAAAACACAGCTGAGCGTTGATGTGGATTCGAATCAGGAGTTCGAATCCTTCTTTTCAGAGACCTGGCCTAAGGCACTACAGAAAATAAAGGAAATGTGCGAAACCGGATCCTAGAATCAAAAGAGCCGCTTTTTCTTTTCAGGAAGGCGGCTCTTTTTAATTTGAGACTGAAGTTATTGCTAGTAGGTATACTCCTCTACGGCGGGAGGCAACTCCGGATAATCCTGTATCTGGGTAGAGCGTTTCACTGGCATACCTGAGGCATGATAGGTGTAGGTATACAGTGTCTTATTAATACCAGGGTCTCTGAAACCCGGATTGTTTCTGTACAGCTTTACGTTTGGCAAGTAAAAGAACATGTTCGCATAAGGTTCAGGATTAATCTTATTGTCATAGTTGCCAAACTTCACAACCCCCGGACCACGCATATCATCCGGGCTATTACTCGGCGACCAGGTAATCACGATATCCGTTAGATTGCTGTTCGCATCATATACATAGTCTTTTATGCTCAGGTGTTCTGTTTCATTTGACAGGTAAGTCAAAGTCGTTTCTTTTACAAGCTTATCGCCGCTGTACTCAAACAGGAAGCGAAAAAGAACCTTGTTGTCCGGGGTGTACTGCACTGCCTCCACTACCTTTTCACCTGCATAGGTATACAACAGATGATTACCATTCCTGTAGTTCAGTCGAACAGGTTTATCATTTTCATAAGCTACGGTATAGCCTATGTCCCCTTGGTTTGTGAAGCTTAACTCGATCAACCTGTTTTGTGCATCATACTTATAGCGCTGTGTCTCAAATTGCTGCAGCAGGCTATTCGCCGTGACAGGTGGTGTAGTCGTAGGCGGCGTGGTGGTCGGGGTACCTGTCGAAGGTTTGGTTGGTGCGGCAGGCAGGACTTCCTCTTTATCGCAGGAAGTGAGCGTTAGCAGGGAAAATCCAAATCCGGCCAACAGCAAGAGTAAACGGGGTTTTACGCTAGAACTTTTCATAGTTTTATTAGTGGTATATTTAAAATACCGATATCAAGATATATGCCAAAAATTAGCAAAGGCTAATATTTCGGGCTAAAGGCAGAAAAGTGCTGGTAAAAGATGGGGTTAGCGTATGGGAAGTGAAGTAGAGTGTTCACGAGTGGACAGGAGCTGTCCACTCGTGGCAAAAGGCAACAGTTGACTTTTACAGATCCACGAAAATTGAAACGATCCGCTCCACCCAGCCAACCATCAGGCTGGTGGTAACACCATCGAGCAGGGACTGGCCCATATGATGGGTAACTGCCCGCTGCATGTCCCGCTCTTCTTCCACTTCTCCCTTTCTGAATTTACCCAGCGTGGAGGGGTTGTTGGTCTTCACGATCAGCGTATTGATGAGCCGGTTGCCGACCCGTAGCAGCAGGCCGGGGTTCTCCGGATCGTCTTTGCTCAGGAGCTGTATCTTCAGGTTGGAATACGGAAAATGCATTTGCCCTGTGGATGCCGTTGCCGTCGACTCAATCGAAAAAGTGGCCTTGCCGATCTGCCCGCTGCTGATCCGGAGAAACATCATGTTCTCAAACAAAGGGTTCAGCGCCGTAAAATCCATCGGGTCCAGGGTGCCCTCGTAGGTATAGCGGTCATCCGGATGATTCATCTCAAATTTATAGCGCCCCTGCAGGGTGCTTGCCCCCATCAATTGGGCCGACACGTCTGCTGTAATGATGTTGTTATGGCTAATGAATGTCGAGTCGTTCGTGACGTTGAACAGCTCTAAATGGACATCTTCCAACCGGAACACACCCGGTTTGTCTGCATTGATGGCGATCACCGGATGTACGAGGTCTTTCCTGTCTACGATGACCGTGTCGAGCCGGATGTAGAGCTCCGCATCGCGCAGCATTTGTTGCAGGGTCGGTGGCTTTTGGTCCGGATCGAGGCCGATGCTGTTGTCGCGATAGACCTCCACATCCGGGTTGCGGATGAGCATTTTGTGCGCGATCAGATCCTGGCTGTTGAACAGGGCACGCAAACTGACGTTCACCAACTCAATTTCAGGTACGGCCAGGTCCACGCGGTCGCGGGCATATTCAAACAGGTCGGCATATTCTTCTTTGCTGAAAAGAGGCCGCAACCGAAGGCTGTCAACCAGCAGAGAATGATGCTGCATTGAAGCCGTGATTTCATTGATCTCCAGCGCATACAGGCTGTCGGGCATGTAGTAGGAATAGCCTTTTATCAGCACCTCAATATCGTCGACATCAAAGATATCCAGTGGGTCGTTTTCCTCCAGCGACACAAGCCGAAGCTGATCGATGCCCAGCGCCACATGGGCCATGGTATGGCTGCTTCGGATGGTATCGTCCCGTAATATTCCAAAGTCAAATTCTCCGTCTGTCACATCTATCCGCCCTATCCGCAAAGTAGAGACCAGTTCTTCAACCTGCTCAGCAGCGCCGTTGTCGGAGGCAGTATCCTGCTCGGCCAGGGCAAAGCTCCCTCCAGTGGGCACATCCTGGTTCTGCAGTATGTTCACCTCAGGGCCGGCAAGCAGCAGCCTATCCATGTGGTACTGACCCGTGGCATAGGCATGAATCAGGTTAAAGCCTGAAATGCGCGATCTTCGGGCGGAAATGTTGATCAGGTTGTGGCTGGCCAGATCCGGCTCGGAGACTTTCAGGCGCTCGTTCACCTCCCTGTCGGCATTCACCTGCAGGGTACGGGCTACCAGCTCCTGCTGCCTGCTGGAGTAGTGCAGACTGTCCAGGTAGAAGGTATACAGGCTGTCAGTGGAGCGGTAGGTATAGTCTGTTGCCAGCAGGGTCAGTTCTTCCATCGGCAGTGTGTCATTCAGGTTGGCAAAACTTTCCGGGGTGAGCTGAAAACCGGATATGGTGGTAGTGGCATGCTCCAACTGATGGGTGCGCATTACCCGCCGGAGTTTTTCGCTGAAGGTAAAGGAGCCGTCCTCCAGCCGGATGGTGTTCACCGAAATCAGATCGAGCCTCTCAAAAAGCGCCTTTCCCGCGTCCTGCTGCCCTGAACTGGAAGACTCTGCCACCTGCCGGTCGAGCAGCATGGCCACTTCCGGTTGCCGGAGCACAAGCTGGTCTGCCTCCAGCCGCCTGGTGTTCACCGCTCTGATCAGGTCCAGTCCGGTGATCTGCAAGGCATGTGCCGACAGGTCCATCAGCTTGCGGCTGGCATTATTGTATCGCTTCTGCCGGTCATTGGCCTGCAGGTTCGAGTTTACGTCAATGGACCGGGCCGTGAACTCCTGCTGCCGGGTAGAATAGCGAAGTCCGCCCAGGGTGAAGGTATAGGTATTGTCGGGCATTCGGTAGCGGTAGTTCCGGGCCGACACCACCAGGTCCTGCAGAGGGATGGTAGTATCGGAGCTGAAAACAAAGGCAGAATCGAGTTCCAGGCCAGTGGCCAAAAGTGAAGCATGTTCCAGATACTGCAGGCGCTGTATGTTTCTATTCTTGCTGTGCTGTGTAAGGGCGGCATCGCGTATGCGGATCTCCCCTACCTGCAGGCTGCTCACCACATCCGACACCTGCCCGTACAGCTCCTGCAGATCAGGCCCTTCGTCTGACTTCGGCACACGCTGGTCGGTGCGCACATCGATCAGTGGCTGTTCAACTTTTATACTGCCAATCGTTAGGCGTGAGGTTTGGATCGCCTCCAGTAAGTCCATTTCCTCAAAACGCAGCTGCGGCAGCCGGACGTCGAATAGCGTGTGCTTTGCCAGGTCCTTACTTTTCAACCTGTCGTTTTTGTTCCAGTCGCCGGCCAGGTGCAGGGCCTTTGCCTCGAGCAGCTTGTCGCGGGTGGACAGCTGCATGCCGCCTGCCTGCAAGGTATAGGGACTCTGTACAGGGTTGTAGGTATAACGGCCCGTCGTGATACTGACCGCATCTGCAAAGGCTTTTTCATTGGGGGCAAATAGCGAAACCGAGTCGAGCTGCAGGTCTTCCAGGTGCAGGTTAGCCTCGGTCAGGCGATGAATGGACTGCGCCGTATCTGCTCCCAGGTGATAAGAAAAACTGCCATTTCTCAGGCGAAGCTCTTTTATTCCCAGCGCCCGCAGGTAAGGCGACAGCTGCGCATACTGCTCTTCCAGACTGGGGCTTTCCGGGTCTTCAGGCACGTTGGAGTTTTCGTGTATTTGCAGACTCCCGCTCTCTAAAAGCAGCTGGTCGAGCTGTAGGTCTTTTGTTTCCCAGGCTGTAGCCACATCCAGTCCATTTATTTCGAGCAGTGGCGAACTGAACTGGTACAGGCTGCGATTGGCCTGTTCTTGGGGGAGTGCGGCATTGGCCTGCAGGTTTGGCTGCACGGCAATGTGCTGCGCTTTCAGTTCCTGTTGTCCCGAAGCGTAGGTAAACTGCCCAACACGGATGGTGTACACGCTGTCGGGTGCCTGGTAGGTATAGCGCCGGATGTCGAGGTCAAGGGCATCTGCCTGCACCATACGGCTGATATCACCTTGCGCCTGCAGATCCAGTTGCAGCTCTTGCACCTGCAGCGACAGTTCCGGGATGTCATGCTGCGGCCTCCCCTGCCCCCCCAGCAGCTGGTAGCGGTAACTCCCCTCCTGCAGGTCTATTTCACGGATGCGCAACTCCTCCAGACCGCCGTTTCCTTGGGAGTCCTGCTGGCCCTTCTTCGTGACAGACGCATCGTGCAGGTGTGTGATCTCTGGTCGTTCTGCCGTGACCTTGCCCAACGCTAAGCGGTCGTTGAAGATGAGCGCACGGAGGTTGATACCCGTGATTTCCAGCTTCGGGCTTTTCACTTCGAACAAACTGGGACTGGCCTGCCCCTTCTCCTTTTGCTGTCGGTGCACAGCGGTATCAGGGGTCAGTTGCAGCCCATGCACGGTAAGGCCCCAGTTGCGCAGACTCAGATCCAATTCGTCCAGCTCGAGTTGATAAAGCCCCTGTGTTTGCTCAGCTACCTGCTTTTTGAGAAATCGCTCCACCAGGGGTTCGGCAAAAAGGAAGAGGACAAAGAGCGCCAGCAGCAGCAAACCCGCGAAACTCACAAGCACGATAGCTGTAATTCTCAAGGCTTTCCGGCCCTTGCCGGGCGTAGCTGGTTCTGACATAAATCGTTTCTATTCGGGGAAAAGGTGAAAGGCATAACCGGATGCCAGTGCCTTGTTTTACGGGAGGAAGGACTTTGGGATATTTTTGAAGGGGGAGCCATAGTAATTAGAGAATAGCTCTATCATTTTTTGAACTTACTCTTAAGAATGGGTTATCGCTAGACCTGTGCTAAACATAGATCCGCTACTCGTTACCATCACAAATCGGACAAGGACTTCTCGCCCAGTATAAAACTCAGGTCATTTACGAAAAGCTAATTCATTAGCTTTCTCAGAATAACACAGCAAGAGGAGGCCTGTGTATATAGCAAAAAGAGCCGCTCCTTCCACTCGGAAAGGCGGCTCTTTTACTTTCATAGCTTGACTGTATGTTACTCGTATTGATAGCTTTCGCTGATAGCCGGCACGTGCGGGTAGGCCTTCAGTTTGGAGAAGCGCTGCTTTGGCATACCGGACTCGTGGTAGCTGTAGGTATAGAGCTCTTCGTCCCGGAAGCCCGGGTTATTTTGGAACAATTTCACGCCAGGCAAAAACATGGTGCTCTGAACATAAGGCAGCGGGTTCGGCTTGTCGTCGTAAGCTCCCCATGCGATAGTCACAGGTCTGCCCAGGTTTTCAGCTTTGCTGTCGGTCGACCAGGCCTGCACCAGCTCGGTCAGGTTGCCATTCCCGTCATACTTATAGTCGGTCACATGGAGCCTGCCTTCCGCTGAAGTCGCATAGCTGATGTTGACCTCCTTTACCAGCCTGTCGCCCTCGTAGGCATAGGTATAGTGGTAGATCGGCTGCTGATCGCGGGAATAAGTGATGGCTTCGATCACCTTGTCGCCCTCATAGGTATAGAGCAGGTAATGCTCCCCTCCCTTGAAGTTGAGTCGCACCGGCTTGTTTCCCTCCCAGATCACGGTATAGCCATGCCAATGCTGATCGGTATAGCTCAACTCTACCAACCTGTTTTGCGCATCGTAACGGAACACACGGGTACCAAGCTGCTTCAGCAAACTGTTGGTCGTCACGGGCGGCTGGCCCTGGTTGTTGGGCGGTGTGGTCGTAGGCGGCGTAGTGGTTGGTGTACCTGTCGAAGGTTTGCCTGTCGGCGCAGGTAAGATCGTCTCTTCTTCGCAGGAAGAGAACATGAAGGTGGACACAACCAGCCCAGCCAACAGCACTAAATGATTTGATTTCATGACGGTATTCTGTATAGTTTTATTTAG
Organism: Pontibacter sp. FD36; assembly: GCF_015686655.1. Classification (GTDB taxonomy): domain Bacteria; phylum Bacteroidota; class Bacteroidia; order Cytophagales; family Hymenobacteraceae; genus Pontibacter. The sequence goes on along the minus strand of NZ_JADPMP010000002.1, from coordinate 27,787 downwards.
TCATAAGACAAGCGGCACCACCCGACCGTTGCCTGCCGTTAAAAAATATTATAATAATTTCGCAGATTATTTATTTGCTCCGGTACTGAATGGAAACCACTGAACGTGCATAAAAACAAAAGAGGGAATAGCGTCAGCTACCCCCTCTTCTTATTCCTTTTGGGACAATCCTAATACCTGACTAGCAGCAAGGCAGCTGCTACACATGGGCAGGTATAGGCTCAGGTTACTACCAGTCCAACCGAACAACTTACCGGTTAAAGCGCTTCTTTAGCTGAAGGGTCAGCCCCAGCGAATATGGCTTGAGCCCCAGTGGCTCCCGCTCTTTAAAAGTGGAACCCAGGAAGTAATTGATGGCCGGCATCAGCGTTACTTCATAGTTCTCCAACATTGTTGAATTGTAGCCAACCCCGAGCTGCAGATTATAGTTAGACTGCTCCAGAATGTTCTCTACAGACGGAAACTCCACTGTCTCGGTCCAAACACCGTTGCTGTAGCGTTGGGTTCTGCCTTTCACCAGCAAATTGGCGCCACCTCCCACCGTTATGTTCAGCCTGCTTTTTCCACGCTCCATAAAGTAATACGTAGTGCCCAACCGAAGCCCGGCATAGGCATAGGAACTGATTAGCTGGCGCTCTTCTGTTTTGAGTGTTGACTCCACTACGATCTGCCCGCTGCCTGACTCTCTTACATTCGTATTTTCCAGTTCACCTGTGGTCAAGGTATAGGCAACGTTTTCCTTCAGCTGCATCCAGCTCAGACCTGCTTCGCCAAAAAGCCTGGGCGTTAATACCCGGCTATAATTTGCGCCAAACTCAAAGCCCATCCGCTCCGGGTCCAGCTGATTGGCACTGCTCACCTTTGTAATAAGCACATCATCCGTAGCATTGGGTAAAAATTTCCGGAAAGCATAGCGTGGGGCAAAGTATACACCTGCCGTCCATTCGTTTCTGCTGGCTTGTTGCTTTTCCTGCGGAGCAGGCTTCGCTGGTTTTGGTTGCTCGTCCAGTTTTTTTTCAGGTATAGCTGCTTTTTCAGGCTTTTCCTCTTCTGCATTAACCTCTGCTCCTTCTTTTTCAGAAGTAGCCGCTTCTCCTGCCAGCACCTTGGCTATACCTGTGGCAGTCTCATGATCCACCCTTTTTCGCTTCGCTGCTACCGGAAGCTGAAGCGCAACAGGAGCTAAGCGCTTTTTGGCCAGGTAACGGTGATTTCTTTCTGCGCTATCAGCCCAAGTGGTGATATGTGGTGTATTGGAAGATAGGAAAGGTATAGCTTCTGCCTCAGGACGATGCGCTATACCTGACGGTGCAGGCAGTGTGGCTTTCGCTACAGAAACGCTGGCAGGCAGACGTGTGCTGTTTTGTTGACCTGGCTGCTCTGTTGGTAGCTTTGCTTCTGCTTTATTTTGATTCTGCTGCTCTCCAGGTTGACTATCAGGCACAGGTATCATGGCAGCATCTTGCGTTTTTGTGGTGGCATGGGCGCTTTGCTCAACCTGGCTGCCGGATGGCTCAGTTTGTTTTAGCTGATGCGTACCTATACCTACCAGCAGCAGTAGCGGTAACAACCACTTCAGCCACGACCAGTCCTGCTTTGGTTTTACTTCGGCTTGTATACTCTTCCAGCTTCCTACAGGAGGCTCCTCTTCGAGCTCCAGCATTTTGCGCCTTATCTCTTCAAGTTCTTTTTCTGTTAGCATGCCTCTGAGATTTTCTGTTTCAAAAGGATCTTTTTAAGCGAGCTTTTCGCCTTTGCCAGCTGCGACTTCGACGTGCCCTCTGCGATGTTGAGCGCCTCGGCTATTTCGAGATGGTTGAAGCCCTCTATCACGTGGAGATTAAACACCAACCTGTACCCTTCCGGCAACTGGTTGATGAGCGCCAGTAATTCCTGCCCCGAAATCTGGCTGATGATGTCTTCGGAAGAAGGTGTGCTCTCTTCGATGGAGCTATAGTCCAGCTGCTCCAGGTACTTGCGGTTTTTGTGGTAATGGTTGATAGCCGTGTTCACGAAGATGCGCCTCACCCACCCTTCAAAAGAGCCGCCACTATACGAATCCATGTGCTTGAATACCTTCACGAAGGCCTCATGAAAGATATCTTCTGCCTCAAACCGGGAACTGGTATAGCGCATGCATACGGCCATCATCCGTCGGGAGTAAAGCTGGTACAGCTTCTCCTGCGACGATGCCTTGCCCTGCTTGCACCCAGCTATGATTTCCTCTTCTGACAGCACGTAAAATTTGCTTCAATACAATGGTACACTATTTATTATCAAGCACATTATCCTCTTAGAACCCAAGCGGCTCTATCTGGACTTTACTGTTATCTTCACATTCACCTCTTGGTAATCATCAGCATGAATGCCAACGTCGCCTCGCGGATACACCCGATAGGTATAGATGTCTTCTCCTACAAAATTCTTATTCGGGCGGTAGATGAGGACGTCATTCTTCACGCCTTCCCAATAATTCATCACCTGCATGGTACCGTTGTTAGGACCCCAAAACTTGACAGTCCAGTTTTCGTTGGGGTAATAGCAAATAACATCATTCAGAAAAATCCGGATTTCTTTCGGGGTGTTTACTGTGGTCTCCAGTACATCTTCCACTAGTATTGTCTCGCAGTCATTGGGGTCGCTGAACTGCGGGGCCTCGACGACAAACCGTATGGTAGCGGTTTTACAAACGCCTCCACTGCAAACTTCATAAGTAGCACTGTCCAGCCCCACATACCCTGGCTTGGGCTTATAACCCATGATATCCGGATTGTCGTTGGCATAGTTAGGATAAAGCTCGCCGTGCACGGGCTGGTTGTAGGTTATCTTATCATAAACGACTACAGTATCATTCACGGCGCTATACACCCTGCTGTCTTTGGTGTTATAGACATACAGCAAATCGTCGTTGAGCTTGAAATTGGTAAAGGAAATGGGCGCCACGTCCTCGTATACCTGCTCACAACCCCAAAGCGACAACAGGCCAGCAACCAGCACCAGCGAAAAGGTTTTGCGGAGATTCATATCGTTTTTCATAGAGTCATTATTAGCTTCTGTGGGTAAGACAGGAGGTGTTTCAGAAGCGTTGCCCGACTATGAAAATAAAAGTATGAAATTAAGTTTTTGGTTGTTGGTGTGGGAGGGTGAAAACGAAATAGTTTGAATTTAGTGATGTTTCAAAAGCAAGCTTTATGATTGTCTGTTTACTATATGTATGCGAAAATTGACAACCTAAAGAATTCAGATAAATAAGGAAATCACTATATTGTCGGTATGAAAAAGAGAAGTTCTGCCAGTATACCTTCTACCCTTCCCGCATACCTGAAGAGATTTATTAAATTACGTCAGGGTGTAACCAGGTATGGCAAAGCACCTCATAAGCCAGTTCTACTACTCACGCTCATCGAACTATTTGAAAAAGCTGGACTGACTGATAACAAGGTCTACATATCACCGGAACTGGTAGCGCAGTTTAAAGAGACCTTTGCTCTGCTTGTGAGAACGGCTCATACTTCTGACTTTTCCTTACCTTTTTACCATTTAGCAGCAGAAGGTTTTTGGCATGTAAAAACAAAGCTAGGTCCCCCTCTACAGGTCCATATCAGAAGCATTCATACATTGAGTGAAGTGGTTGACTTCGGTTATTTTTCTGACGAGCTCTATCAACTTCTACTAGACTCAGAGTCCCGTAGTATTTTAAAAACCGCACTGCTTGACCATTATTTCCCAGATACAAAGGCTGAATTCGTTAAAACTAAACAAGGAGGCTACATCCAGAACCTGCAGAGCTACCTACTCAACGAAAGTCCGGCAAGCTATACCTTGGCTTTGAACGAAACAGACGAGGAAGAGCAATTTATCCGGAGTGGAATGTTCAAAAAACTTGTGCCGCAGGTATACAACCATACCTGTTGCATTTCTGGTATGCGGCTTGTGTCAAACCACGGATTTTCTATGATCGATGCTTGCCATATTGTGCCATTCAGTTTAAGTAAGGATGACAAAATCAACAATGGATTGGCTCTCTGCCCCAACCTTCACCGAGCCTTTGATCGTGGTCTGATTTCCGTAGATGAAAAGCTCAAAGTGCTAGTATCAGACGCAATAGCAGAAGACCTGACAAATGCCTATGCACTCTTACATCTAAGAGGCAAGCCGCTCACCCTGCCCTTTGGAGAGAAGCATTTCCCAAATGCCTACAACCTGGCCTGGCATCGGGAACATGTGTTTAAGAAGTAGCTAAAAGAGTCGCTTTCAACTTTAAACGCTGCCAGTACTCAAGAGCGGGTTCACCTTTAAGCAAACCGAAATTAACTGGTTACAAGTTATCACTTAATAGGCTTAGAGTAGCAATAAATGCCTGAGCGGAGAGTTTGCAAAAGAAATTTACATATCTTATTGTTTTAGTTGGCGTATGCTTTTCTCGATTGTTTCCTCCATTTTTTATTTTATCTAATTCTTGACAAGTTGGGGAGAGCATTTTGATTAACTATGGAAAATATTACAAGACAGGAATTAGAGGAATTGATTAGCCGATACAAGCACTACATTCATCTGAACGAAACGATTATTAAAACAAAATTAGATGTCATCAATAGCGATAACATCTATATCAATGTTGGTGGTAACCATGGCGATATTCTGGAACTAGTAGAATGCAGAGTTAAAATGCAGTCTTTTCACTCAGTCATAAAAGACTTGGAAGATATATTAAGCCGTATTAAATGAGTTTGTAAAATGACTTTTTTACCTATCGCACTTTGCTCCTGCACATAGCTTACTTCAGTTCTTTTTGACTAGATCGAGTAGGTAGCTTGTCATTTATTTAGACTCAGCAGCAAGGGTAATTGAAAAGAATGGTTCGCGAAGTATATGTTTTAACTCGATTTTATAGATTCTTCCGTCTGTATCGTTTCTCCATTCAGTATCTGATATCCTGACAAAATCCTCATTAAACCACCTAACAAATTCATTAACTCCATTTTCTTTTTCTGGAATTAGTGTCTGTTGAATTACAACACCATTAGGATTTAATACCAAAATCATTTGGTATTCGTTTTCAATTATCCACGATATTCGACTTGTGGTGTCTGTTACAATGTCTTCCGTAAACTTGATCTCTTTCTTCTTCAAAACAGTTTTTGCAAACTCTCTTGAGTCGCCGACGAAGAATTGAGAATAACCCAGTACCGATTGAGTGAGCAAGAAGAAAAGAAGTATATACTTCATGAAATTAACCCTTATTATTAATTGCGCAAGTATAATTTAGTAGCCGAGTAATATGCCATAATGGGCTCAGATTTAAATTGCGCTATGTATTTGCCTATACTATCCATTGTAAACTGATTTATTCATTCTCTTCAAACCATTTCACAATAGAGGGCATGTTTCTTTCAAATCCACCAGGGATAAAGAAATTCAGCAGGCCTATTCGCTTGTCTGTTTGGTTTTTAAAGCCGTGCACTGTCTTTGACGGAATTCTGATAAAAGCTCCTCTATCAGCGTCAATCCATTTGTCGCCAATGAATATTGAGGCTGTTCCTTCCAGTACATAAAATACTTTGTCATTATCTTCGTGTTGGTGCTGACCAGGACTATTAGAGTTAGGCTCTAATCACCATTCCGAAATACTGTATTTCTCATTCGTTTCATTTTCATCGGCTTTAAATATAGCTGTCATATTGCCACAGTTATAAACTCGTCCTTCTCCGCTTGGGAGAATCAGAGCATCCGTATGCTTGTCTTTATGTTTCATATATTTTCTTAATGCTGATAACACCTCCCATTCGCACTAGTCGTCATGCGCTTGCACCTCGCTCCTGCCTTGGTAGTACCGGAGCATTGCCTACTGCCTGACGAGGAACTACTATTGCTATCACGGGTACTTTGAAACGATGAGGGGGCAATTGCATTCCCAGCTGAACCTGCCGAAGGCTTGCACACACTACAGGCCACTAGCCCCTCGGCCTTAGCCTCTGCTACCGTAGTTTCGAAAGAGCTTTTGAGGTAACGGCAGGTCTGAACGTGGTACTTGGCACCCGTTCTTGTTTTGTAAACCGTCTGTGCCTGACACACTACTGTAAAGAGCAGGAATAGAACCAGTAACGCTTGTTTTATTAACATATCAGCCATTTGAATATTTTTATTTAAATATATACTATTTTTGAAATAAAGCAAAAGATCCCTATTATTACCTAGTAAACTTCCATAGCGGCATTGATAAGTGTATTGTGCTATGGATGTATTGTGTGAATTTAACTTACCTTATGAGAACAAAACTTTTATTCCTACTGACTTTCTCCCCTGTTTTACTAAGTAGCCTTAGCGGCTGCGATTCCGGCTACTCCAATAGTCATACTTCTTACGAAGAGGCTAAGCTTACACTGGAAGAACAGGAAAGAATGTACCCTTCCAATTTTTTATCAACAGACGGTACGCATCGTAAAAACCTGCTTGGGGAATGGGTTATGGAAGGGACTGTAAAAAGTACAGCCAGTGTTGCCACCTACAAGGATGTGGAGCTTGCGATCAGTTATTACAGCAAAACTGAGACACTTTTGGGCACTGAGCGGCAGACCGTTTATGACTATTTCAGACCGGGCGCCAAAGTAAAGTATAAGCTAAAGTCCTACGGTATTAAAGGCGCTAAAAAAATAGGTGTTGAGGTAATAAACGCATTGCCTGCAAACTGATTGACATCCTCCGAACACATTTAATCTAGCTTGGCATCGGGAACATGTATTTAAAGGCTAAACGAGTTAAAAAATTCTTCTTAATTTAGTCAGCCATATCACTACTTCATGCTCAAAGAAGGAATCTATGAACAGTTAATCACAGCTTCGCTGAAAGACAAGATCAATAGTATTCCTTCAGACAAGTTCTTCATAGCGCAAGCCCAGATTGATAAAGAGGAAGCTGCCAGTATTCTTTCTGACTATCTGATAAATCTGCTTCAATTAGCTTTAAGAGAGCTTAAGAAAGAGAACATTCAGCAACAGGTTAAATTCTGCAATGAGATCATTCAATTTGTGGATGAAAGGCTAAACCTAGAGGCTAGCGATAGTCTAATTTACTATGAAGGCCAAATTCTGACAGCTGTTTTGTCTAAGATTGGTAAAACGGACAAACAACTACAGGATGATCTGAACCGGAAAATTCCTCAAACTGGCTTATCCGTTAGCAGTCTATTTACAGGAAGTAACTCGGATATTTCAATTGATACGGAAATCGAACGCGACATAGTATCGGCGGACAAAATCTATTGGATCGTCTCCTTTATCAGATGGTCTGGCCTGCGAATTTTTGAACGTGCCCTGAGAGAATTTACAGCCCGTGAAGGTGCCGAGCTTCGGATTATCACAACTTCTTATATGGGTGCTACAGAGGCAAGAGCGTTGGATTTTTTATCAAAGCTTCCAAATACGCACATCAAGATCTCATACCAGACCAAGATCGAGCGACTGCACGCCAAAGCATACATCTTTGAAAGAAATACCAATTTCAATACTGCGTTTATTGGTTCATCCAACTTATCTAAATCGGCTTTAACAAAAGGCCTGGAGTGGAATTTGCGCGTAACCAGCCAGGAGAATCCTCACATCATAGAAAAGGCGAAAGCCACTTTCGATCATTACTGGAACAGCATCGATTTTGAGGATCTAACCATCGGTGGTATAGCTAAATTTAAAGAAGCCATACAGCAAGAAAAACAACGTGAAAATGTAGTTTCCCTAACGGACTATTTTAAAATTAACCCCTTCCCATTTCAGAAGGAAGTGCTGGAAAAACTGCAGGTAGAACGGGAGTTGTACAACAACTCCCGAAATCTTGTGGTAGCAGCCACAGGCACGGGTAAAACCATTATTTCCGCCTTCGATTACCAACGATTTTTCCTGTCGAAGAAGGGCAAAGCCAACCTGCTTTTTATAGCGCACCGAAAGGAGATTTTGGAGCAGGCTATTGCCTCTTTCAGAGCAGTGCTCGGATCAGGGTTCAATGATTTTGGACAGCTCTGGGTAGGGAACTACACCCCTCAGGATGGGGATTTAAAGCACCTCTTTGTTTCCATTCAAACTTTTAATTCACAGAAAGAGCTCTTTCAGGAAAGGTTCTCGAAAGATTATTATGATTATATAGTCATAGACGAAGCACACCACAGCCAAGCCGATACATACCGTAGCATCTTTGAGCTGTTCGAGCCAAAAATTCTGCTCGGACTTACAGCCACTCCGGAGCGAATGGACGGCAAAAGTCTGCTGCCAGATTTCAATAACAAAATATCGGCTGAGATAAGATTAGCAGATGCGCTTACCTTAAAACTGCTCAGCCCATTCCAGTACTTCTGTATCTCTGATGAAAAAAGTGTTAACCTGAAGAACGTTAAGTGGGAAGCCGGAAGGTATAATACTACTGATCTGACAGCGATACTATCTACCAGGCAAAGAGCGGCTTTGATTATAGAATCAGTAGAGCACTACTTGACAGATCCTTTCGAATCGAAAACGCTGGGGTTCTGTACCTCAAAGGCGCATGCCCAGTTCATGAGCGATGCCTTTAATGCGGCTGGCTACAAAGCTGTTTCTTTAGTTAGCGGCAATGGCAATGACACCGAACGAACGACCATCAGGCAACGGCTGATAAAGGGCGAAGTCAACTTTGTTTTCGTGGTCGACATATTCAACGAAGGAGTAGACATCCCTGAGATTGATACCGTCCTGTTCCTGCGCCCTACCGAGAGTTTAACAATATTTCTGCAGCAACTTGGCCGCGGACTTAGAATTTCTGAAGGCAAGGAATGCCTGACTGTACTCGATTTTGTAAGCCAGGCACATGTTAACTATAACTTCTCCGATAAGTTTAGAGCACTCGCTGGCAAGTCCAGATTTAGTATTCAGAAAGAAATTGAAAACAACTTCCCCCATCTCCCCGCTGGTTGTAACATCCGCATGGAGAAACAAGCGAAAGAGTATATACTCGAAAATATCAAGAATGCCGTTTTCAACCTCCGTAGACTCCGAAGAGAGGTAACTAATTTTCAACATATTGCTCATCAGCAACTGACGCTTACAAACTTCCTGCAGTTTCATCAATTAGATATCCGCACCATATACAGTACCAGTACCTGGTCTGAATTGAAGCAGGATGCAGGGCTTGTAATATATGAAGCTAAGGGCTTACATGCCCAGATAGCAAAGGGCCTGAAGCGAATAGTTCAAATCGACTCTCCCTCTTATCTTGCCTTCATCGCAAAACTTATGGCGCATGATTTTAATTATGCCTGCACGAATACATTAGATGAACAGTTTGCGCTGATGTTCTATTATGACATCTGGCAAAAAGGCATCAGGGAATATGGCTTTACAAGTATACAACAGGGACTGAAGGAACTAGCAAAGTATCCGGTGCTCAAGGAAGAACTGCACGAGATCATCTCACATTTGCAAAGCCGAATTGAGCATACTACTAAGGCGGTTGATTTAGAATTCCCCTTAGCGCTGGAAGTACATGCGCGCTATTCGAGAGATGAAATTTTGTGTGCCTTCGGTAAAACAACTCCCGAAAGACCATTTCCTTCTCAAGAAGGAGTTATCAATATTCCCAAACTAAATACAGAGTTACTACTCGTTACCTTAAACAAATCAGACAAAGACTTCTCTCCTAGCACACAGTATGAAGATTATGCAATTAGCGAAAAGATATTCCACTGGCAGTCTCAGAACAAAACAGCCCCTGAAAGCTCTATAGGTATATCCTACATCAAACACAGAGAAATCAATAAAAACTTGCTGCTTTTTGTGCGTGAAGAGAAGAAAGATAATCATGGATTTACAAGTCCATATTACTTCTTAGGCTCTGTAGATTATATCTCTCATAAAGGCTCAAAACCTATGAGTATAAATTGGGAGTTACAAGAACCAATGCCTGCCTTCTTATGGAAGGGCGTAGCTAAAATGGCTGTGGGGTAATTTTTCTAAACCAAACTTAATAATATCATAGTCTTGAAGCTGATCGACAAACTAGCCTGGATCGAAATCCAGGACGGTAAAATACTGAGCACCCGCAGCAAGGGCAGAACCAAATACTATTTTCCAGGTGGAAAGCGGGAATTGGGAGAAAGTGATTTTGAAGCTTTATCGAGGGAGATAAACGAAGAGCTCAGTATTTCCCTGATCGAGGACAGTACCCGATTCCTAGGTGTATTTCAGGCGCAGGCCGACAGCCATCCGGATGGGGTGCAGGTGCAAATGACCTGCTATACCGGCTCCTACACCGGCACCATCGCCGCGGCCAGTGAAATTGAAGAAGTAGTGTGGCTAACCTATCAGGACAGAGAGGCCGTATCACCCGTCGACCAGATCATCTTCGACTGGCTGAAAGAACGGAAGCTTATCCGGTAAGCTATACCAGTTTCTAAAACTTCCCTCCACACACAGCTTCCCTCCCACACTTCCCGTACATTTGCGGTATGCTGCAGGAGCTGAGACAATTTTTCAGGAGTACCGACTTTGTAAAAGCGCTGGTGATCACCTTTGGTGCCGCTGTGCCTGTTTCGCTGGGGCTATGGCTCGGGCAGGTGCCTTACTTTCTGAGCGTCGCGATGGGTGTGGTGCTGGCTTCGGGGAGTGATGTGCCGGGTAGCAGACAGCATAAAACCATCGGCATCCTCGTATCGGCTGCCATCGCCATGCTGGCCAGTATCGCCATTGGCCTGGCATCGGGCAGTCTATATCTATTACTGCCGGTACTGGCTGTGCTGGTGTTCGGCATCTCCTTTATTTCTGTGTATGGCTTCCGGGCTTCGCTGGTATCTTTTGCCGGACTGATGGCCATCGTGCTGAGCTTTATACACGCACACACAGGAGCCGATATTTTTATACACGGCCTGCTGCTGGGGGCTGGGGGCTTGTGGGCGCTGCTGCTTTCGCTTGTTTTCCATTCGCTGCTGCAAAGACGCCAAGCTGAGACGCTCCTGATCAACTGTTTGCGCCAGACGGCCCGCTACATCCATTTGCGCGGGAAACTCACAACGGAAAGCCCGGAACAGGAGGCGCTCCAGAAAGAACTCTACAACCTGCAGGTGAAGCTGAACGAGACGCACGAGGCCCTGCGCGAAGTGCTCCTGCACGAAAGGCAAAGCTCCGGCACTTCCAACTACAGCCGCAAGCAGCTTCTGATCTTTATCGAGTTGATCGACATCCTGGAATTATCGCTTGCCAACCCGGCCAATTATGAACGTGCCCGGGCACTGTTCGGGCAGTCCGTCAGGGTGCTGCTGCCTTTCATCAAGCTGGTCTTTGAGCTGTCGGCCAAGCTGGACGATCTGGCTGACAGTATGGAGCAGGGACATGCCCTTTCAGCGGAAAAAGACCTGGAGCCCCTGCTGCAGAAATGTAACGACAGCATCCGGCAGTACGTGGAAGAACTGAAACTGCCCCAGGCCCGCGAAGGTGCGCTTTTGCTACACAATTTGCTGGATTACGAGGAAAAGCTGCTGCAGAAAATCACCTCCATCGAGCGGGTATACCTGAACCTGGAAGAGCAGCAGAGTATTGGTTTGCAAAGCAGGGAGAGCCGGCAGTTTATCACCCAGCAGGATTACGATGTACGGATCCTGCGGGATAGCTTCTCACCGGAGTCGCCCATTTTTAAACATGCCGGCAGGTTGACTTTTGCGATGTTATTGGGCTACGTGCTGGGCATCATCTTCCCGATACAGAATGCTTACTGGATTCTGCTCACGATCGTGGTGATCATGCGGCCCGGCTATACCCTGACCAAGGAGCGGTCGAAACACAGGCTGTACGGTACCTTGCTGGGTGCCGTGATTGCGGGACTGGTAGTGCTCCTGGTGCAGAACGTATACCTGTATGGCGTGCTGGCCCTGGTGTCGCTGATCCTTTCCTTCGCTTTTATCCAGCGCAACTACCGCACCTCCTCTATTTTTGTGACCACCGGCGTCATCTTTATCTATGCCCTCATCACGCCGGATGCCTTCGACGCGATCCAGTTCCGGGTGATCGATACCCTGACCGGAGCAGCCATTGCCCTGGGGGCTATTTCTTTTCTGTGGCCTTCGTGGGAGTCGCTGAGCATTAAAGGCAACATTGTGAAGGCCCTTCACGCCAACCGCAGCTACCTGGCCGAGATAGATAGGTATAGCCAGCACACATCGCAGAATACCACGGACTACAAACTCGCCCGAAAAGAAGCCTTTCTGCAGATGGGCAACCTGAACGCGGCTTTCCAGCGGATGAGCCAGGAGCCGAAGTCCACGCAGCAGCAACTGATGGAGATTTACGAGATCGTCGGCCTGAACCATACCTTTCTGGCGGCTGCGGCTGCGCTGGGCACCTTTATCCGGGACAATAAGACAGAGGCCGCCTCGGAAGACCTGCACCTGATCATCAAATCGATAGACGCCAACCTGGCACAGGCCCTGCAAACCCTGCAGGAGGAGACACCACAGGCCGAAACGGTGGCCCGGGAAGAGTTGGTGGAGGCCTACGATCACCTGGAAGGCAGGTATAACGAGTTGGTAGCCATCCGTACCCGCGAACTGGCAGGAGCCACGTACAAGCCCATCGCCCCTGGTTTTCTGAAGAACCTGAAGGAGGCCCGCCTGATCTCGGATCAGTTGAAGTGGCTGCATACCATCTCCGGAAATCTGAAAAAAGCAGTATCGGAACTGGCCTGATCAGCATGGGCTAGCTGCTGCACCGCTGCAGATAGCTGCGGCATTTCAGATACATTTCCCTTATCTTGCGTTTAATTACGCTTAGCACAACATACTCCTATGTCCCACCAACCTCACTACTCTCCTATGGCCCGGCAGTTGTTCGGCCAGTTCCTGGACCAGGAAATAGATCGCGACACCCTGATCGGGCGTTTGCAGGAAATGGAACTGCAGCTGCAGGCGGATGCCGGGGATGAAAGCGAAGAAGACGATTTTGTAGTCCAGACGCTGCGCATCCGCATTTTTGGAGGTGATACAGCGGGCGTCAGCATCCGGGAGATAGAACAGGACCTGCAGGACCTCTCCCACCCCAACGCCCAGATCCTGATGCGGGGCATTGCCTTTGGTCTGGCAGAAGATGAGCTGGAGGTGCACTTCGAATAGAAAAATAACGTACCTTTAGCTATACCTTAACCTTATACCTATGGCAAAGTCACAAGACGCAAAAAAGGACGTAAAGAAAAAGCCAGCCAAAACTCCAAAGGAAAAGCAGGCGGCTAAACTTGAAAAGAAAAAGAAAAGCTACGATTAGCGTAAATGCCCTGCCCCAGCCGGCAGGTATAGCATACGAATTTTGGAAAAGCAGCAGCCCCAGCGGTTGCTGCTTTTTTTGTTTTGTTCCGGGTACGGGAGTCATTCTATGCACTTCATCAATCTTAACATCAGGTATATTATTATGTGATTTTATACCTGTAAGTGTCAGACAACCTGTATATTTGCGACTTTCTGATAACAGCCCATTTTTAGTACTTACCAGCCTATGAAGCAACTTTTACGCCTACTGCTCGGGATCATCCCGTGCCTTTTTCTTGCCTGCGACTACAGCCCTTCGGGGAGTCACTATGAAGATTTAAATCCAAATCCGGAGGTGGTTGCGGACATTACGCTGCACGAGCACCAGGACACCATCCTGATCCGTGGAAACAAAAATCTGCACTTCAGTGTGTCGCTGCCCGGCAGGGTTTATCATGGCTTTCAGCTCAAGCTCGGGAATCAGGTAATAGCGGAAGGAAACAATCCCGGAAGTGTGCTGTTTCGGTCAGCCCAGTATCGTGATGGCTATCATACCTTGAAGTTCTCGGCCGTAAGCAACTCCGGTACCGGTAGTCTGGCAGATAAACACGGTGCCGAGCTGCTCGAGATTAATCGCACCTGGGTCATCCTGATCGACAACGCTGGTCCATCGCCTGTTGCCATCACCAGCATAGTGCCAGTAAAAGGCCAGCTCAGAGTGGAATGGCAGCAGTACAAAAGGCCGGGCTTCCATAGGTATGAGCTATACAGGGTGCTCGGCGAAGGCGGACACGAACGGGTAGCCACGTTCCAGGAAATCACCTCCACCTCCTAGACAGACGATGTATACGTGGGCGGGCCAGTTCGCTATTATGTTAGCACTTTCACAGATGGTTTCTATAATGGAGCAGCTGGCCCTGTCATGCGCTATCATTATCCGATTGCACAAATCCTGAGCAGTTCTTTTAACGAGGCCAAAGACCTGATCGTAACTTTCAGCGCTACACCGTTTTACAAAAACTTTAAAGAGTACGTGCTGCAGGCGCCCGAAGGCCTCTATTACCAAAGTGCCGAAAGGACAGATACCGTTGTCACCTTCCCGAACCCCGGTTTTGGGAACGATTTTAACCTGAAGCTGGTCGCCTACCCACTCAATTATTATCCTAATGTGTATGAGCGGGAGATGTATTCGGAGGTGACGGTTGAAGGCTATGGTACTTCCTGGGGGCCGTTTGCACTACATGGGATGCTCCGGAGACCGCAGGTAAACAGAATTTATGCTTTGAGTAACTATGTGCTGAAAGCGATAGATGCCACCACACTGCAGGTACAGCACCAGCGGGAGATCCAGTACAATGGCTTTATGTACAACACCCATGTAGCGTCAGAAGACGGTCGTCATGTTTATGCGATCATCAATCAAAATATTCATAAGCTGAATCCTGCCAATCTCCAGACACTGGAAACTTTCCCGTTTGGGCAAGTGCTCCCCGGGGATGGCCACAGGTCGATAAGTCTGCAGGGCGTAAGCAACAGCAACAGGTTAGTCATTGCCAGTAACAATACCTGGAGTTACCGCGACTCGGTATTTGTTTTTGACATGGAGCAGAAAAAAATTCTGCAGCGAAAAAGCTCAAATGTGTTCCCGCGTCAGGTCACTATCAGCGCCAACGGCAAAGCATTGCGGATCAGCTCTGAATTATACAAAGAGCAGAACGACGGTAGCTGGCAGCTGCAGTCTGTACCGTCTCAGGAGGTTACCACGCTGGCGTTTCACCCCAGCAATCCCTGGTATTATGTGAAGCGGGGGCAGGGTATTTACTTCTATTCTATTGCCACTGACGCACTGGAGAAATCACTGCAAACGGAAACGGAGCTTTTTGAAACTGAGATAGATCCTGAATCGGGCAACCTGTTTGGCTATAACGGCAATATATTCTATGTCTACAACATCGCAAACGGGCAGCTTGTCCGGAAGCTGAAGCTCGCCAAAAATACCGGGGCCTTTGTTTTCAAGGAAAGAATATTTTCACCTGACCGCTACATCTCCCTATAAGCCATGCGAAAACTTAAAATAACACTGTTGGCCGTGCTCCTGCTGGCCGCAGGATCTGTAGCAGCACAGAAAAAGATATACCTGGAGCCAAGGCTGGGGCTGGGCACCTTCCGGATGAAATCGATGAAAGAGTTCCAGCAGACACTGATCTCACGATCGAACGTAAATGCGAAAGCCACCGATAGTTTCGGGCCATACTTTCAGTTGGGGCTTAATGCGGTAATGGATCTGGACGAGCAGACCCGGGTTGGCCTGTTTGTGGAGCGTAGTTCTACAGGTGGCCGTGTGGCCTACGAGGATTACTCCGGTGAGCTTCGCTACGACACCCCCGTAAACTACACGGCACTGGGCGCCATGCTGTATACCCACGAACCCATCCTCAACAGCCAGTTAAGCTTTGTGGCGGGTATAGAAGCCAGTGCTTTTATCAGCAGGCTCAGAATCGAAACCTACGGTCGCCTTTACAATGAATCCGATTCCAGCAGCGACACCTTTAGCTCCAAAGGCGTTGGTTTAAAACCTTTTATTGGGTTACAGTACCCAATCCTGACCATTCCTGCCCGTCTGACATTCGGTTACCTAGCCAGTGGCAGCCGTGCATTCCATGTACCTGGCGAACCGGACCAATACCTGGTGCGCAACAGTGACAACGATAAATTGGAACCTAGCTGGAACGGTATTCGCCTAAACCTATCCGTTTCTTTTCCGATCAGTCGGTAGACGCTCAACGGTGCTGCTCATACCTATTAGCCTGCAGGGTTTGCTGCAGTGCCTTGATCTCTTCAGTCGTTAAGGATGCAACCTTCCCGGTCTGCAGTGCCTCGTCGAGCTGCTCGTATGTACGGATTCCCAGCACCGCCGCACTGACAGCCGGTTGGTGCAAGGTATAGCGCACCGCCACTTCAGCTGCCGGGCGTTCTGAGCCAGCCACGGACTGTATCGCCTCAGCTGCCTGCTGCACCTCCTCCAGGGTATAGCCGAGGTAAGGCTTGGCGGGTTTTCCGGCCAGCAACCCCTGCGCCAGACTGCCACGAGCCAGCACCCCTATACCTTGCGACTGCAGCAGGTCCAGCACTTCTTCCTCGGGTCTGCGGTCGAGCAAACTGTACTGCAGCATCACGCTGGCAATATTGGAGCGCTTCACATACTCCCGTATCACATTGGGCCGGATAGAGGAAATGCCATAGTGCCGGATCTTGCCCTGTTGCTTGAGCAGTTCAAAGGCCTCGATGGTCTGGTCAATCGGATCGTCGATGGTGCCGCCATGCAGTTGGTACAGGTCAATGTAGTCAGTCTGCAAACGTCGGAGGCTTTCTTCCACCGCCTGCAGGATGTAGCTCTTTGTTGGATTCCAGTCCCAGCCACTCCCATCCGGTCGCCACTGGTTACCGACTTTCGTCGCGATGATCACCCGCTCTCGCATACCTGCAAAAGCCTTCCCCACTGTTTCCTCGTTTGTTCCCTTGTCATAGAGATCAGCCGTATCGAAGAAGTTTATCCCCTGCTCCAATGCCCGGTGCAGGAGTTTTGCATTGGCAGTATGGTCGCTGCCCAGCGACATGCATCCAAAGGCGATCTCACTGATGCGAAGGTCAGATTTTCCGAGTAGATTGTAGTTCATGGTAGTCGGGTTATGCATGGTTTATCTGCTATAGCGTGCTTTGGGGGAGAAGGTTGAGCTCTGGTTAAATAGTAACGTTGTGCATGATTCGGACAGGGCGCGACAAAAGAGAGAACTACATCTCCCCCAGCCCCTCTTGAGAGTAAGGTCGTTTCATTCCACAAAAACTTGTCCCAGTATCACTGTCATTCTGTTAAGAAACTTGGTTGTATGGGTAATAAGCCGCTGCTACTGGCGGGGGCGGGAGACCTCTTCACCAAGATCCCTACGGGATGACAAAAAAGCAGAATGAAAAGCACTACACCCAGAGGGGGATTGGGAATGATTGACATCCCCCTGCCCCCTTCGAAGGGGGACTTGAGTAACTGCCAGTTCGAAGGTATAAGTATCGTACATAAAGTGGTTCTATTGCTATACCGAGTCCAACCACCCCTGCCCCTCCTTATCCTTTAAGAGGGCCCCTACCCCCAGGCGGGGGGCTTCTGCTACTGACAATTCAAAGGTATAAGTCTTGTAGCATCTGTCACGTAACACTGGCAGGTATAGCAAGACTAACTCGCACGCTGGCAATGAAAAAGACCACAGTGCCAGGTGCGCAAAATGACTCCCCACTGTTCGAGCGTTCAGCGAGTTTGGGGAGTCTTGACCTTTTTGCTTACTTTTTGTGTCAAGACAAAAAGTAAGGCCCGCCCGGCCAGGGCATACCCTGCCCGCCGCACAGGCGAAAAAGCATCCCACCCGGCCAAGGCACCCTATGCAACAAGACACCAGCTATACCTAAAAACCGATTATACCTTATACCAAATAGAAGCCCTCACTACAGACAACACTTACACAATACACCACTACCACCACATTCTTAAACATAGGAAACAACTAATTTTCCAGAATAAAACGTAAGTTTATACCTCCAACACAAACACGAAACCTAACATGAGCCAAATCACGATCAACAGCCTCGAAGAACTGGAATCATACCAGGGCAAGGAACTGGGCGTATCCGATTACCACACCATCACGCAGGAGCAGATCAAAAACTTTGCTGATGCGACCCTCGATCACCAGTGGATCCACCTCGACGAGAACCGCGCGACCATCGAAACGCCATTCAGATCAACCATCGCGCACGGTTACCTCACGGTGTCGCTGCTGCCATACCTGTGGGGCCAGATCGTAAAAATCGGGAATGTGAAGATGCAGGTAAACTACGAGATCGAAAGTCTGCGCTTCAACCAGGCAGTAGCCGTAAACAGCCGGGTACGCCTGCGCGCCAAAATGCTTTCGGTTAAAAACCTGCGCGGCATCGCCAAAACACAGATCGAAGTTACCCTCGAAATCGAGAACAGCCGTAAACCGGCTTATAATGGGATCGTGACGTTCCTGTATCATTTTAACGACTAACCGGCCTTTCAGCAGGCCATCCAGACAAACAGCTTATGAGTCAGTTCGCAGTAGAAAAGCTCCGCGCAGCCTTCCCAGCCTTACAGGAAGCAGGTGGTAAAAAACCGTTCATCTATTTCGACGGCCCTGGCGGCACCCAGATGGCGCAGCAGTCCATTGATGGCATGATGGCCTATATCACGGGTGGTATGGCCAACCTGCACGGTGCCTTCCCGACCAGTGTGAGCACCGACAACCTGCTGCTGGAAGGTCGTAAAGCGGTAGCGGATTTGCTGCACTGCGCTCCCGAGGAAGTGGCTTTCGGGCAGAACATGACGACCCTGGCTTTCAGCGTCGCCCGTAGTCTGGGCAGTTTTATCTCTTCCGATGACGAAGTGGTCGTGACTGAGATGGACCACCGCGCCAACGTAGATCCCTGGGTGACGCTGGCCAAGGACAAAGGCGCTACAGTTCGGTTTATAGAACTGAATCAGGATATCTATACCCTGAATCTGGATAAGCTGGAAGAGCTGATCACCGAGAAGACAAAACTGGTGGCAGTGGGCATGTCGTCGAACGTGACGGGTACTGTGACGAATGTAAGGCGGGTGATTGCCAGAGCAAAGGAAGTAAATGCGATCGTGGTGGTTGATGCCGTGCATGCCGCGCCGCACCTGCCCATCGACTTTCAGGAACTGGGCTGCGACATCCTGTTTTGTTCTGCCTACAAGTTTTTCGGTCCGCACATCGGCATTGCTGTGATCGCTGCTTCGCTGTTTGAGAAACTGCAGGTATACAAGCTGGCCCCTGCCCCACAGCAGATACCAGACAAGCTCGAGACGGGCACGCAAAACCACGAAGCGATTGCAGGTCTGATCGGTGCCATTACATTTATAGAGCAATTGGGCGAAGGAGATAGCCGACGAGCGCGAATTGCATCAGGTATGCAGCGCGTTGAGGAGCACGAGCAGGGGTTGACTGCTCGGCTTGACGGTTTTCTGCGCCAGACACCGGAACTGAAGTTGTACCGTGCAGCAGCAGGTATATACAAAACCCCAACTTTTGCTTTCACAATCCCCGGCATAAAAGCCCGCGAAGTAACCAGCTGGTTTGCCGAGCACTACAACATGTGCATCGCCGATGGCCATTTTTACGCCTCGACTATGGCCGAAAAACTCGGTGTAAATCCAATGGGCGGTTGGGTGCGCATCGGGCTGGCACCTTATAATACCATGGAGGAAGTGGCGCTGTTTGAGCAGGGCTTGCAGGAGTTTATTCAAACGAAAGTGAAGAGATAAATTTACCCTTACTTCACTTCGAAAGAGCTCTCATTAATCCCCAGCTTATTCTTGGAGTGCAGCTCCACCGGAAAGCCCCACAGGTAGCGCAGATGCGCCATTGTCTGACGGGCGCTCTTGGTCTCGAGCTTGCGATCCTTCTGCATGTAGTGCGTCAGGTATAGCTTGCTGGTCTGGTGGCGATCTACGCGGGTAACCTGGATGTTGGGGATGTAGCTGGAGCGGTCGTACTGTGAGGCAAGCTGCTCCCGCACCCGACGGTAGCCGCGTTCGTTGTGGATGGCCCCGATCTGGAACTCCGACTCTCCTTCGTTGTCGATGATCGTAAAGAGCTTCATGTCGCGGATCACCTTCGGGGAGAGGTATTGCAGAATAAAACTATCATCCCGGAAATTCTCCATCACATACAGCACCTGCTCCAGCCAGTCCTTGCCGATCAGGTCGGGGAACCAGGCCTGATCCTCTTCGGTCGGCTCCTGGCAGATGCGTTTGATGTCCATGAAAATGTTGAAGCCCAGGGTATAGGGATTGAGCCCAGAATAAAACTTGCTGTTGTACTCCGGCTGAAAGAGCACACTGCTGTGGCTTTTGATGAACTCCAACATGAAACCATCGTTGAGATAGCCCTCTTCGAACATCTTGTTGATGATGTGGTAGTGCACGAAGGTGGCAAAGCCCTCGTTCATGACCTTGGTAGCTCCCTGCGGGTAGAAGTACTGCGACACTTTGCGGACAATGCGCACGATCTCACGCTTCCATTGTGGCATGGCGGGGGCATACTTCTCTATAAAGTACAGGATATTCTCTTCGGGTTCTTTCGGAAAGCGGCCTTCTTCTGAAGTGAGTAAATCTGGTTCATCAGTTCCCTGGGGCAAGGTACGCCAGAGCTCGTTGTAGTTTTCGTGTCGGATGGCAGTGAGTTTCTTCAGGCGCTCGTTCTCCTCCAGCGCCGATAGTTTAGTAGGCTTCTTATACTTGTCTACGCCATAGTTCATCAGCGCATGTGCTGCATCGAGTACTCGCTCCACTTCCTCCTCTCCATACTCTTCCTCACACTTCAGGATATACTCCCGCGCAAAGGCCATGTAGTCTACGATAGAGTCGGCTGAGGTCCAGTCGAGGAACATGTAGTTGTTCGCGAAAAAAGCATTGTGGCCCTGGCAGGCATGGGCAATCACGAGCAGCATCATGCAGGTGGAGTTGTTCTCCATGTTGTAGCTGATGCAGGGGTTGGAGTTAATCACCAGCTCGTACGAAAGCCCCATGCGGCCCTTGGTATAGTTGTTCTGGTTCAGCACGAAGTCCTTGCCAAACTTCCAGTGCGGGTAAGAGGTAGGCAATCCCGTGAGCGCATAGGCATCGAGCATCTGCTCCGAGGTCACCACCTCAATCTGATTCGGGTAGGTCTTCAGCTTGAGGTACTCCTTCCCTATCCGGCTGATCACCTCATCGGCCGCCTGCAGCGTTTCATAATCCCAGTTCGGATCACAAAACATCGCCCGGTATTTCTCTTTTTCTGTCATGGATCTTTTTATAGGGCCCCTTCCCCAAGAATTTACAGGATTTTAGGATTTTCAGGATTTCTGGAGAGAAAATTCACTCGACTATTTAAATTCAAAATATCTACTCTTTCGGATTTGCAGTGCAAAAGCGCGTTGGAGAGTAGGTTCAATTTTTGAGATTCGCAGTATTTCAGATTTCTCATTGCATTCGAAATGACACAGAAACCCTAAAAGTCCTTAAAAGTTAATTTCGTGCAATCTGAATCCTGTAAATCCTTTAATCCTGTAAATCCTGATTCAGACGGCACTCCGCTTTCGGAATAACCCCTGGAAAACAGGCCAGATCTCGAAGGGTTCGTATACCTGCCGGATCGAGAAAGAGTCATCATCGCTGATGCGGCTGTAGGCTTGCCATAGGTCACTCTCGCGCGGATTGTTGCTGATCTCGATGTAGGCCATGTACTGGATGGAAGGCAGAATATCCTCGAGCAAAAGTCGCTTACACTCGGTGGCATCCTGCTTCGACCACACATCCCCGTCAGAGGCCTGGCAGCAGTACACATTCCAACTGTCGTCGTAGCGCGTGCGCATAATCTGCTCCATCAGTTTAAGAGATGGAGCCACCACGGTTCCCCCACTCTCCCGCGAGTTGAAAAACTCATCTTCGTTCACCTCCTTGGCCTCGGTATGGTGCCGGATAAAGACCAGCTCCACGTTCTTGTACTGCCGAGTGAGGAAGATATAGAGCAAGGTGAAAAAGCGCTTGGCAATGTCCTTTTCATGCTGACCCATCGAAGCCGACACGTCCATGATGCAGAACATCACAGCTGAAGTAACAGGTATAGGCACCCGCTCAAAATTGTTATAGCGCAGGTCGATGTCCTCGAAAAAAGGCAAGGTATTGGCCTGTCGCCGTACCTTCTCAACCTCTTCAGCAAGGGCGGCCTTCTCTGCGGGGTCGGTCGCCAGCGACAGCTGCTCCTCCAGCAGCGCCAACTTCTTGTCCAGTACGCCCTTAAGGGCCAGTCGACGCCCAAGCGACTGTTGGTAGCTGGACTTGATGTTGAGGCGCGAAGGAACGCTGTCGCGGGTATAACCGGCTCGTCGCATCTCAAAATTCTCGGTGCTGTCCATCAGTTTCTTCACCATGTTGGGCAGCGCCAGGTCATCAAAAAAGTACTTCAGAAACTCCTCCCGTGATAACACCACGGTAAACTCGTCCTCGGTCACCTCCGGACTGTTAGAGCCCTTGCCCCGTCCACTGCCCGAGCCGGCTCCTCCCCCCTTGGGTTTGGGCACGCGGTCGCCTTCCCTATACTTATCGTTGCCGGGCCGCACGGTCTGCTTTTTACCGGTTTTGGGATCATGGTGGAAAGTCGGCTCCTCGAGTCCGCGCACAGGCACCTTCACACTACCGCCGGTACTGCTGTCCTTGATGCTCTCCTGCGAGATGATGTCAGGTATAGCCTTCTTGATCTGGCTCTCCACCCGCTTCAGAAACTTCTGCCGGTTGCCAGTAGACTTCCCCTTGTCATTCTTCCGTCTGTCGATGATGTGGCTCATGCTTCCCTCCTATGCCATTGTCTTGCGCACGCGCATGAACCAGTCTACCAGGATGCGGATCTGCTTGTCGGTGTAGCCGCGGTCGCGCATGCGACGGGTGAAGTCGCGGTGCTTCTTCTCGTCTTCCTCGTTTGTCTTGACATTGAAGGATACCACCGGCAGCAGGTCTTCGGTGTTGGTGAATATCTTCTTCTCGATCACATTCTTGATCTTCTCATAAGAATCCCAACGTGGGCTCTTACCGCCGTGGTTGGCTTTGTGACGCAAAAAGAAGTTCGTTACCTCAGAGCGGAAGTCTTTCGGGTTGGCTATACCTGCGGGCTTCTCAATTTTCTCCAGTTCATCGTTCAGAATGCTACGGTCGAAGATCTCGCCTGAGTCCGGATCGCGATAGTCGTTATTCTGCATCCAGTGATCAGCGTACACCACATACTTCTCGAAAATGTTCTGCCCATAGGAGCTGTAGGATTCGATGTAGGCCTTCTGGATTTCGTCAGATATAAACTCGGCATACTTGCTGGCCAGTACCGATTTGATAAGGTGTAAATACTTGCTCTCTGTCTCCGGCGGCAGCATCATCTTGATCACCTCCTGCTCCAACACATAGAGTAAGTGCACCGGGTTGGCAGCAATCTCTTCGCTGTCGAAGTTGAACACCTTGGACAGGATCTTGAACGCAAATCGGGTCGATATACCCTGCATACCTTCGTTGATGCCGGCATCGTCGCGGTACTCCTGTATGGACTTGGCATTCGGGTCAGTTTCGCGCAGTGTCTCGCCGTTGTAAACCCGCATCTTGGAGTAGATGCTGGAGTTCTCCGGCTCCTTCAGGCGCGACATCACAGAAAACTCAGCCAGTAGCTCGATCGTCTTTGGTGCGCATGGCGCTTCCTTCAGAGAACTTTCACGGATCAGCTTTTCGTAGATCTTGATCTCTTCGCTCACGCGCAGGCAGTAAGGAACCTGCACTTTGTAAATGCGGTCGAGGAAGGCTTCGTTCTTTTTATCGTTGAGGAATTTGGCCCACTCTGACTCGTTGGAGTGCGCCAGAATGATGCCGTCGAAAGGTATAGCGCCGATGGGTTCGGTGCCTTTGTAGTTCTTCTCCTGGGTAGCCGTGAGCAGCGGGTTCAGCACCTTGATCGGCGCTTTGAACATCTCCACAAATTCCAGCAAACCCTGGTTGGCAAGGCAAAGTCCACCGGTATAAGAATAAGCATCCGGGTCGCTTTGCTGGTACTCCGCCAGTTTCCGGATGTCCACTTTACCTACCAATGTTGAGATATCCTGGTTGTTTTCGTCGCCTGGCTCCGTTTTAGAAATAGCAATCTGCTCCTGTATGGAAGGAAACAGCCGAACTACTTTAAAGCGATTGATGTCGCCGTCGAACTCCCGCAGTCGCTTGGAGGCCCAGGGACTCATGCAGCCCGGAATGTAGCGGGCAGGTATACCATACTCCTCTTCCAACTCTTCGGCATAGTCGGCAAACAGCCCCAGCGGACTCTCAAATACCGGGCTGATCTGCTCACCGGCTTTGAGCACGTAGATGGGGTGCTGTTGCATGAGGTGCTTCAGCTTTTCAGCCAGGGAGCTTTTACCGCCCCCAACCGGACCCATCAGGTATAAGATCTGCTTCTTTTCCTCCAAGCCCTGCGCTGAGTGGCGGAAGTACGACACGATCTGCTCGATGGTGCTTTCCATCCCGTAGAAATCGCGGAAGGCGGGGTAGATCTTGATTTTTTTGTTGGAGAAGATGCGGCTCAGTTTAGGGTCCTGACGCGTATCGAGCATCTCGGGCTCCCCGATGGCATCGAGAATACGCTCAGCGGGCTTGGCGTACATTTTGGGGTCTTTCCGGCACTCCTCAAGATAGGCAGCTACTGTCATCTCGTTCATGGAGGCACTGTAATTGGTCTTGATCTTTTCTAAAATATTCATAGGGCGTATTTTTAGAGAATCATTTATACCTGAGAGCAATAAGCAGTGGCACCGAAAAGAAGAGCCCGTTTACTGCCTGTCAGCTGAATGTGTCATCATTTGAGTATGTTATGGTCTGCATCCCTTAAAAGAATGCCACTTTGCTTGTTTGTATATCCGGTACCCGCGCATCGGCCAGGCCTTTGATATTATGAGGCTATGTGCTTATGCACAGGTATGCGGGCAGGAAATGCGTACACGTACGCATGAAGCAGGGCGCTGCTTTCCGTTGCCCGGAACAGGGGAAGAGTGGCTTGGCGACAAAATGGGCTGTCCCCTGTGCCCTATGTTATGTTATACGAAGAATTTTACCTCCTTGCGGTTAGGTGCGGCCCCTCTTTATTTGCAGAACAGCACACTTTCATTTTAAATTCAAAATCGGTAATATTTTATAACTTCACATCTATACGTATTTTGTACAAATTTGTCTATCCCTATACCTGTTGTTGCAGGCCAGGCATGGCAGAACAATACAACACCTATGCACGAAGAACACCTGAACCCACGCCAGATGCCGCTTTTCCAGAAGGGACGCGAGATCTATGACCTGACACAAAAAATCAGTGACCTTATACCTGAAGATGACCGCCGCCTAGCCAGCAGTAAAGCTTTTATGCTGGAGGATGCCGCTATGCTGAGCGTAAAAGTGGCAGGCGCTGAGGGTACTGACCTGTATGATATCCGGATGGAATGCGCTACCCTGATCCGTAAAGCAGCCCGCGACCTGCAGAACCACTGCAACACGCTGACCATGTTTGGCTTTGAACACATTCACTATCTGCACCTAATCAAAGAAGCGCTGGAGGAGTACCGCCTGCTATTTATAGAATGGGTGAAAACCTTTGACGCCTGGAACTATGCCGTGGACCGTTGGGGCCTGTTCAACCCGCCCGGTGTACAGCCTGATGACCCGGATCCGGATGGGGGACTGGACGGCTTTTAGGAAGTGCATGCAGCCATATGGCACAGGAATGAGTATAAACCAAAAAAGAGGGCGATCATGAAGCAGGAAATGGAAAGCTGGGATGAAGCGAGGTATATAGAACTGAATACCTATTTCAGAATAAAAATACAGGGCATGGTTGACTCTGACCCTTACATCCGGGAACTTCAGAAAGCGGAAGGTGGTCTGCAGTTGGGAGACCTGATCGACCGGATGTCAGAAAGTGACCAGGAACTGTGGGCGGAGTTTATAAGACTGGACCGCATCAAGCTGCACCTCGATATGCAAAACCACCTGGAAGGCCGGGGCACTCCCTATACACCGCGCTACGGTTTTGGCGGATCATCTGAGGAGGAAGACAATTCCAGTCCCTGGTAATGAAAATGGCGGAAGATATATAAGATAACGTACAAATGAGCCAAACTTTTTACCGGATTGTCGTTTATACAATGGTTAGTATGGTCTGCGGGTTAAAACATTGTTAATTTACCATATATCCCGTTATTCCATTTCATTTTAATTACATTTTTACATAATTTCGCTTCGATAAGAGACTATTCACGGACACATAAAAAATACAGGCATGTCAGAACACGCTGAAATAATTTTAGAGGGGAAGTCCTACAAGTTCCCGGTTGTAACTGGTACTGAGAATGAGAAAGCAATTGATATAGCTGCTTTGCGCTCGGAGTCAGGCTACATCACCCTGGACTCAGGTTATAAAAATACAGGTGCTACCAAGAGTGCGATCACTTTCCTTGATGGAGAGCAGGGCATTCTGCACTACAGAGGTTATCCGATTGAGCAACTGGCTGAGAAGTCAAACTTCATTGAAGTGGCTTACCTGCTGATCTACGGTGCCCTGCCAACAAAGCAGGAACTCGATGATTTCAGCGGCAAGATCAAGATGCACACCCTCGTGAACGAGGACATGCGCAAAATACTAGACGGCTTCCCGTCTGCAGCGCACCCGATGGGCATCCTGTCTGCTATGATCAGCTCCCTGACAGCTTTTTATCCGGAGTCACTTAACCCGAACCAGACAAAAGAGGAGATGGATCTTTCTATCATCCGTTTGATGGCTAAGATTTCTACAATAGCTGCATGGTCTTACAAAAATTCTGTAGGTCATCCGGTGAACTACCCTAAGAACAAGCTGGACTACTGCTCTAACTTCCTGCACATGATGTTCGCCTTCCCTACGGAAGATTACGAAATCAACCCTGTGGTAGTGGATGCGATCAACAAGCTGCTTATCCTACATGCTGACCATGAGCAGAACTGCTCTACATCTACTGTGCGTCTGGTAGGTTCAGCTAATGCAAGCTTGTACTCTTCTGTATCTGCCGGTATCAGTGCCCTGTGGGGTCCGCTGCACGGTGGTGCCAACCAAGCTGTAATTGAGATGCTCGAAGCCATTAAGGCTGACGGAGGCGACTCGAAAAAATACATTGCGAAAGCTAAAGACAAAGACGATCCTTTCCGTCTGATGGGCTTCGGTCACCGTGTGTACAAAAACTTCGACCCACGTGCCCGCATCATCAAGAAAGCGGCTGACGAAGTATTGACTGCCCTTGGCATCAATGACCCGATCCTGACCATTGCGATGGAACTGGAAGAAGCTGCCCTGAACGATCCGTATTTCGTAGAGCGTAAGCTGTACCCTAACGTAGACTTCTACTCAGGCATTATCTACCGTGCGCTTGGTATCCCAACCGACATGTTTACGGTGATGTTCGCCCTGGGCCGTCTGCCAGGTTGGATCGCACAGTGGAAAGAGATGCGCGAGCAGAAAGAGCCGATTGGCCGTCCGCGTCAGATCTACACTGGTGAAACAGAGCGTAACTATGTAGATATCGAGAATAGATAATTTCGTAGTGATACAATAAGAGAACGGCCCGTTACATCAAAGTAACGGGCCGTTTTGTTTTATGGCTTGTGCTAGTTAAGCGATTATGGCGCGAGCGTCGACACTCGTGTCTACTATGGTGGGGCCTCTGGCCCAAGTATAGGTATAGGTATAGGTATAGCAGTGGCTGTTGCAGGTATAGCAACCTGATTTGTTTCATAGCTTCGCCTGTGCGGCGGGCACCTTATGCCCTGGCTGGGCGGGCCTTACTTTTTTCCTTGATGAAAAAAGTAAGCAAAAAAATCAAGACGCTCCAAACTCGCTGAACGCTCAAACAGTGGAGCGCCGAAAA
>NZ_JADPMP010000029.1 GCF_015686655.1 Pontibacter sp. FD36 | reverse complement strand
GTGGATGTGAAAGGTGAGCTCGGTGAGTTGAAGGAAAACATCAACCGCATGGTGGACTCCCTGAACATCTTCGCCGGTGAGGTAACCCGTGTGGCCCTTGAAGTGGGTACAGAGGGTAAACTGGGCGGCCAGGCCAACGTGCCGAACGTAGCTGGTGTTTGGAAAGACTTAACAGATAATGTAAACACCATGGCCTCCAACCTGACAACGCAGGTGCGAGGTATAGCGAAAGTGGCCACCGCGGTAGCGAAAGGTGACTTGAGCCAGAAAATTACCGTTGAGGCAAGAGGAGAGATCCTGGATCTGAAAGAAAACCTCAA
Organism: Pontibacter sp. FD36; assembly: GCF_015686655.1. Taxonomy (GTDB): domain Bacteria; phylum Bacteroidota; class Bacteroidia; order Cytophagales; family Hymenobacteraceae; genus Pontibacter. The sequence continues at coordinate 591 of NZ_JADPMP010000029.1, read as the reverse complement.
CCAAATGGTGGACTCACTCAATATCTTCGGTGACGAAGTAACAAGAGTAGCCCGCGAAGTAGGTACGGAGGGTAAACTAGGCGGACAGGCGAATGTGCCAAACGTAGCCGGTACCTGGAAGGACCTGACCGACAACGTGAACTACATGGCCTCCAACCTGACTTCTCAGGTACGTGACATTGCCAAAGTAGCGACTGCTGTAGCGAAAGGTGACTTGAGCCAGAAGATCACGGTAGAAGCCCGCGGTGAGATCCTGGACCTGAAGGAGAACCTGAACCAGATGGTGGACTCCCTGAACATCTTCGCTGACGAGGTAACCCGTGTGGCTCGCGAAGTGGGAACGGAAGGTCGTTTGGGTGGCCAGGCCAATGTGCCGAAAGTACGCGGTACCTGGAAGGAGTTGACCGACAACGTGAACACCATGGCCTCGAATTTAACACTGCAGGTACGTGACATCGCTAAGGTGGCAACTGCAGTGGCGAAAGGTGACCTGACTCAGAAAGTGTCTGTGGATGTGAAAGGTGAGCTCGGTGAGTTGAAGGAAAACATCAACCGCATGGTGGACTCCCTGAACATCTTCGCCGGTGAGGT
>NZ_JADPMP010000028.1 GCF_015686655.1 Pontibacter sp. FD36 | reverse complement strand
CACCAGATCGTGGCCGTGGTGAAAAGAGGAACGCCTTATGAACTGAAATTGAAGAATATTTAGAGCAAAACCTTTGTTTTACTCATAGATTTCGGTTTGTACATGAGGTAAGCAAGGCGAAGACGCAGCTTGGCTTATGTGCCGTGTTGGTTGAAGTTGTTCTCTTTCTTCTGTATCTCCTGCAATCCATCTTCAATGGTTATCCAGTCCAACAAAGCCATTAAAATTTCAATATTCCAGCTTTCTCCGAAGTATAGATTTTTCCATAGCCTGTGGTCGCTTTTGCTGTTTAGAGTAAGTCGGTCATAATTTTTCTGGTAATTCAAGTCTGCCCAACTTATCAGTAATTGCTTTTTAGTGATCGTGTTGTTTTTAGTTATAAGCACACCGTCTTTGCTAAGTGTGCAGTGTCCAAACTGTACTTCTTCACCTGCAATAAGCAGATCCACAGCCGGATTCATTATTTGGGCAATTACAGGTTCCCAAATTTCATCTAATATTCTACTACACAAATCTATAAAGTAAGCATTTCCAACACCGAAGTAGCTTTTAAGAATAATATCAATCTGTTCATTCTCGGTCCTAAGGCCAATGTGGTATTTTCTGCCTACAGGAAACTTATAGAATTCTATTGCGCTAATCCAGTATCTTATACCTGATACTTTACTTCTTTCTATTTCTTTATCGTCAAATCGGATAAGTTCTTCATCAATCAGTAAGGTCTTATCTTTCCCCTTAAAGGAATTTGTTCTGACTGCTTCGTTCACTTATCTGTTCTTATTTTATTAATTCTAATTGCAACGGCTCGTATAAACGACCGCGAAGGCCGTCGGCCGAGGTGAAGTTTATACCTTGTTGCACTAAACCTTCGGTAAAGGGTTTTAAAAAGCAGTGGATAAGCGTTACCTTTTGATTCAAATCTAACTCTTACATAAAGATGA
>NZ_JADPMP010000027.1 GCF_015686655.1 Pontibacter sp. FD36 | reverse complement strand
CTTACTGCCAACCTTTAGATTTAGTCGATATTATTTTTCTAATACTTGCAGCACCCTTTTACCAGGTATAAGAGTAGAGCTTTTATACCTTAAGGCAGCCAGTGCACTACCCGCTAACAAGGCGAAACTGGTCCTAACAGCCGATTCAGACTGGCTGCTTTTTTTTAAACCCGCAGGCAGGGGTCATGTAGATTTTCGGGACGCTTAGGGCCCATTATAAAGGTTTCGATCCACAGCTTGCATAACTAAATCAAAAGATATGGAAAAGCCTGTCAACCTGCAAGCTCCTGCCTTTATCCTGGGCATCGATGTATCAAAAGACAGCCTGGATGTGTGCCTGGTCAGGGTCAGTGACAACCAGCAGCTCTGCCACAAACTCAACAACAACCCCTCTGGCTTCAGGAGAATGAAAGCCTGGCTTAAGCAGCAAGGCTGTGAAGCAGGGCCTGAGACCCTCTGCTGCCTGGAACACACGGGCCTCTACACCCGCCAAGTGGTCCATTATCTGTTGGCAAGGGATGTACAGGTATGGATGGAGAGCGCCCTGCAGATCAAACGCTCGATTGGCATGGTGCGCGGCAAGGATGACAAGGTGGATGCCCAGCGCATTGCCCGCTATGCCCTGCTGCACCAGCGCGAGGCCAGGTGCCTGAACCTCTCTGGTGTGACGCTGGAGCGCTTAAAGGATCTGCAGGCAAACAGATCAAGATTGCTCAAGGCTTTGCAGTCGATCAAAGTTACCATCAAAGAACTTATAGCGGTAGATCCGGTGTCTGGCAAAACACTCGAGCAGGTGAATAAGAAGGCCATCAAAGGAATAGAGAAAAGCATGGAGCAGGTAGAGGAGAAAATGCAGGAGTTCATCTCCAAAGACGATCAGCTAAAGAAGAAATACGACCTGCTCACCTCAATCAAGGGCGTGGGAAAGGTGCTGGCCATCTCGCTTTTGGTCTATACCCAGGGCTTCACGAAAATGGAGGACGGGCGGAAGCTGGCCTGCTATTGTGGTGTGGCTCCTTTCGAATACCGCAGCGGCACAAGCGTGATGGGCAAAACGGGTGTGTCCAAATTTGCCAACAAAGAACTCAAGCACATCCTCCACATGGCCGCCATCAACAGCGTCAGGTTCAACGAGGAGTTTAGGCTATACTTCGAGCGGAAAGTGGGAGAAGGTAAAAGCAAGATGAGCGTCATCAATGCAGTGCGCAACAAGCTCCTCCACCAGATCGTGGCCGTGGTGAAAAGAGGAACGCCTTATGAACTGAAATTGAAGAATATTTAGAGCAAAACCTTTGTTTTACTCATAGATTTCGG
>NZ_JADPMP010000025.1 GCF_015686655.1 Pontibacter sp. FD36 | reverse complement strand
ACAACTAAGGCTTCGTTGGGTACGAAGTGCCCACAATGAAGCCGTGGTTGCACTGACCGTGCGACGCGTTATGGGTTTTAAGTTGGAAGAAGTTAGCTCTGCGCTACCTGTCCAAGGCTTTCAGGTAGCTGGCTGGCCCATTGGAGGTGAGCCTGGAGGGGTAAAGAAAGATACTTTCTGCTGTTTCCGGGAGAGGATTCCCGCTCTTTTCAGTGCATTTTCTGCCGCATGGGCATAGCTGCGCCAGGCCACCTTTTCAGGTGGCTTTTTTTATATCCCTACTCGAACTCCCGGTAGCGGCGCTGCGTCCTCAGGCCTTGTGGCGGCCCCCGTTTGGCCAGCACCTGCAGGGTGACCATCGTCTCCTTTTTGCAGCAGGGACACAGGAGCGGGTTGTACTCCTCAAGCTGGCGCACTTCTACTTTCCGCCTTTTCTCCCCGGGCAGCTGCTCCCGGATCACGGGAATGCTATAGCCCTTGCTGGTGCCGCTCAGCATGCCGTAGTGGCGTATGCGGACAAAGCCCCGGGGCAGGATGTGCAGGGCGAAGCGACGGATGAACTCCATGCCTTCCAGTTTCATCTCCAGCTTTTTGGCCCCTTGCCGGTAGTCCCTGTAGGAGAAGCTCACCGTATGCTCATCTACCTCCTTTATCCGGTGGTTGGAGATAGCGATCTTATGGGTATAGCGGCCCAGGTACTCGACCACATGCTCAGGCCCCGAGAAAGGACGTTTGGCATACACCACCCACTTTTTGCCGAACAGGGCCTTTAGTAGCTCTTTCTCTACTGTTGGCAGCTTTTCCCTCAGCAGCTGCACATACTTGGCCCTGTAGACCAGGCTCATGGCCTTCACCGGGAAGAGGTACTTTCCCCTGCCGCGGGCTCCCTTCCACCTGCCATGCTCGGTGAGCCCGCCGCCGGGCACGATGCAATGCAGGTGGGGGTGCAGCGAGAGGGTCTGGCCCCAGGTGTGGAGCACGGCCACCATGCCGGGGCGGGCGCCTAGGTGCTTTGTGTCCGTGGCGAAGGTGAGCAGCGTCTGCCAGGCGGCTTCAAAGAGGGTGTCGTAGACAAGCCTGGGCTGATGGAGGGCCAGTTGGTTCAGGGTATCGGGCAGGGTGAAGACCACGTGGAAGTAGGGCACGGGCAAGAGCTCCTGCTGGCGGGCCTGGATCCACTGCTCGCGCTTTCGGCCCTGGCATTTGGGGCAGTGGCGGTTGCGGCAGGAGTTGTAGCTGACGCGCACCTGGCCGCAGTCCGAACAGGCGTCCAGGTGCCCGCCCATGGCCCGGGTGCGGCAGCGCATCAGGGCCGCCAGGGTACGCAATTGCCAGGAATTGATGCCGGTATGCTGCTCGACCGTGGGCCAGTGCAGACGCAAGACATCTGCCACCTCGTGTCTGGCGCGCACTAGCAGTAGAGCGTGTCCAGGGGAGAGAAGGGCTTTTTCCGCCCGTTCTGGGCCACGTGCAGGTAGACCATGGTGGTGTCGATGCAGGCGTGGCCCAACAGGTCCTTGATGGAGACAATGTCCAGGCCGTCCTCCAGCAGGTGGGTGGCGAAGGTGTGGCGCAGCGTGTGGGGCGTGACCTGTTTTAGGATGCCGGCTGCCTGGCGGGCAGAGCGCACCACCCACTGCACGCCGGCCGTGTTGTAGCGCCTGTCCAGTAGCCCCTCTTCACTATCCTGCACCTGGCCGTTGAAGAGCCACTGTTGCGGGCACTCTGACTGGATATACTTTTCAAGCCCACGGATCAGGTGCCCGCTCAGGGGCACGTAGCGGTCCTTGCCGCCTTTTCCCTGGCGCACGTGCAGCATCCGGCGGTCAAAGTCCAGGTCCTTTAGCTTTAGGTTGCAGGCCTCACTGCAGCGCAGCCCACAACCGTAGAGGGTGGCGATGAGTACGCGGTGCTTGAGTAGCTTGGGCGCAGAGAGCAGTCTTTTGACCTCGGGCTTGCTGAGCACGACAGGCAACTTTCCATCGCGCCGGAGGGCAGGAAGTTCGATGCGCTTGTCTTTGAGGCCTTCCATGCGAAAGACGTAGCGCAGGGAATAGACAGTGAACTTGAAGTAGGAGTTGGAGGGGGTGTTGTGCTGCTGCTTTACCAGGTAGAGGTAGTCGTTGAGCTGATCGGGGTCCAGCTCGGTGGGCAGGCAGTTAAAGTGCAGGGCCACCTTGGCCAGGTGGTGGCTGTAGTTTTTAAGCGTGCTCTGGCCGCGTCCGGCGACGGTGATTTTTTTAGAGAACTTCTCGTAAAGCTCGCTGAATCCTGCTACATTAGTACAGGCAGTTTGGATAAGGGTAGGCTCTTTTTTTTCATCTTTATGTAAGAGTTAGATTTGAATCAAAAGGTAACGCTTATCCACTGCTTTTTAAAACCCTTTACCGAAGGTTTAGTGCAAC
>NZ_JADPMP010000024.1 GCF_015686655.1 Pontibacter sp. FD36 | reverse complement strand
TTGTTGGGGTTGGCGGCCACCTACTCTCCCGGGTGTGACCCCAGTACCATCGGCGCAGCCGGGCTTAACTTCTCTGTTCGGGATGGGAAGAGGTGCTCACCGGCGCCATAGCCGCCATTCTCTTTGCTCGGCTGTTATGCGAGCGTGATGGCTATGTGTAAGTTCTATGTGTTTTGACTAGTTGGGAGAGAAAAAAGCGCTGGGCATTGTAGGGCCAAGGGGCGGGCCGGCTTTGGGCCGGTCGCACGGTGCGTGCTTTGGGAACGCGCTCGGGCAATTAGTACCGCTCGGCTTTGACATCTCTGCCTTTACACCTGCGGCCTATCAACGTCATCGTCTCTGACGGCCCTTAAGGGAGATCTCATCTTGGGGCGGGTTTCGCACTTAGATGCTTTCAGCGCTTATCCCGTCCGAGCGTAGCTACCCTGCGCTGCGGCTGGCGCCACAACAGGTCCACCAGAGGCTCGTCCATCCCGGTCCTCTCGTACTAAGGACAGAACCCCTCAAATCTCCGACGCCCACAACAGATAGGGACCGAACTGTCTCACGACGTTCTGAACCCAGCTCGCGTGCCACTTTAATCGGCGAACAGCCGAACCCTTGGGACCTTCTCCAGCCCCAGGACGTGACGAGCCGACATCGAGGTGCCAAACCTCCCCGTCGATATGAGCTCTTGGGGGAGATCAGCCTGTTATCCCCAGAGTACCTTTTATCCTTTGAGCGATGGCCCTTCCATGCGGAACCACCGGATCACTATATCCGCCTTTCGGCCCTGCTCGGCTTGTGGGCCTCACAGTCAAGCTCCCTTCTGCTATTGCGCTCTGCGCACGGTTACCAAGCGTGCTGAGGGAACCTTTGAAAGCCTCCGTTATTGTTTTGGAGGCGACCACCCCAGTCAAACTACCCACCAAGCACGGTCCTCATCTTTGATGAGTTAGGCGCCAAGCAACTCAAGGGCCGTATTTCAAGGAAGAATCCACGACGCCTGGCGACGCCGCTTCACATTCTCCGGCCTATCCTACACATGAGTTACCCAGCGTCAATGCTAAGCTATAGTAAAGGTTCATGGGGTCTTTCCGTCCCGTTGCGGGTACTCGGCATCTTCACCGAGACTACAATTTCACCGAGCTCACGGCTGAGACAGCGCCCAGATCGTTACACCATTCGTGCAGGTCGGAACTTACCCGACAAGGAATTTCGCTACCTTAGGACCGTTATAGTTACGGCCGCCGTTTACCGGGGCTTCGATTCAGAGCTTCGCCTTGCGGCTAACCCCCCCTCTTAACCTTCCGGCACCGGGCAGGTGTCAGGCCTTATACGTCATCTCTCGATTTTGCAAAGCCATGTGTTTTTGTTAAACAGTCGCCTGGGCCTTTTCACTGCGGCTTCTCCATCGCTGGAGGAAGCGCCCCTTCTCCCGAAGTTACAGGGCCATTTTGCCGAGTTCCTTGGCCGTGATTCACTCGAGCACCTTAGGATTCTCTCCTCGACCACCTGTGTCGGTTTGCGGTACGGGCGGCCATGCATTTAAACGCTTAGCGGGTTTTCTAGGGAGCCTGCTTAGGGACGCTATCCCCGCGGCCGAGGCCTTGGGGTACTATCGGCTTTCAGCTAGTCGGGCGTACTTCACTACCCAACCAATACCTACGGCCTTCAACGCACTATTCCGTCAGTGCGCGGTCCTTTCACTTCTCCGTCACCGCATCGCTATGCATAGCCGGTGCTGGAATATTAACCAGCTGTCCATCGACCTGCGCTTTCGCCTCGGCCTTAGGTCCCGACTAACCCTGATCCGATTAGCGTTGATCAGGAAACCTGGGTCTTTCGGTGTGCGGGTTTCTCGCCCGCATTATCGTTACTTATGCCTACATTTGCTTTTCCAGGCGCTCCAGCACTCCTTGCCGGAATACCTTCGTCGCCCCTGGAATGCTCCCCTACCAGTGTATATAATACAATCCGCAGCTTCGGTACCACGCTTGATGCCCGATTATTATCGATGCCCTGTCGCTCGACCAGTGAGCTGTTACGCACTCTTTAAATGAGTGGCTGCTTCCAAGCCAACATCCTGGCTGTCTAGGCAACTGGACCCCCTTTGTTCAACTTAGCGCGAATTTAGGGACCTTAGCTGGCGGTCTGGGTTCTTTCCCTCTCGGCGCGGGACCTTAGCACCCCGCGCCTCACTGCCGCGTATATCAAATGGCATTCGGAGTTCGTCAGGATTCGGTAGGATTTGACTCCCCCTAGTCCTATCGGTAGCTCTACCTCCATATGACTCGACCGCGACGCTGCCCCTAAAGGCATTTCGGGGAGTACGAGCTATTTCTCAGTTTGATTGGCCTTTCACCCCTACCCACAGGTCATCCAAATACTTTTCAACGTAAACTGGTTCGGACCTCCAGTTGGTTTTACCCAACCTTCATCCTGCCCATGGGTAGATCACAAAGTTTCGCGTCTACCCCCTCTGACTGTGCGCCCTGTTCAGACTCGCTTTCGCTGCGGCTCCGTGCTTCAAAGCACTTAACCTTGCCAGAGAGGAGTAACTCGTAGGCTCATTATGCAAAAGGCACGCCGTCACCCAACGAATGGGCTCCGACCGCTTGTAGGCGCATGGTTTCAGGATCTGTTTCACCCCCTTATTCAGGGTACTTTTCACCTTTCCCTCACGGTACTGGTTCACTATCGGTCTCTCAGGAGTATTTAGCCTTAGCGGATGGTGCCGCTGGATTCAGGCGGGATTTCTCCGGTCCCGCCCTACTCAGGATACCACTAGGGCCAAGCAGCTTACGCGCAAAGGGCTGTCACCTTCTCCGGCCAGCCTTCCCAGGCTGTTACGCTTCAATACTTGGTCCCACGGCGTGGTCCTACAACCCCGGCCCTGCCGTGACAGGATCGGTTTGGGCTCTTCCGCGTTCGCTCGCCACTACTTGCGGAATCATTGTTATTTTCTCTTCCTCCGGGTACTTAGATGTTTCAGTTCCCCGGGTTCGCCCCCTTTCGGGTACTTGGTCTTCAACCAAGTGGGTTGCCCCATTCGGACATCCGCGGATCACATCGTATGTGCCGATCCCCGCGGCTTTTCGCAGCTTGTCGCGTCCTTCATCGCCTCTGAGAGCCTAGGCATCCCCCATGCGCCCTTCTCTGCGTTCTCGCCGGTGGTATTGCTACCGCCGGCCCGCTTCTTGGGCTGCACTAGAATTACTTCCAGGCAGTCTTACCTTATAATGTCTTTGTTTTTCTCTCTCCCATCATGTCAAAGAACTTCTC
>NZ_JADPMP010000023.1 GCF_015686655.1 Pontibacter sp. FD36 | reverse complement strand
CACCAGATCGTGGCCGTGGTGAAAAGAGGAACGCCTTATGAACTGAAATTGAAGAATATTTAGAGCAAAACCTTTGTTTTACTCATAGATTTCGGCTCGTACATGAGGTGAGCAAGGCGTAGCAGCAGCTTTACACATGTGCTTTGTTGGCGTTTCGTTGTTTTTATTTTTTCTGCTCGTCCCACATTTCCTTTATACTATCCCACCATTGAGTAGCATATTGCTTCAGTTGGTCAAGTGTCAAAGGTTCGCCATTATCGTTAAAGATTCGGTAATCTGTTGCTGTCAAAGTCAATTCACCACCAGCAATTTCTTTAGAACTGTTGCAATGAAGCACGTAAGTATCAGGTGGAGTATAGGTATAGCTTTGAACTTCAAGCCCCAGTTTATTCATAGTCTGTGGGTCGCTGGTTACTCTTTTTTCTGTTTCTCGGAGTGCAAGAGGCTTTGATTTGTTAGCTTCATCGTCTTTGAACAGAAAGTATTCACACAGTAAATTCCTACACCCTGACAGCTCAATTTTTATTTGGTATTCCAAAACGACAGGATTCCATAACTGCCCCCAAGGAATCACAAAATCCAAGGTCAAAGCTTCCCCGTCTTTGCTCACACTCTTTATCTCAAAATCGTGAAACATTGAAAACAGTTCTTCTATCTCTTGTTGTCTATTCATGATTCCAATGTACGCCAACTACTAGATATATGGAAGTCTATTACGTTTATCTGCACTATGTGTAGAGTTTCTAGCTCCCAGCCAAAACTGTTTCAGTCTGCCAAGAACCGGAGTTTAAGTTTTTTTGAGCTTGTATATCTTACTTATTCAATATAAGAAATCTTACTGAAAACAACTCATCTCCCAGCTGGATTATTTCTAACAAGGTCTGTCGCGGTGACTCCAACCTGAATTTGGATATAGACTAGACTTAATTATTTCTAATTGTGTATTTAATTGTACATTCCTACTGTGCGTTTAAAAGAAATAAGCATATTATGTAGCGAAATGACCTTGTAAAAGTATAGAATTAAGCGGATATAACCGGGTAATACGGGTATACCCGTTTATGTACGCCTAATATGCCTGATTTATTGGTAGTTAGTTTTGGTTGTGGTATTAGGCGCATTAAGTGTTCGATCAAAAAGGATGAAATTGTATTTATCCGCAACCACTTTTTAGCAAAAAACAAAAAGCCGCTCCATAACGGAGTGGCTTTGCTAGTGCTATACCTGCAGGCTATACCTTACGGAATCCATTTGATGTCCGAGAAATCTGGCTTGCGCTTCTCCAGGAAGGCGTTGCGGCCTTCTTTGGCTTCGTCTGTCATGTAGGCGAGGCGGGTAGCTTCACCGGCAAACACCTGCTGTCCCACCATGCCGTCGTCAGTCAGGTTGAAGGCGAACTTGAGCATCTTGATGGAGGTAGGGGACTTGGCTAGGATCTCCTGCGCCCACTCATAAGCAGTGTCTTCCAGTTCGGCATGCGGAATCACGGCGTTCACCATGCCCATGTCGTATGCGTCCTGGGCTGAATAGTTACGACCCAGGAAGAAAATCTCGCGGGCGCGTTTCTGACCTACCATCTTCGCCAGGTAAGCGGAGCCATAGCCACCGTCAAAGCTGGTCACGTCGGCATCGGTCTGTTTAAAGATCGCGTGCTCTTTGCTGGCCAGTGTGAGGTCGCATACCACGTGGAGTGAATGTCCGCCACCCACAGCCCAACCCGGCACCACGGCAATTACCACCTTCGGCATGAAGCGGATCAGGCGCTGTACTTCCAGGATGTTCAGGCGCGGCATACCTGCATCGTCTACATAACCCTGGTGACCACGGGCGTTTTGGTCGCCGCCGCTGCAGAAGGAGTATACCCCGTCCTTAGTAGAAGGCCCCTCGGCTGAGAACAGCACCACCCCAATCGAGGTATCTTCACGAGCGTCCAAAAAAGCCTCAAACAGTTCACCCACCGTTTTCGGGCGGAAGGCGTTGCGCACGTTCGGACGGTTGAAGGCGATGCGGGCCACGCCATTGCATTTCTTATAGGTGATATCTTCGTATTCTTTTACGGTCACCCAATTTGCTTTGCTCATATCGTATGTTTTAGAAGCTGAGTATCGATTCGTAAGGCAAAGATAGCAAAAGGTAGCATGATTTGGCAGGTGCAGGAGGCAGGTATAGCCTGATAATGCCTCATTACGACAATTTGTCGGCTGCTATACCTTTGGCGTTTTGTTTGCTGAAGTCCTGGCTGTATCGAATGTTTTTTAAGGTATAGCCGTATACCTTTCACATAAACCAAAACACAGAAATGGCAAAAATAAGATCAACTACTGTAGTAGGTATATACCACAACGGTGAAGTTTGTGTAGGTGCCGACGGACAGGCCACCATGGACAAGCACGTAGCCAAGAGCAACGTCAAAAAGATCCGCAAGCTACTCGACGGCAAGATCGTAACAGGTTTTGCAGGCTCCACTGCCGATGCTTTCACGCTTCTGGAGCGATTCGAAGAGAAGCTGAACGCCTACCAAAGCAACATGAAGCGTGCTGCTATCGAACTTGCCAAGGATTGGCGCAAAGACCAGTACCTGCGCAAGCTGGAGGCCATGATGGTCGTGGCCAACAAAGAAGAGCTACTGATCATCTCCGGCACGGGTGATGTACTGGAGCCGGACAACCAGATCGCCGCCATTGGCTCGGGCAGTATGTTTGCGCACGCAGCGGCCCTGGCTTTGAAGAAGCATGCACCGCATTTGTCAGCAGAAGAGATGGTGCGCGAAAGCCTTAACATCGCCGCCGACATCTGCATCTACACAAACCATAACCTAGTCATAGAGAAACCAACCAAGTAACCTTCTTGCACAACGCAAATGGTGCAGACCATCGAACAGGCCATCCGGCAGTTATATCCTATTTCAGATAGATCCTTTGAGCAGCTCACAGCCCTGATGCAGCGGCAGGAGCTGCCCAAGGGGCATATCCTTTTCCGGGAAGGGCAGGTGAGCCACAAAGTGTTCTTTATTGAACAGGGTATCGCCCGCGCCTTCTGCTACCGCAACGACCAGGAGGTGACCTTCTGGTTTGGCGCTGAAAGCGATCTGGTATTCTCCTACTACAGCTACGTAGCCAACAAGCCCGGCTACGAAACCGTGGAGTTACTCGAAAACTCGGTGGTGCAGGCCATGGACCTGGCCCAATTGCAGGACCTATACCTGACCAACATCGAACTGGCAAACTGGGGACGCAAACTGGCCGAGTACGAACTCATCAAAACAGAGGAGCGGTTCATGGTCTTTCAGTTCCAGTCAGCCACCGAGCGTTATAAAGCCCTGCTGCAGCAGAATCCCGCCCTGATCCAACGTGTGCCGCTCAACCAGATCGCCTCCTACCTGGGCGTCACGCAGGTTACCCTCAGCCGTATCCGGGCAGAGGTCAGGTGATTTTTTAACATTTGTTAAATTTCTTCCGGTCCGGAGTCCCGACCTTTGTAAAAAAAGAAAATGGGCTGGATCTATCTTATCATGGCGGGTATGTTTGAGATCGGGTTTACCACCTGCCTCAAGCTATCGAACAACTTCAGTGTCACGAAGTGGTCTGTTGGGTTTTTCCTGTGCATTTCCGCAAGCTTCTTTCTGCTCAACAAAGCCATTCAGACTATCCCGATGGGCACCGCCTACGCCGTTTGGACAGGTATAGGCGCAGTGGGCACGGTCATCGTCGGTATGCTGCTTTATAAAGAGTCTGCGGACATTTGGCGACTGTTCTTCATCTTCCTGCTTATCGGCTCCATTATCGGGCTGAAGCTGGTTTCGAAGTAAGCGGACAGGTATACTATATTAAAACCTATATTTGCGGGAGAAGATCTTTTTTTAACTCATATCGGGTTACAGGAGTATAAACACGAATTAGTACAAAGTATAAACACAAGGAAAATGGAAGTATCTAATTTTTTAAAAAAGCACTACAAGCACTTCAACGCAGCCTCGCTCATCGACGCAGCCGAAGGATATAAGACACACCTCAACAACGGCGGTAAAATGCTGGTGACGCTGGCTGGTGCCATGTCTACGGCTGAGCTGGGTATCATCCTGGCTGAGATGATCCGTCAGGATAAAATCCACGCGATCTCCTGTACAGGTGCCAATTTGGAAGAAGATATCTTCAACCTGGTGGCGCACGATTTTTACGAGCGCGTACCGCATTACCGCGAACTGTCTGCCGCTGATGAGGAGGAGCTGCTGAGCCGTCACCTTAACCGCGTAACGGATACCTGTATACCTGAGGAAGAGGCTATGCGTCGTCTGGAGCATGTGGTATTGAAGTACTGGGAAAAAGCGGACAAGGCGGGCGAAGCTTATTTCCCGCACGAGTTTTTTTATCAGATCCTGTTGAGTGGCGAGCTGGAGCAGTATTACCAGATTGACCCGAAAAACAGCTGGATGCTGGAAGCAGCCAAGAAAAACCTGCCGATCATCTGCCCGGGCTGGGAAGACTCTACACTGGGTAACATCTACGCAGGCCACGTGATCAGCGGCGACATCAAGAATGTGCATACCATGAAAACAGGTATACAGTACATGATCGAGCTGGCTGACTGGTATACCAACACAGCCAAAGAAGAGTCTACGATCGGTTTCTTCCAGATCGGTGGCGGTATAGCCGGTGACTTCCCAATCTGCGTGGTGCCAATGCTGCACCAGGATTTGCAGCGCGACGGTGTGCCATTGTGGGGCTACTTTGCTCAGATCTCTGACTCTACTACCAGCTACGGTTCTTACTCAGGCGCTGTGCCAAACGAGAAGATCACTTGGGGTAAACTCGGCAAAGACACACCAAAGTACATGATCGAGTCTGATGCCACCATCGTTGCACCACTTATCTTCGCACTTGTGCTGGATATGTAATTATTGAATAGAAGGAATGTCGTACTTGATATTCCCTTAAATAAAGAAGCCCGCTGCGTAAGTAGCGGGCTTCTTTATTTAACTCCCAAACTTATCTCGCCAGTTTCTCTGCTCTAAACACATGATCCGCAGCCTGCAGGATCTTGCCCTTCAGCTTTGGGTTGTAGCTCGGGTGGGCTGCCAGGAATTCGCGAATGGTGGCGGCGGCAGTTGGAGTTTGGTAGCTGCTGAAGGTTGACTGCAGCCAGTTAGTCGGGAAAAAGATGTCGCCGGTAAGCTGAATTTCCTCCACCAGCTCTAGGCTCTTGCGCAGGTACTTCTCTGACGAGGCGGCACGCAGCGGGTGATGCAGGTAGGAGAGGGCCGTGCCTACCCAAGCTTCTTTGTCGCGGTTGCTGCGGAACTTGAGCGAGGCAAAGAACGCATCACGTACCTGCTCGTCTCCCGACAGGGCCGGCATCAAAAACTGGAGACGCTTCTGGCGGTCCGAGTTTTTGATGCGGGACAGCTGCTGGCGCAGTATTCCTTCTGAGTTGGCATAGTCGCGCACGGCCAGCGAAAGAGCCAGCGAGGTATAGTCGTCTTCATTGAGGGTAACGCCTGCCGGTGCTTTCTGCGCTTCCCATATCTGGTGCAGTCGGTCCTGTGCCTCTTTGGAGAGGGCAATATTCTGGTAAGTCTTGAACAAAAGCTTTTTTGCATTGCCTGACTTATTTTTCTCCATCGCGTCCCACAGGTTCTTCTCAAAGGCAGGAGCAATTTCAGCTCTTCTGGCTGGCGTAGTAAACTTCCAGTAAGTGTCGCCTAGGTGGCCTGTCAGCAACTTCAGGTTGAGTTCATCTGTTTCCACACCTGATTCCAGCAGCGTGATGGGCAGGAGCAAGTCTGGTGTTACTATTCTGCCATTGAGCATGTTTTCGTAAAGGTTGATGTACACAGAAGCCCGCATGACTGGATTGATCTGGCTAATGCCGGCCCGATAGCGAAGGTCCACCGCGAACACACCATAACCTTGGCCGGAGGAGTTGAAGAGGACGGTTAGTGGTGCGCGTTTCCCGATCGCTTCGGTCAGTTCCACAGCGGCTTTGTCCATGTTCACAGTCAGCTCCTGCACACTGTCAGCATACACCAGCGCCAGTTCAAATAGCTGTGGCCATAGTCGGTCCGAGCTGTCTTCTGCTTTCTGGTTGATCCTAAACGAGCTGATCTTGCCGTCTGCCACTTGCATGTCGTAGTTGAATACCGGACGGCCGGGCTCGTTCACCCATACCTGGTTCCAGGCCTGCAAATCAACCGTCGTGCGGGCATCCAGAATTTCAATCAATTGTGGCCAGGTGGCGTTGCTGTTGGCATAGGTTTTCAGGTATACCTGCAGGTCTTCCTGAAAGGCCTTTTCGCCCATCAGTCGCTCCAGCTGCCGCATCATAATAGGCGCTTTGTGATAGATGATGTGCCCATAGAGCGTGCCGGCATCCTGCAGGTTAGCCAGGTCCTGGCGGATCGGGTTGGCGCCTGCTGTGCGGTCCACGCTGTAAGCAGCCGGGAAGTGGTCGATCAGGAACTTGAGGTCGTAATTGCTGTCTTTTACCGTCGTCTTGGAGATCTTATCAGCCATGAAGTTGGCAAACACCTCTTTCATCCACACGTCGTTGAACCAGCGCATCGTCACCAAGTCGCCAAACCACATATGCGCCGTTTCGTGCGCGATCAGGTTAGAGCGTGACACCAGCTGGTCTTTCGTAGCGCCTTCGTCCAGGAAGAGGGTAGAGGCCTTGTAGTCGATCGCTCCCACATGCTCCATGCCGCCATACTGAAAGTCAGGTATAGCTACGAAATCGAACTTCTGAAAAGGGTAGGGGATGCGGGTATAGTCCTCCATAAAAGCCAGCGCATCGCGGTGAATGCTGAAGATCGGGCCGATGCTCTCGAGCTTGTCCTGATCAGTTTCACGGTGGTAGAAGTGCATGGTGCGGCCCCGGTCATTGTTGCTCACCTTCCGGAAATCACCTGCCACAAAAGAGAAGAGATAAGTCGGGATGGTATCGGAAGGCAGGTAGGTATAGGTCTTGGTAGCGCCGGTCAGCACCGAGTCCTGCAGCGGGGCATTGGCCAGGGCTTTCCAGTCCTGTGGCAGTGTGAGCGTGAGCTTGAAAACCGCTTTCAGGTCCGGCTGATCGAAGCAGGGGAACACAGTGCGGGCCCGATCCGGCACCAGTAAGGTATAGAGGTAGTCCTCGTTGCGGTTGAGCGACAGGTTGCCGGCCGTAAAGTCGATCTGCACCTGGTTCTGCCCTACCTTCAGGTAGCGCGGCCCGATCACGATGTGCTCTTTTTCGAATACGATCGGTATTTGTTTTCCATTTACCCGCACAGCGTGCAGGTGGTCTGGCTGCTCTTTAAAGTCGATTTGCAGGGCCTGCTCTCTGTTGAGCAGATTGAAGGAAATGGTTTCAGAGGCAGGTATAGGTGCGTCCTTGCCAGTTGGGAGCTGCAGTTTTATGTCGTATTGCACGTTGCGCAGCGTCTGGTTGCGGTGCTCGGCCAGCGTTCTGGGTACACCAGTTTCGACAGGTAAGGTATAGGCGCTGCTGGCAGGTCCTTTGCTGCAACCGCCGAGTAAAGCCAGTGACAAAGCCAGGGTTGTAGCTTTGAGGGTATAGCTGGGTGTTGACATGGTTTGTGTTAAGGTGTTTGTAAAGATAATGGAATTTGGGTATTGCTTGAGGTTGTTGTGTTGTGTCTTGCATGGCGCGAGCGTCCTCGCTCGTGTTGGATATGGTGGGGCCTCTGGCTTAGGTATAGGTATAGCAGTGGCTTTTGCAGGTATAGTAACGTTTATTGTTTCATTGCTTCGCCTGTGCGGCGGGCACCTTTTCGCCTGGCCGGCGGGGCCTTACTTTTTGTCTTGACACAAAAAGTAAGCAAAAAAGTCAAGACTCCCCAAACTCGCTGAACGCTCGAACAGTGGGTAGTCATTTAAGTGCACCTGGCAATGCTGCTTGGTTCATTGTGAGCGTGCAAGTTAGTCTTGCTATACCTGCCAATGGTTCATGTGGTTTGGGCTACAAAGCTTATACCCGTGAATTGGTAGCGGCAACAATCCCCTCTCGGGAGGGGAAGGGGTGGTTCGACAAGGTATAGCAAATTAAAAAA
>NZ_JADPMP010000022.1 GCF_015686655.1 Pontibacter sp. FD36 | reverse complement strand
TTTTTTTCATCTTTATGTAAGAGTTAGATTTGAATCAAAAGGTAACGCTTATCCACTGCTTTTTAAAACCCTTTACCGAAGGTTTAGTGCAACAAAGTTCAGCCTTAATGCTCGGCTACGCCAGCACGTAACAAACCACTAACGATAGATCTAAAACCTACTATCACCTACTACTATACTAATTAGCCGCATGCAGCTACAGGAGCATTATCATAAACTGTATCAGGATTCGATTCGCTGCATACAGGCAGATGCTTATCAGATCGACGAGTTAATTGATGCTGCCAGTGACAACAGATTCGGAATCACCCTTTTACTGAGGCCAGATGATGTTGTAAAAGGAGAGATTCAAAAGCTACTCTCCAAGCTTAAACTGATCGAACCAAATCAGTATTTTTACCGGGACTCGGATCTGCATGTAACCGTGATGTCAATCATTTCATGTTATAATGGCTTCGGCTTGGGGCAGATTCGGGTGGAAGACTACATAAAGACTGTAAGAAAAAGCATACATGGGTTGGGTCCCTTTGAGGTAGAATTCAAGGGGCTTACTGCTTCTCCGTCCTGTCTGATGGTGCAGGGGTTTTTAGCGGATGATACGCTTAGCCAGCTTCGTGATAACCTGAGAAGTAATTTCCGGGACTCGGGTTTAGAGCAGTCCATTGACAAACGCTACAGCATACAAACAGCCCACTCGACAGTAGTCAGATTTAAGGAAAAACTCAAAAATAAGGACGAGTTTTTAAAGGTAGTAGAGAAGCACAGGGATCATTCCTTTGGCATATCCACAGTCAACACAATCGAGTTAGTATACAACGACTGGTATCAGCGGAAGGAATATGTGAAAACATTATGCAAATTTGAGCTGTGATAGCAAGCTGCAGAACTTCACTCACAGTAAACTCCTCAACAAACCCATGCTATACCTGAAAAGAACTGATTCAGATGATCCCGACTTTGTAGCGCTCGTCAGATTGCTCGATGCAGACCTGGCTATTCGGGATGGAGAAGAGCACGCCTTTTATGCACAGTACAACAAGATCGACAAGATAAAGTATGTCGTGCTGGCTTATGAAGACGGGAAAGCCCTGGGCTGTGGCGCCATCAAAGCATACGAGCCATGTACCATGGAAGTGAAGCGCATGTATGTGCTGCCAGCCAGCCGAGGCAAAGGTATAGCCAGCCAGGTATTGGCCGAATTGGAGGGGTGGGCACGGGAGCTTTCCTATACCCGCTGCATTCTAGAAACCGGCCTGAAGCAGCCGGAAGCCATCAGCCTCTACAAAAAGAACGGTTATCAGCTATTCCCCAATTACGGTCAGTATGCCGGGGTAGAGAATAGTGTGTGCTTTGAGAAGATGGTGATCTAAGTTTTAGCCCTGCTACGCCTCCGGCTTCTCCCGCTTATCACCGAACGGATCTTCTGAAGAAATCAGCTGTACTGGCTCACCCCGGAAACCGCTGTACTCATTATGGTTGTCGTAAGGCACTTTGATGCCGTGGTAGTAGTCCTGTAGCTTGTAATCTTTGCGGAGGGGGTGGCCTTTCCAGTCGGCGGCACAGAGTATGCGGCGCATGTCGGGGTGATCTTTGAAGAGGATACCCACCAGGTCGAAGATCTCCCGCTCCTGCCAGTCGGCGGTGCGCCAGATGTGGCTCACGGTCGGCACAGTAGGTATAAGCTGCTCCGAAGTGCTGTTGCGAGGCACGATCACTTTGAGCATCAGGTGGTGGTCGTAAGGTATAGAGTAAAGATTATACACCACTTCCATGGTGCCGGCCTCGGGACCGTTGTCTATACCTGTCACGCTGGAGAGAAAGTCGAAATAAGTTGCTTCGTTGTCGTGCAACTCCAGGCATACCTCCGCAAGTCGCTCCGTTTGAAGCACCAGGTAGGGCTGCAGGTTATTGGCATGCTCCGATACGATCACCTCCGCACCAAACTGCGCTGCTACAAAGTCCTTTATCTCTCCGAAGTGCATGGGTTTTTAATGAGTAATTAATAATGAGTAATGATTAGTGAGTAATGATTCTTTAATAAGTGGTGATTAATGACGGATTGTTTTAAACGATCGGGTTTTGCTGATCATCCGGCTTTGATGGATCATTATTCATCCCTAATTCTTCATTAGTCATTCTTGGCTCCTCATTAGTCATTATTAATTCTTCATTATTCATTCCTTTTTCCATTCGTTTTGCCATGATCTGCTGCACGGCACGAGGCTCGCGGATGGTTTCCTGGCGGATGATCTCCTGCAGGCGCAGGAAGCCACCGATCAGTGCTTCCGGTCTTGGCGGACATCCGGGTACGTATACGTCTACAGGTATAATGCGATCCACACCCTTCACCACATGGTAACCGTGCTCCCAATAGGGGCCGCCGCAGTTGGAGCAGCTGCCCATCGAGATCACGTAACGTGGCTCCGGCATCTGCTCGTAGAGGCGGCGCACACGGTCGGCCATCTTAAAGGTGACAGTGCCAGCCACGATCATCACATCCGACTGACGAGGCGAGGCCCGCGGTATGATGCCGAAGCGATCGAGGTCGTAGCCGGAGGCGTAGGCCCCCATCATCTCGATGGCGCAACAGGCCAGACCAAAACCCATCGGGAACAGCGAAGTCAGTCGCGCCCAGTTGAGCAGGTCGTCCAGTTTGGTGACGATCACACCGCCTTCTCCTGTCTTGTCCTGTGGAATGTTCAATGGTTAATGTCTAATGATTAATAATTACTGAGTAATGAATAAATCTGTGCTTGCTAACGATGGTTTACTGTTTTAGCTGTTGGCTTTTCGCTGCTCGTTCAAGCGCTGGTATACCTCCTTCGGTATACGGGAGCGGCTTTGCGGTACCACAGGCTTGGGTCTGATCCAGTCGAGGTGGCCTTTCACCCAGGCGTAAGCCAGGCCCAGCGCCAGTACACCGATAAAAATGAACATCTCGATCAGGGCAAACCAGCCCCATACACCGTCAGTGGCCTCGATCAGGTCGCGGCGACCAAACACCGTAGCCCATGGAAACAGGAAGGCCAGCTCCACATCGAAAATGATGAAGATAAGCGCCACCACATAAAACCGCGGGTTGAACTGCACCCAGGAGTTGCCGATTGGCTCCTCGCCCGATTCATAAGTCGTCAGCTTTTCGGGGTTAGGTCTGCTGGGGCGGATAAGCCTGGCGGTAAACAGACCGATCACCACAAAGATTGCTCCCCCAATCAGGAAAAGCAGGATCGTTCCGAAATCAGACAGGTAGGTTTCCTCCATAGCGCCGCAGCAGTTTTACACAAATTTACGATAAAATAACTTCTTGGCATAAGTGCTGTTTTGGCTGCAGGCAAAGCCCGGATTCAGGTATAACAAGTCATCTGCAGCATACATATACAAATGCCGCCTGCCGACGTTATACAAACAACCTTTCCTGACCTATGCCTGTACCAGATAATCCACTATACCTAAACCAAATTGCGCTATGTTAACCGGACGCGTCAATGCACCAGAGATCAATACGCCGCACGGCTGGCTCAACACCGACCGGAGCTGGTCTATCAAGGACTTCAGAGGCAAAATCGTGTTGCTGGACTTCTGGACCTTTGGCTGCATCAACTGTCAGCACATCGTGCCGGACCTGAAGCGGCTGGAGGATGAGTTTGCCGATGTGATGGTGGTGATCGGTATACACTCCGCCAAGTTCGATGCTGAAAAGCAGACCGAAACCATCCGGCAGGCTATCCAGAAATTCGGGGTAGAGCACCCGGTGGTAAACGACGCCGACTTTGCCATCTGGAACCAGTACGGTGTGCGGGCGTGGCCTACTACGGTGCTCATCGACCCGAATGGCAAGGTAGTAGGGCAGCATGCCGGAGAGGGCGTGTACGATACAGTGCGGCCTTACATCCAGCGCATGAAAGAGGAGTTTATAGACGAGCTCAACCAAACGCCTATACCTGTGCAGCCTGAGGCTCCCGACTCTGGTATACTCTCCTTTCCCTCCAAACTGATCAGCGACGCAGAGGGCAACCTATACCTGTCTGACAGCGGGCACAACCGCATCCTGAAGCTAAGCCAGCAGGGACAGGTGCTCGAAGTGATCGGCAGTGGAGAAAGGGGTTTTCTTAATGGCGGTTACGCAGATGCTACCTTCAACGAACCACATGGTTTGGCTTTGCAGGGCGATGTGCTTTATGTAGCCGATGCCAAGAACAACGCCATCCGCAAAGTGGACCTGCAGCACCGCATGGTGAGCACCGCCGCCGGTACCGGAGAGCTGGAGTACTACTTTCATGACGACAAGCGGCAGGAGCCTGTGAACCCCAATAGCCCCTGGGACCTGCTCATACACGGGCGCAGCATGTTCATTGCTAATGCCGGCAATCACCAGATCCTGCGCATGGACCTGGAAACCGAGCAGGTATACCGCTTTGCCGGAAGTGGCCGCGAAGCCCTTACCGACGGCCTGCTGGACGAAGCGGCCTTCAACCAGCCCAGCGGACTCTCTATTCGGGGCGAGGTGCTCTACGTGGCCGATGCAGAAGCCAGTGCCATCCGCACCGTCAACCTCAAGACCGGCATGGTGCTCACCCCGCTTGGCCGTGGGCTGTTTGATTTTGGGGATGTGGATGGCGACGTGGACGATGCCCTGTTGCAGCACTGCGTAGGTCTTGAAGTGATAGACAGCGACGTGTACATCGCCGACACCTACAATGGCAAGATTAAAGTGCTCGACATGGAACGGCACCGCGTCCGCACCCTGACGGACGGCTTGCACGAACCCAATGACCTGCTATACCTGAACGGCCATCTTTGGGTCACCAGCACCAACAGCCACCAACTCTACCAAATCGACCTGAACACAGGAGCGAAAGAAGAAGTGAGTCTGAGTTAGAAAGTCTGGAAGTTAGAAAGTTAGAAAAGTTATGCTTGTAGCGACGTTACACCGTAACGTCGTATTGCTACGCAGCAGGGCAGTTTCCGTAGGGACAGGTCGCGACCTGTCCGAATCATGCACCAGCAATCTTGTCCAAATCGTGCATGGGCAGTTATACCTATACCGTCACTTTCGCCTCGATCAGGTTGTTGCGCATTTTCTGGAAGAAGCGGAGCGTCACCTGGAAGATTGGGCTCATGATAAAGGTATATAAGAACGTGGCGATAAAGATCGGGCCGCCCAGCATATAGCCTATACCCAGGATCAGGCACTCTACCATGATGCGGGTGCGGCTGACAGACAAGTTGACCCGCTCCGACAAAGCCAGCATGAACCCATCGCGCGGACCAGCGCCCATACCACCTGCAACATACATTCCACCGGCTATACCTGCTATCACCACTGATACAGCCAGGTTCAGGTAGTCGAGTGGCGTATTGGTGGCCGATGGCAGGATGTCGAGCCAAAGGAACATGTCCATGAACGGCCCTACAAGAAGCGCGTTGAGGAAGGTGCCCACGTTAATATATTTGCGGTTGATGAACCACGAAATAGCCACGAAGAATAATCCCACAATTACGCTCCAGGTACCAATCGTAAAGCCGATCTGTTGAAACAGCGCCACATTGAGCACCTCCCAGGGGTGCAGACCCAGGTACTTCACCTTCACGGCAATGGCATTGGCAAAGCCGAACAGCAGCAATCCAAAAAAGAAAAAACTATAACTAACTACTTTTTCGCGCATAATCTGGTGGCCCTGTTCATAGCAGGAGCCGGGTTAGAACAAAATCAAGTGCAAGAAAGTTAATTTTGGCCGCAATAAGAACGAGGCCAGGGAGCCAAATACATATTGTAGTGGGTGATTACCAGATTTAACAAATAAGTATTATATTCAAAGACTGAAAAGTCTTATTAATAAGTTGATAGAGCAATTATGATGTTGAGGTGGGCGTATACTTGTTGTTTTTGTTTGCTGCTTGGTTCCGGAGCATTTGCTCAAACCGAGATAGTCGACTACATGGGCCGCCCCATTATGGCAAAGCAGTACCTGGATGTGAAGGGCTCGCCTTATCTGGATGACGAATGGCAGGAGGGCTGGGTGAAGCTGGAAGACGGGAAAGAGTACATCGGCGTTCGGCTGAAGTATGACCAGGTTGCAGATGAGCTTATGTTCAGTAACAAGAAAGGAGAGGCGCAGTTGTTTTTACAGCCTGTCGTGGAATTTGAGCTGATGAAGCGCTTGTTCATGAGAGGATATGAATCCATTGATGCTACGCCTTTAGATGCTTTTTATGAAGTACTGGCCGATGGCCCCACACAGCTTTTGAAGCGAACAACCAAACGGGTGTATGAAGAGGTGCCTTATAGCTCTGCGACCAAAGTGAAGTCCATCGTGGCGCAGGAAAGTTACTACCTGGCCAACAGAGAGGGAAAACTGACGAAGCTGAAAAAGGACAAGAAGTCGCTGATCAAGGCCATAGGCAACAGGCAGTCTGAACTTGAAGCGTATGTGAAAGCCAATCGCCTGGACCTGAGGCAGGAGCAGGACATGGCCAAGCTGGTAGCGTACTATAATAATCTGGAATCTTAATTTTAACTTAAAAACAAACGCCCTATGAAAGCTGTCTTCTTACGATTCGGTTTAGTGATGCTGATCGGCTGTTGCTTTAGCCTGCAGGCGCACGCGCAGTTCACGCATACCAACGACATGGAGGCCCGTCCGGTGCACGAGTACAACACCATCACCATGATAGGCTCACCGTACCTGCACAAAGAATGGGCGAAAGGCACCCTGACGCTTAAGAGCGGCACGGTATACCAGGGCATCGACCTGATGTATGACCAGGTGAAGGACGCCATCATCTTCAAGGCGAAGAATGGTGATGTGAAGGAGCTGCTGGAGCCGGTGCAGGAGTTTAAGATAGGGTATATCGAAAACAACCAGCCTGTAGAGCGTACCTTCCGCTCAGGGTATAGCGGCGACGGGGTGTCGGCCAATGCTTTCATGGAAGTACTCGCTGATGGACAGGTGTCGCTTTTGAAGCGCACATCCAAAAAAATATTTGATCGCAAGCACTACAGCTCGGCCACTATTGACAGAGAAGTGCAGGCAAGCGAAGACTATTACATCGCAGTGGGCGACAAGGCAGTAAAAGTGAAGAAGTCGAAAAACTCCCTGCTCTCTGCCATACCTGACAAAAAAGACTACCTGGAGACTTACATCAAATCAAATGCGCTGAACCTGCGCGACGACAGCGACATGGCCAAACTGGTTGCCTACTATAACTCGCTGTAGGCTTTCGTAAAGTTTGTTAAGGGAATTTAAGCAGCTGCCTGATTGACGGGTAGCTGCTTTTTTACATTCAGGGCTTGCTGCAGATGCCGCTCCTGGTGCAGGGCCACAAACTCCAGCGTCTCTCCAATGCGCAGCTTCATCAGTTTGAAGAACTCAACAGGTATAGCCTTTTTATTCAGGTTGGTGTTTTTGGCTTTGTTAAGGAGCTGTAGCAGTTCGGTTTGGTGGTCCAGAAACTCCTCCAGCGTCTGGCGACCCAGTTGGCTGTTGTTAGGGTTCATGTGGCGCACGGTCTTGCTTTTCTTGACATTGTCCGGCCGCACCATATCCAGCGACTTCTTGCCGAGCCAGCTATAGCTGATTGTCTGCTCAGGCTTGTCATCAGAATTTGTCGCAATGGCCTTTGCCAGTGCCGGGTTGTAGTAGCGACTGTAGCGGTTCAGGTGCTCCAGGCATTCAAGTACGCTCCAGCTGTCGGGAGCAGGTTTGAAGTTGAGGAGGGAAAGCTCCAGTGGCACAAAAGCAGCAACAACAGTTTGCTTCTGATTTTCGACAGTGCGGGAGATTTGGTCTAAGGCATTCATAGCATTCATCGTTTTATATTGTACGCATCAAAGGTACAGCACGGCTTAAACCCAATCCTTGATGAGCGTCAAGATTTACGAAGCAGCTACCTAATCCGGCTCAGTGTTTCGGGGGACATGCGCAGGTATGAGGCGATGTACTTTTTGGGGATATGCTGGAAAAGGTGAGGGCTCCGCTGCATGACACGCTGCAGGCGCTGCTCCGGTTCCGGCAACAGCAGGTCCACTTCCCGCTCTATCTTGCCAACCAGTGCCTTTTCAAGCTGCTCGTACCAGAAGCGCCTGATGTTCGGCCGCTGCTCTATCAACTGCACCAGATCGGTCTTGCTTATACCTAACAGTTCACTTTTTTTGAGGGCCTGTATGTAGTAGTCGGAAGGTTTGCCATCGACAAATGACGGGAATGACACCAGCAAGGTATGGGGGTAGCCGAAGCCCACGCAAATATCCTCGTCAGGCAGCGGGTAGTAAATGCGCAGCGCCCCACTCGCGACAAGGTATAGCCCCTGCTCCACCTGCCCTTGCCGTATCAGGAAGTCATACCTATTCAGCAGCACCTTCTTCTTCCACAGCGGCAGGAAAGCAGCTATGTCGTCGGGGGTGAGGTATGGAATTTGGCTGAGGAGGGAGAGGGGCATGGGGAATTTAAAAATATGAGTCTTCTGCCACCTCAGAAAATTCTTCTAAAACAGCGTCTGTCATATATTCTAATCTTTTCTCTTCAGCAAGTTCTTCGACTGAATCATAAGAAATAAATGTACAAGACTCTGATAACGGTCCGCTTTCTAAAAAAGTAAAAACAGGGCGGGTAATTTCCTGCAGAACCTTTTCTTTTCTCTCATTTGGAGCTACAATATGTGCCTGGATTTTCAGGTTGGGTTGAAGAGCCATTAAATCGGCCATTCTTAAGATACCGGAGTAAATCGAAGTAGTATGCTCCACTTCAAATGCTCTGATTATAGATCGTCCTTTAATCCAAAGTATATCAATATTCTCAATAGTCTTTAAAGTGGCGCTATCATAGTTAAGCGGAAGATCCTGTAATACAGAGTTTTGTTTAATTGGGCTCCAAACCTCAAGAACTCTACTTCTATCGTTCTTGGGAATCCAGATTTTATAATTCATACGCTCACCAATACCAGCAAGTAAGCCTTGAATTTTTATAGAATCGCGAGATTGTGAAGGTTGTTCTGTAGAAACAGGCGCCTCGTCATTTTCAGGAATAGATACAGTAACTTTCTTATTATGCTGTGTTTTTACAGTAGGTCCTTTCGACTTCTTTTTATCGCTATCGCTTAAAGGAAAACTAGTAGGCTTTTGAGTCTGTTTATAAAGCAACTGTTCTAAAAACTGTCCGTCAGTATCATCGAATTTTCTCAAGCTGCCTCGGACCATGCTCGTCCATTTACTACTTGTTTTTTCTTGATCAGCAGTGAATGTGAGATTTTCCCAGCAAATGTCTTCATAGATTGGGACAGCTAAATTCAAGGGTAACCATACTAGAGGCTTGACTTTGAATCTCAGTATGAATGGGTCATCCTCGGTTAGAAAGATTGGAGAGTCATCTACAAAAAACTTATCTGTAACCTCAAGTATGCCAATCCATCTTGATAGCCTTGTTACATAACAAATAAACCTATCCCCAACCTTAATTTTAGAGGCAGCGGATCTTTGGCCTTCTCTAAAACCTGATATGGTCTGGTCAGATTTATTAAAAGCTTCAAGCGTATCAGGTGAGAATAGATTTACAAAGTATGCCATATCTAAAATTATTGTCTAATGTGAAAGTATACAATAATATATAGATTTTAATGTAAAATCGGTGTTTTTTACCTCCTCTGCTCAAACCGATCAAACCCCTTCAGCCCCTCCTTTTCCTCTACCTCCACTTTCTCTACTCGAGCCCTGTCTGGGCCTTGGTGCGCCCATTCCTCCAGTTGTTTTAGTGCTTCGGGCTTTCCCTCCGCCTCCAGGTATACGGTGCCGTCGGGTTCGTTCTGCACAAAGCCGTACAGGCCTAGCTCCAATGCTTTGCCTTGGGTGCTGGCTCTGAAAAATACGCCTTGTACCCGGCCATGTATACGCATGGCCACACGCTTCTTGTCTTTGTTTTCCATCAGGTATAGATATCGCTTGTTCACTCAGAAAAACGGAGGCGACAGGTATAGGTTGAGGTAAGCAGGTGTAGCAGTCGAAACAGAACGATTAACCCCGGAAGCCGTGTTATCAAATGGAGCAGGAGTTTTAGCTGATTCCTGAAATTTAGAGTATCTTTAACGCCCCCTCGCGGTTAGCCGCAGGGCAGATTTAAGCCATACGATATGTCATTACTATTCAATGATTTTAAGAGCTGGGAAAAGCATTGCGCTGAGACCGGCGAACCACTATACCAGCCTGTGCTGGAGTACGAAGTAGAACAGAAAGGCCGCACCGAGGAGTTTATCTGGGAGAACATCGCTAAGGCATACGAGGTGATGAAGGATGCCGTGCAAACCGGCCTCACCGAAGACATGACTTCCCGCTCGGGCATGGTGAACAACAGCGCCAAGAAAGTAGCCAAGTCGCCGGTAACAGTGCTGTCGCCGGAGTTTCAGATGCTGGTGTCGCGTGCGCTGGGCGCCAAAGAGGTGAACTCGTGCATGGGACGTGTGGTAGCCGCTCCGACTGCAGGTGCCTCTGGTATACTGCCAGGCACATTGACTACCCTGCAGGAACTACACGGACTCGAAGACCGCAAGATTCACGAAGGCCTGTTGGTAGCAGCAGGTATAGCCCTCATCATCGAGCAGAACGCCTCACTGGCTGGAGCCGTAGGCGGTTGCCAGGCTGAGACAGGTAGTGCGGCAGCCATGGCGGCAGGTGCCATTGTGTACTGCCTGGGCGGCAACGTGGAGCAGGTATTCACGGCAGTGGCCATTACCATACAGTGTATGCTGGGGCTGGTATGCGACCCGGTGGCAGGCCTGGTTGAAGTGCCCTGCATTGTACGCAACGCCAGTGCGGCTGCTATCGCCTACTCTTCTTCGCAGTTGGCCATTGCCGGTGTGAATGCTGTTATTCCGGTTGACCAGTGCGTGGCGGCCCTCGGCGAAGTAGGCGAAAGCATGGAACGCAAATATAAAGAGACAGCCCTCGGCGGATTGGCCAATACTCCAAGAGCACGTGAAATAGAGAAGTTCGTGTTGGTGCAGGATGTGGAGATTCTGCCGGATGAAGACGAAAACAGCGAAGGAGTTTAAGTTTATAGAGGGAGCTCTTTTGTAGCTCGATCAATAGAAAAAGGCAGTGACTGGAGAGGTCGCTGCCTTTTTTGTTGCTATACCTGCCATACCTGCATTTTGGAACTGCTAGCCCTGCTGCATGGCTATTCACTTAAGCCGGCAGGCTGACCATTTTCTATACCTGCTTTAGGTACCTAACAAAGGCCTGGAGTAGCCGAAAGCAGTTGAACTTAAGCAGCTCGGGCTGTTGTTGCCGCAGTAACGATACAGTTCATCACATTTTGAAGGTGTTTCGTCACATTTTGAATGGCAAATGTATAGAAGTCAGTAAGTTGCACGTTAGTATTGCAAGCTGCCTTTGCCTCAGCTTTAACCTGTACAGGAAGTTTACATGAAGAAATTCTTTTGGTGGTGCGCCGGTGCCGACGATACGATTCTTGAGAAGTGCTCTAAGTCGGAGCACATAAAATATGCTGGTGTCGGTGCCACCGTTTTATTTACAGGTGTGCTGGCCAGTATATCGGGTGGTTATGCCCTCTATACGGTGTTCGATGCTGTGCCTATGGCCGTGGCCTTTGGTTTGCTTTGGGGTGCCGTTATCTTCAATCTCGACCGCTTTATCGTTTCCACCATCCGCAAAGAAGGCAAGTTCTGGCGAGAACTGCTGATGGTGACGCCCCGAATTTTGCTGGCGCTGGTGCTGGCCGTGGTTATTTCCAAACCACTGGAGCTGAAGATATTCGACAAAGAGATACAGGCCGTTCTGAAAGAAAAGCAGGCAGAGTTGGCGATTCAGCACAAAGCCTTGGTGAACAAGCAGTTTGCCGAGGTGGACTCTGTGAAGTCGGAGATTGCAGGTATACGGGCCGAAGTGGAAGCCAAAGTGCAGGAGCGGAATAAGCTCTACGAAATGGTAGCAGCAGAGGCCGATGGTACTGGCGGTACAGGTAAAATAGGCCGGGGACCCATCTATGAAGAAAAAAAGCAACAGTATGACAAAGTCGACGAAGAGCTTAAGCTGCTGCAGGCCAGTGCCGCCGATAGGATCCTTGTGAAAGAGCAGCGCATTGCCGACCTGATGAAGCAGTATGACAGTACCGTGTCGGAAGGACAGGAAAGCTTCTCAAACTACGATGGCCTGATGGCCAGAATCGATGCCCTGAACCAGTTGCCATGGCTGCCGGTATTTTTTATTACGCTGCTGTTCATATGCCTGGAAACGGCGCCTATTTTTACGAAACTGATCACTAGCAAAGGACCTTATGATGACATCCTCAAAGGGCTGGAGCACGAGCGCACGACGCAGGAAATGCATCGGGTGCAGGAGCGTCAGAAACAGTACGACACTCGCCAGGCTGTAGCTGAAGCAAAGTTTGCAGCCCGTCAGGAGTTTGAGATCGAAGCCAAGCGCGAAGAAGAGCGCATAAAGTCTGATGCACATCTGGATGTAGTCCGCGAATCAGCAGCCGTGTGGCGCGAACGCAAGCTGGCCGATATCAGCCGCAGCCCAAACACTGCCGCCGACATCCTGAATGATGGCGAGGAGAGCAGCTATTATAAGTGGTAAGCTTTTTTGTGTTCCGCAAGCGACGTACTTTTTCCAGAAGTTAGTATCTTGTTGCGTACTAACACACAGGCGCATGACCGTTTCAAGAATGGCCCAAAACCTCATCGGCTCTGAGATCATCAAGCTGGCCGGTGAAGTAAACGCAATGATTGCGAAAGGCGAGCAAATCTGCAACCTTACCATCGGCGACTTCGACCCAAAGATTTTTCCTATACCTGGCGAACTGCGGGCTGGCATTGCCGAGGCCTACGCCGAAGGACATACGAATTACCCGCCGGCCAATGGGGTGGCCGTGCTGCGCAAAGCCGTAGCCGACTTCACCCGCGACCGGTTAGGCCTGACTTACTCTGAGAACGATATTCTGGTAGCCGGCGGCTCACGACCGCTGATTTACGCGACCTACCTGGCCCTTGTAGACCCGGGTGACAAAGTGGTTTTCCCGACGCCGTCGTGGAACAACAACCATTATTGCCATCTGTCCAGTGCCACGCCGGTGATGGTGGAAACGAGTCCGGACAACAATTTCATGCCGACTGCGGCTGATGTAGCTTCTCAACTGAAAGGTGCTACCATGCTGGCCCTCTGCTCTCCGCTCAACCCGACTGGCACGATGTTCTCCAGAAAAGACCTGGAAGACATCTGCGACCTGGTGGTCGCCGAAAACAAGAGCCGAGGAGCAGGAGAAAAGCCACTCTACATCCTTTACGACCAGATCTACTGGATGCTGACCTTCGGGGAGCACCAGCATTACGACCCGGTTAACCTGCGCCCTGAACTGCGTGACTATACCATTTACATCGACGGTACTTCCAAGTGCTTCGCCGCTACAGGTGTGCGCGTAGGCTATGCATTCGGCCCGACGGTGGTCATTGATAAGATGAAGGCAATTCTTGGTCACGTGGGGGCTTGGGCTCCAAAAGCCGAGCAAATGGCCACAGCCCGATTCCTGCACCAGACAGATGCGGTAGATGTGTTCCTGGACGAGTTCAAGCACAATGTGCGCGCGAGTCTGGATCTGCTCTACCACGCCTTCAAAGACCTGAAAAAAGAAGGGTACAACGTGGATGCCATTGAACCGATGGGCGCCATCTACCTCTCCGCCAAGCTCGACTTAGCTGGTAAAACCACGCCATCAGGTCAGGTACTGCAGACCAGCAAAGACATCAGCTTCTACATTCTGGAAGAAGCTAAATTAGCTGTGGTGCCATTCTCCGCCTTCGGCTCTGCGCCAGATTTGGGCTGGTTCCGTCTGTCAGTAGGAGGTGCCTCGCTGGAGAGCATCAAAGACTCACTGGGTAGGTTGAGAGAAGCACTGCGAATGTTGAAGTAAGATAATGCCGCAAGGCACTCCATTTATTGAACCTATATAACAGCAAAGCCGCCTTCAATCAGTTTGAGGCGGCTTTGCTGTTATATCTTATTCAACCCCTACTGATATCTGTCGGCTTATACTTTCCTCCAGCGAGATGAACGTTTCGGTGCGGTGCACGCCTGCTATACCTTGCATTTTCTCGTTGAGCACTTCGCGCAGGTGCTTCGTGTCGCGGCAGATGATCTTGACGAACATACTGTAGGAGCCCGTGGTGTAATGCAGCTCTACAATCTCAGGGATGTCGCGCATCTTCTCTACCACCTCTTTATAAGCCGAACCCTTCTCCAAAAACACGCCGATAAAGGCACAGATGTCATAACCGATAGCAGCCGGATTGATCAGTAACTGTGCTCCCTGCACGATGCCCATCTCGGTCATTTTCTTCAGGCGCACGTGTATGGTACCCCCCGAAACACCGAGTTCTTTGGCAATATCCGTGTATGCACGGTTGACATTCTGCATCAGCAAGTGCAGAATCTGACGATCAAGTTTATCAATTTTTAAATCCATTCCCGATATCTATCCTGTGTTTTGGTTATTTGTCAAAAATATAAACTATATATTATTTAATTTTTAACAAATGTATTTAAATGTTAAATAATTTTCAATATACATTTCTAGTAATTATGTTTGTAATACATTAATTCACTAAAAAAAAGAAAATATGGAATTGCAAACACTCACAGAACCCACGGTGCTGGAAACTACTATGAAGCACCTGAGCCGCACTTCTTTGCCGAAGGTACTCAAGGTACAGCAGGGGATTATCCGTGCCACACACGACTTCATGTTCAAAAAAGGCCTGACGCAGCTGATGCCGCTCATGCTATCTCCCATCACCGACCCGCTCAACCATGGAGTAGTAGACGCCTCCATCGGTTATGCCGACCAACGCTGGAGCTTGACCAAGTCGATGATCTTTCACAAACAGCTGGCTTTAGTAAACCCTGAGCTAGAGAGCCTATACATTGTGTCGCCCAACGTGCGGCTCGAGTTCTCAGACCGCGCCGATACAGGCCGTCACTTGTTCGAGTTCACGCAGGTAGACTTCGAGTTTCGCGGCAAAGATCGCTTCTTTGTGATGGAGTTTATGGAAGAA
Source organism: Pontibacter sp. FD36 (assembly GCF_015686655.1). Taxonomy (GTDB): domain Bacteria; phylum Bacteroidota; class Bacteroidia; order Cytophagales; family Hymenobacteraceae; genus Pontibacter. The sequence goes on along the minus strand of NZ_JADPMP010000022.1, from coordinate 788 downwards.
CTGGTCAACTACATTTTCGCCCGCCTAAACAAGGAAATCCCTGAGCTCCTGATCGAGTTGCGCGGTGAGTTGCTGCCACAGTACGAAAAATGGTCGGTTTTCCGCACCGAAAAGCTAGAAGCCGCCCTTGGCCCGGACTATGAAAAGATTAAGTCAGAAGAGGCAGCGGAGCCGTTTTGGCTGGTGAACCACAAGCGTGAATTCTATGATAAAGAAGATCCGACTCGCCGCGGCACCTATTTAAACTACGATGTGATTTGGCCAGAAGGATTTGGCGAAGGATTGTCAGGCGCTGAGCGTGAGCATGAGCACCAGCAGATACTGAAGCGTATGGACGAGGTCGGCACCAGCCAAGAGACTTTTAAGCATTATTTGGAGGTTGCCAAATCAGGTTTATTGCCTAAAACTGCCGGAGCCGGATTCGGTGTGGAGCGTATGACGCGTTTCATCTGCCGACTGAAGGATGTGGACGAAGTAACTGTGTTTTCGCGCAAGCCATGCACGCCGGCCATTTTTTAAAGGTATAGCGTATGGACGACGGTAATAATAGTAGCTTGGGGGACCAAGCGGATAATGGAACGTAAAAGGCCTGCAACGCTGAGTTTGCAGGCCTTTTATGTTTAATAAGGTATAGTTTGCTACTGGCGTAGTAGCGGTTGTAGGTATAGTGATTTTGCTATTACATAGCTGGCTTTTGCCCTGGCCGGGCGGGCCTTACTTTTTTCCTTGATGAAAAAAGTAAGCAAAAAAATCAAGACGCTCCAAACTCGCTGAACGCTCAAACAGTG
>NZ_JADPMP010000021.1 GCF_015686655.1 Pontibacter sp. FD36 | reverse complement strand
AATGTATGGCTGACTGAAAGTGTTCCTCCTTTTGCAAGAGTGTACCACCGCCCACAAATAAAAGTGAGTTACTACGAAGACAGAGCCGATGTTCTGAATTTTTCAATCTAAAAAAAGACACAAATATGAAAGCGCATAGCATACTCGAAACCATAGGCAAAACGCCCCATGTGAAGATCAACCGCATGTTTAAAGACAAAGCGGAAGTATGGATGAAGTTGGAACGTGCTAATCCGGGCGGCAGCATCAAAGACCGCATCGCTTTGGCTATGATAGAGGATGCCGAAACAAGAGGTGTCCTGAAAAAGGATAGCGTGATCATTGAGCCCACTTCGGGTAATACCGGTGTCGGGCTGGCCATGGTCGCTGCTGTAAAAGGGTATCACCTGATCCTGGTCATGCCCGAGTCCATGTCCATTGAGCGACGCAGGCTGATGGCGGCTTATGGGGCCAAGCTGGAGCTGACACCTCGTGAAAAAGGCATGAAAGGAGCGATAGACCGTGCCCGTGAAATGCTCGAAGAACACGAAAACTCCTGGATGCCCATGCAGTTTGACAACGAAGCCAACACACAGGTCCACATTGAGACCACAGCGCAGGAGATTATGGCTGATTTTCCGGAAGGTTTTGACTATCTGATTACCGGGGTGGGTACAGGTGGTCACATAACAGGTGTAGCCAGGGTACTGAAGCGGCACTTCCCCAATCTGAAGGTATACGCCGTAGAGCCTGCCGCCTCTCCGGTGTTGAGCGGTGGCCAGCCGGGCCCGCACCCGATACAAGGCGTAGGAGCCGGGTTTGTGCCCAGTATAATGGACACCAGTCTGCTGGATGGTGTAATAACGGTGGCAGCCGACGATGCCTACGATTATGCCAGGAGAGTGGCTATGGAAGAAGGAATATTTGTGGGAGTATCTTCAGGTGCCTCTCTGGCAGCCGTGCAGCAGAAACTGGACGAAGAAATTCCGGATGGTGCCAGGGTACTAACCTTTTGCTACGACACAGGCGAGCGCTACCTGTCTGTAGAGGGATTGTTTGTATAGCGCAAAAGCATATCTAAAAAAGCTGCGCCGCCTGTTGCCCTATGTAACAGGCGGCGCAGCTTTTTTATCAGGCAGCCAGCAGTTCCTGAATGTCCTCGTTTAGCGATTGCTTCACTTTTTCCAGCTGTCCGTCGGTCATGGTGCGCTGCAGAGCCCGGAAGACAGCCCGGAAAGCCGCTGTGATTTCTTCATCCTGCTGAAAGTCGTTATTAGCCGCAAAAGCATTCTTGTTGCGGATGTAATTGATCCAATCGTTCGCATCCCGTATCCTGACCGGCACTTTGGATGTGTCATACTGGTCGAAGTAGATGCCCTTCCAGAAGATAGGCAGCTGTGCGGCAAATTGTACGGCATCATTTACAGGCAATCTGTCCCGTATGGATTGCAGCACGGCTCTGAAAATGCGGCCGGCTTTGTTGAGGTCATCTGTTTGCAGCTCCGCCGCTACATCCTGCAGCATTACTGTCGCGTTTTTGATGTTGTCTTCAAAATTAAATGGCATTGACATAGATCCTCCCTTCTTTAAGCGTTGCGTCCTATATGGTACGGGCAGTATGGGGGCATGTTCCGGAATATTTAACCTCTCAGGTATAACAAGCCGAGGCGTATTGGTATAAAATGGAGTCGCGTTTGCGCTACAGCTTATAACCGTACAGTATGATAGGAGTTAAGGGATGTCGGATATTACACACCTTCTGATTACGACTGATTTTGAGGAGTAAATCTGGTCCTCTCATGGAAGTCGCGGTAGGTATAAGTGTAGTGGTTATAAAGATTTTACATAGATAAATGAACGTAAAAAGGCCAAAATACCCGATTAGGGGCGCTCTAATCAGCCAAAATTGTAGAGCTGGTAGAATGAAAATAATTTCCGTGGTTTTAGTATAAAATTATCTATATATTGTACCGGTATTGAAGCAACGTGAATTATGAATGCCCAAGTCTCCTCGGTATCTCATTCGATATATAACAACAAAGGTGCGTTTGCGCTCTTATTAGGCTCTGGTGTTTCCAGCGGTGCCGGCATACCTACGGGTAGTGACATAGCACTGGACCTGATCAGGCAGATAGCTGTGCTGGAAAATGCGAATTGTGAGCCGGAACCGGAGGAATGGTTTTTTAAGCGGTTTGGAGAAAGGCCAGGCTATGCAAGTCTGCTGGAGCCGCTTACGAACACAGAGACGGAGCGGCAAAATCTCTTGCGAAGATATTTTGAGCCCAACGAAACCGAACTTGAGGAGGGGCTGAAGAAGCCAACACTTGCCCACCAAACAATTGCCCGTCTGGTTAGCAAAGGCTATGTACGGGTGATCATCACAACTACCCTCGACAGGCTGGTAGAAAATGCCTTGAGATGCATCGGTATAGAGCCTGTTGTGATAAGCTGCCCCGGCCATATCGTAAACTCCCTTCCTATTGTTCACTCCAGGGTTACCGTCATTAAAGTAAACGGGGACTACATGGACTCCAGTTTCCTGAATGTAAAGAGTGAAGCAGATAAGTACGAGGAAAGGTTATCGGAGCTGTTGCGCTATGTGTCTGACAATTTTGGGTTGATAACCTGCGGGTGGACGGGCACTAGTGATCGTGTGCTAAAGGAGGCCTTGGAAACTTCAAATAAGTTCAGGTTCTCTAATTACTTCACGTATTCAGACAAGGTAGGCAATGAACTAGAGGAGTTAGCCTACATTAGAAGAGGGAAAGCTGTGAGCATTACCAATGCCGACTTGTTCTTTAAAGAACTACACGAAAAGATAGAGGTGCTAGAAAGCACCAAATCTGCAGATCTTTCAACGTCGCAGATTGCACTGACCAAGTTGAAGAAGTTTATCGTGCATGATGAGCAGATCATATCGCTTCATGATCTTATAAGAAGTGAAGTCGATCGGATAAACTTTAATTTCAATGCTTTGCCGTTCGCAGGCACCCCAACCAAAGAAGGAATTAAGGGGAGGGTAAACTATTACTTCAAACAGTGCAGTTCCCTGAGCAGCTTATTTGTCAATGGGGTTTACTGGGGTAAAGAACAACACCATTCAATCTGGCTTAACAGTCTAGCCTGTTTCACGTCTGCAAAAGAGAGGGACGAAGACGGAGGCGTATGGCTGGATCTCGAAACGCTACCAGGACTTATCTTCCTGTACAGCATAGGACTTGCCAGCATCATGAAGAAAGACTACAGGTTGCTGTCCAAGATGTTCTCCATGACTTCCCATTTAAGGTATGGCGAGGCTCCGATTCTAGACCATGTCAATGTGGCTAAAGTATTGGACTATGATACGCTGCGGGAGGCTCTTGGCAACAGGCAGCTTGTGCCGATGTCTGAATTACTGTTCTCTGAACTGAAACCACTTTTCAATTCTTTCCTGCCGCACAGCAAGGACTATGAAAACATATTCGATATGTTCGAGTACCTGTTAGCTTTGGCTCATACCAAGAAAATGGGCAAAGGGCGGGTTCCTGTTGGCAGGTTTGGGTATAGAGTAAAGCAGAGTGGCATCAAACATCCGTTTGAGCAAATCGCCAATGAACTAGGTACTCACAAAGAGGCTGAAAACCTGTTTTCTTCTTCTCTCTTTGTCGATATAGCAGACCTGAAGCACACAGAGAAGAAATTCAAAGAATACTTTGACAAGCTGTCTGGTTATTATTTTTAGAGGGTCAGATTAGTACTGGTAGTGATTTAATAAAATAACGCGATGGATTTTGTTACCATAGACTTTGAGACAGCTACCTCAGAAAGAAATAGCCCCTGTGAAATCGGTTTGACTTTCGTGGAAGACAATAAAATTACTGAAACTAAGTCTTGGTTGATAAAGCCTATCGGTAATGAGTTCGATGCATTTAATATTTCCATTCATGGTATAACTCCAAGAATGGTTGCGAATGCACCAGAGTTCGACTCCCTTTGGAGTGAGATCCACCCGCTTCTGGAGAATCAATTTTTAGTAGCGCATAACGCAAGTTTTGACTTTAGTGTGTTAAGGAGAACCCTTGATCTTTATAACCTGCCTTTTCCTAATTTAGACTATGCCTGTAGTTATATCTTCTCAAAGAATGTATGGGAAGATTTGCCGTCATATGGGCTTGCGGCCCTTTGCAAAGCAAATAACATATCATTAAACCACCATAGGGCTGCTGCTGATAGCTTGGCCACAGCTGAGCTATCCCTTAAGGCATTTGATCTGAAAGGAGTGTACTCGCTTGAGTGTTTTCCAGAAAAGCTCAAAACAGTTGTTGGGAAAATTCATAGTGACGGTTATAGACCATGTGAAACCAAGTATACCCGAACAAGAACAGATTATAGTGCTATCGTTGGGGATCCTAGTAAGCATGATCCGTTTAATTTCTTTTATGGGAAAAGGGTAGTTTTCACAGGCACTTTATCATCCATGCAGAGAAAAGACGCCATTCAATTAGTTGCTGATATCGGGGGAATACCAGATGCAGGAGTAACTAAGAAAACAAATGTACTTGTGGTAGGACAGCAAGATTATAGAGTTGTTGGTGATGACGGAATGAGCAGTAAGCAGGAGAAAGCGGTATTGCTTTTAGATAAAGGGGCTGATATTGAGATAATATCTGAACAAGAATTCCTGCAACATATTTAGATCCACAATAAGCATCCCATTATTATCGTAACAAATAGTTTTCTCTAGATCAAGGATGTTTTACTTTTTACTTGAACAAAAGGAAAAGTATCACATAGAACTTTAGAGTTGTTTGCACAAAAAAGCTCTTACGATGCAAAATCATAAGAGCTTTTTTATTGGAGAGTATTGGAGTCGAACCGATGACCTTCCAGACACTTTAACTCGCTGAGCTGATCAATTGCTCAATATATTTCCGACTTTTCTTTCTTTTAATCTCGCCCTCTCTTTTACGGGCAAGCTGGTTTGTCGGGTAAGCTTCATTATGCCTAAGCTTCCAAGGTACACCTGCTTTTGTGGAGGTATTACGCCCAGCATTGTGCTGTGACAGTCTGACTTCTAAGTCCTGGCAGCTGCCCACGTAGTAGCGGTCTGTCTTTTCAGAGTAAAGTATGTAGGTATAAGCCATATAAAAGAAAAAGGCAACCCTGTTCAGGTTGCCTTTGTGGAGAATATCGGAGTCGAACCGATGACCTCTTGCATGCCATGCAAGCGCTCTAGCCAGCTGAGCTAATCCCCCGCTTGAGTGTCACAAAATTAGGACAAATTTTGAATATGCAAAAACTGGAGCGCTATATTTTGAAAATAAAAAAGGCGGGACATTTGTCCCGCCTTTTTGCTATATAAGCTATTCTGCTTAGTTGAAGATGTAACGCAGACCAAGCTGCATGCTCCATGTGCTAGATAAGCTGAAGTTCTCACGGAATGGAGAGTCTGGCAGGAATGTATTGCCATCGTTGTCACGTACCGTGATCATGTTGTAAGTAGGAACGCCTTCAGCTGAAACTGCAGCAACTCTCAACAGCTGGTAGTGGAAGTTAGAACCACCGTTCAGTTGCTGTCTTACACCCCATGCAGAGTTCAGCATGTTACCGATGTTGTTCACGTCAACGCTCACCTGAAGTGTGTTGCGCTTGCCACCGATGTTACCGAAAACGTCCTGTAGCAATCTGAAGTCAAACTGGTTGAACCATGGCATCAGACCATTGTTACGCTCAGCATAAGCACCTCTTTCTAAGCCTTGGTTAGCTACGAATGTATCGAAAGCCTGACGCTGCTGCTCAGCAGTGAACTGTACCTGACCATTGCTCATGATAGGAGCGAAGTTCATTTCAGCAGAGCTGGTTGGGATCCAAAGCAGGTCGTTGCTGATACCGTCTCTGTTTACGTCACCGTTGTAGATGTAAGAGAAGCGGCCCTGAGCAGAACCCTGGTAGAACAGGGATACTGTAGTAGCAAGACGGTTAGCATACTCCAGACGGTAAGAAGCGTTAGCTACTACACGGTGAGGAGTCGCGAACTGAGAAATACCCATCAGCAATTCGTTTGGATCGTTGATAGAGTAGTTGTTAGACCAGGCAGAACCAGCGTTAGAACCTGGGTTGCCAGTGATGTCTTTCGCCTGCGTGTAAGTATAGAAAGCAGAACCGAAGAAGCCTGTTCTAGAGTTAAGTGACAGACCAGCAGTTGCTGACAGCGAGTGGCCTTTGTCTGTGTTCGACAGAACGATAGCCTCACGAGTGGCAGTAGTGTACTGAGCGTTAGAAGAACCATTCCAGAAGTCACGGTTATCACCGTTGTTGTTCAATTGCAGCTCAGCTGGCTTTCTGTTAGCGTTGAACTGGTAAACACCTACCAGGTCTTTTGTGTAAAGGATGTCCGCAGTAGCTACCAATGGAGTACCAGGGATTGTGTAGTCAGCACCTAAGCTGCTTCTCCATACCTGTGGCATTTTGAAGTTACGGTCAACAAGGGCAAAGCTACCAGGGGCACCAGCGTTTGGCTGACGGATGAACACGTTAGACGGGCCATTCTCTAACCAGTAAAGACGCTCAGGCTGGAAACGGATCACGTCAAGTGCGCTTGAAGGAACACCTTCCAATACGTTCTGGATTACACCAGCGTTAGTAGGCATGTTTGTCAACCATACGAAAGGAATACGGCCAGAGAAGATACCTGTACCACCACGAAGTGACAGTGAACGGTCTTCCAACAGATCAAGGTTGAAACCGATACGTGGCGACAGCAGAACTCTTGACTTAGGCCACTCACCGCTAGAGTAAGTTGTTGGGTTTCCGTCAGTGTCAAGCAGTGTCAGGTTGTCAATTGATGAGTTTGGAGTCAGGTCGTTCATGTAAACTGGCAGCTCAGCACGCACACCCATAGTCAGGTTCAGGCGATCAGTTGCAGCGAATTTATCCTGTACGTACAGACCAGCCATACCGAAGTTGATGCGTGAATATGGATCCTGACCTTCGTAAGGGTAAGTCAGACCAAACTGAAGCGGACGGGCATCATTGATGAAATCATCCACAGAAGCATAACGGTAGTAAGAAGTACCGTACCGCTGGTAGCTGTTACCGAAGTTCTGTACCTCAAAGCTGGCACCACCTGTCAGGTTGTGCTTGCCCAGCATGTAAGAAAGGTTATTGATGAACGAGTAGTTGTTGTTAATTACGTCGTTGTTGTAAGTAAACAGTTCGTAACCGAAGTTCATGTACTGGTCACCGTCTTTCCAGATGTCAACAAATGGGAAGATGCTGCTTGGAGAAGTACGTGTGTCCTGAATACGGCTGTAAGTAGCCAGGAACTGGTTAGAAAGTACAGAAGAGAATGTGCTGTTCAATTCAGCTGTTACGGAACGTACAGAGTTTTCGAAACCGTAGTTAGAACCAGCGAAAGAAAGCGCGTTCTGGCCGATACGGGCAGAGCTGGCACGTGGGTTAGGAGCAGAGCTTGCGTTTACAGTCTGGTCACTTGTACCTACTACCTGGTTGTAACGAAGTGTGAACTTGTGCATGTCGCTGATGTTCCAGTCGATACGCGTCAAGAACTTCGTGTTTTTGTTGTTAAACTCGTTTGCGTAGTTCTCATAAGCACCTGGGTCATAACCATACTTGGTGATCAGGTGCTGACGAACGCGCTCCAGGTCTTCTGCAGTAGTTCTGGAAACGTTTGGACCACTAAGGCCTGGACGGGAAGCTACCCAGTTTACACCAGGGTAAGTTTCGTTTTCGTGCTCGAAGTTAGCGAAGAAGAACAATTTGTTTTTGATGATCGGACCACCAAGACGGGCACCGAAGATCTGGTTCTTTCTTTCAGTCTGCTCTGGCAGTTCGTTGTCACCAACTTTTCTACCGTTGAAATCCTGGTTTCTGTAGAAGGTATAAGCAGAACCAGAGAATTGGTTTGTACCGCTACGTGTTACAGCGTTGATACCAGCACCAGTAAAGCCTGACTGACGTACGTCGTAAGGAGCGATGTTTACCTGAACCTCTTCGATCGCGTCAAGAGAGATTGGCTGAGAGTTGCCACCAGGAAGTGGGTTAGAGCTAAGACCGAAGCCGTTGTTGAAGTTAGCACCGTCTACCTGAAGGTTGTTGAAACGACCGTCGCGGCCAGCAAAACCGTTACCGTTTGCCTGTGGAGTCAGACGTGTGAAGTCTGTAACACTTCTGTTGATAGTAGGAAGTTTCTCCAGCTGCTGTATGCCTACGTTAGTAGCGGCACCTGTTTTGTTAGCGTTGAACACAGAAGAGCGGTCAGTGCTAACAATTACTTCCTGAAGCTGCTGACCACCGTCAGCCATTGTTGCATCAAGCTGGTAAGGAACACCCAGGCTCAATGAAATGTTGCTGTAAACTTTTGGCTCGTAGCCAATGTAGCTTACTTCGATGGTGTAAGGACCACCAACGCGAACGTTAGGAACGTTAAAACGACCCTCAACATTCGTCACACCACCGTACGTAGTGCCTGAAGGACCGTGTGTTGCTCTTACGGTTGCACCGATCAAAGCTTCACCTTTTGAATCCTTAACGGATCCGGTAATACTACTTGTTGTTACTTGGGCGTGCATAGTAACCACGCACAGCAACATAAGCAGTGTTGATAGTAATAACTTTTTCATAAAAGATTGATTGATTTTTGCCCGCAAAATTAGAGGGTATAATTCGAAATGCAACTACTTAATGATTAAATTATTATTAATAATCTGTCTTATGTTATTTGCTTTTTAGCAACAAAAAATTAATGTAAATTGCGAACATACTACTTGTCTAAACACTGAGTGCCAAAAAGAAAGGCGGAGCCATACAGCTCCGCCTTTCTTTTTAGCACTCAGTTAATTTTTGGACAGAGTTTACTTTTAATTGAAAATGTAGCGAATACCGAATTGGGCTCTCCATCGTGACGAAAAGTCATTCACAAAATAAGGATTTCCGTCTGTAAGACCGCGACCGGTATAGTTGAAGCGGGGTGTTGTAGTGCCGGGCTCGTAGCCTACAAAATCAATGGCCTGGAAGGCGTTGAAAGTGGCAGTGTACTGTCGCCCCCAGTCTTTGTTGAGTAGGTTCGTGAAATTGAAGATGTCAAAGGTCAGTTGCAGCCGGTGGGCGTTATCATTTTGCCCTACCCTGAATTCCTGCATAATGCGCAGGTCAATCTGGTTGGTCCACGGAAGTCTGTCTCCGTTTCGCTCGGCATACTGGCCACGTCTGTCACTTAGATAGTCATTGCTGCTGATAAAGGCATCCAACGCCTGCCACTGCTGTTCAGGTGATACGACCGTTCCATCCCGATCGGTAAAAGGTACCAGGTTTATCTCTGCCGCATTGCCTGGCACATAGATCAGGTCATTGGTTCTGCCGGCATCATTGTTCACGTCTCCATTGTAGATGTAGGAAAGCGGCACCCCTGTCTGTCCGTTATAGAAGGCAGAAATAGTAGTACCTGCAAAGCCCAGGTAGTTTAAATTATACGTAAGGCCGGCCACCACCCTGGATCGCACATCATTGTCGGCAAAGGCTTCCCTTACGTTATTGAGACCCTCCACCTGGTTCACGTTAATCCAGTTAGATCGGGCCTGGCTGGAGTTGCCGGGGTTCACATCCTTGGCTCGGGAATAGGTATAGGCCAATGAACCTGAAATACCGTTTTCCACAAAGGTCTTTTGTAATTGACCTGTCAGACTGTAGCCAAAACCACGGCTGGTATTAGTAAGGTAGATGATATCCTGGAAATTATTGCCCTGTATACGGCCAAACACAGGCCGATTGTCTGCTCCGGTCAAAGTGCCGGTTTGCTCCAGGTTCAGGTTCTGATAATAGATATTATTCAGGTTTTTGGAGTATATACCTTCCAGCGTTGCGATCAGATCAAAAGGGAGGCGATGGTCAACGGCAGCGTTTACCCTGAACAACTGCGGAAACTTAAAGTCAGGATCTGTGATATTGATCTCGGCTGTTCTGTCTGACAAGCCTACCGTGGTGGCTGTTGGCTGGGTGTTAGGGTTTGGGTTGAAGCGAATCTGCTCCAGCAGCGGGCCGGAAGTGAGTGCCAGACTACCCAGCATTTGTCCTGTATTGGTATATTGATTCGCTATCCACACGAAGGGTGCTCTACCAGTGAAGACCCCGGCTCCGCCACGTACCTGCGTATTGCCATCATCAAACACATCCCAGTTGACGCCAACACGGGGGGAGAGCATAAACTGAGCGCCTGGGGTCTTGTCAGTGGCCAGACCTCTGCCGGCAAACGCCTCATTGAACTCTGCATTGGCAGCCGGATCATCACTAAATGTCGGGATGTCAAGGCGTATACCTGCCGTTACCTTCAGGTTATTGCGTACGGCGTACTCGTCCTGTGCATAAAATCCGAGCTGAAAAGCAGAGAACTCTGCGCCCTGCTGACGATTATCGGTGCGGGAGTAGTTGCGGAAGAAAGCACCGGGTGCAGCTTCGTCGGGTGTGCCAATCGCTTCGAAAGCTTCGAGGGAGTTGTATTCATAGGCTCCAAACTCCTGCCGGATGAACAAATTGTAGGTTTTGTAAAACTCATTGTGCGTACCCAGCGTGATGGTGTGCTTACCCAGAAATGCGTTGAAGTTGTTCGTAATAGTGAGCACATCCTGATCAAGCTGGTTTTGCACCGAAAACGGCTCACTACCCAGCGAAATAGTTCGGCCACCAGACAAGCGGATCAGTACGTTCGGGAAAGGGTCGCCTATGATATCACGGTCGTCACGCACTGCAGTGAAGCCGATCAGAGCTTCATTGGCAAACTGCCCCCCAAACTGACTGCGCAGCTGCATAACGGTCGAGTTGGTGGTACTCGGGAAAAATTCGGCGTTGTTGGCAAAGCGGAGGGCATTCGGAGTGCGGGCGTTGTCACGGTTTTCGCCATATACGTAGCTGTGCCGGAGGGTAAGTTGGTGGTTGTCGGTGATGTTCCAGTCGAGTCGGGCGAAAATCTTGTCACTCAGCGTTTCGTCATCTATCCCCCTAAAGCTGCCCGGGTCATAACCCAAGCGATTGGCAACGTTCAGCACTCTGTTTGCCTCGTCCACTGTGATATTGGAGCCGGGGCTTCCCGGTTCGAACAGCAGCGGAGCTACTCTTTTGGTCTTTTCGCCATTCACAAAGAAGAACAGCTTGTCCCGGATGATCGGGCCGCCAAGTCGCAGGCCCATCTGGTAGTCTGTAAAGTCCGGCAGCCTGGTTCTGGCGTCATCAGGGCTTTTGCCCACTAATGCTTCATTGTTGCCAAAATAGTAGGCAGACCCCGTAAAACGGTTGGACCCGCTGCGGGTAATCGCGTTGATACCACCGCCTGTAAAGCCGCTTTGTCTGACATCAAAAGGAGCAATCACAACCTGTATCGCCTCAATGGCATCCAGCGAGATCGGCTGCACGCCGGTTTGTCCACCGTTGGTACCACTGGCCGATAGACCAAATACGTCATTGTTTACGGTGCCATCTATCGAGAAATTGTTGAAGCGGTTGTTTTGGCCGGCAAACGATATACCTGACCCGGAGGTGGAGGCCTGTGGCGTGATACGGGTGAAGTCATTCAGGCTTCGGGAGATCGTGGGAAGTGACTCAAGCTGCTCTGTAGACACGTTGGTGGAAGCACCTGTTCTGTCGGAGTTGATCACTTTGTCCTGCGTCGCGGTTATCTGCACTTCGCCGAGAGTGGTTGTGCTTTCTGAAATGGTTAGATCCAGTCTGAAGTTCTGGCCGAGCGCCAGGTTGATGTTTTCGAATCGCTGCTCTTGGTAGCCCACATAGGAGGTTCTTACCGTGTAGGGCCCGCCTACACGCATGTTTTGGATATTGTAGCGACCTTCTGCATTCGTGGCGGCTACGTATTGCGTGTTGGTAGGCGTATGGACCGCAATAACTGTTGCGCCTGGTAGAGGGGAGCCGCTCTGGTCCTGTACCACACCGTTCATAGCCGCCGTTGTCGTACCCTGCGCCCAGGCTAGGTGGCCACTCATTAGCAGCAATATGGTCACAAGCAGCTTTGTGTAAATAGTCCTCATAATACTTATAAGCTAAATTGAAAAAATATAACTTCTTATAAGTACGTATGTATGAGTATTTTATCTCTTTTTTGTCTTGAAATTTTGTGGCCTTACAGGCTATGATGAAGGCTCCTTATAATGTATTTGGCTATAGGAATTGAATATGCCTAACTACCTATAAATTTTGGCAGTATCGGCAACGCATAGAATTACACCAAGAACCAATCAGTTACTATGCAGGACTTGTAATAAAATTTTGAAGAAATACAGGACGCAGCTTATTCCTCAAAAGGCCGCACTGCCTTGATAAAGATTTTTTGCCAGTAGTCAGAGTTAAGGTTGTTTTCAATTACGCCAAGACTGGTGGAGGCATGGATGAATTTAACTTCGCTGTCGTTTACAACTTCAGTCACCATGCCCACATGCGTGATCTCCCGGCTGTTTTTGTTAGCCCCAAAGAATACGAGGTCCCCTTCTTTGAGTTCCCTCACTTTTACGGTTTTACCGAAGCGGCTCTGCTCCTCCGATGTGCGCGGCAGGTTCACATTGATACTTTGGAAAGAGGTGCAGAGCAAGCCGGAGCAGTCCATACCTACGCGTGTCGTGCCACCCCACTTGTAAGGAGTGCCCGTGTAGGAGCGGGCTGTATGGATGACAGTGGCCACATGCTCGTCGAGGCGGCGCGGATTAGGTACGTTGGTGCGACTGGTACGGTCTTTCGACGCTACAGTACCTTTCCCACCGCTTCGGGCGGCCATTCTAGCTCTTTTGCGCTCCTGTCGCTTTTCCTCAGCTATTTCTCTGGCCGACTTATAAGTGTCGCCACGCTTGCTGAAGGTAGGCTTTGCTGATTGACAGGACGCCATCAATCCAATAAAAAAGATAAATAAAAGGTAACTGGTAATTGATGTTCTCAAAGCGTAACTTGGTAAATTGTGGCTAAAAAGATATTGGGCTTGCTAAATTAAGCATAAGCTATTTAATATAAAATGAATTTTAATAAGATAACTCCGGATCTGGTTGAAGCTTTCACCGCCATTGTCGGGCAGGAGCACCTAGTGCTGCCTGCTGACCAGGAGGGATTCGTGCGCTATACCCACGACGAAACAGAGGATCTACGCTACCTGCCTGAAGTGGTGCTCAAACCAAAGAACGCAGAAGAAATCAGTCATATTATGCGGTTATGCCACGAAAACAGCATACCTGTGACGCCTCGTGGGGCAGGTACCGGGCTGAGCGGCGGTGCGCTAGCCGTGCATGGGGGTGTGGTGCTGTCGATGGAGCGGCTTAATGCGATTATCCAGATTGATGAGCGCAACCTGCAGGCCACCGTTGAGCCCGGGGTAATCACGCAGGTGTTTCAGGAGGCGGTGATCGCCCGTGGGTTTTTCTACCCGCCTGACCCGTCGAGCCGGGGCAGTAGCCAACTGGGCGGCAACCTGAGCGAGTCTTCCGGTGGGCCCAGGGCGGTGAAGTACGGCGTTACCAAAGACTATGTGCTGAACGTGGAAGTGGTGCTGCCAAGCGGGGAAATCACCTGGACGGGGGCCAATGTGCTCAAAAACGCCACCGGGTATAATCTGACGCAATTGATGGTTGGGAGCGAAGGCACCTTGGGCATCATCACCAAAATTGTCTTTAAGCTTATACCTTACCCCACTCAAAACTTAGTGTTGCTGGTACCTTTCCGAAAAGAAGAAGAGGCGGCGGCAGCTGTATCCAGCATATTTACCGCAGGTATAGTGCCCTCTGCCCTCGAATTCATGGAGCGAGAAGCCATTGAGTGGACTTGCCGTTATATGAACCTGGATGTGCCTATGGCAGCTGATGAACGGGCGCACCTGCTCATAGAGCTCGATGGTAATGACATGGACCTGCTTTACATGGATGCGGAGCGGGTATATGAAGTACTGGAAACATTTGACGTAGGGGACATACTCGTGGCCGATACTGAGAAGCAAAAAGAAGACCTTTGGCGCCTGCGCCGAAATGTGGGGCATGCTGTGAAGAGCAACTCCATTTACAAAGAAGAAGACACGGTGGTGCCCCGTGCCGAACTGCCCATTCTATTACGTGGCGTAAAGGAGATCGGGGCAAGGTATAACTTCAAGTCTGTGTGCTACGGCCACGCCGGTGATGGCAACCTGCATATCAATATCGTGAAGGCTGACATGTCAGACGATGACTGGAACAACAAGCTACCCGAAGGTATAAAGGAGATCTTCAGGCTGTGTGTGTCACTGGGAGGTACCATATCGGGTGAGCATGGTATCGGTCTGGTGCAGCGTCCTTACATAGGTATAGCACTTAGTGAGGTTCAGCTCCGGCTTATGCAAGGTATAAAGCAGCTCTTTGACCCAAAGGGCATCCTGAATCCCGGAAAAATATTCTGAAAAAGAAAGCGGCAGTCATAAAATGGCTGCCGCTTTTTATTGATAGAGAACCGGAATAAGTTCTAATTCTCGGTATATATCAGGATTTGCGTTCATGGTTTGGCTTTTTGTCTTCCAGTGCCTCATCCAGCTGTCGCAAGGTGTCCCACGATTGTAGCAGGTTGCGTGGTGATTCGTGCAGTTCAGGTATAGAATTGCCTTGCGTCTCTCCCGCCTGCTGACCTGTACTCATGTTATACAACTTGTCCTGGGCTTGGTTAGCCTTCTCTGTCGCTTGGTGACTGCGAAACAAGGCCTCTTTTAAGGTTTTATCGGGTTCCGTCATAATCGCTCGTTTTATGTTTATGAATTGTGTAATGTCTTTTCCTTCTTTTTGTCTTCTTCTTTTATGAAGTTGCTCACATACCGGGAAACCTCATCGGCGTGCTCTTCCATCAGAAAGTGGCCGCTATCCTCAAAGTGCAGTACATAGCACTCATGGAAGAATTTTTTCCAGCGCTGTAATGCCTCAATTTTAACAAGCTTGTCACGCTCTCCCCATAAGATGAGGGTCGGAGTATCCTGAATCTTTTTGCGATCTTTCCAAAGTTCATCATACCACTTGCTTACACCTACCAGCTCCCGGGCGCAGGCCAGTGAGCTTACAGTGTCGTCTGGGTCGCCAAGTGCGCGGGTATACTGTTCTTTAAGCTTTTCCGGCATCTTGCTCTCCTGCCCAAACAGTTCGTGTACCAGTTGGTCTGTGGTGAGGTTGAGCTTGGAATGCAAAAACTTGCCCAGCGGGCCTACCAGATATTTACTGGCCTTTGAAAACACCTGATGGTTGGACAGAGACCAGGTCCAGGTATTGAGCATAACAATATTCTGCACCTTTTCAGGATGTTTGATCGCGTAGGCCAGCCCAATCGGCGCGCCAAAGTCATGTACCAGCAAGGTGATATTGTCAAGTCCCAAGTGCGCCATTAAATGCTCAAAGTTAGCGGCATGTGCCCTAGGCTTGTAACTCCAGTCCTTGGGTTTATCGGACAAGCCAAAGCCGATCAGATCCAGAGCCACACAGCGATATTTTTTGCTCAGGATCTTGATCAGGTTGCGGTAGGCAAACGACCAGGAGGGCGTACCATGGATCATAACGATCGGGTGGCCTTGCCCTTCATCGATATAATGCATCTTGCCTGCTTCTAATTCCAGGAATTTGGATTTGAAGGGGTATTCTTTGGTGTCCAGCCAGTCTGGTTTCATAGGTGACTCAGGGTGTGTTCTACCCTTATCTATACTTGAGACAAGAACTCAGGTTGTTGAGAAAAGTAAAAATATGTCAGTCGCTTCAATTTAGCTGGAGTACGGCGCTACTGGCAGATAATACTGACGTATATGAATGTGTTCTAGCAACACAGGCTGTCGGATAGAAAAGAAGTAGTATTGATTTATTTTAATTTTTGAGGATATACCGTAACACTTTTGTCCTGAACAAAGTAAGACAAGTCGCCGGTTCGCGGTATTTTGAAGGAAAGGCTCTGCCAGGTGATCAGATTGCCAGGTATTCCTAAGGCCGACATTAGTAGCCAAATTCAACTCCTTCTAAAAAAATGTTTAATTTTGACTTTTTAACTGTGTGGGTTTCATGGGGAACATCCCTGTGCAACTGTTTACATTTTATCAGAAGACAGGTGCTGGCTGCATAAGTTGATGCTTTCGCTCGCAAAATAAATTGCTCTATTAAGGGAGTGGTTTTTGAGAAATGGCAGCAATGGGATGCAGGCAAGCTCGTTGAGATTGCATATTGATTATTTTAAAGAACTCTAAGTTTGTACTTCATTAATAATATTTACCTATGAGAATAGCTGTAGTTGGCACCGGTTACGTGGGCCTTGTGACGGGCACCTGCTTTGCCGAGGTGGGCATCGACGTGACCTGCATCGACATCGACTCCAAGAAGATAGACAACCTCAAGCAGGGCATCCT
>NZ_JADPMP010000020.1 GCF_015686655.1 Pontibacter sp. FD36 | reverse complement strand
AACTTCTTCCAACTTAAAACCCATAACGCGTCGCACGGTCAGTGCAACCACGGCTTCATTGTGGGCACTTCGTACCCAACGAAGCCTTAGTTGTTGCCAGAAGTTTTATTTAATTATTCCTTCGTGCCAGCACATCCAAACTAACCACCGATTGAGTGCGCTTATTCCTTTGCTATTTATCCAATCATATTTATTCTTCAGGTAGTTTACAGAAGCTAGCTCCAGTTGGGTTTCTGTCAGAGTCACGTTTGGCTCCGTTATTTCATATATGTGAGAATAAAGGTCAAGTTGTATTGCTTGAAACTCTTTTACCATCATTGCTGCATTCGAAATCCCATGTTCATGCGCAAACTGTAAAAACTCTTTTTCTCTGTTGCCAAAGTGACTTGAATATTTATCAATTAGGTCATTCTTATCAGCCTTCACACGAGCATTATTTAAAAATGATAAACCCGCCTCGGTTAGATCAAGATCTTGGAAATCTAAAGGGTGAGATCCAGCCCTTTTTATGTAGTTTTTTTCGATACAAGTGTTTATAGCCTCATCGATTGACTCTTTCGGGTGGCTAAATTTTGGTATCCCATTGACATTCGAGCTGCCATGAACACTTTTAAAGTATTCTAGAATTTTAACGATGAGTTGGTCTTTCTCCATCTTAATAAATTACGGGCAACTACTTCAAAAGCGTGAACATACGGTTATTGGCACTATGTGCGAAGGCTTATTACTTTTTTAACTACTCTAAACCCGCCCCGCCTAACACTTCCAACACCTGGCCTTTCTCAGGTCTGCCAGCCAGTAGCGGCATCGCCTGACCGATCAACTCTTTCACGCCCGCCACTTGCAGGGAGTTATCATGGTCTTCTTTGCTATCCCATACCTCAGTTACCCAAACATCATCAGGAGCTGTGTCTTCCTGACTAACCAGGTATAGCCGGCAACCTTTGGCAGTCGAAACCAATCGTGACGCTTCTAGCAGAATCTGGGCGAGTTTCGGTCCGTTCCCAGTTGTTGCCTGTAGTTTTCCGTGTAAGCCGTACTTGTTCATAATAGCTGTTAAGTTAGAAGGTATAGGTTTAGGTATAGAGATACAAGATAGCAATTATCTGATGCATTTGTTTCCGATCAATCAGTATCTGCAGCTTAAAGTGTCAGCGGAGTTATTACCCTAATTTATACCTGAACTTGTATGGCAAACCCAAAAAAGCTGTTTATTTTAAACCCTGATACCTTGAGGCCTAATATGAAAAAAGCACCCATTACCCCAATGCGCAAACTGGTGCTATACCTGAGTCTGACCGGAAGTATTCTCATGGCTTCCTGCGCCAGCAGTAAGCAGGGAACAAGCAGACAAACTAATATGATTGAAAAGATTCTAGCAGCACAACCAGAGCGTTTCAAAAGTATCCTCGATAATCCAGACCAGTATCGGTTGCAAATCCTCTATACCCAGATCGACCGCGACGAGCAGAACCAGCCGCACTTCACGAGCCATAGCTACCGCGTCAATCCGCAGGAGTATTTTTACCCGGCGAGTACGGTGAAATTGGCAGGAGCCATCACAGCGCTGGAGAAACTGAATGAACTAGGTATAGAAGGCCTGGACAAGCACACACCGCTGCAAGTGGACAGTGCCTATGCCGGTCAGAGCCCTGTGCAGGGCGACAGTACTTCAGCGGACGGACAGGCTACCATTGCACACTACATCAAAAAGCTGTTTTTGGTGAGCGACAACGATGCTTACAACAGACTGTACGAGTTTGTAGGGCAGCAGCGGCTCAACCAGTCACTGCACGAAAAAGGTTTTAAAGACGTCCAGCTTGTGCATCGCCTCAGTATCTTTTTGAGTCCGGAAGAGAACCGACATACCAATCCGTTCCGGTTCTATAAAGACGGTAAAGTAATCTACGAACAGCCTTTGGATAATAACCCGACCCCTTTTACAAATGCTAAATTTGAGGGCATGCTCGGCAAGGGCTTTATGCAAGGCGATCAGCTAATCGACGGACCGATGGACTTCAGGGTCAAAAACTACATTTCCTTAGAAGCTCTGCAAGGTATCCTCAAGACCGTACTGTTTCCGGAGGCGGTGCCGGCTGAGCAGCGTTTCAATCTGACTGACGAGGACTATACCTTCCTTTACAAGTACATGAGTATGCTGCCCCGCGAGAGCGACTACCCAAGTTATGACCCGAAAGAGTATCCGGATGGCTACGTGAAATTCCTGATGTACGGTAACTCCAAAGAGCGTATACCTCAAAACATCCGCATCTTCAACAAGATCGGCAATGCCTACGGCTTTCTAATTGACAATGCCTATATCGTGGATTTCGACAAGCAGGTGGAGTTTATGTTAACAGCGGTAATTCTGGTAAATGAAGACGAGATCTTCAACGACGGTAAGTACGAATACGAAACTGTAGGCTATCCTTTTATGCAGGACCTCGGCCGCGCTTTCTACGAGCACGAAGTAAAACGCAAAAAGCTGCACCTCCCCAACCTCGACAAATTCAGGCTGCAATACTAATCGCTATACCTGGTTATTATTGATAAGTATGATGACACAAGGGTTATTGACACAATACAAAAAGCTTAGCGGAGATAAGATGATCAGGCAGGACAAAACCTGACTAGAGCTTAGCCAAACTGATCCTAAATTACCACTTAATACAGAAAAAACCGGCAGCTGATCCACCCAGATCAGCTGCCGGTTTTTTGTGTGTGATCCAATAATTCAAATCACTCTTAAACTCCTAAACGCTCTACCTCCTAAACTTTACTGGTCCCACCAAAGTGGTTCTGACAAGGCAGGAGTGTTTGGTGTATTCGGGTTCTTGCTGGATTCGCCCTGCGGATAAGCCACCCTACGGATAAAGGTTGTCAGTTCGGCATTGGCTGGCAAATCGAAGTCAGCGTACTGGTAATCGTAGCGCCGGGCATCCGTCCAGGCTTCCGAACTAAGGTAGGTAACTACATACTTCTCCTTAAAGATGAGATCCAGCGTCAGGTTGGCAGCGCCTACACTTACTGCAGGGTTGTTGATGTAGGCGTTACGCACGCCCTCCGGCACACCCAGCTTATTCATATGCGCTGTTATGCCTGCTAAGTAAGCAGCGTAGGCGCGATCACGGTTGCCGGCTCTGAAAGCGGCTTCTGCCTCTATAAATTTCATCTCAGCATACGAAGCGATCACAACGGGAGAGGTTTCTCCTGTCAAAGGGGAAGTGATGGAGATATATACCTCATCGCGTAAGGTATTGCTGGCAGTTCCCACATTGCCTACGCCATTTGGTGTGCCCACAAAGGTTCCGGTCACGGTTGGCTCGGTAATGCGTGTCAGGCGTGGGTCCACTATGCCGTAGGTCGTGCCGTTGAGGTGGTCTACGAATTGCTCCGATAACCAGCCGCCTAATATCAGCTGCGTGTTGCTAATTGCTACCTGGGCCCATGGGTTACGCACTTCAAACACCTCCATCTCCGCATCATCGGCATTGGACTGGTAAGAGTTGTCGACGGCAGTCAGTACAGCGGTAGGGTCATAGCTGGGAAGCTTGCTCACTTTATTGAGCATACGTGCCTTAAAGGCATTAGCCGTACGAATCCATTGGGGTTTGTTGCCCCCGTGTATCAGGTCATCCGCTACCCTCAGCGGGATGCGAGAATCTGTTTTATTCAATTCGACTATACCTTCATCGAGCAGGCGCAGCGCTTCGGCATACAGGTCCTGAGAGGAATCAAACCGAGGTGTGAGGGTGGTGTTGTCGAAAGCCTGCGTATATGGGGCATCCCCCCAGTGGTCAACTATCAGGTTGAGGTGATAGGCCATCATGATGTTGGCCACACCCACATAATCAGTCGCACCTTCCTCTATTCCTTTCTCCTTCATGTCCTGGATGTCAGCCATGGCCAGATAGATCGCATCCCAGGTGCCGGTGAGGTCCACCTCCTGGTAGGTATCGGTGGCGTTGCCGGCAACCGGACTGGCCAGGTACTGCACGTAAAAAGCAGTGGTGGCGGCGATACGTTGGCTGTTAAGCCCAGTCTTGTGAGTGGTGGTGGAAAGCATGGCATTCAGCGGCGGATTCGACACCAGGTTTGGATTTTCATGCAGGTCGAAGTAATCCTCGCAGCTTTGCAGGCTCAGCGATGCCCCTATCAGTGTGAAGGCAAGCGCAAATCTATATATCTTTCTCATGTTCGTTCCTCTTTTTAGAATCCTATATTCAGCGTAATCAGGTAGCTTCTCACGGCCGGGTAAGTGAAACCGGCAAAACCAGTGACATTGCTACCGCTTGGCGTGGAGCTGTTCTCAGGGTCAAAGCCAGAATATCTGGTCCAGAGCCACAGGTTGTTACCCGTGAGTGCCACCGAGCTGTTTCGGATAAATATGTTTTCAAAGAGCCTGCTTGGCAGGGAGTAGCTGAGGGTCAGGGAGCGTAACCTGATCCAGGAGGCGTCTTCCACAAAGTTTTCGGATACGCCACGGTGGAAACGGCGGTAAAAACCGTCACCGTAGTCTACGCCATCAGGTCCAACGCCTTGTCCGAGCCAAACCTGTTGCGTGTTGGGTGTTCCGTCTGCCAGCACGCCTTCAAAAACCCTGAAATCTTCTCTGTCTTCTGTATAATCTGCTATACCAAACGCAGAGAAGAAGTTGCCCATCTGGTTGTATTTCTCGTGTCCCCACTGGGCATCAAACAAGCTTGTCAGGCTCAGGCCTTTGTAACTGAAGGTGTTCGTAAAACCACCAATCCAGTCAGGCATGGAATTACCCAGGATCTTCTGGCTGGTAAGCGGCGCGCGTACCGGGAAGCCATTCTCACCGATCACAATTGGCCTGTCTTTGTCGATGAACAGTGGGTCTTCCTCAGCCCCACCGTAGTAGCGCTGCCAGTGTGAGCCGTAGATGTTACCGTATGGCTGACCAGGTATCAATTTCATGGTAACAGTGGAGCCTACATAACCAAACTGAGAGGCGTAGGTAATCTCTTCCAGTCCTTCCCGTATGCTTAGGATCTTATTGCGGTTAGCCGAGAAAATCAGTTTGGAGTCCCAGGTGAAATCCTGCGTTTGAACAGGCACGGCATTCAGAACGATCTCTACACCCTTGTTGCGCATTTCGCCGGAGTTCACCGCAGCCCGCACATAACCCGTTGTAGAGGCCACGGCAATGTTGATGATCTGGTCCTTGCTGAGTGAGTAATAATAAGTGAAATCAAAACCCAGGCGGTTGTTCAGGAAAGACATCTCCAGACCAGCCTCGTAGGTGTCAGTGAATTCGGGACGAAGATCCACGTTGCCCAGCAGCGCAGCGCGTGTAAAACCGGTGTTTCCTGTCGGCAGGCCTGTGTAGGAAGCAAAACCGGATGAAGTGGCATATTCCTCGGCATCCTTGCCTATCTGCGCATACGATAACCTTAATTTGGTCTGGTTGATGAAAGAAGGCAGCTCCATATGCTCTGAGAACACATAGCTCAAGCTGGCAGAAGGGTAGAAGAATGAGTTATTCGGCTTTCGCAGGGTAGAGGTGATGTCATTGCGGCCGGTGAGTGTCAGGAAAAGGAAATCCCGGTAGTCGACAGAGGCCTCTGCAAACAAACCCATCAGGCGGTATTCCCGCAAGTCCTGAGTAGAGGTAAGCAAACGTGCGTTTGGCAGGAAGAACCAGTCGTGCACCGTCAACTCATTCCCGAACACCCCAAAGCTTTTGACTCTTCTGTCGTACAGCTCGTGCCCCAGGCGCAGGGTGGCGTTAAAGTCTTCTCCGAAACTTCTATTCAGGGATGCCAGGAAAGTCGAGTTGATAGCCCTGAACTTGGTGGTATATTCCCCCACAAAACCTTGTCCGTTGTCTTCGTACACACGTTCACCCGCCACACCCAATGGTCCCGGAGCCGTGCGGGTACGGTCATCGTTGTAAGTATCCAAACCGATGCGGTAGGTCAGGTCAAGCCAACTGGTAGGGGTATAGCCAAAGCTCAGGCCGCCTATGAATCTGTTTACATCATCTTCCAGTCGGTTGGTAGCGGCTCCGTATATCGGGTTGTTGTTGCCGTAGGTGTTCATGGTGCCATCCGGCTTCCGGTAGTCTGTCACATCCCAGCGGGGAGACCAGTAGCTCAGACTCTCATTAAATCGGTCAGCGTTGTAGCGGGCTCCTCCTGAGTTTACATAGTTAAAGTTGGCGCCGGTTCTAAATTTATCGCTAATCTTTACTTCGGCGTTCAGGCGAGCCGAGGTATTGCTGAAATCCGTGAATGGCAGCACCCCTTCATGTGTGAGGTGGGAGATAGAGGAAAGGAAGGTGATGGCCTCGGTACCGCCCGAAAAGGAAAGTGAGTTGCGGAACTGGTGTCCCATCTCGTACGCGTCTTCAAAATGATTATAGAGTCTTTCGGGGTGTGTCGGATCTAGCTGACGGGCTTGTTCTACACGGGGTCCCCACGATGGAAAGAAGTTCGTTGCGTCATATACACCTCGGGTTCCCTGGCTGTAGGTGCTCTGCATATCCGGGAATTTGTTTACCTCTTCTATACCTGCCGTGCTGGTGAAATTCACGCGTAGAGAGCCCTGCTCGCCGCGCTTGGTAGTTATCACCACAACACCGTTTGCACCGCGTAAGCCATAGAGCGCTGTTGCAGCGCCACCACGCAGCACGTTGATACTTTCAATGTCATCCGGGTTGATGTCAGCGAGACGGTTACTCATGCCCCTGAGTTCGGCGCCGGCCCCCACAGTGGAGGTGGAATTGTCCATCAGGACGCCATCAATCACAAAAAGCGGTTGGTTGTTACGGCCCACGTCAATTGAGTTGATACCCCTGATCTGGATATTGGTGCCCTGCCCCGGTGCGCCACCTGTGCTCGAAATAGTAGCGCCTGCTACTTTCCCCTGCAGGGCATTGAGTACGTTGGGCTGGCGGTGCTGTGTCAATTCTTCCGATTGGACGGACTGAGCGGCATAGCCCAGTGCTTTTGTCTCACGGGTAATGCCCAGCGCTGTCACCATTACCTCGCCGAGCTGCTGCGCATCGGTGTTCAGGGTTACATTGATCGTCGTCTGGTTTCCTACTGTTACTTCCCTTGTCTGGTAGCCTAGGAATCGGAAGACGAGTACCGCATTGTTGTCTGGCACCTGGATCTGGTAGCTGCCTTCGGAGTCGGTGGCTACACCGGTGGTGGTGCCTTTGACGGCCACACTTACCCCCGGCATGCCCTGGCCTGTGTCGGCGGCGGTCACACGGCCGTTGACTTGCCGCTGCTGTGCCCAGGCATCTGTGGTGCCAAGTACAAACAGCATTAATAAAATGAGTGTAAAGGTGTTCTTCATAATATTCTCATTTATTGCATCATGTAATTATTTTAAAGCGCGTTTCTATTCAATTATTCAGCATATCGGGGAGTGCATGATAACATGTGTGTCATTTTTCATAAGCCTGGTTGCCTACCGTATTGCGGCGTTTACCTGATGTTGCTACCAGTAGCTGTAGCTGCTTAAGCAAAGCCATGTCAAACGTGCAGATAATGTATGTTATATGATTTAAGTATAAAAAAGTTGTCTTTTATACGTTGAATACGCAGAAAGATGAATACAAAAGCAATAAAATATGCTGCTACATGCAAGATTGGTTTCTTTTCCATTACAGTTTGGCAATTGGGAGTAGATGTGGCCAGAACTTAAGTATAATAAAGACTGGGCTGGTTCATTCTAGTGAAACAAGCTCCAAACTCACTGTCATCCTGTTAAGTGGCACATCCCTAACTTGCTTCAGGGAAACTTGGTCAAAGGAATGATAAGCCTGTACTACTAGCGGGGATAGGGAGCCTCTTCACCAAGATCCTTTCAGGAGGACATAAAAGGTAAGATGGAATAACCTGAGAGATAGTTGTAAGTAGTGTGCTGGGGGGACTAACCTCGTAAAATGAGGGAGTTTAAGGCAGAATGCCTTTTGTGCGGTTTTTACGTATAGAAGGGCATGGAGATCATCATCATCATGTCGGTACTCGCCCTTTACGCCGTTGGTTACTTCGTGTATTACATGTATGGCAGGGACAGAAAGAAAAAACGCAAAAAGAAGTTTTACGATCACTTCTGGCCATAAAAAAACAGGCTGCCCTTGAAGTAGGACAGCCTGTTCTGCTTAGTGGCTTTATAGAAAGATGCTTATACGTGTACTTTCTTCTGTAGCACGGCAATCTGCTCGTTTAGTTCTGCAACGAGGTTCATCTCTGTCTGCAGCTCACGCTTGATTTTGATCTCACGCTCACGGGCATTCTTCTTGAAGTCTGCAAACTCACGGTCAATATCGTCAAACTCTTTTTTCTTCTGGTCTGTCACCTTTCTGCTGCTCTTGAACTGCGTATACACTACACCCAGCGCAATCAGGAGCAAGGCAATAATGGCTGTGTTGATGACCACGTATACCTGCTTGTGGATGGGAATGCCCAGTACATGCAGGTTGTTTACTGCATCTTCGCTCTGCTGCACGGCAGCTTCCTTTTGAGCATTGTCCAGTTTCAGGGCTTCAATTTCCTTTTCCTGTTCGGTAATGCGCGCCTGTGCTGTCTCCAGGTCCTGGCGGGTTGCGTTCAGATCTTTCATCTGCTTCTGCTCCACTTCCTTGATGGTGGACTGCACACTTTGCCAGAATGAGTTAAGCAGGCCTACGTTCACCACTTTGTACTCCCTGTTGCCTTCCATGTAGGAATTGGACTTGCTCTTGAGATCGTTGAACTGCCCTGTCAAGGCAGTGGCTGACTTGTTCTCATCTTTAGCCGTTCCCTGCGCCTGCACTGCTTGTGCCGCTGTGGTCAGCACGATCAATAAGGAAAGAAAGAATGCTTTCATGTTGTTTTGAATAATGGTAAAAGTTGAATTGCGGTAAATATAAAAATAATATTTTTTTGAGAAAGTCGAATGCTTGATTTTGTGCTTCAAATCCAAAAACCTTTTTACACTAACTTTAAAAGTTTATTTTTTATTGCCAAAACTGACTCAAAAAGATAGGCCGTGCCGTCTTGCTAATTCAGCAGGCGCACCGCCTTTACATTCCCGCTTAACACTTGCCGTTCCGGTAAAGTTCTGATTATTAGTGGCAATTAATCGATTGGGACTCTACCACACTACCGCCAGGGTAAACACCACCACGATGGCCGGAAAGATATAATGCTGGTAAATGCGTGCCAGACGGCTTTCAGTGTTATATTTCTTGCGCTTAACAAACTGCAAAATGGAAGTGCCGATCAGGGAGGTGATCATCACATAAGTGAAGATAAAGATTTTGTCTGATACAGTAGCGTACTCCATCTCCGGCTTGTATGCTGAGAAGTAGAGCGCAATGGATGCGAGCAGTGACGTGACCTGTATAGCCTCCAGTGTTTCGAAGCGGTGCAGCGGGATGAAAACCGAAAAATACGTGATGGTCAGGATAACGAGGAGCGGGGTAAACACTTTCAGAAAGAAGTCGATGCGCGCCCTGGCAAGCACAAAGGTATAGTTGAACTTATAGAAAGGTATAGTATGGCGCGAGGACTCAAAGGTGTTCACTGAACTGATGATGTCGTGATCGAAGCCAACATAGTGACTGTTGTAGTTCCAGCCTTTCACCTCAAACACCGTATCGCGGGAGGCAGGGGGGGAGGGCTGTACCAGAAAAGGCCTCAAAGCGCTGGCCGGCTGAAATGAAATAGGGAAACGCTGGGTGTCAAAGGGGTACTGGCGCAGGTCAGGCTCAAAGATGAACTTGCCGGAAATTTTGTAGAGGTAGTTATACAAGGGTGTGACGCCCTCAAGTTGGCGCTGTCGCACCAGTTTAATATCCAGCAGGTAATTATGACTGATTTCACTGCGGGCGGCATTCGTAAAATCGAGTTGCTCTACCATGAAGCGCCCTGCCGATGTCACCTCCAGGTAAAATGTAGCATAAAAGCTTCCATCTGTATCGCTTACCCTGTTAATCTGCACCAGGTCCATGTGGGTATAGAGCACTGGCACGCTGCGCAGGGTATCATCCAGGTGCATGTACTGTCGCGGGGCCAGTATATGTTGCGACGTGTTAGGCGGTTTCCAGGCAAGCAGCACATCTCCGGCGATGGCCCTTTCAGGAGTAAAGTACCAGTCGTTGAACCAGCCCCTGTAAATGCGACCTGCCCCAATATACTGCTGCATGCCCTGGTTGATACGTTCTCTGATGGGCAGATCGGCACTGTCTGCCGATTCTGAAGACCGTGCAGCCTCCGCCAGTATACCAATACTATCCGCAAGGCGAGCGCCGAAGCTCAACTGTAGCTCCAGTGTCTGGCCATACCTGATCTCCTTCTTGAAAGCCGGTACCTGCTCCTGTAGGCGCAGATTGAAAGTGCCCGGTATACCTACCACGTTCAAGTCGTATAACTCGCCGGCTTCCTTTCCGTCAGCCTGCGATGCTACAAAGCCCAGGTCGCCCAGGGCTGTATAGATGGGCATGGTCAGGCCGGCCTTCCGGAACTCACGGACAAGGTATGAGGTGATACCACTCTCAAAAGAGAGCACCAGAAAGTCTGCCTCATTGGAACGCAACGCCTGGCTCAGGGAGTCGATGTCGTTAGGGGTATAGCGGTGTTCTCCTGCAAACCACTTTTCATGAACAAGCTTCATCCCTGGGCTTCTGTCCGCTGTTTCCTGCATTTTTCTGAAAATGGCAATCGAGTACAGGTCCTCTGCCTTGCCCACAAAAGCCGGACGACGATAAGCTGCAAGCAATTCACTGAAAACTGAGGCAAGGTCCACGATGCTGCGCTCGGCTGTGTACATGGTAGGGTAATCGGTGAAGAGAGGGGTAAGGGCATAGCCACCGACAAAAGGAATACGGGCCGGTCCCACCAACTCGGATATGGCTTTGGAGCGGGTAGAACTCCAGCAGCCCACATAGCCGATCAGGCGCTTGTCGTCCATCGTTTCCCGCACTATTTCACGGGCTTTTTCAGAACTACCTTTGTCATCCAGGTACTTTACGCGCAATTCCCGTCCCTGCACGCCTCCCTGTCTGTTTATCTGCTCCAGTTTTTTACTGATGATCAGTTTGACAACATCCATATCACCGGGCGTGAGTTCGATCGTGTTGAGAATCACTCCGATCGTATAGTGACCACGCAGGCGGTCAAAACTTGTAAAATGTCGGAAGATGATATACAGGACTAACAAGACGCCTGCCAGCAGCACGATTGTTTGTTTGGGAGATAGGACCTTTGTGCGCATGCACAGCAATAAGAGAACCGGTACAGGTATAACAGCAGGTATGGCATGGCGTGGGCCACGATCCGGGGAGTATGCTTTTATACGTAGTTTGGCGGCGGAATGCTAAAGGGGATGCTCTGCTTCGGGCCTTCTGGCTTGCCAGGGGAAACGACCCTCGAGTTCTACCTGCAGGGAAAGACTCAGGAATGTCCTGATCAGTACGATCAGACCAAGCGTGACTACCCGATCCATGGAGGGCTCCGTGACCACGGTTGCGATGATGTCGGCGGCCACCAGTATCTCAAGCCCTAGCAGAATGGCTTTGCCCAGCTCGTGCCGCAGCACTTTGTAAGAACGGCGGGAGTTGTGCCGCAGCGGAAAAATGAAGCGAAAAAGTGCAATGGCCGCCCCGCTCGCAATGATCAGGACGCCAATCGCTTCTATAACACGGGCAACATATTCAATGTACAGCCTGGATTCGTGCATGTATGAGGAGAGTCGTGTTATTTAGTTTTTAGCTTGTTCCGGGTACCAGTTACGCAAACGCACTTCAATATTCTGGTCACCTTCATTTACTTTTCTTTTGAAGGCTTCCACATCACTCAGGCCATCCTGACCCCGATAGTGGTAAGGGTATACGATAGCAGGCTTGAACTCGAGCACAGCAGAGGCAGCCTGGTCGATATCCATGGTATAGGGCAGGTTCATGCATACAAAGGCGACATCGATGTTGCGCAGGGCGCGCATCTCAGGTATGTCTTCGGTGTCACCTGACAGGTATATGGTCTTGTCTGCGAACTCCAGCACGTAGCCATTGCCACGGCCTTTGGTGTGGCGGGAGTCCTCGCTTTCGGGCAGATTATACATCGGCAGCGCCGCAATGGCAATACCGAGTTGCTGTATGTGTTCATTGTTACTCAGTACAACAGCACGCTTTTTAAAGTTTTCGGGCAGTTTGTCGGCCACCGCCTGCGGCACTACAAAAGTAGCTTTGTCAGTGTTGATAGCCTCCAGGGTTTTCATATCGAGGTGGTCGCCGTGGATGTCGGTAATCAGGATCAGGTCTGGGGCTGCTATACCTTTGAACGCCTCTCCACCCCCGTACGGATCAACATAAATCGTTTTGCCATCCCAGGTGAAAACCAGCGTGCCATGCAAAATGGGCTGGATGGTAAGCGGGCCTTTCTCGGTTTCGATCTGGTCTGTTGTTTCTGCTTGCTGGGCATATGCTGCCACAAACAGTAGCATGCCTGTGAGGAGCAAAGTCAATTTTAATTTCATAGTCTTAGCTTTTAGATGATCATATTTCTTTCATTATCCGATTGCTAACAAGCCAAATGGTGTTTGGTTACATCCGCTTGTTCACCTTGTCTTTTCCATCTTCTTCAGTTCCTGTTTGATGTAAGTCTCGGGTAGATAGGTATGGCCAATTACTATACCTGCTATACGTTGGGTTTGGGAGATATCGTTGAGCGGGTTGCCATGGAGCAGGAGCATATCAGCAGTGGCTCCTACTTTCAGCACGCCTATATCGTCGCGATTGAAGTACCTGCCGACATTGACCGTACCTGTTCGAAGTGCCTCGTATGGACTGAGCCCTGCGGCTACCAGGTATTCAAGCTCCTGGTGCGTAGAGATGCCGGGCACGTTAAAAACCTGCGGCGCATCGCAGCCAAGCAGCAAGCCCACCTGGTTGTCGTTGCAGGTTTTGATCAGTTTCCGGCGGAGGTCCACATACCTGTTAATGGCATCTGCATCGTAGCGCGGGTCTGCCATCAGTTTCTGTTTCGTAGCCACCCAGTTCTGTACTGTTTTAGGGTTCATGTACTTCATCTCAGGTTTATTGCCCAGCGTTTCAGGTGACTCTGCTGGTGACATCCAGCGTTCGGCGAGGGCCTGTGTGGGCACTACCCAGATGTTCTTCTCGCGCAATGCGGTCATCAGCTTAGGTATACGCGTCGTATCTGCCTGGTCTGCAATGTACATGGCAAAGAGTCCTGCCTCCTGCTCAGGTATAGCCTCCAGTCCGGGGACCAGACTCTCGACAAAACCATCCATGTGGTCGATCGAAGCATAGCCCGCCTCAATGGCTCGCCAAACGCCAACATCATAGGATACGTGGCCAGCAAAAGGCATCCCGATCTGGTTGGCCGTGCTGGCAATAGCACCAAAGGTTTCGCTGTTAAGTCCGGGATGAAGCTTTAGGAAATCGTATCCAGCCTGCTTTTGCTGCCTAACCATTTCAGCACCGGCTTCCGGCGTTTTGACGCTGTTGCCATTTAGGGAGGGGCCGGAGGTATAAAACCGAGGGCCTATAAGTTCGCCGGACTGCAGTTTGCTGCGGAGCTCCAGGTGGCGCGGATGACCCAGCATTCCGCGGATGGTGGTGATGCCATGGAGGGTGAACAACTGCAACACCTCTTTCATCTGCTCCAGGTCATCAACAGGCGGCACGTGAGCATGCATCTCAGCCAATCCCGGCATCAGGTATTTCCCTTTGCCGTTTATGATCAGCGCATTTTTGCTATGCTTCACTTTTGCGGCACTACCGATGGCAGTTATTCTCCCGCCTTTCACCACAACCGTCTGATTTTCGATCACCTGCTCTTTGTCCATCGGTATCAGGCTGACTCCCCGAAACACCACCTCCCGATCGCGGGAGTTAACAGGCTGCTGAGCCAAGGCCGGGTATAAGCTGACAATCAGAAACAGGAGTAGAAAGTATGCCTTCATGATGAAATATGATAAAGGTTATGTTTGTTTTATTAAAGTCAAAATTGGCTGATTTATATTGTCTGTAAGCTTAAACGTAAAATAGGCTATTAAGTCGATATGTATTTGGAGTGGCCTTTTCTGGAAAGCAAAAGCCACCTGATCCGGGATAGGTGGCTTTTGGTGTTGGTTATGATACTTAAGTTAAACTGTGAAGTAAGCCTCCAAAGCCTGCAGGGTATTTTCGGTGGTCTGCATATCCTGTACGATCTGCCCTTTCTCCAATATGACAATGCGCTTGCATACTTCCGTCACGTGGTTAAGGTCGTGGCTGGAGATGAGCATGGTCATGCCGTGCTGTTCGTGCAGGCTGCGCATCAGGTTCTTCAGCCTGATCTGGGAGCTAGGGTCGAGGTTGGCAAATGGCTCATCCAGGATCAGGAGTTCAGGGTGGGATAGGGCCGCCGCCGCTATACCTACCTTTTTTTGGTTGCCTTTCGAAAAGTCGCGGATATACTTGCGCTGCTTCAGTACTTCGCCGTTGAACAAATCATTAAATGGCAGCAGCCGCTCCTGTATGTCGCCGGTGGATAAGCCATGCAGGTCACCGATAAACTTAAAGTATTCTTCCGGCGTCAGGTAGTCGATCAGGAAACCTTCGTCGAGGTGTGAACCGGTATAGTATTTCCAGGCGTCGGTGTGAGCCACGGGTATACCTTTGGAGGTAACTACGCCGTCTGTAGGGCGCACCAGGTCCAGCAGCATCCGGAACAGTGTGGTTTTGCCTGCACCGTTGTTCCCCACCAGACCAATGGTTTCGCCGGGCGCAATGTACAGCGCAGGTATGTTCACGACTGTAGCACTGCTGTAGGACTTTACGAGATCTCTTACTTCAATCATATTCATTTCTTTTCAGGTATAGCTGATGTTTTCTTCTTCAGGTAAGGGTGGCGCTTAGTGTTGTCTGAACCCAGCAGCCAACGTATACTTCCGGTCTTGAAGTCGTTTGGCCATCATGCTGAGCAGCTGGCGATGGAAAACGATGCCGAGTACACCGCTCAGCGCGATGGCGAAAATACCCCATTGCGGGATGTCCATGAACGAGAAAGGCAGGAAGATCGCAATCGGCCCGAGCACCATGGGTAGCATCATCACAAATCTGGAGGCGCCTACGCCCTGCCAGTTAAAGGCAGAACCATTGCTCAGGTCGAGCCGGTCTTTGTTGAGTGCCGCAAAGTAAAGCACCACAATGCTGTTCACCCCAATATTAAAGAGGCAACTGGCCAGGTTAATCAGGAGTACTTTGGAGCCAAACAGCGCATAAGGGAGTGTCAGGACTGTGACGAGAAGAATAGAAGGCACAAACATCAGGTATTTGGCTTTCACATACTGGTACGTGGTGATGGGTCTGGTGAGCAGGGCATCGTAATGCGCGCTTTGCCAGGCTGGCACAAACTGACCGTAGTTGAACATCGGAGAGCCCGTAACAAAGATACCCACGAAAATAAGCATTCCCCAACCTTCCAGGTATACCTTGTTGGTATAGAAGATAAGGCCATAAAAAAGCAGGAAAGCTGAGATCATCACCATCGATTTCGGCCGCTTGTGACGCCAGATCAGTTTTAACTCCAGCGCGATCAACTTCCCGGTATCACCAAACCTGTTCAGGAAAGCCATGTCGTTGCCTTCCACCGTAGCTACTTTTTTAATGAAGATTTCTTCCGGGTACAGATGCCGCATCAGGAACCGGTAGTTGAGCAGGTATGTCCCCACGAGGCCAAGCACAGGCACAAACAGGAGCCAAGGTTGCTGTAGCAAGGCGCCAAATGCGGTTACCGAAGCCTGACGCAGAGACAGCAGCTGCAGGTAGTCCAATAGAATGAGGCCACCGACCACCAGAGCGAGTATGAGCGTAAGCTTGGGATTAGAGGTAAGCTGACGCTTAAAATAAATGAGGATGAAATTGTTGATGAATGTGAGTAGCAGGAGAGCAGCCAGCCACACCAGCGCTATACCTGTACCATGCACCGGCATCACCGCACGCAGCATAAACGGCACGAATACAAGCAGCATAAGCAGATTAAACACACTGGGTATGGAACGCAGCAGCACGAAGTGCACAAGCTTGTTTCGCTTCAAAGGCAGGTGCAGGAAAGGCTGAATGGCCAGTACCGGTAAGTCCTGCAGCATGAAGCGCGAAACCAAGTCTATCAGAAAGTAAAAGAGAAGGAAGCTGTTGAACGAGACAACGGGGCTTTGATCCGGATAAATCTCGGTAAGCAGTTTATGACTAAAAAAGCCAAGCGCAATAAAGATGAGCGCAAAGTAGACGATGAAAAAGCCGAGTATGATCTTTACCACCAAACTTTTCTGATAAGCTGGCGATCGACGGCTCTGCTTCCATTGCAGACTAAGGAGTGTTCCGAGCATAACTGTGCAAAAATATATGACTTACTAAATATTATAAAATATGCTCAGAATGCCAAACTAAATGCGCTACATGCCTTAAAATTATTGGGCAGCTATGATGCTCACATTGATTTCGTCAATGGCATCTTCCTCCTCAGGGTCATAGATCACTTTATCAATCACAATACTATTGCCTTCCTCCGTGCTTAACAGAATATCGATAAATTCTCCTACGCCAAAGCTGCCTAAGGGGGCGTCATGCATGCGGGCGTAAATGATAGCGTCCGGAGAGAAGTATTTCAGGATTTGTGTCCGCCACCGGTCGCGTACCTGCAGGGGAATCTCTTCGTTGAGTAAACCATTGAGGTAACCTTCCAGGCTAGTGGGCTGTGGGTAGGCCGGTTGCGCCGGACGTGATGGGGCAGGCTTGGTAGTAGTCGGGGTTTGTTGTGCTTTGGTACGGGCTTGCGGCTTCTGGACGGCAGCCTGCCTTTTGACTGGAGTGTCTGGCTTAGCCTCCTCCGGTGTGCGGGCCGCAACCGAGGTGTCCGTGATGGCCGGCTGGGTAGTCGTAGTATCAGCGGTGGTCACAGCAACATCACCAGCCAACTCCTCGCCGGGTGCCTTCCATACAAAAAAATAGTAAGCAGCAGCCAACGCACCTGCCACTAGCAGCATGAGTAGCACCGGCCACAGGCCCGATCTCTTCTTATACACGATCGACTCTGCCGTAACATTACCAAAAGCACCATAGGATTTCCAATTCCCATACTCGAGGTAATAACTAGCTTCGTCAACCAGTATTTGTGCCGAAGGTCTTTTCTCTGGGTCGGGATGCAGGCAGGCGCGCACGAGATTGCTCAATATACGGGAATAAGGCGCTGCAATGATCGGAATCTCTGCCCCCTGGCTTAGGCTCAGCCCCCCATTGCCGAGCCATGGGGTTTCTCCCGTGCACAGCTCATACAGACTCACCCCCAGTGCAAACACATCGCTAGCTCCCGAGTGCATAGGATGAGGACCGAACAGCTCAGGAGCAGCATAAGCTGTGCCCTGGGCCAACGGGGTGCCGGTAGCCCGGTGCAGGAGCGTGCGCAGTTGACTGCTTAATGCAGGTACGGCCAGGAGGTAATTGCCCTGTGCATCCAGTATGATATTGTCCGGGTTGATTTGGCGATGCAACACAGGAGGTTGCTGTGTGTGCAGATACTCCAAAGCGCTACCTACCTGGGCGATCAGTCGGGCTATCTGGTTTTCCGGAAGCGGTGCGGCCTGTGCCACGGTTTGCTGCAAGTGGAGCGGAGCTACTTCAAAAGGTATACCTTCGTGCACGCCAAAATGGGTAGGTGTAAGCAGGTGTGGGTGCTGTAGCTGTGCCCGTTGTTCCTGCTCCCGTTGCAGCTGTTCCAGGCTGTGGTGATCGAGCCGGATATGGGGCGCATACAGCCTCAGCGTGACAGGAGCGCCTTCCACAGTCCAGTCTTCTGCTTTCCAGACTTCTTCAACCCTCCCTGAACTAAGCTGTTCCTTTAATAAATAATGTGACGCAAATATGCCGTTCGTTTCCGGTATGCTCATAAAACCCCTGTATTCACATGGGGTAATACGGGAATGAGGGATTAAGGTGGTAAAATGGGTAATAGTGTGCGCTTATCGTTCGTGTATAAGCTTAATCGCTTCTACTTTATCAGAGGTTTCAAGCTTAAGTATATACAAGCCTCTGGCTAGTTTGGAAGCGTCCAGTGTAAAGCTATATAGTTTACTGGCAACTGCTGTTGAACTATGAAGCTGTGAAACCTTACCTCCATTACTATTATACAAAGTCAGGGAATAGTTTTGATCTTTTGGTAACCTGAAATTTATTATAGTTTCATTAAGAAAGGGGTTAGGATATGCATTAAAACTTGGTTCTATTTCTCCATTATCACAATCAGCAACTAAAGGAGATCTTAGGTCAAGGTTATCTGTTGCTACCACACCTACCACATGTGTTTCGTTAGAGGCTAGTATTACTGTTTCTGAACTGTAACCATCTTTTGTGCTAGTGGCATAATTGTATTTCCCTTTCAGAAGAACATGTGGCGTACAAAAACTGATATTGCTAAGCGATGTTTCTTTGTAAAGTATATCCCCGCCATATGTTGCAGAGGTATACACAACTTTCAATAGGTTTTGTTCTTCATTCAAAATCACAATAGGCAATGTACCAGTTTGAGAAACTTCATAAAGGTCATCCCAAACACCTGAAGGCCGTCTAACCAATAAAGAGATAAGCGGGTAGCCTATCGCATTATATCCGGTTTTAATAGCTACATACAGTGTACCATCAGATGCTACCTTCATATTGATATGATCATCTGACATGCCAGTTCCTTGACTAAGGGCAGACTGAGATGCAGGGACTTCATCCTTTGACCATTTGGTAGATTCATCACCTAAAGTATGTGTCTTAAATCCCCATCTTTTAGTCTTCTGATTTGACCACATTACCCCGATTTGATTTGTTTTTGGAAGTGATATAACAGCACATATATCATCTGGGTTTAAACCCTGTGCTATTGTGAGGGGCGAACTCCATTCCGTATAGGGGGCAGTACTCCAGCGGACATTAACATTGCCATCACCTCCTGATGAAGCAATCCACAGCGTCCCGGCATTATCTGCAGTTATCGAGGCAACTTCAACTTTCTCTTCAAGATCAATTTTGACGGTTGATTTATTTTGTTTCCATGCCATAAACTTCTTCTGGCTTTTATCATATTCCAGTGAAACAAACTGTGATTGAGATCCAGAATAAAGCAGAATATGGACCTTGTTTTCTATCATAACATAGTCTGCCAATGAGTTCTTTGTACTTAGTTCTAGTTCATGTTTCCAATCATTGTTTTCCAGTCGCCACAAATGCGTCCCCGTGGTATTGGCTAAAACAGCCCAATATTTTCCATCGAGTAAGAGGACTTTAGCCTGTGGTTTCTCTCTGGTTGCAAAGGCAGCTGTCTTTAGTGGGTTTAAATCACTTACACTAGTAAATTGTGCTGCTAATTCAAATGAAAAAGCAAGGGTGCAAATTAGGAATAACGTAAAAGTATTTCTCATACAAATGGCCTTTAAACACGCAGAATTAATAATTCAGGAAGACAAATGCACAGTTTAACTAGGTTTAATAACTGAAGAGCTGTCCAGTTTAAATTAAAAATTATTCAAACTACTTAATATAATATATATGAATTTACGTTTAGAATAATAAATAGATTCATTTGAACGTATAAAATAGATAGAATATAATTGCATGATATAAATCTAAATATTTTGATTTGTTTGTAATTTTATATCAACTATACTCACTTTAAAGTTGTATGATTTGATATGCTTCCAATTGATAGTTATACTCAATGCACTATTTTAAGTCCAGGCAGAAGAAGGAGCTGTTTGACATAGCAGTTCCTGAAAAACTTTAGGCATATTATGCTTAAGAAGTGTGAATTCGGAAGAGTATGTCAGAGAAGTAAAAATCAGCTTGTAGTCTCGTTTTTTTATATTAGTGCTAGTATTAAGGTGTTATTTGATATTCATTTTAATATTATCTAAAATACCAACCTTGTAATTGAATAATATAAAAACCTCATCCTTGCCCTCCCTCATAATTAATTATGAGGGAGGGCAAGGATGAGGTTTTTATAAAATTACTCTTCAGATTCGATTTGAAACTGTTAGCGATCTAGCATTAGCCTAAACGTTTCGTTTTTGCTTTTTGTCTGTAGCCTGAGTATATAGAGTCCCTTCCCTAAATCAGTACCATCAATATCAATCTGATGCAACTGTCCTGACACGGCTTTGCCTTGGTGTAGGGTTTTGATTAGACTTCCTTTGCTATCGTAAAGTGAGAGAGTATAATCTTGACCTTCTGATACTGTAAACCTAACCCTGGCCTTGTCTGAAAAAGGATTAGGATGGGCACTCAATTTTTCAAGTCTGGGCTGATTTACAAATAGGCTTTTTTCAGATTGAGTTGTCAGATTGCTTTCCACTACAGTGAAGCGTATGGTGAGCGGGGTGCCGGCTGCTCCGGTGGCCTTGCTGCCCGAGTAGGGGGTTGCCTTGAGGGTGTAGGTGCCCAC
>NZ_JADPMP010000001.1 GCF_015686655.1 Pontibacter sp. FD36 | reverse complement strand
GTAGTGTTTACTTTTCAGCCTCCGAAGAGGCAATGTGTCCGTTCGACCCGCGGCCCTTTCCTTTTAATTCTCTTGAATTGACGCGGTGGGTGACTCTCGCCACACCCGCGCGGATGTACCTATCTTATTTTTTCTTTTTCTGTCTCAACAATCTCTCAAAGAACTTTCCGGAAGACTTTTTCTTCCGCTAGCCGCCTCTATAATAAGGCGTGTGTTTTACTTGTTTTCCGAAGCGACCGTTCGTCGTGTTCGGTGTGCAAAGGTCGGAAACTTTTCTGAATCCGCAAGCAAAATTTCAATCTTTTTTTTCTCTTTTTTCTCAGCCCGTTCGGCCGAGAGGCACTTTCGTTTCCGCTTTCAAGACCTGCGTTCCGGAGCGGGTTGCAAAGGTAAGAAGAGTTTTTGAATCTCCAAGCACTCTGCAAAACTTTTTTTCCTTTTTCTCGCCGGCCTGTGTTACCAGGATCCTTTCGAAAAGCTTCCAGCTGAAGCGGGCTGCAAAGGTAAGCAGAGTTTTCAATTCCGCAAGCCCCGGGCCAAAGTTTTTTTCAGTTTCTTTTCCGGCTGTTCTTCTATCGATTCCAGCACCGGTGGGCTCCCTGCCGGAGTCCCTTTTTCCCGACCCGTCTGACCGTGTTGGGAGTGCAAAGGTCGCAAAAGTTTTCTTCTCCGCAAGGGCCCGCCCCCGTCTTTGCCCCCTCTCCCCGGGCGGTTCCCCTTAAGTGCCTGATCCGCACAGAGAATAGTTTCAAACTTTCTTCCGGGTTTTTGCACTCAACTCGTGAATGCTCTTTTGTACCTATCAAGTCAAGGGGCTGCATGTGCATTTGCCCTTGGTATCCCCCACTTTTTCCTGGCTTTTCAACCAGCGGCTTTCGATTAACATCTTTTAAGGTTCCTGAAGTTCCTTGGCTACTCATTTTTTATTAATCTGTCTTTTGCGGCTTTCTTTAACAGTTATTTTGGTTTTATACATTGGCAGCTTCTTGTAGCTCTAAGTTTATCTATTTCCATAAAACGAAAGAAGGCTTCATTCAAAGTAGAATGAAGCCTTCTTATTTATAGTTGCCTGCTATATTATACGCTGGTCTTTTCTCTTCTCAGAGTGCTCTTTCTATCTGGCCCCACTGATGCGATTGTAATAGGTACTTCCAAATGCTGCTCCAGGAAAGTCATATAATTGTTAAATGCTTCTGGAAGTGCTTCCACTGTATCAATTTGATTCAGGTCTACTTTCCAGCCTGGTAGTTCTTCATAGATCGGTTCGATACTCTCGGTATCCAGAGAGTGTGGTAATTGGTCGGTTATTTCTCCCGATGCCAATTTATAATGCGTACACACTTTTATGGTATCGAACTCTGTCAGCACATCAGCTTTCATCATGTTCAGTTGAGTAACCCCATTCAACATGATTGAATATTTCAAACTTGGCAGATCTACCCAACCGCAGCGACGCGGACGTCCGGTTGTAGAACCAAATTCATTCCCTGCTTTTCTGATTTGATCACCCACCTCATCCAGCAACTCTGTAGGGAAAGGCCCGCTGCCTACCCGGGTGCAGTATGCTTTAAAGATGCCGTATACCTCTCCTATATATCGTGGGGCTACACCCAGCCCTGTACAGGCACCAGCCACCAAGGTAGTAGATGATGTAACAAATGGATATGTGCCAAAGTCAACATCCAGCAATGAACCCTGAGCTCCTTCTGCCAGTACACGCTTGCCGTTTTTCAAAGCATCGTTGATCATGTACTCACTATCAACCAGCTTAAGTGTACGGAGATAGTCAACTGCATCAAAGAATGCCTGCTCCTGCTCTCCAAGTTCTAAGGTCTGTCCATAGAACTCAACTGTCTTACGGTGACGTTCCACCAGCTTGTTATAGCGATCCTGAAAATCCTCAGCCAGTATATCGCCTATGCGTAAACCTACTCTGCCAATCTTATCCTGGTAAGTAGGTCCTATACCTTTTAGTGTAGAACCGATCTTACCTGAACCAAGTGCTTCTTCCGAAACTCTGTCAAGCACTTTATGTGATGGCAGAATGAGCGAGGCTTTTTTTGAAATGAATAGATTCTGGCTTGCATCTACGCCTCTATCCTGCAATTTCTGCATCTCTGTGCGAAATACGATCGGATCGAGCACAACACCATTGCCAATGATATTCTGAATATGTGAGTGGAAAATTCCAGAAGGTATCTGGTGAAGCACGTGCTTAGTGCCTTCGAATTCGAGTGTGTGTCCAGCATTAGGGCCTCCCTGGAAACGGGCCACAATGTCATAGGTAGGAGCCAGTACGTCGACGATTTTGCCTTTGCCTTCGTCGCCCCACTGCAGACCTATAAGTATGTCAACTGCCATTTATGAGTTAGTAAATTGATTCCTTTAAGAATTGCGCTGCGAAGTTATCATTTTCTGCGATGGTAAAAATGGCATTGAGCTTCGTAACGATCAAAAGTTTGCGAATGTGGTCAGACGGCTTGATCAAAACAAGCTCTCCCCCTCTGTTGCGAAACTTTGTAAGAAGTGAAACCAGCACCCCCATCCCGCTACTGTCCATGAAACGAACATTGGAGAGGTCTACAGCGCACAACAATACTTTATTTTCCACTTGCTCCTCAGCAACGGCCATCAGTCTCTGGGTGTCAGGCCCTGCCACGAGGTCGCCTTCCAGTCTGATGAACAGGACATCATCCTTTAGTTCTGTCTGATACTTCATGCTGTTGTTCGGTTGCTTTTTTGGCGCGGCAATCGCCGCATACCCCATAAAGATTAAGGGAATGGTGCAAGATATGAAAATTTAGAAGGTCCCCCACCATGGTCTGTATATTATGGATACGAGGATCGCAAAACTCCACCACTTTATGACACTCGGTGCATATCACGTGGTCGTGCTGTCGGTAGCCGTACGATTTTTCGTACTGCGCCAGGTTGCGACCAAACTGGTGCTTGCTTACCAGGTCATTCTCTACTAATAAGTCGAGGGTGTTATACACGGTGGCCCGGCTTACGCGGTAGTTCTTATTTTTCATGCTGATGTAGAGAGACTCCACATCAAAGTGCCCTGAACGTGAGTAAATCTCTTCCAGGATGGCGTAGCGCTCCGGTGTTTTGCGAAGCCCCTTGCTCTCCAGGTATGCCGTAAAAATTTTCTTTACTTCTTCTATTCTATTCTGCTGGTCTACTGCCATGATTTTCTCTCTTATATATAATAGGTGTAGTGGCTTAGTCGAATCGCTCGACCGTTAGCACGCCTGTTACCTTACCCATGCGCTGAATCAGTTTGTCCAGGTGGCCGGTGTCATTTACAAAAACCATAATATTCCCCTCAAAGATTCCATCATGCGAATCGATTGTGATCGAGCGCATGTTTACCCGAAGGCTGTTTGAGATAATACGGGTCAGGTCATTGACCAAGCCTACACGGTCTGTACCCTTGATTCGTATACCTGCCAGGAAAGCCAGTTCTTTCTGATCGGTCCATTTGGCTTTAATAATACGATTGCCATAGTTGGACATCAGTTCGATGCCTTTCTTGCAGTTAGTGCGGTGGATTTCAATGCCGTCTTCTTCTGACTCAAAGCCAAAAACTTCGTCTCCAGGTATCGGGTTGCAGCAAGCTGCCACCTTATAATTCATGTTCGAGGTGTTCTCCCCTATCACAAGCATATCGGATGTAACGCCGCGTATCTTCTGCACTTCCCGGTCAAAAGACTTGGGTTCGAGCATGGAGGCGCCCCGTTCTGCCTGTGCTGAAAAGATAACCTCTTTGATATTCTTGATATCTATATGCCCTGTTGCAATGCGGTAATGCAGATCCTGTACAGATGGTATATTGAAGAAAGCCAGCAACTTGTTCAGATTGCCTTGTGTTTCGGGCACCTTCAGGTAGGCCAGACGACGCTCCAGCATCATCTTACCCTGCTCTGACTTGTTTTTACGCTCTTCACGCAGGTATTCCTTGATGCGCGATCGGGCTTTGGACGTTACCACATAGTCCAGCCACTCTTCATTCGGCTTTTGCTTCTGTGAGGTCAGGATTTCTACCTGGTCACCGTTGCGCAGCCTAAAGCTGAGCGGCACCAGTTTCTGGTTTACTTTCGCACCAAGGCAGTGCAATCCGATCTGGGAATGTATTTCAAATGCGAAGTCGAGCGCGGTAGCCCGGTCTGGCAGTATAAGCAGCTCCCCTTTGGGCGTAAAGACAAACACCTCTTCCACGAAAAGGTTTTTGCGGAACTCGTCCATAAACTCCAGTGCGTTGGCCGTATTGTTCTCCAGCATGTCCCGCACTTTGTTTATCCACAGTTCCAGGCCTGATTCGCCACCACTTCCATCGCTCTTATATTTCCAATGGGCTGCATAACCACGCTCGGCAATCTCGTCCATACGCTTAGTACGTATCTGTACCTCCACCCACTGCCCGGACTTACTCATGACTGTAGTGTGCAGTGACTCGTAGCCATTGGCCTTTGGGGTGTTCACCCAGTCACGCAGGCGATCGGGGTTAGGCTGATAGAAGTCCGTTATAATAGAGTATACCTGCCAACAGGCTGCCTTCTCATGTTCCAACGGTACATCCAACGTGATGCGGATGGCAAACAGGTCGTAAATCTCCTCAAAGGTGATGTTCTGCTTTTTGATCTTCTTTAATATAGAGTAGATCGACTTCGGCCTGCCTTTGATATTAAATTTAAACCCATGGCGGCGCAGCTCTTCTTCTATAGGCGCAATGAAATCCTTGATAAACTTACCCCGGGCACTGCGGGTCTGTCGTATCTTGGTTGAAATGTCCTTGTAGGTTTCGGTATCGGTATACTTCAGGTATAGGTCTTCCAGTTCAGACTTGATGGCATAAAGTCCCAGGCGGTGCGCGAGGGGCGCATACAAGTACATCGTTTCAGAAGCGATCTTGAGCTGCTTATGACGCGGCATGCTGTCGAGCGTGCGCATGTTGTGCAAACGGTCGGCCAGCTTGATCAGGATCACCCGAACGTCATCCGACAATGTAAGCAGCATCTTCCGGAAGTTCTCGGCTTGCTGCGAGGTGCCATAGTCGAATACACCGGATATTTTGGTCAGACCTTCGATGATCCGAGCCACGCTGGTCCCAAACTCACGCTCAACTTCCTCTACCTCCATATCGGTATCCTCTACTACATCGTGCAGCAGAGCCGCCACAATAGAAGTAGTGCCAAGTCCGATCTCCTCGACAGCAATCTGTGCCACAGCCAACGGATGCAGAATGTAAGGTTCACCGGATTTACGGCGCATATCTTTGTGCGCCTCAACAGAGGTATTGAATGCCTTCTTGATGATCTTGGCATCATTGTCCTTCAGGAAAGGCTTGGCGTGCCGAAGTAATCTGCGGTAGTGTCTAAGGATCTCTTTGCGTTCTGCTTCTGGATCGATCATGTTCATGCTAAAGCTAGAAAGTAATGGGTATGCAAGCCAGTTGGGCTTGCCGCCATACTTATGCTACTGTTTATAAGTATAAGTGAGGCAGTGGCGTTTTAAGTTTCAAATATACATGAATATCCGCTTTCATACACACTGCGCCCAGTGAATCGTGCAATTTACTGATGCTGAACCACTAAGCGCTTACACGCTGTGCTGACTGAGAAAAAGAAGAAAAAATATTCGCTTTTTTTAAGCCGGCCTCTTGCATTTAAAATTAGCGTTCGTAAATTTGCACCATCATTACAAACAAGCACACATGCGGATGTGGCGAAATTGGTAGACGCACTAGACTTAGGATCTAGCGCTGCGAGGCATGGGGGTTCGAGTCCCTCCATCCGCACACAAACGAAACCCTCAACAGCCCATGTTGGGGGTTTGTTTTTACTAGATGTATCATCAATAAATTTTTGTAAGCCTTGAATATTACATTAAATCAAACCGACGGCACTAACGCGCAACTGAAGGTAGTCCTGGAAGAGGCAGACTATGCTCCACAGGTTGAGCAGCAAGTAAAAGAATTCAGCAAGAAAGCCCAGATCAAAGGCTTCAGACCTGGTAAAGTGCCTGCCGGCCTTATCAAGAAGATGTATGGCAAGAGCATACTGGTTGAGTCTATCAACAAACTTCTTCAGGAGGAGATCTCTAAGTATATCAAGGATAATGATGTGAAACTGCTGGGCGAGCCACTTCCGGAGCCAAGCCAGGAAAACATTGACTGGGATAACCAGAAAGAGTTCGAATTCACGTACGCTGTTGGTCTGCTGCCAGACTTCAACCTTCCGCTTGATAAAAGCGTAGAGGGTTACACTGTAGAGCTGGACCAGACAACGGTAGACGAGGCTTACGAAAACTTAAAGCGCCAGTTCGGCAAGACCACCAACCCGGAAATTTCTGAAGAGGGTGACTTTATCTACGGTGACCTGAAGCAAGTAGAAGGCGAATTTGAGTCTAAGACGCTTATCCCTACAAACCGTGTAGTAGAAGGCAAAGATCAGTTCATGGGTGTTAAAGCCGGTGACGTGATCCGCTTCGATATCCGCAAGGCATTTGGTGACGACAATAGCGCACTGGCCCATGTAACTGGCATGAGCAAAGATGTAGTAGCTGACCTGAACGGTGAGTTCGAATTCACAGTAGAGAAAATCAACCGCACAGAGGCTGCTGAATTAAACCAGGAGCTGTTTGACAAACTGTTCGGTAAGGACGAAGTGAAGACGGAAGAGGAGTTCGACGCTAAGATCCGTGAAACGATCAAGGAGAACTACGACCGTGAAGCTGACAACCTGCTGTACCGCAATATTATTGATACTTTGGTTGACAACGTAGAGGTAGAACTTCCAAATGAGTTCTTCAAGCGTTGGCTACAAGTGACTAATGAAGGTCGTCTGACTACAGAGCAGATCGAGGAGAACTTCGATAAGTACCTGAAGGAGCTGAAGTGGTCCATGATCAAGAACAAGGTAGTAGAGGAGAACGAGCTGAAAGTTACCAACGAAGAGGTGGTAAGCAGCACGAAAGAGAAGATGTTGGCCCAGTTCAATATGCCAGAAGTTCCAGAGGAACTGGTAGAGAGCATGAATAACTATGCTAACCAGTAT
The DNA here is from genome assembly GCF_015686655.1 of Pontibacter sp. FD36. Lineage (GTDB taxonomy): Bacteria > Bacteroidota > Bacteroidia > Cytophagales > Hymenobacteraceae > Pontibacter. The sequence continues at coordinate 559,392 of NZ_JADPMP010000001.1, read as the reverse complement.
CTGCAGCAGGACAATGGCCGTAACTACATTAATGAGTACGAGCAACTGCTGGCCGAGAAGGTGCTCGCTAAACTAAAAGAGACGATGACTGTTGTAGAGAAGACAATCTCTACAGAGGACTTCAAGAACCTGTCGTAATAAGAACGATTTATAATATTTAACCTAAAAAGTCCTTTATTATTTAAAGGACTTTTTTATTTTTGACCAAACCGTAAATCTAAACAAGATGATGTTTAACAAAGACGAGTTCCGGAAATTTGCCGTAAAGGGCCAGGGCATGAGTGGCCTGGGCGTAGATCAATATATTAGCCATGTAGAAGGCAGAGCCATGCATACCATCGAAAGCATGACCCGTTCTGTAATTGAGGAACGTCCCACGAACTTCCGTGAGATCGACGTATTCTCACGCCTGATCATGGACCGTATCATTTTCCTGGGTACACAGGTGGATGACTTCATTGCCAACATCATTACAGCCCAGTTGCTGTTCCTCGAGTCGGCTGATGCGAAGAAGGATATCCTGCTTTATATCAACAGCCCGGGTGGCTCGGTATATGCCGGCCTTGGCATCTATGACACCATGCAGTATGTAAACCCTGACGTGGCGACGATCTGTACAGGTCTAGCTGCCTCGATGGGTGCTGTATTGCTGGCTGGTGGAGCCAAGAACAAGCGCTCTGCCCTACCACACTCCCGCATTATGATTCACCAACCAATGGGTGGTGCGCAGGGTCAGGCTTCAGATATCGAGATCACAGCGCGTGAAATCCTGAAGCTGAAAAAGGAGCTGTACGAAATTCTGGCCGAGCACTCCGGCAAGTCATACCAGGAGGTATACGACAACTCTGATCGTGATTACTGGATGAAAGCAGAGGAAGCGAAAGAATACGGTCTGATTGACGAGGTATTGCACCGTAAGAAAGAGTAAGTATCCTCAGAACAACATTTGACAGCAAAGCCCATCCTGTACTCAGGCATGGGCTTTGCTGTTTTATTTAGCAAGAAAGAATTGTACCGTAATTATACATGTTCCTGCAGGTTAAGCTCTGCTCAAAAATTTATCAACAGAGCTATGTGGACAGCTTAAGCCCTTAAAACCCTGTACAACAACACTTTACACCAAGATACAGTAATAGCAATTTTTTAATTTATGGTTACTTTTTATAACCATATCAACATTTTCCCGATTAATATACTACCTGAATAAGGTTTCAATTTTGTACCTTTGCTTTTGTATTACACCCGCGAGGGCCAAAAAATCTTCTGAACAAACTTTTTTATGGCTGAAATTACCTGCTCATTTTGTGGCAAGAACAAAAAAGACGTATCTGTGATGATATCCGGTATCAACGCGCACATTTGCGACCGTTGTATCGGGCAGGCACAGCAAATCCTGAACGAGGAGAATAAGATACGCGCCAACAGCCGCACGCCGAAGTTCAACCTGATGAAGCCGAAACAGATGAAGGAGTACCTTGATCAGTTTGTAGTTGGCCAGGATGAGGCAAAGAAGGTAATGTCAGTAGCAGTATACAACCATTATAAGCGTTTGATGCAGCGCACCAACGACGATGATGTCGTGATCGAGAAATCAAACATCATCATGGTAGGTGAAACCGGTACAGGCAAAACATACCTGGCCCGCATGATGGCTGGTATTCTGCAGGTGCCATTCTGTATTGCGGATGCCACTGTACTAACAGAAGCTGGCTATGTAGGCGAAGACGTAGAGAGTATCCTGACGCGCCTGCTGCAGGCTGCCGACTATAATGTAGAAGCAGCTGAACGTGGTATTGTATACATTGACGAGATCGACAAGATTGCTCGTAAGAGCGATAACCCATCCATTACCCGCGATGTGAGTGGCGAGGGCGTGCAGCAGGCATTGCTGAAACTGCTCGAGGGTACTGTAGTAAACGTACCGCCGCAAGGAGGTCGTAAGCACCCTGAGCAGAAAATGATCACCGTAAACACAGAAAACATTCTGTTCATTTGCGGTGGTGCTTTTGTAGGTATAGACCGCCTGATCAAGAACCGTCTGAACACCCGTCCGATTGGCTTCTCTAAGTCGAAGCAGGATGAATCAGAAGAGAAAGAGAACTTCCTGCGTTACCTGACTGCCCAAGACCTGAAAAACTTCGGACTTATACCTGAGCTGATCGGTCGTCTCCCAGTATTGACCCATTTGAACCCACTTGATAAGGATACGCTTCGCCTGATCTTGCTAGAGCCAAAGAACTCTATCGTGAAGCAGTACAAGCGTCTGTTCGAGATGGAAAACATTAGCCTCAGCTTTGATGACGATGCATTGGATTACATTGTAGAGAAAGCTGCCGAGTATAAGCTTGGTGCCCGAGGCTTGCGTTCTATTTGCGAAGGTATTATGACAGACGCCATGTTTGAGCTGCCGTCTGAAGAAGGTGCCAAAGAACTGGTGATCACCGGCGAATATGCCCGCGACAAGTTTGATAAATCACCCCTGAAGCAGCTACGTGTTGCCTAAGGCATAGCAAGATAAAAGAGAAGGCCTCAGCTGTATCCAGCTGAGGCCTTCTCTTTTTAGGTATAGCACAACTCTGTGTGCAATTGCAGTTTATACTTTCTCCTTCAGGTATCCCACCATCAGCTCTGCGGCACGCTCAGCTGTACGGTACTCCCCTATCTTCTGCTTTACAAGCGCGTACCCGTCTTTCTGTTTCTGCATGGCATACTTATCAAACAGTATACTCTTGAGCTCGGCCACGATCTTCTTGGCCGTAAAGTCTTCCTGAATCAGCTCCGTTACAATTGGCTTATCGGCAATCAGGTTAACAAGCGAAATGTAAGGAACCTTGATTACACGTTTGCCAATGGCATAAGAGATGGCGCTGGTTTTGTAGCACACGACCTGCGGTACGTCAAACAAAGCCGTTTCGAGCGTAGCTGTACCTGAGGTTACCAGGGCAGCCTTTGCATGCGCTAGCAGGTCATAGGTCTGGTCGTATACGATCTTGATATTCGGGTCTTTGTTGTACTGCTCGTAATACTCTTTCGAGAAGTTCGATACACCAGCCACGATAAACTGATAATCGCGGAACGAAGGCAGTACACTCAACATAACATCCAGCATATTTTCAATCTCCTGCTTACGAGAGCCTGGCAGCAAAGCAATGATAGGCTTGTTGTTCTGGATGTGGTTTCGCACTCTGAAATCAGGCGCCACTACGTGATCGTTCACTGAGTCTGCCACCGGATTGCCAATGTAGTCTACTTTGTAGTCAAAGCGACCGTAGAATTCCTCCTCAAAGGGCATGATCACGAACATACGGTCTACGAGGCGCTTGATCTTGTGCACCCGGCCCTGGTTCCAGGCCCAGATTTTGGGAGAGATGTAATAGAAAACTTTGAGGCCGTGCTCTTTCGCGAACTTAGCAATGCGCATGTTGAAGCCGGCATAATCAACGAGGATGATCACATCTGGTTTGAAGGCTGTGATATCCTCTTTGCACTCGCGCAGGAAGCCCAGTATTTTAAAAAAATTGGCGGCAGCCTCCGCAAAGCCCATAAAGGCCATTTCCTGGTAATGCTTCACCAGGTGCATGCCAGCTTCCTGCATCATATCGCCTCCCCACCCTCTTATGTCAGCCTCCGGGTCTTGCATCCGTAGCTGCTTAATAAGGTTAGAAGCATGCAGATCGCCTGAGCGTTCGCCGGCTATAATGTAATATTTCATCTAATGTGTATGCGTTTGGGCCTGCCTGATAGAGCAGAAACGAAGAAAGCAACGGAACAGGTATAGCCAAAAGGCTATGATTGCTTATTCGCCAAAATACTCCACGTAGTTACGCGGGGTTTCATATAATTTGAGGCTATGTAACTTGGCTTGGGAAATTTCGGCGATTTTGGGCTCCAGAATCTTCCAGAACTCTACCACCAGGTTCTCTGTGCTGGCCAGCTTGTCTTCCATGAAAGCCACATCAAGGTTGAGGTTTTTATGGTCTACCTTCTCGATGATGTGCTTACGGATGAGCGTGCTCAGCTTTTTGAGGTCAATCACAAAGCCGGTGTCAGGATCCGGCTTTCCTTTTACGGTCACGATCAGCTCATAATTGTGCCCATGCCAGTTGGTATTCGCACATGGCCCGAAAACCTCCTTATTCTTTGCCAACGACCAGTTCGGGTTGTGCAGCTTGTGGGCTGCATTGAAATGCTCTAATCTGCTTACGTAAATCATTTAACTGCTAAACTTATAATTCTTTTGGGACAGCAAATATACGAAGAAAGGAACACCAAAGAACGATGTAATGATTCCAATTGGCAGGCCGGCCGGCGGATATAAAATACGGGACAGAAGATCGCAGAGCAGCATGAACAAACCACCCACAAAAGCACAGAAAAGCAGGTTGCTTCTACCAGTCGCTCCCATAAGCCCCCGGGTAACGTGCGGAATGATGAGGCCCACGAAACCAATAGGTCCGGAGGTAGCCACTGCAAAGCCTGTTACGATAGAAACAGTACCCAAAATGGCCCAACGGGTTTGCGCCACGTTCACTCCCAGAGCCTGTGCCCGGTCGGCTCCGAGCAATAAAATGTTAAGCTGCTTCTGTAGGAAAGCAAAGAGCAAAAGTGCCACTAGCAGTGCCGTAGCTGGGTATGGCAGCAGCGTCCAGCTGGCTCTTTCAAAACTACCCATTGACCAGAATATAACAGACTTGAGCTTTCCTTCTGAATCAGACAGAAAAGTGAGCAGCCCCACCATAGCCGTTACCAGCGAACTAATGGCTATACCTGCCAATAGCAGTTGCGCAGGTATAAGCTGGCGCTTTCGGTAACCGAGCACCACTACTACCAGCGTCACCACAAATGCGCCTATTAGTGCGAACACCGGCGGCATGTAAAAACCTCCGATCGACACTTCGACAAAGCCGAAGAACACGATGACAGCTCCCAAAGAGGCCCCTGAAGCAGTACCCAGCAGGTATGGGTCGGCCAGCCCATTGTTCACCATGGCTTGCATGAGGTAACCGCAAAAAGCCAGCGAAGCCCCTACCACCAGTGCCAGCAAGAGCCTGGGCAGCCGAAGATGCGTAATAGCGAAATGGGTCGTATTATCGGGATCGTAGTGGAAAACGGCCTGCCAAACAGTAGCCAAGTCCACCTCGAAGGTACCCACCTGAAGCCCAAACACCAGTGTTACCAGGATCAGCAGAATTGCCCCTACAAAGTATAAGGAATTGCTCATGGGTACAGGAAGCTTTCAAGTTCACGGATCGACTCGACTACCCGTGGGCTCGGCCGCTCGATCAGGTTGCCGGTAGGCGCATAGATACGCTTGTTTTGGTAAGCGGCAATTTTGCGCAGCTCCGGGTACAGGCTGAAAAACTCTCGCTCTAGCCGCTCGATACTCCCTCCCAATAAAACATCAGGGTTTAGTTTGAGAATGTACTCCCGGGTCAGGGCCGGATAAGGCTGATCAAATACCTGCTTTACGGCATTCTGGGCGCCGAGTATGCGCAACTGGTCTGTCAGGATCGTGTTCTGGCCGTATACATAGATCGGGTCACTCCAGGTAATGGTCAGCACCCGCTGCTGTTGTGGCTGTCCGCTATACCTGCGCTCTATCTCCTGCACTTGCTGGCGCAATGAGTCGGCCAGGTGGTTTGCCTGTTGCTCACGGTCCATGATGCGACCGATATCCTCTATACCTTTCAGAATGTCCTCCACGCTGCGGTATTTCTGATAGTACACCGGTATACCTAGTTCTTCCAATCGGGCTGCCATATCCAGCGGGGTTATACCTTCCACTGTAAAGATCAGGTCAGGCTTCAGAGCCAGCACCTGTTCTAAGTCGACCGGATAATTGTTTACGACAGGCTTGCTGTATACCTCCGCCGGGTAGTCGCACTGGGGAGTTCTTCCGACAATAGAGGCCGTATCGCAAATAGCAAAGAGCATCTCGGTCATGGAGGAAGCAAAAGCCATCACGCGTTCTGGCTGTCTCTTTAATTTAATATCACGTCCCAGGTCGTCCTGCAGTACCAGTTCCTCCCCTGCCTGTTCTTTTTTTTCGGGGTTGCAAGCGCAGCAAAAGAGCAGCAGGCATACTGCCAAAAACTTGTTCAGGTATGGATACAAGGTATAGATCGGTTTCTGATTGAATGAGCAGCAGGTGGTGTACGCCTCGGCTCCGTTTATTTTCGTAAATTTAACGCAATATTACTTTACAGCCTATAAAACTGAATTATGATCGTTGTAACTGGTGCTGCCGGCTTTATTGCAAGTTGCCTTGTGAGCAGGCTCAACGCAGCTAATTTTAATGATATCGTGGTGGTGGACAATTTCTCTGTCGCCAAAAAAGAAGGAAACCTGAAGGGTAAAAGGATAAAAGAGTATGTAGACCGTGACGGTTTCTTTGAGTGGCTGGACGAAAACTACGAAGAGGTAGAGTTTATTTTCCACCTGGGAGCACGCACCGATACCACGGAGTTTAACAAAGATGTGTTTGACCTCCTCAACCTCAATTACTCCAAACAGGTATGGAACGCCTGCTGCGAATACCAGATCCCGCTGGTATACGCTTCGTCAGCGGCTACCTATGGCTCTGGCACCCTCGGCTACGACGATGAAGAAGCTACTATCCCTTTGCTGAAGCCGCTTAATCCATACGGTGATTCTAAGAACGATTTCGATATATGGGCACTGGAGCAAACCGCGAAGCCTTTCTTCTGGGCAGGTCTGAAGTTCTTCAACGTATATGGCCCTAACGAGTACCACAAAGGCAAAATGGCTTCCGTTATTTTCCATGCCTACAACCAGATCAAGGAAAAAGGCAGCATGAAGCTTTTCCGCTCACACCACCCCGACTTTGCCGACGGTGAGCAGATGCGTGACTTTGTGTATGTGAAGGATGTGGTAGAGGTATGCATGTTCCTGATGCAACACCGCAAAAATTCCGGTATTTACAACCTGGGGTCTGGCAAGGCCCGTACTTTCATGGCCTTGGCCCTCAACACATTCGATGCCATGGGCATAGAGCCTAATATCGACTTTATGGATACGCCGGAGAACTTGCGCGACAACTACCAGTATTTCACAGAAGCGAACATGAGTAAACTCCGCTCTATCGGTTACAACCGGGAATTCTATACCTTAGAAGATGGTGTGAAGGATTATGTGCAGAATTACCTAATGGAGGGAAAGTATTATTAGTGATGCGTGCTGAATGATTTAAGGTTCGGTAGGTATAGCAAGGCCCCGTTTATGGTTTCATAGGCGGGGCCTTGTTTTTAGCCTTACTCCAGTCGCTATTTCTTCTCTTCTTCTTTATAAGTCAGCAAATGTTCTGCTGCTTTGCTGAACAAACCAGACTGGGTGCCAATGTATATTTTGTTCTTCACTTTAGCTATAGCAGTAATCATGTGGCCTACCAGGCCGGTATTGGCAAGTTCTCTTAACTGCAGCTTATCTATACCTACTTCCACCTCAAATATCTGGCTATTACGAAAGGCCAGTATTACGTCGTCGCTGATGGCAATATAGTTGAACCACTCCGCTGCATTCCCGGTATGCGCGTCCAAAGACCAGGATTGTCCGGATACAGATCGGAACAAAGCATGTGTTTGTTGTCTTCCATGTCTGGCAATGGCATAGAGGTCGCCTTTATGCTCAAAAGTTGCATAAGCTACCTGATCCGGCATCTGAAAATCAATTTCACCTTCTTCCGTTATCTTATAGAATCCCCAGTCGGTGGCAACATAAAAGTTATTCTGGTGTGAACGCATATACCGGACAAAGCCACCTTCTTGAGCAGGTGTAAGTATCTTAATCTCCTCCAACACTATCTTACTAAAACTCTGATTGGATTTGTCAACCCCTAGCTTCACCAGAAAATACCGCAGACTAGATCTTCCGGTTTTCTCATTCGCATACCTGTATGGCACTAGAGCAACATTGTTCTCTGAGATAGCCATGCTTTCCAGCGCGTTAGACATTACCAGTTCAAACTCAAGAAAATCAGGATCAATTTCCTTAGCATACATTCTGAGGTTTGCTCCACTAGTCACCGGATCGCTCACTGATCTGAAATATAAAATGCCATCTTCTGCTCCTGTGAATATATTGGAGTTCATAGGATACTTGTAGTGTGACAGGTCTCTGAAAGGGTGCACATAATTACTCACCTGAGCCCCCTTCCTTGCATGGGATATTCTAGAGAATATGTACATGCCTAAAACCTGCAACCTGTCTTCAGCCTCAGCAGCATGCAGATTGGCAATAAACCGCTGGTTATACAAGAACTTTTGATGCGCTTCCCAAGCAACAACGGGATCCACCTCAACTTCTTCAAGCTCTTTTTTACAGGAAGAAAACAGAAAAGATAAGCAGAGTAAAGGCAGGAGGTACTTCTTCGGGATAAGCTGTTTCATTGGCAGTAGAAGGTATGCTTGATAACAGTAATTGCTGAAGATCAGAGGAAGTATAGGTAGGCTCACCGGTTATACCTCATAAGCCTACACTATTCTTTTTCAACCAACCTATACTAAAGATAGAAATAACTATATAAAGAGGAAAGAATATTACACAAACAGTCTTTTGCTGTAGATGAATGGTGTTGCGTGTTAGCAAAGTAATGCGTTGTTTTAGGGATGCTTAAAAGCGTAAAATACCGTCACTTTTTATACCATGTTCTGGGCTGGGCTGTCTTCATCTTTTATGAAGTATCGCTTGTCACACTCATCAATCCTAACATTACCGCCCTATGGGAGTGGATGATTTGGTATACCTTAAATATTAGCCTTTTTTATTTCTTCGCACATGTTGTACTACACAATACACTTCGGTATAATAAACTACTGCTATTATTGGCTTTAGTCCCTGCCATTATAGGTGCCTACCTCCTTATGCAGTTTGGCATAGAAAAGCTGGTCAATCCATTCCGTGATGTTCCCCGGGAATTTAATCCTGACAAAATATGGTATCTTCGGGCTACGTGGCGTTGCTTTTATTTCCTGAGTTTCAGCACGGCTTACTGGTTTTTACGTCAGACCATCAAGAACCAAAAGCGCATCAATCAGATGGAGTTGGAAGGGCTACAGGCTGAGCGTGAAAAAGCTGAACTTGAAAAAGGATTGGTACGCTCTCAGAACGCTTTGCTACAAGCCCAGATTAGTCCGCACCTGCTCTTCAATACGCTTAACTTCATTTACAACTCGGTGCAGGATGTATCGCCAAAAGCTTCAGAAGGTGTGTTGTTACTCTCAGAGGTAATGCACTATGCCTTGCAGCGGGTACACGATGACGGAAAAACGGACCTGCAGCATGAAGTGGAGCACATCGAAAAGTACATTGCCCTCAACCAGCTTCGCTTTAGCTATCCACTCCATTTACAAATGAAGTGCAGCGGCAGGCTACAGGGCAAAATTCCGCCGCTGCTCCTACTCACTTTTGTGGAGAACACCTTCAAGCATGGTGACCTTACCGACCCGACACAAACTGCCTGTATTTCAGTCGCGAATCAACAGGATACGCTTCACTTCAGTACCTCCAACAAAAAGCGCAAGCACCATGGTGGTCGCGGGTATGGCATTGGGATACAAAATGCCAAAACCCGCCTGCGTGAGTTTTATGATGAACAGGACTATACCCTGACAATAGACGAGGACGAACAACGACACGCCGTGCACCTTAAAATAAAGCTGACATGATCACATGCTATGTAGTAGATGATGAGCGCCATGCGCTCGAGGTACTGTCCAGGTATATACAAAACACACCTGGCCTGCAACTGATCGGGGCAGAGGAAAACCCACTGCAAGCCCTCGATGCAATTGCTTCAGGGCAGCTAACAGCGGATATCACATTTCTGGACGTTGACATGCCACAGCTTTCGGGCGTTGACCTGGCCGGGCTCATCAACAGCCGCACTACCGTGGTCTTCACAACTGCATACCCGGACTATGCCTACCAGGCTTTCGAGAAGAATGCTGTTGATTTTCTACTCAAGCCCATCTCCTACGAGCGCTTTCTGAAGGGTGTAACCAAAGTAAAGGAGAGTCTGCAGCCAAAACCAGCTATACCTGCTGCAGAGCAGAGTGACAGCTACTTTTTCATCAAAACGGATGTGAAAGGCAAGTTTGTGCGGGTGAACTTCGAGGAGATAAGCTATGTAGAAGCGATGCAAAACTACGTGCGTATCCAGACTGCTAACGAAAAGCTGACTACCTACCTGAGCATGAAAGAAGTTGAAGAGCACCTGCCCACTACCGATTTTGCCCGGGTACACAAATCCTTCATCGTGCATCTGCCCAAAGTCAAAACCGTAGAAGGCAACCAGATCGTGCTGAATACTGGCGATGTGGTGCCGATGGGATCGAGCTACCGAACTGCTTTGCTGGATATAATCAATGCAAAACTGCTGAAAAGCAAGCGCGTGAATTAAAATAGTACCGATACCTGTGTACGGCCCGTATGCACTGCACCCACACTATTGGCTTTGCGGCCGTCATAGTTGAGTGAGATGTTGAGCCCGTTGCTCAGACGCTGCTGCACATTGAAAGACCAGGTCAGGTTATTGCCGGGACGCAGTGCGTTGAGTATTTCGTATCCGACATAGGAGTTCATATCGCCATCAAACTCAATATTCACCCAACGAACAAGTCCTGAAACGGTACGCTTGCTGACCTGACTCAACTTTGTTTCCAGGCCCAGTTCATGAAAAGTGGCCTGCTGCTCTGCATCGGCTGGTGAAAGTTTGTCTTCGCGCAAGGCCAGTTGATAGGTGCCTGTAAAACGCAGTTTCGCGTTAGGTTGGTAAGCCAGCTCCGGCGTAAGCTCCTGTGACACGATACTGAAGTTTTTCGAGTTCAGAAAGTTAGAGCGGTTGTCACGCACGTTCTGAGCCAGGCTGATCTTGGAGCTCAGTACTTCGTTCAGGTTCAGACGGGCAATCAATTGGTGATTACCCACACTGCGGGTTTCGGTACCGTTTGCCAATAGCGATTTCTGCTGATTCTGCTGCACCGTGTATTCCAAGCCATACTTTGGATTGCTCCGATTAAAGTAGAGCGTATTGCGAAGCGACTTCACCAATGAGATCAGGAACTCATCTTCAAAATCTTCGCTGAACGGATTAAAACGGTTCATCACCTCATCATCTGTCGTCTTCTTGTCGATGCTCACAAAGCTGAGGGCTGAAAACTTGGCCATAAAGCCTTTGAAGCCTTCAGCACTGCGCCAACTGCGGGGTACGTTGCTATTCAGACGATAAGTGAAGCGGTTGGTGTAGGCGTTTATATACTCATCCGTCGGCAGGAATACTTTGATGAAACGGCGCTGGTCCACTGTCTGTGCCTCCAGGTAATCGTTCAGGTCATTGGGGTTGCCGCCTTCCCGGAGATAGTGCGTGCCCTGACCCGGCATGGTTTCTCGAAACACGAAGATACGCTTCAGTTCACGGCCTGTACCTACTGAATAGCTCATCTCAGAGCGGAAGCTGCCGTCCAGAAAAGAGGTGTTCCAGTCTATGCGCGATTGTACAGTTTCCTCATCCTGCCCCTGTTCAAGCTTCAGATTTCTGTAAGTAGCCTGCAGTGCGATGTCGCTGTCGCGGCCATACCTGCGCTGGAGCATGGCATTGTAGGTCTGCCCTATTTCCGGCGCTCCCATCTCTCCTATTGCCGTTGGGCGGAGGTCGGTGCGGTAGCTGTAGTCCACCCGAAAGCGTGTCTTGGCGGTATCAGGACTCTCCACAAAAAGCACATGCTCGTCAAAGTACATAGCCGAACCCGTCACAGAGTCACTGCCGATAGCGGTAAGTTTGTTCTTATCGAAGCGGTACATATAGCCAGGCTCAACTTTACCCAGCCTATACCTTGCCCCAACGTCACCCCTATACCACTCTGATTCCCGGGTGGACTGGTCGCTGTGCAGCATGAAGAAACTGTTACGCAGTTCCAGCTTGCCAAACTCACGGTTCAAGTCCAGTTGGTGCTGCGTACCATCAACCTGCTGGTGACGGTAGCGACGGCTGATGCGGTAGTTCACTAGGTTCTGCGGGTCCTGCACTGCTCCTACTGAGAAGTTAAAGATATGGTCTTCGGCTTTCTGATTCGGATTGTCAAGACTCCAGTCACGATCGAATTCAATAGGACGATAACGGTCGATGGGTTCAAAGTTCACGTCGGTATACTCATAGTTGAGCGTACTGTTGAGGCGGTATTTGCCCAGGAAAGAAAGCTGTCGATCCTGTATCGCATAACCTACCCGCATGGCAGCCCCGTTATCATCCATGGCATCGAGACGGGAGAAGCGATTGAGATCATTTTGCGAAGCGGCGCCTTCCAGGAAGAAATTAACCCCTTTCTCCAGTTCATAGTTACCGCCCAGCGTGATCAGCTGCTTCTTACGAGGCGTGGGCAGAATACGCACAGGTGCATAGTTGCCCTGCGGCACGCCATTGACCGGTGCTACCCATCGGTATACCCTGCCATTCACTGCATTGCTAGCAGCCACGTAATTGCCCCGATTCGCCCCTACTTCTGAAAACCGCACATTGTATATTGCCGAATCCGGATTGCTGGAGAACACATATACCTGCTCAGGTATACCGTTTACCAATGTATCCCGCTGGGCGTAGAGCACCTGTGCCGGATCAAAAGGCACCTGCGTCGCTCCTGAAGTAACGGCCATGTTCAGGCTATCGCCTATACCTGCGAGCAGGCGTTTCTCGTCATCACGCAGGTCGAGGTGCAGCAGGTTGTTTGGGTTATCGGATTCGTTGTAATAGTTTGCGTATACCTGCACTTTGCCAAGTTGCTGGTAGTGGCTGGCGTGGTAGATGCTGCGGCTATAATTGAGGTCGGAGTACTCAAAGTCTATCCGAATACGGGAGTTTTTGGTAATGACGTGGCGGGTGGTAAAGGTGATCTCGGCCTGGTTGTAGTCAATCACATAGTCAAAATCGAAGCCACGGGTCAGCAGGCGGCCGTCCAGAAATACGCGCTCCGAATTAGCCAGCACAATGATGAATCGCTCGTTATTGGGGCCGCGCAGCCTGTAGGGCCCCTGCACGCCTTCCAATGCCTCTACAGCCTGTGAGGCAAACTTGCCTTTCGACACCGAGGCGGCTACAGTGGTAGTACCCAGTTTATCCGGTGATTTGCCAAAAGTAGTCTCGAATGCGCCGCCCTGCACGTTTTTATAAAACTGCATGAAGTAAGATGGCTTACTACGGAGCACCACATCCCCTGCCGACAGCTGCCACTGCTTATGCTTGAGTGTAATGTATACCCGGTCAAACTCGTTCAGCTGCTGCGTATTCCCTTCAGGCTGAAAAGGTATGTTCTGATCGGTGATGGCCGCTGTAATACTGATATCATCTGTCAGTTTACCATCCAGCTGCAGGTTCAGCGCCGAGTTTACAAATACATTTTGCGTGTTACCGAAGGAAATGCCGCGTGATATGCTACCTGTTTTGTTGAGTCCAGGAGTTTTAAAAATTTCTTCCCGTTGGGCAAAGTCCTCTTTGTAGAATTCCTGTGACGACGGACTCCGGTCCAGCTTCATGATGTCGCGGCGATAAGCAGGCTTGGCTAGACTCAGTGGCAAGGTTCTATAGCATACCAGCACCGAGTCAGGTATAGGCACCACCGTTCCGAGCGTATCCATGATCTGATAAGCAGGCGCCGGAAATTCGGTCAGTTTAAACTCGTGGGTATAGTAGTTATAGTCAAATTTGAACTGGTCTTTGCGGGGACCTACAAATGTGATAGTATTGACATCGATCGTCAGTGTATCGAGTTGTTGGGGATAGTCGGTGAGGTATAGCCACTTGCAGTGCCGGTTGTTCACAGGAGCCTGGGCCAGCGCAGGCAGGCTCAGCAGCAACAGCAAGATGCCGGTGATCAACCCTCGAATCATGCGGTGGCCAGCGGTAAAGAAATGTAAAACGTCGTCCCCTCTCCCTCTTCTGTCACAAACCAAATGTGACCACCTGCGTTCTCAATTCCTTTTTTGGCAACAGCCAGGCCTATACCTGAGCCTGTGTACTTGGTGCTAAAGTTAGGTATAAATACTTTGTGCTGAATCTCGGCAGGTATACCGCTACCATTATCAGCTATAGACACCAGCGCCATGTTATTCCCATCCACCTTCAGGTCTATTTTGATCACAGGCTTCCGGTCGGCAGGCACCGCTTGTATGGCGTTCAGCAGCAAATTGTTGAACGTACGTACCATCAGTGCCTCGTCGGCCATAACCATCACCGGCTCTTCAGGCATACGCAGCTTCGTTCTCACAGATGCCGGATTTGTGTGCAGGTCGGCGGCTTTGTGCAGGGCAGCCCCCAGGTCCATCAACTCGGCTTTCGGCTCTGGCATGGAAGTGAAGTTGGAAAACGAGGTGGCGATATCGCTGAGAATATTGATTTGTGTGATCAGCGTATGCGAGATCTTGTTGATCATCTGCTCCGTGTTCGGGTTCTTCTCTGCAATAGCCTTCTGGAGGTACTGCAGCGAAAGCTTCATCGGGGTAAGCGGATTTTTGATCTCGTGCGCCACCTGCCGCGCCATTTCCCGCCAAGCTGCTTCCTTTTCACGCATTGCCAGTTCTACCTTGTTCTGCTCCAGTGTCAGCAGCATGCGGTTATATTCATTCACCAGCATCCCGATCTCATCAGCCCCTTCATAGGCCAGCATTTCGTTTTTGCCGGTCAGGGAGGTATGTTTCAACTTCTCGGCCAGCATACGAAGCGGCACCGTCAGGGCTCTGGAAGCAAAGAAGGTCAGGATGATAAACACGATGAACATGACAGTGAAAATATTCATCGTTGTCGTAATCAGCTCGATCAGCTTCAGGTCCAGCTGTCGCTCTGAGTCAAAGAAAGGTATACCTATAAAGCCAATCAACTTCTCCGGATCATTGTCAGGACGAAGTGGCAGGTATAGCGCATTGAAACTTAGGTTACCTGCATGCTCATCGAGGAGAACACGCAAAGCCTGTCGCTCTGATATAGCCGCAAAAGCGTGTGGATTTACTAGTTTGGAGAGCAGCCCTGATTCAAAAATTAACGGCTGACTTGTTACCAACAGGCGTCCGTTACGATCATAAAGGCTCACATCAGCCTCCGATAAAGCTGCAATGGAGGCAACACGGCGCAGCAGGCGATTGCGGTCGGGCAGCACTTCCAGCGTGGTAGGTCTGCTCAGATGGTCCTGAATGGCCTCGCCTTTTTTCTCGTAAGACGAAAGCAGGTCTTTCTTGTAAGAGCCGGTCACCAGGCTAGCCGTTACGATACTCACCAGCATGAGGGGCAGCAGGATACCGAAGTTCAGGAAAAGCTGGATTTTGGTACTGAAGTTGGGCTGAAAATCACGCAGTCGCTCCCGGTTCAGGAGTATGTAAAGCACCGCCAACACAATGAGGCAGCCGGTAAAGTACAGGAACAGAAAAGAAAAATTAGAGAGTACTTCACGGGCTCCATACTTACTAGTCGTGATAATCACGGTCGGGCCGTAATCGGTTTTAACACCTAAGTGGTGAAAGCCCTCTTCGGTTGCTCCCTGCCGGTACAGTTCACTTCGTTCCAATTCGCTCCTATCGAAGTTGGTGGCATAATCAAATTCACCTTCGCTATATGTGAGCCTGCCCTTTTCATAAATTCCGTAACTCAGGATATCGGCTCTAAAAGGCTGCTGGTGCTGTTGCCCTGCTAACAGCTCAGGCACCAGGCTATTCGGAAGCAGCTCTTTGAGGCTCAATTGCAGCACAATCGTTCCGTACAACTGTGTACCCAGGGGTACTTCAATCAACTTAAGGTAAAAGCGGGTATGCGGACGGGCAGGATCATTGACCAGGTATAGATTATCATACTCGGTTCTGTTCTGTGGTACAGCATATTTTTGCCTTAGCTCATCCAATGTAGCAGCTGTGGTATCAGCACTTTCGAGTGTACGCCCCTGACTGTCAAACAAAAGAATATTCGCTTCATACTTGTCAAAGTAGTCCGGGAGAAACTGACGGGATATCTTGCGCTTAATGAAGTAGGCATCAACATAAGGCCCCTTCATCTTGGATTGTATAAGGGCGTCTTCAGACACCCGAACTGCTACGTCTTCTTCCAGCAGATACTCAGCCAGCACATCATTGCCCTGCATCAGGTCAAAAGCGAACTTCTGCTTGTAGGCTAGCAGCTCGCTCTGGAAGTGTGTGTAAAGCGAGGCTGCCCCTGTCAAACTACTTACTGCGATGATGAGAAAGAAAAACAGGTAAGTGCGGTATGGTAAACTGATTGCCTGCCGGTGCTGTGCCGCCAACAGAATCACAATCCAGAAAACGAAGCCTATCAGAAGCACGGGCAGCCAACGCATATCCAATACCAGAGCCAGCAAGGTAAGTATGACGGTAACTCCCAGCAGAACCTTATAGGACCACCAGCCACTTGACTTGCGCAACAACACATTGGCTATAGAAGCCAACATATAGCCAAACAGGCTCAGCGCCACCGTGTGCAGGAACATCAGGCTGTACATTACCAATTTATACCGCTCCAGCGCAATAGATTGGTTAATATCGAGTGCTAGCGGAGAGTTGTGGTATATGCCATAGTAAAAGCGGAATAAAATGGCTAGCAACACAAAAAACCCCAACATGGAAGCCCCAAGTATTACTTTACTCTTGTCAGCCGAATACGCTTTAACGGTGTTTAATACCTCATTTTTGTGAAACAAGTAATAAGCAGCCCAGGCGACCGTAACAAGCAGCAGTACATTCAGTGCCAGATCACCTACTGAAGGGGACCAAAATGACGCAGCATAAAGGCGCGGATCAAAAAGCTCTGTTTCTACTATCAGAAAAGGTAGATTGAGCAACAGGAGCGCAAGCCTGAATCCAACCAGCAGGATCAGTAAAAGCGCTATACCCTGGGTATAGCGCTGACGTTCCAAGAAGATTTTGCTTAATGAAATGCTGAACCAAACAAAAAGAACAGCCCCTAAGGTGAGCAGAATAAGTTGGATGTCATCAAACCCAGAATCAATTCTATCAGACCCGTGATCGAGTGCAAACAGGAATTCACCTTCACTGGTCTTAACCTGTGGCAACTGCCCTGGGTTATCAAGCACAAGCCGAACGTCTGCTTTCCCAAAAATACTTTTCTGCAAGCCCGACGACAAGTAGTCATTTGTTATACCATAATCTATCTGAAGCGGAATGTAAGTGAAGATGTCATAATCATGCACCCGATGGGGCATGACCACAAAGGTGCCGTAACTATTACGAATAGTAGATGTATGTCGAGCTGTCGGGGGCATGTCCAGGTCTGGTATAACAGTATGGTCAGACCAGAACAGCAAACGACCATTCTTATAGACAAAAGTGGGGTAGTGTGTTTTGGATAGAAGTTTTGAGAAGCTTATTCGGCCTGTTTGTAGCTGTTCACCGAGTTGCACAGACTCCTGGTGAGCATCCAGTAAAAGGGCTTGAACCCGCTGTGTTATACGCTGCTGCGTCTGCTCTCTATCGGCTTGGAGCCAGGAAGCCGGTACCTTATAATGCAAAAAAGCTGTCGCCATAAAGCACAGCACAGCAAGAGCAAATAAGAGTATTGGCGCAAAATTACGGTTCAAAGCAGCATGGATTACCCACGAATTTAAGCATTTCGTGTTATAAGAGCATGACCTTTAGGCAGCTAAAATGTAACTAACAGCCTCAAGGCATGTTTAATTCCGGAAGAAGTGTGTAATCCGGACCAAAACCGGATCAAATTTCACACCAAAAAATTTGATGACAAAATAAAACCACATGCAAGACTTGCTGCCTGCATGTGGTTCATGATATGAATTGAAAATAGTCGCTGCTTCGAATAAAGATTAGCAAAGTATGCTACTTTGATATTCAGTGCTTATGCGGTTTTAGCGGCTTTCTTTTTTTGACTGCTTTTATACCACAGAAATCCTACTGTACCTACCAGTACATAGGGTATCAGCATCAGGTATAGGATTCCAGTATTCAACCCTGCTCCTACCTGAGAGTCTGAATCAGTACTACCAGTACCAACATTTGACTCAACCGTGGCGCGGCACATGGCACATTGGCTGTAGGCCTCTGTAGATACCAGACTTAGCGTAAGCATCATCAGGCCGAGGATAAATATTTTAGATAATTGGCGCTTCATGATCATAAAACAAGTGTTAAATGTTCCTGGTTCTAACTATAGTACGGAGAAATCAAAATATACACGAGTACACCCGTTATGGCTACATAAAGCCAGATTGGGAACGTCCATTTTGATATACGACGATGGCGTACGAACTGCTCTGACAAAGCAAAATACATGGAAAGCAGTACCAACGGTACAATCACCACAGCAAGAACGATATGTGTCAGAAGAATAAAGTAGTAAAATAGCTTTAGAAAGCCATCACCTCCATATATTGTGCGCTCCCCCAAAAAATGGTAAGTCACGTACGACACCAGAAATACAGCCGACAGGCCAAAGGCAGTTGCCATGGCATTACGGTGCACTCTGATATTTCCCTTACGAATGTTGTAATAGCCAATAACCAAAGCAAATGCTGTTAAAGAATTCAGTATTGCATGGAGCGTAGGCAGGAAAGATACATCCACACTGCTTGAGCCTTCCTTTGGCATAAAGAAAAGCATAGCCACAACCACAGGTATAGCAATCGATAAAATGGCAATCAGTATTAAGAACTTCTTGTCACTGCCAGCCGCCGGGCTATTTTGATTTGCTGTATTCATCTAAAAGAACTTTAATTTCCAGAATCAGGCGATCCACATCCTCCTTATCAGTACCATCATATATCCCGCGGACATACCTGTCTTTATCTACCAGCATAAATTTTTCACTATGAATAAAGTCCTGCTGGCCTTCTACTTTCATAACAGGCAAATAGAAGCCTTTCTGAGCTAAGGTATAGATTTTATCACGGTCACCTGTCAAGAAATACCACTTAGCCGGGTCAGCTCCATACCGGTCACCGTATTCGCTTAGTACTTCAGGGGTGTCATATTCAGGATTAACAGTAAAGGACACGAGTTTTACCTGTTCCTCATCCTGAAAAGCTTCCTGCACACGCACCATTTGCGAAGACATTGCTTTGCAAATGTCGGGACAAGTCGCGAAAAAGAAGTCAGCTACATAGATATGACCGTCCAGGTCTTTTTGAGAAATTGCCTGACCTTGCTGTGAAGTGAGTTGGAAAGCAGGCACTTGGTTGAAGAGTGTATCCCCTTTGGCATCACGCTGTACCTCACCTGTAGCGGTAACCTGAGGAAAATATTTACGGAGCGTGTAGTGGTGCTCGCCAAAGCTTCCGATAAATATAAAAATAAGAAGAGGCACTAATAGTAGGATACCTAATATTAGTGCCTTTGAGTTACTCATAATATGTGTACTTAGTTGAAGTAATTTCTGATCGAATCGAAGTAATAGCTGCCTTCTGAAATCAAAGCCACCATTAGCCAGATAACCAGGGCCATAGGTATAAGGATAGACCAGATCAAGGCTTTGGACTCGTGCTTCAAGTGCATGAACTCCGCTACAATGTAGAACGCCTTAAAGATGGTCAAAATTATAAAGATCGCATTACGAAGTGTACCTGCGTCCATTGTAAAGGCGAAAAGGAACTCTACTGCAGTTAAGGCTACCAGGATAAAGAATGTTTTCCAGATAACTTTTGTCTGCGCTTTTGGTATCTCACCTGTCTGGTGAAGATCGTTGGAGTGATCCGAATGAGCTGCCATAGTATACTTTATGTTTTAGAGAGGCAGTCCCGCACCAGGCGGAACTGCAGCTGTGATAGTTTATGATTTATAAATTAGATCAGGTAGAAGAAGGTAAATACGAATACCCAAACCAAGTCTACAAAGTGCCAGTAAAGACCAACTTTCTCTACCATTTCGTAGTGGCCACGCTTGTGGTATACACCATTCACTGTGTTAATAAACACCATGACCAACAATACAACACCAGAGAATACGTGCGTACCGTGGAAACCAGTGATGAAGAAGAACAAGTCGGCAAACAAAGGCGGACCATATTGATTCATGGTCAGGTTAGCACCAAAGATGCGTGTACCATCTGCCAACAGCATACCCTCGTCAGTACCAGAGATGAAGTGAGCCCACTCCCAAGCCTGGCAACCAAGGAAAATGCCACCGAAAAGAATCGTCCACATCAACCATTTCTGTACATCATTCTTATCCATACGATGACCAGCTTCTACTGCCAATACCATGGTAACAGAACTCAAAATGAGGATCATGGTCATCAGGGCCACAAACGCCAATGGAAGATCTACTCCATGGAATCCAGGGAAGGCGTTAAAAACTTTCTCCGGTATTGGCCACCATTCAGTTGAGAATGTAAAGTCATCCGGACTTCCAGTGTAAGGAAGATGACTGTGACGAGACAGGCCATAAACAATCAGGAGTGCACCAAAAGTAAAGGCGTCAGAAAGTAGGAAAAACCACATCATGAGTTTTCCATAGCTCGCTTTTAGTGGTTCATTACCACCATCCCATGTACCTGTTTTAGGTGCTTCCAGCGTAGTTGATGTAGACATAGTTTAGTATTGAAAAAAACGTGTTTAGTGATTTAATCTCAAAAATAGATACAAGTACAGCCAAAGGCCACCCAGGAAGTGCCAATAAATGGTGCATAGCTGAATACGCAGCATGCTCTTCGAGTGAACTTTGTAACGTAGACTTGATACAATTACCACCGCCACATAAATGAGACCAGTGATCAGGTGAAAACCATGTACACCTGTTAGTACATACATAAATGAACCGGAAGGGTTACTAGACTCTCCTCCAAAGAACACATTGTTATTAACTAACTCAGCCCATCCATTCCACTGTCCGAACAGAAAAGCAATTCCTAATCCGAAAGTCAAATACAGCATCAGGCGTAGTTTTGCTATATTATCCTGAGCTGCAGCATTATGGGCAAGCTGCATCGTAACACTGCTTAAAGCAATAATTACTGTATTGATCAACATGATGTTTGGCAGATCATACTCGAGCCAGTTGCCTTCTGCACGACGCACCAAATAAGCGCTCGTAAAGGCTGCAAACATCATAATTATACTAATAATAAGCAACCACAGCGTAAACTTTAATGGATGTACTCCTCCTGTGTTGTTCTCCTCTCCCAATGATTTGGCAACCATATCCATATCCTAAATTTTATCTAAAACGAAAGCTATCTGCACAATAGGCAAATACAAAAAGGACCCAAACATAATGTTCATCGCCGCCTTGTTGGTACAAGTGCGCATAAGATGGAACGTTTGAGCCAGAAACAACACCCCACATATAACAGCGATCAGCGCTGATGTTGCACCAGTCATCCCAAACTGCAGCGGCAGTAAGCTTAGCGGAATAAGCACAAGGGTATAGATCATAATCTGAAAAGCAGTTTTCAGGTTCTTACCACCTTCCATTGGAAGCATTTTGAATCCTGCTTTCTTATAATCTTCATCCAGTACCCAGGCAATTGCCCAGAAATGTGGAAACTGCCAAATAAACTGTATGCCGAATAAAATCCAGGCCTCTACACTCACTACGCCTGTTGCGGCTACCCAACCGATCAATGGCGGTAATGCTCCAGGTATAGCACCAACAAAAACGTTGATAGGGCTGATACGCTTAAGCGGCGTATATATAAAACCATAAAGAACGAGTGACAACAAGGCAATAGCTGCTGTCAATGTGTTAAAGAAGCTCGCTAAAATAAATAAACCGCCAACTCCTATCAGCGCGCCAAAAATAGTTGCTTCAGTTACACTCAGTGTATTGGTTGGAAGCGGCCTGTTAGCAGTGCGCTTCATTAACTTGTCCAGGTCTTTTTCCAGTATCTGGTTCACAATGTTGGCTGCGCCAGTGACCATTAACCCACCCAGCATGACTAATGCTATCTGTATCCAACTTCCACCCGGATGTCCTAGTATATAGCCTATAGCACTTGAGAAAGCTACTGTAAAACTTAATCTAAACTTCAGAAGCTTAAAATATGCTGATGCCTTTTGTGCCATATTGGCTAGAGACAGTACCGATTCTGATCTATCTGTAATCATTAGCTAAGAACCACTACCGGTTTTTCAACCGCCTTTTTGGAGGCGTAGTAATAAAAAATTAATATCAAGAACTGAACGCCGAATAGTAAGGTAGCTATCGTCAAGTGCAACGGTTGCAGGAAAGCTGGTATGGCAAAATAAGCCATAATCACCCCAAAAGCTATTTCAGCAACCAGTAACACTAGCATCCAGTTCGTCATCATACTCAACTGGCGATCTCGTAGCTTATAGATTAAATAAGCCATATAAAGATGAAGCACCAGTAACAGGATTGAAAAAGATCGGTGGATATAAAAACTCGAACCAAGTTGGTCTACCCAAAGATCCCTGTTGCTACCATTCATTTCGAAGGCAACAATATCCACTTCTTCACGCACTTGTGTTCCAATTAGTATCTGAACAAAAGTAGCAGCAGCTACCAGCCCAATAACAAAGAACATTTGCTTCGAAGCATCAAATCGTGGTACGATAAAAGCAGACTGCGAACGAATCACCGCATACTGCAGTAAGGCTACAAGCACCAGCGCCAGCGCCATATGGATTGTAATAGTTACTGGTAGCAGGTTTGTAGACACGACTATCGAGCCCAACCACCCCTGTATTCCAACTAGTACAAAGCTTAAGAATGAGAGGTAGAAAACAGGCTTGTCTGTTTTCAGGTAAGGTATAGCATAAAGCACTGTCAGGAATATCAATATTCCAATCACAGCCCCTACCAAACGATTGATATATTCTATCCACGTTTTCGTCACATTGAAATCTGTTTCAATGTGTTGAAGCGGGTGATCTCTCAGTTCGCCTGCTGCTTTGTCAAAACCTATGTTATCCAGAAACCCTGCCAGTCTCTTGTTTTTTTCTACACGCTGTTCTTTGTAGACTTCCAGATAATCGTCTGGCAATTGGCTAACATCAGTTGGAGGAACCCAACTGCCAAAACACTTGGGCCAGTCCGGACATCCCATTCCTGAGCCCGTGCTTCGCACGATTCCTCCAACTAATATTAGAAAGTACACAGCTAACACTGTAAGTACTCCAATATTTCTAAACCTTTTGTATGGAAAAGATTTATCTGTCATTTAAGCTATTCTAAATCCCTCTCGTACGGCAGGTTCGAAGACTGCGTCTGAGAGAAAGGTACGTTCTGTGGGATGTAGTCCTCAGCAGCACCTGGTTTGCTATAATCGTAAGGCCATCTGTATACTGTTGGGATCTCACCAGGCCAGTTACCGTGTCCTGGATTAACAGGTGTTGTCCACTCCAGTGTGTTTGAGTGCCATGGGTTAGCAGTAGCACGACGACCTTTGAAGATGCTGTAGATAAAATTGAACAGGAAGATCAACTGCGCAGCAAAGCCCATTATAGCAGCGATACTGATAAAGCTGTTCAGGTCAGTAAATGTATTGAATGCATCAAAGCCTGTCCAAGAGTAATATCTTCTTGGGAAACCTGCTATACCGATGTAGTGCATTGGCATGAATACCAGGTAAGCAGACAGGAATGTTAACCAGAAGTGAACAAAGCCTAGCTTTTCGTCCATCATACGACCGAACATTTTAGGGAACCAGTGGTAAATACCGCAGAACATACCGAAGAAAGCAGCCGCACCCATTACAAGGTGGAAGTGAGCAATTACAAAGTATGTATCGTGCAACTGTATATCTAATGCAGAGTTACCCAGGATAATACCTGTCAAACCACCCGAGATGAAGAGCGATACGAAGGCAATCGCAAACATCATAGCAGTTGTGAAACGGATGTTACCTCTCCAAAGCGTAGCCAACCAGTTAAATACTTTTACCGCTGATGGTACTGCAATGATTAGTGTCAGGAACATGAAGACTGATCCCAGGAACGGGTTCATACCTGTCACAAACATGTGGTGCGCCCATACTACAAATGATAGCAATGAGATACCTAACATCGAACCAATCATGGCTCTGTAACCGAAGATTGGTTTACGAGAGTTAGTAGCGATTACTTCGGAAACAATACCGAATGTTGGAAGGATTACGATATATACCTCTGGGTGACCAAGGAACCAGAACAAGTGCTGGAACAAGATCGCGCTACCACCAGTATGTGCAAGAGCCTCACCAGCGATATAGATATCAGAAAGATAGAAGCTTGTGCCGAAGCTACGGTCAAAGATCAATAGCAATGCAGCAGAGAACAGAACCGGGAATGAAAGTAGACCTAAGATAGCAGTCAGGAAGAAGGCCCAGATAGTAAGGGGCAACTTCGTCATCGACATACCTTTTGTTCTAAGGTTAATGACAGTTGTAATGTAGTTTACACCACCAAGCAACTGAGACACGATAAACAGTGCCATACTCACAAGCCACAGTGTCATACCCATAGCTGAGCCTGAAATTGCCTGAGGAAGCGCACTTAGTGGAGGGTATACTGTCCAGCCACCACCTGCAGGGCCTGTCTCAATGAACAGGGAAATAAACATGATCACACTTGCCAGGAAGAAAATCCAGAAAGAAAGCATGTTCATGAAACCAGATGCCATGTCACGGGCACCAATCTGCAGCGGAATCAGGAAGTTACTGAAAGTACCACTCAGGCCAGCCGTTAGCACGAAAAACACCATGATGGTACCGTGCATGGTTACCAATGCCAGGTAAAATTCCGGGTCTAGCTTACCATTTACGATCCAGTTGCCCAAGATTGGCTCTAGAAAAGTAAAAGTAGCTTCAGGCCAGCCAAGTTGTAGACGGAAAATAATAGATAGGAAGCCACCTACAAAGCCCCAGAAGATACCCGCAAAAAGAAACTGCTTTGCAATAACTTTGTGGTCCTGGCTGAAGATGTACTTCTCAAAGAAGTTTTGGTCATGATGATGATCATGCTCGTCGTGAGCGTGATGAACATCCTTATTTAGAGAGATATCTGTACTCGACATTGTTGATATTGTTTAATGCTACAACTCTGTTTTTACTTCTTCTGCACTCTTCTCAAGCACCACCTGATCTTTTGAATCATGCGTGAACTTTGTTAGAAGCTGTGGATTTTGCTCGATAAATGGTGTTTGTGAAGCTAACCACTCCTCGTACTCCTCAGGTTCATCAACCACCAGGATAAAGCGCATTGCAAAGTGACCACGTCCGCAGATCTCAGTACAAGCCACTTCATAGTTGAATTCAGAGTTTCCGGTTTCAGATCGCATCTCAGCCGTTGTTTTAGTAGGTACAAACCAGAATTTGGTTGGCATACCTGGCACAGCATCCATCTTCACGCGGAAATGTGGTAAGAACACACTGTGGATTACATCACGAGAGCGGATTTTCAAAAGCACTGGTTTACCTTTTGGCACGTGGATCTCACGTGGCATAAAGTCATCCATTGCATTTGGATCACTGAAATTCACACCCATTTCATTTGTAGCATCGATGAAGTTAACACTAGCTTCACCCAATTTACCATCTGCACCTGGGTAGCGAACCAACCAGCTAAACTGCTTACCCATCACTTCCACTACAACGGCGTCGGCTGGTGCTGCACTTGTGATATTTGCCCATGTTTTCCATCCGGCAAATACTAACAGAGCCATCACAACAGCAGGAATCATAGTCCAAATAATCTCTATCTTGTTGTTGTGTGGGTAGTAATAAGCACGCTTATCATCCTTATGCTGATATTTATATGAATACCAGAAAAGTAGAATCTGCGTGATTACGAATACTATACCGATCACGATCATGGTAGTCCAGAACAGACTATCAGTCCAGGCGCCATGCACAGAGGCAAGCGGCTGGTTCATGTTTTCCCATGAATCGGCAAAGGACCAGGCGAATGCAGCACCTCCTCCAATAAGGAAGAGGAGCAGCAACAGGCTGTTTACTTTGTTACTTGTTTTGGTGGTTCCGACAGCACGCTGTGTCGATCCTCTAAAGATGGAGGCTAGCGTCCCGATCCTGAATAAAAGGAACAGGATAACTAATAACAGGACTATGGATAAACCTATGGCGAACGTAATCATTATATAACGCTTTTAGTGTGATCTCTAAACATGATGGTGAACACTCTCTTCCAGGAATGGGTGATTTACCGGCACCAGCGAAGCTTTGGCCAAACCTTTTGTAAAGGTTAGTAAGAATACACCCAAGAAAATAAGAGTAGTTCCGATCTCAATAAATCCAATAGTTGCATCAGTACGCATTGTACCTGGCATCATCATCAGATAGAAGTCTAACCAGTGACCAATCAGAATTGCAATCGTAACGATTTTCAGCATGATCATCTGACGCTTCGCATCTCTTGTCATCAAAACAAGGAACGGGAATGCAAAGTTTACAATAAGATTAGTAAAGAAAATCCACTTGAAGTGTCCGCCATTACCACCTAGTCGCTCAATAAAGTAGATTGATTCCTCAGGAATGTTTGCATACCAGATTAGCATGAACTGTGAGAACCAGATGTACGTCCAGAAGATAGAGAACGCAAATACAAACTTGCCTAAATCGTGCAGGTGGTTTGCATTAACCATTTTCAGGTAACCATTCTGCTTCAGGATTATCACTGTCAATGTGATTGCTGCCAAACCAGATACCCACCAGCTTGCAAACACATACCAGCCAAACATTGTAGAGAACCAGTGTGTGTCAATTGAAAGTACCCAGTCCCATGCTGATGTAGAAGAAGTAACGCCGAATACTACCAGGAACATCGCAGAAATACGAATGCTTTTGTGATAGTAGGAAGTACCACCATTCAGGTCTTCATTCAGAGAGTTTCTTCTCAACCAGTTGAAGAAGAGAATCCAAAGAACGAAGTAAGCAATCATTCTGATCAGGAAGAACCAGAAATTCAAATAAGGGGCTTTACCAGCGATGATTGGGTCATATCGCTCGTCGTTCAGATCGTAAAGATAGTCATGCGTCCAGTGGAAAATATCGTGACCACCTAGCAGGAAAACGATCAGCATTACAGCACCACCTATAGGTAGATAGTAGCCCAATGCTTCAGGTATACGCTTAATCAGTACAGACCATCCGGCATAAGCCACATACTGTACCGCAATGAAAAATACACCTACAAGTGCTATACCTGTGAAGTATACGTTATTTAACCAGAGGTTTACATAAAGCCTTTTGAGCCAAGAGGCTGCTTCATGACCAGCTGCTGCTGCCTCCCCATGCCCTTCAGCATGATGCGCATCGCCTCCGCCCATGGCAGCAATGATGATTCCAGCTATAAGTAGTACAACACCTATAGCTATCATTAAGAAAAACTTGTTATTCGTTTTTCTGGAAATGATGAGTCTTTCTTCTGTCATTATCCTTGTGATATTATGCCTTAGACTTAGTTATTAGGTGTAGTACCTGATTCTTCTGTAGTTTCCGCTTCATCAGCTGCAGGTGCCGGTGCTTCACCACCCTGTAACTGCTGCACATACATTACAATTTTCCAACGTTCAGTCGGGTTAACCTGTGAACCGTGCGGCATCATACGACCACGTCCGTTTGTAATAACATGGTAAATATGACCTGCCGGAAGTTCAGCAACACGTCCTGCTGAGTAGGATGGTACACCTTTGAATTTCTGTCCAACCAAACCTTGGCCATCACCCTGGTCTCCATGGCATGAAGCACAAAAGCGAGTGTACAATACCTGGCCTTCTGCTAAGTGCTGGTCATTGTATTCGAGTGGATTTTTCAGCTCTACACCTGCTACTTCAGCTTCGTCTTTCGACAGGTACATGTTATAACCCATTTTGCCACGGGCTACTGTACCTTGAGCTGGCTCACGCATGTTCATACCGCCCGGGTTGTAAAGGTTTTCTTTTACCTGAGAGTATGGATCCAGCGGTATAGAGTGATACATGTCTGGAGCAAACTCAAGACCTGGATCTTTTTCATTGCTACAGGCTACCAGCATTGCGCCTGAGAATAGTACGGCAGAGGCTTTAATACCTAAATTTAATAGACCTTTCATTATTTGATTACCTCCTTCTCGTTAACTTCAATTGCGCCGTTAGAACGAAGTAGATCGTTCAGTGCATTCATATCAGTCACACCTTCTGTAACCTCAATCGCCATTACAAACTTGTCGTCTGTAGAGCGTTTGTCAAAAACATTCACCTTAAAGGAAGGCTTCAGTTTTGTGACAATGAAGAAGGTGATCACCATACCGAATGCAGCACAAAGAACGGTAAGTTCAAAAGTTACTGGAATAAATGCTGGTAACGCGATGTGCGGTTTACCACCAATGATCATTGGCCAGTCGAAACCCAGCATCCAGATCTGCATCCAGAGGGCAAAGGAAGTTCCGAACAAACCGCAGAAGAATGCTACGATTGGAAGTCTTGAACGCTTGATACCTAATACATCATCGATACCATGGATAGGGTACGGCGAAAAAACTTCGTAAATTTTAGTACCGGCAGCCCGGACGTTCTCGATGGCCTGCAGCAGGACATCCTCATCATCGTAGATACCTAGAACGAATTTTTTAGTCATTGCTATGGATGTGTATTAGTGTGCGAATCCTTATCAGTACCGTGCATTGTGCCATGTGGATGGTGTTTCACCTCTGAAGATGACTTCAGGATGGCTTTTACCTCCGCCATGTTCACAACAGGGAAAAACTTGGCAAACAATAGGAAGAGAGTAAAGAACAAACCGATTGTTCCTACATAGATACCAATGTCGATGATGGTTGGAGAGAACATTGCCCATGAAGAAGGCAGGAAGTCTCTGTGCAGCGATGTCACGATAATTACGAAACGCTCGAACCACATACCGATGTTCACGAAAATCGTGATGATGAAAGTAGCGGTTAGGCTTCTTCTGATGCTTCTGAACCAGAATAGCTGCGGTGTAATTACGTTACAAGTCATCATAGCCCAGTAAGCCCACCAGTAAGGACCGGTTGCACGGTTGATGAATGCGTATTGCTCGTATTCCACACCTGAGTACCAGGCAATGAAGAACTCAGTGATATAGGCAACACCTACAATTGAGCCCGTCAGGATGATTACCTTGTTCATTGACTCCACGTGCTCCAACGTGATGTAATCTTCCAGTTTGAATACTTTACGTGTGATGATCATCAGCGTAAGTACCATTGCGAAACCAGAGAAGATCGCACCTGCCACGAAGTATGGAGGGAAGATAGTCGTGTGCCAGCCTGGGATTACTGATGTTGCAAAGTCCATCGATACGATCGTGTGTACAGAAAGTACCAGTGGAGTAGCAAGGCCTGCAAGAATCAGGGATACAGTCTCATAACGAGACCAGGCTTTGGCGGAACCAGTCCAGCCAAATGAAAGGAATGCATAAGCTCTGCGGGAGATTGGTCCGGTTGCTCTGTCACGGATGGTAGCAAAGTCAGGAATCAGACCAATATACCAGAATACAAGCGATACAGAGAAGTAAGTGGAGATCGCAAATACGTCCCAAAGGAGCGGTGAGTTAAAGTTAACCCAAAGTGAACCAAATGTGTTTGGCAATGGAAGTACCCAGTAAGCCAGCCAAGGACGGCCCATGTGCAGAACCGGGAACATCGCGGCACAGATTACAGCGAAGATTGTCATCGCTTCCGCTGCGCGGTTAATCGAAGTTCTCCATTTCTGACGGAACAGGAGAAGGATAGCTGAGATCAGCGTACCGGCGTGACCGATACCTACCCACCATACGAAGTTGGTGATATCCCATGCCCAACCTACAGTTTTGTTAAGTCCCCACTCCCCGATACCGTACCAAAGTGTACGGTAAGTGGAGTAGATGAAAATAGCCAGACCTACAAGAGCTACAGCAAGGGCAGCGGCCCAACGTGCGTTGGGCTTGGCCTCCACCTGTCTGCAGACATCTTCGGTGATATCGTGGTATGTTTTACCCCCCGTTACCAGAGGCTCTCTTATCGGAGATACGTGCTGCATAGCGCTATCTAATTTATAAATTAAGCTAAGTTTCTAATTTTTGTCAGGTAAGTCACGTTAGGCTGTACGTTCAGTTCTTCCAGTACGTGGAAGGCACGCTCGCCTTTCTCACGGGCTAGCAACTCAGATACGCGGCTCTTAGGATCCAGCATGTCACCGAAGACAATGGCATCTGTAGGGCAAGACTGGGCACAAGCCGTCACGATCTCACCGTCCACTGGTCTTCTGTTCTCACGCTTGGCTTCCAGTTTGCCTAGCTGAACACGCTGTACGCAGAATGAGCATTTCTCCATAACACCACGCGAACGAACTGTTACGTCTGGATTCAACACCATCTTACCAAGGTCGTTGTTCATGTTGAAGTCGAACTTATCGTTGTTAGCGTAAGCAAACCAGTTGAAACGACGAACTTTGTAAGGGCAGTTGTTTGCGCAGTAACGAGTACCTACGCAGCGGTTGTAAGCCATCTGGTTAATACCTTCAGAGCTGTGCATCGTAGCAGCTACCGGACACACAGTCTCACAAGGAGCGTGATTACAGTGCTGGCAAAGCATTGGCTGGAAGATCACACTTGGATTCTCCGCCGGATCCTCCATCGTCTTATAATCTTTCTCTTCGTGCTCTACTGCGCTGTAATAACGGTCGATACGCATCCAGTGCATTTCGCGACGGTTTAGTACCTCCTGCTTACCTACTACCGGAATATTGTTTTCTGCCTGGCAGCTCACTGTACAGGCTCCACAGCCAATACAAGAGTTCAGGTCGATCACCATACCCCAGTGGTGGTTCTTGTACTCGTAATCCTCCCAAAGAGAGATAGCAGCTGGCTTTGCCGGACCTTCGTGCGTAGCAATGCGAATATATTCCGTTACCTCTTTCGGGTTTTTCTGATAGTTCGCCAGTGTATTTTCCTGTACTACCAGACGATCCATGATTGTATGGTGCGTCTGCATCTGGGCGATCTCTACAGTAGAGCCTGTCTTCTCCAGCTGTACAGCACCTGCAAATAGGATAGCGTTATCAGCTACCGTAGCGATAGGGAAAGCATTAGCACCACGCCCTTTAGCTGTTGGCATAGAGTCTAGCTCACGGCCGTAGCCCATCGCTATACCTACTGTACCTTGTGCCTGTCCTGGCTGGATCAGCGCTGGAAGCTCAAGTGTTTTACCATTCGCATATGTTACCTTCAGCACGTTACCTTGTACTACACCCATTTCCTCTGCCATGCGGCGAGGCATTGTTATGTAGTTATCCCAGGTAGCTTTGGTGATCGGGTCAGCCATTTCCTGTAGCCAAGGGTTGTTAGCCTCAGCACCAGTACCGATTGCAACTTTTTCGTAAACAACAGCCTCAATTCTGCCACCTGCAACTGCTCTTGGAGCTCTGCCAGCTGCATCAGCGGCTGTCATCGTGCTTGCATTACCTGTGTTAAGAGCCAGCATGCTTGTACCGTTCTCCATTACGCCATCATGCACAGCTTTCTCCCACTGCTCGTCTGAGCTAGCAGCACCTTTTCTCCAGTTGTTGCGGATGTAATCGTAATAAGATGTGTTGTTTCCGCTCCAGGCCAGTAAGCTGTCCTGTACCTGGCGTGTCATAAAGATTGGGCTGATTACTGGCTGTGAAAGGCTCAGGAAGCCTCTTTTCGGCTCGTAGTCGTTCCAGGACTCCAGGTAATGGCTGTCTGGTGCAACGTAGTCTGCAAGCGCAGCAGTCTCTTCCACTCTTTCTGCGAATGAAACTTTCAGTCCAACTTTAGCCAGACCAGTTTTTACTTGCTCAGCAAGTGGGTGATCGTATACTGGGTTTGCATTGTAGAAGAATACTGCTCCTACACTGCCATTGTTCATTTCTTCAATCAGACGCAGCATCTGCGCATCGTTACCCTGCTTCAGGAAGTATGGAGAAGCTGTATCGATGGTAGTACCCTCTGCACCAATTGTTCTGTTGATTGCTGTAACCAGCGTCTGGACAGCCGGATCATTAGATCCTGATACTACCAGAGCACGTCCATTATTTGCACGCAGGTCTCTGATCGCATTCTCAAGTGCTTTCTTATCAACGTTAGCCGGAGCATTTACACCTTGGCCGGACAATCCATTATAGATCGCAGTTACGATCGCCAGTTCTTCAGAAGGCTTGATCGGAACACGTACGTCAGCATTGGCACCAGTCAACGACATAATTGTCTCGAACTGGTAGTGACGTGACATATTTGGCTTGTCAGCAGATACTTTTCTGTTTTGAATGTATTGCTTAGCGAAAGGAGTTGGAGCAATCCAGGTTCCTAGGAAGTCAGCGCTGATGCTTACAATAATGTTAGCTCGGCTGAAGTCGTATCCCGGAACTGTGCCACCGTTTGCGCCAATCAGGGCGGAAGCGGAGTTGGCATCGTATACTACATGCTCAAAATTACCCAGTCTTGAACCAAACTCATTGATAAGCTGCTTGGTTGAAGGGCTGATCACTGTAGAGGAAACAAAAGCTACTTTGCCATTTACATTTGAAAGAGCGGCACGTATTTCGCTGTCTACCTGCTCCCATTTAGCCTCTTTGCCTTTGATAAGCGGTGTACGCAGTCTGTTGTTGTCGTACAGGCTAAGTACAGATCCCTGAGCTTTAGGGCTAGTACCCATTGGGGTTAGTGTTGAGCTTGGGTTTGGCTCTACTTTAATTGGACGGCCTTCACGTGTCTTAACCAACACGCTATTATAGTCACCGCTGTTATAATAAGTAGTAGCATACCAGTTTGCCACTCCTGGCTCAACATCAACCGGCTTGTTCAGGTATGGAATTGCCTTTCTTACAGGAGCTTCACATGAAGCCAGTGTAGCGGCAGCCAGACCAAAACCTAGCAGTTTTAGGAAGTCCCTTCGTGGAGCAGTCATACCAGTTGACTCACTCTCGCCTTTGGCTTCGTTTATCGGCAGGAATTCTGGAAACTCGTTATGAGCGTTTTTCGCGAATTCAGGAGTATTTTCAAGCTCCTCTATTCCTTTCCAGTATTTTATTCTGTCTTGCATATTATATCTAGAAAACTCGAATCCTTAATTTTTAATAATTAGTAGTGGCACTTAGAACACTCTGCACCACCGTTTGATGACACAGTGAAAGCACTCTTCGTTGTTGACTCGTGCAATTTCACCAGGTTGTCATAATATGCATTTCCTTCTGTGTTAAGAGGAGTTTCACGGTGACAGTCAATACACCAGCCCATTGTCAGCGGCGAGTACTGATACACTACTTCCATCTCCTGAATAGGACCGTGGCAGGTCTGGCACTCAACGCCACCCACTTGAGTGTGCTGGGCGTGGTTGAAGTAAGCCAGGTCAGGCAAGTTGTGAATACGCACCCATTCGATAGGCTTATTACGCTCAATAGCTCTGTATATCTTCTGAATTTCAGGTGATTCTGTCTTGATCTGGCTATGGCAGTTCATACAGATATTAGCAGAAGGGATACTGGCACTCTTGCTTTCATAAACAGTAGAGTGGCAGTAGTTACAGTCGATCTGATGCTCGCCTGCGTGCAGCTTGTGCGAGAAGGCGATCGGCTGTGTCGGGGCGTAGCCCTGCTGTATACCGACACCCATTGCTTTTTCAAGCGCCAGGTCCAGCAGCACGATCACAAAGATCAGTACTACCAGCGTACGTACGGCTTTAGACTTGTATATCTTAGAGAAGTCGAAACGCTGATTTACAATTTCAGCATCGTACTCATCAAGTTGCTTGTTCTTGTTCAGGTAGTTCTTTAGTACTGATGTGATCAAAAGAAGGGTCACAACCAGCACGATCAACACAATGATCAGTACTACCAATACAATGTCCAGGTAACCACCGATTGCACCAACTGCGTCAGTACCAACGTTTTCGCCTGGAGCAGCCTCTGTACCTCCTGCAGGACCAGTGGTCTCAGCTGCGGCAGTTTCAGACGCCTTGATATAGGCCAGCATCGATACAATTTCCTCATCAGAGAAATTAAAGGAAGGCATCGCCTGCTTATTGAACTGGTTGTAAACCGCGATTGCGTCTTTATCACCAGAGGCGATCAAAGCCTGCGAGTTCTTGATCCAACTGATCAACCAAGGCTGCGTTCTGCGCTCATTGACGCCTTTCAAACCAGGACCAACTACTACATCGCTTCCCACAGAGTGACAAACAACGCAGTTGTTCTTATACAGGGACTCGCCTGCACTTACAATACCTGCATCATCTACAGGCAGACTTGCGCCTTGTGCATAACCTGTAGTCGACACTCCAAAAGAGGCCGCCAAGGCAAACAAGAAGGCAATCAAGAATTTGGTTTTTGCTCTTTGTATACAGCTAATCATAGCCAGGACGCTTGTGTTTAGTATAATGGTGAATTTACTTTACGGGCACAAATCTACTACCTGAAACCCATTAATCAAATATTATATGCTTATTTTTACCCCTATACACAATAACCCATTCAGTACAATCATCCGTAGAGCATTTTCTGCATTATTTTATCAGAATCACCTTTTTTATTTAAAATTATTCTAAATAAGACAAGTTTTCCCTACGCCTTTTTGTGCCAAATTATCCTATTCTCTCTTGCTTAATCCGCATTCTATTCAGCATCCACCTTTGAACTCATAAACCGCTGATTTTGTTGTCGTTACCATTTATTTAATTTTCATCTCATTTTCCCTCACCCAACTCGCCCGTTTTATAAGTTTCAGGTACACCTTATTATATATAGGTTAATCATTATTGTTAAGTCCTATTGGCGTCTCATGTTATTACAATCCCGTTGACCGAGCTGATTGCAATACCTGGTGACGAAAGTGCTTTTGATCATACATTTATTTTGGTGCAAGTTTTTGTATTACAGAATCATTGCTGTATATTTGCACCCTAAAACAAAAAAATTCTCATAACCAAATGGAATTAAAAAATTACGAAACGGTCTTCATCTTGACGCCTCTGTTGAACGAGACGCAGATGCAGGAAACGGTCGAGAAGTTCAGACAGGTGCTTAAGGAAAATAGCGCCGAAATTATCCACGAAGAGAACTGGGGTCTACGTAAGCTTGCTTACCCAATCCAGAAGAAATCTACTGGTTTCTACCACCTCATCGAGTTTAAGGCTCCATCTACTGTAATTGATGTGCTTGAGCTGGCTTATCGCCGCGACGAAAAAGTTGTTCGCTTCTTAACTACTGCACTTGATAAGCACGCAATTGCTTACAACGAGCGCAGAAGAAAAGGCGAGTTTAAATCACAGGCTAAAAAAGAGGAGGTTAAAGCATAATGAGCCTAGTTAACGAAAGAGTACACAAACAAGAAAACCGTCAGAAATACTGCCGCTTCAAGAAGAGCGGTATCAAGTATATTGACTACAAAGACGGTAACTTCCTGCTTAAGTTCGTGAACGAGCAGGGCAAGATTCTTCCAAGAAGACTGACAGGCACTAGCCTGAAATTCCAGCGTAAAGTGTCTCAGGCTGTAGCCCGTGCACGCCACTTGGCTATTTTACCTTATGTAACTGATTCTTTAAAATAAGGAGGGACAAACATGGAAGTTATACTTAAAGATGACGTTAAGCACCTTGGTTACAAAAACGATATCGTTACTGTAAAGCCAGGTTATGGCCGTAACTACCTGATCCCTCAGGGTCTTGCAGTTTTGGCTGACAAAACGAACAAAAAAGTTCTGGAAGAAAACATGCGTCAGGCTGCTCACAAAGTTGAGAAGATCAAAAACGACGCACAAGAACTTGCTAACAGCATTGGAGATATCACACTGGAAATCCCTACTAAAGTAGGTGAAACTGGTAAGATCTTCGGTTCGGTTACGACTAACCAGATTGCTGAAGCTCTGAAAGCTAAAGGTCACGATGTAGACCGTAAGCGCATTTCTTTCGATCAGGAAGTGAAAACTGCTGGTGAGTATACCGCATCGCTGAACCTGCACAAAGAAGTGAAGCACCAGATCCGCTTCAATGTAGTAGCTGAGTAGTCTTAGCAATCACATAAAAAAAGCGCCCTGCCCTAAAAGCAGGGCGCTTTTTTTATTACGCCTTTCCGGTTAATTTGCGCTATACCTATACCTATACCTATACCTATACCTATACCTATACCTATACCTATACCTATACCTATACCTATGTTCCGGACTGAAGTACATGTACCCGCCAGCGGCCTTGACCTTTCCTTACAGGATGGTATCATGACTATCGGTTCCTGCTTTGCTGAGGTAATAGGCAGGCGGCTGCATGATAGCAAGGCGCAGGTGGTGGTTAATCCGTTTGGGACCATCTTTAATCCGCTTTCAGTTAGCAAGCTGCTCCGTGGCGCTATAAGCCAGCAAAGAGACTTTGATCAGAACCTGGTGCAGCACAATGGAATCTGGTATGCTTATGATCTGCACTCCTCCCTCTCCTCCCCTAACCGGGACGAACTGCTAGCTACCATTACAAATCTTCTGGACACTACCCGCACGGCACTGCAGCAGGCCAAGCTTTTGATTATCACATTAGGTACAGCTGTAGGTTATCGTCTGCTAAGTTCAGGTGAGGTGGTTGCAAATTGTCATAAAATACCGGCCCGCAACTTTAACCGTGAGCTTCTTCCGCTCCATACCCTGCAGCAGGACATGGAAAGCACGCTTGAGCAGCTGCAGCTGTTCAACCCTAAGCTGCAGGTACTACTGACAGTGAGTCCGGTGCGACATATCAAGGAAACTATCGAGATCAACAGCGTGAGTAAGTCCATATTGCGGGTACTATGCCACCAGATGACGACGAATCAACAGGTACGGTATTTTCCTGCCTACGAGATCATGGTTGACGACCTGCGCGATTACCGTTTCTATGGGCGCGACATGGTGCACCCGACAGAAGTAGCGGAAGACTACATCTGGGACAAGTTCGTGCAAGCATACCTGAGTCAGGAATTCAGAGATTTTCTGCAGGAATGGGAGAAGATCAGGCGAGCCTTATCCCATCGTCCTTTTCATACCGCCTCTGAAGCACACCAGAAGTTCCTAAAAAACACGATTGATCAGTTACAGGCCCTTAGCCGCAGGTATAGCATTGATACCGCCGCAGAAGAGCAAAGCATTACACAGCAACTGATAGTATAATAATACTGGAGTTGTCAAGCTCCCCTACTCCTTTCTTTCTTCATTCGAGATCCGGATGCCCCAAGCATACTTTTGTAAGTCTTGCCCGTAGGTATAGAGTGCTAACAGCCTGCAAAAGAAATGACGATGGCCAAAGACAGAAATCCAAACAGACTGATCAATGAGAGTAGCCCTTACCTACTACAGCATGCCTATAACCCGGTGGATTGGTATCCATGGGGTGAAGAAGCACTCCTGAAAGCAAAGCAGGAAGACAAACCCTTACTCGTAAGCATCGGCTATGCCGCCTGTCACTGGTGTCATGTGATGGAGCATCAGTCTTTTGAGGACCCGAAAATTGCGGAGGTGATGAACAAGCACTTCGTGTGTATTAAAGTGGACCGGGAAGAGCGGCCTGATGTGGACGCGGTGCACATGGATGCCCTGCAGGCGATGGGCTTACGTGGTGGATGGCCTCTCAATGTATTCCTGAACCCGGACGGAAAGCCTTTCTATGGCGGCACATATTTTACGCCACAGCAATGGGTAAACTTATTACTCAACATCGCCGATGCCTACAAGAAAAACCGGCAGGAGCTTGACCATTCGGCAGAGCAATTTGTACAGCACCTCAATACCAGTGAATTAGCCCGGTTCGGCCTGCAGCAAAGTAAATCGAAAGCAAGTGAGGAGGAGTTTGAAGAGCTGTACCGCAATCTGGCAAAGCAGTTCGACAAAAAGCACGGGGGGCTAGGCAATGCTCCAAAGTTTCCAATGCCAGCTAATTACCTGTTTCTGCTCCGCTACTACTATCACACCCAAAACGAGGCAGCACTGAAGCACCTGAATCTCACATTGCATGAAATGGCCTATGGCGGCATTTACGACCAGATCGGTGGTGGATTTGCCCGCTACTCGGTTGATGAGAAATGGCTGGTGCCACATTTCGAGAAGATGCTTTATGACAACGGACAGCTGATCACGCTTTATTCAGAAGCTTATCAACTTACCAAGGAACCGATTTACAAAGATGTTGTGTATGAAACGATTGCCTTTGCAGAACGTGAACTGATGAGCGAAGAAGGCGGGTTCTATTCATCGCTTGATGCTGACAGTGAAGGAGTGGAAGGCAAGTTCTATGTGTTTACGCGCAAAGAGCTGCAGGACCTGTTCAAAGAAGAGGAGCCTATTCTGGCGAAATACTACCATGTGACTACGACCGGCAATTTTGAGCATGGGCAGAACATCCTGCACCGTCGCATCAGTGATGAGCACTTTGCTAAAGAAAACGAACTGGAGCTGGAGGTGCTGGAGGAGATGGTAAAGACCTGGAAAGAGAAGTTGATGGAAGTCCGCTCCCAGCGCATCCGTCCAGGCCTGGATGACAAGATCCTCTGCTCATGGAACGCTATTATGCTCAAAGGCCTGGCTGATGCTTACTATACCTTCGGCAACAAGCACTTTCTGCACCTGGCTGTCCGTCATGCTGATTTTATACTGCAGCACCTGAAACAGGGCGGGAAGCTATACCGGAACTATAAGAAAGGCACAGCTTCTATTGACGCTTTCCTGGAAGATTATGCGCTACTGATCTGGGCACTGATCCGGGTATATGAGATTACCTTTGACGAGAAATACCTGCAGGGGGCAAAGCAGCTAACGGACTATACCTTAACCAACTTCTTTGACGAGCAGGAGCAGCTGTTCTTCTTCACAGACCAAAACGCCGAAAAGCTGGTGGCCCGCAAAAAAGAGTTGCTGGACAATGTGATTCCTTCCTCCAACTCCGTTATGGCCACAAACCTATACCTGCTGGGGCTTTACTCTGATGAGGAGCGCTACCAGCAACTCTCCGACACGATGCTGTCGCAGGTAAAAGAGTTGGTTGTAAAAGAACCGGGCCACATGGGCAATTGGGCCAGCTTATACTTCCACAAACTGCAGCCTACCGCAGAGGTAGCCATTGTGGGACATTTGGCACCGGAGATGCGATCAGAGCTAAGCTCGTTTTACATCCCAAACATGTTGCTGGCAGGTACTGAAAGCCATAGCGAGCTCCCCTTGCTGAAGGTTCGTAGCGCCATCAATGGAAAAACGACAGTGTATGTCTGCTATAACAAGACTTGCCAGTTGCCAGTGCATACGGCGGCAGAGGCGCTGGAGCAGTTGCAGAAAGGCAATAGCGAGTCCCCTAAGTTTCCGTCGCTATAGGTATAGCGAAACCTTGCTGTAAAATCAGGAATGTGCCCTTATGGCTTGTACTATGGTCATGAGACAGGTATAGCTATACCTTCCTGAAAGCCTTCGGGATTTACATGCTTTTTTGCGACATTTGCATGTACAACCTATACCTGCGCCCTTGTCTGAGTTACTCAATTTCAATTACCCGCCAGAGCCGGCCGTAGACCGCGTCACCCTCTTTGCCGACGTGATTCTGCCCTTGCCGTTGCCGAAGCTTTATACCTACCGCATCCCCTTCGAAATGAACGACGAGGTGCTGGTGGGCGTACGGGTTATTGTGCAGTTCGGGGCTAAACGGATACTCAGCTGCATTGTGGCCGATATCCACGAAAATGCCCCTGCCGACTATCAGGCCAAGTATATTCTGGATGTGCTGGATGACAAGCCGATCGTTACAGCTCCACAGCTCAAGTTGTTCCGTTGGATAGCGGACTACTACATGTGCACCATCGGGGAGGTGATCAATGCGGCGCTTCCCTCGGCGCTCAAGCTTAGCAGTGAATCGCGCATACAGCTGCACCCACACTTCAATCCTGAAGAAGACGATATACCTTTAGCATCGCAGGAGGTCAAAATCATCTATGCCTTGCAGCAAAATCCGGCGCTTACCTTTACCGAAATAGGCAACCTGCTACAGGTGAAGAGCTACCATAAGTACATCAAATCGCTGATCCAGAAAGAAGCGATCATTATATTTGAGCAGGTGAGCGACCGTTTTTCTCCTAAAGTGGTGAAGAAGATCCGTCTGACCGAGCATTTTGTGCAGGAAGAGGGGATGCTGGAGGAGTTGTTCAACCAACTAGCCACCAAGCCCAAGCAGCTTGACATCCTGCTCAACTACCTGCAGAAAGTGCCGGTGCACCAGAATATCCACCTGAATACGGCAGGTATAGAGAAAAGCGCGCTGGCAAACAACCCGCACCTTTCCAAGTCCTCTATCGATTCGCTGATCAAAAAAGGCGTGCTCGAGCAGTTTGACCAGATCATTTCCCGCTTTCCCGTGGATAATACGGTGCCGCTACAGCCCATGAAGCTGTCAGAGCACCAGGAGCAGGCTAAGGACGAGATACTGGGTCTTTTTAAAGAGAAAGACACGGTGCTGCTGCACGGCGTAACGGGCAGTGGTAAAACAGAGGTATACATCGACCTGATCAAGCATGCGCTGGAGGCAGGCGGACAGGTGCTATACCTGCTCCCCGAAATTGCGCTAACCGCTCAGATTGTGACGCGCCTGATGAAGGTGTTTGGCGATAAGCTGGGCATTTACCACTCCAAATTCTCTGACAACGAGCGGGCTGAGGTATGGCAAGGTGTGCTGTCTGGCCGTTTCCAGATGGTGGTAGGCGTCCGCTCAGCAGTGTTCCTGCCTTTCCACAACCTGTCGCTGATCATTGTCGATGAGGAGCACGAGCCTAGCTACAAGCAGTACGATCCGGCTCCCCGCTATAACGCCCGCGAAACCGCTTTGATGATGGCGCACCTGCAGGGGGCTAAAACCCTGCTCGGCTCTGCCACACCATCCATTGAGACTTACTACAACTGCAAAACAGGCCGTTGGGGACTGGTAAACATGCACAAACGCTTCGGTGAGGCTCAGTTACCGGATATTGAGTTGATCAATGTGCGGGAAGAGCAGCATCGCAAGAATATGCACAACCACTTTTCGGGCAAATTGGTCACCGCCATTGAGGAACGGCTGGCGCGACACGAGCAGGTGATTCTGTTCCAGAACCGTCGTGGCTATGCTCCATTTATCAGCTGCGACGAGTGCTCCTGGATTCCAAAGTGCCGAAACTGTGCTGTGAGCCTCTCCTACCACAAGTATAACAACGAGCTTCGCTGCCACTACTGCGGCTATCACGAGCGCATGCCACACGACTGTCCGGCCTGTGGCGCTACCACGCTCAAAAGCATGGGCTTCGGTACCGAGAAGGTGGAAGATGACCTGAAGCTGATGCTGCCCAACGCAGAGGTACAGCGCATGGACCTGGACACGACAAAGAAAAAGAACAGCTATCAGCAGATCATCGCCGACTTTGAGAGCGGCAAAACGAATGTGCTGATCGGTACCCAGATGGTTACGAAGGGCCTGGACTTTGAGAATGTGAGTCTGGTAGGTATACTCAATGCTGACAGCATCATCCACTTTCCTGATTTCAGGGCACATGAGCGGGCTTATCAGCTGTTTGTGCAGGTGAGTGGCCGTGCCGGTCGTAAGGGCAAGCCGGGCACAGTACTGATCCAAACCCGCGACCCGCTCCAGCCGATCTTCCGCAAGGTGCACAGCAACGACTATACCTCCCTGTACGAACACGAAATAGAGGAGCGCATGCGCTTTGGCTACCCTCCTTTCACCCGCATGATCCGCATCACAGTGAAGCACGCCGACGAGAAAGTCTCCGAAAATGCTGCCATTGTGCTGGCGAAGGATTTGACGGATCAGATGGGAACGCAGCTGGTGCTGGGACCTGAAGTACCATACATATTCAAGATCCGGAATCTTTTCCTGAACGAGATACACGTAAAGCTGCCGCGGGAGAATGTAAACCTCAGAGCTGCCAAACAGGCGATTGCCAAGGTAATCCAGCAACTGTATCTCCTGCCTGATTTTAAGGGGGTAAGGGTGGTTGCGGATGTAGATCCGGCTTAGTGCTCTCTTAATCTAATATTGGTGACTGCTATACCTGCGGAGTAGCTGTTACTAAATCTACTCTGGTGCAGGTATATTAACAGAAAGTATGGATTAGAACTTTCCAGAATCACTAAATCCTGATTAAACGAACGGTTCAAAAAAATATTTTACTTTTTTGAAAGAGTCTGTAACCCTGCCAAAATCAGGGGCGTATAATGAGTACCTTTGGCTAAAAGTTGAAAG
Organism: Pontibacter sp. FD36; assembly: GCF_015686655.1. Taxonomy (GTDB): domain Bacteria; phylum Bacteroidota; class Bacteroidia; order Cytophagales; family Hymenobacteraceae; genus Pontibacter. The sequence goes on along the minus strand of NZ_JADPMP010000001.1, from coordinate 517,231 downwards.
CCTGAAAGTTGGGAATGTCTACCAAGATATTTTTTAACTTTCAGGTTTTTCTCTTTTTATCCCCCTCCTATTCCTGCGGCTTGTTCTTGTTCAGCAGCACGACATACATGATTCCAAAGCCCAGAAAAGCGATCAGGAAAAAGATGTCCATCCATTCGTACTCTCCCTGTATGATCTGCCAGCCTTTCACACCTGCAAACACAAAGCAGGCGATGGCAAGCAAAATTCTGAATATTCGTTGATTAGGCATAAGCTTCTTATTGGGTGAATAGCAAGGTATAAAATCAGAGAGATAAATAGAAAACAACCCAGGCTGTAATGACTACCGTCCCTACCAGATTGAGAAGTAGGCCTGTTTTCACCATCGTGCTGATAGGTACTTGTTTACTTCCATACACGATGGCATTGGGCGGAGTCGCCACAGGCAGCATAAAGGCCATGCTGCAGGCTACGACCACACCCAGTACCGGGTATAGCTCGGGCAGTTGCAGTTGGTTGAGTATACCAATAATGATCGGTACAAAAGTGATGGCGATCGCCGTGTTGGAGCTCACTTCGGTCAGCATCAGCACACCTCCCACCAGCACAAACACCAGTATGATCAGCTGCTCCGGATTGATGAAAGAGGTTATACCTGCTCCGATCACATCGGCAAGTCCTGAAGTAACTACTAACTGCCCCAACGCCATACCTCCCCCAAACAGCAGGATCGTGTCCCAGTCTATCTTCACCAGGTCACCTGCTGTCAGCGTACCCTCTCCCCCATTCTCCTGCCCGGGTGGGATCAGAAACAGCAGCAGCGCAGCCAGTACTGCCACTGTGCTCTCCGCAAAATAGGTGCTCATGAAGGTATAGGCCGCTTCCATACCCAGCAGGTTAAACACGCCCGGACTCAACCACAATACCACCGCCAGTGTGAACACACCCATCGTGATCTGCTCGCCTTTTGAAATGGGAGGTTGGGTATGCGTGTGTTCTTCTACATAAGCTCTTATCCCATCGGCACTGAACCTGAACTTCTTAAGAAACCAGCGTACGTACACCAGCATAAAGGCATACATGCTCAGCGAAATAGGCAGCGCCATGATCATCCATTGCAGAAAGTCTATGCTGATGCCTTCTTTGGCCAGGTAGTTTACCCCAATCAGGTTGGGAGGCGAACCGATGATTGTACTGACTCCTCCGATAGAGGCGCTATAAGCTATACCTAACAGAAAGAAAGGCGCAGGGCTTTTACGTGACTCAGGCTCTTGAATGAGTTGTAGCACCCCAATCATAAGCGGCAGTAGCATAGCCACCGTCACAGAGTTGCTCACCCACATCGACAGTATATACGACACCAGCGAGAAGCCCAGAAACATGCTGAACAAGCTTTTCTGAAAAACCTTCCGGGACAGAATAAACAGTGCAATCCGTTTATCGAGGCCGTGACGGGTCATGGAGCGGGCCAGCAGGAAGCTTCCGATAAAAAGCAGAATAATGGGGTGACCGAGATTCTGGAAGGCAGTGCTGATGTCGGCTATACCTGTCAATATCGCCATGATCACGCCCAGGAAGGCAGTCATCGAGAGCGGAATCACCTCAGTCATCCAGAAAGCCAGGCAGAAAACCATGATGGTCGCCACCTTCCGGGCCTGGGGCTCCAGTCCGCCGGTCAGCCACCACATGATAACAGCCAGCAGAGGCGCCAGCAGCAAACCTACGTTTCTTCTGCTTAAAGTCATGGTTATAAATATAGCGATAAACCTGCAGAAGCAGCAGATCTACGCGATAGGATTGGGCAAAAAGAATGAAGCTATACCTGCTTGCTCTTCAAGAGTGTGGGCTAGACCAGGTAACGCTGCTTGATAATGTTGAGGTGATGGATCTCGTGCCCCAGAATAGCAAAGCCCAGTGCTCTCACAGAAACACTCCGACCACTGGCTATACCTGTGTGGTTCAGCATTTCGTCATCAAAGCCTTTGTACATTTCTATTGTGGCCTGTCGAACGGCGGCATACTCAGCCAAAATGGACGTAATCTGTCTTGTATCTGCCTTACTATTTTCTGCATAGGCATTTTCGTCAAATCCGGGCAGCTCCGTCTTATCATTGCGGGCGAAGCAGAGGGCACGGTATGCAAAGATGCGTTCGGTATCTGCCATGTGCACCAGCATCTCCTTGATCGACCACTTGCCGGGCTGGTAGCGGTGGTTTAATTGCTGCTCTTTAAGCGAAAGCATGAAGTTGACAATATACTCTTCGCTGGCAGCCAGAGCAGACAGCAGGTCATCGGTATTGGCATTGCCAATGTAGCTGTTGAAAAACTCGTCGTATTCAGCTGGATTAGGCGCACTGATCATCTTATCCATAGTTTTGGGTTTTGGTAGTAGGATTATAGGTATACGTGAAGGTACAAATTATACGCGTATCCTTATATGCGTTACAAATAAAAAGCAGCGGCCCAACTTCAGTAAGCCAGGCCGCTGCTTTTGTAAAAATATGACTCCTTTATTACTAATGGGTGAGTCAGTGAATTGATTACTGCCCCACCAGGAACACGGCATTGCCGAAGAGCAACTTACCGTTATGCCAGAAACCGCGGAACAGCGGGTTGTCAGCCAAGTATACCACCTGCCCTCTGCCCATCGGCTGCGTACCTAGGATTAGGGCGTCTTTCAGGCGCTCTTTTGCTTTGGCACCTACAAAACCGGTAGCATAATTATCCTTCTTGAGCACACCGACGTTCCAGCCGTCTTTCATGAAGCTGAAGGTGTCAGAGGTACGCACCAAGGCATAGTATGTGTCGCCGTAGCCGAAAGCCAACGGATGGGTTTTGTCGAGATTCACACGGAACACACTGCCCTGCACATCTTCTGAAATGGCGTCACGCTCACGGTCGCCGTAGGCACGCAGGAGACGGTAAGGATCTTCTTTCGTTTCCTTGGCTTTCTCTTTATCAGCCGCTTCGCCACCGCTCTTCTTCTGGAGGTTAAAATCCTTCTTCCCGGCCAGGAAGCCAGCGGCACTCTCCAGGGCAATCAGTTTGCCACCGCCACGCACCCAGTTCTTCACCTGCTCCAACGCTTGCTCATTCAGCACACGGCCGTAAGAGCCTGCAGGCAGAATCAGTACATCGAATTCGTGCAGCGGCACGTTACCGAAATAACTGGTGCCAAGCACCGTCACCGGATAGCCGATCTGCTGCTCGAAGTAATGCCAGATCTCGCCAAAAGCATAAGGCGATACACCCTCACCTGACATGATAGCCACTTTCGGCGTTTTGAGGAAGCGCACACTGCCTGAACCGAAGTCGGCACCGCTGCTCACAAAGCCCGTCGTGGAGGCTTGTAGGGCTATACCATGTTTCTCAGCAGTTGCCCGCACCACCGCATCCAGTTTGTCCCCCATACCTTCATTTCCGGTGCGGGTGATAATCAGTGTACCTGCATCGTACTGGCGGTTATCCATCTCGAACGGCTTCTCTGACATGCGCACTTTTACTTTCTGCGCCATCAGTTCGGTCAAAAATTTCACGTCCTGCAGACTGTTCCAGCGGGTCAGGTAAGCAAATGGGCGCTCCACTTTCATAGCAGTAGCTGCTTTCGCAGGTTTCTGGTTACTTGGCTCAAGACGGCTCTTTAAAGCATAAGCCTGCAAACCAAAGGCATAAGGCATGGCCCAGGAAGTGATATCATAGGTGAGGGAGTCTTCCAGATTTGAGTTCGGCTCGAATAATACCTTCACCAGCGTAGACTTCGGCTGGTACATGCTCACCACCAGGTCATTCTGATTTACCCGTACGCTTTCTTCTTTGCCAGTGGCGTAGTTAAAAGCTTTGGCTGAACTGCTCTTGTCGGCGTAGCCATACCGGATTTGCTGCTGGTCAAGGTAGTCAGTCAGGGCTTTGAGGTTGCCTGTACTGCGGTCGTCCGCCCGGAACACAAACGTCTTGTAATCACCACCCGGCTTCTTCAGGTTGTTGTCGTAGTACTTGCGGAACTCCTGCGTGAGTTGGTCGGCCTTTTCGGCTGTGGCCTGCAAGGTAGCCAAACTGGCGATGTGGTGGTGCGCGATACGGTCAGTCAAGGTGAGTGTGTCGCCGTCCTGTTTCTTGTAAGCCAGGCCAGCACGACCGGAGCCGCCCTGCTCGTAGGTCATCCCGATTGCCCCGTTAAAGGTAGGCCAGGTATCGCCGTAGCTTGGGTAGAAGAGGTCGAAATTTTCGCGGGTAAAGTATAGCCAGTTGTTCTGATCGAAGTACTGGCGGTTGTAGTCGCCTATGGTGTACTGGAAATCGCGTTGCCAGGGGGTGATGCTCTCATGCAGCGGCTTGGCGGCTGGTGAGAAATAGTAAGGTTGCTCCGGCCCCATCTCGTGGAAGTCGGCGTGTACCTGCGGCAGCCACTGGTTATACTGCGCCATACGCTGCTTCGACTCAACCTGTGTCTGCCAGGCCCAGTCGCGGTTCAGGTCAAAGTAGTAGTGGTTGGGTCTGCCGCCCGGCCAAGGCTCGTAATGCTCCCATGCATATGGCGACGCATTGCCTCCCCGGTTCTGCACTTGCTTGTACCACTGCACGTAGCGCTCACGCCCGTCTGGGTTTACGCAAGGGTCCAGGATCACCACGGTGTTCTCCAACCACTTTTTGGTTTGCTGATTGTTTGGGTCTACCAGGTCGTAGAGTACCTGCAGTACTGCTTCGCTGCTCACAGATTCATTGCCATGGATGTTGTAGCTCATCCAAAGTATAGCGGGCTGTTTGCCCTGCACCTGGCCGTTGGCTATACCCGCCTGACGTAGGTTGTTCTCCCGAATTTGCTCGAGGCGCGGCAGGTTCTCGTCGCTGGCTACATAAGCCAGCAGCAAAGGCCTGCCCTCGTAGGTTTTGCCGTACTCCTGCACCCGAATGCGGTTCGGGGCCTGCTGTGCCAGGTAATTTACATAGTCTGTGATGCGGGCATGCGTTGTAAATTCTTCGCCCAAGGTATAGCCCAGGAATTGCGCTGGTGTCTGTAGGGCCTGCTGCTGTGCCAGGGCCGTTTGCAAACTCAGCAACACGAGGGCAAAAGCGAACAATCGCTTCATTGTGTTTTGCATGATCAATTGCTTAAAAAAAGGTATGTTAATGGTATTGGGAATAAAGGTACAATCTGCGCAAAAAAGCTGAATTTGACAATTTTATACCTGCAAAGACTGTCTATACAATGATTGGGAGAAGAGCAGACTGGCCAGGGTGGAATTTTACCTGGCGGGCTTCGGTTTATTTTCTATACCTGACACCTTACTCCTTATGTGCGTACCTATAGCTATGTATCTGTTTTGGCGAAAAACCGGCAAAGGCTTCCTGGCATTTATGGCGGGACTGGCCCTGATGACCGTACTCTACGTACTGGCCGGACTAACGCTTGGCAGTATACCTGTCAACAGCAGCTATGCACAAACCACGGAAGGTATAGAGATTTTTGTGACCGACAATGGCGTGCACACGGATCTGGTGCTGCCTGTTAAAACCGATATCATAGATTGGCGAGACAGGCTGTACGTGCAGGACTTCGCTGGTGCCGATAGTTCTTTTACACACGTAGGATTTGGCTGGGGCGACCGGCAGTTTTATATGGAAACACCTGAATGGTCTGACCTTACGCTCACGACGGCCATTACCTCACTCTTCTGGCCTACCCGTACGGCCATGCACGTAGAGTACATCGCCCAACCACTCCGTCAAAACAAATACCAGCAACCTGTGATTATAAGTCAGGAGCAGTACCAGGCGTTGGTGCAGTATATCCTGGATAGTTTTCAGCAACAGGCTAATGGCGAGTTTTTGCTGATCGAAGGCGGGGGCTATCATTCCCGCGACAACTTTTACGAAGCAAACGGCAAGTTCCACCTCTTCAAGACCTGCAACGGCTGGGTAAACAGCGGACTTAAAGCTATGGGCCATCGAGCCGCTCTATGGGCTCCTTTTTCATTTGTGGTGATGCGGCAGGTGCGAGAGTAGTTTCTACTTACGCTCTTCTAATCTTAGACCTTCAGTCGATTTGGCGGCATCAGCAGAGCCATCTTCTACTCCCTGTATAAAGGCTGTTTTGTGGCTCTCCCAATTTACAGCAATATCAACAGCATAGATAGTTGCTATACCTAGCAAAAAGCATTTGATGTCTCTTTTTGTAATGTTGGGCGTTTTCATATTTGGAAGATTGAGGTTTGTCTCCATATATATTGGTTTTATCTAATATTTAAGGCCCTAACATTAACTATATTTTTGCCTAATTTCCATCCACTCTGATCGGATTCTTTGGATTGTAAACAGTATAGAGTGTTCCTAGTTTTGAATTGAGCCCCATGATGGGCGCAGCTACTTTGATGCTGGTGGAGTCGCTTGTATCCAATGTAATGGACTCTACCTGAAGCAGCGAAGATTCAAAATGATCCGCGAACAGCTCTCCTTTATACTTCTGGTTTGTAGTGCTGATGATCTTCCCACTGTTGTCAGCCAATAGTACCAGTTCAAAATCAGGCTCCTGCACAAATGCATACAGATATTGGTCTACCTGCTCCATGTTCCTCGACATCATGGCTGTCCTCACGGACCACGAGAAAGGCATCATCAGCGTTCTTAAGAAATAAGTGGTGTTCTCGGTTACACGCTGATTGGCCTGTGTGACAATTACTTCTCGTTCCTGTGCCGCCTGTTCCCGGGCCTCGCGGAGTTGTGTATTTTTAGAGGAGTTGATGAATAGGAGAATAACCAGAAAGGCAAGTGCCAGTAGCAAAGGGATGAACACAGCGGGTCTTTTGAGCAGCGTAATCAGTCTATTCTCCTGATAAGGCCGCTTTGGAGGTCGCCCTTCTTCATAATCGGTTGGATGTAAACGGTTTTCCATATGTTTTGTCATGTAAAATGATGGGATTTAAACTAGTGGGTTTCCGCTTTGGCTTTAGATCTGACCAAAACCTCAAAGCGCACCTTATAACTTATACGCTGGAATGGCTATATTCAGGCAGAAAAACAATCTTCCTTAAATATAAACCTCTTCCAATGCGACAAAACAACCTTTATTTACGTGCGTTTTTCCTGCTGCTGGCCCTTTGGCTGTATGCAGGTGAGACACTTGCCCAGCGGGTTAACCAAGACTCGCTATATATCCGGGAGCATTACGCCAAGCAGGAGTACCAGGTACCGATGCGCGATGGCAAAAAGCTCTATACAGTGGTCTACTCCCCAAAAGACCAGAGCAAAAAGTACCCCATCATGCTTAACCGCACACCCTATTCTGCTGGTCCATATGAAGAAGGCTATAAAACCTCCCTCGGCCCCAGCACGACGATGATGCGCGACGGTTACATCTTTGTGTACCAGGATGTACGTGGTGCCTATATGTCAGAAGGTACTTTCGTGAACATGACCCCGCATGTGCCTAACAAGAAAGGCAAGAAAGACATAGATGAGAGTACCGACACTTACGATACTGTGGATTGGCTGGTGAAGAACCTGAAAAACAGCAACAAACGCGTAGGCCAGTGGGGTATCTCCTACCCTGGCTTTTATGCCGCTGCTGGTCTGATGAGCAATCACCCGGCGCTCAAGGCAGTATCGCCGCAAGCCCCGATTGCCGACTGGTTCTGGGACGACTTCCACCACAACGGTGCTTTCTTTCTGCCGCATGCCTTCAACTTCCTGGCCAGCTTCGGTCTGCCCCGCCCGGAGCCAACGCCAAACCGCAACCCTCGCTTTGACCACGGCACTCCGGATGGCTATGAATTTTTCATGCGCATGGGTCCGCTGAAGAATGCAAACGAGGTATACTACAAAGACAAGGTGGCTTTCTGGAACGAGATGGCCGCACACCCCAACTACGACAAGTTCTGGCAAGATCGGAACATACTGCCACACCTCAAAAATCTGAAAGGCACTGCTGTGATGACCGTAGGTGGCTGGTATGATGCCGAAGACCTATATGGACCGCTCAAGATCTACCAGCACATCGAAAAGAATAACCCAAAGCTGACCAACATGCTGGTAATGGGACCATGGGTGCATGGTGGCTGGGCTCGCGGCGACGGTAGCAGTATCGGCAATGTGCATTTCGGCAAGGCGCATTCGCCCTGGTACCAGCAGGACGTAGAGGCCAAGTTCTTCACCCACTACCTGAAGGAGGACGCCAAAAACCCGGTGAAACTGCCAGAGGCCATTATGTTTGAAGGCGGTACCAACCAGTGGCGTGAGTTCGAGACCTGGCCACCAAAAGCCGCTCAGGAGAAAACGCTATACCTGCACGCCAACGGCAAACTAAGCTTCGAAGCACCAAAAGCAGGCGCAGCCGAAGCCAGCGAATACATCAGCGACCCTGCCAAGCCGGTACCGTTCACCGAGGCCGTTGCCACCGGCATGACCCGCGAATACATGACCGATGATCAGCGTTTCGCAAGTCGCCGCCCCGATGTACTTACCTTCCAGACCGACGTGCTTACTGAGGACTTGACACTGGCAGGCGAGATACTGGCGCAACTGAAAGTAGCTACCACCGGTACCGACGCTGACTGGGTAGTAAAGCTGATCGATGTGTACCCGGACACAGCAGCCGCGTACGCACATCAGCCTGCCAAGCCAATGGGTGGCTATCAGCAGATGGTGCGCAGTGAGGTGTTCCGTGGCCGTTTCCGCAACAGCTTTGAGAAGCCGGAGCCTTTTGTGCCAAACCAGGTAGCACAGGTAAACGTGGAGTTGCAGGATGTGCTCTATACCTTCAAGAAGGGCCACCGCATTATGGTGCAGATCCAAAGTACCTGGTTTCCGCTGGTTGACCGCAACCCACAGCAGTATGTCGACAATATTTTTGAAGCAAACGAGGAGGACTTTATCAAAGCTACCCACAAGGTATACCACTCACCCCAGCAACCAACTAGTTTGAAGGTGAAGGTACTCTAGCAGGGCTGGCAGCTAAAACAGAAATGTTATACACAAAGACAAGGGCCAGGTATGCTATACCTGGCCCTTGTCTTTGTGTATTAAAAATTTACTTATTTATCATTCCTTCATCAACTTGAATTGACTCTTGAAACCTCCCATAGTGGTAGAAACGATATAGATGCCTCGCGGCAGGGATGGGTCCAACTCAAGTTTCTCAGTATTAGCTCCTCTCTCTACCCGTATAGTGCGTTGCATTAACTGTTGTCCCATGGTATTAGTTACCGTTAATTGTACATCTCCAGTCGCTTCCGAATCTATGTTTAGTTGCAGTTCCGAATGAAATGGATTAGGATAAGCTTTGATACTATTAGCTGTAATGGCGCCGAATTCTACGGCCTTTGTGCTAAAATACTCGAACTTACCATCCAGGTCCACTTGCTTCAGGCGGTAGTAACGTGTGCCTAGCTTGCCTTTTTCTCTGTCAACAAAGGTATAAAGCTGCTTTAAGCTGGTTGTATTTACCTTAGAGTCCACAAAACCCAAGCTGCGGAAGTTCTGACCATCCAGAGACACCTGCACTTCAAAACCTTTATTATCTAATTCAGAAGCAGTCGCCCACTCCATCGCTACATCAGTGCCGCGTTTGACGGCTGTGAAGTAAAGGAGCTCGACTGGGAGGGGAACGATTATCCCAGTTTCGAGTCGCTCTACTCCACTCGGTAAATTAGAATAACACGCATTTTCTTGCCTAGCTGTAATATCTACCCTTACGGCAAATGATTCACTCGGCACACTTTCTACATAATAGGCTCTTGACGTTTCATTTATTACAGGAGACCATTCTGCACCATCTACAGATTCGAACCACTGATAACTTAGCACATCGCCAGCATCTATTATTTCTGATTGAGCTATGAATGTTGCATTTTCACCACTTACTACACTATTATTTGGATCATCTGTATCAATTTCTATATCACCTGATACTGTAACTTCTCTTAATATTGTGACTACAGTATTGGCAATTCTTACATCTTGACAACCATTAATTACGAAAACAGTTACAACCCCTTCTATTGGATCAATGTTATCATTAGGAAATCTATATGTAACTATATTATCGTTTCCTTCAATCAAAGTAGCAGTTTCAGGCACATCCCATACATATCCTGTTGCATTGGGAACTTCCGGTATAGTAAAAGTTATGTCCCCTCCGCCACAAACTGTTGCCCCTGTAACATCAATTACCTCTTCATCTTCAATCATGGTAGCTGCTATCGCTCCTAATGTCTCTAAAGCAGGAAATATTGTAAAACTAATCCTATTTGATGGGTTTGTCCATTGATTCCCATTACCTATTCTATTGGATACCCTAATATCGATAGTTCGGGCTGAGCTCACTATAGCAGAATTAGAAGCAATAGTTAAAACTATCTGACCTTCATTAAGAGCAGTAGTTACAATGGGGGTTCCTGTGATAGATGTGTTTGTTCCTGAAAGCAAAAACTCCACCCTAACATTACCAGCATTTGAAGGAGCTGTTCCTAATCTGAATCCGCTACCCTCAATTGTCAGATCAACTGACCGCCCAACCGTAGCACATATAGGATCGAGTGGAGGAGTTATAGTTGGTGTTTGAGCTAATACCTCACTGCTAAAAAATATCAAAATGAATGTAAAAAAAATTGCCGTAACATTTACATGAAGCCTCTGATTTGCTGTTCCTTTAATTATCTGAGTATAATTCTTTTCCATAATTTATTTGTTAGAGGTGAGTGCACGCTAAAAGAGTATGTATTTATGTATCTAATGCATCAAATAAAAAGCAGTATGTCACTACCTGGTATGCTTCAAAACTTGGTAGTCATTCGTTAAAAGCTAGCTACTATACTACCGTTACTTTAACCTGTATATCTGACTTCAAAAGTCAACTCTGTGAATTGAACGGTAAATAATTATTAACCGACTTTTACTTAGCTCTTTAATAAATACGGCCTAAGACCATATTTAAATAATTAAATATTTTATATTTTCAGTATTTAGCAAAGCCAAGTCATTATTAGTTAATTTACCCCTATTTCATATAAATGTTTCACGACATTCACACACCTAACAATATAATATCTAACAATGCATAGCTAATATTATATATACATAGACTTATAGTGTACTTATATTCCTCTCAACTCTGCCACGCCATTACAGATAAATTGATGTAAAACCAGTAATCAAAAATTCATCACAAAGCAGAGGGAAAGATGATCAACTTAGGAAATAGATATAGTAACTGGCAACGTCTGCAAAGAAGTGCTTGACAGGTATAAAATTGTAGCTCTACTCACTCTAGCTTATATTTACCCACCTTATTAGCCTTATGAAAAGAAAGACCCACCTCCGCATCCGCAAAACACATCGCTATTTAGGACTTGTCACAGGTATACAGTTTGTGATGTGGACCATCGGAGGCATCTATTTCAGCTTCAGCGACATAGACGAAATCCATGGTGATTATCAGCGCAAACAACATTCAACCACCTTTAGCCCTGGAATGGAACTCGTATCGCCAGCAGAGGTGCTTAAGTATTTTTCTGCAGGTTCGGCAATTACATCCGTTAAGCTAATCGACATATTGGGCGAACCGCATTATCAGATTAGCTACCATCCTGATTCGACACTACATGAGTCTAGCCATGCACATACTACTACGCTGACACAACTGGCAGTAGCTGCAACTGGAGAACTACGTCCACCACTCACCGAGCAGGAATCAGTGCAGATAGCACGCAACAGTTTCATAGATGAGGCACATGTAACAAAGGTGGAGTATCTGACAAACGAAAACATAAACGGTCATCATGAGTACCGCAGCGGTGCCCTACCCGCCTGGGCCGTTACCATGGAGCACCCTACTCAAACTACAGTGTATGTGGCCGCTGAGCAGGGCGTCGTGACTAGATTCCGAAACAACAAATGGCGTGTATTTGACTTTCTCTGGATGCTGCACACCATGGACTACCAGGGACGCGACAACTTTGGCAATCTCCTGCTGCGCGTGTTTTCGATTGCAGGTATTGTGAATATACTTTCAGGCTTTGCCCTTTACTTTGTGAGCAGTGGCTCACGTCGGAAAAACACCGCCAGACCACAAGATCGGAGACGGCCTGTTATCAGCTAACTTACACGAGCTTACGACACACTGCTATTCAAGCCCTGCCACTACTGGCTGGGCTTTTATTTTTGGAAAAGGCGAAGCAAAAGGGGAAATTGCATAACTAACCTTATTTCACGATCACCCTTAAAACAACCGTACCCATGAGAAAAATTTATGCACTCGCCACGGCGGCACTGGTCTTTCTAAGCCAGTGGACGATGGCGCAGGCAGACCTCTCCTACTACCTCCCGCAGGATGTAACCTACAACAAAGAGTTTCCGACACCCAAAGACATACTGGGCTACAACGTGGGCGAATGGCATGTGAGTCATGACCAGCTGGCCATGTACATGCGGCAAATGGCGCAGCTGTCCGACCGTATCACCATTGAGGAGTATGCTCGCACGCACGAAAACCGTCCGCTATACCTGCTCACCATCACTTCTCCCGAAAACCACAAGAACATCCAGCGCATCAAGGAGCAGCACCGTCAGCTAACCGACCCGAATACATCCGGCAAGCTTGACATCAAGAACATGCCGGGTGTGGTGTGGATGGGTTACAGCGTGCACGGTAATGAACCGAGCGGAAGCAATGCCTCTTTGCTAGCCGTATACCACCTGGCTGCTGCGCAAGGACCTGAGATTGACAAGCTGCTAAGCGAAACAGTAATCCTGATCGACCCTTCCATTAACCCAGACGGACTGAACCGCTTTGCCAGCTGGGTGAACACGCACCGCAGCAAAAACCTGGTGACAGACCCGAACAGCGAAGAGTTTTCTGAGGCCTGGCCACGTGGCCGTACCAACCACTATTGGTTTGACCTGAACCGCGACTGGTTGCCGCTCCAGCACCCGGAGTCGAGAGGCAGACTGGCCAAGTTCCACGAGTGGAAGCCAAACGTGCTGACTGACCACCACGAGATGGGCACCAATTCTACTTTCTTCTTTCAGCCAGGTATACCGAGTCGTAACCACCCTCTTACGCCTGCCCGAAATTACGACCTCACTAAAAAAATCGCCGGCTTTCATGCCAAGGCCCTCGACAAGATCGGTTCGTTTTACTATACCGAAGAGAGTTTCGATGACTTTTATTACGGCAAAGGCTCTACTTATCCGGATGTGAATGGTGCTATCGGTATCTTGTTTGAGCAGGCGAGCTCCAGAGGCCATGCCCAGGAGAGCGTGAATGGCGTACTGACTTTCCCTTTCACCATCCGCAACCAGTTTACCACTACCCTTTCTACTTTGGAGGCCGTGCAGAACATGCGCGAAGAGTTGCTCACCCATCAGCGTGACTTCTACCGCGACGCCTTGAAAGAGTCTGCCAAGGCTCCGGTTGGTGCTTATGTGTTCCGCGCCGAGAAAGATCCGGCTCGTGCTTATCACCTGGCGGAGATCATCCACCAGCATCAGATCGACATTTACCGGCCGCAGGAGAAATTCACGATCAACAATGTGACCTATACCCCGGAGAATAGCTACATCGTACCCACCAACCAGCCACAGTATAAGCTGATCGAAGGAATGTTCGAGCGCCGTACTTCGTTCCAGGACAGCCTGTTTTACGACGTATCTGCCTGGACACTGCCGCTAGCTTTCAACCTGGAGCACGCTAACCTAACATCCCGCCAGTTCAAGCGCAGCATGCTGGGCCAGAAGCTCGCGTCTATTGACTTCCCTGCAGGTCAGGTAGTAGGCGGAAACAGCGCCTATGCCTATGCTTTTGAGTGGCACGGCTACTATGCTCCAAGAGCCCTCAACACCCTCTTCAACCACGGCTTGCAGGCCAGAGTGACTACGAGCAAATTCACGGCCAATGGAAAGCAATTTGACTACGGCACCATCCTGATACCAGTGACAGGTCAGCCAGTCAGTGCAGAGCGCATACACGAGCTAATGACTCAGATCGCTAAGGACAATGGCATCATGGTACATGCTATCAGCACCGGATTCACAGAGGGCATCAACCTGGGGAGCCCGGGCATCTATACCTTGCAGCAACCTAAAGTAGCCATGCTGATCGGCGACGGCGTGAACAGTAACGATGCCGGCGAAGCCTGGCACCTGCTCGACCACCGTTTCGATATCGTCACCAGTCTGATCAATGCCGAGTCTGTGAACCGCGCTGACCTGAGCCGTTACAATGTGATGGTCATGGCCGATGGCTCTTATGGTAGCATTTCGGAGATAGGTAAAACGAGACTCCGCACCTGGGTGCAGCAGGGCGGCACGCTGATAGGTATGGGCAATGCCACGCGTTGGCTTGCAGACAACAAGATCGGCAACTTCACCTTCAAGCAGGGCGAAAACAACAGCACAGAGCGACTGCCATACGCTACTATGAGCAACACAACTGGTGCGCAGGTGATCGGTGGTGCTATTTTTGAAACTAACCTCGACCTGACACATCCGCTGGGCTATGGCTACTATAACAGTAAGCTGCCTGTGTTCCGTGACAACCGCTTGTTCATGGAGCCTTCCAAGAGCCCTTATGCCAATCCGGCGGTATACACAGCCAATCCATTGCTCAGCGGCTACATCTCAAAACCGAACCTGAAGCAGCTTGGCAACAGTGCCGCTATTACAGTATCGGCTTTGGGAGGAGGTAAAGTGATCGGCATGACGGACAACCCTAACTTCCGCGCTTTCTGGTTCGGCACCAACAAGTTGTTTCTCAACAGCATTTTCTTCGGCCAGATCATCAGCGGAAGCTCCGCCCGTGCCGAGGAAGCAGCGCATTAAAGTGATATGGCTTTAGACCTTTAATCTCCAAGAGATAGGTCGTTTCATTCTAAGATAACCAGTTCGAGACTTACTGTCATTCTGTAAAGAAACTTGGTTAAAATACAGGCCCCTACCTCCGAAGGTTAAACTTATACTGCTGGCGGGGTTGTGGCTATCTTTACCAAGATCCTTACAGGATGACAAAAAGTAGAATAAAACGTCTTTACTTTCAAAGGACAATTTCTGACAGAACCCAAACCAAGCATTCTTGAATGTGGGTCTATACATCGAATAAGCAACCCACCATAAAAGAGAAAGGCCAGCGCACTTGCGCTGGCCTTTCTCTTTTGTGAGCGATGGACTTGTATCTTATTTGAAGCGGTAGCCTAGCACGATCTCGTGTGAACCGGCGCTCTGGTGGCGCATGCGGGACACGGTGATGTCGTAGGTATAGCTCAGTTGAAACTGCTCCTGAAACTGCACGCCTACCAAGCCTACAACGGCGTCCTGGGTACGGTAAGAGACGCCTGCCCATACCTGGTCATCGTACACGGTCTTCTGGCGACGTTTGCTCATGTGGTAGGCTGCTTTCATATTGAAGTCAGCCTGAACCGGGGCACCCTGCACATACTTCAGCAAAGCAGAAGGCATCAGCCGGATTTTGTCGTGCACATCGAAGTTATACCCACCCGACACAAACAAGTGACGCGAAAGGCGGCTAACCTCTTCTCCCCCATCCACTTCGTGTATCTTGTTGCCAAGCACCTGAAACAGGGAAATACCGAAGTAAAAATCTTCTGAGTGCATAAACGTACCGAGCGTCAGGTCAGGCATAAAGGCGTCCACGCGACCATGGTTAGTCACCGGGTCACGCTCATTGGAGCCGTCTGCCAGGCGCACTTTGGCTGGGTCGAATCGAAACTGCTGAAAGCCGGCAGAAAAGCCAGACGACAGGTAGATGCTTCGATTCAGTGGTACATGGTACGCATAGGAAGCCAAAGCGCCAGTACGGGTAGTTGGGCCTGTCTGGTCAGTGTAGACCATGCCGCCTGCTCCATGGAAGCCCTGTGTCTTGCGGCTGCGCTTCAGGTGTCGGTTAAACAGGGCGCCCTCTCCACTCAGGTAAAAGGTTTTAGGTGCGCCCTCAAAGCCAACCCACTGGTTGCGGTAACCCATTTTAATGTTTACGTCCTTCTCAAACCCAGCTACTGCCGGGTTGAGAATGAAGTAATTGGTCATGTACTGTGAGTAAAGGGCTTTCTGCTGGGCCGACGCGGTGAAGGCAATCAACAAAAAGCAGAATATTAATATCTTATTTTTCATAACGGTCTCTTTCTAAAATGGCGAAACTTAACGCATGATGGTCACTGATGTCTTAACAGCCGGCGTATCGTCACCGAACTCGATGATGGCGTAGTAGGTACCATCTGGCAGTCGCTTGCCGTTATTCGTACCATCCCACTCTCTGCCATATCCTTTCGACTCGAATACCGGGCTACCCCAACGGTTGTAGATCGTCACTCTGCAGTTAGGGAAAGTCTCCGGCAGATTGCGAATCACCCAGGTGTCGTTGATGCCGTCGCCGTTTGGTGTGAAACCGTTCGGGATGTCGAGTTCACCAAGGCTAGTCACGTCAAACTCAACCTCTGTAATACAGCCGCTGGCATCACGCACTTTCAGGTAGTGTTTGCCACCGCGCAGGTTCAGGAACTCTGACTCGTTTACAAATTCTCCACCGTTGAGTGAGTAGACATATGGTGCCATACCTCCGCTGATTGCGCTCACTTTAGCACTGCCTGAGTTAGGTTTACCTGGCATTCCATCTGACACAGCCATTTCCACTTGCAGTGCGGCCGGCTCCTTGATCTCTACTGCACCCAATGTGATGGTACAAGTAGAAGAGAAGCGGGTGATCACCTGGTAAGTACCCTTCGCCAGTCCCGTGAACTCTGGGTTTTTCTGGAAGGTCTTGCCATTGTCGATGCTGTACTCAGTGTTGGCATCACCGCCGATTGCCTCGATCAGGATAGTACCATTCTTGTCGCCGAAGCAGCTGATGTGACTCACATTCGCCACTTTGCTCGATAAACCCGCCACTGTTACCGGAACAGAGAAGGTACAGCCTTTGGTGTCTTTCACGGTCAGGGTATAGGTTCCGGCTGCTACATTCGCCAGTGTGGCTGAAGCAGAGAAGTTAGTACCATCGAGTGAGTAGGTATAAGGAGCCGTACCGCCTGTTACCTCCGTCACCACAACCTCACCGGCTTTATCGCCACAAGTGGCAGCCGATACTGTGAACTTCGCATTGGTCAGCATTGGGCTGTTCTGCAGCGTTACCGCCTCGATCAGGATACAGCCGCTGGCGTCTTTCACCGTCACCTGGTACTCGCCTTCGGCAAGTCCGGTGAAGTTTGGCTCGGTCACGAAGTTGGTTCCGTCGATGCTGTAGGTATAAGGAGCCGTACCGCCTACGATCTCACTGATCGCGATGCGGCCGTTGCGCTCACCGCAGCTGGCATCGGTACCTGCTGCCGTGAAGCTTTCTACACCGCCATTGTTAGACACGACCTGCTCTACCGTGATGGCACAGCCTTCCGCGTCTTTGATCGTGATGGTATAAGCACCTGCTGCCAGGTTAGCGAAAGTAGCTGCACTCTGGAAGCTGCCACCGTTCAGGCTGTAGGTATAAGGAGCCGTGCCACCGTCTACTGCCGTCACTGTGATCGATCCGTTCGCCTCGCCACAGGCAGCTTTGTTTGCTGTAACTGTCGCTTCTTTCGGACCCTTCTGGCCAACTGTCACAGTCGTTACCGTGCTGCAGCCATTGGCATCTTTCACCGTCACCTCGTACTCACCCGGGGCTAGTGCTGCGAAGGCAGTTGAGGCCTGGAAAGTTGTGCCGTTGATGGAGTAGGTATAAGGTGCCACACCGCCGGTTACCTGGCTTACTGTGATAGCACCGTCATTCGTATCACAAGAAGCAGCTGTGGCGTTTGCAGTCAGAGCCGAAGGACCGGCTACGTTGCCCACTTCTACTTTCTTCTCGATGGTACAGCCGTTAGCATCTTTGATCGTGATGGTGTGCTCGCCAGCCGCTACAGAGGCAAAGACAGTTTCGCTCTGGAAGTCGCCGCCATCTAAGCTATAGGTATAAGGTGCTTTGCCACCTGTTACACCACTTGCTGTGATGGTACCATTTGCTTCGCCGCAGGTAGCCGTTGTAGATGCAAGCTCAAAGCCAGTTGGACCGGCAATGTTCTCGATCACTACCGCTTTGCTGAAGGTACATCCGTTAGCGTCCTTGATGTACACCGTGTGGTTGCCTGCCGCCATACCTGTTAGTTCAGCTAAAGACTGGAAGTTTGTACCGTCCTTGCTGTAGGTATAAGGAGCACGACCACCGGTAACCGCACCTATTGTTACGCTGCCGTTGCTGGCACCGCAGGTAGATGCTTTGGTAGTAGTGGCAAATCCTTCCGGACCGTCGGTGTTCGTTACCGTCACCGCTTTCGCGAAGGTACAACCGTTGGCATCCTTCACCGTCATCAGGTACTCACCAGCAGCCAAACCTGTGAAGTTTGCCGAAGTCTGGAAGTTGGTGCCATTGATGCTGTAGGTATAAGAAGCTTTTCCGCCTGCTACGTTGGTCACGCTGATCTGTCCATTGCTGTTGCCGCAGGTTGTGTTCTGAGCTGTAGCAGTGAGGTCAGTTGGACCCGTCACATCATTGATTGTGATGGTCTCAGTGTGCGTGCAGTCGTTGTCGTCCTTTACCGTGATGGTATACTCTCCTGCCACAAGACCAGAGAAACTGGCTCCGCTTTGGAAGTCACCACCGTTCAGACTGTAGGTATAAGGCGCAACACCACCGTCCACTGAAGTGATTCGGATACTGCCATTGTCACTACCACAAGTTGAGTTGCTGGTTGAGGCAACAAAACTGCCCGGACCGTCTTTGTCTACTTTAACTGTGGTAGTCGTCTCGCAACCTTTGGCGTCACGCACTGTCAGGGTGTACTCTCCGGAGGCCAGTGCCATGAAGGCAGTGCTGGTCTGGAAGTCGGTGCCGTTGATCGAGTAAGTATAAGGAGCCGTACCACCTGTCACCGTACCAGCCGAGATGCGGCCGTCGTTGTCGGCACAGGTTGCCGCTTGCGAGCCTGCCGCTACTGCCGAAGGACCGGCAATGTCTGACACGGTAAAGGCTTTCGCGAAGGTACAGCCTTTGTCGTCTTTCACGGTAATGGTGTATTCTCCGGCTAACAGACCTGTGAAGGTTGGAGAAGCCTGGAAATTCTTACCGTCGATGGCGTAAGAATAAGACTCTGTTCCACCTGAAACATTCGTTACCGTCAGTTCACCGTTCGCTGCACCGCAGGTAGAAGCAGTCATGGATGCTGTCAGGTCAGTAGGCCCGGCAATGTTATCCACTATGATCTCCTTGCTAAAGGTACAGCCGTTGGCGTCTTTCACAGTTACAGTATACCTGCCAGCCAGCACACCTTCGAAAGTAGTGCCCTCCTGGAAGTTGATGCCATCGATGCTGTAGGTATAACCACCTGCTACGCCCGTCACGCCTGTCACGCTGATCGTGCCGTTGGCACTGCCGCAGGTTGAGGAAGTGCTGCCTAGGATCATGTCACTTGGACCGGCTACATCTTCTATCGTCACGACTTTAGCAACTATACAGCCATTGTCATCTTTCACGGTGATCGTTTGCTCACCTGCCAATAGTCCGGTCAGGGTAGCTGATTCCTGGAAGTTCACGCCGTCTTTGCTGTAGGTATAAGGCGCTGTGCCTTCTGTTACCTCACCCACAGTTACGCTACCGTTCGCACGACCGCAGCTGGAGCTCTTCAACGTTACTACAAAGTCAGAAGGGCCAGGGATGTTCTCAATTGTAACAGACTGGGTATAGGTACAGCCGTTTTTATCTTTCACGGTTACCTCGTAGGTGCGGGCCGCCAGTGCTGAGAAAGTAGTTTCGCTCTGGTAGTTGCTGCCGTCTATACTATAAGTATAAGGAGCAGCTCCACCCGTCACCTCACCTATCGTAAACTGTCCGTTGCTATCGCCGCAGGTAGAAGCTGTTACAGCAATCGCTAATTCGGAAGGACCCGCAATATCGCTCACCTGCACTTGGCGTGTAACGATACAGCCTTTGGCATCTTTCACAGTAATGGCGTGCGGACCTGCCACAAAGCCAGTCAGTGTCGCTGATTCCTGGAAGTTCACGCCGTCTTTGCTGTAGGTATAAGGAGCGAAACCTCCCGTTACCTCTCCTACTGTGATCGTGCCGTTATTGCTGCCGCAGGTAGTTGAAGTGGTCGTGCTGACAAAAGTAGTCGGAACGTCATTCGTTACCGTCACCTTTGTCGTTACGGTACAGCCGTTGCGGTCCATCACGGTCAGGGTATACTCTCCTGAAGCAAGTGCTCCAAAAGTAGTCTCTGACTGGTAGTCGCTGCCGTTGATGCTGTACTGATAAGGAGCTGTACCACCTGTCACCGTTCCAGCCGTGATGCTACCGTCGTTGTTGTTGCAGCTGGCAGGGGCAAAAGTAGCCGCCACTGCTGTCGGGCCTCCGGTGTTCGTTACAGTTACCTGCTTGCTTACGATACAGCCTTTGGCATCTTTCACGCGGATGTTGTAGGTACCCGCAGCCAGACCCGTAAACAGATTCGACTCCTGGAAGTTCACACCGTCTCGGCTGTAGGTATAATCTGAAGTGCCGCCTGTCACGCCCGTTACGCTGATCTCGCCGTTGGCGCTGCCGCAAGTAGAAGAGGTCGTTTCGGCTGTCAGGTTAGTAGGTCCGGCAATGTTATCCACCACGATTTCCTTGCTGAAGGTACAGCCGTTGACATCTTTCACGGTTACTGTGTAAGTACCGGCCAGCACAGCCTCGAAAGTAGTGCCGGTCTGGAAGTCGCCATCATTCAGTGCGTAGGTATAGGTAGAGGTTCCGCCTGTCACGCCTGTTACACTGATCGTGCCGTTGGCGCTGCCGCAGGTAGAGGATTCGGCTGTAAGCGTGATATCGGTTGGCCCAGGGATATTCTCTATCTCAATGGTCCTGGTAAACTCACAATCATTGTCATCCTGCACCGTGATGGTATACTCACCGGCAGCCAGCCCTGCAAACGTTTTTCCGGTCTGGAAATTACGTCCATCGATGCTGTATGCAAACGGAGCCGTACCGCCTGTCACCTCACCTACTGTGATGCTGGCATTGCTGTCGCCGCAGGTAGAGGACGCAGCGGTCAGTTCAAAGTCGCTTGGACCTGCGATGTCCTCAACTTCTACAGTTACTGAACCCACGCAGCCATTGTGGTCTTTCACCAGCACTTCGTAAGTACCAGCCAGCACATTTTCGAATACAAGGCCATTCTGGAAGTTATCGCCATCGATGCTGTAGGTATAAGGACCAACACCGCCCGTTACACCACTAATCGTGATGCTTCCATTTGCAGCGCCGCAAGTTGTCGCAACAGGTGTCGCTGTGAATTCAGGTCCGGCAATATTGCTTACAGCTACTGACTTGGAGAACACGCAGCCTTTGCTATCGCGCACCCAGATGGTATGCGAGCCTGCCGCAAAACCAGTCAGCGTAGCGCTAGTGCTAAAGTTCTGTCCGTCTTTGCTGTATTCGTACGTACCAGTACCACCTATTACAGTACCTACCGTAATACTGCCGTTGCTGTCGCCGCAGGTAGAGGATACCGATGTGCTGGCAAAGTTAGTTGGTACGTTGGTATTTACTTTTACTGTGGTGGTGACGGTACAGTCATTTCCGTCTTTGACTGTTACGGTATAGTCTCCGGCGGCTAATCCTGTAAAGTTTTTCGACTCCTGGAAGTTGATACCGTCGATGGAGTAGGTATAGGTTCCTGTTCCTCCTGTTGCCGTACCTACCGTAATCGAGCCGTCGTTGTTCTGGCAACTGGCTGCTTGGGTAGTGGCCGTTACAGCTGTTGGTCCACCGATGTTGGTTACATTGAACTTCTGGGCGAAGGTACAGCCTCTAGCATCTTTTACCGTGATGGTATACTCACCAGCAGCTAATCCTGTAAAGAGATCACTTTCCTGGAAGTTCACGCCGTTACGGCTGTAGGTATAGCCCTCAGTTCCACCAGAAACACGGGTTATACGCAGCTCACCATTGGCGGCACCGCAGGTAGAGGCTGTTATTTCAGCAGTCAATCCATCCGGACCAGCAATGTTCTGCACTTCTACTTCTTTAGTGAAGGTACAACCTCTGGCGTCTTTTACCGTGATAGCGTAGGTCCGTGCCGCTAAGCCTGTGAAGGTAGCCGACTCCTGGAAGGCGCCGTCATTCAGGCTGTAGGTATAGTCCGAAGTTCCACCAGTTACTGCACTCACCGTGATCGAACCGTTGCTGTTGCCGCAAGTAGATGATGCTGCAACCAGTGTGATATCAGTCGGGCCAGGAATATTGGTTACTTCAATTGTCTGCGTAGCCACGCAGCCTTTTCCATCACGCACTGAAACAATGTACTCTCCGGCGGCCAGATTCACAAAGCTATTGCTGTTCTGGAAGGTGCCATTGTTCAGGCTGTACTGGTAAGTACCCGTTCCGCCTGTCACATTGCTCACCACGATCTGTCCGTTGCTGTCACCACAAGTGCTGGACTCAGGCGCTGCCACAAAGCTCGGGCCTGCCACATCTGTTACCGTGAATGCTTTTGCAAACGTACAGCCGTTTTCATCTCTCACCGTTATGGTGTAGTCATCAGCCAACAGGCCTTCGAAAGTAGCTGACTCCTGGAAGTTATCTCCGTCGATAGAGTAAGTATACGTTTCCGTATTGCCTGTCACCCCTGTCACCGTCAGGCGACCGTTCGGGTCACCGCAGCTAGAGGCTGTTGCAGTCGCCACGATGTCAGTCGGGCCAGGGATGTCGCTTACCGCAATCTGGCGGGAAACCACGCAGCCTTTGCTGTCGCGTACCCAAATGGTATGGGTAGTTGCGGAGAAACCAGTAAGTGCATTACCGTCAACAAAGTTCTGGCCGTCCTTGCTATACTTATATGGACCTGTACCGCCTGTTACACCAGTCACTGTAATCGTACCATTGCTGTTACCGCAGGTAGACGGGTTGGTGGTGAAGGCGAAGGTAGTCGGCACGTTGGTACCTACTGTTATCGAACGGGTGATGGTACATTCGTTCTCGTCCATTACCGTCACGGTATAAGGACCAGCGGCAAGGCCATTGAATACATTCGACTCGTAGAAATCGCTTCCGTTGATGGAGTAGGTATAGGTACCAGTACCGCCCGACACATTGCTCACCGTAATGCGGCCATCGTTGTTGTTACAGCTGGCTGCTATCTGGGCAACTGTCATTGTCGTCGGGCCAGGTACGTTGATGAGGTTGAAGGTTCTGGAGAAAGTACAGCCATTAGCGTCACGTACCGTAATCACATGCTCTCCCACAGCCAAATCTGTGAAGTCAGGCGAGTCCTGGAAGTTCACGCCATCGCGGCTGTACCTGTAACCACCGGCAGTACCTGTTACGCCCGTTACTTTGATCTCGCCATTTACGGCACCGCAGGTTGTGTTGCTCACGGTAGCGGTGAAGTTAGTAGGACCTGCCACATCTGTCACCGTCACATCTTTGGTGAACTCGCAGTTCTTACCATCTTTCACCGTGATGCGATAGGTGTCAGCCATCAGGTTTGAGAAAGTATTGGATGTCTGGAAATCGCCACCGTTGAGGCTATAGGAGTAAGTACCGCTACCACCTGTCACAAGGCCTACTTCGATGCTGCCGTTGCTGCGACCGCAGCTTGAGGCATTGGCCGTGAAGGCAAAGTCAGAAGGACCAGGTATATTTTCGATTCTCACTTCTTTGCTGAAGGTACAGCCACGGCTATCTTTTATAGTAATGGTGTGCGGACCTTCTGCCAGACCAGTCAGTGTAGCCGAAGTCTGGAAGTTCTGACCGTCTTTGCTATAGGTATAAGTGCCGATTCCTCCTACGATGCCACTCACCACTACAGTTCCGTTAGCGTTGCCGCAAGTAGCTGCAGTTGGCGTAGCTGTGAAGTTAGTCGGCACACTCTGCACCACTGTTACCGATGTGCTGACAGTACAGAGGTTAGCGTCACGTGCCGTCAAGGTATAGGTGCCGGCAGCTAGTCCTGTAAAAGTAGTGCCGGTTTGGAAGTCGTTACCGTTGATGGAGTATTCGATCGCACCGGTACCGCCTGATACTTCGCCAGCCGTGATCGAGCCGTCGTTGTTGTGGCAGCTGGCTGGGGCCGAGCTGGCCGTTACGGCTGTTGGGCCAGGTGTATTGGTTAGCGTGAATGGCTTGCTGAAGGTACAGCCATTGGCGTCTTTCACCGTAATGGTGTAAGATACTCCGGCAGCCAGCCCTGTGAAGGTTTCACCTGTCTGGAAATCGTCCCCATTGATAGCGTATTCAAAACTTCGGTTACCTGAAGACGTCACACCCGTCACCTTGATTTCACCGTTGCTGCCGCCGCAGGTAGTGGCTTTTAGCTCTACTGCAAAGTCAGTAGGGCCTGGCACTTGTGTGATGGTCACCTGTTTGTTGAAGGTACAGCCTCTTTCATCTCTCACCCACACTGTATGCGTCCCGGCAGCAAAGCCGGTGAGTGTAGGGGAAGTCTGGTAGTTCTGACCGTCCTTGCTGTACTCCAGCACACCTATACCGCCTACAACGCCAGAAATGGTAACAGTGCCGTTCGGGTTGCCGCAGGTGGAAGGAGCCGGTGTGGCGGTGAAATTGGTCAGCGACTGCTGCCCTACGTTAACTGAAGTAGTCACCGTACAGCCGTTGATATCGCGGGCCGTCAAGATATAGTCACCAGAGGCGAGGCCTGTGAAGGTAAGTTCGTTTTGGAAGTCACGGCCATTGAGGGAGTACTGCTTGGTACCTGTTCCACCCGTTACCGCACCCACTGTAATAGTACCGTCGTTGTTGTGGCAACTGGCAGGGGCCGATGTAGCCGTTACAGCCGTCGGGCCGGGGGTGTTTGTCAGTGTAAAGGATTTAGTAATGATACAGCCATTTGCATCCCGCACCCGGACAGTATAAGCTGTTCCGGCAGTCAAACCAGTAAAAGTATTTCCTGTCCCGAAGGCACTTCCGTTCAATGAGTAAGTAAAACTGCGATTTCCCTCTGTGGTCACACCCGTTACACGGATCTCGCCGTTACTGTTACCGCAGGTAGTGGCTTTTAGCTCCACTTCAAAGTCAGTAGGGCCCGGCGTGTTGGTGATAGTCACCTGTTTGCTGAAGGTACAACCCTTTTCGTCTCTCACCCACACTGTATGCGTCCCGGCAGCAAAGCCGGTGAGTGCAGGGGAAGTCTGGTAGTTGCTGCCGTCTTTGCTGTACTCCAGCGTACCTACGCCACCGACAACGGCAGAGATAGAGACAGTACCGTTCGGGTTGCCACAGGTGGAAGCAGCCGGTGTGGCGGTGAAATTGGTCAGCGACTGCTGCACCACGGTCACCGAGGTAGTCACTTTACAGCCGTTGATGTCGCGGGCCGTCAAGATATAGTCACCAGAGGCGAGACCTGTAAAGATGGTACTGGTCTGGAAGTCGTTACCGTTGATGGAGTATTCGATCGTACCGGTGCCGCCTGATACTTCGCCAGCCGTGATCGAGCCGTCGTTGTTGTGGCAGCTGGCCGGTAATGAAGAGGCAGTAACGGCTGTTGGACCAGCTACATTGCTTAGAGTGAAAGATTTGGTGAAGGTACAACCATTGGCATCCTGCACAGCGATCGTATAAACAGTTCCGGCAGCCAGACCATTAAAGGTATTGCCTGTCTGGAAGGTGCCACCATTGATAGCGTACATGAAACTGCGGTTGCCTGTAGAGGTCACACCCGTCACCTTGATTTCGCCGTTACTGTCACCGCAGGTGGTAGCCTTAAGTTCAACTGCAAAGTCAGTCGGGCCTGGTGTGTTGGTTATGGTCACTTGTCTACTGATGGCGCAGCCTCTTTCGTCTCTCACCCATACTGTGTGCGGACCGGCGGCAAAACCAGTAAGGATATGTGAAGCTTGATAAGTTTGGCCGTCCTTGCTGTACTCCAGTTCACCAACACCACCTACGACAGCAGAGATCGTCACCGTGCCGTTCGGGTTGCCGCAGGTAGAGGCAGCCGGTGTGGCGGTGAAGCTGGTCAGCGACTGCTGCACCACGGTCACCGAGGTAGTCACTTTACAGCCGTTGATGTCACGGGCCGTCAAGGTATAGTCGCCGGTAGCGAGGCCTGTAAAGATGGTACTGGTCTGGAAGTCGTTACCGTTGATGGAGTACTCCATCGTACCGGTGCCACCTGATACCTCACCAGCCGTGATCGAACCATCGTTGTTATGGCAGCTGGCCGGTGCTGAGCTGGCAGTTACAGCCGTAGGCCCCTCTACATTTGTTAGTGTATAGGATTTACTGAAGGTACAGCCATTGGCGTCTTTCACCGTGATGGTGTAAGATACTCCGGCAGCCAGTCCTGTGAAGGTATTGCCAGTCTGGAAATCTCCCCCATTAATAGCGTATTCAAAACTTCGGTTACCTGATGAGGTTACGCTCGTCACCTTGATCTCGCCGTTACGGTCGCCGCAGGTAGTGGCCTTTAGCTCAACTGTAAAATCAGCAGGGCCTGGCACTTGTGTGATGGTAAACGGTACAGTGACTGCGCAGCCGTTAACTTCGGTTACAGTAACGGTGTAGTTACCGGCAACTTTATTAGTAATAGAAGCAGTAGTTTCGCCGGAACTCCAGCGATAGCTCAAAGCCCCCTGACTACCTGTAACATTAGCACTGATCGTTCCTAATGTACCATTACAGATTACTGGCGTTCCTGTCAGGGTCACTTCCATTCTGTAGAATGAGATTACCACCTCGTCCTGCACCGGACCACAATCGCCGTTTCCGGTTGATTCTAATGTCAGTGTAACAGAACCTGCATTTAACTCTGTCTCTGTTGGAGTATAGGTAGCGCTCAGGTCTGTCCTGCTTGAGAAGGTACCGTTACCACCTATCCAGCGGCCACCTGTGGCGGCTGTAACTGTGCCTGCCAGTTGAACGGTACTGCCTGCGCACACCAATTGGTCCGGGCCAGCGTTGGCAGTGAGATTGGAAACCACCTCCACTGTGGCAGAGAACTCTTCGCAGTCTCTTGAATCTTTAGGTATAGCAATTAACTTATAAGTGCCTACAGCTGTAGCCGTATAATTCAGGTTGCTTCCTACCTGATTACCAGCAGCATTTTTCCAGACATAATCAAAACCAGTGGTCTGGTCGCCGCCTGTTACATTGCCTCTAAGCACTACGCCACCGCCACCAGGGCATATAATAGCAGGTGTTGGCGCTATCGTGACAACAGGCCTGCGATGAAACGTAACTTCGATGTCATCATAATAAAGGTTGTCGGAGCATGAACTCTGGAAAGCTTTACCCCGAACACGGTATATCACTCTAGCTGGGGCATCATCGTCGCCTGTTACAATCGCCTCTTTTTTACCATTCGGGAAACTCAGGTATTTAAGATAAGCTCCGTTACCTGTCAGGTCCTCCCATACAATGCTTTCTTCATTAAAAGTATCAGGCGCTTTCAAGATGTCGGAGCAACCTGCTGTGAGAGACACATCGGCCTGCGGCTCAAAGGCAGCAATAGACCTGATGGAATATGTAGTTGCATTACCACCAGGCTTACAGAAAGTGATCGTAAAGATACCTGTATTAGGAGCGCAAACTTCTTGGCCCACTCTAGTTTCTGGGCCACAGTTTATGGTGTAATCCATGGCACCCTTGCCGCCATCAACTGTAACAACTATTTGGCCAGCCCTTTCATCCAGTATTACATTAAACTGAATACAATTATTATCTCTACAAGCGCTACCATTCCTACTTACTGGTGGGGATGTGTATTCTCCATTAGGCTCTCCACGCAGATCCACATCAAAGGTCGGAACAGTTGCGAGCACTACTGCTATAGTAGCTGTAGTGGTACATCCGTTCACATTGACAGTGAGGGTATAAGTGCCTGCATCACTGGTTCTCATATTAGGTCGGGTTGGTTCCCGCAGAGTTGAAGTGAAACCATTCGGTCCCGTCCATGAGTAGGTAGCTCCGGGTATTTCCGTCGCAGACAAATAGAGTGTTCCAGTAACACTTGGACTACTGGCTGTCAGTTCAGGCACTGGAGGCTTAGCATTAATAATGAGATCAGTGCCGTTGTCAGTGCCAGCTCTCCTTAATCCATTTGAGTATACCCGAATTCTATATTTATCTCCTGCTGGTATATTATCAGGGATGATTGCACTAATTGAACCGGCATTATTGCTAATAGAGCCAATGATAATGGGGTCTGCAAAGCTGCCATTAGCATCAGAAAGCTCTGCTCTGTAACCATTCCCAAGATTTCTGGAAGTGTTATAACGTACAGTCACAGCCTGCCCAGGGCAGTAAGGGCCCGCAGTGACACTAGTTGTGCTCAACAGAGGCACCAGTTGGGAGATAAATGTTTCTTCACCGCCTCTGTTTACAATCACAATACCACCAAAGTTTGGCGTATTTTCCTGAAAGTAACCGGTAACATATACATTCTGAGCCGCATCTGACGCAATACCCCAACCACGGTCATCGCGTGCACTACCGGCTCCAATAGACCATACGCCGTTGCCATTCCCATCATAGTGTGCCGCATAAATATCAAGCGCACCCGTTGTTGACAGAGGACTTCCGCCAATGTTGGCACTACCACCAAAGCTACCAGTCAGGTACAAATTACCATCTCTATCTACAGACAAGCCTCCAAGTTCGTCAGCAGCGTTTCCGCCTGCTCCTTTCGCCCATATAACTGTGCCTGTATTAGAGTACTTTGCCAGAAAGATATCCTGACTAGATCCGCTGTTGTTAAAAGAGATTGAGCCAAAAGTAGTCCTTGCTGAGAAATTACCGCCCAGATACAAGTTAGCAGCACCATCTATACCTAATGCGGTTACTTTTTCTGCGCCATTTCCACCAGCTTTCTGTGCCCATCTTATAGCACCACTGTTGGTATAAGATGCAAGAAATATGTCTTGGTTGCCCGAATGTGAAAGTGGCGTAATGCCAAGCGTGAAATCCTCATTAAAGTTACCGGCCACATATATATTGTTGCTGCCGTCAATCGCAATGCCTCTGCCTTCGTCGGCTGCAGTGCCGCCGATCTTTTGCGCCCAGACAAAAACGCCGTTTGCATTCAGCATCGCTACAAAGCCGTCTGTGTTGCCGGCACTTGCAAAAGAGGTGTTTCCGAAACTAGCCGTACCCGTGAAGCTGCCTGTGATGTAGCTATTCCCGGATGCGTCTATTGTTATACCTGTTCCTCTGTCTGCAGCGCCACCTCCTGCTTTGGTAGCCCAAACCACATTACCGCTTGTGTTATACTTAGCAATAACAATGTCGCTGGAACCACTACTGGTCAGCGCTGTGCTGCCTAGTTGGGTGGAGCCTGTAAACGAGGTCACAACATAGCTGTTTCCGGCTGCGTCCGTTTTCAGTGCGCCTTCGTCTGTCAGGTTGGTGTCAGATACCTTACGAGCCCACACAAAATTGCCTGTGTTGCTATACTTTGTAAGATAAGTCCCTATACCTGAGGCATAAAGCGTTGTTGATCCGAACGCGGCAGAAGGAGCAGAAAAATGCCCGAGCACGTATAGGTTGCCGGCACCGTCTACCTGGATAGACCGACCGTGATCGTGGGAAGCCCCTCCGACCGTTTTCACCCAATTTATGTCCTGCCCAGACGCTATCGTGCTGTTGCTAATCAACAGAGCAACCGCAAGAATAAACTGTAGAAGTTTGTTCATATAATAATCAATAAATTACAAATAGATTTTCTGACCGGCTTGTAGAATCAGGCGGCGTGGTGAAACACATACAAGTAGACCACAGTGCGTAGCCTACTCTATCAGTTGTAGATAAATGAGAAAAAGTGCGTAAAGTTTGTTGTCATGCGATAGGGGTTGTAGTGAACGATGTTGTTATCATGTGTGCTATTTGCTTAAGCGTATGCTGTAATATTTTTATACACCTTTATAAATAGTACTATTTACTTAATAAAATAAATATTTTCAATGCTTTACTTTTTATCCATATCCTTACAAATCATAAAGATTAAGAAAGGCATCAAAAAGTCCTTTATAACTAATTTTCAACAGCTTATTCAGCAAACAGAAATTTCAGCCTGTAAATAAAGCAAAAAAATAGTATGCAAAACAATACAAAATTACGTTTCCCATATACTTAAAAACTCCAAATCAGTATTTGCAATTTTCTCATTTAAATCATTCAATATTTTACTTAAATTATAATATTCGTACTTCGAAAATGCCGGTATAAACCATTACCTTTGCAGTATCTCTTACTTAAGAAAGATTCAGATATGAGTGCTAAGAGCTTCGAGCTACTACTTGAAACCGCCTTTGCCCCTGAAGCCCCGCAAGTATTCGAGGAGCAGGCTGCTGTTGTATACCAACAACTGGAGCAAGCGCTCAAGAATGCACGTTTAAAAGGAGGGCAAGCGGGAGACGAGATTGGCTTCCGGTTTGAGCGAGTGCGGCTAGGTGTAGCGATTGCTTTTATAAAGGCATATGCCCGACTGGCTGACAACGAAGGCGCAAAAGATGTACTGAAATTGCTACTAGAAGCTGTTAATGCCAAAAACACCCGCGAAATCGATAAGATCATCCAGAAGAAAATCAGCCTGTTCGACAACCTCTACCACGAAATATTTGTGAATGAACAACGTGAGCATTTGCTGGCTATGTTCGAACAGACGCTGGATGCGACTTCAAAAGAGGAAATTGATGAACTGATACTCGAAGGACTGGAAGTACTGCAGGATATCGATTTTGAAGCAGCCCATCATGAAGACGACGACGAAGAGCCACTTGATGAAGACTTCCTGAAAAGTATACAGTAATATTACCCATTCATTGGGTCTATGGAGATCACGCTGACCACCCCTGCCCTGCTGTTTCCGGCCATTTCATTATTGCTGCTCGCCTACACCAATCGGTTCATGGCGCTTGCTAACCTGATCAGGAGCCTGAAAAGCCGCTATGCATCCACGCACAGCCATCTGGTATACGGGCAAATCGAGAACCTTCGTATCCGCCTGGTCCTGATCCGGAACATGCAGGCCTTTGGCATTGCCAGTATGTTTGGTTGCGTGTTTTGCATGTTCATTCTTTTTGCAGGGTATAACACTGTCGGTAAGTACACCTTCGGCCTGAGTTTGATGTTGCTTATGATCTCGCTGGCACTCGCCATCCGCGAAATTCAAATCTCGGTGAAGGCGCTGGAACTAGAGTTGAATGACCTGGAGGAGACTTCGGCACAATAGTCCGAAGTTTACATGCTGACAAAAGTATCTCTATCCTATAATTGCCCCTTGTAGTCGTTTTGACTGCAACTCTCATATCTCCAACACAACAGGCAGGTATAACTTTACCCATCATTGCTTACCTTTGTGGCTATTTAGCTTAGAGTTAGAACTTAAAGTGAGACAGCCCTCACGAACAATTTCTGACGAATAACTATAGACTCTTATTTCAAACAAATGAACGCTAACCCGAAAAATCTGGCCATTAAGGATTTTGTGTACGAGCTGCCAGATGAGCGTATAGCCAAGTACCCGCTGCCAGAGCGCGATCAGTCGAAGCTACTTTATTATAAGAGCCACAACATAGCCGATCATACCTTTACTGATTTGCCGGACCTACTGCCTGCCGGCAGTTTGCTGGTGTTCAACAATACGAAGGTGGTGCAGGCTCGCCTGATCTTTCATAAACCAACAGGTGGTGCAGTGGAGATTTTCTGTCTGGAGCCGGTTAAGCCTCACCGTGAGGTGCAGCTGGCTATGCAGCAGACACGCAGTTGCACGTGGAAATGCCTGGTGGGCAACAACAAGCGCTGGAAAGAAGGTGTGCTGAAAATATTATTTGAAGGTGGTGTTGTAACAGCCGAGCGGGAAGCACAGCAAGAAGGTCATTTCCTGATCCGTTTCACGTGGACACCCGCCGAGCTTACTTTTGCCGAAGTACTGGAGCGCTGCGGACGCCTGCCGCTGCCGCCCTACCTGAACCGCGAACTTACACCTGAAGATCGCACCCGCTACCAGACCATCTATGCCCGCAACGAAGGCGCTGTAGCTGCCCCCACTGCCGGACTTCATTTTACAGACCAGGTAATGGCATCTTTGCAAGCCAAAGGTATAGAAAGCACCTACCTGACCCTGCACGTGGGCGCCGGTACTTTCAAGCCTGTGAAGGCCGACACCATGGAAGACCACGAAATGCACGCTGAGCAACTGATGGTCTCGAAGCAGGTGTTGAAGCAACTGTTGCAACACTTGGGCCAGCCCATTATACCTGTCGGGACAACTTCGATGCGCAGCCTCGAAAGTCTATACTGGCTGGGCACGTTGCTTCAGCAGCAGCCCGGCTTAAAACCAGAAGAGCTGCATGTAACCCAATGGCTACCTTACGATACCAGCACGCCACCTGCCACACCCGAAGCACTGCAGACTTTGCTCGAATACATGGAGCGGTACCAGGTCGAACATTTGCATGCCAGCACACAGATCATCATCGCGCCGGGCTATACCTTCCGGATCTGTAGCGGACTGGTTACTAATTTTCACCAACCGGAAAGCACACTCCTGCTACTCGTGTCTGCCCTTATCGGCAGCGACTGGAAACAGGTATACCAACATGCCCTGGACAACGACTACCGCTTCTTAAGCTACGGCGATAGTTCGCTGCTGCTACCATAAAGTCGCACGATGACCTCACAGTGTCTCCCATACCTGTGAGCGTCTTTTGAGCACCTTTTCTGGCAACCCCAACAAAAAAGCCAGTTCTATCTCAGGTATAGAACTGGCTTTTTTTGATGATTTAAAGTTGACTACTTTCCAGCCTTGGCATCACCGCCATTCAGACCATGCTCCGAAATCAGGTATACCAGCGCCGCCATACCTGCGGCACCCAACTGCATTTCGCGGCGGTTCACCGTCTCAAAGGTATCGATGTGAGTATGGTGATAGTCGAAGTAGCGCTGCGAGTCAGGGCGCAGGCCGATCAATACTACGTTGTTTTGACCTTTGAGCGGACCGATGTCAGCGCCGCCGCCGCCGCGGTTCAGTTCGTGCAGACCATAAGGGGCCAGCAGTTGCTTCCAAGAAAGTATCTTAGCGTATTGCTGGTCGTTGCCGTCAATACCAAAGCCACGTGGTGTAAAGCCACCTGAGTCAGACTCGAGGGCCGCTACGTGCTTCTCCCCTTTTGCTTTAGCCTCTTCAGCGTATTTACGACCGCCACGCAGACCATTCTCTTCGTTCATGAACATCACCACACGGATGGTGCGCTTCGGGCGTATACCTTGCTCTTTGAACAGACGCAGTACCTCAATAGACTGCACACAGCCGGTACCGTCGTCATGTGCGCCTTCACCTACATCCCAGGAGTCCAGGTGGCCGCCTACCACAATGATCTCGTCTGGTTTCTCAGAGCCTTTGATCTCGCCGATCACATTGTAGGAAAGCACATCTGGGCGGGTTTCGCTCGTCATCCGCATATAAAACTTCAGCTCCGGATCATTTTTCAGCATGGAGCTTAATTCATCGGCTCCTTTGGTGCTAATGGCGGCTGCCGGTATTTTGTCCACATCTTCTTCATAGCGCATGTTGCCGGTGTGGGCCACATCCTGTACATCGTTGGTCATGGAGCGAACCAATACGCCTACTGCACCCAATTTAGCGGCTGCCACTGCACCGCCTCCTCGCTGATCCACGGCACCACCATAGGCGCTGCCTGTCTGTATATGCTTGTTGTCAAACGGACGGTTGAAGAAGACGATCTTGCCTTTTACTTTCTTCTTACCCAGTTTCTCGAGTTCTTCGAAGTTCTGCACTTCCACCACTTGCGCACTCAGGCCTTGCGTACCGGTGCCTACTGTGCTGCCCAGCGCCAGAATATTTACCTCCTGACTGCCGTTGCGGCCACTCAGAATACGGCCGATTTCTTTATCGCCACGCACCCAGTAAGGCACCATCACCTCCTGCAGGTATACGCGGTCAAGTCCCATGTTTTCCATTACCTGTCGGCTCCATTCCACAGCGGCTGCGGCCTGCGGAGAACCGCTCAGACGGGCGCCTATGTTTTTGGTGAGGTAGCGCAGGTTTTCGTAGCTCTCGTAGCTGGTGAGGGCGTCGTCGTAAAACTTACGGATGACGGTGGAGTCAGACTTGTAAGTGTTTTGCTGCGCCATGGCAGGTATAGCAGCCAGCATGGCAGCTCCGGCCACGAAAGCGCGTAATTTGTGCTTTATTAACATCTTCAGGTGAATAATGCTTGAAATTTAGTTTTAGATTGTTTGTGGCTTTAATATAAGCAATCTATTTGAGGTATAGACAACTATTGCCACAAAACACGCTACGCCTACTTCACTTGCAGCAACTTCTGCAGGTCCTGCGGACTCAGAGTAAGCAAGCCAACTTCGGGCAGGCGCTCCGTCAGTTCTTTCCAGTTTTTGTCTTTCTTGTATACCTCTTTGAGAAGTTTGGTGGCCCCGTTTATGTCACCGTTGTTAGCCAGTGTGATAGCGTGCCAGTACTTCATTTCGAGGTTATCCGGGAACATAGATTCGGCTTTGCCATACTCTTCCATGGCTTTGGCCATCTGCCCCTTCTCTACGGCCAGGTCGCCGTTGTTCATGTGCTCGTAAGCACGGTATACCTTGAGCAAACGCTCCAGTTCGTCAAGCGGCTTTTCGTGGTCGTCTACCCGCAGGTCGATGGTGCGGTCGTCCCAGGGCTGGCCTGTAGCCTCACCGCGCACCACCACCAGCGCCGCGGACTGTTTGCCGCGGATGTCGCCACCCTCCCGCTCGGCTGCCTGCATGGCAAGCAGCACCCGCTCGGCCAGGGGCTTACCTGCACTCGTTTCAAATGCCTTCGCCATGGCTGGCCATACCTTGTCGCTGAGCATCATGTTGGCCTGCACCGAGAAGTTGGTACCGATGGTGTGCCCCGCATAGCGAATGCATTGCTTGCCCGTGTGCGTTGCCACACGTCCCTGCGCGTCGAGGATTGACACCTGTCGCACTTCACGGCCCTCGTCATCGGCCAGCAAAATATCCAGCGCTTCCTGCGGCGACTTGCCCTCTTTCAACAAAGCAAGCCCACGCAGACCAAATGATTTGTTGGTGAAAGACTGCGTAGCCACCACGCCAACGCCTGCCTCTACCCAGGGCACGGCGGTTCCCACCGAAAACCAGTGGCTTTGCACGCCGACGGCCATTTCGCCCGTCTTCGCATCACGGGCTACAATCGAATAGGTATGGGCAAGGGGCTCTTCGCTTTTAAACACCTGCGCCTGTGCGGAGAAATGTGTCACGGTTAAAAGGAGGGTTAGTATGGAGAATAGTTTTTTCATGGTGAGTACTGGGGTTGAGTGGG
Organism: Pontibacter sp. FD36; assembly: GCF_015686655.1. Lineage (GTDB taxonomy): Bacteria > Bacteroidota > Bacteroidia > Cytophagales > Hymenobacteraceae > Pontibacter. The sequence continues at coordinate 481,946 of NZ_JADPMP010000001.1, read as the reverse complement.
ATGGGTTGTGACAGTTCAGAATTGATACAATAGAGTTTTAATCAGCCAGATACATTTTCAATTTTACTTACAATACTGTTCGCCTCCTCTAGTATTTCTGATGGGTAGCCACTGATTTGCAGAATTTTTATTGCGTTTCTTGTCCTAAGTGGTCCGAACTTTAGTTTATGGTCAAATACGAGCTGTGTGTTATGAATGGATTCAGAAAAATGGTACAGGTCAAATTCCCTTTGTAATAGCTCGGTCAACTCAATATCATGCGTAGACACAAAAACAAGATGATTACGTTTTGCTAAGTACGATAATATGGCTTTACCACCTGAAATACGCTCCACTGTGTTCGTACCCTTAAAGATTTCATCCAGTATAAATATGGCAGGTTCGCTGTTATGTGAACTATCAATGAAAGCTTTGATAGTGCTTACTTCCTCAAAATAATAACTCTTTTCGGTTAGCAAGTCATCGGAAATTTTGACCGAAGTAAATATTCTGGAAAATGGTGCGATAAAGTTGCTGGCGGTGCAAGTATATATTGTTTGAGCCAAAAGCATATTGATTCCGACAGACCTGATAAATGTCGTCTTGCCTGACATATTTGAACCAGTCAACAGCAAACCTTTTTGTGATAACTGTAAATCATTAGGTATACAATTTGCAAGAAGTGGGTGCGTCAAACTATCTATCTTTAGTTGCTTTGGCTCGCAGAAAGATGGCTTGCAGTACACCTCCAAGCCTGCACGATAAGATGCCGTGGAGATCGCAGCGTCTATCTCTCCTATGAACTGAAACAACTCATCAAGTGCAGTTCGTTTTTTCTCTACATCTTCTATTAAAGAAAAGAAAAATAAAATCTCCAGATTAAAGGCCATTTTCAGAAGCTCAAAGAGGGAGTAGAATATTGTCGTCGTTTCATCCTCCAATTTGTTATTCAGGCTCACCCATCTCATTTTCTTTTTCAGAGGTATAAGCCTTTGCAAAAAACCTGTATCTACAAAATGCGATTTGATAAGCCCAACATTCGAAAGCTTTACCCCTGCATCATAAGCTTTACTAAATTCTCCTAGAGCGATAAGGTAGTAATTGATATTTTCCTTATTCCAGTAGTGAATCAAGATGTTAGCAACAAATAAAGGCAGTAAGAAGAATAGCAAAACAGGAAAGACAAAAGCAAGTATGATGAGTACCAGTACAGAAAAAGTCAGAACATACACCAATGGATACCACTTGGGCGGTTTTATCGGCTCACCGTGAATCAGCTCTTCTAAATAAAACGAATCCCCTTTTTCAAGTGTCCTTAGTGTTAACTGACAATGTTTCCTTTGCTCTTCATTCTGTGAGAAACTATCAACCAAACGGTCGAAGTGTCGCAGCTCTTCGATATCACCTGAGACCACTCTGAGTTTGTAGTATAGAAATTGCTGTCCCACCTTAGACACAGTCCTATCAACAAACTCGAATACTTCATCGAGATACAAGTCTTCGCTCACTTTGTCTGGAATGACCTGAAAAGAATCTAAACCTCTCCTGAGCTTATTTTTGAAGTACTTTTTGATTAAAGGAAAATTGAAATACTGCTCTTCCTTTGCTTTCGACCATTTAGCATGCAAGTCTTCTTCCGCCTGTTTCATCTTTTTTAGATGTCGATGACGGATATAGAAAACGCCGAAAAGCGGAATAAATAAAAGAGATACGATGTAAATGAATTTCATCCGTATAATTTACAGCCACTACCTAATTAAATGATATACCCCTAGTGAGGACGCTTTTTAGATTTTCTTGGGAAACCTGAAACGTTTACCCCTCTTATCTATTTTCTACCTCAACCCCACCCCAATATAACCATTCTCCCCTTATATAGTAAATTCCCTACCTATTTACAACCCATCTTCATTTCAGAAGTATAACATACCAAATTCAGCGCGGGCACCAACCGCTCGGCGCAAACCAATTTATGAGCAAACCCTTCAACGAGAAAAAACAACAGCGCATGGCCATGCTAATAGATGGCGACAATGCGCAACCAACCCTTATCGTCAAAATACTGGCCGAGGCTGGCAAATACGGGCAGACCACGATCCGCCGCATTTACGGCGACTGGACCACCCCACAGATGAACGGCTGGAAAGACTGCCTGAACAACCACGCCATACAGCCCATTCAGCAGTTCCGCTATACCGTCGGTAAAAACGCAACCGACAGCGCCATGATCATCGACGCGATGGACCTGCTGCACAGTCACCTGGTAGATGGCTTCTGCATTGTGTCTTCAGACAGTGACTATACCCGACTGGCGACCCGCATCCGGGAGGCGGGCATCTTTGTGATGGGCATCGGGCAGCGCAAAACGCCCAAGCCTTTTGTGAACGCCTGCAACATCTTTATCTACACTGAAAACCTGACCGACGACATTGACGAGAAACAAATAGCAGTAGCAGACAAATCTACCCCTAACGGGCAGGAGAATCCGCGACCGAACCCAGTGCCGATGCTGAAAGAGGCTTTTCAGATGGCTGTAGGTGAAGATGGTTGGGCGCATCTCGGGGCCATCGGCACAAGCCTGCGTTTGCTCGACCCCGCTTTCGACCCGCGAACTTTTGGATACAGCCAGCTGATCCAGCTGATCAAGGCGCACAAGGACTTATTCACCATTCGCAAAGAAGACGACAAAGGCTCTTCCGCGGTATACGTGAAGCGTCGTAGCAGCCCGAAACGGCGTAAACCTGCGAAAGAAAAAGAGAAAACAGTAAAACCTGCTGCCAAAGAAGAACAAAACAGCAACTAAACTCCTTCAGGGCGCAAAAAAGTACAGCCTTCTACTGCACGCGCAGTAGAAGGCTGTACTTTTTTTGTGCAGGTCTGTACGTTATATACTAAAGCCCACTGTCAACGAAAAATTCCTGAACTTCCCGTCTGCGCTATTGTCGTTAAACACGCTGGTTAGTCCGTGGTTATACATGAGGTCCAGTTCGACAAAGCGGAGCAGTTTAACTCCCACACCGCCGTGCAGCGCAAACTGAGCATTGCGCACATTTCGACGGCGCACGTCCAGGTTGTTGTCGCTTACGCCGATGTTGTAGGCAAAGGAAGGTCCTGCCATTATTCGAAATGGGATGGAGCCGCCTCTGCGTTTGACATAGGAACTTTCAAAACCCAGCAGCACCGGCGCCCGGAAGTAGCGGAAGCGCACTTCATCACGCTCCCCGGATCGAGGCTGGACTGTACGCTGTATGGTCACTTTGTTATTCACAAAATCAACCCCAGGCTGTACATAAAAGCGGTTACCGATACGGGCAAAGGCACCGAACTCAGTTCCCACCCCGGCCGACTCTTCTACTAAAGTAGGATCACTGCTGATGTTGGACACATTGAAACCGAACTTGGCACCCAGATCAATGTTAGAGTCTTGTGCAGTGGCTGTAAAAATAACGCTTAAAAAAATCAGGAGTAGTAGTTTAATTTTCATAGTCTTGTGTACAATATATGCGTTCATACTAGAGTAACATTACCATACTCTTATCTATTTAACTGTGTTTTGGACCCGTATGTTTAGTATTCAGCTTTTTAGAACTCAGCAATAACGTCTCCCAACCCGATTCAATGAGATCTGCATCCACATTACAACCCCTGATCGTAACGCCTGACATTAAATTGCACGAAGCTCAGGTAAGTGACGCTCCAGCCCTCTATCAGCTAATTGACCAGGGTCGGCTATACCTGCGTGAGTGGCTCCCTTTTATAGACAGCAGCTTCTCTGCAAGCGATACAAGGTTGTTCCTGCAAACTGTCACGGCGCCTGGCAATCTGCAGGAGCAGGTATACACGATCCGGTTTCAGGAAAAAGAAGCGGGTATTATTGGTTACAAAGCCATTGACAGGGTAAACAGCAAGCTGGAGATCGGCTATTGGCTGGGAGAGGAATTCCAGGGGAAAGGCATCATGGTCCGTAGCTGCGCTGCTTTGATTGCAAACGCCTTTGAGCAGATGCGCATGAACCGCATCCAGATAAAAGTGGGCGTAGGAAACAGTAAGAGTAGTAACATTCCGAAACAGCTGGGCTGTAAGCTGGAAGGTATAGAACGGGACGGTGAGTGGCTGCGCGGCCAGTTTATCGACCTGGAGGTATACAGTTTACTGAAGCGGGAATGGCAGGAGAGCCATGCTAGCTTTGCTTCCGGCGAAAACGAGGAATCCTGATACCATGCTTAGGTGTAGACTTGGTTGATGTCATACCTGTACCCAGCAGGAGTGATACCGGCCGCAGCTCCTCGTGCTTATCGGCGATCAGTTTCAGAATAGCCACAAAAGGCACGAACAGTATCATGCCGGATGCTCCCCAAAGTATACCTCCCGCCACAATGGCCAGCAGTGTAAAGAGCATATTGACCTGCAAACGGAAGCTCACGGCCAGTGGGAAGATCAGGTTGGCTTCCAGGTATTGCACCACCGAAAACACAATGATCACACCAACCGGGTACCACACAGAGTCGTACGTGATCCAAGCCACGGCCATCGGCAAAATCGCCCCAATCGTGATGCCCACATAAGGTATAAATGTGAGGATAGAAGCCACAATACCAAAGAAAATAGCATGCGGTATACCTAGTAGCAAAAGCCCGACACTGTTGAGCAAGCCCACTACCGCATACACAATGATCATTCCCTTGATGAAGTTGTAGTAAGTCGTAATGGTTCCGTGCAGAATGCTGCGGATCTTGCTGTGTTCTGCTTTCGGAAACATGGAGAAAAGCGCCGCCGCCAGCTGCTCCCGGTTGTAAAGAATAAGGGCAGCATAAAGGGGAATCAACAAAACGAGTACAACCGTCGTCACGGAGGCATAGAGCACACCTTGTACCACGTTCAGCACAGTGGAAGCAGCGTCCTTTACAAGCCCTTCCATCCAACTGCTGCGTTGCACATCGTCCACACCAAACTGCTGCTCCAGGTATAGCCCGAACTGGTACCATGCCTGCAGCAGCTTTTCCTGCAGCACGGGCCATTCCTGCCCAAAACTGATCATTTGTCGCACCAGCAGCCAGCTCAGTGCCCCTACCAGCAGAACAAGCGTTAAGAGGCAAAGCAAAATAGCGCTCCAGCGGCTCCAACCACGATCTTCCATCCACTTTACAACAGGGTACAGCACAAAACTGATCAGAAGCGAGAAGCTGAGCGGAACAAAAAGCGTACGCCCAAAGTATAGCAAAGCCGCCACCAGCAAGATGTATTGCAGCAACTTTAGCCAGTTAACTTTGGAGCTCTTTTCCATATTTCACTATATTGGGTTCCCGTTTGTGCTGATGCACTTCAGGACAGCAATTACCTCAACAATATTCCCAAATATTACATCAATTTCCTAATCGTATACACCGCTATACCTATGACACGCCATAAGCTATTTGCTACTGCCTTTGCTCTCCTTTTCGGCGCTTCGCTCTCAGCACAGGACCTTTCAGTGATCAACCAGCAGGAAGCCACCCGCCTCCTTCAGACGCTGAGCCACGACGACATGCAGGGGCGCGCCGCCTTCTCGGCAGGTATAGAGAAAGCCGCTGATTTCATCGAAGCAGAATTTCATGCTGCAGGCCTTGTGCCACTCAACGGCAACAGCTCAACCCAAGCCCCCTCTTATCGCCAAACTTTTTATGTGCACCGCCTCACTCCTAACCAAGTGGAGGTAACGCTTGGCAAAAAGAAAATAGCTCCGGAGCACCTGTTCGTCAACACAGCGCAGGAGAAACTTGAGTGGAAACACAAAAACAAGATCAATATTATCACTATCCCTGAAGGCGAGAATTTCCGGAATGCTTTTGCAAAGGCTAACTCGCTTGAGCAGGACGCGATCGTGCTGATTCATCCGAGCCATGCCGAAGCCTTCAACTCTTACAGAGGCTATTTCTCAAGAGGTGGCGTAAAGAAAGAGGTAGGCACCGGCCCAAGCAAGGTATATGTGCTCACCGATCAGGCTGCGCCAAAGAAGTATGAAGTGAAGTTCGCCAATCAGGTTGAAAAGTTATCGCTCTCCAATGTAGTTGGCATGATCGAGGGCAAGCGCAAAGATGAATTTGTTGTGTTCTCCGGCCACTACGACCACATCGGCTTCCACAAAACCATTGACGGCGACAGCATCGCCAACGGCGCTGACGATGATGCCTCCGGCATTACCGCCATGATGATGTTGGCTCGCTACTACAAGCAACAGCCGCAACCTGAGCGCACCCTGATCTTTGCCGCTTTCACAGCCGAAGAGATAGGTGGCCACGGCTCCCGCTACTTCTCCGAGCAGCTCAACCCCGATCAGATCGTGGCCATGTTTAACATTGAGATGGTGGGCAAGCCCTCTAAGTTCGGTCCGAACAGCGCCTACCTCACGGGTTACGAGAAGTCTGACTTAGGTAAAATGATGCAGAAGCGCCTGGAAGGCACTACCTACAGCATCCACCCTGACCCTTACCCAGAGCAAAACCTCTTCTACCGCTCCGATAACGCTACTCTGGCTCGTTTGGGAGTACCTGCACATACCATCTCGTCGGTTCAGATTGATCAGGACAAGACCTACCACACCGTAAAAGACGAGTTCGAGCTGCTCGACATGCCGCACTTTACCAGCATGATCCGCGCGATTGCACTCGCCGCACAGGGAGTTGTAACGGGTGAGGATACGCCAATGCGGGTTGATAAGGCGTTGGTGAAGTAGTGGATTGTCTGAATCAGGATTTTCAGGATTAAAGAGGGCCCCTACCCCCACGGATTAACAGGATTTTCTCAGATATGCGTCAAACTGCCCCTCCTTGGCCAAGGAGGGGCAGTTTGTACTTAAGCTGTAGCTTCGCTAGCAAATCAAGATATTACAGTAAAGAGAACGGACCCCGCTATACCTAGCCGGGGTCCGTTCTTTTATCAATAGCTACTCTGCTATAACCTTTCAGTTCCTCACAGCAATCATCAGCCCCAGCTCTTTATAACGCATACCAAACTTCTTCGCTATCTGCGAATTCGTCAGGCTGCCTTTGTAGATGTACACGCCGCTGCGGTAGTGCTCGTTCATAAAGAGGACCTCGTTAATGCCTCCAAACTTGGAGATCTCTGTGAAGATCGGTGTAAAGATATTGCTAAGCGCTGTAGAAGCCGTGCGCGGGACACGTGAGGCAATATTCGGTACGCAGTAGTGGATGATGTCGTATTTGCGGTAGATTGGACGACTGTGCGAAGTGAGTTCTGACGTTTCGAAACAGCCTCCCTGGTCAATGCACACGTCGATGATGATGGAGCCCGGGTTCATCTGCCCGACAACGCCCTCCTCTACCATACAAGCCATACGCCCTTCCTCAGCCACCAAAGCACCAATTACCACATCGGCATTTTTGAGTTCGTTGTACAGAATGGTTTTGTCCAGCGTAGAAGTAAAAATCTGTTGCCCGATGTTATGCTTCAGGCGGCGCAATTTGTAAATGTGGTTATCAAATACCTTCACCTCAGCCCCAAGTCCTAAGGCGGCGCGGGCAGCAAACTCTGCTACAGTACCCGCCCCCATGATCACTACTTTAGATGGTGCCACACCAGTTATACCTCCTAATATGACGCCTTTGCCATCGTTGCTGCTGCTCAGGTACTCGGCAGCGATCAGCATCACCGAACTGCCGGCAATCTCGCTCATAGCACGTACCACCGGCTTCGATTCCGACTTGTCCCGGATCAGCTCAAATGAAATGGCATTTATTTTTTTGCGTTGAAGGGCATTGACATAGTCGGAAGTCAGGTTGCCGAAGTGCAGGGCGGAGATCAATGTCTGGCCGGGGCGCAGGTACTCAATTTCGTCGTAGGTAGGAGGTGCGATTTTAAGGATGATCCCGGCTTCGTATACCTCTTTGGTAGAATATACAATACGGGCGCCAGCCTCAGAGTAGTCGTTGTCAGAGTACTTGGAGGGACCACCTGCTCCGGCCTCGACCCATATTTCATGGCCTTGATCGGTGAGTTGCTTCACGGCATCCGGGGTGAGGCCAATGCGGTTTTCCTGAAACGACGACTCTTTCGGAAGCCCGATAAACAGGCTTTTGTATCGCTCCTCCACAGCCAACATGGACTCCTTTGGGTAAAGGGCCTGGCTGGCCGCCAGCTTTCCTAATTCAACGGCGAATCTCTCCGTCATGCTCATACACGGTTTATAGTCATGGTGCGCTCCTCGCCTTCAGCGGCGGGCTGCAGCTTTACCAACAGGTAATGCTCCGGCAACAGGTTTGGGATCATGGAGGGCCACTCGATCAGGCAGGTACGACCAGAGTCGAAATACTCCAGTGCTCCGATGCCAAGCGCCTCACGCTCCTCATTAATCCTATAAAAGTCAAAATGGTAGATTAGGTTCCCTTTGGACGTTTCATACTCGTTTACAAGGGCAAAAGTGGGGCTACTCACGTTCTCTTTCACGCCCATCTGGCGGCAGAGCTCTTTTATCAATGTAGTTTTCCCGGCTCCCATCGGGCCTTCAAACAAAATAATCGGCTCATCACGGGCCTCCTCCAAAAGCACAGAAGCCGCCGCCGGCAGGTCAGCCAACGACGACATCTTCAGTCTTTTCTTCTCAACTCCTGTGTTATACATTCTTAGGCGTCAGTGTCACAAACGGTATAATGCACTCCTCCAGCGACACGCCCCCATGCTGGAAGGTGTCTTTGTAGTAGTTCACGTAGTAATTATAGTTGTTTGGGTAGGCGAAGAAGTAGTCTTCGATCGCGAATACAAACGTAGTGGAAACGTTGGCCTTTGGCAAGAAAAATCGCTCCGGCTTGCGCACCGTGAATACATCTTTGTCGGTGTAACCGAGGTTCTTACCATGCTTGTACCGCAGGTTGGTGTTCGTTTGGCGGTCACCGATGATCTTGAACGGGCGCTTCACCCGGATCGTGCCGTGGTCGGTTGTGATAACCAGACGGGCTTTACGATCGGCGATCAGCTTCAGCATCTCAAACAGTGGCGAGTGGATGAACCACGAACGCGTGATAGAGCGGTAAGCCGACTCGTCCGGTGCCAGTTCGCGTACCATGTTACTGTCCGTACGGGCATGCGAGAGCATATCCACGAAGTTGTACACGATTACGTTCAGTTTGTTGTTGTCCAGGTTGTTAAACTTACCGTTCAGGTCCTTGCCGGCAGCTGGGTTGGTGATCTTATGGTAACTGTGCTTGTCCGTGATGCGGTTTTGCTGCAGCTGAATTTCCAGGAAGTCCTGCTCGTGCAGGTTTTTGCCTTCTTCTTCGTCATCACTTACCCACAGATTCGGGTATTTTTTGATGATCTCGGTCGGCATCATACCAGAGAAGATCGCATTACGGGCGTAGGCTGTGGTGGTAGGCAAGATGGAATAGAACATCTCCTCCGTGTCCACAGTGAAGTATTCAGAAATAAGCGGCTCCAGCACCTTCCACTGATCATAGCGCAGGTTGTCGATCAGTACAAAGTACACTGGCTTGTCCGACTCCTTCATCATCGGAATTACCCGTTCCCTGAACAACTGGTGCGACATCAGCGGCGCATCATCCGATTCCTTGTTGATCCAGTCCTCGTAATTGTCCATGATGAACTTGGCGAAATTGGAGTTGGCCTCGTCCTTCTGCATGTTGATCACGTCAGCCATGCTTTTGTTCTCGGTCTCATCGATCTCGAGCTCCCAGTATACCAGCTTTTTGTAGATGTCAGCCCACTCTCCCGGGCTCAGCCGCTCACCAAAGGCCATACCTAACTGACGGAAGTCGCGCTGGTAGCTCATGTTGGTTTTTTCGGATACCAGACGCTTGTTCTCCAGCGTCTTTTTCACAGAAAGCAGAATCTGACTTGGATTGAGCGGTTTGATCAGGTAATCGGATATCTTGGAACCAATAGCCTCCTCCATGATGTGCTCCTCTTCACTCTTGGTGATCATGATCACGGGCATAGCCGGACGGATGGTTTTTATCTCATTCAGAGCCTCCAATCCGCTGATGCCAGGCATGTTTTCGTCGAGAAATACCACGTCAAAGGCCTGCTCCTGCACCTTCTCGATGGCGTCGGCCCCACTGTTTACCGGGGTAATGTCGTAGCCTCTCTCTTCGAGGAAAAGAATGTGTGGCTTGAGTAGGTCGATTTCGTCATCGGCCCATAAAATCGTATATCTTTGCATAGTTTTATTTGTTGCGCGCTGTTTTAAATGGCTTCATTGTTAATTGATTACTCTACCTCAACGCAAACATTACCTTGCAGATTGCGGTTACTTGTACGGGCTAATTTGGTTCGTAGCAGAGCAAACAGTTAACGATTAGCAATTTAACAATTAAAAACCTCGGTTTTTGTGAATAAGAAAAAAATATTAAACGACCCTGTATACGGCTTTATCACGGTGCCGTCTGAATTGTTGTTCGACATCATCGATCACCCCTACTTTCAGCGTCTGCGCCGAATCAAGCAACTGGGACTAACCGAGATGGTATATCCGGGTGCTCTGCATACCCGCTTTCACCACGCCCTGGGGGCCATGCACCTCATGAACCTGGCCCTGAACACGCTGCGCGGCAAGAACAATGAAATATCAGACGCCGAGTTTGAGGCCTCGCTCATCGCCATCCTGCTGCACGACGTGGGCCACGGGCCTTTCTCGCATGCGCTGGAAACGGCTATTTTCCAGGAAGTGCACCACGAGCACCTCTCGCTGCACATCATGCACCTGCTCAACGAAGAGTTCGGAGGCAGATTAAGCCTTGCCATCAAAATCTTCACAGACACTTACGAACGTCGCTTCTTCCACCAACTGGTTTCGAGCCAGTTGGACGTAGACCGCCTCGATTACCTGAACCGCGATAGCTTCTATACAGGTGTATACGAAGGAAAGATCGGTGCCGACCGTCTGATTAAGATGTTGGACGTAGCTAACGACAAATTGGTGGTGGAAGAGAAAGCCATTTACAGCATCGAGAACTTTCTGGTGAGCCGCCGCCTGATGTACTGGCAGGTATACCTGCACAAAACCGTGATCAGTGCCGAGCACATGGTATTGCGTACCGTGCAGCGTGCCCGCGAGCTGATTCAGCAAGGTATAGACGTACCGGCCAGCCCTTGCCTCAAGTTCTTCCTCTCCTCCAATCTCACTATGGAGGATTTCCAGAGAGATAATTCTATTTTAGAGCGCTTTGTTTCGCTGGACGACCATGACGTATGGAGCGGCATTAAAGAATGGGCAATGCACCCTGACCCTGTTATCTCCTATCTTTCCAAAAGCATTTTGAATCGCAAGCTGTTCAAGGTATACATCTCCACCAAGCCAATTGATGAAGAGATGATGCTGGGTATAAGCGAACTGGTGCAGGAGCGCTTTCAGGTACACCTCGAGGACGTGAAGTACCTGATGATCTCGGGCCGCATCAGCAACAGTGCTTATATGGCTGAAGGCCAATCGATTGATGTACTTACCAAAACCGGCTATGTGGTGAACGTAGCCGATGCTTCGGATTTGCCTAATATACAGGCATTGAGTAATAAAGTGGAAAAATACTTCGTGTGTTACCCTAAAGAGGTAGCCGCCTTATAAACCGACTATAGGATTTGCACGGGATTTGCTTGACCTGTCCATAATCTGCTGCAGAATGTGGCGGTGCAGCGTAAAGTTTTTATTAAGTTTGCGCCCCCAATGGGTAGCACATTTTATTTTTTGCTCTAATTTTACAAGATGGAATTCACTATTCAACAGATTGCGGACCTTTTGAAGGGAGAAGTTGAAGGAGACAGTACAGTAAAGGTCAGCACATTAGCCAAAATTGAAGAAGCCCAGACTGGAGCGCTTGCTTTTTTGTCTAATCTAAAATATGAACCATATCTTTATACAACCGGAGCAAGCGCGGTGATCGTGTCGGACAAACTGGAGCTTAAAAAGCCCGTTTCCGCTTCTCTTATTCGTGTATCCGACCCTTACTCCAGTTTTTCAACCCTATTAGCCTATTACCAGCAGGCCGTGCTCGCCTCTAAGGTGGGTGTAGAGGAGCCTTGCTTTATCGGCAGCGGCAGCGAGATAGGCGAAGGCCATTACCGTGGCGCTTTCTCTTATATCGGCAACAACTGTAAGATTGGCCAGAATGTGCGCATTTATCCACAGGTATACATCGGCGACAATGTAACCATTGGTGACAATACCACCCTTTTCGCAGGAGTGAAACTATACGCCAACACAGTGGTAGGTGCTAATTGCACCCTGCATGCCGGTGTGGTGCTGGGCAGTGACGGCTTCGGCTTTGCCCCTCAGCCTGACGGCACTTACAAAAATGTGCCGCAGATCGGCAATGTAGTGTTAGAGGATGACGTGAACATCGGCGCCAATACTACCATCGACTGCGCTACCATGGGTTCTACCATCGTCCGTAAAGGCACTAAAATAGACAACCTCGTGCAGGTGGCACATAACGTAGAAATAGGGAAAAACACAGTAATTGCCTCACAGACAGGTATATCTGGCTCTACCAAAGTCGGTAACAACTGTGTGATTGCCGGTCAGGTGGGCATCGTAGGCCATATCAGCATAGCTGACAAAACCACCATCGGTGCACAGTCAGGCGTGTCTAAGTCTGTGAAAGAGTCAGGCACCATCATACAGGGCTCCCCTGCCTTCGACTACAAGCAAAACCTCAAAGCCATCACCGTTTTCCGCAAATTGCCGGAATTACAGCGCGTATTAGACGAATTGAAAGAGAAGAATTAAGGTTTTATGCCTCTGCTGCCCTGTGCTATCAATTAAAATTGGCAGGCAGTATATAAAATCTTAAGTTTGCAGTCGCAATGCTCCCTCCGCTGTAAGCCCGCTCATACTCTGTGCGCTACAGCAGCGAAAGTATCGCAATAAGTTAACAACGAAACATTAAATGAATTATAAACAGCACACTATCAAGGCTCCGGTAACTGTATCGGGCATTGGATTGCATACGGGCGTTGTATCGAATATGACCTTTAAGCCCGCCCCTGCAAACCATGGCTACAAATTTCAGCGCATTGACCTCGAGGGTCAGCCGACTGTGAACGTAGACGTGGACAATGTGGTGGACCTTTCACGTGGCACTACCATCGAGCAAAATGGCGCCCGTGTGAACACAGTGGAGCATACGCTGGCAGCGCTGGTAGGCCTGCAGATTGACAATGTGCTGATAGAACTTGATGGCCCGGAACCTCCGATCATGGACGGTTCTTCTATTGAATTCGTAAAGGCGCTTCTTTCAGTGGGTGTTCAGGAGCAGAATGCCCTGCGCAACTACTTCGAGATAACTGAAGGGGTTAGCTACAAAGACGACAGCCGTGGTGTAGAGATCGCCGCCCTGCCGCTTGACGATTACCGCCTGACCGTGATGGTGGACTATAATTCGCCTGTACTGGGCAGCCAGCACGCCTCTATTACGGACATGAGCCAGTTTGAAGAAGAGATTGCGCCTTGCCGCACCTTCTGTTTCCTACATGAACTGGAGGCGCTTTATAAGCAAAACCTCATCAAAGGGGGGGATCTGGACAATGCCATCGTGATCGTGGATCGCGTGGTAGAAGACGGTGAACTGTCGTACCTGGCTGACTTGCTGGGCAAGAAAAAAGTAACTGTAGAAGAGGAGGGTATTCTGAACAATACAGAACTCCGCTACAAAAACGAGATGGCCCGCCACAAGCTGTTGGACCTGATGGGTGACCTTGCCCTGATCGGTCGTCCAATAAAAGGACAGATTCTGGCTGCTAGACCGGGACATGCCGCCAACATTGCTTTTGCGCGCCGTGTAAAGAAACTGATACAGGAAGCTTCTATCAAGACCGTACCAACTTACGACCCAAAGAAGCCACCGGTGATGGATATCAACCAAATCTCGGCCACTTTGCCGCACCGTTACCCTTTCCTGCTTATTGATAAGATCATCCACTTAGACGAAACCACGGTGACGGGCGTTAAGAACGTGACCATGAACGAGCCATTCTTCCAGGGCCACTTCCCCGGCAACCCCGTGCTGCCAGGTGTGATCCAGATCGAGGCAATGGCCCAGACAGGCGGCATCCTGGTGCTGAACACCGTGGAGAATCCGGAAGACTACTGGACTTATTTCCTGGGTATAGATCGTTGCCGCTTTAAGCGCAAGGTAATTCCGGGCGATACCATAATATTTAAATGTGAATTGCTTGCCCCTGTAAAGCGGGGTATTGCCAAGATGTCTGGTCAGGCCTTCGTGGGCGGCCAACTGGTAATGGAGGCAGAGATGTCGGCAAGTATAGTAAAGAAAGACGCATGAATCAGCCGTTAGCATACATCCACCCAGAGGCTAAAATTGCCCAGAATGTGGTCGTAGAGCCTTTTTCCACTATTTACAAAAATGTAGAGATTGGAGAAGGCACTTGGATCGGTCCCAATGTGACCATCATGGAAGGCGCCCGCATTGGCAAGAATTGCAAAATATACCCTGGCGCCGTTATTTCTTCGGTGCCCCAGGACCTGAAGTTCGCCGGCGAAGACACCATTGCCATCATCGGTGACAACACGGTTATCAGAGAGTGCGTGACGGTGAGCCGTGGCACCATCGATAAGATGAAGACCGTGATTGGCAGCAACTGCCTGATCATGTCCTACGCGCACATTGCGCACGACTGCATCGTGGGTAACAATTGCATTGTGGTGAACGCCGTACAGATGGCTGGTCACGTGGAGATGGGCGATTACGCTATCATCGGTGGTTCGAGCGCTGTGCACCAGTTCGTAAAGATCGGAGCGCATGCCATGGTTTCGGGCGGTTCACTGGTTCGCAAAGACGTGCCTCCTTTTGTAAAGGCAGCGCGTGAGCCGCTAACCTATGCCGGTATCAACTCTATCGGCCTGCGCCGCAGAGGCTTTAACAGCGAACAGATCAACGAGGTACAGCAAATCTACCGCATCCTGTTCATGAGCGGCAACAATACCACAGAGGCCCTGGACAAGATTGAACTGGAGATGGCCCCTAGCCGTGAACGCGACGAAATCATTAATTTTGTTCGTAATTCCGGTCGCGGTATTATTAAGAGTTATTTCTCTAAAGATGCAAATTAACCTAAGCAACTTAGGTAAACGCTACAATTACGAGTGGATTTTCCGGAACCTGACCTATACCTTGGAGTCAGGCACCTCTTATGCCATACTAGGGCATAACGGGTCCGGGAAATCCACTCTTCTTACTGTTATAGCCGGTCACAACCTGCACTCCGAAGGCGAGATCACCTACCTGCTGGATGGCAAGGCAGTAGCCCCAGACAAAGCTTATCGTGAGCTCTCACTTACAGCACCCTACCTGGAGCTGGTGGAGGAGTTGACGCTCCTCGAAATGATTGCCTTCCATACCCGCTTTAAGCCGCTGCGCAATAACCTTTCGCACGAAGAACTGGTAGAGCGTATGGGTCTGCAGAAATCACGCAACAAGTATGTGAAGGACTTCTCATCAGGTATGAAGCAGCGCCTGAAACTGGGGCTGGCCATCTACTCTGACACTAAACTGCTCGTGCTCGATGAGCCTACCACTAACCTCGACCAGGAAGGAGTGAGTTGGTACCAGGAGCATGTGGCAGCGAACAAGGAAGGAAGGCTGATCATCGTGGGCTCCAACATTGTACACGAGTACAGTTTCTGCGACCAGCACCTTTATATAACAGACTATCATGCCCCAGCCAGGCAACCGAAACCAGCGAGGCAGTAGTAGCGCTGAAGGTATAGGTATCGCCGAGCTGGTAAATAGTGCAAGGTTTTTCGGGTAGCTCTACCAATTTACAGTTAAGCTCCCTAAATTTGTAAGACATAATACTTAGCCAGATACCATGGGAAGAGCATTTGAATTTAGAAAAGCCCGTAAGTTCAAGCGTTGGGACAAGATGTCGAAGGCCTTTACACGCCTCGGCAAAGAGATCGTAATGGCAGTGAAGGAAGCTGGTCCTAACCCGGAAACCAACTCCCGCCTGCGCACGGCCATCAATAACGCCAAAGGTGTGAACATGCCGAAAGACCGCGTAGAAGCGGCCATCAAGCGTGCCTCATCCAAAGAAGAAAAAGATTACGAAGAAGTAGTATACGAGGGCTACGGTCCGCATGGTATCGCCATCCTGGTAGAGACCGCAACTGATAACCTCAACCGTACCATCGCCAACATGCGTGTATACTTCTCGCGTGCAGGTGGTGCTGTGGGCAAAACAGGTTCCCTGGACTTTATCTTCACGCGCAAAGGTATTTTTAAGATTGCCGCTGAGGGCCTTGATATTGAGGAACTGGAGCTGGAGTTGATCGATGCCGGTGCAGAAGACATCTACGAGCACGAAGGTGAGATCATTGTGGAAACTGCTTTCACAGACTTCGGAGCGATGCAAAAAGCACTGGAAGAGAAAGGTTTGAACGTGATCAGTGCCGAACTGCAGCGCGTACCGAACACCCGCATGGAACTGACAGACGAGCAAGCCGAGGAGATCGAAAACCTGGTGGAGAAGATTGAAGAGGATGACGACGTGCAGGCGGTTTACCACAACATGGCATAACCCCTCACTGCGCTTTAAAGTATAGTGGAAGGCTGTCTGTCGTTGTATAGACAGCCTTTCTTTTTGTGATACTGCTACCTGCCTATGCTATTATACATACTATTCGCACTTGGTTTCGTGTTTTTGATTAAAGGGGCTGACATGCTGGTGTCAGGTGCGTCATCTGTAGCCAAGCGCTTTAATATTTCGGACATGGTTGTCGGCTTGACGATTGTTTCGTTCGGCACCTCTCTTCCGGAGCTGATCATCAACATCATGTCGAGTATGCAGGGGCAGTCAGAGCTGGCGATAGGCAACGTGTTTGGTAGTAATGTGGCCAATCTGCTATTGATCATCGGGGTTACGGCCATCATTTGTCCGCTGCCCATTCAGCGCAATACCATCCTCACCGAAATCCCTTTTTCCCTCATTGCCACTTTACTGGTAGGATTTCTGGCCAATGCGGTGCTGTTCGGAGACAAGACTTCCCTCTTCATCAGCAGAGTCGATGGCGGCATCCTGCTTTTCTTCTTTGTGCTCTTTATGGCTTACATCTACAACATTGCCAAAACCAACAAGGATGAGGTGATTGAGGAAGACGATGAGCCGATGATGAGTATACCAAAGTCGGTGCTGTACATGGTGCTTGGTGGCGTGGGTTTATTCTTAGGAGGTAAGTGGGTAGTGGACGGCGCCGTATCCATTGCACAGTCATTTGGCCTGAGCGAATCCTTTATTGGCTTAACTATTGTGGCGATAGGTACCTCTCTCCCGGAACTTGTTACTTCTGCCATGGCCGCATTCCGCAGAAACATCGACATCGCGATTGGCAACGTGATCGGTTCCAACATCTTCAACCTGCTCTGGATATTAGGTATAAGCGCCGTGATCAATCCCCTCCCCTTTAATGTAGTAAGTAACTCCGATATCATGGTGATGATCTTCGCCAGTACGCTGCTGGTGGTGGTTATCCCTATTGGCAAAAAGAACACGATCGACCGGTGGAACGGTATTTTCTTTTTGGCTATCTACGTTGCCTACATTGTGTTTTTGATACAGAGGGGATAAGGGAGTTAAAGAGTTTGAGAAGTAAGAGTTATAAAGTTTATCCTCCTTTATACTCACTCCTGGCGAAAAATCAGACCTATCTTAGCTAACAGCAAAGGCCCGCTTTAATGACGGGCCTTTGCTGTTTATACGACACGAATTGGGAAGCTCTTCACACTTTCTCTGTAACTCCCAAACTTTCTAACTCTTACTTCTCAAACTCTTAGTAATTCCAAGGGTATAGCTCTGGCTCTCTGGCGCCACGGGTTTTCATATGGAGCGGGTGCACACCCTCCGTCTCGTCGAAGTAAAGGAAAGCATCGTAGCGATCAGGTATAAGAGTAGGTACATAGTTACCGAGATGTTCTACTTTAGGGTCATAGACCACGCCAATGGCACGGTGCGGGATGCGGCATTGCAGTTCCGGCACTTCTTTTAGATCCTTCGAAAAAATGATCTTATCATCGGTGCTCATCTCGTGCAGCATGTGTTCCCAGCTTCCCTCCTTGGCAGCCGGCACATCCATTTTTTGCAAAGGCGCTCCCCAAGATCGGCTGGCAATCACGTTACCTTGGTATGTTCCGAAGCCCACTAATTTCACCTGATCACGGCCATACCTTTCGCGGGCCAGCTGCCCGATGTTAAACATGCCGTCATCCGCCATATCGGTGTATTGGGCATCGCCGATGTGCGTGTTATGCTCCCAAACGATGGCTTTGGCATTTGGCCCATGAAATTCCAGCAAACGGTCCAGCGTCTCCATCATGTGTGAGTCACGCACGTTCCAGGAGCCAACTCCTCCCCGGATCATGGCACGGTAGTACTTTTCGGCATTCACCGCCACCAGCGCATTTTGAGTAGTATTGAACTCGTGCTCCGGATCGTCCGGGTATACGACACGCTTTGCTACTTGCTCCAGCATTTGAATCACTTCATTCTCGCAGTCGGTCGGCACAAAGGCTGTAGCTTGGGCATAAGTTTGCGGATCGCGGTGGAAGGGTTCGAAGCATTGTACGGCGACTCGTGCAGCCTCTGCGGCTTTACCATCGTGCCGCTCCATATATTTAAGCACCTGATCCAGGGACTCCCATAAACTGTACACATCCAGCCCATAGAAACCTATTTTATGTTGTGCATTGCGGATGTGGTTGAAGTCACGGACCCACTCGACCAATGCGGCCACTTCCCAGTTCGCCCACATCCAGGTAGGCCAGCGTCGGTATACGCCCAGCACATCGGCTATCTTGCGGCCCGAGTTCTGATAGCCCTTCACAAAGCGGTTCACGGTATAGCACTCCGGCCAATCACCTTCCACGGCTATGAAAGTAAAGCCCTTGTCTTCGATGAGCCGCTTTGAAATAGCCGTACGCCAGGTATAGTATTCAGAAGTGCCGTGCGATGCCTCTCCCAGCATCACTACCCTGGCGTCACCAATTTCTTCTATAAGCTCGTCAAGGTCCTTCTCTTTCGTGATTGGGCTGTATTTGAAGTGTTTGTTTTCCATACCTGTCAGGGGGATTATGCGCGTATCTAACTCACTCTTAAAATTTTGTGTATTGTACTTTCAATCCGGTTTTAATGTTTTGCAAAAAAGAAAGCCCGCCGTACCAAATGATACAACGGGCTTTCTGAAGCGGTATAACAGGTATAGCTTAGGACTGATTTTCTTTGGCAAACACCCTACGCAGCAACTCCGTTGTGCGGGCGATCGGATTCTCGCGAATATTCGCCTCTTCCTGTGCAATTAGCAGGAACAAACCATCCATGGCTTTCTGGGTGGCATACTCATCCAGGTTCGGGTTTACTTTCTGCACCAGCGGAATTTGATTGTACTGGGTCACCAGGTCAGTATAGTAACGTGTTGCATTGGTCTTCTCCAGTGATTGCTGGATGACCGGCATAAAGGCATTTTGCAGCTGCGTAGAGGTAGTACGCTTCAGGTACTGCGTGGCGGCATCTTTGTCGCCTTTCAAAATGCCCCAGGCATCGGCAATAGACATTTGCTTGATTGCGTTCACAAAGATAGGCACAGCACTTTTTGCTGCGTCTTCAGCTCCACGGTTCAGCGTCATCACGAAGCGATCCACTTCTTTGCCTAGACCTACCTGACGAAGCGTGTTCTCAACCTTTTGCACATCCGGAGGGAAAGGTATACGGATCAGGGAGTTCTTATAAAAACCGTCCGTCTGCGAGGCTTGGTTCGAGCCTTTGGTAATGCCCACTTCCAGCGCCTGTTTCAGGCCGGAAGCTACTTCGTTCTGGGTAACAGCACCACCACCGGTTCCGGCCATTACGCCATCTACGGTACGCTGAATGTCGGCCACCGTACAGGCTGAGGCACCCAGGGTGAGGGCTACGAGTGAGGTGTAGAGTAATTTTTTCATGGATTGTGCTTTTTGTTTGTCAGGCTATACCTGCGCATCGGCTAAAATTACGGAAAATAATGCTTGTCCTGCGCCAAATCGCCCGAACATCTTTAACTTGAATGAGTTTTACTTGGCAACGCACAAATCAGACCAAAATTAATTTTATGAAAGCGGTATATGCAGAAATCATTACGGTAGGCGACGAGATCCTGTACGGGCAGATAGTGGACACCAACTCTGCGTGGATGGGGACGGAGCTCACCAAAATAGGTGTACGGGTGAAGCAGATCACCTCAATTTCGGACGAAGCAAGCCACATTGTGCAGGCACTGGATTATGCCCGCAGTCGCGCTGACATCATCCTGATTACCGGCGGCCTTGGTCCTACCAAAGACGATCTTACCAAAAACGTGTTGGCTGACTACTTTCATACCGAGCTCCAGCTAGACGAGCAATCGCTGGCTGACGTAACCGAATTATTCAAGAGCCGCGGCTATGAACTGACGGAGCTGAACCGGCAACAGGCTTTTCTGCCGGCCTCCTGCACCCCGGTACGCAACGTGCTGGGCACCGCGCCGGGCATGTGGTTTGAGGATGCGGGCAAAGTGTTTGTGTCGATGCCCGGCGTACCGTTTGAGATGAAGCGCATGATGGAGGACACGGTGCTGCCACAACTCAAGGCCTACTTCAAAACCCCACATATCATCCATAAGGTCATCCAGACGGTAGGTATACCGGAGTCGATGCTCGCGGAGAAGCTGGAAGACTGGGAAACGAGCCTGCCTGCGCACATCCGGCTGGCCTACCTGCCCCACCTCGGCGGCGTGCGCCTGCGCCTGACTGGTACCAGCGACCATGCCGAACAGCTGGAAACAGAACTGAAAACCGAAGTTGGCAAACTATCGACTCTCGTACCGAAACACATTTTTGCCTATGGCGAAGTGCCTTTGGAAGAAGCTTTAGGCGCTTTGCTAAAAGAACGGGGCCTGACCATCGCCGCAGCCGAAAGCTGCACAGGTGGTTATCTGGCGCACCGCATCACGAGTGTGCCGGGCAGCTCGGCTTATTTTATGGGTGGTGTAGTGGCCTACGACAACAGCGTGAAAATGCAGCTATTGGGCGTGAAGTCCGAAACCCTGCAACAGCATGGCGCTGTGAGCGAAGCCACGGTGCTGGAGATGGCCCAAAACGTGCGCGAGAAGCTAAATACCGACATTGGAGTGGCCACCAGTGGTATCGCCGGGCCCGACGGCGGCACAGCCGAAAAGCCCGTCGGCACGATCTGGATTGCCTATGCCGACCAGCACGGCAGCCGCGCAAAACTTTTACAATACAACAAAAACCGTCAGCTCAATATTGAGTATACTGCCTTGGCTGTGCTCAACCTCGTACGCCAAAGTTTGAATATAGCGGTTGAGGAATAGGCTAAAATCATTAACTTTGTTTGCAAATTCGGGTCGCCAGGTATAGCGTGGCTTTGCTGTTCTGTGTCTTTCGGCCCAAAAAACTGTCCCTTAATAGAACAACGAATAAATAAAATATGGCACTTGTAGAAATGGTTATGCCCAAAATGGGCGAGAGTATCATGGAAGGTACCGTTCTGAAATGGCTCAAAAACGTGGGTGACTCCATCGAGCAAGACGAATCGGTGCTGGAAGTAGCTACAGACAAAGTGGACACGGAAGTACCTGCCATCCAGGGCGGCGTACTGAAGGAGATACTGGTACAGGAAGGTGACGTGGTAGCCGTAGGCGCCCCGATTGCCATCATCTCTACCAATGGCGAAGACACTGCCGCTCCCGCTGCTCCGGCCGCTACTGAAGTACCAGCTGCTGCACCAGCCGCTCAGGCAAATGCGCAGCCTGCAGCCGCTTCTTCAGACGCTGCTGTAGCCAAACTCGACCAGCCAGCTTCTGGCCGTTTCTACTCTCCGCTTGTGCTCAACATTGCCCGCGAAGAAGGCATCTCAATGCAGGAACTGGAGTACGTTCCAGGTACCGGCAAAGAAGGTCGTGTGTCGAAGAAAGACATTCTAACTTATGTAGAGAGCCGCAAAAATGCACCGCAGCAAGCTGCCGCTCCACAAGCCCAGCCACAGGCGCAAGCTCCTGCCGCAGTACCGCAACAACAGGCCGCTCCAGCTGCTCAGCCACAGGCCCAAGCTGCACCAGCCGCTTCTAAGCCAGCTGCTTCTTACAGTGGTAATGTCGAGATCATCGAGATGGACCGCATGCGCAAGATGATCGCTGACCGCATGGTAGACAGCAAGCGCGTATCGCCGCACGTGACTTCGTTTGTAGAAGCCGACGTGACCAACATCGTGAACTGGCGTAACAAGTGGAAGAACGAGTACAAAAAGCGTGAAGGTGAAAACCTTACCTTTACCCCGATCTTCATCGACGCGATTGCCAAAGCGATCAAAGACTTCCCGATGATCAATGTGTCTGTGGACGGTGGCAATATCATCCGTCACAAAGATATCAATATAGGTATGGCGGTGGCCCTGCCAAGCGGCAACCTGATCGTGCCGAACATCAAGAACGCCGACCAACTTAACCTGAACGGTTTGACTAAGAAGGTGAACGACCTGGCTAACCGCGGCCGTATGAACAAACTGACTCCGGACGATCTGTCTGGCGGTACTTATACCGTGTCGAACGTGGGTTCATTTGGCAACGTGATGGGCACACCTATCATCATGCAGCCGCAAGTGGCGATCATGGCCGTGGGCGCTATCAAGAAGAAGCCTGCGGTAATCGAGACAACAGAAGGCGACCTGATCGGTATTCGTCACTTTATGTTCCTGTCGCACTCTTACGACCACCGTGTAGTGGACGGCTCACTAGGTGGCATGTTCGTGCGCCGTGTAGCTGATTACCTCGAGAACTTCGACGTAAACCAGACGATCTAATTTTTGACAAAGGAGTTTTTCAACGAAAGACTTCAGGTATAAACAGAAAGCCTGCCTTAATAAATTGGGGCAGGCTTTTTTGTAGGTATAGCATTCCATATACCTTTTTACTAATATTGATACATCTGTTTTATTTCGCTTCCGTTTATGTGGAAGTATAACCCAACACCAAAACTATGAGAGTTGCCATTGCCTGGATTTTAGCCGCTATTTTCTTGTTCGCAGCCATGTACTTTTACTGGCAGAAAAATGACGCTGAAAGCCGTCTGCGTATTGCTGACAACAAACTGGCTGAAACCGGCCAACAACTGGAGCAGGAAGAAGCTGAAACCGATTCGCTGGAAGACATGATGCTACCGCCTGACACCATGAGTGTAGTACCTCCTAGCGGTGTGGAATTTGTAGACGAAATGGGTAGCCTGAGCGAAAGCGACATACAGAAACTCCGTAAAAAAGGCCTCCGCAACCCCGAAGTGGAGCTGATGAATGACCTGAGCCGCAAGCAGGGCCAGCTTATACCTAAAGAGGGCGTAGTGGGCGGTACGATGACAATTCGCGACAGCCGTATCCTGAACGACCGCTACGCCATGGCCTATTATGAAGACGGCCACATCGGCGGTTATATGATATTGCGTTATGAAGTGAACAATGGCAACATCACCTGGAAAGTGGTGGATAGCTCCAGTTTGTAGCCTTCTGCACGATATTTGAGTATAGGAAAACAGGTATAAACCCAAAGCACTATGACGCCACTTTCTTTCCTGTTTCCTGTACTCTTCGCCTTCCTCTTCAGCCAGGACAACAATTTGCAATTGGGTCAGGACCTTAGCAAAGACGCCAGGATACTTGCCAACACTTCTGTTTTCATCAGCGATAACGCTACACTTAGCCCCTCCATGCGGACTATCGAAAGCGATCTGGAGCTGTTCTATGTCATGGCCAGCATCAACCTATCGCAAAGCAAGTACAGCGCGAGACAACAAGGTAAGCACCATATACAGACGTGGCGTTTCAACGAAGGTAATATCAAGGCCATACACCAGATCGAAACCACTATGGCACTTGACACAGTCGTAACACAACGCTATCTGGAAGACAGGGCCCCCACCCAGCAGCGTATTCAGAACAATTTCAAGTTCCGCACTTACGCCGTTTCCACTACAGATGCGCTGATCAAACTATATTACCTCACCGAGTACGAACAAGGGTTGCTAGAGTATAAGATCGACGACCGCCACGTGGAACTCATGTATTCAAGGAAAAAGCAGGGCTTGAGTGATCTGATGCCGAAAATAAAAGACGAGTTGGATCGTTTTGTGGTGGATCTAAGTAAGGAATAAAAACAACAGCGGCCGTTCCCTCACGAGAACGGCCGCTGCCATTAGTAAAGCTTATACCTTAAAGAGATGCCAAGCTCTGCTCAATCGCATGAATCTTCGCTTCGGCATCCGCCTGTTTCTTGCGCTCGTTGGCAATCACTGCTTCTGGAGCACCGCTTACGAAACGCTCGTTACTCAGCTTTTTCACCACTGAGTTTAGGAAGCCTTTGGTATACTCTAGCTCCTTCTGCAGACGATCCCGCTCTGCTTCCACGTCAATATTGCCTTCCATCGGGATGAAGAACTCGTCACCGGCCTCTACGAAGCTGATAGCGCCTTCCACATTCTCCTGTACTAGCGAGATCTCGTTGATGTTCGCCAGCTTGCGGATAATGCTGATGAAGTCCTCGTAGCCGTCCTGGTTCATCACCTTGATAGCCAGATCAAGCGACTTATTCGGTGATATATTTTTCGAGTTACGGATATTACGGATCGCGGCTACAACTTTAAGCACGCTCTCCATTTTCTCATTTAGCTGCTTATCAAACTTGTCTTGCTTTGGCCAAGCCGCCACGATCAGGAAGTCCTTGTCCTTACGCTCTTTTAGGTCCTGCCAGATCTCTTCTGTAATGAACGGCATGAATGGATGGAGCACTTTCAGCACCTTCTCCAGGTATACGATCGTTGTATCCAGTGTCTGTTTGTCGATCGGCTGCTGGTAAGCAGACTTGATCATCTCAAGATAGCTTGAGCAGAAGTCGTCCCAAACCAGTTTGTAGACTGCCAGCAAAGCATCCGAAATACGGAACTTCGTGAAGTGATCTTCGATCTGCACGAAAGCCTCGTTGAAGCGGGAGTCGAACCACTGCATAGCCGTTTCATTCGGGCATGGCAGGTTTTCGTCCACTTCCCAACCTTTGATCAGGCGGAAAGCATTCCATATCTTGTTGCTGAAGTTACGGCCCTGCTCTACCAGTTTCTCGTCGAATAGCAAGTCGTTACCAGCCGGTGAGCTGAACAACATACCGGCACGCACACCGTCGGCGCCATACTGATCGATCAGGTCGAGCGGATCCGGTGAGTTACCCAGCTGCTTCGACATTTTACGTCCTTGCGTATCGCGCACGATACCAGTCAGGTATACGTTACGGAACGGTGACTCATTGCGGAACTCAAAACCGGCCATGATCATACGCGCCACCCAGAAGAACAGAATCTCAGGAGCCGTCACAAGGTCATTAGTCGGATAATAGTACAGAATATCCTTATTATCTGGATCTTTGAAACCATCGAATACCGAAATAGGCCACAACCAGGAAGAGAACCACGTATCCAGCACGTCTTCGTCCTGTCGCAGGTCGCTCAACTGCATGTTATCATTGCCGCTCTGCTTGCGGGCCAAGTTCAATGCCTCTTCAGCGCTGGTAGCCACCACAAACGAACCGTCCGGCAAGTAGTAAGCAGGTATCTGCTGCCCCCACCACAGCTGGCGCGATATACACCAGTCGTGCACGTTTTCCATCCAGGAGCGGTACATGTTCTTGAACTTCGGTGGGTGCAGACGGATCTCATCGTTCATCACGGCTTCGAGTGCCGGCTTCGCCATTTTATCCATTTTGCACCACCACTGCATCGACAAGCGCGGCTCGATTACAGCACCGGTTCGCTCTGAAGTCTGCAGTACGCTCGCATATTCCTCTATCTTCACCAGCAAACCAGCTTCTTGCAGGTCTTTCACGATGTTACGACGAGCCGCAAAGCGGTCCTGTCCCACGTATAGCTGCGCCTTTTCATTCAAGGTGCCATCATCGTTCAGAATGTCGATGGTCGGCAATTGGTGTTTCTGGCCCAGTTCGTAGTCGTTCAGGTCGTGCGCCGGTGTTACTTTCAGAGCACCAGTACCAAAATCAATCGACACATACTCATCCAGAATCACCGGAATTTCTTTGCCCAGTAACGGAATACGCACTGATTTCCCGTGCAGGTGGGTATAACGCTCGTCAGTCGGATTTACCGCCACGGCTACGTCGGCCATGATCGTCTCCGGACGTGAGGTCGCTACAGTGATATAAGTCGGCTCTGCCGCACCTACTACTTCGTAGTTCAGGTGATACATTTTGGCCATGGTGTCTTTTGGCACCACCTCTTCGTCTGAAAGAGCCGTCTTGCCCTGCGGATCCCAGTTTACCATACGTACGCCGCGGTAAATCTGGCCTTTGCGGTACAGATCCACAAATACCTCGATCACGGCAGCGCTCATGTCGTCTTCCATCGTGAAGCGGGTACGGTCCCAATCGCAGGAAGCACCCAGTTTCTTCAGCTGCTCCAGAATGATACCGCCGTATTTCTCTTTCCACTCCCAGGCATGCTCCAGGAACTCCTCGCGGGTCAGGTCTGCTTTGTTGATGCCTTTTTCTTTCAGCATAGCCACCACCTTCGCCTCCGTGGCGATGGAAGCGTGGTCGGTGCCCGGCACCCAGCAAGCCTCTTTGCCCTTCATGCGCGCACGACGAATCAGCACATCCTGAATCGTGTTGTTGAGCATATGGCCCATGTGCAGCACGCCAGTCACGTTTGGTGGCGGAATGACGATGGTATAAGGTTCCTTTTTCGGGTTAGGCGTAGAACGGAAGAAGCCACGCTGCATCCAACTGCTGTACCACTTCTCTTCTACTTCTCTGGGGTTATATTTCGTTGAAATCGACATCTTAGACTAGTTTTTTCTGCTTTTTGCGCTAATTGGCAAAATTAGGGATTTTGATTTAATTGTTGGTTGCTAATTATAGATTGTTATGCAGTAAGCTTTAAGATTGTTGTTCAGACACAAATCAGGTATAGCGTTTTGCCAAAGGCTTGTTATGCTCTTCATTTCCTGCATCGGCTGTTTATCTTACGCACCTCTAAGTTTCACATTCAAACAAACTAAATATCACCACTTTATACCTATATATTCGTTAGATTGAGTAAAATTCGCTGGTCTCAAGTAATCTGCATGCTCATGATCCGAAAAACAGTATTCCTACTGCTTATCCTCACCGGCATTATACCTTTCGCCTGCTGCCCTGAGAATCCATCCGGACCTTATCAGCTAAAGCTATACCATATAACTCCTCACAAAAGTGGCTACATGCACAAAGGTATGCAGCCCAACCCTTCCTACCTGATCTCCAACGAAGTCTATGTGGGCGACACCCTGCTTCTCGAACTTACATTTACTGCATTGCAGGCGAAACGAAGGAGTGCTTTTACGCCTTATTCTGCTTCTTATGCCTGGAGTTGCGATAATGAGCCAAACTTCACATCTCTAAAAGATAAAGTGGCAGAAGTGGAAGTATACAGCGACAAAATTTTTAATACTATAGCAGCAGGTAAACCTCTGACGGAAAAGGTGCTGGTTTATCATTACTTAGGAAACCAGATCTTGACACTTGAGCAGGCCATTAGCAACATCAATACGCTTAACTATTACGATGATATGCAAATGGGATTAGGTACTCTTATGCTTCCGGAAAAGCCCGCTAGCCCCGATGAACGGACATTTACCGTGCGCATTCGCTACAAAAGCGGGCGAGAAGAATCCATGACTACCTATCCAATTACGTGGTGATCTTCCTTACGCGACTCGGATATCATACCTTGTTAGCAAACCTACTAGCCCATCCTGCGAAAACTTGGCTTTCTTGATGGAGTTCAGTTCAGGGTCGATGGTGTAGTTATAGGCAGTGCTAAAATCAGCTTCGTTGAGCTGCGTTCTTTCAAAAATAGCTCCCGCCAGATCGGTATTGTCAAACTTGGCCTTCGTGAGGTTCGCCTGCTCAAACACAGCATTTTTAAGTGAAGAGTTGATAAAGTGCGTCTTCGGTATTTTGCGCCTCAGAAAAGAGGTATAGTCCATCAGGCAGTTTTCAAACCCCACCGTAAACAGAAACTCTTCGCATTCGCTGAAGTTTATACCTGTGAGCTTGCACTCTTTGAACGTCACGTTGTTCAGCGTTGAGTTGTTCAGTTTCAGCATGGCCAGGTTACAGCCTATAAACTGGCAGTAAGTAAAACGATTGTTGGAGAAATCACTGTTCGAAAAATCGCAGTTTTTGAACACGCAGTCCTCAAACTCACGCCCTTTGATGGTTTTGCCTGGGTAAGTGATCTTTTCGAATGTTTTATCCTGATGCAGTTGCTCTTCCATAGGTATAGCTTGTTAAGTAAAATAAAAAAAACCTGCCGTGAAAGACAGGTTTTTTGTGCTGTTGGTGTTGTCTATACCTAGCTGGCTTGGTGCAACCAGTCTTTCTTTGCCAATAGCTCTTCTTCTGTCTCGCGGTAGTCTGGGTCGTCGACGCAGCAGTCAACCGGGCAGACAGCGGCGCACTGAGGCTCTTCGTGGAAGCCCATGCACTCGGTACACTTATCTGACACAATGTAATAGAACTCGTCCGAAATAGGAGGCTGTGCCGCATCGCCGGGGATGATCTCACCACCGTCGATCTCTACTTCTTTGAGCTCCGTGCCACCGCCCCAGGTCCACTCCGCACCGCCTTCGTATATGGCAGTATTCGGACATTCTGGTTCGCAGGCGCCACAGTTTATACATTCATCAGTGATCATTATCGCCATAATCGTATCTCCTGTATATTTTTAGTACTTTTGTATCGCTTTATTTATCGAACAAAATTAGGAACATTAAGTATCCGTATCAAATAAATTTTAACACAGCGGTTTGCCATGACATTAGAAAACAGAATCGAAGCTTTCGTGAAGTTAGGGAAACAACTGCAGGACATGACGCCTGATGAGCGCAAAGCCCTGTCTTTTGTTGCACAAGCTAAAAACCCTTGGTTCGACGAGGCCAGCGTTTCTGCCGCTCTTCAGGGTGTTATTACCCTGCTCAATGAGCAATACCTCCGTGAATGGCTTTACCCTTACCACCTCAAACAGGTTACACCCAAAAAGGTTGGCGTCGTGATGGCCGGCAATATTCCGATGGTCGGTTTCCACGATTTTATGTCGGTACTCCTAAGCGGACACTTCCTGCTGGCCAAGCTGAGCTCTGATGACGATGTACTGATGCGCCGTCTCTCAAGCATGCTGGTAGGTATAGAACCTGCTTTTGCTAACCAGTTTGAATTCGTAGATATGCTCAAAGAGGCCGATGCCATTATCGCAACCGGCTCTGACAATACGGCTCGCTACTTCGAGTACTACTTTGCCAAGCGTCCGCACATCATCCGTAAGAACCGCACCAGCATCGGTGTGCTGACTGGCCACGAAGAGGAAGAAGACCTCCGTGCCCTGGGCAACGACATTTTTCAGTACTATGGTTTGGGCTGCCGCAACGTCTCCAAGGTATATGTACCCGAGGGCTATACCTTCGACAAGCTGTATGAGGCTAACGAGCACCACAAAACCATTCTGGACCACCACAAATACCAGAACAACTACGACTACAACAAGTCGATCCTACTCGTAAACCGGGTCCATCATTTCGACAATGGCTTCTTATTGGTGCAGCCAAGCGAGCAACTGGTATCTCCTATTTCGGTGCTCTTCTACGAAACCTTCACCTCCCTGCCTGACCTGCGCCACAAACTAGCCGCGGTAAAAGAGAAGACACAGTGCGTCGTTTCCGCGCATGGCTGGCTCGAGGGTTCTATACCTTTCGGCGATGCCCAGTGCCCAATGCCTTGGGACTATGCTGATGGCGTGGATACGATGGCGTTTTTGCAGAAGTTATAGGTATAGCATTAGGCTCTTAAAATCGGCTTCTTCCTAGAACCAAAATAATAGTGTGGCATGTTTTCTGGTTATACACCTGCCAACACTAAATTTTGATAACTATGAAGAGGATCGAGAAGAGAGCCAGTCTGATTGAAAAGGAGCGCATTCCAATGCTCCACTTCGGCCAGGAGGATGTGCTGAAGGACCCCACTGCCCGCAGTATACGCAACTACGAGGCTAACCGCGCCACCATTCTGGGTAACGCCTACCGCAACAAAGCAATTATCACCTTCTGCACGAAGGATGGCGATGTGAAGAAAGTGGAAACCACCGTTTGGTGCTATGACGATAAGTTTGTGCTGCTGAAATCGGGAACGTTTCTGCCGCTAAAATCCATCCTTAAGATTGAGAACAGCTAATGGCGTATCCACTTACTCACCTGACTTATTGCTATACCTGTAAACGAAATCCATTAAAAGCGTAACAGCCCGCACACGAAGATAAGACTCCGCTGCGGGCTGTTTTGTTTATATCGCTATACCTAGCTGGGCTATATCCTATCCAGCACCTTGACAATCAGGCTATCGATCACCTCTTCGGCATTGGTAGCGAACTCCTGTGAAATGCGGTTAGCCACGATAGCATTGAGTGAGAGCATTTCGTGACCCAACAGACGGCCCATGGCGTAGTAGCCGGCTGTCTCCATTTCAAAGTTGGTGATACGGAAGTCGCATACCTTGAAATCCTGGTAGACCTTCAGCAGGTCAGGGTTGCGCAGTCCACCACGTAACACACGTCCCTGTGGCGCATAGAAACCTGGACAGGTTAGCGTATTTCCCGGAATCATATCGAACGCAATCTTCTCGATCAGACTCTTGGAGCCATTCACACAGTATGGGCGGAAACCCACACCTAATTGCTCCTGCAGCGCTTTGGTAATGCTTTGCTCATTTTCGTCCTGCTCCAGTGGGTAGAACTCCATCAGTGAGTCCAGTCCAATGCCATGGTGCGAGGCAAGATGGCTGCCCAGCGGAATATCAGACTGCAAAGAACCGGAAGTGCCGATGCGAACGATCTTCAACGATATTTTCTCCTCATTCGGCTCACGTGACTGAAAATCGATGTTCACCAGCGCGTCCAGCTCGTTCATCAGAATATCGATGTTGTCGGTACCCATACCTGTTGAGATGACCGTAATGCGCTTCCCTTTGTAGTAGCCGGTATGCGTCACGAACTCACGCTTGGTGATCTGCACCTCAATCTCATCGAAATACTTACTTACCATCGCCACACGATCTGGATCTCCAACCGTAATAATGGTATCTGAGATATGCTCCGGCTGCAGGTTTAGGTGGTAGATCGTACCGTTCTTATTGATGATCAGTTCTGATTCTGGAATTGCCATAGGTTTTGATTTTAGCGTAGTAAATACTGCTTCTGGACGAAAGACTATTTGCCAATGGACAAAAGATGGGAAAACCACTAATCAGCGATTTCACTAAAGTCCTTTGTCTTTTGATCAAGCTATGCTTTGTCAAGTAATTAAATAGGGGAATTATAAACAAAGAAAAGCGTGGCTGTAGGGCGCACGCTTTTCTGAGCTTTAGAGAATACTTACTTAGATACGATAGAAGTCTTACGACGGTTGAATCCTTTTAGTGGATTGTAGCCATTCAGGTTCTTCTGGTAATAGCCTGTGCCGTCGTATGGACGTTTCTCAGGGTGCTCCTTGCACTCCGTTGAGCAGGCTCCTTCCAGTTCCCAGCCACACTTCTCACAGATCGGCACATGCAGGTTGCACACCGGGTTGGCGCAGTTCACCATGCGGTCTTCCACAGTGCCACATACATGGCATTTGGAGATCACCGTAGGGTTTACAGAGTTCACATCCACCGCTACACGGTTGTCGAATACATAGCACTTGCCCTCGAAATCTTCGCCACCAGCCTCTTTGCCGTACTTGATAATACCGCCATGCAACTGGTATACGTCTTCAAAGCCCTGTTCGAGTAAAAAGGCACTGGCTTTTTCACACTTAATGCCGCCAGTGCAGTAGGTCAGGATTTTTTTGCCTTTCAGCTCTTCTTTCAGGGCGTCGATCTTCTCCGGAAACTCACGAAAGTTTTCAATATCCAAGGTCACGGCATTTTTGAAGCGGCCTACGCTGTACTCATAATCTGAGCGCATGTCCATCACCACCACATCGTCGCGGTCTTTCATTTCCTTGAACTCCTTCGGCTCCAGGTGTATACCAGTGCGCACGTTCGGGTCGATGTGTAGCAGGCCAGAGTGCACGATCTCCGCTTTGGTGCGTACATGCAGTTTTGCAAAGGCATGCTTGTCTGATTCGTCAACCTTGAAGTCAACTTTAACGAAACGAGGATCGGCTTTCACGATCTCCATGTACTTGTCGCAGTCTTCTTTCAGACCCGACACGGTGCCGTTCAGGCCTTCCTTAGAGATGATGATACGGCCGAGCAGATTCAGCTCCAGGCAAAGTAAATGGTGCTCCTCCCGGAACGCCTCAGGATCTGCTATCGGTGTGTAGCAGTAGTACAGTAGTATGCTGTATGGCTTGTTCATAACTGCTTAGTTTCAGCTAAGTGTTAAAATTTGATTATTAATTATTTGCCCCTGCGGGGCTATTGTTAAATTGTTAGTCCAGAGTTCTGAGGATTAATTTGGAGGGCCACTAAATGCAAGCTGACAAGATTAATTTCTGGAAATTCAGAAACCAATCACTCCCCCACTCAATCACACATTCAAAAAGCCAAAGGTACAACCTGCTGCTATACCTAAAAATGACCTATGTCAGTTTTGAAACAGCAGATACAGGCAGAAAAGTTTATTTCACCGGAGCGGCTGGGTTGCCGAACACAGTAGCTTTGGCAGGTACGTTGGCTACCACGACAGAGCCTGCACCTACGCGGGCGTTCTTGCCGATCTTCACGCCTGAGACGATCACAGCGCCTGTACCGATAAAGGCACCATCTTCTACTATCACTTCGGAATTGATCACTGCACCTGCGCCGATCTGCACGTTATCACCAATCTCGGCTTTGGTATCAACCAGCGCACGGGATTCGATCACGTTATAGTTACCAATCTTCGCATTGTTATTCACGATGGCACCCGCCCCGATCATGTTGCCGTGGCCCAACCAGGCAAATTCTGATACCGCGCTGAACTTATGAATCGCATTGACAGGCACTACTTTGTACTCGTCTTTCAGCATCTTGATGAGACCTTTGCGGGCGGCAGAATCCTCTACGGCTACAAACACGTCGCATTTTTTGCCGATCAGTTTCAGGAATTCACTGTCCTCCGTGCTGCTCATTACCGACACGTTGTTCAGTTCCTGCTGCTGCAGGTCCTTGCTGTCGTCGAGGAAGCAATACACAACTACATTGTTGCTGTTGAATATATCGAGAGCTGCTGTACCCAATTTTTGGGCACCAAGTATAATTACAGGATTTTGCATAGCCTATTTCAAATAAGGTGCAAAGGTACAAAGAATAGTGCTAATCTGCTGCGATTTGTGCAGGCTCGTCTTCTTCCTGCTCTCGCTGACGAACAGGCAAAAGGTAGCGCAGCAGCTCACTATTGGTTTTACAGAGCAGCAGCAGGTATACCACAAAGGGCAGCACAACCACTCTATACCTGTTGAGCGTGCCCAGGTTCGGCATACTGTACGCTAACAAAACGCCCATCACAAATACATAAACGAGCATTGCCGTGAGCAAGTAGCCATAGCGCCACTTCACACGTCCCGCCTCAAACAAATCGCGGACAAAACCGAAGGCAAGCACCAGCAATAGTGTATTTTCCAGAGCCGCTGCGAAGGTACGGACGTTGTATACCTCCCAGATAAATGGCCGAAACAGCATGCCAATAAAAGCAAGCTGTGAATGCAGCGCGAAGCTCAGATAGGTCGGCTCCAAAAACGGAAAATCGATACGGGGTTTACCCTGCGAGGCCAGCAGGCTGACCTGATAATTTCCGTAAACCACATACGGAATGGTCTCCAAGTTCAGATTCGGATTCAGCTGCGTACCTAGCCAGGCTATACCTGAGAACAGCACCAGCAAGGCAAGTCCCTTCATAAGCCAGTGGATATGTGCCAGTTTCGGGTTATAGAAGATCAGTTTCAGAAGCAATGCTAAAGCCACCGTCAGCGCAAGGGCCACTGCTACAAAGTATTTCACGAGCCAGACTAGGTATAGCCCCAGAACCGTCAGCAACAGGTATAGTATCGGTTTGCGTTTCAATTTTCCAAACAGTAGGTATAAGCTACTGCCCAGCAACAGTCCCATCCCGCCCATCAACACACTCTCTTTCAGAACACCCGAAGACCAGTAAACCACAGATGGAAATACCAGAAAAGCTACGACGGCAGGTATAGCGGTTGTTGGAAAATACCGGGCCAGTGCATTCACAAAGAACCAAAGTCCGGCAAAGCTGAACAGCGACAGATACAACGAACTGAGGTAGTAGTTGTCATTCGTCAGCAGCATGGGCACGCTCAACAGCCGGGGCATGTTCCAGGCACTTTCATAAAATGGCTTTTGCAAACCCTCCAGCGGTGTGCCACCTGGGTCGTTAGAAAAGAGGTAATGCAAATAACTTCCTATACCTTGCTCATGCGCCAGGTCAGTAATCATGAGGGCACGCTTGTAATAGAGCTGCGTATCGCCTTTGTCGAACACGTAAAAGCTCAGCACTCCGATCAGCAGCCCGCAGGCAAGCTTGAGCAGCAGTGTCGGGAAAAAGTAAGGACGCAATCCGGTTTTCCAGTTCTGTTTCCAGAGCCACCAAATTAGCCCAGCCAGCACCAGCAGGTTCAGGCCGTAAATTAATATACTCACGTAGTTGGTAGATTTTGCTTCATAATCTTGTTGCCAATGGCGCAGCGCAGGCAGTTGACTGGCTGGCAGTAGCGTTTGTAGAGTCCTAGGGCGGCCTGGTTATCGGCGGCGGAAGCGGCTTTCCAACCCAACTCCTCATACTGCCGCGTGATACGATTGCTGGCTTCTTTCACCTTTTCAAGCAAGTCTACTGCCTTGTCGAGGTGCTCCAGCTGATCGGTATGCACGGCATAAGCTGCTAACAGGGGTGCTGCCACATTGATGGTCAGGTTCTGTGCACTCGATTTGCCAAGTTGCACCTGTACCGCCCGCGACTCCGCTCCAAAGGTATAATGTTTTTGCCAATAAGCAGATACCGGCGCCTGCCACAGTGCATCGTAGTTCCTGACACCCTCGGTTCGGATGATCGTGGAAAACAGACTTTTGTGTTTGTGAAGTAAGGCAGCCAGTTGCGCCAGTCGCACGGTCGGAAAATTAGCGGGACGCATGCGCAGGAAGTTCCAGTGATGGCGAGGTATAGCCAGTTCTTGCAGGCTAAATTTTCGGCTGAGGTAGGTGTATTCTTTAGCTAAAGTGCTGCTGTATTCATCTGTAGGATCCTCCAAAAAACCAGCCTGCCCGAACAGCAACGCCTCCAATTGAAACAAATTCTGCTGATGTTTGCGCACTACCTGAATAGGTAGTGACCGTGCCAATCTTTCAAAAGGATCCTGATTGATTTTAAAGCCAAAGGCCTTGCACAGCACCTGAAAAGCGGTGGCTTCCCAGTCATTGCCGAGCTGCTGGTATACCTGCAGCACCTCCTCCCCTTTTAGCTCCAGTCGCTCAGTGAGGGCACGACCCAGCATCATGGTTTTGGTGATGTCCGGCACCTGTGACCAAAAGCCGGCACAAGGTATAGCATAAGGCGCACGACGCAGTTGCTCGTAGGTTTGCAGCATGGATGTGTTCACACGGTCTTTCAGCTCGAGCGTAGGTATGAGGCTGCCATCGGTGCGACGCACAGCTTCGTCGGCCTCCCACACCACATGCAGCACCACTTGATTGTACTTAAAGTCGAGTTGGTGCTGATGCCGTCGCCAGTCGGAGCCCCGCAGGTGAATCTCCACACTCCCCGACCACTCCACCTCCCCTACCCGGATAATCACCTCTTTGAAA
The DNA here is from genome assembly GCF_015686655.1 of Pontibacter sp. FD36. GTDB lineage: Bacteria > Bacteroidota > Bacteroidia > Cytophagales > Hymenobacteraceae > Pontibacter. Next base: position 446,065 of record NZ_JADPMP010000001.1, on the reverse strand, counting down.
TCAGGTCCTGCATCGGTGTTGTACATTCCCACACGCAGCACCTGCACCGGCTCCCCCTCTACCGTCAACAGATCGGTTTTGTCGAAATACTGATGCTGCCAGATGTAGTGCAGGAACTCTTCTTTCATGGTGGGTGGTTGTGAGTTGGTTATGTACTACGGAGGAAGGATTTGGGAGTTTACTCCTAAACTTTCATATCTTTGCAGCCTTAAAATTAAACGATTATGATTTCAGTTGACGCGGTGAGCGTGGAGTTCAATGGTGCGGCCCTTTTCAGCAATGTTTCTTTCAACATCAACGAAAACGACCGTATTGCCCTGATGGGAAAAAACGGTGCAGGCAAATCTACCCTGCTCAAAATTATAGCAGGCGCCAGCAAGCCTACCCGTGGCAAGGTGTCGGCGCCGAAGGATGCCGTGATCGCCTACTTGCCGCAGCACCTGCTCACTGATGACAACTGCACCGTGTTCGAGGAAGCCTCCAAGGCATTTGCCAAGGTGCTCGACATGAAAAAGCAGATGGATGCCCTGAATGCCGAACTGGAAACCCGCACCGACTACGACTCTGATGAGTATTACAAGATTATTGAGCAGGTATCGGAACTGGGTGAGAAATACTATTCTATTGAAGAAATCAACTTTGATGCGGAGGTGGAGCAAACGCTCAAGGGCCTTGGCTTCTCCCGCGAAGATTTCACGCGTTCTACTAACGAATTTAGCGGTGGCTGGCGCATGCGTATCGAGCTGGCCAAGATCCTGCTCCAGAAGCCGGACCTGATCCTGCTCGACGAACCGACTAACCACCTCGACATTGAATCCATTCAGTGGCTCGAGGATTTTCTGGTGAACAATGCCAAGGCCGTGATCGTGATTTCGCACGACAAGACCTTTGTGGATAACATCACTAACCGCACCATTGAGGTGACGATGGGCCGCATTTACGATTATAAGGTTACTTACAGCCAATACTTGCAACTGCGCAAAGAGCGCCGCGAGCAACAGCAGAAGCAGTTTGAGGACCAGCAGAAAGAGATTGCCGATATCCAGACTTTTATCGACCGCTTCAAGGGTACTTATTCGAAGACCCTGCAGGTGCAGTCGCGCGTGAAGATGCTCGAGAAGATGGAGATCGTGGAAGTAGACGAAGTGGATACCTCTGCTTTGAATGTCAAGTTCCCACCTGCTCCGCGCTCTGGCAACTACCCTGTGATTGTAGAGGAACTGACCAAAAAGTACGGTGACTATACCGTCTTCAAAGATGCTTCCGTGACCATCAACCGTGGCGAGAAAGTGGCTTTTGTGGGCAAGAACGGCGAAGGTAAGTCTACGCTGGTGAAAGCCATCATGGGCGAGATCGATTTTGAGGGCAAGCTGCAGCTGGGTCACAACTGTATGATCGGTTACTTTGCCCAGAACCAGGCCGCCCTCCTCGACGGCGAATTGACCGTTTTCCAGACCATCGACGAGATTGCCGTGGGCGATGCCCGCACGCGTGTGAAGGACTTGCTGGGTGCCTTCATGTTCAGCGGCGACACCATCGAGAAGAAGTTGAAAGTGCTCTCAGGTGGTGAAAAGACGCGACTGGCGATGATCAAGCTGTTGCTGCAGCCGGTTAACCTGCTTATTCTGGACGAACCGACCAACCACCTTGACATCAAAACGAAGGATATATTGAAAGACGCCCTCAAGGCATTTGACGGCACCATTATTCTGGTATCGCACGACCGCGACTTCCTCGATGGACTAGCCGACAAAGTGTTTGAGTTTGGCAACAAGCGGGTTCGTGAGCACTTCGAGGACATCAACAGCTTCCTCCGTAATAAGAAAATGGAGAATTTGCGGGAGATTGAGAGAAAAGCAGTCTAGTTTTACAATGGATCTTAATCTGTAAGACATACCATTAATATAATAACCAGAAGAGCCAATGCATATAGCATTGGCTCTTCTGGTTTAAGTAGCACCATATTGCTGCAATTGTAATAAGAATACCCAACTCTGGGTATTTCTTGTCATAGCTGTCCGTCCTACTTTTGCAGGTATTTTCTTATTATCGCTTTCTATTTTTATAACAGATCATATGCTTTGCCCTACCCACCATACATGGGGAAGCAGTATGTCTTAACCATTCACCCAGAGATGTTCAAAAAACTACCCCTTTATCTAGCGTCATTCATGATTGCTGCCCTTGCTTTTTCCTGCGATGTACTTGATAAGGATAAGGAAGACGATCCGGCTCCAGACAGTATCAGCGAGAGCCTGCACTTCAGCTTCAAAACCCCGGATTGGTCCCGCCACATCGACTGCACCCACCTGGACCTGCCGTCCAACAGCTTAGATAAACAGAACTATTATGTATCTGCTACCTCTCAGTCTACCAGCAATACCTTTTTCCTTTCATTCCCGAAAGACAGTTCAGCGATGGTCAACCCGAGCAACCTAAAGCGGTATGCGATAGCCGAATATACAGACAATGACGGACCGTTCCAGTTTTCGCTTAAACTCCCTGTCAAAGAAGGAAGCACAACACGGATGGTAAGCAAAGGAGGACTTTCAGAAGTGTCTTACAATGAGATCACGGCTATCAAATACATTGGCCGAGAAGGTAGTTCAGCAGTGTTCACCATTAAGGGCAAGTATGCTATGACAGCCTACGAGATCAACAACAGCGCTAATGAAAAACCAGTAACGGGCACTTTTCACTTTAAAGTAAAGACGACTAATAAATAGATTGCCCCTTGTCATATCCTATTACAAAAGAAGTCCTGGCCGGTAGCTAGGGCTTCTTTTGTATTTCTCCATACCTTGAGATACCCTATAAAAGTAATGGTTTGGAGCTTTGAGAACCTACACCTATCAACTATTATTTGATTAGTACAGGCGCTTCTCATAGCTCTCTTTCAGTACTGTTTTGATGTGCTCTTCGCTGTAATCAGGCTTCCTGATATGATCTGCCAGGATAGCGGCAGGACGGGGCAGGGTCTCCTGTGAGGGCCATTGTTCGGGCTTCCAAAGACCTGATCGCTTAAACGCTTTTGCACAGTGGATGTAGCATTCCTCTACTTCCACCCCTATACCTACAACTGGCATTTTGCCTTGTGCTGCAAGCTCCGCCATAATGGCTTTGTCTCTGATCACGCAGGCCTTGCCATTCACACGAAGCGTTTCTTCCAAGCCTGGGATAATAAAGATCAGCCCGACCTTTGGGTTATCCAGAATATTCCGAAGCGTGTCGCATCTTTTATTGCCGGGTCGCTCAGGTATAACAAGCCGCTTGTCGTCCAGTGCCAACACAAAGCCGGCCGCGTCGCCCCGAGGAGAAACATCGCAATTACCGGCGGCGTCACTTGTGCTTATAAACAGCATAGAGGCCTTCGAGATAAAATCACGGCAGTGCGTATCCAGGTAGTCGATCGATTTGTTATTAACCAACTCGCTCGGTGTACCCAGCAAAGCCTGTAAATCTTCTACGGTACTGATGATCTCTGAAAACTGCTTGTTCATGCTATTGCCTTTTTGTCTATACCTACCACAATATAAAACATAAACGCCATACCTGGATGCTTAGCTTAGGTATGGCGTTCATGTTATTTCAAAAGAACTTAATTCTATATTTCTACAAATGCGTTACATACTGCTCTAGGTATTGCTCCATCTCCTTCTGCACTTCCAGGGCAGCTTCTCTAGCACGGTTAGCAAAGTCGCGGCCGGAGGAGGCGTAGATAATAGCGCGGGAAGAGTTGACTAACAAGCCGCACTGCTGGTTCATGCCGAGACGGGAAATTTCTTCGAGGCTACCGCCTTGCGCGCCCACACCCGGCACCAGCAGGAAGTGGTTCGGTACGATAGCTCGAACTCGCTCAATATGCTCACCCTGTGTAGCGCCCACGACATACATCATCTGCCCTACGCTGGCCCAGTTGGCACTCTCGCGCAATACCTGCTCAAAGAGATACTCTTCATTACCATCTGACAGTTTGAGCATCTGAAAATCCTTACTGCCCGGGTTAGACGTTAGCGCCAATAAAATCACCCAACGGCCCGGCTGCACCAGGAACGGCTTCACCGAGTCAGAGCCCATGTAAGGCGCAACCGTCACGGCATTGAAGTTCATGGTCTCAAAAAAGGCGCGGGCATATAGCTCCGAGGTATTGCCAATATCACCCCGTTTGGCATCAGCGATCGTGAAGATCTCCTCCGGTATCACTTCCAGCGTTTTCTCCAGACTTACCCAACCCTTCGGCCCCTGCGCTTCATAAAAGGCAATATTCGGCTTATAGGCTACACACAGGTCAGCGGTGGCTTCCACGATCTGGCGGTTGAACTCAAACACTGGGTCTTCGTGGTCGAGCAGATGCTCAGGCAGGCGCTTCGGGTCGGTGTCGAGGCCAATGCACAGGTATGATTTTTTCTGGAGGATCTGCTCAAACAGCTTTTCTCTGGTCATGATAGGTATAGGAGCTAAAGTTCAGGTATAGCAAAGCTAGTTTATTTAAGGGCAGCTACAAATTTTTTATACCTGCACAGGCCACTAATTGATACTGTTACGCCAGATATGTCAGGTCTTGCAACCCTATCAGCATAAAAGGGATCGAGATAGTAAGCAGCACCTTAAAGCAAAAAACTATGATACGACACCTGTGCACCCTCGCCTTAATTCTCCTGATTACCACCGGATGCTCCAAAGAAGACTCCGAGCCTCCGGCACAGGAGCGCCCTGCTCCCATTGTCCGGGTAGATGCTCCTGCAACTGCAAAAGTTGGAGAAACCGTAACTGTGGATGTTCACTTTCAGGTTAACGGCGGTTGTGGCCAGTTCGGCTCTTTTAATGTCAGCTCTTCTGGCAAGGAAACGGTCATAAGAGTAGTAGCGAAGTATAAAGGGAACGTCTGCACCGACGATCTGCCTATCCGTACGGCTCCATATACCTTCCGCCCGACCGAGGCAGGCATCTATACCTTGAAGTTCCGTTCCACCCCTCAAGTGGGATATATTGTTGCAACGATAGACGTCGGGGACTCTTAAATCAATTACAAAAAAAGAGCTGCCCTAACAGAGCAGCTCTTTTCTTTTATCATAAATTGGTAGGGTTATCGTAAGTCTACCACCTGCACGCCTTTGTATTTAGCTTTGTTAAAGCTAAAGGCATCAGAAGCTAACTCAGGGTTCGCCTGGAAGTTCTTGATGGTATAGGTATAGCGGTTGCCGTTATTACGGAACATCTGCCAGCTCTTCAATGACTTATCTTTCTGGTTGATGTATAAGCGTACTTTAAAGATTGGGTTGCTGCGATCTTCCGGTGCCAGTTCGATCACGTCAAACGTGTCAGCGCCCTGCTTTTCGCTACCGGCATAGGCATACTTGTAGCCTTTCTTATACATGTCGAAGATCTTGCTTGGTGCCATGGCCTCTGCTTCCGCGTCAGTTTCTGTGATGGTCACTTCGTTTACCTCTTTCAGGTAAGTCCACATCAGTTTACCATCGCTGATAATCTCTTGTCCGCTCACGGCTAGTCTGTATTTCGGGCCGCTTACCAAAATATCTCCTTCCATCGTTTCTTTTACTTTGGCAGAAGGGTTCTCCAGTGTCTGTGCAAAAGTAGCTTTGAAAGCTTTCATACTTCTGTACTTCTGGCTCATCTGGTCCAGTATCTTGCCTGCCTTCGGATCCTGCTGCGCATTCGCCAGGTTCACAAACATAAATACTGCCAGCAAAAGGGATAATACTCTTTTCATGATGTTATTTGAGTGTCGTGTTTTATTCTTTCCTACAGCGTATTCAATAACTGTTCCAAACTGTACTCGTCTGGAATTAAAACTTCGCGGGCCTTACTTCCTTCAAACGGACCCACTATACCTGCGGCCTCTAACTGATCGATTAGGCGGCCGGCACGATTGTAGCCCAGCTTGAGGCGACGCTGCAATAAGGATGTACTACCCTGCTGATGCTGCACGATAATGCGGGCGGCTTCTTCGAACATCGGGTCCTTGGAGCTTGAGTCGAAGTCTGCTTTTTCGGAGCCACTCTCGTCACCCACAAACTCCGGCAACAGGTAGGCATCGTTATACCCTTGCTGCTCGCCAATGAAGTCGCAAATACGATCCACTTCCGGCGTGTCTACAAAGGCGCACTGAATACGGATCATATCCGAACCAATGGAGAAGAGCATGTCACCCTGACCGATCAGCTGGTCAGCGCCACCGGCATCCAGGATGGTGCGGGAGTCAATCTTGGAGGTTACTTTAAAGGAAATTCGTGCCGGGAAGTTAGCCTTGATGATACCAGTAATTACGTTTACGGATGGTCGCTGTGTGGCTACTACCAAGTGTATACCAATGGCACGGGCTAGCTGCGCCAGACGGGCAATCGGCGTTTCCACCTCTTTGCCGGCCGTCATCATCAAGTCAGCCAACTCGTCAATTACCAGCACGATGTAGGGCATAAACTTGTGGCCTTTTTTCGGGTTCAGCTTACGCTCCACAAACTTCTTGTTGTACTCTTTCAGGTTACGGCATCCGGCGTCTTTGAGCAGGTCGTAGCGCATATCCATCTCCATACAGAGGGAATTGAGCGTGTTCACCACCTTTTTGGTATCGGTGATGATCGCCTCCTCTGTGTCAGGCAACTTGGCCAGGAAGTGACGCTCTATCTTGTTGAACAGGGAGAGTTCCACCTTTTTCGGGTCAACGAGCACGAACTTGAGTTGCGAAGGATGACGCTTGTAAAGCAGCGAGGTCAGGATGGCATTCAGACCAACCGACTTACCCTGACCCGTAGCACCCGCCATCAGCAAGTGTGGCATTTTGGCGAGGTCGGTAATGAATACTTCGTTGGTGATAGTCTTACCGAATGCGATCGGCAAGTCCATCTCACTCTTCATAAATTTCTCGGTCGACAGAATCGACTTGATCGACACCATCTCCTTTTTGGTATTCGGTACTTCTATACCGATCGTTCCTTTGCCAGGTATAGGGGCGATGATTCGTATACCCAGAGCCGCTAAGCTCAGGGCGATGTCGTCTTCCAGGTTCTTGATCTTAGAGATACGCACCCCGGCATCCGGCACAATTTCATAGAGCGTCACAGTCGGACCGATGGTCGCTTTGATGCTCGCTATACCTATGTTATAGTGACCGAGTGTGGCCACGATCTTGTCTTTGTTGGCCTCGAGTTCTTCTTTGGTTACCGACACTTTCGTGGTGCCGTAATCATTGAGCAGGTCGATAGTCGGGTACTGGTAGCGGGCGAGGTCCAGCGTCGGGTCGTAGTTTTCGGTGGCCAGCACATCAGCGGCTTCCTCTTCCGGCGTCTTCTCTATCTGCAAATCCAGAAGCTCTTCCTCTTCACCCTCAGCTGTGTCAAACTCGTCGTAAGCGAGTTCTTCTTCCAACTCGGTTTCAATATCAAGTTCTAGCGTAGGCGTTGGTGCAGGTGCAGCAGGTTTTGGCGGCTCTGGCTTGAGCGAACTTAGTTCCATCTCCAAGGCGCGATTGATCGCCTCTTCCTCCTCTTCATCGAATTCTATCTCCTCTTCTTCCTCGGCATCCAGTGAAGCAGTAGGGTCGGCATTATGGTTGATGTTGCGGGCAGAGCCATGCACCACATCACGCAGCGACGAAGCACTTCCTCTGTCAATCGCCACTTCACCCTCTTCGTCCTCAGTAGCTGGTTTGCTCCAGTTGATGCTCGTGATGTTAAAGAAGAAGACCAGGAAGATTAGTAGCAGGAAGCCGAGCAGCAAACCACTACCCCAGCCGATCAGGCTGCTCAGCCAAATGGCCGTTTCTATACCTATACCTCCGCCCATGAAGCCGTATTCACTTACCGTACCCGTTGTGAGCACGATATACCCCAAGGTCAGGCTCAGCCATAGCATACTGAATGTACACAGCCCGAGCACATACGACATAGAAACAGTTTTCCAGCGGAACACAATGCGGCTACCAGCGAAGAAAGAGATCGGTATCAGGAAAAAGGCGCCAAGGCCCAGTAGTTCATAAATAAAGTAGTGCGACACCCAGGCGCCAAACAGGCCCAGCCAGTTCTCCGCTTCCTGCCCTGACTCTTTCAGCCCCGTACCTTGTACAGACTCCACCACACTCTGGTCAGCGGCCCCTGTGAACATGTAAGACACAAAGGCGATGGTCATGAAAAAGGAGATCAGCAGTAAAGAGAAGCCAATGAACAGCTTAAAGCGGCGGTCCGACAAAAAAGCAGGCGCTTTCAGGTTTAACCTGAAAGACGGCATCTTAAAAAATGGTTTTTTAGCTTTCTTCTGCTTAGGCTTTTCACTGGTAGAGGCACTGCCGCGTGGTTCATTACGTCCACGCACCTCATTCCTCGCCCTTCCCGTGCTCACCGCATCGTTTCTGTAAGTGTTCTTTGCCATACCCTTCGACTAATTAAGATTTCAAATTTACATTTTTTCGGCACACGCCGCTCAGCAAATCCGAAGGCTTTTCAGGAAATGTGCTAAAAAGTTAAGTTGGGGAGATTAGGAGTTAAAAAGTAAGAAAATTTGGAAGATTGTATAAGGCCAAGTAATCCTGTCCGAATTGTGCATGGGTGTTTGTCTGAATCTATACATAGGGCCCCATCCCCACGGATTTGCAGGATTCCTGTACACGATTATCCTCCTGCCGCTCTCTTCATAGAAGGCCGCTACCCCCAGATTAAGATTGTCAAAAGTTGTCATCCCCAGCGCCCCTCACAGGGGACAGGGTCAAACCACTCTTAGCTCATTCTTTGTTTAAGGCAATGAATTCCGAAAATGGTTAACATACCCTTGCCTATTTAAAGATTAGGTACATTTCATTCTACAAAACTTGTTCAAAAATCACTGTCATTCTGTTAAGAAACTTGGTCGTGTGGGTGATAAGCCGATGCTGCTTGCGGGGGTAGAGAACCTCTTTACCAAGATCCTTACGGGATGACAAAAAAAGCAGAATGAAATGGCCTTGCTCTCAAGAGGGGAATTACGGCCTTTAACATTTGGCAAGTATAGGCCTTGTAGATTCTGTAACTGCACACCACTGGCAGGTATAGCAAGACTAACTTGCACGCAAGCTATGAAACAGACTCAGGTGCCAAGTGCGCCCAAATGACTATCCACTGTTTGAGCGTTCAGCGAGTTTGGATAGTCTTGACTTTTTTGCCTACTTTTTGTGTCAAGACAAAAAGTAGGGCCCGCCCGGCCAGGGCATACGGTGCCCGCCGCACAGGCGAAGCTATGAAATAAGGCAAGTTGCTAAAAGAACAGCCGTCACTACGCCAGTTACAAATCAACCGAATGCGCTATAACCAACCCTTAATTATCCAACAACCTCTTATTAATCCCCGCAACCAGCGCTGGACCTTCATAGATAAACCCAGTATATAACTGCACCAAATCAGCACCGGCATCCAGTTTTTCCTGCGCATCCTCCGCCGTCATAATACCGCCCACGCCAATAATCTTGATGTGCTCCGGCAGGTGCTGGCGTAGGTAACGGATAATCTCGGTAGCATGTTTGGTTAGTGGTTTGCCACTCAATCCACCGGCTCCGATTTCTGAAACCTGGGCAGAAGAAGTGTGTAGCCCATCGCGGCTGATAGTTGTGTTCGTAGCAATAATACCACTTAGCTTGGCTGCTATTGCAATCTCGATTATATCATTTAACTGAGCTTCGTTCAAATCCGGGGCGATCTTCAAAAGCAAAGGCTTGGCTTTCGGCATGGAATTGTTCAGCTCCTGCAAGGCCATGAGCAATTGCTGCAGCGGCTCTTTTTCCTGCAGGGCACGCAGGTCGGGGGTGTTGGGTGAGCTTACATTCACGACAAAGTAATCCACCACATCATAGAGTGCCTTAAAACAGTAGAGATAGTCGTTGAGCGCCTCCTCGTTAGGAGTCACTTTGTTTTTACCGATGTTGCCGCCTACGATGATGTTGCTTTTACGCTTCCGCAAACGCTCCACGGCTGCTTCCACGCCTTCGTTGTTAAAGCCCATTCGGTTGATGATGGCCTGATCTTCCGGCAGACGGAAAAGGCGCGGCTTCGGATTGCCCTCCTGTGGTTTCGGGGTGAGTGTACCGATCTCGATGAAGCCGAAACCCAACTCAGCCAGCTCGTCTACCAATTTGGCATCCTTATCGAAGCCTGCTGCCAAACCAACCGGATTAGGGAATTTTAAGCCGAAGAGTTCCCGCTCCAGTCGCTTGTCCTCGACCCGGAACATGCTGCGGCTGACACTCTTGGTGAACGGCAAGCTAAAAGCAGTTCTTAATGCGTCGGTAGTGAGATAGTGAACTTTCTCTGGGTCTAATTTGAAAAGTAGCGGACGAAGGAGGCTCTTATACACGGCAGCGGGTTTGAGTTTGGTTTGCTGCCCGCAAAGATATGTGTTGTGTGTTTATTTTGAGACTTTTCGGGGAGCAAATCTACCCCCAGGCCTAAGGTTTATCAAACACTGGACGGCCTGCCGCATCATATTCCAGCATCCAGTCTTTGCCATGACTGCTGATCACTGCTCCGCTCCGCACTTCTATCTCCTCTTTTCTATACCTTCTAAAGTTGTTTTGAGACAAGGACCTGTAGTAGGTGTCTTCGAACATAAACATTCCCTTAAATGGATTAACGGCGTTGTCATAATTCTCAAATTTTTCGACAACTACGTGCAGTACAAAACCGTCATCATCCAGAATACGGCGCGTCTCCACTCTCTCCAGATTGCCCGAAGCATCAAAAAAGAAGTCTTTGGCAATGTCTCTATTCACCACTAATTCGACCTCGTCTCTATAAATGGAGAAGCCTTCTATCTTATTCAACTTTCCATTTGTATGGTAGATATAAGATAAAGAATCATACATCCTGCGGTTTTCAGCTTTGTAGATAAGGTAAGCTGGCTGATCGTGATTTTTCAGGCCATACAACCACTCTTCCCGTAAAATGCCCCAGTCCTCCATGCTGCTTTTATTGGCGATTCTTATGATATTGTCTCTGTAGCTCACCTCGTCAATAACAGCTGGTTGTTCCTGACATGAGCCATTCACCATACACTCGGGAACACCGGTCCTCTTGTTTACCTTCCCATTTTTATATTCAAGGGTGTAGGTACCCAAATGCGTGTAGAAAGCTCCACGCTTCGGATGCACCATATATTTGGCCGCATACGAATCGATCAGCACTGCAGGGGCTGGCGTATCCTTGCCTTCGCTGCAACTGAAGAGTATCATGGCGCATAGGCAGCAGAGAATAAGTTGTTTCATACTAATGCAGGGTGGGTTTACTTTACTTAGACTCTGCAAGTTAGCCTGTGTTATGACTAAAACAAACCCCGATCTTTACCATTTTGCTGATAGAGATCGGGGCGTGGTTTAAATGAAATGGGCTTCTACTTCTCAGACGTCCACTGCTCGAAGTTGGGGAAGTATTTAGCCTTCCAGAAGGTATAGCGCGGAATAATAGCCGAGTTGAGACGACGTTTGAAGTCTGTGAAATCCTTCTTTTCGGCAGGCGACCACAGCACTTCGCTCAGGGCGGTCATGCGCGGGAAAACCATGTACTCTACTTTGGCTTCGCTGCCGATGTATTCCGTCCATAAATTGGCCTGCGCCCCGACGATATAGTGGTCCAGTTTGCGTTCGCGCAATGCCGCAGGTATAGGTTCAAAATTATACACGGCATCTAGCGGGTTGTAGCCGTGTATGGCCAGGCTATCATTCGGGTCTTTGGACTGGTAGTGGTCGAAGTACAGCGGCTTGCCTGGCGCCATGATCACCTGGTGCCCACGGGTTGCGGCGGCTATCCCCTCTTTTTCCCCTCCCCAGTTCATGATCAGGGTAGAGGTACTCAGGTCGCCCTCCAGAATCTCGTGCCAGCCAATCACTTTTTTGCCTTTAGCTGCCAGGTAACTCGCCACTTGCTCCACAAAATAAGTCTGCAGACCTTTCTCGTCTTTCAGATTGTGGTCTTTGATGAATTGCTGCGACACGGGGTCTTCTTTCCACCATTTTTTACTGGTCTCGTCGCCGCCCAGGTGGAAGTATTCATACGGGAACAGGTCGGCCACTTCCTGAAACACCGTTTCCAGGAACTGAAATGTGGCTGGGTTTGGCTGCAGCACATTGTTCTGGCGGTTGTACATACCCCAGGTGGTGGCTACATTCCAGGTCGTGTCAGGGCGGGTGCTCAGCTCGGGGTAGGCGGCAATGGTCGCGCGGCTGTGACCCGGTATATCGATTTCAGGGATGATGTTGATGCCTCGCACAGAAGCATAGTTGATTACTTCGAGTATTTCGTCTTTGGTATAGTAGCCACCGTAGCGGGTACCGTCATACCTGGCCGGTTCGTCCTTAAAGTGCCCGATCAAGGTTTCCTTGCGCCACGAGGCTACCGTGTTCAGTTTCGGGTACGATTCCATTTCAATGCGCCAGCCCTGATCATCGGTCAGGTGCCAGTGAAAGGTGTTGAACTTATGGAAAGCCAGGTAGTCGATATACTTTTTAATGAACTCCACGGGGAACATGTGCCGCACCACGTCCAGGTGCATGCCGCGATAGGCAAAGCGCGGATAATCCTTGATGTATACATCTTGAATTTTCGCTTCCCGCACCTGCTTGATAGGGAAAAGCTGCAGCAAGGTCTGAATGCCATATACCATACCGCCTGTGTCTTTGGCGCGTATAGTCACGTCCTTACCGGATACTGTCAAGGTATACATCTCGGCTTTGTCAACCGTCTTGTTGTCAAAAACGAGTCGGATGTGATGACTGGCTTTGGGCTTCGTGGCAGTGCTCGGGTATACCTGTAGGTTCAGGCCAGTCTGCGCCGCCAGCATTTCCTGCAGAAACTCGGCCTGCGCTCCGTATTGCTTGTCGAATACGATGTGGGCTTTTCCGTCGATGGTCACATGCCCTCTCGCCTCTTTTATTACCTCCACAGGTATAGGCGTAATATCATCCACGGACTGAGCGGCGGTGAGAAAAGGTATAGTTAAAGAAAGCAGGGCAATGGTGAATATTCGGATGAAAGTAGCTCGCATGCGGGTGTTTTGAAATTGTGTTGCTTTTTGACTTTTGGAAAAACGCTTGGTTTAATGGGTTTGGTACTGAATTAGTCGATTCAATGGTTAGGGTTATAGTTGAGAGTAGGTATAGCGTGAGCGCCCTCGCTCGTGCCGGTTATAGTGGAGCCTCCTCGGGTCTGCGCCCGGAACAGGCTAGTCCAGTCATGCGTTATCCCAGCTTAGCATAGGGGCCAGAGGCCCCTCCATAGTAAATCACGAGCGAGGACGCTCGCGCTATATTTATCCCTACACGCCAAAACTTCTCAAACTCTCTAACTCCTAAACCCTCAAACTTCTTCTAGCTCCTCGGATGGTAATCCTTGATCACCTGCTTCAGGTAGTCGCGGTCGAGGTGGGTGTAGATCTCGGTGGTGGTGATAGACTCGTGACCCAGCATTTCCTGCACGGCACGCAGGTCGGCGCCGCCTTCGATCAGGTGTGTGGCGAAAGAGTGGCGGAAGGTATGGGGACTCACCGTCTTCTGTATACCTGCTTTGGCAGCCAGGTCTTTGATGATCGTAAACACCATTACCCGGGTCAATTTAGCACCACGGCGGTTCAGAAATACAAAGTCTTCATGGCCTTTTTTGATATTGAGGTGGCAACGCACGCCTTCCCGGTAGAGTTGTATGTGCTTGAGCGCATCGCGTCCAATCGGAACTAGTCGCTCTTTGTCGCCTTTACCGGCCACTTTCAGGAAGCCCATGTCTTCGTACAGATTACTTAATTTCAGCTCCAGTAACTCTGACACACGCAGTCCGGAGCTGTAGAGTGTCTCCAGCATGGCACGGTTGCGGGTCCCTTCTGGCGTAGAAAGGTCGATGGCGGCCAGCAACTGCTCTATTTCATGGAAGTGTAGCGTATCCGGCAATTTGCGACTCAGCTTCGGGGCTTCGATGGTCTCAGTCGGGTCGGCGGTGAGCATGTCTTCCATGATCAGGAACTTGTAGAAAGCCCGTATACCTGACAGTGTGCGTGCCTGCGAATGCGGCGTCATGCCCAGCTCAGCTACCCACTCCAGAAATTCCCGTAGTATAGGCGGGGTCATCTGCTCCGGCTGCACGTTTATACCTTTGATCTCCAGAAAATCAGTCAGTTTGCGGATATCGCGCAAGTAGGCTTCCACGGAGTTACCGGAAAGGGACTTTTCGAGACGCAGGTATTGCTCGAACTGGGTAATGCAGATGGACCACTTCATAAGGTAGAATTTGGGCAAAAGAGGAGCTGACAAAACTTTCTTTTGTCAAAAAAATCAAAGCAAAGATAGTTAATACTTAAATTGCATCCGCTTAATTGAGCTGAAATCACAAAACACCCCTAAACTATGAAAATCCTCATCCTGAACGGCCCTAATCTTAACCTGCTCGGTATCCGCGAGAAGTCTGTCTACGGCTCCGAGTCATTCGAATCATACTTTGAAGAGCTGAAGGAGGCTTTTCCAGCCATGGAGTTATCCTATTTTCAGTCGAACACCGAGGGGGTACTGATCGACAAGCTGCATGAGGTGGGTTTCAGTTACAAAGGCATCGTGTTTAACGGTGGCGCCTATACCCATACCTCGGTTGCCCTCTCTGACGCCATCAAGGCCATCGAAACGCCTGTGATCGAGGTGCACATCTCCAATGTATACGCCCGCGACGCCTTCCGGCACAAAAGCATGCTGGCTCCTTTCTGCAAAGGGGTAATCACAGGTTTCGGGATGGAGAGCTACCGGCTGGCACTGCAGTACTTCGAGCGCATGAAGCCGAAGCAGATCGGTTTTGGATCCAAAAAATAGCGTGGTAACACTGGGATTCCGTTCACTAAATATTTGCTTTTTACTATAGTAGCAATACTATAATTCTTTATATTACCCTCCATGTTGAATTTCTATCCAGGACCGTCTAAAATATATCCGGAAGTGCGCAACTACCTTATGGATGCGTATGACGAAGGTATATTGGGGGCTCCGCACCGCGGAGAACAGTTTGTACAGCTATCACGCACGGTGGTGGGCTCGCTCAAGCGGCGCCTCAACATTCCGCAGGACTATTCTATTTTTTTTACCTCCTCCGCCACCGAGTGCTGGGAGATTCTGACCCAAAGCCTCACCAAAAAGAAGAGCTTCCACATTTACAATGGTTCTTTTGGGGAGAAATGGTACGAGTATGCAAAAAAGCTACGTCCCAATGCCGAAGGTGTTCGCTTCGACATCAACGAGGCCATGCCGGTGGAGGAACTCGACATCAGTGTCGATACTGAGCTGATCTGCTTCACGCAAAACGAAACCTCCAACGGAACACAGGTCACAGCCAGTACTATCCTGAACCTGCACAACCGCTTCCGGGACACGCTTACAGCCGTGGATGCAACTTCCTCGATGGCCGGCCTCAACCTGAAATACATCAAAGCTGATATCTGGTTCGCCTCCGTGCAGAAGTGCTTCGGTCTGCCGCCGGGTCTGGGTATACTTGTTTGCTCGCCGCGTGCCATCTTCCGGGCCAAGCAAATGAACGAGCGCAATCATTACAATAGCCTGGTATCGCTCTACGAGAAGATGCTCAACTACCAGACCGTGCACACGCCGAACACGCTCAACATCTACCTGCTCAAGCGTATGCTCGAGGACCGGCCTTTTATCAAACAGCTCGACATCGATCTGACGGATCGGGCCAACGAGCTATACGAGTTCTTCGGGCAGTTCACCGACTTTAAACTGCTGATCGAGAACGAAGAGGTACGCTCTAAAACGGTGCTGGTACTGGAGGCGAACGAGCGGTTGGTGGAGGACATCAAGAAGCGGGCGCTGCACCACAATATCCGGCTGGGCAACGGCTACGGACCATGGCAGCGCAACACGTTCCGGGTGGCCAATTTTCCGGCTATTGCCAACGAAGAGTACGAAGAGCTAAAGCGCTTTTTCCTGCATTATTACGCCTAAGAATCCTACCTTTGCGGCTTGTTATCAAATTGCGCCAGCGCTTGCAGGTATAGCTATACCCTATTTGCTGGCTTTGACATTCTAACAACCACAAACTCATGATTCAGGAGCTGTTTAGTTTCAAGGAAATCGCATCGGTAACGCTTATTCTGTTCGCGGTAATCGACATCCTCGGTTCTATTCCCATTATCATTGACCTGCGCAAGCGCGAGGGCAAAATCGAGTCGGAGAAGGCTACGATCATTTCGGGTATTCTGATGATCGTGTTTCTGTTCGTGGGGGACGGTATCCTGAAACTGTTCGGCATCGATTTCGAGTCTTTTGCCATGGCAGGTGCCATCATCATCTTCCTGATTGGTTTGGAGATGATCCTGGGCAAAGACCTTTTCCACTCCGACCCTGAAGTGAAAAGTGGCTCCATAGTGCCGCTGGCCTTCCCGCTTATCGTGGGAGCCGGTACCATGACGACACTGCTCTCTTTGCGTGCCGCTTACTCTCTGCCAAACGTGCTGGTAGGTATAGTCCTGAACCTGATGTTCGTTTACATCGTTCTCAAGGCTTCGGCCTGGCTGGAGCGTAAACTCGGTAAAGCTGGCGCCAACGTGCTCCGTAAAGTGTTTGGTGTTATCCTGCTAGCTATCGCCATCAAGTTGTTCAAAACGAATTTACCTATTTAAACTGAGTGAGTTAGTGATTGAGTGACGGAGTGGTTTATTATTATTTACATAATCACTAACGCATTCGCTCAATCAAAAAACTCACTCAATTGCTAAATCACTCAATTACAATATGATCGAGCTTTTTACAGACGGTGCATCACGAGGAAATCCGGGTCCGGGAGGTTATGGCACTATCTTGCGCTGGAAAAACCACGAGAAAGAACTGACTGCCGGTTACCGCAAAACCACCAACAACCGCATGGAGTTGCTCGCCGTGATCGTGGGGCTCGAGGCGATCACCAAGCCGGGTATACCTGTCACGGTTTACTCGGATTCCAAGTATGTGGTGGATGCTGTGGAGAAGCGCTGGGTATTTGGTTGGCAGAAGAAAGGCTTCGCTGGTAAAGCCAACGGTGACCTTTGGGCCCGTTTCCTAAGGGTATACGCCAAGCATAACGTAAAATTCGTCTGGATCAGAGGCCATGCCGGTCACCCCGAAAATGAGCGCTGCGATGAGCTGGCAGTAGCCAGTGCGCTGTCACCGAATCTTTTGATCGACGAGGGCTTTGAATCGGGGCAGTTTAACTCGAAATGATGAAGAATGGTTAACGAGTAATGAAAATTAACCAAAAGGTATGATTGCTTTAGACGGATTGGTAGCCACAGTTTATGCGACAATTACTTTATTGGTGATTGCTCTTATCATTTACATTATAATTGGAGTACTTGTCCTTTTGAAAAGGCAGAATCTTGTAAGCACTATCTATTTTTCTACTACGCCTATAATATTTCTAATAGGATCTGTTTTAACTCACAACCTGAATAATCCCGACTATATTTTTATTTCGACAATTACTATTATTCTCTTTAACAGTCTCTTCCTATTAGGCACCAAGCGATTCCAAAAGGATGCGTAAATAATTATTCATTCATCATTACCCATTATTCATTAAAAACCCGTGCCCAACACCTACTTCCAATTCAAGCAATTCCGCATCAACCAGGACCAATGTGCTATGAAGGTTTGCACGGACTCCTGTGTATTCGGAGCCTATGTAGAGGTGCGTCAGGCGAAGCGGGTGCTGGATATTGGAACTGGAACAGGTTTGCTGGCCCTGATGGTAGCGCAACGGTCGGAGGCGGAAGTGGAAGCGGTGGAGATCAACCCGGAGGCTCAGGTGCAGGCTTTGCGGAACTTTGCTGAGAGCCCTTGGGCGGAGCGACTGAAACTACACCCGATGCCCTTGCAGGAATTCGCGAAAACCTGTGCGCAGCAGTACGATGTCATTCTCTCGAATCCGCCATTTTTTCTGGCTTCGCTCAGGTCTGACAATGCTGCCAAAAACACAGCCAAGCATACAGGCGATCTGCTCTTTGAAGATATCCTGACTTTTGCGCAGAAGCACCTTACTCAGGGTGGTAAACTATACTTGCTCCTGCCGCCATCTGAGGCAAACCACTTTGCAGAACTTGCCAAAACACATGCGTTCTACCTGACCGAAACGATGGAGGTTTTCACCCGCATCGGTGGCAAGTGCATTCGCCATGTGCAAACGTATACCTGCAATCCGAAAGCGAATACTGTTACTAAAGCCTTATACATCCGCAAAGAAGACGGCACGACCTATACTCCTGACTTCTCAGAATTGCTGAGGGATTATTACCTGATTTTCTAAAGATTGCCCGAAGGCTATACCTGCTAGTGAACAACCTTCACTTTTTCGTCTTCAACAAAGTCAATTCCATACCCTTTGAGTTCTTCCAGCACAGGTTCATACAGGTCCGGGTAGATAGGTATAACTACTCCATGGCGGTCGATCCTGCCTTGCAGCAGAAGCTTTGCCAGTATACCAACCGGTAATCCCACAGTCTTAGCCATAGCTGTCTGCACGGCATCATCGCCCAACACTACCAGTGAGGAGGTAAGCTCGTGCTGCTCGCCGTTCAGTTCGTACTCAAACAGGTGCTGCATTACGATCATGTCTTTGTCGCCAGGTTCCAGTTTCCACTTGCCAACCAGTATTTTTTCGAGTACCTGCGCCGGTGTGGCCGCTTGCATGTCGAGTGGTACATCTTCAAACAGCCCAAGCCACTCCAGCTTTTCCATGATCTCACCTTCAGGGGCTATACCCAAGTAGCGACACAGGCGTTGCTGCAGCGATTCGTCGGTGGAGGCGGCTGGTGGCAGAAAGGCTTCCAGGTAACTGCGATGCGTCATGCTGTCCACACCTTCCAGATCATAGCTGTCGTCGGTGAGGCCCAGTTGCACAAACACATCCCAGGCGGCACAGTAACCAATGCGGCGCAGTGTGCCACGTAGCATGGTAGGGATATCCTTCAGACCGTAATGCTCCCTATAGCTGAGCGAATCGCGGTTTGCGTAGCCATCGAAGTGGCCGTAGCCCTCTACAAACAGTTCGTCGGTGCGCTTAAATAATTGGTGGTAGGGTATGTACTTATACTCTTCGTTCTTGATATACTTGGCCGTCCCCTGCCCTGCCAGCACCACGTTGCGCGGGTTCCAGCTGAATTTGTAATTCCAGGGGTTATTGTCCGATTCCGGTGCCACCAGTCCGCCCGTGTAGGACTTAAATGACGTGATGCGACCGCCCATACCCTGCACACGCTGGATCACTGCCATGGCTGACATGTGGTCTATGCCCGGGTCAAGGCCCGATTCCATTATTATAGTCAGGTTCTTCTGCTTGGCCTCTTCGTGCAACTCCCTGAACTCGGGCGAAACGTAGGATGCGGTAATCAGGTGCTTCTCCTGCTTCATACACTCCCGCGCCACCTCTATGTGAAAGATCGCCGGTAAAAGCGAGATCACCAGATCGGCTTTGCTTACCTCTACAGCTCGCTGTTCGTCATCGTGCACATTGAATACGATGGCTTCAGCAAAGTCCAGCTGCGCGATTTTGTTCTGCAGATGGTCTACGTTGATGTCGCCGATGGTGATGTACCAGTTTTCGGAAGACGCGTGCTGTAACAGGTATTGAATAAGCGAGGAGGCGGAGCGGCCAGCCCCGAGGAGGAGTATTTTTTTCATAGCGATTGTGTCGTTGCGCTTGAATTTAGCAATAACCACCTGCAAGGCCAACCTTTCGCATTGTTTTATCAGAATATTCCGTTAAATTTATAGCCCTTTTCTAATTTTTATACCTACAAGGTCTTAAATGGCAAGTGAGCTGAATATACATATCTGCATCGACGTACTGGACTCGGCAGAAGAATTAACACCACAGGAACGCGAAGCAATGGAGCTGGCCCAACAAGCTGCTAACGATGCCTACGCTCCTTATTCCAACTTTTTGGTAGGCGCCGCCCTGGTACTTGAAGACGGCACCATGTTCAAAGGCAGCAATCAGGAAAACGCCGCCTACCCTTCCGGCTTGTGCGCGGAGCGTACCGCCCTGTTTGCCATGAGCGCCCATCACCCGAACACCAAAATCAAGATGATTGCTGTGACTGCACGCCGGCGAAGCGAACAACATTTTCTTCCGGCTATGCCCTGTGGCGCCTGTCGCCAGGTGATGGCTGAGTACGAACACAACCAAGGCGAGCCTATACCTGTGCTCCTGCAGGGACCAGAAGGCAAATTCTACCGCCTCCGCAGCGTAAGCGACCTGCTGCCTTTCCAGTTCAACAAAGAACATTTGTAAGTTATGCACACGCACCAGCTGACAGTGCCGCGAACGGCACGCTACTATACCTTGGGAACGCCTTCAGAACAGACGCGCGACCTCTGGGTGGTGTGCCATGGCTATGGTCAGCTGGCCCGTTATTTTCTGCGGCACTTCGCTGTGCTGGACGATGGGAATACTGTAGTAGTAGCCCCGGAGGGACTCTCCCGCTTTTACCTGGATGGTTTTTCTGGCCGCGTAGGTGCTACCTGGATGACCAAAGAAGATCGTCTTTCCGAAATAGAGGACCAGTCCGCTTACCTCAACCTGCTGTTGAAACAACTTTTGCAGCAAGTACCTTCTGATGTGCGGGTGCATGTGCTGGGCTTCTCACAGGGCGGTGCTACAGTTTGCCGCTGGCTGGCAACTGAACGAGTGCCTTGCCAGCACCTCATACTTTGGGCCGCCTCTTTTCCGGAGGATATCGATTTTGAATCGGGCAAAGCGGCTTTTGAAGGTATACCGGTAGATCTGGTGTATGGCACACAAGACGAGTTTATCACACCCGAAAAACTGCAGCATCAGCGAGAGATCATGCAGCGACTCGGCATTTCGCCGCAAGTGCATACCTTCGAAGGCGGCCATACGATTGCACCAGAACTACTAGCCAGGTTAAATCCTTAGGACAGCAACTACAAAAGTTGCTGCTAATCTGTACAAAAATTTATCTGTTTTTGCGCGGCTGAATCAGCTCATAACATCTGCTACATTTCATTTTCTAGCAATTATCTGGTACCCACTTTTGGGTATTTTTATTGATGCACAAATTGTTATATATAAATTTACAGAAATTTGATTTAAATTTGTGGTGGTATTGTCATAATCAACCAACCTATTTTATATTTTTTACTTACTTTATTTTAGTCCTATGAGGAGAAATCTCTACCTATCCTTCATCCTATGCTTGCTGACGCTTTCTACTTTTGCGCAAAGCAAGATCAACGTTGCTTCAAACTTCCCGGATGCCAAATTCTTTTTGCTGAACGACGCGGACAATACCCGAGTGACTGAACTGGGTGTCGGAAGCATTGAGTTGAAGCTGAACAAAGACTCCCGCAATCGCATTGCCATTGTAAAAGAAGGTTATGAACCTGTAATTCGTGAGTTTCCGCGCACCATGAAGTGGGACAAGGAACAAAAGGTAGAACTGGCAAATCGCCTGATTGACATCAGTGTGGAGCCTTATGATGCGGAGATCTATATTGACGGTCGCCTGGCTGGCACAAAGCGTATCAACCTGATTGTGGAGAAAGACAAGTTCCTGAACGTAGAGGTAAAGAAACCAGGCTTTGCACCACAAACCAAGGTATACTACAACCAGAAAGACCGTGAAGCTCCTCCTGTTAAAGACTTTTTTGAGCTGAAAGACCGCCAGGTACGCCTGGAAGTGATTCCGGCTGACGCCTCTGTATCACTGAATGGTGTGGTAAGCGGCCGTGGCAATACAGATGTAAGCGTACCATTTGGCACTTGCGTAACAGTGACTGTAACAAAGGACGGATTTGCTGAAGTAGTACAGGTGTTCTGCAACAAGCCATCTACTGACCCACTTCCTCCGCTTCGCAGCCGTGCCATGCTCGAGGATCGCTTAGTGAAAATCACATCCTCCCCTGCTGATGCCAACATTGAAGTGGCTGGCAAAGTAGTAGGTGTAGGCAAATACGACCTGAAAGTTCCAAAGAACGGCTGCGTAGAAGTGCGTGTGACCAAAGACGGTTTCCTGCGCTATATCAAGAACTACTGCAACCAGGAAAACATGCAGGCTCCGGAGCCAACTGAGTTTGTAGAGCTCGCCGTGGACGAGGCTTATACCTCGTCTATTTCCTCAGACATGGCCAATGTGCGCATCACCATACCTGTAAGCAAAACCGTAGACCCTGCTGACGCTTGGAGAATCCTGAGCTCAATCATCACCAAGCGTTTTGATGTGCTCGAAACGGTAGACTACAACACAGGCTACCTGACCAGCGCCTGGCAGGTGCAAAACTTCAACGGTGCCAACATGATCCGCACACGTGTGATCGTGAGCAGCGGCGGTAACTCTAACGACCTTACCTACGTGGTGAAGATCGTTAGCCAGCGTCACGAGCGTGAGATCAACACTTCGCGCAACATCAGTGTGAAAGACGATGAAGACTTCAAAGACTGGGGCCGTCTGCTGAAGCGCTATGATGGCTTGATCGAAGAGATCCAGGCACGTCTTCAGTAATCCTACTGTATAAGAATCATTGCAAGAGCCTCCGCCCACAGCGGAGGCTTTTCTTTTTAAACACCCCTCTTGGAGTCCAAGCGTAGAATTTTCGGGTGTACTTAAACGTAAGTTAAAATTTAGTTTTAGCTTTAGTTTATGAACCGTTAGTAAACGATCATACTTGCCGATGCCACAGCCAGAGTCCTTTTTCCGATTTGATTGGTTTGCAGCCATCCTGCTGGTGGGTGTGGTGCAGGGCTTTTTCATGAGTCTGCTGTTTCTGGCGAAGCGCCCGCATCGGCAACCCTATCATCACCTGCTACTGGCGGCGCTGGTATTTACTTTTGCCAGCATGGTCCTGGAGGTATTTCTGTGCTATAGCGGCCTTATGTTCCAGGTGCTTCATCTGGTCGATTTCTCTGAACCTGCAAATTTCGCCGCCGGTCCCCTCACCTACCTGCTTTTCCGGAGCCTGAACGGAAATAACTGGACGCGGAAGCAGTGGCTGCACTTCATTCCTTTTGTAGTGTATTTTCTCTACCATACCCTTTTTTACATACAGCCCGAGGAAGTTAAATACAACGCCTATATAGGAGCCTATTTTCCGGAGATGGAGCAGATACCAGTTACTATTGAGTTTTTCTGGGACCCGCTGCATTGGACGAGGTATGTAAATGAGCTGACCATGGCACACATCCTCATCTACATCATACTCTGCTTCATGATTTTGAGGAAACGAAACACAGTCGAGTCCCCAAACCCCTATTTCTATACCTGGGCAAGGTTCCTGCTGTTCTTTTTTGTTGCCACGCTGGTGCTGATCGTGATCGTTAAGCTAAGCTATGAGCGCGACCTGGGTGATCATTTCCTGGCCGTGTTTCTGGTACTGCAGCTCTTCTTTGCCAGCTACAAAATCATCACTGATTCTGCTTTCTTTCAGCCGGTGGTGCAGCTAAAGTATGAAAAGTCCGCCCTGAGTGAGGAAGCCAAGCAGGACCTGATCCGGAAACTGAAAGCGGCTGAAGAGGAAAAATTTTACATTCAACCATCGGCCTCCCTCCCGACGCTGGCCAAACAACTGCATACTTCGCCCCACTACCTTTCACAAAGCCTGAACGAGCGCCTGGGTAAGAGCTTTTTTGAGTACCTGGCTGAGCTGCGCATACAAGAGGCCAGAGCTATACTGGCGGACCCAACTCAGCAGCATCTAAAGGTGGAAGAAGTGGCCGAGCAGGTAGGTTACATGTCAAAGTCAGCTTTTAGCAGTGTCTTTAAAAAGCATACCGGCCAGACACCCGGGCAATATCGTAAAAATGCCGTTTCCGGTTCAGTTTAAGTACTTCCCTATAAGTTAGCACCTCGCACTTATCGGCAGATTCTTCTGATTTAATCTTCTTTAGCGATGTTTGCATCAAAACGAAACGCTATGGAAAACCAGATTAAAATCAGACGTTACGAGTTCGACTGGCTGCGGGTACTGGCCTTCTCACTACTCATCTTTTACCACACCGGCATGTACTTTGTCAGTTGGGACTGGCACGTTAAAAACCCGGTACTCAGTGAAACGCTGGAAGTACCGATGATCTTTATGAGCCAGTGGCGGATGTCGCTTATTTTTCTGGTGTCGGGAGTGGGCGTATACTTTGCCCTGGGATTCCGCAGTGCCGGTACTTTTGCCAAAGACAGGCTGAAACGCATTCTGCTTCCATTGGTCATCGGTATGCTACTAGTAGTACCGCCACAGGTATATTTTGAGCGGGCAGTGCAGGGCACGGCTACAGATTACTTCAGCTTCTATCCCTCTGTCTTTGAATTTGAGCCCTACCCCGAAGGCAACTTCAGCTGGCACCATCTGTGGTATCTGACTTACATCTTCTGCTACAGCCTGCTGCTTTTGCCGCTACTCGTATACCTGCGCCGTGTCAACACACAGGTAGCCAGTATACAGAACTGGGTGCTACTGACCGTGCCCGCGTTCTGGTTGAGTACAGGTGGCATTCTGCTCAATGAACGATTCCCGGCTACCAATGCCCTTGTGGATGATTGGGCCAACCACTTCCTCTATATTACGGTTTTCTTAATTGGTTTTGTATTGATGAAGTTTCCCCAACTGCAGGAAAAAGTAAGAAAACTGCGTTGGTTCAGCCTGGGCCTCGCAGCTTCAACCCTTACAATCCTGTATACTTTCTACTGGTTTAAAGATATTGATCTGAATGGTATAGAATTGTCGCTATACTATGCCCTAAAGCAAAGTAACCGTTGGTTCTGGCTGATGGTCATACTGGGTTTTGCGATGCAGCACCTCAACGTGAAACATAAGTTTCTGGCACAAGCTAATGAGATGGTATACCCGTTCTATATACTGCACCAGACCGTCATTGTGGCATTGGGATATTACCTGATGCAAGCAGACTGGAGCATTGGTCTCAAGTTTTCAGTTATCAGCCTAAGCACTTTTATCGTTTGCTTTCTGCTGATCAAGTACCTGATCATGCCAGTAAATTGGCTCCGACTGCCATTTGGTATGAAGCCAATCCAGAGAGAAACAAAATATCCTGCGGGCTTGCATGCGGAGAAAATCAAAGAGAAAGAGCAACTCGTGCGCAATTAAATGTGTGTTATCACTAATGAGCATCCTACTGCTAGTCCTTTTCCCACATCCCTTCCATCACCACTTCGAGCAGGTGCTGGTCGGGATCGCGGAAGTAGAACGAAAGGTAACCACGCCCCCAGTCATACTCTTGCTCTATTGCTATACCTGCGTCCTTGATTTTGCTTTTCCAGCTTTCATAATCTTCCCTGCTTACCTCGAAAGCCAGGTGCAACTGACCTGATCCGAAGTGTGGAGGCAATGTACCCCCAAGCTTTGAGGCCTCTGGCAGAAAGCAGAGTAATACCGACTCCCCTGCTCTGAAAAATATATGACGGTCTTTCACCTCACCGATCACTGCCAATCCTAACTTTCCGTTATAGAACTCGCGACTGCGCTCCAGATCGGTTACATACAGACAGGTTTCTTTTATCTTCTTAATTTTCATCGGTTGGCTTTAAAAACAATAATCAGGTTAAAAAACGGGTATTTACAGTTTGTACGCAACCACAGTGCTTTTGCTTTCCGTTATACCATAACGCGCCTACTCTCTAAAAGAACCCTATGAAGCTTATGTTGAAAATACTCGCCTTTTTTATACCTGTCATGGTCGCCCTTTTTTACTTTTTGGGTCAGCCTTCCGACACAGACACTAATTCCTCAGCTACTTCCAGCAAACTGGTCAGGCTGGCCAAACTCCCTTCCCCTATTAATGAAAGCTCCGGCGTCGAGTTTATACCTGAACGGAAAGCTTACATCACACACAACGATGCAGGCAACAAACCGCACCTCTATGTGGTAGATCAGCAAGGCAAATTAGTAGAGACCATCAAATTGAAGCTCCCCAATGTGGACTGGGAAGACCTGGCACGTGACAGTGAAGGAAATATCTACATAGCCGACACAGGCAATAACAACAACAAACGCAAAGAACTGGCCATCTATAAACTGAAGCTCGACAAGCCTGATCAAATTGAAGCCATCCGCTTCACCTACGAGGACCAGAAGGATTTCCCACCAGTTAAAAAAGATATGAACTATGATGTGGAAGCTATTTTCTGGCAAGGCGGCAAGCTATACCTGGTGTCAAAGGATAGAGGTAGAAAACAAACAGCTAAGGTATACGAGCTTCCTGACAGCGGCGGGCAGTACAAAGCCAGACTGCTGGGCAGTCACAAGCTTGGTGTGCCTGTGACCGGCGCAGCCAGCAGCGCTGATGGCAGCACCGTGGCACTCGTGAGCGAAGGAGGACTGCACATCTTCCGCAACGTTAGTAATCCAGCGGAGTTCTATAAAGGCGACTACCAGCGCGTGCCCATCAAGGAGGCTGGACAAACCGAGGCGGTAGCTTTCGAAAATGAAAGCACCCTGGTCATCACCAGCGAAGATGGGGGCTTGTTCAGGTATAGCCTTAACTAATTACCCACAAAAACAAAACGGCCAGCAGTGATGCTGGCCGTTTTGGTATCTCGAATAAAACTCATTTGCGGACTGCTTCTCTTGCTGGCTTTCCGCCAGGCAGGGCAGGTTTTGGGTTACGCCATACTCTGAAAAGGATAAACAAACCGATAATGATGAGTGGGATACTCAATTGCTGCCCGATGTTCAGCGCCATTGTCGCCTCTTTTTCTACCTGCACTTCTTTCAGAAACTCTACCAGGAAGCGGAAAGTGAAAAGGGCCGTTACGAAGATACCGAACAGTAAACCTTTCGGCAGGGCCTCTTTGTATTTCTTCCAGAGCCAGTAGAGGAGTACAAACAGCAGGAATACGCTGAATGACTCGTAAAGCTGTGTAGGGTGGCGTGGTACATGCGAGTATTCGCTCTGGCGCACAAAAATAAAGCCCCATGGCAGATCCGTCGGACGACCAAATATTTCAGAGTTCATCAGGTTGCCCAGTCGGATAAGTGCGCCACCTAGCGCCACTACGATCACGATCCGGTCCAAAACCCACATGTAATCAAAATTGTGCTTGCGACTGAATAGCCACAGGGCCAGCAAAATACCGATGGTTGCGCCATGACTGGCTAGTCCGCCTTCCCATATCTTTAGGATCTCGATCGGGTTGCTCAGGTAATACTCAGGCTGGTAAAACAGGGTATGGCCCAGACGTGCACCTACAACAGTGCCAATGATCATGTAAAGGGTGATCACGTCCACATCGCCTTCTGTGCGGCCTTCGGCTACATAGATTTTGGTCAGGATGCGTTGCCCGAACACAAAAGCCAGTGCGAACAGGAGCCCGTACCAGCGCACTTCAAAGGAGCCGATGGAGAAGATGGAAGGACTTACATCCCATGTGATATAGTTCAGAATGCTCATATACAAAGGTATGGTTCTGCCAAAGTTACAATAATTCGCAATGCTAAAAAACCAGCACCAGACAGGTACAGGGATATTTATCCACAGGTATAGCCACAAAAGGAAAAGGCATCATCCCACCCCGGTCTTTCAGGTATAAGATGATGCCTTGTATTTATATCAATGTCCGCCCCTATTTCAATTTGCCGAGCTCCTCCCTGAAGCCGCCGCTCAGGATCGGATAGCGTAGCCAGCTGCGCGGGTCCAGGTTGTAGTCGTCGAGGTGGAAGCCTGGGGCATAACGCTCTCGTTTCCATTGATTGCGAGACCACAAGGTATAGAACTTGTGCACATACTCCTTGATTGATTTTACTGGCGCTACCTTTTCTTTCTCCAGCTGATCGATTACCTGCTGTGGTGACAGACGGTCGTACCAGGCCAGGCGCTCGATCATGTTCAGGATCTCGTATGGCATCAGGTCCTTCTCGTCCGTCTGGTTCTCAGAAGATGGGCGAAGTTCGGCTGTTGGCTGCAGGTTATTCACATAGTCCAGTCCGAGGTAGCCCAGTTCTTCCTGCATCCAGATCAGGAATTGACGTATAAATGCCTTGTCTATACCTGCGATCGGGGATAGGCCACCAGCAGTATCGCCATCCATTGTAGCGTAGCCCACGGCGGCCTCGCTTCTGTTTGAGGTAGCCAGCAGCAAGGCGTTCTTTACGTTCGTCAGCATCCAGATAGCTGGCGCGCGTACCCGTGCCTGTATGTTTTGCAAGGTCACATCGTCCTGCTCCCAGGTCAGTTCCCGCTTTAGGGCACCTTCTATTTTTGAGGTATAGCCGCGTACTTCATCATCAATGGTCCAGTCGTAAAACACTGCCCCGATCGACTCCGCCAGTTCCTTCGCAGAGGTATAGGTGGCATCAGAGGAATTGACAGTGCCCTGATACGCACAGGTAAGCATACGTCCTACTAGCTCTTTTACTACATGCTCCTGCGGCAGTGATTCAAAATACTCGGCATCCTCCAGCGAGAACATGCGGGCTTTGGTCACAAACCCGGTCACTCCCAGACTGTCAACGCCCCGACGCACCATTTCAGCCACGGCCACCGCACAGCATGACGAGTCAGCGCCACCGCTCAGCGACAGCACAAAGCCCCGGCTGCGGCTCTTTCGCATATAGTCAAACAGCGCCAGGCTCAAGGCGGCAATCAGTTCAGCATTCTCATCAATGGGTGGCAGGTATTCAATTGTTTCAGTTATTTCCGGGTTAGGCCCGAAGCATACCTCTGCGCACTCCAGGTCCACGTCCTTGAAGCATAGCAGCTCGTTGCGTCGGATCAACTTACCGTTTTGGGCTATGAGCACTTCCCCATCAAAGATCACACGGCCTGACTCGTTGCCAAGCAGGTTGGCATATAGGTAAGCGCATTGATATTTTTGAGAGGCTTCTACTACAAGGCGGTGGCGCAGGTCCGTCTTGCTCAGGGCAAAGTGGCTGGCACTTGGGTTCAGGATCAGTTGCACACCCTTCGGCATATGGCGCTCGGCAGGACGGTTAGTTCGCCAGGCATCCTCGCATATTTCAAAGGCATACTTCACGCCTTTCTCTTCGTAGACGATGTCACCAATCGGGTAGCGTTTTCCCTTTATCTCAAACTCCTCTACCACATTGGCCGGCCATGGCGTAAACCAGCGCGGCTCGTAGTGGATGCCATCACGGGCCAGAAACTGCTTGGCCGTAAAGCCCACGATCTCTTTGTTTTTGATAACGCAGGCCGTATTGAAAACATCCTGTCCGATAATCACGTGCACACCCAGGCATACGGTCATGTTATCGCACCACTCTTTTATCTGGAGCAGCTTTTCAAAGGTTTCTTCAGCAAACCAAGGGTGCAGGAACATATCCTCACAGCCGTAACCAGTGATGCAAAGCTCAGGCAGCAGCAGGATATCCACGTTTCGGGTGCTTGCTTCGATAATAGCTGATCGTATATTAAGGAGGTTGGCTTCCCAGTCGAGTGGGGTCTGATTCAGGGCAGCCCCAGCCAGTATCAGTCTAGTTTCTTCCATAGTGTGTTCTCTAACGCAACAATACGGAAGCAAGTTAAGCTTTGGTAGGCAAATAAAGAACCGTTATACCCTGAACAGGTATAGGTTGAAGCCTGTAGAGCCCATTTAAGTATAGGTATGGCACAGTGCTGGAACAAAATCAGAAGCTCACAACTGGAAATGATGCGAGGGTGAGCAATTTCCGTTTGAGCAACAGAGTTAAAGTAAAAGCCGGGTTAGAGAAGGGCTAAAATGGTCGCATTAATTGGATGCCCCGATATTTTCGCTGATATAAACCAGCCTCAGCCGATATTGAGGACTTCCAGCGCCTTTTCAGCTGCAGCCTGGTCAGCTTTCTTTTTGGAGAGCCCCACGCCCACGGCTACCGGTTTGTCATTAAGGAAGATCTCGCATGTAAACTCGGTCGTATTACCTTGGTTCTTGCGGTTGACGATCTCAAACCGGATATCGGCATTCTGGCTTTGCGCCCACTCGATGAGCTTACTCTTGAAGTTGGAAGTGGTGTTGACCAGCTTGTGCAGGTCCACGTGTGGCTTGATGAGTTTCCCTAATATAAACTGGCGGGTTGTACTATACCCTTTGTCCAGGTATATGGCGCCCACCAGCGCCTCCAGCGCATTGCCGTGCACTGATTTGTGACGTGAAGTCTGTCCTCCTGAAGTGTCTACTTTCACGAGTAGGTTCAACCCGATTTTAATGGCAATATGATTGAGTGACTCACGGTTAACGATCCGTGAGCGCATCTCTGTCATAAAGCCTTCATCTTCGTAGGGGAATTTCTTGAATAGCAGTTCTGCCACTACTGTTCCGAGTACCGCATCGCCCAGGAACTCCAGACGCTCATTCGTGTCATGCTTGCTGGCCAGGTTCTGACGCGCAAAGGACGTGTGTGTGAGCGCCAGTTTGTACAGGCGTATGTTATCCGGAGTGCTGCCAATAATCCCGGAGATGGCGCGCACTAACTCTCTATCCTTGGTAAATAGGCTGTGATAGAAGCGCCGTACCGGTTTTATAGGACCAAACACTTAGTCGATAAATTGACGGAATAAAACGGAAGTATTGTGTCCACCAAAGCCGAACGTGTTGCTGAGCGCTACCCTCACTTCACGCTCCTGCGCTTTGTTGAAGGTAAAGTTCAGACGGTTGTCAAAGCTGTCATCATCCGTAAAGTGGTTGATGGTAGGTGGCACCAGGCTGTTTTTGATCGACATGATAGCCGCAATCGCCTCAATAGCACCGGCCGCGCCCAACAGGTGACCTGTCATGGACTTGGTAGAGCTGATATTGAGGTTGTAGGCGTGGTCTCCAAACACAGTTTCGATGGCTTTCACTTCGCTGATGTCTCCAAGCGGTGTGGATGTACCATGTACGTTGATGTAGTCTACCTCCTCTGGCTTGATGTTGGCATCGCGCAGCACGTTCTTCATCACGTTCAGCGCGCCCAATCCATCCGGATGCGGAGCTGTAATGTGATATGCGTCTGCAGACATACCGCCACCGATCACCTCGGCGTAGATCTTTGCGCCACGGGCTTTGGCATGTTCGTACTCTTCCAGAATAAGGGCGCCTGCACCTTCACCCAACACAAAACCATCGCGGTCTTTGTCGAATGGACGGGAGGCAGCCTCTGGAGAGTCGTTGCGCTCTGAAAGGGCCTTCAGGGCGTTAAAACCTCCTATACCTGCTTCAGTTACAGCTGCCTCTGAGCCACCGGTCACCACCACATCGGCCATACCCAAACGGATATAGTTGAAAGAATCGATGATGGCATTGGTAGCAGATGCACAGGCAGAAACCGTTACGAAGTTAGGTCCACGGAAGCCGTACTTAATTGAAATGTGGCCGGCACTGATGTCAGCGATCATCTTCGGGATGAAGAATGGGTTGAATCGCGGTGTGCCGTCACCGTTGGCAAAGTTCACGCACTCCTCCTGGAAGGTACGCAGACCGCCAATACCAGATCCCCAGATCACACCTACGCGGTCGGGGTTATAGTTCCCTTCCACCAGGTTCGCGTCCTGAACCGCCTCGTCAGCCACCACCATGGCGAACTGAGAGAACAGGTCCATCTTACGCGCTTCCTTACGGTCGAAGTAATTTTCAGGAACATATCCTTTTACTTCACAGGCAAACTGGGTCTTAAACTTACTCGCATCAAAGCGTGTAATAGGCGCAGCTCCACTCACACCATTGGCCAGCCCGTTCCAGTACTCTGCAACGTTGTTTCCAAGTGGGGTGAGTGCGCCAAGCCCTGTAACTACAACTCTCTTAAGCTCCATAAGCTGTTAGTAGAGGATAGATAGTAAAAATTACTTAATACAATAAGGTAATCGGGGTTATATTACTTTGCGTGCTCTTCCAGGTAGCTGATAGCCTGACCTACAGTGGCGATGTTTTCAGCCTGGTCATCTGGAATAGAAACGTTGAATTCTTTTTCGAATTCCATGATAAGCTCTACTGTATCCAATGAATCAGCGCCAAGGTCGTTTGTGAAGCTAGCCTCTGGAGTAACTTCTGACTCTTCAACACCAAGCTTATCGATGATGATAGCCTTTACTTTTTCTGCGATTTCTGACATTTTTTCTTATAGTTTATTAAAACACTGTGCAAAGAAATGTAATTAGGCAGACAATGTCAAAAAAAATTGTGGTATTCGGTAAGTGATAAAAGTTTTTGCCTTAAAGGTCGTTTTAGACTTTCATGTTTATAAATTTGCAATTACGCTGATTGTTAGCCCATGAAAACATTGCACCTGGACATCGAGTATGATTTTAGCTTCGCCCTTTTCGGCGTGGTTGCCTCATGCCGCGACTACAAGATGGCCTGGTCGCTTAATCGCCTTTTGGGTCTTAATCTCACCCGCCAGCCGGACTTATGCTACGAAATGCCGGATAGACACAAAATGTACATCTCTCATTTTGAGCACAATGACACCCATAGCACTGTGCGCCTTTTCCGTAACAAAGCGCTGGGTACCCTTACCATTAAAAAGCCTTTTATGCTGCCTGATGTAAAAGAGTATGACTATATTCTGCAAATATCAGGTGCGCTGCAGCACTACCTTCACCCCCAGGAGCTGCTACGGAGGCTTCACAACCTCCCCATTATTCAGTACACGAAACAATTTGATCCACTTACACTTAAGTACAAGGAACACTTATTATTCTGATTTATGAAGATACTCTTCAACAAGACAAAAGTACTGGCCACTGTTGGCCCTGCCAGCAATACCTTTGAGCGCCTGTTGGCACTCGTGCAGGAGGGCGTAGATGCTTTCCGCCTTAATTTCTCGCACGGTGAGCATGAAGAACATTTACAGGTAATACAGCACATTCGCGAAATCAACCGCCGCTTCAACACTAATATCTGCATTGTACAGGACTTACAGGGCCCTAAGATCCGGATTGGTGAAGTGGAGAACGGCGGCGTAGAAATAAAGGAAGGCCAACGTATCGTGCTACGCTGCGATGGCTCCATCAGCAACCATGAGCATCTTGGCACCAGCTACACCGCGCTGGCCAAAGACGTAAACCCTGGCGATACCATCCTGCTCGACGATGGCAAACTCGAGTTGAAAGTAATCACCACTGACAAAGACTGCCTGGTGGAAGCGGATGTGAAATATGGTGGTGTGGTAAAACCTCGCAAAGGCATCAACCTGCCGGACTCCTCTGTTTCAGCCCCTTCGCTAACCGAAAAAGACCTTCGTGATCTGCACTTCGGCCTCGACCACGACGTAGAGTGGGTTGCGCTCTCGTTTGTGCGCCGCGTAGAAGATGTACTGGAAATTAAGCGCATCATCAGGGAGCGTGGCAAGGATACCCGCGTGATCGCAAAAATTGAGAAGCCTGAAGCGATTAAAAACATTGATGCGATCATTGCTGAATCTGACGCCCTCATGGTGGCCCGTGGTGACCTTGGGGTGGAAACAGGTATGGAGCGTGTGCCAATGCTGCAGAAGATGATCGTGGAGAAGTGTAACAAGTCTGCCAAGCCCGTGATCATCGCCACCCAGATGATGGAGAGCATGATCGTGAATCCGAAGCCAACACGTGCTGAGACCAACGACGTTGCCAATGCCGTGATTGACGGTGCTGACACCCTGATGCTGAGTGCCGAAACGGCGGTAGGAGCTTACCCGGTTGAGACGATCCGCTCCATGAACTTAACGATCAGTGAGGTGGAGCGCCAGGCGGAGATCTTCAACAAGACTTACATCCTGAACCCGCACTCCGAGACTTTTTACAACGACAGCCTGGTAGCCAATGCCTGTAACCTTGCCCGCGACACGAACGCACGTGCCGTGATCGGCATGACCAAGTCTGGTTACACAGCTTTCCAACTGGCTAAGTACCGCACCAGAGCTGATATTTTCATCTTCACAGAGAATGAGCGCCTGCTGAACACGCTAAACCTGGTGTGGGGGGTTCGTGGTTTCTACTACGACAAGTTTGAGTCGACTGATGCCACCATTGAGGATATCAAGCAGATGCTCCTGAAGGCTGGTTACCTGAACAAGGGAGATGTGTTCATCAACACGGCGAGTATGCCGATATACGAGCAGAAGCGTACCAACATGATCAAGTTGAGTATCGCTTAAGATAAGTAAGATTTCATTTTCAGGATCCTGAGGTTGATGTGCATCGACTTCAGGATTTTTTGTTTTTAGGGAGTGGGGTTTGGCGGGGTAGATTTACCTGGAACAGTTTTCGCCTAGTCGGCGGGGCTAGTTTGCATGACGCGAGCGTCCTCGCTCGTGACGGGTATGGTGTGGGCACTGGCCCAGGTATGACCATAGAAGTTGCAGGTATAGCAACGTGTATTGTTTCATTGCTTCGCCTGTGCGGCGGGCAGTTTTTGCCCTGGCCGGGCGGGGCCTCACTTTTTTCCTTGATGAAAAAAACGAGGGGCCCTACCCCCAGTAAGCAAAAAAATCAAGACGCTCCAAACTCGCTGAACGCTCTCGACAGGGGGCCCCCTTCACCCCCAACAGTGGAGTGTCATTTGGTGCACCTAGCACTGTGGACTGTTTCATAGTTTCAGTGCGAGTTAGTCTTGCTATACCTGCCAGTGGTTCGTATGCTCCACAGCTTATACCCAGATATCTGCATCCGACAAGATCTCCCTTTCTAGAACAGGGCTGGTTTATTCTAAAGAAAAAGGCTCCAATCTTACTGTCATTCTGTAAAGAAACTTGGTCAAAGGGAGGTTTAGCAGTGGCTACTGACAACCAAGATCCTTACAGGATGACAATAAATGTACAATGAAACGGACCTACATCTCGATAGGGGAAGGCGTGTGTCACTCGTACACAAGCATACAGAAGCAACAGCCCTTATACCTGTGAGCTGGCAGTAGAAGGTTCCCCTCCTTAAGCAAAGAGGCGCCAGGGACGGTTGGACCGCTATAGCAAAACAGAAACTACAGCGCTATAGCCTAAGATTCGCAGTGGCTGAGAATTTCTCTCTGAGGTAAATCCCTATAAAAAGAAAGTAGGCAGACTTATGGTACTTGTAAAACCCTGTGGATGATAGCGGCAGCTTTTCTCGAACTTATAACGACAGAAAACACAAAAAGCCTTACACGAAGGTGTAAGGCTTAGAGACTGGTATTCCAGCAAAAACTTAGGCTGCAGCCAGGCCGTTAACGAACTTAGCCAGTTTTGACTTGTTGTTAGCCGCTTTGTTTTTGTGGATGATGTTTTTCTTTGCCAGACGGTCAAGCATAGAAGAAACTGTCTTGTACAGTTCTTGCGCCTCGGTCTGGTCAGTAGTGCCTTTCAGCCTTTTGATGAAAGTACGAGTAGTTTTCGCCTGATATCTGTTACGAAGACGTTTCGTGTCGTTAGATCTGATTCTCTTTAATGCCGACTTGTGATTAGCCATGTTATTTTATACTAATTAAAATTTCGTTGCGTATCCTAAATGAGTTTGCAAAGATATAATCTTAGAAATTAAATTCCAAAACCTCCTCGCTATAAAAAAAGTCTGGTAGGGTATTTATCCCCTATACCAAGAATAATTCAGCTCAAATACCTAAATTAAGATGCTTCAAAATTACACTTTATTCGCCTGAAAACCATGGCATCCCTGCGTTTCTTTCTGCTGGCCGCTATTTTTTCTCTTGCTTCCGGAACAAATAAGACGAACAGATCGCGCCAACACCAGGCAAACCCAATCCTGAAGAACTGGCTATACCTGCTACGCTACCAGAAAACTTTGTTATACCTACATAACCCAATGATCGTTGAGGGCATGGCACTCACAGCACCCTATATGCACGACTGTCGCTTTAGTTCACTCCAGGAAGACAGCCCTACAGTTCAGGTATAAAGCTATCCTCTACCCTAGCCTCTCAACTGATGCAGAACGGTACGCCAGGTATAGCCCTCAGCTCTGAAGAGCAACAAATCATTGCCTGTTTACACACGCTCCCTGTCTCTACACTGATCAACAGCAAAGCGCTAGGCAACCCGTGGAGCTCCCAATAAATGGAAAAAGCCTGAGTCCACAGCTTACGCTGCAGCCCCAGGCTTGCTCTTTAACCAAAAATCCGTTTAGTTATTTCTTCTTTCCACGTCTACATCAACGTCCACGTCGCCAAGACGCTTCTGTACTTTGTCTTCGGTACGCTTCCAGCTGTCTTTTACTTCTTGCCACTCTCTCTTGGCTTCATCATCCCAAGTTTCGCTTCTGGCGTCAAGCTCAGCTTCGCGTCTGTTATACTCAGTTCTCATCTCCCGCCATTCCTCCTCAGAGGCATTTTCTGCACGTGTTGAGTTTTCATCTACCCACACAGCCATGTCGTTGTATTCACGCTCAGTTTCCACACCGGTTTCATTCATTTCCACCTGTGCTTCATCAATTTCACTGTTCGTCTCAGTACGCGTTTCAGAGTTACAGGCAAAGGTAAAGGCACTAACTGTTAATGCCATACCTAGTGTTTTGAGATTTGATTTTATATTCATTTTATAATTATCGTTGTTTATAATGCTTTATACGCACTATACAACTCACAGAATATAAATATTCAAAGCAATGCATATAACTGTATAGCGTTTCTATATATAGTGAGCTATTGCACGCCTTCTTCCTGCTCCGTGTCAAACTCTGACTCCACCTCTGATGCTCTAAAGCGTGTCTCGGATCGTCCGACCGTTTCCTGCCATTGGGATTGCACCTTTTCCCATTCCGCTTTAGTCTGATCGTCCCAGTCTGCGCTACGCTTCTCTATTTCGGTAGCTCTGCGATTATACTCTGCTTCCATTTCATTCCACTCTTCTTCGGTGGCTGTTTCAGCGCGTGTACTGTTTTCATCTACCCAGGCTGAAAACTCTTCTACATCCCGATTGGCACTGTGCCGCGTTTCAGAAGAACAAGCCATCACAAAACCTGCCAGCAGGCAGACCAGCAACCATGTTTTTATATTTTTATTAAACTTCATCGTCTTATGTTCTGTTGGTTTTATAGTAAAGAATACGTAAAAGTGTGCCGCTTATATGGCGCTACATATAGAAAGGCTGTAATTTTAGCGTTTTCGTACAGATTACAAAATACCCTTATACCTAATGCCAATCTTACCGTCACAGCACAAACCTCCCTTCTACCTCTTCAATGGGCACATCCAAACCATTGTGCCTAGTTTGTTCAGGCAAGTGGAAGGAGTGACTTACCACCGCGAACGGCTTATCACCCCCGATGATGACTTTATAGATGCGGACTGGTCGCGGGTTAAGTCCCGGTCGCTGGCTGTGCTCTCGCATGGGCTGGAAGGCGACTCGCACCGGCCTTACATTATGGGCATGGTAAAAGCGCTGAATGAATGCGGGGTGGATGCGCTGGCCTGGAACTACCGCAGCTGCAGTGGTGAGCCGAATAAGCTCCTCCGCTCCTATCACTTAGGTGCTTCCGATGACCTCGACTTTGTGGTGCGCCACGCCTTAAATGTGGGCAATTATGAAACCGTATACCTGATCGGTTTTAGTGCTGGCGGCAATATCAGTCTTAAATACCTGGGCGAAGATCCGGCACAGGTGCCTTCTGAGGTAAAGCGGGCATCCGTCTTTTCGGTACCTATCGATCTCAAGAGCTCTGCAAAGCGCATCTCCAAGATCTATACCCAGCGTTTTTTAAAGTCTCTGGGCCAGAAACTCGAACAGAAGAAGGAGATGTACCCAGATGCTCTGGATCTTAGCAATTACAGTCTGTTCTGGTCTTTCCCGGAGTTTGATGACAAGTACACGGCGCCACTCCACGGTTTCGAAAATGCGGAGGATTATTACAAGCGCTCCAGCAGCAAGCAGTTTCTGAAAAATATACAGGTACCGACGCTACTGGTAAATGCCCAAAATGATCCGTTCTTAACGAAATCCTGCTTCCCCTTCGAAGAGGCAGACGAAAACCCATACTTATACCTGGAGACACCAGAAGGAGGCGGCCATGTAGGTTTTGCGGAAGATTTCAGGAATGATATTTACTACTCAGAGGCTAGAGCTGTGAAGTTCTTACTGGATGGAGAATAATTGCCAGGGTCATTAAAGCCCGAAGATTTCCTGCTCCAGTAATAGTAGTGCCTCATACGGGTCTCCTTTTAAGCCAAGCAGTTTTGCAAAGGCGGGCTCTGTTTTATACCCTTGTCTCTTTAGCTGTACCACCTTCTGACGAAAAGCCTCTCCATACTGCAGCAGGAGCCTGTATTCTATGAGCATGTGCCGATAAGCCGCCTGCCTCTGAGAAGGGAGCTCCTGCCCGAAGAGCTCTATTTCAAAACTCCCTAATCTGAAATTAGCCACGACAGAGAGGTGTTTGCCTACTATTTTTTCTCTGATAACAAAGGAAGGAAAAGTGTCAAACTGTCGATTAACTGTTTCTATAAAAACAGACTTGTCAGCCCAACAACATACAATATCAAGGTCACTTTGCGCTATGTCTATTTCGAGAGGGAGAGTACCTGCCAATAGCGGATGAAAAGGCGCTAGCTTCTCCATCACTTCATATCTGGTTAATAGCCAGTAAGCCGCTTGCTGCCGCCTATTGCCATGCTGCAGGTAATCTAGGTTTGTAAAGTCTTTTACCTCTCTCAATTTTCAGCCTACGGCATCGGTACCACTACCACCTTCTTCGTCTCAAAGAACTCCTCTGTGAAGTAATCTTTCAAGTCGTATACCTTGGTGATCAGGCCTGACTCGGCTATTTCTTCCTGCAGGTCGCCGCCTTTGAGGTAATAGATGCCTTTGTTAGGTATAGCTTCTTTCTTGAAGCTGTTCATCACCCAAGGATAGAAATTAGCCAGACGGGTTACGGCACGGCTTACTACAAAGTCGAACTTCTCACCCACCTGCTCGGCGCGGGTATGGGAGGCCGTTACGTTATGAAGATGCAGCTCACGGGCAATCTCCTGCACCACGTGTATCTTTTTCCCGATTGAGTCTACCAGGTGAAACTTCACCTCCGGAAACATCACCGCAAGCGGAAGACCAGGTAGTCCGCCACCGGTGCCTACATCCAGCACATGGGCCTGCGCCGGGAACTGAATCACCTTGGCTATACCTAACGAGTGCAGGATGTGGTGCTCTCCGATGTGCTCCATGTCTTTGCGGGAGATCACATTGATCTTCTCAT
Organism: Pontibacter sp. FD36; assembly: GCF_015686655.1. Taxonomy (GTDB): domain Bacteria; phylum Bacteroidota; class Bacteroidia; order Cytophagales; family Hymenobacteraceae; genus Pontibacter. The sequence continues at coordinate 406,985 of NZ_JADPMP010000001.1, read as the reverse complement.
TCCACTCCCGATACAGCTCGGCCATGCGCTCATATTTCTCGAGTTGGTCCTCGGTAAGCTCCGGAAAGTAACCTGACAAAAGTATGCGGATGGAAACAGACATGATTGAGTTTAAGATTTTAAGAATTTGAGATTTTAAGAGTTTGAAAGCGGAGAGTTAATCATATAGCTCGTTCTCTTTCTAACTTGTCACAAGGTATAGCACACCTGCCAATACGGCTACTACTACCACTACGGCGAGGGCCATAAAGAGGTCGAAGAGAAGCACCAGACCGGCATTGCGGTATTGGCCTTCATACTTGCGTTGCAGCTCCTGCTCCGCCTCTACCCTTCCCCTGTATCGCAGGTATAGATGAAGACGGCCCATTCGTTCCAGTATGGCTTCGCTCAGGTTTCGCATCGTCTGTTATGGCAAGGTATAGCTTCTATTCTTTTTTGCCGTGCATTCGCCTCAGGCACCGCAAAAATAGGAAATATGTACGGAATCAACCCAAAAATAAAGCCCCTGCCGCACAAGGCAACAGGGGCTCTAAAAACGTAATCAATATTTTATTAAAGGCTAAATGGTTGAATTGTTAAATGGTTGGTTCGCAGAACGATTCGTATTTGTGAACAAAAATTTAACCATCAACAATTTAACAATTAAATCAAGTGCTTCTTATTCTTCACCATGTCATAGAGCAACTCGCGGGCGCGGTGCAATTGGGCTTTTACGGTGCCAAGTGGGGCGTTCAGTTCGGTGGCGATCTCTTCGTATGACAGTTCGTTGAAGTAGCGCAGTGTCACGAGGCGCTGGTACTTCTCTGGTAGTTTGGCTACCACGTACTGCATGATCTCGATTTTCTGGTTTTTGATCGCCTCTTCCTGCGGGTTAAGGTTTTTGTCTTTGAAGTCGATCGTGATCTCGTCGCCGTTGTCGATCTTGATCGCTGAGTCGATGCTCATCGTCTTGATGCGGTTCTTACGGATAAAGTCGATGCAGTTGTTGGTGGCGATACGGAACAGCCAGGTACTGAAAGCATACTCCGGGTTAAACTTATGCAGGTTGCGAAAAGCTTTGGCAAAAGCCTCTATGGTTAGGTCCTCCGCATCGTCGGCGTTGCGAACCATTTTGAGTACCACGTGATACACCGGCTTCTTATAGATGCTCATCAACTCAGCATAAGCTTTTTCATCGTTTTCTTCAACAGCCGCCTGTATCAGTTTGAAATCGTGTTTCGCTTTTGCGGAGAATTGTTTGTTTACTTCCATCTGATTCGTTTGTTCAATACTACGGATACCCCAAGGAGCAGGTAACTAAAAAAATAGGCAATATCGAGCAGCGGCAACAACGGCAAAGATACCGCTTCGTCAAGTCTGCGAGCTACGCTTACATAGATCGGGAACACTATCAGATAGCGAATCCCAATGAGCGCAGCCAATATAGTCAAATGGCTATTTAGAACAAGAAGAATAATTACTAGCGTGTAAAAAAGAATATTGGATGAAATAAAAGTTCCTATCCTTCCTTTGTCTGCCGCATTGTACTGCCTGCCGGCGGCCATGTGCCTTCTCTTTTGTATCAGCCACTCCCGAAACGTCTTTTTGGGAATGCTGATTGTTTGCCCTTCCTTGCTGATAACAATGCTTGCTTTACTATTGTTGACGGCATCTCTGACAAAAAGATCATCGTCGCCGCCAGTAGTCTTGATATGAGATGCAAACCCCTTGTTCCTAAAGAAACATGACTTAGTATACGATAAGTTTCGGCCGACGCCCATGTAAGCGTGTCCTTTGTTTGCATGAGACAGATACTGAATTGCGGTCAGTAAGGTTTCATATCGGATAAGATGATTGAGAAAACCACTTAACTTTTTGTAGGGCGAATAACCTATAACCAAATCAGCACCAGCCTGATAGCCGCTTTGCATTTTCTCTATCCAGTGTTCGCTGCACGGGCGGCAGTCGGCGTCTGTGAACAACATGTGTTCGTACTTGGCAGCGCGTATACCCAGCGCCAGCGCATATTTCTTCGGATTCAGGTATTCAGGGGTCTTTTTGATGGTGACTACCCTGAAGTTAGGGAATTGGCGCTCCAACTCATACACATAAAACTCGGTGTCATCGTCAGAGCGGTCGTTCACCAAGATAACCTCAAACTCAGGGTATTGCTGGTCGAGCAGCATGGGCAGGAGCTCAAACAGGTTGTCCTGCTCGTTATGGGCCGCCACGATCACCGACACAGGCCGCTGGTTGTCCGGCTCCGGATCGGTATACCTGCTCAGGGGCAGGAAGTAGAACAAAGCATAGTATAGCTGCACCAGCACGCAAAAAGCCAGCACTGCCAGGAGTATAAGTGAAATCAAATTATTCTATTGTTGAATTGTTGATGGTTAAACTGCTGATAGCACAACACACCAGACCGCACATGCCGCTACAACCGGTTTAACAACCAAAAATAGGTATATTTAAGCCATTTAGGAACATTTGCGCGATTTAATAATTGTTTATGTTTGTGCTCTCACGCTTTGTATCTTTGCAGATTATTCCGATAACCATTTAGCAATAACGAGCGGCATCCGTGCCGCTGAACTAGTTGGCGTGCTTCTTGTAGCATACCGCGCTGACAATCACAGACCATGGAGTTTTCATTAGTAGCGAAAGATATACAGTCAAAGGCCCGTGCCGGCGTAGTGCAAACAGCCCATGGTGCCATCGAAACCCCGATTTTCATGCCCGTAGGTACGGCAGGCACCGTGAAAGCGGTTCACCAGCGCGAACTGAAGGAGGACATTAAGGCCGAGATCATCCTGGGCAATACTTACCATCTATACCTGCGACCAGGACTCAACGTACTCGAGCAGGCCGGTGGCTTGCACAAGTTCAATGGCTGGGACCGTCCTATCCTGACCGACAGTGGCGGCTATCAGGTGTTTTCGCTGGCTGGTACACGCAAGATCAAAGAGGAGGGCGTGAAGTTTAAGTCGCATATCGATGGCTCGGCGCTGGATTTCACACCGGAGAACGTGATGGACACGCAACGCACCATTGGGGCCGATATCATCATGGCCTTTGATGAGTGCACCCCCTACCCTTGCGACTATACCTACGCCAAGAATTCGATGGAGCGCACGCACCGCTGGCTGCAGCGCTGTGTCGATCGCTTCGACAGCACAGAACCGAAGTATGGCTATGACCAGACGCTTTTCCCGATTGTGCAGGGCAGCACTTACAAAGATCTGCGTGTGCAGTCCGCTGAGACCATCGCCAGTTTTGGCCGCGAAGGCAATGCCATTGGCGGTCTGTCAGTAGGCGAGCCTGCCGAGATGATGTACGAGATGACTGAGATCGTATGTGACATCCTGCCAGCCGACAAGCCGCGCTACCTGATGGGAGTAGGCACACCGGCTAATATTCTCGAAAATATTGCCTTGGGTGTGGATATGTTTGACTGCGTACTGCCGACCCGCAACGCCCGAAACGGCATGCTATTCACCACACAGGGCATCATCAACATACGCAACCAGAAGTGGGCCACCGACCATAGCCCGATCGATGCGGAACTAGGCGGCTATGTCAGCACGTTCTACAGCAAGGCTTACCTGCGCCACCTCGTTCACAGTGGCGAGTACCTGGCCGGGCAGATCGCCAGTGTGCATAACCTGACGTTCTACCTCTGGCTGGTAAAGCAGGCACGCCAACACATCATCGCCGGCACTTTCCGCGACTGGAAAGACGTGATGGTAAAAAAACTAATGACGAGATTGTAAAAAACTAGATAAGCTTGAAGCTAATTGACAAATACATACTGAAGAAGTTCCTGACCACGTATGTGTTCACGGTGCTGATCATGGTCTCGGTGATTCTGGTGATTGACTTCACGGAGAAGAACGACGACTTTATCAAGCACAATGTGCCCATTTCAGAGATCATCTTCGACTACTACATCCACCTGATCCCGTTCTATGCTAACATGCTGAGCCCGATTACGGTGTTCATTGCGACGGTATTTGTGACCTCCAAAATGGCGTCGCATACCGAGATTGTAGCCATTTTGAGCGGTGGTGTGAGCTTCAAGCGTTTCCTGGTGCCTTACCTGATCGGGGCTACCATTATCGGTGCTTTGATCTTTGGACTGATCGGTTGGGTAATCCCGAACTCAAACAAAGAGAGTGTGGCCTTTCAGGTAAAGTATGTAAAAAGCCCGTTTACCTACGACAAACGCAACATACATGTGAAGATAGCGCCTGATACTTATGTGTATATGGAAAGTTACAACGTCACGGCACACGTAGGGTATAACTTTGCCATTGAGGAAATACAAGGCACCAACTTAAGCAAGAAGCTAACGGCCAGCAGCGTGCAGTGGAACCCGGAACGGCAAAAGTGGAGCGTGGACCGCTATACCCTGCGCACCTTCGACGGAGAGAACGAGAGCATCTACCACGGCGGGGCGCTGGACACAACGCTCAATATGCGGCCCAAAGACTTTGAGAGCACCTACAAGCTGGAGCAAACTATGACCCTGCCGGAGCTCAACAGCTTTATACAGGAAAAGATCAACCGCGGCGCCGATGATATCGAGACCTACCTGATCGAGAAATACGAACGCTACAGCTATCCTTTCGCCATCATTATCCTGACTGTGATCGGCGTGATTGTAAGTGCCCGCAAGGCACGCGGTGGCGTCGGTATGCAGATTGCACTGGGCTTCTTCCTGGCCTTTGTGTTCATTATTTTTGTGATCACCAGTCGCAGTCTGGCGCAGGTCGGTGACCTGGAACCTATGTATGCGGCCTGGGTGCCGAGTATTATTTTTACAGGTATAGGCTTTCTACTCTATCGTTATATTCCACGCTAATGCCGCGTCTGAAGGATTTTATCGAACTCCATTTCATTGTATTGTTATGGGGCTTCACTGCCATACTTGGCAAATTGATTACCATTCCGGCAGTAGAGCTGGTATTCCTCCGCACCTTGATCGCCGCTTTGGCACTAGGCGCTATCATTTATCGCCGTAAGACGCAGTTCTGGCTGGGGCGCAATAACCTGTTTATCATCATGGGAGTCGGGCTGATGATCTCGGCTCACTGGATTCTTTTCTTTGCCTCAGCCCGTATCTCTTCCGTTTCGCTCTGCCTGGTAGGTATGGCCACTTGTAGCTTGTGGACCGCCTTGCTGGAACCCGCCTTCACGAGCAAAAAACTCAAGGTACACGAGATTCTACTAGGTCTTATCATCCTAATGGGCCTCTACATTATTTTTCAGGCCGAAACAGAATTTGACAACATGCTGGGCATCGGTATGGCGGTGGGTTCAGCACTGTTGGGCGCTATTTTTACCATCATCAACGCTCGTTTGGCCAAGAAGCATCCTTCCACGACCATCACCGCTTATGAAATGGCAGGGGCCTGTATCGGCACCGCGCTATTCTTCCCGATTTACGCTGACCTGTTTACAGAGACGGGTACGCTAAACTTCACCATGAACGGTATGGACTGGGTATACCTGTTGCTATTGGCCGTGGTGTGTACAGTGTATGCTTATACCGCCTCAGTGAGGCTGATGCAAAAGATATCGGCCTATACCGTGAACCTGACTGTGAACATGGAGCCGATTTATGGTATCCTGCTGGCGTGGATCATTTTCAACGAGAATGAACAGATGACCTCCAACTTTTACATTGGAGCCACCATCATCCTGCTCAGCGTTTTCATCCACCCGGTGCTGGACACCTACAGTGAGCGCCGTAAGAAATTAAAGCAAACCTTTCCAGAGAAGGTAGTGGCCGGGAAAGACTAGGTTGGCAGGCTCATTCTTGAAAAGGCCATAAATCGTCGATCCTGATCCGGTCATAGAAGCATAGTCGGCGCCTGCGTTGTAGAGTTGTGCCTTTATACCTGCCAGTTCAGGATAGTGCGGGAAAAGCGCTTCTTCAAAATCATTTTTGAGCACTTCTTTCCATACCTCTACATCCTGCTTTAGGTACATCTCTATGCCGCAGCTCGGCTTTTTCGGGACGATGTTGCCGTACGCCTCGGCAGTGGTAATGTGTATCCCAGGGTATACCAGCACACAGGTATAGCCATCCAGGTTTACGGATGTCGGCTTAAACACATCCCCTTTTTCTACTGCCACAATGGGCTCGTTCCGGATAAAGAAGGCGCAGTCGCTCCCAAGCTGGCGAGCGTAATCCTCAAGCTTTTCAGGAGCCAGGTTAAGTTCGAAAAGTGTGTTGAGTTGCTTTAGAGTGAAGGCAGCGTCTGAAGAACCGCCTCCAAGGCCCGCTCCCATCGGAATGACCTTGTGCAGGTGCATGTGCACCGGTGGTAGCTGAAAGTCCTGCTGCAGCAGTTTATAGGCCTTCAGGCATAGGTTGCTGTCAGGGTTGCCAGGCACGGGCAGTCCGCTCATAGTAAACGCCAGTTCGTCTGCCTGCACGATCTCCAGCGCATCGCACCATCGCACGGGGTAGAAGCACGACTCCAGGTTATGAAATCCATCGGGGCGCTTCTCCGTCACCAGCAAGCCCAGGTTTATTTTAGCATTCGGAAAATCCAGCATAGGTATGGTCTTGATCATGTAAGGAGCTCGTCCCAGGATATACTTGTTCTTTTAGACTCAGGTATACTTCCTTCCAGACTTTCTGACTCTTAAACTCCTGAATTCTTAAACTCCCAAACTCATTTCGTTTTCTCCAGCGCTTGCGCCAGGTCAGCCAGCAATTCTACGGTTTCCTCTATACCTACCGACAGACGAATAACCCCCAGCGTTATACCCAGCTTTTGCTGCTGCTCTGGGTTGAGGCTGCGGTGTGAGGTACGGAGCGGGTGGGATATGGAGCTGCTCACACCTGCCAGTGATGGGGCAAACGGAATATGCTGCAGCGCCTTCATAAAAGTATTAACCGTTTCCAGATCATCTTCTAGTCGGAAAGAAAGCATCCCTCCGAACATGCCGCACCCTTGCGCCTTGGACAGTTTGTGTTGCGGGTGCTGCGGCAGCCCCGGGTACCATACCTGCTTCACCTTGGGGTGGCGGCTCAAAAACTCGGCTACTGCTAGCGCATTGAAGCAGTGCTGCTTCATGCGCACCTGCAACGTTTTCAGACCACGTGCAGCCAGCCAGCTCTCAAATGGGCTCAGGTTAAGGCCGTACACCCGCATGATCTGCTTGCTGCGCTCTATGTCTTCTGCTTTGGCTGCTACTACAGTGCCCGCCGTCACGTCGCTGTGTCCCGACAGGTATTTGGTCACGCTATGGATGACCATGTCAGCACCGAGGTGCAGGGGCTTGGTGATAACCGGCGTGGCGAAAGTATTGTCGATAAGCAGCTTGATACCGGTGCGTTTGGTTTCGGTTGAGAGGCGCTGCAGGTCTACCACCTGTAGCAGCGGATTACTCATGGTCTCAGCCAATAGCAGCTTTGTATTTTCCTTTACATGCCCATCCAGGGTATAGAGCTCCTCGCTTGGCACATAACTTACTGCTATCCCCATGCGGGTCAGTTCCTGCGACAGCAAGGCAGCCGAACCGCCATAGATCTCCTCTGCGCACAGCAGGTGGTCGCCTGACTGGCAATAGGTAAGCACTGCAGTCAGAATAGCCGACATACCTGAGGATGTAGCCACAGCCCCTGCTCCTTCCTCCAGTTTGTTTACCTCCTCGGCCAACTCATCAGAGTTGGGGTTGCCGTAGCGGGTATACATGTACTTTTGGTCTGGCTGCTCAAAGTATAGCTCCAGGTCGTTCAGGTCTTCAAACGTGAAGACCGAAGTCTGGTAGATGGGCGTGGTTTTCGGGTGGATCTGTGCCATGGTCAGGTATAGCGTATTTCTCCGTTAAAGATAGGCAGGTTTTGGAAATAGACCGGCAAACCTGTTTATTTTTGAGGTGAGACAACGTTTTTACTTTCACCCAAGGCTGTTGGACCCGTATAGCCAATAAGTTTCGAAAACAAAAAATGACACATCCTATACCTGACGATAACAGACACTACCGCAGCCTGATCATCCGCCACATACAGGAGGAGGTACCAAGCGTGAAGACATTTGTGCTGGAGCCCGAGGATGGCAAGCTCCTTCCGTACAAAGCCGGCCAATACCTCACCCTGGTGCACCACAGCACGCACGGTGAAGTCCGTCGCTCCTACTCCATCACCTCCTCCCCTGCGCTGCAGGAGCCGCTTACCATCGGTGTGAAGCGCATTGAGAACGGCCTGTTCTCGCGTATGCTCATCGACAATGCCCGTGTCGGCGACAAGTTGGTTACGACCGGCGCAGCAGGTCTCTTTACATTGCCGGATGAAGGCGCGGGCTATCAGCAGCTTTTCTTTCTAGCGGCCGGTAGCGGCATCACGCCTGTTTATTCACTGCTCAAGACGCTGCTGCACGCCCGCCCGGATTTATCGGCTGTGCTGTTTTACAGCAATAGTTTCCCGGAGAAAGCCATGTTCCTGAAGCCTCTCCAGCAGTTGACTACTGACTTCCCGGACAGGTTTCATGTTGAGTTCCTGTTCAGCAATTCCCCAGACCTCAGCCGGGCACGACTGCACAAGGACCTGCTCCAGCGTTTTATAAACTCCCTTTCTAGGGTGCCGCATGATGAACTGCTTTTCTACATCTGTGGCCCGGACAACTACATGCGCCTGATGTCGTTTGCGCTGCGGCAGTTCGGCATACCGGAGAGCAACATCCGCAAAGAGATCTTCAACACCGACATCCGCAAACCTGCTAAACTGATGCCACCTGACACGGCTGCCCATAACGTCACACTGCATATCGGCGGCAGCACACACCAGATCATTTCGCGCTATCCTAACAACATCCTCCAAAGTGCCCGTCAGGCAGGCATTCCTATGCCCTACAGCTGTGAAACCGGAAAGTGCGGCAGTTGCCTGGCCAGGGTGCTAAAGGGCAAGGTATGGATGTCGTACAACGAGGTGCTTACCGAGCGGGACATCGAAAAAGGCATGACACTCACCTGCGTTGGTTTTCCGGTAGGTGGGGATGTGGAGTTGGAAATCATGTAGCTAAACTTTCCTGAATTATACAATATCTTCTAAAAAGTGTAGTTTATTTCATAAATCGAATCAAGATTTAACTATATTTAGACAGGCTTAGTATGTTTGCCTTACACTGCTTCTGATTCAGCGCTTGAAACATCTTCAGGTATAGAAACCTAGCATATAGGGATCACAGACTGGTTTATTCTTAAAACAGGATCAATCAACTGCACAAATGATGAAAACAATCACCGCTATTGCCGGCCTGGTGCTCTTATCCTTGTCAGCGCAGGCACAGGATTTAGACCGTCCACAGCTCCGCTTGAAACCGCTCAATAACCAACTTGAGTTAGATTACCTGGGTAAAGACTCCTCCACTAGCAAGCTTAATTCGCTTGAGAAGCCAGGCAGCAGGTATAGCCTGTTTCCAAAGTCTACTTCCAAAAGCGCTGACACAGCAAAAGAAAGTGAGCCAAAGTTCACCATGCCTATCCTGGTGCCTGACTCCACTATCCAGTTTCATATACTGGCCCTGAAACCCGACTCCACAGTAGCCTTCCCGATGCCTGTCAGAAAACCATAACGACTTTAGCTGACTTTGATGACCATGAAAAAACCTACCCCGATACTCTTTGTCTTTGCGCTCCTCTGGCTGAGCTCAGTTCTTCCCCTCCACGCACAGTCTATTTCTTCGCAGGACATCGATCAGGTGGTGGAGCAGGCCATGACCGCCTTTCAGGTGCCAGGTATAGCTGTGGCTGTGGTGAAGGATGGCAAAGTAGTGCACATGAAAGGCTACGGCGTAAACTCGATCACCAGCGACGAAAAGACAAACGAGCATACCTTGTTCGGTGTAGCATCCAACACCAAAGCCTTCACGGCGGCATCGCTGGGTTTGCTGGTCGAGGAAGGCAAGATCAAGTGGGATGACAAAGTAGTGAAGTATATACCTGAGTTCCGCCTTTACAACGACTACGTAACGGAGGAATTTACCATCCGCGACCTCCTCACCCACCGCAGCGGACTGGGCCTTGGGGCTGGCGATCTGATGATGTTCCCCGACGGCAACGACTTCACCGTGGACGACCTGATCCGCAACATACAATACCTGCGGCCGGTATCCGATTTCAGATCAAAGTACGACTATGACAACCTGCTGTACATCATAGCCGGAGAGGTAGTGGCTCGCGTGACAAGCACGAGCTGGTCAGACTTTACGGAGAAGCGTATTTTGCAGCCATTAGGTATGGCGCGAAGCGCTGCCAGCTATGACAGGCTCCGCGACCTGAGCAATACCATCGAAGCCCATGCTGTGGTGGAAGGTAAGTTAAAAATAATTGACCGCTATAACCTGCCTTTCGGTGCCGCTGCCGGAGGCATGTACACCAGCGTGCACGACCTGAGCAAGTGGCTGATCATGTTGATGCACGAGGGCAGGTATGGCGATGACCTCAAGCAGCGACTGCTCACAAAGCAGGTGATTCGGGAGCAGTGGACGCCACAAACCATTATACCTTACCATGGCAAAAGCCCTTTTAACACCCACTTTCGCTCTTACGGCCTTGGCTGGTTCCTGAGTGATGTAAAAGGACACAAAGAAGTGAGCCACACTGGTGGCCTGCCAGGTATGGTGAGTCAGGTAACGATGCTTCCAGAGCTCGGCGTAGGCATCATCGTACTCACTAACCAGCAAAACGGCCAGGCTTTCCGCTCTATCACCAACACCATCAAGCAGGCTTACCTTGGTATGGAAGCACATGACTGGGTAGCGGAACTGAAGCAGGAGGAAGACGAGTATATAGCAGAGGCGACTGCCTATACCGACAAGATCTGGGGAGATGTAAACAAGGTGCTGAAAGAGAAGAAATCAAAAGTTGCTTTTGACAACTATGTGGGCACTTTCGAAGACAAGTGGTTCGGCCATGTGGAAATATACAAGCAGAAGAACAAGCTATACTTCAAATCACTCCGATCGCCGAGGCTGCAGGGCGAAATGCTCTACTACAAAGACAACACTTTTGTCGTGAAATGGACTGACCGTAGCTTCGAGGCCGACGCCTTTGTGGTGTATGTGCCTGATCAGGAAGGCAAGCTTTCTGGCATCAACATGAAAGCTGTCTCGCCGCTCACCGACTTCAGTTATGACTTCCACGACCTGGACTTCAGAAAAGTACAGGTCACGCCGCAAAGCTCAGCAGCACCGATTAGAAAATAGGCGCAATTATACCTGCTACCATCATGACCCGAAAAAGCGTTTACCTGACCATCGGAGCTGTGTTCCTGCTTTACTCTCATACTTATGCGCAAGAGCAGGCTATCCCGGAAAGCCCGGAAAACTTCCGGAAGAATGCTATACTTGCGACTGTTGGTACTGTCGGGCTGATGGGTGCTTACAACCTGCACTACGAACGGATGCTCCTGTCCAGCAGGAAGAGTTCGCTACAGGGCTTGTGGGCAAAAGTTGGAGTTGGTGGCTGGGGCGTCTGGTCGTCAGGGGGACCTTACCAGTCGCTGATGCTCGGTACCATGGCAGGAAAGAAGAACAGTCATTTTGAACTCAATTTTGGGCTAGCCCGCATGGTCGACGAAAGCGCCTATGACAATGCAAGAGACATAAACGAATACCTTGGCGAGCCGCAGCCACCAAAATCAAACTACATACACATCAGGGCTGTTGGCACAGCGGGTTACAGATTCCAAAAGCCTACCAGTCGTTTCTTGTTCCGATGTGGCGCTGGCTATCCTGAAACCTTATACCTGGGAATAGGTGCAGCTTTTTAATCAGAAGTAAGGCTTTACTGCAGTCTCAAGAAAACAAAATCCCCTTCTGCTCTTATCGAACAGAAGGGGATTCTTAATTTTTTAGTGGGTGCTGTATTACTCGCTTACTGACTCAGCCAGTACGATGATCTTGTTGTTCAGCACTTCTACCACACCACCATCCACGTTATAGAACGTTTGTCCTTGCGCGGTAGTGATACGGATTCTGCCATTTTCGAGGGTGCTGATAAGGGGAGCGTGCGAGTCCAGTACTTCAAACGAACCGTTTGTGCCTGGAAACTGAGCAGCCTCTACCTCACCGGCAAAAACCTTCTTATCTGGTGTGATTATCTCTAAATACATCTTTATTAGTTAAGAGTTTAGAGTTAAGAGTTAAAAGTCACTGCTGGAAAACCAACTCTCAACTTTCAACTCTTAACTTTTAACTAATTATAAATTACTTAGCTTCGGCCATCATCTTCTCACCTTTCGCTACGGCGTCTTCAATGGTACCTACCAGGTTGAAGGCTGCCTCAGGCAGGTGATCGTACTTACCGTCCATGATCTCGTTGAAGCCACGGATGGTGTCTTTGATGTCTACAAGTACACCGGCAAGGCCAGTGAACTGCTCGGCTACGTGGAAAGGCTGAGACAGGAAACGCTGCACACGGCGCGCTCTGTGTACCACCTGCTTATCTTCTTCAGAAAGTTCGTCCATACCAAGGATGGCGATGATGTCCTGAAGTTCTTTGTAACGCTGCAGAATCTCTTTCACGCGTTGTGCTGTACCGTAGTGGTCATCACCAAGTACGTCGGCAGAAAGAATGCGTGACGTAGAGTCCAATGGATCCACCGCTGGGTAGATACCAAGCTCGGCAATCTTACGGGAAAGTACTGTAGTAGCGTCCAAGTGAGCAAAAGTTGTCGCTGGAGCCGGGTCAGTCAAGTCATCCGCAGGTACGTAAACGGCCTGTACAGATGTAATGGAACCACGCTTAGTAGACGTGATACGCTCCTGCATGGCACCCATCTCCGTTGCCAGCGTTGGCTGGTAACCTACCGCTGATGGCATACGACCAAGAAGGGCCGACACCTCAGAACCTGCCTGCGTAAAGCGGAAGATGTTGTCGATGAAGAAAAGGATATCACGACCAGCGCCAGTACCGTCACCGTCACGGAAGTTTTCAGCGATTGTAAGACCAGACAGGGCCACACGTGCACGCGCCCCAGGAGGCTCGTTCATCTGACCGAACACCAGCGTCGCCTGCGATTTCTCCAGTTCCGCCATGTCCACTTTAGACAGGTCCCATCCGCCAGCTTCCATAGAGTGCTTGAACTCGGCACCGTAACGGATAATGTCTGACTCGAGGAATTCGCGAAGCAAGTCATTTCCTTCGCGGGTACGCTCACCTACACCGGCAAACACTGACAGACCTGAATAGGCCTTGGCAATGTTGTTTACCAGCTCCATGATCAATACCGTTTTACCTACACCGGCACCACCAAACAGACCAATCTTACCACCTTTTACATAAGGGGCCAGCAGGTCGATTACTTTGATACCAGTATAAAGGATTTCAGAAGACGTTGCCAGTTCTTCGAAACGCGGCGCAGCGCGGTGAATTGGCAGACGGGTAGTAGTAGCAGGCTGAGGAATACCATCGATAGCCTCGCCAATTACGTTGAATAGACGACCATTGATAGCATCGCCAGTAGGCATCGTGATTGGGCCACCCAGGTCAGTTACCTGTGCACCACGGGTAAGGCCTTCGCTGGAGTCCATCGCAATGGTACGTACACGATCTTCGCCAAGGTGCTGCTGCACCTCTAGCACGATGCGTTGGCCGTTTTCTTTAATTACCTCAAGCGCATCGAGGATGTTTGGTAATTTTGCGTTTTCACCCGCAAAGCTAACGTCCACAACCGGACCGATAACCTGGGTAATTCTGCCAATATTCGCCATTTGACTTTTTATATTGATTAACTGTATAACGGAGTTATTTCAAGGCGCAAAACTAATGTATAAAAGGGACAATTCCACACAACACCCCAAAAAGTTTTAACTTACTCAAAATCAAAGTATAGCCTTCTTCTCCCGAACTTCAACAGAAAGGGACGGCCCTGGTATACAAAAAGACACAGCCCTGCGCCAATCGCAGCACTATGCCTTCCAGCATCTACCGCATCAGTTACCTCATTCTTACTCCAATAAAGCTCCTGAGAAAATTTTTCAATTGGGCTCTAACACCAGCTGTACCTCCTTTACCTGACCTGATTTCTCCTTTGTGTTTGGCAGTGGGCTCACTCCCAGCAGCCTTACTTTATATAGTGCAGTCCCTACCCTGACTACTGCCTCGTCTTCAGGCTGGCTTCTACCGGCACAGTCCCCCAGGCACAAGGTGAGGGTTTCGCCTCTGTCATGTCCTATAACTATTACCAGGATTACTTCCACGCTGCCATAGGTAACACAAACCACATCGCTCGGACACCGCCCGTCACGCACGTCTTCTACTTTGAGCTTAACAGTGGGTGCAGCATCCAATCCGCTGTTGTTATAAAGTGCTGCTTGCCCCTCTTTTAACCTAATTTCCTGCCCTAAAACGACATTAACAGTTTCCAGGTCTTCTTTTGAACAAGAGAAGAAAAGGCTGACCAATACAACAACAAACAGAGTTTTTCTCATAATATAGAGCTGAAATATAATAAGTTGACCAAAACACAGGGAAAAGGGTTGCATACCAGGAGCAGTACTTCTGCATACCCGAATCAGCTCACTTCGCTTCTCTCTTCAATTTAGTTTATAGTTTCTAATATTTGTGTTTACCTCTTGTTAAACCATTGTTCGTTGCTTCAGTCTATACCTTCCGAGCGGCTTATACCTGTTCACCTGATCTATTCAACCAAACTAACCTTTTCATGAAGAAAATTTACCTTCTCGCTATGCTGCTGATAGCGGGCATCAGTGTACAGGCACAGCAGTCTGGTACACCGACCAAGGGGAATTACCAGCTGGCTTCCCGATTCTCACCCAAAAAGCTGGAGAAACTAATCTTCACCACCAACCTAGACCCGCACTGGCTTAAGAACTCCGACCGCTTCTGGTACGAGTATGAAACCAGCAATGGCAAGAACTGGTACATCGTGGACCCGGCCACTAAATCTAAAAAGCTATTGCTCGACAACGCCAAGGTAGCCTCTGCCGTGACCATGATCGTGCAGGACCCCTTTGATGCGCAGCACCTGCCTATTAAGAACCTGAAGTTTTCTGAAGATGAGAAGAGCGTTCAGTTCGAGATCAAAAGCTCGATCGACCAGGTAAAGAAAGACCGCCTCGACAAAAAAGCCGCTGACTCACTCGAGAAAAAGACATTTTACTTCCGCTATAACCTGGCTACCGGTCAGGTGGTGGAGCTGAAAGATTTTGAAAAGCCAAAGTCCAAGCCACGCTGGGCTTCTATCTCCCCTGACCAGCAGGTTGTGATATTTGCAAAAGAGCACAACCTCTACTGGATGGACCGTGCTAACTACGAAAAGGCTCTGAAGAACGAGAAGGACTCCACCATTGTAGAGCACCAGCTTACCAAAGATGGTGTAGAGTATTATACCTATGGCGACTCTCGTGGCGAAACAAACGTGGAGCGCGAGAAGAACAAGAAGAACCGCAAGCCGGCCTTTATTCTGTGGTCACCTGACTCTAAGCAGTTTGCCATGGTCCGCACGGACGAACGCAAAGTAAAGGACCTGTGGGTACTGCATCATACCGCTAATGGCCGCCCTGCACTTGAAACTTACAAGTACCAGATGCCAGGCGAGAAAGAGGCTCCTAAAAGAGAGCTGATGATCTTTGACTTTGCTAACAAGACGCAGAAACGCATTAACACAGCAGCCTTCAAAGACCAGGAGCTTTCCTTGTGGTCCGCTCCTGCCCTGCAGAAACAGCGTGACGATGAGCACCGCCCCAACCTGTGGCACGGCACCAAAGACAAGCTGTACTTCACTCGTACCAGTCGCGACCTGAAAAAGATCGACGTTTGCGAACTGGATATCGCTTCCGGCAAAGTGACACCTGTGATTGAGGAGCGCTTCAACACCTACATCGACATGAATCGCATTGGCTTGGTAAAGGGTGGCAACGAGATCATCCATTGGTCTGAGCGTGATGGCTGGGGACACTTCTATCTCTATGATGGCAAAGGCAACCTGAAAAACCGCATCACGAGTGGCTCTTTCCATGCAGAGGACCTGGTAGGTATAGATGAGAAGAACCGTGTGCTTTACTTCACAGCCAATGGTCGTGAAAACGGCGAAGACCCTTACCTGATGCACCTCTACCGCATCAACTTCGACGGCAGCGGCATGACGCTCCTTAATAAAGGCAACTTTGACAACAACATCAGCCTGAACGATAACAATACCTACTTTGTGAACACGGCTTCCCGCGTGAACACCGTACCAGTATCAGCACTGTACGACACGAAAGGCCGCAAGGTGATGGAACTGGAGAAAGCGGACCTGAGCCGCCTGATGACAACTGGCTATAAATTCCCGGAGCCGTTCATGGTGAAGGCAGACGATGGCATTACCGACATTTATGGTGTGATGTACAAACCGTTCGACTTTGACTCCACCAAGACCTACCCGATTATCGCTTACGTATACCCAGGCCCGCAGACAGAGGCTGTAAACAAGTCATTCGGCCGCAGCATGGACCGCATTGACCGTCTGGCGCAGCTGGGCTTTGTGGTAGTTACAGTAGGTAACCGCGGTGGTCACCCGGCCCGCTCTAAGTGGTACCATACCTTCGGTTACGGCAACCTGCGTGACTATGGCCTGTCCGACAAGAAAGCCGCGATCGAGCAGTTGGCAGATCGCCACCGTTTCATCGACATCGACCGTGTAGGTATAACTGGTCACTCCGGTGGTGGCTTCATGTCTACGGCAGCTATGCTGGTATACCCTGACTTCTTTAAGGTAGCGGTATCGGGAGCAGGTAACCACGAGAACAACATCTACAACCGCTGGTGGAGCGAAAAGCACCACGGTGTGAAAGAGGTAGTTTCGCCAAAAGGTGACACGACCTTCGTGTACGCTATCGAGAAAAATCCGGACCTGGCTCAAAACCTGAAGGGACACCTGATGTTGGCAACTGGTGACGTAGACAACAACGTGCACCCTGCTGGTACCATTCGCATGGCCAACGCGCTGATCAAAGCCAACAAGCGTTTTGACTTTGTACTGCTGCCAGGCCAGCGCCACGGCTTCGGCGACATGACCGAGTATTTCTTCTGGATGATGGGTGACTACTTCACCAAGCACCTGTTAGGCGACTTTTCGCAGCCAGTGGATATCAAAGAGATTAACCGTGAGATTGAAAACGTGGGCAACAAGCGACGAAATGGATTTCTAGCAGCCCCTGACGAAGAGTAGAATACAAATCCTAAAACATAGAACAGCCGCAGCGAGATGATTCTCACTGCGGCTGTTTCTTTATAAGGCTATACCTGCGACAGGTATGAAGTTACAACTCACTAAAGATCGATCCTCAACACCCAGCGCCCCTGCTCCATTACAGTGAAGCGCACTTCGCGGTCGTAGGTGGCAGTACCCATTTGGTTAGATGCCCTGAACCGGACGGTGCCTTCGAAGGGAATCACCATGTTTTCGAAACCTATAAAATTCTGTGAAGACAATTGGTTTCCGCTGCTGCCAGCTAATTGCACGTCTTCCAGGTTGCGCAACACACGGCCTGACTGCATTACAATGACATCAATCATATTACCCTCCGCACTTTGCTTGGACAACGAGGCCCGCTGCACATCCCGTTTATAGGAGATCCTGGTCTTTTTAACAGTCGGGGCTTTCTTTTTCATTTTGGGGTCGTCTTCCCGCACATAGGCCACCTTCGTAGAGTCTTGCCCCTTCACAATAGTATCCTGAGAGGAGACCATCAATTCAGAAGCATTAAAAGAAGCACCCTCTCCCTTCAACGGAGCAGGTCCGGCACCACGTACGGCTTCAACACCTATAGCGGCACACAGTAACATGGGTAAAAGATAAACCTGTTTCATAGCAATGACTTAAAATGAACCACTGTTAATAACTGTGAACATAATACTTAAACGCATCATTACCAATAAGTAAGGTCATTATTTAGCAGACGGAGGTATACCAGTTGCAAACGCCTCTAAAAAGCCATCTCCGCCATGCGCAGCTTGCTAACAAACAGTGCATGGCGGAGATGGCCTGGTATTTTTAGAGTGGTTCTTAAATTTTAAAGAATCTGAGCCCAGATGGCCCGGAATAAGCGGAAGGCTAAAAATTTAAACATAATTGTAAGCGTAATCTTGTTTGATTGTTCTAAAGACAAACTCCTTATTCGTCAAAAGCACTACAAATGTTTCAGCATCTCAATCTGCTCGTCATTGAGCAGGATGTAGCGGTTGTTAAAAGGGTTGGCAAAGAACTTCTCTGCTATCACATATTCGCCCGAATTCAGTTTATGGATATTATAACTGAAAAGGCTGTTGGAACGCTCAATGATCAGCTCAGTACGGCTAAGGTCAAGCTCACGTCCGCAGGTAGTGGTAATGATGTCAGTAGTGACCGTCATGGTAGATGAATACATAATTGGAAGATTTAGCAAGGTTCTTTACGCAGGACTTGCCAGTTGGTGACACGCAAGGACCATAAAATCAGTTATATTTATCCACATTGGCACCCAGCCCTTTAAGCTATACCTTATTTAACATGACAAGGAGTGCTTCAACTTAATGCGTGACCTACTACATCTTCTGGGCGCTACTTTATTTACATCACCCTGCATTTGCTATACCTGAAGGCCTGAATCCGGCAATGGAACAGAAAAAAATATCAGCTCCTGAAATTTTTTTAAGCTTGCGCCGGCTCTGCCCTGTAACTCAGGACTAGGCGAAGAAGCTGGTCAAATCTAGTAAAGAGCCTCAGAATAAGACTGTGAATTTCACTCAATTAAGCACCAAATCAGCTCCTGTTCGCCCCTGCCAAAGCGAACTATCGGATGGCAAAAGCGTAACCAAAAAGCACTAGAACAAGGCGCTAAAGCAGATTTTGGACTATATTTTTCAAAAAAATTTGAGGCAAATGTTTGCAGTTTAAAATAGCCTGCCTATCTTTGCATCACTGAACGACGAAGGGGCTTCCACCCTGAAATCTAGTAGGTAGCTTGTCCGATGGTGTAACTGGCAACACGTCTGATTTTGGTTCAGAAGAGTCCAGGTTCGAAACCTGGTCGGACAACTTAAAAAGGCAACCCACAGCGATGCGGGTTGCCTTTTTTGCTTTATACCCTCCTGCCTAACTAATTAAAAATCAGAAATATCAGGTAGCATATCTGCGGAATTTCGTAGCTTTGCAGGCATAATAACCTAAACCAAACCCTTCAAACATTTAGCATTATTATGCCACAGGTAAAAATTTTTGCTGGCTCCGCCTCCAAGTACTTAGCTGAAAAAATCGCAGCCGCTTACGGTACGCAACTCGGCGACCTTGAGCTTTTACGTTTTAGCGACGGGGAGATGGCACCACACTTCAATGAATCCGTTCGCGGTGCAGAAGTATTTCTGGTGCAGTCTACGTTTCCGCCAGCCGACAACCTGATGGAGCTTATGCTGATGGTAGATGCCGCCAAGCGTGCCTCAGCCCACAAAGTGATCGTGGTGATGCCTTACTACGGATATGCCCGCCAGGATCGCAAAGACAAGCCCCGTGTTTCTATCGGCTCTAAAGTACTTGCCAACGCCATCCAGTCAGTAGGTGCTGATCGCCTGATGACATGCGACCTGCACGCCGGCCAGATCCAGGGCTTCTTCGATATTCCGGTTGATCATCTGGATGGTTCTGCCATCTTCGTGCCTTACCTGCGCAGCCTCAACTTAGGCAACGACCTCATCTTCGCTTCTCCTGACGTGGGGGGTGTGGTAAGAACAAGAGCCTTTGCCAAAAACTTCGGTGCTGAAATGGTTGTCTGCGACAAACACCGCAAACGCGCTAACGAGATCGCCTCGATGCAGGTGATCGGTGACGTGGAAGGTATGGACGTGGTGCTTGTGGACGACATGGTAGACACTGCCGGCACGATCACACAGGCAGCCAAACTCCTGAAAGACAAAGGTGCCAAGACAGTTCGCGCTATCGCCACGCACCCGGTACTGTCAGGACCAGCTTACGAGCGTATCGAGAACTCGGTACTGGAAGAACTCGTGGTTTCTGACACTATTCCATTGCGCCAGGACTGCTCCAAGATCAAAGTGCTTTCCTTCTCTGAGCTGTTCGCACGCGCCATCAACAACGTAGTGACACACGAGTCTATCAGCTCGCTGTTTATATAATATTGATTGTTAATTGCTGGTTGTTGATTGTTGTCCGCAATGGTTAATAACCAGCAATTGTATTTAATAGTGGAGTAGGCCTTACAAAGGATATGGCGGTTGGTTTTGAATTGATTGTACAGTATAAGAAAAAAACAATCAACAATTTAACAATCAACGATTAAATCCATACCTTTGTGCCTTCAAAAATTTAACAAATTCATTTTTATGAAAACTTTAGAGATTATAGGGTTTAAAAGAGCAAATCTCGGTAAAGCACAGACGAAAGAGCTGCGCAATGAGTCTTATGTACCAGGTGTATTGTATGGCGGCGCTGAGCAAGTTCACTTCTACGCCCCAGCTATCCTGTTCAGAGACTTAGTTTATTCTCCAGAAGTATACGAAGTTGATCTGAATATCGAAGGCACGCACTACAGAGCGATCCTTCAGGACGTACAGTTCCACCCAGTAAACGAAATGCTGCTTCACGTTGACTTCCTGCAGCTGCAAGAAGACAAAGAAGTGAAAATCGACGTTCCTGTTAAGTTCGTTGGTAACTCTCCTGGTGTAATGGTAGGTGGTAAATTGGTAACTAAGCTGCGTAAGCTGAAAATCAAGGCCCTTCCAGCTAACCTTCCGGATTATATCGAGGTGAACATCTCTGACCTGGAGCTTGGCAAGTCTATCAAAGTAAGCAAGATTGCGAAAGGTGACTACGAGATCCTGACCAACCCACTTGCTCCGGTAGCAACTGTTACGATTCCACGTGCTCTTAAGAGCGCACAGGCTGAAGAAGCTCGCGGCGGTAAGAAATAATTACTGTTGCTTCAAAAGCATTCAAGATCCTGTCCTGCTCCGAGCAGGGCAGGATTTTTTGTTTCTCCTAAATGGCTAAATGGTTTAATTACTAAATTGTTGCCTGCTACACCAGATATGCGGTCCATATCCTCTCACCTTGGTGCACAGGCGTAAATTGGGTTTCCAGAATTTAAAACTGTAGCATTTAAAAATTTAACCATTGAGCAATTCACCTATTACAAAGCTAAAACAATGGCTGGGTCTTGGACAAGAGGCGGCAGCGAGCATTGAAGATACAAGTATGAAATACCTGATCGTGGGCCTTGGCAATATTGGCCCGGAATACGCGGAGACGCGTCACAACATCGGTTTTATGGTGCTGGACTACCTGGCGCAGAAATTTGATGCAAAGTTTGACACAGGCCGCCACTCCTTCGTGACCGAGATCAAGAGCAAGGGCCGCACCTATGTGCTGGTGAAACCCACCACTTACATGAACCTGAGCGGCAAGGCCGTGAGTCACTGGCTCAGCAACCTGAAACTGACACCAGATCAGATGATGGTGATCACCGACGACATTGCCCTGCCCTTTGGGAAGCTGCGCATCCGCGCCAAAGGCAGTGCAGGCGGGCACAATGGCTTGAAGCACATTGAGCAGACCCTGGGCCACAACAACTACCCACGTCTGCGCTTCGGTGTTGGCGACACTTTCCACAAGGGCAAGCAGGTGGATTATGTATTGAGCACGTTCAGTGACGATGAAAAGATCGACCTGCCAGGCATTATTGAAAAAGCAGCTGAGTCTGTGATCGCATTTGGCAGCATTGGGCTAGAGCGCACCATGAACCAGTATAACACCAAGTAAGCCTGCTACATGGTCGACTTCCTGCTGAGCCGCAAAACAGATTTTTACTTCTGGACAGGTATAGCGGTAGGTATGCTCACGATTGGCAATTTCGGAGTAGCCTATACCGAGGTCGACTATCCGCAGGGTTTATTTCTAGTGACGTTGGCTATTCTGCTATTAGTAGCTGGGACTCTAGCCATCTTCTACTTCCGGAGCCAAAGCAGAACGGATAGCCAACTGCAAGCAGGCTGCTTTGGCGGTATCGTCACGGCAATCGTGCTGTTCAATCTGGGCTATAACCTGCTTTGGGTGATTGTTTCCCTTATGGGTTAGCACAGTAAATAAATTAAGTAAAATCGAGGCATATCATGAAACGCCTGTTCCTTTTATACCGCAATGCTTTCGGAGGCCTCTCCCGTCCTGCCTGGATGATGTCGCTGGTGATGTTCATCAACCGGAGCGGGGCCATGGTAACGCCATTTCTGGCTGTATACCTGACTGAGGTACTGGACTATTCGCTCAAGGAGGCAGGTATGATCCTGAGTATCTATGGGCTCGGCTCGGTATGCGGTTCCTTTTTGGGTGGTTGGCTTACAGACCGGGTGGGCCACTTCAAGGTACAGTTTCTGAGCCTGACGGTTGGAGGCAGTTTGTACTTCCTGTTGCTCAATCTGCGGGAGTTTGAGTACATGGCGGCGGGAGTATTCATCCTCAGCCTGGTGAATGACACGCTGCGTCCGGCTAACTCGGTTTCTATCTCGTATTATGCCCGACCTGAGAATGTAACAAGAGCTTTCTCGCTCAACCGTATGGCGCTCAACCTGGGCTTTTCCATTGGGCCGGCACTGGGTGGGTTTCTGGCGGCTATCTCCTATCGGTGGCTGTTTATAGCAGATGGCATCACCTGTATTTCAGCAGGTATCTTCTTCTTCTTTTACTTCCGGAACCAGCAGGGGCATCGCCCGCAGCCGAGGAAGAAAGCTGAACAAACTGAACAGGCTATACCTGCCGAACGCTCGCCATACAGGGACGTGCCTTTTCTGCTGTTCACTGTTTTGTGCTGCAGCTTCGCCGCCATCTTCTTTCAGTTTATCACCACCCTGCCGCTTTATTACCGGCAGGTATACCAATTGTCTGAAACAGGTATAGGCAGCTTGTTGGCGTTCAACGGCTTTATCGTATTCATGCTGGAGATGATCGCCGTATACCTGATCGGTGACAAAGTGCGCAAGTCCGTGCTGATCGTGACAGGTATGCTGATGCTGGGGTTCTCGTTTATACTTTTGAATCTGAACATGGAGGTAAGCACCCTGTATGTGGCCATGTTCTTACTGAGCCTGTCCGAGATACTGGCGATGCCGTTTATGGCCACGATTACGGTGGAGCGCTCTACGGAGAATAACCGGGGCTCCTATATGGGCCTTTATACCATTTCTTACGCTGCAGCGCATGTGGTAGCGCCATACCTGGGTACCACCATCGCCTCCAAGTATGGCTTTGACACCCTGTGGTGGAGTGTGGGCGGATTGGCTGTGATCACGGCGGTAGGATTTTACTTCGTGGTGCAGTACATGGAGCGGGAGCGCCTTCGCAAGCAACCGATTGTGGCCTCCGGGGAAGCGGGTGTGATGGTAGGATAAAACCCGAGTACAGGTATAAAGCAAAAGCCCTTGCCTATCGAAACAGGCAAGGGCTTTTTATATGTTGGACAGGTATAGCTTAGCTCACCGTACCGCCATTTTTTACTTCTTTGCTTGGCTGCACAAAGGCAAGCGAACCATCTGCATTTTCGGCCATCAGGATCATGCCCTGGCTGGTAATGCCTTTGATCTCGCGCGGCGCCAGGTTCACCAGAATGCTCACCTGCTGCCCGATGATCTCATCCGGGTTGAAGAACTCGGCGATGCCGCTCACCACGGTGCGCTGATCTATACCTGTATCAATCTTCAGCTTCAGCAGTTTTTTGGTCTTCGCCACTTTCTCGGCCTCTATGATCGTACCGATACGGATATCGATCTTGGTGAAGTCTTCAAAAGTGATATTCTCCTTAGCTGGCTCCACAAAGGCATTGGCTGCTTCGTTGGCTTTCTTGGTGTCAAGGAGTTTCTGTACCTGGGCATCCACAGCCGCGTCTTCGATTTTCTCGAACATCAGCTCCGGCGTACCGATCACGTGGCCAGCCGGCAGCAGATCAGCAGCACCGGCAGCAGCCCACTTGCCAGGATTCATGCTCAGCATAGAGCGCAGTTTAGCAGCCGACTCTGGGAGGAAAGGCTCCATCAAAATGCTCAGACTGCCTGAGATCTGCAGCGCAATGTTCATGATGGTTTTCACGCGCTCCTCGTCTGTCTTGATCAGTTTCCAGGGCTCGGTGTCGGCCAGGTATTTGTTACCCAGGCGGGCCAGGTTCATCAGTTCGCTCAAGGCGTCGCGGAAGCGGTAGCGCTCGATGTAGGTGGCAATTACCATCGGCATACCTTCCAGTACACCCAGCACCTCTTTGTCGTAGTCCTGCAGCTCGCCACGGGCTGGCACTTCGCCGTTGTAGTACTTTTGGGTCAGCACCACAGCGCGGTTGATAAAGTTGCCCAGAATGGCTAACAGTTCGTTGTTGTTACGGGCCTGGTAGTCTTTCCACGTGAAATCGTTGTCTTTGCTTTCCGGTGCGTTGGCGCACAAGGTATAGCGCAGCACATCACCTTTGCCCGGAAACTCCTCCAGGTATTCGTGTAGCCACACGGCCCAGTTGCGGGACGTGGAGATCTTGTCGCCTTCCAGGTTCAGGAACTCATTGGCTGGCACGTTGTCAGGCAGCACGTAGTCGCCGTGTGCTTTGAGCATGCTCGGGAAGATGATGCAATGGAACACGATGTTGTCTTTGCCGATGAAATGTACCAGCTTCGACTCCGGGTCTTTCCAGTATTTCTCCCAGTCTGGCGTCAGGTCTTTGGTGGCAGAGATGTAACCGATCGGTGCATCAAACCACACGTAAAGCACTTTGCCTTCGGCACCTTCTACTGGCACGGGCACGCCCCAGTCGAGGTCGCGGGTAACGGCACGTGGCTGCAGTCCCTGGTCGATCCAGCTTTTGCACTGGCCGTACACGTTCGGCTTCCAGTCGCCTTTGTGGCCTTCCACGATCCATTCGCGCAGCCAGGGCTCGTACTCGTTCAGTGGCAGGTACCAGTGTTTGGTTTCGCGCATCACGGGCACTGCTCCACTCAGCGTGCTTTTCGGGTTGATCAGGTCGGTGGCGTTGAGGGAAGTTCCGCAGCTCTCGCACTGATCGCCGTAGGCGTTCTCGTTGCCGCACTTCGGGCAAGTACCCACGATATAGCGGTCAGCCAGGAATTGCTGTGCCTTCTCGTCGTAGTACTGCTGTGTGGTCTGCTCTATGAACTTACCGTCGTTATACAGTTTCTTGAAGAAGTCAGAAGCCGTTTCGTGGTGCGTTTGTGAAGAGGTGCGGGAGTAGATATCGAAGGATACGTTAAAATCCTCGAACGACTTCTTGATCAGTTCGTGGTACTTGTCCACGGCCTGCTGCGGCGTGATGCCCTCTTTCTTGGCGCGGATCGTGATTGGCACCCCGTGCTCGTCGGAGCCGCAGATGAATTTCACATCTCTGTCCTGCGAACGCAGGTAGCGCACATAGATGTCAGCCGGCAGGTATACGCCCGCCAGGTGACCGATGTGCACCGGACCGTTCGCGTAAGGCAACGCTGCCGTTACAGTATATCGTTTATAGTTTTCAGCCATAGTTCTCGTAAAAACGCAAATATACAAATACCGGCCGGATTGATAGGCTACACTGTCCCTATTCCAAAAAAATGGCAGGTATAAACTGACTAGCCCTTCACTTTTACGTAAACGGTAAACCGGCTATATCTGTATCATCAAGAACCCAATCACCTGAAGTATATGAAGAACAAAGATAATTTTCACGAAAAGAAAAATGACAGCGGCCATCTGGGCGAGGACAAGGACAGAAATAAAGTAAGCAAGAACCCTGCTCCCAAAGGCACTGACCGTGAGTCGGAGACCACACCACCCGGTAATGAAGTTTATGTAGACCTGGAGCCAGACGAACTGCACCTGGCCGATGAGGAAGATGAAGTGGAGGACGTGAGCGACCTGCGCAACAAAGACAAGGATAAAGACAAGAAGAATAAATAAACGAGAAGCGCTGCCTGGAAGGGCAGCGCTTCTCGTTTATACCTTAGTTATTATTACCGACTGGCGGCCTGGTAGGAAGTATACGCAGGACACGGTGCCGTGTGGAATCCACTGGGGCATGGGGCAGTTGCTGCGGCCTTACTTCGGGAGGCAGGTTAACCGGCGCATTCCGATCGTACTCTTCAATGTTGCGCTTGCGATTTATGTCGCTTGCCTGCTCATACATTTGCCTACGTACCGGATCACCTTCGCTTACTCTGACCCGCTGCGTATGACCAGGATCAGGCGCTAAAGTACCTCCCCCTCCTTCCGATAGCGAGGTACAGCTCATAGCCCCCAGCAGCACGATGCCCCCTATCCAGCTTCTATACCTTTTCATCTTGTTTCGTCTTAAAATAGTAAAATAAAGATGTCGGTTAAAACACCTTATACTATGTATACGGATGAAAAAGTATAAAAGAACGTACTCTTAA
The DNA here is from genome assembly GCF_015686655.1 of Pontibacter sp. FD36. GTDB lineage: Bacteria > Bacteroidota > Bacteroidia > Cytophagales > Hymenobacteraceae > Pontibacter. The sequence continues at coordinate 380,603 of NZ_JADPMP010000001.1, read as the reverse complement.
TTATTATCCTTCAGGTTCTGCTGCCCGACCTGTGTGAGCATCAGGCCCTCAGGTGCCGGCGTCACCCAGGCGAGCTTGGCTAGATGATGCTCAGCCTCTTTCTGCACATCTTTGTATTTAGGGTAGCGTTCCTGCAGGTATGGGTATAGCTCCTGGTACGACAGCACGCTGCCAGCCTCTATGTTATGTTCCCTGAAGGCACCCATGATGCACTGCGCCACATTTTCTATATTATCCGCTTCGGAGTGTAGTTTGTTCATGTCTGTTGTCTCGTTAGTGTTGGATAGAAAATACGGGGTAAGAGAGTTAAGAGTTAAATAGTTTGAGAGTTATGAGTTTGGGATGATTGAAGGGCTAAATTGTTAAATGGTTAAATTGTTGGATGATTAAAGGGATTTGCAAGTACAGATCACGACCATTCCGAATCGTGCATTAGAATCCCAGCTGAGAGCAGAGGCAGGTTGACCAATCTCAGACAACATCCTAACCATCAATAATTTAACAATTAAACCTACTCCGCTTTCTTAAACCCTAACGCTACCGAGTTGAGGCAGTAACGCAGTCCGGTTGGCTTAGGTCCGTCGTCGAATACATGTCCTAAGTGTCCGCCGCAGCGACCGCAGACAACTTCGGTGCGCACCATGCCCATGCTACGGTCAGCTACTTCACGCACATTTTTGCTGGAGATCGGTTTAAAGAAACTTGGCCAGCCGGTGCCGGAGTCGAACTTGGTGTCAGAGGCGAATACTTCATTACCGCAGGCAGCACAGGTATAGACGCCTTTTTCTTTATGATCATTGTACTTTCCACTGAAAGCCCGCTCTGTTCCTTTCTTGCGCAGTACATAGTATTGCTCAGGTGTAAGCTGCTTTTTCCATTCCGCTTCGGTTTTGTTGATCTCGTAGCTTTGCTTTGATTTCTTTGAGTTGCCGTTTTGGGAGGCACTTACATCCTCCGATCCTGCCACAATGGCTTCAGAATCGGTGATAGGCTGGTCCTGTTGTCCGCAGGCGGGTAGGCTCAGCAGCAACAGCAAGGTATAGATATAAAACATTTTCATACAGTTGTTTACGTAGTACAAGAGCAAAAAACAGGCCTCTTTTGATTATTTTATACCTAATTGAACAAAGCCAGCACACATAATGTTTGCTCCATAACCTTAGTCATCGTGCTGAGAGAGAAGATTTAATAATTACCTAACCTGTTTATTTCGAGCGGACTACTATAAATGCGAAGGCTTTTTCATACCTTTGCACCTCGAAAAATCAATTCAATGCAAAATATTCGAAATATCGCGATTATCGCACACGTAGACCACGGCAAGACAACGCTCGTGGACAAGATCATCCACGCTTCAAAGCTATTTGCTGACCACCAGCACTTTGACGACCTCATTCTGGACAACAATGACCTGGAGCGCGAGCGCGGTATCACGATCGTTTCCAAGAACGTATCGGTTCGTTACAAGGATGTTAAGATCAACATCATCGACACACCTGGTCACGCCGACTTCGGCGGTGAGGTAGAGCGTGTACTCAAGATGGCTGATGGTGTACTCCTTTTGGTGGATGCCTTCGAAGGTGCCATGCCACAGACACGTTTCGTATTGGGCAAAGCGATTCAGCTGGGCCTGAAGCCGATCGTAGTAGTAAACAAAGTAGACAAAGAAAACTGCCGTCCTGATGAAGTGCACGAGCAGGTGTTCGACCTGATGTTCAACCTGGAGGCTACAGAAGACCAGCTGGACTTCACGACGCTTTACGGTTCTTCGAAGCAGGGTTGGATGAGCACTGACTGGACGCAGCCAACTGATAACATCACGCCACTGCTGGATGCTATCATTGATGTGATCCCTGCCGCTCCATTCCGTGAAGGAACGCCGCAAATGCAGATCACTTCACTTGACTACTCTTCTTTCGTAGGACGTATCGCTATCGGTCGTGTGCACCGTGGTACGCTGAAAGAAGGTATGCCGATTAGCTTGATGAAGGCAGATGGTAGCATTAAGAAAGGTCGTATCAAAGAACTTCAGGTTTTTGAAGGCCTTGGCAAGAAAACGGTACAGGAAGTATCTGCCGGCGAGATTTGCGCTGTGACAGGTATAGAGGGCTTCGACATTGGTGATACTATCGCTGATGCAGAGAACCCTGAGGCAATGGAGCGTATCTCTATTGACGAGCCTACCATGAACATGCTCTTCACGATCAATAACTCTCCTTTCTTCGGTAAAGAGGGCAAGTTCGTGACATCGCGCCACCTGCGTGACCGCCTGTTCAAAGAAACTGAGAAAAACCTGGCCCTGCGCGTACAGGAAACCGACCGTGAAGACACCTTCCTGGTATTTGGTCGTGGTATCCTTCACTTGTCAGTACTGATCGAAACGATGCGTCGTGAAGGTTACGAACTGCAGGTTGGTCAGCCACAGGTAATTTATAAAGAAATCGATGGTCAGCGCCACGAGCCAATCGAGCACCTGGTAGTAGACGTGCCGGAAGAAACTGCTGGTAAGGTAATCGAGCTGGTATCGATGCGTAAAGGTGAACTGACGATCATGGAGCCAAAAGGCGACCTACAGCACCTGGAGTTCAACATCCCAGCCCGCGGTCTGATCGGCCTGCGTAACAACGTGCTGACGGCCACTGCTGGTGAGGCGATCATGAACCACCGCTTCCTGGCCTACGAGCCGTACAAAGGTGCTATACCTGGCCGTAACAACGGTTCTATCATCTCAATGGAAACAGGTCCTGGTACTGCTTACTCTATCGACAAACTGCAGGACAGAGGTGTATTCTTCGTTGATCCGGGTGTAGATGTATACATGGGTCAGGTAATCGGTGAGCACAACCGCCAGAACGATATCACGGTGAACATCCAGAAGGGCAAGAAGCTGACGAACATGCGTGCTTCTGGTTCTGACGACAACACCAAGATCGCTCCTGCTAAGAACTTCTCGCTGGAAGAAGCCATGGAATACATCCAGAAGGATGAGTACCTGGAAGTGACGCCAAAGAGCCTGCGTATGCGTAAGATCTACCTCGACGAGAACGAGCGTAACCGCATGAGCAAGAAAGAAGAAGTAGCGTAGGTATAGCCTATCCTCATTAATTAAAGCCCCGACCGGTATATCTGGTCGGGGCTTTTTGTTTTAGAGGTTCGTAAAGCATTAAGTTTAAGGCACATTGACTATCCGAAAGCAACCGAGCTCTTCCAGACACAGAATAGCCATACCTGCTTTGGCATGCCGTACCTTATACCATCTAAATCAAACTTGATGAGGAAATTACTCCTTTTACTATCCCTGGCTAGCTGCACTTTCTTAGTAAATGCTCATACGACATTGTCTGAAGGTCATAAAAAATCCATTTTTATTGAAGGCTTTGGGCAGGGGCTGCATGCATCTGTAAACTATGACAAGCGGACCAATGTCTTCAACATCACTTCAGCTACACACATTTGCTTCCCTGACAGAAGCTAGTCTCAGTACGCTAGTACCTAATGTAGAGATTAACCAAACGCCCGATGATTTCAACGCAGTAAAAAACACAAGATTAAATCGGGGAACAGAGCTTTCAGAGAAAGAGACAAAAGACCGATAGTCCACAAAAGCATGCCATCCTGATAGCATGCTTTTGTACTAAAATCTGGTTTGTACCATATATCATTCGTCTGCCTGTAAACATTAACGCTGATTTACGTTAGATAGGCAGACAAATTTGATAACATACTCTGCATGAAAAGCTACTACCTGCACGTTTTATCACTCACGTGCATTGTTCTATTTTCTTCGGGTTGTGCCCGCAAGAATTTCTTCGCTAAAACACCCGTTGTTGACCAGGACCGCTATCAGCAGCTGAAGGCTGCTTCCCCTACTGATGTAGACAGTGTAACCGTGATGGCTGGCCAGCACTACAAGCGCACTGGATTTCACAATTTCTTCTGGGGCAAGCATTACCGCGACGTATGGGCCACTCCCGTTACTGTCAAGGTGTTTGATATGAAAACAGCCAAGGGCGGGCTCTCCATCGAAAAGCTCGGGGGAGGCATGCAGACCACCAGCCTTACCTTGATAGATGACAATGGCTTTACCTACGCCCTGCGTTCCCTGGACAAAGACCCGGCCGGTATACTGCCCAAGTTCTGGCGCAATACCTTTGTTGCTGATGTGCTCCGCGACCAGACCTCAGCCATAAACCCCTATGCCGCTATTGTGCTGCCTACCATGGCAGAGGCTGCGGGTATAGCACACTCCAAGCCCGAATTGGTTTATGTGCTCCCCAACGACACTACTTTCGGCCAGTACAGTGACCGGTTTCAGGATGGCGTGTTTATGATCGAGGAAAAATATGACAGCGAACGCACCATTACGCCTATGCTTGGCGATGCGACTGATATTGCCGGCTCCAAAAAGATGCTGAGAAAGCGGTTCGGAGACGATGATCACTTTATCGATCAGCGCGAATTTGCCCGTGCCCGTCTTTTCGACTTGTTCATCAATGACTGGGACCGCCACGCAGGCCAGTGGGAATGGGCAGTATATGACGACGGCAATAACAAGCACTACCGGGCTATTCCGAAAGACCGTGACAATGCCTTCTTTAAGTTTGATGACGGTGTCATTACCTGGCTGTTTAGCCGTAAGTGGGCCATACGTAAGTTCGAGTCCTTCGATCCAAAGTATAAGGATGTGTATGCTTTGATGATGAATGCTACTTTCATCGACAGCCGCGGTCTAAATGAACTTACCCTACAGGACTACCAGGACCTGGCTGCTGAGCTGCAGGCCGCATTAACGGATGAGGTAATCGAAAGGGCTGTCAGGCAGTTCCCGCCCAAGGTATACGCACAGATCGGGGAGCAAACCATTCGCACCCTGAAGAGTCGTCGCGACCTGTTACCCCAGGCAGCGCGGGAGTTTTACATGCACCTGGCCAAAGATCCGCTTGTGGTAGGCACTGACAAGGAGGAACGCTTTGAAGTAGAGCGCCTGAACGACGAAGAAACATCTGTAAAAGTGACACGCTTGTCAGACGACAAGCAGGTATACCACCGAGTATTCAAGCGCAGCGAAACAAAGCAGATCTCGCTGTACGGTCTGGCTGAGGATGATGAGTTTGAGGTGAGTGGCGAAGTGAATAAGGGCATCCGTGTAGTGATTGTGGGTGGCCGCGGTGAAGATGAAATAAAGGACAAATCGCGGGTGAACAGCTGGCGCCGGAAAACAATTGTGTATGACACCAAACGTGGCAACGAGATAGAATTTGGACCTGAGACGGTAGACAAAACCACCCGCGATGTGAGAGTACATGCTTTTGACAGGGAAGGGAACAAATAAGTAAACCAGCACCACCAGCCCACGAACTTACCAACACCCATGCGCCCCTCCTACCACCGGTTACCATTCCTGATCAGTCTATTATCTGCGATGCTTGTTAGCGGCTGCATCGGCAACAAGTATACGCATAGCCTGCAGCAGGTTCCACCCCCGTCTCAATCAACAGCAGGTATACCTGACTACAGTGATAGCACCGTGACAGTAGCTGTGGGCGAACACTATGGTCGCAGCCGCCTGCACACGTTCTTCTATGGCAAGCACTACCGCCCCGCCTGGACTGTTCCTGTCTCTTTCCGTGTGCTTGACCTGGGCACTGAAAAAGGGGGCCTGACACCAACACAGCAAGGTGGTAGCCGACAGACAATGAACCTTCGCCTCGAGAACCCGGAGGGTAAAGAGTACGTGCTCCGCTCTGTTGACAAAGATCCCGCCACTGCCCTGCCCGAAAGGTGGCAGCAAAGCTATGCGGCTAACATCATACGGGATGCCACTTCGGCTACGCACCCTTATGCCGCTATCGTGCTGCCACCCATGGCCGAGGCCATCGGCATACACCACACGAAGCCAGAACTGGTCTACATACCGCACGATCCCAGACTAGGTGAGTACCTGGAAAACTTCGGCGGCATGGTTGCCCTGTTTGAGATCAGACCTGATGATGACCTGTCTGATGAGCCAGGTATGGGAAGCTCTGAGAATATTAAAAGCACCAGGGCCATGCTCAAGGACCGCTTTTTTGAGAACAATAGTGATATAGACGCCCGATACTACCTGCGGGCCCGCCTCTTCGACATGCTGATCGGTGACTGGAGCCGACATGAAGACAACTGGCGCTGGGCGCAGTATAAGCAGAACGGTGTAAAGGTATACCAGGCCGTGCCCCGTGACCGTGACAATGTGTTTTTAAGCTCAATGATGCGATCATCCCCTGGCTCTTTATGCGCACTGGTCTTAAGAAGCACTTTCAGACTTACAGCGATAACCTGACAAACCTGGATGACCTGAACAGAAGCGGGCGCAACCTGGATGAAACCATACTCGCCGGCCTCACATACCAGGACTGGACAGAAGTAGCAGACAGCGTCAGTAGTGCGCTAACAGATGAAGTGATCGAGCAGTCTTTCCGGCAAATGCCCGACACCATTTATCAACTCACAGCGTCTCCCATTATGAACCAACTAAAGTCTCGCCGGGACAAGCTGGGCAAATCAGTTCAAAAATATTACAAGAGTTTAATGAGGGAAGCCGTTGTGGTTGGGTCTGACAAGCACGAGCGCTTTGAAATAGAGGTGCTGTCTGCAAACGAAGTGCGGGTTCAGGTATACAAGACCAAGAAAGATGGCGAAGAGCGAAGACAGCTCTTTGACCGTATATTTCAGGCCAAGGACACAAAAGAGATACACCTGTACGGCCTCAACGGCAATGACGAGTTTGTAGTGAAGGGGGAAGTGCGGCCTAAGATAAAAATCAGGATATGGGGCGGCGCCGGGGAAGATAGCTATACCGTAAAAGGAAGCAAGCCCATGGCCCGTCGCATTAGGATAGAGGACACGGAATACCGCAACACTTATGACCTGAGCAAAGGTACCCGCCAAAAAACAGAGCAGAGTCCTGCCGCTAACCAGTTTGACGCAGAGGGATGGCTGTTGCGCTATTACCTTGACTAGCGGACAACTGGGCACAAAAAAGGAGCCGGCTAGGTATAGCCGGCTCCTTTTTTGTGTTTTATAGATTAATCTTCCTTACCTGTTTTGTTTTGGGATCCCTGGCTTCCGCCACCGCTGCCGCTTCGGCTACCTGTACGGTTATCTTTGTCTTTGGCTCCCCAGGCTCCCTGGCCCTGTTGCTGGCTGGCCGTGGCCTTTGTGCCATCCGTGCCCAGGTCTACTGCTCCTTTGTGGTTTGCCTCATTTGAAAACTCGTCTGGCATTGGCTGCGAGTTCGCGTTACTGTCAGGTTTCTGTCTGTTCTGGTTATCTTTGTTATTAGCCATATCTCTTCTGTTTTTCTTCAACTCAGGTCCGCAACTCTTACGGACGTTTCCCTTGTAGGTACGATTGCCCGCAAGGGTGGGTTGTCGAAGAAGAGGGCTACAGCTGCTTGTTCAGCACCGTGGCAGATGCCTGTGCAGCCGGTAAGATAAGCACTTCAGCGATGTTCACATGGGCAGGACGCGTCACCATAAAGGTGATCAGGTCAGCAATATCATCTGCACGAAGTGGCTCATAGCCCTGGTAAACACCGGCAGCACGTTCTCTGTCGCCTTTAAAGCGCACCTCAGAGAACTCCGTCTCTACCAGGCCTGGGTTCACTTCCGATACTTTAATACCTTCCTGTATCAGGTCAATGCGCATTCCTTTGGAGATGGCGTCTACCGCAAATTTAGAAGCACAGTACACGTTGCCATTGGCATACACCTCTTTGCCAGCAATAGACCCAATGTTGATAATATGGCCCTTTTTGCGGTTGAGCATCAGGGGGAGTACAGCGTGAGTTACATAGAGCAGCCCCTTCACATTGATATCGAGCATGGCGTCCCAGTCGGCTATGTTGCCGCTCTGTACCGGCGCCAGACCGTGGGCATTACCGGCATTGTTTACCAGCACGTCTATACCTTTCCAGTCGGCAGGCAGGCTACTGATAGCCTCTTGCACGGCCTCACGGTCGCGCACATCAAAAGCTAGCGTATGCACCGGCACCTCCGTGATCTGCTCTTTTAGCTCTTGCAGGCGCTCTGCCCTACGACCAGTTGCAATGATGTGATAGCCTGCTTTGGCCAGAGCAAACGCCGTAGCACGGCCTATACCTGATGTAGCTCCTGTTACAAGTGCAATGCGTGCCATGTTATTCGAAGTGGAAGATTAAGGAAACGTTTCGGGTAGTCATTCTGTCGATCAGCGGACTGTACTCTCCACCAGCAGTACTTTTCTGGTCCATTAGTCCGTGAGAGTAACGCAGCTCAGGTGCAAACTTAAAGAATGGATAAAAGATATCCAGCCCCACGCCATACTCTACAGATAAGTCGTTGCGGTTAACCTGCAGCAGGTTGCCATTCTGCGTATGGGTTGTATTCCCCAGCATACGGCTGGCTTTTACACCACCCACCATGTACATCCTGAAGTTGCCGCGACGTTTCGCTCTGTATTTGAGCAACAGGGGCAGCTCGATCACTGGTGAGGCAAATGTAGTGTTATCGAAGTTGCCGCCTTCTTCACCTTCCACGTTTCTTTCAAAGTCAATGCTGCGGCCATAGAAGCCCACACCAGGTACGAAACGGGCATCCAGGTATTCAAACAGGCGCACGTTCAACACCAGACCAGGATAAAATCCCAGGCTGTTCATCGTGTTTACTTTCGTGCCGTTAGTAATTTGATCCACATAAGCCTGTGAATGCTCAATGTAGTACTTCGAATAAGACATACCCAGGTAAAATCCGTAGTGTATGCGCTTTTCGTCATAGCCTGGTTTGTTTTCGCCCATTACTTTCTGGTTCTGAGCCTGTACCTGCGTGGTACCTGCCATCAAAACAAAAAGAAGTACCGCAAAACTTATTTTTTGCCGGTGTAGATAGAGCTGATGCCAAATGTGAGTGAATGCCATTTTGTTTGTTTAAAGCCAACTTCTTCAAAGATACTCAGGAATTCCCTGCCGTCCGGGAAAGCCTGCACTGACTCGGGCAGGTAGGTATAGGCGGCACGGTCCTTAGAAACGAATTTACCTACCATCGGTAGTATATTCTTAAAATAAAATTGATACAGCTGTTTCATCGGGAAGCTCTGCGGCTTGGAAAACTCCAGCACCACGGCTGTACCGCCCGGCTTGAGCACACGTCGCATCTCCGACAGGCCCTGCTTCAGGTTTTCGAAGTTACGCACCCCAAACGCTACCGTGATCGCATCGAAACTATTGTCCTCAAACGGCAGGTTCTCGGAATCACCGTACCGTAGCTCGATCTTATTTGTCAGTCCTTTGCGCTTCAGCTTTTCACGCCCCACGGCCAGCATCCCTTCCGAAATGTCAACACCCGTAATTTTATCAGGGTTGAGGCTCAGTGCTTCAATCGCAAAATCGGCTGTGCCAGTTGCAATATCCAGCATTTGCTTTGGCTTCTCGGCTTTGAGCAGGCTCACGGCCTTTTTGCGCCAAACGATGTCGATGCCAGCACTCAGGAAGTGGTTCAGAAAATCGTATTTGCCCGCAATGTTGTCAAACATCTGCGCAACCTGCGATTTCTTGTCGTTATTCTGGTCTTTGTAGGGTACTACCGCCATGGGTTATGCTTATGTAATAAAAGAACAAAAATACTGTACCTGTAACTATTATGCACAGTATATGTTCCATTATTATAAAAAAACAGGCTGAGCGTGTGCCCAGCCTGTTTTTTTATTTATTCAGCATGATTGCTCAGGTTAGTTTACAGGCACTTCCTGCTGTGTATCCTGGCGCTGGATGATTCTGAACTCAGTTCTTCTGTTCAGCTGCATGTTAGCAGAAGAGTTGTTTGGCGCTGTAGGACGGCGCTCACCGTAGCTTACAGTTACCAGTCTGCGCGGAGAGATGCCCTGCTGCACCAGGTAATCGAAGGCAGCGTTGGCACGGTTTTCACCGAGTGTCATGTTATATTGTTCACTTGCACGTGAGTCAGTATGACCTTCGATGCTTACGTTCACATTAGGGTTGGCTTTCATGAAGGCTGCCACGGCATCCAGCTCACGAATAGACTCAGCACGCAGTTCGTACTTGTCGGTGTCGTAGTAGATGTTCTTGAACTCCATGGTAGCGGCCTTGTCTGTAGTTGTGCCTCTGTCTGCCAACGTAGGTGCTGAAGTTACACGGGTAGTGTCATCACCGAAGTCGATGTAGAAGTTCTGCTCAAACGTTGTAGTATCGTTCAATGACATCGGCATTTCGAATGCTTCTGTTTTCAGCACCTCGCCGTCTTTGGAAATCTCTACCTGGTAAGTACGGCCAGAAAGGATGCGCAGGTCATACAGACCGTCTTCCTGCTTGGTCACATCACGGTAAGAGATCGGACGCTTGTCAGCCTGCTGACCGTTGAAAACAAGCTCCAGGCCAGGTATAGCCAGGCTGTCGTTAGAAGCATATACACGACCCGTCACACGGGCAGCACGGATGTAGTTGATGGTGTAGATATCCTTTTCACCGTAACCACCAATGCGGTAAGAAGACAGGTATGCGTAGCTTCCGTCTGGGCTCAGGCGGTAGTAGGTATCATCGTCTGGTGTGTTTACCGGGTAACCCAGGTTCTCGGGACGAGCGAAACGCTTGGCCACTGAGTCATATTTGGCCACGAAGATGTCATATCCACCCATGGTGTTGTGACCGCGTGATGCAAAGTAAAGCGATCCGTCAGCAGCCATGTACGGGCTGTCGTCATCAAATTTGGTGTTGATAGCGGCACCTACGTTGCGTGGCTTGCCCCACTCACCGTTGCGCTGACGCTGCGATACGTAGATATCCAGGTCACCGTCTTCAGAGTAGTGGCTGGTTGAGAAGTACAGGCGCTGGTTGTCTGGCGTAATGAAAGCATCAGACTCAAAGTCAGCTGTGTTGATGTTAGAACCAATGCTCTTGGCATCGCCCCATGAACCATCCGCCTGACGCTCTGAGTACATGATGTCACCGTTGTTTACAGAACGGTACAGCAGCATTTTGGTATCGTTGTCGAACAGCTGGATAGAAGCATCGTGGCCAGAGCTCTTCAGGTTACCAGCGATAGAGCGTGGCTGCTCCCACTCGTCACCCTGGATACGGCGTGTCTCGTAGATATCTTCAAAGTACTCACCATCAGAAGCTTTAGAGCCACTCTGGTTGTTACCGGCACTACGCGACGTGAACAACAGATAGTTGTCATCAGAAGAGATTACCGGGCTGTGCTCAGAGAACTCAGAGTTTACCACACCACCCAGGTTCTTTACAAAGATGTCTTTCGGGTTAGCAACCTCTTTCTGTGCGTTGCGGCTCTGCTGAATCAGCATGGCCACTTCCTCACGACGCCAGTCATCACGCTTACGGATATTCGGGATATACGCCTGGTAATGCTTGATGGCATCGTCGAAACGGTAGTTGATGTGGTTGATACGGCCCAGCCAGTACTCAATATCACGGTCAACGTTAGGCTTTACAGACTGTGCTTTGTTGATGTATTCTGCTGCTTTCTCCTTATCGAAAGTCATGTAGCTGATACCCGCAAAGTAGAGGGCTTCAGCGTTGTTTGGGTCATTGGCCAGCACTTGCTCATAATATGGCAGGGCAGCGCGGTAGTTTTCACGGTCAAAAAATTTGTTTCCAGTCCGTACCAGCTTTCTGTTGCTCTGTGCGTCTACTGTGTAAGCACTCACACAGGTAACCGCCAGCGCTAATGAAAGCCGTGAAAATAATTTGGCTAAATTATTCATGCTGTAAAGGGTTTGTTATACTTATTGATTGTATGGAAATATGTGTTAATCTTTTCTTGAAGAACGTAGTAAAGGTTTCTCCGCCCAATTGATCTGGTATGCTGGCGGTTCACTCCCTTTATTCTATTGTGTTATTTTCTTTCCTTCCCACATCCCAACAACTTCCCCCTTACGCTACTATCGCTACAATAGATACACTAATATCTATTTTTATATACTGACACAGTAACCCAATTCAAGAACAGAGAGCAAATATATTAAAATATACATATAAACTATATAGCTTTCTTGATTATTTATTAAAACGATTTTGGATTTCATCTAACTTAGATGCCCTCCCCCGCCTGTGAAGCCCACTCTACAGCCTGGCTGAAATTAAGTTTGCCAAAATAATAGTAATTTTGACAAATAAGCTATGTGCTCATATCCCGGGCACTTCGCACATCGTAAATTATAATTGCCACATCAGCAAGTCAACTACAGGCTTGGTGACTTAAGCTAGCAACTGCATGGTTATCAAAGAAGCAAAATTTTTAATAAGTAATACCCGGGTTGACTTATGCCCGGAACCTAACAAACCGGAGTATGCCTTTATCGGCCGCTCCAATGTGGGCAAGTCCTCGCTTATCAACATGCTTACCGAGCAGAAAGGGCTGGCCAAGACCTCCCAGTCTCCGGGCAAAACACAGCTCATCAATCACTTCCTGATCAACGACCAGTGGTACCTAGTCGATTTGCCAGGCTACGGCTATGCCAAAGTGAGCAAGGAGTCGCGGGAACAGTGGCGCAAGATGATCAACTATTACATGCAGAAGCGGGAAAACCTTACCTGCGTGTTTGTGCTCATCGACTCACGGCACGAGCCCATGAAGGTTGACCTCGACTTTATGCAACATCTGGGCGAGCTCGGCGTTCCTTTTGTGATCGTGTTCACCAAAACCGACAAGCAGTCAGCCACCAAGACCGACTCAACCATAGCCGCGTATGCCCGTAAGATGCAGGAAACCTGGGATGAACTTCCCCGCATGTTCAAAACCTCTGCAGAAAAAAGAACAGGTCGCGAAGAGATCCTTCAATTTATAGAAGAGGTAAACGCACAGGTGCAATACTAATTGCCACAGGGTATGCGGTTTGGGGGAAGACTTGCCAGGTGTGCACCAACTCAAACTTAAATTCTTTACCCTTATGAAAAGTAGAATCTCAATTTTGTTTCTTTTATTTGCCTTTATGACCTTTGCCGCTTCTGCTCAATCAGCCGACACGGCAACGGAAAAGGAAGTATGGATGCCGTCCAAGTCTATACCTGTGGCGGAGTACTACAAAGGTGGCCAGGAGGCCATGTATAAGTTCATCGACAAGCAGATACAGTACCCGGCTCTGGCCCGCCGCAACCGGGTGCAGGGCGAGTGCATCGTCAGCTTTACGCTGAATGAAGACGGCTCCACCTCAGGCTTCAGAGTGCTGAAAAATGCAGGCGCAGGCACCGGAGAGGAGGCCTTGCGAATTGCCAAGATGCTGAAATTCAAAGCACCCGGCCCCGGCTTCGGCATGGTGGCCAGTGTGCCCATAATGTTTAAACTATAACCAACAGTTTTATACCTGATTATGCCTATTGATTTAAGACAAGTTGCAGCCATTGCCGGCATGAGCGGACTTTACCGCATCGTAAAGCCAACACGCAATGGCGTAATCGTAGAGAGCCTTTCTGACAAGCCTACCCGCATGGTAGCCCAGGCGCGTCACCGCATGTCGCTGCTGGACGAGATCTCGATCTACACCAACGACGAGGAAGCAACCGTGCCCTTGGCTGATGTGATGGACCGCATCCACCAGAAATATAACGGGGAGCTGCCTTTCGGCGACAAGCCATCTGATGAGGAGCTGAAGAGCTTTATGTCGGACGTGCTGCCTGACTATGACGAAGACCGCGTGTATGTTTCTGACATGAAGAAACTCGCAGCCTGGTATAGCATTGCGAACCAGCACATTGGTTTTACAGCAGGCGAGGAAGCTGCTTCAGAGGAAAGCGGCGAAGAAGCCGAAACAGAAGAAAAGGCTGAATCAAAGGCAAAAAAAACCAAAAAGTAAAATCCAACCCATAGAAAAGCCCTCCTGTCCGGAGGGCTTTTTTTTATCGCTATACCTTACGCTTACAGCTATGACTTACTCTCCTGCCCTACTTGCAAGTGCCGCACGACAGCTGCAACGGGTGTTTGAATCAGAGCACCGGCTGCCTTCCCAGGAAAACGACTTAATACAGGAGGTGTCCCGCATGGTGCTATACCTGCTCCGGCATAACCTGAACCAGCTCCTGCATATACTTTACCGCATCGATGTGGAGGAGCGTAAAGTAAAACAGGCTATGCTCGCGGCCTCCGAAGAAGAAGTAGCCGAAAACATAGCCCGTTTGATTGTGGAGCGCGAACTGCTTAAAGCTCAGATCCGCTTCCGGTATAGCCAGAATTAATTAGCTGTAACCTCCTCTTTTTTATTCACTTCCGCTTTCATGAACGCCTCCACCTTATCTACCATTTCGGCAGATCCGATGATCAGCGGAGAGCGCTGGTGCAATTCGGTTGGCTCTACTTCCATGATGCGGCTCTTGCCGTCAGACGCCTTGCCACCTGCCTGCTCTGCAATGAAAGCCAAGGCGTTGCACTCGTACAGCAGACGCAATTTGCCGTTAGGCGCTTTGGCTGTAGACGGATAAATGTATACCCCGCCCTTGATCAGGTTACGGTGGAAATCAGACACCAGCGAACCGATGTAGCGGCCCGAGTAACCGTTCTCTTTGCAATAGCTCAGGTAGTTTTTAATGCCCTCCGGGAAGCTGTTGTAACCACCCTCGTTGCAAGAGTAGATCGTACCTGTTTTTGGAGTGCACATGTTTGGGTGAGACAGGAAAAATTCACCCAGCGATGGCTCATAAGTAAAGCCGTTCACGCCATGGCCTGTCGTGTACACCAGCATCGTAGAGGAGCCATATACAACATAGCCAGCTGCGATCTGGTGGGTGCCGTTCTGCATGCAGTCTTCCATTGTACCCTCTGTGCCTACCTCAGACACACGGCGGTAAATAGAGAAGATGGTACCGATAGATACGTTCACGTCGATGTTAGAAGAGCCGTCCAACGGGTCGATGGCCACGATGTACTTGCCTTTGAGGTTGCCTGTATGAATGATTTCGTCCTCTTCCTCTGAAATGATGGCACACACCTCGCCTCCGTTACGAAGGGCGCGTATGAAGCGGATGTTGGCGATCACGTCGAGTTTCTGCTGTTCTTCTCCCTGCACGTTCTGCTGACCGTAGGCACCTGTCACATCGATCAGGCCGGCACGGTTAATTTCACGGTTTACAATCTTGGCTGCCAGGGCTATGTCGCGCAGCAACTGCGAAAGTTCTCCGGTCGCAAAAGGGAAGTCCTCCTGCTTTCTCATGATAAACCTGTCAAGTGTGGTACCGACAGGAAGCGCTAGTTTGTCATTCATTATGGTGAAATTTAAATATATAGCTACAAAAATATGATATTTTGAAACATAACCGAAGGATACTTACATTTACGCAGTAATAGTCTCAATTGATGAAAGTATTTAAGTTTGGTGGCGCTTCTGTAAAAGATGCCGTTGCACTGCAAAATCTGGCTCACATTGTATCCGCGCAGGGCGGCGAAAAAGAACTGCTTCTGGTTGTGTCCGCTATGGGCAAAACGACCAATGCCCTGGAACAGGTATACGAACTGGCCACTGCGGGGCAAAGTTTCAGCGAAGCCCTTCTGCAGAGCCGCCAATACCATCTATCTATTGTTAATGAGCTTTTTCCGAACCGGGAACACCCTGTATACGAACGACTCGAACATCTGTTCGCTCAATTGCAGCAGGTGCTGCAGTCTTCTAAAGGCCAGCCAGCCTCCAATTACGACAAAGGCTATGACCAGGTGGTGAGTTTTGGTGAGTTAATATCTTCTGTTATAGTGCATTATTTTTTGCAGGAACAAGGTATAGCCAGCACCTGGATAGACAGCCGGAAATATATCCAAACAGATAATACTTGGCGGGAAGCCCGCGTAGACTGGGCCTGGACGGAGCGCGTGATCAAACGCGATTTGCCAGGTATACTGGCGCAACAAATTATCGTGACGCAGGGCTTCTTGGGTGGCACCAACAATGGCCTCACCACGACCCTTGGCCGCGAGGGCTCTGATTTCAGCGGTGCCATCTTTGCTTACTGCCTCGATGCAGCAGGACTTTATATCTGGAAAGACGTAGCCGGTCTGCTCAACGCTGACCCAAAGCGCTTTGCCAATACCGTGCGCTACCGCGAGTTGGACTACCAGGAGACAGTCGAAATGGCTTACTACGGTGCATCCGTGATTCACCCGAAGACGATCAAGCCGCTGGCCAATAAGTCAATCCCACTGTATGTAAAATCCTTCCTGGACCCGACGGCCAAAGGCACCAAGATCTGTGACTGCCGCTTCGAGAAACTGGCGCCGGCATTTATTGTGAAAGACAAACAGTGCCTGGTATCCTTCAGTGCCAAGGACTTCACCTTCATCAGCGAAAAGAACCTGGGTACCATTTTCAATGCTTTGTCGGAGCTGCGGCTCAAGATCAACCTGATGCAGAACTCGGCTATTTCGTTTTCGATCTGTACTGATTACAATGATGAGCGACTGCAGAAGCTACTGGACACATTAAAAGATCAGTTCACGATCCATTACAATACAGGGCTCCAGCTGTTCACGATCAAGAACTACGACAACGCTAGTATACAGGAAATCACCAAAGGCAAAGAGGTGCTGCTGGAACAGCGGACCAGAACGACCTTTCAGGTAGTCTGTAGGTAATTTCAATAAGCATTCATAATAAATCCTTGCCTACCCCCCTGCCCCTTCTTAACCTTTAAGAGGGCCCCTACCCACTACTGTTCGAAACCTTTAAAACGGGCTCTACAAGGCATCTAAGCTAGTTTCTACCAATTAAAACTGTCCCCTTGAGGGGACTAAAGGGGGAGTTCTGTAGGCCGAAGACCATTCAGAGCAGAAACCAAATAGCAAAACAGCAGCCTTTTACACCCCTATGGTCCCCTCAAGGGGACAGTTTCGCTTCCTGTATTCAGCCTCAATGGCCAGATAACAATTCTTCCACAGGTTTCTAACAGTAGTGGCCCCTACCCGGGAGGGGAACCTCACACTTAACACTATCTCCGCAAATGCTCAAGTTATTCTAGTTTCTTAGTCTTTCAATTCTCCTTTTTCTGATTTCTTCAAAAGCCGTAACTTAGTCCGAAACTAACATCGACTAAACTATGGAATTTATACTTGTTACCCCACAGGCCCGTCCGCACGTGGCCCTTATCCAGCTGAACCGCCCCAAAGAACTTAATGCTTTGAACCTGCAACTAATGGGCGAAATGCGCGACGCTCTGAAAGAGCTGGACGATAACGACGACGTGCGTGCGATCATCATCACGGGCAACGAGCGTGCCTTCGCTGCTGGTGCCGACATTAAGCAAATGACTGGTAAAACGGCTATCGACATGCTAAACATCGACCAGTTCTCTACCTGGGATCAAATTCGCAAAACTAAGAAACCCATCATTGCAGCCGTATCCGGTTTTGCGCTGGGTGGCGGTTGTGAACTAGCTATGACCTGTGACATGATCGTAGCTTCAGAAACGGCACAGTTTGGCCAGCCAGAGATTAAGATTGGTGTGATGCCAGGTGCTGGCGGTACGCAGCGCCTGACCAAAGCCATCGGCAAAGCCAAAGCCATGGAAATGGTACTGACCGGCAAGTTCATGAGTGCCGACGAAGCTGAGAAGCATGGCCTGATCAACCGCGTGGTGCCAGTGGAGCTATACCTGGAAGAAGCTTTTAAACTGGCTGGTGAAGTAGCGCAGATGTCACCTGTTGCCGCCAAGCTAGCCAAAGAATCCGTGAATCGCTCTTTTGAAACCAACCTCGATGAAGGCCTGCACTTCGAGCGCAAGAACTTCTACCTCTGCTTCGCCTCTGAAGACCAAACCGAAGGCATGAACGCCTTTGTAGAGAAGCGCAAGCCGGAGTTTAAGGGACGCTAATTTGAGTTGAGGAGTTTGAGAGTTTAGGAGTTAAACTCTTCTTGTCATTTCGAATGCAATGAGAAATCTGGATAGGGTGTTACACTATTTCAGATTTCTCATTGCATTCGAAATGACATATATTATTAACACGCTCGTTCTCATCCCGCGAGTGTGCGTAATTCGGCAGCATCCCACCTGTGCCTGAGACACAAATGAAAGCGGCCAGAGTCCGCCTGATAACTCACACTCGCGGGACGCGAGCGAGGGCATAGTCAGCTATGGCAAGTGTATACTTCTGACAGGTCCCATTTGTCCCTACAGGCAAACGGTAGTATTTCTTAGCTCACAATGTTGCCGAGTTATCTCACTACGGTTTAGACTTTCCAATTCCTTAACTCTCTAACACCTAAACATCTTTCCCACTCAAAGTTCCCCCATTCACGAACAACTTTTAGTGCTTCACTTTTAATTCTTAAAGAGAAGCTATACCTTTGCGGAACTATTCCTAGTTAAGAATCATTCTTATCTGCAGTATGCAACACCTGACCCGAGACGAAATACGACAAAGCCTGATAGAGTGCGGCCTGAAGGCCACGCACCAGCGCATTGTTGTGCTCGAAGCGGTAACAGAGTTGCACGGGTCACATCCGACGGCAGAGGATATCTTTCAGCGATTAAGACCAGCTAACCCAACAATCTCGCTGGGCACGGTCTACAAAACGCTGGACACCTTTACCGAAACAGGTATGCTGCGTCGGGTGGTGTCAGAACAGGGCAGCAAACGTTACGACTCCAATACGATGACGCATAGCCATATCTATTGCAGCAAGACCAAGGAGATCGTTGATTTTGAGGACGAGGAGTTGGAGCAGTTACTGCTCAAGTTCTTTAGTGAGCGAAAGCTCGAGAACTTCGAGATTAAAGGCTTTTCGGTGCAGCTGACAGGATGCAAAGTGGAGCCCGACAAAAAGATTAGTATTACACGAGTATCTAAATAGATTTTTTCAAAACCCAATAAAAACACAACAAAATGGCAGTATTAGTAGGTAAAAAAGCACCTTCTTTCAAAGCTACAGCTGTAGTTAACGGCGAATTCGTAGAGAACTTTTCACTTGACCAGTACATCGGCAAGAAGCACGTGGTATTCTATTTCTACCCAATGGACTTCACTTTCGTTTGCCCTACTGAGATCATCGCATTCCAGGACAGAATGGAAGAGTTCGATCGTAAAAACGTAGCCGTAGTTGGTTGCTCTACCGACACGCATTTTTCTCACTTCGCATGGTTGAACACACCACGTAACCAAGGTGGTATCGAAGGTGTTGAGTATCCGCTGGTAGCTGACGCTGCTAAGACGATCGCTCAGAACTTCGACGTGCTGGCTGGTCACTACGACTACAACGAGGAAGGCGAAGCTATCTTCGTAGGTGAGCCGGTTGCTTACCGCGGTCTGTTCCTGATCGACAAAGAAGGCGTAGTTCGTCACCAGGTAGTTAACGACCTTCCGCTTGGCCGTTCTATCGACGAGGCCCTGCGTATGGTAGATGCCCTGCAGTATTTCGAAGAGAAAGGCGAAGTTTGCCCAGCCAACTGGTCTGAAGGCAAAGAAGCCATGAGCGCTACAAAAGAAGGCGTATCTAACTACCTTGCAAAGCACTAAGCTTTAATCAGCTTTAAACATAAAAAAGCCCTGGCAGTAGCCGGGGCTTTTTGTTTTGGAGTAGGTCAAAGGCGCATAAGTTTTCCACTATCCTTCACAAGCCAGGCCCGATCGGCCTCGTCCAGTATGTTTTCTTTATTGTCAGAGTAGGCTTCTACAATTCTATAAGGCTTCCCTTTGAAGTGCTTATCCAGGCGCTTGATCTTTTCTTCGTCCTTGCAGGCTTTGCCCTCCACTATATAAGTTTCTCCGTTATACCTGGTTTGTGTTCCGAAAAACAGATCAACCGGGTATAGCTCGAACAAAGGCTTCACGTATACCTCCAATGCTCCGGTGGCGCAGATAACTTGAATACCCTCCTGCTTATACCTGTCCAGTTTAGCTTTTATTTCTTCATTGAACTCATCGGGAAACTCTTGTTGCCAGAACTCACGGGCGTATTGTTCTACCTGTTTGGGAGGTATGTTGTCGAGGTAGTTGAAGAAATTCTCTTTAAACTCCGTCATCCGGATCTGGTGCAGCTTGAGAAGCACCTTATAATAGATCATCTGGAAATAATAGGCCAGTTTGTGTGGCTTCTTTTTGCTGATGAACTTAAAGAACTCTTCTTTGGAGCTCTTGCTATAGAAGGTGCCGTTCAGGTCGAATACCACGACTTTTATCTCGTTTTGCTTGTTTTCTGTCATACCAAGGTGAGTTTATACCTGTTGAGCAGGTATGGGGTTTACGGAAAACAGCCAGGCAGGGCTATGCCTTCTACAAACGCAGTGCCTACAACAACTTGACCAGGCCTATACCTGCGAAGGTAGCCAGCAAGCCCAGCAGCACACTTGCCAGAATGTACGCTATCGCATGTCCGTACTGCGCTGCCTGCAGCATGTGAACAGACTCCAGCGAGAAAGCAGAGAAAGTAGTAAAACCACCCAACACGCCAGTCACCAAGAAAAGGCGCCACTCAGGACCCACCGAGCTTTTGGAAAGCAGCGCAAAGAGTAAGCCCATCAAAAAGCAGCCAATCAGGTTAACGCCCAAGGTGCCGAAAGGGAAAGCAATAGTAGCACGGCTTTGGATAAAAAGGGTGAGAAGGTAACGTGTGACACCCCCTATAAAGCTCCCTGCTCCTATGGCTAAAAGTATCTTCATGTAGTAATGACTGGTTCTGAGAGCATAAAAGTAGGGTTTTCTATACCTTCTGCAAAAGGATAGTAAGAATGCGCGGTATACCGGTGCGGTCGTTATCATCAAAATATTCGTTCAAGTCGACCAGTTTGAGGTCGTACTGTCTGGCCGTCTGCACAAACTCCGATACGTGGTGGGTATAGCATGCCACCTCCTGCCGTCCTTCTTCTGTGTCGAAGCGGGCCTTGGTGCCGGTGTATTGCTTGAAAGGATGCAGTTCGCCTATGTAGACGTAGCCTCCAGGCTTTAGGACCGCTGCCGTTTGATCAAAAATAAAATCCAGTTGTGAGATATGTTCCAGCACCAGGCTGAAGGTAACAAGGTCGTATACCTGCGTGGCGAATTGCCAGGGCTGTGTGATGTCGGCTTGTTGAAACGCAACTTTGTTGGAGCTCACTTTCTTTTTGGCCCGCTCCAGCATTTCGAAAGACAGGTCCACCGCCGTAACATGCATGGCCTTGCGCACCAGCCACTCCGTGTTTTTGCCAGTACCGCAGCCTATTTCCAGGCATGCCTCAAAGGGAACATCAGCCAATGTAGCCCGCAAAGCCACGGCTTCCAGATCGCGGGTGCGGTTCTTGTTGGTGTCGTACTGTGCGGCCCAACTATTATAGGCTTCTTCTACAGTCATAGGTCTTTCAGCATCCAAATATTGCAGGCGTAGTGTCCAGAGTTGCCTAAAGCATGTGGAATGGGCCTGAAGCCTGCTTTCTCATACATTGATACGGCTTTGGCCAGCTCCGGGAACGACTCCAGGTATAGCTGGGAATAGCCAAGCTCCCGGGCAGCTGCTATACTCTGCTGCATCAGTTGGTGCCCTATCCCCTTACCCCTGGCCTCTGCGGCAAGGTAAAACTTTACCAACTCAGCACAGCCTTCTGGCAGGCCATCGGTAGGGTATACGCCGCAGCCGCCTATGATGGTGCTATTCTCTTCGGCCACAAAGTAGGCGCTGCCAGGTTGCTGAAATAACTCGTACAAAGAGTCGGTGGTCGGGTCGGTATACACGGTGCCGGGCTTGTCTATCTTAAACTCACGGAAAACCTGCCGGATCAAAGTGGCCAATGGCTCGTTGTCGGATGGTTGTATGGGGCGGATCATAGTAGACATGCAGTGTGTTATTTGGTTATTTTCTCCTCATCCTGATTCACAGGATTCAGCACAGGCAAATGAATGTTAAACTTCTCGGCCACTATCCGAACCAGTATCACGACAGAGGCAGCAAGCAATTCCGTCACGCTCGTCGGTAGGTTAATCTGTGTGCACAAAAAGTAAACGAGTCCGCCCGCCACACAGGCCAGCGCATAAATATTGCGGCGCAGCAGGAGCGGCACTTCGTTTAAGAGCACATCCCGGATAAGGCCACCGACGGAACCTGTGATAGTCCCCATGACAATCGCCACCCAGAATGGCAGTTGCGCCTCCAGGCTTTTGCTGATGCCCACCACCGTAAACAGCCCCAGTCCGATGGCGTCGAATAGAAACAGCGTACTCCCCAACCGGAAAATTCTTTCTTTGAACAGCAAAGCCGCCAGAAGCGCGACACCGGTTGTAAGGAAGTAGGTACCGTTGAGCATCCAGAAAGGCGTTACGCCCAGCAGCAAATCTCGGGTGGTGCCCCCACCAATAGCCGTAACCAGACCAATGATATAGGCCCCAAACCAATCAATGTTCTTACCCGAAGCCAGCCTGATGCCGCTTATCGCGAAAACGAAGGTTCCGGTTAGGTCGATGGCGGTGATGAAGAGTCCTTCCAAGGGGGGTGGGGTCTGGTGCGGGAATATTTATTTGCAGGTAACTTATTCAATATAGTTTGGGTTGTTCAAATCAATTTCCCATAACTCTTTAATTCTTTTTATTTCTTCATCTTGAATTAGCACTACACCTGATTTAGATTCGGCTTCTAGTAACTTATCTAAAATAATTTTCCTTCCTTGAATTGTAAATGGGCCTAAACCTAATTGTCCATTTCTTCTCCGCTTACATCGATATTCTTGATTATCTCTAAACTCCGATATCCAATTCCTGAATTCATGCAGGTGAGTTAGCTCTGCATATCCATTCTCAATCATTTTAAAAATCGATTTATCTTTTCTTACTACTGTACAAGTCCAACAACCAAAGCGACTACTACCACAGGACTTACCAGGCAGTTCTCTATAAACTGGACACTCTGAACCTGCATCTTTATATAACTTTCCAAGTTTTTGCCCATCTATACTCTGAGGGAAATCATTGAACATTAAGGTTGCCCAAACATCTTTAATTGAATGATGTATTATTGGGCTGAATATTTGATTTTTAGACGATCCAGATTGAGTTAAATAATACTCTGATTTTGAGTGCTTAGATATTGTCCTGTCACGCTGCTCACTTTCGCCATTGCGAATACCTAATAATACTGTTGCTTTAGGGTGCTTATCAATAATCTGCTTTACTGGATTTATTCTTAGTTTATCTGTACACCATCTGAATATATTTGTAGGTGTTGGATAACCTCGACCAATCACTTTCACAAAGAATCTATCTTCTAAATTAGGAACCGCAATTCTATATCTTATTGGTAACCCCAATACAGTACACTCTAATTTCAAACTTTCAAAAGTCTGATAAACATAATCGGTTATTATAGGGTTTTCAACTCCCGTATCACAGTAAATCACAGTTATATCTTTGTGGTAGCTATTAATTTGTGATAACGCTATAATTACCAATTTTAATAGAGCTGAAGAATCTTTACCTCCACTGTATCCCAGATACCAAGGACAATAATCTTTCAGATACTCTTGCTTAATAATTTCGATCGAATTTTGATCCTTTGCAAGAACTGGAGTTAAACAGTTAGTACAAAATTTCATCAAATTTGGTTTTAAGTACTCCAGAAAGCTTCTTATCGTTGATTATTGGGTTCAATTGTTTGTTAGATAAATTGATATGTTTAATAACTGAAATAATGTGAAGAGCTAAGGAAATCAGTGCAGCAAAAAAGAATACTTGTTGAAGTACTACGTATTGAGGAATATCAGTCAAGTTTTTGTAGATGTAATAGAAGAATACAGAAATTACAGCAGAGTCTGCAGTTGATGTCCAGAATATCCCATTGAACCGAACATTTTCACCTTTTCGTTTTAGAGATTCATCATTGTCTATTACACTATAAAAAGTTGTCATATAAGCATCTTTGTACTTTAAGTTCTTCCTTTGCTCTTTATCAACCGACTTACCATAAGCAAGAATCAGCTTATCTAGAATATTCTTAGTAATTAAAAAGTGGGATGGTTTAGTTATTAATCTTTGAATATTGAGTTGGTAGTATACCCCTCCAAGTAGTATTGATAGAAAGCTGACATATGTTACATTTAGCCCTTTAATATCAAAAGCCTCTCCTAAATGAAATTGAAAAATCGGATAAGATCCTAGTAATATTATCATTCCAGGTATGAATATCCTTAAGTATTTTAATGTCTTTTGTTCCATTTTTAATGACTAACAGCTTTTATGGAGGCGTAATTATACGCTTGTACACCTGATGTATGTCTGCTCAACCTAGCATACTAATATTAAGCATACCAAATATACCATATCCAATTAAATTGGCAAGCATCTCTCACCTCTGACACAAACTAAAGCCTCTTCATCACTATCGCTTTAGAATACCCTATATTTGCATCGTAAAATCAGCACCAAGACACTCACTGGTCTTTGAGACACTGTGAGGTCATTGCCATAAATAACATTTGAAACTACTCTACGACATCGGACTGAAAGCTTACCAAGCAGCTATTGCGGTGGCAGCGCCTTTTCACCAGAAGGCGAAGCTGATGCAGGAAGGGCGTGCAGGGCAGTTTGAACGGATGCAGCAGCAACTGCAGGGCAACACCGCGCCAACGGTGTGGTTTCATTGCGCGTCGCTAGGGGAATTTGAGCAAGGGCGACCTGTGATCGAGGCGTTCAGAGAGGCGTTTCCAAGGTATAAGGTAGTGCTTACGTTCTTCTCGCCTTCGGGCTACGAGGTGCGCAAAAACTACGCGGGTGCCGATTACATCTTCTACCTGCCTCTTGACAGCCACAGCAATGCCAAT
Organism: Pontibacter sp. FD36; assembly: GCF_015686655.1. GTDB lineage: Bacteria > Bacteroidota > Bacteroidia > Cytophagales > Hymenobacteraceae > Pontibacter. The sequence goes on along the minus strand of NZ_JADPMP010000001.1, from coordinate 355,867 downwards.
CGCTTTCTGGACATTGTAAAGCCGAAACTGGCGGTGTTTGTGAAGTACGAGTTCTGGCACTATTACCTGCAGGCTATGCAGGAGCGGGCTATACCTGTACTGTCTATTTCGGCCATATTCCGGCCTGACCAGGTTTTCTTCAAGCCCTATGGTGACTTCAACCGCAGCATGCTGCAGCGCTTTACGCACATTTATACCCAAAACGAAACTTCCCTGAAACTCCTGCAAGGTATAGGCATAGCCAAAGCCAGCATTGCCGGTGACACCCGCTTTGACCGTGTGCTGCAGACGGCCGCCAGCGTGAAAACTATACGGATGGTGGAGGCTTTTGCGCAGGGTAAGGCGGTGTTTATGATCGGCAGTAGCTGGCCTGCAGATATTGAGGTGCTCTTGCCGCTGATTCAAAGGTACAGACAAGATATACAGTTCATCATTGCCCCGCACGAAATTCACGAAAGCGGTATTGCTCAGCTTATGCAACAGCTCGGCGAGGGTGCTGTGCGCTTTTCGCAGGCTACGGAAGCGGACGCAAACAGGTATAACGTGCTGGTAATTGATAATATCGGCATGCTCTCGTCGCTTTACAGCTACGGCACTTATGCTTACATTGGCGGGGCTTTTGGCAAAGGGCTGCACAACACGCTGGAGGCGGCTGTTTTTGGACTGCCGCTGTTCTTCGGGCCGAAATTCGATAAGTTTCAGGAGGCGAAGGATTTGGTGGCGCTGGGTTGTGCTTTCCCGATTAACAATGCCGGGGAGCTGATGCAGGCTTTTGAGCGGGTGCATACCACGTCTGGGCTGCGCCAAGGTATAACCAACAAAGAAAAAACTTACGTACACGAACAGGCGGGTGCCACGGCCAAAATCATGGCCGACGTGCGCCAGCTGTTGACATAAAACGAATGAAAGGAGTTGTAGTAAAATCGACGGGGTCGTGGTATTTGGTGCGTGACGAGGAGGGCAAGTTGCACCGGGCCCGTCTGCGCGGCAAGTTCAAGCTCAAAGGCATGAAAGTGAGCAACCCGCTGGCTGTGGGCGACCGTGTGGAGTTCGACGTGGAAACCACCGGCGAAGACACCGCTGTGATTCACAAAATCGAAGACCGCGAAAACTACATCATCCGCAAATCCACGCATAAGGCCGAGCACGCCCACATCATCGCCGCCAACCTTGACCAAGCTTTACTCATCGCCACGCTCGTGTCGCCGCGCACCTCTTTCGGCTTTATCGACCGCTTCCTGGTAACGGCTGAGGCTTACGGTATACCTACCGTGATCGTGTACAACAAAACCGACCTCTACGACGAGGATATGCAGGAGTACCAGCGGCAGATCGCCTACCTGTATGAGCGCATTGGCTATAAGGTGATGGCCGTGTCGGCGCATACCAACGAAGGTATAGACGAGCTCAAAGAGCTGCTGCACGGCAAAACTTCCCTCTTCTCCGGCCACTCCGGTGTGGGCAAGTCCACGCTCATCAACCTGATCGTGCCGGACCTCGACCTGAAAACCTCCGAAATCTCTGGCTTCTCCGACAAAGGCGTGCACACCACCACCTTCGCCGAGATGTTCGAGATCGACCCTGAAACATTCATCATCGACACACCCGGCATCAAAGAACTCGGCATCGTCGACATTCCCAAACAAGAGCTCGGCCACTTTTTCCCCGAAATGCGCGAGCGCCTGAACCAGTGCCGCTTCAACAACTGCACCCACTTCAACGAGCCCGGCTGCGCTGTAGTGGAAGCCGTCCGTAAAAATGAAATCGCCCTGACCAGGTATGAAAGCTATCTGAGCATCATGCATGGGGAAGATAACAGAAAGTAGATCCAGTTTGGGAGTTTGAGAGTTGAGGAGTTTGAGAATGGTTGTGTAGGGACAGGTCGCAACCTATTCGGATTGTGCACAGGTATAGTTTGTCAGAATCAGGATTTTCAGGATTAAAGAGGGCCCCTACCCCCACGGATTGACAGGATTCTGTGAACGATTGTCATCCCCTGCCCCTCTTGAGAGAGGATTCTCTGCCGTTGCCATTTGTCAGTTGTAAACGATGTAGTGACTGTACCACACAACTGGCAGGTATAGCAAGACTTACTCGCACGCTCACAATGAAACAAGCAACAGTGCCATGTGCGCTTTTCGGCGCTCCACTGTTTGAGCGTTCAGCGAGTTTGGAGCGTCTTGACTTTTTTGCTTACTTTTTGTGTCAAGACAAAAAGTAAGGCCCGCCCGGCCAGGGCAAACAGTGCCCGCCGCACAGGCGAAGCTATGAAATAAATCAGGTTGCTATACCTGCAAAAGCAGCAGCTATACCTATACCTTGACCTGGGCCATAGGCCCCATCATAGTAGACACGAGCGTGAACGGTCGCGCCACACCATCATACCCACCCCGCCGCACAGGCAAAAAGCCTGCTGCAAGCACAACCTTAACTACAACCACCCCTCCCACGTTATTACAAAATCAAAACTCACCTCTACCACTATGAAAATCGAAAACGCGAATATCCTGATCACAGGCGGCACACTCGGCATCGGCTATGCCACAGCCAGACTACTCATTGAACACGGCGCAAACGTAGCCATTACAGGACGTGATGAGAAACGCACGCACAAAGCAGCTAGGGAACTCGGTGCCATGCCGATCACAGCTGATGTGGCGAATCCTGATGATGTGAAGCAGACTTTTAAAACCTTTATGAACGAGTATGGCAGGTTGGATGCCTTGATCAACAATGCAGGCATCGGCTACTCCAAAAGACTTGAGGATGTGTCGCTGGAAGACTTTCAGCAGATCTATAGCGTCAATGTGTTTGGAGCGGCCATGATGGGCAAGCGGGCGGCTGAGATCTTCAAAAAACAGAACTACGGCAACATCATCAACATTGGCTCTACAGCCGCTACCAAAGGTTATGACGGTGGCACAGTATACGCCTCTTCTAAGTTTGCCTTACGCGGCATGACACAGTGCTGGCAGATGGAACTGCGCCCCTACAATGTGCGCGTCATGTTGCTAAATCCGAGCGAGGTTACCACTGCATTTGGGCGTGAAGAACGGGAAGAACGCGACAGCCAGCCAAACAAACTACGCGGTCGTGAGATTGCGCGGGCGATCAAAGGAGCACTGGAGCTCGATGACAGGGGCTTTATACCTGAGATGGCTGTCTGGGCTACAAATCCGTTCTAAGCTTACAGGATAGTTTCTTCTACTGGCACGAGTACCTTGTCTATCGTATGCAACACACCATTGCTGCTCATTCCATCAGGATCCTCGATCACAGCACTGTCAATGCGCACGTTGCTGTTGCGCTTTGTGACTTTCAGTTGCCGCCCTGCTGCTGTTTTCAGGATGGCGCCGTCCTGCAGGTCGCTCGTGGTTAACTTACCTGCTATAATGTGATTGTTGAGCACTTGCTGTAGCATCTCCCGGTGATCTGGACTGTTCAGATTATCGCGCAAACTATCAGGCAAGGCCTGAAAGGCTGCCTCGGTGGGGGCAAATACGGTATAGGGACCCGTGCCACTCAGACTTTTTGCAACGCCGGCTGTGCGTAAAAGCGAGCTGAAAGTATTCAGGTCACTGTTGGCTGCTACATTATCGAGTAAACTGCGCTCCGATACACGGGCAGCCTCGGTGCCGCCTGGAATCTGGCGGGCAGTGCTGGCTTGTGGCTCAACAGGTCCATTCGTCTGCAGGGCATTGGAGCTTTCCTGTAGGTCGGCTTCGTTTCCGGTTTGGGTATCCTTGGGCTGATCACAGGCAGTAAGCAGCAACATGGCGAGCCCAAACAGGGTTAATATGTAGGAATTTGCTTTCATAGTAGGCTCAGGTTTTAGTCTAATTCAGGGGTCGCGCTATAGTACAATTACTGTTTTAAGGCGCTTCAAGTTTTAGCAAATACCAAGCCAGTCGCCTCTTCAGCCAAATCGGGAGGTTGGTCGACTGGCCGTCAATAAATATTTTCCGTACTTTTGTACTTGTTAGTATTACATTATTTCAAACAAATAGAATTATGAGAACTGCAGAAATCCATACCGGTAAAGGCGTCATGAAAGTAGAGTTTTATGAAAAAGACGCTCCTAAGACGGTAGAGAACTTTATAAAGCTTGCCAAAGATGGCTTTTACGATGGCCTTACTTTTCACCGCGTTATTCCTGACTTCGTGATACAGGGTGGCTGCCCGAACTCACGCGAAGGTGCTAAAGGCGTACCAGGCACAGGTGGCCCAGGCTACAAAATCGATTGTGAACTGACCGGTGAGAACCAGTACCATGACCGTGGCGTGTTGAGCATGGCGCATGCTGGCCGCAACACTGGTGGCTCACAGTTCTTTATTGTGCACAGCCGTAAAAACACGGCGCACCTGGACCGCAACCATACCTGCTTCGGCAAGGTGGTAGAAGGCGTGGACGTGATCGACCAGATCAGAGCCAATGACAGAATTGAGAAGGTTGTTGTGAACGAGGAAGCATAAGCTCCACCACATATCTTCATACCTCAAAAGACCGCACGAGTTGCGGTTTTTTTCTTTTACAAAACTGCTATACCTGGCTCCGCTGCCCATTAAATTCTGGAATTGAGATATTCCGGCCGTTTCTGAAGGATTTTGCTTAATTTTACCTGACGTGGGCATACTTAGCGGGCTCTATGGCAGCGCCATACCTGATATTTTGCCTGCACGCATTAATCTGAACCTTACACCAAACATGGGTGGGCTCGTTTACATTGCCTGCCACCAACCTGTTTATGAAGAAGTTAGCCCTGCACTGGCAGATTCTTATTGGTATGGCCCTTGGGGTAGCATGGGGAATCTCTGCCAGCTCCTTCGGCCTTATCGAATTCACTGCCGACTTTATCAAACCCTTTGGTACTATCTTTATCAACCTGCTCAAGCTGATTGCGGTGCCATTGGTACTCGTATCGCTGATAACGGGGGTGGCCAGTTTGAGTGATGTGAGCAAGCTCTCACGCATTGGTACCAAGACCATCGGCATGTACATCATGACCACTATCGTGGCGGTAGTGCTGGGCTTGGTCATCGTGAACCTGGTGGAGCCCGGCAAGGCTTTCTCACCTGAAAAGCGGGAAGAGTTCAAATCACAGTTTGCCGCTACCACCGAGCAGCGCTCATCCGATGCAGCCGCAGTAGAGCAGCAGGGCCCTTTGCAGGCGCTGGTCGACATTGTGCCTGACAATATTTTCGGAGCGATGACCAACAACAGCAGCATGCTGCAGGTGATCTTCTTCGCACTTCTTTTTGGCATCGCACTTATTATGATTCCAAAAGATAAGTCCGCCCCTATCAATGCCTTTTTCGACGGCGTCAATCTGGTTATACTCAAGATGGTAGACATCATCATGATGGCGGCTCCATATGGCGTGTTTGCCCTACTGGCCGGACTGGTTGTGGATTTTGCCGGCGATGATCCTGGCGCTGCCGTTGAACTCCTGTTGGTGCTGGGCTACTATGGCCTGGTGGTGATTGTAGGCCTTGGCATTATGATGCTGCTAGTATACCCTGCCCTGGTAGTCACTATCGGCAAAACCAAATACACAGACTTCTTCAAAGGTATTTTTCCGGCGCAGATGCTGGCGCTTTCCACTTCCTCCAGCGCGGCCACACTGCCTGTTACCATGGAGCGTTGTGAGGAGCGACTGGGCATCAACCGTGAGATCACCAGCTTTGTGCTGCCATTGGGTGCTACCATCAACATGGACGGTACCAGTCTTTACCAGTCGGTGGCTGCTGTGTTTATAGCGCAGGCCTACGGCATGGACCTCGACTTGATGACGCAGCTGGGCATTGTGATGACAGCGACGCTGGCCTCCATTGGGGCAGCTGCCGTGCCGGGTGCCGGTGTGGTGATGCTTGTGATCGTGCTGCAGCAGGCAGGTATCCCGATCGAGGGTATCGCCCTGATCCTGGCCCCTGACCGTATTCTGGATATGCTCCGTACTACTGTGAACGTAACCGGCGATGCAACAGTAGCCATGGTGATCGCCCAAACAGAAGGTCAGTTGCACCCGCCATCACTGGAAGACGTCGGCTTGCACGACTAACAATTTCAGAACATCCGCTTTAAACACAAGGCTGCTACCCCGCGGTCTTGTGTTTTTTTATGTACCTTGGTTAACTATACCTTACTCCATCAGGTATACAAAGGCACATTAAACAGCGTAGGCATGAAGCAGAAAGACATGCAGCTATTCCGGCTATACCCGCTTGGCGACAGCGCCATTACGGTGCAGTTCGGCGATAGCATCGATGAAGCCACCCACACCAAGGTGCGCGCCTTCAGTTCCTATCTGGACCGGCATCCTTTTACTGGTTTCAGAGAACAGGTGCCTGCTTTTAACACTGTCACGGTGTACTATGACCCCTGGCAGGCAAGTGAGCGAGGTTTCTACAACCCCTACACCCGCGTGACGGAGCAGCTGCAGCACATGCTTAAAGTGGCCCGAGAAAATGGCAAAGGTACCAAACCCCGTGTAGTGGAGATTCCGGTGTGCTATAATGGCTCCTTTGGCCCTGACCTGGAGTATGTGGCTCGCCATACCAAGCTCACACCGCAGGAAGTCATCGCCAGCCACACACGAGGCAAGTACCAGGTTTACATGATCGGCTTTGCACCTGGCTTTCCCTACCTGGGCGGTATGGCGAAAAAGCTGGCTACACCCCGCAAGCAAAATCCCAGACCACGCATCCCTGCCGGATCGGTAGGTATAGCAGGCGGTCAGACGGGCGTTTATCCCATCGAAACGCCCGGTGGCTGGCAACTGATCGGCCGTACACCACTCCGGCTTTTTGACCCTAACCGGGAACAGCCCAGTCTGCTGCAGGCCGGTGATCAGGTAAAATTTGTGGCTATTTCTGAAAAAGAGTACTGGCAGCGAAAGGAGAAATCGCATGGGGCTTGAGATCATAAAACCAGGCTTGCTCACCACGCTGCAGGATAAGGGCAGGTATAGACACCAGAAAGAAGGCATCATCACAAGCGGTGCCATGGATACCTTCGCCTCCCGGGTAGCCAACATGCTGGCCGGCAACCCGGAGCACGAAGCCGTGCTGGAGATAACACTCCTCGGTCCTACTATCCGCTTTACAGAGGATCAACTGATCGCTTTGACTGGCGCTGATCTGTCAGCTGAACTTAACGGAGAGAAGTTGCGTCTGTGGCGTCCTTTTTTTGTGAAGAGCGGCAGCGTTTTGTCTTTTGGAGCGCCCCAATCCGGCTGCAGGGCTTATATGGCCGTGTCGGGTGGTTTTGATATACCACAAGTAATGGGCAGCTACGCCACCTACCTGCAGGCAGGTATAGGCGGGTATCAGGGACGGGCACTGCAGGCAGGTGACTTTATACCTTGCAACAGCCCTACTGCTACAGGTATAGCGCTGTTTTCACAGGCAACAGGCACTACAGACGGCCACGATTACCTAGCCGCCACCTGGACACCCGACCCGCAGTTTTACCCCAATTACAAGCCTAACCCGACCCTTCGGGCTATTAAAGGCCCCGAGTTTGAGCTCTTTTCTGACACCAGCCAGGAGCAGATCTGGAAAGAGCGCTTTCAGGTATCTAGCCAGTCGAACCGGATGGGCTACCGCTTGCAGGGCGTGTCGCTATACCTGAACGAAGCGACGGAGCTTATCTCGAGTGCCGTTACTTTTGGCACGGTGCAGGTGCCGCCTGAGGGCAAGCCAATTGTGCTGATGGCCGACCACCAGACTACAGGCGGTTACCCGCGCATCCTGCAGGTAGTTAGCGTCGATTTGCCTATATTAGCCCAGGTTGCGCCGGGGCAGACCATTGCGTTTGAGGAAGTATCGCTGGAAGAAGCCCAGCAGCTTTACATCCGACAGGAGCAGAACCTGACACAGCTGGCACACGCCATCCACCTAAAACACAGCAAATGAACATACCCCTCTCCGTTGACCTGAACTGCGACCTGGGCGAGAGTTTTGGCGCCTATCGTATAGGGAATGACGAGCAAATACTTCCCTATGTAACCTCGGCCAATATAGCCTGTGGCTTCCATGCCGGCGACCCTGGCGTGATGCGCAAAACCGTGGAGCTTTGTCTGCAGCACAATGTAGCCATCGGCGCCCACCCCGGCCTGCCCGACCTAGTGGGCTTTGGGCGACGCAATATGGCCGTTTCAGCAGAAGAGGTATACGATATGGTGATTTACCAGATAGGAGCGTTGCAGGCTTTCGTGCAGGCGGAGGGCGGCAACCTGCACCACGTAAAACCGCACGGCGCTCTTTACAACATGGCTGCAACCGATGTGAAGCTGGCTGAGGCCATTGCAGAGGCCGTGTACAAGGTAAAGCCCGAGGCACTGCTTTATGGTCTGGCTGGAAGTGAGCTGATAAAAGCTGCCAATCGACTCAATCTGAGAGCTGCCAACGAGGTGTTTGCGGATCGTACTTACCAGCAGGACGGCACCCTCACCTCCCGCCGACAGCCCGACGCAATGATCACCGACCCAACCAAAGCCGTAAACCAGGTGCTGCGCATGGTACAGGAGGGTAAAGTGCAGTCGCAGCAGGGAGTGGATATAGGTATACAGGCTGATACGGTTTGCATACACGGCGACGGCCCGCATGCCCTGTCTTTTGCCCGCCATATACAAGAAACTTTGCAGCGCGAAGGTATAGCGCTTGCCTATCCAACCGTGCAGCGCCCATGAAGCAGAAACGCAACTGGAGCGTCCTGCTCGGTGCCGCTTTCCTGATGGCAACATCTGCGGTCGGACCCGGCTTCCTCACCCAGACCACCGTTTTCACGCAATCGCTTGCGGCCAGTTTTGGCTTTGTGATACTGGCCTCTATTATCCTCGATATCGGGGTGCAGCTCAACGTATGGCGCGTGATTGCCGTGTCGGAGAAGCGGGCGCAGGACATTGCCAACCTGGTGCTGCCTGGACTGGGTCTGTCTGTGGCGGTGCTCATTGTGCTCGGTGGCTTTGCGTTCAACATCGGCAACGTAGGCGGGGCCGGATTGGGATTTAACGTGCTGTTCGGAATTTCTCCGGAGTTGGGGGCCATTATTGCGGCAGGTATAGCCATCGGAATATTTCTGGTGCGGGAAGCCAAAAAAGTGATGGACCGCTTTGCCCAGTTTATGGGCCTGTTGATGATCCTGCTGATCGTCTATGTGGCCATCACCTCTGCACCTCCAGTGGCCGAGGCCGTGACCAAAACTTTCATACCTGACCAGATTGATTTTATCTCGATCATCACGCTCGTAGGTGGCACAGTAGGCGGTTATATTACATTTGCAGGTGGTCACCGTCTGCTCGATGCCGGCGTGAAAGGCGAAGCTTCCCTGCCTGAGGTAAACACCAGTGCTGTGTCAGGTATAACGGTAGCCTCCATCATTCGCATTTTCCTGTTTTTGGCAGCACTGGGAGTGGTGAGCGAAGGCCTCGTACTCGACGAAAGCAACCCGCCAGCCTCCGTGTTTCAGTTGGCGGCTGGCAATGTTGGCTATAAGTTATTTGGCATTGTGATGGTGTCAGCGGCTATTACCTCTGTGATCGGCTCGGCTTATACTTCAGTGTCTTTCATCAAGTCCTTCCACCGGAGCATCGAGCGGAACGAGAACTGGTTCATCATAGGCTTCATTGCCATCTCCACCGCTATCTTCGTCACGATTGGCCGTCCGGTGCATCTGCTTATCCTGGCTGGCGCCCTCAACGGCCTTATCCTACCGCTTACGCTCGGCACTATTTTGATCGCTGCTCACAAAACCAAGGTCATTGGCAGTTATAAGCACCCACTGTGGCTCACGGTCTTCGGAATACTGGTCGTGCTGGTGATGGCCTGGATGGGAGGCTATACCTTGGTGAAGCAGCTACCAGCGTTGTTTATCTAGGCCTGAGAGTGCTATACTTTGTTTGGCTCGTATGTAAATTTTCCTATATTGTATAAAGTTTTCTCACCTTAAACTTTCTACAATGACTCGCCTCCCTACATCAAAACCAGCAGTCGCCAGTATTTGGGGATTCTTTGCCTTGAGTTTTGCCTTTTCGTGGTTAGTCTGGGGCGCTATTCTGGCGCTGCCACTTCCTGACGATCTGCTGCTGCCTATTATTATCCTGGGCGCTTTTGGGCCATCCTTTGCAGCGATCTACCTAGTGCAGCGTTATGGTCAGGCAGCAGAGAAGCGTAACTTCTGGAACCGGGTTTTCAGTTTCAGCCGAATTGGTTGGGTATGGTACCTGGTCATTCTGCTTATCTTTCCGGCGATTTACTTTCTAGGTTATTACATCTACTCTTTCTTTGGTGGCACACAGCCGCCGGTTGCGAGTTTGTTCAGCGGCCTCGACTCACCTTCGGCCATACTTACTTTTGCGCTGATCATGCTATTCGCAGGTCCAGTTTCAGAAGAACTGGGCTGGCGTGGTTACGTACTGGACCCCCTGCAGGAAAAATACGGCGCTGTTGCAGGCAGTTTATTACTAGGTATCTTTTGGATACTTTGGCACCTGCCGCTATTCTTCATCGAAGGCACGTCTCAGCATGCCAAAGGCTTTAGCTATCAGTTCTGGTCCTGGTCTTTCCAGTTGATTATGCTTTCTTTTGTCTTCACGTGGGTATACAACCACACCCACCGCAGTATACTGGGCGCTATCCTGCTACACCTAATGGCAAACATAGCGTATCCTGCTGGTCTTGATCTGACTGGGGAAGTGATTTTCACTTTACTCAGGTTGATTATTGTGCTTGGGATTGTAGTTGCCTGGAAGCGACGGAAACCTATCCAATTAACCTTGGTGTCAAATTAAAAAAATGAACCTCGACGCCTTCAAAGCCAGCCTGTCCGCTCCCACGCCTCCGCTACAGGCTTCGGTATACCTGCAGGCGCTGTGGCATGATGCAAAGGGCGACTGGGACAAAGCGCATGTATTGATCCAAGATCTACCAGACAAAACCGCCGCCTGGATTCACGCTTACCTACACCGCAAAGAGGGTGATACCTGGAATGCAGACTATTGGTATAGCCGGGCAGGCCGCAAAAGACCAGAGATCTCTCTTCAGCAGGAATGGGAAACTATTGTCACCGACTTGCTTCAGGTATAGGCGCTTTCAGGTATAAACAACTCCCAATACCTATCATAAAAAAGCCAGAAGCAGTACGAATACTACCTCTGGCTTTCCCTTCTTATCTTATCCTTGCTTAACTCCTAAAAATCATCCTCGTCTTCCTCCTCCCCAAAACTCGGCATCGTAAACATACCGCTGAGTAGGTCCTTGAACTGCAGGCCGGTGCTGAGGCGGTTTTTGCTGAGCTGGCTGTGTTCTGCCAAACCATGCAGGGCAAACTCCATCATAAACAGCTTCTCCTCGCCTTTTGCATCGGAGCGGTGTTTTTCTATTAGTTCGCTCAGGCCAGGTATAGCTTGCAAAGCTTTTTTGTATTCCGAGGCAGGCGCATCATTCAGGATATCCACTGTGTTACCGTCGCCAAACCAATCTGTTATTTTCTTATAAGGATTTCCTTCTTTTGACTTTTTGGCTTTGTCTGGATCGGGGAAGTACTGGAGGAACTGGGTGCGGATAGCCTTGCCCATCAGCACTTGCGCTACGTGTCCTGCGCCTTCCTGCTCGCCTTCGTACACGAGTTCCACTTTACCTGTCACAGCAGGTATGGTGTTTAGGAAGTCAGACAGACGCACATAGGTTCTGCTTTCACCATTCAGCAAGGCCCGGCGCTCTGCAGCACTCAGCAAACTCTCGAAAGCGGAGATGGTCAGACGGGCCGACACACCACTCTTGGCATCAACATACTCACTCTCACGGGCCTCAAAAGCCACTTGCTCTATCAGGTCGCTGATGATGTCGTTGGTGGTAACAAGTTCTTCCTGCTCTTCTTTCACATGTGCTTCCTGCTTCGTGATCTTCTTGCCGATCTCGATGGACTTCGGATAATGTGTGATGATCTGCGAGTCGATACGGTCTTTCAGCGGCGTTACGATGGAACCACGGTTGGTATAGTCCTCGGGGTTGGCTGTGAAAACAAACTGGATATCGAGCGGCAGGCGGACTTTAAAACCTCGGATCTGGATGTCGCCTTCCTGCAAGATGTTGAACAAAGCCACCTGAATGCGGGCCTGTAAATCGGGTAGCTCGTTGATGACAAAGATGCCTCGGTGCGACCGCGGAATCAGGCCGAAATGGATCACCCTTTCATCAGAGTAGGGCAGTTTCAGTGTAGCCGCTTTGATAGGGTCAGCATCACCGATCAGGTCCGCTACCGACACATCGGGAGTAGCCAGCTTTTCGGTATACCTGTCGGAGCGGTGCATCCAGCCGATGGGCGTATTATCGCCATGCTCGTGCACCTGATCCTTAGCAAAACGCGAAAGCGGCTGCAGTGGGTCGTCATTTAGCTCAGAGCCTTGGACAACAGGTATGTACTCGTCGAGCAGGTCTACCATCAGGCGGGCAATGCGCGTCTTGGCCTGTCCGCGCAAGCCGAGCAGGTTGATGTGATGCATCGAGAGGATAGCCCGCTGCAGGTCCGGCACCACGGTTTCTTCATAGCCCCAAATGCCCGGAAACACTTCTTCTTTGCACTGCAGCTTGGTGATCAGGTTACGACGCAGTTCCTGCTTTACAGTTTGCGGTTCGTACCCGGCAGCACGAAGCTGGCCAAGGGTTTTTATTTTCAGTAAGTTTTCTGCTGGGATGTCTTTGTAGTTCATTCTTTTTATTGTTGAATGCTAAATTGCTTAATGGTTAGTTTACCTTCTATGTGTAGACCCACCCCTACCCCCTCCGAGGAGGGGAATTGCTTGAGTATTAAGATCTTTAATTCTCAAATTCTTAAACTCCTAAACTCTCAAACTTTAAAAGCTTTTCTTTCGGTTACGACCGTAATCCCGGAACACCAAGTGCCCTAAGCCTTTCAGCGAGCTGTAGTAGGCCTGGCCGTTGTTCACTTTGGTAAACTCGTCTACGAATTGCTGTAGGTATGGGTCCGACGCAATCATAAAAGTGGTGATTGGGATCTTAATGCGACGGCAGGCTGCAGCCAGGTTCAGTGTCTTGTTCACCACTTTGCGATCCAGGCCGAAACTGTTTTTGTAGTAATGCAATCCTTCTTTCAGGCAGGTCGGTTTGCCGTCCGTGATCATGAAGATCTGCTTGTTCGGCGTCTTGCGCTTCCGCAGGATATCCATGGCCAACTCGAGCCCGGCTACGGTGTTGGTATGGTAGGGGCCCACTTCCAGGTATGGCAGGTCCTTGATCTCGATCTGCCAGGCGTCGTTGCCAAACACGATCACATCCAGCGTGTCTTTCGGATACTTCTGCTTCACCAGTTCGGCAAGCGCCATGGCCACCTTTTTGGCGGGTGTAATGCGGTCTTCCCCATACAAAATCATTGAATGTGAGATGTCAATCATCAGCACCGTTGCAGACTGCGTTTTGTGCTCTGTCTCCATTATCTCGAGGTCCTGCTCAGTCAACCGGAAGTCAGAGAGGCCGTGGTTGATCTGGGCGTTACGGATCGAGTCCGTCATGGAGATCTGCTCGATCGCATCGCCGAAGCGGTATTCGCGGCGGTCTGTGCTGGCCTCGTCGCCTATACCTGTCTGCGGTGTGGCGTGGCTTCCCTTGCCGCCTTTCTTCAGCTTGCCAAAGATTTCTTCCAGCGCACTTTTCCGGATGTTCTGCTCACTCTTTGCCGTGAGTTTCAGCACACCCTCCTCCTGTGGGTTCTCATCGATGTACCCGTTTTTCTTGAGGTCTTCGATGAAGTCGCCAATGCCATACTCATCGCCCGTCAGGCCGTACTGCTTGTCCAGCGAACTTAGCCACGACAGCGCCTCGGCCACATCACCGGAAGTGATCATCACCAGCTGCAGAAAGATCTTAAGCAGCGACTCGAAGCCCTGCTTATCATCCTGCGGTGGTATGTACTCTGCAAATCTATACCCTATACTCATATGCTCTCTCCTGATTTATAACCTAACAACGCTGCACAGGTGAATGTTCTTGCGCACCGCTTCTTATACGTACAATATCACATAAGCACAGGTGTAGTAACAATAAGCCGCATGCGAGAGTACCTTATATACAGATACTAACCAAATTAAATCACAATGAAAGCAATATTCAACGATATCGTAATCGCAGAAAGCGAGCGAACCGTTAAGGTGGGCGGCAAGCATTATTTCCCACCAAACGAAGTGAATCATCAGTACCTGGAAGAAAGCAGAACGCATACTACACAGGAAGGTATGGGCGAGGCTTCTTTTTACCATGTAAAAGTAAACGGAGAGGTTGAACTTGATGCAGCCTGGTCGTATACAAACCCCGAAAAGAAGGCAGAAGAAGTACGAAGCTACATTGCCTTTACAGACGTTGTCGAACTAAAAGACTAACTAATGCCCATAAAAAGAGCGGGGCCTGTCAGAAAACTGACAGGCCCCGCTCTTTTATAATTCTATCACACAGGATTAGTCGATCCAGCGGAACTTATACTCTAGTTGTGGCGATCTCATACGCTCAGCTACTCTACGCAGGCGATCTGGCAAGGCGATCACGTAATCGCGGGCACGCTCACCAGCGTCGTTCAGACCAGTCACTGTTTCAAGCTTCCACTCTTTCACGAGGTCTTTCAGAATATCCGTATAGTCAAGCGCCGTGTATACATTGATACGCTGAGCAGCATCGGTGAAGTGGCCGAAGGTTTTGCCCATGTCCACACCCAACTCACGCATGTAGTGCGCAGGCATTACAATTTTCTTGCGCATCATGTCTTCAAAGGCCAGCATCATCTCATTCGGATCGGCTTCAAATATTTTGCCTACAAAAGCCTTGTACGCCTTGGCGTGACGGGCCTCATCAGAAGCTACATAGCCGCAAAGCTTTGCCAGCATGCCATCGCCCTGTTTCTTGGCAATCTGGGCTACGCGGCGGTGCGACAGGTTAGTAGCTGTTTCCTGAAAAGAGGTATAGACAAAGGCACGGTAAGGGTCATTATCTGTCTGAAGGTCAAAACCATCGGCGATCAGGTACTGCGTGGACGCCTCCATCTCACGCATGTTGATGCGACCGGTCAGGTATAGGTACTTATTCAGCAGGTCGCCATGACGGTTTTCTTCGGCAGTCCAGGCGCGGTTCCACTTCATCCAAGGGCTATCCTCGTTGCTTGGCACATCCTTGATAGACATCAGCCAGCTTTCATAAGTTGGCAGTGCTTCTTCTGTAATGGTATCTCCTACCAGCACGGCCAGCAGGTCATAACTCAGGTCACGGGCACGCTCCTGCAGGTTTTTAATTTCTTCAAAGAAATTTTCCATACGGGCGTCGGGCAGCAAATCAGCAGGCTGCCAACTGTCTTCAACAGACTTGAGGAACTCTGTCATCTTTTCTTGGACAAAGTCTTCCATCCATTTCATGACTTCTACACGGGAGGCAATGGCTGTAATCATGGTGTTGTTTTAGGCGATTGAATTTCAAATATAGGCATTTATACTAAAATAGTAATCCGCAGCGTCATATTAAGTTCATGCACTGCTAAAAAAGAAAATCGGACTCGGAAGCGTGTTTAGACTCCAACCTGCCAGCTCTTCAGTTGCACAAACCACAAAACACGCCTGGGATAATTATTACTTACGTAGAAAGACAAAACGGTTTTCATTTTCACCCCCAATATGTAGTAAGTCCCTGACAGAGTGCAATTTCAGCGGTTTAAAAGCTTCTGATACAGCGTTCTAATGAAGCGAAGGTCTACTTTAAGTTTGCTAAGGAAATGAATGGTATGGTAAACCGGTCCTAGTCCGGCGTGCTGCCGCAGGAGCTCCAAAAACTGTTCCGCCTGCCGGTAGTGACCGGTCAGGTAAGCATGGCGTGCCTCGTACTGCAGGCGGCGGCTCAGCGCCTGACGCTCTTCAGGATTTTGCACCAGTTTAGCCGCTTTCTCGCAGACAAGCACGGTGGAGTTCAGCTGCCTGTCACCCGGCTTATACAATTGCTTCGAGAGCGACTGGGCGTGCAAGCGGCGTCTGGTCGTGATGGCATCCAGAAAGAAGTACTTATACCTGCGGGAAGAACGCACCCAGAAGTCAAAGTCCTCATAGGCCAGCGCTTCGTCATAGCCCTGCAGGTCTACAAATACCTGCCGCTTCATCATCATAGTAGGCGGACAGATAAAATAGCGGCTCAGCAGGTGCTGAAAGATGTCGCCGGAAGGCGCAAAGGAAATTACTTCACCGGCTTTGTTGCGCTGGCAGTGGAAGCGTACGTGCCTGCCATTGTCGTCTATATACTCTGCATCCGAATAAACAACCCCATAGGTTTCGTTCAGCTTTCTGAATGCTGCCACCTGCTGCGCTACACGCTCGGGCAATAGGACATCGTCGGTGGCAAAGTCGATGATGTAGTCGCCTTTGGAGGCCCGCCAGGCCATATTGAACGCCCTGGTATTGCCCTGATTGGTGCCTGTGCTCATGAAGGTGAGCTGCGGATATTTTCGGACATATTCCTGGATGACGGCCACACTGTTGTCGGTGCTGCTATCGTCCATGATGATGATCTCCAGATGAGGATAGGTTTGGGCCAGCACCGAATCCAGCGCCTCGGAGATGAAGCGCTCGTGGTTGTAGCACAGGCAAATGACCGATACCAGCGGAAGTGCAGTAGCATCAGCCATGGCGCTCAAAGAAAGTCTGAATGTTAGCAATTACCGCCCCCTGTTCAGCCTCCGCCATACCCGGAAAAAGCGGCAGACTCAGGCTTGTTTCGGCGAGTTCTTCTGCTACCGGAAAGTTTCCTGTCCCATACCCCAGCCAGGTATAGGCCTCCTGCAAATGCACGGGAACCGGGTAGTGTATGGCCGTCTGTATACCTTGGGCTGACAGGTATAGCTGCAAGGCTTTACGCTGCCTGCTGCGGATGTTGAAGATGTGGTAGACATGCGTACAGCCCGTCGCTGTGACAGGCAGCACCAGGTCGCCTATACCTTGCAGTGCTGTCAGGTATACCTGTGCCAGCCGTTGACGCTCGCTGTTCATTGCATCAAGGTGTTGCAGCTTGATACACAGCACGGCCGCTTGCAGCGCGTCGAGGCGGGAGTTAATGCCTATGATTTGATTGTGGTATTTCTGCTGTTGTCCGTAGTTGCGGTACATGTGGGCGTAGGCAGCCAGTTCAGGATCGGAAGTAACCACTGCCCCACCGTCACCCAGCGCTCCCAGGTTTTTGGTCGGGTAAAAACTGGTGGCACTGACACGGCCGAAGCCACCAACCGGACGGCCTTTGTAACTGGCACCCTGCGCCTGGGCAAAGTCTTCGATCAGGACCAGCTGATGCTGTTGCGCCAATGCCATAAGGCCGTCCATCTCGCAGGCCTGCCCGTAGAGGTGCACGGGTATGACGGCTCTGGTGCGGGAGGTGACATGCGCAGCGGCCTCTGCGGCAGTCAGGTTACAGGTATGGCGGTCGGGTTCGGCCAGCACAGGTATAGCGCCTACCTGCACCACGGCATTCACAGTCGCGATAAAGGTGTTAGCCGGCACGATCACTTCGTCGCCTGCGCCTATACCTGCGGCTTTCAGAGCCACCACCAAGGCATCGTAGCCATTGCCTACGCCAATGGTCATACCCGCCTGCACATACCTCGCAAACTCACTTTCGAATTGCTCCACCGCTTCGCCCAAAATGTACTGCTGACTGAGCAAGGCGCCTAGCAGTGCCTCCTCCACCTGCTGGGCTATACCTGCAGGGTAGTCACGGAAAGCGAAATATGGGACCTGGGTTGTAGACATAGGTATAGGCTTTTACAGGGCCAGGTGTGCTGCCAGGCGCTTAAAAGTGGCGTAGTCGCGGATGTAGTCGGAATCCTCGAAATCAGTGGAAGTCAGGCAGACCGCTATGGTGCCTGGGGCAAAGTGCAGGTCAGTCCAGCACATGGCCGGCAGGTATAGCCCTGTAGCCGGATTATCCAGCACGAAGGTCTCCTTGCTGCGCCCATTGTCCGTTTCCACGGTAATGCTTCCCGTCACGGCTACCAGCACCTCTTCAGTGGCTTTGTTGGCATGCTGCCCGCGCAGCACACCTGCCGGAGTACCGTAAGTCCAGAACACCCGCTTGATCTCAAAGGGTATGTTTTGAGCCAGCTGTGTAGAGGCGATAAAGCCTATCTCTTGGTTACCGGTTTCGGTTAAGTGGATCAGGTATGGCGTGGCAGACAAATGGAAAAATTTAGTGCAGCCACAAATTAAAACATTTTCGGTTAATGTGCCTATAAAAGGGGCATGGCTTGGCGCTTGCTGGCGCTTCTGTTACTTTTGCAAATCAGGTCCTGTTGCAGGCCTTTGATGCTATACCTATGCTATACCTGATCCTGAGTGTGCTGTCGGGCGTTTCGCTCGTGTTTATTTTCAAGCTTTACCAGCGCTTCAATGTACATACGTTTCAGGCCATCGTTGTCAATTACGTTGTCTGTATCCTGGTTGGGCTTACCTTTCCGGGAGGCACTGATGTGCTGCAGGCAGGTGTGTTTCAGAAATCCTGGGCACTGCATGCGCTGGTGCTCGGTGCAATTTTTATCGGGGCTTTCTACCTGATTGCGCTCTCTACCCAAAAAGTGGGTGTAACTGCGACCTCCGTGGCAGCTAAAATCTCGCTGGTCATTCCGGTGCTGTTTAGCTTGCTGGTGCTGCAAAATAGCGTGAAGGAATACTCGGAGGTCAACTATGTGGGCATGGGCCTGGCGCTGGTGGCGATTGTGCTTTCCTCGGTTCGCCCTGGCTCCGGGGTAGGCAAACCCTCCGCACGTTTGCTTAGCTTCGCGCTGCCGTTCATCATTTTTCTGAGCAGTGGCTTTGCCGATTCGCTTATCAACTACGTAAACGAGTATCACCTCCAGGCCCACGAAGCAAGCCAGTTCACGATGCTGACTTTCACTGCCTCCGCTGTACTCGGTTTGGTGGTGCTACTCTACCAACTTTTCACCGGCAGTACCTCATTCAGGGCTAAGAGCATCTGGGCAGGCATAGCCTTGGGTGTGCCCAACTATTTCTCTATCTTTTTCCTGATTATGGCCCTCTCAGCCTTCGGTAACGATGGTGCCTTCCTCTACCCCGTCAATAACATGGGCATCATCATGGCGGGGGCACTGGGAGCCGTCATGATATTCGGGGAGCGGCTGAGTGCGATCAACCTCCTCGGTCTGTCACTGGCAGTGCTGGCACTGGTGCTGCTTTCGTATCAGGAATTAGCCGCCAATCTGTTTTAATTATGGAAGATACCTACCGTACCATCGAGGCTCCCTCTGAAGGCCTTTACAAAGAGAAAGGCAGCAAGTTTATCGCCTTAGCCTACCCCGTATACTCGGAAGAGGAAGTGAAGGAGGTCCTCACTGACCTGCGCAAACAGTATTACGATGCCCGCCATCACTGCTATGCCTACAGCCTGGGCGCCGACAAGAACCGCTACCGCGCCAACGACGACGGCGAGCCCAACCACTCCGCCGGCGACCCCATCCTGGGCCAGATCCGCTCCTTTGACCTGAGCAATGTGCTCATAGTAGTGGTACGCTACTTTGGGGGCACCAAACTCGGCGTCAGTGGCCTCATCACCGCCTACAAGACCTCCACTGCAGAAGCCCTCAACAACGCCACGATCATTGAAAAGCACGAAACGACGTTGCTGCAGGTACACTTCGCTTACCCCCAGATGAACGACGTGATGAGTCTGGTGAAAGAATACGAACTCGGCGTGAAAGACCAGCAATTTGAACTCGACTGCCGCATGAGCCTGGAGGTACGAAAGAAGCTGGAAGAAGAAGTGCGGGGTAAATTTGAGGGGATTGAAGGAGTTACTGTGACTGTCTGAATCAGGATTTGAAGAGGGCTCTACCCTCAACAACCAGTTACATCGCCAACTGCAAAATTGCCCTAAGCAAAACCTAATTTTTATTAACTTGTACAGCTGCAGTACACCCTAATAACCCAATGGCTAAGAAAAAACGTCAACGCTCCCGCCACAAAATACTTGACCGTAAGCTCGGCATCAGCCCGGGTACGCTCTTTATACCTACTGAATCGCACGCCCCACGCTACTTCCTGATGTCGTTTAACGAGCAGCTATTCAAAGAGCAGGAATTTGTTTCTTATGCCGAACTGTTGCAGCAGGTACAGTCCCAGCCCAACGCCACACATTGGATCGACATCCGGGGCTATGCCGACCTGACTATGCTGGAACTGCTCAAGCAGGACTTCGGCATACACTCGCTGCAGATGGAGGACGTGATCAATGACTACCAACGCCCCAAGGTAGACGAACTTGACGACCGCCTCTTCATCATCACCCGCATGCTGCGCTGGAAGGAAGAGTACCATACCCTGGACGATGTGCAGCTCTCGGTTTTCTCAGGTCCTAACTATGTGCTTACCCTGCAGAGTGACTACGATGATTGTCTTGACCCGCTCCGTGAGCGCATCCGGGTCGGCAAGGGCGTCATCCGGCAGCGGCCACCGATGTATGTGGTATATGCCATCCTGGACGTGGTGCTCGATTATTACTTCCCGGTTATGGGAGCCATCGGCACTTACATTGAAGAGCTGGAGCAGAAGATCCTGGATAAGCCTTCGAAGCAGACCCTGCGGGAGATCCTCGATCTGAAGAACGAGCTGATCAAGCTGCGCCGTATCGCCTGGCCGGAGCGCGACAAAATGAATGAACTACTGCGCATGGACGAGGACATTATACCTGACAACCTGAAGGTATACTTCCGCGATGCTTATGACCACACCATCCAGCTGATCGACCTGATTGACAGCCATAAGGAGATGTCGACGAGTTTGGTGGAGCTGTATATGTCTACAGTGAGCAACCGCATGAATGAGATCATGAAAGTACTCACGATCATCTCCAGTATCTTTATCCCGCTGAGCTTTATCGCCGGGGTATATGGTATGAATTTCTCCCGCGAAGACCCTGAAACGGGGGAAGTGTTCCGACTGAGCATGCCGGAATTATACCAACCCTATAGCTACCCGATACTGATGACGCTAATGACCACGCTGGTGCTGGTACAGCTATACCTGTTTTATAAGAAAGGTTGGTTTAAAAGTTTTTAAGTGAGAATTCATACCTGCGATTCCTGAAAGCTAACCCTTGAATAACAGCCTTATACCCTCGATTACCAAGATCCTTACAGGATGACAAAATAAAGCAGAATGAATCTACTTAGTAGAACTGTAAGGGAGATTAAGCAGTTCTAATTCGGCAGCTTAAAATTGAGTTTCTGCAGTTCGTTGCGGAACACTTTGTACACAGAGTAGTTATTGCCCACCTCATTGTAGTGGATGCTCACGGCTTGGTTGCTTTCCAGCGACCTGCCCCCTATCAGGCGGGCATCCGGACCGTATAGGTATGTTTTCTGTGGGCCGGTTTCGGTGATGGCGTATACTTGGTTGCCGCCCCCGAAGTTGAAGTACTGCACGATCTTCGGGGTTGAGGTCACATAGCGTTTCTCAAATAGCTCCTCCAGATCCTGGTCGAAGGCAGCTACTTTTCCCTGGTCCTGACGCACGATGATGTAGGAACGGCCACTGGCATCGGGCACGAGGTCGAACATGGCACTCTTGCTTGGGCGCGGCAGCTGCTCCCGCTTCACCACCTGTCCCTGCAGGTTGAATTCCACTACTTCTCCGTAACGTGTCACTACCGTTACTACAGAGCGGCGTAAGTCAGCCCCGGCACGTATGACGCCTTCTGATGTGATAGGCACCCGCAAACTGAAGGGAAATCCCGGATAGGTTTCACCTTTGGTGTTCAGGGCGTACACATAGCCGTTTTCGAGCAACACCAGGATGACATCGCGACCTCCTACCCGCACATGCTGTGGGGTAGCGGCCAGACGGTAGTCCATGCGACGCGGCTGCCAGCCAGGTATAGCATTGCCTCGTGTGTCGAACATGTGCAGGTTACCCAGGGCGTCATCCACCAGAAAGCGGTAGTCACGGTTTTTCTCGAAATCGAACACGGCCAGGCGCTGCAGGCGAAGCGTGTCGCCCACATTAAAAGGAAAGTGCTCCAGATTACGCCCCAGGTTGTCGATAGCTTGGATGCGTGTAGCAGTCGCGAAAACGTAGCGCAGTCGCTTGTCGTTGCCAAGCTCGACCTGCTGCAGGCTGCCTCGCACCTGAGTTTGCAAGGAGTCGGTCCAGCCGCGACTGCCAGTGGAGGTAATGTTGTGCAGCACCTGCATAGAGTCCTGCACCACCACTTCACGGCTGCGGTCTATGGCGTTCTGAATCGGATAAGGCGGTGATATGAGGCGGCTTGCAAACGGAATGGTCAGTTCCTCCTCAAAGCCCTCCTGCCCGCTGTCGGTA
This sequence comes from Pontibacter sp. FD36, assembly GCF_015686655.1. Classification (GTDB taxonomy): domain Bacteria; phylum Bacteroidota; class Bacteroidia; order Cytophagales; family Hymenobacteraceae; genus Pontibacter. Next base: position 333,509 of record NZ_JADPMP010000001.1, on the reverse strand, counting down.
CTGCGCTCCTGCCTCCTGAACAGCACACTGGTATAATACTGGTTTTCGGCGCGGGCAAACTGCACACTCACCTGGTTAAATCGCCTGATCAGGCTGGAGTTCTGCAGCAGATCCTCACGGTTCTCCTCCTGCACATAGCGGTTCAGGATATACCAGGCATTCACAGTGTTCAGATACAGACTGAAGTTACCTTCCTGCAGCGTTTCCTCCAGAAAAGACTTTTGTGCCACCGAGCGCCCCCATACCTCACCTGCATTGATGTCGTCGATGAGCGCACGCAGACTGGCGATATCTGGTGAGAAGATCATGTAATTGTCGAGCTGCAGCACGTAGCTCTGTTCAAAGCCGGAGAACAGGCTGCCAAACAAACGGGCGGGCAGCTCCTCCAGGTCCAGCAGTTGCAAGGTATAGTTGCCGTATTGCTCGGTATAGATCTTCTCGTTTTGTGCTTTGCTTAGCTGTTGTGCCAATGCCTGAAGGCGGGCCCCGGTTTTGCCGCTACTTTCCATGCGGGCAATGACCATTTTGTCGGGGCTCGTGTTCATGTTGTATGACTCCATGTAAGCCAGCGCGATCTCCTGATTAAAGGACCGGGCCAGACTATCGATGGTGGGGCTATACGCATCTTTGGGGGCTTTGCCATCGCGCAGACGTGCCACCTCCCCTACTCCAAAGTGCATCAGCATGGCCGTGCGGGTCGGCAACAGCAGCTTGATTTCGAGCGGGCGTGGTTTGGAAGGGTGTAGTTGCGCCTGAAAAGAGCCTTCAAGTGTCTCTGGATTTGAGAAACCGTTTAGGAAAAGCTTGTTCCGGTCGAGCTTGAGCTCCAGCATGGCATTGCGGCAAAAGCTGCTCAGGTAGCGCACCTGCGGCATCAGGTCTTCCTGCACGAAGAGTCCCAGCAGGTCAGGCAGGGCACGGTAGTTCACAAATACATTGGCATACACATCAGCCTGGCTCAGGTAGTTAACCTTCTTGTAATCAGTGGCGATGGAGGTCAGCTTTCCACGCTTGATGCGGCGCACGATCTCTTCTACCAACACAGGCGAGGCACTCAGAATGATGTTGTTGTGATAAGAAAAGTAGGTGAAGCTGGTGCCTAACTGCGTGTTGTTCACGTCGGTCAGGAGCATGCCCTGGTACTCGCGACTCTGCTCCGTAAATGTCGGACTTTTGACAAGATTTTCGGTGAGTGTGCGCAGAAAGCGGTGCTCCCCCACCGACACTACCGGTATGTAGTACACAAACTCCACATCGGTTTTACCCAACACATGGATCGAGGTGAGTATGTTCTTTTTGTCCAGGAAACGATCGAGGCGCTGGTTGCCGGGGGCCACACTGTCAAGCATGGCCATGTTCTCCTGAAAGCGCTGCGTCACCGGAAGCAGCGAGAAACTTTCCCATAGCGCGGTTTCCTCCAGGTGCTCTCTCAGCTCGCTGTGGTTATTTGTCTCCACCACAAAAGCTGCCGTCTCAGGTACCAGCGTCCAAAGGTCTACCTTCAGTCGGGAGTCCTGCCACCTGCTAAAGCCATAATAGACCAGAGAGGCCAGCACTACAAATGCGATGAAGTAAAAGACAATGCGTTGCGGCATAGCGAAGGTGTATGAGGTTACAAATTAACCGAAAAAATTAGAAATCACCCGAGTCAAACTGCTACAGTGCTATTCCTTACATAAAACATCCAGATTTATCCAATTTTGGCTATGGAAGGTGTACCCGGCCACCAGCGCGTGCGTATATATGGGCCAACCCATCACAGCCATCTATGTATCGCATTCTTATACCCGTTGATTTTTCGGAGGGCTCTACCAAAGCCTGCCACTACGCACTGCAGCTTGCCGCCGGCGTGCCTGGGGCTAAGCTCCTGCTGCTGCACTGCTTCCAGGATTACCTAGCCGATGGCGATCCCATACCTGCCAGCGCCGCTGGTCTCAGCCCATCCGATCAAATTGCAGAACGCGTGTTGCATCGCAATGAACTGGAGGCACAGGAACAGCTTGAAGAACTGTACCGGGAGCTACTCCCGAAAGCGCGCAGCCTGGGTAGCAACCTGCAAATGGAGCGGGCTTTTATACACGGCCTTCCGGAAGAGGAAATACTGGAACAGGCAGAGCGCTTCCGGCCCGCACTGGTGGTGATGAGTACGAAAGGAGAGTCCAGCATAGGCCGTGCGGTATTCGGCACGGTGTCCACCAAGGTGATGGAGGAAACCAATGTACCCATCCTGACAGTACCCAGCCATTACGAGGGTGCTATACCCAGTCGCATTCTCTACGCCACGAACTTCGGCAAGACAGATGTTACCGACATAGACCGCATCCGGCAGTTGTTCAGCCACCTGCAACCCATGATCTACTGCGTGCACATTTCAGACGATCCGGAAGAGGACCGCGAAAAGTTGTTGCAACTGCAGCAGAACCTGCAACAAGCCCCTGAAAGTGACATCCGCTATGCCCTGCTCGAAGGTGACGACGTAGCACAATCCCTGCAGGACTTTGCCCGCAGCGAAGGCATCGACCTGCTTGCCCTCACCACACAGGAGCGCAGCACGTTTGAGTCACTGTTTAATCCCAGTCTGGCTAAAAAGATGGTGCTGCATGCGCCCATGCCTGTGCTGGTGTTCCACAGCAGGGTTTAGGCTCTACCCTCCACAGGTTGGGCAAGCAATTGCTGCAAGGCCTGGTAGTAGCGATCCAAAGCGCCCTCGCTGGTGCTCAGGAAAAGAAAAGGCTCGATCAGTTCAAGCTCCATCAGCACCAGTTCGCCGTTCAGCTCCACCCCGTCAACGCGGGCGTACAGACAGTCTTGTGCAAACTGCTCCACGATGGTGGCGGCAGTTTGTAGCATACCTGCCGGGGGCGTAGGCGTATGTACACTGCCACCGAAAAAGTGCTGTACCCGGAAGTCGCCTGACTTGGCTGTTTTGAGCACAGCATGGCTATACCTGCCGTTAAAGAAAAGGAAGGACCACTCACCCTGTGTTCTGATCTCCTCGAGAAAGGGCTGTGCCAGGAATGGCTCATGCTGCAACAGGGCATTGATACGATCCGTGTAAGCGCCAACCTCTGCCTTGCTGATGGCCATGGTGTTCTTGGCGGCACCGCTTACCCTTGGTTTCACGATGATCTTGTCGCGTCCGATCGCCTGGAATACCGCCTCAGCATCAAAGCGACTGCCCTGCTCCAACCACACGGTAGGCACAATCTTAACACCTTGCGCCTGCATATCTTTAAAGTACTGTTTGTCAGCGTTCCATCGCAGTGTCTTCACGGGATTGAGCACCGGGCAGCCCATTGCCTCCAGCTTGTCAAGCCAGGTATAGAAGGCATTTATTTTATCGAAGTAATCCCAGGGCGATTTGATGATAATGGCGTCGAAAGCAGTCCAGTCCACCTGCTCATCATCCCATACCTGAAAAGAAATTTCATGGCCTTTTTCCGCTAAAAAACGGTACAGACGCTCATCTTCGCTATCGGCATTGGTAGTATAATCGCCTAAGCTCTGACAAGTGACCAAAGCTATTTGTTGTAATGACATAAATAATGATATTTGCGCAAAATTATACTTTCTAGCCCGCAGAAGCTACAGAATAAATTTCCAATTAGTGAAAACTTTAAGAACGTCAGTTCTCGTATGTAAAGTATAATTTGCTTGCCCGCTTTTTAATCTACACCATGTTACATCTTATCAGCCTCAGCCTACGACACAGGTACAGCCTCTCTGTACGCCTGCTGGTTCTGCTGTTGCTGATCACTACCACGGCGGGTGCCTGCAGCACTGAAGGCACGCACGACGAGCACTCGGACGAACCACAGGAGCGTAACCCGCAGCACATGGAGCCAGACACCATGCTGGCCAAACGCTCGACGGGCGGACCTCCGGCTACGATTGATTTCCTGGGCAACCCATTTCTGTCAGACTACCGCCAGAGCAAGAAACTGGACGCTTACTTTGCCCGCATCAGCACTGACTTCACACTCGATGCCGACCCAGTGGAAAATATCCACCGCCCGGCTATTACGGACACGATCTACACTATCCGTTTTGGCGAATCGGTAATTGAGCTCTACGCACCTACCCAGACTGGTGACCTGCTCCTGCAGGTAGCTGACATCCGCAATGCAGGCATTGCCCTACGCAATAACATGAAGGTAGGTATGAGCCAGCCGGAGCTGATGACAAAGCTTAAAAACTTTGACGTGCGCATTCTGCAAACCAATTCTGAAATTGTGGCAACTTCTGTGGAGGGTGCTCCGATCTCGCTACGCTTCTTCCTGAAAAACGGCAAAGTGAACAGGATCAGGTATGAGGGCTATGTTGATTAACAAAAACCGCCCAGGGCATAAGTGATTCAGAAACCTTACCTTTGCTGCTGAACCAAAGGTATACCTCATGCGCATCGTCATCCAACGCGTTACCCAAGCTTCCGTTACCATCGACAACCAGGTAAAGGGCGAGATCGGACTCGGTCTGCTGCTGCTGGCAGGCTTCACCAACGACGATACAGAAGAAGACATGAAATGGATTGCCAGCAAGGTGGTACAGCTCCGCATCTTCAGCGACGCCGATGACAAAATGAACCTGAGCGTGCAGGATGTACAGGGCGACCTGCTCGTGATCAGCCAGTTTACGCTCTATGCGCTCACCAAAAAAGGCAACCGCCCCTCTTACATCCAGGCCGCTCCTCCTGCCGTAGCTATACCTCTGTACGAGCGATTTGTAGTACTGCTTGAAGAGGCACTGGGCAAAAAAGTGCAGACCGGCGAGTTTGGTGCTGACATGAAAGTGGCCCTGCTCAACGATGGCCCTGTCACCATCACCATCGACTCCAAAAACCGGGAATAATTTAGATCTACACAGAACACATTATGACCATCGCAGAAGCCCAAACCATCGTTGACAACTGGATCAAAGAAAACGGTGTTCGCTATTTCAACGAACTGACCAATATGGCTATCCTTACGGAAGAGGTAGGTGAAGTAGCCCGCATCATGTCACGGCAGTACGGTGAGCAGTCGTTCAAGAAAAGCGATGAAGGCAAGCAGCTCTCCGACGAACTGGCTGACGTGCTTTTTGTGCTCATCTGCATCGCCAACCAGACAGGTATAGACCTCACCGAAGCCCTCCGCAAAAACCTGGAGAAGAAAACCTCCCGCGACAGCGAAAGACACAAACAGAACGAGAAGCTGAAGTAAGTTTGAAAGTTTAGGAAGGAAGAATTAAGAGTGATGTTTAAAATAGAATAGGGCCGGTCTATCAAGACCGGCCCTATTCTATTCAGTGGTTATTATTAATAATAGGTCTACCTGTTAAAAGCGAATAAACCCTTTCTTTTGAGATTTCTTAAACTCCCAAACTCTTAAACTCTTTCAGGTCTACCAACCTATCCCTTTTCCATACCGGCAGCACGTTGTAGGTGTCGTGCTGGAGGCAGAATTCGATGTCCTTGTGGATCTCGAGATTTTCGAGGCGGCGCACGTGTGAGGACTGACGCAGGAACGTGACCATATCATCCTTAGCGGCGTGGTACAGGTATAGCGAAGCCAGTGTGGCGTCATTCTCAAACTCAAACTCACCCTGCAGTCGCTCAGCCAGTGCGCCGGCGTACAGTGTGTCTTCGAGGTTGAACTTGCCTTTCCAGCCGGCGCAGACCACGAGCACATCCAGTTGCAGTTCGCGCAGGTGCTGTGCGACAGACTCCAGGTTCAGGAAAGCCCCTACTATGATTTCCTGCGCTGCTTCTGACATGCGGATGGCACGGGTGCCGTTTGTGGTGGTAATGGCCACCGTACGGTCCTTCACTTGCCCGTTCATGTAAGCAAAAGGTGAGTTACCTAAATCAAAACCCTCGGCCTTGATGCCATTTCGCTCAGCGGCTGTCAGGCAGCCTTGCTCGGCATAAGCACGGCACTCCTCGAGTTGCATCACAGGTATAATATCAGTGGCACCATGTGCAAAGGCCGTCACCATCGTAGAGGTAGCACGCAGAATATCCACAGCCACCACTGCCTTCCCCTCCAGTTCATACAAGTGCAACAGCTCCGGGCTGTAGCACACATCTATACTCGGCATTGTTTAATTGTTGATTGTTACATTGTTGATTGTTGATTGTTAAAAGGTCCGACCCAGCGAACCACGATTAACAACCAGCAATCAACAATCAGATTACTTCTTTACAAATGGCAGCTTTACGATCTGGCCTTTCATGTCTTTGTTGCGCACGCGTACAAACACCTCTGTGCCTGGCTTGCTGTACTCAGTCTGCACATAGCCCATACCGATGCCTTTGCCCAAAGATGGGGACATCGTGCCGGACGTAACTTCACCGATCTGCTCACCTTCGGCGTTCACGATTTCGTAATGCGCTCTAGGTATAGCTTTCTCCAACATCTCAAAACCCACCAGCTTCTTGCTCACACCAGCGGCTTTCTGCTCCTTCAGGTTTTCTGAATTCACAAACTCCTTATCAAACTTGGTGATCCAGCCCAGACCAGCCTCCAGGGGTGAAGTGCTGTCGTTGATGTCGTTGCCGTAAAGGCAGAAGCCCATCTCCAGACGCAGTGTGTCGCGGGCGCCCAGACCAATTGGCTTGATGCCCTGCTCTTTACCAGCTTCCATGATCGCATGGAACACCTTCTCGGCGTCCTCATTCTTCACATAGATCTCAAATCCACCAGAGCCAGTATAGCCTGTGGCAGAGAGTATAACATCAGGCACACCGGCAAATTCACCTTTCTCGAAGGTATAGTATACCATGCTGCCCAGGTCTACAGAAGTAAGCGATTGCAGTGCCTCTACTGTCTTGGGTCCCTGCACAGCAAACAGCGACATTTCATCTGAAATGTTTTGTAGCTCCGCGCCTTTGGTGTTGTACTTGTTCACCCAGGCCCAGTCCTTCTCGATGTTAGAGGCGTTCACCACCAGCATGTACTCGTTCTCAGCCATACAGTATACCAGCAGGTCGTCCACGATGCCGCCATCCTCGTTCGGGAAGCAGGAGTACTGGATCTTGCCTGGGGTCAGTTTAGAAGCGTCGTTTGAAGTGATGCGCTGGATCAGATCAAGTGCCTCAGGGCCTTTAACCAGGAATTCGCCCATGTGCGACACGTCGAATATGCCTACGGCATTGCGCACGGTGTTGTGCTCTTCCAGATCAGACGAGTAGCGCACCGGCATGTTATACCCTGCAAAAGGCACCATTTTCGCACCCAGCGACTCGTGCACATCATTCAAAGCTATTTTCTTCAGTTCCATATCAGATTTGATTGCTAATAAAGTAGATGCCCAAAATTAAGTAAAATAAAACCGCTTCCGAAATTTTATGTAGGAACAGGATTTATATAGCCCAAAAGCTATTAATCAGGAAACCCGTCTGTCTCTGATCGCCTGCAACCGTTTTTCCACACCCGTATGTGCATAACCTTGTCTGATCCGGCACGTAAACCAAGCCGTCACTTTTTTAGCCAAAAGGAACATGCCATCTACTTCTTATTTCACCTTCGCACGCAGGACAAGTGTGCCTGATTTTTATCTGCCTGCGCCAAGCCTGACCATCCGTTTTGCCTGGCGCTTTATTTTGCTTCGCTCCATTTTTGCTAATTTAGCAGGATATCATCTGTCTAACCAAAAGCTCAGTCTGGCGCTAATCAGATAATAGTCCATGAAGCTATCAACCAAGCTGTTTATCGGGTTTGTCCTGATTTCACTGCTTTTCACCACTGTTGCCATCGTAAACTTCAGGTTGTCGGAGGATGTGATCGAAAACATGCGCTGGGTAACACGCTCTCAGATCGTGGTCCGAAACTCTGCTTCGCTACAGCGCAACATCATCGACATGGAATCAGGTTTGCGTGGCTACCTGCTCAACGGGAACGAAGTATTTCTGGAGCCTTATCACGAAGCGAAAAGACTACTGACCAGGCTTCGGGAAGATGTACGGAATTATACCGCCTCTGAAAGCCAGAAACAGAAACTGGATAAAATTATCAAGACGCATGATGACTGGATAACGCAATATGCGGAGCCGCTTATCGAGATGAAGAGAAGCGATACACTGGATGTCTCCTCTCGGGCCTTCGACATGAAACTCGATACGCTGGTGCTGGGCGAAAAAGTATTGATGGACACCATCCGAAGTGACTTCCGCGTGTTCAACTCGCATGAGTATACTTTGCGTGGGGAAAGAAATGACCGGCTGAACACCAGTATCAATACTACAAGGCAAGTATCCACCGTTCTTACCATATTATCGGTGTTGCTGGGTCTCGGTTGGGCATGGTACATTACCCGGATCATCTCTAACCGTATCATGAAAATGGTAACACTGGCCGAGAAAATCTCGAAAGGAGATTACCAGACCCAGATCGTGGATACGTCTAAAGACGAACTCAGCCAGCTGTCACACTCCCTTAACAGGATGTCAGCCACGATTGACGAGACCTTTTCGGAGCTTGATCGCAAGAACAAAGAGCTGGACCAGTTTGCCTATGTGGTGTCGCATGACCTGAAGGCGCCATTGAGAGGCATAGAGGTTGCCTCGCGGTGGGTGGAAGAAGACATGGGGCAGAATCTGCCTGATAATATTAAAGAGTACCTGCTGATGATGCGTGTGCGGGTACACCGCATGGAAAACCTGATCAACGGCATACTGGCACTTGCCCGCGTGGACCGGAACAGCTATGTGCAGGAAGTGGTGGATGTCCAGCAGCTCTTAACAGAGGTTACGGATATGGCTTCGGCACCCAATGGGTTTACTATGAACATTGGTCCCGGAATGCCGGAAATATACACAGAGCGGGTGCATTTGCATCAGGTTTTTCTTAACCTGATCTCTAATGCGATCAAGTACCATGACCGGGAGGACGGGCATATCGACATCACTTGCCAGGAGGCAGAAAATTTTTATACCTTCTCGGTTTCAGACGACGGTCCAGGTATAGCCCCAGAGTACCATGAGCGCATATTTGTGATCTTCCAGACACTGCAGGAGCGTGACGCGGTCGAAAGTACAGGGGTGGGACTAGCTATAGTAAAAAAGATTGTAGAGCGACATGGAGGGAACATCTGGGTGGCCTCCAGCCCCGGCCAAGGGGCTACTTTCAGTTTTACCTGGCCTAAAAACCAGGCGTAATTGAAAGATTTATATTAATTTTGATCATTGAATTTCGACAAGCGCTATGATAAATAAAGACGTTAATATCCTTTTAGTAGAAGATGACTACCTGGATATTATGAATGTGGAACGTGAACTTAAAAAAATAGGCATTACTCACCCGATCCATGTGGCTCGTAATGGCCGTGAGGCACTTGATATGCTGCGCGGAAGCGGTGTGCCCAAAATATCGCCTGCTCCCAGTGTGATTCTGCTAGACATCAACATGCCGCGCATGAATGGCCTGGAGTTTTTAACCGAGCTGCGCCGTGAGCCGGAATTCAGCCACATTCCGGTGTTTATCATGACCACTTCGAACGAAGAAACGGATCGTATGGCTGCTCAGCGGCTCAATGTCTCAGGTTATATCGTCAAGCCGATGAGCTTCGAAAACTTCGAAGCCAGCCCGTCATCACTCGATAACTTCACGCTGTTTCTCGACCTTATCAAACTTAAATAGAGGTCCTGTTATTCTTCTTTAGGAAACAGCATCAATTGCTCTTCTGACAGCAACCTGAAGGATTGCCGATGGTACTGCGTAGCCCCAAACTGTGCAATACTGTTACGGTGCTCCTTCGTTGGGTAGCCTGCATTGCGTTCCCAGCCATAATGGCTGTGCTCCTTTGCTAGTGCGCACATCAGTTCGTCGCGGTGCGTTTTGGCCAGCACCGAGGCTGCCGCAATAGACAGATACTTTCCATCCCCCTTTACCACACAGGTATGGCGCAGTGCGCCGTATGCCTTAAATCTGTTACCGTCCACAATTAGGTACTCCGGCTCCATTTCCAGCCCCTCAATAGCCCGGTGCATGGCCAGGTAGGTAGCTTGCAGAATGTTTATCTGGTCGATCTCCTCAGGACTTGCCTCGCCAATGGCCCAGGCTACCGCATCACGTATAATATCGACCCGCAGCTGCAGCCTTTGCTTATGGCTGAGCTGCTTTGAATCGTTCAGCAAGGAATGGTCATAGTCTGGTGGTAGTATCACAGCAGCGGCCACAACAGGGCCTGCCAAACAGCCCCGACCGGCCTCGTCTATACCTGCCTCTAAGGTATAGCCACTGTAGTTGGGAAGAAGTGCCATAGCATCAGTTGAAATTTGAATAACAAAAATAAAACAAAAAGCCCTGCCAGCTTGCGCTGACAGAGCTTTTCAAATCTATACTATCCGTGAGGCTTAGTATCCAGGGTTTTGCTGAGCAGCTAACACAGGGTTAGCATTGATCTCAGTAATTGGAATAGGCCAGATAAAACGGTAGTCATCATAAGGAATGGCAGCTATGGTTCTGGCACCTTCTCTAACTGAACCACTTGCAGCATTATAATCTGTGCGCTGCAAATTAGCAGAGGCTACTTTAGCAGGAATTCCTTGCGGTGCAAATTTACCCTCCTTAGCCAGACGGTGAATATCCTTCCATCGAATACCTTCACCCAAAAACTCTATTCTGCGTTCGTTCACGATTGCCTGAATCAATGCATCACCAGACAGACCAGAATAAAGCTGATCAGTAGATCGGCCACGTACAGCGTTCAGAATACTTAGAGCAGCGGCATCGTTACCCGTTCTCGCTAAGCCCTCTGCCGTATTAAGTAGAACTTCTGCATAGCGGTGAATAGGAGACCAGTCAGATTGTGTGGCTGCATCTCTATACTTATTAGTGTAAATAGCTCTTGTAGTGCTAACCGTGATATCACGACGGTCGTCATCAGCTGGCCAGAACGCTGCATTCCAGATGATTGGGCTGATTGCAACTAGTGCTCTACCACCTGTGCCAGCATTGTACATCTGACCCAGAGAGCCATTCACACTGGCGTTGTCAATAGCTGAGTTCTCGAAAGAGAAGATGGACTCAGTGTTGTTACCATTAGCTGCCCAAGGGCCATCAGCAGTCTCAGTAAGTCTGTAGCCACCTATTGGGCTTACAAATGGAGCCGACTCAGGCACCATTTTACGTCCTTCTGTAACTACTCCTGCAAAGTCTTGCTTGTGAAGCAATACTCTCGTTTTAAGCGCAACTGCTGCACCTTTAGTAGCTCTGGAAATTCTCAATGCAGCACCTCTTGTTTCAGGGAGAAATTCTTCTGCAAAGTTAAGATCCTGAAGCAATAAGTCGTATCCTTCTCTTACAGTGTTTCTACCCTGTGCTCTAGCTTCTTCCACACGTGCAGGAGTATTAACAGCTATTGTTCTGTAAGGCACACCCAAGTGCGATGCGTCAGGCGTATGATTATACGGGCGCGCAAAGTGAACTAAAAGCTCATGATGTGACAGAGCGCGAAGGTAGCGGGCCTCCGCTTCATACTGCTGGGCAACTTCAGCGGTAATAATATTGCTGGCTAGTGCATTCTGCAATCCTTCGATTACCACGTTTGCCTGGTTGATTACAGCATACAGGGTTTCGAAATGATACTGGTTATTAGCAGAAGCTGCATTATAGTTGCTTTCATACGTGATCGCATAGAAAGCCTCCAGATTCAGCATGTCCTCGCCTCGGTTATCACCTTGCTCCACGTGAGCAGCACCAAACGGATAGCCACGAACTGCACCACCAGCGTAGAAACCACTTTGAGCGGCATCATAGATACCCACTACAGCCAAGTTAATTCGCTCAGGAGTAGTAAAAGCTGTTTCTTCGGTCAGTGCATTGTAAGGCATTAAGTCCATTACCTCCTTCTCACACGAAGTCAGCATCAGCGACAAGCATACCGCAGGAGCCATTACAGCCAGCTTCAGCTTATTTTTATAATAAAATATATTTTTCATTTTGAAAGTAATTAAAAATTAGAAACCAAGATTCAAGCCAACAGTAATCACACGCTGTTGTGGCTGACCGTTGAAGTCTACACCCATCATGCTGTTATTACCGTCAATATTGGTGAATGTCTCTGGATCCAAACCTTCATATTTTGTGAATACAAAAGCATTCTGAACCTGAGCATAAATTCTCAGACGATCAACGTTTACACGCTCTGTTATTGATTTTGGCAATGTGTAACCAAGTGACATATTACTCACTTTCAAGAAGTTGCCATTTTCTACAAAGCGAGAAGAAGCTTCGTTGTCACGGTTGATGAAAGTACTGTAACCCGTTCTGATTTTTGGAGTCTGGCCATCACCTGGGTTCTCTGGAGACTGCCATCTGCCAAGGATCTCAGTACCGTTGTTTTCAAACAGCATCGTTAACAGGTCCTGACGTGTACGGTTCATGATCTTGTTACCACCTGAGAAACGCACGAATATGTTTGCATCGAAGTTGCCCAGCTTAAAGTTGTTGTCGAAACCACCGAACCACTTAGGAAGCGTGTTGCCAAGAATCACTTTATCAGCCGCGCTCAGAGAAGAAGAAGCTCCCAGTACGCTTGGATTAGCAGGATCGTACACATAGAAGGCACCAGCAGACTTACCAGGAGCAGCAGTTACGTTACCTTGGATAAGTGTACCATCAGCTTTACGGAAAATTGGGTTACCATTTGACATGTTAACACCTTCATACTGATAACCATAAATGGAGTTGATAGACTCTCCTTCACGGTGAATAGTGTAAGGGAATACAATGTCAGCACCGTTTACAAGCTCTTTAATTTGGTTGTTCTGCGTAGAGAAGTTCAGGTTAGAGTTCCAACTGAAGTTAGACTTGTCGATCACTGTACCAGAAATTGCGAACTCCAGACCATCGTTCACGATACGGCCAATGTTGCTGTTAATGTAGTTGTTAGGAACACCCAAAGAAGGGGCTGTTGGCGCTTGAAGCACGATATCAGAGTTATCTTTTCTCCAATAAGCCATTTCTAAGTTCAGTCTTCCGTCGAATAAGCCTACATCAAGACCAACATCAGATATTCTCTGAGATTCCCACTTCAGGAATGGATTAGCAGTTTGACCGTAAGAGATACCATTCTGACCACCATATAAGGCAGCACCGAATGTGCCAAGGTATGGATAGTTACCAGCGATGTCTACGTTACCAACCTGAGCATAGCTACCTCTGATTCTCAAGTCAGAGATAACACTAAGGGCAGAGGAGTTCTTGAAGAAATCTTCTTCAGAGATTCTATAGGCCGCAGAAACACCTGGGAAGTAACCCCAACGATTGTCTTCTGGTAGCTTAGACAAACCGTCCACACGCATTGACACGCCAAAGTAGTACTTGCTGGCAAAGTTATAGTTAACACGAGCCAGGTAAGATACCAGACCGTTTTCACCGATGTTACCACCAGAGAACTGGTTAGAGTAAGAGCCGCTTACCAGGTTTTCACGGAAGAAAGCATCTGCCAAGCCTGTACCCTGTGCCTGGAACCAACGGTTTCTGGTTTTAGTGTATTCTTGTACTAATGTCGCGTCAAGGTTATGAACTTCATTCAGAGTCTTGTTGTAAGACAAGATGTTCTGCCAGTTCCAACGGTTGATTGGTGTGAATACCTGAGAAACAAGACCGGCCGACCCTATACCGTCACCATGAACCGGGTTATTATAAAGAAAGTCATCTGTCAAGCTGATGTCAGCACCTATCAACGTTTTGAAACGGAGATTGTCCACCAATTTAAAGTCCAAGAAAGCATTACCCAAACCACGGTAAGAAGTTGACTTACGCAGATTGTTGTCGAGTACGTATCGGATGTTTGGAATACCGTTAGCGATGATCATTGTGTTTGGACCACGTCCAAGCGCCCGAGGCTCATCAAAGTCGATATTGTAACCTGTTGGATGCTCAGGGTTGAACACAGGCACGTTAGGGTGCATACGAATTACACCGAACATGTTACCAGAAAGGTTGTTAGAACCTGTCAGTGGTCCCTGGTTAGTTTGATTTGACAAACCTGCAGAGAGGCCGAAATCCAACCAGTTCGTTACTTTAGTAGTCAGGTTCGTACGAACTGTGTAGCGCTCCAGGCTGTTAGCACGGCCAATACCTTCCTGGTTTGAATAACCTAAAGAGAAGAAGTAAGTGCTTCTGTCAGTACCTCCGCTAGCAGAAAAAGCGTGGCTATGCTGGAAAGCAGTACGGAATACTTCCTTGTTCCAGTCTGTGTCATGCTCACCAAGTCTGGCTGGCTCAGCCTGTCCGGCGTTTCTGTACTTTTCGTTCTGAATTTCAACAAATTCGCTTGCATTTAGCAGGTCATGCAGTTGGATTGCCTTCGCAGAACCAGCCCAGCCATCGTAGGAGAACTTTGCCTGACCAGACTTACCACGCTTGGTAGTAATAAGGATTACACCGTTAGAAGCACGTGAACCGTAAACCGCTGTCGCAGCACCATCCTTCAGGATCTCGAATGACTCGATATCGTTCGGGTTAATGTCAGCAAGAGCGTTGTTTGGTGTAAAGGCACCTAAGTTACCAGTCACTGCTGGCACCCCATCAATGATGATAAGTGGCTGCGTGCTGGAAGAGATCGTATTTACACCACGGATGTTGATTCTCGGAGGTGCACCCAGGATACCTGAAGGCTGTGTGATCTGTACACCAGACGCACGACCTGCCAGCTGTTGGTCAAAGGAAGGCGTTGCCAAGTTAGCAAGTGTCTCACCTTTTACAGTGGCAATGGAGCTGGTAACGTCTTTTTTCTGCTGTGTACCATAACCAACCACTACAACTTCATCCAGTTGTCTCTGGTCGATTTCAAGTGCCACGTTAATAGTAGCGGCTGTCCCAATAGGACGCTCTACTGTTCTGTAGCCGAGGAAGCGGAAAACGAGTGTGTTGCCGTCTGCCGGCACACTAATAGAATAAGTACCGTCAGCACCGGTAGCCGTACCGGAGCTAGTGCCCTTTACAAGCACTGCAACACCAGGAAGGCCTTGGCCAGTCGACTGGTCTGTCACAGTACCCGTAACAGTTCTGCCCTGCGCCAATGCCTGTTGAAGCACGACGAATACCAGCGCAAAACTCAATAGTAGTAGTTTTTTCATTGGTCTGTTAATTGAGGTGAAAGATAAATAGTAGTTAAGATTTAAGGTTTAAGATTTACAATAAGCATATGCGATATGATGGCCTGTACACGTAGAGTATCGTTAACTAACTGGTAAAAAAGCTGCATAAAGGTATGTCGGTATTTAGCTTCTTAACAGAAATAAATCAAGCTTGTTTAGTACTTAAGCAAACTTTACTGACTATTTGGATGCTCCAAACTAAGAATATTTTTTCAATATATACAAAACTGCTATTTAAAATTCTCCAACCTTATCTACGTCTTTTTCAGCCATTTAACCCTTTATCTTGTGTTATTACAAATTACCATCATCTCAAAATAGATGTATTTATATATAATACACTGAATTTCACACTCCTACCAACTGCACCCCTAAGAAGTCACCTCAACATATCACCAAAACAATTAATACACAGCAAATCGCAACACTCATAAGTTATTCTTATTCAGTGTTATAACACACACCGCATTATCAGCTCTCCAAATCAGCTTTGGCCAGAATTCTTAAACTTCAAACCCGAATAGGGTCCATCATAAGTATCCTTTACTACATAAAGCCAGAATCCTATCAGCATAACCTCACACCTGGCCGTTCCAAACCTACAAAAGCATTTGACACATACCTCATGATGCGGAGCATAGCTACAAATTTGAAAAGCATTTTTCAGCTCACTTCACTCTCCTGCTTCCTGATTACCCTCTCTCCGATTACAGTCAAACAGCTACATTATAACATTAAAAATATAAATATATGAATAACAAAAACTCAATATTATAACATTGTTTTTTAGTTAAAATGCTATAAATCAAGTGCCAATTAAAATTTAACACGTATAATGTTATGATTAGTAAATTGAATTTTAACATTAAAAAATCAATACACTACTATATTTAATGTTTTAACATTCTATTTAGCATTATAGAGTCCATTTTTGCAGAAAAGGCTCTTCTAATCCTTCCTCACCACTAAGTGCCTTAGTTTCTGGCACTTTTGCCAAATTGATTCTATACATCTTCTGAATCCAAAACTTTTTGGGAACATGAACAAACTACTACTAGTAAGTTTTA
This sequence comes from Pontibacter sp. FD36, assembly GCF_015686655.1. GTDB lineage: Bacteria > Bacteroidota > Bacteroidia > Cytophagales > Hymenobacteraceae > Pontibacter. The sequence goes on along the minus strand of NZ_JADPMP010000001.1, from coordinate 317,357 downwards.
TTCTGGTGCTCGCTCTTTTTCAGCAAGGCATGGCCCAGACTAGAACGGTTACGGGTACCGTGACAGATCAGGAAACAGGGCAAGGACTGCCCGGTGTCGCAGTGTTGGTACAAGGTACCAACGTCGGCACCGCTACCGGAGCCAACGGAGAATACTCCATCAATGTGCCGGCTGGCTCTAATACACTTACCTACCGCTTCATTGGCTATGCCACTGTTACACGCAATATCGATAATCAGAGCACGATCGATGTAGCCTTAAGCGTAGACACCAGGCAACTGAGCGAAGTTGTTGTGACAGCTTTTGGTATTGAAAGGGAAGAAAGAGCTTTGAGTTATTCGGTGCAGCAGGTAGAAGGTGAAGCCGTAACACGTGCTAACCACCCGAACGTCACTAATGCTCTCCAAGGCAAGGTGGCAGGCGTAGTAGTGCGCCAGTCCAGTGGTATGCCGGGTTCGTCTTCGCAGATCACGATTCGGGGAGCACGCTCCCTGGTAGGCAACAACCAGCCTCTGTATGTAGTGGATGGTATGCCAATCGAAAGTGATGCCATCCAGCAAGCAGGTGGTGCAGGTATAGGTGTTGGCGGTGTGAGCGGCACCGATGCCTCAGCACGTGCACTAGATATCAACCCAAATGACATCGAATCAATATCTGTACTAAAAGGCGGTGCCGCAGCAGCCTTGTACGGGGTTCGTGCTGCCAACGGGGTGGTTATTATAACAACTAAGAGAGGCAGGGGCCTGGAGGAAAGAAAAGCTGCTACAGTAACCTTCTCTTCTGACTACCAGATTGACCGCGCCTCACGGCTTCCAGACTTACAAAGCACCTACTCCCAGGGCTCTGGAGGACAATACTCAAACAACTCCTCGCTATCCTGGGGACCAAGAATAAGTGAGCTCGGAGATGTTACCAACGCCATCGGGGAAACTGCGCCAGGAAACAGGGTCTTTGACAATGTGGACCCCTTCTTCCAGACTGGCCATACGGCAACAAACAGTCTTACAATAGCCAACAGCGGCCAGATAGGTAACTATGCTGTCACTTTAGGCTACACTGATCAGGAAGGTATAATTCCGACAACAGGTATGGAGCGCTTTAACGGCAAGGTTGCCGGTGAATTTAATGTTCACCCCAAAGTAACGATTGGTGCTTCTGCAAACTATTCGGATGTACACATTGATAAGGTGCCTGGGGGGTCTAACCTTTCCAATCCGCTTTTCACATTGTATGCAGCACCGAGAAACTTTGACCTGTGGGGACTCCCTTTTGCAGATCCACTCAACCCATACAGACAGTTCAACTACCGCGGTGCGATCGATAATCCACGCTGGGCACTGGCCAATAACCAGTTCTATGAAGATACCCGTCGTATTATCAGTACTGCAAACGTTTCCTACAAACCGCTAGATTGGATAACTCTAAACTACAGACTTGGCGGAGACTTTTTTATCACAGATGGTAAAGAGGTATACGAGCTTGGCTCAGGCTTTACAGGAGGTAGAACTGCGCAGCCAAGCGGTGGCCAAATAAATGACTATGCCTTCAATCAGAATCAGATTAACTCTAATCTCTCTGTTAGCTTTAACCGTGATTTCTCAGAGGATATTAGTGCTAACCTGCTGCTTGGCAATGAGGTATACGACATCAGAAACCGCTTGATCTCAACGGTAGGCCGTGGTATTGCACAAGGTGGTTTCCGTAACATTGGCAACACTGTTGTGCAGAACGCCAGCGAGACCATTACCCGCAGACGAGTAGCTGGCTTTTATGCCAACGCCGAAGTAGGTTTCAGAGACTATCTGTTCTTAAACGCATCTGCCCGTCAGGATTATGTGTCTAACCTGGCACGTGGCAACCGCACTTTCTTCTATCCTTCAGTGGGCGTTGGTTTTGCATTTACAGATGCCTTCGAGCTGCAGAACGACATCCTTACATTTGGTAAACTAAGAGCTTCTTATGCTGAGGCTGGTCAGGCCCCTGACCAGGCTTACATAACCAGAAACATCTTCGTACCTGGCGGTGCCCTGAACGTGGGCGGTTTCCTGAATGACGGTATCCAATTCCCATTCAATAACACGATTGGTTATACCCGTAGCGCCGTATTCAGAACAGAAGAGTTAAGACCACAAAACACCAGAACAATTGAGTTTGGTGGTGATTTCAGATTCCTGGACAACCGGATCACCTTAGACTATACCTATTATGTGCAGACAACTGAAGACCAGATATTCAGCGTCCCGGTTGCCGCATCATCTGGTTTTACATCTGAGTTTAGAAATGCCGGTAGATTGGAAACTAAAGGCCATGAGTTGATTTTCAGTCTTATCCCTGTAAGAAACGACAACTTCGAATGGACGTTCACCACAAACTTCACCCGATACAGAAACAAGGTAATCGAGCTGGCCGAGGGTGTTGAGAATATCTTCTTGGGAGGCTTCGTTACACCTAACGTAAGAGCCGAAGCAGGGGCTTTGTATCCCATCATTTTTGGCTCCTCATTCGTGAGGGACGGTAATGGCAACGTTGTGGTGGATAGTCGTGAAACCATAGGTGGCAATCCAAATCCATTCTACGGCATGCCTTTGGCTGGTGAGGCTAAGAACATAGGCAATGTGCAGCCAGACTTCGAAATATCCTTTACAAACGGCATCACCTTCGGAGGCATCAATTTGACTGCACAGGTAGACTGGAGAAAGGGTGGCAAGATGTATGCAGGCAATACAAGACTTCTGAAACTGTACGGTATGGCTGAAATTACAGAAGACCGTGAAAGTGCTTATGTCTATCCTGGCGTGAAAGGTTTCCTGGATACCAATGGTGACCTTGTCGTAGAGGGAGACAATGACATTGAAATCGTTAGAGGACAGAACTTCTGGTCCAGTGCCATGGACGCCATCGACGAATCAAACGTCTACTCTACTTCCTTTGTAAGGCTCAGAGAAGTGGCTCTAAGCTACTCCTTACCAACAAGCTTGATAGAACGCACTTTCATCAGGAATGCCTCTATCGTGCTGACAGGCCGCAACCTCTTTCTCATAACAGACTACCCGAACTTTGACCCGGAGACAAGCGTGGGTGGCGGTACTAACTTCCAGGGACTTGAGTATGTGACACTTCCTCAGGCAAGGAGCTTTGGTGCTGGTTTAAGGTTAACATTTTAATGGACAGAAATCACACGATCATGAAGAAGTATAGATTTTACAGCTTTCTCTTAGCAGCGGCTCTTATTATAGGAGGCACTGCCTGCGACGAGGATAAATTAGACGAAATTGACACCAACCCCAATAGCCCGGAACAAGTCTCGGTCAACCTACTGCTCCCACAAGTAACAGTAAACGTACCTACAGCTGTTACAGGGGCTGACTTAGCCTGGTATTCATCTGTTTTTGTACAGCACACCGCCGGTGTGCACGCACAGTTACAGGAAGCAGATCGCCGGTCTGGCCTCCAGAATAACACGTTGGTGAATAACATGTGGAACAACATTTATGCGGGCGTGCTGCCTGACCTTAACATCATTATTGAAAGAGGTTCTGCAGGCGGTGAGGAGGAAGGAAACTTCAGGCACGTAGGTATAGCAAAAGTTTTGAAGGCCTATACCCTATCTGTAGCGACCGATGCCTGGGGACCTGTACCCTCTGCAGAGGCTGGACGGGGAGTCGAGAACCGCACGCCTACCTACGATTCGCAGGAGCAAGTTTATACGCAGATACAAAGCCTGCTAGACGAGGCGATCGTTGACTTAGCAACAACGGCTCCCTCGCCTGGCAACCAGGATTTGATTTATGGGGGCAGTGCTGAGTTATGGACAAGGGCTGCTTATTCTCTGAAGGCACGTTATTATAACCGCCTGAGCAATATTGACCCGCAGGGATCTGCAACGGCTGCCTTGGAAGCGGCTGCACAGGGTTTTCAGAGCGCTGCAGACAACCTCGTCTTCCGGCGATACACTGCCGCAGCAATCGGCGAACATCCGTGGTTCCAGGAGTCGAATGACCGTAGCCACCACGCTGTAAGCCAATCTTTCGTGGCTACCCTTCAAAACCTGAACGACCCACGTCTGGAGGCCATGGTAGCACCTGCCCGTGATCCGGGAGTTATCACAGGAGCTCCTAATGGAACACAGATAAACGACCAGGCAAACAGAGCCTTCTCTGATCCAACAGCGGCTGTGCTTAATGCGACCGCGCCTATGCCAATGATGACTTATGACGAATTGCTCTTCATACAGGCAGAGGCACAACTGAGGTTAGGCAATACAGGCGAAGCGCTTACTGCTTATCAAAATGGAATCAGGGCTGCCATGCAAAGACAAATAAATGCACCAGCTGCAGCAATTGATGCATATATAGCAGCAAATGCCAACACTGTTTCACAGGAGGCCATTATCCTCCAAAAGTGGATTGCCTTCTGGCTGTTCCAGCCCTTTGAGGCTTATAATGATTGGAGAAGAACGGGCATCCCTGGCTTTGTTGCCCAACATCAGATCTCGCCTCCACCGGTTCGTTTTCCATATGCGCAAAATGAATTGGACACAAACGAGGCAAATGTTCCAAACATCAGGGGCACTCAGATATTCTCTGACCCGGTATGGTGGGTGGATGGACAGCCAGATACACAGTAAATTCCGATATTTTCCACAAAAAAGAGGCTCCTGTATAGGAGCCTCTTTTTTGTGGAGGAAGGTATAGCCTCAATCTCTCCTTATGCTTGCATCAGGAATGCTTTAATATACTCGTCGAGATCGCCGTCCAGCACGTTCTGCACATCTGACCGCTCAACACCTGTCCGGATATCCTTCACAAGCTTGTAAGGATGCAGCACGTAGTTGCGTATCTGGGAGCCAAAGTCGATGCGTTTTTTAGTACTCTCCACACGGTCGCGCTCTTCGTTACGCTTGTCTATTTCTATCTGGTAAAGCCTTGATCTAAGCATGCGCAGGGCGTGCTCTTTGTTCATCAGCTGTGAGCGCTCGATCTGGCACTCGATCACGATGCCTGTCGGCTTATGTTTTAAACGCACCGCTGTCTCTACCTTGTTCACGTTCTGACCTCCGGCGCCTCCTGAGCGGAAGGTGTCCCACTCAATGTCGCTCGGGTTCACCTCGATGTTAATCGTATCATCCACTACCGGATAGGCAAATACGGAGGCAAAGGAAGTATGGCGTCGTCCACCGGAGTCAAACGGGGATATACGCACCAGACGATGTACCCCTATCTCAGATTTTAGATAGCCATAGGCGAAGTCGCCGGTGATCTCCAGGGTAGCTGACTTTATACCTGCTCCCTCACCCGGATTGTAGTTAACCTGCTTCACGCTAAACTTGTGCGACTCGGCCCACATGATGTACATGCGCATCAGCATTTCCGCCCAATCCTGGCTTTCGGTACCGCCTGCACCCGGGTTGATCTCCAAAATAGCGCTCAACTGGTCCTCTTCGCCACTTAGCATGCGCTTGAACTCCAGCCCTTCAATAGCGTCTTCTACCTTTTTCGCTTCCTGCTTTATGTCTTCTTCCGACACATCGCCTTCTTTGTAGAAATCGAAAAGCACTTCAAGGTCAGAAACCGTTTTCTCCACTTCTTCATAGTGGTCAGTCCATACCTTCAGAGACTTTACCTCTTTAAGCACTTTTTCAGCTGCTTTCGGGTCGTCCCAAAAGTCAGGTGCCAGTGTTTGCCTCTCTGTCTCGGCTATCTGTTGCTTCTTGTTATCGTAGTCAAAGATACCTCCTCAAGGCTTCAATACGAGCCTTTAATTCCTTCAATTGTTCTGAAGTCATGTTTCCTATTTTTTATTTAACGCTAAAATGCTGGACCAAAAGCCGTATACACTTCCAGTCCAGCATTTACTTTTATCTGATTACTATAGGCTGATCTTATAGATCCAGTTGTGCGGGTCAGGTGCCTGACCTGTCTTAATGCGATCCAGCTCTGCTGCAATGCCATTGGATATCTCGCGACCTTCTATTGCCGGCAGGTCCATGTCCTCGCCGTTGTAATGTATGGTGGCGATCTGGGCAATGGTAGCAGCGGTGCCCGTACCGAATGCTTCCTGAAGCTTGCCGGCTTTGTGAGCCTCCACAATCTCACTCACTGCTACTTTACGTTCCTCTACAGGTATACCTTTGTCGCGGGCAATCTGCAGCACACTATCGCGGGTGATGCCCGACAGAATGGTCGTGCTCACTGCCGGAGTCACGATCTTACCGTCAATCACAAACATCACGTTCATGGTGCCGGACTCTTCAATGTACTTGTGCTCGCGTGAGTCAGTCCAGATGAGCTGGTGGTAACCGCGTTCCTGCATTTTGCGTGCAGGGTACAGAGCAGCGCCGTAGTTACCGGCGGCCTTGGCATAACCGGCACCACCTTCTGCTGAGCGTACATAATTCGGCTCGATGGCAACACGCAGCGGCTGTCCATAGTAGGCCCCTACCGGGCAGCTAAACACGACAAAGCGGTAGCTCGATGACGGGCGCACACCAATAAAGTCATCGGTTGCAAAGATGAACGGACGAATATACAGTGCGCAACCCGGTGTTGGCGGCACCCAGGCGGCATCTAGGCGCAGCAATTGCTCCAGCCCCTGCATGAAGATCTCCTCAGGCAGCTCAGGTATGCACATGCGGTCACCCGAAATGTTCAGTCGCTTGAAGTTGTCGAGCGGTCTGAAAAGCAGGATGTCACCGTCTGCGTTTTTATAAGCCTTCATACCTTCAAATATCGCCTGACCATAGTGTAGGGCTGAGGTTGCCGGACTAAGCGACATGTTGCCGTAGGGCTTGATTTCAGGGTTCTGCCAGGCGCCGTCTTTGTAGTCGGCTACCAGCATGTGGTCGGCAAAAATTTTCCCGAATTCAATATTATTGAAGTCCAGCTCAGAAATGCGGCTCTGCGGGACGCACTGAGTAGGTATAGTTAGGGTATCAACTGACATAAATAAAGGGAATTATTAGTTGAACAATGTAATCAGACGCGTGGCTTCCAGGCAACTTCCTCAGCCTGTAACTCATACGTCATTTTGCGGCAAAGAGCGAACAGATAATCTGACAGACGGTTGAGGTACATGATCACCAGATCGTCTACCGGCGACTCTTCCTGCAGGCGGATGGCCAGGCGCTCGGCACGGCGGCATACGCAGCGGGCCAGATGACCGAATGAAACGGACTGATGACCGCCTGGCAGCACAAAGGCACGCAGTGGGGGCACTTCAGCCGTCATCTTGTCTATTTCCTGCTCCAGCAGGGTAACATCCTCTGCATGCAGGTCGGGGGTCACCATTTTGGTGTTCTTGTCAGGGTCGGTGGCCAGTGTGGAGCCGATGGTGAAGAGGCGGTCCTGTATCTCTTTCAGGATGTCGGCCCGGCTCTTGTTTACTTCCTGGTCGCGTACCAGTCCGATGTATGAGTTAAGTTCGTCTACGGTGCCGTAGGCTTCTATGCGTAGGTGCGACTTGGCTACACGAGTACCTCCTATAAGTGAAGTGGTGCCTTTGTCGCCTGTCTTGGTGTAAATTTTCATGAGCTATTGCGCAGCGTTTAGGTTTGCATGCGTTGTCACTTCGTGGTTGATTTCGTCTGATTCGATAAGTCCGTCACGAAGGCGCACAATCCGGTGAGCGTATTTGGCGATGTCCTCTTCGTGCGTCACCATGATAATGGTGTTGCCTTTGGCGTGCAGGTTCTCGAACAGCTCCATGATCTCGTAAGAGGTCTTGGTATCGAGGTTACCAGTCGGTTCGTCAGCCAGGATGATACTCGGGTCATTGATAAGCGCACGGGCAATGGCCACACGCTGGCGCTGACCACCCGACAGTTCGTTTGGCTTGTGCTTGCCACGGTTACCCAGGCCTACACTCTCCAGCGCTTGCTGTGCTTTCTCCTCACGCGCAGATTTGTTATATCCGGCATAGATCAGTGGGAGGGCTACATTCTCCAGAGAGCTCTGACGTGGCAACAGGTTAAAGGTCTGGAACACGAAACCGATCTCCTTGTTCCGAACCTCGGCCAGTTCATTGTCAGTCATGTTGCTCACATCATTCCCGTTCAGGACGTACTGCCCTCCGGAAGGCGTGTCCAGACAGCCAATGATATTCATAAGCGTTGACTTACCGGAACCAGAAGGACCCATAAACGCCACATACTCTCCTCGCTCTATCTTGATAGACACGGACTTGAGTGCATGGATGGTTTCGCTTCCCATGCGGTATACTTTCGAAATATCGTGTGTCTCGATGATGGTGCTCATAGAACCTGTTTTAGAGTTGCCACTGGTCCGCCGCTGCCTCCTTAGCTCGGCGCTGTTTATCAAATTTCTCTTTAAAAGTACTATATTCTGAAGCAGGAAGCAAGCTGCGCAATGAAACAAGTGCCTGGTCTGCATAGCTGACAAGCCCCCTGTTCACACTCTCAAGCGCATAGGCTTTGTAGAGCCTGGCAGAGTACGGATTGTAGGTGATCCCATCCAGCAAAATGTCATAAGCCTGCATCTCAGCGGGGCTGTATCGGGCAAAGAAAGCGGCGGCGTCCTCTACCACCTGCTCATCGTATAACAGCATCTTGAGTGACTGGCTGTAACGCTCGGCAGCTTCACGATCACGCCCCTTTACTTCGGCAATTTTAGCCCTGAAGTAGAGTTTCTGCCGCTTATCCTTTGGTGTCAGGTATAGGTTGTCCATCCGTTTCACCAGCACCTCGTGGTTCTTGGTATTCAGCCACAGGCGCATTTGCTGCAGGTTAAGTCTGGAGCGGAGCTCTCCTTCTGGCCGCAGGGCGGTAGCTGCCTCTTTTATGGCCTCATTTGCCTGCTTCCACTCCCGTCTTCCCATAAAGTAGTCTACCTTGGCTACCAATGCCTCACGGCGCAGGTCTTTCTCCTGCACGCTCTTCACGATGCGGTCTACATCTTCGGGCAGCAAATCAGGCAGGTATGCGATCAGATACTGCACCTTGTCGTGGTCCGGTGCCTGGGTGATGATGGTAGCCGGCGCCTGTTCCAGCACCTCTTCGAGCGACTGGGCCACCGCAACCGCCGACTCTACCTCTGTAAAGGCAACTTCGCGGAGTGCTTCTACAGCCTCGTCGGTCTGGTGATTGAGGGCCAGCGCATAGGCATGTGACAGAAAGGCCTGTGTAAACCCTCTGTCTTTGGCCTCCTTGAAATAATGGGCGGCGGCACCGTAGTTCTCCTCCTCCATCATCCAATGCCCCAACGCATTGTAGTAATATCCGCTGCGCTCCCCTGCGGCCAGCGCCAGGTTCTCTACTACGCTGCGTGCCTCTTTCGGCCTGCCATCGTAGTGGTGCACCAGGCCCTTCAGGTATAGCAGGTCTTCCATAAAGAGCCTGTTCTCCTGAGAACCAAGATAGCGGTTGATAGGCTTCAACAGCGATGTATCGCCATTGTTCACACTGGAAATGGTTTTGTTGTAGAATAGTGTCAGGTCCTCTACCCGCTCCAGCGAATCCGCCACAAAATCATCTTCCTTTATATCAGAGGTCTGTCCCAGCAGCTGGTTAAGTGCAGCCATGTTGCTGCGCAGTGGCTTGTATTTCGTGGAGCGGATCTCCGTGATCAGTTCCTTGGCCTCATCCGGCATGGCTTGGCGGGTATAGTAAGCCAGGCGATTGCTGCGCACCAGATCCTGATTTTCTGCATGCCGCTGGGCCAGGTCAAAATAGTAGGCTACACTGTCATGCACACTGGTCTGGGCATAAAGCAGAGCCAGGTTGTTGTAGATCTCCCCATTTTTAGGGAAAGCCTCTGCACCCTGCTGCAGCACATACAGCTTTTCGAAAAAGTACTGCTTGCGGTCGTACAGGTTCGCCAAACGGATGTAGAGCTTGGGGTTCGGGCTTCGCTCCAGTGCCTCCTGCAGACTCAGAATTTCTTTGTTGCGCTCGTTTTGAGCACGGTACATAGCCGACAAGCTAAAGCTCGCCTTCATGTTGTGGTTATCAAACAGATCGCTCTCTCTGTAGAAACGCTCTGCCAGAATCGAATTGTCGGAACTCTGGTACAGGTCGCCCAAGTAGCTGTAGTAACCGGCATAGGCATTGAAGTACACCCTGAACTGGGTGCGCATCACCAGAATGGCCAGCAAAATAGCCCCCATGGTGTAGATGGTATACACAGGCAGTTTGCGGGGTTCGTACACCACTTTGTAAACGGCCAGTCGCTGGTTGATCAGGTCCCCGAAGTTCACCATCACATACACAAAGAAGAAGGCTCCGAAGGCCAGGTGCGTATATACGATTAGGTTATGGAAAACTGAAATAGCGGAGTCGTTGGCGGTGGCATAGGCATAGCCGATGCTCAAAAAGGTAATCGTTGCAAACACCAGGTAGATGATGGCACCTGTGGGTTTGAACGGGAACAGTCTGCCATATAGAACTTCGCGCTGGCGCATGCCCCAAAAGCCGGCAATTGCAGAGATCAGTAGGATGACAAAGGCATTGATGTAAAACAGATCACCCTTTACATAGCCCACATGGCGCAGGTATAGCAGTACCAACGCAACCAGGTATAGCACGCTTACGAGCACAAACTGCCATATACTAAAGCGACGCTCCGGCTTAGCGGCCTGTGTATTGACCCAAAGCAGAGCATTGATGTTTTCGTACCCAACCCAGATCATAAAGAGCAGGGAGGCTACCATAAGCGCAAGCGAACTGTAGTTGGCCAGATGCAGGGTGGTCAGCAGCGGAGGGAAGTCTGACTCCATGTACACAAAGGAGCCTAGCAAACTCACCAGCGCGATCATCACCATTACCCTGACACTAAAGGAAACCTGCTGGTAAAAGGCCTGAAAAGCATAGCTGGCCAAAGCAAAGAACACGATGAATACCAGCAGCGTGGTCTGTCCAGTGTTGCTGCCGATCACCCCCAGTAGGTCCAGGTTGAAGGAGGCCAACAGCATCATGAGCAGCAGCATCCCTGCAAAGTATGGGATGCGCTTCATGGTGGTGATGGCCGCTGTGTAGAAAGCCAGGCAGAGAGCCAGCAAGAGCACCAGAGCTACTGCGGCAAACTTGTTGAGGGCAGGCATTGCCACATCGTACTGCTCTGTGAGCAGGTAGCCATCGGCATACAGGGTGAAGGGCTCCAATAGGCGCGAAAACTCGTGCACCGGCACCTGCACCACCTGTAGTTCAGGCAGCTTATCCCAGGCCATGAAATTGCTCTCGCCGGTAAAGTAATGGTATACCCCCAGCATGAGCGCCAGCACAGCCACGATCAGCAAAAACAGATAGGGATACCTGGTATCGGCATCCCAACTGTTCCAAAACTTAATTTTGTTCATAGACAAACCGTCGGACTATTCGAGCACTTTCGGTACTCTGAAATAATCGGAGTCTTTTCTAGGTGCGTTTTTCAGCGCTTCGTCGTGTGATACGGTATTCTGTGCCAGGTCTTCGCGCATCACGTTCACTTCTTCTGACATATGAATAAGCGGCTCTACACTTTCGGTGTCAAGTTCGCGAAGCTGGTCTACCCAGTTCAGGATCTTATTCAGGTCCTGCAGCATCTCCTGCTCCTTCTCTTCATTGAACTCCAGTCGGGCCAGGTGCGCGATCTTTCTAATGGTTTGTATATCGGTTGACATCTATTGTATTGTGTTTCTTAAGTTCTTCCTGAATAATATGAAATACTTCCTGCTTCAGCGCAGGCAGGTCCTGCAGCGTCATGCCTTTGGTTTCGATCGGCTCGTGTATGATGATCTTGAGCGGGTGCCAGCGCACTTTCAGCTTCCCATCCAGATCAGGCAAAAATTTGTGATTGTAGGGCATCGTCACTGGCACTACCGGCAACTGCTTCTCTATTGCCAGGCGAAAAGGGCCATCCTTGAATGCCAGCAGCTCCTCCCCTGCCGTGGGTGGTATGGTACCTTCCGGAAAAATCACCAAGTTGCGGCCCTGCTCCAGCGTGCGCACGGACTGTATGTAACTCTTGGCACTGCTGATCGCACTCTTACGGTCTACGGCAATGTATAGCTTTTCGTACACTTTTCCCCATAGCGGCACTCTGGTAAGCGAGCTTTTCCCGACAAAGTTAATAAAACCCGGAATGGCATGCAGCAACAGCGGAATATCGAGGTATGAACTGTGGTTAGGCGTAAAGATATACTGCTTTCCAGGGTTGAAACGCATACGCCACTCCACCCGCAAAGGCGTCAGGAACATGCGCAGGGCCGATGATGACCAGAAGCGGTTGATGCTGTGCACGCGCGGATACCAGCGCTGCTTACGTATAAGCACTGCCTGAAACGGATACGTGACCACAAAGGGCATCACAAACCAAGTGACACACCAGGTTGTATAAATGCGATGGGACAGGTATTTAAGCGCTTTCATGCCTTCAAATGTAAGAATAATCCACCAGTTATCAATCGGGGCGCTTCACCTGTGAGCCTTCATCATGCTTACTTGCCTTGCTGCAAAAGTATAGCTGCCTTGAGTATACCTGCCACACTGATAGCATCCGTTATCTCGTTGTCCATCACCATGCGCACAGCCTCCTCAAAGTGCACCCGTCGGATGTGAAGCTCCTCCGTCTCTTCAAAAGCTGTTTCACCGGCCTTTAGTTCCTGTGCCAGGAAAACAAAGCCCTCCTCATCTGTAACGGAATTGGAAGTATGCAGGCGGGCGATGTTGGTCCACTTTTCGGCTGTAAAACCGGTCTCTTCCTGCAGTTCCCGCTTCGCCGACTCGAGTATGTCGTTCTCGATCAGGCCGCCGCCCATCGGTATTTCCCAACTGTACTCGTTGAGCGCATAACGGTACTGCCCTACCAGGTAGGTATAGCCTTCGTCATCGACAGGTATAATGCCAATGGCTTTGTTTTTGAAGCTGACCACACCGTAAATGCCTTCTCCGCCGCGCGGGTTGAGCACTTGGTCTTCGCGCACTTTTATCCAGGGGTTCTGGTAGATGTCTTTGCTGGAAAGGGTGGTCCAGGGGTTATGTTGTTCGTCGATTATCATGCTATTTTCTTTTGGCGATCTTTTTGATCTCTACCTGCGCCCCTAACGGCAGCGAACACACTCCGATGATGGCACGGCCTATAGCCACTGCTCCTTCAGCACTTAAGGCTTTTCTGGGCAGCTGTTGAGCTTGTTTAAGATCTAATTGCGGGCAAAGATAACAAGGTATAGATGATTTTCTTCAGAGGCGATCAGCCTCTTCTATTTCTACCCTGGTATTATCTTTTTCCACGCCAGCTGTATCGGCGGGTGCCGTGTCAGGTTCTGGTTGGGTTATGGTTGTCTCCTCGGTGTCAGGCGTGCTGTTACAGCCAGCCATCAGAAAAGCACCCAGGGCGAAGGTTAGAAGATACTTTTTCATAATATCAGCTTCATTCAATTATTGATTATACAGATATCCCTGCTGCTATCCGGTTGTGTACATTCCAGGCACACAGGCGATGCAGGCATGTCGCCACTTTAATGCATCCATACCTGCCTTGCCGGGAAGTTAATGGTCATTCTGGTTTGACGCATCACATCGTAGTTCAGCACCCCGTCATAGATGATGTTTTCTGCAGCAGCCTTGCTGACCAGTTTTCGCCTGCCAAGTTGAATCGCAATCGGATTCAGGGCTGTGCGCTGGACTGTTGTATCGCTTTGAAGGCCCCACCCGGAGGCTGTCTGGTGCGAAAGGAGCACCTCGCTTATATTGCCTGTGTCTAAAAGAAACCAGTATGAGCGGTCCTGATGAGGTATACCCAGGAAAATAGTCAGCTCGCTACCATCCAGCCCATTGGCGAAACGGCTGGGCAACAGCGTTAGCCTGCCCTGTTGCTTTCTAAGAGTGGCTGGCGTCTCTACCTGGAGTCTACTGGCCGCTAGGTCGAAGGTCACAATCCTGTCCTGAAAGGATTTCAACGAGATCACCCCGTCCACTTTCGGAAGGCCTTCCGGCAGTATGCTCATCAGATCCCATACCCCAACGGTCGCATGGAAAAGCGGAACGTTATCGACCCTGATCTCAACTGAATCCAGCTTTTGGTACCGAAACATATCCCCGTTCATGCGGAAGGCAGTTGCGCTGCCATAAGGTTGTCGGCCGATTTTCTGTGCCACTTCCGGAGATACAAAGGTCTGGCCGCCTCCTGTATCGAATAAGAAGGTGTAGGGCTGCCCTGCTATGGTAACGTCCACCTGCTTCAGTTCTCTGAAATATTCTTTCAGCTGAATGGTGTTTTGTGCAAGAGTTTCACCAACAAAGGCTAAGCACAGGGCCAAACCCAGGAAAAGTGTTTTCATTTTGAAAAATAGACTGATCATCTAAGCATGTACGTCAGTGATAGATTTTGGCTGAATAATTACGCTAGCCCTTTACCAGTTCCCCCACAGTCGTTATACCCCGCTTTTTAGCTAGTGACAGCAGTTTGAGCAGTAGCAGGGCCGTAGCAAAGGCGTCGCCGGAGGCGGTGTGACGATCGTCGGTGGGCAGATTATACCTTTCGCAGAGAGCGTCGAGGCTGTACTCGGCGGTTTTCAAGGTATGGCTGTCGGCGTGGCGGCGCTCCAGCCGGATAGCCAGATGTGCTGTATCGACGGAGCGGTTGCGGAGCTTGCCGCTTATACCTTGCCGCTTCAACATCTGGTTGATCATGCCGATGTCGAAAGCCACATGCTGCCCGACCAGCACAGCATTGCCGACAAAATCAACAAAGTCCTCCGCCGCCTCTCGTTCGGTTATACCTCCCTGCAGCTGACTCGAAAGCAGACCATGCACTTCAGCGCTTTTGGTAGCTGGTGCCCCTTCCTGCTGCACCAAACACTCAAAAGTGTCCGACACCAGCACCTGCATCCCCCTTACCTTTATCGCCCCGATGGAAAGCACTTTGTCCCTGCGTTGGTCCAGCCCGGTCGTTTCGGTGTCGAACACTACAAATTCGGCTTCTGACAAGGGAGTATCTCTTGATGGTTGTTCTTTCAGGGTGGTGCTATACCTGTGCCAAAAAGCCGGCGCATTCTTGTCTACCGGTTGCAGTTGGTTTATAAACTCCTTCAGCCACTCCATCAGCCGAGGTAGTTAAGTTGGAAGCGTACCTGCAGGAGCTCCTGTATGTCGCTGATCGGTTTGAAGGTGCTGCGCAGCGTCTGCCGCTCGAGTTTATTGAGCTGGTTAGGATTGAGGTAACGGCCGGAGTTCTTGTTGCGCAGGCCGCTGAGTGCCCGGAAACGCATCATAATCTCGTATGCCATCGCGGCCTCACGGTATAGCTCTGCATTTTGCGGCTCCAGCTCGGCCAGTTTCTCGAAGCGCTTGAAAGTGTTGTTCTCTCCGGCTACGCGATTGTCGAGCGTGAGCACGCGGGCGGCATCCACGAGTGGTGTCATGGCCCGTAGTTTAATGTCAAATTCATTTTTGTGCTCCCCTCCCCGCTCTACAATGAAGTTGCGGAAGAAACTTAGAGGTGGTGGACTCTGCAACGCATGTTTGGCCAGAAAAGGCAGAAAAATGCGTTCCTGCTGGATGTTCTCGTAAATGTAGTCTGTGAGTTGATGACTCAGACTAAAGTCGCCGTACACAGGGCGGTAGTCGTAGAAAATGGAGGTATGCATTAGTGCCTCCTCGGTGGGCTCGTGTATCCAGTTATAAAAGTACTGCTTCCAGGTATGCAGCGGCTGGCACCACTTCGGGTTGCTGGCCATCATGTCGGCGGGACACTTCTCAAAACCGCATTGCACCAGAATATCCCGTACAATAGCGCCCAGCTTCAGAAAGTAAGCCTGATGCTCTTTTTCGAGCGCAGCATTTTTATCTTCGAATACCAGGGCATTGTCCTGGTCGGTGCGCAGGAGTTGCTCTTCACGGCCTTCGCTACCCAGTGACAGCCAGCAATAATGTAGCGGTGGCTCACCCAGTTCTTTCTCGGCATGTTGCAGCGCCCGCACAATGATCGCGTCGTTGATTTCGGTGATAATATTGGCGATGAACGAAATACTCACCTCCTGCTCCAGGTACTTCAGCAACAGTTCCTCAGCCCTGTCGCGGATGGCAGGCAGTGAACTTATGTCGCGTGTCTGCCGAATTTCAGAGATCAGTACGGCCGGATTATTGCCCTGCGCCAGTAAGAGGTCATGTTCGGTGAGCACCCCGAGGACTTTGGAGTTGACAGTGCCATCGGTGGTCACACAGAGGTGCTTCACTTTGTTCCGGATCATGTTGATCAGCGCATCGGCCATGGGCGGATTGGGAACGGTCGTAATCACAGGCGACGACATGATGACCTCTACCGGATCATCAATGGCCACATGCCCGGCTACCACCTGGCGGCGCAGGTCGGTGTCGGTCAAAATTCCCAAGGGTCGCGCCTCACCATCCACTACCATCATAAAACTGGAATCCTTGTCGCTCATCATCTGGGCGGCCAGCCGGATAGAAGTGTCAGGCGGACAAGCCACAATGCTTTTAGCCGTATCGATTTTAAGGGCGTCTTCGAGGTGCAGCGGTATAGACGAAGGTGCAATGGTGCTCAGGCCGACCCGTGCCCTTTGTGCATCGCGCAGGGTAGGATTGCGTACCGGCTGCCCCGCCGCAAAGCCCGCAGCAAAGTAAAGCGCCACCTGCGGATTTTCGGTGAGGATAGGTTCAAAAGCCTCAATAGGTATAGCGTATACCAGTGATTCTTCGGCAGAGGTAGCAGTAGAGGAATAATTCTTTTTAGCGATCAGTGCCCGTACTCCAAACACATCCCCTTCGTCGCACACATCCAGCAATTTGGGATTGCCACCCTCCGTCTTTTGCTCTAGTCGAACAGAGCCTTGCCGTACGACATAAAAGTGTTCGTGAGCGGGATCGTCCTGGGAGAACAGAACCTGCTCCGGCTCCAGGTATAGCACCCTCACCTGCCTGGCCAATTGCCTCAGTTTTTCCGGTTCAATCAGGTTAAAGGGCGGGTAGGTATTCAAGAACTCGTGCACGCGTTCCTGTATGACATTGGAGGGTTTCATAGCCTAGGGTTATACCTGATGAAGATACGGGATTGAGGAGAGGATTGCAATTGTCTGAATCAGGATTTAAGGATTTGCAGGATTTTGCAGATGCCGCCTCTACCCCTCTCCTGAACTTGATTCGGGAGAAAAAAGTAAGACCCCGCCGGCTAGGCGAAAAGGCAGCTATGCATTACTACTCCAGCTATACCTGCAACCACTCCTATATCAGCAATCACCACTTGACTTTAACGCAAAAGTCCTGCAACAAACGTCGCAGGACTTTACGCATTCAACTAAACTTATCAATCTAAATTCTATAAAGCACCCGCTTTAATTTCATCTACTACATCCGGATCAAGCAAAGTGGAGGTATCGCCCAGATTCGAGGTATCGCCTTCGGCAACTTTGCGCAGGATACGACGCATAATCTTGCCTGATCGGGTTTTTGGCAGACCGCTCACGATCTGGATCTTGTCCGGCTTGGCGATCTTACCGATCTTCTCCACCACTGTTTCGATGATCTCGGCACGCAGGTAATCCTCACGTTCCGGCACATCCTTGCAAATCACAAAAGCGTAGATTCCCTGCCCTTTCACATCATGTGGATAGCCTACCACAGCTGACTCCACTACATGGCTGTTGTGATTGATAGCCTCTTCGATCTCGGCCGTTCCGAAGCGGTGACCCGATACATTGATCACATCATCCACACGGCCAATGATACGGTACAGGCCGTCTTTGTCGCGCTTGGCACCGTCGCCTGTAAAGTACAGGCCTTTGTAAGTAGAGAAGTAGCTCAGGCGAGCACGCTCGTGGTCTCCGTAAGTCGTTCGGATGATGCTTGGCCACGGGAACTTCATGCAGAGGTAACCCTCTACTTCGTTGTCGGTAATTTCCTTGCCTTCGGCATCTACCAGAATCGGCTGTATACCTGGCAGTGGCAGGGCTGCGTGGCTTGGCTTCATCGGAGTGATGCCAGCGATGGTCGAAATCATGATACCACCGGTTTCGGTTTGCCACCACGTATCCACTAGCGGACAGCGCTCCTTGCCAACGTGGGTATGGTACCAGTGCCATGCCTCTTCGTTGATTGGTTCGCCCACCGAGCCCAGTACTTTGAGGGAGTCGAGGCTGTAGGATAGTACATCGTCGATGTCTCCACTCATAAGCGAACGAATAGCGGTTGGGGCGGTGTAGAAAATGTTCACGCCAAACTTGTCAACTACCTGCCAGAAGCGGCCCATGTCCGGGAAAGTTGGCACGCCTTCAAACATCAATGAAGTGGAGCCTGACAAGAGCGGACCGTAGAGCAAATAGGTATGGCCGGTGATCCAGCCGATGTCGGCGGTACACCAGTAAATGTCGTTTTCCTGTACCTGAAACACATTGCTGAAGCTGTACTGTGCATAGACCATGTAACCGCCACAGGTATGGACCACACCCTTGGGTTTGCCCGTTGAGCCGGAGGTATACAGAATGAAGAGCATGTCTTCTGAGTCCATTTCCTCAGCCGGACAATCTTTGCTGACACCCTGCACCTCGTCGTGGTACCACACGTCGCGGCCCTCTACCATGTTCACGGCCCAGCCCAGACGCTCCACCACAATTACTTTCTTCACTGAGTCGCAACGCTCAAGCGCCTCGTCTACCACACGCTTCACCGGAATCTGCTTCGCACCGCGGTTCAGACCATCGGAGGTGAGCACCATGCTGCACTGCGCATCGTTGATGCGATCAGCCATCGCCACTGCAGAGAATCCAGCGAACACCACCGAATGGATGGCTCCAATACGGGCGCAAGCCAGCACGGCGAAAGCAAGCTCCGGAATCATCGGCATGTAGATACAGATGCGGTCGCCTTTTTTAGCACCGTTCTTTTTGAGCACATTGGCGAACTGGCATACCTTCTCGTGGAGTTCGCGGTAGGTATAGCGCACAAATCTTTCCTTCGGGTCGTTTGGCTCCCAGATCAGGGCCAGCTTATTGCCGCGGGTTTTCAGGTGACGGTCCAGGCAGTTTTCGGTGATGTTCAGTCTGCCGCCCTTAAACCACTTCACGTTCGGCTCTTCAAAGTTCCATTCTAGTGTCGTGTTCCACTTCTTGCGCCACGTAAAAGTGCTCGCTATATCGGACCAGAACCCTTCCGGGTCTTCCACACTTCGCTTATAGGCCTCTTCGTATTCCTGATAAGATTTGATTTGAATGTTAGGCATGATATCGGTTTGTTTATGGTGTTTAAGGTTTTTTCAGTTTTAATTCGTGCACGATTCGGACAGGTCGCGACCTGTCCCTACAGGTATATTTTGGGAACGACTGTCATCCCCCTACCCCCTTCAAAGGGGGACTTTTAGTTCTTGCCACTTAGCAGGAATAAGCATTGTAGCACTTTAATTGTCTGCTAATTCTCTATCCATCATTTTTCTCAAATTGAGTTCCTCGTGCACGAAGGTCCCCCTTTGAAGGGGGGCAGGGGGATGACCACTCTCTGAGAACTAGCCCTCTACCCTGTACTTAGTGGAATTTAGGAACAATTGTTATCCTCCGTTTTGAAAATCACTCCAAAAAAGCATTCCCAATCTTTCGCTGTTTCAGGTCATCGTGAATCTCGGTGAGTATAGCCGGGTCATCGATGGTGGAAGGTATAGCGTAGTGCACGCCGTCGGCAATGTTGCGCAGTATCTTGCGGAGTATCTTGCCTGAGCGGGTCTTAGGCAGGCGCTTTACGATAAGCGCATTTCGGAAGTAAGCTACGGCTCCTATTTTCTCCCGAATCAGGGCGATCAGTTCCTGCTCGATTTGCCCTTCGCTGATGTTCTGTCCGTCCTTGAGCACCACCAGGCCAATGGGGCGCTGTCCACGCAGGTCGTCGGCTATACCTACCACGGCGCATTCGGCTACGGCAGGGTGCGAGGCAACCATCTCTTCCATCTCTCCGGTTGAGAGGCGGTGACCGGACACGTTGATCACATCGTCAATGCGTCCCATGATATAAATATAGCCATCTTCATCCATATAGCCCCCATCACCGGTCATGTAATAGCCAGGGAAACGGTCGAGATAGGATTTGTAGAAGCGGTCATTGTCTTCCCACAAGGTGGGCAGGCAACCGGGAGGCAACGGCAGCTTCACGGCCACGTAGCCTTCCTGCGCAGGTATAAGCTCCTGCCCTTCCTCGCCCAGAATCTCTACTTTATATCCGCAAACCGGCAAGCCTGCCGAACCGGGCTTAGCTGGCTTTAGGCCATAGCCCACCATGTTTGCCACCATCGGCCAGCCTGATTCGGTTTGCCACCAGTGGTCTACTACAGGTATGCGCAGCAAATCCTTAGCCCAGTAGTAAGTAGCAGGGTCGCAGCGTTCGCCAGCCAGGAACAGGTACTTGAGCGATGGCAGGTCATACTTGATTTTCTCTATACCTTCCGGGTCTTCTTTCTTGATGGCGCGAATGGCTGTCGGGGCTGTAAAGAGCACCTTTACGTCGTGCTGCATGATGATGCGCCAGAATGTACCCGCATCCGGAGTGCGCACAGGTTTGCCTTCAAAGAGCACGGTGGTACAGCCATGGATCAGCGGAGCGTATACCAGATACGAGTGTCCCACGGCCCAACCTACGTCGGAAGCGGCCCAGAACACATCACCCGGGTCTACGCCATACACGGCTTTCATACTGAATTTCAACGCCACGGCATGGCCGCCATTGTCACGCACGATGCCTTTGGGTTTGCCCGTGGTGCCAGAGGTATAGAGAATGTATAGCGGGTCGTGCGCGTCTACAGGTACGCAATCAGCTGGCTGGGCTTTTTGTAATACGTCCATGTAATCCAGGTCGCGGCCCGGCTGCATGTCGGCCTCCACGTAAGGGCGCTGCAAAATGATGGTATGCACGGGCTTGTGCTTGCTGTCGTTCAGGGCTTTGTCTAGTAGAGGCTTGTAAGGTATATGCTTGTCGAACTCGATGCCGCAGGAAGCGGAAATCACCACCTTCGGACGGGCGTCGTCGATGCGCACCGTGAGTTCGTGCGGTGCAAAACCGCCGAATACCACTGAGTGAATGGCACCTAACCTTGCGCAGGCGAGCATGGCAACCACGGCCTCAGGTATAACGGGCATGTAAATCACCACAGTATCACCTTTGCCCACACCCAAACCACGCAGCGCACCTGCAAATCTGGCTACCATGTCGCGGAACTCGCGGTAGGTATATTTGCGGATGGTATTGGTCACGGGCGAGTCGTAGATCAGGGCGGTCTGGTCAGCGCGACCGTTCTCGACGTGGTAGTCCAGCGCCAGATAGGCCGTGTTGAGTTTGCCGCCCGCG
The DNA here is from genome assembly GCF_015686655.1 of Pontibacter sp. FD36. Taxonomy (GTDB): domain Bacteria; phylum Bacteroidota; class Bacteroidia; order Cytophagales; family Hymenobacteraceae; genus Pontibacter. The sequence continues at coordinate 296,089 of NZ_JADPMP010000001.1, read as the reverse complement.
AACCAGCGGTAGAAGCCATTTTCGTCGGTGGTCAGGATTTGCTTAGGCTCCTCGAACCAGGCAATCTGCCGTGCCTGTTCACCCCAGAATCCCTCTGGATCCTGAATGCTTTTTTCGTAGGCCTCGGCGTACGAGCGGTAAGTTTGGGTTGCTGTCTCCATATCTCCAATTCTTTTGTTGCGATTAACTTTGCGTCAGCTCCTTGATTTTTTCCATCAGGAAGCGCGTCGAAAAGGGCTTTGGAATGTACAAGTCTGCCCCCACGTCATAACCTTTTTTGATGTCAGCGTCCTTGGTCTTGGCGCTCATGAGAATCACTTTGGCTCCGTTCATATTTTCCTGCCCGCGAATGTGACGGCATACCTCGTAGCCGTCCACGTCTGGCATCATGATATCAAGCAACACCACATCAGGCTGTTCCTTGTCCACACTCTCCATGGCCTCGGTACCGTTGCGGGCCACAAAGACCTGATAGCCGCTCTTGCGCATCAGGAACTCCAGCGGCATCAGTATACTCGGCTCATCATCCACAACCAACACCTTCAATTTTTCTTTGCTACTCATAGTTTTATACGTTTGCGGGCACATTTACTTTCACGGGAAGCACGAACGAAAATTTCGAGCCTTTGCCCACTTCACTCTCCACCCAAATGCGCCCCTGGTGCGATTCAATTATCTTCTTGCTGATAGCCAGTCCCAGTCCGCTACCCTCTGGTTTGCGAATATTCTGGTTCTGCGCTTGGTAAAACTTATCGAATATCTGTTTGTGAAACTCGGGGTCAATGCCCTTGCCGTTGTCCACCACATTCACTTTGATATCGCCGTCGATGTAATAGCCTGACACAATAATGCGGCCGTGCTCGGGGTTGCAGAACTTGATGGCGTTGGAGATTAGGTTGACCAGCACCTGCATCAAACGGTCTTTATCGCCGTTGATAGCGGGCAGGTTGTGCTGTACATCTACCACCAAATCGATGTTTTTCTCCTGCACCAGTTGCGAAAGCGCGTCCACTGACTCGCGCACCACTTCCTCTATCTGCACAGGACCTAGGTTGAGCTTTTGCTTGCCTGACTCGAAGCGCTCCAGGTCCAGCACCTGCGTAATCAGTCGGGTCAGCCTTTCGGACTCCTTTACGATGGTCTGTAGGAAATGCTCCTGGTCCTCACGCTCCATCTCGGGGTTGTCGTACAGAATTTCTGACAGGGCCCTTATCGAAGTCAGCGGTGTGCGCAGCTCGTGCGTCACCGTCGACAGGAACTCGTCTTTGAGCTCGTCGAGCTGCTTGAGTCGTTCATTGGCACTGCGTAGTTGCTCGGTGGCGCGCCGCAGTTCCATGGATTTGCGGCGGAGCTCGTTGTTGATCGAAATCAGTTGCTGGGACTCTTTCAGGATGTTGAGTACTTCGTCGATGCTGATCTCCTCTTCCTTCACCACCGACGAAACCATGATGCGCGCCGAAGAAGAGCCGATGACACCTGACAGCAATTTCTCGGCATAGGTTACCAGCTTCGGGTCGGCCTTGCCTGATTCGTCCTCCGGCTCGGGATATTTGCGCTTGTAGGCTTTCATAGCGACTTCGGCTTTTTTCTGCCCGAGGAAGTTCACCAGCAAGGATTTGATATCAGGTATGTAGGCCGTGCCCTTCCAAACAATGGAGCTTTCGAACACCGTAGAGTACTTGAAGATGTCCACAAACACTTCGGCCTGGTTGCGCTCCTGAGATGTTTGCCTGCTCAAAAGCGACACGCCTATATATAAACCCACATTCAGGAACATGCTCCAGAACATGGCGTGGGAGATGTAGTCCATCCCTTGCAGGCCAAATAACTCGAATGGTTTGAGCCACGCTATACCTAGCGGACCTTGCTCCAGAATAGAACCCGGCAGCATGCCCACCCCAACCATCGACGGCACCACCAAGGTATAGAACCAGAGCACGGCACCGACCACTATACCTGCCAGCGCCCCGTTTTTAGTACCTTCTTTCCAGAAAATCCCCCCGATAATGGCCGGAGCAAACTGAGCCACCGCCGCAAAAGACACTAGCCCGACTTCCACGAGGGAGTAGTATTCGGCCACGCCCTTGTAGTACAGGTAGGCCAGCAACAGAATCACCAGAATGCCCAGTCGGCGACTGAAAAGCAAGAGCTTCGTGAGTTGGTTCTGATACTGGTTTTTAATGGCCGGTATACCTACCAGCAGCGGCATCACCAGGTTGTTGCTCACCATCACGCTTAGCGCAATGGTCGCCACAATGACCATACTGGTCGCCGCCGAGAATCCGCCCAGGTATACCATCAAGGCTAGTAGCGATTGGCCCTCACTTAAAGGTATGGCCAACACAAACATATCTGCATCCACACTGGCGCCGTTGAACAACAAATCGCCTCCAAATGCTATGGGTAGCACGAAAATGTTGATGGCAAACAGGTATAGCGGAAAGAGCCACATGGCTTTGTTCAGGTGTTGTTCGTTTACGTTCTCCACCACCGCCACCTGGAACTGGCGCGGCAAAAACAGAATCGCCAGCATGGACAGTACCACCATCCAGAACCACTGCGAAAAGCCGCTGTCGTTGTCAAAGGTCATCAGCCGCTCGAAGTCGGGCAGCTGCGTGGCCTGTTGCATGATGTCGCCAAAGCCGTTGAACACGCCATAGGTCACGAATACACCTGCCACAATAAAAATGACCAGCTTAAAAAGCGACTCAAACGCAATAGCCGTTACCATACCCTCGTGCCGCTCGGTAGCCTCCACGTGCCGCGTGCCATACACGATAGTAAACAAGCCCAAGCCCAGCGCTATGTAAAAAGACGTGTCGCCGAACAGTGGACTACGGCCCACTTCGTTCATGCCTGTGAGCAAGTCCAGACTGCTGGCAATAGCCTTGAGTTGGATGGAGATGTACGGGATAATGCCGAGCACGCAGATGATAGTGACAATGCTGCCCAGCGTAATGTTCTTACCATACCGCGACGAGATAAAATCGGCGATGGTCGTAATGCGCTGCACCTTGCAGATGCGGATGATCTTGCGCAACACCACCCACCAAAGTGGCGCCATCAGTGTCGGGCCGATGTAAATAGCTAAGTAGCCCAATCCTGTCGTGGCGGCCCTTCCCACCGAACCGTAATAGGTCCAGGCAGTGCAGTACACGGCCATGGAGAGCGCATAGATGTAGGGGTTGCCCACGAAACTCCTGCCCGCAGCCGAACGCCTTTCCGCCCACGAAGCCAGCCCGAAGAGCAAAGCCAGGTAGCAAAACGACACACCGATGACAAGCCAGTAGTTCATGGTTATTTCTTCTGTTTACGCGGGTCCTGACGGTTAATGAAAAACGCAATCGCCACAATGCAGGCCAGCCACACCACCGTCAGGTATAGGTATAGCACAGGCACCCCGCTCACCGTCGCCCCCGAATTGAAAATCGAAAGCAACGGAAAATTCAATAGCACCATAAATAGGGCACTGATGAAAAAGAGTCGTCTGCCTTTAGAGCGGTCACGCATGGGGTTTAGTTAGTGATTGAGTGATTTTGGGGTGGCTAAATTGTTAAATGGTTGTTTTTTGTTCGTTGAACTAATCGGTTTGGGTTTTCGCCCCTACTTGTGAACCACGAGTGTTAGCTATTTAATGGGGACTCTACCCACGCTCGCGTCCCGCGAGTGTGAGCTATCCAGCGGACTCTGGCCGCAAGTTTGTGCCTCCAGCCACAGGTGGCGAGACGCCACCCAATTCCTCACACTCGCCGCGAGCGAGGGCTGGGAGCCAGCAAACTGCCGAATGGCTGACCGATGGTATCCCCACCGAATCAACCATCCAACAATTTAACTATTTAACAATTCAACCAACAATCAACCATTCAATCCTAATGCCCGGCCACTGCCTCGCCGGCGCCGCGTGGGATGCGGATGTCCTCGATCAGCTCCTGAATGTGGGCTGGTGGGGCTGGCGTGAAGCGGGACACAATAAATGACACGATGAAGTTCACGATCATACCTACGGTGCCTATACCTTCTGGAGAGATCTCCATGAACCAGTTTTCTGGCAGGTTGGCGGCTGGGTTGATGAACTTGAAGTAGGAGATGTAGCTGATCGTAAACAACAGACCTGAAATCATCCCCCAGATGGCGCCCTGCTTGTTCATGCGCTTCGAGAAGATACCCATGATGATCACAGGGAAGAACGATGCCGCTGCCAGACCGAAGGCGAAGGCTACTACTTCGGCCACAAAGCCTGGCGGGTTGATACCGAAATAGCCTGCGATCACTACCGCAAAAGTCGCTGCGATACGGGCCGCAATCAGCTCCTGCTTTTCGGATATACCTGTCATCACCGACTTCTTAAGCAAGTCGTGGGCGATAGATGTGGAGATTACGAGCAAGAGACCCGCTGCTGTAGAAAGAGCCGCTGCCAGACCACCCGCTGCTACCAAGGCAATCACCCAGTTCGGAAGCTGGGCAATTTCCGGATTGGCCAACACCATGATGTCTTTGTCGATCTTGAGTTCGTTCACAGCTGGGTCTTTCACATACTGAATGCGACCGTCACCGTTTTTGTCGTCCACGCCGATCAGACCTGTTTTCTCCCAGTTGTTCACCCACTGCGGCATGCTCGCAATCGGTTGGTTACTGGTAGTCTGCAGCATGTTGTACATACCGAAAGCACCTACTGCGGGAGCAGCTGTATACAGTATGGCGATGAATACCAACGCATAACCTGCCGACTTACGGGCATCTTTTACTTTTGGAACGGTGAAGAAACGCACAATAACGTGTGGCAGACCGGCTGTACCTACCATCAGGGCAGCCGTGATGAAAAACACGTCAATGGTTGCTTTGCTGCCGTCGGTATAGGCTGTAAAACCTAGCTCTGGAAGCAAGCCGTCCAGTTTATCCAATAAATAAGTACCATCGGCCAAAGTACCGCCCAAACCAAGCTGTGGTATCGGGTTGCCGGTCAGCATCATGGAAATGAAGATAGCCGGCACCATGTAAGCGAAGATCAACACGCAGTACTGGGCCACCTGGGTATAGGTGATGCCTTTCATGCCACCCAACACAGCGTAGAAGAGCACGATAATCATACCGATGATCACACCTGTTTCGATCTGCACTTCGAGGAAGCGAGAGAACACGATGCCCACACCACGCATTTGGCCGGCTACGTATGTAAACGATACGAAAATAGCACATACTACTGCCACCAGACGGGCAGTTTTGGAGTAGTAGCGGTCGCCCACAAAATCAGGCACGGTGAACTTGCCGAACTTGCGCAGGTATGGCGCCAGTAAGAGAGCGAGCAACACGTAGCCGCCCGTCCAGCCCATCAGGTATACTGAGCCGTCGTAGCCCATGAACGAGATGAGACCGGCCATGGAAATGAACGAAGCAGCCGACATCCAGTCAGCGGCCGTTGCCATACCGTTGGCTAGCGGCGAAACGCCACCACCTGCCACGTAAAATTCTTTTGTAGAGCCAGCACGCGACCAGATGGCGATACCGATGTACAGGGCGAACGTGAGGCCCACGATGATGTATGTCCAGGTTAAGATATCCATTGTCTTAGCTATTGTATGGTGGGAGATTAGTCTTCGTGCACGTCAAATTCGCGGTCCAGTCTGTTCATCAGCCATACATAGATGAAGATGATGACCACAAACACATAGATGGAGCCTTGCTGCGCAAACCAGAAGCCGAGTTTAAAGCCCCCGAGACGGAACTGGTTGAGCTCGTCGACCAGCAAAATGCCGAACAGGTAGGAAACAGCGAACCAAAGGCCCAATAGCGTCAGCAGTATCCGGACGTTGCGCTGCCAGTACTCCTGCATTCTGTTCTTGTTATTTTCCATGGGTATATAGTTTAGTTTTTTAAGGTTCTTACAAATAGATCATGGCCTGCAGGGTGATTTCCGGACGGTACCTCAGGTTATTCGGGTTGGTAAAATCCGGACGGTTGCGGTAGTTGAGCGTGAGCTTGGAGTGATGGCCCTCGAGCAGGAGGTTGGTACCCAGGTCGAGCACTTTCACAGGCACTTTCTCGCCGCGGCTGTTCTGCACCCCATCCAGACTGCCGTAGCTGTAGGCGGCGTAGGGCTGCAAACGGGCTTTCTCGGTCACCAGGTCTTTCGGCAGCAAGTAGCCTACCTGACCGTACAGGATATCGCCCGTGCCAATGGTTGGGAACGCATTGCCGCGGAGTCCGCCACCACCCTGTGCTGGGTTCATGATGCCAATGTTGCGCACGTTATCTTTGCCGAAGTCATAGTTATAGTACACGCCATAGGCGGTGAGGGCCGTGTTTTGTTCGGTGTTGAGCGGCAGGTCCAGGAAAGCGTCCACGCCAAACAGGTTGATGTTTTCTTTCTCAACCACAAATCCGTTGATAGTATTCTGCTCACGCCACATGCCGTCTTTGTTGTGCATAAAGCCTGCCCCGATGTTGAACACGCGTCGCGTGCCCAGGTAGGTGCCCACCATGAACGGCAGGAGGTTCGATTCTTGGTCCCAGAACTGCCAGTTGAAATAGCCCTGGTATACCTTGTTGTTGTTTTGCGGATTGTAATTGGCAGCTGGCCCTATGGCTTGTGCGGTGTTGGTCAGGAAAGGATCGTTGATAGCCATGCGGTAGTCGAGCTTACCCAGCTTACCTTTGGCGTACACGCCGAGCATACGGGCAAACTGGTCAGCGGCGTCGATGGTGGCCCAGTTGAAGATCGGTGCGTCGATGGCCATGAAATTGAGTGTGCTGGCGTTGGTGCTACGCGAGATACCGTTCCAGTAGTGCAGGCCCGCCCCAATAGAAAGGGCCTTGTCGAACACCTTGTATTCCGTCCAGGCATCGTGAATGAATATCTGCGGCTTTTTACCATCCAGCCCCGGGTTCACGCCGCCGCTTATGGAATTCTGGTTGTTAATACCAAAGTGCAACAACACCAGAAAACGAGGTGAGATCTGGGAGTAGGTAAGGAAACGGGAACGACGCAGCCCGAAGTCCAGCGTATTGTCAACCGGCTCGCCATTGCGGATAGTGCCCGAGTTGTGCTCGTTATACCTCACCCATACCTGATGCCAGGTGATAAAACGGATGTACTTTGACCCGTCTTCATTAATAGGCAGCTTGATACCAGCGCCATACTCTGTGGAGCCCTGTGCAGACGCACTCCTCCCGACGCAGCAAAGCACCAGCCCTGCTGCTACATATAGTAACAGTTTTTTCATTTGGAATACTAAATGTTAAGGTGAAGAGAGGTCAGCTGTTTCCCCGAATTCTTTATCTATTTTAAGGAAGATTTATGAAAAAGGGTAAAGAGGTGTATATATTTGGTAAGTTGATATACATCAGTCTTTAAACCGCTTCCACTTGATCATCATGTACTTGTCACCAAGCTCGGTGATCATCATACCGGCGCCTTTCAGGTTAGCGCTGTTTTTCATATGCTCCACCAGTTCAGCGTGGTTCAGGATCTTGTAGGTGGGATGATATTCTGTTTTCTCCGGGGCCTTGATCTTATACTTGCGCACCCAGTTCATAATTGAAACGTGGCTTACGCCCAGGATACGCTCAATCTCGCGATAGCTTATACCTTCAATATATAGCTGAAGCGCCTTGGTGACATAGTAGGTGTCTATACCTTTCCCGAGCTTGTTTACCGTGAAATAGTAACCGCACTTCTTGCAGCGGTAGCGCTGTCGATCGTTGATGATGCCACTTTTTACGACTTCCAGGGCATTACATTTCGGGCAGATTGGGTTTTTCATAACAGCCTCAGGTATAGCTATAAAACAACTATACTAATTTAGCATAACTATAGCAAATTAGCAATAATGCTTTAAAAACTATTTTTGTCAGTATCAGCAGGTTATGCGTGTATAAACATCAGTCGGTTGCTATATCTAAGTGTTGTAATCGAAAAAGCCCTGCCACATGGGCAAGGCGCTACTATCATGTATGTAAACGATGATCTAAAACTACATGTCCCGCACAGACACAATCACTTCATCAAACTTATCGGTATTGTTCAGAAACCAGGCAATCTTGCGTCCCACGTCTTCCGGGGAGGCCAGTTCACCTTGTTCCTTGTAATCTCTAAACCGCTGCACATTGCTAAACTTATCAGCATCGCTCTCCCGGATATGCTCCTGCATAGCAGTGTCTACAACACCCGGCGACAGGGCGTATACCCGCACGTCAGTAGCCCGCACATTCTGCTCCTGCTGTATCGTCTGCGACAGCATGTCAATTGCCGCCTTAGAGGCGCAATAACTCGCCCAACCGTCTATCGGGTACTTTCCTGCTCCAGAGCTGATATTCACGATCACTTTTGGAATCTGTAATGACTGGTATACCTGCAGGAAGGTATTCATCAGCATGGCCGGTACAATTACATTGATATCAAACACAAACTCAAAGCGCTCGTTCGGCATTCCTTCACCTACGTAGCCAATATCTCCCAGCACACCGGCATTGTTGATCAGCACGAGACGTTCGGCATCTTTAAAAGGTACGAACACTTTATGCAGGTTGTGCTCCACAGCAGGTATATCCGAAAAATCCAGCGGCTGATGGCGGTAGTTCTTGTGCTGAATGGTGCTGTTGCGGCAAACGCCAACCACAAAATTGCTCTCGTCCTGCAGCAATTCCTCGGCGATGGCTTTACCTATACCTTTGCTCGTTCCGGTGATGATGTAGTAGTTCATGGGAGGTTAGTAGTTTAGGAGTTTGTGAGTTTAGGAGTTAAGAGTTGTTCTCAACATACGATTTTGGATCGTGTATTGATTATACCTATACCTGCTGGCAGATGTTACTTCCAACAAAAAAGCTGTTGCCTCTGCTTTCGCTGAAACAACAGCTTTTAATTTCGTGAGTCACAGACTCGTTTGGATTTAAAAGTGACGGGAACAATTCCCGCGCCAGATCTCTAAAGAGTATGCGCACGATTCGGGCAGGTAGCGACTTGCTCCTAAACTTAAAGAATATACTGACTCAAATCGCGATTCTTCACCATGTCAGCCAAACGATCCAGCACCATCTCACGGTTTACCACAATGTGGGCATTGGCACCGATCTTATCCGGCACATCGAAGAGGATGTCGTTGAGGAGACGACTCATGACGGTATGCAGACGACGGGCACCAATGTTCTCTACCTCTGAGTTTACCTCATAGGCAATGTTGGCGATTTCATCCAATGCTTCGTCAGCAAAGCTCAGCTCTACGTCCTCTGCTTTCAACAGAGCCTCGTACTGCTTGGTCAGTGCATTCTTCGGGAACTTCAGGATCTGATAGAAGTCGTCCTTGGTCAAGCTCTGCAGCTCCACACGAATCGGGAAGCGGCCCTGCAACTCAGGTATAAGGTCAGATGGCTTGGCAACGTGGAACGCGCCGGCTGCAATGAACAGGATATGGTCGGTGTTGATCACGCCATACTTGGTGTTCACCGTAGAGCCTTCTACGATTGGCAGCAAGTCACGCTGCACACCTTCGCGGCTCACATCCGGGCCGCTGCCTTTGCTGCTTGAGCTGGCCACTTTGTCGATCTCGTCAATGAAGATCACACCGGAGTTTTCCGCTTTGAAGATCGCCTCTTCCTTCACCTCATCCATGTCGATCAGTTTAGAGGCTTCTTCCTCCAGCAAAATCTTGCGGGCTTCAGCGATGGTCACCTTGCGCTTCTTTGTCTTCTTCGGCATCATACCGCTGATCATCTCCTGGATGTTCATCATGGAAGCCTCGTCCATACCTGGCCCCATTGCACCTATACCTGGCATGGCGCTCTGCTGAATGCGGATCTCGATCTTACGGTCTTCGAGTTCGCCATTACGGATTTTCTCTCTGAACTTCTCACGGGTGCGCTCGTTCAACTCGTAATCATTGTCCGGCATGCCGTTTGACTCGGAAGTACTCGAGAAGCTTGGCGTAGCACGGCCACCTTGTATTGGCGGAATCAGCGCATCAAGGATGATGTCTTCCACCACCTCGGCTGCTTTTTGCTTCACCTCTTCCTTTTTCCTGGTCTTCACCATGTTCACCGACTGCTCTACTAGGTCGCGTACCATGCTCTCCACGTCGCGACCCACGTAGCCTACTTCTGTAAACTTAGAGGCCTCCACTTTGGTGAAAGGGGCATCAGCGATCTTGGCCAGACGGCGGGCGATCTCGGTTTTACCCACACCGGTCGCACCGATCATCAGGATATTGTTGGGCACGATCTCACGGCGAATATTTTCGTCAGCGTTCATACGCCGCCAGCGGTTGCGTAGCGCGATGGCCACATTTCGTTTAGCGTCTTTCTGTCCGATGATATATTTATCCAGCTCCTCAACAATCTGGGCTGGTGTTAAATGCTCTAATGAATCTAACATGTTCTATACTTAAAATTTATAAAACTGGCAGCTGAACTAATAGTACCAACTGCCTTAATCTTTACTCTTACGTTTCAGGAAGGTGCCTGTATCAGTGCTGAGCGTGATATAATGCGTGCCGCCCGACGGATGGAAAAAGGCGCTTCCGTAATTCAACTCGAAGGCCCGAACCCGCAGCATAGCTCCTACTGAGAAGCCGGCACCTCCAGCGTTGCTGTCAAGCCGAAGCTCTTTGCGCCGCAAATGGTTATACCCGGCCCGCACCTGAAAGTTTTTGCTGAAGATGAACTCTGTGCCCACTACAAAATGCCGTGCAATCTGGTCACCAACCTTTTTCTCCTCCTCCACCTCGTTGCCGTTAGCGTCAAGCCGACCTGATGTGTTAGGGTCCAGGTATACAACGTCAAACTTGTACAGGTGGTGTGCGGTGAGCGAAAGCCTTACCGGCATGTGCTCCGGCTTGTAGCTTGCACCCAGCTGCACGTCAAAAGGCATCGCCTGCCGATCGGCACCTGTAAAGGAGCGCACCTGGTAACCGATATTTTTGAAGGCCATTCCTATGCTCAGGTCGTGCTCGGGGTGCTGAAAAGCGCCTCCCACATCGGCAAGTATACCTACCGCTTTCTCGCCGGCCATACTCGAGACAGCTACTTTGGCAGTAGCACCCACTGTAAAAGCCTCCGCCTGCCGCGAGTGACTAATGCCCAAGGTATAGTCGTTCACCGAAAAACTGCCTTCTTCCATACCTGTGTGGTCGCGCTGAACAAAATCACCATAATTCAGGTAATTCAGACTCGCAGCCCAACGGCCGTACCTGCTTGTGTTGAAGGCATAAGCCATGTTACTCTGCTTGATGTCCGCCAGGTAGCCAACGTAGCTCAGGGACAGCTGACGATCCATGGCTTCGTTCAGCAAAGCGGGATTCGAAGTGACCATGTTCACATGATGCCCCGGCGCACTCACGTTCACGCCGCCTAGCGCCGCCAACCTGGCATTGCCGGGCAGTTGCAAAAAAGGAAACCCGCGCTGCCCACCTACCTGCGCCCAACCACTGAGAGGAAAGCCCAGGAGCACAGCAAGTAAAAAGGCAGGGGCCAGCTTCATGGCTTACTCCTCACTCCTCCCATTCTCCGTCACCACCAACTTCAGGGGATGCTTTACCTTCTGCTTGAGCAGGGCAATCTGCACGACTTCATCCACACGGTCGACATAGTGGATATGCAGCCCTTTGATGTACTGGTCTGGAATCTCCGTGATGTCCTTGCGGTTTTTCTGGCAAAGAATAATATCCGATATACCTGCTCTTTTTGCAGCCAGAATCTTCTCTTTAATGCCGCCCACCGGCAGCACCTTGCCACGCAGTGTAATCTCACCCGTCATAGCCAGACGTGACTTCACTTTGCGTTGTGTGAACACAGAGGCAATGGAGGTGAAGATCGCTATACCTGCTGACGGACCGTCTTTCGGCACAGCGCCTTCCGGGAAGTGGATGTGCAGGTCGTATTGATCAAACAGGCGGTAGTCAATCTCCAGTAGCTCAGCGTGGGCCTTCAGGTAAGAGATCGCCGTCATGGCTGACTCCTTCATCACATCGCCCAATTGGCCTGAAAGTGTCAGTTTGCCTTTGCCTTTGCTCAGGATGGACTCAATAAACAGAATATCGCCACCAACTGAGGTCCAAGCCAGACCTGTTACTACACCGGCTGTGTCAATGTCCTGGTAGATTTCCTTGTCGAAGGTCTCCGGGCCCAGGATCTTCACTACATCATCTGGCTTGATAGAAGGAGTATATTTCTCTTCCATCGCCTTCTGCTTGGCCGTGTTGCGTATTACCTGCCCGATCTTGCGCTCCAGGCTGCGCACACCCGACTCGCGGGTGTAGTCGTCTATCACTTTCTGGATGGTGGCTTTTGACATTTTCACGTCTTCTTCCTCCAGTCCGTGCTCCTTCACCTGCTTCGGCACCAGGTGGCGTTTCGCGATCTCGGTCTTCTCTTCTAAGGTATAGCCAGTGAGTTCGATGATCTCCATACGGTCGCGCAGGGCGGGCTGAATGGTATCCAAGGAATTGGCCGTGGCAATGAAGAGCACCTTCGAGAGGTCGTACTCCACGTCCAGGTAGTTGTCCATGAAGGTATGGTTCTGCTCCGGGTCCAGCACCTCCAGCAAGGCCGACGATGGGTCGCCACGGAAGTCAGAGGCCAGTTTATCGATCTCGTCGAGGATGATCACCGGGTTGGAAGAGCCTACTTTTTTGATCTGGCTGATGATCTTGCCCGGCATAGCGCCCACGTAGGTACGACGGTGACCGCGAATCTCGGCTTCGTCACGCACCCCTCCTAGTGACATTCTGACATATTTACGCCCCAAGGCGGTGGCTATGGAACGGCCCAGCGAGGTTTTACCAACGCCCGGAGGTCCGTACAGGCACAGGATCGGCGCCTTCATATCCTTTTTGAGTTTGAGCACGGCCAGGTACTCAATAATGCGCTCCTTTACTTTCTCCAGACCGTAGTGGTCGGTGTCGAGTATCTTTTTGGTGCGCTTCAGATTGAAATTATCTTTGGTGGTCTCGTTCCAAGGCAGGTCCAGCAAAAACTCCAGGTAGTTTACCGCCACCGGATACTCGGCGGCCTGCGGATTGAGACGGGCCAGTCGCTCTATCTCTTTGTTGAAATGCTTGGCAATCTGCTCTGGCCATTTCTTTTTGAGAGCACGCTCCCGGAATCGCTCGATCTCCTGATCGGGTCCCTCCTGCCCCAACTCGTCCTGCAACACCTTGATCTGCTGACGCAAGAAGTAGTCGCGTTGCTGCTGATCAATGTCAGTGTGTACTTTGGTATGGATTTCCTGCTTGAGCTCCAGTAACTGGATTTCGCGCAGCATGATCTCGAGGAGTTGCGTACCGCGCTCTACACCGTCGTTCACTTCCAGCAACTTCTGCTTCTGCGCCACATCCACGTTCAGGTTGCTCGACAGGAAGTGTGTCAGAAAACTTGGGCTATCAATATTATCGAGGGCGACCTGCGCCTCCTGCGGAATTTCCGGGTTGAGTTTCAGCATCTTGGCGGCCGCATCTTTGAGCGAGTGCACCAGCGCCTTTACCTCTTTGCTCTTCTTGTTCGGGAAGGTGTCTTTGCAGTAGCTCACCTTCGCTGATAGGTATGGGTCTTCCTGCGTCACCTCGTCAATCTTGAAGCGGCTCTGCCCCTGAATGATAATGGTCGTGTTACCATCTGGCAGCACCAGCATTTTCAGGATCTTGGCCATGGTGCCGATGTCGTACAGGTCTTCGGCCGTGGGATCGTCGCTGTTCGTGTTGCGCTGCGCCACTACCCCGATGATCTTATCGCCTTTATGGGCTTTGCGCACCAGGCGCACTGATTTTTTGCGGCTAACGGTAATAGGCAATACCACACCCGGAAACAATACTGTGTTGCGCACCGCCAGGATAGGCAGCTCGCCCGGCATATCTTCTGGCAGCATTTCTTCATCAGGGTCTGTGGTTATTACTGGAATCAGATCGTCGCTATCGTCTATCGACATGTTTCCGATTAAAAGATGGTTTAAAAAGTTCTTCAGTGTATAGTTCATAGGTTGTATCAGTGCCAAATTGACATAAAGATAGTGGAAATTCCGCTTTATGCCTGTGGAGTGTATAATAGTCAAGAGCTGTGCCAAGTGCGTCCGCCCGCCCAAATTGTCGCACAGGTAGCAGCGTTGGCACTTATCCACAAAATATAAGGGATAATTAATAAATCGTTTCAGAACATAGGCTAAAAAATAATATCTTTGGTTTCAGGTATCATGCTCTGTGCCGATGAAACGACTTATCACTCCTGCTTTCTTCCTGCTGCTCTTGCTGGCTCCACTCCTGTGCGTAGGTCAGTTGAAGCATACGCCATTGCAAGACGGACCTGATGTAAAGGTGAAGAAAAAGACTCCGAACCAGGAGATGCACCTGGAATTCCCGAACCTCAACAAGATCACCTTCTACAAGGATTCCAAGAAGCTTTCGGAAATACAGCGCCTAGAGCGACGCAAGCAATACGGGCAGGCACTGCCGTTGCTGGAGCGCTACGTACGCAATTTCGGCATTCAAAACTTCTACAAGGACACGAATCTGCTGTGGAGACTAGGCCAGCTTTATGAGCGCCAGGGTATGATGGACCAGGCCATGGAGGTATACCGCCTCGTGCTCAAGCACCACCGCAGCGATGTGCGTCAGGTGCAATCCTACTACGACTCGCTGGAGCAGAACACCAAAGACTACTACGTCCCGCTGAGTTACTATTATGAACTGGTGGAGTACCGCAAGTCCATCTCGACCTACCAGCCACCACGTGGGGTATACCTGAACATGGGCAACAGCATTAACTCCCCTTACGAAGACTATGGCCCTACGCTCAGTGCCGACAACAATAAGCTTATTTTTACTTCAAAGCGCACCTTCCAGGGTATAGAGAGTAAGCCAAACGAAGACCTGTACTATTCTGATAACAGCAATGGTTACTGGACAGAAGCGCAGTCATTTGGCAAGCCGATCAACAGCATCTACAACGAAGGCTCTGCCACACTCACCCGCGATGGCAAAACGCTCTACTTTGCACGTTGCGAGTCCCCGGACGGTTATGGCAATTGCGATATCTACAAAGCCACGCTGCAACCCAATGGTGAGTGGCATGAAATTGAGAACCTTGGCCCTAACGTGAACAGCCCGGCCTGGGACTCGCAGCCAACCCTATCACCTAACGAGGACACGCTCTACTTTGCCTCTGACCGCCTCGGTGGTTTTGGCTTGTCTGATATCTATTTCACACACAAGTTGAAGAACGGGACTTGGGCGCCGGCACAGAACATGGGGCCTGTTATCAACACCCGCCAAAGTGAGGTAAGCCCCTTCTATCATCCAAAGTATAAAGTGCTCTACTTCAGCTCACGTGGGCAGTTGTTCAATTTCGGTGACTTCGACATCTATAAAACCTACCTGGTTGGTGGCAAGTGGCAGGAACCGCGCAATATCGGACCTTTGGTAAACGGGCGCGGAAGCGAATACTACTTCACCATCGATTCACAGTCGCAGAACCTGTACTATGCCCGTTCCGAAGAAAGCGACATCAAGAACCTGGAACTTTACTCTTTCCCGCTGCCGATGGAAGCACATCCGCTGGCTGTGACTAAAGTAGAAGGCGTCTTGCGTGACTCGGTTTCCAATAAACCGCTGTCGGGCATCATCTCCATCATTGACCTCGACAACGGCATCGAGATTTCGTCGAAGTACATCCGACCGGACGGCTCCTTTGCCTTTAACCTAATTGACAACTCCAGGTATATGATGATCATCCAGAGCCCGGATTTCTTCACAATTGAGCGGGAATTGGCCCTGCAACAAGATACTTCGCTGCAGATCATGACCAAGGTGATTGATCACAGCATCCCAATGGTATTCCGAAATATTGAATTTGAGCCGAACGAATCGAATATTACACCGGAGATGCACCCGATATTGGACGAGGTGGCTTATTACCTGGCCGAAAACCCAAGTTACCGACTCGAGATCTCAGGCCATACCGACAGCGCCGGAGACCCTGAGTTCAACCAAATTCTATCGAAGGACCGGGCAGACGCCATCATGATGTACATTCAGCACAAAGTGCGCATCGACGATGGCCGGATTGATGCCTATGGCTACGGAAGCAGCAAACCGCTGCGTGAGGAGAGAACGGAAGAAGATCGCCGCATTAATCGCCGCGTAGAGTTCAGGCTAATAAAACCAGTACTACAGGGACGAGGTATAGGAAAGTAGTTTATCCCGATTCTTATACCTTATGCCATTCACCGCTGCGCATCCCGCCGCCATTCTTCCTTTGCTCAAACACAGGCGCTGGTTCTCGGCTACCGGCCTGATCACAGGCAGCATTGCTCCGGATTTTCAGTATTTCCTCCTGCTCCCACTTTTCAAGCATGGCGGCCATACCCTGGAGGGCTTACTATACTTTAACCTGCCAGTGGCGCTGGTTATTGCCACTGTCTTCCACCTGATCGTACGTCGGCCAGCTGTGGCACACCTCCCCGATTGGCTGAAACGCCGCGCTCTGGCTGTAGCGCAGCTCAACTGGATTACCTATCTAAAGGAGCGTTGGTTTGTATTTGCAACATCGGTTATCATCGGTGCAGCTTCGCACATCTTCTGGGATAGCTTTACGCACGAAACAGGTTACTTCGCAAGTCGGTGGCCTCTATTGACTAGCATGGTGCATGTGATGGGTCAGGAGATCATGCTTTGCCGTATCATCCAGCACAGCAGTACGCTGGTAGGTGGCTTTCTTATCCTGCTCTATACCTGGCGTCAGCCGACGGTGGCTATACCTGACAAGATGGGCTGGGAGCAGAAAATATGGTTCTGGACAGGTATAGCAATGGCGGGTTTTGTCTTTATGGGCTATGCCCTTTACGCCAGCGCTTTTATGCGTTCAATGATGGGTGTGGTGGTATCTTTTCTGACAGGCTCTATGCTGGCGACGGTCATCATCAGTATAATGGCGCAATTAAGCTGGCGCAGGCAGCGGTCTTAAAAGGACATTTTGCGGGTGCCGTCGTTCCTTTGAAAGAGGGTGCTGTTCACCTTTCCTTTGTAGTCCAGGTTTACAATGTTCATCTGATCGTTGAAAAGCTCCTGCAGCACAACATTGCGCACATACAGGTGTGTGAGGCTTTGTGTCTTCACAGGCACTTCCAGGTATACCCACACCACATCAGCCTCCTGCTCAGCTCCGACAAAGGTATGTTTCAGCGGTTTGCCTTTCTCCAATTCAAAAGAAAGTGTCGTCCCCATGTAGTCCTGCACCATTTGCTGCACTTGCGGAGACTGGCTATACCTTACCGTTGATTTGTTCCTGAGAGAGAGTGCATTCTCCAAGTCATCCATAAACACCTTCACAGCTACTTCCAGGCTTTGCGTGCGCGGGTTGTACCGGGCGTCGGTAATGCTGGCGTGATAGTCGTGGGCGTGGGCGGCAAGGCTCGTAAAACTGAGCATCAGTGCCAACAGGATTATTCGGAACATACTTATTTCTGGGCTTGCGGAAGGTCTGCCAGCACGCGACGGGCCATGTTCGGCATGTTGTCGCTCACAATGCGCTGCACGTCGTTCATGTTCGACTGATAAGGCACTTTCACCTTGTTGCCTGACACGAGCTCTCCCTTGCTGTCATAGATTGAGTAGTGAACCAGGAAATCACGCTCGTAGTTCCAGCTGGCGCGGTCGAGGCAGTTTTCATAATTTGTCTTCACCTCAAACTGGTTGATGAACACGTAATAGTCAATGCCATACTGTCCGTTGAAGTGTGAGAAGAATTTTGGGTCTTTCACCTTCACACCGAAGTGTTTGTTTTCATCCTGCGCCACAGGTACGGTGGCCGGCTGTCCGCCTTTGATGTTTACTTTCTCTTTCTGGCGCTTCACCCAGTCCAGTGCATTTTCACGCTCCTTTACAGCTGGCTGGTGGTTGTAACGCGACTGCTTGTTGTCCTGATAGCCGTAGCTCAGCGATTTGTACAGGGAGCTCAGTTCGCTCACACTATCGCGATACACACCGCCCAGCAGGTTGATCGTTTCATAACCCTCCGGCGCCAGCATTGCATTTAGCCTGCCACGGAACACATGGCGCACGTTTTGGCGTGGTATCTTAGAATGTCGGGCGATCTCGTCGTCAGCGTCTGAAAAGTACAGATAGGGATCAAACGGCACTACCAGGATGCGCTGCTTCTCCTTGCTCTCCAGCGTAGGCAGCTTGGAAGCCGATGCCGATGTACTTGCCTGCGTACGGGCAGGGGCTGTTGGGTTAGTCGTACTGGTTGCTCTTGCTGACTGTGCAGGCGGAGTAGCGGCTGACCTGGAAGCTTGTGTCTGTGGTGCGGCCTGGGTCTTGGCGGCAGGCTGCTTAGCTGGCGTAGCCGGTGTATTGGCTGCGGTGGTTGCTGGTTTTACGGCTGGCGCCGGAGTATTCGCAGTGTTGTGCTGCTGGCTGTTAGCCGAAGCAGGCTTGGCAGCAACTGTTTTAACCTTCGCTTGGGGGTTCGTCAGGTATAGTGTCTGCCCCATGTTCAACTGTGTACCATTCCACTTCTGCAGTGAGTCAATCGGGATGTTGAACCGGCGCGACAGGCTGTAATACGTGTCACCTTGCTGCACCAGGTAGGTGGTGTCAGCTATGGCAGATGGCTGCGGTATAGAAAAAGCCGATGCTACTGGTGTAGCACCGGCTTGATTAAATGCAAATAGAACAAAAAGAATGGCAATAGTTAGGACGCTCTTCACGATGGCTTTCATAAAAGAATCTTTGGTTAGAAGATTATCTTGAATACATCGTTAAATATAGCAAAAGCCATTAAGCCCAACAATAAAACCATGCCCACTTTTTGAGCGTTTTCTAAAAAATTATCTGACGGCTTGCGGCCGCTGATCATCTCGTATGTCAAAAATACAACGTGGCCACCATCCAGCGCAGGTATAGGCAGGAAGTTCATAAAGGCCAGCACCATCGACAGCATACCGGTGATCGACCAGAACTTGTACCAGTTAAAAGTATCACCGAAGATCTGCGCTATACCTATTGGTCCGCTCAGTGACTTGGAAGCTGAAACCTCGCCTCTGAATATTTTTCCGAATCCTTTCAGGTTGGCTGTAATCACACCAAAAGCCTGATTGGTACCGCGGGGAATAGACTCACCCAAGCTGAAATCACGGGTGGCGTACTCCAGCAGTGGCTTCTGATAGAAACCCAGCGTGCCGTCTTCGTTTACAGTAGCCTTTAGGGCCACAATCTCGTCATTACGCTCTACTTCAATGTTCACAGGCTTACCGGCATACTTCTGCATCGCCGCCTGGAAATCGCTGAAGAACAGCGTGCTTTCACCGTTTACTGATTTGATATAGTCTCCTGCTTTCAGGCCAGCTTTGTCAGCGTTGCTATTGGGCTCCACCTGACCTACCATGAACGGTTCACGCGGTTGAATGAACACCATGCGCTCCTTATTGTCGGCCATGCGGTCCATGAAATCGGCAGGTATAGGAATATCCACCTGGCTGCCGTTGCGCTCTACCGTATAGTACGAGCCACGGTCCAGCAGCATGTCCATGGAGTACACGTCATTGAAATTCTCAAGCGGGCGGCCATTCAGTGCCACGATCTTATCGCCAGGCTGAAACCCAAGCTCTTGACCAAGTTGGTTTGGCTGCACGCCATACTTCACTTCGCTGGCCGGCAGGTATGTTTCGCCATAATAATAGTTCAGGGCGATGAAAATAACGATACCGGTGATCACATTCACGATGATACCACCCATCATCACGATCAGGCGCTGCCAGGCTGGTTTGGCTCTGAATTCATACGGCTCCGGGTCTTTCTTGAGTGCCTCTGTGTCGAGCGACTCGTCCACCATACCTGTTATCTTCACGAAACCGCCCAGTGGAATTGCCCCCACCATGTACTCTGTTTCGCCTATTTTCTTACTAAATACTTTTGGTGGGAAACCAATCGCATACTTCTCAACACGCATACCAAACCATTTGGCAGTCAACATGTGTCCCAGCTCGTGCAATCCAACTAGTATTGTCAGGCCCAAAAGGAGCTGGCCCACCATTATTAAAATATCCATTTAATAGAAATAAATTTAGAATCGATGATTATGATCAGAGCTCAACACGCCACAGAAGCTTTTAAAAGCTCAGCTTAGCTGCCACCTCTGCCGCGTAAGCACGTGTCTCTCTGTCTGTTGTAACATAGTCTTCGTAAGAAGGATTCGCAATATACGCAACTTTTGCCATACTGCTCTCGATGATATCGGACATCTCCAGGAAGCCAACCTCTTCACGCAGGAAGGCAGCAACGGCAATTTCGTTGGCTGCGTTGAGGATGCAGGGCATGTTGCCACCACGTTCCATCGCATCAAAAGCCAGTTGCAGATTGCGGAAAGTCTCCAGATCCGGCTTCTCGAAAGTGAGCTGCGGATAGTCCAGAAAGCTGAAGCGGGGGAAGTCGTTCTTGAGTCGGTTCGGGTAGCCCAGCGCATACTGGATCGGCAGTTTC
Organism: Pontibacter sp. FD36; assembly: GCF_015686655.1. GTDB lineage: Bacteria > Bacteroidota > Bacteroidia > Cytophagales > Hymenobacteraceae > Pontibacter. Next base: position 275,636 of record NZ_JADPMP010000001.1, on the reverse strand, counting down.
ATGTCGGGCAGACCGAGCTGCGCCTTGATGGAGCCGTCCTGGAACTGCACCAGCGAATGAATGATGGACTGCGGATGCACCACCACCTCGATCTGCTCGTTCTTCAGCCCAAAGAGCCACTTCGCCTCGATCACCTCCAGCCCTTTGTTCATCAGCGAAGCTGAGTCAATGGTGATCTTGGCGCCCATCTCCCAGTTCGGGTGCTTCAGCGCCTGCGCCCGGGTCACCTGGTGCAGTTCCTCAGCTGTGCGGCCACGGAATGGCCCACCTGAAGCAGTAAGAATGATTTTCTCGATCGGATTGTGAAACTCACCGGCCAGGCACTGGAAAATAGCGCTGTGCTCAGAGTCAACCGGGTAAATGTTAACGCCCTGCTGACGGGCCAAATCGGTGATCAGTTGTCCGGCTACGACCAGCGTTTCTTTGTTAGCCAGCGCGATCTCTTTGCCGGCTTTGATGGCGCGGATGGTTGGCTGCAGACCGGCATAGCCCACCATGGCAGTGAGCACCATGTCTACTGTCCCCATCTCTACAACAGAGTTGAGCGCATTAGCACCAGCGTATACCTTAATGGCTTCGTGTTGCAGGGCATCGCGCACCTGCTCGTAGTGGGCTTCATTGGCGATCACGACCACATTCGGTTTAAAGGCCAGGGCCTGAGCTATCAGTAGATCGGCGTTATTGTTGGCGGTAATGACCTCCAGTTCAAAACTATCAGGATTGGCCCCGATCACCTCCAGGGCCTGCGTGCCGATGGAGCCTGTGGAGCCAAGTATGGCAATTCGTTTCATTCGTTTGTTTTAGTAGTAAGGGCGCCCGAGGACTCGATCAGGCCATCGGCCAGCTTGCGGTCGTTGCTCAGACGCGGCACTTTGTTCTGCCCGCCAAGTTTGCCTTGCGACTTCATGTAGTGGCGGAACGTCCCCTGCGGCAGCGACCTGATTTTCAGATCGGCCAGGATATGGCCTGTGATCAGATCGTCATAATAGGTATTCAGTTTCTGCAATTGCGCATTTAGTTCTTTTTCAAAGGCCTCCATATTGGCAGGAGGTATAGAAAACTCTACAAACCACTCGTGAAAAGACTGTCCCTTATCCTGACTCACGTAGGGAGCCACCGTGAACTCTACCAGTTCCACCAGGGAGTAGTTTTGCATGGTGCGCTGCATCGCCTTTTCTACCTCCTCGCCTATCACGTGCTCGCCAAAAGCTGAGATGTAGTGCTTGATGCGGCCACTCACGATCAGTTTGTAAGGTTTTACAGAAGTGAACTTCACCGTATCGCCTATGGAGTAAGCCCAAAGGCCGGCATTGCTGCTAACAACCAATGCATAATTCACGCCCGGTTCCACTTCGCCAATGGTAAGGCGGGTCGGGTTTTCATTGAAGTACTCATCGGTCGGTATAAACTCAAAGAAGATGCCCGCATTCAGCAACAGCAACAGCCCTTTATCGTGCTGCTCGTTCTGGTAAGCGAAAAACCCTTCGGAGGCCGGAAATGTTTCGACAGAATCAATCTCGCGACCGATCGACTCGAACAGCTTTTTGCGGTAAGGCTCAAAATTCACGCCACCATACACAAACAGCGAAAAATTCGGAAAAATATCCTTAACCGGCTTGCCTGTCTGCCTGATCAGCTTATCAAAATACATCTGCACCCAGGGCGGTATACCTGAGATAAGCGTCATGTTCTGGTCGATCGTCTCTTCGATGATCTGGTCGAGCTTGGTCTCCCAGTCCTCGATGCAGTTGGTTTCGTAGCTCGGCAGTTGGTTGGTGCGCAGGTAGCCCGGCACGTGGTGGTTCACGATGCCTGACAAACGCCCGGTATGGATCCCTCCTACCTCGTCGAGCACCGGACTGCCTGACAGGAAGATCATCTTGCCGTCCAGAAAACTGGAATTGCCTGTTTCGTGGATGTAGGATAGCAGCGCGTCTTTCGCCCCGTTGATGTGGTTGGGTATAGAGTCTTTGGTGATCGGGATGTACTTGGTACCTGAGGTGGTGCCGGATGTTTTGGCCAGGTAGATCGGTTTGCCGGGCCACAGGATGTCGGGCTCGCCTTCTTTTACGCGGTTGAAGTACGAGGCTAGTCCCTCATAGTCGCGCACGGGCACGGCCTTTACAAAGTCGGCGTGGGTCTTTATTTCAGAAAAATGATGTTCGCGGCCAAAGGCGGTCTGCTGCGCTTTTTTGATGATCTTCTCAAAAACAGCTCGCTGCGCTTCTACCGGGTTCTGTATCCAGGACTGGTGTTTTTTGTGCACGTAAGCGGCCAGGGGCTTACTGAGCCATGCTTTCACACCCATATGGTTTTTCTTTTTTTAGAAGGGGTAAATATAGCCAGATAAACGGGCTTTGCCATAGTCGTTCACCATGTTTTACCTACATGTTATTTTTAGGGTTAACAAAAAACGGCCTCCTGTAGTTTATAGGTATTGTATTCATCTAAAAACAACACAAATGATAGAACTCATGAAAAAAAGCACAGCAAAGGCTCAATGGAACAAAGGCCTTAAAAACGGCAGCGGAGAAGTAGCATCAGGCAGAGGACACTTTAAAGCGAGTTATACCTTCGCTTCCCGCTTCGGCGACGACACTTCTGCCACTAATCCCGAGGAACTGATTGGCGCCGCACACGCTGGCTGCTTCTCTATGTTTCTGAGCTCCCTGCTCGAGAAAGCCAACCACGAACCAGAGTCAGTGCAAACAACTGCTACTGTACACCTTGGCGAGAAGGATGGCGCTCCGCAAATCATGCTGATCGAGTTGAACACCGAAGCCCGGGTGGAAGATATCGAGGACGATGAATTTCAGAAACTGGCGCAGGAGGCCAAGGCAAACTGCCCTGTTTCAAAAGCATTGGGAGCCGTGCCGGAGATAAAACTGACTGCCTCACTAAAAAAATAAAATTACTATATTGCAGCTTGCACATAAACTGTGCTCGTTTGTTTCACTTTAATAGCTTTATATGCCAACAGCCGGTAATGCAAGATCGTCGCTTTTAGTACAGTTAAGCCCTTCGCGCAATGCTAAGCTTTCGTTCACAGTGCAACTGGTGCTTACCCTTTTCTGGCTGGCCTGGGCCACGATGCTCCTTCTGAGCGACAACCCAACCAACGACCAGAATTACCTGTACTACATTTTCTTCGGCCTAGCGGTCGTTTTTCTGGGCTATGTGATCCTGCAGAACACCTCTGTATTTGGCATACAGTCTTATATTGAAGTGACACCGGAGTATATCGTGCAAAAAAACGGCGTGTTCCGCACCAAGATGATCACGGCTATACCTGACATCGAAGCGGTACATGTATCGCCAATGGCCCTGCGCATTACGCAGCGTGATGGCAACAAGGTATACCTGGACCTGAAGCAGATTCGCAAGAAGCGTGACATTGAGAAAGTGAAGAGCAGAATCCGCGAACTGAGCACCCAGCATAACTTCGAAGTAACTGAAGCTAATCTGGCTTAAGCAAGAATGCCATGAAACCCTCTCCCGAAAAACTCCGCTTCTGCTTCATAGTAGTTATTTTGCTGACTGCCGTGCTATACTTGGAGTTCAGCCCTAATGCCAGCCCGCAGGCCTATTTTGTTTTGGCACTTGGTGGTATACCTGCTTTGCTAGCGGGGGTATATAAACTGCAGAAAGCGAGAAAATAATCAATTAAATGACCCGAATAGAAAGAGGGCTATACCTGCGCAGGTATAGCCCTCTTTCTATTCCAGGGAACAAACGATAGGCATAGCCCAAACAAGAACGGCCGCTACTAAGGTATAGTAGCGGCCGTTTTCATTTTATATCGGTCAGGTATAGCTTAACCTGCCTTTGACTTAAACTTCTTCTGTAGTTCCTGAATGCTCACCTTGAATTTCTTATCTGTATCGATCAGATCTGAAACGGTTTGCACGGAGTGGATTACGGTACTGTGGTCGCGGCCGCCAAAGTGGTAGCCGATCGACTTGAGCGAATGGCTCGTGAACTCCTTGGCGAAGTACATGGCCACCTGACGTGCCGTCACGATCTCCTTCTTACGGGTCTTGGCCTTGAGTGAGTCCAGGCTCACCTGGAAGTATTCTGCTACGGTCTTTTGGATGAAGTCGAGGTTCACCTCTGTTTCTACATCCTCAATGATATGCTTCAGGGCCTGCTTGGCAAGCTCCAGGTCAATTTCTTTGCGGTTCAGCGACGACTGCGCGATCAGGGAGATCAGCACGCCTTCTAGTTCACGCACGTTGGTGTCTACGCTGTAAGCCAGATACTCCACCACGTTGTCAGGAATATCGATTCCGTCGCCCTGCATCTTCTTCTGGATGATGGCCATACGTGTTTCGAAGTCCGGGCTCTGCAGGTCGGCGGTGAGGCCCCACTTAAAGCGGGACAACAGGCGCTCCTCTAGTCCTTTCAGGTCGCGTGGCGGACAGTCCGAGGTCATCACGATTTGCTTGCCGGACTGGTGCAGGTGGTTGAAGATGTGGAAGAACATTTCCTGTGTCTTCTCCTTTCCGCTCAGGAACTGCACGTCGTCGATGATCAGGATATCCACCAGCAGGTAAAAGTTGGCGAAGTCCTGTACGTTGTTCGTCTTGAGTGACTCAATGAACTGGTTCACGAATTTCTCTGACGACACGTAGAGCACGAACTTCTCCGGGTTGCTGTTTTTGATGTGGTTGCCAATGGCCTGCACCAGGTGCGTTTTGCCCAGTCCCACACCACCGTATACCATCAGCGGGTTAAAGGAAGTCGTCCCCGGCTTATTGGCCACGGCATAACCAGCCGAACGCGCCAGGCGATTACAGTCACCCTCAATGTAGTTCTCGAAGGTATAAGCTCCGTTCAGCTGCGAGTTCAGGAAGTTGCGGTCGATGGTCTTAGACTCGAACGGGCTCTTGATGAAATTTTGCTCTGGCCGGTAAGAGTTAACAACGGCCTGTGGAATTTTCTTAGTTGGGATATTAACCGTTTGCGGTTTGTTCGCCTCGTTGCCACGGTCCACAATGATAGAGTACTCCAGGCGCCCCTCGCTGCCCAACTCCTGGTAGATCACTTTCTTCAGCAAACCTACATAGTGTTCTTCCAGCCACTCATAAAAGAACTGGCTAGGCACTTGTATGGTCAGCACGTTGTCGCGCAGGGACAAAGGCTTGATCGGTTCGAACCAAGTTTTAAAGCTCTGTTCGCCAATATTTTCCTTTATTACCTGTAGACAGTTACTCCATACTGTTGAACAGTCTTTTATCATCCAATTTTCCAAAACACAAAAGATTCGTTTGGTGCAACAAACCTCTCCTTAACGGCGGGGGGTTACAAATTTGACTAATTTATTCTAAACAAAAAATTATTTATTCACGAAGTTAATACAGGGTTATCCACAGCCAAGACAGCGGTCCTTGTGTCGGTCCTTCTCTTTGATTTTCTGCTGAATGTAACATCTATTCTGCCCAAAAACAAACCTGACCAACCCACTTGATTGATCATGGTTTCATGGCCATTTTCGTGGCGTAGCACCTCTGGCTTATCCATGAAAGTATGGGTATGCCCACCCAGTATGAGGTCGATGCCGCTCACCCGCGTCGCCAGCTTGCGGTCGTCTATCATTTCGGTGTCGTAACTGTAGCCGAGGTGCGAAAGACAGATCACCAAATGGCACTTCTCCTGCTCCTTCAGCACCTCCACCATTTCGCGGGCTTTCTCCACAGGGTCCAGGTATACGGTCTCGCCGTACATGTTCTTACTCACCAAGCCATTCAGCTCTATACCCAGGCCAAACACGCCTACCCGTACACCCTGCTTTTCGAATACCTTGTAAGGCTGAAAACGTCCTTTCAGGATGGTATTGGAGAAGTCGTAGTTAGCCGTGAGGAACGGAAAACCGGCCAGCGGAAGCTGTTTTTGCAGTCCTTCCAGTCCGATGTCGAAGTCATGATTGCCGAGGGTAGCGGCATCGTAACCCATCTGGGTCATCAGTTTGTACTCGAGCTCGCCTTCAAAGAAGTTGAAGTACGGCGTGCCCTGCCAGATGTCGCCGGAGTCAAGCAGAAGCACGTTCGACTCCTGTTGCCGAATATTTTTGATCAGCGTGGCACGGCGGGCCATACCGCCCATACCGCCATACTTGCGCCCGTCATCCGGAAAGGGGTCTATGCGCGAGTGCTGGTCATTGGTGTGCAGGATGGTCAGTTTGATACCATCACGGGCGGCCTCTGCCGAAAACGGCATACCCAGCATGCTTATACCTGCCGCGCCGAGGGCCGTGTGCTTCAAAAAGTCTCTTCTCTTCATGATCAGGTATAGCTTATTGGATAACGGTCACACGCTTTTCGGCTGGAGCTGTTACCTGTTTGCCAGCAGCTGTGAGCTGTTGTATTTGCTGGTGTATAGCGTCTCGTAGCAAGAGGCCCAGCTTTTCATATTTGATGGGGTTCTTGAGCATGACGAGATTGTCGCCGCCGCCGGCCAGATAGTCGGATGTCAGCAAGGTATAGGTCTTGTTCGGATCGAAGGGCTGGCCTTTGATTTTAATGTCTCGTGCCTTGCCATCGGCTACGGTATAGGTGGCATTGCCAATGTAGATGATCTTACGGGCGGCGGCATCGTCGAACAGCTGCTCCACGGTTTTTCCGCTCAGGGTGAGTACCACCATCTCGTTCTCGAAAGGCATCAGCTCGAAGATATGGCCTGTAGTAATGTTGCCTTCCGGCAGCGGCACACGCAGACCACCCTCTGTCGTAATAGACAGGTCGATCGGCTTGCCGTAGATCGGTTCACTCTGAGCCAGCTGCAGATCCACCACGAAGTTGCCAAGTGGCGATTCGTAATCACCTTTGCCCAAGGCCACAGGCGCCGTCCCCACCACTTCCGACATTTTCACGGTTACTTCCTGGCGGTACGGAGCCACCAGCGCCTCCACTGCCGGATCAACTGCTATGGTTTTGTCAACGGCCAGGTCTGTCTCGCCCAGATTGGCCGAAGGCTGCAAAGGCCGCTGGCAGGCAACCAAACTCAGGGCCAGGGCCAACCCGGAGATGTACTTTAAATAAGGGCGCTTCATGGGGTACTGCTGTAATTATCCCCAAAGTTATCAACATTGAGGGGTACCGGCAAAGTGCCAGCCTAGATTATTTTTTCTTAGGCACTTACTAAAAACTTACACGTTGTCACCCAGTTATATAAATGTTTGGCTATATCTTTGAGGCCTAATTTTTATACATGAATTATTATCTCAGCTTTCACTACTTATTTGTCATCCGAAAGATTATGTTGGTATAAAGCAAGAGACAAATAGTCAAATATTTAAATGAATAATACTAAACCAAAACAGTTGTTCGTATTATAATAAACCTCCACCTCTAATCTCTTAGCTATGAATAAAATACATTTACTCCTTTGCCTTACCTGCTTGCTTTTTGTGCCGATAGTGTCTCAGGCAACCCACATTTACAGTGGTCACATCAGCTACACGGTGGACCCGCAGAATCCGCTGAGGTATAATTTTGTACTGACAATTTCGGCTTTTGCCCACTCCCCTGCCGACGAACCTTATACTATAATGGCAATGGGCGATGGCAACACGGTACGAGTAGAAAGGAATATTCCTATCATCCGCACAAGCAGACACTACACCACACAGACCTTTAGCTGGACTTATACTTACGAGACGATTGGTAATTACCTGGTGCAATGGACCAGCGAAAACCGTAATGGCGGCATCATCAATATTGGAGGGATATCAGATCAAGTATCTTTAAACATCTATACCCGCGTGAAAGTCGGAGCCACACCACAAAACCTAAACGGAGCTAAACTAGCAGGCTCACCCATCATCGATGCTTTTGTCGGTGAGCCCTGGATACATAATTTACTGGCTTACGATGCGGATGGCGATTATCTGATGTATAAACTTGTGACACCCCGACACAAAAACCAAGCCGGTCAAACAGATGAGATTCCTAATTACACCAGGCCTGTTGGACTTACCATAAACGAATTTGGCGAACTGCACTGGCCTAGCCCTGTTCAAAAAGGCCAATACGTAATAGCAGTGTTAATAACAGAAATGCGTGATGGGCGGGAAGTCGGGTCTATGCTAGTAGATTTTACTATGAACGTACTCGAACGATCCAGCCTGCCCACGATTAGCATTATAAACAAGGACCGCCTAACAATAAATGCAGACGGCTCTATCCAAACATGGCCCGGGCAGCCAGTCAAACTCGAGTTCTACCTCCGCGAGAACGCTGATAGTGACCTGCCTTTGACGGCTAATGCCTTTGGAGAAATAGATACACTACAATTAGTTGCTTCTTCGCTGAGTTACCGTGACACACTAGGGGGCTTCGCAGTTACCTATACCTTTACACCTTCTGCTAATCTGGAGCGCACGGAGCCTTACCTCATGGGCATGCGGGCGAGGCAGCTCAACAGAGAATCTAATTCTTCTTTTTCGCGTGATGTTGAGTTTGATTGGGCCTTTGCCTACTTCTACATAGGAGAGCAGCGGCGCCCGCTTTCTTCCGGCGACAACCTGTTTCCTGAAAGGCCGAAGCTATACCCGAACCCTACACGGGGTGAGTTTACCATTGAGGCACCTGACCTGCCAGGCCTGCACCTGCTGGTGCGGGACATCACGGGCAAAGTGGTGGCAAGCTATACCTTAAGGCCAGGCAGAAATAACTTCATACGACCGGCTAAGCTGGCTTCGGGTCTGTATACTTATACCCTCACCAGCCAGCTTTCTCCCATCGAAACAGGGAAGCTGGTGCTGCAGTAGCCTCAGAAACAAAAAGGCTCCCCCACCAGTCGGTGAGGGAGCCTTTTCTATACCTGTTCTGTTTATTTCTTACCTTTTCCTTCCATGTAATTTAAGGTCAGGCTCGTCAGTGTCTTCACACCCAGCTTCAGTCCGCTTTCATCGATAAAGAAATCCGGTGTATGATGCGGGGCTACTTCCTCTGGCTTCTTGCCTTTGGACATACCGCCAACGAAGAGGAACAGGCCCGGGATCTTCTCCTGGTAGAAAGCAAAGTCCTCAGCACCGGTCACGGCTTTAGCCAATACCACTTTGTCGCGTCCGGCCACAGTGTGCAGTGTAGGCAGCATGCGCTCTGTCAAAGTTGGGTCGTTATAAGTAACAGGAGTTTGCGGGATAATCTCTACCTCTGCCACCGCACCACTGCTCTCGGCAATTTTGGTGGCGGTCAAGTTAATCTTTTCGTGCAGCTTCTTCTGCATCTCCACATCCAGCGCCCGGATAGTGCCTTCCATCAGCACTTCCTCAGGTATGATGTTATTGCGCACACCTCCATGGATGCTACCCACCGTGATCACAGCGGCGCCTTCCGGTAGGTGCGTCTGGCGGCTAATGATCGTCTGCAGGCCGTTGATGATTTGCGCTGACACCACGATCGGATCTATACCTGACCAGGGGTAAGCACCATGCGACTGCTTGCCTTTTACCTTGATGCGGAAGATGTCGGCGCTCGCCATGGTACCTCCCGGGGTGTACTTGATGGTACCAACTTCTGTCTGCGAGTTAATGTGTAGCCCGAAGATCACTTCAGGCTTTGGCCCTTTATCGAGCACGCCTTCTTTGACCATTAGCGCAGCTCCTCCCTCCTCGCCAATCGGCGAGCCTTCCTCAGCGGGCTGAAAGATAAACTTCACCGTTCCCTTAAGGTCATTTTTCATACCTGCCAGAATTTCGGCGGCCCCCATCAGCATGGCAATGTGCGTGTCGTGCCCGCAGGCGTGCATCACGCCTACTTCCTGGCCATTGTAGGTGCTGCGTTCTTTGGAGGCGAAGGGCAGGTCTACCCGTTCGGTTACCGGCAGGCCGTCGATATCGGCACGCAGGGCCACTACCGGCCCGGGCTTGCCGCCCTTCAGAATGCCTACTACACCGGTATGGGCCACACCGGTCTGCACTTCCATACCCAGCTTACGCAGGTGCGCTGCAATCTTCTCGGCCGTTTTGGTTTCACGGTTGCCCAACTCCGGGTACTGATGGAAGTCGCGGCGCCACTCGATCACTTTCGGCTCTATTTTATCAGCCATGGTGTTGGCCTTGGCCAGTAGTTTAGAGTCCTGCGCAAAAGCAGGTACAGTAACGAACAGACCGAGGCAAAACGGCAAGGCCTGGCGAAGCAGGGGTTGAGGTATCTTCATGGTTGAGGTATAACTTTTAGGGAATACTAAAGCTACTCATTTTGCACGATGCATGCCAACAAAATAATCAGGCATCATGCCCCTTCAGCCAACAGAGTCCCTGCGAAGCAGCATACCTTATACCTACGCTCCTTTGTACACGTACAGTTATAAGCATGACCATAATACAACTGCACCCCGCCTATTTTTCATAAGCTGATAGAGAAAGTATATATTTACACGGAAATAACACCCATACACGATGACTGACGAGCAGAAGCTATTCTCAGAATTCAAGCCGGCCACGGCAGACGACTGGGCGGAACGCGCAAAAAAAGACCTGCGCGAAACACCCCTCGAAAGCCTCACCTGGCAAACCTACGAAGGCATCACGATCAAGCCCTACTATACCCGCGAAGACATCAAGGACCTGCCTTTTGCGCAACATAAACCTGGAGACTTCCCTTTTCTGCGCGGCAATGCCGGTAGCGATAACAGCTGGCAGAATATCCAGAAGATAAAAGCGGAGACCAACAGCAAGATCGCCATTGACAAAGCGGCTGACGCCCTGAGCAGAGGCGCCGACGGCGTTCATTTCGTTGTGGAAGACCCGGCGACATTTGACCTTGCCTACCTGGCCGAGCTCATCGATCTGACGGCCCAGTCTGTCAGCTATACCTTGAGCAACGATCCGGCTGCGTTTTTAAAGAAGCTTTATACCTTGCTTGCAGCGCAGAACATCTCGCACCGCAACCTGAAGGGCTTCTTGAACTACGATCCGATGTCAGGTAAAGGAGTCCTGACTGAGGCAGAAAGCAAAGCCATCACCACCGTGCTCGACCTGACCAAGGATAGCAGCGACTTTTATGGCGTAACTGTCTGTGGCACCAACTTCAGTAGCATCGGCGCGTCGCTTATACAGGAGGTAGCCTATACCTTGAGTGCCGCCGTAGCTTATACCGATCGCCTCACCACAGCCGGGGAGCCGCTTGAGTCGGTGCTGCGCAACATGCAATTCTGCATGGGAGCCGGTACCAATTACTTTTTTGAAATTGCAAAGCTGCGTGCCCTGCGCCTGTTGTGGGCTGCCGTGGTGGAGGCCTACCAGGCAGAGCCAGCATTGGCCGCAAAATTGCGCATCCACACGACAACCTCTAGCTGGTACCAGACCACCCTTGACCCTTATGTGAACATGCTCCGCGTGACCACCGAGGCCATGTCGGCAGTACTTTCAGGCACTGATTCCCTAACCGTATTGCCTTTCGACAGCACTTTCAAGGACTCAGACGAGTTTTCGGAGCGCATTGCCCGCAACGTGTCCATTATCCTGAAAGAGGAATCTTACCTCGACAAGGCCGTGGATCCTGCCGCCGGCTCTTATTACCTGGACTCACTGACCAACGAACTGGCCACCAAAGCATGGGAGCTGTTCAAAGAAGTGGAAGCACAGGGAGGTTTTGAAGCCGCGTATGACAATGGCTTCATTTTAGGCACTGTCACAGAAGTAAACCGCCAGAAGTTCCGTGACATTGCCACAGGCCGCATGGTGCTGGTGGGCACCAATAAATACCCGAACCAGAAAGAAAAGATAGACTTCGACCCGGAGGAACTGATTCAACGTGCCGAGTTCGATACAACCCGCGCCGCCTACCCGACCGAGGTAATGCGCATGGCTACCGAACTGCATTTACGCAAGCGACAGCGTCGTCCAAGAGCAGTTGTGGCTGTTATCGGCAGCTCTGAGCGACAGCATGTCAATGCTACTTTTGCAAAAGAGTTCTTTAGCTGTGCCGGTTTCGATACAGAGCTGCAGCAATATAACGACCCACACGAGGCAGCCGACAGGTTGTTGCATGCAGCTGCGGAAGTAGTGGTCGTGGCTACGCCAGAAGAAACCTACGCCCGTGAGTTCGGACCAAGGCTGCGTGCGCACAAAGACAGACCAACAGTTATCATGGCAGACAATCCACAGGAGATGAAAGACGAAATGGTGGCTAATGGCTATGACGAGTTCATCTTTGAAGACTGCGATATGTCTACCATTCTGGAGCTGGTGCAGAAAAGACTAGCACGGGAAGAGGACACTAATGCGAACTAAGCACTTTGCCGCCACTCTTCTGTTAACAGGTATACTGGCAGCTTCCTGCACAACACACACGGATAAAACTGTAAAAAACGAACGCATCGCTATGGCTGACGCAATATCAGAAGTAAAACAAGCCCTCGACGGACAGGTAGCCGCCTGGAACAAAGGCGAACTGGAAAATGCCATGGACTTCTACTGGGAGTCGCCGGACATGCTCTGGATCAGCCGTAACGGTACTGAAAAAGGCTGGCAAGAAGTGCTGGAGATGTTCCAGACCGACTTCACCGACCGTAGCAAGATGGGCGAGTACACTTACGAGCCTTTACACATCGAGCAGGTTGGTCCGGAGGCCGTGTACTACGTGTATCGCTGGAAGATCGACCTGCAGGGCAAAAAGCTCATGGGCGGTGTATCGTCGCAGCTTTGGAAGAAGGTAGAAGGCCGCTGGGTCATCACCTCCGAGCACGCGAGCTGATATATTAAGTGATTGAGCGAGTTCGTGAATGGGTGGTTTTTATTTTTATTGATTTAACAAGTATTGAAAATATGGTTGAGGTAACGAATCCACAAATTAAAACAACCACTTAATCTCTCATTCACTAATTCTGTCTATCACTAAATTACTAAATGAAATAAGCAGTATGATCTAGTGGAGGATGCACTAAAAATCACCCATTCGCTAAATCACTCAATCACTCATTCAAAAAAATGAAACCTGACTTTTCGAACATAGATATCAACAAGGTCGCTAAGGCGGAGCATGGTCCGAAAGACCCGCTGAAGCCGAAGGACTGGAAAACGGCGGAGCAGATTCCGCTCAAAAGCTACTATACTGCCGAGGACGTGCAGCGCTTCGAGCACATGGATTTTGCTGCCGGCCTTCCGCCATACCTGCGCGGGCCTTACAGCACCATGTATGTGCAGAAGCCGTGGACGATCCGCCAGTACGCCGGTTTCTCCACCGCCGAAGAATCCAACGCCTTTTACCGCCGCAACCTGGCAGGTGGTCAGAAAGGCCTTTCGGTTGCCTTTGACCTGGCCACGCACCGCGGCTACGACTCAGATCACCCACGCGTAGTAGGCGATGTGGGCAAGGCCGGTGTGGCCATCGACTCTGTAGAGGACATGAAGATCCTCTTCGACCAGATTCCGCTGGACCAGATGTCGGTATCCATGACTATGAACGGAGCCGTGCTGCCGATCATGGCCTTTTACATTGTGGCAGCCGAAGAGCAGGGTGTGACGCCGGAGCAGCTGAGCGGCACCATCCAAAATGACATCCTGAAGGAGTTCATGGTGCGCAATACCTATATCTATCCGCCAGAGCCGAGTATGAAGATCATTGCAGATATCTTTGAGTATACCTCACAGAACATGCCGCGCTTCAACTCCATCTCCATTTCGGGCTACCACATGCAGGAAGCCGGCGCCACCGCCGACATTGAGCTGGCCTATACCCTGGCCGACGGCCTTGAGTATGTGCGCACGGGTCTGAAGGCAGGTATGGACATCGACGTATTTGCACCGCGCCTCTCCTTCTTTTGGGCCATTGGCATGAACCATTTCATGGAGATCGCCAAAATGCGTGCTGCCCGTATGCTGTGGGCCAAGCTGATTCAGCAGTTCAACCCGAAGAATCCGAAATCGCTGGCGCTGCGCACGCACTGCCAGACCTCTGGCTGGAGCTTAACCGAACAGGATCCTTTCAACAACGTGACCCGCACCTGCGTGGAAGCACTTGCCGCTGCCTTGGGCGGTACGCAAAGCTTGCACACCAACGCACTCGACGAGGCCATTGCGCTGCCAACCGACTTTTCGGCCCGCATTGCCCGCAACACACAGATCTACCTACAGCAGGAAACTAACATCACGAAAGTGGTAGATCCGTGGGGTGGTTCATATTATGTAGAAGCCCTCACACACGAGATCGCACACAAGGCTTGGGAACTGATTCAGGAAGTGGAAGAACTTGGCGGTATGGCCAAGGCTATCGAGACCGGTCTGCCGAAAATGCGCATCGAAGAAGCCGCCGCCCGCAAGCAGGCTCGCATCGACTCCGGTAAGGATGTGATCGTGGGGGTGAACAAATACCGCCCGGATCAGATTCAGGAAATCGACATCCTCGACATCGACAACACCGTGGTGCGTGAATCGCAGCTTCGCAGATTGGCACAGGTAAAAGAAGGCCGCGATAACCAAGCGGTAGAAGAAGCCCTTCAAGCATTGACAGTTGCTGCAGAGTCCAATGAAGGCAACCTGCTGGAGTTGGCTGTGAACGCTGCCCGCCACCGTGCTACACTGGGTGAGATATCTGACGCATTAGAGAAAATTTACGGAAGACACAAAGCTGTGATTCGATCCATATCAGGTATATACTCCGCCGAGCTCTCCGACGACGAGAACTTTGAGCGGGCCAAGGTACTGGCAGACCAGTTCGAGGAAATGGAAGGCCGCCGACCACGCATCATGGTTGCCAAAATGGGACAGGACGGTCACGACCGCGGCTCCAAGGTAATCGCCACCTCCTTCGCCGACCTCGGCTTCGACGTGGACATTGGCCCATTGTTCCAAACTCCGGCTGAAGTAGCCATGCAAGCCGCTGAAAACGACGTACACGTGGTGGGTGTATCTTCACTGGCGGCCGGTCATAAGACACTGGTTCCGCAGTTGATAGAGGAGCTCCGCAAACTGGACCGTGCAGACATCATGGTGATCGTGGGCGGTGTTATACCTGCCCAGGACTACGACTTCCTGTTCAAAGCAGGCGCAGCTGGCGTGTTTGGCCCAGGTACCATCATTTCGGTAGCGGCTCAGAATATTCTGGAGCAGTTGATCAGAGCAGTGAAGGAATAGCGTTAGGAGTTAAGAGTAAAAAGCTGCAGTCGACTTCGGTTGGCTGCAGCTTTTTTATTTCTGAGCTGAAGTTCTTTCAGACACACTCCCTGTTCTGATAGGTATACGGCACACCAGTACTTTGCCAAGGGTCTTTTTAAACCGTACCTTTGTAGCAATCACAAAACTCCGTTATGTCATCTAAATCAATAAAATACCTTCTTCTCGCTATTACCGCTGTCCTTGTCATTTACTTCATCTACGACTCCTTCTCCCAACCCAGTGTCGACGACCTGGATGGTGACTTCAAAGAGGCGGCTTTTTACCGCAACGAGAACAATACTGGTCCAATTGTCAGGATTTATGCGGTAACCGTGGCCGACACCTTGTGGCAGGAAATGGAGCAATACGGCAACTACATGCCGCACACCAAGTATGGCACCACACGCGTATACTTCTTCCTGAACAACCAGCCAGCACCAGATCAGGTACAGCCCGGACAACAGAATTTCGATCCGCAGTTTGCGCCCTATACCCTGGCCCGCTACGAGAAAGATGCTATGGGACAGGTATCATTCGTACGGCATCCATTCAGCCGTTAAATCATCTTTAAATGCTGTTTTGGCATTGCTACTTATTGATAATTAAGTAGTAACCCGCATTTAATACCGGCATATTTCTGTAGCGCATCTTCAAATTAACCGTAAAAGAGAGAATGTGTAACTTAAAATCTAGTATGCTATGAAAATGAATTGGAAAACAGCAGCTGCCTCTCTCTTTATAAGTTCAGCTTTATGTCTAACCTCATGTGGAGGGGAATCCGGGGAAAACTCGGAAATGCCACCTGAAACTATGGAAGGGGACACACAGGAAACCGGCATAGAGGGTAATGGCTATGTTATGCCTGAAGATACTGCAGGAATGGGTACCACGACTGGTACAACTACCGGAACTACAACTACCGGAACGACAACGGGCACTACCACTGGAACTACTACAGGCACTACCACCGGAGGTATGACAACTACCGGCACAACAACTACGGGCGGTACGACAGGCGGAACCACAACTGGTGGTACGACTACTGGTACAACAACAGGTATCACTACTGGTACGACCACTGGAACCACAACCGGTACTACCACGGGTACGACCACCGGTACCACGACTGGTACGACCACCGGTACTACTACCGGAACCACAACGGGAACAACGACCGGAACTACAACCGGTACAACGACTACAGGAACCACGACTGGTACAACAACCGGCACTACCACTGGAACGACTACAGGTGGTACCAACACTGGCACAACAACTGGTGGCACTACGACTGGCACAACCTCTGGAAGCACCACTGGCAACTAGTTTAACTAAGTTCTGGTTGCGGCACTTTCTAAGTTGCCGCAACCAGAATATAATTCCCACAATTCTCTACAACTGATATCAGACTATGAAAAAACAATGGACCTCACTTACTGCCGGCCTATGTCTAGGTGCAGCTTCTTTGCTGTTAACATCTTGCGGGAGCGAGAATCAGCAATCTGTACCGGATAATCAATCCATTGAAACCCGGGACATAAACAGCGATTCGCTGGAAGACAACCGGGTTGAGAACGCCAGTGGCGGTACAGGCACAGATGTCTCCGGCACCACCACAACCGGCACTACAAGCGGTAGCACAACAGGGGGCACCACGATGTAAGCCACTGTAAGTCAAATAGGTAAAAAAATCAAACGAAAAGCGGGAGGTTAATCAAACGGCCTCCTGCTTTTTTTATATTACAATAGTAATACTTCCAAACGAACAGATCGCTCCATACTATTTCAAGATTTTCCTGCAGGTATTCAGGAAACAAATAATCTTCTTGTTTTATAGCTTGTGTAATAGGTTGCATAATAGTATACTTGACCCCTTGCTTCCTTAATTCGTATGAATACAGATTCATATAAAATGTGCTGACCATGAAGCAAGGCAAATCAAAAAAATCATACTTCTTACTTAACCTGATTCTTTTGCTTTTATCTTATATTTTCGCTCCTTCCCCGGTACAGGCCCAGTACCGGCCGGAGACCGACTTACAAGAGCTTTTTCGCGATGTGCAGCTCCTCCCTGTCTTCCCGGATTCCAAAACCTTCGCCGATTGTGTGCCTCTGCAGGAACCAGCGCATATTTTACAGGCTTACCGGGAGCAACGTGCGCAGCCTGGCTTCGATTTGAAGGGGTTCGTATTGGAGCATTTCCTGTTGCCGACGCAGCCTTCTTCTAATTTCACGACCGACACCAGCCTCTCCGTAACAGCGCATATACGACAGCTCTGGCCTGTGCTCACCCGCATGCCCGACGAAAGTGGCGGTTCGCTACTGTCCCTCCCCCATGCCTATGTGGTGCCGGGAGGCCGCTTTCAGGAAATCTACTACTGGGATAGCTTCTTCACCATGCTGGGGTTGCAGGTAAGCGGCGAGAAAGCCTTGATCCAGCACATGGTCGACAATTTCACGCACCTCATCCATACCACCGGTCATATACCGAACGGCAACCGCAGCTATTACCTCAGCCGCTCCCAACCACCCTTTTACGCACTGATGCTGCACCTGCTCACCCAGGAGATGGGCCGTGATGTGTTGGTGAAATATGCCTCCGCACTCCGAAAAGAATACGCGTTCTGGATGGATGGCGCCGAGCAGCTTAGCCCTGCCAACCCGACTCACCGCCGGGTAGTGCTGTTGCCGGATGGCAGTATTCTCAACCGCTACTGGGACGACCAACCAGCTCCGCGCCCTGAGGCTTACAAAGAAGACGTGCACATCGCCCAGGAGTCGGGGAGGCAGCCGGAGGAGGTATACCGCCACATCAGAGCCGCCGCCGAGTCGGGCTGGGACTTCAGCAGCCGCTGGTTCTCCGACAAGCAAAGCCTGAGCACGATCCATACCACCGACATTCTGCCTGTAGACCTCAACTCGCTGCTCTTCCACATGGAGCTGACGCTGGCAGAGATGGCCGAACTGGAGCGAGACCCTGCCGGAGCTCGACTATACCGCCAGAAAGCTAAGGCCCGCCGTAAAGCAGTGCTCCAGCACATGTGGCACGAGGCAGACGGCTTCTTCTACGATTATGACTTTGTGCAGGGCACCACGACCAACATCCCGACACTAGCCGCTGTTTACCCGCTTTACTTTTGCATGGCCAAGCGCCGCCAGGCAGCTGCCGTGGCTGAGCGCCTGCAAAGCAGCTTCCTGAAGCCCGGTGGACTCGCCACTACTTTGGTGCACACCGACCAGCAATGGGATGCGCCGAACGGCTGGGCACCGCTTCAGTGGATGAGCATACAGGCACTGCGCAACTACAATCATCAGGATTTGGCCCGCACTATTGCAACCCGATGGATTACCCTCGGCACCGAAGTACACGAAAACACAGGCAAAATGGTAGAGAAGTATAATGTAGAGAACCTCGAACTCGAAGCAGGTGGCGGGGAGTACCCTAACCAGGATGGCTTTGGGTGGACCAACGGTGTGTTTCTCAAACTGATAGCATTATACCCTGAACTACGCCCGATCGCCGAACGACAGCCTGCCATGTTGCAAAGCCGATAAGCTATACCTGGTCTGCAGCGCAATTATAGGATAGGTATAGCGTTTCACAAATCAGGTATAGCTGGCACTTGCTATACCTGATTTGCAGATTGATCCGGAAACTGGCACTCAGTTTGCAACAGGAGCGTTATATCTATAAAATCGCTTATGAAGCAGCTTAGACATATCCTTGTAGCTACCACTCTGTTGCTGTGCAGTTTTACAGCTTTTGCACAGGGTGAAACAGCCAACTGGTACTTCGGCAAAGGAGCCGGATTGGTTTTTAGAGGCGACAGCGTAACGGCAGTTGCCAATAGCAGACTGCATACCGAAGAAGGCAGCGCCTCCATCTCCGACAAAGAGGGCAATCTGCTGTTCTATACTAATGGCATTACGGTCTGGAATAAGCATCATCGGGTGATGCCAAACGGTAACGGCCTGATGGGCATGAAGTCCTCCACGCAATCTGCTCTGATTATACCGAAGCCAGCGAACGACAGCGTCTTTTACATCTTCACGACCGACATACAGGCACAGTCCAATGGCTTGCGCTACAGCGTGGTGAACATGAACAAGGACGAAGGCAACGGTGCTATCACGGCACGTAACGTGTTCATGATCGCACCGGCCACTGAGAAGCTCACCGCCATACGCCACAGCAACAACCGCGACTGGTGGGTGATTGCGCACCGCTGGAACAGCAATGCCTACATGGCCTACCTGGTGACGGCTGATGGCGTGAACATGGAGCCCGTGATGACCAACGTGGGCACGGTGCACGGCGGCGCTCACCGGAAAGCGATTGGTTATTTAGTACCATCACCGGATGGAACCAGACTGGCAGCGGCCCTGTGGGATAGTGATAGCAATTTTGAGGTGCTCCGTTTTGACCGCAGTACCGGTGAGGTATCTGACCCTATTCTGTTGAAAGGCTACGAAGAAGCCTATGGCGTGTGTTTCTCTCCAGATGGCACGAAGCTGTATGGCACTGCTAACGGTAAAGGCGGCGGCAAAGCACAGATTATACAGTTTGACCTGCAGGCTGGTGATGAAGCGGCTATTGCCAAGTCAGCTGTTGTTGTGGGTACTTCCGGCAGTCCGCGTATAGGCGCCATACAACTCGGGCAGGATGGCAAAATGTATGTAGCCCGTCAGGACAACATTCATCTGGGCGTAATCAACAAACCGAACGCTTTGGGCAAAGAGAGCGGCTATGTAGACATGGGACTACACCTCGGTGGGCGCAAAAGCGACCTCGGTCTGCCAAACTTCCCGCAAGGTATACGGTCTGGTGCGGCAAGGTCTGCTAATGTAAAGTGAGGTATAAAATAGTGATTAACGGAGCCGGGCAGTTTGTCCGGCTTTTTTGTTTCGTACAAATAGCTGGCTCGGTAACGCATAAATTCTAAATTTGTAATACAATCGATTCTATACCTAAAGCTATACCGCCTTGGCAAAACGTTTCAGCGCTGAAAAGTATGTAGAGGGCATCCTGGCCGGTGACCGGGTCATGTTGAGTCGCGCCATCACACTCGTGGAAAGCCGGCTGGCCTCCGACCTGGATCTGGCGCAGGACGTCATCAACCAGGTGCTGCCACATGCCGGTAAGTCGGTGCGCATAGGTATAACCGGTGTGCCAGGCGTGGGTAAGAGCACTTTCATTGAAGCCTTTGGCAATCACCTGATTCAGGAGCAGGGTAAAAAGCTGGCTGTACTCGCCATCGACCCCACCTCACAACGCACTGGCGGCAGTATACTCGGCGACAAGACCCGAATGGAGTCGCTCTCTGTTAATCCGCAGGCTTTTATCCGCCCCTCTCCTGCCGGCAAGTCGCTGGGCGGTGTGACCCGCAGCACCCGCGAATCGATTATCCTCTGCGAAGCGGCCGGTTTTGACGCCATCATTGTGGAAACGGTTGGGGTAGGCCAATCCGAAACGGCTGTGCACGCCATGGTCGATTTTTTCCTACTGCTCATGCTGGCCGGTGCCGGCGACGAACTGCAAGGCATCAAGCGCGGCATCATGGAGATGGCCGACGCCATAGCCATTACCAAAGCTGACGGTGAAAATGCCATGAAAGCCAAAGCAGCCCGTGCCGAGTACCAGAACGCCCTGCACTTATACCCTATGGCTGCCTCCGGCTGGCTACCGAAAGTATCTGTGTGTTCGGCAATGGAGCAAACCGGCCTCGATACGATCTGGCAAACGATAGCCGCATACCTAGAGCTAACCCGGCAGAACGGCTTTTTTGAAAGAAAACGCCACGACCAGAACCTGCAGTGGATGTACGAAGCCATACGACAAGGATTGGAGGATAACTTCTATGCACATCAGCAGGTAAAGGACCAACTGCCAGGTATAGCCGATCAGGTAAAGGAAGGAAGAAAGTCGGCTTTTGCAGCGGCGTCGGAGCTGCTGAAGCTGGTATAAGACACAAAAAAAAACAGCCGATACATCACTGTACCGGCTGCTCTTCATCAATAAGTAAATTTATCGGGCCTCTTCTAAAGTAACTTTAGCCCACTTGCATATCCCCCCCAGCGGAGGGTTAAACTTATATACATTAATTTTGACGGACTGCACAAACGGGAAACGCTCATAGATCTTATCAATGATCCGGTGCCCCAGGTGCTCCAGCAGGCGGGCCGGGACTTTCATCTCTTCCAGCGCCAGTGCGTACAACACTTCGTAATTTACTGTCTCACCCAGGTCGTCGCTTTCGGCGGCACGGCGCAAATCAGTTTCGATAAGCAGGTCAATGCCGTACTTGTTGCCGATCTTCTGCTCCTCGTCGTAAAAACCGTGGAAGGCGAAGAATTCCATCCCCTCTAATGCAATCTGTCCCATTAGCCTCTGACTAACCTATCTCGTCAAAGAAAGAACCTGCTGGTTTCGGCTGGCGGCTCTGTGCCCAGTCAGCCAGGCTATTGCGCGAAGGCTCTGTCATAGGCGGCTGTATCTCTGGCTGATCAGGTTTTACAGGCTGTATTTCAGGTATAGGCTGCTCAATTTCAGGGCCAGGTATAGTACCCGGGTAGTCCGGCTTTGGCGGCTCGATCTCCGGAGATGGCACGTCTGGCACAGGAGTAACCGGATTTGGTATTTCCGGATGCGGCTGCGTTACGTCCGGAGCCGGATCGCCAAATGGCTCATAACTATTGCTGCTCGTAATGGCAGGTGTATTGTTAACAGCTGTGGCCGTAGCCTCAGGCAGTTGTATAGGTCTGTTTGTCGTTGTTTCCATATCTTTCAGGTTACGCAGCAGTTCGGGCTGTTCTACCCGAAGTTCTGCCGCTCTTGAAAGAATACTGGCTGTACTGGCTTTAGGTTTTGACTTTGTTTTTTCAGCTTTTTCCAACGCCTCATTGGCCAGATTGCGCAGGTCACGCACCATACTCTCCAGGTACGACTCCATGCGCTGGTAGTCCTGCTCCAGGGCCTTTACTTCCTGCTGCATCTCGCTCACCATTTGCTCAGCTTGTTTCTTGCTATCCTCCAACACCATGCGGGCCTGGTTGCGGGCAGTGTTCAAAAGCTGATCGGCTTGCAGCTGCGCCTCCCGGATCTTAAGCTCCGACGACTTGTTCGCCTGCTCCAAAATAGAGTTGCCTGTGTCTTCAGCCGTTTTCAGTGTTTTGTATAAAGAAGATTCCACCTCGCGCAGCTTCTGCGTCTCGCGGTGAGCCGCCTCCAGCTTGTTACGAAGGTCTTTGTTCTCATCGAGCAACTTTTCCCACTGCTGCGATAAGGTCAGCAAAAAAGCATTTACTTCGTCCTTGTCAAGCCCTCTAAATGCCTTCTCAAATGTTTTTTGTCTGATTTCTAAGGGTGTAATCTTCATGATCCAAACTGAATTTTATATCCCACACCGAAATGGTGCGGTCATCACTACACGAAACTAACTGATTCTGATGAGCCGACCAAAATAATTTGTTGACAGAGGTGCCATGGCTCGCGTTTCGGACTTTGTCAATAACCTTGAGTAGTTTAAAGGTCTGCGCGTCCCATACTTTTATGGACTTATCCATGCTGCAAGTGGCGAAATAACGCCCGTCTGGACTATAGGTTATGTGATTGACGGTGTACATGTGGGCGATCACATAACCACGCTCCTTGTATTTTTCCTGTACCTGCCATACCCGAAGGTGGGCATCGCGCCCCGCCGTGAGCAGCAGCGAGTCATCTGGAGAGTAAACGAGCGTAAACACGGAGTTGGTATGTGCCGGCAGTTCGTGCTTTAGTTCCATGGTGGCGGCATCAAACACCCGCACCAGGTTGTCGCTATACCCAGCCGCCAGCTCGTTGGTTGTTTTGTTGTAGGCCAGGCAGCGCACGCTCTGATCCGATTTGCGCACCATGCTGCGTAGTTCAAAGTCATCAGCCCCGATCACGGCTATACCTCCGTTGCCCAGCCCCACGTATACCTGTCCTGTGCCCGGCACATAGGCGATATCGAAAATCGGTACTTTGGGCAAGGCTACTGACTTGTGAATGGCTTTGCTTTTGAGATCAATCACTTGCAAGCCTTCCAGGTTCTGCCCGATCAGGAGTAGGTTCTGCTCCGGCATAAACCGCAAGGCGTATACCGAAGTAGTGACCTTCGCTATCAGTTCACCGTTCTCGGGCTGATTCAAATCCCAGGCGGCCACCATGCCGTCGCTGCCTGCCGAATAAACGGTGGCAGGCGCAGCACCGCCCTCCAGGGTATACACACAATCGCGGTGGCCTGTCAGGGTGGCTACTTTCTGTACTTGTATCTTGCTGGCCATCTCTTCTATCTGTTACGCTTAATTTTAGCTAAATTTACAACAAATGCGGCGAACCCTTTCGTTGCCGACCAAAAATTACCACTATGCCGCTGCTCCAGACCCGTGAACTTGACGCCCATACCCTGCTGGGCGTGTGGCTTCTCGACGAAGCCCCGGAGGCACTGCGCCCTCTGTTGCCGGCCCATCTTATACCTGACGAAAACCTGCAACTCGCACACCCTAGGCGGCAGCGCGAATGGCTGGCAAGTCGCGCATTAGTTTACCAGTTGCTGCAGCAGTTCACCTCTGAGCCGCTGCCTTTGCTGCGCGACGCCACCGGCAAGCCTGTGTTTGCAGAGTCTCAATTTCAGCTTTCCATCACACACTCTCCTCGTCTAGCGGCCGTCATTCTATCTGAAAAATACGATGTTGGCATAGATATTGAACAGGTGAGTGCAAAAGCGTTGCGGGTAGCCGACAAGTTTCTGACTGAGCAGGAAAAGGTCTTTACCGCTGCTGATGAACAGCAGACTTGTTTGTACTGGAGCGCCAAAGAAACATTGTACAAGATGTACAGCCAAAAACAGCTTATTTTTAAGGAGAACCTCTTGGTGGAGCCGTCTCATGGCCCTGAAAACAACTTATTGCAGGGGCACGTAATTACCGATAATTTTTCTAAATTGTACCAGATCCATCACGAAGTGCTTCACAATCACGTACTCACTTATAGTGTAGATCGCTGATCCAACTTATACTCACCTAAACAAACAAACATGAAATATCTGGCTTCTTTTGTCGTAGCATTCCTGGTCACGGCCAGTGTATTTGCGCAGGGCAGCTACCAACTGGGCAGCAAAGTGGCTGACTTCTCCCTCAAGGACGGGCAGGGCAATGCTGTTTCGCTCAGCGATTATGCGAATAGCAAAACAGTAGTAGTTGTGTTCACGGACAATCAATGCCCGTATGCGAAGCTGTACGAGAACCGACTTGTGACACTATCGAGCACGTATGCGGCCCGAGGTGTACAGTTTATATTCATTAACCCCGGTGTTGGTGCGGGCGAAGGCAGCGATACCAGACAAGATCTTGCGGCCAAGAATTACAGCTTCCCATACCTGGCAGACGAAGGCCAGCGCATCAGCCAGAAGTTCGGAGCCACTAAAACGCCCGAGGTATTCGTGCTACACAACACAGGCAGTGACTTCGTGCTGAAGTATAAAGGCGCGATAGATGACAGTCCGCAGGTAGAGAGCGGCGTGCGTAACAATTACCTCAAAACCGTGATTGACGAAGTGCTAGCTAACAAAAACGTGAGCACCTCTGACAAGCGTGCAACCGGTTGTATGATCAAACGCTATTAAGCAGACTGATACCGAATATTATTTACTCATTGCTAAAGACATTCCCAGGTATAGCTAAAATCTGATCCGCTATACTTGAGAGCACAAAACGAAAAGGCCAATTCCATAAGGAATCGGCCTTCTTTGTTTTTATCATGTACTTGTCTGGCAAAGTTAGCGAAACCAGGCAGCGGCTAAGGGTTATATCGTTGGATCGTCGTCTGTGATAGCCGTCAAGAGTTTGGTTACTTCAGTTGCCTTTTCCAAATCGTTGGTCTTCTCAAACGAGAACGCCAGGTTGCGCAACGCCCGCTTTACAATCTCAATGTTGGAGCAGGGCTCGTAAAAAATGTCTACCGGGTTCAGATTAAGTTGCACGATGTAGTTATCGATATCTGCTTTCGACAGCATGAGGCCCTTGTTATACACGTTGATGTAGAATTGCACATCGCCCAGTTTATAGGTCAGAATGAAGAGGTTCGGCAGATTGACACCGTATACTGGCATCCCGAGGCGCTGCGCAATGGTCATGTAGATGACACACAGCGTGAGCGGGTTTCCGCGCCTTGTCTCCAGCGCCAGGTGCATCATGGAGTTCGACGGTGAATGGAAATTCTTAGTATTGGCCGAGAACTTTTTGTCACGGAACAGTGAGTTGTTCAGCGACTTCACCTGGTCATAAGGGTGCATATTCTCCTTCATACTCGTCCAGGCGTCGAAGTACAGCTGGTCCAGCGCTTTTGACAGCGTTGCCAGTTCCACATCCGGATAAAGGTAGGTATTCACCAACCACATGCCTTCAACCAAATCCAGTCCTCCATGCTCTTTCCAGTCCTTGATGCGCTGCAAAAGGCCATCAAATTGCAAATTATGGATCAGATCTTCAATCCTTTTCTGCAGGTCCGAGTTCAGGGTTTCCTCCCATTCCTCTTCCAGAAAGGGAATAATGCTTTCGCCCAGCGACACAATCTTCTGCTCTACATGCGACGCGACCTCATAATCTATATCATCCAACAGCGAGATCAGCGCCTTTATCTCCTTCTTTGTCAAAATAATGCGTAATGATTAATGAGTAATTATTAATGATGAATGAATAATGAATAGTGAGTAATTAGTAATGAATTTTTTGTTTAGGGAATCATCTGATTCTTCCAGAAGACCTTAGAATAGAAAATAGAATCTTACTTATTTCTACGTAAGCCTGATGCACCGAGTCGAAACTTTCTTTATCCAAATACTCCGTAGCATATAGTAAGCGTAACCAATAACTCGTTTCCTGTGCTTCTTTGTAAGCTATGCTCATCTTGGCTGAGAAGTCGGCAGTGGAGATACCTCCTATTGCTTCTTCGACATTTGCCCCAATAGAAGTTCCACTTCGCAAAAGCTGTTTCGTAAGTACGTACTCCTTATTTTCTCGACTTAATTTCTTACACAGCAGTACGATCTGCACTGCAAAATCGAATGTTTTGTTTTGAATGATGTTTGTTTTCTTTTCCATTCTGCTGTTTTAAACTTCACTTTAAATTCAGCATTCCTAAAAGAAGTTCAAACTATGCGGAAATAATGATTAATGAGTAATGAATAGTGATGAGTGAATAGGAGGTGATGAATGTAATGTCCTAATAATTAAGAATTCTTCATCCTTTATTAACCATTCGCCACGTTCAATTACTAATTTCTAATTAATCATTATTCACTCGTCATTACTCATTACTAACCAAAATCACGTTTGAATGACACCTACGTTATAAGGCTTCTCGATTGGCGCATGGTTGGCGGCTTCTATACCCATGGAGATAACTTTGCGCGTCTCCAGCGGGTCGATGATGCCGTCTATCCACAGGCGGGCTGCGGCGTAGTATGGCGACAACTCCTCGTTATACTTGGCCGTGATGCGCTCCAGTAACTCTTTCTCGGCCTCCGGCGTAATCTCCTCTCCTTTTGCTTTCAGGGCAGAAACCTGAATCTGCAACAGGGTGTTGGCCGCTGCAGCACCACTCATCACCGCCAGCTGCGCCGATGGCCAGGCGTAGATCAGGCGTGGGTCGTAGGCTTTGCCGCACATGGCGTAGTTGCCAGCACCGTAACTGTTGCCCAAGATGATCGTGAACTTCGGCACAACCGAGTTAGCCATGGCATTCACCATTTTGGCCCCGTCTTTAATGATGCCACCGTGCTCAGCCTTGCTGCCTACCATAAAGCCTGACACGTCATGCAGGAACACCAGCGGAATTTTCTTTTGGTTGCAGTTCATGATAAACCGGGCAGCCTTGTCAGCCGAGTCAGAGTAAATCACGCCCCCCATTTGCATTTCGCCTTTCTTGCTCTTCACGATCTTGCGCTGGTTAGCCACAATGCCTACTGCCCAACCATCGATACGGCCCAGTCCGCAAATCAGTGACTGACCATACAGCTCTTTGTAAGGCTCAAATTCAGAGTTGTCGACCAAACGGTTGATGATGTCCATCATGTCGTATGGCTTGGTGCGGTCGGCTGGCAGCATACCGTAAATCTCTTTCTCGTCGAGTTTCGGAGCAGCAGGTTCTACACGGCTGAAACCAGCTTTTGGGTTGTCGCCCATTTTGTCGAAAATGGTGCGGATATGATCCAGCGCCTCTTTATCGTCTTTGCACTTGTAATCGGTTACGCCCGATATCTCGCAGTGGGTAGATGCCCCACCCAGTGTTTCGTTGTCAATGGTCTCGCCGATGGCTGACTTTACCAGGTAAGAACCGCCCAGGAACACGGAACCAGTTCCTTCTACAATCAGGGCCTCGTCGCTCATGATCGGCAGGTACGCACCGCCGGCCACGCAGCTTCCCATGATAGCAGCAATCTGCACGATACCCATCGAGCTCATCACAGCATTGTTTCGGAACATGCGTCCAAAGTGCTCTTTGTCCGGGAAGATTTCATCCTGCATCGGCAGGAACACACCGGCGCTATCTACCAGGTATACGATAGGCAGTTTGTTCTCAATAGAGATTTCCTGTGCTCGCAGGTTTTTCTTGGCTGTGATCGGGAACCAGGCACCGGCTTTCACGGTCGCATCGTTGGCTACTACCACGCACTGGCGGCCTTTGATGTAACCTATACCTGTCACCACGCCGCCGCTTGGGCAGCCGCCTACTTCCTGGTACATACCTTCGCCTGCAAAAGCTCCTACTTCCAGGAACTCCGTTCCTTCGTCGAGCAGGTAGTCGATGCGTTCGCGGGCTGTCATTTTACCTTTGGCATGCTCTTTTGCGATGCGCTTCTCGCCGCCGCCCAGGTGTACTTTCTTCAGTTTGCTTTTCAGCTGGAAACTCAGCTGTTTGAGAGAGTCTTCGTTCTTATTGAATTCGATATCCATGAAGGGGTTATTATAAATAAGGGGACTACTTACAATGAAAAATCCGCTTTAGGGGCGGATTTCACAAATATACAATTTTTATAAGATGCACTATTGCCTTTTTGTGGTGTCAGCAGGTACTACCTCTACAGAGTCTGGAGCAGGGCGACGAAACTCATCCGGGTTGGCGTCCTGCATCTCCTTTACCTCCTCCAGTGTGATTACACGGCCCGTGGCATCCACCTTATACCTGTCTTTGCGGCCAATGAGCGAGAACTGCACATAGCGTTTCGGGTATGCCTGTATATCACGCAGCAACAGGTTGAGCGCTTCTGTGGAGCGGTTCAT
The DNA here is from genome assembly GCF_015686655.1 of Pontibacter sp. FD36. Taxonomy (GTDB): domain Bacteria; phylum Bacteroidota; class Bacteroidia; order Cytophagales; family Hymenobacteraceae; genus Pontibacter. The sequence goes on along the minus strand of NZ_JADPMP010000001.1, from coordinate 247,234 downwards.
GTTCTGATACAGCTCCTCGTCGTTCATCAGGCGGCCCAAAGAGCCTTGGTTTGAATTGAGTTTGGCGATAGTTGTTTCCAGCTCGTTCACAGCTGAGTTGGCATCGCGCACCAGTTTCTTAATTTCCACCTGCTTGAGCGTATCTGTGATCTCAGTCATGTTTAAAGCAAGCCGATCGATGTTCTTTTGTGTCTGCTTCAGAGCTGAGGTAAGTTGACTCAGGTTGCCAGTGATCTGATTGATATTGCGCTGGTTCTCGCGTAGAATGTCGTTGATCATCTCCGTGGTCTTGTTGGAGTTGGCCAGGATCTGTTGAATATTGCCCTTCGCTTCGCTGTCAAGCAGTCGGTTAACGCGGGCCAGGGTGGTATCTACCTTGTCGATCACCGGCACCGACTTAGAAGAGATCATGTCGGCGATGCTGGTTTCTTTAAAAGCGATCAGTTCTTCACCGCCATCAAACATCTGGGTGCTGTTGCGCAGGTGCAATGTGATGGCTTTGCTACCCAAAAGGTCAGAGTTGCCGAGGCTGGCGATGGTGGAGTCTCCGATCTGGAGATCTTTCCGCACCTCAATATCTACGCGTACCATGTTACCACGATCAGTGAGCAGCGTCATATCCTTAACCTGCCCTACTTGTATGCCATTCAGAATAACAGGATTAGAGGGTGTCAGGCCATCTACATTGTCATACACTACATGGTAGGTGTTAGATTTAGAGAAAATCGAGGATCCTTTCAGGAAGTCATACCCGAAATACAGTATCAGAATTGCCACTATACCTAGCAGGGCAACTTTAATTTCTTTCGATAGTTTCACGTAGGTGAGTTTGCTTTTTGCATTAGTTCATGGCCTCCAGCTCTTGCTTGTATTCTTTGAAGGCTCGGTATATGCCTGATGCCATATACGTCTGACCTGTTTTATCGTTAAGGAATTTTTCTTCGGCGGGGTTTGTGAGGAAACCTGCCTCAATAAGCACACTCGGCATGTAGGATTTCCAGAGCACCAGGAATCCCGCCTGCTTCACGCCACGGCTTGTGCGACCAACCCGATTTTTAAATTCGTTTTCGATCTTTTGAGCGAATCGCAGGCTGTTGTCGATGTAGGCACTCTGGTGCAGGGCAAACATGATGTGGCTCTGTGGGGAGTTCGGGTCAAATCCGCCGTATTTCTCCTTGTAGTCATCCTCCTGCAGAATTACAGCGTTCTCCCGCTTGGCTACCGCCAGGTTGCCACTGGTGGTGTGGAGTCCCATGGTATAGGTCTCGGTACCGAAAGCGGAAGGCGGTCCAGCGTTGAGGTGGATAGAGATGAACAGGTCCGCGTTGTTCTTGTTGGCAATTCCGGCACGGTCGATCAACTCCACGAAGGTATCATCCTTGCGGGTGTAAACAACTTTCACGTCAGGCACGTTCTTCTCAATTAACGCTCCAACCTGCAGCGCTAACTTCAAGGCTACATCAGCCTCATGTGAAACTTTGCCGTTACAGCCTATGTCTTTGCCGCCATGACCCGCATCGATTACTACCGTGCGCAGCTTGTATGCCTTACGGTATTCGAGCTTGCTGGAAGAGAGTAGAAGTAAACTTAGGGCCAGAACTGAAATAGTAACAATATTTCTCACAACGCTCGTTAGTTAAAAGTTAAAAACAATAACTTTGTACAAAATAAATAAAACTTTAGGGAAGTCTGAAGAAGTTGCGCTACATTTTGATTTTTTTGCTGCTGGTGCAGCTCGCCGTACTTTCTGCCCAGCCTGTACTGGGTCAGCGGGTGCGCCGCCCCACCACGACAGCTACGCCAAAAGACACTGTCAACATCTCGCCGCCTCAGGATTCGCTTGTGGTTCCCGCACCACAGGGCGACATCGAGACGACAATCAATTATTCTGCCAGAGATTCCATCCTCTTTGAGGTAGACCGTAAGGTAGTGCACCTGTACGGCGATGCCAAAATTGACTATGGCACCATGGAACTGGCGGCTGCCTACATCCAGATCGATTACGACCTCAACACCCTAACCGCTACCACTCTGGTGGACTCCACAGGCCAGGAGACTGGTACTCCGGTATTTAGAGACGGGGCAGAGAGTTATGCAGCCAAGCGTATCGCCTATAACTACAAAACCAGACGAGGCCGGATCTCTGAAGTAGTAACGCAACAAGGCGAAGGGTATATACATTCCGAGGTGGTGAAAAAAAATGAGGCAAACGAGATTTTCGGTCTGCACAACAAGTATACTACCTGTAACCTGGAGCACCCGCACTTCTACATCAGCGCCGGCAAGATCAAGGCTATACCAAACGATAAGATCATGTCGGGTCCTTTTAACCTTGTGATCGCCGACATACCGACGCCGCTCGGCTTTTTGTTCGGCCTCTTCCCGACGCCGAAGAACAAACGCTCGTCCGGCGTGATCATGCCGACCTTCGGCGAATCACGTGCCCGTGGCTTTTACCTGAGCAATGGCGGTTATTACCTCGCCCTGAACGACTACATCGGCACCCGCATCACCGGCGATATCTACTCACTGGGCGGATACAAGGTAACGGTTGACAACACTTACATCAAACGCTACTCCTACCGTGGCAACTTCAACATCAGCTACGACTACTTTAAAAATGACGAAGCTGATGTTGCGGATCCGAACCGCTCTACGAATAGTCTGAGTGGCCTCCCGCCTACGCAGAAAACAGCTTTCGTAACCTGGTCACACAGCCCGGTGCAGAAGCCTGGCCGCGGTCGCTTTACAGCCAATGTGCGGGCAGGTAGCAGTCAGCACAACCGGGTGAACTTCAATAACCCGAACAACTACCTGACACCGACTTTCAACTCGACAATCACTTACCAGAAGAACATTCAGAACACGCCTTTCAGCTACACCGCTACGCTGAGCCAGGGGCAGAACAATGGTGGCTTTACGGCAGACGGCAGGCCGGCTCCTACCATCATGCGCTTCACGCTGCCTGACCTTAACTTTGCCATGACACAGATGAGCTTGTATGAGCTCTTCTCGGACAATGTGCCTACTGGCAAGTGGTATGAAAACTTTACCTTCGGCTACAATGTGCGGGCCCGCAACGAGGTATCGAACCAGGTAGTAGCCCGTAGGCTAAACAATTTGCCTGTTATTGATGGCACCGCCAGGGATACTTCTTTTGCGCTCAACTTCGACAACCTCGATCGCCTCTGGAAGAACGGCCGTAAAAGCGCTGATCATAACTTCACGATCGGTTTGGGTAACTATAAAATATTCCGCTTTTTCAACCTGACGCCGAACGTGAATTACCGTGAGTCATGGTTCGACAACAAACTGACCTATACCTATGACGACGAGCAGCAGGCAGTGCGCATCGACACGGCAAGCTTTGGCAGGGTATACGAGTACGGTGCCGGTGCCTCACTCAACACGACCGTGTACGGTACCGTGCAGTTTCCTAAGAGCAAGCGGGTAGAGGCCATCCGCCATACCATGATCCCAAGCATCAGCTATGGCTACCGCCCTAACTTCGGCGACGAGAACCGCTTCGGTTTCACGCAAACAACCCAGGTAGGTATAGACTCGCTGACGAACCAGCCCATTTTCCAGACCCTGCCACGCTTCAATGGAAACGTGCCTTCAGGGGGCTTGCAAAGCAGCCTGAGTATGCAGATCAACAACCGTGTGGAGATGAAAGTGCGCTCGCGCAGTGACTCCACAGAGGCTAAGTCTGAGAAGGTGAGCCTGATCGACAACCTGAATATAGGAGGTTCCTATAACCTGGCAGCTGACTCTATGAGGCTCTCCAATATAAACGTTAGCATGAACACGCGCCTGTTCCAGGTGTTTGATGTAAACTTTACATCTACCTTCAGTCCTTACCAACTCAACCCAGCAGGTGACCGTGCTATTGATCGCTACATGCTGGAAGGGCCTGGTTTTAAACTGGCCAGGCTAACCAATGCTAACCTGAGTGTACGGGCCAATTTTAACCCGGCGGCGCGGTCTACCAACGTGCCCCCTCCCACTAACCTGCCCGGCATGCTGAACCCGAACGACCAGTTTTTGCCGGATTACGTGGACTTCAACATTCCATGGACGCTGAACCTGGACTATACCATTTTCTATGCTCCGGCCACCGGTACACAGACACAGCCAAGCCTGACACAGAACATCGGTATGCAAGGCACCCTGAACCTGACCGACAAGTGGAAGTTTGGCTACATGGCCGGGTATGACTTCACGAACCAGAACATTTCCAACGCCAGCATCGATATCTACCGCGACCTGCACTGCTGGGAGATGAGCATCGGCTGGCGACCATTTGGTCTGATGCGCGGCTACAACGTGACCATCAACGCACGATCTGCCCTGCTGCGCGACCTGCGCCTGACCAGAAACAGATCAGGCATGAACTTCAGATAAACTCCGAACAGCCACTCCAGAAAATTGGGTGGCTGTTTTTGTTTTGATTTTTATAATTTTGAATCAAACTCAAACCAGCATCCTATGTCTGTTCATAAAAGCGACGTAAAAAAAGTAACCACGCACCAGCTGCAGAATATGAAAGAGCGCGGTGAGAAAATCTCCATGCTCACGGCTTACGACTATTCCATGGCCACCATTCTGGACGCTGCCGGCGTTGACGTGCTACTCGTTGGCGACTCTGCCTCCAATGTAATGGCCGGGCATGAGACAACGCTCCCTATTACGCTGGACCAAATGATCTACCATGCCTCTTCAGTAATCCGCGGTGTGAACCGTGCTTTTGTGGTGGTGGACCTACCGTTCGGCTCTTACCAGGGCAACTCTTCAGAAGCGCTGCGCTCTACTATCCGCATTATGAAGGAGTCGGGTGCACACGGCATCAAGCTGGAAGGCGGTGCTGAGATCAAAGAATCGATCATCCGTATTCTGAGCGCTGGTGTGCCGGTGATGGGCCACCTGGGCCTGACCCCACAGTCCATCTACAAGTTCGGCACCTACACCGTGCGGGCGAAAGAAGAAGCAGAGGCTCAAAAGCTGATCGACGATGCGCTCCTGCTACAGGAATTAGGCTGTTTCTCAATTGTTCTGGAGAAGATCCCTTCGGAGCTGGCAAAACGTGTAGCCGAAAAGCTGCAGATTCCAATCATAGGTATAGGCGCCGGTCCGCACGTGGATGGACAGGTGCTGGTAGTGCACGACATGCTGGGAATCAACAAGGAGTTCAAACCCCGTTTCCTGCGTCGCTACGCCGACCTGCACACTATCATGACTGACGCGGTGCAGAACTACGTGAAAGACGTAAAAAGCAAAGACTTCCCGAACGACAAAGAAGCGTATTAATGAATGAATAATGGTTAATGAGTAATGACTAATGATGAATAATTACTTCATTAAGAGTTGTTCATTGACCTTTCTGACCATCTCCTTAATTATTCATTCATCATTATTCATTATTAAAAGCCTATGGCTTTGCTCGATGTTCTTTTTGAGGATAACCATGTGCTGGTAGTAAATAAGCCGGCTGGCTTACTGGTGCATGGAGATGAAACAGGCGACGAATGCCTCGCCGACCTGGCCAAGGCCTATATCAAAGAGAAGTATAACAAGCCGGGTAACGTGTACATTGGTGTGGTGCACCGCCTTGACAGACCTGTGAGCGGTGTCGTGCTGCTTGCAAAAACTTCCAAAGCTCTCACCCGTCTCAACGAGCTCTTCCGAAGCAAAAAGACTATCAAGACCTATTGGGCCATCGTGCTCAACAGGCCAGCTATACCTGAGCAGACGCTCGTGCACTGGCTCATCAAGGACAGCAGTCGCAATGTGACCAAGGCTTATGCGCGTGAGAATAAAAGCGGCCTACGCTCTGAACTAAGTTATCGCCTGGTGGGGCAGCATGATAACAATTACCTGCTGGAGGTAAATCCTGTTACCGGTCGCCCGCACCAGATCCGAGTGCAACTGGCCTCTATGAACTGCCCCATTGTCGGTGACCTGAGGTATGGCGCCAGCAAACCACTACCCGACAAGAGTATCGCCCTGCATGCCCGCAGCCTCCAATTTGAGCACCCTACCCTCAAAACCATGGTTAAAGTTACTGCCCCACTGCCGGCGGCTCCTATCTGGAAACCGTTTTTATAATGAGTAGTGATTAATGACTAATGAATCATAGCAACAAATGATAATGAGTAAGCAATGGGAACCTTGGTTATACCTTGCCCCGACATCCCATAAGCCTTTGTAAACCTTACTCACCTCTCTATTAAAACTCTACATTCCTCACTCCGCATTAATTATTCATTACTCATTAATCATTCTATAAAACTGATATTTATCATCTTTCTGAACTTTTATACCGGATTTTATTATTTCTATAGAATCACATCGTAATTTTGCGGAGGCTTGGTGACTGCTTTTGTCTCTGCTATACCTGAATCAGTTATTGATCACTTTAACATAATAACCGCTTAATGGCTATACTTATTTTCTTTGTACTGCACTGGTACCTTTCTCTGTTTGTGCAGACTTTCTTCCTGCACCGTTACGCAGCGCACAAGATGTTCACCATGAACCCGTTCTGGGAAAAGGCTTTTTACCTGCTGACGTACATCGCACAGGGCTCTTCTTTCCTGTCGCCACGTGCTTATGCTATTCTGCACCGCATGCACCACGCCTTCTCTGACACAGAGCGTGATCCGCATTCGCCGCATTATTCCAACAACGCATTTGCGATGATGTGGAAAACCAAAAACATTTACAACGATGTGCTCAACCACCGCGTGGAGCCGGAACGCCGTTTTGATGGCGATTACCCGATGTGGCCAGCACTGGAGAAGATCGGGGATTCGAAAATTTCTCGTATCGGCTGGGGCGTGGCTTATGTGCTGTTCTACATCGCCTTTGCTACGCAGTGGTGGATGTTCCTGCTGTTGCCGCTTCACTTCCTGATGGGCCCGGTACACGGTGCTATCGTAAACTGGAGCGGTCATAAGTATGGCTACCAGAATTTCGACAACAATGACAAGTCGCGCAACTCGCTTTTCTTCGACTTCCTGACAGGCGGTGAGTTGTTCCAGAACAACCACCACAAACTGCCTAACCGTGTGAACTTCGGCGTGAAGTGGTGGGAAGTAGACCCAACCTGGCCAGTAATCTGGACACTGGACAAGCTTAGCATCATTAAGCTGAAACCAGTGAAGGTTAAGGCTGCCAAAGCACCAAGAGCAAAAGCCAACGCTTAATCATATAGAAAAGCCCTTCGGAAACGGAGGGCTTTTTTGTTTCAGGTAGGTATAGCCGGCACACAACCGTCAACTGCTATATACCACTAACTGTATACCCTGGCACTTAGACAGGTATAGCGCCTGTGCAGCTTATACCTATTGGAGGAGGTTCTGTTTCAGCTTTGTACCTGTGCGTGGCTTTCCCAAATCAATTTTCAAAAACCTTGCATTAATTGGCACAAAATCACTACCTTTGCGGTTCTAAAAACTGGCGGACGGGTTCCGCCGACTTAACTATTTATATAAAAAATGGCTGTTAAAATCAGACTGGCCCGCAGAGGCCGCAAAAAAGCTGCTATCTACGATATCGTAGTAGCTGACGCTCGTTCACCACGTGATGGTAAATTTATCGAGAAACTGGGTACTTACAACCCGAACACAAACCCTGCTTCTATCGATTTCAGCGAAGAGAAGGCATTCCAGTGGTTGATGAACGGTGCTCAGCCAACTGACACTGTAAAGGCGATGCTTTCTTACAGAGGTATTCTGTACAAGAAGCACCTGCAGATTGGTGTTGTAAAAGGCGCTATCACGCAAGAAACAGCTGATGCTCGTTTCGAAGAGTGGAAGAAAGAGAAAGAAGCGAAGATCGAAAGCAAGCGTACTACACTTGGCTCTGAGAAAGAGGCGAAGCGTAAGGCTGCATTTGACGCTGAAACGAAAGTGAAAGAAGCTCGTGCAGAGGCTATCCGTCAGCGTGAGGCTGCCAAGCTTGCTGCTGATGCTCCTGCTGCTGAATCTGAAGAAGCTCCTGAGGCACCAGCTGCTGAAGGCGAGTCTACTGAAGAGCAAGCATAAATTACGGTTGCCATGCATATTGATGACTGCTTTCTGTTAGGACACATCGTCAAGACCCATGGCATCAAGGGGCAGGTTGTCGCGTTTTTTGACGTGGACTACCCCGAAGATTATGATGAATTGGAATCAGTCTTTCTTGAACAACAAGGAAGGCTGATTCCTTTTTTTATTGACAAAATGGAGCCCGTGCAGAAAGGCCGTTTTATTATCACCTTTGAGGATATCAAAACGATCGAGCAAGCCGAGAAACTCCGCAATGTCAGTCTATACCTGCCGCTCGACGAGCTCCCTGAACTCGAAGAAGGACAGTTTTACTTCCACGAGGTAATCGGCTACCAGGTGATAGACCAGAACCACGGCCCACTGGGCACCGTGAAAGACTTTTATGACATGCCACAGCAGCAGCTGATGGCCATGGAGTACAACGGGCAGGAGATGCTTGTACCTGTACTGGACGAGGTGTTTGTGCGTGCTGACCATGAAACTAAGGTACTGCATGTCAACCTGCCGGAAGGCCTGCTAGAGGTATACACCCAGCCCGGCACCCCTGACGACGCCGACGACCGCGACGAGTAGCCCCTATTATCATGCGATTTGACATCATCAGTTGCCAGCCCGACCTGTTGGACAGTCCTTTTAGCCATTCCATTGTTAAAAGAGCACAGCAAAAAGGTTTGGTCGACATCCACATCCACGATCTTCGCAAATACGCCATCAACAAACATGGTCAGATAGATGACTATGCCTTTGGCGGCGGAGCAGGTATGGTGATGATGATCGAACCGATTGATAAGATCCTAACGGAGCTGAAGGCGGAGCGGGAATACGACGCTGTGATTTACATGACGCCTGATGGGCAGACGCTGAACCAGCAGGTGGTGAACCAGTTTTCGCTGATGCGCAACGTAATTATCCTATGCGGGCACTACAAAGGCGTGGACGAACGTGTGCGACAGCATTACGTGACCCACGAGATCAGTATTGGTGACTATGTATTGTCAGGTGGCGAACTGGGAGCGGCTGTACTGGCTGATGCCATTATCCGCATTATACCGGGTGTGCTCAACGACGAGTCCTCCGCCCTGACTGATTCGTTTCAGGATGGGCTGCTGGCACCGCCAGTCTATACCCGACCGGCAGACTACAAAGGCATGACAGTGCCGGATATACTGCTTTCCGGAGACGGGCCTAAGATAGAGCAGTGGCGCTTTGAGCAGGCAGTGGAGCGCACGAGACAGCGCAGACCGGATCTGCTGAACGAGTAGCTTACCTGATACAGAATTACCTCCAAAGAAGCCTTTAGGGCTGATTTAGAGGACAAGTTTCAAAAACTTACATTTTTTTTCTGCAAATATTCTTATGTAATAAATAATTGCATATCTTTGCAGTCCGAATTTTGAAGAAGATATTTAGCTTTAACAACATAGCCATGAGCGAATTACTTAAATTTATCGAGCAGGAATCTACAGACAAGCGCGCCTCTTTCCCGACTTTCCAGTCTGGCGATACCATCAACATCCACGTGAAAATCCGTGAGGGTAACAAGGAGCGTATCCAGCAGTTCCAGGGCGTTGTTATTCAGCGCAAGAACGTTAACACAAACGGTGAGACTTTCACTGTAAGAAAAGTGTCTAACCAGATTGGTCTGGAGCGTATTTTCCCACTGCTTTCTCCATCTATCGAGAAAATCGAGCTTATAAGAAAAGGCCGTGTTAGAAGAGCTAGACTATACTACCTGAGAGGCCTGCAGGGTAAAGCTGCACGTATCAAGGAAAGAAGATAATTGAAGAACCTGTTTTCATAAGTTTTCCATAGTTTTAGTAAGAAGGGAGCCGTTTCTAATCGAACGGCTCCTTTTTTTATACCTGCTCTATGAGCCTTACCCGGGGCCATCCGCTGTCCCGGGCTTTCGGGATAGCAATGTAACCCCCTCAGGGAAATAACGCATACTTACCCGCACCGCATTATTGATTCTCTTCCGGTCCGGCTTACTATATTTGCAGCTATATCTCGTGCTATACCTATTGCATTCCTATATCCATGAATACTATACAGCGCTATACCTTCCTGTTGCTATCACTGGCCCTGCTAGCCTCCTGCCAAACTGACTACGCCGCTCTGCCCACATACAATGGCAAAAAACAGTTGCAGGCCGTGATTGAGGTGCCAGCCGGAAACTCCACCAAGCTGCACTACAATCGACAAACAAAAGCCTTTGAAGCAGAGCAGCAGGCCGGTCAGGATCGTGTTATCCCCTTTCTGCCTTATCCTGCCAATTTCGGCTTTATACCTTCTACAGAAACCAATGCACAGAAGAAGCCGCTGGAAGTAATTGTGCTGACAGGAAGCGTGGCTACAGGCACCGTATTGGAGGTGATTCCGGTGGGAGTACTGCAACTGGAGACAGCCGGTGAACTGGATCACAAGATCGTAGCTGTACCTGCAAGGCCAAGTGAGCGAACGATCAACGCCTCTGACTACAACAGCTTTACGGCGGACTACCCTGCTGCTAAAGCCATCCTGCAGCAATGGTTTGTACACCACAACCCCACAGCCAAGAGTAAGTTCGTGGGCTGGCGCAACGAACAGTTTGCAGAACAGGAGATACAGCGCTGGATGAAACTCTAAGCTTGTGTTGTCTCCTGCGTAATACTTGATCTAATAAAGGACAACTTATAAAACAGAAAAGCCTCCGCTCGGGAGGCTTTTCTGTTTTAGGACAGGTATAGAAGCTATACCTTACTTGATATCACGCAGTTTGGCTCTTACTTCTTCCACAGCACGCTCCATGGCCTGCACCTGCTGCCGGCTGGCTTCCTGCTGCTTCACGTTCAGCTCTACATTCTGCTCCAGCTGACGCAGTTCATCAGCATTGCGTACCAACTCAGCCTCCAGCTCTTGTTTGCGCTTCTTGTTCTTTTCGATACTCAGCTGTAAGTCGTTGGCCTGCTTCACGACACGGTCCTGCTCCTTTTTGGTGCTGCGGAGTACATTTTCGGCTTCGTTGATCTGCAACAGCACATCTTCCTGATATAGCTTTCTGCCAAAATTCTCCATGAACTGCTCCGCCGCGGTGTATACCTCAGGGGTGGCCCCTTTGTCAAGATGGGTCGTGCCCATATCGAGTGACCACCAGACATAGCTACCCGTTGCATGCGTGCCGACAGTGGAAATGACACGCACAGGTTGCTTACTGATGCTGATGAGCTTGGCCTCCTCTACCGTATAAACACCTTTGGAATGTTTCACCTTGCCCGCCTCCTGCGACAGGTGATCTTTCCAGATCTTCTCTACAAACTTAGGGTCCAGCTGCACGCTTAGCTGCTGACCGCTGCGCTTTATACCGCTTACTACCTGTTCGTTTTCCTCTACACGCATGACCTGCGCACTCGCCATACCTGATACCAGCAGCATGGCCGCTACCAACAATCCTTTTACTCGCATACTATACTTAGAAATAATGATTAGACAGGAACAATCGTATACCTACGAAAATAGCTAATCTATAGCATATATCAGATATAAGGAGCAGGATTAATTTAGCCACTGTTCTGTTTGGGTTTGGGGACTGCGAAGCTTACCTTTGTAAGTTTACAACCCGGGTAGCCCAAAATGTAAATTTGCACGTACGCAAACAATAACATAGGCCCACCTGTTGGAACCGCAATGAAAATAACGATCTGCAGAAAAGAGCACTTTAACGCCGCACACCGCCTGCACAATCCTGCCTGGAGCGACGAGCAGAACGCGGAAGTTTTCGGGCTGTGCAACAACCCCAACTTCCACGGACACAATTACGAGCTCATCGTCAAGCTGACAGGCTCCGTGAATAATGATACCGGGTATGTGTATGACATGAAGAAGCTGAGTACGCTGGTAAAAGAAGAGGTGATCGATAAATTTGATCACAAAAACCTCAACCTCGACACAGAGGAGTTCAGACAGTTGAACCCCACTGCCGAGAATATTGCCATCGTAATCTGGGAGCGATTGCGGGAAAAAATAAGCCAGGAATATGAACTGGGGATAACGCTTTATGAAACTGAACGAAACTTTGTTGAATATAATGGATAACCAGGACCTGGGCCAAGAAGCGGAAGAGATGGATGATCACATGATGAGCTCCCTGGAAACGCCGCTGCGCCCTGACGCATTTGACCTTTCTGACGCTGAGAAAATCGTGATCATCGAAAGGCACTTCCGCGAGATCATGCACACCATGGGACTCGACCTCACAGACGATAGCCTGAAAGGTACACCGCTGCGTGTGGCAAAAATGTATGTGCAGGAAATCTTCAGTGGCCTGCACCCGGAGAACAAGCCGGTTATCCGCCGATTTGAGAACAAGTACAAGTACAACCAGATGCTGGTGGAGCGCGATATTACCGTGTACTCTTCCTGCGAACACCATTTTGTGCCGATCATCGGCAAGGCCCATGTGGCATACATGCCTAACGAGCACGTGATCGGTCTTTCCAAGCTGAACCGCATTGTGCAGTACTATGCCCGCCGTCCGCAGGTGCAGGAGCGCATGACCATGCAGATAGCCGACGAACTGAAGCAGGCGCTGCAAACGGAGAATGTGGCCGTGCTGATTGAGGCGGACCACCTTTGTGTGATGAGCCGTGGCGTAAATGACGTAAGCAGCAGCACGATCACAGCAGAGTACTCCGGCCTGTTTGAGCAGGACCAGTACCGCAACGAGTTCCTGAGCCATATTCGCAAAAAATAAAACTTCTGCCTGGGCAAACCATGGCCCTGCCAGCTGGTTTTGATCGGTGAAAGTAACTTTCAGTTAGTCCTTACACGTATAGATATATTTCTATATAATTTATAAAACGATCTATACCTATGGCTGGGAAAATACTCATTACAGGTGGTTCAGGACTGATCGGCTCACGTCTTTCGGAGATGTTGATCGATCAGGGCTATGAAGTGGCGCACCTGTCCCGAGATCCCGACAAATTCTCTCACTACAAGACTTTCCGCTGGGACATAGAGAAATCCTCAATTGATGAGAATGCCATCACCTATGCCGATTACATCATCCACCTGGCGGGTGCTGGTCTGGCTGAGGAGAAATGGACAAAAGAGCGCAAGCGCGAGATTCTGCGCAGCCGGGTAGACAGCACCCAACTACTCCTCGACAGCCTCCGCCAAAACGAACACCACGTCAAAGGCTTTATCTCGTCTTCAGCCATCGGCATTTACGGCAACTCAGGTGACCAACTGATGTCGGAGGAGAGCAGCTACGGCGATGACTTCATGGCGGAGGTATGCAAGGCCTGGGAAGCAGCTGTGTGGCAAATCAAAGACCTGGGTATACGCACCGTCATCCTGCGCACAGGTATAGCCCTCAGCGATAAAGGAGGTGCCCTCCCGCAAATGGCCCGTCCTGTCAAGTTAATGGCAGGTGCTCCGCTCGGAAGCGGCAAGCAGTACATGTCCTGGATCCATATCGATGACCTGTGCCGCTTATACATCCGGGCAATTGAAGACACGCAGTTTACTGGTGTATACAATGCCGTGGCCCCTCACCCGGTCACCAATCAGGAATTTACCGAAGCGCTGGCCGAGGCCATGCACAAACCATTGGTATTGCCCAAAGTGCCTTCTTTTGCGCTTAACTTAATGCTTGGTGAAATGAGCGATGTAGTGCTGAGCGGCCAACGTGTAAGCGCCAACAAAGTGCTACAGACCGGCTTTACCTTTGAGTATAACTACCTGGACGAAGCACTGGAATCATTTTACAAAAAGCACCAGTCCTGATGCTGGATATATTATAAGCAGAAGCGCCCACTTATAATCTAAGTGGGCGCTTCTGCTTTTTAAGGACATGCTATTGCAGGAATTCTGACAGATCCAGTATATCCAGATCAAGGTCCAGCTGCGTGGAGTCTGGCTCAGCTTTTGGCAGTACGGTGGTACAGTTGTATTTCTTGCTGATCTTGACGGTTGGGCCCGGGAAACGGCCCATAGTATAGCCGAGGTCTTTGTCTTTATAAATGCGCTCCATGAAGAGACCGTATACCGGCAGGGCCGTTTTGGAGCCTTCGCCCAGGTTAGAGGTACGGAAGTGAATGCTGCGGTCCTCCCCGCCTACCCACACACCGGTCACCAGGTCCTTGGTCACACCCATAAACCAGCCATCGGAGTGGTTGGAAGTCGTACCAGTTTTGCCACCTATTTCATTGCCTTTCCAGAGGTCGTATTCCCAAAGCGCCTGTGAAGTGCCGCCCGGCTCTTCTATACCTCCCTTGAGCATGTGCATCATCAGGAAAGCAGTTTCTTCGCTCAACACCTTCTTTTGCTCCGGCACAAACTGCTCAATCAGGTTGCCTTCGCGGTCTTCGATGCGGGTGATGAAGCGGGGTGCAGTATGGAAGCCATGATTCGGGAAAGTGCTGTAAGCACCCACCATGTCGTAAATCGACACGTCGCTCGGGCCTAAGCCAATAGACGGCACTTTATCCAGCGGGCTGCTTATACCTAGCTTGTGCGCATAGTCGACCACTGTCTCCCAGCCAACCAGCTCGGTGAGCTGCGCTGTTACAGAGTTCACTGATTTACCCATGGCACGGCGCAAAGTCATCGGCGCCCCGGTATAAACCCAGTCCGCATTGGTAGGCGACCAACTCTTCTTCTCCCCTTTCTCCACATAGTTGATGGTGATACGCGTGTCCACGATCTTGTCGCAGGGCGAGTAACCATTGTCGATAGCAGCCACATATACGAAAGGCTTAAAGGTAGATCCCGGCTGGCGTCGCGCCTGCTTCACGTGATCGTACTTAAAGTACTTGTAGTTGATGCCGCCCACCCAGGCTTTGATCTCACCGGAGAACGGATCCATGGTCATCATACCGCCGTGCAGGAAACGCTTGTAGTAGCGCAGCGAGTCGAGCGGCGATAGGGTCATTTTCTTCTCACGCTCTGGATTTTCCCAGGTAAACACCATCATCTCACGTGGGGTATTGAGCTCTTTGTTGATGGCAGCCACGTCATCTCCATGCTTCTTTTTAAGGCGACGGTAATAATCGGTGCGCTTGATCGTCTCTTCAATGAACCCCGGAATCTCACGATTCTTCTCGTCCACCCACGGATTCTGACCTTTCCAGTGGTTGTCGAAGCGGCGCTGCAGCGTGCGCATCTGCTCTTCCATGGCAGCCTCGGCGTGCGCCTGTATCCGAGAGTCAATGGTGGTGTATACCTTCAGGCCATCGCGGTATAGGTCATAACCGTTCTGCTTGCACCACTCTTTCATGAAGTCGGCCACAGCGCCACGGAAGTAGGTAGCAGGTCCGTCATAATGGTTCTCGACCTTGTACTCCAGTTCCAGCGGCAGCTGGCTCAGCGAATCGGCTTCAGCAGCTGTCAGGTAATTATACTTGGCCATTTGCCCCAGCACCGTGTTACGGCGGCGTGTTGCGTTTTCGGGGTTGAAGCGGGGACTGTAGTAGGTTGGCGCTTTCAGCAAACCCACTAGCACGGCTGCCTGTTCTGTTTTCAGGCTGTCAGGTGAGGTATTGAAAAAGGTCTTGGAGGCGACCTGTATACCAAAGGAGTTACTGCCGAAGTCCACGGTGTTGAGGTACATGGCCAGGATTTCTTCTTTGGTATAGCGCTGCTCGAGTTTGATCGCCGTCAGCCATTCCTTGGTTTTAGAAATGACAATGTTAAGACCAGGAATATGCCCCAGCACCCCTTTGGCGTCGTCGGTACGGGTCTTGTACAGGTTTTTAGCCAGCTGTTGCGTAATGGTGCTGCCCCCACGGCTTTCGCCACGCAGGTTGTCATACACGGCCCCGAAAATGGCCGTCGGGTCTATACCTGCATGCTCGTAGAAACGGATATCCTCTGTGGCAATCAGGGCATTGATGAGCGTAGGCGACATTTGCTTGTAGCTCACCGGGCTGCGGTTTTCGCGGAAGTACTTCCCGATCAGGTTCCCGTCGGCGGTATAAAGCTCCGAAGCCTGGTCGCTGCGAGGGTTTTCCAGCCTGTCCAGACTCGGGGAAGAGCCGAAGAGGTAAAAGAAGTTGTACTCTACACTCACCAGATAGCCTATCACCACCATCAGCCCCAGCAGGAACAGCTTCCAGGTATAGCCGATCACACTGCCGTACACAGACCTCTTCTTCTTAACCGGTGGCTTTTCTTTTTCTTGCTCTTGCAGCATGTTATTTCATCAGGGCAGATTGCCCGTATTTTTACGGAACGCTTCTTTCTAATCTACTGCAAATATACCTTTTGTGTACAAATACTTTCCCAGAAACGCATAAAACTTAGTCAGTGATATACAGAAGCTGTTATAACTTTGACGGGCCCTGCCTATCTTTGCGCATAGTATTACCTATACCTCCATGCAAGAGCAACAACAGGCAGCTTTCGACAAGATCAAGGGTTTGCCGCTGACCAAGACTACCCGCAACGAACTGGTGCAGTACTTCCACTTCGGCAAAACCAGCTACACTACCCCGCAAGGATTGATTTTGGACGTGGGCCTCTACACCCTCGCCGTAAACTGCCCCTGGACTTTCGAGCTGGCCAACGGCGACACCATTAAGCACAATGAAGTATTCATGCGCAAGCGTGAGCCCGGCCTGCCCTCGCCCAAGTTTGACTGGAAAGTACCTGGCGCTAACCTCCGCGACCAGCGCCTGCAGGGGCTGGTAATCAGTAGCCAGGCTCTGGCTGTGGAAAGCACGGAAATAAGGGACGCCTACGGTATAGCCCTGACTTTTGTGAATGGTGACCGACTTGTGTTAACGCCTGACCTGGGTAAGCCACAGGAAGAATACTGGCAGCTGTTCAGCAATGCTGGTGATAATTTCAGCATTGGGGCTGGGGCAGCAGGAGTTGTAGAAAGTAAATGAGTTTCTATACCTTTAACCTTATGAAAAAACTGCTACAAACCACAGGTATAACCCTGGCACTTTGCCTCGGGTGCACGCTGGCTACTCAGGCTCAATCCAAAACAAAGCCTGCCACAAAAAAGGCTCCTTCTGCCAAAGCACAGGAAGCTCCTAAACAGCAAGAGTTGACCGACATGAGCCAGATGAAGACCTATTACATGGCACTGCTCAAGAAAGGTCCTTACCAACCAACCGACACGGCTGAGGTGAATACCATCCAGCGCGGGCACATGGCACACATCCGCAAGATGGCCGCTGAAGGAAAACTGGTGATGGCTGGTCCGTTTTTGGACAATGGCGAGCTTCGCGGCATTTTCATCTTTGATGTGGCTACGCTGGAAGAGGCAAAGGCATTGACCGAAGCAGATCCCGCTGTAAAGGCCGGCAAGCTGATCATGGAACTGCACCCCTGGATGAGCCAGCGTGGCACGACGCTTCCGTAGCAACTTTTATAGGCATCGGGCAGTATGCGAACAAAACAATCGCTGCTGCCCTTGAACTTTCGCCTGCACCTATTTGAGCTAGAAGACCAGCCCTGGTTTCCGCACATTTTCCGCCAGGGCATGCTCGACTTCCTGCGCTTCATGATCTCAAAGCTTGGCGCTTACGGCCCGGCTATACCTCTGCTGGAAGATCTGCTCCGTCGCAGCGACCAGACACACTTCACTGACCTTTGCTCTGGTGCCGGTGGTGGCATAGCAGGTATACGCGAAGCACTGAGCCAGCGCATGGGTGAGCCTGTGCGTGTCACCTTATCTGACAGGTACCCCAACATAGGGGCTTATGAGTTTCTGCAAGCCGAGTCCGGCGGGATGATCGATTTCATTGCCTCTCCTGTTGATGCGACGAATGTACCTCCTCAAATAAAAGGAGTACGCACTATCTTTTCCTCTTTTCACCATTTCAGACCACAGCAGGCCGTGGCCATTTTGCAGAATGCAGCCGATCAAAGGGCGCCTATTGGCATCTTTGAAGGAGGTGGCAAGACCTGGGCCGAACTGATCATCTTTCTGCTTACCTTCCCGATCATTATCCTGCTAGTAACACCTTTTATCCGCCCTTTTAAACTTAGTCGGCTACTGTTCACGTACCTAATACCAATCATCCCGTTAGGTATACTTTGGGATGGACTGGTGTCGCTTTTCAGACTGTACAACCCCCAGATGCTGGACGAGCTGCTGGCCCGCGTCGATACTCCGCCCGGCTATACCTGGCGCAGCGGCATAGTGGGAAGCGGACCGGGCAAACAAGTCATTTACCTGCTAGGCTACCCTGTAAACAAGTAAAAGATGAAACCACTGGCTATACCTGTTATCGGAAAATACAGCAGTGCCCTGACCCTGATGCGAATTCCATTTTCGGTATACCTGATGCCGGTCTACTGGTTTGCGATGAGTGTAACGGATGGCTATACCTTGTGGCGGGCCGCCGCTGTCTTCTTCATTTTACACATATTGGTATACCCTGCCAGCAACGGTTACAACTCATACCACGACCGCGACGAAGGCAGTATTGGCGGACTCCGGAGACCACCCAAAGTCACGCAGGAGCTTTTTCACCTGGTGCTGTTATTTGACGTGCTGGCCTTGCTGCTCAGCTTTTTGCTATCGCCGCTGTTTGCCTTGATGGTCGCGCTATACTTGCTGGTTTCTAAGGCCTACAGCGATCGGGACATCCGGCTCAAGAAATACCCGGTTATCAGCACGCTGGTTGTCACGGTATTTCAGGGCGCCTTTACTTTTCTGATGGTACAGGTCGGGGCCGATCTTGACCTTGAACTCATCTGGCAATCGCTGAATATTCTATTTGCCCTGGTCAGTACGCTCTTTCTCTGTGGCTCTTATCCGCTTACTCAAATTTATCAGCATCAGGAAGACAGTGAGCGTGGTGACAAAACACTGAGTTTGCTGCTAGGTATACGGGGCACCTTCGTATTTGCAGGTATAGCGCTGGGCCTGGGAGCGGCCTTACTGATCGGGCTATACCTGGCGCTGGGACAACTGCTCAGCATTTTGGTTTTTCTGCTTTGCACGGCTCCTATCTCCTACTTTTTCCTGAATTGGGTACGGAAGTCGTGGCAGAACTCAAAAGAAGTGAACTTCGAGAATACGATGCGCATGAACAAGATTTCATCGCTCTGCATCAGCCTGGCTTTTTTTCTGATACTGCTGCTGCGCTCCATGTATAGTGGCTAAAGCTCATATCGGCTGTTCCTCAGTAACTACACAGCCTGATTTCGTATAACAGCAAAAACCGTCGCACTATGAAACTACTCTACGCTGTAATAGGTGGCGTTGCCGCTACCGCCGCCATGACTGCCTTTCTATACCTGCTCTCGTTTGTGACGCATCGTGTTATGAAGGTGATCCGGATCCTAGGCACCATGCTCACCAACCGCACCCAACCCGACGGCTCCCTCTCCATGGCAACCAGCACCAAGGTATATGGCACAGTCGCGCATTACCTGGTCGGGATCATTTTTGCGCTGTTCTACATTGCGCTATGGCACTCAGAGGTAGGCCTCATTAACGCTTCATGGGGCTTTCTCTTTGGCCTGGCGCATGGCCTGATGGCGATGTTTATCTGGTATCTGTTTTTCCTGGTACACCCCAGGCCACCTCTCATTTCTCTCCGCACTTACCTGATCACGCTCATCTTTGCGCACATCGTGTATGGTGTGGTGCTCACCTATACCGTCTACCTGCTGGCTACCCCTGATTATCCTTTTTGGAGTTAAGGGAATTGAGTGATTTCTGATTGAGTGAATGAGTGATTTATTATTGAACTATAACTGTTCCATTTCGATTTCACATAAAATCAAAAAGCCCCTGTTGCTTGATGGCAACAGGGGCTTTTTGATTTTATGCAGAGCTTCCTATCCGTTCATCGAAATCAGGAACTCTTCGTTGCTCTTGGTACCCTGCATTCTGTCTTTCAGGAATTCCATGGCTTCCACGGAGTTCATATCGGACATAAACTTGCGCAGGATCCAGATGCGGTTGAGTTCGTCGCGATCCATGAGTAGGTCTTCGCGGCGTGTGCCGGATGCAGGCACGTCGATAGCTGGATAGATTCTGCGATTGGCCAGTTTGCGGTCCAACTGCAGTTCCATGTTACCGGTACCTTTAAATTCTTCGAAGATTACCTCGTCCATCTTAGAACCTGTGTCAATCAGGGCGGTGGCGATGATAGTCAGGGAGCCGCCGTTTTCTACATTACGGGCAGCACCGAAAAAGCGCTTCGGCTTGTGCAGTGCGTTGGCATCCACACCACCTGACAGGATCTTACCTGACGAAGGGACTACCGTGTTGTAGGCACGTGCCAGACGTGTAATAGAGTCGAGCAGGATCACTACGTCGTGGCCGCACTCTACCATACGCTTGGCCTTGTCCAGAACAATGCTCGACACCTTCACGTGGCGCTCAGCAGTTTCGTCGAAAGTAGAGGCAATTACCTCCGCTCTTACGCTGCGGGCCATGTCGGTTACCTCTTCAGGGCGCTCGTCTATGAGCAGGATCATCAGGTACACTTCCGGGTGATTTTCAGATATCGCATTGGCGATCTCTTTCAGCAACACCGTTTTACCTGTTTTTGGCTGTGCCACGATCATACCACGCTGGCCTTTACCGATTGGGGCAAACAGGTCCAGAATTCGAGTTGAAAGCTGGCTAGGTCTGGTGGTAAGTTTTAGACGCTCTTCCGGGAAAAGCGGCGTCAGGTGCTGGAAAGGAATACGATCGCGGATTTCCTCCGTGGTACGTCCATTCACAGAATCCACTTTAAGCAGGGCAAAGTACTTCTCCCCTTCTTTCGGTGGACGGATCTGCCCTTTCACAGTATCACCAGTCTTTAGACCAAACAATTTGATCTGCGATGGAGACACATAGATATCATCCGGAGATGCTAAATAATTGTAATGCGTAGAGCGAAGGAAGCCGTAGCCATCCTGCATCAGCTCCAATACACCTTCATTTAGGATTATTCCGTCAAACTCACGGAAGTTATTGCTGTTTGCGGCCGCATGTTGCTGGCGGCGCGGGAAATTGTCACCACCACGGTTCTGTTCGTTGCGGCTATCGCTGCGGTTACCTACCTCAGGGCGCTGCTCACGCTGTTCTGCGCGATTATCGCTTCTCTCGGTGCGCTCAGGACGCTGCTCCGTTCTCTCAACACGTTCTGCTCTCTCTGTACGTTCAGGTCTCTCAGTACGCTCAGGACGTGCTTCTGTGCGCTCGGCACGCGGCTCCTGACGCTGCTCACGCGGATTGCCGCCTTCGTTGCGGTTGTCGCGACGGGCTGTTGTGCGCTCACGCTGCGGACCATGGTCCTTGGTTGGTGCCGGCTGTTGTACTAAAGTCGGGCTGGTTTGTTCGCGGCGGGCTGCTTCGCGGGCAGGTCTTCGTTCGGTTGGCGCTGCGGGGGCAGGTGCCGGTTGCTCTTCGCTGGTAGTAATTGTGTTTTCAGTAGCTTCTGTTTCGCTTACGGCGGCTGTGCTAGGGGAGGACTTTACTTTTTTCGGCAATTGTTCGGGAGGGGTTATGGCTTGCTGATCAAGGATTTTGTAAACCAGATCCTGTTTGCTGAGTTTCTTGAAATTCTTGACACCCAGGTCTTCTGCAATTTCCTTGAGTTCTGAAAGAAGCCTATCTTTCAATTCTTCAATTTTGTACATAAATGTGGTATGGTAGTTAAATTAACCTGCTTGGCACGCTTGGGCGAACGCAGCGAGAGCTTTACTTATAATTCGGAAAATGAATGAATGCGACAGAGTTTTGTGCGGCTCAGGAAAGGGCCTGCCATAAATTGCACTGCAATGTTATTGCAATGCTTATTAATTAACAAATATTAGCGGAGTTTTTGTTGAAAATGTTTCAGTTTTTCCTTAAAAGATTTTGTAAATGCCGCTTACAACCTAAAAAAGTATATTTTTGCAGCTATACAAAGACCCAAATTATGCTACAGCTAAACGTTTTAAGAGAGCAGACAGAGCTGGTGGTAGCTGGACTTACCAAGAAAAACTACAAAAATGCCGCTCAGGAAGTGGAAGCCATTGTAGCTCTTGACCAGCAGCGCCGACAGGTGCAGAGCCAGCACGATGACCTGCAGGCCCGTGCCAATGCAATCTCTAAAGAGATCGGTATACTGATGAAAAACGGCGACCGCGAAAAAGCCGAGGCCTATAAAGCAGAAACATCCGAGTTAAAGCAGCAGACTAAATCGCTGGCTGAGCAGCTATCTGCCATCGAAGAGCAAATACAGCAAGCACTATACAAGTTGCCGAACCTTCCGCATGCAAGTGTTCCTGAAGGTAGAACAGCGGAAGACAATGAAGTAGTTCTCCAACACGGTGAAATTCCGCAATTGCATGAAGGCGCCCTGCCACATTGGGAGCTGATCCAGCAATACGACATCATCGATTTCGAGCTAGGCAACAAAATATCAGGCGCTGGTTTTCCGGTGTATAAGAAGCAAGGAGCCCGCCTGCAGCGCGCGCTCATCAACTTCTTCCTGGACGAGGCCATGAAAGCTGGTTATATGGAAGTGCAGCCACCTATTTTGGTGAACGAAGCCTCTGGTTACGGCACCGGTCAGTTGCCTGACAAAGACGGCCAGATGTACCATGCCACAGAAGACAACCTATACCTGATCCCGACTGCCGAGGTGCCGATCACGAACCTTTACCGTGATGTGATTGTGCCGGTGGAGCAGCTGCCGATCAAAAATACAGGCCATACGCCCTGCTTCAGAAGAGAGGCAGGATCGTGGGGTGCCGACGTGCGCGGACTGAACCGCCTGCACCAGTTTGACAAGGTAGAGATTGTACAGATTACGCTTCCAGAGAAATCTTATGAAGCGCTGGAGGATATGAGCAGTTACATCCAGGGTTTGCTGCAAAAGCTGGAGCTGCCATACCGTGTGCTGCGCCTGTGCGGCGGCGACATGGGCTTCACCTCTGCCTTGACTTATGACATGGAGGTATACTCTACTGCTCAGAACCGCTGGCTGGAAGTAAGCTCTGCCTCTAACTTTGAGACCTACCAGTCTAACCGCTTGAAACTGCGTTACAAAACCGAGTCAGGCAAAACACAGTTGCTGCACACGCTCAATGGTAGTGCCCTGGCCTTGCCGCGTATCGTAGCTGCTATTTTGGAAAATAACCAGACGCCGGATGGTATCAACATGCCGAAGGTGCTGCACCCATACCTGGGCTTTGAGAAAATTAGCTAATACGCTACTTATTGAATAGCATATAAACAGAAAAGCCGCTGGATTCCCAGCGGCTTTTCTGTTTATTTTCAGGTCAATACATGCCTTTACACTACTTAGGATTTAATTAAGTTGGCACATCTGTAAAGCGACATTTTTTTCAGCTTAGTACACTAGCCTCCATACTGCTCCAGGTACTGCTGATAGTAGTTTTTTATCTTGTACTTCTTCAGAACATTAGCCCGTACCTGCTCTATCGCCTCCGTTGAAATCGCCTTCTGATGGAGTAGCTTTTCCAAAGGCCGGGCAGACTCCTCCCCTAGCCCTTCGTCCAATGTAACCTGTTCATACTCTTCCAGAAATTCAGGCGACAAGGATAGCTTATTTTTCTGTACCGTGACACAACCAACAGCAGTGAGTTTCTCCAATCCCTCTGTTACTTCTTCCAGAGAATAAACGGTGCCATCGACAGCGTCACCCATCAGCAAAACATCCTGCAGCGTAGCACCTCCCTCGCCTCCTGTTGCCAGCAACAAAGCCTCCAGTAATTGCGCGTCAGATGCCTGCCATGTCAAATTGTATTTCGCCATCTCCTTAAATTAATTAATCTGTTCGGCTAAAAAACTATATAATATTATACCTATTTTTAGTCTCGCAAATTTATCTCAAAATCACTCCGATTTCCTACTTCCTATTCAATGAACAGCAAAATTAGTTGCTTTACCCTCTCCCTGCTTTTTGTGCTTCTTCTGGGCTGGTCTTCTTCCAGGGCTCAGTCACGAGGCTACATCGTGCAGGGTGACACTGTTTATACAGATGGGTATATACAGTTTGATCCGAGAAAGCCCTTCCAGGTTGAGTATCAAAAATCGAAAAAAAACCCACTCGAGACATACACTGCCGGGGATTTAACAGAATTTGGGTATAGTGACAGCACGAAGTTTGTCGCCCGGAAGGTGACCTACTTTGGAGAGATGCGCCATGTATTCCTAAAAACCATTACAGGAGGTGAGCTTAATTTATACGCGATACGTGGGGAGAATGGGAAACAGTATTACTTTGAGAAGAACGATTTCACCCAGCTTACAAAGGAGAACCTGCAGTCTAACCTGAGGCAGCATGCCGCCAACTCAACTTTCTGGCAGCGGCAGCTACCACGTGTCAGGCTGTCTGAACAGTCCCTTCGTTACTATACCCGCAACATCAACAAAGGTCGAAATGCGAGAATGTCCATGTTCAGCTTCGGTGGTACGGCCAGTTTCAACCGCTCTTCCATACAGATCAAAACAGATGCCTTTCCTGAAAATGGGTTTGGTGATTATAGCATAACATCAGAAAATGTAGAGGTAGGAGCATTTGTTGAGGCCCCCGTTTGGGATTTTAACAATCTGAGCATTATCAGTCAACTGAGCTATGGCAAAATGGACTTTGCGGCAGCACTGACCAGCACTTCTCTGGACCAGCACATGAAACTGACCCTTGACTTCCTAAGGCTATCTGTTATACCCCGCTATTACTTCAACGGCAACAAAGTCTCTTTCTATGCTGAGGGTGGAGCTGAATTATTGTATGCGGTAGAGCAGTCTAACAAAGTCCTGGAGGCAAAGCACAAAAGCAATACGACCAGTCTGCATGAATATGAGGATATATTCCGGTTGCAAAAAGCAAACTTTGGCGTAATGGCCGGCGCGGGATTACAGTACTTCTATCTACCCAAAAACTATGTCAGTCTTGGGCTCAGTACCGGCCATGTATTCGCCGAAGACTATTCCATTAACAACCTTTCTACTACAATCCGATTCAACCTATGAGGCAGCTGAAATTATTGTCTTTTATTCTCCTGCTGACGCTGCTGCATGGCTGCGCCAAAGAAAAGGACTTTCCGGAGGCACAGCGTTATCCTATCCTGAGAACACTGAAGGTTACACCTGATAGTACCGGGGCATTCGTGAAAGGCGAGATCGTCAGCCTCGGCAATGAGCCAGTGACCGAGTATGGGTTTGAGTACACTGCTATAAACAATGACAAGAGTATTATAAAGAAGGTGGTAGGTACTTCTGCTGTCACCGGCGAGTTTGAGACCAGGTTGACGCATGGGCTCGTGAAGGGATATAACTACAGGATACAGGCCTATGCCAAACATGGCCAGAACACCACGTATGGAACGGCCTTAGCATTCAAAAGTCTGAATACAGCTGCACCGGTTATCCATAGCTTCAGCCCAAAAGCAGCGGAGGACAATAGTACTGTCACTATCTATGGTCAAAACTTTAGCAACGATAGAAGCTTAGTAAAAGTGAGCATCGGAGAGACACAGGCATATGTCGTCTCCGCGCACCCCGACAGCATTACGATAATAACACCTAGGGTGACGTATTCGGGGACTTTCCCAATAACCGTAACTGCACATGGTGAGCAAACGACAGCTAAAGAGGAGTTTGAGATTATTGGCCCACAGATTACCCATATCTCGCCTGACAAGGGAATGCCCGGTGGCGAGTTGAGTATTTATGGCAAAAACTTAAGCTACTCCGGTTGGGGACCTTATGTGAATATTGGAGGAAAATCAGCAACCATAGTCTCAGTAACAGACACAGAGATCAAGGTGAAGGTACCGGTAATCACACCGGATCTGTATGACAAAGCACTGACTGTATCTGTCAACCGGGGAAACAAGACGGCAGTTTTAGCTTATTCTTATACCATGGAGTCAGGTTTCATGGCTGCTTCAGTCAAACCCACTTCTGTTCCAGCCACCACAGCGCACATACCTTCCTTCATTTCGGGAGGAAAAGCGTATTTTTTTGCCTATGATCGCATGATAAGTTACGAAGTGGAAACTGCTGTCTGGCGCAATGAAGGCGCTTTCCCTGGACAGGCTCGCAATGGCTCTGCGCTGCATAAGGTTGGTGACAAGGTATACCTTATCGGGGGAAACTATCAGTATTATACCATTTTTATGTCAGTATGGGAGTACGACATCAGCAGCAAAAGCTGGTTGCAGAAGAAAGGCCTGACCTTCGGCGTTTCCGACGCCAGCAGCTTTACACATGATGGCTATATCTACTTCTTCGGAGGCCGTAACACCAACAGTAACACAACGCTCTGGCGCTATGATCCGGCAACAGAAGAGGTAAAGGCGCTCAACCCTTTCCGGAACAACTACAACGGCTCCGGCTTTGTGATCAACGGGAAAGCATACACAGTAGTGGGTAACGCCACCTGGCTATACAATGCACAGCAAGACAGTTGGTCGCAGGTAGCGGTTATGCCTGAGGAAAGTACCTTAAACGGTCCTTTCAGAGTTTTCACCCACCAGGGAACCGGCTATGCAATCAGCGCGAAGGGCGACAAAGCCTTGTTGCGTTTCAGTGAGGAACAGAAAAAATGGGAAAGAGTAGCCGTTTACCCTGGTTGCGTGAGTAGCGAGCAGTACTCCGGCTTTTCCTATGGCGACAAGTTATATGTAGGGTCATTTGGCAGCTGCTCCTCCACTTTATATTACTACCAGAATAGGTAGATCATACCTCTGTGATTGACATTACTTCTATTTTAAACCATTAAGCATGAATTACAAAAACAAAATTACCAGCCTTTGCATCCTGTTAGTTGCGCTGCTGCTATCTCCTACCCTTAGCCAGGCCCAGAAAGTAAAATCAAAACCTGCCAAAGCCACTACTACCCAGGCACAGCCTGTTACCGCTGCCAAGTCACTGCTTTGGGAGATCAGCGGTAATGGCTTAAAGCAGCCCTCATACCTATACGGCACGTACCACCTGCTCAACGCCAGCTTCCTGAATACGGTGCCGGAGGTGATGGAGCGCTTTATGGAAAGCCGCGGCGTAGTGGTGGAAACAGAGATCGATTCGGCTAAAATGATGCAGTTAGGAGCCAAAATGGTCATGCCGGACAACAAACTATCGAACCTGCTGAGCAAAGAGGACTACGCATTGGTAAACGAGGAAATAAAGACCCAATTTGGGTTTGAGCTGAGCATGGCCGACCAGATGAAGCCGATGACACTGCTGCTAATGCTTTCTCTGAAAGACTACCAGCGTATGGAAGTGCTAAAAGAATACACAGGCCAGCCGCTCGATATGTACTTTGCCAGCTACAACAAGAAAAGCAAAAAGAAGGTGAGCACGCTCGAGACCATGGAGCAGCAGTTTGACCTGCTTTACAATCACCACCCACTGGACAAGCAGGCAGAGCAGCTTGTGGCATATGTGAAAAACAAAGAAGCCGCCATGAAGATGTCGGACAAACTCGTGCAGCTGTACTTCGACAAAGACCTGGCAGGTATGTGGAAACTCTCCAATGATTACAACGAACTAACGGGTGGTGGCGACATGGCCTACATGACAGACGACCGCAACAAAGACTGGATGACGAAACTGCCAGCCATCATGAAAGAGCAGTCTACTTTTATCGCAGTAGGCGCTCTGCACCTGCCTGGCGAAAACGGCCTGCTGCAGCTGCTACAGAGAGCCGGCTATACCGTAAAACCCCTCCAGTAAATTAACTCCTCAGGTATAGCTATACCTGAAATACATCGCCCGCGCAAGTTTATACCTGCGCGGGCGATACTGTTTTATACCTTCCTGATCTCCAGTCAGTCTGTGCTATACCTTAAAAGGTTGCCGGTCGATGGCGCTGAAATCAATATCGTGCATACACCTGAAATGACCTTTGGGGCACTTGCTATACCCTATTTTGGAGCAGGGCCGGCAGGGCAGCCCGTTTACCTCCAGCACCTTATACCTGGTCCGGAAAGGGTACATGCCAAACTCAGGTATGGTGTTGCCCCATACGCTGATGATGTCTTTTTGAAAAGCCGCCGCAATGTGCATCAGCCCCGTGTCGTGACTCACTACCTGCTTTGCCTGCCGCACCAGTGAGGCCGAACCAGCCAGGCTATACCTGCCGCAGGCGTTGAAAATGACTGTTCCCTGCGAATCGTCCGCAGCCTGTATGTAGGCGGCTATTTCATCACCTGTAGCAGCGTCTTCTTTGCCACCTAGCAGGATGATGGGCTGTTTGAGATCCGCACACAGTTCGATGATGCGCTCCGTGGGGAGTCGTTTGGTATAGTGCTGCGCCCCGATGGCAAAGGCTGCATACCCCTGCCGGAAAGGCTCCGGAAGGGTGTTGATATCTACTTCGGCATCGGCAGGTATAAAGTAGTCCAGCCCCTTGCCGTCGTCCTGTATACCGAGCGGCGCCGCAGCAGCCAGGTAGCGGTTTACAATATGCACGTCAGGCAGACGATTCACCTTCAGGTTCACCATCAGCCACTTCTCGTAGTTGAGCTTATCGAAGCTCTTGGAGGGCTTACCCAGTCTTGTTTTGATAATGCGCGTGCGCAGGTTGTTGTGCAGGTCCACTACAAAGTCGAAGTTTTCGGCCTTGAGCAGCTGCACCAGTTCATTCAGGCTGCCGCTCAGCGTGTGTACCTTATCGATGTAGGGATTAGGCTCCAGTATACCTCTAAAACCCTGCTTGGTGCAATAATGCACCTCTGCTCCCGGCACCTGCTGCTTAATGCAGCGCACCACCGGGGTTGTCAGCACAATATCGCCGATAGAGGAAAAACGGAGAATGAGTATTTTCGGCATTCGTTACTTTATCTTCTCCTTCCGGGCTTTGAAATAAGCTTCCACTTCCTCCGCCGACTTCGCATTGAAGGTCATCTCCTTTGTTAGTCCGCCTTTGCGACCGACCAGCACGCCGTAGCGCATGTCGTCGTAGCCGCTGGTGTGGTGGGCATCCGGGTTGATGCTCAGCATCACACCCTTCTCCAGCGCATAAGCCACCCAACGCCAGTCAATGTCGAGGCGCCAGGGGTTTGAGTTGATTTCGATGATGACGTTGTTGGCAGCGCAGGCGTCGATCACCATTTTGTGATTGATCGGGTAGCCTTCGCGGCGCAGCAACAGGCGGCCGGTCGGGTGACCGAGCATGGTCGTGTAAGGATTCTCGATGGCTGTGATCAGGCGTGAAGTGGCCTTCTGCTCGTCCATGTTGAGGTTGCTGTGGATACTGGCTACAATGAAGTCGAACGATTTCAGAATGTCCTCTTCATAGTCCAGGGAGCCATCACCCAGAATATCCGACTCTATACCTTTGAATATCTTAAAAGGAGCCAGTTTCTGGTTCAGTTCATCAATCTCCTTCTGTTGGCGCAGCACATCGCCTTCGCGCAAACCACCGGCATAAGCGGCCGTCTTGCTATGGTCAGATATACCTAAATACTGGTAGCCCATGTCGTGGCAGTAGGTAGCCATTTGCTCCAGGGTGTGGGCGCCGTCGGAGTAGGTGCTGTGGTTGTGCAGAATGCCTTTCAGGTCGGAAACCTCCAGTAGCTTCGGAAGCTTGTTTTCCATGGCCAGCTGCAGCTCGTTGGTGCCCTCCCGTAGTTCCGGCACAATGTAGGCCATACCTGCCGAGGCATAAATATCCTCTTCGGAACTGTGGCTGCCTTCACGGGCCACAGTAAGCATGTTCTTATTGGCGGCAAATACCTGGGTCAAGTGTTCCTGCGAGGCAGAGCGGATGAACAGCTCGTTCTGAAAGTTAGCCGGATTGGCAAAGCGAATCTCTGTGTTCAAACCACTCAGGCTGTGCTTGCCGCGCCATACCATGGGGCCGGAGATCAGCTCGTCCTGCTGCAGCTCGTCCAGTTGGTTCAGAGTTGCTTCTGCTTCCGCTGGGTCTTCTGTTCCGATAACCAGCTCCAGTTTCTCCACGATCTCCATGTAGCGGCGCACATCGCCAGCCAGGGCTACTTCAGCACGAGGCAATGCCTGCTGTACCTGCTCCAGCAAAGCCTGGGCAGCTGGCTCAGCTTCTGCAAACAGCAGTTTGCCACGGTTCTGCTGTGTAAAGAGCAGCGCCTGTTTGATATTTTCCTGTGTCTTGGCACCGAAGCCTTTCAGCTTGCTCACTTTATCCTGCTCACAGGCGTCCAGTAATTCCTCTACCGTTTCCGCTCCCAGCTCTTTCCAAAGGTTACGCACCTTTTTTGGACCGATGCCCTTGATACGCAGCATCTCTACCACACCCGGTGGTGTTACAGACAGCAGCTGGTCCAGTTCGGTGAAAGAGCCGGTTTCTTTTATCTCGATTACGCGGGCGGCAATGCTCTTGCCCACCCCTGTTATACCTTCCAGTTCGGCCTGACTTTTAGTTTCAAGCGGCTCTTCTACCAGTTCCAGCGCAGCGGCACCGTTCACGTACGAGCGTACCTTAAACGGATTCTCATCGTGCAGCTCCATGAGCTCGGCGGCCAGCTTAAACAGCTTTATGATTTTCTTATTTTCCAAGGCAGTGTTGTGTATAAGTACAAAGATAGAAAAAGCCGCCATACCTTTGCCACCACTGCCCGGCGGCCTTTTATATAATGGGGCTTCTATATAAAGCAGGAAATCCCTATCTTAGCTATATATTTAGCTTTTTCTGAAAGAAGCATACAAACAAGAAATATGAAATACGCTTCGCTGTTATGCGTTTTGTGCCTCATGCTGCTGGCTAACACCTGCCGTAAAAAGGCAGAGGCCGAACTCCTGGGTCAAACCTGGCTACATTCTTATGAAGAGGATGAGGATGAGGTGCTTGTGTACCGCCCCAACACCTATGACTTTCCACCCTCAAGAGGTCGTACCGGCTTTGCGCTGGAGCCCGAAGGCGTGGCCAAACAGTATGTAATTGCCCCTGCTGATGGACTGGAAGAACATCTCGGCATCTGGGAATACAAAGACAAGAATACCATCCTGGTACACATTCAGGGCAATGGACACCCAGAGCAGCGCTATACCATGGAAGTGGTGTCGCTGAAGGACAGTGTGCTCAAGGTAAGAGTAACACCTGATGTGCAGGACTAGCATTTTGAAGACAGAGCATCATGGAAAAGCCCTTAGAGAAATTCTCCCTTAAAGCACGCCTGATCACCTATGCGGTGCTGCTACTCGTAGCGGCTGCAATGACTTACTCGGATAATTTTGCAGGGTACTCAAAAGGTCTGGCAGATTTCTCCAGAGGTTTTGCAGGAGGGCTCCTGCTTGCCATCGTAATAGGCGAAGTCGCGCTCTACCTGCGAAGACGCAGCCATCGTAAAAACGAAGCTTAGTTTTAAAACATGAAATATACCTTCGCCAGCTTACCCCGCAAAACAAGACTGATGATCATGCTGCTGATGCTGATCGCTACGGCTGTCATTGTCTACACTGATTATGTGCCGAGCATCTTTGCCAGCTTCACAGGGGGATTCCTGATCGGGCTGCTTATTGGCGAAGTGGCTATTTACCTGAGGCGAACCGGTCAGCCGGAAAAACATGCCGCTTAAACTGAATATCACTTTCTTTTACCTATACCTTACACATGCAATACTGGTTAGTAAAATCAGAACCTGAGGCCTATTCCTGGGCCAGATTTGTAAAAGAAGGTCGTGCCTGCTGGGACGGCGTTCGTAATTACCAGGCTCGCAACAACCTGCAGCAAATGCAGCCCGGCGACCTGGTGCTGTTTTACCACAGTGTATCTGAAAAAGCGATCGTGGGCATGGCCAAAGTGGACAAAGCCGCTTACCCTGACCCATCCGCCGACGACCCGAAGTGGATGGCGGTAGACCTAGTGCCCGAGCGTGACTTCAGGGACCCCGTTACTTTGGACCAGATCAAGAAAGATCCGCGCCTCGAGAATATTGCTCTGCTGCGCCAGTCACGCCTGTCGGTGATGCCGCTCAAAGCGGAGGAGTTTGACGTGCTACTTGCCCTGGGTAACTAATCCGGGGTGGCTTGCCGCACGCAGGCACAACGTTACTTTACAAAAAAGAGTACAAAGCATTTAACTGCCTTATACCTTCTGCCAGCCGGCAGCCCGAGATTGTAACATGCTATACCTGCGCCCTTTGCTGTTCTGCTTTGCTGTGCTGGCACCTGCCCTGCTATGGGCTCAGGAGCCTAGCCAGCCTGTGCGCCTGGAGCTACCCTACGAGCTCGAAAACAGCCGTGTAGAGGTGATGGCCCTGCCAGACAGCAGCCTGCTTGTCTACAGCCGCAAATCCGACAGCTGGGCAAAGGAGCCTGACTTTACGCTGGAGAAATACGACACGCAGCTGGAACGGGTATGGACCAGCAAGATCGACCTGAAGTCTGAGTTTGAATTCATACGCCACTATACCGAGGCTCCTTATACCTACCTTATCTTTCAGGCGGCCAAACCGACACTCTATACCTTTGTGCGGCTACACCTGGGCAGTGGCGCTCTGACCAAGAGCGAGGTCGTGCTCGAAAAGGCAGAGTATATCTATGAACTCAATGTACTGCGCGGCAATCATTTCCTGATCACCGGCAACAGCTACGACACAAAGCCAAGCCTGCTATACCTGGACCCTGAGAAACCACAGCCCGTGATGCTGCCCGCACTCTACGGCGACGAGTCTTCTTTCTCAGACCTGCATACCGACCATGTGCACGGCCGTGTAGATGTGGTGCTGGCCGAAACCAACCGCCGGATATCGCGCCTGCAGGTGAAAAGCTTTGACTCCGAAGGCAAGCTGCAGCAGAACTACTTTATCCTTCAGCCTCAGGACAAAAGTTTGCTCAACGCTGAGATCACCCCCGGCGACACGCTCTCCCGTATGCTCATCGGCACGTATGGCGTACGGGATCTTCGATTTGTTCAGGGCTTTTTCACGGCGCCTGTCATCTCCAAAATCGTGGAAGGTGAGTTTTACTCGCTGCTGGATCTTCAGAATTTCTTTAAGTACATGAAGCCCCGTCGTGAAGAGCGCACCCGCAAACGTGAGTTTGCCCGTATTGCCGCCGGCAAGGAACCGCTGCAGCGCTACCGCATGCTCCTGCACGATTTGATACCGACACCCAACGGATATGTACTGGCTGCGGAGGTTTACTTCCCTCAGTATCGTAACAGCAGTGGCTACTTTGACAGTCGGGTCAGAGGGCTGGAACGGGTTGCACAGGCTTACAAGCGCACGCACGCCAT
The DNA here is from genome assembly GCF_015686655.1 of Pontibacter sp. FD36. Taxonomy (GTDB): domain Bacteria; phylum Bacteroidota; class Bacteroidia; order Cytophagales; family Hymenobacteraceae; genus Pontibacter. The sequence continues at coordinate 214,068 of NZ_JADPMP010000001.1, read as the reverse complement.
TGCTTTGGGTTTTGACCGGGATGGCATCCTGCTGTGGGACAACACCTTCCCGCTTCGTGATGTGCTAACGCCTGATCTCACACATGCCGTGGAGGTCGCCGGACTACCGGATGGACGCGTCGTGATGGCCTACCCTGATCGCGGCAAGGTCGTGTACCGCCAAATGGAGCAGAACAAGTTTACAGATAAAGAAACCTCTGTGGAGCTCCTGCCCTACGAAAAAGAAGAGAAAATCCTCACCACAGATATGCCAGGATTGATCCGCTGGTATGGTTCCCATTTTGCCGCCTTCGGTTTCCAGCGCATACGCAACCCCAATGGTCCCAACCGCAATGTGTTCTACATCAACAAGATTTCATTTTGATTGAAGAGTTAAATCGTTGGATTGTTAAATTGTTGAGCGTTACAGGGCTCACTTAGTGAATTGCGGCTATACCTGCTCTTAAGTTCTGTGCGGGCTTCACATACCTTTCGTTTAGGAGTTTCTTCTTACCTGCTTCAGAAAAGGTATTTCAATAATTTAACAATTCAACAATTTAGCCATTTAGCTATCTAACAATTTAACAATTCAGCCGAACATCCTATATTTGCAACCAAGACCCCCAGGCCATGCAGAAAAGACTCATCGTAAACCACCAGTTGCTCGAGATCATGGTGATGCGCCTTTGCCACCAGCTCATCGAGAACCATGGCGACTTTTCTGATTCCGTTATCATCGGATTACAACCCCGCGGACGCCAGGTGGCGCAACGTATTCAGAGTACGCTGAAAACCATCCTGGGCACTACGGTTCCTACCGGCTACCTCGACACCACTTTCCACCGCGACGATTTTAGAAGAAGAGAAACGCCCCTGGCCGCCAACGCCACGCACATCGACTTTTTGATCGAAGGTAAAAAGGTAATCCTGGTAGACGATGTACTCTATACCGGTCGCTCCGTGAGAGCTGCAATGGATGCCATGATCTCATTCGGGCGCCCTGCTAATGTGGAGCTGCTGGTGCTCATTGATCGCCTTTACAGCCGCCACCTGCCCATTGAGCCAACTTATGTGGGCCGGCGCGTCAACTCCCTGCAATCGCAGCGGGTGCTGGTGGAGTGGCAAGGGTCCGACACGCAAGAAGACAATATCTGGTTAGTGACCAAAAACGAAGAATAAAGCACCCATGCAAGAGCTCAGCGTCCGGCATCTACTCGGCATCAAAGACATCACAGCAGAAGACATTCAACTCATTTTCGAGACTGCTGACAATTTTAAAGATGTTTTGAACCGGCCTATCAAGAAAGTGCCCTCGCTGCGTGACATTACCATTGCCAACGTCTTTTTCGAGAATTCCACCCGCACCCGTCTTTCGTTTGAGCTGGCCGAGAAGAGGCTCTCTGCTGATGTGATCAACTTCTCATCCAGCAGTAGCTCCGTTAAGAAAGGTGAAACCCTGCTCGATACGGTGAACAACATCCTGGCCATGAAGGTGGATATGATCGTCATGCGCCACTCCAGCCCGGGAGCACCGCATTTCCTGAGCCGCCACATAGATGCTAACATCGTGAATGCCGGCGATGGCACCCACGAACACCCTACCCAGGCCCTGCTCGATTCTTTCTCCATCCGCGAAAAGCTCGGTGATGTAGCAGGAAAAAAAGTGGTGATCATCGGAGATATCCTTCATTCGCGTGTGGCCCTCTCCAACATATTTGCCCTGCAAAAACTTGGTGCCGAAGTAATGGTCTGCGGCCCCGTAACGCTGCTTCCTAAGTACATCAGAGAGTTAGGCGTAAAGGTCGAATTTGATGTGCGCAAAGCCCTCGCCTGGTGCGATGTAGCCAATGTGCTGCGCATTCAGCTGGAACGCCAGCAGATGAAATATTTCCCATCCCTCCGTGAGTATACGCTCTATTATGGCATCGACAAGAAAATGCTCGAGAGCCTCGACAAGGAGATCGTGCTCATGCACCCCGGCCCTATCAACCGCGGTGTAGAACTGAGTTCCGATGCAGCTGACTCGCACCATTCTATCATTCTGAACCAGGTAGAGAATGGTGTCGCCATCCGTATGGCGGTGCTATACTTATTGGCATCTAAGAAGTAAAATTTTTCATTGTGGTTTTAGCAGGGGTTCTACAGGTGTAGGGGTGCTCGGCTATTCTATAACTTTCTCGTCATGGCGCGAGCGTCCTCGCTCGTGTCTACTATGGTGGGGCCTCTGGCCTAGGTATAATTGTACTTTTATAGGTATAGCAACCTTAGTTGTTTCATAGCTTCGCCTGTGCGGCGGGCACCGTATGCCCTGGCCGGGCGGGCCTTACTTTTTTCCTTGATGAAAAAAGTAAGCAAAAAAATCAAGACGCTCCAAACTCGCTGAACGCTCAAACAGTGGGTAGTCATTTGGGCGCACTTGGCACTGAGGCTTGTTTCATTGCCAGCGTGCGAGTTACTCTTGCTATACCTGCCAGTGGCTCATGTGGTTTGGGCTACTGAGTCTATACTTGTGAATTGGCAGCAGCTTATTAACCTCTAGGGGCACGGGCCCTCTGCAAAAAGAGGGGCATGAGTGTGTTAATCGTACACCGCAGCAGCATCAATCCTGTCAATCTTTTAATCCTGAAAATCCTGATCCAGACAAACGAAAAAGGCCCCGCAGATTGCTCTGCGGGGCCTTTTAGCGTTTAACCTTAACGGCTAGTTATGTTACTCCAGATTCAGTTGCATATCCGGCGTGTTCATCTCGAAACCGACACGTCGGTTCTGAGCACGGGCTGCTGCAGTTCTGGCTTTAGAAAGTCTGGTATTTACTTTCACGATTGGCTGAGTCTCACCATAACCTCTTGTTACCAAACGGTCTGGGTTCTGCACACCGCGCTGGATCAGGTAGTCCTTCACAGCTTGTGCTCTTTGCTCAGACAGTGCCTGGTTGTACTCTTCTGAACCAATGTGGTCAGCGTGACCTTTGATCAACAGTACGTGGTCAGGGTATTTCTCAAGCGCTACTACGATGCTGTCAAGCAGCTGACGGTAACCGTCCTGTACGCGCGCCTGGTCAAACTCGAAGCGAACTTTCTCTTCGATCAGTTTCTTAGTACGCTCGTCAAGCTCAGGGCAACCTTTCGTTTCGGCAGTACCTGGAGAGTTAGGGCAAAGGTCTTCGTTATCCGGAACACCGTCACCGTCAGAGTCAACTGGGCAACCATCGGCACCTACCTGTACACCACGTGGTGTATCTGGGCACTTGTCATCGATATCCGGAACGCCGTCACCATCGCTGTCTGGGCAACCTTGTGTTGCAGCAGTACCTGGCTCATCTGGGCAACGATCATCTTTGTCAGCTACACCATCACCATCACGGTCAGGGCAACCACCAAGGTTAGCTACACCGGCTTCAGTAGGGCACTCATCCTGATAATCCGGAACACCGTCGCCATCAGTATCGATAGGGCAACCGTCTTTGTCAACTTGTACGCCAGTTGGGGTATCCGGGCACTTGTCTCTTCTATCAGGCACACCGTCGCCGTCAGTATCTTTAGCTTTGCCCAGGTTGATGCCAAGGCCGATGTTGTGCTGTAGGAAGCGGTCGTTGATGTTCGACTCGATATTGTCGTAACGGTCGTTGCTAGTGAAGTGAGCTCTTGTCTCCAGGAACAGGCTGATGTTTTCAGAGAATCTGAAACGAAGACCGGCACCACCAAAAGCAGCACCTGCAATGAAGTTGTCTTCATAGGCACCAGTTGGCGAAGTACCTTCTGGTCTTACAAAGTGAGCACCACCACCTACTGACAGGTATGGACCGATGAAGGCATCCTCTTTCAGGATGTTGCCATACATTTTCAGTCTCAGACCAAGCATAGCCATACCAATTTTGGTATCCATGGTGGATCCGAATCTGCTGAATTCAGTGTTACCGTAGCTTAGGTGCAAACCGGCATCAAAAGAAGGGCTCAGGTATTGGTTCAGCGATACGCCGCCTCCCCAGCCCATTTTGTCTTTCCACCAGTTGTTTCCTAAATCACCTTTATATTGGAGCGCACTTCCATAAATCTGGAGGTTTGTCCGTTGGTCAGCATTTTGCGCAAGTACCTCTGTATTGGCAGACAGCAGGAATACAAGTGCAAAAGCAGTTGTGAATAGTTTCGTTAGAGTTTTTCGCATAATTTTAAAAAGTATATTTTGATATGACAATACGTACATATTTTCAGGTAAGTTTTTTTATATTTCTATAAAAAAACAGACGGAACGTATATTATGATACGTCAGGCGGGTAGTCGTTGCATTGATGTAGTTTATATCCATAAGCAAAAGCATTTTGTTAAAGTATAAAAAAATGGCCTTAGCAGCTTAAATTCTAAATCTACTCTGGTGCACTGTTTGCACTGCTTTTTCTGTCAGTTACAACTGCGCATCTCTATATTTTCAACCCTCTTTACGAGCTGTAGGTTGTATGCTCAACATTAATTAATGCAAAGCATCTGTTTTTTAACGTAAATACAATAAAAAAGGCTGCGAGTAGTTATATGTAAACCCTTACTACGCACGCTATTAGCGTTTTTGCATCAGCCTTTCAATGTCATCAGCCTCTAGCGGAATGTTTTTCATAAGGTCCACTGGCCCGCTACGGGTGATCAGGATATCATTCTCCAACCTTACGCCTATTCCTTCTTCTCTTATGTAGATACCTGGTTCGCAGGTAAACACCATTCCTTCTTCAAAAGGACGGTATTTGCTGCCCACATCATGCACGTCAAGCCCTAAATAATGGGAAGTGCCGTGCATGAAATATTTCTTGTATAGCGGATTAGACGGATCCTGGTTACGCACATCGCTCTCGTTGAGCAAACCAAGTCCGATCAGTTCATTTTCCATGACGGTACCCACAAAGGCATGGTACTGATCAAGCGAGTTGCCGGGCACCAGCATCTGTGTAGCGGCTTTCATCACACGCAACACCGCCTCGTATACCTCACGCTGACGCTTGGTAAACTTCCCGTTAACCGGTACTGTGCGCGTCATATCAGCAGCGTAGTTGGCATACTCGGCCCCAAAGTCCATCAGCAGCAGGTCGCCGTCTTTGCATTCCCGGCTGTTGTCGGTGTAATGCAGGATGCAGGCATTCTCGCCTGATGCGATGATCGGGCTGTAAGCCGGACCGCGTGAACGGTTGCGCAGTAACTCGTGGTAAATCTCTGCCTCCACTTCATACTCCATCACGCCAGGCTTGATAAACTGCAGCAGTCTACGGAAGCCTAATTCTGTGATATCGCATGCTTTGCGGAGAAGGTCTACTTCTGTTTCAGATTTGATCGCACGCAGCTGGTGCATGATAGGAGCGCTGCGTTCGTAGCGATGCAGCGGGTATACCTGCTGGCACCACTTAATAAAGCGGGCGTCACGCGTCTCCACCTCTACCACGGCACGCAGGTGCTCGTTGGTGTTCAGGTATACGTGCTCAGCTTCAGCCATCAGGCTGTTAAACACCTGTTTAAAATCCTTCAGCCACAGCACAGTGGCTATACCTGACGTTTCGCGGGCCTGCCCTTTTGTAAGCTTATACCCTTCCCAAACCATGATGTGCTCATTAGACTCGCGCACAAACAGCACTTCTTTCATGCGCTCATCGCGTGCGTCCGGAAAAAGCAAAAGAATGCTTTCCTCCTGGTCTACTCCTGAAAGATAGAAGAGGTCACTGTTCTGGCGGAACGCCATGGTGCCATCCGCATTGGTCGGCATCACATCATTAGCATGAAAAACAGCAAGAGAAGAAGGCTTGAGCTGCCGCACAAAATTGCGTCTGTTATGGCAGAACAGCTCCTTGTCGATGGGCTGGTATTTCATAGTTTTGTAGGTATAGTAGCTTGGCACTGTGGTTCGTCAGGGTTATAGGTCTGACTGAACTTGCACTGCAAATGTAGCACTTTTATCGCAAGTCCAAACACCTTTATAGAAAAAACCTAATATAACAGGTGCTGTAGGTTCAGGCCCAATGCTTCGCTAATCGCAGTGCAATCGCTGTTCCAACAACCTTAAGCCGTGCATGATGCGAGCACTTCCAGCAGCTGCCCGGTGCGGATATCTTTTGCACATTTAAAATGTCCTTCCGGGCAGGATTTATACCCATGCAAACCACAGGGGCGACAGTAAAGTGGCTCCTCCCTCTCTACCACAGCTGAGAAGCTTGCCAGTGGCCCGAAGCCAAAGCTTGGCACCGTGGAGCAGAAGATGGCACAGGTAGGCGCATCTAACGCTGAGGCCAGGTGCATAGGACCAGAGTCATTTACATAATTAAGCACGGCATCGCGCATGAGTGCTGCCGATTGCAACAGGTTGAGCTGCCCGCACAGGTTTTCTACCCGTTGGTTTTTCGTCTTGCTGATGATCTCTTCACAATGCATTTTGTCAGCCGGCGCTCCGAGCAGGTATACCTTATACCTGTCACCTAATTGATCGAGCAGTTCTACCCACTGCTCCGGCGGGTACTGCTTCGTAAACCACACCGAGGTAGGTGCCATGCAGATAAATGACTCCTGCTTTAGCGGCTGCACCTTGGCAAAATCTCCAGGAGAAGGGTATAGCCTGGGTTTGGCTGGCTGCCCGTCGGTGAGACTGGCTATGAGCAAATGGTTACGTTCTACTTCGTGCGTCCCTGAATTCACGTCGTGGGTATAGCGACGCGTGAAAAATCGTGAGAAAGGATTCTTGTCGAAGCCGACTGTCTCGCCAGCACCAGAGAGCGCGGTGAGTATACCTGTGGCACCAAAGCGCTGCAGGTTCACGACCAGGTCGTAGCGTTCCTGCCGGATCTGCTTGAGCAATTGCAGTAGACTCTTATACTTACCTTCCTGTTTATTCCAGACCAGTACCTGCCGCAGCAGCGGGTGCCCTTTCAGCAGCGACTCGTTGCCTTTACGGAGCAAAAAATCAAGCTGCGCATCCGGATAGTGGGCATGCAGTTTTTCTACCAGGCCGGTTGCCAGCACCACATCGCCCAGAAAGGCAGTCTGTATGATCAGGATTTTTTTCATTAGGTATAAGCTGCTGCAAAGCTACGGCAATGCGGCTAGACTTGAAAGTCAGAATGCTGCAGGTATAGACGGGCACTTCTTTTCACGGAAAAGAACAAAAATATTTTTCTTCTTAGCCGCAGGAGCGTTAGTTTAGCAGTTCTTTTAGCCACGCTTACCCGTATGAAAGCACTATTACATTCTGCTAAACTTCTCGCATTCACCCTCCTCTTCCTAACCACAGGCTGTGTGTCAACTTACATGCCCAATGTGCCCAATGTACCCATGTTCACGGAGAAGGGTGAACTGAGTGCTGCTGGCCACATTACGCCAAAAGGAAATATCACCTTTAACACGGCTTATGCTGTTACCGACAACATCGGGGTGATGCTGAACGGCTCTATGCTGAACCAAGAACGCAAGAAACGGGATTTCCGCCACAATCTGGTCGAGGCAGGAGCGGGCTACTTTACAACCTTCGGGCCGAATCAGAACCGGGTACTGGAGGTATACGGCGGCTTTGGCGGTGGCAGCAGCGACCGCACCGAAAAGGAAGAAAAAGAAGGCGTGATGACCTATACCCGTCGCGAAGCCGGTTTCAGTAAATATTTCACACAGGTTAACTTTACCTCCAAAAAGAAAAAATCCCTGCGAATTCTGGGCAATGAATACCCGCTCAACTACGGCACTGCCCTGCGCGTGAGTTATGTCAATATGAACAAACACCTGCTTAACGGAGTGGTACAGCCAAACGAAGACAATATTTTCCTGGAACCGATCTTCTATACCCGCATGGTGCTCAGTCCTTCAGTACAATTACAGTATACAAGCGGCAGCAACTTCGGATTGCGCAACCGCAAGGCGCTTACGGCAGGCTATTCCGTGTTTTCGCTGGGCTTTGTGATCAACGTCGGCGGGCGCAACCTCGACCGCTAACATTCGGAGAGCAGGCGGCCTATTTTGGTAATTTTGCGTATCTTTGCAGGCTAATTGCGAACTGAATGCTTGATTATCATATTCATACATTGCCGAACGGTATTCGAATCGTTCACAAACAAGTACTACACACCAAAATTGCGCACAGCGGCTTTATCCTGGACATAGGCAGCCGCGACGAGCAACCTGAACAGCTAGGTCTGGCCCACTTCTGGGAGCACATGGCCTTCAAAGGTACTGCCAAGCGCAAGTCATTCCACATCCTGAACAGACTGGAGTCGGTAGGCGGCGAACTGAACGCCTATACCACCAAAGAAAAGCTCTGCTTTTACAGCTCCGTCCTCGATAAGCACTTCGAGAAGTCTTTCGAACTACTTACTGATATCACGTTCCACTCTGTTTTCCCTGAGAAGGAAATTGAGAAAGAACGCGGCGTGATACTCGAGGAGATGGCCATGTACCTGGACACACCGGAAGAGGCCATCGTCGACGAGTTTGACAATGTGGTGTTCGACGGTCATCCGCTTGGCAACAACATACTGGGTACAAAAGAGAGCGTATCGGGCTTTAAGAAAGACGACTTCCAGCGTTTTATCAAAGACAACCTGAGCACTGAGGCGCTAGTGTTTTGTTCGGTGAGCAACCTGCCGTTTGAGAAAGTGGTAAAACTGGCCGAAAAGTACCTGGCTGACATTCCGCACATCAGCAGGCCACGTCAGCGCATTGTCTTCGAACAGTATAAACCTAAGACGGTGACATTCGAGAAACCGATCTCTCAGGCACACTGTGTGATTGGATCTCCGGCTTACGCACTCAACGATGAACGTCGTATACCTTTCTTTATGCTGGTAAACCTGCTGGGTGGCCCGGGCATGAACTCGCGCCTGAACTTGGCCGTCCGCGAAAAGCACGGTTTGGTGTATACCATCGATGCCAACTACGCCACCTATATCGACACAGGTCTGCTGTCTATCTACTTCGGAACGGAGAAGAAGCAGCTGAAGCGCACCACTTCACTGGTTCTGAAAGAACTGAAGAAACTGCGCGAAAAACAGCTGGGCTCGCTGCAACTGCACACTGCTAAAGAGCAACTCATGGGTCAGTTGGCCATGGCCGAAGAGAGCAACATGGGGCTAATGATGATGATGGGCAAGAGCATCCTGGATCAGGGCCACATCGACACCCTGAACGAGATCTTCGACCAGATCAAAAATACCACCGCCAAAGACCTGATCGACATTGCCAACGACGTGCTGCAAGAAGAGAAGCTGAGTTTTCTGAATTACGTACCTGTTAAGGGCTAAATTGCTACATGGTTAAATTGTTATACCCTGTGTATGCACATATAAGTGGAGCCATTAATTAGGATTTCACATCTGGATGATTTATAGTCTGGAGATACACCTGTTTTAAACAATTAGCCATTCAACCATCAACCATTTAACAATTTAATAGATGGAATTCCTAGACGAAGAACTACAGCAGTATGCAGAGGAGCACACCTCACCGGAGTCGGAGCTGCTGCACAAGATAAACCGCCAGACGCACCTGAGCGTGATGAAGCCGCGCATGCTGTCTGGTCATCTGCAAGGGCGCCTGCTCTCCATGTTCTCCCACATGATCCGCCCGAAACAGATTCTGGAAGTGGGCACCTACACAGGCTACTCTGCCATGTGTCTGGCCGAAGGACTTCAGGAAGACGGCACGCTGCACACCATCGATATCAATGAAGAACTCGAAGACATGGTACGCGGCTACATCAAAGAGGCAGGTTTGAGCGAGAGCGTGAAATACTACATTGGCAATGCGCTTGAGATCATCCCAACCATAGACGCCACTTTTGACCTGGTATTTATCGACGCCGACAAGTATAATTATGCCACTTACTATGACCTGGTGATTGACCGGGTACGATCGGGTGGTTACATCATAGCCGACAATGTGCTCTGGAGCGGCAAAGTGCTGGCCAAGCATCGCAAAAAGCTAGACGAAGACACGGCGGCCCTCCTGGATTTCAATAAAAAAGTGCAGGATGACCCTCGGGTAGAGAACATTCTGCTGCCCGTGCGGGACGGGTTGATGGTTGCCCGAAAGAAGTAAAAGCAACAGAGAAGGTGGCAGCAATGCCACCTTTTTTATTTAGATCAAGTATAGCTCACCCCCTTTAGGCATAGCATAGTAGGTATAATCTTCCTCCGCCTGCTCCTATGCGGTATTCATCTGTCAGCTCCCGGCTGCACAGGCTACCGACTTATCCACAGCGAAAAATTTCTCCTAAATTACTTCGTTCTAAGCTTTAGAATGAGCGACAAATTGCGTTAATTTTGCAAGCGTATCTCTATATAGAGAACATACTATACCTTAATGAGTTATCAACATCTGTTTCAACATATACTGTAGCCTTTTTGTGGATAGCTTCGCTTATTTTACTCCTTTACCTTTATGAAGAGACCATTACCATTATTACTGCTCCTGCTTCTGCCACTGCTTGCTATGGCACAAACTGTCACCGTGCCTCACAACCTGTATTTCGGTGACATTCACCTGCGCATTTCACCCAAAGCACAGGAGGAGATCCAGAAAAAAGTAGACGCCCTGCACCGCAGCCCAAAGTACTTCCAGATGAAGGTGGAGCTGGCGGATGCCTATTTTCCATTGATCGAGCGCACTTTCCAGGAAGAAGGCGTTCCGGATGATTTCAAGTACCTGGCCCTGCAGGAAAGCGGCTTGCGCGGCGATGCCGTGTCCACATCTAATGCGGTTGGTTACTGGCAGTTCAAGAAAGAAGCTGCCCTGGACTTTAACCTGCGCATGGACCACATCGTGGATGAGCGTCGGCATATTGTAGAGGCCAGCCGTGGTGCTGCCCGTTACTTTAAGCGCAGCAACAACTTCTACAACAACTGGTTCAACACGCTACTCTCCTACTACCATGGTTACTCTGGCGCCAAGGCCTATACCAAGGAGTCGGACAAAGGGAGCAAGAAAATGGACATAACCGAAAAATCTGACCCATACCTGCTGACTTTCCTGGCGCATAAGGTAGCTTATGACAGCTTTATCGGAAAGAGCGCTCCACCAGTGGTTTCACTGCGTGAACTGCGCGCCACTCCCGGACAGAGTCTGGCTGATATCGCACTGGCCTATCAGACTGACCCCTCTGAGCTGGAGAAGTATAACAAGTGGCTTTTGGGGGGCACCATACCTGCCGATAAAGACTATTATGTAATGCTACCCATACGCCATACAACTGAGCCAGGTATAGTGGCGTCAACTGAGCCGGTTCGTACAGCACCTGCCCGCCAGACGGCTGCCGCACCGGCAGCAGGCAGCATCATCAAGCGCAACAACCTGAAAGCAATCGTAGCCGGCAAAGGCGACACCAAAGACAAACTGGCACTAAAAGCTGGTATTACAACCCGCAAGCTTCTTCGCTTCAACGACATGCGCGACTTCGACAAGTTTGAGGAAGGCGAAGCTTATTACATTGAGGCCAAACGATTGAATGCTGACAAAGAGTACCACGTCGTGCAGCACGGGGAGACCATGCAGGAAATTGCCCAACTCTACGGCATCCGCATGGATTACCTACAATTCAAAAACCGCATGAAGCGTGCTGAGGTGCCGGTACCGGGCCGTGTGCTCTGGCTACAGAAACGTCGTCCGGCCAAGGTAGCCATTGAAGTGCGTGAGTTGAAGTCTGTGCCTGCCAGCAGCAAGCCAGTGATGGCTGCAGCTGAAAATACGCCTCAAACTGCCACTGCTTCTGCCAGACAAACGAAAGCAGAACCTGCATCGAAAGAGCCTGCGGCGCAGAAAGATGATTTCCTGACCCGCTTCAAAAGAAACTGGAACAAACTGAAAGGCCAGGCAACGGAGCCTGAGCAACAGGAAACACAAACGGCTGCCACAACAGAGCAGGCAGAAGAAATTGCTACTCCTCCAACACCTGTAAAGGAAACAGCACCAGCCACAGCCAAGGAGGAAACAACAGCTGAGGTAGCGACTACCACGAAGAATGATTCGGTGCCTGCACCTGCCATGAAGGCACCTGAGCAAGGGGTAAAAGCTGCAGAACCTAAACCAGAGCAGAAGGCGGCAACACCAGCAGCTACTGAAAAACCAAAAACTGCGGCACTATACCCTGGCAAGAAAGCCCAGGAAACCGAAGAGCAGAAAGCAGTGATTAAGGAAGCGCAGACCGAAGAGACGGAAGAGGAAAATGCGGAATGGGCAGCGGGTCTGAGCGAAGATGTATTTGTTGGCTTCTCTGGAAACGAGGAGATAGAAACAGAAGAGGAAGTAGTAAAAACGGTTGAAGCTGCCAGCACGGCACGTGAAACTCAAAAAACTACTCCTGCGAAAGCTGAGCCAGTTAAAACAGCAGCTGCCAAGCCTGAGCCAGTTAAAAATACACAGGCCAGCACACCAGCTAAAGAAAAGGCTGCTCCAGCAAACAAGCCAACCCGCCACATAGTGAAGCAAGGCGAGTCCTTGTGGGCCATATCAAGACTATACGCTGTGACTGTAACTGATATCACGACCTGGAACAATCTGGGTGATGCTCCAATCAAGATCGGTCAGGAACTCATCATCGCAGAGCCCCTCACAGTACCTGAGGAATCTGCTCCTAATGCTGCGGCGAAGTCAGAAGCGCCAACTGCTGAAGAAAAAACAGAGATCCATACGGTAGCATCCGGTGAGTCGCTTTATGTGCTTTCGCGCAAGTATAATGTGACGGTGAACGAGCTGAAGGCGTGGAATAACCTTTCCAGCTCAGCGCTCTCTATTGGGCAGCAATTGCGCGTGACAGCTCCAGCCGACGCAGCAGGGTCGAATGAAGACCTGGAAGAGTCTCCAGCAGAAACTTTTTCAGGTGCCAGCACCCAACACACGGTGGTATCCGGCGAGAGCCTTTACCAGATTTCCCGCAAGTATGGCGTCACCATTAAGGACATCATGGAGTGGAACGGCAAATCAGACTTCAACGTGAAGCCCGGCGACAAGCTGACCATCAAAAAGAAGTAGAATTCTAAATTATCAAACCAAAAGAGCCAGCTGTTGCAGCTGGCTCTTTTGGTTATAAGGTATAGCTACACCTAGCGCTTTCCCGGAGGGGCCGTCAGTTTGGAAGCTGTACGTAGTCCTGAGGCAATTTCCGGCACGATGCCAAGACGCTCGTAGATAGGCTGCACCATCAAGCGCAGGCGCTTCAGGTTCCAGGCGAAGGGGATGACACTCACAGCACAAAGCAGGCCGCAGCCCAGCAAGGTATAGGCCACTCCGATCTGCTCTGCCACGGAGCCGGCCAGCATGCTGCCAAGCGGCGCCATTCCCATAAAGGCAGTGGCGTAAAGGCTCATCACACGCCCCCGTTTGTCATCATCCACCAGTGTTTGCAACAGGGTGTTGCAGGAGGCCATCGTCACGATCATACCAAAACCGGTAAACAGCATCAGCACCAGCGATAGCCAGAGTATTGTAGAGAAAGAAAAAGCCATCAGCGCCGTACCGAACAAGGTCATGGTGAACACGATCACCTTGCCAAGCCCGATTACAGACTTGCGTTGCGCCAGGAACAGCGCACCTGACAAAGCTCCTAAACCGGATGCGCCCATCAGGTATCCCAGCGTGTTGGCACCACCCTGCAATATATCCCGGGCAAACACCGGCAGCATTACACTGAAAGGCATGCCGAAGAGGCTGATCAGGCCCACGATCAGTATAAGCGCCCGGATGGGTGGAAAGCCGAAAGCATAGGAAAAGCCATGCCGAAGCGACTCCCACACGTTGCCCTGACGCACTTCTTTTACAAAAGGCTCCAATCGCAGCATCAGCAAAGAGGCCAATACGGCAATATAACTCACCGCATTGATCAGGATACAAACCCCCTCTCCTACCCAGGCAATCAGCAACCCGGCGATCGACGGTCCAACCAGGCGGGCCATGTTGAACATAGAGGAATTGAGGGCGATGGCATTGCTGATGTCTTCGCGCTTTTCAACCAACTGCACCACAAAAGCCTGCCGGGTGGCGATATCAAAGGCATTGATCGTGCCGAGCAGCGCCATCAATACCAGCACGTGCCATACCTGTACGGTGTCGGTGAGTACCAGTGTGGCCAAGGTACCCGCCTGTAGCATTGATAAAAACTGCGTGACCAGTAGCACGTGGTGGCGGTTGAACTTATCGGCCAGCACACCAGCGAAAGGCCCCAGCAAAAAAGAAGGGATCTGGTTGGCAAAAGTGACAGCACCCAGCAGGAATACCGAGTCGGTGAGGCGGTAGACCAGCCAGCTAATGGCGATTTGCTGCATCCAGGTACCGATCAGAGAAATTCCCTGACCTGTAAAGAACAGCCGGTAGTTGCGCGAGCGCAGCGCCCGGAACATCCCCCCCAGCTTCCCTGAATCTTCTGCTTCTGCCATACCTGTTTTACGCTTATACCTGTTCGTGCATTAAACATGCTTACGGGCTGCCCCATGCCCAAAGTTTAAACAAATCTTTTAATCCCCGGCTAAATCACCACCAAAATGTGAAAAGCCTCTTATCTGCTTTTGTGCAATTGCTTGTTTGAACCGCCGTATACTTGGCACAGTCTTTAGGATTTATTTATATTTTGTAACTTTAAGCTTCATCAAATCACCCGAGTACATGAATGACCTTTTAGATAGAGTCTATTTCCACAATACTGTCCAAGATTACCTGATTGCCTTTGCCATCATCCTGCTGGGCTCGCTGCTCATCACCATTTTCAGGCGCTCCGTTCTGATCCGCATCCGAAAGTGGACCGAGAACACCAATAATCACTTCGACGACTATGCAGTGCAGAGTTTTGCCCGCTTTGGCGTGCCGATCGTGCACTTTATTGTCATATACCTTGGCATCACCTCCCTGAACCTTACCCCGAGGATTGCCGGTATCTTCCAGATTGCCATTACTGTGGCCGTTACGTTCATGGTCATCCGGTTTATCACGACCACGCTGGTGATGTTGGTCCGATCCTACTTCAAGAGAAAGCACCATGACCGCAGCAATGCCAACGAGATTGGGGCCATCAGCCTGATCATCAACATGGTGATCTGGTTTATCGGCATTGGCTTCCTGTTCGATAACATGGGCTATGACCTTACGGCCATTATTGCCGGCCTAGGTATAGGCGGTATCGCCGTGGCGTTGGCCGCACAGAACATCTTAGGTGACCTTTTCAACTACTTCGTCATCTTTCTGGACCGGCCCTTTGAAGTGGGTGATTTTGTTGCGCTCGGCGATAAGAGCGGCACCATTGAGCATATCGGTGTGAAAACTACGCGCATCAAAAGCCTGACAGGAGAGCAGCTGATCATTGCCAACTCCGACTTGACCAGTTCCCGCATTCACAACTACAAGCGCATGGAACGTCGCCGTATCCAGTTCGGTATCGGCGTAACCTACGAAACGCCTGCCGATAAGGTGGAGGCTATACCTGAGATCATCAAAGAGATCATCACGTCACAGGAACTGGCCGAGTTTGACCGGGCGCACTTTTCCTCCTACGGCGACTCCTCCCTCGATTTTGTGATTGTATACCATGTGCTGTCTTCCGATTTCAATAAGTACATGGACACGCAGCAGGCCATCAACATGCAGCTGTTCCGGGAATTTGAGAAGCGCGGTATTGAATTCGCCTACCCTACCCAGAAACTTTATGTGGTGAATGAGAAGCAAATGGTTGGGAATGAAGCGGAGCGGATGTTTTAGTACTTGACCAATTTGAATTTGGAAATGCGAAACCGTATCCTTGAAGTCAGGGTCCTTTTATCCTAAGGGAATAAGTTCTAAAACTAATGTCATTCTGCAAAGAAACTTGTTTAAAATAGAGGGCCCCCACCCCCTGGAGGTTAAGCCTATGCTACTTGCGGGGTAGGGGCCCTCTATGACCAAGATCCTTACAGGATGACAAAAAGAGAGAATGAAACAGTCTTGCTCTCAAGCAGTGAGTTTACTTTAAGGCCTAAATTGGAGAAGCACTAACCTAACATTTTGAAGTCCAGACAATGGTAATATAATAGAGTGCGGCGGGACTATTTCCGTCGCGTTTTTGTTTTGCAGCAGGGCTGTTTTTGGTTTGGGCAGCCGATCAATTTTCCGTAATTTTAACATCCCGAAAATGACCGATAGTTTAAAAAGAACTATTCATGCGTGTCATTCTAAATTCATCATTCGTCATTACTAATTCTCTATAGTCTTGCCTGTTTTTTCGCACTTACACACCCATACCCAGTATTCCCTGCTCGACGGTCAGGCCAGCATCAGCGCACTCATGAAAAAGGCGCAGGCTGATGGCATGCCCGCCGTCGCCATGACCGACCACGGCAACATGTTTGCCGCCTTCAACTTCGTTAACGAAGCCAACAAGTATAACGTGAAGCCGATCGTGGGCTGTGAGTTTTATCTGGTGAAAGACCGTCACCTGAAAACCTTTACCAAGGAACAGAAGGACGTGCGTCACCACCAGTTGCTACTCGCCAAGGATCAGGAGGGCTACCAGAATCTGGCGAAGCTCTGCTCTCTTTCTTACATCGAAGGGGTATACAGCAAGTGGCCGCGTATCGATAAGGAACTGCTGCTCAAGTACAGCAAAGGCTTGATTGCGACCAGCTGCTGCATTGGCGCCGAGGTGCCACAGGCGATTCTGTGGAAAAGCGAGGAAGAGGCTGAGGAGATATTCAAGTGGTGGCTGGACGTGTTCGGTGAGGATTACTACATCGAGATACAGCGCCATGGCCTGATGAACATCGATGGTACGGGCAAAAGTCAGGAGGACATCAACCAAGTACTACTGAAGTGGGCAAAGAAGTATAACTGCAAGGTAATCTGTACCAACGACACCCACTACGTGGACCAGGAGGACTGGAACGCACACGACATCCTGCTTTGCGTGAACACAGGCGAAGACCAGAGCACGCCGGTGGGTGACTTTGCCACGAAATATTACCGCTTCCTGAGCGACGACCAGAAGGTGATTTACGACACCGTGGAGAATGTGCGCAGCAAGTATAGCAACCAAATGAGTGTGCGCCAGATGTTGCAGCGCATCGACGAAGCTGGTCCGAAGACCCGTTTCGGTTTTCCCAACGACCAGTTCTACTTCAAGACGCAGGCCGAAATGAACCAGCTGTTCAAGGACGTGCCCGAAGCGGTGGACAATACTAACGAGATCGTTGACAAGATTACGCCGCCCGTTCTGAAGCGCGATATCCTGTTGCCGAACTTCCCGATTCCGCCGCAGCACGCCGACGCTGACGATTTCCTGCGTCACCTGACCTACGAAGGAGCTGCCAAGCGCTATTCTGAAGTTACCGCTGAGGTGACCGAGCGACTCGACTTTGAGCTGCACGTGATCAAGACGATGGGATTTGCCGGTTACTTCCTTATCGTGCAGGACTTCATCAACCGTGGCCGTGACATGGGCGTGTTTGTGGGGCCGGGTCGTGGTTCTGCCGCTGGTTCGGCAGTCGCCTACTGCATCGGTATCACCAACATCGACCCGATCAGGTATAACCTCCTCTTCGAGCGATTCCTGAATCCGGAGCGTGTGTCCATGCCTGATATTGATATTGACTTTGACGACGTGAACCGCCAGCGCGTGATCGACTATGTGGTGGACAAGTACGGCAAAACGCAGGTAGCTCAAATCATCACTTTCGGTACGATGGCTGCCAAATCGTCGATCAAAGACGTGGCCCGTTCGACCTCTCTGCCACTGGCCGAGGCTAACGAACTGGCCAAAATGGTACCTGAGACGCCGGGCACCACGCTGGCCAAGGCCTTTATGGAGAACCTGGAGCTGGCTGCCATCCGCGAAGGTGACGACGCACGCGCTGCCGTACTGAGGCTGGCTGAAAAGCTGGAAGGCTCGGTGCGCAACACAGGTATACACGCAGCGGGCGTCATCATCGCCCCTGACGACATCACCAATTACATTCCTGTTTCGACCTCCAAAGACTCCGACCTGCTCGTGACGCAGTTCGATGGCAAGGTGATCGAGAGCGCAGGCATGCTGAAGATGGACTTCCTGGGTCTGAAAACCCTGACCATCATTAAAGACGCCATGGAGCTGATCAAGAAGAACCACGGCGTAGAGATCGACATCGACAACATTCCGATAGACGACGAAAAGACCTACGAGCTGTACCAGCGCGGCGACACGATCGGTACGTTCCAGTTCGAGTCGGAAGGTATGCGCATGTACCTTAAGGACCTGCAGCCGACCAACATTGAAGATTTGATTGCCATGAACGCCCTTTACCGTCCGGGCCCGATGCAGTTCATCCCGAACTTCATTAACCGCAAGCACGGCAAAGAGGAAGTGGAATACCCGCACGAGCTGCTTGAGCCGATCCTGAATTACTCGTACGGGATCATGGTATACCAAGAGCAGATCATGCAGACGGCCCAGATTCTGGCCGGTTACTCACTGGGTGGTGCCGACTTGCTGCGCCGTGCCATGGGTAAGAAGGACATGAAGAAGATGGCCGAGGAGCGTGAGAAGTTTATTAAGGGAGCGGCAGAAATGCATAAAATCCCGGCTAAGAAGGCTTCGGAGGTGTTCGACGTGATGGAGAAGTTCGCCCAGTACGGCTTCAACCGTTCGCACTCCGCCGCTTACTCGGTGGTGGCTTACCAGACCGGTTACCTCAAGGCCCACTACCCTGCCGAGTACATGGCGGCGGTGCTGACCAACAACATGAACGACATCAAGAAGGTGACGTTCTTTATTGAGGAAGCCCGCAAGCAAGGGGTGGCGGTGTTGGGTCCGGACGTGAACGAGTCCCTGCTCAAGTTCAACGTGAACGAACAGGGGCAGATCCGTTTCGGTCTTGCCGCCATCAAAGGCACTGGCGAAGCGGCCGTAGACGCCATCATTTCAGAAAGAGAAAAGAACGGCCCGTATCAGGATCTCTTCGACTTCTCGAAGCGCATTAACCTGCGTGCCGTGAACAAAAAGACCTTTGAAAGTATGGCCTTGGCCGGGGCCTTCGACTCGTGGGGACTCTACCACCGCGCCCAGCTGATGGAAGTGCCGGAAGGCGAAAACATCAGCTTGCTGGAGAAGGCGGTTCGCTACGGCAACAACTATCAGGCAGAGCAACAGGCGGCGCAACAGTCGCTGTTCGGGGGAAGTGCCGCCGTGGCTTCTCCGCTACCGAAGATCCCGGAGGTACAGGTATGGACGCAGGCCGAAATGCTGCGTCGCGAGAAGGAAGTGGTGGGTTTCTACATTTCGGGCCATCCGCTCGACCAGTTCAAAATGGAAATCGACTCCTATTGCACTTCCGCTTTGGCTGACATCGCCAACCACAAAAATAAGGACATCAACGTAGCCGGCATGGTGTCTGAAGTGGTAATCAGGACAGCCAAGAATGGTAATCCTTTTGCGCTGTTCTCCATCGAAGACTACGACACTACACTGCAAATGGCGCTGTTTGGGGAAGATTATATGAAGTTCCAACCATACTTGCGACAGGGGCTATACCTGTTCATCAGGGGTAAGGTGCAGCTCCGCTATAAAACCGAAGATCAGTGGGAGCTCAAGCCAACCAACATCCAGCTCCTGGGCGACGTGATGGACAAGATGGCGCAGGGCGTGCAGTTGAATGTAAACTTGCAGTTGCTTACCCCGAATGTAGCTGAGGCTTTGGAAGAAGCCATCGCGACCAGCCCGGGCCAGAAGCGACTCGAGATTACCCTGCACGTACCAGACGAAAAGCTGGTGCTGCCGACTTACTCCCGTAAGTATCGCATTGACCCGAAGGTATTCTTGGGTCAGGTGAAGGACTTGGGACTGGGTGAGTGTAAGCTGTTGTAATTGATTTGAAAATTTAGGGATGGGGAGATTCAGAGGCGAATCTCTCCTGCCTCTTTAGGTATAGGAAAGGTATGCTGCGGAAGTGGCATACCTTTCTGCTTTAAAAGGCGTAGCCGAGTGACATACCTAGCCGAAGGTCATAGGGTGAGGGTTTGTGATACTCTATCTCTTCCTTCGTATAATTTGATTTACTGATCAGCTTTTGGTGAAAATGATAACCTATTCCCCAGAACAGATCAATAGTAAAACCTTTAGGCTTCACTTGCTGGTATCCTATTATTGCTCCAGCGCCATACCCTGCCCATTGCTCGTATTCCCGGTCGGGTTCGCTGAAAAGCCAAAAGCCATTTCCTCCTTCTCTTTCATTATTTATGCGCAAGCGGTACTTCAGGTATGGCCCTGCATAAAATTCGTTGAGAGATTTTCCCTTCGTATAGAATTTAAAATCGGATGTGAGCGCATACGTAGAAGAAAAATCGTCTTTCATCAAAGTGAGTCGCCTCGGATAAGCGGTAGCTGTTAATGCCCCTGCAAAATGTGGGGTGATATGCCGCTCATAAGACACATTAAAAGACCCAATAAACAGAGGTATCATATTAAGCTTAAACGCATTGGCTCTTTGAAATCTACCATCTTCCTCCTCGGTATCTTGCGCGCAGACTCCCCGGCTTATAAACAAAGACAGAAACAAAGCTAAAATGCACCTAATCATCATCGAATCGTCGGGTTAAAAGCTTTATAAAACCAGGATCACTAAAAAATAGCCATTACCAGTGTATCCTCTTTTAACTAAAGATACTATGTTGAGTTGCTGAAAAGTCCTTTGCATGCTTCATTTTTAGCGCTGACGTACTTTTGCAACTTTTAGCTGCAACATTTGTTTATACAAATAAATATACCCTCGGCTTGCAAATCCGTATGTATAAATTCTAAATTTGCAGCGGGAACAACCCGAAAACAGGACAGCTTGTCAGACAAACCCAGTTTGGGCTCAAATTTGAGAAGCTAGTAAATGTTACTATATTTAAAACACAGAATTTAACCAACAAAACGTTAAAGTTATGGCTAACAAAGCATTAGAAATCACTGACGCTAATTTTGATGAGATCATCAATTCAGATAAACCAGTATTGGTAGACTTTTGGGCAGAGTGGTGCGGTCCGTGCCGCATGGTAGGCCCAATCGTAGAAGAGCTGGCTGGCGAGTACGAAGGCAAAGCCGTGATCGGTAAAGTTGACGTAGACGCCAACCCACAGACATCTGCTAAGTTTGGTATCCGCAGCATCCCGACATTGCTCGTTTTCAAAAACGGACAAGTGGTGGACAAGCAGGTGGGCGCTGTGCCAAAGAACGTTCTGGCTCAAAAGCTAGACGCTCAGATGGCCTAAGTATCCATCTAATTATAAAAAAGGCAGAAGCCTCTCCCATCCAGGAGAGGCTTCTGCCTTTTTTATGCAACATGTATAAGCTTCAGGAATCTTTCTTGATAATTGTAATGTCACCACTGCGTTCCAGGCAGGCGTATTCAATTTCGTCTCTGCTTGTCACTCCCCCCTGTCGCATAGCCTCCTCCAGATCATTTTCCGTCAGGTTATTTTCCTTCAGTTTATCTTCCAGCACCTCCCCATGCTTAACGAGCATTACAGGCCGGCCTTTAATGAAGTTACCTAAAGGCCCGGAAGTACTAAAGGCTAGAAAAGCCAAAAACCGGTGTAGCAGCACTAACACCAGCGCCGCACAAAGTGTGGGAAAGAAAGGCGAATTTCCCGTGATGGCACGGCTCAGGATAGAGCCATAGATGATGCCCAACACGATATCAAAGGCTGTATGCTTACCAAAGATACGCTTGCTGCCAATACGCATGATGACCAGAGCGGCAATGAAAACGACCACCGCCCGTATGGACATTTGCCACCAGGTTACTCTGTCTTCGCCTGTTCCGAGAATAATTTCGAAAAAATTCTCCATATTCTCCCAACGGCAGAAGCAGCGGGATTGTTATGAGTCACCTATTGGCATTCACAGAGCTTTTTGTCGAGCTGGCAGAGCATGGCATAATGCTGCTCCACCTCCTTCATCAGGTTATTCAATTGCTTGTTGTAGGCTTGCACCTGCTGTAGACGTGGGTTCTCAGGTTCGTTCTTGGCAAGGGTGTCCAGTTCTTTGATAGTAGCTGCAAAAGCACTGCTCTTTTCCCCCAGCTTGGTATAGTATTGGTCCATGCCATTGTCGGAACTGGCCACCGCTACAGCCTGCAGGTTATTGTCGAAGCATAGCTGCCAGCGCAGGTGTCGTAGTACCTGCTGTTCGGCCGCACTCTGTAGCTTGCCCATTTCTTTGGTTTCCTCTTTTAGCCTGAAGCTTTCATAGCGCTTGTTGTAGTCGCTCACCGCATCACGCACCTTATCGCGGCAGCTAAGGCAGTTACTCGTATTGGCCTTGTCCTGCAGGGCATTGCGCATCGATAGCGTTTCGTCAGAGGCTTGGGCATCGGTCAGCTTCTTCACCTCTTTCTCAAACACTTCACGGTACTGCATGTCCTCCAGCCTTTTGGTCAGGCGTACGATGGCCTCTCCCTCTACCGAAGCTGATAGATAGTCGGCACGCGGCAACTCTACTGAAGACAGCCTCGCCAGCGCAGCTTCCCGTTTAGCCGGTGTATCCCAGGCTTTCGGGTTGTTTTCCAGCTCCTGAAGTGTATTCACCAGCAGCTTCGCGTTCTTTAAGTTGTGATCAGCATCCAGGTATAGGTCCGCATTGGCCATGATGGACTCGTACTCCGATCTGAAGATGTTCTTATAAGTACTGTTCTTATCAAACTCCTTTTCACGCGCCTCAAATGCAGTCTTCATGCGCTTGTACTCCTGCATGATGCCAAACAGGTTCTTGGCGTTGATTTCCGGAGAGTTGTTTCGGTAGTTGAGGCGGTAGGCATTCAGGTTTTGCTTCATCTCGGCAAAAATGCGCAGGTACTCTACATACAGCTTCTCCTGACGGTACGTCTCGTCGTTCATCAGCTTGGTGTCGTATGCTGTCTGTATCTTCTGCTTACGCTTCTCGATCAGGTCCATGGTCACTTCATCGCCTGTCAGCACATCTACTTTGTAGAGCGACTTGTAATTGGCCACTACGATATACGGATACTCCTTATAGCCAATGGCATCTTCCAACTGCTTTCGATCCAGCTTGTTAGAGTTTTTGCTCAGGTAATCGGCAAGCTTGGCAGGCTTCAGCGTGACGGTCTTCACACTGCCCGGCACCAGTACGTATACCTTCACGGAGTGCAGACGCGTGTCAAAATCCTGCCCTTCATAAAGACGGATTGTAGAACTAAACTTATACTCCTTCTTTTTAGCACGTGAGCCCAGCAGGTTACCAAACTCCCCTACCAGCGACATGACCGCTACTGACGGGTTGGTCAGGTTAGACAAGCTCACCAGCTGACTGGCCACCAGATTAAATACCTGGTCTCCATCCTGATTAGTAACCGCTTTGGCATTAATGGCTGCGTCGATACTGTTCTGGGCAGAGGTGAGCGGCATCTTGTCGATGATGCGCACCACTTCCAAGTGATCGCTCACTTGCGTATGGTAGTCGTTTTTGTCTGTATTGATATGAAAGTTGAAGAGCGGATACACGATCTGGTCGTTACCGAAGAGCTTCAGGTTCTTGAGCTGTGCCGTAATGAAGAGGTACTCCAGTTCGTAGGCATAGTTTTTCTTGCTCTTTTTCTTCACGCCCGACTCTAACTCATTGAGTACACGGTTGAATTGCCCGCCATTATAGAGGTAAATGTCAGTAGAGAGGTATTGCCACTCGTCCGAAAATTCAAATTTATCGTTGTAACTATAGCCCAGTCGGGTTTCGATATTCTGCTGGGCGAAGGCCTGGTGGCTAAGTACCAGCGCCATCACAAAGAGTGAGAAAATTTTCTTCATAAAATACGTAAAGCCGTTACAGGGGCGAATTCAGGTATAGCTTTTGCTTCTGAACCTAACGTTAAGACTTGAGATTAAGTGCCTTATCGGATTGCAAAAATACATATCCGGTAAGATTTTTTTAAAATAAAGGAGTACAAAAACCATGCTCAGAATACTATTTATGGCAGTTGCCATCACATTATCCCAAAGTGCACTTCAGCCCGCCGCCGGGCAAGCTGCGCAGGATGTTTACGAACGCGGCGTGGCCCCCGAGACTATGACTGAAGACCAGAAAGTACAGAAGCTGCTTGCATACATCCGCAGCCTCGAAGGTGCCACTTTCATACGCGACAACAGTGAATTTTCACCTGATAAGGCTGCCGGGCATTTATCTTCGAAATGGAAGAAGCATGCTTCAAGAGTAAAAACTGCTGAGGGATTTGTCACGGAACTGGCCTCACAGTCCTCTTCAGGGACGCCTTACAGCATACGGTTCGCTGACGGCAGCACCAGTACAACCCGCGACGTACTGCTTCGCCAGCTGCGCGACCTGCGTGTTGAGTAAGACCAGAACTGTACAAAAACAGGTATAAGTATAGTAAAAGCATAATGCTATACTGGAACGCAGTCATCGTCGTTACGTATTTATGACGACAAACCTGATCCCAATGCTACAGTTACTTGAAGAGTCGCGAGACGAGTTGGTTGCTTTTCGCCTGGCAGGAAGTATAGACCGCCATGACTATGATGTGATGCTCCCAATACTGGAGGAGAAAATCAAGCAGTATGGCAAGATAAGGGTATATGCTGAATTGCAGGATGCCGAGGAAATTTCGCTGCAGGCACTTTGGGAGGACCTGAAGTTTGATTTCCGTCACGCTGCTGATTTTAAGAAAGTCGCACTGGTAGGCAACCGCAAGTGGCTGGACTGGCTCACTGTCATGGCAAGCCCCTTTACGACGGCAAAGGTAAAGCATTTTGAAGTACCCGACCGCGACAAAGCATTGGAATGGGTGAGGAGTGATGAAGCATAATAAGCAAAATCAAATAAAAAGAGAGGCAGCCAGCGTTCTGGCTGCCTCTCTTTTTATACCTGCTCCTGTCTCGTTCTCAGGCTCGTATCTTGTTCTTTTTTGTATTCAAATCCCTTTATCGCCCTCCCTCCTGCATACCA
The DNA here is from genome assembly GCF_015686655.1 of Pontibacter sp. FD36. Lineage (GTDB taxonomy): Bacteria > Bacteroidota > Bacteroidia > Cytophagales > Hymenobacteraceae > Pontibacter. The sequence goes on along the minus strand of NZ_JADPMP010000001.1, from coordinate 189,198 downwards.
AAATCTCTCCGTAAAAATAATTATATCCAAGCTGCTCAAAATATATAGATTTAGCATAATATTTGCTTTGAGATTGAAGCTGTCGAAGGGGGAAATTTAAGATCAGCTATACTTAAGAAGCGGCATTTTTCGTTTTGTCCCATAGTTGCCAGTAAAAATCAATTACAAACAACACAAACAACAATCAAACACACATGAAATCTAATTTCACAAAAGCATCTTTATCACTGCTACTATGCGGCGCCCTGATGTCTTCCTGCGTTTCCTCCAAAAAGTACGACGAGCTGAAGGCCAGCAAAGAGGCTTTGGAGCGCGAGCAGGCAGCCAGCCGTGACAAGGAAAAAGAAATGAGCAACACGCTGCGAGAGCGTGAGCAGAAACTGGCCGAATTAGAGCGTGCCATGAATGACCAGAAGAAAGTGCTGGATAACCTGCGCAACGAAGTGAACGGTGCACTTTCTGGTTTCAACCAGGGTGACCTGAGCGTGAACATCAAAGATGGCAAGGTATACGTGTCGATGTCTGACAAGCTTCTGTTCGCTACTGGCAGCACCAAAGTGAACAATACCGGCAAACAGGCCCTGGATCAGCTAGTAGACGTGCTGAAGAAAAACCAGAGCGTAGGCGTTATGGTAGAAGGCCACACCGATGACGTAGAGGTAAGACCAGGCACGAAAGACATCGCCGACAACTGGGACCTGAGCGTACTGCGTGCTACAGAAATCACCCGCCTGATGGCGCAGCGAGGTCTGTCACCTGACCGCATCACGCCAGCCGGTCGTGCCTACTTCCAGCCGGTTGACACAGGCCGTTCAGCTACTGCAAAAGCCAAAAACCGCCGTACAGAAATCATCCTGACGCCAGACTTCACTGAGATCTATAAGATACTGGGCATCCAGTCGATGAAGTAATCACTATACCTTATAATCAGAAAAGGCCGCTATTCAGTTCGAATAGCGGCCTTTTTTATACCTTTCCCTGTCTACCCGACTATACCTTTGCCTGAGGCCTTGCCCTGCTCTATGGCCTGGAATAGCTCCCTGGCTCGCTGAGAGCCGATCAGGAGCGGCTGTGTATTGTAAAAGCGCAGCAGCACCCCTTCCCTGCCCGACGTGCTGTAGGCCTTGCCCTTTGCTCCCCATCGTATTCCCCAGCCGCCGTATTCCCGAATCGGATTGTAGGTTACTCTTTCAAAGTCGCGCACCGTGTGCAAAGGTATACGGACTGGCTTCAGATGAAAAGGACGGAAGCGCACCTGTAGCGTACCTGGCAACACTTCTGTCGTCAGGGTCATGTAATAGAAAAAGAAAGGCAGCCCAAAGCCGATCAGGGCCAGCATCAAACTCAGCTGTATATCCGTGACGGGTCTGTTGCCGAAGGCACCACCCAGCACTACCTGGTAAAAAAAACCCGCCCAAAAGACAGCTGCTATACCTAGTATGAGTGCCCATAGCCAGAACTGCTTAAATCGCTGTTTTTCCCGGAACAAGATGCGTTGCTCTTCCATCTATACCTGATGCAAATAGCCGCCCCACGGGTGAGCGGAACGGCTATACCTGTCTGTTTCTGAATATTGATTAACCAATGGCCTGCTCCAGATCCGCCAGCAAATCTTCAATGTCTTCTATACCTACGCTCAGGCGAATCAGCGAGTCGCTCAGGCCAGCTTTCAAACGTTCGGCGGCAGGAATACTGGCGTGTGTCATAGAGGTCGGGTGCCCGCACAGCGACTCCACGCCGCCCAGTGACTCCGCTAGCGAGAAGTACCTGAAGCGCTCCAGTGTAGCGATCGCATCTTCCATCCTGTCTCCCTTCAGCGCAAACGAAACCATACCGCCATAGGAGCGCATCTGCTCTTTGGCTATAGGATGCCCCGGATGATCCGGCAAGCCAGGCCATAATACTTTCTCTACCTTCGGGTGATTTTTGAGATACTGCGCTACAGCACGGCCGTTTTCGCAGTGGCGCTCCATGCGGATGTGCAGCGTCTTGATACCACGCAAAACCAGGAAGCAGTCCTGAGGGCCGGGTGTGCCGCCGCAGGCATTCTGGATGAAGGCCAGCTTCTCGTGCAGTTCGTCGTCTTTCACGATCACGGCACCCATCACGACGTCAGAGTGGCCCGCCATGTACTTGGTAAGCGAGTGCATCACAATATCCGCCCCCAGGTCGAGTGGATTCTGCAGGTATGGGGTTGCAAAGGTGTTGTCGGCTACCAGCAGCAGGTTGTGCTTTTTGGAGATGGCGGCGCAGCCTTTGATATCGATGATGTTGAGCAGCGGGTTGGTGGGCGTCTCTACCCAGATCATGCGGGTATTCCCGTTCACCAACGCCTCTACCTTGCTCAGGTCGCTCATATCAGTGAAGTGGAATTTGATGCCGTAGTTCTGGAAAATCTTCGTGAAGATGCGGTAGCTACCGCCATACAGGTCGTTGGTGGAGATAACCTCGTCGCCTGGCTTCAGCATTTTGATGATGGCATCGATGGCCGCCATACCTGAAGCGAAGCAAAGGCCATACTTACCGTTCTCGAGCTCAGCCAGGGCATTTTGCAGAGCCGTGCGTGTCGGGTTGTGCGTGCGGGAGTACTCGTAACCTTTATTTTCACCCGGCGACTTCTGCACGTAGGTAGAGGTCTGGTAGATGGGTGTCATGATAGCACCCGTGCTTGGGTCCGGCTCCACACCGGCATGTATAGCTTTTGTTCCGAATTTCATAGGCTTATTTCTTTGATGAATGGCTTGTTGCAAGTTAGTAATTTTACCTCTCGGGAGTTGGATGTCATCGGGAAGCTTCACGCTACTCAGCACATATCTTTAAATTTTGTTGGCCGTACCGCTATCTACGTATACCTTCAGCAAATCCTTGCCTGAAAGGTTTTATCTTTGACCAAAACACCTGCTATGCTCAAACTGTCCATGCTGCGGACTTTTATACGGGAAAACGCACCTTCGTTTATTTCCATGCTGTTGCTGGTCGTAGTTCCGCTCGTGGTGAGTTCGTCGGCTGCCGTATACCTGTACCAGAACGAAGCCCTGTTACAAGATCTGAGCTGGCCTCAGATGCTGCTTTACTTTGTCGTGATCTCCATTACCATGTCGCTGGCCCTTACCCCGACTACTTTTGTAGCACTCGTGAGTGGCTTCTACCTCGGTTGGCCTGGCTTTGCGGGTGTGGTGGTTTCGTATGGCATTGCTTCACTCATTGGCTATACCCTGGCCCGACTCATCGACCATGGCAAAATGATGTCTTTCCTGAATCGGTTTGAGAAGACAATGTACCTGATGCAGGAATTGCGCGACCAGAGCTGGAGCCTGATCTTCCTGACCCGTATATCTCCTGTATTACCCTTCGCGCTAATGAACTTTGTGCTCTCGCTGCTGCAGGTGGACAAGCTAAAATTCTTCCTGGCTAGTATGATCGGCATGCTGCCGCGCACACTTTTTTTCTTTTGGGTAGGTACTCAGGCCAGCGACGTCATAAAATTATTGCAGGACCCCGGCAGCAACAAAGGCAGCCAGCTGCTCATGATATCCCTGATTATCATTTCGATAGGTGGGCTCTACTTCATTTTCGACCACGCCCTGAAGCGGGCGCTGCGCAAAGCGACGGCAAAAAATTGAGAAAAATTCGCTTTAGGGCTTGCATTGCAAGAAAAAAGGCCTTTACTTTGCATCACAATAACGGAATGGTCACGTAGCTCAACTGGATAGAGCATCTGACTACGAATCAGAAGGTTAGGGGTTCGACTCCCTTCGCGACCACTTGAAAATCAGCCACTTACGAATAAAATCGTTAAGTGGCTTTTTTTATTTGCACACAATTTGCACACAAATCTCCTGTTTGAGAGCTAATTATTCCACCCTTTATATCTCTTCCTATTTAGCTTAAAAAAATTAGAAATTATTCCTCACAAACTTCATTAACATAAAATGTGATTTGATTTACCAACACTAAGCAAGCATGTTGCCTTACACATGATAAAATGCCCATGTAGTTATAAGTGCTTGCTATTGGGTGACATCACCTGAAGATATCACTACCATAAAGGAAAAAGCCGACCCGTGCCTGCAGCGGGTGCAGATAAGGCGTGCGGCCCTGCTCGTGCAGAAGGTTGTACTGCAGGAGGGCGTAGCCCCTGAGCTTTCTGTAGAGTGTGTAGTCCTTGCCCAGCCCCGCCGACAGCCCAGGCACCCATTCCCTGCCAAGCGTCTCCTCCTGCGTGAAGGGATCCGTGTGCGTCACCGGCGCATTTAAGCTTTCGTACTGCAGCCGGGCAAAAAAGCCGCCTTTGATCTGGAAGTCCGAAAAGAGGCTGTAGCCCCCCACCCGATCCGCGCCGCCCACATAGGGCTTCTCCTGCACGCTCAGGTGCAGGCGGTACTGTCCGCCCGCACCCGCCGAGAGCCTCTCCGAGAAGCGCCAGGCCACCGTCGGTCCCAGGTCTAGGAAGAAGCGCTCCTGCTTGCCCGCCTGCCAGAGGCTGCCCAGCACCAGCCGCTCCGTCCAAGGCTTTCCTTTAAGCGGGTTGGTTCCTAGAACTCCTTTTGGCATGTCCTTCATGCTCTCCACCTTGCTTACCCGTCCCTTGTACCTATCAAAGTCTGCTTTAGCCTGCCCCAGCTTATCGAAGGACTCGGTAAAGGGCTCCCCCGCCGCCTTCAGCGCCGCCTGACTGGCTTTTGCTTTCAGCTCGTCTGCTGAGGTGGGCAGTTGCCCCATTGCGGTAAGCTGTGGCAACCGGGCGGCGGCGCTCTTCTGCCCGGCCTCTTCAAGCTGGCGCAGGGCCTGTTTGAGCTCCTCCGGCATAAGCTGGGCGGCCAGTGCCTCTTTTCCCTCCTGCAGCTGGCGCTCCAGTCTCGCACGCACCTCCTTCAGCTCTTCAGGCAGTACCGGTTGCCCTGTCACGGCCTGCGAAAGGCTGTCAACTCTTCGTGCCAGCGCCTCCCCCTCCTCACCCAGCTGCCGCAGGCTGTCAAGCGAAGCATGCAGGCGAGAGGAGTCCTGCAGTGCGTAGTCGATTGCCTGCAGGCTGTCCTGCCAGGCAATCATCTCGCGCAGCAGCTCCCCAGCATCCGGCACACCAGTCGGTAGGCTCTGCTTGGTTTGCTGGGCAAACGAAGCGAAAGTGAGCAACAGGAAGGGCAGTAAGAAAAGACAGGCTCTGGAAAAGGGCGAAAGGAGGTTGTGCATAGAATGGCTTTGTTTTCTTTAATAAAATGCCTGTAAGTAAGTGCTGATCTCTTAAGACTGTAAAGATAAAGCACCCACAAGATAGGATATTACGTCTAATTTTATCAATAAATCATGCTACACTACAAGTTGCAACAGCGAGAGAGGGCTGCAGATGCTGTTGTCTTTCACACGGCAAGGCTTCTAGAGTCGAAGGGACGGGAAAAGCTCCTGGGCCTTTTGTGCGGATGGCTATCTGCTGGCCCTCAGGTATAGCACAAGCTATAAGGTATAGGTATAGGTATAGCCATAAAGCAAAAAGCCCCCGGCTGATGCCGGGGGTTGGGGGTAAGATTCTAAGCGCGAAGCCGCTGCGAGCGGAAGCCAAAGCCATCCAGGAGGAGAACACCCGTGAGGGTGGGCGGCTGGCTGCGCGGCGGCTGACCCGCAGGCGAGCATAACGTGGGCTGTGGGTTTTGTTTTTGGCCTTAGCCCCGCAGGGATCTAATCAACTCTAACAACAAAAAAGGAACAGCCGTGAGGAGTACCGCAACGAGCCAACCGAAAGGCAAAGCCATGGTGGAACGCAGCGTAGCGAGTAGACCATGGCGTGCCGAAGGAAGCGTGAGAGAGGACACGGACGAACACCGCTCCCCTGCAAATGTCTTTGTGATCTAAAATCAATGTAAATAACTCGTAATTTAATTTTATAAGTCTCTGCTAGTCACTCATACGCTGTTAAATGCTTAAGTATTGAGCTTGTCAAAAATTCGCTGTGCTTATTGTTTTTAGCAAAAACAGAAGATAAAGCTTTGTATGACAAGTCATAAAATATATATGTTTCTCCATTTTTAAGCCTAATCTGATAGTATGGTGGTGAAAAGAATGGGTAGATTACTGGTATAAAAAGCTTTATATTTATTACTGCCTCAAAATCGGAAGCCTCAACTATTTTCGTACTATGATATAAGTTACCAATATATAATCTATTATTTCTGACATGAACATCATTCACTCTTGACAGTATCCAATTGATTACAATAGCAATCAAACCAGATATAAGACACATGTATAAGTAATATACATTCATTGTTAAAATATATAAGAGTAAAAGCACTACTATGAAGAGGATAGATATTGCTAAAAAAAACATTTGTTTACCTCTATTATTTTTACTTAGGATGTACATTCTAATCATCGATATTTTTTGTTCTTGTAATTTTTACACCAAACCCTATATTATATTCTAACCCTGCTCCAAACGCAGCAGTTGCACCATGACCAACACCTACCTTTAGAGTATTTTTTTGTGTTGAAGAAGTAGTCTCTCTTGAAATCTTTGCTTCAACAGCAACCCCTGGTATTGGAGCTACTGCAGCTCCAAACTCGTTGGCGTTACTTTTCACTTGTCCAGATTTATTATCTGTAATTTGTTCGTTTTTGTATGATCCCTCAACTCCTAAGCCAGAAATCGGGACACCCAATTTGCCACCAGAGGTAGTTCTTGAAGTAGGGGTTTCCTCTTTATGAAAGCTTTCTACACTTGCACCATTTTTATCGAATTCGAGAGTCAATGACGAGTGATCTCTACTTTTTACATTTATATCAGCTCCGTAACCCTTTACTTCTCCTGCTACTCTAGCACCGTAAGTAACCTTTCCTTCTGCTTCTACATATGGAGAAACTTCCAAGCCACTGATGAACTCTCTCGTATTTTCAACCGTTGCTGTGGCTATTGAAGTCGCAACTTCTGTCGCCTTATTATATACATAGCTTTTGGTTGCGCTTACAAGCCTCCCTAATAGTTCGCCCCCTGGACCTGGCCACATTCCATCCGGGTCGATAAAGCGTATTGGGTTATTGAAGGTATAGTTATATGGGCTCCACCTTCTTCCCTGCTCCGCCAGCGGGTCCACCACGTGCCACCTGCCGATCTGGGCATCGTACATCCTGGCCCCGTAGTCCATCCAGTTGAGCCCCAGCTCGGTCTGACGCTCCTTTCCGTTGTACTGGAAGAACTGTGCACCTGCGCCAGTTTTTCCCTATGGTGCAATTTCCCTTATGGCACACTTTTGTAAAAGAACATCAGGCCCTTATAGCCATACTATAAATATAGTGAATTCTGTATCCATTCCTATACCTACTGAACAAGGTATACCTATGCCCTATACCTTGACTGGTATTCCGAACACCAGTTTACATTTAGCTCTATGACAAGGTATAGAAGGGGGGTATCATGATTATTGGGAACACGGAACACCAGCGGCAAAAACCTGCCTAACTGGCTTCATTCGCACTTTCACCCCCGTTCTGGCGTTCCAACTGGTGTTCCCTGGCGTTCCGTACTTTCCTTTTCGGGTCGTAGCTATACCTGCCGTTTCTGGTTTTTGCTCAGGTATACAGGTGATTTTTCACAATGCTATACCTAATTATACCTGCCTGCTACAGGTATACTTGGCTGCTTTGTCCTAAGATGGTGTTTTACCCGCGCGTACCGTACCCAAAGTAGTGGTATTTTACTTGCCCGCTGTTTTTCTTACTCCGCTGAAAACGCTATATTTGGTACTATGGAAGCAACTACCAGACCCAGCAATCACATCGGCCGCAAGATCAGCCGCATTCGCGAACTGCGCGGCATTAAACAGGAAGCTTTAGCCCATGAATTGGGCGTAAGCCAGCAAACCGTGTCTAGAATAGAATCTAGCGAATCTGTAGAGGAGGATATACTTCAGAAAGTGGCGAAGATACTGGGCGTTCCTGCTGAAGCTATCAAAAACTTCAGCGATGAAGCTGTTATCAACATTATCTCAAGCACGCTGCATAACACAAGCGGTCTAGTGAATTACAACCCTGTATTCACATTTAATCCCATAGAGAAATTTATGGAGGTGATGGATGAAAACAAAAAGCTGTATGAGCGCCTGTTGGAAAGCGAGCGTGAAAAAGTGGAGCTTCTGAAAAAGATGATCAAAGAGTAATAGCACCAAAGTATAAGGTATAGAGCCCGGCCCAAAAGGTCGGGCTTCTTTGTGTTTATACCTTAGCTGAACGGGAAGGTATAGGTATAACCTTGCCGCGTTCAGTCGGGCCAGCGGCACGGCTGGACGTGGCAAGGCTCCTAGGGTCGAAGGGGCCGGAAAAGCCCCTTGGCCTTTGTGCGGCTGGTCAGTCGGTCACCCTCAGGTATAGCACCAACTATAAGGTATAGGTATAACTTTACCCATAAGGTATAGCATCGGCTATAAGCAAAAAGCCCCCGGTTGATGCCGGGGGTTGGGGGTAAGATTCCAGGCGCGAAGCCGCTGCGAGCGGAAGCCTCAGCCAGCCAGTAAGAGCCCGAGGAACGAGGGCGGCTGGCTGTGCGGCGGCTGACCCGCAGGCGAGCAAAACGTGGGCTGTGGGTTTTGTTTTTGGCCTTAGCCCCGCAGGGATCTAAACAACTCTAACAACAAAAAGGGAACAGCCGTGAGGAGTACCGCAGCGAGCCGACCGAGAGGCAAAGCCATGGTGGAACGCAGCGCAGCGAGTAGACCATGGCGTGCCGAAGGGAGCGCGAGTGAGGACACGGACGAACCCCGCTTCTCCAAGCATAGGCCTGTCAAGTGGCAGATTAATTCACCCTTTTGATGAATAATGGGAAAGTAAAAAAACATACAAAATAGTTATTCTACTATAGCTCCCCTACTATGAACGATTTTACCACTTCTAAATCCAAGGTCAAAACTGTTGTTATCTGTATATCCTTTCAGGGTTGGAATACCATCACTAGTTACTGGAAACTTGGTCCGGAACTTGTATTTAGTTGTATCTAACGTATTTTCTATTAAAACTGCATTATCGTTCATTACATACCAATCAAAGCCTTCTTCTTTCCATCGCCCAACGATTTCATCTCCAACCTCCATATCAATGCCCTTAAGGTCAATTTTAACATAATTTTGATCAGGTACTGCTGTATGACATCCATTGATGATATACCTCACGTGTTTTTCAGTTATTATAGTAATACACTGAGCTTTATCTGGCGAGTAAACATTATAAGTTTTACTCTTACAACTCACAACCATAAGGGATAGGAATAAGATTGATAATCTAAGAATCATATTAATCATCATTTTTTAAACAAGTAAACTATCTTCTGTATTTTTGCCAACCATATAGGTATCCAAGCAGTTCTGCCTTGATTGTTGTTGTCGCTTCTCTCTCTGGTTTGATATAAATAATTGGTACACCAAAGTTTAACTTCATAACTGAGATACCATTAGATTTATAACCTTGATATAAATCAAAGCCTCCTCTAGCATTCCTCCAAGAAAGACCGCTTCTTGCTGCAACTAGTCCTGCTCCCATATTACCAAAGTCCCTAGCCGATCCAAAATCGCCATTACTATCAACACTACCTCGATATCTATATTGTAAATCAGTCTGCTCTCCTTTGTCTTTTATACCTTCATCTTTGAAATCATATTTTTCTCCATTAGTAGCATTGAACATATAACTCAACAATGAAGGATCATCTTCTTCAAGTTTATTCAAGAATTCTTGACCAGCTGTAGAGTTAGGATCAAGGACAGCACCAACCACGGGCCTATCTTTTTCATCGAAGAAAGAATGTGTAGTTTTCGATTGTCCTATTCTTTCGCCCTTACCTCCATTACCGTCATCTAGATAAATTCCTCTATCATTATCATTTGCGTCTCCACCAACCACAGTATATTTACCATCTTCATTTTTCTTTACAATAGTTGATATTGGCGCCATCCCATCTGGGTCGATAAAGCGAATTGGGTTGTTGAAAGCGAAGTTATAAGGCGAGTGCCTGCGCATCTGGTCTGCCAGCGGATCTACCACATGCCACCTGCCGATCTGGGCGTCATACATCCGGGCCCCGTAGTCCATCCAGTTCAGCCCCAGCTCCGTTTGCCTCTCCTTGCCGTTGTACTGGAAGAGATGGTCAGGACTTCCCTGCTTCTCTATCCCCACCAAGTTGAGTCCCCAGGGGTCGTAGTGGTTCTCCTGCACGAGCATCGGACTCGTCTGGCTCACGGACATATCGTCGAACCAAGTGGCCTCGTAGCTCTCGTTGGCCAGGAACACCTCCACGAAGCCGTCCTGCTGGGCTGTGTATTCCAGCTCCAGCCTCTCCCAGCCCCCGTTGGCCTGCCGCGTGAGCAGCTGGTAGCCCGAGTCTACGTAAGAAGAGTCTTTGGCATAAGCAATATAGCGAAGATAGGCCACTGGCGCTCCCTTCTCCTTCTGTAGCACAAGGGGTGCCAACGCGATGCCTGCCCCGATGTAGGGCAGCGCCTTGCCTGGGCCTGTGCCCAGCTCGCTCACCGTACCCACGCCGGCCGTGGCCGCCCCCAGCAGCCAGGAGGCCAGGCTCAGGCCCTTGTTGCCCTTTACCTCCTCCTCGTACATACCGAAGGCCTCGGCCTTCACCTTGTCGCCCGCCCTAACGCTCAGGCGCCTGCTCGGGCCCAGCGGCCTGTTGCGCCCAGCACCCAGGAGCGCCGCGTGCGAGCCCGAGCGCGAGCGGCCCCGGTCCAGGTGCCGCGTCTCGGCGATGTGCCCGAACTGCTCCTCCTCCTGCGGGGCGGCCATCATCTCCATGGTGGCCTGCGAGGTGGTCGTGGTCTCCTCGGCGAAGCTCACGCGCAGGTTGCCCAGATGGTCCTTCAAATGGTACTCGTAGCGCCACACCTGGTCGGTGGCCGGCTCGTACAGCGCCCGCCCCTCCGAAGTGTGGGCGAAGAGCGTGTCGCCCTGGTGGACGAACAATCCTGAGTAGTCGGTCGCCACCACGGCCTTGCCCGCCGCGTGCACCTCCTTGCGCAGCTTCTGCCCCGCGGCAGAATAGATGTAGCGGATGTAGCCCTTCGTGCCGAGCGCCACGCTGTCGGGCAGGTTGAGGTGATTGTAGCGTACGGCCGTGATGCCCTTGTTCCCGTCGCGCGTCATATTGCCATTAACGTCGTAGACGTACTCAGGGGCCGCGGTAGCGTAGAGGCTGCCGTTGTCGCGGAAGTCCCCGGCAGGGCCCGTGGCCGTGGCCTCATCGTCCACACCCACCAAGCGGTTGCCCGCGTAGTGGTAGCGCAGCCGGTCCACCTCCCCCCAGGCCCTTGCAGGGTCCTCCCGCTCGTAAGGGTTCCCCGCCGTCAGTCCGCGGCGCACCAAGCGCTGGATGTTGCCGTTGGCGTCATAGGAAAGCTCGTCGACCGAGTAGTGATCCTGCTCTTCATCCCAGCCTGTCGTCCCCCGGGCACGGAAGGCCCCGGCTGTTAACCGCCCGGCGCGGTCGTAGGCGTAGGCGTATCCCCGCAGCTTCCCGTCCGATGCCGTGGCCCAGCGCATCTCGGCGATGTTGCCGTTGTGCTGCCCCTGCGCCCCCAGCTCCATGCCCGTGTTGTAGCTGAGCGCAAAGCCGAACAGGTCCCCCTGCTGGCTCACCTGCCCCGGGTCATTGATAGAAGTAAGCCAGCCGCGGATGCTGTAGCGCGTGTCCACCTCCTGCAAAAAGGAAGCGTCGGCGTTTTGGTGCAGCCTTTTCGCCGTCTCCTGGCCCAGCTCGTTGTAGGCCCGCTCGGCCAGCAGCACCGGGTCCCGGCCGTCGATCGACTGCCACTGGCCTGCCAGGCGCCCCGCGTGGTCGTAGGCCATGGTGTCCCGCACCATGTGGGTACCCGACTGGTGGGAGGCCAGCGTCACCAGGGGCCTGCCCGCGAAGTCGTAGCGGGTGGTCACGCGCTCGGAGGCCTGCTGCCTCGTCCCGCCCAGAAAGCCGTCCGAGACCGCCTGCACCAGCCGGTACTTGTCATCATAGTAGTTCACGCTCGTGAGCCAGAGCGGCGTGCCCAGCACGCGGGTGCGGGTGCCCGTCACCTGCCCCAGTACCCGCTTGTTATGCGCCGTCACGTCAGACAGGGCGGCATCATCGAATGAATAGTCCTGGGTAAAGGCCGCATGGGCATAGTCGTCGTAATAGGTGACCGTCAGCAGGTCGTCTGCCGTGACAAGCACACCAGACGGGGAGGATTCGTTGAGCGAGTATCCCTCGATAGAGCTGCCCCGCGTCTCAAACTGCTGCCCTACGTTGTCTACCGCATCCTGCAGCGCCTGCCGGTTGATCTGCTTTTCCAGCACGCCCGTCAAGACCGGGCGACCCAGCGCGTCGTACTTGGTGAAAGACCACTTTCCGGCCGCCGCCTGCACGGAGTCCCGGGAGAAGACCGCCTCGTCGCGCTTGTTGTAGACCAGCTCCACCGGCCCGGCACCCGGCACCTGCTTTTCGATCATTCTCCTGCGCCCGTCATAGGCGTAGCGGAAGCACCAGTCTTTTATAAAGTTTTCATTAAGGGCAATGGTACCATCGCCTTCCGGCTGGGGCAGGTGGCTGCGCATCCCCTCGGGCTGGATCACCAGCCGCAGGTTGCCCAGCGCGTCATAGACGTAGTGCGTGTCGGCCAGCCCCGGTTCCGGCTCGACCGAAAGGCAGGCGGGCTCCGAGCTGCCCGAGGCGTGGCGGGCGGCCACCTCCCGGGCGCTGAGGGCGCGGCCGTAGAAGGAGAGCTCGTCCAGCCCGCCCTGGAAGCGGTACCCGTGGCTTCTATTGAGCCAGCCGATGTTAAGCGCCGCCTGGCTGGCGAAGCCCTCGGGCGAGGAGACGGTTTCCTCCTCTACCAGCACCCCGTCCACATAGAGCTTTGTCCTGAGCCAGAGGGCGTCGCGCACGGCCACCACGTGGTGCCAGGCCCCGTCAGTGATGACCGGGTTCTGGGCCGCCTCCCCTAGGAAGGCGCCCGCCCCGAGGTTGTCGCGCAGCTGCAGCCGCGCCCGGCCTGCCGGGTCCAGCCCGATCCACCAGTGCAGCGTGCCGCCCGACTCCATATCGTCGCGCCCCAGCACCACCTCGTTGTCTGTGGGCGCCCCCTGCCGGCGCACCCACAGCTCAACCGTAAAGCTCGCGTCGGCTGCCCAGTCGTAGGCAAAGCCGTCAGCCGACAGGCCGCCCGTGCCGTCAAAGCCCAGCCCCCCGGCCAGCCTGCCCGGCACCGCCGCGCTGCCGGAGCCCGTGGCCAAATGTCCCGTCTGCGTCTCCGCCAGCGAGCCCTGGTCAAAGGACCAGTGGCGCCCCGGGCCCTCCCCGCAGACCACCGAGTCCAGGTCCGCACCGGCAGCCGCCACCTCCGTCTCCATGCGCTTGAGCACCACGCGCCCCTGCAGGTCCCTGTACTCCACCGCCAGGGCGTCCTCCTCGTCCCGGGTCTCGGTCACGTAGAGAGTACCGGCATGATAGAATCCCGGGCTTGCGAAACTGCCCGTCGCCGGGATGTAGTCCCAGCGGCGCACCTCCCCCGCCAGGTTGGCGCGCTGCGCCTGTTTCATGGTATGGCCCGTGCCCGGCTGCCAGGCCGCCCCCGGCGCCCCCTGCTCGGTCACCCGGTTCAGGGGCGAGGCCTCGTACACGGGCACGGCAAATGGCGCAGCGTCTTTGGCCACGTCCGGGTACATGGAGTTGGAGGGGTCGTAGAAGGCCGCCTGCTCATCGGCCGCCGCAGGGCGGTAGGAGCCCGCCGCACCGCCCGTCGCGTAGGGCAGGAACGTCTTCTCCACCCTCCCCAGCGCGTCATAGCGGACCGGTGTGATGATGTCCTGCCCGGTCGGGCTGGCCCTGGTGAGCACTGTCTGCAGCTCCCGCCCCAACCCGTCGAAGTAGACGATCTGCTGGCTCACCTCGCGCACGGTGCCCTGCGCCAGCGCCTCCGGCGTCAGCATCCCCCCGACCTGGGCCGAGTTGGTGAGCACGTAGTTCATGTTCTCGCTTGGGGCGGAGGCAAGCGGCTCCCCGGCGGCAGCCACCGTCACCGTCATATCGGCGGTGTGGAGGGTGAGGGCCGTGGCCCAGGCATTGGTGACGCGGCAGCGGTACACGCCGCCGTCCGAAGCAGAGGATGCCGGAACCGAGTAGGTGCTTGCCGTCGCACCGGCAATATCCTGCCAGGCCTCCCCCTCCAATCGCTGCCACTGGTAGAAGTTGCGCGTGCCGCCGGTTTCCACCAATAGCTCCAGGGGCTGCCCCGCTGTCAGTTCGCGGGTCTCATGCTGCCCCAGCGGCGCCTGCGCACTGTATCCGAAGAAAGCCAGCGGGCTCGTGTTCACCCCCGACAGGTTGGGCTCAACCGAGCCGAAGTCCAGCCGGTTGCCGTAGGCATCCACATAGAGCGAGGGGGCGTTCGGGCCGTTACTGAAATTGGGGACCCCGGTCAGCGCGTTGCCCGTCAGGCTCAGGAAATAAAGGTTCGGCATCGATGCCAGCGAGGCCGGCAGCTCCCCGGCCAGTTGGTTGTTGTCCAGCCCCAGCTCCCAGAGAGATCCCAGGTTCCCCAATTCCTGGGGTACAGCACCGCTCAAAGCATTGTTGTGCAGGTAGAGTTGGCGAAGTGCGGAGAGGTTACCCAGTGCAGAAGGGATAGCCCCGGAAAGGCTGTTGTCATTTAGGTAAAGGTATTGCAGAGAGGTCAGGTCCCCCAGAGAGGCGGGAATGCCCCCACTCAGGGCACAGCCTTCAAGCCCCAGCTGCTGGAGCAGGCCTAGGTTCCCCAGCTCGGCCGGGATAACGCCTGTCAGGGGATTGCCGCCCATGAAGAGCTGCCGCAGGGAGGAAAGCCCTCCCAGCGATGCGGGAATGCTCCCGCTCAGGGCATTGCTGTTAAGGAAGAGGAACTGCAGGTTTGCAAGACCGCTCAGCGAGGCAGGAATGTTCCCGCCCAGCAAGTTGCCGTTGAGCCCCAGGTCCGTCAGGTTGGGAAGCCCCCCCAGCTCGGACGGTATAGGGCCCGTCAGGCTGTTGTTGCTCAGGTAGAGGTGGTAGAGCGTAGCCAGGTTGCCAACAGACGCCGGAATCGTTCCGGACAGGGAATTGTCGTGCAGGTACACGTACTGCAGCCCCGCCAGGTTGCCCAGCGAGACGGGCAGCGCACCGCTCAGCCCGTTGCCGTTGAGCATCAGGCCCACCACGTCCCCGCCCTGCACCATCACCCCGTGCCAGGTGGCCATGTCGGCGCTCGTCGCGCCAGCCAGCCAGTTGGCGTTGGCGTTCCAGTTCGCTCCGTTGGTGCTATTGAAAAGGTCCTCCAGCGCCTGACGCTCCACCGCGTCCGGCACCGCCCCCTCGCCCGTTGAGGCAACGTTCATCGTCTGCAGCGCCAGGGGTTCGGCCTGCTGGGCCAGGTCCTGGCGCTCGGCCGTCAGGCGTGCCACATGCCGGTTAACAGCCTGGTGATGGAGCGAGTCCCGCCCCTGCCCGTAGGCCCTAAGCGCCTGCTCCCAGGCAAGGGTGGTCGTCTGCGCATACGCACCGAAATTCCGTGATTCTACCGGCACCAGGTGTCGCTTCCGCAGCTGTTTTAGCTCCGACTGCAGTCTTGTCCCGGGACTCTCTCCGTTCTGGGCCAAGGCCTCCCCTGTAAATTTGAAAAATGGCAGAAGTATCAGCATGGCAATTATCAGCCGCCCGGGCAATTGTGGTCGTTTGCCCTCAGCTGACAGGTGCTGGCTCAGAGGGGTTGTCAGCTGAAACTGAAATGAAGATGCAGTATGAAATATTTTCTGTAGAGATGTTTTCATCTGGTCATTTAAGAAGTGTGGCCTGGACTCTAGTCGCCATACTGTAGGGATTGAAGAGCTGCCTTTATTTAATAAAATGATTGAACTACTTTTTGTGTTGGAATGGCGGCCGCGGACCACACACGGTGGCGCCAGGCTGTCTTCAAAGCGTATCGTCAGATCTTCCTTATTGAAAAGGATGTCTTCTAACTCCTCACCAAAGGCAGAATGGGCCTACTGTCCAACATAGTGGTACTCGTGGCTTCTGAGTACGTTCCCTTCATGGTCTTTCACCGCCCGGAGCCGGCCCATCCCGTCGTACTCGTAGAAGGTTGTTCGCCCATTGGGATCTGTCATACTGGATATGCCAAATAATAGGTCATAAGTGTAGGAAATCATCTGCGAGCCTGAAGGATACAGACGCAACTCGTCAATGTAGCCAACTCCGCTTACACTCACCTCCTGCACCCCAGAAATATGATGCTCAAAATAAGTCCATCCATTGACAGTCTTTCCTGCAACTGGTGCAGTTCCACCCGCAACATTTGCCGGAGATGTACCTTTCACCCAGTAAGAGAGCTGATATGTAAGGTTTGGATTAAGGGAGCCTTTAGTTAAGGGACGGTCATTGAGCACGTAGTGTTTCTCCCCTATCAGACTGGAGGAATCATTTACTATTGTTCCTTCGTAATCCCAATTCCCCTGACTAGAGGTCTCAAAACTAGTATAGGCGATATCAGAGAATTTAGCGTGCTGCACATTTGCCATCACTTTGTTATACCCCTCATCCCAGAGCAAAGCAGTAGGCATCTCCCTCCTGATAATTTCAAGAGGGTTCAGATTTTCTGAATAGGAGCGAATGAACCACTCTTGGTCATACTTCTGATCATAAGCCAGATTACCATCTCCATCTACCTTCACACTAGTGAATTCAGCAATAGAAAGCGGTTTATCTGTCACCAAAGTTTTTATCTGTTCCTGGACCACGCCCTGAGATTTTAACTTATAGAATGCCAAATTTGATGATAGCAACAGGGAATCCTCCCCCTGAACAAGCCACTGCTGCTCCTCAACAAACTTATTCAGGATATGTTTGTCTATCATGGCCTTTAACCCCTCAACTGCCTCGCTGGATGGAACAGCGATTTCGAAATCACTCGGATAGGACAGAGAAGTGGATATTTGACGACCTCTGCTGTCATTACGCTTAATACGCGTGAGCTGGCTGTGCCCCGGCCTATCATAGTAATAACGGGTAAGAACTGATATCTGCTGCGTCGAATCAGCCGCATCGTAAAAAATCTCCTCTGTTTCAGATTTGTACTGCCAAACAGAAACATGCTTGAAGCTCTCAATGGTAAAAACTGCACCGCGCACCGTAAGCCCATGCTCCCGTACATCCTCACGCTCAGGGCGCACTACCATTATTTGCAGGCCCAACGCATGCGACTCGTTCACTCCTTCCGGCAGGGTGTAGTTACCACTCTCACCTCCTAAAGCACTTGGTGGCGTGTAATATCGCTGATATCGATGCTTGATTTTTTTCACCGGCCAGAATGCATTTAAATCTTTCTTATGGATGTAGTCTGTCTCTTCCAGAAGCAGACCCCGCATCCATTCCATGCTGGTGCCGGGCGTGAATGGGGGGGCTCCCCCATGGGGGTTATGGTCCGAAGCAAAAGAGTATTTATAGCTCGATAGGGAGATTTCATCTTCGTTTCTGCTTTCCACCCTAGCACTTGTGTAGGCTACACTGCTTCCCGCCATCGTCGAAAGGGGATGGATACTCTTAGACGTCTGGGCCAGATACATGCAATCTTGCTTGTACCCGTCAGAACCAATCGGCGAGCTGTCGCTGACGAAATACTGATAGAGGTAACTAGGAGCAAGCAAGGTTTTACCACTCGACCTAGTGGTATCTGACAGCTCCCTGTAATGGAACATCCTTTCAAGGGGTGTGCTTTCCGGACTTAGGTATTTTATTTTACGTATCCGAAGTCCACCTGCTATTCTGTTGACTGCAGGCTTGTTAATATAAGTCAGTTCCTTCCAGAAAATCATTACATGTCCTGCCCCCTCCTCGTCAAGCCCCATTGCCTCAATTATGAGCTTATATGCTCCTGGTGCAAGCATGAACTGCTTTTCCCCGATCCCATTCTCATCGCCCAACAGGGGCTGGCTGAACCCGTTGTCTACCCCGGTAATTGTTGCCCTGAAATAGTAGTTGATTCCGGTTAGAGAATTGATCTCCTGAAAGCGCACATTAACACTGTCATGAACCACGCTGCCCAATAACCCCACCTCAAAGCTGATTTCCTTATAAAAAGCACTATCCTGCCCAGGCCCTCTACGTGATCCGTTTTCAAAACTCACTCCTAACAGAGTGTCCCGGCGCTCAATTCCCGCCACCTCAAAGTAGTCGTGAGGCTCAAAAGTAAATTCTGTTCTACCTCCCGTCGGATTAGTGAGATCCTTGATCAGAAATGCACCCATCAGCTCTTTATCAGGCTCCTTCGTTCCTCCGTCCATAAATCCAGCCTGTTCATTTTTAGGCAGGAGATGTTGCGAACCGTTATAAAATCCCCAATGATCCTGTGCAGGAGAAAGCCGGTTGGGGAGACGCACACTCTCATTGTATGTCACCCGGTATGCTGGTTTGCCTTCCTCAACAACCGAGACCAGCTTGAGCCTAAGATCATCTGGATCTACCTCCCCTTTATTGCAGTTGTTGGTAATCAGAGCAATACCCGGATCGGAATAGAAATACTCATAACCTAATCGAAACTTTTTCACACCTTTAGCTCCCATCACACGGATCGAAACTTCTGTCAGCGCACCTGGTTTCGCAAGAGATGCCAGACCGGCCAAATCCGCGCGTCCGCATGAATCATAGCTAAACTCCACAACATGCCCTATGCTGCTAGTAATACGCTTGATACGCTGTCCGCCAAACACATTAGTCAAACTCTCTGTACCGGACTCTGGAATCTCAGGGCAGGTACTACTTGGGTTTCTGAGGTGGCGGGTACGCGAACCTATATTACGATATTCGTAGCCATAGCCTTCATACTCAAGCTTCAGAGAGTCTCCTTGCGGGGTAACTACAGAGCTTAGTAAAAAAGTCACGGTTGTCGGCGTGTAATCTCCCGCTGTGGATGTACCTGGCACACCTCCAAAAGCAATGAAAGTTGTCTGAGCAACTTCCTTTGCAGCAAACGTAAATATGTTGCCATTCTCATCCGTAATACGGAATATTTGATCCCCTCCCTCTATTTTGAGGGGCTCGAATGGTACAGTATGTGCGTTACCATCACGACTGAAAAAGAACTTTCCACTCCTTCCACCCATACTGTAGAAAAACAAATCCGGCTGTGTATCATGTGCCAGATTTGGGTTTTGTGATAGCGTAGCCATTCCTAGAAGCTCCTTACAGAGATTATAATCTTGCTCCCCGTTCTCAAACTCCTCATAAGGTTGTAGTTCCCGATCTACAGGAAACTCAGTGGCACCCGTCACATACCCTCTATAACCAAAGTCTGGTTTACCCAACACGGAACTAGAGATAGTGCCACCTGCAGACAGTGCCCAGCCTAAACCTGCACTGCTAGCAATCTCGTCGACTCGGATACCACCGGCATGATAGTTAAGCGAGATTGGCAAGGAAAAACCTCTTAATTGAATTTCATAGAGCGGTATAGAAATATGGGGTAGGCCCGTGCTGTGCGAAACAGGTACTTGGGAGAATTTAGCCAATGATGCCGCCTCTGGAGTAGGAGGAATTGGCAGCTCAAAGCTATGCTGGCTATTTGCAGGCTTAGAAAACAAAAGTAAACAGAAGGATACTATTAAAAGGGCGACAATAGATTTCATAGGCTTGAACGTTCTTTTTAGGCGTCAAATTGACTTGCAGAGTCCCTAACTATAATTGCATAGGGGAGCAAAGTCAAACTCATCTTCTTTTTATACAGCGGGCTTACGAGTAGTATTATATATAGTTATATTTACCTTTAACTATACAGTGTAATTCAATACAATTCGTGCGCACAGAAAGTGAAATTTTAGCTGTGTAATAGTATTGCTAAACAGCTGCACAGTAAGAAAATGTTTAAAAAACTAGCTATTGCAGAAAGAACCCAACATATTATACCAAATAGAGATGTTATAATTTTTTTAGCCAAAGAACTTCTTTGAATATCCTATATTTTGGGTTAAATTTCTTTTACTCAATAGCAGGCTTGTGCTAGTATTTAACTGACGTGCTCCAATCTCTACAGATGGAGTAGGAATGATTCTTGATCATCGAAAAAGAGAATGGCACATATAATTATAGCCCTTATTTAAATATGAATCATCCCAGAGTTTAGAGATGAGATGAAAAAGGAAAACCTCCTGTTTTAGGGATATAGATAATGTATCACCTAAAGACAGGAGGTTTTTATGTGCTCTACTTCTAAAAACGCCGGACCGGCGGCCGAAGTTCTCCCGCTGGCCCGTTTTTCGCCATCGCCTGGAGCAATTCCTTTACCCTTTCCTTCTGTTGCTCGGCCGGCTGCTGGACCGCCGGCTGGTGGCCACTTTCCTGGGGCTGTGCCAGGCGCTGGTACGACACCGCAGCCGCCCCTCGGGCCTGCTGCTCTCGCTGCTTGACAAAGAGCTCGAAAAGCAAAAGGAGCAGCGCCTGGGCTGCCACAGAACAGGAAAGCGGTGCAGGAAACTCCCACACTGCTTTACCGCATCCGCCTGGCTTTGGCCAACCTCTGAAGTCTGCTCTATCTATCCCTCAATCAAAGTTCGGGATGATTCATGTTAGACCAATACTCGTATGTAAGTTATGTTTGCTTATAATTTAGTGCTGTAAGCCACCCTGTGACATAACCTCATGCCAGAAGGTAACACCTTGGCTCATTACCTTACATTTTGCCCTATGACAATTCTGTTTACCACAGTCCTCGTACCAGAGTTAAGCTGCAGGTAGTATGTTCCACTCTTGAGCTTCTGAACAGGGATAACTAATTGTTTGTCCTTCGTCTTTTTATTATACACTTCCTTTTGCTGCGCATTCAAAAGGCGAACTTCATAAGTGCTATCTGTATTATCCTCTTCTTCCGGGAAAGCGCTGCTCAGCGACACATTCAATTCATCCGAGGTAGGGTTAGGATAGGCGTAAGCATACATGCCATACCCCTGACTAAAGTAGAAGTATCTTGTGTCTTTAACACTCCATCCGCAACCTGGTGTATATTGCTGCAATTCAAAAGTGTATTCGCCGGGATAATAGGCGTCGAAGTAAATTGAACTGCCCGAAAACTCCATCGGATACGGCTCCGGAGAGTCAAAAGGAGGTGTAATGGTCCATCGATAATTACTAGGATCAACGCCATATTGGTTTGTATCCACAAAGAATTGATATGTCTTACCTGTCTGAGGCCCGTATATTTGGCAGTAACAACTTAAATCATATGGGTTGCTAATAAAGGCTGACCCTGAACCTATAGTTATGTTTGTTGAAGCGGAAAGGGTGCCGCATTTGGTATTGACATTAACTGACACCGTGGCAGAGCTATAATTGCCTGCAGCTGAAGTAACTCCTATCTGACGGGTTCCGTTGCCAGAGACTATGGACAGGCCTGGCCCCACTGACCAGCTATAGGCCACACCATTGCCATAATCTGGGACGGAAAAGTAAGCAGTACCCCCACATACAGAATTACTGCTTGAGCTTATAGTCACGGTCGGCCCGCATTCATTCGAACAGTTCAGGGTGTTGTTCGTACTGCTTTGCATTTCGTTAAAAATCCACTCGGCATTCCTGTTGGTGAATGTTGTATGGTAAATATTATAAGGAGCGGAAGCAAAAGGCCTATCTTGTGCAATAAAATCATCAGCTGCCGACTGTGCCGTTACACTAATCCCGCCGCTGTATTTGGCCGTAAGTACAGCCGGAGAAGTCGGCTCTACATCCAGTGCGCTTGCAGTAGGGACAAAGGTAAATTCGCCTGCTATGTTGCCGTTTACCTTTAGTTTAAAGAAAATGCCAAATTTTATGTTTGGGCCTGATACACTGTAAGGATTATCATCCTCATCGTCCAAGGTAAACGTACCGCCCGGTGCGCCATCCCAAGGCAGGGCATAGGATGGTGCGTTTTTACTAATATTTAATAGGTTCTTTTCCCACTTTATGAACCAAAATCGTCGATACTCATACCCAATTTTTAGATAGGTAATCCTTTTGGAAGTTCCTTGCTCTGGCAAAGCATTGATCACGGCCTCTGCCTTTAAGGCCTTCCTACTAAGCCACGGTAGTGGTGACAGGAAAAATTCAGAATCAAGCCTCCCTAACTCTGTATAGGGAGTAAAGAGTTGCTGGCCACACTCCGATCCCTGGCTTGTCGCTAAGAAGCGATAAGATGGCTGTAGATCTGCTGAACTGAAAGTAACCATTGGTCTATATATGTTATCTAAGAATGTATTAGCTATTGTATTGCCATTTTCAGATCTAAGGATCAACATCTGCTGGGACGCGGGAGCTGATAGCAGGTCAAAACCTGCTTTTACGGCTGGGGAAAGATCTTGAATATTTGCATCGGCCAAGACTTTTAAATCAGGGATGGAAGTAATCAAGTGCTGGAAACCTAGGGGCACATTGGCTCCTCTGTGCGGACTATCATGCGTTATCAGTAATCTGGTGCGGGTAGCTCCTCCTTGCTTCGTCATTTTAGCCAGGCCGTAGCGTGCAACGAGGCCTCCCATGCTTATGCCTAAAACAACATTATCTTCTCCTCCACTGCCTTTTTGCATATTAACCCAATTAACAACCTCTTCGAACAGCGCGGCATTTCGAGTAATATCATCTAGGCTGTTATTGAAGTTCAGGAAAATTAAATCATAACCCGCCAAGTCAAGTTGGTTATTAAAACTTTCATGATAAAGCTGATTGTTAACTCTAAAGATTGGTGTGTTAATTGAAGAAATAAAATCATTGTATTCTTTAGTAGGTATCAAATCTGGTGCTATGTCAGAAGCATCATAGCCTTCCACAACTATTAGAGGTTTAGAGATGGTAGTATGATTTTGCCCTAATGATATGAAGAGCTGCCCGCCGTCGTGGATGCCAGGTCGTGCGTTTATAGTGTGGGGTGGGAGTTGCGGCTCACCTGGGTAGCGGAAAGCCAATGCACCGGTGTTTGAAACTGCAATCTGCGAATAGCACTCATAGAAAGTATTATCGGTGAATAAGACTTTAATCTTAATTAGCCTCGTACCATCTGAGGTATAGGTTGCGGATACAGGTGTATTCCAGGCCGTATTTACGTATCCCCTCCCATCGGCGAAATCAATATAGAATGTTTGTGGGGTTTTTCCCGTGGTATTGTAGAAAATCTCCGGCTTGAACACCAGAGAAACAGTCCCACTGCTAACAGAGTTGCGGACGGGACTAGCTGCGAAATAGGATCTTTCCGCATATGGGCTCTGCGTTCTTCCCATCACGTCCCTGAGCTGATTATTTTCCACTTTAAGCAGGTTGTTGCTAAAGGCATCTGGTTTGATATATGCATAGTTGGCATGCGCCATTACGACAGGTATAGCCCCAGAGCTACTTTGCACATTCTTAATGGCGTTATTTACAGTGGCAAGCGTAGGAAGTGAATTGGCACCGTAGATTCGGGAGCTATACAACGATGCATAACTCCACCTCCAGGCATCTATATTAACCCTGTTGCTATCTGTCAGTATACCATTGAATACATCCAGAGGAAGAAACTCTCTGCCATAGTCCGACAAGAAGCCTGTGGGCACCTGTGTCTTATCCAGAAGGGCAAAAATATTATTTATTTCATCGGCAACCGGATCACTGGAAGAGGTTGAATAGGTGATAATCAGCTTAGGTCGGATAGCTGTATTGGTGTGGTCTTCACTTGCATAGGCCCTGCCACGGAAGTACTGCTCATGCTCCAGAGCCATCCTCATGCCGTAGTTTGTAGAGGGGCTACTAACCCAGTCCTGCACAAAAGAGGTAAGGTTTACCTGTATATTCTCGGTTGTGAAGGTGGAAGGCTGCTGCCAGATACGCCCGCTTGTAGTGGTGGCAGGCTGATTATTCCAAGTAACACTGGTCTCGCCCCAGTTAGAATTGACCTTTTCAAAATACACTGCATTTGAGCCGCTCAACTGGTTATTAGTTGTTCCAGAACTGCCGGTTGCCGTGGGATCACTGTACAAATAAAGCGTCGCATTCTGAATTACTGCTCCCGGAGGAATACTATTCAAGTTGAACCTAAAAAGCGTGCGCCAATAGGTTGGGAAGCCATTGCTGGTCCAAGCACTGGCTAGGTTCCTGGCCTGGTTATGGTAGTTGGTGTTTGCAATGCTTGTGTTCTGATCATTCCGGTAGAGCATCACATCAGTCCAGTCGGTACCTGCCCCTATAGTTACAGTGTTTTGTGCCTGCAGACTATGGGACATAAGGGTCAGCAAAAGGCAAAGCGATGCCAGCCCTCTAAAGAAGGGTAGTTGTGTTTTCATGAAATCAAGGATTTAGTACCTGGTTTTAGAAGATTTTTTTATCGAACCGGCCCTCAGTAACTCTGACGGTATCACAATCTGTTTTTATAAGCGTGAACTCAAACTTACCTGCAATAATGCCGTTCTGCAGATCGAGCTTAGTTATTTCCAGCACACCTTCTACTTCCCCTTCATCTCCTTCATAAATGCACTTATTTGATTCATAAAGAACCCTCCCTTCCTGCCGGTTTCCAAGATTGTAGAGGCCTGTACGATCCACCTGAGAAATATTCATTGCTATTAGTTCGTGGGTATTTGAGTTCTCATTAACTCGGTAAGCTCTAATATCAAAAGATCCTCCATTATAGTTAGGATCATAAATCAGTTGTAGATTGGGCTGAAATGTACTCGGTCGTCCCTTCGGCACCCATAGCTGACCATTCACAAATGCAGCAAAGGTATTAGAACCAGTCATACTATAGTCTGGCATTACTTCTTCTTTATCTTTTTTGCAGGCAAGAAGCGAGATGCACAGCACTAGTAAGGACAATTTTATAATTAATGTCTTCATATTATTGCTGTTTAAAAATCCAACTCAATGTCTTGTACAGACTTATATATGTCTTCCTCCCGGAGAGCTTTTCTTTGCAGCTGCGTCTCATCTCGTAACCGCTTAAGCTTCTCAAGTTGATCAGATGTCAGCACCTGCTTAAACTTGCTATGAGCTTGCTCGTTTACTTGTCGAAAGTTAGATTTGGAGTATTTATTTGACTTGCTGCTTTGCTTGATTTGACTGAACTTCTCTGAACGCTCCAGCAGAATGGCATATACTTTTTTCTCCTGTGCTTCGTTCAAATCAACTTCATGGTCCAGTTTCGCTAAAATGGTTTGTGCAATATTCTTGGGCACGGCAACAGTAAGCGTATCCTGCGCCACAGCCTTGATACAAGACAAGCTACATATAAGGCCAAATGCTAAAAGAATTCTTTTCATAAGACAAAGTTTGTTTAAGTAGATACGAATAGGGGTTAATCATTAAAAACAATGCATATCTCTATTGTTTATTCAAGTCATTGCTTCGTGTTGATGGAATAAGCAATTAATGGAAGTATGTTTCTTTTCAGTTAAGAGATTAACAGTTACTCCACAATCGTTCAAAGCGTTAGTCTATTTCCACTGCTTCAGTATAAATTCAACAAAATAATAAGTGTTCCCTCTTCTGCACATTAAAGTAGCAAAACGTTGTTATGACTGCGAAAATATTACACCAACAATGCTTTTGACTTGACCAAAACCTAAAATTACTAGCTTTCTGCTCCCTTTGAATATCAGCACTTAGGATAGCGCAAGAACTCATGTAATTAACTCTCAATTGAAGGCTTTCTGGAATTCAAACCAATACAGCGCATTCTTTTAGAAGTTAACCCTACTGATTACCTGGTGGAAGTATTCATAATTTTAAGAGCTGTGAAGGCGATCTTACCAAGTCACTCTTTTACAAACACATCCCTCGAACTCTCATTCTTCCCCTTTACCAATCTGGGCGCTTTCCGTTTCCCAGTATAAAACCCTAATGCATCTGCAACAAATGCAGGCCTCAAAGGAGCTCCGAATTTTTCCTGACACAGCTTGAAAACCTCCAGCCTTGTTCGGGGCTTATCAAAATAGTTATTAGCAAACAGTGCATTTACAAACTGCTGCACTTCCTCTTGTGTGGCCGCACTTTTCAACGGCAATTCAAAATTGGCAGGTTCCTCCTCAAAGGTTAGAAAATGTTCCTTGCCTCCTTCTTTCAGAAAAGATATAGTATAGCTCTTGTTATTTGACTCGGGATTAAGGTCATGCTCTACCTGGATATGGAAGAACGGCTCCTCGATTTTACCCGGCATCAGGTCAGACAGCGGGCACTCAAAAATCTGCCGCAGGTAGTTGGTCTCAGCGGCGTTATACTTTTTTGTGGAAGTTGGGTCTTCCACGTTCCTAACATATAGGGGGTGATAGCCCAACAGAAACGAAAGCTCCCGGGCGGTGTAGCCCATTTCAAGCCGCTTCTGCCTCACGCGGTAGGTTTTATCGAACTCAATCGATGATACAGGCATTGTTAGGATTCCTGTCGGCTTTTCTTTTTTCACATCTCTAATTACGACATTTCAAGATGTTTTTGAAAAGGCAAATTTAAATAGTTATACCTGCTGATACCGCACGTTACCACTTTCGAGCTCCACCTTCTTCAAGCTTCCTTTTTCAACTGCTCTCTCTAAGATAGCAGTGTAGTCCGTCACAGGCCTGCTTTCTTTGAAGTATTCATTACAGTAATCGGTAGTCTTCCTGATTGTCTGCGGCACACTGAAAAACTTTCCCTCCTCAAGCAAAGCATTAATAATACCCGTTGGCCCCAGCCCTTTAGGGATTGGCACTCTGGTCTTCACCTGGGGCGTGTCATCCAGTATCTCAGCCGGGTAGAAGTCATAGACTGTACAGCCAAAGTAGTTAGCGATTATATTGAGCTGATGATCGGTATATTTATGGGTTGTAGAGACACTTTCAATTTTCCCAATAGCTGAATTGTCACCAGATGGACTTATAATTTCTGAAAGCTTTTTTTGAGATACTTCTTTCTCAAGTCGAAGTACTCTAACCTTATCAATAATATACTGGTCAGTAGGAGTGATTTTGATTTCTTTTCCCATCCAGACAATAAAGAGGATGGTATTTTTATACTATGGTTCCAAAATATTTTGATATATGAAATCTATATACTATCTTAGCTTTTAGAACAACATCTAGGATTAGAAATCCAGGCAATTGGGTTCTGAGTCTTGCGCGGAAAATGTAGGAAACTTTCTGTTGGTGCAAGATGCAGGAGTAGTTGCCCATTTACTATCTTTGCGATAGTGATGGGCCCGCTCTTGTATGTGCCAACAACCCTCCTACAGGTTTCCGCATCATACGGAGTGGGTTCCATTGCTATCGCTTATTTCTGTTAGCGATTCCCCTCTTCCAGGATTCATTATTCAACTGCACTTTATAGCCAGAGTAATGAATCAGAAAGTCAACAGCACCATACAGCGCGTATGTGCACACCGGAGTCCTTCCTCCGGCTGGGTGCTCCTCATTTCACCACCTGAGTGAGCTGATTCCTTCCCGTTGCTGCCTCTCTAACACCAGCTAGCACGTGTTGTAGGCAGACCTTCCCTTTCCCTCCCCGGCATGACCAGCGCTGCTAAGCGGCTGGCAGGAACTCTATTTTCCAATTTTTCCCATTCCCATCATGAACTCTATACCCTACACCTTACCTGAATTCAAACTCTCCGAGCCCGACCAGGCCCTGCTGGACTTCTGCGCCCGCTACCCGCAGCACGAAGCGCAGCAACGCCTCTGGAAGTGGTTTATCCTGGCCCTGAAGGACAGCAAGTCCTCCTGTATTCATAACACCGAACTGATTACCTTTTATGAAGATCTTAAAACGCTTGTTTCAGCTCTATATCAACTGCATGACATGCCCGAGAAAACCGGCTCCACGCCGCAGTTAAGCAACAAAACGACCTGTCCAGAAAAAGCCTCGTTGGCCGAGGCTCTGGAATCCCTGCACACCAACGTGTCTGCCAACTGGATGCTGCTTGTCTGTCCGCCTGATTAGAAAGTTTCCTACAGATCCACCCGCACTAGCGGCTAAATAATTGTTACATCCTGATTTACACTTATATGAAACCACAAAAATGGCTTCCGGGGCTTCCTATGCCTATACTTTTCCTGCAGGCTGCCCTCCGATCAGTTGCTGGCGGTCCGCAGACACACCGCCCGGACCAGCTTACAGAATCAATTGTTGCCTCGGCAGCGGTCATACTCTGCCGCTGCCGCCGCGATCCAATGCTACACTAGGGGAGGCCGGGGCGCCCGGCACTGTCCGGCTGTGCAGGGGGCGGCTGCTCTATAGGTTATAGAATAGTTTTAAGGTGAGTAACCGCAGTCGCCCGTGAGCGAAGTCTACCGTCCCTCGCTCGCGCCGGTCGCCCCCGCCTCTCCTCTTCCTGCTCCCTGTCAGCTACCTTCTCTCAGGCCACTAGGCGGAGAAAAGCCCAGTGGCCACCTGTGGCCTTACACATCAATTAAACCTTTAAACACTAATACATGCCGTTAATAAAACAGTTTTTAAATAGAATAACTATCCATCATGCGTGTTGCCTGGCTTTCGCCCTGATGGCGCTGCTGCTTTCCCAAACCGTTCGGGGACAGGCACAGGAGCACGCTGCCGCCGAACTGGAGACAGGGGAGCAGGTACCCGACGTGACCCTCAGCACCCTGCTTCACAACCCATCCGGCACAGCCAGCCTTTCCGACTTCCGCGGCAGGGTCGTGCTGCTGCAGTTCTGGGCCACCACATGCGGTTCCAGCCTGCTGGCGCTCCCCAGGCTGGAGGCTCTGCAACAGACCTTTGGCGATAGCCTGCAGGTGATCACCGTCACCTCCCAGAAACGGGAAGAGGTGGAGGCCTTCCTCGCCAACAACCCTATCGGGCGGCGCATGAAGCTGCCGATCGTGCTAAACAACCAGCAACTGGAGGAGCTCTTCCCTTACAATGCTGTGCCCCATCTCGTGTGGATCAGCCCGGAGGGCAGGCTGCTTGCCCAGACCGGTCCGTACGACGCAACACCCGCAACGGTACGCCGCCTCCTGCGCGGGCAGGAAGGCCACTTCAAGGACCATAAGAAAGATGTCATGGATCATGACCACAGCAAACCGCTCTTCCACGAGGGAAATGGTGGCTCCCCTTTCCCCCGCTACCGCTCCATTCTCACTCCATATGTGCCCGGGCTAGGCGGCGGCTCCGGCAAGGTGAAGACAGACTCCACCCTACGCCTGCAGATCGTGAATGCCTCCGTAGCGCAACTCCTCCGGGCTTCCTGTGGCCTGCCCTCCTACTTCTCGGAGAAGCAGATTTTCCTGGCCAGCGACAAGGCCCGCGCCCACCAGGTGCACAATCTGGTGGAAGAGCGCCAGCACAAGAACTACTGCTACGAAATGTTGCTGCCCGCCGCCCTCTCCGACAAGCTCTACACCTTTATGCAGCAGGACCTGGAGCGGCTCTTCGGCCTACAGGCCAGCGTCCGCAAAAAGCGCATCGACTGCTGGGAGCTGACCCTACTGGGCCGAGCGGCAGTGCCGCGGTCTTCGGGGGGTGAGTCCGGCCACAACTTCACCGACGTCAGCGACCCGGACAAGTACATGCGCAACGAGTCGGTCAACAGGCTGGTGGTTTTTCTCAACAAGCATATTCCGGACCTTCCGGTGCTCGACAGAACAGGCATCACCTACCCTATCGATCTCCAGCTGTCGGAAGGGGACCTGCAGGACATCAGCCGGCTGAACACCCGGCTGGCGGCTTATGGCCTCCAGCTGCAGAAGAAAAAGCGTCCGTTCCAGGTGCTCATCATCCAATAAGTATTTCCAAACCTAAAAATCAATCCTGTATGCAACCAAAACTACTAATCGCTTTCCTGCTGTTTTGCATTACGCTCCCCGCTCTGGGGCAGGAGCGGCTGCAGGGGCGTGTGGTCGCCTCTCCCGGCAACCACCCGCTCCCCGGTGCCACGGTGCGCCTGCTGGGCACTAACACCGCCACCGCCACTGACCCCGAGGGGCACTTTACACTAGCCCCTCCCCCGGCTGCCGACACCCTGGAGATTTCGTTTCTGGGTTATATCACACAGCAGGTGCCGCTAAAACCGCCTATACATGGGGAAATGACCATTGCCCTGCGTGAAAACTCCCAGTCCCTCGGGGAAGTGCTCGTCTCCACGGGCTATGAGCGCCTGGCTCCCGAGCGGGTGACGGGCTCCTTTACGCAGGTGGAGCGGGAGCTGCTCGACCGCTCCGTCAGCCCAGGCATCCTGGACCGGCTCAAGGGCGTCACCTCCGGGCTTAACTTCGACGAGCGCGTTCGCAACAACCCCAAAGTCAACATCCGGGGCATTAGCACAATCTACGGCAATGCCGAACCGCTCATTATCCTGGACAACTTCCCCTACGAAGGCAGCCTGATCGCCATCAATCCCAACGACGTGGAGAGTATTACGGTGCTCAAGGACGCGGCAGCTGCTTCCATCTGGGGCGCCCGCGCCGGCAACGGCGTGATCGTAATCACCACCAAAAAAGGACGGCTCCAGCAGCCCATGCGTGTGAACGTCAATGCTAACGTCAGCGTATTGCAGAAGCCGGACTTCAGCCAGGTGCCCATGATGGCCCCGGCTGACTTCATCGGGGTGGAACGCTTTCTTTTCGGCAGAGGCTTCTACAACAGCCAGGAGAACAGTCCCGCCCGCACTTTGCTCTCGCCTGCCGTAGAGCTGATGATCCTGCACCGAAAGGGCCAGCTCACAGACGCTCAGTTGGAGGAAGCCCTGCAGGGCCTGGCCACCCACGACGTACGGGACGATTTCCAGCGCCATCTCTACGATACCGGGGTAAACCAGCAGTACGCCCTTAACCTGAGCGGCGGCGGTGAGCGCATGTCCTATTACCTGGCAGGCGGTTACGATGCCGCCACCGGCCAACTGGGTGATCCCAACCACCGCATCAGCCTGCGCGCCGACAACAGCTACACCCCCACCAAACGACTGACGCTGCACACAGGCATCAACCTGGCGCAGGGGACCAGGCGCTTCGGGCGTCCCGCCTTCAGTGACATCAGCCTGGACCAGTCCAAAAGGCTCTACCCCTATGCCCGCCTGGCGGACGAACAGGGCAACCCGGTGGTCCTGCCCAGGGACTACCGGCAGGACTATGCCGCCTCTGCCGCATCCAGCGGTCT
The DNA here is from genome assembly GCF_015686655.1 of Pontibacter sp. FD36. Lineage (GTDB taxonomy): Bacteria > Bacteroidota > Bacteroidia > Cytophagales > Hymenobacteraceae > Pontibacter. The sequence goes on along the minus strand of NZ_JADPMP010000001.1, from coordinate 158,105 downwards.
GCTCAATTGGGAATATGTGCCGCTGCGGGATGCTGACGGAATTGACCACACGATCGAGCAGCAGCAGGCCATCGTGACGGTTGGGGTGGACGTGGATCTGTTCAAAGGCCTGACTTTTATCGGGAAGTACCAGTATGCCCATAACCAGGACCTGAACACCAACCTGCAGACATCCGAGGCATACGGGACGCGCAACCTGATCAACCGCTTCACCCAGGTGAACCCGGACGGAACGCTGAGCTTCCCTGTTCCCCGGGGCAGCATTATTGACACCTGGCACGGCCAGTTCCGGTCCCACAACGGCCGGGGACAGCTCCGGTACGACCTATCAGCCGGCAAGCATGAATTGTCGGCAATGGCCGGTGCCGAAGGGCAGACACAGCGCAGCACCGGTCAGCAGTTCCGGGCCTATGGCTATGATGAGCGCGTGGGCACCTCCGTGCCTGTTGACAATATGACACAGTTTCCCCTCTCTTTCAACCCGGCCGCCAGGGGCCGCATTCAAAACAACACCGGTTTTTCAGAGCGAAACCAGCGGTTTACCTCCTACTACGCCAATGCCACGTACACCTATGACAGCCGCTATGTCGCAACCGCGAGTGCCCGCAAGGACGCCTCTAACCTCTTTGGGGTGAACAGCAACCAACGCGGCGTTCCCCTCTGGTCAGCCGGACTGGCCTGGAACGCACACCGGGAGGACTTCTTTTCCCTTCCCTGGCTAGAATACCTAAAGGCCAGAACTTCCTTTGGCTACAACGGCAACCTGGACAACAACCTGACCGCCCTGGCCACCATCAGCTCCGTTTCGGGCAACCTGAACGGCGGCCCTTACGCGGTTGTGCGCACCTACCCGAACCCGGACCTGCGTTGGGAGAAAGCAGCCACCTGGAACATGGGCCTGGATTTCCGCCTGAAAAACGAGCGCCTGCACGGCACGCTTGACTATTACATCAAGAAGGGTACGGACCTGATCGGTGATGCTCTCGTGGACCCGACGGCCGGTGTGATAAGCAGCAGGATCCGCCGCAACGTCGCCTCCATGAAAGGCAACGGCGTGGACCTCTCACTGACCGGAAAAGTGCTGGATAGGGGCCTGAATTGGAGCAGTACCCTGCTCTTCAACTACAACAGAAGCGAGGTCACCCGCTATGAGCACACCACGGCTAGCGGCAGCACTTTCATCAATTCCGGCCTCTCCGTCACGCCGGTTGAGGGGCGCCCCCCGCACAGCATCTACAGCTACGCCTGGCAGGGGCTGGACCCGCAGACAGGAGATCCGCAGGGCCTCGTTGAGGGGGAACTAAGCAAAGACTACACGGCCATCACCCGGCATACGCAGCTGGAGGAACTGGTCTACCATGGCCCAGCCCTGCCTCCTGTTTTCGGCTCCTTCCTGAACACCTTCCGCTACAAGGGCGTCACGCTGTCCGGAAATATCAGCTACCGCTTCGGGTATTACTTCAGGCGCCCCTCCATCCACTACAACAACCTATTCCAGGGCTGGGTAAGCCACCCGGACTTTGCCCACCGCTGGCAGCAGCCGGGAGACGAGCAGCGCACTTCGGTTCCATCCATGGTCTACCCTAATAATGTGAACCGCGACACCTTTTACGCCAACTCCGCCGCCCTGGTGGAGAAAGGGGACCATATACGGCTGCAGGACATCAACCTCACGGTAGACGTGCTGCAGCCGTCTGATTCTTGGCGCATGGTGCAGCACGTCCAGCTCTACGCCGTAGCGCGGGACCTGGGAATCCTGTGGCGCGCCAACAAGCACGGCCTTGACCCAGACCATGCCCACTACATGACACCGCCACCGACCCTATCCATGGGCTTCCGGGTTGGCTTCTAATCCTAAAAGATCGATACCATGAAAAAGATAAAATGCATTTTCACCCTACTCTTGGCGATTTCGCTTTCGTCCTGCGAGCATTTCCTGGACGTAAAGCCTGACAAGTCGCTGGCGATCCCGACTGATAGGCTTGAGAACCTCCTGCGCCTGCTCGACAACAACTACGTACTGAACCAGGAGACTCCTTTTACAGGCGAAGTCGCCGCCGACAACTTATATATCAGGCCTGCGGACTGGAACGCCCTCTCCAGTCTGACGGTCAAGAACGTCTACGCCTGGGAGCGGGATGTCTACAATGACAGTGACCGCAATGACTGGTCTCTGTCTTACAACGCGGTACTGTACGCCAACCTGGTGCTGGAGGGCACGGAAAAACTGGAGCCCGCCCCTCACCAAAAAAGCGAGTGGAACATGATCAGGGGGAGCGCGCTTTTCTACCGGGCAAATGCCTTCTACAACCTGCTGCAGGTCTATGCGAAGCCCTACAATGAGGCTACGGCAGCTCAAGACCCGGGCATTGTGCTCAAACTGACCCCTGACATCAACGAGCGTGCTGGTAGGGCATCCGTGCAGGAAAGTTACGACCAGGTGCTGGCAGACCTGCAAACAGCCGCAGAACTGCTGCCGAAAGTGCCAGCTTACAAGACACGGCCCTCCAAGCCGTCCGCCTTCGCGCTGCTCGCCCGCACCCTTTTGCAGATGGAGCGTTACCCCGAGGCCCTCTCCTATGCGGACAGAGCCCTCAGTTTGCATGACAAACTGCTGGACTACAACCTGCTGGACCTGAACGCAGCGAACCCGATCCCAGGTATGAACGAGGAGGTGATTTTCCACAGCACCATGTTTATGCTCTCCGGCACTTACTACCCGGCGGGGAAAGTGAACCCGGACCTGTACGCGCTCTATGGGGAGAATGACCTGCGCCGGGAAGTCTTCTACCACGAGTATGAACCCGGCAACATCGGTTTCCGGGGAAGTTACGCCGGGTCCATTCTCCTCTTCACCGGGCTCGCCACCGACGAGCTGTACCTGATCCGCGCCGAGTGCCATGCCCGGCTGGGTCAGGCGGGGCCAGCCATGGCCACGCTTAATGTCCTGCTGGAAAAACGCTGGAAGGCCGGTACCTTCACGCCCCTGGAAGCTACTGACGGCACCCAGGCATTGGACATCATCTTGGAGGAACGCAGAAAAGAGCTGGCCTTCCGAAGCATGCGCTGGGCTGACCTGCGCCGCCTCAACAAGGATAGCCGCTACGCCGTTTCGCTGACCCGAGAACTGCCAGAAGGCACACACACGCTCCCCCCGGGGGATACTCGCTACGTTTTTCCGCTTCCCCAGAGGGTAATCGAAATAAGCGGCATTCAGCAGAACTGAGCACACACCAAAAAGCCTGGTGCGTATTCGCATCAGGCTTTTTTTAAATCAGAAAAGCGCTTCCTTGCCTACTGTTGGCTGCGGAACACTTCCCTTGCAGGGTCATCTACACCATCCTGCGTCGGCTTACCTGGATTGGTTGCATCCTCCTCCGCTAGAATAGCGCAGCGGTGGTCGCCCACCACGCAGTTGGACGGTGATCCACCTGTTATAGTGTAGTCATTCGGATCAGAGGGATCACCTCCCATCTGCAGCAGGAACCACTGCTCCTGTTGCGCTTCCGGCTGCGAGTTCCCCTCGACTCCCGCAACCGCCAACGCTGTCCCCAGCAAAATGGCGAGCATACTCAAATTCATCTTTTTCATGGTATTAAAAATTTAAAGTTGCCTGAGATTGGCAGGTTCAGGCGATCACCTGCTCCAACTGGCTCCCGAGCCCTTGCCCAGTCGGAAAATTTATACTGTCGTTTCCCATGCAGCGGGGCTCCCCTGCTGCGCTGTTTCCATGCTTACTCTTTACCGCTTCCCTCCTTTCCGTTAGATAGCCCAGCCGCAGCCCGCACAGCAGGCTCCTGCCGTTCTGATCGTTTATGAAGTATTGTCGCTGTGATCGCCAAAGCCAGAAAAACTATATTAAAGACCAGGTGTGTCTCCCAGTCCATCCGCTCCAGCACACCCCCGCAGCTGCAGGGAATGTAGCCGAAAGCGCGAGTAAGAACCAGGGCAACGTACAGAGTGAAAACCAACATCAGAAGCGTTGCCAGGTAGAGGCCCTGCAGTCGTGTCCGCTGAAAGAAAAGCAAAACACAAACCAGTAGCTCTGTCAAGGGCAGTGCCCACAGCAGCAAGGTGTCCCATCCTGCAGGGAAGGGCTGCAGCATCAGCTGCCCCCGGAAAGCATGCAGATTCAGCAGTTTGCTCAGCGCAGTATAAAGAAATAGCAGGATCAGCAGTGCTGTAATCCCCTCTATGGCCAGCTTTTTATTCATGTCCCTTTCCCTTTTGGTGTAGTATAAAGGTAAAGGAAGACTTCTTGGAAAATTCTGTTCCAGAACAGAAGAATAGGCTATTTTCAGGAAACCAAATGCGCTTACATTCGTAACTGGGTGGCCTGAAAGGAGAAGGTAGAGTAGATAAGAGAGTTAATGATGACGGATTCGCATGGCGGCTCTTTCTTGGTGCCAGCACCCGCCCATAACTATCTGGATTGGAGTTAGAGGAGGGCTGATCAGTATTTACCTTGCTATGGAGGTCAAGGAGAAACTTGGCAAACTACAGTTAGGAGTTGTTGAGCGACTTAAACACTCAACAAGTTCACTAATTTGTTTTTAAAACAAGACATGAGTTTTCAGAACCTGCAAATAGAAGCAATTGCCTTAGTAGGAAGTCCAAATAAAAGACAATCCTGTAAGAACACTACTTAGGACACTTCAAAGCAAAAGTCCACTGTCATTCATTTCGGCGCAAAGGTAGCCTTGCGGCCCGGACACGGGACAAGGTAGTCCTGAAAAAATGGGTATCCCTGAAAGGAGCCCTCCGCATTTTTACAGGCTCCACCTATGCCCTCAGTCCGATCCCGGAGGCAGTGAGGGCACCATAATCAATTCCTCATACTTAAAAGAACAAGATTATGGAAAAGCTGACTAAAAAATCCGGATTAAACAGAGTAGCAGAAATCAAGCTGACTTACCGCTCCAAAGTAAAACCATCCGAGCGTCCACAGGTAACCAGTTCCACTGACAGCGCAGCGGTGCTCCGCCAAAGCTGGGATACAGGAAAGATAGAGTTTGTGGAGCAGTTCAAGGTAATGCTTCTCAACAGGGCCAACAGGGTGCTGGGCATTTACGAGCTTTCAACCGGAGGCGTGGCAGGCACGGTGGCTGACCCGAAGCTTATCTTCGCTGCAGCGCTTAAAGCTTGCGCCAGCTCCATCATCCTCTGCCACAACCACCCCTCCGGCAACACCAAGCCGAGTGCGGCAGACTTACAATTGACAAAGAAAATGAAGCAAGGCGGAGAACTGCTCGACATTGTTGTACTGGATCACATTATCCTCACCAGCGAGACCTATTATTCCATGGCAGATGAAGGGCTCTTGTAGGGTCCATTTATCACATTAAGAAAATTCATCACTTCAGACAAGCATTAGTTGATACCTAGATTATGTGATTAAGGGTGGTTATAATTAATACTACTAAATCCTAAAATGAGTAGTCTCTAATAAAGTTGAAGACAACTCTTTAAGTTATCGATTACTTTTTGCTTCAAAACTGCAGGTTCAATAACCTTAACAGCCATTCCAAAACTTAGAATAGTAGAAATAAGCTCATAGTTAATCACCACCTTTAGCCTTACTCTTAGCTCTGTTTTGTCATCAATTAGAATTTCCTGAGAGCTATGAAGATACTGTGTCTTTATGTAATTCCCGTCATGTGGAGTAAAAGATAGAGTTACGTCCTCTACTGTTTCTTCTTCCAAAGAAATACCAATGGCATTTTTAAAATGAAGTTGAGGGTTGAACCCATAGTTATCCATAAACACAGTATCCCGAGTAGGCTCAAGACTACAGATTCTGTCTAATGCAAATTTTCTCAGGCTGCCTGTCTCATGTTGTAATCCTACTAAATACCACCTGTTGCGGTACTCCTTGAGCAAATATGGACTAACTGTACGTGGTTTGGGTCTGGCAGCATCAAATTTCTTATATATCAGTCTAACTGGGTATTTATGCCTGGTTGCATCAATAAGTATGTCTAAATGCTCATTGCCTACAGAATACGGAGCTTCCTCAAAGTCCATGAACTTCAAACCGGTTTCCGACCTTTGATATTCTATGTGCTGTACAAGGTTGATTACCTTATCTACTGTTGAGGCAAATTCCCGAAAGACAGATATGTGCTTAAACTGGTTTAGTGTTGCAGCAGCCGTTGCAAGTGCGTTAAACTCAATTTCGTTTAAGGGCAGATTGGCTATGGAGAAGTTAGAATCTGAGTAAAAGTAGCCGTTTTCTTTCTTCGAGTACCCTATTGGAGCATTGTAGTTGAGCTGAGAACAGTTACGCATCAAGTAGATATCATAATCGAGGGTTCTTTCGCTTATCTTAATGTCTTTTGTGTTACTAATTTTTTCAATTAAGTCAGTCTTTGACCAATACTTCCTGATCTTGCTTCTCAAGCAATCATCAATTACCCTCATTCGCACATATGCTTGCTTATTCTGCGGCATACCAAATTATTTTTCAACAATTTACATTTTTTTACTTGAACGCAAATAGGTTGCGTTCAAGAGCTATAGCTTTGTATAGAACAAAAGAGAATAAAGTAAATTAAATAGGCGTCTGAAAATTAATGATAAAAAGAGTCTATCATCAGCTTTTAACATTCCATATTTTATAACATTTAACTCAACACATGAAAGGATTCAATTTTTATCAAGACAAAAGTCTTGAATGGCGCTGGCGCCTAAAGGATGACAACGGCGCAATTGTGGCTGACTCAGGAGAAGGTTACAACGACCGTAAGGACTGCGAGAAAGGAGCGGCCCTGTTCACAACATTGGGGCCAAATGCCCCAGAGCGAAAAGTGTCCCGAGATGAAGAGTCCGGTCACGGGCCGGAATGGGAGTATTTCGAAGACAAAGCAGGTGAGTGGCGCTGGCGCTTCCAGGCTAAGAACAACAAAGTTCTGGCCGACGGCTCGGAAGGCTATGCCAGTGAGTACAATGTAACGCGGGCTATTCAAAACGTTAAGGCCTTGCTTCGCGAGATCGGTAAACAGAACAGCAGCGGCAACAGTGGAGGCGGTTATATTCCTCCAAGCCAAGGCGGGTCTACCGGTGGAGGGCGATTCGCATAATCTTCTGCCTTATGAATGAGCTTGACCAATTGGCTTTGGGCCAAAGCAGTGTCTTGATGTCAGGAATGAGAGGTATTGAGCTCCTGGGAGACTGGGAGCCAATCCCCTCAAGCAATGCTTGGATACTGCGTATCCGCTTAGAGATGCTCGGTACAAAGCCGACGAAGGACGTTTACCGTTTCACAGAGTGGGGAATCATCGTTGACTTCAGCGTTGACCCCTGGGGAAAAGTACAAGTGCATCCTTCCAACGGGCAGGAAGGAGTAACCGCGACTTTTGAGCATCAGCAGTACAATGGAGGAGTACACCCTCTGTGGCCGGTACGCAACGGACATATCTGTAGCCTAAGCGAAACCCATGGGTTTGCCGCTTCACGTAATGCGATGGAGACTGAGCCCACCTCAACCGTGCACCGTGTGGTTTGGCATGCGGCGAGGGCGCTGGAATGGCTGCAATGCGCTGCTACAGACACCTTAGCAGTCGCGGGGGATCACTTTGAGCTACCTGACTTTGACACAGGCTTTAGGTATACAGCAACTGAGTCTAAGAACAAGGTATTTACATTGGCTTATTATGAAGATGAGGTTTCTTTTTCTCACTGGAAGCAGAGTCCTTTTTACGCTGGCACTGCGGCTGTATCCTATTTGAACCATGTTGCCATAGTGCAGGAGTTCAAGGACCATAGAGGTGACAAAACAGTATATGAACCTTCTTGGGGAACAGCTATTGATCAATTGCCTAGCCATCAAGATGCTTTGTGGGTTCGCCTGGATGAGGTCCCAGTAATTAACCGCTGGCAAGTGCCTGCGACCATGAAGGAACTTACTGACGCTGTGGCCAGTCAAGGAAAATCGCTTATCGATTTACTTAGACCTTCCTTGGCTAAGCTCAGGACCCACAACGAGCTTCTTCTTTTTGTAGGCATGCCGATTCCAAGCAAAGTAAAAGAAGAACCCTACAGGTATCACTGGCAAGCCCTTGTTTTGTCGCCAAAAACCAATGCTTCTGCCAAGGCTCGCATTTCTTTGGTAGAAAATACGCTTCGAAGCTCCTCGCCTGTCCGATGGGTGAGCAGAGCAGAAAACTGGCATCCAAATGATTTGCAAAGCAGAGGTAGGATTTCACTCCCTTTACGTAAGGCGAATGTGCTTTTGATAGGGGCAGGGGCTCTGGGCGCTCATTTGGCTGAGCAGTTGGTCCGTATGGGGGTTACTGACATGACCATAGTGGATCCAGACTTACTGGAGGCTGGCAATCTGGTCCGGCACCCGTTGAACCTGCCACAGCTAAACAGGAACAAGGCTATTTCCGTCGCCTACGGTTTGAACCATGCTAACCCCTCGGCCAGCGTGGTGGGGCTTGCGGTTTCAGCTACTTCAAAAGATAAGGCCTTGGAAGAAGCAGTGAATGCTGCCACACTTGTCATTGATGCTACAGCCTCAGACACGGTGTTGCGGGAGCTGCCGTTTCTTGGCATTGCGGGCCAGGTGCCGATTATCAGCCTCTCGCTGGGTCTTCATGCGCAGCGCTTGTTTTTCTATTCGGATTCTGCTTCCAGTTTCGACGCCGATGCTTTTCATGAGTGGTTTGAACCTTTCAGGGTTGAAGAGCACTTGGCTGCTTTAAAAGAAGATATGCCCCGTGGTGTAGGGTGCTGGCATCCATTGACTCCTGCCCGCCTTAATAGAATTACTGGACTTGCTGGTATAGCTGTGGAACTTATCGAGCAGGTGTATGAAAGACAAGTCTCATTGCCTGTCGGACATTGTCACTCATGGCAAGTTCCAAAGCTTGAAAGAGTGATCAGGGGATCTTTGGCATGAACCCTTTATTCTGCTCCTCCGACGGGAAATACTGTGCCCACTTCCTAGATGAGGCACTCGCTGTTATCAAGGATGATATTTCCCGATATCATCCCTTAGAAACGGGTGGTATCCTGATAGGTCGTTACGATGGTAACCTTCGCATGGCAACAATTTCCATCGCGACCGCTGCTCCAGTCGACTCAAAGCACGGTCGCACCTCTTTTTTGAGAGGAACCGAGGGTATATTCAAAGCCTTGGCAGCCGCCAAAAAGAAAGACCCTCTATTGCACTATGTAGGCGAGTGGCACAGTCACCCTGCATCCTCTCCTCAGGCGAGTGCTGTCGATTTAAAGCAAATGCAGGATTTTGCTTTAGGACGCCTACATGGTGCTTGTACGCCTTTGCTTCTGATTATTGGTGGTTCTCCTTTAGAAGGTTTACATGGAGAAGTATATCTTCATCGTGCAAAAAAAGCTCATACTGTTCTGTCGGCATTCTAGAATTTGCAGGGTAATGCTGTCGTTACTGTATGCTTTCAAGCCGCTGCGTAATGTGTTCTACCACTTCCTCGCACCATCTGTCTGACAGATTCTGAAGATCTTCGTCCGTCCAATCCTGATGATATAGCTTTTCCAGCCATGCATGATGCCTGTCGGCCCCTACCTCATACTTATAAGCCTCTAGTGTGAATACCAAGTCTTTTGATAATCCGAATACTTTTGTACCAGCCTTTTTGAAGCCCTCTAGGCGTATTGCTAACCCGATTTGATGAACGTTTTCACGCTGTAGGATCTCTTCCAGCTCCTCTTTGGTATAGTTGACTTTGGAGGTATGATTTATAGACTTCATCAACCAAAAGTCACTGAACAGAGGCGTTACTTCTTTCAGTCCTTTAGTTATTCTGGTAGCTAATTCCGGCAGCACCTTTTCAAACAGCGAAACGACAGACTCCCTGTCCTTGCCTTTCTTTACCTCCTCTCTATCTACTGATTTGAGCAAATCCTTTAGCTTCTTGAGCTTTTGATCCAATGGCCTTTCAGGAGTTTGTATCTCCTTCTCCAGCTCCTGCTCTAGGGCCTCTATGGTTGGCAGCTCTCCCTTCAGGCCCTCCGGAACTGCTTGCAGCACCTGGTATTCGGCCACTCCTAGGGGGGCAGACATATTCTTAAGAGAGTATTCTACCACCACCTTGTTGGGGGTTTTGCAAAGCAAGATGCCGATGCTTGGGTTGTCGGCCGGCTGCCGCAGTTGCGCATCTACCGCATTGAGGTAGAAGTTCAGCTTTCCTGCAAACTCCGGCTGGAACTCCGTCACCTTCAGTTCCACTACAACGTGGCAGCGCAGCTTAGTGTGGTAGAGCAGTATGTCCAGATAGAAATCATCTCCATCGATGTTTAAGCGGTATTGCCTGCCCATGTAGGCAAACCCTTGCCCTAGCTCCAGCAGAAACTTGGTTATCTGGTTGGCCAGCGCATTCTCCAAATCCCTTTCACGTGCTTCCGGCCCCAGGGTTAGGAAATCGAAGTTATAGGGGTTCTTGAGCGTTTCGATGGCTAAATCGGCTTGTGGCTTGGGAAGCGTTAATGCGAAATTGTTCAGGGTCTGGCCCTGCCTCTGATACAGCCTGCTCGCCAACTGGTGCAGCAACATCGCGCGTGACCAGCCATGGCGGATTGTCTCGCTGACGTAAAAGAGCGCTTCCTTGACGCTAGAGCACTTAGTGACGATTTCACGATTATGCCCCCAAGGAATTAGTCCCACAAGTTGTGGGACTAATTCCTGTGTAGCGTCTAGATGAGGAATGTCGCGAAATTGGCCGACAAGTTGGGACACTAAGCCTCGCTCACGGCTGTAGAACAGGTACCACTTCTTGATGTAGAAGAGATTGGTTCGGGAAAATCCTTTCATCTCTGGAAACGCACTGCTAAGATCGCTGGATAGCTGCTCAATCAGGGTGTCTCCCCAGCTGGCCTCCTGCTGCTTCTGCACAATAGCCTCTCCAAGCTGCCAGTATACTAGAATAAGCTCCGTGTTAACTCTTACCGCCGCCTTAAGCTGCGCAGTCTGTATCTTACTCTTCAGCTCAGCAAACCAGGATCGGTAAGTACCGCTAAGTTCAATGTCCTTCATGCTTAATATTACACCGATGCATAGATAGCTGCAAGAAATATTATCAAAATTTCTTGCAGCTACAGAGGGCCCGGCTCCAGTTTCTTTAGGAGTAGAAGGAATCTACTGCCTTTGTTGATGCTTCAGCATCTTTCACCTCTCTGTTATAATATATTGCTGTAAAGGACCGCTGGGTCGATTCTTAATAGTTCGTTCCAACAAACCCTCGGCTATCAAAGGGTCGATATAGCGCCGTACGTTGTCCGTATGAGTTGCCAAGCCTAATACGTCCTCTCTAAAATGTCTTTCCGTTTAGCTGGTTTCAAAGCATACTGTAGGAACTTTATATGCTCTGGTGCCAGTCCCTTCGCAAGTTCTTCTTCAGCTTGGTCGTTAGCCTGGTCGCTGTCGACTAAGCTAGCCTCCAGAAAGGGAGGGAGCCAGAGGCGGCAATACCTTGTGTATATATTTCTAAATGCTTATATTAAATTTCAAAATTCGTGGTGCCCATTTCTTATTATTCGATACTTGCAGGGAGAGCCTTTACTTGTAAGAATGAGGTTAAGCTGAGTCTCCCATAAGTTAATTGTTGAAACAGCAGTCCTCTTAGGAGGCTGAATAATGCCGTACCAAATTACCTAAAAAACTCACGTCATGAAGCACCTGAAGCAATTCCTGACCCGCCTGCAGACCTTTGAGCTTAGGCTTATCCATAGGAAAGAGGCTGTAGGCCCTCTGGGCCTCCGAGAGGTGAGCACCTACGACATCAGGCACGAGACGCCCTACGACGAGGCGGCCGTTTTCGAGAGCGAGCTCAGGCTCCTTGCCCAGATGGCGGCATTGGATCTGCTCCCCCTTCGCCACCCGCAGCTGCAGCTCGTCCTGGAGCAGATCACCGGGATAGAAGACCGCTTCAGGGCCTTCTGGGTCAGCTTCCACAACCATGCCCCGGACTACGGGCGAGCCTACCCGGCCGGCCACCTCCACCAGCTCAGCCTGCCGGAGCTGTTTGTCCTGCGCAACCTGCAGCCCATCGAGGCCGGCATCGCGGTCCGGGAGGAGCTGGTGGATGACCTGGGCGAGTCGGTCAAGCTGCGGGAATCTTTGCTGGCCCATCTCATCCGGCACGTGCAGGCGCTGCTTCCCACCCCGCAGGAGGCAGCCACGGAAAATACCGTTCCTGCCAGGCCTGTCACAGGCCATCCCCGGTTTGTGGACGGGGTGCGGGAGAGGCTCTTTGAAGTCCTAAAGGGCTACTTCACCCCGGGGGATCAGCAGCAGCTGCTGGCCCTCCTCGAGGGAAACCATTCCCCGGCCTCTCCCCTGCTCTTCCACGGGAATGGCAACCAGCTGGCCGACGCCTTCAAGCAGCTCTATGAGGCCAACCTGATCGTGGGCTGCCTGAAAGGCGAACTGGAGTCGTGGATAGCGGCCCACTTTGCCTATGTCTACCGCAAACAGCAAAGAACCCTGCCGCCCAACTACCTAGCCGCCATCATCTCCTCCAACGCCAAGCCCTGCCAGTCCCCTATCCTAGACGTGCGGAAACAACCGGACGGAACTTATGCTGTTTACCCGGTGCTCCGCACACAGAAAAACTATAACTAACGGTAGGAAACAGGCAGGATGCAGGACTACCCACTTGCAGCCTTGCAAACATAGTCATTACCATTGTAGCACAAACCAAACAGAACGCTGCCATGGAAAACCTCACCTTCGACCAACTCCCCCGCGCCGTCAGCCTGCTGCACGAGAAGATGGGCCGCATCGAGCGGCTGCTACTCGAACAACGCCCCCACCAGGAGGCAGCGGCCATCCTCAACGTCCAGGAGGCCGCCACCCTCCTCCACCTCTCCGTGGCCACGCTCTACACTAAGGTCAGCTGCCGGGAGGTGCCCTTCAGCAAGCGGGGCAAGCGCCTGTATTTTCACCGAAGTGAGCTGGAGGAATGGGTCCGACAGGGCCGCAGGAAGACTGTCTCCGAGATCCGCGAGGAGGCGGTCCAGCTTGCAGCCGGCAGAAAAAGAAAATAGCGCCTTCCAGGAAAAAGAATGCCTGCCACGGGAAAAAGCGCTTCCCGCCCCGATCATTTCCACTCTCGCCTCTGAAGGGAAAACCGATGAACATCCAGCAGATCAACAGCGAAATCTCCATCACGGATTACCTGGCCAGCCAGGGCATCCAGCCTGCCTACAGGAGGGGCTGTGACTGGTGGTACATCTCCCCGGTGCGGATGGCCGAGCGCACGCCCTCCTTCAAGGTCAACACGCGCCTGAACCGCTGGTACGACCACGGCACAGGGGAGGGCGGCAAGGTCATCGACCTGGCGCTGCGCCTCCACCGCACCGCCTCGATCCGGGAGGTCATCCGGCTCCTCTCCGGGCAGACTATTGCTTCAGCAGCAACATCTAGCCACGGTATACAATCAACCGGGAAACAAGCAGAGGGAGAAGTTCCCCCTCTCTCGCCAGCGCCCTTCAATAGTATCAAAGTGCTGGCGGCAAAGCCGCTGGAGGAGAACAGTCCGCTGGCAAACTACCTGCTACAGCGGGGCATCAGCCTTCATACGGCAGGCCCCTTTTGCCAAGAGGTCAGCTTCTCTATCGGCTCCAGGCGCTATGAAGCCATCGGCTTTCAAAATCGCTCGGGCGGCTACGAGCTGCGCAACGCCTGGTTCAAGGGCTCCTCCTCCCCCAAGGACATCACATTCGTGGACAACGGCGCGGGCACCGTCTGCCTGGTGGAGGGCTTCATGGATTTCCTCTCCCTCCTCGAGCTTCGCCCCCGCCTCACAACCAGCTCCAGCTTTCTGGTCCTCAACTCCCTTGCACTGGTTAATAGAAGTCTGGACGTGCTTGGCCGGCACCGGCAAGTGCTGCTTTTCCTGGATCATGATCAGGCGGGCAGGAAGGTGACGGAGCGGCTCCTCAGGTCGGGGCTGAACTGCCGGGACCGCTCCTCCCTTTACCAGAACTACAAGGATGTGAACGAGCTGCTGGTGGCCAGGCGGGGGAAGCCCAAGAAGCTTCGGCCAGGCTTCGGACACCGGAAGGGGGCCAGGGGAAGGAGCCTCTGAAAGTGGGGAGCAAGTTTGTGTTTTTGTCATACAAAAACTCCTGCCGGCACCGCTGCTCCCGGTGGTCGCAGCAGGGGATTCTTCTTACAACGTGAAGCAACAAGAGCATGGAAAAAGAGACAGCACAGCGGCAGCAGAGCCACGAGGGAAAGAAGGGCGGCCGCCCGCTCAAGCGGGTGAAGCGCAGCCATACCCTGGTGGTGCGGGTGACCGACACGGAGCGGCTCCTGATCTCAGGTAAGGCGCGGGAGGCGGGCCTGAGCGTCTCGGCCTGGTTTCGGGCGGCGGCCAAGAAGGCAATAGTCGTGGCGCGCCTCCGGCCCGAGGAGGCGGCCTCGCTGCGCATGCTCTCGGGTATGGCCAACAACCTCAACCAGCTGGTCCGGCTGGCCCACCGCCAGGGGCTGCTGACCCTGCAGGGCAGGTGCCGCCAGCTCCTTAATGACATTCATAACAAACTTCAGCAAATAGGCAGAGATGATCGGAAAGGTGATGACCGGTAAGAGCTTCTCGGGCTGCGTGCGCTACGTGGTCCAGAAAGCAGGAGCGGAGGTGCTGGACTGGGAGGGCGTCCGCACGGACACTGTCGCCTCGATGGCGGCCGACTTCAACCTGCAGCGCAAGCTCAACCCCGGGCTGGAGAAGGCCGTGGGGCACATCGCCCTGAACTGGAGCGTGCATGACAGGTCAAAACTGAGTCCTCAGGTGATGGCAGAGCGGGCAAAAGAGTACATGGCCCAGATGCAGATCCAGAACACGCAGTACCTCATTGTCCTGCACCGGGACCGGGAGCACCCCCACCTGCACATCGTCTACAACCGGGTCAACTATGAAGGGAAAACGATTTCGGACAGGTTCCAGCACCGGCGCAACGCCAGGGTGTGCCGGGAAATCACCCAAAGGCACGGCTACTACCTGGCCCCGGACAAGGGGCAGGTGAACCGCCAGCGATTGAAAGGGGCCGACAAGGCCAAATACGAGCTGCATGACGCGGTCCGACAGGCGCTGCCAAAGGCCAGGACCTGGCAGGAGCTGGAACACTTGCTCCTGGGCAAGGGCATCTTGATCGACTATAAATACAAGAGGGGAACGGAACAGGTGCAGGGAATCAGCTTCCGTATGGGGGAGCTCAGTTTCAAGGGTTCCAGCATCGACAGAAGCCTGAGCTACCGGGCCATCAACAAACAGCTGGAACAGCACAGTAGACTGGCGCAGCTGACGCCACAGGTCTCCGGGCAACACAGCGCACTTGGTCATACAGGGGCATCCTTCCCTGGCATTACCACGGGCAGGGATGCGGCACCCCATCCTGCTACTACCCCGATTGAGGGCCTGCTGGCTCCCACCACCGGGCAGGCAGCGGACACGAATGACTATTCCTTCAGGAAAAGGAAACGCAAAAAGAAAAAGAGAATCCGCTTATGAAAACAGAAGAACTGGAGGAGCGCCTCCTGGACGTGGAGCGCGTGCTGGCCCTGCAGGACAAGCGGCTGGAGAAGCTCGAGGAAGGGACTGCGCCGCATCCCCCGCAGGATGCCCAGGCACCTGACTGCAGCAGCCAGTTTGAGGAGCTGAAGGCGCTCCTCAAGCGGCATGACCTGAGCGTGCAGGCCCTGCAGATCTATGCCCTGATCGCTTCACTTCAGGAAAAGATCACCAAGCTGCCCAAGTTGTTGCCTGTGCGGCATTACCACCATTTCGAGGACAGGTCCAGGGGCTTTTTGATCGGGGGCATGGTGTGTTTGTTGACAACTGCCATCTTCGTAGGGCTGTGCTTCAGCCTGTACCAGGAGAACGGCAGACTGCAGGAGAATAACATGAAGTACAGGATAATCCGGCAGGCTTACCCCGATGCGGCGCACTGGGCAGATTCAACTTATTTGCATGATCCGAATTTACAGTTATGAGCTTGCGCAAAGGCAATAGCCAAGGGTGCCGTTTTGCCGAAGGGGTGTTTGCCGATCCTCCAATTTATTCAGAGACAGTTTCGATCTGAAGAAGATCGAAACTGTCTTTTGCTTCCATTTTGCTGCGCTAAAGGTAATACTCAATTTCCTTTGACACATTTATTTTACAGCCTCAAGCGGGATCCCCGGTTCAGTCAAAATGCATCCGCTGAATGCGCACGGCATTCAGAATAGCTAGCAACGCCACCCCCACATCGGCAAAGACCGCCTCCCACATGGTCGCCAACCCTCCGGCACCGAGAATCAGCACGATGGCTTTGACCCCGAAAGCCAGCGCGATGTTCTGCCACACAATCTGCTTGGTCTTCTCGCCGATGTTGATGGCGGTGGCGATTTTGGAGGGGTGGTCTGTCTGAATCACCACGTCCGCCGTCTCTATGGCCGCGTCTGAACCCAGGCCACCCATGGCCATGCCCACGTCGGCCAGCGTAATCACGGGCGCATCGTTGATACCGTCGCCCACGAATGCAACGGTCCTGCCCTCAGCCTTCAGTTTCTCCACATGGGTCACCTTGTCCTGCGGGAGCAGTCCACCGTAGGCCGCGTCCAACTTCAGTTCAGCTGCCACTTTCTGAACGATGGAGTCTTTGTCGCCGGAGAGCATCACCAGCTGTTTCACCCCCAGCTCCCGCATTTTCCTTACGGCAAGCGGAGCATCCTCCTTCGTCTTGTCAGCGATGGTGATGTAGCCTGCGTAGGTTCCGTCCACGGCCACTATGACAATCGTTTCCACGATTTCCTTGAGGCTAGAGTCATACTGCACATTGTACTTATCCAGCAGCCTGGCATTACCAACCAGTAGAAGCCTGCCGTCGACACTCCCTTTTAGCCCGTGGCCTGAGATTTCCTCCACCTCACTGACCACGTGCTGCTGGTGCGCCTGCCCCGCCTCCGAGACGATGGCCTGTGCGATAGGATGTGTGGACTTGCTCTCCAGCGCAGCCACAGCCGACAGGAACCACTCATTGTCAGGTAGCACCGTCTCCACGCGCTGCACCTGGAACACACCCTCGGTCAACGTGCCCGTCTTATCCATCACCACCGTGTCTACCTGTGTCATCAGGTCCAGGAAATTAGCCCCCTTGAACAGGAGCCCGTTGCGCGAGGCAGCCCCGATGCCGCCGAAGTAGCCGAGCGGGATGGAGATAACCAGGGCGCAGGGACAGGAGATTACCAGAAAAATCAGCGCCCGGTAGAGCCACTGGTTGAAGTCATAGCTCTCTACAAAGAAGTAGGGAATAAAGACAAGGCCAATGGCGAGGAAGAAGACAATCGGCGTATATACTTTGGCAAACTTCGTGATGAACTGCTGCGTCTTGGCCTTGCGGCTGCCTGCTTCCTCTACCAGCTGGAGTATTTTGGAAAGGGCGCTGTTCTCATACGCAGAGGTTACCCTCAGTTCAATGACGCGGTCCAGGTTAATCATGCCTGCCAGTACCGTCTCTCCCTTCTTTTTCGTGTCAGGTTTTGACTCGCCTGTCAGTGCTGCTGTATTGAAGGAGGACTTCTCGGTGAGCAGCTCTCCGTCCAGCGCCACTTTCTCACCCGCCTTCACCTGCACCACATCGCCCATCCGCACCTCTTTCGCCCTCACGGTGACGATGCCGCTCTCGGTTACCAGCCCCACTTCGTCGGGCCTGTTGTCGATGAGCGCCTTGATGGAACGGCGGGAGCGCAGCACGGCCGCCTCCTGAAAATGCTCCCCAACCACATAGAACAGCATCACGGCAACGCCCTCGGCATACTCCCCGATGTAGAAGGCCCCCAGCGTGGCCATGCTCATCAGGAAGAACTCGTTGAAGAAACTGCTCCTAAGGCTCCTAACCGCATGCCATACCACGCGCCAGCCAACCAACACGTAGGCTATGCCATAGGTTATAAGCCGCACATACCCGGAGAACCAGGATGTGTCGAGATTATCCAGCAGAATGCCTCCCAGCAGCAGCACAAGGCTGATGGCCGTAGGAACGTAGGAGGACTTTGCCTCCTCTTCAGCGTGCTCGTGCTCCATAGCACCAGCTTGCCTGGCCTTACCGTCCGCACCGATATTTGGACCGGGAGCCTCCGCAGTTCTAGGCGAGGTAATCTCCAGTGGTTTGAAATCCTCTTCTATGTTTTTGGGTGTAGTCTTGCTCTTATTCATTCTCTTATGTCTTAATGGTTTTCAGCAGGTGCTATGATTCGCTTTAAGTCATCCGGGATTGGCATTGGCCGGAGCGGCGGAACATTGGACCCGCCTGTGTTGCCCACTGGTATCTTTCCGGCCCAGGACTTAACCCCACCTACCAACAGGCGGGGAAGCTGTCCAATCACCTCTTTCGTATTCTTCGTTTTGAACCCGAATCTGAGCATCTTCCAGTGTACGGCCGTATGCTCCAGCGGGTATGGCTGCCCCAGGATATGCGCTCTCTCTAAATGCCTCCAGGCAGCGAGACGGTTGCCCTCTCTCCAGCAGGTATGGTAAGCGGTCAGTTCCTGTTGGTAAAAGGGCCTGAGCTTGGCGGGCATGTTCCAGTTGAGTTTCATATTGTGCTCCTTTGTTCATTTATGTAAAGCTACGCCTCATCCCCCTGCAATCGCATTGCATTTTTGGCGGCGCAACTGCCGCAGAGGCCCTTCACCACCAGGCTAGCCTCCTCCATGGTAAAGTTGTCAGGCAGCGGAATCTTCGGGATGCGGGACATCGGGAGGCAAAACGTTTCCTGGCATTTGCTGCAGGAAAAATGAACATGCAGGTCCTCAGGTGCACATGCACAGCCTTCTTCGCAAAGCGCATACTTCGTAGAACCTGTTCCGTCCTCTATACTATGTACAATCCCCTTATCCTCAAAAGTTTTAAGAGTACGATACAAGGTAATCCGGTCCGAGCGAAGGAAATGGGCCTCCAGGTCATTCAGGCTCACTGCCGAAGACTGGCCTTGCAGGAAGTCAAGCACCAACAGACGCATGGCCGTCGGGCGGACGCCCTTCTCTTGCAGGATACGTTCTAAGTTTTGCAGCATAGGGAATTGTTTAATGATGGCCTTCTTCTTCCGCATTTCGCATCTTGGAAAGCAAAGAGTAAGCACCTTTGGTTACAAAATTGGCGGCAGCGGTATCAATCCCGGCAGGAAGCGCCACCTGCACGTAGCCTCCTTCCTCGGTCCCTCGCTCCACGGGCACCATGCGGAAACGCTTCAGCACCGTCTCGCCCTCTTTTTCATCGCCTGTGTAAAGGAAGATATAGTTGTTGCCATTCTCATGCACCACAGCCGCCTGGGGCAGAGCCAGTACTTCCTGGCCGTTCAGTGCCACCCGCGCCTGCACGTACATGCCCGGCACGAGGTCTTTGTCTTCCTCCTCCATGTGGGCGTGCACCTGCACCGTCCGCTCCGGGCTTATCTCTTTTCCAATCAGGTAGACGGTGGCCTCGTGCCTTGCCTCCGTCTCATTGGGCAGGGAGTACAATACCTTTTGCCCCTTTTTCAGTGTCGGCACGTCCTTCTCAAACACCGTCAGCTCCACGTGCAGGTGGTCGGTATCAGCGATGCGGAACAGTACGTCCGTCGGGTTCACAAACTGCCCAACGCTGGCGTTGATGTAAGTCACGAAGCCCTCAATCGGGGCATGGATGGGGAGGATGCGGCTGATGTTGCCTTCCCGCAAAGAAGCGGGGTTGACGCCAATGATGCGCAGCCGCTCCCCCAGCCCCTCGACCTGTGCCCTTACAGACTTGTACTCGGAAGCAGTCCGCTGATACGTCTTGGCAGAGGTGACCTGCTCAGCGGACAGCTCTTTCTGCCTTTCATACTCCAGCTCCAAAAACCCAAGGCGGCTTCTGGCATCCAGGTAATCCTGCTGCAGTGTCACAAACTCTGGGTTCTCAATCTTTGCAATCAACTGCCCTCTCTTTACACGCATACCTTCCAACAACACCGTGCTCTTCACATAGCCGCCCAGGGGAGCGCTCACAGCGGCCATGTTCTGGGGCGGCAGGTCCAGCTTGCCTGTCAGCGTCAGGGTATTGCTCAGGTTGCGCATCTCAGGCTTGCCCAAGGCTATGCCCGCCACCTGGTACTGCTGCTCGGTCAGCTCTGCCTCGTTGGGGTTCTCTTCGCCATGCTCCTCCGTAGCCACTTTCGTCGGTTCAGACTCACTGCCGCAGGATAAAAAGAGCAATGCACCTGTTAGGTAAAATATATGGATAATCCTTTTCATATGGGATAGATTCTGCTTTTGTTGGTTACTGTTGGTTTTCTGTCATGTAGTGGAGTTCTATGACAGCCCTGTCATAGGCGTAGAGTGTTTCCAGATAGTTCGCCTGGATGCTCAATGCCCTGCTTAGGCTCAGGATATAGTCCTGGTAGTTGATTTCCCCTACCCGGTAGGCTTTGGTGGCGTGGTCTATGATGAGCCGCGCCTGCGGCAGTGCCGTGCGTTCATAGTAATCCAGGCTGCCCTGCAGCTTGAGCGCCTGCTGAAGCGCGGCCGCTGCATCAGCCCGCAGCTCGTTGCGAGTACCCTCTAGGTCCTTCTGAGCTACGTCCGCCTGTAACTTAGCCGCCTCCATACGGCTCCTCTGTGGCTTTGCCCACAGTGGGATGGCCACGCCGAAAGACACCTCCTGCGGCGGCTCGAACTCCGCTATCCCCCTTTTCCCATGGCCCCCGGCAATGGTTCGGTTCGTGTAGCCTAACTGCAGGTCCGGCAGTAGCCTGGCCCGCTCAAGCCTGGTCTCCGCCTGCCGCACCTCGACCTGCTGCCGGGCCAGGAGGAGCCTCGGATTCTGTTCCAGCATTTCCTCGGTTATGCTTGGCAGAGGCAAGCGGTTGAGTGTTGTGTCTGCGGTGGCTATCAGCGTGTCGGTTGCCAGCAATGCCTGCAGGCGCTGCTGAAAGACCTCTCTGTCAGCCTCTGCCTGAAAGCCGCTGTTGCGCACCTCAGACAGCTGCGTCTCGGCCGTCACCTGCTCCAGCAGGTTGGTTTCCCCGGTCCGGAGCCTCACCTGGGCGGCCCTGAGGAAAGCCGTGTACAGACTATCCTGATAGGTGAGCAAGCTGAGGCGGGAGCGTGCGTAGACTATTCCGTAGTAGTTGAGCCTCACCTCGCGGACGATTTCCCGCTGCCGCTGCGTCAGTCCGATGCTGCTTGCCTGGGTGAGTTCCCCGGCAAGCTTTGCCTGTCTGGCATAAAGAGTCGGAAAGGCAAACGTCTGCAACACAGAAACCTCCGTGTCATACTCTCCAGACTGTAGCTTACCGGTGGAGTACTGCAGCTGCGTCTTATTGATGTCCCAGGCCGCCCCTTCAAGCGACTGGCTCCTTTTTATGCCAATCCTGGCGGCCTCTACAGAAGGGTTCTGGCTGATTGCCTTGGCAACGGCCTTTTCCAGCGTGTACACTTCTACCGGATGCTGCTGCGCCTGTGCCTGCTGCGCCATGCCCATAAGCAGGGCAACCGAGGCAACAATGGTTACTATAGTGGTTGCCGGTAATCCGGTGCCGCGCGCGTTGCGCTTCTTTCTGTTGGAGACATACCCTTCGATAAGTATGTAGAGCACGGGCAGCACCACCAGCGTCAGCATCGTGGAGGTGATTAGTCCGCCTATCACCACGGTAGCCAGTGGTTTCTGCACCTCCGCCCCGGCTGTGTTGGAGAGCGCCATCGGCAGAAAGCCCAGAGAGGCCACAGAAGCCGTCATCAGCACGGGCCGAAGACGTACGGAGGTGCCGTTGAGCACCACCTCTCGCAGGCTTTGTACGCCTTCTTCCCTACGCTGCCTGTTGAACTCGGCAATGAGTACAATGCCGTTGAGCACCGCAACACCGAACAGGGCGATGAAGCCTACACCGGCCGATATGCTAAAGGGCATACCCCGCAACCACAGGGCCAGTACGCCCCCGATGGCCGACAGCGGAATGGCCGTGAAGATGAGCAACGAGTGGCGCACGGAGCCGAAGGTGAAGTACAGCAGCAGGAATATCAGCGCCAATGCGGCCGGAACAGCCACAGAGAGACGCCGGTTTGCCTCCTGGAGATTCTCAAACTGCCCCCCGTAGGTCACAAAGTAACCGGTGGGTAGAGTTACCTGCCGGTCTATCTTCTGCTGCACTTCCTCCACCACGCTGGCGATGTCCCGCCCACGCACGTTGAAACCCACGATGATGCGGCGCTTGGCATCCTCGCGCTGTATCTGGTTCGGCCCCTGCCGGTACTGCACATCGGCCACCTGCTCCAGTGGCACCTGCAGCCCGCCCGGTGTGGTGACGTAGAGTCGGCGCACATCGGCGATATCCTGTCTGTCATCCTGTTTGAGCCGGACGACCAGGTCAAAGCGGCGGTCCCCTTCGTACACCATCCCGGCACTCTGCCCGGCGAAGGCAGCGTTAATAACCTGGTTGACCGCCTCGACGTCAAGACCGAACTTGGCTATCTGACTCCGGTTGATGTCCACCACAATCTGTCGCAGTCCGGAAACTTGCTCCAGGTACAGGTCCTCAGCCCCTTCCACGGTAGAAACCACCCGGCCGACCTCTTGGGAGAGCCTGGTCAGTTCCTGCAAATCCTCCCCGAAGATTTTGATGCCCACATCCTGGCGCACTCCTGAAATCAGTTCGTTGGAGCGCAGCTGGATAGGCTGAGAGACGCCGAACGTAACGCCGGGAATGTCCTCCAGTGCCTCCGTCATCTGGCTGGCCAGTTCCTCTCGGGTGCTGGCGCTGGTCCACTCGTCCTTGTCCTTGAGGATGATGGTGACGTCAGCGGATTCCATGGGCATCGGGTCTGTCGGAATCTCAGCGGCGCCGATTTTGCTGATTACCTCCTTCACTTCCGGGAATCGCTCCTTTAGAATCCGGGAGGCCAGCGACACCTTTTCAATCGTTTCGGAAAGTGAACTGCCGGTCAATAGCCTTGTCTCCAAGGCGAAGTCGCCCTCCTCCAGGGTAGGAATGAACTCACTGCCCATGCGGTTAAAGAGCACCAGGCTCAGGGCAAACAAGGCGAACGCAGCAATAAGCACCAGTGCCTTGAACCTAAGGGCACCCCTAATTACAGGGTTGTACATGCGCTGGAAAAAGTCGATCATCCTGTCTGAAATGTTGCGCTTGTGGGTGGTGTTCTTGCTCAGCAGCAGCGCCGACATCATGGGCACGTAGGTGAGCGAGAGGAGGAAGGCACCAAATATGGCAAAGGAGACGGTGAGCGCCATGGGGCGGAACATCTTCCCCTCAATGCCCACCAGCACCAGAATCGGCAGGTATACAATCAGGATAATGATTTCACCGAAGGCAGCGGCGGTGCGGATTTTCCGGGCGGATTCATACACCTCCTCGTCCATCTGTGCCTGCGTCAGCCTTCCCTCTTTGCGCAGGCCCAGGTGGTGCATGGTCGCCTCCACGATGATAACGGCCCCGTCCACGATGAGGCCAAAGTCGATGGCCCCGAGGCTCATCAGGTTACCCGACACACCGAAAAGGTTCATCATGATGATGGCAAACAACATGGCCAGCGGAATGACAGAGGCCACTACTAAGCCCGCCCGCAGATTGCCCAGGAAGAGCACCAGCACGAAAATCACAACCAGAGCGCCCTCAATCAGGTTCCGCTTCACGGTGCCCATGGCCCGGCCAATCAACTCGCTCCGGTCCAGAAAGGCCTCTACCGCGACGCCTTCCGGAAGGGACTTTGCAATCTGCTCCATGCGCTCTTTCACGCGCCCCACCACCTGGTTGGTGTTCTCCCCCTTGAGGAGCATCACAATGCCCCCCACCGCCTCTCCGTTGGCATCTGTCAGGGCACCGTAGCGGTTGGCGCTGCCGAACTGTACCTGTGCAATATCAGCGATAAGCAAGGGGGTGCCATTGGTGGTATTGCTGACCACGACCTTCTTAACCTCGTCCAGACTCTCAATGAGCCCCTCGCTGCGTACAAAGTAGGCATTTGGCTTTTTGTCAATGTAGGCTCCTCCGGTGTTACCGTTGTTGCGTTCCAGCGCCTCCAGCACATCGCTGATGCTCAGGTTGTGGGCCTTCAGCCTGCCGGGGTCAACAGCAACCTCGTACTGTTTCAGGAAGCCACCGAAGCTGTTGACTTCGGCCACACCGGGTGTGCCGAGCAGCTGCCGCCGCACAATCCAATCCTGAATGGTGCGCAGGTCCATGGCTGAGTACTGCTCCTCATACCCTGGCTTGGCGTGTACCACATATTGGTATATCTCCCCAAGGCCGGTGGAGATAGGGGACATCTCCGGGCTACCTAACCCCGGTGGAATCTTACCTGTGGCCTCCACGAGCCGCTCACTGACCTGCTGCCGCGCCCAGTAAATGTCCACGTTCTCTTTAAAGACAATGGTCACCACAGAGAGGCCGAAGCGGGAGATGGAACGCACTTCCTCAATATCTGCGATGGTAGACATGGTCTGCTCCACCGGGAAGCTGATGAGCCGCTCCACTTCCTGCGCGGCAAGCGAGGGGCTGGTGGTAATGACCTGTACCTGATTGTTCGTGATGTCAGGCACGGCATCGATGGGCAGCTGCGTGGCGGAATAGCCGCCCCAGATAACAAGCGCCAGGGTGAAAATGCCAATGATGAGCTTGTTATGGATAGAAAAATGAATGATTTTATCTAACACCTTAAAATTCTTTATTCCCAAAAACCACATACAAAAGTATGCGCACGCATTTTGAGGCCGCACAGGGGTGCGGCAACGCGTGTTTAATTACCTAAAACAGAGATAGGTTAAGCTTTGGGCGGGTGCCAGAAAGCGAAAGAGGGGGAAACGGCACCACCAGGAAGGTAGGTGTTCAGAGTAGAACCTGACGGATTATGAGGTGGCTCCTGTGTTTGCGGAAAACTGATAGTTAGAGAAATGCCCCCGCAGCAGTTGCACTCGCAGAGGGGGGAGCAGAGATCATTCTCCTGCCCCGCGTCAGCATGGCCGTAATCAGCCTGCACTACTGTTGTGTCATCCTGGGCAAAGGCCGTCCCGCTGTCCGCGCACGGCAGGCACGCCAGCAGAAAGATAACCATTCCCCATATGACAGACAGGTACTTCATTTGTGCAAAGGTATAAAAACTATTTTACGGGTAGATACTTGCCTGCGTTGTTTACGATTTCTTACAGGTTTGCACGGATACCACTTAACTACAGAAATACACCGTGGTGGATTTTCAGCTTGCCTTTTTATATTACGCTGCTACTGCTTAGCATTTACTGTTTTCTTTGCTTTAACAGCAGCTTCTGCTTTGCTGAATAGGCGGGCAAGGGACTGTGCCGTAGGAGCAGTACACGCAACAGTCCCCTGGCCTCGGTTTCAGAAGCCTCTTGCACTTTTCACACGCATAAAAGTACTGGCAGGCATCTGTGGGCATCTGCTCTTCCTTTCGATGCCCGCACTCCGGACAGGTAATAACTGAGCTTAGACTAGTCTCTCCCATGCTTACTTCTTCTTAGCTACCTCCACTGTATAGCCCGTCTTTTTAGCCGCCTGTAGGATATCCAAGGGCTTCACCCTTGTGCTGTCGTAGGAGATGGTGGTGCTTCCAGCCTTGTAGGAAGTACTCACATGAAAGACTCCCGGCACCTCGCCTATCACCTGGCTCACAAGCGCCTCACAGCCCGCGCAGGTCATTCCCTCCACTTTCAGTTCTATTGTCTGCTTATTGTCGCCTTCGGCACTATTAGCTATCGGAATTGTTTTCCCATAGAAAACACCTGCATAATTTGGAAAGGTAAGCAGAAGCAACGCAAGGCAACTAACCAATAGCAACACCCTGTTCGACTTCCAGAATGAGAACTTATCATTTTGCTCACAGTCGCAGCTAGAGGCTGACCTGCCCGGTTTCAGACGTTGATACCACGCCAAGCCCAGGACTGCGATGGTAATGCCTATCAGATACGGCCTGAGTGGTTCAACCCAGTCAAAAGAAGAAGCAACCCCTGTGGCACCTACCATTACGGCCAGCAGCGGTGTGATGCAGCAAAGAGAGGCCGTAAATGCAGCCACTATGCTGCTACCCGCAAGCTTAGATGAAGTATTTCTCATATCACTTAGTTTGTTTTTATTTCTATTTCCCTACTGATAAGCTCCAACAGGGGCTTTATTACTTCCTGGTGCTCCTGCTTTAGGGAATAGAACACGGTCTGCCCTACCTTCTTACTTTGGATGATGTTAGCATCCTTAAGCTTGCGCAGGTGCTGCGAGACAGCGGGCATGGTCATTTGCAGCACGTCGCTTAGATCACAGACGCACAGCGATTCCTCCTGCTCCAACAGGTATAGAAGCTTAAGCCTTGTCTCACTCCCTGCCAGGCTAAAGACCTGGCTCAGGGTCTGTATCATACCGGCTGCAGTCTCCAGCCGATCAGAGCATAGTTGCAGTCTTTCTTTATTGGTGTAAACCCGAATACATAACTTCTCTTCTTCCATAGCAATTTCTGTCAAGCAAATTTAATAAATGATAAGTATTTAAGCAAGTACTTAAATACTTGCAAATGTTACTCAATGGTACAACCGCAGATGGTAACAGTATTGCCACTATTTTCAGCACTAGAGGATTTAACACAACTTCATAAATTTTATGTTATATTCCCTCATCAACTGAGGCTTATGAAACAAGTAGGAAAACTGACCATTGAAGATGTCCTGAATTATGAAACAGGAGAGCAAGTGAACGCTTACACGTTTTTCAAAAAGCCTTTAGATGAAATCACAGAGTACCGCTCAGAGTTACAGAAAGCCATTCAAGGTTACCGGGAACCGATGTTTGTCTGCTATTACTGCAAGCAGCTGATCAGGATCAGAGGCGGCAATTTCAATAGCGGAAAACGCAAAAAGGATAGCTTTCACTTCGCCCACCTGAAAGACAGCGCAGCCTGCCATATAAAAACCAACAATGCATACACACGGGAGGAGGTTGACCGCATCAAATACAATGGTGCTAAGGAGAGCGCGCTGCACATTCACCTCAAGGAACAGATCGCTGCCTACCTGAACAAAAATAGACTCTCTAATAAGGGGGTATCCTCTGTTGAGATAGAAAAGGTTGTTAAAAGTAAGCTCATTGAAAAGGAGTGGCGTAAGCCTGACATCAATGCCTCTTTCAGGGACAAGCGTGTGGCTATTGAGTTGCAGCTTTCCACCACCTGGCTGAGTGTGATTACCGGCAGGCAGCATTTCTATCAGGAAGAGGGCAGCTATATTCTCTGGGTGTTTCATAAGTTCAGCCTCGATGATGATATCAGAAAGCTAACCTATAATGATGTAATCTTTACCAACCATCATAATGCATATGTTTTCGACGAGGAATGCAGCTGGAAATCAGATCTTGAGAACGATCTGGTGCTGAAGTGCTACTACAAGAAGTATTACCGGCAGGAGCTTGAGATAAAGGATACCTGGGAAATGGCCTATGTTACCCTTTCTGATTTAACCTTTGATGTCGATCGCTATAAAGTATACTTCCACGATGCGAAGAAGCAAAAGAGGGAGGTGGAGCAGGCCGTTGCACAGGAAAGAAACAGAAGAGATCTCCTTGAAAGGGAGCACAAGATTGAAGCCGAAAAACGCCGGGCTGCAGAGGCCAGGATCCTGGAGCAAAGAAAGGCTGAAGAGAAAAGAAAATTAGCGGCTTTTACCGAGTTAAAAGAAAACCTGTCAGAATTAACCCATAAGCTCTATGGGCTACAACAGGACAAAGATAGTGCGGAGAGGAAAGGACAACGTTTACAGGAAAGCATAGAGAACAGGATGCAGATCCTAGAGGATCTTGTGGCTTTTGCCGATAAAGCCTATGACTTCATAGCTGGTAAAAGCCGCACAAATCCTTTCCACGGGAACTTTGAATACGGCCATTATGAAATGGTGCACACACTGCGTGCAGAGTTTCTGGAGGATAGCAAAGAGTTAGAGGCAAGCTTTGCGCGGGCAGGCATTGAGAAAAGTTACTGGCTCAAGAAGCAAGCTGACCTTCCTGCACTGGAATTGACAACAATTGCTGGAGTAAATTACCATATTCTCCCTGGTGCAGATGAATACTTTCAGCTGATAAGGCCCCATTATGCTAAAGTCAGGCACATTCCAAAATCAGCTGTAGGAACTCTTTTCGAGGGCGCTGAGCTTCGGCTTGTGCTTTCTGAAACAAACCTGCTGGAAGTCTTTACCAGGAGTAGCTTATATCTCTTGGTAGAGCAAAATCAGGATGTACTGACCTATACTGATCAGGTAGAAGCTAGCCAAAAGAGCATTTTGCTGGTCAATCACAAAATCCTGAACCTTAAAGCTCAGTTACAAGAGAGAGCAAGGCAAATACTTGAAGCGGAGATAGCTAATTTTGAACTTGAAAAATCAGAGAATAGAAGGATTAGCGAAGGGTCAGACGTTGAGATAGCCATTTTACAGGCGGAGGTGACACGGCTAAAAAGTGCTATGGATGACTTCAGAGAGACCTTTTAATTTCGATTATCTGCTTTCTGAGACCTTGTTTGAGTAGTATTCCAGGAACCAGTTTGGAACTGTATCAGGATTGAGTTCGTCCCAGTCCTTTTCTCCCTTTGCATTCTTCTTAAAGTGCGCAAAGAGCTGAAAGCCCTCTCCGTCCCTGGAGTTATCGAAAAAATAAACCTGGTAGGCTAACTGGGCAGCCTCGAACAAAAGGCCAAGCGAGCGGTAATATCTTTGCTCTATCTTATCTTCAGGAACATCATGCCCTCCCTGCTGGGTTCTCACATGCACCCTAAATTTATTAATTTCGGGTGATTCGGTGGATACAAAGTACAGATAAACCTTGTAGCCTGCCGCCGCCGCCTCTCGCATAATGTCAAGCTTGGAAGGGTGAGAGAACACGGTTTCGAAGGAGAACTTTTTCCTCTCCAGCAACAGCTTTTTCCTCAGGAAATCAGCGATGATCTGTGCCAGCTGCTCGTTGGTTTCGGGTGCAACAAGCTCAATTCTATTATCAGTAAGCCTGTAACAGGCTGCAAATTGGGATTGATCGAACAGCTCGTGAATAAGGCCAGATGATACCGCTATCTGGGAGAACTCCTCATCAGCGACCTCGATGCGGTATGGGTCAAAAGAGAAGCGGTCCTCCTGTAGTGCTTTGGCAATGTCATCGGCATTTATATAAATGCCAAAGTCAACCGGAATCTGGCTGACTTTATAGGCTCTTACAGCGTTAATGATCGTGCTTTTGCCAGAGCCGTTAGGGCCGGCAAAGACTCTCAACCTAAGTTTTGAGTTAGTCGAGGACAATTTGTTTAGGGCGTGTTATATTTCTGATCTTGCTGATTCTTTTTTTAGTACCATCCTGGTCTACGCGCACTACCCACCCGTTTTCTGCTTTCACCACGTAGCCTGCAACTTCCATAGCCTTTCTGGACGCTTTCTTCACTGCAGGACTGGCAGCCCGCACCAAAACACGTTTCGTAACGTAGGCTGTTTCCTTCCCGGCTGCACTTCTTTTATCTGCTTTTAATCTGCTTTTCATAACTTAAAGATACAAGTTTAAAGTGTAGTTTAACACTTCTCTCAGTATATATCAACGTTCATGCCTAACTTGGGGTTAGGCAATAAGCTGGAAGTAGCGCGGTCTACATTATGAGGCTTTAATATGATTGCAGTGATAACACCTGCCTAGGTATAGCTTATCCTTCTAAGCGAATTACATGAAAGGCTGTCAGTGCAAAGTCCATTCTTAGGTGGCTTCTCATGATACACTTTATCTTCCAAATCATCGCTATAAAAATTCGGACTTAACTCTAGGTAAGTACTACCTATGCCTCCTGTATACTTGGTAAGCTACTTTTTATATCATATCTGAAGGATTAAAACATTGACAGCGGTAGTAAATGGTAGGCACCTTTTCTCATAAGGCGCATGTTGAATACTCTTACCGATCGCATACTAGTTATATTCCACTAATTTAACAACGTCTTGCGTAGCAACCGTTAGACACTTCTGGTCTTGACTACCAAGTGCATGCCTATGAGGCTAACCCTCCTTATTTGTCTACTTCACTGATTGATGGAATCAGCTTTTGAGGTTTGTTCACTCCATAACCTTATGCCTCCATTATTAGGATGTCAACACAGAGAAGGCGTAAAACGTTAAAACTGAAATTCAGAAGCTGTATCTGTGCACCGTGAAAGTCTCAACTATCATGACGCTTCAACCTATACGCGAATGATGCCCATATTTGAATTTAGAGTAATTGTATTTCGAGGCGTGATTCAGATGTGAGAGAAAATACCTCAACAAAACAACAGGGGCTGCTCAAACACCTGAACAGCCCCTGTATAAACGATTTCATGCAGTATCTATGAAGTGACAGGTTCCTTCTCCTTGCTGTACCATCTCCGTTTGAACCAGAAGGCAACGTTCACCAGCAGTATCAGCGCAGGCACTTCCACCAGCGGTCCAATCACGCCAGCAAACGCCTGACCTGAATTGATGCCGAACACACCGATGGCAACAGCGATGGCTAATTCAAAGTTATTGCCCGTGGCGGTGAAGGAGATGGCCGTGTTCTTGGAGTAGTCAGCGCCCAGCACCTTGCCGAGGATGAAGCTGACCACGAACATGATGGTGAAGTAGAGCACCAGCGGAATAGCGATTTTCACCACGTCAAACGGTATTTGCACGATTAGCTCCCCTTTCAGGCTAAACATCAGCACGATGGTGAACAGCAGCGCAATGAGCGTGATGGGCGAGATGAAAGGGATATACCTGTTGTTGAACCAGTCCAGTCCTTTCCACCTTATCAGCCCGTAGCGGCTCACTACACCAGCAAAGAACGGGATGCCCAGGTATAGCAGCACGCTCTCGGCTATCTGGCCGATGGTGATGTTAATCTCGGAACTGGCCACGCCAAAATAAGGCGGCAGCACCGAGATGAACAGGTAGGCATACACGCTGTAGAAGAAAATCTGGAAGACGCTGTTAAGCGCCACCAGCCCTGCGGCATACTCCCTATTGCCCTCCGCCAGCTCGTTCCAGACCATCACCATCGCAATACAGCGGGCAATGCCTATCAGTATCAGCCCTATCATGTACTCGGGTTGGTCATGAAAGAAGAGTATCGCCAGAAAGAACATCAGCAGCGGCCCGATGACCCAGTTGAGCAGCAGCGAGATGCTCAGAATCCTCACGTTACGGAACACCTCCCCCATCTTCTCGTAGCGCACCTTCGCCAGCGGGGGGTACATCATCAGGATAAGGCCGATGGCCAGCGGCACATTGGTCGTCCCGCTTGAAAAGGAATTAATGAACCCGGAGGACTCGGGCAGGAAGTAGCCGATGCCCACACCCAGAAACATGGCAAGGAATATCCACAGGGTCAGGTAGCGGTCAAGAAAACTCAGTTTCTTTCGATTGTGGGCAGGTGTACAGTTGTTAGCACTCATAACTTTTACTTTTAGCAGCCTTTTCTCAGGTTCTCAGCATAGGCATTGGGCAGGATGCAGTCCTCAATAGCCCGGGCTGCCTTCTCGTAGTCATATTTGAAGCGGATGAACTCCACCTCGATACTGTCCTTATCCAGCAGGGAAGAGTTTTCGTCAATGGTGAGCATCACGTAGCCCCCACGGTTGTCGCCATCCTTGGGCTTGCCCACAGAGCCGATGTTGATGGCGTGTCGGTAATGGTTGTTGCCATCCTCATCTGAGTTCAGTATGCGATGATACGGCTTATGGGTATGCCCGAAGCACAGGATGTCGGCATCAGCGTCCTTCATGATGCGCAGCAGGCTCTTTTCGTCTCGGTCTTCGAAGAGGTACTCGTTTATCTTCCTGGGGCTGCCATGCACCAGCAATAGGTTCAGTTTGTCGTTGTTCAACTGGTACTCCACTTTCAGATGTGCAGGAAGCGTCCGCAGGTACTGGCGTTGCTCGGGCTTGATGATGTCGTTTGTAAAGGAGATGGAAACGGAGCCATTGGTTTTTTCCTCGTCCGTTTTGTAGGCGCAGCCGCAGTCGTTGCTCATCCTGCCGATGCCGAAGTCGTAGTTGCCTGCAATGGTCGGGATATTGCGCCTGCGGATTTCGTCCACCACCTCGTTTGCCCAGATGTTGTAGCCCACCAAATCCCCGAGGCAGTAGATGAAGTCGGGCTTCCTGCTGTCTACATCTGCAAAGAACGCCTCCAAGGCAGGCAGGTTGGCGTGGATGTCACTGAAGAGTGCTATCTTACTCATTGTCTATAGTGGTTTGGGTAGATGGTATAAGGGCGTGGTGACTACTTAGCAGCAGCCACCTCCTGGGGTGCAGGCGTTGCCAGACTGCATCTCTCTGAGGTTGATTCTGAGTTTCTCTTTCGGGATGCCGCACTTGTCTGGGGCAAGACAGTTGGTCGTCTTGGAAAGCAGCACGAAGTTATTCCCGTTATAGCCAAGGTCGTACTTGCCAATAGTTTCCCCTTGGTATTCCACTTCGATGTCCAGGTCCTCCATGCCCAAGGCTTTCTCCGAGAGGGCGATGATGTTGAGCAGTTTCTGTGGCTTCAATCGGTGGTCAAAGTCGTTGGCATCCCATAGCTGGAAGTTCGCCACCTTCTCGGTGCGCACCGTTCCACCGCAATCAATGAAATGCGTGGTCACCATGCCCACCTCGGTTACGTGGAAATGCGCTGGGACTTTCGTGCCGTTTTCCAACTCGAAGTCCACCGCTTCGGCTGTTTGCAGGATGTGCTTTACTTCTGACAGTTTCATGCTATTGTAAGCTTAACTATTACTCTCGTTCAACAACAGGCAGTGTTCTGACTTCTGACGCCATCCAGCAGGGCAGCGAAGTAGCCGTTCAGGTATGCGAAAGCGTTTTCGTCCAGGCAGTAGCAGATAGCGTTGCCCTCCACCGTGCCTTTGATGATGCCAGCGTTCCTCAGCTCTTTCAGGTGCTGCGAGACCGTTGCCTGCGCCAGGGGTAGTTCGCTCACGATGTCACCGCACACGCAGGCTTTGGCTTTGAGCAGGTGTTCGATGATGGCGACTCTCGCTGGATGCCCCAACGCCTTGAGCAGGAGGGCAGTCTTGTTCTGCGCCTCCGTGTAGTTTTCAGTTTTCGTCAATCCCATAATTTCTAATCGTTTGATTGCAATATTACGATTAACATAAAGAAGATACAAATAGTTTATGCTATGCTTTAATTATGTCTTCTTTTTAGGTAATAAAGAAAGGCAGATGAATCGAACAAAAGCATTTAAATAAGACTTGCCTACTTCCTTACCCGTCCAATACTGACAGAAATATGAGGATTGTAAACCCGGATGAAGCTGACAGCCGTCTTATGTACATGTGGTCGCTTTTAGCAGGCTGCAAGCATGTTAATTTTAAGATCTCCTCAGATACATCAAGAAAAGGAGAAGGCACTCTAGCCTAATAAAAACTCCTGCCCAAGGATGGCAGAGTTTATGGCACCTAAAGATTCACACTTTACGCCTTCTGTCCCTGTCCTATACCAGCTTCCATTAGATTTTCTCTGGTAATACCACTTTCACAACGGTTTAATAGTTTCCCATTTACAACTACTGCCGGAATGCGTACCACTCCATATGCTTAGGCTTTGTTTAAGCAGGTATTATCATCACAAAGCTTTATCATATCATAAAGGGTGACTTCGCAGCTGTCACAGGTCAGCCCCTGAACCATCTTTACTACTGGGTCGCACAAAGGCCAACCGGCGGTGAAAATCTCTATTTTACGATTCATATTTTAGCAGTTTTATAGTATGGCTTTTGAAATACTTTCCGTCTTGTAAAATGTATCTCAGAAGTGTGCGCGGGTGGTGCACAAGATAAACCAAACTGATGACCTGCACTCCTGAAATCATCAGTTGGCTTTATGGCAG
Source organism: Pontibacter sp. FD36 (assembly GCF_015686655.1). Classification (GTDB taxonomy): domain Bacteria; phylum Bacteroidota; class Bacteroidia; order Cytophagales; family Hymenobacteraceae; genus Pontibacter. The sequence goes on along the minus strand of NZ_JADPMP010000001.1, from coordinate 124,252 downwards.
CAGGTCTATAAAAACCCTGGTGTAGTATATACTAACAATAAGAAGTGCGCAACCGCTGACAACTTGAATGCTACGCCGGAGCCAGGTCAACCGGGCCAGGCGGGAAACGGCTCCAGCAAAAACCCCAACCACTAAAAAAGGGAGCCCTCTGCCCAGCCCAAAGGCTAAAGCCAGCAGCAACCCATAAAGAGGACTAGCTTGGGCTGCAGCGACGGACAGCAACAGCAACAGAGGAGCAGCGGATGTGCCCAGGCTAAATATAAACCCGTATACAAAGGAGCCGCTGATACCAGGTTTCCGAAGGGCTGCTAATTGGGTTACCTGTAGCCTCGGCCCATAAAAAGCCAAAATGGCAGCTATCAAAGAAACGACAGCCATCCCCAGCGCCCAGTAACGACCAAAAGATTCTGTAAGAATAGCGCCTAGTCTACCGGCTAATGCTCCCAATAAAGTCAAATTAATGACGATGCCAGCAAAAAAGGCAGTCGCAATCCACAGTCCGCTACGCCCTTCTTGATTTTGTGAATTACTGCTGACCAAACCAGCCATTCCTAACCCAACGGGAAGGGTGCAGGGACAGACTGCGCTAGCTACTATCCCCGCTATTAGAGCTACTCCCATGGCCAGAATAGAACCTTCTGACAGGCTAGAGCCAAAACTTTGAAAAAAACCTTCGAGCGTCATTGTGGTGTCTTTACTTCTACTGCTTCTCCTGTTTTATACCCTTTGTCCGAAATGGCTTTACCAATCTGCTGCGGAGTGATCTTATCATCACTGTAGGTAATGGTGGCCTCCCGCTTCTCGAGGCTTACCTCTACTCCTTGTACACCGTCGAGTGCTCTCACCGTTTTTTTCACGGTTGACACACAGGAGCCACAGGACATTCCCTCCACTGGCATCGTTACTGTCTTCACAGATAAATTATTAACTGCTTTTTGAGCAGTATGATCGACAGCCTCTTGTCCACACGATTGCGTAGCCAAGCAGATGAATGCTCCAGAAAATAGGATCAATGATTTTTTCATAATCTTTGCGACCAACAAATAGAGGGTTGTTTCCATGATAATTACTCCGAATATTTTTTAAACTTCTATTACTAACTCAATTTTTAAGACTCTCTTCTCGTATTTAAAGAGATTGAGAGAGGCGATAGTCAGGGCTGCCTGAAAAAGCGCATTCCCAAATAGGAAGCCATAGGTGCGAAGTCCCCAGACTTGCGAAAGAAGGCCATAGTAACCCCTTAATACCATTGGTAATGAAATAGAGCCGCCCTTTCCCGGTAAAGTGGTTCGCTGAAATGCGAGCCAGAGAGGACCCGATAAAACAAATCCAACGGTGGTTATTACTAAAAACAAGACCTTCCAGCCCATAATTGGCTCCAACGTTACACCTAAGATTGAGCCAAAGGCACTGCCTCCGGCCATGGCACCGAACAGCCAGCCCCAGGGCCGGCCTCTTTCTTCATAGCTAAAGAGCTGTCCTGTCAAAGCCAGGGCGATGGGTATTACCCCGCTAGCCACCAGCCCGGTCAATAAACGCCACACGATTAGTCCGGAGACGGAGCTTGCGCCCGCTGTCAGGCCGGTTAGCACAGCAAAGGCCAACAGGGAAAGGAAAATAATCCGCATTGGACCGATGCGGTCGGATAACAGACCATAGAAAAGGGTAGCAATACCATAGGGAATCAGGTAAGCGGGCACTATCAACCCTATTCGCTGCTGGGGAGCGTTAAAGAGAAGCGCTAATTTAGGAATCAGCTGGGCAACCATATAAGCCTGAAAAAAAATAATGAAGGTAGCGGCTGAGAGCACCCACAACAAGTACTCTCGTCTGCTTTTCTCAATGCTGCGGCTGCCATTCCATATTTGCTTCATTTGTTAAACTTCTATGGCAGTGAACCCCGAATTGCCTATCGCTTCTTTGAGTTGCTGCTGCTGCACCTTTGCTGGCTCATAGCTGACATGCACCTGCTTCCGGGCGACCTTCGGCTTTACCTCCTGTACGCCAGGCACCCCTTTCAGGGTAGCCGTGATGGCACCGGCGCATCCTTCACAGACCATGTCTGGTACTTTAAATTCAACTTCTGCCAATGAGCCTGTCGTTATCTCTTCTGTCCTCTCCAGCTTTATGCTGCGAATGCGAAGCGTGTTGAGCAGGATTGCGAAAATACTGACAATCATCACCGTGATGGCCAGGAGTGGTGTGATGAACCCAAGGGCTGCCAATAGCATGCCCGCCACATTAAAGAGCACGGCCACCACCACGTTCCCTGTCATGGTGCGGTAACTGGCCTTACCTAAAATCAAAGCATTTACCACGTCCATCAGCTTATCTCCGATCAAAATAACCCCGGCAGATTCAATGGCCACGTCTGTTCCAGCCGCAATGGCAATGCCTACGTCAGCCTGCGCCAAGGCAGGGGCATCGTTGATGCCATCCCCCACCATCGCTACCTTTTTGCCTCTCTGCTGGAGGTTCTCAATAGCGGTTACTTTATCGGTCGGCAGCAGCTCTGCTTTCACCTCCTGTATTCCTATTCCCTGGGCTATAGCATGAGCCACAGGGAGCCCATCTCCTGTAAGCATGACCGTGTGGATGCCTTTCTGGTTTAGCTTGGCAACTGCCTGAGCAGCCCCTTGCCGCGGCGTGTCCTGAAGCGCCACAATGCCGGCTACGCTCCCCCCAAGGGTGATACCTATCACAGTTTTACCTTCGGCACTCAGGCTGACGATACGGCCCATGGCGAGGTCCGTAAGTTTTGCTCCACTCTCCTGGAGAAACGAGGGCTTCCCTGCCAGCACTTCATCTCCCTGGTAAGTCGCTTTGACTCCTTTACCGGCTATAGATCTGAAGTTTTCTACGTCCCGCAGTGCAGCTCCTTCCCGCTGGGCGAAGAAAGTAATGGCCTGCCCTATGGGGTGCTCAGATTTGCTTTCTACAGCTGCCAGTAAAGAAAGTACCTCCCCTCGCTCAATACCGAATGTCTCCACATCGGTCACAGTGGGCTTGCCATAGGTTAATGTGCCTGTTTTGTCAAAGACGACCGTATCTACAATGGAGAGTCCATGGAACACCTCACTAGCTTTTACCAGCAGGCCTATAGAGATACCCTTGCCACCTGCGATGGCGGCAAGCATTGGTGTTGTAACACCTAAGGCACAAGGGTAGCCCATGATAATGGTCGTGATCAGCGCCAGCGTTGCCTGCGTGAAGTCGCCTGTAAAAACAGCCCATGCCGCGAAAGCAAGGCCAGCCACAATGAAAACAACAGGGCCGTAATAGTTCATCAGGCGATCCGCAAGCAGCTCGATAGGAGGTTTGCGCTCCGCTATCGTGCTCATCAGCCTGACAATCTGACTCAGGAAGCTATCTTCCCCAGTTTTAACCACCCTTATCTGTAGGGCACCGTCTAGATTCAGCGTACCCCCGATTACCGTGCTTCCTTTTTCTTTAGTTACAGGAACAGACTCCCCGGTGAAGCTGGACTCATCTACGCTGGCAGTACCTGAGACTATTTCTCCGTCCAAAGGTATTCGCTCGCCGGGACGCACTTCTACCACTTCATCAACGGTGACATCTTTGGTGAGTACTTCCACAAACTGGTTTCCGCGCAGCACCCTTGCCTTTGGAGGCTGCAGCGACAACAGCTTTCGGACTGCCTCGGATGCTTTTTTGCGGGTGTTCAGCTTAAAGTAGGCAAAGAACAAATGCAGGGACATGAGCCATGCTGCCACTGGCAGGAAGTTAGGCCAGTTGGGACTAAACAGGGATAGCGTACCGATGATAAAGGAACCCCATGCCCCGGCGCTCAGTAGCACATTGGCATTGATTACCCGCTGGCTGATAGCCATGAGTGTCTTGCGCAGGATAGGATAACCTACCCACAGTAGCACAACAACTGCTACTCCAAAACTGAACCAGGCCCTGTATTGGGCAGGCAGATTAAATAAATTGATCGGGTCTACCAGCAGATCCACGATGGAAAGCGCCATTCCGATGCTTCCCCGTTGTTTGATCACCTGAAACAGGTCCTCGTCGGCCTTATACTGCTGTACCTCTGTGGCAGAAACACTATAACCAAGTTTCTCCACGGCTTCTGCCAGCTGCTCTCGGTTCATTTGTGCTGTATCGGCTTCCACCAGCACGATGCCATGCACTAGGTTCACCATCACGCTCTTTATGCCTGGATAACGCTTCAAGGCTGTCTCTACACTCATGGTGCAGAACGAGCACATAAGTCCGGAGACTTTCATCTGAACTGTTTCCGTTGCCATATTCTTTGATTTAAACGTCTAAAGTAATGTCCATTAAGATCCTTTGCCTTAAAGAAGGCAGGTCATTGCAGCACTGTGTGAAGCATTTTGTTTGCCAGGTTCCCTGTTCCCATGATGGGCTCTACGCTTAGTCTTTCTTCGTGCTGAAGCCCCTTGCCTCAATGAGACGGACGATCTGTTCTGCTGAGATTTTCCTTTTATCAAACACGATGTCAGAAGTGCTCACATTGAAGGTGGTCTTACTTTTCACGATTCCCTCCTGCTGCTTTAGCATCCTGTCAATGCCATCGGCGCATCCTGCCTGGCAGCTCATTCCCTCCACTCTCAGGTGAAGGCTTGTCATATTTTCCTCTGTCTTCTCCATTTTGTCTGTTTTTTTCTTTTCATGTGATTGCGCGTTTGCCTCAGTTTTCAGAAACAGGATGCTCCAACATATCAGGAAGAGGAACCCTCCATTTCTTATAGTCGCCCTCATGGTTAAATCGATAAAATATAATTCTTGCTTTCTCTAGTGTAGGAAAGGTACAACCGTGGAGAGGGGGGTAGACAAAAAGAATTTTAAAATTTTCTTGGGAAGGAAGAAGAATAAAAAGAAAGGAGAAACCAAACCTACTTTGTAGAAGCAACTAGAGTACGCAGACGGGCTTCACTTTCTTTACCTGTTCTGGAAGAGAGAAATTTATAGGAAAGCAACCAGGGGAAACAGACTTACCTACAGAAACGGGGCAAGGCCAGTTTTGAACTCTGGGAAAAACAGGCATATAGATGGCTGTAGCCCCACCAGCTCAAGTATAGAGGAGCTATACCGGGACTATTGTAGTTAGGCACTTATCGAAAGGGCAAGAAGCATCCTCCGCCAGCTCAATCTTCTCGCAGGTCCTGCTGGCATAGTTGCAGGTTGTCAGCATTATAGATGAACAGCGTGATCAGGCCATCGGCGAGGGCGCAAAGCAAGCGTATGGAGCTTTGCATGCTCTGACTAAATTTCACCTTCAATAATGCGCGGAGGTTTTCACAGAGCAGATTTAGGTTTAGGCAACAAGAATAAAGAACAAAAGCCACCTTCCCTGCGCCCAATTAGTTAACCTTTGTTGCCTGCCTTGAGGTATTCCTGGAGCCATTGGGTGAGCTTTTCTATTTCCTCTATCTTACTTACCAGCTCCTCCAGTTCAAGCCCCGGGAACTCCTTCCGGAGTGCCTCAATCTTCTCTTCATTGCCGCAATCGCCCGGGCAGGAATTCCGTGCATTCACGATTTGGATCGCCAATGTCTTCCGGTATACCTCATCCAGCAACAAATGGTGCGCCTTCTGTAGTCCACTCTCCACCGACTTCATCTGCAGGAGTATGTCTTTGGGTGATCTATCCTCATCCATCATCCTAACAATTCCATCAATGTGGCCACTCAAGCCCTTCAATCTGTTCTTAATATCTCTGGTCAAATCTTTAGGTATCATTACGTTCTTTATTCTGAGGATCAAATCTTCACTACGCCATTACCATTATTACCCCACTTGGTGAGCAATCTCTGCATATTCTTAAATTGAAGTACGTATCGCATACAGAAGCAGCGCGTCTTAATATAGAGACTCAGCTATCCATACTTGTCAATGCAAACAACCTGCAAGCATGTGCCAAACCTTCAGCATCTACTGTGTATCCCTATTATTGGTATACATCTAAAGCAGCCACCGCCTCGTAATTACGGTACACGTGCAGGCTTTGGCCATGACAATAGTGTCCAAACACAGCCTGGGGCACATTTTCATAACCGGTTCGCTCATGTGCCCATCAAAGCAAACCCGGCTCGCCCTGACGGCACTGTAACACGATTTGATACTTGGCGGCATCTATTAACTGACTTTCTTCACAACTTTTCAATTGTACAATAACAGGCTCTACTGGCAGGGCTGCAAGACCAGATTTCGACTATCATTGCCTTGTTTACTCACCTGAGCAAGTTAACAGGCTTAGAGGGGGGTACACAAACAAAGGATTATTCTACACTGTCCTTTTTGAAGTCAGCACAAATTATCTGTTTTAAACAGTAATTACAAAAGAGTTAGTATTTAGGCTTTTGGCCCCAAAATGAAAGGTGAGACGGTTTTGGCAGGCAGGCAACAGCAAGCTGCTCCGGAAGTTCAACATCGCCTATGACCAAAGCCTGGAGGGTATCGTGGAAACGATCGTGCTGACAGCCGTTGACGCCCAGTACGCAGGCTATATTACCATTGCCGACCAAATCAAATGAAAAAATGGGTACGTCCTGTGTGATTTCACAGGATTGTCAGTCTTCCTTACAAAAAATGCTGGTTACCTGGTCTACATAAAGCCTTTAAAGTTGCTGAGGGAAACTTTTTAGTAAAAGACCACAAGTAATAAATCTCGCTCAAGTGCTGTTTAGCTGTGCTTTTCCCTGAACTCCTCAGGCGTAATCCCTCCATACTTTTTAAAGAACTTCGTAAAGTATGAATTGTCATTAAACCCGAGTTGGAAGGCTACCTCAGAGATGGTAAGATCAAAATCGATCAGCCGCCGCTTTGCCTCCAGCAGCACCCTCTCCCTTATCACTTCACCTGCGGGTTTACCCAGAATGTCTTTACTTAAGGCGTTCAAGTGGTTAGGAGTAATGTAAAGCAAAGTCGCATAGTCTCTGGGAAGCCTGAGGCGGTGAAAATGTTGCTCCACCAGGTTCTGAAAATTCCGAATAAGGATTACTTTGGAGCCGGTCACCTTCTGTTCTGGCCTACTGCCCAGATGCTTGTTTATAGTAAGGAAAATCTGCAGCAGCAGAACCCGTATCATGTCCCTGTTGACACGGTGCTTTAGCTGTGCTTCCTCTATAATTGACTCAAACACAGCGGTGATTTCCTGCCGGAGATTTTCAGGCAGAGTAATAATGGACCCATCCACTATACCTGATAGGAAAGAAAACTGTTTGAGGTACTCCGGCGAGAGTAAAAAAGAGTGGAAAAAACTACTGGAGAAGTTTATGATATAGCCATCAGTATCTCCCGTAAGGTCCCAGGAATGCACCTGCCCCGGCACCATAAAATACATTTGCGAGGGCGAAACTGTGCATTTTACAAAGTCTATCTCGTAGGTTCCCTCTCCCTTGGTAAAGAGCACCAGGTGATAGAAGGAATGGCGATGAGGAAATTTTAAATTTGGATGGGTTACAAGGTAATGGCTTAGCCTGCTTACCAAAATATCATGCTGCTCTGGTTTATTCGAAGAGAGTGAGCAAATATCATATACCGGTATGGATGTAGACATAAGAAAGACGCGTAGTAAGTATATCACAGAGGGTTAGGTGGACAGAGTTTCCATGCATAACTTGATCATGTAATTCGTGTTGGGTGTTACCGTGGGAAGAGACTACACCCCCTGTTATGGACCTTGTTCACTCACTATGAACAAGGTCCATTATAGTTTAAAATCGTGAATATTTGAATAAGCAAATCCTATGAGTATGTCTTCCTAGAGATCTCGCTGCAAGGGCCCTCATACCTGATAAATATATTGATCCACACCACCCGGGACAGACGGAAAATAACTGGCAGTAATGCCACCACCGTCACCAGCACAATCCCGATCATCATCGCCATGGTCACCTCTTCTACAAACTGATAGAGCAAAAACAAGGATACTAAAAATATTGCTACGTTGAAGGCAAAGCTTACATACATCGTCCCGTAGTAATAGCCTACTTCCGGTTCAAAAACCTGTCCGCAACAAGGGCATGTTTTGTGCATCTCTGCAAACTTAGTAGTGTACAAGGTTCCCTTCGGAAACACACTGTCTTCCCGGCACCTGGGGCATTTCACAGTTAAAATGCTATACAGGAGGGAATTTCGCTGACCCATGATCGCTGTTTCATTAATTATATCGCTCTACAAAGATACGAACACGTTCTACCTACCTTACGGCACAAAAAGTCCAATTGACTGGACTTCTGTGCTCTTCGACCACAAATTCTACCATCCGAGAGATGGTAACACCTGACAAAGGAAAAAATCACAGGCATTGCCCACTTGACACTATAGCCTGATAATCTTCTTTGAATGAGAAAACGAGGATAGGATAAAACCAGTGTCATGCAAACCCGGAATCAGTAACAACTACCATTACCATCCTCTGGCTTGATTGAGTACCTTAATAGGTTACACAAGAGCTTTAAGAAATTGTCCGTACTCGAGGATCAAAAATATAGGGCTCCCAAAAGGAGCCCCATATCAACACAAACTAAACATTAACCAATTTTTTGAAGCGCCAGGGCACAGCAAAAACAAGATAGTCAGACGCTATACCTTGACTTCTCAATTCATCACAACAGCACCTTCCTCTATTTGCGGGGTTGCTTTGCTGATCAGACTGTCTCCAGTTTTCAATTCGCCGAATACTTCAACTTTCCCATCGAATTTCCGGCCTCTTCGCACAGGCAATCTTGTCACTTTGTTTGACACCACCTTCAGCACGTAAATGCCTTCATCAGAGTCAACGAGTGCCATTTCAGGAACAACAAATGTGCTATCCTTGAGTGAAAGTAGAATCTTTACATCGGCTACCATTCTCGGCAACAGCGTTCTGTCAGGGTTTGGGATATCCAACTCTATACGCTCTGAGCGCAGCTTGGCATCTAGGGCTCCCGCCTGCCGTTTGATTACGCCGCTATAGGAGGCTTGTGGTTGCGACCTAACAGTAAAGCTTACCGGATTTGTAGTATTTAGGTATGGCAGATGGGCTTCGGGAACTGATACGATCAGGCGTAGTTTTTTTTGCTCCTGCAGCGTAACCAAGGGCAGTGCTGACCCCTTGCCGGATGGCCCCACATAAGCGCCCACATCCACATGGCGGGCAGTGATGACGCCACTGAACGGCGCACGCAGTTCCAAATATCCCGCCATCACCTTCACCTCCTCCAGCGAAGCTTTGGCAGCTTCCAGCTGTGCCAGGTCCGAATTTTTCCGGGCCGTGATCTGGTCGAGTGCGTCCTGGGCAACGGCGCCTTCTGTTTTACTTGCCTCCACTATCCGGTCATAGCTTGCCCTGGTGGCAATATAGTTGGCCTCTAAAGATTTTATTTTGGATCTGGCAGCGGCTAGCTGGGAGCTGATCTCGGGTGCTTCCAGTATCATCAGTACTTCTCCCGCTTTCACTTCAGAGCCTATGTCTACCTTCAAAACTTTTACAAAACTGTTCACCTTCGCATAGATATCTACCTCCTGGTTGGCAACAAGTTCTCCCGGCACCGACAGGGTAGTTGTCAATTTATCTTTTGTCACCGCGAAGGTTTCCATCTTGGGAGCCATCATGGGCTCCTCTGACTTTTTCTCTGCTACCTCTGTGGGCGTACAGCTGCTGATCAACAGCACCAAGGAAGTGCTGTAGAACGCAAGGGATGAAATAAACCGAATATTTTTCATTTTCTTAAAATCTGTGAGTTAGAAACTAAACCGTTTGAAGCACATACTGCTTGCTCTCTTCATCCTCCGGATCCAGCGACACGGAATCTGTTGAAGAGTTCCCCTGTACCCAGGCAAAAACCAATGGAAGGAAAATCAGCACCGCAAAAGTGGAAGCGACAAGCCCTCCGATAACTGCTCTGCCCAGTGGAGCTATCAGGTCACCGCCTTCTCCATACCCGATGGCTATCGGCAGCATACCGGCCACCATGGCCAGGCTGGTCATGATGATGGGCCTTAAGCGTAGGAAAGCGGCTTCTTTCGCTGCTGCCAGGGCATCTCCGCCGTTAGACTTGCGAAGCTCTTCCGCATTACTCACCAGCAGCAGGGCATTCGCCAGGGAAACCCCAATGGACATGATGATCCCCATGTAGGACTGCAGGTTAAGCGTAGAGCCTGTCAGCAGCAGAAGCCCCAGCGCCCCGAATAGCACGGTAGGCACACTCGTCAGGATAACCAAAGGCACTTTGAGGGACTGGAAGTTGGCCGCCAGTAGCAGGAACACGACCACAATCGCGACGAGCAAGCCGTTCTGCAGGCTGTTGGTCGTTTCCGTCAGGACGTTGGATGTCCCGATCAGGCTTACCGTCAGACCCCTCGGCAGTTCTCCCAGCGCTGCGATGGCCGCCTGCACGTCTTTGGTAGCCGTGCCCAGGTCCATTTTGTGCAGGTTGGCCGTCACCGTAATAAAACCCATCGTGCCCAGGTTGGCGCTTTCGCCATAGGTTGTGTCAGGCGTAATGGTAGCCACATCACTCAGAACAGGTCGCGAGGAATTTTTCAGCACCGGAATGTTCTCCAGGTCCTCCTTGCTGTTCATCTTGTTGAGCGGCGTCTGTACCTGCACGTCATAGGCGATACCCATCATGCCGTTATCGATCCACATGTTTTTGCTGGTATACCGCGACGATGCCGTTGAGGCGATGAGCGACCTGGAAATATCACGCACATCCACGCCAAGCTGCGCTGCCCGCTGGCGGTCAATCTCAATATTGAGCGTCGGGTACTTTTGAGACTGTGCGATTTGCTGGTCACGCAGGTAATCGATTTCGTTGAGCTTAGCGAGCAGCTTCTTCGCATACATGGCGTTCTGCATCTTATTCATCCCCGAAAAGCGAACCTCTATCGGTGTGGGCGATCCCTGGCTCAGCACTTTGTCAATCAGCTCAATGGGTTCAAAGGAGAGTCTTACATCCGGCATCACCTCCTTGATACGGCCGCGTATCTGATCCTTCACATCTGCTATGTTGCCATTAAAGTCATTCAACGCCACTTGCATCAGGGCTTCGTGCGGGCCGGAGTTATAGAGGTAAATCGGGCTCACGGCAAAGGTAGAGGGGTGCTGCCCGATGAACACGGACGATATGGCAACCTTCTCTTTTCCTACGATTCCCTCAATCTCACTTAACACTGTTTTTACCCTGTCTTCTGTCCGGTCAATGCGCGTGCCATCCGGAGCGCGAAGCCGGATCTGGAACTGGCTCGAATTAACGGCTGGCAGTACATCGCTCCCTATATTGGCGAAAAACAGCACGACCAAGCCGGAGGCAATTACCAGGTAAGCTGCGACGATAGGTTTGCGGTGCGGCAGGATTCGGTTCAGGAAGTTCGTAAAGCCATCGCGGAACCTCTCAAACCTGCCTTCTTTTTTAGCTTCTGCATCATGGTTATGTCCTTTCATCAGCCAGTTAGCCATGACAGGCACAAAGGTCTGGGAGAGCAGGAACGAGATGATCATGGAGAAACCAATTGCCAGGGCCAAAGGCTTAAACAGCGCACCCGGTATACCGGCCATCATGAACGCAGGCGCGAACACAGCCAATATAACCAATAGAATCATCAGCTTCGGGAAAGCGATCTCCTTACAGGCTTCCCAGATGGCCTGGGCCTTGGTTTTGCGCATGGCCAGGTGCCGGTGAATGTTTTCAATCGTTACCGTACTCTCGTCCACCAGAATACCAACAGCCAGCGCCAATCCGCTCAACGACATGATGTTGATGGTCTGCCCGAAGAGCTTCAGAAACAGCACCCCTGAGATAATGGAAATCGGAATGGTCAGGACTACGATAAGGGCTGCCCGACGGTCTCCCAGGAACAGCAGCACCATCAGGCCCGTGAGTACGGCTCCCAGCACCCCTTCCGTTATCAGGCTCTTCACGGCGTTGATCACATAAACCGACTGGTCAAACTCATAGGATATCTTTACATCCTCGGGCAGGTTCCTCTGAATCTCAGGAAGCTTTTGCTTTAGGTTCTTCACCACCTCCCAGGTGGAGGCATCCCCGGATTTGGCGATGTTGATGTACACGGACCGCTCCCCATTGATAAGGGCGTAGCTCGTCGTGATATCGGCGCCGTCCTTGATGGTAGCCACATCCCGCAAGTATAGGTTCTCCACGCTGCCCTTAAACAACGGGATCTCGCCAAACTCCTCCAGTGTCTTGATGACATTGTTAGTCGGGGTCAGGTAGTTGATGTCGCCGATGGTGGCGTTGCCTGAAGGAGCCGTGATGTTGTTGTTGCTGATCGCCTCCACAATCTGGTCAGGCGTCAGGTTATGGGCGCGGATCAGCTCCGGGTCGATGTTGATCTCTATCGTGCGCGGGCTTCCTCCGAATGGCGGTGCCGTTTGGATACCCGGGATAGAAATTAGAAATGGCCGGGCCGCAAAGTTGGCCACATCCTGCAACTGGTTGTTGTTCTTGACCGGACTGGTGAAGACCAGCTGCCCCACCGGCTGCGAAGAGGCATCGAAACGGATGATGAAGGGCGGCGGCGCACCCGGCGGCAGGAACACCTGCGACCTGTTGGAGAGGGCATTTATCTCGGCAACGGCAGAGGCCATGTTCGTATTCTCATGAAAGGTAACCTTCATCAGGGTCAGGCCCTGCGAGTTCTTTGATTGGATGTCCTTGATGCCGTTGGTGAACAGGAGCATGTTCACGTACATTTTTGTGAAGTAGGACTCCATCTGTTTGGGCGTATACCCATAAAAGGAATGGGCGATGTAAACCACAGGCATCTTCATTTCCGGCAGCAGGTCCACTTTCACATCGCGGGTAGCCTGTACCCCGAAGAAAAGCAGGCCCACCACCATCACCAGCACGGAGATGGGTTTACGTAAGGCGCTTCGTATTAAATTCATTTCTTATTCAGCTTTAACTTCGTCCATGAAAAGATTAAAATCACCGGTAGCGGCAGCTTTCAGCAAAAGAGACTGCCAGACATTGGCATAGGCAATCTCGTTTTCTGCCTCTGCCCGGCTAAGCGTGTAGAGGGATTGTGTCACGTCTACAATAGTTGTCAGGCCATTCTTATAGAGGGCAGTGTGCTGTCGGTAAGCGTCAGAAGCGGCTTTTACCTGCACCGGTGCCTCCCGGTAACTTTCCAGGGCATTGGCTATCTTGGCATCAGCCAGCCTGGCCTGTGCCTCCAGTTCCTGGTAAGCCACCTCATATTCGTCCTTCAGGGCCTGGGACCGCAGCTCCTGTGACTTGATTCTGGAGTTGAGGCGGGAGATGGAGGTCAGGTTCCAGTGCAAACCGACACCGGCCAGGTAATTGCCACGACCAATGCCAACTCCGTCGAAATAGTTGCTTGAGAAGGCGGACTGATCTTGCGGATAAATGGATTGGAACCCGGTGCCTCTGCCCTGCACAATACCGAACAAGGAAAAGGTCGGGTAGGCCATTTTGCGGTACAGCTTTGCTTCGGCATCGCTCCTGGCGATGCGGCTTAACTGGAACTGTAGCGCCGGATGCGTTTCCTCAACTGGAGAAGGTTCTGTGAGTAGTGCGACAGGAATGCTAGTAACGAACGTCGAATCCAGCGTAAACTCGGCATAAGGCACGCCCATCAGCACAGCCAGGGTTTTGGACTTTTCCAGTTCCATATCCCGTGCTTTCAGCTGCTCAATCCGGGCATTGGAGACTTCCGCGTTGGCCAGGGAAGAATCGACGCCTGCGATCAATCCGCTCCTGGCTAATACAGCCGCAGTGGATTTAAATACCTGCGCCCGCTTGAGGTTCTCCGCTTTGGTATAGGCTATCCTTTGGGCCGTGAGCAGGTTGAGGTAAGCAGCAGCTACTTTCACTTGATGCTCAAACTGCTCCTGTTCCAACGCCTGCTGGCTTACAGCCGCTTCAGACTGCGCTACTTTGATTGAGCTTTTTACCCGCCCGAAACTGAAGAAATCCCAGTTGACGTTTGCCAGGTATAGCGCGCCGAAGGCGGCGTTCCAATCCTGCTCGGGGAGCGGCAGCGCGGTGGAAGCAACGCCTAGTCCACCAAACCCATATAAGGGACCATGCTGGCCATTTATTGTTCCGTAGCTTTGCTGGCCCGAGAGCCTGACATCGGGCAGGTAATCCTTTTTCCGCTCCTGGACGGTTGCCTCTGATGCTTGCTGGTATTTTTCTTTGGCTTTTATCGAGCCATAGTTATTCAATGCCCTATCGACTGCATCCTGCAGCGTCAGCGTCTGGGAAAACGCCGGAACGGACAGCAGGAGGCAGAGTAAGAGCGTCATACGTTCTACTCGCATTGGTTAAAAAAATAAGGTTGGATTTACTGCTTCACCCTGGCACACATGGGCATGAGAAGAGCAGCCGGTTAATGGCCATTAACGATAGTCCTAGTGCACAAACTAGAGCAAGTATGGGCACAGGTTTTTAAGCTATGGTAGCTTTCAAAGTGTATCGGTAATGGCTAAGCCTGCAGAATCGAGGCTTTGGTTTAAGAAGGGGAATGATCTAAATTCTGAAAACGCAGTTTTTGATGTAGAGTGCAACCTTACCTGCCAGAGGTGGTCCGTTGCTTTTGGGGTACTCTACTACTATCGATGATACGGAAGAGGGAACATCCTGTGTTGGATACGAGAGAATAGCAGCCAGATAAACAGGCTTTGAAATACTTGTAACTAAGTCGTCGTGCTGGCTGTCGGCCTTCAGCTGCTGCTGGGAATACTTACAGCATTCTTTCTCAGGCTTGCCAGTAGGGCACTCTGTGGCACAGCTTTCTTTCTCCGACCATACGTTGACATCTACCACTTGCCCCTTGCAGAACTGCAATTGGAAGGCCGCCCCGCTGGAAGCCGTGACGTAGAGGATACTAAACAATATGGTTAAAAAGCTATTCACAATTTATAGGGAAAGAACTCGACAATAGACTCCAATCAACCGTTCACAACTGTCATAAATCTCCAGGCTGAGCCTGGCATTGCCCATTCTTGGGACAAAGATAAGGCATATACCTGCAGCCACCATGGTGTAGTTTACTGTTTGTGTTGTAGTCTTTACCGGTGAGCTTTAAAACTTAAACCGTAGTGTTGTCTTTATAACATTCAAGAAGAAGCTACTGCATAAGTAGCTTCTTCTTGAATGTTAGCGTTACTTACAATCTCATGTTCATTACAAGAGTTGTCTCTAATACTTACGATCGCTGGCATTGTTTTTCTTTGGTCCACTTCTGGACTACAACACTAAAGAGCTTGTGCCTTAAAACCGGCCTCCTCTACCGTAACAATGATTTGACTGGCAGAGAGAATCCGTTTTCACGGTTAACACTTTATTATCCACGCTCCACTCGTTGTCTTTGAGCACAGGGGTTATTTTTGAAACACAGCCTCCGCAATTGATATTGGATTTAAACTGTAGCTGCTTCATCCTTTTGTATAGCTAGCTTTCTTACTTTATTTTTATCACTACAAAAACAGCACCTGCCTGAGGGTGGTCTGTTACACAATCCTTCTTATTTTTAACATATTTATCTTGCACCTCTATATTTTCTGCGCCTTTAGCTGCAAACTGTTGGTCATCACTGACGCAGACCTCAATATCATGGCTACTCCTACTACCATCGGATTTAGCAGGAAGCCTTGTAGCGGGTGAGTACCCCAGCCCTGATGGAAATGCCTATTAGATTGTGGATGAAGGCCCGGAACAGGTTCTGCCTGATCATCCGCACTGTATGCCTCCAAGAAAGATTCTGCACTCCGGGAAATTGTATCTTCGTCCTTCCCAGGCTGTTATGCAATTTAAGCTGAGTGCTGCAAGTTTTACAGGATGGTTGTTAAAGGTTTGGTTTCAGTCGGAATGAGTTTTCCCACAATAAGCCAGAAGGATTCCATCTACCAACGTATCATAGAGATACAACACACAGTAGAGTACATAATCTTCAAGCAGTATTAAACAAAAGGGAGAAGCTAAGCATTTTTCTGTTTTTTGAAACCTCACACTGGTTCTTATTTAAATTGTGATCCGTTGGCACCATCATACGCCTGATGGGTTGTTTCGCAAAGAATTTATAAAACATTCCGCTATTTATGTAACAAACTCTGTTACATATGCTTTATCTTTGCAAAAGTTTAAGTCACACTATGAAGCTGATCCGTCACCTGATCCTACTTGTCCTGACCTTCGTGGTGCTTGTCTCTTCGACCGGCATCTCGGTGGGCATGCATTTGTGTGAGGGTGAGTTAGAGGATCTTTCCTTTTTCGGAGCCAAGGCAGATTGCCCGATGGAACAGCAGCAACAAAAACTGCCATCCTGCCATAACGTGCCTGGCTCAGACGATTCTGCATCCGCCTGCTGCGATGACCACACGCTCCACCTGGAGCAAGCTGATGCCGCCTCAGATTCCAACGCACAGCTGCTTACCAAAGCCTTAGACCTGAAATTTGTAGCCGCTTTTAAAGTGGTTATACTTCAGCTATTTGCTCCTGAAGCAGAACAAGCGTCTACCTACGCGCTGTATAAATCCCCCCCGATTGCCCGCGACATCCCGGTGCTGGTGCAATCTTTCCTGCTATAACCTTTCAGGCTCCTGTGATGCCACGCTTTGGCTGGCGCAGCCGTGTCTTCTCATGAAGGACCGGACTGGTCTTCCTATGTGCTTTGGCCTCACCTCCTACTTGCCACAACCCGGTGGCTGCTCAAATTCCTGTTAAGGTTTATTTTCTACTTACATGATTGCGAAATTAATATCTCTTTCGCTCCGTAACCGCTATATCGTCCTGCTCATTTCAGCGGTACTATTCGGATGGGGCTTGTATTCCGTGCAGACAAACAAGGTGGATGCCATCCCCGATTTGTCTGAAAACCAGGTGATCGTTTTTACCGAATGGATGGGCCGTAGCCCACAGATCATCGAAGACCAGATCACCTACCCGCTTGTTACCAACCTGCAGGGTTTGCCCCAGGTAAAGTATGTACGGGGCAGCTCCATGTTCGGCATGAGCTTTATTTACGTCATCTTTGAAGACGAAACAGATGTGTACTGGGCAAGGACCCGCGTGCTGGAACGCCTTAACTCTGTTGGCAACATGCTGCCGGAAGACGTCACCCCTACTCTGGGCCCGGACGGTACCGGCGTGGGCCATATCCTGTGGTACACCCTGGACGCCCCGGGCATGGACCTGGGGGAGCAACGCGCCGTACAGGATTGGTATGTGAAGTTTGCGCTGCAGAATGTGAAAGGCGTCAGCGAGGTGGCCTCCTTTGGTGGTTTCCAGAGGCAATACCAGATCACGCTGGATCCTAATAAACTTACCTACTATAAACTCTCGGTGCCGCAGGTTATCCAGGCCATCCGCGCCAATAATAACGAAGCCGGTGGCCGTAAGTTCGAACTATCCGACATCGGCTATATCATCAAAACCACAGGCTATTTACAATCTACAGAAGAGATCCAGAACCTTGCCATCGCCACCAACAACTCTATACCGGTGCGGGTGCGTGATGTGGCCTCGGTGCAGATGACGGGGGAAAGCCGCCTGGGCATTTTCGACGTGAACGGCGAGGGCGAAGCGGTGGGCGGCATTGTGGTGATGCGCTACGGCGAAAATGCCGAAGAAGTGATCGACCTCGTGAAAGTGAAGATGGAAGAGGTCGCCAAAGGCCTCCCCGAGGGCGTGAAGTTCAACATCGTTTACGACCGCAGCGGCCTGATCAACGAATCGGTGGACTCTATCAAAAAGACCCTGATCGAAGAGATGCTGGTAGCCTCCGTGATTGTGTTTCTGTTCCTCTTCCACTGGCGCAGTGCACTGGTCATCATGATTCAGCTGCCCCTGTCAGTCGCCATTGGCTTTATACTGCTCAACGCCTTCGGTATCTCTTCCAATATCATGTCGCTTACCGGCATTGCCCTTTCCATCGGTGTGATCGTGGACGATGCGATTGTGATGGTAGAAAACTCCTACCGCCATCTGGCTGACGCGAGCAAGGGCAAACCATGGGAGGATTAACTGTAGTCTTTCAAGAAGAAACTCAACATGAAATTATCAAAAGAAGATAGAATCCGGATCATCGAGAAGGCTGCCAAGCAGGTGGGGCCCAGCGTGTTCTGGAGTACCGTAATCGTCATCACCTCTTTCCTGCCGGTATTCCTGCTCACCGGCCAGGAAGGCAAGCTGTTCGGCCCGCTGGCCTGGACAAAAACATTTATCCTCATCGTGGACGCCATCATAGCCATCACGCTGACACCAGTGCTCATCTCCTTTTTCCTGAAAGGGAAGTTTAAAGAAGAAAGCGCCAACCCGATCAACAGGGCGTTGGAATGGGTGTACGGACCGGTGCTGAAGTGGTGCCTGAAGTGGCGTAAAACCACCATCGGGGTCAACATCCTGGCCTTGTTGGTTTCCATCCCCATGCTCATGAGCCTGGGCACCGAGTTTATGCCGCCGCTGGACGAAGGCTCTATCCTGTTCATGCCGGTAACACTGCCTGACATTTCCAACGCTGAGGCCAAGCGCATCCTGCAGGTGCAGGACAAGATCATCAAATCGGTGCCTGAAGTGGAGAGTGTGTTGGGCAAAGCGGGCCGCGCCAGTACGGCCACCGACAACTCCCCGATCAGCATGATTGAAACGATCATTATGCTCAAACCACGGTCGGAATGGCGCGAAGGCATCACCAAACAGGATATCATACGGGAACTCGACAGCAAGCTACAGATCCCGGGTGTGGTGAATGGGTGGACCATGCCCATTATTAACCGCATCAACATGCTGGCTACCGGCATCCGTACCGACGTGGGCGTGAAAGTGTATGGCCAGAACCTGGACTCCATCGCTTCGGTTTCGGAAAAAGTGCGGGCTGCCTTGCGTGATGTCGAAGGCGTAAGTGACCTGTTCGTAGAGCCGATCACAGGCGGCAAATACCTGGAAATAGACATCAATCGGGAAGCCCTCAGCCGCTATGGCCTGACCGTAGACGATGTGAACATGATCGTGGAGTCTGCCTTGGGTGGCGCACCAATAGATAATACCATTGAAGGGCGCAAGCGCTTCTCCATTAACGTGCGCCTGGCACAGGAGTACCGCAACAGCGTGGAGCGGATTGAGCGCATCCCCATCCAGACGGCTTCGGCAGGTTCCATTCCGCTTTCTTCGGTTGCCACGGTGCGTTTCACCGAAGGGCCTCCTATGATCAATTCCGAGAATGCGCAGCTGCGCGGGGCCGTGCTCTTCAACGTGCGCGACCGCGACCTGGGCAGCACTGTGAAGGAAGCCATTGAGAAGTTAAATACAGAAGTGACCGGTCTGCCCAACGGCTATTACCTGGAGTGGAGCGGGCAGTGGGAAAACCAGGTGCGCGCCAACCAGACCCTGCAAATCATACTTCCGCTGGTGGTTCTTATCATCTTCTTTATTTTATACTTCTCTTTCAACTCCTTGAAAGAAGCCTTTTTCAGCCTGATCACCATCCCGTTTGCCCTGATCGGCGGGGTATTCATTGTCTACTTCTACGGTGTGAACTTATCGGTAGCAGTGGCAGTAGGCTTTATCGCCTTGTTTGGTATGGCCATTGAAACGGGTATGCTGATGGTGGTGTACCTGAACGAGGCGATGCATGAGCTGGTGGCACTGAAAGGCAACAGCAGCGAGACGATTACCAAGCAGGACATCCGGGACTACGTGTTCAAAGGAGCGGTAAAGCGCCTTCGTCCCAAGATCATGACCGTGTCGGTATCACTGTTTGGCCTGATACCGGTACTTTGGGCAACTGGTGTGGGCACTGACGTCATGCTCCCGATCGTGCTGCCGCTGATCGGAGGGGTTCTTACCTCTTCTATCCACATCCTGCTGGTAACCCCGGTGGTGTTTGAAATGACGAAAGAGTATGAGTTAAAGAAACACGGCAAATTAGAGATATACGATGTTAAGCATTAATAAAATAAATTGGTTGTTTGTGTTTGTGTTGCTGGCTGGCACCCCGGTGCTGGCCCAGCAGCAACACACCATCAACTTAGACAGCGTACTGCAGCGCATCAGCAACAATAATCCGATGCTGCAACAGTACAACTATAAGGCAAAAGCGATGGATGCCTACGCTGAAGGCGCAAAGAGCTGGATGGCGCCCATGGTAGGCGGTGGTGTGTTCATGGCCCCCTACCCAGGGGCCGAGATCATGGATGAGCGTGATAAAGGCGCCTGGATGATATCGGCAGAGCAGGACATACCCAACCCGGTAAAGCTTCGCGCCAAGGAGAAATACATGAAGTCAAGAGCAGGCGTCGAGCAGGCGGCGAAGGATGTGACCTTCAACGAGCTCCGGGCGCAGGCCAAAACGGCTTACTACAACTGGGTGGTGCTGGAAAAACAGCTGGATGTTCTCAAAGACAACGAGCGGATCATGGAATACATGCTGAAGCTGGCCCGTATCCGCTACCCCTACAGCCAGGGCAAGCTGGGTGGTGTTTACAAAGCCGAAGCCAGGCTGCACGAGGTAAAGAACATGCAGGTAATGACGGCTTCGCAGATCGAGCAGCAGAACGTGCAGCTCAACATCCTGATGAACTTGCCCAAAGACCAGAAGTATAAAATCGATACCACCGTAGCCGTACCTGCACCGGCTGTCCCCGCCATTGATACGAGCTACCTGAGCGGCGCCCGCAGCGACATCCGCCAGCTCGACCGAACCATCCAGTCGATGCAACTGAACGTGGAGATGGAAAAGAAAGAACGCCTGCCGGATTTCAGCCTGCGCTTCGACCACATGTACCCGCGCGACAACATGATGCCGCAGCAGTACACGGCCATGGGCATGGTCTCGATCCCGATCGCCCCCTGGTCGTCGAAGATGTACAAGGCCAACACCAAGGCCATGAACCTGGAAATACAGGCCATGCAGCGTGAGCGGGAAGCCATGCTCAACGAGGCGCAAGGGATGGCGCGAACCATGGCCCTGGAGCTGAATACGATGCGGGAGCAGGTTGAAAATTACAACAGCAGGATCCTCCCGGCGCTGAAGAAGAACTACGATGTGACCCTGCTGGCCTATGAGCAGAACAGTGAGGAGCTGCCCTTGGTGATCGATGCCTGGGAAGCCCTCAACATGGCGCAGATGGAGTCTCTCAAGCTGCTGCAGTCGCTCTACCAGATGTCGGTAAGCTATGAAAAAGAAATAGAGAAATAAATTGCGGTCGAGTGACTGGGCAAAGGATTTGATTCAAACCTTGACACACAGCCACTCGATCACTCACTCAAAATCAAACATGAGACGATATTTGAACATACTCTTCCTGTTGACAGCGCTGCTGGTAGCTGCCTGCTCGGTGGAGGAAAAAACACATGCACAGGGCGAAACGGAGTATACCTGCCCGATGCACCCGCAGATTGTGCAGAACAAGCCCGGCACCTGCCCTGTCTGCGGTATGGATTTAGTCCCCAAAACCGTACATGGCGAAGGCGTTGAAATTACCGAAGACCTGGCGTTTCTGCTGAAACCGACGACTGGCACGGTGGTAGCCAGTATCACCACGACAAAGCCCGCGCAAAAGGCGACACAGACCACCGTGCAGCTGGACGGCATCATCACCTATGATCCGCGGCGCGTTTACACAGTCCCTGCCCGCGTGGCCGGCCGCATCGAAAAGCTGTTTGTCAAATACAATTTCCAGCCGATCCGCAAGGGGCAGAAGCTGATGGAGGTGTACAGCCCGGACCTGATCACGGCGCAGCGCGAACTGCTCTACCTGGTGAAGGCTTCACCTGAAGATCAGCAGTTGATTTCATCCGCCCGGCAAAAACTGCAGTACCTCGGGGCCACCGACGAGCAGATAAACCGCCTTATCCGCAACGGCGAAGAGAGCTATACCTTCACGCTCTACAGCCCCTATGACGGTTACGTAATTGATCTCAATACCGCTTCTCCGGCCGCTTCTACCGGTATGGCCGCAGCTACTCCTGCAGCCGGCTCCGGTGGCGGCATGGACGCCATGGGCGGAGGCGGCGCTGCAACCCCAACACCTCCTTCCGGGGCTTCAACTAATCCAGCCGGACAGGCTATCCAGTTGCGCGAAGGTATGTATGTGAGCGTAGGGCAGCCGCTGGTGCAGGTGGTGAATGCCGAGCAACTGTGGGCCGAGTTTAATGTGCCTGCCGGCGAGCTACAAGCCCTGTCAAAAGGTACGCCGGTGAAGATCTCTTTCCCACAAATCCCAGGTGAGCAGCTTGATGGCAAGGTGGATTTCTTTCAGCCGTTCTTCGACGAGGGGGAAAGCTTTGCCAAAGTGCGGGTATACCTGCCCGGTAATGCAAAACTGGCAATGGCAGGGCAACTGGTGACCGCAACAGCCCGTGTCGACACGGCCCCTGCTCTCTGGGTACCTCAGGCGGCGGTGCTGGACATCGGCACCAAAACGGTGGCCTTCCGGAAAATGAACGGTGTCTTCGAACCGGTTACAGTGACCACCGGCGCTCGCGCAGGCCATGAGATCCAGATCACGGCTGGCTTGGAGCAAACCGATGTGATCGCCACCAACGCCCAGTTCCTGGTCGACAGTGAAAGCTTTATCAAGGTTAATAATTAAAGAGACCCATGAGACGATATTTGAACATACTCTTCCTGCTGACAGCTATACTTGTAGCTGCCTGTTCGGTGGAGGAAAAAACGCATGCTGATGGCGAATCAGCAAC
The DNA here is from genome assembly GCF_015686655.1 of Pontibacter sp. FD36. Classification (GTDB taxonomy): domain Bacteria; phylum Bacteroidota; class Bacteroidia; order Cytophagales; family Hymenobacteraceae; genus Pontibacter. The sequence continues at coordinate 101,594 of NZ_JADPMP010000001.1, read as the reverse complement.
CTATACCTGCCCGATGCACCCGCAGATCGTTCAGAACGAGCCCGGTACCTGCCCTATCTGCTTCATGGACCTGGTGCCGGTGTCACAGACGGGTAAGGAAAACGGGGAACTGATGCTGAGCCAAAGCCAGATTGCCCTGGGCAACATCAAAACCAAACGCATCAAGTTTGGCTCCGTGGGGAGCAACGCGATCCTTACCGGCAAACTGGTGCTCGACGAAACGCAGACCGATGTGGTGAGCAGCCGCGCCGCCGGCCGCATCGAGAAGCTATACCTGAAAGAAAGCGGCCAGCCTATAAAAAAAGGACAGCCGCTTTACGAGCTGTACTCGGAAGAGCTGCTGACGCTGCAACGCGAATACCTGCTGGCGCTCCGGCAAAACCAGGAGCTGGGGCAAGAAAACCCGCGTTTCACTTCCTTTCTGGAAGCTGCCAAAAAGAAGCTCCTGCTATACGGACTGACAGAGGCGCAAATTCAACGTCTGGCTAGTTCCGGGCAGGTGAGCCCGCGTATCACGTTTGTCGCCCCCGTTAGCGGTGTGGTGACCGAAGTCGCAGCAGCCGAAGGCCAGTACGTGGCTGAGGGAGGGATTCTGTACCGCCTGGGCAGGCTCGACAAAATCTGGGTAGAAGCCGAAGTGTATCCCCAGGAGCTTGCCCGTGTAAATGAAGGCGATGCATTGAAAGTCGCGGTCGAAGGCTTCAGTCAAACGCCCGTCTCCGCAACAGTGACCTTCATCAGTCCGGAGTTCAAGGCAGGTAGCCAGGTGGCCACCCTTCGCGCCGAACTCCCTAACCCCAACCAGCAATACCTGCCGGGCATGCAGGCAAGCGTTATCCTGCGCAACCCGAACGGCAAGTCCCTTACCCTGCCAACCGATGCGGTGCTCCGGGACAGCAAAGGCAGCCATGTGTGGGTGCAGTCGGGCAAGGATACCTTCAAAGCTCAAATGGTAAAACTGGGAGCAGCGAGCGCCGACAGCGTGGCCATTCTTTCCGGCTTAAAGGAAAACGACAGGGTCGTGGTGAGCGGGGCCTACCTTCTGTACAGCGAGTTTGTTTTGAAGCAAGGGGCTGACCCGATGGCCGGCCATCAGCACTAAGTATACGATGAAGGAATGTTGCAGAACCGGCGATGAGCAAGCGCCTGAAAAAAAGAACAGCTGGCCGAAGCGGCTGCTCTACCTGGCTCTACTGCTGGCCCTCGGGCTGGTGTTATTTGAACAGTTTACAACTTAATTTATTTCCTTGTCCATGAAAAAGAACCTGCTGTATACCGCAGCCTTGTCAGCAATCCTACTGGCATCGTGCACTTCAGAAAAGACCGCCGAGACCCAGGCTGCCGCCGCGGCCCAAACAACTGCAGCGGCACCCGTCCCCCACGCAAACCACATGGCGATTGCCACTCCCCAAACACAGGCTGATCCTTCCGCGGAAGACCTGATGACCAGGGAGGGCCTGCCTAAAGACCTGGTTTGTATGGTCAACAACGCCTATATGGGTAAAAAGCAGTTCCCTGTACCATTCGAAAACAAAATGTACTACGGCTGTTGCGAAATGTGCGTAAACACCATCCAGCAGCAGCGGAAAGTACGCCATGCCGTTGATCCGGTAACCGGGGAGGAGGTGGACAAGTCGCTGGCCTTCATCGCCCTGAAACCCGGCGGTGCCAACGGCGATGTGCTCTACTTTGCCTCTGAAGAAAATTACCGGAAGTACATGCAGTAACATGGAAGTAAAAGGAGAATACCGGAACAGGTTGTAACGTTCTGCTCACTGTTTGTCTCACTGCTTTCTTTAAGTCCAGTTGAATTTAAATTAAATCCTTACATAAACAATTAACCAAACCAACGATGAAACAACCCCTAATCGCCGCCGCCCTGGCAGCATTTCTGTTTACCTCCTGTTCAGAGGCTAAACAAGAAACCTCTGCAACCGAAACAGAAAGCCACGAACACCATGAAGGCATGGCACATGGTGATGAAATGCCTGCCAGTAACTCACTAGTAGTAGAGGCTCCGGACTACACAGCTGTAGCAGCACCTGTAAAAGAGCAAATTGCTGCAGTGTTGGACAGCTTCCTGAAGCTGAAAGACAACCTGGTTGCTTCTGATGCTCAGCAAGCGCAGGATGAAGCCAAAACGCTGCTGGCTGCAGCTGAAAAAGTAGATGCGGCAGGACTGGCAGGAGAACAAAAAGCCTTTGTGGAAGAAAGAATAGCAGAGGTCAAACAAAGCGCTTCCAAAATGGCAGAGGCAGCTGATCTGGCGGTGCAGCGTGGCCAGTTAGAGTTGCTTTCTGAAGCTAGTTTTGCCCTGACCAAAGCCTTTGGTGCTTCCACCGCTACTTTATTCTACCAGCACTGCCCCATGGCCAACAACAACCAAGGCGCCTACTGGCTGAGCGCTGATGGGGAAATCCGTAACCCATACTTTGGCGAGAGCATGCTAGAATGCGGTAGCATCGAGGAAGTGTTCAACTAAAACCATTCATGCGTGGGTCAAACTGTGGCTCACGCATGACTTAACTTATTATACCTGTGCGCCTGCCAAGGTCGGTACGAAGTATTTGGCGAGTGAGTCCGAACGGAGGCGATGCAGCAAGTAGCCAGTCGTGCCCTGCCTAAGAGTAGGTTTAGGTAATACTTTTTCTTTATATTTATCATGCGCATCGGGCAGTACCCTGTCCGATTGCAGCTTTGCTTCATGAAAAGAACCAGGCATAACAAGAATATAAGTTTTACGGGACTGTTTCTCCTAACGGTCTTCGTACACTTGTACCTTGTTCAGCTGGCTTGCAACCTGCCGCACCTGGTACAGCGGCTTCAACCTGTCGCTTCTACAGCACACCACCATAGCACGGGGCATGGAGAACACAGTCACTCTCCTGGACATGGAACCCCTACATCCGCGCATCACGGTGACAGGAGTGCACACCAAAGCGGTGAGCATCCTGCTTCGTCAACGGAAGACACTGGCTGTTGCGTAGAACAAGAGTACGCTCCTTTTCTCAAAGCCTCCCCATCCGTGGAGCTTTCCCAGCTTGTAAAAGCACCTATTGCCTTCATGGACACCTTCTATCAGGCAGTGCTGGGTTTCCTGTACAAGAGCCATATTACAGATGTAACGTATACTCCCCCCGATGCCCCTGTACCTAAAATACCCGATATCAGGGTATTCCTGCACTCTCTTATTATTTGATGCACAAACTGTACTTGTTCTGCATCGGTGCTTGAAAGCCTATGCTTTCAAGCACCGATGCAGACGACCTTCTGTCCCCTGCCCTATACCAAATTCCTGGTATGCAGAAAGGCTTTCAGCGTCGTGTTAAATTAGTTTGTCCAACAAGTGAAGCAAGGATTTCGCTTCATATTCAATTCGTGAAAATGAGTGAAGAGAGTCGGCACCTCAAGGTGCTACACATTAAAAACATGGTGTGTCCCCGCTGCATCATGGTAGTGCGCCAGGAACTTGAAAACCTCGGCCTGCATGTACTGGAAGTAAAGCTTGGCACGGCCCTAATCGAGCAGAGTGACCGGTTGGATGAAACCGCTATAGAAGCGGCACTGGTTAGCAAAGGGTTTGAACTGCTTCACAGCAAGCGAGAAAAGCTTGTGGAAAGCATCAAGGTAATTGTTATTGACCTGATCTCTGCAGACAGGCTTGCCACCCTATCTACAAATCTGTCCACGCACCTGGCCATGGAGCTTGGGAAGGATTACGCTACAATCAGTACGGCCTTTAAAGCATCTGAGGGAATTGCCCTGAACAGATACATCATACTGCAGAAGGTGGAACGCATTAAAGAACTGCTAACCTATGGAGAGCTCCCTCTTGGTACCATTGCGGCCAAGTTAGGCTATAGAAGCCTGCAACACCTGTCTGGGCAGTTCAAAGAGGTAACCGGCATAAGCCCCAGTATATACAAGAAGCAGGGCGGAGCGGATCGTCAACCCATTGATAACCTGTATTGACATATGCGTACCCATGGACAAAGAGATTACAGCTTTATAAATTAAAAAGCTGCCCGAGGGCCGGCATAGTACTGGAAGTGTAGCCTAATGTGCTGCCTTGCTTCTAATGCCTGGCTGACAGCAGCGCTTTGCTAGCATATTACGAGCTGGTGTGTTGCCAGCTCTCATGGACAGGTACTTTCCAGAGTTTACATCCTGTTTAATCACACCCCAATAAATGCTAAATTTTTACAAATCATGAAAAATACCCTTTTATCAATGCTATTCATCCTGCTTTTGTGTCTGATGCATACAGCCCCGCTTTACGCACATGGAGGCGAGAAACATGGCAGCACCGCCCGGACAGAGGCTATTTCGCAGGTGCCAGATACCCTCACGCCGCAGCAGATAGCACCCGAAGAGCACGCAGCCCACGTGCAGGACCCCGCTTCCGCCCACGCCAGGCCGGATGATTTTCCAAATAAGCACCCTTTGATCGTGCATTTCCCCATCGTGCTGCTTTTAGTGGCTGCTGCCGTCCAGCTGTGCAACATCCTGTTTCTGCGCAAGGAGCTCGATTGGATCACCACCGTAGCCACTCTGATCAGCTTTAGTACGGCCTACTATGTAACTGAAATCGACCACCCGCATACAACTGGCCTTACAGCGCATGCCAAGCTGGTGCTTGAACAGCATGACTTCTACGCTGACTGGACCATCTACCTAGGAGGAATAGGCCTGATAGCCCAATTGTTAAATCAGTTCTTGTTTAAAGGGAAGCGTTGGAGCGTGCTGGTTGTTGCCCTTGTTCTTACCAGTGCTGCCTACTGTGTGGCCATGGCCGGACATTATGGCGCTCAGCTCGTACATATAGAGGGTGTCGGCCCACAAGGCAAATACCTGGAGACTGGTCACCACCATTAAGTCCGAAGGCGCAGTCACCCTAGCTGCGCCTTTTCCATTTACTAATTTTCAAGAAAGAATCAAACAAAATCATTATATTTACTAAAGCTAAATAGATGAAACAGTACAAGTATGATACGATGGTCGAGACGCTGAACAACTTACGGGAGCGCGGCTACGCAGTAGACTTTAATTTGCAGCCCACCTGTCTGGAATGCCCGCAGCTACACCTGGAGTTAAAACCTGAAGAATTTGAGATTGATGAAGTTTACCGGTTTGAAGGTGCCAGCAATCCGGATGATAATTCTGTCGTGTATGCTGTTTCCTCTGATAAAGGAGTGAAGGGAGTTTTGGTGGATGCATATGGCGTATATGCTGATGCTGTTACGCCTGATTTGGCCCGCAAATTAAGGCGAGAGTACTAAACATCAGATCAGATAGTTATGAAGAACAATCCTGAGCATCACCATCATCACCATGGGCCCAAAAAACAAGCTGAAAATCACGTAGAAGCAGCCAAAGAACACTTGGGGAAAAAAATGCTGCACGGCCACGAGCACGCCATGCACGAAGACACCGGCGGCCACCCGCCGCACGACGGGCATGACCACAGCGGCCACGGCGAGCACGGCCACGACCATCACCGCATGATGATCGTGGACTTCAAAAAGCGCTTCTGGTTTTCGCTCGCGCTGTCTGTACCTGTCATCATCCTGAGCCCCATGGTGCAGCACATTCTGGGCTTTACGCTGGATGTGCCCTACGGCATGTACATTGCTTTTGTGCTTTCCTCCATCATCTACTTTTATGGTGGCTGGCCTTTCCTGACGGGTCTGGTTGAGGAAGTGAAGAAAGGCGCACCGGGTATGATGACGTTGATCGGGGTGGCCATCACCGTAGCCTACCTCTACAGCACTGCCATCGTGTTCGGGCTAGAAGGAATGGACTTTTTCTGGGAGCTGGCCACCCTGATTGTGATCATGCTGCTCGGGCACTGGATCGAAATGAAGTCGGTGCTGGGCGCTTCCAAGGCATTGGAACTGCTAGTAAGCATGATGCCCGCCGAGGCGATGCTGATCAAGGATGGGGAAACGGTGCGCGTGCGAATCGAGGACCTGCAGAAGGGCGACTTAATTCTGGTGAAGCCTGGCGAGAAAGTGCCCGCCGATGGCGTGGTGGAAGAGGGTGAGAGTCACCTGAACGAAAGCATGCTCACCGGCGAGAGCAAACCGGTTAAAAAGACGATAGATGACAAAGTGATCGGAGGCTCTATCAACGGAAACGGGGCCCTGCGGGTGCGGGTGGAGTTTACCGGCAAAGAGAGTTACCTGAACAAGGTGATCAAGCTGGTGCAGGATGCCCAGAAGACGAAATCGGATACGCAGCGCCTGGCCGACCGTGCCGCCAAGTGGCTCACCTACATTGCCCTTTTCGCCGGCTTTGGCACGCTTGCCGTCTGGCTCCTACTGGGGCAGGAATTTGCCTTTGCCCTAGAGCGCATGGTGACGGTTATGGTGATTTCCTGCCCGCACGCATTGGGACTGGCCGTGCCGCTGGTGGTGGCGATCTCCACCGCTGTTTCCGCCAATAACGGCCTGCTTATCCGCAACCGCACCGCTTTCGAAAACTCCCGCCTCATCACCACTGTCATCTTCGACAAGACCGGCACCCTCACCCAGGGCTCACACGAAATCGCCGCTGTCGTGACCTTTGACAAGTCCGTGGACGAGCGGGAAATGCTGCGTCTGGCAGCCGGTGTGGAGCAGAACTCCGAGCACTTTATTGCGCAGGGCATCCTCCGAAGAGTGAAAGAAGAAGGTATAGCCGTGCCTCCCTCCCAGTCTTTCAACTACCTGCCCGGCAAAGGGCTGGAAGGTATGGTGGAGGGCCGGGATGTGAAGGTGGTGGGCCCCAACTACCTGAAGGAATTCAACATACAGGTACCGGCCAGCGAGGCCGAAGAAGGTGTGGAAACGGTGGTGTATGTGTTAATAGACGAGCGGCCTGTCGGGTACATCACCATGCGCGACCAGATACGGGAGGAATCGGCAGAGGCCATCCGCGTGCTAAAAGCGAACGGCATCAGGAACCTGCTGCTCACCGGTGATAACGAACGGGTAGCCAAAAGCGTGAGCGACAAACTGCAAATGGATGGTTACCTGGCCAATGTGCTGCCGCACCAGAAACAGGAGAAAGTGAAAGAACTGCAAAACCAGGGCGAGTTTGTGGCCATGACCGGCGACGGTGTGAACGACGCCCCTGCGCTGGCCCAGGCCGATGTAGGTATAGCCGTGGGCTCCGGCACTGACGTAGCCGCCGAAACAGCCGACATTATTCTGGTCAACAGCAACCCGCAGGACATCGCCTCGCTTATCCTGTTTGGCAAAGCCACTTACCGCAAAATGATCCAGAACCTGATCTGGGCCACAGGTTATAACGTCATCGCACTACCCCTGGCGGCTGGTGTACTTTATAACCAAGGCATCATGATATCGCCTGCCGTGGGCGCCGCCCTGATGAGCCTGAGTACGGTAATCGTGGCGATCAATGCGCAGTTGCTGCGCCGGCAATTAAAATACTGATTATTTTGTAGGATAAGAATAAGATAGAACTGATAGGCCTTCTGCATCAGCACATGCAGTATGTGAGCCCACCCCTTTCAAGGAGCAGTCCGGATGGCCGATGAATAACTAGCCAATAGCGTAGACAAGAAAATGAAAGAGATGGCTCACAAAACCAGCAGAAAAAGTGAGCAAAGTACCTACTCCATTCTCTTCAGGATCGCCTTCATTTCAGCAATTTCCTTTTCCTGCGACTCGATGATTTGCTCCGTTAGTTTCTTCACTTCCGGGTCTTTTATATTGGATTCCTGACTGACCAGAATGGCAGAGGAATGATGCGGGATCATAGACTTCAGGAACTGCTTGTCACCTACCAGCGATTGACTTCTGAGCAGTAGAAAGGTTCCTGCCATTACGGCCAGGCTTACCCCTACTATGATGCCATTCAGCTTTTTATCTTTGTACATAGAGGACATAAACCCCAGCATGACAAGCGCCATGGGAGCTATCATGAGCAAGGCCATATAAAGGCGGTTCAGGTTCAGGTATACATGGTCGAACTTGTCTGCATTCAGAAACATTACCCCGTACATGATGACAAATGAGACACCCAGCATGAGGAAGAATTTCTTATAATTTCCTTTTTCCATTTTATTGGTTTTTAGTTTAGTACTCGAAGCTAATGCTCGCTGAAAGGGCGGCTTTTAGTAGTATAGAAATACAGGTATTTATGTATTTTGGTTATTATTAAAAGTCAAAAAGCCGCTCTGACAGTCGTCAGAGCGGCTTTTTGAGATGACTTTCTTTTTTGTTTATACAGCAACCGGAATGCTTACTTTTAGCTTATCCCAGGTGATGACGATGGCCCCTTCTTCGTCAGTCTCCGATACAATCTGGTAGCGCAGACGCTCCTGTGGCTGTGCTGTTGCTTCCGGCTTTACTTTGATCCGCAGCACATCCTCTGCTTCGGAATAGTCATCGGCCAAGTGCTGTTCCCAGTTTTTGTTGATGATCACCGTCCACTCGTCCTTACCCGGAATGGTGAACAGGGCATACTTTCCTGCCGGTAATGTCTTCCCTCCTATGGTAATGTCTTTATCCGTGGTCAGGCTGGTGGCAGAGTGCGCACCTGTCACCCATACCTGATCATACGCTACCAGACCACCCCAGATAGTACGTCCGCGCACAGCAGGAGAATGGTAGTTGATCATAATGTGTGCGTTCCCGATCTGCCCGTGCACCTCTGCTTTCAGGCTGCCTTTCAGCGTGTCCGCCGCTGGCTGGTCCTGTATCACGACTGCTCCCTCGCTCACTTTCGGCGTATGTTCGGCATGTACTGCCTCCTGTTCCTGCTCGGCAGGAGCTTCCTGCTCCTGCGCTGGCTGGTTGCAGTAAGTAAGTGCGCCACAAAGTATAAGGGCATAAAGGGTTTTTGTAAGATTTCTGTTCATGCTGTTTAGCGGTATAGGTGGCTTTAAGGTATAGAGCGATTTTAATTCTTGTTCTGAATGAATCTTTAAAGCTACAAATTTTATGCACCTGATGATACTAGCATTCAGGTAAAAAAGCCTGGCTGTGATAGTACAAAGGTTAGTACTGTTGAAATGATTAAGATCCAGGAGCAGTGGTCCACAGAGCGTTTTAATTATACCTTAGATGTCGAACCAGAATAGAAACGCACATTTGTTTCCTGTGCTAACACAGCCTAATAAATAAATGTAAGCCCAGCGCCATACTTCATGTCGCTGTCGTAATGCGTTGATAGGGATATATACTTGGTTACAATGTATCGCAGGCCGGCCATGTATTCTTTATCGGTGTTCCCCATCAGGTTCAGGCGCAGGCGGCTTGTTAGTGGGACATCTTCGCGCCGCAACTGGAACCGCAGCTTACCCTTGGAGTCTATCCTCGCTTCTGACACGATCAGCATAGGCAAGGTATACTGCACCCCGGCCACGGCCACCTTCCGGTTATCTTGGTTGCTTAGCTGCCCGAACATGTTTTCCTCGGGCTCATTCTCTATACTATTGTAGTGATAGTCAAAGCCGACGAAGGGAAAGAGCCATTGCATTTTTCCAAAATAACGGCCAAAGTAGGTCTCGCTTTCAATACCATACTCCTTCTTAAAACCAATCCTCCATTCAGTGGAGATCTGGTACCGGGAGCTACCAAGTACAAACTCTCCGTCGCTGCCATTGCTCTCCAGCCCTACCATCGCTGAAGGCAGAAAAATCTTGTCTTCGCGGTTAAACATCTTTTGGGCCCGCTCAGGATCCGGAATCTCAGGATTGGGTGGTGAGTTTTGGTAGGTGAATACACGGCCCATGCCGGCAATCATGTGGTAGAGTATGTGGCAGTGGAAAAACCAGTCACCACTCTCCGAAGCTGCAAACTCAATCGTGTCTGTCTCCATCGGAAGTATGTCCAGTACATTTTTTAGAGGTGCATGTTTTCCGTGTTTGTTCAGTACCCGGAAATCGTGCCCGTGCAGGTGCATGGGGTGGCGCATCATGGAGTTGTTGAACATGATGATCTTCACATTCTCCCCTTTTTTGATCAGGATCCTGTCCGACTCTGACACCGTCTTGTTGTCCATCGTCCATACATAGCGGTTCATGTTGCCGGTAAGCTCAAAGCGCAATACTTTCTCCGGGCCGGGCTTCAGGGTTGTTTCTTCAGGAGCGCGCAACATGCCATAGTTCAGGGTGACCATCTCGTCCTTGCTGCCACTCATGTTCATGTTCTGCATATCGTATCCTTTCATATCATGGCCCTGGTGTGCGGTGGTGTCAACCTGCTGCTTCATCTGCATGCTTGTATCAGCAGCAGGTTTTGTCGCCCCTTCTCCGTGCATGCTGTGGTCCTGGGCTGCTGATTCCGGGTACATCACGCGGTTCATATCCATCTGCTGGTTGCTCATTTCCATGCCCATCGGCTCCATGTCCCCGTTCATCTTCATCATGTCGTTCATCATCTTCATGCCTTCAAAGTAGTTCAGCTTGCCTAGACGCTGTGCCTTCATTTTCATGCCCCTGCCCAGCCACAGCGAAGTGGTATTGGAGCGGTCTTCGGCAGTAGCCAGGAATTCGTACTGCATGCTCTCGGGTATGGTGACCAGCAAATCGTAGGTTTCGGCAGGCGCAATGATCAGGCGATCCACCTCCACTGGCTCCACATCGTTGCCATCGTTGCCCACCACCGTAATCTTACTACCAGAGTAGGTCAGCCAGAAGTAGGTGGAAGCACCGCCATTCACTACTCTGAGTTTGACTACATCCCCTGCCGTGAAATGGGTTTGCTCTGCAATATCCTGCCCATTGGTTAAAAACTTCTCATAGGCCACATCGCTCACATCCATTGCCGTCATCCGCTTCCACTCATTTTTAAGTTTGGTGCCAAAGTAGCCTTTCTTTATAGCCTCTGCATAGCCTTGGGTAGCACCTTTCCGGATCGCAAACCAGTCGTTGGCGCTCCGCAAGGAACGGTATACCTCTTTGGGGTTCATATCGGTCCAGTCGCTAAGCACGATCGGTATAGCCGGCATATCCGGTTCATTCACCTTGTTAAAGATCAGGGCACCGTACATGCCGCTTTGTTCCTGAAAGGCGCTGTGGCTGTGATACCAGTAAGTACCACTCTGGATGATCGGGAATTTGTAGAGGTAAGTGGAATGGGGCTTGATCGGCTGCTGGGTAAGCCAGGGAACACCATCGAACCGGTTGGGCAAAAACACGCCGTGCCAATGGATAGAAGTTTCCACATCCATCTCATTATGCACATAGATCTCGGCTGTATCACCCTGGGTAAAGGTTAAGGCAGGTGCCGGAATGCTCCCGTTTATAGCCACGGCTCTTCTGGTTTTTCCTGTGAAGTTGACCAAGGTATCCCGTACATACAGGTCATACCGAACGGTGCGAGGAGTATAGGTCTGTCCCGGGCTTTCTGGCTTGTGTCCTGCTTTGTGGATGGGCTTCTCTTTTTCCTCCGGGTTCTGTACAGGTGTGACTGGCTTTTGCTGTGTCGGCTGTGCATGTTGATGAGCAGGTTGAGCTTGTTTCTGAGCAGGCTGTGCTTGTTTCTGCTGTACACGTTGCTTTGCTGGGGCAGCAGGCTTGGCTTTAACAGCTTTTTTTTGTGGAGCCTGTTGCTGCTGTTGTTTTGCAGGGGCTTGTGGCTTTTTCTTTACCAGCGTCATACCGCACTTGGGGCATGTACCGGGTTTTGAGGTTTGCACTTCGGGGTGCATCGGGCAGGTGTAGATCTCAGTCTGCTGTTGCTGGGTTGGCTTATGCTGTTCGTGCTGTGCGAAAGTATACTGCCCAGTCCCGAGCAATAATACTAGTATCAAAAGTTTATACATTTTAAGCTGGTAAGGTAATTAAAGCGTTCTATACTATACCTGCGACACGCAATGCTTAAAGGTCTTTTATCCACTTCTAAGCTAGTGCTGCTAATTTATATCTCTGTTTACATGAAACAGCTTCATAGGTTGGATTAGCCTCTTTTAGTACCTGGATAATTGGTGGTGGCTGACCAACAGATTTAGCTGAGTTTCTTCTTGCTAACATATCCCGGTGGCATTGTCATTTAGTACATATTTAGTAATTGTTAACGCAGTCAGACATGGTCTCTTTAATGGACTGCGGGTGACATTGTGACTCCACCTCTGCTTCCTTTTCCAGATTCATCCATGTACCCTTAGCAAACTTATAGGCCAAGACCCCTGCACGGGTCACAATGTCAATACCAATGGCGATCCAGACACCAATAAGGCCCCAGCCCAGGGTGATTCCAAGATAGTAGACCAGAACGGTGCGGATGGCCCACATACCAGCCGCCGTCAGGTACATGGGGAACTTCGTATTATTAGCGGCTTGGTACGCGCCTGTAAGCGTTAAAAGGGCTGCCAGGAAAGGCTGAAACGCACCCGAAACCTTCAGGGCGTCCCCTATCTTAGAGATTACCTCCGGGTCTTCGGAGAACAGACTGCCAGCCCACTCTCCCAGGAAAAAGAGCAGTAAGCCCAGCACACCCATGATGCCTACAGCCATCCAGGCCCCTATTTTTGTGAAGGAAATCGCCTCCTCTATTCTTCCTGCACCTATCTGCTGTCCTGCCAGTATAGTAACTGCTGTGGCAAAGCCATAACCTGCCATATAGGAGATTACCTCCACATTACCGGCAATCTGATGGGCGGCGAAGACGTTGGTTCCCAGCGAAACGATGAACCCGAAGTAGACGATCTGCCCTGCCCGCATGATGAGCACCTCCCCGGCCGCAGGGCTGCCTAATGTAGCAAGCTCCTTCTGATGGCCCCAGTCTACCGACCAGAAGTCCTTCCGGAAGGCCAGCACCTCCGACCGCTGGATGTAGTAGACCAGCAGTAAGGTCCCAAGTACACGGGAAGCAACTGTAGCCAAAGCAGCACCTGTCACTCCCATTTCAGGAAAAATCCAGAAACCAAAAATAAGAGCATACCCCAAGAGCGCATGGAAGATGTTGATGAGAATGCTGACTTTCATGGGTGCCCGTGTGTTACCCGAGCCCCGTAAATTGGCACTAAGCGCAAACATGAGCGACATGAACACGGAAGGAATACCCACAACCCGGAAATAGTTCTCTCCAATATCCAGCACCTGCTCTTCCAGCCCCATGAGCGTGAGCAGGGGGCGTGCAAAAAACAATGTTACGATACCTGTCAGAATGCCGAAAAGGATGGAGAGTATGATGGCCTGCTGCGCTATATGCCGAGCCCTTTCTACCTGTTTCGCTCCCAGGGCATTTGCCACCCTTACGTTTGCTGCCACCCCGATAGCCATAAAGACGGCAAAATAGATAGCCAGTATGGCGTTGGTGGCCCCTATGGCAGAAACTTCGGCTAAGCCTATCTTTGAGACAAAATAGACATCCACAAAGCCAATAAATGTCTGAAAGAAGTTCTCTACTACTGCTGGAAAAGCAAGGAGCAGGACAATCTTCATTTTATCACGAAGAGTGACAGCAATTGGTATATCTACACGCTCTTTATTAACTTCCATTGGTAATATTGCGGTGTGCTGCTTTTAGTGATGGTGCCCATGATGTCCTTGGCTCGGAAGCTCAGCTACTTGCACGACATAGTCCAGGGTATATAGTAGCCCGTTCAGCAGGAATTGAATCCACACCCGGTATAGCCCACTGGCTGTAAAAGCGGAGTGCAGCACCAGCACATCCTCGTGCACCATGGGATGGACATGCAGGTATTCTTTTGTATCCACATTGATCATGACCACATGTGCCTTAGCACCCAGAAAATCACCTAATGAAGAGGCTGCTATGGCAGCCTCCCCCTGTTTCATAGTAACGCGTATGGCATTTAGCTCCCGCACATCCAGTTGAACGCTCACATTGTCAACCGTTTTACTGAGCACATCCTGCTGGTAGCGCTGCACGTTCCTGCTGTCACCGGCAACCTCCACCGATTTTCGGATAACAGCCGGTGCCGTATTCAGGGGCTTTACATCGCAGTAAAGCAGGAATTTGCCCCCAAAGGGAAATATGAAGTCAACAGAGTATTCCTTGCCTGCCTTTTCCGGGTGCTCGTGGGCAAAGAAAGAAAGGTCTTCTGATACTATGATGAGGTGAATGTCTTTGGTATGTACTTCTTCCAGTACAAGGGGAACACCGGCGGCCTCCTGGTTAACAGGTGTGAGAAGTAGTTTAACCTTTTCCTGTGCGCTTATAGCGGAAGGCTGAGAGCTTATTAAAACGTCAAACATCAATTAAGTTATTTAATTGTTATGCCTTGTGCCCTAGAGGAATTCATAGATCCACTACAGCCTCAGAGCTATACGCTACATAAGTGACCACATACCTCTCCAATATGGAAGGATATACCGTGTGCAGGCCGGCTTGATGCAGCCTACTAGTTACAAGCTGCTGCACATACTGCTTAAGCCTTTATCAAGGCACTGTGTCCATACTTAATGCTTCCATAAGTCTTATGAAAGCGTGCTTGGTTATACCTTTCCGTAAACCCATCTGTTTTATATATTCATGAGTTGTTTTTACATAATGTGGCTTTTATCAAAAGCTCAAGGACTTCTAAAACAGGCAACATCTGCCCTGACAGTGATTCCAAGCCTAAACTTACCGGGCTTCATGAATCTGCCACCCCTATGTTTTTAACTCCCTATTTGTTATTGCGTTTAGAAGAACGTGCTAACAATTCTATGTACTTTATGAACATTCTGTATCCCTTCCTGGGAGCTCTTTTTTATACTTTAATCGCACTGGACATCATCAAGACCACCTTTTCTTCAAGCGGAGGCGGCCGGATTACGGAATTGGTATCCAGAGCGGTATGGAAGATTTTCTTCTTAGTTTCGGGTAAGAATGGGAAATCCAAATTACTTGAGTATGCGGGGCCGTCTATACTTACCTGCACGCTTATGACTTGGGTTCTTGGTCTTTGGGCAGGTCTGTTCCTGCTGTTACTTTCTGATCCAGACTCTGTTGTAAACAGCACTACTTTATCCAGTGCCAGCCCCTTAGAGAAGCTCTACTATGCCGGTTTTACACTTTCCACTTTGGGAGTAGGAGATTATAAGGCATCAAATGATGTGTGGCGGATCATTACGAGTGTCACAGCTTTCTCTGGCTTAGCTTTCATAACTGCTTCCCTCACCTATTTTGTACAGGTGTTATCTGCCGTAGGCTTGCAGAGCAAGCTCAGTCTTTACATTAACAGCATGGGTAAAACGCCACAGCAGATACTGGCAAACAGTTGGAATGGGAAAGACTTTTCCTCCTTTTTCGATAATGTGTCAGACATATGCCAGATGCTAATGCAGCATACGGTGAACCACCACTCCTTTCCTGTAATTCATTACTTTCATAACAGCCAAGCACAGTTGTCTGTTGCGCCCGCCGTTGTGCTGCTGGATGAGGCATATCAGCTCCTGGAGCAAGCCGTTTCGCAGGATGTTAAAAGGAGTGAAGTGAAAATGGTGATGCTCCAAACGGCTCTGGATTCTTATCTGGAAATGGTAAAAGAAGGTTTCCTCAAGAACACTTCACCCCAGGAAGATGCCCCTACACCTGATCTTTGGCAACTGGAGGAGAAAGGAGTTCCGCTTAAAAAGAGGGAAGAAGTTGAACTAACTTTCAAACAGACCCTGAAGGACCGCCGGAGACTGCTATCTTCCCTTTTGGAAATGGACGGCTGGCCCTGGAAGGAAGTGTATCAATCGTAAGTCGAGCACTTTCACAACCTTGTGTAAGATTTTAGATTTTAGATGGAGGTGCACTATTATTTATCTCTGCTTGGCTGAATTTAGGTTCCCGGATTAATTTAACACTAGTATCTCTTTCTATCAGCTGGGGTTTTACTAAAATCATTTTAGTGTATGCCTGGTTTTAAATGGTAAGCACTCCTAACAGTTTCTGCTATCGGCTTTACAAGTCCTTGCCACCGATGCCTATAACCCGGATGATTTCAGCTTTGAATCCTGCTTCCTGCTCCACATTTTCAATCCTTTGGGGATCAAGATCTGTACCGGAGACACTTAAAATATTTTCTGTGCTTCCAGTTTCCAGCTTCCACCTGCTGATACTTTCTTCTTTGTCCGGGTAAGGCGCTACCCTGGATATAGCTTCCTCATTCTCCACATTGGTTTTGAACTTGATTACTTCCATAGCAACATGTGTTTTTGCTTAAAATGAACGCGACAGTTTACACCAGGTTGTGCAACGGCTACGCTTTACGGCCTGTATGTATTCATCAGGCATGTTCGCTTACCTGCCTTCAAGCGGAATCTTTCCAAAAATTCTCTTATCTTACAGTATACTTTGTCTTAAACTTGTAAAGAATGAGGGCACCATTACAGCTTCTAACGTTTGTCTTGTTTCTGATTTTAAATACCTCCTGTAGCAAAACAGAACAAGAAACGACAAACACCCTGCTCCTGGCAGGTCGTCAGCCACAGATCGCAGTAGATACAAAAGGGAATACCAGGGTAGTGTATGGCTTGGAAGACAGAATTTATTGCGTCACGTCCAAAGATAACGGACAAACCTTCTCAGAACCTCTACTGGTGGGGCAGCTGAAGGGCTTGTACCTGGGCATGTCCATGGGGCCTCAGATTGCCAGCTCCATGAATTACTCGGTGGTAACCGCCATAGATAAGCAGGGTAATATCCATACCTACAGTCTGGACCATGATACAAATAAGTGGATAAAGGCAGCTGGTGTGAATGACATACCGGGCTCAGTGCCAGAAGGCCTGATGAGTATCGCCTCCGATGAACAAGACACCTTCTATGCTGTGTGGCTGGATGTAAGAAACACCAAACAAAACAAGATCGTGTTTGCCTCCACTACAGGAAACGCCGCCGCATGGTCAGAAAACAAGATAGTATACGTATCGCCAGACAGCACCGTGTGCGAATGCTGTAAGCCAAGTATAGATGTGGAAGGCAAACAGGTAATCCTGATGTTCAGAAACTGGGTAGATGGCTCCAGAGATTTTTACCTGACCAAATCAACTGACAACGGACAACACTTTTCTCAGCCACAGAAACTAGGGAATGGCACCTGGGAACTGGAAGGATGTCCCATGGACGGCGGGGGCATTCTACTGGATAGTAAGAATACGATTCACACTTCCTGGCAACGGGAAGGGAATATCTTCTATGCAAAGCCTGGCCAACAGGAAGTGCAAATTGGCAGAGGCCGGAACTGCCGCATCAGCGGAAAAACAAATCCGGTTATTGCCTGGAAAGATGGTTCAGATCTAAAACTAAAATTCCTGAATGCAGATACGGAAACTGTGGTAGGGAAAGGCAGCTATATTGAAACTGCTGAAATGCCGGATAAAAAAACGCTTTGTGTCTGGGAAGATGAAAACAAGATCCATTTCAGGAAAATATAACAGTAAAAACTTAACAGGTCTAAACTATTCTTTGGTTGTAAAATAGTCCACCTTATTATCAAACGAAGCCGCCCCTCGGTAAAGAGGCGGCTTCGTTTTTATACATGCATCACCAAGAATAAGATCCGGCCATGGATACAGTATAAGATTTACCTCATTCTGGTTAGGATTGCCTTCATTTCTGCTATTTCTTTTTCCTGAGATTCTATGATCTGCTCCGTTAGCCTCTTCACTTCGGGATCTTTTATGTTTGCTTCCTGGCTTACCAGAATGGCTGAAGAGTGATGCGGAATCATGGATTTTAGAAACTGTTTATCATCCACTAAGGCCTGTTTCCTTAGCATGAACAGTGAGCCGGCAAAAGCTACTACACCAACAGCTACAATGATACTTCAGCTTCTTATTTGTATACATTCCCGACATAAACCCTAACATAACAAGCGCCATAGGCGCCACCATCAATAGGGCCATGTACAGCCTGTTCAGGTTCAGGTACACATGATCAAACTTATCGGCATTCAAATACATCACCCCGTACATGATCACAAACGATACGGCTAGCATCAACAAAAACTTCATATAATTTCCCTTTTCCATTTTTTTTAACTGTTAAAGTATAATTGTTTGCCTATAAGTCTTTTCAAGTAAGCAACGTTGCTTCTTGTTCAGGTATATCCATATGGCTATACTCAGGTTCATCTATAAATTCATAAAGCCACTCCAACAGCTGTCGGAGTGGCTTTATGAATAAAAATATGCTTCTTGGCTACACCTAAATAGCAACGGGTACTGTTACTTTCAACTTGTCCCAGCTTATGTTAATGGCTCCTTTGCTATCAGCCTCTGACACGATCTGGTAACGTAGTCGCTCCTGTGGCTGCGCTGCTGCTTCAGGTTTTACGGTAACGCGCAATACGTCTTCCTTCTCCGTGTAATCGTCGGTCAGGTGCTGCTCCCAGTTTTTGTTGATGATGATAGTCCACTCCTCCTTTCCAGGAATGGTGAACAAGGCATACTTGCCTGCTGGCAGTAGCTTTTCTTCTATGGTGATATCTTTATCCGTTGTCAGGCTGGTGGCTGAGTGCGCTCCTGTCACCCATACCTGGTCGTAAGCTACCAGGCCGCCCCAGATGTTGCGTCCGCGCACGGCTGGTGAATGGTAATTGATGGTCAGGTGCGCATTGCCTACCATACCATGGGCTTCTGCTTTCAGACTGCCTCTTAATGTATCAGGTTCCGGTTGATCCTGTATAATGACAGCGCCTTCGCTCATTTTAGGGGTATGATTGGCGTGCTGTGTTTCTTCTGCTGGTACTTCCAGTTCTTTAGCGGTTTGATTGCAATAGGACAGGGAGGCGCAAAATATAAGAGCAAAAAAGCTGTTTGTAATTTTGGGGTTCATGGTGTAAGGGTTGTAGTATGGGTATTAAACCGGCTTTGACAAGGTAAGCAATACCTATTGTTTGATGTAAATGAAGGCTAAAACTACAAATTTTATACTCCGGATGAAACGGCATTTAACTAAAGAGCCCGGCTGACGTTTCCAGTAGCCGGGCTTGTAAATCTTAAGTCAGATCATGCTGACTTACTACATGTTATGGTGCTTGGTCGGTATACCGTGCTCATTTAAGAATGCGGCTAGCTCCATTATTTCCTGCGCTTGCTCTTCAATGATCATTTCAGCCTCCTCCAAGGCCATTTCATCATCCCCCCACTTCAATTCTGTGTTTGACATGGCAAGGGCTCCTTCGTGATGACAGATCATCAGCTGGGCAAAATCAACATCCGGATCAGGTGTGTCCATTACAGAACGCATGCAGTGCATCATAGCCATCATGTCCTCTCGCATCTCCATCATAAACATCTTGCACTCCTCCTTCGAGAGTGGTTCCGCCCCTGGATGCGATGCCAGCAATGCTTCAAGACGTACTTTACTTTCCATGTTGCCTATCTTCGTTTTCTCGGCCAGTTCCAGTGCCTCGGGCTCATGCCCATACTGGAGTTCCAGGTCGGCCATTTTAATACCCATTTCGTGGTGCATGATCATCATGTTGGCAAAATCAATGTCGGGGTCGCAGGTCATCTCCATCTGGTTCATCATCTTCATCATGGAGTTGATGATCTGCTGCATTTCCTTGTCAAATGCTTTGTCGCCCCCCAGTAAGGACCTTTCGTCGCTTTCTCTGCGCTGGTACTTAACGGGCTAACAACATCTTGGTCATTTTCGCAGCTGCTGAACACAAAGACGGCAATTAGCATAAGAGCAAAGCTTCTGATACTGATAAAATTTTTTTCATAGATTATGTGGTTAAAAAATGTGACCAAAATTCACTTACTAAGCCTCTTAATTTTATGGGGACTTCTATCGGTGCACTGTAATTCACGTCCACGCCAAAAAACACCCTGACCGCTCTAGCAGGTATAGAACAATCAGGGTGTTTCTTAGGTCTTGCATTTGACCAACTTGTAATAACAACTACGCCTGCTGGCAAGCCTGCTCGCAACGACGGCAAGCCTCAGCGCACATACGGCAGTGCTCCATGTGCGAATGCTTTTCACATTCCGCACCGCACTCGCGACACACTCTGGCGCACAGGTCCAGCACGTCTCGCTTCATAGTCGAATCACGGGATACATAATCCAGCGCCATTTTACAGATAGCGGCACAGTCCAGATCGAGGCGGATACAGCGCTCCATCATTTTCACATCGTCTTCCTGCAGACAGGAGACAGCACAGTAGTTACAGGCTGCGGCACATTCTGCCAACACTGAAACTAGTTCTCTATTCATCGTTATGTTCATAGTTTGTTTTGTTTGGTTATAAGTCCTTAGTTATACCCATCCCTTACCGTGATAGTTTTATACATTCCCAGCTGATTTTTATATAATTATGAATACCCCTTGTTGGTTGCCTGAGCAATACAGTGTTTTAATAATTATATTTATAGGGTATATTTGCAGGAATATACTAATGCTTGGGCTGCAGGGCGCCATTGTTAGGAAGAGTCTAATGCTCAAGGCTTCTACTCCATTACTGGAACTGCTTCACAAAAACTTTTAATGCGGGGCTCTTAAGTTAGAATGCGCAAAATATTGGCCTTGCCAATATGGGTATATACCTCACATGCCTCTCCGGTATATTCAGTTGTCGCGACAATCATAGAAAATTTTCCAGGACTATGGACCTACACTACAAGTTAAAGGCATAAACACCTCGTGACGATAATAGAGGATTAAAGGCCAATCTCAATTACGCTGTATGTAAATTGGGCTGCTACCATGAAGATGATCTCTTCCTTACATAAAAATGTAAGGAAATAAAAAAAGTCACCTGACGACCTTACTCAAAAGAAGCTGATCCTAAAGCTAGATTACCTGAAATTGAACTAGACTCCTACTCATTATGAGACTTAATGTACCTAAATTTAGAGTATTTGAACCGCCTTTGCCCTGTACTCTACAATAGTAGTCAGCTTATTGTCAAGGCCAGTCAAATACATGACAACCTTCCCTCCAATATTCATCGCTATCTATTATTATAGGCGCATAGTGTATTATGGTCCCTTGTTTATTTCCACAGCAGAATCGTATTAACTATTAATTAAACCTCACTCGCTAATCATATTAAATGCTGTTAACCGTGCAGCGTACTGCTTCTTCACGTCGTTTTCAAAGCTATCCAAGTAGCTTTCGGTCGTCTTCAGGTTAGAGTGCCCAAGGGATTCAGATATAAGCTCTATCGGTGCCCCTGCTCGCTTGAGGACTGTAGAGAAGGAATGCCGGGCCGTGTACGTGCTTATATTCTTTTCAATGCCAACCGCGGAGGCAACACGCTTGATGTACTTGTTTATAGTCTTGGTGGCATGCTGAATCTTTGCCCGTTCTCTTTCCGCAGACAACCCTGGTTCAAGCAAGGGGAACACATAATCTTCACTGTAAGCGGGTTTATTACCCCATCTCTCGATGATCTCATCAATTTCCTGCGTCCGCATGGCCGTAATGACCTTGATATTCTGGCGGCTGGTCCGCTCCGTCTTGGCCCTGACAAAGGTGATCCTCTCCTGGTCAAGCTGCTTGTACTTCAGACGGGCGATGTCCTTCACGTTTATCCCGTTGCACAGGTAGGAGAAGATCCACAGGTCCCGCGCACGCCCTTCGTTCTCGGTGGCAGGCTTATAGGAGAATATCTTTTCAATGTCTGCCAGCGTCAGGGCTTTCTTCACATTCCGGCCGGAGGGTATCTGGTACTTTCTCTTGCCGAACGGGTAGAGGTCGGCGTTCACCTCCCCTGCCGCGATGGCGTTGTTGTAGATGGCGCGAAGCGCCCGCAGGTAGATGCCTATGGTGGTGATCGAGTGGCCGTGCTGAAGCATCCATTTCTCGTACCCCATCAGGAAATCAACAGTTATAGCGGCATAAGCCAGAGGCTTGCGTTTCTTCAGCAGGTTTTCCCTCTTCTCGGTTGCTTTAGCTCTAGATAAGCCCTTATTTCTGGTAAGGGGTTCTTTCTGAATAAAGGATAGCAAGGAGAGGCTGGCGCTCTCGTAGCTGCTGGCCGTGCCTACCCTGCCTTCCTCAACCAGTCTTGTGACTTGCTGCTCAAATGCTGTAAAGACATCGTTCTTAACTGCAGTGTTCAGGTACTTCTTCTCGAACTGCTCAAAAGTGAAGGTTTCAAGGTTACGGATGATGCCTATAGCCTTCTGCTCTATTGCCTGAAAAGCTATCTGAAGCTCTTTGTACTTTCCTTTCGGCTTTTCCGCTTGAACCTTAAAGAATTCTGCCTCGCTCAAAGAGTAGCTCGTATTATAGTATTTGCGCTGTCTTTGGAAGGTGAGCCTCAACCTTACCGGGAATGAGCCATCTTTCAGAGCCCTTCTGGTATCCAGCATGACGGAAGTAAGTACGGGTATCATGTGTGTGCAAATTATTTCCTGTACACACAATTTGCACACAAACCGTCAAAAAGTCAAGTAATATTACTAAACAAGGAGAAACAAAAATTGCTTAATTTGGCTAAAAAGACGGTTTTTACTAATATATAATACTAGCAATAAAGGCTATCGTCATGACTACGAATCAGAAGGTTAGGGGTTCGACTCCCTTCGCGACCACCGAAAAGGCCTCTCAGAGAAATCTGAGAGGCCTTTTTCTTTTGTGCTGTACCGTAGCAGGTACAGGTTGCTTCTTTTCTGTTCTCAGGTCTTTCTACCAATAAGTTCTTTAAGCGGCCATACCCTCAGGCAACGGAAACTTCTGCTTTAACTGCTCTAGCTCGCTCATTACTTTTCGGCTTACTTTAAAGCGTACATGGTCTTCATAGAGCTCATCCCAGTGCACAAATATCTGCCAAGTCTGACTATCGCTAAAATTCTGTATTTCAGCCTCCGTCATATCACGCACAAAAAAAGCATCCAGCGTTACATCTTCTTCACGCATGGGCACGTGAATAAAGGTGCGATCACAGTTCAGAATTTGGATAAGTTCGGCAGGTCGCTCATCGTTTGCAGGCATATAGAAGTAGGCTACCTGATGGAGTTTATTTATGCCAGAGGTATGTGGGTAAGGGTGTGGGTACATAGTTAGGTCTTAAGCCAATGGTCGCGCAATATCCCGGACAGCCATACACGACGAATATAACTTTACACAAAGCACACCGGAATATCAGTGTATACCCTACTTCTTTGCCTTCTGTTTAGCTAAAACGCATATTCTCAAAACTATACAATAAGATATATTTTAAGTTCCCTATTCAGGCTATACTTCTGATCTGTAGCCTTTCTGCAGAATTATGATTAATTTTGCAGTATCAATTATCTTTTAATTTTAAAGCCGATAACCATGGGAATGTATCCTGAATATATGGTCGCCCCGATCCGCGAAGACCTGACCTCTGCAGGCTTCGAACAACTGATGACCGCAGAAGAAGTAGAGCAGGTGCTTTCGTCAAAAGAAGGCACTGTGCTGGTTGCTGTGAACTCAGTATGTGGCTGTGCTGCTTCTAAAGCGCGCCCTGCCCTTAAAATGGCTGTTGCCTCTTCTGAGAAACGCCCTACTAAAATGATCACTGTATTTGCAGGTATGGAACAGGACGCTGTGGCCAAGGCACGTGAGTTTATGCTGCCGTACCCACCCTCCTCTCCTTCTATCGCTCTGTTCAAAGACGGCGAACTGGTGCACATGATCGAGCGCTACCACATTGAAGGTAATGAGCTTAACCGCATTGTAGACAACCTGCAGGGCGCTTTCGAGGCTTACTGCTAAGCTCTCCAAGATTACCTCAACAAAAAGGCCGGTGTTTCTCGAAACACCGGCCTTTGTTTTTATCAGGTATAGTCAGCCTAGTGCATAGGCTGCTTTGCCAAATCGAATCCTATATCACGGCGATAATAGCGGTCAGTCCAGTTGATCGCTTCAGCTGCCTTGTTGGCTTTCGCCAGCGCTTCTTCCATGGTGTTGCCTAATCCAGTTACCGCAATCACACGGCCACCATTGTTCACGATCTTATCATCTACCCGCTTGGTGCCGGCGTGGAACACCAGGGTGTCGGAATCTACCTGTCCCAGACCTGAGATCTCTTTCCCTTTGTCGAAGCCTTCCGGATAACCGCCAGATACCAGGAATACAGTGGCAGCAGTGCGTGGATCTATTTCCAGTTTAAAGTTACCTAGTTTATGATCGTGCAGGGCCAGGAACAGCTCAAACAGGTCTGACTTAATGCGCGGCAGAATAGCCTCTGTTTCCGGGTCGCCCAGGCGCACGTTGTACTCGATCACGTAAGGCTCTCCGTTCACGTTCATCAGACCGATGAACAGGAAGCCGGTATAATCCAGGTTATCGGCTTGCATACCGCGGATAGTTGGTTCGATCACACGGTCGCGTACTTTCTGCATGAAAGTTTCGTCGGCAAACGGCACAGGTGAAATAGCACCCATACCTCCTGTGTTCAGACCTGCATCGCCTTCCCCTATGCGCTTATAGTCTTTCGCCTCTGGGAGCAGTACATACTCTTTGCCATCGGTCAGGATAAATACCGATACCTCTATACCTTTCAGGTATTCCTCGATCACCACTTTGCTGCCTGCCTTACCGAACTTGTGGTTACGCAGCATGGCCTCCAGGCTATCGATGGCTTCTTCGAAAGTTTGTGCGATAATCACACCTTTTCCAGCCGCCAGACCATCGGCCTTAAGCACCACAGGGTAGCTGTGCGTACGCAGATACTCCACGGCATCGCGGTAATTTGCTTCCGTAAAGGTCTCGTAACGTGCTGTCGGGATGTTGTTCTTCTGCAGAAAGGCCTTGCAGAAATCTTTGCTGCCCTCCAGCATGGCACCCAGCTTCTTAGGGCCCACCACCAGCACATCGCGCAGAAAATCCTTCTCCTGAAAGTAATCATGTATGCCTTCTACCAGGGTATTTTCCGGACCAACTACTACCATCATGATGTTGAAGTCCGTCACAAACTTAGCCACCTCATCGAAGTTGTGAATATCGATAGCGCAGCTGGTGTGAAACTCGTCCGTGCCCGCGTTTCCGGGTGCAACAAATATCTGCTCGGCGTATGGGCTCTGGCTTAGTTTCCAGGCAAGTGCATGTTCTCTTGCGCCAGATCCTATAATCAATACGTTCATAGTCTAATTGCTAGTTGCTGGTTATTAATTGCTGCTCTCAGCGTTACCAAAAGCATTGTTGCGAAGTTATAAATTTATAATGCGCAGTGCAGCACAATTCATCGTTTTTACTTTTCTCGACTGTATATGCACTATTAAAACGAAAAGACCGCTGTAAAATACAACGGTCTCTCCACACTAAATATTCTTCTTGCTGATCGCCACACTAGGCAATCAACAATTTAGTTAGCATACTCCGACAGGAACTTGATGCGCATCAGGCGTACATCCTCTTCGCTGTAATCGTCTGTACCAAGCTCCTTGAGAGCCACCGCGATATTGTCGGTGCTGGCGTTCATAAAGTAGTCGTATATTTCATCCTGACGCTCATCATCCAGAATATTGTCGATGTAGTAATTCAGGTTGAGCTTCGTACCTGAATAGCAAATGTGCTCAATCTCTTCGATCAGCTCCTGCATGGTCAGGTCTTTGGAAGAAGCAATCTCTTCCAGATCCACCTTCTTGTCTATCTGCTGGATGATATAGATCTTGATCTTCGACTTGTTCACAGTGGTTTTCACCACTACGTCAGCAGCCGTCACAATATCGTTATCCTCTACATACTTGGTGATCATGTCCAAGAACGGCTTGCCGAACTTCTGTACCTTGCCCATACCTACGCCGGCAATGTGCGCCAGGTCCTCTTTGGTGGTTGGGTACACGGTCGCCATCTCTTTAATGGATGGGTCCTGGAACAGCACGTACGGCGGCAATCCTTTCTCTTTTGCCAGCTTCTTGCGCAGGTTCTTCAGCATATCGAACAGCACTTCATCGTGCCCGGCTGAGGCTTGCGTTTCCTCTTTCTCCTCGTCTGCTTTTACCTCCTGCTCATAATCATGGTCTTTGGTCAGCTGGATCGGGTGCGGATTCGAGATAAAGTTCAAGCCCTTTTGCGTAAGCTTTACAATACCAAACTGCTCGATGTCTTTCTCGAGGTACTCTGACAGCAACACTTGGCGCAGCACTGAGCTCCAGAACTGGGCGTCGTGCTCCTTGCCGGCACCAAACACTTCTAGTTGATCGTGCTCGTAGCTTGTTACGTGTTGGTTGCGCAAGCCTGTCAGTACGGCTGTGTTGTGATCGATGCTGAAGCGCTCTCCTGTCTGCTGTATCGTCTTAAGGGCCAGCAACACTTCGTTCTGTGCCTCAAAGCGTTCTTTCGGATGCAGACAGTTGTCGCAGAAGCCACAGTCTTTTTCGTAGGCCTCTCCAAAGTAGTGCAGCAATTGCTTACGGCGGCACACGGCTGAGTCGGCATAGGCGGCCATTTCCTGCAGCAATAGCTTGGAGTTGTCGCGCTCTGTTACCGGCTTGTCTTTGTTGAACTTCTCCAGCTTGATGATGTCATCGTAGCTATAGAACATGATGCAGTTACCTTCCAGACCGTCACGGCCGGCGCGGCCTGTCTCCTGGTAGTAGCCTTCAATGGATTTTGGCGTGTCGTAGTGGATGACAAAACGCACATCCGGCTTGTCGATGCCCATACCGAAGGCGATGGTTGCCACAATCACGTCGGCTTCCTCGTTCAGGAAGGCATCCTGGTTGGCCATGCGTATATGGGAGTCCAGACCGGCATGGTAAGGCAGTGCTTTGATATCATTCACGCGAAGCAGTTCCGCGATCTCTTCTACTTTCTTACGGCTCAGGCAGTAAATCACACCGCTTTTGCCTTTATTCTTCTTCACGTACTGGATAACCTGCTTCTTGGTGTTGTGCTTGGGGCGCACCTCGTAGTACAGGTTCGTACGGTTAAATGACGATTTGAACACCGAGGCCTCGTCCATTTGCAGGTTGCGCTGGATGTCGAGTTGTACCTTAGGAGTGGCCGTTGCCGTCAGGGCGATGATCGGCAGGTTGCCGATCTGGTCGATGATGCCCCGGATGCGACGGTACTCCGGACGGAAGTCGTGTCCCCACTCTGAAATACAGTGGGCCTCGTCTATGGCTACAAAGGAGATATTAGATGCACGCAGAAACTCAACTGTTTCTTCTTTGGTCAGTGATTCCGGCGCTACATAGAGCAGCTTCACTTCACCGGCCAGGGTTTCCTTCTTCACTTTGTTGATCTCCGACTTTGAAAGTGTGGAGTTCAGGAAATGGGCATTCACCCCGAAAGCGTTCAGTTGATCCACCTGATTTTTCATCAGGGCGATCAGCGGCGAAATAACGATGGCAGTTCCCGGCAGCGATAGGGCAGGCAGTTGGTAGCACAACGACTTGCCAGCACCGGTCGGCATAATCACAAAGGTGTTCTTTCCGTTGATAATATTGTTTATTATCAACTCCTGATTCCCCCTAAATTGATTATACCCAAAAACTTCCTTTAATTTGTTTTTGAGATTGATCTCCTGTTTGGTAGACATGTAATAAATCAGAAATTTAACTGTAAAGCAACGTATCCCCTTAGGATACCTTTAACACAAATTTAAATTGAATCTTCTTAATAATATAGCCCTTACAGCAAAAAAAGTATTGGCCGATGAGGCTGAAGCTATCGCCAGACTGGCGGATTTTATCGACGAAGGCTTTGAAAATTGCGTCAAAGCCATTCTGAACATCAAAGGGCGTGTCGTAGTGACAGGTATAGGCAAGAGTGCCAACATCGCCGGCAAGATCGTTGCTACCCTCAACTCCACCGGAACCCCGGCTCTCTTTATGCATGCTGCCGACGCCATCCACGGTGACCTGGGCATGATCCAGCCCGACGATTTTGTAATCTGTATCTCCAAGAGCGGTAACACGCCTGAGATAAAGGTACTTGTTCCTTTGCTCAAACGCAAAGGTGCCCAATTGGCGGCACTTGTTTCGAGCACAGATTCATACCTGGCCCAGAGCGCTGACTTCGTGCTGAACGCCTCTGTAGAGCGCGAAGCCTGCCCACACAACCTGGCCCCTACAACCAGCACAACGGCTGCGCTGGCGCTCGGCGATGCCCTGGCGGTGAGCCTGCTGGAGGCCCGCGGCTTCAGCAGCGCCGACTTTGCCACGTTGCATCCGGGCGGCTCACTGGGCAAGCGCCTCTACCTGAAGGTAGATGATATCTTCCGCCAGAACATGGCGCCACAGGTTTTGGAAAACGCCGCGCTGAAGGATATCATCATCGAAATTTCCTCTAAAAGGCTGGGTGCCACTGCTGTGGTAAAAGAAGGAACAGAAGAATTGGTGGGAATTATAACTGATGGCGATTTACGCCGTATGCTGAACAAATATGATTCAATAGACGGTATACGCGCTTCAGATATCATGACGGCATCTCCCCTCTCCATAGAGCCCGAAACCTATGCGGCTGAAGCGTTGGCTATCATGCAGCAAAAAAACATCACGCAACTTATTGTCACTAAATCAGGCAAATTCGAGGGCTTTGTGCACCTCCACGATTTGCTGAAAGAAGGACTTATATAGACATGAACGAAAACACTTATGTGGTTATCATGGCAGGCGGCATCGGTAGCCGCTTCTGGCCATTCAGTCGTACCGATTTCCCAAAGCAGTTTCATGATGTACTTGGCGTAGGCGAAAGCATGCTCCAGATGACCATGAACCGTTTCAAGGACATCTGCCCACCCGAAAACGTATACGTGGTGACGAACCGCGACTACGAAAACCTGGTAAAAGAGCAGCTGCCGCAGCTGAGCGACAACCAGATCCTGCTCGAGCCGATCGGTCGCAACACTGCTCCCTGTATCGCTTACGCTTCGTACAAAATAGCGCAGATCAACCCGAATGCTAACCTCATCGTGACGCCTTCGGACCACGTGGTACTGAAGCAGGACGCCTTTACCAAGGTCATTAAAGAGGCTGTGGAAGCCGCCGACAGCGATGACGTGCTCATCACACTTGGCATCACCCCAAGCCGCCCTGACACAGGCTACGGCTATATCCAGTACATCGACGGTGAGTCACAGGGTATCAAAAAGGTAAAAACCTTTACAGAAAAGCCGAACCTGGAGCTGGCACAGATGTTCCTCAACAGCGGCGACTTTGTATGGAACTCCGGTATTTTTATCTGGAATGTGCAGAGTATCATGAGGGCCTTCAAACAATACCTGCCTGAAATAAGCGAAGTGTTTGAAGAAGGCGCTTCTTATATGCATACGCCGGAAGAACCTAACTTCATCGTGAAAGCTTACTCCCATTGCCGTAACATCTCGATCGACTATGGCATCATGGAGAAGGTGGACAATGTGTATGTGGTGCTGGCCGATATTGGCTGGTCGGACCTGGGCACCTGGAACTCGCTCTATACCATTAACGAGAAAGATGAGACCGGTAACGTAGTGGATGGCGATGTGATGCTCTACGACACTAAAAACTGCATCATCAAAACACCTAAGGAACGCCTGGTGGTGCTACAGGGGCTGGAAGGCTACATTGTGGCCGAGCACGACAATGTGCTGATGATCTGCCGCCTGGACGAAGAGCAGAAAGTAAAGGAGTTTATGTCGGATGCCAAATCCAAAAAAGGCGCTGAGTATATCTAACAGACTAAAATTTTATACCTGCTCAGGTATGGATATAGTAACAAAAAGGGGAACGCTGCAATAGCGTTCCCCTTCTTTATTGACTTCTGCTAAGACACCTTATCTCGGCTCAAAGGTATTCAGGTTAGAGTAGCCTGTATCGCGCAGGCGCTGGCTCATGGCTTCGTACAGAATAATGCCTGTTGCCACAGATACGTTCAGCGATCCGATCTGCCCTAGTAATGGAATGCGCAGCTTGGCATCAGCACGCTTGAGGTATTCCGGCGATATACCGTCTTCCTCGCTGCCCATGATAATGGCGGTCGGGCCTACAAAGTCAACTGTATTATCGTTCAGGTTATGCTCGGTCTTTTCTGTGCAGGCTACAATCTGCACCCCGTAGTTTTTCAGATAATCGATCGTATTCTTCAGATTCTGCTCACGGCAGACAGGCACCAGGTGCAGGGCTCCGGCCGAGGTTTTGATCGCATCGGCATTGATCTGGGCGCCTCCCCTGCTAGGTATAACGATCGCATCTACTCCCATACATTCCGCGTTACGGGCAATAGACCCGAAGTTACGCACGTCTGTGATACGGTCAAGTATAAGCAGCAGCGGGCTCTTTCCTTTCTCGAAAAGCGAGGTCACGATCTCATCCAGCGGCATGTAGGTGATCGCAGAGATTAAGGCAACTGCTCCCTGGTGATTTTTGCGGGTCAGGTTGTTTAGCTTCTCAATCGGTACGCTGGCGACAGGTATGTCTTGCTTCTTGGCCAGGTCAAGCAGTTCATCCACATTGGCATTGCGGGCGCCCTTCTGTACAAAGATCTTCTCCAGCACCTTTCCAGCCAGCATGGCCTCGATGATAGGTCTGAGACCAAAGATCATTTCCATTTTATCCTCCTTCGGAGTTCTGGGGCCGCTATAGCGGTTGCCACCTACAAATTTATTATTCCTGCTCTCCATCTTGCTACAGTGCTGTACCAGTTCTCCTCGTATTCACGATTCCGTACCAGCTCAAAGTGATTTTCGGTAAAGTTATTCTCTTTTTTCGTAAATACGAACTTGACGTATGGTGTCGCCTCTGATTCACGGTAGATCCAGGTTTCTGCATCGGGGCTGGTGCTCACGTTATGAGGCTTGCCATAAATGATGTAGATCATACCACGGTCAGTTGCCCAACCAGGCTTAAAGGAGGTATAGAGCTTGTTGGCTGTCTCGACGCGGGTATAGTAGGCCCGGATCAGTTCACGGGCCAGTTTCTTGTCTTTGGCTATTTTCAACCAGAAGCCATCCACGGCGGCTTTCTGATCCTGGGCGCTGTAAAGCGCTTCCCGCTCAGTTGATGTGGTCAGGTAAATCAGCGGGGTGATCATGTCCTGCACCCGGGTGACCAGCGGGTAAGTACCTCCCTGCACCACTAGCCCCTGTGTAGCACCTGACGCAGTGCGCAACAGGTATAGCCCTTCCTGTTCTAATTGAAAGGTATCCAACACAGCCAATGGCTTCGCACCTCCCGTCACCTGAGGCACTTCAGGTAAGCTCTCTGCCCGCGTCGACATCGGAGGCAGGGCAGGCTGCAGCGTGTAGTTTGTTTGTTGTACCGTGAACGTGGCCGTACCGCTGGTATCGCTGTGCTGCCACAGGTATAGGCTGTCCGAAGCAGTAGCAAAACCTCGCAATACCGGAGCGTTTGTGCGCACGTGCAGCAGCATAAAGTCTTTTCGCAGCATGTCGGGTCGCAGTGCCAGTCGGTGAGATATACCGAGGCGCTCCTGCCCGGCCAGCTTCATCCAGAGCCGCACCTGCATCGTATTGCCTGCCGCCACATAACGGGCAGGTATGGTAACCGGCACCTCCAGTGTTCCGTTCGACAACACCTTGTACTGCGGCAGCACCTGCACGGTGTCGCGCAGCAGGAGCATGTCCCGTTCGGTACTGCCTGAGCGGATGGTGAAGTCCACGCGGTCAGCTGCCTGTGTCAGGTCGAGCAGCTGCCGAAGCTCATCAAACCGAAGGATCAGGTGCAAACTATCGGGAGTGCTGTAGTAGCCGTGCTGCAGTACCACCTCGGGCTGCTCAGCTCTGGGAGCAACAGGTGCGGTATCACGGTACATTGGCGCATAGGCAATGTCGGAGCTGCCGCAAGAAGAGAGGAGCAGCAGGACTGACAGGCAGGTAAGAAGACTTATCTGTTTCATTAGCTTGAAGATAAAGCAGGCACCCGAAAATAGCAAAAGCCGAACACAGAAACGGGTTCGGCTTTTGTACTGTTTAACTCTCTATTTTGTTTAACGGCGCATGCGTTGCAAATATTGCACAAACACATCCTGCAGTTCTTTTGCCTTCTGCTCTTCGCCGATGGCCTGCGCCTCGCCTATAAGCTGCTGCATGATAAACAGGTTCGTTTGTATCTCCATGTCGAACAGAGCACCTTTTTCCAGATAGTAATCCACTGACTCACGTGAATTTTTGGCCATGTCCTCCCACAGACTTCTTGCACGCTCCTCTTCGCCCAGATCGGCCATGATAGAGACAAACTGCGGCGTATAGTAGTCGTAAGGGATCGTGCTTGGCGGCAGCTGCTCAAAGCAGTAGTCCACAATCTCTTTGGCACGGGCATTGTCACCGCTCATCAGATACTCCGCGGCCAGCTTACCGAACTTATCGCGGGCATTGGCTGCGAAGCGGAAGTAGTTCTCGTCATAGAAGATGCTCGGATCGTTGAAGTTGCGGAATTTGAAGTTCATCATATTCTTGTACATCAACTCCTTGTTCAGGAAGCCCGGCATATCCTCGCTGCTCACTTTCACAGGCACCACACGATAAGCGAGACCCTCCAACTGGAAGTATTCGGAAAGTCCCATAAAGTCAGCGCTGTTCACCGTAGTGGAGAAGTACACAGGGCGGTTCCACTCGTTTGTGGCCAGCAGATCCAGTATGATCATGTGCTTCTTCTCAAGCAGTGACTTGTTGATGGTCCACTGCATCCGGTCCGAGATCTGATCCTGGTAATCGTCTGCCACAAAACCTGCCTGTGCAACCTTATCGGTATCAACATTCAGGAAGAAGTTTTTGGTAGGGAAGCTCAGAAGCGTACTGCCGCTACCTGCCTGCACCTGCAGTGCCGGGTGGTTCTGGCGGATCAGGCTCACAAACTGCTTCAGGTCTATACCTGCCGCTACCTGCTGCCGCTCTACATAAGGTAGGTAGTCATTCGTACCCTGGCGGTAGTTTTCGTTCTCAAGCGACAGCGGCCACGGATCCGACTCGTAAGCCTGGCGCTTCATCTGGTCGATGTACCAGTCGGTGTTCAGGTAGCTCAGTACGGCTACCCGCACATCGGTACGGTAACCTTCCACTTCCTGTGCATACCACAGCGGGAAGGTATCGTTGTCACCGTTAGTAAACAGGATGCCGTTAGGCGCCACTGAATCCAGCAGGTTTTTAGCAGAGTCCACAGAGTGGTAGCGGTTGGAGCGGTCATGGTCGTCCCAGCCTTCAGCGGCCAGTATACCTGGCACTGCCAGGCCGATGACGGTGGCAATGGCTCCACTGGTCGTCACATTGCGCAGGCCGCGGTTTAGCAGCTCGGCTATACCCAGCACACCCAAACCGATCCAGATCGAGAAGGCGTAGAACGAACCAGCAAAGGTATAGTCACGCTCACGCGGCTCTATTGGCGGCTGATTCAGGTATAGGGCAATGGCTATACCTGTAAAGAAGAAGAGCAAGCCTACGATAAAGGCATCGCGCTCATTCTTGCGTATCTGGAATATCAAACCGATGATACCGAAAACAAGTGGCAGCAAATAGAAGGTGTTACGCGCCTTGCTATTGGCTACCCGGTCAGGCACGCCATCAGTTGGTTTGCCGAACCATAGTACACCGGCCTGCTGCACATCACTTTCACGCCCTACGAAGTTCCATAGGAAATAGCGCCAGTACATGTGGCCCAACTGGTAGCGTAGCAGGAAGCTCAGGTTCTGACCAAATGTTGGCGCCTGCCCCTCCCGGAGGTCTACCCACTTCTTATACTCCTGCAGGTGCTGCGGATTGTCACTGTAGATACGCGGCAGGAGTGTCTTGTCTTTGCTGTCATATACAGTCTCCAGTTTGCGGCCGGTTACCACATATTTATCCTTACCCTTCACGTAACGTGGTGCTCCCTCTTCCTGTGAAACCGGCTGCGCATTGTACTGCGGCCCGTAAAGCAGTGGACGGTCACCGTACTGCTCACGCTTCAGGTATGACACAAAGCTCAGGATATCCTGCGGGTCGTTTTCGTCAATGGTTGGGTTATAAGAAGAGCGGATCGGAATCATCATGTAAGAAGAGTAGCCGATCAGGATGAAAGTGAAGCACAGAATGGCTGTGTTCAGCACCCGAATATTATGCTTAATAGAGTAGCGTATACCATAGATGATGGCTGCTACTAGCAGGATCACAAAGAAAATGATGCCTGAACCGAAAGGCAGGCCCAGTGAATTTACGAAGAACACCTCGACATTGCCGGCAAGTGACGGCAAACCAGGTATGATACCCCACAAAATTGCGATCACAATCACAGCACTGATCAGGAAAGCGATCACGCCACCCTTCCAGGTTGGTCTGTACAGACGGAAATAATAGATGAAGGCCAACGCAGGTATAGCTACCAGGTTTAGCAAGTGGGCACCAATCGAGAGACCTATCAGGTAGGCAATCAGGATCAGCCACTTGTCTGACAGCGACTCACCTACCTTGGATTCCCAACGCAACATAGCCCAGAACACAATGGCCGTGAAGAATGACGACATGGCGTATACCTCTGCCTCAACTGCTGAGAACCAGGCTGAATCGGTGAAAGTATAGGCGAGTGCACCAACGGCGCCAGCACCCATGATCAGCACCGTCTGGCCTTTGGTAGGCGCTACTCCCTCCTGCTTCACCAGCAACCGGCGTGACAGGATGGTGATGGACCAGAACAGGAACAGAACTGTGAATGAGCTACTCAGAGCGGATAGCAGGTTAACCCACCAGGCCACTTGGGTTGGGTCGCTGGCAAACATGGAGAAGATGCGGCCTACCAGCAGGTAGAAAGGTGCCCCCGGAGGGTGCGGCACTAAGAGCTTGTAAGAACAGGCGATGAATTCGCCCGCATCCCAGAAACTGGCGGTAGGTTCCAGCGTCAATACATAAACGGCCGTCGCGATCAAAAACACGAGCCAGCCTACGAGGTTGTTTATCTTGCGATAATCCGTCATAGCAATTCTAAAATATTCAGCGTCGAAAATACTAAATAAATTGGTGCCTGCGCACCTTTGGCAAGTCAGCAATAAAAAAAAGCCAGTCTCTCAACTGGCTTTTGCTATTATAACGGGTATAGCTCCCTTTTATTTCTGGAGGATCAAACGCTTCGTTTCCACCGTCTTATCGTTCACGAGCAGGCTGTAAAAATACACTCCGGCCGGGTATCCTGTCATATCGAGAATGAACACATTGGAGTGCGTTACCGGCAGCTCGTGCGTTTCCATCACTTTACCGATCGTATTCGAAATCTTCAGTTTGTAGTTTTCAGCCATACCTACCTGCGACAGCGACACACGGGTGATGCCACGCGAAGGGTTCGGGTAGGCATTGATTGAAGGAGTCTGACGCTCTGGCGCTGGCATAAAAGCCATGTAAGAGCTGATCACAAACTGTGAAGAACCAGCATAAGCCGTTTCAGTCAGGTATAAACCCCTATTCTTGTTTGCAGTATAGTTCTTAACCCACGAAGCAGTCCTGGCATTCTCAGCACGCACATTCGCCTCGGCTTTCTTCTCAGGTATGGCTTTCCAGGCTGAGGCACCCCCGGTATTCACGGGCAATACACCAGCCTCCTTCAAGCGTCCGTCGGCCATTACACTGTATGCTGCTAAATGCGTTACCGCAAAAACAGCCATTATTATCATTTTTGTAAAAGTTCTCATATATCACACCTCGCTTTTCTAAAGGTCCTGGCCACTAGCTGGCAGGATGTCAAAGATATACCAAAATATAGTAAATAGAAAAAATCTAATTAAAAATACAGCATACTATAGAAAAAGCTATACCTCCGTTTTTTTCTGTTTTGGCTCTGCACATTCAATATCAAGAACCATGCCTTACCATACTCTTTGCACAACCATGACTCTACATCAGGGCTAAGGGTTGCATCACATCCTGCCAATTAGCTTCCAAGTGCCTTATGTTATGATAACCTGAATTGAACAATAAACATCTTCCTGCTCCATTACAAACCCCGATGACGATATTACAATTATACTATATTAATCAACCACCTTCAATAAGGCATCACTTGATAAGTGACGTCTAAAAACCAACCCTACAAACCCAAATTGAATTTATAACGATAAAAGGAAATCGATTGAACAATATGGATATAGCTATAAAATGTGCAACTCAGCAACCACCACCCCGTTACATTAAAAACAAACAATATTTTGGACTAATCCCCATACCCAGTATGGTATTAACTAGCCCTATATTTTTAACAAAAATAGTTTGTGAAGACGCTACGTGCGCCTTGGATCTGGTTGAACGACTACACCTAATGGCACTGATTTAAAAAATAAAGTCGGTGAGATATATGGAAGATTGAACAGAAAAAACATTAAGAAATGGACCACTATTTTTAGTGAATGAGCTCAACCATCTCTGCTCAGATTAGTTAAATAAATATAAGGAAAGCTTAACCGAAGAGAGGACAAGACATGTATGAAAAAGCTACTCCTATTTGTATGCATCCTGTATGGGATGATCCCACAGACACAAGCCCAGACAGGGACCTATAAAGGCATCGGCACTATCGTGTTTGAGGCTGGTGCACCACTTAGCCTGATCAAGGGCACATCTGAGTCCGCCAATGGCCTGATTGATCTTGAGACAGGCAAATTCAGATTTGACGTTCCCATCACCTCTTTCAGGTTTCTCAACTCCCTCATGCAGGAGCGCTTCAATGACAAGTACATGCAGAGCAGTCGCTACCAGAAGGCTACATTTGTAGGAAGAATTATAGACAAAGGCCCCATTTCAGCCAAGGGGGAAGCGAAAGTAACTGCTACAGGCACTCTGACCATCCATGGTGTTGCAAAGAAAAGAACCATCACAGGCACACTCGTTCAGAGCGGAAACACTTGGCAACTGCTGACCGACTTCCCGGTCAAACTAGCTGACCATCACATACAAGCGCCAAAACTAAGTTCAGGCTATGGCGCCAGCACCATGAACGTTTCGCTCAAGATGCCCCTCTCGCCCACTACTCCTGATCCGCAGCAGATCGCAGCCGCCAAAAAACTCAGCATCAAATAATGAAAGAGACTTCTTTGAAACCGAAGTAACGCAGTTCGCCTTCAATCTGCAAGGCCAGACGACCATCTTCATCCACACCCATGATCCTCCCCTGCACCTGCTCAGCTCCAACCACATAGCCATGCTCTTCCTGGTAGCGGTACAAAGCCTGCAAGTACTCATACTTCAACTTGTCTGTTCTGCCACTACGAAGCTCCAGGTATCGTTTTTCGAGCAGCTCGAGCAGCCTGTTCACCAATCTTTTCACATCAAGTTGCGTACCTACCTCGGCTGCCAGCGAAGTGGCCGTGCCGATTCCGAAATGAAGCTGATTTACGTTTAAACCAATCCCGACAATACTGTGTTGTATGGATTGACTAGTAACTGTATTTTCAATCAGAATCCCGCCAAGCTTCCTGTCCTCAAAATAAAGGTCGTTGGGCCACTTGACACGGGCATGCCCCAGTCCCTGTTCGCGCAACAGGTCAAGCACTGCCAGCGATACCGCCATATTGAGGTAAAACTGGTGCCTGACAGCCAGAAAAACAGGTGACAGAATTACAGAAAGTGTGATATTTTTACCGGGAGCTGCCTCCCAGGTATTGCCCCGCTGACCGCGACCATGCGTCTGCTCGTCAGTAAGCACCACACAACCCTCTGTGGCTTCATTTTTGAGGAGTAGCTGCTGGGCCTCTGAGTTGGTGGATTTACAAACCGGCAGAAAAAACAGCTGCTGGCCCATAAACAGCGTATTAGGCAACATAGATTAAACAGAATTTAGTACTTTTGTAAATCAAATTTAAGTAGTACAAATGAAAGAAACCAAGGCTGAGGCCAATTCAGACATATTGGCAGAGCTTGTAGTAAAAGGCATGCAGGAAAAGAAAGCGAGCGATATCGTCGTTCTTAACCTGAAGTCACTCAAAAATGCCGTATCTGATTACTTTGTAATCGCATCTGCTTCATCAGACACACAGCTGGACGCTATTGCATCGTCTATCGAAGAAGAAATATACAAAGCAACACGCCAGAACCCGTGGCAAAGTGAGGGACGCACCAACAAAGAGTGGGTCCTGCTTGATTACGTGGACGTGGTAGTGCATGTATTTCTGAAAGACAAACGTGAGTTTTACGCTTTAGAAGAGCTGTGGGGCGACGCAGGCATCCGCCGTATTGAAGATGCCTAAGCTTAGCAGGGGCTCCCTAAAACAAAACCGGGCAGCTCTCTGTATTTCATGTATCCTGAAACAACATATTCATGGCTGAAAAGAATAATAAAGGAAATAACAATAAGAAGAAGAAGCCGATGATACCTCCAACCCCTCCACGGCCTACAATGCAGCTGTGGATGCTGGCGGTACTAATCCTGCTTATTTTCGGACTCACCTGGCTCAACAAGAGCAACGCCTCTGTAGAAACCACCCAGCAGAACTTTGAGGAGATGCTGCTGAGCAACGATGTGAATAAACTGACCATCGTGAACGGCAAAGTCGTAGAGGTATACCTGAAGGAAGATGCCCTGCAGAACGAAAAGTACAGCCGTGAGCTGTCCAGTCGTGGCACTTTGGGCAGCATGGACCAGGGTCCGCATTACCACTTCACTATCATCACAGCAGAGTCTTTCAAGGAAGATTACGAAAAGCTGCAGGCTAACATCCCGCGCGAGAACCGTGTGCCTTATACCATTGAGACACGTACCGGCTTTGCCGACTTCTTCTTCCAATGGGGCTTCCTGATCCTGTTGCTGTTCGGTTTCTGGTTCCTGATGCGCCGTGTAACAGCGGGTGGCGCAGGTGGTCAGATCTTCAACATCGGCAAGTCCAAAGCCGCGCTGTTTGACGCTGAAAACAAGGTAAAGATCACGTTTAAGGACGTGGCAGGCCTGGAAGAGGCGAAAGAAGAGATTCAAGAGATCGTGGAGTTCCTTAAGAATCCAAGCAAATTCACGATCCTGGGTGGTAAGATCCCGAAAGGTGCCCTATTGGTAGGCCCTCCTGGTACAGGTAAAACATTGCTTGCGAAGGCGGTGGCTGGTGAAGCCGACGTGCCGTTCTTCTCGCTGTCAGGTTCTGACTTTGTGGAAATGTTCGTAGGTGTGGGTGCAGCCCGTGTGCGTGACCTGTTCAAGCAGGCCAAAGCCAAAGCACCATGTATCATCTTCATTGACGAGATTGACGCCATTGGCCGTCACCGTAGCCGTGGCGCTACACCAGGTGGCAACGACGAACGTGAGAATACGCTGAACTCCCTGCTGGTTGAGATGGATGGTTTTGCGACTGACTCAGGTGTAATTATCCTGGCAGCGACCAACCGCCCAGACACTCTGGACTCGGCCCTGCTTCGTCCGGGACGTTTTGACCGTCAGATCAGCATTGACAAGCCGGATATCAACGGCCGTACCGAGATCTTTGATGTACACTTGAAGCCGCTTACCCTGTCTGCTGATGTAGATGCCCGTAAGCTGGCAGCCCAGACACCTGGTTTTGCCGGTGCCGAAATTGCCAACGTGTGTAACGAGGCTGCTTTGATTGCCGCCCGTCGCAACAAAAAAGCAGTTGACCAGGCAGACTTCAACGATGCCATCGACCGCGTGATCGGTGGTTTGGAGAAGAAGAACAAAATCATCTCTCCTGAAGAGAAGAAGATTGTTGCTTACCACGAAGCCGGTCACGCAATTGCAGGCTGGTTCCTGGAGCACGCCGATCCGTTGGTGAAAGTGAGTATTGTTCCACGTGGTGTAGCCGCATTGGGATATGCACAGTACTTGCCAAAAGAGCAGTTCCTGTATACCACTGAACAGTTGATCGACGAGATGTGCATGGCCCTGGGTGGACGTGCCGCTGAAGAGCTGGTATTTGGCAAGATCTCGACAGGCGCCCTGAGTGACCTGGAGCGTATCACCAAGATGGCCTACAGCATCGTGACGATGTATGGCATGAACTCGAAGATAGGCAACGTGTCGTTCTACGATTCGAAGCAGACAGATATGGCTTTCAACAAACCATACTCTGAGGCAACTGCCGAAACAATTGACAACGAAGTGCGCAACATCATCGAGTCAGCTTATATCCGCACCAAGCAACTGCTGACGGATAAGGCAAGAGAACTGGAAATAGTAGCACAGGAGCTATTGCAGAAAGAGATCCTGTTCCAGAGCGACTTGGAACGTTTGGTTGGTAAGCGTCCTTTTGATGCGCTGACTACCTACCAGGCACACACTGCCGGTACGGACCGCAGCAAAACGAAGAGCGAAGTGAACCAGGAGCAGCATCCGATCGAAGTAGGACAGACAGAGCACCCTGAACAGAACGGACAGGGAAGTGTGCCTGGAACCCCGATCCAAAACGATGCTTCTGCTGATCCGAACGACAACATCAATTCCAGAACAGCTTGATAACACAGGCATGTACGAAGCAAAATCGAAAGAAATTGTATTGAGAAGAGTAAGAGAGGCGCTGGCTAAGTCGGCGCCTTTTCTGCCTCCTACCCCAGACTTCAGCTCACCGCTGCACCAGCCACTGGCAGAAGACCATTCAATTGCCTTTGCGCAGGCTTTCATCGCTAATAGTGGCCTTTTTGTGTATTGCGAAGACGAGGAGGACTTCTTCGATCAGCTTTTCAATTTGAAAAGAGAACAGCAGATTGAGTACCTGCACGTATGGGAGCCTAATCTACAGAACATCCTTTACCAGGCAGGTATAGATTTTACTTCTTCCGAAGAGGATTTTATACAAAAAGCCCAGGCCAGCCTGACCACCTGCGAGGCATTGATTACTCGCACAGGCAGCATTCTGGTGAGTTCAGGTAATGCCGGTGGAAGACGCCTGAGCATATACCCTGAAACGCACATGGTCGTGGCTAAGGCCAGCCAACTGGTGCCTGACATCAAAGATGGTTTGCAGCGGGTGCGCGATAAGTATAAGGAAAACTTTCCCTCCATGGTATCGCTGGTAAGTGGCCCGAGCCGCACCGCCGATATCGAAAAAACATTGGTAATGGGCGCCCACGGCCCAAAACAGCTCGTACTTTTCCTGATAGATGACCTTCCGCATTGACGAACTGGCTCCCGGCCAGAAAGTATACTTCGCCTCTGATTTTCACCTGGGTGTGCCCAATGCCGAGCAGAGTCGTGCGCGTGAGAAAAAGATCGTACGCTGGCTCGATTCCGTCAAGCATGACGCGGCGGCTATCCTGTTGTTAGGCGATATATTCGACTTTTGGTTCGAGTATCGGCATGCCATACCGAAAGGCTTCATCAGGCTACAAGGCAAACTAGCCGAACTGACCGATGCAGGTATACCGGTGCTTTTTTTCACGGGGAACCATGACATGTGGATGTTCGACTACTTTCCGGAAGAGCTCAACATTCCCATCATCCGGGAGCCTATTTCAACTAATTTAGGTGGACATAAATTCTACATCGGGCATGGTGACGGTCTTGGGCCAGGCGATCATACTTACAAAGTGCTCAAGAAGGTGTTCAATAACAAAGCCTGTCAGTGGATGTTTGCCCGCCTGCACCCTAACGCAGGTATAGGCATCGCTAACATGTGGTCGCGTAGGAGCCGCATCAGCAATACCAAGGGTGATGAAAAGTTTTTTGGTGAAGAAGAATGGCTGGTGCAGTACTGCAAAGAAGTCGAAAATAAGCAGCATCACGATTTTTACGTGTTTGGGCATCGCCACCTGCCACTCGATATGCCCATCAACGGCGACAGCAGGTATGTGAACCTCGGAGAATGGGTCAATTTTTGCTCTTACGGCGTATATGACGGCAAGGACCTTAAACTGGAGTATTTTGAAAAATAGGCTATACCTGAGCGCAGCCTTATACCTGCTGCTGCTAGTCCTGGCTGTACCTGCCACAGCGCAGCAACCTGACTTGTCGGTTACGCTCAGCTTTAGCCATAGTTTTCCTATTTCCTCTCCTGCCACGGTGTCAATTGACCGGAACGGCAGCGTATACCTGATGGACACGGGTCGTAGCCTGTTTATGCTTGACTCAACCGGTAAGCCTTTCAATACTTTCTCACCTCCTAGCCGGGGCCGCATCACAGCCGTCGAAGCCTGGAATCCGATGAAGGTCTTTCTGTTTTATGAAGACAGACAGGAACTGATGCTGCTCGACCGCTTTATGCGTCCTATTGCCAACACCCGCCTGACAGACTTGGGCTATATGGGCAATGTGCAGGCAGCCACCCTCACCTCCGACGATAGCTTCTGGTTGTTCAATGAGTCAGACTTCACGCTCAGCAAACTGGACCTGCGCTACCAGAAGCCTATCATTGAAACTCCGCTTGATCTGATTCTGGACAAGGCACGTTTCGATGTGCGCTTTATCCGCGAGTACCAAAACATGGTATACCTGCTCGACTACAACGGCGGTGTGTATGTGTTCGATAACCTGGGCAATTACAAAAAGAAACTGCCTTTTACGGGTGTTTCCTACATCGCCTTCAAGGGGAACGAGTTATACTTCGTGAAAGACAACACCCTGCATTTCTTTGACCTCTACAAACTGCAGGAGCGTGTGCTCCCACTCCCAGCCGACAAAAACTATCTCTCTACCCTGATCAGCGACAATACGCTATACCTGTTCACCAAGGAGCAGGCCGACGTGTACCGCATGAGCCGTTAGTTGCTCTCGGCAAAGTATTTTAGCCCGACTACACCCGCCACGATCATCAACAGGCAAAGTATCCGCATCAGGTCTTTGGGCTCGTTCAGGAAAAACATCCCCAGAATGGCTGTGCCTGCCGCTCCTATACCTGTCCAGATGGCGTAAGCCGTACCGAGCGGCAGCGTCTTCATGGCCTGCGCCAACAGCACAAAGCTAAGGATCATGACGATGACCGTCACAACGCTCACCACAGGCTTTGTAAAACCCTCGCTATACTTTAGCCCGAAGGCCCATCCAATTTCGCAGATACCTGCCAGAATCAGGTAAAACCAAGCAGTACTCATATC
Source organism: Pontibacter sp. FD36 (assembly GCF_015686655.1). Classification (GTDB taxonomy): domain Bacteria; phylum Bacteroidota; class Bacteroidia; order Cytophagales; family Hymenobacteraceae; genus Pontibacter. The sequence continues at coordinate 58,853 of NZ_JADPMP010000001.1, read as the reverse complement.
GTTTTGTTTTGAAAGAGCTTTGAAACCCCTATCAGTGAAAAATCAGATGCAAATTAGCCAGATTAAAGGGGATAGCCATACTTATTACAGAGGCAGCAGCATCTCGTGCTGTGTAAGGAAGCGCTTGAGATGAATCCGCTCCAAAAAAGCAGTCAGGGAGGAGCAGGTTTTGTCTACGTATAGAAACAAAAGCGCTGGCGCAATAGTCCGCTTCACTGTTTCTCTCACAAGAGCCTTCGCTATTCCTTGATCGCGGCAGCCCTTTTGCACGGCCAGCTGGGCAATAGCACCTGTGCGGGGGAAGAAAGCCACATAACCTACCAGCAGTTCTTCTGAATAAGCTTCTATCACCAGTTTTTCATCAGGACTTCTGCGGAAAGCCTCCATGGTATTTTGCCAGCTCGGCCTGCTTTCATACAGTGCAGTATAGGCTCTCCATTTTGGCTTCGATGCCTGTTTTATCTCAACAGCAGGCATTGGTTCTTCGCTTGACAGCAACAGCTCACCTACAGGGCTTCGAAAACAGTCCAGAGCACGGGTTACATCAAAACCGATGGATTGGTATACCTTAAAAGCAGCCGCATTCCCGTCAATCACTTCCAGCAGGCACTGTTCTATGCCACTTTCGCGCAGCTTGGGCAATAGAAAGTCATACAGCTGTTTTGTTAACTGACGCCCCCGGTGCGCAGGTATAACGCCAGTGCCCGCATTATAGGCGGTTGGTTTGCCCTGCCACTCTCCCAGTCCCGTTAGTATAAAGCCCACCAGCTGCCCATCGTAAAAAGCCCCTACGCAGAAAGTTGCTTCTATACCTTCCCGCTTAAACTTCATGACAAACTCCTTGCGTGTTATTTTGATCGGCACAATATAATCGGCAAAGGCCGCCACAAACGTGTCGTACAGTACCGGAATATCCTGCTCACGCAGAAACGAGAAGGTATAGCGATCAGACATCTCCATTTTTTTGGCCCAAGATACAACTTGCAAGACTATACGGCACACGCATCAGATAGGTAGCAGACTCATACCTGAAAAAACCCACTGCAACAGCTAACCGTTAAACTTGAGTACTGTAAAGTACAAACGGCTACACAACACTTGTAACACATTTACTAAATAAACTATGAAAGCAGCAGTATTCCACAAAATGAAGGACATACAGGTAGAGACCATCGACGATCCGCGACTTGAAGATGCCCGCGACTGTATCCTTCGTGTAACATCCACAGCCATATGCGGCTCCGACCTACACATATACAACGGCATGGTGCCTCAGCTCCGCGATATGGTCATGGGGCATGAGTTTATGGGCATTGTAGAAGAAGTCGGAACAGGCGTAAAGAACCTCAAAAAAGGTGATCGCGTGGTAGTGCCATTTCCCATCTCATGCGGTACCTGCCACTTCTGCAACATGCAGCTGCCCACGCACTGCGAAAACTCCAATCCAGATCATTATGGCCCTGAAGGCGAAATTGTGATGGCCAAAGGCGCCGGTGCAGCTTTGTTTGGGTATACCGACATCTACGGCGGCTATAATGGCGGACAGGCAGAATACGTGCGCGTCCCTTATGCCGACTACGGACCACGCAAAGTGCCGGACAATCTCACAGATGAGCAGGTGCTTTTCCTGACTGATATATTTCCGACTGGCTGGGCTGCCATTGACTGGGCTCAGTTGAAAGGCGGTGAAACGGTAGCCGTATGGGGATGTGGCCCAGTTGGTATCATGGCCATGAAATCGGCCTGGCTGCAAGGCGCCAAGCGTGTGATTGGCATCGACATACAGCCATACCGCCTGGAAATGGCCCGCAAATCAGCTAATGTAGAAGTGATCAACGCTTCGGAAGTTGATGCGGTGCAGGTGATCCGTGAGATGACAGGTGGCTATGGTGCCGATGTGTGCGTCGATGCCGTAGGTATGGAAGCCGACCGTACCGTGCTGGAAAAAGCCATGAACGTAGTACAAATGGAGAAAGGCACCATGAAGGTGCTCGAAAACTGCATGGACTCTGTGCGACGTGCCGGTACTGTGACGGTAGTTGGTGTATACGGTTCGCCTTACAACAACTTCCCGCTCTACAAGTGGTTTGACAAAGGCCTCACTCTACGTGGCGGTCAGGCCTGGGTACACCGCTACATTGACAACCTTATTTCAATAGTACAGGATGGCAAAGTGAAGCTCGACGACATTATCACACATACCGTTCCGCTGGCAGAAGCCTCCCGCATGTACGACATCTTCAACAAAAAAGAAGACAACTGTGTGAAGGTGGTGTTGAAGCCGTAAAAGGGACTAATACAAAAGCAGGAACAGGAAGTTAGTGTCATGCTGACTTCCTGTTTTTTTATAGCTTATACCTGAGCCAGTTTCTTATACCTGTAAGCTGCCACTATACCTGTCACTGTCACTACAGCTGTTACAGCAACTTTTTCCAGCACTTCAACTTCACGGAGCTGATAGGCCAGCACCAGCAGCACAATGGTAGCCAGCAGCCACCAGACTGGGTAAAACTTCACTAAAGCCAGTTCCCGGTATGCTTTCAGGTAATACCCTGAGTAGCCCATGTACATCAGCGCTGCAAAGGTCGTATAAGCTGCCATCTGAAATCCGTAAAGTGGTACCAGGACCAGGTTGAGCAGAATATTGCCTATACCTGCCACAGTGGAAATGCGCCAGAGTTTAGCCGTTTTTTCGTGAAAAGTGAGCAGGTTAATCGCCGCCATATACATCGGCCGGAAGTTATACCCCATCAGGATCACAATCGCCAAGGGATAAGCTTGTTGTAGTTCTTCGTTGCGGATCAAAAAACCAAAGATTTCCTTCATCCAAAGGCTCCCGACAAATGTGGCTGCGAAAAAGATCAGCTGCAAGGTATAGGTCATGTGGCGGGCCTGCAATGCGGCTTCTATACTTTTCGTCTGAGCATAGAGCTTCATGTACAGGGGTGTCGCTGCCTGCACCACTGCAAAACTGGCCGACGAGAAATAAATGCCGAAATTTGAGGCTACGTTGTAAAGGCCAATCCGCCCGACAGGTACATGCAACACATCCAGCACCAGGCGGTCAGATGTATCGAGCATGAAAAAAGAAAAGCCATGGGGCACGGCCGGCAGTGACACCTTGAGACTGTGCCTGATCCGGTACCACTTAAAGTTGAAAATAGGCCAAAGCCCCTGCTTTGCTACAATGTAAACACTCACTACAAAACCGGCGGCAGATGACAGCAGGCTAGCATAGAACCAGCCCATGTAGCCCATTTTCAGGCCTGCAATAAAGTAAATGGTCAGGATGACGTTCACTCCTCCCATCAGAAAAGAGCGCAGTGCAATAGGCAACGGACGCTGCAAGTGAAGGCAATACATGCCCCCAAACAAATCGGTGACTACAAAAAAGAGCAGAGGTGCTCCTGTGAGCAGGGTGATAAGCAATCGGTTATCCTGCGCATCGGCAGGCACCGCCATGTAGATTATCCCCATACACAGCAGCCCGTACAGGAGTGACCAATATGTCAGAAAGCCATAAAGCTGTCGCCAGATCCATTGAAAACGAGTGGGGTGACGCGCAAAGCTATTGTCCATGACCACGGTAAATCCCAGTGACATCATCACCAGAAGAGCACTGTAGTAAGCTGTTATCACCCCTGCTACACCATAATCGGTAGGTGTCAGGTACTGCGTGATCAGTGGCAGGGCCAGCACGCCTGCCAATCGGGGCAGTTGGGCAGACAGACCGTAGATCGCAGCATGTGACAGGAGTTTGCGTAGCATTCCCTAAAAATAGGGTATAAAATGTACACAGCCGCTATGCGTATCCGCATTTTCAGAAATAGGCAACTCCAGATTAAAATTTCGCGGTAAAAGCACTAAATTGTGCTCTGCACTGTTTCAGTGCGCAGGTACAATTGCCGCTAATTGAGCATAAGCTCAAAAAATTAGTATATTTGTTAATTCAGACAACAAGAAAACAAGAAGCCTCACGGCTATATAGGAGATATAAATAGTGGGATGTAGTTCATGTTCTAGTGGCGGATGCGGCACCAGCGAAAAACCGGGTGGCTGCAAAAGCAACGGCGGTTGTAGCACTGGAGGCTGCAACCGTTTAAATGTGTTCGACTGGCTCAGCGATATGGAAATACCAACCGCGTTTGAGGAGTTCGACATCGTAGAAATAAGATTCAAGGGAGGACGCAAAGATTTCTTCCGCAACATAAACAGACTCGACCTGACAACCGGTGACCCGGTAGTAGTAGACGTACCCAACGGACATCACATCGGCACTGTGTCGCTGAAAGGTGAACTCGTGCGCCTGCAGATGCTCAAAAAGAAGGTAGATAATAACGAGGAGATCCGCACCATCTACCGCATCGCCAATGAACGTGATCTGGAAAAACTGCGCGAAGTGCAAGAGCAGGAAGCTGCCACCATGTACCGGTCTCGCGAGATCATCCAGCAGACGGGCCTCAAAATGAAGCTCTCGGATGTGGAGTACCAGGCCGACCGTTCCAAGGCGACGTTCTACTACTCTGCCGACGACCGCGTTGACTTCCGTGACCTGATCAAGAAGCTGGCTGAGGAATTTAAGGTACGCATCGAGATGCGCCAGATCAGTCTGCGTCACGAGGCCGGCCGCCTTGGAGGTATAGGCTCATGCGGACGCGAACTGTGCTGCTCTACGTGGCTCACCGATTTCAAGAGCGTGTCTACCACGGCGGCCCGTTACCAAAACCTTTCTCTTAATCCAAGTAAGCTTTCTGGACAGTGCGGGCGCCTGAAGTGCTGCCTCAACTACGAGCTGGAAACTTACATGGCGGCGCTTAAGGATATACCTACTGTGTCGCGTCCGTTGCAGACCAAGCAGGGAGACGCCATGCTGCAGAAAACCGATATCTTCAAAAAGATGATGTGGTTTGGCTACAGAGGCGACAACAACTGGTACCCGGTGCCGGTGGAGCGCGTGCAGGAAATCCTGAAGATGAACAGCCAGGGTGTAGTGCCTGAAATGCTGGTAGAGGAGCCTGTAAACGAGCCGAAGCAGAATGAGTTTGTGGCCCAGGTAGAAGGCAGCCTTGAGCGACTCGACGATAAGTTTAAGAATAAGAAAAAGAAGAAAAAGAAGAAAAAACCTGCCGCTGAAGGTGCAGAGGTCAAACAAGGCCAGCCACGTAATCAGGGTGACGCACGTGAGCCTAAAGAGCAGCGTGCCCCACGTGAGGACAGAGGACAGCGGGAAGGCAAAGGCCCTCGTGATGGCCGTGGCCGTGACAGAGGTCCACGTGAGGCCAAGGCGGCTGACCAGCAGGCTAAAGCTACTACAGCTCCTCAATCAGGAGTCACCGAAGCACAGCCATCTGAACAGGGACAGCGACCTAAAAAGCAGCGCCCGCCACGCAACCGTGGCAATCGCGAAGGACGTGAAAACAGGGAGGAAAGACAACCAAGAGGAGACCAGAAGCAGCCTCGTGAGCCCAGAGCCGCTCGGGAAGGTGGAGAGCCCAGACAACCGCGCGGCGAAGGCAGACCGGATGGCCAGCAGCCTCAGGGCGATGGCGCATCCCAGCAGCCCAGACGTCAGAAGTCACGCAGACCGAACCGTGGTCCAAAACCAAACCAACCAAAAACACCTTCGTCTGATGCGTAACATGATGCTAATGCTGTCAGTAGCATGCACCTTTCTACTGACAGCTTGTGACCCCTCGCGGGTATATGAGCAGAATATAGAACTGCCTGATAAAAACTGGACAGTGGACAATGCGCCGGTTTTTGAGTTTGCCATTGATGACACGACCAAAAGGTATAACGTGTACTTCAATGTGCGCTATTCACTGGCTTATGACTACTATAACCTATACCTGCAGCACCGCCTGACGGCTCCTGATAGCAGTGAGGTATCGGCAGCGCTGCATGAGCTGCATCTGATGGATGCCAAAACAGGCAAACCTGAAGGAAAAGGTTCGAGCGACATCTACGATATGCAGTCACTTGTGCTAAAGGAGGTTGCCTTCCCACAAGTAGGTACCTACCGCCTGCAGCTGACGCAATACATGCGTCGTGATCCGCTTCCTAATATTTTGGCAGTGGGCGTGCGTGTAGAAGAAGTTACCAATTAGAAACAGGTACAGTTACCGTAAAAGGGCCGAAGCTAATGTATAGCTTCGGCCCTTTTTCTTTTGCACCGGTTAGCTCCCTATACTTTATAGCGATTACTTTATACCCTGGCAAGAAACCGAAGGTACTTACAACAAAAAATTACAGTTGAAAGTATGCAGTATATCTTACTGTACCATCCCTATTAGCTTGCACTTATATGAAGCTCACCCTCCAAATAGCCGGATTCGTCCTGACGCTATTTTCTTTTCTGCCACTCATTAAGTCCCCATTGTGGTGGATCAGAGTGCTTGATTTTCCGCGCTTTCACGTGGCCATACTGCTGACAGGTGTGCTAGTGGCATACATCGCACTATATGGTGTGACAGGTAGCACCGGCGAGACTGCTATGCTCGTGCTGTGGGGTCTGGCTATTATCAACGAGATGCGCTTTGTCTATTACTTTACGCCTCTTGCTCCCAGAGAAGCATTGCGCACGGAAGTGCAACAGCCCGCCAACACTATTAGCCTGATGATTTCGAATGTGCGCATGACCAATAAAAAGTATGAGCAGTTCTTGCAGCTCGTACTGCGTACCGACCCTGACATTGTGCTGATCAACGAACCTAACCATGCCTGGCATGAACACCTTCAGCCTGAGTTAGACAAGCGGTTCCCTTATGCAATCAAAAAGCCGCTGGAGAATACCTACGGCATGCTGCTCTACAGCAAATTCAAGCTGCTGGATAGTGAGATCCGCTTTATGGTGGAAGACGACATCCCTTCTTTTTATACAGTCGTGGAGCTGCCGAGCGGTCTGAAGTTCGACTTGTACACAGTACATCCTCAGCCGCCGCGACTTATGCAGAACACCGAGACCCGGGAAGCAGAACTCCTGATTGCTGCCAAGGCTGTCAAGAATTCACCGCACCCTTCTATTGTAGCCGGTGATCTGAACGATGTGGCCTGGTCAAGCACCACCAAGCTGTTCAAGCAGATCAGCGGCATGCTGGACCCCAGGGTTGGCCGTGGCTTTTATAACACGTACAATGCTTACGTACCACTATTCCGCTACCCCCTGGACCATGTCTTTTATGATCCTTCGTTCCGGCTTGTACATATGGAGCGCCTGCCAAAGTTCGGCTCCGATCACTTCCCCATTCTGATCACGCTAAACTATGAACCGAAACATGAGGAGGAACAGCAGCCTCCCAAAGCAGATGCCGAAGACCATGAAGAGGCGAACGAATTGATACAGGAAGGCCTGGAAAAAGGTGAGGAGCGCAGCGAAGAAAAAGAAGCCGAAAATGGGGTAAAATAAAAAACCCGCTCAGTAAACTGAGCGGGTCAAAATAGATGAATGCCCTGCCTAAAGGGCTATATGATCTTTAACTTAGATACGCTCTACGTTAATTGCATTCAATCCTTTTTTGCCATCTTTCACTTCGAAAGAAACACGGTCATTCTCACGGATTTCGTGAACAAGACCAGTCTGGTGAACGAAGATGTCTTGGTTTGTATCGTCAGCAATGATGAATCCGAAGCCTTTCGATACGTTGTAGAATTTTACTTTACCTGTTTGCATGATAAATAATTGTTAATAATGGAAGCAAAGGTAAAAAATAAGTTCTTATAAATAACCAAATTCAGAAAAATATAATAAGCCAATCTGAATCAGAAACATAGCTGATCTTCCTGCTCCCTCATGCCCCATCGGCGCATGTGCATGCGGTGAGTCTTTTCGGGTGCTCTCTGCTATCATGCCTAATAACCCTCCCACACGAGGTTCGTATAGCTAAAACGTTCAGTTACACTAAGTAAAAAGGTATAATTACCATTTTTTTGCTTCCGACTGAACAAGGGATTTGCCACTTCCCTGACACCTGGTGTCGGGCTGTGGCAATGAGATGTACTAATGGGTTTTTACCATTCCAAATTAATCTATAACTATAAACTGAGGAGATCAGAACTATGAAAGAAAACGAAAAAAACCAATCGTCCAGCCAGTCTGGAAGCATGTCGAGTGGCATGTCATCGGGTAGCTCCAGCCAAAGCGGCTCCAATATGGGATCATCAAACCAGGGAAGTTCCGGCACAAGCGCATCATCCTCTTCAGGCTCTAATCCTACTTCCAAGAGCAGCAGCAGCAAGTCGTCTTCTTCTGAAAGCAAGACAGCATCGGGCACCAAAGCCAAGTCAGGCTCTAAAACTTCTGCCAAGTCTTCTGATTCTAAAACATCTAAATCTTCTACTTCTAAAAGCGGCAAGAGCAGCGACTCAGGTAGCAGCAGCTCAATGGGCAGTAGCTCATCTATGGGTAGCAGCGACCAAAACTATGGCAGTCTGAGTGGTTCGCAGCAAAGCAACCAGGGCTCAGGCAACATGGGTGGTCAGCAAGGCGGCATGGGCGGCTACGGTTCGCAGCAGGGAGGCCAGAACTCTAGCGACCAGCAGGGCTATGGCTCACAAGGTGGTTATGGCTATGGCTCGCAGCACAGCGGCGGCTATGGCGGCCAGAGTGGCTACGGTTATCAGGGTGACTACGGCTCATCACAGCAAGGCGGTGGCATGCAGCGCGGCTACGGCGACAGCAGCGGCTATGGTTCTATGAACCGTGGTGGCTCCGGCGGCGGTGGCATGAGCGGTGGCTACGGCTCTTCCTCTCAGTCTGACTGGGGTTCACAGGGTGGCTTCAACTATGGCAACCAGGGTGGCATGGAAGGCAATCGCGCCCGCTACCAGGACCAGGACTTTGGTGCATCAAGAGGAGGTATGCAAGGTGGCATGCAGGACAGAGAAGGTGATAACATCGGTGGCCAGAGCTACGGTGGTTCACAAGGCTCCTTCGGTATGCAGGGCAGCGGCTCTAACCAGGGTGGCTATGGCAGCTACGACAGCGGCCGAGGTGGATATGAGCAAGGCGGTGGCTATCGCAGCAGCAACCAGGGCAGCAGCTATGGTGGCTCATCTCAAGGTGGTTACGGCGGCTCATCTCAGAGCGGCTATGGTGGTAGCATGAGTGGCCAGGAAGGCTACGGCTCCAGCATGACTGGCTCCGGATCATCCAGAACAAATATGCACGGCGGCTATGGCAGCCAGGGCAGTTACCAACAAGGTTACGGTCAGGGTGACTATGGTCAGCGTGGCTCACAGGGCAACTATGGTTCGTCTCAGGGTAGCGGCATGCAACGCGGCTACGGCGACAGCAGCGGCTACAGTTCTTCATCTCAAGGAGATTACGGTTCTATGAGTAGCCGCGGTGGCTCTCAGGGAGGTTACGGCAGCTCACAAGGAGGTTACGGCTCTAGCGGCAGCATGGGCTCAGGCATGAGCGGCGGCTATGGCGGCTCGTCCAGAGGCGGTGGCTCTATGGGTGGCTCCCAGGGCGGCGGCTACGGTGATCGCGACCGACATGGTTCTATGGGCTATGGCTCTTCCAGAGGTATGAGCGAGTATGATAGAGATGACTATGGTTCGCAAAGAGGGTACGACTCCCAAAGCTCCATGCAGGGTGGTTATGGCTCACAAGGCGGCTACGGATCTCGTGGCGGCTCCTATAATGACGAGTATCGTTCATCTCAGGACCGCGGCAGAAGCGGCCGTTCTTATGATGACAACTCTGGTTCGCAGGGCGGTTACGGCGGCTCTTCCCGCTATGGTTCACAAGGTGCCGATTATGGCTCTATGAGCGGACGCGGCAGCTCACAAGGCGGCTATGGTTCTTCTTCGCAGGGCGGCTATGGTAGCTCACGAAGCGGCATGGGCTCAGGTATGAGCAGTGGCGGCTACGGCAGTTCGTCTGGCGGTGGTGGCTCTATGGGCGGCTCTTCCAGAGGCGGCGGCATGAGTGGCTATGGCCAGAGCGGTTACCGTGAAGGTGGTTATGGCCAGGGCGGACGCGGCGGCGATCAGAGCCGTTACGGTTCTATGGACAGCGGCACGTCTTACTACAGCGATAACCAAGGTTCATCTTCCCGCGAAAACTATCGCAGCGGCATGGGTGACCAGGATTACTCACAGCGCGGACGTTCCAGCTACGGCGACGACAGCGGCTTCGAAACAAGAAGAAGCGACCGCTACCGTGACCTGGACTAACCAGCAATAAGCTAAAGCAAGAGCGCCTTCCCTGAATCAGGGAAGGCGCTCTTTTTTTGTCGTTCTCCAACTTTACACATGCTGGATTATGCAGACCACTTTATACCTGATCCATCAAAAGCACTCCTGATAGTCCTGTGCGAACTGACGGAAGCTGTGAGGAGGCCGGCCTGTGATTTCCTGCACTGTGTTGCTTACCTTAGCTGATTTACCCGCCTTGTACGCTGCGTATAGCTCCAGCAAAGCATCGGTAATTGAGGCAGGTGTACGATGCGACTTAATGGCTTCGCGGGCTGCTTCTTCCGGCACATCCACAAAGTCTACCTTCTTACTTGTTGCCTCGCCCAGCAAGGTAGCCATTTCATGATGCGAAAGGGCCTCTGGTCCGGTGAGTTCATATACCTTTCCCATGTGTTCTTCTGACAGCAGCACTTCTACAACCACTGCCGCTATATCGCGGGTATCGATGTAGCTGACCTTTCCCTCCCCTACTGGCATGTAAAATTTGCCTTCACCTTTTATTGAATCAGCACTGTAGTTCACCAGGTTTTGCATAAAGCCAGCCGGCCGAAGGATAGTATAGGGGATGCCGCTCTCTTCAACATAAGTTTCCATCTCACGGTGCCAGCGGCCGAGCTGTATACCCGGCTCAGCTCCGGCTCCCAGTGCTGAAAGTTTTACGATATGCTTTACATCCTGCCGCTTGGCCTCTTCTACCAGGTTACGAGCCATCTCCAACTGGTCTTCAGAAAGTGGCGTGATGAGCACGAGCCCATCTACATGCGTGAAAGCTGCGTGCAGGGAGTTAGGGTCCCGGAAGTCGGTCTCCACAATCTCCACACCGGGCAATCGCTTTAGATTTTCGCCTTTTATAACGGAGTGCACGCCTGCCCGCACATTCACATCCTGCATGGCCAGTTGTTTTATAACTTCACGGCCTACTGTACCTGTAGCGCCAGTTACCAATATCGTTTGTCGCATAGTCTTATCTGTTAAGGGGTATGTTAGCTATACGTGCCAAGGCCTTCTGCCGTGTCATTGTACAGCTTTACTTATAAACTGATCATGTTAGTGATAGGTTGAAGGGGATGAAGAAAATCAGCGCTTCGGCTCAAAGCTGACCAGGTATAGCTTTCCATTTTCGTTGCTAATGAGCAACTCGCTAGGCGACAGGTATAGCATCGCCTCGGCCTGACCTGTGCGGGCCAGTGGCAGGCAGTAGCGCTTGCCCGCAAATTGTACCTGCTCATCTTCGGGCTCAAACAGGTATAGCCGCCCATACCCGAGCAAGGCAAAATCTTTTCCGTTCGGGGCGCTGTCAGCAGCAGTGATCGCAGAACTGACACGAAGTTTTTCCTGTGGCTCCAGGGTATAGGTGCCGCCTAAAGCGGGCAGGGTATAGCGATGGGTGATGCCTTTGCGGGCGCGGCTTTTGGTGAAAAGATGCAAACTGTCAGTACGATAAAAAAAGGCCTCCAGATCGAAGTGGCGCTGCCGTGTGGGTGGGGGAAACTCCTGCTGATCAGCAAAGCTGAAATTGATAGTGTCCTGCACGGTCATACCCTCCTGCTGCACCTTGAACACTCGCAGATCGCGGCGGGCATTGGCATTGTTGCCAAAGTCACCGATATACAAGTTCCCCTTTCGGTCCTCCGCCAGCTCCTCCCAGTCCCGGTTGGGCAGCGGCAATGGTACTGTTCGCAGCAGCTCCCCTTTCAGGTTAAACAAGTATAGCTCAGCCGGAGCACCACTGTCAGGGTGCGTCCAGAAGGTACTGTCCGATGCATGTGCAAGCCCTGAGCTCTCTTTCATGCGGCTATCTAAACGACCAATTCGCTGCACCTTCACCTTATAATCTTTCCGCAATCGCTCAAAGTCGCTGTTGCGCCTGTCCGCTCCGCAGCCGCACAAAGCAGTTTGCAGGTATACATACAGGGTGAAAAGTTTGATGAGCATTTATTTGGTGGGTGATTTTTAACTGTTAATTGATGATTTATCAGCTATTGAATGGTTTGATGCACGATTGGTGACAGGTCGCGGTCTGACGCTGTAGTTCGTCTATTCTCTAACTTTTCAACTTTCTACCTTCCAAACTTTCCAGACTCCTGAACTTATCCAGTAAGGCTTTGCGATTAGCCCAGAATTGGCGACTATACACGCGCTGGAAGGGCCAGTGCCTTTGCTGTAGTAGTTTGGGGATGTCGGCGTGGGCGTGGCGAACCGAGAGGTTGTTAAAATACAGGTCGTCATCGGTCAGTACCACGCTGCTATAGTTGCCGTCCTCCACGGTGGTCAGGTCAGCAAAAGGCATGGCGGCTTGCAAAGCAGGCACCAGTTGCGCCAGCTGCTCTTTTAGCATCGGTACCTGTGCCGGCATAGGTAGTACCTGTGGTTCGTACTTGAAGTAGCGACGGCTGACTTGCTGGGCATAATGCAGGTAATCGCGAAGCAGCTTAGGGCCGGCGTGCTGCGCGTTTTCTACCAGCAACTGCTCACTCCGGATACTGCTCACCACGATCACCATTTGCCGGGCACGGGTGATCGCCACATTCAGCCGGTTTTCGCCGCCAGCCTGGTTCAGGCTACCAAATTGCATTACCATACGGCCTTTGGCATCCGGCGCATACCCTACCGACAAGATCACGACCTCCTTCTCATCCCCCTGCATGTTCTCGATGTTCTTAACCGTCACGGTTAGTGGCAAGGCTATACCTTGCAACTGGGTCTTTTGCTCCAGCAGGTCCTGCACTAGCATCTGCTGATTGTAGTTGAAAGTGATCACACCTATATCCTGTGCACCGTTCTGTAGCAGCTGAAGTACCTGCTCTACCACTTTCTCCGCTTCTGGCAGGTTGCTGTTTTGCTGCCACAGGCCCTGTACTTTTACAAACTGGATAGCAGGCTGACGGGCATTCACATCCTGTAACTCAGGTATAAGTTCCAGGCGGTTGCGGTAGAAGTGGCGGTTAGAAAAATCGATCAGCTCGGGGAAGCGGCTGCGGTAGTGCTGTGTGAGCATGGTCTGCGGCAGGTATAGCCCACAAAGCTGCAAAAGCGACTCCGCCGTAAGCTCTTCCGGTTCTTCGTCACCATTGCCGCCCCAGCGTGAGCGGTACAGGTCTGATGGTCGCAACTGCTGCTCATCGCCGGCCACTACCACCTGCTGCCCACGCAGCATGGCCGGTATACCTGTCTCAGCAAAGCATTGGCTGGCCTCGTCAAAGATCACCAGGTCAAAGCAGCGCTCCAGCGGAAAAACAGCCGATACTGTTTCGGGCGATGCCAGCCAGCATGGTGCCAGGTTCAGGATCTCCTCACTGAACAGTTCGAACAGTTTGCGGATCGGATACAGGCTGCGTTTTTTGCTGACCTGGGCATGTAGGCGGCGATAGGTCACGGCATTACCCAGCCGGTTATACTCCATGTGCCGGTAGGTCTGCTCGCGTAGTCGCGACAATACGATTTCCTGACTCAGGTCCTGCTTTTGCTGCAGGAGGCTTTGCAGTTCTGTTTCTACACGGTCTAGCTCGCCACTGTCAGGCATGCGAAGTTCAGGCTTCTGGCTTTCGAGCTCGTGCAGCCAGGCCAGGTACAGACTGTTCAGGAACAGTACTTCTCCATCTTGTGCAGTGGCTATACCTTCGTGCAGCACCTGGTGGCATACCTCCCGTTGGGCTAAAGTCAGTGTACTATTCAGCTCGTCGTAAGCTACTATTTGATCGAAATACTGTTGCAGAGCGTCCAGCATCAGCTTGCTGTAACCTTCCTGTTCTGTCAGCTTCTCTATCTGTGTTTTAGGGAGCCACTGCTCCCACTGCCCGTAGCGCTGTTCAAACACCTGCAGTGCCTGTGCCAGGGCTTGCAAGTGCCCTGACAGGTTTGTCTCCAGCCACATCTTTTCGTGCAGCACACGCTCCCGATGCAGCTGCCTGAGCAACTGGTGCGCCTCCAGAGCCTGCTCCGCTACCTCCAGTTTTTGCAGCATCGGTGTCGGGTTGTCTTCCAGTCGCAGGGTATAGCCAATGCTCTTGTTGATGGCTTTGATCAGCTCCTGAGCCTGCTCCCGCAGTTCGATGCGCCGCTGCAGTTCGCCTACCCCCTTAGGGGTCAGGTCAAACTTGTATTTGCCTAATGCCTGCTGCAGCACTTTTTTATCCTGTGAGAAAAACCAGCCTATACCTTTCAGGAAATCTTTCTGCTGCGCCTCATAAGCTGAGATGGCCGATTTCACCAGCGTCAGCTGCTCGACCGGTATGGCTGCGTCCGGAGCGGGGCACACCAGGTATAGCCCTTTGAGCTGACGAACCAGTTTTTTCAATTCTGATGCTTTGGCCTGTTTGCGCAGCAGGGGTTGCAGCACTTCGGGCACACCTTCTTGCTCGAGCATGTGCTGCAGTTCGTCTAAGGTGTCGTAGGCGCTTCGGTAGCGCTCCAGGTTGCTCAGTTCAAAGTCAGAACCGCTGAGTTGGCTTATACCTTGCCGCAGGGCACGGTACTGCTCAGACAGTGCCTCGATGGTACGCTCCAGTTCCTGCCGCTGCGGCCAGCCAAAGCCCTGCATACTGTGGCGCTCTTTCCAGATGAAGCCAGGCTGCTCCAGCACAATGCCCTGCTGCAGGCAAGCCCGCAGACGAGGCAAAAAATCATGGATGGTATCAGCTGTAAACTGCCTGAACACCTCCGGAAGCTGCACATGAGGCTGCTGCAGGCTGCTGCGCAGGTATAGCTCCTTGGGTGACCAGCCGCAGCGGCTACTGTCGAACAGGGCTGTACGGAAAGCCTCCAGCTTTTGCAGGCATTGGTTGATGCCACGACTCACTTCCAGGAAAGTACGGTCGGTATAGATGCTGTTGAGGGCGTGGTTTTGCTTCTTGTATTCTTCCAGCTGGTCTATCTGCAGCAGCAGTTGCTGGTAGATGTTTTTGCGGTCGGCGTTGATATCGTGCACCAGTGCTGCAAACGGACCCAGACCGGCAGACGATAAACGTTGGTGCACCACATCGAGGGCGGCACGTTTCTGGCTCACCACCAGTACCCGTTTGCCCCGGGCCGTGAAGTCTGAGACGAGGTTACAAATCAGTTGCGACTTGCCCGTACCCGGAGGTCCCTGCACCACCAGCGAGCGCCCCAACTTCACTTGCTGCAAGGCGGCCTCCTGCGAGGCATCCATGGCAAAAGCGGTAAAGGTATGCTGCGCTTGTGTGGCTGACTGGCCTATACCTGCATCGGGTACCGCAAACAGGTCTTCCATCTCCTGCAGACCATCACGCTGCAGCAGTTCATCGTAGTCGCTTAGCAGATAAGAGGCAGCCTGCGGGTATAGCCCCAGCACAGCTTCCTGCTCCAGGTATAGCTGACCGGGTTTCAGATCAGCTTCATAGTCGGCCTTCCGGAAATCGTGGAATGGCTTGAGTTTATCAGTAAAAAAATCACGGCCTGCATGCACTGTCAGCTGGTTCTCTTTCAGTAGTTCGTATACCTGCGTGCGAAACTCCAGCGGGTGCGTGGGCAGTGTGCCCAGATCAAGCTCCAGTAAGGGCTCGGCCAACGGGGTACCCATGTAATGCGCGTATGCCAGCACAAAACTTTGGTTGAACTGTGCCGGCTGCGACGGATCAGGTATAAGCTCCCATTCCTGCTTGCCATTGATCTGCAACCGTACCGGAAAAAACAGCAGCGGGCAGCGCACGGTGGTACCATCGGCAAACTTGCCATGCACAAAAGGCCAGCCAAGGTATAGCTCCCGGCTTCCACGCTCTTCTTCGATCATGTCAGCCTTGCGGCGAATGTAGCGCAAGCGTTGGCTCACTGGCGTCACAGGAGCGTAGCGACTGTCAGCAAAGGGGGCCAGCACGGCATTTTTGCCACTGAGTACCTTCTCCAGCACATGGAAAGCGGGTTTGTTGTTGATGAAATCCAGCTCGCTAACATCGAGATGCAGCTCACGCGAAAGCCGCAACAGCAGCAGGGCTCTGTTGCCGGCGCTCAGGTTGAGCAGGCGATGGCGATAGCATTTGAGGATGGATTTCATAAAGTGTATTGCTCCGAAAACGGATGGAATTGCAGAATAGTCTGTAGCTATACGGCAACTTGGCAGCATTACGGCAAGTTAGCATGAATTTAGTGGACTTGGAAGCGATAAGATCGTCATCACTCCGGCAGCGCGTATGCTGTATACAGGAGTGTTTTTTATTTTCTGGCCTTCCTGTTGCCACACAAAGCGACAGACTATCACTTGGATCATAGCCTAGGCATCTCCTAACCTGTAAACTGCATAAACCCGCCGCCGCTTAACCTATAGTGCATATTTAACCGTATGGAATAAAAATTCCGGTTAAGCTATTTTGCGCTTCTGTGATCTGCTTTCCTTATAACATTTTCACCTGAACAGCAGTTGTAGTATCACGCACAAGCTGTAGCTTGCATCCGATTTGCACCAATATTTACTATGAGAAAACCCATAAATCTGCTCCTGTTGCTCGGGCTGGTCCTCACGCTGCTGTCTGCCTGCCGCAAAGAGCGGATGGAGAAAGAAGTAGCTCGTATGGACGAGTACACTACCTCCAAAAAATACCCTTCCAAGTTTGCGGACGAGAGTATCCAAAAGTGGAAAGAGCAGGTGCCTGAAATAAAGGAAATCAAGATCAAGTCCACGCTCGACGGGAACGAGCAGCCGGCGCTGTTCTATACCTCCGAAACAACTGGCCCTCGCCCCTTGTTGGTGATGCTGCACAGCTGGAGCAGCGAGTATCTGCAGGAAGTGAGCATTCCCTTCGCGCTTTGGTCCAAGGAGTATGACTGGGCCTTTATACACCCTAACTACCGTGGCAAGTTCAACAAACCGGAAGCCATGGCTTCTGACCTGGCCATTCAGGACCTGGTAGACGCAGTGAATTACGCCAAAGCAAACGCTGAAATAGATGAGTCGCGCATTTACATCCTGGGTTCATCGGGCGGCGCTATGACTGCTTTGGTGGCAGCCGGACGACACCCCGAAATCTGGGCAGGTGTAGTGGCCTGGGTGCCCGTGTTCGACCTGGTTGACTGGTATGCTTTCAGCCAGAATTACCCGCACCGCGACTACAACCGGCACGTGGTGACAGCTTGTGGCGGAGAGCCTATACCTGGCACGCCCGCCGCCGAAGAATGCAAGCGCCGCAGCCCGAGCACTTACATCCACAATGCCAAAGAGGTGCCGATCTTCCTGGCACATGGCACAGTCGATGTTCTCGTACCACCTGACCATTCCATCAGGGCCTTTAACATACTGGCCAATCCTGCCGATACCATCTCCCAAAAGGAAATTGACTATATCCTGGAAGAGCAGGCCCTGCCCGAAGGGATGGAAGGGGCTACCACCCGCGACAAATATTTCGGAGCGAAAGACCCCAAAATTGTGTTTGTGCGGGAGTCAGCTAATGTCAGGCTAACCCTGTTTGAGGGTGTGCACGACATGGCCTATAACCCCGGTCTGCTTTGGCTGAATGAACAGCAGAAGAAGATGCCAGCCCCTCCGGCCGAGCCTGTGGCTGGTCAGTGATCATTATGTGGATAGATCGAGCCAATGTCTGACGCTTCAAAAAAAGAAGAACAAGCTAAACCTGGCCTGCCTACGCTAGAGCAGGTGTCATCTGGAGGAGTCGTGTTTCAGCACGGACTGTCAGGTATAGAAGTGGCCCTGATCTCGGTTGGCAAGCCCGCCCGCTGGCAATTACCTAAAGGCATCGTGGACCCCGGCGAGACACCTGAAACGACTGCCGTACGTGAAGTGCAGGAAGAAACAGGCGTAACAGCCACGCTGGTTGAGAAGATCGATACGATTGAGTACTGGTATGTGGGAAACAAGGCCGGACAGCGAGTTCGATTTCACAAGTTTGTGCATTTCTTTCTGCTGGCTTACAAGACAGGCGATATCGGACAGCACGACTGGGAAGTGAACGAAGCCCGTTGGGTAGACTTGCAAGCGGCCAAAGAACTGCTGTCTTTCAAAAGCGAACGGCAGGCGCTGGAAAAGGCGGAGCAACTGATCCATAAAACAGAGAAATAGATTTCGCTTCTGGCCAGTCACCTACCCACAAATAATTGATCATAACGACTTTTCGTACAGCCTATATCACAAGCTTTACATTATAGTAGACGCCTTTTTCTTCGTAGAAAATGTAAAAGAAGTCTTCGTCAAAAGACGCTATCCTGAACTTGTTATACTTGCTTGCCCCCTGCAGATCACCATCCAGTATAATCAGGCCATTGTCATCCTTTACCTCCCGTAGTTTGAATTTATATTTGGAAGGATATACTGTCATGTCGTTTGAGCCACTCTTGAAGCTTGCTTTTTCGACCACATTAAATTCAGTTTTGCCAGCTAGTCTTGCTTTGAACTCTTCAGCGTTTAATAATTGCGTGGTATAGACTGCACCTGAAAGAAATGTGCCGGCGGTTGCGCTTGTGCTGTTATTATGAATATTGAAACTATTCGCTACCGTTTGGTTCTGCGTCAGGTATACGACGTTTGCACCCATCATTGCTGCCATAATTTTGATCTTCCGGAATGCCCGTTCTTTTACCGCTCCCATATCAGAAAATAGCGTTGCCCCCTGAGCTGCCGAGCTGATTTCTCCAATTTTAAATAAGCCTTTCACATCTCCTTCGAGTTGTGTTACGGTCACGTTGTCAAAGTCCTTTCTATTGCTTACTTTTTTAAATGCAGCCGCTTCCGTAAACGTCTGCACACGTCCATTGTGGAACACAATTTTCTGCACAGCATTTCTATACACTGAGTTGACTAACTCCTCCCCTACATGAGAGTATTTCACCATTTCCGGAGTTATTTCTTTTACGATGCAAGGTATGGTTGCGCTGGTCGTGAAGAGTGTATCAGCTTGGGCATAGCTGTACTGAGTTGTGATGAGCAACAGAAGTGAAAGTAGAAGCTGTTTCATAAGGTAGAATGATTGTCGGCAGTTTTCTGCCAGGTAGGCTGTTGTTTGTCTTTCAAATGATTTTGGCTGACAGCAAATATAGTTTATATCTGTATTGAGAAAGGTGAGATGCTGTGCAATTTTCACACAATCGACTCTCTTATTTTCGCACAGCTTAGATTTGAACACCCTACAACACCAGGTAAGGGCTGATCTTCTCAAACAGCTCCTGCGTCACGATCTTGATCTGCCGCACGTTTCCATTCATAATGTTAATAGGACAAGTAATATATAGTAATTATTATATATGAATTATGTAATATTAATTCTACATTTGTGTCTACTATCAAATAATTTTATACTTCATCTTATGAAAAAATTATCTACAAGCTTAATTCTTGTCGCAATGATTCTCACACAGAGTTGTGCAACCCTCTTTACTGGTACAAAAGACACAATTGTTATCAATTCAGATCAGAAAGCTAAAATAGAGATTGATGGCATCCAAGTGGGTCATACTGGTGAATCTATTCGCGTAAAAAGAAGCTTAAATGACAAGGTTGTAACACTAAAAGCTGATGGCTATGAGACTAAAACTTTCGAGCTACAAAAAGCATTTAATGTTGTTAGCGTATTAAACTTCTTATCTCCACTTGCTTGGGGCATAGATGCACTGACAGGTGCCGTTATGAAATACGAGCCTAAAGTTTATAATATGGAGCTTGATGCTAAACCAACTACGCAGAAACAGTAGAAGTCACTAGTTTAGAATAATTAAAAGAGCCCAGATATGAATATGTCTGGGCTCTTTTTCTCTCAGCTCTATATATATTTACTGATGGTAAATATATAGTATTAAAGTATTAAATAAGGTTTAACCTTTTGGTATATTTCCTGATCTATTATCTTAATTCTTTTAATATCTTCAACTGATGTAAAAGCACCATGCTGCTCGCGGTAAGCCACAATCGCTCGCGCCACATTAGAACTGATATAAGGATGTGCCTTCAACTGATCTGCATTGGCTTGATTAAGTGACAGCTGCTGCAAGGTGTAAGCTTTTGGCACAAAGGTATACTTCTGCAGGCTGTCTACTACGGCCGGTGGCAGCCCGAAAACTTCCTGCACCTGCGCCATACTGTGGAAACCACCCAAACCATCCCTGTACTTCACGATCCTTGCCGACAGTTTGCTGCCTATGCCTCTTATCTGTTTTAGCGCCGTGGTATCAGCGGAGTTGATGTTGAAAGGCGCCAGGATAAACCGCTCTCTTGGGCGTGGGTTACTGGTCCAATTGGGATTGGGCGCAGTCCGTGGACTACCGGCTATACCTTGGTTGCGGCTATACCTATCAGGTTTGGTTTCGGGGAGTTGGATATAAGGGTACAGCTTTTGGAAAACCGAATCAGGTAGGCCGTAGATGGTCCCGAGCTGTGCCTTGTAAGTGAAGTCGCCTACTTTGTTACGGAAGTTGAGGATGCGTTTCACCATGTATTTTGGCATGCCCAGTTCCTGCCATTGCGCTTCCGTCAGATTATTAGGATTGAAAGGCTGCAGTGTTACAGGCAACTGGTATACCTGTCCCCTACCTGTCGGCTCTGGCTGTTTGGCTTCGAGTTGAGCCACCAGGCTATCAAGCAGCTGCTTGTCGGATGGGCTACTATCAGTAGAGGTGGGATCAGACTTTGTAACCCATTTAAATAGCAATGGTGCTGCCGTTAGCAGCACCATTGCCCCTATCAGTACCAGAAACCCGTTTACCTCACCTTGCGAGAAGCCAAAGTTGCGTCGAATCCAGTACTTGAGTTTTCTCATTTCTAATTTATGCCCGTGGAGCCTGCCGCTCTATCTCGTCATCATTGTCGAGATACGAATCGGGCTCCGGCTTTGGAGGTGCATTCAGCACCCGGTAAAAGAAGTATGACATTAAGCCAGTTACCAGCAATATGGTACTGAGCATGACAACAAGTGCAGATGTATTCATAGTTTCCTAAATTCTTCCTTCTCTAACTCTTTTTTTGTAGGCAATGTATACCAGCAGCGCAATGCTCAGGAATACAGCTACTAACAATGTACGCGAAGCGTTCACAAAGAACAGTGTATCCTGCAACTGCTGAATCACTTCCGGATCAGTCGCTTCGGCAAGCTGTCGTTTCAGGCTGGAGTTCTTGATCTTATTGATGATCGAACTATCGTCCAGTTCCCAGCCATTAGCAAAGGCTCCGGCCCAGTCACCGCCTTTTGGCGTAATAAGCGAGCCTATAAATACCCAAAGCAAGAGTAGCGGCGTCACAAACTTGATAATGAACTTATAGAAATTAGGCACTTGAATGTCGGCACCGGAGGTGATTTCACGCCAGCCCTTGTTCATTCCAAACACCCAGGCAAACAGAATAGATTCAAATAGCGCAAACACTACCAACGATACGGTTCCCGCCCAGTAATCATACTCGTCGAATACACCATATTTAAAGAACAGCACCGTTGGCATACCTAGCAGCAACACGATCAGACCAAACGACCAGGCGGCTGGCTTGCGTCTCCAGTTGAACTCGTCCTGCAGGAAGCCGATCCAAGGCGTACCCATGGCAAGTGACGAAGTAATACCGGCAAAGAACAGGAGGCCGAACCACATCACACCGGCTACAGCACCCAGCACATCGCCCCACTGGTAGAACAGGTATGGCAGCGTACGGAAACCAAGACCAAGACCACCCTGGCTGTTCACCAGTTCAGTCACACCGTCAACACCCAGGTAACCAATAGAGATCGGGATCAGGATAGCAGCACCTAGCACCACTTCCACAAACTCGTTCATCCAACCGGCAGACATCGCATTAAGGGCGATATCGTCTTTGGAGCGCACATAAGAAGCGTAGCAATGGATGGTACCCATACCTACCGACAAGGTAAAGAAGATCTGACCGGCAGCTGCCAGCCATACACTTGGCGACCATAGCTCATCGAAGTTCGGTGTCCAAAGGAAGTTGAGACCTACAGAGCTATCGTTGATTGCGCCATTCTCACCTGCCGTGATAGTGAAGCCTTTGTAAGCCAGAAAAATACCGAACAGAATCAGCAAGGGCATACCGATCTTGGCAACACGCTCCACACCCTTGGCAAGGCCTTGAGAAAGGATCCAGGTGTTAAGCAGCAAGCAGATCACAAAGAAAACGATCGGTTCGTAAGGTATACCGAAGGTAGATTCACCCAGGCTTACATACTCGTTGAAGAAAGCTGACACGCCGTTCTGATCAAGCCCGGCGAAGGTACCGCCGATGGAGTGGAACACGTAAGAGAGCGTCCAGGACTCCAGGTAGCAGTAATATGAGGCTACCGCGATGTTGGTCCAGATACCAAATACCCCGATGTACTTCCAGAGGCGGTTGCGGTGCATCGTATCCACAATAAACGGTGTGGAGTGGTGACCGAACTTACCACCGAAGCGGCCCATGGACCACTCAATCCAGAGGAGCGGAATACCCATTACCAGAAAGCAGATCAGATAGGGTATGATGAAAGCTCCACCGCCGTTCTGCACCGCCTGCACTGGGAAACGGAGGAAGTTTCCCAGACCCACTGCGTTGCCGGCCATGGCCAGAATGAGACCCACCCGGGAGCCCCATGATTCTTTGTTAGCACTCATAAAAAGAGGTAAAGGTTGGTTAGTTTAGATTAGTTGGTTTAGTGTAAAGGCACGGATAATAGGGATTTAAAGCTTACAATTTAAACAATGGTTCTGATTGAACCATATTAAATTCAATATTTTTAATACATATCAGCCTGTTCTGCGACCATGGCTATACCCTCTTCAAAGGTATGGGGCTTGTACCCTAGTTCACGCTCGGCTTTGGTGATGATAAAACCAGTGCGCGGCGGACGCTTGGCAGGTTGCGAAAAGGTGCTGCCATCAGCTTTATCGATGAGTGATTTGTCCAGGTCGAAGTAGTCAGCTACGAGCATTGCCATGTCATAAGGTGTGTACATTTCCTTACCTGAGATGTTGTAGATGCCTTCGGCGTCGTGCTGCACGGCCAGCCAGCAGCCCATGGCCAGGTCCTCAGCCAGCGTTGGGGTACGGAACTGATCGGTTACTACTTTGATCACTTTGCCGGCCCGCAGGCTATCACGCACCCACAGCACAATGTTCGTGCGGCCGTAGTCGTGCACCACGCCGTACACCAGCACGGTGCGGAGTATCGTCCACTTGCATTTCGCCTTTTTCACGATCTCCTCGGCCATCAGTTTGGTTTCACCATAAAAACTGATCGGGTTGCCCTCCGCTTCCTCGTCATAAGGACCATCCTCTCCATCAAAAATAAAGTCGGTGGAGAGGTGGATCAGGTGGACATTGTGCTTTTCGCAGGCCTCTACTACAAAGGCCACTGCGTCGCGGTTGAGCCTGAGAGCACCCTCACGGTCAGACTCGCACTGGTCCACGTTCGTCATGGCAGCGGTATGGATCAGATGCGTTGGTTTAAAGTCTGCTACCACTTGCTCCACTTCTATCGGGTTGGTCACATCCATCGAGGCAAAAGCCAATGTCGGGAAGATCTCAGCTAATTTATTATCGCCACGGCTGGTTGCCAGCAGTTCTACATCGGTGCGAGGAAGTAACAGGGTAACCAGTTTCTGGCCCAGCAGGCCGTTGGAGCCTGTAATCAGTATTCTTTTCATGTTTTCTGTTTCTTGGTTTAGGTGAAGATTCTCAGTAGAGTTCTTCTATGCTTGGTTTGGTATTAGCTTGCAAACTAAGTCCACTTGGGAGCGAGGTCATTCCGTTTTACTTTTGTCATCCTGAAAGGATCTTGGTAGCAAATGGCATTGGCTTAACCTCTGGGGGAAGGGAGCTTGTTTTCTCATAATAAAACAGCCCTGTTCATGATAACAAGTGCATCAGCCCTCTCCCACTAAAGGAAACTGCCATTTGGCTTAAGATTCTACAGTTACTGTGCGTTTCTCTATTAAATGAAAAACAGACAGTCAGCTCCAACGAAAGTTAATTTGCCTGCGGATAGGTATAGTTGTACTTGCGGGCTATCTTCTTCTTTTTCACGTCCTCCACTTTCACAGTTATTTTCACATCCGAAAGCGGTCGGTTACGGCCGTCTACAGCTTGTTCAGCTATTTTATCGATCACATCCAGGCCGTCGATCACCTGCCCGAACACTGTATAAGCTTCATCCAATTGTGGCGTGCCCTGGTGGTTTTCCACGATGTAGAACTGCGAACCGCTCGACTCTTTTTTAGGATTCACCTGGTCACCCATACGGGCAGCGGCCAGAGCGCCCCGCACATGTTTGTACTTCGGCTTGATCTCAGCGGGAATGGTATAGCCCGGATTACCCATACCGTCGTTGCGCGGGTCATCGTCTTTGGTGTTCGGATCGCCCCCCTGTATCATAAAGCCATCGATTACCCTGTGGAAGGTAGTGCCGTCGTAGTAGCCCTCGCGGATAAGTTTCAGGAAGTTGTCTTTGTGCAGAGGCGTGTCGTCGTAGAGCAGCAGTTTCATTTCGCCATGCGGCGTAGAGATGGTTACCAGTTGGTCTTTGCCTTTCGGAGCTTTCTGAGCCAGTACGGCCATAGGCAACAAGGCCAGCAGTATCATGAAAGTAGCGATCTTTCTAAGCAGATTCATGTTTGTGGTATAGGTTTATCGTCTAAAATTAGGTCTAAATTTCAAATTTAAGCCTTTTTGGCACCTTTTCACGCATTGACCTCATTTTCTGCCCCCTCATACGAATACTTCTATTTCAGAATAAAATCCACACCCACAGCATCATGTGAAGAGAGCCCTTTCGTATACAGGGTATAGCTTGCACTTTAAGAACTTTATGCTGTACCTGCGGAAGCAAATTAGATGTTAATTTCCTACTTCCGTCAAATAAAGTTATATTCATGCATGCTGACTAAACTTACCTACCCTTATTTAATGAAAAAAGTACTACTCATAACAGGTCTTAGCCTTGCTGCTTCAGGCGGTGCGCAGGCACAGGCTCCCTCCACCACTATCGACGAAAAAATTGAAGCAGCCGTAGCTCCTACTGCGCAGTTCATTTCTGACATCATCTTCTATGAAGTACAAGTGGCTGGCACAGGTATACCACTTATCCTGGTCTGGTTGCTGGCTGGCGCGCTATTCTTTACTGTATACCTGGGCTTCGTCAACATCAGAGGGTTTAAGTATGCGCTGGACATTGTGCGCGGCAAGTACAACCAGCCCGGTGCCCCCGGAGAGGTGTCCCACTTCCAGGCGCTGACAGCTGCTGTATCTGGCACAGTAGGCCTGGGCAATATTGCGGGTGTGGCCATCGCCATATCACTCGGCGGACCAGGTGCTACCTTCTGGATGATCATGGCAGGCCTTTTCGGTATGTCCACTAAGTTTGTTTCGTGTACGCTGGGTGTGAAGTACCGCGATGTGCATGCCGACGGCACCGTATCAGGCGGACCGATGCACTACTTAAAAAAGGGATTGCAGGAACGTGGCATGACGGGCCTGGGTAAATTCCTGGCTGCTTTTTTTGCAGTGATGTGTATAGGCGGTGCACTGGGAGCAGGCAACATGTTCCAGATCAATCAGGCAACGCAGCAGTTTATATCCGTAACGGGCGGCGCAGAGGCTTCCTTCTTTGGAGGCGGTAATTCCTGGATGTTCGGTTTGATTATGGCTGTGCTGGTAGGTTTGGTGATTCTGGGAGGTATGAAGAGCATAGCCCGGGTAACCGAGAAAGTGGTTCCGTTGATGTGCGGCGTTTACATTGTGGCTGCTATTATAGTTTTGCTGGTCAACTTTACTTTAATCCCAGCAGCTTTTGTGGCTATTTTTGAAGGTGCCTTCACTACAACGGCCATTGGCGGCGGTGTGGTTGGCGTTATGATTCAAGGCTTGCGCCGTGGTATTTTCTCGAACGAGGCAGGTATAGGCTCGGCCTCCATTGCGCACTCCGCCGTGAAAACCAACATGCCTGTAACGGAAGGTTTCGTCGCTTCACTGGAGCCTTTCATTGACACAGTAGTTGTCTGTACCATGACGGCCCTCGTAATAGTTGTTACGGGTGCCTATACCCAGGACACAGGCGACGGCATTGCACTTACCTCTTCCGCTTTCGCCACCGTAATCGACTGGTTTCCGCTTATACTTGCTGCTGCAGTTATCCTGTTCGCTTTCTCTACCATGATTACCTGGTCATACTACGGTCTGAAGTCCTGGACCTATCTGTTTGGCCACACTAAGTCGGCTGATATCTCTTTTAAAGTATTGTTCTGCGCCTTCGTGGTACTGGGTGCACCGATCCAACTCAATAGTGTCGTAGCCTTCTCTGATGCGATGCTTTTTGCGATGAGTATTCCGAACCTGATAGGTTTGTTCATCCTGGCCCCGGTCGTGAAAAACGAGATGCAGGCTTTCCTAGCCTATGCACGCTCCAGTAAAAAACAGCCGTTCACACCGGCGGCGGTTGAAGCGGCACATTTAAAAGCTGAAGCTGAGGCATAGGTATAGATAACAGGTATACTTTATACCTACAACAGAAACGGGCCGCCTGCGAAAAGCAAGCGACCCGTTTTTATTTTACGGAGGTATAGTTTTCTGACAGGCTATTCGCCTCTTTCAGCTCTGATGTCTTTCAATATCTGATCACCACCACGACCCAGAATCGTTTCAGCCAGCTTCACACCCAGCGACTCAGCTTCTGCCTGATCGCCCTCAAACTTATCGTACAGGTGCTGCTGTCCATCCAGACTTACCAATCCACCCTGAATGCTCACCTTGCCTTCAGCTGTTAAGGTAGCCAGTGCGAAAGAAGGTATACTGCAGCCGCCTTCCATGGTGCGCAGGAAAGCCCGTTCTGCCACCAGGCAAACATGGGTTTCTGCATGGTCAAGCGCGTCTTTTAGTTGCTGCTTTAGCTCCGGCTCCAGGTTGCGGGCGCACTCTACAGCCACGCTGCCCTGACCGGCGGCAGGTATAAACTCATCTTCCGGGAAGGTATGCACGATCAGGTCGTCATAACCCATCCGGAACACACCAGCGTAAGCCAGCATCAGAGCATCAAACTGTCCGTCCTTGAGTTTCTGCAAACGCGTCTGCAGGTTGCCGCGTGACTCGGCGGTGGTCACGTTCGGGTAGTATTTTCTGAGCAAAGCCTTGCGGCGCGTTGACGAAGTGCCAATTACCACCTTGCTGTCGCGCTCCAGCTTGAAATCCGGGTTAAAAGACAGAATCACATCGTTCACCTGCTCGCGCTCCATAAAGGCTACCAGTTCCAGATCCTCAGGTATAGACGACTGCACATCTTTAGCACTGTGCACGGCTATGTCGATGCTGCCGTCTCGCAGGCCTACTTCCAGTTCTTCAGTGAATACGCCTTTCGAGCCGATCTTATCGAGGGAGCGGTCTAATATCTGGTCGCCTTTAGTACTGATGATCACGATCTCAGTATCCAAACCTGCGGCCTGTAGTTTGTCGGCTACGGCGTGCGCCTGCCAAAGTGCCAGCTTACTGCCGCGTGTTCCGATGTTGATGGTTTTTATCGCTGTATTATTTTCCATGATATCTTCTTAGTTAGCATTGCGCAGGTACTGGGCGATCTGGATAGAGCTGTCCACGAAAACCATTTTCGGATTGGCATTTCGCTCTATGTGATAATGTGCCTCATTGAGTTCCTGCGTCAGTTTATCGGCATTGTTTTGTGTTATCAGCTTCGAGAACTTCTGTACGAAATCGAGCTCGTTTGAGGGCAAATAAGCGATCAGCGAAGGATCCACACCGTAGAGCATCACCTTGCGGAAGAGGTTGAGCGCATAGAGCAGAAAGTTCTTCTGGTTCTCACGTCCCAGCTTCTGAAACTCCTCACTGAAGTCCACCACCTTGTCGAATTTGTAGCTATAGCAGTTTCGCATCCAGTCGGTGAAGAAGGTGAAATAGTCGCTGCTGACCTCGCTGGTGAGTTTGGTAGCGGCGTTCAGGCTACCTTCAGCCAATTGTGCTACCTGGTAAGCAGCTGTGTCGTCAAGACCGTGCTTCTCCTGCAGGTATGAGATGACCTCACCTTCAGTGAAAGCCCGCACCTGCACAATCTGGGTACGGGAGGTAATGGTCGCCAGCAATTTCTCGGCTGATTGCGACACCAGCAGAAAAAGTGTTTTAGCGGGTGGTTCCTCCAGTAATTTGAGCAGCGCATTGGCGGCGAATGGGTGCATCAGTTCCGGTAGCCAGATCAGCACGATCTTATAATCCCCTTCAAAGGCTTTCAGTGAAACCAGCTTCACCAACTGACGGCTTTCCTCTTTGGAGATATTCCCTTGCTTGTTCTCGGCACCAATATGCTGCATCCACTCATTCAGCCCCTGATAGGGGTTGGCCAGTACAAACTCCCGCCACTCCGTCAGGAACTTCTGGCTCAGTACATCCTTGGTCACGGACTTGGTGCTGGTCACGGGCATCACGAAGTTGAAATCGGGGTGCACCAGCTTGTTCATTTTCACGCAGCTATTGCACGTTCCACATGAATCATCGGCTTGCCGGTCCTCGCAGTTGATGTAGGTGGCATAGGCTAGCGCCATAGCCAGATTGGCACTTCCCTCCTGCCCCAGAAACAGCTGCGCATGCGCCACATGGTTTTGCCGCACCGAATTAACCAGCAAGGTTTTCGTTTCCTGATGTCCTATTATTTGAGAGAAATGCAATTTTTGAATTGTTGGTTGTTAATTATTGATTGATGATTGTCAATTGCTCTATACTAATCGGATTGTTGGAAATAATGGAAGTAGTCTCTTTATCAATTGGAGACAATTCCCATTTTTAAACCAACAATTAGCAATTAACAACCAACAATTATACTTTCCTATCCCACACCCGGTATTCGCGGGTTTGTTCAAAGATATCCGCCATAATATCCTGTTCTATTTTGTCATAAGCCAGGTTACGGCGCTCCATTACTTTCTCGGCTACTTCGTTTGCTTTGCGCAGCTGGAAGGTTTCGAAGCCGGCGGCGCCTCCCCAGGCGAAGGAAGGTATAAAGTTGCGCGGATAGCCAGCCCCAAAGATGTTAGCACTCACACCTACTACTGTACCTGTATTGAACATGGTATTGATACCGCACTTACTGTGGTCGCCCATGATCAGGCCACAGAACTGCTGACCGGTGCTTTTAAAGCCGCCTTTGGCGTAGCTCCAGATCTTCACCTCGGCGTAGTTGTTTTTCAGGTTTGATGTATTTGTATCGGCACCCAGGTTGCACCATTCGCCTAACACCGAGTTGCCCAGGTAGCCTTCATGGCCTTTATTTGTATAGCCAAAGATCACCGAAGCGGCTACTTCCCCGCCTACTTTAGAGAAAGGCCCGATGGTTACGTCGCCTCGCATCTTACCGCCAACATTCACGTTGCTGCCTTCACAGATCGCAAACGGACCTTTAACGATTGCGCCTTCGTGTATCTGAGCATTCTTGCCGATGTAAATAGGGCCGTTTTCCGCATTGAGTATGGCCGCACGGATTTTCACACCCTCTTCGATGAAGATATTCTCCTCGCCATACACCATGGTATACTTGTCACCAACAGGCTGGCTGATGCGACCTTCCGTCAACACTTTGAAGTCGCTGCGGATCTGATCCCCGTTCTGCACGAAAATCTCCCACACCTCCCGAATGATGCTCTTGGGTACACATTCAATCTTTTTCGCAGAAGAATGCATGACCAGGTCTGCCGCATCGTGCAGGTCCAGGTTATCGGCATTGAGTGCAACCAGCAAACCTTCACAATACAGACCCTCTCCTACCTTCAGGGTTTTCACCTGCTCCATCAGTTCTTCATCCGGACATACGGCACCATTCACAAAAACATTGTGCGTGTCATAAATCGCCGGAAACTTATGCTGCAGGTATGTTTGCGTCAGATACGACACGGTTGCCCCCGCATAGGTCTGCCACTTCTCCGCAATGGTCATAATACCAACGCGGATCTCGGCCACTGGCCTTGTGAAAGTCAGCGGCAATAGCGACTGCCGGATAACAGGTTCATCGAAGAGAATGATATTCATAGCTACAAAAATAGAAAGTCTTCCCGAAATAGTTCAGGAAGACTGGCTTAATTAGGTATAATCTTTTCGTTAATAGACCGTCAGTTCCACATTCTTTTCTTGCTGGCCGGCAGGAAAGGTTTGGTTCTTGCCAAAGGAGTTCTGCCTGTAGGTATAGCCTGTTCCGATAAACACATCCTCTTCGGCATCCAGCACCGCCGGCACAGTTTTCCTGATTACGATTCTGTTAGCCCGCACAGGTATCTCTTTCAAGGCCATCGTAAAGGTGCTGTCGAAAACCACCGTTTCAATCGCATCTGCTACATCCCTGTTCGTTCGGGTAATCAAAAGTTCAATCGTGATCTCCTCCTCCGCATACTGACTGTAAGAGAAATTCTGATTGCCAAAGACCTGGAATACCACCGTCTTATCGACAGGCTCGGGCTCAGGTATAACTTCTTCGGTTTTGTCGCAGGAGGCGAAGGCAAGGAGCGACAGCATGGCAAACAGAGGGGTAGCTTTCAGTTTCATAGTCAGTGGTTTAGTAAGCATCTATATATAGTTTTTGCTATAACAGAAACCGGGCCAAATGCCTCGACTGAAGGTAAAAATAAAAAAGTCTTCCCGATTTCTCAGGAAGACTTTTCTGAAACGTTTTAACCAGGTGGTATACCTGCTTATTTTTTCTTGTAACGTGTGTTGAAACGCTCCACACGACCCGCAGTATCCACAAAGATGTTTTTACCAGTGTAGAAAGGATGTGATGCAGAAGAAACTTCCACTTTGATCACTGGATACTCCTTGCCGTCTTCCATCGTGATTTTCTCGTCAGAGTTCATCGTAGAACGCGTGATGAATTTGAAATCACTCGTCATATCCTGAAATACCACATCTCTGTATTCTGGGTGAATGCCTTTTTTCATTATTATAAACGTTAATTAACCTTAATTTCTGAATCGGACTGCAAATTTAATAAGTATTTTTGAAATTAAAACGCTACTAACCAAATTATTTTACTCATTTACTCAGGTATGCAGTTGCTATCGATAATTATATAAATTTGTCTCAGGCACAGCGCCATACATTACACCGATACCCACATGACACACCCACAGCAAAACCTGATACTCGACCAGGGCCAGATCCAGCAAAAGATCACCCGCATGGCTTATGAGGTATACGAGCAGAACTTTGAGGAACAGACCCTTGTGCTGGCAGGCATACACCGCAACGGCTATACCCTGGCAGGCATGCTGGCACAGGAACTGGAGAAGATTTCGCCTATCAAGGTAACGCTCCTGCAAGTCACACTCGACAAAACAGCTCCGCTACAAACACCGGTTGCCATCAGCCCGGAGGGAACTGCGCTCCAGAATGCCGTCGTGATTATTGTGGATGATGTGCTGAACACAGGCAAAACACTGGCCTATACCTTAAACGCCCTGCTGCCGCACAATCCCAAAAAAGTGGAGATCGCGACGCTGGTGAACCGTCACCATACCCTATTCCCGGTATCGTCTACCTATACCGGTTACTCGCTGGCCACTACCCTGCGGGAGCGTGTGGATGTGGTGCTCCAGGAAAATGAAATAGCAGCGTACCTACATTAAAAATATTCCAGCGCCTTCTACAAAAGAAGGTGAAAACTCTAAACTGAAGCTATGCAGTTAAACAAAGAAGAAGTGGGCTTTATTGGCAAATGGGCCAAAGTGAAAGAAGGCGGTCAATGGCGCTACATTATCACACGCGGTTTGCTGTGGGGAGTGCTGGTAGGTATCTTTTCGAAACTCTTCCAGGCATGGGATGCGCTAGAGGCCTGGGACACCGCAGCACTTGCCGAAGCCTATACCTCTTCTGACTTCTTTATCAGACTTTTGATCTACAGTACGATCGGTCTGGGCATACATGCTTACCACTGGAACGCCAATACCAAAAGGTATAACCAGCTCAAAAACATGGAACGCCGCTCACAAACTGTCACTGCTTCCGCTAAAGACTGATTTTAGGCTAAAGCTAATCCTACAATATCTCAGCACGTAATACTCAACTTGGCTAAGGAGATGCATATTGCAATCCTGCCAATCCTTAAATCCTGAGAATCCTGATCAATGAAAGAACTTTGCTTCGCCACCAACAATAAAAACAAAGTAGCCGAGGTGAGCCAAATGCTCGAAGGCAAGTACAAACTGCTCACGCTCGAGGACATTGGCTGCCACGAGGAGCTGGCCGAGGACCAGGATACGCTGGAAGGCAACTCCCGCCAGAAGGCACAATACGTATGGGAGAAGTATAAAGTGAACTGCTTCGCTGACGACACCGGATTAGAAGTAGACGCTATCTGCGGCGAGCCAGGCGTATACTCTGCCCGCTATGCCGGTCCGCAGCGCAACGACGTCGACAATATCCGCCACCTGCTCAAGAACCTGGAGGGCCACGACGTCCGCCGTGCCCGCTTCCGCACTTCCATCACGCTATACCTGGATGGGCAGGAGCATCAGTTCGAAGGCACCGTGAACGGTCAGATTACCACCGAATGGAAAGGGAATAAGGGTTTTGGCTACGACCCGGTGTTTGTACCGGAGGGTTATGACCGTACTTTCGCAGAGATGACACCAGAGGAGAAAAACGCCATCAGTCATCGTGGCGAGGCCATCCGGAAGCTGGTGGAATTTTTGAAAGCACAATAGCGTTGGGGAGGTAAAATAATTAGCACAGGCTGTAGCCACATTGGCCTTAAAAGACTAATTTTGTAGCCTGATACCATAACTTCCAATGCAAAAGCCATTCATCGTCGGAATTACAGGAGGTAGTGCTTCAGGGAAAACCACTTTTTTGAATAGACTACTTGCTTCTTTCTCGCCTGAGAATATTTGTCTGATCTCTCAGGATAACTATTACAAAGACCGCGAGCACCAGACCCGCGACCTCAACGGGGTTGTCAACTTCGACCTCCCTTCCTGCATCGACGACGACGCTTATGCACAGGACATCCTGCAGCTGAGCCGTGGCGAAAGCGTTTTCCGCAAAGAATATACCTTCAACAACCCCAATGTGGTACCGAAGCAGCTGGAGTTCAAACCAGCGTCGATCGTGGTGGTAGAGGGTATTTTTGTTTTCTATTTTGAGGAGATCGCCAAACTGCTCGACCTAAAGGTATACATCGACGCCAAAGAGTACATCAAGCTGCAGCGTCGCATCGTGCGCGACAAAGTGGAGCGCGGCTATGACCTGGACGATGTGCTGTACCGCTATACCCACCATGTGGCGCCTACTTACGAGAAGTACATCAAGCCTTACAAGAACGACGCAGACATCATCATCCCGAACAACGAGAATTTCGACCGCGGGCTGGATGTGCTGACCACATACCTTAACTCCAAGATAAAATAATGCGACACAAGTTCGTAGTAATCGGCCTCGGTATCTTCGGCAACTCCATTGCCCGCACACTCGCTGAACGCGGCGCAGAAGTGCTCGCCATCGATAATGACGAAGACCACGTGGAAGCCATTAAGGACGAAGTGGCTTACGCCGTTGCCCTTGACGCCACTGACATCCGTGCCCTCGAAGCACAGAACGTGCAGGACATGGATGCGGCCATCGTGGCTATCGGCGAGGACTTCGAGGCCCTGCTGATTACTACAGCTAACTTGCAGGAGCTGAACATCAAGCGTGTGATCACACGTGCTTCGAACAAGCAGCAGCGTCGTATTCTGGAGAAAATGGGCGTGCAGGAGATCCTTTCGCCGGAAGGCGAGGTTGGTAAAACCGTGGCCGAGCGACTGTTGCAGCCAAACATCCGCACCTTCCTGCCGCTGCCTGACAACTACGAAATTGTGGAGATCAATACCCCGCGTGGCATTGCCAACAAGAGCCTGGCGAAGATATCGCTACGTGAGAAGTACAACCTCAACATGATCACGATTAAGCGCTTCTTTGAGGAGATCCAGGACGGTAAACCGACGCAGGTGGAGCACATCATCGGTGTTCCGAAGGCCGACACCATTATCTATCCTTCTGACATTCTGATTCTTATCGGAAAGAAGCACGATATCAAACGATTTATTGATATAAACCGCTAACAGGTTTTATTTTTCAACGAAAGCTTTTACATTTGCTTTCTATATGCCAAACGCAAACGCTATACTTCCTCACTTCCGTCATCTTTTGATGACCGTAACCCTGCTTTGGGCGCTTATGCTCAATGGCCAGGAAGTGGTGGCGTATACCTACACGGCGCAAGGCACTCCTGTTAAGTCGGCCTCCCAACTGGCCACGGCTCCGCAGGAAAAAACGGTTATCAAGCAAAAGGTTACGCTGGAGGCTACAACTTCCTTCGTAGTGCTCAATCTGGAGCAGGATGCGCTGAAGCCCACTCCTGTACCAGCCTTTGCTATACCTACTGATGAAGCGCTGCCTGCTTATGCAGCCAGAGCGCCTGGAGTTGGCTTTGTAGCCCGCTTCCTCCCTATTTCCATTCAACCCAACGCTCCCTAAGCGAACCCTTTCCCCACAGGCCCTCCCATGGTCCTGTCCCGTTGCGCATACCTTTTTCTCAGGTATAGCGGAACAGCATCACAGCATTTATTGGTTATTAGAAGATAGCACCGCTGTGATTATCAGAGCATTATCATTATTTCAACTATACTTTATTTATCAACCAACCCATGCGGAATAAGAATTTTATTATCGTTATGACCTTGATAGTATCGGCGCTTTGCCTGTACTACCTGTCATTCTCGTTCGTTGCCCGCAGTGTGCAGAAAGACGCTGAGGCCTACGCCACAGACGCACAAGGCAACGTAGACCACGCCCAACAGCAGTCATACCTTGATTCGGTGTGGAGAGAGCCTGTTTACAACTTCCTTGGTGCTGAGTATACCTATCAGGAGGTAAAAGAAAACGAACTGGGCCTTGGCCTTGACCTTCGTGGCGGTATGCACGTGGTTTTGGAAGTGTCTCCTATCGAGATCATCAAGTCTATGTCTGGCAACAGCAAAGACCCTAACTTCCTCAAAGCCCTTGCCCGTGCGCAGGAAATGCAGCGCAACAGCCAGGAGAAATTCACTTCCCTGTTCGCTGAAGCCTTCAGAGAAATTGAGCCAGACGGTCGTCTGAGCCGCATCTTCTCTAACACAGCCAACCGTGGCAAGATCAGCTACGAGTCCAGCAACGCTGATGTAATCAACGCGATTGATACGGAAGTTGAAGATGCCATTGAGCGTTCATTCAACATCCTGCGTACGCGTGTGGATAAATTCGGTGTGAGCCAGCCAAACATCCAGCGCCTTGGCAACAGCGGTCGTATCCAGATCGAATTGCCAGGTATCGACAACCCGGATCGTGTGCGCAAGCTCCTGCAGGGTATGGCCAACCTGGAGTTCTGGGAAGTATGGACGCCTGAAGAAGTTTCTCCTTACTTCACACAGCTGAGTGAACACCTGAACGCTGAAGAGAAAGCTGGTCGTCTGAACATCGGCCGTTCTTCAACAGCCCGCACACAGTCTTCAGCTACTACGCCAGCTACCGTACAGGATGCTGCTGCTGACGATGTACTGGCACAAGCTGCCGCTACCTCTAACGACACTGCCGCTGCTGCTTCTACCGACACAACAGCCCTTGCTTCTGCCGCACAGACTGACTCTGCTGATGCACTTCAGTCACTTCAGGAAGAGCAAATGGGTGTAATGGGCCGTCTGTTCACGATGATGCCAGGTGGTATCGGTGCTAATGTGCGCGACACTGCCAAAATCAACGAAATCTTCAACAGACCTGATGTTCGTTCTATCTTCCCTCCTAACATGAAGTTCCTGTGGGGTGTGAAGCCACTTGTGGGTGACAACCGTCAGGAATTCGTAGAGTTCTACGCTGTGAAGAAAGGCCGTGATGGCAAAGCACCTATGACAGGTGATGCCGTGAACGATGCCCGTCAGGACTTCGACCAGAACGGTCGTCCGGAGATCAACATGACCATGACACCTGCTGGTAGCAAGCGTTGGGCTAAGCTGACAGGCGACAACGTAGGCCGTCAAGTGGCGATCGTACTTGATAACTATGTATACTCTGCGCCAGTAGTGCAGGGCGAGATTACAGGTGGTAACTCTTCTATCACTGGTAACTTTACGATTGAAGAAGCAAAAGACCTTGCCAACATCCTGAAGGCCGGTAAGATGCCAGCTCCTACCCGTATCGTGGAAGAAGCCATCGTAGGTCCTTCACTGGGTCAGGAAGCTATCAACCAAGGTCTGATCTCTACAATCGCTGGTCTGATCATGGTAGTTATCTTCATGATCGCTTACTACAGCCGTGGCGGTTTCATTGCTGACCTTGCCCTGTTGTTCAACGTATTCTTCATCCTGGGTGTGCTTGCTCAGTTTGGTGCAGCACTTACATTGCCTGGTATCGCCGGTATCGTACTGACACTGGGTATGGCCGTGGATGCGAACGTACTGATATTTGAGCGTATGCGTGAAGAGTCACTCAAAGGTCTCAGCATGCGTGAAGTGATCAACAAAGGTTATGACAAAGCTTTCTCGACTATCTTGGATGCGAACGTAACAACCTTCATTGTAGGCTTTATCCTATACTTCTTCGGTTCTGGTCCTGTGAAAGGCTTTGCGATCACCCTGATGATCGGTATCGTAACTTCCTTCTTTACTTCTGTATTCATTTCAAGAATCCTGGTAGAGCGTGTGTTCAAGAAGAGCGGTAAACTGTCATTCGGTACTGCCCTTTCAGCTAACATGTTCCGCAACGTGAAGTTCGATGTGATGAAGTTCAGAAAGCCAGCTTATGCTTTCTCACTTGCTGTGATCGTGTTTGGCTTCGTGGCCATGTACATCAATGGTGGCCCTAACCTGGGTGTTGACTTCAAAGGTGGTCGTTCTTATGTTGTAAACTTCGACCAAGCTATTGCAGCTCCGGATGTTCGTTCAGCCCTGTTGGATGACTTTGAGTCTGCTGGTACAGAAGTGAAGACATTCGGTGCTTCTAACCGTGTGAAGATCACAACCAGCTGGTTGGCAGATGATGAAAGCATTCAGGCTGACGAGCGTGTGAAAGCTGCTCTGATGCAGGGTCTGGAGCAATACAGCAACCAGAATCCGGAAATCCTGAGCTCATCTAAGGTAGGTGCTACTATGGCTGACGACATCCAGAAAACAGCTCTTGTGGCCGTATTGCTGGCGCTTGTAGGTATCTTTATCTACGTGATGCTGCGTTTCAGCAAGTGGCAGTTCTCACTGGGTGGTGTGGTTGCCTTGCTGCACGACGCCCTGATGATCATCGCCGTGTTCTCTATCTTCGACCTATTTGGCGTATCTTACGAAATGGACCAGGTGTTCATTGCAGCGGTACTGACGATCATCGGTTTCTCTATTAATGATACCGTGGTAATCTTTGACCGTGTGCGTGAGTACATGCACGACAACCCGAACAAGCCGCTGCGTGACATCGTGAACCCAGCCCTGATCAGCACATTCAGCCGTACGATCATTACCTCACTTACCCTGTTTGTAGTGGTGGTGATCCTGTTCATCTTCGGTGGTGAAGTACTGAGAGGCTTCTCGTTCGCCATGATCATCGGCGTACTGGCTGGTACCTACTCTTCCCTGTTCATCGCGACGCCAATCGTGGTGGATACGGTGAAAGAGAAAGTAACGCCAGCTGTATCTGCTAAAGTAGCATAAGCCAAGCTTAGCCTATAAACAGAAAACTCCCGCCTCTGCAAAGGGGTGGGAGTTTTTTTGTTCTGGCGTTCTGGTTAATTTAACACCATGAAGCATTTTAGTATAAGCTACAGCGACAATTGGCGGTCTTTTCCTATGGCATATTGGGTGCATATAGAGCAGGACGGCATGCCTTGGTATGCTGCTCAAGCTTTCGATCCGCCAGCGCCCCAGAAAAACGCAAACGGTATGTACAAAATCTATCACATAGAAGTTGATGGGTTTACTTTTGTGTTTTCATCGGTCGAGCAGCTTGACCATTGCATCGATATCCTTTCGATGAAATTGTTGCCTACCACTACAGCATTAAGCGAGAAAAGGCCTGGCCACATGGGGCCTAACTCACATTGGCTGAGCAGGCTGCCAGCACACGTGAAACCGTGGTCCTATCGACAAAAAGCAGTTAAATACCTTTCCAAAATCAAAGACGAATTAAAGCACACAAAATGATGCGTTATACTTAGAAACGAGCACCCGACTGCCTGTAAAGATGAAGCAGCAGAACTAATCATGCTATATGCGTTATGATACGATCACAAAATATAAAGGCCGGCTCCCTTAACAGAGAGCCGGCCTTTATATTTTATAGTGCAGGGCTTGCTTAGATCGTCACACCGTCAGCCACTACTTCCTGTACTTCAGGAACCATGCGCTTCAGCAGGTTCTCAATACCAGCCTTCAGTGTAACAGTGGCAGATGGACAACCGCTGCAAGAACCTTGCAGGTGTACAGTTACCACACCGTCTTTGTAGGACTTGAAGGAGATGTTACCACCATCCTGCTCTACAGCCGGACGCACATAGTTTTCCAGCAGGTCAGTTACTTTCTTCGCGATTGCAGCATCGTCATCAGACACCTCTCCGTTTGATTCAGTGCTTGTGGCTGGCTTGTTTGCCTGGAAACCTTCAACGAAGATCGGGCCACCTGCCTCTACATACGACTTCAGGAAGGTGCGCAGCTCAGGTATAAGCTTCACCCACTCGATGTTAGCGGCTTTGGTTACTGTCACGAAGTTGCTGGCGATGAACACACGAGACACATAATCAAAATTGAAGAGCTCTTGTGCCAAAGGTGAATCAGCAGCGCTCTCTAAATTAGGATAGTCCACGCTCTGGCCGTCTGGCAGAAGGCCTACGTTCATCACAAACTTCATGGACTCGGGGTTCGGGTTAGCTTCGGCATATACCGAAACTGTCTTTTCTTTATTATCTAACATGGATATCAGCGTTTTATGTTAAAACTTAGGCCTGCGCCTTAAAGTTTCCAAAATTACTCAATTATTCTGACAAGTGATAGTGCCTCGCAAAGGCGCACAGCTCACAAAACAACAAGACACTTGTACATTTCTTGTCTATAGAGCAGGTATCGTGCCGCATTAGCGATGTCTATACAACAATTTGGTTAGCTATTTAGCCCAGAAAATGTAACTTTGTGACGCAGTTAAATTTTTGTCCCGACTAAACACACAGCACGTTTAACATGCTTTACAACTACATTCTGCTGGCGCAAGCGCAGCATGCCGTTCCTGGTTTTCTGATTATCCCTTTCCTGCTCCTGATCGGACTTATTGCAAGTGGTCCTATCTTTTTCGGGCACTTTTGGGAACACAACTATAAGAAAATAGCCGTTACACTTGGTCTGACCGTGTTGGCTTACTACCTGTTTGTGCTAGGCGATGTACACATGCCTGCCCATACCCTGGCCGAATATTTTACATTCGCTGTACTGCTTAGCTCCCTTTACATTGCGGCTGGCGGTATATACCTGAATGTGAATGCCAAAGCAACGCCACTCATAAACGTGGCGCTGGTAGCCGTAGGTGCTGTTTTAGCCAACTTCATTGGTACCACAGGAGCTTCCCTACTTCTGATTCGTCCGTTCATGCGCCTCAACGCGCACCGACTCAAGCCTTACCAGATCGTATTCTTTATCTTTATTGTGAGTAACGCGGGTGGTCTGTTGACGCCGCTTGGTGATCCGCCGCTGTTCATTGGCTTCATCAAAGGCGTACCGTTCTTCTGGACACTACAGCACCTGTTTATTCCGTGGGTAATCTCTATTATCCTGCTTTGCACACTGTTCTATTTTGTGGATAGCCGCAACAAAGGAGATGAAATCGTAGCTCACCTCGACACACCAGAGCCAAGCACAGGCAAAACAGAATTCAGCTTCACAGGTCGTCGTAACCTGTTCTGGCTGGCTATCATTATCGGTGCCGTATTCCTGGACCCGAACGTGATCGATGCTCTGCCACACATCTACTACGACGGCAACAAGTTCTCTTACATCCGTGAGATAATCCAGCTATCAGCTGCCTTCATGTGCTTCCGTTTCTCAAGCAAAGAAGCCCTGGCAGGTAACCAGTTCAACTTCCATCCTATTCTGGAAGTAGTGTTCCTGTTCTTCGGTATCTTCTTTACTATGATGCCAGCTCTGCAGCTTTCAGCCGAGATTGCCTCGTCGCCTGCTTACGCTAACTTCATCACTCCAAACTTCTTGTACTGGGCAACGGGCTCACTATCTGGCTTCCTGGATAATGCCCCAACTTATGCCAACTTCCTTTCACTGGCTATGGCCAAGTTTGACCTGGCTCAGAACAACGTAGAGGATGTTAGGCAGTTTGCCGCCGGTACTTCTGCCGCAGGTATGGAAACATTGATTCAGCTCGAAGCCATCTCGTTAGCAGCCGTACTTTTCGGTGCCTTCACTTACATTGGTAACGGACCTAACTTCATGGTAAAAGCGATTGCGGAAAGTGCCGGTGTGAAAATGCCATCATTCTTCGCTTACATCCTGCGTTACTCTATTCCATTCCTGCTTCCAATCTTCCTGCTGGTTTGGTTCCTGGTGGTGCACCTGAGACTGTTCTAAACCGAGAGGTATAGCTATAATAGAAGAGCCGCTCCTTTATGAAGGGAGCGGCTCTTTTTAATTTCAGTGACGAGTATAAAAGAACGCTACAACTTATTCACCCGCTGCCTCAACAGAAAATCAGCCAGCACGAGCGCAGCCATTGCATCTACGATCGGCACGGCCCGTGGCAGCACGCAGGGGTCATGACGGCCTTTGCCTTGCAGGGTGATCTCCTCACCGGCATCGTTAATGGTTTGCTGCGGCTTCAGGATGGTTGCCACTGGTTTGAAGGCTACATTGAAATAGATATCCTGTCCATTGCTGATGCCCCCCTGTATACCTCCTGAGTGGTTGGTACGGGTACGCACATTGCCTTCTTCGTCGGTATAGAACTGGTCGTTGTGTTCCGAGCCGCGCAGCTTCACACCTTCAAAGCCACTGCCGTACTCAAAGCCTTTTACAGCATTGATGCTCAGCATGGCCTTGCCCAATTCGGCGTGCAACTTATCGAATACTGGCTCTCCTAAGCCTGATGGCACACTCTGTACCACGCAGCTCACTACGCCGCCAATGGTATCCAGATTATCGCGTGCATCTTCTATCAGGCCAATCATGCGGGCTGCAATTTTCCCATCAGGGCAGCGCACCTTATTGCTGTCGATCTGCGACAAATCCAGCTTTGTATAGTGCTTGCGGAGCTTTACATGGCCCACCTGCGACACATAGGAGCGCACCGTGATGCCATAATGCTGCAGGAGTTTAGCGGCCAAAGCACCGGCCGCCACACGTGCCACGGTTTCACGGGCAGAGCTGCGGCCACCGCCCCGGTGGTCGCGCAGGCCATACTTGGCAGTATAGGTATAGTCGGCATGTGATGGCCGGAATGCCTGCGCCACATGCGAGTAATCGTGGCTTGCCTGGTCCTTGTTGCCTACCACCATCGCAATAGGCGTGCCTGTGGTACGACCTCCAAACACGCCTGAAAGTATAGTTACCTTATCTTCTTCTTTGCGGGGTGTGGTGATGTCTGACTGGCCTGGCCGACGGCGGTCAAGGGCAGCCTGTATCTCGTCTGTGGTTATCTCCAGACCTGCCGGACAGCCGTCCACGATCACGCCCACTGCTGGGCCGTGGGACTCCCCGAAGGTGGTTATTCTGAAAATCTTGCCGTATGTGTTGCTCATTTGGTTTTGCGGTATTTTAAGAAGATAAACCCTGACACAGCCAAAAGCACCAGCAGAATGATGTTGGTATAGCGCTTAATGGCCTCATCCTGGTAAATGCTAACCAGTGTATGGTCTTCGTTTTCGATGATCTTGTAAAAAGGCCCCAGGTCGCGGGCCAGCACCATGGTACCAGCATCGGCTATACCTGTTACCGTCACACTCAGCTCAGATCGCAGTGTATCGTAGGTAGCAGTCACCGGATTGAAGTAAATCCACTGAAAGTCGCCGGCCAGATTATAAGTGCCAGGCACACGACCCAGCACCGAATAGCTAAAACGCTTCATACCCTGCACACGTCCGGCACGCAACGTAATATCCTGCTGCAGATCGGGCGGATAGAAGTCTAACGTCCCTGTGGTAGTAGGGCTTGGAGGCATGATCGCAGCCAGATTGCCTTCCCCTTCCAGCTCAAACATGTACCTAAAGCTTTTGTTCAGCGGCACTGACTTGCTTGACAGCCCTTCGCGCAACGTATATTCTCCCACAGGTACTACATCGCGCAGCGGGTGCGGCGGCAGTTCTTTGACAGGTATGATGCGCTCACGGGCAAAGAAGGTCTTGTACCCTTCAAGGCGATCTTCCAGCAGGGTAGGATTGACGGCCACTTTGTATTTGAGCATGCGCAATGAAAGCTTCGGGAAATGCAGCGGCTCAGTTGTGAGCGGGTATAGCACGGCTTCGTATAGCCTGAAGCGTAGGTATGGCTTTCCCTGCACGATCACCTGCTCAGGAGTCACCTCGTCTATTTCAAACACCTCCTCCCAGGCATTGGGCTGTTTCAGTTGGCGAAGTATACCCGTTATCTGGTTGCCAAAATCATGGAAATCAAGCAGCCGTTGATCTTCCTCTGCCAGGTAGAAGTAGAGCACTATGTTCAGGCCCTCGCCCACGTATACCTCTTTCTTGTCGGTATAAAGCGTGAGAAAGGCATTGTCCTCCTGATCTACATACTCCTGGGGCTGCTCTTCTCCCTGCTCCGGCTGCTGTGGAATCACCAGGTCAGGCCCCTGCGGACTGACAGCAGCCATTGGCCCCACTTTGATCTTCATGCCGGGAGATTGCAAAGCTTGTCCATTCACGGTCATGTGAAACGGCTTTAGTTCGTAGTCGCCTTCGGCCAGGGCTGCGTAGTTCTGGGTAATGGTGAGCACGGTGGTGGTTTTACCTCCTGCTATGACCGTTTTGGTGGACGAGAAGCGATTACTTTTTTTGAATCCTTCGATCTCCGGAAAAGGCGAGTAGTCTTTTAGTTGCTGATCCTGCAGTCTGATGGAAACCGTGAAGTAGGTGTTGATCGGCAGTGGACTTTTCCCCAACTCAATACGGGCCTGCTGCGCAAAGGCAGGCACCAATACCGACAGGTATAACAGCACAAGTAGGAAAGTAAGGCGCATAATTCAGGTATAATAGCAAATTTACAAATTCTTGTCGCTATCCACCGGAATATTATTGTCCAATTCTTAGCGCCCCTCCAATTTTTTGCACCTTTCCCTGATTCCCCATTTCTGTGAAATACGAGCCTTTTATGAACGTTCTATTAGTAGCTAAGTGATAGAAATCGTCAGTGCATTATCATTCAAGATCAGCTGATTAACTAAAAATTCTACAAATTAATCAAAACTGAATCAACTTTTTAGACTAATTTCGTATATCAGATTAGAATACCGAATTACCATATACAAAAATGCTGGAGTACGTTAAAACGATCTTGTTGAAGGTAAGCTTTGACAGAAAGCTGTTTGAAAAAGAACTGAGAAAAGCCTTCAAGGTTTTGATCCCAGAGGAGCTAAAACAGCTGAAACAATGGTGCTATGAAAAGTTTTCGGAGATGTATCTCTTTGTGTTGAACAAGGTTTTCTCCAGAGCTCAGGTCTGAGAACCGGGGCCTTGCTCCACAAAGCGGATATTGCGCAATAGGCCATTGTAACCTGTTCGTTTCACAGCTGATTTCTTGAACAGCTGCGCAAAGACTTCCTGCGTGATTTCCTCCCAGTCCGACTTTTTCATTTCCTTGAGCTGCGGGTGCGGCTCAAAGGCAGGCTCCTGGTGTGGCTTGCTAAACCGGTTCCAGGGACAAACGTCCTGGCAGATGTCGCATCCAAATATCCAGTTTCCAAACTTCCCGTTCATCTCCTGTGGCAATTGGTCTTTCAGTTCAATGGTGAAGTAAGAGATGCACTTACTCCCGTCTACCACATAAGGCGCCACGATCGCATCAGTCGGGCAGGCATCCAGGCAGCGGGTGCAGGAACCGCAATAGTCTTTGATGGGACCGTCGTATTCCAATTCCAGATCGATGATCAATTCGGCGATGAAGTAGAAACTGCCCACCTGTGGTGTGATCAGGTTCGAGTTCTTGCCAACCCAACCCAGTCCGCTTTTCTTAGCCCAGGCCTTATCGAGCACCGGGGCCGAGTCTACG
Organism: Pontibacter sp. FD36; assembly: GCF_015686655.1. Classification (GTDB taxonomy): domain Bacteria; phylum Bacteroidota; class Bacteroidia; order Cytophagales; family Hymenobacteraceae; genus Pontibacter. The sequence goes on along the minus strand of NZ_JADPMP010000001.1, from coordinate 14,502 downwards.
AAGCAACGACCGCCTACCTCTCCTACCTCCTCGTTGATATAGTTTAGCAGCGTCTTCAGCTTGTCTTTGATCACAAAGTGGTAATCAGTGCCGTAGGCGTACTTTGATACTTTATAAGTATCTTCCTCAGACTGCTGATTTTCTTTCTCCGGGTAGTAGTTAAGCAGTAGCGACACCACCGATTTGGCTCCCTCTACCAACAAGCGCGGGTCCAATCGCTTATCGAAGTGGTTCTCCATGTAGTGCATCTGCCCGTGCATGTTCTGCTTCAGCCAGTTCTCCAACCGTGGAGCCTCCTCTTCCAGAAAATCAGCCTTGGAAACGCCGCAGTACATAAAGCCCAGTTCCTGTGCTTTCTGCTTGATGAGGTATGTGTATTGTGCTTTGTTCAAAATATGCGTGTCGCTCAGGTATAGCTATACCTGGAGAAGAACAAATTTACGGAGAAATAAATCCGATTCCCTTCTATTTTGCCGAGCTCACTATGCCTTTTGCTTTTATGCTGCCCTAATCGCCCGCTTTTGGACAGTGCTGTACTATTTTGAACATACTGAGCAGACGTGCTGACACTCAAATTACGCTTGTGGCTCTCCTGAGCACAATTCCTGAGTTGGCATAATCTTAGGTATAGGAGAAGAAACCTATAAAAGCTTCACAACTATGAAAAAGAATCTCCTCTTACTGATCGCCTTTCTGATTGGCTTGGCTTATACCGTGCAGGCACAGGGCCAGAAATTACAGGATGGAAAAGTCTTTCATTTGCACCCCAAGGGCGAACAGGAATGGAATTATGCCCAGGCTTACCGCAGCGGCAACATGCTATACCTATCAGGCACCGTCGGGAAAGGCGATATGAACAAAGCGATGGAGCGTGTTTACCAGACAATCGAACTAACCTTGAAGCAGTACGGACTTGACCTGACCCACGTGGTGAAGGAAAACCTGTATGCAACAGACATCGAGGCAGCCAAGAAAAGCCAGCCCATCCGCAGGAAATACTACGGAACCCATACCCCTGCCGCTACCTGGGTGCAGGTATCGAGGCTGTTTGAGGAAGATACCGTGTTGGAAATAGAGGTTATTGCGGAGATCAGGAAGACAGAGTAACACTAGTATGTACTTATTACCGGAATAGCATACATTTGCCTTGTTCTATCAACAAAATGCCATGCTTTCCCGAGCTCTCACGCAAGCCCTTATAATAGCGGTCCTTTTGTGCTGCGTCTTACTTTCTGGATGTGGAAACAACAGCCAGCTTGTGTTAATAAAACAGGTTAGGTTGTTTGACGGCTCAACAGTTCGGGAGCAGGTCGATGTACTGATTTCGGATGGTGTTATTATCTCTATTGGAGAGCATGAAGCAGGTGAAGCGGCAATTGTGGTGGATGGGAAAGGCAAGACGATTATACCGCTATTGGTGAATGCGCATGCCCATGTGTACGAACCGCAGCATCTAAAAGAGAGTCTGGCTCAAGGTATAGGCACAGTGCTCGACCTATACACAGCCAATGAAAAAGCGAAGCAACTTCGGGTATTTAACGATTCTATACCTTACGCTACTTACTATACCTCAGGGCCCGGCGCCACAGTTCCCGGTGGCCATGGAACGCAGCTAGGTTATCCCGTGCCCACAGTCTCCCACATTGGCGAGGCAAAGCGTTTTGTTCGTGATAGGGCCGATGAAAGCGTTGATTATATCAAGATAATCCGGGAGCCCTTACGATCTACCTTAGACTTTGAAACCATCAGGGCACTTATTAAGGCCTCCCATCAATATGACAAGTTAGCCATCGCGCATGTTTCCACCTTGGCCGATGCGCTTTCCATCAGCGATTTGAGGATCAATGGATTTGCTCACCTCTGGTTTGACAGTGCAATGGATGAAGAACAATTGGCTCAACTGACTGCCCAAGAACCTTTCGTGATCCCAACTTTATTCGCCACAAAAAAACTTCTGCAGTACGCCGACCAACAGGGACTTAATTTGCACCACCTGCCTTTTGAGAAAATACAGACTGAAGTACATCGACTACATCAAAGCCAGATTCTCTTATTGGCAGGAACAGATGCACCTAACCTGGGTATAAACTACCATGATGCCCTACTGGAAGAGTTGAGATTGCTCAAGGCCTGTGGTCTAAGTGATTTGGAGGTGTTAAAAACGGCGACTATCAACCCAGCCATAGCCTTCAGGTTTTTGGAGAACCAACTTATCAAGGAGAATAGCAAGGCTAATTTTTTACTCGTTGAAGGTGATCTAACAAGCGATATTGGATCCCTGAGCAACGTCTGGGGAATTTGGAAAAACGGGACGCGGATAAAATAAAGCTGTTAAACAAAAGTAGACTTTCAGCCCTTCCTATACCTGCAAAATAAAAACGGCAGACCTAAGGCCTGCCGTTTTAAATATATCACAAACAGTTTTTATTCAGCTTGATCAAACAAGCCGCCAGCTACCACCTGCTGCGGCGGAATCTTACCCAGATGGCGGTAAGCAGCTTCTGTGGCTTCACGTCCGCGTGAGGTACGCTTGATATAACCTTCCTGGATTAGGAATGGCTCGTATACCTCTTCAATCGTTTCAGACTCTTCGCCACAAGCCGTCGCGATGGTCGACAAACCGACCGGACCACCCTTAAACTTGTCGATAATAGTGCTCAGGATACGGTTGTCCATATCATCCAGGCCGTTGTGGTCTACGTCGAGCGCATTCAGGGCAAACTTGGCGATCTCTACGGTAATGGTACCGTTGCCTTTTACCTGGGCGAAGTCGCGGGTACGGCGCAGCAGGTTATTAGCGATACGTGGTGTACCACGGCTACGACGGGCAATCTCAAAAGCGGCATCATCATGGATAGGCGCTCCCAACAGGGCTGAAGAACGCTTCACAATAGAAGTCAGCAATTCCGCATCATAATACTCCAAGCGGGAGTTGATACTGAAACGCGCACGGAGCGGTGAGGTGAGCAAACCTGAACGCGTCGTAGCGCCTATCAGCGTAAAGGGGTTCAGACTGATTTGCACAGAACGGGCGTTAGGTCCCGAGTCGAGCATGATGTCGATCTTGTAGTCTTCCATCGCTGAGTACAGGTACTCTTCCACAATCGGGTTGAGGCGGTGTATCTCGTCGATGAACAATACATCGTTGGCATCGAGGTTGGTCAGCAAACCAGCCAGATCGCTCGGCTTATCCAGTACTGGGCCAGAGGTCATTTTTATACCTGCATCCAGCTCAGAAGCGATGATATGCGACAGCGTAGTTTTACCCAAGCCAGGAGGTCCGTGCAAAAGCACGTGGTCCAAAGCCTCGCCACGGTTTTTGGCCGCCAGCACAAAAATTTTGAGGTTCTCCACCACCTTCGCCTGCCCCGTAAAATCGGCAAAGCTCAGCGGACGAAGCGCCTTATCAATGTCTTTTTCAACCGGCGACATGTAGTCATTGCTACCGGTGAGATAATCTTCTCTCATAGAATAAACTGTATTATTGTAGCTAAAAGCTATACCTAAAGGTAACAGTTTCAGCTTTGCTTTCGCTCCATTTCTGCCGACGAATTTAACGAATTTTGCTAATTATTTTATAGAAAATCATTAAATATCTAACCATATTAGCAAAAGTAAAGGCAGCCACTTTCGCAGCTGCCTTCTTATACTTATAAATCTCCTCGCTTTGAGTAAAAGGATAAGCTTACTTAAATGCCGGTATACCTGTGATATCCGCCCCTGTGATAAGCAGGTGAATGTCATGTGTACCTTCGTAAGTGATCACCGACTCCAGGTTCATCATGTGGCGCATGATCGGGTACTCGCCCGTAATGCCCATACCCCCGTGGATCTGGCGTGCTTCGCGTGCGATTTGCAAAGCCATGTCCACATTGTTACGCTTGGCCATCGAGATCTGCTGTGTGGTCGCTTTACCTTCATTCTTCAGAGTACCGAGCCTCCAGGCCAGCAACTGAGCCTTCGTGATCTCAGTCAACATTTCAGCCAGTTTCTTCTGTGTGAGCTGGAATGCGCCAATTGGTTTGTCAAACTGAATACGCTCCATCGCATACTTACGGGCCGACTCGTAGCAGTCAATGGCGACTCCAATAGCACCCCAAGCGATGCCGTAACGGGCAGAGTCAAGGCAACCCAACGGACCTCGCAAACCCTCTACATTTGGCAAGAGGTTCTCTTTCGGGACTTTCACGTTGTCAAATACCAGTTCGCCGGTGCAACTGGCCCGCAGGCTCCACTTATTGTGAATCTCTGGGGTAGAAAAACCTTCCATACCTCGCTCCACGATCAGGCCTTTGATGCGACCTTCTTCGTTTTTGGCCCATACTACTGCCACTTGGCTCTCCGGTGAGTTGGATATCCACATCTTGGCACCGTTGAGCAGGTAATGGTCGCCCATGTCTTTGATGTTGGTGGTCATACCGCCCGGGTTGGACCCATGGTCAGGCTCGGTCAGGCCGAAGCAACCCAGCCACTCACCACTCGCCAGTTTAGGCAGGTACTTTTTGCGCTGCTCTTCTGAGCCGTAGGCATAAATTGGGTACATCACCAGCGAGCCCTGCACCGAAGCGGTAGAGCGCATACCGGAGTCGCCACGCTCGATTTCCTGCATGATGATACCGTAACTGATGTAGTCCAGTCCGCCGCCACCGTACTCGGCAGGTATAGTCGGGCCAAAAGCACCCACGTCACCAAACTTCTTCACAATCTCAGATGGGAAATGGGCATCCTGCGCCCACTGCTCGATGTTCGGAGAAATTTCTTTCTTCACAAAGTCACGCAGGGTATGGCGGATGAGGAGATGCTCCTCGGTCAGTAAATCGTCAATGTTATAGTAGTCAGGAGCTCCTGATGATTCGTAGGCCATAGCTTATTTCGTTGTTTTAAGGAAAGGGTAATACGCAAATATAACAAGTTTTCTGAATCAGGATTTATAGGAATAAAAATAGAGGGCCCCTTCCCCAACGGATTTTCAGGATTGAAATGCTGAGGGAGGGTAGTGCGTAGACCTCACAGTGTCTCCGAAGCCCTAGAGTGTCTTGCTGGCTACGCGGCGTAGGCATAATGGAGGTATAACTAAAACCTGTCATTGGCGAAAAAGATAATACTTAATCAGTATGTTTATAATACCGTCGTCGGCACAGACACTCACAGGTTTTTGGAGACGCTGTGAGGTCTTTTGAGCACCTATTTACTTCAGTGCTAACAGCGTCCCGATGCAATTGTTGCATGCCATAAAGCAGAAAACAAGCGTATTGAGTTCTCTCGCATTAGGTATAGCAGTCCTGTCTATCATTTAAAATCCTGATCAAAAAAAAGCCCCACCTAATGGCGGGGCCTTTCCAAAAAATCTCAATCTATGTTAAAATCTTAAGCCGACAGAAGCCAGAAAATTGCGTGTGGCCTGTGGGTAATAGAAGTTTTCGGTTGTTAGCTCCCCTCCTGCTTTGTAGCTGTAGGTATAGCCATTGGCAGCATAGCGTTCGTTGAAGATGTTGTTCACCAGTAGCCCAAGCTCAAGACCTTTCAGGACACCTGTGAAACCAGTAGTGTAGCGGAAACGCAGATCCCCTACCTGGTAGGCAGGTATGATGCGGCTTTCGTTCTGGGTATTGTCCAGGTACTGCTTGCTTACTGTTTTATAGATAAAAGCAGCTTTCAAACCTTTCAGCACTTCTACCTCCAGTTGCGTAGCCGACACAAAATCCGGAGAGAAAGCAATAGAAGCCTGGCTATACCTGTTCATCACCTGGCCGCCTTCATCGTAATCATCGATGTATTCTTCGAAGTCGCGCAACTTGTTCTGGCTGTAGCTTAGGTTGCTGCTCAGACTCGCAAAGCTACCCAGGCACATTGCTCCAGCCAACTCTATACCTTGGCGGTAACTGCGATCAATGTTCGTACGGGTATAGGCGCCTACGTCATTGATCTCACCGGTCAGCACCAGTTGGTTTTTGTAATCCATGAAGAAGTAATTTACCTCCACGTTGGCGCTTAATGTACGCCCTGCCAGTTCGCCCAATCCAAGCTGACCACGGTAGCCGGCTTCCAGGTTGCGCAGTGTCTCGTGCTTCGGACGGCTATCGGCAGTAGACTCGGTAAAGTCTTTGCGAACCGGCTCGCGATTGCCTATGGCATAAGAGGCGTATAGTTGATGTCCTGGCTTTAGTTCGTAGCTTATACCTGCTTTCGGATTGTAGAAGGTATAATCCACCTCCTGCTCCAGGTTCTCGAAGTTGTTATCGATACCCTCGAAGGTATAGTTGATTGTGCGCACCTGCATGTCGCCAAACAGACTCAGCTGATCCGTCAGGCTATAAGTGAGTTTACCGAAGATGTTGAAATCCGTCTTCACCGCATTGTTGTCGTAGTAGCGGTCACGGATGTTGGAGGTAGAAGCATAGCGAGCCCAGATCACCTCACCGAAGTGGTCGCCATCGTACCTGTTGACGGCACCGCCCAGTGTAGCGCTTAGCCTGGCTGACGGATCATACTGGAAGGCATAAGTGGCACCAAAGAAGTGGTTGTCGAGCCAGCGACGGCGGATCAGGTCGGTACGGCTGATGGTCTGATCTCCGATCTGCACATTGGGTAAGCCATAGTTGGAGAGGCGGTCGTTGTTTCGGAACTGCTCGTAGTAGCCACGGCCATAGGTATAGTGCAGCGCTCCGGAGAAAGTCAGCTCCGGCGAGAAGTCATGCGACAGATGCAACTGGTAGTGGTCCTGCTGATAGTTGTCGGTTTCGTTGTCGTAGGTATAGTAGTTATACCGGCGACCAGCAGTGCGCAGATTCTCGAGGTCACTACCTGTAATGCCGTTGCGATCGATATAGGCCTGCAGATCTGCCTCGTTGCCGTATACCAACGCTTCCGGTGTGCCATACCAGGCCTGGTAGGTTTGCTCCTGGCCCGAGAAAGTCACAAACTTCACCGTCGTCTTATCGCCATAGTAGCCACCCGAGAAGTACATGGATTTCAGATCAGAGAAGGCTCGGTCGATGTAGCCATCCGACTTGATGCGTGACAGACGGCCATCGAAAGCGAATTTGCCATTGATCAGGCCCGTTCCGAAGCGCACATTGTTCTTCCAGGTGTTAAAAGAACCGTAGCTGTTGTCGGTTTCGGCATAGGCCTCACGGCGCACCTTTTGGGTTTGGATGTTAATGCTCGCTCCGAAGGCACCCGCACCATTGGTGGATGTACCCACACCGCGTTGCACCTGCATGTCCTCCACTGAAGAGGCAAAATCCGGCATATTCACAAAGAAGGTACCGTGGCTTTCGGAGTCATTCACAGGTATACCATTCACGGTTACGTTGATGCGCGTGATATCGGAGCCACGAATGCGTATACCGGTATAGCCCACGCCGGCGCCGGCGTCAGAGTTTACCACGACAGAGGGCACTTGCTCCAACAGGTATGGCAGATCCTGACCGAAGTTGCGTTCGGCTATCTCTTCGCGCGTCACGTTCGTGAAAGTAGTACCTGTTCGCTCGTTGGCACGGGTAGACGACACGAGCACTTCACCAGTGCTTACACTAGCCGGTTGCAGCGCCATGTTCACGCTTGTGTCGACGATCAGCCTGATTTGTCTGCTGGCTTTGTTGTAGCCCAGATAAGAAACCTGCAGGGTATACTCGCCTTCGGGCAGGTTTTGGAATTGATAACGGCCATCCTGGCCAGATACGGTGACTTGGTTGCTGCCAGCCAGTACAACGGTGGCTCCCGCCAGCGCTTCGTTTTTGACAGCATCGGTTACGTAGCCGCTCAGTTGGTACTGAGCAAGCAACTGCAACGGCAACAGTACGACTGCCATCACAATCAGTAATTTTTTCATTGGTGTGTAAGAAAAGAATAAGTTGAAACATACAGACCTGCCTGGGGCCGGCAGCCTGCTACATTGTTTCCCCGCGTTTTTCCCTTCGCCGGCATTATCCGGATCAGGTTCAATGGGTATGATCTCAGCCCGTTGTTATAAGGCACCCCTAAACTGCTGTAAAGGTATGGCTGATTTTCTGTGAAAACAAAACGGACCAGGGCAATTTATGGCTAACCCACTGTATCAAGTAGTTAAGTGCAATTTTATTTTAACAAAAGCCGATAACCACATGCGGGCAAACTACGTTGAAAACAATACAAGGCACATTTTCAAGCACCCGCTCATACCAAGTAGGAATTGCCAGGAAAATAGGCCGGCTGAACCAATTTTAGAGTTTAAGAAGAAATGTGATGATGATCAGCTTACTGTATACTTTAGCACTGCTAACGATACTGGCATATTACGCTTTCGCTCCACGCAAAAAATTCAGAGGGTCTTCCTCTACTGATAATGATGACGATGGAGGCGAGCCACTAGGCGACGATCTGCCAGATCTGGACCTGCCACCCGGCATATCATTGCCCATCAATGATTATGAACCGCAATATGACCTGAGACGCATCAAGGTTCCCAAGTTTCCGGAACCTTCCCTGCAATGAAAACAAAAAGTCCCCTGCTCGAAAAATACAGCAGGGGACTTTTTGATTGAAGTTCTTTCAATTTGATTATAAGACTTCCAAAGTAAAAGTACGCTCAAATACATGCTTGGGACTAAGTAGATTGATGCCCTCCTTTTTATCGATTTCCCCGGACTCCCCGTCTCGGCCCGCAATACCGCACCAGGGCTCGATGCACACATAAGGCGATGGTCCCGGCTTCGCCCAAATGCCCAAGTATGGAAAACCTTCGAACGTCATCTCGATGCGCCGCTGGTTGGTGCGGCTTCCCAATGAAAGCTTATCAGAATTCAGGTTTTTGAACACCAGGGCATCTTTGTCAAAATAGCTGTGCTTGAGAGGCAATACCCGATCATGCTCCAATACCTTTTCTGTGTCGCCACTCTGCAGGCCATCATCGGTCAGCAGGTAGCGGTGCAGCGTTTCCTCTTTCTCAAATTCGATAAAGTAGTCTTCGTAGCGTTCCCCACCGTAAAGCGGCACATTGAAACCCGGATGGCCGCCAATGGAAAAGTACATGCCCTTGCTGTCGCGGTTAAAAACTTGGTATGTTACCGACAGCTTGTTATTCTCCAGCTTATAAGCGATCAGGAGCCTGAACTTAAAGGGGTATACCTGGTAGGTTTCTTCATCGTCATCAAGTTCGAACACCAACTTGTCATCTTCCTGCTCTATCAGTTTAAACTCCTTGTGGCGCGCAAAGCCATGGCGCTTCAATGCGAAAATCTCATCTTCGTAGGTATAGGTACCTTCGGGCAGTTCCCCCACAATCGGGAAAAGGTTAGGTGCGTGACTACCCCAGATTGCCGGATCAGCCTGCCAGATAAATTCCAGCTGCTCATCCAACTTGATGAAATGCTGCAACTCGGCGCCTTTGCTTTCGACGCCCACTTTAAAGTTATAATTCTGCAAATAGTATAGCATGGTCAGGTATAGGTTTAGGTATGTTGCCGGAGCAATGCATCGACACGCCCGATTGCCTTTTCGAGCCGGTCTTCGTGCTGTCCGCTGATCTCCAGATAGGGCACTTGCAGCGCCTCCAACTCTCGTTTGTACCAATCATAAAAGTACTGGCGCAAATGCGGATGCTCTCGCTGCGGATCAGGCTCCCACGGCAAATCAACGCCCATCAGCAGGTAAAGGTTATAATCCTGCTCTTTTAGTTTTTGAAGCACCCAGTCAGGGCACTGCCCAAAGGCATGCTCACTCCAGATTTTGATCACCAGCAGGTCGGTATCAGAGAACAAAATGCGGCCTGCCTCCTGCTGCACCTGTGCCTCCAAAGCCAATTGCCCTTTGGCGATCTCCTCAAGGTCTTGCAAGGTATAGGGCCTAGCCAAATCTTCGATATAGGTGCGTGCATACTCCGGCACCCACACTGTGTTGTAGTGCGCGGCCAACTGCTGCGACAGCGTAGATTTACCCGTAGACTCAGGCCCTGTGATGGCGACTTTCAGCATACCGCAAAGGTAGGGCAATTATGATGAAAGTCGCCATCACAGGACCTGCCATAAAAAAACTGCCGCCAGCAGGTACAGTACCCACTGGCGGCAGCCTTATTCAACAGCCTCCTACTGCTATTCCTTTTTAAGTAGTTTAACTATTACCGTTGTTTTGTCTGATTTACTGATTAAGCTTGTATGCACCGACTATATTAAAATCTATCACTATCCACCTCTCCATCTCAATTACAAATCAACATTACAGGTAGTGTGCGTTTTACATAGTTGGTTGGTTTAAACAATTTTGAGCATTCATTAATTTGAGATCAGATTCTGGCGATACGAGCGCATTCACCAATAGCTTATAGGATAAGCAAGAAGAGGTAGGAGCAGTTTTATATTAGTTTGCAGACGGCACCCCTTTAACTAGCCGCCAACTAGCTAAACCTCAACCTAATACACTATTAGATCTTAAAAAATAGATGGATTTTTGCTATTTATAGTTTACTACATATCATAGTAGGTAGGCGGATATATGCGGAGGGTAAGCAACGATACAAACCAAATCCATAGAACGATCTGATGCAATCAAAGTATAAAAAAAGGATACATAGATTATGTATCCTTTTTTTATACTACAGCCTGGACAGTTAATACAGGCAAATACTTAATTCTCAGTGAAGCTATAATCATAGAAATTATACACCTCCACCTCTTTGGGGTGCCTATCGCCGTGCTGGCATAGCAGCAGGCGCTTGGGGCTTTCGTCTGGAGACTCGTAGCCCCATTTCATACGGTTCTCATACTTGAGTTCGTCCGGCAATTCAATCTTGTGGTTCTTCATACATAGTGTCGTTGTAGCGTGGAACATAGGTACTCGCATACTTTGGCGCACTAAAATTCAACGATTGCCTCAGCTACACTCATGTACGGCACATACCATGCCATGACTGCATAAGATAGAAACATAAAACAGGACATTTCTAACAATCACTTTGTAACATGAGCTACAGCTTCCTTTTCCATGTCCCGTTTCCAGTCCAGGTAGCCTATTGTGGCCAGGATCAGGAAAATAAAATACAGAAAAGCTGTCAAGTATAGCTCCTTATAAGCATAAACTCCCACATACACCACATCCACCGCCAGCCACACCAACCAGTTCTCCAGGCGCTTTTTGGCCATCAGCCAGTAGGCCATTAGACTCACAGCTGTAGTGGCCGAGTCGGTATAGGACAAATCGGCGTCGGTATAGTTGTCAAGAAAATAACCCAGGCCGCCTGTGAAAGCTACCACCAGCGCAATTAACACCCACAACTCTTGTTGCCTAACGTTGGTGACTTTGCGCTCGGTATGCCCTTTGCCGCCGTAAAGCCATTCGTACCAGCCATAAAAACTCGTGATGATGTAAAAGGCGTTTAGCCCCATGTCGGCGTAGAGGCGGGCATCGTAGAAAATGAACACGTAAGCTGTCACACTCACCACACTGATGGGCCAGGTCCAGATACTCTGTTTGGCGGCCAGCCACACCCCGGCTATACCTGTGATCACGCCTACCACTTCGATCAGGCTCATGCCCTGTAATCCTTCCAGAATGCTATTGTAAAAATCTGTCATCTATACCTGTGTAAGCCCATGTTTTAGGCTAATTTGTTGCTAAGTTTGTAAATCGAAACCAAAACGCCAAAGCTAAAGGTATAGCAAAGACAGGAGCCTTATTATTATGGATGAGATCACAGCACAGGAACTGAAAGAGAGACTAAGCCGCAGCGCCGAACTGCAGATTGTAGATGTGCGTGAGCCTGTGGAGTTTGAGATATGCAACCTGGGTGGAGAACTCATCCCTTTAGGGGACTTGCCCAAGCAGGTGAACCGCGTCCGGCGCGACATACCGGTGGTCATGGTTTGCCATCATGGCTTCCGCAGCGCACAGGCCATCAACTACCTCACCCAGCGCCTCGGCTACGACAATCTGCTTAATCTAAAAGGCGGCATTCATGCCTGGGCTACACAGGTAGATCCCACCATGCGCGTGTACTAAGTATAGCGCTATACCTGCTGAAGTCAGGCGTTCTCTTTCTTCTTCTGTAGCATTTCCCCGCAAGCAGTTCTGAACAATTATTAACGATTTAAAATATTTCTGATGGGAGCCGTATAGCAGGTTTTGAATAATTTTCTCGCAGCTCTTGCTAAATTATCCGGATTAATTTATGTAATTTTACGCGGCAAATAAGGACCCCTAATTTATTTGCCATGATCGCTGATCAATCCAAAATTGTATTTGAGGCACTCACCTACGACGACGTGCTTCTGCTCCCGGCCTACTCCGAGGTGCTCCCCCACAACACTGATACTTCCACACAGCTTACACGCAACATAAGAATCAACATCCCGTTGCTTTCTGCCGCTATGGATACTGTAACCGAGGCTGAACTCGCGATCGCTATGGCACAGGAAGGAGGCATCGGTATTATCCATAAAAACATGTCGATCAAGGCGCAGGCTGAGCAGGTGCGCAAAGTGAAGCGCTCTGAAAGCGGCATGATCCTCGACCCGATCACGTTGGAGGAAGATGCAACGCTCGGCGATGCCGTTCGCATCATGTCAGAGAACAAGATCGGGGGTATACCGATCACCAATGGCAAGGGCAAGCTCACCGGCATCCTGACCAACCGCGACCTGCGTTTCGAGAAGGACCTGACTCAGCCCGTAAGAGCCGTGATGACGACCGAAAACCTCATCACAGCCGAGAAAGGCACTGACCTGGCTAAGGCCGAAGACATTCTGCAGCAATATAAGATCGAGAAACTGCCGGTAGTAGATGGTGAGGGCAACCTTGTGGGTTTGATCACTTACAAAGACATTCTGAAGAAGAAAGACCGTCCGAATGCCTGCAAAGACGAGTACGGCCGTTTGCGTGTAGGTGCCGCCGTGGGCGTAACGCCAGACGTGATGGACCGCATCAAAGCATTGGTAGAAGCTGGCGTGGACGTAATCAGCGTTGACACAGCCCACGGTCACTCCAAAGGTGTGCTGGATGTAGTGCGCAAGATCAAAGACAACTTCCCTAACCTGGATGTGATTGCAGGTAACGTAGCTACTGCCGAAGGTGCGAAGGCACTGGCAGATGCAGGAGCCGATGCCGTGAAAGTAGGCGTTGGCCCGGGCAGTATCTGTACTACCCGCGTGATTGCAGGTATAGGCGTACCGCAGCTCTCTGCTGTGATGGAAGCCGCCAGAGGTCTGGAGGGTACGGATGTGCCGGTGATTGCAGACGGTGGCATTAAATTCTCGGGTGATATTGTAAAGGCGCTGGCCGGAGGTGCAAGCACTGTGATGGTGGGTTCTCTGTTGGCTGGTACCGAAGAGGCGCCAGGTGAGATGATCATCTACGAGGGACGTAAGTTTAAGACGTACCGCGGCATGGGTTCTATTGAGGCAATGGAAGAGGGTTCGAAAGACCGCTACTTCCAGGGCAACGAAAAAGACAGCAAGAAACTGGTGCCGGAAGGTATAGTAGGCCGCGTGGCCTATAAAGGCCTGGTATCAGAGGTGATCTACCAACTGGTGGGAGGCATCCGCGCCGGTATGGGCTATTGCGGCACCCCGACTATACCTGCGCTCCAAAGCGCCAAGATGGTAAAAATAACAGGGGCTGGTTTGCGTGAAAGTCACCCGCACGATGTACAGATCATGCGCGAGGCTCCAAACTACAGCCGCTAGTCATTTCATAACACAACAATAAAAGAAGTAGGTTGGCCTTTTGCTAACCTACTTCTTCTTTTTTACGTTATGCAAGTTGTTCTTTAAAAACTCACCTCGACAACTTGGCCAAAGAGCAAAAATTTTTCTTACCTTACAAACTGATAAAGTCTCGGGCAAGCCATTTTCTGTCGCCGATAAAACTAAGCACGGTTTTCCGTTTTATGCTTTATAGAACCAACGCGAAATCTCTATTTATTACTTCGGCTCTGGTCAGCTGGTCGCTCCTGCTGGCTAATGTGCTGTTGGCGGCAGAGAGCTTGCGGCAGGAAAGCTCCAATGGCCTGGATCTGCCTTTTGTCAACAACTTCCTGATCGTCGTTTTCATCGTTTCTGTCTTTGGCTTCCAGCGCATGAGTGCTGACAATCTTAAAGGCATCGACTTCATCGGTTATCTCTGGAACATCTTTGCCAAAGGAGGTATAGCCGCCTACCTGAGTGTTGCCTTGTATATGGTGTACCGCATGGTTACCAACTATTCCAACGTGCAGTCGCCACTGCTGCTGCACATGGTGTATCAGGTAAACTTTGGCTTACTGGTGCTGTTCCTGGCAAAGGCTTTCTATGTGTGGCGACAGTTGATACTCTACCATAAGAACAAGTTTATCCAGATCGCCTGGGACTGGTACGAGATCCTGCTCTTTGCTACGCTGCTTCTCACACTGCTCAACTTCAACTACAGCAGCCTGATCTTCATGCCGCTGCTGGGTCTGATCGCGCTCTATACCTTGTTTCTATGCACCAACCTGAAGTGGGTCGCCTACCTGACGTTCAACAAGAAAGGCAGGTCGCTTATTTTGCTCGTAGC
>NZ_JADPMP010000019.1 GCF_015686655.1 Pontibacter sp. FD36 | reverse complement strand
CCTTAAGGTATAAAAGCTCTACTCTTATACCTGGTAAAAGGGTGCTGCAAGTATTAGAAAAATAATATCGACTAAATCTAAAGGTTGGCAGTAAGCTAAAAGTATAAAATCTATGGGGCATAAAAAGATGTGCTTAGATTGTAGAAAAACGTTCAATCGTGAGTTCGACCCAGGCTCAGGTCATGACTATAAATGTCCTGATTGTGGGAAGTCAATGATACTAATGCCCCATAGGTTCAGACCTCCAAAACGAACAGATGACAAGAAATGGGAAACAGTTAAGCTTTTAGTGGAAAATGGCTTTAAGTATCAGCACATCTACAACTACAAAGAAATAGATGGGAAATGGACTTCTGAAAGTGTGGAGTACCCTGAAAATCCAAAGGACGCAAAAGAGTTTATTCAGAAGTATAAAAACCAATCATTTAATATATAAGAAAGCCATCTGCCAACAAGGTGCAGCTTTAACCCTTGCTACGCTACGGGCTTCGGCTGCACGAGTAACGTTGGCACATATTTGAAAGTATGAAATCAGCAGTTCTAATAGTACTAATCTTCATTCTTTCCTCTTGTAATAATAGAGAAGTAAAATATTCTGGTTTAAATGATTTATCGGTTGGAGTTCAACAAGTCGTACTTTATAATAATGGTGAGTTTTACTTAGAGCTTAGTCTTGGGGGAGCAGAAGGAACCTATGAAATCAAAAGTGACACCGTGCATCTTAGCTATATTGATAAACCTGAAAACTGGCCAGACAAACTATTGATGACTGACAGCTACTTTATTACCTTAAACAGGGACAACTCAATAGAACCAATAAGAATCAGACGGTAGCTTCAAAAGAAAAACAGGTGCCAACAAGGTATATAAGCCATACTTCAGCTACGCCTCGTTCGCCTTTTATACAAGACGTTGTGGTGCATTAGAATGATGAAAAGGAAAATAAACCAATGCTTCGAGTGTGATAGTGAGTACTATGCTGACTCCTCCGAAATGTTGGGTTTATGTCCAGAATGCTCTCACTATATTTATGGTTATGAAAACTGCCTGCACACATTTGAAAATGGCAGGTGTACTAAATGCTATTGGAATGGGGCGAGTACCAACTTTATCAATAGTCTAAAAGGTGAAAAAGGAACAGATAGAACTCTATAAAGCAGTAGATGAAATTTTGTGGGAAGACTGGGACCCAATTGGAGTCAATGGTTTTGCACCAAGAGATGAATATCAGAGTTATGTTCCTGAAATCTTTACCATGTTGAATGAAGGGAAAGATGAAAATGAAATTGCCGACAGACTAATTCAAATAGCTACTGAACGAATGGGGTTGTTTGAAGACAGAGAACATTGTCTTTTAATAGCAAAGAAATTGATTAAACAAAAATAACGAACCACAACACGGCACAGCCTTTATGCTCAGCTACGCCTCACCCATCGGCTGTACTAACCGTTATATGCGATTTCAAGTTATGAATTTGTATTTTAATAAAGTTTCACTTTAGGGCAACTTTCTGTATCTTTACTTCGTGAATGATAAAGGAAAACATCGGAGAATAATTTTCTATAAAGAGTACTTTCAAGAATTCTTTCTCAAGCAAAGGGACAAGGTGAGAGATAAAATTATCTGGACCCTTGACTTAATTGAAGAACTTGAAAGGATTCCTGAAACCTATCTCAAGCATTTAGAAAATACTGACGGGCTTTTTGAGATTCGGGTACAACAAGGAAGTGATATCTTTCGGATTTTCTGTTTTTTCGATGAAGGCAAACTAGTCGTTCTGGCAAATGGCTTTCAAAAGAAAACACAGAAGACGCCGAAAAAGGAAATTGAAAGAGCATTAAAAATCAAAGCAGAATATGAAAGCGAGAAATAATAACATCATGACACTTGACCAGTTTAAGGAAAAACACTACGGTAAAGTAGGAACCCAAAAGCGTGATGAATTGGAAGAAGGATATGAAAATTTCAAAATTGGCGCTTTGATTCTTGAAGCCAGATTAGAAAAAGGTTTAACACAGGAAGAGTTGGCTGCAAGAGTTGGAACCTCTAAATCCTACATCTCCAAAATTGAAAATAATATCAAGGAGGTGCGTTTATCAACCTTAAAAAAAATCATTGAGCTAGGCTTAGGTGGACACCTAGAACTTTCAATCAAATTATAATCCTTGGGAGAAAGAAGCAAAACCGCATATAACCCGGCACAGGCTCCACACTTGGCTACGCCTCGTTCGCAGCCTGTACAATCCGTTAGCTATCATAGTAATCTATAGAACTTTGGCTTGTGAATAAGCGTTAATGTAATAACTTTGTAATTACATTAAATAAAAAGTGCTATGGAAGTATCAATCATACAAATAGGAAATTCAAAGGGACTACGCTTGACTAAGTCCATTCTGGATAGGTATAACATCAAGGATAAAGTTGAGCTAATACTGGAAAAGGGGCAGATTATTTTAAAGCCAGTTGAGCATCCAAGGAAAGGCTGGGACAAGGCCTTTAGGAAAATGCACGAGCACGGTGATGACCAACTTTTACTGGATGATGTGTTCGGTGATGAAAGCTTTGACGAATGGAAATAAGTCAGTATGAGATAGTCTTGGTAAATCTGGATCCTACTGTAGGAAGTGAAATACAGAAAACAAGGCCTTGTGTAGTGATATCCCCCGATGAGATTAATCATAACCTAAGAACAGTGGTTATCGCACCAATGACCACCAAAAGCCGTAGCTATCCTACTCGTGTGAAAGTAAAGCACAATAATCAAGTGGGCTGGGTAGTGATTGACCAGATAAGGACCATTGATAAAGTCCGCATTGTTAAAGTGTTAGGAAACCTAAACTCTGCAGAAATAGCTTCCTGTAAAAGTGTAATAAAAGAAACCTTTGTGGACTAATAAAAATGACGATAGGTAACCCGGTGCAGCCGTAACCCGGTGCTAAGCTGCTGGCTTCGGCTGCACAACATCGTTAAAGATGAATTACCAACAAATATGACAAAGTAATGTATATTTGGTAAAGGAAAAACGAATGCCAAATTTATACATCATATCGGGTTGTAACGGTGCTGGAAAAACAACAGCTTCATTTACAGTTCTTCCTGAAATGCTAGGCTGCCGTGAATTTGTAAATGCAGACGAGATTGCACGCGGACTCTCTCCTTTTCAGCCAGAGAAGGTGGCCGTAGAAGCGGGCAGAATAATGCTTCAACGAATTGACGAGCTACTAAGAAAGAAAGAAGACTTTGCCATTGAGACTACACTCGCTACAAGAAGCTACGCGCAGACAATCAAGAAAGCCAGGGAAAGTGGGTATAATGTTACCCTCGTTTATTTCTGGTTAGCATCTCCTGAGCTAGCCATACAACGTGTGAAAAACCGAGTAGCCGAAGGCGGCCACAATATACCCGAAGATGTAATCCGTAGAAGATATAAAAAGGGAGTTAAAAACCTCTTTGAGTTGTTCATCCCTATTTGTGACTATTGGATAATCATTGATAATTCTCAAACACCCTATAACATAGTGGCAGAAGGACAGGAAGAGCAGGAGTTAAAAATACAGAATCAATCAGTTTGGGAAAAGCTAAAGGAGTTAAGCCATGAATAAGAATAAGATAGATACGGTTGATTTACGCAACAAGATTCTAAAGGGATTAGATCTTGCAGTTGAGAAGCTTATCCGCAGAAAACAAAAAGAAGACGGGGAACTTGTCTTCTCAAGGAATGGAGAAGTGGTGATAGTCAAGGCTAAAGATTTATCGGCTGAGTAAAAAGCCCATCCCACAACCCAGTGCAGCTTTAACCCTCGCTTCGCAACGGGCTTAGGCTGCACCAGCACGTTAGCGGATATTCAAAGGATAAGAACATTATGAACATAATTATACCTGGCTTACGAAACTCTGACGAAAATCATTGGCAAACTATCTGGGAGAATGAAAACCCAGAAGAGTTTTTCAGGATTGTGCAGTCAGACTGGGAAAACCCTAACTGTAGCGAATGGACTTCCAGAATTGAAGAAGAGCTTAAAGAATTTAACTATGACGAGCTTGTTTTAATAGGTCACAGCGTAGGGTGTGTTACTATAATTAAATGGTTTGAGAAGTACGGTCACAAAGTGAAAGGTGCCTTATTTGTAGCACCAAGTGACGTGGACAAACCAGGCTATCCAAAGTATATTACAGGCTTCAATCCCATGCCTGAAAATAAGTTACCCTTTCCTACAATAGTGGTAGCAAGCTCGGATGACCATGTGGTTGAGATTGAAAGGGCAAGACTATTTGCCAAAAATTGGGGAAGTGAGTTTGTAGAATTAAAAAATGCAGGGCATATAGAAAGTAAATCTGGATTTGGGAAGTGGGATTTTGGTCTTAAACTAATTAATAGAATAGAAGAACAGACCGCTAACCCAGTACAGGCTTAACTCTCGGCTATCGCCTCCCCTATTTGCCTGCACAATCCGTTGGCGGTCAAGCAGCCAATAAAAAAGCAGATAGAAAATGATGATAAATCAAGAAATTGCTCGAAGACAAATCAGTTCAAATAACAAAGTCCTTCTTACAGGTATCGTAACTGTTTTTGTTCTCTCCTTACTTGTTTGGGAGCATTTTCAGGGTGGGGTCGCCAATCATCATATTCTACAACAACAAAACCTGCCTGCAATCTCCAACTGGTGGAACGGATTAATGCTTCCTACTCTTACATGGTTCCTTATAGGTAGGACGGAAAAGAGAATTGGCAAACAATCTCCACAGGGACAGCAAACTAATAATCTACAAAGACAGGCTATAAGACTTTTTATAACAGGCTTGGGCTTAGGGGTTTTAATAGCAACTTCATTCACGAATGGGTACAGCCTCTTTTTAGACAATGTACCTTACATCATCTTAGTACTCAGCTTAATTATTCCCATATACTATGCCGAGTTCATCTTAGGCTTCATTCTTAGCATGACCTATACCTTTGGGGCAATATTGCCAACCGTTTTTATACTTATACTGGCAGCTATTGGAATTCTTACCTATAGATTTATCAGACCGGTGATTATAAAGCTGACAATGAAATTGAAAAGTAGTTTGAATAAAAGCCCGAACCGATAACAAGGTGTATGGACAATAGCGGGTGCAGTAGTAAATCAAAAGTCTTTGCTTCTATTCCGCACTGCCCATACACGAATACGTTGGGCAAGACAAAAATCAATAAAAACAGTATAATAAAACAAGCGTAAATTGGGACACCATGAAAGCAATCAGAGATCATATTCAGCAAATTAAGAATCTATGCGATCAACATAGTGTTCGTTCTTTATTTGCGTTCGGCTCTGTCACAACTGATAGATTTAAGCCAGACAGCGACATTGATCTAGTTGTGGACATTGCTTCTGAAGATCCCCTAGAATACTCAGACCACTACTTTGCATTAAAATTTCAATTAGAGCAAATACTCCAAAGGGAAATTGACCTTCTAGAGCAGAAAGCAATCAGGAATCCATTTCTCAGGCAGGAGATTGACCAGACCAAGATACTTGTTTATGGAAAATGAAATCCGCATTTGGCTGGCAGACATCAAAAAGGCAATTTCAGAGATAAATCAATTTTTACCCGCCGAGAAGAATTTCCTACTCTTCCAAAAAGACTTAAAGACAATTAGGGCAGTCGAGCGTAACCTGGAAATTATTGGTGAAGCAATCAACAGGATACTGAAAGTTGAGCCTGCCATACAGATAACGCATGCCCGAAGAATTGTGGACACCAGAAATAGAATAATTCACGGCTATGATACCGTGTCTGAAGACATTATATGGGCTATCGTAATACGAGAACTACCAAATCTTGAACTTGAAATAGAAGCTCTACTAAAATAGAATTGCCTAGCCCAACACAACCTAAACCACACCAAGGCCTGCCTTAGCAAAACCGTTGGGCTTAATAAAAAATTGTATCATGTCCCGTACTGACACCCATGATCGGGGAAGCAATAAAATAGAATAACAGTACACAAACGTTTACCAAATGACGGGGGCACATAAAGTGACAAATCCTGATTCTTTTATCTCTGTTTGATTAGTCGCGTTTTCTTCGCTTTCGTTCGAACTAAATGTATTGCTACATTGACCAAGCACCACCCAAATAATTACAAAAATTAGAATCGTACTGAAGCATCCTCCGCCTAGTTTTTTAGCACCAAAGCCAGCAATCAATCCTCTGAATAAGTTATTCATAGTAGTATTTTTATGTTTCTCGTAAGAAACGACATTGGAAATATGAAGTTTTATTTACTTGCCTAAACGTTCTAAAAAATTATTTGCAGAAAGTTGTATGGGAGGCTCACTGCAATTATCCTGGTTTAAAAAGAGAAGTAAGGTAGAGGTTCGAATGGGAGAAATGGCGGCGGCACCAGAAGTTCAAAGCCTCGTTGGTCACGCCCATAAGCCATCTAGGCCGCCTTATGGACAAGTCCTTTAGATAATATTAAAAATAAAACTCCAGTCTCAAAGTTACCGTTTTGGTAACTTTTTTTATTATATTTGAGTTTATATTTTAAGAAGTGAGAGTAATAGCAAAACGGGCACTGCTGGATTTTTGGAAAAAGCATGCCGATACTAAGCAGCAGCTAAAAGCCTGGTACAACGAGGCGGAGCAGGCTGACTGGAAGTCTCCAAACGATATAAAGAAAGACTACCCCTCAGCAAGCATATTGGAGGGCAACAGAGTGGTCTTCAACATTAAAGGGAATAACTACAGGTTAATCGTCAGAATCAACTACAAGTATGGTGTTGTTTGGATACGGTTCATTGGGACGCATGCTGAATATGACAAGGTTGACGCTACTAAAATTTAAAGAAAGAAGAAATGAATATTAAGCTGATAAAAACAGAGGAAGATTACCAATTGGCCCTGCAGAGGCTAGAAGACATATTTGATGCGGAGCCAGACACACAGGAGGGCGATGAACTGGAGGTGCTTTCATTCCTGATTGACTCCTACGAAAAGGAGTATTTCCCAATTGAAGCACCGGACCCGATTGAAGCAGTAAAGTTCAGAATGGAGCAACTTGGAATGAAACAGAAAGACTTAACCGAGGTGCTGGGTTTCAAGAGCAGGGTGAGCGAAGTATTGAACAGAAAAAGAAAGCTCACATTAGAGATGATAAGGAGTTTGCATAAGACCTTGAACATCCCGACACACGTGCTCATTCAGGAATACTAAAAGAAAAACAGCCTTTCTAACACCGTATATACAAATCCCTTGCTACGCTGCAAGCTGTACATATACTAACAGTTGGCAAACATTATAGAATGAAACTTCAGTTTATCATTATTATTTTGACTCTAGTGGCTACACTTTCCTCTTGTAAAAAGGATGATGAATCAGCCATTTTCTATTGGGATGAAACTGGATGTGCAGATCCATGGAAACAGAATAGCGATGATACTGAGGAGGAGAGAAAAGCTGAAATAAAAAGATACTTAGAGAATCAGAACGTTAGCGTTAATAAAATCGAGTTTGAATTTGATCAGGCCAAGCAACAAGTTTGTTATGCATGCCACTGCACAACAGGAAGAGTCATAATGGTTAAAGTTGCGTGGTCAGACGCACAGATAATGAAAAGGCTAAACTTCTATCAGTAATCAAAGAAATACCTTGTACAACAAATTGCAGCTTTTATGCTCGGCTACACAAGTCACCGATGGACAATTTAGAGTTAGAATCACCAGGAAATAATAGCCTTCTTCTAAACTCTGTTACAAGCTAGTCACATTTCCTACCCGTCATACCTGATCTCTACCCGCTTGCCTCCCGCATCGGCTGATTCATAAATCGCCATGAGCACACGCATGTCGCGCAGGCCCATTTCGCCGGGTACAATCGAGGGTTGGTTTTTCATAAAGCTTTGTGCCTGTCCGTCCATTTGCCGCACCTGCTCATAAATGTTGGGCAGGTCCATTTTGCCTTCTTGGGTCTCCCCTTCCTTGCCTTCGTAGGCATAGGCAGGGTTTAGCCGCCACCATCCTTTCTCGGCTTTGGCACTCAGCACATTTTCATCATCGGCATAGCTGGTGTTGCACTCTGCTTTTACACCGTCTTCAAATTCCATCTGCCAGCTGATGGACTGCTCTACACTGTGAAAGTAGTTGGGCTTTGTCACCTCCCCATACCTGGCGGTAACCGCTACCGGTGGCTTGCCCATGGTATAGATTGCTCCTTGCACGCAGTAGATACCCAGGTCCATTAAAGAGCCGCCGCCAGCGAGCTCTTTGTTCAGTCGCCATACATCCAGGCTGCCATCGGTCATGTCGGAGCTGTTTCGGGCCTCGATCTGCTTTACCTTGCCGTATACCTGTTTCTGCCCCAGTTCCATCACCCGCTGGTGAAAAGGCTCGAAGTGAAGGCGGTAGCCAATAGCCAGCTGCACTCCGTTCTCACGGCAGGCATCGAGCATGCGCTGCGCATCTTCCACAGTGGTGGCCATGGGTTTCTCACAGATCACATGTTTTTTGGCTTTTGCCGCCCGGATGGTATACTCGGCATGCATGGCGTTGGGCAGCACCACATACACAATGTCGATGTCTTTGTTGTTGGCTATCTGGTCGAAGGTGTCGTAAGAGTAGATGTTTTTGTCAGGTATGTTGTATTTCTTTTTCCAGGCCTCTGCCTTGGAGGGTGTGCCTGTCACGATGCCTGCCAGGTAGCAATGCTGCGTTTCCTGCAGGGCAGGCGCCAGTTCGTTGGTGCTGTACTGCCCAAGTCCGACCAGGGCAATTCCCATTTTCTTTTGCTGCTGTGCACCTGTCTGTAAAGTGCCTTCTTCATAGGCCAGACCACCACCATGATGCCCCATACTATGTGAGAGAAGCGGCATACCCAATAGCGTGCCCCCTAAGGTGAATGTAAAACCCCTGAGAAATTTGCGTCGATCGGTTTGTAAGTTGTAGTGGTTTGTTTTCATGCGTCTGGATTATGGAGAATACTAAAAAAACGCGCTGCACCCGTATATGTTTCGGATTGAGAGAGCTGTGTTGCTGATACCTTGGATATGCTTACCTTTGTCACTTTCATATTATTACAGTTCTTTTGTCAACATTCCTTACCGAGCCCTGCTTATACCTTTAGGCGAAGTTGCAGCGGCCTACGCCCTGCCCGAAAAGTTTAGCAATCCCTTCAGGTACACACCACACGCCCTTGCCTTACTGGCAGCTGAGAGGTTACAGCAGCACCTTAAACAGCAGCAGGATTGGGAGCACAACTTTGGATTAGAACCGGGACAGGAAGGGGCAATTATCGGGAAAATGTTTGGCGTGCTGGTTGTCAGGACGGCACAGGGTGAAATGGGCTATCTAGCAGCCTTTTCGGGAAAACTGGCTGGCGGTTTTCACCATCCTGCCTTCGTGCCTCCCATATTCGATTCACTCACTGAAGGTAGCTTTCTGAATAGCGGTATGTGCGAACTTACCCGCATCAACCAGGAGATAAGCATGCTTCAGGAACAAGCCACCACCGAAAGTAAAGCACGTGTCGATGCGCTGCAGAAGCTGCGCAAAGAGAACTCTGTCGCGCTGCAGGCGATGCTCTTTGACCAGTACCATTTCCTCAACCAGGCCGGTGAGGCGAAAAGCCTGCGCGACATTTTCAGGCAGAGAGCCAACGGCAACCCACCCGCCGGCGCCGGTGAGTGCGCTGCGCCCAAACTGCTGCAGTACGCTTTTCAGAACGGCATGAAACCATTGGCGATGGCAGAGTTCTGGTGGGGCTTGTCGTCTAAATCAGCCTACTGGAAGCACGGCCACTTCTACCCTGCCTGCCGCGAGAAGTGCGAACCCATTCTGGAACACATGCTACAAGGTATAGCCCTGGACGAAGAGCCGTTATAACAAAGCATGCGGTCAGTTTTTACAGCATAGGCCAAGCCCACTCAACACATTTTTCGTAAGTTGCAGCTATGAATCACAGATCACCAGAGATCCGGACCGTCAATGTGGTCCGCTATGTCACACCTTTGCGGGAGGGCGGCTCGCTGCCTGCCATTGTGGAGGCTGACGACGAGTTCCTGTATGTGCTCAAGTTCCGGGGTGCCGGACAAGGTATAAAAGTGCTTATTGCCGAGCTGATCGTGGGTGAGATTGCCCGGGCGCTCGGCTTCCAGATACCCGAGATCGTCTTCATGCACCTCGACGAAGCCTTTGGCCGCACCGAACCCGACGAAGAGATACAGGATCTGCTGCGTGCCAGCGAGGGCCTCAACCTGGGCTCACACTACCTGCAAGGCGCCATTACCTTCGACCCGGTAGTGACCACCATCAACACGGAACTGGCCTCGCGCATAGTCTGGCTCGATGCCCTCGTGACCAACGTAGACCGCACGGCCCGTAACACCAACATGCTCATGTGGAAGAAAGAGCTCTGGCTGATTGACCATGGCGCTTCCCTCTTTTTTCATCACTCCTGGGACAACTGGGAAGAGCAGGCGAAGCGTCCCTTCGCCATGATCAAAGACCATGTGCTCCTGCCACAGGCAAGTGCCTTGGAAGCCACTGATAAAGTTGGCAAAGAGACCCTGACGCCAGCCCGCATCGACGAGATCCTGGCGCTTATTCCGGATGAGTGGCTGACCGGTGTAGATTCGCCGTTTGAAACGGCCGAGGAACACCGCCAGGCCTACGCCCGCTTCTTCGAAATACGACTAGCCCATTCTGACATTTTTGTGAAAGCCGCCCAGCATGCAAGAGAGACACTTATTTGAGTACGCCGTCATACGGGTAGTGCCACGGGTGGAGCGTGAGGAGTTTCTGAATGTGGGTGTCATCCTGCTCTGCAGCTCGCAGGGTTTCCTGCAGATTCGCTATACCTTGAACGAGGAGCGCCTGAGAGCCGCCTTTGGTGACCTGGACATGGAAGAGCTACGGGCTCGTCTGCAGGCTTTTGAGAAGGTATGCGCCGGTCGTCGCGAAGGCGGACCGATCGGTCAGTTAGGCACGGCCTCCCGCTTCCGCTGGCTCACAGCCAACCGCAGTACAATCGTGCAGACTTCAGCCGTGCATCCGGGGAGATGCATTAACCCTTTGGAGACTTTGGAGAAACTGCACCGGGATCTGGTTTTGTAGCACCATCATTTTGCAACGCAAACTATCCCGCAATTTGTTATATTCGCATAGACCAAAATCCGAGGCATGAACATCTCCCGCATTGTCACCATTGTTTTAACGCTAGGCGCTATCATTTTTGTGGTTATCATCCTGTCGGACCCTTATTTCTTTACCGATACCAAAAAGATACAAAAGACTGCTGAAGCGAAGCTGGAGGAAGGAATTTTGGGTAACAAAAATGCCTTTAAAGAGGCCAGTTATTACCTGAACTCATTAATTGAGCAGGGCGATGGTGACCGCAAAACCTACGACCTGCTCTACTGGAGCTATCGCTACGACAAGAATTTTGCCCAAGCTGAAAGAGCCCTGAACGAAGCTCTGGAAGAATACCCGGATGATTTGGCATTTCAGTACCACCGTGCTGAAATGCGTCTGGAACTTGGCAAGTATGAGCAGGCTTTGGAGGATTACAACGCCGTTATACCTGCCGCTGACGACAAAGACTTTCTTTATGATGCCCTGTATGGCCGTGGCGCCGCCCGGTATAAGTTGGGTTTAAAAGAAGAAGCAGAAGCGGATAGGCTGAAGGCGCAGGAACTGACGCGGGATACTCTGCAGACGTATTCAGTTTACTTTAAGGAGTAATTTGGGTTAATAGTTTCGCCTTACCGGCGGGGGCTATTAGGGGGATGACAATCGTTCACTCAGAAATTATCAATCCTGGAAATCCTTCTTAATCCTGTTACCCTTTCCTTAAATACTTCTTAATACAATGCAGCGATCCGGACTTTTCGGCGAAAGGGTTGAAATCCTCTAGCTGGATTACTTTAAACCCGAGCTTCTCCCATACCTGCTTGTTCGCTTCGTCGGTCTTGCGAAGGTACTCCCAGCTGCCGTGTCCATAAGTGGGTAGCCAGACTGTCTTTTCATCTTCACTTTTGATTTCTACCAGGGCATTGTTGGCGGTAGCATAGTACCAGCTTCGTTTCTTTTCCTCCGGGGTGTCCACATACGTCAGCGGCAGTGGGTTTCGGATCACCTCGAAGTCCTGCCGCTCGAGCAGGGCGGCTACATCATCAAACACATCAGGTATAGCGTAGGCTGACAGCTCCTCGCCCAGCACTTCACAGGCCATGCGGGTGTCACCGACAAGCACTTGGTACCTGCCTTCTTTGTTGCGCCCGGCCAGCGTCACAAACATATCGATGTGAAAGACCGGCTGTACTGTGCCTTCCACATTTTGGGTATGTAGGGTTTCCGTCCACTTCTCGCCATTTAGCTTAAACTCCTGCTCCTCTTCCTGCGGCACGTACAGCAGACTGCCCACTGTCACAAATCTGCGCTTATGATCGAGGTAGCGGCTGAAGAGCTGTGCCAGCTGCTCTGTTGCCAGGTTACTTTCCTCTGGTAGCAGCACTCCTCGCAGGTCAAGCATGGAGTCCACGATGTAGTCGGCACCCATCAGGAAAAAATCGTCACCGACCAGCAGGTTGCCTCCTTCAAAATAAAGCGGCGTCTTCACCCTGTTCAGTCCAAGCGATTTGCTCAGGATATAACCGGTATAGTCATCGGCGGCCCGGCGGTGCGAGTGGGGCTGTACGATGTAATAACTGCCATCGTGCTTATCCTCCACCACTTCGTAGTCATCTTCGGCCCATACCAGCAGCTTGATGTGGTCCGGCACTTCATGAAAGCGGACTCGTTTGAGCATGTCATGGGCAGAGAACCAATTCATCAGTTGCTCTTTGGTATCGCCACCTTCGGGCACCAGCAGGTGATATTCCGTATAGTCCGGCAGTTTTCGGAAGAGGTCCTGGTATACCTTCCAGAGCGGGTTATCGTCGTGCCGGAGCACGTAGGACGGCACCGTGAAGACCATCGCTTCCAAGGACCCGTCGGCGCTTGGCACCAGACTAGGCTGCTGGGGCATCTGACTATACTGTTGCAGCATGGTAATGGCAATGGCCCGCCGCTGCATCCCCGACTCCGGCAGGTCCTGTTGTGACTCGCTTGAGAGTTCTTCTATCAAACGGTAGTGTCGTCTCCTGATCGGACGTGGGGCATCGTTGCTCATAGGTATAGCGTTTATAAAATATGATATGATGTTCTCCTAAACCAGGGTTTATAATCAATCCCGTGCGTCAATTTTTGCCATTTCCCGCTGCCCTGCCCAGAGCCAGAGCAGGATGATGATCAGCTCTGCCACTGCGTCGAGCAGGTAGATATCCCAGATCACGTTGCGGAGCGGGTAGTAGGCGCTCACAAACCCAAGCCCTGCCGCACCGCTAATACCCAGCCACTTGACCTCAGAGGTCACCCGCTGCCGGAACCCTGCCACCAACAGCACCAGTCCTACTACCGCAATCAGAATACCAACTGTGCGCACCAGCCACAGGTCTGTTTTAGGACCTGTCACCCACAGGAAACTGGGCATGTGCAGGAGCGGCCACACACCTGTTAGCGTCCAGTAGATACCCTGCAGTTTGGCGATCAGGCTCACGCTTCTCATGGCTTCAATTGTTTAAGTTCACATTGAAGATCAGTTAAGGTAAATACGTCAGATGTGCAACTGGTCGTAGGTTGGCAGAATATAGGTATCACCGGCTGAAAGCAGGTGCACCTTCAGATCGCGCACCGAGAATGGCTCTCCAGTATTTATTTCGTAAATGTTGGTTTCTGTGATGCCCAGGCCATCCACTACCGTGACCAGACCCGAGCCAAGTACTCTTATCTCGATACCATTGCTGACACAGATGGCAGTATCCTCCTCCAGGCCAATACCAATACAGCCCGGATTGGTGACAATGCACTGGGAAACACGAATAATGCGCCCCCGCTGTATAAAGTGCGTATCAATGGCCACATTCTTCAAAAACTCCAGGCCGGTAGTGATACGTACGTCTCCTTTGATGTAGCCCCCTTGTGTTTCTCCTTCATAGATCATGGGAGTAGACATAGCCGCTGCACCAGCGCTGGTACCCGCAACGATAAACTTTTCATCGTAGGTATAGCGCTCTTTCATCAGCTGGAGTACCGGTGTCCCACCTAAGATGGAGGTCAGGCGCAACTGGTCACCACCAGTAAACATAATACCGGCCGCACGCTCCACCATATCCTGAAACTCCTCCTTGAAGGCATCTTTCCGGTTCCTGACATCAAGCACCTCCACTCTTTTTACTCCGAGCTTGTTAAATTCCTTGATGTAGTCCTGTGCGATCTTATCAGGTACGGTGGAAGCTGTCGGCACCACTGCGATCATGGGATCTGCTCCTTTTAGGCTCTCCACAAAATACTTCAGTATCTCGTCGCTCTCAAAGTCAACGTTCTTTGACTGCTCCTCTGAAAGTTCCTTCTCTCCCTTGTCCTCCCGACCGCCAATAGCCAGGAGACGGCCTTTCGGGACCGGAGCTTCTTTGTGACTCTTATGACGTTCAGAAACTTTTTTCTTTGCCATTGCTCTCTATTTAACTGATTGTAAAGATTAAGGTCGTTTGTAGCTCATTACCCGTGCCGCCAGCGTATCGGCCTGCATCGGGTCTTCTTTGAAATTCACCCAACCCTCCCGCTTCGAGTTCTTAGGGGCGAAGGCGATGTTGAGTTGCGCACTTTCCAGCACTTCGCCTCCTTTCTCCAAGGTAAGTTCGATCTGCACTTCCTCAGCCGTTTCGCCGCCTTCATTATATACCTCCACCCGGTAGCGCTGCGGAGCATTGTCTGTCGGGTCGGGATAATACCGCACCACCAGGTCGGGGGTGGAGGGTGTGTCGATGTAGGTTTGGTAACTCAGGTAGGCCAGTATGCTCAGTACAAGCAGCAGGCTTACTCCGAACACAGTCCATTCCAGTGCGTTTTTGTCATCGTCCTCACCAGCCCTTCCAACCTGGCTTTGCTTATTTTCTTGTTCTTGTTTTCCCGTCATGCAGCATGTTATTTTATCAGCAGTCGCCCGGCTGAGGCCCCCAGGCTGGCTAAAACACCCAATACAATGCATTGGGCTATGGCTATTTCAAAACTTACACCTTCAAACCGGCCGAAAAACCACAGCAGGAATGCTGAAGCGGCAAGTGCTGTCAGGTAGCTCAGGCAGGTGTCTACTGTGATGGCGAAGAACAGGTCGCCATTCTGGTGCCTGCCCGTACCATGGAAATCGCTGAAGTAGACAACCACCACACTGAGAGCAAGCGACAGTAAGGCCATGAGCAATATGTGAAACGGCGCTGCCCCTACCGCCAGCAGCACCACTTCTTCGGTGGGTGCCACGTTGCCACCCACAATCACACTGCCACAAAGCGCCAGTACCACCAGGCTGACCTTGCTCCGCAGTCCGGTGCGCCAGCCTGCCTCCTTTGCTTCTGTTTGTACTTCATCTTCTTCCTCCCGTTCATCTTCCGGACTGCCCAGCTGTGCGGTCCCGATGGATACGCCAATAGAGACAGCCATGGCCTCGATGATGATCTTACCCATGATCTCGTCAGCGGACATCTCCCCAAATTGTATGCGGTTGAGTACGTACAGCACCGCAAATGACAGGATGATGCCTAGTCCCATTTCCTCCACCGAGTCGATGAAGACACTGCGCCACGATGCCCCGGGACGCATACCTGCATAACGATTATAGCCAAGCAGCAACAGGTAGGTGACTACAACCATGATCAGCAGTTGGAAGGGCGTGGCGATAAAGCCGGCCCACCATACCTCCATGGTGAAGAGCAGCGGAAAACTGAACAGAAGTCCTCCAGCTATGCCGCGGGCGTACTCCTGCAGCGATTTCCGGACAGGTCTCTTTTTCATATCTCTTGCCATACCTGTTACAGCCAGTTAACGGGGTAGCCGTACTACCAGGCCTGTGGTGATAAAACTGTGTGGAGCTTCTTTGTTCAGCCGCCGCCCTGCCGCCACATCGAACTGCAGATTGGGCAGCAGCAGGTAGAGCAGCCCAACGTCTGCTTGGTGCTCGGCAGTCTCCCCTTTCTCTTTGCTACCGAATGCTTCCAGGTAGAGTGTAAGCTTATCACCTACTTCCCGGGTGATGTTGGCCCCGTACGATCGCACGGGATCGCCCTCAGCCCAGCCATAGCCCAGGTTATAAGTCAGGTCCATTTTCTCAGAGATTTCATGACTAAAAGCCAGCCCGAACTGAGGTTCCGGATTATCGGGTTTGAATACTTCGCTCGCAAGGGGCAGCGTCAGCATGGCTGATACAGCAGCCTCCGGACGCCAGCCGCTTTCTTCCCATAGCCTTACCTTCGTGCCGACGCTCAGCGGACCCCAGCCCCTGATGTGGCGCTTTGATCCATTTTCAATTACAGAATCTTTCGCGGCTCCTTGCAGGCGCAACTCTACTCCCTCCAGTAAGCCGATACGCAGCAGTGCCGTGGGATAGGCGTGTGTTCTGATGGCTGCATTGAGCCTCTGGTAGTGATAACCAGCTTCCAACTGAACATAGCCCCGCGATACAATGCCCGGACCCTGTGACTTATCCGGTCTGTCTGTCGTAAGCTCCTCCCGTTCTTCCTGCGCCAGCGCCGGTAGTACAAGAGCGCTCAACACAAAACTCAGCAGTCCCAGCACCAGCGTCTTCTTTGATTTCATAGCTTTCAATAGTCCTTGCGTTTGTTGCGCTTTATACGCTGCATGACTACATAAGTAGGGATAGCCTATACAAATACCGATTTGCACGTAGTAGCATCGCATATTACCGCAAGGCGCTGACATAGGCGTCAATCTGCTACCTACATGTAGGCAAGCTCACAAAAACAGCTTGACAACAGGTATTTTCTGCCGGATGAGTTAAAAAGGAATCGGGGACCTGTGAGAGGGAGAGAAAAAAGGGAGCCGGTTCCAACCGCCTGCATTAAAATAACAGATACCGGCTCCCCTTATAAACATGTGCAAACCGCCAAACGCACCCCAGATAGCGTTAAGCACATGATCATCTAAAAACAACGTTTGTATCGGCAGCAGACTCACCAGGAGTCAGAACGTAAGGTTCAACCAACCTAAAACCAAAGTTCTAAACTACCTTCCGTGTTTTGTCTATTATACGGCAAGCTTTTGGGGAGGTAAGCCATGTAGGCTCTAATCGGTTGTTTTTGAGCTAATTTCAGTATTACTAGCTTGAAGGCTACGTGTTTTTACGCATATAAAAAAAGCCAGACACTTACCGTATCTGGCTTTTGAATTTTTGTTGATCCCTATACCTTACCAACCGCTGGCCAGCACATCGGCAATGTGCATGGTTTTGATCGGCTTCCTGTTTTTCTGGATGTAGCCGTTCAGGTGCATCAGGCAACTGCTGTCGGTGGATATGATGTAGTCGGCACCGGTGGCCAGGGCATTCTCCACTTTTTGCTCGGCCATGGCTACTGATATGGCTTCGAACTTCACGGCAAATGTACCACCAAAGCCGCAGCAGGTTTCAGTGTCTTCCATTTCGATCATTTCGAGGCCATGCACCCCTTGGAGCAGCGCACGAGGCCCTTCCTTGATATGGCATTCGCGCAGGGCGCTGCAGGAGTCGTGGTAAGTTGCCTTGCCGTCGAGGCGGGCTCCTGGCACCTGCGATACCTTGAGCACATCGGTCAGAAACTCGGTCAACTCAAACACCTTCTTCTGCATGGCACGGTACTTCACCAGTTTCGATGATTTCACAAAAATGTCCTGGTAAGCATTGCGTACCATACCCACGCAGCTCGCTGAAGGTGCCACGATGTAGTGCGACGTTTCATTTGAAAAATCGTCAAGAAACTTATTGGCTACTTCACGGGCTTCATCAAAAAAACCAGCGTTGAAAGCAGGCTGTCCGCAGCAGGTCTGGTTCGGGTTATAGTTCACCTCGCAGCCAAGCCCCTCGAGCACCTTGACCATACTCAGGCCTGTCTCTGGGTGCAACTGATCCACAAAGCAGGGAATGAAAATATCTACAATGGTTCTTCTTGCCATAATCAGGAGAAAACAGAGCCTGAGGCTGCCAGCGCGGCAGCGAAAGCCTCTTTGTCGAGCTTCAAATTTAAATTATTATTTTCGAAGTAGCCGACCAAATTTTCAGTCGCCATGTTGCCGACCAGTTCGTCTTTGGCCATCGGGCACCCCCCATACCCGCGCATGGCCCCATCGAAGCGGCGACAGCCGGCCTGATAGGCAGCCTCCACCTTCTCTTGCCAGGTAGTGGGGGTTGTGTGCAGGTGCGCCCCAAACTCGATGTGTCGGAATGCCGGTACCAGTTCGCTGAACAGGTAGGTAATGTTTTCCGGATTGGAAACGCCAATGGTATCCGAAAGAGAAATGATCTTCACCCCCAGCTTATCCAGCTCCTCCACAAACCGGATCACAGTAGCCGCATCCCATGGATCGTTGTAAGGATTGCCAAAGCCCATGGAAATATACGTGACAAGCGTTTTGTCCTTGCGCTGGCAGATGTCCTGGATCTGGGCCAGTTGGCTCATGGCCTCGGAGATGCTCTTGTTGGTGTTGCGCTGCTGAAACGTCTCTGATACGGAGAGCGGAAAGCCCAGGTAATCGATGGCCTCGTGGGAGGCTGCCTCCTCTGCGCCCCGCACATTGGCAATGATGGCCAGCAGTTTGGAACGGCTATCGCGCAGGTTCAATCCTGCCAGCACCTCGGCTGTGTCCGCCATCTGGGGGATTGCCTTGGGCGACACAAAGCTGCCAAAGTCTATTGTGTCGAAGCCCACCTGCAGGAGCTGATTAATGTAGTCGATCTTCGTCTGCGTAGGTATAAAATCATGAAGGCCCTGCATGGCATCGCGGGGACACTCTATTATTTTGATGGTATCGTCTTTCATAGGAAATAGATTCAGGTCGTTTTGCCAAAGATACAATAAGCCTATGTTTGAATTGGGAATTGATAAGAGAATTTGTGCCTGCCGGATGCAGCTGGTTCAGACCGGGTTGGCCAGGTAAACTAACCTGGTGCTAGTCCAGGTATGGCAGTACTTCAATTGTGACATCTCTATCTGCCTGATTGATAATGAGGTGATAATATTTTTTTATATGATCTTATCCTCCTATATTATGCTTGCGAAATACACATAATATCTAAAAAAGCTCCATGACCAGCATTAAGAAAAGTACAGTACTCATAACTGGGGGTGCTTCCGGCATAGGCAGGCTGATGGGCATGAAATGCCTGCAGCGCGGCGCCAGCCGGGTGCTGGTGTGGGATATCAACCCTAACGCTTTGCAGCAGACTCACCAAGAGTTTAGCGATGCCGGTTATGAAGTACACACCTGGCAAGTGAACGTGGGAGATGCGACGCAGGTACAGCAGGCAGCCGAAGAAGTGCAGAGCCGCTTTGGAGCGCCGGATATACTTGTTAATAATGCAGGCATTGTGGTAGGCAAGCCATTTGTGGAGCACACGATGGCCGAAATCGAGCGGACCATTCAGGTCAATGTGCTGGGTGCCATGCTCGTGACACAGGCGTTTTTGCCAGCCATGGTAGCGCGGGAGAAAGGACATATTGTGAATATAGCCTCAGCAGCGAGTCTGCTTCCCAACCCGCGCATGAGTGTGTATGCGGGCAGCAAATGGGCAGTGCTTGGCTGGTCTGAGAGTCTGCGGCTGGAACTGGAGCAAACCGGACCGAGCCTGAAGGTGACCACCGTCACGCCCAGCTACATCGACACCGGCATGTTTGCCGGCGTGAAAGCACCGCTACTCACCCCGACCCTGCAGCCTGAGGAAATCACGGAGGCCATTCTGCAGGCCGTGGAGCGCAACAGGATTCTGCTTCGCAAACCCTCGATCGTGCACCTGCTCCCCTTGCTTCGCGGCATTCTTCCCACCCGCCTGTTTGACACGGTGGCAGGCCGCTGGTTTGGGGTCTATACCTCTATGAATAGATTTACCGGCCGACCGGCTGCCGACCAAAAACCGGCCTATGCAACCAAAACCTAACTTTATTCACCCGCTATGAACTCAACAAACACCTATGTAAACAGGGCCGGCTCCGTCTCGGAAGCAGACCCGCAGGCCATAATGGACCTGCTCAAACAACAACGGGCCTATTTTGCCGGTGGCCATACCCTGGACGTCGGCTTCCGGAAAGAGCAACTCCGGCGCCTCCTGGAGGCAGTGCGCAGCCACGAGCAGGAGCTGATCGATGCCATGTATGCCGATTTCCGGAAACCAGCCTTTGAAACCTACACCACAGAGGTAGGATTTGTAGAGAAAGAACTGCAGCTGGTGCTCAAAAAAATAGTACGCTGGGCGAAGCCGCAGTTAGTAGGCGAAACCCTGCTTAATTTCCCGGCCCGCAGCTATGTCTACTCACAGCCTTATGGGGTTGCCCTGATCATCGGTCCCTGGAACTACCCTTTGCAGCTGGTGCTCAACCCCTTGATCGGTGCGCTGGCGGCAGGCAATTGTGCGATTATCAAGCCATCTGAACTAACCCCTGCAACCTCGGCTGTGATTGCCCGGCTGATTTCCAAAACGTTTGATCCGAGGCTGGTCGCCGTAGTCCAGGGAGGCGTGCCCACTACCCAGCTCCTGTTGGCCCAGCGGTTCGACTACATATTTTTTACGGGCAGCACACAGGTGGGCCGTGTGGTCATGAAAGCTGCTGCCGAACACCTGACTCCGGTTACGTTGGAGCTTGGTGGCAAAAGTCCTGTGATCGTAGCCGAAGACGCCGACTTGGGCCTGGCAGCACGCCGCATCGCCTGGGGTAAGTTCATGAACGCCGGCCAGACCTGCGTGGCCCCCGACTACCTGCTGGTGCATGAGCAGGTGAAAGACGAGCTGATCGAGCGCTTGCGCATTGCCATCCAGGAGTTTTATGGCGACTCGCCCCGCCAAAGCCCGGACTTTGCCCGCATTATCAATGACCGGCACTACCAACGCCTGCGCAGTTACCTGCAGGACGGCGTCGTGCGCATCGGCGGGCAGCACGATGCTGCTAGCCGTTTCATTGCCCCGACTGTACTGGACCAGGTGAACTGGCAACATCCCGTCATGCAAGACGAAATATTCGGACCTATCCTGCCTGTGCTTACCTATACCCACTTGGATGAAGCGATCCGGCAGGTTAATTCTAAAGAGAAGCCCCTTGCGCTATACTTCTTTTCATCCAATGAAGCGCAGCAGCAACGTGTGCTGGAAGAAGTTCACTTTGGAGGCGGCTGTATCAACGATACTATTTCACACCTCATTAACCCCAACCTTCCCTTTGGCGGTGTGGGGGAAAGTGGTGTCGGCAGTTACCATGGGCAGGCCAGTTTCGAGCTGTTCTCCAACCAGAAGAGTGTCGTGCACCGCGGTACCTGGATTGACCTTCCGCTACGCTACCCGCCCTACGGCAACCGGCTTGCTTTTGTCAGGAAGCTCTTCAAATGGTTATAGGTCAAGGTATAGGTATAGCAGCTATGTAGCCGCACCCTGTTGCTTCTCGTATGCAAATAAATGAGGGCATTGCCGTATAGGAGCTATACACCCACATATACCTGACATGACTATGGAAAACCTGATAGAATACCTGGACGAATCACTTGTCCCGCTGGAGGAAAAAGTGAAAGAATACCTGCATGTGGAACGGGATATCCGGTTGCTGGAAGTGGAAGTGCTTTCGCTACAGAGCATGAAGCACGACTTCGACCCGGAGCAGAACATTGAACAGCAGCTGACCGAGCAGCAACCGCAAAACTCCCTGAATGACAAAGAGCAGAAACTGAAAGAATTGCTTGAGAAGTACAAGGACTTGCAACAGGAGGTGATCGCGATGCTGCCGGATCAGAATAAGTTTGTAGAGCTGAACCTGGGCTATGGGCCGAGTATGGTAGGGTATTTCACAGTGGATCCTGAAACCCGCACACCGCTCGAGGAGCCGGTACTGCGCGTGGTGCACTAATTTACTACCTTTGCAAATCAACCAAAGGTTTCAACATAATCCACTCGCATGGGCTTACTTTTCTTATACCTAACCATTGCGCTTATTTTTTCATTTTTGTGTTCGCTGCTCGAAGCGGCATTGCTGAGCATTACGCCCTCCCATGTAGGCATTACGGCACAGGAAAACCCTACGCTTGGGAAACACCTCCAGGAGTTCAAAGACAATATTGACCGCCCGCTGGCGGCCATACTCACCGTCAACACTTTTGCACACACCATAGGAGCAGCCGGGGTAGGTGCACAGGCCCAGCTAATCTGGGGGGAGGAATACCTGTCTCTGATCTCAGCTGTCCTGACCATCATCATCCTGATTTTCTCTGAAATTATACCCAAAACACTCGGGGCTAACTACTGGAGACAACTCACGCCCTTTACGGTTACGAGTTTGCGCATCATGATTTACTCGCCGCTCTACCCGCTTATTGTGCTGTCGCAGTTTATTACTAAGCGACTGAAGCGCGACAAAGACAAGAGTGTGCTAAGCCGCGCAGATTTTACGGCTATGGCCGAGATCGGCATTAAAGAAGGTATTTTCAAAAGAGGTGAATCCCAGATCCTGCGCAACATCCTGCGCTTTAACCAGGTTCTGGTGCGCCACGTCATGACACCCCGCACTGTGATTTACGGTGCGCAGGAGGAGATGCTCATCGTTGACTTTTTCAAGCAAGCCAAGACGCTGCGCTTCTCCCGTATTCCGATTTACCAGAACAGCCTCGACGACATCAACGGCTATGTACTCAAGGACGAGGTGCTCTCGAAACTAATTGACAACCAAGGCCACCTGCCTCTAAAAACGATACGCCGCGACATAGAGGTAGTGACGGAGTACATGCCTATACCTGAACTGTTCAGCAGATTGCTCAAAGAGCAAAACCACATTGCACTGGTAGTCGACGAATATGGCGGCACAGCCGGCATCGTGACTATGGAGGACATCATCGAAACACTACTGGGTATGGAGATCATGGACGAAATGGACAACGTGGAAGACATGCAGAAGTGGGCCCGCGAAAATTGGGAAAAACGTGCCAAAGGCATCGGGTTTAAGACGGAATAAGTTTCCCCTATACCTGACATACGATATAAACAGCAAAACCCCATCCTCAAGTAGAGGGTGGGGTTTGCTCTTTATAATCACCTGCTATCGCTTAATGAAACTGCTCTTCTTCGGTTGAGCCAACCAGGGCTGCAGTGGAAGCGGTACCTGAGGTCACGGTGTTTTGGATGGCATCGAAATAGGCAGTACCTACGAACGACTGATGCTTCACGGCTTTGAAGCCCTCTTTTACTAAGCCGAATTCACGCTCCTGCAATTCAGAGTAGCCCGCCATGCCGCGTGCTTTGTAGGCTTTGGCCAGTTCGAACATACTGGTGTTGAGCGCATGGAAACCGGCCAATGTAATGAACTGAAACTTGTAGCCCATCTTCGCCAGCTCTTCCCGGAACGTTTCCATTTCTTCCACGCTCAATTTGGCGGCCCAGTTAAAGGACGGAGAGCAGTTATAAGCCAACAGCTTGCCTGGGAATTCTGCATGGATAGCCTCGGCAAACTTACGAGCCTGAGCCAGGTCTGGCGTAGAGGTTTCCATCCAGATCAGGTCGGCGTACGGCGCATAGGCCAAGCCACGGGCTATACCTTGTTCGATACCGCAATTCACACGGTAGAAGCCTTCGCTAGTGCGCTCACCAGGTATGATAAATTCATGGTCTCGCGGATCGATGTCGCTGGTGATCAGGTTGGCGGCATCGGCATCCGTGCGGGCCACCAACAGTGTCGGCACCCCCATCACATCGGCGGCCAGTCGTGCTGCCACCAGTTTGTTGATGGCCTCCTGAGTTGGTACCAGCACCTTGCCGCCCAGGTGGCCGCATTTCTTGGCGCTCGATAACTGGTCCTCGAAATGCACACCAGCGGCCCCGGCCTCGATCATCATCTTCATCAGTTCAAAGGCATTCAGGTTGCCCCCAAAACCAGCCTCAGCATCCGCCACGATCGGCACCAGCCAATCAATCTCCCCCTCCCCTGTCACACTCTGGATCTGGTCGGCGCGCAACAGGGCGTTGTTAATCTTCTTGATCACATTCGGTACGCTGTCCGCCGGGTATAAACTCTGATCCGGATACATCTGCCCGGCCAGGTTGGCATCAGCAGCCACCTGCCAACCACTCAGGTAGATGGCGTTGAGCCCTGCCTGCACTTCCTGCACCGCCTGGTTGCCCGTCATGGCGCCCAGGCCGGCCACATAGTCTTCGGTGTGCAGCTTGTGCCACAGTTTCTCAGCCCCGTTGCGGGCCAGGGTATACTCAATTTTTACAGAACCCTGCAGTTTTACAACTTCATCGGCAGTGTACGGTCTTTTTATACCTGCCCAGCGTGGGTTCACGAGCCAGTCTTGCTGGATAGCGTGTATTCTTTCGGTCTTGTTCATGATAGTATAATGAGTAATGAATGATGAGTAATGACTAATGAGTGGTAGGTAGGGAATGACTAAAGTGGAATCAATAATGGATGGAGAATAGTGACGAATGATCTGTGAGGAATAGGAATGGATTGATGATTAAGGCAATTTTCATTATTCACTAATCATTCCTCACTATTCATTCGTCATTACTCATTACCCATTATTAATCGATGTACTTGTATGCCGGCAGCGTCAGGAAATCGACAAAGCAGGTGGAGAGCACGAGTTCAGAGAAAAGCTGGGAAGCACGCTCGAAGTGGCAGTTTTTAAACATGGCCAAACCTACTTCCTCTTTAATGTGCTCGGTTTCCTCTTTGATCAGCTGGAGCACACGTTCTTCCGTAATCGGCTCGCCTTCGGCAGTGTGGGTGCCTTCGTGGTGCAGCCACTGCCATACCTGTGCCCGCGAAATCTCAGCTGTGGCGGCGTCTTCCATCAGGTTGTGAATGGCTGCCGCGCCAGTGCCGCAGAGCCAGTTGCCGATGTAGAGAATGCCCACATTGATGTTTAGTCGCAGGCCGGCCTCTGTGATCTTACTTCCTTCTATCTTGAAGTTGAGCAGGTCAGCGGCTTTTACCTTCACATCTTCGCGCAGCACATCTTTCTGGTGGGGTTTCTCTCCGATCACCTTGTCGAACGCCTCCCGTGCCACCGGAATCAGATCCGGGTGGGCTACCCACGTACCGTCAAAACCATTCCGGGCTTCGAAGTCCTTGTCGGCCTTCACTTTCTCGAAAGCGCTCTTGTTCACAGCCGGATCATGCCGATTAGGGATGAAAGCCGCCATACCGCCCATGGCATGTGCGCCGCGTTTGTGGCAGGTCTGCACGAGCAAACCGGTGTACGCTTTCATGAAAGGTACCTGCATGGTAATGGCCGTACGGTCCGGAAAGATCACATCCGGCTGGTTGCGGAATTTCTTGATGGCGCTGAAAATGTAGTCCCAGCGACCGGCGTTCAGACCGACAATGTGCTCGCGCAGTTCGTAAAGGATCTCGTCCATTTCAAAAGCGGCCAGTATGGTCTCAATCAGCACCGTCGCTTTGATCGTGCCAACAGGTATAGCCAAAGCCTCCTGTGCTGCTACGAACACATCGTTCCATAGGCGGGCTTCTAAGTGACTCTCCAGCTTAGGCAGGTAAAAATAAGGTCCTGTGCCGCGGGCAATCAGCTCTTTGGCATTATGGAAGAATAATAGTCCGAAGTCAAACAAGGCGGCTGAAATAGCGTTATCGCCGATCACCAAGTGCTTTTCAGTCAGGTGCCAGCCTCTTGGGCGCACCTTTAGCAAAGCCACTTCGTCTTTCAGTTGGTATACCTTGCCGTTCTGATAAGTGATGGTGCGGCGTACGGCATCGTAAAGGTTGAGCTGCCCCTGCACCACGTTTTCCCAAGTCGGCGAGTTCGCATCCTCAAAGTCAGCCATGAACACATCAGCTCCCGAGTTAAGCGCGTTGATCACCATTTTGCGGTCCACCGGACCTGTAATCTCGACGCGGCGCATTTGCAGGTCGGCAGGTATAGCCCCTACTTTCCAGTCCCCTTCCCGAACCGCTCTTGTCTCTTCCAGGAAATCAGGACGCTCGCCTGCATCAATCCGTTGCTGACGTGCTACTCTTTCTTTTAATAACTCCTCTCTTCGGCTGTCAAAGCGCTCGTGCAACATGACCAGAAAGTCCACGGCTTCAGGTGTCAAAATTTGCTCTATCCCTTTGACAGGTGATCCTTTTACTTGGGCTGTGCTTTCAACTAACATAATTATAAACTTGAGGTGATGTATTGTAATTTTATCATCTATACGCGAACAATTTACTTTTGGCGAATTTTCGCTAAATAATTTTATTACGTTTTTAGGAAATAATCGCAAAAGCCCGTTTATTAGCATATAGACCAAGAAAATTATTTTGGATGAGGCTACAGGAAGATGTTATCCGGCTTATACTCGGACTGAAAATCAAACAGTTAAGGACAGAAAAGAACATCTCGCTGACCGATCTGGCCACGACAACAGGTATATCGGTGTCGTACCTCAATGAAATAGAGAAAGGTAAAAAGCATCCTAAACCGAGTAAGATTGCTGTAATAGCCGATGAACTAGGGGTAACCTACGACTATCTGGTGTCGCTGCAGTTGAGCAAGCGCCTGCAGCCAGTGGGTGAACTGTTGCAATCCAATATACTGTCGGAACTGCCACTGGAGCACTTCGGTTTGGACATCAGTCGTCTGCTGGACCTGTTTGCGACAGCACCTACCAAACTTAGTGCCTTCGTCAACACTTTGTTAGAAATTTCAAGGGCCTTCGACCTGCGGGTAGAGCAGTTCTACTTCTCCGCCCTCCGCTCCTACCAGGAATTACATGATAACTACTTTGAAGACCTGGAACTGGAAGCAGAGCGCTTTATGGAAGCGCAAGGCATCAGCCCGGAGCAAACCCCATCATTCGAGCAATTAGCAGATATACTGGAATCGGTATTTAACATAAAAATTGAAACAGAGACAATACAAGACCAACCAGAGCTTGCCCCACTGCGATCGGTCTTTGTATCGGGTATTGCACCTCGGTTATCCCTTAACCCAAACCTGACAGAACAGCAGCGTACTTTCGCAGTGGCTCGCGAGATTGGCTTCCAGGTGTTGCAGTTGCAACCACGTCCGTACACCGCCACCTGGGTGCGGGTAGGTTCTTTTGAGGAAGTTCTGAACAACTTCAAGGCTTCCTACTTTGCCGGTGCCCTTTTGCTCAACCGCGACCGTCTGGTGCAGGACATGGAGAACTTTTTCGCACAGCTGGTTTGGCAGCCTCAGCTACTGCTACAGCTGATGGAGAACTACACTACCTCCCCCGAGACACTGCTGCACCGCCTGACTTCGCTCCTGCCCCGCTTTTTCAACATTAAGCAGCTGTTTTTTCTTCGCTTTCATCACCATGCGGCCTCGGATCGTTTTTCACTCACCAAGGAACTGCACCTCTCGGGCCTTCATAATCCCCATGCCTCTTTCCTGAACGAGCACTATTGCCGACGCTGGATCTCACTCACCCTATTTGAGGAGATGGAACAGCAAAAGCTAACAGGTGAGCTCGACCAGCCATTGGTAGGTATTCAGCGCTCCTCCTATATAAATTCTACAAACGAATACCTGGTACTGGCACTCGCCCAGCCCACCGAAAGCCTGACTGGTACCATCAGTATCGGTATGCTGCTGAACGAAAACCTGCGCCGCAAAGTCCGCTTCCTGGACGACCCGGCCATTGTACACCGCTACGTAAACGAAACCTGCGAACGCTGCCCCGCCCTGGATTGCCTCGAACGCGCCGCCCCGCCCGTGATACTTGAAAAGCAGCTGTGGCAGGAAAAGGTGATGGAAACGCTAGATAAGTTGAAGGGGTAGAATTTGACTGAATCTTTATATAGGGCCCCTACCCCTAGGTGGGGAGCTTCTGTTACTGCCAGTCCTTGGGTATAAGCCTTATAACATCTGTCACCTAACCCTGGCAGGTATAGCAAAACTAACTCGCACTGAAACTATGAAACAGGCTACAGTGCCATGTGCGCTTTTCGGCGCTCCACTGTTTGAGCGTTCAGCGAGTTTGGAGCGTCTTGATTTTTTTGCTTACTTTTTTCATCAAGGAAAAAAGTAAGGCCCGCCC
>NZ_JADPMP010000018.1 GCF_015686655.1 Pontibacter sp. FD36 | reverse complement strand
GGGCGGGCCTTACTTTTTTCCTTGATGAAAAAAGTAAGCAAAAAAATCAAGACGCTCCAAACTCGCTGAACGCTCAAACAGTGGAGCGCCACAAAGGCGCACTTGGCACAAGTATTTGTTTCAAAGCCAGCGTGCGAGTTAGTCCTGCTATACCTGCCAGCGATCTGTCTGGACTATAAAAGAAGCGACGAGGCCTATACCTGTGAACTGAGTAAGGGCAGAAGTCCCCCTTCGAAGGGGGCAGGGGGATGACAATCATTGCCGTGATTCCCCTATTGAGAGGGGCAGGGGTGGGTTAATCGTTCACGGAAATCCTGCAGATCCCTTAATCCTGAAAATCCTGATTCAGACTACTTCCCCTCCCGCTCTTTCCAAAGCTGGTTAAATGACTTCGGCGCTACTTGCAATGGTTCTCTTCGCTTACTCCAAGTGTCTTTCAGCACTTGCTTCAGTACAAAGTTCTTCACGCCTGCAGGTGCCATATTCAACAACTTGCGGCTCTTCATGGCTTTAAGCCACAGCTTGAAAGTGGTGCGCTCGCTCTTCTCCGTGAAGCCTTGTTCCACACTCTGGCGGCGGTTGAGCAACAGCAGGTTATGGATATTGATCTTGACGGGGCATACTGAGGTGCAGGCACCGCACAGGGAGCTGGCAAAACTCAGGTGCTTGTTCTCGGCCATGCCGTTGTAGTGCGGCGTGATCACCGAGCCGATCGGGCCGCTATACGTGCTTTCGTAGGTATGGCCACCAATATTTTTGTATACCGGACACACATTAAGGCAGGCACCGCAGCGGATACAGTTGAGCGCTTCACGCTTCTCAGGCAGAGCCAGTAACTCGGTGCGGCCATTGTCCAGTAACACCACGTACATCTCCTCCGGGCCGTCTTTCTCGTTTGGTTGGCGTGGGCCTGTGAAGATCGTATTATAAATAGTCACTTGCTGTCCGGTGCCGCTGGTACTCAGCAGTGGCCAGAACAGGTCGAGGTCCATAACAGATGGTAAAATCTTCTCTATACCTACAATGGCAATGTGTGTCTTCGGGAAAGCAGTGGATAAACGGCCGTTGCCTTCATTTTCGGTAATGGCTACACCCCCGATATCAGCCAATAGGAAGTTGCCGCCGGTTATACCTACCTCGGCCTCAGTATACTTGGCGCGGAGCAGGCGGCGGGCAGTGGCTACCAGTTCTTCGGCGCTATCGGTCGGGGCTATCTTTAGCTTCTTTACAAAGAGGTCCGCAATGTCCTTTTTAGACATGTGCATGGCCGGCGTCACGATGTGGTAAGGCCGTTGCTCAGCCAACTGCACGATGTACTCGCCCAGGTCCGTCTCCACTGTCTCCACTCCGTTCTTCTCCAGGAAGTTGTTCAGGTGAATCTCCTCCGTCGTCATCGACTTGGACTTCACTACCGAGCGGGCGCGCTTGCGCTTCATGATCTGGCCGATCTCCTTGAGCGCCTCCTCGGCATTGCGAGCCCAGATCACTTTGCCGCCGCGGGCCGTGAAGTTAGACTCGAACTCCATCAGGTACTTATCAAGGTTATTGATGGTGTTCGTTTTTATAAAAGAAGCTCGCTCACGGGCGAGTTCGTGGTCGCTGTATTGGGTAAGGCCACGCTGTACAGCGGCGTTATACTTGCCGATGTTGAACTTGATGGTCGAGCGGTGGCCCAGATCAAATGATTTCGTTTCCGCGTCCTGCAGAAACTGTTTTAGTCTACTCATATAAATAAACCCTGCGGTTTTCCTGAAACGGCTAGTAATCAGGAAGTGCTATTAAAAAGAAAAACACCCTTAAAGTTAGGGTGTTTTCCTCAAAGCTAATAAATGCAGCTCGTTTTTATGTTAAACGGCCGTTTATGCAAGTTTAGTGTATTACTTTTTGTTGCTATCCACTACAATGCGGTTGTCGCGGTT
The DNA here is from genome assembly GCF_015686655.1 of Pontibacter sp. FD36. Classification (GTDB taxonomy): domain Bacteria; phylum Bacteroidota; class Bacteroidia; order Cytophagales; family Hymenobacteraceae; genus Pontibacter. The sequence continues at coordinate 30,306 of NZ_JADPMP010000018.1, read as the reverse complement.
GGCCAACTCCCAGGTCACGTGGAACGCCAGACGGGCGGCTTTCTCAGCTTTCTCGAAGATGATCTTATCTACCGTGTCAGTTGCCTTGTGGTAGTCGGCATGTACACCGTTGAAGTAGAACACGATCGGAATACCGTGCTTAGCGAAGTTATAGTGGTCAGAGCGGTAGTAGAAACGGTTAGGATCGTTCTCGTCGTTGAACTTGTAGTCCAGACGAAGACCTACGTGCTTCTGGTTTACCTCTTCGTTGATCTGGTGCAGTTCCGAAGAAAGTTTATCAGCACCGATCACGTAAATGTAGTTCTGGTCGTTCGTCTTCTCAGCGTCGAAGTCCATACGGCCGATCATGTCGATGTTGATGTTGGCTACCGTGTTCTCCAGCGGGAAGATCGGGTTGTTAGCATAGTATTCAGAACCCAGCAGGCCTTTTTCTTCAGCCGTTACGAGCATGAACAGGATGCTGCGGCGTGGACCCATGCCATCTTTCTTTGCCTGCGCAAAAGCCTCTGCCAGTTCAACAACAGCTACTGTACCAGAGCCGTCATCATTAGCACCGTTGAAGATCTCGCCGTCTTCTATACCTACGTGGTCATAATGCGCAGTTACTACGATCACTTCGTCTTTCTTATCAGTACCTTCGATGTAGCCCAGTACGTTGTCAGATGGAAGTGCTTCGCTCTTACGTTCTGTCTTCACCTTCACATCTTTCACAGCTGTGAAAGTACCTGGTGTAGGCTTACCTGCTTTCGCAACTGCGTTAGCGTAAGCCAGCATCTTCTCTGGCGTTGTGCCCAGCAGAGAAGCGCCTACCTGTGGCGATACCATCATGGCTGCTGTAGCTCCGCCCTGCGCACCGTTGCCCTTCAAGCCGATAGACGGACGTGTCAGGAAGTTGCGGTAGCGCTGTGTCATCGTGCCAAATTCACCTGCGTTAGCACCTGTCACGATCAGTACGCTCTTAGCACCACGCTTAGTGGCGGCATTGCGCTTGGTACGGAAGTCATTGCCCCAGTCAGAAGCTTTGTCAGTACCGCTCAAAAGGAACTTGCCGTCGGCACCTTTTGGCTCACCACCCAGCACCACGACCATTTTGCCGGTCACGTCGAGGTTGGCGTAGTCAGAGTAGTTGTCAGCGTCAATACCGTAGCCTGCGAATACTACTTCAGCAGTTTGTTCGGTCTGGTATGGCGAGGCGCCCAGCACGAAGAAGTCCTGCCCCATCATGAATTTCTGCTTGCCAACCATGATGTAGCCGTCGCCCCACTGGCTGCGCTCCAGCGCTACAGGCTGGTAGTATGGGTTGGCACTGTTCTTCACTGGTCCAACAAGGCCATCTTCCTTAAACTCGCGGGAGATATAATCGGCAGCCATCTGCAGGCCTTTAGAACCTGTGTCGCGGCCTTCGTACTCATCCGAAGCGAGTATGTGGAGGTGCTTGGACAGGTCAGCAGCCGTGATGGTGGAGGCATACTTCGGAGCGGCTTCGCGCAGTCGCTCAGCTTCCGTGGCGGTGGTTTCAGCAGTGGTGCTGGTGGTAGTAGGCGTGGTGGCGCAACCTGTGGTCAGGAAGGCAGCCAGCGCATACACATAAAACTTGTTATACTTCATGTCTGTGTAAGGTGAAGGTAAGGTTATGGATTGTTATTGTTTATAGATCAAGACGGTTGCAAAAGCAGCCACGCCTTCTTTCTTGCCCACAAAGCCCAGATGCTCAGTAGTGGTGGCTTTAATAGAAAGATCATGCTCCGGTATGCCCATCACTTTGGCCAGGCAGGCTTTCATCTCCGGAATATGTGGATTCACCTTTGGCTCCTGCAGGCAGATGGTCGAGTCGATGTTGCCGATCTCGTAGCCTTCGCGGGAGAGCAGGTGCACCACTTCTTTAAGCAGAATCTTGCTGTCGATGCCCTTGTACTGCGGGTCTTTGTCAGAGAAATGGAAGCCGATGTCGCGCATGTTGGCGGCACCCAGCAGAGCATCGCAGATCACGTGGATCAATACATCGGCATCAGAGTGGCCCAGTGCGCCATGCGTATGCGGAATCTTGATGCCGCCGAGCCAGAAGTCCAGCCCTTCCTGCAATTGGTGCACGTCATAGCCGAAGCCGGTTCTTATTTTTAATTTCATAGTGCGTGTTGAAGGTATAGCAATGCCTTATACGGCAGGTATAAAAAGTAAATATAGTGCTTTTACCCTTTTGTCATGATGCAGCAGGTGCATTTTTAAAGGGTATAGACTCAAATTGCCTGGAAAGGTTTAAAAAGCAAAAGCCAGCCACCGGTTAGGGCAGCTGGCTCTTATCAGACTATATATGAAAAAGCGCCTTTGGCTTAGGCCTTTGCTTCTGCAAGGGAAGGGTAATCGATGTAGCCTTCGGCACCAGGAGAGTAAAATGTATTTTTGTCGGCTTCCTGCAATTCTTCATTTTGGCGGAAACGCTCCGGCAGGTCCGGGTTAGAGATGAACGGCACCCCGAAGGCTACCATATCTGCCTCGCCAGCTTCAATCACGGTGTTGCCTTTTTCCTGCGTAAAGCCCGCATTGATAATCAGGTTGCCTTTGTAGATCGGACGATAACGCTTAGCGATTTGCTGTTCGGCATGTGAAATCGCGCTCACATCGTTGAAAGGCTCTGACAGGTGCAGGTAGGATAGGTTGTAGTTGTTCAGCTTTTCGATGATGTAGTCGAAGGTCGGGATGGTCTCCTCGTCCAGCGTCATTCCGAAAATACCGTGCAGGCTTGGGTTCAGACGAACACCCACACGCTCCACTGGCATGACTTCCTGAATCGCCTCGATAACTTCGAACAGAATGCGAGCCCTGTTTTCTTTGGAGCTACCATATTCGTCAGTACGGGTGTTGGAGGTACCATTGAAGAACTGGTGCAGCAGGTAACCGTTTGAGGCGTGAATCTCTACACCGTCAAAGCCAGCATCTATTGCATTTTTGGCAGCAGCCTTGTAATCCTGCACGATCTGCTTGATCTCAGGTATAGTCAACTCACGTGGAGTAACGGTGTTTTTAAATCCCTCAGGAGTGTAAGCCTGTGCATTTGGGTTGATGGCGGAAGGGGCCACCGGATACTCACCATTGTGAAAGTCAGGGTGCGACATACGACCCACGTGCCATAGCTGCGCGAAGATCTTTCCGCCCTCGGCATGTACTGCGTCAGTTACTTTCTTCCAGCCCGCTACCTGCTCCTGGCTGTAAATGCCTGGCGTGTTGACATAACCTACGGCTTGCTCCGAGATCTGTGTTCCTTCCGAAATGATCAGGCCAGCACTTGCGCGTTGAGCGTAATAAGTTGCCATCAGGTCGTTGGCCACATTGCCTTCGTTAGCGGCACGGCTGCGCGTCATGGGCGCCATGATCACGCGGTTGTTCAGTTCTAAATCGTGTAGTTTTATCTGTCTTAAAAGTGGTTGTGACATATGTGTCAATTGTTAAATTGCTGATTGTTAAATTGTTGTTTTTTGTGCACGGGTTGGGTTGATCGTTATTCGTTGATTTTTCGTGCACGATTCGGACAGATCGCAACCTGTCCCTACAAGTTGTGCCCTCGCTCGCGTCTCGCGAGTGTGAGCTATACGGCGGACTCCGGCCGCTATTTTTGTGCCACTAGGCACAGGTGGCGGGACACCACCAAATGCCTCACACTCGCGGGACGCGAGCGACTTAAACTCCTAAACTCCCTAGTCCCAATCCGGTGCGAAAGGTGGGTTGACTACTCTCTGGTTGTCTTTTTTGAGTTGGTCGATCTGGGCGACGTCTTCTGCTGACAGCTCAAAGTCGAAGATGTCGATGTTATCTTTCAGGCGCTCGGCTTTGGATGTTCTAGGTATAGCCATCACACCGTCTTGCTGCACCAGCCAGCGTAGCGATACCTGCACTTCGTTCTTGCCATACTTTTCGCCTATACCTTTCAGAACCGGATTACCGAGCACTTTGCCTTGCGCGATCGGACTATATGCCGTCAGCGAAATGCCGTGCTCACGCAGGTAGGTATACAGCTTGGTCTGGTTGATCAGCGGATGGTATTCTACCTGATTGGTGATGATGTCTGCGCCGGTTGCCAATACCTCATCGAGCAAGGCAGTGGGGTGGTTGCTTACGCCAATGTACTTGGCATAGCCTTTTTGCTGTGCTTCCATCAGCTGGTCCATGTACTCAGCCACGGGCACATTGCGATTAGGCCAGTGAATCAGCAAGAGGTCAACATAGTCAGTTTTGAGCTTGCGCAAACTTTCCTCTACCGAGGGCATAAAGTCTTTCTTGTACAGACTCTCCCTGAAAACCTTCGTGGTTAGAAAAATCTTGTCGCGTGCTATACCTGCGTTTTTGATGGCCGAGCCCACACCCGCCTCGTTCTGATAGATTTGCGCTGTGTCGATGTGGCGGTAACCTTCAGAGATAGCAGCGGCTGTGATTTCACGGGCCTGATCATCTGACAATTGAAAAGTGCCCAAACCAAGGGCAGGTATAGATGCGTCTTTTACTTGTATATGCTTCATAAAATATATTTCAGTTTGTACATTATTTGTGTATACAAATAATGGTATAAAAAAATAGCTTAGCCTCTGAGCTTGTCGAGTAATTTGCTCACCAAAACTGCCTCCTCCTGCGTCAGGTTATGGAAGCGCTGGAAAAAGGTGGGCATCTGCTCGTCTATCTGACGAAGTAGTTCCGTGCCTTTCGGAGTAAGCCTTAGCTCAATCATGCGGCGGTTTGCTTGGCAAATATCACGGGTAACATAGCCTTTCTCAATCAGCTTATCAACCAGGCGAGTCACGTTGGAGTTGCGATCCACCATGCGCTCCTGCACTTCTCCAAAGCAAACGGGCCTTGGTTGCTGACCGCGCACGATGCTCAGTACATTGTGCTGCTGCAGCGTAAGTCCAAATTGCTTAAAGAAAGGTATAAACTGCTGATTCAGCCAATTGTTTGTAAACAACAGGTTAACTATCATCCGACGATGATCGTCCTTGAAGTCTTTCTGCTGTATTTCGTCTTCTATGCGCATAGGCTGAATATGGGTACAAAGGTAATGTTGTTGTTTGTATATACAAATGTTATGCCCAAAAAGTTGCACGCTATACATATAGCAAACTGAAGCGAAACTGAAGCAGGATCAGTCCCAGTAGGCCTGTGAAAGCTGCCGGCCTTCTGCCGAGAAGGCTAGTTCAAGTTCTCCTGATTTGCCCTTAAGCACTACCTGATAGGTGGTAATGTCGCCTTTTACAACAACTTCGGCCTCTTCGGTCTTGTAGTTGGGGTAGTTTTGAGCGATGGAGTTGGCGACAGCTTCTGGTAATTCTGAGGAGTGTAAGTTTCGCTTGTACTGCATAAGCTCACCTGAGTATCGGAAAAGTGCGCTATGTGCTGCCGCATGCATATTGAAGTCAGCCTCGTAATCTTTACCGCTCCTTTCCCACTCAATATCAAAGGCAAGTGGAAATGTGTTCAGTAGGTTTTGCCGTACCTCCAGCGGCACTTTCTCTGGCAACACATCATCGTCACAGGAAACCAGAAGTCCTGCAAAAAGTGTGATGGTGGCGAATCGTAGCTTCATGATTATGTAATGAAAGGTAACCTGATGATTTGGTCCTAAGCTTAGCATGCAAATCTGAAGAAACTTTGTAGAATAGGTTATTAATGATCACTCCAGTACAAAAGCGGAGGGAATACTATTTGTCGGGAGGGGACAGGGAAGGCTGCTTGCTGGTTGAGCGGCCTTACATGGAATATAAAAGCCCGAGGTTAAGAACCCCAGGCTTCTGATTAAATGAGTTTTGGCATTCGTTAATCCCAGTATGCCTGCTGTACCTGCTGGCCATCGGCGGAGTAAACCAGCTTTTCGTCCTTGGTATTGTTGTCCAGTTCAATCTGGTACAGCATGGTCTGACCTTCCTCCAGTCGCTCGATATCATCCAGACGATAGGCAGCATAGTCTGTGTTGATGGCTGCCCGCACAGCGTCCGGTAATTCAGACTCAGGTATATCCTGCTTGTGCTTTATCAGGCTCCCCGAGGCATTAAACAGTGCACTATAATCTACTTTGTTTACATCGAAATCTGCTTCGTAATCATCTCCTTTCTGCTCCCAATCAATGTCGGCGGCATCGGGGAAATTACTGAGCAATGTTTCTTTTACGGCGGCAGGTACGTCGTCAGGATTTACGTCATCTGAGTTATTGTCACAAGCAAATAGGGTGCTTGCCATAAAAAGCATAGCAAATGCAGTCTTTTTCATTTTCTTCAATTTAGGTTTTACAAATCGGTTGTATAGCATGTTACGGACCGATTTTGGAGGAATTCTGAAGAAGAGGGGTATATTTTGAAAAAGAAAAAGCGGCTGCAGTTTTCACCGCAGCCGCTCCTATTTATATAAGCTATACTTGTTTATATAAGCTATACTTGCCTATGCCTCCTGCTCCACAGGCTGGGCCTTCTTCTCGGCCTTATAAAGCAAGGTAGAGCAATTGTTCGGATCAAGCACTTGCTTGGCGCAGCGCAGGATGTCCTGCGGCGTCACGGCCTGAATCTTCTCGCCCTCGGTGTTCACGAAGTTCGCGTCGCCGAGCAGCTTGCCATAGGCCAGGTTCATGGCTCGATTCAGCAGCTCGATTTCAGAGAACACAATGGACGTCTCGGCCTGGTTTTTTACTTTGTTCAGCTCTTCATCATCCACGAGCTTTTCCATCAACTCTTTATTAATAGCCTCAATGGCAGCATTGGCTTTTTGCAGGTCCACGCCTTCGTTGAGTTTGCCTTGGATGATGAGCAAGCCCGGTTCGATGGAGCCGGTTACTGAAGCCGAAATAGAGTTGAACAGCTTTTGCTCTTTCACCAGCTGCTCGTACAGGCGCGAAGACTTGCCCCGGCCGAGTATGTCGCTGATCAGGTCGACGGCGTAGTAGTCTTCGTGGTTACGGTGCGGCATGTGGTAGGCCTTGTAGATGGCGCTCAAGGGCACGTCGGCGCTGGTTTCCAGCACACGCGGTTCCTGTTGCTTCGGCTCGTTAGGTATATGGCGCTCGTACTTCTCGCCGGCAGGTATAGGGCCAAACCATTTTTCGGTCAGTTCCTTCGCCGTCTCAAAAGTCACGTTGCCGGCCACCACCAGTATGGCGTTGCTCGGGGAGTAATGTTTCCTGTGGAACGCTTTCACAATGTCCATGGTGGCGTCTTCGATGTGCGCGATCTCCTTGCCGATGGTCGCCCATTTGTAAGGGTGCTGCTCGTAGGCCAATGGGCGCAGCTTCAGCCACACATCACCATAAGGCTGGTTTAGGTAGTTCTGCTTAAACTCCTCTACCACGACCTTGCGCTGTACTTCCAGTCCGTGATCACTGAAAGCGAGGTCCAGCATGCGGTCCGACTCCAGCCAAAAGCCGGTTTCGATGTTCTGGGCCGGTAGGGATAAGTAATAGTTGGTAATGTCGGGGCTGGTGAAGGCATTGTTTTCGCCGCCCACGCGCTGAAGTGGCTCATCGTATACTGGTATATGTTTGGAGCCGCTGAACATCAGGTGCTCAAACAGGTGCGCAAATCCGGTATGCTGCTCTTCCTCGTCGCGGGAGCCCACGTCGTAGAGCACGTTTAGCACGGCCATCGGCGAGGTGTGGTCTTCGTGCACGATCACACGCAGTCCGTTATCCAGCGTAAATTCCTGAAACTGTATCATAATTTTCTTCTCTTTAAAGGACGGCAACCGATGTTACCTTTCCCTGATTTTTTTCCTGTCAATTCTTTTTTAACAGGTATACCTTGTGCCCTGTTCAATCAAAACCTGCAAATACTTGCAGGCCTGACTGGTTTTCTGTAGCTTTTGCTTTCTTTACGGTCTTTCGGACGCCGCTTGTTGCGTATGCCAGAGCCGGTAAGACACGAAGTACCGAACAAATTTATAAATTAGCACCATAATCGGCGGCTTAAGCAAACGTTATGCTGCCATATCACAACGAATTTTCCGCATCATAAGATGAATTATAACCGCAAAGAATACTCTGACGACGAACTGATCGCCTTATATAAAGGTATCCTGAAGCCCCGTATGATCGAGGAGCGCATGCTGGTGCTGCTGCGCCAGGGCAAAGTGAGTAAGTGGTTCTCAGGTATAGGGCAGGAGGCCATCTCCGTGGGCTCGGCCATGGCGCTGGAATCAGACGAGTATATCTTGCCGCTTCACCGCAACCTGGGAGTGTTCACCAGCCGCGAAGTGCCTTTGGACAGACTCTTTGCGCAGTTTCAGGGCAAGAAGACTGGCTTTACGAAGGGCCGCGACCGCTCTTTCCACTTCGGCTCCAACGAGCACCACATTGTGGGCATGATCTCGCACTTGGGTCCGCAGCTGGCAGTGGCCGATGGTATAGCCTTAGCTGACTTGCTGGATAACAAAGAGAAAGTGGCGCTCGTGTTTAGCGGCGATGGCGGTGCATCAGAAGGTGACTTCCACGAGGCGCTGAACGTGGCGGCTGTCTGGAATCTGCCGGTTATCTTCATGATCGAGAACAACGGCTACGGCCTTTCCACGCCGAGCAACGAGCAATTCAAGTTCAAGCACTTCATCGACAAAGGCCCAGCTTATGGTATAGATGCCTTGCAGATCGACGGCAATAACATTGTGGAGGTATACGATACGGTGCGTCAGGCTGCCTACAGCATGCGCAAGAACCCGCGCCCGATGCTGATCGAGGCGATCACCTTCCGCATGCGCGGCCACGAAGAGGCCAGCGGTACCAAGTATGTGCCGCAGGAGCTATTTGAGAAGTGGTCGAAAAAAGATCCGGTGGAGAACTTTGAGAAGTACCTGCTCGACGAAGTGATCCTGACGCCAAAAGCCATCGAAGGTATACGCGAAGAGATAAAGGCCGAAATCGAAGAGGGGCTGCAAACCGCCTTTGCGACGCCAATGCCGGAAGCCAACAGAGAAGAAGAAATAGAGGACATGTACCGTCCTTTTGAGCAAGAGGTGATCAAACCTGCTTCGGATGCCAAAACCGAGCGACGCTATGTAGACGCCATTTCAGATGGCCTGCGCCAGAGCATGGAGCGCTTCTCGGAACTGGTGCTGATGGGGCAGGATATTGCTGAGTACGGTGGTGTTTTCAAAATAACAGAGGGCTTTGTCGACCAGTTTGGCAAAGACCGCGTGCGCAACACACCGCTTTGCGAATCAGCTATACTAGGTATAGGCTTGGGTATGTCCGTGAAGGGCAAGAAGAGCATGGTCGAAATGCAGTTCGCAGATTTCGTGAGCGCTGGCTTTAGCCAGATCGTGAACAACCTGGCCAAGAGCCACTACCGCTGGGGGCAAAATGCCGATGTGGTGGTGCGGATGCCAACTGGCGCGGGTGCAGCTGCGGGTCCGTTCCACTCGCAGAGCAATGAAGCCTGGTTCTTCCATACCCCGGGCCTAAAGATTGTGTATCCGTCATCGCCATACGATGCCAAAGGTTTGCTGAACGCAGCCATCGAAGATCCGAATCCGGTGATGTACTTTGAGCACAAGCTGCTCTACCGCTCCATTTCCCAGGAAATTCCAGACGATTATTATACTGTAGAGATTGGCAAGGCTAAGTTAGTGGCTGAGGGATCGGATATCTCCATCATCACCTACGGCATGGGCGTGCACTGGGCCAAGCAACTGCAGCAGGAAATGACGGACATCAGCTTCGACATACTGGACCTACGCTCGCTGCTGCCTTGGGACAAAGAAGCTGTGCGAGATACCGTAGCCCGTACCGGCCGCGTTATTATTCTGCACGAAGACACCATGACCGGCGGTATAGGCGGCGAGATAGCGGCTTGGATCGGGGAGAACTGCTTCGAGCTGCTCGACGGCCCGGTAACACGTGTTGCCAGTCTGGATACGGCCGTGCCGTTTGCGCCGCCGTTGGAACAGGAGTTCCTGCCAAAGCAGCGCCTGCGCGAGAAGGTGGAGAGCATTATGGCATTTTAGCGGAAAATAGAGGAAATAAACGTATATTGCTTGTGATGCAGAAAAGTAGATATTGGGTGTTAGGCCTGCTGTGCATGGCACTGCTGTTCGGGTCGGGCTGTCAGCGCAAGGGGATTATACCTTGCCCGAAGCCTGGCAAGACGAGTAAAGTGTCCGGTAAAAATGCCTCCGGACTGGAAGCCGTACGGGTGGACATGGACAAAAACGGCCGTGTGAAGAAGAAGCGAATGGGAATTTTTTAGGGGAGCAACTCCTATTCCCGAATTCAGTATAACAACTGTAGATGGAAAGCTGTTATGGAAAAGTTGGGATTTGAAAAGCAAACGAAACGTTTGGTGGTAATGACAGGTATGCTGTTTCTAGCGGCATGGCCTGCATTTAGTCAGATCAGCTATACCATGACAGATAAGCACGGTCGCTTGCTGCGTCAGTCGCTGCGGGAAGCCAACCAGGTAGAGGCAACCACCTATAAGGAAACACACCTGAACATGGACGCCTATACCTTGAAAAAGGGCGAGTCTGGCAAATTGAGGCAGCGCCCGATGCTGGGGTTGTTCAAACCACAGCAAGATGGCACGAAGGAGGCCGTGCAGCGTGACCCGGCTGTCCGTGAGAAAAAGAAATTCAGGCTTTTCCGGAAAAAGGAAAAGTAAACCTAACCAGATAGCTATGAATTGGCATCCGCTTACAAGCGTAGAGCAATTAGATACCATAATTGAAGAGTCGAAGCTCACCCCGGTGGTGATATTTAAGCATAGTACATCATGTTCTATCAGCTCCACTGCCAAAAGCAGATTGGAGCGCCAGTGGGATGGTGCCGGTGTAGACCATATTAAGCCTTACTATCTTGACCTGTTACGCTACCGACCTGTTTCGAATGAAATAGCGGAAGTGTTTCAAGTACAGCACCAGTCACCCCAACTGCTGCTTATCCAGGATGGTATGTGCGCGTATGATGCCTCACATTTGAGCATCAGCATTGACTCGATGAAGAAGAGCTTGGTGGCCTGATAATTCAGAGCCGTTAGTCCGGCCCCATTGATAACCTGTATTCCTTGATAGTAGCCATCCTGACCGGAGTTGTAAGCTGGGCTGTATGGCTTCGAATGCCTGATACCGCCTGCTTTTGGTTCCGGCCTTTGGATAGAACGTACCTAACCCAAATTGTATAAAGGTGGCAAGAAACCTGTTACTCACAATTGCTATGACACTGGTGCTGGTTTTGCCGGCTGCAGCTCAGTCTGACGATGACTTTAGCAATGAACTCAGCTACGGCATCAACCTGAATTCGAACGGCGGCCTGCTGGGTGGCGTATTTGTGCGTAGCTCCTGGTTCATGAAAGAGCGACTCTACCGTTTTGGTGGCCTCGAGATCGTGGAGATCAAACATCCGAAAGAAAACAGGCTTTACAACCCAGGGTCAGGCGATCATTTTATAGCAGGCAAGCAAAACCATTTCTTCTCAGTGCGCCCGCACTATGGGCTGGAGCATGTGTTGTTCCGTAAAGCTGCCGAAAGCGGCGTGCAGGTGAATGCACTGGGCGCAATAGGCCCTTCGCTGGGATTGCTCATACCTTACTACATCCGCTACGACTATGCCGGCGGCCTTGGCAGTGACATTCGCACCGAGGCCTATGACCCGAATAAGCATTTGAGCTTCGAAAACACGCTGGGCAATGCAAACGTGCTTACTGGCCTGGGCGAGACTAACATCAATCTGGGTGTGCATGCTAAAGCAGGCCTGAGCTTTGAGTACGGCCGCTACCGCGAGAGCATTACAGGTGTGGAAGTAGGTTTTATGGTCGAGAAGTTCTTTAAAGACATGGTCATGATCCCGCAGACAGAGAACTACAGCCTGTTTACCTCCGTGTACCTGAACATCTACTACGGCCGCCGCAAGTAAGAGGGGCTGAGAACAATTTCCTGCAATTGCTTGTTGAGAGGAAAGCACCTGATGATGGGCGGCATAGCCTTAATTTCCGGATGCTTTTGCTGAAGTCTTAACGCATTATACCTATCTTTGCAGCATGGATGAAATGATGACACTTCCGGTAATACAACCCAACGCGAAGCCCGAGGGGCTCAATGCTTTGGGTCAGCCACGCAAGCCAAACTGGCTGCGCGTAAAGCTGCCGGTAGGGAAAGAGTATGCGAAGGTTAGAAACATCGTAGACGAGTATAAGCTGCATACCATCTGTGAGAGTGGCAACTGCCCTAACATGGGTGAGTGCTGGGGAGCCGGTACAGCTACTTTCATGATTCTGGGCAATGTGTGTACACGCAGCTGCTCTTTCTGTGCCGTGGCTACGGGCCGCCCTAACGAATACGACCAAGACGAGCCGCGCCGTGTGGCTGAAGCGATTCAGCTAATGGGCGTGAAGCACGCTGTAATTACTTCTGTGAACCGCGACGAACTCAAAGACCGCGGTGCCGCCATCTGGCATGAAACCGTGCGGATGGTAAAAGAGCTTTCTCCTGCCACTACTATTGAAACTCTTATCCCTGATGTGAAGGCCAGCTGGGATGCCCTGATCACAATGATCTCGCCGGGCCAGGAAGTGGTATCGCACAACATGGAGACAGTGAAAGAGCTATACCGCCGTGTGCGACCACAAGCTAAGTATGACCGCAGCCTAGAGCAGATTCGCCGCACCAAAGAGTATGGCAAGCGCACTAAAACCGGTATCATGCTGGGGCTGGGCGAAACCCGCGAGCAGGTATACCAGACCATGGACGACCTTGCTGCTAATGGTTGCGACATTCTGACACTGGGCCAGTATCTGCAGCCAACCAAGCTCCATATTGAGGTGGCTGAGTTCATTCACCCGGATTTATTTGATCATTACAGAGAAGAAGGACTGAAGCGCGGGATCAAATATGTGGAGTCCGGTCCGCTGGTACGCTCTTCCTACCATGCTGAGCGTCACGTGCATGTATAGGCTCTGTTAAGTTATTAACTTTCAAAGATTTTTTAGAAAGTTTAATTTAATTTAAAAAGTGCCCTTTCGGGAATCAAATCCTGATAGGGCACTTTTTTATTGCACTACTTTTCTTCCCTAAATTTCCCTATTCTATTTAAAAAATTTTCATTTCCTTTGTCCGCCCATATAACAAAAGGTGTATAAATGCAGCATTTTAGCAACTTAAAGGTTGTTGAATTAGTATATTCGAATATTTAGCTACTGATACACTTATATATGTCCATATTCTAAACACTGCACTGGAAAGGTAGATTCTTGAAAAAAATGTTCACAAGAATCATATTAGAATAGTTTTACAAAATTGCTGTTATAACATTTTATTTAAAGATATATATTGTATTGTTTATATTGTATTAAACTTATCTTGAATATATAAGTATCAAGATATAATAAAAAATTATGAAAATACATTTATATTTATGCCTAATTTATTACGCTTTTTTACATATTCCCTATGAGTAGAATTTTACTGCTTCTCACCCTTTTTCTGACTGCCACTACCACCCTTAGTTTTGGGCAGACGGAAATCAACCTGGGCCGCGTGAACAGGTTCATTGCTTTAGCCAATGAACAAATCGTCGTGAAAGGCCCGGATACAACATGGATCCGCGGTGACATCGGCATCAGTCCTGGCAAAGTAATTTCTGGTGAAAACTTTCTTAGAGTAACTGGTAAGAAGGAAAAAGGTACAGAACTGGCAGCAGAAGCAATGCTCGATGCCAATAGGTTGTACCAAGAGTTAATGGCTCTTCAAGAGAGCGATAACTTCAATCCCAACTTAGGTAATGGCCATGAGATTTACCCAGGTGTTTATAGCATCAATGGGAATACCACTATTAGCGGCATTTCGTTGCTAGTGACACAAGGAGGCAGTACACCAATCTTCGTGTTTAAGATCAACGGTAATCTGAAAGTGAATCCGGGTGCCCTTAGCCTTTCCGGCGTAGGGGTCGAGACCAAGAATATTTATTGGGTTGTGGACGGCAACGTGGAGATCCAGGCGCCGAGCAGTCTGTATGGTAACATCATTGCGACCGGCGACATCACCTTCGGAAAAGGTGTTTCGCTCTATGGCCGCGCCATTTCCATTGGAGGCACTATCTATTTCGACAACAACCCAACGGTGCTGCAAAACGTGACCAATGCCGACCTGTCGGTAGAGAAGAATGTAGACAACAAAGATGTGTCACTGGGTTCGCGCGTGACCTATACCATTACGGCCAAAAACAACGGTCCAGGTATTGCACGCAATGTGGTGGTGAAAGAGCGTATCCCATCCGGGCTGAGGCTGGTAGAAGTGAAGCCTGCTACAAAAGGAAGCTACGACGAAGAGAAAAGCGAGTGGGTGATTGGTGATATGGATGTGTTTGAAACACAGGACATTCGCTTGGTGTTTGAGGTGATCAACACTGGTAACATCCGCAACGAAGTAGTAATCATCGGTGACAACCCCGACCCTAATCCTGGCGATGAAGAAGATGACGAAGAGTTGGTGCTGCCTAACCTGGGTCTTACTAAGCGCATTCTTGATCCAAAGTCGAGCTATAACCTGGGCGATGTGATTGCCTATGAAATCAAGATCTTAAACACATCTTCAAAAGAGGAAAAGAACATCAATGTCAGCGAGCAACTTGCGAGTGGATTGAAGTATGTGCGTCACGAGGAAACTCCAGGCACCACCTACAACCCAACTACAGGTATCTATAACATTCCGACACTTGCAGGTAATGCGTCTGCTACGTTAATCGTATATGCCGAGATTGTGAGCACGGGGAACATCCGCAACGTGGCCACGATCATCGACCGTCCTGATGACAAAGACCCGGATGACAACGAAGAAGAGGTGGAGATCATCCTGCCTGACCTGGGTATAACCAAGAAAATCGTTGATCCGAAAGAGGAGTACAAGATAAATGATGTGGTAGCCTATGAAATCAAGGTTTCAAACAACGCCTCTACTCCTCAAACAAATATAAATGTACGCGAGCAGTTGCCACAGGAGTTGGAGTATGTGCGTCATACTGCTACCGCGGGAACGACTTATGACGCCTCTATAGGTATATTCAACATCCCTACATTGGCAGGAAATACTTCTGCTACACTGATCGTGTATGCGAAGATCGTGCGTACGGGTGCTATCCGTAACGTAGCCACGATCATTGATCGCACGCCGGACAATGATAAGGATCCGGATAACAACGAGGAAGAAGTAGTAATTCTGCTGCCAGACTTAGGTGTAACAAAAGAACTGGTGAATGCCAAGGCTGAATACATGGTCGGCGAGATGGTGCAATACCGCATTGTGGTAACAAACCATGGCGCAGCATCAGAAAAGAACATAGTAGTAGGTGAGAAACTGCCAGAAAGTCTTTTGTTGGTAGACTTTACTGTAAGCAATGGTGCTTCCTACGATCCGGCTACCGGAGAATTCAAAATCCCTACACTGGAAGCAAAGGCTACTGCTGAGCTTGTTATCAATGCTCAGCTTGTGAAAGCAGGCCTTGTACGCAACATCGCTCGCATCATCAGCAGAGATACGACAGACCCTACTGATCCAACCGATCCGACCGATCCAGGTGACCCAAATAACCCAGGCGATCCGAACAATCCGGGAGATCCAGGCGATCACAAAGATTCTGATCCAGACAATGACGAGGACGTTGTAGTAATTCCGGATGTGAAGTGTAACCCGAATATTGAGCTATCAATTGTAGAGGCGCCAACTTCAGTTTGCCGTGAAGGTGAACTTACTTTCAAAGTAACATCGGATGTGATTGGTGGCACTTATACCTGGACGCTGCCAAGCGGCTGGAGAACAGTAAGCAAATCAGAAGACGGCAGCACCGTAACGGTACAGGCTGGCACTGCATTGGGCAACCAGGTAGTTAAAGTGACTGTGAACACACAGTGTAAGGATGTTAACAAGACGGCTGAAACCACTGTAAATGTGATTGGCGAGCCAACTGGAGTAGCTATCACCGGAGCCAGTGCCGTGTGTTTCAACAGCAATACAGGTATAGCTCTGAGCGCCGCTTCGCTAGAAGGACTTACTTACAAGTGGACACTGGGTAGCAACCTTGAGTTTGTGGAAGGCACAAACGATGCCGGCACAAGTGTAAGTGTTCGACCTAAGGGCCAAAGCCTGGCGGGTGGCAAGGTATACCTGACGGTGACCAACGCCTGCGGATTCAGCACAACAACCGAAGCAACTATTATCGTGACACCTACTCCGGCGGTGCCAACTGCCATCATCGGCAATGTGGACCTGTGCGAGGAAGAGGAAACAACCTTCAGCACACCGGTAGTGGCAGGAGCCAACAGCTATACCTGGACCTTCCCGGCAGCTGACTGGACAGTGGTAAGTGAGCAGGAAAATGGCAGAATCATTCGAGTGAAAGTTGGCAAAACAGGAGGTCAGATCAGCGTGAAAGCCGGCAACGATTGTAGCGCAAGCGCCGCCTTCAGCCGGGAAGTAAAAGTAACGAACAAACCGACAGCGCCATCCATAGCCAGCACAGCTACAACGGGATGTATCGGGGCTACGCTTACGTTCAGCATACAATCTCCGGAAGCAGGCATGACTTATACCTGGGCAGTGCCGCAAGGCTGGAGCGCCAACACACTAACCGGAACCAGCATCGAGGTAACAGTAGGTGAGACAAGCGGTGACATTGAGGTGTATGCTACCAACACTGTGAAAGACTGCGGTGCGGGTGCTGTATCCAAAGTAGCTGTTTCGCCATCTCTGAAGCCAGTGACTCCCGGAGCGATCAGCAGTAATATGAATGTGTGCCTCAACAGCACGGGTAATTCCTTCAGCATCGAGGCGGTGCCTGGCGCTACCTCCTACGAGTGGGAAACTACCGGAGGCCTGACGATCGAAGGAGCCAGCAACGGCACAAGCATCACAGTAGCTGCTGCTGAAACAGGTGGAGTTGTGCGTGTACGCGCCGTTAACGGTTGCGGTAACAGCGAATGGTCTGTGTTGCAAATCGATATCACCATGCCTCCTGCTCCTGTTACCCGCATCACGGACAATAGCAGCGTCTGCGAAGGCCTTATTTACACGGCTGACCCAGTAGAAGGCGCAACGTCTTACACCTGGACGGTAACAGAAGGCTTCACGATCGAGTCAGGGCAAGGTACTACAACCATCAAGGTAAAGGCCAACAGCCCGACCGCCATGGGACGTGTAAGTGTGATTGCTTACAACGGCAGCTGCCGAGGTTCTGCTGAGTACAGCATTGACATGGATGCCAGAGTGGCTGACGGTCAGCTGGAGTTCCCGAAAGCCTTTAGCCCGAACGGTGACGGCAAGAACGATACCTGGCTGGTGAAGAACCTGGAGAAATTCCCAGACAATGAAATGGTGATGTTTAACCGCTGGGGATCTGAGGTATTCAAGCAGAAGAACTACAAAAACGATTGGGCCGCCAAAGGGCTGGAACAAGGTACTTACTTCTACAAGGTAAGGGTGAAGCTATGCGATGGCAAGTACCAGGACTACAGCGGCTACGTGACCATCTTCCGATAAGCGAGTGCATTCATTTGAAAATTTTATTACCATGAGAATACTTTATACCCTGCTGGCGCTGCTCTTCACCTTTGCAGCTAATGCCCAGCAAAACCCGCAGTACTCGCAGTACATCTTCAACAGTATGGCCATCAACCCGGCCTATACCGGTACCAAAGGTGTACTCAACATCAACGCCTTCCACCGTTCGCAGTGGACAGGTATAGACGGAGCCCCTACTACACAGGCGCTGAGCGTAGACGGCCTGACCAGCCACGAGCGATTGGGCCTGGGCCTGAACTTCACCCGCGATAAGATCGGTGCCTACTCTACCACCTCGGCTTATGCCAACGCGGCGGCCCGTGTATCGGTAAGCGCACGTGGTACGCTGAGTTTAGGTATAGCGGCCGGTGTGGTGCAGAGCGTATTAGACGGTTCAGAACTGGGTGTGCCGGATGATCCAAGTATCCCTTCAGGCAGAGACGTGTTTTACAGACCTGATGTGAAGCTGGGTGTCTATTATAATACATCACGCTTCTACGCTGGCCTTTCTGCATCTGACCTGATTCAGTTCAAGGACGTTTTCCAGATCGAGCCGGTTCGCCATTATTACTTCACTACAGGTTATGTGTTTGATGTGAGCAGCTTTGTGAAGCTGAAGCCAAGTGTGCTGATCAAGGAAGACTTCAACGCACCTGCCAATGTGGACCTGAATGGTTTCGTGCTGTTAGGTGACCGTCTGTGGCTGGGTAGCTCATACCGCACCAGCATGAACCTCTTCAACAAAAACCCGGAAGCGGATCCCGTGACGAAGCGTACCGCCCTGGCCCTGATCGCCGAACTGCAGGTAACCAACGCTTTACGCCTGGGTTACTCATACGACCGAATGCTCAATGACCTGAGCGGTTTTCAATCGCACGAGATTTCAGTAGGTTACTACTTCTTCAAGAAGCAGGACACGAAAATGCTGACGCCGCAATACTTTTAATATTAGCTCTTACCGCATATGAATTTCAGACATATACCCTTATACCTTACTGCTGCCCTGATGCTGGGTGCAGCCCCTGTGGCCGAAGCGCAGCAGGAGCTTCGCAAAGCAAACAAGCACTACGAAAAGTTTGAGTTTGCGCTGGCGCTGGAGCAGTACAGAAAAGCGTCGGAGAAGCGTAAACCGGATGTCAAAACAGCCGAGCGCATTGCCGACTCTTACCGCCTGACACGTCAGACCGTGGAGGCAGAGCGTTGGTATGCACAGGTAGTGGCCATGCCAGGTCGTGACCCGCAGAACATTTACCACTATGCAGAGGCGCTGCGCAGCAACGGCAAGTACGAGGAAGCAAAGCAACAGTACATGCAGTGGGCGGAGGAAGTGCCGCAAATGGATGAGCGTGCCCAGCACCTGATGGCATCTTGCGACAAGGCAATAAGCTGGACCAACCAGAAAATGCCGTTGGCCGAGGTACAGCGCCTGAGCGGACTGAACATTCAGGGTTTCTCTGACTTCAGCCCGATGAACTATGGCAAAGACGCGATCATCTTCACATCAGACCGTGGTGTAGATCAGGAAGGAAAATCAGCCGGCACCTATGGCTGGACCGGTCGCCCGTACCTACAGCTCTTTATGGCCAGCCGCGATGGCAACGGCAACTGGGGCAAACCCACTGCACTGCACGAAATGATCAACGATCAATACCACAATGCCACAGCCTCGGCTACCGAAGATGGTCAGACGCTTTATTTCACCCGCACACAACTCGTGCAGCAGCGTAAGTCTGGCAATGCTGACCCGACTAGTTGGGTAGACAAGTCGCAGGTGAACGAATACATCAACCGATTGGAGATTTACTCATCACAAAGACGTGGCACTACCTGGACAGAGATAAAGCCGTTTGCTTTTAACAATGTAGCAGAATACTCTGTTGGTCATCCGGCCTTGTCACCTGACGGTAAGATCATGTACTTCGTGTCAGATATGCCGGGAGGTATGGGCGAGACGGACATCTACTATACCCTGCGCCAGCCTGATGGTAGCTGGGGAGAGCCTGTTAATGCCGGTATCCTGATCAACACATCGGGGCGTGAGAGCTTCCCTTATGTGGATCAGAATGGAAAACTATACTTCTCGTCTGACGGACATATTGGAATGGGCGGGCTGGATATCTTTGCAGCCGAGGGCAAGCACGCTGCCTGGACGGCTGTAAACAACATGGGCCATCCGATCAACTCGTCGAAGCACGACTATGGTATCATGTTCAACGAAGATGAAGAAACCGGTTTGCTCTCTTCTAATCGCGAAAGCAGCAACGGCACTGACGATATCTACAGCTTCAAAGTACTACAAAAGCCTGTCGTGATAGCTGTGACTACACTGGAGCGCAAGCAGAACGAGCAGAAGAAAAACGTGCAGCTCCCATTGCCGCAGGTGCAACTCGTGATCGCGCAACAGAACCCGAATGACAGCAGTACAGTCTTGACAAACACGAAGGGGCAGTACTTTATGGATGGCCGCAAAGGAAACTCCTATGTCATGCAGGGCTCGAAGCAAGGTTACCTGAATCAGCACTCGCTGGTAGTAGTGCCAAAAACAGCTCCGGATACCCTGCAGGTAGCCATGGTGTTTGACAGAGACGAGAAGAACGTAGCTATTGTACTGGAGAACATCTACTATGACCTTGATAAGTGGGATATCCGTTCGGATGCTGCCAAAGAACTGGATAAACTGGCCGAGGTATTGGAGGCAAACCCGACGATTAAGATTGAGCTGAGCTCGCACACCGACAGCCGTGAAAGTCTGAAGTACAACCAGGTGCTTTCAGAGCGCAGAGCCCAGGCCGCCGTGGATTACCTGATCGAGAAAGGTATAGCCAAAGACAGGCTGACTGCCAAAGGCTATGGTAAGACTAGGTTGGTGAACAAATGTACTGATGGAGTGTCTTGTCCGGAGGAAATGCACCAGCAGAACAGAAGAACTGAGTTCCGAATCAAATAGGAGCTCACTTTAGGAGATTTAAAATTTCATTAGCTTTCATAGTTTGGAAAGGCTCCGCAGATTCTGCGGAGCCTTTTTTCATTTTTCAGCTAAGGGTATTATTTTTTGTTGCGCTGGTTTTGTTGCTGTTTACCACCGGTGTAGGCAATGCGGTACACTACTCCATTTGAGTCATCAGTTACCAGTAGTGAGCCATCAGTATGCGTGGCCACACCTACCACACGGCCAAACTGCGACTTGTTGTCATCTACCAGAAAGCCCGTCACGAAGTCCACGAATTCTTTTGGCTGACCATTCTCGAAGCGGATACGAGACACTTTGTAGCCGGCTGGTTTAGAGCGGTTCCAGGATCCGTGAAAAGCTACAAACGCATCGCCGGCATACTCTTTTGGAAACTGGGTGCCTTTATAGAAAATCATATCAAGACCCGAGGCGTGGGCGGTATAGGTGAGCAGTGGGTACTTGGTTTTCTTTTTATACTCTTCATAGCTCATGTCCTCGGGTTGGTCGCCGGGGTTTTCTTTTCCTTCACCGTATATGTAGGGCCAACCATAGTCAGCGCCTTCCTCGATCTTGTTCAGCTCTTCGCGCTGCTCGTCATCACCCAGCCAGTCGATGCCGTGGTCCATGCCGAACATTTCGCCGGTTTGTGGGTGCCAGTCAAAGCCGAGTGTGTTGCGGAGGCCCTTGGCGTATACCTTGCGGTTTTTGCCGTCAAGGTCAGCTTGCAGAATAGTGGCGTGCTCCTTGTTTGGCTCATCGCAGGAGTTGCAGGTACTACCGATAGAAATGTAAAGCTTGTTGTCCTGGCCAATGCGCAGCGTACGGTTCGGGTGCTGACCGCCATCGGGCAGGTCATCCAGGAGCATTTGTAGTTCAGATAGCGAACCGTCTTTGTTGATGTTAGCGGTATACAATTCCTTTATAGTAGCCAGCCACACTTGATTGTCTTTTATTACAATGCCGTGCATGTGCTCCTTGGTGGCCACTACTTTCTGCTCGTCAGCCTTCCCGTCTTTGTTCGTGTCGCGGATCATGGTCACGGTGCCCTTGTCGCGGTCAGTCACGTACACCACACCGTCGTTGCTCACGGCAATCATGCGGGGCTTGTTGAGGTTTTCGGCAAACTTCGTGATCTGGAAACCGGCTGGAACTTTTAGCTGCTTCACGCGGGCGTCGGTGGCATCAACCCGGGCAGGTTTAAAGATGTGGCCTTCCACGGAAGCACTCACTGGTTTTTCACCTCCCTGCGCAAAGGCTGGCGCACCAATAAGCGTCAATGCCAAAGCCAGTGAAGCAGTAGTCGTAAGTAGTTTTTTCATAGTTATGGTTAGGTTTAATTTCACAGGTATGGTTTGTATTTTGATTTAACCGAATGCCAGCTCTGATTGTTACAAACGGGCAGAACATAGCAATTACTGTATAAATCTAAACCTCAAAAGGTATAACCCGTTTTGTTAGCAGTTAACTTGCATACATGAATCCATTATTACTCCTGCTCCGATCCCTTTTTCTGACTGCCCTCATGCTTCTGCCTTTTCTGAGTTACGCTCAGCAACAGGTCAACGGCCAAGTACTGCACGCCAAGACCCGCCAGGCGCTGGAAGGTGTGACGTTGACAGCCAATACAGGCGAACAGGCGATTACCAATACTTCCGGACGCTTTGATTTTTCCTTTGCAGACCGTGCGACTTTCCTGCTGATCTCGCACATTGGGTACAAGTCAGATACTGTTTTCTTACAGCGCATCCAGCCAGGTACGGCCCTTCGGGTGTACCTGCAGCCACTGACAGCGAGTCTTTCAGAGGTAGTGGTGACGGGCTATGAAAGCAACCGGCCTTTGCTGGAAACAGCGGGAGCCTTGAGTGTAGTAGGCCGGGAAGTGATGCAGCGCTTTGATGAGAGTTCATTGGTGCGCGCCGTAAATACGGTACCGGGGGTGCGGATGGAGGAGCGGGCCACAGCAAGCTACCGCCTTTCGATCAGGGGTAGCAGTTTGCGCTCCCCCTATGGTATACGCAATGTGAAGTTATACCTGGGCGAAATTCCCCTCACCGAGTCAAATGGCATTACCAACCTCAATCTGTATGATGCTTCCAACTTCAACAGTATGGAAATACTGAAAGGTCCGGCAGGCAGTATTTACGGAGCAGGTACAGGCGGAACGGTTTTGTTGGAACCCCGCAGAGCAGCTCCCGGAGAGAAGCTGTTTCAGGTGGGTTCAACCTTTGGCTCGTTTGGCTTCCAGCGCTATACTGCCAGTGCCAGTGTAGGCAGTGAGAAGCAGAGCCTATACCTGCAGTATTCCCGCCAGCGACTCGACGGCTATCGGGAACAATCCGGTATGGACCGCGAAACGCTTATGCTGACCTCCACCTTCAACCCATCTGACAAAAGCACGATCCAAGCCAACCTGATTTACTCCGACCTGTTTTACCAGCTGCCCGGCGGGCTGACGCAGGAGCAGTATGAGCAGGATCCGCGGCAGGCACGGGGTGGGATGTTCGGGAGTGTGATGCAGAATGCTTCGATGAACCAGCAAGGTATAAACATCGGCCTGTCGCAGGAGTACCGCTTCAGCGACAGCTGGAAAAACACGACCGCCCTGTATGGCCTGTTCAGGTATAGGGATCATCCGTTCAACACCGACTATGAACGCAACACCAACCAAGAGTATGGAGGCCGAAGCCGTTTTGTTTACAATACCCAGCTCGGCGCCGCAGCTGCTACGATCACCTTCGGCGGCGAATACCAGCGCGGTTTTGAAGCAGCCCGCACCTATGACAATAATCGGGGACGTACAGACTCGTTACGTACCGACGATGAAGTATTGGCCAAGACCGGCTTACTCTTTGCCCAAGCAGAGTTTGAACTGCCCGGCAACTGGATTGTAACGGGTGCACTCAGTCTGAATGATACCCGCTATGAGATCACCCGCCTGCACCAGGCCCCAGGTGGTGGTACATACCAATATACCCGTGATTTCAGTGCGGTGCTTTCGCCGCGAGTGGCATTGCTTAAGGGGCTGACGGAACAGGTGTCGGTGCATGGCAGCGTAAGTGCGGGCTTCTCGCCGCCTTCTGAGGAAGAGTTGCTGACCTCTGACGGTGCGCTCAACCAGGAACTGGAAGCAGAGAAAGGCATCAACTACGAAGCAGGTATACGTGGCTACACCTTAGGCAGAAAACTGAGCTTCGATGTGGTGGCATTTCACTTCCGCCTACGTGAGACGATAGCGAGTCGGCAGGATTTGTCGAGCATCGCCGTATTCCGGAATGTGGGCGCTACTTCCCAGAGCGGACTCGAAACAGCCTTGGGCTGTACCTTGCTAGAAGATGCCACGCAACCCCTAAGTTTGCTCAAGGTATGGGGCAGCTATACCTACAGCCACTTCCGTTTCCGGGATTACCAAAAAGACGACACCGACCTGAGCGGTAACAAGCTCACCGGCGTTGCCCCACATACCTTGACTGCCGGCCTCGACTTGGCTACCCGCTTTGGCCTATACCTGCACCTGACAGCCAACTATGTAGACGAGATTCCGCTTACGGATGAGAACACAGTGTACGCCGATGCTTACCTCGTAGCAGGCGCTCGCTTAGGATTGAGAAGGGAATTGGGAAAACAGTTTGCGCTGGACATATTTGCAGGCTCTGAAAACTTGACGGATCAGAAGTATAGTTTGGGTAATGACCTCAACGCATTTGGTGGGCGCTACTTTCAACCGGCATCGCCGCGCAACTACTACGGCGGCTTCAGCCTGTCTTATCGCCTGTAAATTATCGTGAAATTGGTCTGCTGGATGCGGGTCTGTTAGGTGGGTATTGCGATAGAATGCTGATAATGGACCTTCTAATCCTGCTCTCGTCTGTCTGTGTCACATTAATATCGCCTTCTGCCACGCCGCGCCACACTAACTCGTTGGTACTAGCCGATATCAGGTCAATCAGCATGGTTCCCGGTATATATTGCGCAACTGGTCTGTAGCCCGGAAAATCGGCAGAGTTATAATTGAAACGATAGCCAAACCAGTAAGCGTATCCAAAATCAGGAGAAGCAGTAGCGGCATCCTGTGCTACTGACACATCATAAGCAACCAGCAGGTCTGGATTTTCGACGTCAAGCAGCATACCTTTCTTAACCAACTCAGCTGCGATGGCATCTCGCACCCGCCTGTCCAGAAGCGGCTCGTATAGGTTGGGGTCTGCGGAGGTATTAGCCATCTCGGGTTCCAGCAGGGCAAATGTGCGGTATATTTGAAAGTCTACGCTGCGGTCGTAGGTGCTGTCAGCCACTATAGAAGGAATACAACCGCTCAAACCGATCAGGAAGGCAGGTATAAGGTATAGTAAATGCTTCAGGTTGGGTATAGCGTATCGCATAGCACTATCGTTTTAGGTATAGGATCATTTCTAAAACAGGTATACGGTGCGAGGCAGGCAGTAGGTATAAACAGATACAGCAGTCAGGGCCAGTGCGGCTAAAACAAAAAAGCCTGACCACAGGGCCAGGCTTTTCAGGTATAAGCTTAAGACGGATTAGCCGATAGCTACCATCTCATTTTCATTCTCGTTATAGGCTTCGATCGGAGCGCATGAGCACACCAGGTTACGGTCGCCGTAAGCGCTGTCAATGCGGCTTACTGTTGGCCATACCTTGTTGTCGCGCAGGAAGGACATTGGGAATACAGCCTTCTCACGAGAGTAAGGACGCTCCCAGTTCTCTACCATCGCTACTTTCAGGGTATGTGGTGCGTTCTTCAACACGTTGTTTTTCTGGTCAGCCTTGTCTGCTTCAATCTCACGGATTTCCTCACGGATCGAGATCATCACCTCGCAGAATCTGTCCAGCTCTTCCTGTGCTTCGGACTCAGTTGGCTCCACCATCAAAGTACCTGCTACCGGGAACGACACAGTTGGCGCATGGAAACCGTAGTCCATCAGACGCTTCGCGATATCCTCTACCTCCACGCCGAACTTCTTGAACTCGCGGCAGTCAAGGATCATCTCGTGTGCGCAACGGCCGTTTTTGCCTACATACAATACTGGGTAGTGTTTCTCCAGACGCGCCTTGATATAGTTTGCGTTCAGGATAGCCACCTTCGTCGCTTCTGTCAAACCTTCGCCGCCCATCATCGCGATGTAAGCATAAGAGATTGGCAGGATAGAAGCAGAACCCCAGGGAGCTGCCGAAATAGCGTTGATTGCTTCCGGGCGACCTAAGTCAACCACAGCGTGACCAGGCAGGAACGGAGCCAGATCTTTCACTACACCGATTGGGCCCATGCCAGGACCACCACCACCGTGAGGGATACAGAAAGTCTTGTGCAGGTTCAGGTGACACACGTCAGCACCGATGTGGGCTGGCGAAGTCAGGCCTACCTGAGCGTTCATGTTGGCACCGTCCATGTATACACGGCCACCGTTATCATGAATTACCTGGCAGATCTCAATGATAGACTCCTCATATACACCGTGTGTAGATGGATAAGTCACCATGAGGCAAGACAGCTCATTCTTATATTGCTCTGCTTTGGCACGCAGGTCCGCTACGTCGATGTTGCCTTTCTCGTCGCACTTCACAATCACCACTTTCATGCCGGCCATTACAGCAGAGGCTGGGTTCGTGCCGTGTGCAGAAGAAGGGATAAGTGCTACGTTACGGTGATGATCACCGCGTGACTCGTGATAAGCACGGATCACCATCAGACCAGCGTATTCGCCCTGCGCACCAGAGTTTGGCTGCAGCGACATCGCATCGAAGCGGGTGATCTCACAAAGCCAAGCTTCCAGGTTTTTGAAGATTTCAGCATACCCTTGCGTCTGATCGGCAGGAGCGAATGGGTGCAGCTGACCAATCTCTGGCCAGGTCACCGGAATCATCTCCGCTGTAGCGTTCAGTTTCATGGTGCAAGAGCCCAAAGAGATCATGGAGTGAACCAATGAAATATCTTTGTTCTCCAGGTGCTTCATGTAGCGTAGGATCTCGTGTTCGGAGTGGTGCTTGTTAAACACCTCATGCGTGAGGTACTCGCTCGTACGGATCAGTTTATCAGACCAGGTGATTTCTGTTTCTTCTGGCAGCTCGTCTATACCTAGCACGTCAGCAGACTTGCCAGCTACTTTCGCAAACACAGCCAGGATCGCTTTCACATCTTCCAGCTCTGTGTTCTGGTGCAGGGAAATACCGATGAAGTTTTCTTCGAAGTAACGGAAGTTGATACCCGCTGCCTCCGCTTCAGTACGGATGGCATGCTTCATGTCAGCACTTTCCACCGCAATTTTCAGCGTATCGAAATACTGTTCGTTCAGCTGCTCGAAGCCAAGCGCCTTCAGGCCTTTCTCAAGTTGCTGTGCTAAAGAGTGCGCGTTTAAGCCGATGTACTTCAGGCGACGTGGGCCATGGTACACAGCATACATACCGGCAATTACAGCCAGCAGTACCTGCGCGGTACAGATGTTAGAAGTCGCTTTCTCGCGACGGATGTGCTGCTCGCGCGTCTGCAAGGCCATGCGGTAAGCTCTGTCACCAGCGGCGTCCACCGAAATACCGATGATACGGCCAGGGATTACACGTTTGAAAGCATCTTTTGTAGCAAAGTAACCTGCGTGAGGACCACCGAAGCCCATTGGCACACCAAAACGCTGTGTAGTACCTACCACGGCATCAGCACCCATCTCGCCCGGAGGCGTCAGGAGTGTCAAAGAAAGAATATCAGCAGCCACTGCTACCAGCATTTCCTGCTCGTGTGCCTTGCTGATGAAGTCAGTATAATCGAAAATGGCACCGTCGGCAGCAGGATACTGCACCAGGGCACCAAACAATGTCTCGTCAGTGAAATCGACTTCGCGGTGGTCACCGATTACCAGTTCAATGCCGATAGGTATGGCGCGTGAAGTAAGAATATCAATCGTTTGGGGCAGCACCTGGTTTGACACGAAGAAGCGGTTTGCATTCTTGCGTGCACCTTTGCGCTGTGCGTAGAACATACCCATGGCCTCAGCAGCGGCAGTACCTTCGTCGAGCAGCGATGCGTTGGCAATCTCCATACCTGTCAGGTCCATTACCATGGTCTGGTAGTTGATCAGCGCCTCCAAACGGCCCTGCGCGATCTCAGCCTGGTAGGGAGTATAAGCGGTATACCAACCTGGGTTCTCCATGATGTTGCGAAGAATTACAGGAGGCATGATGGTGTCGTTGTAACCCAGACCGATATACGACTTGTATACCTTGTTCTTTCTGGCGATCTCACCGAATTGCTTCAGGAAGTTAGTCTCAGAAAGAGCCTTTGGCAGGTTCAGCGGCTTCTTAAGTCTAATGGCGGCCGGTACGGTCTCCTCAATCAGTTGATCCAGCGAGTCTACCCCGATGGTTTTAAGCATGTCCTGCATTTGCTCTTTGTCCGGACCGTTGTGGCGCTCCTTGAAAGTGTCAGCAGGTTTTGTTTTAAGTATCATAATGATGAAGTATTGATTGGGAATTTTGGGATTTTCTTTTCCAGTGGAAGACAAGCCAAAGGCCCTCTTTCTTTATTTCTGCAAAAGTAATAGTAATTGTTTATTATATTGAAGCATGAAAGCTAAATAGTTCTGAATGTGGTAGCTTAACACTATCGCCACTCCTGCTATATAATATAAGGTAAAACAGGCAGACAGGGCAAAAGTGATTTGGCAAGGCGCCGACACACTCAGATTTTGAAACATAATTTTCTGCATAACAATTCAGAAAGAAGCACCTATGGAAAAAGTTAAGATCGGGATCATTAAAGAAGGCAAAATACCAGTAGACAAACGCGTACCGCTTACCCCTAAAAAATGCGTTGAAGCCATGCAAGCGTTTCCAGACGCCAAGGTGGTGGTGCAACCGAGCGATGTACGCTGTTTTACCGATGAAGAGTATGCGGAATTAGGTATAGACCTGCAGCAGGACCTGAGCGATTGCGACGTGCTGATGGGTGTAAAGGAGGTGCCCGTAGACCAACTGATCCCGAACAAGACTTACTTCTTCTTTTCACACACTATTAAAAAGCAGCCGCACAATGCCAAGCTCCTCCGGTGCGTGCTCGATAAGAACATAACTTTAATAGACTACGAGCTCCTGACGAATGCACAGGGGCAGCGGGTGGTAGCCTTCGGCAGGTATGCAGGTATAGTAGGTGCTTACAACGGCATCCTCACCTATGGCAAAAAATGGAAGCTCTTCAACCTGAAGCCCGCTTACCTCTGCCACGAGATGGAGGACATGCAGGAGGAGTACTTCAAGGTGAAACTGCCGCCAATAAAAATAGCCGTGACAGGGGGAGGGCGTGTGGCAGGCGGTGCCATGGAAGTGCTCGACAAGATGGGCATCAAAAAGGTGAGTGTATTTGACTACTTATATAAGCAGTTCAAGGAACCCGTGTATGCCCAGCTGCATTCTGGTGATTACAACAACCGCCCCGACGTGGAGGTATGGGACTCGCCTGACTTCTATGCACACCCGGAGCTATACCAGTCCACGTTCCGCAAATTCACTAAAGTAACCGACTTGCTGATGGCCTGCGCCTACTGGGACCCACGTGCCCCAAAACTGTTCTCCGAAGAAGACACTCGCCAGCCTGACTTTAAAATTGACACCATCGCCGACATTACCTGCGATGTGGATGGCTCTATACCCACAACCAAACGTGCTACTACAATTACGGAACCTGCCTACGACTACAATCCAGAAACGGGCAAGCTCGAACCTCCTTATAACAGAAAGGATAATATCACCATAATGGCTGTCGACAACCTGCCCTGCGAACTACCCCGCAATGCCTCCCGCGACTTCGGACGACACCTTATAGATAATGTGTTCCCGCAGTTCTTTAATAACGATGCAGGCGGTATGCTGGAAAAAGCTACAATAGCGAAAGAAGGAGAACTGACGGAAAGGTATAAGTACCTGCAGGAATATGCCGAGACGACTGCAGTATAGAAGTACATTATAATAGTAGAGATACAAATAAGGTATAGTCTTAATAAGAGGCTATACCTTATTTGCTTTATTAGAAAGAAGAAAGGCCCAAAGAAAGGCAGCAAATGAAGGGAAACAATACAATAACAAGTTGCCTGGAGTATAATGGAGAAACTTTTTAAATATTTTGAAAATTTTGATGGTGCAACTCAGATAGTTAAGCGAAACCATTCCGAAACACTAGCTAATGTTATAACACACCCCTTGCATGTCCGGAATTTTTTCTGACCTTTGCACTCCCCACACGGACAAGCGGTCTAGAAAGGGAAACAAGAAAGGCGGCCGGCAGGGCGGCCACCGGCGCTGGAATCGATAGAAGAAAAGCCGGGAAAGATTACTGAAAAAAAACTTTTGCAGAGTGCTTGCGGAATTGAAAACTCTGCTTACCTTTGCAGCCCGCTTCAGCAGGAAGCTACTCCGGGAGACGCCTGGTAACAGGGTCTGCAGGAAAAAGGAAAAAAAGTTTTTAAAAGGTGTTGCGGATTTAAAAAGTCTTCTTACCTTTGCAACCCGCTCCGGAACGCAGGTCACGGAAGCGGAAACGAAAGCGCCTCTCGGCCGAACGGGCTGAGAAAAAGAGAAAAAAAAGATTGAAATTTTGCTTGCGGATTCAGAAAAGTTTCCGACCTTTGCACACCGAAAACGACGAACGGTCGCTTCGGAAACAGCAGGGAAGCGCAAGCGAAACACACGCCCTAAAACGTTAGGGCACTAGCGGAAGAAAAAGTCTTCCGGAAAGTTCTTTGAGAGATTGTTGAGACAGAAAAAGAAAAAATAAGATAGGTACATCCGCGCGGGTGTGACGCAAGTCACCCACCGCGTCAATTCAAGAGAATTAAAAGGAAAGGGCCGCGGGTCGAACGGAC
>NZ_JADPMP010000017.1 GCF_015686655.1 Pontibacter sp. FD36 | reverse complement strand
CTTTTTTTTCATCTTTATGTAAGAGTTAGATTTGAATCAAAAGGTAACGCTTATCCACTGCTTTTTAAAACCCTTTACCGAAGGTTTAGTGCAACCACGTGTATACTTCATGCTTCGGCCGACGGCCTCGCCCATCGGTTGCACGAACACCGTTGGTGGGCATATTGAATTATAAATAAAAGATAAAAAGTGAAGCCAGACCTTAGGTATGTAAAAATTATACCTGTTTACCTATTAGCCCTCACTTCAATAGGGTTGCCAGTGCTATTTGCAAAAGGTACAGCAATACCAATTACTGATAATTTAATGTGGTATTTATTCTTTCAATTGGTGTTTCTATTTACAATTGGACTTCTCTGGAAAAAAGTAATTTTTGATATTAATAACATTGAGGTTACTAATACCGAAATTAGAATTACAAATCTGTTAACTAAAAAGGTACGAATCATTCAAAGAGACTCTTTGATAGGCTTCAAAGACAGCTTTTGGAATGGATATACAGTGAAATTAATTGATAAAGAAGGTAAAACTGTTGCTAAATTATACGAGGAATATTACCGAAACTTTAAAGACTTGCTGATAACATTAAATCTAGATTATTTAAAATAAGAACTGCGATAGCCCAATAAGGTGCAGCCTTAACCCCCAGATACACTATAGGCTTCTGCTGCATAACCGTTAATGGCAATTCAGAAAATGAAAAGCTTCAGAATCTTCATCTTTACTCTAGTAGTGTTATCTTCCTGTAAAGCTGATGACTTTTACAGCGTGACTAAGACTATAGAAGCGCCCGAACAGATCGAAGTAAATGAACCATTCGAGGTTAAACTTATCCTCACAAATAATACAACAGCACATTTGCCTCTGACTCTAGATCAGGATATAACAAAGTCGATCCATCTTATGCCACATTGGTATTGTGGAGATGAATACCTGTCTGACAGGACACCAAACCCAAAGGATAAAATACACACCTACTATGCTGTTGAACTTGCTCCAAAGGAGTCATTGACATTTGATTTAATGGCTGAGTTAAGCGCTTTTTCAAATGGAGACAGTTTAAGGTTAGTGATTGACAATTATGAAAAGGACTTTAAGCTAGCCAATCCTAATTGTGAAAACTTCAATCTGACTTTGGGGGGAATGTGGGTTCCAGGTAATGGTCCTTTTGGAGATTCAATGGAAGGATACGATTTCAGCACAAAAATTAAAATAAAACCTCCCGCCAACCAAATCCACAAGCTGTAACCTACTGCTGGCTATTAGTGTTCATATTAAATTGTTGTATGCAACTTAAATGACAGGTGTATGAACAGGTGTAAAGAGGTTTTGCAACAACAACTACGGTATGCTATCATTCTTATTGCTGTTGTGTTGTTTCCAGTTAAACTTCTTGCACAAAAAGAGTTTTATACTCCAAAATCACTGTTAATCCCGCTCCACGATCAAAAAAATCAATTGCATGTTTCATTTGGCAGAGGTGGTGGCTACGACTTTAACCTATCCTATGCCTTTTCAAATAAGCTGGCATTGTTCTCCGCTGCTACCTTCGACAGTGACACCAAGAAAAGAATAAGCATACTTGGAGACAGGTATAATGTTGACAGGAATGATTATGTCCTCAAGGGCGGCTTAGGTTATTTCGCCAATACTGACAAACCGGTTTTCCCCATCATGGAGGTATATGTGGGCGCAGGTATAACCAAGGTAGACAACTATTGGCATTTTACAGGTAACACAGATGGAGAAGTCACGCAGGCGCAATACTGGAGCCTGTTCGGGCAATTTAATGCAGGCAAGAGGATGGCGAAAAGTGAGTATGGTCTTGGACTAAGATTTACCTATTCACAGTATACTGATTTCAATTTCTATGACACCTATTCTATTTCCAAAAAGAGTAGTTATAAAAACCTGACAGGCTTGACTGCAGATCCAGTAATAAGTGCGGGCTACACGTTGTATGGTGTAAATATAAACGCACAGTTAGGGGTAGCAATTCCTTTGATAGCTCCTTCTGTAGAACGCACAGATACTCATACCGCCTATGAAGGAAGCAGTGAAATAAGTACATTGAATCATTCACAGGAAGAGGTTCGCCTATACTCTGTTATAGGTAGACTGGCCCTACAGTATAAATTAAACCTCCATAAGAAAAGATAATAAATATAGCCTGATCACTAACCGATTCTTTTTGATAAGGTAGAAAACGGATTGATGCTTAACCGCATCGACTGATCAGTTCCCTGTTTTTTCCTCTTTTGCAACCGCACAGGTTCAATCCAGTAAAAGAGGCGTATACCTGCAACTTAAAAAAAGCGGACCTC
This sequence comes from Pontibacter sp. FD36, assembly GCF_015686655.1. GTDB lineage: Bacteria > Bacteroidota > Bacteroidia > Cytophagales > Hymenobacteraceae > Pontibacter. The sequence continues at coordinate 58,064 of NZ_JADPMP010000017.1, read as the reverse complement.
ACACCTTATGGAACAATTCTTTTTCGACAACTGGGAGAGCATCTTCAGAACATTTACCATCACCATTCTAGCGTACATTGCCATGGTTCTGCTCCTGCGGGCATCCGGCAAACGAACGCTCTCCAAGATGAACGCATTTGATTTCATTGTGACAGTGGCTTTGGGTTCGGCACTCGCCGCAGTTTCACTTAACAAAAATATTGCGCTGCTAGATGGTGTTTTGGCATTCTTCCTGCTGATTTTCCTGCAATATGCCATTACCTGGCTTTCAGTACGCGTCAAGTATGTTAAGCATATCATAACCAGCAAGCCAACCCTGTTGCTATACAAAGGAGAATTACTGGATGACGCCCTCAAAAGAGAACGCGTGACAATAGAGGAGATCAATTCGGCCGCACGCAATGGCGGGCATGGAGATCTGTCTCAAATTGAAGTGATGATACTGGAATCCACGGGTGAGATCACAGTAATCTCAAACATTAAAGCAGACTCCACCAATGCACTGAAAGACGCTGAGAATTTCCCGCGATGAGGCTAACACATGCGCCCACCGTTTGACAGTGCTTACTGCTGCTTTTTTAACGAATCAGTTCAACCCAACCTTTCCAATTCTGCCCGTTACTGGTGGTGGCGTGATAGAAATAAATACCGCTTCGCTGATTTCCGCCGTCCCAGTTTTGTTTATAGTCCGCCTGCTCAAAAACCAGTTTCCCCCATCTGTCAAACACTTTTAAATCAAGGGGAAGGCAGGATACATTCAGGACGAAGTAATCATTCAAGCCGTCGCCATTCGGAGTAAATACATTGGCGTTCTCGTTCCGGCGCTCGACTTGCACTGTTGTTACCTGCTGTCTGCTGCTGCAATCATTTCCATAATAGGTAGTCAGGTACACATCAAAGTTGCCGATTGTATTGTAGGTATGGCCGGGCGTAGCTTCCTGTGAAGTAGCGCCATCGCCAAACTCCCACAAATAGGCAGTAGCGCCGCTAGTGCTGTTGGTAAACTTTACCTGCAGCGGGGCGAGTCCCGATGGGCTTTCGGCAGTACCGCACTCAACGGGTTCGAAACCTGCCTGGATAGTAGGTATAGGCGTAACCCGCACCACTGTTGTACTGTAACCCGCGCAATGCCCATTGTCAAAGGTATAGGTCAGGGTGTGAGTTCCTGCACCTGCCGACGAGGGATTGAATACTCCTGCTGCACTTACTCCTGCTCCACTCCAGGTGCCACCTGCCGGACTAAATCCTGTCAGCTGCACCTCTCCACTGCCTATACATAGTTCAACATCGCTGCCCGCCTGCACATTCAGCGCAGGATCAATGGTAGCCGTTACCAGCGTTCGCTCACTTTCGCAGCCCGTGTTGGTTACGAGCGATACATAGTAGTGCGTGGTGCTGTTGATAGGTGGTGTCCTGAACGCAGAGCCAGTGGCCAGTGCTTCGCCTCCTGTGGCGGTGGCATACCAATGGTAGGCTTCACCGGCACGGGCTCCTGAAACTGCGAAGGTTACGTTACCGCTGCCACAACTTGCAGTAGGTATAGCAACAGGCGCCATAGGTCTTGCAATAATACTGACAGGTATGCTACTCTCCCTGCCTATTACAGCTGGCACTCCGGCCACCACCCGGATCTTATAGCCAGCGCCTGGCGCTATACCTGCTGGTAACTCAGCCATAATAGGAGCCGATTGACCAGTACCTATCGTCACAGGGTTGGCAAACGAACCGGAGGCATCGGAGAGCTGGGCCGTGAAGGTATTGCCAACTGCGTAAGAACCGGATTTGAGAAATGAAACAGGCACGATTGCGCCAGCACAGTATTCCAGTTCAGGCAGGTTGCTGGTCAGAATGGCTGGGTTGTCCTCTGACTCGAGTTTAGCCACGAAAGCACTGAATCCCTCTGACTTATGCAAGAGTCTTGTTTCCCCGAAAGAAGTATCTCCTCCATACACCCCATGTAGGTATACACCTCCCAAAGCATCTACTGCCAAGCCGTAGCCCATGCCATGGGTGTTGTTCCCGTCAAAGGTTTTTACCCAAACCACCTTTCCTTCAGTATCATATTTGGCTATAAAAAAGCTACCTCCCAAACTGTTCTGAATGACGAATGGCCCAAAGTCAACCTTGTACGAAAAAAAACCTGAAATATAGGTGTTGCCTTTGTAGTCTGTAGCCAGTCCCTGCGCCACATCTGGTCCTGAACCGCCTGCTCTACGAGCCCAAATGACTTCACCGTCTGGCGTATATTTAGCGACAAACACTTCCTGCTCTTGCGAATCAAAACTGTAAGAACCGAAGCTGGCGTTAGAAAAAAAATAACCTGTAAGCAGAATGTTGCCTCGGGGGTCCAAATCAATTTTATAGCTCTGTGTCCGGACTCCGCCCGTTTGTTTCACCCATTCCAACTTGCCTGCAGCATTGTATTTTGCTATAAATATCGCATCCTCTTGTGGACCAAAAGGACTGGAGATAGAAACCGTTTCAAACTGGGCCACTCCCTGAAATCTGCCTGTCAGGTAACTATTACCCTCCTCGTCTACTGTAATATCGGAGGCAATATCGTAGTCTTGTCCCCCTATCTTTCTAACCCATATTTCTTTACCATCAGGGTCATACTTGACCAGGAAGATATCCGTTGACTGACTGGAGAAATCAGTATTTTCAAAGAAAATACGTGTGTCGGCAAAGGAACCGGTAACGTATATGTATCCCGCACGATCAACCCCAAGTCCTACGCCATGCGAAGCAGGAGTACTTTTAACCCATAAAACGTTGCCTGCGGGGTTTAGCTTAACCAGAAAAAAGTTGTTTGTCCCTGAGCCTGAAATCGTGAAAGCGCCAAAAACGCCAACCCCTTTAAAATTTCCGGTGACATAAATATTGCCCGATGCATCCAATGCAATATCCCTACCTATACCTCCAATCTTAGTGGCCCATACCTCTTTTCCAGCATTATCATACTTCGCGACATAACCATTTACAACGCCACCTAAACCTGTTAGACTGATATCCCCAAAGTTGGCTGATTGCTGAAACATGCCCGTCACAAAGGTATTACCTGCGTTATCCACCGCAATTTCATGGCTGACTGTGGCATAGCCCGTAATACTGTTGGCCCACTCCCACTCAGGAGGGTTATTCGTTTGTGCTGATAAGGGGGAAGTGATTACACACAGAGTGAACAGTAACAGTGTAAAAATTTTAAGCATAAGCTGCTGATGTGAACAGGAATAAGGGAGATACAGGCTGTCACCTAAAGATGATAAGGTATGGCAGCCATCGTCCTGCAAATATACAATATCTCCACTCTCCCAAAACCCGCTTCAACTGCTAATTGCCAGGCCGGATTTTTAACAGCTAAGGCAAGTATTGAGGGCAAAACAAATCTGTTTTTCCTAACTTGCATTTTTAACAGGTTCTTATTTACCCTTGCTTAACCCTACGCACGCTCGATGAACATCATCCGAAACCTGAAGATCAGGGATAAACTCCTCCTCCTGCTGGCCCTGCTCCTTTTTCCGCTTGTGTATTTTGTGGCTGTTACCGTGCAGCGCGAAATCGAAGAGAATAACAAGCTGCAGGACGAGATTGCTCAGCTCACCGAGTCAGAAAAAATATCCTCTCTGTTGCACGCCTTTCAGCGCGAGCGTGCCCGTATACTGGCGGCTGCTTCCGGCGATTCCATTTTCATGCTCGATGCACGTGCGCAAAGAAGTCTGACCGATGCCGCCACACTCGACCTGACAGACTTCCTGAGCAATACCAGCCGCACCTTGCCTGCCATCTCCATGATGCAGGATATCAATAAGTACCGCAGTGACCTCGATAAGGGAAACCTGGATGTGGACGACTTTCGCCGCTATTCAAATGAGCTGATTTTTAGCATGCTTAACCGCATGGACGCCAGCGCAACAGCACTTAGCAACGTCGAGATCAGTCGCCAGCTGATCAGTTTCAAAAGTCTCTCTGAAGCCAAAATCCACCTGGGTCGCATGCGTAGTCTGCTGATGAAGTCTATGCAGGAGGGCATATTCTCTTACCAGGATTACGCGCTCCTGATGACGCAATACAACAGCCACACAACAGCCTTGGAAAGCTTTTATCGCTACGCCGATCGTGGCACCGTGAACGAAGTGCAGAAGATCATAGTGTCTGACGAGTATAAACGTGCCGCTGCTGTTTTGCAGCGCCTTGAACAGGATCCGGACACAGATCTGAACACCTATGATGCAGGCTCCGTTTACAGCCTGTATACCTTCAATATCGAGGCGCTTCGCGATGCCGAAAAGCACCTCATCCAAAACATCAAAGCGCAGGTACAGGATGAGAGCAATCGCAAAGAGCGCTATCTGCAGGTGCTGTTTGTAGCGCTGCTGTTTATTCTGACGCTCGTAGGTTTCCTTTCCTACTTCATCATCAGCCTGATCTCTACCTCACTGGCCACACTCAAAAACGCGGCCGACCGCATCCGGCTGGGTGCCACAGACGTGGTGGTTAATATTGAAAGCGAAGACGAGATCGGTAGTGTGGCCTCTTCATTCAGAGGGGTGGTGAACAAAACCGTGTCGCTGTCGCAGGTGGCGCAGGCTATTGGCGAGGGCCGGTATGATGTAGAGGTAGAGGTGCAAAGTAAGGAGGATATGCTGAGCCTTGCCATCCGAGACATGAAAAATAACCTGGAGCACTTCACCACCGAGAATGCAAATCGCAACTGGGTGCTGACAGGCGTAGCCGAGCTGAGTAACCTGATCGGGGGCGAAACCACGCTGGACAAAGTCTCCAGGCACGCCCTCTCCTACCTCTGCAACTACACCGACTCTGAGGCCGGTGTGCTGTACCTGCACAACAACAACGGCAAACTGGAACCTGCCGCCAGCCATGGTCTGCAACAGAACAAAGCGCAATTGCCTGTGTTTGAAGTTGGAACCGGTTTGGTAGGCCAGGCAGTGGCCGAACGCAAGGTGAAAGTGCTGGAGGAAGTGCAGGAGGAGTACCTGCGCATTCGCACCGGACTTTCAGACATTGAGCCAGCTACGGTCATCATCATCCCATTATACTTTGGCAACACCATCATAGGCGCACTGGAGCTGGCCTCCCGCCGACCGTACACGGAAGTGCAGCGCCGTCTGCTTGACTCCGCAGCCGAGCGTATTTCGGTGCTCATCCACACCCTGAAAGCACACCTGCAAACGCAGGAGCTGCTTTACGAAACTCAAAACCAGGCCGAGGAACTGGAAACGCAGCAGGAAGAGCTGCGCCAACTTAATGCCGAGCTTAAGGCTTCGGAAGAAGAGCTGCGCGTGAACCAGGAGGAATTGCAGGAGAAGAACGCTGAACTGGAGGAGAAGGCGCAACTGCTGGAAGAACAGTACGAGGCACTGGGCGCTAAGAATAAGGCCCTGGAGGATGCCCGCGAAGCCATCGAACTGAAGATACAGCAGGTAGAGACTGTGAGCAAGTACAAGAGTGACTTCCTGGCCAACATGAGCCACGAACTCCGCACCCCGCTCAACAGTATCCTTATCCTGTCGCGATTGTTGGCCGACAACAACGAAAACACACTCTCCATGAAGCAGATTGACCATGCCCAGATCATTCATAAATCAGGCAACGACCTGCTCAGGCTGATCAACGAAATACTGGACCTCTCCAAAATCGAGTCCGGTATGGTGAAGCTGGAAACAGAAGAGCTGCGCCTGACTGACGTATCCCTGGAGCCGATATTTAAAGAACTGGCCGCCAAGAAGAAGATCAACTTCAAAGAGCGCCACGTGCCGGGTACCTTCGACAGCATCGTGACCGACCGTTTCCGGCTGGAGCAGATCCTCAAGAACTTCATTGGCAATGCTATCAAATTTACCGACGAGGGCGGCGAAGTGGAGTTCAAGGTATACCCGGTTACGCAGCGGCCTAAGTTTAAGTCGGAGCAGCTGCACGACACCCAGGATGTGGTAGCCTTCGCTGTGCGTGACACGGGCATTGGTATACCTGCCGAGAAGCAAAGTATGGTGTTTGAGGCCTTCCAGCAAGCCGACACGTCCACTACCCGCAAGTATGGCGGCACTGGTCTGGGACTGACCATCAGCAAAGAGCTGGCTACCCTGCTGGGCGGTGAATTGATGCTGGAAAGCGAGCCAGGCAAGGGCAGTACCTTTACGCTATACCTGCCGCGTGTGCCTTTCGGTGCAACAAATGGCGCCGCCATACCTGAGCAGCATCAGGCTCCTGCTTATACCCCACCTGCTGCACAGCCTGTCGCTGTACCAAGCACCTCCCCGGCACAGCAAAAGAGCCAGAGCATGGGTCAAGTGTTCCTGGATATGGAGCGCCAGAACAAGACAGACATCTGCGTGCTGATCGTGGAGGATGACAAAGGCTTCAGCGACATCCTGGCGGATTTTGCCAAGGCCAAAAACTTCAAAGTACACCAGGCCTTTACAGGGCGTGACGGCCTGCGCATGGCTCTGGAGCACAAGCCTGACGCCATGTTGCTCGACATCCAGCTGCCGGATATGACAGGTTGGGATGTGCTCAAAAAAGTGCGTGAAGACAAAGACCTGCGAAACATCAATGTACACGTGATGTCGGCTTACGACAAGGAGGTGATCGGCGAGCATGCCGAGAACGAAGATTACCTTCCCAAGCCAGTCACGCTCGAGATGCTGAACAAAGCCTTTGGCTCCATCGTGAGCAAATCGGGAGCAAACATTGAGAACATCCTGATCGTGGAGGACAACGAGATCGAGAACAAAGCCGTGGCCGAGCTGCTGCTGGCACATGGACTCAAGTCGACTTCCGCCTACTCTGCTGAAGAAGCCGAAAAGGTGCTGGCCAAGCAAAAAGTAGACTGCATCATCCTCGACCTCAACCTGCCGGGCATGAAAGGCTACGACTGGATGAAGAAGATCAAGTCTCAGACCAAACTCGGCGATATTCCGATCATCATCTACTCGGGCAAGGACCTGAGTGAAGAGGAAGAGACGAAGCTGAAGGAGTTTGCCAACACGATCATCATCAAAAACGAATACTCATACCTGCGCCTGCTCGACGAGGTGCAGCTCTTCCTGCACAAGGTAAACCAGAAGCTGCCACCGGGCAACGAGTTCAAGATGAAGCTGCACGTGCCGGAGGAAGTACTACGCGGCAAGAAGATACTGGTGGTAGACGACGACGTGCGCAACATCTACTCACTGAGCAGTCTGCTGGAGATGCACGGCATGCAGGTCATAGCGGCTTACGATGGCAAGGAAGCACTCGAAAAACTTGATACAGAATCAGGTATAGACATGGTGCTGATGGACGTGATGATGCCGGAAATGGATGGGATAGAAGCGACAAAACGAATCCGCAAGGATTTACGTTTTAAGCAACTGCCGATCATTTCACTCACCGCGAAGGCTATGAAAGAAGACAGAGAAAAATGCATAGAAGCCGGGGCTTCTGACTATATACCTAAACCAGTGGATACCGATAAGTTGCTTACCCTTATGCGGGTTTGGTTGTATGAAGCTTGAGAACGAGGAGCTGTTTGAGCTGGAGGTAGAGGCGCTCATCAAAGAAATACACACACAGTACGGATACGATTTCAGCGGCTATGCACGAGCCTCCGTGTACCGCCGCATCAAGCGTTTTCTGGGTCAGAAACATTTGCAGAGCATTGACGAACTGCGCAAGTTTCTGTTCACGGACAGCTTCTTTTTCGAGAATTTCCTGCAGGAGGTCACCGTGAACGTAACGGAGATGTTCCGCGACCCGACTTTCTATAAGTCACTCCGCGAGAACGTGCTGCCGATCCTGTCCACTTACCCTTTCATCAAGGTATGGGACGCGGGCTGCTCTACCGGCGAGGAACTGTTTTCGCTGGCGATACTGCTGGAGGAGGAAGGGCTGCTGAGTCGAACCAAGATCTACGCCACAGACATCAACCAGAAGGTGCTGCGGCAGGCGAAAGACGGCATCTTCTCCGCTACGCACATGACGGCCTACACTGCCGCCTATTACGCGGCCGGTGGCAAGCGCGATTTTGCAGAATACTATACCAGCAACTACGGCAGCGTGAAGTTCAACTCCTCGCTTGTCAAAAATGTAGTATTCTACCCGCATAATCTGGCGACTGATACTTCGTTCAATGAATTCCACCTGATCGTGTGCCGCAACGTGCTCATTTACTTTAAACGGGCACTACAGGAGCGTGTATACCAGCTTTTTGATGAGAGTCTGGTGAGCCTGGGCTACCTGGCATTGGGCAAAAAGGAAACACTGGCTATGTCTGAGATCAGTAGCAAGTATAACTTTGTAGACAAGAACAACCGCATATACCGCAAGAACTCCTGATGCGCGACAATACCCAACTGATCGTACTAGGTGGCTCCTGGGGTGGCATACAGGCCTCGATGAAGATACTGCAAGGGCTGCCCGCGGACTATAGTATTCCCATCGTACTGGTGCTGCACCGCTTGCGCAATCAGGAAGGCAGCCTGCAGGAGCTTTTTGACAAGAAATTGGTACTGAAAGCAGTCGAGATCGATGACAAAGCGCCACTGGAGGCAGGCCACGTATACATTGCCCCATCCAACTACCACGTGCTGCTCGAAAAAGACCATACTTTCTCGCTCGACGCCTCCGAACTGGAGAACTACTCCCGCCCTTCCATCGACGTGACCTTTACCAGCGCAGCCGATGTTTTCGGGAAAAATACAGTTGGAATACTACTTAGTGGGGCCAGTAAGGATGGAAGTTCAGGATTAAAGTATATATTTGAGAAACGGGGCACTGCCATCGTGCAGCATCCCGGCGAAGCGGAGATTGCCACCATGCCGCTGGCAGCCATCAATAGCACACCCGGCTGTAGTATCATGAATGTTGAGCGCATACAAGCTTATTTGCTAACTTTACATGAACACTGACCACGATACCATACCTATAACATCCTTGCCTACAGCTACCCACCCGGTAAAGATATTGCTAGTCGATGACAAAGAAGAAAACCTTGTCAGTCTGGCGAGTCTGCTCTCTGAGGAAGGCGATAATACGGAATACCTGTTTGCCAACTCGGGCGAAGAAGCCCTGAAGTTGGCGCTGCAGGAAGAAATAGCGCTGATCCTGCTGGACGTGCAAATGCCCGGCATGAATGGCTATGAAGTGGCCCGCTACCTGCGCGATATTTCTAAAACAAGGGATATACCCATTATTTTCGTGACAGCCATCCACCAGCAGGATGTGCATGTGATGGAGGGTTTTGAGGCCGGTGCCGTGGACTTTCTTTTCAAACCGCTGCACCCTGCCATCACCAAGGCCAAAGTAGCGGCATTTGTACGCTTTTACCTGCAGAAGAAAGAAGTGGAGCTTGCCCACAAACGCACCCAGGAAATCAACCGCGAACTGGAAGAACGAGTGAAGGCCCGCACAGCGGAACTTACCCGCGTGAACAAAGACCTCGACAATTTTGTATACACCGCCTCGCACGATCTCAAGGCCCCTATCAACAACATCGAGGGGCTGGCGGTGGCGCTGAAAGAGATACTCGAAAGCCCGGAACCTGATCACAATGAACTGAATATCATCATGGCTATGATTCAGGATGCCATCAGCAGGTTTAAACACACGCTGATGGACCTGACCGAAGTGGCTAAGCTGCAGCATCAGGATGAAACAGCCATCGAAAGCGTCCGGTTTGAGGAATTGCTAGAGGACGTGACCCTCAATATCCAGGAGCTGATCACCAAATATGACGCTGAGATAAGGACAGACTTTTCGGAGGCCCCCGAAATGGTTTTTTCCCGCAAAAACCTTCGCAGCATCGTCTACAACCTGGTATCAAATGCTATCAAGTACAGCTCACCGGAACGTAAACCATTGATTGAGGTCAGCACATACCGTGAGGGCACTTATACTGTGTTCCGGGTAAAAGACAATGGACTCGGTTTGAAACCAGAAGATCGGGACAAGGTATTTGACATGTTCAAGCGCCTGCATGCGCATGTGGAAGGTACCGGCGTAGGACTCGCTATCGTGAAACGGATCGTAGAGAACTGTGACGGCAAAATTGAGTGCGACAGCCAACAAGGTAAAGGCTCTGAATTCAGAGTTTATCTGAAGAGTTAACAAGGTCCTGTCACATACATAAGGTATAGCACACCATGGATTATTTCTCTGCAGCGCTCACGATTCTTTAATCCATGATTACCCGGCCATTCAGATCATGGCCAGTGGAAGAGTTGGCAAACCGACCGAGCAATACAGCACACTTAACGGCAAAGAAACCCTCTCCCAAGCCGATCTCGCCTAGAAAGGCTTTCTTTTGGAGCAATTGATGCGGGTGAGAAAGTAGGGAGTGTATGAAACAGAAGAGCCGCTCTTTGCATTTGCAGGAGCGGCTCTTCTGTTTAAGGTTTCGGTTACGCTTTAGCAGGTATACGCTTCAGTGTATCCAGCAGGAAATCCCAGTACTTCTGCACCGAGCTGATTTGCACTTTTTCATCAGGGGAGTGAGCACCACGGATGTTCGGACCGAAAGAGATCATTTCCATCTCCGGATAGTTCGCGCCGATGATACCGCATTCCAGACCAGCATGGCAGGCATTCACGTGGGCTTCGCCGTTATACTTCTCTTTGTAAAGGTCGCTCATCAGCTGCACGATGCCGGCACCCGGACGAGGCATCCAACCCGGATACATACCACTGAGTGATACTGATGCGCCACCCAGTTCGAGGGCGCTTTGAATAGCGGCCGCCAGATCCATTTTCTCACTGTCCACAGAGCTGCGGGTGAGGCATTGTACGGTCAGTTTGCCGTCCTGCACCAACACGCGGGCCACGTTATTGGAAGTCTGTACCAGGTGCTGGATATCCGGGCTCATGCGGTATACCCCGTTGTGGCATGCGTAGAGCGCACGTAGCAGTTTGCTCTGGTAGTCGGCTGGTAAAACTTGTGCAGGTGTTTCTGTCTCCTCTACTGTCACGACCAGATTCGGGTCTGTCGTAGCGTGTTCATTTTTGAGGATAGTGGTCAACTCCTCCACAAAATTCTCAAAAGCTTTAGCCTCACCTGCAGGTATAGCCACTACAGCTACGGACTCACGAGGGATCGCATTGCGCAGTCCGCCGCCGTCGATCGAGCCGATGCGCAGGCCAACTTTTTCAGTAGCCTGGTGCAGCAGTCGGTTCATCAGTTTGTTGGCATTGCCGCGACCGAGGTAGATGTCCATACCGGAGTGACCGCCCGTCAGGCCTTTGATGTTTACTTTGTAGCCTTTCATGTCACCGCTTATACCTTCAGGCTGGTAAGTGCCGCTGGCATTGATGTCCACTCCCCCGGCGCAACCTATTGTCAGTTCGGTATCATCTTCGGTATCGAGGTTGAGCATGATATCGGCTTCCAGCATACCGCCTTTCAGGCCAAGGGCACCGGTCATACCTGTTTCTTCGTCTACTGTGAACAGCGCCTCGATGGCTGGATGCTCAATGTCGGTAGAGACCAGCAGCGCCATGATCGTGGCCACACCAAGGCCATTGTCGGCTCCCAGTGTCGTGCCGCGTGCTTTTACCCAGTCACCGTCCACATACATGTCGATGCCCTGCGTGTCAAAGTCAAAATCGGTGTCGGTATTCTTTTGATGCACCATGTCCACGTGGCTCTGGATCAGGACCGTCTTGCGGTCTTCCATACCTGCCGTGGCGGGTTTCTTGATGATGACATTGCCGATCTCGTCCTGTATGGTTTCAAGGCCAAGTTTCTGACCAAATTCCATCATAAAGGCGATCACGCGCTCTTCCTTTTTAGAAGGACGTGGAACGGCGTTCAGGTCAGCGAAATTATTCCAAAGGGCTTTCGGTTCGAGTGCTCTTACTTCAGTGCTCATGTATGGGATTTATTTTGATTGCGATTCTAGGCTATACCTGTTGTCGGGAGGTATAGGATTGGGTGCCGCTAAGGTACTAAGTTTATGGTGAAAGCCCCAGCAAGAGTGCAGCGTGACAGCCGATTAATTTAACAGGCAGAATAATTCTCAAAAAAATTTTCTGAACCCTGCGTCTTTCCGGCATCCTCCCCGTCATCCTGATGAATTTGAAACTAAAACATAAAGCAATTCATCATATGGAACCGATTTATCAATTCGCAACGCCACAGTCAATCGAAAATCAGAAAGCAGCACAGAGCAAGCAAGCTCAGGATGCCACGGATCAAACGGCCTCATGCCAAAACTGCAAAGAATCGAAGACGGACAGATCTTCTACCACTACCACCCTGTTGGCTATCGCCATGCTACTGGTGACGGGCTTCTGCACCAGTTTCTCCGCAACAGCTCAAACAGCTTTCGCCAGCAACAACGGTCCTAACAAGCCATCTAAAGATAACAAGTCGGATGTTGCCATTCGCTCATTAGACGATATCGTTTTTCCGGAATTGGAATTTAAGCGAGGCGCTTACCTAAAACTGCGCACGGTATACGTGGATGTGCCGGTGAGCAAGTTCAAAATCAAGCCTTTCCCGGCCAACAGTTCTGCTGAAACCCGAGCAGAACTCGACTTCCTGCTGCACCTGCAAAAAACACGCAACGCTGAAGCTGTAAACCGCACTGAAACCATGGCCAACGTATACTTCGACCCATTGACCACCAATCCGGCCGACGCCGACTATACCCGTAACATCAATAGCCTGTTTTACATTGGCCGCGACCTGGGTCCTTGGTTCAATGCGCAGCAGTTGCCGGTTACATCGCAGGTATTGCAGCAAGTGATACAGGATGCCACTTACTACATCTTCTCGCTAAAAGCCGACTTTAGCCGCCCTCGTCCTTATCAGTTGGATAGCCGATTGGAGAACCTGGAAGCGCCGGGCCACGCCTCTTATCCTAGCGGACACTCCTCTACTTCGCACGTGCATGCCTATATTCTGAGCCACATTTTCCCGGAGTATAAAGACCACTTCATGGGTGTTGCCAGCGACATGGCCTTCTCCAGAGAAACCCGCGGCGTGCACTACCCAAGCGACTCGGAAGCCGGTAAGGAGTTTGCCCGACAGTTTGTGGACGAACTGATGAAGAGCCGTCAATTCCGCACAGACCTGGAAGCCATGAAGGCGGAAATAGTCCAAGTCAGAGCTGCTAATCAACTCACAAAAAAATAAGACCGAAAGCCACACAAAAATTCCGAGCCGAATTAGTTGGAGAGTGTAAAACCTGTCGTACTATTGCAGCCTGAAATTTAGAGGATAATGGAATCTTGGTTAGGATACGCACTCGTTGCCATGCTCACAGGGGGCGTGGCAATGGTGTTTGCGAAGATGGGCATGAATAACAACGCCAACGAGCATTTGGCGCTGGTGATACGCACAGGAGTATTGTTTATGATGGTGCTGGGCCACGCACTCTACGCAGGTGGCCTCAAGTCAGCCCGGCTGATCGATAACAAAACGCTTACCTGGTTTATACTGGCAGGGGCCTGCACAGCAGTGTATTGGATCCTCTATTTCAAAGCCATCAAAACAGCCGATGTATCTGTAGTGGCTACGATTGACCGGGCAGGTATTCTGGTCACGGTGGGACTCTCCTACTTTCTGCTGAACGAGCCGCTCACGCCGCGACTATTGCTGGGTATGGGCGTGATCTTGTGTGGCACTTTGATTCTGATCTGGAAATAAACGATGATACAGCTCGCAACAATGCAGCAGGAGCATGCGCATGATGTGCTCCGCATTTACGGTGAAGGCCTGCAAACCGGCTTTTCGACCTTCAACACGGAGGTGCCCACCTGGGAAGAATGGGACCGTAACCATCTGCCGCATACCCGAATCGTCGCTGTTGAAAATGAGGAAGTGCTAGGTTGGTTGGCGCTCCTACCCGTCTCCTCGCGGGCCTGTTACCGGGGAGTGGCTGAGTTCAGCATTTACATTGCCACCCGTCATCGTGGCAGAGGTATAGCAGATAGGCTCATGCAAGCCATGATTGAGGAGAGCGAAGCCAACGGCATCTGGACTTTGCAGTCCTCGACTTTCGCTGATAATGCCACCAGCCTGCGCCTACAGGAGCGGCACGGCTTCAGGCAGATCGGCTACCGCGACCGCATTGCCCAGTTGCACGGCGTATGGCGCAACACTATATTGCTTGAGCGGCGCAGCAACTTATTTTGACCTGAAACTCGTACTCAGCCTAAAAAGCCCATGGAAATCAACAGCATACCTTCTTTTCTGGATTACTACAGCAAGATCAGGCAGCGCACCGAGCGTGTCATCGCCTGTATACCTGCCGACCAATTCGACTGGACCTACCGGGAAGGTAAATTCACCTTTGCAGACCAGATCCGGCACATTGCGGCCATAGAGCGCTACCTGTATGCGGAGACCGTACAAGGCAGACCTGACGCTTATACCGGTTGCGGCAAGGCGCTGGCGGATGGTCCGGAATATGTACTGGCCTTTTTCCGGGAAAAGCATCAGGAGAGTCTCACTATTTTCAGCAGCCTGTCTGACCAGGACCTGCAGCAGAAAATACAAACACCGGGAGGCGGACTGATTACGTGCTGGAAATGGCTTCGCGTATTGGTTGAGCATGAAATTCATCACCGGGCGCACATCTATACCTATCTGGGCATATTGGGCGTACCGACGCCCCCTATTTTTGGCCTCACCTCAGAGCAGGTACAGGAGCAAGGCACTCAGGCATCAAAAATTTAGCCAACAGAAAAGCGCCACTGCAATGAGCAGTGGCGCTTTTCTGTTGGCTATACCTCTTAGCAGGTATAGCGACTATATCGTTCGCATAGTAAGGGCCTTGTAATCCCATACACGTACATCATGTCCGTACTGTGTCTGGTCGATGAACGGGCCCCGGCAGATTTTGTCTTTTGGTGGTTCCACATCATACTGCTCTCTGGCCCGCAGCAGCAGTTCGTCCATTAGCCAACGGGGTATGATGTCCCGGTCGGATGGATATACGAACTGGAAACTCATGAACTGGGCCAGTAACAGCTGCCAGTGCTGTTCGGTGTAGGACCACAGCCGGTTCCAGTCCAGCTTATCGCCGCAGCTCAGGATGATGTGGTTGATGTCAGAACCGTCGTAGCGCTCCCGGTTCTGCACGTATAGTTTACACCAGATCAGCTCTTCGGCAGGCATAAATTTCACTTTTACACCGTACAGCTCGCCCTCCGTGGCATACTCAAACCAGCGGTCATCCACCGGGCACATACTGGCGGGGTTGTTGAAGATCAGGTCCATGAGGTGCTCCCCTTTTTTGGCTTTGGCCAGCCAGCGGGCGTCCGTCATTTCGGTATAGTAACCCTCTTCGGCAAAGGTCTTGAGAATGCGGGGGCACTCTCCCACCTTGCAGAAAATGTCCATGTCTTTTGTAGCCCTGTTGATCCCCGTGTACATGTCAAGGGCCAGACCGCCACCAACCAGGAACTTGGCCTCACTCTTGACCAGCAGGCTCAGCGCTTCTTTGTAAAAGCTCTCTGCAGTTAGTTCGCCATCGCCAGGGGGAGACTGCTCTGCTTTCACGGTCTTTTTTTTAGTTTTTACCGGGTCTTGGGCAGTTTTTACTTTTGTATGATTCAGTTGCTTATTCATGTGTCAAATTCAGGCTCTGTGATGGATGTAATCTTCAGCAGGAGACAGCATTGCCTGAAGACCGCCTCTGTCAGAAACAGTCTAAATTGTACTACTCCTTAATCTAAAACTGAGGTAAGTGGTTTACTCATAAAGCGCTGAATTAGTTGTAGCACTGACTAAATAAACAATCAGGTAAGGTATAGTCACAATTTTCCCTTGAAAGGCAAAATTTAATTTGGATAAAACATGGATTACATCAATAGAAATCCAATGCTGAGCTGAAGGTATTGCCAGCCTTCACATAGAAAGGAAAGTTGGCGGTGGCAACGTTTCCCTGCCCGTCATAGACATAGGCATAGAGTCGATAGGCCCCGTCACGCTGCGGGGCTTTGAGAGTGACGTTGTTGCCAGCTGTTTTCTGGATCGCATCAGATATAGCGTCAGGCTTTTCTTCTTTGATGGCGTTGCCGTCTTCACTTACCGTTTCGGGCAGCAGCTCCCACTGCACTTGCAAGCTATCGCCGTCAGGGTCGGTAGCGAACACTGCTGCTGAGGACAATTCACCGGGCTGCAGGTATACCTGGTCCGTTGGAAAGATGTCTTTGAGCGAGAGATAGGCGATGTGCGGCGCCCGGTTGAAGTCCCGCTTCCCGCTCCAGATCTCCCGCATCACCTGTGCCAGCTCCGTTTCTTCACCGGTCTCGGTCATAATGCTGAACCAGGTCGGGGTGGTTTCGTACTTGTAGCCCCATATAAAAGCATAGGCACCCAGGCAACGGTCAAGATCAGCCAGCACCGTCTTCTCATATCTTTCGCGGGCAAAGGCGGCTTTCTCGGAGCTGGTCTGCTCGATCGGGGCATACCACCAGGTCGTGTAAGTCTCCCAGTAGCCCCGGCCTCCAAACTCAGCTATTACATAAGGTCCGCTCCAGTTGGTTTCACGGATTTCAGCCGGCAGGTCGTTCAGGGCTCCAAATGAGTTGATAGAGAGAATGTCGATGGCCGGGCAGCGTCGCTTGATCAGGTTGACAACCTGCTTTGGCACGTTCATGACAGTAGTGGTCGTCGGGTGGTTCGGATCTATTTCATGGATCATTTCGGCAATGCCGTTCACGGCATCCCATACCTTCACGTTGGAGCCTTCCGCGTAAAGTTCATTGCCTACTACCCACATCAGTAAGGCCGGATGGTCCTTGTATTTGAGGACTTCTGCACGTAAACGCTCCTTCTGAGCTGCCACGTCCTCTTTGTCGTAGTAGTTGAAGCCTTCCCGCTCCCGTTCCATCCAAAGTCCCAGCATAACGGTCAGCCCTTGTTCATGTGCTTCGTCCAGAATGCGCTGCGCATCATCCGTATGCCACACTCGGATAGAGTTGCCACCATAAGCAGCTACCTTGTCAAAATGCTCGTATCCGGCGGCTCCCTTTATAAAGTAGGGTTCGCCATTCCTGTATAAAGTATACTTCTCCCCCTCCTTCACTACTTCTACTGTGCGTCCCAGTTTGTTATACTGCTGATCATCAGATGTTCTAAAAGCACAAGAATTTAAAACAAATAAGCAAAACACAATAATTGTACTAACACGGATAAAATAAACCATAGAGCTGGTCAGCATAAAGTCAAGAAAGTAAGGTGTAAGCGATTAAGTACAGGGTAAAGCAATGGAACTTTTGAGGATGATACGAGTATAAACCACAGATGTTATTGTACCAGATAATCACAAAACAGGCAAAACAGCTAGTGCATAAAAATTAAGCTATCCTAAAAAAATACACGTTCCCGTTCGCTGATGTATAACATTCCTGCCAGTAACCCTAAAGTACAGCATACATCCATTCCCGGCGTTGTCCCTAAGCCGAAGGATGTCCTGACCATCCGCCTCATGATCGTGATGGGCTTGATCACCATGGTGCTGTTCCTATACTGGTTTATCGACGCAGACCATATCGGCTACCTGCCGCTCTATATACTTCTGACTACTGCCCTCGGCTTTAAACTGCTGCGTACCCTACACGAATGGTACCACTATTTTGATGTGAGCGTACCGGTCAAGCCTAAGCTGCGAACTAAGTTTAAAGTGGATGTGCTCACTACCTTTTGTGCCGGCGAGCCTTATGACATGATCATCAATACACTGGAGGCCATTCAGCGTATCCGCTATCCGCATACCACTTACCTGTGCGACGAAGCCGATGATCCATACCTGAAGGAACAGTGCGAGCGATTGGGTGTGATCCATGTGACCCGTACCAAAAAGATCAATGCCAAGGCGGGCAACATTAACAATGCCCTGAAACAGGCCACCGGCGACATCTGCCTGATTCTCGACCCGGACCATGTGCCGGTGCCGGAGTTTCTGGACGAGGTGCTACCCTATTTTGAAGACCCGGAGATCGGCTACGTGCAGTGCGTGCAGGCGTATTACAACCAGAAGGAAAGTCTGGTGGCTTATGGGGCCGCAGAGCAGACCTACAACTTTTATGGCCCAATGATGATGGGCATGAACGAACACGGCACGGCGCAGGCCATCGGGGCCAACTGCGTTTTCCGCCGCAGCGCCCTCGATAGCATTGGTGGACACGCAGCCGGTCTGGCCGAAGACATGCACACGGCCATGCAGCTGCACGCCAAAGGATGGAAATCAGTATACGTACCCAAAATCCTGAACCGAGGCCTGGTACCCGGAACGCTGGCCGCCTACTACAAGCAGCAGGTAAAGTGGAGCCGTGGCACCTTTGAATTGCTCTTCACCACATACCCGAAACTATTCAAACACTTCACCTGGCGGCAGCGCATCCACTACGGCACACTGCCACTCTACTACCTGTTTGGGGTTTTCAACCTGATTGATTTCCTGATTCCTTCCCTGGCGCTGATTATGGCAGAATTTCCCTGGTATGTGTCTTTGGGTGAGTTCCTGATCATGTTCACGCCTTTCTTCCTGATCTCCATTGCTATCCGGCAATATGCACAGCGCTGGTACCACGAGAAAAATGAAAAGGGCTTTCACATGTTCGGGGGCATTCTGCGTACCGGCACCTGGTGGATCTTCCTGCTGGGGCTCGTTTACTCTATTTTCCGGGTAAAGGTACCTTATATACCCACCCCTAAAGATGACAAGCCGAAAAACAACTGGTTGCTGAGTCTGCCCAACATACTGATGGTCGGACTGATGCTCGGAGCCATTGCCTACAGCCAGCACCTGTACGGGCACCTGTACACCAATCCGTATGTACAGATGATGGCCATGTTCTCACTCGTAAATGTGGCGATATTGGGTACTGTGGTGGTGATCGGACAGGAGAAATTCATACAATGGGTGCGACACAACATCCTGCACGCCCACTTGCTGCAGCCTGTCCTGCAACCGCTCCGACTGGCGATCTGGCGTACGCGTCACAGCTTTTACGACGGCATCCGCTATGTAGCCATTTTGATCACAATGGTCTCTGTGGCTGTTTCTACCAGTTTTTTGCTCTTCGGCTACAAGCCTTACAATACCTCTCAGGAACAGGACAAGCCGCTGGTTCAAAAACCTGTTAACACTGGTGCCCGCCCTCATACCATACTTCCCGCCAGTTTGCTGCCCACCCCCCAATAAGTACAGGCACAAATTCCCCAACAGTTGACGTTTGCTCTCGTTAATAAGTATAATGTATTGATGTAGAACGCTAAAACTTAGAACTATGAACAGACATTCATCAGACCGGGATCACGACCGTCATGAAAGAGATTTCCATACCCGTCGCTCAGAGCGCTACCGTCATCCTGAGCAGGACAGCGGCTACCGTTTCGACGACTACGGCTCTGCAGCGCATGGCGGCTATGGCAATGAAACCTATCAGGACACTTGGGGTAACCAGGGCAATGAGCGGGGCGGATCGCGCAACTATTCCAGAAGAAACATCACCGACAACGATACCTACAGCTCATCCCGCAACTACGGCAACATGGGCAGCTATGGCGGTGCCCAGGGCTTTGGGGACATCCGTGGCGGCCGCCACGATTCTGACCACCCGTTTGACAGCGGCATGGGATCTCAGCGCAGGTATGGCAGTGAAGGTAGGGGATCGATGGGTAACCGCGGCTACCGCGAGGAAGGCCGTGACTACAGCCGCCACAACAGGTATGGCTCTGACCGCGAAGACCTGTACGGCAACGAAGTATCGCGCCGATTTGAAGGCAGCAGTGGCCAGGGCCGCTACGACTTTGAACGCGACGACTACTACAGCTCCAACTATGGCGATGATCAGGGCAACTACATGGGCAGCGGCTACAACCGCGAAACCCGCAGCCGATATGGCGAAGGCGACTACGGCTCGAGTGGCTTCATGCAGTCAGGAAACCGGTCTGGCAGCCAAGGCCGCAGAGATCGTGACCGTGACCGCGACCGTGGCCGCGATGACCGTCGCCCACGTGAGTTTAATACAGCTCAAAACCGCTGGAGCAACGACTGGTAGAACAGCATAGAAACCATAAATAACAGCAAAGGCGCAGCTTATCGTTGCGCCTTTGCTGTTTTTGGGGAGTCTTTCGGATCTATAGTTTCTTTAGGCTGGATGCATAATTTGAGGATATCCTTCTTGGTCCCATAGAAGATGTTGCAGTCTACCGGCCCCCGTATACCTTCTATCACGCCGCGGTCAGTGTGCTGCCAGAACGATAGCAATGCCCGGTCCGTACGTTGCATCTGTAGCTCTTTCACGTTGTAGTGCGCGATCCAGAGTGTGTATTCGTCAAAATAGCCTTCGAGATAGTCTTTGTAGAAACTGTAGCCAGTATAGATGATCGGCTTCACGCCATAGGCCCGCTCCACGTGTACCAGCCACTCTTTGATGTCGCCCCGGAAATGGTTGAGTGGCTGCTTACCGCGCACTTCTACATCCAGCACAGGCGGCAGGTCACCGGGCTCCAGCACTACGGTTTGAATAAAATTGCGGGCCTGTTCCTCAGGCGAGACGCTGGGACGGTAAAAATGGTAAGCTCCCCGGATGATGCCCACCTCCTGTGTACCCTCCCAGTTTCGCTCATAATGACTGTCCTTCAGCTTCACACCTTCGGTTGCCTTGATAAAAGCGAAAGACACATCGTTGTCACGCACCTTCTCCCAGTTGATCTTGCGCTGGTACTTGGACACGTCTATACCCAGAATCGTATTGCCAAGCGGACTATGCCCTTCCGGCCAAATGGGTTGCTTTTTCTCTGTGAAGAACTCCACATAGAGCACCAGTAAACCGATAGCCGCGACCACGCCCAGCCCGATCCAGAAAGGCAGCTTGGACTGCTTCTTTTTGGACTTCTTGCGTTTGGGCGCAGCACGGGTAGCCTTCGGGGCTGGTGTAGCCTTGGGCGTCCGGATGGCCTTGATCGGGTGAGGGGTTTTGACTGTACTCATAGCTGCCTGGGGGAAAGCAAAGATATACCTTTCAGACAAATGGAAGGTATAGCCCTGTTTAAAAAAAGATTAGCAGCTCATGCGGCTATACCTTGCAGTTGCCCTAAAAAGCGGCGCTATACCTGCTATTGTCAATTAAACAGATTTTGCTAAAACCGTAACGTAAAAGGAAGTTCACAGACAATGAAAGGCATGACAAACAGCAAGCACAGACTTCACCGCGATGTAGAGCAACTGACAGGTATACAGCCTGCCCGAAACTACCAGAACATGGAGGCTCTGGAGACAGCGGTCAGGTATATCAAAAGTGAATTTGAGAAGCTGGATTGTGAAGTGGTGGAGCAGCCATTTAAAGTCGATAACAGGACCTACAAGAATGTGGTGGCCCTCTTTAAAGGGCAAAGCAGTGCTGAACGCATTGTGGTAGGCGCCCACTACGACGTGTGCGGTGACCAGCCCGGTGCCGACGACAATGCGAGTGGTGTAGTCGGTCTGCTCGAAACGGCCCGACTCCTGCACGAGCACAAGCCTGATCTAAAACACAACATTGAACTGGTCGCTTACTGTCTGGAAGAGCCTCCTTTCTTTGCCAGCGAAGACATGGGCAGCGCCGTGCATGCCCGAAAACTGCACGAACAACAAGTAATGGTGCGGGCCATGATCTGCTACGAAATGATCGGCTACTTTTCGGATGAGCCTAATTCACAGAAGTTTCCCGACCCGGAGCTGGCCAAGCACTATCCTAATAAGGGCAATTTTATAGTCGTAGTCGGAAAGACAGGGCAGGAAGGCTATACCCAGCAGGTGCGAGACCTGATGCGCCAGCATACCTCCATCGATGTGCAATCGGTTAACCTTCCAGCCGGTTTTGGGCTGGTGGGTCTCTCCGACCACCGCAACTACTGGAAGTACGACATCAACGCCATCATGATCAACGACTCCTCCTTTCTGCGCAACCCCCACTATCACCAGACCAGCGATACCATCGATACGCTTGACTTCGACAAAATGGCGGCTGTAGTAGAGGGAGTGTACGGAGCCTTGACCAAGCTATAAAAAAGCCGGCACTTCACAGAATGTACCCCGCTAAAGTACCGACTGCTTATACCTGACGGTAGTTAATGATTATACAGGTTGCCCCTGCTGCCCTATGCCTGACAAATGCTCCAGCCGCTTGCCCTCAAGGGTCGTGTAACTTCCCATCACGTCAGCAGTGAGGCAGGAATGGATCGGCAGAATCCCCATCAGGTCGCCTATTTTATACCTCTCGAAGAGTCCCTTGCTGGCCCGTATGGTGCCGTGCTCCTGCGAGAGGGACACTACTTCTATACCTTCCAGCGGCTCCGACCAGCCGTTTTCCGTCAGTTCCACCACGCGTCCGAAGATCAGCGAGCCATCTGCCCCCACCAAACTGTCTTTTGAGAAATGCACACTGCCGCCGTGCACAATGATCTCATTACGCTCCGGATGCTTCGCGATCACCGGGCAGGCCATGCACACCGCTATCTGCTCAAAACTACAGGAGCCGATGTGCTGTTGCGTGAGGTCATAGAACACATAGTTGCCCGGGCGGATCTCATCAACGCCAGTGATGGTCTGCAAGATGCTGCACGAAGGCGTGTCCCCGATCGATACCTGCAACTCCGGGAAGCGCACCTTATACCTGTCGCGCACTAGATTCAGGAGAAAGACCGTGGTATGATGGATGGTGCGGATGGCTTCCGCATCGGTTTGTTTGTAGGTATGGCCATCATGGGCGAGTACGCCTGTGAATTTTAGATTGTCACTCTGCTCCAGCAAGGCCACTATCGCATCGAGTTCTTCGTGGCTGTGTGGCAGAATGCCCGTGCGGCGGTAGCCTGTATCGATCTTCAGCCAGAGATTCACCGGGTGCTTCAGCTGCTCTGCCAGCGCCTGCACTGTTTCGATATTTACGGCCACCAAATGCAGCTTTATCTTGGATGCCAGTTCGTTTACTAATGCCATATCGCGGATATTCACAGGTATAGCCACCATGATGTCTTTCCAGCCGTGCATCACAAAGTAACGGGCCATTTTGAGTGAAGAGACAGTAATGGCTTCTGTTCCAGCCTCCCGGAACCACTCCCCCACCTGTGCCGACTGGTGCGTTTTAAAATGCGGACGCAGCCGGACGTTGTTACGGGCAGCCTTCTCGGTCATCATGGCGATGTTCTGGCGGCATTTCTTTTCGTCCAGTAAAAGGGTGGTTTCTGTGATATGGTCAAGCATGTCTATCTAGTTTTACAGGTATAGCGGATACTAAGGGAGGGCCTCAAACTCTATCTGAAACTATCCCCTTGAGGACGAGTGAAAATTTGCTAGAACTTAATGCCACAAACATGCTTTAGGCAGGCTCGTGACAGGTATAGCGTCTAACAATTCAGTCACAAAATTTCTTTTCATGACAAATATCATCCCTTAGCCCTGCCCTAAAGTTCATAAAAAGCAGCTTGACTGACAAATGTCATTTCTTAGGTGACGGGGGTGCCCGACCTTTGTAACCGTAATGAAGCAGCAATTGCTTCGATGTACCATTTTAGAAGAATCGATTATGAAAACTGCTGTCACTCCTGCTGAACTACTGGCCAAGTACGATGTGCCTTCGCCACGCTATACCAGCTATCCTACTGTGCCGTTCTGGGACGAGAAGCCCCTGACCGAAGCCCGTTGGAAGAGCCATGTGCAGCAGGCTTTCCGAGCTACAAACAAGAAAGAAGGTATCAGTTTATACCTGCACCTGCCTTTTTGCGAGGCTTTGTGTACGTATTGCGGCTGTAACAAGCGCATCACCAAAAACCACGCAGTAGAGTCGCCTTACCTGGAGGCCCTGCTTCAGGAATGGGAGCAGTATCTGGAACTGTTCGATGAGAAGCCACGCATTACGGAACTGCACCTGGGTGGTGGTACTCCGACTTTCTTCAGTGCAGCCAACCTGCAGAACCTGCTGGAGCGATTGCTTGAAAAAACTGAGACTACGCCAAATGCAGCTTTCAGCATCGAAGTGCACCCGAATGCCACAAACCGCGAACAGCTGCAGGTACTTTACGACCTAGGCTTCCGCAGATTGAGTGTGGGTATACAGGACTTCGACCCCTACGTGCAACTGATCATCAACCGCATCCAGACGTTCGAAAAGACGAAAGAGATATTTGACATAGCCCGTGAAATCGGCTATACCTCCATCAACGGCGACATTATCTACGGACTGCCGCATCAGACCGAAAAGAGCGTGCGCCATACCATTGAGAAAGTGAAAGAGCTGCGCCCTGAGCGCATCGCCTTTTACAGTTACGCCCACGTGCCCTGGAAGAGCAAAGGCCAACGTCGCTACTCAGAGGCTGACCTGCCTGCGCCGGAAGTGAAGCGCGGTCTTTACGAACTGGGCAGAGCCATGCTGGAAGAGGCTGGTTACATCGAAACAGGTATGGACCACTTCGCCCTACCAGAAGACGAGCTTTGCATCGCAGCCGCCAACGGCACGCTTCACCGCAATTTTATGGGCTATACCCCGCGTCATACCCAGTTGCTGATCGGCTTAGGCTGCTCCAGCATTTCCGACACGGGCACGGCCTTTATGCAGAACATCAAGGAAGTGGAAGCCTACGAAGAAGTTGTGCTGACTGGTCATCTCCCAATCTTCAAAGGTCACGAGCTGACCGGCGAGGACATACTGCTGCGCACCCACATCCAGAACCTGATGTGTCGCGACTACACGAGCTGGGAACCCGAGGAATTGCCTTATTTTGTAGATGCCTTAATGCGCCTGCAACCATTAGCCGACGATGGTCTGGTAGAGTACAGCAACCAAGACATACAGGTACTGCCTGCCGGCAAGCCTTTTGTGCGCAACATTGCCATGTGTCTGGATGCCCGCCTATGGGCCGGAAAAATGACGGTGCCGGTTTTTAGTAAGTCTGTTTAAGGTGATTTGATAGGATTGATTTTTTGATTATTCAGACCGAAGAACAAAGTCCGGATACCCTTAGGTATGCCGGGCTTTTGTTTTTATGTACCTTTGCCGAAACAGCATCCTGACGGTCTATGTCCTTTTTATACCTCAAAGCCCTGCACATTATATTTGTGGTTACCTGGTTTGCCGGCCTGTTCTACATCGTGCGCCTGTTCATCTATTATGCTGAGGCGCAGGAGAAACCGGAGCCGGAACGAAGTATTCTGCAGAACCAGTTCAGCATCATGCAGAAGCGACTTTGGTATGGCATTACCTGGCCATCGGCTGTGCTTACGCTTATATTTGGTACCAGCATTGTTATCACGCTTGGCCTTTACGATCCTTTCCCGGGCTGGCTTATCTGGAAACTGGCTTTTGTGGTCGGACTGTACGCATACCACTTCCTTTGTCACAGTATTTTCAAGCAACAGCAGAGCGGAATCATCAAGTATAGCTCCACGCAACTGCGCATCTGGAACGAGGTAGCCACCGTTTTCCTGATCGCCATTGTGTTTTTGGTGGTGCTCAAAAGTGCGCTAAGCATGGCTTGGGGGATTGTAGGTCTGCTGCTGTTTTCGGCATTGCTGATGCTGGCCATTCGCATCTACAAGCGCACCCGGGAAGCGAAGCAGGCGCGTTAAACTACTGAACAATTCGTGCTTTGCCACGGATTTTGTAACTTTGAACAAACACCTGATACATGAAACAACCCGCACTGAAGCCCAACGAGAGAGAACTGATCAAACTGATACGCTTTTTCAGCAAGCGTGCCGCGCGACTGATGGAAGAGGGCGAACTCAGCGCGGAGCATACCCAAATGACAGCCGCGTGCGAGAATCTTGAGACACAGTTGATCACACATGCCGCCAATCGCGCCGCCATCATGGATAAGCGGGAGCGCCTGCTCAACATCATCGAGGACAATGCCCAGTGCCCGAAGTGCAACAAAGCCGATATGCTGAAGCGCACCGGTGCCACCACCAACGAGCACGGCTGGAAATGCAATACCTATAAGTGCCGCCGCTGCAATACGGCCTTTACCTGGAACCGTCCCAATAACCCTTGGGACATGGTGGAGTTTCTGGAAATGTACATCGGTCAGCTGCAACTGGCTATGGCTGCTGAGCAAAACCAGGACGTGATCAACCATACGGAAGATGCTGTGGCCCAGATGAAGGATAGCTTGAGCCGCCTGCGTCCGGTGCTGCAAACATCAGACGAAGAGATTGACGCCCTGCAGCAAAAAGAAAAGGAGATGGACAAGCTGATTCACCAGTTCAAAACCTACCTGCAGATCGAAAAGATCAAATTAAACGCCTATTCGGAAGAGGAAGACGCTGAAGAAGAGGAAGACGACGCACAGTAATTTTTTTGTTAAATTATCTTAGAAAAGAGCCAGAACATTTCAAAAACAGCTTGCCTCTGATCTTTTAAGTTTTGAACGTGCTGTGTGGGCTATAAACCAACTTTACTGAATTCACAGATATAGCGGTTTTACTAGCTTATACCTGTTGAAGCTAGTTCACAGCAACATTCCTATCAGATTAATCAACTCAATTAAAAAGCCGGTGCATCAGGCAGGTCTTATACCTATACCTGATGCACCGGCTTTTTAATATTGCCAGAGGTCTAACGTCTTTTTTTTCCGCCACCTTTGGCAGCAGGTGCATTTCTGCTGGCCCCTCTGTAGCCCTTACTGCTCTTGCCCCCTGACTTCTTGGCCCCCGGCCCTTTGGAAGCGCCGCGCTGGCCTCTGCCACCTTTTGAGTCGCTTGCTCCGAAACTACTTTTCTTGCCCGCGCCGCCTTCTTTTCGTGGCGGTCTACTACCCGAAGAAGATTTTTTGCGAGCTGGCTGTGAAGTTTGCGTTTGATTAGCAGCCGCTTTTTTCTTGCCTACTGAGCCTTCTTCTGTCATCACGGAATCAGCCACCATGCTTTGCAACATGTCAATCTCGCCTTCGGTGAGCTCTCGCCACTGGCCTAGCGGGAGCTTTGCCAAGGTTATGTTCATGATGCGAATACGCTGTAGGGTCTGCACTTCGTAGCCCAGTGCCTCAGTCATACGGCGGATCTGGCGGTTCATGCCTTGCGTTAGGATGATGCGAAATTTATTCGGTCCCAACTGCTCAACAAAGCATTTCTTGGTGTTCACACCGAGAATCGAAACGCCATTGCTCATCTTCTGAACAAAATCCTCGTTGATCGGCTTGTCCACCGTCACAATATATTCTTTCTCGTGCTTGTTACCGGCCCGAAGAATCTTGTTCACGATGTCCCCATCATTGGTCAGAAAGATCAGACCTTCCGAGTCTTTGTCGAGACGGCCGATCGGGAAGATGCGCTCGGGATAATTGACAAAGCGAATGATGTTGTCGCGTTGAGAGAGGTCAGTGGTCGTCTCTATACCTGCCGGTTTATTGAGCGCCAGGTATACAGGTGCCACCTGGTTCCATTGCAGCGTTTTGCCGTCTACCTGAATTTTGTCTTTGCCTTTGATCCTGGCTCCGACTTCGGGCGGCTTGCCATTCACCAGTACCCTCCCCTGCTCTATCAGTTTATCTGCTTCGCGACGGGAGCAGATGCCTGCGTCGCTTATGAACTTGTTTAAGCGGATGCCGTCGGATGTGTGTTGTGTCATAATCTGAAATGGCCGTAGTCTATACCTGCCGGCCGTGTGTTTATACTTGTAAAATAACGAGAAAACTTCAGGAATAGCTAACCGCTTATACCTACAGCCCCTGCACCAGCAGGTACCAGACGGCCAGCGTGATAAAGGAAAGCGGAATCCCGAAGCCTACCATCATAGAGGCCAGCCGGGGTTTGAGTCCGTAGGAAATGGCCACGATAGAAGCTGTGATCATGGGTGCCATACCTGCTTCCAAGATGCTCACCTGCACCACCGGGCCGCGCATGCCCAGCACCAATGCGTAAAGAACATAAATAAGCAGTGGTGCCAGTATAAGTTGAAAAGCAAGGCCCAAAGCCAGAAAGCGCCAGTGCTTGCTCTTGCGCTCAATCCGCAGTTGCATGCCCACACTTACCAGCGCCAGCGGTGTCACGGTGCTGCCTAGGCGGTTGAAGACATCCTTCAGGTCATCCGAGAAATGCAGGTTGGCTACATTCATGGCAAAGGCGATCACAAACACCAGGAAAGGCGGAAATGTGAGAATTTTCAAACCAATAGCTTTGAAGTCAGGTTGCCCCTTGGAGAAATAAGCGGCCAAAGCTATCCCTAGCGTCGAGACTACCACAAAGGTACCGGGCAGGTCGACAAGGATAGCTGTCTGCAAACCTTGTTTGCCATACAGCGCCTCGATGATCGGGAAGCCTACAAAAGAAGTGTTGCCGAGTCCGGCAGTAAGAATCAGGCAGCCGATCAGCTTCTTAGACCAGCCATAGATCCGGCCCAAGGTATAGAAAAAGGCCGCAGCCGCCCCAAAACAGATCCAGGCCACGCCCACAGGCAGCAAAACCGTACTATCCAGTTCCACCTCAGGTATAGCATACAGGGCCAGTGCCGGAAGCGAAATATGAATGATGAACTGGTTGAGCACCACCGGCGACGTGCTCGGAAAAGCCGGCACCCGGCGCAGCAGCACCCCCACGATCAGGCAAAGAAAAAGTAAGATGATACTGCTCATGCAGGCTCCGATATAAATGAAACCGCAAAGCTAGGTATACGGGGAATGGGATGGGGCATGATGTAAAAGAAAAATTATGGAGCCATGTCTTCCTGAAAAGCTGCAACAGCAACATCCCCAGGTATAGTTGGTCAATCACCCACTTTTACTAATAAAAGGTGAGCGAACAAAGAATACCTGATGTTCTAAATCATCGCTTCTTAAACAGCTCCGCGATCATGCAACGGATGCTGCCACCCCCTGCTTTCTCGATCATGTGGATGGGCAGATACAGGATGTGCTCATTATGCGCTTGTATACGCTCCAACTGCTCAGGTGTCAGGCTTAGGTAAGCGGCCTTCGACATCACGAGAATGCGCTCGCCCTGCTGGTTTTCTATTTGGAGCATGTTGCCAGCAAAATGCTGGTAGGTTTGCTCTTTGCTAATCTCGATAATCTCTTTGCCGCTTCCGCTCAGACTAGCGTACAGCTTTTCACGATCCTGCGCACTCACCACGTCCAAGGCCACCACTGCATAGGTATCGCCTACACACATCATCACATTGGTGTGGTAGATCAGTTCACCTGCCGGTCCATAAGCTTCAAATGTAACCGCTTCGTAGCCGAGTTTATCACAGAAATGTGCTAGCGCCTCTAAACTCGTACGAGGCGACACCGCCGCATAAGCGATCTTGTTCACGCGGTCCAGTACCAAGCTGCCCGTACCTTCCAAGTATACAGGTGTTTCCTGTTCTTCAAAAAACTCCAGCGTCACATGCCCCCCACATTGGCAAGCATGCTTGATCCGTTCAATGACCTCCTGGCGCCGTTCATTTCGCCTGCTGGGTGATGCCATCGGGTAGGTTACCAGTTGTCCCTCAGCGTGAGTAGAAAACCAGTTGTTCGGAAACACAGAGTCAGGTGTGCCCGCGTTGTCAGGGTCCCGCATTGTGATCACCTCCACACCGAGTTGACGCAGTTCCGTCACCGCATTTTTGAACTCAAGCAGCGCGATATCCTGCACCTGATCAGGCGTGAAGTCCTGCAGCTCCTGTTGAAAGCTGTTGGTTTCGGCTGCCTCCGGGTTAAAGGCAAAGCCTGTCGGCTCGATCATCAAAATGGTGCTGGTGGTTTGTTTCATAACAGGTTTTTTTCAAATATACTTCGTTTTCCAGGAAAGAGTAACTTGTAAGCCAGACAAGTTGGGATTACCCTCTGCTCTAAAAGAAAAAACCGGCTATACTTGTTGAAGGTATAGCCGGCTTTTATTAATGATCAGCAGTTAAATAGATTTCGCCTTTTCCTTCAGCCAGTTCAGTTCTTCCTCTGTCAGCTGCGGTCCGAGCTTGTCTACCACCAGTTGGTTGTAGTCGTTCAGCCACTGGATCTGGCGCTCGTCGAGCAGCTCTTTTTTCACCGGAGCTGTGTCGATCAGTGCTAAGGTCAGATGCTCGAAGGTATAGAATTCACCGAAGTCATTGGCCTCGTCAGGTATGGTCAGCACAAGGTTCTCGATGCGGATGCCGTACTGGTTCGGACGGTAAAGCCCCGGCTCCACCGAAGTGATCATGCCCAGTTCAATATCCACTGGTGTGGGGGAAGGATTGAACACATGCGGACCTTCGTGTACATTCAGGAAGAAGCCGACGCCGTGGCCGGTTCCGTGTCCGTAGTTGCGGGCATGGTCCCAGAGCGGCTTTCGCGTGATGGCGTCGATCTGATAACCGCGAGTGCCTCTTGGGAAGCAGGCGGTGGCGCCGTCAATCATCCCTTTCAACACCAGGGTATAGTCTATCTTTTCTTCTTCGGTCAGGTTGCCCAATGAAACTACGCGGGTAATATCGGTAGTACCCGTCGTATACTGTCCGCCGGAGTCGAGCAGGAACAGGCCGTCGGCCTTCAGCTCTACATCGCTCTCCGGTGTGGCTTTATAATGCGGCAAAGCACCGTGGGCTTTGTAACCGGCAATGGTATCGAAGCTTTCTCCAACAAAACCCTCTTGTTCTGCTCTGAATTCAAGCACCTTGTCAGCAACAGATAGCTCCGTGATGGTTTCTTTGCCCAGATTTTCCTCCAGCCATTTAAAGAAGCGCGTCAAGGCCACGCCGTCTTTCACCATCGTTTTGCGGGTGTTCTCTATCTCCACTTCATTTTTGATGGCCTTTAAGAAGGTAGTAGGGTTAGTAGTTTGGATCACGCGCACCTCAGCCGGCAGTTGCTTGTACAGGGCATAGCAATTGCGTTTCGGGTCGATCAGGATGGAGGAACTGGCAGGCAGTTCGGCGAGTAGGCGCTCCACCATCTCGTATGGCTGCAGCTCCACACCGTCGGCCATCAGTTGTTTCTTATCTGTTTCGCTCAGTTTTGCCTGGTCTATAAAAAGAATTGCATTATCCTGACTGATCAGCGCAAAGCTCAGTACAACTGGGTTGCATTTCACGTCGGAACCGCGCATGTTAAAAAGCCAGGCCATATCGTCCAAGGAAGAGATCAGGTGGTAGTCGGCTCTTTGCTTTTTAAGTGCTTTGCGCAGCGCTTCCAGTTTTGCGGTAGTTGACTGACCGGTTGTCTCTTCACCTATCAGGTAGGCCGGGGCAGTTGGCAATTCCGGACGGTCGTCCCAAATGGCGTCAAGCAAATCGCGGTCCGTGGCCAGTTCTATACCTAGCGGTGTCAACTCCTGCTCCAGCAGCTCAGCCAGTCCCACCGAGATCAGTTTGGCATCGTACGCCACCACTTCACCCTGCTCCAGACGGTCAGCCAGCCAGCCGATGTACTCGGGTGCATGCTGCGCCTGCAGTTTCACGAGCTCAAAGCCACTGCCTGCCAGTTGGTCTTTGGCCTGCACAAAGTAGCGGGCGTCGGTCCAGAGGCCAGCAAAGTCCTGTGTGATCACTAGTGTGCCTGCTGAACCGGTAAAGCCCGAGGCAAAGTAAATGCATTTGTAACGATCGGGCAGGTACTCGCTGATGTGCGGATCAGCCGAAGGAATGATGTAGGCGCTCAGCCCCTGCTCTTTCATTTGCTGGCGTATGGCAGCCAGTCTTTCTTTATGACTCATAGTTTATGTGGCTTAGTGAAAGAGGCAAATTAAGGAAAGATGCGGAGAAATGCGCAGTTTCGCACAGGGTTTGGCTGGTTTGCAGGAGAAAGACAATTATGCCAGAGGCTATAAAACTGCAAGAGTTGAACGTAGTTGCACAACATAGGCCCTCCTGCTTCTCTCACCTTACTTTTGAGATATCTTAATTTCCACCCTCCTGTTCAGCGCCCTATTCTCTTCGGTATTGTTAGCTACCTTTGGCTTACTTTCACCAAAACCTTCTGTCGAGATCCTGTCCTCCGCTATACCACTGTTTGTCAGGTATTCCCTAACAGCTTCTGTTCTGCGCACCGAAAGCTCCAGGTTGTCCTCTTTTGAACCTACGTCATCGGTATGTCCTGTAATGTGCACCACCGCCTCCTGTTCCTTCCTCATAAAAGCTGCCAGTGAATCGAGCATGGGGTAAGCCACGGACAGTATGTGATGATCTCCTGAAGTGAAGTTGATATCTTCGAGCGTGATCGTCTCACCAATAGCAAAAGGTAAAGGCTGGCTTTTTCTGCTGGCGGTTGCAGCAGAGCTTGGCTGTGCTGCCTCCTGCGCTGCCTCCGACCTCAGCACCACACTGATGTTGTCGTAGCAGTAGTAGGTGCCTTTGGTCTTGCTGCCTTTCTCTTCCTGCTCCTCATCAGGGTTCATGGACTCAAGAGCCGCTGCGTTAGCACCTATAAAGTTACCGATAATCAGAAAGCGCTCCCCTCCTTTGGCTTTATAAATGGCACTTACTTTTGTCCATACCTGCCGCGATGCCAGTGGTCCCGGCGGTGTAGCTTTTAAAGACAGGTAAGGTATGCTGGCCCCGGTTAGCGGATGCTCTTTGAGTCCGTATACCTGCCGGGTAGACCGTTGTGGTCTATTGGTGAAGTGCACGGTAATCTCACTGATGGGCGGCTCAATGGTGGAGGCTTTGATCGTATAGAGCGATACCAGGTACTCTTTGTTCTTCTGAAGTGGGCGAGTCAGTTCTGCCTGCGTCAGTTCGCTGGCTCCGTAGCTGAACCACTGACATAGGCAAACATCTCCGAACGCGATGTTTGTCAACTGTCTACCAGGTGTTTCGGAACGATACGCGTTGAAGTAGGGCGGGTACATGATCACCTTGCTTTCTACAGACGCGATATCAGGTGTGCCGCTCACGCCCCTGAAACCGACGATACCGCCTTTCAGTTGCTCAAGACCTGGGTTCTTGACCAGATTCTGCGCCAGGGCCTGACTCAGGTATAAACTGAAGAGAAAGTATAGCAGAAATGCTTTCATTTCAGTTATTACGGGGAGAAATGCCAGAAGGTGTATTGTAAGCTCAGGCAAGGAACTAATCGAATCGTTCGACTACTTAGTCTCTTTTCATGAGGCTGGCTTCAGGTACTATCTGATTTTTTTCCCTTATCCGTTCTATAATTTGGCCAACCCAATCTGACTTGTGTTCCAGTTCGATAGCTGGTTCGATCCCATAATCCTCGTATGCCAGAAACTGCCTTTTGTTTTGTGTGTCAGTGATGTAAAGTGTATATCGGCCACTTGGCAATGTTACTCTTTTACCGTAATTACTGCCATAGCTTAGCATACCCTTCGTAGTTTGCCCTGCAGTTGTGGTATTCTTCAGTCTCATCAGCTTCAACGTAAAAATCTCTGCCTGGCTGAGCGTCTCGTTGTTTAAAAGCACATAGATGTTACCTTTTTTTGAATAACTTTTAAGTAGTTTAAAGTACTTCAGCATCTCTTTAGGAGCTCCACCCTCGTTGTTTCTTAAGTCCAGTATTACATTGGCTGCCGTTAGGGAATCCTTTATGGATTCATAAAAAGCCTGTGACTGCTGCCTGGTAGTCTCGTTTATCTGAAAACTTCTAATCATCAGGTATTGCATATCAGCCGCTACGCGTTTCAGCTCAAATTTAGATTCCTTGATCGGGATGTTTACATAGTCTTTTTGGTACTGCTGCTTGCTATACTGATTGTAAGCTCCATAAGCGTAAAACTGGGAGTTTAGCAATGTTTGGTTCCGGAGCTTTTCGTTATTCTGAAAAGTAAAGTATTTTTGAACTGGATGACCATAAACAGCTTTGTATGTACTCGGTCCTGATTGGTAGAGCCGAACAGCGATTTGCCCCTTTTGCCAAAACTTAACATTAGAATCCACTACCACTCCCAAATATTCCTTTTCGCTGCTCCGGAAAAGCCCCACAATGTATGAGTTGCCATAGTGATAGATTCCCTCAGTGGAGTCAGCGTGTTTCTGCATCAACTCGTTCTTTAGAGAATCTATATTAAGCTCAACTTTTGGGTAAAGCTGGAATTCCTCGGAGGCGATATAGTTATTTATACTGACAGAGTCCTTGAAATGGCTAAACACTGGAGTCTGATAAAAGCCCAGATGGTTGTCCCGAATCAGAAACAGAAGATGTGACAGCTTGAAAAATTGCTCGTAATTACTCAAGTCACCTGCTGTGTCAGTCGCCAAGGACTTATATAGTTCGTTGTAAGATATAAGTTCACTACCCTGAATCTGCGCTTTATAGGAAGGTGTTTTTTGCAAGAGTGACCTTAGAGCGCTTAAGTCAGACAGATAGTTATCATTCTGTGCTTTCGCTACAATGGCTGTGAATAATAGTGCTAGTGTCAGAAGTATCTTCATGATTTTAACTAAGTGCTTTAATGATACTACTGTTCAAGATTTAGGTATAGCAAAATGTCTTGTTAATACTCTTTAACAAACCATGCCTACAAACAGCTACAGCCGAAATTATCGATATCGCTGTACCACAGTTTTAGCCACGCTCCATTCTCTCCTTTAGCTACTAATGCGCGGAAGGGCGTATGCAACTCCCTGTTATTTGGAAAAGCATCCACATATATAAAATAGAGATTCTCAGTGCCGGTCAGTTTGGCGAAAGAGACGGCTTTGTCATGGCTGCTGGGGCAATCGGCACAGTCTGGCATCAGCTTAGACCTGTACCAGCTATCAAAGGCAGGATTGTTTTCATAAGTCAGGTCGAGCGGAAAACGGCTGGCAAAAAGCACTTCATCCCCGCTTTCTAATGCCTGTTCATCAAAGGTATAGTGATAATATTCAGAACACTCATTTTGATAATGGCCAAGGTCCTGTACACGTGATTGGCGGGTTGTCTTAGTTGTGTAAAGGTAAATCTGTGGTTTGCCAGTCGGGTATAAAGAATCGAGCAATTCCGGGAAATGCACTAGCCTGGTTGAGTCAAAGTAACCTTTTTGGTAACCGGGCCGACTGCTCAACAATACTTTTTCAGCTGAAAGATCATGATATTCCATTGGTCGCTCCATGTCCGGTATTGGCTGACCGATGATGCCTAGTTTCTGGTCGGGAATTCTGAAAACTGGGAATAGCACCTGCTCAATAGTCAGGCGGGGTTGCTTAGGATTACTAGTATTGAACTGCTGTCTAAGCTGCATCAGAAACTGGCGGTTGTTAGCAGTGAGCCTGCTCTTCTTATCCGCTAATAACTTATCGAGGTAGGCTACCCGCACCGAATCGTGTACATACAGGGAAGCGTAGTAGTCATCACATTTTTGCCTCCAATCTTCCATTTCTTCATCCGTGAGGTCTACAACTACTTCGGCTGACTGCGTAGTATCGGCAGTTGCAGTAGCAGGCAGTTCCTGTACTGGTTTATCACTGCAAGCTGTCAACACCAGAGCCAACAGGTATAGCACATAGTTTATTTTCATAATTCCTTAGGATTACCGGTTAACCAATAGGCATACTAAAACTAATCTATACCTAAAGCTAATAAAAATAAACTATGTGCTATATACAATATACTCACTCAAAGCTCCCTCACAAAACCGCACAAACTGTTCATTATTGAACAGGCACAAACTACTATAAATCAATTCTTTACAGCATAAACAGCTGATTATCAATAATATACAAACCTGGCATCTAAATTGGCTATACCCTCACGAGCAAAGCACAAAATAAGACTATGGATCGTGAATTATCAGCCAGCACCAGACAAGCCCAAAAGCGGAAGCGCATATGGCAAATAGGTATAGCTGCTGCCCTGCTGGCAGTAGCCATCTTTGGCTTTAGAAGCCTAATCACTCCGAGCATCGCTAGAACAGAACTCAATACAGCGCAAGTTGAAGAGGGGCCGGTGGTGGCTACGATCACTGCTTCTGGCACAGTGGTGCCGGAGCACGAGCAGGTGATCACCAGTCCCATACAGGCACGCATTGAGCAGGTGGTGCACTCAACAGGCGAGCAGGTACAGCCCGGCGACCAGATCCTGCTCCTCGACAGGGCCTATACCCAGCTAGCCTACGACAAACTGAAAGACGAGCAGGAACAGAGTCGACATAAAAGCGTGCAGCTCAACCTGAACCTCGAAAAGAAGCTGAACGCGCTGGCTTCGCAGCTTGAAATAAAACGGATGCGGGTGAAGAGCCTGCAGGCGCAGCTCGAAGATGAGCAGTACCTCCTCAAGATCGGGGGTGGCACACAGGAAAGCGTAAAACAAGCCGAACTCAACCTGAGAATTGCGCAGCAGGAACTCGAGCAGATTGAGCGCGACATCGTAACAGAACGTCAACTCCTCAAAGCTGACCAGCAGGAACTGCGCTATACCCTGGCCATGCAAAGCCGCTCGATCGAAGAGTTGCAACGCAAAATGGAACAGGCCGAGGTAAGAGCCAAACAGCCGGGAGTTATCACCTGGGTGAAAAACGAGATCGGCAGTAATGTAAATGCCGGTGATATCATTGCCCGTTTAGCTGACCTGAGCAGCTACAGGGTGCAGGCCACCATCTCAGACGCCTTCGCCAGTCAGATTAGTGTCGGCAGCAGCGTATTAGTGCGCATCAACGACACCAACCTCAAGGGCAGCGTTGCTTCCATCAAACCTACAGTCGAGAACGGCATCGTCACCTTTTTTGTGGTCCTAGAAGAGAAAGCACACCAGCTGCTGCGCCCTAGCCTACGCGTGGATGTGTATGTACACACAGTCGCCAAACCAAACACGCTGCGTGTGAAGAACGGCCCTTACTTCAAAACAGCCAATAAGCCCCAGGTATACCTGCTGCGCGACGGCGAACTGATCCGAAGAGAAGCAAGGATCGGTGTGAGCAACATGGATTATGTAGAGCTGGAAAGCGGCGTGCAAGCCGGTGATGAAGTCGTGATATCCGACCTGTTAGATTACCAACACCTCGACAAGGTGAAAGTGAAGTAAGATTGATAATTGCACAAAAGACTTTGTGACAAAGGACAACAAATGTGAAAAAGAAAAGTCCTCTGTCTCTTCCCAAGAAGAAGTCGTGATACGAACCTGTGATACGCAAATAAAACGATGAAAGACCTATACAAAATTTGTTTGCTGTTTGTGACGCTGCTGCCCTGCCTGCCAGGTATAGCACAGCCTGCGACGCGCACCTTGCGTCTGCAGGAGGTGATTGCCCTGGCGCAGGAGCAGTCGGCAGCGGCACGGCAAGCCGAAACCAGCCGCGAAAACAGCTACTGGCAATGGCGCAGCTTCAAGTCTGACTACAAGCCGCAGCTTAGCCTGACAGGTACCCTCCCCGACTTCAGCCGCACGATCATGCCCGTAACACAACCCGACGGTACTACCGACTTCAAACCGGTGTCGATCAACAACTCTGAGCTTGGTCTAAGCCTGAGCCAGGTGGTGAGTCCAACCGGAGGTCGTGTGTTTGTTACGTCGCTGATGCAGCGCTTTGACGACTTTGACCGCCAGCAGACCCGCTACAACGGCAACCCGGCCATTATCGGTCTGGAGCAGCCGCTGTTTGCCTACAACCAGCTAGCCTGGGCCAAAAAGATAGAGCCGCTCCGCTACCAGGAGTCACAAAGAGAATTTCTGGAGGAGCGCGAAAAGATAGCCGTGAATGCCACCCGACTGTACTTCGATCTGCTGCTGGCCCAAACGAACCAGCGCATCGCCAGTCAGAACCAGTCGAGCAACGACACGCTGTACCAGATCGCGCAGGAGAAGTATAAGCTCGGCCGCTTTTCCAAGAACGACTTGCTACAGCTGCGCCTGGCCGTGCTGAACGCCGAGCTCGCCATGGCGCAGGCTGCCCTTGATCAGCAGACTGCGGCACTTGCCCTCAAAACCTACATCGGCATGAAAGAGACAGACCAACTCGAACTGCATACGCCCGAAGGTATACCTGCCACTACCGTGCTTGCGGAGATAGCTCTGGCCGAGGCCCGCAAAAACCGCAAAGAAAGCATCAATTTCAGCAGAAGGCTATTGGAGGCCGAGGCACTGATGGCCAAAGCTCATGGCGACAATGGTTTTAACGCCAGCCTGTTTGCCACCTTTGGCCTCACCAACCGCGGCGCCTCTTTCACTGACATCTATACCCGACCCGAGAACCAGCAACGGGCCCGCATCGGCTTCAGCATGCCGATCATGGACTGGGGGCGTCAGCGCTCTATTTATAAAGTGGCCGAGCTGAACAAGCAGCTGGTGCAGTACACCGTGGATCAGGAAGACGCCTATTTCGAGCAGGCCGTACTCACGCAGGTGAACCAGTACAACACCCTGAAAGCCCGCATTGCCACCACTGCCGAAGCCGATGCCATCGCACAGGAACGTTACGAGATCGCCCGCAACACTTTCCTGATCGGCCGCATCAGCATCACCGACCTCAACATCGCCCTGGCCGAAAAAGACCAGGCCCGACGCGCCCACATCGCCTCGCTCAGTGCCTTCTGGACAGCCCATTATACCCTGCGGCAGCTCACGCTCTTTGACTTTGAGCAACAACAGGTGATTTTAATAGAGACACAACATTGAGATGATAGACTTATTACAAACCAAAACACTACCTGTCATTTCGAGTGCAACGAGAAATCTCGGTTACTGCATGCTTTCAAAAATATTCCAGATTTCTCCCAGGGGTCAAAATGACAAGAGAAACCAAGCATATATGCATCAAAAAATTTACAGATATTAGAACCAAGGTATAAAACTATGATCACGTTAAAGAACATCGAAAAAGTCTACCAGACCAAGACGATTGAGACGGTAGCGCTGCACAATGTCAACCTGCACATACCCAAAGGGGAATTTGTGTCAGTGATGGGTCCATCGGGTTGCGGCAAATCCACACTACTCAACATCATGGGGCTGCTCGACGAGCCGACCAACGGCATTGTGGAGATAGATGGCAACCCCATCAGCAGGTATAGAGACAAAGAGCTGGCACACATCCGCAATCAGAAGATCGGGTTTGTATTCCAGAGTTACCACCTGATCAACGACCTGAGCGTGATCGATAATGTAGAACTCCCGCTGCTCTACCGCAGCGGCACATCAGCAGCTGAAACAAGAAGGCTCGCCCTCACGGCTTTGGAAAAAGTAGGCCTCAGTGCCCGCACCAAGCACTACCCTACACAGCTCTCCGGTGGACAGCGCCAGCGAGTGGCCATTGCCCGTGCGCTCATTGGTCAGCCGGAAATCATTTTAGCTGACGAACCCACTGGTAACCTCGACTCGGTAATGGGCGAGGAAATCATGAACATCCTGCTCACGCTCAACCGCGAAGACGGCACCACCATCGTGATGGTGACGCACGACGAGAACATGGCCCATAAAACAGAGCGCCTCATCCGCTTCTTCGACGGCCAGCAGGTATCAGACGCTAAAACCACTGCCTACGACTATCAAAAGGTATAGCCATGCTGAAGAATTACATCAAAATAGCCTGGAAGGTGCTCTTGCGACGCAAGTTTTTTACCTTCATCAGCCTCTTCGGTATCAGCTTTACGTTGCTGGTGCTCATGGTGGCCTCTTCTCTCTTCGACCATACCTTTGGTCCGCAGATGCCGGAGCGCGAAACAGACAAGCTTCTCTTTGTGAATATCCTGCGTGAGCAACGTGAAGGTGGTTTCTCGAGCAGTGGCCCTCCCAGCTACCGCTTTCTCGACCAGCATGTGCGCACCATGAAAACGCCTGAAATGGTGTCCATTAACTCCATGTTCTTTCAGGTGAACAGCTACATCAACAACCGTAAGCTTGCCCTGGACATCAAGTACACAGACCGTGCGTTTTGGGATATCCTAGACTTCAATTTCCTGGAAGGGAACGGCTTTAGCGAGCAGGATGTGCGCGGCGCCAACCGTGTGGCCGTGATCAACGAAAACACCCGCAAGCAGTACTTCGGCACAGATAAGGCAGTGGGACAGTACATCGTGGTGGACCAGGTGCGGTACCAGGTGGTAGGCGTGGTAGAAGACGTGCCGGCGCTGCGCCTGCACTCCTACGCCGATGTGTGGGTGCCGATTACAATGAAGAGTCAGGAGTTTAACAGGCCTGGTCTTCGGGGTACCTACTTTGCCACCATTAAGGCGAAGTCAGCTGATGACGTACCCCAAATAAAAGAGGAGTATGCGGGCATCATGCAGGAGGTGGAACGCCAGCAAGCAGAAAAAGGCACTACGCTCTCCTCCCACCCCGATACGTTTCTGGAAAGTATTGCCCGCACGTTTCTGAGCAACGGCAAGGACTCCGGTTTAGGTATACTGTACGTTATCATGGCAGGTCTTGCACTGCTGTTCATGCTGCTGCCCACCATCAACCTGGTTAACATCAACATCAGCCGCATCATGGAGCGCTCTTCGGAGATTGGTGTGCGTAAGGCCTTCGGTGCCACCTCTTCCACTATTATCGGGCAGTTTATCATCGAAAACGTTTTCCTGACACTGCTTGGAGGCTTGCTGGGCTTTGCGCTGTCGGCGGGAGTGCTCTGGCTGATCAACGACAGCGGCGTCATCGTGTATGCCAACCTCGGGCTCAACATCCGTGTGTTTGCCTTCGGTCTGTTGCTCTGCCTGGTTTTCGGGCTAATTTCCGGAGTGTATCCGGCCTATAAAATGTCACGCTTAAATGCCGTAGAGGCGCTGAAAGGAGGTACAAAATGATACGCCATTTATTTAAACTGATCTGGAACCGCAAAAAGAGCAATTTCCTGCTCATGACGGAAATCTTCTTTTGCTTCCTGGTGCTCTTCGGCGTGGTGAGCCTGATCGTGTACAATGTACGCAACTATACCAAGCCCTTGGGATTTGAGTATGACAATGTATGGTTGCTCACCATGCGCCCCAGTGCCGACTCCGCTGCCCTCAACCACCAGAACCTGGAGCAGGCAGTACAGCAGGTTCGCGCCTACCCTGAGGTCGAGTATGCCGCTCTCACAAACAGCAATGCCCCCTTTGCCTTCAGCCAGATGACGGATAATCTGTCGTATGACAACAAGCGAAGCACGCAGGCAGACCACTACCAAGTAGACGACGACTATGCCGATGTGCTGCAGGTACAGCCTAGCCAGGGTCGCTGGTTTGGCCCGGAGGACAATGCCGCCCACCACCAGCCCATCGTAATTAACCGCGAAATGCAAAGGCAGCTGTTCGGCGAAGAAGAGCCGCTAGGCAAATTAATACCCCAAAACGACTCGGTGAACTACCAAGTGGTTGGGGTCGTGGATCACTTCCGAGGCTACAGTGAGTATTCCGCCGAGCGACCAGCCTTTTTCACTCGGATCAACCTCCAGCAAAGTGACAAGTCTTTTTGGGGTGAACTCCTTATTCGGGTAAAGCCTGGTACCGGGATTGCATTCGAGGAGAAAATGGTGCGTGAGGTTTCAGGTATAGGCAAAGACTGGACACTGGAGGTGGCTACCCTGGAGAAAATGCGCCAGAACAAATCGAAACTCACCATGGTACCCATGATCGCTCTGGGTCTTGTCTGCGGCTTTCTCATCTTAAATGTGGCACTGGGCCTCTTTGGTGTACTCTGGTATAACATCAGCCGCCGCAATGGTGAGATTGGGCTTCGCAGGGCGCTGGGCGCCTCGGCCAACCAGGTATACCGGCAGTTTATCGGAGAGGTGCTGGTGCTGGCTACCTTTGGCTTGCTGCTGGGTGTGGCCTTTGCCGTACAGTTTCCGCTGCTGCAGGTATTTGAGGTTGAATCGGTAGTCTATTTCTTAGCCTTGGGTATAAGCGTGGTTGTTATTTATATACTAGTGGTTGGTTGCGCCCTCTACCCTAGCCGACAAGCCGCAGCCATTCATCCGGCCATCGCCCTGCACGAAGAATAATAGCAATTTATACCTTAAAAAATTATCTTTATACCTGATTTAGCAGCTCCCGTTCCATGATCCTGATAATAGATGATGATATAGCCGTTCGCGCCTCTTTGAGCATTTTGCTAAAGCAGCACGGCTTCAAGACTAAAGAAGCAGCCTCTCCGAGGGAGGCGCTTGAAGTGGCGCAGGCCCATCCTCTACAACTCGTGATCATGGACATGAACTTTTCCATTGAGACGACAGGTCATGACGGGCTTCGGCTGTTGGAGACTTTCAAGCAGCAACTGCCACAGGTACCGGTCATTCTCATCACAGGCTGGGGCTCCATAAGCCTGGCAGTGGAAGGTATGCGCCTGGGTGCGGCAGATTTCATTACCAAGCCCTGGAGCAATGACTACCTGGTGCAGGCAGTGCGCACGGCTTTGAGCCTGTCGCAGCAGGCTCCAACCAAAGATGAAGGCCTGAGTCGCAAAAAGCTCGACCAGCAGTATAATTTTAAGAACATCGTAGGTCAGGACCCGCAGTTGCTACGGATACTGAAGCGGATTGGGCAAATCGC
Organism: Pontibacter sp. FD36; assembly: GCF_015686655.1. Classification (GTDB taxonomy): domain Bacteria; phylum Bacteroidota; class Bacteroidia; order Cytophagales; family Hymenobacteraceae; genus Pontibacter. The sequence goes on along the minus strand of NZ_JADPMP010000017.1, from coordinate 15,782 downwards.
CCCAACCGATGCCTCGGTATTAATCGAAGGCGAGAGTGGTACGGGCAAGGAACTGATAGCGGAGGCGGTGCATCGCAACAGCCTCCGCAAGTCCCAGCCATTCGTGAAGGTGAACCTGGGCGGCATCTCAGCGAGCCTTTTTGAGAGTGAGATGTTCGGCCACAAACGAGGCGCCTTCACCGACGCCAAAGCCGACCGGGTAGGCCGTTTCGAGATGGCCAACAAGGGCACCATCTTCCTTGACGAGATCGGGGAACTGGACATGAACAGCCAGGTAAAACTGCTGCGCGTGCTCCAGGACCGCACCTACGAAGTGCTTGGTGACAGTCGCTCCCGCAAACTCGACATCCGGGTGGTGTGCGCCACCAACCGCAATCTGGAGCAGATGGTGGAGGAAGGCAAATTCCGCGAAGACCTCTTCTACCGCATCAACCTGATCAAGGTGCGTATACCTGCCTTGCGTGAGCGACCGGATGACATTCCGCTACTTGTGCAGTTCTTTGTGGAGAACATGAAGCAGACTTACCATCGGCCTGAGCTGGAGGTTAGCCCCCGAGCCCTGCAGTGGCTGAAGGAGCTCACCTTCCCTGGCAACATACGCGAGCTGAAGAACCTGGTGGAGCGCACCGTGCTGGTGGCCGAAGACGATACATTGCGTGCCGAGGACTTCCAGGCGCAGTCGCAACAGGGGCCTGTAAAGGCTGGCGATAAAACCCTGCCCGCCGTGGGTACCATGACGCTGGACGAGATGGAAGCCTCCATGATCCGTAAGTCCATGGCCTACTACCGCAATAACGTTAGCAAAGTAGCCCGTGCGCTGGGTCTTAGCAGGGCCGCACTATACCGTCGCCTCGAAAAGTTTGGCATCCCCTATGAATCTCAGGACTAAGTTCATCCTTTTTGCAGTTGCAGTACATGGCCTGCTAGCTTCTATGGCTTACTTCCTACTGCAGGAGAATAAGCTGCTGTTTATAGGCATGGAGGTGCTGGTGTTGATCTCTGTTGTAATAACGGTGAACCTGTACTTTGCCTTCTTTAAACCGCTCAACCTGATCCGGGCAGGTATAGAGTCCATCCGCGACAAGGACTTCTCTACAAAGTTTGTGCGGGTAGGACAGCCGGAGTTGGATGAATTGGTAGACGTGTACAACCGCATGATCGAGCAGCTACGGCAGGAACGGGTGGCGCAGGCTGAAAAAAGCTTTCTGCTCGAAAAGATTATCCGAGCCTCTCCTGCCGGCATCATCCTCCTCGACTTTGATGACCGCATCGAAAGCATCAACCCCGCCGCCGAGCGTTACCTGAGTCTCTCTGGCCACACATTGCAGGGCAGCCCACTGGAAGAACTGCCCAATACCTGGTCACGTGAGCTGAAGCAGGTACAAGCCGGACAACCCTATACCTTCCGCCTCAATGGCATTCGGACGTTCAGAGCACACCGGGCCCACTTCATCGACCGAGGTTTTCAGCGCGCCTTTATCATGATGGAGGAACTCACAGAGGCCATCATCAAAAATGAGCGGCAGGCGTATGAAAAAGTGATTCGGATGATGTCGCACGAGGTGAACAACTCGACTGGGGCCATCAACTCGATCCTGGATTCTGTGCAGTATTATACCCCACAGATCGATGAGGAGCATCGCGAAGATTTTACCTATGCCCTGCAGGTAGCGATCGACCGTAATGCCAACCTGAGCAGGTTTATGGCTAATTTTGCCGATGTGGTTCGCCTGCCCGCCCCTTCCAAAAAGCCGGTGCAGGTACAGGCACTGCTGAAGCGGCTTGAACGACTGATGCTCCCACAGCTGGAACAACGCCAGATTACTCTGTTTCTACAGCTTCCCGCTGCCCCCCTCTGCATACCAATGGACGAGCAGCAAATAGAACAGGCTCTACTCAACATCCTCAAAAACGCCATGGAAGCCGTGAAGTCAGAAGGAAAAATTTGGGTAGAGCTGCAGCAGGAACCGCTTTGCCTGACCATCACAGACGATGGCGAAGGTATACCGGAGCATGTCCGCCCCATGTTGTTCACGCCTTTCTTCAGCACAAAAGAAACCGGGCAGGGCATCGGCCTGACCATGATCCGGGAGATTTTATTAAGCCACGGCTTTCAGTTTTCGCTCGAATCAAGTGAGGATGAACTCACCGCTTTCAGGATACGCTTCGTCACAGGAGGAGCTAAATAGAACTAATCCAGCAAAAAGAGTCGAAACACTATGTTTATTTTGAATCATTTTAATAATCAGCTAAATTTTATTTTGAATGTAACCCCATTCACTAAATTTCCGTAGCCACCCGCATACAACCTATGTTATAATCCGCTATATTAGTTCTATAGTTTGTTTATTTACTCACAAGATGGAATACAATATAGTAGTAGCCCCTAACCTCGAAACACTGGCAACAGAGGTTGCCGTATTATTTCCGCAAGGCTGGAAGCTGAAAGGTGGAATAATTGAGCATGCTGAAGGATTTTCGCAGCAGCTGATACGCAAAACGTCTGACAAACTGAAACATCGCCAGATACCTGAGCCCCGCGCCAGACATCGCCGTACTAAATGGATTGAATAGCTAAGTATACTGTATACCCTTTATATATGTATCGAAACCACCTTTTCTGTACCTTGTGTATAGGAAAGGTGGTTTTGTTTTGCACTCCCCCTATCTACAAGTAACACCGGTTACCTACTACCTCACCTCCCTGTTCATTTAATCTCTCTAATTCACCCCTTTCCATACATTAATTGCACTTTACTTATAATATAGTTATATTAATTTAACGCCCTAATTTCACTACCGCTTTTCTCAAATTTTAATTTACAAACTTTTTACATTACACAAAATATTAAATATCAGCTACTTAAAATAAAAAACAAGTAATCAATACATTAAAACCACATAATATTTTCTAAAATCAGAATCTTTTTGCGGCTCCTATAGTATATATGGCTGATACAATTTTTTGGGTATGCATGCTGCCATCCTTAAACAGTATGTAGCCCTAGAGTGCTGTAAATGAACAGCCTCTATACAATCTTCACCATATACAACACCCTAACCAAAACAAATGAGACGAGTCGTATACTTTCTACTCCTACTGATAAGCGCCTCTTCGTGCCTGAGCAAAAAGGAGCTCGTATACATGCAAAATGAGAACCTGAAAGAAACAGCGGCAACCTCTATGCAAACCAGCTATAAGCCTTACCAGCTGCAGCCTGCCGATGTGCTTTCTATTAAGGTGCAGAGTTTAGAACCTGAAATATCCAATATATACAACATCGTGCCCCCCTCAAGCGCCTTCGGTTTTGCTGATCCGGGTACCATGTTCCTGAGTGGCTACTCCGTGGACGACGAGGGCAACGTGAATCTTCCTAATGTGGGCAAAGTGAAGGTGTCAGGACTTACCCTGCAGCAAACCCAGGAACTGATTCAGCGCAACGTAGACCGCTACATCACCAATGCGACTGTAGTAGTGAAGCTGATCAACTTCAGAGTAAGTGTGCTGGGTGAGGTAAACCGTCCGGGCCAGTACTTTGTGTACAACGAGCGGGCGACCCTCTTCGACGCGCTCGGCATGGCGGGTGACCTGACACGCGGTGCTGCCCGCGAGAACGTGAAGCTGGTGCGCCAGACCCCTGGTGGATCTGAAGTAGTACTTATCGACCTTAAAGACCCGAATATCGTACAATCTAGATACTACTTTATGCAGCCCAATGATGTGCTGTATGTAGAGCCGTCCGTGGCGCAGGTTAAACGCGACAACCTGGTGTCGCTTAACGTGGTCACCATTGCATTGGGGGTTATTTCTACGGCGGCAGTTATCCTGAATTATTTTAAGTAAGAATCCTCCATGAAACGAAAAAATAAAGAGCACGAAATAGATCTGCGAAGCTGGCTTTTCAAGTTCCGAACCAGATGGTATCTGTTTCTGGCTTTTGTACTGGTAGCGCTGGCAGGGGCTTATGTCTATGTTAAAAGCTCTACCCGCATTTATGCTTTTAAATCAACACTCCTGCTGGGAGATCAGCATACCGGTTCTAAAAAAGCGCAGGAGCTGCTGAATCTACTGGATGTACAGAATAAAGGGATCAAAGTGGAAGATGAAGTCGGCATTCTGACCTCAGCCGACATGATTCGCAGTACCCTTAAGCAGCTTGATTTCTCGGTGTCGTACTATAAAGTGCCTGACCACTGGCTCAACACGGGGATAGACCTTATCAAAGAGGAGCAGTACGAAAACGCTCCATTTGTGGTACGCCTTGACACCAGTTCACTCCAATTAGTGGATATTCCGCTGGAGGTGCGTGTGCTGAACGACAAAGAGTACGAACTGACTGTAAAGGCTGAAACTCCTCCTCTGTATGATTTCAGAAAGCATACCGTTGAGCAGATCATTACTGAGGTGGATTATACCAAAGTGCTGGAGTTTGGCAAGCCCTATAAAGACAAGTACCTGAGCTTTACAATTGAGCGAGCCAATCCTGAGGACAAGATTGACGCCAAGAAGCACTATTTCGTGCTCAATAGCATGGAAAGCCAGGTGGCCCAGTATGCCAGCACATTGCATGTCAAGCCAATTGAGCGTGAGGCACGTGTACTGGAACTGAGCACCAAGGGTGCTATTCCACAGAAGGAGTTGCTTTTCCTCAACACGCTGATGGAAACTTACGTGAAGCGTGACCTGGACGAGAAAAACATGAATGGCCAGAAAACACTGGAATTCATTGATAGCCAGATTGCGACCCTGACAGACTCGCTGCGTCAGAGCAAGCAGGCTCTTTCTACTTTCCGCTCTACCAACCGCATTGCCAACATCGACATGCAGTCGAACATCAGCTATGAAAAAATGGCGCAGCTGGAGATGGAAAGGTCCAAGCTGACGACCGAGAAGCAGTACTACGTGACTGTGCTTGACCAGATAGAAGACGACGAAAGCTTTACGCAGGCTGTGTCGCCGGCTGTGGCAGGTATACAGAACCCTAACCTGGCCAACCTGTTCAACGAGCTATCGCGACTGAACCAGCAGAAGGCCTCCTACAGTGTGAGTGCCACTGCCGAAAACCCACGCATCCGGGTGATCGAAAGTGAGATCAAAAGCACACGCAATGCCATCATTGCGAACATCCGCAACCTGGTGCGCTCAACAGACATCTCCATTGCGAACGTAGACAAGCGCATCAATCAGTTGGAGTCCAGCATTGCAAAGGTGCCGGAAAACGAGCGACGCCTGATGGAACTGCAGAGCCAGGCTGACTTTGTGAACAAGAAGTACGACTTCCTGCTCGAAAAACGCGCCGAAGCGGCTATTGCATTGGCTACGAATACCACTGACAAAAAAGTAGTCGACAAGGCTGCAATGTGGGGAGCCGGGCCGGTGAACGTGAAGCCGAAGATGATCTTTATGCTGGCTTTCATACTGGGCCTGATTATCCCTGCCGCCCTTATCGTGCTGCTCGACAATGTAGACAATACTATACAGGGTAAGAATGACCTGAACAATGTGACCAACATTCCGTTCCTGGGCGTGATCGCGCATGGCACCAAAGCTGACAAGCTAGCCGTGAAAAACAATCCGCGCTCTGCCATTGCCGAGTCATTCAGGTCCATCCGTATCAACCTGCAGTACCTGATGTCCGAAACCGACTTCAAAATTGTAGGCGTGACTTCATCGGTGTCAGGCGAGGGCAAGACTTTTACCTCTGTCAACCTGAGCAGTGAGATGGCCATGGCAGGCAAACGCACCATCCTGATCGAGTCGGATATGCGCAAGCCTACTTTTGGCAAGTACTTCAACACGCATAACGCAGCTGGTCTGTCCTCATACCTGAGCCAGGGACTGCCACTGGAGGAAGTGATTCAGAAAACCGATATCGAGAACCTGGATATTATTTCCTGCGGTCCTATACCTGACAATGCCATCAAGCTGCTGGAGCACAAGCGTATGGCCGAGCTGATCGCCAAGCTGAAGGAACAGTACGAATATGTGGTGATCGATACACCGCCAATCGGATTTGTGGCCGAGTACTTTATCCTGATGAAGCACATGGACGTAAACCTGTATGTAGTGAAGCACAAGTACACCAGCAAGGACATGCTCACACAGGTGAACGAGCTGTACGCAGCCCGAAAGCTGAAGAACATCTACATGGTGATCAATGACCTGGACTACAACAACACCTACGAGTACGGATACAAGAAAAAAGGCAGCTACTATTACGTATAGCGCCTAAGCAATACATACATGTGCGCTTGATCTTAAAGGTGCTGTGGGATGCAGATTCCTGCAGCACCTTTTTTGAGAAGGACACGATTACCTGAATCTATACATGAGTAAAAATTTAGCTTCGAAGGCGGTTAGTGGTTTGAAGTGGAGCTCGGCTGGCACCATTGCCAATGCCGTGATGCAGATTGGCTATACCTCGGCTATGGCTCGCTTACTCGCTCCTGAAGCCTTTGGTCTGGTCGCCCTTTCAGCTGTTATTCTGCGCTTCGGCTACTATTTTGCCAATCTGGGCCTAAACCAGGCCATCATCCAGAAAGAAAAACTAACCTCTGAGAATATCCGGGCAGCGTTCACCTCCTCCGCCCTGCTAGGTGCTGTATTTACAGTGCTGGCCTGGGCGCTGGCGCCTTATGCCACCCTGATCTTCGACATGCCGGAAGTGGTGCCTATTGTGCGTGTCATGGCGCTGGCATTTGTTGTCGGGGGTGTGTCGGCCACAGCGACCAGCTTGCTGCAGCGCAACATGCGGTTCAAAGCACTAAGCATTGTAGAAACGGGTTCTTATGTGGTGTCATACCTGGGAGTGGGTATCCTGCTGGCCTGGCTGGATTTTGGGGTATGGAGCCTTGTGTATGCCTCGCTGGTACAGCAGGCACTGGTGGCACTGGGAGCGTACGCCATGGCACGTCACAATGTACTGCCGGTCGTGCGGTGGGAAGCTTACAGAGCCCTGCTCGCCTACGGCAGCAAAATGTCTGTCATCAGTTTTTTTGAGTTTATCTACACTGAACTGGCCACACTTCTGATAGGCCGTGTATTTGGTGCCTACCGACTGGGTATCTACAACCGGGCCTTTATGCTCGTCAACCTGCCCATGTACAACCTGACACGCACCGTATCGCGTGTTGTCTTTCCTTCGTTCAGCAAGCTGCAATCCGAAACCGACAAACTGGCCAAGGTTTACCTCTCCAGCACCACCCTGCTGGCGACCCTGATCATACCAGTTTGCCTGGGTATAATGATTGCGGCACCCGAGATCGTGTACGTGGTGCTGGGCGACCAGTGGATCGAAGCTATCCCTGTGCTGCAGGTGCTGAGTCTGGCTATTCCGCTTAGCTTCATCACCATGTTTGCCGGCATCGTGTGCGATGCCAAGGCTGTGCTTAACTGGAAGATTGTGATCACGATAACCCTGATCATTGTGATCAGTGGCTTATTCTTTCTACTGAAAGACTATGGCCTGGTAGGCTTCGGCTTTGCGCTGCTGATCAGTGAGCTCATCCGGATCGGTATGTACCAGACCCTGATGAAGAAAATACTGTACCTCTCATACTGGAAGCAGCTGCGGGTATACCTGCCAGGCTTACTGAATGGTGCTGTCGTGGCTGTAGTTGTATACCTGGTGAGCACCTTGCTGCGTGGCATGGAACTGCCGCACCTGGTGATCCTGCTAGCACAGATGATCACGGGTGCCTTTGTATTTCTTGCAATGATACTGCTCTTCCCGCACAGTGCACTCAAGGAGCAGCTGCATATGATCTTTTCCAAGCTGGGCGTACAGGACAATCCAACCTCCTACTATGGAAGAATGCTGATGCGATATAGAAAGAGTTTGGTAAAAGAAACTGAGCATGTATAAACAAGGTATAAATGAAAGATGTGTCGACGGTTAGCCAGCCTTGTCTGACCTAATGCATACTAAATAACCTTAGGATAAAACCAAATGACTATAGGAGTAGCCGGACCCGTTAATTTACAAATACTTAACTGGGATCTTAAAGATAAAAACTTACCTCAGACCAATGCGTTTCCTCTAACCTCGCATTTCATCAATGCATTGCTGAAAAGAGGCTTCAAAGTAATTGCCTATACCAACTCAACCGAGATTGCGGAGCCAATGGTGCTGGAGAGCGGCAACCTCAAGGTTTGCATTAGCCGCCAGAAACCACAGCCTGGCCGTCGCCTCTTTCTTTTTGAGGTTGAGGATCTTCGTAAGATGATGGTAGCTCATCCGGCAGATTTTATCAGTGCATTCTGGAGCTATGAATATGCCTGGGCAGCCTTAAAAACAGGGAAGCCAACTGCCGTCAGTTTTCACGACGTTGCTTTCCAGATTCTGCTTAACATACCGGATATGTTCCGGGTGGTGCGCTGGTTAATCAACTCCATTGTAGTCTCAAAGGCGAAGCATCTTATTGCCAACTCATCCTATACCTATAACCAATTGGCAAGGCGCACACAGAAAAAGACGCGTATCATCGACAATTTCTACACAAGCGAACTGGAGGAGAGTATACCTAAGCCGTTGATCAAGGGTAACTACATCACCACGGCTGTGCAGGGTTTTACACACCGCAAAAATGTGCAGAATGCCCTCCATGCCTTTGCTCAGGTACGGGCCAGACATCCCGAACTGGCCTATCATTTAATAGGAGTAGACATGGAGGAAGGTGGCCTTGCGCAGCAGTATGCCCAAGCCAATGGTCTGACGGAAGGCGTGCGCTTTTTAGGCCCGCTGCCTTTCGACAAGGTATATCAGCAAATAGTGCATGCGCGTGTGCTGCTTCACCCCGCCCGTGAGGAGTCGTTTGGCATGGTGCCTCTGGAGGCCATGGTGGGGGGCACGCCTGTAGTAGGCGGCAGTAAAAGTGGTTTTATACCTGATCTGCTTGACCACGGCAAGGCTGGCTTGCTCTGCAATGTGGAGTCGCCCGACGACATAGCTGCTGCGCTACTGCGGCTGCTGGAAGATGAGCAACTGGCTGCGGAAATGACCGAGAAAGGCCGTGACTTTGCCCGTGCCAGTTTTTCTGAGGACGTGATCATAGACAAGCACCTGGCTTACTACAGCGACATAGTGGGCAGACCCATTCAGCCTGACAACTCACAGTACGAACCTGAAGACGCTTTACACCGTAACACCATACACACTGCCAAATAGCTGCAGTAGATGTTGGATTGCCCGCTACAATGAAAATTAACTACAGCTTTCTCTTTATTATACCCATCGCCCTGATCCTGCTCATGGACAACATGTTCACGGAGCTGGCCTTTCCGAACAACCTGGAGGCGCAGGGAAACATGCTGAACATGCTGATGAAAGGTATGGCGGCCTTATCGTTTGGCTACAGCGCCGTGTACTTCATGCGCATGTCGCCTGTAATGCGGGTAGCCTTTGGACTTACCACGCTGTATGTGTTCGCGATGGTGTTTGAGTCGTATTACTTCTATGGCACGCCCATGGTATACCCGCACGTGTTCCAGAAGCTATTCCTGTTTTACTTTATTTTCTTTGTCTATACCTTCTACAAAGGCAATTTTTACCTCAAGTTCTCACACCTGGTTTGGTTCATCCTGGGTGGTTTCTGGCTCAGTGTGATTGTAGTGCACCCCGATAAACTGAGCCTCGGCGCCTTTACCTCGCATGAGCGCGGGGTATACGCCTCCTCGGTTTACATGCTAGTGATTCCCTTTATGTATTTCCTAAGCAAGTACATTTTCGAGGGCAAGCTTTTCAGCTTATTCATGGCTTTCTTTATCCTGGTGTCTATCGTGTTCTTCCAGCACCGTACCGTCTGGATCTCGACAGCTATCATTCTGATTGTTTACTACCTGCTTATCCGATTCAAGTCAGGTCTTTCCATCAACTTCGTCGCCAAGTTCATGCCCATCGGCATTGTGATGCTCATAGCAGGTATAGCGAGCAGCGCCTTTTTATTCTCCACCAACCCCGAGATCATTACCAAAATAGAGGAGAGCTTCTCTGACATCGAAAATTTCGACTCGCAGGGCACAGGTGGCTGGCGTTATATACAATGGATGTCATACCTGCCCTTTATCCAGGATAACTGGCTGATAGGTATGCGCTTCGAGGGTTTTGAGCTGCCCATCCAGTTCTGGCGTGACGACACCAACGAACCCGTGTTTGACGATGGCCAGGGACATCACTTCCATAGCTTTTATGTCGATGTGCTTTTCTACACAGGTTTTGTAGGATTGGCAATCTACTCGATCATGCCCATCTACGCCATTGCAAAAGGCTTGCGTTCCAAAGCGATGACCGTGCACCAGATCATCCTGGTAGCTTTTATCAGTACAGGTTTCGTGTATGGTTTCTCTTACGTGCTGCCCGTATTCTACTATGCCATACTTGGCTGGACGATTGTGTACATGGAAGAAGATGGCGTTGAGCGAACGACCTACCTGCGCGACTTCGGCTCCCGCTGGAAGGCAAAAGCAATTGGACAGTACCGCAAGTTAACCGCTGCCTGAGCGTAACAACTTCTGACAGCGATTTCAGTATACAATTCCAAACATATTGTTATACCTTAATATTATGAGTAATTCTATTCCCAATACCCCTTTGCACACCCCTGTGTTGCTAATCATATTCAATAGAGCTCATACCACACAACAAGTATTCGACCGTATCCGACAGGTAAAGCCCTCGCGACTGTATGTAGCCGCTGACGGCCCGAGACCTGATGTGGAAACAGATATAGAGAAGTGCGCCGAAACCCGACGCATTGTAGAACAGGTAGACTGGGACTGCGAAGTAAAAACGCTGTTTCAGGAGAAAAACCTGAAGTGTGGTGTAGCTCCGGCTACGGCAATAAGCTGGTTCTTCGAGCATGAAGAATCGGGCATAATTCTCGAAGATGATTGTGTGCCTTCTAAAAGTTTTTTCTGGTTCTGCCAGGAGCTTCTCGAAAAGTACAAGCATGATACGCGCATCATGCATATCAGCGGCAACAACTACCTGAATGGCTGGCGCAAGGACAATGACTACTCCTATTACTTCTCGAACAAGGTGAATGCCTGGGGCTGGGCTACCTGGCGCAGAGCCTGGCAGCTATTCGATTTTAACCTGAAAGCCTACCCGGAGCTCAAAGAAAAAGGCTATCTGAAAGGGCTTTTCCTGAATAAGTTTGAAGAGACATACCGCCTGAGCAAACTCGAGGAGGCATTTGCCAGCATTCCGAACGGAGACATCTGGGATTATCAGTGGGAGTTTACCGTGTACAGTAACTCAGGACTCTGTATTGTGCCAGAAGTCAACCTGGTCCGCAACATCGGATTCGGTGAAGATGCCACGCACACGTTTAACACGCATGATAACAAGGCACAGATCAAAGAGAATGAAATCTCATTCCCGCTGCGCCACCCTCGTTTTGTTGTGCGTGATATCGAGTCAGACACCAAGAACTTTAACCACTTGATCAAGGGCAAGGTAAGCTCCAAGCTAAAGAGCCTGCTGAGCTTTAATTTGTAAAAAAAATACTATTCCATAAGCTGATATTTTCGTAGACGGTACTGTCTGCATGGTTTCGTTGCAAATTTGGCAACAGCAGCCGTACCCATACCTAAGCTTTATACCTGAATAATATGATAAGCATTGTTATACCTGTTTTTAACAGAAAAGAATACACCAGGGACTGTCTTCAGTCTTTAAAAAAACAAACCGACCAGCGTTTTAAAGTCATAATTGTAGACGATGGCTCAACAGACGGTACTGAAGATATGCTTCGGGAAGAGTTTCCGGAAGTGGAAGTACTCAAAGGCAGTGGCAACCTGTTCTGGACGGCTGGCGTGAACATGGGCATCCGGCATGCGCTGAAGCAAGATGCTCAACTCATCATGACCATGAACAATGATGTGATTACGGATGATCGTCTGCTGGAAAAGATGTATTACTGGCACGAGCAGAAACCTACTGCGCTGCTGGGGGCACTCGAACTGGACGCCAATACAAAACAGCCCATTTTTGGAGGGGAACGGCTTAACTGGCTGCTGAACACCATCGACGAAGTACTCCCAACGCTATCAGCGGAAGAGCAGAAAGGCCTGCACCCTGTAACGCACCTGCCAGGTAGAGGCCTGCTTATACCTCGGGCAGTATTTGAGAAGATAGGGCTCTTCGACCAAGACCGCTTCCCGCATTATATAGCCGATTACGACTATACCCATACTGCCAGAAGAGCCGGATTTGAGCTGTATGTGAATTATGATGCAAGGCTGCTCACGTATCCGGAAGAAAGCGGGGAGCGACAGATCAGAAGCGAAAAGAGCTTTAAAAATTACTACAAGCACTTGTTTGACTTGAAGGGTGGCGGCAACCTGCGTGACTTTACCAGGTTCACACTCAAGAACTGCCCTACGCCTTACATCCCATTTCACCTGGCGAACGGCTACACGCGCAGACTCTTTGGTTATTTTTTAAAGTAGCACCACATGGTTTACTAAACAATTGATTTGAAGCTAGATTCGCCATACATTAAAATACTGAGCATTGCTATTCCCCTGTTGGTAGTGGCAATGCTTTTTACTTATTATTACACCCAGGGGCACCTTCCCGGAGCCAAAAGGAGCGCTAAAGCCACAACGGTTGGCTATGAAAACCCGATCGTGATTAGTAAAGGAGGCACCTACTCCGGCAATTGGGAATCAAGAAATTCTGAGGTGGCTGCTGTAGAAATCAGGACATCCGAGCCAGTCATCATTGAGAATTCAAGTATAAGAGGGGCCGGCTACCTGATTAAAAGCTGGGGGCACGCGGCCAATATTACTGTTAGACATACCAAAGGCTATGGGCTCACCCCTACCCCATGGATTATATATGAGAAGCCACGGCGTTTTCTGATCGTCAATGACTTCAAACATGTGGTGGTAGAGAACTGCTACATGGAGAATACAGCCGGCATCTACATAGGTGACACCTACAAGGGTGACAGCAGTCCAAACAATACCATCAAGATCCGCTATAACAAAGCCAGGAACATTGATGGACGTATTTATGACGGCTGGTACCGGTCACAATTTGTACAATTCAATTTCCGCAACTCAATACAGTATGCCGAGATCGCCTGGAACGAAGTAATCAACGAGCCAAACAAGTCGCTTGTGGAAGACAACATCAATCTTTCGAATTCACGAGGCACGCCGGCTTCACCTATCCGCATCCATAACAACTACATCCAGGGAGCTTATCCCTACCCAGCTGACAGCAAAGACTACTCAGGTGGTGGCATCATTGCTGACTCCTGGTACGAAGATAGCATGGGCGATCCCAAGGAGGTAGCTACCGCCTATGTAAAAATACACGACAACCAGACGGTAAACCTCGGCAACTATAACTACGCTATCGCCGGCGGCAATAACATAGAGATCTATGGCAACCGTGCCGTTAACGCCGCCCGCTTCGAGAATGGCGAAAAATTCAGGATGTGGACCCAAGGGCTCTATGGGTACGACTTTTATAAAAAGAACTCGACCTTCAACAACACCTTCCGCGACAATGTGATCGGAATCATGGGGCAGGACGGTAAAAACGACAACCATTATTTTCCGGATGGGACAGTCCAAGAGCGTAACAATACCTTCATTGAAGGTGAAATAACAAAAGAAAGCGAGCGCGCAGAGTATCAGCTCTGGAAATCTAAGCTAGAGAGGAATGATATCTTCCTTGGTCCTCGTATAACAACGCCTACCTCAGAATCGGATAAGTCCGTTAGTTTTCAGTAACCGACTTACTAACCTGGCTTAGCGATAAGTCCCCCACCTGACGTTTGCACTGCCTCCTCTGATTTACGACTCCGATTTTTATCCTCAGGCTACCAATCCAAAGTTATAACATCTATAAAAAACATAACAGCAAAACCAGCATTATTAAATATATTATATTTTATATATTACACATTTTCACTGAATTTGTGGTCCAAAACCGATCTTGTATCTTATATTTTAGATTAATAATTATAATTATAATTATATGATTTACATATAAAATCATATTAAAAAGTTTGGACTTTTAAAATTTTTGTAACTTTTTTCAATCATGCTCTCAGCAACAGAACCTTCAAAACAGGCTTAAAACGCACATTTTACATCTTTTATAAATTGAAATATACAAAGTGTCTATGATTTAAGTAAGAATTTATCATAAAAGACTGGTTTTTCTAAAAAATTCATACTTATATTTGCAACAACTTATATATGAAGATAAGGACAAGGATTAGCCTAGCTCAATATTTTCATAAAAAGCACCAGGCAGATTACCTGCTACATTTATAGAAAACGGTAGTTTACTTGGGGCCTTATAAGGAGTACATTTTTTAATTTTTCAACTTTTAGCCAAAAAGATGAATACAATTTCCACTAAGGTGACTAAGTGGACGGGGACAACTCTGTCTGCTTTCATGCTCACACTCGTAGCCTTTCTACTCTCGACAGGCTTCGTAAACGCCCAGACTTACAGCGGGCCATTAGTAATCACAAAAGGAGGTACTTACACAGGTAACTGGGAGTCAAAAGACTCTGAGGTAGCTGCTGTAGACGTGCGTACTTCTGAACCTGTTGTCATTGTCAATTCTAACATCAGAGGTGCTGGTTACCTGATCAAAAGCTGGGGCCATGCCGCTAATATTACTGTCAGACACACCAAAGGTTACGGCTTAACTCCTACCCCTTGGCGTGATTACAAGAAGCCACGCCGCTTCTTAACAGTTAACAACTTTAAGAACATTGTAGTAGAGAACTGCTACCTGGAAGGTACAGCTGGTATCTATGTGGGTACACGTTACGAGGGCAATGGTTCTACAAACGAAACTGTAAAAATCCGCTACAACAAAGCCAAGAACATCGACGGTCGCGTTCACGGAGGTGCTGAGCACTCGCAGTTTGCGCAGTTTAACTACCGCGGTAACCTGCCACACGCTGAGATTGCCTGGAACGAGATAATCAACGAGCCAAACAAGTCGCTTGTAGAAGACAACATCAACTTGTCTAACGCTCGTGGTACTTCTGCTTCACCTATCCGCATCCACAACAACTTCATCAAGGGTGCTTACCCAATCCCTGCTTCAGAAACTAAATTCTCAGGTGGTGGTATCATTGCTGACTCCTGGTACCAGGATGGCATGGGCGATCCGGCTTCAGTAGCCACAGCTCACGTGAAGGTATTTGATAACCAGACGGTAAACGTTGGTAACTATAACTACGCCATTGCTGGTGGTAACAACATCGAGGTATACAACAACCGTGGAGTAAACTCTGGTTTGTTTGACGATGGCACCCGCATGAACACACACAACGTAGGCCTATATGGCTACGACTACTACAAGAAGGGTGCTACCTTCAATGCCGTAATGCGTAACAATGTTACCGGCGTTATGAGCCAGGGCAACCTTTTCGATAAGAACTACTTCCCTGATGGTCTGGTTAAAAACGAGAACAACCCATACGTTGGTGGTAACATCACAAAGCAGCACGAGCAGAATGAATACAGCGCCTGGTTGTCAAAGCTGAGCCGCAATGGTATCGCACTTGGCCCTAACGGATCAGCTCCGGCTACTTCTCCGTCGCAGCCAACACAAGATGCGCCGGTAGCAACTGCACCTGCTGAGCAGACTCCATCTGCATCAACTTCACCATCAACTGGAACTACAACTGGTACTGGTGGTACTGGCAAGATCACACGTGACTTCTGGTCAAACGTACACGGTTCTACCATCAGCGTGGTACCAGTAAACACGAACCCAACTTCTTCGAGCGCAATAAG
>NZ_JADPMP010000016.1 GCF_015686655.1 Pontibacter sp. FD36 | reverse complement strand
TCATCTTTATGTAAGAGTTAGATTTGAATCAAAAGGTAACGCTTATCCACTGCTTTTTAAAACCCTTTACCGAAGGTTTAGTGCAACAAGGTATATAAGCCACACTTCGGCTGCGCCTCGTTCGCCTTTTATACAAGACGTTACCTGCAAAGTAAAATGAAGAAGAAAGACTTAGAGAGGATTAAGATAAAGAAGAGATGGCCTATAAGATTTTCAGACTTTTACAAGCACTACTTTTTCATCATATTTCCTTTAGGTATGTTTTATGTCAGCTTTGCTGCTCTATATTCAGGTATAAGAAATGACGTCCCCGATCTAAAGCTAGCTTCGACAGGATTTATAATAATAAGCTTAGGCCTATTATATTTCATAGTGAGAAGGCTAATCCAAAATCATACTTTTAAGAAGTACATTATAGATGGAGTAACAATTGAAGACATCAAAGATGCTCTGAAGAAGACGGGGTTTAATAACCCTAAATATTACAAAAGGGGGTATCTCCAATGTACGACAAACATTTCTGCATTTTCATGGGGTGAAGTTATAACGATAATTCCCGTACAAAACTATGTGCTCATTAATAGTAGGCCAAATGGTCAACCAATTACTATTTTCAAAGACAAGATGAATATAAAGAGGTTCATAACAGAATTAAGAAACTCAACTACCAACACCACCTATAGTGCATAAACGTACCATAGCCTAACCGTTGGTGGGGCACGAAAACTACTATCCCCGCTTTGGTTACAAACGAGCCTCCACATTTGGCATCACTTTTCCTTTCGAAGTGCCCGATGCAAATGCTATGGCAGTGGAGCTTGTCGACAATGGGCTGCAGGGTGTAAGTGGGGAAGTAGTGTACCCAAAAGATTTTTTTTAAAAAGCTTATACCTGGCATTTCATAAAGCCTTGTGGTTCAGCAGCAAGGGGCGCCTCCTCACGTTGTGGTTGCAAAGATTGCCACAGTGCTTGCAACCTATGTTATAAATATGGAATCTTCTTGATAGTAACTATACCTATACCAGGTATGGCCTCACCCAAACTATCAGAAGATTCAAGCTATGCCTAAGAACAAACTAAGCCGTCTGCTCATTACTTTCTTTTTCCTTTTCATGGCCAGTATCTCATATGGCCAGGTTTTACAGATAAATGGTACGGTCAGAAACGCTGCGCAGCAAGAGGCTATACCTTATGTGAACATTGGCATCAAGAAAAAGAACCTGGGCACGGCCAGTAGACCGGATGGTAGCTTTACGCTGAAGGTCCAGGAAGACAACCGGAACGACACGCTCACCTTTTCGGCCATTGGTTACCATGAGCTTTCCCTGCCTATTTCAACCATCCTCTCCGGTGGCCTGACTACTTTTGAGCTATCCGAAAAAACCACAGCGCTCCGGGAAGTTGTCATCAGCAACAAGGCGCCTAAGGTCAAGAAATTTGGCACCACTTCGCGCAACCCCCTCTTGTACGGCTCAGCTGAAACAGTGCACTCAGAGGACATTTCGGAGCTAGGCAAATACATCAACCTGAACAACAAAACCTCTGAGATCCTCTCGGCCACGGTATACCTGCGCAGCATCAAGCGCGACTCCGCTTCGTTTCGCATCAACCTGTATAAAAACCAAAATGGTATGCCTGGTGAGCGCCTGATCGAGAAAAGCATCATCAGACGGTTGCCGCTGACAAAAGGCTGGGTCACTGTTCCGCTCGAGCAGTATGGTCTGGTGGTGGACGAGGATTTCTTTCTAGGCATAGAGTATCTGCCTGAGTACAGCAATCACGAGAAGTATATTTTCATTTACGGCTGTGCACTGGGTGGCAGCTTCTATTCCAGAAAAGCCAGTCTGGCGGACTGGGAAAAAGGGGTTGGAGGCCGGCTGGCAGCTTACGTGACGGTAAGACAATAAGCATCGGGCTCAACCACGCAGTATGAAAAAGCTAGCCGGTCGTGTTCTCTTTCTGACAGCACTTTGCTGGATGCAGTTCTTTGCGGCAGAGGCACAGTCGCGCCTTGTAACGGACAAGCAAATTCTGCAACTCTCGGGTCGGGTGGTGGCAGGAGATAGCTTGACGGAACTGGAAGGGGTGGCGGTGTATGTACCGGGCACTACCCGAGGCACGCACACCCGAAAGAGCGGTTATTTCTCGATGCCTGTGGTGGCAGGAGACACGGTAGTGTTTGCGGCGCTGGGCTTCGAAAAGCTATACATGACTATACCTGCTAACATCAAAGAGAGTAGTCTTACCTTGAACATCATACTGGAAGAAAGGCTCAATACCCTACCCACTGTGGATGTGATGCCCTGGGCAACGGAGTATGACCTGAAGCAGGCAGTTTTGAGAACAAAGCTCCCGGCAGATCCCTCTGAGCAAATCCCTGTAATCCCTCCTCCGGTCGTGTATAAATCAATCACGGATATGCCTGCTATGGACGCTGATGCGAACTTCAGGTATGGACAGCAACAGCAGCAGGGGCAACGGGAAGCACGCTTTAGAGTACCAGATATCCTGAAGGTGTTTTCAATCCCGATCAAGTATTACTAGTACTGCTTCTATCGAAGCCATAAAAACAAAAACTCTCCCACAGGGGGAGAGTTTGGATGCGTTTGTTGACTTTACAAGGTATAGCCTAGGCCTCCTGCTTCTCCAGGTTAAAGAGGGCGCTCAGGCCTTCTAGCAACGCCTCAGACTCGCCACGCTGGCAAGCTGCTTTCAGCTCCAGGGCAGGCAGTTTCACGATCTTGTTGAGGATGTTTTTAGTAATGGCTTCTACCAATTCTTTCTGATCATCACCCAGCTTCTTGGTATAGCGGGCCAGTTCCTGCTGACGAATCTCTTCCAGGCGGCTCTTGAACTGCTGCAGGGCTGGTGACATGGCCATTTCGCGGGTCCAGGCATTGAATTCAGTCATTGCTTCTGCAATAATCTCTTTCACCTGAGGTATAGCGGCCATGCGCATGGTCAGCGCTTCGGTGGCTCGGTTACGGATATTGTCTACGTTGTATACCTTCGCGTTTGGCAAAGCTTCAATGCCAGCATCGATGCTGCGCGGCATGGACAAGTCTACAAAGAACTGAGGTGCGTTTTCACCTAGCTGCGCAATATCAGCCTGTCCGATAAAGAAGCAGTCCCCCGGTACAGAAGAGATTACCACATCGGCCTGCGCCATTTCTTCCCACACGTTCTCCCAGTAAATAGCACGGGCGTTGGTTTTCTGAGCCAGCTCCAGTGCCTTGTGGTGTGTGCGGTTGGCTATGGTGATGTTGCTGATTTTCGACTTACCGAAGTTGTCGCACACATTGGCGCCAATCTCCCCCACTCCAATCATTAGTACACGCGGGTCAGCCATACCTCTGGTCAGCTCTTCTACCAACTCCACTGTGGCATAAGACACCGAGGCGGCACCGTCGAAAAAGGCAGTCTGGTTAAACACCTGCTTGTTCGTAAAGAAAATAGTATGCATCAGCCTGTGCAGGAACGGTCCGGCCATGTTGGCATCAGCCGCCCACTGGTAGGCTTTTTTCACCTGGTTGAGTATCTGCATATCGCCCACCACCTGCGATTCCAGCCCCAGCGACACATAAAACAGGTGCTGCACCGCTTGCTGGTGGTCCGTGATGTTCTGGAAATAAGCGGATATCTCTTTTGTTGCAATGAAGCCTTTCTCAATCGCGATCAACTTGATGATCTTACGGGACAAGTCTTGCGCCGCTGAGTAGTATACCTCGGTACGGTTGCAGGTAGAAAGCACCATAACATCCTGTGCGTCGGTAAACTCGCTTATTTTATCAAGCAAATTGCGGCAGCCAATCTCGTTCAACGACACGGCTTCGCGCACGGCAATAGGAGCTTGCTTGTAAGATAATGTAAGGGCTTTAAACTGATTTTGCATGTCTTTCTCTCAGATACAATGCAAAGGTCTCAAAACCTTGAGTCGGAAAGTATGACTTTTGTCACTTTCGTGTAGGAGAAATGTCAATGTTTGGAGAGGCAGTAAATAAGTTGTGCGGAGATTAGCCTTGTTAATCTCCGCAAATTTGCGGAGATTAGAGCCATTATTCTCCGCATTCACCAACAGATGAGCTACTACATATACCACCACCCTGATTGGCCTGCCTTTACATGGGACGCTGAAGCACTCACGGCCAGGTTAGCCGAAGTGCGTTATTTGCAAGGGCTAATGGCTGGGCGCATGGAGGCCTTAGGCTTTTCAGCTCGTTCAGAAGCGGTACTGCAGACGCTCACACAAGACGTTACCAAATCTACCGAAATAGAAGGAGAAACTCTTGATACAGAACAGGTACGCTCTTCGATTGCCCGCCGCTTAGGTATAGATATAGGTGGCCTGGTGCCATCCGACAGGCATGTGGAAGGTATAGTGGAGATGATGCTGGATGCTACACAGCATTTTGAACAACCGTTAACTGCAGAGC
The DNA here is from genome assembly GCF_015686655.1 of Pontibacter sp. FD36. Taxonomy (GTDB): domain Bacteria; phylum Bacteroidota; class Bacteroidia; order Cytophagales; family Hymenobacteraceae; genus Pontibacter. The sequence goes on along the minus strand of NZ_JADPMP010000016.1, from coordinate 64,404 downwards.
GTCTAAAGGCATGGCAGGCCTGCCTCTTTCCGACAGGCAGGAGCGGTATGCACCTGATTATAGTTGGTGACTGGCGAGACAATACAAAAGGGCCTATGCAGGTCGTATCCGGGCCGCTCGGTCGCGAAAGAGTTCATTTTCAAGCACCTGATGCTGACAATTTATCTCATGAAATGAACCTCTTTATAGATTGGTTTAATAAGCAAAACGACTGCGATTCCGTTTTGAAGGCAGGTATAGCTCACCTTTGGTTTGTTACGCTACATCCCTTCGATGATGGCAATGGGCGCATTGCACGTGCTATTACAGACATGCAATTGGCAAGAGCTGAACATAGTGCGCAGCGCTATTACAGCATGTCAGCTCAAATAAGGCTTGAGCGGAATGCTTACTATAGCATACTAGAGAAAACACAGAAGGGGCCGCTTGATATTACATCCTGGCTATGTTGGTTTCTGGATTGTCTGCACAATGCGCTGAAAGTTTCGCATGAAAAACTCGGGACCGTGCTACTGCGTGTCAGATTTTGGGATGTGCACGCCGAGACACCATTAAATGAGCGGCAGCGCCTTCTCATTAATAAACTTCAGGAAGGATTTGAAGGAAAGCTAACATCTTCTAAATGGGCCAAAATAGCCAAGTGCTCCCAAGACACCGCCAGCCGTGATATTCAGGATTTAGTAGTAAAGGGTATCCTGAAAAAAGAAGCGGCAGGCGGTAGAAGCACGAGCTATACGCTTCTTCAGCCTGCCGCAGAATAAAGTTGTCTTAATTCCGCATCCGCTCCAGCTTCTGCGAGTTCAGGATCGTGATCTTGCTGCCGCGCGTGTCGATGAGGTTTTCGTCCTTGAAATCAGCCAGGGTGCGGATCACGGTTTCTTTGGAAGCACCTACAATGCTGGCCAGGTCTTCGCGGGTGATGGACACTTCGGATTTGTAATTCGGGTCTTCCTTGTACTGCTTTTCTACAAACAATAGCGCCTCTGCTACACGCTTGCGCACGGAGTTATAGGCCAGCTTCAGCAGACGCTCTTCGCGGTCAGCCAGGTTATCAGACAGTATCTTTATGAACTTGCCTGCTACATCGCGGTTCTGGTAAAGCAAGGTATAAAAGTCCTCCCGCGGGATGATGTATACCTCCGAGTCCTCCAGCGCCATGGCTGACTCACGGTAAGTCTTCTCCTCCAGCAGATCGAGGTAGCCTATGAAATCCCCGTCTTTGTACAGACTGGTGATATACTCACGACCTTCTTCATTCGACTTGTATGTCTTGATCTTGCCCTTGTTCAGGAAGTAAAGGTTGCTCGGGTAATTGCCTTCTGAGAACAAATGCTGCTTCTTACGGAACACTGTCACACGACGGTTTTCGGAGATCAGCTTGTTTAGCTCTTCATAGCCTTTTGCCTCCTGTATAAAGTTGTCGATGCCCTGCACGTCACGCTGAAATTCAGCCTTCAGTATCTCGTTTTTCTTCAGGCGCATTTCTACCACGTCGAGCAACTCCACGTCATCAAAAGGCTTGGTCAGGTAGTCATCAGCACCCAGGTTCATGCCTTTGCGGAAGTCGTCCTTCTCCGACTTGGCCGTCAGGAAAACAAAGGGGATACTGGCCGTTTCCGGAAACTTGCTAAGCATGTGCAGCACCCCGTAGCCATCGAGCTGTGGCATCATGATGTCGCAGATGATCAGGTCGGGGTGCTCCTTCTTGGCCAGGTCCACGCCTATCTTTCCGTTAGGTGCTTCGATTACCTGGTAGTTGGCCAGCGACAGGATCTCAGCGGTATTCTCGCGGATCTCCTGGTTGTCTTCAATCAGTAATATTTTTCTCATACTTATGCGGTAGTGTATGGCAATGTGATGGTGAAAGTGGTGCCGCGGCCCAGTTCGCTTTCGTAATGCAGCTCGCCGCCCATTATTTCCACATATTTCTTTACAATATTAAGGCCCAGACCCGTTCCTTGTATATTGGTGACGTTCTGCGCTCTGAAAAACGGCGTAAACAGGTGTGCTTTGTCTTCGTCAGGTATACCGATCCCCTCGTCACGCACTACCAGCCTTATTGCGTCTCCTTTGATGTCAGTTGTAAACCAGATCGTGCTGTCCTCTCCTGAGTATTTACTGCCGTTGGAGAGCAGGTTGATTATGACGTTGCGCATGAGCTGCTTATCCAGGTATACGGTAATTTGTTCACTCTCGTGCCGGTAATCAATGCGCTGCCCCTCTTTCAGGAAGCCCTGCATTTCGTCGACTACCTCTGCTGCGAAACTCTGCAGGTCAAACGTGCTCGGCACATTGTGGATCTTCCCTTCCTCCATCCTGCTGATCGACAGAAAATCGTTCAGGATATTGGTCAGGTTATGAACAGCGGACTTAATACGGCCTACGTGCTTCAGGCGTTTTTCATCGTCTTCGGCAGACTTGTATTTGGTGATCAGCGAGGCCGATGAAAGCACCGTGCTGAGCGGTGTCCGAAACTCGTGTGAGGCGATGGTCACGAAGCGTGACTTCAGCTCATGCAGTTCCTTCTCCTTTTGTAGGGCTTTGTAAATCTCCTGCTGCGCTTTTTTAAGTGTTTTATTGGCCTTCTCCAGGTTCTGTATGGCAGCGGCAAGCTCCTGCGTGCGGTCCTCTACCCGTTGTTCCAACTCCGTGTTCAGCTTCTGAATTTCGGCCAGGCTCTTGGCGTGCTCTATGCTATACCTGATAGAGCGCTCCAGGTCGTATGGATTAAAAGTGCCTTTCACCAGGTAGTCCTGCGCTCCGGCCCGCATGGCTTTCTCGTCAGTTTCGCGGTCGCTCTGACCGGTTAGCAAAATGAACGGTGCTGTTATACCTTCGTTCACAGCCTGCGTGATCAGCTCCAGTCCATCATGCGCCCCCAGCCTGAAATCAACCAGGTATACATGGTGTCGCTGCTCCCTGATTATGCTGATAGCCTCGTTGAAAGACGGCGCCCAATCGAGCACATAATTGCGCCCGGGTATATCGTCCATGATATCACGCGCAATGATGAAATCATCTTCATCATCATCAACCAGCAAAACACGAATTCTGTCAGGCATATTTGAGTTTGGGAGTTTGAGAGTTAATAGTTGGTAAGCGTTTTGAGTTTTAGCTGGTTTGTCATTTCAACTACTCTTGAGGCGTGAGCCAAAGAGAGCCAGCGTAGTGTGGCTATGAGCCCTCGATGTGAGAAATCTGAGCCATTGCGATTCATATCCCAGATTTCTTACCTGCGTTCGAAATGACAAACAAGTTTAAACGCATAAATTTAACTCTTAACTAAACTATGGTTTCGGCAGTTCTACTATTTCAAACCAGTACTTACTCAGGGTTTTCATTACGTCTACCAGCGCTGTGAAGGTAACTGGCTTGGTAATGAAGGAGCTCACGCCCAGATCGTAGGTGCGCAGAATGTCCTCTTCGGCTTTGGAAGTAGTCAGCACCACCACCGGCAGCACGCGCAGGTGATCGTCGGCTTTGATCTCTTTCAACGCTTCACGCCCGTCTTTTTTGGGCATGTTGAGGTCGAGCAGGATCAGGCCGGGTGTCTGATACTTGTCCTTGTCAGCGAATTTCCCGCGGTTGTGCAGGTAGTCCATCAGTTCCTCGCCGTTCTCCACAAACTGAATCGCATTACTCAGCCGGTTCTCGTCAAGCGCTTCTTTTATGAGCATGCGGTCCTCGGCGTCGTCGTCAGCTATCAGTATCACGATTGGTCTATTCGATTTCATAGGCGTTTATTCCTTCAGGTGAGTTTTTGCTAAGGTAACAATAAAATGCGTTCCTTCCCCCGGTTTGCTTTTGGCTGTGATATCACCTCCGTGGCGGATCGCAATCTTGCGGCAAATGGCCAGTCCAATGCCGGAGCCTTCGTATTTCTGGCCTTCCAGTCGCTGGAAGATGTTGAAGATCCGGTCCAAGTACTTTTCTTCAAAGCCAATGCCGTTGTCCTCGATATGCAGTTCCACCAGCTCGTCGCCAGGCGTGGCTGTCATGTGGGCTTTCAGCTGCAGCTCCTTCGCGTATACCTTCACAACCGGGTCTACCTCGTCTCTGCGGAACTTGATGGCATTGCTGATCAGGTTCTGCAGCAGTTGGCGCATCTGCGTCGGCTCTGCCTGTATAGTGGGTAGTGCCCCTATCTCTACTTTGGCATGGTTGCGCTCAATGGCAATTTCTAAATCTGAAACGACCTCCCTTGCAATTTGATTCAGGTCTGTTTTAGAGAAAGGCTTCGCCTGCGACGTCACTCTGGAGAAAGTGAGCAGGTCATTGATCAGGTTCTGCATGCGGTTGGCGGCGTTGAGCATCCGGTCCACATAGTCCTTGCCCTGCTCGCTCAGGTTCTCGTACTCCTTCATCTTGAGTCGGTCGCCGAAGGCCTGTATCTTGCGCAGCGGCTCCTGCAAGTCGTGCGACGAAACGTAGGCGAAGTCCTGCAATTCCCGGTTGCTTCGCTCCAGTTCGGCAGCGTAGCGGCGCAGGCGCTCTTCTGTTACTTTTTGTCTTGTGATGTCGTGGATGAAGCCGGTGTATACCTTGCGGTCTGACAGCTGCACCTCACTGATGCTCAGGTATAGCGGGAAGATGGTACCGTCTTTTTTCAGGCCGGATACCTCACGTCCTATTCCGATAATGCGTTTCTCACCCGTCTCGTGGTAGTGATGCATGTAGTTGTCGTGCAGGCTCTTGTCCGGCTCCGGCATCAGCATATTGATCTTCCGGCCCAGTACCTCTGAAGCGTCGTAACCAAATAGCCTGCAGGCAGAGGGATTAACCATTTCGATGACACCACGCGTGTCGATGGTGATGATGCCGTCTACTGCGGTCTGGATGATGGAGTTGATGCGGCTCTCACTTTCACGCAGGGCTGCCTCCGTTTTTTTGAGTTCTGAAATGTCGTGGATCACACCTGTGAAGATCTGCTTGTCGTGCAGGTTCACTTCGCTGATACTGAGCAGAAACGGGAAGACCTTACCGTTCTTTCTCTTGCCCAGTACCTCGCGCCCCTTGCCGATGATCTGCCCTACCCCTGTGCGGTGATAGTTTTCAAGATAGGTATCGTGCAGGCTATGATCGGGTTCCGGCATCAGTACGCTTACGTTCTGTCCGATGATTTCTTCAGGCTGGTAGCCAAAAATGTGGGCCGCCGCCGGATTTACGGTTTCGATGACACCTCGCCGGTCAATGGTAATAATGCCGTCAATAGCCGTTTCAATGATGGCCTTTAAGCGTGACTCGCTGTCTATTTGGTGGTTATCGGAATGGTCTTGTTCTTTCACGCGTATTTCTTTTGCTAAATATACGCACTACGGCCTTAATGTCAAAGGAAGCGCAGAGCCCCAGTTTTTGCCAAAGCTTCATTTGGTTCTGATCTTATACAGCGCATAATTCTGATAAGTTTTCCTTTACGAAATGCCCTCCCACATTTTCCCGCCTACGCAAGGCAGCAGCTGTGATCAGCCCGGCCACCGTGATCAGGTTTTGAAGCTCCAGCACCTCCTGCTGTACACCTGTCAGTTCCCGTATACCTTTGGCCTTTCGCTGTAGCGCCTCAATTTCGGATTGGCAGCGCAGCAGGCCTTTGACTGAACGGACAATACCGGCCTGTTCCCAAAGTAACTTTTGTAGTTTCGCACGGCTGCGTGCTACCTCGGCCCGCATACCTAACCATAAGGCACCTACATACTCTTTTTCTGCAGCGCTATCAGGTATAGACCCTTCCTGATTCGCGACTATGCCCGTTACATGCTCCGCTGCACTCCGGGCAAACACTACTCCCTCGAGCAGTGAGTTGCTGGCCAGTCGGTTCGCCCCGTGCACCCCTGTGCAGGCCACTTCTCCTATCGCATACAGCCGGTCGATGGAAGTTCGTCCGCTCAGGTCTGCTTTCACGCCGCCGCACTGGTAATGCGCTGCCGGCACGATGGGTATCAGGTGCTTTTCGACATCAATGCCAATAGTGGCACACTTATGATAAATAAAAGGAAAGCTCTGTCGCACCTTTCCGGCTGGAAGATGGCGCACATCCAGGTATAGACAAGGACTGCTGTGCCGCTGCATTTCGGTGAGCACGGCACGGGCCACGATATCGCGGGGAGCCAGCGAACCCATGGCGTGATATAGATGCATAAAGTGGCTGCCGTCAGGCAGGACCAGCTCCGCCCCCGCTCCACGTAAGGCCTCGCTGATCAGGAAGACCTCCCCATTTGGTTGGTAAAGCGCGGTTGGGTGAAACTGGAAAAACTCCATGTTCTGGATCTCGGCACCTGCTCGGGCAGCCATGGCCAGCCCGTCGCCGGTAGCTATACCTGGGTTGGTGGTATACTGGTATACCTGCCCGGAGCCCCCAGTGGCCAGCACCACCGCTTGCGCTTGTATAGACCGAACCTCGTTGGTGTGCAGATCCAGCACCTGTACGCCATAGCAAAACGTACCTGTGTCGCTGGTATCCGTGAGTAGTTCTATACCCATCTGATGTTCCTGCACCGAGATGTTCGGATGTCGCCGCACCGCCTCCTCCAGGGCCTGCTGTATGCTGCGTCCCGTATGGTCTTTTACATGCACAATACGGTGATGGCTGTGGCCGCCTTCCAGCCCGAGGGCCATATCGCCAGATCCGTCCTTGTCGAAGCCCACGGCCATACCTTGCAGCCAGCGGATAGCGGCAGGCGCCTCCTGCACCATAAAACGCACAGCCATTTCCCGGCACAGTCCTGCGCCCGCCTCGAGCGTGTCCTGCACGTGCTGTTCAAAGGTGTCGGTAGGATCGAGCACGGCGGCTATACCTCCCTGTGCGTAGGCCGTATTGGTTTCGGAAAGGCTAGCTTTGCAAAGCACCAGTACGCGGGAATGGGCAGCGGACTGCAGGGCAAACGTAAGCCCTGCAATGCCACTGCCCAACACCACGAAATCAAAATCTGGCACTTTCATTTTTGATAGGAAAAAAGACTAATAGGCAAGCAGAAAAGACTTTCTTGTCGTTTGGCAATATGTCCTTTCTCATACCTTAATTTCTGAAATTCGAATTTTATGCAAAGGTTAGCATGCGTTCAATCGGCAGCAAGGCTCTTTGACGAATGTCCTCTGCCAGATCGACGGTATACATACGCTCCGCTTCCGTGCCAATGGCCCGCAATGCCTGCAGCGTACGCTGTATCGTAATCTGCTTCATGTGCGGACACTTGATGCAGGGCACGATAAATTCCTTCTCCGGATACATGCCGCGCAAGGTCGCACCCAGGTCGCACTCCGAACCCAGGATGAACTGTCGTGATTTGCTCTCGCCTACAAAGCGTAGAATATCCGATGTGCTGCCCACCACGCCGCCGGCACCTGTCAGGGCATCGGCTACGGTGTCGTCGGGCACTTCCCAGTGCACCAGCACCTGCGCCTCGGGATACATCATTTTGAGTCCGTTGATGCGCTGCGGCGTGAACTGTTCGTGCACCTCACACTTGCCTTCCCAAAGGATCAGTTCCTTCCCTGTCTCGGCTTTGATGCGGGTCTGAAGGTTGCGGCCCATAAACAAGTCGGGCAGGAAAATCAGTCGGTCGGAGTCAAAAGAACGGGCAATGTCCAGGGCATTGCGGGAGGTGCAGCAGATGTCGGCTTCGGCTTTGGTCTCCGCGTAGGTGTTGATATAGGCCACCACCGGCACACCCGGGTACTGCGCCTTGAGTTTGCGCACATCGGCACCTGTGATGCTCTCAGCCAGCGAACAACCGGCCTCAAAACTCGGCAGCAATACCTGCTTGGCCGGGTTGAGTATTTTGGCGGTTTCGGCCATGAACTTCACACCGCAGAAAATGATGTTATCAGCTTCCACACTTTTGGCGGCCACACTCAGTCCGAGCGAGTCACCCACAAAATCGGCTATACCGCCATCAGCGTGCTGCACCTGCAGTTCGGGCGACATGTAGAAGTGGGACAAGATCACCGCGTTCTTCTCACGCTTCAGTTCCCGGATCTCTTCCACCGCCTCCTGCAGGGCGGCAATCTCTTCGGTTTGGGCAAAAGGGTGCATGGCTCTGAATTTTTCAGAGAAGGCACCCTGTGTCAGGGTCGCTGTCATGTTATGTGTTAGAATTGTTTGAGCTGTGCCTCAGGTCAGCTTGAGCTTAGCCGTTCAGCACTGGTTCAGGTTGGTTTTTGATGAAATATTTTCCGGTTTTCACGTCGTCTACCAGGCTCTGTATAGTCTTGTCGCGGAACACCTGTAAGAGGTGATCGCGGTAAACTTTGATCTCATCGTGGAGCGGACAAGGGTGCTTGTCAGAGCATTGCTTCATGCCCATACCGCATTTTTTGAAAGCTTCGAGCCCATCGATCAGGCGCACCACTTCCAGAATGCTGATTTCATTGGCGGGACGGTGCAGGAAAAAACCACCATGGGGACCTTTGATAGACGCGATCACGCCTTTGCGCACCATGTCCTGCAGGATCTTGCCCATAAAATGGGCCGGCAGTTCCAGTTCGTTCGCTATTTCCTTTATGCCTACCCGCTTGCCTTCATCGTCGGCCATCGCGATGTATACAATGGACCGCAGGGCATATTCTGTTGTTTTTGAAAGCATAACCTTGTCTTTATATCCTGTGCTCGGATCGCAAATTTATCAGGTATTTCCCAGTAATCGCATTCCTTCCTCACTTATCATCTCGGGTGTCCACGGTGGGAGCCATACCAACTCCACCTTTATCTCCAGATTTGGAAAACGCTTGTGCAGCATTTGCTCGGCCGCCGTGGTAATGGTGCCACTCATGGGGCAACCCGGCGTTGTCAGTGTCAACTCCACCCGCAGTGCCTCCTTATCTTCGTCGACCACTACTTTATATACCAGTCCGAGGTCGACAATGTTTATACCTATTTCAGGGTCGATGATATACTTGAGCGCCTCATACGCTTCGTTGACGAGCTCCTGTTCCTGCGTTTTCATATCCAAATGGTTTTAAATCTTTCACCTTGTGCAGCAGCACCTTAAACACATTGCCCGCATACAGCACCGCTGCTATGCACAGCAGTATCGCCCCCAGCAGGATCACTGTTTGCTCTGCCAGCAGCACCCCTCCCAGCAAACCCACCAGACCGACAATATAGGCGATGTTCTGCCAGCGCAGCAGCGTCACGCTATACAGGTCTTTGGGCATGGGCGTTTTGAAGCGGCCGACATAGTCTTCGTAGCTGTGCATCCAGACGATGAATGGCAGCGTCTTGAAGGTCTGCCCCAGAATCAGCGCCGATACAAAGCCGAAGAAGATGGACAGCCCATACACCAGGTATAGCGAAGACAACAGGTGCTGTGGTAAGCCAAGCTGCAATGTCACCACAAAGACCAGCACAATAGGCAGCACCAGCAAGGCCAGCGCCACGAAGGTCTGTTTCATGCCCAGATCCAGGTCAGGCCGTTTGGCAAGACATTTGGCCTGGTACAGAAAGTAGAGGAAGCAACCTATACCGGACACTACCATAGCCGCATAAAGCGCATAGTAGCCTTTGTGTACAAACAAGTGGTCTGCCGCGAAGAGGACCAATCCACCGTTGATCAGGTAATAGCTCCAGTTCAGGCTTCGGGTATCTTCAGGGTGTGCCAGCAGGAACATCGGAATCAGTTTGGAACCTACGCCCACGATCAGGAGCAGGAACCAACCCGCCATACCTAAGTGCGCATGCAGTTTCAAATAATGCACATGGTCCTGCGGCAGAAAAGGATACTGAAAGTTGAAGACCATCAATACGCCTACCACCCCCGTAGCCACCAGCCATACAACTGAAGTAACCATAAAATCTGCTTCTACCCCCCACTTCTTCACTTGCCGGGCAGTTTGCACCACGTTATAGGCAAAAAGTAAAAATGAGACAAAAAGCAGGCAGGCCGCAAGGTGCATGATGGTACCCACCCAGAAATTCCAGAAGGCGATGGAGAGCAGGATTGTACCTGTTGACAGCATCGCAAATGCTACCATACCTAATTTATCGCTGTAGAGTCTCACTTCCAGCACCACCGGCAGCAGTTGGTAAACCGAACCGAAGATGATCATCGTAGCCCAGCCCAATGCCGCCACGTGTGTCATCGTGAGCAGCTTGGGATGAAAGTAGTGTCCGCCGAAGGAATCGGTGGAGAATACCAGCAGCAGACAAAGCACCACAAAGGTCACCGCCGCGAAGGCGTAGTGCGGCAGCACAAGCCATTTAGATGGTGAATTGGAAGTAGTTGCGGCGCTCATGATGGTAATTATTTATTGTTAATTGCTGGTTATTAATGGTTTGGTATCACATGCTATAAGCCGTATATGTCATCTCGAAAGAATTGAGAGATCTGGATCATTAATTTCTGTTCACAATTTCCAGATTTCTCCCGATGGTCGAAATGACATAAGTCATCTAAAAAGACAGCATTGGTCCGGCATTTAGCCTATCCATACTCTTGCCCTCGCTCGCCTCTGGCGAGTGTGAGCTATTTGGCGGACTCTGGCCGCTTGGAGTTATACCTGTCAGTACAAGTGGCGGGACGCCACTGGATAGCTCACATTCGAGGGACGCGAGCGAGGGCTTTATCTATATATCAACAGGTATACCTCATTTGGCCCTACTTCTTTTATACTCACTTTAAATCCCCTCTCCGCCAGTTGCGGCAACAGGAACTGCGGTACCTTACGGTGATGCACGTACAGCGCCCCGTCTTTTGGAAGTGTTTCCAATGCGTTAAGTATAGACACCATCGGTTGGGGCATTTCCATTTGTCGCACATCGATGTGCTGTAGTGTGTCGCTATACCTGGCCAAAACCTCATCGAAATTCTCTTCGGTCCTGGAATCAGCGACCTCCAATTTCTCTCCTACACCCTGTCGCTTAAAATAGGTCTTCACCAAATTCGGTCCCAGCGTTTCGGTATAGTACTCGAAGCCTTTGGGGCGCACGATCGCGATGAGCGGAATCGGTTCGAAGGTGTTCACAATGCAAAGCACCTGCTCGGGACTCAGCTTGTTCACTACATCCATGATCTGCAGGAAGGGGTCGTCGCCCTTGGCAATGGTCTCGCGCACGTCCAGCACGATGGTGTCTGTTGCCTTTAGATTCTCCATAAAGGCAGGTCTTTCCAAAACATCGGTTTCCATGGGTATTGCCCTTTTGTTGTGAGTTGGTGTTGACGCGACACTGAAGCCCAGCGGCTGCAGCTTTTCATAAAAATCCTCCACCCTACACTTTCCTATGCGGGCAGCGTCGGCGATGGTGACCCGTGATGCCAGCACTTTGCGTAGCACGGGGTTACGCAGCTTTTCAAAGTGCTTGTTGATCGACACGATAGCCTCTATTGCCGCAGGGTTCTCCCGCAGAATAGTCGAGATGCGGGTGGTGGCAGAAAGCTCCATGGCTAGGCTACCTTTTTGTGCTCCCAGAAAGCGGGCGTGAACTCGTCTTTCGGTTCCTGCAGGTCGTGCTCCAGCAAGCGGCCTACATCCGCCAACTCTTCTGGATCGGCCACTGTTTGCAGGTATGGAAACAGCTCGCGTTCCTCCCAACGGATGTGGTCGGTCAGGTCCTGTTGCAGAGTGGCCACCAGCGAGGTGTTCACCGTTTTCTGTTTATTGATCAGGCCGATGATGGCTTCGATCAACTGGTGCTCTTCGTGCAGCCGAAGCGAATTTACATCGTCTTCTGGCAGCAGTCTTTTGAGGATGATCTCCTCTTCGCGGCAATGCGCTTTGAGCACATTTTTCCAGAAGTACTGGATGTACTGGCGCATGACTTCCAGCGAAGTGCCATTGGCTAAGCCTTGCTTAAGCTTCCAGCAGAACAACAGTCCGAAGTGGTGCTCCCGTGAGAGCGGCACCAGGCTTTTGTCGCGTTTTAGTGGTTTGGTTGCAGTTGTCATAGTGGTAGTGTTTTACCTCCCCCGACCCCCTCCTTTTTTCAAGGGTCCCTACCCCTAAAACAGGAGGGGGAGTTGGAAAGGGTTGTTTTTCTTTGCTCTCGCTTGTCTCTCTTCGCCCTCGCTCGCGTCCCGCGAGTGTGAGACATTTGGTGGCGTCTCGCCACCTGTGCCGACAGGCACAAACTAGCGGCCAGAGTCCGCCGAATAGCTCACACTCGCGGGACGCGAGCGAGGGCAGTAGGTCATTTAACTCCCTCCCCTGTTTTGGGGGTAGGGGCCCTCGACAAAAGGGGAGGGCTGGGGTGGGGTGTTACTTCAGCACCTCTTTCTCCAGCTCCAGCGCTTTCGGGAAGAGCACGTTGTTCTCCAGGTGGATGTGGCGGTGCAGGTCTTCTTCGAACTCCTGCAGCTTCGAGAACATCACGCGATAAGTGGCGCAGGCGTCGGCTGGCAGGGTGTAGTCGTCGGTCAGAGTGCGGATGGCAGCCAGTTCGTCGCCAGCGGCTTCGTGCTCCATCTCCATCATGTTGATCGGGTTCTGGATGCTGCCGAATGCGGGACGGTCTATTTTCACGCCGCTCTTCTGGGCTTCTTCCATTTGCTTGATGAATGGGAAAAGCACGCGCTCTTCTTTCGGCATGTGGGCCTCCAGCTCGTTGGCGATGTTCACAAAGTGCTTGGCTACTTCCACTACCTCTGGGTGACGGCCGCCGTGCACACGCGCTACTTTGGTGGTGTACTCGTACAGCGTAGGTATAGCCTCGCGCACGTAGCTGTGGTGCATGTTCACGATGTAGTCGCCGAGGAAGCTCAGGCTCCATTTTTCGTACTCGTTGCCGCGTGTGGTGGCGCTGCCTGTTTCAGGTATAGCGTTCAGCTCGCTTTCAACTACTTCGGGGCTAATGCCTTTTTCTTCACATACCTGTTTCAGCGATTTCTTGCCTCCGCAGCAAAAGTCAATGCCGTATTTTTTGAACACCTGCGCCTTGCGGTAGTCTTTGGCTACGAGTTCGCCCACGGTCTCCCCCTCTTCGGGAGTCAGTTTTGAGATTTTCACTTCCCAGATTTCGGGACCCTGCAACAGGTACTCCCACTTAAAGGTATTGCCTCGCTCGCCGAGCAACTGGTAGTACAGGGGCTTCGGGTCGTGGTCGTTGTGAATCACGAAAGCCTCGCCGCCATTCAGGTTGTCGAACCAGTTAAAAATGGTCGGGTGCTTCATGCGTGGCTCCAGTACCGTTACGTCTAATTTTTCTATGGTTTCCATGGTGTTGTTTTAAATGAATAATGGGTTGTAAATGATTGCCGATGTAAAAGTATGTACGAAAATAATTAAATAAAAGATAAAAAGGTCTTTTTTTCTTAATTATTTAATTTCTACATTTACTCCAGCCTATATAGCCAATCACGATATACCATAACTTATTAAAAATCAACGAAAAAAATTAAAACAAGCCTTATGAAAAAAGGAAGTCCCCGAGCCAGCGGTCTGGCTGTTTCCCGCTTCTTCACCCAACACGGTGGGAGCCCGTATGCCTTGTTCGACTACGAAACACGGTCCTCCACCATCCGCGACCCGAGCGGCGGCATTGTGGCCGAGATAAAGGATGTGGAAGTGCCTGCCCAGTGGTCGCAGATTGCCACCGACATACTCGCCCAGAAGTACCTGCGCAAGGCGGGCGTGCCGCAGCCCGACGGCAGTAAGGGGGCCGAGAAATCGGTGAAACAGGTAGTCCACCGCCTGGCAGATTGCTGGCGCTCGTGGGGCGAAGGCCATGGTTATTTTAAGACCAAAGAAGACGCGCAGGCGTTCTACGACGAACTGGTGTACATGCTCCTCGGGCAGTACGCCGCGCCCAACTCGCCGCAGTGGTTCAACACGGGCCTCTACAACTCCTATAAGTTAAAAGGCAAGGCGCAGGGACACTATTATGTAGACCCCGAAACCGAAAAGCTGCAGGAGTCGACCTCGGCCTACGAGCGTCCGCAGCCGCATGCCTGTTTTATACTGGCTGTGGACGATGACCTCGTGAACAAGGGCGGTATCATGGACCTGTGGGTGCAGGAAGCCCGCATTTTCAAGTATGGCTCCGGCGTGGGTACCAATTTCTCGAACATCCGCGGCAAGGACGAAGCGCTGGGCGGTGGCGGCAGTTCTTCGGGGCTGATGTCGTTTCTGAAGATTGGCGACCGTGCGGCGGGGGCCATTAAGTCGGGCGGTACGACACGGCGGGCGGCCAAGATGGTGTGCCTCGACCTCGACCACCCCGAGATTGTGGAGTTCATCAACTGGAAAAAGGAAGAAGAGAGAAAAGTGGCGGCCCTGATTGCGGCGGGCTACTCCGCGGACTACAACGGCGAAGCCTACCAGACGGTTTCGGGTCAGAACTCGAACAACTCGGTGCGGGTGCCGAACTCCTTTTTCAAGGCGCTCCAAAACAACGAACCCTGGCACCTGCGTGCCCGCTCCACAGGCAAGGTGCTGAAGTCCATACCTGCCCGCGAGCTGTGGGACCAGATAGCTGACGCGGCCTGGTCCTGCGCCGACCCTGGACTGCAATTCGACACGACGATTAACGAGTGGCATACCTGTCCCGCCGAAGGGCCTATTCGTGCCTCCAACCCCTGCTCGGAGTACATGTTCCTCGACAACACGGCCTGCAACCTCGCCTCACTCAACCTGATTCGCTTTTTCGATGAAGCCACGCAGACCTTTGATGTAGCCGCCTACCGCCATGCCTGTCGCCTCTGGACCATGGTACTGGAGATTTCTGTGCTGATGGCGCAGTTCCCCTCCGAAGAAGTGGCGCAGCGCTCCTACGATTATCGCACCATCGGCCTCGGCTATGCCAACCTCGGCGCTTTGCTGATGGTGCAGGGACTGGCCTACGACAGCGACGAAGCCCGCACGGTGGCCGCCGCGCTCACCGCCATCATGACGGGTACCTCCTATGCCACCTCCGCCGAGATGGCCGCCGAACTGGGTGCTTTCCCGAAGTATAAACCCAACGCAGAAGCCATGCTGCGCGTCATCCGTAACCACCGTGCCGCCGCGCACAACCAGCCCGAAGCCTTCGAAGGTTTGTCTATACCTGCGCAGCCGCTCGACCCTGCCCTTTGCCCCGACTACCTATACCTGGCTGCCTGCCAGGCATGGGACGAAGCGCTGGAACTGGGCAAAAAACACGGCTACCGCAATGCGCAGGCCACGGTCATCGCCCCGACGGGCACCATCGGTTTGCTGATGGACTGCGACACCACGGGCGTGGAGCCTGACTTTGCGCTGGTGAAGTACAAGAAGCTGGCAGGTGGCGGTTATTTCAAAATCATCAACCAGTCTATACCTGCCGCGCTGCGCAAACTGGGCTATACCGAAGCCGAGCTGCAGGCCATCGTGAACTACGCCAAAGGCCACGCCACGTTCAAAGGCGCTCCGCACATCAACGCGGAAAGTTTGCTGGCGAAAGGATTCACAAAGGAAGAGATTCAGAAGCTGGAAGCGGCCCTGCCGACGGCTTACGATGTGGCCTCGCTCTTCAGTACCTATACCCTGGGCGACGCCACCCTGCAGCGACTCGGCTTCAGACCCGAACAGTACCACCAGCCTGACTTCAACCTGTTAAAAGCGCTCGGCTATACCTATGCCCAGCAAGAAGAAGCCAGCGACTACATCTGCGGCACCATGACCACCGAGGGCGCGCCCCACCTGCGCGAGGAGCATTACCCTGTGTTCGACTGCGCCAACAAGTGCGGACAGAAAGGCAAGCGCTTTATCCGACCAGAGGGGCACATCCAGATGATGGCGGCGGTGCAGCCGTTCATTTCGGGGGCCATCTCCAAGACCATCAACCTGCCCAACGAAACTACCCGCGAAGAAGTGGCCCGTTGCTACCTCCTGTCGTGGGAGCTGGGCCTGAAAGCCTGTTCGATTTACCGCGACGGCAGCAAGCTTTCACAGCCGCTTTCGTCGGGCAGCAAGAAAGCCGAAACCGACGAAGCACCCGACGCGGAAGCGCCGCAGATCGACAACAGCATTAGCGCCGAACAGGTGTTGCAGGCGGCCAAGGCCATTCTGGAAGACGCCGCCAACGAGCCGTTCCGCAAGCAACTGGCCCACATGGTGGAGCGTCGCAAACTGCCCGACAAGCGCAGCGGTTTCACCCAGAAAGCCAAGATTGACGGCCACACCGTGTACATCCGCACGGGCGAGTACCCGAACGGCGACCTCGGCGAAGTGTTCATCGACATGTACAAGGAGGGCGCCTCGTTCCGCTCCATCCTCAACTGTTTCGCCATTTCGGTATCGCTGGGCCTGCAGTATGGCGTGCCGCTGGAGGAGTTTGTGAACCGCTTTACATTCACCCGTTTCGAGCCAGCGGGCCGTGTGGAGCACCCCAACATCAAGTCCGCCACCTCGGTCTTCGACTACCTCTTCCGCCTCCTCGGCTACGAGTACCTGCAGCGCGAAGACCTCGTGCATGTGCCGCGTGAGAAAACAGAGTCACCCGCCCCTCCAGTGGCTGCAGCTATACCTGCCGTAGCAAAGCCAGCGGCCCAGCCCGAGCCAGTCACCGACCTGAAAGCCAATGGCTATACCCTGGTGTCGCAGAGCCGCACCGTGCTACTCGAACAGACCCAACAGGTGCTGGCCAACATGATGGGCGACGCTCCCATCTGCAACGTCTGCGGCCACATCACCATCCGCTCGGGCACCTGCTACAAGTGCCTGAACTGTGGGAATAGTTTGGGGTGTAGTTGATTGAGTTTTGTGGAAATGAAACAGGAGCGTCTGGGTATAGGCGCTCCTGTTTTTTTTTTGGGGTGATGTTTGAACTTGGCTATTATAGAAAAAGGGCTATATTGGCTATGGTATTGCTACAGAATTGTTACAGAGGATAATGCCAAACATGATAACATCGAAATAAATACTAAAAGATTTCAAATAATGATAATTGTAGTAATCTTCATGGTTTTACTCTTCTCCTTTTCTGTTACATCTCTGGCAATAATATTTGCTCTGGGTGTTACTAAGTTTGTAGCTAAGGCATATGGCTATGAAGTCAATTTAATTACATTAGCTAAAAGGTCATTTTGGCTTTCATGGGGAATAAATACATGCATATACTATTATCTTTTCATGAATGAAATTGGTTTCAATGGGGTCAACGCACTCCTTAGTATTTGGACTATGGTGTTATGTGGTGTTGTGGTAGCGTTCATTGTTTATTTAAATTACCACGTTCTGAAAAAGCCTTATAATGAGAACAAACAAGATGATGTTAAAGAATAATCACTGTGTAACATTAATTAACGCATAGTCCGTTGCATTAAGCAATAGCCTAACCTATGAAGCTAAAACCAAGCTGAAAGAACAAATGAAGCGACCTGTTTTAACCCTTTTGCTACTCGTGGGCTTATGTGGTTCAACCTATGCGCAATCGGCTTTCTTTGTCCCGACATTTTGGCACCTTATTTAGTACTTCACATTTTGCCTGTATTAGCTTTGCTTCTCTCCTTGCTATGGGGCAAAAAGCATTCAGTTGCAAGAGTGATAGTTTATGGGTTGTGTGGGATAGTTGCTATATATTCTGCATGAAGTTTCACTATTTCATAGTATTTCTTTAGAAGCTAAACCAGTTGATGTAACATAGCTTATACTTTTTCTGCTTTAATTAAGTAAGTAATTATGGATAGTTTGAGTGATATCATGCCGTTGATTAAGGTAGCGATTATTCTGTTTTTATATATCCCTCCTCTCCTAGCCTATTCTATTATAAGGTTTGGCAAGCGAGATGGCTTGTCAAAATTCTTCTCACTTATTTTATGCTTGGTTACTTTTCTTGTAGTATATTTTTTGTGGTTCCTTTTCTTATCAGTTGAGGGCCGTCAGGGAGTACATGTTCTTCTTATGACGATATTAATAGGATTAACTTCATTGGTTGTTTTTTATACTTTTACCGCGAAGAGGAAAATATAAATACCTGTATGGACACGCTTTCGAGGTAGCTTACGTGCATTTTAATAAATACTTATATTCAAAGGCAGTTATGGAACAAAATATAGATACAGCTATTGTTTTTGTAATCATTCTCTTACATGGGTTGCCTCTAATAGCATATTTTATAGCGAAGTATAAAGGGAAAAGTATTATGTCAAGGCTTCTTGTATATATGATTTGTATAGGAGCTATAGGAATCGTCTTATTTTTATTATTTATTCAAATACCTACAGGTTACTTTTTATTATTGACATTAGTATGTTCATCTATTCTTGTAATTATTTATACTTGGCGTAGAAAGACACATTTTAGTCGAGAGCTGAATGAAAAATGAAAGAATGAATTCAAGTGCATTCATGCAAGGTATAATGATTCCACCTTTGCTGATGGCAACTATCATATTTATAGGCTTAATTACTTTCGAAAAGTCAGATTCGAATAATTTTCTAACAAATATATTCCTCTATATGTTAGTTGGCACTTTTGTGTTAACACCTCTGATTTTAATTACTCTTTACTTTAAGCTTAGGCATGTCGAAAAAGGTAAAGCAAAAGGCTACTTGTATTCCTCCTACTTTTGGATAATGTCTTTAATGATGTATATCTGGTTCTTCTTTATTTATAATTAGATTAAGGTATAGGGTATTCGGTTACTTGCATAATTAATGGGTATAACACTTGCCAAGTGCAGTTGATTTATACTTACCAGTAGTATTTCGAATGCCCATCCAAATGGAACCCAGCCTATCAGCATTCTCAATCCTGCCAATCCTAAAATCCTGCAAATCCTGATTCTGACAGATTCAACCCCCGCTGCCCCAGAAACAACAACCCCAACCCCAGCGGCATGGGCACACTTGCCCAGAACATCAGCCAGTTGAAACTTGGCAAAGCCGATAGCCCGAGCCAGAGCAAGGTGCCTTGCCCGAACATCAGCAACTCCGTGGCGAAGAAGCCCGTCAGGAAAAGTACCAGCCAGATACCGCCATATCGGCCGAGGCGGTAGAGGCCTTGCTGCAGGAGGAAGCCCAGCACGAAGAGCGACACGAAACCGAGCAAGGACAGGTGCAGGTAGCCGATGATGAAGTAGCGGAGTTTGTAGGCCAGGTCGGCCATGTACGGGAAAGCGGAGGCCGTTTGCAAGGCAAGCTTCAGCACTAGAAAGAACAGCGCCATACCTGCCAGCGCCCGCACCCAGGGCTTCAGCAAAGGCAGCACCTCTGCCCATACCTGCCGCAGCACTTTTGTCAGGTATAGCAAGCCCGCCAGTTGTAGGACCACCGACACATACCCGATGGCGTATACCCAGTCCGCAGGTTTGGTCCAGAGCACCGACAGCGCATAGGCGGGCAGACAGGCCAGCGCCAACAGCCAGAAAGCCCGCAAGGCCCAGCGATGGTTGAACATGATGTGGTGGCGCTCCAGAAACCAGAACAGCAAGCCCAGTGCGGCAAATGTAAACCAGCCGTTGTACTGGAAGTGCAGGTAAAAATAGATGGCCGAGTAGTAGAGTTCACCGCCAATGGTGCCTTTCGCCATAATCGGCCCCATGGCCCACGGACCGATGGAAGACACCACCATAAACAGTAACCCCGCCCCGATATACTTCAGCGAAACGCCATACACCTCCTGCGCCACATGCTGCCGCACATGGCGCCAGTAGCTGCGGGCAAACCAGTAGCTAAGCAAAATGTGCCCCGTCGAGAAGATGATGGAGAAGAGCGCATAGCCCTGCACGGGGAACGTGAACAGCATGCCCAGCACCGATACCTGCGTCAGGAAAAACTGCCGTCGGAATGAGGTGCGGTCGGCGGAGGTAGTGGCTGGAAAAATGTAGAGCAAAGCGGCGAAAAATGCGCAGTAGAGCCAGCCCAGCAAAGCCACATGCGAGTGCGCATGCAGGAAGTTCTTGTAGTTGACGCCCACCACAGGCGACACCATGAGCCAGCGCAGGAAAAGGCCCAGCACCGCCACCAGTACAAAATAGCCCAGCGCAAGCCGTGCCCGCACCAGGGTGTCCTGTTCTGTTATCGGTTGCCGCTGCGCCTTTACCTCCACCATCGATTATTTAAAATAGGTGTTGTATTCTTTTAGTCGCGTGCTTACCCGTGCTAATGCCTGTTCAGACAGGTGCTCGTCTTTTTCGGCCAGCACGTTCACATCCTCCACCAGCGGCACCAGGTATACGTGCAGCATGTCGTGGTCGGGCCCTTTCATGCGGCAGTCTTTGAAGAGCTGTTGCAGTTCGGCTTTCATCGAAGACCCCAAATCGTTGTAAGCTTCTGCCGAATTGTTCTCGGCCTGCAGCTTAAACTCCTGCAGCATAGCTTGCAATTGGGCGATGTGGCGGTTGGTCGGCTCGTCGGCCTGCCAACGCTCAGTGCCGTTCAGGGCCAGCGTTTGCTCTTCGTGAATTACTTCAGTATGCTCTGTTTCCAGATCGCGCTCGTGTCCGCACATCGAGGTCAGGCTGGCCAGAAATATGGCGATGATGATTAGCTTCATGATACCACTCCCTCCTCTTTTTCCTGCACAGGTATAGCCTGTTGTGCCAGGCGCAGCAAATCTTGCTGCAGCGATTGGCTGCGGTCTTTCGCATACTGCGTATGCACCAGTGTACCTATCTCCTCTTTCGTCGCATTTGGGTTCTCCTCTTTAAAGTGCAGCACTTGTTCGAGTATCGCCAGCGGTCGCGGCCCCCAGGTGAACAGGCGCTCGTTCGTTTCGGCGTTCAGGCAAATCAACTTAGGTATAGCGCGGCTTCCGTTGGTAAGGCAGGTGTCCATCCAGGCCGGGTTTTCGTCGCGCAGAATAATAGTCAGTTCGATGGTCGGCACGGCGTCAGCAATAGCGGCAAGAGCAGGCAGTTGCTGCGCTCCGTCGCCGCACCACGACTCCACCAGCACTACCCAATGCCACTCAGGGCGCGGTTGCTGCAGGGCTGCAAGCAAGTCAGGGTTGATGGCAAATTGCTTCTCGACGCGCTTCATGCGCTGCTGGTTCAGCCTGGTATAGCCAATGCGCTCTTCGGTTTGCTCCGGACCTGAAGTTTGGTTGTTGGCTACAAGTTCATCAACCAGTTGTCTGAAGCTCTGGTAGGTCAGCGGGTTGATGAGTTCGGGGGTCAATATATCGGGGGTATTCATGAGACGTTTAGGTTAAATTATACTGCAAGTCTACCCATCTATACCTGCTTATAAAATGACTTAAGTCACTCACATACAATAATTAACAAACCTCTAACCGGATGTAAAAATAAATACATAGAAAATGACCTATGTCATTATTTTGACTAACGATGCTCATTTCTGAGGGCTTGAAATTAGCCTACCTTGTCATGCCATCTATCCTGTTAAGACGGCATCTATCCTATCAAATTACACACATGGGCGTCACTACCATACAACCAACTACATTATTCGATCCGGAAGATCTTAAAATCGCTTTTAGCAATAAAACGGATGAAGAACTTAAACTTGCCCACTTCCTATTCAGGATGATGGGTAAGCCCACGCTAGTCAAACTGGGCGGCATCGCCACAGTCTGGGCGCTTAAGCTTGGGCTGCCGATCAAAGGCTTGGTAAAGAATACGATCTACCGCCACTTTTGCGGGGGAGAAACAGCGCAGCAGGCACAGCGGGCCATCCGTCGCATGGCCAATGTCAAGGTATACACTGTGCTCGATTATGCTGCTGAAGCGAAGGAAGACGAAGCCGGTTTTGACTACGTACTCGACGAGATCATGCGCAACATTCGGCTGGCAAAAGTCACTGGAGAGATTCCTTATATCAGTGTGAAACTGACAGGTATAGGCTCTCGTGAAATTTTCCAGAAACTGCAGGAAGGGGAGTCACTTACACCCGAAGAAACAGCGGCCTTTCAGCGCACAGAAAACAGGCTCGACCTGATCTGCAAAGCCGCCTTCGAAGCCAACATTACGGTATACATCGACGCAGAAGAAAGCTGGCTGCAGCAAGCCATGGACGAGCTGGCCGAAAAGATGATGCTGCGCTATAACGAGCACCGTGCCGTGGTGTTCAACACCCTGCAGATGTACCGCACGGACCGCATCGCTTACCTCACCGATCTGCTCAAAAGAAGCGAAGGCTATGATGTGGTGTTAGGTATAAAAATCGTGCGGGGCGCCTACATCGAGAAAGAGCAGGAACGAGCCGCAGAGTATGGGTATCCGAGCCCGGTATTCAGCATCAAAGCCGATACCGATCACAGCTTTGACAAAGCCATCGACATCTGTCTGCAAAATCTACATAGAGTAGAACTTTGTGCCGCGACGCACAACGAAGCCAGCACCCGCTACCTTGTCAACCAGATCAACCGCCGGGGTATAGCTGACCACCGCAAGTGTATTTACTTCTCGCAGCTCTACGGCATGAGCGACAACCTGACCTACAACCTGGCCAGCGCCGGCTTTAACGCTTCCAAATACCTGCCTTACGGCGATGTGGCCACTACGCTGCCTTATATGATTCGGCGAGCAGAAGAGAACACTTCAATTGCCGGGCAGATGGGCAGAGAATTGAGTTTGCTCGAGGCGGAGATGAAGCGTCGGGGGTTGTAGCACCCCAATCAACTAAATGCCCTCGCTCGCGTCCCGCGAGTGTAAGCTATCTGGCGGACTCTGGCCGCTGGTTTGTGCCTGTCGGCACAGGAGGCGGGACGCCACTAGATAGCTCACACTC
Source organism: Pontibacter sp. FD36 (assembly GCF_015686655.1). Taxonomy (GTDB): domain Bacteria; phylum Bacteroidota; class Bacteroidia; order Cytophagales; family Hymenobacteraceae; genus Pontibacter. The sequence continues at coordinate 41,830 of NZ_JADPMP010000016.1, read as the reverse complement.
GCCAGAGGCGAGCGAGGAAAGAACAATGAACAGAAAAACGAAAAATAAATAAAGCCCCCTCACCTCCCCCTCATATTTTGGGGGCTGGTGGGAGGTAAAAACCATTTTCATTCATGATCAAAAACACACCGCACACCTTCCACATCCCGGTTATGGGACTGGCCTTTTCCATCGACTCGCCCATGAAAGTGGCGCAGTACGGCATTTCATCGGTTATCTCGCTGAGCGACGATACCCTGATCGAACAAATGCGCCAGCATTACAGTCAGGTATACCAGGAACGCTTCACGCCCATCACCCCTAAAGAAGAGGATTACCGCGCCCGTCGCATCACAGAGTACCTCAACCTGGCCGACCGTATTGTGAAGCAGCAAGTGGAAAGCCTGAAACAGGAGTCATTTGATGCGGAGTCGCGCCTGAGCAAGTACTTCTTGCTGCTGCCTGACCAGACGCCGCTCAAGGTTCTTTATCAGAAGATGGTGCAGACCAACAATCCGGAGCTGAAAAAGATCATGCAGGATGAACTGCGCCAGGCTGTTGTACCTGGAAGTATAGATGTGAACATCATGACCAAGCTCGACAAAACCAATTACGACAAAGACGGCAACCCGCTGCCATCGGAGTACTCCGACGCACTGGCCGCACTGCGTGGTTTTGCAAAGAGTACCGTGCATGCTTCGGTGATCTTCTCGGCAGGTATGAACATGCGCCTCTACAGTTACCTGGAGCAGTTCCCATGCTTCTTCCCTGACGAAAACGGCTATTTGCAAAAGCAGGTGGTTATCAAGGTGAGTGATTACCGCTCGGCATTTGTGCAGGGTAAGATTCTGGCCAAGAAAGGTATCTGGGTATCGGAGTTCCGCATCGAGTCGGGACTGAACTGCGGCGGGCACGCTTTTGCCACAGACGGTTACCTGATCGGCCCGATCCTGGAGGAGTTCAAGCAGAACCGACGGGCGATGAAGGAAGAGCTCTATACCTTATTCAGCAATGCCCTCACGGCCAAAGGCTATACCGTGCCAGCCACTGCGCCAACCATGCACATTACGATGCAGGGCGGTATTGGCACAGCCGAAGAGCACAGCTTCCTGCTGGAGCACTACGGCATGGATGCCGCCGGTTGGGGTACGCCGTTTTTGCTTGTACCCGAAGCCACTACGGTAGATGTTGAAACAATGGAGAAGCTGGCCCGTGCCAAAAAAGAAGACCTATACCTGAGCCCGATCTCCCCGCTTGGCGTACCCTTCAACTCTCTGCGAGGCACCAGCTCAGAAGCGCTCACCTTGGCTCGTATTGAAAAAGGCAAGCCGGGCAGTCCGTGCGAGAAGAAGCACCTTGTCTCAAACTCAGACTTTACCAAAGAACCTATCTGCACCGCCTCCCGCAAGTACCAGCGCAACAAACTCGTGCAGCTGCAGAGATTAGGTTTGCCAGAAGCGGAATACAAAGCGCAGGAAGCCAAAGTACTGGAGAAAGAGTGCCTCTGTGAAGGACTGGCCAACACAGCTCTCGTAAAACTAGGTATAGCACGCAAAGCCGTTGCGTCCAGACCGGTGGCCATTTGCCCGGGACCGAACCTGGCCTACTTCTCCAACATCTTCAAGTTGCAGGAAATGGTGGACCATATTTACGGCCGCATGAACGTGCTCAACAATACCTACCGTCCGCACGTGTTCGTCAACGAGCTGCGGATGTATGTGGACTACTGGAAGAACAAGAAGGCAGAGTTGCAGGAGAGCATGACCGACAAGCAGGAGAAATACCTGCAGAACTTCTGGCAGAACCTGCAGCAAGGTATAAGCTATTATAAAGAGCAGCTGCCTGTTCTGTTCAAGGACCAGCTGGAGAAGCGCGTGCTGATGCTGGATGAATTACTTGATGCTGAAGACCAGTTACAATTGGCCAATCAGAAGGTATAGACAGGTATGAGCAGAATACGATTAACCCGCCTGTTTACGTTTGAAGCGGCCCATGCACTGCAGAACTACAAGGGCGGCTGCCGCAACATTCACGGGCATTCTTACAAACTGGAAGTAACGATTATCGGTACACCTATTGTGAGTGAGACGCACCCGAATGACGGCATGGTCATGGACTTTAAAGAGCTGAAGAAGCTAATGCAGGAAACGATCATTGAGCCGATCGACCATGCGCTCTTGCTGCGGCAGGACGCCCCACAGGAACTGATTCTGGCGCTGCGGCATTTTAACCACAAGCTGGTGCTCACGCCTTTCCAGCCGACATGCGAGAATATGCTGATCGACTTTAAGCAGCGCATCCGCCACTTACTCCCGGCTTATGTGGAGCTGCATAGCCTCAAGCTTTGGGAAACCGAAAAGTCCTTTGCAGAATGGTATGCTTCGGATAACCTGTAAGTAAATCTTACCTCCAGCTAAACCGCCCTGTTCGTTAGGCCAAAACCAACGGACAGGGCGGTTTTTTTATGTGCACTTCAGAATAGTATTACCTGATTCCCAACACCATACCTTGAAACGAAGCCGTCTGATATCCGTTGTAAAGTCTGTTACTAATGAACACGATTATGAAAAAGGCATTTATAATTTTTATCGGCATTTTCTTCTTCTCCTGCACCTCCGACAATACCACGCATGATACCGCTACTGATACACGCGGTACTGAAAGCATGGATGAAAGTGTAGAGATTGGTTCTGGCGAAGAGATCAACCCACAACTGGAAATGCAGGACGACACAGCCGCATTTGAAGTCGATACGGTGACGACTCCAAGACGGAATAATCAGTAAAATCTGGTTTGCTTTTGCAGCTTGTTTGCTGGCAAGGTAGCGACTTTGCGTAAGGTGGGAGTGCTCAAGCTTTTGCCAGCTATACCGGGTCTTGTTGCCTTAGTATAATTACGTCAAGTATAGCAACCTGACTTACATATCCCTCCGCTTAAATACCCTCCTGGAAACCAGCACTGGCACCAGCACCCAGAGCACCATCACCGCAAAAGCCAGGCCTATGCCCCACAGGCTGCCGAAGATGCTCTTGTACAAGGCGCCGGTGTAGCCCATCATGGCCGACACGTCCAGGTTGAGCAACACCATCACCCGCCCCAGATCCACGGGATTAAGTGCGGTCAAAGCGAGTGTGGCGTACTCCAGCGGGTAGTCGCCAAAAGAGTAGAGGATGAAGAGCACGATGCCGTCGTAAATCAGGGCGAAGTAGAACCAGAGCAAGAGCGCTATACCTATCCCTTTAGCCTTGTCGCGGGTGATGACTGAGGCCAGGAAGGCCAGGGCCACGAAGATGAAGGTGATGAACACGCCCGTCAGCACCAGGTACAGCCCCGTGGCGCCGGGAGCGAACAGCAGCACCGGTATACCCACCCCGATCATAAAAGCGGCAGACAGTGAGAGGGCCACCCCCAGGTACTCGCTCATGAAGATCTTGCTACGTCGAATGGGCTGCGATACCAGCAGCTCCATGAACTCGTAGGAGTTGTAAAAGTGCGTCGTGCCGAAGACGATGCTGATCAAGGGCACGGTCAGAAGCACCAGGTTCAAAAGGCTCAGCAGGCCCTTGTCAGGACTGCCTCCCAGGTTGAACACCCCGATGGAGAGCAACAGCAAAAACAGAGTGTAGGCCACGATGATTTTGTTGCGGACAATGTCGTAGAGTACGTATTTGATGATCTTGTTCATGGTTTGTATCCTTCGTTCATGATTTTGGCAACGGCACGGCTCAATCTGGTTTCCTGAGTTTGCGCTTTTAAGTCAGAAATCGTTTCATAGAACATCACACTGCCATCCACCAGGCACAGCACCTCATCGGCCACTTCTTCAATCTCGCTCATCACATGCGATGTGATCAGGATCAGTTTACCTTTCTTTTTCTCTTTCAGGATTTTGCCTTTCAGAATTTCAGCGGCAAAAGGGTCCAAACCAGCGGTTGGTTCATCGAGGATAAGCACCTGCGGCTCGAACATGAAAGCCAGTGCCGCACTCACTTTCTGCTTCGTACCGCCTGACAGCGCGCCCATCCGCTTTTCGTACATTTCTTCCAGCCGGTACAAACCAATCAGTTCATCATCAACGGCAGCGTCCTTTCGGATGTCGCGGATCATCTCGATCACCTGCCGGATCTTCATGTTCTCGGGGTACTTTCCGATCTGGGGCATATACCCGATCTGGCTACGGTAAGCATACTTTTTCAATACACTTTCGCCGTTGAATCTGATGTCGCCGCTGTCAGGCAGCACCATGCCCAGTATGCACTTGCTCATGGTGGTTTTGCCCGAGCCGTTCGGCCCTATTATGGATATGACTTTGCCCTTGTCCAGCTCAACGCTCACGCCACGGAGCACTTGCAGTTTGCCGTAGGACTTGTACAAATTCTCTATTGTTATCATGATTTACTTTCTTCATCAAGGGGCGCTCGTCCACCAGGTTTTGAGGAATGATACTTGGCAGCACTCTTTCCATGTTATCGAGCAGGTCTACCATAAAGCTGCGCATCAGCATAACCGAAGGCGGCACCCGCTCGATCAGCATAGAGTACAGACTCACCGGCCGGTAGGGTACATCGCCTACGCCGTTTTTGTCCAGGTCGTAGCCGCTATACTTCTCCCAGTAGTTGTGCTCAAAGTAGTTGTGCTGCGCATTTCCATTGGTACTGATGTCAAAGGAGTTTCCGGTGAAGTTATTGAGCCGGAAGGTATCCTGTATACAGGTAGTCATCAGTTTAATGGCCCAACCGTTGCGCTCAAAATCGTTGTTTCTGAAATCAAGGCGGCTCGAACTTTCCATGTGTATACCTGTGGTATTGCGCCGGAATGTGTTGTTGTAAATAACGCTGTTGTTTATTTCTTTCAAAAGCAGACCATACGAAGCTGCACCCCAGTTATCCTCAAACACGTTGTGCTCCATCCGGACGTTTGTGGTATACATCACCGCCACACCTGCCCCGTTTTTCCGGAAGATGTTATGGGTATAGGCATTCCCGTCCGAGAACATAAAGTGCAGGCCGTAGCGGCTGTTCTGGTGGCTGAGGTTACGCTCCACGGTGCTGTTTTTCACTGTCTCCAGGTAGATGCCGTCCCGGTGGCCCTGCACCTCGTTCCCTATTATCTGCACATCGTCTGTATAGTACACATGAATGGCATTGCCCAGCGAGGACTCGGTTCTGCCCACGTTCTCCCCTTTTACCACATTGCCCTTAACAACGATGCCATCCGAATACTGCAGGTATATCCCGTAATAGGTTTTCAGGATGGTGTTGTCGAGGATCTGGATGTTGTTTTGCTGCCTGACCCGGATGGCAGCGTCGTCGCGGGTATAGCTGGTGGCTACGTTCTGCAGCGTGAAACCCTGAATGGTTACGTTGTCAGACAACACCGTGATGATCTGACCGCTGTTGTTACTATCTATCACCGGGTTGTTCTGCCCGATCAGGCGGATGGGCTGGGTGATCTCTATACCTGACTCCAGGTACACGCCGCCGTCCACGAGCACCACGTCGCCGGCCTTCGCCTGGCTTACGGCCTGTTTCACGGAGGTATAGGTGCAGTTGGTGCATACCTTTAGTGTGCCGCCAACCGCCTGCAGGCTCGTTAGCAGCAACACTAAAGTGCATGCTGTCCAAACTACTATCTTTTTACTCAGGTTTTTCATTGTTTTTAACGGCTTCTTTTGCCCCTTCCCAGTTCAGCAGGCGGCCTCCATACTCCTGTTGCAGCCTGCTGGCTGTGGCCTCGTCTGCCACCGCTGTCAGGTACATGCCCATGGGGCTGGGTAGCTCCCGGCTTTGCAGAAAGTGTGCCTTGTCTACCTCAACCAGGTTATCAGGGTTGGTGAAGTCCGTTACCAGCAGGTAAGCCGCAGCATCGCTCAGTTCCGGCTGCTCCAGTGCGTAAGCGGCCAGGCACTCCGCCGAATCAAAGAAAAAAGCTTTGCCCTTGTCGTTTACCAGCTCAGCGCCATACCGGCTGTCAGACACGGTCATCTGGCAATGGACGCAGTTAGCCTCACCATAGGGCACGGGTTTCGGCTCCACCGAGCAACCTGCGGCTCCTATCAGCAGGAGTAGTAGGCTCAGTGTGTAAAGGGTGGTTTTGTGTAGCATGTCGAAGATTTTCGGTTTAAGTGAAATAAGTTTTACGCCTGCTTAACAGGTATACGAGTCCGCCTATAACGATAGCCAGGAAGATGCCCAGGCTCCCCCAGGCGGGCAGCGAAAGCGCATTAAAGTTGAGCAGCGCCTTGTGACCCAGCAGCGGCGGGATGTAGGTCATGCCCGGCACTTTGATGGGAGCTTCCGGGTCGAGGTTGGTGCCGAACTTATGCAGCCAGAGGTAAAAGTCTGCGATGCCAGCTGCACCAGCTATGGCCAACAGAATCACCCAGTACAGCACCAGTTTTCTTTTCCCGAGAATCCCAGCCAGCACGCCCGTCATAATAAAGAAGATGACGATGTAGGGCATGTACTTGAGCTCGGCAAAAGAGTCCGGATGAATGGCCTCCATGCCGATGTAGTGGTTCAGGATATTGAAGTTCTGGAGCACGTGGTCAGAGCTTCCGCCCAGCTTGTTTATCCAGATGTGCAGTTCCAGCCCCTCGGGGTACTGCGGCGCCTCCAGGTAAATCTTCCACATCGGGAAGAAAAACAGTGTGCCCAGCGACAAAGCGGCTATTACCATCAGTATTCTCAGGTATATGCGCATAATTTCCTATTTAGGTTGGAGGTATAAAAAGACAGCGAAGCCTGGTTTTAACAAACTCCGCTGTCTTACACAATCAGCTAATCTTAGTTTACGCTTGCCTGGGCCGGAGGGACCGGTTTCTTTTCTCCTGTCGAGAACTTGATAGGGACGTTGGATCCCCTTGGCGACACCCGCACGTAGCCTTGCATTTCCTGGTGCAGGGCCGAACAGAAGTCCGTGCAGTAGAACGGGTAAACGCCTTCCTGCTTCGGTACCCACCTCAGCGACTGCGTGGCACCCGGCATGATCAGGGTTTCAGCATTGTTGGCGCCCATGATCGCAAAGCCGTGCGGCACGTCCCAGTCCTGCTCGAGGTTGGTCACATGGAAGATGACCGTATCACCTACCTGCACACCTTCGATATTATCCGGCGTAAAGTGGCTTCGGATAGAGGTCATGTTCACTTTAACGGTCCTACCCTGCCGCGTCACGCTCACGTCAGATTCTTTCTTCACAGCCTCCGGGTGCGTGTTTTCGTCCAGCTTAAAGAATTTGACGCTATTTGGTGCCACCTTGTCTGCCTGTATCGCCTGGGCGTAGTGCGGCTCTGCCAGGGTCGGGAAATCGAGCAGCATCCGCATTTTATCTCCGCTGATGTCGATCAGCTGTGCGGAGTGCAGCAGTTCAGGCCCGGTTGGTAGGTAGCGGTCCTTGGTGATCTTGTTCATCACGACCAGGTATTTGCCATCTGGCTCTCTCGTGTCGCCGCCCGGAATCATCAGGTGGCCTGGGGAGTAGTAAACCGGCATTCTGTCCAGTACCTGCAGGTCTTTCACATTCCACTTCACTACTTCCGACGACACAAACATGGTAGAGTACGCATTGCCTCTGCCATCAAACTCCGTGTGCAATGGTCCTAAACCAGGCTCCTGTACTTCGCCGTAAAGAACCGATTCATACTTGAATACAGGTATACCATTCACCTCGCCGTCAAAGTCCTTGTTTTCGATAGCCTGCTGCATTTTAGAGAAAGAGAACACAGGAAGCGTGGCGGCCAGTTTTCCGTTCACCACCATGTACTCCCCTGTCGGGTCCACGTCGATGCCGTGCGGCGACTTAGGCGCCGGGATCAGGTACATCATGCCCGGGCACTCTTCCGGCAGCAGGTAGCGCACTGATTTCTTCACGGTAGACTTGGCGATATGGGAGTTGTGGTCCATCGTGTTGTGGTAATAGTTGGCTGGCATCTCGTGTGCCTTCCCTTCGGCGGCATACTTGGCTGCCAGTTTCCAGTTGATGGCCGCCAGGTAATCGCGGTCGTTCTGGGATGCTCCCAGTTCTTTCAGTGTGGAAGACTTCTCGGTGTTGTAAGTCGTAAAGAACACCCAGTCACCGGAAGGACCTTTGCCGCCATTGGCCAGGTCATAATCAAAGCCGGGTACCAGTATCTGGAAGTCCAGTTCCATGTGGCCATCGTCTTCATTCGTTTTGATGAAAGAGATAGAGCCGCGGAACTTGTCCTTATACTCGGAAAGACTGGCATCTCCCATCCCGGCTTTATCTGTGTTTATCGGCACACTGAAACGCGTACCCGCCAGTATGTACTCGTTGTTGTTGGTTGGGTATGGCGAGCAGTGGTTACCGGCAGAGTTCGGAATTTCCATGATCTCCACTGTCTCGAAGGTAGTCAGGTCCACCTTGGCCACACGCGGCGTGTTGTTGCCGTTCACGTACAGGTACTTGCCATCGGCCATTCCGTCACTACGCGAGAGTTTGGGATGGTGCAGGTCATCCCAAGGCACGAAGCCATGTGAGGTCATCAGCATGGGCTTTGTCTCTTCGTTGTAGCCGTAGCCGTTTTCGGCAAATTGCGTGAAAACAGGTATAACTTTCAGCAGCCTGCCCGAAGGAAGCCCGTATACTGAAACCTGTCCGTTGAAACCTCCTGACAGGAAAGAGTAGTACTCATCGTGCTGCCCTGGCGGAACATAAACCGCTGCGGCGGCATCTGAATCAACTGTACCGGATTTCTGATTTCCTTCTCCTCCTCCACATCCCTGCAACATCGCACCTGCCATTAGCATCGGTATAAAGCCTAGCTTGGGTGCTATCCTTTTTAAATTCTGCTTCAATACTTCCATTATACCAGCGGTTTAGTTTACTTTCCTTGTGCTTGTAGGTCGTTAAGGCGCATAAACTCAAGCAGTGCGCGGGCATCCGACTCGTTGATATTCTGGTTTGTCATCTGCGTTAAGTGCTCTGCGAGTAGCTTCTTGGCGGTTGGGTCTTTCTTGGTCATCTCTTCCGGGTTGATCACCATGTTCATGATCCACTCCGGCTTGCGCTTTTCGGTTACACCCAGCAGGCCTGGACCCACTACTTTTTCGTCTGTAAGGGTATGGCAGGCAGAACATTTGCTTTCATAAATTGACTTACCCTCTGCTGCCAGGGCATCATCAATGTTCTCGCTTACCTCAATGGAAGAAACAGGTCCTATCCCTTTGCCATCATCCTCTACAGGAGCCTGCTCCTGCTGGTGAGCCAATCCGGTTTGCTCTTGTGACTCAGCAGCGTTGTTTTCGCTATCACCTGATGAACAGCTAAAAAGTAAGGAGCCACAGAACAGGACTACTACGCTATACCTGATAGACTTTGGCAGAAGACTATATAGTGTTTTGTTTAGTGAAGAGAGCTGATTTGTCATAGTTTTGGATAGTTAAGGTGAGTAATGGTTAAACATGATTGGCCTTTGTTTACGAAGACCTTTCGTTTCGGTTCAATTTGGGTAAGTATATACCGCAATCAGCAGCGTTTTATACCTTTTCCCCTTTTTCCTCAATACGGATAACAAATGCAGGCTACCAAAATCAAAAGAGCGCAGACCTCAGGGCCTGCGCTCTTTTGATTAAGAAGACTGTCTGATCAGCTAACCAGGCAGCGGGTGTTTCACATTATTTACAGATCTCTCCTGGTAAAAGCTCTTCTGGAGGCCAGCACCGGCACCAGCACCCAGAGCACCATCACCGCAAAGGCTAGTCCTATGCCCCACAGGCTGCCAAAGATGCTCTTGTACAAAGCCCCGGTATAGCCCATCATGGCCGACACGTCCAGGTTGAGCAGCACCAGCACACGCCCCAGGTCTACCGGGTTAAGCGCAGTAAGTACCAGTGTGGCGTATTCCAGCGGGTAGTCACCGAAAGAGTAGAGGATGAAGAGCACGATGCCGTCGTAGATCAGCGCGAAGTAGAACCAGAGCAAGAGCGCGATGCCTATCCCCTTGGCTTTGTCGCGGGTGATGACCGAGGCCAGGAAGGCCAGGGCCACGAAGATGAAGGTGATGAACACGCCCGTGAGCACCAGGTACAAACCCGTGGCGCCCGGCGCGAACAGCAGCACCGGTATACCCACCCCGATCATAAAGGCAGCCGAGAGCGACAAGGCCACCCCCAGGTACTCGCTCATAAAAATCTTGCTGCGCCGGATCGGCTGCGACACCAGCAGCTCCATGAACTCGTAGGAGTTGTAAAAGTGGGTGGTGCCGAAGACGATGCTGATCAGCGGCACGGTGAGCAATACCAGGTTGAGAAGGCTCAGCAGGCCCTTGTCCGGGCTGCCGCCCAGGTTGAAGAGGCCGATCGAGAGCAGCAGCAGAAACAGGGTGTAGGCCACGATGATCTTGTTGCGGACAATGTCATAGAGTACGTATTTGATGATCTTGTTCATGGCTTAGTCCTCCTCGTTCATAATTTTGGCAATAGCGCGGCTCAGGCGCTCTTCGTTGGTGTGCTGCTTGATGCTGGTGATCGTTTCATGGAATTTGAGCGCACCGTCCACCAGACACATCACCTCGTCAGCCACCTCCTCTACTTCGCTCATGATGTGCGATGTGATCAGGATCAACTTGCCTTTTTTCTTTTCCTTCAGAATCTTACACTTCAGGATCTCCGCCGAAATCGGGTCGAGGCCGGCGGTTGGTTCATCGAGAATAAGCACCTGCGGGTCGAACATGAAGGCAAGTGCCGCACTCACTTTCTGCTTCGTGCCGCCCGACAGGGAGCCCATTCTTTTATCGTACATATTTTGAAGGCCATACAGGCCAATCAGTTCCTCATCTATCACGGCGGCGTCTTTGCGGATGTCACGGATCATCTCGATCACCTGCCGGATCTTCATGTTCTCGGGGTACTTTCCGATCTGCGGCATATACCCGATCTGGCTGCGGTAGGCGTACTGTTTCAGCACACTCTCGCCATTGTATTTGATGTCGCCGCTGTCAGGCAATACCATGCCCAGTATGCACTTGCTCATGGTGGTTTTGCCCGAGCCGTTCGGCCCGATAATGGACACCACACGGCCACCACTAAATTGCACCGTCAGGTCTTTGAGCACGGTTAGGTTACCGTAGGTTTTGGACAAGTTTTCTATCGCTATCATGATTCACTTTCTTCATTAAAGGCCGTTCATCGACCAGACTCTCAGGTATAAAACTCGGCAGCACCCGCTCGATGCTGTCCATCAGATCGACCATAAAACTGCGCATGAACATCACCGAAGGCGGCACCCGCTCCACCAGCATGGAGTACAGGCTCACCGGGCGGTAGGGCACATCCCCTACCCTGTTTTTGTTCAGGTCGTAGCCGCTGTACTTATCCCAGTAGTTATGCTCAAACAGGTTCATGGTCGGGCTGCCATTGGTGCTCACATCAAAGGAGTTGCCGGTGAAGTTATTGAGCCTAAACGTATCCTGGATGCAACTCGCCAGCAGTCTTATCGCCCAGCCATTGCGGTCAAAATCGTTGTTTTCTATGTACAACCGGCTGGAGCTTTCCATGTAAATGCCGGTGGTGTTTCTTCGGAATGTATTGTTGAGAATGACACTTTGCGAAATATCTTTCAGGAGCAATCCATAAGCAGCAGACCCCCAGTTATCTTCAAAGGTATTGTGTTCCATCCGGATGTTTCGGGTATACATCACGGCTACGCCAGCTCCGTTTTTCCGGAAAATGTTGCGGGTATACACGTTGCCGTCCGAGAACATAAAGTGCAAGCCGTAGCGGTTATTGCGCTCGCTGATATTCTCGTGGATCAGGCTGTTGGTCACATATTCAAAATAGATTCCATCGCGGTGACCTTCCACTTTGTTGCCGCTTACTTCGGCACCGTCGGTGCGCCACACATGTATGGCATTGCCCAGCGCCGATTCTATCTTGCCTGTGTTGACGCCCTTCACCACATTGCCTTTCACGATGCTGTTGTCGGCGTTCTGCAGGTATATACCAAAGTAGGTGTTCAGGACGGTATTGTTCAGTATCTGTATGTTTTCACGGTCAGCTACCCGTATGGCAGCGTCGTCGCGCATGTAGCTTACGGCCACATTCTGCACCGTAAAGCCTTCCACTTTCACGTTGGATGAGGTAATGGTGATAATCTGGCCGCTGTTCTGGCCGTCTATCACCGGGTTGTTGCGCCCGATCAGGCTGATGGGTTTGGTGATCTCTATACCTGACTCCAGGTATACGCCGCCGTCCACCAGCACCACATCGCCGGCTTTCGCCTTGCTTACGGCTTCTTTCACGGAATGGTACTCGCAGGTGTTGCATACCTTTAGTGTGTCGCCGAGAGCCACTGGGCTACCCAGCATCCACACCAAAGCGCATGCTGTCCAAACTACAATATATTTACTCAGGTTTTTCATTGTTCTTTACGGCTATCATGGCCTGATCCCAGTTCAGCAGGCGACCGCCTACTTCCTGGTGCATTTTGGTGGCAGTTCCCTCATCTGACAAAGCGGTCAGGTACATACCCATCGGGCTTGGGAGCTCCTTACTCTGTATAAAACTGGCGCTGCGGGCGTCAATCAATTGATTAGGTCGGGTAAAGTCAGTCACTAGCAGATAGGCTGCCTTCTCTTGCTGCTCCGGGTTATCCTGCAGGTATGCTGCCAGGCACTCCGCTGAGTCGAAATAGTAGGGCTTGCCTTTGTCATTGACCAGCTCAGCGCCATATCGGCTGTCAGACACAGTCATCTGGCAGTGAGCGCAGTTCACCTCCCCATAAGCGATGGGCTTAGGCTCTACCTGGCAACCTGCCAGCAGCAGGATCACCAGCAGCACCAGGCAGCTCATGTATAGGTTTAGTGATTTCATGCCATTACTTTTTTTGATGTTTTCACATGCACTGTGCTGCGGCTGAAGAAGTAGACCAGACCTCCCAGCAGTATGGCCAGCCCTATTCCTAAACTACCCATGGCAGGCAGCGACAAGGCATCGAAGTTGAGCAGCGTCTTGCTTCCGAGTAGCGGTGGCACATATGTCATACCGGGTACTTTGATGGGGGCGCTTGGGTCTAAGTTGGTGCCGAACTTGTTGAGCCACATGTAGAAGTCGGCTATACCTACGGCACCGCTTATCATCAGCAGCACAACCCAGGAGAGAACCATTTTTCTTTTGCCCAACAGCGCTACCAGTATACCTGCCACCATAAAGAAGATGACGATATAAGGCATGATCTTGAGTTCAGCGAATGAGTCGGCGTGGATCGGCTCCATGCCAATGTAGTGGTTGAGGATGTTAAAATTCTGGAGCGATCCTTCAGTGTCACCTGAAATCTTGTTCACCCAGATGTGCATCTCCAGACCTTCTGGATACTGTGGAGCCTGCAGGTAAATCTTCCACATCGGGAAGAGGAACAACAAACCGAGAGACAGCGAGGCTATCATCATCAGCACTTTATGGTAAGCTTTCATCCTTGTGAGTTTTAAGGTGAAAATTTAAAAAATAAGCGGAGGCTGCCCCGGGCAACCTCCGCTTGTGTTATGCCCGGCTTATACCTGTTGGTTAAGCGGCAGGCTTCTTCTTGCCTGTAGAGAATGTAATCGGTACGTTTGATCCCTTAGGAGATACGCGGATGTAACCTTGCATTTCCTGGTGCAGCGCAGAGCAGAAGTCTGTGCAGTAGAATGGGAACACACCGGCTTTCTTCGGTACCCAGCGCAGTGTTTGTGTTGCGCCCGGCATGATCAGCGTCTCGGCGTTGTTGGCGCCCATCACTGCGAAGCCGTGCGGTACATCCCAGTCCTGCTCGAGGTTCGTCACGTGGAAGAGTACGGTGTCACCTACCTGCACACCTTCAATGTTGTCCGGTGTCATGTGGCTTCGGATGGCCGTCATTTTCACACGTACCACGTTTCCTTCGCGGGTTACGCTGGCGTCAGACTCTTTCTTCACCGCATGTGGGTGTGTGTTCTTGGCCAGGTCGTAGAATTTCACACTGTTCGGCGCTACTCTTTCAGCTTTGATAGCCTGTGCGTAGTGCGGTTCAGCTACGGTCGGGAAGTCAAGGAGCATGCGCATTTTCTCGCCGCTGATGTCGATCAACTGAGCAGAGTGCGCCAGTTCAGGACCAGTTGGCAGGTAGCGGTCTTTGGTGATCTTGTTCATGGCCACCAGGTACTTGCCGTCAGGAGTGTGCGTATCGCCACCAGGGATCATCAAGTGACCAACTGAGTAGTACACCGGCATTCTGTCCACTACTGTGAAGTCGCTCAATTTCCATTTCACGATCTCAGAAGACACGAACATAGAGGTATAGGCGTTGCCTTTTCCGTCGAACTCGGTGTGCAATGGTCCAAGACCTGGCTCTGGTACTTCAGCTTTCAGCACAGACTCGTACTTGAACACTGGGATACCGTTGATCTCACCGTCAAACGCTTTGTCTTTAATTGCCTGCTGCATTTTAGAGAAAGAGAACACTGGGATAGTTGCAGCCAGTTTACCGCTCACTACCATGTGCTCACCGCTAGGGTCCACGTCGATACCGTGCGGAGACTTAGGAGCCGGGATCAGGTACATCATACCTGGGCAGTCCTCAGGAAGCAGGTAGCGAACAGACTTCTTGATAGTAGACTTCGCCATGTGCGAGTCTTTGTCCATTTTGTTGTGGTAGTAGTAAGCTGGCATTTCCTTCGCCTTGCCTTCAGCAGCATACTTGGCAGCCAGTTTCCAGTTCACAGCAGCCAGGTAGTCGCGGTCGTTCTGGGAAGCACCCAGTTCTTTAAGCGTACCAGAGCGCTCTGTGTTATAGGTAGTGAAGAATACCCAGTCAGAAGACGGGCCTTTGCCACCGTTCGCCAGGTCGTAGTCGAAGCCCGGTACCAGGATCTGGAAGTCAAGTTCCATATCGCCTTTGTCCTGGTCTACCTTAATAAAGGAGATAGAGCCGCGGAACTTGTCAGCATACTCGTTCATGCTCACGTCAGCCGTACCGCCTTTCATGTCAAGTGGCACAGAGAAACGCGTACCTGCGATCACATACTCGTTGTTATCAGTTGGATAAGGCGAGCAGTGGTTACCGGCAGAGTTCGGGATTTCCATGATCTCCACGGTCTCGAAGGTAGTCAGGTCGACACGGGCCACACGCGGAGTGTTGTTACCGTTGGCGAACAACCAGCGACCGTCTGTCATACCGTTCGTGCGCGACAGTTTCGGGTGGTGCAAGTCATCCCAGGGCACGAAGCCGTGTGATGTCATCAGCATTGCCTTAGACTCTTCGCTGTAGCCGTAGCCGTTCTCACCGTGCTGTGTGAACACAGGGATGATTTTCAGCAGTCGGCCAGAAGGCAGACCATACACGGACATCTGTCCGTTGAAACCACCTGACAGGAAAGAGTAGTACTCGTCGTGCTTGCCAGGAGCTACATACACTGCCTGAGCAGCATCAGAGGAGACGCCTGCAGCAGTGGCGCTTCCTTCGCCCGGGCCGCTGCTGCAGCCCTGCAGCACGGCACCACCGCCTACCGCCATGATAAAGGCGGCTGCAGGAGCGACATTTTTGAATTTATTGAATAAAGATTTCATGATGATTATGATTTTCGTGTTGTTTCAGATTAAGAATTCTTGTCATTCTGACGCAGGAACTCCAGCAGGGCTCTGGCGTCAGTTTCGTTGATGTTCTGGTTAGTCATCTGCGTTAAGTGCTCAGCCAGCAGCTTTTTAGCAGTCGGGTCTTTTTTGGTCATCTCCTCCGGGTTGATGATCATGTTCATCACCCACTCCGGCTTGCGGCGCTCCGTTACGCCCGCCATACCCGGGCCTACTACTTTCTGGTCTGACAACTGGTGGCAGGCAGAGCATTTGCCTTCGAAAATAGACTGACCTTCAGAAGCCAATGCCTGGTCTATGTCTGCACCCACTTCAACTGACTTAACTGGTCCTATACCTTTTCCGTCATCTTCTACCGGTGCAGCAGGCGCCTGATGGGCGAGGCCCGACTCCTGCTTGGTTTCAGTAGTTGTGGTGTTGTCAGAAGAGCAGCTGTAGAATACCATAGCGGCCAGGAAAAGGAAAGCAGCGGATTTAATAGATTTCATGATGGTTGTTTTTTGTTTTTTGAAATTCATGATGTTTACCTGTTTAACTATGAGGTGATCAGGTTCCGTTGTTGTCTTGTGTTTGCAGACTTTCACTTTCAGGTTTTGACCCCCTCTGTAATCAGTACTATTTGGCTTTCATTTACAATACAAAGGTATTCTCAGAGTGTCGCGAAATAAAAGACCTATATCTCTTTTAATAGTGACCTTTGTCATCTTTTTGAAGTGAGCGGTGAAACAGTCAGCAGGAAAGCTGCCTCTTCGAGTGCCTCCACGCTGTGACGCACATGCTCTTGCAGCGTCAGCAGCTGTCCTTTGCTCAGCACTACAGTTTCCGTTTCGGTGTTGAACCGGATACTTCCCTCCACTACCTGCACACTGATAGGACCCGGTGCCTGATGCGGCTTTATCTCGGTGCCCGCCTGCATCACATTCAGCAGGATGCGCATTGTCTCAGACTTGTAGATCGTCCTGGACCCTCGCCCGTTCTTCTGCCAGTTCTCCTCCCCTTTCAGCTCAAGTGCCAGGGCAGGAAGATCAGTAGTGATCAAAGCCTTGTCGCTATCCCTGGGAAGGGAGTTGCCGGATTGCTGTGAGTTTTCTGTTTTATTCATGGCTCTATTATTATATAAGAGTAGGTGGGGTATTTCTTACCGCCTTGACCTTGCACAAAAGTATCCCAGCCCGGCCTGACAATAGAAGACCTTAATCTCTTTTATTAGTGATCTATGTCATTTTTCTCCTTCCCTGCCTGTATGACCTTTGCAACAGTTCAAAACCATGTGAAGAGAAGATGCCATGAAACGGCTTGCTATTATAATGTGTGTGATCTGTGTGCTGGTGCAGCCCTTGAGCAAGCAGGGTATCTTGTTGGTATACCAACTGAATAAGGCCTATATCGCCAGTGAACTGTGCGAAAACAGGTTTATACCTGGCTCCGAATGCAATGGAAAATGCCACCTCCGCAAAGAGCTGAAAAAAGACAGCGAGCGTGAGCAGCAGTCACAGCGTCAGCAGCACAGCGTAATCGACCTGATTGCTTTTGATACAGAGCTGCTTCCTGCGGCGCCTGCCATAGCACCAGTAGAAACCAGCGGACACTCCCTATACCGGGCAGGTGTCTATACCTCACCCGATTTTTCAATCTTTCACCCTCCGCGATTCATCGCTTAGTCTCTGATCCCGGTGCCACTCCGGCACCCTCCTGTTTATTTTAAAAATTCAAAGAGTACTAAGTCATGAAAAAGATATTATTAATCGTCATCGCCCTTTTATCGATCAACATCAGCAGCCAGGCCTGCGACAAAGGCTGCACCATGGGCGGCAGCTACATGGGCATATTGCCTCAATTCCATAAAAACTTTGTGGGTTTGCGCTATACCACACGCTCTTATACCACTACTGCCACACATGGTCACCATGTGCAGGTAACCGACGAGCGCTTTGCCACAGCCGAGCTGTGGGGCCGTTTTGTGCCGGTCAAGAACGTGCAGATCTTCGCCTTTGTGCCCTACATGCTCAATGAACAGAGCGGTGGTCACCATGCCATCAAGAGCAGAGGCTTTGGGGATGTGACCCTGATGGCCAACTATTCGCTTATCAACACCGGTGACAGAATGGACAAGAACCTGAAGCACACGCTGCAGGTAGGTGGCGGCGTAAAACTCGCCACAGGTGCCTACCGCAACCAGGAGCATGGTGAGCAACTGGCACCAAACATGCAACCCGGCACTGGCAGCACCGACTACCTGGCAAACGGTATCTATACCGTCCGCTACAAGCAACTGGGCCTGAGCAATGATGTGACCTACCGTTTCAACACTGAGAACAGCAATGGCTACCGTTTCGGCAACCGTGTCAGCGCTTCTTCTAACCTGTTTTACTGGCAGAATGTGAAAGGTATCTCCCTGCTGCCTAGTGCGGGCGTGTACTACGAGCATGCCGAAGGCGACCAATACGAAGGGGCTCCTAACCTGCAAAAAGGCGGCGACTCTTTCTTCACTAACCTGGGCATGAGCGTGTATGTGAAAAACATCGCGGTGGGCGGTACAATACAGTTACCTGTGAGCAGCACCGAGGCGCACCACCATACCGAAGGCAACCGTCGCACCATGGTTAACCTAACCTACATGTTCTAAGGCTCATGGCCTGAACCTCAGCTACTGATTTTCAACTCAAATTCAACTATAACCACTCAAACCTTTACCTTTTATGAAATACAGAAACCTATGGCTGGGGTTCATTGCCGTGATCGTCGGCTCCTTCGCCGTTCTCGGATACTACGGTATCGAGATTTACAGAGAAGCACCACCTATACCGAACAAGGTGGTCACCACATCCGGAAAAGTCCTTTTTACCGGGGATGACATCAAAGACGGACAGAATGTTTGGCAGTCCACGGGCGGTCAGCAGCTGGGCTCAGTTTGGGGCCACGGTGCCTACATAGCACCTGACTGGAGTGCCGACTGGCTGCACAAAGAGGCCATGTACTTCCTCGACTACTGGGCACAGCAGGAAAAAGGCGTGCTGTATGACGACCTGGACGAAGAGACAAAAGCGATGCTGGAGGCCCGTCTGCAAAAGCAGATCCGTGCGAACACTTACGACCCGGAGACAGGTATACTGACTGTATCGGATCTGCGTGCTGAGGCGATAGCAGAAGTGGGCAAGCACTATACTGGCCTGTTTATGAACGACCCGGCGTTGGCCAAGCACCGCGATGCCTATGCCATGAAAGACAACACTGTGGAAGATCCGGTGCGCATGGAGAAGCTCAACACCTTCTTCTTCTGGACTTCGTGGGCCTGCGTGACCGAGCGTCCGGGCAAGAAAATCACCTATACCAACAACTGGCCTGCAGAGAAACTGGTGGCTAACGAGCCTAGCTCTGACCTGATCATTTGGACCGGCTTCTCTGTGATCATTCTGATTGCGGGTGTGGGCATGCTGGCTTATTACTATGCCTCTAACCGTGAAGAGGAGATCGACCATTCCAAGCTGCCGAAGCAAGATCCATTGCTGGGCTTAACGGCTACTCCTTCCATGAAGGCGACCTTGAAGTACTTCTGGATTGTGACAGCTCTGATTCTCGTCCAAGTCACGCTCGGGGTTGTCTCGGCGCACTATGGTGTGGAAGGACAGGCCTTGTATGGCTTCCCGCTAGCCGAGTACCTCCCTTACTCCATTACCCGTACCTGGCACGTGCAGCTGGCCATCTTCTGGATCGCGACATCCTGGCTGGCAACAGGTTTATACATCGCTCCTGCCGTGTCGGGTCATGAACCTAAATTCCAGAAATTAGGCGTTAACTTCCTCTTCGTTTGCTTGCTCATCATTGTGGCTGGTTCACTGGCTGGTCAGTGGTACGGCATCATGCAGAAGCTAGGCTACACCGAAAACTTCTGGTTTGGTCACCAGGGCTACGAGTATGTGGACCTGGGTCGCTTCTGGCAGATCTTCCTGCTGGTGGGCTTGTTCCTGTGGCTGGGGCTAATGGTACGTGCCATTCTGCCTGCCTTTAAGAAGGATGTGGATGGACGCCACTTATTAGGTATGTTCCTGATCTCATCGGCAGCTATCGCCATCTTCTACGCCTCTGGCCTGATGTGGGGTCAGCATACCAACCTGGCCATTGCCGAGTACTGGCGCTGGTGGGTAGTGCACCTGTGGGTAGAAGGCTTCTTCGAAGTATTCGCCACCGTGGTAATCGCTTTCCTGTTCGTACGCATGGGGCTGCTAGATACCAAAATGGCAACGGCAACGGTGCTCTTCTCGACCATCATCTTTCTGTTCGGCGGTATCATCGGTACGTTCCACCACCTTTATTTCAGCGGCACACCTACTGCGGTAATGGCCCTGGGAGCGACCTTCAGTGCGCTGGAAGTAGTGCCATTGGTGCTGATCGGTTTCGAGGCCTACCACAACCTGCAGATCAGTAAGCTCACCCAGTGGATCAAAGCTTATAAGTGGCCGATCTACTCTTTCGTGGCTGTTGCTTTCTGGAACCTGGTGGGTGCCGGTGTGTTCGGTTTCGTGATTAACCCGCCGATTGCGCTCTACTACATGCAGGGACTTAATACGACACCAGTGCACGCCCATACGGCCCTGTTCGGGGTATACGGTATGCTGGGTATCGGTCTGATGCTGTTCGTGCTGAAAGGCCTGTCTGCCCGCCGTCGCTGGAAAGATGGGGTGATCAGCTTCGCCTTCTGGTCTATCAACATCGGCCTGATTCTGATGGTACTCATCAGCGTGCTGCCAATTGGTTTGATGCAGACCTGGGCGAGTGTGGAGCATGGTCTGTGGTATGCCCGCTCTATGGAGTTCATGCAAACCGACACGATGAACATCCTGCGCTGGCTGCGTGTGATCGGTGACACGATCTTTGCGGGTGGTGTGCTGGCCCTGGCCTGGTTCATCATCGGCCTCAAAACTGGCTGGTCGCTGGAAGAGGACGAGGACGTGGCACCACTGATCGAAGAAGAAGCTACTGTAAAACAGGTTCGTTCTTAAGTTAAATTCAGCTATACCCAAAAGCTGAACTCCGAGCAAAGCGCTCATTATACATATACCCTTTACTAACAGCCCTTCTGCCTTTGGCGGGAGGGCTTGTTTTTTGTGTCTATACCTGTGGCTTCAGGTATAGCAGCGAAACTGGTGCAGGTATACCTTATACTTCCTGCCCTTTTGTGCGTAAGGTATAGGCTGACTGAGGTAGAGCGTTTGGGTTTTATCAACCCCGAAATAAACAGTGGGTGATTCTTTAATCCCCGTATACCTATGTGGGGCATGTGGGTCCGGAGACCTGCAACAGCATCCAATCATTCAACAATAGAACAAAAGTTATGGGCATCAAGAAAGTAGTAGATAAGGTAAAAGAAGAAGTAAAAGTGCTGAAGGGCGAAGAGTCCAAGGACAAAGTATACCAGAACGAGCAGAACTACCCGGATATGACCACTGCGAGGACAGCTTTTGAAGAATCAAAGAAAAAGCTTTTCAATGTAAATCTCTGGTCTAACCTGGAGGGGATCAATTCCACATTCGAGTTGCATGATGAACGAGGGCGGAAAACGACGGCTGAAATTCCGGAGATTGGCTATTTTGTAAAGATTACGTTGCCTGCTTCCAATGTAGAGAACTGGGTGAACATATCCAGCATCCGCATCGAGGACAACCTGGCTGAGTTTACGGTACATCCCAGCGAGAAACCCAATCCGCCGGCAGACGAGGAGGAAGTAACAGAGCACTTTTTCACCAAAGAGGCCAGCAGTACGTTTCGGGTAGAATTGCAGGGCACCAGACTTGTTGCCTCCGAGATCGGCAAAAACGAATACATCAACAACCAGGGTGAAGAATCCGGCGACCGCTCCGTGCTGAACACCCTAATCGCAGAAGGCGGCTGGGCCGGTTTCCAGGGACTGCAATGGGACAAGCTCACCAGCTACCTCGTGCACCAGGAGGAGAGAAAAGACGAGTAGGCAGCTGTGTATACCTCATCCAAACAGTTGCATAAGGTATGAAAGTACTGAGCCTGATTCTGTTTCTGATATTTCTGACTGCACTGACCTTCATTTTGAGAAAGATCGAGCGCCGTAAAAACCGTAGAGATTAGCGCTATACCTGTCCTGCTATACCTTTCGGGCAGGTATAGCATAGGCGCTGTGCTGCATTTCTCTTATATTTGGAGGTAACAACCAATCTGATCTGAATGAAACGCTTTCTGTTCCTGGCCCTTTCCTGTGGCCTTCTGCTACAAGGAAGTGCCTCCGCCCAGTCGCTGGCACTTGAAAAACCTGTCGAGAAATCGCTCAAAAAAGTAAAACCAAACGATATAAAAGCCCACATCAAGTACCTGGCCGATGACCGCCTGCTGGGTCGAAAGCCCGGCACCGAAGGCTACCAGATGGCTGTGGACTATGTAGTGGAGCATTACCAGAAGGCAGGTATAGAGCCCGGTGGTGAGAACGGCACCTACCTGCAGCTGGTGCGTTTGCGCCAGTCTTTCCCCGGCAAAGAGGCGAGCATGGTGATTGCCGATTCAATGGGCTCCGCAATGCAGCTGACATACAACAAGGACTTCTCAGTATACCCACATGCCGAAGAGCCGGAAGTAAGCATCGAGGCTCCGATGGTGTTTGCTGGCTACGGCATCAGCGCTCCTGACCTGGGCTACGACGACTACGCAGGTATAGACGTAGCAGGCAAGATCGTGGTGGTGTTGCGCGGCGCTCCAACCAACTTCCCTTCTACGGTGTCGGCCTACAGCCGCGACATGATGACGGTACTGAAGATCGCTGCCGAGAAAGGCGCCGTGGGCGTGATCGTAGCCAATACGAATCCGAAAGCCGGTGTGCCTAACCTGCAGGGTGGCACGTACAGCGTGATGGACCCGAATGGTAAAGTGGCCGTTTCCCGCAACTATGTATCGGATAAGATCCGGGTGCTGGCCAGCATCAACAGCAGCACCTTCGAGCAGCTTCTTAAAGGCACAGGTATAGAAATAGCCAAACTCGGGGAGCAACTGCAACAGGGCAAGCCGGCCTCTACCCCATTGGCCCATACCCTGCGCACCAGCTATACCTCTACCTACAAGGATTTTGAAAGCCACAACGTGATTGGCAAAATCACGGGTGCTGATCCGCAACTGCAGAACGAGTACGTGGTGCACAGCGCGCACCTCGACCACGTAGGTGTAGGTCGCGCTGTGAATGGTGACTCCATCTACAACGGTGCCCACGACAATGCCTCCGGTGTGGCCAGTGTGCTCGAGATCGCGAAAATCTATTCCAGGCTGCCTGAAAAACCGAAGCGCTCTGTCCTGTTTGTGATGGTAACTGCTGAGGAAATGGGCCTGCTGGGTTCCGCTTACTTCGCCCGCTTCCCGACAGTGCCGGTGGAGCAGATCGTGGCTAACATCAATACCGATATGCCAACCATCATCGCACCACTATTGTCAGTTGTTGGCCTCGGTGCAAACCACTCCTCGCTTGAAAACGAAGTAGCCGCCGCAGCAAATCACCTGGGCCTGACGGTAGAGGAAGATCCGGAGCCGGAGCAGATGCGCTTTATCCGCAGCGACCAGTACAGCTTCGTGATGCAAGGTATACCTGCCCTGCACATCAAGTATGGCAACAAAACTAAAGACGGACTCAATAACCTGAAAAAGCAGGTGGAGCAATGGCGTGCCGTGCACTATCACAAGCCACAGGATAACTTCAATGACACCTTCGACTACAAGGCCGGGAGAAAGTACGTGCAGCTGAACTTCCTGATCAGTTACCAGGTGGCCAATGACCCGCAGCGACCAAGCTGGAAAGCAGGTGATTTCTTCGGTAGTCGCTTTGGGAAAGGAAGTAATTAATGAATAATGACGAATAAGTAATAGCGAATAAGTAGCTACTAAAAGGCGAAGCGAAATGGATATTGATTATCCATTTCGCTTCGCCTTTTAGTCATCAATCACCTCAACTCCTCCTGAATTATTCATTCATCATTACTCATTATTCATTACACAAAGCATTAATACATTTGCTCGTAGTACTGATGCGCCATGCGGTCTGAGTCAAAGAAAGGAATCACATCGCGCATGCTTTGCTTGACGATGCCCATCCATTTTCCGCGATCCTTGTAATAAGCCGGGATCACTTCATTTTCCAGGATGTTCATCAGGTTCTTATGGTCGATCTCATCCTGCATGGAATCGGGCAGGTTGCTGTCTACTACCGGCAGTACAAAGCTGTTCTCGCCGTGGCGGGCAAACTCTGGCAGCCAGCCATCCAGCACCGACAGGTTCACGGCACCGTTCATGGCGGCTGTCATACCGCTTGTGCCCGAGGCTTCGCGGGGTCTTCGCGGTGTGTTCAGCCACACATCTGCTCCCTGCTTTAGTTTGCGCGACAAGCCGATTTCGTAGCCTGTCAACACCGCAAAGTTCTTGCGCTGGTACGACAGATTCACCAGGCTGTTGAACACACTCACGGCTCCCTCATCAAAAGGGTAAGGCTTACCGGCCCAGATCACCTGCACGGGCTGGTCTTTCTGGGTAAGCATGTCAAAAAACCGCTCGATGTCATGCACCAGCAAGTCAGCACGCTTGTAGGCAGCAAACCGGCGGGCCCATACCACCGTGAGTACATCCTTCCGGAAGAGCTTACCTGTCTGGTCAGCCACGATCTCAAACAGCTCCTGCTTCATCTCAGCCTTGCGTTGTATCAGTGACTGATTATCGTCCCGCTCCAAAGCCTGCCGCATGGTGCTATCCATCCAGAAGCGGGCATTTTGGGCATTTGTGATCGCCTTGATCTCGCACACGTTGTCATTCTCGTACCACATGTCGCGGGCTACCTGCCCATGCAGTTGCGACACCCCATTGGCCACTTTCGCGATTCGCAGGGCAGCCAGGGTATAGTCAAAGAAATTGCCATGCATGCCCGTCATGCGCCGTGCCTCCTCCAGTGAGGTTTTGTTGAAGAAAGACATATTGTTGAGCAGGTGAATGTCGTGCACTTCGTTACCTGCTTTTTCGGGCGTATGGGTCGTAAAAGCAATGCGCTTTCGCATGTCTTCTGTATTGCCGAATTTCTCGTGCAGATGGAACGCCAAAGGTAAGGCGTGACCTTCGTTCATGTGGTAAATGTCAGCACCACCAAGTTCCTCTACCACCTTGGCTCCCGCTATACCCAGCACAATGCTTTGTGCAATACGGGTGGACGGCTCTTTGTCGTACAGGTGATAAGTAATCGTGCGGGCCAGGTGGTCATTTTCGGGAATGTTGGTGGTCAGGAAGTACATGGGCACCGTACCGAACACTTCAGGACGCAGTACCAGGGCTTTCACTTTTACAGGATGGCCGTTTACGTTCACTGTCACCATGATGCCGGTGTCCTCCAGGTAGGTATAGTATTTTTTCTGAAACTGTACCCGCATGGTCTGGTCGTCGTTGCGCACCTGGTCATAGTAACCGTACTTCCAGAGTATGCCTATCCCGATCATGTTCTGCCGCAGGTCGTGGGCGCTGCGCATGTGCGAACCCGCCAGAAAACCCAGACCGCCTGAGTAAGTTTTGAGCGCCTGGTGTATACCGAACTCCATGCTGAAATAGGCCACACGTTTCTGATACTTCTCATTTATTTCGTACGGATGATACCACTTGCTATATGCTTTCATAAGTTAAATGTTCATGTTTTTAAGGTGTCCTGAGACCCGGCTGAAAATTAAAATGAAAGCAGCGAAAGGCGAAATGCAACAAACGCTGAAGGCATCACCTGTTCAACTGCTTTTATGCTCTTCTGAACGTAAGTCACTGTGGTAGTATACCGCTAAAAGGATAACACCTGGTCTCACGCTCGAAAAAGCTTAAGTACAATATACTTATAACCTTACCAAAGTGATTCAGTTTATTTCAGGGGAGCATTTCCGCTCCCAACAAAAAAGGCTCTCCTATTTGGGAGAGCCTTTTTTAACTCTATTTCAGCTGAGCCCTTATTTTGCCAGCAGCAACTTATTGGAGTAGAGTCTTTCTAAAAAATTCACTTGCGAGGGTAAGGACCTTTGTGCCCTGATTTGTCAAATTTGCTAATTTGCAGTCGCTGCAAAACGCAGTTTACACCTTATACCTTTCATGATAAAGTTTATACCCTACCCCACACTTACGCCCAACTTGCTGCGGGCATTAAATGAATGCATAACTGTGGAGTTTGGCCATGTACCCTTTGTGCAGCAGCGCAGTTGGGCCACACCAGATTGGGTGGTGCTATGGGAAACAGATGGCGAGGTTGCCACTTTCTGCAACATTGTGGAGCGGGAAATTCTGGTAGATGGTCAGCGCCGAAAGGCAGCAGGAATCAATAATGTGATCACCCCTGCGGCGCACCGGGGCAAAGGCTACGCCAGCCAGGTACTGCGCGAAGCAAACGCCTTTCTATTCCGGAAACTGCAGGCCGATATGGGTCTCCTGCTCTGCGCTGATGCCCTGGTGCCTTTCTATGAGCGTTTAGGATGGTACACTGTAGAGAGCCAACTAGTATATGATCAGCCGGCCGGCCAGGAGGAGTATGACTCAAATGTAATGCTGCTCAGCCCAGCGCATACCAACCGACAGGCTCCTGCGCACATTGACCTGCAGGGCCTGCCCTGGTAAGCTGTTGTTATCGATATTTACTCGATCAGTATTCCCATTTTACCCATCTGGTAGTCACGCATGGCCTGCATCACCTCGGTCTGGTTGTTCATCACAAAAGGTCCGTGCATGGCTAGTGGTTCTTGCAGTGGCTTTCCTGCTAATAGCAGCAGGCGGGTATCCTGGCGGGCGGTGATGGTACAGGCCTCTCCATCCTTGTTCAGGAGCGCCAGGTGCAGCCCATCCACCAGGCCATAGCCTTCGAGCGTTACCTGGCCGTCGAGCAGGTAAAGCATGGCGTTAAAATCAGTGGGTATAGGTATGGTGCATTGCCCACCGGCCTGCAGGGTGAGACGCAGCGCCATTACGGGGCTAGGGGTTTGTACGGGGCCTGTTGTGCCTTTGTAATCTCCTGCTACTACGGCTATCCGCACGCGCTCTTCACTGATCACTGGGGTGTCATCAGCTTGCAAGGCATAGTAAGCAGGCTGTTCCATTTTGAGGGCTGCCGGAGTGTTCACCCACAGCTGCACAATCTCCTGCACGCCGCCCTGCTCCTGCATTTCACGGGGAGGGCGCTCACTGTGCACAATACCCAGGCCGGCATTCATCCACTGGGTACCGCCGGCATACACCACGCTGTCGTTGCCACGGGAGTCGCGGTGATGCACGCCGCCCTGGTACACAAAGGTAACCGGCGAAAAACCACGGTGCGGGTGCGGGTCCACGCCTAGCTTATAGGGGTAGTCTGACTGCGGAATAACGGTGGTGTGATGATGCAGTAGCAGAAATGGGTCGTGCTGCTCTACCTGATTGGTGGGCAGTGGCTGCCGGAGCGGCAGCCCACCCATGTCAGTTTCCTCTGCATAAAGAAGTCGTGCGACGCTTCGATTCTGATACATTGGCGTTGTAGGGCTATGGTTTCATCTCAAGATACGAAAATACCTGATCCAGGGAGCCCTACCGCAATCAAAACGTTCCGTTCCGGCTATTTTACCTGTTTGCAGAGGCGCTACTTTGTAGCTGGTCAGGAGATCAGGCCGCGCTGCAGGGCGTATTTGATAAGTGCAGCCGTGTTTCGTGCTTTGGTTTTCTCAAGCAGGTTTTGGCGATGGGTTTCGACGGTGCGCTTGCTCGTAAAAAGTCTTTCTGATATCTCGGCATTGGTATAGCCCTCGCCTATCAATGCCAGCACTTCCAGTTCCCGCTTGGACAGTTCACGATGCGACTCTCCGTTCCCGCTCGTATGCTGTAGCTCATTTGGCAACTGCTTCACTTTACGCAGTAGTTCCAGCGTCACATCCGGGCTAATGTAGCGACAGCCTTGTGCGACAAGCTGCAGGGCACAATAAAGCTCATCTTTACCGGCATTTTTAAGGATGTAGCCAGAAGCACCAAGCTCCAACATACGGTTCACATATTTCTCGTGACTGAGCATGGAGAGTACCACCACCTTCAGCCCGGGATAGTTTTTAAAAATATGAGCGGCCGTTTCAAAACCGTCCATATCGGGCATACTAATGTCCATCAGGACAATATCTGCGTCAACTTTAGGCAATAACTCCATCAACTCACTGCCGCTGGCGGCTTCCCCTACCACTTGTACCGCCGTGTGGTCCTGCAGCAATGCTTTCAGGCCGTCACGCACTATTTTGTGGTCATCGGTGATTATAAGGTTTATCATTTTATAATTTTAAATGAGAGGCTAACATCTACCTCATGGTCCGGCATATTCAGGGCCCAGGATCGGAGCACAAAAAGTCAGGAGTGATGTAAAGAAGAAAAAAGGATTGCGTCCGGTCCCAAGGCGATTTAATCTGACATACCTGCTTGCAGACAATTTTCACAATAAATAACTGAATGTACAATCGTACCTCTCAAACATTTAACTTAAATTTGAAGCATTAGTAAAAAATCAGTATTTCCAGCATCATGGTATACGTATTTACAACGGAACTAACCGAAATTGAGGAGTAGATATACTTCCGATCACTACGCATACCATAGCAGGGGTATTTTGATTCGCGTTTCATGAGCTGTTGGCTACTGCAGTCGGACAGCCCAGGAAACGTTTTTGCGTATGAGAGCCAATAACACTAACCAATCACCTTATTGCGGGAGGACATGCGCCCGAAATGGTGGAGATTGGTCAACCAAAGGAAAACAACGATAGATGAAAACTTTTAGCGTTACGACAGATGCGATTGGTAAGGGAGTATTGCTTCGGTTTAAGGGAGAGCTTGACGCCAGTTCATCTGTTTACGCCGACAATGCCCTGGAGGAGACGATTGCTGCTTCGTCAGGTTTTGTGCTGATCGATTGCAGCGAACTGACCTACATATCTTCTGCCGGCCTGGGCGTTTTGCTGGCTGCTTTTCAGGCTTGTAACCTGAAGGAGATGGACCTGGTCATGGTGAACATGCAGCCTAAGATCCGCAACGTGTTCGAGATTCTGGGGCTCGACCGCCTGATCAAGTCAGCTGAAACTGTGGAAGAAGCACGACAGATGATTGCCAAGTAAATAAAAAAGGGACCGCTTTGTACGGTCCCTTTTCTTTTGAACATTTCCTGGTTATCTGTCCCAGTCACTGCCGAAGTTTTGGTCAGACTGGCCCCGACGGCGCTGCTCGCGACGAGAGTAATCGTAGTCAGAACGGCTGTAGCCCTCTGAGCTGCCGTATCCGCCTGTACTTCCCATTGAGCTGTTTCTGCCCTGGAAGCCCTGCACGGAGTCG
Source organism: Pontibacter sp. FD36 (assembly GCF_015686655.1). Lineage (GTDB taxonomy): Bacteria > Bacteroidota > Bacteroidia > Cytophagales > Hymenobacteraceae > Pontibacter. The sequence continues at coordinate 12,951 of NZ_JADPMP010000016.1, read as the reverse complement.
CGCTGCGATCCGCTGCGCGATCTGTAGCCCACATTGCCGGTGTCACCGTACGGGCCACCGCTCCACGGCCCTGCCCCACTGCCGAAGTAGCCGCCGCCCATAGAGCCGGAGCCGCCACTGCCGTAGTCCGAGCCGCGCGGGAAGCCCATGGAGCTACGCCCGTAGCCTCCTGAAGATTCGCCGTAACCGGAAGAGCTGCCGTAGTCACGCTGTGAGCTGCCATAGCCTGTATGCTCTGAAGCGCCGTACTCCCCTCCGCTGGAGCCGGCTCCGTATGGGGAGCCAGTGCGGCCGTAGCTGCTGCCCTGGGATGAAGACCCGTAATCAGACATGCGGCCACTGTAGCCACTACTGCTTTCGCTCTGGCCCGAGCGGTAAGAGCTGCCTTGTGAGCGCTGTGGGCTATACCTGCCCATTTGGGACTGACCGTAGCGCTGGCCCTGGCTTCCTGAAGTGCCTGAACCATACCCGGAAGAGCGGTACCCGCCGCGGTCAAATTCTCCTGAATAAGGATGATGCGTACTGCCTCGCTGCTGTCTCTCTCCGCGATCGTCCTCATCTCCGGCTATACGCTCCCAGGCATGGCTGATCTTTTCCCCAATCCGGTTGAAAAAGCCTCCTTCCTCGTGTTGAGAGCGGTCGCGGTCATGAGAGCGATAGCTTCCCCTGCCATAATCATCCTGATAATCTCTTGCCATAACTGTATATTTTATTTAATTATAGAACTTATTGAATATGCATTTAGACAAAACGCGCACTTATTAAACGTTTAAGGTGGGGCGGGGTTTTACATTAACGGACTCAAAACAGCCATTTACCCAAAAGACGTACAAATACGGAAAACGAGCTGGTACAAAACACTTTCTGCTACACTACAGCTGTTTTAACTACTCATTTTTAGAAAAATCAGGCTTCATTTGAAGCTCCGGCGTTCTCCCAAAGTTCTCCTAATCCGTACTAATCTTAGGCATTGCCCTTGCGGCCCGCTACCTGTTGACACAGGCTCAAACCTGATGTGTGAAAGCAAATGAAAATACTTGAACTGAGGATCATGCGTGGACCTAATTACTGGTCTATCAAACATCCCAAAATAATTGTCCTGAAGCTTGACCTGGAAGGTCTGCAGGATGTGCTTACAAATGAGGTCCCACAATTTCCGGAGCGGTTGGAAAAGCTATTCCCGGGCATGTATGAGCATCGCTCGTCCAAGGGTACACCCGGCGGTTTTTTCAGGCTCGTGCGCGAAGGCACCACGTTCAGCAAGGTGGTACAGCATATTGCCCTCGAGCTGCAGACCCTGGCCGGCATGAACAGTGGCTATGGCCGCCGCTACGCCGGCCCCGGCCCCGGGGTGGACTATGTCATCTTCTCTTACCAGCAGGAGCGTGCCGGGGAATATGCGGCACATGCCGCGGTGCGCATTACCGAACTGATGGCCAAGGGCAAAAAGCCCAGCATTGTGCAGGACATTGCCCGGTTGCACCAGATACGGGAAGATGAGTACTTTGGCCCAAGCACGGAGGCTATTGTGTCGGAGGCGGTAAGCCGCGGTATACCTTATATTAACAACCAGCGCAGCGGGCTTATACAACTTGGGTACGGCATACACCAGAAGCACATACAGGCTGCCATGACCTCCCGCACTTCCTGCTTCGGGGTGGAAAGTGCCGGTAACAAAAACGCCACCAAGCTGATCCTGGAAGATGCAGGTATACCGGTGCCCCGGGGCCATATCGTGCATGATGCCGATGAACTGGATGAGGCCGTGCAGGAACTAGGCTACCCTGTGGTGGTGAAACCGCTGGACGGCAACCAGGGAAAGGGCGCTACCATCAACATCCATACCTGGAAGGAAGCGCAACGTGCCCTGACCGAAGCACAGCGCTACTCCAAGAAGGTGATGGTAGAGCAGTTCATCACAGGCGACGACTACCGCCTGCTGGTGATCAACGGCAAGTTCACAGCCGCCGCCAAACGCACACCGGCCATGGTCACCGGCAACGGCATCTCGACCATACAGCAACTGGTGAAAGAAGTCAACAAGGATCCCAGACGAGGTATAGGGCATGAGAAGGCGCTCACGCACATCAAAATAGACAAGCATACGCGCAGCCTGCTCAAGGAGAAGGGGCTGACGCTGCAGGCAGTCTTGCCGGAGAGCGAAGTGCTATACCTGAAAAGCACAGCCAACCTCAGTACCGGCGGCACAGCCACCGATGTAACGGACCTGGTGCATCCTTATAATGTGCTCATGGCAGAGCGCATTGCCGGCATCATCGGGCTCGATGTGTGTGGCATCGATGTGATGACGACCGATATTGCCATCCCGCTGCCTGAAACAAAGGGCGCCGTGATCGAAGTGAACGCCGCTCCGGGGCTGCGCATGCACATCTCCCCTACTGATGGCCTGCCCCGCAACGTGGCAGAACCGATCATCAACATGCTTTTTCCGCACGGCACACCGACACGAATACCCATTGTGGCCATCACAGGCACTAACGGCAAAACCACCACTACCCGCCTCGTGGCCCACATGCTCAAGTTTAAAGGTTACCAGGTCGGCTATACCACCACCGACGGCATCTACATACAGGACAACAAGATCATCAAAGGCGATACCACCGGATCCTACAGCAGTGAGTTTGTGCTGAAAGATCCCACCGTGAACTACGCTGTATTAGAGTGTGCCCGGGGCGGTATGCTCCGCTCTGGCCTGGCTTTCCGGCAGTGCGACATCGGCATCGTCACCAACGTGTCGGCTGACCACCTGGGGCTGGGTGATATCAATACCGTAGAGGAAATGGCCGAAGTAAAAGCCGTGATCCCCCGCACCGTATGCCAGAACGGGTATGCCGTGCTCAATGCGGACGATGACCTGGTTTTCGAAATGGCAACGGGACTTTCCTGCAAGGTGGCTTTCTTTAGCCTCGACGAAAACAACCCGCGCATCCTGCAGCACATCAGCAAAGGCGGACTGGCGGCTGTGCTTGAAAACGGGTACATCTCTATCTTCAAGAATACTTACAAGATCCGGGTAGACCGGGTAGCTGACATTCCGCTGACCTTCGGGGGCCGCGCCCGCTTTAACATCCATAATGTGCTGGCGGCAACCCTGACCGGGTATATCAACCACTTTGAGATTGCTGAGATCAGAACGGCCTTGCGCACTTTTATTCCTTCCGCAGAAACCACACCGGGCCGCATGAACCTGTTCAAACTCCCGCGCTACGAAGTGCTCATCGACTATGCCCACAACATTGCCAGCATGGAAGCCATCGCCGACTTCATCGACAATGTGCAAGCCACCTACAAGATCGGCATTGTGGCAGGTATAGGCGACCGCCAGGAAGAAGACACCATCGAGATCGGGCGCATTGCGGCCGAAACCTTTGACGAGATCATCATCCGGCAGGACAAGGACCTGCGCGGCAAATCCGGAAAGGAGATCAACAGCCTGATCAAGCAGGGCATTATGGCTGTTAAACCCAACATGAAGCTCACAGAGATCAACCAGGAAACCCGTGCCCTGGCCCATGCCATGGAATATGCCCCTGAAGGTTCCTTTATTACTCTGTTCTCAGAGGATATACCGGAGTCGATCAAGCTGGTGGAGAGTTTCCGGATCATCGATCACCGGCGCATTTCCTCTCTGGAGCAGGACTCATTTTAATGCGGGGTATCTCCTCCGGCGGCTGTCCCTGAATCAGGTGACAGCTGCTGCATTTTGGGCTATACCTTGTCATAACCAGGAATAATTCATCCAGTACTATCAGGTGCTTAATTAAACGGAAACAAACAATAATGAAAAAATTTGCGATTGCGATACACGGAGGTGCAGAATCTGTAAATCCCGGTGAGCTGGACAAGGAAAAAGAGGAAGCATACAGACAAGGGCTGGCAGAAGCGCTGAAAGAAGGGTATGAAGTGCTGGAGAAAGGCGGAAGTGCCCTGGATGCTGTAGAGGCTGCTGTCAACAGCATGGAGCGTAACGTTGTGTTTAATGCAGGACGGGGCGCTAGCCTGACACAGCGGGGGGAGAATGAGTTTGACGCAGCCATTATGGACGGTAATACGCTTCGGGTGGGCGCTGTGGGCGGTGTGCGCTATGTGCAGCACCCCATTAGCCTGGCTAAGGTAATTCTGCAGAAGTGCGAACACTGCCTGCTGGTGGGTACCGGCGCCGAGGAGTTTGCCCTGGCCAATAATTTGCCACTCAAAGGCCCGGAGTATTTCATTACCCCTGAAAAAAGAGAGACCTGGCTTGACAAGCAGCAGGAAAAAGCTGAGAGGAAAGGGATGCCCGGCTCCATGACGGATACAGTGGGCGCTGTTGCCCTGGACATAAACGGCAACCTGGCCGCTGCGACTTCCACCGGTGGCCTGACACACCAGTTGAAGGGACGTGTCGGGGATACCCCCATCATCGGAGGGGGCACGCTAGCCAACAACGAGGTATGCGCTGTGAGTTGCACCGGCGAAGGCGAAGTGATCATGCGTGGTGTGCTGGCGCATGAGGTCTACGCGCTAATGAAGTATGCCGGCAACTCCTTACAGTCGGCCACTGACAAAGCCGTTCAGTTGCATGACGACAAACTAAAGGGTGACAGGGGTATCCTGGCAATGGACACTGCCGGCAAGGTAGCCTTTGGCTTTAACACCGGCTTTATGAAGCGGGGTTACCATGCAGCAGACGAAGAACCTTATATAGCTTTGTGGGAATCCGAAAAACTAAAGAAGCCTGCCAAACAAAAGGAAATGGAAAAATAGCCTCAGGCCAGGAAACAACTATACCTGTTCCGAAAGAAAGGCATTTGTAAAGCTGGTTCGGATATAGCTGTCCGAATTTAAATTGTAGCGGGTCTCCAGACCCGCGCGAACCGCTTAGTGGTTCACGGGGATTATGAAATCCCCTACAGTTTACTTCGGGATTTAGAAATTCTGAACAGCATTAAGTGCTGTATGTTTGTACTAGCAATTAGTCTTTCCAAAACCTGTATACCCTGGACTAGGTTGAGGGCTGATCCCATGCACTTCCTAAATTCTTAAAAAATAATTTAGCCCCTGCGCTTGACTTTACGTAAACCTCTATTAACTTTGAAACTCAAAGTACTTTATAATGAATCAGCAGCAAGACCAGTTAGAAGCCCTGCACGAGATCCGCAACATCATGGATCGCTCTTCCCGCTTTATCTCCCTGAGCGGATTGTCCGGCGTTTTTGCAGGCTTGTCGGCGCTTGCCGGTGCAGCTGTCGTTAAGTGGTATTTAACGCAGCATAACATCAATTACGTTAGTGACCTGGCTGGCAACTTCAGTCGCGACAACATCCTGTTCGTGTTGGCAGTAGCGGCTTCTGTGCTCATACTTGCCTTCGGTACCGCCACCTACTTTACGGCGCGCAATGCCCGCAAGAAAAACCAGCGCACCTGGGACAACCAGTCGAAGCGACTGCTGGTGAACCTGGCTATACCTTTGGCTGCCGGTGGTGTGTTTTGCGCCGTGCTGCTTTACCATGGCATTCTATACCTGGTAGCGCCTGCCATGCTGGTTTTTTATGGCCTGGCCCTGCTCAATGGCAGCAAGTATACCTTAGGCGATATTCGCTACCTGGGCATCATCGAGATCATCATTGGCCTGATGGCCTGTGTGTTTGTAAGCTATGGCCTGATACTCTGGACGCTGGGCTTCGGTATACTGCACATTGTATATGGTGCGCTGGTGTACTTTAAATACGAACGCTAGCAGACCTGTGAAAGAGTATCTTGAAAATATAAACAAGGCCTTCGAAAGCAGGGCGCGGCTGGGCATTATGTCGGTGCTGATGGTGGACGACAAAGTGGACTTTAACACCCTGAAGGAAACCTTGCAACTGACCGATGGCAACCTGGCCAGTCACTTGCGGGCGCTGGAAGAAGCCCAATACCTGCGTGTGGAAAAGCAGTTTGTGGGCCGCAAACCCAATACGACTTACCATGCGACGGATGCGGGCCGTGAGGCTTTCAAAAGTCACCTGGATGCGCTGGAACAACTGATTTTGAACAACAGGCAGAGCGACTAAATTTTTTTTGTCGCTTTACTTTGAAACTCAAAGTACTTTAATGACACAGAAATAATTCATAACCTTAACTCAGATTAAAATGGTACAGCAACATGATTATCAAAAACAGCACTGGCAACCTGCTGCGGCAGCCAGGCGGGCACTGACAGGCGCCGCGATCGGATTAGCCTTGATCACAATTTTCCTGATAGGTGTTAAATCGCCTGACCCGGCTTGGGGCGATTTATGGATGCTGCGGCCACTGCTCATCGTTCCGATGGCTGGCGCACTCGGAGGCCTGATCAACTACATCCTGCTGCAGTATCATCACCGGTTCGGGATACACAAAGCCATCGCGGTGGTGCTCAGTGTTCTGATTTTTGTGGTAGGTCTGTGGCTTGGCTTTGTGCTGGGTCTGGCAGGCACGCTGTGGCACTAGGAGGCAGCAGCTATCAGGTATAGATCATCTTGAAAAATTAACCAATAGACTCATGAAAGCGCAAATACTATCGCACCTGAACGACCCCAACCAGTTGGAGAAGCTGTACCGGTCAGACAAAGCAGGCTTTAAGCAGGAGTTCAGCGGCTTATACCCACAACTCAGCGGCAGTGCGCTGGCTGACTTCTGGCACGCAAGACTGCACTACGAAGCAGAGGATGTTTTCTGGCGCTTTAACCGGGAGTTTCTGTTTGTGGTAATCGCCGCATTGGTGGCAGGTATACTGGTCAAGCTGCCCGCCATTTTCCCGATCAGCGAAGACTTCTACTACCCGCGCAACCTCAGCTTCTTTGTGCTACCGCCCCTGATGGCCTACTTCGCCTGGAAAAATCGACTGCCTGCATACAGTGTAGGTATCTTAACCGGGATCACGGCTGTATGTCTGATTTACATCAACTTACTGCCGGACAACCAGAGCGACACCCTGGTTCTGGCCTGCATACACCTGCCTTTGCTGCTGTGGGTACTGCTGGGCGTGTCCTATGCTGGCAACGAGCTTCACCTGGCCGACAAGCGACTCAGCTTCCTGCGCTTCAACGGCGACCTGGCCGTAATGTCGGCGCTGCTGGTCATAGCGGGCGGTATGATGACAGGTATAACGATCGGCTTGTTCGCACTGATCGGGCTTCGGATCGAGGAGTTTTACTTTGAGTACATCGTCGCCTTCGGTTTGCCGGCTGTACCGATCGTGGCTGCTTACCTGACGCAAAACAACCCGCAGCTTGTCAACAAGGTGTCGCCGGTTATTGCCCGGATTTTCAGTCCGCTGGTGCTGGTCATGCTGGTGATCTATCTCGGGGCTATTATCTATTCCGGTAAGGACCCTTACAACGACCGGGAGTTTCTGCTGCTCTTCAATGTGCTCCTGATCGGGGTGATGGCGCTGATCTTCTTCTCGGTGGCGGAGAGCACGAACCGGACAAGCGCATTGTCAGCCGTGTGGGTGCTGCTCATGCTCTCGGTTGTGACAGTGGTCGTGAATGGCATTGCGCTGTCGGCTATTTCGTTCCGCATCTCGGAATGGGGCATCACACCCAACAGAGTGGCTGTGCTGGGCGGCAACGTGCTCATGCTGGTGCACCTGCTCATCGTCACGGTCATGCTCTTTAAAGCAGCTACCCGCAAGGCAGCCATCACCGAAGTTGGTCGCTCCATTGTGCTCTACATTCCGGTCTACTTTGCCTGGACCATCATCGTCGTTTTCCTTTTTCCGATTATGTTCGGGTTTAAGTAAGCCGCAGAAACATTCACTTCATCATCAAATCAAAAACACATCATGGAAAAAACTTTGCAAATCGGGAGTGTGGTCAGCTGGCTGTTTGGCTTCCTCTTTCTGGCAATCGGATTCATCAACACGTTTTGGGGCAACGACGCCGGCTATGGCCTGTTTATCATTATCCTATCACTCGTTTACTTCCCTCCCATGACCGCTATTCTGCGAGAGACAACGGGCTTCTCTGTTCCATTGGCAATCAAGATCATCCTGGGCCTCTTCATCCTGTGGTCTGCTCTGGGTGTGGCCGAGCTGCCTGAAAAGATCGACCTGATGCTGATGGACTTTTAGGACACCTGGAATTCGAAAAACAAATCATTCACATCATAAAAAAACAGATATGGTAACGCAAAACAAAAGATTAATCGGCATTGTGCTCGGCGTGGCACTGCTGTTGTGCATCCCGCTAATTGCGATGCAATTCACAAGCGAAGTAGACTGGGATCTGCGTGACTTTGTGATCATGGGCATCCTGCTGCTCAGCACCGGGCTCGCGGCAGAGTTTGTCATCCGAAAAGTGAGAAATAACGAATCACGGCTCGTTATCATCGGAATCATTCTGCTGATTTTCTTCCTCATTTGGGCTGAGCTGGCAGTTGGCATCTTTGGAAGTCCATTTGCGGGAAGTTAAACAGCAGCCTTATGAAAGCGCATAACCTGACATTTCCCCTGCTCGGATGGTTTTTCGGCAGTGTAGTAGCTGTAGTAGGTATACTGAACCTGGTGCTGGTGCACCCTGTGCCGGGTATTGCCTACCTGCTCCTTTCGCTTGTTTATTTTCCGCCAGCCAATGTATACCTGAAGCGACATTTGGGCCTCTCCATTCCGGTAGTGCTCAAAGTGGTGCTGGCCATTGTGCTGTTCATGTTCACGCTGGGCGTGAGCGACCTGGGCGACATGATCGACAAATTGTAATCAGATCATAAAACATGTGAAATGGGGGTGGTTTGCAGCACGTGCTGTTGATCACCCCCATTTTATAGCAGAAATTACTATGGATGCTTAACACATGGCCGTATCTTTACGGTAGAAAATTGATTGATCAAAAAACAATTTTACATGGACAGAATAACAACTGATATATGCATTGTGGGTGCAGGTCCGGTGGGCCTGTTTGCTGTGTTTGAAGCCGGCTTGCTCAAAATGCGCTGCCACGTGGTGGACGCCCTGCCCGTGGTAGGTGGCCAGCTGGCCGAGATATACCCCAAAAAACCGATCTACGACATACCTGGTTTCCCGTCTATACTGGCCGGTGAGCTGGTAGACAACCTGATGAAGCAAATCGAGCCCTTCCACCCGACCTTTACCCTGGGTGAGCGTGTGGAGGAGCTGGACAAGCAGGAAGACGGCTCGTTCATTGTGCGCACTTCCGAAGGCACTGAGATTGCCTGCAAGGTAGTGGCCATCGCAGGCGGACTGGGTTCGTTTGAGCCGCGCAAGCCGGCGATCGAAAGCCTGGAGAGCTTTGAAGGCAAAGGCGTGACCTACATGGTGCGTGACCCGGAGCTGTTCCGCAGCAAGAAAGTGGTGCTGGCCGGCGGCGGCGACTCTGCCCTGGACTGGGCGATATACCTGGCCGGTGTAGCCGAAGAATTGACGCTGGTACACCGTGGCTCTACCTTCAGGGGAGCGCCGGAGTCGGCTGAGAAAGTACTGACCCTGGCCGAAGAAGGGCAGATCAAACTTCTGCTCAAGTCGAACGTGACGGACGTGCAGGGCAACGGCAAAGTAGACGCTGTGACTGTGCTGATCGACAATAAGGACGAGCACAAGATCGAGACCGACTACTTCATTCCGCTCTTCGGGCTGGTACCAAAACTGGGGCCGCTTGAGAACTGGGGGCTGGAACTGGAGAAAGGTGCCATTGTAGTGAATACCTTCGACTACTCCACCAACATACCGGGCGTATACGCTATCGGCGACATCAACACCTACCCGGGCAAGCTTAAGCTGATCTTGTGCGGCTTCCACGAGTCCGCTTTGATGGCCCAGAGCGCTTACAACGTCATCTACCCTGACAAGAAGTTTGTGCTGAAGTACACGACCGTAAACGGCATACAGGAGCTGAGCTAATGGAGGAGCTGATCAACATACACGTGGAGCTACCCGACGGTAGCCGCGTGACGCTGGAGGCTCCGACTGACATGGGCCTGTCGGTGATGGAAGTGATGAAAGCCAACGAGCTGGACGTGCCGGCCATTTGCGGCGGTATGGCCATTTGCGCCACCTGCCACGTGGAGGTGCTCGAAAGCGGTGAGTTGCCAGAGCCTGGAGATGACGAAGCCTACATGCTCGAAACCCTGCCACATGCCACTGCGACCAGCCGTCTTTCGTGCCAGCTGCGCGTGAACCCTGACCTTGATGGGCTGGTGGTGCGCCTGATGCCGGAAGCGTAGTAAGCTATACCTTATCACTGGAAATTTGGAAAGCCATACCTGCACAGGGTATGGCTTTTTGTTGCGCTATACCTAGGTCTTGTCCATGTAAGGCTGCCATTTGACGATGAGCACCTTTTCGTCCTCGAGCAGGAAATAGCCGTAGTCGTAGCAGAAGTAATAGGTGTTGCCCTGCTTGGTGCGGTAGAGGTGGGTGAAGTGCCGGAAGTCGAAGCCGGTTACCTGCAGCACTTCTCGCCTGAGAGTGGTTTTTCCCTCGGGGCTATGGCGCTGCAACACGAAGCGGTTGTGGCGCAGCTTGGTGTTAATCTCCTTCATCAGGCGCTCGCCCGCGTCCTCGGAGCGCCTGCGGTTGCTGGCGGCAGCCCGGCACTGGTTAGAGCAGTATACCTTGCCCGCCCTGCCCACCAGCGGCTGGTCGCATGTTTCGCAATTTCTTTTCATTTTGTTGATGGGTTGCATACCGTACAAACGTGTGTAAACGTTTAAAGTCGTTATATACGTTTACAAGCGCACTTATGCGTATAATCTGCGCTTAAGTGCGACCAATACCCGAATTTGGTGGCTGTATTATCAACTGCGCACCATGACACACGCCAATTCACAGCCCGCCGTATACCTCAACTCATTAGAGCACGAGGGCAAACGCTACATCCGCCTGTGGTTCAAAGCCAACCCTTTCATTGCCAAGCGCCTGAAGGAGGCCGATTGGGTGAAGTTCAGCAAAACCTACAAGTGCTTTGTGATGCACCGCACAGACCAGTGCGTCGAGAAGCTGCACCAGCACTTCGAGGGGCTGGCCAAGGTGGACGCACGCTATCTGGACAGGCCTAAGCGGCTTCGGCCCGCCGAGGGTGCGACCATACTGGCTTCTGGGCACGCCTCTGACCCACTGCCGCGCGTGACGGCCCTGCCTGTAGTGCGCCTGCAACCTCTTCAACACGAGGAAAAGACGCTTATTCAGCTCTCTTTCCAGTACAGCAAGGAGATCTATACCTGCCTCTGGCACTTCAGCGGCTGTACCTGGATCAAGGAACTCAAGTGCTTTGCCATGCCCAGTCAGAGCCACCACATCCATGAGTTGCTGGACGCGTTGGAGGGCACGGCGCAGGTATGGCTGGCCCAGACAATGCAGCTACGGGACCTGGCTTTGCAGGTGAGGCTCTGGGAGCAGGGTTACGTGCAGGGGCCTGCCTATTTAACCTGTCCACTTCCCTTTGTAGAGAAGCTTTTCCTGCTCAACTACTCCATGAATACGATCCGCACCTACCACGCGCTGCTGCTGCGCTTCCTCAACGGGCACAGCACACTGGGGCTGGGGCAGATAGACGCTTTCTCTGCAGAGGAGATCAACCGCTACCACCGGGGCATGGTGCAGAGCCAAAGGTATTCCCACTCCACCGTGAGCCAGTCGATCAACGCCGTCAAGTTCTACTACCAGCGGGTGCTGGGCCGCCACAGCGTGCGGCTCGAGGAGGTGGAGCGGCCCGAGAAGCCGAGTCGCCTGCCTCAGGTGCTCAGCAAGCAGGAGGTGCAGCGCATCCTCGCCGCCACGGAGAACCTGAAGCACCGCTGCCTGCTGCAGCTGCTTTATGCGGGCGGGCTCCGCATCGGAGAGGTGATCAATCTGAGGATCAGTGACGTGCAGTCGGACCGCAACCTGCTCTTCATCAGGGGTGGCAAAGGCAAAAAGGACCGCACCACGCTGCTGTCGCAGAAGCTACTCGAGAGCCTCAGGGCTTACTACAAGGTATACAGGCCCAAGGTGTGGCTCTTTGAGGGGCAGACGGGGGGGCAGTACACGGTAGAGAGCATCCGCAGCGTGTTTCGTGCAGCCAAGGACAAAGCCGGGGTGAAGACGAAGGCCACGCCCCACACGCTCCGGCACTCCTTTGCCACGCACCTGCTGGAACAGGGCACCGACCTGCGTTACATCCAAACCCTGCTCGGGCACCGCTCCAGTAGAACAACAGAGATCTACACCCACGTGACGAGCTATGCGCTCGATAAAATCACGAGCCCGCTGGATTGTCTGTAGGATTATTGTATATTAGCTAAAGAAAATATAAAACGATGAAAGAAGGGAAAAACGGTCAAAATGGTGCTTTCAAGATGCCGATAAAGGCGAATTCCTCCTTCGCACATAGTGCCAATAACCGTATGTTCACGCTTTCGAGGTAGTTAGCCAAAACTGAAAGTATGAAAGACTGGAATTCCATAAAGCAAGAACTATATTATGAAGACGGGTCTTTAAGGGATATTCTAGTTCTTAAGACAAACAGAGAAGACTGGAAGAAATGGAGTTCTCTTGTTAATGATAATTATAAGGTAGAATTCTACAACGGACGGACACTAAAAACTGAATCAAGAATCGATTTAGAAGTGGTATTCAGCTTTTGGGAAGATTCAGGGTCATTTGTAGAACCAATCAAAGCCACAATAAAATTAGGGGAAGTCAACATCATGTGTTATTTCTTCATAGAAAGCGAGATTGAAAACGACATCGAACCAAGGGAAGTTAAAACAGAAGAAGACCATCGAGCGATACTAAGCTACCTAAAATCTGTTGCTGATATACTTGGTAAAAAAGTTTTGATGACGCCAGAAATGGAAGCAGAGACAATCTTACTAGAAATTTAAAAACAGCAGTGGCTAACAACTAAGGCTTCGTTGGGTACGAAGTGCCCACAATGAAGCCGTGGTTGCACTGACCGTGCGACGCGTTATGGGTTTTAAGTTGGAAGAAGT
>NZ_JADPMP010000015.1 GCF_015686655.1 Pontibacter sp. FD36 | reverse complement strand
AATTAATAAGTAAGAATTAATAAGTAAGAATTAATAAGTAAGAATTAATAAGTAAGAATTAATAAGTAAGAATTAATAAGTAAGAATTAATAAGTCTTAAGTGTTAAATATTAAGCTTTATGTTATAAATAAAAAATAATAACTATTAACTAAAATGTAATAGTTTAAAATTGTTAAATAATATATAGTAGCTTTTATGCAAAAGTTATTATTTGTTATATTTTTGAAGCGTTAATGAGTGGGCTATGATCGTGAAAATCCTTTCTGCCGCTGCCGGGTTCAATGGCGTTGTTTACAATGAAGAGAAAAGAGCACAGGGTGCAGCTCAGCTGCTCAAGGCTGAGAACTTCGGTTTCTTGAACCTGGCTGCGGGAAGCCTGAAGCAGGAGGATTACATCAGGTACATGACGTTGGTGGCAAACACAAACGAGTCAGTGCTAAAGTCCCAGTTCCATGCCATTATTTCCTGTAAGGGAAGGGAGAAGAGTGCGGAGGAACTCCTGGAAATCGCGGAGGGATACCTCCAGCGCATGGGGTACCATGACAACCCCTACCTTATCTACTTTCATTCAGATACTGCGCACAACCATGTACACATGGTGTCTACCAGGGTAAGCAAAGAGGGGAAGAAGGTAAACGACAAGTATGAAAACGTAAGGTCTCAGAAAGTGATGCAGGAGATTCTGATGCAGGATGTGGCATACGAGGTAAAAGCATACTTGACTAAAACGCTGGCATATGGATTTTCCTCTGAAGCTCAGTTTAAGTTACTGCTCGAAAGGGAAGGCGTGAAGGTCACGGAGAAGGAGGGGCAGTACCAGTTCATTAAGTACGGTTCAATGGTGCATGCCTTTGCAAGGAAAGAAGTTGCTGACAGGATAGCAAAGTATAAAGCACCAAATGCGCGTGTAGGGCAGCTGAAAGCCATATTCCGCAAGTATAAACGAGGCCTAACGGTGGAGCAGTTCTCCGGGCTATTAAAGGAAAAGTTCGGGATAGAGCTGGTGGTGCACCAGGCAAAGGGGAAGAGCACTCCCTATGGCTACACGATTCTCGACCATGCCAGCAAACAGGTGCTAAAGGGTTCCCAGGTGATGAAGCTCGATGAGCTGCTTTCCAGTGTTAACAGAGAAGATAAAATACAGGCTGGACGGGAGCTTATAGCCAAGCTTTCTGCAGACAGGGGGCTGTGCTACACCGGCTTCAAGAGACAGCTGGAGGCAACTGGGCTCCTGATCAACAAAAAGGGAGAGATCCGCATCAAGGGAGATGAAGAAGGCAGCATCCCTGTTCTGATGCTTGATAAGGCCCGTGTCAGGGAGCTGCTTTACCAGGAAAGGCTGCAGGAGGCACGGCAGTACACCGTGGCGAGCGATAAGGATATAAAGCTGCTTTCCAGGCTGTTTTTTGTAAAGCAGTCAGATCTGACGGTTGCGAAGGCTTCTGACCCTCTGGAGAAGGAGGTGGTGGCCGCCAAGCTGCACAGCGGCCTTGCCAGCGGCAGGCCGCTGCAGGAAATCCTGGACAGTTGCGGCTGGAGCATCGCTCATTCAGACGGAAAGCACTTCCTGGTTGATCATCAGCAGAAACAGGTATATGCCTGGGTAGATCTGACAAAAGAGAGGCCTGAATTTCATGCTGTGAAGGTTGTTGAGCTCGATAAGGGTAGTGATCGGGCGAGAGAGGAAAGGCTGCAGGACGCATGGACCCAGTCTTCCGGGGCCATCGGTCAACTGGCAGCTTCTATGCTTTACCTTATGGAGTCGAACCTCGGACCTGATCAGGGAGAGAATAGGAAGAGAAAGAATCAACGAAAACGATAATATACATAGACGATTAATACATGAAAATTGTAGTAGCAAACCAAAAAGGAGGGGTAGGCAAGTCCACCACCTGTATACTGCTGGCTAACTATCTGGCCTTGGAGAAAAAGGACAATGTAATCATCCTGGATATGGACTTTCAGGACTCCATCTACTCCAGATGGGAGAAGGAGAAGGAGCTGTATGCCAATGACCCACTGTACGAGGTTATCAAGATGGAGGTAGAGGAGTACCCGAAATACAAGGTGCATATTGACAGTCTGCAAGGGGGGCATGTTATTATGGACATGCCTGGCAGGCTGGACACGAACGAGCTTATTGCTGTATACCAGGATGCTGAAGTAATCGTCTGTCCGTTTTCCTATGAAAAAATGACTTTTGAGTCCACCATGTTCTTTGTTCAGGTGGCCAAGCACGTTAACCCGCAGGTAAGGATTGTGTTCCTGCCAAACCGCCTGAAGTCCTCCGTGAACTATGAATTGAAAGCTGCCGTGGATGAGCAGCTGGCGCAGTTCGGCACTGTGGCTCCGGCGCTGCCAGACCGTGTAGGATTTCAACGCATAGATACCGTATCGATCTCTTCGGATATTCGAGGGGTGCTCGATAATTCTTTTGGGTATATATATAATGAGTATTTAGAGACAATATAGAAGATTCTTTAAATAAAATTTATATTAATATTCAATAATTGAAACATTTTAATTAAATAACGTATAATATTCATGGCTACAGCAGGTAACAAAGGGTTTGACATCAAGAGCTTTAAGCAAAGCATAGGACAGGCTCCTCAGCAGAAAAACGCAGAAGAGAAAGCTGTTCAACCAGTTCCTGAGGAAAAAGAAGAGATGGCGCCCGCAGTTTCAAAATCGGGCAAAAAAGGTGAAAAGCCTAAGGCTTCTTCTACCGCTACAGCAGGCAAAAAGCAGGAGGCGCCTTCCTCGAAAAAGACAGCTGCAAAGGCTTCGGGTAAAGCAGCGTCAGGTTTGAGCTTTGAACAACTGCTTGCTGAGCTCGATAGTGCGAAGGATGAGTTTACCTTTACCTCCAAAACAGTTTATGTGGACGTGCATATACACGAAGTGCTAGACCTGCTGAAGAAAAAAGGAGGGATCAAAATCAATGTGCTGGCAAGCTACCTGTTTGCCAAATTTATTGAAGAGCATAAAGAGGAGATCCAAAGGCTCCGAGATAGAACGGATAACAAGTTCTTGAACTAAGCTGAATCTATAACATTAGGTAAAAAAGTATATAAATAAATAATCTAATCTTAAAATATACGTATAAGTATAAAACCGTATTTCATATCGATTATATATTTAAAGTAGGAATGTCTAGTTTGTAAATTGATGTTTTAACTTAAATTATATAGCTATGTCTTGGGGCGTTTTCTTTGCTACGGTAGCAGTACTCTATGTGCTTTATTATGCAGGTAACCTGTTGTTTGACCTGTACCTTCGAAATGCAAAAGGCGTAGCCGCAGATATGGTGGCGCAGTACAGTGTTTCAGATTTAGTAGACACTACAGAGACACCCCAAGACATTGTGGACGAGGATTACCTAGAGGAAGAATTCGAGGAGGATTATGAGGATTACGAGCAGGAGGAGCAACCCTTGGATAGCGGTCTCCAAGAGTATCCTATTGCAGCCGACGGGCATGCCTTTGCGCACCAGACGGCCTCGGAGAACAGTGTCGCCATGCCCGTGATAGGGCAGGGGATACCCCTAGAGGAGTTCCTTCAGAACGCCAGGCGACTTTCAAACGCAATACCTTTTTCTTCATAAATTTTTAACTCAATGACAGAGATTATGAAAAAGTTACTTGCTATGCTCGTATTGGTAGTCCTCGCTGTCCCATCTTCCTTTGCTCAAGGGGCCGGAGGCATTGATGCCGGAGCCTCTGAACTCCAAACTTACATTGACCCTGTAGGCAACCTAATCCTGGTCATCGGAGCTATTGTTGGCCTGATTGGGGGAGTTAGGGTGTACATCAAGTGGAACTCCGGAGACCAGGACACACAAAAGGCTGTCATGGGGTGGATGGGGTCCTGTGTATTCCTGATGGTGGTGGGGGTGGTGATCAAAGCCTTCTTCGGCTTGTAAGCCGTGGCTCCTGAAGATAACAGAGGATTTAATGTCTACAAGGGGCTGCAAAAACCCCTTGTATTTAAATCCTTCAAAGGTAGATATATCTACTGGGGCCTGGCCTCCGTTCTAACTGGCTTCTTTGCGGCAGTTGTCTTATCTGTTTCGCTCAACTTCTTTTCAGGTCTGGTAGCCTTGGTGGTCGTGACTTTCGGCGGTATGGGGTTTACGGCTATACAGCAGAAGAAAGGGTTGCATCATAAAACGAAGTCCAAAGGGGTATACATCATGCCCGCACAATGGAGGCGTTCTTCACGAAGATAGGGGGCTGGCCCTGGCAGCACAATTTTAACGTCATCACTTTTCTTAGCCATGAAAAAGCAGCGGTTTGGTCTGCCATACATTGGCATAGACCGTCATGCCCATGATATTCTATATCATGAGCGCGGAGACTATTCGGTTATCATCAAAGTACAAAATCCAGCCCTGCAGTACTGTGCAGACGTGGAGGCATACTATCTCTTCCACCAGACCTTTGCCAACATCGTTAAAATTCTAGGCGCAGGCTACACCCTTCAGAAAACGGACATACTAGCCAGGAAGCGCTATGTGCCGAAGCAAACGGATGATCTCCTGAGTCAGAAATTTCAGGAGGCATTTGCAGGAAGAGAGTACCTGGATGTTTCTACATACCTGACTATAACAAGGGGCGTGCGGCGCTCCAGCTTCTTTACATATGACGAGAAAGACTTCAAAGCATTCCAGCGGAACGTTGCCAAAGTGCTGGACATACTGGAGAGCAGGTCTTTCAAGCCCTATGCTCTGAAAGAGATAGAGGTGAAGAAGTTTATTTCCCGCATTCTTGCCTTCAACTTTTCCGATGAGGTTTATGCGCTCAATAACCTCCTTGCCTCAGAGGAAGGCCTGCAAGTCGGTGACAGCGTTATCCGATGTATCTCGCTTGTGGACATAGATGAGATCAACTTTCCGTCCAATCTTAAGCCAAACACAGCGCTTCACATAGGGTACAGCCTCCCGGTAGACCTGATGCATTTTCTGCACCAGGTGCCAGGTTGTGACTGCCTTGTGTACAACCAGGTGATCCAAATCCCTGATCAGCGCCATGAATTGGCCAGGCTGCAGGCCAAAAGAAAGAAACACCTCTCCATGCCTGACCCGGCCAATGATCTGAGTGTGCAGGATATTGATCAGGTGATGGCCGATATCGCCAAGGATAACCAGCTGCTCGTGTACGGACACTACAGCGTGCTGCTTTCAGCCAGAGAAAAGGAGATAGACCGTGCTGCTAACTATCTGGAAAGCGCTTTGTTTTCCATTGGTATTATTCCCTCCCGAAACGCATATAACCAACTCGAACTATTCCGGTGTGCCTTGCCCGGCAATAGTTCGGAGCTTAAAGTATATGATAAATTTTTGACTACTTCAGACGCGGCCTTATGTCTGCTTTTTAAAGAACGTTTACTGCAAAGTGAGTCATCCAGCTTTCAGGTATACTTCACGGACCGGCAGGGGATTCCTATCACGATTGACACGAGTGATGCGCCCATCTTCTCAGGCCGGATGAATAACCGTAACAAGTTCGTGTTGGGGCCTTCGGGAGCAGGGAAGTCATTTTTCATGAACCACCTGATCCGGCAGTATGCCCTGCAGCACACAGATGTTATTTTGGTGGATACCGGACACAGTTACTCCGGCCTGTGTGCCTACTACAGGGGCCGCTACATTACCTACTCCGAGGAGCAGCCTATCACCATGAACCCCTTCCGGATCTCTGCTGCCGAATTCAACGAGGAGAAGCGGGAGTTTCTCAAGTCATTGGTGGGCCTGCTCTGGAAAGGTGCCGAGGGCACTGTCAGCCAAATTGAGGACAGCGTCCTCTCTTCCGTTATCACTTCCTATTACCAATACTACTTTGAAAACGGCTTGGAGAGCAGCTACCTTTCCTTCCAGTCCTTCTATGACTTCTCCATCAGAAAGATCGACGAGATCACACAAAAAGAGTCCATTAACTTTGACCTGACCAGTTATCGGTTTATCCTCAAGAAGTTCTGCAAAGGGGAGGCGTATGGCCAGATCCTGAACAACGAGCTGGATACCACCCTTTTTGATGAGCCCTTTATTGTTTTCGAAATTGATGCCATCAAAGAGCATAAGGTACTATTCCCGATCACCACCCTAATCATCATGGACGTGTTCCTGCAGAAAATGCGGCACAAGAAGAACCGTAAGGCCCTCATCATCGAGGAGGCCTGGAAGGCCATTGCCTCTCCGCTGATGGCCGGCTATATCCTCTACGTCTATAAAACGGTCCGCAAATTCTGGGGAGAGGCCGTGGTCGTGACGCAGGAGCTGGATGATATCATCGGCAATGTTGTGGTTAAGAACTCTATCATCAACAACTCCGATACCATCTGCCTTTTGGACCAGACCAAGTTCAAGGACAATTTCGATGAGATCGCCGCGCTGCTCTCTATCAATGAGGTGGAGCGCAAGAAGATATTTACCATCAACAGCCTCGACAACAAAGAGGGGCGGGGCCGCTTCAAGGAAGTTTACATCAAGCGCGGGTCCACCGGTGAGGTGTACGGCGTGGAGGTATCGCTAGAAGAGTACTTGACCTTTACCACCGAGCGCCAGGAAAAAGAGGCCATACAAGTGTACCTGAGCAAGTATGGAAATTACAGGGAGGCCTTGGAAAGGTTTGTCGCAGACTTCAAGGCCTCGGGGCTTAAGCTAAATGAATTTGTTCACCTAATTTTGCAACGCAGCTATGAAAAAGTACCTCTACACGCTTAGCTTCATGAGCCTGGTAACAGGTCATGTACTAGCTCAGCAGGTTGTTTTTGACCCAGCGGTCGTCTCCACACTTGTTGTGAACCATACGGCCCAGCAGGCGGCCTTAAACGACATTAAGGAAAACGAAGGAAAGATTGCGGCCTTACAGACTACCATTAGCCTGAAGATGACGCAGATCAAAGAGCTGGAGGAAAAGATGTACAACTCTCTCAAATCTGTGCAATCCATTATCGGGCAGAGTAAAAACATTATTTATGCCTCCCAAATTGCCGCAGACATAGGCCACTACCAAAACCAAATGATGGAACTGGCGCGCGGTGATAACGAGCTGCTCCTGATCGCTGCCAAGACAGAGCTGGAGCTGATCAACCGTACATCCGACCTGTTTACCTATATCTACCAGGTGGCTGTCATCGGCACGGATGTGAACCTGATGAACAACGCTGACAGGCTCTCCCTTATCCGCCATGTGGTGGACGAGCTGCGGGTGATGCGGGGCCTGGCCTATTCCATTACGCGCAAGATGCGTGTGGCCAAGTACGCGGGACTTTTGAAGACCATGAACCCGATGGGGCTTGCCTACCCTGACAACAGCCAGGCGATCATCCGCTCCCTGATGGAGGAGTACAAGGCAATCAAGAAGTAAATTGTCTCTACTGTTATGAAGACGTTATGTGTACCCGCTTTATGCCTGGCCCTGTTTCCTGTACTCTTTACAGATGCCCTGGGGCAGGGCGTGCAGCCAGTTAACAGTAAAAACACAAGGTACCAGCTGGAGCGGGAGGTTGTTACCCGTTGGGGAAAGTTCAACCCGAAATGGTACTTTATTCTTTTCCATAACAAATACAGGAAAGGACCTGACAGGCGGAACATGCTGCAGCTTGCCCCTACCATGGCTTTGCTGAGCCAGAACAGGGTGAAGGCGGAGGCGCAGGAGGAAGCTGTAAGCCAGGTATATGAGCAGGAGATGTTCAAGTTTGCCGACAGGTCCCTGAATAAAGGATACCACCTCCTGTATAAAAAGAAGATCGATGAACTCAACACTGCCCTATTGGGGATGAATGCCGAGGCGGTACAGGCCGGGGTGCAGGCAGATTATATTTTGGCCATCCATGCCGAGCGGGATAGAATTAACGCCGACATCGGGATCATCCTGGACGCTTACCTGGACGATGCCAAAAAAGGGGAGCAGCTGCGGGTATACATCGGGGAGCTTACGGCCTTGAGGAATGATTTCAGGCGGCTCATCTCTCTCTTTAAAACGAGTCAGGACTTAACCGACTGATGCCATGCGTGAATTAATCGATAAAGCCATATTTGACCTGTTCGACGGGCTCTTTCTCAATATACAGGACCTGGTGAGTGTTTTCCTGTATGATGCGCAGGCGCTATGCGCCATCTGCATGCTGCTGTACTTCGGCCTGGAGGCTTACAAAATGATGGCCGGGGATGAAACGCTTCGCATCATGCCTTTGCTGCGTCCTTTCGCCTTAACACTGGTGATTGTTTTCTGGCCAGGATTTATCGACGCTGTGAACCTGCCGCTGCAGCTAGTTAATGATCAGGCAAAAGGCATGTACGGTGCACAAGTAGACCAGGTGGAGGATTTGCACCGGGAACGCCTCGCGCTGGTAGACTCTGTGGCCCGGAAGCTCTCTGAGAGCAGCGCCGAGTTTGAGCGGATTGAGAGTGAGGCCAGTGATGCGAGCTGGTACGAAACGATGGGGATTGACCTGCAACCCCTGTTTAACAAAATGAAAGGCTATTACCTGATGCTGATGGCCAAGCTGCACTTTACGGCGATGATGGTGGTGGAGTGGATTGTGATCAGCATCTTTCAGGTATGCTCCTACATTATCTATTTCCTGCAGATCATCTTTGCAGGCATTCTGGTGATCCTGGGCCCCTTCTCCTTTGCCCTTAGCGTGCTGCCGGGCTTTCGGGACTCCTACCTGGCCTGGATTGCCCGCTATATTTCCGTAGGGCTGTACTCGGGACTGGGCTATATCATTATGTCCATCTCCTTTGTGCTGGTCAAGTATGGGTTGATGAAGGAAATAGATATCCTGAAGGCAGTACTGGGCAACGAAGAGATGTTCATTGCCTACGTTTCCTTCCCCTCTGGCGGCATCAGTTTCTACATTGTCTCCTTGATTGTGGGAGGATTGGCCATGCTGACCATTCCCATTATTTCCACCTGGATCGTGCACACCACGGGTGTGGGTAATGCCATTGGTACAATGGCAGGAGGAGCTGCGAAGGCGGCCGGAGGAATTTTAAAATAAATTAAAAAGCGCTTGCTATGATAAACAACCTCGAAAAGAAAATGAAGCTGGCATTTGCCGTGAGTATCGGCAGCTTTATCTCCTCCATCATTATAGTAGGTACGGTTTGCGCCTTTGCCTTTCGTTATGCCGAGGAGCAGCGGAAGAAGATTTATGTGATCGACCACTCGGTGCCGCTGCTGGTGGAGCAGACCGAGCTGGGGGTAAACCGGACAGTAGAATACAAGTCGCACGTGAACATGTTTCACCTGCTCTTCTTCACGCTACCGCCAGATGACGCCTACATCAAGAATAACATCGCCAAGGCCATGTACCTGATCGATGAGTCCGGGCTGGCACAATACAACAACCTGAAGGAGAAGGGCTATTACAACCAGATTCTGGCTAGTTCTGCGGTTTTGACGATCAAAACCGATAGCGTTAAAGTGGACGAAAACAGGCACTTTACCTACTACGCCACACAGCGCATTGAGCGGGAGACCTCTGTGATGAAAAGACTTCTTGTTACAGAGGGGGATCTTGAGGAAGTGCCGCGCACAGAGAACAATCCCCATGGACTTTTGATAAAGAACTGGAAAACGGTCATGAATAAGGACTTGGAGTATGTCGAAAAGAAATCCTTTTAGCGGTAACATAAAGCAAAGGCTTTCATACCTCAAGGAAAGTGTCAGGGACTACTGTGCCTCGAATCCAAAAGCAGTGGTGCTGGCCATGCTGGTTTTACTTTCTGTGGCTGTCATAGGATTGCTAGTTGCCCGGCACCTGCACCAGGGGACCTATGCAGTATCGGCTGGCAAGCTGTACAGGCAACTTGATACTTCTGGCAGCAAGATGACTATAGGCAGGTCGAGTACCGCAGACATGCTGGAACTGATAAAGCTCTATAACGCGGCCAGGCAGCTGAATCCTGACAGCCTGCGTGCCCAAGACAGTGTTTTTCTCAAAGATATTGATCAGCGTTTAAACCGAATCATCCATGAAGAGAATTAACTTTCGGCATCCCAGATATGCCATCCCGCTCATCATACTGCCTTTTCTTGTCCTGCTTAATTACTTGTGGCTGGACATGACACCGGCAACCACCGCAGCACAAACGAAAGTGGAGCTCACCGAGACAACAGCCCTTAATACCTCCCTTCCGGATGCCAACCTCAGAAAGCGGGACATGAAGGATAAATTCTCGGCTTTTCAGGACGAGTTTAAGTATAGGACCGACTACTCGGCCATGCAGGAAATCGGACAGGATAGGGTAGACCCCAGGGACATGGCCTATGGCAGCGTGTACACGGAGGAGGAGCGGCGGATGCTCGACAGTCTCAATAACCGCATCCTATCGGATCAGCAGCCGGAGGGGTTTATGGAGCGGGTAAGCCAGCGGCAGCGCCTCAGCTCAGAGCGCTATGCATCGGCTACTACCTCTGTGCCTGGACGGTCAACCCGCCCGATGCGAAAGGTTGAATCGGCATATGAAGAGGAGATGCGGCTGTTCCGGGAGCAGATGATGTTTATTGACAGCCTGAGCCGGGTAGGAGAGGAGCCTGTGCCTTCTCGTAGGGGGTCGCAGCCGCCGATGGTCCATGCACCGGCTTCCGAGAAGCAAGAGCCGGCACCATTACCCGTGACCAAATACAGGAATACGAACAAAGCCTTTTTCAATACCATTACAGCAGACGGTGAGGAGCAGTTTATCAGAGCTATTCTGGACGAAGGGTTGAAGGTGATGCAAGGCGGCAGGATCAGGATTCGCTTGCTGGATGACATCTATGTGCGGGACTACGAAATAAAGAAAGGCAGCTACCTCTACGGCACTGTTTCCGGTTTCAGTGCCCAACGAATTGAGATAGCCATCCGCTCTATACTCTACGGCAACCAAATCATCCCGGTAGACCTGAGTATCTACGATAACGACGGCTTGGCTGGGCTATATGTCCCGGATTCACAGTTCAGGGACTTTACAAAAGAGCTTGCCGGGAATGTGAGCAGTGGTCAGTCATTTACTTTTGAGGATTCACCTGACAATGGCAGCCAAATGCTTTATTCTATGCTGGAAAGGGTTTCTCAGACCACCACCCGCGCCGCTGGCAAAGCCATCCGGAAGAACAAAGCTAAGTTGAAGTACAACACCATTGTTTATTTGATAGATAATAAAGCCCAATAATATGAAAAAGCTATTCCTTCTATATGTGTTGTTTGCCCTGCTGTTTTCAGCCTCGGCACAGGATTCTCTTCAGGTAGTGCACGTGCATGAAAGCATCTCCACGCATATTGTGAGTCCTGAGCCGATACAGTATGTAGATATCTCCACAGATGATGTAGCGGGGGATATACCTGTCGCCAACATCCTTCGGGTCAAACCCAAGCACGGTGGCGCAAAACCGGGTGTTATCACCATCGTTGGGGAACGCTTCCTTGTGCAGTATAAGCTAGCCTACAGCCGAGCGGATCGGGCAGATACGGAGGTGCGTATAGACCCTACCCAGGTAGATGATTACCTGAACCCAGCTGTGGCCATGAGCCGGGAGGACATGGCGCGGTTTGCGCTGCTGGCCCTCCAACGAAAGCCCCAGTTCAATAGTGTGACTACGAAAGGGCAGGGGATGCGGGCAAGGCTGAACAACATCTATACGGTGGGGGATTATTTCTTTGTTGATCTCTCCCTAAAGAACGACACCAACATTCCCTATACAATCGATCAGATACGGTTTAAAATAGAGGATAAAAAGGTTGTCAAGGCCACTAACTTTCAACAAGTAGAGATGCAGCCAGTTTTTCAGCTTTATGATATAGGCAGCTTCAAGCGCAAGTACCGGAATGTGTTCGTGTTCAAGAAATTCACTTTCCCGGAGGAAAAGGTGTTCAATATTGAGGTGGCCGAGGAGCAGATCTCTGGGCGCACCATCTCCCTTAAAATTGACTATTCTGACATTCTTCATGCAGACACCTTATGAGAAAGACGCTACTCCTTTCCCTGCTGCTCCTGGTTGTGCTGCCGTGCCGAGCGCAGGAGGGCTACACCCATCTAAACGTGGCAGGCGGCTGGATGTACAAGGATGCCTTAACTGCTAACCTTGCCCTGGAGTTCAGCAAACGCCACTATAATTCCTGCGAGATCTTCGGTGATGCCTATAAGAGCAATGTGGACGACAGCAAAAGCTGGCTGGTGGGGGCCGCCTACAAGCCCATGATTACGCGGTCTAAGAATACATTCCTCAAGCTGCGTGTGGGGGCAGGCATTGGCTCTAACACCGAGCACTTCATAGGAGCCCTGCAGGCAGGCCTGGAGCTGGGCTATGTGCTGCCAGGAAATGTAGTGTTGATGCTCCAACAGAAAAATGAGGGCGTGCTTCGGGTAAACCACAACTTCAGGACTGGCTTACTGGCAGGCATCAAAATTCCGCTCTGATTTGGCGCTGACTAATCGAAGGGCATTTGCTTGAGAAGCAAGATCTCTATAGGCCTGTCTTATTTACTTTAAAGTGTTAGACATTATTTACCAACAGCGTCATGGAAGAATCCAGCGAAATTAAAAAACTTTACTCCTTTCTGCAGGGACTTATCTACTTCACTATTGTGGTGGAGATAGCTGTTTTCCTCTTTATGGATTCGGGCAGTATGTATCAGCTGCAGCCTGTACTGCGGAAAGTAAAGCGCATGGCTATTTATGAACACATCTACTTCTCCAAAGCTTTCACTTTCGGTTTGATTCTGATCGTGAGCATTGGCACAAAGGCCAGGAAGAACCTGGACCTCGACCCGCTCCGGCATATCTTCCTTCCCTTGCTTATCGGCTGCGCCTTTTTCTTTGGCTCGGGTTTCTTTTATTTCTTTGAAAGCAGCCGTATTCTTTTCTGGGATGTGTCCCTGTCTGATGCGGCTTACATCCTGCTCTCCTTCTTAGGTGCGATGATGATTCATATAGCCTTGGATAATATCTCCAAGCATATACAGCACCGATTGATGAAGGACAAGTTTAACGTGGAGAATGAGTCCTTTGAGCAGTCCAGGAAACCGGAGCATACGCCATACTCGGTGAATATCCCGATGCTTTACTATTACCAAAAGCGGGTACAGCGCGGGTGGCTCAATGTGGTAAATCCCTTTCGGGCAACACTGCTGATAGGTACACCCGGCTCTGGAAAGTCTTTCTCGGTGGTATTGCCTTTTATCAAGCAGCTTCTGGGGAAAGGCTTTTCTATGATGGTCTACGACTTCAAGTTTCCAGACCTGGCCAGAACGACTTATTACCATTATCTGGTCAATAGAAAGAGAGGGGTATTGAAAAACCACAGGTTCCATGTCATCAATTTTAACAGCGTAGAGCACAGCAGGAGGTTTAATCCTTTAAAACCGGAGTATCTGCCTACCCTGGCTGATGCCACCGAAACGGCTGAGGCGCTGCTGGAGGCGCTGCGGAGAGGAGACAGGGACTCTGGGACTGCGCAATTCTTCAACCAGTCAGCCGTTAATTTCCTGGCTAGCTGCATCTACTTTCTGAGCCGGCACGAAGGGGGGCGGTATTCTTCTTTTCCGCATGTACTTTCCTTCATTAACCTTAGCTATGATCAGATTTTCGAGGTGCTCTTTTCCGAACCTGAGCTGGAGAGTCTGCTTTCGCCTTTTGCCACAGCCTATAAGAACAGAGCCTTTGAGCAGCTGGAAGGGCAGATTGGCACCTTAAAGATTAATATTGGCCGACTGGCCACAAAAGAAACATTCTGGGTACTATCAGGAGACGACTTTAATTTAAAGATAACGGACCCGGAAAACCCTTCTATATTGGTGATTGCAAATGACCCTGCCACACAGAGCATTAACAGCGCCTGCAATGCGCTTATCCTTAATCGCATGACACGCCTGATCAATACAAAGGGGAACTTGCCATGTGGGCTGATCGTGGATGAGTCTCCTACGCTTTATATACACCGGGTGGAGAACCTGATCGCTACTGCCAGGAGCAACAAGATAGCTGTGCTGCTGGGCCTGCAGGAACTTCCGCAACTGCGGCAGCAGTATGGCAGGGAAACAGCCGACACCATTTGCTCTGTAGCGGCCAATGTACTCTCGGGCTCTGCCCGTAATAAAGAAACGCTTGACTGGCTGGAAAAACTTTTTGGTAGGGTGAGGCAGCTAAAGGAGGGGCTTAGTGTGGACCGTAACCGTACCTCCGTCAACATGAACGAGGAAATGGGGCCGCTCATTCCGGCATCCAAAATAGCCAATTTGCAGGCGGGTGAGCTGGTAGGACAGGTGGCTTCCGATAGCGAAGAGTATAGCGGGAAGTATGTTGCCAGTACCTACCACTGTAAAATTAATCTCGACCTTGATAACATACAACAGGAAGAAAAGCAGTATCTTGACCTGCCAAAATTTTATAACTTTGGTACCCCCGACCAAAAAGACCAAATCCTGAGAGCAAACTACAATAAAATTAGAAATGAGGTTAAGACACTAATCACAGCGTTACAGGTATGAGCGTGAGCATACAGGAGTTAGGCCAAAGGTTAAAGCTGCTGCGAAAGCGGCTTGATTTATCGCAGGAGAGCCTGGCAGAGTCCATGGGGGTGAACCAGAACCAGATATCCCGGCTGGAGAACGGGGTGGGAGGGACAATCGAATTGCTTTTACTTCTGTTCAGCTTCTACAGCAAACACTTTCACGTGGACCTTCTTTTTTCCGACAACTTCGACATCCTGGAAAAGCACGAAAAGCTATCCAACAGCCATAGCCTCAACAGCATTGCCGTTGAAAAGCTGAAGTTCGCCCAAAGTGAGTTTTCCTCGCAGATTGAGGAGGTAATACGCTTACTTGATACGCCTTAAAATTTTTAAGGGCATACAGGCTGCTTGTTAGGGTTAGAAGTCACTAATAACTTTTGCACCTAATATTTGAGTCGTACCGCACCTAGTTCTGGGCTAACCGTGTAAAGCTGCTGCAGATCATCCTCTGATCTACGCCTTCCTACGCTTATTACTGGACAAGGTAGTCTGCCAATTTGGCTTTTACCTACTGCGGCAAGCAAAGTCGCCATAGAATAGTAAAGCGGTGTAGGAAGTCTCCCACGCCGCTTTACCGCATCAAGTTTATACTAGCCAGCCTATGCTGCTCAATTCTACCTGATCCTGACTCTAAGCTCTGGATGGCTCATGCACTCAGCTTTTGATTAGGTATTTCTTTCGAAAAGCCTGCTGAAAATGCTTGTCTGAACAAATACAGCGGCCACTAACGTGCTTTTTCACAGGAATATTCAAATGCTTTCCAAGTGGCTCTAGTAGGTTGACTCTTATAGTGGCAGTTGCTTTTAGCTCCCGAAGCTCCACATCACCAGCACTAGCTCTGCAGCAAGCATGATACCCGCTAAAGCGGCCTGAAAGGCCATAGGAGTTTCAGCCATCTGTCCGTCACCGGTGGCCAATAGC
This sequence comes from Pontibacter sp. FD36, assembly GCF_015686655.1. Classification (GTDB taxonomy): domain Bacteria; phylum Bacteroidota; class Bacteroidia; order Cytophagales; family Hymenobacteraceae; genus Pontibacter. Next base: position 87,330 of record NZ_JADPMP010000015.1, on the reverse strand, counting down.
ACCCCATCGCAGACAGCTTCCAGTTCTGCCGCTTGGCCATGACAGAGGCTCAGCTTTCTGGGTGAGGTATAGCCTCTATACCTGTATCTTTGAAGAGTTCAGCAGCTTAAGTTCACTTTTGGAGGAGTACGCTACAAGCATCACTGATGAGTGGAAATAAAGCCAAAAGAACTATTTTTTACAAGCCACCTGAGATAGCAGTAAAAACACCTCATAGGGGTTGATTTAAAAAAGCCAAACTGACAATTACTTCTCCTGCCCGCCAACTGTCGCAAAGCCGACAAATCAACATTTTATAATGCTTAATTTGCGGCTAAAGGCACCTAGTAGACTCTTTACACAAACCTTCGGGTAATAGCTGAAGTTAAATAAATAACAACATTTCTTATATAAACTTTTCAGAAGATGTCTTAAGAGTAGAGACTGCTGTAGCCAAATGTTTCAACCCTGCCAGTTAGCACATTATGGGTTTGATCAAAAGGCGTTTCAGGTAAATCTAATTATCATTATGGAAAAAAATCACAAAGACATAGTCGTTATTACAGGGGCTTCCGCAGGTTTGGGACGTGCCATTGCACTTAAATTTGCAAAACACGGTGCCCGTGTGGCACTCATTGCCCGTGGGAGAGAAAGATTGGAAGACGCCAAAAGAGAGGTAGAGGAAAACGGAGGCGAAGCCCTTATTTTTCCGGCCGATGTAGCCGACGCGGCCGCACTGGACAACGTGGCGGCCCAATTGGAAAGTAAGTGGGGCCCAATCGATGTGTGGGTGAACAATGCCATGGTGGGGGTGCTGAGTCCCGTGAAGGAGATGACACCGGAAGAGTACAAGCGGGTAACTGAAGTGACTTACTTAGGGCAGGTATACGGTACGCTGGCAGCACTCAAACGCATGCTACCGCGAGACAGAGGAAGCATTGTGCTGGTCGGCTCAGCGCTAGCTTACAGGGGCATTCCGCTGCAGTCTGCCTACTGTGGCGCAAAACACGCGACCATGGGCTTCTACGATTCCCTCAGGACCGAGCTGCTGCATGATAAAAGCCATGTGAAAGTGACAACGGTGCAGCTCCCGGCCATGAACACGCCGCAGTTTGACTGGATGCGCAACAAGTTACCCAACAAGCCCCGCCCGATGGGTACGATCTACCAGCCTGAAGTAGCAGCTCGAACCATCTACCATGCAGCTTATCACCCGGAGCGGGAGTATAAGGTAGGCTTCTCCACGCTGCAGGCAGTTATCGGCAACAAGTTTTTTCCCCTAGCAGGAGACTGGGTGCTGGCCATGAACGGGTATAAAGGACAACAGACATATGAGCCTGCCGGAGAAGACCGTTTGGACAACCTGTTTGAACCTGCACCGGGCCTATTTGGCGCCCATGGCCGGTTCGATTCAAAAGCAAAAGATTCGAGTACCGTGGGTTGGTTGGGCCGTCACCAGGCCGTGCCTGCCGCACTGACCCTGCTGGCAGGTGTTGCAATAGCCGGCCTCTTTCTACGGAAATAAAAAATAGTATCACTGAAACAAATAAATACACTAACTGAACTAAAACAAACTATGGAACAAGCGAATTCTAATCAATCCAAAGCCACCTTTCTGCCAAAAGCAGAAGGCAGTATCTCATTTCCCCTGGACAAAACAGCCTTACTAGTGATCGACCCGGTCAATGACTTTCTTTCAGAGGGCGGGGCGGCCTATGAGCTGACCAAGACCACCCTGACAAAGCACGACATGATCAAGCACCTTAAGATGGCGATTGAGGGTGCGAGGGCAAAAGGAATGCCGGTGCTCTTCGGACCGATGGCCTATACTGAGGACGATTATGCCGATGAGAAACTGCAGAAGAAAAGTGGCATTAACCGCATGATGTTTGAAACGAAGATGTTCCTGGCTGGCAGCTGGGGCGCTGACTTTCATCCGGATTTGCAGCCGCTTCCTGACGAAATCGTGTTGCTGCCACACAAGACCTGTGATGTGTTTATGTCGGACCTGCCGGAACAGTTAGAGCGGCTTGGCATAACACACCTGGTTATAGCTGGTATGGCAGCCAATATGTGTTGCGAGTCTACCGCCCGGCATGCCGTTGAGGATGGCTATGATGTCACCATGCTCAAGGACGCCATGGGGGCTGCCAGTATACCGGAATATGAAGCAGCCGTGCATCTGAACCTTCCGCTGTTTTCAAACGCGGTGATCACAACCGAAGAGTTTCTAAAGGCACTGGAGATAGCAGCACCTTTGCAGACGGTGGATGTGCAGGAAGGGGATACGGTAAAGGGATCGGACAATGGAGAGATCGGAACCGTAGAAAAAGTAGTGAGAGCAGCGAACGATGCCGAGAGTTACATTCTGGTGCCTCGCGGGATGATCTTTAAAACGGATACGTACATTCCACTGGATGCCGTCACCAAACGTAGTAGCAACGAAGTGTTCATTAACATTCCGAAGCTGGTGGTAGGGGAAATGCCTTGGAAAGAAGCGCCTACACAGCAGGACCGTAAGTCGAAGCAAGGTCCTCCTGCCAGTGAGGTAAGCAATCTTTATCGTTCCAGAACGGCATCCGCACTCTCGAGAAGGTAAGAAGGAATCGTTCCTTGGAAAGCGGTCAGGACGAACTTCATTTTTCAAAAAAAGTATAATCAAAACGTAACGATCTATTCCCCTAAAAATAAAGTTGCCCAGACATGTCAGCCAGCATCAGTATTGTGATACCTACTTACAACGAGGTGGATGGCATACAGGGGCTGGTTCGGTACCTGTTAACGTCGGGGAACAGACCTGCCCCTGAGATAATAGTGGCTGACGGAGGCAGTTCGGATAACACACCCGAGCTGGCCAGAGCAGCCGGAGCAAAAGTGATACGGTCACCTCAAAAAGGTAGGGCTGCACAAATGAATGCCGGAGCCGCCTTCGCGACTGGTGAAATTCTCTATTTCCTTCACGCAGACACATTTCCACCTGCTGATTTTCAAACTGCTATATTGGAAAGCTGTGCATCAGGAGCCGGTGCCGGATGTTTTAGGCTCCGGTTCGACGACAGCCACTGGTTTTTAAAAGTAAATGCCTGGTTTACGCGGTTCGACCTCGACCACATCCGGTTTGGGGATCAGAGCCTGTTTATCCTGAAATCTGCCTTTGAGCGAATTGGAGGCTTTCGGGAAGACCATATTGTAATGGAAGATCAGGAAATTATATACCGGATTAAAGAAGTCACCAGATTTAATGTGTTGCCTGCTGCCGTCGTTACTTCGGCACAAAAGTACCGTCAGAACGGCATTTACCGCCTGCAGTTTATCTTCTCGGTCATCTGGCTGCTATACTACATTAGAGTTCCCCAACAGAAACTTGTTAGCATCTATAATAGGCTCATCAAAAAGTCAAAGCTGAAATGAAAATACCAGCTCCATGCCCTGCCGCTGTTATTCTAACAAATGCTTATCCCCTACTGAAAATCCAATACTGTAAGTGCTGTCGCTGGCGATAGAGCTCAATCATCAGCCATACACAAACGATGCTATACTCCAATGCTACTAGTCTCAGGTCCTCCTGGTAAGTACTAGTGCGGTAAGCAGCGTAGGTAAGTATCACAAAGCCCGACCATATAACTGCAAATCTAAAATAGCTCAACGATGTAAGGGCCAGTAGTGTGGTGAGGTACCAAGGATGTACTGTGGTGGTCAGCAGCAGGTAAAGGGTTAAGGCAGCTGCCATACAGCCAATCAGTTGCCGGATGTTTTCAGGCCTTTTTACTGTGGCCAGGGCCAGGATACCCGTTAACGTTAGGAGCGAAAGCAGGGGCCCAAGTACAAATATAAGGTTATAGCCAGTGAATCGGAAGCCGATCCACCGCATCAGGTAGTATATACCGGCATTGAACTCAAATTTCCGAAAGTACAAGTCTACACTGCTAAAGATATTATACAGCACTTCTCCATTTAAGACAGGGGCAACTAAGGCTACCACTGTAAGAAGCGTTATCGCTCCATAAAGTATGAACTTCCCAACACCTAGTTTCCGGAAAAGGAAAGGGAGAAACATGAGGGGCAGAAGTTTGGTACCAACAGCAAGTCCAAAGGCAATCGCTGACCAGGCAAAACGGAGGTACAACAGGAGGTACAGAGCCAGAAGCAAGAAAAAAATCATCAGGGCCTCAAAGTGCAGGTTACCGGTTAGCTCCAGAATCACGAGAGGGTTCAGCGCGTAAAGCAAGACTTGTTTATCGGGTAATTTCATTTTCCTGAGCAGCCGCCAAAACAGTAAAATATTGCCAGCCTCGAACAGCAAAATCAAAACCCGCATTACCACAATGCTGCCCAACACGCTGTTTGGGTAAAGCTTTACACCCAGCCAGAACACTGCCTGCGACACAGGCGGATATACACTGTAGTAATCAGGAGAATTAAGCGAACGAAAAAACTCCTGCGAAATTCCCGGCACTTGGGGGCCTTCGGGCGTTACAAAGAACCGGGGCAGGTACAGGTAGGGGTTCTGTCCGGCTGTCAGCAGCCGCCCGTCCCATACAAACCTGAAATAATCATCAGACAGAGCTGGTGTAGCCAATAAAAAAATCAGTCTGAAAAACAGAGCCGCTGCTATGCTCAGGTACAGTGCGTTTTGCTGGCGAACCAGATACAGGTAACTGAAAAAAACAAATGCATACAGCAGGAGTAATTGTGTGAAATTGGAACGTGGGGTAGCATAGGCAAGCACTGCGTAGGCTACTGCCGATGTACCCAAAAGCGCGTAGGCAACTATCTTTTTGTTAGTGCTTACCATAACTGGTCATGGGCATCTGGCTGAGCTCAGGAAAGATTAATATATTAAAATAAAAGGCTACAGATTCTTAAAAATAGTCAGTATAATTTTATAGCCTGCCATTACAGTGCCTCTCACAGTGCCGGATATTTTTGAAGTTCCAATACGCTTTCGGTAGGAGACGGGAACCTCTGCATACCTGATTCTTTGTTTAGCGGCCTTTGCCTGCATTTCCACCGTCCAACCGTAGGTAGGGTCACACATGCCGAGTGCCAGCAGTGCGTTGAGCCTGATGGCACGGAAAGGGCCCAGATCCGTATAGCGGACACCGTAGAAAAAGCGTAGTAGCGTTGTGGCTAGCCAGTTCCCGAATATTTGTTGCGGCAACATAGAACCTGCTGCCCGCTTACCCAAAGCCCTTGAGCCGATCACCATATCTGCACGGCCGTCAAGTATTGGCTGCACTACTTTTGTTATTTCTTCAGGGTAATCGGAGTAGTCGCCATCCAGAAAAACGATGATTTCAGGACGTGTACTTTGCTTTTTTGCAGCGGCATAGGCTATCCCTTTCAGGCAGGCGTTTCCGTAACCAGGACTTGGCTCGTGCAGGACGGTGGTCCCAGCTGCTTTGGCAACAGCAGCGGTTGCATCAGTAGAGTTATTGTTTACCACGATCACATCATCTACAATCCCTTTCGGAATATCCTGCACTACCTTGGCTATAGAATGCTCTTCGTTGTAAGCTGGAATAATTACGTTAATCAGGGGCATACGAACCAATAAGGAAGCAGTAGATTTTCTGCCGCTCTATAAATACAGAATTCAGGCAGGTACTTTTACAGTTTAATACCAAATCAAATTTACTCTCTTTCATACCCTGCGATTATAATTACATTTGTGGCACCTTTACCTTTCCTAATCCAGAATAGTCTTTCTTTAGTAGAAGTCGACATAACTTCACCGAGGCTTTTTCGGGGAGTTATGCCAATATCTATCGCTATGTTATGGTCAGGTCTTTAAATGGGCTACTGATATAATCAAGGACTACCCTTTTCGCCATGCCCTGCCGCTGAAAACTTCATCTAGGTCGGTATGGAAGATGTGGTTGGAGTAATTACTGAGTGTTTTTACGGCCAGAGCAAGTATGATCTCCATAATGTGCTTCTCTTCATAGCCTGCCTGCAGAAACTCTTCTACCTCTTCGTGGGTCGGATTGCCCCGCTTATCAAACATAATGCGGGTAAACTTCGATAAAGCGCTTAGTTTAGCGTCCGGAATCTCCCTTCCTTCCCGTATGGCATCTGTTACCTCAACCGGAACTTTCGACATGTTATCGGCGATAAAGCTGTGGGCGGCAGCGCAGTACTCACAGCCGTTGGCTATACTTACCGTCACAAAAACAACCTCCTGCTCTACAGGCGTAAAGCCGCTGTTTTTCCGGAAGTTATCATACCCCACTGCATAAGTCTCCATTAATCCGGGGGAATTTACCATATTCTTATACATGTTCGGGATCATACCCGTCTGCTTATGGGCATTCTCTAAATGCGGTTTTTGCGCCTCATTGGCCTTCTCAAGCGTTACAGGTTCTAAGCTGGTCTTAAATGTTTTATTTGCTGTTTTAGTTGTCATCTTTATACTATTATAGGTTAAAATTTATTTCATCATACGAGCAGGTTCGCTCTCTCCAGCAACTCACTTAACTCCTGCTGCAGAGTGTGTGTTTTATCCTGTGCATACCACCTGTGCAATTGCTCAGCGTAGCCGGCTGCTGTCATCGGGTCGCTTTTTAACAGTTTTACTAACTCCTGTGCTGGCTTTGGCCGTGGCCCCCACTCACCCAGGTAAGTAAAGTCTGAGTTGAGCTGTATAAGTTTAGGTATAGCACTGCCTCCATTGGTCAGGTGGCTTTGCATCAGCGCAGGAAATTTATCCCGGTATAAAAGCCGGAGAGTTATTTTACCCTCCGAGGCTTGTGCAACCTTGTGTAGGAGTGGCAGGCTTTGGGCGGCATCACCACACCAATACTCTGTAATTACAAGCCAGTATACTTTGTTCCTTATACCTGCTAAAGTCAGTAGCAGCTCCTGGCTGAATGCACTTGTTTTGGCAATACGCTGCATACGCGTCAGGTTGATAGGGAAATATTGTGCATGGGCGCTATCGGATTTTAAACCATTCGTGGTATTTACAACTGTTTGCTGCAACTGTGCAAGGTACGCCTCATAAGTTATGCCCCTGATCAGGTACTGTTTGTAATCGATCTGCGGGTCTATGGCTGTATTTTCCATTTTATCATTCGCTTAAATACATAATGTGCAGGTTTATAAGCCCGGCCCTATTGGTGATGGTGTAGGCAACCTATTAAGCAAAGGTGCACACAGAAGTGCTACTGAATTGTCAGGGGTGCGACAATCCGGAATATTAGCCTTCCTGCAGATGGACAAAACCGTCGGCCAGGCTGAGCAGCGCTTTAGTTGTTGATTCCGCCCTTGTCGATAAAGTAACTCCGGCCTTTCGGGAGAACATGCATGATAAGATGTTCGAGACAGAGAGGTTCTCCAGTGCGCAATTGCCTGAAATTATTCTCCTGCAGTTCTCGGCCGTCCAAGAGGACAACTAACCCGGAGCCTATCGTCTCTATTTCATTTCCTTTCGAGATGAGAATGCCCGTGTCTTCCCCCAAGCCAATACCAACTAACTTTGGATGCATGGCGATCGCCTCAATCATACGGGGTATACGCCGGCGGTTCACAAAGTGCGTGTCTATGATGACATGGGGCAGCAAGGCTAGTCCATCACCTAGTGATACGATTCCTTTCACAAGGGGCTTGGTTTCATATGAACCTCCTATCATGGTTTTGCATAAGGCCATAGCCCCCGCACTGGTGCCGGCAATCAGGAACTTCTCCTCGTGCAGGTAGCGGCGCCTGATTAGCTTAAGCGCTTCTGTATGGTTGAAGGCAGCTGTAATTCTGAGTTGGTCACCCCCTGTGAATATCACTGCGTCCGCCTTGTGAAGTCGTTGAAGCGTTTCCGGACGAGCAGCTTGTTCCCGATCTTGAATAGCCAGGTGGCCTACATTGTCGCAGCCCAGGAGCATGAAACCATGCAGATATGCCTGAAATAATTCATCGGGGATACTGGTAGCTGTGGTGATAACCTCAATGCGGGTGCCGATGCCGTATAGTTCATCATGAATACGTTTTAGGATACCTTGCTCAAAGAACAGTATACGTTGCGCCTGCTCAGCATTGAAAGGTAGTGGTATGCTTCCTTTGTCTTCATTGCCGCCTATGGCAACTATCTTGCCTTTAGGTATCAAATCGTCCCCTTTCTTGAAAAATTATTGGTCTTATTCATAGGCTTTCTGAAGCCAGTTAGCCAGCGCATCTGCTGTGATGCCTGTCGCGAGGACGTAGACGCCATGATACATCGCATCTTCGGCAATAACGTTAGGTTTCCAAGTGTAGATTGGCTCTGAAATGTCCATCATAGGAAGCATAACTATTTCCGCGCCCCACACAGCACCAAAATGCGCTGTGGTTCCGACCGCTCCTTTGGCTCCAAATGCAGCCATCAGCCCCCTCGGCACTCCCCAAGTAGATCCGTAGGCAAAATGGGTTATATTCGATACAAGTTCTTTGTCTTCTTCGGTTTTGGTTTCAATGCCAAAGGTTTTCTTGACAGCTTGGTAAGGCGTGTCACTGGGTTTGCGCCCGCTGAACTGCATCTCTAGCATTTGGGCAGCTGTCATGACGACAGTTCCCACGAGGCCCGCTATAAGACCGATGCCGATTCCTGCGGCCACCTTTGCTACAGTGGCCGTTGCTTGTTCCTGTTTTTGTTCTGTCTGTTTTGTTTTCATAGTTCCTGATGTGGCTTTAAGGCAGGTATACTCCCCACTCTTAGGCAGCTATTCAGTTGATAATAGCTGCTAAAAAGTGAGGAGCCTAAATTAAAATTCATAATTAGATAGAGGTTGCAGTAGTGTGTCCCCTCTGAGAAGAAGGGTGGAGCAATCCCAGGTAGGCCCAAGCGGCACCAATACCAAAACTGACGTGCGCAACGGCCGAAACCCAGTTCCGGGCCATAGCAAACCAAGGAAAGAGAACAGTCATCCCGTAGAAGTTTACAAAGTAAATAACCAGACCGATGACAGCGCCTACTGCCAGCGCTTTACCTAGCGTCATGTTTTTCACAATAAAGGCGATAACGATGGCGTAAATAATGGACAGCATCATGTGGAGGACAAGGGCAGTCATAAACATCCCAAATTCAAATGTGGCAGGGGGGGGCAACACGCCTTCGCCCAGAATAATAGCCGCGATCATACGAGGTGGTGCCCATGGGCTACCTCCCAGGAAGAGGGGCACCATGATCATTTCAAGCATCATGAAGATCAGACCGGCTATGACACCGGCCCAGATAGCTGCTTTCCAATTTATAGTTCCCATAATATTAAACATTTAAGTTGAACATCTATTTAAGTATTTGGAGTGATAAAAATGTGTTGGTAAAACCATACCTATCAGTCTCTCTTATAGTTAGACGTGCAAATGAGTTGTTGAAGACATTAAATGGCGGCTTTATTTAGTGGATTGTCAGACAGGCGACATATGATACTTTTAGATTAGCTGCAGTTCATTCCTCAACGTTCAACTTAAAAGAGGCAATCAAAGGTGTGAAAGGACGTGCTGTCGGTCTAAAAACAGTAAGAGGGCATGTTATAGCTTCAGTAAAAGCTTGTTTGAAAACTAAATCCCGTTCAATATGGCACGTTCTGGTTTCATTCTTTTCGCAGTCGCTCTATTAATCCTGTCCAGTAAGACTATTCTAGCCCAGTTGCAAAATCCACGCAACATTCCCTATACCTGGCAGACTGACACCACGAAGCGTACCGTCCCGCTGTCAGAATTTAAGGTTGCAGTTCCTAAAGGCGCATTTCCAGTACTGCAGGTCCCGAAATTTATCGGAGCCCGAGAGGGGCTGCAGGCTTATTTTAAACACGAACCTGTCATCAGTGTAGTCATAAACGGAAAATCGAAAGCTTACCCGCTGAATGTGTTAACTGTGCATGAAATAGCAAACGACACACTGGCAGGTACGCCCATCCTGGTAACTTATTGTCCGCTGTGTAACGCCAGCGTGGTATATGACCGCCGCCTGAACCAGAAAGACCGCGAGCGGCTGTTGGACTTTGGGGTGTCAGGTATGCTGCGCCACAGCGATATGGTGATGTATGATACCCAGACAGAAACCTGGTGGCAACAACTGATGGGTGAAGCACTGGTGGGGGAACTGGCAGGGCAAGAATTGAAAGTGATTCCTTCTTTGGTCATCTCGGTGGAGGAATTCTTTCAGCGCTACCCCGATGGGCAAATTCTTTCTCCGGAGACAGGTATAGCCGGTGGGTATGGGCAGAACCCCTATGTTGGCTATGATGACCCCAAAGGCCTGCCTTATGAATCGTTCATAGACAAAGACAAGGTGGACAGAAGACTGCCGCCTATGGAGCGCGTGGTAGACGTGGAGAGCAAGGGAAAGCGGAAAGTATATCCTTTTTCGGCCATCTCCAGGCTAGGAGTCATCAACGATACCTTTAACGGGAAGCATATCGTAGTCTTTTACAAATCCGGTACGGTTTCGGTGCTCGATGAAAAAGACATCAGCAAGTCCAAGAACGTGGGCACGGCTACGCTGTTCAATGCCGTGCTAGACGGGCAGAGGCTGACATTTCAGAAAAAAGGAGAGATGTTCGTAGACCAACAGACAGGCTCTACTTGGGATATTACGGGCCGCAGTGTGGCAGGTCCTCTCAAGGGAAAGCAGCTTCGGATAGAGCCGCACAGCAACCACCTGGCCTTTGCCTGGCTTGCCTTTTACCCTGAATCAGAGATATATCAGGAGAATAAAAAAGCGAAATAACAGGAGGGGGCTGTTCCCGTACCTGTATCATCACACCTAAACAACTCTGTTAGATGAAAACGATACCTGTTACTTTCCCCAATACCAGAGGCCAGTTACTCTCCGGGCGACTGGAAATGCCCGTTGATGGTAAACCGCATGCCTTCGCCTTGTTTGCCCACTGCTTTACCTGTAGCAAGAACCTGACTGCGATACGCAATATAGCACGGGCCTTGAGCCTGATGGGGGTTGCGGTGCTGCGGTTTGACTTCACAGGCTTAGGACAGAGCGAGGGAGAGTTTGGCGAAACGGGACTATCCTCGGACGTTAATGACCTAGTGAGTGCAGCCGATTTTTTAAAACAGGAGTATCAGGCACCGGTCCTGGCCATCGGGCACTCACTTGGAGGTACAGCCGTACTGATGGCGGCCCGTGCTTTACCCTCCGTGCTGGCGATTGCCACCATCGGGTCGCCTTGCGATCCGGCTCATGTCAGGCACCTGTTGCGAAGTGATATTGATACCATCAATAGAAATGGGGCGGCGATGGTGGACATAGGTGGCCGGCCTTTTCCTATCAAACAAGAGTTTCTGGATGATGTAGACTCCTTTGATCCCGAGCAGGCTATCAAGGGGCTTGGCAAAGCCTTGCTTATACTTCACTCCCCGCAGGACAAAGTGGTAAACATAGACAATGCAGCCGCTGTTTATCAGGTAGCCCGACACCCCAAGAGTTTTGTATCGCTGGATGGCGCTGACCATTTATTATCCGACCCCCGGGACTCCCTGTACACAGGGGAGATGATTGCCTGCTGGGCGAAGCGGTATATTCCTTTTTCACAGCCAGAGCCCATCAGAGCCCGAAAACGAGTGGCAGCACGTATAGGGCCGGATTCGCTTACTACTGAGATAAAAGCGGGCGTGCACTCGTTACTGGCCGACGAACCAACAGAAGTCGGAGGACTGGATCTGGGACCTACGCCCTATGACTTAGTAGTTGCGGGCCTCGGAGCCTGCACCGCGATGACACTGCGGCTGTATGCCGACCGCAAAAAATGGCCCCTGACCAATGTGCTGGTGCACCTCAACCATGATAAAATACATGAATTTGATTTAGAAAACCCGGAAAAAAGTTCACTCCTGGACCACATATGGCGGGAGATTGAGCTGGAGGGGGACCTGACGGAGGAGCAGCGAAGCCGGTTGCTGGAGATAGCAGAGAAATGCCCGGTGCATAAAACCCTGCATGCGCGCGTTAAGATTATCTCCTCCCTGCTGCCTCGAGGCGTGAATGCATATTAAAAATGATATCAATTAATAGTAATAAAACTTAAAGTATAAAACATGAAAGCAATTTGGAACGGCGAGACCATCGCAGAAAGCAACGATACCATCGTAATCGAGGGAAACCATTACTTCCCGATAGATAGCGTTAAGAAAGAATACTTTGAGGATAGCGATACGCAAACGGTCTGCCATTGGAAAGGTACAGCCTGTTACTATACCCTGAAAGTAGACGGAAAGGAAAACAGGGACGCCGCCTGGTATTATTCGGATCCGAAAGAAATGGCCAAGGGTATAAAAGGCCGGGTGGTCTTCTGGCGAGGAGTGGAGGTAGTGAAGTAACACATTTTTAAATCCTTGGCCTAAACCTAACACGATGCCTGCCACCTCTATAAAAGAACCTGTTGCCGCCCCTGAAAGTAATATAGCTTCTGCCCATGCAACTGCTCCATCTTCTGCATCAGCAAAGGAGCCTGCTGTTACAGCCTATGACATCATCGTTATCGGGGCTGGCTCTGGTGGCCTGAGTGTGGCCCTGCCTATGCATGCGTTTGGGTTAAGGGTATTATTGATTGATAAAACGGATGAGGCTATTGGTGGGGAGTGCCTGAACGATGGCTGTGTGCCCAGCAAGGCACTTATCCACGCGGCGAGGGTAGTGCAGCAGGCCCGTGAGGCGGGTCGGTTCGGGCTGAAGGTCCAGGGAGAGGCAAGTATGGCCGATGTCATGCAGTTTATCCGCGAGCGGCAGAACATCATCCGGAAACATGAAAATGCAGCCTATTTCCGGAAGATAGGGATTGATGTTGCCCTGGGAACAGCGCGTTTTGTGGGCAAAGATGGGGTGGAGGTGGACGGCAAACATTACCGAGGCCGGAAAATCGTTATCGCCACCGGCTCACGTCCCCGCAGGCTCTCCATTCCCGGAGCCGAGGAGGTGAACTTCCTGACAAACCAGAGCATTTTTGAGCTCCAGCAATTACCTGAAAACTTGCTGGTTATTGGGGGTGGACCCATTGGCATTGAAATGGCGCAGGCTTTCCGGAGACTGGGGTCAGCGGTAACGGTGGTACATGATCAAGAAATGATCCTGGATAAAGAAGCCGGGGAGATTTCCAGCGTTCTGTACAAGCGGCTTCAGGAGGAAGGTATACGCTTTGTGCTGAAGGCAGAAACCCTGCGTTTTACAGATGCTCACCACCTCTTGCTTAAAAACATAGAAGGACTGGAAGAGACGCTGGCCTATGACGAGGTGCTGCTATCCATCGGCCGCGAACTGAATTACGAGCAACTGGATTTACCCAGGGCTGGCATAGAAACAACCGGCAGGGGCATAGTGGTCAATGAGTACCTGCAGACCTCCAATAAGCAGGTATATGTGTGTGGTGATGTGGCCGGTTCTCTTCTGTTTTCGCATGCAGCCGAGCAGCAGGCCACTGTGCTGCTGCATAACTTTATGTCTCCGTTCAGGAAAAAGCTCGATAACAGGCACATGTCCTGGGTAACTTTCACAGACCCGGAAGTTGCTACGTTTGGCTACAGCGAATCTCAGTTAAAAGAAAAGAACATCAGGTATGAGAAGTTAAGCATGGACTTTACACAAGATGACAGGGCCGTTGTGGAAGACTACCGGTATGGAAAGCTGGTACTGTATATTGAAAAGAGCGGCATCCTGAACTGGAACCCCAGGCTGCTGGGCGGCTCTATGATCGCTCCCCATGCCGGTGAAATGTTTCAGGAGCTGGTATTGGCAAACACCCACGGAATGGGCATCAACGCTTTTTTTGATAAAATATACGCCTACCCGACGGGCTCTACTGTTAACAAACGCATTGTGATGGCTAAAAAGCAGCAGCAACTGACGCCATGGATTAAAAAAATCCTTAAACTGCTGTACAGGGTTGGGTAAGTTTGAGGAGCAACAGCATGGAGTGGTGGAATGATATACAGGAGTGGTTTTGGGGATTGGGGAATAAGTACCAGGTAGACCCGCTTATTTTTGGCGGTATCTATGTTGGAGCCATTCCATTTTTCTTTTTCTCGCTTGGGTGGCTTATCCGGAGCATCCAAAGGAAAAAATCGGTTGTTTTACCTGTTTTGTTTACGGGCTTCTTTTTTGTATCCGCTTACCTGTACTTGATCGTGGTTGGCGAGAATATACCCTGGTGGGTATACCTGGTGATCGCCGCGCTGGTAGGGTACGGGGCTTTCTCTACCTACCAGAAGGTTATGCAAAAAAGCAGGGATAGGTAAGAACTGCCCAGGAGGTGCGTGTGAATAGCTCAATAGCGTACCAAGCGGATGTTTCGATCAGAGCCCCTGCTGTTGCTTTGTCTGCACAAAGAGGCATTTAACAAATACCGGCAACCATGCACTCCTGGCAGATGAGCCTGAAGCCGTCGGTGGTCTGGATTTGGGACCTACGCCCTATGATCTGCTGGCAGCAGCCTTGGGAGGCTGTACTGCCATTACACTTCGCTTAAATGCTGATCACAAGAAGTGGCCCTCACAAATATTCTTGTTCACCTGAACCATGATAAAATACATGAGCTGGATTGGTAAACACTGATAATAAGAATACTATGGCTCATATATGGCGGGAGGTTGAGCTGGAGGGAGACCTGACGTAGGAGCAGCCTAACAGGCTGCTGGAGCTTGCTGAGAAGTGCCCGGTGCATAAAACCCTGCATGCGCGCGTTAAGGTCATCTCCCCCCTGCTGCCTCACGGGGTAAATGAACATTAGCAATAATTGTAGCATATTGATCCTTTAAATGACAAGATCCATCTATGAATTTAATGATGATATAATGCTGGAAGACATCGCAAGGTATACAGTTCTAGGGTTTGGTGCTTTTATTATAGGAGCCGGATTTCTGATGCTTTTAAAACCAAAGAGAGCACGATTGCTTTTAAGAAAAGCAGGAAGTACCAATATTATCAATTACACAGAACTAATAGGCAGAATGATTCCAGCTACAGCATTGATTCTGTATGCTGACTATTCAAAGTTTCCATTTGCGTTTCAGGTAGCAGGTTGGTTTATGTTATTTACGTCAATGGTTTTGTTGATTGTCCCAAGAAAGATGCACCACCAGTTTTCAAGCGCAAGTGCGACACTTATTAAACCACTGTACTTTCAGTTTATTTCCCCATTAGCATTTATCATAGGAGGAATAATTGTTTATTCGGTGCTTTAGGTCTACTTGTCATGGTAAGGAGGAGAATCAAGAACATCAATACTTTTAGAGCCTAGTGTCTTTAGAAGATGCGATACTAGTTCATTTAGGTGCATTGAAAAACACGGAGGGTGAAAAACTGAAAAGTACGTAAATGCTTTTAGGCTGCTACGATAGCACCAAGAAAGAGTATTTTAAATAACAATATTTAGAAGTTCCCTACTGGTAATGATCAACCCTTACTATAACCCTACTAGTATTCAGGTACGGCCTTTCATTGAAGATGCTAAACCATATAAGCCACATCAGAGGCCATGGTAGGGTAGGAGAAGGGGAAGCTTTTTAGGTCTTTTGACGTCAGTCCCGCCTTTATTGCCAATGCAAATACATTAATGGTTTCATCTGCATGTGGCCCAACTAGGTGCGCCCCTAGCAGGGTACCCTTCTGTTCATCGAGGAGCACTTTGTAGGCATAGGCCTGTGCAAGCTTTCTGCGTCCGTTGAACCACTTGCGGGCATCACCGGAGCTAACCTTATACTTTATACCGTTTTGCTTTGCCTGTTCTTCTGTAAGGCCTACGGAGGCAATCGGAGGTATGGTAAACACCACCGTTGGGATTTCGGGGTAGGCTGCTTTGGTTTTGTTGCCCTTCACAAGGTTAGAGGCCAGTATGTGTCCTTCGTACACGGCAATGGGAGTAAGGGGAAGCCCCTGTGTGTCGGCCGCATCGCCGGCGGCATAAACCCTGGGATTGGAGGTGCTCTGCAGGTACTCGTTCACTGCGATGCCTTTTCGGCCGTGCTTCACATTGCCTTTACCCAGCTGCAGCTGTTCCACTTCCGGTATCCGCCCGATGGCGCTTACTACCAGCCCTGTTTCAATTTTTTCAGTTCTGCTATCTTGGTTGCTCACCGAGACCCTGTATCCATCACCGGCCCTGATGATCTCACGTACTTCACAATTCAGCCTGATATTAATGCCGGCATCTTTTGATGCCTGCAGCACGTGTTTTACCATGTCCTGCTCAAAGTGCTTCAGCGCCTTAGGGCCGTGCTCGATAATGGTGACTTTTGCCCCCGCACGGGCAGCCAGGTGCGCAAACTCAAACGAGATATAGCCGCCGCCAACAAAGGTGATATGTTCCGGCAACTCCTGCAGGTTCAGAAAATCGGTGCTATCGATGGTGTGCTCTGCACCGGGTATAGACAGCCGGCGTGGCCTGGCTCCTGTTACAATAGCTATCTTCTCTGCTTGTACCTGCTCTTTACCGACAAGCAGCGTACTTTCATTCACAAAAGACACGGTGCCATGGTAGGTATGGATACCTGCTTTCTCAAAGCTGTGCTCCATCTTTTCCGGTACAGGATCTGTGAAAGTGTCTTTAAAAGCCATCAGCTGCTGCCAGTTTATACTTTGCTCGCCCTGTAGTCCCTTGCCTTGATGCTGCTTAAACTGCTCGTGCAGTTGTGCTGCATCCACCAATACTTTTTTGGGGTCGCAGCCGCGCAGCGCACAGGTCCCCCCATAAGGCCTGAAGTCGGAAATAGCTGTTTTAAGTCCATTGGCGGCGCATTTACGCGCAACGGCAGCCCCGGCCATTCCCGCCCCGATCACAAACACATCGTATTTTTTCATCCTGCATATAATTAAGTACTTGCTTAAATACTTAACTAATCTTATGTTTGTTTCATAACCGTGGAATAATGAAAGAAGAAGACAAAACCTGTATCAGAGTCTATGCCGACCAGGAGCGCTTGGAGGCTTGCGCCCATAAACTGGAGGCGGCCGGGGAGATGATACAGCGGCTGAGCCAGGTGCTGAGCCTTGCCGGCAGTGAAACAAGGCTGCAGATCCTGTACCTGTTGGAAGAGGAGGGAGAGCTGTGCGTATGTGACATCAGCGATGTGCTGCAGATGACCATGCCTGCCGTGTCGCAGCAGTTGCGCAAGCTGCGTGACGCCAACATCATCCAAAGCAAAAAAGTAGGGCAGACGGTATTTTATTCGCTAAAGGAAGAGCACCTAGAGGTGATACGACCGCTGTTTCAGTTCATTCATAGTAAATCATCAGCTAAATCAGAAGACCGTGTATGAAACCTGCATTTCCAAATCTTATAGGTGGTGGCCTGCTGGCTGCCGTATTTGCTTCCCTTTGCTGCATTGCTCCCCTGCTTGCAGTAGTAGGTGGGGCCACGGGTGCACTATCTACATTTAGTTGGGTAGAACCCTTGCGGCCATACCTGATCGGTGTTACCGTTGCTTTACTGGCCGGTGCCTGGTATCAGCGGCTGCGGAAGCCTAAGGCTGACGTAGACTGTGCCTGCGATGAGGAGGAGAAGCCTGTTTTCTGGAAGACCAAAGCATTTCTGCTGGTGGTAACGGTACTGGCGGTGATCTTCCTGGCCTTTCCCTATTATGCGGATGCCTTCTATGAAAAGCCGGCATATGCCGAAACCAGCCAGGAGACTGTAAAACAAACCCTTCACCTTCAGATCAAGGGCATGACCTGTACCGGATGCGAGGCCCACGTAAATCAGGAAGTTGGCAAGCTGCCTGGTATAATGGGTGTAAGTACTTCCTATGAACAGGAAAGCGCCACCGTAACCTATGATAGCACCCAGGTTCAGCCATCCACAATTCTAGAAGCAGCCCGCAAGACAGGGTATGTTGTAAAACTAGAGGAAGATTAATTATGGAAGCGTTAAAGCATAGATCTGTTATTACCTGCCCAAACTGTGGGTACAGCAAGGAGGAAGAGATGCCAACGGATGCCTGCCAGTATTTCTACGCCTGTGAAAAATGTGAGCAGGTACTAAAGCCCAAGCCCGGGGACTGCTGTGTTTACTGTTCCTATGGGTCAGTTGCCTGCCCGCCGGTGCAGCAGGAAAAGAACTGTTGTAGGTAGAAGTACAGTAGTTTATACTTTAGATTGACCTGTAATTATGTCTGCTGCTTGACTATCCGTTACCGCTCTTTTTGAGATATAAGTTTAGCTACTCCTGTTTTCATACCTGTAGTGTTTAAGCACAGCGCCGAGGAGGAAAGATTACTGCTGTGGTTATATAGCCATTCTGTAAAAAGAACATTAACAGAAAGGCATAAGTAAACTTCTGTGCCTGCAGTTGCAGCAGTAAACAATGCGGTTTACAGGCAAAGAACGAAAAGAGCAAGGTAGTCGTAGTCTCACATGTGCAGGAAGAAAGACTCCTGTAAGTCAAACTCGTAGGCTAAAAGAAAAGAGTATGAAGCTGATACGATACGGAACACGAAATCAGGAAAAGACAGGCGTTGTAGTTGGGGAGGACATGTTTGATACCTCCGGCTTTGGGGAAGATTACAACGAGCACTTTTTTGAAACAAAGGGCCTGCTTCGCCTTCAGGATTTTCTAGCATCAAATCAGGGAAAGCTTGAGAAGATACCAGAGAGGAGTCGCCTGGGCAGTCCTGTTGCACGGCCGTCAAAGATCGTTTGTATTGGCCTGAACTACGCCGACCATGCCGAGGAGATGAAGGTAGAACTGCCTGGAGAGCCTATTCTTTTCCTGAAGTCTACTACGGCCTTGTCCGGCCCGAATGATGGGATCATCATACCCCGAGATTCAGTAAAAACAGACTGGGAGGTGGAGCTGGCGGTGGTGATGGGAGCCAAGGCAAGCTATGTGTCAGAAGCAGAGGCAATGGATTATGTGTGAAGGTTCAAAAGATGCACTACAGTTACGGGTGTTGATTTAATCTTGCAATATTACTATTATTGAAGCTGTGGACTTGTGGGTAACTCGTTAGAGTTATCCATAAATCCACAGCTATTTTTTTGCCTGTATCGCTATGAATAAGCAGGAACAGAAGAAGAAAGCCAGAGCAGACTGGATCAAGGTTTACCAACAGCTGGGGTCCATCAGCAAGGCTGCCCGCCGCTGCGGCATCGCCCGCTCCACCCTGCAGCGGTGGATCAGACGGCAGTCTGAGGAGGGATTGGGAGACCGCTCCAGAAGGCCTCACCGGCTGGCCAGGCAGAAGTGGGACGACGAGGTAGTCAACCTAATCCTGGACACCCGAGACACCCATCGCTACGGCAAGATCAGGATCTGCTCTCACCTGCTACTACACCATCAGATAAAGATCTCCCCTTCAACCGTGGCCCGGGTGCTGGAGAAGTACAACATGAAGCCTCTTAAGCGCTATCGAAAGAAGAAGGATTATAAACGCTACGCCAAAGATATTCCTGGAGAGAGGGTTCAGATGGATGTCTGCAAGATAGACACCGGCATCTACCAGTACACTGCCATCGATGACTGCAGCCGTTTCAGGGTGCTGCACACCTACTCCAGAAGAACAGCCAGAAACTCCGCACACTTTCTGGAACGGGTGGTTGAGCAGATGCCTTTCCCTGTACAGCGGGTCCAAACGGACAGGGGGCGGGAGTTCTTCGGCCTTGCCTTTCAGGAGAAGCTCCGTGAGTATGGCATTAGGTTCCGGCCTATCAAACCACGCTCTCCGCATCTGAACGGCAAGGTGGAGCGAAGCCAGCAGACTGACTTGCAGGAGTTCTATGTGGCGGCTAATCTAAAAGATACCCAGCTAAACGACCGGTTAGAGGAGTGGCAGTTTCACTACAACTGGCACCGCGCCCACAGCTCACTGAAAGGAAAAACGCCCATGGATGTGGTAACTGAGAAGTCAGCCCTCACCCCGCTGTGGGAAGACATCGAGGCCAAGTATGATGCGGCCAGAGAACCGATCCGAGAACAGAACTACGGCTGGGAGAGAAAGCTCAGCAAATACAAAACAAAAAGAAGGCCTACCAAAAATTAGAAACATCTAACTTCTGGCAGGCCTGTTAGTGTAGCGGATCTATAGAACCACTACAGATTATGTGGCAGGGTACTGCCTGCACAACGATGTGTCGGAACGGGAGTACCAGTTTGAGCGTGGCGGTAACTGGACCAAAGGCAAGGGCTGCGATTCCTTTGCACCCATGGGGCCTGTACTTGCAACAAAAGATGAAATTAGCGACGTGGACAACCTGCGCCTGTGGCTAAAGGTGAATGGCGAAACGATGCAGGATAGCACGACGGCCAACTTCATTTTTAAAATCCCTTATATTATTTCATATGTGAGCCAGTTCATGACCCTGCTTCCCGGGGACGTGATATCTACCGGTTCACCGGCCGGTGTAGGCTATGGCTTAAACCCACCGACGTTCTTAAAGCCTGGGGATGTAGTGGAGTTGGGGATAGATAACCTGGGAGTTGCAAAGCAGCATGTTACGGCATAACTGAAGAT
This sequence comes from Pontibacter sp. FD36, assembly GCF_015686655.1. Lineage (GTDB taxonomy): Bacteria > Bacteroidota > Bacteroidia > Cytophagales > Hymenobacteraceae > Pontibacter. The sequence continues at coordinate 66,927 of NZ_JADPMP010000015.1, read as the reverse complement.
GTTGTTTGCTTAACCATAATACCTCCCATCTCTGTAGTTATGAAAAGTCACCGGGTTTCGTACCTATCCATTTTTCTTCCAGTAACTGCACGATCATCAATTTTGCTGGTTCTGTACCGACTGTACCAGAAACATGCCCCTTATGGCCCTGCGCATTGGCTTTGGTGTTTTGGTCGCCTCCAAAGGAAATTTCACCCGTTCCCATCTCTACGCGCTGCCCGTCCATGGTTTCCACATACCACCGCCCGGATAATGGCACGATCCACTGAGGTTTTGGGTTCTCGTGCCAGGCGCCGACCCATCCAACTGGTAGTTCGGTAAATAACACTTTTGTATTAGCTGACAGCAGGTGGTTGTTCCATTGTTCATCGGCATCTCCTCCCATGCTTTCTTTTTTAAAAGAAGTTAGTTCTTCACGCGTTTGGCGGCTGACACCTTCATCGTCTGTCCAGACGTGCCAGTAAGATTGTAAATGCTTTTCAACTTCTTCTTTCGTTTTTTCTGCCATGATACTGTTAAATAAAGCAACAGGGTGCTATAATTTGCAGATTAAGATATGCACGAACAGTTAAAGTTTCTATTTAATACCATCCTGTTTTCCGTTTCCGGGCTTCATTGTGCGCCTGATCTGTTCGGCAATCCAATCCGGATCTTCCATAGGAATTAAGTGACCTGTCTGTTTTGTATTGATAAGCTCGGCAGAATGCAAGACCGTCATTACCCGCTCATTGATGACGTCAGGAGTCATGACCGGATCATCTTCAGAGGCAAGCACTGTAATGGGCAATTCAAGAGCCGCTACATATTCAGCAATGGAATGATCCATCCCTTTTTCCAGCCACCATTTCCAGGTAGTCTGATCTATGATGAGTTGTGTTTCGACTGCCAACTGGTGACGTTCCTGGGATAACTTCTTCTTAATCCCACTCTCTACTGTCTTTTCTGCTTCTTGTCTGTCGGGGTGGTGGAGCATACGCTTCTTTTCTTTTTCAGGCATGGGTTCCGTTGTAGGTGGGGAAGGGGCAATCAAGATCAGGCGTTTCACGGTATCTTTAGGAGCGTCAGCTGCAATTTGCATAGCAATTTTACCACCCATAGAATGTCCAATAAGTGAATAGGTTTCGATGCCAAGTAGCTTCAGCTCCTTTTGTACAAAGTCTGAGAATCCCTTGATAGTCGGTTTATTCAAAGCCTTCGTTTCTCCAAAGCCCGGCAAATTAATGGCAATACAGCGGTACTCATCCGATAACATCTCTGTTACCCAGTTCCAGCTTTGGGCAGAGCCACCAAAGTAGTGCAGGAACACCAGGGCTTCCCCCTGATCTCCCCACTGTTTTGCAATTTCATTTTGAGGCATTTGATTTATATTTTATGCATTTTCACTATTAATCGAAGTATGTGTGGCATCGGTTTACCCGAATGCTGTTCCCACTGAGCCTCCATCAACCCTATAGTTGCTTCCGGTAACATAGCTGGCATGCTCTGAGCACAGAAAGGCGATCACAGCAGCTACTTCTTCTGCTTTTCCCCGCCTGTCCACCACAATGTTGGGGCGTTTGTTATCCAGGAACCACTGAATCACTTCGTCTTTGGATGTATCCCGTTCCTCTGCCAACTGATCCATCATTTCCTCTGTCATGGGAGTTTTTACATACGCGGGAGAAACACAATTAATCACAAAGCCTTCCTTGGAGTACGCCCTCGACAAGCACTTTGTGAGGTTAATGATACCAGCCTTACAGGCATTATAGGGTGTTTCTTCTTCATAAGGCTGCAGGGCATTTTCTGATGCCACCAATACAATCCTTCCCCAGCCGCTTTTCTGTATCTGCGGTATAAAGGCACGGCATACACGCACAGCTCCCATCAGATCAACATCAATGGATTCGAGCCAGTCTTCGTCGGTGAGTGTAAGAAAGTCGCCGGCAGCCCCCCTAATACCTGCGCAGTGCACGAGCATGTCTGTTGTGCCAAACTTATCTTTTGCCTGTTTGGCCAGCTCAATAACTTCTTCGTTTTTTGTAACATCTGCTGTTATTGCAACTACGGTAGCTCCATCTTTGGCAAATTTGCGAACCTCCTCAGCAGCATTTTCAAGTTCTTCCGTTGTTTTATCACTCAGGACAATGTTCACACCTTCGCTTGCTAAAATCTTAGCTGTGGCTAGTCCCATTCCGGAATCTCCTCCTGTAATGACGGCTGTCTTGCCTTTTATTTTTAAATCCATAGTTCGTTTTTGGCTGGTTATTGTTAAATCTGTTATTTCCTTTATTTTTAATCTTTTGTAATCTTCCAGATAACTCCGGTACCTTCCTGCGGCGTGGGTCCCATAGGACTTACCGTCATAATACCAAAGTCGGCGATGTACATGCTCTTGCCATCGGGGGAGAAGCCTATACCTAGTGGCCTTTCTAATCCGCCGTTATTTTGGTGCGCCGATGACGGTCCCGGTTTTTTATTGGTGGCAAAGTCTGTCACCTGGCCAGTGTTCACGTCTACCCGCGCCACCTTAAATCCGGTGGGCTGGTTGGTGGTACCGGTGGTTGGGGTCATGTCACCGAACTGAGCGATGAAGGCTTGTCCGCCATAGCCAAATGCATCGTTAGAGAACGCGATACCATTAGAGGAGGAGTGAATCCCCAGCACGGCAGCTGGCTGCGGTGGCGTGCCTGGGTGCTGCTGCAGGAGTGGGGCAGGAGCCTCTTCGCCCGGGCGTTTATACTTATCGGAGTTCAACGGAGCGCCGCCCTCAAAATCAGGCCAGCCATACCAGGCACCTTGCTTTACTTCCCACAGATGGTCGCCTTGGGTTACAATAGGCCTTGTGCCACGGGCATCGAAGCTGTTTTCAGTTATAAAAAGACGTCCATCAGGTGAAAAAGCCATGCCATAGGGGTTACGCAAGCCCCAGGCCACCAACTCCACAGATCCTCCTGTTTCGGGTACGCGCATGATAGCGCCAGTACAAGGTACGCGGCCTTGTATTACTTGGCCGGGCTTGGTAGCGGTTCCATAAGGTACATATGCCCCGGTGGAGGTCAGGTCGGCACCTTCGCCGGATAATATGTTGGGGGTAGTGAAATTTTTGCCAGACAGTATAATGTCTTGGCACGGAATGTCATGAAGTTGCTTGTTATCAGCAAGCCATCCCATCAGATAATTGTCTTTGCCTACTATACCGGAGTTAGTGGTCGTTCCTTGCCCGAAGTAGATATAGCCATCGTTTCCGATGACAGGGCCATTTGTCTGGTGGTCACCGAAGCGGGGGAGGTTCTCCACGATAGCCGTTGTCTGCCCGTCTTTTGTAATCCTGAGGATACGGCCTCCTTTTTCGATGTTTCCCTCCGCCACATAAAAGCTGCCATTTTTATAGGTCACACCGTTCCAAGGACCTTTATCCTCGCCCTCTGCAATCGACCTAGTTTCACCGTTCGCCATTAGCTGCACCAGGCGCGGCTTCTTGAAAACATCTATATAAGAGTAACCAGCTTCTATAAAATACACGTTGCCCTGCTCATCAAAAGTAATTCCGGAAGGAAAAGTAAGACTGGTTGCCACAGCTTCTACCTTGTATCCTGGCGGCACCTGCACATCATTGGCATTTACCGTCCGTTCTATGGCAATATCGCGTTGCTTTGTCTTCATCATAGTCTTCATTTTGGAACAACTTGCTGCCATATAGAGCAGGAAGACCAGCAGGAATAATCTGGTTAGCGGTAATTTTTTTTTCATAGTTATAATTGATGATGTAAAACTTGTTTAGCACTTTTATTATACTTTGCCCCTACTTAATGAGTTATTTTAGAAAGCTTGGCAGCACCTGCTAGAGCGCCTTTGGTAGTCATTTATACGACATGGAGCTATGAAAAAAGCCTTTGAGTCTACTGTTAAGGCGATATGGCAGCAGCTTTGTCAGTTACACGACAAAACTGAAGTTTTTAGTGATAAACAAAGGTTGAGCTGTCAGATAAAGGGTAACTCACGAAAGCTGTTGCCACGATATACAGGACATTATTTGAGTCACAATTTAATTGTGTGCACCCATTATTTAATCCTTTTTCTTCAGCAGGGCCTTCCTTATAACTTTTTGCTTTGCAGGCAAAGGCAGTATATTGTCAGCTGAATTAAATAATATAAATATTTACATGGCACGCATACAGGTAATTGACCACTCAGAGGCTACAGGTGAGTTAAAAAAAATCTATGATGATCTGGTAAATAAGCGCGGAAAGCTGGCGGAGGTACACAAGATCCAGAGCCTGAACCCAGCTACGATTGTACACCACATGGACCTTTATATGTCCATTATGTACGCAAAGTCCCCGCTTAACCGTGCACAGCGCGAAATGATGGCGGTGGTGGTGTCGGCGGCAAATAACTGCGAATACTGCCAGATACACCACAAGCAGGCGCTGCAGCATTATTGGAAAGATGAAGAACGGGTGAACACGCTGGCAAAGGATTATACTGCTATCGGATTGGAAGAACCGGACCAAGTTTTATGTGACCTGGCATACCACTTAACCGCAGCGCCAAGCGGTGAGCAGGTAGAGCAGGCGATTGACAGGCTAAAGCAACTGGGCCACGACGACAGAGCCATCCTGGATGCACACCTGGTCATCGCTTACTTCAACTTCGTCAACCGCCTGGTACTGGGCCTGGGGGTAGCGCTCGAAAGCGACCAAGGCGAGGGCTATAAGTACTAAGCCTCCACTTCGGCCTGCTCCGGCTTCTCAAACTGATCCTGGGCAGGCTGCTCTTCCTTTAGCTGCAGGTTATCGATGGAAACGCTATAGCGCACATCCCCAATCTTGCCGTTTTCATACTTATACCCGATTAATTTAGCCGGAAACAGCAGGCCCTGGTGCGCTTGGTAGTCTTCATACTTCAGCGCGTTGAACTGCTCACTTGGCTGCCCGTTGAAAAAGGTGACCGTGTAGAGCAGCCATACCATACGGTTTGTTTCTGGATTGATCAGCATGCGGTATTCATCTTCGGGTGTGTCGCCAATGCCTTCTCCGAAAGAGACGCCGATCACGTTAAACCTTTTGCCCTGCAGCTCCATAGGCTCCAGCTGCTCATAATTCACACCCGGGTCTGCCAGCACAAAGGGGATGGCGTAGAAATAAAAGTACAGGTTGTGATAAAATTTCGCTGACTTGCCAGGATAAGCCGCTCTGTTCGGGCTCACCCATACCTGCTTTCCATCATGCCCAATGGTGTAGCCGTCTCCTTTTACTAAGTCCTTTCGGTTATTCAGGTCAATGAGGTGCGTCTCGGTGTTTCCATTGTTGGTGAGCTGGTACTGCATACTTCCCAGCTTTTTCCATTGCTCCAGACCGCCATGCGCATCGAGCACTTTGCTAAAGTAGGCCGGATAGGTCGGTTGTTCGGCAGTCTCTCCCGCTGTAACGTCTGTGGCTTCTTTTGTTTTATCTTCTGCCGGCTGGCAGGCTTGTAAAATAAGTGCCGTGAGTGCAGCGTAAATCAGGTTGTGTTTCATCAGAAAGTATTTATTAAATATAAGATATAGTCATGTGCTGTTCAAATTAATGGCAGGCTACTTCAGCTTTAGTTTGTTTGTCTTCCAGTAGCTTTTTCAGGTTGTTCAGGTTCTTTATGCTGTTTAGTTCCATAAAATATTTAGCCAATGGTAAGAGCAGTTTAGAAAGAAAGCCATGCTGCGGGGTGAGATGTACGCCGATTCCTACGATGGCTTCCTGATCACCAACAGGTTCAATCTGGTACAGCGTCGTGATCTTAAGCGAAGGGACCTGGATGGTGCCGGTCTCTATCAGCTTGATCTTACCGCCGTCCTGTGCATAATCTTCTATCCTAACCTCTACCTGCTGATGACCAAGGATGCATTCATGCACCGTTTTCACCCTGTTTATCTTGTGCTTTCGCAACGTGATGCGCTTTAATCCAGTCATCCAGCACAACCGTTGCGACGGTTCTGTGAGCGCATAGAGTACTTCTTCCGCAGTAGCCTTTATCCGGGTTTTTTCCATTCTCCTGATGACCGGAAGCTTAAAATGCTCCAGCGGGGGTGGCTCCGGGATAGACTTTAACCAGCCATCCAGCGGTTTATAGAAGTAGGATATTTCGCCAAGTCCTTCAAAATTCTCTTTCAAAGGTATGTAACCTCTAAGTTCTTCCGGTAACGCTTTGCTGCTCTGAGCCAGTTCGCTGCTAATCAAAATATATTCCTTGAGTGGAACGCTGTTCTTGAGAAAGCGGTGAACTGCAATCACATCCCTGCCCGCGAGCTTTATCCTGTCTCCAACTGAGAGGGTGGAAAGCTGGCCATAATGCAGTATGAATTTAAGGGAGAGATTGCTAACACTCGAGCAGGCTCCACAATGGCAAATCAGGTCCCTTTGGTAATATTTTAGGTGCTGGTGAAAGCTAATGTAAATGTGATGCACCAGCTCTTCGAGCTCGTGTAGCACAGGCTGTTCCTCCAGACGGAAAAACAGGATGGCGTCACCTTCTATTTCGGATACCTCAAACGCGTTTCCAGTCGCCTGTATCATTACCTCCAATAGTTCGGCAATGATATGCTGGCTATGAGAGATAGCTGTCTCATTAACAAACCGGGTAAAGCCGCTTATATCCGGCATAAAAAGTATACCGGGGCGTGGGGTTGGTATGATGGTATGTGTTTGCAATTTGTTATACAGTATGCTTTGTCAGTTTTCAGGTATGGGTTCGGTTAATAAGCTCTGCCACCAAGCCGGTCCAGCCTGTCTGGTGGGATGCCCCGAGCCCTTTGCAGGTATCTCCGTGGAAATACTCATAGAACAGCAGCAAGTCCCGGAAATGCGGGTCTCTCGTGTATAGGTCGTTTAATCCGTGTATCCGGCGATGGCCGCTTACATCTGCCTTAAAAATGGATATTAGTCGTTTACTCAACTCCCGGGCCACTTCCGACAGGGAAAGTAAATTTCCAGAATCGGTAGGGTACTCTACTTTGCAGGTGCCCCCAAAGTAGGCGCAGTACTTTTCCAGCGACTGGATGAGCAGGTAATTTACCGGGAACCACACCGGGCCTCGCCAGTTGGAGTTACCTCCGAACAAGGGTGACGTCGCTTCACCGGGCTGATAGTCCAGCGAGAAAACCTCTCCGTTCACAGCGAGCTCATACGGCTTTACGTGAATCTTTGAAAGTGATCTGATTCCTCCCGGAGCCAAGAACTCTTTTTCACTGAGCAGCGCCTCCATCAGTTTTTCCAGCCGTTTACGGGGTACCAGCGATAGCAGTATGTCTTCATTTTCCTCATTGTCTTCAATCACCCGATAGGCGTTGTTTTGCCTCCTGTACTTTTTAAACCACTTCAGGCGACCGTAAAAGTCCGGCAATTGTTCCACCAGTTCTTTTTTCAAAACCAGTACTGCAAACAGGGTGGTCAGGCCTACCAGCGAGCGAATCTTAATAGGTGTTTTACTGCCATCCGGCAAGGAAAGCACATCATAAAAAAAGCCCTCTTCCTCGCTCCACGAGCCCGCCCAGTTTTCCCGTATCTGGTTCAGCGATTCGGTGATATAAATGAAATGCTCAAAGAACTTGGTGGCTACGTCTTCGTAGCTTTTATTATACTGGGATAACTCCAAGGCCATTTCCAGCATATTCAGGCTGTACATAGCCATCCAAGCGGTGCCATCTGCCTGCTCCAGAGTGCCGCCGCCGGGTATTTGTTCGCTCCGGTCAAATACCCCGATGTTATCTAGCCCCAGGAATCCACCCTCAAAAATATTATTGCCTTGACGGTCTTTTCGGTTTACCCACCAGGTAAAGTTTATCAGCAGCTTGTGAAAGGCCCGCTCCAGAAACTGATAATCCGCTTTCCCGTTTCTTTCCTTGTCCATGCGGTACACCTGCAGGCAGCCCCAGGCATGCACCGGTGGATTTACATCGCCAAAGCTCCATTCATAAGCCGGCAACTGTCCATTTGGGTGCATGTACCACTCGCGCAGGAAAAGTATCAGCTGGTTTTTGGCAAAGTCCACGTCCACCATGGCCAGTGCCACACAATGGAAGGCCAGATCCCAGGCAGCGTACCAAGGGTACTCCCACTTATCCGGCATGGAGATGATATCCTCGTTGTTAAGCGTGTGCCAACGGCTGTTTCTGCCATCTACGCGGCTCAGCGGTGGAGGAGGGGGCCCCGGGTCCCCCGACAGCCAGCGGGGAATATCCAGGTTATAGTACTGCTTGTTCCAAAGCATGCCTGCCAGCGCCTGCCGCTGTATCAGTTGCTCTTCCTTATCCCTGCAGGTTGTGATTCCCAGGTAAAAACTGTCTGCTTCCGAAATGCGCTGTCTGAAGAGTGCTTCAAAAGGCTCCCTAAAGGGCTCCCCTTCCAGTACTTCTTTGCGAAGCCTTAGCCGGACTACTTTTTCCTCCCCGCCTTCTAAAACAAAACGATAGAGCGGTGCGAACTTGGTGCCTGCGGTATTTCCCTGGAGCAGTTCCGGTCTATTGCCAACTACGGCAGTGTGGAAGGCGTCCTTCACATAGGGTGATGGGTTTGGGAAGCCGAATAGGAGCGCTGTATTGGTATCGTTTTCCGTAAACAACAGATCCTCCGGTGCCTCAAAATAGAAGACATAGTTACCAACTTTCGGATACTGCAACATGGCGCTGCCGTAGTTTGCTGCAGGTGGACTCAGGGTAATAACCGGCTTCTGTGGTAACAGGCCAAAGCTCCAGAGATTGCGGCACCACAGGGTGGGCAGCAGCGTGAGCGGGGCGGGTTCTTTGCCCCGGTTGCACAGGGTAATGCGGATACAAATGTCTTCTTCCGAAGCTTTGGCATACTCGGTAAACACATCAAAATACTTTCCGTCCTGAAATATGCCGGTGTCCAGTAGTTCATACTCCGAATCGTAATACCCACGACTTAGATTTTCACGCAACAGCTTCTCATAGGGGAACGCCTCCTGAGGGTACTTGTACAGGTGCTTCATGTAAGAGTGGGTGGGGGTGCTGTCCAGGTAATAATAGAGCTCCTTCACGTCTTCCCCGTGGTTGCCTTCATGGCCGCTTAGTCCGAACAGTCTTTCCTTCAGGATGGCGTCATGGTGGTTCCATAGGGCAAGGGCAAAGCAGATCCGCTGCCTGCTGTCGCTGATGCCCGCTATGCCGTCTTCGCCCCATCGATAGGCCCTGCTGCGGGCATGGTCGTGCGGGAAGTAGGTCCATGGGTTCGCGTCTTCGCTGTAGTCCTCCCGCACTGTACCCCATTGTCGCTCACTCAGGTAAGGCCCCCATTTGAGCCATTTTCCCTTGCCGGCATAGTTTTCAGTGAGTCTTTGTTGTTCAGCGTTCATGCGTGAAGTGTCTCTACGGGTGGAAGCTCCTGTTATCCACTATTTTGTAATTCGGGTCCTTTGCTTTTAGCGTAGTGGGAGGCTTTCTTACAAAGAGGGCCACGATGATTCCGAATATAATATGGCCTGCCAAGCTGCTAAGTAGCAGGAGCAGTTTGTTTTCTTCTGCGACTGACAAGCCGCCAAACAGGGCTTTCATTATCAGGTTGATCACCTGACTGCACGCAAAAATTATCACACCAAAGATCACCCCTTTTACATACTTGCTGGAGATCTTCCTTTGGAGGCGGTCATTTAGTTTTTGCTCGAATTTTAAAAACAAGAAAGCATAAGCCAGCGCAAAAAAGATCCCCATCACAAAATGCGTGATCCAACCGACTACCAGCGGCACTCCCATCATTTCAGCCAGCACACTGGGCGCACTCCTGTAGGGCAAACCCAGAAGAGGAGTCAGCAGCAGGGCAATGGTCATCAGACCTGTCCCAACAAGCCCACCCTTTAATACCTGAATGATGATCGGTTTCAAAATTGGTTATACTAACATTATACCTTTTTAAGATTCGTTGTTTATTGTAAATCAACAGTTTATATACGTGTAATACTGTGTTTAGAAGTTCGTGAAAACCATGCTTTGGGTAAGTTCCTCCTATCAGCAGCTTTTCCTGTTACTAAGTTAACCTCATTAAAGGAGGGCTTTTGTCATTTGTGCGACAATACAAGAAGTTATGTATGGGGTTCTTTGTAAAAGGCCTATTAGGGCTGACCAGAGTGGTGAACTGTCACTTATTTTAAGAATCAGGCAAATGCAGATCAGTTTAATTGTCCCGTTGGAGGAAAAAGAAGGAGCTATACAAGAACTGAGCAGGTATGTAAACGGCTGCGCCGCTTCCCCGTGTGTGAAGGAGATCATCTTCATCAGAACGAACGGTGGCCATGCCCTGCCACCATACCTGGGCAATGCGCCTAAAGTCAAGACATTACTATTCTCAGGTACTACTAAGGCTGACTGTCTGGAGGCAGGGGCTTTTGAGGCTACCGGCGACATACTTTTCTTTTTAAAACCCGGCAATTTCCCAGGGCCGCAGTTCGATCAGCTTATTCTGGCAAGTTTACAGAACAATACGAAGGCGGGCGTACTGGTGCAACCCGACAGAGGCTCGCTTTGGAGGAAGATTATGGCGAAGCTTCCCTTGCGCTGCGCCCTTTGCTTTATCACTGTTAATAATTTTTTCACCAGCAGGCAGGCGTTTCATTTAAGGAGCCGGCAGGATACTACGCGAAAGTACGGCACCTTCAGGCAGGTGCTTCACCAGTATGCTGTTTCTTTCAGGGCAACCTTGGTTTGATATACGGTTACACGAACAGCTGTTATTTCTCGATGTAAAAATACTTCACAAATGAAACAGGCGGATACCGTTATACTCGTGTTCTTAAAACCCTTTGAAGCAGGTTATGTCAAAACACGGCTGGCAGCTACTGTAGGAGACGCTGTGGCACTGGACGTATACAGGCACCTGGTCGAGCATACCCTGCAGCAGTTGCGCAAGCTTCAGCCTTATGCGGACGTGGTGCTTTGCTACAGCCGCCAGGCGGCCAATGGGCAATACATTTCTGAATTCCCGTGCCTGATCCAGAAAGGCGAGGACTTAGGCGACAGGATGCTGTATGCCTTGGAGTGGGCGCATGCCAGAAAGTATGACAAGAAACTTATCATCGGGTCAGACTGCTTCGAACTTACGGCAGAGATACTGGAGCAGGCTATTCTTTGGCTGGAAACAGAGCAGGTGGTGGTAGGACCGGCGATGGACGGAGGGTACTACCTGATCGGCATGAAAGAGTCGCATGCCGAGCTTTTCGCTGGGATTCCTTGGAGCACTTCAGGGGTCATTACCGCCACAGTTGAGGTACTGGAGCGCCTGAAACTGGATTGGGCAGCGCTTCCGCCTCTCTCTGATCTGGACGAGGAACAGGATCTGCTCAGCTATCCGTCGCTTTGTCGTGCGGTGGGCCTAGAGCAATAATGCAGCAAATTTGTCCAACTGTCGGACGCGCGACAATATACCTCGGGTAGTTTAACCATTTTTGGTAAACTGATTGAAGGGTATGAGGTTACTACAAAATATGAGACTACTACTTATGGCGTTGTTTGTGTTTGTAGCCAGCAGCTGCCAGGGGGGCTCCTCCCTTGGCGCTGAAGGCACAACCCCGCCATCGCACCAGGTATGGGACGAGTTGCTGCGGCAGCATGTGCGCAAAACCGGTGAAGTGGATTACAAAGGTTTTATAAGGGACAAGGCAAAACTGCAGCGCTACCTCGACACGATCAGCAATAACCCACCGGATAAGAAAACGTGGTCGGAAGCCGAGCAACTTGCCTATTGGATCAATGCCTACAACGCCTACACCGTGAAACTGATCATCGACAATTACCCGCTCAAAAGCATACAGGACCTGCACCCGACCCTGAAAGTGCCGGGCGTGAATACCGTGTGGCACAAGAAGTTCTTTAAAATTGGCGGGCAGGAGGCCAGCCTGGACGAGATCGAACATAAAATCCTGCGCAAGCAGTTTGACGAACCGAGAATACATTTTGCCATCAACTGCGCCTCGTTTTCGTGCCCACCCTTGCGAAACGAGGCCTTTGTGGCGAGCAAGCTGGATAAGCAGCTGGACGAGATGGCCCGTGCATTCATCAATGATCCCAAGCGGAACAAAATTAGCCCTAACAGGGCAGAAGTGTCGCAGATTTTCAACTGGTTCAAAGGCGATTTTACGAAGAACGGCAGCCTGATAGAATTTCTCAACAAGTATAGCAGCACGAAGCTTAGACCCAACGCCGAAGTAGATTACATGAAATACGACTGGAGCCTGAACGAATAGCTATGCGCAGGATAAGCGTGATTATACCGGTTTACAATGACAGCGTTGCGCTGCAAGAGCTGTTAAAGCATTTGGACCGGGCGCTCGATAGGCAATTGATGGAGGTGGTGGTGGTGGATGGCGGCAGCACCGACGGCGTGGAAACCATAATTCCTACAGAAGTAAAGCTGCTGCGGACGGCCAAGGCCAATCGTGCGGTGCAGCTGAACGCCGGAGCGCAGGGGGCAGCCGGGGACGTGCTGTACTTTCTGCATGCAGACTGTCTGCCCCCGCTCACGCTTGTCGAAGATATAAACCAGGCTATAGACGCAGGGTATCCAGTGGGGTGCTACAGGCTAAAACTCACGCCCGGTAACTGGCTGCTGAACATTAATTCCTTCTTTTCACGGTTCAGGACCATGTTTAGTGGCGGAGGTGATCAGTCGTTGTACATGCCTACAAAGATATTTGAGGAAGTAGGTGGCTACAATGAGGACTATTGCGTGATGGAGGATTTTGAGTTGGTGCACCGCCTGCTGCCTACTTACGGCTATCACATTCTGCCGAAGAATGTATACGCTTCGTCCAGAAAATACAGTTATAACAGTTATTTCAGGGTAAACCTGGCCAACTACCTTGCTTTCAGGCGCTACCAAAGGAAGGTGCAGCCGCAGGTGATCCGGGACCATTATCACGCACTGCTAAAGCAGGTTAAGTAGGTAGTTATGAAAGAGGCAAAGCCCATAGGAGAGTTCTGTATCCGGTCCAAGGCACGCCACGTGGTCATTATCGGCAACGGTATCTCGGGTGTTACCTGTGCCCGCCACCTCCGCAAGCGCGACAGTTCCTCCCGCATTACCATTGTTTCCGGCGAAACCCAGCATTTCTTTTCACGCACGGCTCTGATGTACATCTACATGGGCCACATGAAGTACGAGCACACCAAGCCCTACGAAGACTGGTTCTGGGAAAAGAACCGGCTTGACTTGGTGCAGGACTGGGTGACAAGCATAGATTTTGAACAAAAAAGATTAGCATTTAATAATAGGGAACCGCTGAAGTATGATATTCTGGTGCTGGCGCTGGGCTCCAAATCCAACCTGTTTGACTGGCCGGGACAGGACTTACAAGGCGTGCAGGGCCTCTACAGCTATCAGGACCTGCAAAGCATGGAAGTGAACACCAGAGGTTGCCAGCGGGCTGTGGTCGTGGGAGGCGGCCTGATCGGTATCGAAATGGCCGAAATGCTGCGCAGCCGGGACATACCTGTCACTTTCTTGGTACGGGAGCAGGCGTTCTGGGACAATGTACTGCCGCTGGAGGAGGCGCAATTGGTGGGCCGGCACATCCGCGAGCACCACATCGACCTGCGGCTCGGAGCTGAGCTGGAGCGGATATTGGATGACGGAACAGGTAACGTGAAAGCCGTTGTGACCAAGGACGGGGAGGAAATCCCCTGCCAGTTTGTGGGTCTGACGGTGGGGGTTAGCCCGAACATTGACCTCGTGCGCAACACGCGGCTGGAGATAAGCAAGGGGATTTTGGTGGACGAGCATTTTGCCACCAATATTCCCAACGTGTTTGCCATCGGTGACTGTGTGGAGTACCGCACGCCCCCCCCGATGCGGCGCCCTGTGGAGCAGGTATGGTATACGGGCCGCATGCACGGCGAGACGCTGGCCCATAATCTGGCGCATGAGCCGGTGCCTTACAAGCCGGGGCCTTGGTTCAACTCAGCCAAGTTCCTCGATATTGAGTACCAGACCTACGGACTGGTACCCAGCAAGTGGGAGGAGCCGGTAGGGTCTTTCTACTGGGAGCACCCTGCCGGCAAAAAGTGCCTGCGCCTGCTCTTTGATAACAGTACGCGGCAGCTGCTGGGGGTGAATATCTTCGGCATGCGCCTGCGGCACGAGCTTTTTGACGAGGCGCTGCGCAGCAACACGGCGGTGGAGGAGGTGCTAGAGCAACTACACAAGGCCAATTTCGACCCGGAGTTCTATGACAGGCACTATGCGGAAATCCTTCAGAAATTCAACCAGCAGTTCGGGACGAACCTGCAGTTGCGGAGGGAAAAAAAGCAGAAGAGTCTTTGGGCTTATTTCGGCTTTTAAAATAGTAAGATGAACATAATTCAGAAAGTTGGCTTAGGCTTGTTTTTGGTATCGCTGCTGTTCTTCAACGCGCTGCTCTTTATGGGCGAGTTCAGGTTGACAGAGCAAAAGCTACGAGAGGTAACCAGCGAGCAGCACTATGAAGTGCTGCGGCAGGAGCTGCAGCCAATGCTGAACAAAAACTACGGAAGTAGCTTTTCCTTTGTCATGGATTTTGAAAGTTCCCTTGATAACTACAACCAGCGGCAAGAAGAGAGCGAGCAATGGGACCGGGTAATCTGGGACGACTATACCTTTGCCGCCACCAAAGTAGCCAGCGAGGGGCTTGTAGCGCAAAACAAACTGTTGCTATTACTGCTGACGGTAGGACTGGGCGTACTTGGTGCGCTCCTGAATATCCTTCCTAAGTATAGAGATGAACCGACGGGCATCAAGCACAATGGCGTGATGTTTTCCTCCAACAAATCGCGGGGTATCATCGGTATTACGCTGGGCGTATACCTGATCGGCATCTACGTGCTGCTGTACTGGTTTCCGGCCTACATCGTGAACTGGACACTGCTGGTAGATCCGCTTAGCCGTATACTGTCAGGCGGACCGGCCAGTCAGTGGTTCCTTTATGGCACCATCTATACCTTGGCCATACTGGTGATGGGGGTCCGGATGTTCCGCAAGTACCGGGGCAATAAATACCAGCTGCTGCGCACCTCTTCGGTCATGTTCTTTCAGTTGAGCTTCGCCTTCCTGATCCCGGAGATACTCGTGCTGCTCAACAAGCCCTGGCACGATTTCAAGAACATCTGGCCACTGGATTATACCTTTTTCTACAACTATCGCGTGGAGGGGATGTTGAGTAGTGGCAGCATCGGTATGCTTATGTTTGTGTCGGGCATTCTGCTTATCATTTTGGGCGTGCCGCTGCTGACGTACTTCTACGGCAAGCGCTGGTACTGCAGCTGGGTGTGCGGCTGCGGCGGGCTGGCCGAGACGGCCGGTGACCCCTACCGCCACCTTTCTGACAAATCGCTGAACGCTTGGCTCGTAGAGCGCTGGATGGTACACGGCGTACTGGTTTTCGCTGTGGTGATGACCGGCGTGACAATCGTCAATTACTTCTCCGGTTTCGCGCTGCTGGGGCAGTGGACGAACACGCTGCATGAGTGGTATGGCTTTCTAATCGGGGCAGCCTTTGCCGGTGTGGTAGGAGTGGGCTTTTACCCGTTGATGGGCAACCGCGTCTGGTGCCGCTTTGGCTGTCCGCTGGCCGCCTACTTAGGCATTGTGCAACGCTTCAAGTCACGTTTCCGCATTACCACCAATGGTGGCCAGTGCATATCCTGCGGCAACTGTTCCACTTACTGCGAAATGGGCATTGATGTGCGCTGGTATGCGCAACGGGGACAGAACATTGTACGCGCCTCCTGCGTGGGTTGTGGGGTTTGCGCTTCGGTTTGTCCGCGCGGGGTATTGAAGCTGGAGAATGGGCCGGAGCAGGGGCGTATCAGCGACATCCCTATCTTGACCGGAAATGAATCTATAAATGTGCTAAGTTAAATGAGCCTACTGTTGTTGCTTTCTTTAGTGGTATACGCACTGGCTATGCTGTTCATCTTGTTGTACAGTGTGGCGCAGGCACACCTGCTTTACCGTTTCCGGCTGTTTCTGAAGCGGGGGCATGGTGCCGCACCGCCAGAACCAGAGGTATGGCCGTTGGTGACAGTGCAGCTGCCCGTGTACAATGAGCGGTACGTGGTGGAGCGTTTGATTGAGGCTGTTGCTGCGCTGGATTACCCCGCTGATAAACTGCAAGTGCAGCTGCTGGATGACAGCGACGACGAGACCACGACCCTTATACAGGAGAAGATAAAACAGTACCCGCACCTGCAGCGGCAGCACATCCGCCGACCGGACCGGAGTGGCTATAAAGCAGGGGCCCTTAAGTATGGGCTTGAACAAGCTAGTGGGGAGTACGTCGCTATTTTCGATGCCGACTTCACGCCCAAGCCTTACTTTCTGAAACGGACTGTGCCTTATTTCGCTAACACAGGTATAGGCATGGTACAAACTCGCTGGACCCACCTCAACAAAGCGTACTCCCTGCTCACGCGGCTGCAGGCTTTTGCCCTGGACGCTCATTTTTACGTGGAGCAGGTAGGCCGCAACAGCTTGAGCGCTTACATCAATTTTAACGGTACTGCCGGCATATGGCGCAAAAGCACCATTTATGACGCCGGCAACTGGCAGGACGATACCCTTACCGAAGACCTGGACCTAAGCTACCGGGCGCAGATAAAAGGCTGGCAGTTCAAATACCTGCCGGAGGTGGAGTCTCCTGCGGAGCTGCCCCCGGTGATGAGTGCGCTCAAGTCGCAGCAGTTCCGCTGGACCAAGGGCGGAGCCGAGTCGGCGGTTAAGCATTTGGGCACGGTGCTTCACTCCGGAGCTTCGCTGCAGACCAAGCTCCATGCTTTTGCGCACCTGCTCAACAGCTCGGTGTTTGTGGCGGTGCTGCTGGCTTCGCTAGCCAGCCTACCCTTGCTATGGGCGAGAGTAAACAACCTGTTGCCTGCTGTTGTTTTTCATGTGGGTGCGCTGACACTATTGAGTTTCCTAGTAATCAGCTTAGTTTACTTTCAGGCAAACACACAGGCGCAAGAGGAACAGTCGAATGCCTCTTTAAGAAGGCGGGCTGCTGGTTTCCTGCTATACTTTCCCCTGTTCCTATCGGTATCGATGGGGCTGGCCTTGCACAATGCGGTAGCGGTATGGGAGGGGTGGAGCGGCCGAAAGTCTCCGTTCATCCGGACACCCAAGTTTAACCTGGAGGCAAGGCAGCACAGGTGGCAGGATAACTTCTACCTCAATCTTAAGATACCCTACACAACGTATGCAGAGGGTATATTGGGGCTGCTGTTTCTGGGTGTGGCGGTCTGGAGCGTGGTGCAGCGGGAGTACGGTCTGCTGATCTTCCACGGAATGCTGGCCTTGGGCTACCTGCTGGTTTTTTATTACTCTTTCCAATCTTACCGTAAAGTATAGATCCCATGAAACAGAAACTTCAATTTGTGTATAATGCTGAAGCGGGCTTTTTTAACAAAGTGACTGACTTCGCGCATAAAATCATCTCCCCGGATACATATGCCTGCAGCCTGTGCGCCTTAACCTATGGGAAATTCACTATCAGGCGAGAGTGGGCGGAGTATGTGAAACAGCTTCCGCTGGACGTAGAGTTCGTTTATAAAGACCAATGGAAATTCGCGCCAGTCCGGGAGGCTTATCCGCTGGTGGCGCTGCAAACCGGGGAAGACAGGATAGAAGTGCTATTGGAGGCGGAAGAACTGAATGCCATCAAGTCGTTAGAGCAGTTGATCAGCAGGCTGGATAAAGCACTGCAAAGTGCCTGTTGCTAGGCTGTTTATCTATTAAATATATTCTGATTGACTATGTTCCGCCTGCCGCAATGGCACAGCAAAATTTCCTTTTAACGAAACTGCTTCACCATGAAATACCTGCTCTATTTATTCCTGTCACTGTCTTTGGTCGCCTGCACATCCTACGGCTCCAACACGACAACGAGTACCGCCTCCCGCTCCATCGACTTTGCTGTTTTCGGAGATTACTGGTACCAAGGGGAGGCAGAGCTGAATTCGTATGATTTGGAACAATACCGTTATGGGGAAAAGCGGGAAGGGGAAGCGGTTTTGATATTCGTGACAGAGGATTTGTCGAGGAAAAAGCAGGTGAAGCTGGATAACCCACAGGTAAACGAGGAGGATGCACAGAAGGTGCTGAAACTGAACATGACCAAGAAATTCGTTACCGGCATTTACCCGTACTCCATGATGCTCTCTGTGTTTACCCCGGTATACGATAGTATTCCAGCCGTTAAAATTACGGCCAGCTCCCAAGAGTGGTGTGGTCATACCTTCACCCAGCTCAACAGGCAAGAAGGAAAGTATAACGCGCAGCTGCTTTCCTACTTCGAGAAAGAGAGTGACCAGCGCATGACCATCTATGCCATGCCAGAAGATAACCTGTGGACGTTGCTTCGACTTCATCCAAACCAAGTGCCAACCGGTGAGGTCAGGCTGATTCCGGGGCTGCTGGACCAGCGCCTAACACATGAAGAACTGAAAGCCGAGAAAGCCTTGATAACTACAGTGCAGGCGCCGGAAGGCATGGCCGGGTTTGCTGCTGAAGAGCTGCGCGTGCTGACGGTAAAGTATACGGACTACCCACGTGAGTTGCGTATTTTCTACACGGCGGCATTCCCGTTTGAGATTGCCGGCTGGGACGAAGTCCGGCTATTGGACGCAGGAGAGCGGGAAGTGAGCCGTGCAACCCGAAAGGGCAAATTGATAAGCGATTACTGGAAACAGAACAGCACCCGGTTCGAACCCTTAAGGCAGGAATTGCAGCTGTAAAGTTGCTATAGTTCACTGTACTTTCTGACAAAAATGCGGCTGCGGTCATAGCTGATCAGGCCGTGCTTTTCCAGATCGTTGAGCACGGTGGTCACGGTCTGGCGGCTGGTAGCTGAGAGCTTGGCAATGTCTTCGTGAGTGAGCCTCATTTTCACGACACGTTCTTCCGGATTGTTGATTATCTGGCGCCCATGCTCCTCGGCCAGTTCTTTCAAGAGGTAGCGCACGCGCTGCTCCGCTGTTTTGAATATCAGCCCTTCCAGCCGGGACTGTATTTTCTTTAAGCGGAAGCCTATGAACTTGGTCACCTGCAGGTTGAACTTGGGATTCATTTCCATCATGCGCTGAAAGTCAGAAATGCTAACCGAGCAGATGACAGCGTCCTCTGTGGCCTCTGCAATCTCTTCGCGCTTTACCTGCCCTGTAATGGAAAGTTCCCCAAAAATCTCCCCCGGGCCTAGTATCGCCAGTATCATTTCCTTGCCTGACTCTGAAAGGCGTGAAATCTTTACCTTTCCTTTCTTGAGCAGGAAAACGGTGTCGGAGGTGTCTTCCGGAAAATAAATCACCTGGTTGCGGGGCATGTTACGCATCACAGCCATTCTGTCCATCGCCTCCATCTCACTTTTAGACAGGATGTGCAGCATGCTGAAGTTTTCCAGGTGCCAGAGCTTCGTTTGGGCCATATCGCAATTAGTTCAGACCGTAAATTACTTTTTTTTGTCTCAAGGGCTTAGTTTGTTTTACGCAAAAGGCAGTATAAATGACTTATCCTGACTTAAGGAGAATACAAACTCTAGTTTTGTCGTGTCCACGACATTCCAGTTTGCTCCAAACGGTAACTTTTAACAGGCTACAGACTATCTATAGTTAAAGCCTGAGCTGTTAAAAGACCTTATGCCAAACTTGAGCAGCTATACCACCTAACTCATAATGCTATGAAAAATTTGAACATAAACATAAAGGACTTAGCCATGCTAGGTGACCGCCGGACTTGCGCTTTTTTAGATAAGCAGGGGAGTATAGTCTGGTATTGTCCGAAGCGTTTTGACAGTCCCTCTTTCTTTGCAAGCCTGCTTGACCCTGAAAAAGGAGGTGTTTGGCACATGGGGTTGGAGGGGCTGGCGTTTGAGAAACGAGGGTACCTGGAAGACAGTGCCGTGCTGCAGACGCACTTTCAGGGGAGCAGCGGAAAGCTGTTGCTCGAAGACTGGATGCCGCTGGAGGGTAGCTTTTATGGTATCTGCCGCAAGCTCTCTGCAGCTCCTGAATCCTACACCGTACACTTTTCCCATCGCCCGAACTATGCCCGTCAGTCCCCAGTACTGGAGCAGAAGGGAGAGCGCCACGCTATAGTGGAGTATGATTTCCACTTGTATACTTCACATCCGCTGGAGGTGGGGCAGGATACTCTCTCTTGCCAAGTGGCTGCCGGAGAAGAGGCATGGTTCATTCTCGCAGAGAAGGCCCTGGATAAGCCGGAGGAACAGCTGAAGGAGTCCAGGGAGTTGACACTGAAAAACTGGCAGGCAGTCGCGAGCCATATTACCTACAAGGGGCCATACGAAGAGCAGGTGCGAAATTCGCTCCGCCTGTTGCGTATGCTCACCTATGCCCGAAACGGAGGCATCATAGCCGCTGCCACCACCTCATTGCCTGAAGTACTCGGCGGTGGGCGAAACTACGACTACCGCTATGTGTGGCTACGTGATGCCGCCATGATTGTGAGCGCACTAGCCCGAGCCGGAAGCGATGGGGAAGAAGAACGTAAGTTTTTAAGCTTTATGTGTTCGGCCATGCACCGTATACCGGAACCTGTTGTGCCCATGCTCACCCTCGACGAACAACCAGCAGGCACTGAACAGGAACTGGATTTTATAGGCTATAGGAACAGCAGGCCTGTGCGCTATGGCAACGGCGCCAATAACCAATTGCAGCTAGACGCCAACAGCAACGTCATCATAGCCGCCAAAGTGATTTATAACCGTTACGACACGCGGGAGCACTGGGAAACCGTGGAGCAGATGGCAGATTTTTTGGTAGAGAACTGGCACAAGCCTGACCACGGCATCTGGGAAGAGACAGAGTTACATCATTATACCTCCAGCAAGGTAGTAGCTTCCATCAGTCTGAAGTATATAGCCGAGCACTCCCAGGACGAGCTGCAGAAAAAACGCTGGCTAAACGCTTCTGAAAAGATACGGCACTACGTGGAGGAAAACTGCCAGACACCAGAGGGAGCCTACGCCGTATATGCTGGAAGCGAGTCTGTAGATGTGAGCGCTGCGCTTTTTCCCATATGGGGCTTCACGGAGGCGGATACACCGCAGATGCTCAAAACCATCGAAAAGCTGGAGCGTGATTATTGCCAGAACAACCTTTACCGTCGCCACTTGGTGGAGTATGATTCTCAGAAGGAAGGCGCGTTTCTGGCAGGTACCTGTTGGGTAGCCCAATACTGGGTGATGCGGCAGAACCAGGAGAAGTTCGATGAAATCATGCAGGCGGCTCTCAGATTCATGAATGATGTGGGCATTATGCCTGAGGAGGGAGACCCTGAAACAGGAGAGTGGCTGGGCAATGTGCCACAGGCCTTTGTGCATGCCTCACTGATAGGTGCTGTCATTGATTATAAAAGTGAATTTGTAAGGGAATAAAGAAAGGTTTTTTGTCATAGCCATTCCTGTTAAGTTTCAAATTTGGTTACTTTTGAATGGCTATACCTATACCTATGAGCACAGCAACCAATACGATACAGTGGTATTTAGAGAATTTTAGCGTTTTCAGTATTTTAACTAAAGAAGACAGAGCTAAGCTAGGGAAAGTGGCTCATATGGAAACCACTCTGAAAGATCAGGAAATATACTGCAAACAAGACGTTGCGGATAGTTTTTACCTGGTGAAAGAGGGCAAAGTGAAAATCATCCAGCGCTCAGACAACGGCAAGGAAGTCATACTGGCCATTTTGGGGCCGGGGGAGATCTTCGGGGAACTGGCGATTACCGACAAGGCAACACGCGATGAAGTTGCTGTTGCAGCCGAAGATTCATTGGTGTGCATGTTTAAGGCAAGCGACTTTCTGCGGCTCATGGAGGCAAGTCCGCAACTGACGCTGCAGATAACCAAAACCATAGGCCAGCGCCTGGAGAAAGTGCAGCGGCGCCTGGAGCAACTTATGTTCAGAACAGCAGAGGAGCGGGTCAGAGACTTTCTGCGCGACCTTGCACAGGAGAGCGGGTATGCTATTGCCAATAACCCCGAGGAGATAGCAGTACCAATGCAGTTGACGCATGAAGATGTCGGTAAACTGACCGCTACCAGCAGGCAGACAGTTACAACGGTACTGAACACGTTGGAAAAGGCCGGCATATTGACCTACAACAGGCACCGTATCTACATTAAGTGCTTTAGTCTGTTGTAGTAATAGGGTAGCAGGCTATTTATCTCTATTCTAAACCCGAAATCTATCTCTTTTTTGTCCGCTCCTGGATCGGTGCAGCTTCTGACTATAGCACATCAGCTGATTCAGCAGGCGGTTTGCACGCATACTTCCCATTTGTCATCCTGACGACAATACCTTACGCACTGGTAACTTACCTTTAGAAAAGTACAGCTATAGTGAGAATGTGCTACACATAAAGTATAGCATAACGATGCTCCTTCGGTAGACTTCTCGCTGCATCGTACTTGAACAATTGTTACACCTATTCGATTACATGGAGAAGACTTATTATAGCCCTGCCGACCTGCCCAAGTTCGGGGAGATAACAGAGTTGCAGCCCGAAATGGGCCGCAAGTTCTTTAGCTACTACGCCGAGGTATTCAAGGAAGGTGCTCTGACTGAAAGAGAGAAAGCCCTGATCGCACTGGCTGTTGCCCACGCCGTGCAATGTCCCTATTGTATCGACGCTTACAGCTCCGACTGCCTGCAGAAGGGCGCGGACGAGAACCAGATGATGGAAGCTGTGCATGTGGCCGCTGCTATAAAAGGTGGTGCCGCTTTAGTGCATGGGGTGCAGATGATGAACAAGATAAAGGAACTGACCATGTAACCTATACTTAGGATGATAAAATCATTAAAAAGACAAGCGCACGAACTGGCAGATCCGCTCATGCAGCTTACTGTGCTGCAACAACCCTCCTTGCACGGGAGCCAGTTTCAGGCCTTTGCTGAGAAACTCGATGAATACGGACTTTACCCACTAACCTCCACAGGGACTACTATTTTGCAAATTAACGTTGGCAAAATGTGTAACCAGACCTGCAAGCATTGCCACGTAGACGCCGGGCCCGATCGGAAAGAGATCATGACGCGCGAGACGATGCAGCTTTGCCTGGATGCTATAAAGCAGTCGCCGAATATTGGAACTGTAGACCTGACAGGCGGTGCCCCTGAGATGAACCCGGACTTTCGGTGGTTCGTGGAGGAGCTCTCGAAGCTGGGGCGACAGGTAATTGTACGTTGCAACCTCACCATTATACTTGCCAATAAAAAGTATTACGACCTGCCGGAATTTTTTAAGGAGCATGGAGTGCACGTTATTTCTTCGTTACCATACTTCCAGGCATCCCGTACCGATGCACAGCGCGGCGATGGTGTGTTCGAGAAATCAATAAAAGCGTTGCAGATGCTCAATGAGGTTGGCTATGGAAAGGAGGGCACAGGCTTGCAACTCGACCTGGTCTACAACCCATCCGGTGCTTTTCTGCCTGGAGGTCAGAAGTCCCTTGAGGCGGAGTTCAAACGTCGGCTTAAGAGTGGGTACGATATAGACTTTAACAGCCTTTTCTGTATCACTAACCTTCCTGTGAGCCGCTACCTCGATTACCTGATACAAAGCGGCAACTATGACAGCTACATGCAGAAACTGATAGACGCTTTTAATCCGGTAGCTGCCGCTGGCGTGATGTGCCGGAACACCATTTCCGTAGGCTGGGACGGCTACCTCTACGACTGCGATTTTAACCAGATGCTGGAACTGAAAGTGGAGGATGGCATGCCCCGCCACATCCGCGAGTTTGATGATGCGGCGCTGGACAAGCGACACATTGTACTCAACCAACACTGCTACGGCTGCACGGCAGGTGCAGGTTCCAGCTGTGGCGGGGAGACCGTGAAATAAGTGTAATTCTGTAATAGTTAGTAATGCTCATACTTCTTTTTATAGCCGCCTGTTTCTTAGCCTACAGCAACGGGGCCAATGATAATTTTAAGGGAGTAGCCACGCTGTTTGGCAGTGGCACCACCAACTATAAAAGTGCCATTACCTGGGCTACAGTTACGACTTTCGCGGGATCAGTAGCAGCCATCTTTCTGGCAGGTGTGCTGGTAAAGAATTTCTCCGGTAAGGGACTGGTGCCCGATACCTTGTTGCAGGGGCCTGAGTTCGCTATTTCGGTTGCGCTGGGTGCTGCACTAGCTGTATTTATCGCTACAAAGATAGGTATGCCTATCTCTACTACACATGGTTTGGTAGGCGCTTTATTTGGATCTGGCGTAGTTGCCATAGGTACAGACTTCAATTTCGCTAAGCTTGGCAGTACGTTTCTTGTTCCGCTGCTGGTGAGTCCGCTGATGGCGGCTGTCTTAAGCCTTCTGTTATACTTTGTCTTTAACAGGCTACGCAGCAGGCTGGGTTTTACAAAGGAAACCTGCGTATGTGTGGGAAAGGAATATGTGCCTGTTAGCGCTCTGGCTGCAAACGGAAGTACCTTGCAAACCATAGCCGTTTTACAGCCCGCTTCCCTGAAAATAGACAAGCAGCAGCATTGCCAGCAAGTGTACCAGGGGCAGTTTTTGGGTATAGGTATGCAAAGGGTGCTGGACAGCGCCCATTTCCTGAGTGCCGGCGTTGTGAGTTTTGCCCGCGGCCTGAACGACACACCAAAGATAGCGGGATTGCTGCTGGTGGCGCAGGCGCTTAAGCTGGAATGGGGGATAGGTGCTATCGCTGTAGCAATTGCGCTGGGCGGCCTGCTGAATGCACGAAGAGTTGCGCTGACCATGAGCAAAAAGATCACCAGCATGAATCACGGGCAAGGCTTTACAGCCAATTTGATCACTGGCCTTTTAGTGACTACAGCAAGTATACACGGTATGCCGGTTTCCACCACGCATGTCTCGGTAGGCTCTATTTTTGGGATAGGCACTATAACCGGTAAGGCGAACTACAGAGTGGTATCTAACATCTTACTGTCCTGGCTTCTGACCTTGCCGGTGGCGGCAGTTTGCGCCGGGGTTATTTACTGGCTGATAAATCTTGCATAGTATAGCTCCAAACTTTTAGCAGAGGGAAGAGTTTTAAATCAACCTGTTTAAATAATATAAACACATAGACATAGATGAGTAACTATTTAGAAGCAGCAAAACTGGTGTACGAAGAAGCTGCCAATACCCCACAAAAAGGGCTTTGCTGCACCACTACGCCGGTTTGGCAATTGCCGGAGCTTACCGTTCCGTCTAAAATGCTGGAGATGAACTATGGTTGCGGCTCCACGGTAAACCCGCGGGACCTGAGCAACAACCCGACCGTGCTGTATGTGGGCGTTGGGGGCGGCATGGAGCTGTTGCAGTTCTCCTACTTCTGCCGCAGGCCCGGTGCCGTGGTTGGCGTTGACCCGGTGCAAAGGATGCTGGAAGTCTGCGAAGAGAACCTGCATGAAGCCGAAAGGCAAAATAGCTGGTTTCAGAAAGACTTTATTGAATTGCGAAACGGGGATGCATTAGCGCTTCCTGTTGCAAGTGAGAGCATAGACGTTGCCGCGCAGAATTGCCTGTTCAATATTTTCAAAGAGGAGGAACTGGAACTGGCTCTGGCAGAGATGTACCGGGTGCTGAAGCCGCACGGCAGGCTGGTGTTATCAGATCCTACTAGTGAGGATTTCATGAGCGAAAGCCTGCGGAATGATGACCGGCTGCGTGCCCTGTGCCTGAGCGGTGCATTGCCTTTGCAGCAGTACATCGATATGATCACCAGGGTAGGATTCGGGACGGTAGAAGTGCGTGCCAGAAGACCTTACCGCGTGCTGGCCCCGGAACAGTATGACACCGACAAGCTGGTCTTTATAGAAAGTGTGGAGATCTGCGCCATCAAAGATCCCATGCCGGCCGACGGTCCATGTGTGTTCACAGGCAAGCACGCTATCTACTTTGGAGCAGAAGAATACTTTGACGATGGTAAGGGCCATACGCTGCTGCAGAACCAGCCGCTTGCCGTTTGCGATAAGACAGCCAGGGCCTTAGACAACCTGAACAGAAATGACATTTACATCACCGATTCTACCTGGTACTACGACGGCGGTGGTTGTTGCTGATAACAAGCATGTGACTGACACTCGTAGATTAAACTGAATAAACAATATAAAACTATGAAAATGAATGCTATTGATAAGGTACGTGCTGATAAGAGTGAGCGTACAGAGCACCGTCGTGACATAGCCGCCTTAGCTGCGGCAGGACTGGCTGACTTCAGCCTTATTTCTCTGCTGCAGATGGGATATTTTAAGAAGCTTCCTGATATACCCGGAGAAGCGTTTGACACTGTTAAAGTGAACACGTCGAATGATGCAATTATTTTGGGTATGCCGGATGGCGTGATCAGTTTGGGGGCTTACGCGGCCACGATGTTTCTGGCAATGGCAGGTTCCCGTTTCAAAAAGCGCTCACGCCTGCTTGACCTGGCTTTGGGTGGCATTGTGCTAGGGCAGGCAGTAGGCGCAGCGCAGTATTTGTATAAGATGGCCTTTGTGCAGAAGAAAGTATGTATTTATTGCGTTGCTGGTGCCGCTATCAATTTTGCCTCGCTTAAACCTGCTTATAACCTGATAAAGGAAAACTATTCCTGAGTTTAAAAGAAACCATAGCTGGTATAATGTTTCTAAAGGAGCCGTTTGTAAAATAGGACGGCTCCTTTAGTTTTAGTAAACACTCCAGTCTTTTTTTTAGCATCTTGTGATAAGAAACTGCTTAGTAACCTGAGCTATACTGCCTTGAAGATAACATCCGCAAAGCAGCCTTGATTGTCCTGAAAAACTATCTCCATTATAAAGCCACTTGCTTCTGCCATAGCCTGGATCTGTGGCAGCGTATACTTATAAGAACTCTCGGTATGAATGGCTTCCCAGGCACTGAAATGAAATGATTTCCCAGTTGCCTGAATGAACACATTCTGCTCCTGCTTACTTACCAGGTAACTTCGCATCACACCTTCCTGCGGGTTGTAAATTGGATAGTGGAAAAAGCCATTTACATCAAAATCGCCCCCAAGCTCCCTGTTGATGCGGTGCAGCAGGTTCAGGTTAAAAGCCGCAGTTACTCCTGCGGAATCATTGTAAGCACTTAGTATCTTATCCGGGTCCTTTCGAAGGTCAATACCCAGTAACAGGCTATCTCCCGGCTCCAGATGCGACCTTACCTTACTAAGGAAGTCCAGACTTTCTTCGTGCTCAAAGTTGCCGATGTTTGACCCCAGGAACAGGATAACTTTTCGGCCAGTCTTATTGTGCTGGAGCCAACCCAGCGAATCATCGTAATCGCCAACTATAGCCTGATGGTTGAGCTCCGGCATTTCCTTTTCCAGGCTGCTGCTCAACTGCTGCATAGCGTCTTCCGAGATGTCTACCGGTAGATAGTCAAACAAGATTTGACGTTCCTGAAGCTCCTTTAAAAGAATCTTTGTTTTCAGGGCATCACCGGCACCCAGGTCTATTAGGTGGAAGAAGCCCTTTTTTGCCAGATGGGCAGTGATAGCGGCTTTGTTATCTGTAAGCACCTCATACTCGCATCGGGTGGGGTAATACTCCGGCAGCTCCATGATCTGCTGGAAGAGCGCACTGCCAGGCCCGTCGTAGAAGTAACGGGATGAAAGTTTTTTAGGTGGCTGACTTAAACCAGCCGCCACATGATGGGCGAAGCTTTCCAGGTCCTTATTGCCGTTTTCCTTGCGGGTCAGGTTGATCAGGGGATCCAATGTTGTTGTTTTTAAATCCATATGATACTCTTTTGAATTGTGATGCCATATGATTTTACAGCATCGGTAAGGGTTTGCCGGTTATCTATATTCCGGGTTCGGGTGATCGAAGCGGCACCCCGCTTCCCATAGCGAGCGTTGGTTGCCGTGCACTGGTATTCCCTTATTTTCTTTTAAGATGCGCGCCAGGTGCATCAGGTTCCAGGCCATAAAGGTGGTGTTGCGCTGGGTAAAATCGTTGTTGAGCCCTATGCCATCATCTCCGTAGGAGGGGCCAGGACCTGCTTCGCCAATCCAGCCGGCATCTGCCTGGGGCGGTATTACGCAACCCAAATGCTGCATGGAATACAGAATATTCATGGAGCAATGCTTTATGCCATCTTCGTTGCCTGTAATGATGCAGCCCGCCACTTTTCCGTAATAAATGTACTGGCCCTGCTCGTTTAACTGGCCCGACTGCCCGTAAAGCCGCTCTATCACTTTGGTGCACTCTGAGGATTTATCACCTAACCAGATTGGAGAGCCAATTACCAGAATATCCGCCTCCTGCACTTTTTTCCATAACTCTGGCCATTGATCTTCCTCCCAACCGTATGCCTTCATATCAGGATACACCCCTGGGGCAATCTTGTAGTCTACCGGGCGCACAACTTCAGTGCTAACCCCATTTTTTTCCATAACAGCTACAGCAACATCTATCAGCGTTCTGGTATGTGACTTTTCAGGAGACCTTTTCAGGGTGCAGTTCAGGAACAAGGCCTTTAGGTTGCTAAAGTCCCATTGGCTGGTGGGGCATTCTTTGTCTTGATGTGTCATGAAAGATATAATTAATGATAGAAGTTGCGGAAACGATTGCGAGCGTTCAGCATTTGTTTGGAAATTGTATGCGCATGCTGCTGATTACACACATACTACACGAAGTAAACTACGGTTTTAGCTTGTTCATATTTGTCCGCCATGCGACAAATGAGCAGTATTACCGGGCCATCTTATAAAGCGGTACCATTTTTTCAGGTCACTGCACCGTATTAAATAATTCAAACTGCATACAGAATAAGCTATGAGCGATAAACGAACTGTTGAACAGGTAATAGAGCAGCATCAGGCTGCCGGAAGATTTACTCAGGTAGATGGAATCAGGACCTTTGTACTGGATGAGGGAAAAGGGGAGGTGGTGTTCTGTATCCACGGAGTGCCTACCTCATCTTTCCTGTACCGCAAAGTAATACATGCGTTGGCGGCTAAAGGCATGCGTGGCGTGGCCATCGACCTGCCCGGGCTTGGTCTCTCTGACAGACCGGAAGACTTTGAGTATACCTTCCACAATTTTGCCCGCTTCTGTGCCCGGGCAGCCGACGTGATGGGCATCGAGAAATATCATCTGCTCATTCACGACATAGGCGGGCCGATCGGTTTTGCCATGGCGGCTGAGAACAAAGAGAAAGTCCTTTCCCTGACTATCCTGAACACTTGGATAGAGGTGGACAAGTTTAAGAAGCCACTGCCCATGCGACCCTTTGGAAAACCGTTGCTGGGAGAAGCAGAGCTCCTGACAATCACACACATGACTTG
This sequence comes from Pontibacter sp. FD36, assembly GCF_015686655.1. GTDB lineage: Bacteria > Bacteroidota > Bacteroidia > Cytophagales > Hymenobacteraceae > Pontibacter. Next base: position 37,656 of record NZ_JADPMP010000015.1, on the reverse strand, counting down.
GTACTTGCTGTTCTCGCAGTTGGGTGTAAACCATGCTGATAATCTGCCTAAGGAGGAGGTATACGCCTATGTGGACCTGCTAAAACGCGATGATAGCGGGAAGGCCTTTCTGAAGATCATGCGAAATTTTCAGAAGTCGGAGGAATTCAAAAGGCTCTGCTACCAAGCAGTTGAAAATGTATCTTATCCGATTCAGGCTATTTGGGGGGCAGATGATCCGGCTTTGGACTATGAGCGCTTCGGAGAGGAGATTAAAAATGCTGCTAAGTTACCTTCTGTGCACAAGCTGTCATCCAAGCATTTTCTGCAGGAAGAAAAACCGGAGGAGATTGCGCAGCTGGTCGTGCAACTGGCGAGAAGTTGACAGTTATAAGTTAAAGTAGCTGTTTTACAAGGCGCTTAATTTATCAGCAATCGGAAGCAGCGTTTTCTCATTTAATTGTGGATCTGGCGCAAGCGGGTAAAGCACCTGTCCTTCCCGTTTGATAAAAGCTGCCTGCATACCGGCTTGCAGTGCTTCGGCAATGTCCCAGCCGTGTGCGGTAATTAGCAGGGCCTCCCCGGCTTTGGCACCCGCCTTGTCTAGTGCATACTGGTAAGTGTCCGGATGCGGCTTATCCATACATGTTCTCAACTCCTTGTGACTTACGATTTTCCAACTGAATGTAAGGTGATATGTCCTGTGCTGCATTCAATGAAATGAATAAATCAAAGGCTTCAATCATGCACCGGAAATTCATGTTTCCCATTTCAGTTTGTCTGATAAAGTAGCCCTTCTCCGTAGGCGAATATTCTATTTCAATACCAAAGATATTTCGAATCTCAGGGATCTCGAATTGTAGAGTACGTTTTGAGAAACCGATTTGTAGCGTATCGTCCTGCATTTGCAGGTAATTCAACTGCTTCTCGATGTACTGCTGTAGCTCATTAAGGCTACATATAGTTTTGCCTCCAGCTTCTTAAGTATTAGCAGGTAGCGTGATATATAGCCTTTTTTTGACATGAAATGAATGTTTAAGCTTCCTGTAAAGTAGAAACTTGCTCAGTTTGATTGACTAGGTAGTTATTGGCTTTTAAATAATCTAAAAGTGAATCCTCTGAATCGAAGTCATGTTGATCAGCATTCGCCTCTTTTATGATGTATACTTGCTTATTCGGTGCATATGATAAGGAAAGTTTGTGATCGTTTAATGTGGAGATACATTTGGCATAATCAACTGACCTCTGGCTTTGATATGTGGGTTCCTGCTGTTCTTTCTTAAGTCTTAAGTATAAAGCAAAGGAATAGTACTCTTTGTGGTAACCACTAGTAGTAGATTTAAGCAAAAGAATATCATGCTCATTATTCCAGCGGATAAGCCTTCTGCTTCCACAGGCTTTTATGATGCTTGGGAATTTTATAAAATATTTTTTCCAGTCATCATTTTTATAGTTCTCTATGATAAGGTTCAGATCAGAGGTTAATGTGGGTGCTTCTACAGCATCAAGAAGCGCTTTAACATAGCCTCTCTCTTTACTGTTGTCTCTCAGCAACCTTTTCCAGCTTATATCCCTGTCATTATTAATCAAAAAGCTATGGTTTCTCCCTTGACGTAATAGATAATCACCTTTACATTATCTAAGATATACAATATTTAATATATCTATACAGCTAATTGAGAGACGTGGGAATGCCACTTAATTTTCAGGTAATTATATTATGTATAATTATGGTTATCTAATACAATATATGTATAAAAATATTTGAAATTAACTGATTTTATATACTTATTATTTTTTTTAACGTAGATTTAATCAATCGTATCTATGATTTGATTAAAATATGAACTTCGATATAAAAGACCTGCCTTATGGTCAATTCGAGCGTTTGGGGATGAACAAGAAAGACGTGCTCTCCATGAAGTCTGACGATTTGGTCAGCCTGCTGACGGGCAGGCGCACGAGCCTGAATACCTTTACTATCAAGGACGCCAGTCTGGAACCTCTTACTGTGGACGCTAAACTGAGCCTGAAGATGAATCCAGACAACACCCTATCACTGCTGATCCACCCCATACGGAGGGAGATACAGAACGAGATTGGTGCCAGTAAGCAAGAGTTGGAAAAACTGCAAAACGGGGAGTTACTGGTAAAGCCATATAAATCGCTTAATGGGGAGAAAGAGCTGTATGTTTTCCAGCTGGATAAGGAGACCAACGAGATTCTAAGGGTGAGGGTACGGGATATACAGGTGCCTAGTGCTATCAGGGATATCGTGTTGAGTACTGATCAGAAAGAGCACCTGCGGCAAGGAGGTACTCTGGAGCTTTATTCCAAAGCAAAGGATCAGCTGATATCGGCCCGCTTGGATCTGAATGATCCTAAAGGACTAAAGATAGTGGAGGGGCAGGTCTCCCTAAAAGAAAGCCACACCTTGGCAGTGAAGGAAACCCCTGTTGTGTCTATCAAACGTTAACTTGCCTATGACCTTTCAGGAATACAGAGAGCAGGTGTCGATTATTCAGGTCGCCGAATCGCTAGGCTATGTGTTTGACCCCTTGAAGGGCAGAAAGAGCCCTGAGTTCAAGCACCCTGACGGAGACAGAATCATTATCAACAACCCAGGCGACAGCTCCCGGCAGATGTACTTCAACCGGGATGGAAGCAACGACAAGGGGTCTGTGATAGATTTTGTGGCCAACCGGCTGCACCGCTTCCAGGGAAGCTTTCGCAATGAGATCGATGGTATCAATAGGGTGCTTTCTAGGTATGCCTATGCCTCTCAACCCAAAGCTCCAATCTACAATGTTACGGAAGCAAAGCCTTTTGACAAAAGCAGGTTTGCCGAATCGGAGGCCTCTGTTTTTAAGCTGCATTACCTAATCAAGGAACGAGGTCTCTCTGGCGAGACGGTGCAGCTGTTCCTGCCTTACATCAGGCTGGTGCGGGACGCGGAGAAGGATAACGCCTACACCAATATCGCCTTCCCACTGCAAAGGCCAGCTAGCGGCGAAACGATAGGCTACGACCTTCGAAATTATGGCTTTAAGGGCGTGGCAGCGGGCAGCGACCGCAAGCACGGTGTCTGGGTAGCCGACTTTGCGCAGAATCCGGTTCTTACACGCCATGTCTACTTTGCGGAGAACCCTATAGATGCCATGAGCTTCTATCAGCTGGAGAAGGACAAGCGGGACTTCAGCAACTCAGTGTTCGTCTCGTTTGGCGGGGGAATGTCGAGGATGCAGGTGGAGCTTTCCCTGAAGGCGTGGCCGCATGCTCAAAAGCATACCATTTTCGATAACGATTACCAAGGAAAGATCTATGATATCTATCTGGCCACGGCGATAGTTGGTAAGCCCTACACCTTTACAAAGAATGCCGACAGTATTACCTTCAGCTTGGATGAAAAGAAATTTGATATTCCTGTAGACAAGCTGAGCCTTTTTGCCTTTGAGAAGAACTCCGGTATTCGTTCCGGACTTCAGGTGCATAAGCCCCTTGGCCATAAAGACTATAACGACATCATACATCCCAAAAACGACCAGGAGAATCGTATCCCTATGAAAGTGAAGTTATGATCTGGAATCTAGTATAGCAGCCAAAGACTTTAGGAGGTGAAATGCAGTTTCTGTGTCTCGCCTGGCTGTTCCGGTTAATTACGTCTCTGTAGAAAATATTTTTCACCTAACTATAAACCATTTAATTTTTAGGCTATGAAAAAGCTATCTATCTTCTCCCTTCTGTTATGTACAGTTCTATTTTTTGCTGGTTGTGATGACGAAGGCGAGGGCCCGGTTCTGCCTGATACTGCTACCTATCGGGTCGATTACAGCCAGTCTGGGGATTATGAGAAATTCATTAAGATTATTACTATTGGAGGTGGCGATTTCAAAGTGAGGGGTACTGGCGAAGCTATGCCGCCCGTGTTATTTGACGGGAACCTTTCAGAGACGTCCTATTCTTTTGAAGCGGATAATGTAAGGGAACTTACCATTCATGCTGCCAATGAGTTTAGTGCCGTAGAGGAAGGTCCTGCTTCCATGCAGATGCGCTTTGTTATTTACAAGAACGGCAAGCAGATTGATGAGAAGACCTTTAATTACAATGAAGCGTCAGGGGAGAAAAATGAGTACCTGAATTATAAGGCCAATGAATGAGGTAGGATTTGAGGCATCCCTTCAATGCTTTAGCAGATGGAAGGTGTTGCCCATGAAGCGAACTTCAGCGCAACATCAAATAAGGAAGGCATCTTAAACTTATTTATACCTATCCTTTCACTATTTTTAGATACTCTTCGTAGTCCTGCGGGTCCATATGAAGGCGAATATACTCCTCCATTCCCACATCGTTTTTCTCCATTACATAGCGTGTGAATGATAGTATGCTTTTACAATTCTCGAAACCTTGTTCTTCCATTCCCTTGCGCACCTTATCGGGCAGACCCTCAAGCCATTCCTGATAATCAATCATATTAGGAGAGTAGTCCTTGGCCTCGTGATGGTAACGATAAGAAATGTTACCCACCGTAAACATCAGCTCGTGAAAGCGGCGCTTCTCGATGGGACAGGTGGCCAGAAATCTTTCCTGACTGATATTACACTCCTCTACCGGATGTTTCATCTTGATCATATAGTTTCCTTCCTTTGTTAGTTAGATCCACCCTCTTTAAGTTACTACTAAAGCCCCAGCGCCTCAAGCTGATACCAAAACTCATGCCCTCGGATACTGTCGGCAAGCTCTTTGTCAACGACAAAGAATTTTAAGGCTTCTACATGAGGATGCTCCTCTAGGCATTCTGAGATTTCATAGAAGTCTTCTGAACCAGCACCGGGCCCTAAATCTTGCTCGTAAGAAACAGACACAGGGATATCCTCAACACTAGTATCAGACTCAAGATCATCTACAAAGACATCAAGAATGAAAATTTCCATCTGTTCTTTATTCACTGCAACTGCTGCTTTGTCTTTATTCCCTTGTATAAATTTTATTGCCTCTTTAAATCTCATGTACTTTTCAAATTTAACCATTACCGAATTTAGCACATCTAATTTGATATACAAGATAGCTATCCTTTGCTGGAGCGTTATCGCACTTTCAGGACATCTTCTATTCTTGTAGTATAGCATGGTGGAGAGCATTCAGCTTTAGGCTCCCAAATATGGCTCACCCCCTCAGCAGCGACCTTCACAGTGCCCTTGCCCATAGACTTGTTAAGTTGATCCAACGTGAGCATGAGGTTTGCATGCTTACTCCGATCCACCCTGTCAAAGATATTCATCTGTGCACCGTCTGCTGGTCCAATCTCTGTGATGTACACGCCGGCTTTCTTGTAGGCAAACCCGTCCCTGTAGATGTGTTCCAGTGCCATGGTAGCGTACTGAACTAAATCTATAGTGGAGGAGGTAGAAACGGGCAGGTTGATGGTTTTGGTGTTGTAATATTGCGGCTCCCGTTCCCGAAATGGATTAGTGTGAATGAACACGGTTACCACGCGACAGGCGCTTTTTTGCTGCCGTAGCTTGTAGGCGCACCGGGAGGCGTAGACAGCCACAGCTTCCTTTAGGTCGTTGAGCGTGGTTACTGGTTGCCCGAATGAGCGAGAGGAGCAGATCCCTTTTTTTGCTGGAGGCTCGATCTCTAAGTCAGCACATGGCTCCCCGCGCAACTCTTTCACCAGTCGCAGCCCCACCACCGTTAAATGTTTTTTAGCAAAAGCATCCGTGACATTAGCTAGCTGCCAGGCACTGTTTATGCCGAAGCTGTGGAGTTTTGTGGCATAGCGGGAGCCAATGCCCCATACGTCACCGACGTCGGTTCTTTTTAGTGCCGCCTCCAAATGCTTAGCTTCCGTCAGCACCAGCACACCGTTGGCCTTCTCAGACTTTTTGGCGATTCGGTTCGCGAGCTTCGCCAAGGTTTTTGTGGGCGCGGCACCTATGCTGACGGGTATGCCTGTCCACTTTCTGACGGTGTTCCGGATGGTGCGTGCATAATCCTGTATATCTATTCCTTTAAAGCCACCCAGGTCCAAAAATGCCTCGTCAATGGAGTAAATCTCCATATTGGGAGTGAAGCGGGCCAAGGTACTGTGCACCCTGGCAGACATGTCACCTATAAGCGTATAGTTAGAGCTAAAGTAGGCTACATTATATTTGTCTATAGTTGACTTGGCTTCGAAAAAGGGCTGCCCCATCTGCAGGCCCAGTGCTTTGGACTCATTGCTTCTTGCGATGATCGAGCCGTCGTTGTTAGAAAGCACTACCACGGGCACATTGTTTAGCTCAGGGTGAAAGACGCGCATCACAGAGCAGTAAAAGTTATTGCAGTCTACAAGGGCAAACAAACTAGTCATTGACGTATCCTCCTGGCTACACCCCGCACTACGCCCCAGACCAAAAACTCCAAATCCTCCGTGATTTCTATAGGTTTATACTTGTTGTTACCGGGCAGAAGCCTAACCCCAGTTTCGGTTATCTCCAGCTTCTTTACCGTGTACTCGCTATTCACGTTGGCCAGCACGATGTCGCCGCTGCGCACGTGCAGTGAACGGTCTACAACGAGCAAGTCACCCTCCAGCAGGTTGTAGTCTATCATAGAGTCCCCCTCTAGCCGCACGTAAAAAGTAGCGTCTGGGTGCCCGTTTAGATAAGATGATAAACTGATTCTGTCCTCAATGTGCTCTTCTGCCGGACTGGGGAAACCCGCCGGGACACGTGCCGCGAAGAGCGGGCACTTTGTTTCCGTGTCACGACCTAGCAGAACAAAGCTTACTGTTTCCGAGGGTAATAATATCTCTGTATTCATGTTGCATGTGTGCTAAAAATATTAGCTATTACGCAACTTTAGAGAAATTTATTAACTTTATAAAATATAAAAGCTAAAATATTTAGTATTTATAACGCCTTATTATTTCTCAATCTTCAAGTGTTCCTATTGTATAGGACTGTCAACCAATATATTACCATAATTAAGGATTGCTTTATAATGGATGATAGTTATATATAGATAGTCTTATAATTTACCTTATGTTAAATAATGGAGCAGCATTTTATGTTCCTAAATCCTCTTTACTGATAAACTACTTTACTTATCTGCTGAAAAGTGCTTGTTAGAGTAATTTGCCTTAGCTAATCACTCTAACAGTTCCAATTCTTCTGCTTCTAGGTCAATTTATCACTTTGTTTTCCTTCAGCCGAAAATATGACCATTCAACAGCTAGAACCAAGTTCTAAAAGTGCTACTGGTGGCACACCTATCACTAATGCTACAGGGGCTGGCTATGTTACCCCAAACCTTACTGCCACTACCACTTACTATGTAGCAATTATTAATTGAAATTCTGAGAGCACAAGAATCACAGTAACAGCAACAATAGTAAATCCTGCTGCACCTCTCACTACAGGGGGTGCCCGTGCCGGCGCAGGGCCTATAACATTGCATGCTACGGGTGCACCGGCCGGAGGCAGTTACCGTTGGTACACAAATCGAACTAACTTCCAGCAGGAAGTTAGTTCGGAAATAGGAATTAGCTGTGGGACAACTGCCCTTGTTGCTGTCCCACAGCTAACGCCACCCGTGTTATTAGGCGGTTCTACACAAATGGTAACGGGTAAAACATGCTTTACTGAAAAGATGGTTACGGGTGTAGCCTAGTAGTAGAGAAAGAAGAAATAGCCCTTTGACAAATAAGGGCACTGCATGGAAAACTATTTTCTGCCAGAAATAAATGTAGGATAAAGTACTGCTACAAAGTGTAGCTTTGTCATCAAGTGTTTGTCACTTTAGAGTTCACCTTTACTAGGTACTATGTCTGCATATGTTGGCTCCAAGCTTATAGTAGATACCCCTTATGTACTCTTGGAGCACTTAGAGAAGAAAAAATTGGCGCGTCTGTGCTGGAAAAAGAATCCCTCTTCTTTAGAATACCGGGTCGCTATTATGGCTTTCCTTAATTTGCTCACCAAACAGCACATCGAGCTGATGCTGTTCAACAACACTTTTGCAGGGCTGATCTCTGAGGAAGATCAAGAGTGGAGTAGATTTTACATCAAAACGCTGCTGCCCAAGACCCAGCTGCAAAAGCTGGCATGTGTGGTAGCAGGTAATCTGTTTCAGAAAATGATCATCGAAGAAATGCATATAAGCGCTAAGTATGACACCTACGCCTTAGCATTATTTTCTGAATAACAAGCCGCTTATGATTGGCTGGTAAACAATGGCTAAGATACTTTTACCACTAGCCTAGTGTCTGCTTGCAATGAAGCCAACCATAGTGTTAATGGCCTCATACAGGCAGTCTAAACCTAATCATCAGAATACTTTCAAATACCAATTTCTGGTGATGATCATCACCATTTTTTAGCACTAGTTTCCGTAATTGCTGCCGCGCAATTACTGTATTAAAGTATAATTTGCTACGTTGCGTCTGGTAATTTCGCCGTAGTTCAGGTATGAAGAACCCCAATACAAGGCAGCCCACCATATAAACCCTAATATAGCTTAGTATAGGTCCACTTGTTCGCAACGCATAGCGAAGTACTTTATCTGCACTATAGAAGCGTGTAGCTACCGCAAGGGATACACTAGCTACAATGCACGCTTTTTTGTTCTTATACTCGCTACCATACAAGAAGGCAAGGCTCTGGATCGAAGTAACAGCTGATTTAATTGTTCGTTAATGCAGGAAAAACGCAACACGGAATTAGTTGAATGATACATATCATATTATGATAATCTTCTCCCCTTTAACTTTACAGCGGATAAAACAGTACAATATATTTTCAGCACAAAACGCAAAACCAATCCTGCCTATGCCGACTTAACCTTAATGAATTAGCCCCTGTCAATTAATGAATCAGCTAGGTACCTATTCAACTCTATTAAATAATCCTATCTGATGTGAACTTTCTTTATAAAACTTGTCCTATCTAGAAAGTGAATTTGCCTGAAGATCTATATGAATGAATAAAGTATACTACTGCCACCTCTTTACTATTCTATTTCTGCTGTGTTGCTCTAATAAGGCGCTCGCACAAACCCCCGGCCTGATTTACAAGCCTGCCACCGCTGGCGGAGCCCGCGTGCTGGATCCAAATGGCGATGGCTATGTATCCGTAGCCCGAACGCCAGCGGGCTTCACAGGCACTCGGGACGAAGGCGCCGGGTTCAGCGAGGTTCCCTACCGACCTTTCCCGGCCCTTACCACAGAACCGCTGGGCGATATCAATACCGGGGCCATGGGCGGCCATACGGATTTGGCTCCGCCTAATTACGCAGGTTCCACAGGCTCCCCCATCGCAGCCTATTTCAACGGCTCCCACCTCCTGTTCCGGGTCAGGCTAGGTGGGGCATCCACGGCATCGAAGGGCTACAGTGTGCTCATGGACGCCAACAACCAGTTCGGAGACTTGGTAGAAGGAGGCAGTCTGTCTACTACCCCTAATCCAGGCTTTGAGTACGAGGTGGTCCTGGCCGCTAACTTCGATGTGAGCATCTACGACCACCGGGGCAAGGCCAGTGGGGGAACCAAAGTCTGGTCAGGTTCAGCAGACCAGTTCTCTCAAAAGGCTGTGGCAGCGTCTACTGCCGGTGGCAACGCGGATTATTTCTACGACTTCTATGTGCCGCTCTCGGCGTTCCCGACCACGGGTCCTGCTGTGCTCACGGCAGACACTCCTTTGCGTTTGTCGGGTATTACGGTGACAAGTGCCCAGAGTGGCATTAGCGGTACCGTAGCGGACGTGGGGGGTGTCAACTTTTCAGCTTATGAACTGAGCAAGCAAAGGGCATGGCAGGATATCATCAACTCTTTTCCACCTACCAGCCTCAATCAGCTCCGGAGCGGGGAGTTTGCCAAAATAGTGGCGACCCCACCTGTCGTCACAGGTCCTATCCTGGCCGGCAGTACCAGTATCATAGGCAGATCCACAGAGGCGGCAGGTTCCACGATCACGGTGTACCGTACCCGGGCAGGTGCTACAACCAGTATAGGCACCGCCTCCGTCACTGCCAACGGCAGTTGGTCGGTTACTGGTCTGGCCTCCTCCTTACTTTTGACAGGTGATAAAATCACCGCTATTGTGAGCCCCACCATTAAAAACAGCTCCCCGGCATCAGCAGAGGTAACCGTCACGGCCCCTGCCGCCTGCACCGCTATCCCCGCGCCCACACTTACCGGGCAGACAAATTCCAGCACCAAGTACGCGGTAGGAACGACCCAGTATGTGGGAAGGCAGCGCATCTCGTTGTATACGGTTACCGTGAACAATGGCGTCTATGCCTTCGCGCTACAGGGATCCTATGTGTTCACCGCCACAACGGCTCCTGCCGCCTTGCCGACCGCCGTGACCAGCATGGAGAATGTCACAGGGACGATGGCCCTCTCCAAGGCCGGCAACTATGTAGTGACCACCACCCCGGTGGACGCCAACGGAGCTGCCACCGGCTGCGAGTCCTTTCGGTCCAATCAGATGTGCTTCCAAAACGGGGGCACCGCTCCTGTGAACAATCACTCCGCCACGATTACCAGCGCTACGGGCAGTACCGGCCTCACCTATGCCACCCTTTCTGAATTACCTGCCGGTATTACGTCCCTCTCCGGCACCTTGTCCTCCTATGTGGCAGGCATGAGCGTCATCGTCGCAAAGAATGGATCCCAGACCGCTTTCCGGGCAAGCGTTACTTCCACCAACTGGACAGTCAATACAACCGGTTTGGCACTTGCTCCCGGAGACATTCTCTTTGTCAGGGTAGAAGCTTCCTCAGCCTGCGGCGTGAACATGTCCGCTGCTTCCAACCTGGCGGTGATACGGGAAACGACGGCTGCCCCTGTCATCAACCCGATTCCCACCTGCGGTTTTGTAAAGTCCGTTTCCGGCACGTCCGCTGAGCCCGGCAGCGTGGTCACGCTCTTCACCAATGGTACCACTACCAACCTGACCAGTGTGGTGGCCTCCACCGGTGCCTGGACAATAGACGTCTCTTCGTTGAACAATGGGAGCGGCATTGCGGCCGGAGTGCCCATCACCGCCCGGGCCAAGACGGCCGGCAAGGCCACCAGCATTTTCTCCAACACGGTGTTCTCTTCCGCAGCCCCTGCCCTCCCGTCGGGCGCCACGTTTACCATCAACCCGGTAGCAGAGCCTTTGCCTGGAGAGCAACTCGTCACCATACGAGGCAGGGCACCGGCCAGTACCGCCGACACCAAGTATGAGGTTACGCTCTCCGTTGCCGGCACCCCCTTTGCTACCGTGGCCACCACCTCGACTGGCACCTGGGAAGTGGCGGGTATCAGTTCGTTGGAAATCTATACAGGGGCGGTGCTTTCCGCCACTTTCAAGAGCAACGCTTCCAACTGCTCCAGCGGGCCGGTCACTACCACTGTGCAATGCAGACCGCCATCCAATACCTATATGACGACTTTAAGTGCCACCTCGGTCTGCTACAACGGGACCGTAACCGTGACACTGTCCGGATCAGAGCGAGGGGTTTCCTATAGATTGACCAATAACGGCACCCCGACCGGTGCTTCCGTTGCTGGAACGGGCAGCGCCATCACCCTGACCTCAGGGCCTTTAGCAGCCAGCACCAGCTCTCTCTCGGTAAGGGCTGTGGATGTAGGAAGTGATTGCGCAACCACAGGCATCGGCGGCAACAAAGCGGTGACGGTTTTGGCAGCCCCGCCGCAACCGACTGCTTTGGTGGCCAGCACTCCCACAGGTTGTGCTGCGGTTACCACCAACCTTTCGCTGAACAGCCCGGTGGCCAACACCACGTACCAGTTGATCAACTTTGACACCAAAGCTTTCATTGGCTCACCAGTGGTGGTAGGGGCGACTGCTCCCGCTTCCGTCACGCTGGCCACCAACTATACCCTTTACGGCACCACAACTTTTGGCGTGCGCATCACGCCCACAGCCGGCTGTGCCTCTGAGAGCATCCGGACGGCTACGGTTACTGTCACAGAGGGCCCTTCGCTTGCCCAGGCTGTCACCCTCGACAAGCCCACTCCCTGCGCCGGGGAGCAGGTGACCATCAGCGTGGCAACCGAGTACAACAGCGCCTACACCTATACCATCCGGGATAATACAGGTACGACCATTGGCGCATCCTTCCCTGGAACAGGCAACGTGGTTTCCAGAACGACAGTATACCCAGGCGGGGTGACCACAAGCCGGTCCTTTTACGTGGAGGTGACCGGTGGCTGTGCCACCAACGTCCGCATGACGACCACAGTTACCGCCACACCCTCCACGGCTGCCGTACAGGCCTTTGCCGGGGGAGCCCGCGAAGTCTGCGGCGCTTTTACCCTCGAGGCCAATTACGCCTCCCCGGGTACAGGTACCTGGTCCATGGAAGGCGGGGTTCCGGCAGGCGCAAGTTTCTCAAGCCTCAATGACCCGAAAGCTACCGTGACCGGTTTGCCTTCCGGAGTGCATACGCTCCGGTGGACGATCAACACCGCTTGCGGCGGACAAAGCACCACCTCTTCCAGTACTGTGCAGATTACCGTCAACTGCCCGGCACACTACTTGATCCATCCGCCCCGCTACGCCGCTCAGTATAAGAGTGGCGATCTGCTGGCGACAGCAACCGACCCCGACGGCGGCATCAGGGCAGCGGCAGTGGTGAACGGCGGTCTCCCTGAGTGGGTGCAGTTGCTGTCCAACGGCAATATTGAGATAAGAACCGGATTTACTCCGCTTGCCGGCACTTACTCTCTCACCATCAGGACGACAGACGGCTTCAACAATACCTCAGATACACCACTTACCTTAACGGTTTATGGAGAGCCTCCCCTGATCACCCCCCTGCCGGTGGAGCTGGTATACTTTAGAGCGAAGGCGAAGCAGGGGATGGTGGTCCTAGAGTGGAAAACGGCTTCGGAAAAAGACAACAAGCAGTTTCTTGTCGAGCGCAGCCAAGATGCGAAAGCATTCGTCCCAATCGGAGAGGTGGCAGGCAAAGGCACCACCGTCATCGCACAGCACTATAGCTTCACCGACAAGTCCGCACTTGCGGGAGTTGCCTACTACCGTCTCCGGCAGGAGGACTTTGACGGCAAGCACGAGTATAGCCGCGTTGTAGCCATAAACAGAGAAACCATCGCTGACCACCTGCGCCTGCAGGTTTATCCGAATCCATTTACCTCCGTGCTTAGTATTGCCTACCAGGCTGAAGCGGAAGGGAAGGCAACTGTCAGGCTGGTCTCGCTTCGGGGGCAGACAATCCTTACAAAAGAGCTGCAGTTGCATAGGGGGTTAAACGAACTGGAGCTTTCCGTTCCAAGCCTCAACGGAGGGGTCTACCTTCTCCACTTCAGAGGGGACGGGCTCGACAAGAACCTTAAAATCATGAAATACTAACCCATTAAAAGGGAAAGAGGCAATACTTACTACCTCCTCTTCGCGCTTCTTCCAGAGTAGCATTACTTAGGAATAAGTGCGAGGAAGTGGTAGTGGTTTATAAAAAGTAACGCTCCAGCTAGGGTGGCAAATCCCAAGATGCTTTGCTCTGATTTTCCCCCTTGGTAAAGAATTCTACAGGCATATTAACACTGTGATTCAATTCTCTGTGCTGGAACAAAGGAAACTACTCGCTAGCTTACCACGCGCATATCAAACAGTATTCAGCCGAAAATCAAACAGAAACCAATCTGCTATAGATAATTACTGATGAGCCTGTGCCAGGGTGAATTACTTCTCTCAAAATTTGGTAATATCTTAAAGCAGCTCAGTTCGCAAGCATGTTCCCTTCCCCGTCAGTACTTATGGCTGGCAAGTTTAAACTTCTGTTACCTTACATAAGTCTACCGCACCAGAAAAAGCATACATCATTGTGCTATGACTACGGCTACCTGCTGCCCGAGGAGAAGGTGTTAAGCGTTAACTGGCAGCCCTACACGGACGAGAGCCGCTAGTAGCACAGGGGCAACTGTATCAAAAAAGTGTTTCTACTTCCTGCTACGTTTCTGGGGGCATTATCAATGCAACACATTCTTCCAACTGTATCACATAAAGTAGTAGTTTATTATGATACAGTCGATGATATGCATATTTAATAGTAAGGGTGGTTAAAGTCTTAAGCCTGTAAACTTCTGGCAGTACACAAAGATTTTACCAACCGCTCCAAAGCTAACTCCACCCTCTCCCCCTCTGTGGCGTTAAGGAGCATGTAATGATTTTAAAGAAAGACGGTTGTTGAACTTTGAATTGGGCAGCTGTAACAAGGGAGCTTTAAGTAAAGCACTAAGCCTTTATTTAATCACCCCTATAGCGAAATCATAGTACAAGTACTCATTCTAATGTTAAATTGTTTGTAATTTGCCTTAAAACGGAGGCTGTTCTATACGAGAAACTCGGTTTCCCCCCACTTGGAATTTGGATCTTCCTGCTTTTTTATATTTGTTCCACATTCCAAGGAACCAAGTATCTTCTACCAAGCCACGCTCAAATAATAGGTAGATGTGCATGTCATCAATAAGTTCGTCAAATGCTTTGAGCTCGTTTTCAGGTCTGATATAGCTCACAAGAGTCCCTGCATCCTTGTACTCCTGCTCTGTCTCAATGCCAAGCATTTCCAGATAGGGCCACTCTAACTCTGACAAATTTTCGAACGGTACCGGTTCCTCATACTTTGAGCTTACTTTTTGGTAAGTGTTATAAATCAGGCTCATTATATTCTCCCTGTACAACTCTATTTCTTTGTGCTTCTCCTGCACAATACGCTCAGACTCCGTAATTTTCGTCTGAAGTTGCTCAAGTTCTATGTTTCTATCTTCCATAGGTTTAATCGTTTTATACGTCATCAATTCAATTGGCGTAAGGCTAAAAATGGCTGCGATGTCCCCCAAGCGCTGAAGTGTTAGCAATGTTCTTTCTCGTTCTACTTTACTATAGGCTGATGGGGTAATATATAGCTTATCAGCCATTTGTCTTTGACTATATCCTTTCTTTACCCTCAGTTCCCGTATGATTTCATTTAGGTTATTATCCATAAATCTCTCTATTAAGGTGGCAAATTATAGTGTTTGGTTAAGCCTTAAAAGGAAGTGTCCTATAAGTCTTAATTAATTTCAGTTCATACATCAACCTCTTCTATCTATTTGAACACACTACTCATCTTGGATAAAGTAAACTATACTTGTCTGTAAGCTTGTCAAGTTTTTTCGTTATAAAACTTGACATAATATAGCATAACATCTTATCTTTGAAGAATGGTTATACGCTATAGAGGAAGCAGAACATGAGCATCATGCAGCAAGTCCGGGAAAGAATTGAACAGGCCCAGCCCGGGCAGCTGTTGACTTATGCTGATTTTCAGGTCAAAGACAGCCAACTGGAGGCCCTGGCAGCAGCGCTTAGCCGCCTGGCCAAGCAAGGGGTGGTCAACCGACTGGCAAAAGGCCGCTACTATAAGCCAAAGGAAACTGTTTTCGGGAAAGTGAGACCATCCGAAAAAGAGATCATCAAGAGCCTGAGCACCTCCAAAGGCAAAGTCAAAGGGTACGAGAGCGGTTTGGGGCTTTACAACCAGCTGGGTCTGACCACGCAGGTTCCCCAGGAGGTGACGCTGATGACCAATAAGCAGCGCCGGGTGGCGAATGTAGGGAAAACCAAAGTTCGTTATGTTCAAAGCCCCACCAACTTTAAGGAGTCTGACATTGACAAGCTTCAGGTCCTGGACGCTTTGCGCGGTTACAAGAAGATTCCAGACCGCAACAGCGAGAAGACGATCCTCATTCTGCTAAAATATATCAAAGAGCTAGCCGAACGCGACATGGATCGGCTTATGGAGCTGGCGCTGGACTATAACCCCGCTACCCGTGCCCTGCTGGGAGCCCTGCTGGAGCGTCTGGGCTTTACAGAGGAGACAGACAGGCTAAAGCAGTCATTGAATCCGCTAACAAAATACAAATTGGGCATTAGCAAGAGTATGCTGCCTAACAGAAAGGACTGGAATATTATATGAACCTGCACCAAAACCCGGAGGTGTTTCGGGATGCCATTACGGCCACGGCAGAGGCCCTGCAGATCAGGGATGTGTATGTGGAGAAAGACTACTGGGTGACGCTGGTGCTTTACCGCCTGGCTCACTCCCCCTACGTGGAGCAGGCTATCTTCAAGGGCGGCACCTCCCTATCCAAGGCCTACAACCTAATTGAGCGCTTTTCAGAGGACATCGACCTGGCCATCAACGCCGACGAGGGCATGACTAACAACCAGGTCATGCAGCTGATCCGTAAAATCTCAAAAGAGATCACAAAGGACATGGTGGAGGCAGATGACCCGCACCGGACAAGTAAAGGCTCCCGCTTCCGCAAAACGCTGCACGACTACGGTGCCTCCGTGCAGGGAGACTATGGCCAGGCAACCGACAAGATTCTGGTGGAGATCAACGCCTTTGCCAGTCCTAACCCACACCAGCTGATGCCGATCAAGACCTACATCAGCCAGTTTATGGCTCAACGTGGCTTGCTGGATATGATCCGCCAGTACAAGCTAGAGCCTTTTGAGGTAAATGTGGTGAGCTTGGAGCGCACCTTCACAGAGAAAGTGCTGGCCCTGGTGCGTGCCTCCTATGCCGAAAACCCGGTAGATGAATTAGGTAGCAAGATTCGCCATGTATATGACCTGCACGCCATGCTAAAAGCACCTGCAGTGACCGCCTTTCTGCACAGCGCGGGCTTCTTCGAGATGATCCAAGCTGTACAGGCCGATGATGCTCGCAACAGCGAGTTTCAGGGGGACTGGGCTCTGCAGCCATTGGACGCGTGCCTGCTGTTTGCAGATGTGAGAGGAACTTGGGGCTCTCTGGCTACGGCTTACCAACAAGAGTTTCGCTCTCTGGTATATGGCACGCTGCCTGACGCGGAAGAGGTGGTTACTATTTTAGAAATGATCTCCGCACGCATCAGAGAGCAAAGGAGTAATGTCTAATGCACATGTAGAGATATCACTACAAGTAAAACTTGACGACGATAATAGTCGAACCAAATAAGACTATAATAAACATACCCAGAGGAATAGTAGCATTGCTCATTTATCCTTCTACACTCCTTATTATTAATAGCAAAAGCTAGTCATCTTGTGACAACATCTCTACTCTAGTATAATGCCACAGTACCGTTGCTATAGCACTAGCCTGAAAGCTCTCAAACGACTAAAGTGTTTTCAAGAACGAAGACTTCTACTTTGGTGAAAGCTCTGAACTTATTCTATGACTTAAAAAGGAAGCTTGGAAGGTAGAAAAACCTATTTGGTTAAGGCTAAAGATAGTTTCCTACATTCAGAAAGGAAGTATACTATCAAATAAATAGAACTAATATTTTTAGCAAAACTTGTCTTTTTAAAGTAGTTTTGATGACTGTCATGTCATAGGCTGGCTGATATTACTTTTTATGAAAATAGATATTTCAAACACCCTTCCTATACTGCAAACTCTCGATAAAGAGCAGCTGATTCAAATGGTCGAAGAGCTGCAGGAAGAAAAGAGAATGCGCGAAACCTTCTCACATATTTCTGAAACAGGTTCCAATGATGCGGCCCTCATGTGGCGCGGACGTAACCGGTTCCTTTCTGAAATTGTGCGCCCAGTTAACATCAAGCCCTTGGCTGATAAAAGTTATCCTGTTGGTGAAGGTGGTGATCATCGCATTATTGACGGCGACAACTTGGCAGTGATGCGATCTTTACTCAGTGAGTTCCGTGGAGGCCCCAATACTGGTTTCGATGTTATTTATGTCGATCCTCCTTATAATACTGGCAAGGACACTTTTGTTTACAATGACAACTACCGTTTTTCAGCAGCTGAGGTAGCAAAACTAAAGGATTCAGTTGGGCGGGTCGAAAAAGGGGTCTCGCTTGATGATCCATCGCGGCACACAAAGTGGATTAATCACATGGCTCCGCGCCTATACGCGGCTCGAAAGCTGCTCAAGGATACCGGGGTAATGATTGTAAGTATAGATGAGCATGAATTACCACGCCTTTGGATGCTGATGGAAGAGATGTTTCAGGAAAAGAACCGTTTAGCTACACTTATATGGGAGCGTTCGCGCAAAAATGATACAAGCTACATATCTGAAGGCCATGAGTATATGTTGATATGGGCTAAAGATAAGTCAGCCTTGGATGATAAAATGAAACAAATGGCGAAGCTGCCTGGGTGGAAGAATTTCAAAGGTAAATGGCGGAAACGAAAAGACGGTGCCGATGAAATTCTTACTGCATATGCAGAAGCCAAACTACAGCATAAAGGTGATGTTGCTAAGATTCAAGAAGCTTTGAACAACTTTTTTAATGAGTTGCCAAAAGACCATCCAGCTCGAAAAAATCGTTTCCGAAAAGTAGATGTAGATGGTGTATTTAATGATGATGGGGACTTAAGTTGGCCTGGAGGAGGAGGTCCTCGTTACGAAGTATTACACCCCCTCACTGGAAAACCTTGCAAAATCCCTGCTGGTGGTTGGCGATATCCGCACCCAGAGGATATGCAGAAACTAATTGATCAAGGTAAGATAGCTTTTAAAGCCACTCATAAGGGTATTCCGCGCCTCAAAAAATATTTGCATGAGGCAGAAATGGAAGTGCAAACAAGCGTTATTCAGCGAGTAGGACAACGAGCAGTCGAGGCTTTGCAGCAACTTGGTATGGCAGACTTCTTTGACAATCCCAAAGATCCAGAAATGCTGGCTGAGTTATTCAATTTAGTCACTTGGCGTGATCCTCAGGCAAAGATCTTTGATCCTTATGGCGGTAGTGGTACAACTGGCCAAGCTGTTTTAATGATGAATGCCGAGGACGGAGGGCAGCGGCGTTTTATTCTAGTTGAGAACGGTGATCCCACAAATAAGAAGGTCCCGCGCGACCAGTATACCGATAGGCTTACGGCCGAACGTATTCGACGCGTGCTTTCTGGGAACTGGGCAGACGGCAAAGAACATCCTGCCCTGCCTGGTGGATTTACCTTCTATGAAGCACGCAAAAGCGTCAGTCGGAAAACGATTATGGCCTACGACCGCGAAAACATGGCCGACATCATCTTACAGGTGGTAGAGGATGATTCAAACCGTCAAGATTGTAGAATGGGTGGTTACGAGTACCTGATCGGCAAAACCCGTATGGGTTTCGGCATTGCATTGGTATGGGAAGAAAAGGAAAAGGGGAAGATGATGCCGTTGACGCGCAGCATTCGCTCCAAAATCATGCAGGAAGCTGACGCGGCAGGCGTTACAAAGCCCGT
Organism: Pontibacter sp. FD36; assembly: GCF_015686655.1. Lineage (GTDB taxonomy): Bacteria > Bacteroidota > Bacteroidia > Cytophagales > Hymenobacteraceae > Pontibacter. Next base: position 18,435 of record NZ_JADPMP010000015.1, on the reverse strand, counting down.
CTATATTTACGCTGTAGCCAATACCTCACCTATAAATGATGAGCTTTATCGATTTCAACAAATACCAGATTCGCTGCTGTCGCGCCTGAACTTGTTGGAAGATGAAGATGAAGATTAACCTAGAGAGAATGCAACTCACCCGAGAAAATTTAAAGCCGTTTCAACTGCGCGCCACTGACCAGCTGGTGCAAATGCTTCAAACGTACCCTAACCCTCCGTTTAAGAGACGTTTCAATCCTGAAACTGGAGAGCCCTACCCTTTCATTTGCCGTCTCAAGGCTATAACAGGAAGTGGTAAAACTCCAATGCTGGCGACAATGGCCGCCACTTTAGGCGATGCGATCATCTTATGGACTACAAACAGAGGCGCTGTTATTTCTCAGACCGTTGCCAAACTAAGTGCAGGAGGCTCTTATGATCCACTATTGCCAGAAGGTACTGAAATACATGCTTTGGGCGATTTGGCTGGCACAGATTGGACCAACTTGCTTACTGCGCAAAGCGGCCTGACCATTTTGCTTGGAACAGTTGCCTTGTTCAACCGTGAAGACAAGGGCAAAGAAACATTAAATTTGCACAAGGACAGGAATGGAACCAGCTATTGGCAAATGTTGGCTGGCAATGGCCCGGAAGGACGCGCCCGTCCGCTGTATGTGGTTTATGATGAGGCTCATGGAACAACAAAGGCGCAGTTTTCACGTCTTGCAGAGCTGAATCCTTACGCTTTCATATTAGCATCAGCCTCCCCTCTGCCCCAAGAATTGTCAGATATGATCCCGGGTAACACTAGTGAAGAAAAGTCTGAAAACCTGGAGCGGCAAACTGTGGTCGTGCCGACTGCTGAGGTGGTGGAAGCAGGACTCCTTAAAACCCGTTTGTACCTGGTGGACTGCAACACTACTCGTGAGCAGGCTGTAAGTGATTCCAATGAAAAATGGCTAGATCTCCGACGGAAAGTTTCTGGTGATGAAGGTCCAATATGGTGCGGCGTTGTCAACTCAACATTAGCCGGTTTAGAGGTTTGGGCCGTGCTTACCGAAAAGCTAGGAATCGCATCTGAGAGGATAGCCGTGCATTTAGCAAGCGTGAACGCAAACGTAGCCGCAGCTGGCCCAATTGCAAACTGGGCCTTACTGCAAGATACAAAAACGGCGGGAAAGACGCCCGAACAACTACGAGCTGATGGTTATACGCACATCATCTGGAATTTGTCTTTGCGAGAAGGCTGGGATGAGCCTTGGGCGTACGTTGCATACTTGGATGGCACAGGCAAATCAACCACCGATATTTCACAGAAAATCGGACGTTTCTTGCGTCAACCAAACGCAACGCCATTTGAGGATGGTGACCTGAACTCGGCATACTTTTATTTTAACGTTCCGGATAAGGAGTTTTCAGATCTGGTACAGGCTACTCAAAGCGACCTGCAGAACGAAGGCTATGAAATTGTAGTTATCAGCGGCGATTCATCTCGTCCTGGCACGTCACAATCTGTTCCTGTGAAAAAAGCCATAGAGATACCTATGGTGGCAGAAACCTTTGGTGAAGACCTGGAGATACTGGATAACATACTACTTGATGCTGTAACTGATTTTAGCGAAGCAGCTTTGAAAGCACCAGGCAAGGTTAAAACTAAAGTGATTGATGTTCGCCGAAGTCAGGAAGATGGCAGTTTAGAAAAGGTGGAACATCGGGATGAAAACGCCGATGTGGCTGTTTGGAAGTATTTGTTTGACCGCTTGGGCGCCATTGATTCCCGAGTAGTAAAGAAAGGAAACACGCGATTCTCTCATGACCTAAAAACCAAGCCAAAAATGCGTCAACGAATGCAATATGGCTCAGAAGCTATGCGGGTACTAAACGACGCATTGCCAAGTATACAGCAGCAGCTGAATAACGAATTTAGGCTAGAATACGAGCCCGACAGTATATATAAAGTGGGGCCGTTTATCATGTCGTCGCCCAATCTGCGTACTGACGATCCTGTAAAAAAAGAGCGATATGCTGTGCGGAAGTATAAAAACGCACTCCACGCAGAGTATAACGGCCTTAACCCTTTTGAAGCGGAAGTTGCCGAGGCATTAGATAAATGTAGTAATCAGTGGTGCCGCAATCCCTCTCGCACAGGTTATGGCATTCCAATTCCAGTGTTAGGCGAAGGTACTACTGATTTTTACCCAGACTTTTTGCTGTGGGGAAAGAAGAGTTTATGGGCCATCGATCCCAAAGGTAAGCATCTGCTCAATGACGCCGTGCAAACTAAAATTCATGGTTTGGCCAATGTGTATGATATGCCTCAACGCATCCGGGTAGCATTAGTTATAGAGGGTAATTATACAATGGGAAGTGATAATCGGCCTAAACAGGTAGGAAAAGATGGGTGTACCCTAGTCTGGAAAGATGGAGACACAGTTAAAGCAAAATCGTTTCAAGCGCCAGAATTGCTAATAAGTTACTTAGCTAAGCTATAATAGCTCCAGGCTTTAAATGTAGTGGTCCCATAGATCCGCTGCACTTGTAGGCCTGCCTAAAGTTAGATATTTCTAATTTTGGCAGGCCTACGTTTTGGATTGTATTTGCTGAGCTTTCTATCCCAGCCGTGGTTCTGCTCACGTATCGGTCCTTTTAACCGCATGCTCCATCGCTTGAGCCAGACGGTCGCTTCCATCTTTCTGGCCCTGGGCCAAAGCCTCAAGGAGCTCAGCACCTGGAGTGAGTACGTCATTGACAGTTTCCCTGTGGCAGTATGCAGAAACATTCGCATCAACAGGTGCAGGTTGTTGAAAAACAAGGCCTACAGAGGCTACAACGCCTCTAAGCGGGAGTACTTCTACGGCTTTAAAGTAGAAGTCATCACCACTGCTGATGGCCTGCCGGTGGAATATTTCATTGTGGCCGGGAGCGTGCACGACGCCAAAGCCTTTGAGGCCATGAGCGTGGACTTGCCCGAGGGAAGCAGCCTCTACGCCGACAGCGCCTACACCAACTATGAGTTGGAGGACCTGTACTTGGAGTGTGAGCAGGTGGCCCTGCTCCCGCAGGGCAAGAGTAACAGCCACCGCAAAGATAGCCCGGCCTTGGCCTTCGTCAAGCAGACGATGAGGAAAAGTGTTGAAACAGCCTTCAGCGGCATCGAAAACGCCTCCCCAAGGCTTCCTCCTAAAAATAGTCTTGTTCCTGTTCGCATACACGATAGACAAGTGCTTATAAATCGCAACTTGAGTTATTTAGATTAAATAAAATGCGAAAATGTATAGAATCTGTTGAACCTTCACATATAAGTTTATTACCAGTCTGCAAACTCACCATTTTCATCTGCATTTGACACAAAATTGTAAAGTTTCATTTCATACAACATCCAATATTCAGATTCTACCTTTGTGATTAGCTCTTTTAATTTAATTAGTATAGGAATCAGCTTTTTCTCTAATCTATTCAAGATTTCATCTAGTTGTTGCTCATAAAGGTCATAATCATCACCAAAACGGCTTTGGCTAATTTTTTCATAAGAATTAAATGATGATAAGTCCCAGTTAATCCCTAAATAATCAGATAAAAATCTTAAGTTGTTGTAAAAGTGTTTAGCAAAAAGTACTCTCGAAGTCTCTACCCCTAAAAAGATATCCCTATTCGTGTTATCTAGAATAAAATCCTTATATTGGCTATAGTGTGCAAAATACGTTATTACATTCTGCTCAAACTCACTTCTTCTTTTGTCCCTAAAGTATTGTTGTAAAAAGTTGAGGAGTCCATTGTGTCCACCTAATAAATTATTTTTATCAAATTTATAACTAAATGAAGCTTGTTTGCTATACTCAAAGTAGTTGTTCTTTATATATTGACTAACACTTTGAAAGAATACTTCAGAAGTGACTAAATCAACTAGGCATATAAAAACAGGAACTGAAAAATTATACCAATAATTCGTTGTGCCGATATCTACACCAGAAAGTGTCCACCTAACTGGCATAGATTGAGTCCATTTTATACCTTGCTTTGCTTTTAGCTGTATTGAAATCAGGTTGCCTGTAATATCATTATCTTTATTTACAAGTTCGATATAACAGTCAATTCCGTAGTCTCTTTCTGTAATATCTCTAATTATCCAATTATCTGGAATCTTGCTACTGAAAATTTTATAAGAGGCAGTTTCACTAATATGCTGCTCAATTCGCTTTGGTAATTTCATCTAATTCATTATTGTTTACTGCTAACCTTTAGCTTAGCTCTATATAATTTTTCCAATCCACCCAGCACCCTATTACCAGGTATAGGAGTATTGCTTTTATACCTTGGAGCAGCCAGTGCACGACCCAACAACCAGGCGACCATGGTCCTAACAGCCTAGTCAAACTGGTTGCTCTTTTTAAACCGCTGGCAGGGGCATATAAATTTTCGATACATGAAGGCCCATTATAAAGATGTCGATCCGTCGCTTGCGTAATTCAGTCAAAAGATATGGAATAGCCCCTACAAATAAAATGCTATGCCTTTATTCTGGGTGTGGACGTATTCAAAGATAGCCTGGACAGACGGCAGCTACTATTTCTGAGTGTTGTAGAGTAGCATATTAGATGTTGCCCAAGGTAGGGAGTTTTAGCACTGCCACTAAGTCAGATATGAGCATTCCTGCTCCCCTGTCTCCTCCTACTTTTTCAATTTATATCCCACAAAGTATAGGTTCGTGAAGAGGCTGAAATAACTACATATGTATTTCACAAGCTCAGGTCAAAGCCAACCCTGATGCCAATATGCGTATAGTCTATGTCGCGACTATCCTGTTTTGCCAGGGCAATGTATGTTCCACGAGCAAAACACAAGCAATGAAAAAAGCTAGAACGACCCAGCTAGTATTTTTCACAAAAGCCTCTCTCCTACTTATCACTTCGCACAATAAGGTACAGTAATTAGTGAATCAGTAGATAACGTCAGATGCAGTTTCACACTTTTGTGCACTCATAACGTTTTACAAACGCTCGTTTGTAAAACGTTATGACTATCTTTGCCCCCGAGTTTCACCTATAGAATAAGGAGTAGCGAAGATGAAGTACGTGGCCTACTACCGGGTCTCCACCAAGAAGCAGGGCCAGAGCGGGCTGGGCCTGGAGTCACAGCGCGAGATGGTGAAGGGTTTCCTCAAGCCCGGCGACACGCTGCTTGCCGAGCACATTGAGGTGGAGAGCGGCAAGAAGAACGATAGGCCAGAGCTGGAGGCGGCCATCGCCCTGGCCAAGCGGGAGCAGGCCCAATTGCTGATTGCCAAACTGGATCGTCTCAGTCGTAACGCCGGGTTTATCTTTAAGCTGCGTGACAGCCACGTGGACTTCCTTGCTGTGGATATGCCCGATGCCAATACTCTGACCATCGGAATCTTCGCCGTATTGGCCCAGCATGAGCGGGAACTGATCAGCTCCAGAACCAGAGCCGCGCTCCAGCAAAAGAAGCTACAGGGTTTTGCCTTGGGTACGCCTGAGAACCTGACCCAGGGAGCCAGGACGAAAGGACTTCAGATACGACAGGAGAACGCAGCATCACACAAAGCCAACCGACAGGCCACGGAACTGATCCAGATGTATCGGGAAAAGGATATGACCTATCAGCAAATTGCTGACCGGCTTAACAGCCATGGCTTCACCACCCGCAGGGGGAAGAAATTCTTTGCCATCACCGTTCAGCGGCTTCACATCCGACAAGGGCAGCTTCAAACGGATGCCCTCACCAGCGTAGTTTAGGCTTACTATATTTATATTGAAAGTGCTTCATCTTTTGTATCTTATGTGGCATAAGAGTTATCACCCTATACTCCTCCTATGCAACATGTACATATTTTTCTGGATGAATTCGGAAACGCCAGCCTAAACCTGGATAAAGCCGGTACCTTCTCCCATTTTGTTATGACAGCTGTTCTCCTGGATGAGACGAAGCTGGAGCAGGCTCGGCTGCTAAGGGATACGATCAGCCAACGCTTCTTTCAAGGCCAACCCATCAAGTCCAGCCGTATCCCCAATGATGAGAAGGGCTTCCGGAAAAGATTGGAGGTATTAAGGGAGCTGCGCCAGTTAGACTTCGTGGTGCTGGGGATGGTCATCAACAAGAGCAAGCTGGAGGGAGCGGGTTTTGATCATAATGATGTCTTCTATAAATACTTCAACCGGATTTTCCTCAAGCAGTTTCCCAAAAACTTCACTGCTTTCTCGATTCATGCCGATCAGCTTGGCTGGCCAGAGTTTCGGCGCAGCCTGCACCATTACATTGAAACGAAGGTAATCCAGCGGGATCTGTTTACGCCGGAGCGCTCTTACCGCCTGGTCGAGGATAAGGCAGAGGAGCCCCTGGTGCAGCTGGCAGATTTTCTTTCTGGCTGCCTAGGCAAGATTTACTGTACCAGTCACAGCCACGAAAAGGCATCTGCCCTGTTCGATCTGCTGCACGACCGTACGTTCATTGATTTTTTCCCTTTTGAAAGAACAGACTATCTTCTCTCCCCTACACCCGAAGACCGGCAGAAGAACCACCTTATACGAAGAATAGCCTCGGAGTCCGTACAAGAGGCACTCTCTGGGAGAAACAGCCTTTCGGAGGAGGCGCTTGCCGTGTTGCAGTACCTGTACCTGATGTTCCGCACCGCGCCTGACCGCCTCATCGAGAAACGGGAAATCATCGAAAAGATGAAAAGGAGATTTCCGGCCTTTTCGGAGCAGCAGCTGCGGGTTTGTGTCCAACACCTGCGCGACAACGGGGTGCTTATCGCAAGTATCCAAGGTAAGTCAGGCTATAAGCTTCCTGACAGCGTGGAGGATATCGCTGGCTTCTATAACCGCTACCTCAACAGCATTGTCCCGATGCTTAACCGCATCAATATCTGTAACCGAAAGTTGATGGTGAACAGTGTGCAGGAGGTGGATCTGCTTCAACCAAACTCTGCTTATTCGCTTTTGCATGAGTTGATCAAAACACTGGATAAGGAGAAGTATGCTTCTTTAATGGAGGCTCAGCGAAGTCTTTCGTTTAGATAAGGCTCAATAATATAATTACTTATGTTTAGTGACTATCATCAAGATTAGAGACAAAACACATAATTAATATTTAATAGGTAATGAATAATAATTATTACGTATTAAATATTGAGCCATATATAATAAATATTATTTATTTCTTTTATTTAGATACTTGACTATAACGTATAATGCCAGTGGTCTAATAATAGCTTAAGATTTATTGGTGCAATGATTCCCTCCTGTTATTAGGAAGACTTTCTTCGCATTATTTCTGGGAACTGTGGGGTTTGACAAAGAGTCTTAGCTATCAGGTCTGATTGCCTTTTAATAACTGTTTTAAGCAATTTTATTAGTATGAGCTCAATAGCGCTATTATAAAGTTAGTCTGCCGGACCTACAGAACATTGATCAACTCTTTGGGTATGTAATTTATATTTCCTTGAGAATAAAAATGTCTCCGTAAACCTCCTTTGGAAAATATTTCTTACTTACCTCGCACTGTGATGCTGCTGTTCACAGCCTCCCATCTCAGCACGTGCCAAGCGGAATCGAAGTCTTCATCGCTTATGGTTAATAATGAACTGTAACTCCCATTAAATGGCCCTCTGATGAACAGCTGCTCTTTGGCAAGATACTCCCCTTCTTTCCAGATAGCCTCTACGTCATTTATCCATACCAGCCATTTGACATGCTGTCCATCTTTGGGTAAGGTACTTTTGTCTAGCGCTATCTCTGGCATATCCCGTATCACATAACTTTGGTGCCACAATACGCACAGTAGCTATGTATAAATATGGCTTGCTGATGTTGTTCCAACCCCTTGAGATGAACGTGTAACTCTGAGAATGTCACCGCCTTGACTTCTTGCACCCCCCTCTCGTTCTCGCATATGAGAAGTTCTGTTGGCACTGTCACCCCCACAACATTCTTGCCTTTCATAATAAGTTCCCGCTCTACCTGCTCTTTGATTTCCCTAATGCAATTACAGTTCATGGTATCACTGTTAGATTTAATAACAGAATAATTTACCGCTACCTTTAGTTTGTATCAACTTATTTACATGAACAAAGGGCCTTTTTTGATGAACTGCTTCTAGCCTTAGATGACTCTAGTTTAGATATGTTAGTGATTAGTAGTCTTATGATAATGTAGGAGTTTGAGACTGGAGTGAAAGGATAATTTAATTTGCATAAGTAACAATATATTGTTACATTTGGTAAGCCTATTTCGTATACTAGTACAGGCATTACTATGAGTTAGCATGAACAGAGTAAAAGGCATTTTACAGAACGGGACCACGATCATACTGGAAAACTATGACCAGAGCAACGTGGACGATATGTACTTCATCAAAGCCATAGAAGCTACGAACCGGTGCAATCACAGAACTATAGCAGAGTACTTCAACGGACTGATCAGAAGCCTGGAGACAGTGCAGCAGGAGGTCAGGGAGCAGAAAGTACAGCAGCTTTTATCTCAGTACAGAGACAGGCCTGTGGTATCGGAAAAGGTTCGCCAGGAACGGAGGGAGCAACTCGGGCAGACAAACCACATAGCTGCCTGCGAGGGCTACGAGGAGGAGGAGCTCAACAAGGTGCTAGACGAACTGTATATCAACGGGCAAATCACGCCTGAGGAGATGACTCAGGTATTCAACTTAAAGTATCTGTAATGAACGACAGGTACTGCTATCCTGGCACCAGTGTGCTGATTAATCATTTTGACATCAGGGACGCAGCTAAGCTAAGCAAATTAGAGCTTACCCACTGGAGACATAACGTGCTGGCTTTGCCTGATAAACTGCCCAGCCAGCTAAAGTTTGATTTAACGCTTTGGCAGCTGATCCACAAGGAAACATTTGGCTCCGTCTACCCTTGGGCAGGGGAGCTCCGGAGTGTGATGATCTCCAAAGGCAATGCCGTACATGCCGCGCCACGTATGATTGAGCCCTATACCAATCACTTACTCCAGGAGCTGAAGGCAGCAGGGTATTTAAAGGGACTGGATAGGGAGCAGTTCCTATTGAAGGGATCTTATTTTTTTGAGGAGCTGAATGCCATTCACCCCTTTCGGGAAGGAAACACCAGAACACTAAAGGTTTTCTTTTCCCTTTTGTCCCGACAGGCGGGGTATGAAATTGACTGGCGCAAGGTTTCGGCACAGCAGTACCAACAGGCAGAGCAGGCTTCATTTGCTGTAGGTAACAAAGGTCCCTCCCCTTTTTACCCTCTCTTTAAGGAGGCCCTTGAGCCTGTTGAGTTATCAAATAAGCAATCTATCAGGTTCAAACTATGAGTGAGAACAACCAAGGCGAGACATGTGCAGCGTGTGATGCTAAGACCCACATCAGCGCAGAGGTGAAGGCTATGTTTAAGGAGACAAACCTTACCTGGGAGAAGTTGGCAGAGCTGGATGAAGGCGTTGGCCGTGGGAAGGGGAGCTATAGGCAAACCTTCTTGGCCAGGCTTATCAAAGCCCAGGAAACTCTACAGAAGGTCGGGTACAGCATCCGAATCGAGAAAGGTTAGTTCTGTAAAGATTTATATTTTGTACATTGTTAACTTTGAAAATATTTAACTTACCCAAAGATTTTTATCAACCCGTTCCTTATAAGGACGAGGAAGGACTGTACCAGTGGCTGAGTTGCCAATCCGTACCTGTTTATAGTAACTTATGCAACACGAGAACAAACCCTCTGAGGCCCTTTTAAGCGATCCGACCTACTTCCTAAGTAGGATTGACAGGAGCGTAGCCGATAACATCAGAGACATTGAGAAGTCCTTTGATGAAGATGCCGGTATTGTGAAAGATTTCATCGTCTTCATTTCGAGGAAAATGAAAAAGGACCTTTTCGGTTTCACGAGGTTCACGCTTTCAGAGTTCTGCAAAGAGACTGGACGTAACAAGCAGACTTTGTGTGAGGTGCACCCCAAGTTCAAAAATAACCCCAAAGCGGAAGTGCCGGAATATTTCGGTCACAGGTTTGAGACCACTTTTGACTATGCCTTGTTCCACATGCTGAGCAATAACATCATCTTCTCTCGTTCCTACGAGTATAAGCATCAGGATAAGGTGATAGAGCTGAAGAACTTTGCCATTCTCAAGGATATTAAGGTTAGCATCGACAGACATACCAACACCATCAAGATTTACGATGTCCGAATATCGGATGAGCTTATGGAAGGGTTTTTCCGCAGGTACTATACCATTGACACCAACGGCTATAAGCATGTAGGAAAAGGGCGTGGCGGCGACGGGCGTAAGAGCCTGTACATTTTCCTTTACAAGACGCGTCACCAGCTGCTTAGCTCAGGTAAACGCATCACGAAGTTGCCTATAGATCTGTTGGCCTCGGTTGCCCATATTGAGTCAGAGGAACCTCGGTTCAAGAAAAAAAGTGTGAAGAGGGTACTGGACTACATTCGGGAAAAAGGAAAACTGCCTTTCGACTATACTTTTGTTCAAGGAGATCCAACTAAAAAGTACCAGGAGCTCTATTGGGTTAGTCTGGACTTCTCCGTGTACCACGAGGTTATGGAGGCGAAGGAGGATCACAACTTTTACATTGCTCTGCTGGAGCGTATGCGGGATCTTTTCCACCATACATATGGGAATCATGTCCAGATCACAGGAGAGAAAGATACTTTTCAGCGTTGGCTGACTAATTCGGACGCAGACCTGACGCACAAGGCAAATGAGCTTTGCAAAGCATACTTTAAGGTGCACAACAAAGATATCACATTGGCAATGGCGAAAAAGCTTATTCGGGGAGGTCTATTCTCCGACGATAATTAAAAAGCTGTTCAAGTATTGTCACGCAGGGCAGAGCTAGAGTCCAGATGAAAACTCAGTATATTGCCTCAGGAAGGGCTATAAGGAAGTGTTTCAGCCTATTATTCAAGTATTGCCACGCATGCGAGACACAAAGAACCAATCTAATATATGGATGAGATATGACTTTTGCAAAATACAGACTTGGAGAAGATGTAGAAGTAAGCGGTACGCTCACGGGATTAGGTGACCAAAGAGGCAGTGTTATCGAAGTAGTGTATGACAAGCTGGGCAGTCAATTCTTCTATAACGTGCAATGTGGAGAGAATCGGCATTATGCGCAGGAACGATTTGTCTCTACTGTCCAGAGACTTAACGAAGGCACTTGAATAATGATAGAAATTCCTGGCGAATGTCTCCAGCATGCCACAGGCGTACTTTCTGAAGGGCTCTTGACAGGTTGCGTTACTGCAAGCCATATGAAGCGGCGGGTCTAATGTATCGAATCGATCTTTTACCTTATGGATGCCTTCTTAAGCCAAGGGAATATCTACTGTTCAAGTATTGCCACACTCTTTCAGAGCCGTTCAAGTATTGCCTCAGTAGCCGGAACCGTTCAAGTATTTCCACAATCCATTCAAGTATTGTCTCAAGTCGTTCAAGTATCGCCACAAATTGGCTATTTCCCTCAATAATAGCTGTTTTACCTGCTCAAGTATTGTCTCAAGCCGTTCAAGTATTGCCACGCTTCTCTAAAGCTGTTCAAGTATTGCCTCAGTAGCAATGGGTCATTCAAGTATTGCCACACCCACAATGCAGCCCATTGGCTCTATTCCGTACAGCCGTTCAAGTATTGCCACTAAATATATATACTTCTATATACTTCCTTATAAATAGTAATTTGAAATGTCGGAGGGGTTCGTGAACAATAAAGATTTAACAAAAGGGAAGAGAAAGAGACTTGCTCTGCGAAAATTACACAACTTCTTCACAAAAACAGCTAAAATATGTCCAGTGCTTTAATAACTAGCTATAAAGCCTAAAGATTCTTACACAGGGCCAGGAAAATGAGATAAAAGCATAAAAAATATACATACATAATGTAACTTTTTACATACATAACGTATATATTAATATATCTTTTATATCAACGCCTATAAATTTTGTGTGTATGGAACAGACTTCAACAACCGTCAGCCAGATTGCAGAGGTAAAGCTCAGCTACCATCCCCAGGTGAAGCCCTCCAAGCGCCCGCAGATTACGAGTTCTAAAGACAGTTACACTTTCTTCCTACAGCTGTGGGATGAGGGCAGCATACAGTTCCGCGAGCAATTTAAGGTTATGTTATTAAGCAGAGCAAACAAAGTGCTGGGAATATTTGAAGTTTCTACCGGTGGCGTGGCTGGTACGGTGGCAGATCCGAAACTTATCTTTGTCGCAGCGCTCAAAGCCAATGCCAGTGGGATCGTTTTAGCCCATAATCACCCATCGGGCAACTTAAAGCCCAGCAGTGCAGATATCAGCCTTACTAAAAAGGTGAAGGAGGGCGGTAACTTACTTGATATTGCTGTTCTGGATCACATCATCCTTACCAATGAGGGCTATTATTCTTTTGCAGACGAGGGACTTTTATAAAAGTCCCTCACTCCTTCAAATCTCGGCTGTTAAACCAACCGTAGCGGCCCGCCTGGCGGCGGGTTTTCCTTTTTCCTTTCTGTAGTAATGCCTGTTCTACAATAGCACACAAACAATTTAGCGCTAACAGAAGGGGAAATAAAAACTTTTTTTTGGATAATTAATACATACAAAATGTAACTAATTATATACTAAACGTATATATTAGTATGAGTTTTGTTTAACCTTCTAAAGCTAAAAGTTATGAACGCGTATCAAAAATTCATTCAACTGGCAGATCAGGTAACAAATGAGGTTATCGAGCAGTTAGAGCAAGGCCAAGTATTCTGGAAAAAGCCCTGGACATCTTACGGATTGCCTAAAAACTATGTATCTGGCCGCTATTATGAAGGCTTCAATGCTTTCTTTCTGAACTACCTGACTGATAAGAAAAGCTTTAGGACGCCCTATTTTCTTACCTATAAACAGGCTAAAGAGCTGGGCGGGCATGTTAAGAAGGGAGAGAAAGGAACACAGATCATCTACTGGAAAGTTTATGACAAAAGTGTTACAAGGGAGGGGAAAGGCACTACAGGAGAGACACAGGAGGTTTATCAGAGAAGGTTTGTCCCCTTTATTTGGACGGTATTTAATATTGATCAAGTGGAAGGAATAGAGTTTACCCTACCTTCTGTCCATGAACGCACCGAACTGCAGGTAATAGAGGCTTGTCAGGAGGTGGTGGATCAATACCCTATGCCACGCCCGAACGTTTTGCACGGAGGATCCCAGGCCTACTATGCGCCTTTTAATGATACGGTACAGATGCCGGAGCTGAGCAGCTTTGTTTCCTCCCAAGCTTATCATGCGACCCTGTTTCACGAACTGATTCATTCTACAGGCCATCAAACCAGGCTTAACCGTTTTGCTGACATAGAGAAGGCGGCCCGGTTTGGCGACATAAATTACTCTAAGGAGGAACTGATAGCCGAGATGGGAGCAAGTTTCCTCAACGCCTTTACAGGTATCAAAGCGGAGGTTTTTGAAAACTCAGTGGCTTACCTGCAGGGATGGGCGAAGAAATTTAAGGATGATAAGACCATGATCATCTATGCAAGCACAAAGGCTTTTAAAGCGGCCAGCTATATCTTAAATCTACAGGCAGAAAGTAACCTGGCGGTAGAACCAACAACTATGGCAGCATAGCCTTTTGAAAGATCTTGTCTGGTCATCAGGCAAGATCTTTCATTTTTAATACTGAGGGTTGGCTGCTAAAATTTGGAAGTCGAAATTCAGTCATGGCGACCCGCCTTCGGCGGGCTGACTTTTGGGGTGTAGGCTTTATGTGAATTTTAGTAATAGCGAGGCTAATTATTTAATTTTGCCACCTTTATTAAGTGTTTCTTAGAAATTATCTATATTTGACATAACGGCAGAGTATCGATCCCCTACAAAGGTCAGCAGCAGCTCTTCTTCTGCTGGATGGGCGGGCATGCTACGGTGCCATAAGAGCAGTATACGCAGCAGTCTCCTAGCTTGGGCTTCAGTACTGTATGGCATTGTTCGCACTCATAGAAATACTGGCAGGCATCCGTTGGCATCTGCTCCTCTTTCCTGTGCCCGCACTCCGGGCAGGTGAGCACGGAGGCTGTCTTCGTCTTGTTCATCATGGCTTCTTATTCTCTATGGCCACCGTGTAGCCTGTTTTCCTGGCCGCCTGCAGGATCTGCATAGGTTCTACTTTTGTGCTGTCATATTTGATAATGGCATTGCCTTTCTCGTAGGAGGTGCTCACGCTGAAGACACCTGCCAGCTTACCTATTTCCTGGTTCACATGCGCCTCACAGCCCGCACAGGTCATGCCCTTCACCTGCAGCTTTACCGACTGTGTGAAGTCCGCCTGCACGCTGGCAGCTTTGGCAACGGGTTGTTGCCTGTAGAAGGCTCCCGCATACTCCGGGAAGGCCAGCAGGAGCAGTGCCACGCAGCTTACGGTCAGCAGGAATTTGTTTGATTTCCAAAAAGTAGGGTTCGCCTCCCCCTCACATGCACAGGCAGCAGCTGATTTTCCTGCCTTTAGCCGCTGGTACCAAGCCAAAGCCAGCACAGCCACGGTGATGCCTGCCAGGTAAGGCCTGAAAGGCTCCACCCACCCGAAGGCGGAGACGGCACCGGTGACGCCGCCTATCAGGGCCAGCAAAGGAGCGATGCAGCAGAGCGATGCAAGAAGGGCCGCCAGCAGGCCGGTTCCTAATAGTCTTGTCGGGGATGTTCTCATGATAGGGATTATGCTTGTTCTAACTTACCGCTAATATGCTTGAAAAGGGGCTTTATGATTTCCACGTGTTCCTGCTTCAGGGAGTAAAAAATCGTTTGCCCCACTTTTTTGCTCTGGATGATGCCACCGTCCTTAAGCTTGCGCAGCTGCTGCGATACGGCGGGCATGGTCATCTGCAGCACGTCGCTTAGGTCGCACACGCACAGCTCCCCCTCCTCCTCCAGCAGGTAGAGGATCCTCAGCCTCGTCTCGCTGCCGGCCAGGCTCAGCACCTGGCTCAGCGTCTGAATCATGGTCTCTGCAGAATCCAGCTTCTCAGCGCACAGCTTCAGCCGGTGCTCATCGGCATATACCCGGATACATGTTTTGTCTTCTCTCATTTCAAATATTTATACAACAAAATTACAACCATAAAAGTACTTAAGCAAATACTTAAATACAACTTAGTCTTAACGATACGAACTTGCTATGCAATACGATGTGTTTGTGATCGGTGCCGGGATGGCCGGTGCCGCTGTGGCCAAAAAGTGCGCGAAAGCAGGGCTGAAGACCGCCATCTCCGACTTCCGTTCTTATGGAGGAACCTGCGCCCTGCGGGGTTGTGACCCTAAAAAAGTCCTCATTGACGGTGCCAGCCTGCAGGAGCAGGTGCAGCGGCATCTGGGCAAAGGCCTCTCCGGAGAGGTTAAAATAGACTGGGGCGAGCTGATGGCCTTCAAGGACACTTTCACAGACCCTGTGCCGGAGAACATGGAGAAGGGTTTTGAGAAAGCAGGCATAGACACGTACCATGTTCCTGTCTCTTTTCTGAATGAGTCCACTTTGCAGGTGGGCCAGGAGGAGATTACCGCTGAAAAGATAGTGGTGGTTTCCGGGGCACGCCCCAAGGAGCTGGACATGCCGGGAGCAGTGCATGCCATCACCAGCGACGATTTCTTCAACCTTTCACAACTGCCAAAGCACATCACCTTTTTGGGGGGCGGCTACATCTCTTTCGAGTTTGCCCACCTTGTCGCACGCGCTGGGGCCAGCGTCACCATCATAGAGCACGGCCCACGCCCCCTGAAGCACTTCGAGCAGGACATGGTGGACGAGCTGGTGCGTGTGTCCAAAGAGGCAGGCATTGACATTAGGCTTAACTGCCAGGCAAAGCGCATCACGCAGCATGGCAGTGGGTATGAAGTCAGCCTGGAAGGCGAGGCAGGCAGGGGAACGCTTGTAACAGGGCTGGTGGTAAGTGCCATTGGACGTGTGCCGGAGGTGGGGCAGCTGAACCTGGAGAAGGGTAATGTGGTGCACGGCAGGAAGGGCATTGAGGTGAACGGGTACTTACAAAGCACGTCTAACCACCGCGTATACGCGGCTGGAGACGTGGCCGACACACAAGGCTTGCCCTTAACGCCGGTAGCTGTCTACGAGGGGCACTTTCTGGCAACGAACATCATTAAGGGCAACAGCAAGAAAGTAAACTACCCGGAGATTCCTACGGTGGTCTTTACCATTCCGTCACTGGCCTCTGTGGGACTTACCGAAAGCCAGGCGCAAGAGCAAGGGCTAAACTACCAGGTGAACACCCATGACGCAACGCAGTGGTTTAACGGCAGAAGGCATCGCGCCAATGCCTACTTCTATAAGTTACTGGTTAGTAAGACTGACGGAAGTATACTTGGTGCGCATCTGGTGGGTCCGCTTGCGGAGGAGACGATCAATATTTATGCCTTGGCTATGAAAGCAGGAATGAAGGCAAGAGACCTGAAAAGCTTTCTTTTCAGTTACCCTACCATGGCGTCAGATGTAAGCTATATGACATAGCGCGCAACCATTTTTATTGAGCAAAAAGCATCTTATGAGATCTGTACCTCTAGTTTATCCAAATAAGTTTATTTTTCTGTGGGCCAATGCTCCTATCTTATCAAAGGCTTGATGGACACGGCAGCGGCTTTCTCAAAGTCCCCATGGCTTGGTGAAGCTCAATCTTCCTCCCTCCTACTTCTACCTTCTTGATTGCTGCTAAGTGACAGGTCGAAATAGAATAAAAAGCAAACTTGTCGAATACTTTTAGTATCAATTTGTATATGTTGCGTATATATTTGTAAGTATCAGTTCTTAAAAATTTGGCTTAAGATAAGTCATCAGGATTCGTTAATTACAGGATAATGCAGATAGAAGATAAGAGCCCTAAGTTTGAACTAGGCAAGCGTATGCTTGAAGAGCAACAGCTAACTTCACTTACTGAACTGTTTGATATCGTACCGTATACTCCCGTGGCCAAAGCACTAGGTATAAACAACCAGCGACTTCGAAACAAGATTGACGATCCCCGCTCCTTTCGTGTAAGCGAATTGCTGGACCTGGCGGTACTCCTGGATGTCGATGCGATCAAGCTCTTTGCCTTACTTCACGAAACGATCAAGAAATCGGTACCTGCTGAAGGATAACTAAATGATGGCTTCACAAGGCACAAGATGCTAAGCTTTACATTGCCTACTATTCTATTAATCAACTTCTAGCTTGTTCTCCTATGAACCTGTATGAGTTCAATAGTATTCTTTCACTTAATGACAGGGCACAGGTGGTATGGGATGAGGGGCAGTTTCTTTCAAACCGCCTTGATGGAGAGTATCGGGTATGCCTCTACTACATGGGTGATTTTTTTGCAGAGGTTTGGATTAGTTCATGTGATAGCGATAGTAGTATTTGCCATGTGCGGGCTTTTAAGAGCCGAAGGCTTCTGGAACCTTACCTCTCCCCTATTGACCTGTCTACCCTTTTCTGACTCTTTCTGCTTTTCGTCTTAAACCATCAACTTTGGCTATTAAGCTGCTTGCCTTTGACTGACAAATATTTCTAGCCGTAAATAATAATTATTATTTAATATCTATTAGATGTTATGTTGATAATTATTGATTATTAACTGTTAAATAATATCTTATACTTAATAAGTATTTTGCCGCTGGATTTAGCACCTGGAGCTTTTTCTTGTAGTGAGTAGTTATGATCCATGCTCCCCTGTTTTCCAGCTTACCCAATGCTCCATCTTTGGAATCCTAACCCTTCCTAGCCCCTTCTCCTTGTATTATTTGCCTAGAATTCTTTCTTTTGGTATATGGTGGGCTTTGTATTGCAAGATGTGTTTTGAGTCCCTCAAAACCTCTTGCCTTGCTTTCAGCGTAGCTATCAGCAAGGGGAAATCCACTCGCAACTCGTGTCTTTTATTGAGCAAAGAATGTATGGAAGATGTTAAGAAAGCAAAGGGAGGGCGTCCAAAACTATCGCCTGAATTAAAGAGAGCCAGACAAGTAAAGCTGACCTTTTCCGATAGCGAATACAGGCGACTGGAGGCTGAGATGACGGCTGCAGGGCATGAATCATTGTCTGTTTACCTGCGGAAGAAGGCGCTGGCGCAGCCTGACGATTTTATTGCTAATCCTAAAGAGTTAATCGCGGTGTTGGATAGGCTCGGCCCAGAGATCAGCAGGGTTGGTAACAATATCAATCAGGTAGCCAGGTATGTCAATTACCTGAAGGCAAACAATATGATAAACATGCAGTTTCTTGCCGATTTTAACAGACACATGATAGAGTTTAGTATCATAGAAAAAGAATTGGTCAAGGCGCTTCGCTCTTTTCTTCGGATTGCTGCTGCAAGGTTCAAGAAGTTTAAATAATATTTATTATTTAATAAGTAAGAATTAATAAGTAAGAATTAATAAGTAAGAATTAATAAGTAAGAATTAATAAGTAAGAATTAATAAGTAAGAATTAATAAGTAA
>NZ_JADPMP010000014.1 GCF_015686655.1 Pontibacter sp. FD36 | reverse complement strand
ATGGTACTGGGGTCACACCCGGGAGAGTAGGTGGCCGCCAACCCCAACAACAGACAGCCCCTGATTCTGAAAAGAGTCAGGGGCTGTCCCCGTTTGAAGCACTCACATGAAAGGGGGGAGCTGGACCGCCAATCAACTCAGTCCATGGCGATAATAAAGAGGACTTGCGCTAATCAATAAGGGCATGAATGAAGGGATGGTAGGTAATAAACATTGTTGTAATGCTTACCTACATACTATATAGGTATGACTTAATCTGATTGCAGTGCTTAGTTATGTGATGTTAAAAGCTATTAGAAGCTTTATCTCTTATTATTTTCGTTACTACAATACTAGCAATAAAAAAGCGGCTGCATTTGATTAAATGCAGCCGCTTTTTTATTGGGTACCTTAAAACTATATGTTGATGAACTTCGGGTTGATCAGGTTCTCCATAGAGAAAATCTCATCCCATTTAGCCTGGGTAATCAGTTTACGCTCTAGCACTGTAATCTCATGAATAGACTTGCCGGTTGCTAATGCTTCCTTAGCGATTGAGGCAGACTCCTCGTATCCAAGTATCGGGTTGAGCGATGTGACGATACCGATGCTGTTCATTACCATGTTGCGGCATATCTCTTCGTTAGCCGTAATGCCATCAACACATTTGCTTTGTAAGGTATAGCATGCATTCTCCAGGAAAGTCAGGGAATTAAATAAACTGTACGCTATAACAGGTTCCATTACATTGAGCTGTAATTGACCAGCCTCTGCAGCCATAGTCACCGTCATGTCTGCCCCTATAACGTAATAGGCCGTTTGATTGACTACTTCTGGTATTACAGGGTTTACTTTACCAGGCATGATAGAGGATCCCGGTTGCATGCGCGGAAGATTAATCTCATTTAAACCTGCCCGTGGGCCGGATGATAACAAGCGCAAGTCGTTGCAAATCTTAGACACTTTGATGGCGCAGCGCTTCATGACACCAGATACCTGCACATAGGCTCCCGTATCACATGTGGCTTCGATCAGGTCCTCGGCAAGTACAACAGGTACACCCGAAATCTCCTGCAGTATATCCGTTACCATTTGTGGATAACCCTGTGGTGCGTTGATAGAAGTACCGATTGCCGTAGCACCCATGTTTATTTCACAGATCAGCATCTTTACTTCATGAAGGCGCTGGATGTCTTCCCGAATCGTGGTAGAGAAACCGTGGAATTCGGCTCCCAAAGTCATAGGCACAGCATCCTGCAATTGGGTGCGCCCCATTTTCAGAACTTCTTTAAACTCATCAGCTTTACGTCCAAATGATTGCTGTAAAGCCTCGAGGCTCTCTATAAAGGCCTGTATCTTCCAATAAAGGGCCAGTCTGAAAGCAGTAGGATAGGCATCGTTGGTAGATTGCGAACAATTCACATGGTTATTAGGATGTAGATAGTTATACATGCCCTTTGTATGTCCCATGTGCTCCAAGCCAATGTTGGCAATCACTTCATTCACGTTCATGTTCACGGAAGTACCAGCACCCCCTTGAATCATGTCAGTGACAAATTGATCCAGGTACTCACCGGCAATGAGTTTGTCACTGGCATAAACAATAGCATCGGTTACCTCTTTGCTCAACACGCCACACTTATGGTTGGCCAGAGCGGCTGCTTTTTTTACATAAGCAAAGGCCTTTATAAAGAGCGGCTCTTTTGAGATGGGTGTCCCTGTTATATGAAAGTTCTCGAGTGCGCGTGTTGTTTGAATTCCATAGTAGACCTCATGCGGGATTTCTTTTTCTCCCAGAAAGTCGTGTTCTATCCTTACTTTGTCCATGCTATATGATGTGTTCTTTAAAGCGAATTTATTTACTCCCTGTCTGCTGAGGAGCAGTAGAGATATGTATTTCTATACCTAGATCCTGTGCCACCTCCAGTACGATGTTGCTTGCATATTTCTTCGTGCAACGCAACTTTCCATTCTGGCTATAGTCCGTAATCAGGCTTTGGTTAATGATCAGTTTGGAAGAATACTCCCCATACCTGGCAATAATTTCTTTCTGCACCGCAGTCATTAATTCTTTGCGACGTTCTGTTTCAGGAGTACGCAGCGGCCTTTGGAAGCGATGCTCAGGATAATCATGGCTGATATGGTTGGCCTTGGCTGCGTCCTTAGCATCCTGCAATGCGTCCTGTAGCATGCGCTCGTTCTTTGGCTTCTTCAGGTTCCCGTGTATACCTCTCGTATGGTTAAGCCATTCGTGTAGGTCGGCGTTCGGGTTGTTGGCTAATTCGACAAGTGCATCATTCGGGATAACGAAATGGGCAGGTTTGTTAAACTGTCGGGCCATGTTCTCCCGAAAGGTATAGAGACCCTTCAAGAGATACTGTTGGTAATAGTTAAGGCGGTATGAGTGCTTCAGACGTAAGTGTGGATTTTCTGACTCAGTATACTTAAGCTGCTCCAAGAGATGGTTCTCTTCTTCAAGCCAGTGCATGCGGTCCAGTTTCTCAATTTCCTGAAGTAGCTTGGCTTTTATTTTATGCAGGTATATCACATCAATAGCCGCATAGCGAAGTTGGTCTTCAGTAAGAGGTCGCTTATTCCAGTTACTAGACTGCTGTGACTTATCGATCTCTTTACCAAACTCCTCCTTAAGCACAGTAGCCAATGAAGAGCGCTCATAGTTTAGGATCTTGGCAGCAACATCGGTGTCAACTATACCTTTAACGGAGCATCCCATTTTGTCAAGTAGTAGGATGTCGTTGTTAGAGTGATGGATGATTTTCGTGATGGCCTGATTTTCCATTAGCTGGAAAAATGGCGTCAGATCATCAATGTAAAAAGGGTCTATTATAAAGCAGTTTCCTTTGCCGTCAGCAATCTGGATCAGGCAAAGGTTAAAGCCATAGGTAAAGCGGTTCTGATCAAACTCAAGGTCAACGGCTAGTTCGCCACACTGCTCTAATTGGTGTATAGCCTGATGCAGGTCCGCATCAGAGGCTACCAACTCAATTGCCACACCGTCTTCTTCTAAAGATAATTTTTCCATTGGCTAAATTTAAACAAGTATTAAGCCATATCCATACGTCTAATGCTATTTTTCTTCAGTGAGCGAGGTATAAAAAAGCCCCCTTTCAGCACGCTGAAAGGGGGCTTTTCATTTCGTAAATTTATGTAGATTATTGAATAGGTCTTTCTTCTGGAATTTCGTCTGCTACGCCGTCATTTACAGTTGTATCCATAACCGTAGTAGTATCGGCTTCCATGTCCATGTCTGCATCGATATCCATGTCAGAGGTTTCTACCTCATCAATACGGTCAGTTTCAGTAGCTGTGTTGTTTTCTGAACCACAAGCTGTGAAAGCAAAGAAAGCGAATGCAGCAAATGCAAATTTTATTGTCTTTTTCATGATTTTCAAATTTTGTTAAACAAGTAAATTTGTACTTATTTATTCGGTTTATACGGAAAGGTAACCCCTAAGATTATTTTTTTTTATAGTAATCCCTGTGAATGCATTGTATTTGGCTGCAAAACAACATTTTAAAAGGGTGAGTGGAGGGCATTTGAAGAAGCATAGCTTCAGGTCTATTATAGTGGGTTCTTTATAAAATAAGATTTTATTTATGTAAAGGTATGGGTGGGCTGATGAAGGAAAGAGTACTTAGCCTTAATATAGGCCATTAAAAAAGGAGCCCTGCTGAATTTACAGCAAGGCTCCTTCAGGCTAGTGGAATTCAGTTATTGCACTTCAGCTAAGGACTTCTCTCGCTTTGCTCTGAACTCAGACTTTTCGCGCCATGCTGGATAGGAAGTACCGTTTGCCACACGATAGCCTACCCGGAAGTAAAGTTGCAGATCTTCTACAGCACCGTCCAGGTTCCAGTCGTCATATACCTCGTCGCCCACCTTATGATAGTGCTCAGCTGTATACTGTTCCTGTCTTTTGGTTATGAAGTCAGCAGGCTGATCGCGGGCGACTATACCTGATTTGGCGTATAGCGCGGGTACGCCCTGCTTGGCGAACTCGAAGTGATCAGAACGATAAAATGAGCCTTTCTCAGGAGATGCCTCCGGCACGATACGACGGTTTTGCGTACGGGCCTCTTCAGCCAGTATATCTTCCAGGTCAGAGTTGCCATACCCGATTACGATCACATCCTCCGTGGGGTGATAAGGGTTGAGCACATCCATGTTAATGTTGGCCAGTGTTTTGTTTAGTGGGTAGAGCGGATTGGACGCATAGTATTTAGAACCCAGCAAACCTTTCTCTTCAGCAGTCACAGCCAGAAACAGGATAGAACGTTTAGGCTTTTCGGGTAATTGGGTAAATGCCTTGGCCAGCTCGATCAGGCCCGCTGTACCGCTGGCATTGTCCATGGCGCCATTATAAATCTGATCACCTTGCAGCTTCTCGTCCTTGCCCAGGTGGTCCCAGTGTGCCGTGTAAACTACGTACTCATCCTTAAGGTCCGGATCAGATCCTTCCAACTTGGCAATCACATTGCGTGACTCTACTTCCCGCAGCTGGTTCTTAATGTTGAAGTTTGCTTTGGCATTCAGTGGAACAGGTTTGAAGCCTTTTTGGGCGGCAGCGTTCTTTAGTTTTTCAAAGCTATTACCAGAAGCTGTAAAGAGCTCACGGGCCTTTTCTTCTGTTATCCAGGATTCGACAGAAAGGCGGTCCATATTCTTGCCTGCGTTGCTGATATCAAAGTTCTCGCGACTCCAGCTTCCTGATACCACTTCGTAAGGGTAGCCTGCAGGGCCGGTCTCGTGGATGATGATAGCAGCGGCAGCGCCCTTCTCAGCAGCTATCTCATATTTATAGGTCCAGCGACCATAGTAGGTCATGCCCTTGCCGCCAAACATGGTGCTATCCAACTGCTCAGGGTTATCAGGATTTGGTATTGGCGGGTCGTTGATGAGCATGACAATGGTCTTGCCTTTTACGTCCACACCTTTATAATCATCCCAGCCATACTCAGGCGCCACAATGCCGTAGCCCACAAATACTAAATCAGAGTTGTTCACATTCACATCCCGAACAAAGCGGCGCGACACAGCTACGTAATCATCCGGAAAGGAAAGGTTAATAGTTCTGCCGCCTGCTGTAAAGTTTGCCTGAGGCTGTGCGGTGAAGCCAAACATGGGAACATTCTGCACGAAAGTGCCGTCCGGATTGCCGGGCTGCAAGCCAAGCTTCTGAAACTCACGGGTAAGGTAGTTGACAGTAGAGTCTTCGCCGGGAGTGCCGGGGCTGCGGCCCTCAAACTCATCAGAAGCGAGCACGCGGATGTGCTGCAGGAGGTCATTTGCGTTAATGCTCTGTTGGGCAGCAAGCAAACCGGTCGTATCACCGGCAACAGCAGTGCGCTCACCATCGCTGTCTGCTACTTCCCTGGCATTTTCGTTGCAACCAAAAGCTACCAGGCTAAGCAAAGCCAGGCCGATCATATCTTTTTTCATAGGGTTTTGTAGGTATGTTAAAGTACTGAAGATAATACTTTTATTCATACCGTTGGTTGCGAATGGCCGGATTTCGATCAGGCGGCTATTTCCCAGCTGGCAGGAACACCGCGGTGCAGTGCCTTGATCAGACTGAGGCAGGATGCGAGGTCCTGATACAGTTGGCACTCCCACACCACCACCCGTTGCCAGCCGGCTTCCCGGTACAGCGTTCTGTAGCGTTCGTCTCGCATCTGATTATTGATAAACTTTTCTTCCCAAAACCGTAGGTTTGACTTTGGAAATGCAGGTTGGCAATAAGGGCAGCGATGCCAGAAGCAGCCATGTACAAAAATTGCTAACCGGCGGGATGGATAGCAGATGTCAGGCTTGCCTGGGGCTTTGCGCCAATGGACCCGGTAACCACGGAGGCCGTTCTGCCACAGGGCACGACGCAACAGAAGCTCTGGTTGCGTATCACGGCTTTTGTTTCCGCGCATGTATTTGCTCACTTTCTCGCGGGCAGTGAGCGGGACAGGTTTCTGGCTATACTTTTTGACTTTTTTTCTGGCGGCCAATTTTGAAAGGCTGTTATGATAGTTTTTAACAAACAGCTGCTGTTGAAAGTGCCGGATAAAGCTAGGATGCATTAAAAACAAAAAGTAGCCTACATTGGACACAGAGATTTGACTGGTCACATGATGAGTCTCTTTATTATTCAACACTATATATAAATAGTATATATGATAGTATGATGTTGATAAACAGACGTATTTGCTTATGCGAATGTATAAAGTTTGAATTCTTATAAATACTCTTAACTTTGCCTTTACACACAGCCGTAAACATTAGTTATGGATAAATATACCTATATCGCCAATGCGCACGGAGCCTACATTGATGAGCTGTACAAAGCTTATCAGCAGGATCCTGAATCAGTTGATTTTGGATGGCGCAAATTCTTCGAAGGCTATGAATTCTCAACTACTTACACTGAGAATGGCCACGAAACAGCGGAAGCTCCGGCTGCCGCCCCTGCCAAAGCCACCGCAGCAGGTGAATCCGACAAAGAAGTAGCAGTACGCAACTTTATATACGCTTATCGCAGCCGCGGGCACTTGCGCTCTAAGACCAACCCGGTACGCGAGCGAAAAGACCGTAAAGCCTTGCTCGACCTGAAAGACTTTGGTTTATCAGAGGCTGACCTGGATACAGTTTTTCAGGTAGGTGAAATTGTTGGTATCGGACCTGCCAAGCTGCGCGATATAGTAGCAGCAGTTCAGAAAATCTATGAAGGCCCGATCGGCTACGAGTACATGTACATCCGTGATCCGGAGGTACTGTCTTGGTTGCAAAACAAGATTGAGAACGAGTCCCTGAACTTCAATCCAGGTATAGAATACAAGAAACGCATTCTTTCTAAACTGAACGAAGCAGTTGTATTTGAAAACTTCCTGCACACCAAATTCTTGGGTCAGAAGCGTTTCTCACTGGAAGGTGGCGAAACGACTATACCTGCACTGGATGCTATCATCGACAAAGCTTCTGAGCTAGGCGCGAAGGAAGTGGTGATCGGTATGGCGCACCGTGGCCGCCTGAACGTGCTGGCCAATATCATGGGCAAAACTTACGAGCAGATTTTCTCTGAGTTTGAGGGTACGGCTACGCCAGACCTGACCATGGGTGACGGTGACGTGAAATACCACATGGGCTTCTCTTCTGAAGTGGATACCCCATCTGGCAACAAAGTGAACCTGAAACTGGCACCAAACCCATCGCACCTAGAGGCGGTGAACCCGGTGGTAGAGGGCTTTGTCCGTGCTAAGATTGACTGCATGTACGACCGCGATCCGAAGCAGATCGTGCCGATCCTGATCCATGGTGACGCAGCCGTAGCCGGACAGGGCATCGTGTACGAAGTAACGCAGATGGCAAAGCTGTCAGGGTATCAGACTGGCGGTACAATCCACTTTGTGATCAACAACCAGGTTGGATTTACGACTGACTTCGAAGATGCCCGTTCTTCTATCTACTGCACGGATGTGGCCAAGATCATCGACGCACCAGTGCTGCACGTGAACGGCGACGATCCGGAGGCAGTGGTTTTCGCTGTGCGTCTGGCTACAGAGTACCGTCAGAAGTTTGGTAACGACATCTTCATTGACATGGTGTGCTACCGTCGTCATGGCCACAATGAAGCTGACGAACCGAAGTTCACACAGCCGCACCTTTATAACCTGATCTCTAAGCACCCGAACCCACGTGAGGTATACAACAAAGAGTTAATCAGCAAAGGAGATATTAATGCAGAACTGGCAAAGACAATGGACAAGGAGTTCCGTCAGATGCTGCAGGACCGTCTGGACATGGTGAAGCAGAAGCCGCTTCCATATAATTACCAGACACTGGAAAAAGAGTGGAAAGAACTGCGCCGTTCCAAGCCGGAAGATTTCAATCAATCGCCTGAAACAGGTATATCAGAGGAAGTGATCCAGAAAGTGGGTACAGCACTTTCAAACGTGCCGCAGGGCTTTAAGCCGCTCAAGCAGATTGAGAAGCTGTTGAAAGAGCGTAAGGAAATGTTCTTCGAGACCCGTCAGCTGAACTGGGCAGCAGCCGAGTTGCTGGCTTATGGTTCTATCCTGGCTGAGGGCAGAGTAGTGCGCTTAAGCGGGCAGGATGTGCAGCGCGGAACGTTCTCGCACCGTCATGCGGTATTGCGCGACGCCAACACAAGTGCTCCTTACTCTAACCTGAACTACATCCAGGAAGACCAGGTTAAACTGGAGATATATAACTCTCTGCTGTCAGAGTATGGCGTACTGGGTTTTGAGTTTGGCTATGCCATGGCCAACCCGAATGCACTTGTAATCTGGGAAGCACAGTTTGGTGACTTCGCTAACGGTGCGCAGGTTATGATCGACCAGTTTATTGCGGCTACAGAGTCTAAGTGGCAGCGTATGAACGGCGTGGTGATGCTGTTGCCGCATGGCTACGAAGGTCAGGGACCGGAGCACTCCAATGCCCGTCCTGAGCGCTTCCTGCAGCTGGCAGCTGAGAACAACATGTTCGTGACCAACATCACAACACCAGCTAACTTCTTCCACTTCCTGCGTCGCCAGTTGGCCCTTCCATTCCGCAAGCCGGCCATCAACATGGCGCCTAAGTCGCTGCTGCGTCACCCGAACGTGGTTTCTCCGGTAGAGGAATTCACCAAAGGTGGTTTCAGAGAAGTGATCGGTGACAACTATGCATCAGCTAAGTCAGTGAAGAAAGTATTGCTGTGCACTGGCAAGGTGTACTTCGACCTGTTGGAAGAGCAGCAGAAGAACAAGCGCAAAGATGTGGCCCTGATCCGTATGGAGCAGCTGGCGCCGTTCCCGAAAGTGCAGTTGGAAGCTGAACTGAAAAAGTATAAGAACGCGAAAGTATACTGGGTACAGGAAGAGCCGGAGAACATGGGTGGCTGGATGTATATCCTGCGCATCATGCGCAATGGCATTGAGGATGTTGTGGCACGTAAGCCAAGTGCATCGCCTGCAACCGGTTACAACAAGATCCACGGCAAAGAGCAACAGGAACTGGTTGAACGCGCGTTCGCGATCTAATTAATAATGAGTATTAAATAATGACGAATGATTAATGAATAGGGGATGAGGAGTAATCGCTAATGGGTAGTAAATGATGTTTGATTCGGTATTGACTAACAAGAGTTATTTCTTCGTCATCACCCAACACTATTTCGTCATTATTCACTACTCATTATTCCTGCATAACTAAACATTAATAATTCGTCATTAATCATTATTCACTCGTAATTCTTAATTCGTAATTCATAATTGATCAAAAAAATATGAGCTTAGAAGTTAAAGTGCCTGCTGTAGGTGAGTCGATCACCGAGGTAACCATAGCCCAGTGGCTAAAGAAAGACGGCGACCGTGTGGAGATGGATGAGGTGATTGCTGAGCTGGAATCTGACAAAGCCACCTTCGAACTGCCCGCAGAAGCCGCAGGCATTTTACGCATCGTTGCGCAGGAAGGTGATACCATTGATGTGGGCGCCACCATCTGCCGCATCGAGCAAAACGGCGAGGCCGGTAGCGCACCAGCTGCCCCGGCCGCCAAAGAAGAAACCGCTGCCCCGGCTGCACAGGAGTCAGCTCCTGCCGCTGCACAAGGCACTGGCGAAACAGTAGAAATGCGCGTGCCAACTGTAGGCGAGTCGATCACAGAAGTAACGATCGCCAGCTGGTTGAAGAATGAAGGTGACCACGTAGAAATGGACGAGGTAATCGCAGAGCTGGAATCTGATAAAGCGACGTTTGAGTTGCCAGCAGAGGCTGCAGGTACTTTACAGATCGTAGCGCAGCAAGGCGACACGGTAGAGATCGGTGGACTGCTTTGCCGCATTGTGGCAGGTGCTGGTGCAGGTGCATCTAAACCAGCCGCTCAGCCAAGCGCTCCGGCTGCACAGCAGGCTTCGCAGCCAGCTGCCGCTGCTCCGTCTGGCGCACAGACTTACGCTTCAGGCACACCATCACCAGCTGCCGGTAAGATCCTTTCTGAGAAAGGCATCAATCCAGCCGATGTACAAGGCACAGGCCGTGACGGTCGCATCACGAAAGAAGACGCGATGGGTGCTCAGAAATCAGCTGCGCAACCAGCCGCCGCTCCAGCCGCCAAGCAGGAAACTGCCGCTCAAGCTCCTGCTGCCGGCGATCGCAACCAACGTCGCGAGAAAATGAGCTCGCTGCGTAAGACAGTTGCCCGTCGTCTGGTACAGGTGAAAAACGAAACGGCTATGCTAACTACCTTCAACGAGGTAGACATGAAGCCGATCATGGACATCCGCGCCAAATACAAAGACAAGTTTAAAGAGAAGCACGAGGTAGGCTTAGGTTTCATGTCCTTCTTCACGAAGGCCTGTACTGTAGCCTTGCAAGAGTGGCCAGCTGTTAACGCCATGATCGATGGCAATGACATGGTGTTCAACGATTTCTGCGACATCTCCATTGCGGTTTCTTCTCCGAAAGGCTTGGTGGTTCCGGTTATCCGTAACGCAGAGCAGCTGACGTTGGATGGCATTGAGAAAGAAGTGATTCGTCTGGCTAAGAAGGCTCGTGATGGGAAACTTTCAATTGAGGAGATGACAGGCGGTACCTTCACGATCACCAATGGTGGTGTGTTTGGTTCTATGATGTCTACACCAATCATCAACGCACCGCAGTCGGCTATCTTAGGTATGCACAACATCGTGCAGCGCCCGGTTGCCGTGAACGGACAAGTTGAGATTCGCCCGATGATGTACCTGGCCCTCTCTTATGACCACCGTATCATTGACGGTCGTGAGTCAGTTAGCTTCCTGGTACGCGTGAAAGAACTGTTAGAGGATCCGATGAGACTCCTGTTAGGCGTTTAATTTATTGAGATAAGGAAGGAGGGGTAAGCGAACAAGTTTGTTCCTCCTTTTTATGTTACTTAGTTGCAGTATGGCGCGAGCGTCCTCGCTCGTGACTTATATAGTGGGGCCTCTGGCCTATATGGCTGTATCTAAGTTATAAGCTTGCTGGACCAGAGGTCCAACCATAATAGACACGAGCGAGGACGCTCGCGGCATATTAAAAGAAATCAAAAACAGAAACGAGAGTATACCTCTCTTCAAAGTATAGAAAGATGAAATACGACGTTACAGTAATCGGTTCTGGTCCTGGCGGGTATGTGGCAGCTATACGCTGCGCGCAGTTGGGCCTTAAAACCGCTATTATAGAGAAGTATAACGTGCTGGGCGGTACTTGCCTCAACGTAGGCTGTATACCTTCTAAAGCACTTCTTGATTCATCGGAGCATTACCACAATGCGGCGCATACCTTTAAGGAGCACGGCATCGAGCTGAATGACCTGCAGGTGAACATCCAGCAGATGATCAAGCGGAAGGGCGAAGTAGTGAAGTCGAATAACGACGGCATCGCCTTCCTGATGAAGAAGAACAAGATCGACACGTACTATGGTCTGGGTTCATTCGTGAACAAGAACACCATCAAGATCGCAGGTATAGACGGTCAGGAGCAGCAGATCGAGACGGATAAAACCATCATCGCGACGGGTTCTAAGCCGACAGCGCTGCCATTCCTGCCAATCGACAAAAAGCGTATCATCACGTCTACAGAAGCTTTGTCGCTGACGGAGGTTCCGAAGAAAATGATTGTGATCGGTGGCGGTGTGATCGGACTGGAGCTGGGCTCTGTGTATGCGCGCCTGGGTACGAAAGTTCAGGTGATTGAGTACATGGACGCCATCATCCCGACGATGGACCGTGCGCTGGGCAAAGAGCTGCAGCGTGTGCTGAAGAAAACACTCGGCTTCGAGTTCTTCTTCAACCACAAAGTAACCGGCGCTACCAACGAAGGCGAAACAGTGACTGTGACAGCTGAGAACCCGAAAGGCGAAACTGTTACGTTTGATGGTGACTACGTGCTGGTATCAGTGGGTCGCAAGCCATATACCGAAGGACTTGGTCTGGAGAATGCTGGTGTGCAGATGGGTGAGCGCGGTATGATTGCCGTGAACGATCACCTGGAAACCAACGTGCCGGGCATCTACGCGATCGGTGACGTGGTGCGTGGCGCTATGCTGGCTCACAAAGCTGAAGAAGAAGGCGTGTTTGTGGCAGAGACCATTGTAGGACAGAAGCCGCACATCAACTACAACCTGATACCGGGTGTGGTGTATACCTGGCCGGAAGTGGCAGGCGTAGGCTACACTGAAGAGCAATTGAAAGAGCAGGGCCGTGCATATAAAACCGGTTCGTTCCCGTTCAAAGCGTCTGGTCGTGCCAAGGCATCGATGGATACTGACGGTTTCGTGAAGGTGCTGGCTGACAAAGAAACAGACGAAATTTTGGGTATGCATATGATCGGCCCGCGTATCGCTGACCTGATTGCAGAGGCAGTTGTAGCGATGGAGTTCCGTGCTTCGGCTGAGGATATCTCCCGCATGAGCCATGCGCACCCAACCTATACGGAGGCCATTAAAGAGGCTTGTCTGGTAGCGACTGAAAACCGCGCCCTGCACATTTAAGAAGAGTTACGTATCAATTGTAGAAGCAGCATCATCCGAGAAGGGTGGTGCTGCTTTTTTATTACTATATAGTTGGAATAACTATATTTAAATATTTTTCGTTATATTTAAACATGAAAAATTGAAAAAAAATATAATTATGAATGAGCCGCAGCAATCCTTCGACAAAGCATTAAGAATCATGATAGGTCTCGGTGTTCTGCTGCCTTTCCTGGTGGCGAGCTATACCTGTCAGTTGCTCTGTACCAATCTTGTGGAAAAAGCACTTACCTTTTCTGCGGTCTTCCTGTTTGTTTTCCTGATTTTTTGGATTGTGGTTCGCACTGTTGTGCAGTTTCTGGATGAATAAAAAATAATAGCCAGGCAACCTTTCCCGGATATGCTTCATCTAAGGGGTATAAGCTGATGTTCAACTCAATACTTATACCTTAAAACCATGAAAAAATCATTTTTGCTCCTCTTCCTGTTAGCAATTCCTTTCCTAACATGGGCACAAACCCGAGTGAATGCTTCCGAAATCATTGACAAGATAAACCGTGGTGAAGCCGTCACTTACAAGAATGCTGTGATTGTGGGTGTGCTGGATCTAACGACTCTGGACAACATGCGCCTTGAGAAGAAATCTGCTGACGATAAATATAGTACAAGGGAATATCTGAGCACCGTGAAAGTGCCACTAACCTTTGTTGACTGTACTTTCAAAGATGATGTGCTGGCTTACTACAACCCGGATAATCAGGACATCAAGCTATTTAACAGAAAAAACGAGGTGTTCAATACGAATTTCGATAAGGCCGTGCGCTTTGAGAACTGTGTATTTGAAGGGTACAGTGCATTCAAGTACTCAAAATTCAAAGAAGACGTATCATTTGCAGGCAGCCGCTTCCGGCATGAGGCAAACTTCAAGTATAGTAAGTTTTCGAAATCTGCTGATTACAGCAATGTAAAGTTTGAAGAAGAAGCTAACTTTAAATACACCAATTTCCCGCAGACTGCCAGCTTTGACCGTGCTACTTTCAGAAGAGAAGCAAACTTCAAGTACACAAAGTTCAGCCAGGACGCCAACTTCAGACAAGCGAACTTCAGAGGCTTGGCTAACTTTAAGTACACCAAGGTAGGCAACAACCTGGACTTTCAGAGAACCGAGTTTAATGGGGAGGAAGACTTTAAGTACACTCAAGTCAACAACCGAAAAGTATCAAGAGCGGATCTGGTGAATAACTAGAAGTTTCTTACATCTGTTAGCGGGCCTTGAGCAACAGCAACAAGTTGTGCAGCAAGCTTTGAGGCAGGAATAGCGGCACTGGAGGCAAGTTGAGCCATTGCTGGCGTACCCGATTGATCATTTGAAGGTCTGGTGGCTGCTGATTACCCAGTGCCGCAATGTTGACTGCAATGGCTGTCTTGAGGGTGTTGGCCTTAACCCGGATCGTGTGCTGGCTATACCTTGCTGGATGCAGGTGCACATGCCTTCCTTCTACAACTCCCCATCGCAATACCCAACTACTTTCGTCGGACAAGGTAATAACCCTATAGTCAGCCTCACTACTTGATAAGTAAGTCTGGAAAGCTTCTGGCTCCAGGATCTGGTGCTTTTGCAGGTATAGGATAGTCTCGTGAGCAATTTGTTGAGTCGATAACTCACCCAGGTACAGGTCGAGCTGTGAGCTACCTATCGTTTTGAGCTGAGCGACAAGTGTTGTCTCCTCCGCAGTTGCCTGCTTCTTTATAAACTCCCGGATATAACCCAAGTGATGCTTGAGTGGATGGAAGAGGATAGGCGCAGGTATATCCGTATATCGCATAGCTCTTCTACGCAAAGAGAGCTTGGTCGGCAAAATATTTACCATAGCTCAGGCAACCTACCAGCCGTCTTTTTCATCTTTATGATGAGCACGGCAAAATAGTCGTGTATTGAGTTTCGTTTTAACTTAAATAAGAGCAAAGGAGACTAAAGCTTGCCTGCTGAACTGTAATTGGTTGATAGATAAACTATACCTGTCAATCGATATAATGTCGCTGTAGGTATAAGTTTTGGAAAACTTAACACTATATAGAGCACTTTGCAAAGCAATTACTTGTAATTTATTTGCCACCATTTTCGTCTGCCGCCTATGATACAGTTGGAAAATATACACAAATACTATGCGGTAGGGCACAACAAACTGCATGTGCTCAAAGGAATCGACATGCACATAGAAGAGGGGGAGCTGGTCTCGATCATGGGTTCTTCCGGCTCCGGCAAATCCACTTTGCTCAACATCCTCGGCATTCTCGATGACTACGACAGCGGCAGCTATACCTTGGCGGGCACGCCTATCCGAAACTTGTCGGCTGCAAAGGCGGCTTATTACCGCAATAAGTTTCTAGGCTTTGTGTTCCAGTCCTTCAATCTGCTCTCTTTCAAAAACGCAATGGAGAACGTGGCCTTGCCACTTTATTACCAGAATGTAGGACGCAAACAGCGCAACAAACTGGCACTGGAGTACCTCGACATGGTAGGCCTGAAAGACTGGGCGGAGCATTCCCCTAACGAAATGTCGGGTGGTCAGAAACAACGCGTAGCTATTGCCAGAGCACTTATTTCGCAGCCCAAACTGATCCTGGCCGACGAACCGACAGGTGCTCTTGATACACAAACTTCCTACGACGTGATGGACATCTTCAAAGATGTAAACAGCAAAGGGATGACGGTGGTCATCGTAACGCACGAAAACGACATTGCTGCCCAGACGCATCGTGTGATTCGGCTCAAAGACGGCCTGATCGTGCACAATGACCATAGCGCAGAAGAAGCCATACTCGCAGCAGAGGCGGTAGCCGCTAAAAGCTAAGCCTGACGACCAGCATTCAATAATTAACAACCAGCAATCCAAAATATGTTTGACCTAGACAAATGGCAGGAGATACTTGGGACGATGCAGAAAAACAAGCTGCGCACGTTCCTGACCGCCTTTGGCGTGTTCTGGGGCATCTTTATGCTGGTGCTTTTGCTGGGCGCTGGCAAGGGGCTGGAGAATGGCGTGTACAACCGCTTCGGGGCTGGAGCCAAGAACAGCATCTACTTATGGACTGGCAAGACCGCGTTGGCGCACAAAGGCATGTCACCGGGGCGTGAGATTAAGCTGACCAATCAGGATATAGCGTCGGTGCACCGCGATGTGGATAACGTGCAGATTCTCTCGCCCCGCAATCGGGTGCTGGGTGAGTTCACCATCAACTACAAAACCAAGAACGGCTCTTACCAGGTGTTTGGTGCTGAGCCGGGCTTTCTGAAAATAAACGGCGAGATACCCTTCAGAGGTCGCTTGCTCAACGAAATTGACGAGCGCGAGAAGCGCAAAGTCGTTGTGATCGGCGACCAAGTAAGCAAAGTGCTGTTCGGGGAAGGCGATCCGGTGGGCGAGTATGTCAACATCAAAGGAATACATTTTAAAGTGGTGGGCACTTTTAAGATGCGCGGCAATAACAGTAGTCGTCGCGAAGAACGGGCCTACGTGCCTTTCTCGACGCTGCAGGGCGCTTTTAACCAGCCTAACCAAGTACATATGATGGCGCTGGTGGCAGAGCCCGGTGTGAGTGCCAAAGACATGGAAGGCCGCTTGCGCAATTTGCTGGCCGAGCGCCACAAGTTCTCCAGCGAGGACAAAATGGCTATTGGGGTAGAGAATACCGAAGCAGAATTCCTGAAAGTGATGGGACTCTTCAATGGCATCAAAATATTTGTCTGGATAGTGGGAATAGGCACCCTGATTGCCGGCATCGTGGGCGTGAGCAACATCATGCTGATCATCGTGAAGGAGCGCACCCGCGAGATCGGTGTACGCAAGGCGCTGGGCGCAACACCGTTCTCTATTGTGAGCCTCATTCTGCAGGAGTCAGTAGTGATAACGGCCTTTTCGGGTTATTTAGGCTTGTTGGCAGGCACTGGTGTGCTCGCTGGTCTGGAATACCTGATGGAATCGTCGGGGGCAGAAGCGCCCTTCTTCGCCAACCCCGAGGTAGATCCAGGTGTGGCGCTGGCGGCCACCTTGGTACTGGTAATCTCTGGAGCTTTAGCCGGTTTGATGCCTGCCTTGAAAGCAGCCAGAATCAAACCGATAGAGGCGCTAAGGGCGGATTAAATCTGTGAGTGAGCGATTGAGTGATTTTCATATTTGACTCACTAAGTGGTTAAATGGAGATAAGACTATAGAACCGGTTATTTATTCATTTAGTAAATCATGAGCATAATCACTGCTTAACAAAGACTTTCAGAATCAATAAATCAATAATCAACAGAACAGCTTTTCACGGAAAACTTACTAATTCAATCAATTAAGGAATAGACAATCACACATTCGCTAAATCATTCATTCACTCAATAAAAATATGATCGACATTGATAAATGGACCGAGATTTATAACACCGTAAAGAAGCACAAGCTGCGTACGGCGCTGACGGCTTTTGGGGTGTTCTGGGGCATTTTCATGTTGGTGCTGTTGCTGGGTGCGGGCAAAGGGCTGGAGAAAGGGATTACCTCTGAATTTAATGTGGCCAAGAATGCGGTGTTCGTATGGACGCAGCGCACGAGTGTGCCTTACATGGGCTTGAAAGCAGGCCGCTTTATCCAGATGACCAACGATGATATAGATGCCATTCGGACATTTGTGCCGGAGGTGGATGTAATCGCACCGAGTAACCAAGTGCGCGGCAGCTTCTCGGTGGTATACGGCACCAAGAGCTCTTCCTTTACCGTGAATGGCGAAACGCCGGAGGTACTGCAGGTGAAGCCGACAAATGTCATGAGTGGTCGCTTTATTAATCAAAAAGACGTAAATGAGCGCCGCAAAGTGGCGGTGGTGGGGCCGCGTACCCTGGAGCTTTTGTTTGGGGAGGGCGAAGACCCGATTGGCAAGTACATCAGCATCAAAGGCATTTACTTTCAAGTGGTGGGTACTTTCAAGCCGCTCGGTAAAGACGAAGATGTGGTGCAGGACGCGCAGACCATTTTTATACCGAACACCACCTTGCAGCAGGCCTTTAATCAGCCTAATCAGGTGAACTTCTTCGCCATGACACCCAAACCCGGTGTGCCAGCCGCAGTGGTAGAGGAGAAAGTGAAAGCCCTGCTGATGAAACGGCACAAAGTGGCCCCGACCGACCTTAAGGCTTTTGGTTCGGCCAACGTGGAGAAAGAGTTTCAGGATGTGCAGGGGCTGTTTGCAGGTATAGCGGGCTTTAGCTGGCTGGTGAGCATCGGCACTATCATCGCGGGTATCATCGGGGTGGGCAACATCATGCTGATCGTGGTGAAGGAGCGGACGAAGGAAATCGGTATACGCAAGGCACTCGGCGCTACGCCGCTTTCCATTGTAAGCCTGATCATACAGGAATCCATCGTGATCACGGGCTTTGCCGGTTATATAGGTTTGCTGGCTGGGACGGGGCTCATCGCGACCATCGAAGGCTTTATGGTGGATAACAATGTACAGGCTGGCTTCTTCGGTCCGCCGGAGGTGAACCCGACCGTGGCTGTGACCGCGACAATACTACTGGTGGTAGCCGGTGCATTGGCCGGGCTTATACCTGCTACCAAGGCAGCCCGAGTGAATCCGGTCGTGGCCCTGCAGGAAGAGTAATTTTAAGCATCGAATAACAAAGAACATAATTGAGTATAGCACTATGAAAAAGGTTTTTATCGGACTGTTCGTGATTGTCATGCTGGCCTTATCTGTTTGGCTGGGCCGGTACTTCTACAACAAGGCCAACACCGACCCGATCGTGTACAAAACGGAAGAGCCCTTCGAAGCAGACATCGTGAAAAAGACGGTGGCCACGGGCTCCATCGTGCCACGAAAAGAGGTAGAAGTGAAGTCGCAGGTGTCGGGTATTGTGGAGGAGCTGTACGTGGAGGCCGGGCAGATCGTCAAGCAGGGGCAGCTACTGGCTAAGATCAAGATTGTGCCGAACATCGTGAACGTGAACAACGCCCAGAATACACTGGAGACCGCCCGCATCAACTTCGAGGAGGCCAAGCGCGAACTGGCCCGTCACGAGCAGCTCTACGAGCAAAAGGTGATTGCCGAACAGGAGTTCCGCCGCTTTAAATCAGACTATGACCTGAAGCGCGAAGCCCTGCAGTCAGCGGAGAGCAACCTGCAACTGGTGCGTGAAGGTGCTTCCAAGCGTAGTGGACAGGCCTCTAACCTGGTATACTCCACCATCGATGGTATGCTGCTGGATGTGCCGGTGAAAGTGGGTACTTCCATCATTGAGCGCAACAACTTCAACGAGGGTACAACCATCGCCTCGGTAGCCGATATGCGCAGCCTGATCTTTGAGGGCAAGATAGACGAGTCGGAAGTAGGCAAGCTGAAAGAGGGTATGGACCTGATGCTGACCATCGGCGCTATTGAAGGCCGCGTGTTCAATGCCGAGCTCGAGTACATCGCTCCGAAAGGCGTGCTGGAAGAAGGCTCTATCAAATTCCCGATTCGTGCCAAGGTGTTGCTCGACGAGAAAGATTTCATCCGGGCAGGGTATAGCGCCAATGCCGACATTGTGCTCGACAAGCGAGAAAACGTAATGGCGGTGAAGGAAAGCCTGCTGAAGTTTGAGAAAGATAAGTCGTTTGTTGAAGTAGAGACTGCTCCGCAGGTGTTTGAGAAACGTGAAGTGAAAACCGGTCTGTCAGACGGGATCAACATTGAAGTGGTGTCCGGCCTGAAGACTTCGGAGAAGGTAAAAGTGCCGGATGCGAACGCTACGCAGAATATTTAATTGTTTGTTTAA
Organism: Pontibacter sp. FD36; assembly: GCF_015686655.1. Taxonomy (GTDB): domain Bacteria; phylum Bacteroidota; class Bacteroidia; order Cytophagales; family Hymenobacteraceae; genus Pontibacter. The sequence continues at coordinate 147,698 of NZ_JADPMP010000014.1, read as the reverse complement.
GGTGAGTAAAAAAAGCGGGTTATACCCGCTTTTTTTATGCGCTCTAATTAAACAGCCACTGCAAGATGAAGTGTGAAGGTAGAAAGATGCAGAGCGGGAAGAACAGCATGGCCAGCACAAAGTACAGGCCGCTAGGTATAGCTTGCTGTGGTTCATTGCCCGGTCCGAATACCCAGTTCACATTCTCTTTGGGGTCAGTGAGGAGATAAGTAAGTGGCAGCACGATCCACGCCAGCACCGTTTGGTACCAGATGGCGCGGGTATCATAGCCCCACTCGATCAATAGCCAGATCACAATAGCTGGCAGAAAGACATGAAACAGAGACAGACCTCTCAGAAACAGGCTTTTGTCAGGGTGAAACATGTAATCACTCAGGCCTAGCAGCTCCCTGCCTGTGAGCAGGCGACCAAAATAATCCACATTCCAGACAAGCTCCAGTCCCAATACGCCCACGGCCATCATACTCAGCAAAAGATGGTTCTCCGTCCAGAGCACGATGCCCACCGAGAACAGCGCCACATCCGAGAACCAAAGAAAGTTGCCTGGCCCGTAGTGCTTCCAATAAACTGGTACCAATACCAGCAGAAACAAGGTATAGGCGATCGGTAACCAGAGTGGAATGGTCTCAGGAGTCATGATGTAAGATTCGGTTTCACATTTATACCCCAAAAGACTGGAAAGGATCAGGTATAGCACATTCACCCATCAGGCTTATTCGATGGGCCACCTTATACTCCACTAAATATCACTCAACAGTTAACAATTGGCGACAAGACAAGTAAAATAATATAAGGATTTGATTTATAACGATTTGATTTTAAGATTTATGGAATACCAAGATATAAATATCAGGAGGGTAATGTTCTATTGTTTGGTGCTGTTGAGTGGCTTTGCCTATGCCTGCGATGACGAAGATGATATAGATGACATGCTCGAGAGTGAAATAGAATTCACAAACGTAGAGCTGACCGGTGAAAATGAAGTGCCGGCTGTTGCCACAAGCGGATCAGGTTCACTTACGGCTACCTACGATCGGAGCACCCGGATTCTGACATACAATTTCAGCTGGACACTCGGTGATGCCGGCGACAACACAGTGGGTATTCATTTCCACGGCCCTGCCCTTGCCACCGAGAATGCTCCCGTTGTGATACCGATTGAAAACCACACAAGCAGCTATACTGGCTCCGTAACAGGTACCACCAGGGAGCTCACTCAAACAGAGGAAGAGCAGTTGCTTGATGGCAGGTGGTACCTGAACATCCACAGTAGCACCTATCCGGACGGAGAACTGCGAGGACAGCTACTACGCGGTGAAAACTAGCAGGCAGTATTGCCGGTGAGGATTATGTTCAGCCTGTTTGACAATAAGGCAGGTATAGGTGTACCTTTGTGGCAAATTAGAATACCCTATGCACTTGGCTACTACTGAAGCTACCGTTAAGATACTTGATTTTGAACCCCAATACGCTGCTGCGTTCCGGGCCCTGAACGAAGAGTGGATCACCCGCTATTTTGTGATGGAGGATGCCGACCATAAGTCTCTTGGTAATCCGCAAAGCTACATTATAGACAAGGGAGGCTTTATTTTGATGGCGAGCCACCAAGGCAAGATCGTAGGGACCTGTGCGCTGATCAACGATGGCGATGGGGTATACGAACTGGCTAAAATGGCGGTGACACCCAAGGCGCAGGGACTGAAGATCGGGAAACTCTTAGGAGAGGCGGCTATACAGAAGGCCCGTGAAGTCGGAGCCCGCATGGTATACCTGGTGTCAAACAGGAGACTTGAGACAGCGCTGAACCTGTACCGTCGGCTGGGATTTGTGGAAGTACCGATGCCACCCAGCATCTACGAGCGTGCGGACATCAAAATGGAATTGCCTCTTTAAGAATCTGTGGAAGTTGCTTAGGTATAAGCCTGCAGCAGGTATAGCTGTTTTAAATCAGACTGGTCTGGCGGTTTGAGTCCTGCCTGGCGACGCCCACTGTCATCCAGCAGCCTTTGTATATGCCTTTTCGTTGCTTTGCTAATATGAACAGGTAAGGAACTTGCTCTCCGCTTGAGCCCTTGATAACGACAAGTTGATAGGCCGTGTCATCGGTTATCACCATTTTGCCGGTTTTGTATGAAACAAAGTTGAGCATGGGGCTGTAGGCAGGGTCGCGCACCATCATCCGGAAATGGTTGAGTGGTCCTAAACTTACCCGACTGGTTGGCGATGAGAAATTAAAAACTGTGATAATACCGCTGTCGGTGATATCGTTTCGCTGCAGGGCGTGTAGCTGTATTTTGATAACCTGACGAGGAGAAAGTGTCTTAGAGGGCTTCAGAAAGCGGGCTTTTGAGTTCATGACCGTCCTGGCTTCGTCCGAGGTGTAGCGTACATGGTCTTCCGCATTCATCTCGGGCATAGCCGGAAACTGCACCCACAGCAATACCAGCAAAATAACCCCTACACCGAGCAGGAGTTTGTCGTACATATTTTCAAACCCTCTCATATTAAATATGTACTTTATATAGAGCTAATAAGTTGTTAATAAATCATTTTGCCATGTAAACAGCTCTTTTTTAAGGGTAAATGGCCTGCGGGACATATAAAATTGAGAAGATTGCGTATAAGAGTTGGATTTTTCCTGTATGAACCATTTTCTGACACATCTTTTTCAATCTACACGTGGCTGGCTTGCCAGGCAACCGCTGGTGCAGCGGCTGTTTCATCGGTTTCCCGGGCTTTTCCGCTTTCTGCTCCGCCGCTTCGACACTACCACTTTCATTGGCTTGCCCCTGACCATCCTGTTGTTGGTTATAGCGGTCAACGCGGCGTTGCTCTCACAACTAACTGAAGATGTGGTGGAGTCAGAGGGGGTGGTGCACCTTGACAAAGCCTTTACAGCTTTTCTCTACAGCATGCGCAGCGAGTGGCTGAGCCATACCTTTTATGCATTTACCCAACTAGGCACACGGGAGGCAGTCTTTGCCATCGGGGGGCTGGCTACGATTGTATTCCTATACAACCGGCGCTACACAGCGGTATTGGCTTTCTGGCTTACCATGGCCGGGGTGGGGCTATCGGTGCAGTATGGCAAGAAGTTTATCAGCCGCGATCGCCCTACTGAGGTGGCTTTCTATCCGGAGCATAACTTTTCTTTCCCAAGCGGACATGCTACCACAAGTATGGCGCTGTGGGGCATACTGGCCTACTTTGGCTATCGCCACCTGCACCAGCGGCGCTTGCGCAACGCAGTGCTGGCTGGAGCAGGAGCTTTGATCTTACTGGTAGGGTTCAGCAGGATTTACTTAGGGGTGCACTTCCTGTCGGATGTCTTGGCGGGCTTTCTGTTAGGGGCCATGTGGGTGCTCTTAGGGATAAGCATCGTGGAGGTGATGAGTTACCTCAGGACCCGCAAAAAGCTACGGGCCTCCACCTAAATATAGTCTGTGTGCTATCTCTTGTGCCATCTTCTGCGTACAACACCTGACGCATACCCACTGTTATGAACTACAGCACTCTGACAAGGCTGAGCTCTCTGGCCCTTTTGCTATACCTGTTGCTGACAGCAACTACCGCCCGCGCCTATGGCGTGCTCACGCACCAGGCCATTATTGATGCCGCCTGGAAGGACTCTATTAAGCCTCTGCTGCGCAAGCGTTTTCCCAATGCCACCGACGAAGACCTGCAGAAAGCCCACGCGCATGCCTATGGAGGCTCCATTGTGCAGGATATGGGCTATTTCCCTTTTGGCAACACATTCTTCACAGACCTGACCCACTACGTGCGCAGTGGCGCTTTTGTCGAGAATCTTATAAAGTCGGCTACTACTATAGAGGAGTACGGTTTCGCGCTGGGAGCGCTGTCGCATTACAATGCTGACATACACGGGCATCCGCTGGGCACGAACAAGGCAGTGGCACTGGTATACCCAAAGGTTAAAGCTGAGCATGGGCAGGAAGTGACCTACGCCGAAGATCCTGCATCGCATATCAAAACTGAGTTTGGCTTTGATGTGTTGCAGGTAGCCCGGGGCAACTATGCACCCGACGAATACCAGTCATTCATTGGATTTAAAGTTTCAAAAGAACTGCTGGAGCGTGCCTTCCTGGAAACGTATGGGCTTGAGCTGAACGATGTGTTTATGAACGTGCCACTGGCGATTGGGACTTACCGCTATACCATCCGTGGCCTGATACCCGATTTGACCAAAGCAGCCTGGCAGGCCAAGAAGAGTGACATACAGGAAGCCAGGCCGGGTATGACCCGCCGCAAGTTTCATTACCATATGAAGCGGTCGAATTTCAACCAGGCCTGGGGCACAGATTACGAACGGCCCAACATTTTCGCCCGTTTCATTGCCTGGGTCATCAAAGTGCTTCCCAAAGTAGGACCTTTCCGGACACTCGCCTTTAAACCGCCTACACCTGAGGCCGAGGAAATTTTCTACCACAGCTTTAACGCCACTGTCGAAAATTACACAAAGCTTATAAAGCAGCTCAGGCAACAGGGCCAGCTTAAACTCGACAATATGCAGCTTGATACAGGAGAGCCAACAAAGCCCGGCGGCTACAAGCTCACGGACGAGACGTATGCTGAGCTATTGCAAAAACTTGCTAAGACTGAATTCAAGCAAACAAGTCCTGCTCTGCGACATGATATCCTCCAGTTTTACCAACCCCGAAAAGCGATGCAGGAAGTAGAGGAGGACGAGCGTCCTGAATTAAAAGAAGCCCTCCTGAAACTAAGAGCGCATCAGTTGTAGAGCATAAGCAGCCCCAGTGTGGGTATAGCCCATGACGCAACCAGCTCGGAAATCTACTGCCCTTGGTCACTCGCCTGGACGCTGATGAGCATATATGATTATAGCGGGCCGGACTTGTGCGCATTAGAGAATATGAGAGGCAATTGCAACCCTGCACCCCAAAAACCGATACATATAAGTCTGATACCCTGTCTGAACAGGCTACGTGCAGTTGTATGCCAGGGTACATATGTGTTTAATTAAAAGAAACTTACCTATGGAAAACAAAACGAATAAGAATTCGCAATCGAATCAGAATCCAACAGCTCAGAGCAGCTCACAATCAAATACTTCGAACATGGGCTCAAGCCAGTCATCAGCTTCAAACGCTATCAGTGGCAACCAGTCCTCTGCCAGAAACTCATCTGGAAATAGCCAGTCGGCTTCTTCAGGCAAGTCGAATTGGAAAGATACATTCAAGAAAGAGAACTTGGATAACCTGACAGGCAAGCTGCAGGAATTTGGCAACAGCACCATGAACAAAGTAAATGGGCTGAGCACTACTCAAAAGGTAGTAGGCGGCTCTTTGCTGGCACTGGGTGCAGGCTGGGTAGCCATGAACTCGATGAACAAAAATAAATCAGGTAAAATGGGCTCTAAAATAGCGAGCGCCCAGGAGAAGCTGAAGAAAAATCTGAATAAGAATCTGGGAAGCAATAGATAATTGCTCCAGTTACAAAACTATATGGCAAAAAGCCGGGTAATCAGCCCGGCTTTTTGTTTCGTATAGGTATAGCAGACACGCAAATCTTGCGTATAGCAACAAAACTGACCTTAATAACTCTATGAAGAAGCGAATACTATGGAAGTAAGTAAAGCACTGGTAAGCGGACTGGCAGGGGCCGTTGCCATAACAATCGCACATGAAACCCTGCGCCGGCTCGTACCTGAAGCACCCCGTATGGACGTACTCGGAATGCGGGCCATTTCGAAAACAATGAAGAAAGCAGGGGCGCAACCACCTGAAAGCAGTTCCCTGCGGGCCTGGGCCATGTTAGGTGATATCGTCTCCAATTCTATCTATTACAGCTTTGCCGGCGTTGGCAAAGATGCCTGGCTGCGTGGCGGTCTGCTAGGGGCCGGAGCCGGAGCGGGCGCCGTACTGCTGCCCGGGCCCATGGGTTTAGGCACTGACCCGAGCAATCGCACCAACAGCACGCGTGTGATGACTGTGGGGCTATACCTGATGGGAGGCCTGGTAGCCGCTGCCGTGGGTAGCGCGCTCGCCTGCGATGATGATAATTGCTGATAGCTGCATTCGGATTTTATTTTGTGCTCTGTAATTGTGACTGGTTTACTCTGGTAAATTGGCGCAGGTACAGAGCACTTCTCTTTGAGGAGTTACGTGCTGATAGTCGGGTAAGGTATACTCTTTCATATACACTACCTGCAGTTCTTTTATAGGGTTGCCTGGGTGCGCCTCGTTCCAGCGACGCACCAGGTAGTTGCAGTAGTAGGGCCTCAGAAACGCATAATGAACAAACAAGTAGTTTTCGGAGTACTTGCGCCAGCGATCATTTTTAAACATGCTCACAACAGAGGCCGGCTTAGCATAGTCTGCCTCTTTCCCTTCACGGTTCAGGTCGATTAACTGACCACGTTCTGTATGACCTTCCAATACATACCAGCCGTCGTCCTTGAAAACAGCGGGTGCAAACATGCCCCAGCGTTGGTCTACACGCAGTAGGTTGCCAAACCAGGTTGTTGAGTCGGGCATAGCGGGTACCCGCGCAGTAGCTCCTGACAGATTCCACCAGATGCAGTAGATCAGCACAAAAGTCACGAAGCCTTCCCGGGCGTACCGCAGCTGGTTTTTAGTAAGCAGCGGCTTTTGCAGGCTAATCTGTAGCCTTAGCTGAGCCGGGCTTCTAAAACCTTTGAATATGCGCTGAAACTGGCCTGATAATGGTCTCCTGAAAGATGTGAGTAGTTTTCTCTCCGCCCAATTCATGGCCTGAGGAGGAAGGAGACCAGAAATTGAGGCAATATTAATGAGGTAGAACAAGCCTACAAACAGCGTCAGGCTGATGCCGATATGAAACATAAACAACACCCCCACCACAATGAGCCGCCATACGTGATTATAAAAAGGAATCAGCAGGAGGAAGGGCAGCAGCAACTCGGTATACCAGGTCGTGAGCGTCAGGAACCGGAGCAGCTCAGGGTATGGGTATATGAGTCTGCCTACTGGCATCAGGATCTGGTCGAGGCTCAGGGCATAGTAGAGTGCGGTGCCATCCAGGTTCCATTCCGGTGAACTTTTGAGCAGGGCAGTGCAGAAGTATACCAGGAAGATCTGTAGGATGTAAGCAGCTGTAGCCGCGCTAAAGTAAGTAGTTTGGAGTGGTTCCGGTTTTTGGGCTTTAGCTGCATCATAGCTGTAGAATTTCCCCCATGGCAGAAACATCCCCCAGAAGAGCAGCATACGCAGCAGGTCATCGCCTCCCTGTGCAATGAAGGTGTTCCGGTTTTGGAGCGATACAAGCAGAATCCAGCTGACAATAGAAGCGGTGCGGGTCTTGTAGCCGAGCAGGAGGAAAATAGCGAACACGGCTGCGATCAGGAAAAGCACGACCTGCACTTGCCAAAGTCCACTTAGGGTATGGAAGGAAAAGTGGTACGGATGCCAGCCAAATTGATGCAGTACATGCAAGGGCAGTACGCCCATGTTGGAATAGTGCGCTTCGAGGTCTGTTGCACGTATAGCGAGGTCGGTTAAGATAATACCGGCTACCCATATGCGCATGACTGCCAGGGCCCGAAGGTCAACTGTAAAAACACGTCGCAGGTATTGCTGCAGCTGATGCATGTTTTAATAAGGGGTTTAGTTTAAAAACAAAAAGGCAAAACCCGGTCTGGTGCTTGCCTTTTTGCTTATAGATACCTGAGTATAATTCCTATCTAGGAGAAGTACCCATAGTAGTTGTTCCAGTTGTTGTACCAGTCGTGGTTCCAGTGGTCGTACCAGTTGTAGTACCCGTGGTAGTACCAGTTGTAGTACCCGTGGTAGTACCAGTTGTGGTGCCCGTGGTAGTACCAGTTGTGGTGCCGGTGGTAGTTCCGGTAGTAGTACCAGTGGTCGTGCCTGTAGTAGTTCCGGTAGTTGTACCTGTTGTGGTACCTGTAGTTGTTCCGGTTGTAGTACCTGTAGTCGTTCCGGTAGTGGTACCAGTCGTAGTACCAGTGGTTGTGCCGGTAGTCGTACCAGTTGTAGTGCCAGTTGTTGTACCCGTAGTAGTACCGGTCGTGGTTCCAGTGGTCGTTCCGGTAGTTGTACCTGTGGTAGTTCCCGTAGTAGTACCGGTTGTGGTTCCCGTAGTAGTACCAGTTGTGGTTCCCGTAGTTGAACCAGTTGTTGTACCATACACATCGGTATCTGTTGAATCAGTACCGGTAGTCGTTGTGTCTGCACACCCTGTCATTACCGTCGCTGCTACAAATGAAAGAGCGAGAATGTTTACAAATGTCTTTTTCATAGTCCTTATTGTTTGTAATACTGTAAAAATTAGATTTCAGTATCCTGTTTACGGAACTATGGCTATTTGGATAGTTTTTTTGTGGAAATACACTAGCCAAATCCTGTTTTGATGCTAAATACTCAGGACAGGAATTCGGATTGATACGTAGTAATACCTATCAGTTTAAGGCTTTTCAATCTGGGTTCTTGTTAGTTGCCTGCTCGTAAAGAAACTCCTTGCGGGCTCCTTCAAGTTCATTGATAAGCTCCTGCCGTTGGCGTTTCAGGCTTTCTGCTACCGGGCTCTTGCTCAGAAAGAGGCGTAGCAGCAGCCAGTGTTCACGTACGCGCAGCAATGTGTTCCAGTAGCGCAGTGCAAAAAAGCCTGACAAGGGTAGGCTAATCAGGTATAGCAGCAGGTATACTGCGTTTGGCCAGAAGTGCCAAAGTATAGCGCCCTGCAGGGCATATAATACCGGAAACGAAAAAATACCCACCGACAGCATGATCGGTGCTCTGAATTCCTGCTCCTCTGTAAGTGCATCAGCTACTTTAGAGGGTATAATATAAGCCAGGTAGTTATTTATAAGCCCGTAGAGGTATAGCGGCATAGTAAGCGTTAGTAGCAAGGTACGGGCAAGACTCTGGCGCAGTAGCACATTGTTTTCCTCCATAGTGGGAAGGTGCTGCAGGTCCAGTTCCTGAAGCTGCTGCGTATACGATCGCATTTTATTCCGAAAGCGCTCCACCCGCTCCGGTTGGGTTTCCATAAAGTGCGCCAGCCCTTTTACAATAGCTCTTGTCAGCAGGAAGTCACGCACGTGGCGTGGGGCATCGATGGGTGTTTGTGCCGCCAGTTTCTCTTTGTATACCTGCTCAATCTGACGCACAAGTGCATCCTCATCATCAGAAGGGGTTACCACAATCAGCTTCTCGAGCTGCTGCCGTATCTGGTCAGTCAATTCATTGACAGTGCCCTTCTCGTCCTGCTGGTATTGAGTCAGGTAAGTGGCGACAGCAATGGGTCTGCCCACATTTACGAACACATCACTTCGGAAGCGGGTAGGGTCAGAGTAGTTAAGGCCGACAGGGAGTATCTGCAAGTCAGCTACCGCTGGCGTATGTGCCACAGCACCCAAGGCCATACGGGCCGTGCCTGTCTTGATCTTGCGCAGGCGCCTTTCGTTAAAGCTGGTCCCCTCCGGAAAAATAAGCAGTGTTTTGCGCTCCTTCAGTGCCTGGTAGCTGGCTCTGAACGTCGCCTCATTGTCTACTAGAACGCCCGGCGTATCCGCCTGCCGATGAATCGGAATCAGGTTCATGCGGTGTAGCAGCCAGTTGTGAAGCGGCGAACTGAACACCGTACTCTTCGCGATAAAGTATACCTGTTGCGGAAGCAAGGAGGCGATCACGATCGGATCCATGAAGGTGTTGGGGTGATTGGCAACCACGAGTAACGGTCCACGCACTGGCATTAGGTGACGGTTGCGCACCACAAACCTGCGGAAGAACACCCAAAGGCCTGTGCGTAAAATCAGCTTTAAAATAAAGTATAGCATGTGGGCTTTTCAGGTATGAGCATACACTTGCCGGGTAGTATGCCTGCATTTAGCCTGACAATATAAGCAATATCTTGAATAGCCGGACATAGGGAAATGGGGCAAACAAGACGCAGTTGCAGGTATGGGAAGTTATTGATAGATAATAGGCGAAGTAAAAAAATCAGCTTATTCTTCAGACGTAAGCCAATCGTAAGCGGAAGTAAGGTCATCAAATTCCCGGGTTTCGAAAGGAAGCGGATGGGGGCGGCTGGCAAATACCTGCTGAATCTGGCGACTGGCGGCAGGGTCGAATGGATTGAGAGAAGCAGAGCGCTTGAGTGGGAGTTGGCTAAAAGCCTGAGCATATACATCGCGGGTCCAGGCCAGGTCGTCGGGGTCGAGGGGAGAAAGTAGACGGCTGTCAGTTATGGTGTAAGGCGCACCCAACTCCCGGGCAAGCCGGATCAGCCTGATGAGTGCCTGTCTGTATTGCAGGCTGCTGCACTTGCCATACCATTGACTTAGCAGCACATGGCTGGCTGCATGATACTCTAGGAGCAGATAATCCGTTTGAAAGTAGACCATAAGTTATGGCATTAAACCGGTGAATATCAGCTTAATGATACTGAATAAATATGGTACAGTCAACCTTTTTATTATAAAATGACGCTATCATAATATTGTAGTAATGCTATGCTTTGCGGAAGTTCTCCTGATTTATGCTGCAACCTGAAGCTAAAACAAGTCTACAGAGACATTTAGAGCCCCTTCCTGGTAGTGTAGGGATACAAAAAAGCCGCAGATAGCAGCACTGAGTGCCTGAATCTGCGGCTTTCGCACCTGAAGAAAATTATTTTGTTCTCAGGTTATTGGCGTTACTACCGTCAAGTTTGCGGGTGTCTTCTTCATTTTTGGCTGCGGCATTGCCGCCCTCCTCTATACCTTCTGGCTCAGCGTCTATAATGTCGTGCTCCTCTTTTTTGAGGCCCTCCAGCGGTTCCGGGTTTTCTTCAGGCAGACGCTCGCTCTCTTCCGAATTGGTTATATAATCGTCTTCACGTGGTGTTTCCATGGCTGTTTATATTAGGTTATACTTTGTGTACGTATCGCGGACGCAAGGTTTGGCTACATCCTGTGTTAAGGCTGGATGATGCTAGTTAAAATTTTTGCTTTTAAAAAGGCATGACCCAGGAGCAACTGGCCGAGGCTTTGGGTGTGAGCCGCCAGACCATCAACGCCATCGAGAAAAATAAATACCTGCCTTCTACCTTGCTTTCGCTCAAAATGTCAAACCTCTTTGGCTTGACTGTAAACGAGCTTTTTGTGCTCGAGGAGGGCGATTAGCAAGCTTCCTTTCCGTTAGTTTTAGGTATAGCGGGTGTCTTATGTTAAAAAAAGAAAGCCTTGGGTCGCACTTTTCGTTTGTGAGCCCCAACAATTTGCGGTAACTTTGGGCAATTTATACCTACCAAAGCACATGCCTAGAGACACCAGTATTAAATCCGTTCTGATTATTGGTTCTGGCCCTATTGTAATCGGCCAGGCCTGCGAGTTTGATTATGCGGGCTCCCAAGCCTCCCGTTCCCTTCGCGAAGAGGGGATCGAAGTGACGCTTATCAACTCGAATCCCGCCACTATCATGACCGATAGCGTAACGGCGGACAATGTGTACCTCAAGCCGCTTGAGAAGAAGTACATCATTGAAATTCTGGAAAAGCATCAGATCGACGCCGTGCTGCCGACCATGGGTGGGCAGACAGCCCTGAACCTGTGCATCGAATGCGATAAGGCAGGTATCTGGGAGAAGTATGGCGTCAAAATAATCGGTGTAGACATCAACGCGATTGAGACCACCGAAGACCGCGAGAAGTTCCGTTTGAAGATGCTCGAGCTCGGGGTGAATGTTTGTAAGGGAGAAACAGCTACCTCGTTCCTGGAAGGAAAAGAGATAGCGCAGGAAATCGGTTTTCCACTCGTGATTCGCCCTTCGTTTACCCTTGGTGGTACGGGGGGCGGTTTTGTTAATACCCCTGAGGAATTCGACGCAGCCCTGACCCGCGGCCTGCATGCCTCGCCGGTGCACGAAGTACTGGTAGAGCAAAGCATCATGGGCTGGAAAGAGTACGAGCTCGAACTGCTGCGCGACAACCTTGGCAACGTCATCATTATTTGTTCGATCGAGAACTTTGACCCGATGGGCGTACACACCGGCGACTCCATCACAGTAGCGCCAGCCATGACCCTGCCGGACACAGTATACCAGCAGATGCGCGACCTGGCTATCAAGATGATGAATGGCATCGGGCAGTTTGCAGGTGGCTGTAACGTGCAGTTCTCCGTGAGCCCGGATGATGATACCATTATCGGCATCGAGATCAACCCGCGCGTTTCCCGCTCGTCGGCACTGGCCTCTAAAGCGACGGGTTACCCAATCGCCAAGATCGCTGCCAAACTGGCCATCGGTTATAATTTGGATGAACTAAAGAACGCTATCACCAAGACTACCTCGGCTTACTTTGAGCCGGCGCTGGACTACGTGATCGTGAAGATACCACGCTGGAACTTTGATAAGTTTAAGGGCGCTAACCGCACGCTGGGTCTGCAGATGAAGTCTGTGGGCGAGGTGATGGGCATTGGCCGTACCTTCCAGGAGGCGCTTCAGAAAGCCTGCCAGAGCTTGGAGATCAAGCGTAATGGTCTGGGTGCTGACGGCAAGGAGATGACCAACTACGATGACCTCATTTACAACCTGAAGAATCCAAGCTGGAACCGTTTGTTCTGTATCAAAGATGCCATGCGCATCGGTATACCTACCAGCACCATCCAGAACCTGACCAAGATCGACCCTTGGTTCCTGGCGCAGATCGAAGAGATCGACATGCTGGAGAAGGAGATGGAGAAGTATACCCTGGCTACCCTACCAGGCGAACTGCTGCGTGAAGCCAAAGTGAAAGGCTACGCCGACCGTCAGATCGCGCACATCCTGCGCTGTCTTGAGAGCGAAGTACATGCTGTGCGCATGGAGCTAGGTATACAGCGTGTTTACAAAATGGTGGATACCTGCGCTGCCGAGTTCGAAGCCAAGACGCCATACTTCTACAGCACCTTCGACGGTGAAAACGAAAGTGTAGTAACTGATAAGAAAAAGATCGTGGTGCTGGGTTCGGGCCCGAACCGCATCGGCCAAGGCATCGAGTTCGACTACAGCTGTGTGCACGGGGTACTGGCGGCCAAGGAGTGCGGCTACGAAACCATCATGATCAACTGCAACCCCGAAACGGTTTCAACAGACTTCGACATTTCGGACAAGCTGTACTTCGAGCCAGTGTTCTGGGAGCACATCTACGATATCATCCTGCACGAGAGACCGGAAGGTGTAATTGTGCAGTTAGGTGGACAGACAGCCCTGAAACTGGCTGAGAAACTGGATCGCTATGGCATCAAAGTGATTGGTACAAGCTACAAAGCACTTGACCTCGCCGAAGACCGTGGTTCGTTCTCTTCTTTACTGCGTGACCTTGACATTCCTTACCCTCCGTTTGGTGTAATTGAAACAGCTGAAGAGGCACTGGAGCTTTGCAAAGAGCTGAAGTTCCCGCTGCTGGTGCGCCCAAGCTACGTACTTGGTGGCCAGAGCATGAAGATCGTGATCAACGAGAAAGAGCTCGAAGCTCACGTGATCGACCTGCTGAAAGACCATCCGGGCAACAAGGTGCTACTTGACCATTTCCTGGACCATGCCATAGAGGCAGAGGCCGACGCGATCAGTGACGGCGAGGACGTGCACATCTGCGGCATCATGGAGCACATCGAGCCGGCTGGTATCCACTCCGGTGACTCGTACGCGGTACTTCCTCCGTTCGACCTAAGCGAAAACGTGATCAAGAAGATCGAAGATTACACGAAGCGAATCGCACTGGCACTGGACACGGTGGGTATTATCAACATACAGTTTGCCGTGAAGAATGAAGAGGTATACGTGATTGAGGCGAATCCGCGTGCATCACGTACCATTCCGTTCATCGCGAAAGCTTACCGTGAGCCATACATCAACTACGCTACCAAGATCATGCTGGGAGAGAAGAAGGTGAAAGACTTCAACTTCAACCCCCACAAAGAGGGATATGCCATCAAAGTGCCTGTGTTCTCGCACAGCAAGTTCCCTGAAGTGAATAAGGAGCTCGGCCCTGAAATGAAGTCAACGGGTGAGGCGATTTACTTCATCGACAATCTGCAGGACGACTACTTTGTGAAAGTATACTCCGAGCGCAACCTATACCTGAGTGTGTAGTGAGTCGCTTCTGATAAACCGAAAAGCCTTCTCTGTCATGGGGAAGGCTTTTTGCATTTTGGGCACAACCGTCATTTTTAAGCCGTATACAAAATCCTTATCTTTGCCTAAGCCCCGCCGAAATGACAGGAAAAACTTTTTGGCAGGGGAATTGTATCTGAACAGGTACTGTTTTTGTTAAATAATAGACAGCCGTCTTGTGCTGGCTATACCTTAACCGACTATCATGATCAAATTCATATTCGTTACCCTACTCGTTGTCTTTTTTATCCGATTGGTAGCGCCTATTCTGTTTCGCTGGTTGCTTGCTTTTTTTGTGAAGAAGAGCCTGCGCAACGGCACTTTCTTTTACTCTAACATGAACCAACCACGTCCTGAGACGCAAGCGAATGGCAATGGCCGACAAAAGGGCGATATCAAGATCGACTATGTGCCAGAGCAACCAGATCGCAAGGATTTCAATGGCGGGCAGTACGTCGATTATGAAGAAATAAAATAAAAACCCTATCTTTCAGCTCTATTCAAAGAGCATATTTGAATTTCGTTTTTGCAGCGCAAAGGATGAATTTTAAACATGCTCTAAGGTTTCCTGAAAGATATGACAGCTTCTATTGACTTTAAGCGCGATGTGCTTCCGCATCTCATCGCGATCCTGATTTTCCTTCTTCTTACTGCCGTATACTTCGCTCCTGTCCTGTTTGAGGGCAAGGGGATGGCGCAGCATGACATCCTGCAGTTCAAGGGCGGAGCCAAAGAGATACAAGACTATCGCGAGGCTACCGGCGAAGAGACCCTCTGGACAAACTCCATGTTCAGCGGCATGCCTTCGTACCTGATCAATACCCGCTATCCCGGCGACTTTTCGGGCTACATCCATGCCATCCTGACTTTCAACCTGCCAGCTATGGCGGGTAATATCTTTATCACGCTCCTCTGTGCCTACATTCTGCTGGTCACGCTGCGGCTCAATACCTGGGTGTCTATTATCGGCGCTATAGCCATTGCCTTTACTTCCTACAACTTTATCATCCTGGAGGCGGGTCATAATACCAAATCACTGACCATTGCTTACATTCCGTTGGTACTCGCCGGTATGTTCTATGCCCTCCGGCGGAATGTCTGGATAGGGGCTGCCATTTTTGCATTGGCACTCACACTCAACCTGCACTTCAACCACCTCCAAATGACCTACTACATGCTTCTGATGGTGCTGGTATGGATAGTGGTGGAACTGATCTATGCTATAAAAGAAGGCAGAATAGCCGACCTGATCAAGCGTGGACTGGTGCTGGCAGTGGCTGCCGTGCTGGCGGTAGGCGTGAACTTTGGCAGACTGTATACCGTGGCTGAGTACAGCCAACACAGTATCCGCGGCAAGTCGGAGCTAAGCGTGGCCAACAGTGGCGACAAAACTTCCAGCGGCCTTGACCGCGACTATGCCTTTAGCTGGAGCTATGGCGTGGGCGAAACCATGACACTGCTTATACCTGACTTCTATGGAGGGAGCAGCAGCAACACCCGACTCGATAAAGATTCGCAGAGCTACCAGGCGTTACTGGGGCTTGGCTTGCCACCGGTTCAGGCAGAGCAAGCACTAGAGCAAGGCTTGCCTACTTACTGGGGACCTCAGCCGATGACGAGCGGCCCGGTGTACGTAGGAGCCATTATAATATTCCTGTTCGTGTTGGGCCTCTTCATCGTGCCCAAGCCAACCCGCATCTGGCTGGTTGGCGCCACCATCCTGTCTATTGTGCTGGCTTGGGGTAAGAACTTTGAGGCTTTCAACTACTTCATGTTCGATTACTTCCCGGGCTACAACAAGTTCAGGGCAGTTTCATCAGCCCTGATCATTGCACAGATCACGATGCCGTTGTTAGGTATACTGGCGCTTTACAAAGTCATCCGCGATCGTAATCTGATCAAAGACCTGGACAAGAAACTGATGATTTCAGGTGGTATCACAGCCGGTATCTGTTTGCTGGTGTGGGTGTTTGCGGGCTCAGCCAGCTTTGTAGGAGCAGTCGATCCGCAATTGCAGCAGTCTTACTTCCCATTAGACGCTATCCGTGCCGACCGCGAAAGCATGATGCGCTCGGATGCCCTGCGTGCATTCGTCTTTATCGCGCTGGCCTTCGGACTACTTTACTTCTACCTCAAAGGCAAAGTGTCGGCTACTATGGCCATGGCAGGTATAGGTTTGCTGATACTCGTGGACCTGTGGAGCGTGAACAAGCGCTACCTGAACGACGGCGACTTTGAGAAACGTGTAGTAGAAAACCACTTCCAACCGACCAAAGCCGACCAGATGATCCTGCAGGACAAAGATCCGCACTACCGCGTGCTCTACCTGCCGAATCCGTTCAACGATGCCCGCACTTCTTACTTCCATAAGTCAGTGGGTGGGTACCATGGCGCCAAAATGCGCCGCTACCAGGATGTGATCGACCGCCATATCGTGCAGAACAATCTGGAAGTGCTGCGCATGCTCAACACCCGCTACGTGATCACAGGCGATCCGCAGCAGCCGGTGCAGCGTCTACCGGGTGCCTTGGGCAATGCCTGGTTTGTGAGTGAGGTGAAGACGGTGAATACTCCGGATGAAGAGATAGAAGCCCTGAACGGACTGGACGCCAGCACCACGGCTGTGGTGGATGTTTCGAAATTCAAGACGGCAGCGACTAGCTATAATGCGGAAGGCTCTACCATCGAGCTAACCGAATACCAGCCAAATGCCCTGACCTACGCGGTAAATGCGGCGCAGGCCGGTCTGGCAGTATTCTCAGAAGTATACTATGCCGACGGCTGGCAGGCTTACCTGAACGGACAGCCGGTGGATCACATCCGGGTGAACTACATCTTGCGTGCCATGGAAGTGCCGGCAGGTAAGCATACCATCGAGTTTAAGTTCGAGCCGAGTTCTTATACCTTAGGCAATACCATCTCACTGATTTCATCGATTCTACTGTTGGTAGTGATCGGTGGGGCGATCTTTTATGGGATGCGTCGCAAACCTGCAGAAGTAGAAAAAGAAGTAATCGTATAAGCCAAAGGCCCTGTATGCAAATACGGGGCCTTTGTTTTGATGCCGATGGAAGCACCGCTGCAACAGTTGCACAGTCCAGTTTGGGAGGAACAAGGTATAGCGCTTTGGGTGAAGCGGGAGGACTTGCTGCACCCCACTATATCGGGCAATAAGTGGCGCAAACTCAAGTACAACCTGAAGGAGGCAAAGCGGCTGCTACACAACACGCTGCTGACCTTTGGCGGCGCCTATTCCAACCACATCGCGGCAGTAGCGGCGGCAGGGCAGGAGTTCGGTTTTAAAACCATTGGCATCATCCGGGGAGAAGAGCATCTGCCGCTCAACCCCACGCTTACATTTGCCCAGGCAGCAGGTATGGAACTGCACTACATCTCCCGCGAAGCGTACCGACAGAAGTCTGACCCGCTATACCTGACGCAACTGGCTGAGCAGTTCGACAATCCTTATATTATTCCCGAAGGCGGCACCAATGCCCTCGCCGTAAAAGGCTGTACTGAAATTGTGTCAGACATCTCCATCGACTACGACTACATCTGCTGCGCCAGCGGCACGGGCGGTACCCTGGCCGGCATCATCGCCGGGCTTAAAGGCGAGAAGCAAGTGCTGGGCTATCCGGCTTTGAAAGGTGGAGACTTCTTGAAAGAAGAAATAGAGCAACTGATCAAAAGCTATAGCGGGCAACACTACGACAACTGGCAGCTGATTAATGACTACCACTTTGGTGGCTATGCCAAGGTAAGGCCTGAATTGTTGGACTTTATACGTGACTTTCAGCAGGAGCACAGCCTGCCGTTGGAGCCTGTGTATACCGGTAAGATGTTCTACGGGCTAATCGATTTGATACAGAAAGGTTATTTCCCCAAAGGCAGTCGCATTGTGGTGGTGCATACCGGTGGACTGCAGGGCAATGCCGGTTTTAAGGAGCGGCTAGGTATAGCCCTGTAGCGAATTTGAACTTTAGCACCATAATTGCTGTGTAGACAATAGCGATCACAAAGACACAAAAATGCTCACGCCCCTTATCCGACTGTTGTTTCGTCTGCTCCCTTTTGTTTTGCTGCTACTGGTAGGCTGGTTTGTCTGGCGCCAGGTGAAAGACACTTTCGGACCCGACGAAAAACAACCCGAAGTTATCGTCAACCACAACACTATCCTGACTACTGTAGAAGAACTCGGGAAAATGGAGCTGGTGCGCTATAATTTCAAAGATGTGGTGGAGTACGAAAAAGACGTGTCGCGCTGGGTGCCTAACTCCAAAGTGGTACTGATCGTGACGGGAGAAGCCGTGGGCTGCATCGATTTTACGAAACTGACAGAACAGGATATCCTCTTTCGAGGTGACTCACTGGTGCAGATCAGTTTGCCGGAGCCTGAAATCTGCTACTATAAAATAGACCACAACAAGTCCAAAGTCTTTTCAAAAGAGAATACATATTTCCAGGATGCAGACCTGGTGCAGGAAAGCTACCGCTATGCCGAGTCCAACGTAAAGGAGGCGGCCCTGGAATCAGGTATACTACGCCAGACGCAGGTAAATGCCGAGAAAGTACTGAAGCCTATGCTGGAGGAAATCACCGGCCGCAAAGTGGTGCTGGTCCCGCAACGGCGTATTCAAAATCCGGAGATGCCGAAGAGGAGGTAGTTTGATGGGTAAATTGTTGATGGTTAAATTGTTGTTGATGCACGGTTTTATGGCCCTCGCTTGCGTCCCGCCACTTTCAAAGGATTTGAGCCATTTGCTATGAATCATATACTTTGAATTTAGTAGCTACACGAAGCCTTCATTATAGCAAAGTCATTTCATTCTACACTTTCATGTCCTCCTGTAAGGATCTTGGTAGTAGATAGCATAGGCTTAATTTCCTTCTGACCGGGTTTCTTTACAGAATGACAGTGGGCTCTACACAGGCTTTGATTGAATCCAGATTTCTCCTATCGTCGAAATGACAGTAAAATATGAAGATAGGTGAGCGGAGTCCGCTGGATAACTCACACTCGCGGGTCGCGAGCGAGGGCAGGAGATACTCTATCCCCAACTTTCTACTTTTCTAACTGTTTCAGCGCATCCTGCACTAAATCATTTTCATAGCCTTTGCTGACCAGGTAATACGTTAGCTTCTGGCGTCGGGCGAAGGGGTTCTTTTCTTTTTCGGTGGCGTTTTTCTTCTCTAAAAGCTGCAGCAGGTTCTGCTCGTACACGTCGTAATCAATTTCCTTTAGGCCCTGCTTAATGCAGTAGTCCGAAATGCCTTTAGACTTTAGGCCCTGCACAATCTTACGGCGTCCCCATTTCTTAAGGCCATACTTGCCGCGCACATAGGCCTGTGCATAGCGTTCTTCATCCAGCATCTTTTCCTGACCCAGCCGCACAATGATTTCTTCTACATCGTCCGGTTCGAGTCCATAGGTATACAACTTCGTGCGCACTTCCTGCTGGGTGCGCTCCTGGTATGCACAGTAAGCCGCCGCCTTAATCAGGGCCTCTTTCGGGGTATAGGTTTTCTGTTTTTTCTGTCGTTCCAAATCGTTCGTTTTGCTCCTGTTTAAAACAAGTTTGGGCTTACAAGAGTTGCGCTATTGCCAACTAAAAACAAGTTAGCAATACCACAATTAAATTACGCAAATCAACCTAATTCCCCCCACCTTTGTGGTTTCAAAAATAGAATTAAGTATGTTTTCAAAAGGAGTCAGGTACATGCTACTGTCTACGCTGTTTTTCTCGCTCATGAACGTGTGCGTGAAAATGGTGCCGCATATACCTGCCATTGAGGTGATCTTGTTCCGTTCGGTGGTGTCGCTGGTGATGAGCTTCGTCGTGCTACGTGCTAAGCGGGTAAGCGTATGGGGTAGCAACCATGGCCTGCTGATAGCCCGAGGGGCGGCCGGAGCCATGGCGCTCATGCTGTTCTTTACCACATTGCAAAATATACCGCTAGCCACAGCGGCTACGCTACAATATCTGTCGCCCATCTTTACCACGATCATGGGTATTTTCATTGTGAAGGAGAAAGTCAGATCCTGGCAGTGGGTATTCTTTGCGGTGTCGTTTGCAGGGATTCTTGTCATTGAGGGTTTTGATGCCAGTGCCGATTCATTTTATGTGTGGCTGGGCGTGATGAGTGCTGTGTTCTCAGGACTGGCCTATAACTTTATCCGACGCCTGAATACACGGGAACATCCGCTGGTAATCGTGTTTTACTTCCCGCTAGTGGCGCTCCCCATCTCAGGTATCTACTCCATTTTCAACTGGGTGCAGCCCGATGGCTGGGACTGGGGCATTTTGTTGCTGGTGGGAGTGCTTACGCAACTGGGGCAATACTACATGACCATGTCGTACCAGGCAGAAGAGATTTCCAAGGTGGCGAATCTTAACTTCATCGGGATTATTTATGCACTTTCGCTGGGCTTTATCCTGTTCGACGAGCACTTTGAGCTGGCAACTTACATCGGTATGGGGCTGGTGTTGGTAGGGGTGGTGCTAAACGTGCGCTACAAAAACCGGCTGTCACAGCGCGAGATCGAGGCCCACGAAACGAAGCTGCCCAAGGTATAGCAGCAGCTGAGGCTTTGCCAGATGTTACCGCACCTGTTACAAAATGACCAAGGATAGCGTGCGCTGGGGTTTTCTAAGGTATAGCCATGCAAAAGTGTATACCTGTAAAGGGTTTGGCGAGCTAAAATTCTGAAAAAGCTAAACACGAGGGGCTGGTTTTGTCGTTAGTTCTTAAATTGTAAAGCATAACATTCCAGATAAGAGCCTCCGTACATGCGCCCTGCTTTTCTACTCTTCCTGCTATACCTGTTGCCGGCCATCACCATGGCGGGCACCTTGCGTGGACGCATCACAGACGAGAACAACCAAGGCCTGCCTTTTGCCAGCATCTACATCAAAGAAACAGCCAGCGGAACCGCCTCCAACGACCAGGGCAATTACCAACTGCAACTACCAGCGGGTACCTATACCCTGGAGTTTAAGTATGTCGGGTATCGGGCACGCATTGAGACGGTGACCATAGGCGACGGAGCGCAGGAACTGAACGTGCAACTGATGCCGGAGGTACTCAACCTGAAAGAAGTAGTGGTGAAAGCAGCGGACGAGGACCCGGCCTACGGCATCATGCGCAATGCCATCCGGCTGCGCAAGTACCACCGCGACGAAGTGAATGCCTGGAGTGCCCGGGTATACATGAAGGGCGTGGCCCGCATGGACAAAGTGCCCGGCAAAGTACTCGGTGTGCGGGTGGTGGATGTGGACACGGGCATCGTATACCTGTCGGAGTCGGTGTCGGAATTGCATTTCAAGAAACCGAACAAGGTGAACGAGCGCATCATCTCCTCTAAAGTGAGTGGCAAGAAGCAGGGCTTCAGCTTCAATCAGGCTTCGGAGATGAACATCAGCTTCTATGATAACCTGCTCAAGGTGCAGGGCCTGAGCGAACGGGGCTTTGTATCGCCGCTGGCCAACAATGCCCTCTTCTTTTACCGCTTCGAGTACCAGGGGGCCTTTGAAGAAAACGGTCGCACCATCAACAAGATCAAAGTCATTCCAAGGCGCAAAAATGACCCGGTTTTTCAAGGCAACATCTACATCGTAGACGGCACCTGGCGCATCCACAGTACCGACCTTACCCTCACCAAGAATGCCGGCATCGATTTCGTCGATTTCATCCGGGTGCGACAGGTATACGCGCCGGTGCAGGACCATGTCTGGATGCCGGTGTCACAGCGCTTTACCTTTGAGGCCTCCGGACTGGGCTTCAAGGGAGGTGGTTATGCCATGGGCGTGTACTCCAAGTATAAGGTGCAACCCGCCTACAGCCGTCCACCAACGGTGGTGGAGCCCGAACCGGAAATAGTGGAAGACGCCGTAGCAGTAGAAGTGAAACCAGCACGACGGCAGCGTGCCCGGGTGATCAAGCCTAAGGAAGTCACGCCTGAGGAGCAGCCTGCCATACATAATGAAAAGTTGTTTAGTCGCGAAGTGTTGGTTGTAGAGAAAGAGGCGAACACCCGTGACTCGGCCTATTGGGCTGAAATCAGACCGGTGCCGCTGACTGAGGAAGAGCAAACAGATTACCAACGCAAAGACAGCCTGGAAGTGATCCGTGAGTCTAGGGTTTACAAAGACTCGCTGGACCGTATCCGGAACAAGCCGACCTTTGGCAACTTTTTCATGCGTGGCTATACCTACAGCAACACCTACGAGCGCCACTATTTCCGGATAGACCCACTGCTGAGTCTGACAGGTGGACCAAGTGTGCTGCAATACAACACCGTGGAAGGCACTGTGCTGAATGTAGGCATGGAGTACCGCCAGAGCTTTGAGGACCGTCGCCACTACGAAATAGAACCTACCATCCGTTACGGACTGGCAAATGAGAAGCTCAACGCCAAACTGCGCCTGAACTATACCTACGACCCCATCAAGCGGAGTTCGATTTCGGTGGAGGGCGGTCGCTTTGTGGATCAGATTAATTCTACCAACCCGATATCGCCTTTCGCCAATACAATCTATACCTTGCTGCTGCAGCGCAATTACCTAAAGCTCTACCAACGCGGCTATGCCCGGGTGAATTACCGCTCTGAGATATTCAATGGCGTCACGATACTCACATCACTGGACTACAGCCACCGGATGCCGATGGAGAATTCCACTGACTATACCTTCCGGGAAAGCAGTAGCGGCGGCTTTACCTCCAATGTGCCAGAGAACGCTGAGCTGGCCGATGCCTCCTTCGATCCGCACCAGGCTCTGACGGCTGCCTTTACCGTAGCCTTCCGACCGGGCATGAACTACATCTCCCGACCCGACCGCAAGATCAACATCGGTTCGCGCTGGCCTACCTTTTCGCTGGGTTACCGGGGAGGTATCAAGGCGCTGGGCGGTGATGTGCAGTATACTACCGTGGCGCTGCGCCTCTCCGACGACTTCAGTTTAGGCTTGCTGGGCAGTAGCGAGTACAGCTTTACGGCGGGCACTTTCTGGGGCAAGGAGAACATGCGGCTGATGGACTACCGCCACTTCAATGGCAACCGCACCATTTTCGCGGGGGTGTACACCGGCTTCCAGCTCCTCGATTACTATAGGTATAGCACCAACAGTCGTTACCTGGAGGGACACTACGAGCATCACTTCAATGGTTTCCTGTTCAATAAAATACCGCTCTTCCGTCGCTTGAAATGGCAGGAAGTGGTAAGCCTGCACTACCTGAACACACGCAAGTCAGAAAACTATCTGGAGCTGGGCTTAGGTATAGAGCACATCTTCAAAGTGCTGCGCGTCGATTTCTTCACCTCGTTTCAGGAGAGGCAAAAAGTGCATACAGGCGTGAGAGTAGGATTCGGGTTTTAAGCTGAAGGGCTAAGATAGCATAGTGCCAGCGAAGGGGCAGGAAGGCTGTATTACAACCAAATAGACAGGTTGGACGTTAGAAATCAGAGAAGACTAATATTTTGAAACGACCATGAAAAACCTGAAAAATATATTTAAAACCGGACTTGCCGCTGCCTTTATGGCTACCATCACGGTGGCTTGCGGCGATAGGCCGGCCTCGAACCCGACAGACGATACCAGTACATCAGAAGCCATTTCCGGAAAGAGTGAATCAACCCGTAATTTGATTCGTCCACGACCGGCTCCTATAGGAGACACTGCCGAAACAGGTGAGCAGGCCGATCGCTTCGGTAACCTGCCATCTAATGTAGACACGGCTGCCCGCCGACAAGTGGAGCAGGATATTCTAAGACAGGCAGAAGAGAATCCTAACCAGCGCCCTGAAATCAGGACGCCACCTAATAGACGCATCGACGGGACTAACCAGTAACCGGATACTTCATCAACAGAAAGAGGCCATACCTGTACGCATAGCAGGTATGGCCTCTCTGTTTTCTGGCAGGTAAGCGTTACTTCACCACCGCCGTAGTGCCCACTGGCGGAATGACCAGACCTGCCCCGGTCTTCTTGCGCCCTTTCAGGTTGATGTTGTAGATGATCACCGAGATAAAGATCAGGATGTAAGCCGCCACCTTTACCGCTGTGGTCTCTTCGTTGAAGTACAGGAAAGCCACCACGAAGTTGAGGATCGGGTTGATGTACATCAGGATGCCAATCGTTCCTGACGTGAGCTCTTTAAGCGCATAAAGGTTCAGAAACAACGGCAATACCGTAAAGAGGGCACTCAGTATACCTGTCATCAGAAAGAAATGACCGTCCAGTGCTACTTCAGAGCTTCCTTTGAGCTGCCCGTAAAACGGTGCTATAAACACAAAAGAGAGCAAAAGCTGCAGCGTGAGCAGCACGATCTTGTCGTATACCTTGAGAATGCGCTGGGTGATCAGGTAGAAGGCGTAGCTCAGCGCAATCAGCAAACTGAAAAGCAGGCTGGTCAGTTCACCGGTCCCGATCAGCACACAGCTCAGAGCGCTGAGCCCGATAGCCACCCACTGGTTAGCACGCAGCTCTTCTTTAAGCAGCGCAAAACCCAGCACCGCCGTCAGTATCGGGCAAAGCAAATAGGAGAAAGAGCCCGTCTGGATGTTGATGTGGTTGATAACATAAATGAATGCCAGCCAGTTTATGGTCAGTAATGAACCACCCAGAAAGGTGAAGAGCAGAAATTTGCGGGCCTCCCGTGGTTTCGATGCCTTTACCAGTGATAGTGTCTGCATCAGGTTCTTGCGCCTGAAAAGTACCGTGATCAGCAACAGCAGGACGACCGACAAGGCCACCCTGAAGAACAGGATCTGTCCGCTGGGATAATCTGCCAGGGCCTTGAGCGGAAAAGGTATAAAGCCCCAGATCACAAAGGCTGCTATACCTGCCGCATAGTATGGTTTGGTGTTCGTTGTTTCCATTGTAAAATATTGTTGAAGTCAAGCCATTCGGTCCAGCGGTCTGCAGCATATAGAGCTACATTTTCTGACTACCTGTGGATGCTCCTAATCTTTCATTATTTGATCTTCGTCCATTTCCTTCAAACAGGAGAACCGCCTTTCTGAGAAATGAAAAGAGCGCAAAGGTATCGTTTTGATTTTGAAAATGCTGCTATATAGTTTCTTGCAATCATGTTTTAACATTAATTGCCTGGCGCTTTAATTCTTCGCCGCTCCTCACATCACTTCATCCGAAATAGTATCTTTGAGCCTGAAAACCGATTTGTTTATGCTTACCTTTTACCAGCTTCAAGCCATTACTGGAGGCACTGTAGTACAGTTGCTTCAGGACAGCCCCGTGGTGCACCTGCTTACCGACAGCCGCAAGCTCTCGCAGCCGGCAGGTACGCTGTTTTTTGCCATCAAGGGGCGGTACAACGACGGGCATGTATACCTGAGTCAGCTGTACAAGCTGGGCGTGCGGCAGTTTGTTGTGGAGGAAATGGCAGGACTGATGCAGCTATACCCGGAAGCCAGCATCCTGCAGGTGCAAAGCAGTCTGGAGGCTTTGCAGGCGGTGGCGGCCTGGCACCGGGCGCAGTTTCGTATACCTGTGCTGGGCATCACTGGCAGCAACGGTAAGACTATCATAAAAGAGTGGCTGGCTCAACTGCTGAGTCCGGAGGAGTTGGTGGTGAAGAGTCCGCGCAGTTACAACTCCCAGATCGGTGTGCCGCTCTCGGTTTGGCAACTCGACACCAACCATACCTTCGGTATTTTTGAGGCGGGTATATCGAAACCAGGCGAGATGCAGAAGCTGCAAAATATCATCCAGCCTACAATTGGCCTGTTTACTAATATCGGCAGCGCCCACGACGAAGGCTTTGCTGATCGACAACAGAAGGTGGGAGAGAAGCTGCAGCTATTCAAGCAAGTGAAGTTGCTCTTCTACTGTCGCGATCACGAGCTGGTGCATGAAGCGGTGCTGGCGAATGCTATACCTGCTTTCACCTGGTCCCGCAAGCAGCAGGCGGATGTTCAGATCAGCAGCAGTACGATTTCGGGCCATAAAACGATCGTGAGCTATACCTGGCAGCGCGAGCAGCACAGCCTGGCTATACCTTTCACAGACGATGCCTCCGTGGAGAATGCCCTGCACTGCTTGGTGGTGTTGCTGCACCGGGGCATGTCGCTCACCGACATACAGGACCGCATGGACCGGCTGCAGCCCGTAGCCATGCGCCTCGAAATGAAAGAAGCCATCAACGGCTGCTACCTGATCGACGATACTTACAATAACGACCTCGCCGGGCTATCCATCGCGCTTGATCTGCTGGCCAGTCAGCCAAGGCGTGGTAGGCGCACCCTGATTCTCTCTGATCTGCTGGAGTCAGGTATGGCCGAGGAGAAACTTTACGGCGAAGTAGCAGTTCTGACCAAAGCTCACCAGGTAGAGCGCCTGATCGGGGTCGGCCCGACTATACAAGCGCATGGATCAAAGTTTGGAGGCGATACAGCCTTTTATACTAGCACTGCCGAATTTTTGCAGCAGTTCAGTTCCGAGCAGTTCCGCAATGAGTTAATACTGGTCAAAGGTGCCCGGGTATTTGGTTTCGAGAAGATCGTGCAGGCCTTTCAGCAGAAAGTGCATGGCACGGTGCTGGAGGTCAACCTGGATGCGCTGGTGCACAACCTGAATTACTATCGCTCCAAGCTGGCGTCTGGTACCAAACTGATGGTCATGGTAAAGGCCTTCGCCTACGGTAGCGGCAGCTTTGAGGTGGCCAACCTGCTGCAGTTCCACCGGGTAGATTACCTGGCGGTGGCCTACGTGGACGAAGGGGTGAGCCTGCGGGAGCATGGCATTACGCTGCCCATCATGGTCATGAACCCGTCGCCGGACAGCCTGGCTAAACTGCACCAGTATAGCCTTGAGCCCGAGATCTACTCCCTGGAGCTGCTGCGTGATTTTTTATCCACAGCCCGGCCGGATGTTAACTATAAGATTCACCTGAAGCTCGACACGGGCATGCACCGCCTAGGTTTTACAGGGGATGACTTTGGGGAGCTATTCACATTGCTTGCCCAGCACCCCCAAGTGCGGGTGGTCAGCACCTTCAGCCATCTGGCCGGGGCTGACGAAGCCCTCCACGATGATTTTTCGCGGATGCAGCTACAAAACTTCAGGACTTTGGCTGCTGAAGTAGAAGAGCGCCTCGGCTATACCGTGCTCAAGCACATTCTCAACTCAGCAGGCATCGTGCGTTTTCCGGAGCATCAGCTGGATATGGTACGCTTAGGTATAGGTGTGTATGGGGTCGAGTCCACCGGTTCCGAACAGGAGGCATTGCAGCCTGTCAGCACACTCAAAACGACTATCTCCCAGATCAAGCAGATCCGTGCAGGTGAAACCGTGGGTTACAGCCGCAAAGGTATAGCCGACACCGACAAGACCATTGCCACCATCGCCATCGGTTACGCCGATGGCTACGACCGTCGCTTCAGCAACGGCGCGGGCGAAGTGCTGCTCCATGGCAGAAGAGCCCCCATTATCGGCAATGTGTGCATGGACATGTGCATGGTCGAAGTGACCGGTATACCTGCCAAAGTAGACGATGAAGTGACAGTGTTTGGCCCGCAACTCACGCTGGTCGAGCTGGCGCAGCGCATCGGCACCATCCCTTACGAACTCCTCACAAACGTCAGCACCCGCGTCAAGCGCATTTTCTTTTCGGAGTAGGTTTAGGAATTTGGGGATTTTCAGATGATGAGGGATGTGAGGAAGTGGAAGCTGGTTTGCCAGGGTGTACAAGTTGTAATTCTCTGTTTACTACACTAGCGCATTAAACAATTAGCAAATCGGTCTATCTCCAGATCTTCAAATCACCTCATATCCAAATCATCAGTCTTATTCTTTTGCAATACCGGGGAACAGCTTGTATCTTGCAGTTGTTTATAACGAGTCTAAATAAAAGAAGAGAAATCGTGCGTAATAGGACAGAAGAAACACAGGCCCAGAAGAGTGTGCGCGATCTGAAGATCGGGGAGAGCGGAGAGATATGCTGTTTGAATGACCCTGAGATGGCACTCAAGCTGCTGGAGATGGGTTGCATACCTGGTACCGCTGTAAAACTGAACAGCAAGGCCCCCTTTGGTGATCCTGTCACGATCATTGTGAATGATTATACACTTTCTTTGCGTTTAGACGAAGCTGAAACCATTCTGCTGAAGTAGATTTATTACCACATGGCTGTTACCATAGAGGCGGAAGCGCCAGAAGCCAAAAAAGCAACGCTCCATCAGCCGGTGGCTAAAATTGCTTTGATTGGCAACCCGAATTCGGGTAAAACTTCACTATTCAACCAACTCACAGGCCTTAACCAGAAGGTGGGCAATTTCCCGGGCGTTACTGTCGACAAGAAGACGGGCATCAGCCACATCACCCCCAACCTGAAGGCGCAGATCATTGACTTGCCCGGCACCTACAGCCTGTATCCTAAGTCGCTGGATGAGCGTGTGATCATCGACCTGCTCTACGATCCGGCCTCCAAGCACTACCCGGATCTTGTTATTGTAACGGCTGACGCCTCTAACCTGAAGCGCAACCTACTGCTGTTTACCCAGCTGGTAGACCTGCGCATACCTGCCGTACTGGCCCTCAATATGATGGACGTGGCAGAAACAGAGGGTGTGAAGATCGATGTTGATGCGCTGCAGCGCGAACTGGGTGTGCCGGTTATTCCTCTCAATGCCCGCAAAGGCATAGGTATAGCCGCACTCAAGATTGTAATGTCGCAGCAGCTGACCCCTGCCAAAGCTACTTTCTTTGAAATTCCGGAAGAGCTGAAAGAGGCGGTTAGCCAGATCAAAGCGCGTTTCGATCTGCGCAACGATTACCTGGCGCTGCACTACGCTCATCAATATAAAAACCTGCGCTTCCTGTCCGAGCAAGATAGAGTTTGGATAGCGCAACTACTAGAGTCGGCTGACTTTAAGTCAAATACAGCACAGGCTAACGAAACGATAGCCCGCTATGTGCGCATAAATGAAGTGCTGCTCGATGTGGTGCGCATAGAGAAAGCCAAAGAAGAGGAGAAGTTCAGCAACAAGATCGACCAGGTGCTGACGCACCGCGTGTTCGGCTACCTGATCTTCCTGGCGCTGCTGTTCCTGGTGTTTCAGGCGGTGTTTGCCTGGGCCAGTTACCCGATGGACCTGATCGATGAAGGTATAGCCGGACTCAATACACTTATCCAGGAGAACTTCAGCGGACCGCTAATCAACCTGCTCACAGAGGGCGTAATCGCCGGTTTAGGTGGTGTGCTGATCTTTATACCACAGATCGCGATATTGTTCGCTTTCATTGCCATTCTGGAAGAAACCGGCTATATGGCCCGCGTGACTTTCATGATGGATAAGATCATGCGCAAGTTCGGCCTGAATGGTAAAAGTGTAGTGCCGCTTATATCAGGCGTGGCCTGTGCAGTACCTGCTGTCATGTCGGCGCGTACCATCGAAAACTGGAAAGACCGCATGATCACGATCTTCGTGACGCCGCTCATGAGCTGCTCGGCCCGCATACCGGTATACACGGTGCTGATTGCCTTGGTGGTACCGGAGGTATACTACTTTGGCTTCCTGAACCTGCAGGGCATTGTGCTCATGGGGCTATACCTGTTGGGCTTCCTGTCTGCCATCTTCTCAGCGCTTTTATTAAAGGTGTTGCTGAAGGCCCGCGAGCGCAGCTACTTCATCATGGAGTTCCCAGTGTATAAAATGCCGCGCTGGAAAAACGTGGGACTTACCATTTTCGAGAAGTCCAAGACGTTTGTGCTGGAGGCAGGTAAGATCATCGTGGCGGTTTCCATTATCCTATGGGTGCTGGCCTCTTACGGTCCCGGCGATAGCTTTGAGCGTGCCGAGGAGCGTGCCACGGTAGAGGCTGAAGCCAGAGGCTTGAGCGAAGAACAAACTGATAATCTGGTGTCGTCTTACCAACTAGAGTCGAGCTATGCCGGCAAGTTCGGACAGGCGATTGAGCCGGCTATCCGTCCACTGGGTTACGACTGGAAGATAGGTATAGCGCTGCTCACTTCTTTTGCCGCACGTGAGGTGTTTGTAGGTACGATCTCTACCATCTATAGCATAGGGGAGGAAGAGAACGTGAGCACGATCAAAGACAAGCTGATGTCAGAGAAAGATGCCGACGGCAATCCGTTCTTCACGCCGGCCCGTGCCTTCTCACTCCTGATCTTCTACGCCTTTGCCATGCAGTGCATCAGCACCCTGGCCATTGTTCGTCGCGAGACTAAAAGCTGGGTGTGGCCACTGGCGCAGCTGGTGTATATGACAGGTCTGGCATATGTATCCGCCTTCGCTGTTTTTCAACTGATGAGCTAAGCGTCCTATAAAAGCATTTGATCAGCCCGCTCCCTAAAGGAGCGGGCTTTTTTGTGCCCTCAAATTAAGAGCAGGCACTATATGCTGGAAGTTGTAGAAGTAGTTAAGTACTGTTTCGCGATAACCTAAGATCTTGATTATGTACAGCTTATGTTTTATAAATTTAATTTTTCTACTATAATATTGAATAAATTTATCTTTTCTGACACTTTATCGTATAAAGAGGAGCTTTTACCGTTTTGCTCGAAATCTGCTGATGCAAGAAGTACCTAAAATGCCCTGTAAGAATGATCAGGATGAGTGTTTGAGATCAAAAAACGCATTAAATATTTGTGAAAGCCGAAAACATTCTTTATAATTGAATATCTCTCACCTTAAACAAATAAAACAATGAAAAGACCTCTACTACTCTCAGAGTCATTTTTACCCCACTGCCGCTTACCTATTTCAACCAAACTAGCGGCCTCCTAAACAATTTTTGAAGTAGCATAGCCTGCTGTTAAGGCTATTAGCCTGTTATGTTCAGACTTTACTGTCTGCCCTAACGATGGCTGTGTCCTTATTTTGATAAATAATTTAACCTGCTCCAGTTTTTCCGGTGTCTGATACAGTGATCTGTAGAGGATGATTATCTGATTTGGATTATGTAACTGTTTCCTTAAATGTGCTGGTGTCAGCACTATAGGTAACCTGAGTCGCAGAAATCCTTGTTAATGGTAGCATCTTCAGTATCAAATGTCAGGAGCGAAGGAATTGATAGAAGAAGGAGGTGATCAAAAGACAGAGCAAGCCTGTGCTCAATTTTCAATATAGAACATACAGACTGTGGCTGCTAGCCAGCATAGTAAAAATAACACCTTAACTATTTTGAATTAATTCTTACCTAAACAAACAGCGCAATGAAAAAAATTTTAATGCTATGCCTGCTGCTTGTGTCGGCCTTGATCCACGAGGCCATGGCTCAAGTCAGGGCGATCACCGGTACGGTGACAGATGCTACTACCAATCAGCCGCTGCCAGGAGTTACAGTCCTGGTGAAGGGCACTACGGTGGGTACTGCCACAGGGGCAGATGGTACCTATACTGTGAATGTGCCAGAAGGCAGCAACACACTTGTGTTCCGCTTTGTAGGCTATCAGACTATTGAGCGGCCAATCGGCAACGCAACTACTGTGAATGTATCCCTGGGAGCCGATACCCGTCAGCTGGGTGAGGTTGTGGTAACAGCCCTCGGTATCGAGCGTACCCGAAACGAACTTCCTTATGCAGCGCAATCTGTAGGAGGAGAAGAAGTTGCCCAAACTCGTCAGCAGAACTTTACCAATGCGCTTTCTGGTCGTGTGGCTGGTGTGCAGGTAACTCAGAACAACAACCTGGGTGGTTCTACTAACGTGATCATCCGCGGTAACAAGTCTATCGGCGGTGCTAACCAGGCACTCTTCGTAGTAGACGGTGTTCCGCTGGACAACTCTACCAACAACACTGCTGGTCAGCAGAGAGGTACAGGTGGTTATGACTACGGTAACGCCGCAGCTGACATCAACCCGGACGACATCGAGTCGATGACGATCCTGAGAGGCGCCGCTGCAACTGCACTTTACGGTTCGCGTGCTGCCAACGGTGTTGTAATGATTACTACCAAAAGAGGTTCTAAAAGACAAGGTATAGGTGTGACGATCAACTCGGGTGCCAACTGGGGCTTCCTGGATAAAAGCACTTATACCCGCTTCCAGAAGGAGTATGGCAGAGGTTATCCGGGAGCCGTTTATAGCGATGAGTACCCTGGTTTCTACGCCAATGACGTTGATGGTGACGGAACTCCTGAGAGAGTGGTTGTATTGAACGAAGACGGTTCTGCCGGTCCTCGCTTCGATCCGAACCTGCTTGTTTGGAACTGGGATTCTTTTGACCGCACATCTCCAAACTTTGGTCGTCCTACACCTTGGGTGGCTGGCGCAAACGACCCGACTACTTTCTTTGAAACTACTTATGGCACATCGCACAGCATCGCAATTGATGGCACCAGCGACAAAGGTTTCTTTAAAGTAAATTATGGCCGCAACAGCAATGATGGTATGCTGCCGAACTCAAACGTGACGAAAAACTTCATCAGTTTCTCAACATCATACGACCTTGTTGACAGGCTAACAGCCACTACCTCTATTAACTTTACTGAGACTGATGGTATTGGCCGTTATGGTACTGGTTACAGTGGCCTGAACCCGAACCAGGGCTTCAGACAGTG
Source organism: Pontibacter sp. FD36 (assembly GCF_015686655.1). GTDB lineage: Bacteria > Bacteroidota > Bacteroidia > Cytophagales > Hymenobacteraceae > Pontibacter. Next base: position 115,051 of record NZ_JADPMP010000014.1, on the reverse strand, counting down.
GTGGGGAACTGACGTAGACCTGAAAGAGCAGGAGCGTGCTTACCTGGACACACGTGAAAACGTAACCTGGAACCCAAGAGCCTGGAACGATCCTCGTCCAATGTTCTTCGACAACCCATACTGGACTCGTTACGAAAACTTTAACTCAGACAACAGACGCCGTGCTTTGGGTTATGTTCGTTTGGATTACAAACTGACAGACTGGTTGAGCATCATGGGCCGTGCTTCATTGGATACTTATGACGAAATCCGTGAAGAGCGCTATGCAGTAGGTTCTGTAGGTGTATCAAGCTATACCAGACACAATGGTCGTTTCAGCGAAGCTAACTACGACCTGATGGCGAACGTTGACAGAGACTTCACTGAAGACTTAAACTTTAAAGCCACGATCGGTACAAACATCCGCGATACGAAGAGATCATTTATCCGCTCTACCACAAACGGTGGTCTGGTGGTGCCACGTCTGTACTCGCTTTCCAACTCACGCAACCCTCTTGGCCCTCCGGTTGAGCAAGACACCCGTCTGCGTGTGAACGGTTACTTTGCTAGTGCCACATTGGGTTACAGAGACCTGGCCTTCATTGACGTAGCTTCACGTGTTGACCAGTCTTCTTCACTTCCTCCTGCCAACAGAGACTATTTCTATCCATCAATCTCTGGTAGCTTTGTGTTCTCTGAACTTATGGAGCCTAACTTCTGGTTTACTTACGGTAAGATCAGAGCCAACTATGCTGAGGTAGGTAACATGGCAGAGCCACTGAGTGTGTTTGATGTGTATAACTTGATAGCACCATTTGGCTCTACTTCGCTGGCATCTGTTAACAGTACCAGAAACAACCCTGACCTGAAGCCAGAGCGTACGAAAAGCTGGGAAGTTGGTGCAGAATTCACCTTCATGGATGCCCGTGCTGGTTTTGACGTTACGTATTACAACGCAAGCTCTGTAGACCAGATCCTTAACGTGCCGCTCTCAAGAGCTACTGGTTATAACGCCCAGTGGATTAACGCCGGTGAGGTGGTAAACAAAGGCTTCGAGGTTTCTGCTTTCGGCTCTCCGATCAAAACAGATGACTTCTCCTGGACTATCAACGCAAACTGGACCAGAAACAGAAGTATGGTAGAGGACCTTGGTCCAATCCAGAACTACCAGATTGCAACCTTCCAGGGTGGTGTATCGCTTAACGCAGCTGAAGGTGAGCCATTCGGTATCATCAGAGGTGCTGGTTTTGTGTACAATGACCAAGGACAGCGTGTAGTAGGTGCCAACGGTTTGTATCTGTCTAACAGAAACGCCAACACCAACATCGGTGACATCAACCCTGACTGGGTAGGTGGTGTGACTAACACATTCCGCTACAAGGGTGTGTCTCTGGGCTTCCTGATTGATGTGAAGCAAGGTGGCAGCGTATTCTCACTTGACCAGGCTTATGGTCAGTACACTGGTATTCCGGATAACACTTCGTTCACTAACGACCTGGGCAACCCGGTTCGTAACCCAATTGTTCGTAACGCCGATGGTAGCTACGCTGAAAACAGCGGTGGTATGATTCTGCCAGGTGTGAAAGAAGACGGTACGCCTAACGACACACGTGTAGAAGTATTCTATGCCATGGGTTACAACAACCCGCCAGAAATGCACGTGTACGATGCCAGCTATGTGAAACTGAGAGAGGCTACTTTGGGCTTCGCTCTGCCAGAGTCGCTTGTGTCCAGATTCAAGGTGTTCCAGGGTATAGACCTGTCAATCTATGGTCGTAACCTGTACATCTTCCACAAGAACACGCCATACTCTGATCCGGAAGAAGGTCTGAGTGCTGGTACTCAGTCACTTGGATATCAGAGTGGTGCCTATCCTACTATGCGTAATGTAGGCTTTAACGTAAGAGCAAGATTTTAATAATGAATAATATGAAAAAGATATTTGCATTCCTTATGCTCGCCTTGGTGTTCGTCGGCTGTACGGATGAATGGGAAGAGGATTTGAGAGACCCGAAAAACCCTACTGCGGTACCTGCACCGATGCTTTTTTCTAATGCGCAGCGTAACCTGGTAGACCAAATGGTAACTCCTAACGTAAACTCCGGCATCTTCAGGCTGATATCACAGCACTGGGCTAACACTACATATCCAGAGGAAAGCCGGTATGACTTAGTAAGCCGTAACATTCCTCAGAACTTCTGGTTCACATTGTACCGTGATGTGCTGATGGACTTCAGAGAGGCTTCTATCGTGATCAATGAAGATCAGGCGCTGAATGCTGCTGTGAAGGCTAACCAACTGGCTATAATCGAGGTAATGGAAGTGTATACCTGGTCTGTGCTGGTAAATACGTTCGGTGACATTCCTTATTCTGAGGCGTTGAACCGTGACATTATCTACCCAAGCTATGACGATGATGCCGCTATCTACGAAGACCTGTTTGCCAGACTGGATGCTGCCATTGCAACTCTGAATCAGAATTCAGGTGCTGCCAGCTTTGGTGGTGCTGACCTGATCTACGGTGGTAACGTAGCCCGTTGGATCATGTATGCCAACTCGCTTAAGCTGAAGTTAGGTATGACGGTGGCCGATGTGAATCCGAGCCGTGCCCAGCAAGCTGCCAGCGAAGCTGCTCCAAATGTATTCAAGTCTACTGCTGATCAGGCTGTTTTCAGATACACAGCTACTACACCAAACGTAAACCCTGTGTGGACAAACCTGGTGCAGAGCGGCCGTAATGACTTTGTGCCTTCTGCTACATTGATCAACAGAATGAATGAGCTGAATGACCCACGTCGTGCCGCTTACTTCACACAGCTTAATGGCGCCTACGTAGGAGGTATCTATGGTAACAACAATACCTATGCTAACTTCTCGAAAGTAAATCCAACTATTACAGCTCCTGACCGTTCTGCTATCGTGCTGGGTTATGACGAAGTAGAGTTTTACTTAGCTGAAGCTGCTGCCCGTGGATTTATTTCAGCTGTTCCTGCAGACCATTTCAGAAGAGCTATCACAGCCTCTATGGAGATTTGGGGAATAACTGACGCAGCTGCCTTAACGAGTTATTTCGCTCAGCCTGATGTAGCTGCCGGCTTAGCCGCACTTGCTGCTCCTGGTAGTGGTGGAACACTTACAGATGCTCAGCGCAGAGCGCTTGGCGTACAGAAATGGATTGCCCTTTATGAGCGTCCGTTCCACGCCTGGACAGAGTTCCGCAGATTGGACTATCCACAGCTGCAGGCGCCAGATCCACAGTACAGACCAGCTTACAACGTAGTGCCGGTGCGTTATCCTTATCCGCCGACCGAGCGTACGCTGAACCCTGATGCTGTAAATGCTGCTGCAACTGCGATCGGTGGTGATGAAGCCACAACCCGTATCTTCTGGGATGTGAGACCAGCTGGACAATAAAAAGTATTATAATCTTGAAGAAGTTTAATTAACTAGGTAGTAGTCTTCTTCATTTGAAAAAGGCCTTCGGTTTCCGGGGGCCTTTTCTGTTTTTATTTTAATTCATGTTTGCACACAATTTTATGATGGAATTTGTAAATTGCTTTTGACCCTTCTACTCACCAAAACAAACTTCCATGCACAGGTTTGCAATCTCGCTAACACTGCTTCTGATAATTTGCCTGTTTTGTTCCGGCTCCGCCATAGGCCAGGAAAGGCAATATGAACTTTCCGGTACAGTAACCAGCCAATCAGGAGAGACACTGCCAGGAGCTCATATTTTGATTAGCCCTGGAAACAGAACGGTTAGTGCAGATGATAAAGGGCGGTTCAGCATTAGCCTGCCAGCAGGTGAATATACATTGCAGTACCAATACCTGGGTATGGAGCAGGGGGTACAGCAGGTGGACTTAAGACGCAATACGAGCCTGCGCTTGCAGATGAAGGTGAAGGCAACCGGGCTGCGGCAGGTGGAGATCATTGCCAGACCTTCGACGGATGTAAACTCGACCAACATGGGCAGTACATACATGGATGTGAAGCTGCTCACTAAAATGCCCGCACTACTGGGCGAAGTGGACGTGATTCGCTCCGTTTCCAGTTTACCCGGTGTGGTGAATGCGGGTGAAGGTACAGGAGGCTTTTATGTGCGCGGCGGCAGTGCCGACCAGAACCTGGTGCTGCTCGACGATGTGCCGGTGTTCAACTCTGCTCACCTGTTCGGCTTCTTTTCGGTCTATAACCCCGATGTACTCAAGAGCTATACCTTGCACCGAAGCGGCATCTCTGCCAAATACGGCGGACGCATCTCGTCCATACTTGATGTCAAGCTGGAAGATGGAAACACGGAGCGCATGCGCTTTAAAGCAGGTATATCCCCTGTGTCTGCCAAGTTCAGCATGGAAGGACCTGTTACTCAAAAGCTCTCTATCGTGATAGCCGGCCGGGCTGCTTACCCGACCTATCTGCTCAAGATGTTCAACAGCGACAACATCAAAAACAGCTCTGCCGACTTTTACGATGTGAATGTAAAGGCAAAGTACAGAGTAAACGAGAATAACAGCCTGACCCTCTCCACTTACTACAGCGCCGATAACTTTAAATTCCCTTATGATACTACTTACAACTGGACCAACGCATTGGGAAGCCTGAAGTGGGACCATCAGTTTAACTCCAACCTGAGCAGCACTGTCACGCTTGCCAAAAGTGTGTACGACAACAATGTGGAAGGTATAGCCATAGGTGAAGAGTTTAATCTGAACTCAGGTATAGACTTTGAGCAGGCGAAGGTCGATTTCTGGTATACCGGAGTTGCTAACAATACAATGGAGTTTGGAGGCGGTGTATCCAACTATACCATAGAGCCAGGAAAGCTGGAGCCCTATGGTACTTCCAGCCTAAACCCCAGAATCCTTCAGCGAGACAATGGCGTGGAGTACCATGCCTACGTGAACGATGAAATACGGCTCAGCCCTAAGCTGTCGGTTTCGCTGGGTGTTAGGTATTCAAACTTCTCTAAAATAGGACCTACTGATGTATACCTGTACGAAAACGGAAGACCCCGAAGCGAAACTTCCATCACGGATACACTGGTGTATGAAGACGGGAAAAAGGTACAGACCTACCAGGGCTTTGAGCCACGGGCCGCCATCAAGTACTCTCTGAACGACCACAGCTCCTTAAAAGCCAGTTATAGCCGGAGCAGGCAATACATACAGCTGGTTTCCAATACAGCGGCTATCACACCAGTAGATGTGTGGAAGCTCTCGAACAGGTACCTCAGGCCGCAGATAGCCGACCAGTGGTCGGTAGGGTATTTCAGGGTGGAGCAGGACAATTCCTATGAGTTCAGCTGGGAGGTATACTACAAATTGCTTCATAACCAGTTGGATTACAAAGATGGAGCCGTGCTTGTGCTAAACCCTGTGCTGGAGGCAGACCTGCTGCATGGAGATGGGATAGCCTATGGCTCTGAGTGGATGATCAAGAAAAATAAGGGCCGCCTGAATGGTTGGCTGAGCCTGACTTATTCCAGAGTGCTCAGGAAAATTGCCGGCGATACACCCCAGGAGACGATTAATGACGGCGACTGGTATCCGGCCGACTACGACAGACCCCTCAACCTGAACCTGTTTGCTAATTACCAGCTATGGCCGCAGTGGACGTTCTCATCTAACTTCACCTATACCTCCGGGAGACCCATGGCTTCGTCCGATTCTTGGTACAGATACTACGGTCATATATTCGCCAACTACACGGGACGCAACCAGGCCAGGATGCCAGATTACCATCGCCTGGATGTAGCGCTCAATTATGATTTCAATCAGGGGAAGAAAGTAGAGTATACCGGCAGCATTTCTGTCTACAATCTTTATAGTCGGCGAAACGCTTACTCTGCCTTTTTCAGGCACTACTACGGCAGCCCTGTGCAGGGATATAAACTGGCTGTTATCGGGGTTCCTATACCTTCCATCAACCTGAATGTTAAGTTTTAGGAGCGTATGCTGAAGCGAATACTCCCATTATTTCTCTTATTGACTTTTGGATGTATTGACCCACTCAACATGGGAAAGATGAAGCAGCAGAAGCACCTGGCGGTAGAGGGCAGCTTTACTAACATACCGGAGCTGAACTACGTGCGACTGAGCTATGCGCAGCCTTATGACTACCCATATAATGAATTCATAACCGATGCTGAGGTATATGTGACAAGCAGTGAGGGTGAGCGTTACAATTTTGTTTACGGCGGCGACGGCGGCGACTTTTACTCTAATACAGCCGGCAGCTACTTTCCCGAGTTTCCGCTGGATGCGATCGCGCAGATAGGCCATACCTATACGCTGCATGTGGTAGCAAATGGCAGAACCTACCAATCTACTCCTTCAACTGTAAAAGCTCCCGTTCCCATAGACTCCATACATTTTGAGGTGGATGAACAGGTGTTTTCCTTCAAGGGTTACCAGGAGCGGAAGAAGTGGCCTGGTTATAAGGTATTAGTAGATTATCATGATCCGGGTAAAGACGCGAATTTCCTTCGGTGGACATTTTTCAGCCGCTTCGAAGTCAATACCCAGCCTGAAGAATACAGAACCCCCTCAGGTGCACATGTACCTAAGGAATGTTGCGCCCGCTGCTTCCTGGAAGAAAAACTCGACAGATTCAAGGTAGTGAACGACCGGCTGGTGAACGGGCGTCGGGTAATTAACCAAGAAGTGCTCTTTTTACCTTTTGAAAGGTACTTGGGCATTAAGCATAAACTGAAAGTATATCAGTACTCTGTTACACAGGATGCCTACAATTTTTTCCATATCATGGAGCAGCAAAAGGAGGCGAAAGGTACTATTTTCGATCCGCCTCCGGCGGAGGTAAAGGGGAATATGTTTAATGTAGAAAACGCGGAGGAACAGGTGATCGGCTTTTTCGATGTTTCTGGAGTTAGTATGAAGGAGGTAACCATATTGCGGTCAGATATAGATTATCCTGTTATACCTTTTAGATGGTGGGACGACTGTTTAACCCTTCCCGGGGCAACCAGGGAACAACCTGAGGGCTGGTAAGTATGAATTCAAATAAAGTCTTCGAGAGTAGAATGAAGTATTGGTATCTGATTGTACTTGCACTGCTAACAGCATGCATTGATCCCATTGATTTCAAGCATGATGATCAGCAGGAGCACCTGGTGGTAGAAAGCAGCTTTACGAACATGGCGGGCATCAATTATGTGCGGCTTACTTATGCGCTACCTTACAATTACCCATACAATAAATTTGAGGAGAAAGCTTCGGTAGTAATTACAAGCCAGGAGGGCGAGCAGTTTTACTTCAGCTATGACCAGGCCGGTTATTACTATCCGATAGATGTTGAGAACACCTTCGGTATACCAGGCCATACCTATACCTTGCAAATAAATGTAGGAGATAAGTCCTACCGGTCAGAGGCGATCACACTGAAGGAGCCTGTACCAATAAGCCAGGTGCATTTTGCCATAAACGAGCGGAGTTTTGCCCTGCAGGGAGACAGGGAAAGAAAAAGGCACATGGGCTACCAGGTACTGATGGACTTTCAGGACCCGGCCTTAGTGCGAAATTACTACCGCTGGTCCTTTGCCCGGCAATATGAGATCCTCACCCAACCCTGGGACTTCCTGAACGACATGGGCGACCCAGCGCCAAAAGACTGCTGCGCCCGCTGCTGGATTCAGGAGAAAGAGGAGACCTTTACCGTGTCAGACGACCGTCTGACCAATGGACAGCAGGTGATCAACAAAGAAGTATTGTTCATTCCTTTTGAGAAATACCTGCAAACCAGGTATAAGATGAAGGTATACCAGCATGCCATCACTGCCGATGCCTATGAGTTTTACCGGATTATGGGGCAGCAGAAAGAAAGTACCGGCACTGTGTTCGACCCGCCCCCAGCAGAGATCAAGGGAAATATGCGCAGTACAAGTGATCCGGGAGAGCAGGTATTGGGCTTTTTTGATGTGTCGGGCGTAGTAATGCAGGAAGTAGACATCAGAGCCGATGATATACCCTATCCGGTTGGTATTTTTATACATCCTGACGATTGCCGCGAGCTGCCCGGTGCTACTAATGTGCAGCCGGCAGGTTGGTAAAATCTCTTACTTATAAATCAAAAACACCGCCGGCTGCTTATGTATGTCCGGCAGCTTGCCTTTCCACTCGGCAATGGTCTTGGTTTGGATAAACTCGTGCTCGGGTGAGGTGATATTGGCTGCAATGCAGAGGCGGGTACCACCACTCAGGGTTTGCACCAGGTCCTCGAGTAGCTTGTTGTTACGGTAAGGCGTCTCCATAAAGATCTGCGTCTGGTCGCGCTGCAGCATTTCCTTCTCCAGGTTACGCAGTGCCTGCAGTCGCGGCCCTTTCTCAATGGGCAGGTAGCCATGGAAGGCAAAGCGTTGTCCGTTGAAGCCGCTGGCCATCAGGCTGAGCAGAATCGCCGATGGTCCGGCAAATGGTACCACCCGTATACCTTTCTGATGCGCATACTTCGCCACCTCGGCCCCAGGGTCTGCTATACCTGGGCAGCCTGCTTCTGAAATAATGCCCGCATCCATACCTTGCTCCAGCAGCGGCTTCAAAGAAGCCTGTACCTGCGCTGGAGTTGCATCCTTATCAACCTGTACAAAGTTGAGCTGCTCGATTACCAGCTCCGGGCAAATGCTCTTGACAAAGCGACGGGCGGTACGGAGGTTCTCGACAACGAAATAAGTCAGGCGGCTCACAGTTTCTTTTACCTGCGGCGATATCACCTGATCAGCTGTGTCATCAGCCAGAATGGTCGGGATCAGGTATAGTGTACCAGTCTTCTTCATAAGACAAAGGTATGGTTTAATTGTGAATTGGCTGAGCTGTTACATTGATAGGTGGCTATACCTGTCGATGGCTATACCCTATAACAAAGCCGCAGTTTTAGGCCGCGGCTTTGTTCTTAAGATTAACTGCATGCGCGATATTCTGCTCGTTTCAGCTGGATGTCGTCATACAGGTGAGGGGCTTCAGAAAGAAATACTTCATCCTGAAAATCCTAATGCTTAGTCCGTATCCAGAAATCTTGTTACTAAATCGTATACTTCATCCGGTGCTTCAGCATGCACCCAGTGGCCGGCATTCGGGATAGTCTCCACTTCCACAAGCGTAAATAGATGCTCAATGCTGCCATAAATATCCTCTGGCAGAATGTAGCGTGAGCGCCCACCTTTGATGAAAAGCGTGTTTTTCTTGAAAGGTGTATCCGAGGTGATAGGAGCTGCTATCTTCTCGTAATTTTTCTCGATGGCGTCGAGGTTCATGCGCCAGCCAAAGGTGTTATCCTCTTTGCGGTAGAGGTTCTTCATCAGGAACAGCCGTACCTCCTCCTGCGATATCGTTTTGGCCAGCTGCTTGTCCACATCACCACGGCTGGTTACAGTGCTTATGTCTACCGACTGCAGCGCATCGATGATCTCGTCGTGGTGCGGCGGGTAAGCCTTCGGAGCGATATCCACTACGATCAGCTTGGTAAGGCGGGTTGGGTATTTCAGCGCATAGTTCATCGCCACTTTGCCGCCCATCGAGTGTCCCATGATGGCCGGAGTAGATATTTGGAGGTCGTCTACGAGGCGCAGCACGTCTTCAGCCATGGCGTCATAGTCATGCTGTTCACTATGTGGGGAACGACCGTGGTTGCGCAAGTCTACCATAAACACGTTGTAGTGCTCAGCCAGTCGCTTGGCAAGGGTTGCCCAGTTATCCAATGTGCCAAACAGTCCGTGCAGAATCAGTAGCGGCTGCCCGTGGCCCATTTCCTTGTAGTGTAGTTTCATTTTTCTCAATTATCAGTCAATGTCAGTTTTTAGCTTACGGCAGAAGGAGGGAATAGATTATGATACCACCCGAATCAGCTTCTCTTCGCTGCCGCGCTCTTTCAGCATACCGAGCGGCTGAAGTTGCAAGCCATACTTCTCAAACACCTGCAGTACTTCTTCGCGCCCGCCCGGGGCTACAGCAACTAATAGTCCTCCGCTGGTTTGTGGGTCGCAGAGCAGGTGCTTTTGGTCTGGAGTGAGTTCGGCTATTTTGTGACCGTAGCTGTCGAAGTTGCGGTGCGTACCACCAGGTATAGCCTTATGCGCCAGGTATTCTAACGCCTCCGCTATAACGGGTACCTTGTCGAAGTACACCTCAGCTGTCAGGTTGCTGCCTTCACACATTTCGGATAGATGGCCCAGCAGACCAAACCCGGTTACATCGGTCATGGCTTCTACCTGCGTCAACTGTCCTAGGTCTGAGCCAATCTTATTGAGCTGCATCATCTGCTGTGGTGCCAGGTGCGCGTGCTCTGGTTTCAGGATGGCTTTCTTTTGAGCAGTGGTCAGTATACCTACGCCGAGCGGCTTGGTCAGGTATAGCTCACAACCGGCAGTGGCGGTATCGTTTCGCTTCAGGTTCGGGATGTCGAGCATACCGGTTACGGCCAGGCCAAAGATCGGCTCGGGGCTGTCGATGCTATGGCCACCAGCCAATGGTATACCTGCTTCGTGACAGATGCTGCGGCTACCTTCTATCACACGCTTGGCTACCTCAGGGGCTAGTTTGTCAATCGGCCAGCCCATTACGGCAATAGCCATGGTAGGTATACCGCCCATGGCATATACATCCGAAATGGCGTTGGCGGAGGCGATACGGCCAAAGTCATAGGCGTCATCCACGATCGGCATGAAAAAGTCAGTGGTGCTGATGACGGCGCGACCATTGCCAATGTCATACACGGCGGCATCGTCGCGTGAGCTGTTCCCAACCAGTAGCTTGTCGTTTTCGGGATAGTGGATATTGGTGTGCAGGATCTTATCGAGCACTTTAGGGGATATTTTGCAGCCACAGCCAGCACCGTGGCTGTACTGGGTAAGCTTTATGTCTTGTATGCTAGTTTCTTCCATGGTATTAGATCAGCTGATGCTGTGTTGCAAATTTAATCAGGCGTTGGGCGTTCTCTTCCGGGTTCAAAGTTTCCAGGGGCAGCCGCAACACCTCCTGCTTTTTGGCTAGTTCGTAGGTATAGGCCTTGTCATAATAGGTGAGGGCGATGTCGACCATTTTCTCCATGTCGCCAGTCGAGATGGCTTCAATTGCCTCTTTCGTGGCCATCCCTCCTAGGCGTTTTTTTATTCTGAGAATGGCCGACTCCAACAGGGCTGGATCAGTGCGGCAGTACTCTTCGGCCAGCTTTTGTATACGCAGCGTCTTGGGTACTTCGAGCACAATGGTAGGCGACTGCTGCATATGATCAAAGAGTGGCTTGGGCATCTGTACTTTACCGATGCTGATGCTCTCGTCTTCCAGCCACAGTGGTTGCTGATCATCCAGCTCGAGCATGGTCATACCCAGCAGGTTCTCAAAGTGCTCGGTACTAGGCTGAGGCGCCATGCCGATACTCCCAAAAGAAGAGCCTTTGTGACTTGCCAGCCCTTCAAGGTCAATGACCTGTTGACCCTGCTGTTGCAGGTAGGGGAGCAGGTCGGTTTTACCGCTGCCGGTATTCCCGCTGATAATAAGCAATGGACGCTCACGCTCAAACTGCTCGTGCATGTAGTGGCGGTAAGCCTTGTAGCCGCCCTGCAACAGGTATACCTGGAATCCGGCAAAGTCGAGGAGCCAGGCCATGGCGCCACTGCGCATACCGCCGCGCCAGCAGTGCACGAGTAGCTCTTTGCTTGGCGCCAGTTTCTCTGCTTCCCGCACAAGCTTTGACATCTTGGGGCCAAACAGGTCGAGTCCGATCAGCACAGCCGGGTCATGCCCCTGTTGTTTGTAAGCAGTACCTACTTTAGCCCGCTCTTCATCCGAAAAAATAGGGAAGCTCAATGCCTGTGGTATACGTCCGATCGCATACTCTTTGGGAGCGCGGGCATCCAGCACGGGCAACTGCTTCGCTTTCTGCAGAAAGTCTTCTATGGTGATGCTGTTGATCACGGCTACTTGAGTTGACGCAGGTATAGCTGGATGGTGTTCTCCAGCCCGAAGTATAGCGCGTCACAGATGAGCGCATGCCCGATGCTTACTTCCAACAGGCCAGGCAGAGTGTCCTTCAGGTACTTCAGATTGTCCAAGTCAAGGTCGTGGCCGGCGTTGAGGCCGATGCCGAAATCCTGCGCTCTCCGGGCTGCTACCAGGTATGGCCGTATTGCTTCTTCAGGACTAGTCGGGTAGCCTTTGGCATAGGCTTCCGTGTATAACTCAACCCGATCAGTGCCTACCAAAGAGGCGCCTTCGATCATGCGTACATCCGGGTCCACGAAAATAGAAGTGCGTATACCTAGCTCCTTCAACTCACCGATCACATCCGTCAAGAAATCTTTGTGCGTGAGTGTGTCCCAGCCGGCGTTGGAAGTGATGGCGTCAGGTGCATCCGGCACGAGTGTCACCTGGGCAGGGCGCACGTCTTTTACTAGTTTCAGAAAATCAGGAGTCGGGTTGCCTTCAATGTTAAACTCGGTGGTCACTACCTCTTTCAGGTCATACACGTCGCGGTAGCGGATGTGGCGCTCGTCGGGGCGTGGGTGCACGGTGATGCCTTCGGCTCCGAATCGCTCGCAGTCTTTAGCGGCCTGCACAACGTTTGGTCTGTCGCCGCCGCGGGCGTTCCGCAGTGTGGCTATTTTGTTTATATTTACACTGAGTTTGGTCATGGTATGTGAGTTGTAGCCCGCAGGCTGGTGATACGTATGCTTACGGAAAGACTAAATTAGTGGAAATTTGCTTAAGATGATAACCTATGGCTTTGGCCGTAGTAGTGTATAAAGTATAGGCAGGAGGTGTATCACTTACTGTAAACAATCAATCAACAATATAACTATGAGTTTAAAACAACGCATTGAAGCCGATATCAAGCAGGCGATGTTGGCTAAAGACAAAGCCCGCTTACAGGCACTCCGCAGCATCAAATCCCAGATCCTGCTGGCTGAAACCGAAAAGGGCGGTACCGATGGTCTAAGTGAGGATACTGAGCTGAAACTGCTCACCAAAGCCGCCAAGCAACGCCGCGAGTCAGCGGAGGTATACGCCCAGCAGCAGCGCCCCGACCTAGAGCAGGTCGAGTTAGCTGAGCTCGCCGTAATAGAAGAGTATATGCCAAAGCAGCTGGATGAGGGTGACCTGCGCATTCGCCTGCTGGACATTATACAGCGAGTAGGCGCAACCGGTCCGTCTGACCTCGGCAAAGTGATGGGTGTCGCTTCCCGCGAACTGGCCGGACAGGCCGATGGTCGCGCTATTTCTAAAGCCGTGGGTGATTTGCTTAACAACACAGATTTTTAGCAGCTGGATTTTTTGCGGCCCCCACACTAGGGCGACTGCAGCAATTACATTATATTTGAAGGCAGGGGCGACAGGTGTTCGCTTCTGCCTTTAATTTTTTATCCCGTGAGTACCTTCGATATTTTTCTGGCTATACCTATTCTGTTCGGCGCCTTTATGGGCTTCCGCAAAGGCCTTTTGCTCGAACTGATTTCGCTTTTTGCGCTTGTTCTGGGCATCCTGCTTGGCCTCAAACTGCTTGATTCCGGCCTGCCCATCATGAAAGAGTACATTGGCGACGCCGGTGGTCTGCTGCCTTTCGTTACTTTCCTGGTCATCTTTGTGGCTATTATTCTGGGGGTGCGGGTGTTGGGTATCCTGCTCAAAAAAGTGATCGACTTTACTCCCTTTGGTTTGTTTGACAACATACTGGGCGGCTTGCTAGGCGCTTTAAAATGGACTTTGGCATTGAGTCTGTTGCTATACGTATCGGAGATGGCAGGTATAGCCATCACGCCTGAAACAGCAGCCAGCTCTATGGTATACCCCTTCGTGATCAAAACGACTCCCTATGCCCTCAGTGTGATGAGTTACGTGCTGCCATTTATAAAATCATTGCTCCTTTCGCTGAAAGAGCATTTTTAGGTGGCATGCTGCTCCTGCTCGACAACTTTGACTCCTTTACCTACAACCTGGTTGACTACTTCGGTCAGTTAGGGGTGGAGGTACATGTGCTGCGCAATGATGTGAAGTTGGAGGAGGTACAGGGGCTCCCGATTGAGGGCATTGTGTTGTCACCCGGGCCAGGAGAGCCGCAGCGGGCAGGTGTGATGATGGACGTGATCCGGCATTACCATGACAAAGTGCCCATGCTGGGAATCTGCCTGGGGCATCAGGCGCTGGGTGAGTTTTTGGGAGCGCAGCTAGACAAAGGTATAAAACCGATGCACGGCAAAATCTCGGAGATCAGCTGCGAAGATGATCCGATGTTCGCTGGTCTGCCCTCTAAAATGCCCGTTGTACGCTACCATTCGCTTGTTTTGAAACATTGGCCTGACAGTATTGTGCCGCTTGCGTATACAGCCGAAAGGGAGCTGATGGCCTTCAGGCACAGCACACTGCCGCTGCATGCGCTGCAGTTTCATCCGGAGGCCGCCCTCACGACTTATGGCCTCGATATGCTGCGAAATTGGCTTAGGATTGCTAATATTGCAGGTCGGTAGCAGCCGGATTTTTTACAACACATTACTTTTACGAATTTCAGGAATGGATCTACAGATCAAACACGAAGGCGAATTTCAGTACATTGACGAAGGAGAAGGAGAAGTGCTACTATTGCTGCACGGCTTGTTCGGAGCCCTTAGCAACTGGAACGGCGTAGTGGACCATTTTTCTAAAAATTACCGTGTGGTTATTCCGCTGATGCCTATCTATGAAATGGCGCTTCATAAAGCGGGTGTGCCCGGGCTGGTTTCTTTCATCGAGGATTTTGTTAAATTTAAGAACCTGAGCGACCTCACACTGCTGGGCAACTCACTGGGCGGGCACGTGGCATTGGTCTATACCTTGAAGAACCCTAACAAAGTGAAGCGCTTGGTGCTGACCGGCAGCTCTGGTTTGTTTGAGGATTCCATGGGCGGATCGTTCCCGAAGCGTGGCAACTACGAGTATGTAAAAGAGCGTGTGGAGTATACCTTCTACAGCCCGGAGACAGCTACGAAAGAGCTTGTCGACGAAGTGTTCGATATTACTAACAGCAATGCCAAGTGCCTGCGCATTATCGCTATCGCCAAGTCGGCTCAGCGGCATAATATGGCGAAGGATATCACAAACATAAAGGTGCCTACGTTGTTGATATGGGGATTGAATGATACGATCACCCCGCCGCTTGTTGCGCACGAGTTCAACAGGCTGATGCCGGGCTCGCAGCTTTACTTCATAGACAAGTGCGGACATGCTCCCATGATGGAACATCCGGAGCGGTTTAACAGTATCTTAGATAAATTTTTGGCCAAAACAGAAGCAAGGGAAACAGCCACATGATCGCAGAAGAACTCATCAACCAAATGATACCGCCGCTTAAGCTTTACGACACCGTCGACAAGGCCTTGCGATGGATGGATGAGTTCCGCGTAAACGAACTACCCGTATCCCGCAACCGCAAGTACATGGGGCTTGCCACCGAAACCAATCTGATCGAACTCCCTGACCGCAGCCAGACACTGGAACAGGTTAAACTCGAGTACCAGGATGTGTTTGTGATGCACCACCAGCATTTCTATGATGTGATGGAGGCCGCCATCAAAAACAAGATTCAGGTTGTGCCCGTGCTCGACGAAGAGCAGGACTACATGGGCATTATCACCATCAATGACACCCTGGCCGCTTTCGGTCAGATGTCGGCCTTGCAAGGGCAGGGCAGCATACTGGTGCTTACCATGCAGGAGCGAGACTATTCTCTGGGGCAGATCAGCCGCCTGATAGAGGAGGAGAATGTCAAGATACTGAGCGCCTATGTATCGCCAGACGAGGTAGACCCTTACAATATCAAGCTGACGCTTAAACTCAATACAACCGATCTTACGCGCATTATCGCCACACTCGAGCGATTTGAATACCGGGTGACAGCGCAATTCCAGGACGGGTCCAAATATGACGTTGGTCGTGACCGTCTGGATATGCTGTTCAAGTACTTGGACATATAGCCCTGTCCCAGTCCGTGATCCTTCGCACTTTCCTGCTGCTGTGTTTTAGTTTGCTTTGCCATACCTTGGCAGCGCAGTCCTGCCTGACCGAATCTGTTGTGATCGACAGCATTGGCTTTAAGGGCAACGAGGTCAGCAAAAGCCGCATGCTCCTCTTCGAACTCAACATCTCTCCCGGCGATACGGTGGCTACAGCTGAGTTGGAAGCCAAGTTGGAGGAGAATCGCAGAAGGCTGTTCAACCTGCGTCTATTTCATGAGGTAGGCTATACCTATACCTGCCTCGGAGGACGGGTGACGGTGACCTATACCATGCAGGAGCGCTGGTACTTGTACCCGATTCCTATCTTCGACCTGGCTGACCGCAACTTCAACGCCTGGCTTGAGCGCCGCGACTGGGGGCGTGTCGACTATGGAATCAACCTGATCAGGCGCAATTTCAGAGGACGGAATGAAGAGGTGCGTGTCAGACTGCAGCAGGGCTTCAACAAGCGGCTGGAGTTTATCTACCGGGTGCCTTACGTCAGCCGTACGCATAAGCTAGGTATGGACTTCGGGGTTGCCGACTACCGGAGCCGTGCCATTGATTACCGCACACTGAATAACCGGCAGCGGTTTTTTGTGCAGGAGAGCGGCGTGCCAATTCAGCGCACCCTGCTCACGACTGGCCTTACACACCGGCAGAGTGTACAGCGGCAGGAAGGGATACGACTAACGTATGTGAAAGAACAGGTGGCTGATACTGTATTAGCGCTCAATCCGGTGTACTACAGTGATGGTGGTCATGATCGGCAGTATCTGCGAGTGGAGTTGTCGAAAGTGGTGAACCAGCGCAATTCCTTTATTTACCCGCTCACCGGCAGTTATTTTGAAGCTATAGCCGCGCAGACATTTTTTGTGAATGGAAACGGAACACCTATCACAACTCTGCGTGCAAAGTATGTGGATTATCGCCATTTGTCAGGTAAATATTATTATTTTGTGGGTGGTGAAGCGCAAGCCCGGTTGTCACGCCGCTATGCTTATGCTGATAATGTGGCGCTTGGCTTTCGGTCGCTGGTGCGGGGATATGAGCTGCAGGTGGTTGGCGGGCAGCACTTCGGCTTGTTTAAGCAGGGACTGACCCGGGAGCTCTTTCAGCACAAGGGGGTGCACCTGAAGTTTATTCGGAGCCCTAAGTTCAACAAGGTGCCATTGGCCCTGTATGCCAACGTCTTTACTGACGCCGGTTACGTAGCCGACAATGTATTTGATAAAGGCAACCCGCTGGCTAACCGGCTGCTGGCAGGAGCGGGAGCAGGACTGCACCTAGTCACCTTTTATGACTTTGTGTTTCGGGCGGAGTATACCCTGAATCGCGAAGGAAATGGCGGTTTATACTTTAGTGGCCGCTTCCCCTTTTAACGAAAAGAAGATATATGAAGATAGCTATACTGGGAAAACCCTTTGACGAAGAGTACGGTCCGTTTATTCAGAATCTCTTTGACGAACTGCAGCGCCGTAAAGCCGACATTCTGGTGGTAGAGCATTTCAGTCTGTTTCTGCAGAATCGCATCAACCTGCCCGGGAGTATACCTACTTTCACCCGTGGAGATAGCCTGGAAGGAGTAGACTTTGTCCTGAGCCTGGGCGGCGACGGTACTTTGCTGGACACTGTCACCTATGTGGGGGCGCTCCAGATCCCGATTCTGGGTATCAACACGGGCCGCCTCGGCTTCCTGGCTACCATTGCTCACGACAGCATCAACTTGGCGCTGGATGCCCTTTTCAAAGGACACTATACCTTCGATGACCGGGCATTGATCCGAGTGGATTCTGATCTGGAAATCTTTGATGGGATTAACTTCGGGCTTAATGAATTCAGTTTGCTAAAGCGTGATTCCTCGTCCATGATAGCTGTACATGCGTATATAGATGGTGAGTATCTGAACACTTACTGGGCTGATGGGCTGGTAGTGGCCACCCCAACCGGATCGACGGGCTATTCGCTTAGCTGTGGCGGTCCTTTGGTATTGCCACAGACCAACAATTTCGTTATATCACCCGTATGCCCTCACAACCTGAATGTGCGGCCCATGATTGTGTCAGACCGGAGCGTGATCTCTTTTGAAGTAGAAGGGCGCAGCAGCACATACCTGGCCTCGCTCGACTCAAGGTCCGTTCCAGTAGACATGTCAGTTCAGATAGCAGTGCGACGAGAGAATTTTGTGGCACGACTTGTCAAACTGCATCACGTAAACTTCCTGACCACCTTGCGTGGCAAGTTAAACTGGGGTCTTGATAAAAGAACAAATATTTTTAGGTAAATTATATTCAATATTTAATATACATATTTTTATACCAGAAAATTATTTCTATTTTTGTCACAATGGTTTAATTTGGAAGAATTATAAGCCTGCGGAAATACGCTTAAAAAGAAATTGGTTCGCTATGAAGAGATTTACTACGCTGTTTTTATTACTTACTGTTGTGCTTACCACTGTGGCCATAGAGGCTGAAGCACAGCGTTTTACCAAGCGAAAGGAGTACTCCACAGTGGGTATCCAGCTGGGTGCTTCTAACTACTTCGGCGACCTGGTGCCTCAGCCAAACTTTACGAGTATGCGCATAAAGTCTACTCGTCCAAGTGTAGGTATCAATTATACGCACCGTCACTTCCCGCGTATTTCTTCGCGTGTGGCTTTCAACTGGAACCGCATTGCGGGTGACGATGCCCTGGCAGCCGGACCTGATGAAGGTGAGAACATAGACCGATACAGACGTAACCTGTCTTTCCGCAATGACATCAAAGAGTTGAGTGCTGTAGCGATCATTGACCTTTTTGAAAACCGTAACTACTACCGTCGTCGTCCGGACTTCGTGCCTTATGGTTTCATTGGTGTGGCAGTAATGCACCACAACCCGAAAGCGTATTATGAAAATGGCTCTCATCCAGGTTTGTCAGCTGATCAGGATATTCCTTCTGGCTGGTATGCCCTACAGCCACTAGGTACAGAAGGTCAGTTCGTAGATCACCCGGGTACTGTTAGTGACCCTTACAGCCGCGTACAGATTGCCATTCCTTTTGGACTTGGTGTACGATACAAGCTAGACCGCAACTGGGACTTTAGCTTCGAGGTAGGTTGGAGAGCCACCTTTACAGACTACCTGGATGACGTAAGTACAGCTCACGTAGACAAAAACGTACTGCTAAGCGAGGGTAACCGCGTAGACAACCGCAATGCCTCTGTAATCTTCTCTGACAGAAGCGCTGAGTCAGGCTTCACAAATGACCTGATTACAGAGCCTAATGGTTTCAGCCGTCTTCGTCCATACGGTACAAGCAGTAACCGTACACGCGGTAACAGCTCTGACAATGATTGGTACATCCAAACAAGCTTAGGCCTGAACTATATCCTGAACCCACGTGTAAGAAGACCTAAATTCAGATAATATAACGGAGTATAGTGCGTTGTTTTTCTAAACTCCGTAAAAAATACATGATTTTGAATACATTCAGACAGACGCTCCTTATTTGTGTACTACTGCAAATTGGGAGCGTCTTTTTATGCAATACTGCTAAGGCTCAGCTGCAGCAGATCAAGCCTGTGACCACCAGTGAGATTGGTGCCGGTATAGGCGGAGCTAATTATGTTGGTGAGATATCACCCAATTACCGCTTTTTAAATAACCAACCTGCCATGACGATCTTCTATCGTCATGATATCTCAGCGCCTATTACGCTCAAGGCTGCCTTCATGGGTAGCCATCGCATATTTAACGACAAGGCATTCAAGGATGAGTCGCAAAACCTTCCCCATCACGATTGGCGTGACACGGAGTTGAAGCTAAGTATGCTGGAGTTTTCGCTAGGTATAGAGTACAATTTTCTCGATTACTACGAAGATGTTCGTAAGCCGCACCGCGTATCGCCTTATTTCTTCTTAGGAGCCGCATTGCTCAACTTTAACCACCAGCTTACCCGCCAGGGCAATGTGATGGAGCCATTCGATAACAAATTTGCGGTTACCATTCCTTTTGGAGTAGGGGTGAAATATGCGCTAAGCAAGCACTGGAATTTGGGTCTGGAGTTCGGCCCTCGATTTATGTTTACAGATAACCTGGACTATCTGCAAGAGAGTGGATCTGGATTGTTAGCTACAGATCTGGGGGCGAGCGGCTCAAAGGCGTATGCTAATCCCTTCGATAAAGATATGTACTTCTATAACGGTATAAGCCTTTCTTACACACTATATCGACTCAACTGCCCCCCTGTTTACAAACGCAAAGCCGGAATACTAGATTAACCCGCTAAAATTTCATTAAATTATCTTGCTTTTTGTAACTTGCAAGGAAATTGTGGTTTAATGAATTTAAGGGAACAAGTAGATTTAGACAATTTGCCAAGACACATTGCCGTTATCATGGACGGGAATGGACGATGGGCAAAGAAACGTGGCGGCCTGCGAATTTTCGGTCATCAGAGTGCTATCACGGCTGTTCGTGAAACGGTAGAGGCTGCAGCAGAGATGGGAGTCGAATATCTAACCCTGTATGCCTTTTCTACTGAGAACTGGTCGAGGCCGGCAACAGAGGTTTCCGCATTGATGCAACTACTGGTGTCTACTATCAGAAAAGAGACCGCTACTCTGAACAAGAACAATATCCGGCTGCAGACAATAGGAAATACGGAAAGCCTGCCGAAAGCCTGTCAGAAAGAATTGCTTGAAGCAATTGAGATAACAAAGGATAACAGCCGCATGACCCTGGTGCTGGCCCTGAGCTACAGCGGTCGCTGGGACATTGCACAAGCCATGCAACGAATTGCCGTAGAAGTGGGTCATGGTACTATAGCACCAACTGATATAAGTGAGGCCACTGTTGCGCAGTATCTCTCTACGGCAGGTATACCTGATCCTGAATTATTGATTCGTACGAGTGGGGAGCAGCGTATCAGCAATTTCTTGCTTTGGCAACTGGCCTATACAGAGCTCTACATTACAGAGCTACTCTGGCCTGATTTCCGCAAAGAGCACCTCTACGAAGCTATATGTGCTTTCCAGAGAAGAGAACGCCGCTTTGGCAAGACAAGTGAACAACTAACAAAGTGAACATATTAATGACAAGATGCATCTGGGTGCTTGTGTTTCTGCTAATGACAGGCACAGCTTCTTCACAAGTTCTGAATAATCAAGCACAGAGCAATACGATTGACTACGGTCAGCCCCAACAGTACCGCATTGGGGGCATTGAGTTTACGGGAATCAAATTCCTGGATCCTACCGCGCTTACTGGTATTACGGGTCTTAAGATTGGCGATGAGATCACGGTACCAGGCGAAGACATAAGCCGTGCTATTCAAAAGTTGTGGGACCAGGGCCTCTTAGGTGATGTAGACGTATACGTAACCCGCATCGAAGGCAACCAGATCTTCCTGAACTTTGACCTGAAAGAACGCCCGCGTCTGTCCCGCTTTGAGTTCAATGGTATCAACAAATCGCAGCAGGATGCCCTTCGGGAGAAGATCAACCTGATCAGAGGGAAGGTGGTAACAGATGCTGTGCTCAACCAAACACGCAACATTATCCGCAAGTATTACGCTGAAAAGAGTTTCCTCAACGCCAAGATCAACATTGTGCAGCGACCTGACTCTCTGCTGCCAAACAGTGTCGTGCTGAACATCAACATTGACAGGGGTGATAAAGTAAAAATCTCTGAGATCATTTTTGAAGGCAACGAAGCATTTGCCGACAAAAAACTACGCCGCCAGCTGAAGAAGACAAAAGAAAAACGCTTCTATAAAATATTTACCTCGTCCAAATTCCAGCGCTCAGAATACGAGAATGATAAGCAGCTCCTGCTAGACTTCTACAATTCAGAAGGCTATCGCGATGCCATCATCGTATCAGACACGGTGTATAATACAAGTGAAGACCGTTTGGGTATCCGGATCACCCTTGATGAAGGTAACCGCTACTACTACCGCAATATTACCTGGAACGGAAACTACCTGTACGAGGATGATTACCTGACCCGTGTACTCGGTATAAACAAGGGAGATGTGTACAACAAGCAGGAGCTTGATAAGCGCCTGAACTATAACCCTGCAGGTATAGATGTTTCTGCGCTTTACCAAAATGACGGCTATCTGTTCTTCAACATTGATCCGGTGGAGGTGACTGTGGAAGGTGACTCTATCGACATTGAGATGCGTGTGTCAGAAGGTCCGCAGGCGACGATCAGCAAAGTGACAGTGACGGGCAATACAAAAACGAGTGACCATGTGGTGCTTCGTGAGATCCGTACCTTACCTGGTCAGAAGTACAGCCGCGAAGATTTGATCCGCTCCCGAAACGAATTGGCAAACCTAGGTTACTTTGATCCGGAAACGATCGGCCTGAACCCAATGCCGAACCCGGAAGAAGGAACTGTAGATATTAACTATACCGTATCGGAGCGTCCGAATGACCAAATCAGCCTTTCAGGAGGTTGGGGTGGCCCGATTGGCGCGGTAGGTACAGTCGGTCTTACCCTGAACAACTTCTCTACACGTAAGTTGCTGAAGCTGTCGGAGTGGAGACCGCTTCCAAGTGGCGACGGTCAGCGTCTGAACCTGAACGTGCAAGCCAACGGCCGCTTCTACCAGTCCTACTCCTTCTCATTCACGGAGCCGTGGTTAGGTGGTCGTAAGCGAAACTCACTTACGGCGAGTGTATTCAAGACCATCCGCCGCGACCCAAGAGCCGATGTGGATAGTCGCCTGAATGTAGATGGTGCTGCACTTAGCTTAGGCCGTACTTTGAATTGGCCAGACAACTTCTTCCAATTGAGTCACTCTCTGAGCTATAACCGCTATACCCTGAAAAACTTCAACCTGTTTGGTGGCTTTAACAATGGTGTATCGAACAGTATATCGTTGAATAACACACTGGCGCGAGTAAGCATAGATAACCCAACATTCCCTCGCAGAGGTTCTAACATTGCTCTTAGTGTGAACCTAACGCCACCTTATTCGCTGTTTTCTGAGAAGCGCAATAACTTTGAGTATGTTGAATTCAATAAATGGATGCTTGACGCATCGTTCTTCATGAATTTGGCAGGAAATTTGGTATTGAACACACGAGCCCACTTTGGCTTCCTGAACAACTACAACTCGAAGACAAGTATTGGTCCGTTTGAGCGTTTTAGATTAGGAGGTAACGGCTTAGGTGGTGCCAATATCTTTGTAGGAACTGATTACATTGGTCTGCGTGGTTATGATGACGAGTCTGTAATCAATAACCCGGATCAGGCGTTGATCAACACAGGAGGTGTTGCTTATAATAAGTTTGTGATGGAGGCGAGATATCTTATCTCTCCTAACCCAGCTGCTACGATCTATGGCCTGACATTCCTGGAAGCAGGTAACAGCTTTGGGTCTTATGACCGCTACAATCCATTTAAGCTTTATCGCTCAGGTGGTGTGGGTGTGCGTATCTTCATGGCAGCCTTCGGTCTGTTAGGGTTCGACTACGGCTGGAGATTTGATGATGTGCCAGGACGTCCGGAGATGAAGCGTGGTCAGTTCCACTTCATGATCGGGCAGCAGATACGATAATGAATTAGTATGAAAAAGTTTTTGTTCATCTTTTTAGCCGGGTTTTTCCTATCGACTGTTTCACAGGCGCAGAAGTTTGGCTATATTGATTCTAACTTCATTCTGAGCAAGATGCCGGCATACGCCAAAGCACAGGTGGAGCTAGACAAGCAAAGTACGGCCTGGCAGAAGGAGATCGAAGGGATGTACCAGGCAGTTGAGAAGATGAAGGAAGACTTTAAAGCCGAGGAAGTGCTTCTGACAGAAGAAATGAAGAAGAAGCGCCAGGCTGAGATTTCCCGCAAAGAGAATGAAGTGCGGGAGTATCAGCGCAAGGTATTCGGTTTTGAAGGTATGATGTTTAAGCGACGTCAGGATTTGATTAGACCTATTCAGGACGAAGTTTTCACGGCAGTTGAGAAAGTCGCAAAGGCAAGAGGCCTGCAGACGGTATTTGATAAGTCGGGAGATCTGATCATGATCTATACCAATCCGGTACATGATTACACAGAGTATGTGCTGGAAGAACTGGGACTTGCTACCGACAAGCAGAATGTGCCGGGTAAGCAGCCGACAGATGCACTGGTAGATGACCCCAATAGCTTACCTGAAACAGGTATAGAAAACGAGGAGAATCAGACGCAGCAGAATAAGCAAAAGACACCTCCAACAAAAAAGAAGTCAAACAACTAAACAACAAGAATAACAAATTAACCATCCAATCATGAACAAAATCAAATTTTTAGTAGTAGCGTTTTTCTTTATCAGCTTCGCATCTTTTGCGCAGACAAACGAGCAGGCAACTAAGATAGGTTATGCTAACGTGGAAGAGATTCTGAGCAAGATGCCGGAAAGAACAGCCATGCAGAAAGAGTTGGAAACTTACGGCCAGAAACTACAGGAGCAGTTTGCAACTAAAGAGACTGAGTATAACAACAAACTGCAGGCTTATCAGAAAGGCGCCTCCACTATGGACAAAGTAGTGCGCGAAGACAAAGAGCGTGAGCTGGTGAACCTGGAGCAGTCAATCCAGAAGTTCCAGTACGATGCTCAGATGTCTATTCGTGAGAAAGAGCAGTCACTGATTCAGCCTGTACTTGTAAAGATCGAGAACGCGATCAAAGACGTAGCGAAGGAGAACGGTTACCTCTATATCCTGAGTGAGCAGGCAATTTTGGAAGGTCCTGACAGCGGCAACATCAACAACCTGGTGTTCAAGAAGCTGGGTGTGGATCCTAACAAGCAGCCAGCAGCACAGCAGGCCCAGCCACAGCAGCAGCCAGCTGCCGCTAAGCCAACTACTACAACACCAGCCAAGAAGAAAAAATAAGTAATACTCCTTTGTGAGTTCAGGAAAGCCGATGTTCTATACTTCGGCTTTCTTTTTGTTTATACCTAAAGCCAGTACCGTGATTGACTTTGAAGAAGAAGAGCAAGACAGTATAGAGGATTCGGACGAATTATATGAGCACCACCGCATTGTGGTGGATAAAGGACAGGCGCTGCTGCGCATCGATAAGTTTCTGATGGATCGGCTGCCTAATGTGACCCGTAATAAGTTGCAGGGCGCTATACGCTCCGAATCAGTACAGGTGAACCAAAAGCCTGTAAAGGTAAGCTATAAGGTGAAACCGCTGGATGTGATCACCATTACGTTGGCTACACCTCCTCGTGATACCGAGATCATTCCGGAGGATATTCCGATCAACATCATGTATGAAGATGAGGAACTGCTCATCATCAACAAGGAGCCAGGTATGGTGGTACATCCAGGCTTTAATAACTGGTCAGGGACGCTGGTGAATGCGCTTACCTATCACCTACAGCAATTGCCGACTACCCGCAACGGAGAGGGCCGCCCTGGTCTTGTGCATCGCATTGATAAAGACACATCAGGCTTGCTTGTGATAGCGAAAACAGAGTACAGCATGGCTTTTCTAGCAAAGCAGTTTTTTAAGCACACAATTGAACGCACCTACTACGCATTAGTGTGGGGTGTGCCCAAGCAGGATGAAGGCACCATAGTAGGTCATGTAGGGCGTAGTGCAAAGGATAGAAGAGTGATGACCGTATACCCTAACGGAGAGTTTGGAAAGCATGCTGTGACCCATTATAAGGTGCTGCAAAAGTATAAGTATGTGTCGCTGGTGCAGTGCAACCTGGAGACAGGTCGGACACACCAGATAAGAGCGCATATGAAGTACTTGGGCCACCCTTTGTTCTCAGATGCTACCTACGGAGGGGATAAGATATTGCAGGGCATGCCAACCGGCTCTTATAAGACATTCGTTGAGAACGCTTTTAAGTTGATGCCCCGGCAAGCGCTGCATGCCAAGTCACTAGGCTTTATTCATCCAACTACAAAGGAGTTTATACAATTCAATTCTGAGCTGCCGGATGATTTTCAGGCCGCACTCGAAAAGTGGTCACTATACGAAAATCAGTAAGGTATAAGGATCACCTTTTTCATTAGGTATAGACATACAAAAAGCCCGCTCCAACAGGAGCGGGCTTTTTGTATATTAATTAAGAGTTAAGATTAACGTCTCTTTTTTTGAGAGGGAGTCTTGTTGATCTCAGCCAAGGCTGTTTCAGCCTGTGTATTGGTTGGGTCCAGTGTTTTTACCTCTGTCCAGTGTTTGATAGCGTTTTCACGCTCACCCTTCAGGTAGAAATAATAGCCCAGGTAAGTATTAGCTTCGATTAACTCCTTCTTATACTTCTCTTTCTCACCGTTGGTAAGTTTGATGAACTCTTCGTAGTGAGGCTTCGCTAAACCTTGCTCTGTTTCAGGGTCTAGGTTAGACTGCGCACGGGCTCTCCACAGGTGTGCATAAGCATAAGTAGGGTTAGCGTCTGTGATCTTCTTATAAGTCTCGTCAGCCTTGTCATACTGCTCTGCCATCATGTAAGCATTACCCAGGTGGAAGTAGTCAGTATTAGAAGCTCCTAATTTCTCCTGCTTTCTGTTGTAAACCTCTACAGCTTTGTCAAACTGCTTCTCGCGCGCATACATATTAGCCAGGTCGTAATAAAGCTCTGGTTTAGTAGGTTCTAAAGCAATAGCTTTCTCCAGGTTCTCAACAGCTTTTGCAGGCTGGTTGTTTCTGGCTAGGATTCTGCCATAGTACTCGTAGTCGCTTGCAATCAGGCTATTCTGATCTACCGTGCTCAGGTAGTTTTCCATCGCCTTCAAAGCTTCTTCAGGCTTGCCAAGCTCAAGGTATGAGTAGGCCAACAGACGGTTCATCGTCTTGTTGTTAGGCTCTGTTTTCAGTACTTCCTGTACTTCACGCAGCGTACCTTCATAATCTTTTGTCAGAAATAGGAAAGAGGCATACTTAGCACGAGTTGCAGGCGTGTTCTCAGACATGTCTACAAACTGCTTGAAAGTAGACAGTGCTCTGTCATACTGACCGGCAAAGTAATAAAGCTCGCCCAGATCGCTGTATGCAGGTGCATAGTTTGGATCTAGTTCAATAGCCTTCTTATACGCTTCTTCCGCTTCATTGTAGTTTCGCGAGCTAGTATAAAGCTGGCCTCTTCTTAAGTGAGCTTTTGGTGACTTGTCGTTGATACGAATAGCATTGTCATAGCTAGTCATAGCCTGACCACCATTGCCCAGCTTCAGATAAGCATCACCCATCAGGAGATATGCCTCAGCATTATTCTTATCACGCTCAACTGCCTGCTTCAGGTACTCAATTGCTTTATTATAATCCTGCTCAGTTGCTTCCGGAGCCATCAGATAAGCTTCACCGATACTGGCAAGTACGTGTGAATCCTTTTTGCCACGCTTCATAGCATCAGCAAAATGCTTCTCAGCGCCAACACGATTGCCTTTGGCCATTTCTACTTTGCCAAGTCCTACCATGTTGATAGCAGACTTAGAGTTTTTAGCCAAACCTTGGTTAAAGTAGTAGGCTGCTGAGTCTACGTTCTCAGAACGAAGGTATACATCGCCCAGTCCGAAATAAGCATTGTCAGCGTTCTTATTGTTCAACTGAGATTTATAAATAGACTTAGCCTCCTGATAGCGCCCCAGGTCAACCGCTTTACGGCCCTGATCGCCAGACTGCGCAAATGCCGCTGCTGTAGGGAACATGGCAGCTACCAGCAAAGCATATTTCCAGTTATTTGTCATTGTTAGTTTAATTTAGGTTGTGTTATTATTGTTTGTAATGGTTAATCCTGTCTGAATTTACTCGCTCTATTATTAAAGCCCACTATACGTACTGGCATAGTGGCAGGCACCAGGCCTGACTTTAATATAATACGTTGTCCGCGGTCACTTGCTACATAGGATGCAAAACCTGTGCCAAGACCCGCACGGCCCTCAGTACTAATGATATACCAGAACCTTCTGAGCGGATATTCTCCCTGTGCAATGTAAGCCTGGTACGGCTGAAAATAACTATCTGTTGTTACCGGGTTATCTTCGGCACTTACTCCTACTACCTTTACCTGGCTTAGAAAATTAAGCGAAGTTGTATCATCGCGGTCGCTTATCCAGTTCACACCAATTACCCCAATTGCATTCTCGTTCTTTGCAACATAGTCTATCAGTGCAGGGTGGGAGTTACTAGCGGAGGCTGTAGTAGGCAACGGTTGGCCTGCCATCAGGGTATCACGCATGTACCTTGCTGTACTGGAATTATTGTTGTCAAACACAATGGCAATGTCTCGCAAACTGCTTTTTGGGTTTAACTGCTTCCAACTGGTAATATTTCCTGTAAAGATGTCCCGCAGTTCACTCATGGTCAGGAGGGTATCCTGATTTTTGTTGTTAACAATAAGTGCAACGGCATCAATGGCGATTCTAGTATACCTGGGGGTAATCTTTCGCTGATCAAATACTTCTTTCTCTTGATCAGTCATTTTGCGCGATACAATTGCGATTCGCGTACTGTCATTGATCAGGTCATCAAATACCTTACCCTCTGCCTTGTACTGCGCATTTATATTGGCGTATTTGTAGATACCTTCAAATGTGCTTACCTGGCTTTCTATAATAGGTTGGAAGGTCTCATCTACACTTATGCCGATGGTACCAGTCGTTGAGGTGTCGCGTTTCGTTTCAGGGTTACCGCCGCAAGCTGCAAGCGCAACTAGTCCGAGCCCCAAAACCACTTTGGCTGCTTTAATCATCTTATCTGTCTCTCCTTGATTTGGAATTAACCTGATATGCTCTCACAAGTCGTATGAGGCCATACAGTATAAGGGTGCCACCAAAGATGGTACGTGCCGTTTGTGACATGTCCAGGTTATACTGCTCCTCATCCATGAAGATGATAAATAGTCCCAGCGCTACATATACCAATGTCATGAGCATGCCAAAATAGCGTGCAAATTTGTTGAAAAATGTAACAGACGGTTTTTCGTCTTCTCGCCTTGGTCGTAGCATGTTCAGGTTTGCCTATATATG
Source organism: Pontibacter sp. FD36 (assembly GCF_015686655.1). Taxonomy (GTDB): domain Bacteria; phylum Bacteroidota; class Bacteroidia; order Cytophagales; family Hymenobacteraceae; genus Pontibacter. The sequence continues at coordinate 86,138 of NZ_JADPMP010000014.1, read as the reverse complement.
TAGGCCTAAATTTAAGGTTTATACTTTAAAAACTAAAGCAGAAGCCATGCTATGTATAGATTAGCTTCTGCTTTATACTTTATATTATCATTTATCGTTGCAAGTTGAATCGTATTGGTAAAGTATAACGTACCGCGACAGGTTTTCCATTTTGTTTGCCTGGTGTCCAATCAGGTAAGCTTTCAATAACTCGCAGTGCCTCTTCATCGGTTCCGAAACCCAATTCTTTCAATACTGTAGCGTCGGTCACTTTACCGTTTCGGTTTACTACAAAGCTTACAATAACTATGCCTTCTATTTGCTCTGTGATTGCCTGGCGAGGGTAACGTATTTTTTTGCCTATGTAGCGCATTAGGGCTGCTTCTCCTCCCTCAAATGCAGGCATCTCCTCGGCAAAGTCAAATACGTTATTTCCTTCTCCACCAGCAGTACCTGTTGTGCCAGCGTTACCGTCTGTTTCTATACCTTCCAGGTCTATGCTACTCAATAGTTCTCCATCAGTACTTTGTGTTCCGATAATGGCTCCTTCCATCTGTTGTTGTGTAGGAGGAATTTCATCCGGACCAGGGTGCGAGTCTGGTACAACAGTAGGGGTAGGGTTTCTCACGGTCTTGATTTGTTTTTCCTGTACAGGCGCTACTGCTTGCTGTACTGGTTCTGGTTTCTCTTTTGGCGGTGGAGGTAATAACGGTTGATCTATTATAATTACCCTTTTATCCTTTTCAGAATCTTGCTTCGCTGTCTGTGTTATTTCTTGTTTACCGATTATAAGTGGCCAGCCAAGTCCAGTAGTAAAGATGCTTGTTGCTAATAATGCCGCTGTTAAAATGTGCTTGCTATAATCCTTTCTGAGTACATAAGCTCCATAAGCTTTATTTCGTGCCGCAAACACTACATTATTAAAGGTCATGTCGAATAAATAGTTCTCTTTCATGGCGCATAAGTTTTAGAAGTGAAGCAGTATTACCTGCATTTTCTTATTAGATGCACCATTAGCTATTTTTCCACAAGCCGTCTTTTTATTTTTTCATAGAATACATTCTTTAAGTTACTGCCTGGTTCTTTGATTGTAAACTAGTGCACAATAAAAAAGGCCCTCCTGGGAGGGCCTTTTTTATTGTTATGGAATCAGATTTACTTGATAGCAAATCGTACTGGCAATGTGTAGCGAACAGGTACTGATCGTCCGTTCTGCTTACCTGGAGACCATTTCGGCATTGTTTTCACAACACGTACAGCTTCTTCGTCAGTACCAGAACCCAGGCTCTTCACAACCTCAATTTCTGAGATTTCGCCTGTGCGGCTTACTACGAACGAAAGTACTACCAAGCCTTCTACTCCGGCACGCTGTGCAGCAGCTGGGTAGCGGATGTTCTTGCCAAGATATCTCATCATTTCGCCTTCACCACCTGGGAATTCAGGCATCTGCTCCACGTAAGTATATGGCTTTTCTTCTACTACTTCAGCAACAACATCGCTGGTACCATCGATGTCTCCCAAATCAAGTGGAGCACCTTTAACACCTTCAACGTTTTTAGTACCGATATCGATGTCTTCCAGTTCCTTCTGATCTGGCACCTGCTCTTCTTCCACTACTTCGGCGTCACGCTTCACTACTGGAGGCGTAAACTTCACCTGAGCACGCACTGGTGGCGGCGGTGGTGGAAGATCTGGTGGCGGCGGCGGCGGCGGCGGCGTCGCTTCATCGATTGGTGGTGGTGGTGCTAACTCTACCTCTGTAACAATACGCTCTACTGGTACCACGACTTCCTCTTCTTCGAATAACTTAGCAATCAGTGGAATACTGATCAGAAGCGCAAAGATTGAGATAGCCATAATGGCTGCGGTAGTAACATGCTTATTGTACAGTCGACGTAGTAGGTAGGCGCCATACGCTCTGTTTCGTCCGGCAAAGACGATGTCATCAAGCGATGCTTTTTCTAACTTACTAGTTTCCATGTGTTACTGTCCAGTTATGTCCTGAATCAACTGCTTGTCATTGTCGTTCATTTCAACAATAGCAAAGCGGTTGGTGTCAGTGATTTTCAATTCATCTAAAATGTCTACAACGTTCTTGTAGCGTGACCCCTCCATTGGTTTAACGAGTACCGTCATTTTCTCGTTTCCGCGCACTTGAGGCGAAATCAATACTTTTCTGATACCGTTAGCAGAGTAGTCAGTTGTTTGAACTTCCGGATTTTCGGCAGGATCACCTAGACCAAAGTAGTAGTAAACTCTGTCATTTTCACCCAGAACAATCGTCATGGCATTACTTGCTTTCAGAGCAATCTGCTCGTCTTCAGTATCTGGCTTCACAGGCATGTTAATTTCCATGGTCTGTGGCTTGCTGAAGGTAGTAGTAAGCATGAAGAATGTCAACAGAAGGAATGCAAGGTCTACCATGGGTGTCATGTCCAGATGGACAGACATTTTTTTGGCCCTTTTCTTACCACCTTTACCGGAGTCGGCTTTTTCTTGTATTTCTGCCATTTTTTAGCTCCTTTTATTAGAGGTTAGTAGGTCTATTTTCCATGTCCGTGATCAGGTTGAACCTGTTGATCTTACGGTCCTGCAGTGTATCCATTACTCTTTTTACAGTAGGATAACTTACATCCACATCCCCTTTAATTGCGATAACAACTTTAGGGTTTGTCAGGCGCGTCTGGTGTACCCAGTCACCCAATTCGTTTCTGGCAGAGTCAACTGGTATACCTGGCTGATTCACATTTTTGCGATCAGCAGGCTCCATAGCCAGATACGACTTAAGTTGGTTCACCGGTACACCGAAGTTGGTCAGCAGAGAGAAGGTCTTACGCTCTTCTTCTGTAAAGCTTACGCCGTACTTGGTGCCCATCTTGTCAAGCAACGCTTCTTTAGTTCCCTGCCCATCAACACCAAAGAACACTCTGTCCTCTTTGTCTACCGTGATGGTGATGATGTTGGTGTCAGGAAGTTTAATCTCCGATACAGAGGATGGTGTATCTACAACCACTGCCTCTTCAGGAGCAAACTTTGTTGTCAACATAAAGAAAGTAACCAGCAAGAAGGCCAAGTCCACCATCGGCGTCATATCCAACGACGGTTTGGTTCTTTTTACTTTTACTTTAGGCATTTTATTGGGTTATAGCGATTAGATAGTTGAATGAGGTCTTACAGTGTTAGCTGCAGTTTCGTGCTGCGAAGCGAACGTAGAGATGATGCTGAAACCAGCTTCGTCAATGCTGTAAGTTAATTCGTCAATCTTGCTAGTAAAGAAGTTATAAGCAATGATCGCGATAGCAGATCCAGTTACACCAAGAGCCGTGTTGATAAGGGCCTCAGAGATACCGTTTGCAAGAGCTACTGCGTCTGGAGAACCTGCTGTTGCAAGAGCCGAGAACGCCTTCACCATACCTAGTACCGTACCGATCAAACCTGTAAGTGTAGAAACCGAAGCGATAGTAGAGATAATCACCAAGTTTTTCTCCAGCATTGGAAGTTCCAGTGAAGTAGACTCTTCAATTTCTTTCTGAATAGCGGCTACTTTTTCAGCTTTAAGCAGTTCTGGCTCGTTCTGCATTTCTTTGTACTTAAGCAGACCAGCTTTTACTACGTTACCAACAGAACCTTTTTGTGCGTCGCAGGCAGCGATAGCACCGTTGATGTCACGCTGGTTCAGTTTCTGAGAGATTGTACGTACGAAACCGGCAACGTTCTTAGTTCCTTTTGCTTTGCTGATTGTAAGTGAACGCTCGATAGCAAAGATGAAAACCAGTAGGTTAAGCGTCAAAAGGATAGGTACTACCCAACCACCTTTATAAACAATACCCAGGTAGTTGTCCGGAAGTGGATGGTTCGCATTGTCACCGCCTTCAAAGTTGGCAGGATTACCGAATACGAACATATAGATAAGTACACATGCAATAAATGCAACCGGAATTACGATAGTGGCAAATAGAGAGGAAGTTGTACCGCTCTTTTGTTCTACATTAGCATCTTTGCTCACTACTGCAGTCTTTTTTTCCATTTTGTTTAAAAGTTTAAAGTTTAGCTGTTTGTGTTGTAATTAAATCGATTGTGTAATATAAGAATGTAATTGTTTTGGATTTAGTTCTTTATTGGTTTTGCAATTTCTGCTTTTTCCGCAATTTTCAAACGATTTCAAGCTTTAAATTTTGAAAAATCCCGACTTAATACTGTAAAGTCTGTCTAAAATAAATTTTTCACTGCTTTAGCTTAAGGCGAATATTGCGGCTTTACAAATATATTTTATTTTAAATTCTTATCCAAAGTTTAAACTTCATACAGCCTGTCCCTTTCACCCTGCTGTATCCCTTATTGGCTGTTAAACAGAGGTTTATTCGCCATAATGTGTGGTGATAAACCTGAATTGTAACGTGACTTTAGTGCAAGCAATAAGTGAGATTACTGTAATAGTAATAAAACAGGTGTGCGTTATTCAGAGAAGAGCAAAGCGTTTAAACTATTTGGTTGTAATAAAATTAAGTAAAACTAAGTTTGCTTGGGTTGTGCCTGAGAACAAATAGAAGCATAAATATAATGCATGTTTGACTAAACTGTATGCATGCCTATCTTTTTTTTGCCTGATTCCAGTAAATGTCCATTTCATTTAAGGACAAATCCTGTAGTCGTTTGCCATCTTTAGAGGCTTCCTCTTCCATATACTGAAACCGATCTATGAATTTCAGATTGGTTTTTTCCAGTGCTTCTTCTGGGTTAATGTCAATAAAACGGGCAAAGTTAATGAGTGAAAAAAGCAGATCTCCAAATTCACTGGTTGCTTTTAGGTGGTCAATGGACTGAAGGTCTGCTGTATTAAATTCAGATTCAAATTCATTCAATTCCTCCTGTACCTTTTTCCATACCTCTGACTTGTCATCCCAATCGAAACCTGCTCCACGGGCCTTCTCCTGTATGCGCATAGCTTTTACAAGCGCTGGTAATGAGGCTGGTACGCCACCCAATACCGATTTGTTGCCTTCTTTCAGTTTCAGGCGCTCCCAGTTCTGCTTTACTTCTTCTTCCGTACTGGCTGTCGCATCCCCGTAGATGTGTGGATGTCTGAAGATAAGCTTCTCACAGAGTGAGTTCAGCACATCCGCTATGTCGAAGGCTTTTTGTTCAGAGGCTATTTTGGCATAAAACACCATATGGAGCATGATGTCCCCAATCTCTTTTTTTATTTCCTGCATATCCTGCCGGATAATGGCGTCGGATAGTTCATAGGTTTCCTCAATAGTCAGGTGGCGCAGGCTTTCTATGGTCTGCTTCCTGTCCCAGGGGCATTTTTCACGCAGATCATCCATCACATCCAGCAGCCGGTCAAAAGCCTGAAGCTGTCGACCACGTGGAGTATCTTCAAAACGTTGATTATTCATAAAGGCAAATATAATAAATAACTGCCAGAGGTAGTTATATAGGCGTTCTGCTATGTAGTAAATAGGACGATGATGACTATTTGCCGGTAAGCATTCTGCCTGAGTTACAGTTCTGTGATGTTCGGGCTAACGGATACCGCAGCAGATAATGTTCAAACCTAAAACTAAATTATTACTTTTGCAGCTGAAAAAAATATTCTCGTAGTGGCTTTAATAAAATCAATTTCAGGAATCAGAGGTACGATTGGAGGGCAGGCCGGTGAAGCGCTAACCCCAGTGGATGTGGTGAAGTTTGCCGCCGCTTTCGGTACCTGGGTGTTGCAGACTACTGGCAACAATACCATCATTGTAGGACGCGATGCGCGCCTTTCAGGTGACATGGTGAACAAACTGGTTTGCGCGACCCTGCAGGGCTTAGGTATAAATGTGGTCGATCTGGGGCTGTCAACGACGCCTACTGTGGAGATGGCCGTGCCTGAATATAAAGCTGGTGGTGGCATCATTCTGACTGCGAGCCACAACCCAAAACAGTGGAATGCGCTCAAGCTTCTTAACCAGAAGGGTGAGTTCATCTCTGATGCAGAAGGTAAGTTGGTGCTGGAACTGGCAGACAAGGAGGCCTTTGAATTTGCGCAGGTAAACGACTTGGGTAAATACCAGCGTGATGACGAAGCCTTGCAAAAGCACATCGACTCCATTCTGGCACTGCCGCTTGTAGATGTAAATGCTATCAAAGAAAAAGACTTCAGCGTTGCTATCGACTGTGTGAACTCTTCCGGAGGTATAGCGATACCGATGCTGCTGGAAGCTTTGGGAGTAAATAAGGTGGAGAAGCTGTTTTGCGAGCCGGACGGCAATTTCCCGCACAACCCGGAGCCGTTGCCAGAGAACCTGCGCGAGATTTCCCGCGTGATCGAAAAAGGCAAGTTTGACTTAGGTATAGTAGTGGACCCGGATGTGGATCGCCTGGCCCTGATCAATGAAGATGGCAGTATGTTCGGTGAAGAGTATACATTAGTAGCCGTAGCTGATTATGTGCTGAAGAATCAGGTGGGCAACACGGTTTCTAACCTCTCCTCAACAAGAGCATTGCGTGACGTGACGGAGAAGGCTGGCGGCAATTACTTTGCCGCTGCTGTGGGTGAGGTAAATGTGGTGAACATGATGAAAGCCGAAAATGCGATCATCGGAGGTGAGGGCAATGGTGGCATTATCTATCCTGAACTGCACTATGGTCGTGATGCCTTGGTAGGTATAGCTTTGTTCCTGACGCACCTGGCTAAATCAGGTATGAGCATGACTCGCCTGCGTGCCAGCTACCCGAACTACTACATTTCTAAAAATAAAATAGAGTTGACTCCTGAAGTGGATGTAGACCAAGTGCTAATCCAAATGCAGGAGCGCTATGCCAAGCAGCCGATTAACACCATCGACGGTGTGAAGATTGAGTTTGATAAGGAGTGGGTGCACCTGCGCAAGTCTAATACAGAGCCTATCATACGCATCTATGCTGAATCGGAGAGCAACGCCACAGCCGAGCACCTGGCCAACAAGATCATTGCTGACATCAAAGAAATCATTTCGACAAAAGCGTAATGTGTTGTTGCTGTAGCATATTAATTAACTAGCAATCAGAGGTTGCGCCAAAGGAGAAATCAAGCTTTTTCTCCATTGGCGCAACTTTTTTTTATACTTTAGTAGTTCGTTTAAGAGAATCCAATACAAAATATCATGCGTGTTTATTTAGATAATGCAGCTACCACCCCTCTGGACAAAGAGGTTTTTGATGCCATGGCACCTTTTATGCTCGAGCACTTTGGCAACCCTTCTTCCATCCATTCACATGGACGAGAGGTGAGGTCTGCTATCGAAAAAGCCCGTCGCACGGTAGCTACGCTGTTAAACACGTCGCCTGCAGAGGTATTCTTCACCTCCGGCGGTACAGAGGCTGATAACGCTGCCATCGTCTGTTCCTGTCGTTCGCTAGGTATAAAGCATGCCATCACAACGAAGCTGGAGCATCATGCCGTGCTGCATACCATGGAGATGCTGGAAAAAAACGAAGAGGTTCAGTTGAGTTACCTGCGCCACGACGAACGCGGCAACCTAGACCTGGAGCACCTGGAGGAGCTGTTGGCTAATCAGCCACGCACGATCGTTTCGATCATGCATGCCAATAACGAGATTGGTACTTTGAACGATATTGAAAAGATCGGAGTGATCTGCAGAAAGTATGACGCTATTTTTCATTCCGATACTGTGCAGACCATGGGCCACTACAAGCACGATGTGCAGCAGATTGGTGCCAACTTTCTGATAGGTTCAGCGCACAAATTTCATGGACCAAAGGGTGTGGGCTTCCTGTACTGTGATGCCAGCACTAAGATTCAGCCATTGATTCAGGGTGGTGCCCAGGAGCGAAACATGCGCGGAGGTACCGAGAACGTGTATGGTATCATTGGTCTGGCCAAGGCGCTGGAAATTGCCTACCATGATATGGACGAGCACCAGAAGCATATACAGGGGTTGAAGGACCGTATGATCTACAAACTGCGGGAGCAGATGGAGGATGTGAGCTTTAACGGCATGTCGGAGTTTGCGGATAAGAGCTTGTATACCGTACTAAACGTGAGTCTGCCTGCCTCTGACATCAACGAAATGCTATTGTTCAGCCTGGACATTGCCAAGATTTCTGCCTCTGGTGGCAGTGCCTGCAGTAGCGGTGCCAATGCCGGTTCGCATGTGCTTCGTGCTTTGGGAGTAGATCCGGCTAGAGGTTCAGTTCGCTTCTCGTTCAGCAAGTACAACACAGAAGCTGAGATCGATTATGTTGCTGAAACGCTTGCCAAAATGTATAAAAAGGAGCTGGCCTAGGTATAGCCGGCATCCTTCAAAATAGTAAAAGGCTTCAGCAGTAATGCTGGAGCCTTTCTTTGTGAAACGAAATTTATAGAAGAACAAGGTATAGCAATGAGAAGTATAGGCGTTTTTTGTGGAGCCAATGCAGGTATAAATCCAATGTACAGTGAGTCTGCAGCGCGATTAGGGGAATTAATGGCGGAGCAAGGTATAAAGCTGGTATATGGTGGTGGCAATGTAGGGCTTATGGGCGTGATTGCCGATGCGGTGCTGGCAGCAGGAGGCACAGGTATAGGCGTGATCCCGCAAAGCTTGGTTGACAGGGAAGTAGCCCATAGAGGATTGCAGGAACTGGTTGTGGTGGAGACAATGCATGAGCGGAAAGCCATTATGGCGGCTCGTTCCGATGCCTTTATCGCTATGCCCGGCGGCTTCGGTACATTCGACGAGATCTGCGAGATCATCACATGGAACCAGCTCGGCATCATCAAAAAGCCAGTAGCCTTCTATAATATTAACGGCTATTGGGACAAGTTTTTTGAGATGATCGACCATACCGTAAGTGAAGGCTTTGTGAAAGGTGACCAGCGCGAAAACCTGATTATAGAAAGTGATGCTGAGGTGCTACTAGAGAGAATCAGAGCATATGCCGACGCCACATCTGATTACTGGGTCGATTTTAAGAGAATTTAATTATTAGATGCTGATTGTTACTTGTTGGCTACTAAAATTTTGCTGTTCGATGATTGGTCCTTTTCGTAGGGGCAGGTCGAAACCTTTCTGAATCGTGTATAGGTATGGCGAAGCTGATAGTATAGATTAAAATCGAGGATGCCTCCATAAGTCTCAGACATCAATAAGATAAAACAGAAGCGGCGCTGCAAATTTGTAGCGCCGCTTCTGTTTTATACCTGTTGTAAAGACATCTTCAAATTCTAATGTTGGAGGATCATTTCCTTCACGGCTTGCACCCACGTATCGTTTGAGTTCAGGCTCTCTACCAGCTGCCATTTTTCGCCACCGGCATGTTCAAACATCTCTTTGAATTCTTCGCCTACTTCAATGGTCGTCTCGAGGCAATCGGCCACAAAGGCAGGGCTATACGCCAAAACCTTCTTAATGCCCCGCTCCGGCAGTGTTTTCAGCACTTCGTCGGTGTAGGGTTGTAGCCACGGATCTTTCAGGAGTCTGGACTGGAAGGTAACGGTATACTGATCTTCGCTGAGGCCAAGTTTCTCGGCTAACAGCCTTGAAGTGGCAAAGCAGGCGGCGCGGTAGCAGTATTTGTTGCGCTTGTTATAGCTGTTGCAGCAGGCGCCCAATTGGCAGTAGCCTTTGTCACTGCCTTTCAAAACTTGTCGCTCTGGCAAACCGTGATAGCTGAAGATCACATGGTCGTAATCATCCTGTGCCATATGTTGCTTGCCCAATTCTGCAAATGCATTGATAAAGCCAGGGTCATCGCAAAACGAAGAGATAAAGTTAATGCTAGGTATAACCCACCACTCTCGCACGATTTCCATTACTTTATCCTGCACCGAGCCGGTAGAAGCAGCGGCATACTGCGGGAACAGTGGGAGCACGATAATACGGTCTACACTTTTTTCACGAAGCTCTTCCAGTGCGCTGGCGATGCTGGGGCTTTGGTAGCGCATACCAAAGGCCACATGATAGTCAGAGCCCAGTGCTTCCTGCAGCTTTTTCTGCAAGTCCAGTCCGTGGAATAGCAGGGGGGAGCCTCGTTCCGTCCATAGCTGTTTGTATACCTTGGCTGATTTTGGGGCTCTGAAAGGTGCGATCACGCCATTCACCAAGGCAAACCGGCCTACGGGGTTTATGTCAATCACGCGTGGGTCCAGGAGGAACTCACGCAGGTATTTTCTTACATCAGGTGTGTTGGGGGTATCCGGTGTGCCGAGGTTCACCAGTAAAACACCGATCTTGCCTGTTTTTTTCTTGCTCATCTAAATCAATAGTGCTTTTTGCTATACAAAGATACGAAGTATAACGAGTTAGTTATGATCGATAGTTTCTATACCCTGATAGAGGGAGGTATGGAGTAAAGCTGAAAGCAGAGAGAAATGTTTAAAACTTCATTCTCGCATTCAATCAAAATTCTAAATCCACACATTTTCACGGGGTTTCGTAAAAAAGAAGTAATTTTGCATCCTCAAATTTTAATTATGTCACAAGCTCCGCACAAAGCTGGTTTTGTAAGTATAGTAGGTAAGCCAAATGTGGGTAAATCCACACTTATGAATGCCCTGGTAGGGGAGAAGCTGTCTATTATCACGTCCAAAGCCCAGACCACACGTCACCGCATCATGGGTATCCTGAATGGCGATGATTTTCAGATCGTGTACTCTGACACCCCTGGCATCATCAAGCCGCAGTATGCCCTGCATGAGTCAATGATGAGTTTTGTGCGCACATCCCTGGAAGATGCCGACATCATTCTGTTTGTGACGGACATTTACGAGAAGCACGACGAGGATGATGTGATCAAGCGATTGCAGCATGCCGAGGTGCCCATCCTGTTGCTGATCAATAAGATTGATCAGGCTACAGAAGAGGAAGTGCAGGAGAAGGTAGCTTACTGGCAGGAGAAGATGAACCCGACCGAGATCCACCCGATTTCGGCTTTGCATAACTTTGGCGTAGAGCAGCTATTCAATCGTTTGATGGCTTTGTTGCCCGAGCATCCGGCTTTTTATCCGAAAGATGAACTGACTGACAAGCCCGAGCGTTTCTTTGTGTCGGAGATCATCCGGGAGAAGATTTTCCTCAACTATAAAAAGGAAATTCCCTACAGCTGCGAAGTAGTAGTGGAGGAGTTTAAAGAAGAAGAGGACATCATCCGTATCCGTGCCGAAATCAGCGTGGAGCGCAAAAGCCAGAAAGGTATTGTGATCGGCCACAAAGGCGAAGCGCTGAAAAAAGTAGGCATGCAAGCCCGTCTGGATATGGAACAGTTTTTCCAGAAAAAGATATTTCTTGATTTATACGTGCGCGTGAACGAGAACTGGCGAACCGACCAGAAGCTGTTACGCCGTTTTGGCTACAGCGAGTAGCGCACCATTAAAGCTTCGGGGCAAGGTGCTCCGGGGGCACTTTAACTATTTTATTTTATTTAGATGTCAACCAACATCATTGCAATCGTAGGCCGCCCGAACGTGGGCAAGTCTACACTTTTTAATCGCCTTGTGGGGCGCCGCCAAGCCATTATGGACAACGAGAGCGGCGTAACCCGCGACCGTAGCTACGGGCATGGCGACTGGACCGGCAAATACTTCACCGTGATTGACACGGGTGGTTATGTGCACGGCTCCGACGATATTTTTGAAGGTGAAATCAACAAGCAGGTAGAACTGGCTATCAAAGAAGCCGACGTAATCCTGTTCATGGTAGATGTGGAGGCTGGTCTGACCGGATTGGACGAAGAGTTTGCCAACGTACTGCGTCGCACCGACAAGCCTATTTATGTAGTGGCTAATAAAGCCGATACCAATGCGCGTGCCCACCAGATGGGTGAGTTTTATGCACTGGGTTTAGGTATAGACATTTTCCCAATCTCATCGCAGAGTGGCTCCGGTACAGGTGATCTGCTGGATGAGGTGGTGAAACACTTCAAAACCGAAGGCACAGAAGATCCGGATGCAGGTATACCTAGACTTGCCGTGCTGGGTCGCCCGAACGTAGGTAAGTCTTCTTTCGTGAACATGCTGCTGGGTGTAGAGCGTAACATCGTGACCGATATTGCCGGTACGACCCGCGATGCCATCGACTCCCGCTACAATGCCTTTGGCAAAGAGTTTATCATTGTCGACACAGCTGGTCTGCGCCGCAAGAGCAAAGTGAGCGAAGACATTGAGTTTTACTCCGTGATGCGCTCCGTGCGTGCTTTGGAAGATGCTGATGTGTGTATTGTGATGCTGGATGCTACCAGAGGAATAGAGTCACAGGATGTGAACATCATCTCACTGGCTGAGAAAAACCGCAAAGGCATCGTGATTCTGGTGAACAAGTGGGATTTGGTAGAGAAAGAGACGAATACGACCAAGGAGTTCGAAGAGAAGATTCTTGAAGCGATCGCACCGATCAAGTACGTGCCGATCATCTTTACCTCTGTTGTGACAAAGCAGCGTGTGCACAAGGCCGTGGAAACAGCAATGGAGGTATACGAGCAGAAAACGCGTAAAATCTCTACTTCGAAGCTGAACGACAAAATCCTCCCGGACATTGAGCGTTACCCGCCACCATCCGTGAAAGGAAAGTTCATCAAGATCAAGTATGTGACGCAGCTGCCGACGCATAACCCAACGTTTGCGTTCTTCTGCAACCTGCCGCAGTATGTGAAGGAGCCTTACACACGCTACCTGGAGAACAGCATCCGTAAGCATTTTGGCTTCGAGGGTGTGCCGATCAAAGTGTTGTTTAAGAAAAAATAAGAGCTTCTATATCAATATATTCAGATATACTGTTATATTTGATGCTTCATCTTTAACCAATCACAAAACATTATGAAAAAAGTATTCGGTTTACTATTCGTTGCAGGTCTTTTCACATTTGCATCATGCAATAACGCAGAAGAAACTGCAACTGATGTTGAGACTACTGAAACTGAAACTGTAGAGACAGTTGACGTTGAGACTGACATGGAGATGGACACTACATCTGTAATGGAAGACACAACTACTGTTCAGTAATCACACTAGTACCAGTACTACCTGACCATGTGGTCAGGCAAAAGAAAAAAGCACTCCGTGGAGTGCTTTTTTTTATATATGCCAAAACCTATACATACTGTCCCCGTATTGCAAGAAGCTTATTTCTCACCTTAACCAACTTAATATGAAGAAGCCAATTTTAATGATGCTTGTTGCAGGTTTGCTAACTTTCTCTTTCACATCATGCGAAACGCGTGAAGAAAACACACAGGAAAGAATGGAAGACACCGCAGAAGACGTAGGCGACGACGTGGAAGATGCCGCTGAAGAAGTAGAAGACGAAACAGAAGAAGCTGTTCAATAAAATATCCACAACATAAAAAAACGGCTGGCCCTTCTAAGAGTCTGCCGTTTTTTTTATGTCTGCAATCAGGTATATGATCACGGACCAAGCCTTTTCTGAATCATACTGTTGACCAGCGCAAAGAGCCGCTTGGGCGTATAGGTGCGCCAGTGTAGCTCGTCCAGAGTGCCACCTGAGTTGATGTACGAGTCTATGTTGTAGCTACGCATCTCGTTAAGCACAAAGTCACGGAAGCTGATAGCCGCAATCCAGCCTTCCTCCACATCCTCAAACCACTCTTCGTAATAATCGTCTTCGGAACCGTGGAAGTTGAACACATTCTCACCTATCAGAATAAAATGCTTGATATCCTCCTGCACGAGCGGGTCGATGATGTTACGCTTGAGCTTCATGATGTCATTGTTGAGGGCATCGTTCCACTCCCCGATAAACTCGATCACGGCAAAGCTCAGGTCGTAGTCGGCATAAAGTATTTTCAGGAAAAGTGTTTCAGAGTCGATGTCGTCCCACTGCGGGTGGATGTAGTAACCGTAAATGGTATGCGTGTAGTGTGTCAGGCTGTTCTCGGCTCCATACAGTGGAGAGCGAGGGTCGTCGGTAGCTGAATAGAGCTCCAGCCAGTTATAAAAGGGTTCGATCGTGTGCATATATCAATTCATTTTGCCGCCTGTGCCATTGGCAGGCATTTGTCTGTCTACTCTAAGATTTTGGACAAAGTTGGCTATATTTAAGGTAGAAATCGCCTGATTAGTCAACTCCTGCATACTGATGCAGGTATAAGCAGGTACAAAATGGCCGCAAGATATGCTAAGGCTGCCCCGAGTACGTTATAACATAGCACGTTCCAACTGAAAACATCACTCATTTTCTATGCAGTTCACATTCAGCTTCAATTTTTTAAGACAGACCCTCTCTTTGCTTCTTCTGCTTGTAATGCTGAGTTACGGCAATCAGGCGTTTGCGAAAGCAGATTATATCAAAGAGTACCATCCTCGAATCAACAAAGCTGAAAGGCTGGTGATGGCAAAGGACTACGAAGGGGCGCTGGAAACTTACCAGCAGGCCTTCTCGGCCGTACCCAAGGGCTTTGCCCGCGACTATTACAATGCCGCGGTATGTGCCACGCTTACAGGCAATGAAAAGCAAGGTATAGACTACCTCGAGAAACTGGTGGAAAAAGGAGTGACCCTGGAGTACCTGGAGCAGCAGGAGGTGTTTGAACCACTGCGAGCCCATAAAGGCTGGAAGAAGTTCGCAAAAAAATATCCGAAGCGCCGCAAAGCCTTCCGTGAGAATATGAACATAGACCTGCGTGCCGATCTGGATGAGCTCTGGGCCCGTGACCAGTTCTTCCGGCAGGCTAAGGGAGGTCTGCGCGTGCATGCCGACACGATCAGAAAAATAGAAGCTGATAATGTGAAAAAGCTGCTGGCCTGGATCAGCAAACACGGCTATCCGGGGGAGGAACTGATTGGGGTGCCCGACACCTTGGAGGCGCTGCCGCGCTTCAGTATTGTGATTCAACGCCAGACCTCTGCCCGCAACGGCTTTGACTTCACGCCTGTGCTTACTCAGGCAGTGCAGGAGGGCAAACTCGACCCGCACGCGGCGGCTTACCTGATGGACCAACAGCAGGGCAAGAACCTGTATCGGTCTAAAGTGCTTGCACGTGTGATCTGCAACAAACCGGAAGACTGCCAGGATGATGATGAGTTTGGAGATCTGTCGAGCCGCTATCTGATTCAACGCATGAGCGAGGAAGAAGAGGCGCGGGCGAACGAGCTCCGGCAGGCGCTTGGTCTGGAGCCTGTAGCCGACTACCGCGAGAAAATGCGCTACGCCATGAAAGATGATCGCTTTAAACTAGGCTATGACTGGGCGGTGACCAATTACAAAGTACCAAGCAAAGAAGCAGCAAAAGTGCTTGTAGAAAGTATGGCCATCTTGGACTAGCAGCTCTTAATCAAAAAGCGATAAAACAGCTCGGCCTGCCAGTAAACTTTAATACTGGCAGGCCGAGCTGTTTTATCAGAAATAAGCCTTCTTAAGAAATGCCATTGCCATTACGGTAGGCCTCGATGGCAGCACGAACGCTACCATACTTCTTGAGTAAGGCAGCAGCCTCAGGTTTTGCCAACTGTAGCTCTTCCATCAGCATGCGTGTGCCGCGCTCCACCAGCTTGGTGTTCGATAGCTGCATGTCCACCATCTTGTTGCCCCTCACGTGGCCGAGCTGGATCATGGTGGCAGTGGTGAGCATGTTGAGCACCAGCTTTTGAGCAGTACCGGCTTTCATGCGGGTGCTGCCCGTTACAAATTCCGGACCTGTAACCACTTCTACCGGATAGTCAGCAGCAGCGGCTATAGCACTGTTGGCATTGCATACAATACAGCCAGTGGCTATCCCCTGGCGTCGGCAATCTTCCAATCCGCCTATTACATAGGGTGTGCTGCCCGAAGCGGCTATACCTACCACGATGTCTTTGGTAGTGATATTATGCTCCTGCAAGTCTTTCCAAGCCTGTTTGGTGTCATCTTCGGCAAATTCCACTGCCTTCCGGATGGCGCCGTCACCACCTGCTATAATGCCGACTACCAGGCCATGGGGCACCCCATAAGTAGGAGGACACTCCGATGCGTCTACTATGCCGAGTCGCCCGCTGGTGCCTGCCCCAATGTAAAAGAGTCTGCCTCCGTCACGGAGACGCTCTACAGTAGCATTGACCAGCGTCTCGATCTGAGGTATAACACGCTCAACAGCCAGTGGCACACTTTTGTCTTCCTGGTTGATGCAGGTGAGCACCTCGTGCACGGGCATTTGCTCTAGTCTATCGTAAAGTGAGTCGGATTCGGTAGTGGACACTGTGTTAATCGGTCAAATTTGAATTCAGTAAAAAAGCGTGTTTGTAATTAGGCATTCTGCATTTTGAGCAGCTCCTGGTGGTATTTGATCAGGCCTTCGCTTGGGCTGGAGATGATTACTCCGATATGGCAGCCATACTTCTTGGCGACCAGCTTGAGCGTGTCCGAGAAATGAAACGCGATAGAACCAACAAAGTTTACAGGAAGCTCACCAAAACCCTCGTACTTGCTGACATGGCGCTCAAAGAACTCCTCGAAGTTCTCGTAAATCATCTCTTTGATCACCGGACTCTTGCGTTTTTCATACATGAATTTAGCAAAAGTGGCCAGGTACTGACTTGGTATGTCTGAGCCGTATACAGCGTCAAGTATGCCGTCCTTGGTCAGATTGTATCTGTTCTTAAGTGAAGTGGCCAATTCTTCAGGCAACTCACGGTACATGTAGGCTTTGATCAACAGTTTGCCCAAGTAGGCACCACTGCCTTCGTCACCCATCAGGAAACCGAGTGAAGTCACGTTGTCTATAATGTTCTTGCCATCATAAAGACAGGAGTTGGAGCCGGTGCCCAGAATACAGGCTATACCTGGCTTGTGACCACACAGGGCACGGGCCGCGGCCAGCAGGTCATGGTCCACATAGTTCGGAACGTTCGGGAAGGCGCGGCTAAGGGCGTCTTCTACGCGTTTGTTGCGCTCCGGAGAGCTACAGCCAGCACCGTAATAGTAAATAGCGCTAATGTTTTTTTCTTTCAGCTGAGGCAGCAGCTCGGTCTCAAAAATGCTGTAAATCTTGTCAGTGTCGAGGTACTGCGGGTTGATGCCAGTTGTGTTGACCTGTTCATATTCGTTGTCGGCATCGATTACACGCCAGTCTGTTTTGGTAGAGCCGCTGTCAGCTATCAGAATCATAGTATTGGTAATTTATAGTTGATCAGGAGCCTACCGTTACAGTAGCATACTCCCTGTGTTTTATTTTCGGTATACTGAATTTTTGACTTGTCCGATCACCTCAAATTTGTCAAATACATATTCGGTATGTGGTGCATCCTTCAGTTCCTCGGTCAGGTCCTGGCCTGCCCAGTGCTCGTAGTGGTTGCCGCTCCGCCACAGGCGTGATTTTTTCACGTCGTAAATCAGGCCTTTGTAAGCCACCCATACTTCGTCACGGTCCTGGCCGTTGCGCAGGGCAAGCTGTTGCAGGGTGAACTCCGGGAGATTTTCTTCCATTTGATTGCAGGCCTCACAGAGCCCGGATTGCAAATATAATAATACTGCCCTAGTGATTGGGGCAAACGGAACAGAATCGGGTTTGTTTCTTTGTTCGCTTCCTGAAGTGTTAGCCAATGCGGGACTGTGTCAGGATCCAGCGGTTAGGTACTTCGCCTTTGATGGCCTGCAGATAGTCTTCATAACTGCAGGGTACAATGCGGGGACTCTTTTCGTCTGAAAGGGGTTCTACTTCCATCCACCACTTTTCACTTGCTTTGCTTTTATAGAATGTCATACGCTCCGGATTGTCACTGAAGGCGACGGCGTATTTGGTAAACTTGCTAGAGCTGAATTCTGTTTCGTTCTTGCGGTGGTAGAAGCCCTCTATGAAGTACCAGATCATGGTGGCGATGGTCATGGCCGTTAGTTCCTGGCTGTCCTGTGCCGGATCATACTCGTAAATTCCCAGTGATGTCATCTGGTCACTCAGACCTGCATACCAGCACAGCTGGCAGGCTTCCTCGCCTGTAAGCCCGAACGGGTTGGCTGGCGTATAGCCCGGCGCATCCTGATGGCGGATAGCCGAAATATCAAAAGTGAGCAAATCAGCCAGGCGTACAACCGGCTCCATCTCCTGCACACTGCGGTGCACTTCGCCTACACGGTATGCCTCAAAGTGCAGCTTTTCGAACGTGGCCATCACTTCTGGGTCCACCAGGTAAGACTGATAGCCGATCTGGCCCAGGCTGAAGAGGTAGTTTGGTTCGTGCATCAGAATCTGGCGGAGCTGCTTTTTATTGGCAGGCACGTCATTGTCTTCGCTCATGTCCACACTGCTGTCCACGGTCACCATATTCACGGCACGTTCCAGGTACTCATAGCCCATGTATTGTCCGTACTCCAGGTCATGCGTGCCGCCAATGATAATGGGGATGGTGTTATGGGAGATGAGGATTTCAACGATTTCTTTCAGCCGCAGGTAAGTGTCGTCGAGTGTTATACCCGGGCGCAGGTTGCCCAGGTCGACTATGTTGCAGCGACCGGCTCCTTTGTGCATGCTGTACAGTTTTTTGCGTACAGCACGGGCCGGAATCATCTCTGCTACTGTTTCCTCTCCTTGTCCCCGGGTCTCGTTTATCCCGATCAGGGCGATGTCAGCTGAGCGCCAGTCGGGGAATTTGCCAGTAAAGCGGCCGATGTAGGCACCAAGTGTGCGCGGTTTGTCAAGCAGCGCAAAAATGTCCTCATTCAGAGGTTCGAAAAAGATGGAAAGGTTCATAAATCAGAATCAGGAAGGTCAAATATAGCAAAACTGCTGCTTTTGTGAGCGGCTTTTATTAACTATAACTTTTTCGCGTAAAAAGTGCTATCAATATAATGAATAGCAAATATTTGTACAGGAAGGTATAGAAATTTCAGAAAAAAATAATTAAAATGCACATACTAACGAACGTGTGGCCCATGTTGTGCCATCGTTCGTAACGTCCTAAAATAGACTGACACTAACCTTAGCAAACACAATGAACGTAACCCGCACCCTTGATCTGCTGCCTTTTCAGCTGCAGAACTCGCCTCAGCCGGACTGTCTGGCTACAAAAGTTAACGGACAATGGATTAAATACAGCACACAGGATGTGCAAGACACTGCCAACCAGGTGAGCCTTGGTCTGCTGAAATTAGGTATAGGAAAGGGCGACAAAGTGGCTATTATTTCCCTGAACCGACCGGAGTGGGTGTTTGCTGACTTTGGTATACAGCAGATAGGTGCTATCAGTGTGCCAATGTACCCGACGATCACGGTGGAGGACTACCGCTACATCTTCAACGATGCGGAGGTGAAAGCTGTGTTTGTGTCTGACGCGGAGCTCTACAACAAAGTGGTGGCTGCTACAGAGGGGATGGAGAGCATCAAAGAGATCTATACCTTCGACGAAATTCACGGTGCCAAGCACTGGAAAGAAGTGATCAAACTGGGAGAAGGAGAAGACGTAGCACAGCTTGAGCCATTGAAGGCTGGCGTTGGTCCTGACGATATCCTCACCATTATCTATACCTCTGGTACAACTGGCAACCCGAAGGGGGTAATGCTGACAAATAACAACATTATCAGTAACGTGACTGGTACGCTGCCTTATGTGCCGGTCAACCAGCATCACCGCGCGCTGAGCTTCCTGCCGCTTTGCCACATTTTCGAGCGCATGCTCCTTTATTTATACATGCGTATCGGCGTGTCGATCTACTACGCTGAGAGCATCGAGAAAGTGGCCGACAACCTGAAAGAGGTGCAGCCGCATGTATTTACCACGGTGCCGCGTCTGCTCGAGAAGGTATATGACAAGATCGTGGCCAAAGGTATGGAACTGACCGGCGTGAAGCGTAAGCTTTTCTTCTGGGCACTGGAGCTCGGCCTGCAGTATGATACCCGTGAGGACAAAGGCTGGTGGTACAACAAGCAGCTGGAACTGGCCAATAAACTTATCTTTAGCAAATGGCGTGAGGCCCTGGGCGGCAACGTAATTGCCATCGTGTCGGGTGGTGCGGCACTACAGCCACGTCTGGCCCGTGTGTTCTGGTCAGCCAACATCCGCGTGATGGAAGGTTATGGTCTGACGGAGACGTCGCCGGTGATAGCTGTGAACCGCTACGAGCCGGAGAACAATGTGATTGGTACCGTAGGTATGGCCATCGATGGGGTGGAGATCAAAATTGCAGAGGATGGTGAGATACTGACCCGTGGACCACACGTGATGAAAGGCTATTACAAGAAACCTGATCTGACGGCCGAAGTGATCGACGCCGAAAACTGGTTCCATACCGGTGACATAGGAGAACTGGTAGAAGGCAAGTTCCTTAAGATTACGGACCGCAAGAAAGAGATGTTCAAAACGTCGGGTGGTAAGTATGTGGCGCCGCAACCGATCGAGAACAAGCTGAAGGAATCGGTGGTGATAGAGCAGGCCATGGTGGTAGGTGCCGGGCAGAAGTACGCCGCCGCTTTGATCGTGCCTTCGTTCCTGGGGCTGCAGGACTGGTGTGCGCACAAAGGTATACCGTATACCTCTGATGCTGAGATGATCACTAAACCGGAGATCATTGACAAGTATAAGCGTGAGGTGGACAAAGCCAACGAAGGGCTGGCGCAATTTGAGACCATCAAGAAGTTCACGCTGGTTCCTAACATGTGGACAGTGGAAAGCGGTGAGCTGACACCAACCCTGAAGGTGAAGCGCAAAAACATTACAGCCAATTACCAGAAAGAGATTGACAGTATGTATTAATTTGAAGTGAATTGAAGATTTAAAGCCTTTCAGGTAACAAAAAACCCTTTCCGGATCGGAAAGGGTTTTTTGTTTGTAACCATTCTATGAATTATACATAAACTATAGCGGAAGGTACTATAGCACGAAATCCGCTTTAACCTTTGAAGTCGGAGGGGGAATAAATTTTTCGTTAAATTAGTATGCTTGCATAACATTTTTCTTTATATTTGGTATAAACTACATGATGCATGAAGCCGGAAGAGACCGTAGATTATAATGTGAAGGTTTGTTGGCATGCTATCTCGCGTATGTATAATACAGAGGCTGCCAAAAATGATATTACCACCTCCATAGGATTTGTTCTGTTAAACATCAATCAGGAGACAGGTACTCCCGCCACCAAAATAGCCCCCTTACTCGGGCTGGAGGCACGCAGCCTGACCCGCATCCTGAAGAGCATGGAGGAGAAAGGCCTTATCTATAAGGTGTCTGACGACAAGGATAAACGGCTGGTGCGGATTTTCCTGACCGAACTAGGGCTGGAGAAAAAGGAAGTGTCGCGCAGAACGGTGCTTCATTTTAACCATAAAGTGCAGGAAGCTATACCACAGGAAGAGTTGAATACCTTTTTCCGGGTCTCCGAGCGCATCATCAACATGATCGAAAACAAAGAGATTTTCTAACCATAGTAGACCATCAAGCTTTTTCTATGAAGAGATTAATTAAGAAAGTAGCCGTGCTGGGTTCCGGTGTAATGGGCTCCCGCATTGCCTGCCACTTTGCCAATATCGGTGTGCAGGTACTGTTGCTCGACATCGTGCCGCGCGAACTAACTCCTGACGAAGAGAAAAAAGGGCTGACGCTGGAGAAGAAACAGGTCCGCAACCGCATTGTGAACAGTGCGCTGGAGGCCGCCATCAAGTCCAATCCTTCGCCGCTTTACCGCAAGTCCGACGCCCGCCTTATCCAGACTGGCAACTTCGAGGACAACATGAAGGACATTGCCACCGCCGATTGGACCATCGAAGTGGTAGTGGAGAACCTCAAGATCAAGAAGACGGTGTTTGATCAGGTGGAACAGCACCGCAAGCCGGGCACGCTGATCACTTCCAACACGTCAGGTATACCGATCCACATGATGCTAGAGGGACGGTCCGACGACTTCAAGAAACACTTCTGCGGCACGCACTTCTTTAACCCGCCGCGCTACCTCAAGCTATTAGAAATTATACCTACGCCAGAAACCGATCAGGATGTTGTAGACTTCCTGATGCACTACGGCGACTTATACCTTGGTAAGACCACTGTGTTGGCTAAGGACACACCAGCCTTTATCGCAAACCGGGTAGGCATCTACGCCATCATGCAGGGTTTGCAGGTGATGAACAAACTCGGTCTGAACGTGGACGAGGTGGACCGCATTACGGGTCCAATCATCGGTCGTCCGAAGTCCGCCACTTTCCGCACGCTGGATGTGGTGGGATTGGATACCCTCGCTAACGTAGCCAACGGTCTGCATCAGACAGGCGAGAAAGATGAATCGCGCGAGTTGTTCAAGCTACCGGACTACCTGCAGAAGATGGTGGAGAACAAATGGCTGGGCGATAAGACCGGTCAGGGCTTCTACAAAAAGACCAAAGATGCCAAAGGCAAAACTGAGATACTCACACTTAATCTGAACACACTGGAGTACGGTCCGAAACAACGTCCGAAGTTCCAGAGCCTCGAGGTGCTCAAGCCCATTGAGGATTTGAAGAAGCGGGTGAAGACCTTTTCGAAGCAAAACGACAAAGCGGCGCAATTCTTCAACGAGTCGCTCTACGGCTTGTTCCAGTATGTGAGCAACCGTATGCCTGAAATCTCCGACGAACTATACCGCATCGACGATGCCATGCGTGCCGGCTTTGGCTGGGAGCTTGGTCCGTTCGAGTACTGGGACGTGATCGGTGCCCGTGAGGCTGTGCAGCGCATGACCGAGGCAGGTTACCAGCCGGCCGCTTGGGTAGAGGAAATGCTCAACAAAGGCAAAGAATCTTTCTACATCGTGGAGAACGGCAACCGCCGCTACTACGACATCCAGAGCAAAGAATACAAAGCGATACCGGGTGTGGAGAACTTCATCATTCTCGACAACCTGCGCAGCAACAAAGTAGTGTGGAAAAACTCCGGTGCCAGCCTGATCGACTTGGGCGACGGCATCCTGAACGTGGAGTTCCACACCAAGATGAACACTATCGGAGGCGATGTGGTACAGGGCCTGAACAAAGGTATAGAGATTGCCGAAAAGGAATTTCGGGGCATGGTAGTAGGCAGCGACGCCGCTAACTTCTCTGCCGGAGCCAACGTGGGCTTGATCTATATGTATGCTTTGGAACAGGAGTACGACGAGATCAACTTCATGATCAAGCAATTCCAAGACACGATGATGCGCATGCGCTACTCGGCTATACCTGTGGTAGGTGCGCCGCACGGCCTGACATTGGGCGGTGGCTGCGAACTCAACCTGCATTGCGACCATGTGCAGGCGGCTGCTGAGACTTACATGGGTCTGGTAGAGTTTGGCGTAGGTCTGATACCAGGCGGCGGCGGTACGAAAGAAATGACACTCCGCGCAGCTGAGATGTACGAAGACGGCGACATCGAATACAACACGCTAAAGAACATCTACCTGACGATAGGTATGGCGAAAGTGTCAACTTCAGCGAAAGAGGCCTTCGACTTAGGCTTTATGCGCGAAGGCGATGCCATTACCCTCAACAACAACCGACTGATAGCCGATGCGAAAGCGCAGGCAATTCGTCTGGCCGAGGCAGGGTATACGCAGCCAGCAAAGAAAACCAAGATAAAAGTGCAGGGCAAAGGCGCATTAGGTATGTTCCTGACGGGAGCCAGCGCCATGGTAACAGGCGGTTACATTTCAGAGCATGACCAGAAGATATCGCACAAACTAGCTTACGTGATGTGCGGTGGCGACCTATCAGCCCCAACGGATGTGAGTGAGCAGTACCTGCTGGACCTCGAGCGTGAAGCCTTCCTGTCACTTACCGGTGAGCGCAAGACACTAGAGCGCATTCAGAGCATCCTGACCACAGGCAAGCCGCTGAGAAATTAAAGTTTAGTTTAAACTATAAAGAGCATCAAAATGAATAACGCATATATCGTAGCCGGATTTCGTAGCGCAGTAGGCAAGGCCGGGCGCGGGGGCTTCCGGTTCACCAGACCTGATGACCTAGCCGCTGACGTCATCAAACATCTTTTGGCATCAGTACCAGCCCTTGACCCAGAGCGTGTAGACGACCTGATTGTGGGTAACGCCGTGCCGGAAGCGGAGCAGGGCTTGCAGATCGGTCGTATGATCGCTTTGCTGTCGTTGCCCATGTCTGTGTCAGGTATGACCGTGAACCGCTACTGCGGCTCCGGTGTGGAAACCATTGCCATTGCCTGCAACCGCATACAGGCAGGTATGGCAGACTGCATTATTGCAGGTGGAACGGAGTCTATGTCGATGGTACCAACCGTGGGTTGGAAGACGGTTCCGAACTACAACATCGCCAAGAAAAACCCGGACTGGTACCTGAGCATGGGCCTAACGGCGGAGGCAGTAGCGAAAGACTACAATGTTTCACGTGAAGATCAGGACGAGTTTGCCTACAACTCACACCAAAAGGCCATCAACGCCATTAAGAATGGCTATTTCAAAGAGCAGATTGTGCCGATCACAATTGAGGAAACTTACATCGACGAGAACGGCAAAAAGAAAACCCGCTCTTATGTGGTGGATACCGATGAAGGTCCGCGTGCCGATACGTCGCTGGAGGCATTGGCTCGTCTGAAGCCGGTGTTTGCAGCTGGTGGCTCGGTTACTGCCGGTAACTCGTCGCAGACCTCAGATGGTGCTGCCTTCGTGATCGTGATGAGTGAGCGCATGGTGAAAGAGCTGAACCTAGAGCCGATTGCCCGCATGGTGAGCTACGGTACTGGAGGTATAGACCCGCGCATTATGGGTATGGGACCTATCGCAGCCGTTCCAAAAGCACTCAAAATGGCCGGTATGACACTCAATGACATTGACCTGATCGAGATGAACGAGGCCTTTGCGGCCCAATCCATTGCCGTGATGCGTCACCTTGATTTCGACCCGGAAAAGTTGAACGTGAGCGGTGGAGCGATTGCACTAGGGCACCCACTGGGTTGCTCCGGCGCTAAACTCAGCATCCAGCAATTCCACGAGCTGCGCCGCCTCGGCAAGAAATACGGCATGGTCACCGCCTGCGTTGGTGGCGGCCAAGGCGTTGCCGGCATCTACGAATTATTGAAGTAAAAACTAATCTGTACCTAAAAACACTAATCATAATTCTGCCATGGAAAATGTAACAGATAAAAATAAGGCCACTGTTCGCGGTGGTGAATTCCTGATCAAAGAAACTGATGCGCAGGACGTATTTATACCTGCCGAATTTAGCGAGGAACAGCGTATGATGGCGCAGACCTGTCTGGATTTTGTGCGCGAAGAAGTAACACCGCTCCTCGAGCGCCTCGACAACCACGAGGAAGGCCTAATGGAAGGTCTGATGAAAAAGGCTGGAGAGCTGGGTTTGTTCGCGGTATCAATGCCGGAGCAATACGGCGGCCTGAACATGGACTTTAACACTTCACTGCTGGTAACGGAGTCGGTAGGTGGAGGCCACTCTTTCCCGGTGGCTTTTGCGGCGCACACAGGTATAGGCATGCTGCCGATTCTGTACTTCGGTACGGACGAGCAGAAAGAGAAATACCTACCGAAGCTGACTTCTGGCGAATGGGCCGCGGCATACTGTCTTACAGAACCAGGTTCTGGTTCTGATGCCCTGGCAGCTAAAACCAAGGCTGTACTGAACGAAGCAGGTACGCATTACATCCTGAACGGCCAGAAAATGTGGATCACGAACGCCGGTTTTGCCGATGTGTTCATTGTATTCGCGCAGGTAGATGGCGACAAGTTCACAGGCTTTATCGTGGAGAAAGGCTACCCGGGTTTGAGCCTTGGCAACGAGGAGCACAAAATGGGTATCAAGGGTTCTTCTACCCGTCAGGTGTTCCTGTCGGACTGCGAAGTGCCGAAAGAGAACGTGTTGGGTGATATTGGCAAAGGTCACCTGATCGCTTTCAATATCCTGAACATCGGCCGCATCAAGCTTTGTGCTGCTACCTTGGGTGCCTCTAAAAAAGTGGTTGACCTCTCGGTGAAGTATGCCAACGAGCGTCAGCAGTTTAAACTGCCGATCTCTAAGTTCGGCGCCATCCGTCACAAGCTGGCAGAGCAGGCTATTCGCATTTATGCGGTGGAGTCGGCGCTGTACCGTTGTGGTATGGACATCTACCGCAAAGAGCAGGAACTGTTGGCCGAAGGCAAAGGCGAGAACGAAGCCATGCTGGGTGCTGCCCGCGAGTTTGCCGTGGAGTGCGCCATGCTGAAAGTGGAAGGCTCGGAAGTACTTGACTACGTAGTAGACGAAGGTGTCCAGATCTATGGTGGCTACGGCTTCTCCGCCGACTATCCGATGGACCGCGCTTACCGCGATTCACGCATCAACCGCATCTTCGAGGGTACCAACGAGATCAACCGCATGCTTACGGTGGACATGATCCTTAAGAAAGCCATGAACGGTGAGCTGGACCTGATGGGCCCTGCACAAAATGTGCAAAACGAGCTAATGGCTATACCTGACTTTGGTGCTGAAGAGGAAGGCTTGTTCGCAGCGGAGCACAAGGCTATCCGTAACCTGAAGAAAGCGATTTTGATGGTAGCTGGCACGGCTGTGCAAAAGTACATGAACTCACTGGCCAAAGAGCAGGAAATCCTGATGAACATCGCAGACATGGCTATTAAAACATACGTGGCGGAATCTACATTGCTGCGTGTAGAAAAGCTGGTAGGTATGAAAGGAGAGGATGCTGTGGCGAACCAGATCGACATCGTGCGCGTGACCGTGAACGATGCCGTGGATACTGCCTTCCTGGCTGGTAAAGAAGCCATTGCCTCGATGGTGGAAGGTGACGAGCAGCGTCTGCTGTTCATGGGCCTGAAGCGCTTTACCAAAAAAGACCTCTATAATACCAAAGAAGCCCGTCGTCGTATCGCGGCTTCCATGATCGAGGCAAATGAATTCGTGTACTAGATTCTGACAAATCTATAGTTTTGGAAAGGCTGCCTCCGTAGGAGGTGGCCTTTTTGTATTAAGGACTTGTTCCTGAATGACTTAATAGCCTCACATGCGTAAATATACCTGAATACCAGATTGTCATTAACATAGAGGAGCGTATGGGGGTAACATGCTTAATTCCCTGCTATAACGAACGGGAGCGGATTGCGACAGTACTGGAAGTCGTGTCGAAGGTGAAGGGCATACAACAGGTAATCTGTGTGGATGACGGATCGGTTGATGGCACTGCTACGATGGTAAGCCGGCAATGGCCTACTGTGCAAGTCATCCGCCTCAGCCAAAATCAGGGAAAAGCCGCCGCTATACAGTATGGCCTTCAGTTTGTGCAGCATGAGTTGGTTCTGCTGATGGATGCTGATCTGCAGGAATTAAATAAAACTGAACTTGAGAGGGCTATTTCTGCTTTCCAGGACACTGCAAATGTTGACATGCTAATCTTGCGGCGAATCCGGTCGCCATGGTTTGTGCGTTGGTACCGAAGTGATATACTGCTGTCCGGAGAACGGCTTTTGCGGCGAAGTGACTTAGAGCAGGTGTTGGCCCAGCCAGTGGCACGCTATCAGTTGGAAGTAGCCATCAACCGCTATATGATCAAACGTGGCAAGCGGGTACGCTGGATGCCATGGTCTGCCATGAATACCTATAAGGTAGACAAACTAGGGATGCTGGAGGGGTCCCGACGAGAGTTCCGGATGTATGTAGAGATAGTGGACTATGTAGGTTTTGTACACATGCTGGTGCAGCTGAGTTCTTTTACCCGCAAGCTTAAAAAACAGAAAAGCGCGCCAAGAGAGTGGCCACGCTTTTTGTCTGGTATATGGTTAGACTAGTTATTTGATCTGTAGACGACGTAGCTGCAAGCTGTTCGCTTTCTTGGATGGCCGCACCACCACTACCAGATCCTTTTCGCCCAGCCAGGCCGTGAAGTCTTTTACATAGGCCGTGTCTTCGCCTTTGGCTACATTCAGGCCAGCAGCCTTAGGTGCTTCAGCTTTACCGGTGCTGGTGTCAATGCGGCGCAGGTATAGGTCATGCTTTCCGTTCAACTCTTCCAGGGTGAGCAGGTGCAGCGTGTTACCTGCCAGATGATAGCGATACGAGATGCCTGTAAAAGCTTCATCAGCAGGTGCTTTCTGATTTTTCATCAGCACAGAGCTCCAGGCAGTGCCCATAAACTGATCATAGGCAAACAAGTGAATCTCTTTGGCATAGTAAGGAGAGTTCTCACCACCCTCCATATACTTTTTCTCTGCCATTACGATTAGTTTTTCCTCAGATGTTAGGATCAGGTCGGTCAGGTAAATGTCCTCGAGGCGCCTGGCTTTTGCACCGCCGCTTTTATCCAGGCTGTTCACACTAGCGAGATATTCAGGGGTGAATCTGAACTCCTCTGCAAACACCATATCTTCATTTTCGAAATCAAATTTAACCGCTTTCAGGCTATAGTACTCACCGGATTTCTCGTCAGCTGTGAGTACAACACCATACAGATTGCCATTGGGCTGCAGGGCATACTTGCTGTCCATGATGTATACCTTCTTGCCTTCAAAAATGCCTCCTACCAGCACCGACATGCCTTTGGCAACCGGCGACTTTAAGGTATACTGGCGTACGGTCAGGCGTTCCATGTTCTCAGAGATCAGGCTGATGAACTGGTCACCGGCATCATTCACGATCACCTCAGCTGATACAATACCGCGCAGGTCAGTCAGGCTGTACTTCGTATCTTTTACTTTCTGAAGTTTGCCGTCATACAGGCTGCCGCTGATAGACTGCAGAACCTGATTGCCAGAAACGCTATAGCGGTAAGCCAGCAGTTTGGTGCCGTCAGGTGAGATAGCTATACCCGCTTTACGGGCATTGGCTGAGGCTTCGAGCAATAGCACGGGCTTCTCTTTCTGACCGCTATGCAGGTCTACCCGATGCGCATACAGCGCTTGGTTGCCCTGCTCGTTTGTGCGGTGCGTGACCAGCAGTACAGCATCCTGGTTTCTGGCAAAAGCTTCCACCGTTTCTTCAGCGGCTAGTGGTACAGCGGCTGACCAGGCTTTTTTGAGGGCGGCATTGTAGCGTTCAATGGCATATTCAGCTGGCTTGCTGCGGCTGAGGATTACAAAGCCCTCGGCTCCCAGCGGGAGCGTCTTGCTGCTAATGCTCTGGTTATACTGGTCCTCTGTGTTGTCAGGGAGATAGGTAAAAGGTATAGCGGCTTTGCGACCTTGGGACTGCGCAGTTGTGGCAGTATAGCATAGGCCCAGCAAAATGAATATGAAGAGGTGAAGTGCTTTCAAGGGTATAAGGTATAGCGGTTTAGAAAATCAATGTAAGGACAATGTAAGTAGCACATAAATTTGCTGTATACGGTTATACTTTGCAAATGCCTATATAGTAAACTGCAACTTGTTTCGCGTGGAACCCACTTTTAAATATAATCAGATTTGTGCTCAGGCCACTATCATAATCAGGGCAGTCTTTAACTTATGCGGCTCCAGTTGATAGTGTTCACACTCAATGATTTGATGTGACGCATAATGTTCTGATTCTGTGCTTGCTCCAATTGTGGGTCTTCGTTCAATACACGTTGAGCAGCTGCACGAGCCTCCTGCAGGATAGGCGCATCTTTGGCCAGGTCAGCGATGAGCAGGTCGAGCACACCGCTTTGCTGCGTACCCATCAGGTCGCCCGGTCCGCGCAACTTCAGATCAATGTCAGCAATCTCAAATCCATTGTTGGTGCGCACCATCGTCTCCAGTCTGGTCTTGCTATCTTTGCTCAGCTTATATCCTGTCATCAGGATGCAGTAGCTCTGTTCAGCACCCCGGCCCACCCTGCCACGCAACTGGTGCAGCTGTGACAGACCAAAGCGCTCCGCACTCTCGATAATCATCACGGAGGCGTTGGGCACGTTTACGCCTACTTCAATTACAGTCGTAGCTACCATGATCTGCGTCTCGTGGCGCACAAAGCGCTGCATTTCGTAGTCTTTGTCCTGCGCCTTAAGTTTGCCATGCACCATGCTCACCTGGTACTCCGGAAATGCACGGCGTATACTTTCATAGCCGTCCATCAGGTCCTTGTAATCCATCCCTTCCGACTCCTCAATGAGCGGGTACACGATGTATACCTGGCGGCCCAGCTTGATCTGGTCGCGCACAAATTGGAATACCTTCAGGCGGTGTGAGTCGAAGCGGTGCACGGTCACGATCTCTTTACGGCCGGCTGGCATTTCGTCGATCACCGACACATCCAGGTCGCCGTAGAGCGTCATGGCCAGGGTGCGGGGTATAGGCGTGGCCGTCATCACGAGTACATGTGGGATAATGCGTGGGTTCTTACGCCACAGCCTGGAGCGCTGCTCTACTCCGAAGCGGTGCTGCTCATCCACAATGCAAAGACCCAGGTTATGAAACTGTACCACGTCCTCCAGCAGGGCATGCGTGCCCACGATCATTTTCATTTCGCCTGAACGCAGTTGCTCGTGTAGCACTTTGCGATCTTTTGTCTTGGTGGAACCAGTAAGCTTGCCAATGTTTATACCTAACCGGTCAGCAAAAGCTTTGAGGCCAGTATAATGCTGGTCCGCCAGAATCTCAGTAGGTGCCATCAGCACAGACTGTGCTCCATTGTCAGCAGCGATCAGCATGGTAATGAAGGCCACGATGGTTTTACCTGAACCCACATCGCCCTGCAGCAGGCGGTTCATCTGCTTGCCGGCTGTCAGGTCTTTATGTATTTCCTTGATAACCCGCTTCTGTGCATTGGTCAGGTCGAAGGTCATGTGATTCTTGTAGAACTCCGTTACCGTCGGTACATGCCTGAACACCTGACCGGCTAGGTCAGCACGGCGCACTGTTTTCTGGCGGAGCAGACGCAATTGTATGTAAAAGAGCTCTTCAAATTTGAGCCTGAACTTAGCGGCATTATACTTCTCTACTGACTGCGGAAAGTGAATGTTGATCAACGCATCCCGCTTGCTCATCAGGCGATAATGTTCTATAAGCTCCGGTGAAAGCGTCTCGTTAATATTCGGCACTGCCACCTTGAGCAGCATCTCCATGTAGCGGGCTATGACCCTACTCTCAACACGGAATGCCTTTAGCTTCTCGGTGGTATGGTATACCGGTTGCAGAAAAGAGGTCGTCTGTTTCTCTTCCCCCAATTCCTCCAGTTCGGGGTGCGCCATGCTCCACTTGCCATTAAACGAAGTAGGCTTGCCGAACACAATGTAATCGGTGTGGTTCTTTAGCGACTTCTGCATCCACTTCACCCCTTTGAACCAAACCAGCTCCATCTCGTTGCCATCTTCGTCCACTAGGGTAGCGGCCAGGCGTTGCTTACGGCCTTCGCCGAGCACTTCCTTACCCCGCACACGCCCACGTACCTGCACATAAGGCATGCTTTCGTCCAAGTCTACTATTTTGTAGAACTGGGTGCGGTCAAGATACCGGAAAGGGTAGTGCTGAATGAGATCGCCGTAGGTATAGATGTTGAGCTCCTTCTGCAGCAGCTCAGCCCGCTGCGGCCCCACGCCTTTCAGAAATTCGATCTTGGTATGGAAGAAGTTGTTCAAGGGTGCTAGCTCAGGTTAGGTAAATAAAGTATAGCAGGTATACCTGACAAAAATAAGCAAAAGCCCCGACAGGTGTAAGTGCTATCGGGGCTTTTGCTTTGTGTATGTTAGTAAGTTGGGATTATAGTCAACTATCTTTAAATAAGATGTCGGCCTATAGCCGCGTTTTTAACTATTATCAGTAGAAAAGGCGATATAATGGATAGCAAAACGTATAGCCATCCCGCAACCCTAACTGCCTTTGTATTTGCCCAAGGCTTATCTTTATAATGATTGTATACTTTCATCAGTTTGTCGCCCCTTATATAGATAAAGTAGACAAAGATGAGGTTAACTACCAGTATTAGTGGCAAACTAGATTTGGAGAATCCGACACCATAAGCGTGAGGGTCTTGAATCGCGCGTATAAGTGTATATAAGAAAAGCTCTTGAGCAGACAGTACAATAGTTAAAGCTGGTAATGCCCCATATTGTGGATTAAACACATCATTTCGATAATAGTTAGAAAGAAGGTAGTATGGTAAATGAAAAAAGTTTAAAATCATCAGAATTCAAAGGCAAGGGAGAATACGCGAATATTGCCACAAGCTAGTAGGAGCTGTTAAGGTTTTCTAACAATCAACAATTAACTTCCGAAAAACTTATTCCCTGTTCTTAAACTCCAGCGTATTCAGCATGTGCACAATATCCTTCTTCACATACTCAATAACCGGAGCCAGTGAGTCATTTTGAGTGGCGGTTCTGAAATAAAGCGCCCCACGGAAGAAGTGATTGGTCGTATCGGTTACATAGAACTGGAACTGGCTTGGAATCTCGCCTTCCAGTTCAAACACAGAGGCAATGTCCCCTTGTGGCGTTCTGATTTCGGTTTCCTCGATTGAATACGCCTTTATCTGATGTTTGCCAGTCAGTTTGCGCGCATCCTCGATCAGGTTATTCAACATCCTCGGATCATTGTTGATCGCCTTGTATGTTAGCTGCACGTTGGCTCCCAGGCTTGGATAGATGATGTTAATCCAGTGTGGCTGGGCAATCATTGAAGAGTCAGGACGTATTTTGGCGTGCTTCGAATACTCAAAGGTATACGGATGCTCGTCCTGCAGCTGTTGGTAAGCAGCTTCTGGCAAGTCGATGCGGTTGTATCCTTTGGGTTTTGGGGTGTACTCGGCGGTACAGCCGGCGATGGCAAGGGCCATACCTGCCCATAGGGCCAACTGCAGTTTAGCTGACTTTATGATAGTGCTCTTTTTTACTTGCGACATTAATCTTGACTCGTTTTACACGCTTATTGTCCGCCGACTCCACTGTAAAGTAGTAGCGACCATACGACACTTCTTCGCCTACGTATGGTATGCGACCAAAAAGTGCGAGCATCAGGCCTGCTACTGTTTCGTGCTCGCTCTTTACTTCGTTAAAGGCATCGAATGGAACTTCTGTTATCTTACAAAAGTCATGCAGCGATGTTTTACCGTCAAATATAAAGGTATTTTCGTCGAGTTGTGAGTAAATGATCTCGTCCTCGTCATCAAACTCGTCATTAATCTCACCTACAATCTCCTCAATAACATCTTCCATAGTAAGCAGTCCTACCGTAGTGCCATACTCGTTCACCACAATTGCCATGTGCACGTGCTTTTCTCGGAAGTCCTGCAGCAGGTTGGAGATGTGCTTGGTTTCCGGCACATAGAAAGGCGCTCTGATCAGGTTCTGCCATTTAAAGTCAGCTCCTTTGTCGAGGTGCGGCAGCAGGTCTTTTACATAGAGTATGCCGTCGATGCTGTCGGTGCTTTCGGTATAAACCGGCACGCGCGAATAACCCCACTTGATGATCTGCGGAAGCAACTCTGGCAGTGTAGCGCTCTGTTGGAAAGCCACGATATCCATACGTGGACGCATGATCTGTTTCACCGTGATCGAACCGAAGTTTACGATCCCCCGCAGAATCTTGCGCTCTTCAGGTGACGTCTCTTCGTTGGTAAGGGCCACATCCAGACTATGGTGCAATTCTTCCAGTGTTTGGCTATAAGCACGCACACGGTAGCGCTTGTCTATGAAATTGCTGATACCTGTCAGCAACCAGGCAAGCGGTCGTAGCACAGGCCGCAAAGCATCCAGAATCGGAGCCATGCGCTGCGCAATGGCAGTACCGTGCTTGCGGGCATATACCTTAGGAAGTACCTCCCCAAAGAAAACAATCAGAAACGTAACCACTAGCACACTGACCAGCATTGTGGAAGTTGCCAGCGAAGTAGAGCCGACTAACTGCCACGCAATGTAGGCGCAAAGCGTGATGATACTAACATTGATCGCATTGTTGATGATCAGGAGCGAAGCCAGTAGTTGGCGGGGGCTCTGCAGGAGGTGGTGTACCAGTTGAAGCTTTTTGTCTTTGCTTGTTCTGGCTTTTTCAATCTCCTGAGGGGTGAGAGAGAAAAAAGCTGCCTCCGCCCCCGAAGTGAGGGCAGAGAGCAGCAATAAGATAAAGCAAACCGAGATGGCTGCGATATATTCAATTCTAAGTAAAGCTGTTGCGCTTTGTAAAAGTTGCAGTAAGCTATAACTTAGGGGGTCTCCAGAATCTAAACTGTCCAAAATTAGATAGTTAGGTTAAACATAGGTTAGAACGGCAGGTCGTCTGGCTCGTCGTTCTGGAAGGCAGATGCATTGCCTTTGCCTGATGAGGCGGCAGTACCCTGACCTGATGAGGATTGTGATGAAGCGCCACCCTGGAAGCCGCCTGAGCTGCCATTGCCGCCTGTCTGCGCTTCGGTGCGAGAAGTCAGCATAGTCATGCTATCGGCTACAATCTCGGTTCTGTAGCGCTGCACGCCGTCTTTATCCTGGTAGTTGTCCGTGCGAAGCTTGCCCTCAATGTAAACGGAGTGCCCTTTGCGCACATACTTTTCGGCTACCTCGGCCAAGCCACGCCAAAGCACGATATTGTGCCACTCGGTGCGCTCCTGGCGTTCGCCATTTTTGTCTTTGAATGTTTCAGAAGTAGCGATCGGGAAACGCGCTACAGCTACACCGCCTTCAAGGTGGCGAACTTCTGGGTCCTTACCAAGATTTCCGATAAGGATTACTTTGTTAACACTTGCCATGTCTTTTTTTGTTAAATATTAAATTGATTAGGGCTACTCCGACAACCAAGCCGGAGGCAATTATGGCTACTGAACCTTTAAAATGCATTTTCATGCAGAAAAGTTTCAGTTTATAAATTTAGTAAAATCTTCTCATCTTTCAAATAGCTGTCGATAAGAATTGGCTTCGGCAATGCCTCTATTTTTTCAGATGAATAAGGTGCCAGTCGCGCCTCCTGCAAAACCTCTTTACTTAAACGAAAATCGAGCTGAATGAGGTAAAACCGGGCTGTTATTTTCTGGTGACTGAGCACATGCTTATAGTCTTTGCGCGGTGGCAAAAGATGGGATTCCTGCACTGCTATACCTGCATCGTTCAGTTCTTTCAGCAGCCTGGCGGTATCCAGGATTTTCGAGTCGCTTTCGTGCAGGTAAAAATCATACAATCCTTCCCAAATATCGCCGCTCAGGCGCTTACGCATGTAATATTGCTCCTCGTGCACAAAAACCATGTAGTGGAAAAAGCGTGGGCGGGCGGCCTTTGCCTTTGACTTGACAGGAAGCTCCTGCACCAGGCCATGTGTGAAGGCGAAGCAGGACTGCTGCAGTGGGCAGAACAGGCAATCAGGCATGACGGGGGTGCATTGAATAGCGCCAAATTCCATAATGGCCTGGTTGAAGGTGTCAGGCGCTTCGGCCGGGATGAGTTCGTTTGCCAGTTGCTGAAATACCTTGCGCGATGCAGGCGCCGCAATGTCATCTGATAATCCAAATACACGGGCCAGCACCCTGAAAACGTTGCCATCGAGCACGGCAGCCCTCTCCCGAAAGGCAAAAGAGGCGATAGCGGCAGCTGTGTAGCTTCCCACGCCCCGCAGTTTGAGGAGCTCTTCATACTTGTTTGGGAACACGCCGCCATACTCCTGCACGATCTGTTTAGCCGTGTGGTGCATATTACGTGCCCTGGAGTAGTAGCCAAGTCCCTGCCAGAGGCGTAGCACTTCATCCTGAGGGGCCGCCGCCAGGTGCTGCACGGTTGGGTAGGCCTCGGCAAAGCGTTGGAAGTATGGCAGTCCCTGGGCTACGCGTGTCTGCTGCAGGATCACTTCAGACAGCCAGATCAGGTATGGATCGGTGGTGTCGCGCCAGGGCAGGGCTCTTTTGTGACGCTGGTACCATGTCAGCAAGGTGTTTGAGAAGTATGTGCTAGGAGTGTTTTTCATAAAAAATGGTCCCTTGGGCTCAGGCAGCTTGAACAGACAAATGTAAGACATTGTTCTGAGTGCAGAAGGAATGT
This sequence comes from Pontibacter sp. FD36, assembly GCF_015686655.1. Classification (GTDB taxonomy): domain Bacteria; phylum Bacteroidota; class Bacteroidia; order Cytophagales; family Hymenobacteraceae; genus Pontibacter. Next base: position 50,389 of record NZ_JADPMP010000014.1, on the reverse strand, counting down.
ATTGGTGTCAGTTTTTGTATCTTATTAAAATATAAGTAGATACGTGGCGTTAGGAAGAGGGCAAGCTGGCATGGGTATTGCAAGAGAACCGTCAGTCAAAAGGTGTGAAGAGGGTATATGAACGGCAAGGCTAAATCTGTAATAATTTAGTGCTAAAGCTTTTACTTGTCGAAAAGTAGGTATACCTTTGTGCCCCGAAAAATGGGGAACGACAGCGCTGTTGTATCTCCTGAAAAAGAGAAAGTTAACTTATTACTAATTTATAAAAATCTAAGAAAGTGACTAAAGCAGAAGTAATATCAGAAATTGCTGATAAAACAGGGATTGATAAGGCTGATGTGCAATCTACCATTGAGGCATTTTTCAAAGTGGTGAAAGACTCTATGGCCGATGGCAACAACATCTACGTGAGAGGTTTTGGAAGCTTTGTAAACAAGAAGCGCGCTAAGAAAGTGGCTCGTAACATTTCGAAGAACACTTCCATCATTATTGATGAGCACTTTATTCCAAGCTTCAAGCCATCCAAGACCTTTATTGCTAAGATTAAGAACAGCAAAAAGATCAAAGAACTGGCTCATTCTTAATTCTTTCGTATATTTGCCGGTTGCCTGTCTGGTTATCCTTTAAAAACAGTCATTTACAAAAACACAGAAACACATGTCACGCGCTCAAATACTGATACTTGTAGCAGCAATTGCTTTGGCAGCGGCTATGTTCTTTCTGCCTAAAGTGGTTGTGACGAAGGATGATAGCACAGTGGCTGCAGAACAAGCCTCTGCCATACCTGAGGGACACTCTGAAGATGATGGGCATGACCATGGACCTTCGCCAGCCGCTGCGGCTGACGGAGTGCACTCCACGGCCACACCAGAACAAATGATGGAGCTTGCTACTGTACGTGCACGCTACAACAAAGCATCTGATGCCAAGACGCGCGGCCTGTTAGCCAGTGAACTGGCGGCTGCTTATGCCTCAGCAAGTAAGTTTGACAGTGCAGGTTACTATTACGAGCTAGCTGCTGAAGCCCGTCCGGGTGAGAAGAACTACCGTAAAGCAGGTGACCAGTACTTCGAAGCTTTTACTTATGCAGCAACACAGCAGCGTGCCAGCGAAATGGGCGGTAAGGCCCGTAGAATGTACGAGCAGGTACTGAAGAATAATCCTTCGGACATGGATGCGAAAACAAACGTAGCCATGACTTACATTGCCAGTGAAAACCCTATGCAGGGTATTACGCTGCTGCGTGAGGTAATTTCGGCAGACCCGAAAAACCAGAAGGCGCTGTTTAACCTCGGTATTCTGTCAGTTCAGTCAGGGCAGTGGGACAAAGCCGCTGAGCGTTTCCAGGAGTTGACAACCGTTAACCCGGAACACGTGGAAGGCACTTTCTACCTGGCTGTATCACTTGTTGAAACCGGTAAGAAAGAAGAAGCAATCAGGACTTTCAATAAAGTGAAGACCATGAGCAGCGACCCTGCTCTGACAGCTTCCGTTGACGAGTACCTGGCAAAACTGTAATAAAAGAAATAATCATTTAATAAAAATTTCAAGACTATGCCTTGCGGAAAGAAAAGAAAAAGACATAAGATTGCTACTCACAAAAGAAAGAAGCGTCTAAGAAAAAACAGACATAAGAAGAAGTAATTTCTTCTGCGTTTATTGAGGCCCACATTGCTTCTGCAATTGTGGGCTTTGGTCTATACATCCAACTAATCTTTGAGAGAAATTGAGTAACGAGCTTATTATCAATTCTACTCAGGATGGAGAGCGCATCGCCCTATTACAGGACAAGAGACTTGTAGAGTTTCACCACGAGAAAAAGGATACGAACTACATTGTAGGGGATATCTTTCTGGGAACTGTAAAAAAGGTAATGCCAGGCCTAAACGCCGCTTTTATTGACATTGGTTACCACAAGGATGCATTTCTGCATTACCATGATCTGGGAGCCAATGTCAAAACCCTGAACAAGTATGTGAAAGCGGCACAGACACAGAAGAACGCTTCTGCAAAGCTTAACCAGCTTAAATTTGAGCCAGAAATTGACAAACTGGGCAAGATCGCTGATGTTCTGAAAAAAGGACAGCAGGTATTGGTGCAGATTGTCAAAGAACCGATTTCAACCAAAGGACCGCGTCTTTCATGTGAGCTTTCGCTCGCCGGTCGATACCTGGTGCTCGTACCGTTCTCTAACACGGTAAGCGTATCCAAAAAGATCGTAAGCAAGGAAGAGCGCACGCGCCTCAAGCGCCTGATCAACTCGATCAAGCCCGAGAACTTTGGCGTGATCATCCGGACAGTGGCAGAAGGCCGTGAGGTAGCAGAGCTCGACAGAGATTTGCGCAACATGGTGGAGAGCTGGGAAGAAGGCTTTAAATCGCTGAAGATTGCCAAGCCCAATGACAAGATCATTGGGGAATTGGGACGTTCTTCGTCCATACTGAGAGACTTAATGAACGAGAGCTTTGACAACATAGTAGTCGACGATGAGTCGCTCTATGACGAGATCAAAGCATACATCGGTAGCATTGCGCCAGATAAAGTAAAAATTCTGAAGCATTACACCGGTAAGACAAAAACCTTCGAACACTTTAACATTGAGCGGCAACTAAAGGCTGCATTCGGTAAGACAGTGACCATACCAGGCGGCGGATACCTGGTGATAGAGCACACCGAAGCCCTGCACGTAGTCGATGTAAACAGTGGGAATAAATCTAATACCGAAACCGATCAGGAGGCTACCGCGCTGAATGTGAATATGATGGCTGCCAGAGAAGTGGCCCGTCAGCTGAGACTCCGGGATATAGGTGGTATCATTGTAATTGACTTCATCGACATGAAGTCGCCCGAAAACCGCCAGAAAGTATACGAGGTAGTCAAAGAGGAACTGAAGAGAGACCGATCCAAGTCGACAGTTCTGCCTATCTCTAAATTTGGCCTGATGCAGATCACGCGTCAGCGTGTAAGGCCAGAGCAGAATATCGTGACCGGTGAAGTATGCCCTACTTGTAACGGTACCGGTAAAATATCTGCCAGCATTCTGATTACTGATGAAATAGACGTAGCGGTAGACGACCTGCTTACGAGACACAACCATAAGAGCCTGACATTGTACGTACACCCTTTCCTGTATTCTTATTATACATCAGGTGTCGTTTCAAAACAGATGAAATGGTTCTTCCACTACTTCAAGTGGGTGAAATTTGTAAAAGACACTTCGCTCGGTATTACTGACTTTAAGGTAATGGACGATAAAGGCGAAGAAATAGAGCTGCGCACCGCCCTGACGGAGGTGAACGGGACGCAGGAATAAGAAAATTTTAATCAGATTCGATGGCAACAAAAAGGCCGCTCTGTTCATTCAGAGCGGCCTTTTTGATTTGTAACAAGTCTATACTTAGAACTTGATGCCCACATCAAGGGATACCCCATTGTTCTTGATCGCAATATTTTTGTCACCTAGTCGGTCGCTATAAAAATCGTCAATATTACTCAGACCACGCAGGTAAGTAACTCCGCCAAATAGTTTAGTGCTCTGGCCAAGTTGCAGTTCGGCACCAGTACCTAACAAAGCGCTGGTTTCAAAGATATTGAAGCGCTTCGCTGTCTTTTCACCATTGATCACTTTCTGGTTGTTTACCTGGGCTGACACCTTGGTGCCAAGAGCACCACCTACCTGGAAGTACAGGATCACATCAGGTGCTACCTCATTCGTGAATAGCTTAAGCGTGAGCGGTATTTCCAGATACTGCACTGTCAGGTCATCCTCTACTGGCACTGTCGTTGGCTGGCCGTTCGGATCTTGTGAAGTAAAATCATACTTGATTTTAGAGCCTTTGCTGCGGAACATCAAACCTGAGCTGAAGGCATAGTTGTTGGAGAAAAAATAATCACCAACCACACCTACACCAACACGCAGTGTATTGCTGCTTTTTTCAAAACCGTGTCTGTCTTCAGCTATAAAGCGATTGCCTGAAATGGTAGGGGAGAACTGAATGCCAATTTCCATTTGGGCCATAGCAGTGGATGTAAAGCCCAAAAAGAGCAGCAGGAATGCGAGTTTTTTGAATTGCATGTTAATTTGTCGCGTTAATTTATTCTAATACGGGATAACCCTGTATTTTTGTATTAAATATTCGGCAATGTATCACAGATTATTATTACTCGCAACCATCCTATTGCTTTTTAGCTGCAAGAAGAAGGAGGGCTGCGACATACCTGAAGAAATAGAACGTATACCTGTAACGGTAGAGATCGAGCGACTGGAGAAACCCTTTTTTGCGGCAAACTCAAAGCAGGACATCGCTACTTTCCTTGATAGCAATCCCATCTTTGCGGAGCGTTTCATCCAGCGCCGGAACTACCCTTCGGATTCAGCCGTGATCAATGCGATGCATGGGCTGGCGACTAATCCTGAGCTTCAGAAGCTGGCTCAGGAGGCAGACCAAGCTTTTGGTGACATGTCCACAGAAAAGCAGCAGCTCCAAACAGCTTTCAAGCATATCAAACATTATTATCCTGAGTTTAAGGAGCCGCAGGTAAAGACATTTGTCTCTGGCCTCAACCAGGATTTGATGGTATCAGACAGTCTGCTGGTTTTCGGCATTGACTTTTTTATCGGCAAAGACGCCAGTTACCGACCTGATACCTACGATTACATCCTGAAACGCTACGAGCGCCCGAACATGGTGCCAGCCGCCATGTTACTACTGTCTAATCGGTTCAACAAAACCAGTTTTCTGGAGCGTAGTCTGCTCGCCGAAATGGTGAATACAGGCAAAGCTTATTATTTTGTGAAATCCATTATGCCTTGCACGCCGGACTCTACTATCATAGGGTATAGTGGGCAGCAACTGGCCGATGTGCATCACAACGAGGGCCGTATCTGGGCGCACTTCGTTGAAAAAAAACTGCTCTATGAGAAAAGCCCATTCGTAGTGAACAAGTATATCGGCGAGCGACCTAATACGCCCGAAATCGACCCAACCTCTCCTGGCCGCCTCGGTACCTGGGTAGGCTGGCAGATTGTACGCAGGTATATGGAGCGCAATCCGAAGGTCACCTTGCAGGAACTAATGGCCGACGACGATCACCAGAAAATATTCAACGAATCGAAATACAAGCCTGAGAAGCGATAGTTCTATACCTCGCCTCTATACCTGCGCGCATGCACATAGCTATTTTCAATCAGCATCACCACAATCCGGACTGCCCCTCTACCTGCAGGCACTACACCTTTCTGGAGTACCTGGCAAAGCGGCATAAGGTGAGTCTGGTAACGAGCAGCGCCTGGAAGCAGCTTCGCATCACAGACAGGTATAAGTGGGTGCCGGAGGGGGTAGAACTGTACGAACAGGAGGTGCCCTACAGCAACAAAATGGGTGTGCGCAGGCGCTTGGTTTCCTATGGCGGCTTTGCAGCCTACAGCCTGGCTAAAGGGCTTTCCATACCTAAGCCTGATGTAGTTTGGGGGGTGTCAACGCCACTCTCTACACCTTGGATGGCAGCCCGTGTCGCAAAGATGCGTGGTATTCCGTGGGTGTTTGAGGTACAGGACCTGTGGCCTAGCTTCCCGATTGAAATGGGAGCAGTAAAGAAGGAGTGGCTAAAACGACGCCTGTTCAGGCTTGAGAAGAATCTTTACCAGAATGCCAGCCACATCATCACGCTTTCTCCGGATATGGAAGATTATGTGGTGAGGCAAGGTATAGCGAGGGATAAGGTAAGCACTATCCTGAATGGCACTGACTTGGAAATGGCCGATGCTGCGACTCCTGAGAGAGTAGCAGCACTGCGAAAGCAATATCAGCTGCAGGGCAAGCAAGTAGTGCTCTATGCAGGCACCTTTGGCCGTGCGAATGATATACCTACTATTATGCAGGCAGCTGAGGCAATGGCTAACCAGCAGGACATTGTGTTTGTGCTGGCAGGAGGAGGCTACTATAACGACGAGCTGCGGAAGCTGTCGCTGCGCCTGCCTAACCTAGTGCTGATGCCGCCACAGCCGCGCCCTGATGTGTTCACTCTATTCAAATTGGCAGATCTGGCGCTCATTACCTTTAACGATTTGCCTGTGCTCGCCTCTAATTCTCCGGCCAAGCTTTATGATAGCCTGGCCTGCGGTGTCCCGGTGCTGGTGACTAATCCCGGTTGGACAAAGACATTCGTGGAGCAGTATAACTGTGGCTGGTACAGTCCTGCGAGTCAGCCTGAACTGTTGGCTAAGAAAATAAAAGAGATCATGTCTGATCGTGAAATGCGGCGACAGGCCGGGGCCAATGGGCAGTCAATCGCCCGGCAGCTGTTCGACCGCCAGCAACTTGCTGCCCAGGTAGAGCAAATTTTGCTGCAGGTGGCAGGCAGGGTATAGGCTTTAGTCTTTGATACTCGCGGACAGGTGTCTGAAGTCTTCTTTAAGCTGTGGTGCGTTTGCGGCCAATGTCCAGCAAATCACTTTGTAGAAATGCGTTTTTGTTTCTACAGCTGTGATGAGCATAAAGAAATCGCCATCTTCGTCAGTCCACTTCAGTTCGCTTTGCGCAACATGGTTTCCATTTGATTCGAAAACCTTGGCCTTGCTCAGTTTGCGTCTCTTTTCCTCCTTTTTGTAGTCGGCGGCAAAGCTGTCCAGAAAGTCTGCTGCATTCTCAAACCTCATGCCCTTCAGTTCAAGCTCTTCTTTCGAGTCCTCTATCACGATGGTATAAGCCTCTTTATTTTTATTGAAATACTGCAGACTGGCAACATCGTTCAGTTCATAAGTTTTCACCATGTAGCTGGGTATTTCCATTGAATAGGAGTGACCTCCTTTGCGCTCAGCAAACTGCGTTTGAGCATGCGCGGCAGAGTAACTGCCCAGGAGGAGCAGGAAGAAGGTTAATAGTTTAGCGGGAGTAAAAGTTTGCATAAGCTTATAAAAGTATAATGATGAATAGCTAAATATAGGAAGTTGCATTTATTTTGTGCAATTATTTTTCTGATTCAATAACTCCAAGAAAGGTATAGAAACTGCTCAGGTGTTGCCAGGGTGTTAAAGCCAATGGCCCTTTGGCTTCGATTATGGCTTTGCAACACAGATACTTGTGGCGTTGCGTGAGGAGAGGGCGAGTTTTTGGCATAGCCTTTGATTATGCAGGTATAGCAGAGCATATTTTCAGGCCTGGGCTTTGCTACTAATCGAACTTACCATAAAATATTGAAGGAGAAATAAAGATGAAGAAGATAATAGCAGCCCTTTCGCTAAGTATGTTAGTTGCAGGTGGTAGCGCTTTTGCTCAGACCTCAACCAAACCGCAAGACCAAAAGCCCCGCAGTGAAATGCGTGCAGCCATGAAGGACAGAACCCAGAAAAGCCCTGAAGAGATGGCTCAGATGAAAACCGATAGAATGGCTCAGAGGTTAGAGTTGAACGCAGCTCAGAAAAGCCAGTTACAGGCACTGAACATGCGACAGGCGCAGGAAATGAAAGCTATGCGTGAGAGTCATAAAGCAACCGGAGAAAAGTCACCTGAGCAGAGAGCTCAGATGCAGGAAGCCAGAAAAGCAAATCACGATCAGTGGCAGGCTGAGCTGAAAAGTATCCTGACTGCAGAGCAGTATGCGAAACACGAAGCCGATCGTGAGCAGATGAAGCAGAAGCGTGCTGATGGCAGAAAAGGCCAGAAATCAGGTGAGCATAAGAAATCTGGCGAGCACAAAAAAAGAGGCGAATACAAGAAGCAACAGCAGGGAAAGTAATCCCTTATAAGATCCCATAGTTAAAGCGCGGGTAGACCATATAGTGTCTGCCCGCGCTTTTTTATTAGGCTATACCTCCGACTTTGTTTTCAGGATCGTCAGGTATGTTGGGATAGTGCTTTTGAAAGAACGCACAGAAATGCGTGAGCGGGCATTCCTCACACTTGGGCCTACGGGCGATGCAGATGTAACGCCCATGTAGTATGAGCCAGTGATGTGCTTTCGCAATGAGTTCCTGCGGCAGGTTGGCTACCAGTTCTTTCTCTACCTCGAGGGGAGTTTTGGCTGTCTTCGAAACCAGGCCGAGGCGTTTGCTCACCCGAAACACATGCGTATCCACGGCCATAGCTGGTTGGTTCCAGATCACCGAGACGATCACATTGGCGGTTTTGCGACCCACCCCAGGCAACTTCACCAGTTCCTCCACCGTGCTGGGCACCTCTGAGTTGAACTGCTCCACCAGCATTCTGCCTAAACCAGCCAAGTGCTTGGCTTTATTGTTAGGGTATGAAATGCTCCTGATAATTGGGAATATCTCTTCCGGAGTTGCGGCGGCCAGGTGCTCGGGTGTAGGGAATGCCTCGAACAGGGTAGGCGTTACCATATTCACACGCTTATCTGTACACTGGGCGCTGAGTACAACGGCTAGTATCAGCTCATAGGGATTGGAGTAAGCCAGTTCAGTTTCCGGGTCCGGAAAGTTCTGCGTAAAGTGCTCGATCAGCAGCTTGTAGCGTTCTTGTTTGCGCATAAAAAAAGTTTGCAGTCGGTTAAGACTGCAAACTTAAGCTTTTTGAGTAATTTAAAATGTTGTCGATAGACCGCTGGCTTGGGCTTTTGGCCGCGCCGTCAAGCAGTCGCTGGAGTAGCATGAGATCAGAGCAGCTATCTGCCAGCTCGTTGTCGTGCATCAATGCTGTTTCCAGTTGCTCGAGCGCAGGGTCTGCCAACTCATTGTATACGTACTGGATTAGCTCATTCTGAGTAGAGGTTTTTATCATAAGCAATCGTGCTGTTTAGCATCTTTTTTCTTAGGTTGATCAATGCGTAGCGCATACGACCTAAAGCTGTGTTGATGCTCACACCGGTTGCTTCGGCTATCTCCTGGAAACTCATATCGGCATAGTGACGCATCATGAGTACTTCCCGCTGCGCCTGTGGCAGCGTTTGGATCAGCTCGCGCAGTCTGGCATGGGTGTCCTCCTTGATCTGCTGTGACTCAGCGGAGTCTTCAGCAAAAGACAAGGCATTGAACACATTACTACCGTCCTCCAGCGTGATCATCGGGCTTCGTTTCTCTTTACGGAAAAAGTCGATTGCCAGGTTGTGGGCAATACGGCATATCCATGAAGAAAACTTGCCTTCTTCGTTATACCTGCCGCCCTTCATGGTATGGATAGCCTTGATAAAAGCGTCCTGCATGAGGTCCTCAGCGGTATACGTGTCTTTAACAATCAGTAAGATCGTAGTGAATACTTTGTTCTTGTGTCTGTTTACTAGCTGTTCAAACGCATTTTCGTTACCTGCGATGTAGAGCGAGACTAAAGCAGAGTCGCTCAGCTGGGTAGTTGTATTCATCGTAAAGCTACATTAGTTTAACGTAGAGCTTTATACCATATTGTTGCGTTAGGCTGTTAGAACAGATATTTTTTTGAAGTGTAAATCAAATATAGGGAATGCATTTTGACTGTGCAACTATAGCCGGGTGCCCTTAATAAAAAATATTAAAGAAGCTATGTGCCAGTTAAGAATTACTGTTCCCTGATATACGGCAAGATAATATAAACGTATATGCTTTCAGTTAAATTTATTTTTCAACATATAGTGCAGCTATATATAATATTGATAAGGAGATAATTAAGAGGTATATGCTGAGCTGATCAGGTACGGCTAAAATCAAAGCGGCAGCTTTACCGGTTATATCGGTAAAGCTGCCGCTTTGATTTTTATGGGACTACCTTATAGAGTTACTTCCTTGCCTATAATGCCGATCAGGCCCATTTTCATCTGGAATACCTGCGCAATGCTGGTGGCTTTTTGCTTCAATTCCTTTGTTTTATCTCCTTCAAACAGTTCATCTGCAGTTTCAGTAAACAGCACTACCCAGCGAGCGAAATGCTGCCTGTCTACTGGCAGGTGCATGTGCTTTGGGAAAGGCTGCCCCTTGTAGGCCATGGTGCCGAACAGCACCGAACTCCAGAAGCTGTACATTATGGGGAGATGGTGCTCCCAGTTTACTTTCGCAAAGCCATTGAATACAGGTCCTAACAGGTCGTCCTCGTTTACTTTGGCGTAAAACGAGTCAACCAGCAGTTTTATATCCTGTTCATCTCTTATATCTTCCTTCATTTGCTGCAAATCGAAACCTTATAGGGTTACAAAAATACCAGCATAGAAGCGCGATAAAAATGACATTCGTCACTATATGAATACAAGGGGCATAAAAAATCCTTCGCAAGAGTTGAAATCTGTACGAAGGATAAGTTTGTAAATGCAATTGATGCAGCCTATTCGCGGTTATACCGTTTCAGGCGGTTCAGGATCAGGAGCAGGCGGCGGTTAATGTCGCGCTCCTCCACAGGTTTGCACTGTGCAGTGATATCGGCAGGGCGTTTCAATTTAGCCTCTACAGCTTTCAGGTGCTCCAGATAGCACTCAATGGTCGTGCAGGAGATATTCTGAAACTGAAGGCCTTCCCCGTCAGCTACTTTGCTGTTCAGGTTAATTGCTTTTGCGATCTCGGTGTTAATCAGTTTAGTTACGTCAGTGCTTGAAGTAATTTCCTGCTGGTACACCTTCTTCTCGATGTTCTCCAATAAATTGCGGATGTCCAGTTGTTCCATGGTGTTAATATTTTTAAATTTTTACTTATCAATAGAGTCGGCAGTTCCTCTGCTCAGGATACGGTCCTGAATTGGCTGCGTTAACCCACAAAAGGATTGTTAATAAAAGAATAATATGGCGCTTTCAGCACCGGAAGCATGCGTAGGCATAGGTTGGTGATGGCTGGCATGCAGGAGTCGGCTTCTGGCTGAGGGGGTGGCCGCTCCCTAAAAAATTATACTTCTATACTGGGGTGAGTGTTACAGTAAAAAGCCTAAAAAATAAAATATTTAATTATTTAGGAACATCACTCTGAAAAGGCATGCAAGTCAGGGGGCAGCAAGCATAAAAAGCATGGCTATACCTGTTGCCTTTGCGGCGAACAAGGTATAGCCATGCTTTAAATTTCGAATAGCCTAAGCCTTAGCTGGCAGCGGCCTCTTTCTTCTCGGCAGCTTTTCTTTTGGTTGCCTGTCTTGGGCGGCTGTTGCCATAAGTGCCCTTCACAATTTTGCCTTTCTTCGATTTTTTATCTCCTTTTCCCATGTTGTATTGGTTTTAATGGTTGTAGTTAGCAACCCATACATACGAAATCGGAGAGCTGCAGTTCAGGCTTTTTTTAGAATGGAATCGCCTTCAGGAACTGTAGGTGAAGCCTGTGCGGCGTGTGTTGAAATCAGGATGGGGCTATACCTGTAAATAGTCATAGAAAGCTAAACCTTTTTACAGCTGCAGGTGTTTCAAAAGGATGCCATGTTGCATGCTATGGCGAAATGCCAGGTACAGGGCCAAAGGCTAAAAAGCCTTCTGAATGCGACAGGGTATTTGTATCTTTACATCGTATAAAACTCAGTTCGTCATGCGTGGGCTTTATCTTGTCTGCGCTATACTTTATGGCAAACACATCCGAAAATAACCTCGATACGCTCGACCCGCGCCAGCACATCATCATCAAAGGCGCCCGCGTGCATAATCTTAAAGATCTCAGTGTGGCTTTGCCGCGCAACAAATTCATCGTCGTGACCGGCCTTTCCGGCTCCGGTAAGTCATCGCTGGCTTTTGACACCTTGTATGCCGAGGGGCAGCGCATGTATGTGGAAAGCCTGAGCTCTTACGCCCGCCAGTTTCTGGGGCGTATGGATAAGCCTGACGTGGACTACATCAAAGGCATCAGCCCGGCTATTGCCATTGAGCAGAAGGTGAGCATCAAGAACAACCGTTCTACAGTGGGCACCAGTACCGAAATCTATGACTACCTGAAATTGCTCTACGCCCGCATTGGCAAAACCTACTCTCCGGTTTCGGGTGAGGTGGTGCAGAAGGATAGTGTAGCCGATGTCGTTGACTTTATCTTCTCGTTGGAGGATGAAGCCCGGGTCATGATCCTGGCACCGCTTCAGTTGCATAAGGAGCGCACATTGGCCAAAGAGCTGGACCTGCTGCTGCAGAAGGGCTATTCGCGCATCTATGCTGACGGGCAGGTATACTTTATCGAAGAACTACTCGAGGAGAAAAAACCGAAGCTAGGCAAGGAGGTGTACATCCTGGTAGACCGGGCAGTGATCTATAAATCAGATGAAGACCTACAGTTCCGCATAGCTGACTCGGTGCAGACAGCTTTCTTTGAAGGCCACGGGGAATGCCGTGTGAAGTTTGGAGACGGAGAGGAGCGTGTATTCTCGGACCGCTTTGAGCTGGACGGCATCGTGTTCGAGGAGCCATCTGTCAATTTCTTCAGTTTCAATAACCCTTATGGTGCCTGCCAGACCTGCGAAGGTTTTGGTAGTGTGCTAGGTATAGACCCGGACCTGGTGATTCCTGACAAAAGCCTTACGGTTTATGAAGGAGCGATTGCCCCCTGGCGTTCTGAAAAGATGAACGAATGGCTGCAGCCGCTCGTGAAGAATGGCATCCGCTTCGACTTCCCGATACACCGTCCTTTCAACGAACTGTCTGAAAAAGAGCAGGAGTTGCTCTGGACCGGGAACAAATATTTCGAAGGACTCAACGACTTCTTTAAGCACCTGCAAGCGCAGACGCACAAAATACAGTACCGCGTGATGCTGTCGCGCTACCGTGGCCGCACCACCTGCCCTGACTGCAAAGGTTCCCGCCTGCGCAAGGACGCCAGTTATGTAAAGATCAATGATAAAAGCATCACTGATCTGGTGCTGATGCCGATCACACAGGCGCTACCGTTTTTTGAGAACATGCAACTGACCGAGCACGAGCGCAATGTGGCTGAGCGGCTTGTAACCGAGGTGTCCAACCGACTGGGCTATCTGGTGCGCGTAGGCTTGGGTTATCTCACGCTCAACCGACTTTCTAATACACTTTCAGGCGGTGAAAGCCAGCGTATCAACCTGGCGACTTCGCTGGGCAGTGCGCTGGTAGGGTCCATGTACATTCTGGATGAGCCGAGCATCGGTTTGCACCCCAAAGACTCTGAGCAGCTGATTAGTGTGTTGCGTACTTTGCAAAAGCTGGGCAATACCGTGATTGTGGTGGAGCACGAGGAGGAAATGATGCGTGCCGCTGACCAGTTGATTGATATTGGACCTGAGGCTGGCTCCGGTGGCGGCAACCTGATGTTCCAGGGTACGCTGGAGGAGATGACACGCACCGCCGATACTTATACCGCTAAGTACTTGAGTGGTGAGATGGAAGTATCAGTGCCGGCCAAGCGGCGCAAGTGGCGCAATGCCATTGAGATACAAGGTGCGCGTGAGAACAACCTCAAAAACCTGAGCGTGAAAGTGCCGCTAGGCGTAATGACCGTGGTGACAGGTGTGAGTGGCTCTGGAAAGTCAACCCTAATCAAAAAGATACTGGCTCCGGCCATGATGAAGCTGCATGGCAACACAGCCGAGGCTACCGGTAAGTTTGATAAACTGGCAGGCGACTATAACAAGATCAAGCACGTGGAGTTCGTGGACCAGAATCCGATCGGCAAATCGTCGCGTTCCAACCCGGTGACTTACGTGAAGGCTTACGATGCCATCCGTTCCCTTTATGCCGATCAGCCGTTGGCCAAGTCCCGTGGTTTCAAGCCGTCGCACTTCTCATTCAACATTGAGGGTGGCCGCTGTGAGGTATGCCAGGGTGAGGGGCAGGTGAAGATCGAGATGCAGTTCATGGCCGATATCTACCTGACCTGTGAGAGCTGCAACGGCCATCGCTTTAAACAGGATGTACTCGATGTGAAGTATAAAGAGAAGAGCATCTCAGAAGTACTGGATATGACCATCGCCGACAGCATCGACTTCTTTGCCGACCAGTCGAAGATCATCGAGAAGCTGAGGCCGCTAAACGATGTGGGCTTAGGCTACATTCGTCTGGGGCAGTCGAGTAACACGCTCTCGGGTGGTGAGGCACAGCGTGTGAAGTTGGCGTCCTTCCTGACAAAAGGCGTGCAGGCACATCAGGAGGATATCCTGTTCATCTTTGATGAGCCGAGCACCGGTCTGCACTTCCACGACATCAACAAATTGCTGCAGTCCATCAATGCGCTGATCGAAAACGGCAACACGGTTGTCATCATTGAGCACAACATGGACATCATCAAATCAGCTGACTGGATCATTGACCTGGGGCCGGAAGGGGGCACCAACGGCGGACACCTGCTCTTTGAAGGTACGCCGGAGGAGATGGCCAAACTGGAGGATAACCATACCGCCAGGTTCCTGAAGGAGAGACTGTAAGGTATACCATAAGCGTATAGCAAATGCCGAAGTAACATCCGTTGCTTCGGCATTTTTATTTAATGGCTTTCAGAAACAGGTATAAGGATGTCCTCCTCGCCCTTTACTTTCTACGCTATACCTGACTTGCGCGAAAATGCGGATAATAGGTATAGCAAATTTTCCTAACTTGCCGTAAAGCAGCGAAGACTGTTCCATTAAGTTATACTATCATCAACAAAGCATAAAACATGAGAAAACAAATTGTTGCAGGAAACTGGAAAATGAACAAGACCTACGAGGAGGCACTTTCGCTGGTATCGGAGATCGATAATATGGTGAAGGACGAAGTGAACGGCAATGTGACCGTAATCGTGGCGCCGCCTTTCCCTTTCCTGCAGAGCGTGGGTAAGCTAACACAGGGCAACGACCTGATGCACCTGGCTGCTCAGAACGTGAGTGAGCACGACAGCGGCGCCTATACCGGAGAGGTATCAGCTGCCATGCTGAAGTCAGTAGGGGTGCAATATGTGATCATTGGTCACAGTGAGCGCCGCATGTACCACCACGAAGACGCGCAGGCACTTTACAAAAAACTGAAAGCAGCCATCGCACAGGGTATAACCCCGATCTTCTGCTGCGGTGAACCACTGGAGGAGCGCGATGCTGACCGCCACTTCGACTATGTGGGCAAGCAGCTGCACGATAGCCTTTCTTACCTGAGCAACGAGGAGTTTGATAAAGTGGTGATCGCTTACGAACCGATCTGGGCCATTGGTACCGGCCGTACTGCCAGCAGCCAGCAGGCGCAGGAAATGCACGCTTACATCCGTGAGCAGCTTTCGCGCATGTTCGATGCAGAGGCGGCTTTCAACTGCTCCATCCTGTACGGGGGCAGCTGCAACCCGGGCAATGCCAAAGAACTGTTTTCTCAGCCAGATGTGGACGGCGGCCTGATCGGGGGGGCATCACTTAAGTCTAGAGACTTTACCGATATCATCAAATCGTTCTAATAATCAGATAACACAGGAAAAAAGGCTGCCCGCTATATAGTTGGCAGCCTTTTTTATTGCAGATATAGTTATATTTGGCTAAATTATCTGTTATGATTCTAATAATATCCTTTTGGCTTTCGCTGCTCCCGTATTTGACAGCGCCACAGCCGGCAGCTGAGCCGTCTGTAAGGGTGGCTGGTAACGACATTTGCCGCATCTATGGCTCTGTATACCTGGAGCGTGACCCGAAGTATAAAAACACAGCCGCTTACACGGTGTACCTGGGCGATGAAGAAGCCTTTGCCTCTATGGTAGTGTACCGCGAGAGCAACAAACTGTTTGCCGACGGTACTGGCATCTGGCACATTACCAACAAAAAAGCCTTTGCCGACCACGTGCTCTACGTGACTGATAACCGAAATTTCGCTGATTTTACTGTACATTTTACCAACGTGCGCTCTTACGCAGCGTGCCGCCCTTAATTATCGCACATGGATTTTATAGAAGTAGCCCTGAAAGTAAACCCTGAGTTTGCCGACATTTTCACTGCCGAGATGGGCGAGTTGGGTTTTGACGCCTTTGTGGAAACAGAGGAGGGGTTCAACGCTTACATTGATGAAGATAAATTCGACCAGCACGAGTTGGACAACATGATAGCCCGCTATGCTGGCTATACCACGGTTGAGTATCAAGTGCAGAAAATCGAGCGCCAGAACTGGAACGCCGAATGGGAGCGCAATTTTGAGCCGCTTTTCATCGGCGGGCAGGCATCGGTAAGAGCTTCGTTTCACGAGAAACCAGCCGAGGCAAAGTATGACATCGTGATCAATCCGAAAATGTCGTTCGGTACAGGCCACCACGAGACAACCACCCTGATGATTGAGAACCAGCTAACACTGGACCACCAAGGCAAGCGTGTGCTGGACATGGGTTGTGGTACAGGTATACTGGCGATCATGGCGGGCGAGTTAGGCGCTTCTGAAATCGTTGCCGTAGAAATAGAAGACTGGACAGTAGAGAATGCCCGCGAAAATGCGGAACTGAACGGTTACGGAAACATTGACGTGCGATTGGGAGGTGCCGAGACCATTGAAGGAGACCAGCCTTACGATATTATTTTGGCCAATATTAACCGCAACGTGCTGCTTGATGACATGCCGGCTTATGTGGCGGTGTTGAAACCAGCAGGTACGCTGTTGTTGAGCGGCTTTTATACTGAAGACCTGCCGGCGCTGCAGGAGCGTGCAGCCGAGCTTGGCCTGACTTATGTATCCCACCGGACAAAGAACAACTGGGTGTCTGCTATTTTCAAGAACAGCTAATCGAAATCCTTCCGACCTATGAAATATAAACTTCTACCCTTTTTATTCTTTCTGGCTGTGTTCGCAGCACAAGCCCAGACCAAACTGTCTACCGACCCAGAGCAGTACATCACGGATGCCAAAAACATGCTGGTGACCGGGAAGGCCAAAAATGCCGAAGCTCTCGGTGCTGCCTTGGAAAGTGTATGGGGCAACCAGCGACTCTCCGAAAAGCAGAAGCAGCAAGTGGTTGATATTTCGCAGCTGATGTACCGCAAGAAAATGCGCGTTAATCCGCATTACGAGAACTTCTACGAGATGCTGGTGGGAGCCGTGAATCATCACAACATGCGCGGCGCTCAGATCGACAACATGCTGGAAGTAGTGGCCAAGGCTGTGCAACAGGATGAAGGTATAGCGCTCGATCGTTTCTTCCAGACCAGCAGCAGCTATCTTAGCTCAGGTATACTGTACCAGAACAAACAGTATACCTTACGCACCGTAGGCGGGAGCGTAAGCTTTGCCTATGAAGGAAAGGCGGCTCCAAAAGACAAAGAAAAGTCTGCGGAGGTGAGTGACTGGGACAGCTTCTCATGGGATGATGAGGTAGCGGGTGAGAGCAGCGAGGCCACCGCCGACGACTGGGGTGATGCCTGGGACACGCCAAAGCCCGCAGCCAAAAAAGTAGACCCGAAGGTAGCAGAGAAGAAGCGCCGCGACGATTTTAAAAAGATGTTCGTGCCTGCTCAGCCGAAGGTAAGCGGACCGGTGATGAAACTGGAAAACGTGAACCTGAGCTTTGCAACCATCCACGATTCTACCGCCATCATGAAAACGAGCGGACACCTGATGCTGGCCAATAACCTGTTTGTAGGGGAAGGCGGGTCATTCTCGTGGGAAGTGGACGGCAAGCCTGTCTCAGCTGCTTTTAAAGCCTTCAATTTTGATATTACAGCAGCCGCTTTTAAAGTGCCTGACGCGACCATTACCTACAATGCTGTGCTGGATGCGCCGATTGAGGGTGTTTTTGAGTTCAGAAGCTCAAAAGCTGGCACTAATGGAGAAAAGTCTTACCCGCGTTTTGCCTCTTTCACGAATGATGCGAAAGTGAAAAGCCTGGGCAAGGATATTGTTTATACCGGGGGCTTTACGCTGGCCGGTGACCTGATTGGCAGTAAGCCCTTGGATGGTAGTGTGTCGGCCTTAGCCGTACTGGAAGATGGGAAAAAGAAATTTCGGTCGATGGCGCACAACTACAACCTGAACGATTCGATCATATTTGCTAATAGAGCCTATGTAGCCATTTACCAGAACCAGCGCCGGGACTCGTTGACGCATCCGGCCATGCAGTTGCGCTACTCCAAGCCAACCCGCGAACTGGTGCTAACCCGCGACAAGGGTGTGTATAGCAAAACACCATTCTACGACAGCTACCACAAGTTTGAGATCACAGCCGAACGCCTTGCCTGGAACCTGGGCACACCACATATTAACTTCTCGATCCTCAACACGAAAACACTCATACCGGTACAGTTAGAATCGGCGCAGTATTTCTCTAACATGCGTTTTCAGCAGTTGGTAGGAGTAGCTAGTTTCCACCCGCTGCAGGTGCTGGTATCTTATGCGGCCAAAGCCAAAACCAATGATTTCTATGCATTTGATGTAGCGAAAGCCTCAAAACTGAATGAAAAGGCGGTACAGGAGGCAGCTATCAGCCTGGCACGGGAGGGGTATCTGACTTACGATGGGCAGTCGCACTTTATCTCCCTAAAGCCGAAAGCCTGGCATTATGTGGGTTCTGCGCAGAACCTGAGCGACTATGACCACTTGGTGATCAAGTCAGTGGTGCCATCTGGCCGCAATGCCACTCTTAACCTAAGCAACAACCGCCTGACAGTGCGTGGTGTAGAGAAAATGGCATTCAACAACGACTCATCCGCAGTGTACGCCGTACCTGATAGCAACATTGTGCACTTGCTCGACAACCGTAACATGGAGTTTGGAGGTAAGCTATACGCCGGCCGCCTTAACTTCAGAGGCTCCCAGTTCAAGTTCGATTACAACGAGTTCATGATCGACATGCAGAAACTGGACACGGTAGCCTTTGTAACGAAGAAGCGCCGCGCAATTGGCAGGAAGAAAGAGCTGGAGCAGGTGATGACCAGCCGTTCGGGCAACATGTCCGGTAAGCTGTATATCAATAAGCCAAACAACAAATCAGGCCGTAAGCACTATCCGGAGTACCCTAAATTTGACTCACCAATGGGTGGGCAGGTGGCCTTTGCCAGACCAGACGTACTGGGAGGAGCCTATGATAGCACTGTTTATTTTGACATCCCGTCCTACAAACTCGACAGCTTGAGCAAAGGTAAAAGTATGATTGGCTTTAGTGGCACCTTCCATTCAGGAAGCATCTTCCCGCCGATCAAGACCAAGCTGACCATGATGCCGGATGAGACCCTGGGCTTCTACTACCAGCCAGGCCCTAACGGGCTGCCAGCTTTCGGCGGTAAAGGTATAGCCTACGACACCATCATGATGAGCTCCGAAGGTATACAGAGCCGGGGCACCCTCAAGTACCTGACCTCAACCTTTGAAGCGCCGGAGTATACCTATTACCTCGATAAAGTAGTGACACAGAAGGGAGCTAGTGCCAAAATGGAACCGGGAGGAGGCGAGGCCAACTTCCCTGTGGCAAGCCTGGGGCAGTATGAAATGATCTGGATGCCGAAGCAGGACACCATGTACGTGATGGCCGCTGCCAAAGACCCGATGAAGATCTACAAAGAGGAGTTCAAGTTTACGGGCACGGCTAAACTTTCACCGGGCGGCCTGTACGGCGATGGTGAAATGGATAATACCGATGCCAACATCGTGTCGAAGAAACTGTCCATTAAAGGGCGTAGCCTTTCAGGCAACAATGCACAGATGATCGTGAAGTCGGACGTGGAAGGTAAGCCGGCCATGAAAGCGACAGATATGGCTATCAGTTATGACCTGGATAAACGCTTTGTGGAGTTTGGCAGTGAGCAGAAGGGCGTAGCCAGTATAGAATTCCCTAAAGCGCAGTACAAGACTTCGATGAGCCGTGCTACCTGGGACATGAAACAGCAAAAGGTAAGCCTGGCAGCCGATGGTGCAGGAGGGAAAAATTACTTCTACTCACAGCATCCGGAGCAGGACGGCCTTTACTTCAGCGCAGCTACAGGGGAGTATGACCTGAAAGTAAACTCCATTCTGGCTGGCGGTGTGCCTTACATACCGGTAGGCGATGTGCACATTATACCTGACAGTGGCAAAGTAGCCGTAGCGGCAGGCGCTACCATCACTACACTGCGCAATGCCCGTGTGATGGCTGACTCCCTGCAGCAGTTCCATAAGCTGTATTCCGGCAACATCGACGTATTGTCACGTAACGCCTTTAGTGGTACAGCCGTGCACGATTATCAGAATGCAGCTTCCGATTCGTTCAAGCTGCAATTCGCGGATTTCGTGTACAAGCAGCACCAGTTAAAAAAGAAGGAGAACATCAATACGACCTATGCGCAGGCATTGGTTCGTGATACTGACAACTTCTACATCTTCCCGCACATCCGCTACAGAGGTAACGTGAAAATGTATGCTTACCGTCCGCACATGGACTTTGATGGCGATTTGAAGCTGAACTTTACCGGAAACGAGGAAGACTCAGACTGGTTCCCTTTCAAGCGCGACTCCCTGAACCCGGACAATGTGCGCATCCCGATCATGAAGCAGAAGGCTCCGGACGGCAACCAACTCTACACTGGCCTGCACCTGTCGCGTGGTACGTTCAAACCTTACAATACTTTTGTTTCGAAAAAGCAGTACGACGATGACTTGGACATCTTTACTGTGAGCGGCGACTTGTCATATGATAAGGCGAACAGCGAGTTTAAGATCACTGATGCGGCCCGATCAGCTGCCGGATCTTATGAAGGCAACGAACTCCGTTACAATGAAGGCACCAAAACCGTAGCGTTTGAAGGCAAACTTAACCTGGTAAACTCATTGAAGGATTTCGGAATAGAGTCGGCAGGTACAGGTATAGCCAAAGCTGATAGCGGCTATTATGCTGTTGATGCGCTGATGGCCTTTGACATGAACATGCATTCGCAGGTGATCAGTGGGCTTGGCAAAAAGTTAAACGAAACTGCTATACGAGGAGGCGGTGACCAGGCAAGTACTGAAGAGATGCTTTACAAACTGGGTAACATCATCGGCAACCGCGATGCGCAGCGCTACCGTGAGCAAGGCGGACTGATCACTTTACCAAAGCTTTCGAACAAGTTGGTGCGCAGCATGGTGTTCCACAACGTAGACCTGCGCTGGTCCAACAAAACCAATGCCTGGTACAGTGTAGGAAAACTAGGCCTCTCTAATGTGCTGAAAGAAGAGATAGGGGCTGACATGGACGGCTTTATGGAGATCAAGCAGGACCTGAACGGCGAACCGGTGGTGAACCTATACCTGCAGGCCGATCCGTATACCTGGGTGTTCATGAGCTACCTGGAGAACGGATTGGTAGTCGTATCATCTGACGCTGACCTGAACAAGACCATCCGCTCCAAAGCCAGTGGTGGCCGCAGCCGCAAGTACGGCATGTACATGGGCGAGAACATCGACAAAAACCGTTTTGTGGATCAGTTCAAGCATGACTACCTGAACGGTAAAGATGCTTTCAAGATGGCAACTCAGGCACCAGTAGCAGAGCAGGGTGGGTTTAATGTTGCCGAAGATGAAGTAGAAGATACCAAAAAGAAAAAGAAGAAGAAAAAAGGAAATGTGGAGGAGGAAGAAGGCTGGCAATAACCGATACCTGCACTCCGGCCGTATAGGGAAAGATAGCCCTCTTTTGGATATTAAATTAACAAGTCCCTATATTTGGGTTCTTTTAGATTAAAAAAACACACGTAAACTGCACTTAACTTTGTTAAGTATAGTTAATGCATACAAAAAGCTGACACACGCGTCATGAACATACTTTTAATTGCCGCTTTATTTATAGTAGCATACCTGATCGGATCAATTTCTACCGCCGTTTGGATCGGCAAAGCTTACTACGGAATTGACATTCGCCAGCACGGTAGTGGAAACTCCGGAGCAACAAATACATTCCGGGTGCTGGGCAAAAAGCCGGGCACAATCGTGATGCTGATCGACATCTTTAAAGGATGGGTGGCTACTTCGCTGGCAGCTTTACTGGTAATCTTCAACGCTGTGCCCGCCGAAGATTTGATCATCTATCAGTTGGCAATGGGTGCACTGGCAGTGGTAGGACATATCTTTCCGGTGTATGAGCGCTTTAAGGGCGGCAAAGGTGTGGCAACTTTACTCGGTATGATGCTGGCCATACACCTGGAAGTGGCGCTGATGTGCATGGTTATTTTTGTAATCGTGCTCTTTACCTCTAGGTATGTGTCGCTGGGTTCTATGATCGCGGCATTGGCATTCCCGATACTACTGTTGCTGCCACGTTTTCACCCTGACAACCCGATCCTGATCATATTCGGATTTGTGGTGTTTGCCGTGGTGGTTTTAACGCACCGTAAGAACATCAATCGCCTGATCAACGGCGAAGAAAGCAAAGCCAACATTAAGTTGGGGCTGCGAAAATAGGTATAGCAGTCCGCAGGTATAAGCATTCTAAAAGCCACTCTTTCCGAAGGGTGGCTTTTTTCGTACCTTTAAGGCAAGACATTTATCTAGACTATGAATCAATATATCACTGACAACAAAGACCGTTTTATAAACGAACTGCTGGACATGCTGCGAATGCCTTCCGTAAGCGCCGACCCGAAGTTCAAACGAGATGTACTGCGCACAGCTGATTTTGTAGCCCAAAAGCTGCGCGAAGCTGGTGCTGATAAAGTGGAACTGTGCGAGACCGGCGGTTATCCGATTGTGTATGGTGAGAAAATAGTGGACCCCTCATTGCCTACCGTACTGGTGTACGGCCACTATGATGTGCAGCCTGCTGACCCTTACGAACTGTGGCACTCGCCTCCGTTTGAGCCTGTGATCAAGGACGGCAAAATCTACGCCCGCGGTGCCTGCGACGACAAAGGTCAGATGTACATGCATGTAAAGGCATTTGAAGTGATGATGCAGAACAACGCCCTGACCTGTAACGTGAAGTTCATGATCGAGGGTGAAGAAGAAGTAGGATCCGCCAACCTGGCTACGTTCGTGAAGAACAACAAAGAGAAGCTGGCTGCCGATGTGATCCTGATATCTGACACTGGTATGCTGGGCAACGACACGCCTTCTATTACAACTGGTCTGCGTGGCATGAGCTATGTGGAGGTAGAGGTGACTGGCCCGAACCGTGACTTGCACTCTGGCTTGTATGGCGGTGCTGTGGCGAACCCGATCAACATCCTGTGTCAGATGATCGCGTCGATGCACGACGAGAATAATCACATCACCATACCTGGATTCTATGACAATGTGGAGGAGCTGAGCCAGGAGGAACGTGCCGAGATGGCCCGCGCTCCTTTTAGCCTCGACAAGTATAAGCAGGCGCTTGACCTGCCGGATGTGCATGGCGAGGAAGGCTATACCACTATGGAGCGCAACTCCATCCGTCCGACACTGGATGTGAATGGCATCTGGGGTGGCTATATTGGTGAAGGTGCTAAAACGGTTATTCCTTCGCAGGCCTTTGCTAAAATTTCGATGCGCCTTGTGCCGAACCAGTCATCTGAGGAAATCACAGAGAAATTCAAGAAGCACTTTGAAAGCATTGCGCCGAAAAGCGTGAAGGTAGTGGTTCGTCCGCACCATGGTGGCGAGCCAGTGGTGACGCCTACAGATTCGGTTGCTTACCAAGCTGCTGCAAGAGCTTATGAAGAAACATTTGGTGTGAAGCCAGTGCCAGTGCGTAGCGGTGGTTCTATTCCGATCGTGGCTATGTTCAAGTCTGAGCTCGGACTGGATTCGGTGCTAATGGGCTTTGGTCTGGATACGGATGCGATCCACTCACCAAATGAGCACTTCGGTGTATTCAACTTTATGAAAGGTATAGAGACGATCCCACAGTTCTATAAATACTATGCAGAGATGAGCAAGTAAGCCTCTTCGCTAAAGAAGAACAGCCCTGTTACTTAACTGAAGTAGCAGGGCTGCTTTGTTTTTAGGTACAGCTAAGGTACAGCAAACTGCCCTTACCAGTTGCCCGGCCGGCGTGAAGGCATCATAAAACCGATGGAGAGTTGCCATACAAGGTTGCGCTGGCTCAGGTCTGCTTTAGGAAATGGGCGCAGACTAGCTGTGTGGCGTACGTTCAGGAAAAAACCACTCTCGAGCATCAAACCACCGCCTATAGCATAGCCGGCATCAAAGCTGTTAAAGTCATCGCGGCTGAAATCTTCCCGCCCAAAAACTACAGGAGGATCAACGGAAGGGTCGGTGCTGACAATGTTGACCTTATTGCCGACATTGAGCAGGTAGCCCATGTAAGGACCGGCTTCTACAAACAGAGCTGCTTTCTGCAACTTGATCATAAGAGGAAGCTCTATATAATCGAGCCGGAGGTCGCCGGTTAGGGCCGTCTCAGCAGCTGTGTTTAAGGTATAGTTGTCGTAGGTAAAGCCCTTGCGACTGAAGTGTAGTTCGGGCTGTACTGATAAGCGGGAGGCAAACTCGTAGGCGAACACAAAAGCGCCGTGTATACCAGCCAGATGGTTGATTTGGTCAGAGGGGGCATCGGAGCCAACTGCTTTAGAGAAGCCACCCCCAGCCTTTACGCCGTAGCGGTAGTACTGAGCTTGCACCGAAAGTGAAGTGACTAGCAACAAGGCCGTCAGGAGTATGATCTTTTTCATAATTTCGGGTATAGTAAAAAAATTAGGTATAGAGCTGTAGTTAATAGTACTCCTGAGGGCGGCATTTAGTTAAGCAGTAGGTATAGTAGGTACAGCCGAAACAAAAAAAGCCGCCAGGTGCTTAGCACCCGGCGGCTTTCTCATTGGGAAAGATAATTAGCGATTAGTTGGCAGTGCAAACCCTACTGTTACCATAAAGGTAGAGTGGCGGGCATTAGTCAGGTCACCTTCAAAGTTCACGTCTTCCTTCACGAAATCACTGAAAGCGCCGTTGTAGCGTACTCCAAAGCTGATGGCATTGTTAGCTGAGGTGAAGCCTATGCCAGCTGCGTAGCCTACTTCAAACTCAGAAAGCCCTTCTTTGCTTTTCTCGTCCCGATTGGTCGACTGCAGCGTACCGTTTATATACGTTCTGGTTTCATTGTTGACGCTCAACAGGTATGAGGCCTGCGGACCTGCTTCGAAGTAAAGAGGGCCTGCTTTGATTCTGGCAAGCACTGGAAGATCGATATAGTTATAGTTTACTTTACCTTC
The DNA here is from genome assembly GCF_015686655.1 of Pontibacter sp. FD36. GTDB lineage: Bacteria > Bacteroidota > Bacteroidia > Cytophagales > Hymenobacteraceae > Pontibacter. Next base: position 25,475 of record NZ_JADPMP010000014.1, on the reverse strand, counting down.
ACGTCTTCTTGTCTGACCAAGCAATGTAAACTCCGAATCCTCATTCTTAAAACCCTTAACAGAATAAAGTAACTCTGGCTGTATCGAGAAGAAGTTGTCTACGATGCCGAAGTTGGCCATGATACCGGCATGAAAGCCGACTTTGTTGTTGAAACGATCCTCGTCACGCAGGTCGCCTGACAGGTTAGAGATATTTGCACCGCCTCGTATACCGAAGCTTGCACTTTGTGCCTGGGCACCAACTGCAGTCACTACTGCAAACACGAACATTAATAATAGCTTTTTCATAATTGGGTATTGGTTATTTTGGTATAATCTGAGCAATATACGTGCAGAACTATATTTTTATTGAGTAAATGCAGGCAGTATTTTTAGCGCTAATGTGGCATCTGGTTGACTATCAGATTGATAATTTTTTAATAATTGCACTTTATTCTACTCCTTTTCCAGTCGCCTGATCTCTGGAGCGGAAGTAAGCTATACCTTATTACAAACAGTGGCTTGATTTGTTGCACGTACTTGGTGAGTGGCACTTGTATGATGGTCGGAAGAAGGAGGGGAGTAGGTATGGCAGCTATACCTGAAAAAGCCCCGGCACGAACCGGGGCTTCAGTAATATAGTTTTATTTTGTACTAATAGCGCTTTTATCTGCCGCCAAACAGGTAGCCGAGCGTCAGCATGAATACGTCATTACGATAGTTGCCTATGTTTGTGTTGTCATAAAGCTTAGAAATATCGCCATTGTAACGGACGCCAATGCTTAAGCCTAGTGGAGTTGCCTGCAAACCAACACCGGCAGCATATCCAAAACTAGTACGTTTGTAGTCATCTAAGTCTTCAGTAATGGTTGTGTTATTCACATCTACTTCACCGCCTATCCTGAATGACACCTGCGGACCTGCCTCAAAATAAAGCGGACCAGCGTTTACGCGGCCAAGCACCGGCACATCCAGGTAATTGATTTTCCACTTCACATCATCTGCACTGGTTTCGGCACCCTTCATAGAGTAAAGCACCTCTGGCTGTATCGAGAAAAAGTTGTCAACTGATAGTGGGAAGTTAGCAGTCAGACCAGCGTGTCCACCCCAGATGCGATCCAGGTTGTCGGCATCAGATCCGCCAAAGCCAGCATAATTTACACCCGCCCTGATACCTAGTCGTGGGCCCTGTGCATGTGCCGCAACCACTGTGGTCATGGCTAAAACGAGCATTAAAATTCTTTTCTTCATAGTAGTAAATGGTTAGTAGGTTAAGTGTATTACCGTCAGGTCTTGTCTTCTTCGGTTTATGTTCCTGACGTCCCATATTACGCAGCCTCCCAAGAAAAGTCTAAAAAAGTTTTAGATTTCGCGTGGCATACAGTGCAATTAAAAAAGTAAATTAAAACGGCATTAAAAAGAAAAGTTCAACACCTTTTTAAGATGTTGAACTTTGTAAGTATTTAATATATAGATAGTTGAGTTTTGAGGTGCGTTAGCCTGCCCAACCGTCTCTGTCTAAGCTGCGGTACTGAATAGCTTCTGCTAAATGTTCAATTTTAATTTCTTCACTATCAGCCAGATCGGCGATGGTCCGGCTCACTTTCAGGATGCGGTCATAGGCACGGGCCGAAAGTCCAAGACGCTCCATGGCGGTCTTTAGTAGGGTGCGTCCGGCGTCAGATATCTGACAGATCTCTTTCACCATTTGTGAAGGCATCATGGCGTTGGAGTGCATGTAGTCAAATTCATTGAAGCGCTCCCGCTGAATCTCTCTTGCCCGAACTACCCGCTGTCGTATGGTCTCGCTGTCTTCCGACTTCCGGGTTGCGGTCATTTCATCAAAAGTTACGGGCGTTACTTCTACATGTAGGTCTATTCGATCGAGCAATGGGCCGCTCACCTTGTTGAGATAGCGCTGCACCAAGCCAGGGGCACACACGCATTCTTTCTCGGGGTGATTGTAAAATCCGCAGGGGCAAGGGTTCATGCTGGCAATGAGCATAAAGTTGGCCGGAAAGTCCAGAGTAGTTTTGGCCCTGGATATAGTCACACGTCGCTCTTCTAATGGCTGACGCATTACCTCTAGGGCAGTGCGCTTGAACTCTGGCAGCTCGTCGAGGAAAAGTACCCCGTTGTGAGCTAGGGAGATCTCGCCGGGCTGCGGTATACCGCCGCCGCCCACCAGGGCCACATCAGATATGGTATGGTGGGGTGCCCGGTATGGTCGGGTAGAAAGCAGGGAAGAAACCTCGCCCAATTTGCCTGCCACTGAATGTATTTTTGTTGTTTCGAGTGCCTCGTGCATCGACAGCGGCGGGAGGATAGAAGGTAGCCGCTTGGCCAGCATGGTTTTGCCCGCTCCCGGAGGTCCGATCATGATCACATTGTGACCACCGGCGGCTGCGATCTCCAGCGCCCGCTTGATATTCTCCTGCCCCTGCACATCCGAAAAATCGGCCGCGTACTGGTTAGCCGAATTCTGAAACACATCGCGGGTGTCTACTTTGACAGGCTGGATGTCGAGCTCACTATTTAGAAAATCGATGGCTTCTTTGATGTTCTCAACCCCAATCACATCCAGGTTATTCACAATCGCCGCTTCGCGGGCATTGTGGGAAGGCAGTATGATGCCTTTGAACCCTTCTTTGCGGGCTTGGATGGCAATAGGAAGCACTCCTTTGATTGGCCGGAGCGAACCGTCGAGTGACAATTCCCCCATGATCATGTACTGTGAGAGCTTATCAGCGGCCAGCTGTCCACCGGCTGCCAGCATACCCATCGCGATGGTGAGATCATAGGCAGCACCTTCTTTCCGGATGTCGGCAGGTGCCATGTTGATGATGGTTTTCTGGCGTTTGAGCTTGTAGCCGTACTGAGCCAATGCTGATTCGATACGCTGTTCGCCTTCTTTAATGGCATTGTCGGGTAGGCCCACCAGGAAGTACTTTGCGCCGGCGCTCACACTCACTTCCACGGTTACGGTATAGGCGTTCACGCCTTGAACGGCGCTGCCAAACGTCTTGATAAGCATAGGGGTTAGATGTTGATCTATAAATGCGATTTTGATAATTCAGATTCGCAACATTGGCCACTGCCAATTGATTCCGAGTCGATAGGGTAAAAATACAAAATGTAGTTTGACCGTTAGCTGCAAACAGCAATCAACTGGCTATCAGATTGTATGAAACGCATGTATAGCGCACTATAAAAGAGGGGGCAAAACAAAGGACGTATATTTTCAGGTATACCTATACCTGAAAATATACGTCCTCCGATGGCTTATACCTAATACTAGTTAAGCGCAGATTCTCTTTTCAATGAGAAGAATCAGAATATGAATGACTTTGATATGAATCTCTTGCACACGGTCGGCGTAGCCTTGGTGTGGTACGCGCACTTCCACGTCGCAATGGGCGGCCAGTTTGCCCCCGTCTTTGCCGGTGAGCCCAACTACCGTCATGCCTTTGGCCTTGGCGGCGGCGGCGGCTTTAAGCACATTGGCAGAGTTGCCGCTGGTACTGATGGCCAGCAACACATCGCCATTGTTGCCTAAAGCTTCGATGTAGCGGGAAAAAACATGATCGTACCCATAGTCATTGCCCACGCAACTCATGTGGCTCACGTCGGAGATAGAGATGGCAGGAATAGCCTGGCGGTTGTTGCGGTAGCGTCCTGTCAGTTCCTCTGCAAAGTGCATGGCATCACACATGGAGCCACCGTTGCCACACGAAAGGATCTTACCACCTGCTGCTACAGCATCGGCCATGGCATTGGCCGCTTTTTCGATGGCGGCAATATTATTAGGGTCTGCAATAAAGTTGTTGAGCGTCTGTTGCGCTTCCTGCAGCTCCTTGATTACGATCTGGGTCATGTATTATATTAGTTGCTCGCTACAGCCATCTCCATCCGGACAGATTCTTTGTAGCTGTTGCTTCTGTATGCTTGTTTACGCTCATACAGATCGGCTTTCAGCTCGTTGATTTTTACCTGAGCCATGTGCCTGTCGTATTTGAGCGACGTAATGTAAAGTTTTCCAATTAACAACTTTACCAGCATTAATCCGGCGCCTACTGCTCCGAGTGCTTTGTAAAGGGTGAGCGCCTGTTCTTCAGTCGCAATCTCAAATATGGCTTTATGGTCTAGCAAGTCTGTTAGCAAAAGTGCTATAAACATAGCGTAGCAAAAAACGACCACATCAGAGAGTGTCTTAAGTTCTTTCATGCTTCAAGGTTGGATTTTGGTGCAAAACTGTATCGGGCTAAGCTATAAAAAAATATGAATATACCGAAACGTTAACACTAAAATTTAATTTAAAGCAATGGTTGGTAACACAAAAGCACTAAGTGCTACTATGACACCAGTTGCATTTGTGTAAGTTTTGCGTACAATCCGCCGTGCTGCAGTAGGTCCTCATGACTGCCGCGCTCTACAATGCGGCCCTGTTGTAATACTACAATCTCATCGGCGTGCTGTATAGTGCTCAGTCTATGCGCAATTACAATCGAGGTTCTGTTCTTCATCAGGTTGGTGAGTGCTTCCTGCACCAGTTTCTCCGATTCAGTATCCAGTGCCGAAGTAGCCTCGTCCAGAATCAGGATCGGCGGGTTTTGAAGAATCGCTCTTGCAATACTCAGGCGCTGGCGCTGCCCGCCAGACAAGCGGCTACCGCGATCACCGATCATGGTCTGATAACCTTCCGGCGTCTTCACAATGAACTCGTGCGCGTTGGCAATCTTAGCAGCTGCGATCACTTCCTCTTCTGTAGCGTCAGTTTTGTTAAAGGCGATGTTGTTGAAAATGCTGTCGTTGAAAAGTATAGACTCCTGCGTTACCACGCCCATCGTATCACGCACCGACTCCATGGTATAGTCACGGATGTCGTGCCCGTCAATCAGGATACTGCCTGCCGTCGGGTCGTAGAAGCGTGGGATCAGGTCGGCCAGGGTAGACTTGCCACCACCGGAAGGACCAACCAAAGCCACGGTTTTGCCTTTCTCGATCGACAAGTTGATGTCTTGCAGCACAGCGTGGTCTCCGTAGCTGAAACCCACATTCTGGAACTCGATCTCGTGACGGAACTCCGGCAGTACTTTCGCGTTAAGTTTGTTCTTTACCTGCGGCTCTGTATCGATCACCTGCAGGATGCGGTCGCCGGATACCAGGCCGCGCTGTATGTTGCTGAACGCCGCAGACATGGCCTTAGCTGGCACCAGCACCTGTGAGAACAGGATGATGTAAGTTATAAATTCTGCCGCGCTAAGATCAGATTCCTGGTTCAGCACCATGGTGCCGCCAAAGTATAGAAGCAAGGCAACTACCGTCACACCCATGAACTCCGAGAACGGAGAGGCAAGATCACGCTTGTAGGCAATAGAGCGTTGTAATCGAGCGTAGCGACTATTCTGATCATGGAACTTGTCGAGGATGTAGGGCTCAGCATTAAAGGCTTTGATCACCCGAATGCCGCTCAGCGTTTCGTCGATAATAGTCAGTATAAAGCTCAGTGACTCCTGGCCTTGCTGGGCGGCCCGCTTCAGGCGCTTGGCTATACCTGCAATGAGTATACCTGAAAGCGGAAGAAGGATCAATGTGAAAAGCGTGAGCTTCACCGACATAGTAAAGAGCACGACAAAGAAAGCGATAATAGAGATTGGCTCACGAATCACCACCGTCATCGTGTTCACCACTGAGTTTTCCACCTCCTGAATATCCACGGTCAGGCGCGTCATCAGGTCGCCTTTGCGTTCGTTGCTGAAATAGCCCATGTGCAGCTGTGTCACCCGTTCGTAAGTGGCATGGCGGATCTTCTTTACTACATGTGCCCGAAGAGCGCCTACCACCCTAAAAGCCAGGTACTTGAACAGGTTAGCCAGGAAAACCGAGATCACCACAATCACACAGACGAAAAGTAGTGCCCCCTGCCGTCCCTGCTCCAGAATGACCTGCCCGAAGTGGAAGTTAAAGAAGTCTTTGAAATACTCGAGTGAGAGGCTAAAGTCAGGCTTGGTTGTCACCATGGTCGCAGCTTCATCGGCGCCCACGGTACCAAAAAGCACGTTGAGCAGCGGAATGAGCAGCGTGAAGTTGAGCAGGCCGAAAATGATGCCCAGTATGGTGTAAATAGTATAAAGCGGCACAAAGCGGCTATAAGGCTTTGCGAACTGCAGTATCCGGAGATAAGTCTTCATGTTGATATAGGCCATCCTTACCTGTTGCAGGTATAGGAGGCTGCTCCGATTGCTCCCCGTAATGCACACGGGAATCTTGACGGAAGTTTTTAAGTATTAACGAATTACAATATTGTAGGCCGCGCTCTACCTGCTGTATGCTTAGCCGCTGCAAAGATAGCTAAATTAGGACAGGTATGTATAGCGAGCTTTTAAAACGAAAACGGGGAGCCTTTATTTCTAAAGGCTCCCCGCTCAGGTGATAGCTAAACCTGTCTGTTAAAATTCATGCAGGCGCTGGGCAATGTTCCAACGCAGTGCTACTGATGTGAACACCGTGTTTTTGCTCAATGTGCTTACATCAGCCTCTGTGCGGCGAATAATGCCTTTCAGGTCCACGAACAGGTTGTGCCTGAACTGGTAGGTGGCTGTCAGGTCGAGGTGTAGCTGGTTGGTAGTAATGCCTTGCGCAATCTCGTGCCCGTATGTATAAGGGCGCAGATTATAGTCCAGGTTTACGTTATTGCCCCAGTTGATGGTATCGCCTTCTGCCGTGATCTCGTCCTGACCGAATCGGGTTGCGATGGCCTTGCCTACCAACTGGAGGCGCGGCAGTGGCTGGTAGCGGGCTATACCTACAAATTCATACAGGTTGGCACCCATCGGGTGGGCCAGTGGCTGGCGGTTGTGCTGATAGTTGGAGCTGCCATCGCGGTGCTGGTAGGTATAAGGGCGTATGATGTTCACCTCGCCCTGCAGGTCAAAATTAGAAAGCCCGAAAGCATCGATATACTTCGCACCGATTTGACCGGCCTGCTTGTTGGCCCACCAGCCATTACCACCTGTTACTTCATCGAGCACAAATTCGTCGAGCACCAGTTGGCCATAAAGCTGCGCGGTATTGAACAGGTTCCAGCGGAAATCAAGACCGAGCAAGGCGTTGTCCTGGCTGCCGAGGTTGTGCTCCACACTGCGGTAGAAGATAATCGGGTTCAGGTACTGCAGCTCAAACCGGCCTCGTTCGCGACCAAAAATGACCTGCTCAAATAAGCCTACATTAAGGTTGTCGGTGATATTGATGCCCAGGCGGTGCAGGGCCATGTATTTCTTCGGCAGCAGGCGATCTCCACCACCGCGACGGCGGTAGTCGGCAGTGAGCTCCTGGAACAGGTTCATGTAGTGCAGCTTCCATACACGGGTATTCAGTTTGAGGAAGAATGCCGGCGGTGCGTAGTCAGAGTATACCAGCGAACGGTAGCCATCGCCGATGAAGTGGCGGTCGTGGCCCAGCTGTATCTCCACGTGCTTCGAGAGGGAGTAGTTCATGTAGCCGCGTGCCGTCAGGAAGTCGTAGCCGTCGCCTTTGAAATCTTTCCAAAGTCCTTCGTGCGGAACCACCCCATCACGACGGATGCGGTCCTCCACATAATCAGCAAAACGGGCCTGGTTCTCTCCGATAAAGGTATAGAAGCCGAAGCGATTGTCGATGCTTCCCTCGATCTGAATACCTCTTGTGTTGACATAGCGTATGCCATCGCTCTCGCGGTCATTGCCGAGCTCCAGGTGCAGTACCGGATTCACGCGGAGAGTGAAATCCTCAGAGTCGTAATGATAGAGGTCCGTTTTGTTACGGTAGAATGTGTTGAAGATCGGGCGCTCGCTGATGTTATCGTTTGCCTGTGTGGTGTAATTCCAGTTGTCGTTGAGCAGGTACTGGATATTGAACATGTCGGCGTTAGAGCGCGGCTCACCAATGGCAGCCTCAGCTAGTTCAGCTACTTCTCTGCGACCGATCGGGCGTACGTTGGTGTGCATCTGCGGCACTTTTGAGCCCAGTTTGATCTGGTAGCGGTCTATCAGGTGATAGGTGTCGCGATCGTATGGCACATACACATCCTGCGCCTGCACAACAGGTATAGCCAGCAGACTAAGTGCCATGGCGGCAAGTATATTTCTCATAAGAGGAAAGTTCTAATCAGGGGAAAGCGATTTGTAAGGTACTTGTTTAGAATTCACAATATTAACAAAAACACATGAAATTGCATGATGCAGATTGTCGAAAGCAGGTATAGCTCAGCCTTATACAGGTAGGGCGCCTGCACGGTTTAACGTTTTTGGCAGCCGGAGATTGCCGTACGCCCGAAAGACCTTATCTTTAGGTCATTAAAAACAGTCATGCTCATGCAAAAAGATAACCTGCACATACTCACAGCAGCCCCGTCGCTTGCCAACCATTTTGTAGCCGAACTGCGCGACGTAACGGTGCAACACGACAGCCTGCGCTTCCGTCGCAACCTGGAGCGTTTGGGTGAGCTGCTGGCTTACGAGATATCCAAAACGCTGCCTTACGAAACCCGCGACATCGTAACACCACTGGCTACTACGCAAACGCAGCTACTGACTGCGCAACCAGTGCTGGCCACGATTCTCAGAGCCGGCCTGCCGATGTACAACGGCATGCTTAATTACTTTGACAAAGCTTACAGCACGTTTGTAGGCGCTTACAGAGTGGAGGAGCAGAACACCGAGCTGCAGATCAACATGGAGTACCTGGCCTCAACGGACCTGCACGATAAGATCCTTATCCTGGCGGACCCGATGCTGGCCACCGGTCGCTCACTCGTGAAATCTTATAAAGGGATGCTGCGCCACGGCAAACCGGTGCAGGTGCACATTGCCGCTGCCATAGCCTCTCCGGAGGGAGTGGCTCACATACAGCAGGAGATTCCGGAGGCGCACATCTGGCTTGGCGCTATGGATGATCATCTGAACGAAAACTTCTATATCGTACCCGGTCTGGGCGATGCCGGTGACCTGGCTTTCGGGCCGAAGGTATAGCCATACCTGCCAGCAATGATCAGGCCCTATACTCCAGCCGACCAGGAGGCGCTTCTGCAGCTTTTGCGGCTCAACACGCCAGCTTACTTTGCTCCTGAAGAGGAAGCCGACCTGGTGCTATACCTGCAGGAGCGCCGCGAAGATTACTTTGTGGTAGAGCAGGAGGGACAGGTGGTAGGTGCCGGTGGTATCAATTATTTCGATGGCTATACCTGGGGCAGGCTGTCCTGGGATTTGATCCACCCTGCATTTCAGGGCAAAGGCATAGGTCGGCAGTTGACGCTGTTTCGCATCGCTAAGCTAAAGGATATGCCTGGTATGCAATGGCTGCAGGTGCGGACGAGTCAGTTGGTGTATCCGTTCTACCAGAAGCTGGGCTTTGAACTGGAGCAGGTGGAGCAGGACTTTTGGGCGCAGGGAATCGATCTGTATCAAATGAAAATGAATCTGGGCGCTTAGAGCCTGCACATAATTAAACTTGAATTAGCGTTCAGTAGGGATTGGAGGAGCTTCTCAAATACATGTCGGTATACCTGATCAGCATGGTCAAGTTCATTGGTGGACCTTTGGCAGGGATGTCGCTGGGGATGGCTTACCTCGAAACCGTGCTTCTGACCGTAGCCGGCATGATGACGAGCGTGCTGGTTTTTTCATTTGTTGGGAGAGAAGCTGCCCGATGGTACTCCCGGTATCGACGAAACTACAACCGACCAGTTTTCAGCCGCCGGAGCCGCCGGGTGGTGCGAATTTGGCGCAACTTTGGCGTTGTGGGCGTTGCCTTCTTCACGCCGCTTTTTCTTACACCTGTTTTCGGTACTATAGTAGCTGCAGTGTTCGGTGTGCCACGTCGGCAGATCTTCCTGCACATGCTCTGGAGCGGCACCATGTGGGGCTTTGTTCTGACAGGCCTGGTGTACCGTTTTCAGAAAGTAGCGCTCGAGTATCTGTAAACAAAAACACCCCGCCACATCGGGCAGGGTGCTTATCTTATCTCTTCTTCTTTTTTGTCTTTTGCCAGAACGAGGCTCTGGGGTCGCGCTTGCTCTCCGGGCGCTTTTTAGGTATAGCTTTCTTCTCGTGGAAGGCACCCTTAAAGTCCGGGTTCTCGCTGCGCTTCTGGTGGTCAATGTCACGGGCAATCGCCTGCTGCTCCTCAAATGTGATGTCGTGAATTTTCACTTCCGCTGGCATCGGCTCCTCCGGTATCTGCATTCGGATCAGTTTCTCGATTTTCCGGATATGGTACATCTCGGCTGGGTTCGCAAACGTGATGGCAGCGCCCACATTCTCGGCACGACCGGTACGTCCGATGCGGTGCACGTAGTCTTCGTACACAAACGGTACGTCAAAGTTGATCACATGACTCACCATCGTCACGTCTATACCTCTGGAGGCTACATCAGTTGCTACCAGGAAGCGGACTTCGCCGCTTTTAAAGGCTTCCATGGAGTTGATGCGTGTGTTCTGCCCTTTGTTGCCGTGGATGGCACGCACTTCGCCGTACTCGCGCCGCTCTAAGAATTTGGCCACGTTTTCAGCATTTTTCTTGCTGCGGGTAAAGATGATCACGCGGTTGAAAGTTTCTTTGTCCTGAATCAGGTGCTCGAGCATGGCAATCTTGGTGCGCAGGTTCGGCACCTGGTACAGCACCTGGCTCACCGTTTCCACCGGTGTGGCCTGCGGCGTTACCTCTATGCGGGTCGGGAACTCCAGGAATTCTTCAGACAGCTCTACCACTTTCGGGTGCATGGTAGCCGAGAAGAGCAGGTTCTGGCGCTTGCGTGGCAACACTTCCAGCAACTGACGGATCTGCGGCATAAAGCCCATGTCCATCATCTTGTCGGCTTCGTCCAGCACCAGCGTTTTGATTTCCTTTAATATAAGTTCGCCTTTCAGGTATAGCTCCATCAGGCGCTTGGGTGTGGCTACGAGTATGTCAATGCCTTTATTGATTGTCTCGATCTGAGTTTTTGGGCCCAGTCCGCCATAAATAACGGTGTGTCGCAGGTCGGTATACTTACCCAGCAGCGTGATATTCTCCTCGATCTGCATGGCCAGTTCGCGGGTAGGCGCCAGGATGACAGCACGCGGGTTGGTGCCCTGCGCATACTTTACCTTCATCAGGATTGGTAGCAGGAAGGCTGCGGTTTTGCCCGTGCCTGTCTGGGCGATGCCCATCACATCGTGCCCGCCCATGATCACAGGTATAGCTTTGAGCTGAATGGGAGTAGGCTTCTCGTAGCCTGCCTCCTCAATGGCGTTGAGCAGCTGACGGTTCAGCTTAAAATCCTCGAATGTGCTTATTTCTTTTTCGGCTTCTTCTGCCATGGTATTTCTAATCGTGTTGATATGCAAAGGTACGGGAAATTTGTGGGAGGGTGCGAAAGCGTGTATAGACGAGCAGGTAATTATGCGTATATTGTATTTTTGAATACTAATTCTAATGGAGAAAGTAGTTAAGAAAAATGGGCTGCGAGAACAGTAATCGGGCTTTGCCTTTTGGTAGACTAAGTTGATGGAAGAACGTTTAGCTACCGTTGAGACTCTGAGAAATCAATATATCCAATTCATGAAGAAAGATGCTGAGCCAAGACTTCAGAGAGTTTGTAGTATTATGAATTACAACAAGGTATATGGAGAAGCCAATGAGAAAGTTCTCAATATTTCTACTCATTATTTGTTTTGCCTGTCTCAGCTCTTTTCAGGGCGTTTTTCCTGAGCGGGTTTCTTTGATCAAATTGTTGGCAAATCCTGATGAATACCATGGTAAAAAGATTATGGTGACGGGTTTTCTGCATCTGGAATTAGAGGATAACAGTTTATATTTCTCTAGAGAGCATGCTAATTATCTAAGTACCGAAAATGCTGTTTGGGTGAATCTTGGCAAAAACATACGTGTAGAAGATAAAGAAGGCTCACAAACTTCCATTGATGCTTTGAACCGGAAGTATGTCATGATTATTGGGAAATTCAATAAAGATAGAACTGGGCATATGGGTTTGTTTTCTGGTGAGATAGAGGACATAGAGAGGATTTTTGAATTGAAGAAGTTATATCATGATTGACCTCATGCAACCATCTCACCCCCATTAGGGTCTTTCAGGTATAGACCTTAATCCAATGTTCCCCATGAGCAAAAGCATATTATTGTCAGGTATAGCCTTTGTGGCGATGAGTATATTATCGGGTTGCCAAAAAGAGATGGTGGACGAGGGGCCAAACACACCCAATATCCGTCCGTTGACAATACAGGAACAGAAAACGGTAACCAGCTCCAATGACTTCGCTTTTAGGTCCTTTGCAGAGCTGAGCAAAGCCGAAGAGGCCGATAATATTTTCATTTCACCGCTCAGCATCAGCATGGCGCTTACCATGACATACAACGGAGCGGATGGCGAGACAAAACAAGCCATCGGACAAACGCTCGGATTCGAAACCGCCACTGATGAGGAGATTAACAAGTCCTTCAAAGACCTGATTGCTCTGTTGCAAGGTATAGACAGGAAAGTGATTTTTACATCTGCCAACTCACTATGGCATAGCAACCTGGTGCGGCTGCAGGCGCCGTTTATCCAAACGAACAAAGAGTATTTCAACGCCACTGTGCAAGGCCTAGACTTTGCATCGCCCGCCTCTGTTGGCCATATAAACAACTGGGTGAAAAACAGCACCAACAACAAGATTGATAAAATACTGGATGAGATAAAGCGGGATCAGGTTTTGTTCCTGATCAATGCCATCTATTTTAAAGGCACCTGGACCTATCCTTTCGATAAGGCACTAACTAAGCCGGGGCAATTCCTGCTTGAAAACGGCAGCAGCGTGACCCAGGATTTCATGACCATGAAAAAGGGCGAGTACCTGCACTACCGCGACAACACCGTTGACCTGATCGACCTGCCTTACGGAAACGAGCAGTACAGCATGACAATCGTGATGCCAAGCGGAGAAAATACTGTGCAGAGCATTATCCCGCAGCTAAATCCAGACAACCTGTCGAAGTGGCTTGCAGAAGGGCGCAATGTAAGCTGGGAACTCCATATGCCGAAATTTAAGATGGAATACGAAGAAGAGTTGAACTCCATGCTGATTAACCTGGGAATGGGCGTTGCTTTTTCGGGCGGGGCGAACTTCAGCCGCATGATAGAGGGGCATAACAACCTGGCGATCTCACAGGTGAAGCATAAAACCTTTGTGGAAGTAAACGAAGAAGGCACAGAAGCCGCAGCCGTCACTTCTGTAGGTATAGAGTTAACATCCATGCCAGCCAGCTACCGTGTAGACCGCCCCTTCGTGTTCATGATCCGGGAGAAATCCTCCGGTGCCATTCTCTTCATCGGCAAACTGATGCAGCCGGAGTAGTGGTAGGTATAGCTTTTATCTTCCAGGTATAACAATCGGAGTGCTTTTGTGCGGGAAACTTTGCTAATGTGTGTTAACTTTGTCTAGCACATACCTTAGCAGCATGAAATCTATCCTGATAAAGAACGCACAGCTTGTAAACGAAGGAAGCACCACCACAGCCGATGTGCTGGTAAAAGAAGGCCGCATCGCACAGATCGGGCAAGGTATAGAAGCCGAAGCCGACCAGACGATTGATGCTACAGGGCTTCACTTGATTCCCGGTGCTATCGATGACCAGGTACACTTCCGTGAGCCGGGTCTCACGCACAAAGCCAATATCGAGACAGAAGCAAGAGCAGCTGTGGCTGGCGGAACGACTTCGTTTATGGAGATGCCGAACACGGTGCCAAATGCCATAACGCAGGAACTGCTAGAAGATAAGTACAAGATTGCAGCCGAGACATCACTGGCGAACTACTCTTTCTACATAGGTGCCACCAACGATAACCTGGCGGAGGTACTGCTCACCAACCCCAATACTGTTTGCGGTATCAAGATTTTCATGGGTTCTTCCACGGGGAACATGCTCGTGGACAATGAGCAGACGCTGGACCAAATCTTCGCGAAGGCCAAACTGCCGATTGCTGTGCATTGCGAGGACGAGCAGACTATTCGCGACAACATGGCCATCTATGAGGAAAAGTACGGCGAGGATATACCTATAAAGTGCCACCCCGAGATTCGCAACGAGGCGGCCTGTTTCAAATCATCCTACCTGGCCGTAAAGCTTGCTGAGAAGCACAATACCCGCCTGCACATCCTGCATATTTCCACGGAAGAAGAGCTGAAGTTGTTCCGCAACGACATTCCGTTGGAGCAGAAGCGTATAACCGCTGAGATATGCGTGCACCACCTGTGGTTTGATAAAGAAGACTACGACACGTTCGGCACCCAGATCAAGTGTAACCCGGCTATAAAAGAACACCGTCACAAAGAAGGCTTGCTACAAGGACTGCTGGATGACAAGCTCGATGTGATCGCCACTGATCATGCCCCACATACCTGGGAAGAGAAGCAGGGCAAGTACAAGCAGGCACCGAGTGGTGTGCCGCTGGTACAGCACTCGGTGCAGATGATGCTCGAGTTTGTGAAGCAGGGCAAACTGACGATCGAGAAAGTGGTGGAGAAAATGGCCCACGCGCCTTCCATCCTGTTCAACGTGCGCGAACGTGGCTACATTCGTGAAGGCTACTGGGCCGACCTGGTGTTGGTGGACCTGAACAAACCTTATACTGTTAGTAAAGAGAACACTTATTATAAGTGCAACTGGTCACCTTTCGAAGGCCATACCTTTAGCAGTACCATCACCCATACCTTGGTTTCCGGTCACCTGGCCTTTTCCAACGGCACCTTCGACGAGAGCAAGAAAGGAGAGCGCCTTTTGTTCGACAGATAATTCCATGATTCAATAAGATAGGTATGGAGAGCATTATGTCGCTGCAGTATGATTGGGTAAGAGGATCGAGAGAAGTCCTCCTGCAATACTGTGAAACCATTTCAGCAGCGGACTTTTGCCAGGAAAACAGCTCCTTCGGAAGAGGAAGCATTCGGAACCTGCTGGTGCATATCGCCAATACCTATGAATTCTGGCTTGGTGAGCAGGCGCTGCAAAAAGAGATGACATATACGTCCTACGAAGCCGTTCAGAATATTAAAGATGCTTGGCTACTGTTCCAGGAGGTCGATAAACTGGTAGAGGAATTTGTGGCGAGCTTTGGCCGAAGTTACCTTGCAAACCTGGAAGTCAGTATCAATGATACGAGTACCAAGGCCAATCCGCTCAAGCTGTTTACCCATGTCATTACGCACGAGTATCACCACAAAGGACAGATCCTTTCGCTTAGCCGGCACTTGGGCTATGTTCCGGTTGATACCGATATTATGCGCTAGATTAAAACAGGGAATTACATTTGATAGAGAACCTCAGGTAGGAGAATATAGGGAACGAGCAAATGGAGTTAACAAAGTTCAAGGAGTTGCATGCCCGCTTTTTTGGGAAAGAACTGTCTGAGGAAGTGCTACAGTCGGAGGAGTACGAGGCGTACGAAGAAGCTATACATGAAGACGAGGCCTGCTATAACTGGGCAATTACCGATAAACTAAAGAGCAAAGGCTTTGCTTATGAAAGCTACTGCTGCCTGATGATGGCTGACAAGGTATACGAAAGCCTGGATGCCGACGGTGAGATCAGGTATGACGATCCGGAAGTAGTGATCAATCAGTGGGATGAAGGACTGTACGGTATACCTGTGCACAACGGCAGCGCCACTATGGTTGTAATCAACTATTGCCCCTGGTGCGGCACGAAACTGAATAAGTAGTTACTATACCCTGCGAGGGTTGATTTGTAAGTCTAAAGCAAACAGGGTGATACGAATTTTATTCAAAAAAAATGCGTTCTGCGTATTGTAAATAAGAAAACGACACGTATATTTGCATTCTCAAACGAGACACGGTGGTTGTAGCTCAGTTGGTTAGAGCACCAGATTGTGATTCTGGGGGTCGTGGGTTCGAGACCCATCTTCCACCCCAAGCCCTTGAAGCAAACCTTCAGGGGCTTTTTTCATTTATATTGCATTGCTAAATGGCTGAATAGTTGAATTGTTGATAATAAACTCATTAGTGAAACAACAATTCAACCATTTAACAAGCAACAATTAAGTTAACAATCAACAATTAGAAAATATGAGCTTAGTAGTAGTAGGTTCAATGGCGTTTGACGCACTCGAAACGCCCTTCGGAAAAACAGATAAGATCGTTGGCGGTGCTGCCACATACATTTCGCTGTCGGCTTCTTACTTTGTAAAGCCCGTGAACGTGGTGTCAGTTGTGGGTGGCGATTTTAATCAGGATCACATCAGCCTGATGCACCAGCGCAACATCAGCACCGAAGGCGTGCAGGTAAAGGAGAACGAGAAGTCTTTCTTCTGGTCTGGCCGCTACTTCAACGATATGAATAGCCGCGAGACACTGGTAACGGAGCTCAACGTGCTAGGCGACTTCGATCCGATTATACCTGAGGCTTATCAGAACTGCGAGTACCTGATGCTGGGCAACCTGGCGCCACAGGTACAGCGCACAGTGTTGGAGCGCCTGACTAACCGCCCAAAACTGATTGTGATGGACACCATGAACTTCTGGATGGACATTGCCATGGAGGAGCTTCAGCAGACGATCGGTATGGTGGATGTGCTGTCAATCAACGATGAGGAGGCACGCCAGCTGAGCGGCGAATACTCTTTGGTGAAGGCTGCCCGTAAGATCATGGCGATGGGACCAAAATTCCTGATCATCAAGAAAGGAGAGCATGGCGCCCTGTTGTTCCACGACGACAAAGTATTCTTCGCACCAGCCCTTCCATTGGAAGAGGTGTTTGATCCAACTGGAGCAGGCGATACCTTCGCTGGCGGCTTCATCGGTTATATCGCCGCTACAGGTGACATCAGCTTCGAGAATATGAAGCGTGCCATCATCCATGGTTCGGCTATGGCTTCGTTCTGCGTAGAAAAATTTGGTACTGAACGTTTGAAGAAATTGGATCAGCAGGAGATTGACAACCGCGTGCAGCAGTTTGTGAGCCTGGTGGCTTTTGACACGGTATTGTCTTAAATATAAGTAATTTATGTGTTTTTAAAAGGGAGGCTTCGGCTTCCCTTTTTCGTTTTCTGGCAGGTATAGCTAGCAACCTGAATTGCATTGAAATGTAACAAAGTAAAGCGTCCGGTGGTAAACCTATACTATAACGCTAAATGAAGACAACTATGAATGACGATAAAAATAAGCAAAACCAAAAAGGAAACTTGCAGAAACAAGGAGAGCAGAACGCTACTTCTAAAATAGAGAATAAGCGTCAGCAAGAAGGGTACAACGAGCGTGTAGCCATTGACCCAGCGAAAAAACTGCAGCAGGAGGATGACTCTAAAGTGCAGAATCCGAACCGCAACTTAGCAAAGGGCGGTAACAACATGCCTTACAAGAAAAAGTAATAATAATGCGACCTAACCCAACCTAGTGGATGGTATTAACAATACCTTTTACAATAAGTAAGCACACTAGGAATACAAAATAAGACTATGGAAAAGGAGAGGAAGGCCTAAGGGCTTTCCTTTTTTTATGTTCTTTTTTGAACAGGTATAGCACTAGGCTCGTGTTTGCTGTTTATTTTTAGTCTCAATTCAACTGCATGCAGCAACACAACATCTGTATATTGGGAGCCGGACCGGGCGGGGCTACGGCAGCGCTGCACCTGGCCAATAAGGGCATACCTTGTACACTTCTTGATAAAGCCGTATTCCCCAGAGATAAGGTATGCGGCGATGCGCTGAGCGGCAAAGTGGTGAACGAACTGAGGCGTATCGATGCCAGCTTGCCTGCTCTGTTGGGCGAACAAAAAGAACAGCTGCCTTCGTGGGGTATTCATTTTATCTCGCCAGCCGGACATAAACTGAGCGTGCCATTCAAGCATAATTATGATCCCACACAGGATACTCCGTCCGGTTATATCTCCAAGCGGATAGACTTCGACAACTTCCTGATCGAGCAGGTAAGGCTGCGGCCTGAGATAACACTGCTGGAAGGTGTTGACATTGCAAAAGTGGAGCGAAATGATCAGGGCTTCATGTTGACAGACAAGAGCGGGCAGTTTCAACTGAACACCCGTTTGCTGATCGTAGCCAACGGGGCGCACTCGGCCTTTGCGCGACACGAGGCAGGTATAAAGCAGGAACCGGAGCACTACTGTGCCGGCTTACGGGCCTACTACAAAGATGTAACAGGGCTGGACAAGGACAACTTCATAGAGCTGCACTTCCTCAAAGATTTTCTGCCGGGCTATTTCTGGATCTTTCCGCTGCCGGGTGGCTATGCCAACGTGGGGGTAGGCATGCTGAGCGAAACAGTGAGCCAGAAGAAGGTGAACCTGAAAAAGGAAATGCTCCGCATAATCGAGAACCATCCGGAGTTCAGGCAGCGCTTTGCCAATGCCGAACTAATGGGCGATATCAAAGGCTATGGCCTGCCGCTAGGGTCTAAGAAGCGCGTAATTTCTGGCGACAACTACATGCTGGTGGGAGATGCCGCTTCCCTGATAGACCCTTTTACCGGCGAGGGTATCAGCAACGCCATGATCAGCGGTCGCTGGGCAGCCACACAAGCCGAGCTGTGTCTGCAACAGCAAAACTTCTCTGCTGACTTTATGCAAGGCTACGACAAGGCAGTGTATAACCGCCTCTGGAAGGAGTTGAAGCTAAGCCGCCGTATGCAGCGCCTGCTGGACTATCCGTGGCTTTTCAACCAGGTAGCCAGCAAAGCCTCTAAGAACCAGGCGCTGGCCGAAACCATTTCCTGCATGTTCACCGACCTGGACCTGCGAGAGCGGCTCAAGCAGCCATCTTTCTACCTCAAGCTACTTTTTAACTAAAATTCCTGTTTCAACCAGAGCTTGAAGTTCTGCTTCTCAGCGTCTGTCGCGTCTGATCGCTTGGCAATGCTATACTTAGTGTAATAGGTTTGCTGGGCTGGCTGCAGAACTACCTGGCGAAGCTGCTTATTCCTGAAGAGTGTCAATTCTAGACCTTGGCTAAGGTCCATGTCAGCCAGCAAAGGCTGCAGGTTTTGCTCAATTTTCCGTCCGTTTACCGCTATCAGTTCATCCTCCACACTTAATGCCATGTAAGCAGGTGAGTCAGGTGCAATGGCTGTTATTTTGGTCATTTGGGTATCAGCAACCGTTTTGAAACCGAATAGGCGCTCCGTGATCATGGCGTTTTCTTCTGCCTTGAGTGTGCAGCCTACATACCTTAGCGCTTCCTCTAAAGCCTCCTCAATAGGAGCGGTGCCGTTGATATACCGTTCAAAATAATGCTTAAACTCTTCCCCTCCGACACGCAGCACAAGCTGTTCATAATCCTGTTCGGTGTAGCCTATACCTTTTTTGCCAAACCCTTCCCAAAGCTGGCGCATTACCACGTCCAGGCTGGCTTGATTGTTCGTGCGCTGCCGTAGTTGCAGGTCGAGTAACAGGGCCGTTAAAGCTCCTTTGATGTAGATTGAAACTTTACGATCAGGCATACCAGGTTTGTAGCCGTCCAGCCAGAGGTCGAAAGAGGAGTCGGCGACGGACATATTATTTCGACTGTAATCGGCGAAGTAGCGCTGTAGGGTCGTGTTGAGTTCATCGAAGTACTGCGCTGCTGTAAACACGCTTGAGCGGGCCAGCATGTAGTCGCCGTAGTACGTTGTTATACCTTCCGCCACATAGCCCGTCCGGAAGTAGTTTTCACCTGTAAAGTCATAAGGCAGCATTTCTTTAGGCCTGATCTGCTTGACGTTCCACGTGTGGAAGAGCTCGTGCGAACTAATGCCCAGAAACTCCTTGTACAGAGCAGGCGTCATCAGCAGTTCGCCTGGGCCAAGCGTGATGACCGTGGAATTCACGTGCTCCACTCCGTGATAGAAACGGTAGGGGAGGATCTGGTTCAGGTAGTGGTAATCCGCTACCGGAAAATTGCCGAACACCCTCATTTGTTCTAGCGTGAAAGCTCTGAAATCCTTTCTGATTCGCTCCCAGTCCGGTCGGCAGTCACCTTGTATCCAGATGTGGAAAGGTATATCGGCTACGGTATAGGTTTCCTTTTTGAGCGAGGCGCTGGCAATCAGTGGACTGTCTACCAATTGATCATAGTTCTCGGCCTGCAAGGTATGGCGCTCCGTTTCAGGAAGCCCGCAGGCAATTTGCCAGTCCGCAGGTATGGCGAGCTGCAGTTGCTGTGGCTCCTGCTCGCGGCCTTCCACCGCCATCAGGCAGTTGATCCCATTCAGGTATAGCTGCTCCTCGTCGAGCCAGGAACCGCCTCCGTCCATCTGCCGGGCATAGAAGCTGTAGCGTATCTCGATCTGCGCTGCACCATTTGTCTCAACCAGCCATCGGTCCTTGGTGACTTTGCGCACAGGTATAGTTGCGCCGTCTGCATGGGCCGTAACACCGCGCAGCTTCTGAGCGAAGTGCTGTAGCTCGTAGCGTCCAGGGCGCCAGGCGGGCAGCTGCAGGTATAGCTCCTGCTGACTGTTATCAGGTATCGTGAGGGTGATATCCAGAAAGTGCGTGAGCGGGTTGGTATAGGAAATATGGTGCCGGATCATAACAGGTGATGGTATGGGGTTCGGTATAAAATTAAAGTAATTTGCGCTTAACCCAGGTATACGGGGCTCGCAGGATGTCCAAATTAAGGTATAGCTACGCGTTATTAATGGTTTAGAATGATCAGCAAGCCCGTTTTTCTGTATTTTTTGAAATAATATAGGAAGTGGGATTGCTATTTTAGAAAAGCTTCCCTAATTTTGCAGGCCATAATAAAACCATTGGCAGACGATGAAAAGAACATTCCAGCCTTCGCAGAGAAAAAGAAGAAACAAGCACGGTTTCAGATCAAGAATGGAAACCGCTAACGGAAGAAGAGTGCTAGCTAGCAGAAGAGCTAAAGGCAGAAAGAAACTGACTGTTTCTGACGAAAGAAGACACAAAGCTTAGTAATCTGGTTGTGCTTTGCTCAGCCCGGAGCCGTCATGCGTATGGATCCAGCTAAAGATAAACCAGCAGAGCAGCCGATTTCTTATACATATTCGAAAGAAGAACGCTTGTGCAGTAAGCGCCTTATAACGCTACTGTTTAGCAAGGGTTCTTCTTTTAATTTGTATCCGCTCAGGTTTGTGTACCACACACCTGAACATGCTCTTTCCGACAGTACACAGTTGGTTATATCGGTCTCGAAGCGCCATTTTAAGCGTGCCGTCGACCGTAACCGCCTGAAGCGTCAGATACGTGAGGCTTATCGCCTTAACAAGCACATTCTTACCCAGCATCAAGGGCAGGCCCCCAGCCTCCTTGCCATTATTTACATTGGCAAGGAAAAAAAATCCTTTGATACAATCCAAAAAAAACTAATTTCCGGTTTGGAACGTTGTTTGACTAGATAGTCTTACCCCGCCCCTAAACCCGGAATATTATGTACAAGAAGTCTATAGCCGGCCTCCTCATTGGCTGCCTTGCGCTGACCCTCTTCTCCTTTAAGACAGAGTCGGAGCGCTATTTCGAAATTGCCAAAAACCTCGACGTTTTTGCCACACTTTTCAAAGAAGTAAATACCTACTATGTAGATGAGGTGCCGCCTTCCAAACTGGTGCGCACAGGTATAGACGCGATGCTCAAGTCGCTCGACCCTTATACCAACTACATTCCCGAAGACGATATTGAAGATTTTCGTACCATGACCACCGGTCAGTATGGCGGTATTGGTGCGCTCATCGGCAGCCGCAACAACAAGATTGTGGTGCAAATGCCGTATGAAAATTCCCCGGCTCACAAAGCGGGGCTGGTGATCGGCGACGAGATCGTTAAAATTGACGGCGTAAACGTTTCCAGCAAGACTACTTCTGAAGTGAGCAAGCTGCTCAAGGGGCAGGCTAACTCCACTGTGAAACTCGAAGTGCGCAGCTACGGTCAGAGCAAATCCCGAACAGTAGAGCTAACCCGCGCCAACATCATGGTTGACAATGTGCCTTACTACGGCATGATTGATAATGAGATTGGCTACTTCCAATTGTCAGGCTTCACAGTCGATGCCTCTAAGGAGGTAAGGACCGCCGTACAGAAACTGAAAGAGCAGGGAGCGAAGAAGATTATTTTCGATTTGCGTGACAATCCGGGTGGTTTGCTGCACGAAGCCGTGAACATCTCCAACCTGTTTGTTGATAAAGGCCGGGATATCGTTAGCACCAAAGGCAAAGTAAAGGAGTGGAACAAGACTTACAAGGCGCTGGATGAACCACTCGACAAGAGCATGCCTATGGTAATCCTGACCAGTTCACGGAGTGCTTCGGCCTCGGAGATTGTGGCTGGTGTGATGCAGGACTATGATCGTGCCGTGCTGGTAGGGGAGCGCACATTTGGTAAAGGTCTGGTGCAGGCTACTCGTCCGCTTTCCTATAACTCACAACTAAAAGTAACAACTGCCAAATACTACATTCCGAGCGGCCGTAGCATTCAGGCGATCGACTACAAGCATCGCAATGAAGACGGTAGCGCCGGCAAAATTCCGGATTCACTTAAAGTGGCTCACAAAACGGCCGGTGGACGTATTGTCTACGATGGCGGCGGTGTAAGCCCGGATGTGGAAGTTACCCGCAAGACTTACTCTGAAATTGCCAGAACCATCGCATCCAAAGGTTACTTCTTTGAGTACGCCAATAAGTATAGAGCAGAGAACCCCACTATACCTTCGGCCAAGCAGTTTAAGTTGACTGATGCCGACTACCAGAAGTTCGTCGCTTTCCTGGATAACAAAGACGTGAACTATACGACTAAGATAGAACGCGAGCTGGAAGATCTGACAGAGCAGGCAAAGGATGGCAAGCATCTGGATGACATCAAACTGGAACTGGATGCCATTAAGAAGAAGGTTTCGCATAACAAGTCGAATGACCTGATGCGTTTCCGTGCTGAGATTCAGGAAATGCTGGAGGCTGAAATCGCTTCCCGTTACTATCTGCAGAAAGGCTATATCGAATCTTCATTCGATGACGACCCGGATATATTAATGGCAAAGCGTGTGCTCAGCGATCAGCAGGAGTATGCATCTTTCCTGAAAGTGAAATAAAAGGATAAGGTATAAATAGAAGGGTGATGCCAGTCCGGTATCACCCTTTTTGTTTCTTGGTCTTTCGGGCGTACTTTTGTCATCACATTCATTATAAGTTCAATTATGCCACTATTGCTCGCGCTCGAAACCTCTTCTACTGTATGTTCTGTTGCCTTGTATAAAGGAGAAGACCTGCTTGGGGCATCTGAGCTGCAGATTGAAAAATCCCACTCCTCCCATATTACAGTCATGATCTCGCAGCTTGTCGAGAACTGTGGCTATACCTTGCACAACCTGAGTGCGGTAGCTGTGTCAGGAGGACCGGGGTCTTACACGGGTTTGCGTATAGGCAGCTCTACTGCCAAAGGACTTTGTTATTCACTAGATATACCTTTGCTGGAGGTCTCTACTTTATATGGGTTGGCGAAGCAGGCGATCGATAGTGTACCTAATGCGCAGCACTACTTGTTTTGCCCTATGATAGATGCCCGCCGTATGGAAGTCTATACCTGTCTGCTCAACTCCGACCTGGAAGAGCTGATGCCAGTGACTCCTGTAGTATTGGACGAGCAAAGCTTTCAGAAGCAACTAACAAGTCAACCGATCATTTTCTTCGGCAACGGAGCTGGCAAGTTCAAAAAGATGGTGGAGGGAAATAAGCATGCGTTGTTCGTAGATAGTATACAACCATCTGCAAAACCGATCGGTCAACTGGCGATGGCGAAGTACGAGCAGCAGGCATTCGAAGACGTGGCCTATTATGAACCCTTCTATCTGAAGGATGTTTATATAACAAGTCCTACTAAGAACACGATTAAATAAGCTATAGCAATGTCAGATATAATAAACAAAGTAGCACAAAGCGCACTCGTGACGCTAAACCTGGAAGAGCTGCTTCATCCGGGTGAGCGGGTGGTGTATGATATTAAAGATAACCTGTTTCAGGGTTTGATTCTTCGGGAGAAGGATTTCAGAGCCTTCGTAAAAGAGCATGATTGGTCCGTGTATGCAGGAAAGAACGTAGCCATCATTTGCTCAGTTGACGCTATCGTGCCGACCTGGGCCTACATGCTGCTCGCAACTAAGCTTCAGTCGCATGCTAATTACTATGTGTTCGGCGACCTGCAAGCACTAGAGCAAGCATTAATGCAGGAAGCGATTGCTAAAATAGATCCGGAAGAATATCGGGATGGAAAAGTTGTTATCAAAGGGTGCGGCAGCATACCTGTTCCAACTTATGCTTACGTAGAGATCATGCGAAAGCTCTTGCCAGTTGTAAGTAGCCTGATGTATGGCGAACCATGTAGTACGGTGCCATTATATAAGAAGCCAAAAACAGCATAAGCTGATTTTAGCATAAGACAGATAGCAGGGCCCATTCTTCAGGAAAGGGCCCTGCTGCTTTATATATAGTGTAAGGAATAGAGGAGCAGTAGTAAAAGGTTATAGAGAAGCGTAAGTGAAAGCGAAGAAGATAGATTAAAAAATAAATCGCGTTTGGAACTTCAGGGAGGGAAAACGATGTTACACTCTAGCGCGCAGGGAACTGAAGCGAGAAGCATAGGGCATATCCATAGATTGTATAAACAGTCTCCTTATGTAGTTGCCAACTAAACAACCTTTCTTGGAGTCTTAAAAGAGCTCTGAAAACAAACAGACTCTTAGCATTCCAGGAAAGAACAGCCTGTATTGTTAAGAGATGGCAAAAACCCGGAAAAAAGTTTGAAACTATTCGCCGTGCGGATCAGGCACTTAAGCGAAACCGCCCGGGGAGAGGGGGCAAAGACGGGGGCGGGCCCTTGCGGAGAAGAAAACTTTTGCGACCTTTGCACTCCCCACACGGTACAACGGGTCGGGAAAAAGGGACTCCGGCAGGGAGCCTACCGGGGCTGGAATCGATAGAAGAAAAGCCGGAAAAGAATACTGAAAAAACTTTTGCAGAGTGCTTGCGGAATTGAAAACTCTGCTTACCTTTGCAGCCCGCTTCAGATGGAAGCTACTCCGAGAGACACCTGGTAACAGGGTCTGCAGGAAAAAGGAAAAAAAGTTTTTAAAAGGTATTGCGGATTTAAAAAGTCTTCTTACCTTTGCAACCCGCTCCGAGACGCAGGTTTCGAAAGCGGAAACGAAAGTGCTTCTCGGTTGAACGGGCTAAGAAAAAAGAGAAAAAAAAGATTGAAAGTTTGCTTGCGGATTCGGAAAAGTTTCCGACCTTTGCACACCGAAAACGACGAACGCTTCACACGGAAAGTCGCTTCGGAACACAAGCGACACACACGCCTTATTATAGAGGCGGCTAGCGGAAGAAAAAGTCTTCCGGAAAGTTCTTTGAGAGATTGTTGAGACAGAAAAAGAAAATAAGATAGGTACATCCGCGCGGGTGTGACGCAAGTCACCCACCGCGTCAATTCAAGAGAATTAAAAGGAAAGGGCCGCGGGTCGAACGGAC
>NZ_JADPMP010000013.1 GCF_015686655.1 Pontibacter sp. FD36 | reverse complement strand
GGGCGGGCCTTACTTTTTTCCTTGATGAAAAAAGTAAGCAAAAAAATCAAGACGCTCCAAACTCGCTGAACGCTCAAACAGTGGAGCGCCACAAAACGCACTTGGCACTGCTGCTTGTTTCATAATGAACGTGCGAGTTAGTCTTGCTATACCTGCCAGTGTTAATTACGTGACAGTAGCTATAAGGCTTATACCTGAGAATTGGTAGTGGCAGCAAAGTCCCCCTTGGGGGTAGGGGCCCTCGACAAAGAAGGGGGCAGGGGGATGACAATCGTTCCCTATTCCCCTCTCAATAAAGAGACAGGTCTGTATTAGGAATAGCGTACATTATTAAAAACTAAACATGACTGATTTTTCACACTTAAACGATAAAGGCCAGGCGACCATGGTGGACGTGGGGGCTAAGCAGGCGACGCACCGTATGGCTACAGCACGCAGCATTGTGTCGCTGCCGCCGGAGGTGCTGGAGCAGTTTGCGGGCGATGATATACAGACGAAGAAAGGATCGGTGTTTCAGACGGCGATCATTGCTGGTATCATGGCAGCCAAAAAGACAGGGGAGCTGATTCCACTTTGCCACCCGATCGGGATGGACAATTGCAATATAACCATCCAGCTCAACGAACAGCAGGAGGTGGTGATCGACTGCACGGCCAGCATCACGGCCAAAACAGGTATAGAGATGGAGGCGCTGGTGGGGGCCTCAGTGGCGGCGCTCACCGTATACGACATGTGCAAAGCTCTGAGCCACAACATTGTGATCCGGGAAACGAAGTTGATCGAAAAGACAGGAGGAAAGCGTGACTTTAAAAGAGCATAGCAAACACAGCAAGATCGCCCGTCCGGCATACGGTAATTTTGGGCGCAACGAATGGGCAATTGTAGGTGCCCCTTGCGGTGCCATCAAAGCACTGGCGGATGTACTGATCAAAGAACTATCGCCCAGGTATACGTGTGCTTATGTGGATGCCCAACATGCAAAAGCCGATGAAGAAACAGTGCTGCCGGGGCGATTAGCTTCTGGTGCTGTGGCTGAGTATACCGACCAGATCCATTATCACCAGTTCGACATAAAGCGCGAGTTGAATGCATTTCAGTTTCGGCAGCTATTTAACGAAACTGACCTGGTCTTGGTGAACGGCAATCATGAACAGGCCAAAGCACAGGTGGTGATCATCGATGAAGCTAAGAAAGCGTCACTTCAAAAAAGACTGCTGCAACTGACCAATATCGCGCTGTTTTTACTGGCCGATGGGATGGAGGAGGTATATGATTTTTTGCAGGAGGCTATACCTGACTGGCAAGCTATACCTGTGCTGAAGCTAAGCGAAACCGACAAGATTGTGGCTTTCTTTCAAAACCAAATGCAGCAGGTTCAGCCAAAGTTAAAAGGCCTGGTGCTGGCCGGCGGACAAAGCCTGCGTATGGGCCAGGACAAAGGCGCGATGCAATGGCACGGGAAGGAACAGCGCTACTATATGGCTGATCTGATGCGCGAAATGTGCCAGGAGGTATACATTTCCTGCCGCGCAGAGCAGGAGACTGATTTGGATGCAAACTACAACACCCTGCCTGATACTTTTACCGGGCTCGGACCATATGGTGCTATTCTATCTGCTTTTCGCGAAGATCCGGATGCCGCCTGGTTGGTCGTGGCTTGCGACCTGCCATTACTCGATGCAGCTACGTTGCAGCACCTCGTAGAGAAAAGGGACACCTCGGTTAATGCCACCACCTACGTCAGTCCGCAGGACGGATTTCCGGAGCCGCTGATCGCGATTTGGGAGCCGAAGAGTTATCCGGTCCTGCTTTCTTTCCTGGCGCAGGGCTATACCTGTCCGCGCAAGGTGCTACGTAATAGCGAAATTCATTTGATAGAAGCTGCGCATGCGGATACCCTTCGCAACGTGAACACACCTGAAGAATTGGAGCAGGTACAGCTGCTTCTTCAACAAAAAACCACTTACTAATGCAAGCTTCCGACTTGTTACGCTACAGTTGCCAGATTGCCTTGCCAGGTTTCGGGGAAGCCAGCCAGGAGCGTCTACAACAGGCGCGTGTACTGGTGGTGGGTGCTGGCGGACTGGGTTGTCCGGCGGCGCAGTATCTGGCGGCCGCAGGTATAGGGACGCTAGGTATAGCCGACTTCGATACGGTTTCGCCCGGCAACCTGCACCGCCAAATCCTCTTTACACCCGCTGAAGTAGGTCAGAACAAAGCCCGTATCGCCTGTGAAAAACTGCAGCAGCAGAATTCAGGTATAAAACTGGTAGTCCATCAATTGAAAGTGACCTCGGACAACGTGCTGGAGCTCCTGCAGGACTATGACGTGGTGCTCGACGGGACGGATAATTTCGATACGAAATACCTGCTTAACGATGCCTGTGTGCTGGCCGGAAAGCCGCTGGTGTATGGGGCCATTTACCAATTTGAGGGGCAGGTGGCGGTCTGGAATGTGTCGGTTGAAGCCGGCAAAAGAAGCCCGAACTACCGCGATGTTTTTCCGGAGGTGGATGCGTCGCAGGTACCTAATTGTGCCGATGGTGGTGTGATTCCTACGCTGGCAGGTATGATTGGCTGTATGCAGGCAAACGAGGTACTCAAGTTAATCACTGGTGCCGGTGAACCGTTGGTGGGCAAACTCCTTTTGCTGGATGCCTTGTCAATGCAAAGCCGCATCATTAAAGTTGGGAAAGTGTCAAATGTGAAGATTGACAAATTATCGGAAACAGAGCAAGTGCCGCTTATCTCGGTGCCGGAGTTGAAACAAGGTATAGCCCAAGGGCTCTATGAACTGGTGGATGTGCGGCGTGAAGAGGAGCGGGAAGCTTTTCACATTGGTGGCAAGCATGTGCCGCTCGATCAACTAGCGGAGCAGATGAATCAATTGCCGGATAACAAGCCGCTGGTGTTGTACTGTGCTTCGGGCAAGCGGAGTGGAGAGGCGGTGAAGCGCATCTCAAAGGCGTTACCCGAGCTGGAAATATACTCTCTAGAAGGGGGTATAAAAGCCTGGAAAGAACAGCAGTAATTAGGGGTGGGCAGCCACCCATACCTCACCATCTTCAAAAATCTCTTTTTTCCAGATGGGCACCGTTTGCTTGAGCGTGTCGATGATGTAACGGCAGGCATCAAAGGCGGCATCGCGATGAGCAGCGGCCACGGCTATGATCACCGGGACTTCGCCTACCTGCAGCACGCCCGTGCGGTGGTGCAGCAGTATCTTTTCGATGGGCCATTTAGCCTGCGCTTCTTCTGCAATTTTCTGCATTTCCCTGAGGGCCATTTTGCCATAGGCCTCGAACTCCAGTCGCAGTACGGCCTTGCCTTTGGTGGCGTTGCGCACCGTGCCGATGAACACGTCAATGCCCCCGCAAGTTGGCGACATTACCCAGTCGATGCAGGCGGAGATTTCGAGCGGCTCTTCTGTTAGTTGTATATCGATCATGTGCGCTGTGATTAACCGCCGCTTACCGGTGGGATAATGGCGACTTCATCTTCTGGTGTCAATACCTGACCAGCCGCAGCATATTCGTCATTCACCGCGATCATAAAAGAAGCCAGTTGTTTCAACCGGGGGTACTGCGTTTCAAGTGCTGTTCGCAGCGCCTCCACCGTCGCTTCTCCGGCAAGGCCTACCTCCGTGGACGAAGCCCCAAAGATGTCTTTTGCAATACCGAATGCCAGGACATTTACTTTCATATTCTTTTTCTAAACAATGGATTTGAGACCATCAACAACACTGCGTTTGACAATTCTAGCGAAGTGTTTCGGCCTCTCCTGATGCTAATATTTTGCTATGCCGCCAAATTCAACCTATCTGATTAAGTCAGCTGTTTGTAGAGCACTTCTATACCTGCCACAAATATCAGCACGGCCGTCATGCGACGGATGACCAGTGGGTTGAACCTGGCAATGGCAATGCGGGAGCCTAATTGTCCGCCGGCGAGCACAGCTATACCTAGCAGAAGTATACGGTTCCAGTCGATGGAGGCTGGCAAGTGCGTTAGCTGGCCTGCTATACCTGAAATTGAATTTACCAAAATAAACAAACTCGCCGTGGCAGCAATGCGCCTGGCATTGTCCCAGCGAATCAGGTTGAGCAGCGGTGCAAGGAATATACCACCTCCTATACCTACCATACCGGACAGCAAACCAAGACTGCCGCCCAACAGACCGTCACGGGTATAGTTAGCTTGTGTAGGATGGGCGTCGACCTGCTCAGGTATAGAGCGGTTTTGTCTCCAAAGCAGTACGGCCGCCGTCAGCAGACTACATCCCAACAAAACAAAAAAGGTTTCCTGTTCCAGTCGCAGACTTGCCCCCAGGAAAGCCATCGGCACGCTCACCAGCACCAGCGGAATGATCTTCTTCCAGTTGACTTGTCCGTGCCGGATGAACAGCAGCGTGCCGCCCGTCACCACCACCACATTGCAGAGCAGGGCGATCAGGCGAATTTCCTGAAAGGGCAGGCTATACATCGCCAACACAGCCAGGTAACTCGATCCTCCGCCAAAACCCACGGAGGCATACACAAAGGCAATCACGAAAAAGAAGAACAGTAACTCCCAGTGCTGCATGCGTTTGATTTTGCGGTTATATAAGCAGACCCCCTCGCTCGCGTCCCGCGAGTGCGAACTATTTGGCGGACTCCGGCCGCTACTCTTTGTGCTAAATGGCACAAGTGGCGGGACGCCACTGGATAGCTCACACTCGCGGGACGCGAGCGAGGGGTTAAGCCTTTTAAGCGAAAAAATCTCTACTTCTTCCGTTCCGCTTTTACCTGGGCGGGTGTTACAGGCTTGGCTTTGTTGCCCCAGCTGTTTTGGATGTAGTTAAGCACATCAGCCACTTCCTGATCTGATAAGGAATCGTAGCCAGGCATGGCCATATTGTATGTGTCGCCATTGACAGTAATTTCGCCGCTCAGCCCGTGTAATACCGTGCGGATCGCCCGTTTCTGATCTTTCATCAGGTAATCGGATTTGGCCAGCGGCGGGAAAGTGGATGGTATCCCTTCGCCCTCTGCCATATGACAGCTCGCACAATTGGCAGCGTATACCTGCTGGCCTCTTGCCAGACTTTCTTTCAGGGTGTCGTTCGGTTTGTTAGTAACAGGTAGGTTGCCGGGTGAATCTATAGACAAAATACCGGTAGTCAGCAAAAGAGCTGTCAATAAGCTTTTGATCATGTTTTTGAATTTAGAAGGACTAATATAGGCATTATTCGCCAGTTGTGCAGGCTGTTCGATGAATCGGACTATACATACAGTGAACTTACCAGGTGATTATACCTTTCCAGAATGACCCGGCGCTTCAGCTTAAGCGTAGGCGTGAGCTCACCTGTTTCGATGGACCATTCGGCAGGTATAAGGGCGAATTTTTTGACTTGTTCCACTGGGTTGAACTCTACGTTGTATTGATTCACAGCCTGTTTGATCAGCGTCCATACCTCTTTGTCTTCCAGCACTTCCTGATTGCCTGGGTAGGATTTGCCCTGCTGGTCATACCATTCGCGCAGCTTGTTAAACGCTGGCACGATCAGGGCGCCCACAAACTTCTGCATTTCCCCGACTACCATGATCTGCTCGATCCAACCGCTTTCTACCATTTTGTTTTCGATCGGCTGCGGGGCTACGTACTTGCCGCCGCTTGTCTTAAATAGCTCTTTCTTTCGGTCGGTTATTTTCAGGAATTTTCCATCGATCAAGGTGCCAATGTCGCCGGTATGGAGCCAGCCCTCGTTATCGATCACCTCCGCGGTCAGGTCAGGACGTTTGTAATAGCCCATCATCACGTTCGGTCCTTTACAGAGGATTTCTCCGTCAGGTGCGATCTTCACTTCCACATTTTTGAGCAGCGGACCTACCGTACCGAACATGCGATTTTCCTCGGAATAGCGATTGCCGCTGATGATCGGGGAGGCTTCGGTGAGACCGTAGCCTTCCTGTATGACAATGCCAGCGGCTGTGAAGATGCGGAGCAGTCGTACCTGACAAGCGGCCGCACCTGTGATAATCGACTTCACCTCGCCGCCCAATGCCTGTCGCCATTTGCTGAACACCAGCCGGTCGGCAATGGCCAACTGCAGGCGGTAGGTCAGTGGCATCGGCTTGTTGATCTCAAAACGCTCGGCCAGGTCCAGTGCCCAGAAAAAGATCTTCTTTTTGTTGCCTGTGAGTTCAGATCCCTTGGCCACAATGCCTTCGTATACCTTCTCCAGCAAACGCGGCACTGTCGTGAAAATAGTGGGCTTCACTTCCCGCAGGTTGCCGGCAATGGTCTCCATTCCTTCGGCATAGTAAATGGATACGCCGCAGTAGAAGTAGCAGTAGGTGGCCATGCGCTCGAAAGCATGGTTGAGTGGCAGAAAACTGATGGCCTTCTTGCGGAACACACCCACTTCTTCAATGATCAGGGCACTGTCGAACACATTGTTCAGGATACTGAAGTGGGAGAGCATCACCCCTTTGGGAGTGCCCGTAGTGCCAGATGTATACAGGATGGTGGCCAGCTCGTGGTCCTCTACGGCATCGCGCAGCACCTCTAGCTGTTGCAGGGTATGGACAGCAGGTTCGGTTAGCAACTCTTTCCAGGAGGGAGCATCTTCTACTGGTTTGAAGGTATAGATCGCCTGCAGCTCAGGCAGGGCATCCTGCATACCTACTATCTTGCGATACAGCACCTCGTTGCCTACAAAGATCATTTTCACAGTAGCATCACGCAGGATAAACTCCAACTCACTATTGCTGATAGTCGGGTAGATGGGGACCGAAATGGCACCGATTTGCTGGATGCCCATGTCCACCAGCATCCATTCCGGACAGTTCGGACTGATAATGGCTACTTTGTCACGGCCTTCCGGGGTGCCGTCGTTTTTACTGATACCGGCACTGAGCAGGGAGGCACTGATGCGGTTAACAAGGTCCTTTACTTCCTGGGTGCTGTAGGTGCGCCACTGACCGTCTTCTTTTGAAGCCAGCATATCGTCAAGTGGAAACTGCTGCAACTGCCAGTCAATGCAGTCAAAGAGGCGTGCAGGTCTGGCCTGCTGTGTGGTGTTCGTATTGTTTTTCAAAACGTGGTGCTTGTGTAGATGCCTATTAGCAATACTGCGAACAGGCTTTCTGTGTTGCTAATTTGAGTCGGCTAGGTCCTATTCCCACCACTTGCTGCGGGGTGTCTGGCGACCCAGTATGATTGATTGCCCGATGCGTGGTGTCGTCATCATTATACCTTGCGACTTGGCTGCTTTGGTCACTCGCTCGATCGGATCGGTCCAGGAATGCAGGGCCAGAGCAAAAGCGCCCCAGTGGATCGGCATCATCAGTTTCCCTTTCAGGTCGAGGTGTGCCTGCACGGTTTGCTCCGGCATCATGTGGATACTGGACCAGAGCTCGTTGTACTGTCCGCACTCCAGCAGTGTAATATCAAAGGGGCCGTACTTTTCGCCGATCTCTTTAAACCCATCGAAGTAACCCGTATCACCACTGAAGAAGATACGGTCTTCTTTCCCAACGATGACCCAGGAGGCCCACAGGGTTTTCATGCGATCTGAGAAACCTCGCCCGGAGAAATGGCGGGCTGGGGTGGCGACAAACTTTATACCTGCCATCTCGGCTTCGTCCCACCAGTCCAGCTCCGTAATCTTTTCGGCGGGTACCCCCCAACGCTCCAGGTGCGCGCCCACGCCAAGGGCTACATAAAAGTGCCCGGTTTTGTCGGCTAGTTGTTTAATAGAACCATAATCCAGGTGGTCATAGTGATCATGCGAGATCAGGATCGCATCGATATAGGGCAGGTCTTCGATCGGAATAGGTAACTCCTCATTGAAGCGCTTTGGCCCCATGAAGCTGATGGGAGAGGCCCGTTCGCCCAGCATCGGATCGACGAGCAGGCGCTTGCCGTCCAGCTCGATCAGAAAAGCGGAGTGTCCGAACCAGGTGATGACAGTGGCTGTGTCCTGCACCTTTTCAAGTCGCTCGGGTGCTATTTTGTCAACGGGCAGGTACCAGTCCGGCTCCTGGTTTTCAACCTCGTCGAAGAAGCGTGAGCGGATCATCTTCACATAGCCTTTGAAGCCGATGTCCATGTTGGTCTCGACTGGGTTATGGAAGACACCATCGTGGTAGTGAGGAGAGGCCTGCATGGCTTGCAATCGCTTGCCTTTGGCCTCTGCGCCAAACTGAGGAGAGAGCTGCATGAAGCTGCAACCGGCCACACCGATAAGCAGCAAAAGAAAAAGGAAGGTATAGCTGATGATCCGTTTTAGCGTCATGGGGCAAAATTACGAATTCTTCTGATGCAGGAGGGGGATTGCGCAGCAAAAAGCCCTGCTTGCGTTTAGCCATTCAGGCTTTGCAAGCAGGGCTTTCATATGTATCCGGTAAAATCCGGTATGCCGTCTTAGTTAAAGGAAAGCTGCGTCACTCCCAGGTGACCCAGGTGGGTTGCCAGAGCCATGAAGATAGACGAGATCACTACACCCAGGCTGATGGCCATAAAGGCTTTCTTGCGCTCGATCTTAAAGATGTTGGCTGCAATGGTACCCATGTAGGCTCCGGTGCCAGGAAGCGGAATCATCACAAACACCATCAGTCCCCAGAAACCATGCTTTTTCACATTGTCGCCAGCGATCTTTTTGGCCCGCTTTGACAGAAAGATTACACCTTTTTTGTAGGCTTTAAATGGCCAGAACTTCTGACTAAATGTATCGATCAGCCACATGAACAACGGAAACACCAGGGTGTTGGCCACCGTGCCGATCAGAAAAGCCAGTATAAAGTGAACGTTGTTCAGAATGGCGTAAGGTATGCCTGCCCGCGCTTCACCGAATGGGGAGATACTCAGAAGAAAGGTATAAAGAAGCGTTTCAAACATATTGTTCTAAAAAATAAGCTAAGCTACTATTTTAAAGTCTGCAAATATAACGTCAAAATCGGTGGTTATACATCAGAACATGCTACTGTCACTGAAAATATTTTATCCACCTCTATATCAGATGTTTCAGTTGAGTAACTAGTGCACCTGTAACAGCATCACTATCAATTTAATTCAACGTATTTTGGTAGTTTTTTGATATAGTGATTTACTAATTATAAATATAATATCAAATGTGTTTCTGGTTTGATCAAGTTAAATTAACCTATATAGGCTCTTAAGCAATATTTTAAACAAAATTTTGTTGGGCAGATGAGGGGCTGTGTTAAGCCTTAATGCTTGTTTTTATTGTAATATATTTATTTTAGTCATTTGGCTATCCCAACTGCTCTCTATGTAAAAACAAAAACAGGTGCAAAAGTTCTGGACTTTGCACCTGTTTTTGAAGCTTTTATGCTTTACCTGCACAGTTGGCGCAGGCTGCAAACAGTAGTTTATAGCGGTCGCTGCGGAGGAAGTGGATTAACATTCACTTCTTCTACAATCTCCACAACCTCTACCATCTCTGGTTTGGTATTCTCCTGCTTGTAATTGCGATTACCGTTGTCTGTGCGCTTTTTGCCCATCAGAGCCAGAGCGGCGGCACCTGCTGCGGCCACTACAGCGCCCGCCACTACAGGGTTAGTGAGTGCACGGGTGTAGAGGCTGGTTGGCATGGTGTCCTTGATGCGGCCATGTATGCGGCCGCCTTCACCTGGTCTGTGCAAGGCACCATCGCGGTGCTGTGGCGATTCGTCAAGAAGCTGCATATCCGTCATAAGGAGTTCACTGGAAGTATCCATCAGGCCCGGTGCGATCTTATTTGTAAGACTCATAAGCTTGCCGCCTCCGCCTACCATCAGGTCGCGTTTCTGGTGGGTGGCAGCATAGAGGATAGCGTTGGCCACTTCTTCCGGCTCGTATACCGGTGGCGGCAGGGTCAGTTTATGGTCTGTGTAGTTCTTGGCATGGTCAGGGTAGGGGGTGTTAATGCCCGAAGGCTTGATCAGCGTAACCGATACAGGTGCTTCGTCCTCTTCCAGTTCTATGCGCAGGGAATCTGTAAAGCCTTTCACAGCATGCTTTGTGGCACTGTACATGCCCTGCATCGGAATACCCATGTCGGACAGCACGCTGCCAATGTTGATGATGGCCCCACCCCGGTTGCGCAGGTGCATGGCGGCCATCTGTGAGCCATACACTACTCCCCAGAAGTTTGTTTCGAAGAGGCGGCGGTTGTCTTCGTCACTCACCTCCAGCAGGCGACCGTAAACAGAAACGCCGGCGTTGTTCACCCAGGTATCAAAGCCGCCAAAATGTGACATGGCCATATCGGCGATACGCTGCACATCCTGCTGCCGGGCCACATCTGCCCCGATGGCAATAGCTTCGCCGCCTTTGTCATTTATTTCCTGTGCTATATCGTACAGCGCCTGCTCGTTGCGGGCCGCCAGCACCAGGCGCGCTCCTTTTTCGGCTGCGGCAAAGGCTGTGCAAAGCCCGATACCGCTCGATGCCCCTGTAATCACGATTACCTGGTCCTTCAATGGTTTTAGTTTGATCTTCATAGTTCATCAGTTGTTTTGTCGGAAAATAGATTATACCTTAATAAGGTACGCACATCTGGACTTGCAGTTAGGGAATAGCTGCCTTAGTCCTCAGGCTTTCACTAAGTTTTATACCTGTTCTGGTTTTAGTTTTCCGGGGATAAACGGCAGCGTCGGGTTTTGGGTGACAGGGCAGGTTTGAAATTAAATGGCTAGTATTGTGGTTATACAGCAGGACGATACCCCTGAGATAAATAAAATGACCGAAGAAGAGTTCGACGCCACGTTCACTTATACCTTAGACATGCTGCTGGCTGCCATGGCAGAGGAATCCGAGATTGATCCTGAAAAATTTTTCAGCATGGCCTGTGTACTTGAAAATCTGCGTTTTTTCAGCCCTGTGCTGTATGGGGCTATCCGGAAAAAGCCGGAGTAGGGGACGGGCTTGGTTTGAATGTTGCAACGCCAGGCCGCAACATAGCGTATGCGGAATATAAATTAATACTCGCCTATGTTTTTGTCTTATGTGTTCCAGGACTGGAACGTCAACAAAGGAAATCTTAAAGGGCGCCTCGTGATGGTGCTATTCCGCCTGGCCCGACCTGCTTCTATCAACACCCTTTTCCGCATTATCTGGTTGCCATACCTGGCCTTTTACAAGTTCTTTGTCGAATGGGTGTTGGGTATAGAACTGCCTCACTGGACCACCGTGGGTAAGAATTTTTTCCTGGGCCACGGACAGGCTCTGGTAGTGAACGGCTGCTCCGTGATCGGTGAAAACTGCTTTTTCCGCCACTCCACTACATTGGGTAACATACGTCGCGAGGACGGCAGTTATACTGGTTCTCCTATTATCGGTAACAACGTGGAACTAGGCGCCAACGTGTGCATCATCGGGGAGGTGCGCGTAGGGAACAACGTGCGCATTGGTGCGGGAT
The DNA here is from genome assembly GCF_015686655.1 of Pontibacter sp. FD36. Lineage (GTDB taxonomy): Bacteria > Bacteroidota > Bacteroidia > Cytophagales > Hymenobacteraceae > Pontibacter. The sequence goes on along the minus strand of NZ_JADPMP010000013.1, from coordinate 206,050 downwards.
CTGTCGTAGTAAAAGACATACCTGATAACTGCGTAGCAGTGGGTAATCCGGCCCGTGTCATCAGGCGTCTTGACCAGCCTGCCATGCCCGATGAGGTAAACAGTAACCTGCAGCCGCAGGAGGTATAGCCTGGTTTTTCGCCAGACCTAGTTAATATTTTTTCATATATTGCCTGAATACCAGCAATTTTAACCTAAAAAGGCTGAAGACTCCCATACCTACTCACCTTACCTAAGCAGCTTTTTTTAATGGACATAAACTTAAAACCAGTTACTGCTGCCGCAGCAGGTATAGATACCGGCGGTGAGGAGCAGTACCGGATTCTGATCGACAGCATAACAGACTATGCGATTTTTCTGCTCAATCCGGAAGGCTACATCAGCACCTGGAATACCGGGGCGAAGCAGATAAAAGGTTATGATGCTGAAGAAATCATCGGGAAGCATTTTTCGATCTTTTACACGAAAAAGGATATTGACGAAAACCACCCGGCAGAGGAACTGAGCAAAGCCATCGCGGAGGGCAAGTACACAGAGGAAGGCTGGCGCGTGAAAAAGGACGGTTCCGTCTTTTGGGCGAATGTGGTCATCACACCTGTGTATGACAAAGACCAGCAGCTGATTGCCTTCTCTAAGGTCACCCGCGACCTGTCGGAGCGCAAAAAGGCTGAAGATGATCTGTACCGCGCCTTTGAGGAGTTGAAGGAGAGCGAAGAACGCTTTCGTTTGCTCATAGAAGGGGTGACAGACTATGCCATCTTCATGCTGGACCCGGGGGGCAATGTGGCTACCTGGAATCATGGCGCCCGCCGCATGAATGGCTATGAAGCGAACGAGATCATCGGAAAGTATTTTTCCAGGTTCTACAGCCAGGAGCAGGTAGAGGAAGGGTTTCCGGATTATGAACTCAGACAGGCAAAAGAGCACGGCAGATTTGAGGACACCGGCTGGCGCTACAGGAAAGACGGTTCCGTCTTCTGGGCAAACACGGTAATCACTGCTATTTTCAATGAAAAGAAAGATCTGATCGGCTTTTCGAAAATAACCCGCGACCTGACTGAAAAGCTTCAGATGGAGCAACAGCTTTTCCGAGTGAATGAAGAGCTGCGGGAGAGTGAAGAAAAAAGCCGCTTGCTGATCGATGGTGTAAAGGACTATGCCATTCTGATGCTTAACCCGGAAGGGATCGTGATGAGGTGGAACGAAGGGGCCGAACGTATCAAGGGCTACAAATCAGGAGAGATCATCGGTCGTCATTTTTCTACTTTCTATGATCGGGAATCTATCTCAAAAGGCTTTCCGCAGTATGAACTCAGGAAGGCGCAAGAGGTGGGTCGCTTTGAAGACGAGGGCTGGCGCATTCGCAAAGACGGCACAGCTTTTTGGGCGAATGTGGTGATAACGCCTATTTACAACGGCAAAAAGCGGCTGCTGGGTTACTCCAAAGTAACCCGGGACCTGACAGAACGCCGCCGCAACGAGGAGCTGATGCACAAGAATAGTGAGCTGATCAAGATCAACAACGAGCTTGATAATTTTGTGTACGCGGCCTCCCATGACCTGAAAGCGCCGATCACCAACCTCGAAGGCCTGCTGCAGGCGCTGGAGGAAGACCTGGGAGAGGACTTACAAAAACATGAGGTGCTGTTAAAACACATGAATGGCGCACTCGGCACGCTCAAAAACGTGATCGCAGACCTGTCTGACGTGACAAAACTGAAGCACGAGCACGAGGCACCGGAAGACGTGCAGATTCGGGATATGCTGGAAGACATCAAGATCAGCCTGCAGCCTTACATCGAACATACTGGAGCAGTTGTACAGTGCAAGGGTATGGACTTTGAGACCCTGCGCTACTCCCGCAAAAACCTTCGGAGTATTCTATTCAACTTGGTCTCCAATGCCATCAAGTATTCGAACCCTGATCGAAATCCGATGGTCAAAATCAGTACAACCATAACCGAAAGTGGGGTGTACGAACTCTCGGTACAGGATAACGGCCTGGGCCTGGCCCCGAGTCAGATCGGTAAGATTTTCTCTTTGTTTAAGCGAGCACATGACCATGTGGAGGGTTCAGGTATAGGACTATACCTGGTGAAGCGCATTCTCGACAACTCCGGCGACAGTATTTCAGTGGAAAGTGAGGAAGGAGTGGGTTCAAGATTTATAGTGCGCTTCCATCAGACAAAGAAATGATGGCCATACCTGAAACGTCATTTCTTTGCCTGATGAAGGTAGGATAGAAGTAAAAAAGGAAGTGGGCGTGGGCACAACTTTCAGCGTATACCTCAGTAATGAGGTATGGCCGCGGCCTGTGCAGGGCCATCGTGCAGAGGCGAGCGTTTCATACCAGGTATAGGATTACATTAAATACACACAAATGCTGGATCTTGTCATTGAAGCACGCAAAGCCTCGCTCGCTCCCGGAATGGACGTGCGGCGTATTCTGCCATTTCGGCTGCGCCGCATGGTCGGCCCCTTTATCTTCATGGACCATGCCGGACCTGTAGACCTGCAGCCGTCCATCAGTCACGACATGGATGTGCTGCCACATCCGCACATAGGCCTTTCCACTGTCAGCTATTTGTTTGGCGGGCAGGTGACCCACCGCGACAGCCTGGGTGTGGAGCAGATCATCAGGCCGGGAGAGGTAAACTGGATGACAGCAGGTAGCGGCATTGCGCACTCCGAACGCTTCGAAGACCCCGCTACCCTCGCAGGGGGTGAGCTCGAAATGATTCAGACCTGGGTAGCCCTGCCTGAAAAGGATGAAGAGTCCGCCCCTTCGTTTGAGAACTACAAACCCGAACAACTCCCCATTTTTACAGAAACCGGCGTGTGGATGCGCCTGATTGCCGGCGACGCTTACGGGCTGCGCAATGGCGTGAAAACCCATTCACCCCTGTTTTACCTGCATGTCGTGCTGGAAAAGGACGCACGCTTTGGTTTGCCAAAAGAGCACTCGGAAAGGGGCGTTTATGTGGCCAAAGGCAGTATAGAAGTCTCCCACAAAACTTATACCGTAGGGCAAATGCTGGTCTTTAACAAAGGGGCAGACCCTATGATCGTGGCCAAGGAGCCTACTACTTTGATGCTGCTTGGCGGAGAGCCAGTGGGCGAACGCTATATCTGGTGGAATTTTGTGTCCTCGCGCAAGGAGCGGATAGAGCAGGCAAAAGCAGACTGGAAAGAAGGACGCATCCTGCTGCCTCCCACTGACAACCTGGAGTACGTACCGCTTCCTGCCGATCGTTCCAAACCTGCCGGTGGACCCTCGCCGCAGGCGCTGTCTTAAGGTATAGTCCTTACTTGTTCGAAGCCCTGAATTGCTCCGGGGTGCAGCCTATGTGCTTTTTGAAAAAGCGGAAGAAATAGGTATTGTCAAAATAACCGAGCTCCGCAGCGATTTGAGAACTCGTGAGGTCAGCATGTACCAAGAGCCGCTGCGCCTCCAGCAATGTTCTGTCCTGTATCAGCTCTTTGGTAGTTTTGTTCAGGGCATTGCGGCAGACGTCGTTCAGGTGCTTGGGCGTCACATGCAGGTGTTCTGCATAAAAAGACACAGGCTGTTGCTCCTTGTAGTGCAGGTCGATGAGTCGCTCCAGCTGCTGCAGCAGGGCAAGGTCTTTCGCAAAAGTCCCTTTCACAGCCTCACCCGGTCTGAAAATACGGGTCAGCTCGATCAGCAGTATGTCCAGGTACCTGCTAAGGGCTACATCTCGCATCAACCCGTTCTGCCTGTATTCCTGCTGCAGCAGTTGCAGAATGGGCATCAGGGTATTTTCATGCGCCTGGCTGATCCGGAGCACCGGATTGTAGAGCAAGGCATTGAAAAACGGAAACTCGAACGGCATTCTGTGCGGGTACTCCTTTGCATAAAACTCCTGCGAAAAGAAGATGATCAGGCCATCGGCATCACTCGAGAGCTCCCAACTGTGCACCTGTCCGGGTGTCAGGAAGAACACGTTGCCGGGCTGCACGTCATAGGTCTTGAAGTCGATGGTATGAGTGCCCTGGCCCTGCGTGATAAACAGGATAATGTAAAAGTCGTGTTTGTGAGGTTTGCGGATGAACAGGTGCTCCTGCAGGTGGGCGGAAAAAGAACTGATGTAGAAGTACCTGTCTTTGCGGGACTGGGCTTCAAAATCCTGTATCTGGTAAATGGGAAGATGTTCTTTTGCCATGGCAGTTTTTGTTCTATGCCCTCAGATGAATCCTTTGATTGAGTGCTGAGTGTTCAGCATAAAAGTACAGCATTTCGTCGTTTTTGTGCCGATTCAACAGCATACTAAAGAGCTAAATTTGCTTAGTTATTAGGATACAGAACGTCATGAGCGAGAAAAAGTCATTTTTATACAGTGTCGCTACCGCAAAATGCCCGCGCTGCCGGGAGGGGAACATGTTTCCGGAAGGAACCCTGTATAGCCCCAGGTTTGCAGACATGCACGCGAACTGCCCCTGCTGCGGTCAGGTTTTTGAGCCGGAGCCGGGCTATTACTATGGGGCCATGTATGTGAGCTTCGCATTCAACGTGGCTATTTTTCTGGTGTTTCTTTTTGTGATGTACCAGGCAGGAGTGGAGGTAACTATCCCCATGATGATGGCCCTGGTCGGAATAACCGTAGTGGGTTTGCTGCCGATTATCTTCCGACTGTCCCGATCGCTTTGGATCCATATCTTTATCAGGTATGAGGGGCCCAGCACCCAGATCCCTAAAAAATTGCACACACACTGATCCGGGAGCATGGAGCACCATCGTAGAACCGAGGATGAAAATACGCCGGACAAAGAACTTGTCTGGCTGAAACGAGACTATACGCCGCACTGGCTCTGAGAATGGGCTTTGTAGCCTGCATATAGTAGGTTTAGTTTGATCAGACCGCTCCAGTTATACCTGGAGCGGTCATTTGCTTTCAAGGGGTAGTTATAGAGAAGTCGTTTAGTGACAGACGTAAAAAAAATGGTCTGGGAAAATTAGATTAATGTTTAACTTTCTTTTACCTTTGGACCGAAAAACGATTTTGGTCTAACGTGTATGAACGAGAAGGATGAGCTTGTAAGAAAGGAGATTCTGGACGAAGCCCAAAAACTGTTCAGGCACTTTGGCTGGGCCAAGACCACTATGGAGGACATAGCCAAAGCCGCCGGAAAAGGAAAGAGTACACTTTATTATTACTATAAAAGCAAGGACGATATCTTTGATGCGGTCCTCACACGCGAGATGGACGAGGTTTTCCGGACGCTGCAGGAGGAGGTGAACAAAGCCCAGACGGCTGAAGACAAACTGAGGACTCTGTGTCTTACCCGGTTCAACATCCTCAAAAAGAAAGCGAACCTTTACACTGTAATAAAAGGGGACATAGAAGCCAATATTCCGCGCCTTAGGGATCTGCACAGGCGATACGAACTGAGAGAAATAAGTTTGGTTCGGAATATCCTCCGGTTTGGCCTTGAGCGGAAAGAGTTTGCCCAGTATGCGGCACATGATATAGATGCGATCGCATTTGCCATGGTTTGCGCCTTTCGGGGACTTGAAGTAGGCTTGCTAGTCGAAAATAACTTTGCCGCGCTGGAAGGCAGGATGGATATCATCAATAATATTTTAATGCGCGGATTGAAAACCTAAATTTTCAGTCTGATTAAAGCAATTTCCAAAAATAATCCATAAAATTTAAGGAATTATTGACAATAAATAGTAGTATTAGTAGGTATAAGTAGTTCTATAATTTATGAACCAAGAGAACTGTGTAAATTGCAACACGCAGTTTTAAGCCGGCTGAAAACGTGCTGGTGTTCATGCCAGTTAAATAAATACAGATAACAATTAACGTGTTGTAGATGGGCAATATACTTCGTGAGAAAATCCTCGCCCGTGAGAAGAGTGCTGCGCACCATGCAGCTGAAAGGGCGATGGCGCAGGGAGCCTATCCTTATTTCAGATCAATAGAGTCTGCTCAGGATACGGAAGTGATCATAAATGGCCAGAAGGTGCTGATGTTTGGGTCGAATGCTTATTTGGGTCTTACAAACCATCCGAAGGTAAAGGAAGCGGCGATAAAGGCAATAGAGCAGTACGGCAGTGGCTGTGCAGGTTCCCGTTTTCTGAACGGCACGCTGGACATTCACCAGGAGCTGGAGCGCAGACTGGCCGAGTATGTGGGCAAGGACGCCGCACTGGTGTTCAGCACCGGCTTCCAGGTCAACCTGGGCGTGATCTCCAGCCTCACCGGCCGCAACGACTACATCATTCTCGATGAGTACAACCATGCCTCCATCATTGACGGAAGCAGGCTTTCCTTTTCCAAGGTGATCAAATACAGGCACAACGACATGCTGGACCTGGAGAGCAAGTTAAGCCGTCTGCCTGCGGACGCGATCAAGCTGATCGTGGTGGATGGCGTGTTCAGCATGGAAGGTGACATTGTGAAACTACCGGAACTGGTAGCCCTGGCTGAGCGCTACGGCGGCAGCATTATGGTAGATGATGCCCACGGACTGGGTGTGATTGGCGAGCAGGGGGCCGGTACGGCCTCACACTTCGGGCTTACCGACCAGGTGGACCTGATCATGGGTACCTTCAGCAAGTCACTTGCCTCGCTGGGTGGTTTCATTGCAAGCGACTACGATACCATTCAGTACCTGAAGCACCATGCACGTTCGCTCATTTTCAGTGCGAGCATGTCGCCAGCCTCCGTGGCCAGTACCATCGCCGCCCTAGACATCATTCAGTCGGAGCCGGAGCGCCGTGAGCAGCTTTGGCTTAACACCAACTATGCGATAGAACTCCTGACGGCCGCTGGCCTGGAACTGGGCCCAACGGAAACGCCGATCATTCCGGTCTATGTGCGGGACAATTACCAGACTTTTATGGTGACGAAACTGCTGCAGGACAACGGTATTTTTGTGAATCCGGTGGTAGCGCCGGCAGTTCCTGCTGATTCTACCCTGCTGCGCCTCTCCATTATGGCTACGCATACCTTTGACCAGATCGAAGAGGCGGTTACTAAAATTGCTGATGCATTTAAACTGCTCGGCATCAACTCCCGAAATACATCTTATGAAGAGAGTACTGCCTGTTGATACCAAGCAGCAGTTGAAAGCCTTCATTGACTTTCCGCATGCCCTGTATAAAGACGATCCGCATTATGTGCCGGAGCTTTATATGGCGCAAAAGGATCTGTTAACGCCAGGCAAACACCCGTTTCACGACCACTCCGAAGTACAGCTATACCTGGCCTACGACGGAGACAAGCTCGTCGGGCGGATTGCGGCTATACTCAACAACAACCACAACGCCTTCAACAATAGCCGGGACGGATTTTTCGGATTTTTCGACTGCGTGAATGACGGAGAGGTAGCCAGTATGCTCATTCAGAAGGCACAGCAATGGCTGCTGGCAAAGCAGGTGACCACCATGATCGGCCCGGTGAACTTCTCTACAAATGAAACCTGCGGCTTGCTGGTGGAGGGTTTTGAAAGCTCGCCTGTGGCCATGATGCCCTATAATTACAGCTATTACATACAGCTGCTGGAGAAGCTGGGCTTCCAGAAAAAGGTGGATTTACTGGCTTACCAGTTCCTGTCAGAAGGCTACAACGACAAAGCTGCCCGCATGGCAACAGCTCTACAGGAGCGTTTGGCACAGAAAGGCATTATCATCCGGCCGATCAACCTAAAAAACTATAAGCAGGAAGCAGAGAGCCTGCGTGAGATCTACAACTCAGCCTGGGACAAGAACCTGGGCTTCGTGCCGATGACACCAAAGGAGTTTGACTACATGGCCAAAGACCTGAAGCTGATCGTGGACCCGGACTTCTGTCTGATTGCCGAGCATAACGGGAAAGTGATAGGCTTTTCGCTGGCTATACCTGACATCAACCAAATCCTCAAAAAGATCAGAAGAGGACGTTTGCTGCCAACCGGTATTTTTAAGTTACTGCTGTTGCGCAAAAAGATAACGGCCGTGCGGATCATTGCGCTGGGCGTGGTGGAAGGGTATCGAAAAATGGGGATAGAGGCCTGTTTTTACGGCGCTGCCATGCAGAAGCACCGGGAAAAGAAGATGCATTCAGCTGAGGCCTCCTGGATACTGGAGAATAACGTGCTGATGAACCAGGGGCTGCTGAAAATGGGTGCTACACCTTATAAAAAATACAGGATCTACGAGAAGGCGATATGAAGGAGCGTGTACTGATTACGGGAGCAAGCGGCTTTGTGGGGCACCACCTGGTGGAGGCTGCCGTGCAGGCAGGGCTGGAGGTATACGCCGCCGTACGCCCTTCCAGCGAGGTAGCGCACTTGCAGGCTTTTGACATCCACTACACTTCCCTTCACTTTAACGACTCCGCAGCACTGGTAAAGGAGCTGGAAGAGAAGCAGTACCACTACATCATCCATGCGGCGGGCATCACCAAGGCCAAAAGCGAGCAGGAGTATAACAACGTAAACGCTGGCTATACCCAAAAGCTGGCTTTGGCAGCTACGGAGGCCGATATACCACTGAAGAAGTTTGTCTTCATCAGCAGTCTGGCGGCGCTGGGCCCGGTGGTATACAGCGACACAACGCCTATACATGAGCAGAGCAAGGCACAGCCGGTAACGGCCTACGGCAAAAGCAAGCTCCTGGCCGAACAGTACCTGGCGGAGCTAAAGGATCTGCCCTTGGTCGTGCTGCGTCCGACGGCGGTGTATGGTCCACGGGAGAAAGATATTTTCATCGTTCTCAAGACCCTGAACCTGGGACTGGAGCCCTACATCAGCAACAAGCCGCAGTGGCTGAGCTTTGTGTATGTAAAAGACCTGGCAAGGGCGGTGATGCAGGCGCTGGGCGCAGAAATACACCATGCCTGCTACAATGTGTCTGATGGCAACAGCTACGACCGTTACGCCCTGGCTACTATTACCAAGCGCATTCTGGGCAGGAAGGCCATACGCTTTCACGTGCCGATGGGGGTGGTGAATGTGATGGCCCGGCTACTGGAGGCAGCCTACTCGACCAGCAGCAAAATGCCGGCCCTGAACAAAGAGAAGCTCAACGAGCTGGCCGCCGAGAACTGGAACTGCAGCATCGACCGGATCCGGCAGGACCTGGGGTTCGTGCCGGAGTACGACCTGGAGAAAGGGCTGGCACACACATTAAAATGGTATAAAGAAAACAATTGGCTATAAGTATTGATTTAAAACAGTTTTAGACTTTAAGTGAATAAGATGGAATATCAAGTAAAACCAGCCGAAGGGCGCTTGGGTATCCTGCTTCCGGGACTGGGAGCAGTTGCCACCACATTTATTGCAGGAGTAGAGGCGATCAGAAAAGGTTTCTCGCAGCCTGTAGGTTCACTTTCTCAGATGGGCAACATCCGCCTGGGTAAGCGTACAGACAACCGCAACCCACTGATCAAGGACTTTGTGCCACTGGCAAACCTGAACGACATCGTTTTTGGTGGCTGGGACGTGTATGAAGACAACGTGTTTGAGGCGGCCGTAAACGCGAAAGTGCTGGAGCCGATGCTGCTGCACTCGATCAAGCCGGAGCTGGAGGCCATTAAGCCGATGAAAGCTGTGTTTGATAAAGCTTATGCTAAAAACCTGGATGGCACCAACGTAAAAGAGGCTGCTACCAAATACGAACTGGCCGAGGCGCTGATGGACGACATGCGTACCTTCAAAGAGGAAAACGGCTGCGACCGCCTGGTGATCGTGTGGTGTGGCTCTACGGAGGTATACACTGAAATAAGCGACGTGCACGAAACAGTAGCTGCTTTTGAGGAAGGCCTGCGCAACAACGACCCGCGCATTGCGCCAAGCATGATCTACGCTTACGCGGCGATTAAAATGGGTGTGCCTTATGCAAACGGTGCCCCTAACCTGACAGTAGACATTCCGGCGCTTCTTGAGCTGGCAAAAGAAAAAGGAGTAGCCATTTCCGGCAAAGACTTCAAGACAGGTCAGACGCTGATGAAAACCATCGTAGCGCCAGGTCTGCAGGCCAGAGCGCTGGGCATCAACGGCTGGTTCTCTTCTAACATCCTGGGTAACCGCGACGGTCTTGTACTGGACGATCCGGATAACTTCAAGACAAAGGAAGTGTCGAAACTGGGCGTGCTGGAAGACATTCTGCACCCGGAGGACAACCCGGAGCTGTACGGTGATCTTTACCACAAGGTACGCATCAACTATTACCCTCCTCACGGCGACAACAAAGAGAGCTGGGACAACATCGACATCTTTGGCTGGCTGGGTTACAAGATGCAGATCAAGATCAACTTCCTGTGCCGCGACTCAATTCTGGCTGCACCGATCGTGCTTGACCTTGCCCTGTTCACCGACCTGGCACAGCGCTCAGGTATGAGTGGCATACAGGAGTGGCTGTCGTTCTACTACAAGTCGCCGCAGACAGCGGAAGGCCTGCGTCCGGAGCATGACATCTTCAAGCAACTGATCAAGCTGCAGAATACCCTGCGCCACATCATGGGCGAAGACCTGATCACGCACCTGGGCCTGGACTACTACGAAGACATGGTAGAAGAGTCGCTGTAAGCTGAATATATGCTGAAATTACACAAATTGGTTTCCACCAGCCTGGGCATCGGCTACATAGGCAAGGGGGGCGGTACAGTAGCTGCTGTGGCGGCCTGCCTGTGCCTGTATGCGCTGCCGCAGGCAGGTGGAAGCCAGCTTGTTATCTGGCTTCCTGTCATCACCCTGCTGCTCACGGTTCTGGGCGTTTGGTCGGCCAACGAAGTGGAGCCGCACTGGGGCAAAGATGATAAGAAAGTAGTGATAGACGAAGTGGCAGGCATGCTGATCACCATGCTGTTTATACCTGTGTCGCTCAGCACCCTGCTGGCCGGGCTGGTGTTGTTTCGCTTCTTCGATATTGTGAAGCCGCTTTATATCCGAAAGCTGGAGAAAGTGAGGGGAGGATTAGGCGTGATGCTGGACGACGTAGTAGCGGGTGTTTACGCAAATATTGTTTTACAAATATTGCTTTACCTGAAGCTATTCTAAATGTTTACCTTTCTGAAGGCGCAGGCTGCTTCTCTGGTAGCTTCCGCTGTCGACTTTCTGGTCACAGTGCTGGTGGTGGAACTGCTCGGCATTTGGTATGTGGCAGGCACCGTAATAGGCACTATTTCAGGGGGCATAACACATTTTGCACTCGGCCGGAACTGGGTGTTCCAGGCTTCACATAAAACTGTGCCGTCCCAGGCAGCTAAGTATCTGATCATCTGGAAGGGGAGCCTGGTACTCAACGCATCAGGGGTGTATGTGATTACACACTATGGTGGTCTGCCTTACCTCTATTCCAAAATTATCACCTCTCTGCTTGTTGGCTTTTTCTACAATTACATTTTTCAAAAACGATATGTATTCAAATAAGAATATGTATAGCGTATACCTATACCGGCTGATTTGCTTCATGCTGCTCATGGCGGCTGGAGTACAGGCCACACCAGTGATGGCCCAGGGCCTCACCACAATTAAAGGCACCGTAAAAGACGCTGCCACCAACGAGGCGCTCATCGGCGTTTCTGTTTTTATACCTGGCACCAGCACTGGTACCAGCACCGACTACGAGGGAAACTTCCAGATCCGGACAAACCAGATCGTTAATAAAATACAATTCTCATACCTGGGATACCAGACCACCACCATGGCCGTGACGCCTGGGCAGGAGCAGACGCTGCACGTGAGACTGCAAACCGACGCCAAAGTGCTGAACGAAGTAGTGGTGGTAGGTAAAAAGCGCAAGGTAAAGTATAGCAATAAGGATAACCCGGCGGTTGACCTGATCAGGCTGATCGTGGACAACAAAGCCAAGAACAGGCCGGAAAGCTACGACTACGTGCAGTATGAACAGTACGAGAAAACGCAGATGTCGCTGGTGAACACACCGGAAAAACTGAAGCGCAATCTTCTGCTGCGCAAGTACGACTTCATTACCAACAACATTGACACTACCGTGCTCGCCGGCAGAGCGATCCTGCCTTTCTTCATACAGGAGGAGCTGACGGAGCAGTATTACCGCAAGTCGCCGCAGACGCGCAAGACCGTGGTAAAGGCCGAGAAGAAAGTAGACTTCGGGGAGTTTGTCGACAACCAGGGCATCATGGCCTACATGCAGCACATGTACCAGGACGTGGACATCTACGACAACAACATCACCATCCTGACAAACCAGTTCCTGAGCCCGATCGCCGACATGGCGCCTACGTTCTACAAGTTCTACCTGAAAGACACGGTGACAGCCGAGGGTGGTCAGCAACTGGCCAGACTGCAGTTTGAGCCGCGTAACCCATCAGCCTTTATGTTCACCGGCAGCCTGTACGTGACGCTTGACGGCACCTACGCCGTGCAGAGTGTGGACATGGAGGTGAGCAAGGGCGTAAGCATCAACTGGGTGCGCGACCTGAAGATCAAGCTGGACTTTGAGAAGAACCCGGACGGCCGTTATCACCTGAGCAAAAGCGGTCTTAAAGCCGACTTCGGCCTGACGCAGAACAGCGACATGGGCTTTTATGGGGAGCGCGTGGTTTCCTTCAGGGACTACAAGATAAATGAAGCACAGCCAGCCTCACGCTACGAGGGTGAGGCTATAGTAAGGGCACAGCAAACAGTCCAGCAGGGGGAGGACTTCTGGCAGGCCAGCCGGCACGACTCACTTTCTGCCGTGGAGGTGAATACCTATACCAACATCGACAGCCTGGTGAACATGAAATCTTTCAGGCGCACCATGGACTGGGGCACCGCCCTGATCGCGGGGTATAAGCGGGCAGGTTCCAAGATCGAGATAGGCCCGATCAATACGTTCTACAGCTTCAACCCGGTGGAGGGTTTCCGTCTGCGCTTTGGTGGACGTACAACAAACAACTTCAGCAAAAAAGTGATGCTGGAGACTTACACCGCTTACGGTTTCAAAGACGAGAAGTGGAAATACTACCTCGGCGGCACCTACTCGCTCACCGACCGCTCCATCTGGGAGTTTCCGGTGCGTGCCATCCGGGTGAGTTACCAGAAAGACACCAACATACCGGGTCAGGAACTGCAGTTTGTGCAGGAAGACAATTTCCTGCTTTCCTTTAAGCGTGGCGAAAACGACAAGTGGCTCTACAACGAGACCTACAACATCGATTACCTGCGGGAGTTCGAAAACCACATGTCGTACCGCATCGGCTTCCGGAACTGGAGACAGTCCCCGGCCGGCTCACTGCAATACATCCCGGTAGGCGATGCCACCGGTGAGGACGAATCGCTGCCACTCCAACACCTCACCACCACGGAGGCTTCGCTTGAACTGCGCTGGGCTCCGAACGAGCAGTTTTTGCAAGGTAAGATCTACCGCACACCGGTCGCTAACCGGCACCCGGTGTTTACGCTGCGGGCGGCTGCCGGTCTGAAAGGTACGTTCGGGGGACAGTTTGAGTACCAGAAGGTAGCCCTGAATGTGAGCAAGCGCTTCTACCTGTCGCAGCTGGGCTATTCGGATGTGGTAACGGAAGGCGGTTACATTTTCGGGCAGGTGCCGTTCCCGCTGCTGTCGATTCACCGTGCCAACCAGAGCTATTCTTACCAGCTGCAGTCTTACAACCTGATGAACTTCCTGGAATTTGTGAGCGACCAGTATGCCAGCGTGCACATCGACCACGGTTTCAACGGCTTCATCTTCAATAAGCTTCCTTTGATCAAGAAAACGAAGCTGCGGGAGTTTGTCACTTTCAAGGCGTTGTATGGCAAAGTGCGCGAAGAAAACATGCCTCACGAAAACCCGGATCTGCTGCGCTTCCCGACAGATGCCAATGGTTTGCCACTCACGTATACTCTTGAAAACAAGCCTTATATGGAGGCGAGCGTAGGTATAGGTAACATTTTTAACTTCTTCAGAATTGACGTAGTGAAGCGTCTGACCTACCTGGATCATCCAAATGTGTCCGATATAGGTATAAGGGGCAGGTTTAAGTTTGATTTTTAATACTTACAACATAGAAGTATGGACATGAAATCAGTGCGCGACGCGTTGCAGCAGGGAATCTACACGGTGATCAACCCTTTTGTGCGACTTCTGATCAGGCTGGGGTTCACACCCAACGCTGTTACCACCACCGGGCTTATACTGAACATCGGGGTTGCGGCCATTTTTATCTGGGGTGGCGAAACCAGCAACAGAGGTGAGCTCGAATACGTGGGCTGGGCCGGAGCGCTGGTACTGTTTGCCGGCGTGTTCGACATGCTGGACGGGCAGGTAGCCAGGCTGGGCAATATGAAGTCTACTTTCGGCGCTATGTACGACTCGGTGCTCGACCGCTACAGCGAAATGATCATGTTCATGGGCATCTGCTATTACCTGATTTCGCATCACTACCTGCTCAGCTCACTCTTTGCCTTCATCGCCCTAATCGGCTCGATGATGGTGAGCTATACCCGTGCCCGCGCCGAGGGGCTTGGTGTGGAGTGCAAGGGCGGTCTGATGCAGCGACCGGAGCGGGTCGTGCTGATCGGGGTGTCAGCCATCGCCTGTGGTGTTACCTACTACTTTGTGGGGGCCGATTACAAGGTATACGTGCCGGGCATCCCGTTCCATGTGTTCGAGACTATGTCGGTGTTTACGCTACCTATCACCGTGATGGCGGTGATGACGAACATAACGGCTTATAACAGGCTGATGGACTCCAAAAAAGCCATGGAGCAGAAGGAGATGGCAACACGCTAAGAAGAAGCTTAACAACTTGAGAAAAATATTTTACCTGGCACTCCTGCTGCTTTACGCAGGTATAGGCAGTGCCAGCGGCAACAGTCTGGCAGGTATAGCCGAAGCAAAAGCCGACACACTGCCGGTGCCGAAGGGCATCAAAGAGCTGCTGTTTTACGTGCAGCGCGACCCGAATGCCAACACGGTGGTGTACGAGCTTAACCGGACGGCGCAGGGAGGGCTGAACGAAACGGAGCCGATTCACCCGTTCTGGATCCGGTATGCGGATGGGGGAGAGCAGAAAGAGCTGAATTACATTCAGCGCAAATTTGCCTACGGTCTGAACACCAAAAAACTGGGCAAAGACCACTATGAGGTGAAGTTCGTGAGTTATGGCAAACTCGCCCTATACCTGCGCAAGGCAGGGGATGGCAAGTACCGTGTCTATACCACCATAAACAAGAAAGAAGCTATACTGGACCGCGTGTTTGTGCGAATCGAAGGCGGTACATTTTGGGTGCCCAATGTGTTGTATGTTGAGCTGAGCGGCCGCGATGCCGCTACCGGAAAGGCAGTAACAGGACGTTTTAAACCTTAGTTTACAGATGAAAAAGAATTTCGTGTCTAACTCGCAGGAGTCTGTCAGGATGTTCAGATATGATTGGATGGAAGCCCTGTCCAAAGTGCACTGGACGGTGCCGCTTTACATTTACGTACCTGTCATCCTCTTCCTGAGCTGGCTGGCGCTATACGGGGAGCAACTGCCTGTGCTTGCCTTTGTAGGCTATGCCGCACTTGGCCTGTTTGTCTGGACGCTGACCGAGTATGTGCTGCATCGCTTCGTGTTCCATTATGTGCCGAAGGCGAAGTGGGCCCTGCGCCTGCACTTCATCTTCCATGGCGTGCACCACGACTATCCAAACGATGCCAGGCGGCTGGTGATGCCGCCGTCTGCCAGCATTCCCATGGCCACTGCGCTGTATTTTTTGTTTGCACTGGTGTTGTCAGGCGGAGAGCTGTATGCTTTTTTTGCAGCCTTTCTGCTGGGCTACCTGTTCTATGATATTTCGCATTATGCCCTGCACCACTTCAACTTTAAAGGCGAATTCTGGAAGAAGCTGAAAAAGCACCATATGCTGCATCATTACTCCGATGCTACAAAAGGCTACGGGGTGAGTTCTTCTCTCTGGGACAAGATTTTCGGTTCTGATTTTGACAAAAAATAAAATGAGTTTAACAACTACGGCAACAGAGGGGAAGGCGAAAGTAACACGGAAGAATGCCCTTGTTGTAGCCGCCCTTTCGATCGGTTATCTGCTGCTTTCGTACCTGCTGGTGGGGTTCAAATCTGATCAGCTGGTACTGGTGGGGCTGGCAAACGCCCTGTATTTTGCAACGCCCATCACCCGTAAGTTTATTACCGGCTTCTCGATCTTTATCGTGTTCTGGGTGCTTTACGATTACATGAAGGCCTTCCCGAACTACTGGTTCAACGCCGTGCACATCGGGGACCTGTACAATGCCGAGAAAGCAGTGTTCGGCATCCGGAATGGCGAAGGTATACTGAGCCCAAATGAATTCTGGCAACAGCACAGCAACGCCTTTCTGGATGTGATGAGCGGTATCTTCTACCTCAGCTGGATACCGGTGCCGCTGGCCTTTGCCGGCTTTCTGTTTTTCTGGAACCGACAGCAGTTCGTGTACTTCTCGCTCACATTTCTGCTCGTCAACCTGCTGGGATTTGTGGTTTACTACCTCTACCCGGCTGCACCGCCCTGGTATGTGCAGCTGCATGGCTTCGAGTTCATAGACAAAACACCCGGTAACACAGCCGGTTTGGTGCGCTTCGATGAGTTTTTCGGCATAACGGTATTCCATTCGCTCTATGCCAAGGGCTCCAATGTGTTTGCCGCCATGCCTTCGCTGCACTCTGCTTATCCGCTCATCGTGCTTTATTATGCCTTGAAGAACAGGCTGGGGATAGTAGCTAAAGTGTTTTTCACCATCATTACGGTTGGTATCTGGTTTGCGGCGGTCTATACCTCGCACCACTACGTGCTGGATGTGTTGGCAGGTATAGTATGCGCTTCCTGTGGCATCCTCTTGTTCAACTGGCTGGTGGCCAGAGAAGGTGCTGTGAGCAGAGCCGTTGGCCGGTTTGTAGCCGCCATCCGCTAACAAGGCCTGTAACCAGGCAAAACTTAATCTACACAACATGACAGAAGACAACTTCGCCTTACAAAACAAGCGTCTCTATGAGCAGCTGCTTAGGCTAACAGCAGGGGACTACCAAGCCTTTCTGTATGACTGCGACGGTACGCTGGCGGATAACATGCAGGCGCACAAAGATACTTACGTAAAAGTGGCTGCCGGTCAGGGCATCACGATTGATCCTGCCATTGTAGACGAGTTTGCAGGGCTGCCTATACCTGATGTGGTTGTTGAGATCAACAAGCGGTACGGGAGCAGCTTCGACCCGGAGGCATTTGAAAGAACAAAATCGGAGCTGTTCTACCACGAGTTCATCTCCGAGACAAAGCCCGTGCAGTTTGTGGTAGACCACCTGGTAGCCCATGCCGGCAAGGTGAGGATCGGAGTGGTGTCAGGGGGTTCCAGGAAGATGATTCAGAAGACGCTGGAGGTGCTGCAGATCGACCACCTGGTAGAAGCGCTGGTATGTGCCGGCGACACAGGGAAGGGAAAGCCTTTTCCAGATCCGTTTTTGCTGGCGGCAGAAAAGCTGGGCGTAGCACCCGAACATTGCCTGGTGTTTGAAGACGGAGTGCCCGGCGTGCAGGCTGCTGAAGCAGCAGGTATGCGATGGGTGAGGGTAGACGAGGTATAGGGAACAGGCCAACTACTTTGGCCTTGTGTAAACATCAGAAATAACGCTAATTTTTAGACGAAAGTAAAACCGCTCCTGCATGGCAGGAGCGGTTTTTTTATGGCTTTGGCAACGAATACCTCAAAGTAGAAACCAGAGTTGGACTGTATGAACAGGCTACAATAGCTACCGCGTTGGAGGGTAAAATCAAACCGATCCTTCGTTTATCACATCTTTTCGGAGTTTCATCACTTTTAGTTGAAGTCCTGTTTGCTGTTTTCTAATCTTACTCCTGTTAAAGGCCTGGTAATCAGCTAGGCGGGTGCAAAAGGAACAAGACCAGACAGAAGAAACGATGAAATTAACGATCAGAAACATCTCCAAAACCTATTCGAATGGGGTGCAGGCCCTGCACAACGCCAGTTTGACAATTCCCGCAGGTATGTATGGCTTGCTGGGACCGAATGGAGCCGGTAAATCCACACTGATGCGCATACTGGCTACGTTGCAGGAGCCGGACGAAGGACAGATCTTATTCGGAGACATCGACGTGGTGCGGCAAAAAGAGAAAGTGCGTGAAACGCTGGGCTATCTGCCGCAGGAGTTCGGCGTGTACCGCAACGAAACAGCCGAGCACCTACTCGATCACTTCGCGATCCTAAAAGGAATCACGAGCCGTGCCGACCGCACTGAGGTAGTTCAGCAATTGTTGCGGCAGACCAACCTTTGGGAGGTCCGCAAGCAGAAGCTGGGTGGCTACTCAGGCGGCATGCGGCAGCGCTTTGGTGTGGCAGTGGCCCTGCTTGGCAACCCGAAATTGCTGATCGTGGATGAACCTACTGCCGGGTTGGACCCCTCGGAGCGCGTACGATTTCTGAACCTGCTCTGTGAGTTGGGTGAGAACAGCATCGTCATTCTTTCGACGCACATTGTGGAGGATGTATCGGAGCTGTGCACGCACATGGCCATTATCAACAAAGGGGAAATACTCCTGGAAGCAGAGCCGTTGCAGGCAATAGACGCCATGCAGGGGCAGGTATGGCGCAAGGTGATCTGGAAAGAAGAACTCTCGGAAATAGAGCGTGGGCATGCTGTGATCTCAACCAGATTGCAGGCTGGGAAGTTTGTGGTGCGCGTCTGCAGCAGCAGTTTACCAAGCAATGGGTTTGAGCCTGTGGAAGCAACGCTGGAGGATGTTTATTTCAGCACCATGGCCGGACTTAAAGGCAATCGACAAGTGCAAGCCGGAAAGGAGGTGGTGCTATGATGTTCTGGGCGATGTTCGGTTTTGAGCTGCGCTACCAGCTGCGCCGCATTTCCACCTGGATCTATTTCGGTATTTTTCTGCTGCTGACTTTTGCAATGGTACTGAGCTTTACCGAGAATGTGTACAGCGGAGATTATTTCCTGAATGCACCTGTTGTGATAGCGGCTATTTCAGCCATTGCCAGTTTGCTGGCACTGCTGGTGATAGCAGCCGTGGCCGGCGAAGCAGCGACACACGACTTGCGGTCCAGAATTGATCCATTGTTGTACACAACGCCTGTCAGTAAGTTTGCCTACCTGGGTGGTAAGCTGATGGGGGCCTTTGCCGTGGTCGCACTGGTCATGCTGGCGCTGCCCTTGGGTCTGTTGCTGGCGCTGGTAGTGCCAGGTATAGACCCTGTGCTCTTTGGCCCATTCCAGTTCTCACCCTACCTGAGTTCCTTTCTGGTGATCGCGCTTCCCGCTGCCTTTGTTTCCACGGCTATGTTGTTTTCGCTGGCCTTGCTGAGTCGCCATGCCATGGTGAGTTTTCTAAGCGGCGGACTGCTGTTTATGATGGCACTGACAAGCAAAGAAATGCTGGCAGACCAGCTGGGCCAATGGGATTTAGCTAAGCAGCTGGACTTCTCTTGCTTTACCATAGTGGCTGAGTTCAGGAAAACACAGACACCTCTTAACATCAATACCCAACTGTTGCCGCTAGATGGATGGCTGCTCTGGAACAGGTTGCTCTGGCTGCTGATAGCGTTTGGCTTTATGGCCGTTGCCTTCGGTCGCTTTCGATTTGCACACCATGTCAGTTCAGGTTGGTGGAGCCGGATCATGAAGCGCAAACCCATAGAGGCACCGATCGCAGATGCAGTACCGATTGCCGTTCCACAGGTTCAAAAGAACTTCCGGTTGCGCTCCCGGCTGCAACAGACGGCTGCCATCACGCTACAGACCTATCGGGAAAACATGAAAAGCTGGGGCTGGATTGCTTTGTCAGGTATAGCGGGGCTACTACTGGTGCTTTTGCCGGAGTGGCTGGAGGGCTCGCTCGGAGTGCCGACGCTTCCTACGACTGCCCGCATTACAGCCATTTACAACCTGTTCATGTTACGCCTGGTCGTAGTTGCGGTCATGGTGGTGTATGCCGGGCAGCTTATCTGGCGTGAGCGGGACGCCCGGATCAGTGATATAGCCGATGCGGCCCCCGTGCCTAATTGGGTTTTGCTCTTCAGTAAGCTGAGTAGTTTGGTGCTGATGCTGCTTAGTCTGCAACTAGTTTTTCTGCTGGCAGGTATAGCCACGCAGCTATCGCAGGGGTATAAAGTGCTGGAGATCGGCTTATACCTGCGTATGCTCTTTGGGCTGCAATTGATAGACTACTTATTGGTTGCGGTGCTGGGAATGGTCGTGCATGTACTGGTGAATCATAAATACCTGGCGCACATCATCACGTTTGTCACCTTTCTCTTCAGTGTATTCGCGCATGAAATGGGCGTGGTAAACAAGCTTTTGATTTACGGTGCAGACCTTGGGTGGTCTTACTCGGATATGCGTGGTTTCGGGTCGCAGTTAGCATCCTGGATTTGGTTTAAACTATACTGGGTAGCCTGGGCACTACTACTGGCACTGCTTACTCTCAGGTTTTGGGTGAGAGGCCGGGAAACAGGTATAGGGCAACGAATACGCCGTGCGGTGCTGCACCCATCAAAACCACTGTTACTGGCACTCGCATGCGGATTGCTGGCGATTTTTTCGCTGGGTGCTTTTGTGTTCTACCAGACGGATGTGCTGACTGAGCAACTGTCAAAAGATGAGCTACTAGCAAGACGTGCCACTTATGAACAGCTCTATGGAAAGTATCATGGGGTACCGCAGCCAACGCTGACAGCCACCAGCCTGCACGTAGAGTTTTTCCCCGATCAGGGGGAGGCGTGGGTGAGCGGAGTTTATACCCTTCAGAACAAAAGTAGGGTAGCCATTGACACGATACACATTGCCACAGCTCTTGGTGTCGATACCAGGGATTTGCAGTTTGACCGGGCGACCATAACTTTGCTCGAGGATCAGCAACATCACCATTCCATTTTCATCCTCGAAAAGGCTCTGCAACCTGGTGATTCGTTGGAGTTGAGTTTTGACATCCAATATATGCCCAAAGGCTTTGCCAGGAAAGGTGCTGATTATGCAGTGACAGCGAACGGCAGCTATTTTCTAAATCATGCGTGGCTACCTGCCATCGGCTACCAGGCAAACCGGGAATTGCATCTTGCACGCGACCGGCAGGCACATCAGCTTCCTCCAAAACCGGCTATTCAGCCACTGCAGGAAGGAGAAGTGCAGCATCAGAACGCTGATCAGGAGCGAATCCGCTTTGAGGCGGTGGTAGGCACTTCCGCAGACCAAACAGCCGTTACAAGCGGCGCCCTGCAGTATACCTGGACAGAAAAAGGGAGACGCTACTTTTACTATGTGGCTGACGCACCCATACGCAACCTCTATACTTTCTATTCGGCTGCCTATGCCATACGCGAAACCGAGTGGCAGGATATCCTGATCCAGGTGCTTTATCACCCGGCGCATGTCCATCAGGCGGATCGGCTGTTCAAAAGTGCGGAAGCGTCGCTAAAATACTATACCCGTCATTTTGGGCCTTACCCGCACCGCCAACTCCGCTTGGTCGAGTATCCCGGGGCCGGAGGCGGGGCATCGGCCTATCCGGGTACCATTGCCCTGACGGAGAATTTCTCCATGCTGAACCCCGAGGAAGATTGGCGGGATATCGACCTTGTTTTTGCGGTAGGGGCACATGAAGTGGCACACCAATGGTGGGCGCATCAGCTGGTGCCGGCTGACATGGAAGGAGCGGCCCTGCTGACCGAGAGTCTGGCCTGGTACAGCGCACTGGGAGTGGTAGAGGCCACTTACGGCGCAGAGCATCTGGAAAGGCTCCTGTGGGTGATGCGCCAGTCTTATCTCACACCCCGCTCCAAGGCCGATGTGCCGCTGCTACGGGCTTCAGATCCTTTTATGCGTTACAGGAAAGGCCCTTTCGCCATGTATGCCCTAAAAGAATACCTGGGAGAGGAGCAGGTGAACCGGGCCCTGTGCAAGCTGCTGCAAAAGTTCGGTTCAGGTGAGCCCCCACTGTCCACATCCCTGCATCTGTACCGCGAATTGCAGGCGGCCGCCCCGGATTCATTGCAGTACCTGTTGGTCGACCTGTTCGAAAAAAACACTTACTGGAATCTGGAAACGAAGCAGGCTGTAGCAGTTCCGACAGCGGATGGACAATGGAGCGTGACCCTGGATGTCCGGGCGCAGAAGTCGGTGGTGGACACCTTAGGCAGGGAAACGGCTATACCTGTACAAGATCTGGTAGAAGTAGGAGTGTATGCCGCTGGTCAGGACGGCCAGTTAGGAGAGTTGCTATACCTGGAGAAGCACAGGTTACATGCCGGGGAACAGCAAATCCAACTCACTGTTCCCGCTAAGCCGGCTCACGCAGGTATAGACCCGCGCAACCTGCTGATCGATCTGGAGATGATGGACAATGTCAGAAAGGTGACCATTCAGAAACCGGCTGCGCCTACAAAAGCCCTTTATGTACGACAGTCAGCGCAACTGATCAATTTCATGCTGGATACCATGTTTTAGCACCATCCGTCACAAAATTAACCGCATTCATCACATTTTTTGTTTATACTCAACGCTTTAATTTATCATTGTTTTATGAATGATATGACACTGGACAACCACATCGCAAAGCCACTCCAGACGGCTAAAATAGAGTTCTGGGTGGCGACTGCTATTTTTGTTTTTTCAATCTTCTCGCTCTCTACTTCTTACGAACCTAATCAATGGTTTTTTGAGAGGGCAGGGATTGAATATCACTTCTACAAGCACTATTTCTGGCCGCAGCTGATCCGCTATACCTTGCTGTACCTGGCATTTCTGTTCCTCAACTTCAGGATCATACCCAAGCTGATGCAGAAGGAACGCGTGGCACTTTATTCCCTGCTGCTGCTTGGGCTATACCTGACCTATGCCTTCGTGGCGGGCGTGCTCGACACCTATACCAAGAGCTACCTGTTAACCTGGGAGTATGGCGGTGAGCAAGACTATGGCCTGATCTTTCAGGATAGCTTCCGTCATGCGCTGTTTCTGTTGCTACTGGTCAGTATCTATACCTTTATCAAGTACAGTGGGCTCTACCTGATTGCCAACGCTACGGCGATCTCGGCCCGGTACCGGATCATCAACCGTGATACGCTAACGGCCTTTATCATCTGGATGATCAGTGTGTTTTTACTGATGGTTTTCAATTTAGAGATGGAGTTCACGCTGACCCTGGCGATCGTATCGCTTAGCGCCTTGCTGCTATATTGCGGTGCTTTCTATTATCTGATCCCGAATGCGCTCAAGTCAGAACGTCCTTTCAGGAAATACCTCCTCGTATCACTACTGGTAGTCATACTGGCCTATTTGCCGGTTGCATTTTTGCTGCTGATGTTCTTTCATGACGAAGACCACGCTTTTGGCCTGAGCTTTTTCAACTCCCTGTTCCAACTGGTGGTGACAGTGCCTTTTGTCTGGTTTCTGTTTAAGCGCCAGATGAAGGGGAGAGAGGAAGTATTTGTACTCAAGAAGGAGCTGGGATCGACGAGTGCCAACCTCGATTTCCTGCGCTCCCAAATCAACCCGCACTTCTTGTTCAATGCCCTGAACACGCTCTATGGTACAGCATTGCAGGAGAACAGCGAACGCACCGCGCAAGGTATACAGATGTTGGGTGACATGATGCGCTTTATGCTGCACGAGAATCACCAGCAAAAAATCCTGCTCTCCCGCGAAATCGAGTACATGCGCAATTACATTGACCTGCAGCTGCTGCGCACCTCGGCCTCACCAAACATCTCAATCGAGACCAAGATAGAAGAGGTGGTAGGAGATAAGTACATTGCCCCTATGCTGCTCATTCCTTTCATCGAGAACGCCTTTAAACATGGGATTAGCCTGAAGCACAAATCCTGGATCAGGATAACCTTGCATACCGATAAGGATAAGCTGTACTTTGACGTATACAATAGCAAGCAGAAAAAGTCGGAGCAGGATCCGGAGAAAGACAAATCAGGTATCGGCCTGAAGAATGTGAAGCAGCGTCTCGAGCATTTGTACTCGGACAGACACGAACTGATCATTCGCGATACGCCGGAAGAATTCTTTGTGCACCTCACACTCCAATTATAAGTATATTTAAAGCAGGTATAGCAGACAAGGTATAGCAACAGGTATGAGAGCAATAGCAATAGACGACGAGCCAATGGCGCTGGAAGTGGTACGGGCACATGCTGCCAAAGTGCCTTACCTGGAGCTGGTGGGTTGTTTTACGGATGCCTTTCAGGCGCTGGAGTTCCTGCAAAACGAACCGATTGACTTGCTGTTTCTGGATATTAAAATGCCGGACATCTCTGGACTGGAGTTTGTGACGAGCCTCCAGAAAAAGCCGATGGTGATCTTTACGACCGCTTACTCTGAGCACGCCGTTACCAGCTTTGAGCTGGATGCGGTTGATTACCTGCTAAAGCCATTTTCGCTGCCCCGGTTTATCAAGGCCTGCAACAAAGCACAGGAACTCCTGCAATTGCGCGGCACGACAGCTCCGGTGAAGGACTATCTCTTCCTCAAAACCGGCTACGAGCAGGTGAAGGTGCACTACGACGAGATCCTATACCTGGAGGCTGCGGGCAATTACGTCACTTTTGTGCTGGAAGGAAAAAAACTGCTCTCGCGGATGACCATACAGGAACTGAGCGAGCAATTGCCTGCCGATAGCTTTGTGCGGGTGCATCGTTCTTACATCGTCGCTAAAAAGCAGATCGATAAGATAGAGCGCCACCAGGTATGCATCAAAGGAAATGAGGTGCCTGTGGGGGCCTCCTACATGCAGCAGCTGCACAGTATCTGACCGCTATACCTGAAAATAGTAGAGTTTAGCTTATAAAAAAAGGCGCTCCGGGAATTCCCGGAGCGCCTTTTTTTATGATGTGGATTGCTATACCTATTGGTTCGCTTCCAGCCACTTTCTGGCGTTCACGAAGGCTTCCATCCAAGGTGATACCTCATCGTGACGGCCTTTCGGATAGTGCGCCCACTGCCACTGCAGGAGCGAACGTTCGATGTGTGGCATCATCACCAAGTGACGACCTGTTTCATCGCAGATCATGGCGGTGTTGTAGTCAGAGCCGTTCGGGCAGGCCGGATAGGTCTCGTACGCGTACTTCGACACGATCTGGTACTTATCCTCGGTGTGCGGCAAGCTAAAGCGACCTTCGCCGTGCGATACCCAAACCCCTAGCGTAGCACCGGCCAGGCTTGAAAGCATTACCGATTTGTTTTCCTGGATAGTCAGGGAAGTGAAGATACTTTCGTGTTTCTGGCTCACATTGTGCAGCATTCTCGCCTTCTGATCATGCCCCATCGTGATGAAACCAAGCTCTACAAACAGCTGGCAGCCGTTGCATATACCTACCGATAGCGTGTCTTCGCGTTTGAAGAAGTTCTCAATGGCAGTCTTTGCTTTCTCGTTGTACATAAAGGCACCTGCCCATCCTTTGGCAGAACCCAGCACGTCCGAGTTAGAGAAGCCACCCACGGCACCGATGAATCGAATATCCTCCAGGGTCTCTCTTCCAGAGATCAGGTCGGTCATGTGCACGTCCTTCACGTCGAAGCCGGCCAGGTACATAGCATTGGCCATTTCACGCTCCGAGTTACTTCCTTTCTCCCGAATGATCGCCGCCTTGATTCTTGGCTTAGAACTGTCGATGGCTGGCTTCTTGCCGTCAAATCCTGCCGGGAAGGTATAGGTCAGTTCGTGCTTTTTGTAGTTTTCAAAACGCTCTCTGGCGCTATGCGGGCCACTTTGCTTGATATCCAGTAGGTAGGAAGTTTTGAACCAAGTGTCACGCAGTTGTGCGATGTCGAAGCTAAAAGCTGCTTCGCCGTTCTTCAGCTCCAATGTAGCGCTTGATGTGCTCGTGCCTATTTTATAGAATGCTACATTGTTGGATTTCAAGGTTTCTTCAACCTCTGCCGAAGCCTGGAATACGATACCGATATTCTCAGCAAACAGCACTTTAATAGAGTCCTCTTCGCCCAGTGAGGTCAGGTCAATGGAAGCACCCAGGTTATTGTCAGCAAAGCACATCTCCAGTAAGGTCGTGATCAAACCGCCACTGCCAATGTCATGGCCCGCCGCTATCTTATCTTCTTTGATCAGCTGCTGCAACGTGTTGAACGCATTCTTGAACAGGGCTGCATCAGTGATATCTGGTGTTTCGTTACCGATCTTGTTGACAACCTGCGCAAAAGAAGATCCACCTAACTTAAAGGCATCATTTGACAAGTTGATGTAGTAAATGTTGCCGCCATTGTGCTGCAACACCGGCTCTACCACCTGGCGCACGTTGCTGCAGTTACCTGCTGCTGAGATGATCACCGTACCTGGCGCAATTACATCCTCGTCCTTGTACTTCTGCTTCATCGAAAGCGAGTCCTTGCCGGTTGGGATGTTGATGCCCAGGGCAATAGCGAAATCAGAACAGGCCTCCACCGCTTGATACAGACGAGCATCTTCTCCTTCGTTCTTGGAAGCCCACATCCAGTTAGCAGAAAGCGAAACGCTCCTTAAACCATCCTTCAAAGGTGCCCACACGATGTTGGAAAGTGATTCACCGATGGCATTGCGGCTACCCGCTGCCGGATCGATCAGGGCTGAGATAGGGGCATGGCCAATGGAAGTGGCTATACCTTCTTTGCCCTGGAAGTCCAGTGCCATCACACCGCAGTTGTTCAGTGGCAATTGCAGCGGGCCAGCGCACTGCTGCTTCGCTACGCGGCCACCCACGCAGCGGTCTACTTTATTCGTGAGCCAATCTTTACAGGCGACAGCTTCCAATTGCAACACCTGCTCCAGGTAGGTATGCAGCTGGTTTTGTTCGTAAGTTACCGCCTGGTATTCCCGGGCAACGGTCTTGTCGTTCATCACCACTTTTGGCGAACTGCCGAACATATCGCTCAGCTCCAGATCCATCGGTTTCTGGCCCGTAGAGGCAGACTCGAAGGTAAAACGGTGGTCACCGGTCACGTCGCCCACGGTATACATTGGAGCACGTTCACGTTCCGCTATCTTTTGCAGGGTCTCGATATCTTCTTCACCGATCACCAAACCCATACGCTCCTGCGATTCGTTGCCGATGATCTCTTTGGCTGAAAGGGTAGGGTCGCCTACAGGCAATTTATCCAAGTCTATTTTGCCGCCGGTTTCTTCCACCAGTTCAGAAAGGCAGTTTAAGTGGCCACCAGCACCGTGATCGTGGATCGAAACAATCGGGTTGTGCTCGCTTTCCACCATACCACGAATGGCATTGGCAGCACGCTTCTGCATTTCCGGGTTGGAACGCTGGATGGCGTTCAGTTCTATACCTGTGCCGTGCTCGCCTGTGTCAGCAGAAGAAACCGCTGCACCACCCATACCGATGCGGTAGTTCTCACCACCCAGGATCACAATTTTATCGCCCGTTTTCGGGTGTCCTTTCTGAGCTTGGCTTGCTTTGCCGTAGCCAACGCCACCTGCCAGCATGATCACTTTGTCGTAGCCCAGTTTACGTGGAGCCTCGATCTGATCCGCTTTTTCGTCGTGCTCAAACGTCAGCACCGAACCAGTGATCAGCGGCTGTCCGAACTTGTTACCGAAATCAGTAGCTCCGTTAGAAGCCTTGATCAGGATATCCATCGGCGTTTGGTAGAGCCACTGTCTTTCCTGCGTCGCTTGTTCCCACGGACGGTCTTTCTCCAGTCGCGACAAAGCGGTCATGTACACGGCAGTACCAGCCAGCGGCAGGGCACCCTGTCCACCAGCCAGGCGGTCACGAATCTCACCACCAGAACCTGTTGCAGCACCGTTGAAAGGCTCTACTGTGGTCGGGAAGTTGTGTGTTTCTGCTTTAATCGAAATAACCGATTCAAAATCACTTACCTGGTAATAATCAGGTACATCGGCACGCTTCGGGGCAAATTGCTGTACCACCGGCCCTTTGATAAAGGCCACATTGTCTTTGTAAGCAGAAACGATGTCGTTCGGGTGTGTCTCTGATGTTTTGCGGATCAGTTTGAACAGAGAGCTTGGCTTCTCTTCGCCATCGATCACAAACTTGCCGTTGAAGATCTTGTGGCGGCAGTGCTCTGAGTTCACCTGCGAGAAGCCGAATACTTCAGAATCAGTCAGCGGTCTGCCAACTCTTTCAGATAGCTTATTCAAGTACTCCACCTCTTCCTCGCTCAGCGAAAGCCCTTCCTGTTTGTTGTAAGCCGCAATATCCGTTACCGGCTGCACCGGCTCCGGCTGTATGTTGATCGTGTAAATCTCTTGATCTAGACCGTTATACTTTTGCGAAAGCATCGGGTCAAAATCCGTGAAGTCCTCCGTTACGATGGCAAACTCTTCGATACGGATTATACCTTCGATGCCCATGTTCTGGGTAATTTCCACGGCATTGGTACTCCAAGGCGTGATCATAGCAGCACGTGGGCCAACAAAAAAGCCACTCAGCACAGTTTCCTGCTTTAGAGTGGCGTTGCCGAATAACCATTCCAGTTTTTGGATGTCAGTAGCGTTCAGGTCACCTTCGCTTTGTAAGGCGTACACTGTATCAGGTTGACTAAAAAAGAAGTGAAGCATGCTTAGTTTTTATTTCTATACGCAAAGATACGGTTCAAATTGAGATAATTGGGCAGGTAGGGGAGCCAGGTTCAGAGGCATTTCTAGCGTGAGCATATTGCCAGCACGACAATATGTACTTACTAACTGAGGTAACAGTGTGGAGAGAAGAATCTCCTGATTGTTGCTCATCTAAATTCGAATTTTCCTGGATTGCCAATTTCAGTCCAAAAGTAAGGATATTTTTTGGAGAAGCGTAGGAGAGAGCGGGGTATAAAGTTTTGAGACTGAAAAAGCCGATACACTTCGTTTGGTTTGAAGGCATGGATCGGGACCAGGCAGGGAAAAATATACTAATAGCAAGAAGAACTTTTAAATACTTGTAATAGTTGAGGGGAAATAGCAATTTTGCATTGTTATACATAAGATGACAAAACAGCAGCACATATTGCCATACCCATTCTACAACGATTATTACACCCTCGTGTATGTCTGGGAAAGGTATGTGCATTGCTGTACTGCATAGCATTGTAAGTAAAAACACTTCTATACCATGAGCCCAGGCATCCGCCTGGGCTTTTTTTATGTCCGAAATTTTAAAATCATCCCAAAAAATGAACGCATTAAAAGAGAACGTAGAGATTTTTCTGCCAGAAAACGGCCTGGAGCAAAAGCTGGAGCAGGCTGAGCGGGAGAACCGCAAACTGGTTATTAAACTGGGTTTTGACCCAACGGCGCCTGATCTGCACCTGGGGCACGCCATCGTGCTGAAGAAGCTGAAGCAGTTCCAGGACCTGGGCCACCGCATCGTGATCGTGATCGGCAGCTTTACAGCCCGGATCGGCGACCCTACCGGCAAGAACAAGTCACGACCGCCATTAAGCAAAGAGGATGTGGCGGTCAATGCACAGACTTACGTGAATCAGCTTTCCAAAATCCTGGACGTGAGCCGCTGCGAGATCGTGTACAACTCCGACTGGCTCGACACATTGCAGCTATCCGAAATGATACAACTCCTCTCGAAAGTGACGGTGGCGCAGATCATGCACCGCACCGACTTCAGCAAGCGTTTCCAGGAGAACACGCCCATTGCCATGCACGAACTTTTCTACCCGATCATGCAGGGTTTCGACTCGGTGAAGATACAGGCCGATATAGAAATGGGCGGCACTGACCAGCTCTTTAACTGCACCATGGGACGGCAGCTGCAAGAAACAGAAGGAATGTCTCCACAGATTGTGATGTGCATGCCTTTGCTGCGCGGTACCGACGGGCACGAGAAGATGAGCAAGTCGCTCAACAACATCATCGGGCTGACAGACGAACCAAACGAGATGTTCGGCAAGATCATGTCTATACCTGACACGCTGCTACCCGACTACCTGCAACTGGTAACGGATTTCAGCCAGGCCGAAAAGCAGGAATGGCTGGAGAAACTGGCGCAGGGAGAGAACCCGATGACGCTCAAAAAAGCCATCGCCCTAAACGTGATCGGCCAGTACCACAACGAGGCGGAAGCTATGAAGGCGCAGGAGTTTTTTGCGCAGCGCTTTCAGAGCAAAACTTTCCAGGAGAAGAACTTCACGCCGGTGAGCCTGCAAGAGCTAGAAGGTATAGAAAGCGAAGTAACGGTGATTGACCTTTGTAAACTGTTACTCCAAAACGAGAGCAAGGCCAACCTGAAAAGGCTGATCGAAGGGGGAGGTGTAACGGTAAATGACGAAAAGGTGCTTGGTGCGCAAGAGAAGATAAAGCTGGAGACTGCCACGAAAATCAAGCTGGGCAAGCGGCATTACTTTGAGTTGGTGTAAGGTAGAGGAGCGTGAAAAAGCAAACGCCACGCAAGGTATAGATTGCGTGGCGTCCTTTTGCTACAGGTATAGCGCTGTAGATTGATTCCCTTACTTGCGCATAGCTTAAGCAAAGGCAGCAGGGTATATCTTTTGGGCTCTCTGCTTGATCTTATCTATTGTGTCGATATAGGCAATGGTTAGGATGAAAGAGATGGTGATATGCAGGGCATATGGCCAGATAGCTTCCGGGATCAGTTTTTCTAAGACCATATAGTTCAGGTACATGGGGAAGTAAAGCAGCGGCATAAACCCATAGGTATACTGCATGATTGACAGCTTTTTTTGTAAGTTCCTTCTTAGGTAAACGAACTCTTTTACTGCAAAATACAGAATGGCAGCCGTGAGAACTCCCAAGCTGACCAGTTTTACCATGGCCGGATCGAGTGAGGTGAGCGCCAATTGGAAACCGACGAAAAGTGCAAGCGAAAGCAGGAGGTAAGGCAGTTTAAAAAAGCCTAAGAAAGTCCGTAGCCACAGCAGCATATGCTCTTTTTGAATGGCGGCTACCCGCTTTTCGTACACATCCGTAAAGCCGAAAATGCCAAAACTCTTGTATACCTTCTGAATCGCCTCGTCGAGCGTCAGCTCAGGATTTTCTTCCCATTGTTTCTCGATGTCAGATGCAAGGTGGTCGACCAGCTCCGTTTGGATATCATAAGTATCTACAAACTTCTTCTGTAAGAAGGCATACAGTTTTTCGATGTCTGTGGCTGTCAGTTCCTTTTTCATGCTTTTGAGGGATTGGCTAAGTTCGTGTTCATGATCAACTGCATTTGCTCTATAAAGCCTTTCAGCTCGGCCAGCTTATCCGCTGTTTCTTTTTTACCTGCCTCTGTCAACTTATAGTATTTCCGCATCCGGTTGCCGATATGTACCATCTCCGCCTGCAGCAGCCCTTCGGCCTCGAGTTTGTGGAGCGAGGGGTATAGAGCGCCTTCGGTAATATTAAGTTCTCCGGCTGTCAGCTCCTTAACTTTCTGAGTTATTTCGTACCCATACATCCTGTCGTTCTCCTCCAACAGCTTTAGGATGATGGTCGAGAGACTGCCTTTATAAAGTGAACTGTTTTTCATACTGCAAATATATAAGAATGTTTTGCATAAGAAAGTTAGGTATTAATTTTTTTGATAAAAAATTATGGAGATGGTAATTCCTATAATGCCAAAATTCCTTGTTACTAAATCAAAAGACCTAGATCATTAAGCCGTTGCATCTTCAGCTTTTATTGACTGCACCGCCAACCAAATTATAACCGCAATTACCCAGCCCCAGTAAAGCAAAGGTATGCAACCTCAAAAACGAAGACCTACCAAAGAAGAGCTGGCGGCGGCTAATGGGAGAACCTTGCCTGATATCATTGCGCCCAACCTCAAAGTCCTTTTCTGCGGTATCAACCCGGGGCTTTACACGGCTGTGGTAGGGCATAACTTCGCCCGCCCGGGCAACCGCTTCTGGCCAACCCTGCATGCCGCCGGTTTTACGCCCCGGCTATACCTGCCCGAAGAAGAAAACAACCTGCTAGACCTTGGCTTCGGGATCACCAACATCGTGGATAGGGCAACAGCCAATGCCGCTGAGTTATCAGCCGTGGAGCTGGTAAAAGGCGGGATCAAACTGGTGGAGAAAGTGATCGCGTATCAGCCGCAGGTGCTGGCCTTGCTGGGTATATCTGCCTACCGTGTGGCCTTCGGGAAAGCAAATGCAGGTATAGGTATGCAGGAGCAGACCATCGGGAACACCAGGCTGTGGTTGCTGCCTAATCCCAGTGGTCTGAATGCGCATTTCCCGCCACAAAAGCTGGCACAGGTATACCAGGAGCTGAGGGTGTTTATCGATGGGATGACATAGAAAATCCTGTTCTGATTACTTAGCAAAACAGGTAGTATTTCAGTCGCGCGGTACTGCGCAAAATGCCCCGCTAAAGCCCCAACTTATACGCCAACCGGTAGTATATAGTATATCATTGATCAGCAGTATTTTAAGGGTAGTTTGAATGGCAGCAAAAAGTAAATCTATAGAAAAGAAGGCCCGGCAGCTGGGCTTTCCTATACCTAAGGGTACACTGCTGGCCATAGGCGGCAAAGAAAGCAAGAGCGAAGAAGAGCGTCCAGAATCGCAGGACGAAAACTCCAGTTTTATAAGTGAGCAAATACTGAAGCGATTTGTAAAAGAACTGCAGGGAAAAGATCCGTTAGTGTTAGTGGTGCCAGCTGCCTCCAGTGAACCTGAACCGATTGCAAAGGAGTATGTAAAGTTATTTAGAGAATTGGGAGTTAATACTGTCAAGGTAGTGGATGTCAGGACCCGCGACGAAGCCAAAGACCCCGAGAAAATAAAACAAATTGACAAAGCGGCCGGCATCATGCTAACCGGGGGCGACCAGCTCCGGCTGACTTCCATCCTCGGCGGCAGCCCCTTTATGGAACGCATCAAGGAGCGGTACATGAATGAAAAGCTCGTGGTGGCCGGTTCCAGTGCAGGCGCTTCGGCTATGTCGACCAACATGATCTACAAAGGCGAGGCGCAGGGCGGTATGCTGAAAGATCAAATGAGTGCTACCGCCGGACTCGACCTGCTCAAGAATGTCGCGATCGATACGCATTTTATAGACCGCGGCCGCATTATACGCATGGCACAGGCGGTGGCCCAGAACCCGGGTTGTATCGGTATTGGTTTGGAAGAAGACACGGCCATACTTGTAAAAAAGGGTATGGAGATAGAGGTGGTAGGCAGCGGACTGGTTACCATTCTGGATGGCATGGACATTAGCAGCACCAATATTTACGAAATTGAATCAGGTGATCCCTTTACAATCTACGACCTGAAGATGCACCTGCTGGGCAATGGTAAAACCTATACGATTCCTGCTTTCAATGAAGATATAAACGATAGAGCATAATAAGCAGCATGGTGCATGAATCTACAAAATTTTGAAAAGGCGCATGAACGGGAGTTCGTTACCATACGGCACTGCCCCGAAACGAAAATGATTTGGAACGAGTGGCGGGGCAACATCCCGAGCGGACCACTTCGGGAAGCCATGCACTTTGCCTGCCAGTTTATAGTTGAAAAGGAGATAGAGCTTATACTTGCAGACTATACCCGCATGTTGCCACCCTCCCTGCAGGACCAGACCTGGATTGCCACACACGCTGCCCAAATACTGCATCACAGCAAGCTAAAGCGCGTCGCCAACATCATGGGCTCCGATATTTTTCAGCAGATCTCGATCGAGACCATCTACGAAATAGCCTCCAAATACCCTTTGCCCTGCGAGTCCCGCGATTTTATCTTTAAAGAAGATGCGCTGGAGTGGCTTTTTAGTACTGATGAAGATCAAGCCGCTTAAACATCCTGATCTTCTTCCGGTTGCCTTTGTCGCAGTACCTTGTTATCAACGGAGTAGCGGCCCGGGCCTTTCACCATGAAGAAGAGGAGCAGGGCTGTGACAGTCAGGGACAAAATTAACTCGGTGTTACCCAGACTAATGCCACCGCGTTGTGGGTTCACGATCAGCAGCGCACCGACCAGGATTGGGATCTGACAGAGCAGAGCCAATCGCGTGAGCATCCCAAAAGCGATCATCAAACCGCCTACTATGTGTACCATGCTAGTGAGGAAATGGGCCTTACCGGCAGAGAGAACATCCTGGCTGGAACTGAAGATGTAGAACACATCCGTGGTATGCTCCAGGAAGAGCAGGCCTTTGACAAACAGGAACAGTCCTAGCAGAATTCTCAGGGCATCCATCCAGACTGGGTTGTTGGCGCTGTTGACGCGAGGGGTGTGGTGGAGTTCATGTGCGAGTGCCATGGCAGAGGGGTTTAAGTGAAAAGAGCGCTATATCTATATTTACGTTCACGGCTGCTATCCCGTTTATTTGCCATGCTTTTAAAGTCGTTTGACCAGAAAATTCAGTTTTTTGGCGGAACAACTTTCACAATTGTAGCTACAAACGTAGCTTTGCAGACCGAATGAACATTCAATTGGGATTAATAGGGGATTTGAATGGAGCCGATTGCAGACAAGAAGAAAGCCATATTCATAAGTACGATGGAGCTGGTTCGCGACAAGGGCTTTCATGGTACGCCGATGAGTATGGTCGCCAAGCACGCCGGTGTGGCTGCGGGTACCATTTACCATTACTTCGAGAGCAAAGAGCAGCTCATCACCGAACTGTTTGACTACGCACAGCAGCAGGTTATTGCAGTGGTGGAGCAGGAAACCTGTGCCGCTATACCTTTCAAAGACTGCTTTTTCAACCTCTGGGGTGGACTCTATACCTTTTACCAAAACAATCAGAACCTGCTCAGGTTCTTCGAGCAGTTTGTCAACTCTCCTTACAGCGCTGCCAGGCCACCGCTTGAAGAAGACAAGTTCTATACCTTGCTTTTCGCCTTTTTTGAGCGGGGCATACAGGAAGGATTGCTAAAAGAAGTGAGTCCTAAGATACTGGCTACGCTCACCCACAGCAGTGTACTCTCTATGGCCAAGCTGACAGGCAGCGGCCGACTCCATCTGGACAGAAAAGAGCTCGAACAGATACTGCAGCTTATTTGGGACGGCATCGCCTTTGACCGTTAGCCGCCAACTTTAGCAAATAAAATTACCATTACACTGATGTTTAAACAATAACAATAAGCGCCTGAATGAAATAAGAAAGAAAAAACTAAAGTGGGTACGGTACCATCAGTTACTGCACCTGCACGTTTAATACTCAATCAAAATGCTGAACACCAAAATTATACATGAAATTAACTACCTATTTTAAACAACTGCTGATTGCCTGCCTGCTGGTTCCGGGCGCCCTGATGGCGCAGGACAAGACAGGTATAGCCGCGACGGACAGCCTGACCCTGGAGCAATGCGTAGGCTATGCGCTGGAAAACCGGGCGGCGATGGAGCAGGCACTGATCGATGAGCAGATCGGTGAGCGGGAGATCAGAGCCAGTCTTTCGGGCTGGTTTCCGCAGATCAATGCCAACTTCGGGAGCACTTACAACATCAAAAGACCCCAGCAGCCAATCGGAGGGGAGATCATCACCTTCGGACAGAAATACAACTCCAACCTGGCGCTGCAGGCCACACAGAACATTTTTGACAACAACCTGCTGCTCGCCTCCAGGGCATCCCGCTCCAGAAAACTGTTGCTGGATCAGCAGGTAACCGATACCCGCATCAATACAGTGGTAGAAGTGAGCAAGGCGTTCTACAATGTGCTGCTCACGCAGGAACAGTTGCGCATTCTGGATCAGAACATTTCGCGCCAGGAAAAGCAGTTCAACGACGCCCGCAGCCGCTACGAGGTTGGTCTGGTTGATAAAACGGACTACCAGCGTGCCGCCATCACACTGGCCAACATCCGGTCAGACCGCAAGCGGGTGCAGGAGAATATCAAAGCCAGCGTAGCCTATCTGAAACAGCTGATGGGCTATCCGGTGGAGCAGGAGCTGAACCTGACCTACCAGTATGCCCGCATGGAGCAGGAAGTACAGGTAGATACTACCGAACTGATCGCCTTCGACAAAAGGGTGGAACTGCAGCAGTTGCAGACGCAGCGCGAACTTCTGAAGCTGAACACGGCTTTTAATCGTTGGAGCTTCCTGCCAACTGTTTCTGCTTTCGCCAATTACAACCTCCTGTACTTCAACAACGAGTTCGCCAACCTCTACGACCAGCATTTCCCTAATTCGTCGGTTGGTCTGCAGGTAGCGCTACCTATTTTCCAGGGTACCAGAAGGCTGCAGAACCTCAAGATTGCACAGCTGCAGGAAGACCGCCTGGATGTGCAAATCGAAGACGCTCGCCGGGCCATCAACACCGAATACCAGACGGCTCTTGCCAATTACAAGGGCGATTACACAGAGTGGCGCACCGTACAGTCGAACCTGGAAATGGCCGAAGAGGTGTACGAGATCATCAAGCTGCAGTACGACGAGGGCGTGAAAGCCTACGTGGACTTGATTGTGGCCGAGACAGAACTGCGCACCACGCAACTCAACTACTACAATGCCCTTTACGGCGTGCTCTCCAGCAAACTAGACCTGCAGCGAGCCCTTGGAAACATAGACATCAACCGATAAAATCAGAGAAACAGAATAATGAAAAATAAATACACCTGGCTGTTCGCAGCCATCATCAGCCCGACTATGCTTGTGTCTTGCGGCGGTGACGATGCCGGACAGCAGCAGATGAACCCTGCAGCCATGGCCGTTCCGGTGAACACGATTCAGGTAAAGCAGCAAAGCGTAACCGGCCGCGATACATACCCGGCCAGGGTGGTGCCGCTGCAGGAAGTAGAGCTGCGTCCGCAAGTATCAGGGTATATCACCAATATTTTTGTGCAGGACGGACAGCGTGTCAAAAAGGGGCAGAAACTTTACGAGATAGACCAGAACAAATACCAGGCAGGTATACAGCAGGCGCAGGCCAGTCTGCAGAGCGCCAAAGCCAACCTGGCCCGCGCCGAGAAGGACCTGGAGCGTTACGAGCGACTGGCCGAACGTGACGCCATTGCCAGGCAGCAGGTAGACTACGCCCGCACCGAAGTGCAGACCGCCCGTGCACAGGTGTCAGCGGCGCAGGCCCAGGTGAGCAGCGCAGGCACGGATCTGAGTTATTCGACCATCACAGCGCCATTCAGCGGTGTGATCGGCATTTCGCAGGTCAGGGTAGGAGCGCAGGTATCGCCGGGCCAGCCTTTGCTGAACACGGTGTCGTCATCTGACCCGATCGCAGTTGACTTTGTGATCAACGAAGCCGAGCTTGGTCGTTTTAGCAACCTGCGTCAAGGCAACCAACCGGATTCACTTTTCACGATTCGCTTTAATAACGGTGAGCAGTACGAGCACAATGGCAAACTGGTCGCCATCGACAGAGCCATTGGCCGCCAGTCAGGTACTACCACCGTGCGTGTGCAGTTCCCGAACCCCGACGAAAGACTGATACCAGGGATGACTGTGAGCCTGGACGTGCTTAACCAGGACCTGGGCGACCAGATTGTGATCCCTTTTAAGGCCGTGACAGAGCAGTTGGGTGAGTACTATGTGTATGTGGTGCAGGGCGACTCCGTGGTGCAGCAGAACGTGCAGCTGGGAACACGCGTGAACGGCAACATTGTCGTGCGAGAAGGCCTGCAGCAAGGGCAGCAGATTGTGACCGAAGGTATACAGCGTTTGCGCCAGGGAGCCAAAGTACAGCTCGAAGGTCCTGAGCAGGGCCAGCCACAGGCGGGTGCCGCCAGATAAACAGAGATAGGTCTTTCAGAAGATTAACAAGCAAGATGATTTCAGAAGTATTTATAAGAAGGCCCGTCACCGCCATGGTGATCTCGATTGTGATCGTGCTGGTGGGATTGCTGGCCATGATGAATTTGCCTGTCACGCAGTACCCGGATATTTCGCCGCCTACCGTATCGGTATCGGCTAACTATACCGGCTCTGACGCCCTGACGGTAGAGCAGTCGGTGGCCACGCCGGTGGAGACACAGATCAACGGTACACCAGGTATGGCTTACATCACCTCTACCAACACGAGTACCGGCCAGATGAACATGTCGGTTACCTTTGAGGTGGGCACCGACATCGACATTGCGACGCTCGACGTGCAAAACCGGGCCAGCATTGCGCAGCCGACCTTGCCAGAAGAAGTAAGACGACTGGGCGTGACGGTGCGTAAGCGTAACCCGAGTATTATGATGGTAATCGGTATCTACTCGCCGAACCGCACCCACGATATCCAGTTCCTCGACAACTACACTAACATTTACATCAAGGATGCCCTGATGCGTGTGAGTGGAGTGGGCGATATCACCTCCATCGGGCAGGATTTCAGTATGCGTCTTTGGCTGCAGCCGGACAAGCTGGCGCAGTATAACATTGGGGCCAACGAGATCACAGCGGCTATACAGGAGCAAAACCTGCAGGTGGCTGCCGGTACGGTAGGCGGTGCACCGCAGTACAATACCCAGGCATTCCAGTACCCGATCACGGTAACTGGCCGACTGCAGACGCAGGAGGAGTTTGGTGACATCATCGTGCGCACCAACCAGACGGACGGTTCGGTGGTATACCTGCGCGACGTGGCCCGCATCGAGTTTGGCCGCTTTGACTATGGCCGCCAGTCCAAGATCAACGGTAACCCGGCTACGATGATGCTCCTGTACCAGGCACCGGGCAGTAACGCCCTCGAGACCGCCGAAGGCATCTACGCTGCGCTGGACGAGTTGAAGGCCTCTTTCCCGGCTGACGTAGATTATATCGTTTCGTTCGAAACGGTATCAGTAGTGCAGGTGTCGATCAACGAGGTGGTGAAAACGCTGGTAGAGGCCCTGATCCTCGTGATCCTGGTGGTCTTCCTGTTCCTGCAGAGCTGGCGCGCGACCCTGGTGCCGATCCTGGCTATACCTGTGTCCATTATCGGTACTTTCGTGTTCTTCATCCCGCTGGGCTTTACCATCAACACGCTCACACTCTTCGGTTTCGTGCTCTCGATTGGTATTGTGGTGGATGACGCCATCGTGGTGGTGGAAGCCGTGCAGCATTATATCGACCATGAAAAGCTCTCTGCCAAAGAAGCCACCCGCAAGGCCATGAAAGATATCACGGCGCCGGTTATTGCCATTGGTCTGATCCTGGCGGCGGTATTTATACCTGTGGGCTTTATACCTGGTATCGTAGGTAGATTGTACCAGCAGTTCGCGATCACGATTGCGATCTCTGTGTTGATCTCCGCCTTTGTGGCTCTTACCCTCACGCCGGCACTTTGCTCGCTGATGCTCAAGCCGATGAATGTGAACAAGGACTCACGCGGCATCAACAAATTCTTCTACAACTTCAACAATTGGTTTGCCCGCACCACCGAGCGTTATTCGGTAGGCGTCCGCAAGAGCATCAAAGCGACACCGCTGGTGCTGATCATCCTGATCTGTATCTATGTGGGTACTTTCGGACTGTTTGCCACCAAACCAACCGGCTTTATACCTACAGAAGATGAGGGTCGTATGTTCGTGTCGGTGGAGCTGCCGGAAGGCGCCTCCATGAGCCGGACTTCAGAGATACTCGAGGAGATTGGTAATCAGCTGGGTTCTGTGGAAGCGATTCGAAACTATACCTCCATTGCTGGTCTGAATGCGATTAACTTCTCTTTCAAGTCAAACAGCGGTACCTTCTTTGTGCAGCTGGAGCCATGGGACCAGCGGAAGGACGAGGCTTCGCACCTGAATGGGGTGATGGCTGAAGTGCAGCAGAAGATTGCAGGTATAAAAGAAGCCAGCGTACGCCTTGTAGCGCCTCCGGCTATACCTGGTTTGGGGCAGTCAGGCGGTTTCACCTTCGTGCTGCAGCAGCGCCGGGCCGGTGATGTGCGTGAGCTCGAACAGGTGATGGGACAGTTCCTGGCAGCTGCCAATGCACGTCCTGAGATTGGAATGGCCTACAGCTTCTTCACAGCAAAAACACCGGGTTACCATATAGACGTGGACCGCGAAAAAGCGAAGCGACTCGGTGTGAACATCGCTGATATTTACTCGACCATGTCAACGTACATGGGTAGCCGCTACGTGAACGACTTTACGCGCTACGGCCGTAACTTCAGGGTAGTGGCGCAGGCCGACACCTCTTACCGCATGGACATCGAAAGCCTGAAGCAGTACTACGTGATGAATAGACAAGGCCAGTCCGTGCCGCTGAGCGCACTGGTGACCTCGCGGGTAGTAGAAAACGCGGCAGTAATTTCGCACTACAATCTTTTCCGCTCTGTCGATATCAATGGTAGTGCCGCACCGGGCTACAGTAGTGGTCAGGCGCTGGATGCACTGGAGGAAGTAGCCGCCGAGGTACTCCCTGCCGGTTATGGCTACGAGTTTACAGGCCTGAGCCGCGAAGAGCGTGCAGCGGGTGCGAGCACCATCTACATCTTCTCGCTTTCGATCCTGCTGGTGCTTCTGTTGCTGGCAGCGTTATACGAAAGCTGGTCCGTGCCGTTCTCCATCCTGTTTGCTATTCCGCTTGGTATGTTTGGGGCCATATTGGCGCTCACCTTACTGCCTAAACTGGACAACAACGTATACGCCCAGATCGGTATGATCACATTGATTGGTTTGGCAGCTAAAAATGCCATCCTGATCGTGGAGTTTGCCAAGGAACGTGTAGATCGGGGTATGGATCTGATTGAAGCTACGATTGAAGCGGTTCAGCTCCGTCTGCGTCCAATCATCATGACCTCACTTGCCTTCATTTTGGGTGTAGTACCCTTGGCGCTTGCCGCCGGTGCAGGTGCCGTGTCGCGCCAGACTATTGGTTGGGTAGTTATCGGCGGTATGCTGGCCGCTACCTTCCTGGCCATCTTCGTGGTGCCGGTACTATACGTGGTGATCACCCGGATCGCCTACGGTAAAAAAGGTCTGGCCGAGCTTCGCGCTAAAGGCGGTGACCTGCCAGATAATGATGGCGGTGATCCTGCTTATGTGAATCCGTAAGTTTTTAGACAAAGGACAAAAGATTTTTGATCCTGATAAATGAAAAGCCCCGGCCATTTGGTCGGGGCTTTTTGCTTTTGCCTGAAGCTATACCCATATCTGTTGGCAACAACCTTTTATTCCATTCTATCAAATTTCTCTTTTTCTTCTCTATAAATTCTATAAGTCCAAATTGATAACAGTATCAGTAAAACGCCAAGAAGCATTCCGCTAAACCCTGTTATCGTTCCCTGCTGAATATTCCCAAGTCTACCAGCAGTCAACCCTATAGAAACCTGATTAGTGAATTTCAAATAGGCACCGATTGAGAATATTGTAAAACCAGTAATTAGTGTAATCCAGAATAAAGCTTTATAGATTTTCATTTTACTTCATTCATTGATGTCGAAATAAGAATAAAGCTCTACAATGATCTTGTATTGCTGCCGTCTATACCTATACCTGATACAAGTATAGCGCTACTCTTTTACCTTCTCCATCAACCGCTCTATCCAGAAGATCAGAAACAGGGCAACCAGGTTGACGCCAATGAATTTCTGGCCCAGGTCGGTGCCGACGCTAAAGTGGAAAGAGGAGAGGGCCAACCTGAATTTAAAGATCCAGCCTGCTACCATGTCCACACCAACGCCAATACGAAGTCCCGCTACATACTGGAAGGCATAGGTGCCAAAGGAAAAATACACGACTTGCAGTACTTGGTTAATAATGGAGAGCACCAATCCGCGTCGGAGATTGCGGAAAAGCATACGGCCGCAAAGGATGGAAAAGATGTAAAGTCCGCTGGCAAAAAGGCCGATGCGCATGGCCATTTGGTCTACCACCATCTCGCCGCTGAATAGCACCCAAACAGTGAGTGCTATACCTAAAATACCACCGATGATCTGGTAAAGCGCAATGGCTTTTATCTGGTTTCTGATCTGCTTATTCAAATTGATATGTTGCTTATTCAAGCTGTGCGTTATAGCCTGCAAGTTAACAAAATTACAGCTGTTTACTCCCTCAGACAGTGATGGTATTCTTTGCTTTTACCATCATGTTCGGTTTCAGGAAATTGTCTATATCGGATGGTACTCAAGATCCACTTGTGAAAAAATGTTGTACATCTTAATCACCAGATTTTTAGCAACAAGGCAGTAAAGCAGATGCTGTTTACTACATAGTACTCGAGCAATCCTTTTTCTTATTCCTGATAGGGCATCTAGCTCTGTATGAGTAGTTACGGGAGGTTTTGAGAAGTTTTCCTTTTTAATGATTAAGCTAAAGTTCTATAAATTTTTGAACTACTTGGCAGGTATAGCATACACCAGTTGGCACATAGCAAAAAGAGGGTTTAAATATTTTAAAGGCACTTTTTCTGAAACTGACTTGTTGATAGGTTTTGCTGCTGAGTTTCTTCAGTCCTGAAACCAGCCGAAGTGCTTAAAATTTTAATGTGTTTTTTTAAGGTTTTGCCTTAGAAAACTTACCAAGCGAAAATCTATGCATCAAGCCTTTGCCCATCCATATTCAGCAGCTTACCGACCCCTTCATGGGTCTGAACAACCTCCACTCTCAAAGGGAATTTATTAGCGGATTTCCTTTCAGCTCAGCTGAACTTCAGTTATTACCTATTTAGCAACTAGTACGAATGCCCTACTGCTTAACTCAC
This sequence comes from Pontibacter sp. FD36, assembly GCF_015686655.1. Classification (GTDB taxonomy): domain Bacteria; phylum Bacteroidota; class Bacteroidia; order Cytophagales; family Hymenobacteraceae; genus Pontibacter. The sequence goes on along the minus strand of NZ_JADPMP010000013.1, from coordinate 163,588 downwards.
TTCTCCTAACCGAGCGCTGAGTTAAAGCACAAGTTTAAAACCTATGAATAATATGCCATTTGAAAACCTGCCAGGCAGCACAAGCCCGGAGTCTGGTGCTGTGCTTTCTCCATCAACAGAAAGCGCAAGTGTGCACGCTATACCCTTCCTCCATATTTTTCAATCCCAGAGTGGCTCCAGCCTGCTGCTCTCTCCGCAGTTTGTGGTAGAGGCCGCTACTGACGCGCTCTTAAAAGAGATTTTCATGTCACGGGAGGACATTGTAGGCAAGTATTTGTTCGATGCTTTTCCTGACAATCCCGGCTCCCCTCATGCGTTTGCCTCTATTAACCTGAGAGCTTCTTTGGAGCAGGTACTGGCGACGGGCAAACCCCACCGGATGGATTTGCAGCAGTATGATATTAGTGACCCACAGCAGCCTGGCCAGTTTTTGGAGCGTTACTGGAGCGTAATCAACATTCCCATTTTCGATGAACTAGGTAAAGTTGCTTACATACTTCATGAAACCACCAACGTATCAGATCATATCGTTACGGAGCGTAAGTTAGCAGAGAGCCTTGTGAGGGAAGAACGGGCCACTGCACTTGGTGACCAACAGCGATTTCGTTTGGAGCGTTTGTTTGAGCAGGCACCTGCTGCCTTGGCTATACTGGAAGGCCCTGATTTTGTATACAAAGAGATAAATGACAGTTACCAAAAGCTGTTTCCGGGGCGTAAACTGGTAGGGCTGCCACTATTCGAAGCACTTCCAGAGCTAGATGGCCAACCAATTGCGGAAATCATACGGAATGTTTATCAGACAGGTGTCACTTTTGAAGGGAAAGAGGTCTTGGTTCCGGTAGCGCGCTATGAAGATCAACCGATCGAAAATATCTATTGGAATTTTATTTATCAGGCTATTTACAATACGAAAGGTGAAGTAGATGGCATTCTGATTTTTGCGCTGGATGTTACCGAGTTTATTCAGACAAAGCAGGAGTTAGAGCATAAATCTGAATCGCTGCTGGAGTTGAACCGCGAGCTGGAAGGCCGTGTGAAGACGCGGACCCGCGAGCTACAGCGGGCTGAAGCAGAAGCTGAAAGGCAGCGTAAGCGGCTGGGAAATCTATTCATGCAGGCGCCTGCAGCCATTTGTATTGTCGAAGGACCAGAACTGGTGTATACCTTAGTCAACCCGGTTTATGAAGGGCTCTTTCCGGAACGGAAACTGCTGGGTAAACCCATACTGGAAGCATTGCCTGAGATAGAGCATAATCTTGTTTATAAGAGTTTCAGAGAAGTGTATGAACAAGGCATTACCCACGAGGAGTCTGAACTGCTTATACCTTTTGTGCGGCCTGCGGATGGCGTAATTGAAGACAGGTACTTTCGGTTTATACTACAGGCCAAGATTAATGACCAGAAACAGGTAGATGGTGTGGTCGTATTCGCGCTTGAAGTAACAGAACAAGTGAAGTCCAGGATAGCTGTGGAGGCAAGTGAGCAGCAGTTAAAGCTCATCACCGATTCGCTTCCGGTTCTGATTGGTTACCTGGACCGGGAAGAGCGGTATCGCTTCACAAATAAAGCCTATGAAAAATGGTTTCCGGTGGTCTCGCAGGAGTTGCTGGGGAAAACTGTTCGGGAGGTAATAGGGGAGCCATCTTATCACAATGTGAAAGCCAACATACAGAGGGCCCTGGCCGGAGAAGTGTTGGACTTTGAAGCAACTATGCCCTACCGGGAAGACTTTGTGAAGCACATTCAAGTGAGCTATATACCTGATCGTAGGGGAGGCGTGGTACATGGTTTCTATACCTTGGTAACGGACGTAACAGAGCAGGTGAATGCTCGCAAAGCACTGGAAGAAAGTGAGCAAAAGGCTAAAACGATGGCTGAAAAACTAGCGGTAACGAACCATGAACTGAACCTGGCTAACTCAGAACTTGAAGACAATAACCGCGATTTAGAGGATCGGGTGATGAGTCGAACGGCTGCTTTGCAAAAAACGAATGAACTGCTGAAAGAGCACATAAAAGAACGGAAAAAGACGAGCGAATCCCTTTCCAAATCGCATGAGCAACTGCAGGCACTTACCCGTCACTTGCAGGTAATGCGGGAAGAGGAGCGCAAGTATATTTCACGTGAATTGCACGATGAACTTGGGCAGGCTTTTACAGCTCTCAAAATTGATGTAACATTGCTGCTTAAAACCCTCGCGAAAGGGCAGGTGGAGCATGAGTTGTTGCAAGAAGAGTTGCAGTCCATGATGAAAACCATCAATAGCTCGATTGCATCGGTACGAAAGATTGTAGCGACTCTTCGGCCCGCAGTGCTGGATAATTTTGGCTTGGTATCCGAACTAGAGTCGCAGGCACAGGACTTCCAGAAGCGTAGCGCCATCCAAATGGATGTACTCTCTTATGTGGACTATGTCGAACTGGAAAACGAAAAATCCATTGAGGTATTCCGGATCATGCAGGAATCTATGACGAACATCGTGCGGCACTCCGGAGCTTCCAAGGCTAGCATTCAAATATCGAAGACGGATAGCCACTTCTGTTTTACGATTGAAGATAATGGCAAAGGGCTGCAAGATGACAAACTATCTGGAACACGAACTTTCGGACTTCTGGGAATGCAGGAGAGAGCCGAAAGAATTGGCGCGAGTTTGTCCATAGAATCGAAACATAACAAGGGAACACGCTTGATTCTTGAAGTGCCTTTTAACTGAATAGAACTGTAAACCATTCATTTTAAACTTACCTGACAGGATGATTAATTTATTAATCGCGGACGATTATGTGCTGATTCGGGAAGGACTAAAAAAAGTTCTTAGAAACGAGCCCGATATCACAGTGGTAGCGGAAGCCACCAATGGGGCAGAAGTATTGAAAAAGCTTAAAAAGAGCGAAGCAAACTTTGTCGTGCTTGACATCAACATGCCCGTAAAAAGCGGCCTGGATGTGTTATTCGACTTGAAGCGCATGTTTCCTCAATTGCCAGTGCTCATTCTGAGTATGTACCCCGAAAAAACCTATGCCCTGCGGTCTCTGAAAGCAGGTGCCTCCGGATACTTATGTAAAGAGAGTGCTGCAGAAGAACTGGTCATGGCAATAAAGAAGGTATGGAACGGCGGCAAGTATATCACAGCCTCCCTTGCAGAACTATTGGCAGATACGCTGGTAGGCGACAATAAACTGCTGGTTTCTCATGAAACACTTTCAGACAGAGAGTTTCAGATCATGTGCAAGATTGCAGAAGGAGAATCATTGAAATCTATTTCAGAGAACCTGAGTCTGACGCTGAGTACGGTAAATACGTACCGAAATCGGATAAACGAAAAAATGAAGTTCTCGTCCAATACGGACCTTATTCGCTACTGCATTCAGAACAAACTCATTTAGTCTACTCGAAAAAACTTTAGGCTGCCATTCATAAGTATTCGCAGCAGCTTGCCGGTACTTAAGCTTTGTCGTAAAAAATGCGACAAAGCAATCCCCATTTTCGTGACACGTCTTTAGCGGTTCAGCCCAACAATCCGGGTATAGGTTAGACTACCTTTGTATATAGTATAGCTTTTCACTTTATAAGCGCCAGTGACAGGTAGCCTGTTTGCCGCGTAAGTGTAGCCCGCAACCAATACTCCTTGTTCGTCTATTTGCGAGCTGTTCCCCCTGTTTCATTGTTAAGCTATATACTACAATTGTATTCAACTAGTGCTTTTCGGAACAAAACATTATCGAAAATCTAAATCAAATACCTACTGGTCTGCCCATCAATCTGGAGAAGACTTTTGTAAATGAATTTGGGAAAACTTACAGTAAAGTTACCCTACACGCAGCACAGCGTGCTCTTGTGATGGAGTGGTATGGCTATACCACAAAACACCAGATAGAAGTAGTGGCTATATGGGTAGAGTCGCTCATACAGCAAATCCCTTTTGAAACCTTAATGAATGACTGCAGTGCTCTCATCTCTGTATGGGATGATTCCATTGATTGGTTCTCACAGGTATGGCTTCTGAGAATGAGGCGCCTGGGAGTGAGTGGCTTTATTCATATAGCGAAGCCCAACAGCTTCGGAGAAAGAATCGGGCGCTACCTGTGGATGAGGAAGCATCCTGAAATGGAGTTTCTTTTTTTTAGCACGAAACAGGAAGTTGCCGCGTGGTTGAAACTGCATGATAAGGAAGATAACATTTCAGTTGACTGACTGCAAGTACCAGGGTATACAGTACCTGAACAGACTCACAGTAGAAACTAGCCTTACTTACTAATTAACATGAATAAGATTCCCTGCATACTGCTCGTGGACGATGATGAAACCACGAACTATGTCAATACGCTGATCATAAAAAAGAGTGGAATTGTTGATGAGATAATGGTGGCACTCAATGGGCAGCAAGCCCATGCTATTATCCAGAATCATTTCAGCAAAGATAACCCCGAACGCAAGTCAGACATTCCACTGATTGTTCTGCTTGACATCAACATGCCCATCATGGATGGACTGGAGTTCATGGAGTTTTTTGATTCCCTAGAGGACAGAATAAAAGAAAAAGTAACTGTGATCGTGCTAACGACTTCCAGTCACCCAAACGATCTGGAGAAAATGTATGAGTACGGTGTGCAGGGCTTTATTAATAAACCACTGCAACGGGAGGAACTCGAAGAGTTGGCTAATTTGCAGTAAGAAGAAATCTAGTGCTCAACCAAGTGACTTAAAACCTGAGACAAGTCTGATCATCAGAAAACCAAAACAAATCTTACCACTTACGCAATAATTTCATCGCTATTGACTACATTCCCATTAAGAAGTTAAAATCACTATTCTGGGAATAATGGAAAAGGCATGGCAGCATTCATAAATAAGAACAGTAGCCAGATTAAAGTAGGGCTTTATGCTGCAGTGGTGGTATTCTTTGCTTATACCATGATCTTTGGTTTCAGGAAGTCGTTTACAGTCGCCACTTTCGACGGGATTGAGATTGCCGGTTACAGCTACAAAACGATCCTGGTCATCAGCCAAATGCTGGGTTACCTGCTGGCCAAATTCTACGGCATCAAGTACATTGCGGAACTCAGACGAACAGGCAGAGGCACCGTGATTCTGCTGCTGACAGGCATCGCCTGGCTCAGCTGGCTGTTTTTTGCCTTGGTGCCGGCTCCCTATAATATTGCGTTTCTCTTCATCAATGGCTTCCCGCTTGGCATGCTCTGGGGTGTTGTCTTCTCTTATGTCGAGGGCCGCAGAAGCACCGACTTTATTGGAGCAACATTAGCAGTGAGCTTTATATTCGCCTCTGGTTTTGTCAAGTCTGTTGGTGCCTGGCTGATGGTGCAGTTTGGCGTATCGGAATTTTGGGTGCCATTTTACACCGGTTTGGTGTTTGCCCTACCACTCTTGCTATTTGTTTTCCTGATGGAAAGGATTCCGCCACCCAGCGAAGAGGATGTGAGGATGAGAACCGAGCGGGCTCCTATGACAGAGAATGACCGGAAACGCTTTATCAAAGAATTTTTGGCCGGTATAGTTGTTTGTGTCATCATCTACTGCTTTGCGACGATCTTCCGGGATATACGCGATAACTTTGGCGCAGAAATGTGGATCGAGCTGGGGTATATTGATCAGCCTGCCATTTTCTCAAAAACAGAGACACCGATTACGCTGATCATTCTGGTTTTGATCGGCAGTATGGTGTTGATCAAAAACAACTACAGGGCTCTGCAAACGGCGCATGTTTTTATCTTGTTGGGGTTTGCGATCGCCGGTATTTCCACAGCGCTTTTCGCTGCACAATCACTGGACCCGGTTTGGTGGATGATGCTGGTCGGGCTGGGCTTATACATGGTGTATATCCCGTTCAACGCCGTCTTTTTCGACCGCCTGATCTCCGCCTTCAAGTATACCGGTAACGTAGGTTTTCTGATCTACCTGGCAGATTCATTTGGCTATGTAGGAAGTGTCGGCGTGTTGTTCAGCAAAGAGATCCTGCAGGTACAGCTGAACTGGGTGACATTCTTCTCCAACAGTGTGATCTGGCTATCTGCCATTGGGATTCTGCTAACCGCTTTTTCCATGGTCTATTTCGGGAGGAAGTATGAAAAAATGCGGATAAGAGAAGTGAGCGAGGCAAAGGCAGTTCAAGTATGATTTGCTGGTTATAAAGAAGCACCAGCGCTGTTACTTGTTCAAAAATCGGTAGAAGATTACGCCACCTACCGCGTAAAGTGCCGCGTCTACCCAATCGGAGGTATAGCGGGGCATAAACTTCGGAAAGAACACCTCGAAGGCCAGTGAAAAGTAAATTACTGTGAAAGCTACCTGGTACCAGGAGAGGCGCAGCTGGGGACCATAAAAGAAGCGCAATATGAAAAGAGTCACGGTGAGCACCAGCGGCAGGCAAAGCAGATCGTCCAGATAGTGCTGCACCCACCAGGCTCTCGGCAGTTCCAGCCAGCGCCATACCACATGTACCAGGTATACCGCTGCCAAAAGCCAGAACAGCGGGCTAAGGGTACTCCAGTTTATCCGGCCAGCAACGCGATCAGCCATAGGATAAAGGAGATAATGGAGACGAAGGCGATTTGCAGGCCAAGCCCAATTCTCTTAAAGAACCGGATATACCAGGGCTCGTTAGGGTCTATCTCGATCATTTTTATAGAAAAACGCTCATCTTCCTCCTGCCGGCGTTGCTCACGTGCTTCCTGGCGGGCAACAGCCACCGGGTCAAGCACACTGTGACAGTGCTCGCAGCGGTCAGTGGGGTTTTGGTTCCAGCGGGACCATTTACCGCAGTTAGGACATTTTCTGCTTGCGCTCATAGGTATTCAGGTATAGTCTTCCACATCAATTCAAACTGAAGTGGGTATCTCAGGGTTCAAAATTTATTTTGCTCAACTGAGCTATGCAAAGGTACTCTTTTTAGCTGCTTCTTTTGTTTCTGATAAGGCTGATATGCCCATTCGCTTCAACATGGGCTGCCCTACCATCCTTTGCATCCTCTATACCTGCTCTGCGAAAATACTCCATCAATTCTTCTTCTGTCAGAAACTCACGGCGCATATTTCGGCGCAGTAGTTGGCCATCCTTTGCCACGAGCAGTGGTGGGTAGGATATGCGCTTTTCTACAAGAGGTGGGTAATAGCTCAGGAAGTTGATGATGAGGAGAAGGAAGAGGCTATGCACCTTAGCCCGGTGGGGTAGTGGTGCAGGACAGGTACTGATAATTTCCTTTAGTGTTCTCTCCCTAGTTTGATCGTCCTGCCAGGTGTTACCGCGTCAGCGTATACGGCACAGGCATCAACCTAAACTCCCTTCACGCCATTATCGAAAGTAACGGCACACTGATTTTATAGATTCAGCGTACAAATCAAAAGTCTAACTTAAATAGCAAGCAGGATGAAAATAGGAATAACCGGAGCTACGGGGCACCTTGGGCGCCTAGTCGTAGCTAAAATGAAAGATAAAGCAGCCGCCGATGACCTGGTTGCGCTTGTACGCTCCCCTGATAAGGCAGCCGACCTGGGTATAGAAGCTCGTGAAGCTGATTATGACAAGCCCGACACACTTAATCGTGCCCTGGAGGGTATAGATACCCTGCTGCTCATATCAGGAAGTGAGGTGGGAAAGCGTGCCACACAACACCAGCGCGTCATTGAGGCGGCAAAGAAAAATGGCGTACAGCGTATCGTTTACACCAGCTTGCTGCATACCGACAACACATCCGTTAGTCTGGCAAAAGAGCACCTTGCTACAGAACAGGCCCTGAAGGCTTCCGGAATTCCGCATACCCTGCTGCGCAACGGCTGGTACACCGAAAACTATACGGGCTCCATTCCGGGTGCCCTGGCCGGCGGTGCTTTTATTGGCAGCGCAGGGGAGGGCAGGATTTCAGCGGCCACGCGCGAAGACTATGCCGAGGCGGCGGTTGCCGTCCTGACCAGCGAAGGACATGAAGGCAAGGTATATGAACTAGCCGGTGACGAAGCGTTCAACCTCAGCGAGTTTGCTGCGGAACTATCCCGCCAGGCAGGTCGGGAAATCCCTTACAAGAATTTGCCTGAGTCTGAGTATGCGGCTGCGCTTGCCAGCTTCGGTATACCTGAGGAAATGGCAAAGGCAATCGCCGGCTGGGATGTTTCTGTGTCGAAAGGCGATCTGTTCGATGATAGCCGGCAGCTTTCCAAACTGATCGGGCGGCCCACCACACCGCTTTCCGTTGCAGTGGGGGATGCCTTGAAAAATGCACCGAAAGCAGGATAGATTTGCTAAGGATTAGGCGCAATACGGGAATGCGAAGATAATTAAGTCGTTTAAGTAGAAAAGGTAGCATGATGCGGTATTAGCCGATCATCACCGAGGTCATGGTCAGGGAACCGCCCACTACTTTGTCGTTAAAGAAGGAAACGTCATCCTTGCTGCCTTTCAAGCCCAGGGTATAGAGCAAAGGCCAGTAGTGCTCGGGGGTAGGTATAGCGAGCATGGCTTCACGGCCCAACTGCTCGTACTTTATTAGCTTGTCGTGCTGCCCGTTGCGGATGAGGTCTTTAAAGGTGGTGTTCATCTGCACCGCCCAGTCAAAGCCATACTCTGCTTCGTTTAGTTTATCCCAGGCCACCATGCGCAGGTTGTGCACCATGTTACCACTGCCCATGATAAGGACGCCTTTTTTGCGAAGGGCAGCCAGCTCTTTGGACAACTCATAATGGTACTGCGGCCCTTTAGTATAGTCGATGCTGAGCTGCAGCACCGGTATGTTGGCCTCGGGGTACATGTGCCGGATAACGGTCCAGGCGCCGTGGTCGAGTCCCCAGTCGTGGTCCATTTCCACAGCGGTAGACTTGATGATGGAAGCCGTTTCCCTTGCCAGTTCTGGGCTGCCTGGTGCTTTGTACTGCACATCAAACAGCTCCTGCGGGAAGCCGCCGAAATCATGGATGGTCTTTGGGAAGTCCATGGCCGTGATGCGGGTGCCCTTGCTCAGCCAATGGGCCGATATCACCAGCACCGCTTTGGGTGTAGGTATATCTTTCGCCAGCTGCGCCCATTTCTGACTGAATTCGTTGTCCAGAATACCGTTCATGGGGGAGCCGTGGCCCATAAAGAGGACCGGCATCAGCTGCTCTTGCTCACCCAGGCTATCTGTGAATATATTGAAAGCTGATAATGTCGTCATACCTGCTACTCCTGTTAAAAGTGTTTTAATAAAGTGTTTCCGTTGCATGGCAGCCTGATCTATTTTAAAAGTGCTTCTAGGAAGAATTTATCCTGGAAGCACCCATTAAATTCTGCTTACTGTAATGAAAGAGTTCTGACATAAGTTGGTTTTAGTACCGTTCGCAAGAGCAGATAATCCAGCGAGTACTTGCCGCTGCCGGTCAGTAGTAAGGCGGTATAAGGCATCAGGTATAGGAGCCCCAGTTCCTGCCTGGCAAAGGGGTCTGCCCCATGTACCACAAACACGGCTACCAGCATGGTGATGATCAACGGGATGGTGGCCAACCTGGTGCCCAGCCCTATCAGAATCAGCAGGGAGCAAAGCACTTCGGAGGATACTGCCAGGGCAAGCGAAGTTGTTGCGCTAAGACCCAGGACGGCCGGAAACTGAACCGGACCGGCCGAGAAAAGCATTTCCAGCTTTGGCCAGCCGTGCACAAGCATCAGGGCTGCTACGCCTACACGGGTGATCAGAAGCGCCACGTCAATGTTGTTGGCGCTCTGGTACACGTTTAATAGCTTTTTCATGGCTGATTCTTAATGATAGATTACTGGATAAACTCACCGTCCGCCTTGATGCGCACTTCGTCGCTGATCATGGGGGCCGGGAAGCCGCTGCCTAAGTTAAAGTCGGAACGCTTGATGGTACCCGTTACCTGGAAACCTGCGGTCTGCTTTTTGTTCATGGCGTTCTCTACTGTACCGTTGTACTTCATGTCCATGGTAACGGGCTTAGTCACGCCGTTCAGGGTCAGGTTGCCGGTAAGCTTGTAGCTGTCTTTGCCTGCTTTCTTTACAGAAGTGCTTTTGAAGTCCATGGTTGGGTACTTCTCCACGTTGAAAAAGTCCGGGCTCTTCAGGTGAGTGTCTCTGTCGGCTACTCTCGTGTCGATAGAAGCTGTTTTGGCGGTCATTTCTACGACTGCGTCACTGAAATCCGGCTTCGTGGCAGTGATTTTTACATCGAAGTCATCAAAATGACCTGATATATCGGAAATGCCCAGGTGTTTTACTGTAAAGCCAAGCTGCGAGTGCGCGTCATCGTTTGTCCAAACGGTGTTCAGGGTTGTAAAAGCCGTCAGTGACAGAAATGCGAATAAAATTAAGGATATTCTTTTCATGCGGTTTGTGATTTAAATAGTGTTTATAAAAGTTAGTGTGATTCGATTATTGGTGCAGGATTTTCCAGCCAGTTGTAGTCGTACTCCATGTTCAGCTGAATCCTTTGAACAATACAAAGGTACGACCACGGCATGCCTCGATGCATTGAGCCCGGTCAAGAAAGAACATTGATCCAAATCAATGCTTTTAGGAAGTAATGCGGATTGTTACTTTGAGGAGATGCGTTTTCGGATGCGGCTCAGGGTCTCAGGGGTGAGGCCCATGTAGGAGGCGATCATGTGCTGGGGAACGCGCTGCGCGATGTGCGGGTATAAGGCGATGAACTCCTGGTAGCGCTCTTCCACGGAGGCGCTGATAATGGAAGTCAGCCGGCGCTGCATGGCCAGGTAAGCGCCTGTAATATTCAGCCTGGTGAAAGTTTCGTATTTGGGCATCGTCTGCAACAGCTCCTCATGGGCCGATTTGCTGATGATCACTAGTTCCGAGTCTTCCAGGGCATCGATGTTGTAGGTGGCGGGCTCTCCTGTCAGGAAACTGTACAGGTCCGAGATCGTCCAGCCTTCCAGGCCAAACTGAATGATGTGTTCGTTACTGTTCTCGTCCACAGAGTAGGCGCGCAAGGCCCCTTTCTCTACAAAGGCGATTGCTTTGCATACATCGCCTTCCTGTAACAGGAATTGCTTCTTTCGGAGCTTTTTAAGGGTCAGGTAGGTTTTGATGTGCGCCTCTTCCGCTTCTGTTAGCTGGACTTTACTGTTCAGATGCTGAAAGAATAGCTTGTACATCACTGTTATGATTGATTTACAGTAGGGTAGAGTCTGCTGATCCTGATGTCAATCGAACATTGGGCTCTTAAACTGGGAGCTAATTTACGATTTTATTTCAGCCATTCAGTTTCCTTCGCCTGCTTCTCTCCCGGAAAGCCAGCCATGGCGTGTTAATGCTCGCTGAATGCCTGACCACTTGCTTTAGCATTACGAATAATTAGCACTTGCAGCCAGGTCAGCAGGAGAGAGCCTTCCTGCTTAGATCCCTGATTTTTGAACAGGCGGTGCTAAACTAATAGAGGTGGTTTCCAAACCCAGCAGAGCCTTCGGCAACGACTCCGAGATGCATGACTCCTGTTTCGGCTGGCGCTTCTACACAAAACGATGCCGGTCTTACTTCCTTTGCCAGGAAAAGTGTTGTGGCCGCCCTGGGAAAGGACCAGGTTTTTGACGCCCCCATGGTGACAGCCAGCGAGGACTTCTCCTATTACAGAAAGGCAGCTCCTGTCTACTTTATGACACTTGGCATTGGGGAAGGGGCAGCGAACCACAACCCCAAATTCACGGTGGATGAAAGCGCCTTGCAAAACGGAGTGAAAGCCCAGGTACAGATAATCCTGGACTACCTGAATAAGTAGACCAGGTATTGAGCCAAATCCTGTCAAGAAGGGACGAACCTGAGCTTCACTTTAGCCAACTTTTCCTTCCGCCTGCAGTATGAAATGCTAGACAAGGCAGCCTTCTTATTGAGACCGAGCTAAAAGCAAATGGTGATGATTCTGGAACATGCTCATAAGGCTATGCCGGCGGCGAATGGACGCTAGAGAACCGGCCAGCTGCGGCTGTGGGTTGAAAGCGACGGAGTAGTACTGAAGCGGGCTGCCCTCCAATTGGAAAAGGTATAGAAGAAATTAACGGGAAGAGGAACATATATGTCAGTAACCAACAAAACTATCTGGACCTTCGGTCATTCTACCAGAAGCCCGGAGGAGTTTGTGGCAGCGCTACAGTCATTTCAGATTGAGGTGCTGGTGGATGTGCGCCGGTATCCCGGCTCTAAAAAGTACCCCCACTTCAACGTGTCGGCCCTGGAGACCTACCTGCCCGAAGCCGGAATCAGGTATATGCCTGAGCAGGAGCTAGGCGGTCGCAGAAAGCCCAGGCCTGATTCTCTCCACTCTGTCTGGAGAAGTGAATCCTTTCGCGGCTATGCTGACTATGCTGAAACTAAGGAATTTGAAGATGCAATAGCGAAGCTGACAGAAGTCGCTACCCAAAAGAGAACCGCTTATATGTGTTCCGAAGCCGTATGGTGGCGGTGTCATCGCGCCATCATCTCGGACTATCTCAAGGAAAGGGGCTGGACTGTGATGCACATTATGAATGAGGGGATAGCTAAAGAACACCCATTCACCTCAGCGTACTTGGAAACACATCCCGTAAAGGAAAAGGTCTAACAATGTTAACTGTCAGCATTTTGTGTATGGCCCTGGCATCCTGTATGGTGATTACAAGGAATATTTCAAAGAGAAGTTGACAGCAAAGCAGTGGGGCAAGCTTAATAAAATAGCGAAAGCATGTCCGCTATACCGGCCTTTAAACAGGCCCAGCGATATCATCACGCTACTGGATTGATTATCCGTTCGAAAATAATTGCCTATGAAAACAGCATGGCCTAAACTGTCTTTTAAAGAAGCTCAAAAGACCTATGAAACGATTCACCTGTGGACACAGATCGTGGGGAAGATCAGACTGGTCAAAACGCCTTGGATCAATCATTCCTGGCACGTCACACTCTATGTAACTCCGAGCGGACTTACCACCTCAGACATCGTGGACGGGGATAAACATTTTCAGCTAGACTTTGACTTTATACACCATCAACTGCAGCTAAAAACCAGTGCTGGTGAAATAAGCAGCATTGACCTGAAAAAGCTATCCGTGGCAGGGTGCTATAAGCAGGTACTGGACGCCCTGCGGGAAGTAGGTATACAGGCAGAAATTTACCCTGTACCGAATGAACTGGAAGACCCCATTCCCTTTAATAAAGATGAAACGCATGCCACCTACAACCCGGAACACGCTGCGGCTTTGCACCAGGCATTTCTTCGGGTGCACGATGTTTTTACCCGGTTCAGGGCAGAGTTCAGTGGCAAGTGCAGCCCCGTGCATTTTTTCTGGGGCAGTTTCGATCTGGCGTTGTCACGCTTCTCTGGTCGTGACGCACCGCGGCACCCCGGAGGCGTACCTAACCTACCCGATTGGATTGCGCAGGAAGCCTATTCCAAAGAGGTTTGCAGCTGCGGCTTTTGGCCCGGAAGCGAGGCATTTCCGGCGGCCGCGTTTTACAGCTACATTTATCCGGAACCGGAAGGGTATAAGGATGCCCGCATAAAGCCTGCCCAGGCCTACTACCATTCGGAGCTCCGGGAATTCATTCTGCCTTACGATGCAGTGCAGGAGGCCGATGATCCGGAATCTGTGCTGCTGGACTTCCTGCGCAGCACCTACGAGGCGGCAGCTGACCTGGCACGGTGGGATAGAAAAGCGCTGGAGCAGGAGAATTTCGACAATCGGAGAAAATCAGATCGCAGTGCCTACAAGCAGGTGGATAAAGATGCATAGAGTGCCTTGATTCCGGCATGCGAGAAAGGCCACCTGGAATGGTGACAGTGCTGGCCAATAGCGAGGAGAGCAAGTAAAATTAAGAGAGACCGCTATACCTTTGCAAGTATAGTGGCCTTTTATGCTAAGGCAGGTGAAGTTAAGTTCTGTGGTTTTAGGGTGTTCTAAGCCCCAGACAGCATGATCTTCAGTGACGGACTTTAAACTTTTTCCCTATTCGGTAAGCTCATATTGAACTGTAACTGGCTAGGTATCCAAAAAAGTCCTTTTTACGAGCTTATTAATTTCCATTTACTTTAGTTCTCTACTCACCATCTTTCCTGAAATCCCCTTACATCTCTTAAGATGTGTTAAAGCTAGCATAAAGGCTTAGCAAAGTATAAAACCTTTTCTGCTAGGCTGGAAATGAAAAAGCCGCTTAATTTGAGAATTAAGCGGCTTTTTAAGCTTTACTAAGTAGTCCGTAGGGGAATCGAACCCCTGTTGCCAGAATGAAAATCTGGAGTCCTAACCCCTAGACGAACGGACCATTCTGTCGTATTGTGGTGCAAAGATAAGGCAAAGCACTTACAAGGCAAATATTTTTTTGCGTTTTCAACCTTATTTTACGTAAATCGTTAGGAGTCAGGCAGGAAAAAATATATTGGTTTTCCTTATCCGTAATCGTAACTTCGCACCATCAAATTTTAAAAACAAATCAATCCCAAATACCATGTCTAAAATTAAAGTTGCAATTAACGGTTTTGGCCGTATCGGCAGACTTACTTTTAAGGCCCTTCTGGAGAAGGACAATGTAGAGGTAGTAGCGATCAACGACCTGACCAACACCAAAACATTGGCTCACCTGCTGAAGTATGATTCAGTACACGGCCGTTTTAATGGTACAGTAGAAGCCACTGACAACGGTATTATCGTAAACGGCAGAGAGATTCAAATCACAGCTGAGCGCGAGCCGAAGAACCTGCCTTGGGGTGATCTGGGCGTTGACGTTGTGCTGGAGTCTACTGGTCGTTTCGTTGACGAGCAGGGCGCTGGTGGTCACCTGGAAGCTGGTGCCCGCAAAGTAGTTATCTCAGCTCCTGCCAAAGGCAACATCCCAACTGTGGTACTGGGTGTGAACGAAGACATTCTGACTGGCGACGAGCGCATCGTCTCCAATGCTTCTTGTACTACTAACTGCCTTGCGCCAATGGCGAAAGTACTTGACGACACCTTTGGTATCGAGAAAGGCTATATCACAACTGTACACGCTTACACTGCTGACCAGAACCTGCAGGATGCACCACACAGCGACCTGCGCCGTGCCCGTGCTGCCGCTTACTCTATCGTGCCTACTTCTACAGGTGCTGCCAAGGCCGTTGGTCTTGTACTGCCTCACTTGAAAGGCAAACTGGACGGCGTGGCTATGCGCGTGCCTATTCCTGATGGCTCTTTGACTGACTTAACTGTAGTGCTGAAGAAGCCAGCTACGAAAGAGGAAATCAACGCTGCTATGAAGAAGGCTGCTGAAGGTGAAATGAAAGGTATCCTGGAGTACACAGAGGATCCGATCGTTTCAATCGACATCGTAGGCAACACACACTCTTGCATCTTCGACGCAGAGATGACATCAGCTAACGAAACACTGGTGAAAGTAGTAGGCTGGTACGACAACGAGGCTGGCTACTCTAACAGAGCTGCTGACCTGATCACAAAGCTTGGCTAATCACCTGGTTTATACCTCATTCCTGCAAAAGCCCGCCATTCTGGTGGGCTTTTGTGTTTTAGTGGCGATTATAAAAGAAAAACACTATATTTCATCAGGAATGACATTTGTCATAGTACAGGCGTATACAGGCCTGTATTTTTACATCTGAAATAGAACAAAGCATTATAAAACCGCACAAAATTATGAGAAGAATACTTGTACCAACCGACTTTTCCGACCAGGCCCGCAACGCCTTCGAAGTAGCTGTTGCCATTGCCCGCCAGACGGGTGCTGCCATCAAACTGCTGCATGTGGTCGAAATGCCTTATTCCTACTCTTTCAGTGCAACCGGTGACCTGGTAGGCGGAAACGGAATGGAGCAGGTATACATGATGAAGCTGCTTGAGAACACCAAATACCGCATGGCCGAACTGGAGCGCTCTGTGGAGCACGAAGGGGTGGAAGTGGTGCAGGAAGTAGACGCCGACAACGTGATCCGCAAGATACGCCGGGTGATCAGCGACGACAAGGTGGACCTGGTGGTGATGGGTTCGAAAGGCGCCAGCGGTATGGATGAATTCCTGATCGGATCCAACACCGAGAAGGTGGTGCGTACTGCCGAGTGCCCGGTGCTCACTGTGAAAGGACCAATTCCGAACCTGCAGATCCGAAACATCGTGCTGCCTTCTGATTTCAAGCGTGAGATCGGAACGGCTGTGGAGAAGTTCAAGTATTTTCAGCAGATGTTCGGAGCAAAACTGCACCTGGTTTACATTAACACGCCGGGTGCCTTCGAGTCGAGCAGCAACCTGCGGGCACGCATGCAGAAGGCCGCTGAACGCTACGGACTGCAGAACTTCACAATCAATGTCTACAACGATACGATTGAGGAAGACGGCATCCTGCACTTTGCAGAGGAGACCGGAGCTGACCTGGTGATGATGGCCACACACGGCCGTACCGGCCTGTCGCATCTGCTTAGCGGCAGCATCGCTGAAGACCTGGTAAACCATTCCGACATTCCAGTACTCACCTTCCACCTGAAATAAGTAACTGAACAGGTATAGACAGAAAGCCCGGCATTTGCTGGGCTTTTTTATTCTCCGAAGGAATGGGTTAATTTGCGTAGAATTAACCCAGATAGCAGCGTCTTTGACCTGTCCGTCCGTATATGAGCAAACGTCCCCATTTCCGGTTCATCATCAATCCCAAGTCTGGCCCCAGCAGCAAGGTAGATGTAGCTGCCCGCATTAAGCTTCACCTGGACCACGAAAAGTTTGACCACGACATCGTGTACACGGACTATGCCGGACATGCACCCGAACTGGCCAGGCAGGCGGCTGAGCAGGGCTGTGAGGTGGTGGTAGCTGTTGGGGGCGACGGTACCATGAACGAGGTGGCGCAAGGCCTGCTGCATACTGAAACGGCCCTGGGTATCATCCCCAGGGGTTCTGGAAATGGACTGGCCCGTCACCTGCAGGTACCCCTGACTGTTGATGCCGCTATCCGCTACCTGAACCACGGACATCGTTCTAAGATAGATAGCGGTATCATCAACGGGCGGCCATTCTTCACAACCGCAGGTATAGGGTTTGATGCCTATATCAGTTCGGTGTTTGCTGGGAGTAAGAAGCGTGGCCTCAGGACTTATGTGGAACTGATTCTAAAAGAGGTGCGCAACTACCGCCATCTTCCTGTAAAGGCCGTTATTAATGGCAAGACCATCGAAACGGAGCTGTTTGTGATGGCCTTTGCCAATGCGGCGCAGTACGGCAATAATGCCTATATCGCCCCAATGGCTGACATACGGGATGGTATGCTGGACGTATGCCTGGTGCGTAAACTGGATATGTTCAAAGCGCTGCAACTGAGCTATGCGATGCTGGCCAACAGACCAGCCAGTGCCGACAGCGCTGAGTATTTTAAGACAGAGGGCGTCACGGTGCAGACTGACCACGAAATGATGCACCATGCCGACGGAGAGTATCTGGGAAAGGCTAAGGAGTTTGAAGTACGCATGGTGCCACAGTCACTGCACGTGGTAGCACGCTAAATATAGGAGACTAAGATTATGAGCGACAAAAATAAAAAAGGCAGACAGGGAGTGGTATACTCCACCAGTTCTGATTTCAGTTACCAATACGAGCAGGAGCACGAAGCCGAGACGCTTCCGCCACAGCAGCAGAACCTGAAAGTGATGCTGGATAAGAAAGCCCGTGGAGGCAAGCAGGTAACGCTAGTAACAGGCTTTGTAGGAACGGAAGACGATCTGAAAGAGCTGGGCAAGCTGCTTAAAAATAAATGCGGCGTGGGCGGTTCTGCCAAAGATGGAGAGATCCTGATCCAGGGCGATTTCCGCGACAAAGTGCTGCAGGTACTACAAGCCACAGGCTATAAGGCAAAGAAGGCAGGAGGATGATTTGAGTCCGGGAGTTTGATTGTAGCGACATGACGCTGTCATATCATGGTGCTGCGAAGTATGACTTTGCCCCAAAGGAAAAGGTGGCAACCTATCCGAAGCATGCACTAAACAATTCTACCCATCCCGAAACCTAGCTCGAGCCTTTCAAGTCTCAAACTTCTAAACTCTTCAACTTACTCACCGGCCCCTGCAGGTGGTAAAAGTTGGCTGACTTCTGCACGAATAGACGACCGGCCAGGGCGGGAGCTTTTGGTGGCCGGGGTTTGTATACCTGCACGGCTCCCTTTTCTTTACCAGGTATACGTTCGTAGCCAATCTCTTCAAGTTTCTGATCAAGCGCTTTAGAAGAGATGCTTTTCACCGGTATTCTAATTTCCGTCCGCCTGTACCACAGCAGCAGGGCAATCGTGAACAGCAGCGAGAAAATTGCCGAATTCACAAGGATTTCATTTATCGCCCCGGTAGCGTCTTCCCTGAACCTGCCGGATATTCCAAACCAGGCCGCAGTCAACAAAGCATACATCCCGAAGAAGTATAGACTCAGCTTCACAAATCGCTGCAAGGTGTAGTGCTTCATAGGTAATGGTTTATGAGTAGTGAAGAATGATTAATCACTGCTCGTAGAGAATCTATTACAGAATGGTTAAAGTGAGTGTAGCGTGTCTTAAGTAATCTTGTAATCAGTGGTTTATCGTATGATTGATAAATTAACACATGAATAGTTAAAGCCGCGTGTCAAATTCATAATCTACAAAGCGTGGCACTAATTCATTCATCACTAATCATTACTCATTCAACATTACGCACCACCTTCTCCAGATCCTCTGGGGTATCGATGCCGATGGTTTCAAACTCCGTGATAGCGGTGGTAATGCGGAATCCATTTTCGAGCCAGCGCAGTTGCTCCAGTGACTCGGCCAGTTCCAGGCTGGAAGGAGGCAGCTGGGTGATCTGCTCTAGTATGTCGGTGCGGTAGCCGTAGATGCCGATGTGCTTGTAGTAGGTATGCTGTTTGTGCCAGATGTCGTTGGGCACGTTGCGGCAATAGGGAATAGGCTGTCTGCTGAAGTACAGGGCTTCCCCATGACCGCTGATGACTACTTTAGGCGCATTGACATTGAAGAGCTCTTCCGGGGTGTTGATCTTTTTGACTAGGGTGGCCAGTTGCGTCTGTGGATTATCGAAGCAGGTGGCCAGCAATTCGATCTGCTCAGGCTTAATGAAAGGTTCGTCGCCCTGGATATTGATCACATACTCAAACGGCTGGTCATGTAACTGATAGGCTTCGAAGCAACGGTCGGTGCCGCTCTGGTGGTGCGCTGCTGTTAGTACGGCCTTGCCTCCGAAACTATGTACATGGTCCAAAATGCGCTGATCGTCAGTGGCTACGATAACATCAGTTAAACCAGATGATGAAGCCTGTTCGTATACCCGCTGTATCATGCTTTTGCCATTGATGTCAACAAGTGGCTTTCCGGGGAAACGGGTAGAGGCGTAGCGGGCAGGTATAATGCCGAGTATTTCCATAGGGCAGACGGTTATCTTTGGCCAGCCGTGCAGTGGCAGGCTCCGGCAAGTTACGCAACAGACAGGAGTAATGCAGCAGTCCGCTGCAAAAAGCAATTTGCCTGTTAGGGTCTTTTTTTGACAGAGATGACACGGATGGCATCCATGGCCCTGCTTTGGGTGGAGAGGCCGCAACGAATATCCAACTGGCGGCCCAGCTTCTCAAACTCGATCAGGACGGGCGTCTCACCCTCCACTTTGAATGCCTCATCTATATCCCCTTCATTCTCGGGCTTGAACCTATTGCCGTTGATGAGCACTTCAAAACCACAACCGTCCACCATATACTCACCCGACCAGATCAGCATGGCCTCCTTGGTATCTGTTTCGGTATTTGGGGTGTGCTGGCAGGAAATAAGTAAAAGGGAAGAAAGGCTGATAAATAGGGTAAGCTGTAGAAACAGTTTCATATAGGAACAGGATATGTGAGCTTATACAGGAGGTAGCGCCTGGTTTACATTTTCTTAATTGAGAGGATACGGATAATCTCCTTTTTAGTGGCCATGGGAAGCATGCCGCATTGAAAGTCCCGCTGGCCCAGTTGCACAAATTTCACCTCTACAGGTATAGGTTCATGTGATTTGAAGGAGTTGTCAATAGATGCTTCATTTGCCGGCTTGAAGCGCGTTTCACCGATTTGCACATGAAAACCGCAGCCGTCTACAGCATAATCGCCGGACCAGGTGATGGCGGCAACTTCCTCCAGCACTTCAAGGTCTTCGTCCTTGTCACAGGAGAAGGCAGAAACTGTGAAAGCTGCCATTAGTAGGAAGTAGCGGAAAATGATTTTCATGTGATCAAGGTTTGGTCTACTGGCATGACCCCAGAATGCCCTCCAGCGTTGCAAAGGCGGTTAAAAAAATGCTTAAACTCCTAAATCCCCGGATTCCTATACCTTCTTTACCCGGAGTGCGAAGGTACTTTGGTCGATCACCTGCACGGAATCACCTTTTTCGATGAAGCCGTCGCGGGCCTGCGCGTCGTACACGTTGTCGTCAATCATCACACGTCCACTCGGGGCCATGCGGGTATAGGCGACACCTGTTTTGCCGATCAGGTGCTCCACTGAGTTGCTGGAGCGGTAGCCCTCTTTGCTGGCGAAGGTATTAGCAAGGGTGACACGCTGCAGAGCGCGACTGCCCAGCACGCGGTTCCAGGTCAGTATGACGATGATCACCGCACTGATCATGCCCAGCAGCACTGATACCAGGCTTTCCATGAGGCGCTCAGACGAAACGAAGGTAAAGTCAAAGGCCTGGTTGTTGACCATGATCAGCAGTAGCGACAGGAACACCAGCGAAATGCCGCTTATACCTGTCACGCCAAAGCCCGGCACCACAAACACTTCCAGCGCAATGAGCACCAGCCCCACAATGAACAGCAGGATCTCCCAGTGCTCAGCCAGTCCGTTGAGGTAGAAAGGCGTGAGGTAGAGCACACCGGCTACAATAGCAGCCATAAGCGGAAAGCCCACACCAGGAGTCTGCAGCTCAAACCACAACCCGCCGATGATGATCAGGATCAGAATGCCGCTGATAACCGGATTCAGGAAAAAGGAAATGACCTTGTTGGTGGTGCTCAGTTCATATCGGATGATCTCAGCATCCTGAAGATCAAGCTTTTGCAGCACTTCGTCGATGTTGTTGGCCTGTCCTTCACAAAAGCCATGCTGGATGGCTTCGGATGTGGTGAGTGTCAACACCTGATCTGCAGACAAGGTGCTGTCCACGGCAGCGTCTACCATGGCTTCGGCCAGTCTGGGATTGCGTCCGTTTGCCTCGGCAGTGGAGCGCATGATGGACCGCATGTAGCTCTGGTACTTGCCTGGAGCGGCTTGTCCATCGGCACCCACCACCGTGGCTGCCCCGATGTTGGCGCCCGGCGCCATGTAAATGCTGTCACAGGCAATAGAGATAAGCGCCCCGGCCGAAGCCGCGTTTTTGTCGATGAACACATAAATTGGTTTCGGGTACTCAAGCAAGCGCAGGCGGATGGCATCTGCATCGTTCACGGCACCTCCGTAGGTGTTCAGTTTCAGCAGCACATGGTCGGCCTCCACACGGGTGGCTTCTTCTAGCGCCAACTGGGTATAGCGGTTGGTGCGCGGGTCGATCTCAGACCCGATCTCCATTATGAACACCTTTTGTCGTTGCTGCTCCTGTGCCAGGGCGGCTGTGAAAGAAAAGAGAAGGGCCAGCAGGAGGAGTGACGGCCATTGCCATATTTTTGCGTTAGATTTCATACATTTGGGCTTAATCGGAAATAAGATACTAAAAAAAACCCGCTTATTCTTTCCCTACTTTTTAAATACGATTTTGAGGCGCCTGTGTGGCGCATTCGTCTGGATGCACCCAATGGCTGGCTGGCACTGGAAGTGCGTGACGCTGACCTGCTGCAGGCCCGCTTCTATACCCTGCACCTGCCCGATGCGCAGCTGCTCGAGTTGAAACTTCCCGACCCTAACACCTGGTGGCTGGGGCTGGAAGACGTGCATGACCAGGTCGTATACCTGCACGGCTATGGCGACCGAAAACTAGGGCAGCACAAAGGTATACGAGCATTTGCGGCAGATACAGGTATAGCTCGCTGGCAGCAGCCGGAGCTGGCTTTTTACGGAGTGGAGGAGAGGGGCGTGCTGGCGTATAATATTACAGAAGCACCTGGGGAACTGCTTTTGCTGGAAAGCGGTTACGGTAAAACCGTGCAAAACGATATAGGCCAAAAAGAGGCGGCTGATCGGGTGCAGCACTACCACGAACACCGCTTTGGTGCTGTGCAGTACCCGCACCTGTACCGGGAAGGCGAAGCTTACTTTGGGCAGGTACGTGATTTTTTGGCGCAGGAACTTGATTGTGAGCCTGTAAGCGCCCTGGAGTACGCCGAAACGGACACTTTCCTGGTCGTAAGTTACTACTGCAAGTCAGCCGAAAATAAGTTAGATAATTTTCTGGCTGTTTTTGATTTAAATGGTTTTTTGCACTTAAATGAGTTACTTGCAGGTGCAATTGATGGCGTAGGTTCAGATACTTTTTTTATCTTTATGCGCAATTTGTACTTCGTGCAAAACAAAACAACCTGGAAGGCATATTCTCTTTAATTTTTATAGTTCGACTTTTAGCTATGATCCGAATTTTACTTATCGCCCTTGTAGCAATGCCGCTGCTTCCTTTTTCGGCTTCAGCCTTCGACATGGTTGCCCTGCGCGACTCTGTAGGTGTGGAGCGTAAGAACGGGAAGGTATACGTGCAGCACCGTGTGGAGCCAAAAGAAACGCTTTACGCCCTTTCCAGAAAGTATGGCGTGTCTGTTGCCCAAATCGTTGATTCAAATCCATCTGTGGAGACGACCATCAACATTGGCCAGGTCGTGCTGATACCGCGCAAGTATGCCGCAGCACCAGCCGCGATCCAGCAAACCGCCACTGCAGGCACAGCCAGCAACCGTACCTTCACGGTAAACAGCCGTGGCGAGAAGCTGCACCAGGTAGAGCCGCAGCAGACCCTTTTTTCGATCTCCCGCATGCATGGCGTGAAAGTAGATGACATCAAGCGTTGGAATAACCTGCCTGACAATACGATCAGTGTAGGATCTCATCTGATCGTGGGCAAGGGCCAAGCTGTGCCGTCTAAGAACCCGATCTATGTGAGTGAGTCTGATGACGAGATTGCAAAAGATAAAGTGGCAGAAACTGCTGTAGCTTCGACGGAGCCTGTGGCCGCTACTACCAACCCAGCCAATTCCCACATTGTACTGACGCCGCAGCCAGCTACGCCGGCACCGGCTACCAGCGTTTCGGAAGACGACGAGGAAATGGTAGACTCTGTGTCTGGTGCCAAAAAGATCATCGAGACAGGTATGGCCGAAATGATCGACCCAAAAGCAGATACAAACAAATACCTGGCGCTGCACAAAACTGCTCCGGTAGGTACCATCATGCAGGTGAAAAATGCCATGAACGACCAGGTAGTGTATGTGCGTGTGATCGGAAAACTGCCAAACACAGGCGAGAACAACAACGTGGTAGTGCGTCTGTCGAAGAAGGCCTGCCAGAAGCTGGGAGCGATTGACCAGAAGTTCAGAGTAGAGCTGTCTTACATGCCATAAGCAGGTATAGCGATAAAAAGAAAGCCCGGGCAGCAGTGTCCGGGCTTTTTTTATGGGCTACCTCCTGCATAATCCTTAACTTGCAGGGCGCCATTTCTCGTACCAAGCACATGAAACAGGATATCGCCCAGATCAAGGCCATGCTCGATGACCGGGTAGCCCGCTATAACCAGCCCAACTTCATTCCGAATGATCCGGTGTCCATCCCCCACCGTTTCACCAAAAAGCAGGACATCGAGATCAGTGGCTTTTTTGCAGCCATTCTTGCCTGGGGACAGCGCAAGACCATCATCAACAACTGCCTAAAGCTGATGGACCTGATGGATAATGCTCCGCACGAGTTCATCCTCCAGCATCAGGAGCAGGATCTGCCGCGTTTTCTGGGTTTCAAGCACCGCACTTTCAATGATACCGACCTGCTCTACCTGATTCACTGGTTCAGGTGGTACTACGAGCAGCACGAGAGCCTGGAAACGGCTTTTACGGGAGAGCGCAACCAGATCAAGACACAGAAGGCGCGGCTGGAGCATTTTCACGATCTGGTGTTCAGCCTCGAGGATGCCCCTCATCGTACCCGCAAGCACATATCGACCCCGGCACGCAAGTCGGCCTGTAAGCGGTTGAACATGTACCTGCGCTGGATGGTGCGGCCTGCTGATGGCGGTGTGGACTTCGGCATCTGGCACACCATGCAACCGGCAGACCTGGTCTGTCCCTGCGATGTGCACGTAGAGCGGGTCGCCCGTAGGCTGGGCCTGATCACGCGCAAGGGCATGGACTGGCAAACAGCAGAAGAACTTACCGACCATCTCAGGACTTTCGACCCGCAGGACCCTGTGAAATACGACTACGCCCTGTTCGGGCTGGGAGTGGAGGAGAAGTTTTAAGGTATAGCTACACGATTGCGCTTCGATCTGAAACCCTTTCTGCAGCTGTATTTTGCACAAGAAGCTGAATAAATACGCACAATGAATCTACACAGCCTGGCAAATGCCTTCGACGAACACCTGGCTAACAATTACACCCCTGACGGTCCTGGTGCAGCCCTGCTGGTATCGGTGGCAGGAGAGGAGCTGTATGCAAGCGGTAAAGGTAAAGCCGATATCTCCACTGGCGAACCGATTACCCCCGAAACCACTTTCCGCCTGGCTTCGGTGAGCAAGCAGTTTACGGCGATGTGCATTCAGCTGCTGGAGCAGGAGGGGCGTCTGGCCTATAACGATACCTTACAACAATATTTTCCGGGGTTTCCGGCAGGTATAGGAGCGCAGGTTACGCTGCGGCATTTGCTCAGCCATACTTCCGGTCTGCTGGATTACGAGGAATTTGTAGAAGAGCTGCCTGACTGGCAAATCAGTGACGAAGAGGTACTGGCCATAGCTGCTGCACAAATTTCGACCTACTTTACACCCGGTACCCAATACAGGTATAGCAACACGGGTTTCGTGCTACTGGCGCTGGTGGTTGAGCAGGTGTCAGGTATAGCCTATGCGGATTTTCTGCAGCAGCGCATCTTTACCCCACTAGGTATGGAGACATCCATGCTCTATCAAAAGGGCAAGGCTATACCTAAGCGGGCGATGGGTTATGCCCGAAACGAGAAAGGGGAAGTCGTAAAGGCTGACCAGGGCACCTGCACCGCCACCAAGGGCGATGGCTGTATCTATACCTCTGTGCGCGATTACCTGCACTGGCACCAGGCGCTCGGCAAACAGCCCGATATGGCACCTGCGTTGGAACAGGTATACGCTCCTATTGGTGGTCATGAAAATGGCTTCTACGGGATGGGGTGGTTCTTTAGCAGGCGTAGCTCAGGCGGACTGGAAATGTATCACACCGGCAACACCAGCGGCTTTAGCAATCTGGTTATCCGTATACCTGAAAATGATGTGCTGATCGCTTGTTTCTCCAATACGGCCGATAACCCATATCTAATGACAAGTTTCCTGGATGTGCTGGAGCATTTTCCTGTCCTCCATACAGAGTCTGAACTTATCAGAGATTTGCTACAGCTGACTCGCTAGCCTATAGATTGATTAATGACTTCTTGAGGCAGACGTTCTTTTTCGAGCTGGCAAAAAGCCTTAATTTAAGTTGATGGTATAGGCAATGAGATTACAAACTCCATTGCTGGATTTCAGGATTGTTTTGATGTGATCCAGGTATAGGAATGAACTCTTATTTTCCTTGGGTAAATATTCGAACATCTGACGCAAATCGGTCTTCTTCCTCCATGTCCGGGAAATGTGCGCTATTTTCATACAACTTGATGAAGCTGTTGGGTAACACCTGCTTTAAGGCAAGCCCTGTGTGTAGACCGCCGTTTTTGTCATGTACGCCACTAATGATCAGGGTAGACGCTTGTACACCCGTCGCCTTCTCCACCAGGTCGGCTTTATTGTTTTTGATGTACACCTTCGCCATTAGGCCTGTATTCTTTAGCTTACTTTCCTGCCACAATTGCCTGTTTTTCTGAGCTAGTTCAGGGTTCTGGAACAGGAATCGATCGACTACCTCCGAAGAACTCAAGTTCCATACCTTTCCATACTTATCTTCTATTGAAGTAGTGTCTTTCAGTATCTGCTCTATCCCAGCCTTGAGTGTACTGTCTCCAATGGCATAGAACCCCTGTATCTGCACCAGCATGTTTGATTTCGACAATTCGGCAGGTGATGACAAGATCAATTTCTCAACCCGCTCAGGATGTGCAATGGCATAACGTAAGGCTAATTCGGCCCCAAACGAGTACCCGAGCAAGGTCATTTTCTGAACTCCTAGAGCTACTCTCAACTGGTCCAGGTCACTGATGAGTGTCGGTAGCAAGTAGTCATTTGGGTCCTGGGGAGCTTCACTTCTTCCGCTTCCGCGCTGCTCGTAATAAACAACTGTAGCAAAGGATTCGATCTTTGGCCCTATCGTCCTTTCAAAATTATAATGGTTACCACCCGGGCCGCCATGCACGACTATAATGGGAGTAGTGCTGTTTTGGCTGCCTTTTACTTTCACCCAATGCTTAATGCCGTTTAAGGTATAGTACTGTTCCCCATCATTCGTCTGCACGCTGCTCTCAGGAGCCTGGCTGCTAGCAGCAGGCCGGCCACAGGAAAAGAGTACTGCTACTAGCAATAGGCTGTATAAATACTTCATATGGATGACATCTTATTTCCCTTGAACGAGTAGAGCTATTTTCCAGGTTCGATTCTGTAGAGCAGGCAGCATTATGCCTCAGGCTTCACTGCAATCTTCAATACCACCTTGCGTACATTCTCTTCCGTGATCATCGCCGCGTGGGCATCATCGGGGTAAAAGATGGTGAAGGAACCTGCCGGCACATCGAACCAGAAGGCAGGTTTGTCAGGGAAGAAAGCGGCGTCACGCTCGTCGGTATACGGATCGTTGGGAGCACTGCACAGCGCCAGATCTCTCCAGCCCATGTGGTCCTTCCCTGAAATTATGTACTGTATGTCGATGTACTTGCGGTGCACTTCCAGTTTGGCGTCTTTCTCAGGTATACCGCTGCCTTCGGAAATAATCGCAAACAGGTCTTTGCCTACGATCGCTTGTTGTCCGACTGGGAGCATCATCAGGTCGGCTTCCTGTAAAAATTGGAAAGCCTGCGCAAAAAGCGGGTGCATGCAGGTATAGCGGCTGGCGTTGGAGAGTTTGTCGAGAACCATAAAAGTTTAGGAGTTAAAGATTTTGAGAGCTATAAAGTTAATGTCAGCGATCTTAGAACGCAATATTGTGGTGCTACGCAATTTTATCGTTCCTTGTAGGGACAGGTCGCGACCTGTCCGAATTGTGCACCGAAACCTGTCCGAATCGTGCACCGAAAACGATCAACGTAATGCTCGTATATCAGCAGCGGGGTTATGAAAACCATGTGCGAAAGGCAATCTAAACTTAACCATTCAAACATGGCATAATTTATAAAACCACAGCGAACGAAAGCAGCGGCTTTACTTGTTATAATATGCTAAATTTGCCCTAAATCTAAGAGATAACAATTGATCTATCCAGATAACTTTGAAATAAAAATTGGCTTTGCGCAGGTACGCGAGATGCTCTCGGAACTTTGCCTGAGCCCACTTGGCCGGCAATTTGTCAGCCGCATGGCGTTCCTAAACCGGCATGACCTGGTGCAGCGCCTGTTAGAACAAACAAACGAATTCAAACAACTGCTCGAGTCCGACGCCGAGATTCCGCTGCAGCATTACTTCGACGTAACCGCCTACCTCGACCGGGCCGCTATACCTGGTACTTTCCTGGAAGTGCAGGCTTTCTTCGAGATCAAGATGTCGCTGCGCACAATCCGCGACTCGCTACGCTACATTTCCAGTGCCGAAGAGGGCAAATACGAAGCCCTGAAAGCGCTGGGTGCCAATGTGATGGTAGAGCGCTCCCTGATTGCCGCCCTCGACAAGGTGGTGGACGATGCCGGTGCTGTGCGTGACGATGCCTCGCCTGAACTGCAGCGTTACAAGCGTGACCTGATCGCCCAACAGGGACAATTGCGTAAAACGATCAGCTCGATCATCCGCCATGCCAAAAACGAAGGCTGGACGCCTGGCGATGCGGAGCCGACCATACGAGGTGGACGACTGGTTATACCTGTTATTGCCGAGCACAAGCGCCGCATCAAAGGCCTGATTCACGACGAGTCAAACACAGGGCAGACAGTATACATTGAACCGGAGTCTATTTTCGAACTCAACAACGATATCAAGGACCTGGAGAATGCCTACCACCGTGAGCTGATTCGCATCCTGACAGGCCTGACCAATACGCTGCGCAACTTTATACCGGAGCTGCGGAAGGCCTACCAGTACCTGGGTCTGCTGGACTTTATCCGGGCCAAAGCAGCCTTTGCAAGGCGAGTGGAGGCCTCGATGCCAAAGCTGCACAGGTACCCGCATATCGCCTGGAAAGAGGCCATTCACCCCCTGCTATACCTGTCACATAAGCAGATGGGCAAGCCAACCGTGCCAATGGACCTGGAGCTAACCCGTGACCAGCGCATTCTGCTGATCTCTGGCCCGAACGCAGGTGGTAAGTCAGTGAGTCTGAAAACGGTAGGCCTGGTGCAGTACATGCTGCAAACAGGTATGCTGATTCCGGTGGCTGACAACTCGGAGGCAGGTATATTCCACGACATCTTCATCGACATCGGTGACGAGCAGTCCATCGAGAACGACCTGAGTACGTATAGCTCGCACCTCACCAACATGAAGAAGTTTGTGACGGTGGCCGATAACAAGAGCCTAGTGCTGATAGACGAATTCGGTACTGGTACAGAGCCGGTGCTGGGCGGTGCTATTGCCGAAGCAGTGCTGCAGAACCTGAACGACAGTAAGGTGTTTGGCGTGATCACGACGCACTATACCAACCTCAAGAACTTTGCTGAGCGCACGCCGGGCATCGTGAACGGCGCTATGCGCTATGACCACAAAAACCTGCAGCCGCTCTACCAGCTCGAGATTGGTAAACCGGGTTCCTCTTTTGCGATTGAGATTGCCCGTAAGATTGGTTTGCCACGGCACATCGTGGACAAGGCTAGCAGTCTGGTAGGTAAGGACAAAATACGCTATGATCGCCTCTTGGAAGAACTTGAAACTGAGAAGCAGGAACTGGAGAAGAAATTGAAAGAGGCCACGGCCTTAGAACTGAAGCTGAAGCGTAACGTGAAGGAGTACCAGGAGTTGAAGAACTTCCTGGAGGAGAGTAAGCAGGACGTAATGCGCGAAGCCAAAGGCAAAGCGAAGCTGCTGTTGAAGGATGCTAACCAGAAGATCGAAGCGACCATTCAGCAAATCAAGCAGAGCCAGGCTGACAAGGAGCAGACCAAGCTGGCCCGCCGCGAACTCGAGGAGTTTGCCACCGAGAAGGTGCGTAAGGAAGAACCCCGCCCTGCCCATAAACGGGTAGCTAGCAATGGCGGACCACTCAAAGCCGGTGACACGGTTTCGCTCATCGGGCAGGACTCGGTAGGCCAGATCGTAGGTATTAAAGGCAAAACGGCTGAGGTGCTGTTTGGTGGCCTGAAAACGATTGTAAAGGTAGACAATCTGGAGCGTGCCGAAGCGCTGACCAAAAAGCAGAAGAAAGCCGAAACAGCAGAAGGCTATACCCGTGGCATGAACATCACGCAGCGTATGGCTGACTTTGGCTCTACGATAGACATCCGGGGCGAGTATGCCGAAGATGCTTTGAATAAAGTGATGAACTTCACTGACGAAGCTATCATGCTAGGTATACCGGAGATCAAGATCGTGCATGGTCGTGGCAACGGTGTGCTGCGTCAGGTGGTACGCGACTACCTGTACTCGGTGCCGGAAGTGGTTAGTCTGACCAGCGAGGCCGAGGAAAGAGGAGGCGATGGTGCCACCCTGGCTGTACTGAAATAAAAAAAGGCTCCTGCAAAGGAGCTTTTTTTATTTTATCGGGTATACCTGACTTCCAGAGCCACAGGTTCATCATCTTCAAACTCCAGCGTCTGCTCCAAACGAAGTTCGGTATCTGTGAGTCTCAATACTTTAGCTGTGTATTCATCCTCTGTGCCTTTGTCGAAAATAATGGATTGGTCATTATTCGCAAATTCCCAGGTGCCGTTAAGTGAACTTCTCTCGTAGGAATCTACATACTTGCCAGCTTTGTCAAATTTGACCGTGTTCTTTTTGATGTCATAGCCAAGTTCTTCTAAAAAGAGGTCAGAGATATCATTGCCAAAAGCCCACAGCGAATTGCCTGTCCAGGTATTAGCCGTCAGTAAGTCTGTATTCGATGGCTCTTTGTCTTCATCTTTGTCGCACGAGGTCATGCTGGTTACCAATAACAGGGCAAACAGGAAGGTGAGTAATTTTTGGATTTTCATGAAACGGTCTTTTAGTGAAAGAATGGAATTACCTGGAGCCTGTCCTGAGCCTGTTAAGGTGACATGGATACGCACGAGGGTATGGTCAGTCCTAACTTAAGGAATTTAGTCTTTTTTCACAAATTGGACCTTCGCATCGAACGTTGTATTGTTGCGGTTCACAGTAGAGATGAGGTCCATATTGGTAGCGGTTAGGCTCTCTATCTGCAGGTCGCCAAGCAGGTCAAAGTAGATGATTGTTTCATTTTCCTTGAACTCCCAGGTACCGACGGTGGTCTGTGTAGAGCCTGCCTGGTCGTATACAGCGGTGTAAGTACCGTCGCGACGCAACGTCAGGCGTGTACTCTTAATGTCAAGCAGCATGTCTTTGATCTCGGGACGGTCTGACACGTCAAAGCCGTTTACCAGCACGCGGTCACCTTGCCATTCATGGGCCACAATAAGGTCCGTTTTGGTCGGTGCCGGATCATCATCGTCACAGGAAGTCAGCGTAAGGGGAAGCGCCAGCAATAATAGCAGGTAGCGAAATATATACAATTTCATAGGGTATGGAACGGTTAAGATATACCCTATATATCGCAGCCTGCTTAAATAAGTTAGGGAAGTTTAGTTAAAAATTTAGGCATTTTCCCCGGTTTGCCAGGGCTACATGATATTTACTTCCGGCTGCAGCGCGATGCCAAACTTTTCTTCCACAGACGCTATGATATCATGGGCCAGCTGAAGCAGATTTTCGCCTTTAGCACCACCGTAGTTGACCAGTACCAGTGCCTGATTTTTGTGCACACCGTAGTTCTCGATTACTTTGCCTTTCCAGCCGCACTGCTCAATAAGCCAGCCAGCGGGCACCTTTACGCTCGTTTCAGACACAGGGTAGGCCGGCATTTCAGGATACTTTTCCTTGAGCACGTCAAAGAGAAGCACCGGTATTTCAGGATTTTTGAAGAAGCTGCCCGCATTGCCGATCTGCGCCGGATCAGGGAGTTTGCTGCGGCGGATATGGCAAACGGCGGCACTTATGTCGTGTATGGTAGGCTGCTGCACCTGCATTTCCTGCAGGGTAGTCTGGATAGCGCCATAAGATGTGTTCAGTTCAGGATTTTTGCGAAGGCGCAGTGTCACGGTTGCCACAACATACTGTCCCTTCAGGCTGTGTTTGAATATACTTTCACGATAACCGAACTGGCAGGCCTCCTTGTCAAAGGTATGGACTTCACCGGTTTCGAGCTGTACAGCATCCAGATTTACAAAAACGTCCTTGAGCTCTACGCCATAGGCACCAATATTCTGCAAAGGAGCGGCTCCTACGGTACCCGGTATAAGCGACATGTTCTCGATGCCGCCCAGGTCATGCTTGAGGCAAAAGAGCACCAGATCATGCCACTTCTCACCACCGCCAGCCCGCACATAGGTATGGTCGCCCTCTGTGTGCAGCACTTCCATGCCTTTGATGCCGTTGAGCAGCACGATACCCTCAAAGTCTTTGGTGAACAGCAGATTGCTGCCCCCGCCTAATATAAGCTTCGGCTCTTCCCGTACCTCAGGCCGCTGAAGCAGCTCCTGCAACTCCTGCACACTGTCGAAGCGGGCAAAATGCCTGGCCTTCACTTCAATGCCAAACGTATTGTAAGGTTTAAGGGAAAAGTCTCTCTCGAATTTCATAAGCGGGTATTTAAGGCAAAAATAAGGGTTCTAAGTTAGAAAATTAAAAGATAGAAAGTGAAACCGTCTGGAGTACTTAGCCTGAAAGACGTAAAAGTATAAAACTGAATATTTAAGCAGTGTTCAATTCATCCGGGCCAAGTGCCTTAGTACGGATGCAGTAAGTATAAAAGGGGGAGCTTTAAGGCTGTATCTTCTCAAAAAGAAAGGGAGGAAGGGCTCTTTCGGGCGCTTTTTAGCTGAAGAATATAACTTTCTAATTTTTTACCTTTCTAACTTCCCAACTTAAAACCCTATTTTTGCAGCATAAACAGGTATAGCAGATGGCGAAGCAAAAGCAGAGCGATAATTTTAACATGATTGCCACAACGCTCAGTGGTCTGGAAGAGGTATTGGCAAAAGAACTGGAAGCGCTGGAGGTAGAGTTTATCAAAGTAGGCAACCGGGCTGTTTCTTTCTCGGGTAACCTGCGCCAGCTCTACGAAGCCAACCTGTGGTGCCGCACGGCCATCCGCATCCTGAGGCCGATCCGCAATTTTAAGGCTCGCAACGAGCGCGACCTGTACGAGCAGGTACAAAAAACCAACTGGGCCGAGATCATGGACCTGGATCAGACTTTTGCTATCGATGCCGTTGTAAGCCACTCTACATTCGAGCATTCGCTGTTTGTGGCCCAGCTCACCAAAGACGCCATCGTGGACCAGTTTCGCAAGGCCACCGGTGAGCGACCTTCCGTGGACCGCATCCGGCCAGATGTGCGGCTGAACCTGCACATGCACGAGAATATGGTCACCTTATCGTTGGACTCTTCAGGCGACTCTTTGCACCGTCGTGGTTACCGCCTGCAAACCAATGTGGCGCCTCTCAATGAGGTGTTGGCTGCTGGCATTATCGCCCTGTCAGGCTGGGACAAGAAATCGATTTTTATTGATCCCATGGCTGGCTCCGGCACTTTTCTGATCGAAGCCGCCATGATGGCACAAAACATTGCACCGGGCATCTTCCGCCGTGACCCTTTTGGTTTTGAGAGCTGGAAAGATCACAATGAAGAGCTGTTTGAAATGGTATGGAAAACGGCCGAGGCCAAAGAAAAGCGTGAGCCGCAGGCCCAGATCATTGGGTACGACATCGATCCGGACTATGTGCTGGCAGCCCGCAAAAACATAGAGAATGCCGGACTGAGCCATGTGATCAAAATCGAACTGGCTGACTTTTTCAAGACCGAAGCTTCTGCAGAAGAGGGGGTATTGATCATGAACCCGCCTTACAACGAACGGATCGTGTCTGATGACATACATCAATTGTATAAGCAGATCGGGGACACGCTCAAGAACAACTACCAGGGCTTCGACGCTTTTGTATTTACCGGAAACCTGGATGCTGCCAAAAGTATAGGTCTGCGTGCCTCCCGCCGTACGCCACTTTACAATGGCGCTATCGACTGCCGCTTGCTTAAGTATGAGTTGTACCGAGGCAGTAGAAGAGGAGAGGGGAAAGAGGAAATGCAGCAAGACTAAGCTTGCAGGTATAGATAAATTGCATTAAGGGATAAAACCAAATGAGCATGCTGCAGAGCGTGCTCTTTCGGTTGATACAGAAAAAAGCAGGTATAGGAAGAGCTTATTAAGAGGTATAGAAACAAGAAGAGCACCTGTTTAGGGTGCTCTTCTCGTTTTATTTATCAAATAATGCTCAGACAAAATGCCTTGCATCAACAATCTACATTCTTCTGATTTGTGCGCCTAGTGCGTTGAGGCGACCATCGATGTTCTGGTAGCCGCGGTCGATCTGCTCTACATTGTCGATGATGCTGGTGCCTTCCGCAGAAAGAGCTGCTATGAGCAAGGCCACACCGGCACGAATGTCAGGCGAGGTCATGCGGATGCCACGCAGCGGAATCTGCTTGTTCTGACCGATTACAGTAGCGCGGTGCGGGTCACAGAGAATAATCTGAGCACCCATGTCAATGAGCTTGTCCACAAAGAACAGGCGGCTCTCGAACATTTTCTGGTGCACCAGTACCGTACCCTTCGCTTGTGTAGCCACTACAAGAGCAACGCTCAGCAGGTCAGGCGTTAGGCCTGGCCAGGTATGGTCTGAGATGTTCAGGATGCTGCCATCGATGTAGGTATCTACTTCGTAGCGGTCCTGCTCAGGTATAAAGATGTCGTCGCCACGGAATTCCATTTTAATGCCCAGACGCTGGAAAGTATCCGGTATAAGACCCAACTCTGGAATCTGGCAGTCTTTGATGGTGATCTCAGAACCCGTCATGGCAGCAAGGCCAATGAAAGAACCGATCTCAATCATGTCAGGCAGCATGCGGTGCTCGGTGCCTCCAAGCTGCTCCACCCCCTCGATTACGAGCAGGTTGGAACCGATGCCGCTGATCTTGGCACCCATGCGGTTGAGCATACGGCACAGTTGCTGCACGTAAGGCTCACAGGCTGCATTATAGATCGTGGTGGTACCTTCTGCTAATACGGCGGCCATCAGAATGTTGGCTGTACCTGTTACGGAAGCCTCGTCGAGCAACATATAGGCACCCTTCAGGCCAGGTGACGTAACCATAAAGAAATCGTCTTCAGCGCTGTACTCGAAAGAAGCGCCCAGTTTCTCGAAGCCTGTAAAGTGCGTATCAAGTCTGCGGCGGCCGATCTTGTCCCCACCTGGCTTTGGCATTTTCGCTTTACCGAATCGGGCCAGCATCGGACCCACGATCATCACGGAACCTCTGATAGCGCGACCCAGCTCTACAAATCGCTCGGAGTCCAGGAAGTTGATGTCGATATCATCGGCCTGGAAGGTATAAGTGTCCGGGGCCAAACGCTCCGTCTTCACACCAAGCGATTGTAGCAGTTCAATCAGTTTATTGACATCGCGGATATCCGGGATATTAGAAATCGTTACTTTCTCGGGGGTAAGGAGTACGGCGCACAGGATCTGCAGTGCCTCGTTTTTGGCACCCTGCGGAATGATTTCTCCGCGCAGCTTTGCACCGCCTTTTACTTCAAATGAAGCCATTTAATACTATTTGTTTCGTTGATTGGAAGTTGTTCTGGTGTTTTTGCGGCCACGGTTATCGCCACCGCGGTTTTGCTGCTGCTGCGAACGGTTGCTGCCACTGTCCTGCGACTTGCTGCTCACGGATTCGAACAGGTTATTGCTCTCGATCATAGCCAGGTCCAGGTTCAGTTTTCCTTTTGAGATCTGCTGTATATCGTTCAGAATCACATCGTCTGTGATGCTGTCTTTGTTATAAGAGCGGTACAGCGTCTTCATCAGTTTACCGATCGAGATAGTCGCGGCTTCACGCTCCTGATCATCCTCGATCTCTGTGGCGCGCTGAATCAGTAGCTCCACGTTCTGGCCATAGTGCTTATACCTGGGCGTGCTCAGTGGGTACTCCATTGGCTGCGGCTTGTCGTTGAGGTACTCCATCGCACTGAGTGGGTATGGAGCATCCACGTCGAGTTTGGAGCCGGACATCACATAGAGGTGGTTCCATAGTTTTTGCTGAAAGTCCTGTGTGTCGCGCAACTGCGGATTTAGTTTGGCCATCAGGTTGACGAGCAGGTGCGACAGACGGGTGCGCTCTGAGCGGTCTTCTACCGACAGGATGTGGTTGACCAGGTCCTGAACGTTTCTGCCGTACTCGCGCAGCAACAGGTCTTGCTTAAAGGTGGTACTTGCTTCCATTATCTCAATTTATGAATCTCAAATGTAGGGGTAAATTATTTTTGAATGAGTGATTTAGTGAATGAGTGAGTTATAAAGTTTGATACATGGAAGAATCATCCATTGAAGAACTTTCATTCAATCACCATTCAAAAATAAAAAAATCACTCATTCACTAAATCACTCATTCGCTAAATTCTGAACTCACTCAATTATGAATTCTCAGCTTGGCAAAGCTCAGCAGCAGGGTTTTTTCGCCTACTTCGTCGAAGTTGATGATAGCCTTGGTGCTGTTGCCTTGTGTGTCTATTTTGGATACTACGCCAAAGCCGAATTTAGGGTGCTCTACTTTCATACCAGCCGCCAGATTCGAGGTATCGCTCGGTTTAAAATCGGCAGGGGCGGTATAGGCCGTGGCCGCCTGTTTGCGGGCCGGTGGCTGCACCAGACTGCTGATGCTACTCTTTCGCTGCAACACACGATCAAACACATTACCGCCTCCGCTGGCCGTGTTCTGCTCACCATACTTAAAGTTTAGGTACTTCGGATCGATCTCGTCGAGGAAGCGACTCTTCTCGCAGGAGCGCAGGTTGCCCCACTGGTAACGGCTGGTGGCGTAAGTAAGGTATAGCTTTTTCTCGGCGCGGGTGATGGCCACGTAAAATAGTCGTCTTTCCTCTTCCAGATCTGCGCGGGAGTTCAGCATCATCTGGCTCGGGAAGAGGTTCTCTTCCATACCTACGATGAACACGTTCTTAAACTCCAGGCCTTTGGCAGAGTGGATCGTCATCAAGGTCACAAACTCCCCGTCCATATCCGCCTTCGTATCGGCATCAGTGATCAGGGCGATGTCCTGCAGGAAAGCCGACAGACTCTTGTCTTCCTTCTCCGGATCGTCCACATACTCTTTTATACCGTTCAGCAATTCCTGTATGTTCTCGTAACGGGCGAGGCCCTCTACGGTTTTGTCCTGGTACAGGTCGTCGACTATACCTGAGTGCTTGGCAACATGCTTGGCTACCTCAAAGGCATCTGTGTTATCGGCAATGCGGGCAAAGTCTTTGATCATGATCGAGAAGTTCTCGATGGCAGTGCCCACCCGGTTGCCCAGGAACTGACCGGCGTTCTGGATCACTTCCCATACGCTGTGGTTCGTCTCATCGGCCGTCACAAAGATCTTCTGCTCGGTCGTCTCGCCAATCCCTCGTTTTGGGTAGTTGATCACGCGGCGTAGGGCCTGCTCGTCGTTCGGGTTTACCACTAAACGCAGGTAAGCGATCAGATCCTTGATTTCCTTGCGCTGGTAGAACGACAGACCGCCCACAATCTTATACCGGATGTTCATGCGGCGAAGGGCTTCCTCCATGGCTCTGGACTGCGCATTGGTGCGGTACAGGATGGCGAAATCGTCGTAGGAGAGGTGGTTGCTCATCTTGTCTTCGAAGATGGTCGTGGCCACCAGTTTTCCTTCCTCGTTATCAGAGTTGGCTTTGATCACCTCAATCAGCGGGCCCTGCTCGTTGTCCGTGTACACGTCCTTCTTGAGCTGGGCAGAGTTATTCTTGATTACCGAGTTGGCGGCGTTCACAATGTTCTTGGTGGAGCGGTAGTTCTGCTCCAGCTTGAACACCTCCAGTTCCGGGTAGTCGCGCTCAAAATTGAGGATGTTCTGGATATCGGCTCCACGGAAGGCGTAGATGGACTGCGCATCGTCACCCACCACTACGATGTTGCGATTCTGGGCGGCCAGCTTACGGGTGATCAGGTACTGCGAGTAGTTCGTATCCTGATACTCGTCCACCATCACAAACTTAAAGATGTTCTGGTACTTGTTAAGCGCATCAGGATGATCGCGGAACAGCACGTTGGTCTGGAACAGCAAATCGTCGAAGTCCATAGCACCCGCTTTGAAGCAGCGGTTCGCATACTGCTCGTAGATCTTACCGATCTTTGGGCGCATAGCAGCCTCATCGTCGGCCTGAATTACCGCATCGTTCAGGTACTGCTTCACCGAAATCAGCTTGTTTTTAGCTGATGAGATACGGCCCAGCACGATGTTCGGCTTATAAAGCTTGTCATCCAGGTTCATCTCCTTCACAATGTTGCGAATGAGTGTCTTGGAGTCGTCCGTATCGTATATGGTGAAGCTTTTTGGATAGCCAATTTTATCGGCCTCCGCTCTTAAGATGCGGGAGAACACCGAGTGAAAGGTACCCATCCAAATGTTCTTGGCCTCGTTGCCGATCACTTTCTCGATACGGTTGCGCATCTCCTTGGCCGCCTTGTTGGTAAAGGTCAGGGCCAGTATGTTGAACGGATCCACTCCCTGGCTGATCAGGTAGGCGATCCGGTAAGTAAGTACTCTTGTTTTGCCTGAGCCGGCACCCGCAATGATCATGGCAGGCCCCTCGGTGTGGAGCACGGCCTTGCGCTGCGACTCGTTCAGTAAACTAATATAATCCATTTGCTTTCTTCCGCGTGCTACTTTGATAATCCATGCAATTTACACATTCCTATCCGTTTTAGGAACGGCGATTGCACATTTAGAGAACCAGACAGCCCCTGCTTTTGGTTTCTTATAAAGTAATGCGTTTTTGGCCTCTCATTTGCGTGTCTTCGGGCAGGGCTTTTTAGAGAAACGCCGCATTATCTGTATCTTTGTAAAATTGAGAAGGTTGGAGCGGGTTTTATACCTGTGCTATACCTGAAAAATATATGATCCCAATACCACGCATGAAAAAGCTTCTTTTGCTACTTGCACTGCTCCCGGCCGGACATCTGGCTGTGGCGCAATCCGATACTACTCAGGTTATCAAGGTGATCCCTGACTCCCTGAGACAGGCAAAGGTGCCACGTTCCGCCAAACAGGTATGGCGCACTCCGGAAATGCAGGAGGCTATGGACCTTTACATCGGTCTGCAATTCAATGAAGCCTATTCCAAGTTTAGGCAGGCTGCTGCTCGTGATGAGGCAGCTGCTTATTATTTTATGGGCCGCATGCACCAGTACGGCGAGCTTCGGGAAGATGGAGCGCCAATCGACTCGATCATTTCATCCGACTCAGTTGCCTATGTGCGCAACCCTGAGAAGTTTTACAAAGCTGACCCGGACACGGCCCGTATCCTGTTCGAAAAGGCACTAGAGGGCAGTAGCCTCTATGGCAACCTTGGCCTGGCAGAACTGATGACCCTGCGTAACGACGAGGACAAGCAGCGCTTCACCCGCCTGATGCGCAGTGCCGCCCTCGACATCCGGGATATGGCCATAGCGGGCGATGCCTTCAGTAACCGCATCTTGGGCAGTATGTACTATACCGGCTACGGCGAAATGGAGGATAAAGGCTATGCCTTTACCTATATCAAACGAGCCGCTGAACTAAACGATGTGGCAGCCTATACCTCGTTGGCTAACCTATACCTGAGAGGGGAGGGCGTGAAAGAGGATGTAGCTCAAGCGAAGTACTGGCTTGAGAAAGGCGCCGCTGTCGGTGAAAAAGAAGCACTCTATACCTTGGGCTTGCTTTACGAAGAAGGTAACCTGGGCAAAGTTGAGCCAGAAAAAGCACGCAAACTTTACCACGAAGCCATCTCACAGGGTAGTTCCAATGCGTTTGAGCAGCTCAAGTACCTCAACCAGTCTTCTGATCAGAAGCTGGTACTGGCAGCCATTGAACGTAACCCGGACATCGTGAAGCGGTCGCTGGAGAATGGTGCCTATGTCAACACGGTATCTGTGCCGAATGGCTATGACTTTGACTTCAGGCTGCGCACACCGCTTATGCACGGCATATTTATTCCGTTGCTACTCGAAGACTATGGCGTGATCTACCAGCCTGATGTACGACTGCAGGTGGCAAGTCAGTTGCTGCAGGCCGGGGCTGACGTAAATGCAACCGACCAGGATGGCAAAACAGCCCTGCACTACGCCATGTCAGGAGCCCGTATCAATACCGAAGGCTTCGAGATTGAGCAGGCGCAGTTGCTGGATACACTATTCAAGTACAAAGCTGATCCGAATATAGTGGACAACAAAGGCAATACAGCCCTGTATTATGCGGTGCGCTTTGCCAACGGCACACATATGATGGAAATGAGCCGCCTGCTGCAAGGTGGTGCCAATCCGAACATCCAAAACCTAGACGGCCTGACGCCGCTTATGCTGGCTTGTCAGCTGGATGGCGGCAATGAGGTGATCGTGATGCTGATCAACGCCGGCGCTGATCCGAGCCTGCGCGACTACAATGGCAAAACAGCCATGGACTATGCAAAACGCGAGAGCGTTCAGAATATTCTGGTGGCGGCAGGAGCGAGCGCACCTAAGCGTTAGTCTAAACTTATTTAACTTTAATTTTGTCTCATCTTTGCCGGTGACACTGGTATAAGAAGCTTATTTTACTGCCTACAACACATGATCGTTCTCCAGAATACCGTCATCAGTGACGACATCCGCGATAATTTCTTTGTCTGCAATCTCGAAAAGTGCAAAGGGGCCTGCTGCATAGAAGGCGACCTGGGCGCTCCGCTCGATGCAGATGAGCTGACCATCCTGGAAGAGAATTACGAGCACATTAAGCCTTACATGACTGGAGCCGGTAAACTGGCCGTAGAAGAGCAGGGGCTTTACATCGAGGATTTTGAAGGAGACTTTTCTACCCCAACCATCGAAAACAGAGAGTGTGCTTATGCGCTCTACGATAACGAAGGTATACTCAAGTGCGCGATTGAACAGGCCTATTATGATGGAAAGATCAGCTGGAAAAAACCAATCTCCTGCCACCTGTACCCGATTCGCATCACCAAGTACGACGACTTTGAAGCACTGAATTACGACCGTTGGAGCATCTGTGCCGCTGCCTGCAATTTTGGAGCAGACCTGGGTGTGAAGGTATACCAGTTTCTGAAAGAGCCACTCATCCGCAAATACGGGGAGGCCTGGTACGGTGAACTGACAGAAATGATAGAAAAAGAACAGCAAACAGCTACTACCTAGGGTATAGCTATACCTGATAAAACAGCAAAGCCCGACCTAAATGGCCGGGCTTTGCTGTTTTATTTGAAGTTACTATTTGATCAGACCAGCAGTGGCCCAAAGTTGAATCAGGTTATTTGACAGCTTATCGCCTTTGCCCTGTGCCTGGCGGGCCCAGTGCGTTGCCTGTTCGTAATCACCCGTGGCCTCGTAGGCAACAGCCAGATTATGGGCTGCCCTTATACCTGTTTTGGTGGATAGGTCCTGTGCCAATGGCTGTAGCTTGGTAATGGCCTGCTGAAACTGCCCTGTCAGCAGCATCAGGTTGAGATCCTGGAAGGGGCTGCCGATGTAAATCTGTCTTGCCAGCAGCATCGGCTGCGGGTAGAAGCGGTCCCAGTAGCTATAGCCCGTTTCCACAGCCAGTTGGTTTACGACCGGACCAGCTTTGCCCATGGCTGGCCCAATGGCGAGCAGACCACTTACTACTGTCCTGGAATCGTAGAAATCGGATTGCTCAATAGTTGCCTGATCCAAAACTGTACCTGTGCTGTCGTACAACGACCAGGTGCTGGCTACCACCAAGTCAAAGTTCGCTGTCTTGGTCTTGTAGCCTTCTTCATCTTCATAGGAATCTATTTGCTTCCCGAACCGTGTGTCAAACTTATCAAGCGTCAGGATCAGATGAGGGCGGTGCTTGCTATACAGCTCCTGCACTTCGGCATCGCTCAACTTGGGCGAGGAGGAGGAAAGGGCAATAGCCTGGTCTGGATTGACCAGCACAAAGGTGGAGTCACTATAAACGGCGCCCATGACGCCACCAGCTGCCTGGTAGGCTCCTTCACGCAGCACTTCCATCACATTGCCATTTTTATTCGATGCCTGCACAGCAGGATCGTATCGATTAACGACCAGTACCTTCCATTGGTCAGGACTCACCCGCACCACGGGAGGGCGCACGGTTTCCATCATCACAACAGACACGCAGCTGCTTAGCTGCAGAGCCAGTACACTCCATAACAGGATGGCAAATAGCTTGCTTGATTTCATTGAGGTTTCTTTTCAGATACGTGGCTAATTTAACGCAAATATGGTAATCGGTCTATATTTTAAAACCACATATATCGGGCCAAACAAAAAAACCGGCCCATTGCTGAACCGGTTTTTCTGTAAATAATTTAAAACGATTATATCGCGCTGAAATCGAAATTATCCAAGTATGCTGTCGTGAAGTTTCCTTCCTTAAAGCCCGGATCATCCATCAGTTTCAGGTGGAATGGCACGGTTGTCTTTATTCCTTCAATCACGAACTCGCTCAGGGCACGCTTCATTTTCACAAGGGCCTCTTCACGTGTCTGCGCACTCACGATCAGCTTCGCGATCATGGAGTCGTAGTTCGACGGGATGGTATAGCCAGAGTAAACGTGGGAGTCTACGCGAACACCGTGACCGCCAGGTACGTGCAGATTGGTAATCCTGCCTGGAGAAGGACGGAAGTTGTTCTTTGGATCCTCGGCGTTGATGCGGCACTCGATGGCGTGCATCTTCGGATAGTAGTTTTTGCCCGTGATCTTCTCACCGGCCGCTACTTTAATCTGCTCTTTGATCAGGTCGTAGTCGATTACCTCTTCTGTGATCGGGTGCTCTACCTGGATACGGGTGTTCATCTCCATGAAGTAGAACTCGCGGTGCTTGTCTACCAGGAACTCAATGGTACCCACTCCTTCGTAGTTGATGGCCTTGGCTCCTTTGATGGCAGCCTTGCCCATACGGTCACGCAGGTCGTCGGTGATGAACGGAGAAGGTGTCTCTTCCACCAGTTTCTGGTGACGGCGCTGAATCGAGCAGTCACGCTCTGACAAGTGCGCTACCTGGCCGTGCTGGTCACCGATCAGCTGAATCTCGATATGACGAGGCTCTTCGATGAATTTTTCCAGGTAGATACCGTCGTTACCGAAAGCAGCCTTTGACTCGGTACGGGCATCGTTCCAGGCCTTGTCGAACTCTTCTTCGCTCTTGATGATACGCATACCACGACCACCACCACCGGCAGTTGCCTTGATGATAACCGGGTACTTGATCTTCTTGGCCAGTTTCTTGCCTTCCTCTGCAGACTTAAGCAAGCCATCAGAGCCAGGTATAGTTGGTACACCGGCCTTCTTCATGGTGTCCTTGGCAGAAGCCTTGTCACCCATGGCGTTGATCATTTCAGGCGATGCACCGATGAACTTGATGTTGTGCTCAGCGCAAATACGAGAGAACTCTGCGTTTTCTGACAGGAAGCCATAACCCGGGTGAATCGCATCTGCATTGGTGATCTCGGCAGCCGAGATCAGGTTTGGCATGTTCAGGTAGGACTGGGCACTAGGAGGTGGTCCGATGCACACAGCCTCGTCGGCAAAGCGCACGTGCAGACTTTCCTTATCAGCCGTGGAATACACAGCTACCGTTTTAATGCCCATCTCCTTACAGGTACGGATGATGCGCAGGGCAATCTCGCCCCTGTTAGCGATTAGTATCTTTTTAAACATATTGTCGGATTTGAAGATTTGGAAACGTGAGACTGTCGTGAAAATGATATAAAAATGGAGAGGGACACGCCTTCTCCATTTTCAAATCTTCACATTTTCAAATCAATGAATTAGCTAGGATCTACCAGGAACAGAGGCTGATCATACTCTACTGGGTTGGCGTTGTCTACCAACACTTTCACGATCTTGCCTGATACTTCTGACTCGATTTCGTTGAAGAGCTTCATCGCTTCGATGATACAGATCACCTGGCCCTTTTTCACCTCGTCACCTACATTGACAAATGATGGCTTGTCTGGACTGGAAGAGCGGTAGAAGGTACCGATCA
Source organism: Pontibacter sp. FD36 (assembly GCF_015686655.1). Classification (GTDB taxonomy): domain Bacteria; phylum Bacteroidota; class Bacteroidia; order Cytophagales; family Hymenobacteraceae; genus Pontibacter. Next base: position 120,056 of record NZ_JADPMP010000013.1, on the reverse strand, counting down.
TAGGTGCTTTGATCGCAATGTACTTGCTGTCGTCGCTGGCCGGAGCAGCAGCAGGGGCGGCCGGAGCGGCTGGTGCCTGTGGTGCTGCGGGAGCAGGGGCAGCGGCTAGTGCAGGAGCAGCAGCGTGCTGTACCGGAGCAGAGGCAGCTTCCTTTACATACGTTACCTGCTGGTCTGGATCGCGCTTCACCGAGATCTTAAATTCTTCTGTCTCAATGTTTACTTTATTCAAGCCAGATTTGGCGATAAAGTCAATAAGGTCCTGGATTTCTTTAGCTTTCATGTTTTCTATTTTACTCTTTCTGCGTAAGAATAAGTTCGTGTGTCTACTTTGATTTTTTCGTCCTGGCCAATGAACAACGGTACCTGGATGGTGGCGCCTGTTTCAACGATGGCTGGTTTTGATGCGTTTGTAGCGGTATCACCTTTGAGACCGGGCTCTGTGTACGTAATCGTCAGCTCTACAAAAGGAGGGATCTCACAGGTAAGCGGCGTTTCCGTCTCGGCATGGAACAGGATCGTTACTTCCTGACCTTCTTTCATCAAATCAGCAAAGGGAACCATCTTTTCGTCAAGTGCTACCTGCTCAAATGTATTCATGTCCATGAAGTTATACCCCAGGTCATCCTTGAAGATAAATTGGTGAGGGCGCTGCTCCACACGGGCAGTTGTGATCTTGTGGCCGGCAGAGAAAGTATTGTCGACTACTTTGCCAGTTTTGATATTGCGAAGCTTTGTTCTAACGAAAGCCGGGCCTTTGCCTGGTTTAACGTGCTGAAATTCAATAACCACATAGAGGTCGTTATTGTATTCCATGCACAGACCATTTCTGATGTCAGCTGTGGTTGCCATAGTATGCTGTTGTTACGCTTGATATTGAATGAAACGATAAAAGTATAGCGCAAATCGCTGTCTTGCAAACAAAGTTAGCTATTATACTCAAATATTGATTAAAAAGCTTAGGGCAAGTTGTTTGTCAGGCAGGATGTGAACATCAGTACAACAAAGCCTGTCTTATAGGGAGGTAAGTCAGTTTTTTTCTATAATTTAGGCTTTATTTTAAAGAAATAAGCTGTGCCAGCATATGCGCTTTTCGCATTTCTGCGTATGGTTGTATGCCCACAGCACCTGCTTGGTGCTTTTTTTAATGTAAATCTTTTTTGCATGGATTATAAGCTCATCTTTGAACATAGCCCTGAAGCCATGGTACTGCTTGACCCCGATCTTAAAATTGTGGGGGCTAACAAGCGCTATCTGGAAGTGACGATGCGCCAATTGGATGATATTGTAGGCAAACATTTTCTTCTGGAAGCTTTTCCAGAGCCCAATGTGCCCTATGAACAGAATCCGGTATTGCACTCGATACAGGAAGCGATAGCGAAAGGCCAGCGGGTATACCTGGATGTGATACGCTACGCGATCTCCCGCCCTGACGGCAGCGGTTATGATGAGCGCTATTGGGAGGCATCACATACGCCGATCCTGAATGAAAAAGGGGAGGTAGTGTATATATTACAGGAAACAAAAGATGTAACCGAAAGGGAGGAGACCAAATACGCGCTGCGTGATATTGAGCAAAAGTTCAGCTTTATGGCTGATGCAATGCCTCACCTGGTTGACGCCGATGATGCCAGCGGCCGTTCTACCTATTTCAACAAGCAATGGGAAAACTATACTGGTATACCTGTTGAGCGGCTTTTAGCTGGTGATTGGAAGGAGGCGATACATCCGGATGATCTGGTGGCAGCGAACAAAGCATGGGAAAAATCTCTTGAGACAGGGGAGCCATCACAGTTAGAGATTCGCATTCGGGATAAAGACGGTGATTACCGCTGGCACCTCAACCGTTACTTGCCCATGCGCAACGACGATGGCAGTATCAAAATGTGGCTGGGCAGCTGCAGTGACATCCATGATGTGAAAAACATGGTGCAGGAGCTCCTGTCTAGCAACGAGCAGATGTCGGAACTGGCCGACCAGGTGCAACTGGCATACCGCAAAGCTGAGAACGAGCGGGAGACCCTGGAGCGATTGATTATGCAGGCGCCGACTTTCTTTGGTATCCTGAAGGGGCCTGAGCATCGTTATGAGCTGGTTAACCCCAAGTACCAGGACCTGTTCCCACATGTTGAGCTCATCGGAAAGACGGTGGCAGAAGCATTGCCTGAAATTGCTGATCAGGGGTATATCGATGTTCTGGACAATGTATACAAGACAGGGGAGACGTTCGAAGCCAAGGAGATTATTGTAAAGCTTGCCAATGCAGAGGGGAAACTGGAGGACAATTACCTGACTTTTATTTTCCAGCCGCTCTATGACGAAGATAACCAGATAACCGGTATACTGATCGCCGGTTTTAATGTGACTGACAAGTATCAGTTAAAAAAGAAACTGCAGGAATTAGGAGTTGCAGTAGATGATGTATAGCAGCAGAAAAATTTAGGGGAGAGGCACGTGAATTCAGCACAGATAGATTTTCAGCAAATTCGGATTAAGCATATTCTGTTTAAGTCCAAGGTGCGGTCTGTGCTATATGGAGGGGTACTCGATAGTGTATTCTTTTCTGATGCTGGCCCGATCAGCAATTGGTTTGTGCAGGTCGGGAAAGTAAAGTACGGCAATGAGCCGGAGCTCTACAGTCTGCAAAAAACGCATAATGATTTGCTGTCCAGCGCTAACCAGTTGTTCGGCTTGTACCGCAATGGTAGCATAGACCAGGCACATGCTGGCATGAAAGACATTGAAAAGCTATCTGACCGTTTTCAGGAGCTTTTGACACAGGTAGAAAAACGATTAGCACTTCGCGCCGACATCGTGTAAGTGCTACGATTGCTATAAACAGAAAAAGCGGCTAATGTGCCGCTTTTTCTGTTTATAGAGGTATAAATTATTTCGGATCGTAAGCCCACTTTACATAAATCGCGCCCCAGGTGAATCCACCACCGAAAGCTGCCAGAATCAGGTTATCCCCTTTTTTGAGTTGCTTTTCATACTCCCACAGGCAAAGTGGAATAGTGCCACTTGTCGTGTTGCCATAGCGCTCAATGTTAAGCATTACTTTGTTGCTTCCAACGCCCATACGATTTGCGGTGGCGTCAATGATGCGCTTGTTCGCCTGGTGCGGTACAAGCCAGGCAACATCCTCTGCTGTGAGGTTATTGCGCTCCATCACTTCAGCTGAAACATCCGCCATACCTTTCACGGCAAATTTAAACACCTGCTGTCCTTCCTGGTACGCATAGTGCTCACGCGCCAGTATGGTGTCCATGGTGGCTGGTTTGCGGCTTCCGCCTGCTTTCATGTGCAGGTATTGTGCGCCTGTTCCGTCCGACTTCAACACCGAGTCGATGATACCATAGCCTTCGGTGTTTGGCTCCAGCATCACGGCTCCGCCGCCATCACCGAAAATAATGCAAGTCGTACGGTCAGTATAGTCAATAATAGAGGACATCTTATCAGCACCTACCACGATCACTTTTTTGTACTGACCCGATTCGATGAACTTCGAAGCAGTCGCCAGTGCATAAAGGAAGCCCGAGCAGGCTGCCTGCAGGTCGTAGCCGAATGCGTTTACGGCTCCTACCTCAGCCGTGATCAGGTTGGCCGTAGCCGGGAATACCATGTCAGGAGTTGTAGTGGCGCAGATGAGTAGGTCTACTTCTTCTGCTTTGGTATTGGTTTTCTTGAGTAAGTCCAGTACTGCCGGTACTGCAATATGGGAAGTGCCTTTGCCTTCACCCTTGAGAATGCGCCTTTCCTTTATACCGGTGCGTGAAAGAATCCATTCATCATTTGTGTCCACCATTGTCTCCAGTTCCTTGTTCGTCAGCACGTAATCGGGAACATAGCCAGCCACACCTGTAATCGCGGCAGTAATTTTACTCATGTTGTGAAAGGTATAAGTGTTGGAAGTTTAAGACGGCAATATAATAAAAAAAACTTGGCACAAACCGTCGTTACCGCAAAAAGAGTAGGGAGACAGTTTGTGCCAAGAAATATGTTTGGCCGAAGCCAGCGCCTTATTGGGCGCCTGTATGCTTTTTAAATCGCTCTGACAGGTTGGAAGCTACCATCTTCTGGGCCTGCAGCACCATGCTGCAAATAGCCTTCGGGCTGGATACCCCGTGACCAATCACGGCATTGCCATTGATACCCAGGATCGGGCTGCCACCTACGGCCTCGTAATTAAACTTGTCGAAGAACGGATCATGCATGTTCTTCTCGTTGAGGATGTCGTAGATGGATTCCGCCATCTTGAGGATGATGTTGCCTGTATACCCATCGCACACAATTACATCGGCTTTGTCGTTGAACATATCGCGTCCTTCGATGTTACCAATGAAGTTGATGTTCGGGTTGGCTTTGAGGCGCTGGTGGGCTGCTTGTGTATTCACAGTTCCTTTTCCTTCCTCTTCGCCAAGGTTCATCAGGCCAACCTTAGGCTTTTCGATGTCCAGTACATACTTGGCATAAATAGAGCCAATTTCACCGAACTGCTCCAAAACCTCTGGCTTGCAGTCAGCATTGGCGCCTACGTCGAGCATGATGCCAAAGCCCCCGCTTAGTTTCGGTACCAGGCCACCGATAGCGGGGCGCAGAATACCTTCAGTGGCTTTTACGCTGAACATGGCTCCAACCAGCATGGCGCCGGTATTGCCGGCGCTGCAGAAAGCATGTGCTTTCCCGGCCTTCAGCAATCCATAACCAACAGCAATGCTGGAGTCAGGCTTTTGGGTCAGGGCTTTCGTGGGATGTTCTCCCATTTCAATGACCTGGGTGGCATTCATCACTTTTATGTCAGTGCCTGTGTATCCATATTCTTTCAGCAGCGGATTGATTTCTTCTTCCTTGCCGATCAGCAGGATTTCATAATCAGTGTCAAGCTGCTCTGCGGCTAACAAAGCACCCTTTACAGTTGCTTCGGGTGCAAAGTCGCCGCCCATAGCGTCCAGGGCGATCCTCATGTACTGGATGGGGTTAAATTATACAGAACTAAACAGAGTACAGTCTAAGCTTACTGAGCGTTAGTTGTATAATTTTTGATCGCCAATTTGCCTTTGTGGTACAGGTCACCTTCTACCACATAAGCATGGTGGAACAGGTGAGGAGTATCTGTAGTAGGGCAGATAGCAATCGCTTTCTCAGAGAGCTTCTGATGAGTTCTTCTCTTATCTCTTCTGGTCTTCGAAATCTTGCGTTTAGGATGTGCCATTTTTAGTTAAAAATTTACTTGCTGTTATTTAATACTTTATTATTCTACTGCTTGTTAGTTCAGGTTTTTTAAAGCGTCCCAACGCGGATCAATGTCGTCATCGTCATCACCGTCGTTGTCCTCACTTTCACTATCGCCTCCCTTGCGTGAAGAGTAGATCAGGATATCCCTTTCATCTTCTTCATCAAGCTCTTCCACAAAACGTGGATGAAGCTTTTTCATGGGCAGCGACAGTCCTATGTAATCATACAGGTGCTGTGCTACATTGAGTGTCTGTGTCTCGGGCGTAATCTGCCACAAGTCCTCGTCCAGCTCGGCGTTCTCAGGACCAAACTTGATCAGCAGTGTCTCTTCTATGTCCACTGGCTGGTCAAACTCCTCCAGACTGCGGTCGCAGGTGAGGCGTACATGTCCTTTGATGTCAAAATGCAGTGTCAGCAGCGACTCGGTCTTATCGAGCTCTACCTTTGCCAGTAGCTTTCCCCCCAGTATGATCTCCTGCTCAAACAAAGAGAAGAATGAATCGTCCATCTCAAACTCATAAGAGTGCTTCTTATTCGCGAGTTTGGCAATGCCGATTTCGTAGTCTCTAAGCTTTTTCACTACCGTGTTTTTATTGCAAGACGCAAAATTAGAACATTATTTTGACAAATAAAATAGCAGCCCTATTTATAAAACAGGCTTTTGCTCTGTCTGGCGCTTTTTTATGATGTCGCAGGCAAGGAACAACGCTTCTCTGAAAGAGGTTTCATCGGCTGTGTGTTTGCCGGCTATGTCATAAGCCGTGCCGTGGTCCGGTGAGGTGCGCACGATCGGCAGTCCTGCCGTGTAGTTTACCCCTGTTTCCATGGCTAGTGTCTTGAAAGGGATAAGTCCCTGGTCGTGGTACATGCTTAGCACCGCATCGAATTGCTTGTACATGCGCATGCCAAAGAAGCCGTCGGCTGGGTAGGGGCCAAATACCAGATGTCCTTTGTCTTTCAGCTGCATCACTGCCGGACGAATGATCTCTGTCTCCTCTGTACCCAGTAGTCCTTTCTCACCGGCATGCGGATTGAGACCCAACACCGCAATGCGTGGTTTCAGGATGCCAAAATCACGGCGCAGCGACTCCTGCAGGATGGTGATCTTGCGGATGATCAGGTCGAAGTTGAGCTTGGTCGCTACCTCCTTTACAGGTATATGACCCGTTACCGTGGCGACACGCAAGTCGTCGGCTACGAGCAGCATCAGGCTGTCAGCAGCGTCGAAGTAGGAGGTCAGGAACTCGGTATGGCCCGGGAATTTGAATTCCTCGGACTGAATATTGTCTTTGTCGATAGGGGCTGTCACTAGACCGTCCAGCAGACCAGCTTTCAAATCCTGACAGGCGGCCATTAGCGAATCAAGCGATGCCTTGCCAGACTCCGGCTTTGGTGTGCCTGGTTCTACGGCGATGTCTTCTTCCCAACAGTTAATCAGGTTGATTTTTTTAGCTACAAGCTCCTGTGCTGAGCCTACTTGCTGATAATGGAAATGATCGGCACTCAGGGCCTTGCGCACCTTGTTGATCACACCGGCAGAACCGTAGATCACCGGGGTGCAGAAGTTGAGGATGCGCTGGTCTGAAAGGGTTTTGACGATGATCTCCGGGCCGATGCCGTTCGTGTCACCGATGCTGATACCTATTTTTGCTTTGTGTCTGTTGTCCATTTTTTGCTTAGTTAGCCTGCGAGCTAAGGTAGTTGTAAACGAGGCGCACGCCTGAGCCAGTGGCTAGTTTCCCTCGGTAAGAGTCCTCACCTAATAGATAGGCCGTGCCGGCAATGTCGAAATGCACCCAAGGGTAATCCGTGAAATACTCCAGGAACACACCCGCTGAGATAGCGCCTGCCTCGGCACCGCCCAGGTTTTTGATGTCGGCAATGTCCGACTCGATGTGTTTCTTATACTCATCCCAAAGTGGAAACTCCACGATGCGCTCGTGCTCGGCTTCGCCTGCTTTTTTCAGGGCAGTCATCACCTCGTCGCCAGCATTGCTCATCGCCACCAGACCTTCTTTGCCGATGGCACGGGCTGCGGCTCCTGTCAGGGTCGCCATATCGATCACCAGCTCTGGCTTATACTTCTGCGCAAAGCTCAGGGCGTCAGCCAGGATCAGGCGGCCCTCGGCGTCGGTGTTGAGCACCTCCACCGTCATGCCGTTGTGCATGGTGAGTACGTCGCCTGGCGCATAGGCCTTGCCGCCCGGACGGTTGTCGGTGGCAGGTATAAGCGCGATTACGTGCAGCTGTATATTGTTCTTGGCCAGTGCGTACATCACACCCGCCACGGCAGCAGCGCCAGCCATGTCAGACTTCATGTAGTCCATGGATTGCGGCGTTGGCTTCAGGCTGAGTCCGCCGGTGTCGTATACCACACCTTTGCCTACCAGCACATAAGGCTTGCTGTTGGCAGCGCCTTCCGGTTTCCACTCCAGTATATTAAAGGTTGGCGGTTCCTCACTACCCTGGTTTACGGCCAACAGTCCGCCCATTTTGAGTGACTGTATCTGCAGTTCGTCAAACACCTGCGTCGTAAAACCTGCTTTTTCACCGAGCTCTACGAGCTGCTCGCTGAACTGCGAAGCGCTCTGGTGGCTGTTCGGCTCGTTCACCAGGTCGCGGGTTACGGTCACAGCGTCGAGCACGTTTTGTAGCTCCATCACGTCAAATTCCGACAGGTTATCGTCTGTCAGCACGATCGTCTGCAGCGAATTTGGCTTGTTGTTTTTGGTCTTATACTTCTGAAACTGGTAGTTGCTCAGGTATAGGCCCTCAGCCAGGTAAGGACTAGCTTCTGATTTGGTGAGGTCCTTAATGGCAAGCTCTTCTACCTTGTCGGCTTTGAGTTGCTTGAGCAGGGCATAGCCCGCCTGGCGCAGGTTCTCTCTGGTGGCGTTCTCTGTTTTACCCTCGGCGTATACCACCACGTATACCCGTTGGGTATAGCGGTTCAGGGAAACGATCCTCGCTTCTGCTTCTAGCTGACGTTTCAGGTAGGCGGTTTCGTCTGAGCTTAGCTCTGCGAGTGAATCCGTCTGATCAGCCCGCACAATCAGGGCTACGTCTGTATTTTTACCTACCGATGTATTGTATTTGAGTTGTGTTGGCATTTGTCATTCGTATCTTTGAGCACGCAATATAGTAAGTATATAGTGTAATGCGAAAAAGCCCGCGCACAGGTATGGCGATCGGGTGACGCATATAAATAAGGTATAACGGGTTTCCGGTGAATTTGTCTCAACAAGCCGGTGCCATAACGCATAGCATGTGAGCAAAGTAAGTCCGAAGAAGCACTTAGGCCAGCACTTTTTGGTCGACCAGAACATCGCCCGCAAGATTGTGGAGCAACTGACTTTGCCCGGCGGAGTAGAGGATGTGCTGGAGATCGGCCCGGGCATGGGAGTGCTTACGCAGTACATGCTCGAGCATAAGGAGTACCGCACCACGGTGCTGGACATCGACCGCGAGTCCATTGCCTACCTGCAGCAGCACTTTCCGGCTTTGGGCGACCGCATTATTTCGGCCGACTTTCTGAAGACGGACCTGAGCAAACTATTCCCGGGTAAGTTTGCCATCATCGGTAACTTCCCTTACAACATTTCCAGCCAGATTTTTTTCAAGGTACTCGAACACCGCGATGTGGTGCCAGAGGTCGTGTGCATGATCCAGAAGGAAGTGGCGGAACGATTGGCTTCACCTCCGGGTAATAAAGCTTATGGCATCTTAAGTGTGCTCCTGCAAGCCTTCTATACCATTGATTATAAGTTCACCGTGCACGAAAACGTGTTTCACCCACCACCCAAAGTAAAGTCAGGCGTGATCAGTGTGGTACGCAATGACCGAAAGAGTTTGCCATGTGATGAAAAGCTTTTTTTCTCGGTGGTGAAAAACAGTTTTGGAACAAGGCGCAAAACGCTACGTAACTGCCTCAAGACATTTAATCTCCCACCGGAGGTGACTACGCAGCCCGTTTTTGACAAAAGAGCGGAACAGCTGTCAGTAGAGGATTTTATAGCATTGACCCAGCTCGTAGAGCAGAACATATAATACCATGCAGGTAGAGATCACACGTGAATACATAGAACAGGTTGAAGAGGCGATCACACGCGACGACAAGGGGTTCATACTCGAATCCATGTCCGACATGTATCCGGCTGACATCACCACGGTGCTATACGAGCTTGATACCAACGAGTCGAAGTACGTGCTTGACCTCCTCCCTCCCGATATCGGTTCACAGATTCTCAGTGACCTCGACTATGACATCCGCACAGATTTTCTTGCCTATTTCACAAGCCAGGAAATAGCCCGCTACGTCAACCTGATGGACTCGGATGACGCCGTGGACATTCTGAACGAGATGAATGTGCAGCGTCGTGAAGAGGTGATCGCCCTACTCGAAAATGAGGAGAAAGCGGATGACATTCTAGACCTCTTGCACTACGAAGAAGACTGTGCCGGTGGTCTGATGGCGAAAGAGCTTATCAAAGTAAACATCAACTGGCGCGTACGGCAGTGTATTGAAGAGATTCGTCGGCAGGCGGAAGATGTGGAGCGCATCTATACGGTATACGTAGTGGATAACCGCGACATCCTGCTGGGTCGACTAAGTATCAAAGCGCTGCTGCTCTCCAAAGATGATAAGCTGGTAAAGGAGATTTATAATGAGGACGTGATTTCGATTGAGTCTTTCCGGGACGAAAACGAGGTAGTGGCCGTCATGCAGAAATATGACCTGGAGGCTATACCTGTCGTGAACATACAGGGCCGTTTGCTGGGCCGCATCACCATCGACGACGTGATCGATGTAATGCAGGAACAGGCCGAACTCAGCCGCCAGCTCATGACGGGTATCTCAGAAAATGTAGAGGAAGATGACAGTGTGTTCCGCATCTCGCGATCCCGTATACCCTGGCTCGTGATTGGCATGGTAGGTGGTCTGCTGGCGGCACATTTTATGGGTTTCTTTGAAGCCGACATTGCTATGCTACCGGCTTTGGCGCTGTTTGTGCCGCTTATTACTGCGACGGGTGGTAACGTAGGTATACAGTCCTCTTCCATCATCATTCAAACGCTCTCTTCCAATGCCGTGATCTTCGAGAACTTCGCCCAGCGTCTCCTGAAGCTCATTCTGGTTGCCCTGCTGAATGCCCTGATTATTTCCGCGCTCGTTTTCGGCTTCTCCTACCTTTTCCGGCAGGACCTGAAACTGTCGATGGTAGTATCGGTCGCGCTGTTCTCGGTTGTGATGCTGGCCTCCCTGATGGGAACGCTGACCCCGATGCTGCTTGATAAGATGGGCGTGAATCCTGCTGTTGCCGCCGGACCTTTTATTACAACTGCAAATGACCTGCTGGGGCTGGCGATTTACTTTGGTGTAGCGCATATGCTATATGATTTATAACACCATGGCAAAACCTAGCATCCTGATCATCGACGAAGTGCATGATAGTCTGTTTCCTATGCTGGAAGGTATAGGTATAGCCTATGATTATCGGCCGGACATCAAGCCGATTGAGGTATGCGATGCCTTAGTGGGTTTTGAGGGGCTGATCGTGCGGAGCAAATTGCGTATTACAGCGGAAACGATTAAGCTAGCTGATCAGCTCAGGTTTGTGGCACGGGCAGGTGCCGGGCTGGATAACATCGATGCCGAAGCGCTGCAGGAGCGAGGTATAGCGCTGATCGGTGCCAATGAAGGCAACCGGCAGGCGGTTGGGGAGCACGCCTTAGGTATGCTGCTCAGTCTGATGCGCAACATCACACGTGGCGACCGGCAGGTGCGCGACAAGGTATGGCTGCGCGAAGAAAACAGGGGGGAGGAGATCAGCGGCAAAGCAGTTGGCATCATCGGCTACGGAAATATGGGGCAAAGCTTTGCCCGTGTGCTGAGTGGCTTCGGGTGCCGTATCCTGGCTTACGACCGCTTCGCCCCTGAAAAGATCTCTGCTCCGGCTGAGCCTGTGTCGCTCGAAGTTTTACAGGTAGAAGCTGATATCGTGAGTCTGCATATACCCTATATTCCCGAAAACCGGGCCTTCGCGGATGATGCTTTTTTCCAGGGCTTCAGCAAGCCGATCTGGTTCATGAACACCTCCCGCGGGGAGGTAGTAGACCAGTCAGCGCTCGTAAGGCATCTGCAAACGGGCATGCTTAAAGGAGCAGCACTAGACGTGCTTGAAAATGAAAAGCTTCAGAGTCTGACCGAGGAGCAAAGCCGTAACTTCGATTACCTGAGATCGGCTGATCATGTGGTGCTCACGCCCCATATCGCTGGCTGGACCCACGAGTCTTATGTGAAGATAAACGAGGTGCTGGTACAGAAAATACGGGCCTTGCAGGAGGCTGGAAAGCTTTCTTGAGAATACCTGCCCCGGGGCTGTCCTATGCTGCCGGGTTTACGTATAAAAGAGATGTTGGCACTTAAAAGATTGCCTTCAGAGGCTTGCAAATAAGTATTGCAGAAAAATTTTGTATTAAAATAAATTTGTATATTTGCTCAACACAGTGCCACTGGGGGATGCCCGTGTGCATGTGGCTTGCCCAGAATTCCCGGCTTGCTTTGAAGCAGCCAGGCTGAAGAAGAAAAAATTAATCATCAACATATTAGGCAAAAAGAACGGTTATGTTTCACATAGCCGTTCTTTTTGTTTTTGTGTTTTAAAACGTGAAGACATATTATGAGCAACATTTCTTATTACACCGCTGAAGGTTTACAAAAGCTGAAGGAAGAGCTGCACGACCTTAAGACAAAAGGCCGCTCAGAAGTGGCCCGCCAGCTAGCAGAGGCACGCGACAAAGGCGACTTAAGCGAGAACGCCGAGTATGACGCTGCTAAAGACGCACAGGGGCACCTGGAGCTGAAGATCGCCAAACTGGAGGAAGTGGTTGGTAACGCGCGTCTCATAGACGAATCGAACCTCGACACGAGCAAGGCACTGATTCTCTCCAAGGTGAAGATCAAGAACCTGAAGAACAACATGGTGATGGACTATACTCTGGTAGCGGAAGAAGAAGCAGACCTGGCTTCGGGCAAAATTTCGGTAAAGTCTCCGATCGGTAAAGGATTATTGGGCAAGTCAGTCGGCGAAAAAGCCGAGATAACCGTACCAGCTGGTAAGATCGAGTTCGAAATACTGGAAATTAGTCGCTAAGCTTATGGAGCCATCTATCTTCACTAAAATTGTAAAAGGCGAGATCCCCGCTTACAAAATAGCCGAGGATGATCGCTACCTGGCCTTTCTGGATGTGTTTCCCACGACCAAAGGCCATACCCTCGTTATCCCTAAGCAACAGATCGACTACCTGTTCGACCTGGACGACGAGCTATACCTGGGCCTGATGGCCTTTGCCAAAAAAGTGGCTGCTGCAGTAGAAAAGGCGGTGCCATGCAAGCGCATTGGTGTAGCGGTGGTAGGGCTAGAAGTACCCCATGCGCACGTGCACCTGATACCGCTGAATAAGATGGCAGACATGAACTTTGCCAACAAACAGAAGTTCAGTAAAGAAGAGTTTGAAGAAGTAGCCGAAAAGATCCGGAAGGAATACACGGCTTAAGGTATAGCAAGGCTGTAACAAAGCAAAGGGGCGAATCCGAAAGATTCGCCCCTTTGCTTTGTGCTTAGTTTTCTATCAGGATGGAAGGTTTAAACTCTTGCCTGGTGGTGTCTTTGGGTTGCACCTGTTGCGGTGCAGGCTGTTGTTTCTGCTGTTCCTGTTGCTTGGCCTGCTCGCGTGCCTGACGTCTGAAGAAGCCTCTGAACAGGAAGTTGCTTTGCAGCGCCTCCATGTTCTGGTCCAGCTTTTCAGTTCCGGTCTCCAGGTTCTGCATCGTGCTTTGCAGCTGACGGGCAAACTGCTGATCGTTCAGAAGCACGCCCACGGCACTGTTGTTATTGTTCAGACGGCTGCTGGCCGTGCGCAGATTTTCGGATATTTCAGAAGTTGAAGCGGTAGCCTCTTCAAGCTGCGTCATCGAATTCTTCAGCTGTTGGAATACTTCCTTGTCAGTCGCAAGCTGGTTGGCCAGTCCGCCTGGTGAGTTGAGTTTGTTGGTGAAAGCAGAAAGGGAGCGGGAGGCATTCACGGTACTCTGTGACGTACGCTGCAGGTTGCCCACCACATCACGGAAGTTCTGAGCCATGGTGGTGTCCGTTAGCAGGGCTCCTACTGTACCTTCGCCGTTTACCAATCGGGAGGTAAGCTGCTTAAAATCGCCGGTGATCGCTACCAGGTTCTCGTTGTTCTGCTGCAGCTTCTCCATCAGGTCATCTGTATTGAGCGGACTCACAGCCGTTATACGGTCCCCGTCCTGAATAGGTGAGGCTGACTGGGTGCCACCGTCAATCACGATGTTCTTGTTACCGATAAAGCTTTCAGAGCTGATGCGGGCTGAGGCGTTTTTGCGGATGTACTGCTGCACCTTCTCCTCAATGTTCATGACCACCTCTACCTGCGAGTCACCATAAAGGTTGATGGATTTGATCGTGCCGATCTTTACACCCGAGAACCAGACATTATTGCCTGTGCGCAGACCGGCCACATCGTCAAATATGGCCGTAATCGTGATTGTGCTGATCAGTCGCTTCTGCTGACCGGCCAAGGTAAAGATACCTGCCACCAGGATCACGATCGCCAGGAAAGTGAAAATGCCAACTATAACTGTGCGTTTATTATCTGCAGAACTCATCTAGTCTATAAAGTTGTAGTTATAAAATGATTGTACGCGTTCGTCATGACTGTCGAACACTTCCTCAAACGTACCTTCGCGCTGGAACTGTCCGTCAAGCAGCATCACTACTCTGTCTCCTACGGCGCGGGCGCAGGTAAGGTCGTGCGTGATGATGATAGAAGAGGTATTGAACCTGCGCTGCACCTCGTTGATCAGGTTATTGATTTCAATACAGGTGATCGGGTCCAGACCGGCGGTAGGTTCGTCATACAGCATGATCTCGGGTTTCAGGATCAGCGTACGGGCGATACCGATGCGCTTGCGCTGACCACCGGATAGCTCAGAAGGCATCTGGTTGATTGCCTGGGCAAGTCCTACGGCCTCCAGCACGTAATGGATAAGCTCTTCCCGCTCACCTTCCGACATGTGTTTGGCGTGCCGCACCAGCGGAAACTCCAGGTTCTCCCGTACGGTCATACTGTCGTAAAGGGCACTGTTCTGAAACGAGAAACCGATCTTGAGCCGAAGCGCATCCAGCTCCCGCGGCTTCAGTGTGCCGACTTCTTTGCCCAGCACATTGACAGAGCCTTCGTCACCATACAGCAGGCCCGAGATGATCTTGATCAGAACAGACTTACCTGTCCCTGAACGACCCAGCACGACCAGGTTTTCCCCTTTGAACAGGTCCAGGTCCACGCCTTTGAGAACCTCAAAATCGTCGAATGCTTTTTTGAGGCCCCGGATAGAAATCACTTTCTCGTTTCTATCGATATTGGGATTTATTTCTTTTGCCTCCATTAAAAAGCTCTGATTGCGTTAATGACCTGCATGATAAGCAGCTCTTCAATAAAAATAAGGAACATGGCCGTTACCACCGACGAGTTGGCCGCTTTGCCCACGCCCTCAGTGCCCTTAGAAGAATTGTAGCCCTTGTAACAACCTACCATACCGATGGTAAAGCCAAAGATCACCGACTTTACAGAAGAAGCAACGATGTCCAGAAAAGTGATGGCATCGAATACCTGGTAAAAGAAAGTGGTAAGCGTTGTCAACTCGTTCTGGTGCACATTCAGGTAGCCGCCCAGTAGGGACACGAGTGTGGTATACATCGTGAGCGCCGGAATCATTAAAGTAGAGGCCAGCACCCGGCTCACCACCAGGAACTTAAAGGGATTGGTGGCTGACACCTCCATGGCATCAATCTGCTCGGTTACCCGCATAGAGCCCAACTCAGCACCAATGGCGGAACCTACCCGGCCGGCTGCAATAAGCGCCGTTACCAGCGGACCGATGGCCCGGATGATCGCCACAGAAATAAGGGCAGGCAGGAGAGAGGTAGCACCAAAGTCAGCAAGGGAGGGACGCGACTGGTTGGTGAATACGATACCAATGATAAAGCCAGTGAGCGAGATGAGCGGCAGGGAGCGCACGCCTATTTCGTAACACTGCTTGATAATTTCTTTGAATTCGTATGGCGGGAACCACATTTCCTTGAAAAACCGCGCATTAAAACGGTATATATTGGCCAACTCGACAAATATTCTGTCGAGTCTGCGTGTCGTTACATACCTGCGCCGGGCTGGAGCACTTCCCGGTTTATCTTTGTCTAAATCCATTTAAGCTTTTTAGGATTCGTCTGTACGCTGGCCCAAGTATAGGCAGCGGCAAATTAACTCAAAATTAAGAATAAGCCTGATGCTATGTTTAACTGTGTTC
Source organism: Pontibacter sp. FD36 (assembly GCF_015686655.1). GTDB lineage: Bacteria > Bacteroidota > Bacteroidia > Cytophagales > Hymenobacteraceae > Pontibacter. Next base: position 104,434 of record NZ_JADPMP010000013.1, on the reverse strand, counting down.
GCAAAAACATGTTTAAACTTTGTTTTGGCGTGATATTTTGCATAAAGTGCAGGCTGAATTTTCGCCCTCGCACAATGCTGATCAAGCAGGCTTATAAGCCTTACGAAAGATAGAGGCGATTTTTTACAAATCTGCGAAATATTTTCAAAAGCTTATACTTGGGGGAGTTTAAGGGTAGGGGAGTTGGGGAGTTTGAGAGTGGGTAAGTCAGAAAGTATGAGAAACAGATTACCTGTCGTTTCAAATGCAATGAGAAATCTGGCGTAAAGCAGTATTGCATCCAGATTTCTCCCGAAGGTCGAAATGATAGGATAGGGCAAACAATACAGTAAAATTAAAGCTTTCTTTCAGGATTATCGGTCAGGAAGGCTTTCCAGGAGTTGGCGCCTTTCTTAGCGTTGTTTCCTTTCTGGTAATGGTGGCAGAGGGCCACGGAGAGTGCGTCGGTGGCGTCGAACATCTTCGGGTCGGGCTGGATCTTGAGGATCTGTACGAGCATGCTCGCCACCTGCTCTTTGGAAGCGTTGCCGTTTCCGGTCACAGACTGTTTTACTTTTTTGGGAGCGTACTCCACATAAGGGATGTCACGGGAGAGGGCTGCTGCAATGGCAACTCCCTGTGCGCGACCAAGTTTGAGCATACTCTGCACATTCACACCAAAGAAAGGCGACTCGATGGCCAGCTCGTCAGGCAGGTATTCGTCGATGAGCTGTATCATGCGGTCAAAAATTTTCTTTAACTTGATGGCGTGGTTGCTGTAGCTTTTGAGGTGAATAACGCCATACTGCACTACTTTTACCTTGGAGCCTGTCACTTCAATCAAGCCGTAGCCCATCACTTGTGTGCCAGGGTCAATGCCAAGTATTAATTTATTGGGTGGAAGTGCAGAAGAGTAAACCATAGGAGGCGCAATTTAAGACAATATCTTGAACATTACCCGCAACAGAAGGTTCCTTTTAGTCGCCGGCAAAATTGTCGTGGTGCTGCTCACACTATACTTCCTATACCTGGCCATATTCACGACACCAGACACGCTGTTATCATGGCAAGGTATACTGCAAGCTGCCCGTCAAAACAATTATACCTTTCTACTGATTCTGAGTGCCTTGCTTATACCTGCTAATTGGGGACTTGAGGCCTGGAAGTGGCAGCTGCTGGGGCAGAAACTGGAGCGCATTTCTTACCTGCGAGCTTTCCGTGCAGTCATGGTCGGGCTCACGCTCGGCTTCATCACCCCCAACCGACTCGGCGACTACGCCGGTCGGGTGCTGGAGCTTAAAAGCAAAGAGCGGTTGGAAGGTATAGGCGCCGTCTTCATCGGCAGGTTTTGTCAGTTGGTGGCGACGGTACTGGTGGGTTCTCTTGGACTGTTCTACTTTGCTTTGCTGCTTTACTGGAGAGATTACCCGGCTATCTGCCTGAGTGTGTTTTTTCTATTGCTCGTACTCAACACGGCCATGCTGCTGCTGCTCTTCAATGCCCGTGCTATGGTGGCTCTGGTTGCTGCGGTTGGTCCGCTGCGCAAACTGGCCAAGTACCTGGCTATCATGGGGCGCTATACCTTCGGGGAGATGAACCGGGTACTGCTGCTGTCGCTGCTGCGCTACTTTGTATTTCTACTGCAGTTTGTGCTGTTGCTGGTGCTGTTTGAGGTGCGGTTGAGTCCGGTGGAGTACATAAGTGGCGTGTCGACTGCTTTTTTCCTGAAGTCAGTGGTGCCGTCAGTGTCGTTGCTGTCGGATTTGGGCGTGCGGGAGCTATCGGCCATGTATGTGTTCGGACTGTTGGGGCAGGAGCGCCTGCAGGTGCTGAGTGCCAGCCTGAGCCTGTGGTTGCTCAACATTGTGGTGCCGAGTGCTGTGGGGTTGTTTTTTGTGTTGCGCCTGAGGCTGGGCAGGAGAGGAGGTGCCGCCTGATGTTCATGTTGCTATTGTTGCTCTCGTTGCTAGCATACGGCTGGCTTATTATACGCGCATTCTTTGCCTGGAAGCGCCTGTTGGTGCCGGCTATACCTGCCGGGTTTATACCTGCCACTAAAATTTCGGTGATCATCCCTGTTCGCAACGAGGCGCAACAAATACCTGTTCTGCTACAGGACCTGGAAATGCAGAATTACCCGGTGGAACTCTTTGAGGTACTGGTGGTGGACGATCACTCCGATGACGGCACTGCTCAACAGATTCAAGAATTTATAGCTGTTACTAAGCTGCAGTTGCGTTTGATCCGGCTGGCTGGGCACACGGAGGCTACAGGCAAAAAAGCCGCTATCAAACAAGGTATAGCCCAGGCCAGTAGTGAGCTCTTGGTCTTTACAGATGGTGACTGCCGTGTGCAGCCGGACTGGCTTTTATACTTCGCCCATACCTACGAAACGCAGCAGGCATTTTTCATGTCAGGACCTGTGAGCTTCCATAATACCCATACCTTGCTGGAGCGCATGCAACTGGTCGAGTTTGCATCGTTGATCGGAGTGGGAGGAGCCTCTATTGGACTGCGACAACCTAATATGTGCAATGGTGCCAACCTGGCTTACACCCGGGCAGTTTTCCAAGAGGTGGGAGGCTTTGCCGGAAACGAAGGTATAGCAAGCGGTGATGATGAATTTTTGCTGCATAAAGTAAACCAGCTATACCCGGAGCGAATTGCTTTTTTGAAGCATCCCAGAGCCATGGTGCATACTGAGGCACGTAAGACGGTGCGTAGTTTTATATCACAGCGGGTGCGTTGGGCCAGCAAATGGCGGAGCTATCAGAGCCTGGCAGTGAAGTTGGTGGCCCTTACTGTGTTTGTTGTCAATTTACTGCTGTTCTTGGCCATACCGGGCGTACTGCTGGGCTGGCTTTCGTTTTGGACTTTTCTGGCGGCCTATGCTGCTAAGTTCCTGATAGATTTCCTGTTTTTAAACCAAATACTGACTTTCATGGGGCGGCAAAATTATCTGATTTTTATGCTCCCCCTGCAGCTTGTTTACATTCCTTACGTACTATATACCGCCATCAGCGGCCTCACAGGTCGCTATACATGGAAAGGCCGAACCATCCGAAATCATGACTGAGAATGAATTTGCTATCATGGACGAACTTTATTTTGTGACGTCCTACGCTGACCTCAAAAGCACCAGCGCACTAACTGATGAAGAACTCTGCGCGGCCCTGCGCGACCTGATCTCCAAAGACTATATCAGAATCCTGTACCCGGACCCGGATACGGAGCATGCATACGATGAGTCTAAATTTGGAAAGCATTGTCAGGAGTACTTTTACCTGGCCACCAAAGCGGGGTTGGTAGTGCATAACTCTATCTGATGGTGATATTTTTCACCGCAAGGCCGAACAAATACCTGGACTACGTGGTTGCAAGTGTGCGCATGTGGCGAATACGTATTATTTCAAAGGAATTGTAGGGTATGGTAAAGAATGCGATTGATTTTTTGTAAATTTACCCGGTATATGCCTGCGTGACAGGTGTAACTGGCGGCAGAGCCCCCGAGTGCGGGTTTCTCGCCAACCCTAAACTATGAAACCGAATGCCTGATATAGTAGCTCCGAACATACAGCAAGAGTTAAACCTCAAAAAGCTGGAATTATCGGCCTTGTTGGAAATCACGCAGGCGATTAACGACAACCTGCCCGAAGAGGCGCTCTACAAAATCTACCGCTTTACGCTACTCGCACAGTTGCAGATCAACCGACTGGCCTTGTTTGTGCACGACGAGAAGTGGGACTGCAAAGTAAGTTTTGGCACCGACCTGGAAGCCGCCAAGCAACACCTCCCCGAAACCATTCTCGAACTCAAGGAAATCACCCGCATATCCAAGCTGAGCGTGGACAAGAAGTGGCGTAACTTCGAGATCGTGATCCCGATTCTGCACAATGGCAAAGTGCTCGCCTTTGTGATGATCGGCAAGATTCAGCCCTACTATACCAATATTGAGGCGCTGAACTTTGTGCAGACGGTGAGTAATATCATGCTCGTGGCCATCGAAAATCACCGCATGGCCCGTCAGCGACTGGCACAGGAATCGATCCGGAAGGAGATCGAGATTGCCCGTGAAGTGCAGTCCATGCTCTTCCCCAAAAAGCTGCCCAACGACAAAGACGTGGCTATACACGCCAGTTATATTCCGCACTCTTCCATTGGTGGCGACTACTATGATTTCATCGAGATCGACCAGGACCAGTTTCTGTTCTGCGTTGCCGACGTATCGGGCAAGGGTGTACCAGCTTCGCTGCTGATGTCGAATTTCCAGGCTGGGCTGCGTACAATCATACGTCAGACATCGGATCTGAACACGGTCGTTTCCGAGCTCAACCACCTGATCTACCGCAATGCGATCGCTGAGAAGTTTATTACTACCTTTGTCGCCATTTTTAACCGCAGTACCCGCGAACTGAGCTATGTGAACGCCGGCCACAACGCACCGGTTCTGCTCTACGAAAACAACACCCACGATCTGCTAAACGACGGCTGCACCATGCTGGGTGTGTTCGATGTGCTGCCTTTCATGAACGTAGGCAAGATTCATGTGCCGCACAATGCCGTGCTACTTTGCTACACCGACGGCCTGACAGAGGTGTTTGATGAAGATGAATCGGAATTTGGTATTGAAGGTACGATCGACTTCCTACAGAAAAACCGCTTCCTGAGCTCTAAAATGCTGCACCTGCAACTGCTCAACGCCATCAACCTCTTCAATGAAGAAGCTTCTTTCAACGACGATATTACCCTGCTATCGTGTAGGTTTAAATAGCTTTGATTGTTGATTGCCTAGAGTTGATTGTTGAGCTTCGTAAGGATTAGTGGTACCCCTGCTCATGCAGCGAAACCCTGTGAAAAATTATGTGATTTGCCGCAGGATAGCTCTCGCAAGTTGACTGTATAAGGCAAGCGATTAAAAATAAGCGATTTAACAATCAACAATTAACCATCAACAATTAATTTGCTCCGCCTCTACAAGACACCCGCTTTGCTTCGCCGGCTTTTGCCTGGCTATACCTGGCTGCGGGAAGAGCAGGGGAAAGTGCTATACCTGACTTTCGATGACGGACCTATACCGGAGGTGACCCCTTGGGTGCTGGAGCAATTGGCGCATTACAAAGCCCAGGCTACTTTTTTTGCTGTAGGTGATAATTTAGTGAAGTACCAAGGTATAGCGGAGCAGATACTAGCGCAGCGGCACAGGCTCGCTAATCATACACACAATCACTTGCGTGGCTGGGAAACTTCACTGGAGCACTACCTCGACAATGTGCAGCAGTGTCAGCAGGAGCTGGAACGTCTAAACCCCAACGCAGCGCAGCCAAAGCTCTTCCGACCTCCTTACGGGCGCATTACGCCGAAACAGGCAGCAGCCCTGCGACCAACGTATGAACTGGTGATGTGGGACGTGCTCACCAACGACTATGACCGTTCGCTCAGTCCCGAAAAATGCCTGCGTGAAGCCATTCGCTGTACCCAAAGCGGCAGCATCATCGTATTCCACGACAGCCTGAAGGCCCAGCGAAACATGCAATACGCCCTGCCCCGTTTTTTAGACCATTTTACCGCACAGGGCTATACCTTCCAGACCCTATGATGGTATCCGTCACCTATTTTATACTTTACTTTATTGTCTTTACAGCGCTTCTTCTGTTGCTGCTCTTCAACCGAAGGCGCTATACCTCAACGGTTGTGGACTTTCCGCAGGTCAGCATCCTGATCGCTGCCCGTAACGAGGAGCACAATATTATGGCTTGTTTGCGGGCCATTGCCGCACTTGATTATCCAGCTGATAAGATCGAAGTACTGATAGGTGATGATGGCTCCACGGATCAGACGCGGACCCTGGTAGAAGCCTATATAAAGGACAAACCTGGCTATACCTGTCTACCGATTACCTGCACAGTAGGGCAGGCAAGGGGCAAGGCCAATGTGCTGGCGCAGCTGGCCCGGAAAGCAAGTTCCGACATCTTCCTCTTCACCGATGCCGACATCGAGGTGCCACCAACCTGGATCAAGGCCATGTTGGCTGGTCTGGACAAAAAAGTCGGTGTTGTGACAGGACTTACCACGGTGACAGGGAGTCGCCTATTCGACAAGATGCAGCGCATGGACTGGCTGTTTTCAATTGGGCTAATGCAGGTATTCAGTGACTTGAACATGCCGGTTACCACCATGGGCAATAATATGCTGCTCACCCGCAAGGCCTATGAATCGGTGGGCGGTTTTGAGAACATTCCGTTTTCAATCACAGAAGACATCGCTATATTTAATCAGATACTGAAGCGTGGCTTCGGCTTCCGGAATCTGTACAACAACAACGTATTGGCCTTGTCTGCACCCGCCCCAAATTACGGTGCACTGCTGGAGCAACGCAAACGCTGGATGCGAGGCTCTATGTATATGCCCAAGTACATGTTTGCGCTTTTTGTGCTGCACTCGGCCTACTACCCTGTTCTGATTCCGTTTTTCTTCAAGGCCTCGCTAGGTATAGCGCTCAGCATCGCGATCGTCAAACTTGTATTTCAAAGCCTTTTCATGCACATCTGCCTCAAGCGCCTGCGCCGAAGCGCCCCTTGGTGGCACTACATTGTCTTTGAGCTATACCTGCTGGTGACTACTTTCATCCTGATCATTTACTTCTTTTTGCCTACCAAAGTCAGGTGGAAGGGGAGGAAGTATTAGGAGTTTATACTTCTCCTTGCAGCCTTAGCCATTAGTTCGGACCTTTGTGACGAGATTTTTGATCCAAAATGACACAGATGACTTTAGTTGATTCGCACGCACATATCTATTCAGAGCAATTTAAGCAGGACCGTGAGGAGGCGCTTGTAAGGGCGCTGGCCGAGGGGGTAGAGAAGATCTACATGCCCAACATCGACCATACCTCTATTGATATCATGCTGGAGACGGAGGAGAAGCACCCAAACCAGTGCATTGCCATGATGGGCCTGCACCCGACTTCAGTGAACAAGGAATTTGAAAAAGAACTATACCTGGTGGAGGAATGGCTGGGCAAGCGCAAGTTTGCAGCTGTTGGTGAGTGCGGCATTGACCTGTACTGGGACAAGACTTTTCTGCCACAGCAGCAGGAGGCCCTCAGAGTGCAGGTGGAGCTGGCCAAAAAGCACCAGCTTCCGATCGTGCTTCACACCCGAGACTCTTTTGACGAAACATATGAGATCATCGCCACTGCGCAAGACGGCAGTCTGAAAGGTATATTTCATTGCTTTTCGGGTACCGTGGAGCAGGCAGAGAAGGTGAAGGGATTGGGCTTCCTGATGGGTATAGGCGGTGTGGCTACCTTTAAGAACGGCGGCCTGGACAAGGTACTGCCGCATGTGAGCCTGGACAACCTGGTGCTCGAAACTGACTGTCCTTACCTGGCACCCGTGCCGCATCGTGGCAAGCGCAACGAGCCCGTATACTTGCCACTGGTAGCCCGCCGCGTGGCCGAACTGATGCAGAAGCCCGTAGAGGAAGTGGCACAAACCACAACCCGCAACGCCCTCAACCTCTTTAAACTCTAAGCGATGGATGTAGTAAAAACCCATATTGACACCGCCGCACCCGCACATGCGGAGGCCTCCATTCTGATCATCTACACGGGAGGAACGGTAGGTATGGTGTATGACGAAAAACACCACCTGGTGCCTTTCAACTTCAGTCAGATACTGCAGAAAGTACCCGAGCTGAGCAACTTCAAGTATATGCTGACGGTGCTGAGTATAGAGCCGGCCATCGATTCGTCAAACGTGGCGCCAAGTGACTGGCTGATGCTGGCCAACCTGATCCGCGATAACTACTCCGATTATGATGGCTTTGTGGTTCTGCACGGCACCGATACTATGGCTTACAGCGCCTCCGCGCTTAGCTATCTGCTCGAGAACCTGGAGAAGCCTGTCATCTTTACAGGTGCGCAGGTGCCGATCGGGCGTACTCGTACCGATGCGCGCGCAAACCTGATATCGGCCCTGCAGATTGCGGCCACTAAAGTTAACGGGAAAAGCATTGTTCCCGAAGTTTGCATCTATTTCCATAACCTGCTTATCAGAGGAAACCGGGCTAAGAAGGTAGAGAGCCGACATTTCAATGCCTTTAAGTCGGAGAACTACCCACTGCTGGCCAAAGCCGGTATTAGCATCGATTTTTATGAAAGCGCTATTTTGCCGCATCCGGAGAGACCATTGCACGTGCACCAGCAACTGGATGACAATGTGGCGATCCTGAAGCTTTTTCCGGGTATAACACCCCAGGTAATGCGCAGTGTGCTGGAAGCGCCGGGATTGCGTGGGGTAGTACTGGAGACGTTCGGGGCAGGCAATGCGCCTACAGCAGGCTGGCTGCTCGAGATGCTGGAAGATGCTATATCAAGGGGAATTTACATCCTGAACGTATCGCAGTGCGACGAGGGCAGGGTAGACCAGGGCCGTTACGAAACCAGTAAGTTTCTGCTCAACATGGGGGTGATCGGCGGCGATGACATCACGACAGAAGCGGCGATTACGAAGCTGATGTTTGTGCTGGGGCTCGACCTACCGGCAACGCAAACCCGTGAGCTGCTTGCCAGTAACCTGCGCGGTGAGATCAGCATCTAGTCCAGTGCAATATATTTAAGGTATAGCAGGTCAAAAATTTGCGATAGTGTAAGTTATTGGCGTATATTTGCACCCACAATAGAGAGCTGTCCGAGTGGTCGAAGGAGCACGCCTGGAAAGTGTGTATACCCCAAAAGGGTATCAAGGGTTCGAATCCCTTGCTCTCTGCTGCATAACCCGAAAGCGCCTGTAAGTGAATAACTTACAGGCGCTTTTATTTCGTATTTTAAGGTTCTTAGTAAGTGTCTTTCCCCAATTTGATTCTATTGAGTTAGATCCTTCAATAAGGAGAACGCCTAAACCTTAGTCATGATGATACTTCTCCCCCCTCAGAATCGTGAAACCCCGGTATAGCTGCTCCACAAAAAACAAGCGGACCATTTGGTGCGAGAAAGTCATTTTAGAAAGAGAGATTTTGTCGTTGGCCCGCTCATAAATAGCAGGAGAGAAGCCGTAGGCGCCCCCGATGATGAAAACCAGGTTAGTGGTGACGGAGTTGAGCTTCTTTTGCAGAAAATGTGCGTATTCGGTAGAGGTAAAGGTTTTGCCTTTCTCGTCGAGCAACACCACATGGTCGCCGTCCTGTAGCTTTTGAAGTAGCAGTTTGCCTTCGGCCTCTTTCAGGTTTTCCGCTGTGAACTTTCCTCCCTGTTTGATGTCAGGTATAATGATGAACTCGAACGGATGGTAATGCTTCAGCCGCTTCATATACTTCTGTATACCCTCTTCCAGAAATGCCTCGTCAGTTTTACCGATCGCGATGAGCTTGATTTTCATGTAGCACTTTTTCTGCCAATTTCGCTCAAAAAGCCGTGTTTCGCAAATTTGGCCGGAATCAGGGAAGTATAGATCAGTACTTGGTAAGCAGCTTTACTGATTTTTGGGCAGGTCACGCTCGAGGTAGTCTTTTATGTAAAGCTCCCGCACAAACACCTGCAGCACAGCCACCAGCGGGGCAGCCAGTATCACACCAAGCGGACCGACCAGTATACCGAAAAGCACCAGCGAGAGAAGGGTGATCACGGGTGATATGTGCACGGTTTTTTCAAAGATGAGGGGCGCTAGCAGATAGCTTTCAATAGACTGAATGATGAAGTAAAGGATGGCTACATACAGCGCCGCCATGGGGCCGTCCAGAAAGGCGATCAGGATGGCTGGGACAGAAGCAATAATGGGACCGACAGTAGGAATGAAATCCAGGAAGAATGCGATAACGGCCAACGCCAGTGCCATGGGTATACCGAGCAGCATCAATCCGACGGCCGTCAGAATGCCCACGAACACCATGGTGACGAGCTTCCCGAATAGCCACCACTTGAGTGTTTCATAGCTTTTGTCCAGCACTTCCCACAACCGTGTGCGGTGCCGTACCGGAACCAGGCTTACAATGCCCTTTTGGTACTGTGCCGGGCTCGATGCGAAGAAAATACCGATCACAATCACGATAAACAGATCGGTGATGATGCTGATAGTGGAGGTAAAAAAGGTCTGGGCCTTGTTAACGATTTCCTGTGTTTCAGGCATCATGCTCTCCTGACTGCTCTCGAGCTCGTCGAGCGCTTTTGCGCCCCAACTTGTTCGGCCCAACTGATCCTTTAGTCGTTCGATGGAAGAGGGCAGGGTTTCACGCAAATCTTCTATCTGCGCTTGTACGGTAGGGGCGATAAGCCAACCTGCAAGAAAAATCAGCCCGAAAAACAACAGCGAAGAAAGTGCTAAAGCCAGCCCTTTGCCCAAACCTGTTTTATCATGCAGCCAATTGGTCATGGCACGTAGCAGCACCGCAAACAGGATGCTGGCGAACACCAGGAAGAAAAAATGCACAGCGTATAAAACCAAAGCCAGCGCAGCACTTAATAACAATACAACCGAGGTGGTAATGACAACTTTGCGGGTAAATGAGATTTCTTGCTTCATGCACGTAAGCTATATGTAGCGATTGTTTCGAGTTTTATTCCTTGAAAGTTTATACTCGCTGCGTACCGTAAAGGATATGACATGCACCTTTTGCCATTAATGATAGCTACCTGATAGGGGTGGTGAAGTTTTAGCAGATTTGATTGTTTAGCTTTATTCTAAATTACTGTATAACAAGGGGTGTATGCAACCTGTTGTGGGTAATAACAGGTAAATATGGATTAGAAGAATAATGTAGGACTTAAAAATTTTAGATATGGAAGCAACATGCAATAACTGCAATCATTGGGAGCAGGACCCAAATAAAGTACAACTTCAAAGCAATGAATTTGGCTTGTGCGATGAATTAACCGGGCAGCATGCCCTGGAGCCGGCTTATGTGTTGCCGCTGGTACATGAAGGCCCGGAAGACAAGAAGCCCAGAAAATTTGAGATGATTACAGGGGCACAGTTCGGCTGTAATCACTTCAGTGAGCGCAAAGGGTGGGTATAAGCCCTTTGAGATAGGCTACAAAACAAATGCCCTGCAGGGGACTGCAGGGCAAATGCCTAATCTAAACACAAACAACCAACACTAATATTATCTATTCAATTATTATCTATTCAATCTATTTCTATTCTATTCTATTCTATTCTATTCTATTCTCAAGGTGTAGCGGCCTTGTATTAGTAGCGTAGGTAAGGCATGTTGTTCACCCCGGAGAGCGAGTCCAGTATACCTACGAAATAATCGCCTATAAACAGACCAGTTCCTTTCTTAACCGCGTCTGAGCCTAATGACGAATTAATGACCTCCCCATCAATGGTAGAGTATTCCTGCGAATCCTCAACCTGGGAATTGCTTTTTGTAGTTTTTAAGTTGTTGCGGCAGCCAATGCTCTGCTTTGACATACCGACTGTGCTTTCATAGATCTTCATGTGATTGGGTAGTTTGGTTTTGTATGATACAATAATACAGTAACGCATTCTCCTAACACAGGAAACATATTTTCATAAGGTAACTTGAATTATTTTAAATATAATTATAAATTAACTAACAGAATGTGCTTTGGTAGCTTCTTAATTGGGTATTTGCAAGCTGTATGTGAGAGGGTATATGGTAAAAAGTAACAAAGGAGTGTTTACTTTTTATGCTGTAAGAAACGCAGAATGTAATAGCTGAAAGTCTGCAGGGCGAGGACTGTGAGCGATAGCATGGCACCAGGTATAGCAACAAGCCACCAGGCAGACGTGTTAGTGCGAATACCGGCTATCATCCTGCCCCAGCTCACTAGGTCGGTGCTCACGCCGATGTTCAGAAATGACAGCGTAGACTCCAGCATGAGCAAACCGGCTAAGCCAAATGAAAATGCGACCAGCACCGGCCCCAATAGGAGTGGAAGTGCATGTCGCACCAGAAGACGTCTTTGTGTGAATCCCAGACTCGTAGCGGCCTCAAAAAAGGGCAGTTCTCTGATGCGGAGCATCTCTGCTCTTGCCAACCGGGCCGTTCCTGTCCAGAAAGTAAGTACAAGCAACACTGATAGAGCTGGCAGGGTAGGTGGTACTATAGCCGCTAGTACCAATATCAGAATTAATCGGGGGATGCTCGTCTGTACCTCAATTATCCTTAGCAAGAGCTCATCAGTTGGAAAATGAATCGTCCTGTTGAAAAAAGACATTCGTCTGAAAAGCGGTGCAGAAACAAGTACAAACACTAAACTCAAGCTGATGGCAACAGTGCCTGTGAGTAAGAAATCAGAGTAAGGGGCTCCCTGGCTGTACAACATTGTAGGGAGATAGATGCCATAATAGGTAAAAGGTAACAGGGCGAAGAGCAAAGCTGCCAGCAAGGACCGGCTTAGGCGCAGACGGTGGTTTCCGAAAAGGCCCGCTATTGCTCCAAGTGCTAAGCCGATCAGGCTGGCCATCACCATAACAGGCAGACTGATGGCAAATGCCGTGCGGATCCCATACAACACATTAGCTAATACATCACGGCCGAGGCCATCCGTTCCGAGCCAGTGCCTGGGTTTGTTCGTTTCGTTTCCCCAACCCAGTGGCGCCTGGAAGATCTGCTCCAGGTCCAGTTCGTTTGGCCCGTAAGCAAGTGGCAACCAGGGAAGAGCCAGCGCGACAAGAGCCAGCAAAATCAGGTATAGCAAGGATAGCCTGAAGGCCGGTGCCAGCTGCCATGCCTCACGCGCTATGTGCCATAGCTTTTTCATGATACTTGGGCACGTATACGCGGGTCAGCCAGCGCATATAGCAGGTCAGACAGCAGGTGCGATATCAACCTGAATACAGCTGCGATGACAATGATGCCCACTATAACCGGATAGTCACGAGCCAGTACAGTGTCAATGAGCAATCGGCCAACGCCAGGTATAGCAAAAATGGTCTCGACAATGACGGCCCCTGCCACCAGGGTAGGCAGGTAATCAGACAAAAGCGTGATGACGGGCAGTAGGGCATTGCGCAGCATGTGCCTACGAATGACGCGATGCTCAGAAAGACCTTTTGCTCGTGCCGTGCGGATATAGTCCTGCCCCGCGACCCCTGCCATCGCTTGGTAAAACTGATTGGTGAGGTAAGGCAGGTTGGCCAGCACCAGGCAAAGCATCGGGAGTGCCATGAACTGCAGCCATTGACCTGTTTGCTGTAGCCAGTTCTGGTCGTAAGTACTGTAGTAGCCCATACCATATACCGGGAAAAGCTGTAAAAATGCAGGACTCGCCAGCAGCACCAGCAAGAGCATGGCCAGGACAAAGAGGGGCACGCTATCCAGCAGGAAAAGAGAGGGAAGCAGCGTGCTACGCCAGATGCGCCCGGAGCGGCGTATCATCAGGATGGCCATTTCCAGGGCAAGCAATGCCGCAACAACAATGCTGGCCAGTAACAGCCACCAGGTGTTCCCGACCGCTTCGCCAAGCACGATGGTCACTGGCCTGCCGTCTCGCAGTGAAGTTCCCAGGCTTCCTTTTAACATACCGGCTATCCAGCGGTGGTACTGATTCTGGGAACCGTGCCACTGTAGAGATGGGAGTAAATAGGTATAGCTGGAGGAATCAGTCCGTAAGGTGTCACCCTTAACTATCAACTCAGAAGTGATAGCTGATCTGGCAGGTAATTGCTGAGCTATATCTGACAGGGCTTGCCGGAGTTCGGCGTGCTCCTGATGACTATAGATTGAGAAAAGATGCTGTTGTATCTGCAGACGCTCTGTATCAGACAGGACTTTTTCAAACTCTTTCAGGCTTCTGAAAAAGTGGGTGGCTGCCATTGGGTTGCCATACTGCCAGGAAAGCTTTTTCAGGAAGGTACGATCACGCTCCGGGAAAACACGGTGCAGGGTATCGGGTAAGGCGGCGGAGGTGATACTAAAATAAAACAGCGGCAGGTCCTGTCCGGTGGCCTCTAAAAACTGGCGGTAGTTATGCTCGCGCGATGTAGCATCGCTTCGGCTGTAATAGCCCGCTTCCTGCTGCCCCAGGCTGGTGCTCCCAAAAGCCCCTGGCATCAGTTTACTCAGCAAAAAAATGACAGATGCTATAAACCAGAGCGTAGGTATAGCCAGAAGAAGCCGCCTGAATATAAAAGTGGCCATAGCATCATCAAGGCTTAAGCATAAATGAACTTAGGTCGTAATAGGGGCGTACACCCGACACCCTCGTATTGGTAAACCTGCTGTGTATAGCTATTTTTTCTTTTCGGAAATAAAGCGGCACAAAAGCAGCTTCTTCCTGTATGATCTCCTGTAATCTGTGCAATTGCCGGGCTTTTTCAGTTTCGCTTTCAGTTTCATTGATCTGGTTCAGTAGTTGATCGCTCTCAGGCGTGCCAAAGCCAGTTGTGTTGAACCCGCCTGGGCCGGCAAAGCTTGTGTGAAAAAGGGGCTTGAAATTGAAGACGAAAGGATTGCCTGAAATTCCTCTGAAATGCATGTCATAATCCAGTTGCTCTATCTTCTGGTTGTAAACATTTCCCTCCAGCGGCTGCAAACTCACAGGTATACCTGCTTTGGCCGCGTGTTGTTGAAAGACAAGCGCCATTTGCTCGTACATGGTGTTGCCGGCTCTGTAGAGCAGCTCAATACGTAAATCTTCCCGCTGGCCATTCAGGTTTCTGTACCAGCCGTTTTGCTCTTGTATCCATCCAGCAGCTTTTAGTAGCGTAACTGCCTGCTCAGGGTTGTACGGGCGGGGCTGTAGCTGTGGGTGGTAAAAGTCTTTCCGGTCAGGAGGTATAGGCCCTACTGTCGGCGTAGCGTAGGACTGCTGGCTAACCCGGATCATGCCGTCCACATCCATCAGGTATGCAATAGCCTGCCGGGTTCGTTTGTCGCGGAACCTGGCCTTGCGCGTGTTAATCGCAGCGTAGATCAGGTCATAGCCTTGCGGGGTATGCAGCTCATAGTCTTTCAGGAAGTTGTCATCCTGCTGTAGTCGCTCAAATTCATTTACAGGGATATTGTCCAGCACATCGAGTTGCGCATTTTTGAGCGCCAGTAGGGCCGTGGTATTGTCAGGTATAATCTGAAAATTAATCTGCTCAGGATTGGCGTTGAGGTAACTGACGGCATTGCCTGTGTTCTTCCCCCACCAGTTGTCTTTGCGTTTCAGCACAACGTGCTGCCCTGTGGCCCACTCAGCTAGTCTATAGCCGGCACTTCCTTGCAATATGTCTTTGCTATCTGGTGCGCCCAGCTTGTTGCAGCGCGCCGCCACAGCTTGTGTATGAGCTGTGTTATACTGGGTGCTGTCAGCCTGTGACAATGCAGTGAAAGGTATAGCTGAAAAACTTCCCTGAGGATCAAGTAGATAAGCTGGCAAAATAAAGAAGTCACCGGTCAGGAGTTGCATTTCAGGTGTAAAACCCTGGCAAACCAGTGTGAATTTTTTGGGATCAGAAGCGTCTAACTGGATGTCTTGTATAAACTCAACTTGTGAGCGAATACTCTCATTCCGGATAAAAGGAGCTTTCAGCACCTTCAAGGTGAAGGCCACATCCTGCGCTGTAACGGGGCTTCCGTCAGACCATTCGGCCTCGGGGCGTAGTTGGTAATGGAAAAAAGTAAGCGAGTCTTTGCGCTCCACTTCCGGAAAAGCGGAGGCAAGACTCGGCTTCAGTGTGTTGTCTTCAAGATCTACAGTCAGTAGGCTTTGGTAGAGCAGATTGATTATCTGCAAGGCCTCTTGTGAGTTGTAGTTAATAGGGCTTATGTTTCCTGGGTCTATAGCCAAGCGCAGACGTACTTCATCAGGCTGCCGTGCTGGCTGACCGCAAAAATTTAATAGTAATAATAAGCTTAGTAGGAATGCTTGAGTTTTCCTCATTTTATCTTGACTCCCTTTAGCTAAAATCGGGTAGAGGCAAGATAGGGAAAATACAGCAATTCCCAAGAATCGACTGCTTTCCTATTTCTCAATAGTTGTCCAAGTACCTGAGCCGCCCATTGTCTTCATGGCGTCGTCAGTTTTATTTGTATTAGTTGTTGTAGTTGTGCTTGTAGTAGTTGTTGTTTCCTTAGTAGTGTCAGTAGGAGTGCCCAACAACAGGTTCAGAATGATAGTGATGATGATAGTTGCCATGATTTCTAGGGGTTAAATCGGTTTATTATGTAACAAAGATTCAAACTGATCAGATGAAAAGAAAAGAAAGTTTTTAGATAAAGGTAACTATCAATATAAAAACATTATTTTATACTTTATTTATAAAATCTATAAATGTATAGACAGATGTTATTGTATCTGCATTTTAATATCTAATTAAGTTTTAAAAGTAACATTAGTCAGTTACATTTAAGCTAAAATTTATTGAAGTTAGTAGTAAAGCGTGCTTTTTGACTTTTAAAAAGCTAACAGATTTCTAATATATAGAATTTTTACTTGATAGTTTGCATGAAGGAAATTAAAAAACTGATTGATATCGTTCTTTCCTGTAGTCAGGCTGAAACAGCTTTGCTTGAACTTCCTAAGCAAAGTGTTAAGGAAAAGAAATTCATTCAGGGAATAGAACTCGGGCATTATTCATCAGATGAGGAGGCTGCAAAAGATCTTTACAATGCTAACCCAAATGATGTAAGGTATAAGATGCTGAAGCACCGGGTTAAAAAGAAGCTCTTTAATGAATTGAATTATGTAAATGCTGAAAAGGTCACCGCGAACTTTGTAAGACAGAAGGAAATTCAGTGTAACAGTCTAATATACCAAGCAAACATAGTACGTGCCCGCTATGAGTTTGACCTGGTGATAAACTTAGCTAACAAAGCACTCGCTGTAGCCCAGGAGTTTGATTTCATTGACCTGAAACTATCTGCACTTGAGCTACTTTGTTTGGGATACTCAGATCAGGGATTGATCAAAAAGTTTGCTGTAGCCCAAGAAGATCTCAAGATGACGATGCAGCGATTCGTTAAGGAACGTGAAGCGATTTCTATGTTCCAGCACATTAACATGCAACTTCGTAAATCAACTAAGACCAGGAAGGAATTTTTGCCTCAGCTGCCAGTTTTAATAGCTCAACTTGAAAAACTATGGCACGAATCAGGCACTTTTAGCACTTACTATGCTTATTACAGGGCCTATATCTGGTATCACGAACTGGAGGGTAATTTCAAGGATATTATTACAATCACAGTAGACGCACTCAGATTGGTTGAGCAGAATAAGATCAACGCGCATCGCTTTGATCTGACTTATAACAACTTTATCATGGTTTATGCTCACCTAAGGGCAAAGCAGCTGAGTGATGGGTTGATGTATGCGCAGGAAAACCTGGGGCTTTACCAGCCGTCTACCCGAAACTGGTTTGCCTATATGGAAAACTATTTCCTGTTGGCCGTGCACGCTCGAAGGTATGATCTGGCGGATATACTGCTGCAGCAAGTAATCGAAAACAGTGCCTTACAAACCATTCCTACCATTGCCAAAGAACGCTGGATGCTGTACCGGTCGTACTTCAGGCTGATTTATCCGCAGGCAGCTGTTCCGGAAGGTGAGGCAAATAATCCATACCTGCTTTCGCTGCCTGAGTACAGCAAAGATAAGCTGGGCTTTAATGTAGCGATCCTCACGTTGCAATTCATTTATTTGTTGGAACGAGGCGAGACAGAAGCGCTGCTTTACCGCATCGAGAGCATCAAGAAATATGTTTCTACGCACCTGAAAGATGCCTTTAGCTTACGTAGTAAGCTTTTCTTAAAGCTGCTGGTACTCACCGTGACAGAAGATTACGATGCGGTGGCTTGCCGTACAAAAGGGGAGGTGCTTTACAAGAAACTGATGGAAACACCGGCTCCTGGAGATGCTTATGCAGAAATTGAAATTGTACCGTATGAGCATTTATGGGATCTGATCCTGCAGATTCTGGCAAAAGCTGAAGTGAATTTGAAGGTACGCACACGCTGAATAAATATTTTGCTATATTTCAGCTATGCAAAAAAACAACCCTACCATCACGAGGGCCTGGTGCGTCTATGACTGGGCTAACTCGGTCTATTCGCTCGTCATCATTTCTACGATCTTCCCGATCTACTATAGCGCAGTATCCGAACACCCCGAAACGGCCTCTACCATCGTAAGCTTCTTTGGGCTGGAGCTTCAGAGTTCGGTGCTGTTTTCCTATGCAGTGTCAGGCTCTTTCCTGCTGATCGTGCTCATGAACCCCTTCCTGACAGCCATTGCGGACTACAGTGGCCGTAAGAAGCTGTTTATGCAGCTGTTCTGTTACATGGGATCCATTTCATGCGCCGGGCTCTTCTTTTTTACAAGAGAGACTTTCTCAGTATCGGTTGTGCTTTTCATGCTGGCGTCCATAGGCTTCACCGGGAGTATCGTGTTCTACAACTCATACCTGCCTGAGATCGCCACCGAAGATCAGTATGACCGCTTGAGTGCCCGTGGTTTTGCCATGGGCTATATAGGCAGTGTACTCCTGCTGCTTTTCAATCTCGCCATGATCCTGCAACCGGGGTGGTTTGGGATTGCTGCTGAAAACACAAGTTTGCCGCCGCGCATAGCATTTCTGACGACAGGCATCTGGTGGTTTGGCTTTGCTCAGTACACCTTTTATCATTTGCCAGCCAACGTATACAGACGCAATCCGCAGGGGAGCTGGATCCTGAATGGTGTGAAGGAGCTGCAGAAAGTCCTGAATCAGGTAAAGGAGTTGCACTTACTTAAACGCTACTTGCTGGCCTATTTCTTCTTTAATATGGGGGTGCAGACGGTGATGTATGTGGCCACGCTGTTTGGTATAGAAGAGTTGCAACTGCCAAGCGATAACCTTATCATTACCATTTTGATCATTCAACTGGTGGCCATTGCCGGTGCCTACGGTTTTGCAGCACTCTCAGCCAGATATGGCAACATCAGAGCTCTGATCATCGCTGTCATTATATGGATTGGGATATGCATAGCAGCCTATTTTATCACCACCGCATATGAATTTTATGCCCTGGCGGCTGTAGTTGGCTCCGTGATGGGAGGCATTCAGTCGCTCTCCCGATCGACCTATTCCAAACTGATTCCGGCCACCACACAGGATCATGCTTCTTATTTTAGCTTTTATGATGTGACCGAGAAAGTTTCGATCATGCTCGGTACCCTGGCTTACGGAGCGGTTGCGCAGGTAACTGGTTCGATGCGCTACAGCATCCTGGCACTGATTATCTTCTTCGTGTTAGGCCTTATCTTCCTTTCGCTCATCAAAGGTAAAAAGTCCCTGGAGCCGCAAGGCGAAACAGAGGCAGTAGCTAGCTAGGTATAGCTGACGTGCCTAAACCAAAAGCGGCAGCCTGATCAGGCTGCCGCTTTTGGTTTAGATTGGGAGTTGAATGCTCACTTGTTTCTTGTAGTTTGCTGATTATTTGGAGCACGATTCGGACAGATTACAACCTCCCTAAAAGAAGTTACCATTTTATACCTGTCTCTGAAACCGTTTGCCCTTCTAGCACGACCTTACATTATAAAGTCTCTGCCTGCTAAACTCTCAAACTCAATCCTACTTTTTGTATACCTGTACTCCATTCACGTAGGTGCGGAGTACTTGCAGGTCACGCATCTGGTCGTTTGGAACTTTCATCAGGTCACGATCTACGATGATGAAGTCAGCGAACTTGCCAGGCTCAATGCTGCCTTTTTCTTTTTCTTCGAAAGCAGCTTTCGCAGCCCAGATTGTCATACCGCGCAAAGCTTCTTCGCGGCTCAGGGCATTCTCCATCTGGAAGCCGCCTTCTGGCCAGTTTTCGCCATCCTGACGGGCTACTGCTGCATGGAAACCATAAACAGGGTTAATATCCTCAACCGGGAAGTCACTTCCGAGTGGCATATAACCGTTCTGATCGAGCAGTTGCTTGAATGGGTAGGCATGTGCAATGCGTTCTTTACCGAGGCGGTCACCAGCCCAGTACATATCCGATGTAGCATGCGTAGGCTGCACTGATGGCAGTACGCTATACCTGCCAAACTTGTCCATATCGGCTGGGTTGATGATCTGAGAGTGCTCTATACGCCAGCGCTTGTCGTTTTTACCACCCAGTACTTCACCGTAGATGTCGAGCAGCAAGCGGTTGGCAGAGTCGCCAATGGCGTGGGTGTTCATCTGGAAACCATGCTGGTTGAGCAGCTTGGCTATGTCGCGGAACTCCTGTTCAGAAGCCAGCAAAAAGCCGTAATGATTATGGCGGTCGCTGTAGGGTTTGAGCAGGTTGGCACCACGGGAGCCCAATGCACCATCAGAGTATACCTTGAAGGAGCGCACGTTCAGGCGGTCAGTCTTGTAAGGTCCGTTTGCGAAATAGTGATCCTGGTTTACCTTGCCCGGATTCATCATGGCGTACACGCGCATTTGCAGTTCACCGTTCTTGTGCATGGCATCCATCAGGTCAACGGTTGATTTGTCCAGACCGGCATCCGCAACAGAGGTAAGGCCCACTTCAAAGCAGTTCTTCTCAGCATTCTGCAAGGCCTGTCGCTGCTCCTGTTCGTCCGCTTCAGGTATAACAGCTGTTACTTTATCAATGGCATTGTCGATCAGGATACCGGTCATTTTGCCACCTTCCACTTCCACCAGGCCACCCACCATTTTTGTTTGTGGTGTTATACCTGCCAAATCCAGTGCTTTCTGGTTTACAAGTGCGGCATGGCCGTCAATGCGGGTAAGGATGATGGGCGTGTCCGGGAAGAGTTGGTCCAGCGTGTCCTTTGTCGGGAATTCCTTCACCGCCCAGTCGTTCTGGTCCCAGCCGCGTCCTGTAATCCAGTCTGCTTCCGGATAGGCTTTTTGCTGGTCCACAACCTTCTGCACCACTTCTTTGAACGAGGTGGTGCCTACCAGGTCAGCCGATTGCAGGGCCAGGCCATAACGGAAAAAGTGGGCGTGTCCATCGATCAGGCCGGGGTAGATGGTTTTGCCTTCAGCATCTAGTTCTTCAGTGGCGCTATACTTGGCCCGGATGTCAGCTGTCGTACCCACTGCCACGATCTTGCCGTCTTTCACGGCAAAGGCCTCGGCCTGGTCAAAGTTCTCGTTCACGGTGTACACGTTGCCATTGTACACGATCAGGTCAACCGACTCACTGCCGGTGTTGGTGGTGTTGCAGCTACTCAGGAGGGTGAGGCCCAGCAGGGCAGTGGCTGCAAAGGAACGTAGTGTTTTTTTCATGTATCTGCTTATTCGAAACGCATGTGTTTCACTGACTCACCCGAATTGATCAGCTCGATCAGGGAGTCTATACCTATACTGAGGTGTTTTTCTACATAATTAGTGGTCACCAGCTTGTCGCTCTCAGAGGTTTTCACACCTTCCGGAATCATCGGGTTGTCCGATACGAGCAGCAGGGCACCGTGCGGGATTTCGTTGATGAAGCCTACCGTAAAAATCGTGGCGGTCTCCATGTCGATGCCCATGGCACGGATCTGGCGCAGGTACTCTTTAAAGTCCTCATCATGCTCCCACACGCGACGATTGGTAGTGTACACCGTACCGGTCCAATAGTCCATCTCGTGCTTCTTGATCATAGACGATACGGCACGCTGCAGACGGAAAGACGGCAGAGCCGGGATTTCTGGTGGCAGGTAGTCATCGGACGTACCCTCGCCGCGGATAGCCGCGATTGGGAGGATCAGGTCACCGATAGCTGTTTTTCTTTTCAAACCACCACACTTACCCAGAAAAAGGGCTGCTTTCGGCTTGATGGCGGAGAGCAGATCCATCACGGTGGCCGCCATGGCGCTGCCCATACCGAAGTTGATGATGGTGATGTTATTGGCCGTCGCCGTTTGCATCGGTTTGTCGAGGCCTTTTATCTCCACGCCGAAACGGTCGGCGAACATACGCACATAATTGATAAAGTTCGTGAGCAGGATATACTCGCCAAATTCATCTAAAGGCACACCGGTATACCTTGGTAACCAGTCGCCTACAATTTCTTCTTTGCTCTTCATGTTTTAAATATAAGTAATTAGGTATAAAAAAGCCGCCTTGGCAAGGGAGAGTTTGCTGGGGCGGAGGCTGTAAATTTGGTAAATTGCGGTATGGAAATGCTGAACTTACCGACATTTGATTACAAAATTAAGCATTCTGGCGCTAATGTCATGATATTTGATGCGCTTCGCCGCAAATATGTGCTGCTTACGCCAGAAGAGTGGGTTCGTCAGCACTTCGTGCATTTCCTGATCGGGACCTACCGCTATCCTAAAAGCCTTATCAGTATTGAACGGGGCACTACCTACAACAAGTTGCAGAAACGCACCGATATGTGTGTGTACGATCAGGAAGGCAAACCTTATCTGCTTGTCGAGTGCAAGGCTGCGCATGTACCCATTACGCAGGATGTCGTGAAACAGGTATCAGTGTACAATCAGGTACTGCAAGCCCGCTATGTAGTCATCACCAATGGCATGGAGCACTACTGCTGGGAAGTGGATTTTGAGACGCGGCAGTTTACACCGTTGCAAGGTATACCACCGGCTTCCGGAGTGGAGGTATAGGGCTTAGGGTTTACAAAAATTGCTTTTTTAGGGTTTCCAGCTTACTTTTTCTGCAGCCAGAAATACAGGTCATTAGCCACCATTTTGTTTTTGAAGTACTGCACATAGGCTTTCAGTTGCTGTTCATGTGCAGTATTTGCCTGTTCGACAGGTGCCAGTTCCGGGAAAGTATGGAAGCGTAGTTCGTCCGATGCCGTTAACTCTGTCACACCTTCCTGCTGCACCAGGTAATACGACATCCCATTGTAAATGATTGCATGACCCGTTGCGGCACTGTCAAGCACCGACTGTCCGAATAGCAGCAGTTTATCGCTCGGTAATCTTAAGTAATCTACAATCGTCGGCAGGATATCGGCATGCTGCGTCACCTTCTGCACATCAGCCTTCAGTTTTTTTGCCGGATGAAACAATAGGAGCGGTACCCGGTGATAACCCAGTTCCTGCTGGTACTCCGGTCGTATGCTTTTCTGGGTATGGTCGGCTACCAGTATAAACAGGGTATTCTCGTACCAGGGCTGCTGGGAAGCTGTTTTGAAAAATTCCCGCAGGGCATAATCAGCATAACCCACAGACTCGTGTATTTCCAGTTCGCCTTTCGGGAACCTGCCTTTGTACTGGGCGGGCACGGTATAAGGCTGGTGTGAGCTGAGCGTAAAGACAGTGCTGAAGAAGGGCTGAGGGAATGTGCTCATTTCCTGCACCGTGTACTGCAGGTAAGGCTCATCAAAGATACCCCAGTTGCCGTCAAAATGCTTTGCCCGGAACTCTGAAGGATACTCATCCAACCCATAGTAGTGCTGTATACCTGCCATTTGGGTATACTGATTGAAACCCATGGTGCCGTTAATCGCGCCGTGGAAAAAGGCAGTTGTATAGCCAGCGTTTCGCAGCAGATGCCCGGCGCTGTATACTGTGTTGGACTGGTAAGGGGAAGTGATGTAAGGATCAGGCAGGAGCGAAGGCAGCCCCGACAGGATGGAAGGCAGCGCCTCAATGGATTTGCGGCCATTAGCAAAGCTGTTGCGGAAAAGAAGCCCCTCACTGGCCAGCGAGTCCAGAAAAGGGGTATAGCCCTCGCCGTTGTTCAGAGCTCCTACATACTCGGAGGCAAAGCTTTCCAGAATGACCAGCACCACGTTTTCCTGAATCGGCTCCCCGGCAGGTATAGCATACCTGCCCGGCTTAACTGGCAAACTGGCCAGCATTTCTTCGTCTGACGCAAAAAAGTGTTTTTCTTCTAAAGTGGTTTTGCCTATGCTCTTGATAAATGTAAAAGGTGTATTAAGCGAAAGGTGCCCCAAGGAAGCATGCTCGTGCACAAAAGCGTGTGCCGGGCGCAATGGCTTTAGCTGTATACCGCCTCGTATACCCAACACTACAAAACCCGCTACCAACAGCAGACGCAGGTAGCGCAGCCAAAGCACAGGTTTTTGATCAGGTATAGCAGCGGGCTTTGGGTATAGCTTGATGATCGCGAAGACCAGGCCTGCAAAGACAAGGCCCATGTACCAGTAATAGCTGGCCAGTTGCCCTAATTGCCCCAGTACATCGCCTGTAATGGTAAACACCTCATTGCCCGATCGCCTGCCTATGAACTTAAAGAACTCTACATCGACGAGCGCCAGGGCGATAAATGGTGCGTTGGTGAGCACAAACAGCCACTGAAGTACACGTTGGTAGGAGGGGTGCTGCAGGTTACCGTGGGGCAGCAGCGACAGCAGTATGAACAGGGAGTTTATGATCACCAGTGCCGCTACATCAAAGCGGAATCCGTGCACAAAGGCCAATGCCACCTGCCCGGCGGAGGCTTCGGCAAAGTGATCGAAGTTAAAGACGAAGAAAACGGCACGCAGCAAGGTATAGAGCAGAAAAACAAGCCCTAGGCGCCGCAGCAGCACTTGAAATGAACTGTCAAACATCTGTTTAATAAGAGAATCTTAGCATCATGGCTGTCTCTGTAGGGAGACATGCCGGCATTGGAACACAAAGATACCGAAAATGGTGCGCTTTACGATAGTCTGCACAAAACAGGAGCGCCTTCCCGAACAGATCAGGAAGGCGCTCCATTTATAGAAAGGCTATACCTTAATTAAAGAACAGAGTTAACGTCTGTGTACTCCAGGTTGAAGGCTTCTGCCACACCTTTGTACACTACTTTGCCCTGTACCACGTTCAAGCCCAGCTTCAGCTCATTGCTGTCTGCGCAAGCCTGCTTCCAGCCTTTGTTCGCCAGTTGGATAGCGTAAGGCAGGGTAGCGTTGGTAAGAGCCAGTGTTGAAGTGTAAGGAACGGCACCAGGCATGTTGGCTACGCAGTAGTGCACTACATCATCGATGATGTAAGTTGGGTTCTCGTGCGTAGTCGGCTTGCAGGTTTCGATGCAACCACCCTGGTCAACTGCCACGTCTACTACCACTGTACCCGGACGCATTTCCTTCAGCATGTCGCGTGTGATCAGGTGAGGAGCCTTAGCGCCTGGGATCAACACAGCGCCAATGATCAGGTCATGCGTAGGGAGAAGTTCGCGGATGTTGTATTCATTAGACATGAAAGTGTTCACGTTGGCTGGCATGATATCGTCCAGGTAACGCAGACGGGCCAGGTTCGTGTCAAGGATGGTTACGTCGGCACCCATACCTGCGGCCATTTTGGCTGCGTTGGTACCTACCACACCACCGCCCAGGATCATCACCTTGGCAGGACGCACACCTGGTACGCCACCCAGCAGAATACCACGGCCTTTCAGTGGTTTCTCCAGGTACTTGGCACCTTCCTGTATTGACATGCGGCCGGCAACTTCTGACATAGGCACCAGCAATGGAAGGCTTCTGTCAGCGCGCTCTACCGTTTCGTAAGAAAGGCAAACCGCTTTTTGCTTGATCATAGCGTGCGTAAGCGGCTCGTATGAAGCAAAGTGGAAATAGGTAAACAGCAACTGGTCTTCTTTGATCAGGCTGTACTCCGACTCAATCGGCTCTTTCACCTTGATGATCATCTCAGCGATACCGTATACCTCTTCAATGCTAGGCAGGATAGAAGCACCAGCCTGGGTATACATATCATCCGGGAAGCCGCTGCCTTCGCCGGCAGTAGCTTGTACGTACACGGTGTGGCCATTGCGCACCAGTTCCACCACGCCGGCTGGAGTTACGCCTACGCGGTTTTCGTTATTCTTGATTTCCTTTGGAACACCAATAATCATGTCGTTCTATTTATAGTATTAGATATTGGAAAAGCTGCGCAAATATACCATATCTATCTTGAAATAAAAGGCTAAACAAGAAACCTGCTTTAAGATTGTATAAACATTTGCACGCGGTTGATTTAAAGGGATTTGGAATAGGATGGGAGGGGGTATGATCCTGTACGACAGACGGACTTGAACAAGCGATCGGGGAGTGAATGATGGGGATACTTTCAAATTGTATCCTACTTATTCCAAAATGCCAGAACCAAAAGGTATAAAATGAAAAAAGGCAGTGATAAAATCACTGCCATTAGTACAAAATAAAACTATGAAAAAAACTATCTGAAAGGTACTGGCTGATTGCCTTCCCTTAACATATTCTTTTGAGCCAGACTCTCTACTACATTTGCCTTCAGCGTGAGCTTAAGGTCTGGCATTACAATATCATTTGAAACGATGGTTACTACCTCATTTTGCTCCTTTAACATTGTAGGAATGTAGGTTAGTTCCAAAGTTGCCTGCTGTCCCGGTTTTAATGCTGGTTCCGAAACTTTATAGGTTACACAGTTGCAGTTTGACTTCACGCCCTGCACTACAAGGTCCTGCCGACCTGTGTTTTTGATTGTGAACTTTGCCACCGCTTTTTGTCCTTTTTCAAGTTTTCCGAAGCTGTGTGAAGTAGTTCCAACAGCCAAACGCGGTGAGTTTGCTTTTTGTTCCGGCGTGTAACTAGTTTTTAAATCTTTTGGTCCAACCTCTCCTTTAATGAAGATAACAGCCTGAGGTGTAGCAGCATTTGAGATCACAGAAATAGACTTGTGAAAGGGCCCGGGACGGCCGTTGCTGTTGTACATCGCCTTGATCACGCCTGTTTTGCCTGGCATGATGGGGTCTTTAGTCCACTCCGGTGTGGTGCAACCGCAAGATGGCTGTACCTGCGCTATAACCACAGGCTTGTCGCCTACGTTCTTCACTACAAACTCGTAAGAAGCGATCATACCTTCGGCAAATGTGCCAAAATCGTGGGTCTCTTTCTCAAACTTGAGCTCGCCCTGCGCCTGGGCTGAAAAACCAGCCAACAGAAGGCTAAGGAATGTAAGGAAGTAAAATTTTCTGTTCATAATGCGAAGTAAAGAAATTTTGCGAAAGTAAAAAGAGGTTCTGCAAACAAACAAAGATATAAAATCTTTTGACAAAAAAACAGTAACAATTCCTATGCCTGATTAGGCGGCAGAAGGGCCCTAATTTGATTTTAGGCTAATCTTCTGTACTTTTGAAGAGAAAATCCATCATTAGCTTTTACAGACAAGACATGCAAACTGCTGAAGCATCTATAACTCAAAGACTAAGCACTCAGGAAATACTCAACGACTATCGTATTGCGTGGGAGAGCCGCCATGCGAGCCTTGCCGGCCGCAAGGAGGTTTTTATGGGTAAAGCCAAGTTCGGTATTTTCGGCGATGGCAAAGAAGTTGCCCAGCTGGCCATGGCCAAGTTCTTCCAGAATGGCGATTTTCGCTCTGGCTATTACCGTGACCAGACTTTTATGTTCGCCATTGGCGAACTGACGCTCCAGCAGTACTTTGCTCAATTATATGCGCATACCGATGTGGAGGCCGAGCCTTCCACAGCCGGTCGTGCGATGAACGGACACTTCGGTACCCGCCTGCTCGACGAGGAGGGCAATTGGAAAAACCTGATGGAGCAAAAAAACTCCAGCTCTGATATTTCGCCTACCGCTTCGCAAATGCCACGCCTGGTAGGTCTGGCTTATGCTTCTAAGCTGTATCGCCAAAACCCTGATTTGCAGGGGATGCAGCAGTTTTCAGTGAACGGCAACGAGGTGGCTTTCGGTACGATCGGTAACGCTTCCACCTCAGAAGGCATGTTCTTCGAGGCCATCAACGCAGCTGGCGTATTACAGGTGCCGATGCTGGTATCAGTATGGGACGATGGCTACGGTATTTCTGTGCCGGCTGAGTACCAGACGACCAAAGGCAGTATTTCTGAAATTCTGGCCGGTTTCCAGCGCAACAGTCGCGAGGAGCAGGGCTACGAGATATTTAAAGTGAAAGGCTGGGACTATGCCGCCCTCTGCGAAGCCTACGAAGCAGCCGTAAAGGTATGCCGCGAAGAACATGTGCCTGTATTGGTGCATGTGGAAGAGGTAACACAGCCGCAGGGGCACTCTACTTCTGGTTCGCACGAGCGCTATAAGTCTAAAGACCGTCTGGCTTGGGAAGCAGAGTATGACTGCCTCGTGAAGATGCGCGAATGGATGCTGTCTAATGAGATAGCAACTACTGACCAGCTTGATCAGATTGAAAATGAAGCCAAAGAAGCCGTGCGCCAGGCTCGTACTGCCGCCTGGACCGCTTTTGCAGATAGCATCAAGGCCGATCACGAGGAGGCTCTGAAGCTAATGGATAACCTGGCAGCTGCCAGTGAGCATATCACAGAGATCGCCACTATTACTGAAGAGCTTCGCAAAACGTCAACTCCTATCCGCAGCGATGCGGTGAGAGCAGTACGCAAAGTATTGCGCTACGTGCGTGACGAAAACAACCAGGCCAAGCGTGAACTGGTGGGTTGGCTGGAGCAGACCATGGGGGAAAATGCGGATCGTTTCAACTCCTATTTATATAGCCAGTCTGAAGAGGCTGCTCTGTTAGTAGAGGAAATCAAGCCTGAGTTTGCCGAGGATGCCCCTGTGGTAGACGGCCGTGAGGTGCTGCAGGCCTGCTTTGATGCCATGCTGGCCCGTGATCCACGTGTGTTCGCTATCGGCGAGGACGTTGGTCGCATCGGTGACGTAAACCAAGCTTTCGCCGGACTGCAGGAGAAGCACGGAGAGCTGCGCGTAACCGACACAGGTATACGCGAGTGTACGATCATCGGACAAGGTATAGGAGCCGCCCTGCGTGGCCTGCGCCCAATCACCGAGATCCAATACCTCGACTACTTATTATATGCTATTCAGATCCTGTCTGACGACGTGGCCTGTTTGCAGTACCGCACCAAAGGAGGCCAGAAAGCACCGTTGATCGTGCGTACCCGTGGCCACCGCCTGGAAGGCATCTGGCATTCCGGTTCTCCGATCGGTATGATCCTGCATAGCATCAGAGGTATGCATGTGTTAGTACCGCGTGATATGACGCAGGCGGCGGGTTTCTACAACACACTGCTTAAGTCTGATGAGCCGGCGCTGGTAATAGAATGTCTCAACGGCTATCGTTTGAAAGAGCGAATTCCTAGCAACGTTGGTGAGTTTACTGTGCCGCTTGGTAAGCCGGAAGTATTGAAGGAGGGCACTGATATCACCATCGTGACTTACGGCTCTATGTGCCGCATTGTGATGGATGCCGCTCGTCAGTTGGAAGAGTTTGGTATATCGGCTGAGGTGGTAGACGTGCAATCTTTGCTGCCGTTTGACCTGGAGCACATGATCACAGACTCCATCCGCAAGACAAACCGCGTTCTGTTTGCTGACGAGGACGTGCCAGGAGGGGCAACAGCCTATATGATGCAGCAGGTGGTGGACGAGCAGGGCGCTTGGCGTTACCTGGATTCCAAGCCACAGTGCCTGTCAGCGCATGCGCACCGTCCGCCGTACTCATCTGACGGCGACTACTTCTCTAAGCCGAATCCGGAGGATGTGTTTGAGGCGGTATACGAGATCATGCACGAAGCTGATCCAAAGGCTTATCCTACGATCTACTAATTAGGTAGTGCTATAAAAAGAGAGAGGCCCTGTACCAAATGATACAGGGCCTCTCTCTTTTTATACTTTAATGAAGCGGTCAGCCACCTACTGCTGGCTGAAATAAGGTTATTTCGTCTGTTGTCACGACATTGCTGCGGTTTGGTACAGGAGTGGTGCGGTCGTAGATGTAGATGTCAAATTTAATGACAGCACCGGGGCGCAGCAAGGGGAATTCGGATGCGTTGATCTCGTTGATGCTGTATTTGATCTCGCCTTCCAGCGGTTCCGGGCGATCATCAGCTGACAGACGCTGGAAGCGACCCGAGAACTGAAAGCCTGGCACTGGGAAAGGGTAGGGCTCAAAGCGGGAATTACTTGGATTGTTCGGATCCTGTACTTTGATGTACATCACGGTATGAAAATTCTGCTCGTACTGGGAGCCTTCATTAAAAGGAGGCTGAAAGTCTTCGGAATCCCGGTTACTGGAAAGGCCCAGGTTGCCGTCTCCGTCTTTAAAGCCGATGACCAGCACAAGTGAATCTCGTAAAGAGGTGATATCCGGCCTTTGAGGGAATGGCGTATCCACAAAATGGTACTGCTCCACACGCCTGAATTCAATTTCGGGTACTACGTCATAGACAGGCTCTTTACGGCAGGAGCTAAGGGCCAGCAGCAATAGCAGGCTAGGCGCACCATACTTTAGCAAGTATCTCATGTGGGATCTCAGAAAATGAAGCTAAATTTACTAAATCAAACGAACAGATACAGGAATTGTTATAAATAATTTGGATGGACTTCAAAGCCCAACATTTGCAGTTATTACTAGCAGAACAGTCTTTCGATTTTAAAGAAACTGCCCTGGCCCTTTTCAGGTACCAGGCTGAGCATAATCAGGTATACCATGAATATCTGCAGCATTTAGGCCGCGATCCAAAGCAGGTCACTCAGCTCGAGGATATTCCTTTTCTGCCGATTGAGTTTTTCAAGACGCACGAGGTCAAAACCGGTACTTTCGAACCTGAGGTGACCTTCTATAGTAGCGGCACCACCCAAATGACGCGCAGTCAGCACCAGGTAGCCAGCTTAGAATGGTACCTGCGCACCACAAAACGAATTTTCGAGTCATTCTACGATCCTTTGACTGACTATGTAGTGCTGGCGCTGCTGCCTTCATACCTGGAGCAGGGTGGTTCATCACTCGTGGCCATGGTCGATTATTTTGTCAAGCAGTCGGGGCAGGAGGAGGAAGGCTTCTACCTGCGTAACCATAATGACCTGTTACAAACTGTAAAAAGGGCACAGCAGAAAAGAAAAAAAGTACTGCTGATTGGGGTATCCTACGCCCTGCTTGACTGGGCTGATGAACTGAAAGGGCAGGAGGATTTCAGCCATGTGACCATCATGGAAACCGGTGGTATGAAGGGGCGCCGTCGGGAAATGATACGGGAAGAACTGCACGCCTACCTGAAGAAGGGTTTCGGGGTGGACGCCATTCATTCAGAATACGGCATGACGGAGCTGCTGTCGCAGGCTTATTCGCTGGGTGATGGTCTTTTCCATCCGGGCTATACCTTGCGGGTACTCCTACGCGATCTCAACGATCCTTTCGACATCCGTCCGGATATGCGCTCAGGCGGCATCAACGTCATCGACCTGGCCAATGTAGACTCTTGTGCTTTTATTGAGACGAAGGATATCGGGCGCTTGAAGCCGGACGGGACCTTTGAAGTATTGGGTCGATTTGATAACTCTGACATACGGGGCTGTAATCTATTGATCGCCTAACATCCGGTTGCCTAACATCCAAAACATCTATCTTCCGTTTAAGCTGCCCATGGGTTATGTATTTTTTATTGCACTGGTAGCAGGTATGCTGCTGCTGTTTTACAGGTGGGCCACCCGCAAGGAGCGTCACCGCAAGCAGATTCTGAAGAAAGGCTTTCCGGTGGAGTGGCGCAAGATCCTGCAAGACCGTGTAGGCTTTTACCATACTTTAAAAACCGAAGAGGAGAAACAGCGCTTTGAACGAAAACTTCTTCTTTTTGTGTCTGAGAAGCGCATCACAGGTATAGACACAGAGGTAGACGACACAACGAAGGTGCTGGTTGGTTCCAGCGCTATCATTCCGATTTTCGGTTTCAAGGACTGGGAGTACCATAACCTGGGAGAGGTGCTGGTGTTCCCTGGCAGTATACACCGATACAAGAATCAGGATAACGAAGCTGTTTCGGAGGTACTGGGACGCGTGAACCCATTTCAGAATGATCATTACGTCACCTTGTCCAAACCGGCGCTGGAACAGGGCTTCAATGACATGGCCGACCGTAAGAATGTAGGTATACACGAGTTTGCGCACATGCTCGATCAGGCCGACGGCGAGATAGACGGTGTACCTAAAGCTTACTTACCGGATGAGTTGCTGCAGCCCTGGGAAGAGCTGATGTACCGCAAGATCAGCCAGATCGAAAAGGGGAAGTCGGACATCAACAATTATGGGGCGACCAGCGAAGCAGAATTCTTTGCGGTGGTCACGGAGTATTTCTTTGAGAAGCCGGACCAGTTGGCTGAAAAGCACCCGCGCTTGTACGAAATGCTGACCAAAGTCTTTCAGCAGAATCCTAAGAGGCGGTTTCGTATCAACTTTCGGGAATTGCTCAACCCTTATGGTAAGCGCCTGGGGCGGAACGAACCATGCCCGTGTGGCAGCGGGAAGAAGTACAAGCAATGCTGTATGCTGAAGAAGGGCAAAGCGGCAGCGTAATTGGATTGCTTAAAAGTGTAAAGACTGGTTTCTAAGTAGCTCATACACTGCGGCAATAGCTAACCTCAAACAGTACGACAGGTATAAAATAAAAGCGCCCCGGCCAATTGGTCGGGGCGCTTTGCATAGATGAGTATAAGATATGGTTAAGAGCCGGCAGGACGGGCATAAGCCTTGGCGTCTTCCAGCGACACTTCCTGACCGCTCATGATCACTAGGCGTTCTACCACGTTGCGTAATTCACGCACGTTGCCGCGCCAGTCCAGCGTCTTTAAGTATTCCAGCGCATCGTTTGTGATGGCCTTTGGCTTGTTGCCGTAGTCATTGGCGATGTCCTGCAGAAACTTCTGCACCAGATCAGGTATATCCTCGCGGCGCTCGTTCAGCGGCGGCACATGGATCAGGATCACCCCCAAACGATGGTACAAGTCTTCGCGGAAGGTCTTGGCTTCAATCTCTTCCAGCAGGTTCTTGTTTGTAGCAGCCAGCACACGCACATCCACCTGGATGTCTTTGTCGCCACCTACACGGGTGATTTTATGCTCCTGCAAAGCACGCAGCACTTTGGCCTGTGCTGACAGACTCATATCGCCCACCTCGTCCAGGAAGAGCGTACCGCCATTGGCCTGCTCAAACTTGCCAATGCGCTGCTTCACAGCGGAGGTAAAAGAGCCCTTTTCGTGGCCAAACAGCTCACTTTCGATTAGTTCACTCGGTATAGCGGCGCAGTTTACCTCTATCAGCGGACCATTGGCGCGGTTGCTATGCTCATGTATGGCACGTGCCACCAACTCCTTACCCGATCCGTTCGGGCCAGTGATCAGCACACGGGCATCAGTAGGGGCTACCTTTTCGATCGCCTGCTTGACGCGGCCCAGCGCTTCTGAAGTACCCACCATTTCGTAGGTCTTCGATATTTTCTTTTTGAGGATCTTGGTTTCGGTCACCAGGTTCGACTTGTCCAGCGCATTGCGCACGGACACCAGCAGACGGTTCAGATCCGGTGGTTTCTGCAGGAAATCGTAGGCACCCTTTTTGGTAGCCTCCACGGCCGTGTCGATGGTGCCATGCGCTGATATCATGATAAAAGGAGTGTCAGGTGCCATTTCCATGGCTTTTTCCAGCACTTCTATACCATCCATACCTGGCATTTTGATGTCGCAGAGCACGACATCATACTTCGACTTGCCAATCTGGTGCAGGCCTTTCTGGCCGTCCTCGGCTTCGTCTACGGTATAGTTTTCAAACTCCAGGATCTCTTTCAGGGTGCTGCGAATGGCCCGTTCGTCATCTATAATCAGGATTTTGGGCATATTTTTTTCGTTCGTTTTATGCTGTAAACGGTAAGTATAGAAAATAAACAGCCGCTAATCAAGCGGCTGCAGCATTTGTACGATAAATCTAAAAATTTAGCTACCCGTCAGGTATAAACCGGTATTAAGAATTCGTGAAGTTGATCACGCTGTACAGTTCCGGCTCCAGGAAAGGACCGCCCGGATAACCTGCCGTATAATCGAAGTTGATCCAAAGCTCTCCGTTGGTTTCGTGGAAGTGAATTTTACCGCCGGTCACTTCATCCGGGAAAAGTGAACGCACCGCATAGCTTACCTTGTCCAGGTCTTCCACGGTTCCCATTTTTACTTCTGTATACATATGGTTAGGTGAGATCACGATGCGGGCCTCACCGCCAATGGCCATAATAGAAGAAGCCATCAGGATGGCATAATCGTCGCAGTCGCCGGCCAGCAGCTTGATGCTCTCGGTAGGAGGCGAGTAATAGTCGAGGCCCAGCGGGTCATTTACATAGCGCCAGCTGTTGCGTACATGCTTAAAGAGCGAGAAGTAGCGCACCATCTTGCCATACTTGCGGTAGTACTCGTCATGAAAAAAGCGGGTGGAGTTCTCGACAGCAAAGGAGCGCACCACAGGGTGGGTCGGCTGCATGGCACTTTTCACGCGGCGCTCTTGAAAGTAAGTACCCCGCACCGGTTTGAAATAAGATACTTTGCTGGAGTTGCTGGTCATGTTCACCAGCATGGCATTGTAATCGGCGTAAAGGTTCTCTACTGTATAATCGTCGAAGGTGCTGTTGAAGAACATGGCTCCCATGATGCCTACAAAGAGGAGGAGGATCAGCTTTTTGCTGATGGTGGTCACAATCACCGAGACAATGGCCGCCAGAATAACGCACAGCAGGAAATTCAGCTCATAGTCGATGAAGCTGATAGGGGGTAAGTAAAAGCTGATCAGAACCGCCATCGGGAATACGATGATGATCTGAATGAACCGAACTAAAAACGTAGTCAGATTGGAGAGCTTAAACAATTGCGTCATGATTCCCTGCTTTTGTGGTTTCTGGCGCCTATAGCCCTTCTGGCTTTATAAGTGCATTGGCTTGAATTATCTTATACCTGTAACGCAAAATCCGGGCCTTTTTACTCACTTCTATTCCTGAAAATTTTAAATTATTTACCTGCGTGGCGGTATGCTGATAATTTCGGCAATATTTTCCATAATCAGAAAGCCTTTTCAGGCAAAAAGGTTAAAATTTAGTTAAAAGTGCCTGTTTTGAGAGGTCTCCTCTCGCAAAGCTTCATTTTACCACGTAAATTGAGTACATCATCGCATCAGCATGGTATTCTGCACTATGAAAAAAACAATTTACTTGCTCTTTGCCTTCTGCCTCTTTGCCTGTACTGCGGCGTGGGGACAGCAGCTGCAACGCCGTCCTTTCCTGGGTGTACAGGTATCGCCGGTCACCGACTCGCTGGCCGCTGCTAATCGCCTTTCCGGTACCCAGGGAGCCTTTGTGAGGCGCGTGATCCCCAATAGCACAGCCGCTGCCCTCAAGCTACAGGTCGGCGACGTGATTGTGCGTGTCAACGGTACACCTATCAACAACTACATGGACGTGCCCGCGATGGCCCGTCAGTTTCGCACAGGAGAGTTTGTGACACTCGATCTCAATCGCAAGGGTAAGCAGACCACTGTAAAAGGAAAAGTACAACCTATGCCTTTCGAAACCGACCCGAATGCGGAGGTAAGGTATGGGGAGGTGCCCCTTCCTGACAATCGCTATGCCCGCTCCATCCTGAAAAAGCTAAAAGGTAAAGGCCGCTTCCCGACCATATTTTTTGTGCAGGGCTATGGTTGCAGCAGCCTGGATAACCTGCCGGCCGAAGACCCGCAGCGACAGCTGATCGATGGCCTGGTAGCCCGGGGCTACGCCGTTTTCAGAATGGACAAGCCCGGTTCCGGTGACAGCCAGGGAAGCAAGCCCTGTACCGAGATCGGCTATCAGGAAGAACTTGAGGCTTTCACTGCCGGTCTGAAGCTGCTGAAGCAGGACCCTGCCGTTGATCCGGAGAATGTGTTCCTGTTCGGTCATTCCCTTGGCGGCAACACGGCGCCGCTGATGGCCGCCCAGGAGAAAGTCAAAGGCCTGATGGTGTACGGCATCACCGGAAAGCCCTGGTTTGAATACCTGCTGGAGGTATACCGTGACCAACGCACCCTCCTGGGGGCTGATTACGTGCAGGTTGACCAGGACATGCGAACTGTGGTGCCGTTGCTCTATGAGTTTATGATCCTGAAAAAAACTCCGGAGGAACTGGCAAAGAATCCTGCTTACCGCACTGCGTTGGAAAACATCATGGACTATGATGGGCAAGGGCACCTGTATGGCCGGCATTACACCTTCCTGCAGGATCTGCAGGACCTCCCCATGAGCCAGGCATGGCGCGATGCCAATGCCTATACCTTGGCAATCTATGGAGAGGCCGATGTGGCCGCTCTGGACCCATCAGGTGCTCAGTTAGTTGTGAACCTGGTCAACAGCTACCATCCTGGCAAAGCTACTTTTGAATTGCTGCCCCGTACCGACCATGGTTTTATGGAGGTAGGGACCATGCAGGAGCACGTAAAGAGGCGTGGAAGTGCCGAAGAGAGTACTTTCCGGCCCAGGTTCAACCAGAAGTTAGTGGAGTTAGTGGACACCTGGATGAAAGACAAAATAAAAAGAGCGTAGCCGTCGGCTACGCTCTTTTTATTTCTATTGGTACTGAATATACAATGGCTTTGGATTAAGCTTGAGAATCTCTTCAGGCGTCATCAGGCGGGAGTTATTGCGGGTGTCGTTCTTGTAGAACACCTTGAAGCCTGTAAACTGTACTGGCTCTTTGGCGATAAAACGGCGGTACGTGTCTCTTTTCAGCGCCGGTGGTCCCCAGCCGTCCATGTGCATGACCACTTGCACCTCCGGTCTTAGTTTGATATCCTGCGAGTTCTGGATCATGCGCTGTGTGAAGCGGTGCACGATGAGCAACTTAGGCGGCAGGTTGTATTCTTTCGCGATGTCAGCGAGCATTTCGGTGGCATAGTTGATGTCCTCGGCGTCAAAGCTTCCGATTTTCTTTCCCGGTACTTCGCCGTCCTTCATCGCAAACTCAGCGTCTATACCTAAATGTACGTTCGGCAGCTTCAGGAACTGAGTTAGGCGGGGGAGTTCCTCAGGGAGGGTGCTGCGGCCAACCTGTACGTCCAGAAACACAATAGCATCGCGTTGTCTGGCCATCTCCAGCACATCCTCGATCATCTTATCAGTCATGCGCAGGCGGTACTTGTCGCCACGGCCGGGGTGCCCCTGTGCCGTCACCACAATGGCATGTAGGGCAGGCTGCACCGGTGTCAGGGAGTCTGCCTTTGTCCAGTTGGCGACCTCCTCATCCAGACGGCGGAGCATTTCATCCACCGGATACTCGCCCAGTATGCCCATGCGCTTTGACAGTGGGTTGCCATAGTAGGCCAAAATGCGCTTGTGCGGCAGGATAGCACCTGGCAGCGGCTCAGGTCCTGGGTATACGGTAGGCGCTTCAGAAGCAGAAGCTGGCGCAGGTGTAACAGTTGGAGTTTGTGCCGCTACGGTGTCGCTAGAAGCGGTGGCAGTGCTGTCAGTTGGTTGAGCCGGCAGTTCGTACTTTTCAGTTGAGGCCGGCAACGTAGCAGAATGGACCTCTTTGTCCTGGGTGCAGGATGCGGAGCCTAGCAGGAGTGTAGCTGCCAGTACTGCCGCAGCAGGTTTTAGGTGTTTTTTTAAGTGATAAGGTGGTAAGTTGTTCAACATGAAGCTTTTGATCGCTTCACGGGTAGTGGGTAAAAAGGAATTCATGGCTGGGTATGGGTATTCGATGTAAATAGTCTATTAAAGTATAGATATTTTGTGAGGAAACAGCGACTAGACTCCCTTTTTTAGTAAAAAACTTACTCATGCGTATAGTGGCGCTTCAACCATTGGCTCAGCCCCTGCAAACCTGGAAAGAGCACCCGCTCGGTGATATTGGCCTGATCCAGTTTGTCGCGTATTTCCCACTTCAGTCCGGCTGGAATGATCACTCTAAAGTACAGTTCCGGATGCTGCTCCAGCCATTGGCTCATGTTTGCCTGCGCTGTTGACATCAGGGAGAACAAAGCGTATTGGTGCACGATGCGGGCGTCTAGTGAAGGCGGCTCCAGGAACACCACATATTCTTTATTCTGCAGCAAAGCCAGTTCCTTTAAGGAAGAGCAAACGGGTTGCAGTATCTCGGGCGTAAATACGTTGGAGCCTTCTTCTTTGATAGCCGTTTGCAGTTTGAGCGGCAAAAAGTCGTTGGCTTTCACATAGTCCACGCACCAGATGGCGCCGTCTTCATGGTAGCTGGAGAGGTTTTGGGTGGCAAAATGCAGGGCCACATAGGGCGAGTAGGTCCAGTCGAGCAGGCGGGTAGGGAGACCGTGGTGCTGTGCCACCGCCAGCCAGTTCCAAACGGAATCACCGGGAGCTGAATTGCTGTGGGCGTACTTTCGGAAGTTTCGCAGAATGTGTGGCTCCAGTTCGTAGTAGCGACTGCCGAGGCGGGTCAGGCTGGTGCTCAGGTCGTACTCTTTGCTCCAACTGCCACGGTATACATGGGAGGAGCGGAATCGCTTGATGTTCTCGTTCCAACTGTGGTCGAACAAGGCCGATTGTACTTCTGCCCAACTGTTTACAATGATGTCTTTTCCGGGTTCCATGTAATCGTTTGCTGTCTTATAATAGCAGGCGGCGGGGTTGCTTCCTATACCTTGTTAGCTGAAAAATGTTGTAGTATGGAGGTAGCAACGCTGATAAATTTTCAACGGCATGCTTCTATACCTATACTTTCATTTAACTATGCTTTTGTATTTTATAGCTACGTATTTGTACTTGATTAATAACATCTGATACTGCATGCCGTAAGTTCTGAAATGTTTTACTCATAAGTCCTATACATCTATGTTTTATCATGATAACAAACTACAGTACAAAGTAAGAGTAGAAAAGCCAAACCCGGCCTTTGCCAATATGCTACAGCAGGCCATTGGTGGCATTGAGGGGGAGATCAGGGTTTGTCTGCAGTACCTGTTCCAGGCCTGGGGTGCCAGGGGACCTGCCAAGTACCGTGACATGCTGCTGGAAACCGGTACAGAAGAAATGGCCCATATCGAAATGCTGGCTACGGCCGTGGCGCTGAACTTGGAGGGCGCTCCTCTCTCTTTGAAAGAGGATATGGCTAAAGATAAGGTAATTGGCGCTGTGATGGGCGGGATGAATCCGCGACACGTGCTTTCCTCAGGTCTCGCTGCAATGGCAGTCGACAGTAACGGGGTTCCCTTTAACGGTTCCTGGGTAGTGGGGAGCGGTAACCTGGCCGCTGATATGTATGCCAATGTAATGGCCGAGTCCACGGGCCGCGTGCTGGCTACTCGCCTATGGGAAGCAACCGACGACCCAGGTATGAAGGACATGCTTGCCTTCCTGATCGCCCGCGATACCATGCACCAGAACCAGTGGCTGGCCGTGTTAGAAGAACTGGGCGGCTTAGAAGGTGTTCACCCAATTCCGAACAGTTTCCCGCAGGCCGAGGAAAACCAGCAATTCAATTACGCTTTTGTGAGCACGGCCATTAACGGGGCGCCACGAGCAGAAGGCCGTTGGTCGCAGGGTACTTCCATGGATGGAAAAGGTGAGTTTAAAATGACCCCGGCAGAGCCACAGGGCGGTGAACCCCAGCTCGGCCCACCAGATCCAAGAGGTCATGCTCAGGTAGAGCAGATAGACGGGAAAGGAGGAATCATCAATAAGATAAAAGGAACGCTTTAAGCCATCAAGGTCCCCATAGAAGAAGGAGCGGGTGCAGGTTTTATACCTGTACCCGCTTCAACTTTTAAAAGAGGTTCATCTGTATACCTGCTCTGGTACAGAAGTGCTTATAGTTGTAAGGTTTCATGCTTCGGCCAGCCATGTAGCGGTTGCGACTCATATGGAAAAGCTTGTTAATAGCTTCGGCGAATTTGCCTTCGCCCCGCATGCGTGTACCAAAGCGACTGTCGTTTAGCTGACCACCGTGGCAGTCGGCTATCTGGTTCAACACCTTATCGGCGCGGTCGGGGAAGGCCTCCCGGATCCAATCTTCGAAGATGGGGCCGATGCTGCCGTTGAGCCGCACGATGGTATAGGCCGCACTGCTGGCACCCGCCTCGGCTGCACTTTTAATGATAGCCGGAATCTCGGAGTCATTGAGCCCAGGTATAATAGGAGCCACCATCACATTGACAGGT
This sequence comes from Pontibacter sp. FD36, assembly GCF_015686655.1. Classification (GTDB taxonomy): domain Bacteria; phylum Bacteroidota; class Bacteroidia; order Cytophagales; family Hymenobacteraceae; genus Pontibacter. The sequence continues at coordinate 64,701 of NZ_JADPMP010000013.1, read as the reverse complement.
ATACCTACGTCTGCCAACTGTTTCACCACCTGCAGACGTCTGGCTCCGGTGGCAGTACGGGGCTCCAGTTTCTGGCGCAGCTTCTCGTCCAGCGTCGTAATGCTGATGTTCACATGCACCAGATCTAGCTTATTAAGTGCCTGCAGCAAGTCGAGGTCACGGAGAATCAGGGCATTTTTGGTGATGATGCTGACCGGATGGCGATACTGCAGCAGCACCTCCAGCATACGGCGGGTCAACTGCTTCTTCGCCTCAATGGGCTGGTAGCAGTCGGTGTTGCCAGCCAGCATAATGGGCATTACCTGCCATTTCTGGTTTTCCAGCTGACGAGCCAGCACTTCCGGGGCATTCTCTTTCACGATAATCTTGCGCTCGAAATCCAGTCCGGCGCCATAGCCCCAGTACTGGTGTGAGTTGCGGGCATAGCAGTACACACAGCCATGCTCGCAGCCCTGGTAGGGGTTCATGGAATAGGAGAGCCCCAGGTCCGGACTCTCCACTTTATTCACAATTTTCTTGGGGTGCTCCGCAAAGAACTCCGTTTTAGAGTTAGAAAGCATCGCCTCATCCAGTCCCTCGATGTGCTCGGCTACATATTCCTGTTTCAGGTATGGGTTTGTGGGATTGTACTGTGCGCCGCGTCCTTTCAAAAATTCTTCTGCTTTCATAGTAGCGGTGATTCTCTTGTTAATGATTCTATGATTTCAATTTTGTCATCCTGCTAGGATCCTGGTGACAGATGAAGCAGTCCTCCCTTCAAGCAAGTTTCTTTACAGGGTGACAGGGGATTCGACTTCTTCCTCTGAGTAAGCCAACCTTTTTTTGAGGAGAAGCAGGGTGATTGAACTTGTAAGCGCCTTTACCTAAATCTTAGCTTGTACCGATACATAGCAGGCCTTTTAGCTGGGTGGTATAGCACGGCGATTTCTTCTCGCATTTGAGCTGCCAGGGTCGGGTGGTGCCCTGCGCGGCGCAGGTGACCGTGTCACGGCCTAAGGCGCCGTTCAATTTGTCGAGGGTCTGCATCAGGCGCTGGTGCTTGTCGCGGTCCACAGTGTCGAGCAGGGAAGTCTGCACCTGGTTCTGGGGCCGCAGCTCCGACACGATCACTCCGCTCTTTTTGTAGCGGTAGCCTTCGCGGTAGAGCGCCTGCAGGGCTATGCTGGCGTAGTGTAGCAGTTCGAGGGTGCTGTTGGTGGCCGTAGGCAGCGCAATGGTCTTGCTGTTAAAGTACTGGGCGTCACCCTCCCGGAAGCGGTTTGTCTCCAGGAATACTGTAATAGCGCCTGCACAACTCTGCTGGCGGCGCAGCTTGGCAGCACAGCGCGAAGCATAGTTAGCGGTGGCTTCTTTCAGTTGCGAAAGCTCGGTCACAGGACCACCAAAAGAGCGGGAGGTGCAGATGTGCTGCTTGTTAGGCGCTACCATCTCCAGATCCTGACAGGGTTCGCCGCGTAGCTCCCGCACGGTGCGCAGGCCTACCACGGTCAGGTGTTTCTTCGCAAAGGCATCGGAGGTGTTGCGCAGGTCCAGGGCCGTATGGATGCCAAAAGCTGCCAGCTTGCGGGCGTAGCGTCTGCCCACACCCCACACATCGCCCACCTCAGTGCGTCGCAAAGCTTCCTGTATATGCCGTTCATCGGTCAGCACCAGCACGCCATCCGCCTTCTTCGACTTTTTGGAAAGCCGGTTGGCCAGCTTGGCCAGTGTCTTGGTCGGGGCTACACCCACCGACACCGGTATACCTGTCCAGGTCTTTACGGTATGGCGCATCTCTCCGGCATACTGGTCCAGGTCGCGGCCATAGAAGTTGCCCAAGTCCAGGAAAGCTTCGTCGATAGAGTATACCTCCAGGTTGGGAGTGAACTGCCCGAGTGTCTGCATTACCCGAGCTGACATATCGCCATACAAGGTGTAGTTGCTGCTGAAAACGTGTACGTTATGCTGTTCTATCGTATCCTTTGCTTTAAAGGCTGGTTCTCCCATTTGTATACCCAGCGCCTTGGCTTCGTTGGACCGTGCGATGATGCAACCATCGTTGTTGGAGAGTACCACAATGGGCTTGCCCTCCAGTTTCGGATCGAATACCCGCTCGCAGGAGGCATAAAAGTTATTGCAGTCCACGAGAGCAAAAAGGCTAGTCATGGCCGCCGTTTACCTTGTGAAGCGACCACACCACGACGCCCCAGGGTTTAAAATCCATCTCTTCGGTGATCTCCACAGGCGGGTACAGCTCGTTGGCCGGTTGCAGGTATAGCCGAAGTCCTTTCTGCAAGAGCCGCTTCACGGTGAACTCACCATCCACTACGCCGATGATGATGTGCCCGTGACTGGGCTTCAGGGAGCGGTCTACTACCAGTATGTCGCCGTCGTGCAGGCGGGCATCACGCATGGACTCGCCCCGCACCCGCACCAGGTAGGTGGCGGTGGGGTTGCGGATGAGTACCTGCTGCAGGTTGATCTTGTCTTCCAGGTAATCTTCGGCCGGGGAGGGGAAGCCTGCCGCTACGTAGCTCTGGCTGATAGGTAACTCAAGTAGTTCTGTGGCCCGGAGCGGGAGCAACTCGAGGCTCTCCGGCAGGGTGTTTAGGGTATGTGTTTTTTCCATAGTACTTTCTCTTTTGGTCTCTTTCGCGACACATGCCTCAAATATAGACTTTGCTAATATATTTGGCAATATATACTAAAAAATTTAGTTTTTGGTTCTGCTTCAAGAAGAACCTTGCAAATTGTCTGAAAGCAAAAGCAGAAAGAAAGCAATTCAATGAATACCAAGCTATATACGCCTGGGAGTCTGGCTAAGCTTGTATTTAACAAAGGCGCTGGCAGGCTATACCTGGTGTTATGGCTAGCTGAGAAATTTAAAATGCTGAGGGGGCTTGAAAACTGAGAAACCAGCTTAGTTATACCTATCGTGCAGATTTATATAGCAGTGGTTCAATATTATAATTGGAATACAAAAGTATGGCAATGTGTGTATTATGTATTTATACGGATTCGATTCAGTACAAATTCAATAGCTGGAGAAGCAATAGCTGCGTTAAAAATATGTGGGAATGAATTATACTTTTCCAGCGTGTTTATAAATCCGTTAACTTAAGTATTTAACTATGAAACAAATGAAAGATCTGAGATGGAGGTTGTTGCTGCTATTTGTTCCACTTGCGTTTTTAGTGAGTTGTGATGATGACGATGATAATAGTGATCCGAACCTGGACCGTCTGACAGCACAGGAGTTTGTGCAACGTGCTGCCGTCAGCGATATGTTTGAAATAGAAACCGGCAATATGGCGCTTCAGAAGTCAACTATGCAGGAGGTGCGGGACTTTGCCACAGAAATAGTGGCTGACCATACTGCTTCCAGCCAGGAGCTAATGGCGCTGGCGCAGCAGAAAAACCTGCAGGTGCCCACCGCGCTGCCGCAGGAAAAGCAGGCTATTATAACCCGGCTTAACGGTAAGACAGGAGTAGACTTCGACAAAGACTTTTCGGATGTGCAGGAGGAGGCGCATGAAGACGCGGTAGAACTCTTCGAGCAGGCTGTCGAGGATCTGGAGGATGCCGAATTGCGGGCCTTCGCTCAGAAGATACTGCCTACGCTGCGTATGCACCTAGAACATGCACGTGAACTGGATGATATGACAGATGCACTGTAGCGCTTGCTAATGTTAATTTGTAAAACCTCCTGCCTAATCTGCAGGAGGTTTTTTAATGATTTGTTATTCAGGTTATAGTAAGTCGGTGCATCAATAATAAGTTTAAATCAGGCGTGCCTGTTTTCAACAGGTTTTTCTGAGCGTTAGTTGGTGTGCAATAGCAGTGCCGGGTGCAGATATGCTTTATAGAACAGGGCGAAACATTTTATACCTGTACTAGCACATGATGTAAGGCAAACTCCTATTTTTGAGGAAACGCAATACCATATGATACAACGCAGCACGCGGCTCGATGCGGTTCACTATGAACTGTGTGGCCCTGTATACGAGAAGGCGAAGGAACTGGAGTTGGAGGGGCATCGTATCACGAAGCTGAATATCGGCAATCCGGCTCCCTTCGGCTTTGACGCACCCGAGGAGGTAACCCGAAGCATACTGGACAATCTGCGCCATGCGCAGGGCTACTCCGACCATAAGGGTATCCTGCAGGCCCGCGAAGCTATCAGAAACTACTATGCAGCCAAAGGTATAGCCGGCATCCACACCGACGATATTTCCATTGGCAATGGGGTGAGCGAACTGATCCTGCATGCGGTGCAGGGTTTGCTTAATGAGGGAGACGAAGTGCTGGTGCCTTCACCGGATTACCCGCTCTGGACGGCGGCGGTGCGTTTTTCGGGCGGCAAGGCCGTGCACTACCTCTGCGACGAAGCCTCGGACTGGAACCCTGATCTGAACGATATCAGGAGTAAGATCAACAGCCGCACCAAAGGCATAGTGATCATCAACCCCAACAACCCGACCGGTGCGGTATACGCCCCGGAGCTGCTGCAGGAGCTGGTAGAGCTGGCAGCAGCGCACAACCTGGTGCTGTTCTCAGACGAGATCTATGATAAGATCCTGTACGATGAGGTGGAGTACCGTTCCACGGCCACTTTTTCGGACGAGGTGCTGACAGTGACTTTCAGCGGACTTTCCAAAAACTACCTGGCAGCTGGTTTTCGGGCTGGCTGGATGCTGGTGAGCGGCAACAAAGCCAAAGCCAGAAGCTACATCGACGGGCTAAACACCATGGCCAGCCTGCGGGTATGCAGCAACGTGCCGGCGCAGTTTGCTATACAGGCAGCTCTGGAAGGCTATCAGCACATGCAGGACCTGGTATTGCCAACTGGCAGGCTGCGCCAGCAGCGGGACATCTGTTACGAAAAACTGACCGCTATACCTGGCATCACCTGCGTAAAGCCAAAAGGGGCTTTCTATCTCTTTCCGAAGATCGATGTGAAGAAGTACGCCATAGCCGATGACCAGGCTTTTGTGCTGGACTTTCTGCAGGAGCAGCATGTACTGCTGGTGCAGGGAACTGGCTTTAACTGGCAGCAGCCAGACCATTTCCGCATCGTATACCTACCGGAGCTGCAGGAACTGAGCCAGACCATGGACAAACTGGCCTTGTTCCTGCAAAACTATAAAGGCACAGGCGCAGCTACCCGGAGGCAGCTTATGGAGGCGCTGTAGGTATAGCAAAGTGTTATAAAGCAACAAAGGCTCCCGTTAAAGGAGCCTTTGTTGCTTTATAAGATAATTGTCAGGTATAGAGCTACTCCGCCAGGCAAGCTTCATGCTGATAAGTCTTCAGGTCTTCCAGCAGCGGGATCAGGCGGTCGATGGTCACGTGGTCCATCACCACTACTTTATACCAGTTGGCATCCTGGTGGTTGTCCGGAACGAGGCCATACTTGCCGGCAATGCCTTTGTTCAGGTGCTCACTGCGGATCGTGATGATGTTGGAGTAAGGGTTGCGGTAGTAGGTTATACCTGCCTTGTCGAGCTCAGCAGCAAGCCAGGCGGCACGATTGAGCAGGGTAGTGGTTTTCTCCTCCCAGCCGTAGCGCCCGTAGGTCATCAGGATCATCCAGACAGCAATGGCGTTGGCGCCGGAGCGACTGCCTATCAGCGTAAAGTCCTCGCCCTCCACATAACTCGCCTCCTTGGTATTGGCGTGCTGCATCAAGCCTTTCCGGATCAGGAAGATACCGGTACCGTAAGGTGCCTGCACCATCTTGTGGGCATCCAGCGTGACAGAGGTGATGTATTTATTCTGGAAGTTGAGCGTATTGTTTGGGTTAGTGAAAGGGTAGATGAAGCCACCAAAAGCTGCATCCACATGAATCATAAACTGGCAGTTGTTGGCTTCAAGTGCAGCTGCATATATATCGGCGTTATCCACTGATCCAAACATAGTTGTCATCATGTTGGCCACCACAATAAAGTGGCTTTTCCCCTTGGCTTTCTGAGCGGCGATCACCTCCTGCAGGTGCCTCTCATCAATAGCGCGGGTGTTGTCATCGACCTGTACTGTGGCGATGTCGAGGTCAAATACATTGGCGGCCTTACTCATGGAGTAGTGGCTGTCGCGGGAGCAGAGGATGCAGATGCTGTCGTTGCGCACACCGTCTATGTTGCGGAAGTAGTTGCGGTAGATCCAGATGGCCTGCAGGTTGGCCTCGGTGCCGCCGGCTGCCACATAGCCGTCGCAGCTACCCGGCTCGGCTTTCAGGATTTGCTCGGCGCAGAGACCAATCAACTCACGCTCGATCTGGTGCGTACCTCTGAAAAAGGACTCGGAAGCTCCCAGGGTATGACAGCCGATGTGGTTTGGATTATGAATAAGGGCCGTCAGGAAGGGGGCATCTTTCAAAAAAGGCGCATCCTGGTAAAACACCTTATTATCGAGGTGGGAACCCGGTATACCCAGTATGTTCTCGTCATAGAAATTTACGTTCTCTTCTAAGGCGTTGAACACGATGGTCCGGATTGTCTCTTTATTCAGTTTAGTCCACTGTTGCATACTTGTAAGCGAAATTGATTTTAAAACAGAAGGCAAAACCCATAGAGCCTTCCTGATACTTTTCAAAGGCAAATTTACGACATTAAAAAGACACGCCCTAAGCGAACATCTGTCTACCCTGGCTGTTCAAGCTGCGAGTTACACCCGTCTTGTATCAAAAAAAATGATGAAGATCACTGCCAATCTGATAAAAGTCACTCAAAAAAAGTTGGGAACTGAACTAAACAGTGCTTTACTTTGTGGCGTTAAAGTAATACTATTGTAACAAGTTTTAAACCTATCCATTGAAGAAGAAGCGCTATGGTTACCTTTAAAGAGTTAAAGAATGATCTGCCGGCAGGTATTGTGGTCTTTTTGGTCGCAGTACCGCTTTGCCTTGGAATTGCCATGGCGTCCGGCGCTCCACTGTTTTCCGGTATCATTGCCGGCTTTGTAGGAGGTATAGTCGTAACACTTATCAGCGGTTCGCAGCTGGGGGTAAGTGGTCCGGCGGCAGGCCTGGCCGTGATTGTATTGCATGCCATTGAGGGTCTGGGCAGTTTTGAAGTGTTTCTGTCTGCCGTAGTGCTGGCTGGTGTCATACAGCTGGTACTCGGATTCCTGAAAGCGGGGAGCATTGGGTATTATTTCCCTTCCTCGGTTATTAAGGGGATGCTTTCGGGTATCGGTGTGATCATTATCCTCAAGCAGATTCCGCATGCCTTTGGGTATGATGAAAGCTACGAGGGTAGTCTGCACTTCCTGGAGCCATCTGGCGAAACCACTTTTTCATTAATCTTTAACTCTTTACGTTATATATCACCCGCAGCGGTTATCATCAGTGCGCTTTCCCTGGCTATCCTGATTTTCTGGGATATGGTATTGTCTAAGAAAGGCAAAATTTTCCAGATCATACAGGGTCCGCTCGTGGTGGTGGTGTTGGGTATTGTGCTGAACCTGGTGTTCCTGAACGCCTTCCCGGAGATGGCCTTGCGCGCTAACCACCTGGTAGAACTACCGGTGGCAACGAGTGTGGGCGGCTTCTTTCAGCAGTTTACCGCGCCTGACTTCAGCCGTATCCTCACTTACGAGGTGTTAATGTTGGCGGGCACACTTGCAGTCGTAGCCAGCCTTGAAACCCTGCTTTGCCTGGAGGCGACCGATAAACTGGACCCACAGAAGCGTATCAGCCCGGCTAACCGCGAGTTGAAGGCGCAGGGCGTCGGTAACATCGTATCGGGGCTGATCGGTGGTCTGCCTGTTACGCAGGTGATCGTGCGCAGCTCAGCCAACATTCAGTCAGGTGGCCGTACCAAGCTTTCGGCCCTTATTCACGGTGTGCTGATCCTGGCCAGCGTAATTGCTATACCTGGTCTGCTCAACCTGATACCGCTTGCCTCACTGGCCGCTATTCTGTTTGTGGTGGGGTATAAGCTGGCCAAGCCGGCCCTGTTCAAAGCCATGTACCGTGGTGGCCTGAGCCAGTTTCTGCCATTTGTAGTAACCGTGCTGGCCATCGTGTTCACTGACCTGCTCACAGGTATAGGCATTGGTATGGTAGTGGGTATCTTCTTTATCCTCAAAAACAGCTACCACGTGTCACACACCGTAGTGAAGGAGAAATCACAGGCAGGCAGAGAGAAGTACCGCATTGTGCTGGCAGAGGAAGTGACTTTCCTGAACAAGGGCAATATCCTGGAGGAACTTCGCAGAGTGCCGGAAGGCGCTGAACTGGAAATAGACATGTCCCGCTCGGCCGTGGTAGACCCGGATGTGATCGAACTGATCGAGAACTACAAAGAGACCGCCCGTAGCAATAACATTAAACTTACCATAAAACAGACGGCTGAAGATGAAAAGCTGGAGTACGAGGGTATGAAGTTTTAACGAGTCATCATTTTACTAAACTACTATAAAAGACTACACCAATGAGAACCCAAAACAGAGAGACACAGGCAGAACTGACACCACAGCACGCAAAAGAGATATTGGTTGAAGGCAACAAGCGCTTCGTAAACAACCTGAAAGCGAACCGTAACCTGCTGCAGCAGGTGAACGAAACGTCAGAGGGGCAATATCCATTTGCTATTATCCTGAGCTGCATCGACTCCCGCACTTCAGCTGAGTTGATTTTTGACCAGGGCCTTGGCGACATATTCAGTGCCCGCATCGCCGGTAACATCGTGAACGAGGACATTCTGGGTAGTATGGAGTTTGCCTGCAAAGTGGCTGGCTCTAAGTTGGTAGTGGTGCTGGGCCACAGCAAGTGCGGCGCTATCAAGGGTGCTTGCGACCACGTAGAGATGGGCAACCTGAGCACACTGCTGCACAAGATAGAGCCTGCTGTGAATGCCGTGGAGTATGATGGCGAAAGAAATTCCAAAAATTCGGATTTTGTAGAAAAAGTAGCTGAAACCAACGTTGTGTGGACGGTGGGCGAAATCAAGAAAAACAGCCCAATCCTTCGTGAAATGATAGAAAAAGGCGAGATTGGCATCGTAGGTGGCATGTACGACGTAGAGACCGGCGTAGTGACCTTCTATGACGATGTAGAAAATATGACTGAAACCCTGCATGAGGAACTTGCTGGCAAATATTAAGATCAAAGTAGAGGAGAAGGTATACCTCAAAGACCCCGAAGCATCAGAGAAAGGTCGTGATATTATCAAACACGGTATCTTTCTGATCGATGAGCTGGGCTTGGAGGCCTTCACCTTTAAGAAGTTGGCTGAACGCATCGGCAGCACAGAGGCGACGATCTACAGGTACTTTGAGAGCAAGCACATGCTGCTCTCATACCTGATCTCGTGGTACTGGAACTGGCTGGAATACAGGTTGGTGTTTGCTATTAACAACATCAATTCACCTGAAGACCGCCTGCGCATTGCGATCAGCATTTTGTCGGGACGCATCGAAAACGACATGGAATTTGAGCACATCGATGAAGTAACCCTGCAGCGCATAGTGGTAGCCGAGTCAGCCAAAGCCTACCTCACCAAGGAGGTGGATGCCAACAATAAGGAAGGCTTCTTTTTGAGCTACAAGCGCCTGTGTAAGCGTATAGCTGACATTGTGCGCGAGATCAACCCGGAGTACAAGCATCCGGCCTCTTTGGTCTCTACGATAGCGGAGAGTGCGCATTACCAGAAGTTCTTTGCGCTGCACCTGCCTTCGCTCACGAACATACAAGAAGACGGTGGCACTGAGCTGGAGGATTTTCTGACGCACATGGTGTTCAAAACCCTCGAGCGATAACGAACTATTTACGATCCTTGAAAAGGATGACACTGGCCCTGGTGCCGGTGTCATCCTTTTTGTTTTATAGGTGGTAGTTTACAGCTAAACATAACCTCTGCCATGTGTTTTACTTACAACACAGGTATAACAAACTGTAAGGTATGAAAACAAAGAGCATTCTATTGAAAAGTCGTCCGAAGGGTATGCCGACGGAGGAGAACTTTGAGTTTAAGGAGGAAGCGCTACCAGAACTGCAGGAAGGGCAGCTTTTGCTCAAGACGCTGTACGCATCGGTGGACCCCTACATGCGCGGTCGCATGAGCGACGCCAAATCCTATGTAGCTCCCTATAACCTGAACGAGCCCATTACCGGAGGTGTGGTGGCAGAAGTCGTTGAAAGCCGGAACGACAGGTATAAAGCAGGGGCAATAGTGTTGGGTAACCTGCCCTGGCAAACCTATAGCATCTCCAACGGCAAAGGTCTTAACCAACTGGACCCGGATCTGGCGCCGCTGAGTTATCACTTAGGTATACTGGGTATGCCCGGCCTGACAGCCTATTGCGGTTTGCTCTACATCGGGGAACCGAAAGAGGGGGAGACGGTGGTCGTGTCGGGTGCGGCGGGAGCAGTTGGCACTGTGGTCGGGCAGATTGCCAGGCTCAAAGGTTGCCGCGTGGTTGGTATAGCTGGCTCCGACGACAAAACAGCATACCTCAAAAACGACCTTGGTTTTGACGAGGCCATCAATTACAAAACTACAGACAATATGCAGCAAGCTTTGGCAGCCGCCTGCCCCGATGGCGTGGATGTTTACTTCGACAATGTGGGAGGAGAGATATCGGATGCCGTGTATGGTCTGCTAAATAAATTTGCACGCATTGCTGTTTGCGGACAGATCGCGCTGTACAATGCCACCTCAGTTCCGACAGGTCCGCGGGTGGAACCAATCCTGTTGAAGAAGAGCGCTCTCATGAAAGGCTTTATTGTGGGTGACTACGCCGCACGCTTTCCGGAAGCGGCCACAGAAATGGTGGGTTGGCTTAAAGCCGGTAAGTTACAGTACGAAGAGCATATTTTAGAAGGGTTTGATCAATTGCCACAGGCCTTCTTCGGCTTGTTCAGGGGGGAGAACACAGGCAAGCTACTTGTGAAAGTAGCTGATTTTAACGCCCATTGAGCAACACATGTTCAAAGCAATTGGCGGGACACTAGTGGCAACAGAAAAGCCCCGGATTTCTCCGGGGCTTTTCTGTTGCTGTAAGTAATGTTTTAGGCGGCGATTGACTGTGAACTGCCTTGTAGCGCTGCCCTGTCTTCTGAACTGGCCTTGTCAAACAGTGAGTCGAGGCGGAGCAATCGGAACAGGCGCTCAGTGGTGGCGTTCATGTCATAGAGCACGACTTTTACATTCTGTTTCCGGATCTTGAGCAGTTCGCTCACAAAAGAACAGATGCTGCTGTTGGTCAGGTGCAGGCGGTCAACGTGCGAACAGTCGATCCAAAGTTCTTTTGTGCTGTCCGTCGGTGCTTTAGCGATTGCCTGGTGAACTTTATCAAGCGCTTGTTCTTTCACAAGGCCTTTTACAAAAGAGATATGGCGATTCTGGTGCGAGGTGTGGTTGGTTATTTCCATGTCGACGTTCCTGAAAAAAATTTAACATACAAAGGAGGTGCTTTAGCAGCGGGAGTCCTTTATTTAATACTATAAAATTAAAAACATATTGTTGGGTGAGTATTGTATTTTTAAAGTACGGGGTAATTAGTATATAGTTATTTACTTTGTAATAAATTTAGTCAATGATTTAAAATGGTGATTTTTATTACTGAAAACCTAAATAACTACTGATAATTTGATTGTTTATTTATTGTATAAAATCAATATAAGGTTTAAATAAGTTATTGTTGTTAAAATGTAATATGGGCTCAGGTGGATTGTTTAGGGTGATTATGAAATGGCAGGCAGCCTGCTTGTGCCACCTCTAAGGCGGGCCTGACAAGCAGGGGAATCAATATATTATTTTTAGTATATTGATAAGGAATTGATGCCGCCGCTATGCTAAGACAACTACCACTGCTACTGCTTTTTTTGCTGCTCTCGATACAGGCCTTCGCGCAAGGACGCTTGGCTAAATCCCAACTCCGCAGTCCCTATACCTACATCTACCGCATCACTGACGAGCAAGCCCTGAAAATCTATGAGAAGGGGCCGGATGTGGTAAAGAGCAGCTTTTTTCACACGGTAGTCGATTCCTTTGCCATCAACAAGACTTACACAAAGCCGCTGCCGCAAGGCCACTACCTGTACATGCACGCCCAGGGCCCTGACCTGGTATACTGGCTGGAGACGAAGAGCAAGCTGCAGGCGAAGCTGCTGCACCTGCAGCCGGAGCTCGCGCTGCTGGTGCATGACAGTATGGGACAACTGGTGACCGATGCAGAGGTGATGGCTGGCAAGCAGCGTGTGCCATTCGACAGCAAAACCAATACCTACCGCCTGAAGAAGGGACCTAAAAAAGGAATCCTCAGCGTGAGCCACTCGGGCCTAACCTTTTATGAGGAACTCACACCGCAGCATCAGTACCATTACAAACCAAAGTGGTGGCAGCGGCTGATCAACACGTGGCCCATTTACTACACATGGCGCCCGTTTCGGGATGTGTACAGAACCATTAGGTGGGGGGAGCCGCAAGGGTGGATCCGCAGGATAGCTTCAATTTTTGACGAAGAGTACCGTCTTGACAAACCTGAAAAGTATAAAGGCTACCTCGTTACGAACAAACCGCTATACCAGCCTGGCGACACGGTGAGGTATAAAGCCTATGTGGTGAACCAAAACGGCAGACCAGTGCAATACAAGGCGCAGCTGATGCTAAATGGCTATAATATCAGGCGCAAGAAGATGGGGGAGCTCGCACCTTACCGCAAGGGAGCATACGAAGGTTGGTTTGTGCTGCACGACAGCCTGAACCTGCGTCTGGATGCCAGCTATACCTTAACGCTGGAAAGGACCAATAAGCGGGGGGATGAACTGGTGCGGCACTCTTTCACTTATGAAGACTATGAACTGAAGGAAAACAAGTATACCCTGCGCCTGGCGCATGAAGAGCACCAGGCGGGTGTGGAGAACCAAGTGCATGTGCGCGGCACGGATGCCAACGGTCTCAACCTGCTCGACGCCCGGGTAGAGGTGGTGGTACTTACCCGGCAGGTTTTCGGGTCGCGGGAGCAGCAGGTGTTTGTACCGGACACGCTCTGGAAGCACAGCCAGGCGCTGGAGGCTGCCGGCGAAACGAGCATCTCCATACCTGCTACGGCTTTCCCGAAAGCTTCCCTGCGTTACCAGGTCAGAGCTGACTTTCTGAACAGCAGCAATGAGCGCAGCTTTCAGTCGGCCGAAGCTAGCTATACCTATTTGCCGGGACAGTTGAAACTTTCGCTCTCGCAGGATAGTTTGCTGGCCCAATACCTGGAAGGCGGCAAGCCCATGCCGCACCAGGCAAAGCTGATTGCCGTTGACGCAAAAGGCAACAAAGTACTGGAGCAGCAGGTGCAGTTGCCTTACCGTTTGCCAGTGAACCCCTATGTGCGACGCTACATACTGCAGACTCCGGAACAGGAGGAAACGCTTGCCTTGAACCCAGAGAATGCGCTAGTGCAGGCTTATACCGATCGTAGTAACGATTCGCTCTATTTCGTGCTGGACAATCCGCGGAAGCTGCCTTACTGGTACTTTGTGTACCGGGGCGATAAATTGGTATACCAGGGCAAAGGCCAGGAGCGTGACTTCAGCTATACCCGTGCGCTGCGTGGAGACGATCCTTATTTTGTGACACTGCGCTACATGTGGGGCGGCGAGATCCGGTCGGATGAAAAAGTGGCCCCGCATCGCAAGTATACCTTGAATGTAGAGGTAGAGGCACCGCAGGTGGTATACCCGGGGCAGCAGAGCGATCTGACTGTGACCGTGCGTGACGCCAAAGGAAAACCAGTGCCCAATACCGATCTTACCGCCTATGCCATCACATCAAAGTTCACGGCACAGGGTGTGCCCAGCCTGCCTTCCTGGGACAGGTATAAAGGCCGCAAATCCTACCAGAAGCTGCGGCTGAACAACGAGGCCAAAGCCGCCACGCAGCTCATGGACTGGAACGCATGGAGTCGCCGCATGGGGCTCGACAGCATCGCCTATTACAACTTCCTCTACCCGAAGCAGGGCATTTTCACCGAGTACAGCCTTTCCCGCGACAGCCTGACGCAATTCTCGCCCTTTGTGGTAGACTCTGGCCGGGTGGTGCCGGTGCATGTGGTATACCTTGACCGGGTGCCGGTGTATTTTTCAGGGACGGATGTGGTGCCGGCCTATTCCTTTGCGGCCGACAGCGGCTACCACACCATTGTGATGCGCACGGCAGACAAGCTGGTTACACTCGACAGCGTATACCTGCGGCCTTACCACAAACTGGTACTGAGTGCTGACCTCACGCCAGGTACTGTGCCTTATGCGAAAGAAGCTGAAAGGAAAGACTACCTCTCGACCCGGGAGCGCAACAATCTGCACGGCTACCTGATGCAGGTGGAGCATAATTTCGGCAGCGATCTGGCTTATCTGAAGCAGGGCCGTCGGGTGCTGCGCATTGAGGATAACCCTGCCCGTAACAACCATTATTACTCGGCAACGAAGTCCGTGCTGGCGGGGCCTTTCTCGCCGGGCTATCTGCAGTTCACCAGGTATAACCGCTTCAACACCTCGTTTGAACTGGAGGCCGGCTATACCTATACCTTCGAGCGGGAATTGCTCAAAATGCGCGAGCGCAAGCTCCTGCCGGATCATGTTCACCTTGGCAACTGGAATAAGAAGGAGCGAAATCCGGTGCCGTTATACGACAAAGCCTCAACTGAGCAGCAACTGCAACAGGAGTGGGAGGAACTACAGCATCAGTTCTGGCTGCAGAAAGCCTTCGGCAACAATCCGCTTTACGATGACTACCTGCCCAAAGGCCGTGTAGGCTGGCGACTCGACAGCGCCTTCACACAAATGCCTGCCGTAGCCGTCCTGCACAAGGCCGGCCAGCCCGATTCTGCCCGACTCTACAGCGGCAGTAATATCCTGATGACAGGTATACCGATTGGCAAGTACCGGCTGGCACTCCTGTTTCCGGATAGTAGCTATGTGGCCACCGACCTGCAGGTGCAGGCAAACGGACAGGTGCAGCTATACCTGAAACCCAATGCGCAACAGCAGGCAGACAGGTATAGCCAAATGCTGCAGCAGTTGATCAAAAGAAGGATCCGAGAAGCCCAGAGAGGAGTGAGTATAGAGGTGCAGCAGCAAGTGATCCGGCAGATGCGCAACGACAGTTACACCTCCGGCCTGCATGAGTACAGCACCACCGTTTCAGGTATAGTTGTCGATGCGGGATCAGGCACGCCGCTGCCGGGTGTGGCCGTGCTGGTGAAAGGCACGCGCATCGGTACGGCTACCGATGCAAACGGGTATTACCAACTTGGTGTGCCTTCCAATGCTGTGCTGGTGTTTCGCTTTATAGGTTATGTAACATCAGAAGTAGCCACCGAGGGCAGGAGGATTGTAGACGCTTCTCTTAGCGCTGATATGCAGCAGCTTTCGGAAGTGGTCGTTGTTGGTTATGGCGTACAGCAGAAGCGTGAAATGACATACGCAGCTGCTACTGCAACAGTAGTAGAAGGGCGTGCACAGGGTATACGCATCCGAGGCAACGCCACTATCCAAAGCGCCAGTTCGCCACTTATTATAGTGAACGGAGTACCCTACAGCGGCGAACTATCTGACCTGGATCCGGCTTTGATCGCTTCCATGACCAAGCTGAGCGCTGAGGCTGGCATGGCACTCTATGGTTCCGTAGCGGCGGGGGGTGTGATCATCATCGGCGGCAAAGGCGGTCCTGCCAACCTGACCGCAGAGTTGCCGGTGGATGAGGCCGGTGCTATCCGTGAAAACTTCTCCGACTTTGCTTTCTGGCAGCCGCGCCTGCTAACCGACCGCAAGGGGCAGGCGAGTTTCCCGGTTACCTTCCCGGGCGACATTACCAGCTGGAACACCTATGTATTGGGCATGGACGGCAAAAAGCGCACGGGCATCTACAGCACCAGCATCAAATCCTTTAAAGCCATGATGGCCACGCTGGCGATGCCGCGCTTTTTGGTGGAAGGGGACAAAACGCAGGTCATCGGCAAGGCGCTCAACTACCTGCCGGACTCGTCCAGTATCAGTACCCGCTTTGAGGTGGCAGGAAAGCCGATGCGCGAAAGCCAGATTCTGCTCAAGCGGGCACACACCGACACGCTTACCCTCACGGCCCCGTCTGTCGCATCTGACTCCGTGGAGGTGCTCTTTGCCCTGCGGTCAGCTGAAGGAATGGCTGATGGCGAACGACGACACATCCGGGTATACCCTAAAGGCACCGAAGAAACCATTGGACATTTCCTGGCTTTGCACACTGACACGACGGTAACCCTGAATTTCGATCCGGTTAAAGGTCCCGTGAAACTGCATGCGAAGGGCAATCTGCTGGAGGTGATGTTGGAAGAGATCGACTACCTGCACAAATATGAATACTGGTGCAGCGAGCAGGCAGCCTCCAAACTAAAAGGACTGCTGCTGGAAAAGCGCATTCGGGAACAGCTGGGGGAGAAGTTCACGCACGAGCGCATGGTCCGCCGCCTGGTGCGCCACCTCGAAAAGACGCAACTGCCGGAAGGTGCCTGGACCTGGTGGCAGTCCGGTCCGGCCTATACCTGGATTACGAGCCACGTGGTAGAGGCCCTGTCGCTGGCCAAAGCGGAAGGCTACGCTCCGAAGTATGACGAGCAGAAGCTACTGGACTTTATGGTCTACCGGCTGGAGCAGGCCCGCTTCATTGACAAACTGATGATGCTCGAAACGCTGCACAAGCTGCAGGCCAAGGTCGACTATAACCGTTACGTGGTGGAGCTTTCTAAGCGTGACAGACTATCGCTGGAAGAACAGCTGCGCCTTACCCGCATGCGCCAGTTGCTCAAGCTAGAAGCCCCGCTCGACACGCTTCAGAAGTATAAGCAAGTGACCACGCTCGGCGGTCTGCACTGGGGTGAGAACAGGTATAGCCTCTTCAACAACCACATTTCCAACACCCTGCTGGCCTACGACATCCTGAAAGCGGCCGGTGGGCACGAGCAGGACCTGGCCAGCATACGCGCCTTCCTGCTGAGCGAACGCCGTAACGGCCGCTGGCGCAACACCTACGAGTCGGCCCACATCCTGGAGACACTGCTGCCTGACCTGTTGAGTAAGGAAGAAGGAAGTCAGCCACAGCTGCAGAATAGCCTGCAGCTCACGGGGCCCTTGCGTCTGGAAGCAACCGATTTTCCGCTGGATACCACCTTCCTGCCGGGACAGCCTTTGGTTATCAGTAAAACCGGTAAGCTCCCACTATACCTGACTGCTTACCAAACCCACTGGAACGCCAGCCCGGAGCCAGTGCAGAAAGACTTTGTTGTGTCGACTTCTTTTAAAGGTATAGCCAGCCAGGCCACCCTGAAGGCGGGTAAACCTGTCGAGCTGGTGGTGGAGGTGGAGGCCAAAGCCGATGCCGACTACGTGCTGATCGAAGTGCCTATTCCTGCTGGCTGCTCTTACGACGGGAAAAAAGGCAGAGGTTCCTACGAAGTGCACCGCGAATACTTCCGGAACAAAGTCGCCATCTTTGCTGACCGTTTGCCCAAAGGAAAGCATACCTATACTATCCAACTACTGCCGCGCTACAACGGCACCTTTACCGTCAATCCGGCAAAGGCAGAGTTGATGTACTTTCCTGTGTTTTATGGCCGCACGGGGATAAAAGGTGTCATCATTGAGTAGCCCCAGACAGATACGCTGCATGCCGTTGATTTTTTCTAGGATGCACTCGCAGGGATATTAAGTAGGTATGAATTTATAAACCTGTCTGTTAGGTGTTTAGACTTGCGTAGGGGTGCGTTTAGGCCTCAGAAGGCCTGTTTTTGGGCATTATTAAATTATTGTTAAAATTTTTGTAATGTTATATTGTGATTTATAATAATGTCGCATAAATTGCACTATGCAGTTTAAGTAGAAAACGCATACGTAATTCTTTACTATACAAAATACACAAGCATTGATTTGAACTAAAGTGTATGCTTTTGGGATTTATAATCCGAATGGCATGCTTCTTGGGAAGAATCAGCAAAAACGTTTAACTTTTAGCCAATGTTAGATATCATCAATTTTATTGCGCTCGCCGGCATCTTCAACATCTGTTTTTTTTGGTATGCATCTACCAAAATGAAAACAAAGCCTGATCCGGTGAAGACGCTTGTTGTATCTTTTGTATTTTCCATTCCCCTCAGTTTTCTGTTGATCGCCGTGTATACCACAATGCTGCTTTACGCTGCTAAGATCGGAGCCAGTGAAGATGCCATGTGGGAGTATATGGAGCAGGAAGAATTGCAGTAGTATCCACAGGTATAGCCTCGGCTAACCTGTTTTCTTAAACGCATCGCGGGCACTTGTCAAAAGCAGGTGCCCGCGATGCGTTTATGGCTAATGGTGAGTATAGCTAATGCTTTGCCCCTGGCTGTACAGGCATTTTCCCATGAAGGGAAACGTCGTTTCATTCTGATAAATATTGAGGTTGTTGCGCGACTTACTGCCAGTTGAAGCAAGCAGAGGTTCAGGATTTTTTTAGCATAACCTTCATCAGAATAAGATACTGTATTTGCCGCACAGCTCTAATCCAGAATCCGCAGCTCGTCGCGGCTGATCAGTGGAGTACCGGCATAGCGTCCTTCCCGCGGGCCATTCTCAAGTTTTAGCACACCCCGCGGACAAACATGCGCGCAGATGCCACAGCCCACACAAGCCGCCCGGATGATCGGCTCGCCCTGCTGCGCATACCAGCGCACATCAATACCCATTTCGCAATAAGTGGAGCAGTTGCCGCATGAGATGCACTGTCCGCCATTGGTGGTGATGCGGAAGCGGGAGAAGTACTTTTGGAGCAGCCCCAGGTAAGCGGCCATCGGACATCCGAAGCGGCACCACACCCGGTTGCCCATCAGCGGATAAAAGCCCACACCGATCACGCCCGAAAACATAGCCCCGATAAAGAACCCGTATGTCTGGGCAAAGCCGCCGGAAAGGTCACCGAGCAACCGACCCTCGCTCCAGGAGTTGACCCAAAGGAAAAGCGTGGTGAGAATGACAAAGCCCAGAATCGGGTAGATGATGGCTACTTCCCAGCGCCAGGCCTTGCGGCTTTTGTCGGAGAGATGTCGGTAAGGGTCGCCAGCGGTTTCGGCCAGTCCGCCGCAGCCGCACACCCAGGAGCAGTACCAGCGCTTGCCATAGAAGTAGGTGAGCACGGGTGTGGCCAGAAAGGAAAACACCGCTCCCCAGAAAATCATAAACACGCCCAAAGCGGCACCGTCCCGCACCAGGTATTCGATGGTGCTCGGGAAGAGGTAGTCATACTTGAGCGGCCAGAAATAGCTGAAGTAGTACTCCGGCTGGTTGAGCATCAGGAGCAGGCCCGGCAGCAGAAATGCAAAACCCAGCTGAAAGAACATCACCGAAATAGTCCGGATGATGTGGTAGCGGCTGTTGCGGTACTTGAGCAGGGCGTATACCCCCATGATCAGCACGGCCAGGGTATAAAAAGTGCCGTACAGAAACCACTGGTCGCTGGGACGGTTGCGCAGCCACTGGCTTAGGGGCTCCATTGCTTGAATAAGGCCTTGCAGGGTGTCCGGGAACCAGTAGAGCAGCACATAAAAACCAGTAAGCACAAAGCCGATGACCCAGGCCGAAGCCCCACGTGATGTGGCCTCCTGTTGCCAGAGTCCGTGGTTTTGCTCGGCAGGTGACTTGCGTCGTCGGCTTTGCCAGATGTAAAGTAGAGCGCCCACAGTGAAGACTGCTGTGCCTCCCAATCCGGTAAAAACAGGAGAGAGGTAATCAGCTCCCACAGCAGCTACCAGTATACCCAGCAGACCGATGCTGATGAGTACGAGCCCCACCATTTTCACCACATTCTGTGAGGTGGTGGGAGGGGTAGTGGCAGTAGGGGAAATGACGGCAGTAGGCATCTGTAGTATCAGTAATTAACAGGAAGTAGAGTCAGAAAACAGCCCGAAGCGCTTTCGCAGTTCCCACCAGTTGCTGTGTTTGACCGGTGGCTGACGGTCTGGGAAACGGGTATAGTACTGGCTTAAGAGCTCCTCTTCGTAACGTTGGAAAAACTCAGGATCGAAGTTCACCGCAGGCAGTTCCTGCATCACATCGTGCAAGGTATAGCCCTGCTGCAGCCAGTGGTGGCAGAGGTCATGGCGATAGCGGACGCCAAGCAGGTTTATACCCAGGAGCTTGGCAGTCTTCTTGTCGTAGAGTAGTCGGATGGCCTTGGTTGCCTCCTCGTTCTGCCAGTACAGCGACTCCTGCTGCTCTGTAAAACGTGCAGGCACAAAGCCGTAGGTCTGGTATTCAATATCAAAAAACTTGGCGGAGTTGAACCACGGTCCGCGCTGGTAAGGCTTTCGGTCGCCGAGCAGGGTGGAGGCCAGCGCCTCGGCATGCAGGCGGGCCGTGTACCAGAGCTGCTCCATCATCGGCTGGCCCGGAGCGGGATTGCGGAACTGAGCGCAGTCGCTGAGAGCGTATACATCGGGTTGGCTCGTTTCAAAAAACTCGTTCACCAGTATACCCTTTTCTATCTCTATACCTGCGCCTTTAAGGAATTCGACATTCGGTTTCACTCCTGTGGTGATGCCTACAAACTGGCAGGGCAGCTCTTTGCCGCTGCGCGTGTGTATAGCGCGTACCCGGCCAGCGTCATCAGCCAGGATTTCCTGCAGTTCTTCCTGCAGCAACAGCTCAATGCCGTGCTGCCGGATGTGGTCGGTCACAAGCCGGGCCTCTTCTTCGGGCAGCACATTGTGCCAATACAGTTTATCCCGTATTAGCATGGTGACGGCTATACCCCGGCTACGAAGCATCTCGGCCATCTCCACCCCAATCAATCCTCCGCCTATGATCACAGCCTGCTGTATACCTGCCGTGTTCGCTTCCATCAGTTCCAGGTCCTGTAGCGACACGAGGCCTTGTACGCCTTTCAGGGTTTGGCCGGGCCAATCGTAATAAGCGGCGCTGGAGCCCGTGGCCAGTACCAGTTTGTCGTAGTGCAGGGGAGGGCCTTCGCGTAGCACGAGCTTTTTGTCACTTGTTTCTACCCGCTCCACATAGTCGTGCACCAGCTCTATTTTCTGCTCCTGCCAGTACCAGTCAGCGTAAGGCACAATATCCTGGAAGCGCATGTGGCCCATGTACACGTACATCAGCGCAGTGCGCGAAAAGTGTAGCTGCGACTCCGCCGACACAATGGTAATGCGGCAGTCGCTCCGCTGCCGCACACGCTGCGCCAGGGTGACGCCTGCAATGCCGTTACCGATGATAACTAAGTGTTCCTGTGCTTTGATCTGGTTCATGTAAAAATTCTGGACCTCTCTGGCGGCTATACCTGGTATACCTGAAATGACTGGCTATACCTGTGATACATTACTGCGGCAGGGCAGGTATAGCCAAAGATACGAAATTAGGACAGGCATAAAAAAAAGGAAGGCCGGGACATTCCCGGCCTTCCTTCTATGAAATTACCTCGAATTAGCGGCTTCCGGCGCTACTGCCGACATCCTGACCGCCGTCTTCTACGCTTTTGCCACCCTGACGGCCGCCGCTGCGTGGCTCATTGCCCATGGCGCGACCTGCCTGATCGCTCTCCTCTGAGCGTGGAATCTGCTCTGACGGATCCTTCTTGGCTGTTGGGTGAATATTAGGCACTTTGTTGCCCTCATTTATTTTGCTTATATTTTGGTCTCTGTTCCGGTCTTTATTCTTATCTGCGTTCATCTTCAATCTGTTTTAGTTATATTAAGTTTTACTCTGAATTGGTCCCAAGGTTATGCCTATACCTTAGTAGCGGTCATAATCGGGGTTAGAGCCGGTGCGGTCAGGCGGGCCATAGCGGCGTGGCTGTCGTTGTTCGTAGTCACGCTGACGTTCGCGCATTTCGCCGGTCATGGGGTTATAGCGGCGGTTGTAGTCCGGGTCGGAGTTGCGGTCGCCGTCATAGCCAAAGCTCAGCGAGCCGGCCATGTTCCCGTAGTTCTCGTCGCGGCGATGCGGGTAATTGTCAGGACGGTAATCGCCGTCGAAATTGCCGGAAGTACGGTTGACGTAATGGTCCCCGTATTGCTGTCGGCCGCTGCGCTCGCTGCTCCTGGGGTCGTTGTAACCTGAGCGGTTGTCGCGCATACCTGCGCTGCCTCCATAGCGGCCACCAAAGTCGCTGTACGATCCCTGGCGGGAGCCGCCGCCGCGGTAGCTCTGCTGGTACTGGCGCTGGGTATAGTCGTCGTTGTCCTGTAGGTTGCGGCTGCGACGGTATATGTAGTCGCCCCCCTGGTCTTCGCTGTAACGATCGCGGTCTCTGCCGCCCTGACCAGAGCGGTTGTAGGTGCTGTAGTGACTGTCTTCATCCAGGCGGTAAGCGCCTCTGTACTGCGATTCGTCGTTTCGGTTATTGTCGCGTCTGTTTTTATCCCGGCGGTCCTGCCAGTTATTATATCTGTCCATTTTTTATCTTGATTGGTACACCCTCTATAAACGCACATTTGGGTTGGGAGTTTACGCAGCGTCCTTAACCCAAAGCAGGGGCGTGCCCGTAAACAGTAGCAATAATGTATGTATTAAAACCACAATGCTATGAGAAACAACAGAGAAGAAAACCGCGACAATCGTAACATGGAGCCACGCTGGGCGCACGGCCATCACCACGGCGAGAACTCAGACCGCGGCAATTACACCGTGGACTCGCACTTTAACAGCGGGTATGGTGAGCAAGAAGACGATTACTATGATACAAGAACTTTCAACACCAACATAGATCATGAGTACGGTTCGCGTCAGGGTCGATTTCAGCCGGGCGGTGCACAGTACAGCGGAGAGGATTTTACCTCACGCAACCGCAGAGGGCAGGATAACCCCTACGGCATGAGCTATGTACCCAACGACGACTATAACTCAGGCCGACACTATGACCCGCAGGCCGACTACAGCGACCGCGACTATGATGACATGCGCCGGCAGGGCAACTCGTGGACACGTTCCGGCCGATATGATGAGTCCTTCGGGCATGATATAAGCCGTCAGAGAAGACGCGGCGATCAGGGCTTCCAAGGACACTCCTCTATGGGTGACTACGAGTCATACCGCCGTTACGAGATGAACAACCCGGCCTACGACAACGACTACAGCGGAGGCTTTGCAGGCCGCAACCATACGGAGGGCCGCGATCACTTTGGCGAAGATAGCTATTACAGCAACATGGACCGCTGGGGACAGAACGACCGCCAGCGCCGCTCCGAAGACCGGCACAATCGTCATTAATATGTAAAATCAAACAGCCGCAGGGGACATTCTCCCCTGCGGCTGTCATTTTAAAAAAGTAAAAACATGAGAGACTATAGAGATCAGAATTATGGCGACTTCAGCCGCCAATACCAGGAGGAACATCCGCGCCAACAGCAGTACCGTAGGGAGCAACGCGACTGGGACCAAAGACCGGAAGACGAAGGATCTGGGCGTCAGTATCGTGCACGGCACGAAGAGCGAGACAGGTTTGAAGGCAACTACCGTGGCAACATGGCGGACTACTACAACACCATGTATGATACCAGCAACTATACCGGTGTGCCACGGCATGATGAGTATGGACTTCCGTATGGTTCAGAGAACGACCTGGACCGCATCAGCAGGGGCAACCCGAGGTTTGCTGACCCGGATCGATTTGAGCGGACCCGCTACCGTTACAACTCAGGCTACAACCCGAACTACGACAATCCGGAGGAAGGCGACCTGTACCGTGACTTCGACAGCCGCGGCAACCATGGCTTCCGTCACGATGCCTCTTATGGAAACGCAGACGAGTTCAGGGACTTCGGCGATGACCACTATGGCTCCCCTGACAGGAGTGGAAGATACTAGCGTACAGAGGTTTTAAAAATGCCCATACTATATTGTATACTTTTTTTCACCATTGCGTATAAGTGACTATACATTAGTATTGAATTTCCATCTGAGAAAGGCCACAGCGTAACAGCTGTGGTTTTTTTCATTTTCTATGATATTTTTGAAATTGTATTTAATTTCTTTGGATTGATAAAATTTTACGTTTACCACTCACTTATATGCATGTGTTAAAGTCTTTCCTGCTAGGAGCCGTTACTTTAATCGCCATACTAGGCGTGATCTCCATCAGTCTGCCTCGCCAGATCCATTTGCAGCGTGACATCATCATCAATGCGCCTGCCGATGTGGCTTATGAGCAGCTCAGTGACTTACGGAATTGGCCTAAC
The DNA here is from genome assembly GCF_015686655.1 of Pontibacter sp. FD36. Taxonomy (GTDB): domain Bacteria; phylum Bacteroidota; class Bacteroidia; order Cytophagales; family Hymenobacteraceae; genus Pontibacter. Next base: position 40,539 of record NZ_JADPMP010000013.1, on the reverse strand, counting down.
TGGCTTCCTGGACATCATATTGACACCGGTAAGTCGCTTAGCTACGCCGGCCCACCAATAGGGGCACGCTACAATTGGACTAGCCAGCGACGGGGTATTGGACAGGGCATTGTGACAATCGTAGCGGCGGAACCGCCCAGCCGACTGGTTACCAACCTCGAATTTGAAGAAGATGATAGAGCGCATAGCACTTTTGTACTAGAGGAGACAGAGGAAGGCACAAAACTCACCTGGCACTTTGATAAATACATGGGTGACAACCCTGTTCGTAAGTTCTCAGGTCTGCTGATCGACAGCACAGTGGGAGAGGAGTTTGAAGACGGACTCGAAAACATCAAGAAAGAAGTGGAAGCCAGGTATGTGCTGAGCGATAAATAATGCAAGCATTGCTGTAAGACCATAAGCCCAAGGTATAGCCTGAAAATGCTATACCTTTTCTATTTCCTTCTGTTCCTGTTCTTTAGGAATGATGGTGATCTTACCGTCCTTTTCCAGGATAGCATACTTGATCTGGTCGAGCCGCTCCAGTCCCCGCAGCGCTCGTGCCGACTCCATGATGTCAGCCTCGTCCACCCGCACTTTTTTCAGCCGTTCGTGCAGCAGTTTGCCGTCATCGAGGAGGATCACCGGCACCCCATCCAGTACATTTCCGAACCCCTTATATTTCTGTTTCAGAAGCGAAAGGCTGATGTCGGTGAGCAGGAGCGTGATAATCAACACGAAGCTGTTCATCAAGGAGTGGTCTTCGCCAACGAGCGCCTGCTCCGCAGTTTCGGCTATGATCAGGAGGAGCACAAAATCAAAGACAGTGGCTTCGTACAAGGTTCTTTTACCGCTTATCCTGAAAATGAGCATCAGGAAAACATACAGGATCAATCCTCTGATAACGGTTTCCATAGGGTCGGATTAGGGGTGAATGAACTGTGTGATAGCTACCTGTTTTTCGGCTGTGGAGAAGTGCAGAGGCAGCGAGCCCATTCCTTTGGGTGTCAGGTAGAAGGTAACAGAAAATGGTTGCCTGGCCGTAGCAAAGCGGTAGGTAATGCCCTGCTCGGTGGTATAGACTTCGGCGGGTTCAGGCACCACCTTGTCTATTTTGAGGTGCTCGTAAAAGTCTTTGCTGAGGTGTAAGTCTGTGAGAGAGTCACTGGTAGAAGCATGCAGCTTCACTTTTATTTCGGCAGGGGCACTGCGTCTGATAAAGCGTTCATATTCTACTTCGAGTCCTTCAGCACTGTCGCCAGCCTTTAAGCTTTGTAGATTGCCGATGCCACCATCGCCGGTAAAACCGAGCAAGGCAGCCAGTACAAAAATGGCCATCACAACCCATGCTACCCGCTGAACTTTCCAGTTGGTGCTTTCCAGTTGAATATCCTCGTCAATGTCGAGTTCGCCTCTATGTTTTCTCACGGCTATACCTTGCGTTTGCTTTCGCAGGTATATAACGCTTAGGCAGATTTATGGTTTTGCTACACTGTCAGGAGGTGCAATCTCGGGGTAAGCTTCTGTTTTGAAGTCAGCTACTTTCTTATAAAGTTTCCCTTTTTCGGCGAGCGAAGACAGGAAGAGGGTGACCTTGGAGGTGTTGAAATGGTTGGATAGATCGGCCAGTAAATCCGGTATGCCATCGCGGTCTAAGTCGCCTACCCAGAGGAGGACGTAAATGGCACTCTCGAAATTCTCGTCAGAGGCCAACTCCTGCGTGATCTTACGTCCGCTTTTAGTACCCGTCACTGTCCACCTGTAGTTCCGGACCGAGTAAGACTCTGAGCCTTCCTGCTGGATGCTGTCACCGCTGGCTGCCAAGGTATAGGTCTTGCCTTTGTACCCGAGGTCGATGGCAGTATTCGGCAGAATCACTTGATCCGGGTAGCCTACTGTGTCCACTTCACTGGCCTGTAGTTTGGCTATACCTGTTACGAAAAGGAGTGTGTTCGGGTGCTCGCCCCGCACTTCACGCCCTGAGCGTACCTGCCGGCCCTTGTCGTAGACCGGATCAAAAAAAGTAGTGACCTGCATACCGCTGGGCTGCAGCCTGAAAACGCTGTCATCCTGCACCAAGGCCATCCAGGGTTTCTGCTCCGCGCCCTGCCATACCTCGTGCTTATGGAAGCGCCCTTCGATCATGATCTTAGCAGCGGTTTTGGGCTCGGGACTCAGATCGGTTGTGTCAGGGGTATAGTGCTGCAATTCGTCATCGGCGGGCAGTTTGGCTGAGTCAGGTGCCTGTACCAGACTGGTATCCGTTTCGAGGAGGTGCGTATGATCCGTCCGGTTGGCCTGCGACTGGTCCGGGGAATTGTTGCAGGCCACCATGCTCAGTGCTAAAAACAGGATCGCAGGTATACGCATTGTGGTAAGGAATTAGAATGGAAGAAAACGAATATAGCGAAAATATCTTTCGGGCAAACAAAAAACAGGAAGGCTGACTGCTGCCAACCTTCCCGTTCTGTATGCTATACCTTAATCCTGCGCCTAAAGGTTCTTGTAGAGTCTGTCTTTCAGACCAGCAGAAGCCTCCACCAGTGGCAAACGCACGGCTCCGCCGCATACGCCAAAGCGCTCCAGCAGGGCTTTCACGCCCACCGGGTTACCTTCTTCATACATCATTGGATTGATGTCCACGAAGTCGAATAGCAGGTCAGACGCCTCTTTGAATTTATTTGACAAGCCCAGGCGGATCATGTTGCTGAACTTCTCAGGGAAGGCATTGGCCAGCACGGAGATTACACCCAAGGCACCGAAGGCGATCATCGGTAGGGTCAGCATGTCATCGCCGCTGATCAACAGGAAATCTTCTGGCTTGTGCTTGGCAATGTGCATGCACTGTTCCAGGTTGCCGGATGCTTCTTTGATACCAATGATGTTTTGGTGAGTTGCCAGACGTACGGTCGTGTCAGGGGCAATGTTGCTGCCCGTGCGACCCGGTACGTTGTACAGGATAACCGGCACCGGGCAGGCATCGGCGATCTGTGTATAGTGCTGGATGATGCCTTGCTGCGATGGCTTGTTGTAGTAAGGACTCACCGAAAGCACGGCGGCTATACCTTCCAGATCTGTTTTCTGAATTGTGTCGAGTACGTGCTGTGTGTTGTTGCCGCCCAGACCGTATACCAGCGGTACACGACCGTTCACATGCTTCTTCACGAAAGCCAGAATCTCAGCTTTCTCCTCAGTTGTGGTGGTTACCGATTCACCTGTAGTTCCGTTTACTACGAGGTACTCCACTCCACCGTCAATGGTAAAATCAATCAACTGGCGTAGGCCGTCGAAGTCTACGGCCATGTTGCTGGCAAAAGGGGTTACAAGAGCAACACCCGTTCCTTTTAATTTATCTTGTATCATGCGCTGTTTTTCTAAAGCACGAAGTTCGAACTATCCAGCGGATTCTGCAAGTGCTTGCCTTTGCGTATGATGATACCAGCTACATTTAACTGATCAAGGGCTCCCTACTGTATATTATTCTCCTCCACCCAATGCAGAAAATGGTCTTTGTATACCTCTCCAATCGGGATTTCCTTATTCCCGATGCGGATGCGGCTTTTCTCAATGCTGTCGATCTTATGAAGGGCCACGATAAAGGAGCGGTGCACGCGCATGAACTTTGACTCAGGCAGCTTTTCCATAGCCTTGTTCATGCTCAGCAGTGTGATAATCTTCTGGTCTTTGGTTTGGATGATGATGTAGTCCTTCAGGCCCTCGATCCAGAGGATGTCGGCAAAGTCCACACGCACGGTTTTGTAGTCGGCTTTCACGAACATGAAATCCTGCTCGGGTGCATGTGGGGCAGGGGCGGCTGCCGGGGCCTCTGGTGACTTATGGCTGCGCTGCAGGCGTTCCTGTGCTTTGGTCACAGCCTTCAGAAAGCGGTCGTAGGGGATCGGCTTGAGGAGGTAGTCCACGGCATCGTGGTTGAAGCCCTCAAGCGCATAGTTAGGATAAGCCGTTGTGAAAATGATCAGCGGCTGGTTCTTGAGAATGTTCAGAAACTGTATACCTGTGAGTTCGGGCATCTCGATGTCCAAAAACATCAGGTCGATCTGCTCTTCCTGCAGTACCTGCATGGCCTCCGTGGCGCTGGAGCACGTTTTCACGAGTTTGAGGAAAGGCAGTTTGCTCACATAGCTCTCAATGATATCGAGGGCAAGTGGCTCGTCGTCAACGGCAAGGCAGCGGATGGTCATAGGTTTATTTTTTTGGTTGGAAGTACAGTTTCAGCGAAGCAAAAAATGTATCGTCTTTTTCTTCTAAATACAGCTCGTGTCGATGAGGGTAGAGCAAGTTAAGGCGTTGCTTTAGATTTTGCAAACCAATGCCGCCAAAGTCCTTCTTTTTGTGAGTACTGCTATTGTTCACGGTAGAGAACTGGAGCCAGCCATCCGTCACCACCAGGTTGAGCGTGATACCCACCTCGTTGCGGCTCACGAGTCCATGCTTGAAAGCATTCTCCACTAGTGTCATCAGCAGCATGGGGGCAATCTGTTTGCCGGATGTGTCACCTTCCACGTTCAGGCGGATGCTGGTCTGTTCGCGCAAGCGCAGCTTCTGCAGGTCTATAAAATTCTGAATGTGTTCTACTTCCTTCTCCAGACTCACCAGCGTGTCGTTGCTTTCATAGAGCATGTAGCGCATCAGGAGCGAGAGCTTCATGATGGCATCCGGTGTTTCGGGTGACTGCTTGTAGGCCAGCGAGTAAATGTTGTTGAGCGTGTTAAAAAGAAAGTGCGGGTTCACCTGCGACTTCAGGAAGTTCAGCTCGGCGGCCAGTTTCTGGTTTTCAAGCTCTTTGTTGCGCCGCTCATTACGAATATAGTTGCCGGTTACCTTCAGGGCCGAACTGATGAACACCACGATCAGGCCTGCCAGCACATAGTTGAGAATGCGATCCGAAGAGTAGAGCATTGTCATACCAGGGTTAAACTCCCGGAACACGTAGAAATCGAGAGGCGAGCGTACCAGCGCGACGGCAGTCAGCGTAAGCAGGACAACTCCCAGGTATCCGAAGATCTGGTTTCGCGCCAGAAAGCGGGGGATCAGCACATACCAGTTGAGGTAGAAAATCATCATGGCAAAGCTCAAGCCTACCAGTGAGTCAACGGCCTTGTTGAAAGTGAGGCCGCGCTGAAACTGAATGTAGAAGATCCAAGCTCCAAAAAACGCCCAGGCTGCCACATGTATGGTTAATTTGTACCGCTTTTTCATGGTAAATGGTGGTAGGGCTATTAAGTTCAAGGCTGTAATGCTAATGGGTGATGAAAGCGAATCTAAACGTAAGTCTGATGCTGAAGTTAAGCAATATTACGCTGCTTCCATATAACTACGAGCCTATACTATACAGAAGGGCAAAGGAGCCCTATCAAAGCTTCAATTTAAAAGATCAAATCAGAAAAGGCGAGAAATGGTTGTTTGTATATCCTTTTCAGCTGTTCGTCTATTTCATTTTTATTTGTCCGATTAAATGCCTCCATTTGTAGCATCACCTCGGCTAACATGCTGTGCTGGGGAGACGGGCTTAGCGGCCTGTACTAAAGTTTAATTGTTTTTATTGTTTGTTTGTAATTAATAAGCGCCGGTCTTTTTCAGACCGGCGCTTATTTTTTGTAAAGCTTATCAGGTTAGTGGCTGACCATTCCTAAAAACTCGTCTTCAGAGAGGATGGTTATGCCGAGCTTGTTCGCTTTCTCGAGTTTGGAAGGGCCCATTTTGTCGCCGGCCACGAGGTAGGAGAGTTTCGCTGAGATGGAGCTGACCACCTTGCCGCCATGGCTGACAATGATGCGCTGCAGCTCGTCCCGACTCACGCTCTCGAACACACCCGATATGACAAAGGTCTTGCCCTCCAGCTTATCACTTTCCATCTCAGGCGCTGTGTTCTCGGACTTGAACTGCAGACCAGCTGCCTTCAGACGCTCGATCAACTCCTGGTGCTCTGGTCTGCCAAAGTACTGCAACAGCGACTGCGCAATGCGATCACCGATCTCGTTCACAGCGATCAGCTCTTCGTACATCGCACCCCGCAGCGCTTCAATGTCCGGGAACTGCTCAGCCAGTTTCTTGGCTACGGTGCTGCCCACGTAGCGTATACCCAAAGCAAACAACACACGGTCGTAAGGCGTCTGCTTCGACTTTTCCACACTGTTGAGAATGTTGTTGGCCGATTTCTCGCCCATGCGCTCCAGGTTTACCAGCTGCTCAAAGGTAATGTCATACAGGTCAGCCACATTGTGCACAAAGCCGGCATTGTAAAGCTGCTCGATGGTTTTTGGGCCGAGCTCGTCGATGTTCATGGCTTTGCGGGAGATAAAATGCTCCAGCTTGGACATGATTTGCGGTGCACAGCCTTCTTCGTTCGGGCAGTAGAAGTTCGCTTCGCCTTCGGCGCGCACCAGTTCGGTACCGCAGGCCGGGCAGTGGGTCGGGTAGATGATCGGCTGTGAGTCGGCAGGGCGCTTGCTGAAGTCCACACCAGTGATCTTGGGTATGATTTCCCCGCCTTTTTCTACGTGCACAATATCTCCCAGGCGCAGGTCAAGACGCTGTATTTCGTTGGCATTGTGCACAGAGGCTCTTTTTACAACAGTTCCGGCCAATAGCACGGGCTCCATGATGGCTACAGGGGTCACGGCGCCGGTACGCCCGATCTGGTACTGTATGTCAAGCAGACGGCTGACGGCACTCATGGCCGGGTACTTGTAGGCGATCGCCCAGCGCGGGCTTTTGGCGGTATAGCCCAGTTCTTCCTGCAGAGCATAGCTGTTCACTTTCACCACCACGCCATCTGTAGCGATCGGCAGTTCATGGCGTTTCTGTTCCCACTCGTTGATGTAGTCCAGCACGGTATCAATGGAACTGCACTTGCGCCAGGTATCGGATACTTTGAAACCCCATTTCTGGATGGCCTGCAGACTCTCCGAGTGTGTGTCAAACGGACTGGGCGAACTCATGAAGCCATAAGAAAAACATCCCAATTTACGGCTGGCTACGATCGTTGAGTCCTGCTGCTTGAGCGTACCGGAGGCGGCGTTACGGGGGTTAGCCAAAAGTTGCTCACCGGCTTCTTCGCGTTCGGCATTCAGCTGCTCAAATACCTGCAGCGGCAGAAAAACCTCGCCACGCACTTCAAAGCTTTCCGGGTAATCCTTGCCGTGTACCTGCAGCGGAATGTCACGTATCGTGCGCACATTGGCCGTAATATCGTCACCCCGGGTACCGTCGCCGCGGGTGGCGCCCTGCACAAACTCGCCGTTCTCGTAGGTGAGGCTGATGGCCACGCCATCGAACTTCTGCTCACACACATATTCCACTTCGTCACCTACGATCTTCCGCACCCGCTTGTCGAACTCCCGCAGGTCTTCCTCGGAGTAAGTGTTACTTAGTGAGAGCATCGGGTACTTGTGGTGCACTGTTTTGAAGCTCTTAGTGATCGTGCCGCCCACCCGCTGAGTAGGGGAGTTGGGCTGGCGCAGTTCCGGGTGCTGCTGCTCCAGTTGTTGCAGCCGCTCGAGCATCATGTCAAATTCATAGTCAGAGACTTCCGAAATACTGTTCTGGTAGTATTGGTAATTGAGGTAGTTTATGCGTTGGGTGAGCTCCTGAATCTCAGTAGCCGGATCGTTTGCTAAAGCCATAGGGTATTTCTGTTTGGTCTGTAAAAATAGAGAACCAGACGCAGGCTGCCAAGTACCGCCGGCTTTAAAATCGCTCACCCGAAAATGTCCCTATCCCAGGTATTGGAGGCGTTAAGTTATCTGATAACGCCCTCGGCCGCGTCCCGCGAGTGTGAGCTATCAGGCGGACTCTGGCCGCTTCTATCTGTGCCTCACGGCATATTGGCGGGACGCAGCTGCATACCTCACAGATGCGGAGGGCCTAAGCAAACGCTTAGCGGCACTGCCAAACCTTGGTATAAAGTATACAGCACAGGTATAAAAAAAACGGCTGCTCCGAAAGAACAGCCGCTCAGGTATAGGTATAGCGCAATCGCCTACTTCAGTTTCACGCCGTCGGCTACAAAACGCAGCTCTTCTCTTGGTTGGGTAATGGCGGCAATCTCCTCGGCAGACTTACCGGCATCCTCAGCAAAGTGGCGCTGGTCCTCCACGGAAATCACTTCATGCTTGGCCATACCTGTAAATACAGCCGTTTTGCCTGAGAGGTCCTCCACCGGCAGGAAAAAACCGTAGTCGCGGAAAGTTACTTTCATCGTGCTGCCATCCTCCAGCTTCACATCCATCCAGCATCCTTTTGACTGGCAGCTCTGCACAATTTCAGCGGCAACGGTAGCCTGTATGGAGTCGTTCCCGCCGACAGCCTGCTGCAGTTGACCCGCAGAGAGTACGTTGTCTTCCGTAAAGGATGCGCCGTAGGTGTTTGTCTCTGTTTCGGTAGCAGCTGTGGTGATTTCCTGACCTTCGTTGGTTGTGTTGGTCTGTGAGCAGGACTGCAGTGCGGCAGCTGCAAGTAGAAGAGCAAATAGTTTTTTCATACAGGTATGGGTTGGTTGTAATTGCCAAATATAGAGATTATTGGGAAAGTGGGAAATAGTTGAAGACCATTCCTCCCAAAAAGCAGATTAACCTGCCCGAACGGTCAGACTCATCACCCAGTTTACTCTAATGCTTTGTTTTGAAACAGCAGAAAGCCAAGGTGAAACAGCACGCCCCATTCTTTGGTCTGGTCGTTGTAGTAATTCAGACTCAGGGCAGCAGGGCCCAGTATGCCATGGTAAACGACAGCTGCCGTGGCGGCCACACCCGTACCTGTGAGTTTCTTTCCATAGTATGCCTGTTGGTCACTGTCCTGAAGAATAGGCCGGTAGGGCTGAAACACATAACCCTCGGTGCGGGCCTCCAGCCTTGGTGTGATCAGGTATACATACTGCAGACCACCCGCCACAAATTCATGTGCCCTGAACCGATCCAGAAAAAGCGTGCGGCTGTCAGCCAAAGGATGGAAGGCCGGTGCTATGGTCAGGGTAGAGCGGTAGTTGCTGAAGAAAGGCTGGGTCGAGATGACGCCCTCCAGTCTGTATCCGATACGATGACTGCCATTGCCTGCAAAGTCCTCAAAAAGCAAACGTCCATAGAACCAGCTATGATCTGCTGAAAGCTCCTGTGAGGCATTGGCAGTAGAGCCGGGGCTATACTTTTCGGTAGCGCTGACCAGTCGGCCCGTGGCCGTGAACATGCGCCCGCCCGAGGGGTACTGCTTGCGGTTGAGCCCGCCACGCCTGAAAGTGGCGCTTGCCGTCATGCCGCTGGTAGCCGTGCGATCGAGGGTGTCGGATCGCTGAATCTCAAGGCGGTTGCTATACCTGTCTATATGCTGCGCATAGGCTGCGCTCAGCACCAGCTTGCCTTTGTAGGTATTGGTAAAACCCAGATTAACAGCAAAGTTGCGATCGGTTTGTTCCAGCAGTGGCAGGTTGTTGCGCTCTAGCAGCAGACCCGTGGTTGACAGAAAATTCCAGTGGTTGTAAGTAAAGGCGGGCTCCACATAATAAGGCAAGCTGGCAGGCACGTCAATGCGCGTCCGCAATTGGGCTCCCTGGTAGAACCTGCCAGTCTGAAAACTTCCGGCAAAGGTATAGAGCTGCCGACCGAGCACACTGTACTCCAGACCGGCATATATATTGTCGATCGGGCGGGAAGCCAGCACGCCTCCCAGGGCGATCTTCAAACCATCCTCCTTTTTCACATTGAGGAGCAGGTCGTAGGTTTTGGCCTTGTTGTCATAGCGCATGGTCGGGTAAAGGTTGCGGAAGTTATCAATGGCAGCCAGACGGAAATAGCCCGTTTTCACTTCCTGCATGGTATAGCCGTCCCCCTGGGAGCTTCTGAAAAAGCGCTCCACGAAACCCTGCTGGTTTCTTTTCAGACCCTGTATCTCGACGTTGCGGAAGGCGTGTGGCTGAAACCCGCTTCTGAATTTTTCCCGCTTTGCACTGAGCTCCTCAGGACCTACCCTACGTTTTATTTTCTTCAGGATCTGCTCCATGTTCGTGTTCGCCTCCTTGTAACCCGCTGCGAAAAAGTCCTCTACATTTTTGAAATCAAGTGAAGTCAGGTTGCCCAGCTCAGGTTGCAGGTAGATGTCCTTTTCATGCAGCGCCGTAGAGTCGGAGTTCGACATCATAGCGTAGAGCAGGGTATAGGCTAGGTCAAAGTCGTCTTTGTCGTAGGGATACTCGCTGTAGGTTTTGGACGATACGTTCACCCCAATGATGATATCCGGATTGAAGTCATTTCGGGCTACGTCTACGGGAAAGTTGTTGTACAATCCGCCGTCAAAGAGCAGGCGCTTTTCTATCCGGATGGGCTTGTAGAACAAGGGCACCGTAAGCGTGGCCCGCACCGCATCGGCGAGCTGACCCTTGCGCAGGATCACCTGTTGCTGGGTGAAGATATCTGCGGCTACGCAGCGGTAGGGCACCATGAGTTTGTCAAAGTCGTAGCCGGCACGGGCAGCAGGCTGTGAGAGAAGCTGGGCCAGGGCAAAATTAAGCGAAGCATCATTTACCAGATTGGAAGTCAGCTTGGCCTGGAAAGCCGAGTCGAGTGCTACGTGCAGTTTGAGCAGGGAGGGGTTTGGGTCCGGGGAGGCAAAGTTGTAGGTATAGTTCTGCTCCGGCTTGCCGGTAGCCCAGGCCTGAAAAGCCTCAGTGTGGATCAGGTACTCGATCTCAGCGGGGGAGTAGCCTGCCGCATAAAGGGCACCCACAATACCGCCCATGGAAGTGCCCACGATGTAGTCGATCGGGATGTTGTTCTCCTCCAGCGCTTTCAGTACTCCCACATGAGCTATACCTTTGGCACCCCCACCGCTCAGCACAAGTGCTACTTTTTGGGCATAGCCAGTTGTGGACCTGCTAGTCAGCAGGGCCAAAATCAGCAGGTAAGGGAGGGTGTTTCGGAGTACCTGCAACAGCGTAAATTGGCGGGCAGCCTGCAATAGGCGCATAGCAATGTGTTTTTAGCGGTTCCTGATGTCGGCCCAGCGTGCACTGTGTATCGTGAACAGCATGCGGCCCGTCAGCCTGGAGGTATAGCGTGCAGGCACCCGCAGGCGCAGGTCCTGCAGCATCAGCTCAAAACTGGTACTGAAGGTGATCATGTTACGATCGGGTGTAAAGGTGACCGGGATGACTATCTCTTTGATGATACCTTGTATGTTGATAAAGACTCTACTGTTCAGTGTCTGTCGGTTACGGTTGCCGGCATTGATCTGCTCGATCGGTGCTTCTATTTCGATGTACAGATCCGGATAGCGGGATGCAAAAAAGATGTCCTGCACCATGGCTACCGGGCTGGAATCATTAGCCGGAAGCAGGTTCTCGATAGGCAAGAGGCACTCGAGTTTACGGGTATTCTGATCGTAGCGCACCAGCATTTTATTGGACTGATAATCGTAGGTGTTCTGCTCTCCTTCCAGACTCACTTGCATGCTGTTATTGGCCGTATAAGGTATACGGTGCTGCTGCGCCCACGCAGATGCGGTAATAGATAAAATGCAAAGTACAGTCAGTAAAAATTTGGTCATAAAGGAGCTTGATGTAGCATGTACTCCTGCTAACGCAAAACAGCCGAGAAAGGTAAAGCGGTAGTTAAGGTTTAGTGTAGGTATTTTTTCAAGAAAACAGGCTAAATATTTTCTTGCACTGGTCAATCTTACTTTAGATCGCGAATAACACCGTGAAATCTTATTTTTTGTGAAGCATTTTCAAAACTATAAACTCCTCTAGATGGTATATAGAAATAGACAAATTACCCTTCATCCAAATTGAAAAGAGGAGGCCCGCAGCCATAAGACGGGAATGCTCGGGGGATATGACTCGACATGAACCAGGATAGAAAGAATAAGGTAGACGCACGCCAGGGCTCAGCATTTGGCAAAATAGAGCATCTGCACCCGATACGGATGTTGCTATACCTGAGTATGGTTGGTATTGGCGTGCTGTTCTTTGTACTGGTTGTTGCTTTCGTCCGGACGGGTGGTTTCGGCAGTGAACAATTCTCTCTTCCTAAGTTTTTCAGTGTCAGCACGCTGCTTTTGCTTTTCAGCAGTTATACCATCAGCAAAGTTCCCCGCATTTACAAGAAGGACAAACTCCGGAAAATGACGCGTTACCTGGCCATTACCTTTTTGCTTGGAGTGGCCTTCATCGGAGCCCAGATACTGGGCTGGCGGGAGCTGACCGTCTCCGGTGCCTACTTTACCGGCAAAGCTTCGGGCAGTTACTTATACCTGATCACAGCACTGCACCTGCTGCACCTGTTGGGCGGTATGATCTTCCTGGCTTTTCTGCTCATCAAGACTGCCCATATGGCGAGCGATGGCGTACGCAGCCTGATCTTCATCCGCGACCCATACCGCCGACTACAGCTCTCGATGCTCAACACCTACTGGCACTTCCTGGGCGCGCTCTGGCTCACGCTATACCTGGTTATTCTCTTTATGACCTGATTGCACTAGCGCACCAGCGTCACTGAGCCTCTGAATTTATCCACCCCATAGTCGATCACATAGTAATATACCCCGTCGTTTACGTTCTTACCGTCCCATTTAAAGTTATGCGCCGTGCTGGCGAAAACCTCCTTACCCCAACGGTTGTAGATGCGGATGTGCTGAAATGTGCTGGTGCACACGTCTGCAGGCATACCTGGTATTTCAAAAAAGTCGTTCAGACCATCGCCATTTGGTGTGAAAATATTGGGTGGTGAAAAGTTCTTATAATCCGAGGCGCGCACTCTAAATTCCATTGTGATGGTCTGATCAGGGGAAGGTGCACAGGCATCTTCTTTGAGTTGGAAGTTAACGCGCACAACGCCCTGCTCAAATACGCTACAGTTTGCCTGCCAGGTAAAGAGACCTTCTGACGTTCCAGCCCCGCTTGTCGACGTAAAAGTCATGCCCATGTCTTCCAGTCGAAAGCCCTCCACTGAGGCTGTCATGCTCAATTGGTGCAGGTCCAGGTCTACTCCCTGGAAGGAGGCCTCGAATTGCTCATTCAGATCGACTTCGAATACCAACACCTCTTTATTTGTTGTGAATACTGGTGCCTGGTTGGGGTATACGGTTCGGATTTCAACCAATTCGGTGCGGGAGACAGGCTCACCACAGATCAGGGAGGTAGCCGTGAACTCTACCAGGTAAGAAGGTATAGCGAGTGCAGCACAGTCTATTTGCCAGGAGAATGGCGATGATACCTGCCCTATACCTGAGCGATTTTCAAAAGCAATGGGCACAGACCGCAAATCAAAGTTTTTGCCTATAGCTGCGATGCTGACCTCGTCGTTGTCAGGGTCAAAGCCCAGTACATTAAAATCGATCAGATCTCCCTCCATTACCTCGATAACCCTGTCTGGCCTGGAAAGATCGATGCTGGGAGGCTCGTTGGGTATAGGATCAATGATGAAACTGACCTCCAGGGTGTCCAGTCGCGGCAGACTGCAGGCATTGTCTTTTACAATCAGGTTGAGTTTGTATACTTCTCCAGCGGTGTCAAAACACTCAGTAAAACAGAGCGTTGCCCGTAGCGAATCGGAAGCAACGGTACTATTAACAACGCCAGAAGTGGTGCCGGAAAATGAATAAATGCTATTACTGAAATTGACAGCCTGGGCAAAAAGGGTGAGTGTAGAATTAGGGTCAGGATCTGTAAAGACCACATCGAGACAGCGGGCCTCGCCGGGCCTGATGCGCAAGATTTCGCCCTGCCTGTAATAGCTTTTTTGCGCTTTCGCTTTGGCTAGCACAACAGGTGATTCATTGCGGGGGCAGTCCTTAACGAGCAGTTGAAAGTCACGTCGTACTTCACCTATCTTCACGCCGTTGCGGTACTCCTGTATGCGAACACTAAAGACGAACAAACCTACGTTACGCGGACGAACAGTGAGGCGACCGGTCTGTGCATCAATTCTTAAAGGGGGTGAACCAAGTATCTGGTTGGCGCTGTCATATCCGGGTCGCCACATTACTTCGGGATATGGCGCAGGACTCGGAATGGGTTTGGAGATACTTCCCCCACCGGTGAAACCATTCAAGGGCGTTACCAATTCATAGACCAGTGAATCACCGTCATCATCAATGCCCCCAAAATCATAGTAGAATAATTCGTTTGCGCAGGCATAGTCGCTTAAGGGAGGAAATAGCCGGGGCGACGAGTTTACAAACGCTGTGTTGTTGAGAGAAACAGCCGGGAACTCTAAGTAAAATGCTTGCCCTGATCCTTCGGGGTTAATAATATTTGTGATGATGTTGTTGCGGCAGCAGCGCTCCCAGGTCATGTAATAGCCATCCGGACTATTGAAAGTGCTGGGAGAAAATACCAAGTCCTGGTAATAAACCAGGCGTCTGGTTCGGAGCTCGCCAATGGCACAGGAAACATCAGTGTAGTTGACGGGTGTTCCACCGCGCAAGGGCAAAATCACGTCACTTATGGGAGTATTGAGACGCTTATCAAATATGCGAACGGATACACTTGCGTCCAGAGCCTCTGGATTCCCGTTTACGGCATCAAAATACAGGATCAGAGAAATACGGTAGGTATAGCCTTCCAGGTGTTGCATTTCTAACTCACCTCCAACAATGTGTGAAGCCATTGCCCGAACGTTCAACAGCAGCAAACAGCTTGTGAGTAGAAAACATCGCTTCATTGTTTCACAATTAAGAAATAGTGAATGAATGCGGCAGGCAAAGCTATACCTGTCCTATCATGCTTGGCTAGCGCACCAGCGTCACTGAGCCTCTGAATTTATCGGCACCATAGTCGATCACATAGTAATATACCCCGTCGTTCACGTCCTTACCGTCCCATTTGAAGTTATGCGCCGTGCTGGCGAAAACTTCCTTACCCCAGCGGTTGTAGATGCGGATGTGCTGAAATGTGCTCGTGCAAGCGTCAGCTGGCATACCGGGTATCTCAAAGAAGTCGTTCAGGCCGTCATCGTTTGGCGTGAAGATGTTGGGCGGTGTGAAATCCCTGTAATCGGGCACTTTCACCTTAAACTCCATCGTAATCAGCTGCAGCGGGGACGGTGCGCAGGCATCTTCCTGCAGTATAAAATCAACCCGCAGAACGCCCTGCTGGAAAGCGTCGCAATTCGCTACCCAGTTAAACTTGCCCGTAGCTGCGCCTGGTCCGCCTGTCGACGTAAAAGTCATCCCCATCTTGTCTAGGTCAAAATTCTCCCCACGTGCCAGCATACTGAGCAGGTGCCCATCCAGGTCAGTACCGTCAAAATTAGCCTCGAAGGGCTCATTCAGGTCTACCTCAAACACCAATACCTGTTTGTCAGTCGTCAGTACCGGTGGCTGGTTCGGGTAGTCCGTTCGCACTTCAATGATTTCAGTTCTTGTCAGTTCCTCGCCGCAGACCATGGAGGTCGCCGTAAATTCGATCTGATAAGTGTCCTGCCTGAGCGTTTCGCAGTCTATTTGCCAACTGAAGGGCGACTGCACCTGCCCAATGCCGCTGCCGCCCTGGAAATTGATTGGCAGTGAGTTCATATTAAAGTTCAGCCCCCTGGCTGAGATAGTGACCTCGTCATTGTCGGCATCGAATCCGAGCACGTTAAAGTCAATCACATCGCCTTCCATCACAGTGAATAAGCGATCAGGTTTTGATAACTGGATTGAAGGCGGTTCATTAGGTATAGGATCAATGACAAAGCTCACTTGCAATGTATCCTGCCTTGGCAGACTGCAGCCATTGTCTTTCACGATGAGGTTGAGCTTAAAGACCTGTCCCTCCGTGTCAAAGCATTCATCAAAGCAAACAGTCGCATTGAGCGACTCCTGCCCGCCCGGACCGTTCACAACACCGCTGGTAGTACCTGAGAAGGTATATAGGTCGCTGCTGAAGTTCACAGGACGCGCGTAAAGTGTAATTCTGGAATTAGGATCCGGATCGGTAAATTCCACGTTAAGGCAGCGGGCATCTTCCGGGCTGATCCGGATCACATCTCCTCGCTTGTAATTGGTAGTTTGGCCGTTCACCCTGGCCTGCACGGCAGGACTCTCGTTGCGGGGACAATCTTTCACGAGGAGCTGGAAGTCGCGTCGCACTTCGCCTATCTTCACGCCATTGCGATACTCCTGCACACGCACCGCGAATACAAAGAGGCCAATACGGTCCGGGCGTACTGTCAATCTACCCGTTTGCTTTTCAATGATAATAGGAGGGGTGCCTTGTATCTGGTTTTCGCGGTTATAACCGGGCAGCCATTTGACCTCCGGATAGGGAGCAGGCCTGGCGATAGGAGCTGCATTGGTAGGGTCTGCAGTGGCGAAACCATTAAGTGGGGTAACCATGTCATACACCAGCGAGTCGCCGTCAGCATCTGTGCCGCTGAAGTCGTAGTAGAACAGCTCGTTTGCGCAAGCATAGTCGCTAAGCGGAGGAAACAGGCGGGGAGAAGAGTTGACGAACTGAGAGCCATTTCTCGTAACAGGCGGAAACTCCATGTAGAACACCTGTCCGGCTGCATCCGGCATCACAATGTTATTGATCGTGCGGTTACGGCAGCAACGCTCCCAGGCCATATAGTAGCCCTGCGGGCTGTTAAACATATTAGGAGACAAGACCACATCCTGGGAATATACAATGCGCCGTGTACGCAGCTCTCCGATCGTGCAGGCTATATCGGTATAGTTCACATAGGTGTCGCTGCGCAGGGGCAGCTGCACATCCATCATAAAGCGGTTGTTCAGCTTGTCAAAAATCCGGATATTGGCTGATGCGTCCCGTGCGCCCTGTGTACCGTTCACATCGTCAAAGTAGAGGTTCATGGTGATGCGGTAGGTATAGCCTGAACGATGCTCTATTTCCAGTTCGCCGCCTACTATGTGCGTGGCAACGGCCTGTAGACTTACCATCAAGAGGCATAGCAAAAGAAGTAAAGCGTGTTTCATGAATAGAGGCGTTTTGGGATTCCTGGTAAATTCCGGCAACACAGAACCAGTAGTGCGGTATAAGTTACATGAAATCCTGAAACTTCCCTATCTGGGCTGAGATTTTTATAGTAACTGCACCCAACATTCACATGCTTTTTGCGTTATAGGTCTTCTGGGAATCGGCTTAATATTGCAATTACGAGTCAGAATATTACTGTTTATACGTATTCAAAACAATCCATGTCAATCGGAGTTATAAGCAGACACAGATATTTTGACACCCTCCAAAACTGATCGTTTACCGGATAATGTATATATCATGATGACGCTAACACAAGAACTTGAACTGAAGAAAAAACTGCTGCAGGAGTCCACCAGGTTGTTAAACATGCAAATACAGGCAGCGAAAGAGGCCATGGACGAGGCACAGGAAAGTGCTAACGAGCACCACGGCGCTATTGAGGACAAATTTGAATCATTCAGGGAGGCCTGTCAGATACAGCGGGATATGTATGCCCGTCAACTTGACGAACTGATTACGACCATGGGAGTTCTTAAACGGGTGAATTCAACGAAAGAGAATAAGGAAGTATCATTTGGAGCGGTAGTGATGACGGAACTGCAGAACTACTTTATAGGCGTAAGCCTGGGAGAGATGAAAATAGATGGAGAGTCGTTTTACGCCATTTCAGGTATGTCACCACTTTATAAGGCGATGGCTGGTAAAACCAGCGGTGAAACGTTTGTTTTCCGTGACAAGACCTACAAAGTATTGCAGGTATTTTAAGCCTGTTAGGTATGATAGCAAACCTTTTGCGCTAAAAATAGTTTAATATAGCAGTAAAGGGTTGAAAACAGAAAAGGTTGGCTTTAGGGCCAACCTTTTTTGCATTATATGATCTGACTAAACGATTACTCTATACGGGTCCAGTTTTGTGTCCTGCCAATGAGTGAAATACCGATATAGCCTTTTACTTCCATTTTGTCTTTGCCCTTCATCTTCATGTAGCAAGAGTACGTTTTGCCGCTCTCCGGGTCATAGATCGTACCATCATCCCATTTGTTATCGCCATCATACTTGAAGTCTTTCATGAACACCATGCCTTGCAGTGGGCGGTTGCGCATTTTTTTGTCCGGATTGTTATCGTCCAGTTTCGGCTTGCCATTTCTAAGTGGCTCTTTCAGTTGCACGATCTTACCATACAGTTTATCGCCTGACTGGTAAATCTCAAAGCGAGCTTTGCCTTCTTCATTGGTCCAGATGCCAACAGGAGAAAGTTTCTGTGCCCACGCTACAGTGGAAAAGAGCATAAGGGCTACAAGGGTTAGCAGGTGTTTTTTCATGATTTGGGTTTTGTTTGATAAGATTAGTAACGAAATATAGACAAAATAATTCATTTTTCAACTAAAAGGCGATACCGGTCGATTTTTTTACGTAAGGCAGCGCAGCTTTCGTTTATGTGAAGGTAAAGTGATAGCAAGTGTTAAATATTCCTATACCTGGTCGCAGCCTGTTCTTTATTTGCACCGGGTTCATTCTGAGCGACTTAAAAATATAGTATACAACTAACAGGCCAGTATGTATGCGCCGGAAAGAAAATGTGATAAAATAAGTGCTGAACCTTGTGAACTTATCAGCGTTATTTTAACTTTATACTATCAGTTAAGCGGCGAGTGCTGCGGCCTTGCGTATGACTGCCACGAGCAGCGGCGCATGGTTTATGTCGGACTAAAGAGAAAGGAGGTGCTATGTCTAATCCATCAGTCGTCTTAGTAAGCCTTGGTAATAGTGTTCACCTTAACGGTGAGCTGGCTTAGTAAGCAGTGAGTATCTACTGCTTGCGCAGTAAATATTACCTTTGGTCTTGAGTGATGGTGCTGCTGCAAAACAGGGCGCCGCTTGTTAAGATTTGAAGGATTCTTAAAGCGCTTGGTGTAACTTGACGGGCTACACCAGGCGCTTTTTCTTTTTCTATACCTAGGTATGCCTGTGAGTAGGAAACCAAAACCTATAGCTTATCTTCCCCTACAGATCGTCCTTGTAAATCGTGTTGTCGCGCAGCCGACGTTCCCTTAAAAATGAAGCCACATAAGACAGTACCGCTAAAAAACAGCTGATGCCCATTAGCAGGATCAGCACGTGCTTGCTGTCCCACACGAAGTTGTCTGGGTCGATGCGGAGAATGAGCAGAAAGCCTGCCAGCAAGGTAAGGGCAGAAACGGTGTGAAATACAAAGCGGTTGTGGCGCTTCAGGTGGTAGGTGGTAGCCAGCAGCAGGATGCCAAACATCGGAGCTGCGAGAGCCACTATCGGCCGTGAAGCAGATAGAAAGTAAACGGCTAGTCCGGCCAGGATTAGTATAGTAGCGTTGATGGAGTTAGCTATGTAGGGATGCACCATATTCATTTCTTTTAGATGAAATTTGCCCGGCCGGCTAATGCCAGTCGGGCTATATAGTGTATCTTACGTAATTACAGGTAATTTATGTTTGACCTATGCCTTATAGCACACGCCTGATACCCAAAAAGCGTCTGTCATAACCAGTACCTTCTACCTGGCTGATCTTTACGCCGCCATTAGAGGAAGAGTGCACAAAACTGATTGTATCGCCGGGCTCAGAAATTACTATGCCAACGTGACCAGGTTCGCGTACCTGCGGGTTTGTACCCGTAAATACTACCAAATCACCCGGGCGGGCCTCGTCACGCGTTACAGGTATACCATCCTCTGACTGTGTAGTAGAAGAGCGTGTCACCGGCACTCCGAATTCCTGGTATACATGCGAAGTAAAACCAGAGCAGTCAAAGCCATTGTTGCTTGTACCGCCGTACACATAAGGCGTTCCCATCAAAGTCAGAGCATAAGCAATCAGGGAGTCCGTGACAATTGTGCCACTGGCATCTACCCAGTTCAGGCCAGCGTCATCCGTATCGGACTCAGCCATTGCATCCCGATTTTCCGAGTTGGCTTGCTGAGCTGCAGGTTCTGTTTTATCTGTTTTCAGGCTGGCAAAGCGCACTGAAGTCGTTTCCTGTGCAGGAGAAGCCGCCTGATCGGTACCCGCTGATAACAATATCAACAGCAGTACGACAGGGGCAAGCATTAAGGCAATCATCTTTTTCATAGCGATAGGGTTTAGGTTTAGTAACAATAACTATGGAAATATCGTGCCAGTCTGTCTGCTACCAGCCAGCGAATTCAGAAAACCCCTGATTTGCTATACCCGGAAAACTTACCCTCGACATTTTTAACAGGCTTTTCAGGGCCATTCGTCAGAGTATTATGTCTGTTCATATAAATTATCAGCACAATGAAATTAATATGGTATAATAGTGTTATATTTTAGTATAAAATTTATGATTTTGCAGATGATTTAAAACTTGATAGGATGGAATTGTTTAAGTCGGACACCTGTGCAGTAGACTATGTGGCAGATCGGTTGATGGTACAGTACAACCGGACAATGCAGGCAGATGAGTTCAGAGAAGGGTTGCTGGAGGCCTTTCGTTTTGCTATGAAGCATCATGTGAAGCAGTGGCTGTTCGATCTGCGCAATATCGGTAAGCTCAGTGAGGAGGAGGAAACCTGGTTACAGGTGCAGCTTTTTCCCCAGATCATGATGCACTTGGGCACGGGGAATCATGTAGCGCTGGTAGTGGACGAAAATTGCTACCATGACATGATCAAAGAATCCGGCCTGCTGGGGCTGAAGAGCTATAATTCCTTTATCATCATAAACACCTTTTGTGATATGCAGGATGCGATCAACTGGCTGGATCACCGCCAGTCAGAGTGTGCATGAGCACCAGGATTACGCTATACCTGAACCTTGCGGATTTTGAAAAGCAGGCTTTTTATCGTAAAATGCCGGAAAGCTTTTAAATCATCAACCCATCTATTCCGCATGTTTCATCCTAAACAACCTATTCTTTACCTTTTCTTATCCTTCTGTTTCTTTTTCCTAACCACCCTGTCGACATTGGCTGCTGACCTGCGCTATACCTTGTCGATGTCGGAGCCGCATACCCACTATTTTGAGGTAGAAGTGGAGTTGAGCGGTGCCCGGCAAAACTACATTGACTATAAAATGCCCGTATGGGCTCCCGGCTCATACCTGGTACGCGAGTTCGCGAAGAATGTGGAAGGCTTTCATGCCACTGACAAATCAGGCAAAGCGCTGCGCCACGAGAAGGTGGACAAGAACACCTGGCGTGTATATAGCAACAAGGCTGAGGCCGTGCGAGTGCGCTACAAGGTATACGCCTACGAGATGAGCGTGCGCACCAGCTTCCTGGACGCTTCGCATGGCTATGTGAACGGTACAAGTATATTTATGTATCCGGAGGGCTATCAGAAGCAGCAGGGCACATTGGTGATACAGCCTTTCAAGGACTGGAAGACGGTGTCTACCGGCCTCAAAAGCACAGGCAACTTTACTTATACCTTCCCTGACTACGACATCCTGGCCGACTCTCCGCTGGAGATCGGCAACCACGAAGTGCTTCGATTCGAGGCAGGTGGCGTGCCCCACGAAATAGCCATGTACGGGGAAGGTAACTACCAGCCTGAGCGCCTGTTGGCTGACATGAAAAAGGTAGTGGAAGAATGCATCAGTCTGATGGGCGAGCTGCCTGTTGACCGCTATGTTTTCATTGTGCACAACCTGCACCGCGGCGGCGGCGGACTGGAGCACCTGAACTCGACCACCTTGCAGACAAGCCGCTGGAATTATGGCACCGAGCAGGGCTATACCGGTTTTATGGCGCTGGTAGCGCATGAGTACTTCCACCTTTGGAACGTGAAGCGCCTGCGTCCGGCCCCACTTGGTCCCTTTGATTATGACAAGGAAAACTATACCCGACTGCTGTGGGTGTCGGAGGGGATCACGAGCTATTACGATGACCTGATCACCCAGCGAGCCGGTCTGATGCGCACAGAGCGCTACCTGGATGTAGTGGCAGGCAGTATCAACTCAGTGGAGAACACGCCAGGCAACCAGGTGCAGACGGTAGCTGAGTCCAGCTTCGATGCCTGGATCAAGTACTATCGCCGCAACGAGAACACAAACAATGCCGAAGTGTCCTATTATACCAAAGGCGGCGTACTCGGGCACCTGCTGAACATGGAGATCATGAAGAACACCAAAGGCGATAAAAGCCTGGATGACGTGATGCGCTACATGTATGACCGTTACTACAAGAAGCTGAACCGTGGCTTTACAGAGCAGGAGTTCAAGGAGGCGCTGGAGCGTTTCGCCGGTCGCAAGCTGGACGATTTCTTCCAGAGCTACGTGCACGGCACAGAGACGCCGGACTACAACCGCTATTTCGAAGCCGCCGGGCTGCGGCTCGTTAACCAGAACGAAGGCGTGCTCAACCTGAACTGGGGAGCCGGCACGGCAGTGGAGAATGGACGCACCATCGTAAAAACTGTAGCCCGTGGCAGCAGCACCTGGGAGGGAGGCCTGAACGTGAATGACGAGCTCATCGCTATTGACGGCTACAGAGTAGAAAGCGACATTTCTCCCCTGATCAGCGGGCGCACGATCGGTGACAAAGTATCGGTAACCGTTGTGCGCGACGGTAAGCTGCTGGAGTTGCAGATTCCGATTGTGGCAGATAAGAGCGTACGCTACCGTTTTGAGCGTGTAGAAAAACCAACCGCAGTGCAACAGAAGATCTATACGAAATGGCTGAAGCTGCAATAGCGACCGTTTAAATAAAGTAAAAGGCCGGCTCTTTCATCAAGAGCCGGCCTTTTACTTTGCTTACGGGGAAGCTTATATAGTTTATCTAATCGCTTGTACCCCAAAATTGTGATAAGTTTACAATAATTTGATCTTAAACAATAGGTGTCTAGTATTGGACTGTTTTCTGTTCAGAAGTCTGGTATTCAATTGGATTGGTTTTTTAACTTTTGCCAGCCAGTATTTGCGCAAAAATAAAATTTATACTATATTTCGAATATAAACACCAGAAACCAAGCGGTTTGCCATATGGTCATCAGTGATTCGTCCTATGCTCTTGTTACCTATCTGAAGGAAGCAGGTGTGCTATCCATTAGCTGGAAATTGAAGCCAGATACAGATCAGTTCAGAAACTTATACTGGCAGGTGCTGCAGTTTGTGAAAACCAGCCCTAAGATCTGCTATTACAGTACTGACATGTCACGCATTGGGCCTTTTGATGCCGAGCAGGAGGTCTGGCTGAGCCGTGAGTATTACCCACAGGTATCGGATATTATCGGGGAGGATATTTACGCGGCAGTTATCTTTTCAGAAGGCCACTTTAAGGCACTTGTCAACAACTACATTGCCTCTCAGCTGTTACCGGTGCACGATTTTATTCACTTCAACTATTTCACTGACAAGGCTGAGGCAATGGACTGGCTGCTGTACATGCAAAAAGGTCAGGACCTTGCCATGGTAGCAAAATCCTGACCCTTCCTGCTGGTTCACTTACCCATCAAGGGAAAATGCCAAGCGCTTCATAACTCACCCCTATCTTTTCGATGGCAGTCAGGAAAGCAGCTGCACGCATATCATGTATGTCCTTTTTGTTCATGACGCCCCTGATCTCGTGATAAGCGTTGATCATGGTGTCCTCCAGACCGGAGCGCACCAGGCTGATCTCGTCAGAACCCTGTATAAGCATAGTACGCTCATGGGTGGTCAAGCTTTTACCGGAAGCGCTCTCAATCGCATTAACGAGGCGTCTATGGCTGGCTTCCTCGGCACGCTTGCCCATACGTCCAAAACGTACATTTGACAGGTTTTTTAGCCATTCGAAATAGGATACGGTCACACCGCCTGCATTTATGTAGAGGTCAGGTATAATGATGATTCCTTTCTCGAGCAAAATCTTTTCAGCATCACGGGTGACAGGACCATTGGCACCTTCCGCAACTATTTTTGCTTTGATGCGGGCTGCGTTGCCGGCATGTATCTGGTTTTCCAGAGCGGCCGGGATCAGAATGTCACACTCTTCTTCCAGCAGTTCCACTGAGTTTTCAAAGTTCTTGCACTGCCCGAAATCCAGGATAGAACCTGTTTCACTGCGATGCTTGAAAGCCTCCGCCACATCGATGCCATTGGAGTTATAGATACCGCCTTCGCGCTCTGCTATACCTATGATGATGGCACCGTCCTGCTGACAGAAGTGAGCGGCATTGTAGCCTACATTGCCCAGACCCTGCACAATAACACGCTTGCCCTCCATGGTATTGCCTTCTATACCTGCCTTTTTCATGTATTCCGTGTCACTCAGAGCTTCGCGTATGCCATAGAATACCCCCAGACCGGTAGCTTCTGCACGGCCCCGGATACCGCCCTGGCCTACAGGCTTACCCGTTACACAACCCAGCGCATTAGTTTCGCCATACTTGAGTGCCTGATACGTGTCTGCAATCCAGGCCATTTCGCGGCTGCCTGTGCCGTAGTCAGGAGCTGGTACGTCCATACCTGGCCCAATCAGGTTTTTCTTGATAAGTTCAGCTGCGTAACGGCGCGTTACTTTTTCGAGTGTTTTGACAGAACTGGTGCGTGGGTTAATCTTTACGCCACCCTTGGCACCCCCAAAAGGCACATCTACCACCGCGCATTTAAACGTCATCAGCGTTGCAAGTGCCTTCACCTCATCCTCATCTACCTGCATGCTGAATCTGATACCCCCTTTGGACGGAAGTTTGTGGTGGCTATGCTGCACTCTGATGCCTTCGATCACTTCTACACGGCCATCGATCTCAACCGGAAAAGACACTTTATATACACTGTTGCAGGTCTTGATCTGTGCCAGAATACCAGGGTCAAGCTTTGAATAACTGGCAGCGTGATCGAAAAACTGGTGCACGCTTTCCAGAAATTTTTTGCCTTCATTTGGGGTGTTTGCCATAGGAGTATATCTTTTTTGGTGAATGCATTAAATGAGTTTAGAACGTCTGCCGGGGTAAATTGTTTGCTTAAGGGCTTTTGTTTCGGAAACTGACATAAGTTAAAGAAAAAATTTTTAGCAGCTTAGAAACTTGTCAGTAAGCCAGTTAAGTTTGTTAACTATATGAAACCAATAAAATATTTAACTATTTCTTGTTATTAATATATAAATATTACATCTTTGTTTATACAGAATCCAAGTCGCTCTTCTTTAGTTGACTATGTTTAGTTTAAATATCTTCTACCTGATGGCCATAAGCCGCATAAACTGATACGTACCATGTACACAGACAATTTGATGGGTGCCCATGCTTTTGGCAGACATTTTTCGGTAAGGGATCAGCATCGCAGTGTCCTGCAGGAGCAGTTGAGGCTGAAGTACGTGCATGAGGAAGAAACGCTTTATATTAAGTGGGACGGAGAGGTTAGCTCCAACGAACTGCGACAGGGCTACGCACACATCATGGACATGGTGTTCATGTATAAGCCGCAGAAATGGATACTGAACCTGCAGAGTAGACTTGCCATTGAAAAAGAAGACCAACAGTGGGTGTTCAAGTATGTATTCCCGGAAGTGCTGCGTGCTGTAAATAAGAATGTCTTTGTAGCGGTTGTTATGCCCGTGTTCGCTTACAATAGTTTGGTAAATGAAATAGACGGGGATGAACTGATGGATGGAGATAACTTTATGATCATCCACCATTTCCTGTACCAGGAAGAAAGTCGCCGCTGGCTGCACGAGATGGCCGAAACTGACCTGAAGATGGCCTAGGTATAGCGACCTCCGAATAAAAAGAGGTCCGGTTGGTATGATTATCACCTGGCCGGACCTCTTTATTTATTACGCTGGTATAAATTAGTGAACTGAGATCAGCTCCACATCAAAAATCAGTGTAGTGTTTGGTCCGATCACGTCGCCGGCGCCCTGTGAGCCATAAGCCAGGTTGGACGGAATGAACAGTCTCCATTTAGCACCTTCCTTCATCAACTGAAGGGCTTCTGTCCAGCCGGCAATTACACCGTTAACAGGGAACGTGGCTGGCTGACCGCGCTCGTAGCTTGAGTCGAACACCGTACCGTCGATCAGAGTGCCGTGGTAGTGAGTCGTTACTTTGTCAGAGGCTGCCGGTGACTTGCCGGTGCCTTCCTGAAGCACCTGGTACTGCAGACCGCTCGGCAGTGTTTTAACACCCTCCTTATTTTTATTTTCCGCTAAAAAAGCTTCACCGGCTTTCTGGTTTTCACCGCCTTGAGCGCCTTGCTTTTCTTGCATCTCCTGCTGTAGCGCCATCATGGCCATCTGGATATCCTGCTGGGAAAGAGAGGAAGGCTCACCGGCGATCACCTCTTTCAGGCCTTTTACAAAAGCATCCGCTTCGATTTCGATACCCTGTTTTTTGAGGTTGGCTGCCATGTCGCGGCCGATGATGTAGCTTATTTTTTCCTTTTGTGTCATGTATAAAGGTATAGATGATAGGATTGATTTTCGGTGATAAAGGTACGGCTAAAGGGGGGATTAACCTAAAAGGAATGCATTCAGGAGAGAAAGCAGGCGTGAGGCCTGCTTTCTCATTACCTAAACAACAGTCGAAAGCTTAGAGATATAAGTGAATGTCTTCTTCGTGAAGGTCCATTTGGAATTGCCCGGGCGACATCCAGCCTTTCATAAGGTAGCCAAATGTGGTGCCGATGAGCAGGAGAGAGGAGATTGTCGTAAAGCGCATCATGATATATAGCCTGAAGAGTTAAACTTAAATTTTTTAACGCTATATAGTGATTTAGGTTGTGCATCTTTCACCCTCATTCACTGTATTTTAGTACAAAAGCATGAAGTAAGCATATACCCCTTCTTATTGGCGCTTAAAAAAAACAGCCTGCCACTTATTAGCGTATGATTTTTAGGTTTTCTTCTTTTCTTTCAATTAACTTTGCACTGTCAACCGAAAAGACATGAGGCCAACCGGCAAATATCCTTCTTTCTGGCTTACCATACCTGGTTCAGGTCTGGTAGCAGCTTCTCATCATGTGGTAATGTGTGATGAACTGAATGGCTATTGCCTTAACTTTTTTTCCTCTCCCAAGGCCTTTAACAAGTAAGCCGGAGCTTACGCTCTGGCGCCCCGCAACATAACTGGCAATTACAGATTTCTGGTTAAGCAATTTTCTTTCACTCATTCATTTTCTAAGATTTTACGACATGGCAAGTAAGGTCAGTGTGAGGCAATCCCTGGGATACGTCTTTATAGCAGCTTATCTGTTTACCCTGTTTTTATCGATTTTTGAGCGGCCATACCTGTGGCTTCTCTTAGTCATTGTGCCCTTGCACCTGCTATACCTGCGCAACGTTCGGCAGGGCAGGCACTCCATTCTGCGCAACTACCCGCTGGTAGGCTATCTGCGCTATTTCTTCGAGAGCATCCGACCGGAGCTACGTCAATACTTCTTTGAGTCCGACCTGGATGGCAAGCCATTCAGCCGACGCCAGCGCTCCATCGTGTACCAGCGCGCGAAGAACGTGCGCGAGACGGTACCGTTCGGTATGCAGGCCAACAGCCAGGAGCCGGGCTTCGAGTGGATTGCCCATACCATGTTCCCTGTGCACGTACAGGCCAAGGACCTGCGCGTGACAGTAGGAGGCAGCCGGTGTAAGCAGCCTTATAGCGCCAGCATTTACAATATCTCAGCCATGAGTTATGGCTCTCTGAGTAAAACAGCTGTGACTGCTCTGAGTGCGGGTGCCAAACTGGGCGGCTTTGCGCACAATACCGGTGAGGGGGGCGTGAGTCCTTTCCACCTAGAAGGTGGCGGCGACCTGATCTGGCAGATCGGTACGGGCTACT
The DNA here is from genome assembly GCF_015686655.1 of Pontibacter sp. FD36. GTDB lineage: Bacteria > Bacteroidota > Bacteroidia > Cytophagales > Hymenobacteraceae > Pontibacter. The sequence continues at coordinate 12,878 of NZ_JADPMP010000013.1, read as the reverse complement.
TTGGCTGCCGCGACAAAGACGGCAACTTCTCTGAAAAGCTATTCAAAGAGCAGGTAGCGCATCCGCACATCAAGATGGTGGAGATCAAGTTGTCACAGGGAGCCAAGCCAGGGCACGGTGGTATACTGCCGGCTGCCAAGAATACACCGGAGATCGCAGCTATACGCAAGGTGGAGCCCTATACCACAGTTGCTTCGCCTCCGGCACACTCAGCTTTCAATGACCAGTTTACCATGCTGCTGTACATAGACAAATTGCGCGTGCTTTCAGACGGCAAGCCGATCGGTATCAAGCTGTGCATTGGTAACAAGCAGGAGTTTGAGCGCCTCTGCCAGGAAATGAAGCACAACCGCATCTACCCGGACTTCATCACGATAGACGGGGCTGAGGGCGGTACAGGTGCCGCACCACTTGAGTTTACCGATAGCCTGGGTATGCCGCTTTACGACGCCCTGGCCTACGTGCAGCACATGCTGGAACTCTACGGGCTGCGTGACGAGATTAAACTGATAGCGGCGGGTAAGATCATCACCGGGGTGGACATCATCAAGGCTATTTCGCTGGGTGCTGACATATGCTACAGTGCAAGGGGTATGATGTTCGCGCTGGGCTGTATACAGGCCTTACAGTGTGACTCCGGCCGCTGCCCGGTAGGTATAGCCACACAGGATAAGAACCTGTACAAGGGGCTGGACGTAGCAGATAAGCGGGTGCGTGTGGCCAACTTCCATGGCAATACCATCAAGTCAACCATCGAAGTGATGGAGGCCTGCGGCTTTGCATCCCTGCAGGATATCACGCCGGATAAAATATTCAGGCGTGTGGAGCAGGGGCAGACGAAGAGTTTCAAGGACATTTATTTTCCGAAGAAGCCTTCCCCCAGTTCTATCAGCAAAAACTACGTACTTAATTGATATGGATAACTTAATCTATCTGACCGAGCAGGATTACAAGCGCCTGGTTGATCTGGTGCAGCAGCAAAGACAGGGTGCAGGCATGCAGCCAAACATTGCTAAGCTTGGTGAAGAACTGAAGCGGGCCAGGCGGGTTGCTTCGGAGGAGATTCCAGCAGAAGTCGTGACGATGAATTCAAGTGTTTTATTAAAGGACTTGAAGAGCGGCAAGGAAATGGAGATTACGCTGGTGTACCCGAAGGATGCCGACGTGAACACCCGTAAAATTTCCATTCTCGCTCCGGTAGGTACAGCCATTATTGGCTGTAAAGAAGGAGACGAGGTAGAGTGGCCTGTTCCATCAGGCACGATCAACTATAAAATTGAAAAGGTGACGTTTCAACCGGAAGCTTCCGGTAACTTCTCGCTTTAGGTATAAGATTAAGTCAAAAAAAGCCAGTTCGCAACCTGCTAAGGTATAGCGAACTGGCTTTTTGCTTTCTTAAAAAAGGTGCTCATACCTGTACTCTATCAGGCATAATCGCTGATGTTTTCTTCCCAAAGGTCAAAGTCGATCTCTTCTTCCTCGATCCTGGTGCTCAAGTATACGTAAGCTGCCAGGCCCAGGAACACGAGTGCCGAGCCAACCAGCACGAACGGGAAATCCTCAATGTCTTTATTTTTATTTTTGGTTTTCATGGTGCGATTTATTTATGTTGCTTTATACCTCTCAAAGCTGCAATATGTTGTCAAGGTGCTGACTGCCAGCAGATACAAAAAAGAAGGCCGGGCAAATGCCCGGCCTTTGCTTTTAATAACGCCGCCTGCTTGCGGCATATTTTATCAAAACTTACATATTTCTGCGGTACTGTCCGCCGACCTCAAACAGGGCGTTGGTAATCTGACCCAGTGAGCAGTACTTCACGGTCTCCATCATCTCCTCAAAGATGTTCCCGTTGTTGATCGCCACCTGCTGGATGCGTTTCAGCATTTCTTCTGACTTATCGGCATTGCGCTGGTGCAAGCTTTGCAGCATCGAGATCTGGTATTGCTTTTCGTCTTCCGTTGCGCGAATTACTTCTGTAGGCAGCACCGTTGGCGAACCTGTGGAAGAAAGGAAGGTGTTCACGCCGATGATCGGGTACTCTCCGGTGTGCTTCAGTGTCTCGTAGTACAGGCTTTCCTCCTGAATCTTACCGCGCTGGTACATTGTCTCCATGGCACCCAATACACCGCCACGTTCCGTGATGCGGTCAAATTCGGCCAGTACAGCCTCTTCTACCAGGTCAGTCAATTCTTCGATAATGAACGAGCCCTGCAGCGGGTTCTCGTTCTTGGCCAGACCCAGCTCACGGTTGATGATCAGCTGGATGGCCATGGCACGACGAACAGATGCTTCTGTTGGGGTCGTGATCGCCTCGTCGTAAGCGTTCGTGTGCAGTGAGTTACAGTTGTCGTAAATTGCATACAGTGCCTGCAGCGTGGTGCGGATGTCGTTAAAGTCGATCTCCTGCGCGTGCAGTGAACGGCCAGAGGTCTGGATGTGGTACTTCAGCATCTGCGAACGAGCATCAGCATTATACTTGTGCTTCATCGCCTTCGCCCAGATTCTTCGGGCCACACGACCAATCACCGCATATTCCGGATCGATACCGTTTGAGAAGAAGAAGCTCAGGTTTGGCGCAAACTTGTTGATGTCCATACCGCGGCTCACATAGTATTCCACAAACGTAAAGCCATTGGCCAACGTGAAGGCCAGCTGCGAAATCGGGTTGGCACCTGCCTCCGCGATGTGATAGCCGGAGATAGACACCGAGTAGAAGTTGCGTACGTTCTTGTCGATGAAGTAGGCCTGCACGTCACCCATCAATCGCAGTGAGAATTCCGTGGAGAAGATACAGGTATTTTGCGCCTGGTCTTCTTTCAGGATATCCGCCTGCACGGTGCCACGTACAGAAGCCAAAGTGCGTGCCTTTATCGGCTCGTATACCTCAGCCGGTAGCACCTGGTCACCGGTTACGCCCAATAGCATCAGGCCAAGGCCGTCGTTGCCCTTTGGCAGTTCGCCCTGATAACGTGGACGCTCCGTGCCTTTCTCTTTGTAGATGGCGTCGATCTTCTGGTTGATTTCTTCTTCGAGACCGTTCTCTTTGATGTACAGTTCACACTGCTGGTCGATGGCGGCATTCATAAAGAAGCCAGTCAGAATCGCAGCAGGACCATTGATGGTCATCGAAACCGAGGTCATCGGGTCGGCCAGGTTGAAGCCGGAGTACAGTTTCTTGGCATCATCCAGGCAGCAGATGCTCACGCCGGAGTTACCGATCTTGCCGTAGATGTCTGGTCTGAAGTCCGGGTCTTCACCGTAAAGCGTCACCGAGTCGAAAGCCGTGGAGAGGCGCTTTGCTGGCATGCCCAGGCTCACGTAGTGGAAGCGACGGTTGGTACGCTCCGGACCGCCTTCGCCCGCAAACATACGGGTTGGGTCTTCGCCTTCGCGCTTGAACGGGAAAACACCCGCTGTATAAGGGAACTCACCCGGCACGTTCTCCTGCAGGTTCCACTTGAGCAAATCACCCCAGGCCTCGTAGCGCGGAGTAGAAACCTTTGGTATTTGCAGGTGCGAGAGCGATTCAGTATGCGTCTTGATCTTTAGTTCTTTGTCACGCACCTTGAACACATAGAACTCGTTCTTGTAGGCTTGAACCTTGTCTTTCCAGTTCTCAAGTATCTTCTTGTTCTGTCCGTCCAGGCTCAGCTCTACTTCGGCATAAGCCTGCTCGAGCTGCTTGATCAGACGGTCCTTGTCTTCCACCTCAATCCCCTGCACCGCCTCAATTGATTTCTTGATGCCGTAAAGCTTCTGCGCTACTTCGGCCTGATCCTTCGTCCACTTGTCGTAGTTGCGGATGGTCTCAGAGATCTCAGAAAGGTAGCGGGTGCGGGCAGGAGGGATGATGAACACCTTCTCCGACATTTCCTTTGAAGTCTGCAGGTTGGAGTCGAACTCAACGCCTGTTTTCTCCGACAGCTTGGCCATAACGGCACGGTAGAGCTGGTTCATGCCCGGGTCGTTGAACTGCGAAGCGATGGTGCCGAACACCGGTATCTCGTCGTCGCTTACGTCCCACAACTGGTGGTTGCGCTTATACTGTTTCTTCACGTCACGCAGGGCGTCGAGGGCACCGCGCTTGTCAAATTTGTTCAGGGCGATCACGTCGGCAAAGTCAAGCATATCGATCTTCTCGAGCTGCGTGGCGGCACCGTACTCCGGCGTCATCACATACAGGCTCATATCGGAGTGCTCGATGATCTCCGTGTCAGACTGGCCTATACCAGATGTCTCCAGGATGATCATGTCAAAATCGGCCGCTTTCACGATGTCTACCGCGTCCTGCACATACTTGCTCAGGGCCAGGTTGCTCTGGCGTGTGGCCAGGGAGCGCATGTATACCCGCTCGTTCGAGATCGAGTTCATACGGATACGGTCGCCCAACAGGGCACCACCGGTCTTGCGCTTCGATGGGTCCACCGAAATAATAGCGATCTTCTTCTCCGGGAAGTCGAGCAGGAAACGGCGCACCAGTTCGTCCACCAATGATGATTTACCGGCACCACCCGTACCGGTTATACCGAGCACTGGTGTTTTCACTTCTTTGGCCTGCTCTCTTACTTCGTTCAGAATGCTGCGGGCTTCCTCCGGGAAGTTCTCAGCAGCCGAGATCAGCCGGGCGATGGCTTTCGGGTCTTTGTCACGCAGGTGCTTCGCTTCTCCGTTCAGGTCTTTGCCTGTCGGGAAGTCGCACTTCTCCAGCATGTCGTTGATCATACCCTGCAGCCCCATGGCGCGACCGTCGTCCGGGGAGTAGATGCGGGCAATGCCGTATTCATGCAGTTCCTCGATCTCAGTCGGCAGGATCACCCCGCCGCCACCGCCGAAGATGCGGATATGGCCGCAGCCACGCTCGTTGAGCAGGTCGTACATGTATTTGAAATACTCCAGGTGACCGCCCTGGTAGGAGGTGATGGCGATGGCTTGTGCGTCTTCCTGCACCGCGCAATCCACGATCTCCTGTACAGAGCGGTTGTGGCCCAGGTGAATCACCTCGGCGCCAGATGCCTGGATGATGCGGCGCATGATGTTGATCGAAGCGTCGTGCCCGTCAAACAAGGAGGCAGCCGTCACGATCCGGATGTGGTTCACCGGCTTATATGGTTCTACTTTAGTAAGTTGCATAATTTACTAACAAGGATTTTTTTCAAATTTGATGCGAATATAGTCATTTTTACGCAGGATTGACAGGCAGGGCCTGATTCAGAAAAGCCAGGAAACAGCGCAACCATCGCCAAAGCCGTACTGGGATATACGGTATGGATAGCCTTAGAAGCAAGAAAATACCAAGGAGCAGGTATACGCTGGCAAGAGCGGGCGATTATGCGAGCCTCTAGGGAAGGGGTTTAGCAGGCAAAGGACTCGTGAAAGTATGAGGAAACGCTGTAGTTTAGCCTAGTCCCGCCTCTTTTCCAAGCGACACCAGGTCAGCCACATTGGTAGTGCGGAGTTTCTTTTGGATGCTCTTGCGGTGGGTACTCACGGTGTTCGGGCTGATAAATAGTTGCTCGGCGATCTCCTTGGTGCTGCACCCCTTGCAGATCAGTTCGAGAATCTCGATTTCGCGCTTTCGCAAACTCCTCACTACCCGGCTCCTTTTTTGCTTCAGCTTCTCCTTGAGTGCCTGTACCAACTGAGCTTCCGTATTCATGGCAGGGCTCAGGTCTACATCCACACAGACCACCTCCTTAACCTCTCCCTGCTGGTTTTTGCTGAAAGCCTTGGCCCAGCCTACAAACCATTTGTACTGGTCTTCCTCTTTGTGTTTTGCCCGGAACAAGCCTCCGAATTCAGCCCCGTTGAACTGCTGGTAATGGGTGATGCTGTCTTCAGGGATTTGCTGGTCGTCCGGGTGCACAATGGTCTCTATGTACTTCATGCCACCCATTTCCAGTATCTCAGCCAAGGTATAGCCAAGGCTTTCCTCATTGGCGCGATTGCACCAGACTACCCCCAGGTCCAGGTTGGAGATGTAGATATTGGCAGGCACTTCGTGGATGACCTTCTCCAGGAACTCACATTTCTCCTTCAGAAGTTGAATCTCACGCTCCATAGCGGCAATCTTATCGGCGCTGGAAGTCTGTTCTGGCATACAGTATCTGATTTCGGTTTGCAAAAAGATTCTAAAGTTATAAAACTTATATGCTAAATTCCATGTGTGTTGGCAGAATAATAAGGAGGGGACGGCAAAGAGGCCAATCATAAAATGATTTAGGCCGGAATACAGCAACAAACCTACATTCTTCTTAACTTTGTTTTTCGTAAGAACTATTTATGAAGAACATTCGCAATTTCTGCATCATCGCTCACATCGACCACGGTAAAAGCACGCTGGCTGACCGCCTGCTGGAATTTACTTCTACGGTTGCAGAGCGTGAAATGCAAAACCAGCTGCTCGATAACATGGATCTGGAGCGTGAGCGCGGCATTACTATTAAGAGTCACGCCATCCAGATGAATTACCATTATAAAGGAGAGGACTACGTGTTGAACCTGATCGATACGCCAGGCCACGTCGACTTCTCTTATGAAGTGTCCCGTTCTATTGCTGCCTGTGAGGGTGCGCTGCTGATCGTGGATTCTTCGCAAGGTATAGAGGCCCAGACTATTTCGAACCTCTACCTGGCCATCGGTTCTGACCTGGAAATCATCCCGGTACTGAACAAGATTGACCTGCCGCACGCCATGCCAGAAGAGGTGAGTGACCAGATCATCGATCTGATCGGCTGCGACAGAGAAGACATTATCCATGCCTCCGGTAAAGCAGGTATAGGTATAGAAGAAATACTGAACGCTATCTGTGACCGGGTTCCTGCACCAAAGGGCGACCCTGCCGCTCCGCTCCAGGCCTTGATCTTTGACTCCGTATTCAACTCATACAGAGGTATCGAGGTGTACTTCCGTATCTACAACGGTACCTTGAAAAAAGGGGAGAAGGTTAAGTTCATTAACACCGGCAAGACCTACGAAGCGGATGAGATTGGCGTGCTCAAACTTAACCAGGAGCCTCGCAAGGAAATGGCTGCCGGTAACGTGGGCTACCTGATATCAGGTATAAAGAACGCTAAAGAAGTAAAGGTAGGGGATACAATCACACACGTGGATCGTCCTGCTGTAGGTATACAGGGTTTCGAAGACGTGAAGCCCATGGTATTTGCCGGTATCTACCCGGTAGAAACCAGCGAGTATGAAGAATTGCGTGCCTCCATGGAGAAGCTGCAGTTGAATGATGCTTCGCTTGTTTGGGAGCCGGAAACATCAGCGGCTCTTGGATTCGGTTTCCGTTGCGGCTTCCTCGGTATGCTGCACATGGAAATCGTGCAGGAGCGTCTGGAGCGAGAGTTCGACATGACCGTGATTACCACGGTGCCGTCGGTACAGTTTCATGTGCATACTACCAAAGGTGAGCTGCTTAAAGTAAGTGCACCTTCTGAGATGCCAGAACCGAACTACATCGACCACATTGAGGAGCCTTTTATCAAGGCGCAGATTATCTCTAAGGCAGAGTACGTGGGGCCCATCATCACGCTGTGTATGGAGAAGCGCGGTATCCTGAAGAACCAGACTTACCTCACCAGTGACCGGGTAGAGCTTTCCTTTGAAATGCCGCTGGCAGAGATTGTATTCGACTTTTTTGATAAGCTTAAGACTATTTCCCGTGGTTACGCCTCGTTGGACTACGAACTGATTGGTTTCCGTCAGTCGAATATGGTGAAGCTGGACGTAATGCTAAATGGTGAACCTGTGGATGCCTTGTCAGCCATCGTTCACCGCGAGAAAGCCTACGACTGGGGCAAGCGCCTCTGCGAGAAGCTCCGTGAGCTGCTGCCACGTCAGATGTTCGAGATCGCCATTCAGGCGGCAATCGGGCAGAAAATCATCGCCCGTGAAACCGTGAAGGCCCTGCGCAAGAACGTACTGGCCAAGTGCTACGGCGGTGACATTTCGCGTAAGCGCAAGCTCCTCGAGAAACAGAAGAAAGGTAAGAAACGCATGCGCCAGGTAGGTAACGTGGAAATCCCGCAAGAAGCCTTCTTAGCCGTGCTTAAACTCGACTAACAATACCAAGCCCCGACGTGCCCCTGCGCGTCGGGGCTTGTCGCTTATAGTTGCCTGGCGAGGGCTTCGTGTCAAAGCCCCTGGCCCTATACATCAACACAGAACTCTTAACTCATAACTTTTAATTAAAAACATGATTCTGCTCGACGGTAAAAAAACATCCGAAGCCATTCAGCAAGAAATTGCAGCTGAAGTTGCCGAAATTAAAGCCAATGGAGGCAAGGTGCCGCATCTGGCGGCGATACTGGTAGGCAATGACGGCGGCTCTGTCACGTATGTGAACAACAAAGTGCTGGCCTGCGAAAAAGTAGGTTTTGGTTCTACGCTGGTGCGTTACGAAGATGATGTGACCGAAGAAGAATTGCTCAACAAGATACAGGAGCTGAACGAGAGCGAGGAAGTGGACGGTTTTATTGTACAGCTGCCACTACCCAAGCATATTAACACGCAAAAAGTGCTGGAGGCGGTTGATCCTAAGAAAGATGTGGATGGTTTCCATCCGGCTAACGTAGGCCGTATGGTTGCTGGCCTGACGTCTTTCCTGCCAGCCACTCCTTACGGCATTCTGCAACTCATCGAACGCTACGGCATCGAAACGAACGGAAAGCACTGTGTGGTGATTGGCCGCAGCAACATTGTAGGTTCGCCTATGAGCATCCTGATGGCCAAAGCCGCTTACCCGGGCAACGCTACCGTAACACTTTGCCACCGCAACACAGTTGACCTGCCTTACTATACCCGCCAGGCGGATATCATCATCGCGGCTGTGGGGCTGCCAGGTCTGGTAACCGCCGACATGGTGAAAGAAGGTGCTGTGGTGATCGACGTGGGCACTACCCGCGTACCCGACACTTCCCGTAAATCAGGCTACAGGCTGCGTGGAGATGTTGATTTCGATAATGTGGCTCCTAAGTGTAGCTATATCACACCCGTGCCAGGTGGTGTAGGGCCGCTGACCATCGCCATGTTGCTGAAAAATACTTTGAGAGCTGCAAGAAAAGAGGTATACGCCTAAGTCTTATTGCACTCCCTAAATTTTCCAAGGCCCCTTCCTGAATACAGGAAGGGGCTTTTTTTTTAAATGAGTTCCTTCGAAGACCTCACAGTGTCTTTCAGACCTGTGAGTGTCTGTGCCAGCTGCCTTGCTATACCTATACCTGCGAATTCTAAATTTATCGTACTAGCGCTAATTTTTGTGCTGGATAACATCTAACAACAATGGTAACTTATGATGCTTCGTAGTTCACGAGACACTCACAGGTCTGAAAGACACTGTGAGGTCTGCACGTTTTCCTCCGACATTGCTAATCCTGAAAATCCTTGGGGAAGGGGTTCAATATAAAGATCCTGACAGGATTACCGTTGTGCACGATTCGGACTGTCTCGGGCCAGTACGCATACCTGAAATCATTTGATTACCCGAACTTATAATCTGCTCAGGTATAACGGAACATAAGTTGCGCTCTACCTTGTTGCTTTTTTGACTAACTTTGCAAGTTCGGTGCGGGCTTATAATTATCACAGGTAAAGCCGCACCATTATTTAATGAAGGCTTGTACCTGATATTTCAGGTATAGCCATTGGAATACAGATTTGGAAACGACAAAAGCATACAAAACCGCCTCCATTCATTCAGTGCCCAAAGACGGCAGTGAACTTCCGCTGATGGAGGCATTTTATACGATACAGGGCGAAGGTGGCAACACCGGCACGGCAGCTTACTTTATCAGGCTTGGTGGCTGTGATGTGGGCTGTCACTGGTGCGATGTAAAAGAGAGCTGGGACGCCGAACAACATCCACTCACTCCTGTAGGGGAAATTGTGACGACCGCTAAAACCTTTCCGGGTAAAACCGTCGTAGTAACAGGCGGCGAACCGCTGCTTTATAACCTCAACCCGCTAACAGCCGGATTGCAGGAAGCAGGTATACGCACTATGATCGAAACCTCCGGGGCTTATCCTTTGAGCGGTTACTGGGACTGGGTGTGTTTGTCTCCTAAGAAGTTCAAGGCGCCTGATGCTTCTGTATATCCTTTTGCAGATGAGCTAAAAGTCATTATATTTAACAAATCGGATTTTGCATGGGCCGAAGAGCACGCGGCAAGGGTAGGAGCTGACTGTAAGTTATACCTGCAGCCAGAGTGGAGCAAAGCCGGGCAATTGATGCCACTTATTGTCGAATACGTTAAAAACAACCCCCAATGGCGTGTGTCTTTGCAGACACACAAGTACATGGATATTCCGTAAAAAGCTATGCTTAAGCCGCTGCTTCTTCTGACTCTGATTACAATTAGTATAGCGACCTCCTGTCTGGCACAGGGCAGACCGGCCTCCAATTCCAGGAAAGCAGTAACTCTTTACTACAAAGCAGAAGAAGCCGCACAGGCACGTGATTTTAACAAGGCGCTTTCCTACCTCGACGAGGCCATAGAGCGTGACCCAAAATACGCAGATGCTTACCTGAAAATTGCGCATCTGCACCGGGCCATGGGCAATAAGCCAGAGGTTTTCGAAAACCTGCAGAAGGGCCTGGCGCTCAAGCCATTTAACGCCGGGTTGATGAACAGTTACTTTGACCTGGCTGACCTCTACTTCGAACGGGGTGACTACGAAAACGCCCGCAAATATTTCGAGCTTTTCCTGCGTGGTAAGCCGCGTAATGGACGTATGGCCGACTTTGCCCGTCAGCAGATCCAGTCCGCTGACTTTGCTGCGGAGGCCATGAAGAAGCCAGTCAGCTTTAACCCGGTCAGGCTACCTGAAGATGTCAATCGCTTCGAGCTGCAGTATTTTCCCTCCACCACCGCTGACCAGCGTCACCTGATTTTTACGGCACGACTAGGCCATCGCCCTGACCAGGACGAAAACATATTTGTGAGCCAGTACCGCGACAAGAAGTGGAGCCCACCCAGCTCTATTTCTCCTGCCATCAATACCACTGCAAACGAAGGAGCAGCGACCATTTCCGGTGACGGCAAAACGCTTGTGTTTACCTCCTGCAACCGTTCCGACAGCCAAGGCGATTGTGATCTGTACATCTCTTTCAGAAGCGGGGATGAGTGGAGCAAACCCAAAAACATGGGGTCAGTGGTGAATTCCAAAGCATGGGATTCCCAACCTAGCCTGTCAGCCGACGGACGTACCCTATACTTTACCTCTACACGTCCAGGCGGCATTGGCAAAGAAGATATTTGGGTAACACGTCTGAACGAGGATGGCTCGTGGCAGAAACCTGAAAACATGGGTGAGCCTGTGAACTCAAGAGGTCGTGACATGGCACCATTCATACACGTGAGTGGGAGCACACTCTACTTTGTGAGCGACGGACACCTGGGCATGGGCGGTCTCGACGTGTTTATGACGACGCAGGACAACAGGAGCAAGTGGAGTGAACCCGAAAACATGGGGTATCCCCTGAACACGCACGCTGACGAAGGTTCGCTCTTCATCACCGCCGATAATAAGAAAGGCTATTACTCCCGCCAGGAGATGACAGAGGCCGGTGCTGCTACTATACAACTTTACGAGCTGGACGTGCCAGAGAACTGGCGCAGCAAAGTGAATAGCACCTATGCGCAAGGCCGTGTTTTCCATGCCGATACCAAAAAGCCGATTGCTGCCGTGGTACAGCTTTATGATGTGAGTGCCGACTCGCTGGTACAACAGGTTAACTCCGATAAGGTATCGGGTGATTATACGATCGTGCTTTCGGAAGGAGGGCAGTATGGCCTTTACGTTTCAGCTCCCGGCTTCCTGATGAACAGCCTGAGTTTTGACTATACCTCTGAAAAAGCACTGAGCCCGGTGGCACTTGACGTATACCTGAAGCCGATCAAGTCCGGAGCAGCGATTGTGCTAAATAACCTGTTTTTTGATACGGGGCAATACAAGTTGGAACGCAAATCGAAGACCGAGCTGGATAAGCTGATCACCTTCATGCAGCAAAACCCTTCCGTTCGAATTGAGATCTCGGGCCATACCGACGACATTGGCTCAGATGCTGACAATAAAGTTCTGTCTGAGCGTCGTGCCCGTTCTGTGGCTGACTACCTGCGCAGCAACAAAGTACCGAAAGACCGCATCACCTCCGTAGGTCACGGCGAGAGCAAACCAGTCAAGCCCAACACCTCAGACGAAAACCGCAGCCAAAACCGCCGCATTGAGATGCGGGTGTTGTAGGAGAGGAGTTGGTGCTAGTAATCGTTTAATCCACTTTTCAGGTATAGCATCACAGGACCTAACTTTCGGGGGTCACTAAATTAATCAGACTCTTGTCCCTTTCTGTTGAAGGCCCTTGCCTCCGAGGGGAATATCTGCTACTGCCTTTTCACAGGTATAAGTAATGTAGTTTCTGCTAGATCTACCGGACCCAATCACCCCTGCCACTCTCTGTAAAGGGGGCCACTGACTCCTGAGCACAATAAGTAAAGATTGTCATCTCCCTGCCCCTTAGAAGTAGAGTCGTTTTATTCTACAAAAACTTGCTCCAAGATCACTGTCATTCTGTTAAGAAACTCGGTCGTATGGGTGATAAGCCGCTGCTACTGGCGGGTCCCTCTTCACCAAGACCCCTACGGGATGACAAAAAAGCAGAATGAAACGGCCCTACCCCAGAGGGGATCCTTTGCCGTTGCCATTTGTCAATTGTGAACGTTTTAGTGCCAGTAGCTAACCATTGGCAGGTATAGCAAAACTAACTCGCACGGAAGCTATGAAACAAGCAGCAGTGCCATGTGCGTTTTTCGGCGCTCCACTGTTTGAGCGTTCAGCGAGTTTGGAGCGTCTTGATTTTTTTGCTTACTTTTTTCATCAAG
>NZ_JADPMP010000012.1 GCF_015686655.1 Pontibacter sp. FD36 | reverse complement strand
CACTGTTTGAGCGTTCAGCGAGTTTGGAGCGTCTTGATTTTTTTGCTTACTTTTTTCATCAAGGAAAAAAGTAAGGCCCGCCCGGCCAGGGCAAACAGTGCCCGCCGCATAGGCGAAGCAATGAAACAACTCAAGTTGCTATACCTGCAACTGCTTTACCTATACCCCTAATCCCTTAAACGGCCATACCCGGTATACCTCCCCTTTCTTAAAATCACTCCGCTCCGCCGGTAACTCCAGAAAAGCATCCGCTTCAATCAGATTTGAAAAGTCACCAGAGCCGTTGCCTTCCAGAGGCGTAGCCACCAATAGGCCCTGCTCACTGATACGCAACGTTACTTGCAGAAAGTATTGCAGCCGTGGCTGGAAGCTGAAGTCAGTGTTAAGGGCAGCATACATACCCGTTTTGGCTATACCTAAACAAGTCTGCAGGCAAGGCATAAAATAGCGGTGCAGGCACATAAAAGTCGATCCCGGATTGCCTGGCAAGGCAAACACAACTGCTCCTCCTGCATGCGCCCCAAACCAGAAAGGCTTGCCCGGCCGCTGCTGCACTTTATGAAACAACTTCTCTACGGCTAGTTCTTCCAGCACCTGCGGTATGTAGTCGAATTTACCCATCGAAATACCCCCGCTCAAGATCAACACATCATAGCGCTCCAGGCAGTCCTGCAGCTGCATTTTTAATTGGCTTTGATCATCCGCTATATGCAATTGATCAGCCACAAGACCATATTTCTCTAAAGCCGCTTTCACCATGTAACTGTTCGAGCGTCTAATCTGGAAAGGTGAGGGAGTTGCCTCCACATCCACCAATTCATCGCCTGTCGAGATCACCACTGTTCGAGGAAGTTTTTTGACGGTCAGTTCTGTTGCGCCCACCGCTGCTGCCATGCCTATCAAGGCTGCGGTGATGACCTGATTGGCGGCTGCCACCACCTCTCCTTGCTTTCGGTCCTTGCCTTGAATATGAATACTCTGCCCCTTTTGCAGTATATCGACCTTAACCTTTGCCTGCCCGTCTTGCAGCTCCAGGTCTTCGTAGCGGATGACAGTATCCACTGAAGGAGGTAGCGCCGCGCCGGTCATGATCTCCACGCACTCATCAGAAGCACTGATCTCAATCGGACTATCTCCCGCCGCCTGCGTGCCTTTGATGCGGAAGGTGCGGGTGCCTGCTGCAAAGGCTTCGTAGCGGATGGCAATGCCGTCCATGGCGACCCGGTTGAAGGGCGGCAAGTCGCGGTCGGTGCGCAGGTCTTCGGCCAGCACCCTGCCCAGCGCCTTTTCGAAAGGCAGTTGCTCGGTGCCAAAGTCTCTGACTTGGGCCTGTATGATGGGTTCCGCTTCTTGTACTGAAATCATGTTTCTGGTAGTTTAGATCAGCCTCCTATACTGGCCATGGAGGTATGCAGCGACTGGCTGTTTTTCTCAGCCTCCCAACCGTCTTTTTCTTTCAAACTGATGGCCTGGTTAAGTGCCTGCTGTAATTGTTGCTCCGACATACCGCTGCGCATCAAGTCCTTTACGTTCAGCACACTGTCGCCGTAGAGACAGGTCTTGAGCTCGCCCTGTGGCGTGAGTCGGATGCGGTTGCAGGTACCGCAGAAAGAACGGGTATAAGCTGCAATGATACCCACGCTACCCTTGTGCCCCGGTATCTGGTAATTGTACGAGGTAGAGTGCGGCGGATCGATCGTCTTTGTAATGGTTGGGTATTGCTCTTTGATCTTATCCAAAATGCGAAAGTGGTCCCAGGTGAGTGTAGTGTAGTGACTTTCGCCACCGTTGAAAGGCATCTCTTCAATAAAACGCACACTTACCGGATGGTTTTTGGTGAGCTCTACCAGCGGCAGGATATCCTCGGTATTTTTTCCTTCCATCACCACGGCATTGATCTTCACTTCAATTCCATGCAGGAGTAAAGCATCGAGTGTTTCGAGCACGGCCGGCAGTACATCACGTCGGGTAATGGCGAAGAATCGATTCGGATCGAGTGTGTCGAGGCTGAGGTTGACGCTTTGTATACCTATCTTCTTCAGCTCCGGCACGAAGGGGGCTGTGAGCACACCGTTGGTGGTAAGCGTCAGCTGCTGGAGCCCCTGCAATTGGGAGAGCTTCGTCAGGAAAGGCATGAAATCTTTGCGCACAAAAGGCTCGCCCCCTGTGATGCGAATCTTTTCAATTCCCATGCGCAGCATCACCTGACTAATGAGGAGCATCTCCTCGTATGTCATCACCTCGCTCCGCGAAAGCCAGTCCAGCCCCTGCTCCGGCATGCAATAAAAGCAACGCAGATTGCACCTGTCGGTCACCGCCAGTCTCAAATAGTTGATCTTCCTTCCGTGTCTGTCTACCAACATGCTTACTCTTTACTCGTTATCTGCTGCGGTTGTTTTGATTTGGATGCTTCTGCAGGAGGTTAAACTCACTCCCCCTCTCAAAAACAGGGCTGTTTCATTCAACTTATTTGTCATCCTCTAAGGATCTTGGTAAAGAGGGCCCCTACCACCGCAAGTAGCTACTGCTTAACCTCCTGTCAAACAAGTTTCTTTCAGAATGACAGTGGGTTTTATTTCTTAGTATAAAACGCTCCTGCTCTTAGGTAGGGAATAACCTAGGAACTTTCCCTCGCTCGCGTCCCGCGAGTGTGAGCTATCGGGCGGACTCTGGCCGCTTTTTTTGTACCTATCGGTACAAGTGGCGGGACGCCACTGAATAGCTCACAATCGCGGGACGCGAGCGAGGGTGTGATTCTATTTCACCTATCTTAATCTACGCACTCTTAAACTCCACCTGCTCCATAAACGGCTGGTTACGAAGTCGCTTGCCAGTTGCCTTAAAGATGGCGTTGGCCACTGCTCCACCTGTAGGTGGTAGTGCTGGCTCACCTAAGCCGGTCGGGTCGATACCGTTGTTGACGAAATGCACGTCAATTTCCGGCACTTCTTTTAGCCTGATCAGGCGGTAATTGTTGAAGTTCTTCTGCTCTACTGCTCCATCTTTGAAGGAGAGTTTGCTGTACATAGCGTGGCCCAGACCGTCGACAATACCGCCGCGTACCTGCTGGTAAGCACCACTCAGGTTTACCACAATGCCACAGTCAGCCGCGGCGTATACCTTCTCAACCACCGGCACTGATTTCACCAGCTTCACTTCGGCCACCTGCGCCACATAGGAGCGGTGCGAGAAGTAAACGCTGAAGCCCTGGTGCACGCCTTTCTTCTTGCCCCAGTTCGATTTCTCAGCGGCCAGTTCGATCACGCCACGCATGCGGTCGATGTCGTATTTAATCTCACCTACCGGCGCTTTTTTAGCTTTATCTAGCAATTCCAAGCGGAACTGTACCGGATCTTTCTTTGCGGCTTGGGCCACCTCGTCAAGAAATGCCTGCTCGGCAAAGGCCAGGAAGTTCGTGATCGGGGCACGCCACGGTCCCGTCGTGATCGGTGATTTATGCTCTACCGAGTCAATCAGGAGATTAGCAACAGTGCCGGATGGGAAGTTGTCTTCTCGCGTTGGGTTGCCGGAGTTGATGCCAACACCACGTAGCTTGTAACCTATCATGTTGCCTTTGGCATCGAGCGCGGCCTCAAAACGGTAGCGCACCGCCGGGCGGTAAGTACCGCCGGACATGTCATCCTCCCGGCTCCAGATCACCTTTACAGGTGCTTTGATGATGCTTGAAAGTTCAGCTGCCTCCAGCACATAGTCGGCGCTGAGTCGGCGACCGAAACCTCCACCCAGGCGGGTCAGCTCCAGCGTGATCTTCTCAGGGGCTATGTCTAAAAGTTTCGCCACCATGTCGCGGGCACGCTGCGGGGTTTGGGTTGGACCAGCCAGCTCTACGCCATCCGGACGCACGTGCGCAAAGAAGTTCATCGGCTCCATCGGGCTGTGCGACAGGAACGGACACTGGTACTCGCTTTTGATCACTTTTGCCGCATTCTTGAAGGCTGCGTCCACGTCGCCATCCTTCCGACGAACAGAGGCTTCTTTGCTGTTCAGCAATTCTTTGAACAAACGGTCATGGTCGGAAGAGCTTTCCAGGGTACCATCTGGTTCGTAAGCAACTTTCAGTTCTTTGCGGGCCTTCATCACCTGCCAGGTCGATTTGCCGACCACGGCCACATTGTTACCAAATGATACTACATCCACTATACCTGGCATCGCTTTGGCTTTGGCGGCATCCACTGACTTCAGTTTCATACCAAAAGCCTCCGGACGTTGGATCATGGCGAAGAGCATCCCTTCTTTGTACACATCCAGCCCGTAAAGTGGCTTGCCAGTGATCATTTCGTGGTTGTCGACGTTGCGAACGGCCGTACCGATCAACTTGAAATCTTTGTTGTCCTTCAGCTTCACATCCTTCGGCACCGGTACCTTAGAGGCTTCCGTAGCCAGTTCGCCATAGTTCAATTTGCGGCCGCTGGCAGTATGTACCACCATGCCGTTTTCCGTAGTCAGCGAGTTAGCCGCTACGTTCCAGCGCTTGGCTGCAGCTTCCATCAGCATCTGACGGGCAGTGGCACCGGCTTTGCGAAGACGTTCCCAGGAATGCGGTACCGCACCACTACCACCTGTTACCTGGCGTTCAAATTTGTTTGTATCCAGGGGTGCCTGCACCACTTTCACTTTGGTCCAGTCGGCATCCAGTTCCTCTGCCACGATCATCGGGAAAGAAGTTTTGATGTTCTGTCCCAGTTCCGGATTCGGCGACAAAATAGTGATGATGTTATCCGGGGAAATGGAAAGATAGCTGTTGAAATCGATGGCAGCTGCCGGCAGGTTCGATCCGTCGATCAAGCCTAAGCCCGAAGCAATAGAGCTGGTCGAGTTAAAACCCAATACAAGACCGCCACCCGCCACGGCGAACAGCTTCATGAAATTGCGTCTGCTTTCCTGTGTTAGTTCTGACATGGCTTATTTTAGTTTAGTGGCGGCTAATGCAACAGCTTCCCGAATACGGTGGTAGGTGCCACAGCGGCAAATATTGCCGTTCATGGCATTATCTATTTCTTCAGCGCTTGGCTTCTGGTTCTTGTTGAGCAGAGCGGTAGCCGTCATGATCTGACCAGCCTGGCAGTAACCGCACTGGGCCACATCCACTTCGTCCCAGGCCAACTGTACCGGATGGTCGCCTGCTTCAGACAATCCTTCGATCGTGGTGATTTTGGCAGTAGCAGCGGCGGAAACCGGGTACACGCAGGAGCGCATCGCATTACCGTTGACATGTACGGTACAAGCACCGCACTGCGCGATGCCGCAGCCATACTTGGTGCCTACCAGTCCCAAGTTATCGCGCAGCACCCACAGCAGCGGGGTGTCTGGCTCTACATCGACCTCATAGCTTCGGCCATTGATTTGCAGTTTGTATGTCGCCATCTTTCTAATCTGAAATTTTGAACTCTAAGTTAGGAAATTATATGGAGCGGGAAATAAGCACCCCCGCTTTAAATCTGGTTAATCTGGCAAATCTGTCTGTAGCAGTGCCGCGTAGTCTGCTGCTGTGTCAATGTCGATAGCACCAGCCTCAAAGCGCAGCGAGCTGACCGCAGACGGATGTTTCATAATGATCTTCTTGGCTCCCTCCTGCCCTTCCAGTGCCAGTAGTTCTGGAAAATAAATCTTGTCAAAAAGCACTGGTGTACCCAGTGTTTCCTGGTAGGCGCTGGCTATAATACCGCTCCGACCATCCTGTTTTGCCTGCATTAGTCGCTTCAGCACATCCGCATCCACGAAAGGCTGGTCGCACACCATAAAAGTAACGTCGTCTAGCGTAGGTTTTAATTTCAATAGTTCCTCTAGCCCTACACGAATAGAAGATGCCATTCCTTCCTGCCAGTCCGGGTTCTGCACAGTTGTAACAGGCAAGTCGGTAAGTTCAGGTATAAGTTTTTCTGCACGCGCCCCCAATACCACGACCACAGGCGAAAAACCAGCTTCCGTAGCTACCTGCGCAGCACGTTGCAAAAGACTCTTGCCCTGGTAGTGCAACAATTGCTTTGGTTGGCCTAATCGTGTGGAAGCACCTGCTGCCAATATGACCAGTCCGCTTACAGAAAACATCCGGATACACTTGTCTGTTTGCCCAGTTCCAAATTTTCCTGGCCACGATCATGAATAGCACCCGGTTTATCGCGTAGGAATCCACCAGTCTTATTGGCCAGCACCGCCTTAATTTCAGCCAGAATGGAAATGGCAATCTCCTCGGAAGTTTCAGCACCGATCTCCAGCCCCGTCGGACCGTATACCCGCTGCCGCATTTCTTCGGTGACCTCCATCCCCTCGTCCTGCAGTTCTGCCAGCATACGCTCCAGTTTCTTTTTCGGGCCTAGTGAACCAATGTAAGGTATAGACAAAGGCATAAGCTGGCGCAGCATAGCGAGATCGTAGTTATAGTTGTGCGTCATCAGCACGAAAACCGTTTGTTCGTCCGGTATAAGCTGCGTCAGTACTTGCTCCGGCTTTGCCACGAGCACCTGTTGCGCAGCCGGAAAACGACTTGCCTTGGCATAGTTCGCACGACCGTCCACGACCGTCACCTGCCAGCCTAGTATCACGGCCATGTTTACCAAAGGTATAGCGTCATTACCAGCCCCTACCACCACTAGTGATACAGCCGGTTGCAACAGTTCCACGAAGCCTGTCAGAGGGCCTGCGTCGGTCATATAAGTCTTGGTGATTGACTCCCGCTGCGTCAGCACCTGTTGCGCATCGATTAGCAGGGCTTCCTGCAGCATGGCATCCGTGCATGTTCCGGCTACAGCTCCTTTCTCAGGTATAAACAAACAGGTACCTGGCTGCAAACTCGTGCGGTCTTCCAGCGAGAAAAGCGTCACGATTACCGCCGACTGCCGACTGCTCAGGAAAGTTTTAAAGAAAGCGATTGGATTTGCCGGATCATTTGGATTAATCGGCTCGATCAGAATCTGAATAATGCCATTGCAGCCTAGGCCCACACCCAGCTGCGCATCATCTTCATCAGTGGTATCATAGGTCACTAGCATAGATTGCTGCTCATGCATCACGAGTCGGGCTTTGCGCAGCGCATCTCCTTCGAGGCAGCCCCCGCTGATTGCACCAGTCAACTGCCCATCCTCTGTCACCAGCATACGCGCACCCGGTCGCCTGTACGAGGAGCCCTGCACCTGCACCACCGTCGCCAGCGCCACCTGCTTCCCCTCCTGCCGCGCAACTTCATACGCCCCTACGATATCCTGCAGTTCTTTCATGTCGTGTTAGTGTGCTGTTAAAGATGACAAGTTACGAAATTTGAGACTTTTTTGGAGGGTTTTAGTTTAATGGAGCTTCTTGTCTGAATCAGGATTTTCAGGATTTAAGAGGGCCCCTACCCCACGGATTTACAGGATTTTTACAGATGCTTGGTCACCCCATCCCTCCCCTAAAACAGGGGATGGTGCTGTGCACGATTAACATCACCTGCCCCTTTCAAGAGCAGCGTAGTTTCATTCTAAAAAGCTTACTCAAATATCACTGTCATTCTGAAAGAAACCTGGTCAGAAAGATGATTGGCATATGCTATTTACAACCAAGATTCTTTCAGAATGACAAAAAAGCTGTATCAAACGGCTCTTCTATCAAGAGAGGAGCCTGTGAATGATTGTCATTTCCAACCCCTCTCTTTAAAGAGCGCTCCTACCCACAAGTGGGCTTGAGTAACTGCCAGTTCGAGGGTATAAGTATCGTAGTTCCAGTTTAAATACTACACATACCGCTGACACGCATTGAAAAACTAACTCGCACGGAAGCTATGAAACAGAACTCAGTGCCAGGTGCACCTTTGCGGCGCTCCACTGTTCGAGCGTTCAGCGAGTTTGGAGCGTCTTGACTTTTTTGCTTACTTTTTGTGTCAAGACAAAAAGTAAGGCCCGCCCGGCCAGGGCATACCCTGCCCGCCGCACAGGCGAAGCAATGAAACAAAACAGGTTGCTATACCTATAAAAGTACAGTTACACCTGGGCCAGAGGCCCCACCATAGTAGACACGAGCGAAGACGCTCGCGCCATAAACAAAGGCCCGCCGGTCAGGCAAAAAAAAATCACAACAACTTATCCATTGTAATCGGCAATTCCCTTACCCTCTTACCAGTAGCATGAAAGATCGCATTGGCAATCGCAGGCGCTACACCAACCACCCCGATCTCACCAAGGCCTTTTACACCTAGCGGATTCACTACTTCATCCTCCTCCTCTACAAAGATCACCTCCATTTCCTGCACGTCGGCATTAACCGGCACATGGTATTTGTCGAGGTCGTGGTTGATAAAGCGGCCGAGGTGATTGTCCATTACGGTGTGCTCGTGCAGGGCGACGCCCATACCCCAGACCATGCCGCCTAATATCTGGCTGCGGGCGGTTTTAGGGTTGACAATGCGGCCACCGGCTACGGCTGTTACCACACGGGTGACTTTCACAGTACCCAGATCTTCGTCTACTTTCACTTCGGCGAATACGGCAGAGTGCGCGTAGCGGGCGTATTCCTTCGATTCATCGGATGGCTTGGTGGAGACCTCTCCTTCCAGGCTGCCGTTTTCGCTGTGCTGTAACAGGTCCTGCAACTGCATGCTTTTAGAGGCATCTCGCTTCAGGCTGATCCGCCCCTCTGAGAATTCTACATCTTCCAGCTTTGTTTCAGCCAGTGGCGAATTCGACTGCTCTTGGGCCAGTTTTAGTAGTTTTTCCTGTACCTGTTCACAGGCTTTTTTCACGGCGGAACCTACTGTTGCAACAGTCTTCGAGCCACCTTCCAAAGGCGCTTTCGGCAGATCAGAATCTCCCAGCTTGAACGTTACATCCTCCAATGACAGACCCAGTGCTTCAGCTGCAATTTGGGTCATGACGGTGTAGGTACCGGTACCAATGTCGGCGGTGGCGCTGCTGACGGTGAGCTTACCGTCTTTGCTGAGCACGGCCTTGGCGCTTGCCTCGGCTTGGTTCGCTTCCCAGGCACCCTGCGCCATTCCCCAGCCGATCAGCTGGTGGCCGTCTTTCATAGAGCGTGGCTCCATTTTGCGTTTCGACCAGCCAAACTTCTCAGCTCCCTGCCGGTAACACTCCCGCAGTTCTTTGCTCGAAAATGGCTTGTCTTCATTCTGGTCTTTCTCGGAGTAATTTTTCTTTCGGAACTCCAGCGGATCTACACCTGCTTCGTAGGCCAGTTCATCTATAGCGCACTCGAGAGCGTAGATGCCGGTAGTGCCGCCGGGGGCACGCATGTCGAGCGGGGTATAAACGTCCAGCCCTACCAGTTTGTGCGTCAGCTTGGTGTTGTCGCATGGATAGAGTACACCTGGCCAGAGCACGACGTCTTCGCTGTAGTCTTCGAAGCGGGAAGTCTCGCCGTATACCTCCTGCTGTAGCGCCTGCAACTTTCCATCGGCATCCGCGCCCAACTTAAAGCGCTGCAGGGTTTTGGGGCGGTGACCGAAGGAGAACATCTGCTGACGCGTCATCACCACACGCACCGAACGTTGCAGTTCACGGGCTGCCAACACGGCCAGGAAAAGCTGGTACTGCGGACGCAAACCCGAACCAAAGGCTCCCCCCACAAATGGCGAGATCACGCGCACCTCGTCCTGCGACATACCAAATGCGCTGGCAATGTACTGCTGACTGTTCTGCACGCCCTGTATCTTATCGTAGACCGTCAGTTTCCCGTCGCCTTCCCACACGGCCGTACTCGCATGCATCTCCATCGGGTTATGGTGCTCTGCCGGATGGGTGTAGGTTTGTTCGATACGGGCACTTGCCTCAGCCAGCGCTTTGTCTACATCGCCGCGGGGCTTGGGTGGTTCTGAGGCTTTGTATTCTTCCGGTTCATACGCCTGCTCGAGGTTAGCATCAAAGTCAGTGTCGTGTTCGGCTGTTTCGTAGGCCACTTCTACCAGCATGGCCGCATACCTGGCCAACTCAAAAGTTTCGGCTACTACCAGCGCAATGGGCTGCATGCTGAACTGCACTTCGTTGTCATAAAGCGGACGGAAAGGGGAACCCGGAGGCGCATCATCGTCTTTGTAGTTTTTGTCAAGCCACATGTAGCCGGGGCGGTTTTCGTGTGTGAATACCTGCAGTACGCCGTCCAGCGCCAGGGCTTTGCTGGCGTCGATGCTTTTGATCTTGCCTTTGGCAATGCCGCTGCTCACCACCACGCCATAAGCCAGGTTTTCGGCCTCAAACTCAGCTGCATATTTTGCTTCGCCGGTTACCTTGGCTTTGCCATCTACCCGGTTTCTTTCTTTTCCTATCTGATCTGTTTTCATGCTGCACCCTCCTTGTTAAAAGCCTGCTCCAGCGCCCGCACAATGGCCCGCTTCGCCAGCTCTATTTTATAATCATTATCGCCGTAACCCTTCGCTCCTTCCAGGTAAGCCTCTGCTACTTTGCGGAAGTTCTCACGTGTCGCCTGTTGCCCCTGGAGCATAGCTTCGGCCTCTGGTTTTCGCCAGGGCTTGTGCGCCACGCCACCCAGGGCAATGCGGGCTTCCTTGATCGTGTCGCCGTCCAGGTCCAGGGCAGCGGCTACTGATACGATGGCAAATGCATAGGAGGCGCGGTCGCGGAGCTTGAGGTAGGTATAGTGCTCCGCAAAGCCTTTGGCCGGCAGATCGATGGAGGTGATGATCTCGTCCTCCTGCAGGTTGGTGTCAATGTGCGGGGTATCGCCGGGGAGCCGGTGGAAGTCGGCAATAGGTATGGTTCGCTCGCCCTTTGGTCCGGTTACGTTGATGCTTGCCTCCAGCGCAGCAAGGGCTACACACATATCCGATGGATGGGTAGCGATGCAGTGCTCGCTCGTTCCCAGTATGGCCAGGTCGCGGTTATAGCCTTTAATGGCCGAACAGCCAGAGCCGGGCTCACGCTTGTTGCAGGGCGTTTGGGTGTCGTAGAAGTAATAGCAGCGGGTGCGCTGCAGGAGGTTGCCGCCGTCGGTGGCCATGTTCCGCAATTGTCCGGTCGCTCCTGCCAGTATTGCGTGTGAGATTAGCGGATAGCGTTTCTCTACCTGTTCGTGGTAAGCTGTGTCGTTGTTCGTGACCAGCGCACCCAGCCTCAAACCGCCGTCTGCTGTTGCTTCAATGGTGTTAAGAGCAATGCGGGTGATGTCCACCAGGTGCTGCGGGGCCATTACATCGATCTTCATCAGGTCAAGCAGATTGGTGCCGCCTGCTACGAATTTGGCCTTTTCATGTCTGGTGATTTCCTGTACGGCGCTGTTCACATCCGTGGCCCGGGTATAGGTGAATGGTCTCATCTGGCATCGCTCCTTTCCAGTGCTTCCTGCACTACTTTTACGATGTTCACATAGGCACCACAACGGCACACATTTCCGCTCATCAGGTCTCGTATATCGTCCATCGTTTTGGCTTTTCCTTCATTCACCAGCCCGATCACCGAACAGATCTGCCCCGGCGTGCAATAGCCACACTGGAACGCATCGTTGTCGATGAAGGCCTGCTGCACCGGATGCAGTTCGCCATCTTTGGCCAGTCCTTCGACCGTTGTGATCTCTTTGTCTTCCTGCATCATGGCCAGTGTCAGGCAGGAGTTGATGCGCTTGCCGTCGACAAGCACGGTGCAGGCACCGCACTGGCCGTGGTCACAGCCTTTTTTGGTACCGGTCAGGTGCAGGTGCTCCCGCAGGGCATCAAGAAGGGAAGTCCAGGGAGCCAGCTCCAGGCGCTGTTCTTTGCCGTTGATGCGGAGCGTGACTGGTTGCAGCGGTGGTAATGGGGGATTTTCTTTTTCCATAGCAGAAGGAGATTAAATGACCAACCGGCTGTCTTCCATAAGAAATTTTGCCAGTCAGGTGAGCGAAATGAACAGCTTAGCTTTACGCTCCTTTCCTCCTTATGTTGGCCCTAAATGGCGCAGGGCAACTATCTGCAAAGTGTGGTAGTATGTATAGGCATGGATGAACCTGAAGATACGCTGGAAGAAGCCGGCACTGTATTGCCCGCCCCCAAGATGCTCGTACCGCCTACGCTCAGCAAAGCGAACGTGCTGTTTATAGGGCCTGTGGATGAAGGCTATTTTAAGCCAGTGCCGGATCTTAAAAATGACCCACCCCGCTGGGAACCAGGTTTGTATAGCCTGGCAGCAGGCAAATGGCCATCGCCTAACCTGACTGCCGATTTGCTGGATCTCAGTCCATACAACGGACAGGCCATTATGGTCATCGCCTCTGACTGGAACCAGGAAGTGATCAGTGAAGCGCGAATTATCGGCGTGCTCGACAAAGTTTCCTGCGATGTGCTGCAGAAGTTTGCCTACGAGCACATGCAGGAAAAAGAGCAGGAAATAGCCTCCTACATCTCAGGTATAAGCAATTAAATTAAAAGTATTTGCTCTCGCTGGGAACGGCGACTAGAGCACTAGTAAGGTGTTGGTGCCGCCATACTCGTTGGGCGCCTCCCCATCAGCATCCGGATCGTTACGCCAGTCGGTACCGTTTACCAGGTACTTGAATTCGTGCTGTGTATGGCGCGGCAGCGTCTGCACACACTCAAATACACCGCCTTTTTTCTTGCTCATTTTGATCGGCGTGTTCCAGTCGTTATTCAGGCCAAGGATCTCCACTCTATCCGCATTTTCGATGCTGATCGTGAATTTAACTTTACACTGGTCTTTTGTTTTCAGGTATGTTTTCTGAATCATCCTTCTTTTGTTTTTTTTCTGTGACGTATGGTTGCCAAAGCGAATCAGTGCCGGAAGGTGTTGCATTTTCCTGCCAACAATAACATGTACTCTTTCCTGGCAAGATTTGTTAATGTTTTGAGTTTCACCAGGCTATCCTAAAGTCCCAGTTCAGGTATAGATCCTCCTTCCAAAGCCCCGATCATTTTAGCATAGAGATTAACTAGGCTCTCAGCATTGCATACTGATCTGGTCAACAGAAGAACGACTGAACTTGCAAGTACCTTTCATTGAAAAGAAAGAATAAACGTATCTAAAGGCTTTACTTTTTACCAACTTGCGTCTTTATTTTACCGCAATGCATTCTATCACCACGAACAGGCTTTCGCTTAGTCTTTTTTTCTTTCTTTCCGGCTTTAACTTTTCAAGCTGGGCTTCCCGCATCCCCACTATCGTTTCAAAGCTTCACCTGAACGAGGCCGAACTGGGCAGCATCCTGCTGACCATGCCGGTAAGCTCGCTGATCGGCTTGCCTCTGTCGAGCTGGCTTGTCACCAGATTTGACAGCCGTTTCCCCCTGATCGTGGCCATGGTGATGAATGCTGCTTCGCTCTCACTGATCGGAATTGCCGCCACACCATTTGCCCTGGTGGTGGCCTTATTCCTGTTTTCGCTGAGTATGCGCGTGTTTAACATTGCCATCAACACCCAGGCCATTACGCTGCAGAAACTCTACGACCGCAAAATAAACGGAGCCTTCCACGGCCTCTGGAGCACGGGCGGCATTGTGGGCGTTGGCTTTACCACACTGCTGGTGTCGTTCGGCATATCGATCGTACCGCATCTGGTAGCCGTCTCTATCACCACGACGCTGATCGTGCTGGGAGCCTTCCCCTACCTGCTGCGCAACGACCGCTCCACGACGGGTAATAAGCTCACGCTTGGCAAGCCCGATCCCTACATCCTATACCTGGGGCTGCTCGTGTTTTTTGCAGCCGTGTGCGAAGGCGGCATGTTCGACTGGAGCGGCATTTACTTCCAGCAGGTAGTGGGCGAAGAGGTCTTTACAGCAGGCTACCTCATTTTTATGTCGTTTATGGCGCTTTCCCGGTTTGTATCAGATCGGATCATCGAGAAGATCGGGATGGAGAAAACCTACGTGCTCAGCGCCAGCCTTATTTTCTCAGGTATAGCATTGGCCATTCTGTTTCCGAGTTTCTGGCCTGCCATGATCGGCTTCTCACTCGTAGGCTTCGGGACCGCGTCGGTTATACCCATGACGTACACGCTGGCGGGCGCTTCCAAAAAGTATTCACCTGGCATCGCCATCTCCATGATCGTGACGTTCGGCATTGTGGGTATGCTCATGGGCCCGCCGCTCATCGGATACCTGGCTCACGCCTTTAACCTCAAGTTCGCTTTCGTCACCTTCGCCCTGGCCGGTGCCATGCTGATCCCGATTTCCAGAAAGTTCTTCCGGCTGGAAAGGTAAGTCTGGGTTTGAGGCCCTAGGTAAGGCTGTTATCTACAACGCTTTATTAAGCAATGATTGTTAAAAGGGAGTCTGGGCTTTGGCTTAGGCTCTTTTTTTATTTGGTAAATCGATCAGCACGGGGTTTGCTTTCGCCCTTACATTCAGCCAATTCTACTTAAAACCTACATGTGGCGGAAAGAATAAGCCTGGGTAAACTCTTCACTTCTGAAAATTTCTGTTTAATTTAAAGTGCAGAAACCTTTCGTTATATAAAAACAGGGTTTCAAACTATACTTGACAAGATTAAAGCCCACCTTCTCTCCATGGAAAATTTCATCAGCTCGGTAAACGACATCGTCTGGAGCAATGCACTTATCATACTTTGCCTTGGGGCAGGTGTATACTTCTCCATTGCCACCAAATTTCTGCAGATTCGCTACCTCCGCGAAATGCTGCGTCTGCTCTTCCGGGGGCAGTCCTCGAACAAAGGCATCAGTTCCTTTCAGGCCTTTACCGTCGCCATTGCCGGTCGTGTGGGCACGGGTAATATTGCCGGTGTGGCCACGGCCATTGCCATGGGCGGTCCGGGTGCTGTGTTCTGGATGTGGGTGATCGCTTTTCTGGGTAGCTCGTCTGCCTTTATAGAAGCCACACTGGGTCAGATCTATAAGCAGGTAAAAAATGGCCAGTACAGAGGTGGTCCAGCCTTCTACATCGAAAAAGGACTTGGCGTGAAATGGTACGCAGTGTTGTTTGCTGTCGCGACCATTATCAGCATGGCCCTGTTCCTGCCGGGTGTGCAGAGCAATAGCATTGCCTCCGGTATCAGCAATGCTTTCCAGATACCGGTTGCCTATACCGGTGGCGCCGTAACCTTGCTGCTGGCCCTTATTATTATAGGGGGTGTGAAGCGCATCGGCAACGTGGCACAGGTGGTGGTACCGTTTATGGCGGGTGCCTATATCCTGATGTCGGTAGTGATCATTCTGATGAATATTTCGGAAGTTCCTGCCGTGTTCAGCCTTATCATCAGTTCTGCATTTGATCTGGAGCCCGCTTTTGCCGGTGTGTTTGGTATGGCCATTTCGTGGGGTGTGAAGCGTGGCATCTATTCTAACGAAGCTGGCCAGGGTACCGCGCCACATGCGGCTGCAGCGGCTGAGGTAAGCCATCCTGCCAAGCAGGGCCTGGTGCAGGCCTTCTCTGTTTACGTGGATACGCTTTTTGTTTGTACGGCTACGGCCCTCATGATCCTGTTTACAGGGCAATACAATGTGGTCAATCCGGAGGGAGGCTTTCTGGTAGAAAACCTGCCGGGTGTGCCATTCGGACCTGAGTATACGCAGTTGGCTGTGAGCTCCCACTTCCCGGCGCTGGGTAGTGGCTTTATCGCCATTTCGCTGTTCTTCTTTGCCTTTACCACCATCATGGCCTACTACTACATTGCCGAAACCAACCTGAGCTACCTGAACACCAAAAACAAACAGTGGATGCTCTGGGCGCTTCGCCTGTTTATACTAGCCGCTACCTTCTACGGCTCTGTGAAGACAGCAGAATCCGCCTGGATGCTGGGCGACATCGGCGTGGGCATCATGGCATGGCTCAACGTGATCGCCATCTTCCTGCTGCGCAAGCCTGCCTTACGCACCCTGCAGGATTACCTGGCCCAGCGCAAAGCCGGCCTCGACCCAACCTTTGACCCGGAGAAACTAGGTATAAAGAACGCCGGAGACTGGAATAAAGCCATCGGCGCTGACGAACCTGAAGCGCTGGACGAGAGAGAATTGAAAGCGGTGTAGAGACAGAGACAAGAGGTATAGAAAATAAAAAAGAGACGCTATGAAGGCGTCTCTTTTGTTATGGGGTATATCAAGTTTGCAGGGTGTACATGTGGTTTGTAGGGACAGGTCGCGACCTGTCCGAATCGTGCACAGGTAATTTTTATATGAAGCTATATGATGGTAAACCGGAGATGCCATGCAAATCACAGCGACCGATCACAATGCGTGCGGACAGGTCGCGACCTGTCCCTACGATTCTCTCTCCCATTTCACCTCCGGAAACACCACCTCCAGCTGCCGCTTAATCACGCGGTAGTTTCCTTTCCAGAAACTGACCAGGTCCGATACGGTCGTGATTGGCTTTAACTCCGGGCTGAGCAGAGCCAGTTCCACCGTCATCTCGCCTTCGTCGACGGTCGGGCTTTCCTCCCAGTCCAGCACATCCTGCAGCCGGATCTCCAGCTTCGGCTGACTGCCATCGGCGTGATAATACAGGTCAATATCCGAACCGTCCGGTAAAGTGATGCTGGAGGGGGCCAGCGCCTCCAGGCGGGCACGCTGCTCCTCGTTCAGGTATTTGGCTTCCAAGATCGGCTGCAGCTCCAGCTCCATCAGTTCGTCGGGGTGCTCGATGTCGAAGAGGTAGGACTTCAGCCAATCCCAGTTCGTCATCAGCAAAGTGCTGGTGCTCACGTCGGGCCAGAACTCGGAGGGGCGCCACTTGCGCAGGCTCAGCACGCGGTTTTGCCACTGCCTTACTTCATAGTTGAAGTCCAGCAGGTGCTCGCCTTCCTGTTTGATGGCTTCGGACATGGCCGGTACGCGGTGCTTCTCGTCGGGTGCTGGTAGCGGTTTGATTTGGAGCACGATGCTGCCGATGCGGGTGTCCATCGAGGCGGTCAGTTCGCCATCGTTCACGTCCCAGTGGTATACCTCCTTTTGCTTCACAAGCGGGGCCAGGTCGCGGGGATTGAGTGGCGAAGCCAGGAAGATGCGGCCCGGATTGTCGCCCGTACCGGCGTGCAGGTGGGCAATGGCCAGCCAGGGCTCGTGCGCCAGATCGTCGCGGTGACCAGCCGAGGCATACTGCCCACTGGCCAGTTGAAACTGCGCGTTGTTGCCGGGGCGGGCGTAGGCGATGCGCTCCGGGTAGCAATGCGTGAGCAGCACGCCGGTTTCGTAGTCGTCAAAGTTACCGTTCTCGGGCTCTATGCTGAACAGCTGGCGGTACGAGCGGGCGATCTTTTCGATCTTGGCAAAGCGCTTGCCTTGCCCCTGCTCGCGCCTATACCTGCGGAGGGCTTCTATTCTTAAGTTAATATCGATGCCGGCATTGCGGTCCAGCGGATCGCGCTCTTCCAGGATAGCGGCAATATCACTGGCCAGGGCTACCTGGTCGGTTTCCTCGGCTTTGAGCAGCATGTGCGCGATACGCGGGTGGCACGGCAGCGCGTGCATTTTCTTGCCATGCTCGGTGATGCGGCCGTTCTCCAGCGCCTGCAGCTGGTGCAGCATCTCGGTGGCGTATTGCAGGGCGGCACGGGGGGGCGGGTTGAGCCAGGTCAGGCTGCGGATGTCCATGATGCCCCACTGCGCCATGTCGAGCACCAGGTTGGCCAGGTCGGCTTCCATGATCTCGGGGGTGCGGTGCGGGGCCATGCGCTCCTGCGTGGTTTTGCTCCACATACGGTAAGCCGTGCCCGGACCCAAACGACCGGCGCGACCGGCACGCTGGTCGGCGGCGTCTTTGGAGATGCGCGCTGTTTCGAGGCGCGACAAACCGGATTTCGGATCGAAGCGGGACGTTTTGCCGAAGCCCGTATCCACCACCACCGACACGCCTTCTATGGTTAAGCTGGTTTCGGCGATGCTGGTAGCCAGCACGACTTTGCGTCTGCCTTCGCGGTCGGGCATGATGGCGGCGTACTGCTTGCCGAAGGGCAGCATGCCAAACAGCGGGTGGATCTGCACCCCACGCAGTTGTTTGCGCAAGAGTATTTCTACTTTGCGGATATCGTTTTCTCCGGGCAGGAACACGAGGATATCTCCCTCCTGCTCTTTGGCTGCCTGCTGCACCACACGGGCTGTCATTTCGGGCAGCATGCGGTCGTCGGCATCTCCGGTATAGATCGTGTTGATCGGGTACTGCCGCCCCATGCTTTGCACGGCCGGCGCCTTGAGAAGGCTCGTCAGCTGCGGCATATCCAGCGTAGCCGACATCACCAGAATGCGCAGGTCGGGCCGCAAGGTATGCTGCGCTTCCCGGCTCAGGGCCATGGCCACATCGGCGTGGATGCTGCGCTCGTGAAACTCGTCGAAAATCACGATGCCTATACCTGCCAGCGAGCGGTCGCTGTGGATCATGCGGGTTAGGATGCCTTCGGTCACGACCTCGATGCGGGTCTTATCCGATATGCGGTTCTCAAACCGGATGCGGTAACCGACGGTCTGGCCTACCTCCTCGCCCAGCAGTTGTGCCAGTCGCTCAGCAATGGTTTTGGCCGCCAGGCGCCGGGGCTCCAGCATGATGATCTTCTGATCTTTCAGCCAAGTCTCACCAAGTATCGCCAGCGGCAGCAAGGTGCTTTTACCGGCTCCCGGAGGAGCGTTTACGATCAGGGTATTCTGGGCCGAAAGGTGTTCTCTGACGGCAGGTATGATTTCCCGAACGGGGAGGTCTATGGAGAAGGGGTTAAAAGGCAAGTTTTGTAATTTATAGTTGTACTTCAGACAGGTATACTTCGCTGCCAGCCAGCAAAGTTACACAAAGTTGGAGGGATATAAATCACTATTCAAAACCCGGCTTGGTGCATATGCTAACCTAAGCTTTCGGTTGTGCTTTCTGCCTGGAAATAATTATTCATCATTTAAATCTTTCCCTTAACATCAAACACGAATCAGTTCACTAGGTAATACCACTATAGATTCTACTTCTTCCGGATAATAGGTAAATTAGGTAAGGCAGTTTACAAACGAATTTCAACACAAAACCTTACAGCTATGAAAACTATACTACTTATTACCTCCCTGGTTATCTTCTCGTTCATCTTGTTTCTTTCACCGTTTTCGAAAGGGCGCCCTGATACAAAGCAGGCTAGCTTTGACACCATACTGCAAGAAGATAAAGAACAGCTTAAACTGGGGGAGCACCTGGTCACGATTGCCGCCTGCCACGATTGTCATACGCCTAAAAAAATGACAGACAAAGGTATAGAAATGGACTTCTCCAGAGCATTGTCCGGTCATCCGGCTGCTTTGCCGCCTCCTGATGTAAACCGCGAAGAGGTAGAAAAGAAAGGTCTGGTGGTAACACAGACGCTGACCGCCTGGGTGGGTCCCTGGGGAATTTCTTACGCTGCCAACTTAACTTCAGATGAGACCGGTATAGGCAACTGGACCGAAAAGCATTTTTTCACAGCGATCAGGCAAGGCAAGCACAAGGGGCTGGAATCTTCGCGCATGCTGTTGCCTCCAATGCCCTGGGACATGTACAAAAATATGACGGACGAGGAATTAAGGGCCGTTTTCGCCTACCTGAAATCTACAAAGCCTATTAAGAATGTTGTGCCACCCCCTCAGCCTCCAGTAGCGGCTGCAGAAAGAAAGTAGCGTTCCTCATTTAACAATCAATGCGAACAAGAAGGACAATACTTCCGTCACGATCCAGGAAGTAAACTACAAAGGCATTACCATGTCGCTGGTCACGGTCGAAAACGGAGGCCATACCTAGCCGGGCGGTGCGCCCTTTAACATAGGCTACCCGTTGGGTAATACGACTTCCGATATTGAAATCAATGAAGTGATGTGGAGCTTCTTCTACACAAACAGGAAGCGGTGAGGTATAGGTAGGTACAAGAAATTTGACGAGTCTCTATACCTTTAAGATAAAGCAGTTCCGGTTGGTTACTACCGGAACTGCCTTCTTTATGCTTATCACCAGAGAGATGATACTTTAAACCTGAATTACGGTTTTGGACAATTGTAGGTGAAGCGCCGCTCCTGCACCCGGCCGTCGGCAAACGTTGTCACCATTGTTTCTACATAATCCTGCGCGTTATAGGTCAGCTTCCGGGTATAAGACTCGGCTTCAATAATTTTACCATCCGGAGAAGTGGCTGTTTTAGAAAGCACATTGTGCAGGTGCGGAAACCCTTCGCTTACGGCCTGGGCACGGTAGTGATGCAGCGCGTAGATGTAGGTCTTTTTAGCATCATGGGTTAGCTCGACTACTTTGGTCAGTTCGTGGTTGCTGTCATAGCTTTTCGTCTGGGTCATCAACCCATTGGTGTAGGTATAATCCGTCGATGAGTGAAATGT
Source organism: Pontibacter sp. FD36 (assembly GCF_015686655.1). Classification (GTDB taxonomy): domain Bacteria; phylum Bacteroidota; class Bacteroidia; order Cytophagales; family Hymenobacteraceae; genus Pontibacter. The sequence goes on along the minus strand of NZ_JADPMP010000012.1, from coordinate 208,964 downwards.
CAGGACGCCTTCCACCGGCCTGAAATGGCGCAAGGTCATTAGCTCGCCTTTGTCGTTGTAAGTGAAAGTGCTCTTCCGGTCAAGCCTGCTTTGCTGTGTGTGGGAATTGTGCGCATAATACGTAAAGCTGAGCAGCTGCCCTGTTGTGTTAAACTCCTGTTGAAAGTAGCCGGACAGCTCTCTGTTGTTGCCACTGTACCAGTTCTCGCGCACCACCATACCGCGCTGGTCATATTCATAGGTATCTTCCAGCACCATCTCATCTTTGGAATAGTATTTTATGCCGATCGGCTGGTTATGGGTATTGTACACAAATTTGTGCTCCAGGCTGTATGGCTCGCCACCAACCGGGGAGTTGTGCTCAATATAGCCTAAGGGGTAGCAGAAGCATTCAGGCTCTTCTTCGGGTGTGATGTCTTCATGTTCGTCTTTGGTACAACTCAGTAGCAAAAGGCAGACAAAAAGGTAAAGTAAACTTGTTTTCATGTAAGGGGATAAAATTGGTAAAGTAATAATAAGCAGTAATTGGGGAAGACGGACGTCTTGGTTTTGGTATGTACTTGCCCCTGTCCCAGTTTGCAAATGTAATAAAATGAAGCAGACAGGCAGCAAGAATATAGTACTTACCTGTTGCTAATTAGGCCAGGTATAATCTTGTATAACTTATAAATAATTCATTGTATTCGTCTTATATTTGTCTGATGTTATGTAGTGCACTTATATGAAAACAAATTTAACTGCTTTAGTCACAACGCTTCCGACTGGCATTGCCGATGCGGATGACGAAGGAATGAAATTGTATCCGAACCCGGCACAGGACAAACTATATTTTGCTTTTGATGGGGTGATATAGTGCTTTGAAGTGTACGACCGCCTGGGCAGTCTTATGCTAACTGCCGAACCCAATGCAAAGCAGTATGAGCTATACCTTTCGCAACAGTTACAGGGAGTGCTCTACATTCGGGTATACCACAACGATAAAATCAGTATCCACAAAGTAGTAAAATCATTATCCCTTTAGCCGGCTTTTTTACCTGACCTGTTATATGAAACAAATTTACGTGCTGCTGGCATGCCTGCTGTTCCTGGTGTGTGCCTGTACATTTTCCCCTTCCGGCGATAATTTCAAAGAAGTAAACCCGACGCCTGAAAACAACCTCAAGATCAGTCTTGCAGACAAAAGCGACACTATTTTCGCGAAAGATTGGGTCAGGCTGCATTTTCAACTGGAGTATCCCGGAAAAAGCTTCTATGGTTACCAACTCCTGCTGGATGGGAAGGTGATCCACACCGTAGAAAATCCTGTTTTTTTCCATGACCTTCTGACGACGCAGTTTAGTGACGGTCCGCACGAATTGCAACTGGTGCTGGTAACCAGTTCCGGCACCAATAGCCTGGCCGACAAGCTTCGATTGGAAAGCATGCAGGTATACAGAAAATGGGTGCTGATGCTGGACAATGCGCCGCCCTCCCCTGTCCAGATCACCAGTATAGAGCCAACTGACGGCAGCCTTCGCATTGAGTGGGAGCCTTACAAACGGCGCGACATTAAAAACTACCGGCTGGTGCGACTGGATGCTGAAGGTTATTTCAAAGCTTCCTATACCTTGCCACCTCATGTCACGTCCGTTTTCGATACCACCTACCTGGGTGGCCCGGCTACCTATTATGTGACTGTTACGGACAACAAAGGCTTTACTTCCGATGACAGCGAACGGCGGGAATTCTCCTCTGATATGCCGGGTCTTGTGAGCCATGAATACATGGGTACAGACGTATTGCGTCTGACCTTCAGAGGAACGGACTTTTACAAGAACTTTGGAAGCTATACCATATCGAGCGTGTATGGTCCGGCACTGCATTATAAGACAAACACTGTTTCCGACACGGTTATTACGTTCCGGGACATTCCGTTGACCATCGGCTTCGAATTCCAGTTTTATGTGTCTCCCAAAGGACCTTACATAGATCCCCGTTACTTTAATTCTGGCCTCATCAGTCTGGCTCAGATACCAGGCAACGGCATCAGGCACGACCTGGACTATAACATGCAGCTCCATGCTTCCAATCCGGAACTCAACCTGTTGTATGACCTCGTGAGCGAAACCATTTCTGCGGTCGATTCGAGAACCTTACAAGTCAGCCATCAACGGAAGCAACGCGCCAGTAACATCACAGCCTTCTCGAACAGTGTGAAGTACATCTATGTAAAGGAGCCTAGCAATGTATTGCTGCAGCTGGACCCACGGACGCTCCAGACCATCAGAAGCGTACAGCTGAATGAACTATTGCCTGGTTCTGATTTCTTTAATTACGGCTTCAAAGTGAGCGATAACAATAAGTTGGCTTTGATCTCCTATCCGAGTAAGTCAGACAACAGCCTTTACATCGTGGACATGGCGACGGGCAGAGTCGAGCTTCAGCATGTATTTAAATCCCAGGGCGGCACCTTTACGATTAGCCCAGATGGTGAGGCGGTATTCGTTGACAATGATGTATTCCGGAGAGCGGCGGATGGCACCTGGAAGCGTGAGCAGATGGTAAAAGGGCTTTATGCGTCCCTATACTTCCACCCGACGGCACCCTACTTTATTTACAATGACTTTTTCACCACTAAGGTATACAGTACCAAGAGCAACACGTCCATCGGTTCTTTCTCACTCGGAGACGGCGTTCACCTCTACGACATTGACGCGGCTACAGGTTACCTGCAGGCTGTCGGCAACGGCAAGACCTATATCTATGACATTGAAAACAGGCGGATAGTAAAAGAGCTTAATTCAGGTTCGCTTGGTTCAAGAAGTGCCTTACGTTTCTTCAAGGATAAACTTATTGTTCCATCCTATTATTTCCCTATACAGCTCTAAACCATGCCACGCTTTATCTTACCACTTTTTTTGATGGCACTGCTTTTGGCAGCCCCAGCCATAGCGCAATCTTCTTTTTCCGTTATGCCCCGCATAGGGTATGGCACCTTCAGCATGCAGGGTCTAAAAACAGTGCAGGAGGGATTTAAGTACCAAAACGATCTGGGCTTAGAGGTTGTAGAAGAATTCCCGGCCTATTACCAGTTCGGTTTGCAATTCCGCTATAACATTAGCGAACGCTATGCAGGGGGTATCGTGCTGGAGACAGGTTCTACGGGTGGGCGCGTGGCCTATGCTGACTATTCCGGCAGTATTCGTGCTGATCAATTAGTGAGTTACAAATCGGCCGGTACATTTTCAGAATACCTGATTCGGGAAGGGAAGCTGAATTGGTACGCATGTATAGAGGTAACAGCAGTACGCAGTGCACTCACGCTGGAGACCACCTCCCAGATTAAGCAGCATCATGGACACGATAAGGATGAGCTGGTAGCCATAGGAGTCGGAATTAAGCCTTATGTAAGTTTAAAATATCCTGTGAAAAGGTTTGTGCCAGAGATCAGTATGGGCTATTTATTCTACTATGGTAAGCCCTTCCACCTGCGTGAAGACGAGAGAATGATCCTCTCCGCTAATAACAAAGAGATCGGCCCGGACTGGGGAGGCTTACGTGTAACAGCAGGTATAGGAGTGCTGCTTTTCTAATTATTCTCTCAACTAGAAGGCATTATAGTATAATATGTCCGGTCATGATTTTAGCCGCCTACAACTTGCCCAATGTGGAATTTTGCTGGTTTTGAGAGATGTGCAGAAAGGTGTTCTGTCATGCAAGTGCATGGCTATGCCTCGGCTCCGGCTACTTATACCTACTGGCTGACGCATAATAAATTGCCTTCCCAGAAAGAAAGCAAGAAGATGCTCAATGCGAATAAGAAGGACAATACCTCTGTCACGATTCAGGAAGTAAACAACAAAGGCATTACCGTGTCGCTAGCTACGGTCGAAATCGGGGGCCATACCTGGCCGGGCAGTGCACCCTTTAACATAGGCTACCCTTTGGGTAATACGACCTCCGATATTGACATCAATGAAGTCATGTGGAGCTTCTTTAACAAGAATAGGAAGCGGTGAGGTATAGGTAGCTATAGAAAGCAGTAAAATTTAGAGAGCTGCTATACCCTTTTAACAAAGCAGTCCCGGGCGCTTAGTGCCGGAACTGCTTTGTTATTAGTGAGAGCTTCTTACTAGCAACAGATATAAATTATTAAATCGTTTAGTTAATGGATTGATTGGCAAGGAGAAAATCAGATAAGTGAACTTATCAGCTAAAATTTGAGAATTATGCTATTTGTTTTTAGAACCAAAATTCAAGAAAGATAAAATCAGGAAAGAATAGACATTAATTTATTTATTTATATTTTTGATTGATAGGTATTGATTTCTATTAAAATTCAATCTAATTAAATGCTTATAAAATTCAGAAGAACTATATATTATTATTATATAATATTTAACAGAAAAGCATCAATTATTTTAAGGAATGAGAAAATCAGTCTTCTATTAATATTAATTGGACCTTTATTAATTATTGCATTAGTATTCCCCTTTTTATGGGGTGAACTGACATCCCTAAGTCTCTCACTCCCTATTAATTCGGAAAAATTCGGACAATTTGGTGACTTTGTAGGTGGTGTAATAGGTTCAATTTGGGCCTTAGCTGGTGTTATATTATTTTATATAGCATTAACAGAGCAGCGTAAAGATATTAAGACTAACCAGAAAGTTTTAGCACTTCAAGTAGATGCGTTGAATCAACAAATAAATGAATTTGAGCTTCAAAGAAAAGAATTAGAATCTAGCCGAAAAGTTTATGAAGATCAAAGTCGTACCTTAAGGGTACAGCAATTTGAGTCAAATTTCTACTCTCTATTAAATGTCTATCTTACTATAAAAAACAATCTTAATAATCTAGACAAACACGGCAAGGATTACTTTAGGACCCATTATGAAACCTTGGACTCAAGTTTTAATCATTTGCTCAAAATTACTGACCACCATGATAATATGATAGAGCAATATGTTCAGCTTTATGATGAACATCGAGGCCATCTATCTCATTATTTTAAATCCTTTTATAGAATTATAAAAATCATAGATTCTAGCATAACGTTAACAGACAGAGAAAAATCATTTTATTCAAAAATCTTAAGATCCCAATTAACTGACTATGAACAACTTCTATTATACTACAATTCCCATTCTATATATGGAATTAAAGCAAGGTCATTAATATTAAAGTATAACTTATTAAAACATACCCCTTTATTTTACAAACCCGAATTTGCTCACTATTATAGTATTCAAAAAAACTTCAAAATAGTTTTTTTTACTGAGTGGTTTAGTTCTTTTTTAGCAAAGCATATTAATGAATCATATGAAATCACTTATGTAGCAGATAAAATAGAGGAAGTGTCTAAAGATTTTGACTGTATAGTAGGAATTTATTTTGAAGTTGACTCAATAAAAATTAAGGTCATTTGCAACAAAGACTTAACTCAAAATAATATAAAACTATCCAAAGACGAGTTTAGTAATTTTATATTGTGCTTAATTCATGATCGGCTTATTTTTAGTACCTACCTTGAACAGGACAAGGCAATAATTAAAAAGTATATTACTGAAGATGATGATCGAATAACCTTTGGCATTTCGGTTGAAACAACAGCTAAAATCACTTTATTAAATGATAAGTACTAGACGATGGACAAAACGCTAAAAGCAAAAGAATTTAGGAATATATTTCAAAATTCATTGAAAATAAATGCAAGAAGTATGTCTATCAAGACTCTTTTAAGTGAGAGGAACCTTAAAAGAATTGATTATAGTCCATACTATCAAAGAAATTATGTTTGGGATAATACTAAGCAAACTTTTTTTATAGAAAGTGTAATTCTTGGTACAGAGATTCCTCCTTTGATTCTTTTTAAGACAGGCCAAAAAATTGAAGTAATTGATGGTAGGCAAAGATTTGAGACTTTAAAAAGATTTAAAGAAAATGACTTCCGTCTTAATGTAAGTGGATTAAAAGAATTAAAAATTTTACATAAGAGTTCATTCAACAAATTATCATCTGAAAATCAGGAGATATTTTTAAATTCTAATATTAGGATTTATGAGTTTGAAGTGATTAATCACCCAAACTTAGATGATCAAATTATTGATACTATTAAGAAAGAAATATTTAGAAGATACAATACTGGAATCACACCGCTTACTCGAGAGGAGTTAGATAATGCGAAATATGATAAAGATATATTTTCTGAACTCTTTAAAACAAAGTTAAAATCTGATTTTAACTTTTTAAGAGCATTCAATTTGTGTTTCTTCCCAAAGCAAGAGTTAACAGAAGGAGCAAATAACAAGGGATTGATTGCTAAGAATGTAGACTTTATCAGGCGATTTAGAATTTTGAATAGCTTTCCAATATCTACTTATGCAGGTTCTGAAAGAACAGAGATAATTGATCTTCTTTATGATTTTGCAAAAGAGAACACAGATGACCCTCAAAAGGAATTCGAAGATTTTACTCAAATGCTGGAGAAGGTCTTCTATATATATAATGAGTTTTCAGAGATTCCTGGTTTAACAAATAAGTTGATTAATGAATGTATTCTGTGGGCTTTCACAATATTAAGGAAAGAAGATATTGATTTAAAAATTGATATCGAAAAATTTAAAGCTCATTATTCTGAAAATAAAAGTAAGTACACCGAGATTGAAAGTCATTATTATAAAAGCATAATTGAAAGATTCTCTGATACTGCCAGCTTTTTTGAAAAACTGTCTAAATTCAAATTTAATATATATATTAAGGATGAAGGATTTAGGAAAAGAATAGATGATTTGAAACAAACCGAAGTTGATGCTGCAAAATCTATAGATGAGCTTTCTATTTTAAGGCTAAATAAACCAAACCCTATATCAACTCCTGTAGATGAAATTAGAGATGATTTAAAAACAAATAAATATTTAGTACGACCTTCCTACCAAAGACAAGAAAAGATAAATGAAATAAAGGCTTCTTCAATCATTGAGAGTATACTTTTAGGTATAAACTTACCTCCTGTTTTCATTTACAAAAGGTCTAATAACATTAAAGAAGTAGTAGATGGACAGCAAAGGCTTCTAGCCATTTTAGGCTTTTTGGGTAACCAGTATTTGAATGAGGATGGTAAACTTATAAGTACTAAAAACAATAATTTCAAACTTAGAGGTCTCAGAATTTTAACTAATCTAGAAGGTAGTAACTATAGTAGTTTAACTCTAGACCTTCAGGATAAGATCTTAGATTTTGTACTTGATTTTGTCATAATTGAAGAAACGGTAAATCCTGATTTTGATCCTGTTGATTTATTTATAAGACTTAATTATAAACCATACCCCATTAGAAATAACTCTTTCGAGATGTGGAATTCTATAGTTAATCAAGAGGTAGTGAAGAAAATTAAGGATGAGGTAGTAGAGGCTCATAAAGATTGGTTCTTCCTAAGAGAAAGAATTATAGACAAACCAGATAGGATGGAAAACGAGGAGTTAATTACCATTCTGTCTTTTATATCTTATAGTAATCTAAAACAAGAAAAAGTCATAGGATTTTTTCCTCGTCAAGATCGAATAACCTGTAGACTTTTTAATAAAAAAGGATTAGGAGACTTCTTAATAAACCTCGATAATGTAGCAATAGAAAAAAACCATTTCTTAGATTGTATCAAAAAAACAAATGATTTAATTATTAAGTTTTCTCATTTATTTGGAAAACCAGTTAATAAAGATATATTGAATGAATACCTTAATGTGAAAAACAGTAAAAAATTCAGGCGTTCACTTCAAGATTTTTATGTAATCTGGCTAGTATTGGATAAAATTCCTGAGGACGTACTTACTCCTAATAATTATGAAATCCTTAATAATATTCGTGAATTGCTATCATTATTAAGAAATACATCCGAGAGCGACGTAAACGCAAATTATATGCAGACATTTAATCATAAATTGGAAGAATTATCAAATATTTATTCGATCTAACTCTTAAAGATTTTTTATATAAAAACTAAAATTTAGATTTCCTTAATAGGCACGAGCAGGCAGCTCGTGCCTACCTTTTTAATCCCCCATACCTTCTACACGAGTAACAGTACAAGCCCGCTCTAGCGAAGGCTCTACACACCCCTAAAAGCCTTCCATCATCAAAACACTTCAACCTAAAAACCAGTTATTCCTGCATAAGGTAAAGCAAGAATAAATGAAACCGATAGAGCCCCCACAGATTTACAGCGTAGTACCGGCCATTTTACCACCAGATCAGTTATTCGGGCCGCTGTTTCACGACGTGCAGATGAATCATGTCTTTCCTGATTCCATCACGTTTGCAGACTGTTTTCCCAAGCGTGCCCCGGAAGAAATTCTAAGTCTGTACGAAATCGAAAAGCACGAGAAGGACTTCGATCTGAAGGATTTCGTCTGTGCATATTTTGAAATTCCCACCCCTATACAAACCGACTACGAGAGTGACCAGCAACTACCTGTGACGGAGCATATCGCACAGCTTTGGCCCCTGCTGACACGCAAATCGCAAACCAACTGCTCCATGCTGCCTGTCCCCAAATCCTATATCGTGCCGGGCGGAAGATTCAGGGGCTTATATTACTGGGACAGCTACTTTACCATGCTGGGTTTGCAATGTGCCGGGGAACATGAACTGATCCGGGACATGGTCGATAATTTTGCCTATTTGATTGATGCCTATGGACATATTCCGAACGCGAACCGGAGTTATTACATGACACGTTCACAGCCTCCATTCTTTGCCATGATGGTCCGGCTGCTGGCTGAAATTGACGGGCCCGATGTGCTGACGCAGTACCTCCCGCACATGCAGAAAGAATATAACTATTGGATGGACGGGTACTACCGCCTTTCAGAGAAAGAAGATTGTATTCGCAGAGCCGTCCTGATGCCAGACGGTAGTATCCTGAACCGCTACTGGGATGACCTTACTGCACCTCGCCCTGAGTCCTATGTGGAAGATGTGGAAATGGCGCGTCATGCAGCCACGGATGGCGTGGAGCCTGGCACACTCTACCGGCATATCAGAGCAGCTTGCGAATCTGGCTGGGACTTTAGCTGCCGTTGGTTCAGAGAAGAAACCAACATGGAATCCATCCACACAACCGATATCGTGCCTGTCGACCTGAACTGCCTGCTCTACGATCTGGAAGTAACCTTATCGGATGCCTATGCACACAGCTCTTTTTCTGAGCCTTCCGCTTACTTCCTCCAAAAGGCAGAGAAGCGTAAAGAGGCCATGATCCGCTATTTGTGGAACGAGGACAATGGCTTTTATATGGATTATGATACCGTGTCAAACAAGTCCACGAGCATCATGTCACTGGCAGGTATATTTCCGCTGTTTTTCAAAATCGCCAGCAAAGAACAGGCGCAGCAGGTACATGAACAGATTGTCAACAGCTTTTTAAAAAAGGGCGGCCTGGTTTCTTCTCTCCACTACAGTGGCCAGCAATGGGATTACCCGAACGGCTGGGCTCCGCTGCAATACCTCAGCTATGTGGGGCTTCGCCATTATGGGTTTGATGATACTGCCGAAGAAATAAAAAAGCGATGGATTGCCCTGAACGATCAGGTGTTTAAAGAAACCGGCAAGATGATGGAAAAATACAACGTGGTAGACCCTGGCTCAGAAGCCGGAGGCGGAGAATATCCCAATCAGGATGGCTTTGGCTGGACGAACGGCATCTATACCTGGATGAAGAATCAACCTTGATTCGGACTAAGCTACCATAGTAACTGTTTTTTTATTTCTACCTTGCAGATAAAACCTCCGTCACCTATACCTGAGCAAACCCTTGCGTTACTTCTTTCATATCGGCTATAGCGGCACGCACTACAACGGTTGGCAGCGACACCCTTATGGGGTTGGGGTACAGCAGGTAATAGAAGAGTGTCTGAAGAAGATTCTGAAGCAGCCCGTCGCGATCGTGGGTTGTGGCAGAACGGATGCGGGGGTACATGCGAGCCAGTTCTTTTTTCACCTGGATGTCGCGCAGCCCTGGGACTTTGACATGCTTTTCCGGCTGAACAAAGTGCTACCGCCCGATATCGCCGTGTTCGACATCATCCCGGTGGAGGGCCTGCCCCATGCCCGCTTCGATGCCAGCCAAAGAAGCTACGACTACTTTATCCATACCTACAAAGATCCGTTTCTGCACGATGTAAGTGCCCTGTACCCGGTTCGGAACATGAACCTGGAAGCGATGCAGGCGGCTACTGCCCTGCTCCCGCTTTACACCGATTACAGGAACTTCTGTATTACGCCGGCAGATCATGACAGCACCATTTGCTATGTAACAGAAGCCCGCTGGCTGATGGACCAGCAAGGGGACAGGCTGCGTTTTCAGATATCGGCCAACCGGTTTTTGAGCCGCATGATCCGCATCATCGTGGGCCAACTTCTGAAAATCGGAACCGGTGCGCTCAGCCTGCAGGAGTTCGAAAGTTACCTGGCCCTAGAAACGGCACCCAAGCACCTGACACCGGCCTATCCGCAGGGGCTATACCTGTCCAAAGTCACTTACCCTTTCCTGGACATTCCGCCCCGCCCTGGCTTCTCTCCTGCCTTCCAGCAGGTATAGCTAGTGGCCGGCGAATAAGCCCTTGATTCCATTTAATCTTCAAAGCCTTCCCGCAATTCTTTTGAGTCGGCATAACAGACCGGACTGCTATTTTCCTTCCGATCTGCTTTTTCCTTTACCAGTTCATCGTAGTTGTCTGGGGTCGCCAATAGCCTGCACTTCGGGTATAGCACCACACCCCTCCGGACGATCTTACTGTTCACTTCTATCTCCTGCGCATTTACCCCTTCAGCCCCATACACATGGATCGTGAAGAAATGGTAATTCGTTTTCTTCGCATACCCTTCTGCCGTTATCCTACCGGTTATCGTCCGCTCCCCGATAAAGTCAGATGTCTCCCCTTCTGTATAAGGCGTGTACACCGACTCCGTCCATTCCACTTTACAACCTACTGTCAGATTCATAATGCTGCTATATGCTTTACTAGCTTTACGGTTACCGTGCCGCAAGGTACAGATGCTCTGACTAGCTTCCCTCCTGGCGCGAGTTACCAGCGCGTGTCAGAGGGGGAGCCAACCAGCTACAAAAGAAACAAAAGCATAATTAATAAGCCAGCAACCGCCCGCAGGCTATCACCATCATCCATACCACCACCGAGCATATTGCCACGGCTTTAGCAGCCCCGGGCGTGTGGCCATGCGGCCATTCGGGTGCAGAAGAAAGGAGGTATCGATGAAAAAGTCCGGCGTTTATACCACCTACCACCAGGCCGAGCAGTTTGATATGAAAAACAGTGTCAGTGGCCAGCGTCATGGCATTGGTACTGAACAACAGGACGCCGGAAGGAACGATCAGGTATAGGCCCCTCCGGGACCAGGGCAACAGATGGTTGGCCAGCTCCGGGACAGGCAGCTTTTTGGAAAGCCCCAGCAAGCGCAGATCAAACAGGAAAGCGGCACCGACCAGCAGCACAATACCCAGGATGTGCACAATCTCCAGAAAGGGGTATAGCCAAGTGGATTGCCGGATGGCGCTCGCCAAAGCGGAGTCTTCCAGCCCCTGCAGCAGCCCTGCTAGTTGGGCGGTCACCGCTAGCGGAGTTCTATCTTTTTGTCTCCCACATAGACCCGCTCTGCCCGCATTTCATCTTTCACTTCTTTATGCGGATACCCCACTACCCGCAAATTATCACCAGGCTTGATCATGTCCTTTGCCAGGCCACGGGAATTCATGCGGCTGGGCGGGGCCAGCACAACCGTCCAGGTTTTGTTTTCGTGCTGTAGCTTTAACATGCCATGCGGGTTTTCATAGGTGATCTCTTCCACTTGGCCGGTGTAGTCCAGCGTTTTGGTCTGGTCGTAGTTTGCCCAACCGTGATGTAGCACCACAGTCAGCGGGATTAATAGAAGCAGGAGTAATTTGGCAGGTAACAGCATAGGTATAAAACTGAAGGTGACACACTTATGTAAAAACGAAGGAAACAGAAAAAGGTGTAGGTATAGCGCTGTGTATAACAAGGTATAGTGACCTGCACATTACTCGGCTGGCGGGATGTAACCCCACCATTCGTACTGCACCAACATTTTAAAGCTGCTGTCCGAGTAATTTTCTGAAGTTGGCGCTCCTGCCCAGAATTTTTGCCGGAGATCATGCCAGTCCTGTCAAGACCGAACTTCAGCTAAAGCCATTCGTAATCAGGTATTCCGTTTTAAGCTAAAATCGAACGCTCTCGTAAGAAAAATGATGGCTTCAATTGTGCAACTCACCCTATGGACTTTGCTAAACTAAAATACGCTGTAAAGCAAACTTATATACAGGTCACCACAAGTATTGCCTTCTACCCTATCGTGATCTCGCTGGGTCTCTATGCGCTGGCCATGAGCACTACTTATCTGGACAGGATCTCAGTTGGAGGCTCCCTGATAGACAAGGTGCCCTTCCTGAAGATAGACGATGAGAATACTGCCCGCGACCTGCTCTCGTCTTTGCTGACGGGCCTGCTCACACTCGTTACCTTCACCTTTGCCATGGTGATGATCGTTCTAACACAGGTCACATCGAGCTTCTCTCCCAGGCTCTTGCCGGACCTGCTCAACAAAAGAGGCAGTCAGATTGTCCTGGGCACTATTATAGGTACGGCAGGTTTTATAATCGTCGTTCTGAGCAATGTCAACACTATGCCTGAGGGGCCCAAAGTGCCTGAGCTTTCAGTTGCCATCAGCATGTACCTGGGCTTTGCCTGCCTGATCTCGTTCATCTATTTCATTCACATGATATCCAACCAGGTTCAGATCGGAAACATTCTCAGCAACACATACCACACCACCAGGGCCGTGCTCGACCGGGAACTGAAAAGTGGAAGCTACCATGAAGACTGGAAAGAAGACGAAAAATTCTACCTGGTGAAAGCCTGGGATTCCGGCTACTTTGACACTGTCACTTCAAAAGAATTTATGAAAGTTTCCAGGAAGATGGGGCTGAAGCTGAGGGTCCTTGTGCACCAGGGCACTTATCTGCTCAAGGATGAGCCTTTCCTGAAGATAAATAAACCGATGAACCAGAAGATACAGCAAATACTGGAAGAGAACGTGATCTTCCGGCACCAGGAAAATATCAAGGAAAACTTCTTTTACAGTTTTAAGCAGCTAACCGAAATTGCGGTAAAAGCCCTGAGCCCGGCCATCAACGATCCGGGCACAGCTATTCATGCCATTGACTACCTGCTGGACCTGCTTTGCAGACTTCAGGGCTTACGTGGCCAGAAAGTGGTGGAGCATGAAGATGGAACAGCTGCCATCATCTATGCGCCTATACCTTTCGAGACAACCTTTTACCTTTGCACAGCCAGTATCCGCGCCTATTCTTCGCAGGATGTAGCCGTGCAGGCAAAGCTCATCGACCTTATTGCCAAGGTGAGCAAGCGTGATGAAGAAAACAAACACAGGTCGCTTATGGAAAAGGAATTAAATTCAATAGAGGAGGCTTCGGCTCAGGATATGAAAAGCCAGGAAGACGTGGCCTACATCAAAGCCTTGATTCAGAATGCCAGAGAGAAATACATGGCCGATGAACCCGCTGCCAGAAGAGAAAAATGAGTTTTACCAGGTCTCTACGCTATCCTTTTTTGATTTCGTTCAGCATTGTGCTGCAGACCTGATAATGTAGTTCAAACCTACTCCACAATCCGCAAAACGTCTGCCTGCACATCATGCTCCCCCACCGTACGGGCATCGGTCGGGCTGTCGAATACGACCAGCATACGCTGGTCATCCAGTATAGCGAGGCCTTCCGCTTTGTCTTTGCCGGTGTTCTCGCCTGTGCCGTGCGGTACCTCGCAAAGTCGCTCCAGTTCGTTGTTATGTACTACCTGCTCTGTGTCCCCGTTCACGGCATCGCGCCAGCGGTAGATAGCAATCACGCCGTCCAGATCCATGGTGGGCCCTGCCAGCAGGTACATGTCATTCCCGAAAATGCGGAGCTCCCGTATACCTTTGCCCCGCAGGTTCAGAAAGTGTTTTCGGTAGGGTTTCTCTTTAGTCAGCTGCTTCAGTTGCAGGATACCGGTCCCGTCTTCTTCTGGCTCCACTTCCAGCACCATGGCCCAGCCCCGCAGCACCGGACCACGCAGCCCTATAAAAATGCGGCTGCCGTGTATGGCCAGTCCTTCTATATCGAAGCCGTTGTCTTTGCCGGGGATGTTCATAAAAGGTGCGATGTGCTCGTCCTGCTCCATTAATTCAGTCAGCATATTGCTGGTTTTGTCACCTCTTAATTGCCCAGCACGCAGCAATTTGCCGGGCCGGTCCGGGTCTTCCACTTCTTTGTAAAGGGTATACTCTCCTGTTGCCGGATCCTGAAGGATGGGGATGCGTGCCAGCAGGTAGCGGTTAGGGTCGCTCGTAATTTTAGCCAGTCGTTTTATCTGTTTCTTGAAGGAGTCAGGCCGCTTCGGTTTCTTCCGCTTCAGGCTGTGGGAGCCAACCAGCCAAAGGTAATGGTCGGCCATGCCCATGCCTTCGATGTCTATCTCACTTTTATCCTGCGCCGGAAGATCCAGGTAGTCATGCACATCAAAGGAGTGGTGCTTTCCGAAGGAGCCGTCAGGTAGACGGGTGAGGCGCTCGATGGTGGTGCGCTCATCACAACTCAGCCACAAATTATCGCCAATGAACATGGCCGTGGAAAGGCCGTCGCGCACATGCTTGCCTTCGGCATTCAGGCTCAGGTCCGGGGAAAAGCTCAGTTTAATTTGCTCAAGCATGGTGTCTGTTAGATATAGCGTCTAGTTTTCAGGTATACATACGCAGGCTGGTTGGTGCCGGCTATTGCTATATCTGTAGTCAGCCAAACGTAACTTTAGCTAACTTATTTTAAAGTATATACCAAGTGACAGGAAGCTATACTTTGTGTATATTCACCGTACATACTCCTTACGCTCACCTTAAACCGATAAACCATGAAATCACTTTTGCGCCAGCTTTCTCCTGCCACTTCTGAAAATTCCGGCAGTTCAACTACTTCCGTAGCCGATTACCACAACTATGCCGGTACCGAGCACGAACTTAGCGGTGGAGCCCGCCGGATTACCATCAATACCCCAAAAGGCGAGTTCTATGTCTGGACGAAACGGGTGGGCAACAACCCGACTATGAAGCTGCTTTTGCTGCATGGCGGACCGGGCGGCACGCACGAGGCATTTGAGTGCTTTCACAGCTTTCTGCCCAAGGAGGGCATTGAGTATTACTACTACGACCAGCTGGGCTCCCACTACAGCGACAAACCCGACGACACCAGCCTCTGGGAAATCGACCGCTTTGTAGAGGAAGTGGAGCAGGTGCGCCAGGCGCTGCAACTCGACAAAAGCAATTTCTACCTGCTGGGCCACTCCTGGGGCGGCATTCTGGCAAACGAATACGCGCTTAAGTACCAGCAGCATCTCAAAGGCCTGATCATTTCGAACATGGTGTCAAGCGTACCCGAATATAACAAGTATGCCGACGAGGTGCTGGGTCCGCAGATGCCTACCGAGGTACTGGCCGAGATAAAGCAGATAGAAGCCGACAACGACTTTGAGAACCCGCGCTACATGGAGCTGCTGCTACCGCACTTCTATACCAAGCACGCCCTGCGCATGCCGCTGGAGGACTGGCCGGATCCGGCCCTGCGCATGCTCGACCACATGAACCAGACCATTTATGTGCAGATGCAGGGGCCAAGTGAGTTCGGCATCCGGGGCAACGCCTCACTTCTAAACTGGGACCGCTCCCAGGACCTTCCAAACATTAAGGTGCCTACGCTCACCATCGGCGGTCAGCACGACACCATGGACCCGAAACACATGGAGTGGATGGCCACTCAATACCCGAATGGGCGCTACCTGCACTGCCCCGAAGGCAGTCACATGGCCTTTTATGATGATCAGCAAAGGTATTTTGAGGGCCTGGTTGATTTTATGAAAGAGGTGGATGGTAAATAGAAGGAATAACACAATGCTTATTGGTTACCTGATCTGGCCTAAAGGCACTTTCCGTAAAATAGGCCAGAATAACCCGGTGTTATCCCATTTAAATGCGTACATTAGGATATGTTAGAAAATAAATTCTCTATTGGATCTGAAGTGTTCGCAAAAGTGAATCCGGATCTTAAATTAACGATCAGACAGTATCTCAAACGCATTTACTATTGCACCGTCAATGGTAATCCTTCGCAGAAGGACCTGGTATACTTCGAGCGTGAGCTGATCCCCGTACGAGTTAACTAAATAAAAAGCCCCTGCTAACACAGGGGCTTTTTTAATGCTCAATCCTAATTACGATAAGCTTCATGTGCGGAAGCTTACTTCAAAGTATCTTATGCGGTATTTTGATTCATATCACTTACACATGTAGGTATAGGTCACGACCTCTTCCCTCCCATCTGAATAGCGGGTAGTGGCCGTCACCGGATAGCCGGCTTGGTTGTAGGTATAGGTCGTGCTGTGGCTGGCATAACTCGGGTTTGTTTCCCTTACGGTATAGCTCAACTGGTTGTGTGCAGACGGCGGGCGCAAGGGCTCAAAATAGGTATGGGCATACGATGTGCTGGGCTTTTCATGCATATCGTAAGTCATCTGCACATGGTAGTAGCTCTCACCGCCAGGCTCCAACTGCTCCAGGTATACCGGGTCACCCTTATCATAGGTATAGCGCCACACCAGTTCCAGCACCGGCTTACCTGTATCCATACTGAACTGCTGCGCTTCAGCGAGTTCCTGCTGACTGTTGTAACTTAAGGTATAATAAGCTAGTTGCTCTTCCTTGAAGTCACCCATGCGTTTGGCAAACCGCGTTTGCTTCGCCAATTTTCCCTGCCCGTTGTACTCGTTTACATACCGGTAGTTCTTATGGACAACCTCTGTTACCTGCCCCTGCTTGTTATACTTCAGATCAGCTCTGTCAAAATAGGTGCCCGCATACTCTGTCTGGAATATAGCGGCCAGCGCATTCCGGTCATTATACTCTAACCGCGTCGTGATAGTCTGCGGTTTGATGGGGCTGCCGGAAGCGTAGGTCAGCGTAGAAGTTTGCTCCATGAGCAGGCAGGGAGGGACTTCCACCACAGGCGCAGTTTCTTCGCTACTGCAGCTGCTCCAGAACAAGAGCAGAAAGGGAAGAGCAATACGTAGGTATGCTTTCATATGTGCTGTGTTATACCTGACTCCAACCACTTACTCGTACCGGCCTTTCGCCATCTGCCCTAACATAAATCATCCTGACGTAAGTCCCTACCTTCAGGTAGCTCAGCAAGTGCATCAGATTTACTTGATGTCGTAGGTCAACAACGGAATGTTGGCGTGCTGCCCTGCATCTGTCAGGATCAGGCCTACGCCTTTGGCCCAGAAGTAATTCATATCGACGCCCGAATCAATCTCCATTTCCATGAAAATCACAGAGGTCTTGGCTTGCACATGGATCACATTCTTGTAGGTTTTCCCTTCCACCGTTTTGGTCATGTCTTTGGCGATGATGGTATAGGTCGTTTTAGTGTCGATGCCATTCATCACATTGTTCTGGTACCACGGCTTGCCTGCAGGCGTTTCTTCTTTCAGAAATGTGAGGGCTATATTCCCGATGGTTGGATCCATTCCGACACCGGTGTACACGCCTTTTTCTTTCAGCAGATAAGCCTTTCTTGTTTCATTTCCCTGCTTTGTTTCGAACTCTGAATAGGTTTTCCCGTCGATAACCTTGGTGTTGCCAGTAGCGGTAATCGAGTAAGGGTTGGTACCACCATAATTCCAGGTGGAGCCTTTTGTCGTAGGGAAGTAATCCAGTTCCGCTGTTGTTGCCGGCGATGCATCTTCGTCTTTGTCACCACACGAAAACAGAATGCCTAACATCAGGCACCACATCATCACAAATCTAAGTTTGTTCATAGGTATATAGTTATTTTACTATGCAAGATAGAAAAATAAAATTGCTGTGGAAATTGAATATTTATCAGGTGACGGGATTTCAGATCCTGCGCTTTCTACCAGACACAATCCCTCTAATTTATTGTACTTGAGCGTGCCTATCAGCGAACATTTACCCCTGCAATCAGTTAAAAGAAAACGCCCATGGGCAATGAGCTTAATGAATGTACAACCACTAAAACAAACTTAAAATTATGCCTTTTATTGAAACTGAAGACATCCAGCGGGGTGAGAATGTATACCTGAACTACCAGGACTATGGCGATGGACAGCCCGTGATTCTAATCCATGGCTGGCCGTTGAGCCACAAGATGTGGGAGAACCAGGTACAAGCCATTGTAGATGCCGGCTTCCGCTGCATCGCCTATGATCGTCGCGGTTTTGGCGACTCCGACCGGCCCTACCACAATTACGATTACACTTCCCTGGCACGAGACCTGCGTGCCCTGATTGAACAGCTGGACCTGCGGCATTGTGTGCTGGTGGGCTTCTCGATGGGTGGCGGTGAAGTGGTGCGCTACCTGAGCATGTACGGCAACGACCGCATCGACAAGGCGGTGCTGGTAAGTTCGATTATACCTATTGTGAAGAAAACAGAGAACAACCCGGATGGTGTGCCCGAAGACAAGCTGGATGAGATCATGGAGGCGCTTAAAACGAAGCGGGTTACTTTCCTGGGAGAGTTCAGCAAGCAGTTCTACAACGCCAGCGATTACAAGGATACGGTCACAGAGCAGGTGCTGAAGTATGACTGGGCCATTGCCTCGGCTGCATCGCCCCGGGCTACCATCGAAACAGCCAAGTCGTGGGCTAATACCGACTTCCGCCCTGAGCTGCGCAATGTGACAGTGCCAACGCTGATCGTGCATGGCGATGCTGACCAGATCGTGCCGATCGAAACAAGTAGTGACCAATCTTCCAAAGAGATCCGACACAACAAGTATATTAAAATAGAAGGAGCCCCGCACGGCCTGTTCCTGACGCATAAGGAGGAATTGAACAGTGCCATAATTGACTTCTTGCGGCAGTAGGACGGTTTGATTAAGATTAGGATAAAGCCAATAGCAATTAGTAATTGCCAAACGAAAGGTCCGGACTATGCAGCCCGGACCTTTCGTTTATTTAGACTTCTCTTATTGCTTCCGCACCTTCTGCCATAGTCTTCAGGTACCTTGGCTTTTTTCACGGTAAAAGGCTAGGTCCTTATTTCACATTTGCAATGCAGAAATTTGATATTTACCTCTTTTGCCATCTACTTTCTACAACTAAGTCCGGTTCTTCTTCAGCCAGGCTTCCGCTTTTCTGACTTGGGGCAAATCCTTATCCGCATGGCGCCAGGTTTCCCGGAAACGGGCATAGTACTGCGTGGCTTTCTGCTGGTTACCTGCCAGTTCGTGTGTCCGCGCAATGCCGTAAATAGCAAAGCCGCTGTTGGGTCTGGCCTTTAGCATCGCTTCGTAAGTTTCGAGGGCTTTATCGTACTGCCTGGCCAGCAGATAAGCATTGGCCAGGCTCTCGGCAACAGGACGCGCATAGTAGGGCGGCTCCCGGTAGCCCAGCTGCTGCTCCAGCTTCTGGGCCTGCGTGAGCAGCGCAACGGCTTTCTTCGTCTCTCCTTTAGCAGCCAGCAAATTGCCCCGCAACTCTAGCGACTGGGCATTGAAGCGGTTTTCAAAATAAGGGCTCAGTGATACGTTTTCCTGTTTGTTGGCACGCCAGAGCATGGCATCCAGCGCATCGGCATGTTGGGCGGCCATATCCAGTTTCTTCCGCTCAATGGCATCCATTCCTTTGGCATACAGTACCAGCGCATTCCGATACGTTTTGCTATACCCTAGCGTGGCGAAAACAGAATCCTCATCAGTAAGCTTACTGTAGCGCTTGGCTACTTTGTCCCAGTTGCCGAAGCGCAGGTCCAGGTCGGCTCCATAAAACACCACGCGCCTGAAAATCATGCGGCGGTGGTCACGCAGGCGGTCTTTCAATGTATCGGCAGGCGGCGGAATGTTCTCCAAGCGCTGATGCCAGTAATTGGCTTCTTTGTAGCGCCCCTCCTCGGTGCAATTGGCCACCAGGTAGTGGAGGTTGTGCATGTAATTCCAGTTGTCCAGTTGCTGTATTTGCTGCGAGGCCATGTAGGCCGAATCCACTTTCATGGAAGCGATAAACGAAGCACGTGATTTTTCATAATCCCCTATTCTGTAATAAATATGTCCGGGCATGTGCACCATATGACCGGAATTAGGTGTGAGCGCTGCCAGGCGGTCGGCGCTTTCGATGGCTTTGTCGGGGCAGCAGTTTTCCATCTGGTGGATGTAGTAGTGGTGCACGCCCGGGTGGTCGGGATGCGACTTCATCAGTTTCTCTAGCATCCACTGGGCATATAGTGCATCCTGCTTCGGGGCCATCTCCGGCGTATAGCCGCGGGACAATCCGTTCAGCCACAGCACCAGTTGCGCCTCCACATCATCAGGATAGCGATAAATCAGTTTCTCCATTCCGGACTTAAAAGCTTCCACGCCTTTTTCATTGCCCAGGGAGTCGTAAGTGGCCAGCGCCCTAATGTAAAGCCTTTCTCTTTCAGAGGCTTTATCACTTAGCTTTTTGGCTTTGGCTATAGCCGCTTTGTATTCTTTCTCACGCTGAGAACTGAAATTAAGGGACATGGCAATACCCCAGTACGGCATGGCTGCAGTACTATCGAGGCTAGCGGCATGTTTAAAGGCGCGATAAGCCTCAAAATCCCAGAAGTTGTGCAGCATGGAAAGCCCTTGGTCGAAGTATTGCTGGGCTGCTTTCGAATTGGAAGTGATTGGGATATGACTGCTGCCGATGCCCACCATCAGCTCCGGTGGCGGTAGCAGGTCTACATAGGAAGTAACGGGTGAATGGCAATTGAGATGTGCGCCATGTGTATCGAGTTTATCAGAGCTGCCTCCTCCACACATCGGGATGCTACTGTAAGGCGGAATTTCTTCCAGCCGACTGTCCTCCTTGTCTAAAAAGCTGGTAAAGAGCAAAAAGCCCGGTATAACTGCGGCTCCTAAAGACAGCGTACTCCATTTCCTGTTCATGATTTCACTGTTAGAATTTCTAGATCATCAGCGTGCTGTATGTTATCAAGTAAAAGTGGAGCAATTAACATTATGACTATAAAAATAATTTTTACGACTATTTTTATAGAAAGGATGAATAGAATAAGAAAAGTGTACAGTTGTGAGAATTTTATTCTTGCAAAACAGAAAAGGTCCGGACTATGAAGCCCGGACCTTTTTACTTTATCAGTTTATACCTACTACTTATTCACCCGTTGCCCCGGCTTGTAAGTCACTTTGGCTCTTTTCTCTACATCTTCACGATAATAGGCCACATCCTTAAAGTTCACATTGGCATAGCGGGCGGCCTGGTCGTTGAAGTGCGGGGATGCTGGGTCGCCACTCTGACCGCCGGCCAGGATAGTCTTGGCTTTTACCTTGTCGCCAAACTCTACCACGGCCACAAAGCTATTGCCGGAGGTGCCGTACAGGCGCTTGGTATCGTAGCGGTTAGCACCATAAGAAGCGAGCGCTCCCCAGTTGCCCGATGCCATACCAATCGGAATACTCGGAGCCGCATCGTTAAACGGCTGCTTGATGTCACCGGTCAGACGCTGGAAGCGGTTGATCTCACCCCAAGGCGTATTCCACTGACCGAAGTCCTGCTCCAGTTCAGCGATGGTTTTTTGGAATATCTCCAGTCGCTCCGCTGCCGGTGCTGTGTTGGCATAATAGTCGAAGCGCTCCATGATATGGCCTTTTGGCGCAGAGCCGTCGCGCAGCAGGTTGGTGGCATAGAAGTGCGCTAGCGACATCGCTACCGACTCTTTCGACACGGCATAGTCCCAGTTGCGCATCACGTCGATAGCTGCTTTTAATTTTGGGTCATTTGGTTTTTGCGCATCGTAGGCTTTTACAAGACCGGGTATCAGCACTTCGAAGCCCGGCAGGTATGGGTCATAAGCCAGCTCGATCAGTTTATCGAGCGTCAGGTTCTCAGCTTTTTTGAGCAAACGAATGGCGTGCACACCCCGGAAGTTTTCAGCCGATGGCGCCATATATACCGGATAGTCTTCTTTTTTGGGGCTGTACTCAGCAGCGGCTGTGTAAGGCGTTGAGTTGCAGTTCTGGATCCAGCCGTTTGGTGGATTCATGATGCGGATCGTTTCGTCCAAGGTGTGGAGTCCGTTCCAGTCAGTTTTCGGGTTGCTGCCGTCAACGGGTTTGGAGTAGTCGAAGGAAATATCGCGCTTCGGGAAGAAGTTGCCGTGGTAGTAGGCGATGTTACCGTCGGCATCGGCGTACACCGTGGCATTAGATGAGTTGGTGCGCATCTGCATCATCTCGTTAAACTCCTTCAGGTTGCTTTTCTTCGTGCGGGTATAGGACTGAATCAGCGCATCAACTGGCTTCCACATCAAGGCAGTGGCTACCCACTTGTCGCCGTTCATATGTGTAATCGGTCCGTGGTGGGTGCGGTAGGTTGTGAAAGTCTTCTGCTTCAGCTCCTCACCGTCTTTGTAGGCCAGGCTTACCTCCTGGGTTTCCACGGGGCGCAGTTCCTCGCCGTACTGGTAAAACAGCTTGCCATCCTGTCGCACGATGGTCTCCTCAAACTCGTCAATCACATCGGCATACGCAGAAGTGTGCATCCAACCGGTCTTTTCGTTGAAGCCCTGGTAGATGAAAAACTGTCCCCAGGTAACGGCACCATAGGCATTCAGACCCTCTTCACTCACGGCATGCACCTCACCTCTAAAGAAGAAAGAAGTATGCGGGTTGATCAGCAGCATGGCATCACCGGAGGCCGTGTGCTTGCCTGAAATGGCAAAGCCGTTGGAGCCTTTTGGTTCTTCGAGCAGAGCCGGTTGCACCAGACCGTGCCCGTGGCTATTCAATCCAAGCGATCTGTCTTCTTCATAAAAGGCTTTAATCCCTTTAGTGGAAACGCTTTCGATGTCACCACCAATGGAGCCTTCGCTGAAGTACATCGGCATCCAGGGCTCAAAGCGGGTGAGCAGTTTCGGCTTCACTTCCGGGTGCGTATGCAGGTAGTAGTTGATGCCGTCTGCAAAGGCCTGGCACAGCTCCTTCAGCCACGCCGGGCTGCGTTCGTATTCAGCCTTGGCTTCTGCCTCTGTCATGTACAAACGGGCACGCAGGTCGCTGTAAAGCTGCTCCTCTCCTTCTACCTCCGCCAGTCGACCGATGGCCCACATGTAGTTGCGCTCCACCCGGTTGAAGTCGTCCTCGCACTGGGCGTACAAGAGCCCAAAAACGGCATCGGCATCTGTTTTGCCATAGACGTGCGGCACGCCAAAATCGTCGCGCATGATGGTAACACGGGCAGCCTGCTCTTCCCACTTCGCCACCTCGTTTGCCGTGTCGGTTTTGCTGTTGGTAACGCAGGAAGAAACGAAGATGAATAAAAGCAGCAGGAACGCCTGGGGCTTGAAGAGATAGTTCATGGTTTTAAGGTAGATAAG
This sequence comes from Pontibacter sp. FD36, assembly GCF_015686655.1. Lineage (GTDB taxonomy): Bacteria > Bacteroidota > Bacteroidia > Cytophagales > Hymenobacteraceae > Pontibacter. Next base: position 185,474 of record NZ_JADPMP010000012.1, on the reverse strand, counting down.
CTGAGATTTGATCTACCAATTTAAGCATAATTCTGAAAAACGCAGAAACGATGTGCTCCTCGTGCTGTAAGGACAACATTCGGATAGTCTGGGATGGCTACTGTTTCTGTTTTCCAGCGCCTGCGCCTGCACTTCTGTGGAAACTTACCCGACAGTCGCCGTATGTATAAGCTTATCCTCCAAGAAGAGCTTTTGCTTAAAAGTGAGAGCATAGACCAAAACGAAATTATAAAAACAAACTATGGCTAAACAAATGAAGGCAGCGGTATACGATGAGTTCGGTGGTGCTGACAAAATAAAGATCAGGATAGTCGATGTGCCGGAAGTAAAAGAGGGCGAGGTGCTGGTGCGTATAAAGGCGGCCGGTGTGAACCCGGTGGATGCGGCCGTCCGGGAAGGTTATCTGAAGGATTACCTCCCTTACGAATTCCCGATCATTCCGGGCTGGGATATGGCAGGTATAGTAGAGGACAGAGGTTTCAGCGCCCGTCGTTTTGAAGTAGGCGACGAGGTATACGCCTACGCCCGCCGCGCCGTGGTGCAGCATGGCACCTTTGCCGAGTACATTGTCATACCGGAGAGCTTCCTGGCCAGGAAACCGCAGAACATGTCCTTTGAAGAAGCGGCCGGCATTCCGCTGGTCGGCTTAACGGCCTATCAGTCAATGTTTGATGCGGGCAATCTGCAGGAGGACCAGACTGTATTGATACTGGGCGGATCCGGTGGTGTGGGCAGCTTAGGTATACAGCTTGCTAAAGCACGTGGCGCCACCGTGATCGGGGTAGCCAGCGAGAAGAATCATTCTTTTATGAAAGAACTGGGAGCTGATTTTACGATCGATTACAAAGACCAGGATGTGGGTGCAGCTGCCAAAGAGGTCGCTCCGGATGGCGTGGACCTGATCTTTGACTGCGCCAGCGGCGACACCCTGCAACAGAGCCTCGCCGCCCTGAAGCCAAAGGGCAAACTGGTCTCCATCCTGCATCAAGGCGATGGACTCGATCCTGCTATTGATTTCCAGTATGTGTTTGTGGAGCCGAACGCCAGCCAGCTGGACAAACTGCGGGAGTATGCCGAGTCTGGTAAACTGAAGGTACATGTGAGCCAGACCTATACCTTAGCAGATACAGTCGAGGCCCTGGGCCAGATTCAGACGCAGCACACCCGTGGTAAAATCGTGCTCGTGCCCTAAGGTATAAACACACCTGAGAGCAGCACTAGTGGACATCGCACTGAAAGAAACTCTCATCGTAACCCGGCGCGGGTTTGTCATCAACCCGCACAATGCGGTCGAGCCGGATCTCTTCGCCGGTGGTCAGTACCAGGTACTCTTCTTCTCCGCGTTTCACAAGTTCTTTCAAGGTAGCGTGCAGCGTCAGAAACTCGCCGATATCGGAGTAGAACTGCAGCCGGGCGGTGGCCCGTTTGGCCACCAGTGCTTCGAGCAGCTCGCGGTAATTTTGGTCGATGGGTTTGTAGGCTGAGGACATAGCATTAAATCACATGAAGCTTCAAAGTATGTAAAAAACGCTCACAGCTGCTAGCAGCTGTGAGCGTTTTTTGTTTAGTGCATTGCAGCAACTTACGACGGAATGCTGCGCCTCCAGCTAGTCCACTGGTGCAACTGCTCACGATCCAGCACGGCCTCTATGTTTTGGAAAAGCGCTGACCGCTGACTGCGCAGCACCTGCATGTGCTCCTGTTTTCTTTCATGGTTACGAAGCTCCGCTTCTACCCGTTCGTGCAGTACCTGTAGCCTTTCTTCGAGCTGTGCAAAGCTGATGCGGTTATCATTATAGGCTTTCAGGAGGATGTCGCGCTCGGCATTGGCCTTCATCAGAATCTCCTGGTGAATGATGCTGATGCTGCCGCGGGGGCTAGCAGTAGTACGCTGGTGCTCCTGGGCATAATCCCGGATACTGCCCGCCTGGTTTGCCTGCAGGTGCAGCATCGGCAGAATATAAGCGAGCGTGTGCCGCTCGGTCTGCGCGGTTGCCACTGAATGGATGTTGAATTGTTTTTTATCACAGCCGTCCCGCAGATGCGGCTTTGATAAGGCATCCAGATCATCCAGCAGGAATTCAGCGGATGTGAACGAGAGATCGACAGCAGGATCGGCGCTGACCTTTTCCTCACAGGCCGTCAGGCTCCATAAGCAAACGAAGGCCAGTAGCCCCCAGGTTCGTAACATTTTCTTCATAGCATGCTCTTTTAAAATCACCACCTTATTTATACGTCACCAGGCATAAACAGAGCACACTTTCACCTGATAATCAACCACTTTCACCAATTAACAATAAGGTATATCTCCAGTCAGAGTTATCAACTGTTCCTTAGAAATGTCAATATCTCCTGGTTCACTCTGTCTGGCTGCTCGTGGTGCAGCCAGTGTGTTGCCTCGTCCAGAAAGACCAGCCTGCCCTTCGGACAAAAAGCAATGCTAGGCTCGGCCATCTCAGCGCCTAGTGCTGTGTCTTCTTTGCCCCAGATCATGAGGGTGGGTACTTCAATTGTACTGCTGAGGTCGAGGGGATTGTGTCTGAAGGCCCGGTACCAGTTGATCATACTGGTGAGGGCGTTGGGCTGCTGCCAGCCCTCTTTGTAAATGGCCAGGTCCTCTTCTGAAAAAGTGTGAGGTCTGGAGGTGCCGGTCATGGCCTGCGACAGCGCTTTAAAGTCAAAAGCCTGCGCTGCCTGCTCGGGCAGCAGGGGCAGCTGAAAGAAGGCGGCATACCAGCTGCGGAGCATCTGCTTCGGATTTTTCCGGAGGTGCTCCTGCATGATGGCCGGATGGGGTATGTTTAGGATGACAAGCTTGCGGAGCAGGTGCGGAAAATGCATAGCCAGTGTCCAGGCCACCATGCCGCCCCAGTCGTGTCCCACCAGCACCACCTGCTCCTTGCCCAGCTGACTGATAAGCCGCACGATGTCGCCGGTGAGCTTGTCCAGGGTATAGGCTTTTACCACTTTGGGCTTGCTGCTCAAATTATAGCCGCGCTGATCAGGCGCTACCACATCGTAGCCGGCTGCTGCAAAAAAGTCGAGCTGCCGGTGCCAGCCATACCAATGCTCCGGAAAGCCATGCAGAAACATAAGTGTCTCGCCAGCCTCGTCTCCTGCCCGCACGGCATGCAGGCGCACATCCGGTAAATCGAAATAGTGGTGTTGCAGCTTGGTCATAGGCATGGAATCTTTTGTTCAGAGATCACTCCTCATGTTTACCGTTGCCTAAGCAATTGGTTCTGCGGACCGGTATCACTGGCCCTGAATTTCCAGGTATAGGCGGATGTTATTGCTTTGCCTGTAGCGGCCTGATCAGTTTGTCCAGGGTATAGCGCAGCACTTCGTCATCTTCGTCGAGCAGGTGGTCGCGCACAAGATGATCTGGTATGAGGCCGGTCAGCTTTTCGTTTCCGTTTGGCCGCACGATATAGCCTTTGGGTACTTTGAGCTCTACACTGGTGCGGGGCAGCTGAAAGCTGAACTGCGCGGCATAGAGGGTCGGTGTGTCGCCGGTCTCCTCTCCCACGATCTCGCCAAAACCATAGTCCTGTATGAGCGCTCCACTCACGGCAGCCATGGAGTAGGACTGGCGGTTGACGAGCACGTATACCTTGCCCTTGAACCGCTGTTCCTCCGGCATAGGCTGCTGCATGGTTTGGGCGTAGGCGAAGGTCTCTCCATCAGGAGTCTCCAGGATCTGGCGGGTATAGTCGTCAGGTATAGCCTTTGGGAATTGCTTGCGGGTTTGGGTCTTGAGCACCTCACTGGTCCTGACGGTGAAGTCAGAGAACCAGCGGAAAGGCTTGTCTGCGAAATAGGCGATAAGGTATTCGCTGAAGGTGTTGTGCCCACCGGCATTGTTGCGCAGGTCCAGGATCAGGTAGCGGGCCTGCCGGGTGTTGATGTCCGCAAAAGCGCTGTCGACAAAGGCTTTGAACTGTGCCTCCCCGTCCGGCTCCGCTGAGCTGAAAGGACCAGGATGCAGGTAGGCGACATCATCGATATACTTGAATGAGCGCTCGTTTTTCAGGATCTCGCCTCCCCGGCTTGCCTCGTAACCCATCACGGTGATCGGCTCCAGGGTATGGGTGCTGCGCTTGCCGTCCGCATGTTTCACTTTCACTTTAAAGGCCTCCTGCTGCCCGAATACAGCCCAGTAATAGCGTGGAAAAGACCAGAACTCGAGTTTGGCGTCTTTGAAGTAGGGCCGCTCGGCTGACAGGTAGGGATGGATCGCAGATTTTATTTTCCGCACCGGTTTGCCGTTGAGCTGCAGCAGCTGGTCGCCAACCTGTACGCTGGAATCCGGCACATAGCTTTTGCGGACAAAGGTTTTGCCATCTTCAAAAGCCAACTCGAGCGGAAGCACGGTGCCGCCCTGCGTGGCGTAAGTGATATAAGATGCGGCCGGGAAATCCACCTCGCTATGCCCTACGTTGCCGATCGCCAGTAGCCGCTGCATCAGCATGGTTGTCTCGAGCATGCTGAGGGAGTCTTTGCGGATCGACTTTACTAAATCGTCATAAGCTGCGTCATAGTCCCGCTTGCTCACATAGGCGTAGAGGTTGTAATGGGCCTTTTGCAGCGTTTCGTAAGCATAGGCCATATCGGCTTTCACATCCGTTGCGGCAAACATGATCGGCTTGTGCTGCGCAATCGTGCGTCCGGGTGCTGACAGCATCAAAAAGAACAGCAGAAGCTGGATGGGTTTTCGATACAAATTGCTTTTCATGCTGCTTTTTCTGTGGTTTATTTGCTGTCCCTCCCTCCTTCCGAGACTGAAAGCTAAACAGATTTATAGATTATCCCATAAATAACAGTGGTATTCTGCAAAACAGGTATAGCTGATCACTTCTCTGAAATGATTTGTTTCACCCAGGGCCAACCGTCTGCCTCGGGCCGTGGTGTTACCCAACTTTTGGCACCCCAGGTATAAGGTATAGCCGCCAGGTCCACGGTAGGGTCTACGATGGGGTGCGCCGGGTAGCCATTTAAGCTGAGGCGGGAGATGGCATATACTTCCGGGTTGGCTATCCCTTTCTTTTGAAATTCCAGCTTCAGGAACTGCGCAAACTGCCAGATCATATCCGGGTGCTTAGGCAATTCTTTCAGCTGCTCCCGCACCAGGTAGTCGTTAGGAGAAACGTATAGCACTTGCTCTGTCGCCGGGTCTTTTACCTGGTAGTATACGTGCCCGCGCTTGGTGCGCAGCATCATGCGCCAGGAGAAGCGGTGCCCTTCTTCGGTCCAGTTCACGTCGCCGGGAATAAAGAAGTGCCGCAGCGGAAAGAGCAATTGGAAGCTCAGGTATAGTACACAGAACTGCGCCCCCAGCCGAAGCTGCCAGCGGGGCTGTTTGAGCGGAGCATGCTGCAGAAGTTCGGGTGAGGTCCTTTTCCGGAAAAACCAGCGGGCGATCTGCTCCGGGCTAAAGAACAGCACATTGGCCGCGATCATGAAGTATGGAAAAACCCCTACATGAAACACCGCTGAATTGAAGATGTGAAAAGCGAAGGCCACCCAGAAAGCCACCATCCGGGTGCGCGGCCAGAGCAGGGCAAAGCCGATCAGGAAGTCAAAGAAAAGCCCTCCCCACACCACCAGTTGTATCATAGTCGGAGTGTTCAGGTAGGGGCCTATCACATAAAAATGCGTTTTGGCGGACATCCAGATGCTCATGGATTTGGCGGCCAGCCAGTCGGGTTGCAGTTTGGCCACTCCGGCGTAAAAGTACACCAGCACCAGCTGCGCCCGGAAGAGCCAGAGCGTCCACTGCGGGGCCACCTCCGTTTCAAGCTCCGGTAGCCTGCGCACATCCAGGGAATATTTGCGGTGGGCGGGCAGGGTCACCATCAGTCCGCTGATCAGCCAGATGAGGTAGTGGTGGTTGAGGTAATGCGTCTTTTCGCTGAAAAAGCTGTAGCCGAAGAGCAGGAAAAATAGAAAGGAAGTGAGCTTATAGCGCCAGCCTACCATGATCAGGAAGCCCAGCAGCGCCATGAACAGGTACAGGTATACCATGCCATTGCCGGCCAGCGGCCTGATCCACTCCAGCCCGATGTAGTTGAAATGGATGGTCGGCTCCACGTAGTGCTCCTGCACCCAGTTGATGAGCACGGCACCTATACCTTCGCAGAACATCAGCAACCCGAACAGGATGCGGAAGTAAACCAGCGGGTAAATGCCGATCGGCTTGATGAGCTGCTGCATAGCGATTCAGGATGTATGACTTCTGAGGAAGCCAGGTTGCGAATGACCACCGCTTTCCGCATAGCTTACCTGCTCCAGGTATAGCCACGCTCTCTCCAATCACTCCTGCACCAAACGGTAGGCTAATATAAGCACACTGATGAGAACGATTGTGGTATAGATCGCTTTATTATACCTGGCTAGCCAGTTAGGCAGGAAAATATCGAAATTATCTTTGGTAGAGTCCGAATAGCGCCGGGCCACCACGGTGATAGGACACATTTTGTTGAACACCAGCAGCACAAGACCCTCCAGCACGATGAGGCCCAGGCAGATCCAGACCCACCTGTCGATCCGGTTGGCGATGACGGCATAGAGCAGGTAAAAGATCACGACATTGTAGAACACCCACACCAGGGTATGCACTACTTTGATGAGCAGCAGTTTGCGGTTTCGTATCTCAAGCTCCTCTTGCTGGATCTGTTCCATTTTTCAAGCCACTTCCTCCTCTTATTTTACGGATGAAATTTAGGAGGAGACGTGCAGGATGAAAGCTGCCTATACCTGCTGTAAAGGTATAGCCGTCGCTTCTTTTTAGCCCGCCAGGGCGGCAGCTTCTACCGGACCGCGCTGCTGCCTTCTGCCCAGGTATAGTCGCACCATCAACAGCAGCCCTTCGAGCAGCAGCACGCCACCCAAGCCCCAAAGCACGTGTGGGATTCGAAGACCCATCGTGACAAACGTCATGGCTACAAAAGGCAATGCCAGCAACACTCTGTCGAGCTTCACGACCAGCTCACTGCGAAGCAGCGTAGCGGCAAAAGCAGCGAAAGCTGGCAAGGCAAATGCATTGGTCAAAAAGATATTGAAAGGAGCCGCCGCCAGGGTCAGCAGACAAAGGCCGATCCCCAGCCAGCTGTACAGGTTCTGGCCAATGGCGTCTGTCACGGAGGGACTGATCTGATAACTCCGGTTGGCCTGCCACAGAAAGCGGAATTTGTCCCGCTCCAGTAACAACAGCGTCAGGTTGAGCAACAGCATCACCGTATTGACATAAGGCGTGCCGGCCCACTGCTGCGAAACTGTTACGGCCAGTATGGCCACGTTCATAGGCACCAGCATGATGGCTCCGAGCAAACTGAAGCGCTGCGAGAGCAGCAGCGTACCGCACAGCACCTGACTCACCGCCACTACCTTGGCAAACAGCCCCAGCCCGTACTGCGCCAGCTGCTCCTCCAGCCAGGGCGGCCCGATTAGCTGACCGAATTCTCCACCCGTCAATTTGCATATACCAGACGAAAAAAAGATATAGCCCAGAAAGAGCCGGATCAGGAGCAGCAGGATGTCTTTGTTTTGAAGCATGGCATTAAACAGCTGGTTTACAATGGGTATCAATTTGATACTCAAGTATAAAAATCCAGCTTTCAGATGAAAATCTATTAGACCAACACCCCAAATAAAACGGCTAACATAAGCTGCACCTCCTCCCCCTACAGATCAGCACCCAGCAGACGCCGCAGCACCACGATCTGGCCAAAGTGATAGGCATTGTGCTCGGCCACCAGCATGGCTTCGCGCAGGAGTGTCTGTCCATTGCCATGTGGTATAGGTTCAAAGAGATCGTTTTCGGTATCCTGCACCAGTTGTACCATCGCCTCCAGGTCCCGGTTGATTGCCTGCAGGGTCTGGTCCAGAGCTTGCTGATCGGCTGGGGCTACGTCGGCGGGCCAGTAATCGTCGGGCCAGTCGGGTTCCTGATAAGCGGGGTTGCGGCAAAAGTCCAGGATGTCTTGTTGGGCGAAGCGCAAATGCTCGAGCAATTGCCAGATGGTATAGGGCAGTTCCTCTACCTGCCGCCCTGCTTCCGTTAGGTTTAGCCCCTGCAGCAGCTCATCCATCGGTCGATAGGCCTGTCCCATCCGCATCAGTTTTTCCAGGTGATCGCGCAATTGTTTTTCCTCTTTCATCGGTTTCTTTTTACAAGCTCATACTGCTATACCTGTCCCGGGTTGAGATGGGTGCAGCAGGCTCTACCGATTTGGGTTTGGCTCCCCTGCTATACCTCGTTTTAGAAGGTGTTGAGCAACATCCTGGAAAAAAATAAAAAATATTTGAGGCACAGAGGCAACCATTGGCATAAGCACTACATCTATAGTTCAAATTCGCATCAGTAAAACACCAATTCAACACTTATTCACCCACCTGCAGGTATAGCTTTTGGCTTTACCCGGGGTTCTGTTTGCCATACTTAACCTACTCTATCCTCACAAAATAAAATTATGAAACAGTTATTTACTTTAATTCTCTTGCTGCTGATTGGTAATGGCACGATGGCACAGATGGCCCATTCGGGCAAATTGAGCGGTGTGCTCAGCGACTCTCTGACCGCAGCCCCCATCGGCTATGCCAATGCCGTACTCAAAAACGGCGACAAACTAATATCCGGAACCGCCGCAGACGGTGAAGGCAAATTCGAGTTGGCCAACCTGCCCCTGGGCAGCTATACCCTGGATCTTACTTTTCTGGGATACCGCCCTAAAAAGCTCCCGATCACACTGACAGCCGATCAGCCTGTGCTCCAACTTGGTAAAGTTCCGCTCAACTCTGACAGCAAAATGCTGGCCGCGGTAGAAGTAACGGCCATGAAGGCGCTGGTGGAAGACAAAGGCGACAAACTGGTGTACAATGCTGAAAAGGATGTCTCCAACGCTGGGGGCAACGCGGCGGACGTATTGCGTAAAGTGCCTACGCTTACCGTAAACCTCGACGGCAACGTGCAGATGCGCGGCAACAGCAACATCAAGGTACTCGTGAACGGCAAGCCTTCCGGTATGATGGCCCGCAACCTGGCTGAGGCGCTCCGCCAGATGCCCGCCGATAACATCAAGTCGGTGGAGGTGATCACAAGTCCGGGCGCCCGTTACGATGCGGAAGGCTCGGCCGGTGTAATCAACATCATCACCAAAAAGGGCTTGCAGGGCTTCAACGGCTCCACCAATGTCACAACCGGCAACCTGAACCGCTACCTGGGCACTAACCTGAACTACCGCAAAAAAAAGCTCGGTATTTCGCTTTCGGCCAGCGGCTATCAGTACCGCAACAAATACAGCATGGAGAGTACGCGCACCAACCTGGTAAACGGGGAGCCTATATCTGTTTTCGAGCAAACTACCTGGGCTGATAACACCGGTTTTGGAGGCAACGGCGAAATGAGCATCGACTACGACCCGGACTCCACAAGCCGCATCAACTTTTCGGCCAACGTATGGGGTGGAGATTTCCCGAACGACAATACCATTTTGAACAGGCTCCGTGATACGAATGGCAACCTGCTCCAGAATTTTCGTTCAGAAAGGAGCTACACAAACCCCTACGGGAACGGACAACTGGATTTGGGCTATACCAAAACCTTTAAGCCGGAGCAGGAGCTTTCCATCCTGTCGCAGTACAGCCGCATGCCCGACAACTACGAGTACGAGGCCGAGAACTATACCTCCGGTGACGAGCTCACCTTCCGGCAGCAAAGCAAGAACTTCAGTCGGAACAAGGAATACACCCTGCAAACCGACTATACCCATCCTTTTAAGCTGAACGGCCTCCGCGACACCACCAGTCTGAAACTGGAAGTGGGTGCCAAGGCCATCCGCCGCGACATCGGCAGTGAGTTCAGGGTATTGCAATCGCTGGACGGAGTAAGTCCGCTGGAGCCTGACCCAAGTCAGTCGAACGATTTCAATTACTTTCAGCGGGTATACTCGGGCTATACCTCCCTGCACCTGAGCACCAAATCGAAGTGGAACATCAAGGCCGGAGCCCGCCTGGAGCACACCGATATCTCAGGAGATTTTGAGAGTACCAAAACTAAAATGAGCAACGAGTACACCAACCTGATACCGAGCATCTCGGTGTCGAAAGGGATAAAGGCGCATACCCTGAAAGCCAGCTATACCCAGCGCATCCAGCGGCCGCTTATCTGGTACCTCAACCCCTGGGTAGATGCCAGCGATACCCTGAACCTGCGCACCGGCAACCCCTACCTGGATCCTGAACTGAACCACGCCGTAGAACTGGGCCACAGCATGAGCACTGACAAAGGGCTTAACATCAACACGGCGCTCTACTGGCGCTATACCGACAATGCGATTGAGTACCTGTCCCAGGTTGATGAAAATGGCGTATCAATTCTGTCGCCGCAAAACGTGGCGCAACGCAAGATCTATGGACTGAACCTGAACCTGTCGGGCCAGCTGAACAAGAACTGGAACATGAGCGGTGGCTCTGACCTGCGCTACCTTGATGTAGAAAGTCCGGCACGCAACCTGAGCAACTCCGGACTAGTGTGGAGCATGAACCTGAATACCACCTACAAACTGCCGAATGACTACTCTTTCCAGGCTTACGGCAACTATAGCTCCGGCTGGCTGAACCTGCAGAGCAGCAACTCAGGCTGGCACTGGTATGGCTTTGCGGCCAAGCGTGAGTTCTTGGATAAGAAGGCCAGCGTCACACTGGGTGTAAACAACCCTTTCAACCGCAGCATGAAACAGACCGGGCAGCGCAACGACCCTACCTTCGCCTACGAGTCCCGCTCTTTTAACTTCAACCGCTCAGTGCGCTTGTCTTTCGAGTGGCGCTTCGGGCAGATGAATACCAACGGCGGCAAGCGCAGCAAAAAGATCAACAACGATGACAAAGGCGGTCGCTAGTACCGATCGTCAGGTATAGCCTGCAAAATTTTGGCATAAAAAAGGGCAGCCCATCCGGGTTGCCCTTTTCTGTTTTATAGACTGCGCCTATACCTTAGTATTTTCGCTTGTTCTTGTCTTTGTCTTTATCCTTTTCTTTTTCTACGCTACCATCGGCGTTGAACACCACTTTCAGGTCTTCGTCATCGCCTTCCAACTTAGCCATATACCTGGTCTGGCCGTCTTTCTCTACTGTCTTAGCCTTCTCAATGGTACGGTTGGCGTACTGCTGGCTAATGGTGTTTCGCACTGCCTGAGGAAGCTGGTTTACTTCAATTTCGCGCCCCTGCTTTTTGATGGTACCGTCGGCATTGTACATGATCCAATGATCGGTGCCGTTCATCTCGAACTTGGCATAATAGGTATCATCCTTTGCTTTCCATTCTACATCGCTCGCCTGGGCGTAGTTGTTGTTAAAACTTGTCTTTACACGTTCCGGCACATTATCCTGGGCAAATACGGCGGTACTCATACCGAATCCCAGCGCCAGGGTTAAAACTAACTTTTTCATAGCTCTTCTTCGTTTAGGTTATAATTGGTTTAAAAGATAAACAGGTTGACAATTCTGTGTTCGCATACGCTTACTTAACAGAATATATCAACCCTGGAAATCCTCTTTTCTTATACCACCCTCCTACCAGAATGTTCTGAAATGAGCTGGTTAATTGCCCATTATCGAAACACAGTACAAGTTTGTTAACCAATATTACCAAAAAACAGCAGCCGCTCCCCTAAGGAGAGCGGCTGCTGTATCATTGCTGTTTTTAAGTCAAATCTATTAATAGCGGTCGTTTCGGTCGCGTCTATAACCACCGCGCTGTGCGCCATAGCCTCCAAAATTGCCCGACGAAACGCCATAGTTGCGGTCACGGTCAAAGTCGGTGCCGTAATCATCTTCGAAACTGCTGGTGATACCCGCATTTGGAATGCCTCTGCTGGAGCGGATTTCAGACTGGCGCATTTGGCTGTAGTCCGAAATACCGTAGCCTTCGCGCAAGTCATCCTGGCTCATGCGGCTGCCACGTCCCTGTCCCATACGGTCGCTGCTGTCCTGGCTTCTGAACCGGTCGCGGCTATTTATGCTACGGTTGTAGTCATCATCTCTCTGGCTATACCTGCCTGAGCTGCCATACGAATCTGAGTCAGACCAACCCTGGCTGCGATAGCGGTTTTCGTAGTTTCGGTTGCCCATGTCGCGGTCTCCACGGTTCATCTGGAAGCTGGAATCACTGCGGTCGGAACCTCTCCTATCGCGCATACGCTCATAGGCATCGCCCATATTGCCTTCGTGGTAGCTATGCCGTCTGTCATCGCGACTGCTGCCCCGGCCGTAGCGGTCATCATCTATGCCGCGGTGATGGCTGCGATATTCCTGCTCAAATTCATTGGTGAGGTTGCGGGCACTGTGATAGTGCTCATCGTTGCGATTATAACCGGCGCCGCTGCCGTAGTCCCGGTCATAGTTGTCGTAATCGTAGCGATCTCTGTCTCGTCTGTTCATAGTTTTTCGTTTGTTTTAACATGATACTTCCTTTTTTAAACGAGGGTAGCGGTATACGGTTATGCAGCAATGCCTCAGGATTCTTTGATACGGGAAGCCAGCAGCCGGAACAGGATGTAAAGAAAGGCAAAGACAGCCATGGCGATCAGGGTCCAGAATTTCTGCTCGTTCTTTTCCTGCCAGTAATCGCGTTCGCCTTCAGTAGACTTCAATCTTTTGCGAATGGCCTGGTTGGCCAGTTGCTCGATCTGCAATTCACGGTGTAAAGAGTCAAGTGCAACCGTGTCAGGCAGGTATACAGTTTGAGTACGGAAGATCTCTTTGTATACAGGGTAGGCTCCTACAACGCGAGCGGAAGCATCCGGTCCGGCAGACTGCTCTGTTCCTACAAGCTGCTCTTTCAGTACACCAGTTCCACCAGTTTGTATTTGGAGCCGTTGTGAACCGAGATCAGACTTGGCGTATACTGCCGGGGCATACAGCTTGGGAAGACCTGGCTTAGAGGCGACAGGAGCGCTGTCCTGCCGCTGGGTAGCGCAGGAACAGAGGAGCAATACCAGGCATATCGTCCATCTCATGTGTAGCACGGTCTGTTTTCTATCACTTCATGCTGTCATACGGAAAGAAGCATCTAATTGGCACTATATTTCATTAAATATCGATTGGTTTTTGAATGGACCAACAGCGAATCGGAGTTTAACAGAATTACCCCTTAAAGTCACAAGCCTACTGGCACTTTATCAAGATATAATAAAACAGGTATAAGCTACCGATCGCATATCTTCTAAAACAACTGGCACATATAAAATTAATACCATTAACATGCATTAAGCAGAAAATCATTCATTTAGAAAATCATATTAAAAAAGGTAAACATTTGAGGCAAAAAGGCCGTTAATTTTAATATCTCTTTAATATTTCTGGTATAAAGAGGTTGGCTGATTATTTAATTATGTCAATCCAGACCTTAACAAAATTATATTACAACCACACGAGCGCCTGATGCTATACCTGCGTAGCTCCAATATGATTTTTTACCGCTCTGGTAGCACCTATCTCCTGGATTGACCTCTACTGTGTTTTGATGCGGCCTCCTCTGCCAAACAGGAAACCGTGTCACTAAACCATGAATAATACGCGAAAGGTCATATCATATTTTCTCTCTATCATCAGCGCCGGCATACTGTCCGCATGTTCAGCCAACAGCCAGGCGGCCGACGAAACAAAAGCAAAGCAGGAGCTGCCCGTTATCCAGATCATTTCAAAAGACACAGTGCTGCAGCATGAGTATGTAGCCGATATACAGGCGGTGCAGAATGTAGAACTGCGGGCGCGTGTTCCGGGCTTCCTTGAGAAGGTGCTGGTAGATGAGGGGCAGGAAGTGAAGAAAGGTCAGTTGTTGTTTCAGATCAGCGACGATGAGTACAAGGAGGAACACGCCAAGGCCCAGGCTAACCTGCAAAGTGCATTGGCAGAAGCGAAGGGCGTAAAGCTGGAGATAGACAGGCTTCGGCTCCTGGTTGAGAAGAACGTGATTTCCAAAACAGAGATAGACGTAGCACAGGCAAAACTCGAAGCCGCCAACTCCCGCATCAGAGCTGCCCGCTCTTCCGCCCAGAACGCCGCCATCCGATTGTCTTATACCAGCATCAGAGCCCCTTTCGATGGCATCATCGACCGTATTCCGCACCGCATGGGAAGTCTGATTGAACAGGGAACTCTCCTCACGACCGCCTCTAATATCAACGCCATATTTGTGTACTTTAATGTTTCGGAAAACGAGTACCTGCAGTACATCAAAACAAAAGAAGATAACCCCAACCGAAATAACAATAACGTGAAACTGGTGCTGGCAGACGGTACCCCCTACCAGCACGAAGGGAAAATCGAAACGGTGGAAAGTGAGTTTAAGTCAGGCACCGGTTCCATCGCCTTCAGGGCCCGCTTCCCCAACCCGGACAAACTCCTGAAGCATGGCGCCACCGGTAACATCGTGCTCTCCAACGCAGTGGAAGACGCCGTGCTGGTGCCCCAAAAAGCCGTGTTTGAGCTACAGGACAAGAACTATGTTTTCCTGGTGGACTCCCTGAACCAGGTGAGCATGCGCAGCTTCGTGCCCCGCACCCGCTTCTCTTCCTTTTACATTGCCGAGTCAGGCCTGAAACCGGGCGACAGGATCGTGCTGGAAGGTATACAGAATGTGGAGCCCGGCATGCAAATCAAGCCGAACCTGGTAGGCATGGACAGCCTGCTTGCCAGAACCCTTTAATGAAGAACGGACAGACTTAACACGAACACATGTTTGATATTTTTATACGCAGACCTATTCTCTCACTGGTTATCTCCCTGCTGATCACGCTGCTGGGGGTACTGGCCTTCTATACCTTACCGATTGCGCTTTTCCCGGATATTGCCCCGCCTTCTGTCTCTGTGCGTGCCAAATTCAGGGGAGCGAATGCTAACGTGGTGGCTAACACAGTTACCTCACCGCTCGAGAAAGCCATAAACGGGGTGCCCGGCATGACCTACATGTCCTCGGTATCCAGCAACAGGGGCACGTCCAGTATCAAGGTATATTTTGAGTCAGGCACAGACCCGGATATGGCTGCCGTAGAGGTGCAGAACCGTGTGTCGACCGTCGTGAACGACCTGCCCGAAGAAGTAGTGAAGGCGGGTGTGAGCACAGAAAAAGAGGTAGAAGGTTTGCTCCTTTACATCAACGTCACTAGTGAGGATACGGAACTGGACGAGAAATTCATCTACAACTTTGCCGACCTTAACATTCTGCAGGAACTGCGCCGGGTAGACGGTGTGGGCTTTGCGGAGATCATGAGCACCAAGGATTACTCGATGCGGGTATGGCTCAAACCTGACCGCATGACGGCCTACAAATTATCCACCGACGACGTCATTCAGGCTATTCAAAACCAGAACATAGAGGCCGCTCCAGGCCAGGTGGGTGAAAGCTCTGGCAAAACACCCCAGATGCTGCAGTATGTGCTACGCTATACCGGCAAGTTCTTCGAGCCGGAGCAGTACCAGAAGCTGGTGATCCGGGCAAATGAGGATGGCTCGGTGCTTCGGCTGCGGGATGTAGCCGATGTGGAACTGGGTAACCTCAACTATGGCCGTATTTCCAAAACTGACGGACAGCCTGCCGCCTCCATCATGATCATCCAGCGACCCGGCTCGAATGCACGAGACGTGATCAACCGGGTAAAGGAGCGTATGGTGGAGCTTAAAAGCAGCTCATTCCCGCCCGGTATGGACTACAAAATCACTTATGACGTTTCGCGCTTCCTCGATGCCTCGATCAAGAACGTACTGATGACGCTGCTCGAAGCTTTCGTGCTGGTTTTCCTGGTGGTGTTCCTCTTCCTGCAGGATTTCCGCTCCACCCTCATACCTGCACTGGCCGCCCCGGTGGCCCTGATCGGTACCCTCTTTTTTATGGGACTGATGGGCTTCTCGCTCAACCTGCTCACGCTCTTTGCCCTGGTGCTGGCTATCGGTATTGTGGTAGATAATGCCATTGTGGTGGTGGAGGCCGTGCACGCCAAAATGGAAAATGAAGGACTGCCGCCACGGGAGGCTACTTTTGCCGCTATGCGGGAGATTGGCGGCGCCATCATCGCCATCACGCTCGTGATGTCGGCCGTGTTTATACCTGTTGCTTTTATGTCAGGACCTGTCGGGATATTCTATCGCCAGTTCTCGCTTACGCTGGCCATTGCCATCGCGATATCAGGCGTCAACGCGCTCACCCTTACCCCCGCGCTCTGTGCTATTATGCTGCGCAACACCCATCATGAAAAGAAGAAGAAAAAGAGCCTGATGCAACGCTTCTTTGGCAAATTCAACAATGCCTATGATGCCTTTGCCCGGAAGTATAGCAACAGCATCTCTTTCATGGCCGGGCGCAGGCTGATCACGGTGGCCCTGCTGCTCTTGTTTTTTGCAGCGACCTGGGGCATCAACAGTATTTTGCCTACAGGCTTTATCCCGACGGAAGACCAGAGTGTGGTGTATGTTGACGTCACCACTCCGGCAGGTGCTACAGTCGAGCGTACCGAGCGTGTGCTGGACTTTGTCAACCAGTCGGTGTCAGGTATGGACGAGGTAGAATCCTTTTCTTCTTTGGCCGGCTACAGCCTTTCCACCGGTCTGTCGGGAGCCTCTTATGGTATGGCCATGGTCAATCTGAAGGAGTGGAATAAACGTGACATACCGATTCACGAAACGATACGCAGACTTGAGGAAAGAACCAGGCACATCACCGATGCACAGATCGAGTTTTTCATGCCCCCTACCGTACCTGGCTTCGGTAACTCCAGCGGTTTTCAGATGAAGGTGCTCGACCGCACGGGCAGTGGCAATCTGCAGCGCATGGACGAGGTGACGAAAAAGTTTGTAGCTGCCTTGAAAGCGGCCCCGGAAATCAGTTACGCCGGTGCGGAATTTGACCCGAACTTTCCGCAGTACATGATCCATGTGGACCAGGACATGGCGGCAAAAAAAGGTGTGACTATCAAACAAGCGATGGGTACGCTACAGACCCTGGTCGGAGGTTTGTATGTATCGGATTTTGTACGCTTCGAGCAGATGTACGATGTGATGGTGCAGGCAGATCCCCGCTACCGTACCCGACCGGAAGACGTGCTGAAGCTGCAGGTGAAAAACGATCAGGGAGAGATGGTCCCCTACTCCACCTTCATCAGCATGGAGCGCATCTACGGACCTGAACAGCTCTCGCGCCACAACATGTATACCTCAGCCAAAGTAAAGGGAGGCCCTGCACCTGGCTACAGCAGCGGTGACGCTATTGCAGCCATTGAGCGGGTAGCGGCCGAAACACTGCCCCGCGGCTATACCTACGACTGGTATGGCATGACCCGCCAGGAAGTGCTTTCCGGCGACCAGGCCATTTACATTTTCCTGATCTGCCTCGCTTTTGTCTACCTGCTTCTGGCCGCTCAGTATGAAAGCTTCCTGCTGCCACTGCCGGTTATCCTGTCGCTGCCTGCCGGTATATTCGGTGCCTTCGTGGGCCTGTATGTGCTGGGGCTGCAGAACAATATTTATGCGCAGGTGGCCTTGATCATGCTCATCGGTTTGCTGGGTAAAAACGCCATCCTGATTGTGGAGTTTGCCGTGCAAAGGCGGCAGGAAGGAAAGTCGGTGCTGCAGGCGGCAGTAGAGGGCGCTACCGCCAGGCTACGCCCCGTGCTGATGACCTCCTTTGCCTTTACTGCCGGTCTGATACCGCTGTGTATGGCTACCGGAGCCGGCGCCTTGGGTAACAGGTCCATCGGTACGGCAGCGGCCGGAGGTATGATCGTCGGGACGATTGTGGGGGTTTTTCTCATACCTGGTCTATATGTATTATTCGCCAGCATGATACCTAAAAAGAAGGACAAGCAGCGACTGCCAGATCCGGTCACCGAAGAAATGGAAATGCCTGTTTCCCAAAACTAAGTTATTGACTATGTTATCACCAACATCTACTTATAAATGTCTTCTCTTTTTCCTGCTACTGGCTTTGGTAAGCAGTTGCAAGGTGGCAGCCCCACCAGAGCTGCCCACTCTGTCCGAAATGCCTGCCTCCTTTGACGAGCGCAGCGATTCCACCAGCCTGGGCAACATCTCCTGGAGAGATTTTTTCAATGACCCACACCTGGTGCAGTTGATCGATCAGGCGCTGGAGAACAATCAGGACCTGCTGATGGCGGTGCAGCGCATCGAAGTGGCCAGGGCAAATTATGTTGCTGCCAGCGGCCGGACGCTACCCTCCCTCGATGCCCGCTTCAGGGCCCGGTCGGGGAACATTTACAATAACCAGCTCAACGGCACCATTTACGGCGACCGCAATACCGTTACGCAAACTCAAAACCATTTTCTAGGTCTGCAAAGCACTTGGGAGGTCGACCTATGGGGCCGATTGAAAAACCAGAAAAAAGCCGCCTATCTCCGCTTCATGGCCTCAGAACAGGGGCAGCATCTACTGACCACTTCGCTGGTAGCCGAGGTGGCCCGACTGTACTACGACCTGCTTGCCCTCGACAACGAACTCGAGACCATTGAGCGGAACATTGAGCTGCAGGAAAATGCCCTGGAGATTATCCGGATACAGAAGATCGGTGGCCGCGCAACCGAGTTGGCTGTACAGCAGTTTCATGCGCAGTTGCTCCGTACCCAGAGCCGTGGCTTCGAAAAACGGCAGCAGATCGTAGAAGCGGAAAACCAACTGAACCTGCTGCTGGGCCGTTTTCCGCAGCCTATTGCGCGGGGCGAGTCCATCATGACACAGCACCTGCCGGATGTAGTAGAAGCCGGCGTGCCTTCTGATCTGCTGCTGCGCAGGCCTGATATACGCCAGGCAGAACTACAGTTGCTGGCCGCCAAAGCTGATGTGGCCTCCGCCCGGGCTGCCTTCCTACCGGCTTTTACCATTACGCCTTATGCAGGTTTTCATACCCGGCATCTTCCATCCCTTTTCAACACGCCGCAGTCACTGGTGTTTGGCTTTTTAGGTGGTCTGACTGCTCCCATTTTTCAACAGCGCCAGATCCGCACCGATTTCGACCGCAGCGCAGCCCTGAACCAGGAGGCTTTCCACGCCTATCAGAAAAGCATCCTGAGCGGCTACCAGGAAGTGGTTACCAACCTGCAGAAACTGGAGAACTACATGCAGGCCTATACCTTGCGGGAGCAGGAAGCAGAGGTACTGACAAGTGCTGTCAGCACCTCCAACGATCTGTTCATGGCCGGCTATGCTTCTTACCTGGAAGTAATCACGGCGCAGGGCAGCGTGCTGGAAGCGGAGCTTGGCAAGGCCAATGCCCGAAAAGAACTCTTTATGGCTGTGATCGACCTATACCGCTCCCTGGGTGGCGGATGGGAGTAATTTTTGATTTGATGTGCCGGGGTCTTCGATAAACCGGACTTATACAGAGAGAACAAATGAAAGACAATTATATACATTCCACTTTACAACGATTAACGCTATACCTTGTACTGCTATTCCTGCCAATCCTGGCTTCGGCTCAGATGCTGCCTCAAAGCTCTGCCCCTCATCTTACCTCCGGTACACCTGACACCAATATCCCCCGGCTTGACAGCGCATTTGTAAACGAGTACATCAGCAATGAAGAGGATTTCAGGCACCACCTGCAACTGGTAGAGCAGTTTTACCAGGACAGGGACTACAAACTGGCCTGGTTTAAAGAAGATAAGCTGGTACCACAGGCAGAAAAACTGATGCAGGTGCTCGAAAAAACACATCGCGAAGGCCTGGACCCCAGTGATTATCAGGTGAAGGACCTGCAGGCGATGTATAGAGAATTTCAGGAAATGCGTACACCTGATGCACAAAAACAGCAGAAAATTGACCTGGCACTAACGGCCTCTTACTTTAATTATGCCGTAGACTTTTATACAGGAACGGTTAACCCGCACAAGCACTCCGCCATCAAATGGGGAATAGAAAAGAACAAGATCAAGCTGCACAAAGCACTGCAAACCATCCTGCAGGAAAGAGAAAGCACCTACCCCTATTACGAATTTGAGGCACTGCACGAAGGCTATCAGAAGCTGCGGGAGGTATTGGTACAGTACCAGCAGATACAGGAACAGGGCGGCTGGCCAAAGGTTGAAGAGCAGGGCCTGGTGCAACAACATGATACAGCAGAGGTAGTCCTATCGCTCCGAAAACGCCTTTTACCTGACCAACAGATCAGGACGCAGGATAGTGCTGCGTATGTGTATGACGAGCAGCTAAAAGAAGCCGTGGAGGCATTTCAGAAACGACATGGCTTGTCGGTAGATGGTGTTGTGGGGCCGCAGACCTATCGGGCTCTTAATGTTGGCATTGAGGAGCGCATTGACCAGCTCGTGCTGAACATGGAGCGCTGGCGTTGGCTACCGAAGCGTCTGGAACCCGAGGAGGGCCCGCAGCGCTACGTGATGGTGAACATTCCGGCCTTTAAGGTATATGTCATGGAAGACGGCGAGGAAGTGATGCGCATGCGTGCTGTAGTCGGAAAGACAATGCACTCTACTCCTGTGTTCAGCCACGAGATACAGTACCTGGTGTTTGCTCCCTACTGGAATGTACCCAACAGCATAGTAGAAGCCGACATAAAGCCTAAACTGCTACGCAACAGGAATTGGCTGGAGACCCAGAACATGGAGATGGTCACCAGTTTTGGTTCTAATGCCAGACGAGTACCAGTATCCCGGGTGGACTGGGCGAACATGACACGTCACAACTTTGACTACCGCATCAGGCAGCGCCCGGGGCCAAACAACTCATTGGGCCGTGTGAAGTTTATGTTTCCGAATGAGTACTCCGTATACCTGCACGATACACCGGCCAACCATTTGTTTGATGAAACAGACCGCGATTTCAGCCATGGCTGCGTACGTGTAGAAAAACCTACCGAACTGGCTACCTACCTGCTCCAGCATAACCCAGACTGGGATAGAAGCCGTGTGCGAAATGCCATGAATGGACGTGAGGAAATTAACGTGAATCTGAAAGAGAATGTGCCGGTATACCTGGTGTATTTCACAGCATGGGTTGAGGAGGACGGCACGGTTCATTTCAGAGATGATCTGTATAACCACGACAAGGCGCTGGCTCAGCAGCTCTTCTGATACGCTCCAACTTATCTATCAAAGCAATACCGAAAGTAATGATTGCAGGCTGCAGCAATAATATCACGCAGCCTGGGAATATATTGGTTTATATTTACGACTCGCATTGCCGTGTTAACGCCGGCTACATTATACCTGGCTACTGCAACAAGATATGAACAGATTTATACCAAAAGATAAAGCGTCCGAACTGCTCCGTATCATACAGGATGCGGACTGCCAGACGATCTATGATCCGGAAAAGCACCGGCTGGCCCTGCTGAACAACACGAGCGATGAACTGGTTTACTTCCGTTTGCCAATCACCGAGCCCGCGCCAGGTACCGAACAGCCTGAAGCAAAAATAAACTATGTCATCCTGCTGATACAGTCGGGCAGCTGCGCCATGGGTTATTTTGAAAACGGCCGCTGCCTCAATCATAAAGTGTTTCGCTCTTATATGGTGCGCAAGAAGCAGGGAAAGAGCCAGATCAAGTACCTTAAAACAAAAGGCAAGTCACGGGCAGGGTCACGGGTGCGGCTGGGGGAAACCGCCGAGTTTTTTGAGAACATCAATGGCCGCCTGCAGGAGTACTTTCAGCAGCACCGCATCGACCGCATCGCCATCAGCTGTTCTAAAACCTTGCTGCCATACCTGTACACTTCTTCTGTACCCACGCCTTTCGACAAGCGCGACCCGAGGCTGTTCAAGATCCCAAAGCACATCCATACGCCCATTTACGAGGTACTACTCGAAGCCAACCGTTTTCTGCAACGAGGCGAACTGATCGCCCTCACCGAAGCAGGCTTCGCGGCTATACCTCTGCTGCAGGACTTTCTACAAAATAATGCAGACGACAGCATGACAGAAGAAACGGGGGATGCAGCCGATGACATGGTGGACGAGGTATACGTAACCGATGATTGGGAAGAAGATGACTGGGATGCAGATGAGCCATACCTTGAGGACGATGAAGAGGATGACGACATAGTAGAATGGGATTAAGGAGTATACTGTTGTGCCCTTCCACCCTTTGGTTCCGACTCTCCATGGCTCCTTTACGTAAGTAGACCAATAGACAAAAGAAAACCATGGAAGATCAGATCAACAGAGACATGGCTGTGTTTCAGCAGGTATGTGAAATAAATGAATTAGACCCGCAAGCAATTGAAGAGGAAGCGCAGAGCCGGTTTCCAGACAAATTTAAAGAAGGTAAAAATCCGGAGCGCCTCATCTGGACAGCCTTTGACTCTCGTGCCAAGTCACTTATCAGTCAGGTCGTTCAAAATATAAACCTTGATGCTGAACAGTTAACAGACAAGGTCTATACCATCGATGGAGACCCGGCTGCTCCCGCTTTTGTCATAAACGAAGACGCGATCCGAAGTCAGTACAGTCCGGAGAAAGCAGCAGAGATCATCGATGCGCTCGGGCAGGTACAGCTTCCGGTTACCGGCTAAAACAGGAAAGGCAGCTACCATGCGGTAGCTGCCTTTCTTCTTGGCTATTGTCTAACCCTTCAGCTAATCCTTTTTGCGCGTAAGGAGCACGACGGCAGCGGTCGTAACCAGTGCCAGCACCCCTACTTTCTGGATCAGGCCACTGCGATTGTGTTCCCAGTCGGCCTTCCAACCTTTTTCGGCAAATATGTTGGGCACAGTACCTTTTGAGAAGTCCTCAATCACGCCTTCCACCACGTTCACGCGGTCTGCCATCAGCAGTGGCAGCCAGTGCAGGTAGCTGTTCTCGCTGTGCTTGAATGCAAAGCGCCGGATCATACCGCTGAGGCCGCTTGGTGGCATGGAAGTGCCGAACACAGCTGTCACGTTAGGGCGCTCGTTAGAATGTAGCACTTCGATGTTGATATCCTGCTGCGTCGGACGATCCCAGCTGTAGCCTTCCTGCTCCGCGTCGGTACGGTGTTTCATGGGGTAGGTCGGATCGTTTTTCGGATCGGCATCGATGCCCCAGTTTTTTATATGTGAATAGTCTTTTGGTGTCTTATTTTCCATGATTGTCTCCTTTCTATCTGGCTGATGGTGGAATAAGTACGGGCTTAATGCAATTATCCAGTTTCTCTGAGAAAATGTGGTAAGCATCGGCCACGTCCTCCAGTGGTACACGGTGTGTGATCAGTGGTTTCGGGTTGATAACGCCATTCTGCACATGGTCGATCAGCTTCGGCAGCAGACGTTTCACAGAGGCCTGGTTCGCCCGTATCGTGATGCCCTTGTTCACCACATTACCAATTGGCACGAGGTTATCCGTAGGGCCATACACCCCGACAATTGACAAGATACCACCTTTCTTGAGCGAGTTCACAGCCCAGTGAACCGCGGTAGCAGAACCAGCCTGTAGCAGTAGCTTGCGACCTGTGATGGTTTGCATCAGGTTACCGCTTGCTTCGGCACCTACGGCATCGATGCACACGTCCGCCCCCATCCAGTCCGTGGTCTTCTTCACGAACACCACCGGATCATCCATTTCTTCGTAGTTGTAGGCTTCGCAGTTGGCATAGTTACGCACAAACTCCAGTCGGTATTCCAGTTTGTCGATCACAATCACGCGGCCAGCTCCAAAGAGCCAGGAGCAGCGTGCCGCCATGATACCGATTGGACCAGCGCCAAAGATGACCACTGTATCGCCTTTCTGAATGCCGCCCATTTCGGCAGCCTGGTAACCGGTAGGTACTACGTCGGTCAGCAGCACGGCATCATCCGGATCCATTCCTGGAGGTATAACAGTTGGTCCTACATCTGCATAGGGTACGCGCACATACTCGGCCTGTCCGCCGTCATATCCACCTGCTGTGTGTGAGTAGCCGAAGATACCACCCACTGCAGTGGCCTGCGAGTTGGATTCGTGGCAGTTTCCAAACAGACCCTGCTTACAGAAATGACATTTGCCACAGGCGATGTTGAAAGGCACAATGACCATGTCGCCTACTTTCAGCTTCTGTACTTCAGAGCCGATCTCAGTTACTTCGCCTATAAATTCGTGTCCGAAAGTCATCCCTACACGGGTATCGGGTACGTTGCCATTGTAGAGGTGGAGGTCAGAGCCGCAGATGCAGGAGCGCGTCACACGCACGATAGCATCCTGGGGATGCAGAATCTTGGGCTCTGGTTTTTCGTCAATGCGGACCCGTTGCGGCCCGCGATAGTTCATTGCCAGCATAAGTTTGTTTTCAGTTTGTATTCAAATTGTGTTTCTCTTCCGCCTGTGTAGGCTTCGGAATGATGTTTAAATAAATACTACTCTATACCTTAATGGTTACGAAAATTGGATTTTTAAAAGAAATACCTATATACCTATGCTTTTATACTTATCAAATCTGGACCAGTGCTATGTACTATAACCGGCCACAAAAATGGCACAAGCGATTGCCTGTGCCATACTGAAAATA
Source organism: Pontibacter sp. FD36 (assembly GCF_015686655.1). Classification (GTDB taxonomy): domain Bacteria; phylum Bacteroidota; class Bacteroidia; order Cytophagales; family Hymenobacteraceae; genus Pontibacter. The sequence continues at coordinate 160,995 of NZ_JADPMP010000012.1, read as the reverse complement.
AAACGTCCTTACATGGGTAATACTACTGTCTGCCGTCGTCTCTGATCTTGGTTTTGATCTGCTCGGCCATCTCAGGTGTCACATCTACGTGGTGCACATCGTGTGCATGTTTTCCGGCCTGAGCCAGCACTTCCTGCTCGCTGTTAGCCCTTACCTCGGCATCACAATCGAAGCCGACATCCCTGCATTTTAGTGTTTTCATGTTGTATTGGTTTAGTGTCTGAACTGTTGAGAGTGCATCTGCCTTAAATAACCCAATTAGTTTATACCTGCTTGTTTTGCAATAAGTTATAACCAACAAAAGGTATTTAATGCGACTATGATCAGAAGCCTGCGCAGTAGCTATACCTTACCTAAAGTCAATTCATGCGTACACTCAACAATTTTGTTTTGCGGCGGGATGCTATACCTTCGCAACAAGACAGTTTACAGCACAGCACATGGTTACTCCAAAACAAGATCAGACTAAAACAGAGCAGTTCAAGGGATTTGTGGAAGTACGCGGAGCGCGGGAGCACAACCTCAAGAACATCAACCTGTCGATACCCCGAGATGCGCTGGTTGTGTTTACCGGCGTGTCAGGTTCTGGTAAGTCGAGTCTGGCCTTTGGAACACTCTATGCCGAGGCGCAGCGTCGCTACCTGGAGTCTGTCTCGCCTTATGCCCGCCGCCTGTTTCATCAAATGGCTGTGCCCGAAGTGGATGCCATTGACGGGCTGCCTCCTGCTGTGGCCCTGCAGCAGCAACGCGGCACACCCACTACCCGCTCCTCGGTCGGCAGCGTCACCACACTTTCCAACCTGCTGCGCATGCTCTACTCCCGGGCCGGCGATTACCCGGAGGGGCAGTCCATTATCTATGCCGAAGCTTTCTCGCCCAACACTGCCGAGGGAGCTTGCCCTACTTGCCACGGTCTGGGGCGCATGTATGATGTCACTGAAAAATCGATGGTGCCGGACGACTCTCTTACCATTCGGGAGCGGGCGATCGCGGCATGGCCCACAGCCTGGGGCGGACAGAACCAGCGCGACATCCTGGTAACGATGGGTTTCGACGTGGACAAGCCCTGGCGTGAGTTGCCGCAAAAAGACCGCGACTGGATTTTGTTTACCGACGAGCAGCCTATCGTGCCGGTATACCCTGGCTATACCCCCGAAGAGACGCGTCGCGCCCTCAAGCGTAAGGAAGAGCCTAATTACATGGGCACATTTACCAGCGCCCGCCGGCACGTGTTCCATACCTTCGCCAACACCAACAGTCCGCTTATGAAGAAGCGGGTGATGCAGTACATGCTCAGCACCGACTGTCCAACCTGCCAGGGCAAGCGCCTGCGGCCGGAGTCATTGTCCGTCAAGTTTGCCGGCTATGATATCACAGAGCTTTCGCGGCTGCCGCTGAAACGGGTGCAGGCTGTGCTGAAACCCTTTGCGCAGGGCACCGAGCCGGGCCATGCCCGCACCGAGGCTGAGCACCCGGAGCAGGCCATCGTAGCCAAGCGCATTGCCGATGACCTGTGCGCCCGCATAGAGGTGCTGCTCGACCTGGGATTGGGTTATTTGTCGCTGGAGCGCAGCACCCCTACCCTCTCCCCGGGCGAACTGCAGCGCCTGCGCCTGGCCACGCAACTTTACTCGCACCTTTTCGGGGTGGTCTATGCGCTCGACGAGCCTTCCGCCGGTCTGCACCCCGCCGATAAAGTGGCCCTGCTCCGTGCCCTCGATGGACTCAAAAAAGCAGGCAATTCACTTTTTATAGTCGAGCACGACCTGGCCGTGATCCGCCATGCCGACTGGATTGTGGATGTGGGGCCTGCTGCCGGAGAGAAAGGCGGAGAGATCCTGTACAGCGGCCCGACAGACGGCTTGCAACAAGTAGAAGCTTCCCGCACAGGCGAGTATTTGTTTGGAGAAGCAAAAGGATTCAACTCTGATCCGCGTGTTCCAAAAAGCTGGCTCAAGCTTAGCGATGTGAGCCGAAACAACCTGCACAGTCTATCTGCTGAATTTCCGCTTGGGGTCTTCACAGCCGTGACCGGTGTATCGGGTTCAGGCAAGTCCAGCCTGGTGAGCCAGGTGCTGGTGGAACTGGTGGCCGCTCACCTGGGGCATCAGCTCCCTGTAGAGGAAGAGGAAGGCAACGAATTAGAGCGTGACATACCTGTTACGACCGGAGGCCATATCACAGCAGGTATGGAGGAGATCAAACGGCTAGTGCGCGTCGACCAGAAGCCGATCGGCAGAACACCGCGCTCCAACATGGCTACTTATACCGGCTTGTTTGATCATGTCCGTAAGCTTTTCGCCAGTACGCCGCTGGCCAAAAAGCGCCGCTACGATGCCGGGCGTTTTTCCTTTAATGTAGCCAAAGGACGCTGCGAGAATTGTCTGGGAGAAGGCTTTGTGATGGTGGAGCTACTGTTTCTGCCGAGCGTATACGCCCCCTGCCCCGTTTGCCACGGCGCACGCTACAATGCCAAGACCCTGGAAGTGACTTATCGTGATAAGAACGTCGCCGAAGTACTCAATATGACAGTGGATACGGCCTGGGAGTTTTTTGAGGAAGAGGCAGCCGTACACCGTGCACTCACCATGCTCCGCGAGGTGGGTCTGGGCTATTTGCGACTTGGACAGCCGGCCACGGAGCTGTCTGGCGGTGAGGCGCAGCGCATCAAACTGGCCACCGAACTGCAGCGCTCTCAGCGTGGCAATACCCTGTACATTCTGGACGAGCCCACTACTGGTCTGCACCCCGCTGATGTTGATAAGCTGATGACCCAGCTTCACCATTTGGTCGATGCTGGCAACACGGTCATCGTGGTAGAACACGACATGCGGGTAGTAGCCGCCAGTGACTGGGTGATCGACATTGGGCCGGGTGCCGGTGAAGAAGGTGGCAATATTGTCGCAGCAGGGCCTCCTGCCCTTATCGCCAAATCAAAAGAAAGCAAAACAGCGCCTTTTTTGAAGGCGCTGTCAAAGCGGTAATTAATCGAGCTCTTATAAAGCGAACAGGACATTCGCCTGCAGGATCGACTCATCCAGTCCCGCTATACCTACTACATTGCGCCAGTAGCGCCACTCCGAGCCGACGTATACCTTGCCGGGTTTGTCCCAGAAATTGCCTAAGTCCACATGAAGCTGTGGCTGCGTCAGGTACTGTGTGGTGCCCGGACCGCGGTCGCCAATGAAATCCATGAAGCCCCTGAAACGGAAGCGCAGACGCTCTGAAAGCGGGATAGGAATGTCCCAGCTGGGCGTGAACTGGTACGTACCGCTGTACTCACTTCCGTGCTGCTTGTAGTAGTAGGTTTCCAGCTGCAGCAGTCCCTGGCCGGGCAAGCGGAATTTAAAAGCCGGACCTGCCGTGTAGACAAAGAAATCCTCCTCGCCACCTAACAGCACGTTGATACCGCCTCCTACCAGCACATCACTAATCGGGCCTATACCTATACTACGCCCTGAGGCTCGGCTCAGACTCAGTTTAGGATACCACTCCATGTATAGGTTTGGGGCGGCCAGGCTGGCATTATTGAAGAGATCAGCAAATCCAAACTGCTCAAAAGCACCCAGATCACCAAAATGTTCCAGTGTGACGGTGGCGAGCTGCCCGGACTGATTCAAATCCCGGCCATAGAGTAGCTGCACATTCGAGCCGCCCTTGTAGTTAACCTGCGCCATTGCCTGGCTGCTGAATACCAGCACGAAAAAGAAAAATATAACTTTACTACCAGATCTATTGAGAAGTGTTCTTTTCATTCCTGACTGCGTGATGATTTACTGGAAAATCACAATGTGATTGCAAAGTTAGTGTTTACAGAGCGAATACATAGTATTGTAAAAATCTAATGCTTTGATCTGATTAATTTATTCACACATCACCATAAGTACTTACCAAATTGATATTTAACCTATTGGACTGATATCGTATAAATGTATAAATTTGTAAATTATTACTTTCTTTACTTTGTGCGATGGAATACAGGTTCGTGCATCATTGGAATTATGCGCTTGGGGAAGATGAGCACCGGATACTGGAATCCGCTATCTCGCTTACCACGCAGCCGCGCGACGAGTCTTTCCTGCAGCAGGCCGCAGACTTTATAGCAGCGTATACCCAGGTACAGTATGTGCTGATCGGCAGCTTAAGTTATGATGGCAACCATGTCATAACAAACGTATTTCTCAAAGATGGGGAGCAGCAGCCCAATATCACCTACCCCCTGCAATACTCTCCTTGCGATGCTGTCATGACCCAGCGTTTCTGCTACTATCCCAATAATGTACAGCGCTACTTTCCGCGCGACATGGAGCTACAGGAGTTAAATATCGACAGCTACCTGGGCAGCATTTTCCTGTCAGAGGACAGTGAGCCGGTTGGGTTGATCGCATTAATGAGTGACAAGCAAATCGAGAATGCCGCCTTTGCCGAACACCTCGTGCTGGTGCTGAGTCCAGCCATTGAGGAGGAGTTGGCCCAACAGCATAAATCTTAAATACAGACATTAATCAAATAAAAAAACCTCTACTGCAACAGTAGAGGTTTTTGTTTTATCAGAAACAGGTATAGCGCAATGCTTTAAATAGCAGGGTCGTCCGGCGTGTTCGGGTTGTTGCGACGCTCCTGATCCGGATACGGATAGAAATTGCGGTTTCGCTCCGACAGGTTATCAGGTGGTCCCGGACGATTGAAACGTCGGCTGTCCTCCCACTTCTGCCCGCTCAGGTATAGCTCTGCCGAGCGCTGTTTATATACCTCCAACAGCAAAGCTTCTCTCGTCACCGGACCACTGTAAGCCGGCAATCCTGCATGCACACCAAAGGGGTCTCCGGAAGTCTGTGTACGCACCTGGTTGATCAGCGCCAGAGCTTCGTCCAGAGATCCATTGTTGCGCAGGAGCGCTTCAGCTTTGATCAATTTCATCTCGTCTGGCAGGTATGCTGGAATGCTGGAAGTTTGCGTGTTGAAAAAGCCTGCCAGTGTCATCACCCGGTCTCCTAACACATCGGCACCCGGCTCTGTCATGTAAAACGGGTACCGATCATCTCCTTCTTCAAACAGCGCATCAGGCAAGCCGAACTGATCACGCGGTCTGAAATAGGCCAGTATAAAGACAGTGTTGTAAACTGGGTTCGGGCTCAAGGTGCTGTACACAAATTCAGAGCGCTTGGTCAGGTCTACTTTATCGGCATTGGAAATGGCTGCATCATAATTACCGGCATAAAGGTTATACCTTGCATTGTACGCATACAAGGTATTGCGCAAATCGAAAGCAGTGCCCGTTACCTGTGATGCAAACTCTGGCGACGGAGGGGTAGCCTCTATCAGGGCGATGCCTTCGTTCAGATGCGCGATGGCGGCTGCCAATACCTCAGCTCTCGAGCTGAAAGTTACTCGATCAGTTCGGCTGGTTTCCAGGTTCGCCTGCTCAAATGCGTTGATCAGGTTGCCGAGCGCCATGGCATTGAACAGGTGCGCATGTGCCATCACACCGCTCAGCGTCCCTCCTGTTAGGGTTGGTATATTGGGAGCGTTCTCCAGTATCTGCTCACTCATAACCATCACACGCTGCATGCGTGACCAGAGTCCCAGCACATTACCATTGAATGTTGGCAGGGCCGATCCGCCAGCCTCCAGTTCAAGCACGTTTGTAAAAGTGGCCACCCCTTTCATCTCCCGGCCTGTCACACCCGGGTAGAGCAAAGCTGCTTCTAGCCCTGATGTTGAGTAAAACTGACGCATCCCCACACTAAGGGCGATAATGCCTTCGCGGGAGTTTAGTACTTCGATGTCACTGGCAGCGTTGGGGTTGGGTATATCCAGCTCACAACCGCTCGACAGCAGCAGGCAACCCGAGAGCAAACCTGCTTTTAAGTATGAAGCTATATTTTTCATGTTGTTTTTCATTAGGTTGAAGAAGAATTAGAAGGTAAAGTTGAGTCCCAGTGCATAGGTTCTAGGGATGGGTACCTCCACGAAGTCAAAGCCCCTCACGGCGTTGGTCTGACCGGCGGCATTTATTTCCGGGTCATAGCCACTGTAGTCGTCAATCGAGAACAGGTTACGCCCAGCCAGGCTGAGCCGCACGTTATTACCTCCCAAGAAGGCTGGCTTGAAGCTGTAAGCCACTGACACCTCTCTCAATTTGATAAAGGAGCCGTCTTCTATGTAATTCTCAAATATCCCGAACAGCGCAGCAGAGGTTCCTTTCGGCACTTCTCCTCTTAGCTCCGGTTCATAACCGGCCAGGCCACCATACAGGTCGCGCTCACCTACACGGCGCGTGAAGTTGAACACATCGAAACCGTAAACCGCATCAAACTGGGTGCGGAATGACAGGCGCTCACCCACTGAGATGTCGTTCACCCACGAGCCTGTCCAGTCGGGGTTAGGGTCACCGATTACTTTAGGAACTGTGGCGCCGATGGGCTGCCCGTTTTCGGGGTTGCGTCCTGCACGCTCAGGCTGTGGCAGACCGGTAGGGGTCAGCAGCAGCGTGCCGTCCGGATTTCGGGCGAAATAGGTGCTATAAAAGGAGCCAAGCGGATAACCGTCAACAGCCGCAACCTGCCCGAAACCACCCGGGAATGGCAATACGCCACCAGGTATATCGTTCACTTCGTTTCGGTTGCGGGAGTAGATCAGGGTCGAGGTCCAGCGTACACGCTCCGTCTGAATAGGTGCGCCTGTTAGCATCAGTTCAAAGCCTCTGTTCGTCATCGTGCCAATGTTAGCGTATTGGTTCAGGAAGCCGGAAGAAGGCGTCAAACCAATGAATAGCAGTAGGTCTTTCACATCTTTTTTATAGACAGAAAACTCCAGCCCTAGTCTGCCATCCAGAAAACTCATATCGGCGCCGAATTCTGTTTCGACCTGCCGCTCTGGTTTTATACCTGCATTTCCCAATTGGGTAGACGGTACAACACCGGGGAGACCCGGCAATGAAACAGGGTTGTAATTGGTATAGCGGTCAAAAGCTCTGATCGCCGTGAGGTTTCCAGCTTGACCGTAAGATGCGCGCAATTTGAATATGGGAATAATGTCACTGAGCCCCTGCCAGAAACTCTCATTCGAAACGAGGTAACTTCCGCTTATTTTCGGATAAAACTGCCACCTGTCTTCTTCTCCAAAAACTGAAGATACATCATAACGGCCTGCACCCGTCAGGAAGAAACGGTCGCCTAAGCCAAAGGTCTGCTGGGCGAAAAATCCCATGATATTAATATCCTCTCGGATATCATTCGAAACCACAGTTGCACCGCTTGTACTGGTGCGGGTAATAGGACCCAATTGTGTACCTGTTATACCCGTGGTGTAGTGCTGTTCCGTCTGAACTGTACCTCCTATACCAGTTGTAGATTCCAGCCAGTCGGTCAGGAAAGTGCGGTATGATACATTCAGGTCATTGTTGAGCAGATAAGAAGTGCGGTCGGCTCGGCGTGAGTAACCCGCATCATAGGAAGGGGTCGTGTTGCCAACTGGTATAAAGCCTGTTGCAATCTGGGTGGAGTTATCGTAACCAACGACATAGTTGATAGTCAAACCATTGATTGGCGTAAGATTTAGCTGAAAGTCGCCAATAAAGCGAGTGGTGCGCTGTCCAAAGTCAAAGCGGTTGATCGCTTCCAGGGGATTGGTACGACGCAGGATGGCCGTGGGCGCTGTAGAAGGGTAAATACCATTGACTGGCTCCGGGTTGATGAAGTTGTTACTAAAAATGAACCCGGTCAGGGCACCATATGCTTCACTCAAGCCACCGTTTGGAATCTCTTCGCTGTCACTAAGTATGTAATTGGCTCCTAATGAAACGGACACCCAGTTATTTATCGTTTGATCTAATCGCAAACGAGCTCCTCCCCGCTTAAAAGTAGTATTGTCGACTATACCCTGGTTGCTAAGGAAATTCGCACTCATGTAGTACTGTGTATTTGCACTGCCTCCTGAAATAGACACATTGTTCTCAGTGCCCAAAGCTGTCCGGAAGATCATGTCCTGGAAGTCATACCGCGTAACTGGCTCCTGGGTAAGATCGGAGGCGATATTGTTTACAAAACGGAAAGGGTACTGGTTGTAATCGAGTGTCTTACGTACTCTGTTCACCCGAAACTGGGTAGAAACCGCAATTTTAGGTGCTCCTTCCACACCGCGCTTCGTAAAAATCTGCACTACCCCGTTACTGGCCCGAGATCCATAAATAGCAGCTGCTGCGGCTCCCTTTAGAATCTCAATGCGTTCAATATCATTTGGGTTGATATCCACCAATCGGTTCTGAGCATAACCTCCCAGGTCGATCAGTTCAGGGGAGCTGTTGTTGATGATCACCCCGTCCACAATGTAAAGCGGGTCACCGGAACCTACCACAGTACTGGTACCCCGCAGACGCACGGAAATACCACCGGCCGGGTTACCGGAGTTCTGACTGATCTGCGCACCGGCCACTTTACCGGCCAGGGCCTGATCCACGGAAGTGGCTACGCTATTCTCAAGTGAGGCAGCGGAGACGGTGGAAATCGCATTGCCCAGCTGTTTTTTGCTGGTTGCTACTGATGTTCCTGTCACTACTACTTCATCCAAACCCACAATATCCTCCCGAATCTGCACGTCTACCTGTACCGTTTGCTGATCGCCGAGGGTAATGGGGCGCACTTCCGGCCTGAAACCTATGAACGAGAACGTGAGCTGATAACTACCCGGGGGTAGAGCTGCTGGCAGGTTGTACTCTCCGTTTGCATCGGTGGCCGTGGCGATGTTGTTGTTCTGGAACTTCACCACCACGCCCGGCAGCGGTGACTTGGTGCGGGCATCGGTTACGGTACCCGTAATGGTGTAGCGTGTACCCTGGGCGATGGCCAGCTGACAGGCAGCAACCAACAGGAGGAAACACAGTAGGACAGCCTTTCCGGAGGCCCTCCCAATCATGTAAATTTTTCTCATAGTGCCTCTTATTTTGTACTGTGTATAATTATGATGTATTGATGTTCAGAATTTACTCCGGCAAACTGATTTTCCCCATCAGCACAGATGGCACCCGCCTCTTACCTGGACCGAACTGAATAGGCTCTCCCACCAGGCACTCGTTGGCCAGGGTGGCAAACAGCACCGCCTCTTTTGCATCCGGCGATACGCCCAGCTCGGCTGTGTCACGCACAGTAGCACCTGGCAAAAGCGCCTTAATGTTCTGTATAAGCAGTGGATTGTGCATACCGCCGCCACTCAGGAAAATTTCAAAATCAGCATCACCGAGTGAACGCGTCAGTGCCCCACTAATGGCCACTGCCGAAAACCGGTTCAGGCTCGCCATCACATCTTCCGGGGACAAGTGCTCCGTATCGGATCTGCGCTGTGCCTCTGCCAGGTATGACAGGTTGAACAGTTCGGGGCCGGTCGTTTTAGGGAAGTCCTGCTCAAAGAAGGGATGGTAAAGGAGAGATGCCACCAGCGCCTGGTTATAAGTACCTTTCAGTGCGATGGCGGAGTCGGCATCGTAGTAGGTGCCAGGAAATTGCTGCTGTACATAGGCGTCCATCAGTGTGTTGCCAGGCCCTACGTCAGTCGAGAATATACGGCTCGTGTCAAGGTCGCCTGGGAGAAACGTGAAGTTGGCTATACCTCCGATGTTGAGCATGATCCGGTTCTGGTCCTGTTCCGAAAAGAGCAGGTAGTCTCCGTACACCGCCAGTGGGGCACCCTCTCCTCCTGCCGCTACATGCTTCTGCCGGAAGTCGCTTAGGGTGATGATGCCTGTGCCCATCGCGATATGATCGCCATCGCCGATCTGAAGTGTCGCATCCGGCATACCTGCTACACCATGCAGCGAAGCCGGTGCGTGGTAAATGGTTTGTCCGTGACTGGCAATCACATCCACCTCACCAGATTCAACTCCCCATGTCTGCAGGCTTTTGTTGATGAGGTCGGCGTGGAAGCGCCCGATGTAGGCGTTTAGCAGGCAAACCCGCTCCAGGTCAACTTCCCTTTTAGAAAAGACTGCCTTTACTTCCCGTTTAAAAGTTTCATCGTAGGGCATGGTTACAAATTCACGCAGCTTCATGCGGGTTTGAGTACCATTCCCTTCAAACTCACAGAGTGCAATATCGAGGCCGTCCAAAGAAGTACCTGACATCAGGCCAATAATGGTTCTTTTCTCTTTATCAGCAACTTTGAAAAGTCGCTCCAGCATTTTGTTCATAATTAATTTAATCTAAGGGTGTGAACAGCCTAAAGAACCATAGATTCTTCATACGAAATGTATAAGGCTTGGGTAATATATATGGGAGCGAATTTCAGCATAATCATGCAGAAATTCACAAAGAGGCTCTTGCTCTGACCTGTTTTCTTAACTCCGGATAATCCGCCCGTCCTCCATTTCAATGATACGGTGCGTGTTTTCGGCGAACTCAGGATCGTGGGTTACGATGAGCAGGGTCTGGTTATGCTCTTCGGTGAGTTCCTTGAAAATATTGAAAACGATGTCGCTGTTACGCTTGTCGAGGTTACCGGTAGGCTCGTCGCCCATGATGATGTGCGGATCGTTGATGAGAGCCCGGGCAATGGCTACCCGCTGCTTTTCCCCTCCCGAAATGCGGTAGGCCGACTGTTTGGCAAGCTGGTCTATCCCCAGCATTTTAAGCCGCTCCATGGCGCGGTGCTCTACCTCCTGCTCGCTATACCTGCCCAGTTTCAGGCCTGGCAGCATCACGTTGCGCAGCACCGTAAACTCGTTGAGCAGGTAGTGAAACTGGAAAACAAAACCGATCTTCTCGTTTCGGATACGAGCCAGCTCAGGGTCCGGGCGGCCTGACATGAGTTCATTGTCGATGTACAACTCGCCGGTATAGTCTGTATCCATGGTGGAGAGGATGTAGAGTAGCGTGGACTTGCCGCAGCCCGACTTGCCGATCACTGACACAAACTCTCCTTTGTTTACCGTAAAAGTGATATCGCGCAGCACCTGCACCGTCACAGGGTCATGAAACGCTTTGTTGATATTCCTTGCTCCGAGTATGACTTCCTGCATGTTTTCGTCTCTGCCTTTCATGCCTATACCTATTTGCCTCTGATGATCTCAACCGGGTCCACCTTGCTTGCCTTGCGGGCCGGGAAAAAGCCGGCAAAGTATGTTGTGATGAGCGAAAAGGACCCGCCAATGAAGTAGTATATCAGGTCGTAGTTAACCGGGTAAGTGGTGATGGTAGGCAATGCGGAGGTGTTGAAAGGGATGCTGTCGATAATGGCTGAGAATATGAATCCGAACAGCAGTCCCATCATGCCACCGAACAAACCAATGCTCATGGCAATCACTAGAAAGACCAGGTTCACATCCCGACCAGAAAAGCCAGTGGCCTTGAGTATGGCAATGGAGTCCATCTTCTCGTAGATCATCATGTTGAGGATATTGAAAATGCCGAAGCCCGCCACGATCAGCAGCGTCACACCCACGGCATAGGATATGAGCGAGCGCACGTTGCTGCCTGTTTCAAACTGGGCGTTTGCGGTCTGAATGTCCTCAGCATCTATCTGAAAAAGCCGGGCGTACTCGCGGGCCACGGCCGGAGCCTGCTCCAGGTCATGCAGCTTCACCTGGATGTCGGTCATGTAGTTGGCAGGCTTGCCCAGCAGCTTTTGAGTTGTAGCGATGGAGGCATAGCTCTGCACCTTGTCGATCTCCTGTATACCTGACTGGAAATAGCCCACCACTTTCAGTGGAAAGCGCTCCCCCTGTGCCGTGGTCACCTGCACCACATCGCCTATATCGGCTACCAGTATTTCTGCCAGACCTTTGCCGAGTATGATGCTGTTGGCTACGTTTTTTGCATCGATGGCATCGCCGGATGTTACGTATTCCTGAAAATTGAACAGGCGGCTTTCCTCCTCCACATCTATCCCGTTGATCACGCCGGTGATGTCAATGGTGCCTTCATTGTAAAAGACCTGGGCCAGCAGTTTGGGAGTAGCGCCAAGCACCCGCTCATCGGCTTTCACGGTCTGTAGGATCGGTCCGCTGTTGTAGATCTCCTGCCGGGTGATGCCTGCCTTCACAGAACTGATAAAGTTGTAGGAGTTTTTGTATTCGTCGACTTCATTCACCGGCTGGTTTTCGCTAGGCTTGATCTCATTGTAGAGCCGAACGTGCGGGGTACGGTTCAGGATCAGGCTGTCGAGCATGTCGTTGAGGCCGTTCATAAAACCAAGCAGCGTCACAAACATGGCAATGCTGAAGGTCACCCCCACGGCAGCCACCAGCGTCTGCCGCCAGCGGGCCAGCAACATGGATTTTGCAATACTGAATATCAGTCTGAAATTCATCGCTAAGGCTTCACGATCACATCTTCTCTTGACAACCCTTCTACTATCTCCACCTTTTGGTAGTCTTTCAGGCCGGTTTTCACCGGCACCCGCTCGTCTTTTTCTCGCAGCACATAGACACCGTCCACCAGGTAGTCACGGGGTATGGTGAGGGCATCCTTTTTAGCCTGAATGACGATGTTTGCCTCTGTGGTCAGGTTGGGGTAGAGCGCATCAGGCATGGTCACAAATTCGGCCTCCACGGTAAAGGACCGGGTACGCTCGTTCATGGCCGGGTTTATTTTGGTGATACGCCCCTCAAACACCTGCCCGCGGTAGCTGTCGAGGTTGAGCAGCACCTGCTGTCCGGGTTTCACACGGGCAATGTCGTATTCATCCACCTGCAGCTCGAGTATAAACTCCTCGGCATCGCCCAGCACGGCAATAGGCACCTGCGGACTCACCAGTTCTCCTTTCTCGCGCAGCATGCTGTATACCTTGCCGTTGGTCTCGCTGCGCACAGTGAAGTCGCTGGTTTGGCTCTGACTGATCTGCAGGTTTTTCTGGGACTGACGCGCAGCAAAATCTAGCTGCCTTTTGAGGTCGTTGTAGCGGAGACGGGCAGAACGGTAGGCTGTAGCAGAGTTCTTATAGGCCAGCTCCCGTTGCTCCAGTTCCACACGGGTGCCGATCTCGCTGGCCCACAGGTTGCGCTGGCGCACGAGCAGCAGGGAGTCATTGCGCATGCGACTACGGGCCAGTTCGATATTTTCCTGTAGCTCGGCCAGTTTTTCAGCATTGGCATTCACACGGGCATACTCTGCGGCCAGGCGGGCGTTTTCGGTACTCAGCCGGGCGGCCTCATTGCCGATGCGCACCAGCACCTCTCCCTGCTGCACGGTGTCTCCTTCGGTCACCAGTATCTCTTCAATAATGCCGCTCACCACCGGGTATACCTGGTATTGGTTGCGGCTCTTCACCACACCCGATGCGTAGACAGACTCTGTAATATCCTCCACCGTGGGTTGAGTCTTTTCCCTTTCCCCGCCGCAGGAGGCAAGGCAGACCAACAGAAAGGCCAGTTGAAAGTACCGTTTCATTGTCTTGATTCTTTGTGCGTAGTGGACATAGTTGCAGGCGGACTCACGCTTCACCAGAAAGCAGAATGGTGACCGCTGCAAGCGCATCCCCGGCCTATCTTAGCAGGCTCGTGTTACGCTTCAAATGTAAGGCATTCAGAAGAGCAATGCACTCCGGTCAGCCAGATTAATTCAAAATTATCTCAAAAAAACTGCTACCTGTTCCGTCTTCTGACAGCCCTGATTTTAGCGTCTCTTTTTGACAGATAAGGATACTCAAAAACCAGCCGCCGCATCATCCCCTCTGGGGTCTGCCCCACCCTCCAATCTGCCATCCGGGCGCACCAGTATACCTGCCGCCCTGCCTATTCCTCCTGATTTAGGGGCAATTCTGTGTCCTTTCCACCACATCTTCAATCCGGTGCCAAAGCCCAGTGCTCCCCACTCACAGAGTATCCAGTCGGGTTTCCACTGGTGGTGAAAGCGACCGGCGTTTACGGCCCCCTGCATCGGCATGTCATGCACTGTCACGTTCAGGATGATCTGGTACACGGTGGTGATGATGGTGGAGCCGCCCATACTGCCGATGATCAGGTGAAGTTGACCGTTCTTTTCGAGTATGGTGGGTGTCATGGAGCTGAGCATGCGCTTGCCGGGCGCGATGGCATTGGCCTCCCCTCCCACCAGGCCGTAGCTGTTCGGGTGCCCTGGCTTCACGCTGAAATCGTCCATCTCGTTGTTGAGCAGAAAGCCAGCGCCAGCCACAAACACCTTGGAGCCAAAACTGCTGTTGAGCGTTGTGGTCACCGAAATGGCATTGCCCTGAGCATCGACGATGGAGTAGTGCGTGGTGTTCGGGCTTTCGGGAGGGGCCAGAGCACCTGCTGCCACTGCATCGCTGTCGGTGGCTCTGTCCAGCGAAACGCCCTGCATCCGGCCTCGGATATAGACGGAGTCCAGCAGGCCTGCCACCGGCACATCATAGTAGTCCGGGTCACCCACATGACGGGCACGGTCAGCGTATACCCTTCGCTCTGCCTCCACCATCAGGTGTGTGGTCTGAGCAGAGTTCCAGCCCCAGTCTTTCAGTGGGTAATTTTGAGCAATGTTCAGCAGCTGCAGCAGGGCAATGCCCCCGCTGGAGGGAGGCGGCATCGAGATGACCTGATAATCGCCCACCTGCCCCCGCAACGGCTCCCGCCAGACAGAGCTGTAAGCGGCCAGGTCCTCTTTTGAAATGATGCCGCCGCCTCGTTCCATTTCTGCCACAATGAGTGCTGCTGTTTCGCCTTCATAAAAGCCTGCTCTTCCCTGGTCCCGGATGCGTGCTAAGGTATAGGCCAGGTCTCTGAGCCGTAGCGTATCTCCCTTCCGCCAGCGGTCCCGGAGAATAAATGCCGGCTGCAGGGTATTATACTTCATAAAATCGCTTTGTTCGTCGTTCAGCTTCTTTGCCTCTTTTCGGGTGAGGGGAAAGCCTTTGGCGGCCAGCTCCACCGCCGGTTGTACCAGCTCAGCCCAGGGCATGCTGCCGTACTTCTGGTGCAGCTGCACCATACCGTCGACTGTGCCGGGTACGCCCGCTGCCAGATGCCCCTTGAAGCTTAGCTCTGTTATGACTTTTCCCTGCGCATCCAGGTACATGTCACGGTGTGCTTTGCCGGGTGCTTTTTCCCGGTAATCCAGTGCAGCTACGCTCCCATCCTGCTGTCGCAGCACCAGGAAGCCTCCACCGCCAATGTTCCCGGCATCAGGGTATACCACCGCCAGGGCAAACTGCACCGCCACCGCTGCATCCACGGCATTGCCGCCGCGCCGCAGTATCTCGGCGCCCACTTCCGAAGCCAACGGATGCGCTGTCACTACCATGGCATTTTCAGTTACTAGTCCGGTTTCGTTTGTATCCCAGCCTGCGCAGCCCGAGAAACTGATGATTGCAAGAATTAGGGTGATCCTGATGAATGTCAAGCCTGCTCTTTCTTTAGTTCAGTGTATGAATCCTATTCTTTACCCGATTGCATCGCATCGGGTTTTGAAGCAGGTATGGCTGTAGGCTGCTTGGGTCGATTATCTCTGGCTGCAAGAGGCGCATCCGAACCGTATACCTGTATAGCCGTTTTTATTAACTTATCAGGAATCTTACTTATGGTATTCAAACATCCTCCCATACTGCACAATGAAAAAGGAACGCTACGCACCGTGGGCTTTGAGCTGGAGTATACCAATGTGAGCATAGAAGACTCTGCGCAGTTAGTTCAGGAGCTGTATGGGGGGATTATACAAAAGGAAAACCGCTTCAGGCAAAAGGTAACTGACACAAGACTCGGTGATTTCACGATTGAATTTGACCTGACGCTGCTGACGGAGAAGCGCTACAAAAAAGTGTTTGAGACCTTCAATCTGCGCCTCGAGGATGTCAAAATCGGGAATGGCACCCTGGAAGATGAGGTAGAGGAAACACTCCGTAACCTGGTCGGCAAGGTGTTTCCGAACGAGATCGCCTGTCCGCCCATTCCCTGCACAGAGCTTGCGGAAATAGAAAAGCTGCGGGAGGCCCTCTACCAGCTTCATGCAGAGGGTACACAGTCTTTCCTCACCAACGCTTTCGGCACCCACATCAATGTGGAGGTTCCCCGTCAGGATGTCGGTACGCTGCTGACCTACCTGCGCGCTTTCCTGCTACTGTACCCCTGGCTGCTGGAAGAAGGCCGGACCGACCTTGCAAGACAGATCAGCCCCTTTATCGCCCCTTACCCGATCGAATACGTGACCCTTGTGCTGAACCCGGGCTACGCCCCTGATCTGGATGGGTTTATCATAGATTACCATACCTACAACCCCGACCGGAACCGCCCGCTGGACTTGTACCCGCTGCTGGCCTACCTCAGAGGCGACCTGCTGATGCAGTTTACCAGGCTGGGCAAGGTAAAGGCCCGCAGTGCCTTTCATTACAGACTGCCCAACAGTTCGATTGCACAGCCGGACTGGACGCTGGCACAGGAATGGAACATCTGGGTACGGGTGGAGGAACTGGCAAGCGACCCGGGTATGGTAGAGCATCTCAGCAAAGAATACTGCTACCTCAAAGCCAACACCCTGCTAGGATTTGAAACCAAATGGATCAAAAGAATACGGAATGGCTATCCTAAAATCTAAAAATAAAATACACCGCGGCAGACCAACTATTGGCATTACCGGACCAGACAAAGGAGGCGGGGCCGCCTGGTTCTTCACGGCGCTCTCGGTACTTATTGCCGGGGGCCGGCCCGTGCGCATCACGCCTTCCAGGCCCCGCACTGCTGATGGTCTGCAGGGACTGATCATAGGCGGAGGCGCTGACGTGGATCCCTCCATCTATGAGCAGGAGCATGTGATGGATGAGTACCTGCAGCGTACCCTCCAGCACCCGCGCAAGAACATTTTCCAGCGGGTGGGTCGCTTTGTGAGTTGGGTCTACTATCCGGCCGTTTTTCTGCTGCGCAAGCTGCTGAGCCGCAAACTTTACTTTGGATTGGACCGTGCCCGCGACCAACTGGAACTGCAACTGCTGGATCAGGCCGTTCAGAAGGGTCTGCCTGTGATGGGCATTTGCCGGGGGGCGCAATTGATGAACGTCTACTTCCGGGGCACTCTGTACCAGGACATCAACACCTTTTACCTCGAAGAGCCCAATCCGGCGAGTGTGTTTCCGGTGAAAAAAGTGCACATAAAAGCAGGGAGTAAGCTCGCACAGGTGCTGGGGACGCAGCGACTTCGCGTGAATGCGCTGCACAACCAGGCGGTAAAAGAAGCGGGAGAATTCGTGAATATTGTGGCCCGTGAGCCCAATAAGGTTGTGCAAGGTATAGAACACCAGGAGCAGGAGTTCATGATCGGTGTGCAATGGCATCCGGAGTACTTGCCACAGAGTCGCTCACATCGTCGTTTATTCAAAGGACTGGTGCAGCAGGCCAGGCTCGTTAATCAGCAGATCGAGGAGCGCGATCTGCAGGCTGCCATGTCACAGCCTGCCCTGGAAGCCGAAAAGCAGTTGGAACAGCAGTGCGATGATACCCAACCCTAGCGGTAGGGCTATTGTTCCAGCGATTTCTGCAGGTATAGCGCTTCGTTCTTGAAGCGTACCAGTGCCAGCGCGACGGCTTGTTCGTAGAGTTGCGCCCTATCTACCGCATTGTCAGTAAGCAGCCCGATGGCCCCGGATGCCTGCTTTGAGTTGGATTTATTGAACACCAGATCATCCGCTGCGCCCAGTTCCATCCCCTGCCCTACCAAAGCAGCTACGATACCCGGCAGGTAAAAAGCAGCGGACCTGGCCTTACCTATACCTGTAGCAGAGCGCACCACCACCCAGGCAAAAGCAGCCAGTTCGTCGTCATGCGCCTCCACTCCGCCTTCTATACCTATCCAGTAATCAGCTTCCGGGTGTGCCGCACAGGCATTGTTCACTCTGTTCTGGGCACCTGTCAATGTCTCATGGTCTGTCATGGGCTGGTCTGCGACACCAGAGGGCACCGACACAGGTATGGCCTCAAAGTGCACACCAGGAAACATTTTGCGGAAACCCCGGAGGGCAGCCTCTACTTTGACAGGATTGCGTGAAGAGACGACGATGGTTTGCTCGGTTTTGCTCATCAGGTACATGATACTTGCTCGGCTACAAAGGAAGTGAAGTGAATGCAGAAGTAAAAATCATCTATTCTTCGCTGAGCAGCTAATAGCCCCCGTCGCTACTCAATGAGCTTTATATAGGTATAATGCATAGTTCCCCTCTCTGCCAAACATCCTCATTTACTACGCGTTATCAATTACATAGGCCTCCGGCAAAATCTATTTCGCTACCATAAAACTATGTACAGCTATGGCAAACTATTTTGAAAAATTCGCGCAGGAAGGTAATGAGTACATCAACCAGCTGGCCGCAGACCTGGGGCATCCGGAAGAAAAAGGACAGACTTACATTCTGCTGAGAGCGGTCCTGCACACGATTCGGGACAGAATCGCCATCAGTGAGTCTTTTCATGTGCTGTCGCAGTTGCCGATGTTCCTGAAGGCCATCTACACAGAACACTGGCAGTACCGTGAGCAGCCGCTGCAGTTCGAGAATGTGGAAGAATTTAAAGATGCCGTGAAGCAGGAACAGGCCAGGCACGGAGAGCAGCAGTTTAACTGGTCACAGTCCACAGAAGACCTGATCACCATGGTGCTGACTTCACTGAGCATGCGCTACCTCACCGAAGGCCAGTTGCAGCATATTGCAACACAGATGCCAGAAGACATAAAGCCGCTGTTTCCGGCAGCGCCCGAGCGCCACCGCGGCTAAGGTATACCTACTGTGGCATGCAGATCAACAGGGCCCAGCACTGACAACTAATGGTTTTAATGGTGACCGAGGTCATTCTTTTGCTTGGGTCTGATGTAGAATTTTGTACTCAACCCAATAAGATTCAAACTCAAAACTCTGAAAAGAATGGCAGCAGCATCACAAAGACAATTGACAGGCAAAGTAGCCCTTGTAACCGGCGGTTCCTCGGGCATCGGCAAATCCAGTGCGGTCCTCTACGCCCGGGAAGGGGCCAAAGTAGTTGTGTCCGATATTCACGAAGAACCGGGCATGCAGGTAGTGCAGGAGATAGAAGACCAGGGCGGAGAAGCCATCTTTGTGCTGGGTGATGTTTCGAAGCCGGAAGATTGCGAGCGCATGGTGCAGCAGGCCGTGGAGAAATTTGGCCGGCTGGATATTGCCTTCAACAACGCAGGTATAGGCGGTGAGGCCAACCCGATCGGGGAGATGAGCATCGAAGGCTGGAACAAAGTCATTAGCGTGAACCTGAACAGCGTCTTTTACTGCATGCATTTTCAAATCAGGCAGATGCTGCAGCAGGGCGGCGGTGCCATCGTGAACAATTCCTCTATCCTGGGTCAGGTGGGATTTGCCAACTCCGCCGCCTACGTGGCCGCCAAACACGGTGTGGTGGGGCTCACCAAGAATGGCGGCATTGAGTATGCGGCCAAGGGAATACGTATCAACGCCATCGGACCTGCCTTCATCAAAACGCCGCTGCTGACCGATGCCGGTATGACCGAGGAAGTGTTGCAGTTCCTGGCAGGCAAGCATCCGATCGGTCGCCTGGGAGAGCCCGAAGAGGTCGCAGAACTGGTAATCTGGCTCAGTTCTGACAAAGCTTCCTTTGTGACAGGTGCCTACTATGCTGTGGATGGAGCCTACCTCACCCAGTAATTCCCCGTATGACAACAAAGCGAGAGCAAGCGTTATTTTAATTCAGATACTCACCTTGTATAGGAATTAAACGTGCAGCCAGCGGGGGAAAAGGAATTCCCCCGCTGGCTGCATCAACACGAACTTCAAACTGACCATGAGTGTAACAGAGCAGAAAAGAGTAAGCAAAAGCCCGCTAAACCCTGACCAGCATATGGACTGGCATAGCCTTGACGCACAGGAGGCGCTTGAGCTGCTGGAGGTATCACCCAAAAAAGGACTGACAGAAAAAGAAGTACAGAAGCGGCAGGAGCAATACGGACGCAATGTAATGACGCCCAAAAAGCAGCAGAGTGCCTTTGTGCGCTTTATGTTGCAATTTCACCAGCCGCTGATTTACATCCTGCTCGTCGCCACGGTAGTCACCCTCCTGCTGGAAGAGTACATCGACTCGGCTGTGATCTTCGGGGTCGTATTCGTCAATGCCATCATTGGGTACATACAGGAATCCAAGGCGCTTGCTGCCATCGATGCGCTGTCCCGCAGCATGACGGCCAAGGCACAGGTGGTCCGTGATGGCAAAAAACAAAACATTAACGCACAGGAGTTGGTCCCCGGCGACATCGTGCAGGTACAGTCCGGTGACAAGTTTCCGGCTGATGTGCGGCTGGTGCATGTGCGCGACATCAAAGTGGATGAATCAGCACTGACCGGGGAATCCGTGGCAGTTGAAAAGAACGCAGCACCTGTAGCGGTTGACGATGTGCTGGGCGACCGCTTCTCGATGGGCTTTGCCTCCACAGTCGTGACCTATGGGCAGGCAACCGGTGTGGTGGTGAGCACGGGTGACAAGACCGAAGTAGGCAAAATTCAGGAGTCGATCTCGAGTGCGCAAACCCTGGAAACCCCGCTCACTAAGAAAATCAAGGAATTCAGCCACCTCCTGCTCTGGGTTATTCTGGGGCTGGCCGCAGCAGTATTTGTTGTAGAGACTACCCGCGGAGCTGACTGGGGCGATACCTTTATGGTGGCCGTGGCGCTCGCAGTAGGTGCCATACCCGAAGGTCTGCCTGTGGCTGTTACCATCATGCTGGCACTTGGCGTTTCCAAGATGGCCAAACGAAGGGCGATCATCCGCAAACTGGTGGCGGTGGAGACACTGGGCAGCACCAACGTGATCTGCTCAGACAAGACCGGCACGCTCACCGAAAACCAAATGACCGTACAGCAGATCGTGGCCGGAGACAAGGTATACGCCGTGAGCGGACTAGGCTATCGCCCGGAAGGGCAGGTACAGGAAGGAGAACAGCAAGTGGACCTGAACACGAACAAGGCGCTGGAGCAACTACTTATAGCGGGCCTGCTCTGCAACGACAGTTCAGTAAAAGAGAAAGAAGGCCAGTGGACCATCGAAGGCGACCCGACTGAGGGAGCACTGGTGGTGGCCGCGCAGAAAGCCGGCTTTGAGCGAGGCGAACTGGAGCAGAAAATGCCCCGCAAAGATGTCATTCCCTTTGAGTCAGAGCACCAATACATGGCCACCCTGCACGAAGGAGAACGACGCGTCATCTACCTCAAAGGCTCCGTGGAAGCCGTGCTGGAAAGAAGCGAAAGCATGCTGCTGCCCGATGGACAGACCGGTCGCCTGGACACGGAAGGCATCAACAAGCAGGTAGAGCAAATGGCTGGTGAAGGCCTGCGCGTGCTGGCCTTTGGCATGGCTGAAGCAGAAGACCTCAACACTATAGACCACGACCACATGCGCTCCGGCCTGGTGTTTATTGGGGTGCAGGGTATGATAGACCCGCCGCGCAAGGAAGCCGTGGAGGCCGTGAAACTTTGCCAGCAGGCAGGTATAGATGTGAAGATGATCACCGGTGACCACGCCGCAACAGCCTCCGCCATCGCCAGCCAGATCGGGTTGGAAGGCACCCGTGAAAACGGCAGGCTCAAGGCTATCACCGGAAAGGAACTGCAGCAGATCGAGGACCGGGAGCTGGAGGAGATAGCCGAAAAAACAGCCGTATTCGCCCGGGTAGCCCCTGATCAGAAGCTGCGACTTGTGAAAGCCCTGCAGGCCCGTGACCATGTGGTGGCCATGACCGGTGACGGCGTGAACGACGGGCCGGCCCTGAAGCAGGCGAATATAGGTATAGCCATGGGTATCACCGGAACCGACGTGGCCAAGGATGCTTCGGACATGGTGCTCACCGACGACAACTTCTCTTCCATAGAAGGAGCCGTGGAGGAAGGCCGCAGCGTATTCGACAACCTGACCAAGTTCATTGTCTGGACACTGCCAACCAACCTCGGCGAGGGTCTTGTGATCTTATCCGCTGTGATCCTGGGTACACAGCTGCCGGTGCAGCCGGTGCAGTTGCTCTGGATCAACATGACCACGGCCGTATTGCTGGGCCTGACGCTGGCCTTTGAGCCGAAGGAACCGGGCATCATGGACCGTCCGCCTCGACCAACCAACGAGCCCATTCTGACCAGAGACCTGATCATGCGCACCTTGCTGGTAGGCACGCTCCTGCTGATCGCCGCCTTTGGCCTGTACCTGTACGAGCGCCGTATACTGGGCACCGATGTAGCAGAGGCCCGCACTGTGTCTACGACGGTGTTTGTGGTGCTGGAGTCTTTTTACCTGCTGAGCTGCCGCTCCCTGGTGCGGCCCATGCGCCAGATCGGCTTCTTCAGTAACATGTGGGTATATTATGGTATCGCGGCGATGTTCTTCTTTCAGGCACTGTTCATTTACCTGCCGATCATGAACACCCTGTTTGGCTCTGCACCACTGGATGCAATGCAGTTGCTGCGCATCTTCGGAGCCGGTGTGGTACTGCTGATCATTGTGACCATCGAGAAGACCATCCGTTTTAGCATCAACAAACGAAATGAAAAAGTGGCGGCCAGTAACTAGGCTGCCGCTATACCTAAGCCAAAGCCTTTGAAGACTTTAGTTCGCATTGGGATTGTACTGGTTTCGCTATACCTGTTGCTTATGGGCTTTTTATCTTTTCAGCAAGAGAACCTGATCTTCTTTCCGGAAAAACTACCCGCCGATTACCGTTTTGGATTCAGGCAGGAGTTTGAGGAGCTTACTATACCCGCCAGTGACGGTACCAAACTGCACAGTGTGCTTTTTAAAGTTCCTGATTCGAAAGGACTCGTATTTTACCTGCACGGAAATGCCGGCTCGGTGGACTCCTGGGGATGGGTATACGAAACCTACACTTACCTGCATTACGATGTGTTTGTGCTGGACTACCGCGGGTATGGCAAAAGCGAAGGCAGCATCAGCAGTGAATCCCAGTTTTATGCAGACGTGCAGACGGCTTACGATGTCCTGAAGAACAGGTATAGCGAAGAGCAGGTCGTGGTGATTGGTTATTCGATAGGGACAGCCGCTGCGGCGAAACTGGCAGCCGAAAACAAGCCCCGGCTTCTGATCCTGCAGGCCCCTTATTATAGTTTGGGTGATCTGATGCAGAGCCTGTATCCCTTTGTGCCTACCTTCCTGCTCAAGTATAAGTTTGATACGTACCGCTTCGTGCAACAGGTCCAGGTCCCTATTGCCCTCTTCCACGGCATGATAGACGAGATCATCTATCCGGGCTCCTCTGAAAAGTTGAAGGCACACCTAAAGCCAACAGACCGGTTAGTGCTGCTTAAAGGACAGGGGCACAATGGCATGAATGAGAATCCCGCCTACAAACGAGAGGTGGAACGCATACTGGCAAAACTGCCTTGAGTTGGCCACTCAAAACAGAGCCGCACAAAACAAATGCATCACCAAGCAAGTACCTCAATAACTGAACTATAAAAGAATAGATGGAAGGAGTATTTAACACCACAGGTCGGACCAATGTGCCCGACTCCTATACCTACACCCCACAAAATGAACAGGAAGCCTGGATCGCCATCATGCACGCCTGCGTAGCCGTGGACGATGATGTAGCAGATGAAGAACTGGATGTGATGGCTCATACCCTGGCTAACAGAAAGCTGTTTGAGGGGCACGACATCATGGCTTACAGCAGATCCGTATTCTATGCTCACGCCCAGGTTGGCAGCAAGGTACTGATCGACAATTCCGTGGACTTTATAGCTGAGGAAAACCGCCCGACCCTGTTTGCCCATACCATCCAACTGGTGCTGTCAGACTGCGTGGTGACCGAGAAGGAGGAAGAGCTGATACAATACCTTTATTCCGCCCTTGATCTGGATGAGGAGAAAGCGCAGGAAATTGTAAGGGTGATTCTGGTTCTCAACAAAGACAAACAATGCAATTGAAGCAGGCTTAAAAATTGCAGCTGAATTGACGGCACTTTTCGTTACTTTGTGCACTTTAAATGCAGTGCATGATACGAATCCTACTCAGCTTCCTTCTTCTGTTTTCTGTTATACAGGCCAATGCCCAGGACCCGGGCCCCTCACCGCTTACTTTAGCAGACCAGCACTTTGACGCCGGTCGCTACCAGGAGGCTGTGGCCGCCTACACGATCGTCATCGTCCGCGACAGCTTTACCTTTGAGCCGTTTTACAACCGGGGATTGGCCTACCTGAATCTCAAAAAATACGAAGCTGCTCTGACAGACCTCGACCGGGCCTTGCTGCTCAATGCAGGAAGCAAAGACGGTTTCAGTAACAGGGCGCTGGTGAAGGTGCACCTGAAGGACATGGAAGGCGCTCAGTATGACTATGGCAAAGCGATCCGGCTCGCGCCCCAGGATGCAGCCCTCTACTACCAGTGCGCCCTGGCCCTGCTCCTCGACAACAAAACAGCACCCGCCCGACAGCACCTATTGAAAAGCATTGAACTGGCCCCTTCTGCCACAGCCCACATCGAGCTGGGCAAGCTGAGTGATGGTGCCGGAGACTTTGAAGCAGCCAAACGGCACTTTGACAAGGCCATACAGCTGGACGCCACTTCGGCCGAAGCCTACTTTCACAGAGCTTTGACACTGGAACAGCTGGCGCAGCACACGGCAGCAGAAGCAGACTATGCCACCACAGTTAAACTGGATCCGGCACACGCTGATGCTTACTTCAACAGGGCCCTGCTCCGTCACATGCGCGGGAACACATCGGGTGCCATACAGGATCTGACGAATGTAATTGCGCTGGATAAAAGCCGTTCGGAGGCCTATGCCAATCGCGCCATGGCTTATACCCAAACCGGCCAGACGCAGGAAGCCCTGACAGATTATAACAAGGCAATCAGCCTTAACAGCAAAAATGCCGAGTTTTATACGAAACGTGGTGAATTGAAAATCAAAGTGAAAGACTATGCCGGTGGCGAAAAGGACTTTACACGCGCCCTTAGCCTGGATGCAAAATCACCTGGCGCATACCTGGGACGCGGCTATTGCTATATGGCCCTGAAGCAAACTGCCAAAGCCTGCACCGACCTAACCAAAGCGCACCAGTTGGGCAACCGCAACGCCATGGAGCTAATGAAATACAATAAGTGCAATTAAGGTATGCTGATCAGGTATAGCGATGACATAAAATCAGCTATACCTACACTGCCTGCTTCAGGTTATGCTCCGGCACCTGCAAGCTTCTACCCCTCACAGCTGTCCTGCAGCCTGACCATACTCGCTGAGTTGATGCAGTAGCGCAGTCCTCCCGGTTCAGGCCCGTCGTTGAAGACATGGCCCAGATGGCCTCCGCACACATTACAGATCGCCTCAATGCGTTGCATATGATGGCTGTCGTCGAAGGTATAGCGGATAGCTCCCCGCCTGGCCGGTTGTGTGAAACTGGGCCAGCCGGAAATAGCGTGGTACTTTTCTGTAGCATTGAACAGCATTTGTCCACAGCCTGCGCAGGTATAGATTCCCGGCTCATAGGAGCGGCAGTAGGCATTGCGGTAGGGCGGCTCGGTTGCTCTCTGGCGGAGCACCTGGTACTGTGCTTCCGTCAGCTCTTGCCTCCACTCCTCCTCCGTCTTTTCCACTTTTTCGTAAGGTTCAGGATTGCCGTATTTGGCGTAGTAGATGATGTCTTTCCAGCGTAGCATGTTCTTTATACGCGGCTATACCTGACCAGTGGAATCCGTTTCTGACCTGTCAGGTATAGCTGGGCTTCCTGTCGGCATCTCGCCTCGTACCTCTTCCCATGGCAGCGTCGATACTCCAGATACCTGAACCACGGGCAGCCATGTACAGAAACAGAAAGCAGTAAAGCACGGCTTTTTCGCCGTTGTTGAGCAGCGGATTCCAGCCTTCGGGCAGGTGAGCCGTGAAGAAGGCAACCGCCATCTGACCACTGGCAATAAAAGCGGCCCAGCCTGTCAGGAATCCAAACGCGATCATAAGTCCGGCAACCAGTTCGACTATACCGGCCACTCCCATCATCGAAGCCAGCTCCACTGTATTGCCGTCGCCGGGCCAGCCAAAGAGCTTTTGAGTGCCGTGCATGGCAAACATCAGACCTGAAACGATGCGCAGTATGGCATACAGCTGCGGGCTGTAGGGTCCTAGAAATCTTTCCATAGTTATTGAGATTTAGACCTGCCTTTCTTAGCAGGCTGTTAAACAAGCACTTACAAAAGGAGCTAACGTGTTTTGGGGCTTAATGTTAAAATATACCTGCCTGCCAGTGAGTTGCTTAATGACTATAGCAGGTATCCTTCTCAACCTTTTCAGGGGGCTAGTTCGTACAACTAAGTGACCGAAGCCCAGGCGTTCGGTCGATTTATATGTTCTATCTAAAAGAAAACAAACCATGAGCGACAACAATAGAAATATTTCAGAAGACCCGAATTCAAGAAAAGGTGAAGGCGTAAGCGGACTGGGCAAAGGCAAACAGACAGGCCCTGTGGCAGGCGGAGCGGACAATACCCGCGGCGAAAACAAGCCAAGCCGTGAAGGCAGCAGTGGCGGTGCCAAGCATGGCAAAGACAATCCGAACGAGCAAAACAGCCCGCAAGGCTCTAATGCCAACCCTACTACCACCAGTCGTGGTGCCGACAGCACCGACAAGGAGTTCCGAAACAATCAGCCGAATGCCAGCACCCTGAAAGGGCACAAGAGCAACGAAGGCCTAGGAAACGAAAAACACTAGCCTTAAAAATGGGCCAAATGGTCACAAAGCAAAAGCCCCGGCATCTAGATGCCGGGGCTTTTGCTTTTCCTGTATTTCGAATAAGCTAATTTACTTCAACTCGTCCAGCACATGGTACATCTTTTTGACCAGCGCTGAGGCGGAGCCGTTGTAGTTGTTCACCACGAAAGCAAAAACATACTCGCGTCCGTCCTTCGCTTTGTGATAACCGGTAAAGCCTTTCGCACCACGAATGGTACCGCTTTTCATTTTCATGCCGTTGAACTGTGGCAACGAGGCATAGAAACCAGGGTACCAGTTTTGCTGGCGGGCATGCTGAAGCAGCCGTACCTGTGCATGGGTAGTCACGCGGTTGAGCGGCGACAGGCCCGAGCCGTCTACCATGGCCAATTCGGTTTCGGCTATACCTTGCGTCTTCCAGTGCTGCCTGATCTGCTCCAGCCCTTTGCGGGTGTCGCTGGTGCCGTTGCTCTTGTAAGCGATGGTTTTCACAAGTGCTTCACCATACAGGTTCACGCTCTTGCGGTTGAACCAGTACACCACACTATCCAGGGGCGGTGAAGTGACGGTATGAAACAAGGTATAGCCCTGCTGCGGCGTGCCGTTGTGCTGCATTATAGCCTGATGCGGCATGCCTATACCTAAAGTTCGGAGCGTATCGGCCAGCATGCTCACAAACTGATTGGCACCAGAGGGCAGTGCGCCGGATATTTTGAAGCTACTCTCGTTGACAGGTATAGTTCCCCGGATGGCGGCCGCACTGGTACCTACCGGGAAGTAGATATAGGCATTATCGCCCGTGCCTGCTGCGGCAGAGGTCAGTTCGGAGCGCAAGGTATAGCCGTTGAGGTTGGGCACCGTTTTCACGATCGACACCGGGTCGCCGATCTGCTTTCCTGATCTCAGGATGACGTCATACTGGTTCTCGCGCCAGTTGAGCTTGGCAGGACCGGCACCGTAATAGTTGGCAATGTCCTGCCACATCCAGCCATCGGGCACAGTTTCTTCGTTCCAGCCTTCATTACTCACGACTACCTCTCCCACCGATTTTATACCTGTGCGCTGCAGGGCCTGTGTAATCCCTTTCAGCACATTACCCTCTTTGGTCAGGGGCCAGCGCCAGCTCCCGAAGGTCGGGTCGCCACTTGGCTGTATCATTAGCGAAGCGTTATCGCCGGTTTTGCGCAGGGCAAATTTCGTTTCGTAGCGGTAGTCTTTGCCCAGCAGTTCGTAAGCGCTGATGCTGGTGATGATCTTCATGGTGGAGGCCGGAGCCAATCCGACTTTGCTGTTGCGGTCGAACACAACCTGCCCCGTTTTAGCATCGATGACGTAGAGCGACGCGATGCCGTTTTGCAACTGTGGGTCGGCTTCAAACTTCTGGAAGGCGGATGTCAGTTTAGCAGTTGTGGTCTGGGCCAGGGCCAAGGTGTGCGCCAGCGTAAGGGATAGCAGCAGGGCGGCTTTTGTAATCGGACGTTTCATAGCCAAAAAATAAGCATTTTCGGTGGCTATCCCCAATAATCTGCAAAATAAAGCAGCCGCTTCTCTCTCTGGAAAAGCGGCTGCGCAATATGTATGGCCTGTTTATACCCTGAGGGTAACAGACTTAGTCATTCCAGTCACGGTAGTTACGGTCTCTCCTATCGAAGTTCCATTCATGCCCTCCCCTGTTGTAGCGGCGATTGTCATCTGAGTCCCTATTTCTACGAGCTTCATTTCTGTAGTTTCCGGAGATGCTGCGCATGCGGTCTTCGTCACGGTTGTTGTAGCCGGTAGAGCCGTAGCCAGTGCTGCCAAAGTCGCGGTAGCCCCGGTCATAGCCTCTATCGTCGCGGTCGCGGTCACTGTAAGTAGAGCCAGGGCCGGGACGGCTGCCATAGATGTTGCCTGTGCCACGGTAGCTTGTGTCGCTGTTGTCGTTCATGCGGCCACTGTAGTTGTTGCCTCCTGAGCGGCCATAGTTCTGGCGGCTGTAGTCATCCCGGTCACGGTCATCAAAGCCGTGGCGTTCGTCTCCTGAACGACTTCTGCCGGCATCGCGGTAGCGCGGCCCTTCGTGACCTGACATACCGTAGTACGAATCCCCGTAGGCCGATCCACCACCATAGGTGCTGCCACCTTCGCCGTAGCGTGTGCCCCCGCTGAAGTCGCCGTAGGCACGTGCGTCAGACGACATGCGGCTGCGGCTGTCCCGGCTGTCATAGCCACGGTGCTCGCTGCTTTGGTCGCGATTACTGCCTTCCGGGTCGCGTCTGGACAGGCTGTTGGTATTGCCGGTGCGCGGGTTTCCGTACTGGTCGAAATCAGCGTAGTGGTTTTTGCGTCGGTTATCCTTACGATCAAAGTCTCTGTTCATAGCTTCATTATTTTGAGTTAGATTATCTCTCTCATAACGCAGCAGCGCAAAGCATGTTTAATCGTGGCTGTTAACAAGCTGGATTTGCAGTGCGCCGTAGCAGGACTCATAGCGCTCACCGGCTATACTTGGCTGCTGCTAAAGCTTGTGCAGTTGGAAATAACCCAGGTGCATATCATCCTCTGGACCTGTCGCATCCGCGGTGATCACCAGGCTATACCTTTCTTTGTCTTCAGGAGTCAGGATGTCTTTCACTTGATACACCTCGTCCACGTCTACGCCAAACTTATCATCAATATGTGACGCAGCGCCTTTAAAGCCCGTGTGTTTGTAAAAAGCTGTTTGTTTGGCCTGTTTCACAGCTCCCGCCTGATCTGGTGCCACAGCCAGCATTTTGTAATGAAACTCGTCGAATTCATTTGGCTTGTAGCCACCCAGGTTCAGGAAGAAAAGTTTATCAGATCCATCTGCTTCAGATATAGCTGTTTTCGGCACCACCTTTACCTGGTAGCCGTTTACCTGCGTCACTTCCCGCCAGGCATCCACGTGAATATTGCCCTTCGCCTCCGACCAGAAAGCTTTGATAGCCGGCACCAGGTCTTTCACCTGTTCGCCAATGGCAAAGAACATATCGTGCTGCTCCGTGTTGCGTCCTGCCGGACGACAGCCCAGCATTAACATAAAGAGTTTAGGGTTTTGCATTGGTGTTTGGTTATGGAATGAGGTTATAGTTATGAAGTATCTGTTGTTTGATTTAAGCATCTGTTCTACAGGTATAGCTGCGTCGGTTTTATTTATGTACACGATTAACCCACCCCTACCCCTCCCTTTGTAGAAGGCCCTATCCCCAAGAGGGGCTTTTGGGCTACTGCCAATCCTCAGGTATAACGCTGTAGCTTGCACTTTACTGTACCGGGTCCAACCACCCCTGCCCCTCCTTATCCAAGGAGGGGAGCTTCTGCTACTGCAAACTCACAGGTATAAGCCTTGTAGCATCTGTCACGTAACACTGTCAGGTATAGCAAGACTAACTCGCACGCTAGCTATGAAACAGACCACAGTGCCAGGTGCGCAAAATGACGATTTTGTGTTTGAGCGGTCAGCGAGTTTAAAATCGTCTTGATTTTTTTGCTTACTTTTTTCATCAAGGAAAAAAGTAAGGCCCGCCCGGCCAGGGCAAACAGTGCCCGCCTGGCTAAGGCAAGCTATGAAACATCAAACTTGCTATACCTATACCTCGGCCAGAGGCACTACCATAATAGACAAGAGCGTGGACGCTCGCGCCATAGCATGATGGCCCCTCCCCTTACTTATACCCAATAATCGAAGTAAACGACACCTTCCGCATCGGCTGTCGCGAAACCGGATTAATCGCCTCAACCACGCCCTTCGCTTTCAATGCTTCCAGTGCTTCTTTATAATTACCCCGGATGTAATTCGTTCCGATGTTGTGATGGCGGTAAATACTGTCGATTGGCAGGTTGTGATAGTACGCACGTTTGCCTGCGAGGTCAGTGATCAGGTTCTTGATCGAGTAGCGGTACTGCTCCTGAAACAGCGACAGCTGGTGCTTGATATTAGCTCCAAAAAGCGGCACGCCGTCTTCCTGGTAATCACTGTACATGAGCATCAGCTCCTTCATTTTCATGTAAGGCGCATCATTCTTCGAGACAAAAAACAGATAGTGACTCGTCTGATTCTTTTTGGGTAGACTGATCTTGAAGCGGAACGTTTTGTAATCCTTCTCACGGAACACGTCTTCAAACTGGTCAACCATAAAGTCTTCGCGCTGGCCAGCATCCTGGTAGCGGTCACAAAACTCGCGGATCTTCTGCAGACGCTCTTTGCCAAACACATCGGCCATGATGCTGTCGTCCGTGGCTCCCTGCACAGCGGCCCTTAGTTTAGCCGGTGTGAAAAGCATGAACAGATCGAGTCCCCAGCGACGTACCGACTGCAGGAGCAATTGCTGCGAAAACTCATAACCGAATGGGTCCAGGTATAGCAAAGTGGGCACATCGTTGCCGAGGAGTTTGGCTAGTGAGGCCAGGCTGGCTTCTTCATGCAAGAGCACCGGCTTGTGCTGCAACTCTTCGTAGTAAGGCAGCTGCTGCAGGTTATCCTTTAGCCTGGCAGTGACAGTCTTTTTTTCATCGTTGAAAAAAGTGCGCACTACCTTGTTCAGGTTATACTTGTCCGTAGCCCCAAAGATGCTGTTAAGCACCCGCACAGGCGTGGCGGGCTTGCCGTCTTCTGGCTTGCCGTCGCCTGCGTACAGGTCGATAAAGGCCAACACCGGGTTGGACTTGTAACGCTGCCCCTGCAACTGGGCACTGCACCAGGCCTTGAAAAATTCGTTCAGCAGCTCTGACTTAATCTCGGCGCTGCTGCGTTGTTCTATAAAAAAATCGTTTGTATCGGCAGTAGACATGGAAAATAGCCCAATGTTTTATGGAAAGGTAAAGTTAGGGCTTGTTTCAATTATAAGCGTAATTTTGCAGCATGAAACTGACTGGCAACATTCTCAATATTAAAAACAAGCGCGACGACCGCAATGCAGGTATCGTCATTGAGGTAGATAAGATCGAATATGTAACCTACAAGAAGGATGGGAAGTATTACCAGCCTTTTAACCTGGAAGTGGAGCTGGAAGAACCGATTGTGATAACAGGCGACCAGTTGGCTCTTAAGCCGGTAAAGCACCTGCAGGAAGGCGAGTACGATTTTGATGTGTATGACAGAGAGGGTGATGACTATGTGTTGAATGAAAACAAGTTCCTGTCGTTGCTGATGATGTACGACGAGGAGGAACAGGAGCATTTCCTTTCGTCAGTGGAGTACACGGTCACGCTACCAAACGAAGAATTTAAAGCGCTGAAAGAAGAGCAGCACAAACTCCGTCAGTCCCGCAAAGGCCCAGGCAAGAAAAAGAAATAGCCTGCCTTACCTCAGGTATAAAACAGAAAAACCTGTTTCAAGAAATACTTGAAACAGGTTTTTCCTTTTCATGTTCCGTCAAACATGGAAGCAATTCTTCCAAAAGCTTCTACAAGCTTTAATTCAGGTTTACGCCTGTCTGAACGATAACATAATGTCTATACCTGTTATACGTAACACGACGCAGCAGGTTGATGTCCAAACACTTACTTTTTATTCATACCCAGGTAAATACCATAACCGATCAAGCCAGCGCCCAAAGCAAAGAGTACATACTGCTTCTGTTTGTTGTCCAGACCGTTAAATGTATCCAGGCCGTACTTGCCCGGGTTTTTCACCATGTTCATGATATCACCCGGATTTTCCATCAGATAATTCAAGGGATTAGAGGTTTTTGATGTATTGGTCTTCATAGTTTTCCTTTTTTCTTTTGCTTACGGCAACAGGAGCCGAATAGATGGGAAAATATCAGAAAAGCTATACCTGAGGCCGATGCTTACTTGGAGGCCTTTCTGAGGTAGATGTTACCGTTCATATTCTTGATCATAATCTCAGGTCCGCCTCCGTTTACTTTGCCTGTGATAAAGTCTGCGGTGCTTACCCGGTAAAGCCCTTTCTCGCTGCGGGTACCAGTTGGCTTCTGCGTAGCATCTCGAGTCATCTCAAAGTCGGTATACACCTCTCCCCTGTCAGATTTCAGTTTAGTGTTGAATTTTGAGTTGGCTGGCAGTGTCACATCCACGTTGCCATTCAGAGTAGAGAAAGCCATCGGCGATTTGCCATCCCACTTCAGTATATTGGCCTTTACAGCGCCATTTGTAGTGTTCGCCATAGCCGTACCCGACACGTTCTCGAGCACGATGCTGCCATTCACATTAGAGAGCTCCAGGTTACCATTCACATTGCTGATCGTGATATTTCCATTGTTCACAGTCGACAGTTTCAGGTTAAAATTAGCTGGAACCATGATCTCCAGATGCAGTGGTCTATTAATTGATTCGGTTGAAATCTGAACGTTGTTATTTTGCTCCGTCACCGTCAGGCTCATGTTTGTGTTAGGTATCCGCTTCAATCCGCTTGTCTCGGCCGCAGACTGACCTGCTTTTCGGGCTTGCTTCTTTTCCGCTTCTGAGTCAGGGCCATCGGCACCTACGTTTACGACTATATTTTCACGGATTCTGCTTTGCGTTGTGCCAGACTTGGCTAACACGACAACCTCCTTAGTTTTAGTGCCGCTCACTTTAATAGACCCGAATACCAGGTTCACTTCCAGGGTTCCTATTTCATTAGGTTTGCTAAGGGGCACTTTCAGTTCCTGCGTTTCCTGAGCAAACAAAGAGGTGCTCAGCATCAGAAATAGCATGATGATCATGTTGCGTTTCATGGGTTCTTTAGGTTGTAGTTAATGTATGTAGCCAGGCTGGGTTGCTTAGCTTTGTGCTTTCACAATTACTTTTCCGTTGAAGGTTTTCAGGTATAGCAAGGCCGTGCCCGCCCCTGTTTTAAAAGTTGATTCTTTTCCGAGTTTGTAGGTGGTAGTAGCTCCGTTTTGAGTACTTACTTTCTTCACTTCCGGGGCCAGTTGCTGCAGGTCATCCAGGTCTGTGTAGAAGTCGCCGTTGAAGGCACTGAAGCTAATGGTGGCTGAAAGCGACTTACGGTACAGCAACTCAACGTTGCCGTTCAGCGTTTCCAGCCTCGCCTGCTTTTTTGGGTTTTCACGGTATTTGGCAACCACACTTCCATTCACTGTTTTGGCGTCCACATCTCCCGAAATATTGTCCAGCAGAATCGCTCCGTTCACATTTGCAGCATGAATGTAACTGGCGGTAAGGTCTTTGATCTTCACGTCACCATTGTTGATCGTGGTGAGGGCGATATTGGTATTCTGCGGTACCTTGATCGTGAAATTATGCGTGAATCTATACCCGAGTTCTTTCGTGATGTTGACGCCCCGATTAGAGGAGCCCGTTCTGTGCGATTGAATGTAAGGAGCCTTCAGGTAACTGATGATGCTGTCGCCGCTCACTTCAAATTCCAGACTCAGCTCTTTCGACTTTTCCAGGCCGTCTGCTGTTCTTGGTTTGATAATGCGCTCCACCTCGATCAGCACCTTGTCACTGTTATGCGTTTCCACATGCACAAAGCCGTCGATGTTCTCGATCTTAAGCACATTGCCGGGTGACTTGCGGCTAAAACTCAACTCCTTCACGATCTTTTCGGTCTGGTTCTGGGCCATCAGTTCACTGCTGACACAGAGGAATGCCAACAGTAATACCAGGGATTTCATGACTTTCATAGTTTTAGATTAAGACGTTTATACTTTCTTTGATTTTATCTTTCACCAGATCATTTGTGCTTTCATCCTGCAAAAGCTGTTGGAGCTGCGGTACCGCTTTTTTCTCCTGCAAGGCCTGCATCAAATCAGCCAGGGCGATCTGTACCATAGGTGAGTCCTGTTGGCTAATCGATAAGATCAGCCCGGCTCTTACTTCCGGCTTTGCTGTATGGCTCTTCAAAGCCTCGACAGCGGCCAGTCGCACGTTTACGTTGGGGTCGTTGTTGAGCGAATTGAACAAGGCATCGATTACCCGGCTATCGGCATTCGTCATCTCCTGTGAGATGTTCACGGCTCGCAGCCTGTCCACCGCCAGAGGCTGATCGATCAGGGTCGTGAAGAGGACCTGCTTCATCTGGCTCAACTCTGAGGCCAGCATTTTCACATCAGGGTCCTGCTGCTGTTGCTGCTTTGGTGAGAAGGCAAGCCAGGCCACTAAAAAGCCGGAAAAGAAGATTACCAGGGTATAGGCAAATTTAGCCGGACTTAGAAAAATATTCAGTTGCTGCCAAAGGTCTCCCCAGGAAAAAGCTGGCCCCGCAGGTGTTACTTTTCGCTTTTCAGCAACCAAAAGCTGGTTGAATTTGGCATCCAGTCCAGGTCCTGGCTCCGGCTCTGGCAGTGTATGAAAAGCCTGGTAGGCAGCCTGTGTCGCCTCCAGTTCGGTAACAGGTATAACACCCGATGCTACCATTGTTTCAAACTCCTTCCGTTGTATCTCGTCCAGGTTTCCTGTCAGGTAATCCAAAATCAGTTCTTCGTGTCGCTCAGTGTTCATATGCTTATACCTTTCGCCTGTAGTTTTAAAAAGACCTCCCGTAGGTCGTTGATTGCCCGAAACACCCGGACCTTTACATTTGCCTCAGTGCAGTTGTGTAGTTCTGCAATGTCTTTGTACTTCACCCCTTGCAGCTTGCTCAACAGAAGCAGTTCCTTCTTGTCGTGACTCAACTTGTCGAGGGCCATTTCCATCAGCAGCAGGTGCTCTTCTTTCTGCTTCGCTTCTCCCGGCACCGATAAGTCTGCCAGCACATCCTGTTTCTCGTCGATATCCGTGGAAATGCCGGCTTTCTTTGACTTTTTAATGTGGTCGGCCAGCACGTTGCGGGCCAGGTGATACAGCCAGGTGACAAACTTGCCGTCGCCCCGGAAGGTATGGCGGTACTTGAGCACCCGCTCAAAAACATCCTGCACCAAATCCTCGCTCAGCTCAGCGTTCCGGGTGAAGCGGAAATAAAAGCCGTACAGGCTTCTGCCATACCGCTTAAAAAGCAGGCTGAGCTTGTCAAGGTCGCCAGACTTTACCTGGAGCATCAAAGCATTGTCAGTCAGTATTTCCAAAAGAGCAGGTTGTTTTGGTGTTCATCTATAGAAACTCAGGTTTCAGGAAAAGTTACAACATTCGGGCACTTATTTTTGAGCAAAATAAATACACATGATGAACACTGCCTGCCTACAAAAGATAATGGGGCTCAGAAAGCCCCATTAATCTCACCTTTACAAACAAGCAATAATTCGATCAACCGCCGGTGCGGTTCAGTTCTTCCAGGTTGTTGCGGCGGCGCTCTTCTACTTTAGCGCCTCTGCTAAACTTGTAACGCAGGGTAAACCCGATGTTACGCTGTCGGAAATATTGATCCCAGTCACTCACGTTGCCCTCTCCCAGCCTAGCTCCGATAATGAGATGCTGCGTTCCAAAAATATCGTTGGCGTTGATGCTCAGGTCCAGTTTCTCATCCATAAAGCTTTTCTTGACACCCACATTTAACCACCAGCGAGGATCGGCACGGTAGAGGGCGTACACACTAGGCCCCTGGTATACTCCGTTCAGCTCCAGCTTTACTTTTTTAGGTAACAGGATAGTATGGTTAGACTGTAGCATATAGAAGACCTGGTCGTTTACAGTCTGTCCATTGTCAACCGCGACATTGTACTCGTTATAAGCCACGATCAGCGTATTGTTCGACTCCCAGTTTTTCATGACGCTATAGGGTATATTAGCTGTCAGGCTCAGATTTCTGGAGTCGTCTGCGTTGCCGATATAATACACGGTGGTGGCCGTTTCGGGATCAATAGCAACCAACTCTACAATGACATCCTGCGTGTGCTGATAGCTCAGGGTCAGGTTATAGGTCTTCTTAAACACCTGAGAGATGCTGAACGCGTTGGTATACTGTGGCTTAAGGTTTGGATTTCCCAGCCAATAGGTATAAGGGTCACGGTAGGCGAAAAAAGGATTGAGCTGTCCGTAATTAGGGCGCTGCAGGCGGCGGCTGTAGTTATAGTTGATCTGGTAGTCGTCGCTCACCTTCTGCTGCAGAAACAAACTCGGAAAAAAGTTGAGGTAACTGCGCTTTGTTACATCCCCCGTGGTCAGCAACTCCCCCTTCGACTGTGTCTGCTCTGCCCGCAAACCTGACTGTAAACTAAACCGCTCATTCAGTTTGGTGTTGAAATTCACATAGGCAGCATATATGTTCTCGTCATACACAAAATGGTTCGTACGCCTGGTGTCCAGCACCAGCGTTTCGCTGTTATTGAAGTAAAAGCGGGAGTCGGCGTCGGATATCACCCGGCTGGCCTTTGCTCCTATTTCCAGCCTGCGGCCTTGTGCCAGTGGTTTCGTAAAATCTACTTTGGCAGCATAAATATCGAACTCGTTAGGGGTGTTGGTATACAGGAAATCCTGCGTAACGGCACCCGGTTCGGTAAGATCGTAGTAGTAGTTGTAGAAGTTGGCGTCTCCCCTGTTCTTGATCTTCACAAAGTCCAGATCGGCGGTGAGTGTCGTACCCAGGGTGTCATACTTGCCCATGTAATGCAGGTTGGCCGTTCTGTTAGAAAAGCGGTTCTGGTTGAAATTGTCCGCATCTATAAACTGGGTTGGCTGGTCAGGCGAAGGACCAATGTAAGTTTCTGTCAGGAAGTCCGCATGCAACTGATTGGTGGCATAGTACCCCATGACGCCTACGCTATGCTTATCATTAAAGCTGTAGTCTGTTCCCAGGCGAACAGCTGGCGGGCCCTCCACTTCAAAATTGCCATCTGCCACCTGGTCGAAGTAGGTAGAGGATTCATCTCCTTTGAACACACGGGTGAAGGTGGCATCACGCCCTCCAACACGTCGAGCCTGATCCAGGTTCAGGAAAGAACTCCACGGTCCGGTCTTATAATTAACGCTGGCTCCTGTGCTGTAG
Organism: Pontibacter sp. FD36; assembly: GCF_015686655.1. Lineage (GTDB taxonomy): Bacteria > Bacteroidota > Bacteroidia > Cytophagales > Hymenobacteraceae > Pontibacter. Next base: position 123,515 of record NZ_JADPMP010000012.1, on the reverse strand, counting down.
CCATACTGCTTAAAGTTGTAGTTTCCACCGGCATACACACTGCCATTCAAACCTTGTACCGTATTCTTTTTCAGGTTGATGTTCAGTATACCCGATGAACCTTCCGCATCATACTTCGCTGATGGGTTGGTGATGATCTCGATATTACGAATATTCTCGGCAGCCATACCTTCGAGTAAAGAGCGCAAGTCACGGGCAGAGAGGTAGGTCAGCTTTCCGTCGAGCATCACGGTTACGCCTGCACGACCATTCAGCTGAATGTTACCTTCCTGATCAATGTATACGCCGGGAGAAGTGGCCAGCACATCATAAGCTGTTCTTCCAGCTGCCAGCGCCGTTCCTTCAATACTGACTACCATGCGGTCAGCCTCCTGTGTGATTGTAGGTCGAAGCGTCTCCACTGTCACTTCTTTGAGTTGGGTTGCGGTAGGCACCAGTTTGATTATTCCTGCAGTTACCTCTGGTTTTGCTGCACTTACCGCTATCTGGCTGATGAACTTCTTCTGATAACCCAGAAAGCTGATGGCCAGTTGGTAATTCCCCATAGGCACACCCGTGAAGGAAAAGCGGCCCGTTGCGTCGGTGAGGGAGCTCTGAAGTGCTTGTGTGGAACCTGGCTGCAGCAAGGCGACTGTAGCATACTCAATGGGCTTGCCAGTAAGAGAGTCGGAAAGAATACCGGTGATTTTACCTGCTTCCTGCGCCCGCGCGGCACCTGAAACGGATAGGAAAAGGCATAGCAATCCCATCAAAAAAAGTACACTTTTTTTCATAGTTTATTGATTTATGATTTTATTTATTCGCCTTTGTATGCGTGGGGTACAAGCTAAAGACACATCTTTCTGTGCACAGTTGCATCCGGCACCAATTTAATCTTACATGCTACTGCGCCCCCTCTTAAAGGAGACGACCGAGTCTCAAAAACCTTACAGGTATTTCCAGTTTTATTTTCAGAAGCTGCTAAGGGCTGAGCAGCCTCCGGATAATCTTCATAGAAGGAAACTTCAATTTTGAGGAAGGTTACAGAATTTCCTGTTCTTTTTCTCAGGTATAAGCTGCGCCTCAGGTTAATCAAAGCGTAGGTTACGTACAGGGTTGGCCATGGCTGCCTTCAGTGCCTGATAACTGATGGTGATGAGTGCTACCGTTGCAGCAGCTATGCCTGCCAGCAAGAAGGCCCATACCGGCATATCAATGCGATAAGCAAAGTCTTGCAGCCAACTCCGCATAGCGTACCAGGCCAGCGGGAAAGCGATGAGAGCCGATATAACGATCAAGGCCAAAAACTCTTTAGAGAGCAGGGCGACAATGGCGCTGTTGTCGGCACCCAGCACCTTGCGTATACCGATTTCTTTTTTCCTGCGCTCAGCAGCGTAGGCAGCCAGTCCGAGCAGCCCCAGACAGGCCACGAAAATGGCTATGCCTGTAAATATCCAGAGCAGCGTTTTGAGTTTGTCTTCGGCCTTGTACAATTTTTCGAAGTTCTCGTCCATAAAAATGTATTCGATCGGGTAGTCAGGCGCAAATTTGTTCCATACTTTTTCTACCTGCTCTATGGCACCTGCAATATGCTGCGCATCTATTTTCACAGCCACTTTCCAATTGGCGCCCGGGAAGATCTGCAGCACTGTTGGGTCTACCTTATCGTAGAGGCTCTTGAAATGGAAGTCTTTTACTACGCCGATGATCTTTCCTTCCTTCAGCGTATCCTTATCAGAGTCGTTCCACACATTCCAGCGCAGCGTCTGGCCCAGCGCTTGCTCAGGTGAGCCATAGCCTAGCTCCCGCACTGCTGTCTCATTGATCATGAAAGCATGGTCGGCATCGGTTCTATGCGCTTTGGAGAAAGGCCTTCCGGACACCACCTCCACGTCCAGGGTGTTGATGTAATCATAGTCGACCATCAGATGCGTCACGCCGTGGTGCACCTGCTCCCCGTTTCGGGGCACAATGATTCCGTCACCCGCCGTGGCATCGCCCGGGAAGCCATAGCCAATGGATACATTCTTAATACCAGGAACATTCCGCAGCTCATTTTTGAAAGTCTCATAATTATCGAACATGTTCTCGCCCCGCATTTGGAAAAACATGATCTGATCTTTGTTAAAACCTAAATCCTTGTTGTGAAGATAAGATACCTGCTGATAAACGATGAAGGCACAGATGATGAGGAAAATAGAGAGGGCGAACTGCACCACAATCAGTCCGTGGCGCAGCCACTGTATCCGGCCAACCTTGCTGTCAACCACCACGGCACTTTTCAGCACCTTAACAGGCTGGAAACCAGAGAGCACAAGGGCCGGGTAGAAGCCTGCCAGCAATCCAACCAACAGTGTCAGGGCCAGCAAAAGGAACAACAGCTCAGGGTTTGTGAAAATATTGAAGCTCATTTCCTTGCTCGTGAAGGCGTTGAGCGAAGGTAGCAGCAGGGAAGTGAGCGCAGCAGAGAAGATCACGCTGATAAGGGTGAGCAGCAGGGTTTCGCCCAGAAACTGCATCACGAGCTGCCCGCGGCTGGCCCCAATAGATTTCCGCACACCTACCTCTTTTGCCCGCTGCATAGATTTGGCAGTAGCCAGGTTTACGAAGTTAAAACAGGCGATCAGCAGAATGAACACGGCAATGATACTCAGCGCTTTGACATAGGTAATGTTGCCACGGATAGCCTGGTCGTGTTTAAAACTGGCTGAATGCAGGTATACCTCATCGACCGGCTGCAGGACCGGTTTGTAATCATACGGCTCATTGGTATCAGGATTGCGCTGCTTTGCCACTATCTCCCTGAATTTCGTCTGCAGGAACTGCGGGTTGGCCCCATCCTTCAGCTTAACATAAGTATAAAACTGTTGCCAGTTCCAGCTCTTCATACGCTCTGCCGGCAGTTCGGCGGATTCCAGCGAGTGTATAAAATTCACAGGAAGATGGAATCGTTCTTTGGTGCTGAAGACTCCCCGCACGATGTAAGGCAGCTTGTTTACGGATACCTGCTTGCCTACAGGGTTGGTGTCCCCAAACACCCGCTGCGAAAATTCATCAGAGATCACGATAGAAGAGGGATCTGCCAGCGCCTTATCGGGTGAACCGTAGATAAAGGGTAACTGGAACAATTCAAAAAAGCCGGGGTCGGAGAAAAACCTGCCTTTCTCATAGATCCGCTTGTCTCCGGCCTCTATCAGGTTATTGGCATCGAACTGCACCATTAAGATACGCACGGCCTGCTCTACTTCCGGGAAATCCTGCTCCAGTGTAGTAGCAAAAGTAGGCGGCACTGGTGCCACCATCTCTCCAGCTTCTTTGGCAGACTTATCGTTATACACCCGGTATACCTGTTCGCCTTCCGGCAGGAACTTGTCGTACTGCAGTTCGTCGTACACAAACAGGCCAATGAGCAGGCAGGCTGTAATACCCAGGGCCAGGCCAGCTATATTGATGAAGGAAAAGCCTTTGTGCCGAAGCAGGTTTCGGTAAGCGGTTTTGACGTAGTTCCTGAACATGACGCTCAATTTAGTGGATGATGCGATATAGTATGACTTCAGCAATTCTAATTTTTAGAAAAGAACTGCCTGTCCGCTGCTTTTAATACAGAGCAAATGCCATAAATTTATATTATTGATTACCAATAACTTACCTAATAACAACAACTTAATTGCGTACATTTTCGCTCAGCCGGTGTGCGATATCGCACGCCTTTATTTACAGAAAAGTCTGTTTTAGCTTCGTAATCAGCGAGTTGTATTAATGGCATAATTATAGTTTCTTTCGGTACTATATCATACTTGCTTATGCTGTTAAAAAAGGCCTCCATACTGATTGTTGATGATGATGCCGATGTGCTCACGGCTGTCCGTCTGATGCTCCGGCCACAGGTGAAAGAGATTGTGACGGAAAAGAACCCCGAACAGCTCCCCATTTTGCTGAAGCAATATAGCTTCGATGCTATTCTGCTCGACATGAACTTCAAGAGCGCCATCCATACCGGCAACGAAGGTTTATACTGGCTACAGAAAATAAAGGAACTGCGTCCGGAGGTGGCTGTCATTATGATCACGGCCTATGGCGACATTGACCTGGCCATCAGGTCCCTGAAAGAAGGCGCCTTTGACTTTGTAGTAAAGCCCTGGCATAACGAGAAACTGCTCAGCACCATTACCAATGCCGTAAGTCAGAAGGTAAATGGCAGCAAAGCAACGGCCTCAGGTACCAACATTCCTTCCAGCGACTTTGAACTGCTAGGCGAGTCGGATGTCATGCAGGACATTAAACTCAAAATAAAGAAAATAGCTCCCACCGACGCCAACATCCTGATACTGGGCGAAAACGGAACGGGTAAGGAACTGGTAGCCAAAGCCATTCATGAGCAATCGCTGCGGGCTGCCAAACCCTTTGTGAAAGTAGATGTAGGCGCCCTCACAGATTCGCTCTTCGAGAGTGAGTTGTTCGGCCACAAAAAAGGCGCTTTTACCGACGCCCGTGAAGACCGTGCCGGACGATTTGAAGCGGCACAGGGCGGTACCATCTTCCTGGATGAAATTGGCAACATCTCGCTGCATCAGCAGTCTAAGTTGCTGAGTGTGCTCCAGAACCGCCAGGTGATTCGGGTAGGAGCAAATGAACCGGTGAACATCGACGTGCGCCTGCTCTGCGCCACCAACGTACCGTTGAGCGAACTGGCAAACGAGTCACGCTTCCGAAAGGACCTGATCTACCGCATCAACACAGTGGAGATCCTGATACCGCCACTTCGCAAAAGAGGGAAAGACATTGTGCTGCTGGCCACGCACTTTGCACAGGTATACGCGCAAAAATACATGAAACCGGTACCGGAACTCAGCAAGGCCGCGCAGGATAAACTGCTGCACTATCACTTTCCCGGCAATGTGCGGGAACTGCAGTATGCCATTGAAAGAGCGGTGATTATGGCCGATGGGGCGCTTCTGGATGCCGATGATATTCTTTTCTCCCCCATAGAAGCGGCACCTGCTGGCGAAGCCTTAGAGCACGGCACCAACCTGGAGGAGCTCGAGAAGCTGACCATCAATAAAGTGCTGCAGCTACACAATGGCAACCTGACCCGAACCGCCAAAGAACTCGGCATTACCAGAACGGCGCTCTACCGACGCATGAACAAGTATGGGCTTTAAGAATCTAGAATGGGCGCTGATCGCCAGGGTCATGCTCTTGCTTCTGACCTTGAGCGTACCGGCTTTTGTCATCGTTAAGGGCTGGTCGGAGGCACTGGTATTTTGGCTGCCGGTCTTTATGCTCCAGGTGGTGGACCTGCTCCGCTTTCTGCGCAAGACCCAGTCGGAGTTCAATCAGTTTATCGAGTCCGTGCACTACCGTGATTTCTCCCGGCACTTTGATGAACGCCATGCCTATACCCAACTGCAGCCACTTCGCAAGGGCTTCAACGAAATTAACTCCACTTTTAAGACCATTACGCTCGAAAAAGAAACCCAGTATCATAATCTGCAGAAGGTGATGGAGCTGGTGGAAACCGGCATTCTGTCTTATAATATGGATAACGGGGAAGTGGTGCTTATGAACGAATCGCTCCGGAAGTTGCTGCATGTGCCCTTCATGAAAACGATCCATTACCTGTCGAAGCGGGACAAAGAATTGTATGAATCCATATTGGCCCTTGAGCCCGGCCATACCCGCATCGCGACGGCGCATACCTCCCATTTCGAGAAGAACACGACGAAAGTCCTGCTTTCCGCTACGGCATTACAGAACGAAGGAAGCAGGTATAAGCTGGTTGCTTTTCAGAATGTGAACGAAGCACTGGACGAGACAGAATCGCAGGCCTGGCAGAAGTTGCTGAATGTGCTCACACATGAGATTATGAACTCCGTAGCGCCTATTTCCTCCCTTGCAGACACCCTCAAAAATCGCCTCCAGGAAACCCAGTCCACAGGTATAACTGCAGAAGACTTGGAGGACCTGGAAGTAGGCATAAGCACGATCAAGCAGCGAAGCGAAGGACTGCTCCGTTTTGCCGAAACTTACCGTAACCTGAACAAGATCACAAAGCTGAACCTGGACACGGTATACGTGAAAGACCTTTTTGCTAACCTGCAGCGTTTGATGCTCCCGACCCTGGCGCAAAAGGGGATACATCTGGAGACGAATCTGGCTAACCCCTACATAACGCTGCACGCCGACCCTACCCTGCTGGATCAGGTGCTGATTAACCTACTGGTCAATGCCATGGAAGCAGTGAAAACGGTGGAAGCTCCACAAATCACCCTTGCGGCCTATACCTCACCTGATGAGAAAACGGTCATCAAGGTCATGGACAACGGCATCGGCATGTCCCAGGAAGTGCAGGAAAAAATCTTTATACCTTTCTTTAGCACACGCAAGCAAGGCAGCGGCATCGGGTTGAGCCTTTGTAAACAGATCGTGCTGTTGCACCGCGGGACGATACAAGTACAATCGGTTCCGGGAGAAGGCACTACTTTTATGCTCCGTTTTGGGCAATGAAATTTTAAAAGACTCGTATAGGAATCAGAACCTGAAAATATTAAAGCTTACCCATGTTTCTGCTTCTGCATCTGGCGCCACTGCTCATACTCACGACTACCCTCTTCGAAACCTTCGGCAACCTGGACCTGGCCACGCTGCAACTGCTGAATGGCAACCGGGTAACAGACCTGGACTTCCTGCTACTCACCCTAACAATTACCGCCTACGGACTCGGAGCCCTGGTTCCACTTTGCCTATACCTGGCGGGGCATTTCAGGAGGATGGTTTCGCTCAAGTTGAAAGCCTACCAATATGTATTTGCCATGGGTTTGAATATTTTGTTTATCGGCTTGTTGAAATACACGGTAGATCGTCCCCGCCCCTTTATCACCCACGAATCGATTGAGCAGATTGCAGAGGCCAGCAGCCCCTCCTTCCCTTCCGGGCATACAGCTTTTGCCTTTACGGCAGCCGTCGTGCTTGTACTGATGTTCCGCAACTCAGCTCTGCGCGGCCTCATACTGACCTGGGCCTTGCTCGTCGCCTATTCCAGACTGGCATTAGGCGTGCACTATCCTAGCGATGTACTCGGTTCCATGCTTCTCGGATCTGGGGCTGCATTCCTGTCTACTTACACCTTTCGGAAACACCGGGAACAGTTCTATACCTTGCTTAGACGGAGTCGGAATTTAAGGCTAGTGCGATAGGTATAGCATTGCTTTGAGGTGCAACCTGTCAGACGAAAATCGACCAAGCCCAGCTCTGCTAATTGAAACATCCGTTTTTTGAAACGTTTAGTTGCGTTTATAAACGCTTCCAGGCTTTTCTTACATCAGTTGAACATAACACAGAGTCGTTTCATGCGTGATAACTTGCCCAATACACCTTGAAAAAAATCTATTATTTCACCATAATAAAGTGATTTACATAAGCTTTACTTCTACGGTTAGCTTTATGCTGGGAAAATATTGGATTAGTTGTCAAGTCTCTGTAAAATCACTATATTAGTAAAGCGCTATGAAGGCGATCATGCAAAGGTGTACAGAAATAAGTGTGTTTAAGCAGATAAAACCACCTTTGCTTATAAGGCCGATAAACGGAATAGACTTCCGTTTATACTATAGTTGTAGGTTATATAATACAAAAAATATGAAGTTGCTGTTTATTTTGACTTTGATGTCATTACTGGGATTTTCTACAACTTTTGCTCAAGCCAACGAAGGTAACATGGAACAAGAAAGAAGTGATGTAGTAAATGTGTCTATTATCAGTTTAATTGCGACCCCTGAAAAGTATCATGAAAAGAAAGTGCGTGTAATCGGCTATTTTCAATATGACGAAGCGTACTTACGGAATATCTTCTTGCACAAGGAAGACTCTGAAAAATCAATCTTGAAAAATAGCTTCTGGATATTTTTCCCTAAAGGAATAAGTGGCGATTCAGTAGAAAGGTATAAAGGATATAACCAGCAGTATGTAATTCTTGAAGGAATCTTCGATATGAATAATCAAGGTCCTTCAAACTTGTTTAGCGGGGCTATCAAAGAAGTAACGAGATTGGGGCCGTGGGATAAAATCAAACAATTAAAATAGAAAAACATCCTACAACCCAGTTCAGCCTTAACCCTTGCTACGCTTCGTGCTTCGGCTGCACAAATCCGTTGGCATAATTACTATATCATCGGCTTGTTCAAATCTTATGTAAATAATCATTTCATTCCAGCGGATTTTAGAGAAAGGTCTGCCAGTTCCTAATCAAGTTAACGATAACTAAAATTATGAAATTAAATCTCCTTGGCATACTCAGCCTTTTGTTCTTGCTAGCATGTAACCAGTCTGTTAGTAAGGTAACAGACACAACTGCTACAGAAGCAGATGCAACTGAAATAATAGCTGGTACAGCTAAAGTAACAGGCAGCATAACAAGTCCGAACGACACAGACAAGGATAGCATTTTTGTAAATGTTTATGTTCCACATCCAATTACGGGAGAGATTGTTCCATATAAAGCGCTTGCTGATCAATCAGGGAAATTCTCTCTTGATGTTGATGTTGAAACGGCTGTTTCTCTGACTGCCTTAAACACAAGCTTAAATCCATACAAGTCCCTTTATGTTAAACTGACAAGTGGTGGTGTTACGAATCTCGACATTGCTTATAATTCAGACTTTGATACCGAAAATGTTGACGTTACGCCTGCTAATATGACTCAATATGACATGATCCAAGGCTTAGCGTTCATACCTAAAATGTTTTCTGGCGGCAATAAGACACAGGAACCTATGTATGACAAAAGCCCAGATTATTTTCTGAATAATGCTAAGACTGTTCTATCAGAAAGATTACAGATATTAAATAAGGATACATTACTGTCGAAGGAATTAAAAGAAGTGCTGTCTAAAGATTTTCTTTTAAACATGTATGTAGAACATGTCTTTGATTATGAAAAAGAGATGATTCATAATTATGTAAAAACAACTGGCGACAAAAGCAATAAGCCTGATCTGCAAAAGCTTGACAGGTCCTATTTTCGCTTTCTAAGGGATTTTAAGCTCAATGACCCACAGTATCTGCTTACTTCTCAATTTTCGTATTTTCAAAAAGAGATACTCCAGAATGAAGTATTGGGGCTTCCTGAGATAGGAGAAAGCGATGTTCCTGCTTGGTTGGCAAGTGTGAAAGCTGTTTTATCGGATTTAGTAGGATTTGACAATGGCCCATACTACGATGTTTTAGCAGCCAATGCTTATGCCAGGCAGCTGACTGAAGAAGTAAGACCGCTGACCGAAAAGCAAAAAGAACATATAAGAGATTACTGGAAAAACGGCGAGATTGCAAAGATACTGTTTCGGAAAAACCAGCAGGTTGTAGAATTAGACAAATTCAAATCACCTGCTGTTGTCATTGACATCTCATCCGTTGCGGGCGATAAAGTAATTGAAACAATTGTCGCCAAACATCCAAACAAGGTTGTTTTAATTGACCTTTGGGCAACATGGTGTGGTCCCTGCCTGAAAGCGATGAATGAATTCAAAAGTACAAAAGGTGAATTTCATGATAAGGATGTTGTATTTGTGTATTTAACAGATACATCCTCACCTCGGGAGCGATGGGAAGAAAAAATCAAGGGAATAGGCAGTGAGCATTATTATCTGACTGACACTCAGTGGAAATACACCATGAACCAGTTTGGATTCGAGAATATTCCGGCATATCTGCTATACAACAAAGAAGGTGTACTCATCAATAAATTTACAACCTTTCCTGGAAAATACGAAGTGAAAGGAATGATTAACAGTCTGTTGTAAAATAAACATTTCCAGATTGCTACTTATTCAAGAAGGGCTGCATTAGGAAAAACCGTCAAATTACTGCCGGGTTGCATAACCCTCATTCAGACCAAGTATGCAGGGCAGGCATTGAGCAAAGCGTGCATGTGCGTTTGGAAAATGGAGTTGTTTAAGTGTCAAGCCACCCAGCATTGGTATAAAAGGGGAAGATAGAAGTCATTGAGAGAACAGTCCAGCAATTTGCTTAAGAACCTATTGCTTGAAACCACTGAAAACCATTTGCTCAAGCAATTTTGTAGACTACGGAATCTATAAGCTAATAATAAGAGATACTGCGCTTAACCCAGCACATGAGCGAGGCTGCGGCTGAAAGCCTCGCTCACCTCATTCACAAGCACCTTGTATGTCAGTGACACATGAAATCTAAAATAGGGATAACCATTATTGTATTGGCATTTGCTGTGTCATGGAATCCTTACTGGTTAATTTTTGCTGTGCCAGCTTTTCTTATAGGTGTTGTAACTCTCTGGCTTAGCAAGAAGAAGCTTAGTGCTAAACTCGGTTGGACGTTTGTTCCAATTGTACTTTGGTATCCAGGGTTCATGCTCTTCATGTACCTCTCAATGACTATAGGGCAAGCAAATGCACAGAATTTAGATTTCATTTTCCCAAAAGATTTCAAAGGAACAGCAGTAGTAATCAGCAATATGCCTTGTGGTGCACCTGTGAAAAAAGTAAGTCGTCGTGAAGTGCTGAATATACCAGAGGATGGCATTCTTTTATATCAGGGTACAATAGAAGCAGGATATATTGACCATAGGTACTTTAGGAAAAATAATGCAGGGCAACTGAATGCAATCAAAAGCCTTGAGAACTATATGTTCTGGGATGACCAAGAAAATCCACCACCAACTAATAAAGTTGGTGTTTTCTTGGGTGGTATGGGTAGTACTGTTTCAAACGATCCAGAGTCAGTTAAATATGAATGGATGAGCCTGATTGTAAGCTCAAAGGATAGTTTAGAAAACTTTAATGACTTTGGCTATAATAATCAGATGAGTGAAAGGGCAGAAGCCCTAGTCAGAAACTGTACTAATAAATAAAACTCTACCCAGCACATTTCAGCCTTTATACTTGTACATGGATTGCACAAGTCCGTTCCTCCTTATCATAATCAAAATATTCTTGTTCTTAGTAGCCTGTTATTCCACTCACTTTCACTACCTTAAAGAATGTTTTAGTGCTTTGCCAAAACTGACAGGTATAGCATTTAGCCTCTGACACGCACCTTAATCTGAAGCAAAACAGAAAACTTATATGGACGAGATCAATAAGGAAGATATTAAACAGGAAGTGTTTGACCTGTACGACGACTATGCCCACGACCGCATCAACCGGCGTGATTTTATGCAGAAGCTCTCGATCTATGCCGTAGGTGGCCTTACAGTGGCTTCGCTCGCAAGTTTTCTGATGCCGGATTACAAGAACAAAGTCCAGCTCGCTGCGGACGATCCGCGCATTATATCCGAATACATCACCTACCAGTCTCCTAAAGGTGGAGGTCCGATTAAGGCGCTTTTGTCGATGCCGGCTGATGCGAAGAACAGGCTGGGCGGTGTAGCGGTCGTGCACGAAAACCGGGGTTTGAATCCGCATATAGAGGATGTGGCCCGAAGAGCCGCACTGGCCGGGTTCATCTCCCTCGCACCCGATGCTCTCACGCCTCTTGGAGGCTACCCCGGCACTGATGATGAAGGCCGCTCTCTTCAGAGCCAGCGTGACCGTAACGAAATGCTCGAGGACTTTATAGCAGCGCATGATTACCTGAAGCATCATAAAAACTGCAATGGCAAAGCCGGCGTGGTAGGCTTCTGCTTCGGCGGCTGGATCTCGAACATGATGGCCGTGCGTATACCTGATCTGGCAGCAGCTGTTCCGTTTTACGGAGGGCAGGCGCCGGTTGAGGAGGTGCCCCAAATCAAAGCTCCCCTCCTACTGCATTACGCCGAACACGACACACGCGTAAACGAAGGCTGGCCGGCTTATGAAGCGGCTTTAAAAGCGCATGATAAGCAGTACACCGCCTACTTCTACCCGAACACCAACCACGGTTTCCATAACGACACCACGCCCCGTTACGACAAGGCCGCAGCCGAACTGGCCTGGCAGCGTACGGTTGATTTTTTCAAGCAGCATTTAAAGTAACATCACGCAGAAAGTGATTTTTAAAGCAGGTAGATGATGAACTTCAAACTGCGTCCCTGGACAATGGCTGACCTGGACAGTCTGGTGAAATATGCTGACAATTTCAACATTGCCCGGAACATGGCGGATGTGTTTCCGCATCCCTATACCTACGAGAAAGGCAAGGCTTTTTTGGAGATGGTAACACAGGGCAATCCGCCCCATATCCTTACAATCGAGGTGGAAGGCGAAGCCGCAGGCGGTATAGGAATACACCTTCAGGCAGACATCTACCGGAAAAATGCAGAGATGGGCTACTGGCTTGCGGAGCCCTTTTGGGGAAAAGGCATCGTAACGGAGGCTATCCGCCAGATGGTGGACTATGGCTTTGCCAATTGGGACATCAACCGCATTTTCGCCCGACCCTTCGGGTATAACATCGCCTCGCAGCGGGCACTTGAGAAAGCCGGTTTCGTGCTGGAAGCAAAACTCGAGAAGACTTTTTATAAAAATGGCGAGTACCAGGATGAGCTGATCTATGCTGTCAGGCGGCCTGCCTGATGGCTCAGGTATAACATAAGGCGTTTAGAAAAAAGCTGAGCACACATGCGCTTCAATAGCTTTATGTTTATACTTTAATAACTACATTTACAGGACAATAGCCACCTTATCTTTCAGCCTATGAGGACAACTTTACTTATTCTTTTATTCAGCCTTTCAACTATCCTTTCATTTGCCCAGAAGCCTTTATATCGAGAAAAGTATGTAATTGGCAGTAAACCAGCGATGAGTATTTACAGCATTGCTTTAGATCGGGAAAACCATCTCTATCTAACAGAAATGTCAAGAGTTGTGAAAGTCAAGGACGGTAAAATACTACTTGACTTTAAGGTGAATGCAGCTGATTATAACCTGGGATATGATAATGAAGAAGGTGTCGTGCTGCAGGTAGCTGTAGATCAAAATCAGAACATCTACATCCTGAATCAAAAGAGAATGCGCATCGAGAAGCACGACCCACAGGGCAAGCTTGTAAAAATATTCCCCACCGTACCGGTTCCTGACTCAAATCGGGTTTACAATTTGTCTCTGCATATCGACCACCTTGATCGTCTGCATATTTTTGACTCTTTCGACAGAAAGCTGTATGTGTATCATACGAACGGCACACTCATCGAAACCATCACGCTGGCTGACCCAGACCCGATATGGAGATCGGATCACACGTTTTTTACGTTTGACAACCAGAATAACATTTATATAGCCGATATTAAGAAAAGCTCCTGGTCTCCCACCGCACATATTACTCATATAGATCGTGAGGGCAAGATCATAAAGCGCTTCAGCGAGGCTGTGATGAAGGAAAGCGGCTTTAATAAGTCTTATGCCCTAGCCTTAGCCGTCGATAAAAACGGTGACGTTTACGCTTACAATAATGGCTCGGTCTATATAAATACCATCGACTGGCCCATTCAGGTCTTTTCAGCAGAGGGTACATACAAAAAATCACTCTCAGTCAATGCATTCAGGGGGAGTCTTGTTCTGTTTGACAACCAGAATAATATGTATGTAAGAAGGATCAATACTAGTGGAGATCACATCCTAAAATATGATCAAGAGCAGCAGCTTCTGGAAAGAATAGGTAACCTGAGGCGACCTTATGAAGTTGGGTTTGACCTGTTAGATAACCTGTACATTCTGGACCATATAAAATTCCAACTCATTAGATATAATGCTGCAGGTGAAGAAGATAAGAAATTTGCTTTAGCTGACTCCCGGCTTATTAACCCATTGACATTTGCCATCGACGACAACGGATTTATTTATATCTTAGAATATTCCGGGCCATCCAATACCCCCCAATCAAGGATCAAGAAATTTGATTCTGACGGAAATTACATTACGATGTTTAGCCCCTCATTGCCTGGCTACTACAATGCTTACCAAGGCTTTATTTCAGCGGGTTTGGCAGTCGATCATACAGGTGCTATCTACGTCACTAACTTTAACAATAATGATCCACACGCCCTGACAAAACTTAACCCAGAAGGGGCAATAATAGCTAAATATGGTCCCAGAGGGAAAGAGCCCGGCCAGCTGTCCGGGCCCCTGGATGTTACTGTAGATGCTGCAGGGAATGTTTATGTTTTGGACATGAATGGGAAAAGGGTACAAAAATTTTCATCAAATGGTAAGTTCATACAGGAGTATGGAACTTATGACAAGAATGAGGCTAGTTTTTCCATACGTGCTAGTATCGCTTCAGACGCGTTTGGGAATGTTTTAGTTTCCACTCAAACTGGTACCCATTCTGGTGATAACAGCCCGGATGTTAAATATTATGATGTCACCGGTAATCTGGTTTACTCAGCGCCAACCAACTTCCCAAGTGTAGCCATGAACAGGAGAGGCAGCTTGGCAACAATGGCTGATCGAAACTATGATATTGTTACAGTTTATGAAGCAACAACAGATCGTGAATATAACCGGATAGAAGGTAATATATACCATGACGTGAACGCTAATTGCGAACTGGATGAAACAGAGACCAGCCTGGCTGATATATTAGTTAAAGCAGAACCAGGCCCCTATTATGGTGCCACAGATGCAGCAGGCAACTATAGCTTGCTGGTAGGAAAGGGCACCTATACCTTAGCTCCTCTCACTGAAAATATAGGCGGAAAGGTTTTAACACCAACCTGTGTATCGGATGAGGACGCACCCGTTATAACTTTCAACAATTACGGTAACTATTCGGCGAATAATAATATGGGGGTACAAGTCACCCTCTCCCCCTATCTCACTGTAAGCGTCTCCTCCACCCGGCGTCGCCGCTGCTTTGAGAGCACCACCACCGTGCGCTACGCAAACTCCGGCTTCGCCACCGCCGCAGACGCCAAGGTGTACCTGCAGCTGCCCCAAGAGGTCGGGCTGCTCTCAGCTGACAAATCCTATACCCTGCTACCTGACGGCACCTACGAGTTCTCCGTGGGTGACCTTTCGGCGGGCCAGTCGGGCACCATCACCGTCGCGGACATCGTCACCTGCGGCGACGAGTCGGTACGGGGCCTGACCGTGTGCACCCGCGCCTGGATCACCCCCTCCAACAACCAGCCCACCGAGCCCACCCCGACCGTCGCCATCACCGGCCGCTGCAGCGCCGAGACGGGCATGATCCGCTTTGTGGTGCGCAACACCGGTACGGCCGACATGGCCGACCCGGGCCTCTTCCGCAAGTACGCCGACGGCCAGCTGGCCTCGGTGGAGCAGTTCCGCCTGGCCGCCGGCGACAGCCTGGTGCTGTGGGTGCCCGCCATGGGCTACACCTGGAGAATAGAGGCTGACCAGCCTACCGGTAACGGTGACAACACCTCGGTGAGCGTCACCGTGGAGGGCTGTTCTGGCGGAGAAGTTAGTTCTGTCAGTACGGGCAAAGTGAACCTGCTGCCCACCGATGACGAGGAGGCCGAGCAGTCCGCCGAGTGCATGCCCATCACCGACTCCTACGACCCCAACGACAAGCTGGTCACGCCCGCGGGCCGCACGGCAGAGTTCTACACGCCGACCAAT
Source organism: Pontibacter sp. FD36 (assembly GCF_015686655.1). Lineage (GTDB taxonomy): Bacteria > Bacteroidota > Bacteroidia > Cytophagales > Hymenobacteraceae > Pontibacter. Next base: position 108,003 of record NZ_JADPMP010000012.1, on the reverse strand, counting down.
ACGGCGCTCAAGTACAAGATCCGCTTCCAGAACACGGGCACCGACGTGGCCTACCGCGTCGTGGTGGTCGACACGCTCTCCGAGCACCTGGACCTCTCCACCCTGCAGCTGGGGGCCACCTCCCACCCGGCCCGCGTGGAGGTGTCAGGCAAGGGGCGAGCAGTGCTCACCTGGACCTTCGACAACATCCTGCTGCCCGACTCGACGGCAGACGAGCCCGGCAGCCACGGCTACATTCAGTTCAGCATCAAACCGAAAGGCGATCTGCCGGAGAAGACCCTGGTGGAGAACCTGGCTGACATCTTCTTTGACTTCAACTCCCCCATCCGCACCAACATCACCCAGAACCGCATCTTCGACATGCCGCCGGTGATCAACGAGTCGGTGCGGGTGAGGCTGGAGGACGTGCTGGCCACGCCGGGCATCGAAGGCTTTGAGCCGGCCGCAGGAAAGCTCGGCTCGGAGGTTACCATCACCGGACAGCGCTTTGCAATGAAACCAGGAGATAACAAGGTGTACCTGAACGGCAGGGCCGCCACCGTGGTCAGCGCCACGGCCACTGAGCTGAAAGTGGTGGTGCCGACGGGCGCTACGACAGGCGCCCTGAAAGTCATCACCCCGGACGGAGGGGTTACCTCCACGGCTAAGTTCCAGGTCTACCAGCCCCCGGTGCTCGCCTCCTTCAGCCCTGCCGAGGGCATGGTGGGCCAGAGGGTCACGCTCTCTGGCGAGCACCTGCAGGAAGCGCTGATCGAATCCATCACGCTCGGCGAGCTGCGCTGCGAGATCATCGAGCAAGCAGGCAACGCGGTAACGGTGCGGGTGCCTGAAAACGCTGCGACAGGCGCTTTCACGATCAGCACCAAGGGCGGTGAGGCGGTGAGCGGGGCGGCCTACACGGTGTGGTACGCGCCGGGGATCACGGCCCTGAGCAAAGAGGCTGGCATCGTGGGAGCAAGCATCACCATCACGGGCGAAAACTTCGCCGCGGACAAAACCAGGAATATCGTAAGATTCGGGCAGGTGCAGGCCCAGGTGCTGGAGGCCAGCCCGCGGCAGCTGACGGTGCGCGTGCCCGAGCAGGCCGAGTCTGGATTTGTGACCCTGGAGACGCCCGGCGGAAGGGCCACGGCAGGCACCGCCTTCGAGGTCATCCCGGGACCGAGGTTCAGGGCCATGCAGCCCTCCTCGGGCGCGGTGGGCGCGGTGGTGGAGATCACCGGCGCGCACTTCGGCATCATGGGCCAGCAGGACGTGATCACTTTCAACGGGCAGGAGGCGCTGGTGCTGGAGGCCTTAGGCGACAGCTACCGGGTCAGGGTGCCGCGCGGGGCCACCACCGGCAGGGTGCAGATAACCGGCTACGGCGGGCAGGCCCAGAGCAGCGCGGATTTCGTGGTGGTGGAGCTCACGCCGGCCGAGGCCATCCAGGTGTATCCCAACCCGAACTCGGGCCAGTTCACGGTCAGCCTGCGCCACGCCGACTTCGACGTGCAGCTGATCGAGCTGCATGACGCCCTGGGCAAGCGCCTGCACCAGACCCGCATCACCGGACCAAGGCCAGAAGCGGTGGAGATCAGTTTGCCGACTGCCAAAGCCGGGCTTTACTTCCTGCAGATTCAGACGGAGCGCGGTTTGATCATCAGGAAGCTGACAATACTATAGTAAACTATAAGAAGCACAAGGGCCACTTAGTTTCAACTAAGCGGCCCTTGTGCTTCTGTCATATAGGAATGGCCACCTTGATCCAGGTATGCTATACCCTCACAATTTTTAAGAAGCAAATACCTCCTCCGGATTTTTAAAAGCCTTAAACTCAAGCGGGTTTTTACTGTGGTCGAGGATGAACATGGTGCGCTGCTCTCCTACCTGGCCTTCGTAACGGGTATAAGGCTCGACCACAAAAGGTATAGCGTGCTGCTCCAGTCGCTCGCGCACCTGATCGAACTGCTCATAGCTGAGCAGACAGCCAAAGTGCGGTACCGGCACACTAATACCGGCAACTTGTCCGCAGTAATCGGGCTCAGGTATGTTAGCACTCACGTGGGCCGACAACTGGTGTCCGAAAAAGTCGAAGTCGATCCAATGCTCGGTGCTGCGCCCTTCTTTGCATCCTAAAATGCCGACGTAAAACTGGCGTGTCGATTCTATGTCCTTCACTTTGAAGGCGTAGTGGAATGGGTTCATTTAATATCCTTTAGCTTTTGATACAACATTGATTAATGGTTCGCCGTGGCGCATCCGGTCGTAGTTCTCCAGAATCTGCGACACAGCCGAGGCCGGATTTGTAATACTGGCAACATGCGGCGTCACTGTTATGGCCGGATGCGACCAAAACGGATGCTCCTCCGGTAATGGCTCTTCCCGGAACACATCGAGACTGGCACCGGAAAGATGGCCCTTGTCAAGCATCTCGATCAGGTCGTCATCTACCACGTGTTCGCCACGGGCCACATTAATGATATAAGCCCCTTTGGGAAGCTTGCTGAATGTGTCTTTGTTTAAGATATCAGCCGTCTGCCTAGTTAATGGCAACAGACAAATCAGGATGTTGGCACTCTCCAGAAAAGCAGGCAGTTCCTCTGAACCGGCATAAGTTCCAACGCCTTCCATCAGTTTAGGAGAGCGGGACCAGCCGTGCACTTTGAAACCGAGTCTGCTCAACTGCTGTGCCGTGTGCGTACCAAGCACGCCCATGCCCATCATCCCGATCACCACATCGGCGGTTCGCTTGTAACTGTGTTGCTTCCAGGTATGGCTTTGCTGTAATTCCTTATACTTGTCCAGGCCGCGCACATGATTCAGTACCTGGGCGGTCACAAAAGCAGCCATGTCCTGCGTCAGGTCTTCGTCTACAATACGGGTAATCTGAACCCCTTGCGGCAATTCCGGATCCCGCAAAATATGGTCTACTCCGGCACCCGTGGAGGCGATGCATTTGAGGTTTGGGAATGCTGTAAAGGCACCGGGCGGGTGGTTCCAGGCCAAGGCAAACTCAACTTCCTCTGCAGGTCCTGTATCCGGATAAACATGTACTTCCAAGCCCGGGCGACGTTCCTTCAGGGCACTTTCCCAGCGGCTTGTGTTTCTGCCCTGGCTAAATATAGTGATTGACATAAAAGCTGTAAGTCTGTTCAGTAATGGTTGGCGATGTAAAGCCTGTCCCTGATTACGTGCTAAACGGGATAAGTCTGCTAAATTTAACTAATCTTGCACAAATCTTGTTAAAGAGAAATCAAAAGGCTGACAAAAGGTTTATAGAAACGCCTTGGTCAGCTACTTTATACCTAAAACTGAATAAGATGGAGCAACTGAGCTCGAAGAATTATAAAAAAGAATTTGTAGACGCTTTTACCGGTGATGACAGCGGCACGTTAACCCCACGCCAGACACCGGGCGTACTCTACAGCAAAGCTAAACCTACGCCGGTAGAAAAAGTGACACTCCTGGCCTGGTCCGATGCGCTTGCCAAAGAGCTAGGTATAGCCAGGCCCACCGAGCAGCAAGATATCGACATACTGGGTGGCAATCAGGTCACAGACAGCATGTACCCTTACGCTGCCTGCTATGCCGGACACCAGTTTGGTAATTGGGCAGGTCAGTTGGGCGATGGCCGTGCCATTACGCTGGGTGAATGGGAAGCACCTGATGGAAAAACCTGGGAGCTGCAGTTGAAAGGCGCAGGACTCACCCCTTACTCCCGTCGTGCTGATGGCCGTGCGGTGTTGCGTTCTTCGGTGCGCGAGTATCTGATGAGCGAAGCTATGCACTATTTAGGCGTGCCTACTACCCGTGCCCTGAGCCTGGTAAGTACCGGTGAGCCTGTGCTTCGTGATATGTTCTACAACGGTAATGCGGCCTATGAACCCGGTGCGATCGTAATGCGTGTCGCTCCAAGCTTTCTGCGCTTCGGCAACTTCGAAATACTGAACGCCCGCAAAGAAGTTGACAACCTGCGCCAGCTCGTCGACTGGACCATCAGTCGCTATTACCCACACATCACAGGAGAGGACAACGTAATAGACTGGTTTAAAGAAGTGGTGGACCGTACGGCAAAACTGATGGTGGAATGGATGCGGGTAGGCTTTGTACACGGCGTGATGAACACAGACAACATGTCCATCCTCGGCCTGACGATTGACTACGGCCCTTACTCCTTCGTGGACAATTACGACCCGAACTTCACCCCGAACACAACTGACCTGCCAGGCAGAAGGTATGCATTCGGAAAACAGCCCTCGATCGGTTACTGGAACCTGGGTGCTCTGGCGGGTGCTTTGCTACCCTTAGCTGATAAGGACAAACTGGTAGCCACACTGGAGTCATTCAAGGATGTGTATTGGACGGAATACTACGCCATGATGGGCCGCAAGCTCGGGTTAGACCAGGTGTCCCAGATAGACCGCGATCTGATCAGTCAGTTCGAGAAAACCCTGGCAGAGATACAGCCTGACATGACCATTTTCTATCAGTTGCTGATTGACCTGCCGCTTTCGGTAGAAGGTGAAGAAGCTGTTGCAGATCACTTCAAACAGGCACTGTACGATGACCTGACGGCAGATCAAAAAACAGCGCTCTATACCTTGATCGGTAACTACCTGGAGCGCCTGAACACGAACAAAATCAAGCGGTCGGATTCGCAGGAAATGATGCGAAAAGCCAACCCAAGGTTTGTGTTGCGAAACTACCTATTGCACCAGGCGATTGAAGGATTGGAGAAGGGTGACGACACACTATTTGACAAGTTACAGGAGGCTATCAGAGAACCGTATTCCGATAAGTTTGACGAGTTCTTCCAGACCCGTCCTGAATGGGCTTCCCAGAAAGCAGGATGCTCAATGCTTTCGTGTAGTTCTTAAGTAACGGCGGCAGAAATTCAGAATCATAGAATTTCTGCCGCAGGTTTGCAAAGTCGATCAACCATGTCGTATCTTAAAGCAGGTATAGCTTTTAACAGAACTGCAACATGAAATCCAAGACGCTCAGCATCACTATCCTTTTCGCAGCTGTGCTCGGATTGGCTTCCTGTGAAAAAGAATGTGAAACTACTATCGCTGCCTGCACTGAAAAACCACCAACCGATGAACTCTGCCTCGCAGCATTCAACAGATGGTTTTACAACGAAGACAAAAACAAATGCGAGGAAATCAGGTATAGCGGCTGTACCTTGAAAGGATTTGAGACGAAGCAGGAGTGCGAGCAGTGTAAGTGTGGGTGATGAAGATTGTAGGTATAAGCCTTGCAGTTACAGATTTACCTGCCCATAATTGTCTGAATCTTTATATAGGGCCCCTTCCCCAAGGATTTTCAGGATTAAAGAGGGCCCCTACCCCCACGGATTGACAGGATTCTTATGAACGATTAACACAGCCCTGCCCTTCTCGAGAGGTGTAGGGCTGTTAAGTTCTAGCAAATTCTCCCCTTGAGGACAAGTGAGACGCGAGTCGAAACTTGCGAGCGAAGCCCTCAGAGGGGTGTTGAGGCTACGGATGATTCGTAAATAAGTCCGTTAATGGGAATTTAGCACTGGATTTACACCTCTATAATCCCCTCAAGGGGATAATTACGGGCAGAATTTAACAGCCCTACCCTTTTGAAGGGGGACTTTGCTGCCACTACCAATTCTCAGGTATAAGCGTTGTCATGAACAGTTAGAACCGCTGACAGGTATAGCAAGACTAACTCGCACGCCAGCTATGGAACAAGCAGCAGTGCCAAGTGCACTTAAATGACTACCCACTGTTCGAGCGTTCAGCGAGTTTGGGGAGTCTTGACTTTTTTGCCTACTTTTTTTGTCAAGAAAAAAAGTAGGTGCCCGCCGCACAGGCGAAGCTATGAAACAACACACATTGCTATACCTGAAAAGCCGCAACTATACCTATGCTCGGGCCAGAGGCCCCACCATAGCAGTCACGAGCGAGGACGCTCGCGCCATATTACGACAACATCACACCCTGAAAACCAGTGATAAAATCAACAAAAAAGCCCCTGATCACACAGAGGCTCTTCACTAAACAATTCAAAAACTAAATTAAAAACTCTTCCGATGCATCCTCACAGGAAACAAGCGGTAATCCATTAAACTCACGGCGTACGGAAACCCACGCCAGTGCACAATCGGGACATGCCGCGCCGGACTCGGACCCTTGGTATCCGGTATAGCCAACATCGTGTTACCGATGTAGCTAATCTCTTCCTTCGGCACTGCAAGCTTCGAAGCGACATGCTGCAAAAACACATCCTTATCACCATCCGAAGACGTGAAGGAGATTTCACGCGACATGGTGGCTCCGCCTTCCAGCTCCGGTGCATAAAACACGCGGGAGTAGGTATCGATGGCAATAACCGGAACACCCAAAGTTGGGACTTTAGCCTGCAGCACATCCGGCTGGCACATCGGTGCTTGGTTAGCGACACGCTTCACCATCTCCGTAACTTTCTGCGCCGTATAGATGCCCTTGATCGTTTCGGATTCGATGCGCTTGAGCACCTGCTCTACCTTCGACTCAAAAGGCTGGCCTGGATTATCCGGTCTGGGTGGAACTGGGCGCGGCGAAACAGGTTGTGCTGGTGCCTGTCCCTGCGGACGTGGCTTCTGTACCTGCGGCAGTGGTTTAGGTTTCTCACGCTCCGGTACGTAACTGTCTTTAATGTGCCGCTCGTGCACATTGATCACCGTCGTGAAGGTATTAATAAAATGCTCCGTGTTCTGCACATGAAACAGTTCCAACTCCTGGATGCGTTTGCGCGTGACCAGGTAGTTATGAATCAGCTTTGTCTTCTCGAAAACGGCCAATATTTTTTCGGCGTGTGGCGTGTGCTTATACCTGTCGTAGAGTTTGTGCAGCGCATTCAGACGAGCATTAGAGGCGCGGATGTACTGCATGGCGCGTGCATCGGCAGCACCGGGATGGTCCATTACCGTGCGGGTTGACTCCTGTTCCAGCCCGAAAAAAGAACGAAAAAATCTGATCATTAGGACAGGATGCGTTTCAGGTGCTGGGTTTCAATTTCGACCTGCAGCTTCTCAGAAAGCTTCATCTCTTCAAAGATGTTGTCGATGTGCTGGATATAGAGGTCCAGCACCGCCTCCTGCTCATCGCTCAGGATACGGTGCCGGACGGCTAATTCTTCTTCTTTCTTATCCCCTTTATAAATCATTATTCAATTTCAATCTGTTTGGACTTGCCGAAAGTGCCGATGATTTTGCTGTTAAGTTCTTCCTGCACCTGTGCAAGTTCTTTTACGGCTTCTGCCCGTTTCTTGCTGCCCTCTTCTGATATCTTGATCACCTGATCGAGCGTTTCCACCATGTCCTTGTTCACTTTCTTCAGCGTCTCTACGTCCACGATGCCGCGCTCGTTTTCCTGCGCCGCAATCACCACATTTTTCTTCAGTAGTTCGGAGTTCTTGCGTAGCATTTCGTTGGTGGTGTCGGTTACCTTTTTCTGAATCTCAAGTGCCTTGCGTTGCTTCTCTAAGCCAAGCGCAATAGCCACCTGCTGACGCCATACAGGTATAACCGTCACAATAGAATTCTGGATCTTCTGAGCCAGCACATCGTTCGTGGTTTGGATCATACGGATCTGCGGCATCGACTGCGTAGCGATGGTATGGGACAAGGTGAAATCGTGTACCTTTTTCTCCAGACGCTCTTTGAAGGCGATCATATCGCTCAGGCGCTGCACGGCCAGTTCGTCCTGTCCACTGTTTTCTACTTCGTCCTGCAGTTTCGGTATGATGTCGGTTTCGATCTCCTCGATCTTCATCTTTCCGGCTGCAATCACAGAGCGTATCTCGTGGATGTATTCCACTGCCTGGTTGAACATGACCTCCAGACTGGTTGAGTCTTTCATGATGCTCTGGCGGGTGCGCTCCAGTTTCACCACCACATCGTCTACGTTAGCCGACACGGAGTTGTACTGCGAGGCGATCTGCTTCGACTTGTCCGAAAACTTTTTCACGAAAGGCAGGCGCGAAAAGAATCCACCCTTCTCCTGCTCATCGATCTTGATCATGTTGATCTGGTTGAGCAGTTCGTTGATGGCATCGCCAGCCTCGCCGGAGTCTTTGGCTTTTACTTTGGTGAGCAGTTCGTTGGAATAGTGGCCCAGTTTGCGCTGGGTTTCCACACCAAAATTGCTCAGACTTTCCGGATTACCCGGATCTATGGATTTAGAGATAGCCAAGGCTTTCTCTTTTATTTTCTCTTGATTCTCTGCGATCGTAATCTCTGTTTTCTCTGTTTTTTCCATCTTGTTTTATTACCTAAAAAGGTTGTGATTGATTAGGTCTAAAGAGTCTAAATACTTTTTGATGCGCTCGTGCCGATCCGTCTGCTCGTACCACTCTATTTCGTTCAGCGGCAGGTACTCGCCCAGAAGATCTCGCACCTCTTTGAGCAGCGCATCGCCCTTGCGTGTTCTAAACTCCGGGTTGCGGTACTGAGCGCTCAGATACTCCACCTTCACCTGTCCTGTTTTCGTTATAGCCAGCTCGCGTACCTCCACTACCAGTTCCGAGGACTTACCATCTTCTGTCACGATGGTTTTGTACACGCCCTTGTTGCCTTCATCGAGTGCCAGGGCACATTGCTGCCGTACATCCTGCAGCGCTTTGCGCAGTTGTCGGTTCGGGATAATATAATGTCCCACGATGTACCCCAAAAGAGCCGCTATCAGGAATGTCCAAAAAATAAGCATTGCGTTTATAAAGTTTGACGCTTAATTAACTATGTAATGAAGCAAAATAAATTGATGTAATCAAGTATTAGTGAAGTGGATGGGGCCTGAAACAACTGGATGGTTCTCCTGATCACCTGTTTTGCGCCTCGCTCCCAGCCTTTTTCTTTCTTCTATACGCGGAACCAATACCTGGGGCTAACGAGAGTCCAGGCTGAATAAGGGCCAGGTATAGCCTCCTGTACCAATTGTACCCGAACGCATCTTTTCATTGTCCTATTACGGTGGCAGGGCGCTATACTTTACAGCGCTCGCCGATAAAATCAGGCATTTTGTCTAATTTGCGGGACGATCTATCCCTGATTTTATACTTTCGCTTACATGCAGCACCGGCATTTCATTTTGCACAAACCCTACGGCTACATCAGTCAATTCGTGACAGATAAGAAAAAGCAGAAACTGCTTGGTGAATTGTACGAGTTTCCGGCCGGCACTATGGCTATCGGTCGCCTGGATGAGGCCAGCGAGGGTCTGCTGTTGCTCACCACCGACGGCAAGATGAGCGAACAGGTACGCAGCAAGCACGTCGAAAAGGAATACTATGCGCAGGTAGACGGCCTGATCACCGACGAAGCCATCGCCCAAATGCAGGAAGGCGTATCCATCGGGCTATACGGCGAACAGTACGGCACCCGCCCCTGCACCGCTTTCCGACTCGAGGCCGCCCCGGATTTCCCGGAGCGCAGTCGCCGCATCCGCGACGACCGCCACGGCCCGACCAGTTGGGTGGCGATCACGATCTCGGAGGGTAAGAACAGGCAGGTCCGCAAAATGACTGCCGCCGTAGGCTTCCCGACGCTGCGACTGGTGCGTGTCCGGATTGGAAATATAAGGCTGGAGGAGTTTGTGCCGGGAAGTGTATCAGAAGTCGAAAGCTTTGATTTAGAATAAAAACCTGTGCTATACCTGCAAAATTTGTGGGGGACTTTAAACCAAAGCCGTCACGGGGAGTCTATTGAGCGGTGTCGGCATCTATAGCACTTATTTACTATATTTAACGGACATAGCTTAACATATCATACAAACAATCCATACCTTACATTAACCATGAAGAAACACCCTATTCGCATTTTGGCCCTGGCCCTGATGCTTTCAGGCGGTGTGAGCAGCGCAACATTCGCGCAGCGACCGCAACAGCAGCAGGCACAGTCACAACAAAAGCAGGATCCTGTTATCCAGAACATCATCAAAATGGCTACCGAGAACTCACAGCTCGAGCAGCTGGGCCACGAGCTGATGGATGGCGTAGGACCACGTCTGGTAGGTACGCCGCAGATGAAAGAGGCAGCCGACTGGGCCGTGAACAAGTACAAAGGCTGGGGCATCGACGCCCGTATTGAAAACTACGGTGAGTGGCGCGGCTGGGAACGCGGCATTACACACATCGATATGGTGCACCCGCGTGTACAGTCTCTGGAAGGGATGCAGCTGGCCTGGAGCCCGTCTACGTCTTCTAAAGGTATAACAGCTGAGGTGATTACGATGCCTGATTTCGCTGACTCCCTTGCTTTCCAGCGCTGGTTGCCAAGTGTGAAAGGCAAAATAGTTATGATCTCGATGAACCAGCCAAGCGGCCGTCCGGAGTACAACTGGAAAGAGTTTGCGACGGAGGAGTCTTTCGAGAAAATGAAAAAAGTGCGTGACGAGCAGAACGAGGCTTACCGCAAGCGCATTGCCGCTACTGGCAAAACCGCCCGTACGCTTCCTGTTGCGTTGGAGAACGCTGGTGCTGCCGGTATCGCGATGTCGAACTGGTCACAGGGTTTTGGCGTGAACAAAATCTTCAGTGCCTATACCAAGAAGATTCCTACTGTAGATCTTTCTCTGGAAGATTATGGTATGCTATACCGCCTGGCCGAAAACGGCAGCAAGCCACGTATCAAAGTGGTAGCTGAGTCGAAGCACGCTAAGAAGCCGGTGCCTACATTCAACACGATCGCTGAGATCAAAGGCTCTGAGAAGCCTGACGAGTATGTGATCCTGTCAGCTCACTTTGACTCCTGGGATGGCGCTACCGGTGCTACAGACAACGGCACGGGCACGATCCTGATGATGGAAGTAATGCGCATTCTGAAGCAGGTATACCCGAACCCGAAGCGTACGATCCTGGTAGGTCACTGGGGTAGCGAAGAGCAGGGCCTGAACGGTTCGCGTGCTTTCGTGGAAGATCATCCGGAGATTGTAAAGAACACACAGGCGGTGCTTAATCAGGACAACGGTACTGGTCGCGTGGCCAACATCTCTGGCCAGGGCTTCCTGCATGCTTACGACTACATGGGTCGTTGGCTGAACGCTGTTCCGCGTGAGATCACCAAAGACATCCAGACCTCTTACCCTGGCTTCCCGGGTGGCGGCGGTTCTGACCACGCTTCTTTCATTCCGCATGATGTACCTGCCTTCATGCTGAGCTCTCTGAGCTGGTCTTATGGCAACTATACCTGGCACACCAACCGCGACACGTACGACAAGATCGTGTTCGATGATGTGCGCAGCAACGTGATCCTGACCGCTATCCTGGCTTACATGGCCAGCGAAGAGCCGGAGCTGGTACCGCGTGAGCGCAGTGTGATGCCAGTGAACCCGCGCACTGGTGAGCAGATGAGCTGGCCACAGGCAAGACCTGCTACCCGCAAAGGTGGTCTTGACTAAGACATCCAAAAGCAGGTAATATACCTGGTTTATTTAGCACAGCCGTTGCAGATATTCTGCAGCGGCTGTGCTTTTTTATGGCTATACCTGACTACGTCAACTCTTGCATTTGAAGGAATCTATCGGTTTTTGTGCTGTGCACCGTATAAAAAACCAGAACCCTACCGGCTATACCTGTAAAGCGAGAACAGACATGATTGGCAAATCGACATACAAGGCCGCACGTGAGGTGGCTCAGATAGCAGAAGACCATTTCACAACCCAGATAGAAGCAGCAAAAAAACTAAACAGTAACAACCTGGCCACCGTACCGCCTGCCCGCATCATCGAAACCATGATCGATGCCGCTTTCTGGGCGAGCCTGCGCCGGGAAGAAGGCCAATCCCCTAAAATATCCCTTGCCTTTCTACCGCCCGAACAGACCGAACAGCCCTTGTTGTTCGAGCATCACCTAACCCTGTCCCCTGCCGTGCTGACCAAGCTTGGTCCGGGTGTGGAGCGGCAGGGCATACACCTGGGCGTATGGTACGAGGGAGACTACCTTCATATCTGGGGGACTACCCGCAGTATCCCTAACTTTTGCTTTGTGCTGGATGTGTCAGAGCCCGGTTTGCTGGTAATCAAGCACCGCAGGCAGGATGGCTTTGGCAAGTTTGTGAACGTGGCCGTGCTGATGGGCGATCAGGTGAAGATCGTGAACGAACCAAGCTCCCATTTGCCGAACTGTCCTGATGTGCTGACCTCACTGCTGGGCTTCAGCTCCCTGAGCGTCTGGAACAAATCGCTCAACGTACTGGTGCAGCTGGCTGTGTCGATGCGCTCCCACAAGCGAGGCGGCATCCTGCTGGTGGTACCTGCTGGCTCTGACACCTGGCGCACCTCCATCCGGCACCCTATGCGGTATGCCGTGGGCCCCGTCTATTCTGAACTGACGGATCTGATGAAACAGAAAGAAGAAAAGGACGGCGAAAACTCCAACTGGCAGGACGAGCTCGGGAGAGCCATAGAAGCTATGGCCGGCCTCACAGCCGTAGACGGTGCCACCATTATCAGCGATAAATATGAGCTGTATGCTTTCGGCGCCAAAATAACCCGCAAACAAGGCAGCACGCCAGTAGATAAGCTGATCCTGACAGAACCAGTGATCGGGGGCGAAGCCATGATCGACCAGCCCACTTTGAGCGGTGGCACCAGGCATTTGTCAGCCGCCCAATTCGTGCACGACCAGCGCGACGCCATTGCACTGGTTGCCTCACAGGATGGCAGGTTTACCATCTTCAGCTGGTCTGATTGCGAGAACATGGTTCAGGCCAATCGCATTGATTCCCTGCTGCTCTAGCGGCATAAATCATGATGTTTCACCCTCCCGAAAAGAGTCAATGGCATATAATTTTGAGGAATGATTATTGCACTTGTTTTTGTTGATAAAGAAGAGATGTTTTAGAAAGAGAGGACGATATGATCAGAGATAAAATAACTAAAAAATGGGCCTATCTGGTGCCGGCACTGTTGCTGGCATTGGTGTCGATGGCCTTCGTCAGTCCGCAAACGGACCTGCTCCAGAAGTTGGAGACGCACCTCGCGAGCTGGCGCACGCAATATGCCCCTGAGAAGGTATACCTGCACTTAGACAAGCCACGTTACACACCGGGCCAGCAGATCTGGCTCAAAGGCTATGTAGTAGACGCAGCCAGTCTGCAGCCAACTGCAAAAAGTAATGTGCTTTACGTGGACTTGCTCAACGCCAATAACGAAGCCGTGCAGCGCCTGAAACTGAAGGCTGAGAACGGCAAAGCCAATGGCGACATTATTCTGCCGGCAAACTTGCCAGTCGGACAGTATACCCTAACTGCCTATACCCAGTGGATGCGCAATTTCGGTGAAGAGAGCTTCTTCCGGAAAGAGATCAGCATCATAGGCGAAAAAGCACCGACAGAAAAGCAGGATAAGACCGCGCAGAAAATCGATCTGCAGTTTTTCCCGGAGGGTGGTGATTTAGTGCAGGGTGTGCAAAGCCGTGTAGCCTTTAAAGCCACCAAACCCGACGGAACAGGTATAGCGGTGTCAGGCGCAGTGCACGACGCGCAGAACCAGAAGCTGTTTGACTTCAAAGACTCGCACCTGGGTATGGGTGCCTTTGCGCTGCAACCGCAGCAGGGACAGCGTTACAAGGCCCGGGTGACTTTTGAAGACGGCAGCAAAACTGAGTATACCTTACCGGAGCCAAAAGCTACAGGCTATGTGCTGCGCGTGAACGAGACGGCCAACCCTGATCAGGTACAGGTGCAAATTACAGGAAATGCCTCCAGCCGTCAGTCGCTGGTGCTGACAGGTATAAGCCGCGATGCGGTGCAGTACGCCGAGCAGATCAGTCTGCAGCCAGGCCAGACGTTCAGCAAACAAATTCCCAAAGCGGACTTCCCGACAGGTATAGCCCGCTTCAACCTGGCCACCGCCAACGGGGAGCCACTGGCAGAGCGTCTGGTATTTATTGACAACAACGACAACCTGGATATTAGCCTGACGACGGACAAGAAAACCTATGCGGGACGTGAGCGCGTGACGATGCAGGTACTGGCCCGCGATAAGCAGGGCAAGCCGGTTTCTACTGATTTTTCGCTGGCCATTACCGACGATGAACTTGTGACACCGGAACTGCAGGGACTCAACATCAATGCCTACCTGCTGCTAACCTCCGACCTGCGCGGCTACGTGCAGAATCCGGGCTATTACTTTGAAGATGGTGACGCAGTCCGACAGGAGGCTCTCTCTTACCTGCTGATGACGCAGGGCTGGCGCCGCTTTGCCTGGCAGCAAGCGGCCAAGGGTGAGTTTCCTGAGCTGAAGCATAGCCCGGAGACGGAACTCGCTGTACGCGGCACCTTGCTTACTGACAGAGGCAAGCCGGTGAAAGGAGGCGAAGCGCTGCTATACCTGAAAGGACAGCACCTGGCCTTTATCACTACCGAAACTGATAAAGACGGCCGGTTTGCCTTCGAAGGATTTGACTATACCGGCGCTGCTGATATGGTGGTGCAGGGTACCGATGCCCGCGGCCGTCGCAAGCATTTGCAAGTTAAGATCGACGAGCAGGAATACCAGCCAAAACTGCCGGCTATATTTGCCCCGCAAGGTGAGGAACTGGTGGCCAGTGCCAGCCCGGATCTGCTAACCGCCGGAAAAGTAGAAATGGCGGCTGCTGACGAGGTAAACGCTGACCTGACGCTGAAAGGCATTTTGCTGAAGGATGTGGAGATTCAGGGTGAAGCGGACATGATACAGCCCTTTAAGCTGCACCGAAGGGCAGATGCGGTGATTGATGTGAAGGATCTTCCGGCTGCCCCATCCGGTAACATTATCGAATCCTTGCAAGGGCGAGTGGCTGGTGTGCAGGTATACCGTGCCGGTCCGAACGATTTCAGGGCGCGCATCCGTGGCAGCAGAACCGCTCCGCTATACCTGATCGATGGCATGCCTGTCGAAGAGGGCATCACGTCCCAACTGAACCAGTTTGACATCAGCCGCATCGAGATCCTGAAAGATCCGGCCAGCGCCAGTCTGTATGGCGGTCGTGCTTCGGGTGGTGTGATTGCACTGTATACCCGTCAGGGTGGTGAGGCGATGCAGGAAGTGGAGCCTGGAAAGTACATCATCATACACCGCGCACAGGGCTACAGCAAGACACGGGAGTTCTATAGTCCTGTTTATGATGGCAAGACACCGGCCAGCCGCGAGCCCGACCTGCGCACCACGCTGTACTGGAACCCAAGCGTGCAGACGGATGCAGCAGGCAAAGCGACAGTTACGTTCTACGCCGCTGACCGCAACACGACCTACCGAGCCATTGCCGAAGGTATATCCGATGCCGGTAAGCCTGGTCGGGGTGTAAGCACCTTCAACGTAAGTTTGGGAAAAGCAAATCCGTAACAGAGTTTATACCTGCAAAAAGCCCGCTGTTGTTGAAGCAGCGGGCTTTTTTGTGTCTGTATCTTACACGAGTCCCGGTAGCAGTTGGGTTTTATCACCCAGTATTCCTGCTGCGTTTCCGTTCAGCCAGTTGTTCAGCAGAGTCGCATAGATATTCCGGAAATCGATGCTATAGCGGAGGTCGCCCTGGTCGAGGTCCTGCAGATTGGGTCCTTCGTTATAAATGCCCGCCTGCTTTAGTTTCCCTCCGATCAGGAAAAGGTTGTTGGCCGTGCCGTGGTCTGTGCCGTTGCTGGCATTCTGAGCCACTCTTCTTCCAAACTCCGAAAACACCATGATCAGGGTATTGTCAAACTCCTGCTGCTGCTTCAGGTCTTTCACAAAGCTGTACAGCCCCTCTGAGAGCTCCCGTAACAGGTTAGCCTGCTGCCCAGCCTGCCGCACATGCGTATCGAAACCGGTGAGCGAGGCATAGTATACCCGTGACTCCACACCCGAGGCGATCAGCTCGGCAATGGTCTTCAGGTGGCGGGCAAACTCGCCGTTCGGGTACTCTTTTTTGCTGCGGTATACCTTGGTCTTCTCCTGCAGGTATCCAGCCGATTGCTGCGTATCGATAAGTGTTTTGTAAAGATAGTCCACTTGGTGGTGCGAGTGCTCTTCCGCATGCAACTGAGCCGCCTGCTTCAGGAACTGATCGTTGGTAGCCTGAAAGAAGCGCTTCACATCCTGCACCGCTATACCTGTGTACCGCTCCCCTTTCAGCGCCAGACTGAGTGTATCGTCCACTTCAATAGCCGCATAGTTGGCAGAGGGGCCAGACAAGCTGTCGAGGTAACGGCCCAGCCAGCCGGTGCTCAGGTACTCATCAGAGGCGCTGGCTGAGTGCCAGATGTCCATGGAGCGGAAGTGCGAACGGTCCGGGTTGGGATAGCCCACACTGTTGAGAACTGACACGTAGCCCTGGTCGTAAAGGAGGCGCATCTTTTCCATCGCCGGATTCAGCCCGAGTCCTTTTTCCAGGGTGAGCACTTCACGGGAAGGTATAGCCAGGGTAGGCCGTGCTTTGTAATACAGGTCATTCTGGTATGGCACCACCGTATTCAGGCCATCGTTACCGCCGCTGAGCTGTACTACGACCAGCCTTTTGCCGTTGGAGTTGCCCAGCAGCGGCAGTCCGCTACGGTCCAGGCCGTGCAAAAAATTTGGTACCAGCAGCATACCTGAGGCCAGTGCCGACATTTTGATAAATTCTCTTCTGGAATTAGTTGCCATAGTGCATTAGTGAGCGGTGGAAAACTAGCATAACTGGTACTCAGGTAAAGAAAGCAGCCGCAGCGTCAGTAGCGTCACTTTATCGGCGTGTGCTGCTCCCGAAGGTATGTGTTGCGTGAGCAGCGCTGCCGTTTCCGGTCGCAGGGGCACCTGTAGCAGCTTCTGGCTTAGTTTGTCGATCAGCTCCCGGTCCTTCACTTGCTGCAACTGCTGCTGCAGACCGTTCAGGTTGGCTTTGGCACGCACAATCCGTATCCCATCCTGTCGGCGCCTGCGGGGTGCGGTTGGTTCGGAATCGTCGTCCGGTTTCAGGTTCACCTCCAGTGCCGCATCCTGCAGCAAAGAAGGCCCGATGCGCAATCGGAAAGCGAGTGTAGAGCTGTCGATCCAGTTGCGGCCACCGGACCAGCCGCTCACATTCGGGGGCCTGAACAGCTCCTGCCCCAGCGCCCGCTGTAGTACCAGCGGACTGCGGCCATCGGTATAAGTCACGTCAAACTGCCGCTGCAAACCAGCCAGCAGCTCGATCGGTGATTTTATCTTGCTTCCCACCACATCTGGTCCATAAAACCACTTCGCTGTAAAGATCTTCTCCAGCAGCTTAGGGATGTCGTAGCCTGTATTGTAGAAATAAGTGCTTAACGTTCGGATTCGCTCCGGATGTGGTGTATCGCTTACAAAGAAGGCGTAGAGCTTCTCCGTCAGGAATTCAGCTGTGCGTGGGTTTTCAACGACTATTTGCAGGATCTCCTCTCCGCCAAAACTCCCCCGCTTCCCCATAAAGGTTTTCTTACCCCGGTCGTGTTGACGCGCACGGAACACAAACTCGCCCTGCGGATTGTAGGACCATCCGGTAAAGGCGCGGGCGGCTTCTTTAATGTCCTGTTCGGTATAGTGTCCGCGGCCCAGCGTGAAAAGCTCGAGTAGTTCACGGGCGAAGTTCTCGTTAGGGCGCTGTTTGCGGTTTTGTTGATTGTTGAGAAACTGCAGCATGCCGGGGTCTTTGGAGATGGCCAGCAGCAGGTTAGGGAATTTACCCAAGGCATGATCGCGTAGCGTGTTATGCTGCAGCAAAGCAATACGGGGCTCCCGAAGGCGACAGGCAAAGTGCCCGTGCCAGAAAAGCGTCATCTTCTCCCGCAGCTGGGCTTCGGAAGTAGTCATTTGCTGTAGCCAGGAATTATTGAGCAGCACAAAGCCCTGTTGCCTTTCCCGCTGCCGCAGCAGACGCATTTCGGCATTCTGCGCATCAGCCTGCAGTGTCGTTTCTGTGCGCGGAAGCGCTACCTGAAGGGACTCAGCATGGCCCGACTGGCGAAGCAGTCCGCGCACGGCATTTTTGATTGCAGGACTAGCCTGATCAGGCTTGAAAGGTAGGCCAAAGCCAGCCCGCCAATAGAGGTGCTGCAGCTTTTGTTCGCGTGCTAAAGTTTTCATGCAGATGCCATTTAAACTTAGATGAAAAAGAGTCACCGAGGTTTAAATATACCTGAAAATATATGTTAACAGGTATAGCATCTAACAATATTAGAATCAGCCGGTTTAGGCTGGCAATCTTCTACGTGAGTTGTGCCTGTTTTTCCTTTTTGGCGTATCGTTCCCGCGCCTCTAAAATCTGATCGATGTTGAGCTTTGCCCAGTCGGCAAGTTGCAGGAGTTGCAGCAGCAAGCCCTGCCCCAGCGGCGTCAGGCTGTACTCCACCCGGGGTGGAATTTCGGGGTATACCTGCCGGCTCACCAGACCGTCTTCTTCCAGCGAGCGCAGCGTGACCGTGAGCATGCGCTGCGATACGCCGTTAATCTGGTTTTTAAGCTCATTAAAGCGCAGTTTTTCCTCCTTCCCCAGGGTAAGGATGGTATAGATGGACCACTTGTCTCCGAAGCGGGCCAGAATATCCTTGATCGGGCAGCAGGATTCAATTTCTTCCTTACTGCATAAAACTTTATCGATCTTTTTCTGAATCGCAAGTCGCTGATTCTCAACTTTAGTTACTTCCATGTTACTAGGTGAGGCTGAAGTGCCTGCTTGACCAGCACAAATTTAAGAAATACCTTTGAGTTACCAAAAGTAACTAAGTAATGAAACGTTACTGGCATTTTAACTGTTGTATAGACATGAATATCTTAGAATCTTTGAAATGGCGCTATGCCGCCAAGCGTATGAACGGCCAGCGTGTGCCGTCTGATAAAGTAGAACGTATTTTGGAAGCTATCCGCCTGGCTCCTTCTTCCATGGGTCTGCAGCCTTACACGGTGCTGGTGATCGAGGACGAGGAGCTGAAAAAGCAAATCAGACCGGTTGCCATGAATCAGCCGCAGATCGAGGAGAGCTCGCACCTGCTGGTGTTTGCCGCCTGGGACGACATCAACCCGGCCCATATTGAGGAGTACATCCAGCACACAGCCGAGGTGCGCAACATGCCAGCCGAGCAGCTAGACGATTTCAAAAACACGCT
This sequence comes from Pontibacter sp. FD36, assembly GCF_015686655.1. Classification (GTDB taxonomy): domain Bacteria; phylum Bacteroidota; class Bacteroidia; order Cytophagales; family Hymenobacteraceae; genus Pontibacter. The sequence continues at coordinate 88,955 of NZ_JADPMP010000012.1, read as the reverse complement.
GTTAGGTATAGCCGAGCGCAATACGCAGGAGCAGAACTTTAACTGGGCCGCCCGCCAGGCTTACATCGCCTTCGGTGTGGGGTTGGTAGCCGCTGCCGCTGAGCAAGTGGATGCTACTCCAATGGAGGGATTTGATGCAGCTGCTTTAGATAAACTGCTGAACTTGCCTGAAGAAGGCTTGCGCAGCGTGACACTGATGCCACTTGGCTACCGCGATGCGGATAACGATTGGCTGTCCAAATTGCCGAAAGTAAGACGACAGAAAGAAAAATTCGTACTGGAAGCATAAGCTTCGACCTAATAAGTACAGCCGACAGCTGCCTTCATCAGGCAGCTGTCGGCTTACGCATTTAAAGAAATTACTATGACAAAGCAGAAAATCAAAATAGACATCTTCTCCGATATCAACTGCCCTTGGTGCTATGTGGGCGAGCGCAGACTCGACAAAGCGCTGCAGCAAGTTGGAGATCAATACGAAGCCGAGATTAGTTTTAAGGCCTTTGAGCTGAACCCGAACATTCCGCAGGATGGCATGGGCCGCCTCGACTATTTCAAGGGTAACTATGGCGAGCAGATCGTGTCGCAGGTACCGGCCATGGACCAACGCATGACCGAGGCTGGTGCCGAGGAAGGGATCAAGTTTAACTTCTCGGACAGTATGACGGTGAACAACACCTTCAATGGTCACCGTTTGATCTGGCTGGCAGGCCAGTATGGTGTGCAGCATGAGGTAGCCAATGCGCTCTTCAAAGCTTATTTCACTGAAAACCGCCAGATGAACGACACAGCAGTGCTCAAAGAAATAGGGATAGCACAAGGTATACCGGCTGAGCGACTTGAGAATTTCTTTCAAACCGAAGAAGGCAAGCAGGAAGTCCGCCAGATGGAGGCTTTTGCGCAGTCGGCAGGTATAACCGGCGTGCCCGCTTTTGTGATCAATGACCAGTACTTGGTGAGCGGTGCCCAGCCTGCCGAAACTTTCCTGAACGTATTCAAGCAAGTAGCGCCTACTATTCAGAAGCTCGACATCGAAGGCAATAGCTGCGATGTGGGCGGGGTGTGCTAAAAAACATAACTATGGAGAACAAGAAGCTAAGCGATATCAAATTATCCGTACTCGACCTGGTGCCGATCCGCACAGGCAAGAGCATCCATGATTCTTTTCAGCACAGTCTGGAGTTGGCCCGCCACGTGGAGAAGTTGGGCTATACCCGCTATTGGCTGGCTGAGCATCACAACATGCCCGGCATCGCCAGTTCGGCCACTGTCGTGCTGATCGGCTACATTGCCGGCGGTACCTCTACCCTACGTGTGGGCTCGGGCGGTATTATGCTGCCCAATCATGCGCCGCTGGTAGTGGCAGAGCAGTTCGGCACGCTCGAGAGCCTATACCCGGGCCGCATCGACTTAGGGCTGGGAAGGGCCCCCGGCACCGATCAGGTAACAGCCTATGCCCTGCGCCGCGACCTGCAAGGCAACGTGGAAGACTTCCCGAACAACGTGGCAGAACTGCGTCAGTACCTGAATGCCGATAACAGCACGGCCAAGGTACGCGCTATACCTGGTGAAGGCCTTGACATACCTGTCTGGATACTAGGTTCAAGCACCTTCGGCGCACAGTTGGCCGGCATCATGGGACTGCCATATGCCTTCGCCAGTCACTTTGCCCCTGCTGCCCTGCACGCCGCACTCAAGGTATACCGCGACAGTTTCCGACCATCGGAGCAACTGCAGGAGCCTTATGCGATGGCCTGTGTGAACGTGGTGGCCGCTGACACTGATGGGGAGGCGGAGCACCTGGCTACTTCTCTATACCAATCGTTCCTGAACGTGATTCAGGGCAAGGCTTTGCCGATGCAGCCGCCGGTGGAGAGCATGAAAGACCGCTGGAGTCTGCAGGAGGAGTATGCCGTAAAACAGATGCTGCGCTACAGCTTTGTGGGCAGCAAAAAGTCAGTACAGGAAGAGCTAGAGGCTTTCGTGGACGAAACGCAGGTAGACGAATTGATGATCTCCACCGGCATTTTTGCCCCGGAGAAGCGACTTCACTCCTATTCCCTGCTTTCTGAAATCACTGCACTACAGGAGAAATAAATATTGGACTGGCATTGCCCAGCCAATTCTAATACATAGAGACAGACTCGGGCATGGCTTCGGGTCTGTTTTTTTATACCTATACCTTCTTTTCGACGCCGCTTACCTTAAATCCTAAACGCTCCACTTCCTATGTTGCAACGAATTAAATCCTGCACGTACACCCTAGTTACTGATCGGCAACTTATCATTAATAACCTGATAGCGCATGGAAGAGACATCAAAGAAAGACCAAAACAATTTCATAGAACGACTGGCACAGCGGCTGGGTATTTCAGCCAGCGCCAGCACAATTTACGGTGAGCCGGTGGAACGCGATGGCGTGACCGTTATACCTGCAGCCAAAGCCATGTATGGTTTTGGGGGTGGTAGCGGTGCCAAAGCGGGTGAAGAAGGAACCGGCGGCGGTGGTGGTGTGGCCATCAAGCCGGTAGGCTACATTGAGATCAAAGACGGCAACACCAAATTCAAATCTATACCTGACCCGGAACGGGTGATCAAGATCATTGGCGTTAGCGGTATTATGGCTTTCATTTTGATGAAAAGCGTTGATAAACTGGTTAACAAACGCTAACGAAAATCAAGTAGCGGTTAACCAGTTTATAAAGGCATAAAACAGCATCTGCTAATTATTGACCTGCCTTATTGCGTGGTGGATTGATCATGATGTGGGCGCCATGCGTGCCGGGATGCATGATCCAGGGCATGGCCACGGAACCTTGATCAGGCTTAAGCGGCAAGCCGGTGCTCTCGGATGTGGCCCACGGGATGTAGACTACGTAGCGCAGATAGCCGTCGGCTACCTCGCCGGCACGCATGTTTACCTGCTCATCTGGCGCACTGTACACAAAAAGTGTGGTGGGCTGCTTGGGCATGTTCAGTTTACCGCTCTTGGCTTCTTTTTCGCGCATATCAAAAATCTCGTTGGCGCTCACACCCTGTCGGCGCAACTCACGGCCACGTGCCATAAAAGGTTCTAAATCGCGGTGGTAGCATGAAACTGAAAATCCGGGCTGATTCGGGTCGTCGGCCAGGCAAATCAGTTCATTAGTACCCTTTCTCAAAGTAACTACCTCCCCTTTCTGATTATAACCCAGCACAGTGGCACCTTCACGCATCTCGGCCGGGGCGGCCAGTACGGCGGTTTTAATCTGCGCTTCCGCAGTTGGAATGGTGGTGTTCTGGGCTTGGCTGCTATACCCAACCAGCAGCATGAAAACGAAGGCGAAGAAGTGTTTCATATCGGTTTTAGAGCTTAGTGTGTATGATCATTCGAGGGCTGAATCTCAGCCTCTAACCTGTACGAAGAATTCAGTAAAAAGCTTTCAATAATGCCTCGTCCCTGTCTTTAAAGCACGCTATACCTGCATTACTCTGACACAACGCTCCTACCCGTACTTATCAAGACATCAACATATTAAGATATTTTAGTTATCTTAACGCTACAAACAAATTTCTCCGCTCCCATGGCTGAACCCAACTACCGGCTGCAATACTACATGTTCCTGCTGAGCAAGCACTTTCGCAAGATCCTGCTCGGCTTGTTCCTACTGATACTCCTGCTTACTTCCGTCAAAACGGTTGGTCCTGAAGAAGAAGGCGTGGTCATGTACGTAGGCCACTACGACCGTACTGTGCAGCCTGGACTAAACTTCATCTTACCCTTCGGTATTGAGGAGATGCGTAAGATCCCGGTGCAGCGCCAGCTTAAGCAGGAATTCGGTTTCAGAACATTGGAGTCAGGCAGGAACACACAATACTCTGATCAAAGCTTCAATGACGAGTCGCTGATGCTGACCGGCGACCTGAATCTGGCTAACGTGGAGTGGGTGGTGCAGTATCGTATCGTAAACTCTTACAATTACCTGTTCAAAGTACGCGACGCGGAAAAAGCCCTGCGTGATATGGCTGAGTCGGCCATGCGCAAAATTGTAGGTGACCGAACTGTAAACGAAGTACTCACCGTAGGTCGTCAGGAAGTGGCTACCAGCATGGAGGTGCTTTTGCAGCGTATGTGCGACGAGTATGAAAACGGTATCCGCATTGACCAGGTAGTGCTGCAGGATGTGAATCCGCCGGAGACTGTGAAGCCTTCTTTTAATGCGGTAAACCAGGCCCAGCAGGAGCGCGAAACCCTGATCAACCAGGCCGAATCGGAGTATAACCGCATCATTCCGCGTGCACGTGGCGAGGCAGATGAAACCATTCAGCTGGCCGAGGCCTATGCACTGACCCGTGTGAACGTAGCAACCGGTGAGGCCGCCCGTTTCAACTCCCTTTTCGAGGAATACGTGAAAGCTCCAGAGGTAACCAAGAAGCGTCTATACCTGGAAACCATGGAACGCATCCTACCAAAAATAGGCGATAAAGTGATCGTGGATGAGCGTGGCAACAACGTGCTGCCGCTGTTGAACCTGAATCAGAACAAAACTCAAACTCCAACGAAATAGCCTGTGAATACTCCAAAAATACTCTCGCTCATAGCTGCAGTACTCCTGCTGACATTGCTTTTCACAAGCGTATTTGTACTCGACGAAACCAAGCAAGCCATCGTCACCCAGTTTGGTAAGCCCGTAGGCGAGCCGCGCTCCCAGCCGGGTCTGCACTTCAAGATCCCGATCATTCAGAAGGTGCAGTTCTTTGACAAGCGCTACCTGGAGTGGGACGGCGATGCGAACCAGGTACCTACCAAGGACAAGAAATTCATCTTCGTGGACTCCTACGCGCGCTGGCAGATCACCAACCCGCTGCAGTTCTTTATCCGTCTGCGCGACGAGCGCTCCGGCCAATCACGCCTCGATGACATACTTGACGGCGAAACACGCAATGCCATCGCCAGCCACGACCTGCTGGACATTGTGCGCTCCACCAACCGGGAGCCGGAAGTATCAGATGAGATTATGGAAGACCTGGAGAATTTGGAGAAGATTTCAGTCGGCCGCGACAGGATTGAAGCGCTGATCCTGAAACGTGCCAACGAGCGCACCGCTGACCTGGGTGTGCAGATCCTGGACTTCCGCTTCAAGCGCATGAACTATGTAGACGAGGTGCGCAACCGGGTATACGACCGCATGATCAGTGAGCGTAACCGTATCGCTGACCAGTTCCGCTCCGAGGGACAGGGTGAAGCCCGCAAGATACAAGGTAACAAAGAACGTGACCTGGCCCAGATCACATCACAGGCCACCCGCGAAGCCGAGATGATCCGTGGTAAAGCAGACGCACAGGCTACTTCCATTTACGCCTCTGCCTACAACCGCAACGCCCAGGCCCGCGAGCTCTACGGCTTCCTCCGCTCCATGGAGACGCTCGAGAAATCGTTTGATGATAAGACGAGTATAATTCTCTCTACTGATTCGGAACTGTACAAATATCTGAAGCGGGCGAACTGATTTAAGTTAGAAAGGTAGAAAGTTCGATAAGCCCGATGACGTTGAGGTATCACGTCATCGGGCTTTTTGACAATGTGTGATTTTGTAGGGACAGGTCGCGACCTGTCTGAATCGTGCACAAGGATCTACATCATGCAGCTTGCATCTAAAACAACGACAGCTGTTCTCCTGCAGGCTGTATGTCACTCACGGACATGGTTCTTTCAAAAATATCACCTTGATGGTTGATACGGTACACGGCTGTTTCTTCGAACCTGGAAGCTACCACTATCTCAGTGCCATCGGCACAGACATCAAACAGGCTTTTGGCATGTTTAGGGCAATTGTTGTCTTTGGAAAGGTGCGACAAGAATAAATGGCTCATGAAAGCGGGCTTATGCGCTACAAACAGCTCAAGTGCCTGACGGTTAGATAAGTGTCCGTGGCTGCCACTAATGCGGCGCTTGAGGTAATAGGGGTAATAGCTTTGCTCGAGCATGCCATCGTCATAGTTTGCTTCCAGAAAAGCGGCATGACACTGCTGGAAGTGGCGAATGACATGATCACAGGGTGCGCCTATATCCGTAAAAACACCAATCTTCACGCCATTACCCTCCACCACAAAACTGTGTGGATCCGCTGCGTCATGAAACTTTGGGAATCCGGTCACGGACAAGTTACCGATCTGCACTGGTTCGTAGCCTGTGAAAGACAACACCTCCACCCCACTCAGATCCATGCGGGAGCGATAGAGGGTGTAAGGTGTTATATAGACTGGTAGCTTGTACTTGCGAGCCAGCACAGGTATGCCTTTGATGTGATCAGAATGCTCGTGCGACACAAAAATAGCCTTCACTTGTCGCATGCTCAACCCAAGGCGACGCATACGCGTCTCCGTCTCGCGGCACGAAATGCCAGCATCCACCAGCACAGCTTCCTGGCCGTTGCCGATGTAATAGCAGTTTCCGTTGCTGCCGGAGTTTAGTGAGGTAATGGCTAAAGACATAGAGGTACAAAGTTCGCTCTTTTAAGTAGATTAATCAACTTGTAATAATTCAAAATTATACTTATCTCCGGATACCGGCTGCTCTCTGCTTGCAAACCTTTATGGCCATTGCGCCCAAGTGCTGCTTAAACGTTTACATGAGCATCAGAATACATACCGGGTACGCATAGAAGGCAGGTAATAAAACAATAACATGCCTGCTGCATGAAACATTCGCTTACTATGTTTTCGCATACTGCCAAAGTCTTGTATAAGGCCGCAACTGTGGTTCCTTAAAGTATCCGTATAAGTGAGAGTCAAAGCTTTCATGTCAACTCCCCTGGTGTTATAAAGCTGGCAATCACACTCTTCCGGCTCATACAAAGGTATATCCCAAGTAAAAACCATATGATCGGTATATCAGGAGCAATTCTCATGCTAAGAGTTTCTGCACAATTTTCTTTAGCTTTAAATTCTATACAGATGAACACCCCATGATTAAATGCCTCTTAGTTGAAGACGATGTCAGCGTAGCCTCTTTTATACAAGAGGGTCTGACCGAGAAAGGGTACCAGGTAGAGCTTGTGTCGGATGGCTATAAAGCGGCTGAGCTTATAAGTCAGCATGAATATGACATCGTGATACTTGATGTCATGCTACCAGGTATAGACGGCTTCGAAATATGCAAGATCACGCGTAAAAGGAATATCGCCTCCATCATCATCATTCTGAGTGCGCTGGGGAATCCTGAAGAGAGAATTAAGGGACTGGAAGCCGGTGCCGATGACTTTATGTCGAAACCCTTTCACTTCCGTGAACTACTGGCCCGGATCAATGCGCACCTGAGAAGAAAGCAGCTGGAGCATGGCGTGTTTGAAGCTGACAAGTATGCGGATCTGGAGATAATTGCCGATCAGAATTCTGTTAGAAGAGCAGGGAAGGAAATTACACTAACACCCAGGGAGTATAACCTGCTCCTCTTCCTGCTAAGAAATAGGGAAAAGGTCGTTTCCAGGGTTGAAATTGCGCAGGCCGTCTGGGATATACATTTCAGCTCCAACACCAATGTGGTAGATGTATACATCAACTACCTCCGTAATAAAATAGACAAGAACTTTTCAACCAAACTGATCCATACCATTAAAGGTAGAGGATACCAGTTGGCGCAGAAATCAGATGAATCTTAAACAGAAACTTGCTTTACGGTCTACGCTTGTCTGCGCTATTACCCTTCTGCTTGTTTTTGGCAGCATTTTATACCTGTATAGAAACCTTACAATCAATGCGTTCTATAGCAAACTGGAGAACCGTGCGCTGCTATCGGCTATTATATTTCTGGAGAAAGACGAACTGAACAAGAAGAAGTACCAGGAGTATGAGAGAAGATACCTGAATACCCTGGACAAGGAAACGCTCCAGATCTATGATGCCAACGGCAATGTGGCCTTTGTGCCGGAGTTGAGTTCCTATCCGGTGGATGAGCTTATTCTGAACCAGATTCGCCGCAGGGGTAAGCACAATTTTCGAGCTGAAGGGCTGCAATATGCCGGCATTTACTACGAAGATAACCAGGGTGACTTTGTCATCATAAGCTCCGGAGTGGATATAACCGGGCAAGATCGGCTATACAACCTAAGTGTTATTTTGGGCGGTCTTTTCCTGGTGGGCATCCTGATAAATTACATCTTCAACGTAGTGCTGGCGCAGAAGACGTTCAAGCCTTTCTCTTCTATACTTCGCCAGGTAAACACCATTTCTACAGAAAATCTTAATTCCCGCCTCCCACAGGTAAACAAGCCGGGTGACGAACTCAGTGAGCTGACACAAACACTCAACACATTTCTGGAAAGATTGGAGGCGGGCGTAAATCATCAGAAACACTTCCTGAAAAATGTATCGCACGAGCTGAAAACGCCGCTTGCAGCTATTTTGGGTGAGGCAGAGCTTAGTCTGGATAAAGAAAGAAGCCCCCAGGAATACCAGCAGGTGCTGCAGAAAATAGTGAAGAGCACTTCTGACCTGAATTCGGTAATCGAAGGGCTACTGCTAATCAGCGGTTTGAGAAACAACACCTCCCCTTCTACTTACCGGCTGTTCAGGCTCGACGAGCTACTGTGGGAGGTGCTGGAAAAAATCCATTACAAGTATCCTAAAGCAGAAGTAGAGACCATAATGGAGGTAGAGGAAAGTGAACTGTTGCAACTGCGTTCTCACCCGGATCTGGTCGCTACAGCCATTACCAACATTATAGACAATGCGCTTAAATTTTCAGAAGATCAAAAAGTGACTTTGAAAATTGCGCTTACCGAGCAGCGACAACTGACCTTACTCGTGCAGGATCACGGCCCCGGTATACCTGTGCAGGAACAGGATAGAGTGTTTGATCTCTTTTACCGGGGAAGCAACACCCAGTACCTGAAGCCAGGCCATGGCGTAGGCTTGTCACTGACAAAGCACATTGCTGAGTTTTGCAACTTCGACATAGCCATTTCCTCTGTTCCTCACGAGGGAACCGAAGTAAAGCTGATTTTTCCTGCAGCCTAATCTTAAAATAATATCCCTCTAATTGAAGTCTAATGTAGGCCAAAGATGCCTTTAATGTTGTCGCTGTAGCTTTGTGGCACAATTTACAAGCTACGGTTTACAGCATGACAATCAAGTTCTTAAAACACGTTATCTGGCTTTTGCTGCTCTGCTCTTTCGGTGTTACCCAGGCACAGATGAAGGAGCAGCAACCAGACACCCTTTCTCTATCGAGAGTCGAGGCTGAGGCACTTTTCCTTGAAAAGAACCTGGCTCTGATTGCCGAAAGGCTGAATATTGACCAGGCAGAAGCGCTGATCCTGCAAGCGAAGGCATGGCCCAACCCAGAACTGGAAATTAGCGAGGTAAACTTTTGGGCTACTCCCCACCAGGTAGCCAACGGAGACGGAAATCCACCACTTTTTAGAAACGGTTTCGGCGAGAACAGACAGATTTCTGTGCAGCTGGAGCAACTAGTGTTTACGGCCCGCAAGCGCAAAAAGAACATCTCCCTGCAGGTAGCAAACCGGGAGCTGGCCCAGACAGCTTATACTGAGATGCTACTCTCACTGAAGGCCGAATTCAGAACCCAGCTCTCTGAGTTACTCTACCACCAGAACAACGTGCGCCTCCTTCGGCAGCAGCAGAATGTGCTATCGCAACTCATTCGGGCACAGGAGGCACAGCTGCGCAATGGCAACATCTCTAAAGCTGATTTCTATCGGATCAGAGCGTTGGACCTGTCATTGCGAGCCGAGCTGAACGAGGCGTTACAGGAAAGTAACGAGGCACAGAAAGACCTGAAATCGCTGATGATGCTGCCGGCTCACACTGCCCTATACCTGACCGATGCAGGCTTACTCCCCAGCAAGACTTTACTATTAAACCAACCGCTTGACAGTTTACTCACCTTGGCCGAACACCAGAATCCTACTGTACGGGTAGCTGCGCTTGATTTACGGGTGAGCGAGGCCGAGCACACGTTGGAGCGGGCCATGCGCGTGCCTGACCTTCGGTTTAACACCAACTACGACCGCGGCGGTAACATCCTGCTCAACTTCATCGGCTTTGGGGTTGCCATGGACCTGCGCGTTTTCGACCGTAACCGGGGCAACATAAAAGCGGCACAAGCCCGGGTACAGCAAAGCAGGCACCTGCATTCGCTTCGGGTAAATGAAGCTCAGAACGAGGTTGTAAAGGCTTTCAAAGACTATCAACAGCTGGCAGCTTTCTATCAGTCTATTGATGGGAATTTCATCAACGAGCTCGACGAAGTGCTGGCAGGCGTAAGCCGCAACTTTCAGCGCAAGAACATCAGCCTGCTGGAGTTTCTCGATTTCTTCGAGGCCTTCAAAGAAAACAAGCTCCTCTACTTCGACACCATCCGAAGCCTGGAATCCAAAAAAGAAGAACTCAACCTATTAACAGGAACTGACCTATGATTTACCCTTATATAAACCGTCTCAACAAGATTTCAGCTGCAGCTTGTTTTGCAGTGCTCCTAACAGCTTGCCAGAGCTCGAATGATCTCGAACAAGCAACCGCTGCTCAGCAAGAAGGCTACTGCCTGCCTGCGCAGCTGGCTAAAAACATAAAGCTGGCCGATGTAGCACCGTCCACCGAGCATAACCACATTCAGCTAACAGGCAGGGTGATGAGCAACCCGGAGAAGTACTACCGTTTCGTGCCCCTGCTGGATGGCGTGGTGTCGAAGGTCAATTTCTCTTTAGGGGATTATGTAAAGAAAGGCACTGTGCTGCTTGAAGTACGCAGTCCGGAGCTTAGCAGCCTGAATGCGGAGCTACGCACAGCCCAGGCGCAGCTGAAGTTGGCGCAGCGCCAGCTTTCGGCCACCCAGGAAATGTTTGAAGATGGCGTAGCTTCAGAACGCGAACTTATAGAGGCGCAGCAGGATGTAGAGATGGCTCAGCTGGAGATCACCAAAGTACAGGAAAACCTGGGCATCTACGGTGGTAGCCTGGAACGGGGTGTGCTCATCATTAAGGCTCCTTTAAGCGGTCACATTGTGTCTAAAAACATCGTGGGCGGCCAGCAGATCGAAGCCGGTGATGATCCGCTGTTCTCCATTGCGGACCTGGAAGAGGTTTGGGTAATGGCTAATGTATACGCAGGTAACCTGAGCAGTGTAAAGCAAGGTATGGAGGTTGAAGTAAAGGCTTCTGCCTATCCCGATCAGGTATTCAAAGGTAAAATAGACCGGCTGGCCAATACTTTTGATACCGAGGAGCGTGTATTGAAGGCCCGCATTAGCATCCTGAACCGTGATCTGCTCCTGAAGCCTGAGATGTTTGTCAATGTATCGGTAACACAGGATAATACGGGCCAGAACGATGCGCAACAGCACCTTTTGTCCTTCCCCGCCAAAGCCATGATCTTCTCGAACTCAAGACACCAGGTGGTGGTGTACCGCGACAGCTGCAGTTTCGACATTGTGCAGCTCGAGCCCGTGTACCAGACCCAAAATACTGTGATGGTAAAAGCAGGCCTGAAAGAAGGCGACAAGGTCGTGACCGAAAACCACCTGCTTATCTATAACCAAATTCAGAACTAAGAGGAGGAGCACAGACACACACAATGGATAAATTTGTTCAGAGTTTAGTATCGTTCTCGCTTAAAAACCACGTCATCGTCTTTTTCCTGACGGCGCTGTTGGTAGCGGCGGGAATCATCAGCTATATCAACACCCCTATTGAGGCTTTTCCTGACGTAACTAATACCAGGGCCCGTATCATTACCCAATGGCCAGGCCGCAGTGCTGAGGAGGTGGAGAAGTTTATCACCCTGCCGATCACACGCCAGATGAACACCATTCCCCGCAAAGCCGAGGTGCGTTCCACCTCCCTTTTCGGACTGTCGGTGGTAACGGTGCTGTTTGACGAGAACGTGGACGACTTTTATGCCCAGCAATACGCCTCCAATCGTATGCAAAGCATCGAGTTGCCGGAGGGGGCCGAGGCAGAAGTGGAGCCCCCTTCAGGAGCCACCGGCGAGATTTTCCGTTATGTACTTAAAAGCAAATCGCGTGAAATCAGCGATCTGGCTGCCCTGCACGAATGGGTAGTGGAGCGGGAACTGGTAGGTGTGCCAGGTATAGCCGAGGTGGTGAGTTTTGGTGGTGAAGAAAAGATCTACGAAATACAGGTGAACCCTGTGGAGCTGGCCAACTACAACCTCTCACCCCTGGATGTTTTTGAGGCCGTTGGGAACAGCAACATCAACGTAGGCGGCGACGTGATCGACAAAGGTGACCAGGCTTATGTGGTACGCGGCGTTGGTTTGCTGGAAAGTGTGGCCGACATCGAAAATATTCTGATCGAAAACGTAAACGGCACCCCGGTGCTGGTAAAGCATGTGGCTGATGTCAAGATTTCTGCCAAGCCGCGGTTGGGCCAGGTCGGACTGGACGACGACGATGATTTGGTACAGGGCATCGTGATTATGCTGCGTGGTGAAAATCCGAGCGAAGTAATTGAAAGGCTGAAAGACAAGATAGAGGAGCTCAACACCAGAATTCTGCCAGCCGATGTCAAGATCGTGCCATTCCATGACAGAACCGTGCTCGTTGATAACACGGTACGTACCGTAACGCACAACCTGCTGGAAGGGATCATCCTGGTATCGGTGCTGGTGTTCATCTTCCTGTTCAACTGGCGCACCACGGTTATCGTGGCTTCGGTCATTCCGCTGGCTTTTCTGTTCGCGATTGTGATGCTGCGCATTCAGGGCTTGCCTGCCAACCTGATCTCTATAGGTGCCGTGGATTTCGGACTGTTGCTTGAGGGTACCATGGTGGTGGTAGAGCACGTGTTTGTGGGGCTCGACAAACGGGCGCAGCAGCTAGGTATGTCACGATTTAACAAGATTTCGAAGTTAGGGATCATCAAGAATCAGACGCGCTCCGTGGCTAAGTCTATCTTCTTTGCGCAGATCATTCTGATCGTAGCTTTGATGCCGATCTTTACTTTCCAGAAGGTGGAAGGCAAGATGTTCTCACCGCTGGCATTTACGCTGGGCTATGCCCTGATCGGGGCTGTGCTGCTCAGCTTAACTTATGTACCAGCCATGTGTAAGGTGCTGCTCAACAAAAACGTAGTAGACCGCGAAAACCCGATTACCAATTTCATTCGCGGAGCTATGTTTAAGCTCTACCAGTTGGGTGCCATCAACAAGAAGCTGACGGTAATGCTCTTCGGAGGACTGCTGATTGTCTGCGGTTTTGGCTTCAGTCGATTGGGAACAGAGTTTATTCCGCAGCTGAACGAGGGGGCGTTGTATGTTAGGGCAACCCTACCAAACAGCGTAAGCCTGGACGAGTCGGTGAAGCTGACCAAAGAGATGAAAGCCAAGTTCCGGGAGTTTGACGAAGTAGCTTTTGTGCTAACGCAAACGGGTCGTCCGAACGACGGCACTGACCCGACAGGCTTCTTCAATATCGAATTCCACGTGCAGCTCCATGACGAAAGCGACTGGAGCCGGAAGATTTCTAAACAGGAACTGCTCTCGGAGATGGAACAGTCGCTGGCTGTATACCCTGGCGTCACCTTCGGTTTCAGTCAGCCTATCATGGACAATGTGGAAGAATATGTATCGGGGGTGAAGAGTTCGCTGGTAGTGAAAATATTCGGCAATGATCTCTTTGAACTGGAAAACACAGCAGACCAGGTGGCTGCAGCCATTAAAGATGTGGAAGGTATAGAAGACCTGAACATTTACCGCAACATTGGTTTGCCAGAGCTACGCATCAAGCTGGAGGAAACCCGGATGGCACGCTACGGCGTGAGCATGGCCGATGCGCAGGCGGTGATTGAAATGGCGATTGGCGGTAAGGCAGCTACTACGTTTTATGAAGATGAACGCATGTTTGATGTACGGGTGCGTTATGCAGAGCCATTCCGTAAATCAGAGGCCGAGATCCGGAACATTCTGGTGCCAGCCAACAGTGGCTCTATGATCCCGCTCTACGAGATTGCCGATGTGGGTTTCTTTACAGGGCCTGCCTTTATCTACCGCGAGGGAAGTAGCCGCTACATTGCCGTAGGTTTTTCGGTGCGAGGGCGTGACCTGGGCAGTACTGTGGAGGAGGCACAGAAACTTGTAGAAGAGCAGGTAGTGTTACCGGAGAGTTACAGGCTAACCTGGGCCGGGGAATTCGAGAACAAGGAAAGAGCAACCAAGCGTTTGAGCTACATTGTGCCGATCTCACTCCTGATGATCTTCTTCCTGTTGTTCGTGAACTTCGGCAACCTGAAAGACACGGTTATATCCCTTATCACGATTCCGTTCGCCTTTATCGGTGGCTTTCTGTCGCTGTGGCTTACGGGCACTACTTTCGGCATTTCGGCAGGTATAGGCTTTATTATTTTGTTCGGGGTGGGCACTATCGACGGCATCATTCTGATCGCCGTGATGAAGGAATACCTGCGCAAGGGCTTACCACTGCAGCAAGCCATTTCGGAAGGTGTGTATAGTCGTATAAGACCTGTGTTTATGATTGCCATCATGGGTTCTGCAGGCTTGCTGCCTGCGGCTCTTTCGACAGGTATGGGCTCTGAGATTCAGAAGCCACTGGCCATTATGATCGTGGGTGGTCTGATGATCTGTATGATCCTTTCGCTGATCGTGCTGCCCCAGGTATACTACCTGGCCTACAGTCGGAGCAAGAAAGTATAACAAGTATAAATAGATAGAATAGTGATTAGTTTGTTTGTTAAGAGTGCCTGGGTTTCCGGGCACTCTTTTTTTATAGACATCTCCTTACAGCTTTTCCTTGCCCGCCAAACTACTGCGTGCTTATTGCACAGGGTGGTACTTCAGTATATACCTTGCCACTCAGGCACTCCCAATTTTCATTCAACTATATTCCGTCCACTTTCACAGAAATCATCCACTCCAGCGTTGTTAGATACTGTAATTCACTTTTGCCAGTCACACTATCGGTCTAAAAAAGAACCGCAATTGGTGCAAAAAATCTTTATCAGGTAAAGTATCAGGTATAGAATAATACTTATATTTAAGGTATAAGAAATAATTATACCCACCTTTTCATGAAACAAGTTTACCCTGAAAGTCCTCAGTGTATACCTGCTGGCTATACACTCCCCCCGTCATCCTACAAAAGCCAGGTAGTGTATGTACTGCTGGCCATGCTGGTGTTCCTGGTGCTATACCTGGCTATGGTGGCTTTGGCCGGTTACCTGCTATACCTAGCCGTTCTATACCCAATGGAAACAGTCAACAGGTGGACTATTCTGCTGAAGCTTGGTGCAATAGGTATGGCGGGTATGCTGTTCGGTTTTATGCTGAAGTTTCTCTTCAAGAAACACGACACCAACAATCCGCTGAATGTGGAAATAACAGAGGATGAACACCCGCAGCTCTTCTCATTCATCCGACAGCTTTGTGCCGAAACCAATGCCCCCCTGCCCCACAAGGTGTTCGTGAACCACGAAATAAACGCCTGTGTGTTCTATAACAGTACCATCCTCAGCCTTTTCCTGCCAGTGAAGAAAAACCTGCTGATTGGCCTAGGGCTGGTCAACTCGATCAACCTGACAGAATTTAAAGCGGTACTGGCGCACGAGTTCGGTCACTTTTCGCAGAGCAGTATGAAGTTGGGCAGCTACGTGTATATGGCAAACAGTATTATTCAGAGTATTGTGTACGAGCGTGACAAGTGGGACGAGCTGCTGGAAAAATGGAAGAACTCCAACATACAACTTGCTGTTTTTGGCTGGTTGCTGATGCCGGTGGTGTGGCTTATCCGCAAGTTCATGGCCCTAATCTACCAGGCGATAAACCTGGTAAACGCATCACTTTCGCGCCAGATGGAGTATAATGCTGACCGTGTAGCCGTAAGCGTGACCGGCAGCGATGCGATCGTGAATGCGCTCTACCGTCTGGGACCTGCCAGTGAGGCTTTCGATCATTCCAACAGCCACCTGACCACGGCCATCGATAACAAGATCTATACCTCTAACCTGTTCTATCACCAAAGCAAAGCCGCAGCGTATCTCAGCCAGACCCGTGAAAGTTACCGGCAGTCGCTCCTGGAAAACCTGCCTAAGCATACTGCCGGTGCTCGGTTTATCTTTTCTGATGAAGACGGTCACCTGGCGGAGATGTATTCCAGTCACCCTTCTAACTACAAAAGAGAGCAGAATGCCAAAGCCACTTATTTTGCAGGTATAGAAGACGAGCGCTCTCCTTGGTTGCTGTTCAACGAGCCAGAAAAACTCGCAGAGACCGTTACCCAGAACCTGCTTCGTGTTAACCTGCAACTGCACCCGAACATCACCTTCACGCCTGCTGAAGAGGTGCAGGATTTTGTTGAAGCAGAGCAGCAGGAAACCACTTTTAAAGCGCACTATCTGGGTGTATACGACAACCGCCTGCTCACCGAATTGGATCTGTCAGACCCTGAGGCTTTGGTCGCGACAGCCGGCATAACATCCGAGCTTTTGCCAGATGCCCTGAAGTCGCTTTACGGAGCTGGCCTGCAGCAGAAGATGGAGGAACTCAGCGGCCGGTATAAGGATATCCAAACGCTGTCGCTTATTCTGCAGAAGCAGGACAAGCGCAAGACTTATACCCTGCACAACGGCTTTTCTTACGAGCCTCACGAAGCCCAGGCACTGCTAGAGCAAAGGCTACAAGAGTTTCCGACTGACCAAGATTGGTACCAGCGGTTCGACACCAAAGTATTTGCCGTGCATTACCTCCTGACTCAAACACAACCAGCACAAAGAGCGGAGTTACTGCAGCGCTATACCTTCCTGGTGGCTTGGGTAAAGCAGTTTAGCGCCTGGCAGCAGGAGCAGCAAAATCTGCAAAACACAATCGATACGGCCATCAGCAAAGGAAGTCACATGTCTGAGAAGGAGGGCAAGTGGTTTGCAACTGAGTTCCGCCGCCTTCGCGATGCCTTTGAGGCTATATTGAAAGAAGCGGATACCCTCCAATTCCCGGCACTGCAGAACGTGGACACAGCCCAGTCAGTGCGCAAGTACCTGCTACAGGAAGAGCTGATCTGGATGTCGGCAGACTCGCTGCAGGGTGAAGAACTGAATATGCTGATCAACCAGACCGTAACTGTTGCCGAGCGCATGCAGCGTGTTTATACTAAGTGCCTGGGCAGTCTGCTGAGTCTGCAGGAGCAGTTGGTTACTGTGGTTGAAGAGAAGGAACTGGTCTAGAGTACCTATAGACTAAATTATTTACGGCAGATAACACCACATTAGAATTGAAAGTCAAACTGATACTTCCTGCGTTGGCAGAGGCTGAAAGCCCATTTTGGAGGCCTATAAAATATTCACTGTTTCCTCCTCTTGGGTTGGCAACGCTGGCGGCCTACCTCTCACCTGACGATGAAATCGACTTACAGGATCAGCATGTGGAGGAGTTATACCTGGATGATACCCCTGACCTGGTCATCATTCAGGTATACATTACCAATGCTTACAGGGCCTACAAAATTGCCGACCATTACAGAAGGCGCGGGGCTTATGTGCTGCTCGGAGGACTCCATGTAACTTCTTTACCAGAAGAAGCAGCGCAGCATGCTGATACCATTTTCCTAGGTCCAGGGGAAGACACTTTCCCGCAGTTCCTGAAAGACTTCAGAAATAAGGTGCCTAAGAAGGTATATACCTCTATGATTCGGACACTCGAAGGGATACCTCCTATCCGAAGAGATCTCATCAAGCGCAACCGCTACTTAGTGCCCAACTCGATTGTGGTGACTAGAGGCTGTCCGCACCACTGCGACTTTTGCTACAAGGATGCCTTTTTTGAAGGAGGGAAAACTTTCTATACACAAGCCGTAGATGATGCCCTGGCTGAAATAGACAGACTCCCAGGTAAGCACTTATATTTCCTGGATGACCATTTACTGGGCAATGCAAAATTTGCGAGCGGCTTGTTTGAAGGAATGAAAGGCATGAACCGGGTATTTCAGGGAGCGGCTACCATAGACTCTATACTCCGTGGCAATCTGATTGAAAAAGCGGCTGAGGCCGGTTTGAGAAGTCTGTTCGTTGGGTTCGAAACTTTTTCACCTGCTAATCTCAAACAAAGCAACAAAAAGCAAAACTTACAGAAAGACTACATAAAAGCTGTGAACAGGCTGCATGATCTGGGCATCATGATTAATGGCAGTTTTGTTTTTGGACTTGATGATGACGACCAGGATGTTTTTAAAAGAACGGTTGATTGGGGTGTTAACAATGGACTCACAACTTCGACCTATCATATTTTAACCCCATACCCTGGTACCAAACTCTACAAAGACATGGAAAGCCAGGGTCGTATCCTAACCCAAAACTGGGACCTGTACGATACCAGAAGTGTCGTGTATAAGACTACCCACCTGACAGCCGATGAATTAAAGGCAGGATATGATTGGGCTTACAAAGAGTTTTACAGCTGGTCCAATATTTTTAAGGCAAGTTTTCAGCATGACTCACACAAGCATAAGCTAAAGCACCTGCTCTACTCTGGAGGATGGAAAAAGTTTGAGCCGCTCTGGAATTTTATGATCAAGTCGAAAAACCTGAATGAAATGCTGCCACTGCTAGAGGCCATTCTCTCAAAAGTTGGCTCTGGAGACAAAGAACACCCAAAAAGCGAAATGTCCATTACAAGCCATACACAAACGGAAACGAGCGAACTCGCTTCCACTTTCTCGCCGCTTCCAGTCATCGATGGTCATCAACTTAAGTCAATTCCGACTCTAACCAAATAAAAAAATCCCCTGCAGCATTATACCTGCAGGGGATTTCCATTTTTACACAAGCTATACTTACAAACCTTCCGCAGCTTCCAACCTACTCGGCTTGAACTGGCTCAGCACGTCTTTTATACCTGCCAGTCCGCCGGAGATATTTTCCATTTCGGTGAGCACCTGCCCTACCTGATTGTTGCCGCCGAAGCCTTTGAGTTTGTTGTTACGCACAAAGGTGGCTTTGATATCCTCCCAGCGCTGCGCCTCGGCCTCGGTCATGATGCCGATCAGCTGTTTGAACTTGAGCATGTTGGCTTCGGCACCTGAGGTGAGCGTCTGTGACTCGGCTTCGTAGTGCGAGAGAATCAGTGTCTGCAGTTCCTGATCGTTCATGATCGGCATCACCTTTTCGGCCAGTTTGTTCATGTTGCGGTAAGAGCCCTGCAGCTTGAAGGCGGGTTCGGTGCGGTACTCGTCTGCCTGCGCTGCCGAGCGGATATACTCGAGGTTTACTTTCAGGATGACATCCTGAATCTTGAGTAATTTCTTCAGTACCAACACATACTCATTCAACTCGGCTGCCGAGTGGTTGCCCTCGAACTCCAGCCCCTCGCTGTTGCCTGTTTCGGCGAGTTGCAGCAAGGTATAGATGTCTTTCTGACTCTTCGCCGCTAGCTTCGCCAGCACGGTGTTGGAAGTAAGGGAGTTTTCGATGTAGCTCAATTTGAACACATCTTCCGTGTCGCCGATGATGTCGCCGAGGTTGTAGATGTCGGCGCGGTTGGCGAGCATGTCAGGTATACGGAACTTCTCGCCTGTTTCGGTGTAAGGGTTACCCGCCATCACCACGCATACCTTTTTGCCACGGAAATCATAGGTTTTGCTGCGACCTTTGTACACGCCCTCGATCTTGCGCTGGGCGTCGCACAGGGAGATAAACTTCTGCAGAAACTCGGGATTACAGTGCTGGATGTCGTCGAGGTAGATCATCACGTTGTCGCCCATCTCAAAGGACAGGTTCAGCTTCTCCAGCTCTTCGCGGGCAGCGGCATTGGGTGCCTCTTTCGGGTCCAGCGCCGTCACCTGGTGGCCGATAGCGGGACCGTTGATCTTCATGAAGATAATGCCCAGGCGGTTGGCGATGTACTCCATGATGGTCGTTTTGCCATAGCCTGGCGGCGAGATCAGCAAGAGCATGCCCATCAGGTCGGTGCGCTTGGTCTCCCCTGCCGCACCGATCTGCTTGGCCAGGTTGGCGCCGATCAGCGGCAGGTATACCTGGTCGATCAGTTTGTTACGCACAAACGACGATAGCACCCGCGGCTTGAATTCGTTCAGGCGCAGTGCCTGTTCGGCCTGCTGCGTCAGGTTCTTTTTGAGCTCCGTGAAAGCTGTAAAGGCCGTGGCCGTGCAGGAGGTATAGTCGCGGAGGCGGTGCAGGAACTGGTGGTAGTTTAGCTGGTAGCTTTGTCCCTGCACCTGCTGGTGGGCGCCCTGCATCCCTTGCAGATTCTCCTTCAGCACAGTGTGCACCACATGCTGTGTGTTGTAGCTGTCGGTGAGCAACAGTGTCGCTACTTCGGCCACAAACTCGGCTTTATCGTGCTGGCCTGCCTGCGCAATGTAAGCTTTCAGCCAGTGTTGGATCAGCTCAAACTGATGCGCTACATTCTCCTGCAGCGCCTTCACCGATTCCTCGAAACGGTCGAGTACGCGTCGCTCCGTCAGGAAATGTTTGAAGCCGTCGAAGAGCACATCGGCCTGACTGTCGATGACGAAGTGGTTGCCGCGGGTAAGCTCGTAGAACAAGTACTCGCCTGCTTCGGCCGCATTGGCTTGTTTGCAAAGTCCCGTCTCCTGCTGAAAGGTATAGACTTCCTGTTGCAGACCTGCCTTTAAATCATCAAACTCGTGCGTGTCGGGGAAAACCTGCAGGATGGCGCTTATACCTTGGAGCTGGTGGGTAAGCGATTTTTTTTTCGACTCGGGCGCGAACACCTGCCAGTACAGCTGCGCACAGGCCCTGTCGGTAGAGGTATAGCGGAGCAAGTCGGCTGTTTTGATCAGGCGGATCAGGGCGGCCAGAATAAGGGCCGCGTCGTGGTCGTGCACGCCTTTCAGGTAGCCCTCGTTAAAACGTACCGCCATGAATTTGTTCACGTAGTCCGTCAGCTCGGTTTCGGTGAGTTTGTGCAGTTCGTCGATGCTCAGGTAGCGCAGGCTGTTCTCGTTTTGCGGCCTGTTTATACCTGTGTCCTGCGCCGCTTCGAGCACTTTAAAGGCGAGGTACTCGGCGCGGTATACCTGCTGGTTTTCCGACACCAATGTCTGCTCCCACACGGGGCGGTAACTCAGGAAAGATTCGTCGGTGATCTTCTCGAAAAAGCTGGTGCCCGTGAGGTGGTAGTACATGGCGTCGTCGCGGTGTACCACGCTCAGCTCCAGCGGCTGGGTATTCACGGTGAACTGGTGCTTGCCAAACTTCAGAATGTTGGCACCGTCCACGAACAGCTCCTGCTTGTCCTTGAGCTGCCGAATGGCGTCCTCTTTCAGCGTTTTGAGGCGGCTCTGGATGGTATCGGCCTTTACCGTATCACCTATACCTAAGAGCTCTTCCACCGTGCTGCGTACCTTTTCGATCATCAGATCGGAGGCGAAGTAGCCGTTGATCTCGCTTACCGAGGTCAGCTTGCCTGCTCGGTTCTGCACGGCTTTCAGGATGCGGTCTGCTGCTTGTTGCAGACTGTTGGCCCGCTTGTTCTGGGCCTCCTGCAGCTGCACTTTCTTCGATTCAAAGGCGCTGTAGATCTCCTCCCGCTTCACGGTGAGTTGCTCGATGAATTCGTCGAAATCAGGGAAGCGGCCCTCGAGCTCCTCCAGCTGCACCATCAATTTGGCCAGATACTCCTCGCATTTCTGCGGCGAGTCCGACACGTCGAGGTAGTTCACCACACTCTGGCTGATTAGCTTGATCTGGGAATTGAATTCAGCCTTGCCCTCCTGACTCAGCAAGTCCTTGCGCTTGCGGCGCAGGGCGGCACGTGTCTGGTTGAACGTGGCATAAATAGCCGAGATAGTATCAATGATGCGTGTGGTCTGGGTGGCGTCCTCGATCTTGAGATTGCTCACCACATCGATCAGCATTTCCAGTTCTGCTGACACCGCGGCAATTTCCTTGTCGGTCGCGTCAGCTTCGACTACTTTGGCAATCGCTTCGATAGCTGTATTAATCTCCTTTACCTGCTTCTCGTAAGGCGCCAGGGCATTCGGCTGCAACAGGAATTCCACGGCTCCGTTGGCAGTATCCTGTGCAAATTGCTGCAGCTGTGCTTCGTACTTTTCAATAGTAGGCAGGTCGGTATAGCGCAACTCTTTCAGCGAGATCACTTCGCCACGTATGCCACGCAAATCGGCCAGATACTTCACGTAGTCGTTAATACTCTCCGCCTTCTTGAATTTCAGCGTCTGGATCAGCGCGTCGGCCTGCCCGAGCACCTGACTGATCTGCGCCTGCGTATTTTTCTTGATGCTGAGTACTTTTTCGTACTCCTCTACCGCCGCCGTCGCCGTTTGCCGAACAGCCGAAAGCGGAGCCGCCAGATTGTATGTTTCTTCCCTGTTCAGCCAGTGATAAGAGTCCAGTACATCGGTGGTTTTCTTGATCAGGTCGAGGTATAGGTTGGCGTAGGAATCCTCTTTGTGCAGGAGCGTGAGCACCTCGTTGCTCTCGGCCATGGCCCGCACAATGTCCTTGTTGCCGATCTTGTACAAGTACGACTCCTGCGTTACAGGTATGGTAAAGTTCGGCCCGATGTAAGGAGTCTGCCAGATCTGGATGGCGTGGTGCTTCTGCGCTTCTTCGTCGGCACGGAAATAGCACAACTCGCCGTTTTCATAAATAGCGTAGCCGTGGCACACGATCGGCGTTTCGATCTGCTGCGTGATCAGGTTATAAGACAGCAACAGGTATACGCTCGTCTCCTTGTTGTAAAACACATACAGGAAATCCTCGCCGTTCGGGGACGCAATGCGCTTCTCAAAAAGCATGTCCTGCAGGTTGTTGTCGAATTGCTTGAACTCGCCCGTCTGCAGGTAGTAGCCATAGGCATAAATGATGCCCTGCCCATCTGGCAAGAGCACACAGCTATGTTCGAGCGCATCAATACGGCGTGCCTCTTTCAACTTGGAGTTAAAGACAATATAACGGTAGTTGTTCTCGCGGTACGGTCTTATCTTCAGGAGAATGATATTGCCCAGAATGGCGTAATAGATCTCCGAGTCGTCGAGCGTCTGGTCCTTGTCATCGACCTCTTCCGAATAAATGCCGCGGCCCGAGTCGGTGTTGTCTTCTACCTTGATGGTGAGGTCTCCGCCGACAGTCTCCACAAACACCTTGTCCTCGATGGACACGTGCGGGAATTTGCCTTTGCGCTGCGCCTCGCGGGTGGTGCGTTTCCAGCTGAAATCGTGCTGGTTCGGGAATACATACTCGTGGTCGCTGCGGTTGTCGATGTACGTAATCGTATCACCTTTGAGCAACCACTTAAAGGTCTTGATATCGTTGACGCCCTTGCCCACCCGAAACACCATGTACAGGTAGTTGCCGATGTGCGCAAACTTGACGAACTGAGTATTCTTATAGTATTTGTAGAGCTTCTGAAAATCGTCCTGAAAGGTCTTGTCCTGCAGGATGTCGAGCGGCTGCTGATGGAAGCTGTGGCCCTCATAGGTATAGACGCCAAACACATCCGACAGCTCCACCTCCGACTTCAGGCCCAAGTATACGTTGTAGCCAAAGAGCAAGGTATAGCCCACAGGCACCATGTCCGAGGGCACGCAGTTGTTCTCGGTAGTAATGCGCTCGGTCGTGATCAGTTTCGTCTCGATCGCCCCAAACACGCTCTTCCGCTCCTGGTTCAGCTGCTCGAGTTTCGTGCGCAGTTCGGCCCCGCTTTTCTGCAGACGGTTGCGCAGTATTTCGTAAGTACCACCCTCCAACTGCACGTTGTCGGCTGTTGAGGCGGTGGCGGTATTGGTATCTTCCATTAGGTTGGAGGATTAAATTTTTAAGATTGGTAAGTTTTTGGCTTTTGTTAAAGCCAATTGTTTTCACGGCTTATTTTGTACTAGTGGCTTGTATAATGTACTCGTGCAGCCGATGGGTAAGGCGTAGCCGAGCATAATAGCTATAATTGATTGGAACTAGGTATTTTTAATTTGCCCTATCAAGTTTTTAACTAATTGAAATCTATCGTCCTTTTCCAAAGGATTAAGCTCATTAAATGTAGAATTAGTCATTTTCTCATTAATGGCTTTAAGTTTCTCTAACATAGGGAGAACATATCTCATGAAATGATTAAAGTGTTCTATAATATCATCATAGCTGCTAGCTAATTTATATCCAGGTTGACCTTTATGGCTGATAATGAAAAGTCCTTTATACCTCAAGTCTCGTATAGTCGACCTTAATTTATCATCTGTCACATTTGAATTGAAATTACGCAGGTAGGTCAATATCTCATAACTTGGTACTAAGCGCTTAGGATCCATTCTATTCTGAATTGCTAAGTACTCCACTAAATTCAAACCTAACGTTTCGTTTTTACCTTCAGTAGATTTTACGAACTTCTCAAGTATGTCCTGACTTAGTCTCCTAATCAGTATATCCTTCTTTCTGTCATCTTCCGAGGTTTTGATTTCGTAGTTCGATTTATAGGGAAAATGCTGCACAGATAATCTTGAATGTAGAATATTAAATATTTCTTCCATTCTCTCACTAGCATGACTTGTACAGTATATTTTCCCAATTGAACCCGATATAATGTCAGCGAGTTGTATTAATTTTTCACCTTCTATATCATCAGAAATCCTATAAGTCCTTTCAGGATTAAACAAATCGAGATTGATTGCATTATTTCGAACAAACAACTCTAGTTCACGAGCGAATTCTTCACCTACCTTATCAGGTGTGATATCATAAGAATCATAAAGTTCATTGTATTTATTTACAAATATTTTTTGAAAGTATTTGTAAAACACTTGTTTAAACCTAAGGCCTCCACTTTCACGGTCTAGATGCTTTTTGTCAATGACAAGAACGTCTATAGTAAAATCTAAATTATTAACTAGGTATTGAAGAATTTCTAAACGCTTGTCGAAGTATTTTGAATCGCCAAGATTGCTCGATTTTATATTATCCCCTAGTCTGAATTTTTTGCAAATTTCTTTCCGCAGAAGGCGTGCCTTCTCTTCGTTCTCCTCTGAGATTATCACGGAAGCATAAACGAAATGGCTAAATGTCCCACTTTTTGACAAGTCTAAGTGAGTATTCCCAAATTCGTCAATATAGATTTTTGCTTTTTTCAATTTTCAATTTTTATAATTTACTCCACCACTGGTATAAAAAACCCCTCTTCCGCTTTCAGAAGAGGGGTTTAAGATAAGGTTTAGTTCAATGAAATATAAGGCTTATCCGCAATCCCCATAGCCGTAGCCGTTGTGGTCAGCTGCTTCAGGGTATTCAGCGTGCTTTCGTCTGCGCTACTCTGCATCATCTTCAGCAAAAGAGCCGATACGCTTAGGTTGCGCACGTCGTCAGAGGTCATACCGAACTGGTTGATAAACTGCTGCAGGTTCTCGCGGAAGTCTATATGGCCGTTGCCGTTTGGCTGGAAGAAGGTTTCCTTCACTGTGTTCAGCACTTCGCTGTTGCCTACCAGGCGGTCTACCTGCTTGCCTTTGGTGATGGAGCCCACGATCTGGTCGAAGAACATGGTCTCGCCACCCACGATGTCGATCTTCGCTGACTTCAGGGCTTCGGAAATTACCTCAGCCTGCGATGCGGCAATGTCTTTCTGGATGTTGATCTGGGCCAGTTCAATCGACTTGTCTTTCTCCAGACGCAGCTTGAACTCTTCGTGCTCTTTGCCCACGCCATCCAGCTTGCGCATGGCTTCGGCTTTCTCCTCTATACCTTTGGCATCTACTGTGAACTTCTCTCCGATCACACGGGCCTCTGCCAGTCCGCGTTTCTCTTCTGCTGATGCCATGTTCTCTACTACAGTGGCCTCGGCTATACCTTTTTCTTTCGTTACTTTGGCAGTTACCATACCCAGTTTCTCGTCGGCTTCGGCCTGTGCATTGGCTTTCGCTTTGATTACCAGCGCCTCTGCTTCACCCTCTTTCTGACGGGCATGGGCTTTGGCCTCCATCACTTGTGCTTCTGACAGTCCGATAGCTGCCGCCTGTGCTGCTTCGGCTTCTGCCATGGTTTTGATGGCCTGTGCCCGGTTGTTAGAAGACACCTGCTCTGCCTCCGCATCGATCAGCATTTGCTTGGCACGGAATTCTGCCGCCTGACGGGCCGCTTCGGCACTCTTGATCTCTTTCACCAATGACTCTTCTGCTTCACGCTCGGCATTTTTAATTGCTACCGCTTTCGTACGCTCAGCCTCTGCAAATGCCTTGGTGTCCTTGATCTTCTCTTCTTCCTCCACTACGGCTTTCTCCACGGTCACACGCTCGCGGATGATGCCCTGTATATTCTTACGCTCTTCTTCGATCGCTTTTTCTTTCTCGATCTGCGCCAGTGCCACGATACGCTGTTTTTCGTTTTCTTCCAGTAAACGGGCCTGCTCCACACGCTCCGTCTCGATAGCATCCGTACGCTGCTTGCTGCGCTCAGCTACAAGGATCTGGCGATCTTTGTTCTGCTCTGCGATCTTCACTTCCTCGTCCGTGGCGATGCGGGCTTTCTCTGCCTTCAGGCGCTCTTCGTGGCGCACTTTCTCCATCTCGGCAAACTCACGCGATTTGATGTTCGATATTTCACGCTTCTGCTTTTCCTCGTTCTCAGCCAATTGCTTTTCGAGCTCCAGGATGGTCTCCTGTGCTTCTACGTCCTGCTTCTTGATGGTCTTCTGCTTCTCGCGCTCGATCAGGTTGGCCTGCACTTTCTGCTTAGCCGTCAGGTCGATGATCTTTTTGATACCCTCTGCGTCGAGGATGTTATTTTCATTCAGGTGCATCAGCGGTGTTTGCTCCAGGTAGTCGATCGCGCAGTCATCCAGTACATACCCGTTCAGGTCGGTGCCAATGGTCTGGATGATCTGGCGCTTGAAGTCGTCGCGGCTGTTATACAGCTCCACAAAGTCGAAGTGCTTACCTACCGTTTTCAATGCTTCGGAGAACTTGGCATCGAAAAGGCTCTCGAGGGCGGAGTGGTCTGAAGCACGCTTACAACCGATGGACTGCGCCACCTGAATCACGTCTTCCGGTGTTTTGTTTACGCGCAAAAAGAAGTTCACTTTGATATCGGCACGCATGTTATCCTTGCAGATAAGGCCTTCAGAGGCTGTTCTGGAGATGACGATGGTTTTGAGCGTGATATCCATCACTTCCAGTTTGTGGATAACAGGCACCACAAAAATGCCAGAGAAGGACACTTTCGTATCGCCCAGACCGGTACGTACCAGGGCCTCGCCTTGTATGGCTTTCTGGTACATTTTGATAACAAAGACTATTAAGCCAATAGCGAATACCGCCAGCATAATGACGATAGACAGGGATAAAGATTCTAACATGCGAATTAAATGGTTTGGTAAGGTTCTATAAGGTAAAATTTGTTTTCAGCATTGTATTCGAGCACGAGTGCAGTTTCTCCTTTCTGCACAGCGGAGCCCATAGTCGTTCTGACATTCAGCAAGAGCGGTGCGCCCGTTGTTTTCACAGCGGCCTGTCCCATGTCGGTGCCATTGGCAGGCAACATCACCGTACAGACCTGCCCGATGATAGCTGCCGCTGATTCATGCTCTTTTTCCATAGCGGCGAACACTCGCACGAAAGGCATGGTCAGGAACTTAGCCACGAACAAAGCGGCCACGAACGAAGGGATCAGGTATAGCCATCCTAACAAGCTATAGCCGTCGTTGAAGTAGTAGTTCGCTAAGATGGAGATTACCCAGAACGGCAGTGCGAAGAAAGTGAGGAACACCATGAATGGCACCTTGCCCAGGTTAAAGAAGGCAAGTACACTGTTGAGCCAGCTGACGGCTGACACATCATCGGCATTCACGTCGGGCTCTACTTCAATATCAAAGAAATCGAGGTCCAGCAAGCCGAAGATGACGGCAAGCCAATACAGCATGACAAAGACCAGTAAGGCCGTCGGTATGATATTGACACTGGAAAAGGTAGCTTGTATAAGTTCGTTCATAGGCAAAGTAGGTTATCAGAAGTATTATGCTATAAATATAAAAGAATATTCATAACAAAGCATATACTTTTTGCATTTCACACCTGGAAAAAATTAGAAATGCAGGTAAGCCCCTATCTTTGTGTTTTCGTTTATCAACGTCAGGCTACTCAAAGTCTGTCCTATTTATACATGCAAAACCGCTACAGCAAAGAAATCATACCTATTGAGGGATGGGAACGCGAAGAGAGTTTCCGCTTTTTCAGCACCTTCACCCAGCCTTTTTTCAATGTGCACACGGAGGTGGACATTACGCCACTTCACCGCTATTGCAAACAACACGGACTCTCTATTTCGCTGGCCTATATGCACGCCACCACACAGGCTGCACGCGCCACGGAAAACTTCCTGCTCCGCATCGAAAACGGGCAGGTGGTAAAATTTAGCGGACTCGATCTGTCCACTACCATTCTCAAAGACGACAAACAGATCGCTTTCACGCATTTTCCTTTCATTGAAAATCTGGCCGATTTCTGTGCCAACGGGGCTACCATCATCGCTGAGGTAAAAAAGAGCAAAAAGCTTTTCAACGGCCACCAAGGTATAGACCTGCTGCACATGACTACCCTGCCCTGGTTTACTTTCAGAGGTATGGAGCATGCCTTCTCAATAGGTCAGGAAGACCCGGGTGTACCGAAAATCGGCTATGGCAAACTGGAGATGCGCGGCGACCAAGTATACCTGCCGATCAGCATTGGCCTGCACCATGCGCTGGCCGATGGCTACCACATGCACCTGTTTATGGAAGAATTAACAAAGGTTATCGAAAGCTATTTGTAGTAGAAATCAACGGATAAATTGCGCTATCCCTGGCAGGGTATACAGGAGAATTAATGTTCAAACACTTTTGTAAAATTTTCCTTGTCATATATAGTGAGGATCAATATATTGTGTTGCTATAGGGTCTTGCACCCGGATGATATTCCTTCACCTTTCAACCTACCAATATGTGGCGATCCGTTATCACTGGCACGGGCAGTTATATCCCGACAGAAGTAAAAACCAACCAGGATTTTACCTCTCACAATTTTTACACAGACCAAAACGTACCGATCGGTGTTTGCCCGCATGTGGTCGTCGAGAAATTTCAGAAGATCACAGGTATAGCAG
Source organism: Pontibacter sp. FD36 (assembly GCF_015686655.1). Lineage (GTDB taxonomy): Bacteria > Bacteroidota > Bacteroidia > Cytophagales > Hymenobacteraceae > Pontibacter. The sequence goes on along the minus strand of NZ_JADPMP010000012.1, from coordinate 59,880 downwards.
AGCGCCGCTATGTGGCCTCCCACCTCACTACTTCTGATATTGCCACCCTGGCCGCTGAAGAGGCCATCCGGGACAGCGGCATCGACCCGGAAACCCTGGACATGATCATTGTGGCGCACAACTTCGGCAACGTGATCGAGGGTACGATTCAGTCTGATGCCGTGCCTGCGCTGGCTAGTCGTGTAAAGCATAACCTGAAGATCAAGAGTCCAGACTGTGTGGCCTACGATATCCTGTTTGGCTGTCCGGGCTGGGTGCAGGGCGTGATTCAGGCCGAGGCGTTTTTTAAGGCAGGTATGGCTAAGAAAGCGCTCGTGATCGGTGCCGAGACCCTCTCCCGCGTGATTGACCTGTACGACCGCGATAGCATGATCTTCAGCGACGGGGCGGGTGCCTCAGTAATAGAGTACCAGGAAGTGCCCGAAGATGGCAGTGGCATACTCGCCAGTTGCGCCCGCAGCCACAGTGTGGAGGAGGCCTATTATATCAACATGAACAAGTCCTACATGCCGGACGGTGATCCGCGTGTGCGCTACATCAAAATGAAGGGCCGCAAGGTATACGAGTACGCCATTAAGCTGGTACCAGAAGCCATGAAGGAATGCCTGGATATGTGCGGTGTTGACATCAAAGACCTGAAAAAAGTGTTCATCCACCAGGCCAACGAGAAAATGGACGAAGGCATGATCCAGGCGCTTTATAAACTCTATGACAAACGCGACATCCCGGAGGACATTATGCCGATGAGCATCCATTACCTCGGCAACAGCTCTGTAGCCACCGTGCCCACGCTTTACGACATCGTAAGCAGGGGTCAGGACGAGAAGCATCAGCTGAACAAAGGGGACATTATTCTGTTTGCTTCAGTAGGGGCTGGCATGAACATCAATGCAATTTGCTACAGGGTATAGCTACTATATAAGAACTTAAATCTGAGCCCTGCTATCCTTAGCGGGGCTTTTTGTTTCGGGGCGTTAGGTGTTCATTATCAGTCAAAACGTGCCTGATCAACTTGTTTTTTTGTAAATTGCATTGCCTTAGTTTAAGTCAAAATAAGGTATGCCTGATCCGACTACGAATTGCTACTGCAGCTCTAGAAGTGCGGTACGTAACTTATTTATAATACCGAGTGAGATGAAGAATTTGCTGCCTTTGTTGAAGCCCAGATTAAGTAATTACTTTTTCATAAAGAACTTAAAACCTACGCTGCGATTTGTGGCCCTGGTCGCTACGCCACTTTGCCTGGTCAACAGTTTTATCGCCACCCAGGACAGCATCAACTTTTATGCGGATTGGGCCTCTCGTTTCACGTACGGTTTCCTGATCACTTATCCGCAGGCAGTGGTGTATGTGAGCTTGATCAAGTGGTTTGACAGAAAAAGGTAGAGCCTGCTAAACGCATTTGAAATCCGCTAATTCAATTAAACTACCAAACCCATAAAAACAAATCCCCACTGCAAAACAGCGGGGATTTCATGTTTAACTAGTAGTGCGTAATGAAAAAGCTTTGATTATTTGACGCTCGCCTTTATCCTTCTAAACAACAGCATACCTACCGCAAAAACCAGCAGCACACTCAGCGCGAGCTTATACAGCCCTGCATGCACCGTCGCAAAATCAGGTGAACTGGTAAAGCTGTGCCGTGGCTCGTTCACATAATCGGCATTTGTGAAATTGACCTGGTTGAACAGAAAGGGATAGTAAAACTCCCGGAGCGAATCGTGGTACTGGGTGGCGCTTTGTAAGAAGCTCACGTAGGATGGTAAATCAGACCCAGCCATGGCATTGAAGATGGTCTGCACGTTAACCGGTACCGACCACACATTCAATTGTTCCACCAGCTGATGGCGCGCCTGTAATCCTTCCTGGTAGTCAAGTGCCAAGTCCGCCACGGCCACATCGCCCAGATGGTGAAAGGCATAGTACCAGCGCCAGGCGAAGCGTCCCTGAATTTCCGTTGTGTCGGTCCACTGCGGGTATAGGGCAAAGAACTTGTCCATGGTTTCGCGCTTAGGTTTGTCCCAGCCGCCGTGCACGACTTCCCGCTGTTTGATGGTGAGCTCCAAAGCCTGCGGCATTGGCTGCTTCACGGCGATGTACACGTTTAGCAGCGCAGGTATAATAATGGTCAGCAGCAGCCAAACTCCCAGCATTGTTATGGCATTGAAAGCGGAATTCTTCTGCAGGGCTGCCACCACGAAAGCCACACCAAACCAGAAAAGGCAGTAAAGCACGACCACGCTCAGCCAAAATGCCACCCGCATATCCGGCGACACCTGCCCCCAGACCATGGCCACCACGGAAAGCAACAAGGCCATCCCCAAAACCAGCATCATCCGGAAAGTCAGCTTGGCACCGACAATCAGAGGCAGACCGATGGGTTGCGAGAGCAGCAAAGGCAGCGTGCCCTGCTCTTTTTCCACTGACAGGATATTGAAGCACAGGCCTATGATAAGCAGCGGAAACAGGTATACCAGCACAAAGGCCAAGTCGAAATTGCCTGACAAGACTTTGAGGGGGTTGATATTCTCGGTGTCGTAGAGCTGTGACTGCAAGTTGAGCAGGCGGAGTTTGATGTAATACGGGTTCACATCGCGCTGCCCCAGCGACAGACTGGCCCAGGAGTCCGGGTGGTTGACGGCGAAGGTGGTGTGGTAATAGCCAATATCGCCAGCATCGGTCCCGTTGGGGTACTTAGCTTTCAACTCTTCAATGTTCTGCTCCGTCAGCACATCCAAAGCAGCAATGTTTTCCTGCTGCCGGTTTATTTCCGTGGTGCCGTAGTAAATGCCATACAAGCCTGCAAAAAGGGTCAGTATAGTGAGTATAAGTAACCCTTTATCGGCCCTGAAATTGAGCCATTCGAATTTTATCAGTATCCAGAATTTCTTCATCGCTTAAGCAATTTTAGTTTTGTCTATCAGCTGCATACCCACCAGGCTGACCAATGCCAGCCACATGAACAGCGCGATAAAAGACACGATGTGATTTGTTAATGCCCACCCGGCTTGGGGCGTTTCATACACAAATGGCTGAAACTCCTTCCAGGTATCTGAGCTCAGACGTGTTTCTTTGTCGCCGTACTTTAGTCGGGTTGTCTGTATGTTATTGAGTCCCTGCGCCAGGTTGTAACGGTATTGCTCCGCCTCGTTTTGGAAGTGCACATAGTGATCGAAGTCCGCGCCTGCCATCCCCATAGACAGGTGGCGCACCGCCAGGTAGGGGTTCAGAAAACTGGCATATTCTGAAATTCGGTTTTGCTTTCGGAAGATGTCGGTCAGCTCGTCGAAGTGCTCCTGGTAGACCTGCGTGCTGTGCTCCTCTCCTGCCGCCATGCGTATACCATCGAAATTAACAGGCAGCTTTTCAATGGAGGAGACCTTGTACTTCTTAAACAACTCCTGCTTGAGGGCCTCCGTACGCTCGTCCTGTCCGCTGCCGTGGCCGTCTATACCTTTGGCTACCTCTTCATGCACATCAGCATCCATTTGTGCTTTGGTTGGGGTCGTGTAGAGTGTTGCGCCCAGGTTGGCAGATGCCTTCGGTATAATAACGCAGCATAAAATCCAGATGCCCAATAGCATAACCAGTGCCGTGCTTGACCGTTGGTGCAAAGCCGATACCACCACCGACAGCACAATAAAGATAAAAAAGTAGACCAGGTAAGAGCCTATGAACAACAGCAACCTCACCAGTACATCGCCACTCAAGTCAAACCCGCCTTTACCGAACAGAAGCGCACTGGCGAGTAGCATGGCTGGTGCCACCACGAGCGCTACCACTTTGCTGTAACCAGCTACCTTGGCCCAGGCCACCTGCCTAAGCGATACGCCCTGGCTAAGCAGTATCTTCAGCGTGCCCGTTTCCTTCTCTTGGGTAAAAGCTCCAAAACACAAAAAGATGATAAGTAACGGAATAAGCATTTGCAGCACGAATGCTACCGTCATCTCACCGAAGCGAATTAACGAAGAAGATTGCTGCGCCTGACTGAAGTTGGCGCTGTTCTGCTTGTGTGCCTCCATAAACACGGAGGCGCCGGTATAGGAGTCCATGCCAAAATCCAGGAAGCTGATGCTGGACTTGGGACGGAAGGCGTAGGAGCCGTAATGCGCCATGCGGTGCGGGTGACGGTCTTCCGAGTTGGCAAACTGGTCGTTCACCGTTTGTTGCGCTGCATCCCGCTCAGCTTGCAGCGTGTTATAACTGTGCAGCCCTACGACGGTAGCAGCCAACAACAGTAACAGCACAATGATGCTAAGCGCCATAAAGCGGCGGTCTCGCAAGGTGCTGATGAATTCTTTCTTTGCTATGCTCTTTATCATCTTGCCACGTGCATGTAGTTCAGGTATAGATTTTCTAGTTCGTTGGCGTTGAGGTTGGCAGCAGGCTGCACATCCACGAGTTCACCTTCCCGCATAATGCCGATGCGCGTGCCCACTTCCTTAGACCGGAAAATATCGTGCGTCGCCATAAAAATGGCGGTGCCCTGTTGGCTGAGATTCAGCAACAGCTCCGAAAACTCGTTGCTGGCTTTCGGGTCGAGGCCGGAAGTCGGTTCGTCGAGCAGGAGTACCTTGGCATGCTTGGCTACCGCAATGGCTATACCTACCTTCTGGCGCATCCCCTTGGAGTAGCCGCCTACCCTGCGGCTGACAGCATCGGCCGGCAAACCTGCCTGCACCAGGTAGTGCATTAATTCTTCTTTCGAATAGTCGAATCCGGCCAGACTACTGAACAGCGCCAGGTTCTCCATACCTGTCAGGTTAGGGTACAGCATCACGTTCTCGGGTATATAAGCCAGGTATTCTTTTACCTGCGTCACGTTGCTGGCCACCTCGTATCCGTTGATGTAAGCGGCACCAGAAGAGGGCTGTATAAAGCCCAAGAACAGGTTGATGGTCGTAGATTTGCCCGCGCCGTTCTGCCCCAACAGACAGAAAATTTCGCCGGCACTTATCTGGAGGTCCAGGCCTTTGAGCGCCACTTTATCCTGGTACTCTTTCCTGAGTTGCTTCGCTTCTAATATGTATTCCATATTCTTAGATGATGATGGTTGATGTCTTTTGATATGTTGCTTCAATAATCTTTCTTAACTCTCGGGATGCATAATGCTTCTGACGACAATGTTCTCCCATCCATTAAAAGGTATAGCCGATTGTAGCCATGTAATTTCTGGGCGCTCCTGGGCTGGCACGGAAGTAATCATAGCCGCCGACAAAGTAGCGCTCGTTGAGCAGGTTATTCAGATTGAGTGCGAACTTGAACTTGTTCACATTGTAGAAAAGGGCAGCATTGGCTACAGCATAAGATGGCCAATAGTCCCATATCAGTTCGCCGGTGTTTACCTGGTTTACCTGCACTTCCATGCGTCGGCTATCCATGTAGTTACCGCCCACCGCTATACCAATTCCTCTTAAGGCGGAGTTGGCAAAATTATACTTGGCCCACAACCCTGCCGAGTGTCTTGGTGCATTGGGAGCCATCATGCCGTTCTCTGCACTCAGGTCAGCGCCCTGCACTTCGGTGTGGTTATAGGCATAGTTGGCATTCAGGTTGAAGTTTGGTGTAATGTTACCCGTTAGTTCTAGCTCTGCCCCTTGTGACAGTGTTTTGCCGTTTTGCCTGTAAATCGGATTCCCCTCTTCTGTCAACTGAAAGGTGTTCACCAATGTATTGCGCTTCTCTACCTGATACAGTGAGAGCGTGGCAAACAGCGCTTTTTGGAAGAACTCTCCTTTCAGGCCTGTCTCCACCTGGTAACTAGTTTCGTTTCGGAAGGGCTCGCTTCGTCCGTAGCGCTCCGGATACTTGATGTACTGCGGACCAATAGGTCGGAACCCCTGGCTATAACTGGCAAAGAAGTTCAGGTTATTGTGTAGCGAATAGGTAAGGCCGGCTCGTGGCAGCAGCACATTTTGCTCTATGTTCTCTTCCCCGTCGCCATAGTCGCGTCTGTCACGGAACATCTCGTAGCGTAGTCCTACCAACAGCCCCAAACGGTCTGTCAGCTCCACCTGGTCCTGCACGTAAAGCCCCGTGGTATGAAACACGTTATTGAGGTAGTCGATAAAGAACTGCGGCAGCGGACGACGAATGTAATTGCTGGAGTTCTTCACTTCGTACACCGGGTTCTTCAGGTCGAAAGTCAAGGGTATGGCCGCGCCATTCACCAGCTGTTGCCGCGCTTCGAACATGGTGCTGTTCCTGTCGGTATCAAATTTCACATAATCGGCTCCCAGCACTATTTTATGGTTGATGCTACCTGTGTTACGGGTCAGTGAGAAGTAAGCTGAGAGGTTATCAGTATACTCTTTGGCCAGGCGCTCGAAGTAGCGGATGTTCATTACCGTGTTCTGCGGTGCATCAGCAAAGGTATTCAGGGTACGGTGCTCCCGAATGTCTTCAGAGTAAGCAAACTTCATGTAAGCCATGTTGAAGGACAGCCCATCATTTATTTTGTGGTTGAGCGAGGCGTTCAGCGACAGATCCGTTACCTTGAAGTGGTCGTTGGGCTGGTTGACGGCAAAAGAGAAAGGCAACGCAAACAGGTCCCCGCCTTGTATAGGTAGGCCGCGGTCCAGGTAGCCGTTGAAGTTGCTGTAAACCACCTCCGCATTCAGGGTCGTATTGGCAGTCGGACGGAAGGTCACTGTAGGCGCAATCATCAGGGATTTGCGGTCGTTCACGTCCCGAAACGTTTTGGTATCTTCAAAGCCGATGTTCATACGGTAGAGCAACGTTTTGTCTTCGTTCAGCGGACCCGTAAAGTCCAGCGCGGTACGCATGGTCTGGAAACTCCCGACAGAGAAACTCACAGCTTTGCGCTCTTCTTCCAGCGGTTTCTTCGTCACCATGTTCACGGTTCCTCCCGGATTGATGTCGCCAAACAGAGCCGCACCCGGGCCTTTGAGCACCTCCACCCGCTCCAGGTTGGTTACAAGCGGTACCCGAAAAAATCCGTTGCCGTAGCTATACCCGGAGCGCAGGCCATTCACGAGTCGGAAGCCGCTTTCGTAGCCATTGCGGAAGCCGCGTACGGTCAGGTCATCGTAACCTGAGTACTGGTTTACACCCGCCACATTCTGCACCACATCGTTGAGTGTGAAAGCCTGCTGGTCGTCCATCAACTCTTTTGTAACTGAAGAAATGGACTGCGGCACATCGATGACCAGGCTGGATGTTTTGGTCCCGATAAAGCTGTACTCACTTTTGTAAGTGGTTTCTTTGCGACCCAGTACCTCCACCTCCTGCAGGGCATTGGAGATAGTTTTGAGTTGAAAGTCAATGTGAGCATAAGGGGCTTCCTTCTGTAATACCACCTGCCGAACTACTTCTTTGTAGCCCAGGCCTCTGGCGATAACAGTAAATTCTCCCAAGCTCAAATCGTTGAGAACGAAACTTCCATTGGGCTGTGTAATAGCCACCTGGTTACTTTCCTTTAGCAGAATGGTGATGCTTTCAATCCCCTTTCCGTTTCCATCTGTTACATTTCCGTTGATGGAACCTGTGTTTTGGGCTACTGCTGCGAACTGGAAGAGGAACAGGAACAATATACTTACATGTCTTTTCATAAAAGTCTTTGATGCTAGTGAGGTGCCATGCCAACTGAAACTCAGCTGTTGGCTGCTACATTTTTTTTGCCTAAGAATTAGTTGATATGCCCAATGTTGAACAGGCCGTCCCCTTTCTTAATGGGCGGGTTGAATGTTTTGTAGAGAATAACTCCATCCGTTGGGCAGGTTACATCGGCAAGGTGATTACCGAATAAATCGGTGATGTAACCGAGTTTCATGCCTTTCTTCACATAGTCGCCGCTGGTGAGGTCGCTGTAGAAAAAGCCTTCGTGCTGACTGCTGACTGTAGTGCGTTGCGCCACCATAACTGGGTTCTGTACCGTGTTAGGTTTCCCTTCCAGTATCTGCAGGTGGCGCATCAGGCTGAGCAAAGCCTCCTGTATCTGCAGAACCGGCTTTTCCTCTACTATACCCATGCGGCCGCACTCAATATCCACGGCAGGAATGTTGCGTTTGGTTGCTTCGCGGGAGCAGTAAATAGCTTCTTCCGTCAGACTCTGTTCATTGCCAAACTGCACGATAAAGTCGAAGCCCAGCGCCATTGCCATTTGCCTGGCCTTTTCTGACACTTCCGGCATATCGAAGTAGTTGTAGTAGCCCGCGTATGGGCGCAAGTCATTATTGGCATCGCCGGCATGCACATCAATAAAATAGTCGCTGCGGGCAATGACTTCATTGGAAATAATATGCGCGATGTGTTCCGTCAGGGTGCCGTCCGGTCTGCCCGGAAAAACGCGGTTCAGGTTCTTGCCGTCCACGGGGTTCACCATCAGCGACCTTTCCAGGAAAGCAGGTACATTGGCCATGTGCACCATTATCACGGTGCCGCTCATGTTAGCCGGGTCGAGGTGCTTTGATAACTGCTGGGCAGCCATGATGGGCGCATACTCCAGTCCGTGAACCCCTGCGGTTATACCTAGCACCGGACCTTTTTTGGCGCCATGAAAAACAGTGACAGGTATAACGGTACTGTCTTTCCCGCTAATGACAGGCAATAAGACAGAATGCTTTGTGCCAGCCTTTATCGCTTGCCCGGCGAAAGTAAATGGCTTGACTTTGGCTTGCACAGAAACTGCTGTGCACAATAGGAATACTATAAACAGGTATAAAACTGAATTCTTCATTTGATCTAAATGAAATGTTATTTGGAAAGAATGACTGATCAGGAAGGGTGAGTAAAGGAAGGTGACCCGCTACTAAAGGGCACAGTCAAACAGCTGGTATGCTTATACCTGCCAGGCAGTGTAGATGCTAACAAACATCGCTGCCCAACTCTCACGAAAGCAGGTATAAACAGATACCCCAATCGAACTACAATGAATTTGCAGTGCGAAGGTCTGTTCAGCTAAAACCAGGAAGTAGTGGATTATACCAGGTGCTTATCCCAAATGAATGCTGGCATTTGATCGGCGCACCTATACCTTCAACTAAAGGCAAGGCGAGAACGGCAGCTGTTGCACAGGATTTGAAAACTGCTATTCCCAGGTATGGGAGCACAGCTTTATGCCTGCAGCACAGCGTATAACAAATGAACCTTAAAGTTTGAAGATAAGCGCCTAGGCGATGGGTGGCCCCCGCAGGTACGTGTTGTTCGGATAAGTAAACTTCCAGGCGAAGCTATAAGGCTGCAAATAGCAAACTTCTGCCCTGTATTTGATCAACTCAAATGAAAACTCTGGAGAAGAGAAATCTGAGTTGTATACCTCATCGACGTGGCAGTGCTGATGCCTCGTATCTACTTTTTGATCTGCATCAGGAAGCGCATGCTCGGTGTGATCGTGAAAGTGCATAGCCAATACCATCTCGTCTGGCACCATCACGCGCGTGAACAGCATCAGAAAAACAAAAGCGATATAGGTACGGAAGCTATACAAATTCTCGTAGTCTATGAGTTGTAGGTTTGTCTACGTCAGGAAAGCAAAGGTAAAATTTTGCCAATACCTTTCCATATTAATTTTAAATTCTTCCGCGTCCAGCTCATATCCTGGAAAGAAGGCATACACGAAATTTAAACCTGCAGGCTAGCCATCCATACGCTCTATCTTATGGACCAACTCCATCATCCGCTCATAGTGAGAGCCTTTCCAGTATACTTGTTTACATTGCTGGCATTGGTAAAATTCGTCAAAGTACTGCTTCGTTTTAGGTGGCAGCTGTTCCAGCACTTCCTGTTTATCCACTGCCACAATGTTTCCGTTACAAACCATGCAGCGTGTAAATGGCCGGAGCTGGTCATGCAGTTTGTACCTGATGACTACCTCTTTTAGCTGCTCCTCTGTGTGCTGCGAGCGCAGCCAGTAGCCTGCAGGTATATCCTTGTGCTTGAGCAGGTTCACATCCCGCGTGAGCAGAATGCGTTGCGATTCATCGGCCAGCTGCACCAGCTCTGTGTCGTGCAGGTCGTTCCGGTATACCGTGTCGAAGCCCAGCATGCGCAGCGATCGGGCCAGCGTGCCCAAGTGCACATCCAGCACGAAACGTCGTTCTCCTTTATCTGCCAGAAGCTCTTCCTCCCCTCCCTCAAATGGATATACCTCCACCTGATCATTCTCCTGAAGTCGCTGAGTCCATGCTGCTTTCGCTCCATTCACCAGCACCTCCCGCACCTCTACATGGGGCACACCGATGGCCTCGATCACATCCTTCACCGTCTGGTGCACAGCATAGGTATAGCGGATGCTCGTGTTGCGTTGACGTGGGCGCAAAAAGTCGTTCAAAGAGCCGTGAAACTTGAAAAAGGCAGTCTGGGACATGGCGCAACAGGTATAACCCAGGTATACGCACCCTAAAGCAAAACCGCCCGGACAAGGCCCGGGCGGTTTAACAATTAACAAAAACCAGTCTTTACTCTTTCACAATTACTTAGTTTGCTCTGCGCGTTTCTTCTTCGGCACTGCCGGTGCGGCGGCGAGACGGACCAGACTGCGCCTGACCAAAGCGGTAGTTAAAGCTCAGGGTGGCTACCTGCGTGTCGCGGCGCTGGTAGAAGTTCTCTTCATAGCGGGCCAGGGCGGTATAGCCGTTGGCTTTGTTGGTAAAGAATATGTCTGACACATTAAGTTTCACGCTGGCCTTTCTGTCCCAGAACTGCTTCTGCACACCCGCCGACATAAACCAGATCGGGTCTACTTCCAGGAAGCCATACACTTCGCGGCTGCGGTAAACACCCACCAATTCGGCTGACCAGTTGTTAGGCAGTTTGATGGTGTTGTTTGAGTTGAAGTTGAAAGTAGGACGACCGTTGCTCAGGTCTGTTCCAGCCAAAAAACCTTTGTAGTGACCATAGTAGAATGTGCCGTTATTCACACTGTTGAACCAGTTCCCGATCGAGAAAGGCGCAGTCAAGGTCAGGCCGTAGTAGTCGAGCGTAGCCAGGTTGCGGAAGGTTTGCACCACCAGCTTCTCAGCATTCGGGTCTGGCGAGAGCACGTTCACCATCACATCGGTGGTGTGGCTGTAACTCAGTTTGGTGATGAAACGCTGATCAAAGGTATGGGTCAGTTCGAAGGAGTAGGAAAGCTCCGGCTTCAGGGAAGGATTTCCCGCTGCGTAAGTGCTTGGGTCCAGGAAGTTCTTGAAGGGGTTGAGCTGGTTGTAAGAAGGCCGGTTGATGCGGCGACTCACAGACATCCCCAGGTCATGCTTCTTGCTCAGGCTATAGTTAACTGCCGCACTCGGAAACAGCTGGGTATAGTTGCGCTTAAAGCCATCATCACCTACAACTTGTCTGCCCTTGGCAATCGTGTTTTCGAGACGGAGCCCCAGCTGCAAACCAGCCTTCGCCCATTTCTTATTTGCATTGACGTATGCCGCGTTGATGTTCTCGTCATACAGGAAGTGGTTACTCTTGTCGGTATCCGGCACATTGCCACCATTACTGCGATCAAAAAAGGCCAGGTTGTTGTCGGCTGTCACGAGACTACTCTTCACACCAGCCTCAAAATTGCCCCCGATCGCAGCCAGTGGCTGGCGGTAGTCTGCGCGTGCTGATTTGATGGTCAGCTCACCGTCCAGGGTACCGTACAGCAGGTAGGGGCTGCGGATCTGCTCATTGCTCAGGTTATAATAGTTGGTAATGAAGTTCTGCACATCCGTGTTGCGGTACGCGATATAATCCACATCGGCCGTGATCTCACGACCTACACTGTCGATCGTGTGCTTCAGGTTGAAATTATAGGCCTGGTTGCGGCGTCCATGCTCTACATCGGCAGTGGTGATAAAAGACGATTCGGGCACGCCCGCTGCATTGATCACACTGGAGCGGTTGTTTGTTCCGCGGTCTAAGTCCGACACGAATCCACTGGCAATTACGCCCAACACTGTTTTAGGAGACAAAAAGTAATCAGCTCCTACTCTGCCGGTGTGATTGTTCAGCGTAAAGTCAAACCTGTTCTGCTGATCATAAGCACCGATAAAGCTGCCGTTCTCGTCCAGGAAGCGGCGGTAGATATCCAGGTCATTGAAATCTTTGCGCAACACATAATTATAGCTGCCGAAGAGGTTGAACTTCTTCGTGCGATGGTTCAGTTGCACTCCCTGGTTTGACTTGGCGAAGCGGCCCTGTCCGTAGGACGCGTTGAATGTTCCGTTGGTGCCCAGGCTCTTGTCACGCTTCAGGCGGATGTCGATGATGCCAGAGTTGCCGGCCGCATCATATTTCGCCGATGGGTTAGTGATGAGCTCGATCTTCTCCACGCTGCTGGCTGACATGCCGCGCAGCATGTTAGCCAGTTCAGCACCCGACATTGGCACCTGCTTTCCGTCCACCATCACGATCACACCCTGGCGCCCGCGCATGCTGATGTTGTCATTCTGGTCGATCACCACGCCCGGTGCCTTCTCCAGTACTTCCAGGGCTGTGTTACCAGCTGAAACAATGCTGTTCTCCACATTCAACACCGTTTTGTCGAGGTGCTGCTCGAGCAGCGGTTTCTGTGCTTCGATCACGACTTCCTTCAGCGCCGTGGCAGACTGGCTCATCATAATCGGATTCAGTTTCAGCGCCTCTGCTTCAGAGCTTACATTCGCTTCCACGGGCTCCGACTTACCGAAGCCTACCATACTCGCCACGACCTTATACCTGCCAACGGCTATACCTTCGAACAGGAAAGCACCGCTTTCGTCAGAGAGTGTCCCTTTAACGAGAGAGGAGTCTGTTGCATGGAGCAGGAGCACGTTGGCGTAGCCCATCGGCTTGTCAGCTGTTTCCAGCACTTTGCCTGATATGGTAGCCTGCTGTGCCGAGGCAGCTGTGAAAATGAAGCATAACAATGGCATCAGCAACAGCACCTTGCCATTAAGTTTGGACTGGAGAGATAGAGGATTTTTCATGTGGACAGGATTAAATATTTTTCATAGTTTAATTGTGTTTATTCTAATTGCATGCCAACATCCTAAAAGGCTTTATTCCAGCCCGTTACGCTATATTTTTTGAATAAATGCTCTATCCAAGTGTCTGATAATGAACACTTGTGTTTTAAAATGGACAATCAGAGCAGGTATGTTTAAAGCAATAGAGAAGTGCAGCAGGCGAAGGGTTGCTTACAGGCAGGTAAAAAATCACGGGAGGGTGATACAGCGCTGATCACTGAAATAACATCGATAAGTTTTTGGGGCATCTCCGTATAAATTGCCTAATATTATACTCCCATCCATCTTCAACCCTAATCACAGGCATGGAGTCATACTTTGAACTGAAGAAAAACAACACAAACGTTAGGACTGAGGTACTCGCCGGCCTGACCTCTTTTCTGGCCACTGCTTATATTGTCGTTGTAAACCCATCGATCCTGAGCCAGGCGGGAATGCCTTTTTCGGGGGCACTGACGGCGACGGTTTTGGTGTCTTTCTTCAGCAGCGTGATGATGGGTATCTATGCCCGAAATCCGATTATTGTGGCGCCAGGCATGGGGCTGAACGCTTTCTTCACTTTTTCTGCTGTGATGGGCATGGGCATCACGTGGCAGGTGGCTTTGGGAGCTGTTTTCTGGTCGGGTATTATCTTCCTGCTGCTCTCTATATTCAATGTGCGCACCCTGATTGTCAAGGCCATCCCCCGCCCTTTGCGCTATGCCATTGCCGCAGGTATAGGACTGTTCATTACCCTGATCGGGTTTGCCAATGCCGGCTTCATTGTTTCCAATCCGGCTACCACGGTTGGTTTGGGTCCGCTCTCGCCGTCAGTCCTTACTTTTCTGGGTGGCTTGTTTCTGATGGCGATCCTGATCACGCGCAACGTAACGGGAGCCATCCTGATTGGCATCGTGCTCACTACTTTGGCAGCATATCCGCTGGGCCGCTGGTGGGCCATGGAGGCTGATCCGGTTATCAGCTGGCAGGGACTCTTTTCTACGCCTGACTTCAGTTTGGTCCTACAATTGGATCTGATCAATTCGCTGCAGTTTGCTGTTTTTCCAGTGATCTTCGCTTTCGTCTTCACTGATTTGTTCGATAGCCTTTCCACCTTTGTAGGTCTGGCCGAAGCCGCCAACCTAACAGATGAGCACGGGGAGCCACGCAATGTAGCCCGTTCTCTAACAGCCGATGCCATGTCTACTACCATTGCAGGTTTGCTTGGCTCCAGCCCCGGCACAGCTTATGTAGAGTCAGCTGTAGGAATCGAGGCCGGCGGCCGATCCGGATTGACTGCGGTGGTAGGAGGTTTGTTGTTTTTACCTTTCCTCTTTCTGGCTCCGCTCCTCTCCATGATTCCGGCCATCGCGACTGCTCCTGCCCTGGTTTTGGTTGGTGCCTTTATGGTAAGGCCGGTTGTCAAAATCAACTGGCTGAAAATGGATGAAGCCATACCTGCCTTTCTGGCCATGGTGCTGATCCCCTTTACCTACTCTATTTCACAGGGTATCATCTGGGGCTTTCTGAGCTGGGCTGTACTCAAAGTTGCCACCGGAAACGCCAGAACCATATCGCCTACGCTGTGGGTGATTGTCGCATTTAGTGTGCTGGCGCTCGTGATGCAGTCACATTAGAGGAATTTATTTTACTAGGGTAACCGGGACTTTTAGGTATGGCAAACTTTATTGTTTCATTGTTTGCTTTGGCTGGTAGCACCTCGTTATTTGTCCTGACACAAATTGAGGGCTGAGGTGAGATGATAATCCGGTTCCGATATCCCGCTTCCCCAACTAAAGGTATAACATCGCTCCCCTCAAAAACTTATCATCTTTCCAACATCTTCCTTAACTTAGGGGCTTTCAATCCGAACCCTATGATCAAAAAGTATGCTTTAGCAGCACTGCTGGCCGCCGGATCGGCGCTTTCAGTTGCTGCGCAAGACGCACCTTCCTGGATGCGCTACCCGGCTATTTCCCCTGATGGCAAAACCATCGTTTTCACGTACAAAGGTGACCTTTATACTGTCCCGGCAGCGGGTGGCACAGCCGTTCCACTCACCCTGCACGAGGCGCATGACTACATGCCAGTGTGGAGCCACGATGGCAAGTCCATCGCCTTCGCCAGCGACCGCTACGGCAATTTCGACATCTTTGTGATGCCGGCCACTGGTGGTACAGCCCAGCGCATTACCTACCACTCAGCAAACGAATTCCCCTACGAGTTCAGCCACGACAACAAAACGGTATACTTCGGCTCCAGCCGCCTCGACGCAGCCAGCAACCGCCAGTACCCAACCGCTTATCATTCGGAGCTGTACCAGGTGGCCGTTGCGGGTGGTCGCGTGCAGCAGGTACTTACCACGCCAGCCGAGGACGTGAAGCTGAGTCGCGATGGCAGTACCATGCTCTACCACGACAGAAAAGGCGGCGAGAATACCTGGCGCAAACACCACGTATCCTCTGTAGCACGTGATATCTGGTCCTACGACACCAAATCCGGCAAGCACACCAAGCTGACAACCTACGAAGGCGAGGACCGCAACCCGGTTTTTGCGGATAATGACAAAACCATCTACTTCCTGAGCGAGGCTAACGGTACCTTCAACGTGTACAGTATGGCTGCCAAGGGCCCTGCCAAACCAGAGCAGGTGACCAAGTTTGAGAAGCATCCGGTTCGCTTCCTGACCGCTGCCAAGGACGGTACGCTTTCCTTCAGCCAGAACGGCGAACTCTATACCCGCAAACCGAACGGTCAGGCACAGAAAGTGAGCGTTCGTATCGCGACAGATGCCAAGAGTAATAACGAGAGCATCCTTTCGGTGGGCAATGGCATACGTGATCTGGCAGTGTCACCTAACGGCAAAGAGGTTGCCTTCATTTACCGTGGAGAGGTGTTTGTGAGCGCCGTGGAGGGTTCTGTGACCAAGCGCATCACCAACACGCCGGAGCAGGAGCGCAGCGTAAGCTTCTCCCCTGACGGTAAGTCCCTGCTTTACGCCAGCGAGCGCGGCAAGAGCTGGAAGATCTACAAGACGGATATCGTACGCGAGGAGGAGCCTTACTTCTATGCCTCTACCCTGCTAAAGGAAACGCCACTGATCGAAAACGACAAGGAGAACTACTCCCCACTTTATTCCCCGGACGGAAAAGAAGTGGCTTTCCTGGAAGACCGCATGACCCTGAAAGTGCTCAACCTGGCCAGCAAGCAGGTACGCACGCTGCTGACTACGCAGGAGCTCTTCTCAATGCGCGACAACGACCAGTACTATACCTGGAGCCCGGATGGCAAATGGCTACTGTTCGAGTACTCTGAGCCCGGCTTCGCTAATGGTGAGGTAGGCATTATTTCGGCAGACGGCAAAGGCAAGAAAATCAACCTGACCGAAAGCGGCTACAATGACTTTGCTCCGAAATGGATGCAGGGCGGCAAGATGATGATCTGGAACAGCACCCGTGACGGCATGCGCAGCCAGGCCAACAGCGGTGGCGCACAGGCCGACGTATACGCCATGTTCTTCACACATGACGCCTTCGACAAGTTCAGACTCAGCAAAGAAGATTATGCCCTGCTGAAGGAACAGGAAGAAAAAGCCGCCAAAGAAAAGGAGAAGGAAAAAGAGCAGGAGAAAAATAAAAAGAAAGCTAAAAAAGACGAGTCTGCCAAAAAAGAAGAGCTGCAGATTGATTGGGAAGGCCTGAACTACCGCAAAGCGAAACTGACGCTGCACTCTTCCAACCTGTCGGACGCGTTGGTGTCAAAAGACGGAGAAACGCTTTACTACCTCGCTAAGTTCGAGAAAGGCTACAACCTGTGGTCGACGAGCCTGCGCAGCAAGGAAACCAAAATGCTGGTGACCCTCAATGCCAACCGCGCCAGCATGGTATGGGACAAGGAGCAGAAGAATATTTTCCTGGAGTCGGATGGTAAGATCGTGAAGCTGGACCCAAGTAACAGCACGAAGCAGGAAACCGTGAAGATCGACGGTGAGATGAACCTGGATGCCGCCGCAGAGCGTGCCTTTATGTTCGAGCACGTGTGGCGCCGCACGAAGCAGACCTTCTACACCGCCGGTTACCACGGTGCCAAATGGGATGAACTGAAAGCCGACTACGAAGCTTACCTGCCGCACATCAGCAACGACCATGAATTCACTGAAATGCTGAGCGAACTGCTGGGCGAGCTGAACGTATCGCACTCCGGCGCCAGCTACAGCAAAAATGATCCGAACGGCGACGCTACAGCCTCATTGGGCATCTTCTACGACCAGACCTATACCGGCAACGGCATCAAACTGGACGAAGTGATCGTGGGTGGTCCGCTGAACAAGGCGGGTATGAACCTGCAGGCAGGTATGATCATCGAAAAGATCGATGGCGAAACCATTACACCAGACAAGGATCTGGCACAATTCCTGAACCGCAAAGCAGGCAAGAACACCCTACTTACTGTGACAGATGCCAATGGCAAAAACAGAAGAGATATCACCGTGAAGCCTATCTCGCAAGGCGAAGAAAATGCCCTGCTTTACAAGCGCTGGGTGCGCCGTAACGCCGAGGAAGTTGATCGCCTGAGCAACGGACAACTGGGTTACGTGCACATACCGGGTATGAACGACCCAAGCTACCGCACCGTGTACGAAGAGGTAATGGGCAAATACGCCAATCGCAAAGGTATGGTAGTAGACACCCGCAACAACGGCGGTGGTGACCTGGTAGCAGACTTGGCCATGTTCCTAAGCGGCAAGAAGTTCCTAGACTACACCACCGATACCCGCTCCATGGGTATTGAGCCTTCGTTCCGCTGGACCAAGCCGAGTATTGCGCTGGCCAACGAAGCCAACTACAGCGACGGCCACTGCTTCGCTTTCAGCTATGCTGACCTGAAGCTAGGCAAGCTGGTTGGTATGCCAGTACCGGGCACCTGTACCTTCGCCGGCTGGGAAATGCTGCAAAACGGATCGGTGCGTTGGGGTGTGCCGCCACTAGGCGTGAAGGATGTGCAGGGACAGTACCTGGAGAACCTGCAAACCGAGCCGGACGTGAAAGTGGCGAACGAATACGAACTGGTAAGCAAAGGCAAAGACCAGCAACTGGAGGCAGCCGTTCGCGAACTGCTGAAAGATATAGAAACGCAGGGAAGCGCTCAGAAATAAGCGACTCTTAGGTATAGGAAACGCCCCGACTCTGGTCGGGGCGTTTTTTTTGCCGGGGCTATACCTGTTGCAGCAACCGATTAAGTCTGTCATCTCGACGTTAGGAGAGATCTGGATCATTTCTAAAGCCTGAGCAATACTCCAGATTTCTCGCTCTGCTCGAAATGACAGAAAAAGCACAATTATCGTATCTTCCCACACCAACAGCTTACCTGACATGCAAAAAATCTACGACACCATCGTGATTGGCGGTGGACAAAGTGCGCTGGCCTGTGCCTACTACCTGAACCGGGCAAATCTCAATTACCTTTTACTGGATGACCAGCAGGCTCCCGGCGCTTCCTGGCGACACTACTGGGAATCTCTCACCCTCTTCTCCCCGGCTGCCTTCAGCAGCCTGCCTGGCTGGTTGATGCCGGAGAGCAAGGACGAGTACCCTTCCCGCGACGAGGTGATCGCTTATCTGACGCAGTACGAAAACAGGTATAAAGTACCGGTAGAAAGGCCTGTACGTGTACAGGATGTCTGTTTTGAGGATGGCATTTACGAGATTAAAACGAAGAAGAAGACTTACTTTGCCCGCACCGTCATTAGTGCCACCGGTTCCTTCCGGAAGCCTTTTATACCTGACTTCCCAGACGCTGATAAATTCAAAGGAAAGCAGTTACACTCGGCTGCCTACAAAAAACCGGAGCCATTCTCCGGAAAGCGGGTGCTGATCGTAGGCGGCGGTAACTCTGGTGCGCAGATTCTGGCTGAGGTATCGGAAGTGGCGGATACAGGCTGGGTAACACTGGAGGAAGTAACCTTTCTGCCGGACGATGTGGACGGGCGTGTGCTCTTTGACCAGGCGTCGGCGCGTTACTATGCCATGCAGCATGGTCGGGAGTTGAACAGCTCGCAGTTTCATGTCGGCAACATTGTGATGGTGCCGCCGGTGAAAAAAGCCCGTGATCGGGGAGCATTGCATACGATGCGTCCTTTCGAGCGCTTCTACGAGCAGGGAGTTATCTGGCCAAACGGTAAACAAGAGAAGATCGATACCGTGATCTGGTGCACGGGCTACCGCTTTGCGTTGGACCACCTCGCCTGCCTGCAGTTGCAGCGTGACGAAAAAGGAAGTGTAGCAGTCGAGGGCACCAGGTCAACACAACAGCCGGGGCTATGGCTGGTAGGCTATGGCAACTGGACCGGCTTCGCCTCCGCCACCCTCATCGGAGTGGGCAGAAGCGCCCGGCAAACTGTTGCGGAAATTCAAAAACACCTGGAGCAGGTATAGACCACTTCAGGTATAGCTGACTAAAAAAGATGCTTATTTAACATAAAAAGGCAACCAGATAATCAACAACAAACCTTTAGGCTGGGTGCACATCGAGTTCCTTTATTTCGCTCTTATAGGCCGGGGGCAGGATCAGGGACTTGATCAACCAGTCGGCACGCAACCGGCGGCTGAGTTTGTAGACAGAAAGCACTGGTTTCAGAACGGACCACTTACCCAATGCAAGCTGCTTGCGCACTATCGTCGGCACGATCAGTTTCTGCCCCTCCAGCAACAGCTTATACCGGATAGGCCCCAGGTGCTTGCGGTACTGTTTGTACAGATCGGTGGTAAAGTGGCTTGCTGCCAGATTTTCCTCTAAGTGGCGCTGCCGCATGTGGAGCCAGTCCTGGTACGTCTCCGGCAGCCCTTGAAGCCCCATGCGTGTACCTACCCGCCAGAACACTTCAAACACACTTTCTTTCTCGGCATCAGAAAGCTTCCGCTCCAGTAACTCAAAAGAGCGGATGGAATAGTCGATCAGCATAAACAGCACATCCCGATACGCCCAGTCAGGTATAGACATCCCGCGTTTTGACTCTACTCCGGCATGTATCTTCGCCATCGTATCGATCGCTTTGTGGGCCCCATCAAGACTGGAGAACACGATCTGGCGGGCATAGCCTACCGTTGAGAACAAGCGTCCCAGCGGGTCAGCGGGAAGCCGGCCGGTGAAGTAGAGCCAGTCCACCGCTTTGTTGAGTGCAAATTCGGCTGAGGCGCCCGCGAAAATGAAGAGGATGGTATCGCCCTTTCCCCAGATCTCACGCACCACACTGCCCTGCTTTACAAAGTATTCCATATAGTTAGAACAAAGGTATAGGCTAAAATGTGCTGAAAGAGGCTCATTTTTAGTCCCCTGCAGTTTGGAGAGCCCAACATTAGTATATACAACTGATAATCAAACACATAAATAAAGTCCCATATTTATTTTTGGAGCAGACGCTTGCGCATTAAAAAAAAATGTACTTATCTTTAGGCTCAACTTTTAGCCGAGCTGAACCCCGCTTAGCCTGCCCGCTCACTTAGGGACGGGCTAAGCGGATTCTTTTTTTATGATCAACTACAACCCCAAAGACTGGTTCGTTTTCATATTCCGTTTCTCGAAGGCCGACACCTTCAGGAAACTCCTGCCACTTATGCTGGGTGTGGGCGTCTATGCCGGTCTGGTTGCCTACCTGGAGTTGAACTTCCTTAACCTTTCTGAGACGCAGTACCTCCGGAACGTAGGCATGATGCATAGCGTGCTGGGTTTTGTGATCTCGCTTTTGCTGGTGTTCCGCACCAACACCGCCTACGACCGCTGGTGGGAAGGCCGCAAGATATGGGGCGGTATCACCAACAGTTCCCGTAACCTGGCCATTAAGTTAAAGGCCATCACCACTGATAAAGCAATGATGTAACATCCAGCAGAGCAGTAGAGACTTATGAATACAGCAAAATGTAATATCACCCTGCCATAATTGCATAAAAAAGCCTTCCGTTTCGAAGACTTTTTTATGCAATTTTTTCTACCCCTTCGCTACTATATACCCACTTGAACCTCCATCTGTCCTATTCAATAAAATTGTTTACCTGTTCCTGTTATAATCTTCTGCTATTATTTATAAACTTAATTATTTTTATGAAGTATATTTTCTATATTTGACTTAAGGGATCCTAAGTTTTGATTACTTAATACAAATAGATGTGAAGCCAGCTTACCTTTTCTTTATATGCTGCGTGTTGTTCATATGCATTCCCTTTGTGAATGTTTGTGCTCAAAAAGGTAAGATACCTCCCAAAACATCTACAGCTCCCAAATCTGCCGCGCAAGACACACTCCGTAGCGGTGGTATTGAAAATAAAGGCGAGCGTATAGAAGAGAAAAAACCCATTGAGCAGATCATCCGGCATTCCTCTCAATTGGAAGTAGATGGCCTGATCGTAGACGAAACAATAACCAAAGTGGGACGCGACTTTTACGAAATATTTCATAACAAGTGGGAGCCCCCTCTGTTTGCCAAGAACTTCACGATCCTGATAAAGGAATTCCCCACCAGAGGCAATGGAGCTTTGGTGCAGATTCAGGTGAACGAGGAATTGATTTTTGAACAGCAGTTACAGCCGCGTTACGATGTTATAGAAGAGTTGGCAGGCTATGGCGTAGCAGTCGCTATTGAGTACCTGGAAAACGACCGGCTCCGGCAGCAGTTGGATGCAGACGGAAAACGAGCAATAGAAAAATTCTAAAACACCCTAAATAGCCATTTTAACCCTACTTATTATGCGCAAGTTACTTCTACTAGTATGCTTCACGTCAGCCCTATTCGTGGCTGGCACCCTCGACTCGCAGGCACAGGATATGGTATACCAACCTAAGAACCCTGCTTTTGGTGGCGACACCTTTAACTACCAATGGTTACAGTCCTCAGCGCAGGCACAGGATAAGCTCAAGGACCCTTCTGCTACCTCGTCATCCAGCATGCTCAACCGCGACCCGCTCCAGGATTTCCAGGAGAGCCTGAATCGCCAGATTCTTAGCCAGCTTTCCAGACAGTTGGTGGTATCGCAGTTTGGCGAAGGCACTTTAGCTCCGGGCGAGTATACGGTAGGCAACTATCAGATTGAAGTGACAGAGGGAAGAAGCGGTATCAACATCGTGATTACGGATATTTCGAATGGCAACCAGACAACTGTGACGGTACCTTATTATTAATAAAGGGCTTAACATTTATTCTTCACCCACGCTCAATATTACATCTTCACGCATAATACCCTTTGTATGCTTAAAATTAGCTTTCAGCAGATTTGTTACGCGCTTTGCTTTGTCTTAGCCATCGCGCTAAATTCCTGCTCACCTTATTTCAATCAACCTACCGGTACATCCAGAGCCATGCTAGGGGTTTCTGCTCCGGGCAACCAGGATCTGTTGGTAAACCTACCCGCTCCTCAGCAAAAGGTAGTAGCTGCAGTCTACAAATTCAGAGACCAGACAGGACAGTACAAACCTTCGGTGAATGGCGCCAACTGGTCTACAGCCGTAACACAGGGAACAACCACTATCCTGCTCAAGTCATTAGAAGAATCAGGCTGGTTTACCCCTATTGAGCGTGAGAACTTAGGCAACCTCCTGAACGAGCGAAAGATCGTGCGTTCCACCCGAGCCGAGGCTGAAGCCATAACCGGCAGACCAGAACCTATACTACCGGGCTTGCTATTTGCAGGTATAATATTGGAAGGTGGTATTATCTCCTATGACGCCAATGTTATAACAGGTGGTGCAGGTTTGCGCTACTTTGCAGCTGGGGGCTCCAGCCAATACCGCGAAGACAAGGTAACGGTATACCTCCGAGCGATCTCTACAAGTACGGGTGAGATCCTGAAAACAGTTTATACCTCCAAGACTATTCTTTCCCAATCCATAGACTTTGGCATGTTCCGCTATGTGAAGTTTAAGCGATTACTCGAAGCCGAGACAGGCTTTACATACAATGAGCCTTCAGAAATTGCTGTGAAAGAAGCTATAGACAAGGCAGTGCAGAGCATGATCATTGAAGGTATAACAGCGGGCCTATGGAGTCTGAAAGATCAGAAGGATTTGGAATCGCCAGTTATACAGAGCTACTTTAAAGAGAAAGAAGACCTACCGAACAATGACATTCACGGCCAGCTGATGACTGACAGGCGTGGTCGCATAGGTATAAGCGCAGCAGCTGGTGCTATGCGCTACAATGGCGACTATTCCAATCCAGCCATCAGAGGGATGGCAGATGTAGGCATCAGGTATAGCACCCGTAATAGCTTGGCTTTTGACCTGAAGCTGGGAAGAGGTTCGCTGGCTACTGCCCGCAACTTTAGCACAGGTATAAACTATGCTGAAGTAAACGCCAACTACTTCTTTTTCCCAAAGCTGCAATACACACCCTATGTACAGGTAGGTGGCGGTGTGGCCCAGGCAAATAACCGCATCGGCGATTTCGGAACGGACCTTAACTCCGACAATCTCTTTCCTTATTTAAAAGGTAGTGTTGGCTTGGAATACCTGGCTACTCCTCGGTTAGGTATAGACGTAAATGCTTCCAGCTCCTATTTCTTAAGCGATAACTTTGATGGTGTGCAGCAAGGTCGTTTCAACGATTATTTCTGGACAGCTAAGCTAGGTGTTAATTGGTATTTTAATTTGTACAAAAAATAGGATCCGAAACATAGTGAAAATGCCATAAAAGGGCTCCTTCTAGGTGAAGGAGCCCTTTTATTTTGTACTAAAATTATACACTTACCAATATTATCAAATTGTTAAAAGCATATTATTTAAAATAATATTTTTATTTTTAATTTTTAATGTAACTTTTGTAATAATTATTGGTAAAAGACTAATATGAATTTAATCAACAAATGATATCTAAATATTGAAACAGTACTTTATCATTTCAAAAATCAAAATATTTAAAAAAAAAATAAGTTTGATTTTGTTTTTAAAAACTTATCAATAACTTTGCTAACATAAAATATAAACAAAAAAATAAACCCAAATAATTAATAATCTAAAACCCAAAACCCAAACAAAATGAAAAAGAATGTATTTTTCGCAGCAGCCTTCATGTTAATCGCTGGCGGTGCAATGGCACAAACTACAGGTAGCACAGGTACAGGAAACTCAGCATTAGTTACTCAAACTGGTGGAACAGAAACACACAAGAATGCGGCTGCTATTGATCAAGTAGGTAACTCAAATGCCGCCACAACAATTCAGGTAGGCAATGGTAACCTAGCAGCTCAAACTCAAACTGGAGACAGAAACAGAGCCAGTATCAATCCTCAAAATTCAAAGAATGGGGCACCGTCAAACTTTAATAATCATACACAAACTCAAAATGGGGATGATAATAAAGCCGAAGCTTCTGTTTATAACAGTGGTAACACAGGTGTTCAAACTCAATTAGGCGATAAAAACGATTCCAAACTTATTCAGTCTGGATATGGCAATCATTCTGCTACAACTACTCAAGACGGGAATCAGAATACTGCGTTTATAGAGCAAAGAATGGGTTCAAACACTGCTACGATTTCTCAAGTAGGGGATCTTAATGAAGCTTATGTGAAGCAGGATGGTATGCGTAATAACGCTACTGTTACGCAGGAAGGTGATAGAAACAACGTTGGTAACGGTAAGTGGGCTGCTGCTGATTTAGGTGTTAGACAGATTGGTAATGATAACGCGGCTACAGTTTCTCAGTTATCAAGCGATAACGCTGCACTTATCTGGCAAGATGGAAACTCTAACGTAGGTTCAATAAGCCAGTCTGTAGGTAACTCAAATGAAGCTTACATGAAGCAGAATGGTGTTGGTAACGGAGCAAATGTTACTCAAATGGGAGCATTTAACCAAGCAACCGTAAACCAAAACAACAAATAGCCTTAGTTAAAACACTTGAAAGCCTCCATAGTGAAAGAAATTTTACTATGGAGGCTTCATTTTATGAACTGTAAATTCTTTTGAGTTTCATACTTGATTAAGCACCTTCACCCTAAACCCTTATATCATGAAAAAATTTACTTTTTTAGCTTCTGCATTTATGCTAATCGCTGGTGCTTCATTTGCACAGGGTAATAATGCTAAAGTAACACAGAATGACCTCAGACAAAAAGCTACTGTAACACAAACAGGTACTTCTAACGAAGCTGAAGTAACGCAATCTAATAGAGATAACGTTTCTGTTGTTACGCAAACTGGTACAAGTCATGGCGCTGTTGTAAATCAAGATGGCAGAGAAAATGAATCGTCTGTTGTTCAGACTGGCCTTAGCAACGATGCAGATGTAAAGCAAACAGGTAGAGAAAACGAATCTACCGTTACACAGGCAAATGCATGGAATGACGCTGTTGTTGATCAGGACGGCAGAGAAAACGAGTCTGTTATTACCCAGACAAACGGTTCTTACAACAACTTCGCTAAAGCAACACAAAAAGGTAACTACAACGAAGCTGCCCAAACACAGCAAGGCGGCTCTATGGGTCCTTCTGTAAGCAACGAAGCTGAAGTTAAGCAGAAGGGTAATTCAAACGTTGCCACACAAAGCCAAAGCAATGCGAGCGGTTTTAACACAGCTTACATTGAGCAATCTTCTGGCCTGATAGGCAACGTTGCAAGCCAAACCCAAGATGTTGGTTCAGGCTTTAATGAAGCCGAGATATACCAAGACGGCCGCTTAAACTCTGCAACTCAGATACAAACAAACGTAAGTGGCTTTAACGCAGCTTATATCGAGCAATCAGGTAGCGGTAACATTGCACTCCAAACACAAGCTGGTGTAAGTGTTGGCAACTCTGCTTCAATTGATCAAGAAGGAACAGGGTTTTTAGGGATAGGTGCTAACGTAGCTACTCAAACACAGTCTTTAATTTCAGGCGCTAACTCTGCTGACATTTATCAAAGAGGTGCTGCTAACTTAGCAACCCAAGTGCAGTCGTTGGTTTCTGCTGACAACTCAGCTGAAATAGAGCAGCGTGGAGATGGTAATGAAGCTACACAACTTCAAGCTGGTCTAAGTGGCTTTAATCAAGCTTCTATCTATCAGAGAGGCGACAGAAACTCAGCTACACAAACGCAGACTGAATTGAGTGGTTTAAATACTGCCAGTATCCGCCAAGAAGGCAACCGCAACGAAGGTATCCAAACACAGAGCTTTGGCGCAGATATGGAAGCTTCTTTGTTGCAAGATGGTAACCGAAACACCTCAACTCAAAAGCAGACTGGCATCGGTCACTCTAGCTCTGTAACGCAGCTTGGAAATTCTAACACGTCAACTACTACTCAATCTGGCGGATATAGCACAGCTACTGTTATGCAAAACGGTAACTCTAACATAGCTACTGTAACACAGAGCAACTAATTATGCTTGAGTTCACAAAGTAACTTTTAGAGGTTTCTGCGGCGGTTTTACCGTTGCAGAAACCTCTTTTTTAATTACCTCCTTACACAACGCGCCTTCTTTCCACACCCTGATTACACCCTATCATGAAAAAGTTTACGTTTACTGCTTCACTATTTATGCTTGTTGCTGGTATGTCATTTGGTCAAGGCAAGAGCCCAGAAAAGCGGCCTGAGCACAGCTATGGCAACAATGGAAAAAAGCCAGTGGAAACACCTGGCAAAGGAAAACCAGCAGAAAAAGACCCTAAAACACCTGATGTTATTGCGACCCTTGGCGGGAATACAAGCACTGTACAACAGGAGGGTGTAGGCCATCGTGCCACCGTAAACCAAAATGGTACTAGCAATAGCGCAGCTGTTACACAAGGTGGTGGGCTTAATGTGGCAAACATAAATCAGGTAGGCAAAAGCAATACTGCGGAAGCCACGCAGCAGGGATGGTCGAACATTGCCAACATAAAACAAAACGAAGGCGCTGAAAACAACACAGCTGAGTTAAACCAGAAAGGAAATTTAAACACAGCTTCGCAAACCCAGCAAGGACGCACAGGTATAGCAGCCCATAACCAAACTAAGATAGATCAGGATGGCTATTTGAACACGGCAACACAAACCCAACAATACGAAAGCAAACACAGCACAGCCTACATTAGCCAGACAGGTACGGCAAACAAGGCGGCACAGCTACAAGAAAATATTTATACGACAAACGAAGCCAGTATCCTGCAAGAGGGGTACCTGAACAAAGCAGAACAAACTCAGATACAAGTAACTGGCAGTAACAAAGGATATATTGCACAGAATGGTACACTGAACGTGGCATCACAAACACAATCAGGTATATACGCACAAAACGAAGCAAGCATTACGCAGCAAAGTAGTATTCTTTTTGGCGTTGGCGTTAACACAGCAAGCCAGAGACAAGCCATGATAACAGGCAACAACATAGCAACCATACAACAGGCTGGCGCTTACAACGATGCCGTGCAGTTGCAGGAATTTATTTCGGCAACCAACTCGGCAGCCATTGAGCAAAAAGGAGTAGGCAACATCGCCAGTCAAAATCAAAAAGAAATAACGGGCCCTAACCAGGCGCTTATTTATCAGGAAGGGCTACGGAATAGCGCCATCCAAACACAACAAGGTATAGCGGGCAACAGCCTGGCAAGTATTACGCAATATGGCATTGGCAACGAAGGTATACAGTCGCAGTTGAGCGGCTCCGATCTTACTGCCAAACTAACGCAGCGCGGCACAGGCAACGAAGCTATTCAATATCAGACTGGCATTGGCCATATCAGTACGGTAACGCAAACAGGCAACTATAACAAAGCAACCGTCATACAAAGCAACTAATATAAATTTTACACAGTCTAAACTTTGAATTAACATATATCGTTAGTACATTAGGCTATCTTAAAGGAACCGACTATGAAACACGCATTTGTAACTTTCGCAATGGCATTATTTGCCAGTCTTTCTGCCTTCGCTCAGGTTGGAGAAGTAGAGGAAAGAGTAATCGGTGGTAAAATTGGTGGTGAAGTTCGTGACTATCTACTGCAAAATAATAGATTAACGGACCAAGAGCGCTCTTTGCTAATGAGCCAGCAAACTGCTGGCAACGCAGCTGTAGTCATACAAAATGGCGATGCCAACCTTGCCATTATTCAGCAGGTCGGCACTGGCAACGTGACTAATCTGAACCAAACTGGCGTTAATAACACGTATGAAAGCTTAGTGGAAGGTAACAATAACCTTTTCCTGGTGAATCAAATAGGTGATAACAACCTAGTTGAGCATCAAGTTAGAGCCGATAACAAGGAATTTAATATCAGCCAGATAGGTAATGGGCACGTTCTCAGAAAAAATGAGATTGGCATAACTCCAGCCGTGCCCGTTGAAGTTACCCAGCAAGGTCAAGGTATGCAGGTAACCATTACAAATGGACGTGTAAACTGATTAAACATGTAGACTATGGCCATTTTCTTCTTCCCTTTATTTGCCTTACTTTCTTTTGGTCAGTCGACTCAAAACCCTATGCCTGCTTCGCAACCATACAAAGCTCAGCTCGTCACAGAAGAGCAGGGCAACATGCTTTCTATTAACTCACAGTTCACAAACAACTCTAACACAGATGTAAGCTTTAGCTACCGCATGAAAAGCGAACGTGCTGGCACAGCTGGCAAATCTGTGAATAGCCAGTCAGGTATGGTACAGGCAGCCGCTGGACAAACCATTATCCTCTCCAAATCTTCTTTTTCGGTAACACCCCAAGACACCTATACCATCGTGCTTGAAATACTCGACCAAGACAAAGTTGTTGCGCAAGATATGATCGTGTATCAGGGTAACTAAGCCTGTCCCTCCTTCCTCATCAAAAAATAAAGTAAAAAAAGCAGCATTTAGTATAATTTATTCCTACATTTAGCTCAAGAGATACTATATTGTGTCACGAATTGAGTGATATGTTTCTTATTATCTACTCTCTTCGAATTCTGTTGCTTTTTATCCATTTATCTTTGCTAGCTCATGTTTAAAACAGCTACTACCCTTCGGCTTGTTTGTCTATTCTTAGTGTTTATTAGCTTCATGTCTTGTAATGAAGACACCGTAGAGCCCGAAGGTGAAGGCTCTATTGCAGGCGTTGTTTTAGATGCAACCACATCTACCTCTCTGGTTGCTGTCAGCATCTCTACTAATCCAGCTACATCGGCCATCGTGACAGATGCAGAGGGCAGATTTTTGATTGAAGGAATTGGTAGCGGCGACTATAGCATCACCGCTAAAAAATCGGGTTATAAATCAGAGGCTGTTAATGTAGCTGTACGCCACGATAAGCAGACAAGCGTTACCATTATCCTCGAAAGCACGAAAGAAGGAAATGCAATCCCAGACCCTGCCTCAAATCCCGATCCGGCAACTGAAGCGACCAATGTACCAAATGCCCTTACGCTAAGATGGCAAGGCAGAGACCTTGACCGAAATGATACCCTGAGCTACGATGTATACCTGTTTGAGTCTTTGAGCGGTCAAAAAAAAAAGGTAGCTGAAGCCATTCAGGATACCAGCGTACAAGTAACGGAGCTGAAGTATAACACAACATACTTTTGGCAAGTTGTTTCCAAAGATTCTAAAGGTAACATCAGCAACAGTGATGTTTGGAGCTTTACCACTGCGTCGCTACCAACCATGCGTCACTTCTTTACGCGTGTTATCGATAACAATTACGATGTATATGCATCTGATGGCACTACTGATAACACCTTCCGTCTGACAACCAGTTTTGCACGTGAATGGTGGCCTCGGCTGAACCCACAACGTGACCTTATTGCTTACTCCTCTAACGTAGGCACCGATCCTCACATTTTTGTAATGACTCTGGAAGGTAATTCCAAGAGACAAGTAACCACCTTGCCGGTAGTAGGATACCACAACCAGGGCATTGGCTTCACCTGGTCTCCTGACGGCGGCAAATTGCTGTACGCCAATTACGATAAACTCTATACCATAAACAGAGACGGCTCAGGTCTTACCCTGATTGCCACAGCCCCTGCCAACCGCCATTTCCGTATGGTGGACTGGACCGCACAGGGGAACAGAATTTTGGTGCAGACCATTGGCTCTAACATCAACGATTCGGAGCTTTACATCATGAATGCAAATGGCTCAGGTATGCAGCAGATAGTAGGAAATTTGCCAGGCCGTGTTGAAAGTCCATCCTTCTCTATTGATGGTACCCGAATCATGTATACGGTAGACGCCTCGGGCTTTGAGTCGGCAGATGGTCGCCAATTAGACTCCCGCATCTATATCCGGAACATAGACGGTACAGGTACTGTGCTCGATGTATCCGCACACAAGCCTGCTGGCACAAATGACCTATACCCTCGCTTCTCACCAGATGGGGCCAGAGTGATCTTTGTAAACACAAATAACGACGGGTTAAGCAGACAGGATGTATACACAGTAGAACTTGAACCTACTACTGATGTAAGAGACAGAAACAGAACGAAGTTGTTTGACAACGCCACCATGCCGGAATGGAAGTAAACCAGCCTGACTCCTCCATGCTCACGGAATTGGTCCGTATGAAAATGCCTTTCGGTAAGTACAAGGACACGGTGCTATGCTACTTGCCTGTCTCCTACCTGGAGTGGTTTGCCCGTGAAGGCTTTCCGCCCGGCAAGTTAGGCATGCTGCTGGCCACCCTCTACGAAATAAGACTCAATGGGCTGGAGT
Organism: Pontibacter sp. FD36; assembly: GCF_015686655.1. Taxonomy (GTDB): domain Bacteria; phylum Bacteroidota; class Bacteroidia; order Cytophagales; family Hymenobacteraceae; genus Pontibacter. The sequence goes on along the minus strand of NZ_JADPMP010000012.1, from coordinate 29,329 downwards.
ACTTACTCGAGCCCCTGAAACGGCAGGCCCGCATGCGATAGGCTATACCTACCGCAGCTCGTCGAAGCTGTATTTGGCGTCGCTCCAGAATGCATCTAGCGCCATGATGCGCGGCTTGAAAAAAGAGATTAGCGCCGGCCAGTCATCCTGGTTAAAGACGCTCACCCCTTTCAACTCAGTGTAGATGCGACTTACAACCTTTCCGTATTCGTCAGCGGTGTGCAGGTCCCATGTCCACTCCTCTTCTACCGTACTGTGCAGCAATTCTTTCAGGGCCTCAAACTGCTCAAAGAACATTTGCTGAATTTCAGGATCTGGCTGCGTCATCTCAATAGAAATAGAGGCTTGCTTTTTGTCGGCCTGCATCCGGAAGTATACATTCTTCAAGCCCGTCTTATAGTTGATCCAGTTAGTCGGCATGCCCTCTGCCGAAAGCACTGGCGCCATATACTGCCCGAAAGCCGTCCAGAATGCCTGTCTAAGTTTTGAAGCTTGTTCGCGTGTGTACATAAACACAAAATTGGCGATTGCCCGGCTGATTAGCAAGGTGTACCGATGAGCAGTAGTACAGACACTCAGTGCCTGCCAGGTATAGCCCCGAAAAGATGAGCCGAACAGCCGGAGAAAGTTACAGTACGGCTTCAGATACCTGCCTTACCAACCATAAACTTAATTTGAGCAGGTATAGCTGTATTCAAAGTTATACTCTACATAGTCTCCTTGTGAATACTTCTGCCGTGCTGTAAGAGGATACCCTGTGTCAGAATAGGTGTACTGTATATCGTATGCAAAAGCTATCTGGCCATTTTCACTCCACCTGGTTACGCTCGTCACATTATGAAGCTGAGGCAAATTCAACACGAAACCATCAGTGGCATAATCCAGCATAAGGGCAAGTTGCACCGGAGATGCTGAGAAAGGCGCCTTCCTTGTATCATACCTGATATCATCTTCATAAGGCCGAAATTGGAATTCAGGATCAATAGGATACGTCTTTACACGTGACATCAAACCATTGACATACGTAGATTTGTAAGATAAATTATGGAATAAGTCAGAGCCTTGCCAAGGTCTCATCGAGTGAAATGCTGATGAGTCTGGCTCATTAGCGGCCCCATAGGTATATTCTACTTTCGCAAGTTCAACGGTAGGGCAATTCACGATCGCATCGAAATGTCTCCTCACAAGTAATTGACCCCGTTCATTATACTCATAAGTATAGATCGATTCATGGCCAGGAGAATAGGTACTGGTTAGTCTTACCTCAGCAATTCTTCCTTCGTCATTATAATGGTAAGTCGTAATACCCTCATAATCTGCTGTGCTGCTCTCCAGACTGGTACGTACTACCTGCGTAATCCTGTTTTGGTTATCATAAGAAAAGACATGCTTCATCCGACTTTGTGGCTGGATGTTTGGTCTTGAAGTATAATAGCTAATCACCTGCTGTACCAAACAATCGGTGGCTAACGGTTCTTCTTCAACAATTGGATCTTTATCGCATGCACTTAACAAAAGGCAAAATAGCAGCAGAATGTACAAGTTTAATCTCATAGTCAGAAGGTTAAAGATGCAGTATAGATTCCTATATAAATTTACAGATCACATAACTTAAACGTAAAATTTACATTATATATTAGATTAACATAAATAATTTATTTTAAATAACTTATAATGCCCATCCATCAAAACATGAACTTTAAGCTGTATGCGTTCTCAGATTGACACTGCTGTTACCCAATCGGATTATCTGGAGCTAACTGATCTGTGGGAGGCTTCCGTGCGGGCGACGCATCATTTTCTTCAGGAAGAGGATATTAGATATTTTAGGCCCCTGATCTTGAACCAGTATCTGCAAGCGGTAGATCTAGCCTGTACGCGCGACGTTCAAAACCGCATCACCGGGTTTATAGGTATAGCAGCTGGTAAAATCGAGATGCTGTTTCTCCATCCGGATTATAGAGGCAAAGGCATTGGTAAAATGCTGGTGCAGTATGCTGTGGAAGAGTGCAATGCAAAGCAGGTAGATGTAAATGAACAGAATATACAGGCCATCACATTTTACCAGCACATGGGTTTTCATATCATTGGTCGCACAGAGCAGGATAGTATGGGTAAACCTTATCCAATCTTACACATGGAGCGTAACAAGGTATAGATGCTATGGGAAAGCTGATTCTAATATTGCTAACACTTGTACTGAGCACCAGCTGCCAGGCACAAGACGACCGTGGCCGACAACAGCCTGCTCGCCAGGTAGGAGGCCCTTGCGAAGGCTGTGAGGCACTACACGAGTATGGTGACAAGCAGCTTTCTCCAACTGATACACTCCCGGGCTTTCATCCTCAGGCACAAGACAAGCTCAAAGTAACCGGTACCGTCTACCTGCCCGATGGCAAAACACCGGCGCAGGATGTCATCCTGTACATTTACCATACTGATGAAACGGGGATATACCCAACCAAAGGCGACGAGAAAGGCTGGGCCAGGCGACACGGCTACCTGCGCGGCTGGATCCAGACCGGGACTGATGGCAGGTATACGTTTTATACGATCAAACCCGGTACCTACCCTTCCCGTTCAGAGCCGGCCCATATACACATTACTGTAAAAGAACCAGACAAAAACGAATACTACCTGGATGATTTTCTGTTTGAAGACGACTCTTTGCTCACACAGCAAGTTCGGGCATCACGCAAAGACCGGGGCGGAAACGGCATCATAACCCTTGGTCGGGAAGGTGAACTGCTGGTAGCTGAAAGAGATATCATTTTGGGCCAAAACATACCGGACTATACACCCTAACAAATAACCCCTAAAAATGCGTAACAGGCCCGTGCTGCAACTTAAAAATTGTATTATCGTTGCTTGTTACATATTCAGTCTCTGCGATATACCTGAATTTGGGTGATATTGGGAGGCTTAAAAAAGATACCACAATGAGAAAGAACATAATAACCGGATTATTGGCATCCGTGTTCCTGATAAGCAGCTCCTGCCAGACCAACCCGGTAACGGGTAAGAAAGACGTGATGTTCATGTCAGAGAGTCAGGAGATTGCCCTTGGGAAGGAAGCCGACCCACAAATAGTAGCAGAGTTTGGACTATACGAAGACCCGGCTCTGCAGCGCTTCATCAGCGAGAAAGGCCAGCAAATGGCCAAAATATCCCACCGCAGCAACCTCAACTACGAATTCAAAATAGTAGACTCGCCCGTAATCAACGCCTTTGCTGTGCCGGGTGGCTACGTGTACTTCACGCGTGGCATCATGGCGCATTTCAACAACGAGGCGCAGTTTGCGGGGGTGCTTGGTCACGAGATCGGGCATATCACTGCACGCCACTCCGCCCAGCAACAAAGTAAGTCTATCCTCGCACAGGGCGGCCTGCTGCTCGGCATGATCCTGTCGCCTACGGTAGCGCAATACGGCCAGGAGGTTTCGCAGGGACTCGGGCTATTGATGCTCAAGTACGGTCGTGATGCGGAGCGTGAGTCAGACCGACTGGGTGTGGAATACTCGACTAAGATCGGCTACGACGCTTCTGAAATGGCCGACTTCTTCACCACACTGCAGCGCAAGCAGGAAGAAAGCGGACAAGCGCTGCCATCCTTCCTCTCCTCTCACCCTGACCCGGGCGACCGTTACAACACGGTACACCAACTGGCAGCAGAGGAAAAGAAGAAGCAGAACCTGACCAATGCCCAGGTTAACCGCAACAATTACCTCAAAATGATTGACGGGCTTATCTACGGAGAAGACCCCAAACAGGGCTTTGTGGAGAACAACGTATTCTATCATCCTGTGCTGAAGTTCCAGTACAACATGCCAGCCAACTGGGGCTACCAGAATTCCCCGCAGCAGGTACAGATGGGCCCTAAGGACGGAAGCGCCGTGATGGTACTTACCCTTGCTCCTGGCAACAACCCAACGGAAGCTGCTCAACAAACACTGCAGAACTATAATTTGCAGCCCGTGGAAAGCAAGGAAGTAACTGTGAACGGACTACCAGCCCTCGCGGTAGTAGCCGATCCTGCTCCGCAGCAACAGCAACAACAGCAACAGCAGCCTTTGCGCACGCTCACCTACTTTATACAGTATGGGGGCAATATTTACAGCCTGATGGGAATCACGACGGCTCAGAATTTCAACACATATTTTCAGCAATTCAGCAGCAGTATGCAAAGCTTCCGTGAATTGTCAGACCCTGATAAGTTGAACCGACAGCCGGAGCGCATCAGCATTGTAACCGTGTCGAAAGCCACTACACTGGCCCAGGCCTTGCGCAGCAACAACATGCCCGACGCCCGCCACAATGAGTTGGCTGTGCTAAACGGCATGCAATTAAATGACCAGGTGCCAGCCGGCACGATGATCAAAGTGGTAAGAAAATAAGCCTAAAACGCAGGTATAAAAAAACGCTCTGCTTCACATCATGAAGCAGAGCGTTTTATTTTGGTCAAAGCTGTAGCTGTCAGGTGTACACAGCCTGGGTTAGTTTTGTACTTTCAGCAGTTTGTGCACCGACTTTTTACCGCCTTGCTCTACCTGCATGTAGTATACACCGGCAGGCACACGCTGTAGCCTCATCTGCTCCTGGTGGCTATGCTGATGCTTTAGGAAACGAACCTGCTGCAATTGGCGACCGGTCATATCCACTAGCTGCACTTGTACGGGTCCGCGGTAGTCGCCTTCCAGGTGCAGCACAGTGGCTTCCTGCATGGGGTTCGGGTATACGCTTAGGCCTCTTTCAGCCAATTCCTCCTCTGCTGATAGCACCAGTCCCTGCCACGGCACCAGGCCTGGCTGCGGTGTTTCCAGCTTTTTGGTGGTATAAATGTGAAATTCGCCAGGCTGCAGTTCCATCACCTGCCCGGGATCTGTGATGTTATTTTCTCTGCCTGTAAAGTAGTCATACCACACCCCGGCGATCGGGAAATTAGCATTGACCGGCTGTACCTTCACATCAAAGTTACCGACTATGAATACACGCATGTCCTCGTGAAAAAGGGAGATGCGCTTTACGTGACCATTCAGCTGCAGGTCAAAATCGTCGGTGCTGAAAGCCGGTTCATTCAGTTTCAGCTTAATCAGTTCGGCGTATACCTGGTAGAGCTTCTGGCGTTCAGGCTGCTGCTGATACTCCCAGCGGATCGGTTTTTGACCGGTACGTCCGTTCTGATCAATTGGCACCTCATAGCCCAGCTCTCCAAACTGCCAGATCATCTTCGGTCCAGGTATAGGTAGAAAGAAAGCAGCCGCCAGTTTGGCTCTGTCAAGAGCGGTGCTCAGGGTGCGGGTGTTATAATTGCCATTTCGGTTGCCATTGGTGAGCACGTCATACATGATCCGCTCCTCATCATGACTTTCCATATACCCGATCAGGTATGGGTTTTCCCAGGAGCGGTTTTTATAGGAGATGCCCTGCGGGTTGGCTTGTACCCCTTTGGCCATATTGCGGTAATCGTGGTTGTGATTGCCCCAGAACATCATGCCGTAATTGGAAAGCTCCTTCTCCTCCTGGTTATCGGCAAAGTGCTCCAGTATGACGTAAGCCGTTTCATCATAGCTCCTGATCTCGTTGTAAATGCGCTTCCAGGTGGCGACGCGGCTGGCATCATAGGTACTCCAGGCATTTACATTCTCGCCAGTGTTGGTCTGCGTAAAGCCTTTCGACAGGTCAAAGCGGTAACCGTCGATGTTATACTCTTCTATCCAGTGACGGTTCACACGCTCCACCAGGGCTTTGGTGGCATCGCTCTCATGGTTGAAGTCGAAGAACACACTGAAAGGATGCGTAGCACGCTGGTTAAAAAACGGATTGTTGGCAGCAGGTTGGTTGCCGTCCCAGTACATTTTCACATAGGGGTATTCGTAATCGGCCTGGTTGAGCACAATGTCCAGTATCACAGCAATACCCATTTCATGCGCCTTGTCAATGAAAGCTTTCAGGTCGTTTTTGGTACCATAGGCTTTGTCAGGCGCAAAAAAGAAGATCGGATTGTAGCCCCAGGAATCGTTACCGGAGAACTCCATGACTGGCATCAACTCAATAGCGTTTATGCCGAGTCTTTTGAGGTAGGTCAGGGTGTCGGTCAGGGTTTGGTAGTTGCGGGCTGCAATGAAGTCGCGCACGTGCAGTTCATAGATTACCAGATTCTCCGGGTCAGGCCGCTGGAAGTCTGTTACTTTCCAGGTATAGCTTTGCTGGTTTGTCTGCAGGATCGATACGATTCCTTCCGCTCTCTCGGGATAGGCTTTCAGGTTAGGGTAAGTGCTGGCAGGTATGTACTGGTCCATAGCCGGGTCCAGTATTTTTTCAGTGTAAGGGTCGGCCACGGCCAGAGTGCCATCCACCAGGTACTGGTAAGCCACCTCTGCTCCTGCCGGCAAATTATTCAGCTCGATCCAGTAGCGGTTGCCGTCAGGCGTGCGCTTCATCAGGTATTCCGGCGAGCTCTCCCAATTGTTAAACTCTCCTATGGCATACACGAAACTCTTAAACGGCGCATAGAGCACCAGCACGGCGCTTGTCGCGCTGGTATAATTCACCCCATCCCGCATACCTGCCGGCAGCGCTGCGACCGTTGGTTGTGGCTTCACACGGAAGGTAAAGCTTTCTGTGGCTGTGGCGTCACCCAGCTTTGCTTCTACGGTTACAGTGCGCTGCACACCGGCCTGATTGCCCGCACTGATACTGGTTTGCACTTCGTCGGCATCGCTGGCGCTATACACGACCATATTGTCAAGCTTTACCGTTACATTGGCTTTCGACGATATGACAGCGCGCACAGGTATAGCACTGTTGGCATCGACGAAGAAGTTTCGCTGCTCAGGTTCGCGCAAGGCTATCTGCAGGCTTCCGTCATAGATCTGGATGATAAAGTCTTCGGTCTGAGCAGTGCCGTTGCCGTTTTTAAGCAGTAGTCCCAGCTTATCGATGGTCTGACCAGCAGGCACTCCAAAGTAGGTTCGGGGCGTAAGTTTGATCTGCCAGCGGTCGTTCCCGAGTGAGGTCATCTTGCCCGGATTGAAAGGCTGGTTGAAATTCGTTTGCCCGGCTGGCTGATACTGAAAAGCATCCGTCGAGCCTACTGTTCCTGCGCCTGACCACAGGTATACATCGTCCATCTTGTTCAGCAGTCCGGTGGCACGGCCATCTTTGGACTGTTTCACGTCGAATATGAGGGTGATCTCCTGGTCGCCATTAGGAAACTCAGGTATAGTTTGCACGGCCTGCGCTTGTACCCGCCAGGCTATACCGGACAGGAAAACAAAAAGCACCACAAAGCGGTAGAGGTATTGGTTTGCCATAAAGGGGATATTATAGATAAAAGGAATTCAGAAGTATAGCAGCAGACACGAGACACAAGAGACAGTTCTCACATTTCCCTGAAAATATGCCTTAGTCCTGGCTTTAGTGTTATAACACTAGATAAGTTTGTATATTTTTCAGAGCTTAAAGGTATGATTTTCGATTAAATTCTAATATAATTGTTGTACTCCGTTTCAAAAACGGTGCAATCGCGCATGGACGAGCAGGAAGTTTGGAGTAGGTTTAAAGCAGGAAGCGAAGACGACTTTTCGCTGCTGTACCGTCATTTTGCTCCCATCATGCTGCGCTACGGCAACCGGATCACGCCTGACAAGGAGCTTATACGCGATTGTCTGCAACAGGTGTTTTTTTCGCTCTGGAAAAGCCGTGAATCTATCGGTAACCCTGCCAATGTGCAGCATTACCTCCTCAAATCCATCCGCAACGAGATCATCAAAAAAAACAACCGCGCCAGACTGCACGACCCCCTACCCGAAAACTACCACTTCGAGCTTGAGGACTCCCACGAGCAGACCCTGATCCAACTGCAGACGGCAGAACTGACACGCGAGCGAATCTCAGAGCTGCTCTCACAGCTCCCGGCCAGGCAGCGGGAAGTCATCTTTCTGAAGTACTACGCCAACCTCAAGTACGAGGAGATTGCAGCTATCATGGACATTGGGCAGGACTCCGTGTACAAGACTACCTATAAAGCCATAGCCCGCCTGCAGCAACTGCTGCAGAACAGCACCTTCCTGCTCCTCACACTTTTCTTTTAAGACAAGCTATCTCTCTTACTCACAAACATTTAGAATTTATTTTTATTTTTTTTCGCTCACGGAAGGGATAATATCACGAGTAGCAGGCTATTGTATATAGAGCGCACCTAAACGCTGAAACCGCATCAAATAAACGCCTAACATGAACTACGCAACAGCTACTGCAACTGAACTGGCAGCTGACCATGACTTTATACAATGGGTAAAATACCCTACGCAAAAAAGCACCTTGCACTGGACACAGGTAGCGGAGCAGTATCCTGAAAAGGCGCAGGAACTGGCTGAGGCGCGTCGTTTGGTGCTGTTGCTCTCGCAGGAGCAGGTCGCTGACCACAGCTGTGATGAAGATGCAGCGTTGGTGTGGGAGCAGTTGCAGAAAGCCATGCAGCAGGACCGGGAAAATGGAAATGACAGCGGGCGCGTGTTCTCCCTCTGGGGCCACAGCCGCGCAACCTGGCTGTCTGCAGCGGCTGTTATCGTCGTTTTGCTGGCCGTTACCACCCTGTTTTTCACCCTCCAAAGGTCCGAACCGGTGACTTACGCCACCACCTATGGCGAGAAGCGAATTATCCAACTTTCTGACAAATCCGTAATAGTACTTAACGCAAACTCAAGTATAACTATTCCTGAAAAATGGAAGGATGATGAACCCCGAACCGTACAGATGCGCGGCGAGGCTTTTTTCTCGGTAACACAGCAGGCTAACAGACAGCAGTTTATCGTAACAACCAGCAAAGGCACTGAAATAAATGTACTGGGAACGGAATTTAACGTATACGACCGCGATCAGGAAGACCGCGTTGTACTGGCCAGCGGCAAAGTGAACCTGAGCACCACACTACATGGCGAAACAAAACAGCTGGAGATGCAACCCGGCGATCTTATAACAGTATCTGCAGCGCACGGCTTTAGCCATCGGCGTGTAGATCCGGAACTGTACACTGCCTGGCAGCATAACAAGGTATACTTCGACAACTATACCCTGCGTGAAGTAGGCACACTCGTGGAGCAACAGTATGGCTACAGAGTGGAGTTTAGCAGCCAGGCCCTCTCAGAGCAGCGTGTCACTGCTTTCCTGGAAGTAAAAGGCCCGGAAGACATTGTCAACACGCTGGCAGAGACCTTTGACCTGAAGGTGACCCAAAAAGAGAAAACTATATACATAAGCTCACTATAAATTAACCTCATATCTATGTCAAATAAATCTACCAAGAGACTACGATCCTTGGGTCTGGCAGTAGCGCTGTGCTGCTTCCAGGTACCGGGGACCGCTCAGGGTTATCCGGGCCCAGGTCCGAACCTTGCAGTGAACCATAACGCCGGACAGGCCCTGACGGGCAAGTCACTTAAGGATTTGCTCAGCGAGCTGAAAGATTCGCACGGTATACAGTTCTCTTACCAGGCAAGTCTGGCCGACGACCTGCAACTGATCGTGCCGGAGCAAAAGAACGGCGTACAGAACGTGGACGAGTTCCTGGGCACTACCCTGGCTAGCAATAACCTGGCTTATAAAAAAGTAAAAGGCGTGTACATCATCTCGAAAGCACGTCCTGCCGCAGCCACCGCAACTACCGTCGTAGCCAAGCCCCGCACTGAAGTGCGACAGGATGTAACTGTGAGTGGCCGCGTAGTGGACGAAAACGGCGATACACTGCCAGGTGTAACCGTTGTGCTCAAAGGTACCACCCGCGGCACTTCTACCAACGCAAACGGCGAGTTCACCCTGCCTGTGCCGGCATCAGGTGGTTCGCTTGTGTTTTCCTTCATCGGTTATACCACACAGGAAGTAGCCATCAACAATCAGTCTACGGTGAATGTGACCATGCGCACCGACGCGCAGGCGCTGCAGGAAGTAGTCGTGGTTGGTTATGGTACCCAGCGTAAAACCGATATTTCGGGTGCTGTAACACAGGTAACTTCTGAGGACTTTGTGCAGGGCCAGATCACGACACCTGAGCAATTGATACAGGGTAAAGTAGCTGGTGTGCAGATCACTCCAAACGGCGGTGCGCCAGGCTCCGGTAGCCGTATCCGTATTCGTGGTGGTGGCTCCCTCAATGCAAACAACGATCCGCTTATCGTGATCGACGGGGTGCCGATTGATAACTCCGGGGTATCAGGAGCAGCTAATCCGCTTAGCTTCCTCAATCCAAATGATATTGAGACCTTCAACATCCTGAAAGATGCCTCGGCTACGGCCATCTACGGTTCACGCGCTTCGAACGGTGTGATCATCATCACCACGAAGAAAGGCACAGCCGGCCAGAAGCTAGGTGTTACGTTTACAACACAGCACTCCCTTTCCAAAGTGGGCCAAACGGTGGACGTATTGTCAGCTGATGAATTCCGCCGGGTAGTGAACGAGCAGGGTACACCTTCTCAGATCGCACTGCTTGGCAATGCCAACACAGACTGGCAGGACCAGATTTACCAAACAGCCTATACCACAGACAATAACCTAAGCGTAAGTGGCGCAGTAGGCGTACTGCCTTACCGTGTTTCCTTGGGTTACCTGAACCAGGATGGTGTGCTGCGTACCGGTAACTTTGAGCGTGGCTCTATCGGCGTGAACTTAAGCCCACGCTTTTTGGATGACCACCTGACAGTGAACCTGAACTACAAGGGCGCCATGACCCAGAGCAAATTTGCTGACGAAGGTGCCATTGGAGCAGCCGTAGCCATGGACCCGACGCAGCCTATCATGTCTGGCAGCGACCAGTTTGGCGGTTACTTCCAATGGCTGGATGCCAACGGACGCTATAACCCACTGGCTACCCGCAACCCGATAAGTATGCTGGAGCAGCGCGACGACCGCGGCGAAGTAAAACGCCACATCGGTAACGTGCAGCTGGACTACAAACTCCACTTCCTGCCTGACCTGCGAGCCAACCTGAACCTGGGCTTTGACCGCTCTAACAGCAACGGCTCTACTTTCTATCCAGCAGATTTTGCTCCGGAAGCTCCAAACAACGGTAGAAGAACGCAGTACGAGCAGGAGAAGAAAAACAGCCTGGTTGACTTCTACCTGAACTATGTGAAAGACCTGACTGGCATCAACAGCCGCATCGACGCGACAGCCGGTTACTCGTTCCAGGAGTTTGAAAACGAAAGCCCGCAGTTTATCCCAACAGATGCTGAAGGCACACCGCTCAACGATCTGGAGCCAGGACTTCCGGTGAATGATATTTACCGTCTTAAATCTTACTTCGGCCGACTGAACTATGTGCTCCTCGACCGCTATATCCTGACAGCTACAGTGCGCCGTGACGGTACGTCCCGCTTCAGCGATGATGTGCGTTGGGGTACCTTCCCTGCTCTGGCCCTGGCCTGGAGAATCAACGAAGAGGCTTTCCTGAGAAACTCTCCGGCTGTGTCTGAACTGAAGCTGAGATTAGGCGTGGGTGTGACCGGTCAGCAGGACATTGGTCCTTTCTTCCCATACCTGGCACGCTATACCATAAGCGACAACACAGCGCAGTATCAGTTCGGCAACCAGTTCCTCAACCTGCTTCGTCCGGAAGGCTACGATGCGAACATTAAGTGGGAAGAAACGACCACTTACAACGCAGGTATAGACTTCGGATTTGCTAACAACAGAGTGAATGGTAGCCTCGACTACTTCTTCAAAGACACGCGTGACCTGCTTGCCCTCGTATCGATTCCGGCCGGCACCAACCTGGTGAACGAACTGATCACCAACGTGGGTAACCTGGAAACAAGAGGTCTGGAAGCTGCTTTGAACTATGTGGCGATCGACAACGAAAAACTGAACTGGACCATCGGCATCAACGGTACTTACCAAAAGCGTGAGATCACGAACCTGAGCATGATCGAAGACCCTAACTTTGAAGGCTACCCTGTAGGTGGTATTGCCGGTGGTGTGGGTAACAACATCCAGATCAGAACGGTAGGTTACGCACCGGATGTATTCTATGTATACAAGCAGGTATACGACGAGCAGGGCAACCCAATTGAAGGTCTGTATGCCGACCTGAACGAGGACGGCGTGATCAGCGAAGCGGACCGCTACCGTTACAAGAAGCCGGAGCCTGATTTCTTCCTGGGCTTCAACACTAACCTGACTTACGGTAACTTTGACTTCGGCATGGTGATGCGTGGCAGCGTGGGCAACTACATGTATAACAACGTGTATTCGAACAACGGCGCTTACCGTTCCTTCATGTTCCCGGGCTACCTGACCAACGTGTCACCAAACGTACTGGAGACCAACTTCATGAACTACCAGCTGTTCTCTGACTATTACATGGAGAATGCCTCGTTCCTGCGCATGGAGAACATCAACCTGGGTTACAACGTGGGCCGCATCTTCAACGAGAAAGCAAATCTGCGTGTAAATGCCAACATCCAGAACCTGTTTGTGATCACTAAATACAACGGTCTTGATCCTGAGATTGCCAGCGGTATAGACAATAACTTTTACCCTAGGCCGCGTGTTTATACCTTAGGTCTGACTGTTAATCTTTAATTCATCCAACCATGAAAACTCTGAATTTCAGAAACATAAGAAACATAGCACTGGCAGGCGTCCTTTCCCTGTCAGCTGCTTCCTGCGACCACAGTCTGGACATAGAGCCAAAGTACGATGTAGTGTCGGCCAACGTGTACCGAGACTTCGCTAACTACAAGAGCATCCTGGCTAAAATGTACGCCGGTTATGCTGTAACAGGCCAGCAGGGTCCTGCCGGCCGGCCTGACATCAGCGGTATCGACGAGGGCTTCTCGAACTACCTGCGTCAGTACTGGCAGGCACAGGAACTGTCGACTGACGAGGCGATCATCGCCTGGAACGACGGCAACCTGCGTGACCTCCATGATATGGACTGGACACCTGCCAACGAATTCCTGCGTGCGCTTTATAACCGTATCTTCTACCAGGTATCGCTTACAAACGAGTTCATCCGCGAAACGCAGGATGCCCAGTTGAGCGAGCGTGGCATCACGGGCGCTAACCTTGAGGAAGCGAGACGCTACCGTGCTGAGGCCCGCTTCCTGCGCGCCCTGAGCTACTGGCATGCGCTTGACCTGTATGGCAACGTGCCTTTCGTGACAGAGCAGGACCGCGTAGGCTCTTTCTTCCCGGAGCAGACCACGCGTGCCGATCTGTTCAGCTATGTGGAGAGCGAACTGCTGGCCATAGAAAGTGAACTGGGCGAACCCGGATTTGAATACGGCAGAGCCGACAAAGCCGCTGCCTGGACGCTGCTTTCAAAGCTATACCTGAATGCAGAGGTATACACCGGCCAGGGCCGCTATGCCGATGCCGTAACCTACTCCCGCCGCGTGATTGATTCGGGACGTTACCAATTGGAGGCAGAGTATAACCACCTGTTCCTGGCCGATAATAATACCTCAAGTGAGATCATTTTCCCGATCACGTTTGACGGTCTGCGCACTACGACATGGGGCGGTATGACCTACCTGGTACACGCACCAGTGGGCGGCAACATGAACGCAGCTGCATTTGGTATCAACGGCGGCTGGGGCGGTCTGCGCACTACTAAGAATATTGTGGAGCTTTTCCCGAGCACCAATGCCACACCGGATGAGCGTGCCATGTTCCATACCGATGGACAGAACCTGGAGATCGCTGACATTTTCACTTTCACTGACGGCTACCCGATCACGAAATTCAAAAACGTGAACAGAGCTGGCCAGGCAGGTTCTGACCCAAGCGGCAACCACCCGGATACAGACTTCCCGATGTTCCGTCTGGCAGATGTATACCTGATGTATGCTGAGGCTGTACTGCGTGGCGGTGGCGGATCTGCTGCTGATGCGCTGGACTACGTGAACCAACTGCGCCGTCGTGCTTATACCGATGCAGCTGGCAATGTGAGAGGCAATGGTGGTGCAATCAGCCAGGGACAGTTAACGCTGGACTTCATTATCAACGAGCGTGCCCGTGAACTGAAATGGGAAGGTCACCGCAGAACAGACCTGATCCGCTTCAACAGATTCACTTCTGCTACTTATGTGTGGCCATGGAAAGGTGCCGTTCCGGAGGGCAGAGGCGTGGAGGAATTCCGCAGACTGTACCCAATCCCAAGCACGGACCTGACCGCCAACCCGAACCTGACACAAAACCCGGGCTATACACGATAATCTGAACAGACCGGAAGCTGATCTCTACTGCGGTCAGCTTCCGGATAGATACATCACATTTTGAAATCATCAAATATGAAAAGCGCGATAAATAAATTATTTACCCTGTGCCTTATGTCGCTGGTGCTGTTCTCTTGCGAGAAAGACGAAGAGCGGCTGGTACTGCGCCCTGGTGCTGTCCCTACCCTTGCTGCCACTGAAAGCAGCGTGGAGCTGACAGCAGAAACAAAGGGGGAAGATGCGATTACCATGAACTGGACAGCCGCTGATTACGGCTACCAGGCAGCTGTTACCTATACCCTGCAGTTTATTGCAGAAGGCGGTGACTTTGAGGCTGCCAGAGAAATAGAAGCAACACCAGGTACGACAAGCAGAACCTTGACCGTAGCGGAGCTGAACACCCTGGCCACGCAGCTGGGTCTGGCACCAAACAACGAAGGCACTATACAGGCACGTGTCCGATCTTCTGTGGCAGAGAGTGTAACACCGGCTTATTCTAACGTAATTTCTTTCAACGTAACCCCGTTCCTCGACATCATCGAGTACGTGTCGCTTTGGGTGCCGGGCAGTCATCAGGGCTGGAACCCAGGCGAGGCACCAAAGGTATCGTCTGTGAATGATAACGGTGTGTATGAAGGGTTTGTGAACTTCCCGGAGACGGAGACAAACTTCAAGTTTACGCCGGAGCCTAACTGGGACAATGACTTTGGAGGAACCAGCAGCGGCAACAAAGGCACGCTGACAGAAAAAGGAGACAATTTAGTTGTGAACGGCACAGGCTATTATTTGCTTAAGGCAAACACTAACCAGATGACCTGGGAAGCCATCCGTACAACATGGGGTGTAATAGGTGACGCGACCGGCAGCTGGGATAATGACCAGAACATGACCTACGATGCTACCGAGCAGGTATGGAAAGCCACGCTTAACCTCTCAGTGGGTGAGATCAAGTTCAGAGCCAATGACGCCTGGGACATCAACTTTGGTGATGACAATGCCGACGCCAGTCTGGAGTATGGCGGAGCCAACATTCAGGTGGAAGAGGCCGGACAGTATGAAGTAGTTTTGAATCTGGCTAATCCGGGTAACTATACCTACTCCTTGATCAAGCTTTAAGATGCGAAGCTCGCGCACAGACTTAACCAAAGCATACTGCTGCGAACTGCACCTTTAAACTAAGCAAACCCGGCAGGCTACTCCGCTTGGCCGGGTTTGTTATATACAGACCTTTTGTTTTCAACCTTTCAGCAAAAATCTCCCTCCATGAAGATTTTCTACAAAGCACTAGCCTCCCTCCTGCTGACTTCAGTGCTGTACCTGCCATCTCAGGCGCAGAACAGCCCGATCAGAGAAGTCGGCTCCGTGAACAATGTCAGCATCTCCGGTCAGAAAGTAAATCTGACCACCGACCGTAACAACCACGTGGAAGTGACGGTCTATACCCCAACCGTGGTGCGTGTGCGCATGGACAAGCAGCCACTTGGCAAAGACTTTTCCTATGCCGTGGTCACGCAGCCGCAGCAAACCAAAGTGAACATCACGCAGAACGATAAAGAAGTGTCGATCGTGACTGACTCGCTGCAGGCCCGCATCACCAAGAACCCGTTCTCGGTAGCTTTCCTGACCCGCGACGGCAAGGTGATCAACCAGGACGAAGAAGGACTGACTACGTCGTGGATTGGAGAGGAAGTGACCACCTACAAAAAGATGCAGAAGGGTGAGCGCTTCATCGGATTAGGTGAGAAAACCGGCGGCCTTGACAGACGTGGCAGCGGCTATACCAACTGGAACACCGATGCCTACGCTTACACCACTAATCAGGACCCGCTGTACACCACTTTCCCTTTTTACATCGGCATTCACAACGGTCTCAACTACGGCATTTTCTTCGACAACAGTTACCAGAGTGATTTCAACTTCGGTGCCAGCAACGACCGCTTCTCTTCTTTTGGAGCGCAGGGTGGCGAGATGGATTATTACTTCTTTTACCACACCAAATTGGCCGACATCATTGGTAGCTATACCTTCCTGACCGGCCGCATGGAGCTGCCGCCGCTTTGGAGCTTAGGCTACCAGCAAAACCGCTACTCCTACTACCCGGAAACGGAGGTTTTCCGCATCGCCCAGACCCTGCGCGAGAAGCGTATACCTGCCGACGGCATCACACTGGATATTCACTACATGGATGCCTACAAGCTTTTCACCTGGGATAAGTCACGCTTTCCTGATCCTGCTGCTATGAACAAAAAGCTCAAGGATATGGGCTTTAGAACGACTGTGATCGTGGACCCGGGCATTAAGATCGAAGAAGGCTACGGTGCTTATGAACGTGGCGTGAAAGAGGATGTATTCCTGAAGTACCCGGACGGAAAATACTATGCCGGCGAGGTATGGCCAGGCTGGACGCACTTCCCGGATTTCACGGGCGAAAAAGGCCGTGAGTGGTGGAAAAAGGAGATTAAGTTCTTTGCCGACACCAATGTGGATGGTTTCTGGAACGACATGAACGAGATCGCCACCTGGGGTCAGAAAATGCCTAACAATGTGCTCTTCAATTTTGAGGGCAACATCACCACACACAAAGAAGGTCGCAACGTATACGGCCTGCAAATGGCCCGCGCCAGCTACGAAGGTGCCCGCCAGCACATGCCCAACAAGCGTCCGTTTATTCTGTCACGTGCCGGCTACTCGGGTTCGCAACGCTACTCAGCCATCTGGACAGGCGACAATCGCGCCGAAGACAGCCACATGCTGCTAGGTATACGCCTGCTTAACAGCCTCGGTGTAACTGGCGTTTCTTTCTCAGCCATGGATATTGGTGGCTTTACCGGCAATGCACCGGTTGGTCTGTTTGCCCGCTGGATTCAGTTAGGTGCCTTCACCCCTTACTTCCGTAACCACACCGGCGTGAACACCCGCTCTGCCGAACCCTGGGCTTTTGGCGAAGAGGTAACCGAGATTGCCCGTAACTTCATTAGCCTGCGCTACCGCCTGATGCCGTACATCTACTCCAACATGTACGAATCTACGCAGTCCGGACAGCCGCTGATGCGCACGTTGGCCATTGACTATACCCATGATCCGCAGGTATACAACGGTGAGTTTGAATCGCAGTACCAGTTCGGGAAAGCCTTCCTGATCATGCCGTTTGAGAGCACGAAGAACTATGGCAAGGTATACTTCCCGCGCGGTAAGTGGTACGACCTCTGGACAGGCGAAGTGAAGCAGGGCAACCGAGAGGAGATGATCGGGGTGCAGTACAACAAACTGCCGATCTATGTGAAGGAAAGCAGCATCATCCCGATGCAGTCGCTGGTGCAGCACATGGGCGAAACCCCGACCGACACCCTGACCATACATGTGTATCGCGGCGATGTGGCCAACAGCTTTGTGTACTATGAAGACGACGGCGAGAGCTACGACTACCAGAAAGGTGCTTTTTACAAACGCACCATCACCTACGATCCGCGCCGCAAGACTATCACCTTTGGCGATGTGGAAGGAAATTTCAAAACCAAGTTCAACCACGTGAAGGTGATGCTGCATGGCTTCGATGCGAAGACCAGATTCCAGTTCAACGGCAAGCGTGCCACGGTGCAGGAAGACTTTGCTTCGTTCATCGACCCGGTTTCCCGCTTCGATCCGCAGGGTACTGCTAATCCAAGAATTGGGTATGGTGTACGCAGCATGGTGGTGCGGAATGATAACGGGAGATTTACAGTCGGCTTTTAATTGATTTGGCCTCCTCAGCATCTCGGTTCTGTGGAGGCCTTTTTCTACCTCAAAACAAACAACCATGAAAAAACTAAACCTGCATCACCTGCTGCTTATACCTGCGCTATACCTGGCGACGGGCTGCAGCTCGACAAACCAACCGGATAGTCAGCCTGTTGCTACTGCCAATGAATGGCCTCATGGTGTGAGCTACGAAATCTTTGTGCAGTCCTTCTGCGACTCGGACAACGACGGCATCGGCGATATCAAAGGCATGACTTCCAAACTAGATTATCTGGCTGAGCTAGGTATAGAAGGCATTTGGCTGATGCCGATGAGTCCATCGCCTACCTACCACAAATACGACGTAACCGACTATACTGGCATTCACCCCGATTACGGGACCATGGAAGATTTCAAAACCTTTCTGGAGGAGGCGCACAAGCGCAACATTAAGGTCGTAATTGACTTTGTGGTGAACCACTCGAGCAATCAGCATCCCTGGTTTGTAGAGTCTGCCAAGGACGAGAACAGTCCTTACCGCGACTACTATGTATGGGCGCACAAAGACGATCCGCAGACCAAAGGCGAGGGCAAAACCACTGGCGATGACTCGCACAACGTGCACCAGTGGCATGAGGTGAAAGGCAGCGATTACAAATACTTTGGTTACTTCTGGGGTGGTATGCCTGACCTCAATTTCGACAATCCGAAGGTGCGCCAGGAAGTGTATAAGATCGGTCGCTACTGGCTGGAGGAAGTGGGTGTGGATGGCTTCCGACTCGATGCGGCGCGCCACATTTTCCCGGATGACAGACCGGCCGATAATCACGCTTTCTGGGAGGAGTTCAGAGCCGAGATGCAGAAAGTGAAACCGGATGTATACCTGGTAGGTGAGGTATGGGCCGAGGCTGATGTCGTGGCTCCTTATACCAAAGGCCTTCCCGCTCTCTTCAACTTCGAGATGAGCTGGAAAATACTTGACGCCCTGAAAACAGGAAACGGCGACTCGCTGGCGATCCACCATGACCGCATCATCAACACCTATCAGCAGGTGAATCCGAATTTTGTAGACGCTACCATCCTGAGCAACCACGATCAGAACCGCATTATGAGTGAGGTGAACGGTGACCTGAACAAAGCCAAGGTAGCGGCTGCATTGCTATTTACATTGCCGGGCGCTCCTTATGTGTACTATGGTGAGGAGATCGGGATGCAGGGCAAGAAGCCGGATGAGCAGATACGGGAGCCGTTCCTGTGGGACACAAAAGCAAACGACGATTGCCGCGCTTCCTGGGTGACGCCCGAGTACAGCACTGAGCAGAACGTTAGGCCAATGGCGCAGCAGGCGCAGGATCCAAACTCGCTCCTGAACCACTACAAAGCCTACATCCAGTTGCGCAACAGCAGCAAAGCACTCACACATGGCGACCTGGAGCCGGTGAGCCTGAACAACCGGGCCGTGAGCGCGTTTATCCGTACCATGCCCGATGAGTCGCTGCTCGTACTGCACAACCTATCCGATAAAACCACGAGTGTTACCCTACCCGCCAGTCTGCAGGAGCATAGTAAAATGGTACATCAGCACAATGCTGCGAAATTAAATGGCAGCACAGTACAACTGCCTGCTTATAGCTCTATCATTCTCAGCAAATAAAAGACGAACAGCAAAAAGAATATGCAAAAATATAACGGCCGCCGTACCTTTCTGATGCTAACTCTTTTCGGAAGTCTGAGCACCGCCTGTCTGATGGGCTGTTCGGGCAACGACAGTCAGACAGAGCAAACCAACAGTACAGAACAGACAAGTATGATGGAAATAAAATCAGAACCTTTCGGCACCGCCCCCGATGGGCAGGAAGTACAGCTCTATACCCTGACCAACGACAGTGGCATGACCGTGAAAATCACCAATTATGGCGCAATCGTGACGTCTATTCAAACGCCTGATCGAGATGGCAACCTGGGTGAAGTAGCGCTTGGGTTTGACAATGTAGATGGCTATGTGCCCAACGATCCGCATTTCGGTGGCATTGTGGGCCGCTACGCCAACCGCATCGCCAAAGGCAGATTCACTTTAGATGGCGAAGAGTACACCCTGGCTGTGAACAACGCCCCCAACCACCTGCACGGCGGCATTACCGGATTCGACAGAGTTGTATGGCAGGCAGAGCCATTGCAGAAGCAAAATGCCATACGCTTGACCTACGTGAGCACAGACGGAGAAGAAGGCTATCCGGGCAATCTAACGGTAGTGGTCACTTATACTCTGACAGGCTTCAACGCCCTCAAGATCGATTACGAAGCCACCACCGACAAAGCCACGCCAGTCAACCTGACGAACCACAGCTATTTCAACCTGAGCGCGGGCAAGGAAAAGGACATTCTCAACCACATCGTCACGATCAATGCTGATCAGTTTACGGCCACCGACGAAACGCTTATACCTACCGGAGAGCTGGCTTCTGTGAAAGGAACGCCTTACGATTTTACCACACCGCAGCGAGTGGGTGACCGCATCGAGAATCTGCAAGGCTATGGATATGACCTGAACTACGCTGTAAGGAATGGAGGCAATAAACTGGTACACGCTGCCACTGTAGAAGACCCAAGTACAGGCCGCGTCATGGAAGTACACACGACACAGCCCGGCATTCAGTTCTACACGGCCTATCACCTGGACGGCACCCTGACAGGTCACAACAACACAACCTACAACCGCTACGCCGGCCTTTGCCTAGAAGCGCAGCACTACCCCGATTCCCCGAATCAGGAGAGCTTCCCTTCGACGATTATCAGGCCCGGCGAAAAGTACAGTGAAACGACGGTGTATAAGTTTGGGGTGAAGGAGTAGGAAGAATATTTAAGGTGATAAAGAATGGCGAGGATTCATTTGCATAATGCAACTGCTCCCTTCTAAGTGGGGATTGACCTCTCCTAACTCGTCCTTTTTCCGAGGACCCCTACCCCTAAAATAGGAAAAGTGTTTGGGAATGATTACATCCCCCTGCCCCCTTCCAAGGGGGACTTTAGGTACCTATTAATTTGCAGGTACAATGGGGTTGCTGAAGCATAATGTGTTTCTGCAGAATTAAACCACCCCTGCCCCTCCCAAGAGGTAGGGCCGTTAAGTTCTAGTAGATTCTCCCCTTGAGGGGAGCGCAGAGGGGTGTTGAGGCTGCGGATGAATCGTAAATAAGTCCGCTAATGGCAATTTAGCACCGAATTTATACCCCTATAATCCCCTCAAGGGGATAGTTTTCGAAGAACTCAATAGCCCTGCCTTCAAATGTGGACTTCTGCCCTTAATGGTTCACAAGTATAAGCCATGTCGCTTCTGTTATAGTCTAGACGGACCGCTGGCACGCATTGCGGAGTAACTCTCAGCAGCCTACGCAGCAAACACTGGTGCCAGGTGCACCCTTTGACGCTCCACTGTTCGAGCGTTCAGCGAGTTTGGAGCGTCTTGATTTTTTTGCTTACTGGGGGTAGGGGCCCTCGATTTTTTCATCAAGGAAAAAAGTAAGGCCCCGCCGGCCAGGCGAAACTAAAACACATTAACATTAACCAATGACCAAATACACTTACATAAAAGCAGCAAGCTTAGCAGCAGTACTAACTGCAACTGCCTGCAAAACGCCGCAACCAGACACCGGTACAACCACCGAAACAGTCAGCACAGAACAGGCAATCTGGCAATCCCAAGCCTATAGCATTTACCCTGACCGCGTCGTACAAGGTGACTACGTAGCACAGGCACTATCCCCTACCGAGATCACCTCCAGCTACCAAAGCCCGGCCAATGAATTCCAGTCCCCAGAGGTGCTCTTCAAGTTCAGCATCAACAGCAAAGACAACGAAATGCCGTCTGGCATGGACCACCAGTTCGTATGCCTCGCCGAGGAAGGAGGAAGTTGCGAAACACCTGTTATTAAATTCGGGCAGCAGCTGAAGGCTACTGAGCCGGCACCAGCCAAGGCATTTCTGCCACCGAACACACCGCTTACCGTGCGGGTGGATATGCGCGACGTGCTGAATGCCTTTGAGAAGCAGGGATTTTACACCGCCTACAATGGCAGCAAGGTATACAAAGACGATTTCAAAGGCGTTTATATTGCCGGCAACTCCTCACCCCTCACCTGGGATTTCGATAATCTGGCGAGTCGCGAAGGGATGGAACTGGAAGACCCGGACGGCGATGGCATCTATGAAGTGACGCTCAACATGAATGCCCACCGCGAAGAAAAACTCACGGCTTCCCACTGGAAACTGAGCCTGCCGATCGACAAATATCCGCAGTACAAATCCGACTACGTGCTGACCGATGCACTCTACAACATGACGCTGGAGGAAGTGGTGAAGAACATCGAGGAGGATGGTACTTTCCGTACCGGTAAAGAATGGGCTGGCGTCTGGACCCGCGACATCAGCTATAGTCTGATACTGGGTTTGGCTGCCATTGAGCCAGAGATAGCCCGCAAAAGCCTGATGCGCAAAGTGAAGAACAAGCGCATCATTCAGGATACCGGCACAGGCGGGGCCTACCCGGTTTCGACCGACCGCATTGTGTGGGCCACTGCCGCCTGGGAGATCTACACCGTAACCGGCGACCAGAACTGGCTGCGCGAATCCTACGAGATCATCCGCAACTCGATGGAAGATGATCTGCTCAACGCCTTCGACCAGAAGACAAACCTGATGCGGGGCGAGTCCTCTTTCCTCGATTGGCGTGATCAGACCTACCCGAAATGGATGCAACCTGCTGATATTTATACCTCGCGAAACCTGGGCACGAACGCTGTGCACTATCAGGCTAATGTGCTGCTAAGCCAGATGGCGATGATGCTAAACGACAAACAGGCGTCCGACAGGTATAGATACGTAGCTGACAGCATTAAGCAAGGTATAAACCAGCAGCTGTGGCAGGAAGACAAAGGCTATTACGGACAGTACCTGTATGGTCGCAACTACCTGTCGCTGTCACCAAGAGCCGAGGCATTGGGTGAGGCACTCACAGTGTTGTTTGGTATAGCAGATGCCGACAGAGCAAAAAGAGTTGTGGCCAACACCCCGGTTTATGACTTCGGCGTACCAAGCATTTTCCCGCAGATCCCGAACATTCCGCCTTACCACAACAACGGCATCTGGCCTTTTGTGCAGGCCTACTGGACACTGGCCGCCGCTAAGGCTGGTAACGAAACCGCCACTGAGGAGAGCCTCAACGCCATCTACCGACCTGCTGCGCTGTTCCTCACCAACAAGGAAAACTTCGTGGCCAGCAACGGTGACTACGCAGGCACGCAGGTTAACTCCGACCGCCAATTGTGGAGCGTGGCCGGCTACCTGGGCATGACCTACAAACTGCTTTTCGGTATGGATTTTCAGGCAGATCAGCTAGTGTTCAAACCATTCGTACCGGAGAGTTATAAAGGCAATCGCAGCCTGACCAATTTCAGGTATAGAAATGCCGTGCTTGATATCCAGATGGAGGGCTTCGGTAACAGCATCCGCAGCATCACAATGGACGGACAGCCACTGGAAGGCGCTGCTATACCTGCGTCGCTCACAGGCCCCCATACCGTAAAGATCGTGCTGGGTGATGCCTCATCAGAAAAAGGAACACAGAACAAAGTAGCCCACCACGTAACGCCTGTCTCGCCCACAGCTACGTTTGCCAACGGCAGGTATAGCTGGCAGTCTGTAGAAGGCGCGGTGAACTACACCGTGCTTAAAAACGGCAAGCCGCTGCAGCAAACCACTGAGACAGGTATAGCGGTACAGCCAGAGGACTATGCCGAGTATCAGGTGATCGCGACGGACGCTGCGGGCTACGGCTCTTTTGCCAGTGAGCCGGTGTCGGTATATCCTGCCGCGCTGGAGCAGGTATACGAAGCTGAGGCAGCGACTACGCCAGCGAAGCAACCCTACAAAGGTTTTAGCGGCAGAGGTTTCGTGGAAGTGAGCAAAAAGACAAACACAACCATCAATTTCAAAGTAAACGCGCCACAGGCAGGCTTGTACGCTATTGACTTCCGCTATGCCAACGGCAACGGACCGATCAACACCGACAACAAAGCGGCTATCCGTACGCTGCGCAAAGACAAGGAAATGGCCGGCACTATCGTGCTGCCGCAGCGGGGCATTGGCGAGTGGAGCGACTGGGGCTATACCAACAAGGTATGGGTGCAGCTCGAGAAAGGCACCAACCAGCTCACCCTTACTTTTGAGCCACAAAACGAGAACATGAACGGCGAGATCAACCAGGCCATGATCGACCACATGCGTATGATCCGAGTGCAGTAACAGGTCCATCAAATTCAGAAAAGAGCTCCTGCCAAAATCCGGGCAGGAGCTCTTTTTTTGTTACGATTTCGTTATACTTACACAAACAGGTATAACATGCTCTCTCACCGACACGAGATTTTTATGGAAGTGGCGCGGCTGCTGAGTTTCACCAAAGCCAGCCAGACCCTTTTTATCAGTCAGTCAGCTATTAGCAAGCACATCAAAGCGCTGGAAGAGTTCTACAAGACAGGCCTTTTCGAGCGACTCGGTAACAGCGTTGTGCTTACCCCTGCCGGCAAGCTGCTTTATGAAAAACTACTGTCTGCCAAACAGCTGCAACACGAGCTTTACCAGAATTTCAAGCAACTGAGTGAGAACTTTTCTCCGCAGGTTAACATGGTACTGGGGGCGAGTACTACTATCTCGCTCTACATCCTTCCGCCGGTGCTCTCGGCCTACCTGCAGCAAAATCCCAATGTGCAGCTCGACCTGAAAAACCGGAACAGCGAGAATATCCTCAAAGCCCTGCTCGACCACGAAATAGACCTGGGCATAGTGGAGGGCATCAACAAGGTGAGCAACGTGACTTATACGCCTTTCCTGACCGATGAAGTGATAGCCGTCTGTTCTTCCCGCAATCCGCTCAAAAAACAGCAACTGGAGATCCGGGACCTGTATGAAATTCCGCTGGCGCTGCGGGAACGGGGTTCAGGCACACTGGCCGTGCTGGAACTGGCACTGGAGCGGAAGCAGGTGAAGTTAAATGAGCTGCCCATTAAAATACGACTCGGTGGAACTGAAGCGCTAAAGAACTTTGTGCGGGTGGATACCTGCCTGTCTTTCCTGCCCCGGCAGGCGGTAATAAAAGAACTGCAGTCTGGCGAGCTGGTGCAGGTGCCAATCAACGGACTTACCATAAAACGGAGCTTCAATTTCATACAGCGCAAAGGCACCGAGAACAATTTCCCTTACAAAAATTTCATTCAGTTTACGAAGCGATATTATTCCAAAATGGAATAGCCTATTCCTTAAAGCTATTTTGTTTGGTCATATCAGGAGTGTTAATTGCCGTAAATACTAATATGGAAACGACGCTTCAATCCTTAGTAAGCCACCTCAGCACATTATCCTGCTCAGGCTGTGGCAAACAATATTCTCCTTTCGAAAAACAGACAGTTTCGACTTGCTGCCAGCTACCTTTGCTGGCTGGGTATAATCTTGTCGAGTCACTAAGCAAAGAGGTACTGCAAAAGCGGGAAGGCACCATGTGGCGCTACCTCGAAATGCTACCCGTGCTGCACGAAGAAAACATCGTGAGCCTCGGTGAAGGCTATACCCCGATCTTGGCGCTAAGCAACCTCGCTAAAAAGTACGAGCTCCGCTCCCTGCAGCTGAAAGAGGAAGGCCAGAACCCGACCGGCTCTTTTAAAGCTCGTGGACTCAGTATGGCGATCTCCAAAGCAAAAGAGCATGGTGTGGAAGGCTGCATTATACCTACAGCTGGCAATGCCGGCGTTGCCATGGCTGCCTACTGTGCCAAAGCAGGAATGCGTGCTACGGTGGTGATGCCGCGCCATACGCCAAAGGCTTTCCGGGACGAATGTTACTGGTATGGCGCTGAGGTGGTGCTGGTGGATGGCCTGATCAACGACTGCGCCGCCAGAGTGAAGGAGCTTAACAGCAAAAGTGAATTATTAGACGTGTCGACCCTGAAAGAGCCTTACCGCATCGAAGGAAAAAAAACGATGGGTTACGAGATTGCCGAACAGGGGAACTGGGAACTGCCTGACGTGATCCTATACCCTGCCGGCGGTGGCACCGGACTGATCGGAATCTGGAAAGCGTTTAGGGAAATGAAAAAAATTGGCTGGCTGCCGGAGGATATAAAACTGCCGCGCATGGTGGCAGTACAGGCCGAGAACTGCCGTCCGCTGGTAGAGACTTTTTACGGCAGACAAGCCAATGCGCAAAACTACATGGGCAAACCAACTATCGCCAACGGACTTGCCGTGCCTCGTCCACTGGGTGAGCAACTGATGCTGCAGACACTGCAGGAATCCGGCGGTACAGCCATCAGCATCAGCGAGCAGGAAATGATATCAGGGCTGAAAGAACTGGGCGCCCACGAAGGGCTTTTTGTAGCGCCCGAGGGGGCAGCCGTTTGGATGGCCACACGCAAGCTGGTCGACACGGGTTGTATCTCGCCCGATGAAAAGATTCTCCTGCTCAACACCGGTTCCGGGCAGAAGTACATGGAGAACCTTTCTGGTGTGTTTGCGGAGGACTAAACTTGCCATCAGTCTCTCCTAAACTTGTAAAACACACTGAAGATAAACATAAAAAAACCATAGCAGATCGTACCCAGCGCCACCAGGAAAAAGGCTGTGTCACCCACTGTGCCTCCACCTATAAAATCGAAAGCTGAATCGGTATCTCCGACCGCGTTTTCGTCTTGCTTGATAGCGCCGCGCAGCAGAAAGTAACCAAGCACGAGCAGGATGATGCCACGTGCAAAATATCCTGCCCATGCCAGCGCGTGAATAATGCGCTTTTTAAACTGCTCTAGTTCGCCCAGATCCAGGCGCTTGTTATAGGCTCCCTGTATGACGTATTGGAACTGCACCAGGCCAGTCAACATAGTGACCACCCCAGCCGCGCCAACCAGCCATGGACCTGCATCCCAGGCCAGTATTTTGGCGATCATCAGTTGCTGCTCCTCTTCACTGTTTCCGCCGCCTCCGGTCAGCACTTCGTATGCTGAGAAGGCAATAAGCCCATAGCCTACGCCGCTCAGAGCAACCCCTACCCTTTTGCCTATACCTTTCAGGTCTTTCCCAAACTCGTAGGGATCCGTTAAAGCTTCGAATACCCGCCAGGCGATATAACCGACCATACCTATCAGCACTACCCAGACCAGTACTTCTCCCAAGGTGTACTCAAGCAGATAACCCAGTGCACGCTCTTCATCGGCATCGTCCTCAGACCTGCCAAACAGCGAGAGTATCGCCATGCCCCCCAGCAGTACATACACGAGACCGATGGATACACAACCGTAACGGGCCAGCCACTGCGCAATCTTTCTGTACTTTTTATCTACTTTCATGGGTAGTTTTTCTCTTTCCTTCTGAATCAGACGCTGTAGGATGTCTCGCTCTTTTGACGAGAGACATGATCTTTCAGTTTAGAATTTAGATTATAAAGGTGAAAAGCTTATCTTCACTAACTCAACAGCAACAGCACTGAGGCCTTACTGACACTAGCTATACATCATACCTTATGACAACCATTGCACTGATTGCCCACAACAACAAGAAGACGGAACTACTCAACTGGGTAAAAGAGAACCAGCAGGCCCTGCGCCAATACAAGCTGATTGGGACGACTAACACTTCCAAGCTGATCAATGAGCTGCTTGACATGAACATTGAACCCTTCGGCCACGGCCCAAGTGGCGGTGATATTCTGCTAGCCGCCCGTCTACTTCAGGGTCAGATCCAAAAGGTGATTTTCTTCATCGACGTAGAAACCCCACACGGCCACGAGCACGACATCCAAACACTGATCCGCACGGCGGTACTCAACAACATTCCTATTGCTTTGAATAAGGCATCAGCTGATTTGATCGTGTTGGAAAGAAAGGACTAGGTATAAATCCACACATCCAACTCCACACATAGTGCAGATAGTGGGAGTACCTACTCCTGCTATCTGCTAGTTGGGTGCAAGTAACATTATGAATTTAGAACAATTAGCTCAAAGAGAAAAGGACCTTTGCAGTATCGTAACTGAGCTGTACAGCCAAAAGCAGACGGAAGAAAATGCTAAGAATCTTGGAGAAGTGTTTGCCTCATACAAGCAAATACATCAGCAATATTCCGAAATGGCTGAAAGGGAAATTGAAGCATTAAAAAGAGCACGCTTCATTCAATGGTATGCACTAACTGAGCCCAATTATTTGAGCGGTATTGATACTATTGATGAACGAGCAGAAATTAAGGTATTTACCATCTTAGACGGGAAGATAGGCAGCAATGCGGTCGAACCAGAGTTAAATTGGATGCTTAACTACTACGCTACATGGGATTTCGTGTTTAAGAGGTTCAAAACACTTGTAAATCTGAAAGCCTTTGTGGAAAATGCAAAGCCAGACATGCTTCCAGAAAAAATAGATAGAAAAGCAATGGAAGAAAGAGGTCAGATGGGTGAGTATTGGAACTCTCTGGATAGATACAAAGCATAAAAATACCTTCACCCAACAAAGTTCATAGTTTATGCTTCGGCGCCGCCTTGCCCACACTATGCACGAATAACGTTGTACCATATTTAAAAACATGAAAAACCTGACATTACTGATAGCAATGTTTCTTATTACTGTTGTGGCAACAGCGCAGGTAGCTATCATTCAAGATAAGGACGGGTACACCAATGTCAGGGAGAAGCCGAACGGACAGTCGCAAATCATCCACAAACTATATAGCAACGAAGCCTTCTGGTATGACTATGAAGAAGGACATGATACGGACGAATGGGTCCCTGTCTTTATACCTATTAATGCTTTCTCCTTCAGTTCTACGCAGCCCGACTACATCGAAGGATTCATACACAAATCAAGGCTTCAACCCCTAGACAAGCTACAGCCCTACCAAGGAACGGATTTTAAATTTGAATATCTTCTGGAGCCTTTTAAGCTCGATAACCGAATTGTTGAAAAGCATGAAGGGAAATGGGTAAAAACAATTGCAGGCAGACCTGTATGGGGAACGGACGGAAACTTCCCAAGAACACAAGTAAAAGGAGTCAACGCCGTAGTTGAAGGGAAAAAGGTTGAAATAAACACGCCTCTCTACAGCGACATCTACGAATGCACGAACACCTTCAAGGTCTATAAAAATGGTGATTCATACATCGTGTACCAATGGAACAGCGATGGGGCAGGTGCTTATCAGGCCGTATGGGTTTTTACCAAAGATGGACTGAAGCAAAGGCTTGTAGGGTCAATGATTTAGAAAAAAACAAGGTACAACTAAGGCTTCGTTGGGTACGAAGTGCCCACAATGAAGCCGTGGTTGCACTGACCGTGCGACGCGTTATGGGTTTTAAGTTGGAAGAAGTTA
>NZ_JADPMP010000011.1 GCF_015686655.1 Pontibacter sp. FD36 | reverse complement strand
GCGTTTTTCGGCGCTCCACTGTTTGAGCGTTCAGCGAGTTTGGAGCGTCTTGATTTTTTTGCTTACTTTTTTCATCAAGGAAAAAAGTAAGGCCCCGCTGGCCAGGCGAAAAGGTGCCCGCTGCACAGGCGAAGCAATGAAACAAATCTGGTAGCTATACCTGCAGCAATAGCTACGCTAAGCATAAGCATTGAGACAGGTATAACCAGAAAGAGCTATACCTGGGCCAGAGGCCCCACCATAGCAAACACGAGCGCAGACGCTCGCGCCATTACATAATAAGATTAATCGGGAAGATGCTTCCCATCAAAGATATACAGGTATGAAAGGAGGAGACAACGGCACAGTAACCCCACTGATGAAACAGTACAACGCCATCAAGGCGAAGCATCCGGGTGCGCTGTTGCTATTCAGGGTAGGGGACTTTTACGAAACCTTTGGCGAGGATGCTGTGAGGGCAAGCAAGATATTGGATATCGTGCTAACCAAACGCGGTGCCGGTTCAAGCTCTGAGACGGCGCTGGCCGGTTTCCCGCACCACTCCCTCGACACCTACCTGCCCAAACTAGTGCGTGCCGGCGAACGCGTCGCCATTTGCGACCAGCTAGAAGACCCGAAATCGGTAAAAGGTATTGTGAAGCGGGGGGTAACCGAGCTGGTAACACCCGGTGTTTCCTTCAATGATCAGGTGCTCGAAAAGCGTAGCAACAACTACTTGGCTGCTGTGCACTTTGGCAAGACTGAAGCTGGTGTTTCTTTTCTGGATATCTCGACGGGTGAATTCATCACGGCGCAGGGCGACAAAAACTATGTAGGCAAATTGCTGCAGAGTTTGGCCCCGGCGGAAGTGCTTTTCTGCAAGCGCGAGAAAGAAACCTTTTTCCAAAGCTACGGCCCTGACTTCCGCTATTATGCCCTGGAGGAGTGGGTATTCAGCTACGACTTCGCTTACGAGTCGCTGACGCGGCATTTTAACACTACTTCCCTCAAAGGCTTTGGTATAGAAGGCATGCAGGAGGCGATTACCTCAGCGGGCGCTATCCTGCATTACCTGTCTGAAACGCACCATAATGAGATCAGTCATATCGCCACCATTTCCCGCCTAGAGGAAGACAAGTACGTATGGCTCGACCGGTTCACCGTGCGCAATCTCGAGCTGGTATACCCGCAGAATCAGGACGGCGTGCCGCTGATTCAGATACTCGATCAGACTACGACGCCAATGGGTGCCCGCTTGCTCAAAAAATGGGTGGTGCTGCCGCTAAAGGACGTGGTGCAGATCAAGCGCCGCCTCGACACAGTAGAGGCCCTAACCAAGCACTCTGAGTTACTTGACGAGCTATACCTGCACCTCAAGCAAATCAACGACCTCGAGCGACTCATCTCTAAAGTGGCTGTGCGCCGTGTGAACCCACGGGAGCTCATGCAGTTGGCGAAAGCTTTGGACGCGATTCAGCCGATCAAGAAAATGCTGGCTGCCAGCGGTATACCTGCGCTTGTAAAACTAGCCGATCAACTGGCACCGTGCGATGGCCTGCGTGAAGAGATTAAGAGTGTGCTCAAGCCCGATGCCCCGATGCTCACCAACCAGGGCAACATGATCAACGACGGCGTGAACGAGGAACTGGACGAGCTGCGCAAAATCGCTTTCTCAGGCAAAGACTATCTGGCTCAACTGCAACAGCGTGAGGTGAAAAATACAGGTATAAGCTCACTTAAGATTGCCTATAATAAGGTATTTGGCTACTATCTAGAAGTGACGCATGCGCACAAAGACAAAGTGCCTGCCAGCTGGATTCGCAAACAGACGCTGGTGAACGCCGAGCGCTACATTACCGAGGAGCTCAAGACCTACGAAGAGAAAATCCTGAACGCTGAGGAGCGCATCTATACCATCGAGTTTGGCCTATTTAACGAGCTTGTGCTGCAGGCGATGGATTACGTGGGGCAAATTCAGCAAAACGCCAAGGTCATCGCGGTCATCGACTGTCTGAGCGCCTTTGCAGGTATAGCCGTGGCCGGAAACTACGTGAAGCCGGAAGTGAGCGACAGTCATGTGCTCAACATCCAGAAAGGTCGCCACCCGGTAATCGAGAAGCAGCTGCCACTGGGGGAGGAGTACGTACCCAACGACATCTACCTCGACAACGAAGAGCAGCAGGTCATCATCATCACCGGTCCGAACATGGCAGGTAAGAGTGCCCTGTTACGTCAGACGGCCCTGATCGTGCTGATGGCCCAGATTGGCTGTTTTGTGCCTGCCGAGGCAGCGAATATCGGCATCATCGACAAGATCTTTACCCGCGTGGGCGCTTCGGATAACCTCTCGAAAGGTGAATCGACCTTTATGGTGGAGATGACCGAAACAGCCAGCATCCTGAATAACCTCTCGGACCGCAGTCTGGTGCTGATGGACGAAATCGGGCGTGGCACGAGTACCTACGACGGTATTTCGATTGCCTGGGCTATTGTGGAGCACCTGCACAACCACCCGAAGTTCCGGGCTAAAACACTTTTTGCAACGCACTACCACGAACTCAATCAACTGGCCGAAGACTTCCCGCGCGTGAAGAACTTCAATGTGTCTGTGAAAGAGGCGGGAGGTAAGATCCTGTTCATGCGCAAGCTGGTAGAAGGAGGCAGCGAGCACAGTTTCGGTATACACGTGGCCCAGATGGCCGGTATGCCGAACAGCGTGGTACTGCGTGCCGACGAGATCATGCACCACCTTGAGAAAGAGAAGGTGTCGGAGCATGCGCCGAAGCAGCGTATGAAGTCAGCCCCGAAGAACAACTACCAGTTGAGCATGTTCGAGCTGCAGGACCCGCAGCTGCAGCGTGTGAAAGAGCTGATGGAGCAGCTCGATATTAACACGATCACGCCTGTAGAGGCGCTTTTGAAACTCAATGAGCTCAAATTGTTGTTAAAAGATAAAGGCGAAGTGGTACGCTAACAGGTATAGCCGGGCAGTGGCTAAAGATTTTTAGAAAATTTTCTCGCTGAAAATCAGCACAAAAAGGAAAAGTGATAGAAAATTTTAGTGCTGCCTCTTGACTTCTGAAATTTTGTCTATATCTTTGTATCACTAAATCGCTAAGGGGTTTAGGGAATGACTAAAAGCGGGAGTAGCTCAGTTGGTAGAGCGCGACCTTGCCAAGGTCGAGGTCGCGAGTTCGAACCTCGTCTCCCGCTCAAATGAAGAAGATAAAAGACGTTGTGATAAGCAACGTCTTTGTTTTTTAAAGTCACCCCTCCGAAAAACGTTTCGGAAGGCGCCGGGATGGTGGAACTGGTAGACACGCAAGACTTAAAATCTTGTGAGCGCAAGCTCGTGCGGGTTCGATTCCCGCTCCTGGTACAAACAAATCTTGTTAGCTGTAGCTATCACAACAAAGCCCATTCAAATAGTATTTGAGTGGGCTTTGTCGTTTTATGGTTCCAGGGTTTCACTAGCATCCCCCTCACCGGATACGTTGCAGTATCTTACATTTACTAGCACAACTTTGCATAAATGGGTAAAGCCTGTTAAGTAGTTATGCAGCGCGAAGTACGTGGATAGAAAAGCTCAATCAGAAGTTTAAAACAATATGTAATTTAGCTTGTTACGAGCAATAGAAGAATAGCTTTTCAGTATAAATAGCACTATAATTTAAAGTGTTAAAGTAATAGAGCACACAGTTTAACTCTATTGCTTACCTTTGTAGATATAAGTCAATTTTAAGCAATTATTGTCCTGTACAGTGCACAAAGAGGTTAAAAATATATTTGGACGAGTGTTCTACAGGATAGAATACAATGAGTTGACCAATGTGGTAACAGCTACATGGTATGGCACTGCGACACAGCAGGACCTGAAAAATGCCGTTGTAGCGGGTTTAGGGCTGCATGAGAGCACACATTGCGCTTATAGGCTAAACGACAACACAGATTTTTCGAGTCCATGGGCCGACTCTGTCGCTTGGATAACAAAAGAATGGTTGCCACGTGCCTATGCAGCAGGTATACGCTACTTAGCCCATGTGGCGCGTCCAGGTTCTTTTGGTGAACTAGCAGGCGAAACGATCCTTCAAGGTAAGATTGGCTCTCAAATAGAAGTTGCCCTTTTTACAGATAAAGCTAAAGCACTAGGTTGGTTGCTCGATAAGCAGCAGGAGCAAAAGTCTATTCTAAAGGTCCGTTCGTAACGAAGAGGAATAAATCAGCCTAAACTTTTAATGTTGTTTGCGATGGAAGTTCGGTAACAGCAGCTAGCATAAGTATAAGAGTCCTTGTAACAATAGTTGCAAGGACTTTTTTTGTATAGAGAAGTCTTATTTTTGCATACCTAAAGAAGCACTTCCGTACAGGTTAAATCAGAAATTTGTCAGCAGTTAACAATACAAGTTATGAGCGCAGCACCCAGCGACTTCTTTTACACAGTGCGTACAGCTCCAGAAATAAAATCGGAGTTGCTGCCGCGTGTTTTTGAAGTATGGTCAACGGCCATGCTGCAGCAAACGAAATCGGCTGACCTTCCGCTGTGCTATATTGATTTGCAGCCTGTGCTGGACAGTAACCAACCAATGCCCGCTGTGCTACAACTGCTGCGGCAGGTATACAAAAGCACTGGCTCCCGAACAGATCTGAATAGAGGCACTAAGACTACCTTTTATGATGCTGAACTGCCTGCATTAGCCGAACTGAGGGAGAAGCTAGAGCAACTGCCTTTTTACCAGGACTTAGTGCATCCCCCTGCCATATTGCCTGAAGTGGATAATGAAGTGCTGCCGGAACAAATCCTGGAGGTAACCCAGCCTACTCTCGCCTTTCTGAATCCGATTGTGGAAGGTATGTCGCAGCAGGTGTTGTTGCGTGCTGCTGAAGCTGCCGGACCAGATGTAATGATGCTGTTTGACCCAAAGCTGCTGGATAGTGGCGTCAAAAAAGCCAAATCCGATAGTGTATGGCACCAACTCTTAGGGGAGAAACTAGAGAAGATAAAGGCTTTCTACAAGCAGAACAGAAACGCTGACAGGAGGGAAGAGTACTTATTTAATAGCTTTGAAGAAATCTTCCGGAACAAGGGCGCTTTCACCCTGCGCTTCCGAATCAATCTGCCAGACAAAAAGCAAACGAATTTTTACATGCTGCTGGTTGTAAAGTCGGCACAAGCTTACATAGGTATAAAAGAGCTGCTAACAAGGTATAGCGACTATCAGGAAGACGGCGTGCCGCTGTTTGGAGCTAATCTGCAGCATCAACAGATGTCCCTGTTTCAGGAGCATTACAAGTACTCCATCGCTGGTTTAGTGCAAGACCTTTCTCGACGGGCAACAGATTATAATAACCGCACAGTGCAGCAGGTACACGAAATGCACAGCATCGGTACCCATTACATTCTCGAGAACTACAAGGAGGCTTATGAGCAGCTACTGAGGCAAGGGAAAGTGCGTTTTATAAATCCCAAGACCGGGCAGGTTATTAGTAAGCCGACTTATACTTCTAAGATTAGGTATAGCGCCTGAAGTATTATTGAGCAGATAAGACAAAGCTATACCTGCTACCAGCGCTCAGCCAGCATATACCTGTAATTGCGGGTCACAGTAGCTCTAGTCAGGCCTGAAGTTTACTAAGCTGGTTGTTCCGCGGTGACCGGATCTATCATGGCATGCACTCTTTTTACAGAGTTTGCCGGGAAGCCACCTTGCTTTGCGTGTTCCCGCACCATTTCTTCGTCTGGCGCATTGTAAATACAATAGATCTTGTCATCCGTCACATAACTGTGTACCCACTGTATTTTTGGGCCCATGTTATCGAGTACACCACAGGAGGTCTGTGAAATGGACTGTAACTGCTCCTGCGTTAGATTACCAGCGCCCGGAACTTCTCTTTCAATTACATACTTAGGCATTTTGTTCTGTTTTAAAGTTGGCTTTAACTTGTCTCTAGCTGCAGTAACTGGTATGCGATGGGACTACTACATGTTAACGTTATATGCTTTTAGTAAGCTATTTCAGCCGACAGCAATTTAGTGAACAGCCTTTTTCCAAGGACCAAACTATTAGAGGTAGAAGTGCTTCGGGAGTATGTCTTATTTTTCGAAAGTGTACTGTCCCTCTGGTTAAATAGCGGGATAAAACAGGAAGCCCGTGCAGAAGGCTTGCTTCTGCACGGGCTTGTAAATTTTGATCTAAAAAAGTAAGCTATACCTTATCGTACCAACTCCCTGTTTCTGTTTGCGTCAATAGCCAGCAGGATAAAGAGCAGGATGGTAAACGACCACAAAGATGAACCTCCGTAGCTGAAGAACGGTAGCGGTATACCTACCACAGGCGCCAGACCGATGGTCATGCCCACGTTGATGACGAAGTGGAAGAAGATGACTGATACCACGCAATAGCCATAGGTGCGGCCAAAGACGGACTTCTGCCGCTCGGCAATGTACACGATTCGCATCATGAGCAGCAGAAAAAGCGCTATCAGGATGGTGCTTCCCACCCAACCGTGCTCTTCACCGATAGTGCAGAAGATAAAGTCAGTACTCTGTTCGGGTACGAAGTCAAATTTGGTCTGCGTACCCTCCAGAAAGCCCTTGCCCCAGAAACCGCCAGAGCCGATTGCGATCTTGGATTGTGTCACGTTCCAGCCATAGCCCAATGGGTCAGCCTCCGGGTTGATCAGCGCTTTGATACGGTTTTGCTGGTGTGGCTGCAGTACGTCATTTACGAAGTAGTCTACGCTGAAAACCATACCTATCACCAGCACAAAAAGCGCGATCATAGTCTTGAAGCGGCGCATCAGACGATAATCCAGGAACATGGCCAGACCCATGAGCGCGGCAATGCCAATTAGCAAGTACAGCTTAGGCACAAGCAGCGTCAGGATAAAAATAGCTGCTGCTGAGCCGCCAATAATTAGGATCAGCGGCGACATCCCTTCGCGGAAGAAAGCTAATATAAAAGCACCAAACACCAGGGCCGAGCCTGTTTCGTTTTGCAGGATGATGATAACCGCAGGCAGAAAGGTTATGGCCGCCAGAATCATCTGGTCTTTCATTTTCTGCTGACGCAAACTCACCTGGCTCAGATATTTTGAAATGGCCAGGGCCGTTGCAAACTTAGCTAGCTCTGCAGGTTGCAGACGAAAACCACCTCCCAAATCGAGCCAGGAGCGTGAACCTGCTACAGGATTGGCTACTGCCAGCGTAAAGAGCAGCAGGAGTATAATGCCGCCATAAATGGGAAAAGCCAGGTGCTCGTATACCTTATAATCGACTACGAGCAGCACAATCATCAGAATCACACCAGTGGCAATAAACGTTAGCTGCCTACCCGAATTGATGTCGAAGCTGAAGATATTCACTACGTTGTCGGGGCTGTATACCACGGCATAGATGTTCATCCAGCCTAGTGCAACCAGTACAAAGTAGATCAGCACGGTGAACCAGTCCAGGTTGCCAAACACGCTGGTTGTCTGGCGACGGCTGCTAGGCTGCACCACTCTCTCCTTAAGTAATCCCTGTCCT
Organism: Pontibacter sp. FD36; assembly: GCF_015686655.1. Classification (GTDB taxonomy): domain Bacteria; phylum Bacteroidota; class Bacteroidia; order Cytophagales; family Hymenobacteraceae; genus Pontibacter. The sequence continues at coordinate 224,476 of NZ_JADPMP010000011.1, read as the reverse complement.
CCTGTTGGCATAGCTTACTTCGATTTAATGTTCAAGTACTCACGGCTCAACACCCACTTCTCCTGCTCCTTGATCGTCACAGTGTCCGTCAGGTACTTCTCGATCATCAGGCCCGCAATCGGCGCCGCCGACTGGCCTCCCCACTTACCGTGCTCCACATATACAGCAATCGCAATCTTGGGGTCTTCCATAGGAGCAAAGGCCACAAACACAGCGTGGTCAGGGCCTTGCGGGTTCTGGGCGGTACCTGTCTTGCCGCACACCGTTATACCTACTTTAGAAAGGTTGGCGCGACGGGCCGTACCAGCACGCACTACTTCGGCCATACCTTCTATGATCGGGTCAAAGTGCTGAGGCTTTACGGAAGTATAGTGGCGCTCGTAGTTCTCCGCCAAAGGCTTGCCGTCCTCGCCAATCGAGCGGATCAGGTGCGGGGTCACATAATAGCCCTTGTTAGCGACAATTGCCATAAAGTTAGCCATCTGCAGCGGTGTTACGCCCAGTTCGCCCTGGCCGATGCTGAGCGAGTAAATGGTAGAGTACTTCCAGCGGTTCTTGCCATACACACGGTCATACAGATCGGTAGAGGCAATAATACCTGACTTTTCGCCTGGTATGTCAATGCCCAGTTTCTTGCCGAAGCCAAAGGTGAGCACGTGCTCGCGCCAGTCCTTCAGTCCCAGGGAAGTATCAGTAAATGTATTTTTGGACTTGCCCTGGTTAATCAGCGCCTTGTAAGCCTGGAAAAACCACGGGTTGCAGGAGTGCTGCACGGCACCACGCAAATCGAGTGGCGATGGGTGCGGGTGGCAGTTCACAAGCGATTTGTTGCAGGCGTATGTTGTGTTAGGGTTTATCACGCCGTCTTCCAGTGCAATAAGGGCTTGCGTAAGTTTAAAGATAGAGCCCGGCGGGTTACGATCAGCCATGATTGGTCGGTTGAACATGGTCTTGTCCGGATCCTGCAGCAATGTCATGTAATTTTTGCCGTAGTCTTTGCCGGTGAACAGGTTCGGGTCGTAGAAAGGTGCCGATATGTAAGCCAGGATCTCTCCGGTCTTCGGCTCAATGGCCACAATGCTGCCTTTCGCACCGTTCATCAGGTGCTCGCCGTAGGCCTGCAGGTCCAGGTCAATGGTGCTTACCATGTTCTGGCCAGCCACCGAGAGGGTATCGTAAGCACCGTCTTTGAACGATCCTTTGTCGATGCCGCGCACGTTCACCATTTTGTACTTGACGCCCCGTTTACCCATCAGGTATTTTTCATAGGCCATTTCTATACCTGCCTTACCGATGTAGTCGCCAGGGCGGTAGCCTGCGTAAGTACTGTCCTCAAGCTGTTTGGGGCTGATTTCGGCGATATAGCCCAGCGCGTGTCCCAGGCTTTGGTGCGGATAGCCGCGGGCCGTACGGGCGTTGATGTAAAATCCGGGGAAGTCGATCAGGTTGTCCTGGATATGCGCAAAGTCTTCCGTGCTTAACATCTGCTGAAAGATAGAAGGCTTCACCCAGGAGTAGGCACGGGCTTTCTTGAAACGCTCACGGGCATCCTCCATCGTGATGTCGAGCATGCTGGCCAGGCGCAGTGTATCAATGTTGCGGGCCTCCTTGGGCACGATCATCAGGTCGTACACGGGCGTGTTCTGCACCAGCAGGTCGCCGTTACGATCGTAGATCAGTCCCCGGAAAGGATATTGGATAACCGTCTTGATGGCGTTGGTCTCGGCAGCCTGCTTGTAGCTGCTGTCCACCACTTGGATATAAAACAGGCGCAGCGCGTAGACGATGCCTACTGCCAGGAATATCGCTTGTATGACGTACTTTCTGTTTTCGAGATAATTCATCTATTCGCTCTCTTAAGGGAGAAGAACAGTAATTGTAGGATCACCATGACCACACCTGTAAACAACACGCTCAGTAAAATTTTAGGCACTGCGGCTGATAATCCCTCCAGGCTGAAAATTTCCAGCAGGAATACGGCCGTGTGATGCGCCAGAATCAGGGTAAGCGCATAAGCCAGAAACCAGCGCCAGCCCATCACATGTATGTTCACTGAATCATTGGTATCGTAACCATCCCGGGGCGTGAGAAGGTTCAATATCATGGGTCTTAAATAGGCGAGCAGCACGCTGGCCGCCGCGTGTATGCCCATGGTATCGTAAAAAATATCCACCGCAAAACCGGCTATAAAGCCTAGGAAGAGCAGCAGCACACGGTTCATGTTAATGGGCAGGAACAGCAGGAAAGCAATGTAAATAAAGCTGAAGCCGGTACCGAAGAGTACCAGGCTGTCCATTAGCAGTATTTGCAAAGCCACAAACACGACAAACTGCACGATATGTCTTATACCTAAGCTGCTATTCATGGGGTAGTATACCTGCTTCGTGTTCTAATGAATCCTGTTCCGGCCGGCGTGGGTTTTCGACCACATACACATAGGATAGCTGTGCAAAGTCAACGGCCAGCTTTACTCGGATAGTATAAAAGCTCTTGTCAAGCTCGCGTTCCACCTCACTGATCGTGCCCACCATGATGCCTTCCGGGAAAACGGTGTTATAGCCACTGGTCACCACGGTATCTCCTATTTCCGGCTTGATGTGCAGCGGGATATAGTCAAGAAGGGCGGTACGGTAATCGCCCCCCGTCCATTTAATAGTGCCGAAGGTGTTATTTTTCTTAATCTTGGCCGAAATCAGCATTTGCGAGTGCAGCAGCGACGTAACTGTCGCATAGTGCCGCGAAACCGTTTTCACACGACCCACGGCGCCGTTCGGGGAAATGACGCCCATGCCCGGCTTTACTCCATCCAGACTGCCTGCAGCGAGTGTCAGGTAGTTGTTGGTGCGACGTACCGAGTTGTTGATCACCCGTCCGGCATGCAAAATAAAGGGCTCCGACTTGGAAGAGTCGGAAACGGCGTAGTAAGTTGTGTCGAGCTGGTCGGTGCTGTCTGCATCGGCCTCCTGCCTGTAGTACATCAGCTGCTGGCGCAGGACGGCATTCTCCTGGGCTAGCGTGCTGTTAACAGACGCCAGCCTGAAGTAATCGGTTACGCCGCTCTGAAACTCCAGCACACGCCCTACATAGGTGTTGGCGGAGTTGAACATGGCAGCTCCCTGGTACGTGTTGTAACGCACGATCAGGAAAATGCAGAGTGCCTCCAGCAGCACGAATATAAGGAACGCACGGAACCGGTAAATAAAAGCAAATAGATTCCGCATGCGCTACTCTTAGGTCAGCAGGACGTTCTTGAAGCCTTCTAAGTTTTTGATAGCCGCACCCGTGCCACGCACCACCGCTCTGAGCGGATCTTCGGCAATGTGGATCGGCAGTTTAGTTTTGGCAGCCAGACGCTTGTCGAAGCCACGCAGCAAGGCACCACCACCTGTCAGGTGAATGCCGTTGTCGTAGATGTCGGCAGACAGTTCCGGTGGCGCGATCTCCAGCGCCTTCAGCACCGCTTCCTCGATCTTAGAAACCGATTTGTCCAGCGCAATCGCGATCTCCTGGTAAGTTACCTTGATCACCTTCGGTATACCTGTCATCAGGTCACGGCCACGTATCTCGTAGTCAGCCGGTGGGTTCTCCAGCTCCGTCAGGGCAGAACCAACTTCGATCTTGATCTTCTCGGCAGAGCGCTCGCCAATCAGCAGGTTGTGCTGGCGGCGCATGTAGTCGAGTATATCTTTGGTGAACACATCGCCGGCGATGCGGATAGACTGGTCGCACACGATACCCGAAAGGGCCACCACGGCAATCTCCGTCGTACCACCCCCGATGTCCACGATCATAGAGCCAATCGGTTGCTCCACGTCAATGCCTATACCTATCGCAGCGGCCATTGGCTCTTGGATCATCCACACCTCTTTGGCTCCGGCATGCTGGGCCGAGTCACGTACGGCACGTTTCTCCACCTCCGTGATACCCGAAGGAATACAAATCACCATGCGGTGCGAAGGCTGGAACAGGCGACGACCTGTGTCAATCATCTTGATCATACCGCGGATCATCTCCTCGGCTGCGTGGAAGTCGGCGATCACACCGTCTTTCAGCGGACGAATAGTCTTGATATTTTCGTGGGTTTTTTCGTGCATTTGCATGGCGTTGCGGCCAATGGCAAGTACACGACCCGTGGTGCGGTCCACGGCGATGATGGACGGCTCGTCCACCACAATCTTATCGTTATGAATAATCAGGGTATTGGCGGTACCCAGGTCAATGGCTATATCGCTGGTAAGAAAGTTAAATAGTCCCATTCTTAGTTTGTAAAGGCGTGCGGCTGCCTGTTATATGTTTAATATACAATATTTCCAATCAAAAACTAGCCGCAAAATTAGTGATTTTCAGCGGAATTAATAATGCTGAGGCGGAAGAGGTAAAAGTTTTCAATTTTTTTCTTGCCCTCGTTCCATACAATTCTCTTTGATGACCTACATAACGCAGGTATGGGTATAAAATTGGATGGCGCACTAAGTAAAAAGCCCCACCCTAGGGGTGAGGCTCTTGAGGTTGCGAATGCTATACCTGTTTAATGCTTGAAGTGGCGCACGCCTGTCATGACCATTGCCATGTTGTGGGCGTCGCAGTAGTCAATCGAGTCTTGGTCCTTGATAGAACCGCCCGGTTGCACAACTGCTTTTATACCTGCCTGGTCGGCAATCTCCACACAATCCGGGAACGGGAAGAAAGCGTCTGAAGCCATCACTGTTTTGCTAAGGTCAAAGCCAAAGCCTTTGGCCTTCTCGATGGCTTGGCGTAAAGCGTCAACGCGGGAAGTCTGTCCCACACCGCTCGAAATCATCATTTTGTCGGTAGCAAATACAATGGTATTGGACTTGGTGTGCTTGCAAACTTTGGCTGCAAAAACTAAAGCCTTTTTCTCTTCAGCTGATGGCTCACGCTTGGTAACTGTTTTGAAATCGGTTTCTGTCTCAGTTTTCAGATCTTTGTCTTGTTCGATTACCCCGTTCAGGAGTGTCTTGAACTGCTTGGCTGGCAGCTCTACTGGCTTCTGCTTCAGAAGAATGCGGTTCTTCTTAGTGCGCAGCAAGTCCAATGCCGCTGTGTCGAAATCAGGGGCAATCAGCACTTCGAAAAACAGTTTGTTCAACTCCTCGGCTGCACCCATGTCGATGGTGCGGTTAGCAATGATCACGCCACCAAAGGCTGAAACCGGATCTGTAGAAAGGGCAGAAAGGTAGGCTTCTTTGATCGTCTCACCTGTTGCGCAACCGCAGGCGTTGGTATGTTTCAAAATAGCCACAGCCGGCTCCTCGAACTCAGCGCCCAGTGCCACAGCCGCGTCTACGTCCACGAGGTTGTTGTAAGAAAGCTGCTTGCCGTTAAGCTGCTCAAACAGGTCTTCGAGCTTGCCATAGAAGGTGCCTTGCTGATGCGGGTTCTCACCATAGCGTAGCGGAGTAGCCTCACGCACACTCTGCTTGAACACGTTGATATCCTGCTCTTTGCTCAGGTAGTTGTAGATATGCGTATCGTAGTTCGAGGAAATGTCAAAGGCCTTGGCTGCGAAACGCTTGCGGTCTGCCAACTCAGTCGCGCCGTCTTTTTCTTTCAGCAAGTCCACCACCTCGTCGTACTGTTCACGCGACGACACGATCAGCACGTCCTGGAAATTCTTAGCGGCTGCTCTGATCAAAGAAATGCCGCCAATGTCAATTTTCTCGATTACATCCGCTTCTGAAGCGCCTGATGCTACGGTTTCCTCAAATGGGTATAGGTCTACCACCACCAGGTCAATTGGCGGAATCTCGTACTGCTCACGCTCAGCCAGATCGCTCTCGTTGGCACGGCGGTGCAGAATGCCACCGAACACTTTCGGATGCAGAGTCTTCACACGACCACCGAAAATGGATGGGTAGGCCGTCAGGTCTTCTACGGCCACTACATCAGCTCCTTGCTCTTCCAGGAAAGCTTGTGTGCCGCCGGTGGAGTAAATCGTTACGTTGTGCTGCTTCAGGAGCTCTACTAGTGGCTCGAGGCGATCTTTGTAGTAAACCGAGATAAGTGCGGATTTGATTTTGACAGATTGCATGGCTTTTATGGGCTAATGGGTTAATATCTTAATGGGCTAATGCGATAATGTGTTAATCGTGTTTTGTGTTAAGCTTCAGGTATAGCGGTTTCGGTAACTGTACCTGCTCTTGACCTACTCTTTTATTGAAGGTATTGCTGACTTGCTAGTTCCTTGCTGTTTGCAGCACCAGTTTTTCCACGACCTCGGGCAAGTACTTATGCTCCAGCTCCAAAACGCGGGCAGCTAGCATTTCGGGCGTGTCGCCAGGATGAACAGGGCAGCGCTCTTGCAGCACAAACTCGCCTTTATCATACTCCTCGTTCACGCGGTGGATGGTTATACCTGACTCCTTATCGCCCGCCGTAATAACGGCCGTGTGCACGTTGAGGCCGTGCATGCCTTTGCCACCGTACTGCGGCAACAGGGCAGGGTGGATGTTGATGATCCGGTCAGGGAATGCCTGAAGGAAGTTCTGAGGTACCAGCCAAAGGAAACCGGCCAACACGATCAGGTCAGGCTTAAAAGACTGTACCTGTTCCAATACTTTGCTAGAGTTATAAAACTCGTCGCGGGAAAATAAAAAAGCCGGGACGTGGAAGGTCTCGGCTCGTTTGAGGGCATACGCTTTCGGGTTGTTGGCGAACAAAGCGGCCACACGAATCTCTGGGTGGTGCTCGAAGTACTCCATCAGGCGCTGTGCATTGCTGCCCGAACCCGAAGCAAAAATGACTATATTTTTTTTAGCTGCTCGTTCCAAAGTAAGGCTTTGTAATGAAGCTGCAAATATAGCGGGTTTGGGTATACAAGCCAGCAAAAGAACGCAGAAAAGGTATGGCTTTTATCGCTTAAGCACCCGTTCGTATAGTTCAATCCACTCCTGCGGGGTCATCTTCGAAGCCAGTTCACCCATCAGCTCCAACGGCACATGCTCAGGTTTTTTGAAACGGATACAGCTTTTGCCCATGTCGAGTTTGAATTTGCTGTGCTTGGGGTGCTCTTCTTTAAACCAGCTCAGCAAAGCTTCATCAGCATAGATGCCCATGTGGTAAACTGCGATGTGGTTCTTCTGCGAAGCGATGCCCATAAAAGGAAGCGGCTGTTTTGGATCACAATGGTAGCCGGATGGATATAGCGTATGCGGCACCACGTAGCCCAACATGCCATAGCCCATCATTTCCTCAAAACCAGCGGGTATATTTTGTGCGATAAAATTCCGCAGATCATACATGATTTGTTTCCTGTCTTCAGAAAGTTCGGCCAGGTATAGCTCAGGTGTTGTGGCAGTAGATTGCATGGGTATAAATAAGGTCAGATTTTCAATAACAACCAATTTTCCGGGTTTGTATCTTCAGCATTGGATGGGTATTTTATGGTTTGCACCTCCTCGGCCATAAGTGAAACATCAAGCATAATCTTCCAGGGACCATTGCCAAATGCCGACCTGCGGATTTGGTATTCCCAGCCTTCGTCCTGCAACTGCACCACTTTCCAGCGGCCGTCTTCCTGCACATCGTCGGGGCGGTAGTAGTTAGCGTGCCACTTGCCCTGGTTCGTCCACCATTCCTTCCACGGACCCCATTCGCCGTTCATTAGTTTTCGCTCACCCAGTTTGCGGGAGGCATGCAGATTTACAATACTCTCAGGTCCATCTGCCAGGTATAGCTCCATCCAGCCACTGCGGTAGTTTTGTACAGGCGCCTGTACACCAATGTACACGTAGTCTGCCGACTGCTTCAGGTATAGCATTATATCCTCCTGTACTTTGAGCGTCTTGGCGTCAGTCCACTCGCCAGCGCTGAATCGGCCGTCAACCATGACAGGCTTTCCCTTGGGTATAGCAACCTGATCAGGAGCGTGCCTGGAACCTATGCTTGCAAGAAGCAACCAGGGCAAAATGAATGATTTGATCATAGTCTTATGGTTAGGCTACATTCTTTATGGAAGAGAATATAGTATAAATATACTAATAACCATACAGCTATGAAATAGCCTTTCGATGCTATACCTTAAGCTTTGCCTTTAATGACCAGGTAAACCGAAACTCCGCTACTTTGTCACCTGATTCGTCAGTGCCAATGCTGGTGGCTACTACCGTTACACCGGCGCCTGTGACCTTTGTCTGGTCTGCCGCCGCCTTTATACTCGGTCCGTCCTCACAGGTGAACGTGATTTTTCCTACAGCCTTTTTCGAAAAGTCTCCTTCCATGTGCACCACCAGCATCGATACCCCCGGATCTGACTTGTAAGTTTGCGCCATGCATAGCAAGCCTGTAGAAAGCTCAGCCGCCATGCTCAGGCTGGCGAAATAGATAGAGCCGAAAGGGTTTTTATTGAGGTATTTATAGGGAATTGTCACTTCAGCACGTTCTTCTGAGATAGAGCGTACACGTAAGTCAGCCATGTAGGCCATGGGTAGCTTGGCCAGCATGAACAGCCGTAGCTTATTGGGGGAGGTAGCTAATTTGCGGAATTGGTCAGCAGTGGATGGGGCGGTTTCGGCCATAACAAAGAGTTATTTAAAGGTTTTGCATACGCGTTCAGAGCCATCAGGTATGGTTGCTATGCGCTTATCAGTTGTTCTTTTGGTTGCAGCACGCATTTATCGCACACACCTTGCACGCAAAACCGGAATTCCTCTACCTGATACCCCTCTGGCATCCGAAGTGTAGGTACGTATACCTCGTTCAGACAGTAAGTATGCCCGCAAGCAGTACAACTGAAGTGGATATGGTCATGCTGGTGTCGGTGCCGGTTACAGGCCTGCTGGCAGAGTGCATAGCGCGTAATGCCATCGGTGCTGGGTATGCTGTGCAGCAGTCCATGCTCCTTAAATGAATGCAGGGTGCGGTACAGCGTTACCCGGTCAAACTGCGGGCCGAGCTGCTGCTCAATGGCGGCATGAGCCAGTGCATGGCGATGCTCAAGAAACAATTGAAGCACCTCTATACGGCACTTCGTCTTGCGAAGCCCATAGGCCTCGAGTAATTGGTGAAGTTTGTTCATAAGATAGGGTAGGTTCGGGTACAGGTATTCGCTGCGCAGACAAACGAACTATGTAAATAACAAAAAGCAGATCTAAAACGCAAGGCCTAAGCGGCTGGCAGTCTGTTGCTTCAGGAAAAACCCAAATATGCCTGGAAGGGGATACAGTTCTAATTGATCAAAAGCATGGACAGGATGCCGGTCAGCATAATGAACTTGCCCAAGTTGCTCAGGAATGTGAAGTCACGCTTGCGGTCGGCCCGTACCAGCTTCACCGTCATCCAGATACTTGGAAGGAGTACAAGCAGCAGCATGTATACATCAAAGCCTATACCTGTGACGGGGTGGAAAATAACCAGAAGCAGGAAAGCCTGAAAAAGTGCGATGATTGGGTATAGCGCATATTTGGCCCGTCGTATACCCAGCACAATTGGTAGTGTTCGGCAGTCAAAAGAAGCATCGCCCCGCACATCCTCCATGTCTTTTATGATCTCCCGGATAAGTGAGATCATAAAAGCAAACACTGCATAGCTAATCGTGATGTTGTTGAGTTTACCTGCATACACTGCTACCAGCAGGAGCATGGAGGCCCCTAGGAGCGCAACGACAACATTGCCTACAAGCGGCATTTTCTTGAAGCGGGCCGAATAGCCCCAAAGTAGCAGGACAGCCCCTAAGTTGATAAGACCTACCGGAATCGAGAGCCAGAACCCGAGTGCTATCCCTATAAATGAAAGCACCATGTGTGTGAACATGGCAGGCCGCCGCCGTATGCTCTTCCCGACTACCACACGATCTGGCTTATTGATGGCGTCGATTTTTATATCATAGTAATCGTTGATAATATAGCCGGCTGCGGCAATACATACCGTCGAGAGCGTCAGCAGCAGGAAGCCGGGCGTGGCTATACCTGAAAAGTTTATACCTGCACTCAGTAAACTGGCCTGTACCAGCGCCTGGCTCAAGATGATGAGCAGTAAGTTGGGAAAACGGATGAGAGACAGAAATTCTTTCAAGACAGGGTAACAGGTATAACAGCGACAAAGTTAAAACCGGCATGTGGTACTGCAAACAAAGGGCATAAAAAAACCCCTTGTAGGAAGGGGTTTTCTTTGCGGTGTAGAGTAGAATCAGATTCTCTGTACGTTTACCGCATTGATTCCTTTTTTGCCTTCTTGCGTATCGAAAGCTACTCTGTCGTGCTGCTGAATCTGCAGACCGTTCAGGCCTGTCACGTGCACGAAGAAATCCTCATTTGTTTCGTCTTCGGTGATGAATCCGAAGCCTTTTGACTCAATAAAGAACTTTACTTTTCCTGTCTTCATAAAAATGAAAATAAATAATTTTTAAATAAACTGTCTGTAAGATTAAAAAATAATTATATATATGCAAATATTTATGTAAAAGAAATTTGCTATTTGATTAAAGAAAAGTATAATGTGATCACCAAGTGTCCTGCGCTTTCATGATTTTCTCAATCAGTTCACGCACAGCACCCTTGCCGCCATCTTTAGTTGAAATGAATGTGCAGACATCGCGTATGTCATCTGCTGCATCAGCAGGACAGGCTCTCAAGCCGCAGCGCTGCATTGCCTCCAGGTCTGGCATGTCATCGCCCATGTACGCTACTGTAGCGGGGTGTATACCTTGCATGTAAAGGTAGTTTTCCAGCGCTTCCACTTTGTCGTCAGCTCCCAGGATGATGTCTTCTATCTCCAACTCCTCTAATCGTACCCGCACCCCAAGCTCGTTTTTGGCCGAGATTATGGCCACGTTGTAGCCCTGCCGAATGGCGTGTTTGATGGCAAAACCATCTTTGATGTTAAAAGCACGGACTTTCTCGCCGTCGGCGAATACATACAGGAAGCCGTCGGTAAGTACACCGTCTACATCAAAAACGAAGGTGTTGATGCGGCTAAGGTCAGGTTGTGTGATGGACATAGTGTAAAAGAAAAAAGGCCCTTTCTGGTGAAAGGACCTTTAAAAATATAGATTTAATTTAATATAACGAATTTTTCAGGGCTGAATATCAGCTTAGTCCTGGTTGTCGCGCCACTCGTATACCCAAGCCGCCTGAATCTGCTCCAGATGGCCTTCGTTAGACTCTTCGCGCTTGCCAACAAAATTCGGCAGCGAAAGTACCCAGTCAAGCAATTCGGTAAAACGAACGCGGTATATCTTTGACTCGTTGAAGTCATCGCCAAACTTCTCGTACAGCGCCATGGCTATGTCCTCGTAGTCATTCCAGTGAATTGGCGGTTCATAATTCTTATCCATGTGTTTATCAGTTATTTGGATGTTCGGTTATGTGATAAGCGGTTTTGCCTAGTGATCGGCGACAAATTAGTGGCCCAGGAAGTCTTGTGGCGGTATGGTCACAACAACATCTTCGTTGCCCTGCACCACACACTGGCACCCCAGGCGGGAGTTGATGCGCGGGTCCACGGCACGGTCAATGTAATCCTCTTCTTTGTCAGTAATCTCAGGCAGGTCGTCCATACCCGATTCAATATATACATGGCAGGTGCTACAGCCGCATACGCCGCCGCAGTTGTGCTGCAGCTTGATGTCGTTATTCAGGGCCACGTCCAGCACCGACTCGCCTTCCACCGCAGGGTGAACCTGGTCAGGCGAACCATCGCTAAACTTAAAGGTTATATTTACAACTTTCATCTGTCTTTCTATTTAAGGTGCAAAGTTATGAAACCCGCCCCCCGATTCAAAGCCGGGCGCTTTATACCTTCTTCGAATAAAACAGTATGACCGCTGAATAGGTTACAGGTTTACTCCTTGAGGTGCTGAGCCTGGATGCTTTGAGTGAGCAGTTGGTATACCTGCTGGTAGAGTGGCTGGTCTTGCAGCAGGCGCAGGTGCTCTTCTATCACATTCTGATCGTGACGCACTGCTGGGCCTGTCTGCACATCGAAAGGGTGCTGTTGCATGGCCTTGGCAATGGTTTCCTGTATGAGGGGTTGAAGCAGCGTATTAGGCAGGTCTGCCTGTTGGAGCAGTTCCCGGCTTATACCTAGCAAGTGATTGGTAAAGTTGCATGCGAATACAGCCGCCAGGTGGAGCTGTTTTCTCTTAGTAGAACTCACCTCGTATACCTGCTCTGAAATACTATTTGCTACGAGCTGTAAAGAATGTAATGTTTCTGGCGCGGTAGCTTCCAAAAGGATTGGGATATTTTTGAAGTCGACCGGTTTAGACTTGGAGAATGTTTGCAACGGATAAAAAACCCCTGTCTGTGCGCCTGCTATACCTTGCAATGCTGCTAGCGGTTGCGAACCTGAGGTATGAACCACAACCGCATTCTGAGGAACTTGTAACTGTGCCGCTACTAAAGCCAACGCCGCATCGGGTACCGCAATCAGGAACAGTTCAGCGTTAATATTACGCATATCTAATGAGTCCAGTGCCATAGCTGGCGCCAACTCTTCCGCCAGTTCTTCCCGGTGGGGTGGGGTTGGGCTATACACTGCTACTATCTTATGTCCAGCTTGCTTTAAGGCTTTACCCAAGTGCCAGGCTACGTTACCAGATCCTATGATAGCTGTGTTCATTGGTTTGTTTCAAAATTTGTTTGAAGCCATTTTTCTACTTCTGACAAAGGTACTGTGTAACACTCCATTTCATCCCCTTCAGAACCTACAATAGCTGTATAGTCAAAATTTAGTCCTTTGCTTAAGAGCATGTAGTGCGCCTTCATTATTTTGGCTGGGTGAAATTCTAATACATGGCATTTCTCAGCGAAAAGAATGTTCGTCAGGCCTGCTCCATGCGAAGAAACGACGGCCTCAGCATCATAAAAGAGTTGAATTTGATCTTTATAGTCTAGGTCTTCAGCCCATATTGTAATGAACCCGAAACTTTCCAGCAGAGCTATTAATTCCCGTTCATTCAAGATGCGGCGAAGTCTGGCTTTTGAGCGGCTGATGTACACGCGTTTTATGGGATTGTTGCGTTTAATCTTGTAGCCACCCCAAAGTTTTTCCCTCAGCCACTGGCTAACATCAGGTGGTAGGTACGCGCTAAAAGTAGCAGCTACAAAAGACGGAAGATAAAAGTTAGCTATTTTGATCTTTTGGTGTTTGCTGATATACTTTAATTTGATGTGTGGGTAGTCACGCAACAAATAACTCAGCATCTGCTTTTGGTAAGATTGTGCTCCATTCCACATCAAAAGTGTGACTGGCTCTTTTATCAGCTGCGTGATAATATAGACGCGTGGTAGACAGTCAATCAACCAGTGTGAGATATTATTGTCAGCCCAATGGCTGTGTTGTATGGTCGTATATACTCCGTCTTTGTAGGTATGTGGAATCAGCAAACTGAAGTCCCGAAAAGCCTTTGTTGCTGTAAGTCTAGTTACACTTGAGGCTGATTCGACGATTAATTTATGGTTGAGCAGAATAGCTCCGGTATGGCTTAAAAAGGTAACATCCTTTAGTTTATAAATTGAAAGCTCCTTTTGTCTATGCCCCAATGCATAATCTGATTCAAAATAATTATAAGACGCTGCACAAGCTTTCAGAAATGCCTTCTCTTCTTCTGTAAACTCTAACTCATATTCTTCAGTGAGATTGATTTTCTCACCTCGGCCATGGAGGTAGGAGAAGAAGGGATAATAATTGAATAGGCGTAATGTCACATAAAAGGCGCTGTTGATTTTACGTTTAAGTATTTTAAAAAAAGCAGATGCCATACCTCGCCTAGTGAATTGTAATTTCTTCTATACCTGAAATTTCAGCTGCTACTTGCGAGAAGGAGCTGTAATAGGACCCTAGCACTTTACTGGTTTTAGATAGACAATATAAATCAATCAAAGCTTCTTGTATACCTTGGGCAGAACTTCTACTATAGCTGCTTTTCGGGCATATAGTAATTCTATTGGAGTATCTATTTAGCAATTCTTTTTCAGTTTCTTCACAATCTGTGGCTAAAAAGAAGTTCGCATTATTATTATCAATTTCATGTTCTATCGCGCTAATAAAACTTTGTATTGGGCTGTGTTCGATAGCCATTTTATGATCGCTACGACGTATATGTACACCTACCGTATGTAAGAAGCGCTTACTTAATTCATTTATCTGACTTTGTAGCTTGTCGATTGGTATGAAGTTCTGTGCATAACGTTGGCCAGAGGCCAGTTTCCAGGCGGAACAAACAAAAGCACTTCCTTTACTATTTAGTACCTGCACTAAAGGATTAATGTGTTTGAATGATTGCACCTCATAGTCCTTCATATCCCGAATGTTTTCAGGTTGTATAGAAGTGTCTATTTGAGCTACTGCATGCCCAATATCTTCATACCATATCTCTGCGTTGATATCTAGCGTTTTTTTGGTTAGTGCATACAAGCTTTTTTTAGTGAGGCTTGTCGGCTTAGAGCCCGGTAGATAAGGGAACAAGGCTTTTTTTCCTGCCCATTGCTTCTCTTCAATGACATCGAAATTTAGAGATGGCTTAAACAGGTCAGAATATTTGCAGTTGAGCCATTGGTCTCTTCCCCAGAACACAACAAGTCTTTTTCCAAGTTGCTCTGCCAATGTAACGCCAGAATCAATGGCTCGCATTCTGTTACAAAGCCCCCCTACAGGTTTAAGGTATAGTTTATCGATACTGTTCATTGGAAAACTAAAGGTAAGCAATTGATTTACTTTCTGTCAATTTTTAGAGCGGGGGAAACTGTGTAAACAAATAAGGCAGGCTTTTTGCAAGCCTGCCTTATCCAACTATGGTCCAGTATGATTACGCCACCTGTGCTTTCCGCTCTTCTCTCACCTTTGTTACTTTCCCTTCACCACCATTACCTTCTTTATTACGACGAACAATCGCCATGACAAAGCCGATAGACATAATGATAGTGCCGATCCAGAGAATGTTCACGAATGGCTTCTCCATTGCTTTCAGGATGATGTAGTCTTTCTGCGTCACATTCACACCGATTTTGAACTTATGGTTCTCAGTGTCGATATTCAGGAAGGTGATGCGTATACCCAGGTCTTCGATGATTTCTGGTACGCGACCCATCATCTGGTCTTTAATCATCAGCACAGGGTGGGCATGATAGTTCTTGCGCTCGCCCATGATCTTCATGGCAGCCTGAACCGCTACGTCGCCTTCGGCCAGCTGTACACCCGGTACTTGCTCGATTTGCTCAATGCCATTAAACACTGCGATGTAATCGTTGATCACTAGCGTGTCACCAGCAGAAACTTCATACTCCTGCAATTCACCCCAGTCCTTTTCTTCATTTGGATCTGGTACCGTAGATACGTGCGTGTACAAATCCTTGCCAGCGAAATGCTTGATGTCAGGAGAAGCCAATAGGCCCATGTTCGGGTTCACTTGCGCTCTTGGGTATAGCACGAAGTTTTCCTTCTCGCTTGCATAGCTCACTTCGTAGTAAGTATTCTCCGGAGAAATCAAGTCCAGCGTATCGCCTGTCTCAAAATATACCTTGTCTTTTACCTGAATATTGCCACGGGCAATGGCCTTGTACATATCGTCCGTCTGGTACAGAAGCTCCTTGTTTACGTAACCCGGAACGCCTTTTACTTCCTGGAACTGACCGTGGTAGCTTACCTTGAAGCGGTCCATCTGCACAGGGGTGTTGCGCCACAGGAGCACGTTGTCGCGGTTAATTTCGTCCGGAAACTCGCGTGAGTAAAGCATACCGGAGTTGTTCTGCGAAATGATGTTCGAGTAACCTGAGGAGAACAAGATACCAATCAACATCAGCGCTATACCGATGTGCGCCACGGCACCACCTGACAACGTTATTTTCTTCTGCAGCAAACCAAGGATAATGC
This sequence comes from Pontibacter sp. FD36, assembly GCF_015686655.1. Lineage (GTDB taxonomy): Bacteria > Bacteroidota > Bacteroidia > Cytophagales > Hymenobacteraceae > Pontibacter. The sequence continues at coordinate 208,645 of NZ_JADPMP010000011.1, read as the reverse complement.
TGAAGTTGGCGAATACTGCGAAGAGCGATACCACAAACAACAGGATGTATACTGGGTTGTCGAGCTTGAAAGTAAAGATATCAAACTTGTTAGACAGGATAATCACCAAGCTGGCAAAAAGCAGCGTAAGCATAAGTGGCATGGTGATGGCGTCTTTGAAGCTCTTCTTGTTCGCTTTTTTCCACCAAAGTAACTGGCCAATACCTGTCAGGATGGCGATAGCCACACCCGCCCAAAGTTGGAACTTAGTGTAGTGCGCAATCTGGTCGGCAGGCAGGGCTGCGTTAGATTCTATACCTATGAAGCCCAAGAACGAGTTGTAAACAGGTATAGAAGTCGTTACGAGTACTTGGAAGGCGGCTAAGCAAAGCACGGCAGCACCGATAAATACCCAGAACTCTGCACTGTAAGTTGAAAGCTCTTTCTCTGTTGTCGGGATTTTCTTCCAATTGTAAACCAATAGGCCGATAGCCAGCACCGTGAAAGCCATCATGTATGTGAACAGCTGACCTGACAGACCTAAGTCGGTGAAGGAGTGTACAGAGGCGTTGCCCAAAATACCACTTCGGGTTAGGAAAGTAGCATATAGAATCAGGACAAAAGAAGTAATCACTAGAATGAACGTAGCGCGCAAACCTTGCTTGCTACGGCGGTAAGCGATCATGGTATGGATGCCACCTACCAGCACGAGCCACGGAATGTATACCGCGTTCTCAACCGGGTCCCAGTTCCAGTAACCACCGAAGTTCAGCGTTTCATAGGCCCAGTAAGCACCCATCATGATACCGATACCCAGCGTCACGGCTGCAAAATGTGACCAAGGCAACGCAGGACGAATCCACTCGCTGAATTTGCCTTTCCAAAGACCGGCAATGGCAAAAGCAAACGGAACAAGTGAAGCAGCATAACCCAAGAACAGGGTTGGCGGGTGGATCACCATCCAATAGTTTTGCAACAGTGGGTTTAGACCCGTGCCATCAGCTGGCTTAAAGTTCGGGTCCATGGCAAACACCGGGGCGTCGGCCATGAAGTCGCGCATGAGAATGAAAGGGGAGGAACCCAGCTTAAAGTCGCCGATCACCACACCCAAAATCATAGAAGAAATGAAAATCTGCACGAAAGAGAAGATAGCCATCACAGGCGCTTCCCACTGTTTGTTTTTCTTACCCGCGTTCATCAGCACCACGCCCAAGGCCACGTGCCAGAACATCCAAAGCAGAAACGAACCTTCCTGGCCTTCCCAGAAACAGGAGATCATGTAGTGCACCGGCAGATGGTTCGACGAGTGGCTCCAAGCATAGTAGTACTCGTAGCGGTGCTCGTAAATGATGTTGAAAAGACTGAAGATGATGGCCACAACCGCTATACTGTGCACGTAAAAGGCACCACGTGCCAGTTTGCGCCAAGTCGTATCGCCGCTCTCTTCGGTTTTCTGGCGCGCGGCCATAAAATAAGCATAGGAGGCTACGATGGCCGCTACAAAAGCAACAATCACACTGGCGTGGCCAAAGTCTCCGATTAGCGTATTAATCATTTCTGATAGTTAAAAGTGTAAAGTTAAAAGTCATGAGTTGTGCGGTGCTAAGAGTATTGGCTCTTATCTCTCAACTCTTAACTTATTTATATACCTGCGGTGTTGGTTTGGATTTCGTTCTCCGTGTACTTGGATGGGCACTTGAGGAGTATCTTGTCAGCCACGAACACTTCGTTCTGCATGTTGCCTGTAATCACAACTTGCTCAGATCGTTCGAAGTCCTGTGGTTTTGGGTTGAAGTAAACCACCCGCTGTTCGAAGCGATTGGTGTCTACCAGCGTGAAGGCGAAATAGTTCGGGTCCTTCATCGGTTCATAATGCATGCCTACGATGTGGCCCTGATCATCTTTTTTGAGGCGACCTACCACGTGTACTTTGGTAGAGTTGCCGTCTTTGGCCAGCTCAATGGCATCGCCAAATGAAACATAGGTGCTCGCGTCGCCAGCCGTGGTCATGATAATGCCAATGGCCATGGCGATAACGATAATGCCGATGATGTGTGACTTTTTCATCTTTATCTGATTATAGATACTCTGTTTCTGTTAGCCTAACACACGATAGGACGTTTTAAATCCATCGCAAATAGGGATATTTATCATTTTTTTCACGTTAGCGCAAAAAAGAAATTAGCGGTTCACGTATTCGTCTTTCAGCTGTTTCTCCAGGCGGCCCACCTTACGGTCGAGGGCAATCAGGTAGAACAACACGCCTGCCAATACAGTGAGTAGCACAGCTACAACCACGTAAATCTTTCCATCCTGACGTAGCGTGTCGGCCATTTCGATGTTTTGCTGCGGAGCCGATGAGAACTCCACCATCTGGTCTTGGGCCATGGTTGGTTCGAAGGCCAGCAGCATGCCCAGCATAAAGCAGCAAATGGCCAGTATTCTAAACATTTTCATATAATCGTTGTCTCAGTAATTCGAATCTTGACTTGACGTTCACGATCCAGATGCCTAGCAGCGTCCAACCCAGCACGGCAGGGTAGAACACCAGTCGCAGGCTACTATCCAGGTCGTAAGCGTTAAAGCCGGGGTTGCCGCCGTTGCCCGGGTGAAGTGAATCGGTCAGGCGGGGCAGGATGAACAGCAAAGGGATAAGGGCCGCAAACGCGAAGATGTTGTACACGGCGCTGATGCGGGCACGTTGCTGTTGCTCGGCAAAAGAGCTGCGCAGCACGAGATAGGCAAAGTAAATCAGCAGGCCGATGGCCGCCCCGTTCTGTTTCGGGTCGTTGCTCCAGTACTCGCCCCACGTAAACTTGGCCCATTCCATACCTGTCACGATGCCCAGTACACCGAACAGAATGCCTACTTTAGCGGCTTCGTGTGCGATGATATCGTTTTTGATGCTCGGCTTGCGGAGGTATTTAATAGAGTACACCACCGAAACCAGCAGGATCAGGATCATTCCAAACCACATCGGCACGTGGAAGTACAGGTTGCGGATGGTCTCGTTCAGGATGGCCAGTCGGGGAACATCCGACAGCATACCTACCGCCACAGTAAACACTAGCAGCAGCACAGTCAGTATTTTCCACCAGTTCTTCTTCATGTTCCTTCTTCTCTTATTGATGATGGAAGCAGGCCTGCGCCTTATCCCATCTTACTTTTTATTTCTAACAGTTCTGTGGTCTAATTTGTCGCAAAGTTCCGCCCAAACTGCCTGTTAATTTTCGTTTACTCAGCTACTTATATCATATTTTGGGTTGGCTGTGCCTCGCTTGTCAAAGCCATACCTTACGAACGCCAAAGGTACGGGAACAAAATATAAGAAACAGTGACAACGATCATGTTTATGGCAAGCAAAGTAAGTAGTTCGTCGAGGCTGGCAGCCCGCTCCAGCCCGTCCATAGCGTTTTTGGACATTTTTATCAGCATCAGGAGCATCGGCACAATCACAGGGAAGCTAAGCACGGCCATGAGCGTACTACTGTTGGCAGCCTTAGAGGCTATACCTGAAATCATAGTGAGTGAGGTTGCGAAACCGATGGCGCCAAGCAGAATACTCAGCAAAAACATCGGGATGTCTTGCACCGGGTTGCCCAGCACAAAGGCGTAGAATATAAAGCAGATCAGCGCCAAGACCAACATCAGACAGGCGTTGTAAAGGATCTTGGCCAGAATGATACCCTGCGGACTGACAATAGAATAGAAGTAAAGCAATCGGCCGCGGTTCTCCTGCATAAAGCTCTTGGCGATGGCGTTCACCGACGTGAAGAGCATGATAATCCAGAACAGGGCGTTCCAAACGGGCACTTGCAGCGCATTCGAGCGAAGCCCGAAGCTGAGGTAGCAGACGAACACCGTGCTGCTGACGTAGAGGAGCATGCCGTTAAAGGCATACTTCTGCCGCCACTCCAGCAGGAAATCCTTCTGCATTAAGTATATGACTTCTTTGAACAGCACCTTCGTAATTTTGCGCAAAGGTACGACACAAATTGTATAATTGCTAAAGTGGGGGTGGGGGTATCGGTATAGCGGGCTGGAGCCGAGAAAAGTATTTATACTATGTCATTTCGACTTACGGGAGAAATCTAGAGTATCAAGATTGCCAATCCGGATTTCTCCCGTAGGTCGAAATGACAGAAAGGGATTGAGTTCAGGCTGTTCGTTTCAAGAGAAAATCACCCCCACAAACCAACAATTAAGCAATCAACAATTTATCAATTCAACTATTCCTTCTTTTTCTTCTTTTTACGGTGCTTCACTACCTTCGCTTCACGGTAAAAGATGATCTCCTCAGCCATGTTGGTTACCTGGTCGCCTACTCTTTCGAGCTTTTTAATGATGGAGAGGAGGGCAAGACCTTCAGGAATCCGGTCGGGGTTATTTTGTAGGTATTTGGCGATGACCACGTCGGATTTGCGGTAGATTTTGTTCAGGGCCTTGTCTCGCTTGATGATTTGCTTGGCCAGTTTAGGGTCCTCGCTCTTGAAGGCGATACGGCACTCATTGAACATCACTAAGGCTTCGTCATACATCACCATCACATTGGTTAGCTCTACCAATTCAGGGTCAAAGGGGCGTTCAAGTTTGCAGGCGAACCGTGCCATCCCTTCGGCAGTGTCGCCTATACGCTCCAGGTTGGTGTTAATTTTGAGGATGGCCAGCACAGTGCGTAGGTCCACGGCTACGGGAGTGAACAAGGCAAAGAAGTTCTCGCACATGCGGTCGATCTTGAGGTCGAAGCTGTTGACTTTGCGCTCAAGCTTGATAATGCGCTGCGACAGTTCATGGTCGGCGTTCATCACGGCTTCGCGCCCGCTGGTTAGCTGGTGCTCCACCAAGTCCCACATCTCCAGCAATTTTTCCCGCAGGCGTTCGAGTTCTACATCTATATGAGGCATTCGTGTATCGTTTATTTTGAGTGAGACTAATTTTTATACGTGAATCAGGTATAGGAATGCTTAACCGAAGCGGCCCGTAATGTAGTTCTGCGTGCGGGTATCTTTCGGACTCGTGAACATGGTTTTAGTTTTAGCGTACTCCACCAGCTCGCCCATGTAGAAGAATGCAGTATGATCGCTCACGCGTCCTGCCTGCTGCATGTTGTGCGTTACGATCACAATCGTATAATCTTTCTTCAGCTCATAGATCAGGTCCTCGATTTTAGCGGTAGAAATCGGGTCGAGGGCGGAGGCGGGCTCGTCCATCAGAATCACCGAAGGCTGTATGGCCAGGGCGCGGGCGATACACAGACGCTGTTGCTGGCCCCCTGATAGCGCCAGTGCCGATTTGTCGAGCTTGTCCTTTACCTCGTTCCACAGGGCAGCTTGTTGGAGAGATTTCTCGCAGGTTTCCTGCAGAATCTTCTTGTCCTTAATACCTTGAATTCTTAGTCCGTAGACCACATTTTCATAAATGGTTTTCGGGAAAGGATTGGGTTTTTGGAACACCATGCCCACTTCTTTGCGGAGCTCGTCTACCCGAACATCATTCGTATAAATGTCTCTGCCGTCCAGCAAAATCTGCCCTTCTATGCGGAAGCCGTCAATGTAGTCGTTCATGCGGTTGAAGGTGCGCAGAAACGTAGACTTGCCGCAGCCAGACGGACCGATGAAGGCGGTCACGGCTTTCTCTTCCATGGCAATGTTGATGTTTTTGAGCGCATGGAAGTCGCCGTAGTAAGCGTCGAGGTTAATGGCTTCTAACTTGCTGTGTTTTATGTTCATGGGTGAAAACTTACCATTTTATTTTCTTTTGCTGACGGTGGCGCAGGTATACCGCAATGCCGTTGAGCAGAAAGGTAATCAATAGGAGAATGATAATGGCCGCCGCCGCATTGGTCAAAAAGGCTGCCTGCGGGCGGGAGGTCCAGTTAAAGATCTGGATAGGCAGCACGGTAAACTCGTCCATCGGCGAACTCGGGACGAATGGCACATAGGCCAATGCTCCGATCACGATAAGCGGTGCCGCTTCGCCCACTGCCCGTGAGAGCGCCAGAATCACCCCGGTCAGGATGCCGCCAAAAGAAGCGGGCAGCACCTGGTACCACACCGTTTGCCATTTAGAGGCGCCCAGCGCAAAAGAACCGTCGCGGATGGTGCGAGGCACGGCCTTAATGGCTTCGCGGGTTGTCACGATGATGATCGGCAGAATCAGCAGCGAAAGCGTGAGGGCTCCTGCCAGCAAAATACCACCCAGGTTCATGATGCGTACAAAAAGCTCCAGACCCAGCAAACCGTAGATAATAGACGGTACGCCAGCCAGGTTGGCAATGTTGATCTCCAGGAAGTTCGATAACTTCGTTTTTTTGGCATATTCTTCCAGGTATACGCCAGCGGCTATACCTAGCGGGAAAGCAATCAGAGCCGACAGCACCAGAATCCAAAGCGTGCCTGCCCAAGCTGTCAATATACCCGCACGGGCAGCACGGCGTGATGGCAGGCTGGTCAGGAAGTCCCAGTCAATGCGGCCTATACCTTCTATCACAATGTCGATCAGGAAGATGGCCAGCACGACTAGGCCAATAAAGGTACAGAAGACACCAAACACCTGAAAGGCCTTGTCTTTGAGGCGGTTTTTCTCGGAGTTAGTCATACTTTTCCTGATATTTCTTTTTAATCCAGAAGCTGAGGTTGTTCAGCAAAAACGTGAATACAAACAGCGTCATACCTGCCGCGAAAATAGTGCGGTACTCCAGTGAGCCATGCGGCACGTCGCCCAGGCTCACCTGCACAATATAAGTCGTAATCGTCTCGATGGGCACCAGCGGATTAAGCGTGAGGCGCGGTTGCTGACCCGCGGCAATGGCCACGATCATCGTCTCGCCTACCGCTCTCGAAATGGCCAGAATCACTGACACCAGTATACCTGACGAGGCAGCGGGCACCATCACCCCAAAGGCGGTTTGCAGTCGGGTGGAGCCCATGCCATAGGCGGCTTCGCGCAGGGAGCGGGGCACGGCACTGATGGCGTCTTCACTCAGCGAGGAAATCATGGGGATGATCATAATGCCCATCACTATACCTGCCGATAGGGCGTTGAAACCTGCCAGCCCGGGTATAAAACTTTGCAGGAAAGGCGTCACCACCGTCAGAGCGAAGAAACCATAAACAACTGTAGGTATAGTGGCCAGTACTTCCAGCAAGGGCTTAATGAAGGTTTTGAAACGGGCATTGGCATACTCGTTCAGGTAGATGGCGATGGTGAGGCCGATGGGCAGTGCCACCGCAATAGCGATAACGGTAGTCAGGAAAGTACCCGCCACAAGGGGCATAATCCCGAACTTTTTCTCAGCGAAAAGCGGCGTCCATTCTTTCTCTGTCAGAAAGCGCACAATAGATACTTCGCTGAAGAACAGCACCGACTCCGAGAGCAATACCCAGATAATGCTGACCGTGATCAGGATGGTGATGGCGGCCGACAGCCACAGCAAGCCTTCGATAATTTTCTCCTGTACTCTCAAGGTGCTTATGATTTTAGCACAGGTATAGCCTTTGTCTCCGCAGGCTATACCTGTACTGTGTATTTCAGGGAATTATTGCTGGTTGGTGGCGGTGGCGGCACCCTCTACAAACTGCTCGAACTTCTGTTTTTGCTCGTTGTAGATGTTGTCTGGCAGGGCGATGTAACCCACTTCCTGCGCCAACTCACCCGCGTTTTCAAGGTAGAAGTTGATGAAATCCACTACTTCCGGTTTGTCGATGGCCTTGGAGCTAACGTACAAGAACAGCGGGCGGGAAAGCGGTGCGTAAGAACCGTCTTTCACCGTTTCCAGCGATGGCAGAATGGCGCCTGCACCGTTGCTGTCGTCTTCGTCGTTTACAGGTATAGCCTTCAGCTTGCTCTTGTTCTCTTCGTAATAGGCATAGCCAAAGAAGCCAAGCGCCAGCGGGTCAGTCGATACGCCCTGCACCAGCACGTTGTCATCTTCGCTGGCGGTATAGTCACCGCGGCTGGAATGGCTCTTGCCCACAATGGCTTCGGTAAAGTAGTCGTAGGTGCCTGACTCTACACCAGCACCATAGAGGTGAATCTCCTGATCAGGCCACTCCGGGCGAATCTGGTTCCAGCGCTTGATGGTGCCCTGTGCTTCAGGCTCCCATATTTTCTTCAGTTCAGCCACAGTAATGTCCTGTGCCCAATCATTGGATGGGTGCACAACCACCGTGAGGCCGTCATAGGCCACCGAAAGCTGTACAAACGAGATTCCGTTTTCGCTTGCAGTTTGCTCTTCGGAAGCGTTCATGGCGCGGGAGGCATTCACAATGTCAATCTCGCCGCGGGTGAATTTCTTCATGCCGCCGCCTGTGCCCGACACGCCTACGGTTACTTTCACGTCAGGAGCCTCGGCGCGGTATTCTTCGGCCACTGCTTCTGTCACAGGGTATACAGTAGATGAGCCGTCGATCTGGATAGAGCCCGCCAGGTCGTTGCCGCCTTCCTGGCTATTGCCACCGCAAGAGGTCATCATAAGCGAAGCGCATAGTAGTGTTGCTGCGCTGAATTTTAATCGGGAGAAGCTAAGTTGTAGCATACAATTCGATTTTGGTTTATAAGATGAGTGTGATCGGTTTTTGTTGAATTGTACTATATTATGCGGATATACTGTTTTGGTAATCAGGTAGTTGTTTAGAAAGCTAATTCCATTTGCAGCCTGAACTGAGTTTGGTCTTCACGTTCTGCTTCCTGTATGAATGTTACATCACTCTGAACCTTGAGCGAGTGCCCCACAATATACCTGGACACACCCAGGGTATACTGCTCCTGATTTCGCAGTCCCGTTTCGGCTGTCGGATTATAGTCGGTGTAGCGGCCGGCTACTTCCCAGTTGCTCGGCATCAGGTAGCCTGCCTGCAAGTTTAGGGCGGTGCCTGTTACAAAGGTTTCTGCCACGCCACCAAACTCGTCTCGCAGCACCACTGGCCCAGTCGGAGCTTTTCGGTTGGCATACTCACCCATGGCCGAAAAGCCGCGGTACTTAAACATGGCATCCACGAACCAGGTGCGCAGGGTGCGTGTCTCGCTCAGGAAGTCGCCAAGCTGTGCCTGTTCGCGTGCGGCATTGTTATTATAGTCGTAGGAAGTGGCCAGCGAAAGTTTAGGTGTTTGCTCACGCTCGATGTCGCTGCTCACATAATCACCGTTGCCTTTAAACTCGCCGAAGGGCAGTAGTTCAACACGGCCTGTATAATTATAGCCACCTGAGTTGTTGACGGTAATATCACGCCCTTCGCCCATCGAGATTGCCCCGATCTCTCGCAATACAACCTGCCCCAGCTGGTGCTGGTGGTGTAGCTGCAAGCCGGCGTCGCGGTCAAGGTTGAAACGGGAATTGAGCAGGCTGCGGTCTACGAACTGAAGTTTCTGTGAGGAGATCACCCGTTCCCGGTTACCCGGCAGTTTGGTCTGGCCCACCCACAGCCGCAGGTTAGGCGTGAGCGCCCACTTGGCCACAGCATCCAGTATAATGTTGTCGGCATTGTTGGTCACGTCGGGTACATCGCTGCCGATATCGCTGTTGCTTAGGCCAAGCTCTATTTTATACACGAGCCGTGGCGAAAAGGCAAAACCATCAAATTTGAGGCGTGACCGTCGCACAAGGAAGCGGTCTTCCCAGTTTTTTGTATTCGGGTCGTAGCCGCCCTGGTATTGCAGCTGGAAGCGAGCCCCAAGTTGCAGACTGAAGGAAGAGTCGGCTGCAATGAACTGTAGTCCTTTGCCAAACGTGCTTTTATTTATGGTCTGAGCTTGTGTGCTGAAGGTGCTGAGGCAGATGATGAAGAGTGCTAAGAGCACTCTTGTGGTGTAGTGGTTCACGTGCTGTATTAGTTAAGGTGAGAATTAAGCTAATGCCATGCAATTGTTTTGGGTTAAGCCGCGGTAGTCTACGCCGCGCCTTGATTTTGTCTTTTCAGGATTCACAATGGGTAGTCAGGCCATGTATGCTGTTCCTGAATCACGTTGCAAAATAACGCCTCTAGTATTACCTGAAGGTTATGGCCGTATTACGAATTTGTTAAGGTTTGGGGTATGCCGGGGAGTTTAGGTAAAGCACTGCAGCCGCTGGCTCCCGTGAACCAGCGGCTGCATAAGGTATAGCGCTCACCTTAAAAATTAAACTGGGCCTGCAATCTCAGGCGGCTGCCGTGCTGGCTGTTGTTGAAGTTCTGGGCATTGCGGATGGTGCGGTCGCCGATGCTGTAGTCAGCCGTTAGCTCCACACTCTTGTGTACCAGCCACTCTACGCCAATCTCGGTTTCATATACGCTATAGCTGGGCGCGTCGCGCTCGTGCTTCTTGCCGCCTTCATAATGCTGCAGCTTCACGAAAGGGATGATCACCTGCGAGCCGACTTCTTTGCGGTACATGGCCTGTGCATAGCCGCCATGCAGACTCTTCACTTCAATCGCATTGGTCTCTGGGTTGAATTCCGGACCACGGCCTACATTGTATTCCGCCTGAAAACCGAATGGCTGCGGGTACACGACTAGTGTTGCTGCGATACGCTCGTCATCAAAACCGTCTTTCAAATACTTCTCGGCTATACCTACGCCTGGCGAGAGTTGGTCCGGCGTAACGGTGTACTTGCCTTTGTAAGCCTGAATACCGGGCTCAATAATTTGTTTGTTGCCCACCAGCAATGGGTAGGAGAAGCGTGTCACAACGTGCTGGGTGTTATTGGCCTCAGGTCGATTGGCCGTCTGGCCGTTAAAGATACCGATGCCGAACACGCCATAGTTTCCAGATCCCTTCAAGCCAGCGCTTGTCAGCATCTCAAAGCGATCCTGTATTACCTCAGGCGTCCAGTAAAAGAAAATGCCCAGGTCACGCTCGTTGGCTATAGCACTGTTCAATCCGTCGTTCCGGTCAAGGGCCAGACGGTTGCTGCTCGACTGCAGATTCTCGAAACCATAAGGAATTTTGCTTTGCCCCACACGGAAACGATATACCTTGTCCTTGTCGAGCGACACGTCAAAGTAGGCGTCACGGAGCTGAAGGAAGTGCAGGGCGTTAGAAGAAGGCGAGGAAGCGAAGTCAGGCTGGATGTAGATCGAAAGCCGATCGCTCACATCGCCGCTGAAGATCAGACGGCCACGACGCAAAAACACGCCACCGCCCTCACCAAGGGATTTATCGCACTGGTCGCACTTGAGGTTGGGATTGGTTTCAAGCAGGCGGTTGTAACGAACCTGGGCATAGCCACGGAGTGAGATTCTTTCATGCCAGGCCTTCTTTTTAGGGGCTTCCTGCACTGCCGCCGGGGCTGGCTGCTGCACAACCACTGACGTGTTTTGTACAGTGGCAGTATCTGTGGTCTGGGCCTTGGTTTCTTTTGAAAACAAAAAGCCTGTAGCTAGCCCTGCTGCGAGGATAGCACGCGTTACGGTTGTTACCTTCATCTTTGGGTGAGTATGGGTTACTAAAGCCTTAGTCGGTTTCCGCTGCGGAGTCTACTCGCTTTGGAAAGGCTCTGTTGAATCTGAAAAAGAGCTATGTATTTGATTCATAGCACTGTTTTATTTTCAACGCTGCAAAGGTCGGGTGCTAATGTTACTCGTCTGTTATGGCTATGTTAAGTTTATGTTACCAAAAGCGTGAGTAAGTATGAATCTGTTTTGGGAATAGGTATGGGCGCTGATATGGAGGGACGCATGATCCCGCATCATCAACAGGTAGAGAAGGGAAAACATAGACTATGGAGATGGCAGAAGAGAAAAACGGCCATTGGCTATACCTGTTCAGAATTGCCATTATACGTGCTTCACAATAATAAGGAGTAGCCAAAACAACATTGAACGCATACTTAACAGTGACTTAACAAAGCGCCTCTATCTTTAACAGTTTAGTAACCGGGCGGTAATTTTAGCTTAAAAGGACGATTCTACTTTTGCAGCGAGACTAAGATACAGTTAAGCGCAATGAAATCACTTTTAACAATTCTCACCATCCTGGCCACTTCCATTTATGGTTTTGCACAACAAGGCACGCTGGCAGGAAAAGTAACTGACAAAGCAAACGGAGAGGCCATCATCGGAGCCGTAGTCTTTATTAAAGGCTCTTCTAAAGGTACAGTAACAGATTACGAAGGCAGGTATAGCCTTCCGCTCGAAGCTGGCCTGTACCAGATCTCCATCACCTCGCTTTCTTACAAGCCTACCGAGCACACTAATATTAAAATAGAAGTAGGCAAGACTACCACCCTGGATGTGCAGATCGAGCAAAACAGCACCCAGTTACAGGCCGTGACCATTGTAGGTACCCGCCAAACAAATACAGAGCTGGCTCTGATGGAAAACATGCGGCAGAGTGAAGTGGTGGTGAGCGGGGTGTCGGGCGAGCAGATCGCCAAGTCGCTGGACCGCGATGCTGCCGAGACCGTGAAGCGTATACCTGGCGTCACGATCATGAACGACCGCTACGTGGTGATCCGGGGGATGAATCAGCGTTATAATACCGTGATGCTGAACGATGCTCTCACGCCGAGCACCGAGCCTGACGCCAAAGCCTTCTCTTTCGATATTCTGCCGACTAGCGTGATCGACCGGATCATGATTTACAAGAACGGTTCGCCGGAGCTGCCGGGTGAGTTTGGTGGTGGTGTGATCAAGATCTATACCCGCAACGTGGTAGATGAAGACAAAACTTCTATCTCCTTTTCCAGCTCTTACCGCTCCGGTACCACGTTCCAAAACTTCAACACCTATAACGGCAGCAAAACCGACTTCTTAGGATTTGACAATGGCTACCGCGCTATACCTAAGAGCTTTCCGGACAACCTTAACAATGTAAATCAGGAGCAGCGCAGCATGTTGGGCCGTGACCTGCCAAACTCCTGGGCACCCGAACTAGTGTCGGCTATACCTGACATGCGCTTTTCGTTTGGTCTGAACCGCCGCCTGGACATTGGCTCCGTTCGTTTGAGCAATGTGTCAGCGGTATCATACAGCAACACCCGCACCAACACAATTGGTACCCGCGACACCTACTTGTCTTTTATACCTGAGTTGGGTCGCAGCGAGCGCCAGTTCAGCTTCAACGACGAAGTGTCGGCGCACAATGTGCGCCTGGGAGTGATCCACAACTGGACAGCCCGCCTCAGCAATAACCACAAATTGGAGTTCCGTAACCTGTTCAATCAACTGGGCAGTAGCGAAGTGCTTCGCCGCGACGGTATAGACTTCTCTAACGCCAATCAGGAGCAGCTGAACTACTCGCTGCGCTACGAAAGCCGCACTATCTACTCCGGCCAGTTGCAGGGTACGCACGACCTCAACGACGAGAAAAGTACCCTGACCTGGACAGGTGGCTACGCTTACACCAACCGCAACGAGCCTGACTATCGCCGCTTCCGCACCTTCCGTGACGCGGGCTCTGCCGGTCCTTACGAAATGACCTATAAGTTCACCCCAAGCCTGAACGATGCCGGCCGCTTTTACTCCGAGCTCGACGAGAACACGGTGATGGCCAACACACAATTTGAGCACCGCTTCAGCACGGCTGATTCTACGGCCGAGCATGCTCCGAAAGTGAGAGTGGGTTTATACGCCGAGCGCAAGTTGCGTAACTACGACTCCCGCTACTTCTCTTACATACCTGCCAATAGCAGCACATTTGATAACAGCATACTTTTCCAGCCTTACGATCAGGTGTTTGCGCCAGAGAACATTAATAGCCAGACAGGCTGGCGCGTGGAAGAAGACGCGAACCCACAGAACAACTACGAAGCGCAGAGCAATTTGCTGGCAGGCTATGTAGGTGGTGCCACACCGCTTACGGGTGCGCTGTCGGTGTCGGGTGGGGTGCGTATTGAGTATAACCAGCAGGAACTCCGCTCTGTGAACCTGGATGGCTCGCGCCTGAACAGGAAGAACCCGGTGCTGAGTGTGCTGCCTGCAGCGAACTTCACTTATATCTTCAATCCGAAGTCTATGCTACGAGCTGGTGCGAGTATCAGCGTTAACCGCCCGGAGTTCCGTGAGCTGGCCCCGGCCCCTTACTACGACTTCATCAATTTGCTGGAAGTGACCGGTAATCCGAACCTGGAGACAGCCACGATCTACAACGGCGACCTGCGCTATGAATTCTATCCGAACCCAACTGAGATTCTGTCGCTGGGCGTGTTCTACAAGTACTTCAACAAGCCAATCGAAACAGTATTCCAGAACACGAGCGGCGCCAACAGCATCACCTTCGATAATGCTCGCCAAGCCTATAGCTATGGCCTGGAGGCAGAGGTGCGCAAATCACTGCTGGGCCTGACAGCATCACCAATGATAGACAACCTGTCGCTGGTACTGAATGCCGCGCTGGTACAGAGTCGTGTGCAGCTGGACGAGAAGTACGACAACCAGAGCACCGAAAGACCGATGATGGGGCAGTCGCCATACGTGGTAAACACTGGCCTCTATTATCAGGATGACGCCCGCCAGTTGCAGTTCAGCATGCTCTACAATGTGATCGGTACCCGCATCTTCGCGGTAGGCAGCAACCTGCGTCCGACCGTGTACGAACTGCCGCGCAACGTGATTGACTTTTCCGTGACCAAGGCATTCGGCCAGAACCTGGAGCTGAAGGCAGGTATACAGGACATCCTCAACCAGAAGACGCGCCTGATACAGGACTCCAACGACGACGCCAAAATAACAGGTATAGACGAGTCCTTCCGCGAGTTCCGCAAAGGCCGCTACGCCACGCTGGGTGTTACTTACAAGTTCTAAAACTGATTTCCCTATAGAAAACCAAACCCATATACCTTAATTCATTACTTATGAAAAAGCTATTTAATTTACTACTGGTTGCTGTTGTTTCAGTTTCCTTTTTCGCCTGCGACAAGGACGACGACCCAGGAACTACAACACCAAAAGGCATCGAATTTACGATGGTTCAGAAGAGCGGCATGATGGCTGTTTCAGGCTCTACCGAAGAAGACTTCACCATGAAAGCCGGCACAAAATACCTGCTGAAGGGCTTTGTTTACGTGAAAGACGGTGCTACACTCACCATTGAGCCGGGTACTATCATCATGGGTGATAAGAACTCAAAGGGCACCCTGATTGTGGAGCGTGGTGGTAAGATCATGGCGCAAGGCACAAAAGAGAAGCCTATCGTATTCACATCAGCTCAGCCTGCAGGCCAGCGTGCCGCTGGTGACTGGGGTGGCCTGATCATCCTGGGCAAGGCTCCTGTTAACCTCGGTAACAATGCCCGTATCGAAGGTGGTGTGGACCGTGAGTACGGTGGCACAGATGCCAACGATAACTCTGGCGTGCTGAAGTATGTGCGTATCGAATTCTCAGGTATAGCCTTCCAGCCAGACAACGAGATTAACGGTCTGACCATGGGCGGTGTGGGCGCTGGTACTACAGTGGATTATGTGCAGGTATCTTATTGTGGTGATGATGCTTTCGAGATGTTCGGTGGCACAGTGAACGCCAAGCACCTGATCGCTTATAAGACTGTGGATGATATGTTCGACACGGACAACGGTTACTCTGGCAAACTGCAGTTCCTGCTGGGTATCTCTGACCCGAACATGGCTGACGTATCTGGTTCAAACGGTTTTGAGTCTGATGGTGATGCGCAGGGCTCTGATGCTACGCCGAAGACTTCAGCGATCTTCTCTAACGTGAGCTTGTTCGGGCCACGAGCTACTGAGAGCACGCAGTTCAACAGCAACTTCAAGCGCGCGATGCACATCCGTCGCAATAGCAACATTCAGGTACATAACTCATTATTTGCCGGCTGGCCAACAGGCTTGCTGCTGGACGGTACGAAGTCACAGGCCAATGCTACAGCAGGTACGCTGGCTATCAAAAACACAGTAATCTCGGGTTCTCAGAATGCTCTGACAGTAGAGAGCGGCAGCACATTTGATGTGGCGGCCTGGTTCAATGCGACAGATAAAGGTAATAATGTAGTGGCGGATAATGCTTCGCTTAACATCAGCGGTGGCTTCAACCAGACATCCCGCCCGGTGCTGACAGGCAACAGCCTGCAGAGCGGCGCAGCCTTCGATGGACTGGACAATTTCTTTGAGCGTGTGACTTACAGAGGTGCTTTTGGTTCTGAAGACTGGACAGCTGGCTGGGCTAACTTCGACCCGAACAACACAGCTTACTAAAAGCTAAAAATACGGATTGCGCATAATGGGTGAGATCAATTGCGACAGTCCATAGTAGTGTGGCTTAGTCTCCCACACTACGCCCAAGACCCGCCTCGTAAGAGCGGGTCTTTTTTGTGCCTATACCTGTAGGAGTATTACAGCACAGGTATAGCTGATCTATATCTTTCAGGCTATACCTTAAAAATCGGTAACAGAGCTGGTGTCGCCGCCTAGGTACTGAAACAGAAAGTAGGCCAGCACAGCCAGCACAATGATGCCAATACAGCCTATACCGCCACAGCCACCTCGGCCCCTGCCGCGACCGCCTCTACCACCGAATAATTTACTCAACATCCAGAATTTGAATAGGCCTCTTAACATAGTTTATACCTTAGGTGGAACACATATAACCCAACAGACTTTTGCCCGTCAGGAGTTAAAGGTTACGCGAAGGCAGGCATAGGAGTTGAGTAAGCAGGTATAGGGCTGTATGCTTCATGAGTCTAATTGCGTGTGGGACGCGGTTGGAGAATAGTGCTCCGTGCGTATTGACACAAAGCTTTTCTGGGCATAACTGGGAGCAGAATTCAGCGAGTTGAAAATTAACAGCCCCGGCCATAGGTATAGCCGGGGCTGTTATTAGTACTGGTATAGCTGGAATTTAGCTGATCGGCACTTTTCTTAAAATCGCCTCGATGAAATCCTTCGTGCGGATGCCATCTGCCTCTGCTTCATAGTTGAGGATAATGCGGTGGTTCATCACATCATGCGCCACTTCTTTGATGTCTTCAGGCAACACATAATCGCGGTCGTCGAAGTAAGCGATGGCTTTGGCGGCACGGTTAAGGGCAATGCTGGCACGTGGTGATACACCAAACTGGATGTAATCAGCAAACTCGTTCAGATCGTACTCAGCAGGGCGGCGGGTCGCAAACACCAACTCAATGATGTACTTCTCGAGCGTCTCTGATATCTGCACCTGGTTGATCTCGCTGCGAATGGCGAAGATGTCTTCCTTGGAAAGGACCTTGTTCACATTGTCATTGAAAGCCATGTTGGCCATACGACGCATGATCTCTAGTTCGTCCGCTTTCTTCGGGTAGTCAATGTATACCTTCATCATAAAGCGGTCGACCTGCGCCTCAGGCAATGGGTAGGTACCCTCGTGCTCCACCGGATTCTGGGTAGCAAGCACCAGGAATGGCAGGTCGAGCATGTAGGTTGTTTCGCCGATCGTCACCTGTTTCTCCTGCATCGCTTCCAGCAGAGCTGACTGTACCTTGGCAGGGGAGCGGTTCACTTCGTCTGCCAAGATCAGGTTGGCGAAGATCGGACCTTTCTTTACCTCAAACTGGGAAGCATTCTGGTTATAGATCATGGTACCGATTAGGTCGGCAGGCAGGAGGTCCGGGGTGAACTGAATACGCTGGAAGTCGAGGCGCAGGGCGCGGGCCAGTGAGTTAATGGTAAGGGTTTTGGCAAGGCCAGGTACGCCTTCCAGCAAGATGTGACCACCGGTAAAAAGACCGATTAAAAGGCGGTTCACCATATAGGACTGTCCCACTACTACTTTCCCCACTTCCTGAAAAACCTGCTTTATCTTCTGCTGGTGGTCTTTCACCTGGTCCGGATATACTAATTCGTCTGCTGGCATAGCTCAATGGCAATTAAAGGCCCTAAATATAGTGATTCTAAGGGAGGGGCGCAATTAATTGCGTTTGGCTATGCCGCTATGGTATAAGGAGGGTTAAAAAGAAAAGAGCGCCCTAAGCGCTCCTTTTATGTTCTGTCTCAAATATGATGGAGTTTTGAGCCTGTTTCTTCAAAGCTTCCATGCGCTCTCGTTTGGCCTGTCGTACCAGCTCTATCATGCTGTTGAGCCTGTTTTCCTCCACATCTTCGATCGGCAAAATCATAGTGGTATGAGGTGACTCGATGTGGATGCGGTGTTGCCGCGTCATCAGGTATAGCATCAGGAAAAAGCCGCTTAGCAGGGCAAAGGCATCGTTAAAATAAACGAAAAAGGCCGAAACGACGCTAAAAGCAAGGTATAGGGATTTGCCTGTGGCTTTAATTTGCCACGAAGTGATATCTTCGAGCATCACAGACTGGTAGGTTTTGAAAAGCCAGTTGTTCTGCCGTAGAATGACGCGATGGGTGGTAAGTGTCAGCTTCTTATCCACTGTCTGAATAAGGTGCCTTTCTCCACCAAGAAGTCGTGTTACTGCCATTCCTGATGGAGCATTAAGTTTGTTTATTTTCGTGTTGAGTCGTAGCGAGTGTATCACAGCTAAAAATTGGTGTTATCTATACCCAGGATTCCCGGAAGCACCAAAGGGTTGCATGCAAGTCCGGAACAAAGTTAAATAAATAATAATTCTTATACGAAGCCAATTAGCTCTGTATAGGTTTTATTATAATTTCATCCTAGTGGTACTATACCTACGGCAAGTAGCTTTTTAGGATTGTAAATTAGTCTGCAAAAAGTTTGCCCATTTGAGTAATTTGTAATAAAAATTAAAAATAAATTATATTTATATATAGAAGAAGCCGCTCTAAACGTTTAGAGCGGCTTCTTCTATAAGTGCTTTCGGGTTATTTCTAGGCAGTTAGGTAAAATTCTCCTTCGTGGCCATGCGCACGCTGGTTCTTGAAGCGACCAATATCAGTCTGCATATTCTCGTAAATTTCCAAAATATCTTCTGAATCCTGTGTTAACGGTTTTATGTGCTCAAGCAGTAATTTAGCCGCCAGCGGATAGAACTTGGAGTCGTCCGTATTCTTGGCATTTACTTTAAAACTGCTTACATGCGTTTCCAGCTTTTTCAGGCTAGGGTGTTCGCCCTTGAACTCCTGTATGGTGTCGCGGAGCTTCTCCCGTATCATCAGGTACAAATCCTCTTCGAAGGTCATCCCGAAGTCATCATCCTCCTCTTCATCATCGAAGCTGTAATCTAAGTCTTCATCGTAATCGAAATCGTCTCTCATGGCTGATAATAAGGTTATTTTGAATTGTTAGTACGCACAGTTGTTCTTTGGGTGTTGCATAAAGTATACTGTTTTCTTTTCGAACAGATACATAAAAGCAGGGAAGCATCTGATTTAAGCTCCCAAAGAAAATGCATAAATAATGTTTCGTATTCGTTTTTGCAATGCCTCAGGGCACACCTGTATTGAATTATTTTGCTGTTGAAAAAATGTGGCGGGATATTGAATTGAGATTAAAGCGGATAGGCATAAAAAAAGACCTGCTCCCGAAGGAGAGGTCTTCTTTGTAAAGTCGGCTGCCTGGGTCTAGGAGAACTTGCGTTCGATCAGGCGGAGCAGTTTGTTTACGCTGTCCTGCTTCTTGCTCCAGTCATACTTGCGGGCCAGGTCATGAGTAACAAAGTGCATCGCCTCTTCCGGGCTTCTGAACTGGTCTAGCTGCTGGATGGTGTTATAATAGGTCATGTTGTCGCCGTCGAACAGCTCATTGATGAAGCTGAAACGCTGGTTGATCGAGATAGAATTTTTAAGCGACTCAATCTTGCGGTTGCTCAGCGAATCGGCTACTGAAGAGGAAGCAGGTTTGCTGAACTTCTCATTCATAGTCGGACGCTCCGCCTTAAAGCGCTCGTTCAGGTTACTGTCCGGGATGGCGGCAGGTCTGGGCGCAGCGGCTACCGGCGCTGGTGCAGGCATTGCTACGGGCGCGTGAGAAGGTGCGGCCACCGGAGCAGACGCTTCTCGTTGTGCCATATGGATAGGCGCCACAATATCTTTTTCCTCCACAGGAGCGGACGGGGTAGGCTTGGCCAGCGAAGCCGCATAAGCCGCCAGAGGCGAGATCTGCTCCTGTCTGATTTCTTCTTCTGTAATTGGCAGCAGGCTGTTGAATGCTTCCAGTACCTCTGACAGCGGCGCAATGCCATCGCGGTTGGCGTTCAGGTATAGCCTGAAGCGACTCAGGATATAATCGCGGTCGCGGTTGGAAGGAGAGAGCGTGCCTATGAAGCCTGTAAACAGTTGTTTGTCCAGGTCAATGTATTTTAGGTTCTCCTGCAGCTTAGGCAGGGAGATGTCCTCCTGAATGCGCAGGAATTTCTCTTCGAAGGTAGCTACAGGCGCTAACTTGAGCAGGAATGTGTCGTAGATCGCCTTCTGAAGGAGCGGCTCAAAAGCATCGCGTTTGATCAGGATCTTGCGCGATAACACATTCATAAAGTTGAGCAGCGCTTCCTTTACCTCTTCATGCTCATAGTCAAAGTAGGGGCTGCGCAAGTTGGCCATTTCGTGGTGCCACTTGAGCAGAAGCTCTTTTATTACAAACAAATTGACCTGTTTAATGGGCGTAAAGCCAATTAGTTGGGGTCCGTTAATCGTGTCATGCGCAGCAAAGTGACGGTCACAAAGTACATTTGCCAGTTCTTTGCTGTAACGTTCAAGCCTTAATTGATTATATTTGTCTTCCATTGGTATACCTTTCTTTCGTAAAGTTAATAAATAATATGCCAAACTTAACGGTGCAAAACCTGTTCGATCGGCAGGTAGAAGTGGCACCCGGCCAAACGCTGCTGCAGGCCATACAAGCTGAGGGCATCGACTGGATGCACGCCTGCGGAGCCAAGGGGCGCTGCACCACCTGCCGCATTATTGTGCAGGAGGGGCTGGAGCACTTCGGTCCGCTCACCGACAGCGAACAACGCTACCGTGACAGAGGCCGCCTACAAGCTAACGAAAGACTGACCTGCCAGTGTACATTAGTAAGCGGAGATGCCCAGGGCCGCGTGCCCCAGCAGACCATGCTCCCGCACATGAAGTATAGCAACTAGCCAATCAGCCATTACGAAATAGTACATGTTTATAGAACCGCGCGTAGGTAACGAGAACCACGCAATCAGAAGAGGGTGGATAGAGGTGATCTGCGGATCGATGTTTTCGGGGAAGACCGAAGAGCTGATCCGGCGACTGAACAGGGCCAAGATCGCCAAGCAGAAGGTAGAGATATTCAAGCCGACTATCGATAAGCGCTATCATGAAGAGGATGTGGTGTCGCACAATGCCAATGCCATACGCTCTACGCCGATAGACTTTGCGCAGGACATGCTGCTACTGGGCGGCAGTTGCGATGTGGTAGGTATAGATGAGGCGCAGTTCTTTGACGACGGCCTGGCCGAGGTATGCGTGAAGCTGGCCAACAGTGGCGTGCGTGTGATCGCCGCCGGCCTGGACATGGACTACCTGGGCAAACCCTTTGGACCGATGCCGGCTTTGATGGCGGTGGCCGAGTACGTAACCAAGGTGCATGCCATCTGTGTGCAGTGCGGTGATATTGCGACTTATTCTTACCGCAATGCTTTATCAGAGCAGCAGGTGCTGCTGGGTGAAACGGAATCTTACGAAGCCCGCTGCCGCCACTGCTTCCAGGAAGGTATCAAGCAAAAGAAGTAACGCTGGTGCTATACCTGTGGCCGAGGCCGCAGTGCGTTGCATATGATTCCTGATAACATAAGCGAGACCTATACCTAATTTTTATACCTGTGCCGAAGCTGCTTTTGCGTCTGCTATACCTGTCTGTCGTGCTGCTTTGGCTGCCGGCACTAGTGCAGGCACAGAGTCCGGTAGGTATAGGACAATGGCAGCTGCACGTGCCTTATACCCAAGGCAGGGCTGTGGCCGATGCCGGTGACCGCGTATACCTGGCGGCCGATCAGGGCCTGTTTTATTATGACAAGGAGTACCGGAATGTGCAGCCTGTCACCCGCATCGACGGACTGAGCGAGCAGCGCATCAGCACCATTGGCTACGATTCGGAAACAGCTACACTTGTTATCGCCTACGCCAACGCCAACATCGACCTGTTGCAGGAAAACCGAATCGTCAATCTGCCTTCCATCCTGCGCCTTGCCGTCGACGGGGACAAAACCATTCATCATATTCACATCCATCACAAAACAGCCTACCTGTCCACAGCTTTTGGGGTAGTAGTTGTTGATCTGGCCCAGCAGGAGATAAAAGACACTTACACTAACCTCGGGCCTGGCGGTGAGCGCCTTGCTATAAAAGCAAGCACCGTACAAGGCGACTGGCTATACCTGATGACGGACCGGCAGGTATGGCGTGCCAACCGTCTGACAAGCAACCTAAAAGATTTCCGCAGTTGGCAGGCAGTGTCTACTGGTCTTCCACAAAATGCCAACCTAACTGCCATGGCCTCTTTTCAGAATCAGGTATACCTGGCGTCGGTGGCCTATGGCCTGCGTGTGCTCCGGCAGGGTGTCTGGGAGCAGGTTCCTATACCTGATGCCAGCAACATTTTGCATCTGCAATCTTCTACCAATTACCTGCTAAGTGCTACAGAACAGGGCGTTTTGCTGCTGGATAACCGTGGGGTAGCCTCTATGTTGCAGCACCCAGGTATACAGGCGCCACGCATGGCGGTGCAGGATGCCGGGAGCACGACATGGGTGGCAGACAGGCGCAGCGGCCTGATTGCTTGGGGACTTGAGAGTGAGCTGAAGACTTTTGCCCCGCCAGGTCCTGCGTCGAGCAACAGCTTCCGGGTGGCTGCTGGCAATGGGGTGGTGTATGTGCTCAGCGGAGGCTACAGCGATAATTACCAGCCCCTCAACCGCACTGATGGCTACTACGGTTACCAGGGCGGGCAATGGTATAACAACAGCCCTGCTTTATCACCGTCAGGTGGCACGCCGCTCCGGGACTTTGTGGATGCAGTCTACAATCCGGTGACAGGACATGTATACATGGCGACTTACGGGAATGGCTTGCTGGTCTGGAAAGGAGAGGAGCAACCGTTACTCTACAATGGCACTAACAGCACGCTGCTTAGCACGCAGCCAACTACCGACCGCACCGAGCAGGTACGTCTGATCGATGTGGCCGTGGATGCTGCCGGGCAGGTATGGGTGGTGAACCGCCACCGGGTAGCCGGTGCGCCGGGCTTGCATGTGCTGCGTCCGGACGGGGAGTGGCAGGGGTTCAATCTGCCAGGTATAGCCGATAACAGCAACCTGGAGCGACTGGCGATAGACGATAATGGGTACAAGTGGTTGAGTATTAGCCATGCAGGTAATGTGCGCAACGGCTTGGTCGTGTATGACGAGGCAAAACAGCAGGTGCGGGAGCTCAGGGCAGGCGCTGGCAATGGCAACTTGCCAAGCGGAGCCGTGTACAGCATCACCAAGGACCTGAACGGCGACATGTGGATCGGGACGTCAGCAGGAGTGGGTGTGTTTTATAGTACGGCCGCTGTGTTCGCTGGTCAGGTGTACGATGCCCGGATCCCGATCATTGAAGGACGGCCGCTGCTCGGTGGGCAACTGGTGCGCGACATTGCTGTGGACGGTGCCAACCGCAAGTGGATGGCCACTGACAACGGACTCTGGCTCTTCAGCCCAGATGGGGATCGCCTGCTGCAGCATTTTACCATACAGAACAGTCCTTTGCCTTCTAACAGAGTATTGTCGGTAGCTATAGAGCACAGCTCCGGTGAAGTGTTTGTGGTGACAGGTGAAGGTATAGCGTCTTATCGTTCAGGCGCTACGATCACAGAAGGCAAGCCTGAGTGTGCCCAGGTATACCCGAACCCGGTAAGGCCTGATTATACTGGTCTGATTGGCGTGTCCGGGCTGCCAAACAACGCCGATGTGCGCATCACCGACATCAACGGTACGCTGGTATACAAAGCGAGAGCCACCGGCGGCACACTTACCTGGGATGCCCGCGGGTACAACGGCAAGCGCGTAAAAGCCGGCGTATATCTGGTCTTCGCAGCTGACCGCGAGACACGTCAAACCTGTATCACTAAAATAGCCGTACTGGAGTAAATGTTAGTCAAGACAAGAGGCATCGTACTCAACTATATCAAGTTTCGCGAGTCATCGATCATCGCCAAGGTATACACCGAGCAATTGGGCGTGCAGTCGTACATCGTGAACAGTGTGCGCAAAAAAGGCACAGGCTCCCGTATTGCCCTGTTTCAGCCTTTCACGCTGCTCGATATGGTGGTCTATACCTCACACAAAGGCGGCCTGACACGCATCTCTGAATACAAGAGCGCCTACCCCTTCTCCACTATACCTTTTGACATCCGCAAGAGCAGCATTCTGTTGTTCCTGTCTGAAATGGTGTCGCGCACGATCAAAGAGGAGGAGGAGAACCCTGCGCTGTTTCATTTCCTGTTCAATGCCATCATCGAGTTCGACGAGTTGCAGGAGCATTTCGAAAATTTTCACCTGATCTTCCTGCTGCACCTGAGCCACCACCTGGGTTTTGGGCCGAGCAGCGGAACGGAGATTGTGGAGCAAGTGGCCTTCTCGCCTAATGCGCAGTCGCTCACCGACGCCCCGCCGGTACTGGCGCTGCAGGCTTACGAGCAGCTTTTTGACCAATTGCTGCATACACCTGCGCAGGCGGCTATACCGAACGGCAAGGTGCGCCGCGAGATGCTTTCTATCCTGATCCGCTATTACCAGCTCCACGTGGAGCGACTGGGAGAAATCAAGTCACTGGCAATCCTTTCGGAAGTGCTGAGCTGATAAACAGAAAAGGCGATGCACAATGCATCGCCTTTTCTGTTTAGGTATAAATAGCTGCTAGCGTACTTGCAACACATCTATTTCAAATATCAGCACGGAGTTTGGCGGAATGCTGTTGCTACCATAGTAGCCATAGCCCAGGTAAGATGGGATATACAGATTCGCTTCCTCGCCTTTGCGCAAGTGCTGTAGTCCTTCATCCCAACCCTTGATCACCTGTCCGGCGCCTACTAGTACCGAGAACGGCTTACCGCTTCTGAACGAGCTGTCAAATACATCGTTGCTCACATTGCGGCCAATGTAGTTTACCTCAGCATACTGCCCTGGCTTGATTACATCACCTTCACCAGCTTTTTTTGTCAGGATATAAATACCGCTGTTCAAGCGCACAACTTTGGTTGTGTCCACATTGTTGGTCCTGAAGTATTTCCGGATCGTTTCCTCGTCTATCTTCTTCTGAGCCTCTATCTGCTCAGGCGTCACGTAATAAGGATTTTTGTTTTCTTCCTTGCACGACGCAAAAGAGACCAGTACAACGAACAAGAAGAGAGCCTTAGCAAGCCATATGCTCAGTTTCTGCTTTTTGTGTTTCAGGTTCATGGTAATCGGGTTAAGGGTAATTGGAAATTAGTTTTTGATATCAACAAGCTCCACGTCGAAACGCAGGATAGAGTTGGCTGGCATCTGCTCGCCACGTGCCTGCTCGCCGTAAGCCAATGTAGAAGGTATAAGCAGGATGGCCTTGCTGCCTTCGTTCAGTTGCGCAATACCATCGTCCCAACCCTGGATTACCTGACCCTGGCCAAGCGGGAATGTGAATGGCTGACCGCCGCTCATTGGGTTGTCATAAGAAGACTCCAGCTCTTTACCGTCCAAGAAAGACAGTTTGTAATGTACTGATACATTGTCACCTGCTTTTGCTTTCGGGCCTTTGCCAGGCTGTGTTACCACGTAGTACACGCCAGCGTCTGTCTTCTGCACATTCTTCAGGCCTTTCTCTTTGATGTACTCCTGAATTTTGGCGTCATCAACTTTGATTTGCTCTTTGGCACGCTCCTGCTGAGCAAGCATCTGCTCCTCAAACATTTTCTGCTGGTCTGCAATCGCCTCTTCCTCAGACTGGATTTTGTCAGCTTTCAGGAAGAAAGTGAAATGCGTGCCTGGCTTGATGAAAGGAGGCATTGGCTGGTTGAAGGTATTGGCGAAAAGTGAGTCCACACTGATCTTGAACACGCCGCTGTCACCAGCACGCATCATCGTTAGGGCGTCTTCAAGGCTACCTTTAAAGGTTGGCTCCATTACCGGCAGCATCACCGGCTGGCCCTGCTGGCGTGAATCGAACAATACAGAGTCGTCAGCCGTGCGGTACGACATGTGCATCGTGATCACCTGACCAAGACGTGCGCCTGTTGTGTCGTTCGGGTCTATCTCGCCACGGTTCACATACTCACCGTCTTTTTGCTCATATATCTTATAAGCCAGGCCGTCAGCCGTCGTGCGGAATTCGTCGCTTTTGTTTTTGTCGCCGCAGGATTGCAGCAACATAGCACCGGCTAGTACCGGCAATAAGAACTTTGATTTAAATAGCATGGGTTATAGGTTGGATAAAATGTTTGTTACTAAACAGAAGCCTGCAGCTGCTCTTTATATTGTGGCAGCAGGCTTTCAAACCTGGCCACGGTATTCTCGAGACTGTCTATTGACATGCCGCCGGCTGCATTCTTGTGACCACCGCCATTGAAGTTGGCACGGGCAAATTCGTTGACAGAAAAATTGCCTACCGATCGGAAAGAGATCTTCACAGCCTGCGAACGATCGATGATCACGGCTGCAAAAACGATGCCTTCGATGGACAGCGCAAAGTTAACCAGGCCTTCCGTATCGCCGGTTTTGGAGTCATATGCTTTCAACTCCTCGGCTGTAATGGCAATATAAGCTGTTCTGTACTCAGGAAGCACGACCAGCTTGTCTTTGAGGGCATAACCCAGGAAGCGCAGGCGTAGTTCCGAAGAACTGTCGTAGATAAGGCGGTGAATATTAGAGGTGTTCACCCCGATGTGTAGCAGATCAGCTATGATCAGGTGCACGTTTTTGGAAGTGCTCGGGTGGCGGAAAGAACCTGTGTCGGTCATGATGCCGGCATAGAGGCACTCGCCTATACCTG
Source organism: Pontibacter sp. FD36 (assembly GCF_015686655.1). Taxonomy (GTDB): domain Bacteria; phylum Bacteroidota; class Bacteroidia; order Cytophagales; family Hymenobacteraceae; genus Pontibacter. Next base: position 181,857 of record NZ_JADPMP010000011.1, on the reverse strand, counting down.
TGTCGATTTTGTCGCCGTCGCCCAGGGCTTTGATGAGGTCGTATACCAGTTCGGCAGTAGCGGCGGCCTGTGGGTTGGAGAAATCCAGGTCAGCGAAATCCTCGGGCTGCAGGTGGTGGTCTATCAGCACTTTAGTGCCTTTCGCCTGACGGATGTACTCACCCATTTCGTTGATGCGCGACAGGTTAGAAAAGTCAAGGCAGAAGATCATCTGCGACTCTTCGATGATGCGGCGTACCAGGGCGTCGTTTTTCTCAGAGTAAACGAGCACATCATCATTGCCCTCCATCCAATTCAGGAAGTTAGGGTAGTCGGAAGGAGTGATCACGGTAACCCGGTGCCCCAGCTTTTTGAGGTAGCCGGCCAGACCCAGTGACGAACCCAACGCATCGGCGTCCGGTTTGTGGTGTGTGGTGATCATCACCTCTTTAGGTTCTCTCAGAAGCTCTTTGAGAGCATTAATGTCGTGCATAAAGCTTGTTATAAATCCGCTGATTAATAGGGATATAAGGCGCAAATTTCTGTAAAAATAACTTCTAAAGCAATAAAATAGCGTTTTAAGACATCGTAGGCGGGCTAGTGAGCAGGAGCAAGGCACTGCATGCAGGTATAGCCGTGCGTGCATTAACATAAATATTTGCAGAAAGTGTAGCCAAAGTGCTGCTATAATTAAGCTAAATGCGCTAATTTTGCACCTTCAAAACGAAACATACACATATTAACACAATAGACATGGCTGGAAACATCACATTTACCATGATTAAGCCGGATGCGGTTGCAGACAACAACATCGGTGGCATTACTAAAATGATCGAGGAAGGTGGCTTCCGCATCGTGGCGATGAAGAAGACAAGACTGACTGAGGAGCGTGCCGGTAAGTTTTACGAAGTACACAAAGAGCGTCCTTTCTACGGTGACCTGGTGAAGTACATGTCATCTGGCCCGATCGTAGCCATGATCCTGGAGAAAGACAACGCAGTAGAGGATTTTCGCAAGCTGATCGGCGCTACTAACCCGGCTCAGGCTGAGGAAGGCACGATCCGTAAGGTATACGCCAAGTCTATCGAGGCAAACGCCGTACACGGCTCTGACTCTGACGAGAACGCACAGATCGAAGGCGACTTCTTCTTCTCTGCTGACGAGCGTTTCTAAGCAAATAAAGAGTACTTATTGATTTCTCAAAAGCCCGCAGGACTGTATGGTCTGGCGGGCTTTTTTGATTATGTTTGCCGCCTGAATTTATTCTTTTATGAAACACGCTATACTTTCTGTTTTCTTTACGCTATGGTTGGGTACGGCCTTCGCGCAGCAAGAAAAGATGATATTCTATAACACTAACTGGCTGATCACCAAGCAGGAACATGCGGCATTTGCCCGCTCAGTCATGATGCCGGATACAGTAGCCAAACTTAAGACGTTGCGAGGTTTTAGCTTTGATGGCGATGTGATTGACTACTACTCGAACGGCAAGGTACTGGCAAATGGCTTTTATGATAGGGGGTTGAAGAGAGGACACTGGCAGTTCTTCCATTTTGATGGGAAACCAGAGAGCAGTGGCGCCTACGAAAACAACTATCGTGTAGGAGAGTGGAAGTTCTGGTGGCCCAACGGCCAATTAATGAACGTGCTGCTTTATGATAGCCTGGGTGTAAAAGTGATGCAGAGTTGGAGCGCAGACGGGAAACAACAGGTCAAAAATGGCAATGGCAAGGTTAGTATTAAGCTGGAAGAAGATGAGAAAAGCAAAGCCATGTTAGAGGGCAACTACCGCAACGGCCTGAAAGATGGGCTTTGGCGCAGAACCAATAACAAAGGTCAATCAGAGATAGAGCAGTTATTCTCTGATGGGGAGTTTGTAAAAGACCAGAAATTCAAGCCAAGTTTAGCTTATCTTAATTCGGGCATTGATAGATTTGAAGTAGGGAATGAGCCTTACTACTTGCAAAAAGTAGAGAGGTGGATGGTTGATCCGCAAATATATGCAGGGAATTATCCTGTAGTAGCTAGTGTGATGGGATGGGAAGTAGAAGCTGTGAAAGTTAAATCGAAGCCGGACTATTATAAGGTATATGCTCAACTGGAGGGCAAACCTTTTATATATGAAGAGCATCCAACAACAGCGCCTGAGTTTCCGGGTGGTGATAAGGCTTACCAGAGTTACATGAGCAAATACATCGTTAACCCTTTGAAACTATCAGGAGTTAAGTTTGAGAAGGTAGTTTATGTAGACTTTGATATCACGGACGAAGGAAAGGTGGAAAATGTGATCCTTCCTAAAAGTATTCAGGAAGAAATAGTGAAAGATATTATCACAAAAGGGTTTACGGCAATGCCTGTTTGGAAACCTGCGACCCGTAACCTCGAACCCATTTACACGCGGTATAGGTATCCGCTCAATCTTTAAAAAACAAAACAGCCGGCTTCTGCAGAAACCGGCTGTTTTGTTTTATAGCTATCGCTGCTTAAGTTCTCGGAATTTTAAAACGCTGGCCCGGACGGATCAGGTCTGGGTTTCCACCGATGGTGTCCTTGTTCGCTTCATAAATTCTGTTCCAGGCGTTGGCATCGCCGTAGAGTTTCTTGGCGATTTTGGAAAGTGAGTCGCCGCTCTGCACGGTATACACATCCTGGTTGGCGCTTGGATCCGTTACCTGCTGCTCGTCTTTGTTTGTAAAAAACTTGTGGTCCTCGGACTGGCCGGGTACTTTGTTAACCTGATCGGAGCTCTTCTTGGCAGGTTCTTGCTCTCCTTTTTTGAAAAAATCACGCAATCCCATATTTCAGTTATTTTAATGTCAGTACTCGTTTTAAGCACAACCGTGAATGCACAGCTGCTTAAATAGATACGCCAATAGGGGGGCATGGTTGTGGTGCCTGCGTGATTGGTTTTATTGAGACGGCTTGCATTAACTTTCATGTACTTTAGCCGTAATCAATGCACGTCTCCTGCATGAGCAGGCGCAGGTATGTACAACCATAAACTATGAATAAGATGAATGCGACATTGAACAGAGTAAAAACCTCCTGGACTTTTGTGATGGCCTTCATGCTGATGGCCTTCATGGCTAGCTGCGGAGGCAATGGCGATGATGCGGGCAACGCCAACATGATCTCAGGTGGCAGCAGCAAGACCTGGAAAGCTGACAAGGAACTCACCGCCTCCGGCGACAAAGACAAGTTGACCCAGGAAGAAAAGCAGGAAACGATGCAGTTTTACTCGGATGGGCGCTTTGCCATGGGTGGCGGTGGCTCACTTGAAACCGGCACCTGGACCTACGACCAGGCAGGCAGACGATTGTCCCTAACTTTTGAAGGATCCGACGTGTCGCAGAACTTCACAGTAGAGAAACTGACAGACAAAGAAATGCACCTGGTAGGTGGCGATGGCTCTAAGATGGAGCTGAAAGCTGACTAAGAAATAAAAGTATTTTTTGAGCAGGAAAGCCGGTCCGATTGGGTCGGCTTTTTTGTTAGGCTGACTAAAGCTTAAGCCGCCAAACAAGGTACAGCCAGACAAGTTGCGTTGTGCGTTATACCAGGCGTCGCAGCGCCAGCAAGCCCAGTGCCGGTCCGACAGCCAGCAGTGCCAAGGTATGGTGCAACTGCAATTGCGTGAACAAAAAGCCCGTGAGTTGAATACTGATTACTGTTATGGCAAAACCAATGGCCACTACAATGGTAAGCGCTGTGCCAACCAGTTGCGCAGGGGCGGTTTGTGCAGTAAGAGCTGAGAACTGCGGCGAATCCCCCGCCACGACGATGCCCCAGAAGAGCAGGAATGGTATAAGCAGTTGTGGTGTATCCAGTTGCAGCATTACCAGCGAAAGTAGACAGCACAGGCCCGAGAGCAGCAGTTGCACAAAAGCCACCCGAGCACTCCCCCATACCTGTGAAAGGTAGCCACCCCCAATACAGCCTACTGCCCCGGCCGCAATCACGGCGAAGCTGTAAGCCGACACCTCACCGGGACTGAGTTGTGGAATTGCCAGCGCCAGGATCAGCGGCGTGAATGCCCACAAGGTATAGAGCTCCCACATGTGACCGAAGTAGCCAAAAGCCGCCGACAGGAAAGCCCGGTCACGGAAAGCTTGCAGCATGTTGCTGAGCTTGAAGGTCGCGCCTTTCTTCAGATACGGTCCGTCAGGCACAAACAGGTATAGGAGTAAACCACCTGTAGCAGCCATGGCGCTTATCGCTAACATGACCTGCTGCCAGGGCAGTTCAGCACCAAGTGCCCGGATCAGGTGGGGGAATGCAGTCCCAAGCACTAAAGCACCCACTAAGTAACCAATCGCCTTGCCCAGGCCCGTGCTATACCAGCTGGCTGCTATTTTCATTCCGACAGGGTAGATACCTGCCAATAAAAATCCAGTCAGCGCCCGAAGCAACAGCACGGCATAAAGGTCTTTCGCAGCAAATACCACCAAGGCATTGGCAACAGCTCCCAGCAAAGCACACAGCATAAAGAGCAGGCGCGGCGACACACGATCGGCCAGCGAAAGAAAAGCGAATACCAGCGTGCCCGCTATAAAACCCAGCTGCACCGCCGAGGTCAGCAGCGCCAAAGCACCGTCCTGCAACTGCAACGAAGCCTTAAGCTCCGGCAGAACCGCATTGCCGGCAAACCAAAGTGAAGTACCCGCAAACTGCGAAAGCACAATGGTAGGAAGGATGCGGGCTGGGGGCGCTTTTAAAACCTCACCCATAAATCGTTTCAGCGAATTTCTCGAGGGCTTTGCGGGTTTCGTAGGTGCGTTCGAACATGCCCATGTGGCCGGTTTTGCCGAGGAAGTAAACCATGCTGCTGTCAGGCAGGTGGCATTGCTCCAGGGCTTTGTCGAGTGGCACGGCACCGTCGTCTTTGCCAAAGATAAATAACACCGGGAATTTAGCCGTGGCCAGCACTTCAGTTCTATCTTTTCGGTCGCGCATGGCGGCAAGGCCTTCGGTCACGCTCTCCTTCGGTGTGTTGGTGCCGATCTCTTTCATCAGCGCAATCTCCTTTTGAAGTCGGCCACGGTTCTCGCTATAGAAAAGTGGCTCTATGAAAGACTGCATGAACTTTTCTACACCGTGCTTCTCTACAAATTCAATGGTCTTATCGCGGTTTTCCTTTTTCTCGTCGGTGTCGGGGAGGGCAGAGGAGTGGAAAAGGCAGAGGCCGCTGAGCATGTTGCTATACTTCTCCGCAAAGGCCATACTCACATAACCGCCCATAGAGTGACCCACCAGGATGCACTTTTTAACGCCTAGCTGCTCGAGCTGCTGCTTCACATAGTCAGCCATGCCTCCCATGCTATAGTCGGCTATACCTTGGGTATTGTTACCGAAGCCGGGCAGGTCCAGCGCCACAGTTCTGAACTTCTGTTGCAATGGCTTTGCAAAATCATCCCAAACAGCCGTGCTCTCGCAGAAGCCATGCAGGAAAACAATGGGATCGCCGGAGCCGTGGTCGGTATAGGTAGCGTGTTTTGTCATAGTTTGCGGGGTTTATCTGCAGGAACAGGCCGAGACCTGTCCGAATCATGCACGAGTAGTTTTCAGGTGGTATAAAAGTATAGATTGGCAGGTATATCGCAAAGGATAATTTCTTGTTTCATCAGCTAGGCTATGCTGCGGACAAGTCGCGGCCTGTCCCTACAGCAGGGTCGGTTCATTCTACTTTTTTTGTCATCCCGTAGGGATCTTGGTAAAGAGGCCCCCTACCCTCGCACGTAGTAATGGCTTAAACTCTTGGTAGTAGGGGCCATCCCTTTAACCAAGATTCTTTTCAGAATGACATTTTATTTTGAGCCTATTTCCCTAGAATGAACCGGACCTGATCCATACAGGGGAATTAAAACAAAAACCCCGCAGCACCTGAAGAACTGCGGGGTTTGTCTTATCGTCAAAAACTTTTTTGTCTAGTCTTATACCTTCACTGCAACACCGATCATCTCTCTAACAGTGTTCTCAATCGCAGTCGGGTCGAAACCAGCGTCGCGGTGCAGCTCCAGCTGTGAGCCGTGCTCGAAGATTTGGTCAGGTATACCGAGGCGCTTCACCTGTACCGTATAGCCGTTGTCGACCATAAACTCCAGCACCGCGCTTCCGAATCCACCCTGCAGACAGCCGTCTTCCACAGTGATCACTTTGCTGTACTTGCTGAAGATGTGGTGCAGCAACTCCTCGTCGAGTGGCTTGCAGTAGCGCATATCGTAATGGCCCGGGTTTATGCCTTCGTAACTCAGTTTCTGGCAAACGTCCACGGCATAGTTACCAATGTGGCCGAATGTCAGGATCGCTACTTCGTCGCCTTCCTGCACCGTGCGGCCTTTGCCGATCTGCTGCAGTTCCAGCGGAGTGCGCCACTCTGGCATCACGCCTTCGCCACGCGGGTAGCGGATCGTGAACGGACCAGCCCCCTCCTGAGATGCCGTGTACATCATGTTGCGCAGCTCCTGCTCATTCATAGGGGCAGCTACCACCATATTCGGGATACAGCGCATGTAGGCAATGTCGTAAGCGCCGTGGTGCGTCGGACCATCAGCACCGGCGAAGCCAGCACGGTCGAGGCAGAACACCACATGCAGGTTCTGGAGGCACACATCGTGCACCACCTGGTCGTAACCGCGCTGCATAAACGTGCTGTAGATGTTGCAGAACGGCACCAGGCCCTGCGTGGCCAGGCCAGCGGAGAATGTTACTGCATGCTGCTCGGCTATACCTACGTCAAAGGCACGATCCGGCATTGCCTTCATCATGATGTTGAGTGAGCAGCCAGATGGCATCGCAGGCGTTACACCCATGATTTTGTCATTCTGCTCGGCCAGTTCTACCATCGTATGACCAAAAACGTCCTGGTACTTAGGAGGCTGCGGCGTATCGTGGTGTTTCTTGTAAATCTCACCCGTTATCTTGTCGAACAGACCCGGCGCATGCCATTTGGTCTGGTCTTTTTCGGCGAGGGCAAAGCCTTTGCCTTTTGTGGTAAGCACATGCAGGATCTTCGGACCAGGTATACGCTTGAGGTCTTCCATCACCGACACGAGGTGGTTGATGTCGTGCCCATCGATCGGACCGAAGTAGCGGAAGTTCAGACCTTCGAACAGGTTACTCTGCTTGGAAAGTGTAGCCTTAATGCCGCTCTCTACCTTAGAGGCAATGTGCTGTGCATTTGGACCGAACTTACTGATCTTGCCTAGTACATTCCAGAGCTCATCGCGCAGCTTATTGTAAGTGCGGGAGGTGGTAATGTCGGTTAAGTATTCTTTGAGAGCGCCCACATTCGGGTCAATGCTCATGCAGTTGTCGTTGAGGACTACCAGCAGGTTGGCATTGGTCGCGCCTCCGTGATTGAGGGCTTCAAAAGCCATACCGCCGGTCAGGGCGCCATCACCGATCACAGCAATGTGCTGGCGATCTTCTTCGTTTTTGTATTGTGAGGCGACAGCCATACCCAGCGCCGCCGAAATGGAGGTGCTCGAGTGGCCTACGCCAAAGGTGTCGTATTCACTTTCTTTACGCTTAGGGAAACCAGAGAGTCCGCCATACTTGCGGTTGGTGTGGAAGTTGTCGCGACGGCCGGTCAGGATCTTGTGCCCGTATGCCTGATGCCCCACATCCCATACCAGTTGATCGTAAGGGGTCTGGAACACGTAATGCAGTGCTGTGGTCAGTTCCACCACCCCAAGGCTGGCCCCAAAATGACCGCCGTGGATCGATACCACATCGATGATATATTGCCTTAGCTCCTGGCATACCTGCAGCAGTTGCTCTGGCTTCATTTTGCGCAGGTCAGCAGGTGTGTCAATGGAGGCAAGAAGCTCTCCTGGTTTGATGATCATAGAAATGTCTTTATTATAGACTTCCAACAAATTTTTCCGGCAAAAGTTTGCAAAGCGAAAAATACAATTAGCCAGACAAAACGTAAAGTTAGCAAAATTCAGAATACAAGCTGCTATTTCTCCTCCCTATCCTGTCAGGGCAGCCAACAGTGGTATATGCGATAAGAGTGGTAAGTGATTGATAGCCAATAAGGATTTCGTGTGATGGAACTTAACAGCAATCGCGCCACTTGATAACGTTACACTTATACAGGTGTAAGCTTATTTTGTTTGGAAATCATGCAGGTACGGCTTCTATAACGTAGTCCTCGCGCTGCTATTTCATCCGAATAAATTAGTATTTTTGTCCATCTGCAGCGATCAGCGCATTAACCAAAGGCCAGAGAAGTGAGTTTCGAAATTAAATTACCGTTGTTTGAGGGGCCGTTTGACTTGTTGCTCTTCTTCATTGAGCGTGACGAGTTGGATATACACGATATTCCCATCTTTCAGATTACCAATGAGTTCATGGGCTACCTGCGGCAGCTCGAACAGCTCAACATTGAGGTGGCCAGCGACTTTATATTGACGGCTGCCACACTCATGCGCATCAAGGCTAAAATGCTGCTGCCACGCACTGAGAAGGATGAAGAAGGCAACGAGATTGACCCGCGCCAGGAACTTGTGCAGCATCTGTTAGAGTACAAGAAGTACAAGGCGGTGCTTGGTGACCTTGGCCAGATGGAAGACTTCCGGCTGGCACAGGAAAACCGTGGCAATGTGCACGAAGAATTGCAGCAGATCGCCAATGCCAACCACTTTGAGTACGAACTGCAGGACCTGAGCCTTTACAAACTGATGCGGGTATTCGACAAAGTGATGCACCGATTCGAAGAGGAGCAGAACCGTCCGAAGCACACCGTGCTTACCTATCCTTATACCATAGAGGAGCAGCGGGACTATATCACCCGTATCATCGAAGAGAAGAACCAGATAGCATTTTCAGAGATCATTTCGGCCTTCCCGGACAAGATCGGCATGATCTTCAACTTCCTAGCGATCCTGGACATGCTGCAGCTTAACCTGATCGGTATAGAGGTTGGGGATGGCTTCAATGACTTCATCATTACCAAAGCCGAGGGACAGGCAGCTCAGGTGACACAGCTTATCCTCGAATAGCAAATCCCGAAAATCCCGAAAAAGCCGAACTGTTTCCCCCGAGTTGCCGAATAGTTAAGTAGTTTTGCACGTCAGCCGCTAAGAGCAAGCGCCAAAGAGCTGGGTTACGATAGCCTGCATGGACCAGAATAAAAAGACCATACTGAAGAACTTTAGTCCGATCAAGATCCTGATCCCGGTACTGCTGGGTTTGGGCGCTACGGCCTGGTTGTTCATCAAAGACGATAAGCTCAGTGATTTGAAAGGTATAGCCGAAGCCAATTGGTGGTGGCTGGCCGCAGCCCTGCTCGTGCTCGTGATCCGCGACCTGGGTTACATGTACCGCATCCGCAGCCTCACCGACAAATTCCTGACCTGGCGCAACAGTCTCGATGTGATCATGCTCTGGGAGTTTGCCTCGGCCATTACCCCCTCGGTGGTTGGCGGTACCACTATTGCCACCATCGTGCTCAACAAAGAAGGTATACCGCTGGGGAAGTCGCTGGCCTACGTGATGCTCACGGCCGTGCTTGACAACATGTTCTTCATCATCGCGGCTCCTATTGCGCTGCTGGCCACGCAGGGTGAAGTATTCCCTGACTTTGGCCTCTCGGCTACCGATGTCAACGCACTCAAAACCGCATTTTACATCAGCTATACCCTCATAGCTGTCTATACTTTCATTATGATCTATGCCTTGTTTGTGCGTCCGCGTGCTTTCAAGTGGATCCTGCTGAAGCTGACCGGCTGGAAGCTGCTACGCAAGTGGCGCATCAACGCCTTCCACCATGGCAACGAGATTGTGTGGGCTTCGCAACAGCTGCGCGGCAAAGATTTCAACTATTGGGCCCGGGCCATCATCTCGACCATCTTTGTGTGGAGTGCCCGCTACTTCCTGCTCAACTGCCTGATCGCGGCCTTTACCGATGTGACCTTTGCCGAGCACATGCTCATCATCTCCCGCAATCTGATCTTCTGGATCGTCATGCTGGTAGCCATTACGCCGGGTGGGGCAGGTATAGTGGAGATGGCTTTCCCGAGTTTCTTCGGCTTGTTCCTGGGCCGCTTCAGCAACATCGTGGTGGTGCTTTACCGCCTCATTACTTACTACCCATACCTGGTGCTGGGCTCTATCTTCCTGCCGAAGTGGGTGGCCAAGGTGTTTGGACGCGCTTCTGTGGAAGAGGAAGAGGTCAGCTACCACGACGCCTCTGCCAAGTAGGGCTTGCCGGATCAAACAAGCCACTTTTCTTGTTCTGTCAGTATAAGGTATAGAAAGAGATCTCATTTATGAAAGCCATAGTAATAGGAGGTGGAATCGGAGGACTGTGTGCGGCACTTGCGCTGCAGCAGGCAGGTATAGACACCACCGTGTACGAGGCAGCTCCCAAGTTCAGAGGACTGGGGGCTGGCGTAGGGCTTGCCGCCAATGCGATGCAGGGCCTGCAAAGGCTCGGTGTGGTGGACGATGTGGTCGCAAGAGGCAAGCAGCTCGATGCACTGGTGATCTTCGACGAGCACGGGCAGGAGATCAGTAATATGGACACCCGCCGCCTGAGCAACAAGTATGGTATCAACAACTTTGTGATACACCGCGCCGACCTGCATGAAGTGCTTCTCAGTCATCTTCATCCTGAATCCGTTGTGCTGGGCAAGCGTTGCGAAGAGGTGGAGCAGAAGGGCGATCAAGTGCAGGTCATGTTCGCCGATGGCACCCATGCCACGGCTGATCTGCTGATCGCTGCTGACGGTATCAGCTCGGTAGTCCGGCAGCAACTTGTACCTGACAGCATCCCGCGCTACGCCGGCTATACCTGCTGGCGCGCCGTGATCGACAATCCGGGGGTAGAGATCAACAAAATGATATCAGCAGAGACCTGGGCACCGGAAGGCAGAGTAGGTATAGCGCCGCTACAGGGCGATAATATCTACTGGTACGCCTGCATCAATGCTCCACAGCGTGATGAAAAGATGCGCCACATGACTCCTGAAAAACTGGCCCGTCACTTCGAGATGGTGCATTCGCCTGTAGAGGCTGTGCTGGCTTCCACTTCACAAGACCAGCTCATCTGGAACGACATCGCTGACCTGAAGCCTCTGAAGCATTTTGTATACGGCCGTATAGTCTTGCTCGGTGATGCGGCGCACGCCACTACGCCCAACATGGGGCAGGGCGCTTGTCAGGCTATAGAGGATGCTGTGGTACTGGCCCAATGTCTGAAGCAGGAACCTGTGCTGGCCAATGCCCTTAAGCGCTACGAGAAACGCCGCAAAGCCCGCACAGCTAAAGTGATCGGTCTTTCACGCACGCTGGGAGAAGTAGCGCACTGGAGAAACCCATTATTGGGGAAGCTCCGAAACACACTTTTCCGTGCCATGCCCCGGTTTATTACCCAGCGGCAAATGGAGGATTTGTATCGCGTGGATTTCTGATCAGGACCTAGGAGATCGTTTCCCTTGTGTTTTGAAAAGGATAAACTGCTACTGCAGCGTAGCAACAGGTATACCTGCCCTTTTATTCTCTAGCTTCCAGTAAATGACTTCATCATCTCTGACCAATTCCTGCATGCCCAGTTTTTCGAGTATTCGGATAGAGGCCGTGTTTTCTAAGAGGCAGCTGGCCGTCACCGCTTTCACTCCATTTTGCTGAAAAGCCCAGTCCACCAACCCTCTGGCCGTTTCCAGCCCATACCCTTTCTGCTGTTCCTGCGCTATGATAGAATAGCCGATGTCCACAGCCCCATCCTGATTCGGTCCTCCCTTAAAACCAGCATCACCGATTACAGTGGCATTGTGTTTCAGTACGATCATCCACGACTCAAAGCCAGTCGGTTCAGGTAATTGCTCGAGTCTTTTGATAATCTTGGGCAACGTATCCATGCTCTCCTGATCAGGCCAAAGAGGAGTTATCTGCAACCCAAGGTATGTAAGCACACCGTTGTCACCGCTATAAAGTGCACGGGCTGCCGCAAGCGTGAAAGGTATCAGCACGAGCCTTTCGGTATGGATAGGTTGGAGTTTCATGATCTTTGGTGCAGTGAGCTTAAATATGCAAGCATAAGTTACGTGTTCTAGCAAGAGATTTGAGTATTAGAAGCACATAAATGCAGGATAATAGAAAAGTCAGCAAGTTCTTCTTGGGTTACACTTTTTACCGGTTCGCTAGAATAAAAAAGGAAGCCCCGTCAAGAGCTTCCTTTTTTATAGTTTTCTGTTAACTGACCTTACACCAACTCGTGCTTCACCAGATACTCTGCAATCTGCACCGCATTGGTCGCAGCACCTTTGCGCAGGTTGTCCGCTACGATCCACATGTTTAGCGTTCTCGGCTGGGTTTCGTCCAGGCGAACACGGCCTACGAGTACTTCATCTTTGCCGTGTGCGTCTTTTGGCATTGGGTATTGCAGGTTCTTTACATCGTCTACCACCTTCACGCCTTCGGTTTCGTTCAGGATGCGGTATACCTCGTCCAGTGAGAAATCCTTCTCAAACTCCACGTTCACCGACTCTGAGTGACCGCCCATTACAGGTATACGTACTGCCGTAGCCGTTACGCGGATAGAGTCGTCGCTCATGATCTTCTTTGTTTCGAGGATCATTTTCATCTCCTCTTTGGTATAGCCGTTGTCCTGGAATACGTCGATGTGCGGTAACACGTTCAGGTCGATGGTATAGGGGTATGCTTTCTCGCCTTCTTTGCCTGCACGCTCGTTCATGAGCTGCTCCACCGCCTTCACGCCTGTGCCTGTCACCGACTGGTAGGTGCTTACCACAATACGCTTTGCCTTCAGCTCTTCGTGCAGTTTGTTCAGGGCCACCACCATCTGAATGGTAGAGCAGTTAGGGTTAGCAATGATCTTATCTTCTTTTGTCAGTTCTTTTGCATTGATCTCCGGTACTACCAGCTTCTTGGAAGGGTCCATGCGCCAGGCAGAGGAGTTGTCGACTACCACGATGCCGGCCTCTGCAAACTTAGGAGCCCACTCGGTAGAGGTGCTGCCGCCGGCTGAGAAAATGGCAATTTGCGGAGCAGCCGCGATCGCGTCCTGCATCCCGATCACCTTTATCTGTTTACCCTTAAACTCCATCTGTTTACCAACAGATCTTTCAGAAGCAACCAACAATAATTCCGTTACCGGGAAGTCGCGCTCCGCTAGCACTTTCAAAATCTCGCCGCCCACTAATCCGGTGGCGCCTACTACTGCTACTTTCATTGTTTAGGGTATATGGTTAATGTGTTAAGTTCCTCTAACTAACTCCTCAAGGTCGCGTAAAAGTTCTACATCTTACAAAAGCGGCCGTTTTCCCGACCTCACAGCGTCTCCAAAGACCTGTGAGTGTCTTTATGTTTGCCCGTGCTGTTCCTTTTGCGGCTGCGAAGTTCGTAAGTTTTCACCACAATATCTGCGCATGAAACAAACTTTACGCCAAGCATTTGTAAATACTGAATCCGGATTTTTTCTCTTGAATGAAGAGTTGGCGGTGGACCAGATAACCGAAAGTTGTATAGCCTGCCAGGCTATTAACCAAAATTCTTTCAGCATGGCAAAATGGGTGCTAATGCTGGTTGCAGGTTTAAGCTACTTCATTTCTCGTGCCACCAGGTCCGTAATTGCTCAAAAGGCACTGATTGCAGGCCTGTTGCTTCTGTTCCCATACCTTAGCTCTGCCCAACTTCTGGATGACTTCTCTGATGGCAACTTCACCCAAAACCCCACCTGGACTGGCAATGTGAATGACTTCATTGTGAATCCCCAAAATCAATTGCAAAGCAGTGGGCCGGCGGTGACGGGCACTGTGCTATACCTGGCCACGCCCTCTCAGGCGGCGGTGGGTACTGTTTGGGAGTTTTGGGCCAACCTGCGCCTGGCAACTTCTGCCAGCAACTATGCCGACATCTTCCTGCTATCTGACAAGGAGGATCTCAAAGCTACTGATGCGAACGGCTATTTTGTGCGCATTGGAGGTACGCCCGACGAAGTGAGCCTCTTCCGGAAAGACGCTGGTAAACCGGCTGTTATCATCATCAACGGCGAGGATAAAACTGTGGCGACCTCTAATAATATCGTGCGGGTGCGGGTAACGCGAAGCCTCGACTATACCTGGCAGTTGGAAATAGACGTGACCGGAACAGGCCAAAGCTACAGAAGCCAAGGCTCCGTAACAGATGCTACACACAGACGATCCGCTTACTTCGGGGTGCTGGTCAGGTATAGCTCAGCCAACAGTCAGCGCTTTTATTTTGATGATTTTCGGATCACCGATACCATCCCACCCGTATTGGAGAGCGCTCAGCCACTGAGCACACAGTCGCTGGAGTTACGCTTTAACGAGCCGCTTGATCCTGCCGCTGCCCAAAACACAGCAAACTATACCTTGAACGGTAGCGCCAAACCAACATCGGCTGAACTTACAGAAAGCGGGACCGTGCTGCTCACATTTGCGCAGTCACTTCGGAACGGGGCCAACACGATTGCGGTGGCAGGTGTAGCTGACCTGTATGGCAACACTTTGCCGGGTCCGGTGGAGCTAACTTTCCAGTATGCGCTGCCGCCTGTGCTGCCCGGGTATAACGAACTGCTGATCACCGAGATCATGGCCCGGGAAACGCCTGCCACCGGGCTGCCTGCCGTGGAGTATATCGAGCTGCATAACCCGACCGAGAAGGTGCTCAACCTACAAGGTATACGCTACTCCGATGCCACTTCTACCACCACACTACCTAACACGCTACTGCAGCCTGGCGAGTATGCGGTAGTCGTACCCAACACACAGGTAGCCAACTTTACGCAATACGGCCGCACAATTGGCATCAGCAATTTCCCGAGCCTTAACAATACTGGTGAGCTGCTTCAGCTACGCCAGTCAAATGGTCGCCTGATTTACGCTGTAAACTACAGCGATGCCTGGTACCGCGACAATGCCAAGCGCAACGGCGGCTGGAGTCTGGAGATGATTGACGTCACCAATCCCTGCGCTGGAGCAGATAACTGGATCGCCTCCACCGACGCTCGCGGCGGGACACCTGCCCAGCCGAACTCCGTAGCTGCCTCTATACCTGACAACACACCACCTGTCCTGCTTGGGGTGACAGCACTGGCACCCGACCGGCTCCTGCTGCGTTTTAACGAGCGGCTGGATAGTGCGCAGGTGGCCGAGGTGAGCCGCTATACCTTGAGTCCGGCAGGTGTAGGTATAGCCGGGGTGCAGGTTGCTTCGCCATTGTTTGAAGAGGTGGTATTGCAACTGGCCAGCCCGCTGCAGGAGCGGCAGCGCTATACCTTAACGGCCACAGGTATACGCGATTGCGCCGGCAACCTCAGCTCACAACCGCTCACGGCTACCTTTGCCCTGCCCTCAGCTCCGGTGCCTGGCGATGTTGTGATTAATGAAGTACTGTTCAACCCAAGGCCGGGTGGTGTAGACTTTGTGGAGCTTGTCAATCGCAGCGATAAATTCATCAACCTGCAAAACTGGCACTTGGCTAACGTTAGCAACGACAGCATTACCAATCGGCGCGTGATCACAACGAGTAGCCATGTGCTGGAGCCGGGTGCTTACGTGGTGCTCACCATCAATCCGGAGAACATCAAAAATAACTATCCTGCTGCCCGTGAAGAAACTTTCCTTAGGATGGTGTCGCTGCCCACTTATCCCGACGCGGCCGGATCTGTGGTGCTTCTGCAGCCAGATAGCCGCATCGCAGACCGCTTCGACTACAGTGAGCGCATGCACTTTAGCCTGATCGACGACCGCAACGGCATTTCACTGGAGCGCATCCGGCTGGACAGTCCAACCTCAGCGGACAACTTTCATTCAGCTGCCACTTCACTGGGTGCTACGCCCGGCTACCTCAACTCGCAGTCACAGCCAGGTATAGCGGCACAGCGTATGTTCACCATTGAGCCCAGGGTTTTCTCACCGGATGACGATGGGTATGAAGATTTTACTACTGTCAACTATAGTACTGACCAAACAGGCTTTGTGGCCAATATCACCGTCTTTGACGCACAGGGGCGGGAAATACGCAAGCTGGTGCGCAACGAACTGCTAGCCTCCACAGGCTTCTTCCGCTGGGACGGCACCCGACAGGACGGCACTAAAGCCGCTATCGGCTATTACTTGTTCTACATCGAGCTCTTCGGGCTGGATGGGCAGAAGAGCGTGCACAAGGAGCGGGTGGTAATAGGAGGGAGGTTATGAAAGTTTAAGAGTCTGGGGTCTAGGAGAGAGAAAACCAAAAGTTAGTCATTTGTAAGGACAGGACGCGACATTATCCGAATCAGGCTATTCGAGTCGTTGCTAAGTATAACCTCAGCTAGTAACAAGGAAATACTCCCATTCAAACTTCTTAAACTAACTTTTTTAGAAGGTGGCTAAGTATGTTAGCAACTCTGTTGATAACTCACACTTATCCACAGATGTTTGCTATGTTTTTTAGAATTGTGGTTTATTCCTGCTGCATGTTACCGGCTGACCAGTAGAGTTGGGCTTTGATTTTAGCGTATTTGCTGCGCATATCATAGAGCTTGATCTGTGATTCCAGTAGCTTCTGCTCACGGGCGTTGATCAGGAATATGGAGCTTTCGCCAGCCCTGAATTTAATGATCTCGCCTTCCTGTAAGATGCGGGCATTGACTACCATTTGCTCCTGCAGCGCAATCTGCTCTTCCAATGCCAGCCATTCATTGTACACCATCTGCACCGCATTTTCGATTGCCCTTAAAGTAAAGGACTGCTGAAAGCCTACTTCCTGCTGCTTTATTTTAGTGAGTTGCAGTTTGCCACGTTCCTGTCGCAAGAACAGTGGTTGGCTGAAGCTGATACCCACCTTGTAGTTGTTGCGCATGTAAGGCGCCTGAAAAGCTTCTCCGTTCATGAAAAAGTCACTCTGCAGCAGGTTGTACTCTACATCCAATTTCGGCTTGAGCTTATCAGCGGCGAAGCGGCGCTCCACTTCCAGCTGCTGTCCCTTCAAGTCGAGTTTAACGATATCAGGGTGGTTGACCTTGGCCAGCGCTACCAACTCCTGCAGGTCTTCGGGACTAAGTGGATCCAGTTCGGTGCCTTCCGCCGAAGGAACGGCATTGGCGGCAAGCTCCAGCGGCTGATTGCCTTCGTCCCACAGGTGCATCTCCACCCGCAGCTTGCTGTTGTTGTACTGCTGCAGGGCGGCGCTCAATAACACCCGGCGGTTAAGGGCCTCGGTGCGTGCCTCTACCGTGTCGATAGCGGCCAGGTCACCCTGTCGGGCACGCTCGTTCACAGCCCGGGTGCGGACTTCGGCTAGCTCCAGGGCCTCCCGGTATACCTGCACCTCATTATAATAATAGAGCCAGTCCCAGTAATCCTTCGCCACGTCGAGCAGCAGTTTGTTCACCAGCTTGAGGCGGTCGGCTTCG
The DNA here is from genome assembly GCF_015686655.1 of Pontibacter sp. FD36. Lineage (GTDB taxonomy): Bacteria > Bacteroidota > Bacteroidia > Cytophagales > Hymenobacteraceae > Pontibacter. Next base: position 164,492 of record NZ_JADPMP010000011.1, on the reverse strand, counting down.
GCCATCTGGGGCAGCAGCTGCGCCTGTCGCACAATGGCGCGACGCTCGTCCATAAACAGGCCCTGCCCCAGCGGTATGGCTATACCTGCGTAGCTCAGGCCGTTCGAGGGCGTGTACTTCTCGGGGTTCAGGTAGGGGCCACTGTTGCGCTCATAGCCTGCCAGCAATTGCGGACCAAACCACAGCGGCACACGCAGGCTGTTGTTCCAGTAGGTATAGTACTCCTTGTCCGAAAACTGCTTCTCGCCATACTTACTACTGATGACAGGATCGAAGCCGCCACGGGCCATGCGTATTTCTTGGTCAGCCTGGCGGGCAAGCAGCGCTGCCTGGGCCGCCAGCGGGTGATGCGCCAACACCTGCTCGTAGAGCGCATGCATGGTGAGTACCCGCACCGAGTCAGCCGACTGGGCTATACCCGGCCGGGCTATACCTGTCAGGCACAGCAGCAACAGCGAAAAGACTAAAAAGGGATATCTTCTCATGTACTTATTTCTCTTCTTTGGTCTGGGAGTTGGCGCCATCCACAGGCAGCGTACCCGTGTAGTCTGGCGGGAAGCCGTTGAGCTGGCGCCATAGTTCGTACCAGATCGGCACAGTGTTCAGCATAGCCCAGCCCTGCACGCCTGAGCCGATGCGAATTGCCTCAGGCCATTCTTCCTGCTCCGGGTCCTGCACCACCAGCATGCGGTACAGGCCGTTGGTTGCGGTATTGTCGATCACAGCCACTTTGCCGCCAAACGTACCGAAGCCCAAGTTTGGCCAACCCGAGAAGACGAGTGCCGGCCAGCCATCGAATTGCAGGCGTACCGGAGCACCGCGATAGAGCAGGGGAAGGTCCATGGGTTGTACGTAAAGCTCCACAGCCAGGCGTGGGTCCTCGGGCATGATGGTGGCAATGGCTTCTCCTTCTTTGATGGTTTCACCTATACCTGCACGAAGTGTCCGCACCAGGTAACCCGTTTGCGGCGCCACCACCTGATAAAAGGTGCTTCGTACCAGCGTACTGCTATACTCGCTCCGCAACTTCGACACATCTCCAATCGTGCTGTACAGGTAGGCCTGGTTTGAATTAAGCTCCGATTCAGCTTTGGCAAGTTTATCGGCATACTCTGCCTGTAACGAGCTAAGCTCAGTATAGGCGTTCTGCAGTTCGGCACGGGTGCTGCCCAGTTTGTTTTCGTTGGCAATGAGTTTGGCTTCCGCTTCCTGTAGTTTCAGACGTCGTGCCTCCAGTTCAGTCAGCGACTTCAAACCTTGCCTGTACAGTTCTTCCTGTCGCACATACTGGTTGCGGGCTATTTCCACTTCTACACGCTGCGCTACCAGATCCGCACTGTCACTCTGCACCTTCAGCTGTATTTGGGCTATCTTATTGCGAGCCTTGTCCAGACTGAACTGCAAACCTTCCCGCAGCGCCTGTATCTGGTCCTGCAGCGCCTCAGACTTGGCTCTTGTAGCTGTAGCGGCTCCTTCCTTAGCCTGCACCTGTTCATCCAGACGGTCGAGCAGCTGCGGGTCAAAGAACTTTTCCTTCACCTCCGACAAACTAACGATCGTGTCGCCTTTCTGCACCAGCTGGCCCTCCTGCACATGCCAGCGTTCGATGCGACCTGCTATGGTGCTTTGCACAGTCTGTGGCCGGTCTTCCGGATTCAGGGCGGTGAGTGCGCCGCGCGACGAAATATTCTGCGTCCACGGCAAAAACAGGATCAGGATCAGGAAGAGCACGATGCCGATGATCCAGTAGGCTAATGTACGCCCAAGCCCTGGTGTGCGCACCATTTCCATCGCCTCCATGGAGTTATGCTCCCGCGAAGGGGTATAGGGATCTTTCTCTTTCATGGTTATACAGTCAGGTTGGCCAGTTGCTGATAGGGTGTGCTGTGGCGGATCTCTTCGTAATTGCCGTTTGCCACGAGTTTTCCACCTTTCAAGAGCAGCGTGCGGTCGCAGATGGCCATCACTTCCGGATCATTGGAGATGATAAGAAGCGTCCAGCTGAACTCCTGCGACGAGAGCATCTGGATCAGGCGTAGCTTCTCGTGCTTTTCCATACCTCCCCAGAAATCATCCAGGAGCAGCATTTTAGGGCGCAGCACCAGGCAGCGGGCCATAATGATCTTGCGCGACACACTGGCCGGCAGGCGAATGCTGCCACCGGTCAGCTCCGTTTGCAGGCCGTCTGGCAGTTCATGTACAAATTCGGTGAGGCCTACGTTGTCAGTCGCCCAGATCACATCCTCGATCGGCACATTCGGTATACCAAGCGTGATGTTCTCCAGGATGGTGCCGTCAAACACCTGCTCCTTGGAGGTGTTGTCACCGATCAGGCGGCGCATGCTATTCTTGTCGAGGTCGCGCATCGAGAGATTGTTGTAGGCGATGCTGCCTTCATAGTTCTCGTACAGACCAAGCAGCAACTGGCTAAGCGTCGACTTGCCCGACCGGTTAAAGCCCGCGATGCATACCCGCTCTGAGGCCAGCACATCGAATGAAACGCCGTTGATAGCATATTCTTCCACGTTCGGGTACTGGTAGCGCAGGTTCTTTACCTGTATTGACAAGCCCTGTCCTCTGTCAGGCATGGCTACGCCACGCTCTTCCTCCAGGGGCATATCGGTCACCTGCCCCAGCTTGTCAAGGCTGGTAAGCATGTCATAGATCGTATCGAGTTTGATGATGATCTTCTCCACCGCCGTCATGATAAGGATGATGACGATCTCGGAAGCCACAAACTGCCCGATGTTGATTTCCCGCTGAATCACAAGTATGGCACCCAGCACCAACAGGCCTCCCGTAATCACGGTTTTGAAGCCTACAAAGCTGAAATACTGCGTCATCAGCACGCGGAAATGTTGTTTGCGTGCTTTTAGATAGCTGGTGACAAAACCATTGGTTTTCTCGGTGGGCAGATCAGACTGACCGGCTAGCTTAAAAGTATTCATCGAACGGGCCATTTCCTGTAGCCAGGCGACCAGCTTGTACTTGTACTTCGACTCTGTGATGCTGGTGTCGATGCCACGGGGACTCGTGAAATAAAGAATGCCGATCAGCACGATGACTAGAATCATGCCGAACACGATGAAGTAGGGGTGGTAGAACGATAGCAGGATAAGACCAAAGACGATCTGTATGGCAGACGTGGTAAAGTCAGTCAGCAGCTTGGCCATCGATTTCTGCAACGAAATGGTGTCGAAGAAGCGGTTCATCAGCTCTGGCGGATAGTAGCGGTGCAGCGCCTCCGACTGCAGCCGCGGTACCCTGAAAGCAAAGTCGAAAGCCGTGCGCGCAAAAATGCGCTGCTGTATGTACTCCACCAGCCACAGCTGCATGATTTGCATACCGCCTACAATAAGTAAGCCCAGTACGATCAGGGTGATCAGCACCACCACCGACACCGTGATCTGGCCGCTCGATATGAAAGCGATGATGCTCTGGATACCCAATGGCAGCGAAAGGCTGATAAGGCCCGCCACGATCGCATAAATGTACAGGTACACGATCTCACGCTTCTCAGCGGCAAGAAGCTGCCAGAAACGCTGCATCGGCGTGTAAAGAGGTTTATGTTTATATGCTTTACTCATGTGTCTGCTTTATCTTTTCTGGTCAACTGCCGCAAATACCAGATGTTTTAAAAAAGTAGCCGTTTCTTCGGGAGAGCGCTTTGTGCCCTTGATCTCGGTGAGCGAAGGCAGGTGCTCGGCAAAGAACACCTGCTGGTGGGCTGCCTCCATGATCGTGCTGATGAGGGCATGCGGGTAAGGGTAGTCGGGATTTATGGCGAGCACCATTTCGGCTATGTGATGGCATAGGCGCTTGTACTCCAGGAAATAACCGTCCTTGTTGTCATCGTCTACTTCCTTGGTCAGGTATACCTTGGAAGCCTCAACTATCACGATCCTGTGCAGGGCGCTTTCGTTGATGTGCAGCGTAGCAGGGTTGTCAATGCCAGAGGATGTGATCACGTCTATAGCCCGGCTCAGGCGCTCCCGCGGATCAGCTATGTTGTTGGTGTGAAACAGTACAAAGTGGTCAAGCCAGGCCCAGTGCCACGACACCAGGTACACCAGCAGCTTGTGCTTGTTCTCAAAATAGCGGTAAATGGAAGCTTCCGTAGACCCAATTACATTTGCCAGCTTCCGGAACGTGAACTGTTCAAAGCCCAGATCGTCGATCAGGCGAATGCTCTCGTTGATGATGCGGCGGCCCAGTTCGGTGTTCTCCGGGTCACGCATGTAAGCTTTGTGGTTCAGGTTTATTTTAATGCTGGTCGTGTTCATGTGCTGATGACTGTTTAAGACTACGCCTGTGTCAAGTGTCCGTTCCCTTTTTTTAGATGCTGCTATTCCTGTTGCAGCTGCTCATTATTCGAGATTGGTTTCTGCAAAGTTATAACAACTTTCTTTAATAATAGTAATGCTATCATAAAAGTTTATTTTGCTTCTTTATTTTTAATCTTTTTACTGTATTTCGGCCAGGTGATGAGCTTATACCTTCTGGCGGGTTTATGCCTTAAAGTAAGCCGGTGGTTAAGTACTTGAGATAAACTGCTGCAGGGGAGTAGTCTTTGAAGCGATGCTGCGCTGCATTGGCTTGTGCAACAAATGGCGTAGCAAGCCGGGTCTATACCTTAGGCGAATCAGAAAAAGAAGCTGTACCTTTGCAATTCGCTGCGACCTTACGTAAAGACCAGTAGCCAATCAGCAAAGCATTATCATGAAGTTCGAAGACTACCGCATATCCGATGAGATCAAAAAAAGCCTGAGTAAGCTGGGTTTCCGGAAGCCAACCGATATACAGTTTAAAGCGATCCCTCCGATCATGAAAGGCGAGGATGTGCTGGCGATTGCCCAGACAGGTACCGGCAAGACGGCCGCTTTCGCTATACCTGTGCTGGATAAGCTGCAGTACCAGATCAACCGCCGTCGCTCCGATGGCATCAAGTGTGTGGTGATGGTGCCTACACGTGAGCTCGCTTTGCAGATCACTGAGGTGTTTGAAGAGCTCGGTCGCCATACCCGCGTGAAGACCTTCTGTGTGTTTGGTGGCGTGGAGCAGGGACCGCAGATCGCCAGGCTGGAGGCAGGTATAGACATCCTGGTGGCTACACCGGGGCGCCTGTTCGACCTTGTGAGCCAGGGCTACATCCGGCTGGAGCGTGTGGAGACACTCGTGCTGGACGAAGCGGATCACATGCTCGACCTTGGTTTCATCCACGACATCCGCCAGTTGATCACCAAACTGCCACGCAAGCGGCAGACCCTGTTCTTCTCGGCCACTATCAACGAAAAGATCAAGGAACTTGCCTATTCGCTCGTGAACAAGCCGGTGCGCATTCAGATATCCCCGAAAGACCCGGTTTCAAAGAACGTGGACCATTCCGTGATGTACGTGGAGATGGACGAGAAGCGATTCTTCCTGGAGCGGGTTGTGAAAGAGAACCCCGATAAAAAGATACTCGCCTTTGTACGCACGCAGGTGCGGGCTGAGCGCGTAGTTGCTGCCATGGAGCGCGTAGACATCGCTGCGATGAGCATCCACGGGGGCAAAGAGCAGAGAGATCGCCTGGAAGCCCTGAAGAAGTTCAAGAAAGGAGAGGTGAAGCTCCTGATCGCCACGGATGTGAGCGCACGCGGCATCGACATCCCGAGCGTAGACTATGTGGTGAACTATGACCTGCCGGAGCAGCCCGAAAACTACGTGCACCGTGTGGGACGTACAGGCCGTGGTATGGCCAAAGGTATAGCTGTCTCCTTTTGCAGTGCCGAAGAAAAGCCAATGCTTGATGAAATACAGACCTACCTGACCAAAGACATAAAAGTGCTGCAGCTCGACCCTGAAGACCGTGAAGCAACCATCGACTTCAGCGCCGAGGCCAAGTTTGACTGGAAAGCCCTGATGAAAGAGGCAGAGGAAACAGAGTCAAAAGTAAAAGCCGCCAAATCGAAGAAAGCGAAAAGCAAGGCTAAAAAGAAGAAATAGTCTAACTGTGTACCCTACTTGCGAAGCCTGCCTGACACATCTGTCGGGCAGGCTTCTTTTATGCCCTTTATTTAGGTATAAATCCAGTCTATTGTTGCATGATTTACGTATAACATAGTATAAACTATTTATAAATACATAGCGGAGCAGCCGTTATTTAATAGAAAGGAGTGTGAGATGAGACGCCGTAGAAGAAGCTACGTTTCAGGATTATTTTTTAATACTGGAAATTATGATGTGCCAACTGTTGATGAGAGCTTCGGCTTTTCCAGACAGTTTACGGACACTGTTAGCCAGGGGCTGATGGATGATGAAAGAGTGGAGCGTGAGCACCAGAAAGAGGATGCCGAAAAAGAACTGGAGCAGAGAAAAACCGATCAGGAAAATCCTGAATTGTAATCGCAGCCAATCAGAGCCCTAACGTACTAGCACCTGAACCCAGAAAGCCCTCAGCTGCATAATGCAGCTGAGGGCTTTCTGGGTTAGATAATCAGCAACTATACCTCACCTGCAGGAAGCCATTGCGGTAAAGTTTGTTCTCAGTCGGGATCAGCTTTAGCTTATGCTCTTCCGTATCAGCAGAAAACAGCGGAATTCCTTTCCCCAGCACAATCGGGATGTATGTCAGGATAATCTCATCCAGTAAGCCAGCATTGAGCACGGTAGCATTCAACTGTCCGCCGCCAATGAGCCAGATGTCTTTACCGGGCTGCTCCTTTAGCTTTTCTATAAAGTCGACCACATCGTCTTTCACAAAGGACACATGCTCCGTGTCTTGTTGATCGGAGCGGCTGAAGACATAGTTTTTCAGGTCAGGGTAGGGGAAGGGCATGTCGAAGCCCATAACCTGCTGGTAAGTCTTGCGCCCCATCAGGGTGGTGTCGATCGTTTGCAGGAAGGCCGTGTAGCCGAAGTCTTCGTCAGGTATGTTGTACTTCTTGTCGTGTAGCCAGTCGATGTTTCCGTCGGGCCGGGCAATGAACCCGTCGGTGCTGGCAGCGATGTACAGGATGATCTTTCTCATAGCGCTATAGGTACGTAAAACCCAAGCTTATGTATAGCCGCTTTTACATATAATTAAAGTACTGCGCTTTTCACACGGTGTTGCTCCCCGGTGCAGCCGTTGTAGCCGATTGCCTGGTTGACGGGGCAATAGCGCAGCATACCCGTAACAATAGGTATAACCCCGATAGCTGACAATGCCTTTATATTATAGTATGCGCCCACTCCGATAATGGCAAGTCCTGCCAACACGCGTACTTTCTGTTCAGTCAATCCAACGTTGCATTCCATACTGTTCTTTATTTAGATTCTTCCTAGTCATACGACAGACATGTGGGCAGATGTTATCATTTGGATGTATTATAACTTGCACAATCACGATATTAAATATACCTTATGGTGACAATGCACGAAATTAACAGAAATAGAGCCTTCTACGCAGCTTGGCGAGTACTCCCGGAAGCGGGTGCCTGGATGCTTGGCTTACTGTTACTGGCTGGTATGGAGCCTGCAGGCAATCATTTGTTCAGCTTGTGTCCCATCAGTTGGGTGTGGCAGGGTGGCTGCCCGGGGTGTGGTCTGGGGCATAGTGTGGCTTATTTATTCAGAGGCGACCTGGCGTCTTCCTGGGAGGCCCACCCGTTGGGCTTGCCTGCTCTGCTTATATTGTGCTGGCGTGTGTTGGAGCTGTTAGTGCAATCACGCAAGTTATACCTGTATCATTCTAAACTATAAACTATGGCTAATGTATTTAATTTAATGCCTGAACTTGAGCCCGATGAGATGGCTTATGTGCAGGGCCTGCTGAACGCTATGTCGGACTACGAGGTGCAGCAGTTTGTTTCTGTTTACAGATCCCGCCGGCGTGAACCGCTGCTTGTGCTCATTACTGCTGTTATCGGATTTTTTGGAGTAGCCGGTGTGCATCGTTTTGTACTCGGGCATGTAGGGATGGGGCTGCTATACCTGTTCACAGCCGGACTGTGTTTTGTAGGTACTATAGTAGATGTGATCAACTACAAGCGGCTGGCATTTGAGTATAATATCAAGGAAGCGCAGCAGGCACACGCGATCGTGATGGCGCAATCAGGCAATTACGGAGACTCCGGCGGATACGGTGTTTAGCTTTTGTTACGGTCGTTACTATTGTTGTTATAACACCCTCCGTATGAAGCAAGCTTTTTCCTGAAAAAAAGAGACCACCTGGAAAGGTGGTCATGCATTGGTTATTCCCTCCTCAGACTACTGTATTCTCAAATGATGTGGCCTTCAAGGTGTTGTAAACGTCATTTTGTGGCTTTCAACGCTGTCTGAGGGCTTTTAAAGGGCATAAAAAAATATTACGAAGAATCTTTGTTAAGGTTTTGTTAAATGATTTTAATATCTATATTTGGAGATAAAAACTATTCTATTATCAAATCTATTTACAACAACCTAACAAAACGAGTGTAGTTTATGAAGAAAGTATTACTACTTAACTTCTTGTTTTTGTTTACAATTTTGGGCCAAGTAGCGGCGCAGAGTCGGACAATAACAGGTAAAGTTACAGGGGCAGGGGACGGAGCTTCCCTGCCAGGAGTCTCTGTAATAGTAAAAGGCACCACCACAGGTACAGCAACTAATGCAGATGGTTCGTTCAGTGTTAACGTGCCTGATGGTGCGAACACGCTAGTGTTTCGCTATATTGGATACGTAGCGAAAGAGGTGGCGATTGGTACAAATGCTTCTATTAATGTGGTGCTAGAACTAGATGATAAGCAGTTATCAGAAGTTGTAGTTGTAGCTTATGGTACTGCAGATAAAGGATCATTTGTGGGTTCTGCTGGTCAAGTTACAGTAGAAAAGATCGCACAGCGTCCAGTGACCAATATATCTAATGCTGTTGCTGGCCAAATCGCGGGTGTGCAAACTAATTCTGGTAGCGGACAGCCTGGTGAGGGACCAGCTATTCGTATCAGAGGTATAAGTTCTGTAAACTCTTCAAATACGCCACTGTACGTTGTGGATGGTGTGCCATACTCTGGGACCTTAGGCAACCTGAATCCAGAAGATATAGCTGATATTACGGTTCTGAAAGATGCTTCTTCTACATCACTTTATGGTTCACGTGCTGCTAATGGTGTTGTAATGATCACAACGAAGAGAGGTACTAAAAACCGTAATGAAGTAAGTTTTAAAGCCCTCCAAGGTGTAGTAACAAGGGCTCTACCAGAATACGATCGTGTAAATGCATATCAGTATTACCCATTAGCATGGGAGGCTTACAGAAACAGCATGCATTACTCAGGTACTAGATCATTGGAAGATGCAAACCGGATTGCCTCTATTGGCGGTACAGCTGCTAACGGTAATAGAATCAATAGTATCTACAATAACTTGGGTTATAATCCTTTTAACGTGCCTAATGATCAGATCGTAATGCAGGATGGTACACTGAACCCTGATGCACGGCTCATCTACAGCGAAAAAGATTTGGACTGGTTTGAACCGCTTTCAAGAACAGGCTCTCGTGGAGACTACGCGGTAACCTTAAATGGAGGATCAGACAAGAGTGACTACTTTGTGTCACTTGGTTATCTTAATGAGAAAGGATTTGTAACTAGATCTGACTACGAGCGTTTTACTGGCCGTGTTAACTTGAATGCTTCTCCAAAGAAATGGCTCAGCACAGGATTAAACCTGTCAGGAAATATTACGCAGTCTAATCAGGCATCTGATGAAAGCTCCTCAGGTTATGTTAACCCTTTCTATTTCGCAAGAACCATGGGGCCAATCTTCCCGGTTTATGCACAGAAACCTGAGACAGGCGAGTTTATTCTTGATGAGGCTGGCAACAAAATTTACGACTTGGGTAATATGAATGAATTGGGTTTGCCAAACCGCCCGGCAGGTGCGAGCCCAGGAAGGCATGTTGTAGCAGAAACTCAGCTAAACGAAGAGCAGGTTAAGCGTAATGTATTAAGCGCTAGGACGTTCGCAGAAATATCTTTCTTGAATAACTTTAAATTCAGAACCAACCTGGCAGGTGATATTACTAATTACGAAGGTATTTCTTATCAAAATACTCTTGTAGGTGATGGTGCTCCTGCTGGACGTGCTAGCAGAACACTTACCACGACATCTAGCTATACACTTAACCAATTATTGTCATACGCTAATACATTTGGAGATAAACATAATGTAGATGTTTTGGTTGGTCACGAGAATTATGACTATAACTACAATTATAACTATGGGTTCCGCCAAGGCGAAGTATTAGCTGGCAATATTGAATTAGACAATTTTGCTTCTGTAAACAGCCTTAGAGGGTATAAACTACAGCATAGAATTGAAAGTTATTTTTCTCGAGTGAATTACAACTTTGATAATAAGTATACTGTATCTGCTTCATTCCGCCGTGATGGTTCCTCTAAGTTTGACAATAGTGTGCGTTGGGGTAACTTCTGGTCTATTGGTGGTGCCTGGAGAATTGACAACGAGACATTTATCACAATGCCTGAGTGGGTTAATATGCTGAAACTCCGTTCTTCGTATGGTGAAGTTGGTAATGACGGTGTTCTAACATCAGGCGGGTCGCTGGAATATTATCCTTCTCAAGGTTTATATGGTAGTGGACCGGGCTTTAATAATGGTGCTGAGCCAGGATTCCTGCTTTCTAATCTTGCTTCACCAAATCTTACATGGGAGTCTAGTGGCAGCTTCGATGTTGGATTAGATTTTGCTCTGTTTAGTAAGCTAAATGGTCACATCGAGTTCTTCAACAGACAGTCTTCAAACATGCTCTTCCGTGTTCCTCTTCCGGTTTCAAGTGGTGTACTTGATCGTAACCTGAACATAGGAACTATGTACAACCGAGGTGTTGAAGTACAGTTGTCAGCAGATGTTATTGAGCGCGATGATTTCGGATGGAATGTCGATTTTAACTGGACTGCTTTGAAAAACCGCATTACTAAAATGCCAGAAGGGCAGGAGGAAATTATCAGCGGAACGAAAAAGCTGAAAGAAGGTAAAGATTTGTATGCTTATTGGCTGCGTCAGTGGTATGGTGTTGACCCTGAAAATGGTAATCCATTATACTTGGCTGAGACATATAACCCGACTAATAGCAAAATTCTTGCAAATGGTGACACTGTAACTACATCTGTAAATAATGCAAGATTTGATTACTCAGGAAGTGCCATCCCTGATTTTACAGGTGGTATCACAAATACATTCAGGTATAAAAACTTCTCCTTGTCAATTCTAGCTACCTATCAGGTAGGAGGTAAAATGTATGATGGATCTTATGCTACATTGATGACACATGGCGCTCAGTATGGCGGTGCTCTTCATAGCGACATCCTAAACAGATGGACTCCTGAGAACCCAAACACAAATGTGCCGAGACTTGATGTAAGCAATGCACCAGATTTCGCTGCGGGAACATCTAATCGCTGGTTGGTTGATGCATCTTACCTGAACATTAGAAATGCTACTCTGACTTATAGCGTACCAAGTTCAATTTCATCAAGATTCTCAATTCAAAATGCTAGAATTTACGCTTCTGGCGAGAACTTGCATCTATTCTCGGCTCGCAAAGGGATGAACGTAGGACAGTCATTTACTGGTGTTACATCCAACTCCTACACCCCGGCACGAGTGCTTTCATTAGGCTTAAACGTAACTTTATAATTACGAAAAATGAAAAAGTTTATATATAGTTCACTAACAGCTTGTATGTTAGTTTTCGCTTCATGCGATAAAGATTATCTGGAACTGCGCCCGACTAATGCGGTGTCTGACCAGGATGTTTTTACAACAACTAAGAATGCCTGGGGTGCTATAAATGGTATACACAGGTCTTTGTACTTCCAATGGGGGAATATGGACCAAGCTGGACAAGGTGGCGCCATGGTCCATCTGGATATGCTAGGTGAAGATGTAGTTATGACTTCAGCTGGTAACGGCTGGTTTAACTCAACTTATCAATGGCAGCTTCACCGAAATGCTAATGCCAGTTCGGTGAAGTGGTTGTACTACATGTACTACAGAGCTATTGTTAATGCCAATAACATTATCGAGAACATTGATAATGCAGAAGGTCCAGAAGCAGAGAAAAATGCAATAAAAGGCCAAGCCTATGCCTACAGAGCCTGGGCGCATTTTAATGCCGTACAACTTTACGCTCAACGTTATGATGCCAATGCAAAGCCAAACTCTCAGTTAGGAGTTCCGCTTTTAACGACTGCGACAATTGAGCCTCAACCACGTGCTACAGTAGAGGAGGTATACGCACAAGTTAATGCAGACTTGGATCAGGCAATTGGATTATTGACTACCACTCGTAGTAACAAATCACATTTAAATATAAATGTAGCCAAAGGCATTAAAGCACGTGTAGCTCTTACCATGCAGGATTGGGCTACTGCTGCACAGTATGCAGCAGAAGCAAGAACAGGTTTTGCTCTAATGTCTAATGCAGCTTATACAGCTGGCTTTAACAGCGCAAGCAATACTGAGTGGATGTGGGGGAGTATTCAGCTTGACGATCAGCAAACATACTTCCACTCTTTCTTCGCTTTTATGTCAGCTAATTTCAATTCTACGAATATTAGAACAAATCCTAAGGCAATAAATTCTGCGCTTTATGATAAGATATCTGCAACAGATGTTCGTAAGCAGCTATGGGATCCAACTGGAGCAAGCATTCCTGTGCCGCCGAATGGAGAGAAAAAACCATATGCAAATAAGAAGTTCTTAGCAAAGAGCTCTAGTTTAAGTGTAGGTGACGTTCCATTGATGCGTGTAGCGGAGATGTATTTGATTGAAGCGGAAGCTAAGGCACGTTTAGGACTATACGCTGAAGCAGCAGATGCATTATATCCACTAGCGAAAAATAGAGATGCGGCTTATGAGAAGTCTACTCTTACAGGTCAAGACCTTATTAATGAAATCATGACGCAACGTCGAGTAGAACTTTGGGGTGAAGGTTTCCGCTTCCTTGATTTGAAACGTACCAACAGTCCGCTTGACAGATCAGGAGCTAACCATAACTCTTCTTTGGTTGGCAGTAGAGCTTGGACTGTGCCAGCTGGAAGCATCGAATGGCAGTTCTTAATTCCCCAAGATGAAGTCAATGCTAATCCAAACATTGAACAGAATCCTCTATAATTATAAATTAAATAGAGGCTAAAACTGCTTTCAATGATTTAAAAATCAAAAAAAGTAGAAAGAACAATAAAAGCGGTATAGAGCTACTCTGTACCGCTTTTATTGTTTATAGCTAGTGATAACTTCTTATTCTTTTCTATTTTTTTAGTTCTATTCAATAATTAACATAAGGTCATATGTCAACCCTTGCAAAAAAATTTAAAGAGAGTTTTCCAAATTAGAATAAATTCAGTTTTAGCTAAAACATTCCCATTTTATAGATTTATCATTATGTCATACTTAAAACTTGAAATTGATACAAGTAAATTCATGCATTAGAGTGATGAAATAATCAAGTGAATCAGGAAGTAAAAGAAAGAATTTATAGGGTTGTAATAAATAAATACATACATCCTTTTAACAGAAGATGAATATTATAGAATCCACTAATTAGGGAATACAAATTTGTCAAATTATAAGCTTTTAAGATGAAAATTTTACTTATATTTGAAAATAAAACTATTCTATTATCTAATCTATTTTTCAACAACCTAACAAAACAAGTGTAGTTTATGAAGAAAGTATTACTACTTAACTTCTTGTTTTTGTTTGCGCTTTTGGGCCAAGTAGCGGCACAGAGTCGGACAATAACAGGTAAAGTTACAGGGGCAGGGGACGGAGTACCTCTTCCTGGGGTATCTGTAGTTGTTAAGGGTACCACTACTGGTACAGCAACTAATGCAGACGGTTCATTTAGTGTTAACGTGGCAGGAGATGGCAACACGCTTGTTTTCCGTTATATTGGCTATCTCACAAGAGAAGTAGCTGTCGGAAATAATAATAACGTGAATGTTTCACTTGAACTGGATAATAAACAATTGTCTGAAGTAGTGGTCGTTGGTTATGGTACTCAAAACCAAAGAGTTAGTACTCAATCGGTTGCTACTGTAGATGCATTGTCCTTTAAAGATACCCCATTGACCAGCCCACAACAATTGCTACAGGGACAGGCTGCGGGTGTTCAAATGACCAACTCTTCAGGTGTATTGGGAGCAGCAGCAAATGTACGAGTTAGAGGTACTTCCTCAATTACTGCTGGCGGTCAGCCACTTTATGTGGTTGATGGAGTTCCTTTAAATGATGGAAGTTATACTGCATCTGACCAAGGTGGTAGCGCTGCTCTTAATCCTCTAATCAATATCAACCCTAATGATATCGAATCTATGAGTGTATTGAAAGATGCAGCAGCTGTTGCTATTTACGGCTCAAGAGGTGCTAATGGTGTAGTGTTGATCACTACCAAATCTGGTTCAAAAGGACAAAAAACACAGGTTAACTTCGACTATTTTACAGGTGTATCTGAAGCAACAAACCAGCTTAAGTATATGTCCGCTGAGGAGTATAGAACATTCAGAACAGATGTTGCAAAAGCAAGAGGAACTGCGGTACCTAGCTTTGGTAACGGAGTAGATTCGTATGATTGGGTAGACGGAGTAACTCAGAAGGGTAGCATAAACTCTTATAGCCTTTCTGCTAGAGGAGGGAATGATAAAACTACTTTCTTCATTGGTGGCCTCTATTCTGATGAAACAGGTTTTACTATTGGTAACGAGTTGAAAAAACTTTCCGGGCGATTTAATCTGGCGCACAATGTATCTGAAAATGTTAAGGTAGGTGTGAATTATAGTATGTCAAACTCTGACATGCGACGTGTGGGCGTTGAAAACAGTACTGCTGCTCCATTAACTGGTGCTTATCTGCAAAGCCCTTGGGTTACGCCATACGGTCCTGACGGAAATTTCCAAAACACAGGATTTATTGTGAATTCAATAGCACAAGATGCACTTACTAGAAATGATTACAATTTAGTAAGGAGCACTGGTAACGTCTTTGCTGAAGTAACATTCCTGAAAGATTTCAAATTTAGATCAGACTGGGGTATAGACTTTGTTGAGTCAGATTCTAAATACCGTGATCCAGATATCCTTAGTCCAGGTGGTTATGGTTACAGGTCAAACATTGCTGATAATAAGTGGTTAACTACTAACACGTTAAACTACAATAAGTTTTTTAACGGACATACGATTGGTGTATTAGCAGGACATAGCTTTGAAACTTCGCGCATGGATAACATGCTGGTAGAAGGTTCTGGTTTTGCGAGTGATGATTTACCAAACGTGGGTTCAGCAAGTACACCTCTTACAACAAGTGCTACAGGTTCTGAGTGGGCACTTGAGTCATATTTTGGTCGTGTGAGTTACGATTATAACAGCAGATACCTATTAGAGGGTACTTTGCGTAGAGATGGTTCCTCTAGATTTGGCGCAAACAATAAATATGGTACATTCTACGCCGTAGCTGCTGGTTGGATCTTATCAGAAGAAAGCTTCCTGCAAAATGTAAGCTTCCTAAATTTCCTAAAGCTAAAGGCTAGCTATGGTACTTCAGGTAACGATAGGATTGGTAACTTCGCGTACCTAGGGCTGTTCGCCGGCGGTAGTGGAGCCGATTACAACGGTAAATCTGGTTTGATTCCAACTACTGTTCCTAACCCAGATTTAAGATGGGAAGAAACTGCTCAGCTAGACGTTACTTTGAACGCAACTGTGTTTGACCGTTTTGATATTGAGGCAAGTATTTACGAAAAAAATACGATAAGCCTGCTAGCTAGCCAACCTTATCCTTATACAACAGGTTTTGCCAGTGCTACTAGAAACGTAGGTGAGATGAGAAATCGTGGACTTGACTTGATGCTGACAAGCAGAAATATCAAAACTGCAGATTTTGAGTGGACAACTTCATTAAACATGGGCTTCTTAAAGAATGAAATGCTTTCATTACCTGATAACAAAGATCCAGAAGGAAGAAACTTTATTTCAGGAAGTTCTGCACAGCGTGCTATTGAGGGAGAGAGTCTGAATACATTCTATCTAGTTAGATATGTTGGTATCAACCCCGAAACTGGCAATGCTGAATGGCTGGATAAAGATGGTAATGTGACAACAACTTACTCAAGCGCAAATCGCGTTGTCGTAGGTAGCGCAATACCAGACTTTACAGGCGGTTTCACTAACAGATTCAGATACAAGTCATTTGATCTTAATACATTCTTTAATTTCTCTTATGGAAATAAAGTCCTAATTGATGGTCTACGCTTTACTGAAAACATGACAAGTGCATATAATAAGAGTACCGACCTCCTAAACTACTGGACTCCTGAAAATAGAAATGCATTTGCTCCAGCGCTTAATAGCCCAACTCTTCCAAACTTCGCGCAGTTGTCTACACTTCATCTGCAGGATGGCTCATACTTGAGATTGAAAAATGTAACCCTTGGTTATACTCTTCCGGAGAATATTGTGAGCAAAAGCAAAGTGCTTTCTTCAGCTCGCATTTATGTTATGGCACAAAATATTTGGACTTTAACATCAAAAGATTTCAGAGGTCCAGACCCAGAAGTTTCAGCTAACGGAGGCTCTAACCTAGTGGCAGGTGAATCTTTCTTTGCTCTACCACAGCCACGATCAATCACAGGCGGTGTTAACCTAACATTCTAATAACGCTTAAATTCTAATAGAAATGAATAAGAAACATATATTAAAAGCATTAGGGTTTTCCTTGGCATTAGGGCTTTTCGCTTGCGAGGATAAACTTAATGAATTAAGGCCTGAGCAGGACTTAACAGAGGAATCTGCTTTCAAGAACGAGGCTGCCGCCATGAGTTCTTTGTTTGGTGTATATAGTACAACTCAGAACTACGAAATCTTTGGAGGATTGTCTCATATCATTGGAGACTTCCACGCAGATAACGTTCAGTTTATTGGATCTTTCCCTACTTTACAAGAAATCCAAAACTTTAACATTGTAGGTGCAAATTCCAGTATACAAGCACTATGGCAAGTTCACTACAGAGCGATTACAAGAGCTAATAATGTTATTGCGAAGGTGCCAACTGTTGTGGACCAAGGTTTCACAGATGCTGAAAAAGCTCAAGTAGTTGCTGAAGCGAAGTTTATAAGAGCGTTGCTTTATTTTCAGATGTCCAATTTCTTTTCTCAGCCCTACCAGTTCAGTGGAGGGGATAATCTGTCAGTACCATTAGTGTTAGATGCTTTCTCAGGTGAAATTACTTATCCTGAAAGAGCTACCCTAAACCAAGTTCATGCTCAGATCGAGAAAGATCTGCAGGAGGCCATTCCAGCCCTTAAAAATGCTGCTGATTTTGGTGATCCTTCGGAGGCACGCGGCAGAGCAACAGTTGGAGCTGCTCAAGCCCTGCTATCCAGACTATATTTATATAGAGAGAACTGGTCCCAAGCAGAGCAAAATGCAAGAACTGTCTTAAATAACGGTTCTTACAACTTGGCTACAGACTACTCTTTCTATAATGCGAATACTTCTGAGGATGTGTTTACAATTCAGAACTCTGCTATTGACAACGGTCGTACAGGAAGTGGTGGACTCGCATCATATTACCGACCTGCTGCAAACGGTGGCAGAGGTGATGCTGCTTTTTCGCCGGAATTTTTAGCATCATACGAAACTGGTGATAAACGTCTTTCATCGCTAAGCTCCGTAGGAGTAGGTGCTGATGGTGGTACCTACACATTCACTACTAAATACCCTGATGCAGTAAATAATGCAGATAACGCTCCTATTATTCGTACTACAGAGGTAGTTCTTACTTTAGCTGAGGCAATAGCGAAGCAGGCAACAACGGTGTCAGGTGCATCTGAATCAATACAACTACTTAACAGATTAAGAGTTAGAGCTGGATTAGCGCCTTATACAGTTGAATCATTTTCTAATTTGAATGGCTTGGTTGAGGCGATACTTGATGAAAGACGTAAGGAGTTAGCATTCGAAGGCCTACGCCGAATGGACCTACTTAGATATAAAAAACCTCTTAAAACAAATGGGGAAGGCGCCAGCAAAGCTGTATTTGGTGGAGATTTAACAATTCTTCCAATTCCTCAAAGAGAGCTAGACATTAATCCATCATTAGTACCGAATCCTGGTTACTAATATTTTTTACTATTTCAACAAAAAAGGCCGTCTGAAAAGACGGCCTTTTTTGTTGAAATAGTAAAAAATATTAGTATATCAGTACTAAGAAAAATCTCAACTGCTTTAATAACTTTTAAACTAATCAAAATACGATGCATAATATGGCTTATAAAACATTTCATTACAAGTTATGCTTATATGGAGTCTGCTTCCTGTCAGGTGCCTTTATCTCAAAACTGGCTGATGATAAGATCACCGTGGATGTGCTTCGGAATGCACAGCAAATGATTGGGCTGAAGTTTACGGATGCGCAACTGGATTCCGCTACAGCAAACGTCGCTGAGTTCAGGAGCAGCTACCAGCGCATCAGAGAACAACCCTTGTCAAACGATGTAGCGCCTGCTTTACAATTTAATCCTATACCTGTGGGGTTTGAATTTGAGCAGAAGCGGGAGAAGTTTGAAGTAGAGCGCCGGAAAGGTATAAAACTGCCAGCAAACAGAGAGGACCTCGCTTTTTACTCGGTACCGCAACTGGCTGAATTGGTACGTACACGGCAGATCAGCTCAGAGGAACTCACCAGATTCTACCTGGATCGGTTGAAGCAGCACGGGCCTACCTTGCAATGTGTGACCAGCCTGACAGAGGAGCTGGCACTGGAGCAAGCCAGACGCGCAGACCAGGAGATAAAGGCCGGAAAGTACAGAGGCATGCTCCACGGTATACCTTATGGTGTGAAAGACCTGCTGGCTACAAAGAGGTACAAGACCACATGGGGCTCTGTTCCTTACAAAGACCAGCAGATTGACCTGGACGCTACTGTTGTGGAGCGGCTCGAGCATGCTGGAGCTGTGTTGGTAGCTAAACTGACATTAGGCGAACTGGCAATGGGTGATGTATGGTATGGAGGTAAAACACGGTCACCCTGGGATTTAAACAAAGGTTCAAGCGGCTCCTCAGCCGGATCAGCTGCAGCAGTGGCCGCGGGTTTACTGCCTTTTGCGATCGGAACAGAGACCCTTGGCTCCATCGTGTCACCTTCCACTGCCTGCGGTACCACAGGACTGCGTCCTACCTTTGGCCGTGTGAGCCGACATGGAGCCATGGCGCTGAGCTGGTCTATGGATAAGATTGGACCAATCGCCCGCTCCGCTGAAGACTGCGCCATTGTGTTCAATGCCATTCATGGCCCGGACGGAAAAGACCTGACCATTGTGGACGCTCCTTTCAACTACAATAAGAACATTGATGTGCGTAAGCTGCGGGTAGGCTATCTGCAGAAAGACTTCGAACGGGACTATCCTTTCAAGGAGAATGATAAAGCCACACTGGAGGCACTCCGAAAAGAAGGTATAGAGCTCGTGCCAATTGAACTGCCAAATCTGCCAGCGCGTGACCTGACCATGACGATCTCGGTGGAAGGAGCAGCCGCTTTCGATGAACTGACGCGAAGCGGCCGTGACAGTATGATGGTGCAGCAGCATAAGAACGCTTGGCCAAATATCTTCAGGGCTGGACGCTTTGTTACCGCCGTGGAGTATCTGCAGGCCCAGCGAGTACGCTCACTCATCATACAGCAGATGCACGAGAAACTGAAAGGTATAGATGTGTACCTGAGTCCATCTTATGCAGGCAGTAACCTGGTGATGACAAACCTGAGCGGTCATCCATGTGTGGTGCTGCCCAATGGTTTCCAGAAGAACGGGATGCCTACCACGATCACCTTTATGGGAAAGCTGTATGGCGAAGCCAAGGTGCTGGCTCTGGCTAAGCTATACCAGGACCTGACAAACTTTGACGAGCAACATCCGCCAATGGCGCTTAGCAGCAGTAAGTAAGGTATAACTCCTCTCCGTTAAGAAGAGGATGCTCTGTTTGGCAAGTTTGAGTTTTAAAGCTTAATTTTATCTTTAACTACAACCTAATCTAAAACACAATATCTATTATGCTTCTTAAGAAGAAAGCCCTCCTCCTGATGTCCTGGCTTGTACTGGCTGGTGGTACCGCTGTGCAGGCGCAGGAAAACAGCAGCAAGCTGAGTGTGGAGAAGATCATGCGTGATCCAACCTGGATCGGCACCTCGCCCAGCAATGTGTTCTGGTCAGAGGATGGCAAGAAGATCTACTTCAGCTGGAACCCTGATGCTAACCGCAAAGACTCACTTTACAGTGTGTCAGCAAACGGCGGCAACCTGCAGAAGGTAAGCCCGCAGGAACGCCGTGCCCTGCCAGCAACCTGGAATGCACGCTATAACAGAGCCAAAACGCAGAAGGTATACGAGAAGAACGGTGACATCTATTTGCTCGATGTCAAAAGTGGCAAAACGCAGCAGATCACCAATACTGTAGAGCGAGAAAATAGCCCATCGTTCAGTCACGACGAGAAAAAGGTAGCATTTGTGAAAGATGGCAACTTATACCTGTGGACAATTTCCAATGGCCAGCTGGCGCAGCTGACCGACTTCAAAAAAGGCAGCAAGCCAGGAGAAGAGGGCAAGAATCCACAGCGTGAGTGGCTGAAAGAGCAGCAGCTAGCTTTGCTACAGATCGTGCGCGAGCGTGAAGCAGACAAGGAAGCCGCCAAAAAGCAGCAGAAAGCCGATAGCCCGGCCCGCCCGAAAGAAATTTACATCGGTGATAAGTCGGTTGATAACATCGTGCTGAGTCCGGACGAGCGCTACATCAGCTACCGCACAGCTACAAGACCTAAAAATGCCAAGGTCGCTATCGTGCCAGATTTCGTGACTTCATCAGGGTATACCGAGGATATCAACACCCGCACCAAAGTAGGAGATGCGCAAGCAACCTTTGAGTCGTTTGTGTATGACATCAGCCGCGACACGACCTATGCGCTGCAGGTAGGCAGCATTGAAGGTATAAATGATCAGCCTGCTTATATCCGCGATCGCGATACAAAAGCAAGCACCGCTAAAGAGCCAGCTACCAAAACTGCTAAACCAGAAGCACGCGCTGTGACTATGTTCGGCCCTATCTGGTCAGACAATGGAAAGCATGCCGTGATGGTAGCGCGCGCAGCCGACAACAAAGACCGTTGGATACTGAAAGTAGATCCTGCCACTGGCAAACTGAGCACACTCGACCGGCAGCGCGACGAAGCCTGGATCAATGGACCAGGTATAGGCTACGGCACCGGTGATATCGGTTTCATGCCAGACAATGAGCATGTGTGGTTCCAGTCAGAAGAAAGCGGTTACTCACACCTCTATGCGGTGAACCTGAACAATGGCAGCAAGAAAGCACTCACAAGTGGTAAGTTTGAAGTGTCTGGTCCTCAAATCTCCAAAGACAAGAAGAGCTGGTATTTCACGGCAAACAAAGTACACCCAGGCGAGAAGCATTTCTATAGAATGCCGATTAATGGCGGGGAGATGACCCAGCTGACCTCTGGAACAGGCGCACACGAGGTGACCCTGTCACCGGATGAGAAGACAATGGCCATACGCTACTCTTACAGCAACAAGCCATGGGAGCTGTATGTGCAGGATAACAAAAAAGGAGCGAAGCCACGTCAGGTGACATCATCGCTTACTGATGAGTTTAAGTCTTACAATTGGCGTGAACCGGAAGTAATCAGCTTTAAGGCGAGTGACGGAGAAGACGTGTATGCCCGCTTGTATCGTCCGGAGAAGGCAGTGGCCAATGGACCAGCTGTGATCTTTGTACACGGCGCCGGCTATCTGCAGAATGCGCACAAGTGGTGGAGCTCTTATTTCAGAGAGTACATGTTCCACAACTTCCTGGCCGACAACGGCTATACCGTACTGGACATTGATTATCGCGGCAGCGCCGGTTACGGCCGTGACGTACGCACCGGCATCTATCAGTTTATGGGTGGCAAAGACCTGAGCGACCACGTAGATGGTGCCAAGCTGCTTGCAGACAAGTATAACGTAGATCCGAAGCGCATCGGTATTTATGGAGGTTCTTATGGCGGATTCATCACGCTGATGGCCATGTTCACGGAGCCGGATGTATTTGCAGCTGGTGCGGCCTTGCGTTCAGTTACAGACTGGGCTCACTACAACCACGGCTATACCTCCAACATTCTGAACGTACCGCAGCTCGATAGCCTGGCTTATGCCAAAAGCTCGCCAATCTACTACGCGGAAGGCCTGAAGGGTGCGCTCCTGATTTGCCACGGCATGGTGGATACCAACGTACATTTCCAGGACGTGGTACGCCTGACCCAGCGCCTGATCGAGTTGGGCAAGGACAATTGGGAACTGGCTGTGTATCCGGTAGAAGACCACGGCTTTACGGAGCCAGCCAGCTGGACTGACGAATACAAGCGTATCTACAAACTCTTCGAAGAGAATCTGAAAAAGTAAACTGATTGTTTCAATTGATCTAAAGCGTGAAGTGCGAAAGTGCTTCACGCTTTTTTTATGGCGTCTGATCTGCTTTCCCGCCTGCGCAACTACCGTGACTTTACACAGAGTCTTTTCTCATAGAAAGCGAATTATGTCCTCAAAGTATGTCAGGGTGGAGGGAAAAAATAGCCGGTTTCAATAACTGTTTCCTATGCTGCAGGCATCCCAAAAAGGCAGTAAAAAATGGCAGAGGTAAGAAATATCCAATTGGTTTTTGGGCTAATTGTAGGTATACGATAGGTTTTCGGCCGTTTTCCCAATTTAAAGATGAAGGTAAAAGTGCAGGTGGATCTTGCTTAAATGTAATAAAGTAAATTTGAGTTGGAAAATTTATATTTAAACAATACTTGTATAGGCTTTCTATATATTATTTGATATTAGGTGATTACATTATTTGTAGATGAGTTAATCTGGTAAAAAAGTTGTTTGGTGAAGATAGAAGCATGTTTTTTTGGATGTCAGTTTACATTAAGTGTTTGATGTTGTAACTTTAGGTGTTTGATCAAACACAATTTTACCAATTTACCTGACCTTGCTTTATGAGAAAAGTTCTATTTATGGGCTTGGTAATGTTGTTCGCCCTGGTGAGCTAGGCGTAGGCGCAAAGCCGAACCATCTCAGGTCGGGTAACCGATGCTGGGACAGGACAACCACTACCAGGTGTAGGTGTGGCAGTGAAAGGTACTACCGTAGGAACGTACACAGGAGTGGAAGGTGACTTCACCGTGAACGTGAACGGAGACGATGCTACCCTGATAGTTTCCTACTTGGGTTATGTTAAGCAGGAAATTAGCACGACTGGTCGCACTACAATCAATGTACAGCTACAGGAAGACAGCAAAACACTGTCTGAAGTAATGGTAGTTGCCTACGGTACTGCGGATCAGAAATCATTTACGGGTTCCGCTTCCGCTATCAAGTCAGAATCGATTGAGAAACTGCAGGTGAACGACGTGACCAAAGCGCTGGGTGGTTTAACCCCAGGTGTACAGGTTGTGCAGAACAGCGGTCAGCCAGGTTCTACCGGTCAGATCCGTATCCGCGGTATCGGTTCAGTTGCCTCTTCTTCTACTCCGCTTTACGTAGTGGATGGCGCACCTTACTCTGGTGACCTGAATGCCATTAACCCGAACGACATCGAGTCGATGACAGTACTGAAAGATGCAAGTGCTGCTGCTCTTTACGGTTCACGTGCCGCCAACGGTGTAGTGGTAATCACTACAAAAGGCGGTAACGCACCTAAGAAGCCAACTATCACCTTCGGCGCTACTTATGGTATCTCTGACTTTGCTGTAAAAGATTATGAAACAGTTAATCCGCAACAGTTCTATGAACTGACCTGGGAAGCACTGCGCAATGATGCAAATGCGAACAAAACTCTGTGGCAAGGCAAGTTTGCTTCTCCAGAGGAGTATGCAACCAAGTCAGTAGTAAGCCAGATCGCAGGCGGGTCAGCAAATGGCCAGCAGTACAACCCATACAACGATGCAGAGCCAGTAGGCCTTGACGGTAGACTGAAAGCTGGACTTACCCCTGCCTGGGAAGACGACTGGAGAGATGCCCTTTACAGAAAGGCTACCCGTCAGGAGTACGATTTCGGTATCCAGGGTGGTAGCGACAAAACCAACTACTACTTCTCTGGTAATTACCTGAATCAGGAAGGTGCTTTCATCACATCCGGCTTTAAGCGTTATACCTCACGTCTGCGCGTAAGCTCACAGGTTACCGACAAGATCAAGTTTGGCGTAAATGCCCTGATCGCTAATACAGACCAGAATGCCCCTACTTCCAGCGGTACCTCTTTCAGAAACGTGGTATCATGGGGTAGAAACATTGGATCTGTGTACCCAATCTACAGAAGAAGAAGTGCTGATGGTACATTTATCAACAACCCATCTGAGTTCGACTTCAACGCAACCCGTCCTTACGGTGGCAACAGCAACCCGGTAGGTACAACAGAACTGGACATGCTGAAGCGCAATGTGCTTACCTGGAGCCTGAATACCTTCGGTGAAGTTACCCTTCCGCTTGACCTGAAATACAAAACTACTTTTGCGCTGACAGGCGACAACACCAAGGACTTCACGTTCTACAACCCGAACTTTGGTGACGGTGCCGGTGTAGGCGGTCGTGGTACGCAGTGGAGAAGCTCTTTCGTAGAGTACACCATCAACCACATCTTGAGCTACAGCAAAGCATTTGGTCAGCACCAGATCGACGCCTTGGGTGGTTTTGAGGCATTCAATTACAAGTACGACTACATGTATGGTCAGAAAACCAACTTCCTGGCACTGCCTGGCTATACTGAGTTGGACAATGCTTCGACTATCACTGATTTGAGCAGCCAGTCTGACAGACGCTCGCTGATGAGCTACCTGGGTCAGGTTAACTACAACTTCATGGACAAGTACTACCTGTCTGGCTCTTTCCGTCGTGACGGTTCTTCCCGTTTCCATGCAGACAACCGTTGGGGTAACTTCTTCTCTATCGGTGGTTCATACAGAATTACGCAGGAAGATTTCATGAGCGCACTGCCATGGGTAAACGATGCTAAGATTCGTGCCAGCTACGGTACTTCCGGTAACGAAGGTCTGTTGACTTCTGGTGGCGGTGTAGACTACTACGCTTACAGAGGCCTGTATACCTCAGGCTACAGTGACCTGGGTGCTCCTGGTATCATCCTGGACAAACTTGAGAACCGTGTGCTTTCATGGGAAAAGCAGGCTGCCTTTAACGTAGGTATCGACGCGACAATCTTCGACAGACTGGATGTTTCCTTCGACTACTACAGCAGAACTTCCAAGGACCTGTTGTTCAACAAGCCGCTGTCTCCTTCAACTGGTTTCACGTCAGTGTTTGACAACCTGGGAGCCATGCGTAACAGAGGTGTGGAACTGAATGTGGATGCCAGATTGATCGACAAAGGAGACTTCACATGGTCTGCTAACATCAACGCTGCACACAATAGAAACGAGCTGACAGAGCTGCCACAGGAAACTATCCTGATGGGTACAAAGCAGCTGAAAGTAGGCCGTTCTATCTACGACTTCTTTATCCAGGATTTTGCTGGTGTTGATCCAAACACTGGTCTGAGCATGTGGTACAAAGACGTAAAAGATGCTGAAGGTAATGTGGTTGATAAAGTAACTACATCTAACTACAACGAAGCAAGCCGCTACTATGTGGGCACTGCGCTGCCAGATCTGACAGGTGGTGTGACAAATAACTTTGCTTACAGAAACTTCGACCTGAGCGTGTTCTTCACTTACAGCGTTGGTGGTGAGATACTGAACACAGACTACAGCAACCTGATGCACGGTGGTGACAGACGCGGAACCAACTGGCACACAGACATCATGAACAGATGGACACCTGAGAACACGAACACAGATGTGCCAAGATTAGGAACTGCACAGGCGCTGAACACGAACGCTAACTCATCCAGATTCCTGGTAGATGCTTCCTACCTGCGTCTGCGTAACGTGACGCTGGGCTATACACTACCTCAGAACCTGCAGGATAAAGTTGGCCTGAAGAATGCCAGAATCTTTGTACAGGGTGACAACCTGTGGACGTTGTTCAAAACGCCAGGCCTGGATCCAGAGCAAAGCATCGATGGTATCACAAACAGCCGCTTCCCAACACAGAAAACTGTATCGGTAGGGGTGCGTGCAACTCTGTAAGAACTTATTTTAGTAGAGAAAAATGAAGATTAAGAATATAAAGTTTGTTGCAGCTATTCTTGGAGCCACACTGAGTTTAACTGCATGCGAGAAAGATTTCCTGGAGGCTGTGCCTTCTAACAGTGTGCCTGCTGAACAGGTAAACACTACCAAAGAAGGTATGGAAGCTGCGCTGACAGGTATCATCCGTTTGATGCGCCAGGCACCGGTAAACCAGGGAGCCGTAAGCCACGACAGCTACGGTGTGCCGTCGCTGATGCTGACCTTCGATGTGATGGGACAGGATGTAATGGCCAATACCAACTGGTATGTATACCAGTATGAGCTTGATAACAAGCTGGTTACTTACCGTGGTACCCGTATTCTTTGGGGCCACTCCTACAACCTGATCACGAACGCGAACAGCATCATTGCCAATGCTAAAAACCTGGGCGATGCCACTGAGCAGGAGAAAGCAAGATTTGAGGCTGAGGCAAAGGTGATCAGAGCATTTTCGTACTTCAACCTGGCGCGTGTGTATCAGCACACTTACCTGAAGGATAAAAATGCACCGGCTGTTCCACTGATGCTGGAGCCTACCACGCCATCAACTCAAGGTAAGGAAAGAGCAACGCTCGAGCAGGTATACAGCCAGATAGTGACTGATCTGACTGAGGCTGAGCAAGCGTTGACCAGCGCAAGACCAAGCAAGAGCCGCATCAACAAGAATGTGGCGCAGGGTATGCTGGCCAGGGTATACCTGGAGATGGGCCAGTGGGATAAAGCAACTGAGTTTGCTCGTAAGGCACGCACTGGCTATCCGCTGATGACGCCTACGGAATATCAGGCTGGTTTCAACAACTATGGCAACGCAGAGTGGATCTGGGGCTTACCGCAGTCTGCTGACCAGAACAACGCCTACGCATCATTCCATTCTTTCATTGATGGCCGTTACAAGGTGCTGGAAGACGGAAGCCGCGAGTACGTTCGCAGAGGTTATAACAACTTCCGTGCAAACGACAGATTCGTAGAGCTGTTTGATGAGAATGACGCACGTCGCGAATTCCAGGAAGATACAGAAGCCTTTACGCTTAACAGCAAAGGTGAGAAGATCTGGAGCTACGACCGCTTCACGATCACGAAGTTCAAAGACCTGGCTAACCTGGGTGGACACATTCCATTGATGCGTTCTGCAGAAATGCTTTTGATCGAAGCAGAGGCGCAGGCAAGACTGAACAATCCGGTGGAAGCGCAGTTGTTACTGCTTGAGCTGCGTCAGCAGCGTTATGAGGCAGGTACTGTTGTGCTGCCTACGCTGGCTATCGGTGATGCGCTCCTGGAAGAGATCTCTGTAGAGAGAAGAAAAGAGCTGTACGGCGAAGGCTTTGGCTTGTTTGATATCAAGCGTCTGCAGAAGCCACTGGTACGTGAGGGTAACCACACCGCTGTGCTAGGTGTAACTCCTGCCAACTCTGATCTGTTTATCCACCAGCTCCCGCAAGGCGAGATGGATGCAAACCCTAATGCTGAGCAGAACCCATAGTTCTTGCTCTTGATCAAAGGAAAGGCTGCCCCAAGTGGGGCAGCCTTTTTTATTTCAGGTGTTTTGCTTCGTGTTCAGTTGCGGCAACAGTTTACCTATACCTGCTCTTAGGCTATTGCCGATCCTCGGATCACTCAGTAACTGCTCCTCGGTTTGCATACGCAGGTAGCCTGCTGCAGTGGCATATTACCGGGTCTCGAAGAGAATCTTTATGCCACAGTTTAAAAGGTATAGCTCAGGTTGGCACCCTGCGAGGCAGTGCCGGTAAAGGTCGGAATAATGGTTGGGCTGAGCGAAAAACCGCTGGTATTAGACTTCTTGTGCAGTTGTGGTACCACCACTCCAACAGCGGCTCCCACAGCGTAGCCCAGCAAGTTGTCACTCAGAAAGTGCTTACCGGCTCGCAGGCGCAGGTAGCCTACTGCGGCAGGCACAGTGGCTGCGCCCAGCCACACGTAAGTACGGGCAGGAGAGTCTGGGTTGAAATCATGGAATACTTTGGCAAAGAAAAAGGATGCCGCCGCAGCCGCAGTGGTATGACCGGCATAAAATGAGTTGCGGGCATTCGCTCGCATTTTTTCACCCATCTCTACATCCGGGCTATACACCAGGGGGCGTGTACGGGGGGCAAAGGCACTTGTCATGGTAAAGATCGCACCTGTTACAGCCATAGTCTGCACGTAGAGTCCAAACACCTGACCGGCATTGCTGCGTACATCGTCATCAAAAGCCAGGAAAAAAGGAAGCGCGAATGAACCGTAAAAAGGGAAGTCACTTATTTTCTTTGCCTGCTCAGAATCATAGCCAACTGAAAAGCGATCGAAGCTGTTTACTTGGTTTCTGTTCAGGTTAGCGATTTGTTGCTCTGTCAGTCCTTCCTTGTCCTGCATGCGGGTGAGGCCGTAATAGCTGAGGCCCATACCAGCAGCCGTTATAGGGGCGTCTACTGTAAATTTAGTTTTATAAGGAGAGTTATTTTGAGCCAGGCTGACTTGTGCTGTCATGGCCAGGCACCATATCATTAGAATATACTTTTTCATCGTTGAGTCTTAAATGTGCAATTTTAATGATTGAAACGAGGCTATATATAAAAGGTTTTCTATAGCTATTTTTAAGTTGCTGTGCCTTGTGACTATATTTTGCCTTCTTGCAGACACTGTAATGGATAAAATACTTTTTATATGTTAGATACAATTTCTTAAGAAGAATGTTTCGCAGCTCCGTTAGATTCCAAATGCAAGTATATCTTGTGTAAATGATCGTTTTTATTGTGGCGGAATTGGCGTAGCTTTGCAATCGCTGTCGTTGCCGGCAGTTGGTTTATACTTTGTACCTAAACCCACTATTGAAATGCCATATTTGTTCACCTCCGAGTCTGTATCAGAAGGACACCCGGATAAAGTAGCGGATCAGATTTCTGATGCCCTCCTAGATGAATTTTTGAAGCAGGACCCACAGTCTAAAGTGGCTTGCGAGACGCTGGTAACGACAGGCCTTGTTGTGCTGAGCGGCGAAGTAAAAACCGAAGCATACGTAGATGTGCAGAAGGTCGCCCGTAATGTTATTAAGCGAATCGGCTATACCAAATCAGAATATATGTTCGATGCCGACGCCTGTGGTGTTATTTCGGCTATACACGAACAGTCTCCAGATATCAACCAGGGAGTAGAGCGCACAAACCCAGAAGATCAGGGTGCTGGTGACCAGGGCATGATGTTCGGTTATGCCACAAGCGAAACGGACAACTACATGCCTTTGGCGCTGAGTATTTCACACCTACTGCTGGAGGAGTTGTCTGCCATCCGCAAAGAAGGCAAGGAGATGACTTACCTGCGCCCTGATGCCAAGTCGCAGGTGACTATTCGTTACAGTGACAACCACGTGCCTGAGAAGATCGATACGATCGTGATCTCAACGCAGCACGATGAGTTTGTGCTTCCGGAAACGGACAGCAATGAAGCCAAGCTGGCTGCTGAAAAGCAGATGGTAGCTCAGATTAAGGCTGATGTAGACAGTATTCTGATTCCGCGCGTACTGAAGCAATTGCCAGAACGCATTCAGAAGCTTTTCAACAACGAGATCACTTACCACATTAACCCAACCGGCAAGTTTGTGATCGGTGGCCCACACGGCGACACTGGCCTGACTGGCCGTAAGATCATCGTTGACACCTATGGTGGCAAAGGTGCACACGGTGGTGGTGCTTTCTCTGGCAAGGATTCTTCCAAGGTAGACCGCTCTGCTGCCTATGCGGCACGCCATATCGCCAAAAACCTGGTGGCTGCGGGTGTAGCGGATCAGGCCCTGGTGCAGGTTGCTTACGCCATCGGCGTTGCCAAGCCGGTTGGTCTGTATGTAACTACTTATGGCTCTACCAAAGTAAAAGACGCCAGCGGTAACGTGATGAGTGACGGTGAGATCGCTGAAAAGGTGAACAAGCTGTTCGATATGCGCCCTTACGCGATTATTCAACGTTTCGGTTTGCAGAACCCAATCTTCTCAGAGACAGCCGCCTATGGCCATATGGGTAGAACACCGGGTAAGAAAACGGTAGAGGTTTTAGTGAACGGCCAGAAGGAAGTAAAAGAGTTTGATACATTCACATGGGAAAAACTCGATTATGTAGATAAGATCAAGGAAGAGTTCGGTTTGTAACCAGCCTTATCCTGATAAAATAAAAGGCCTGCTGAGCGATCAGCAGGCCTTTTATTTTATACCTGATTCAGGTATAGCAAGGGTCGGAATGGCTTAATGATGTGCCATTTGCTTCTCCTTGAATTTTTTCAGTTGTCTGCGCATTGCCTCAACAGCTGCGTCGGCGGCGGCTTCAAAAGATGAGGCATCTTCTTTTGAGAATAGGGTGGAGCCTGGTACGAATAACTTGATCTCTACTGTTTTATTGTTTGTTCCGTCGTTGTTGTTATGTTTAAGAAACACCTCGCCTTCTACAATGCGGTCGTAGAATGTTTCCAGTTTGTCTACTTTCTGCTGGATGAAATCGGTCAGCTGTCTGTCAGCCTCGAAGTGGATTGAATGCATCTGTAGCTTCATAATCGTAACATTTTATGGTTAAACTTTATGCTTTTGGATGAGCCTTCTCGAAAATCGATTTCAGCTTCTCTATCGAATTGTGTGTGTATACCTGTGTAGCGGCCAGGCTGGCGTGCCCCAGCAGGTCTTTGATGGCATTCAGGTCTGCGCCATTGTTTAGCAGGTGAGTAGCGAAGGAATGTCGCAGCACATGCGGGCTGTTATGTTCGGAGGTGGTGACCAAGCTGATGTACTTTTTTGCGACACGATAAACGAACTTCGGATACAGTGGACGTTCTTTATTAGTAACGAGCAGCCTTTCCGAATTGTTATTGCCAAACAGGCTTTTCTTGTGTTCCAAATACTGCTTGATGGCAACCACCAGTGTGTCGTTCAAAGGAATAATCCGCACCTTGTTTCCCTTGCCCAATACACGCACTGTTTTAGCATGCAGATCCACGTCTTCATGGCCGATACCTATAAGCTCAGCGAGTCGCATACCTGTGCCATACAGGAACTCCAGTATCAGGCGGTCACGCTGCCCTTCAAAGGTGTTCTCAAAGGTAAAGCTGTCCAGGAAGTGGTTAAAAGGTTCCTCCGGCACAAAGGCAGGGAGTTTCTTTGAAACTTTAGGGGCTTTGATGCGCAGCATCGGGTTGGCGCTGATGCGCTGCTGGCTTAACAGGAATTTATAGTAGGAGCGGAGGCAGGCGATTTTCCGGTTAACAGAACGGGCCTCCAGGTTTTTGTGCACGAGCGTGAGTATCCAGGACCGTATGATGGTATGGTCTGCCTCAGCGGGATCGGTGATCTGGTACGTGTCCTGCAGATACTGCGCGAACTGCCCCAGATCAGTGTGATAAGAAGTAAGAGTGTGCGGACTGTACCGCTTTTCGTACTCGAGGTACTTAAAAAATAATTCCATACCTTGGTATAACAGATGTGTCTGTCATTTATACCAAGGTATGGAAAAATAAAATATCTTTAAAGAAAGACTAGTAGTTTTCGTTAGCGAAAAGCTGCTGCTTGTACTTCGCTCTTTCTTTTTGCTTTCTCTTAGAAACAGATGGTTTTTCGAAGAACGTTCTCGCTCTCAGTTCTTTCAGAACACCAGTTCTCTCGAATTTCTTCTTGAATCTCTTCAAGGCACGGTCTACAGACTCGTTATCTTTTACGTTTACAATAATCATATTTTTGCTCGCTTCTTCTGATATTTAGGGTTGCAAATTTAATCAATGTTTATCTTAAAAATCAATAGGTTGAGCAAAATATTTACGCAACCCACTGAAAAAAAGGTGCCTGCAC
This sequence comes from Pontibacter sp. FD36, assembly GCF_015686655.1. GTDB lineage: Bacteria > Bacteroidota > Bacteroidia > Cytophagales > Hymenobacteraceae > Pontibacter. The sequence goes on along the minus strand of NZ_JADPMP010000011.1, from coordinate 132,439 downwards.
AGCCAAAACAGCCTGCAGGCACTATTTTGTTTGGGCAAAGATAGCCTTTTATTTCAGGATAGCTCTGGAGATAACAAGCTTTTGAATCTCGCTGGTTCCCTCACCGATGGTGCAAAGCTTGGCATCACGGTAGTACTTCTCGGCCGGGTAGTCTTTCGTGAAGCCATAGCCACCGAAGATCTGCACGCCTTCGTTTGCCACTCGCACCGATACCTCAGAGGCGTATAGTTTTGCCATCGCCGACTCCTTGTTCACGTTCAGACCACGGTTTTTCATGTCGGCTGCCTGGTAGGTGAGGAGTGCAGCTGCTTCAATCTCGGTAGCCATATCAGCCAGCTTGAAAGCGATACCCTGAAAACTGGATATTGACTTGTTGAACTGCTGACGCTCCTGTGAGTAGGCTAGTGCTGCCTCAAAAGCACCCTGCGCTATACCTAGCGAAAGCGCTGCGATCGAGATGCGGCCACCGTCCAATACTTTCATCGCCTGAATAAAGCCTTCGCCCACATTGCCCAGGATCTGGTCTTTGTGTACACGGCAGTCTTCAAAGATCAGCTCCGTGGTCTCAGAGGCGCGCATACCCAGTTTGTCTTCTTTGCGACCAGCGCTAAAGCCCGGTGTGCCTTTCTCAATGATGAAAGCGGTCATGCCATGAGAGTCACCCACTTCGCCGGTGCGCACAATCACAACAGCCACATTGCCGGTTTTGCCGTGCGTGATGAAGTTTTTGGCACCGTTGATTACATAGTAGTCGCCGTCCTGTACTGCCACGGTGCGCATGTTGCCAGCGTCAGAGCCTGTGTTAGGCTCCGTCAGGCCCCAGGCACCGATCCACTCGGCTGTGGCCAGTTTAGGAAGGTATTGCTTCTTCTGCGCCTCGTTACCGAATTGTAGAATATGACCAGTGCAAAGCGAGTTGTGCGCCGCCATGGAAAGACCGATAGAACCGTCGATTTTAGAAAGTTCCGCGATAGCAGTCACATATTCCAGGTAGCCAAAGCCGGAGCCACCGTATTCGGTTGGTACCAGCACGCCCATCAGGCCCAGTTCACCCAGCTGCTTGAACACCTCCACCGGAAACTCCTGACTCTCGTCCCATTCCATCATTTTCGGTTTGATGTTTTTGGCGCCGAAGTCACGGATCATGTCGGCAATCATGCGCTGGTTTTCTGTATAGTTAAATTCCATTTAAGTTTTTTGTATTAAAGTCGCGTGTATTAAACTGAAATTTGAATAAAGGGTTTACAAAACTAAACAAATAAGCCTGATTGGCAAATTCGGGGTTTTATTTTGAATAAACCGATGTCTGCACAGCGGTTGTATCTTTGGCCTGGGTCAACTCAGGCAGCCTAAGTCTACCAGGAATTTGTGCGTTCAGCGTGATCTTCTTTTAATAAACCCAAACGCGCTGCGTTTATTTTGATAGCGTATAATATTTGCGTTATTTTGATGTTGCGTTGCCGTGTTTGGCAACGTTTGTGTTTTGTGCCGTGTACATACGGTTGAATTGAGCAAATGATAAAGTTTTTCCAGAATCTGTTTGGCAAGGAAGAAGTGCAAGTTGAATCGCTGAGTACCATCGGCGTGGACATGCACTCCCATATACTGCCAGGTATAGACGACGGCGCCGCCACCGTGGAGCAGTCGCTGGAGCTGGTGCGCGGCATGCAGGAGCTAGGCTACCGCAAGCTGATCATGACGCCCCATATCATGAGCGATTTCTACCGCAACACCCCCGAGATCATACGCACACAGCTGAAAGTGTTGCAGGATGCCGTAACGGCCGAAGGGATAGAGATGGAACTGGCCTGCGCCGCAGAGCACTACCTGGACGAGGCGCTGCTGCAGAAGCTGGAAGACAACGAGGAGCTACTTACGTTTGGCGACAACTACCTGCTGTTCGAGACCTCTTTCCTGAACGAGCCGCTCAACCTGCGCGAAGCCATCTTCCGGATGCAGTCGCTGGGTTACAAACCGGTGCTGGCCCACCCTGAGCGCTATACCTATTTTTATGGCAAGTTCGACGACCTGGTGCGACTGCGTGAGCAGGGTGTACTGTTGCAGCCGAACCTCAATTCACTCACGGGCTATTACTCGCCGGGCGCCAAGATGGTGATCGAAAAACTTATAGACGCCGGCCTTGTTGACTTTCTGGGTTCCGATGCGCACAGCCTGAAGCACGTTGCCAACCTGCACAAAGTGCTTTGCTCAAAATACCTGGTGAAAGCTCTCGAGCTTCCGCTACTCAACAGTAAATTATAATCCCTTAACTTCTCCTATACCCATGTCGATGGTTTTCGTGACAGGCGGCAGTGGCCTGATTGGCAGCTATCTTATACCGGCACTCGTCGCGCAGGGCCACCGTGTGCGTGCGCTGTACCGTGGACAGGTGCCGGCTGTCGCGCAGGCTGACCAGGTAGACTGGGTCGAGGGTGACATACTGGATATTGCCTTGCTCCGGAAAGCATTGAAAGGAGTAAGCTACGTGTTTCATAGCGCCGGATTAGTGTCTTACGCCCCACAGGATGCCGAGCTGTTGCAACAGGTGAATGTGGAAGGTACCGCTAACATAGTAGATGCCTGTCTGGATGCAGCGGAGGAGATCAAGCTGTGCCATGTAAGCTCGATCGCGGCTATTGGTCGCAGCAAGGAAGCAACTCTGCTGAATGAAACCAGCAAGTGGGATTCCGGTGAGAAGCAGTCAGCTTATGCCGAGTCGAAGCACTACGGTGAGCTGGAGGTATGGCGAGGTATAGCGGAAGGCCTGCAGGCCGTGATCGTGAACCCCTCCGTCGTACTGGGCCCAGCCGACTGGAACCGCAGCAGCACCCGCCTCTTTAAATATGTGTACCAGCAACGACCTTTCTATACCCCGGGCAGTGCCAACTTTGTGGATGTACGCGATGTGGTGGAAGCCATGCTGCGGCTGACATTCTCGGATGTTTCCGGCGAACGGTTTATACTGAATACAGGGCAGCTCACTTACAAAGAGTTCTTTGCGGAGGCTGCCCGATGTTTCGGCAAAAAAGCCCCCTCCATGAGAGTCTCTCCGGCACTGGCCGAAGTGGTGTGGCGGCTGGAACATGCCCGTGCCTGGCTTACAGGAGGCCGGCCACTGATCACCAAAGATACGGCACGCGTAACTGCTAAGAGCCACCTATTTGACAATCAGAAAGTTCGGAAAATAACGGGTATGGAGTTCAGGCCACTGAGCGAATCCATCGCCTGGACGTGCCAGGTTTTGCTGCAAATAGCACAGAATCAGAGAGGTCCGGAACTGACCCGCGCAAACTAAACTATTTGCAGTTTATAAATGTAGTTAAAAGACAAGAGCTGCCTTTTTAGCAGTTTGTGGGATATAGGAGATGAAAGAGAATTTTGACGAGCACAGCGAGGATTCTGAACTGATCATTCGGTTCGAGCAGATGCTGGGGACTAATGAGACCGTTTTTTTTGACCTGACCGATTTTGAATATATCATAGACCACTATACCGCCAACTTTGATTATAAGAAGGCGCTCCTGGCCTGTGATTCTGCTATAGCACAATATCCTTTTTCGACCGGGCTTCAAATAGACAAGGCACAGCTGCTGGCAATGTCCGGCAACTTCGATGATGCCATGGTGCTCATCGACCAGGTAGCCGAGGTGGAGCCGCAGAACCCTGACGTGCTCCTGACCCGGGGCATTATATTCACGCAGCGTGGCGAGTACCGCGATGCCGTAGATCATTTCAAAAAAGCGCTGGCCTTTGCCGAGGACCGCGACGATATATACTTCAATATTGGCCTTACCTACCAGAGTTGGGGTAAGTTCAGCTCGGCTGTCAAGTACTACAAGAAGTGTATCGAGCTGAACGTGGAGAATGAGGCCGCCATGCAGGAGATCATCTACTGCATGGAGATCACAGGAACCATGCGCGAAGAACTTCCATTCTTCCAGGCTTTTATCGACAAAGACCCTTACTCCTATGTGGCTTGGTTTAACCTGGGCAATGTGTACAACAAACTGGGATCTTACGAAAAAGCCATTGCCGCCTACGACTATGCTACTATCATCAAGCCTGACTTTATCACGGCCTACAACAACATGGCCAATGCCTATGTGTTTATAGGCGAGTATACCAAGGCGATCGAAGCATTTAACGGTATGCTGGAGCACGGGTCGCCATCGGCGGAGGTGTTTTGCAACATAGGTGAGTGCTACGAGAAGATGCAGCAGTGGGACCTGTCGCGCCGCTACTACCAGAAAGCCATCGACCTGGACCCGGAGATGGATGAAGCCTGGTTTGGGATAGGCGTGGTACTGGATGCGCAGGGCAAGTGGTACGAGTCAGTGCACTTCTTTAAGAAGGCTGTCACGCTCTATGACGACAGTGTGGACTACTGGGTGGCGTTGGCATCAGCTGAGTACCATGTGGGTCATGTGGTGTCGGCACTGGAGAGTTATGCCCGCGCAGCCGAAATCCAACCCGAGGATAAAGACATTTACCTCAACTGGTCAATCATCCTGTATGAGCAGGGAAACTTTGAGGAGGCGACAGAAATTATTCTGAATGCGATAGAATTGCAGCCTGACGAGGCTGAACTGTATTATAGGGCTTGCGCCTATATGCTTTCGGCAGGAAAATACCGCGAAGCATACAATTATTTGGAAAATGCGTTAATTTTGGACTTCGATAAACATAAGCTGTTGTTTGAGTTCTTCCCTGAGCTGGAGTCGCAGCGCGCATTATCCCGATTAATTGACCAATACCGCAAGTAATGAACAGCAACTATTTTTTGAATGGCCTGCCGGAGCGTGAAGTGAAACCCCGTGACCGTGGTTTCACCATGGCGATGGACAAAGGCCTGAGTATACGTGAAGTAGAGGATTTCCTGGAAGTAGCAGGTGAGTACGTAGACATTGTAAAACTGGGCTGGGCTACTTCGTATGTAGTGCCTAACCTGCAGAAGAAGCTTGACGTTTACCGTGCAGCCGGTATACCCGTATATTTTGGCGGCACTTTGTTTGAGGCGTTTATAGCCCGCAATCAGTTCGACGATTACCGCCGTGTGCTCGACAAGTATGACATGACGTTCGCTGAGGTATCGGATGGATCGATTGAAATGAACCACGAAAAGAAGTGTGGCTACATCCAGACGCTTTCGGAGCAGGTAACCGTTTTGTCAGAAGTTGGTTCTAAAGACGCAGAGAAAATCATCCCGCCTTATATGTGGATCAGACTGATGCAGGCTGAGCTCGATGCAGGTGCCTGGAAAGTGATCGGTGAAGCCCGTGAAGGTGGTAACGTCGGTCTGTTCCGCTCTACGGGTGAGGTACGCAGCGGTCTGGTAGAAGAGATCCTGACCAAAATTCCGTTTGAGAAGATCCTGTGGGAAGCCCCTCAGAAAGCGCAGCAGGTTTGGTTTATCAAGCTGTTGGGAGCCAACGTGAACCTGGGCAATATTGCGCCAAGCGAGGTTATTCCGCTTGAGACAATCCGTTTGGGTCTGCGTGGCGATACATTCACACACTTCCTGAACAACGGAGCGCCAATCATCGACGCTTAATACATAACAGATAATTGAAAATTGCCCATCGGTAACTCCGACGGGCAATTTTTTTGTGCTTAGCCAAATCCAGTTACAAAAAAGCATGAGACGACGATCTTTAAAAGAATACCTGTTGCTGTTTTCGAAAGGTATGGGCATGGGAGCCGCGGACGTGGTGCCAGGTGTATCAGGCGGAACGATCGCCTTTATCACGGGCATTTACGAAGAGCTGCTGAATTCCATCCGCTCCGTCAACGGCGAGGCGCTACGCCTGCTGTCCCGCTTCGACCTCAAAGGTTTCTGGCAACATATCAATGGTACCTTCCTGGTGGTATTGGTGGGAGGTATCCTGTTTTCGATCGCTTCACTCTCGCGGCTGGTGGTCTACCTGCTCGAGAACCACACGATTCTGCTTTGGGCATTCTTCTTTGGTCTTATTGTAGCCTCGGCACTGGTCGTAGGGAAAAAGATTACCAAATGGCGCCCGATTGTGCTACTGTCAGGTATGGTAGGCGTGGCCATTGCCTACTGGGTCACCATTGCGGTGCCTATGCAAACGCCGGAAGCTTACTGGTTTATTTTCCTTTCAGGAGCCATTGCCATTTGCGCCATGATCCTGCCTGGGCTTTCAGGTAGTTTTCTGTTGCTGCTGATGGCTAAGTACGAGTTCATGATGAATGCGCTGAAGGAGTTGAAGCTGGATATGATTTTGGTATTCGGTGCGGGCTGTGTAACAGGTCTTCTGGCTTTTTCGCATGTGCTCAACTGGATGCTCAAGAACTACTACAACATCACAGTGGCCATGCTCACAGGTTTCATGGTAGGCTCACTGAACAAGGTATGGCCCTGGAAGGAAACAGTGCAAACCTACACTGATCGCCATGGCGTAGTGAAACCGCTGGTACAGGAAAATATCTCTCCGGCCACTTTCGCACAGCTAACAGGTGAGGAGCCATACCTGTTGTACGCTGTCGGACTGGCCATTTTCGGCTTCCTGCTGGTATACCTGATCGACCGCCTGACGGACGACCCCAACACAGTGGAAAGGGTATAAGCATGCGCAGGTTCGGACTCATCGGCAAAAAGCTCGGGCACTCATTCTCAAAGCGCTACTTCACTGCGAAGTTCGCAAAAGAAGGTATAGCAGATGCTGCCTATGAGCTTTATGAACTGCCCGACATAGCCGGGTTTCCTGATTTGCTTTCCCGGGAGCCTGAGTTGGTTGGGCTAAATGTAACGGTGCCATACAAAGAGGCTGTTATTCCATACCTGCACGAGCTGGATGAAAGCGTTGCCCGTATCGGTGCCGTGAATACGATCAGATTAGAGAATGGCAGAACGAAAGGCTATAATACTGACTTCATTGGCTTTCGGGATACGCTGCAGCAGTTCTATCCGGCTGATGAAGGCAACAAAGCCCTGGTGCTGGGTACGGGCGGTGCTGCAAAGGCAGTGTGGGCTGCCCTGGATTCACTGGCTATACCTTATGCCTCGGTTTCGCGCAATCCCACTGAGAAGCAGCTGCATTACGATGCCATAACACCAGAAGTACTGCAGGCTTATACCCTGATTATCAATACGACACCGCTGGGTATGGCCCCTGATACGGATAGTGCCCCGGCTATACCTTACGAAACCCTGACGACAGGACACTACCTCTACGACCTGGTATATAACCCCGAAGAAACGTTGTTCCTGCAGAAAGGTCGCCTGGCAGGGGCCAAAACGCTGAATGGCCTGCCCATGCTTCATGCACAGGCCAATGCTGCCTGGAAAATCTGGGCGAACGAAAAGCCGGAATAAAATATTGCGTTTATTTTATGTTATAATGAAACTTTCTGATGGGGCTGCTGCGTAAGGAGAGTTATACTACCCTTACACCCATGATGCAGTTGACCTACCTTCGCCAGAAAGCGCATGAGATAAATGCGGAGATATACGCCCTATACCTGTCTGCCCGTCACCCGGAAGTAAGATGGTATGTACCGCTCTTGTTAGCCTTGGTCATCGGCTATGCCATTTCACCTATTGATTTGATTCCTGATCTGGTGCCGGTATTTGGCTTCCTGGATGATGTGGTATTGGTGGTGCTGGGTATACATGCTGCCTACCAGTTGGTATCCAAAAATATACTAGGGCAGGCCCGTCTGCAAGCGTACGAAGTGTTGAACCAGGAAGGCGAGGGGGCTACCAGTGCTTACCAGATCATCGGTTATAACTGGATGCTGATCGCTGCGCTTGTTTCCATCATCCTCTACAAACTTTTGTTTTTAACACTACTTTAAACCTTCTCTCACCTTAAACAAACCCGGCGAAGGCCTTTCCATATCGGAGAGGCCTTCGCTGTTTATACACTATTTTGCTGTTGTTAGAATAATTAATTTTAATATATTTACCATGCAATTGTTCTTGGTGCGCTTTAATGCCACCCACCAGAGGTGAAAAAATATTTTTTTGTGCTTGCAACCATTGCCTCGCTATGGGAATCATAGGAGTGAAGCTAAAAGAAGAGGCGTTTGAAGCTTTTTACAAAACCTAAATCAGAAGAGGATAAACTCATAGAGGGATGCATTGCCGGCAAGCGGGACATGCAGCGACTGCTCTATGACCTTTACTCCCGTAAGATGATGGCGGTATGTATGCGCTACGCCCCGACTAGCTTTGAGGCAGAGGATATGATGCAGGAAGGCTTTGTGAAAGTGTTTGCCAACATTCAGAATTTTAAGCGGGACTGTCCGCTGGAGTTTTGGGTGCGCCGCATCATGATTAACACAGCCCTGAAACAGCTGCGACAGAAATCGCTCATGACCGTTTCACATGAAACGGAAGAAGCAGGCAATATCGCATCGGAGGACGTCAACCTGACGGGTTATTCAATGGACGAACTGCTCGGCATGATCCAAAGCCTCGCTCCACGCTACCGAATGGTGTTCAACCTGTACGCCATCGAGGGTTACAATCACAAAGAAATAGGGGAGATGCTTGGCATTTCCGAAGGTACATCTAAGTCACAGTATTCACGTGCGCGGGCTATACTGCAAGGTATGCTCGAGCGCCAGGATAAAACATATCAAGAGCATGTCATCAGCCAATAACCATAAGCGAAACACTCTGGAAGACGAGTTCCAGCGTCGCCTTTTCGATGCGGAGGCCAGGCCTGCACCGGACCTTTGGGCCCGTATAGACCACGACCTGACAGTGCAGGAAAACAAAGATTATAAGAAGCGTGTCCTGTTCTACCGGCAGCTTGCTGCAGCCTGCTTTGTGCTGTTTGCACTAACTGGCACATTGCTGGCCTATTATTATAATGGCCACCTGAACCAGGGTAATGCGCAGCCAGGTATAGCCTCCCTGCCGGCAACCAAGCCCGCTAACGCACCTGTAACCGTAGAGGAGGCCATGAGCGCCTATGCCGCACAGCAGGAAGAGGCTTCTGCCATGGCTTATACTCCTGTTGAAGAAACAGCAGAGACTAAAAGCGTAGCTAATGCAGCTGGTATGCGCCAGGGCAAACAGACGGTTAATGCGGAAAGCTCCGAACTTAGCAACGAACCACAGGCCGGCGACTACTTCAATGTGGCACCGGGCTACAGTCCATACCTGGGCTATACACCAATGCCGGGCCGTAGCAGAGGTTATGTGTCAGGAGGTTTTCCGGGCAGTAACTCTGGCGCTACACAAGGGAATCTTTTTGCGCCCGGCAACCGCTATACCCAGATCATTACCTGGGAGAGCGTGACGATCACGTTCGGCAACAACACACCAGCTGCAGGTCAGCCGTTCCCATTAGGTAATCAGTCGATGGCAGCCAAGCCGAAGTCCTTTGCAGAAATGAGTGAGGCACACCAGGCCAGCCGTCAACAGACAGCAGAGGTGGCGCAGGGAGCACTTGCTGCTCAGCAATCAAAATCGGCGGATGCAGTAACCAAGTCAAACAGCCGCTGGAGCCTAAACCTGGCCTATGCCCCATCAGTTTTTGAACAGAACATCGGCCTGCCGGATCCACTTGCTATGCCAAGCTCCAACAACAGAAACATGCTCAGCATCGCTGCGTCAGGGCCAAGTGTAAATGCTTCACAGGAGTCTTTCCAGAACATGACAGCTGCACGCGAAGAGTTTGAAGAGAGCACACAGCCGGCTTACTCGTATGCAGTAGAGGCCAAAGCCGGCTTCAAACTAAAAGAGAAACTGAAGCTGCTGACAGGTATAGGGTATAGCGAGAGCAGGACGCGTTCGAAGTCGAACTACATCGTACGCCAGTTCTGGGTGAAGCCCCGCTCTAACGAGCGCTACGAACTCAGCCCGTCCACTTTCTTTGTGTCTTCGCTGAACGACGGCTTCTCGTCTGACTCGGTGAGTGTGGCCCGCACGGGTGATTCATATGCTACCGAGTACAAGTACCGCCACCTGACAGTGCCACTAGGGTTGCAGTATGAGCAGGATATCAACAAAGACTGGTTCGTGTATGTAGCTGCAGGTGCTGCTGCCAACTTCCTGCTAGAGTCTAGCGTGACGGCTTCTAACCAGGACGTGCAGTCGGTCAGCTACGCAGCCAACGACAGCGAATCTCCTTTCCGCAACGTGCAGTTTTCCGGCAATGCCTCTGTGGGTGTGGGCAAGCGCATCACGCCAAACCTGACGCTGGCACTCGGACCGGAAGTGCGCCACTACTTCAGTACCCTGGTGGCTGATCCTGACAAAGCCGCCGCGCCGCAGGGCAGGCCTTATGCGATCGGTATGAACATGAGCCTGAACTACCAGTTGAACAGCTCCCGAAAATAATTTCTGATTTTTTTTTGAAGCCTTGCAACCCTTCGGCTCCAATGGGAATCATGTAAGTGTAGAGTGATTGGTTGATTTAAATAAAAGCGCTATGCAAATGATGCTGTTCATGAGATCCGTTCTTCAAACACTGTTGGCCCTGGTGGCCGCCGGCCGCGAAAATATATCTGGGTGGTATGTATTGCTGGCGCTCTTATTTCTTTCTGTGCTGCTTTCGGGCTGTGCAATCCAAGACAATTCCTTTTTAGGCGGCTTCTAAACCAGCGCCTTTCCACGCTATGAAAAAAATATTGGGGCTTGCGGCCATGGCCTCTGTCCTGTTAGGGCTGGCGACAGGCTGTGCTAAATCAGATGAAGACATGCAACCGATTACAAAGGAGAACGGACTGCGCGAGTCCGTGCAGGGTAAGTGGCGGATTGAGCGCGTGAACAACAAACTATGTCGCGGCGGTACTTGCACCTCTGTGATGTACACAGGCACTGCGAACGATTACTTTGAGTTTAAGCCTGACAGTGCTTACCTGCAGCGGGCGAGCATGCAGAGTTCAAACAGTGTGTACCGCGATAGTTTCAAAGCAGACTACTCGCAGCCAAACTCGTTTGTGCTGAGCAACTTCGGATGGTCAGCCCGTTTCAGAGTCATGCACCGCGATCAAAGGTTGCTGATACTGGAGGGAGTTTATTACGGATCTGATCCAAGTGCCATATTTACAGATACTTACTATTTATACAGATAAAGGGGCTCCTAACACAGGGTATAGATGCTGGCAAATGAAGAAGACTAAATATTTAACAGTCCGGCAACCAGTGCCCGTGTTGGGTAGCCCTGCTCACCAAGCACCATTAGTACAACATAAAACTATGAAGAGTGTCCTGTCCATCATTGTGCTATACCTGCTGCTGGCGCTGCTGCTTGTAAGCTGTGCTGACCAGGAAGAGGCTGTTCCGGCCTGCCTGCAGGTAGAGGTGGTAGGACCTGACTGCGAAGCCGGTTGGTATGTGCTCCAGATCATGGATGCCGACGGTACAGGCGAACAGCGCAGCAACCAGTACATTGGACAATTGCAGAGCGGCTTTGTCACCACCGACAATCTGCCCGAAGACTTAAGGCACTCCGGTAAAGTAGCCTACTTATCACTTGAGCGCAACGCTGACTACGGACCGCGTTGCACTGCTAACTACATGATGTTCCCGCCGGTGCGGGTAAAGCAGGTTTGCTCAGATGAATAGAACAGTTTTTACAGTGCCTAATTTATATTAATTGTTAGGAATAGTTAAACATGCAAAAGCCTGCTCTCAGAGCAGGTTTTTTGTTTTCGGAGAATTCCTGTTCTACCAGCTATTATATTGACAAAAGCTAAACTTACAGCCCATTTTTCATGTTATAGTATATCTTTACAAGTTGTAAAACCAACGAATGGATTTTAAGCTAACATCAGAATTTCAACCAACCGGCGATCAGCCAAAAGCGATTGCCCAACTCACGGAAGGCGTTAACAAAGGGGAGCCTGCACAGGTGCTGCTGGGTGCCACGGGCACGGGTAAGACCTTTACCATGGCCAACGTGATCAAAAATACTGGCAAGCCGACGCTGGTGCTTTGTCATAACAAGACTTTGGCCGCACAGCTGTACGGTGAGTTCAAGCAGTTTTTTCCGGATAATGCGGTAGAGTACTTTATCTCGTACTACGACTACTACCAGCCGGAAGCCTATATCGCTTCTTCGGATGTGTTTATTGAAAAAGACCTCCAAATAAATGAGGAGATCGAGAAGCTGCGTCTGCATACCACCTCTGCGCTGCTCTCCGGTCGCCGTGATGTGATCGTAGTGGCGTCGGTGTCATGTATCTACGGTATCGGTAACCCGGAGGAGTTTGGCAAGAACGTGATTTACCTGGCACCGGGTCAGCGCTACAGTCGTAACAACCTGCTCTATACCTTCGTGCAGATTCTTTATAGCCGCACCGAGGCCGAGTTCACACGTGGAACATTCCGCGTGAAGGGCGACACCGTAGACATCTTCCCGGCCTATGCTGACTTCGCCTACCGCCTCTATTTCTTCGGCGATGAGCTGGAGCAGATCCATCGCATCGATCCGGAATCGGGAAAGAAGATAGCTGACGAGAAAGCCATTACCTTATACCCTGCCAACCTCTTCGTGACAGGCAAGGATACACTGCAGCAGGCTATTCATGAGATACAGTACGACATGGTAGCGCAGCATGACTACTTCCTGAAAGAGGATAGACCAGTAGAAGCAAAGCGTATCAAGGAACGTACTGAGTTTGACCTGGAGATGATTCGGGAACTGGGCTATTGCTCAGGTATAGAGAACTACTCCCGCTACTTCGACCGCCGTTCGCCGGGTGCACGTCCATTCTGTTTGCTGGACTACTTCCCCGACGATTTCCTGATGGTGATCGATGAGAGCCACGTGACGATACCACAGGTACGAGCCATGTGGGGCGGTGACCGCTCCCGTAAGGTGGCTTTGGTGGAGTATGGCTTCCGTTTGCCAGCCGCCATGGACAATCGCCCGCTCACTTTCAATGAATTTGAGAGCCTGATGCACCAGGTGGTATTTGTAAGCGCTACACCAGGCGATTACGAAATTCAGAAATCAGAAGGTGTGATCGTCGAGCAGATCATTCGTCCCACTGGCCTTTTGGATCCGGAGATCGAAATAAGGCCAAGTGCCAACCAAGTGGATGATTTGCTGGATGAGGTGGACGAGCGTATCAAGCGCAAAGAGCGCGTGCTGGTGACGACCTTGACCAAGCGTATGTCCGAAGAGCTGACCAAGTATATGGACCGCCTCAATATCAAGGTGAAGTATCTGCACTCGGAGGTGAAGACACTGGACCGTGTGGAAATACTGCGCGAGCTGCGTTTAGGGGAGATCGATGTGCTGATAGGTGTGAACCTCCTGCGTGAGGGTCTTGACTTACCGGAAGTGAGCTTAGTGGCTATTCTTGACGCTGATAAAGAAGGCTTCCTGCGTGACCAGCGTTCGTTGATCCAAACGATGGGCCGTGCCGCCCGTAATGAGCGGGGCCGGGTGATTATGTATGCCGACCGTATTACAGGTTCCATGCAACGGGCCATCGAGGAGACCAACCGCCGCCGTGAAACGCAGATGGCTTATAATCTGGAACATGGCATTACACCGCGTACCGTACTCAAAACCAAAGACGAGATATTTGAGCAGACATCTGTAGCTGACGCTAAGAAGAAAGAGGTGAAGATGTATGCTGGTCCGGAAGAGGTTTCGTTGGCAGCGGAACCGGTGATTCAGATGATGAAGCGAGACGAACTCGAGAAGCTGATTAAGAAAACCGAGAAGCAGATGGAAGCCGCCGCCAAAGACCTGGACTTCCTGCAAGCCGCCAAGTACCGCGACGAACTGGCTGAATTGAGGCAGCTGCTTAAGTCGAAGCGAGACTAGTAAGTTTGAAATTTGAAAGGCACCCATGGCGTAAAGCTTTGGGTGCTTTTTTATGGATGCTGGTGCTGCCAGACCTCGCGGTGCCTGTGCCAAAGACAGGGGCTGTATCTGATCTCAATTTCAAGAGGAAGCTGGCAGCCAGCTAAGCTGCAAATGGCCTTGAAGCCCTCGCTACTTTTTTTCCTGAACAGCTTTATGTACTTTAACACTTCTGTGGCTGTTATACCTTGGCACTCACCATTCATTTAACAAACCTGCTAATACTATGATAAGAAAAATCAAGCCTCTATTTCTGCCAATATTATTGGCCGGAGCGTTCACCGCCTGCCAGTCTTCCAGCCCTGAAACAGGAGAAGCCGGTGCCGGAACCGTGGCCGCACTTACAACTGAAAGCTACGAGCAATACCTGACTGCGCTTGCTGCCGATGATATGGAGGGCCGCAAGCCGTTCACTTCGGGTGAGCAGAAAACACTGGATTATCTGGAGCGGGAGTTTAAGGCGCTCGGAGTAGAGCCGGGCAACAACGGCAGCTATTTCCAGGAGGTACCGATGGTAGAGGTGAATACGACGGCTAATTCAGACATGACCATCAAAGGCAAGCAGCAGGAGTTGAAGCTGGAAGGCCGTAACGATTATGTGATCTGGACCCGTCGCACGGACGAGTCCATCAACATTAATCCTACAGAAATGGTGTTTGTGGGTTTTGGCGTTGTGGCACCGGAGTACAACTGGAACGACTATGCCGGTCTGGATGTGAAGGACAAGATTGTGGTGATGTTGGTGAATGACCCAGGCTTTTATACCCAGGACCCGGCTGTATTCAAAGGCAAAGCCATGACTTACTACGGTCGCTGGACTTACAAATTTGAAGAGGCAGCCCGACAGGGAGCAAAAGGAGCCCTGATCATCCATGATACCGATCCTGCTGGCTACGGCTTCCAGGTAGTGCAGAACAACTGGAACACATCCAAAATGTACCTTGACAGCCGTGGCCGCGAAACCTACAAGTGCGCCATGGAAGGATGGATCACCACCCCCATAGCTGAGAAACTCTTCGCCGCTGCAGGTATGGATTATAAGTCTGTATTCAGCAAAGCATCTAAGCCGGGCAACAAACCTTTCCCGCTAAACCTGCAGGCGAGCACTTCGCTAAAAGTGAAGACCCGCTACGATAAGACATCCAACTTCATCGCCAAGATCACCGGTAGCACCCGCCCTGACGAGACGATCATCTACACCGGCCACTGGGACCACCTAGGTATAGGCAAGGCCGATGCGACAGGCGATAGTATCTACAACGGTGCTGTGGATAACGCCAGTGGTGTGGCCGGCTTGCTCGAGATTGCCAAGGCATTTAAGAATCAGCTGACGCAGCCGGAGCGTACAGTAGTGTTCCTGGCCGTGACGGCGGAGGAGCAGGGACTTTGGGGCTCGGCTTACTATGCTGAAAACCCGGTGTTCCCGAAAGAGAAGACGGTGGCCAACATCAACATGGACATGATGAACCCCTATGGCAAGACAAAAGACGTGGTGCTGTATGGGATGGGTCAGTCCGAGCTCGAGGACTATATCACAGCGGAGGCTGAAGCGGCAGGTCGTTACATCGCACCGGAAGAGAATCCAGAGGCAGGCCTGTATTACCGCTCCGATCACTTCAATTTTGCCAAAATAGGTATACCGGCGCTGTTCATTGGTCCGGGAGTGGACCTGATGGATGGCGGTAAAGAACTGGGCAAGAAGAAACTTGACGAGTACTACGCCAACTATTACCACAAAGCAGCCGACCAGGTGCATCCGGATTATAAAATGGATGGGGTGGTAGAGGATTTGAAACTGCTTTACCAGGTAGGTCACCGTTTGGCGGGCTCATCGGAGTGGCCACAATGGAAGGCGGGTTCTGAGTTCAAGGCTGTACGGGATAGCTACATGAATAACTAAACATATAACCCTTCTTTCTGTGAAGCCGCACAAACAGCTGTTTGTGCGGCTTCATCTTTTTTACCCATTTGCTATCGGATTGTCTTTATGTTAAAGCTGTTGCGGCAGAATAAAGTATCTGATAAGGTATATATTATGAAATTTGTGTAGATTGAATGGTAAACAAACTAGAAAATCTATGAAAACGCTCTTCCTTTCTCTGCTGCTGGCTGGCAGCATAAGCACTGTTACGTTGGCACAATCTGCTGCTGAGGCTAATGCAAAGTATAATACCAAAGACTATAAGGGTTCCGGACAAGTATACGATCAGGTGTTAAAAGATGGGAAGGGGAGTACCACAGACCATTACAATGCTGCCTGCTCATGGGCTTTGGCAGGAGACAAAAACAAGGCCTTTGCGCACCTTGGAAAAGCCATCGACAAAGGCTACCTCAACATTAATCACCTGAAGCAGGACACTGATCTCAACAGCCTCCACAGCGACAAACGTTGGGAAAAGTTAGTGCAGCAGCTGCGGGCGAATGTGGATAAGGCAGAGGCCAACTACAATAAACCCCTGAAGGCACAGCTGGAGCAAATCTATGAAAATGACCAGAAGCACAGACGCATGATCAGCAAGGTGCAGCAGGAGCATGGGCCGCAGTCAGAGCAGTTTCAGGACCTGATTCTTAAAATGTGGGCTGCTGACAAAGAAAACCTGGAGCAGGTAATAGCTATTATTGAAGAGCACGGCTGGCCCGGAAAAAGCATGGTAGGAGGGGCGGCTAGTCAGGCGGCCTGGGCGGTGATACAACATATAGGCCAGGATCAGAAGGAGCTGATGGAGAAATACCTGCCTATGATGCGAGAAGCGGCAGAGAAGGGGGAGTTGCAGAAAAGTAGCCTGGCACTTACAGAGGATAGGGTGCGCATGTACAACAACCAGCCACAGCTCTACGGAAGTCAACTGAGAAATAACCCTGAAACCAACAAACCTGAGTTTTACCTGATAGAGGATGAAGCGAATGTGGATAAGCGCCGTGCCGAGGTTGGCCTGGAGCCCTTGAAAGACTATGCGAAACGGTTTGGCTTAGACTACCCGCCACCAGTAACTCCTGGCAGAGTCAACTAATCAAAAGCAGAAAACAGAACAGGCGCTTTATCAGCGCCTGTTCTGTTTTCAATAGTGTATTGTTCTTTGTCAACAAACCTTGTCGAGACACGGTTTTACAGCAACAGCAATCCTTTCTCGCGCAACTCAAACCAAACAGGAGACGCCAGGAACTCTGTGAAGTTCAGGTGTGCGTCCAGTGGGTAAGTTTCTTCCAGTTGCTTCAGTGTCATAGCCGGAGCATCTTCAGAAGTCAGCAGCGTGAGTTGCTCCAGCAGCCATTGCCCAATGTTGGCTGTAGTTTTGATCTGGAAGTCTTCGGCTTTTTCGTAAAAAGTCAGCACGCAGCGTTCGATGGTCTGGCCCTTTTTGGCATACATCATAAAGTCGATTTCGGGCACGTTACCGAGCCAGAATACACGGGCCAGCTTGCGTTCGCTGTCTGGTTTGGCAGGCTCTTGGATCGCCTTGGCGATCAGGTTGCGGTCGGTGGTGACACGCGGCACTTTGAAATCGAACCAGAACGAGAGTGGCTCTTCCAGTCCCACACCATGCATATAATTGTAGATGGCTTTCGCTAAACCCTGGCCGAACAGCTCGTGGTCGGTTCCCTGCGGGTCATCGTGCCAAAGGTCGTTGTTGGCAAAGTCACCTTCCGGCGGGCCTACTTTCACCACACCAAATTTCTCAGGGTGCTTACCCACCGGGCTATGCGCCGTCATACTGAAGCGGTGCCAGTAGCCGGATTGTATCACGCCGTTTAGGAAAAGCTGCCGCACCACTTCCAGCGAATCAATCGTTTCCTGTGCTGTCTGCGTTGGGAAGCCATACATGAGGTAGGCATGTACCATGATACCAGCTTGTGTGAAGCCGTCCGTTACACGTGCCACCTGCGCAATGCTCACACCTTTTTTCATCAAATCCAACAGTCGGTCAGATGCCACTTCCAAACCACCCGACACAGCTATGCAACCTGACGCGGCCAGCAGACGGCAGAGGTCGGGTGTGAAGGTTTTCTCAAACCGGATGTTGCCCCACCAGGTAATCTTCACACCGCGGCGTAGCAGTTCAATGGCCAGGTCGCGGAGGGCGGCTGGCGGCGCTGCTTCGTCCACGAAGTGAAATCCCGTCTGGCCCGTCTGGGCGATGATCTGCTCGATGCGATCCACCAGCAAAGTAGCCGGGGCCGTTTCATAGCGGGAAATATAGTCGAGCGTGATGTCGCAGAAGGAGCAGCGTTTCCAGTAGCAGCCGTGGGCCACCGTTAGCTTGTTCCAGCGGCCGTCGCTCCAGAGGCGGTGCATCGGGTTGATCACGTCGATCACGGACAGGTAATCCTGCAGTGGCAAATCGCTGTAGTCCGGCGTTCCCACCTCAGTGTGCGGAATATCTTTGTCGAGGCAGCCGTTGATAAACTCTACCTTTCCATCCTGTAGCATGAATGTGCGCTGCAGAAAATCAACCTGGCGCTCGCCCTGCAAGTATTCCAGCAGTTTCAGCCAAGGGCCTTCGCCGTCATCCAGCGTTACAAAGTCGATGTATTTGAACAGGCGCGGCTCGCGGAGGCTTCGCAGCTCTGTATTTGGATAGCCACCGCCCATCATCGTATGGATGTGCGGATGGTGCTGCTTGATATACTGTGCCAGCCTCAAACCACCATACAGGTTCCCCGGGAAAGGTATAGAGAAGCCGACCACATCCGGCTGCACTTCCTGCAGGCGCTCTTCCAGCAGCTCGAGCAGCATCTGGTCTACCAGGTTTGGCTCCGTCTGCAGCGACTCCTCCATCGGGTCAAAGGAAGTGGCCGACAAGGCCAGTTTCTCGGCGTAGCGGCTAAAAGCGAAATAGGGGCAGATGGTTTCTTTAATAAGGTCACCCAGATCCTCTAGGTATAGCGTAGCCAGGTAACGGGCGCGGTCGGTGATGCCCATGCTGCCAAAAGCCCAGTCAATGTCCTCTACCTGGTCGAAGCGTGAAGCCTCGGGCAGGTAACGGCTGTAGCTTATTTGCTGAGCCAGGGTAGTGTCTTTGTTCTGCAGAAAACGGATGACTGGCTCTATAGTGTTCAGGTACTCCCTCCTGAGTCGCAGGATGCGTCGGCTGTTATCCGACAACTCAAAATCCCCCTTTTCTACAGCCTCAAATATTCTGCTTAGTCCATCTCTCGAAAACATGCGCAGCACCAGCTCAATGCCAAAGTCAGCCTGGGTAACGGTATAGCCCTGCCCTTTCAGAAAGCCCTTGATGTAGGCAGTGGCGGGGTATGGTGTGTTGAGCTGCGTGAGCGGCGGCGTAATGAGCAGTATGGTTGGCTTCTTCAAGTCTCGGGATTCTTAAAATAAAAACGCCCCAAAGGGCGCGGGCTGCAAAACTACTGATTCTGTAGCGCTTTCTAAACAATTACTGCCTGCTTAACACTTCTAGTGCAGGCAGGGTTCAGTCTGGAATTGTTGTAAATGAGCAGCTTAGAGAATGGTAGGTATAACATCGAATAAATTATGCATTAAAGCGATATTTAATTATATAAATCAATCCGAATATCACTATATTTGCATTATTATCATCTATAGTTGAATGCTTCTAGGCGTAAAAGCAAAGGTTAAATCAGTGGAATAAATTTCATGAATAATAACCTGAAGCAATGGCTTGTGATGGTGTAAGTGTTTCAATTGTTCCCTAAAACAAAAGGCCCGTGATGCTATCACGGGCTTTTCGTTTGTAGAGGTATAGCAGTGCTTATCTGAATAATTGCGAAGTCTTGTTGACAACATAATTTGCACCCGGCACAACAGCCAGCACAGTACCTGCCACCAAAACAAACAGTACCACAAACATGCGCAGCCAGTTACTGAAGAAGTTATCAGCAAATCCGAAGGTATAGAGCTGCAGGGCAGAGGCTACGAGCAGGCACAGCAGGGAGATAACCAGCAACTTGCGTTTAAGCGCCGGGTTCATCAAGTTCTTTTTCATGGCAGACCAGGTATAGCCGCAAAGTTAAGGTTTAGGCTGATTGTTGCGCCATCAGGCGTGCCCTTTTTGTGCCTCGGCATCAGAGCTGTCGTCTTTGGTGTGGCCCGGATTGTTCGCACCCGAACCCTGTGGCGGCGGGGTTTGCTTGTCGGTTGCTACTTTTTTCTTGTCCGAAGACATTTCCTTGCTGCTCTTTTCCTGGTCAGACTTATTTTTCCCGTTCATCATACCTTTATGTTTATGTGCACTATGTCATACGGCAAAGGAGTGAGGTATGTAGCTTTTTTTAACTCTAATTGTAGGCTGGTCGTACATTAGAGAGCTATACCCTGATGCGGATTGGCACTTTGAAAATCTAAAATGAAAAAACTATGAAATCTATAAAGAAAACGGCTGCTGCACTTGGTTTGCTTATGGGCGTAGGTATGACGGCCTGTAACACGGGTACCGACCCAGGTGAGACAAACGTGGAGCGGAGCGAAATAGAGCAACCGGAAGAGGCTAACCGTGCGGGTACCTACGGTGATACTACTGGTAATTACGAGGACGTATACGAAGGCCGTGAAGGAACCGCCATAGGCGACAGTGCCTTTAACCAGGAGGGTGATCGCCAGAAACGTTATGATGAAAATCTGAAGCCTGATCCGAACCAGTAATTCGGCTCAGGTATAAAAGCACAATGCCCGGCTCTCTAGATAAGAGGACCGGGCATTGTGCTTTTGGGGATAGCAGATTAATTATTTGAACACAAAACCGTTCGGGGCAATACCAACCCTAAAGGAGTCTACAGCTGCTCCGCTCTGTGGGTTGTAGCGCACCACCCAACCGTTGGAGGCATAGTCTGTCGCCTTGCCTGCGTAAATCGTGCCGCTGCCAGGTTCCACACCCAGGCCGTTGAAGCCATAAGCTACATAGCTGCCACGGTCGATGAGTGGTTGAGTGGCCAGTGTAGTCGTGTTGACATCCTGCACCCATACCTTGTTGTTGAACACATAGTAGATTTTGTCTCCGCCCTGATTTGGCGTGAGCTTGTCTGGAGATGGCGCATTTCTGGTGAAGGTGAGTGTCGCGGCTACCGAATTGCTACCTGTATTGATCTTGGCAAGGGAGCCGGGAGTGCTGTGTTCTTCGCTGACAGACCAGTCGGTTGGGTCATAAGACTTGATGCCTCGGCTACTTACCCAAAGCATGTTGTTACGGTCCAGTGCCAGGCTGCTCGGGCCGTCGTTTACGGTGATAGAAGTTTCTATCGCGTCAGTAGCCGTGTTGATCACCGTTACAGAGTTGCCACCGCTGTTGGCTACGTAGAGCTTTCCACCTTGAAGGATAAGTTGCTCCGGTTGCACGCCTACAGTGATTGTTTTGGTAACGGTCAACGTATTGAGATCCACTACTGCTACTCGGCCGTTGCCATATACATAAGTCGCCGGATCGTAGCCAAGCCACTCCGTTACATAAGCTTTATCATCGTTCAGGGCCGCAAAGTAACGGGGCGCCTCCAAACCGGCGATCTCGCCTTCCGCTTTCAGGGTATGGGCGTTAGTGACTACCACCTTGCCGCTGTTGTTCATCACCAGGTATAGCCTGTCGCCATGCTGCACCATGTGCTGCAACACGTCGCCGAGCAGAAGCGGAGCATTCACCTTCTTAAACGATTCGTTCTCCACTGTTTTGCTGTCGTGGCTGTAGAAGCTCATCGAGGCATTTGATTTGGTCATGGCGCCTTCATTGGACACAAGGACACCATTGCGGGCGTACTCACCGGCAGGCCCGTTGTCCTTTTTGTCGCAGGAAGTGATAGTGAGCGCACCAAAGGCAAAGGCAGCTGACAGTAGGTAGCTGCGGAAGCGGGTAATTTTTTTCATGTTATTGGGGTATGTATATAATTTAAGGTATGATAAAGCGCAGGCTGGCCGCAAAGCTGCGGGATGGCATAGGCACGTTTTCGAGCACGGTATACTCGCGGTCGGTTACATTATCGCTGCGGACCGATGTAACAAACTGATACTGACCGATGCTGAACTTCCTGTGCAGTGCCAGGCTAAGCAAGGTATAGCCGGGCAGGCTGCCAGTGTTGCTGTTGTCGGTATAGCGGAGGCCGGTGTGCGTGATGTTGCCGAGTAACGTCCAGGAGCGGAAGGTAAGGTCAGCCCCCAATTGGGCTTTGTGCAATGGCACGTGCGCAAGCTGTTGGTTCAACTCCTGGTTTCCTTCGTAGGCCTTTACCTGCTCGGAGGAGGTATAGGTA
Source organism: Pontibacter sp. FD36 (assembly GCF_015686655.1). Classification (GTDB taxonomy): domain Bacteria; phylum Bacteroidota; class Bacteroidia; order Cytophagales; family Hymenobacteraceae; genus Pontibacter. The sequence goes on along the minus strand of NZ_JADPMP010000011.1, from coordinate 110,432 downwards.
TAGGCGCCCGTAGCAGCCAGTTGCCAGTCGCCTATTATGGTACTAGCACGGCTGCTGAGTTCTATACCCTGTGAGCGAACCTTCTGCAGGTTGCGGGGAGACCAATAGCTGGAAGTAATCGGCATCCATTGTATCCAGTTGTCCACGAGCATGCGGTAAACCGATAATTCAGAATCCAACTGCACACTGCCCAAGGTATAGCGGTGACGCAGTCCGGTTTCGTAACTCCAGCCCTGCTCCGGTTTGATGTCCGGATTGCCACCTGGCTGCCAGAAGCGCTCGTTCAGCGTCGGCACCCGGTAACTGCCCGACACGTTGCCCTTCAGGTATAGCTTGTGATTACCCTGCTGCAGCATCAGCCAGTTAGCGCCCAGGGTGGGCGCCGGAGTGGGGTTGTAGCCTTTCACAAATGCCTGGCGCAAGTTCAGGCTCAGGTCGAGCCGCTCGCTGGGGTCGTAGCGGAAGAGCAGGAAAGCCGAAGCGCGGTCTTCCGTTACTTGTTTGCCATAGCCTTGTACATCGGCGTCAAAGTGCTGCAGATTAAGGCCGCCCCGCAAACTCCAGCGGCGGGCATAGGTATAGGTCTGCTCGGCCTGCACCTGGTAAGTGTTGATATCAGTGGTAGAGTAGTTGTTGTTGTCAGTGAATCGAAGGTAATCGTTGAACACGGCCGCTTTCACGGAGGTTTCGCCCCAGTTGCTGCTGTGGTTCAATTCCGTCATCAGGCGCAGGTTCCGGTCGAGTTGTTCGGCATTGGTGTTGGCAGCGCCCAGCGCAGGAGCTACTTCCCGGTCGGCAAAGGTATACCAGCCATGCAAAGCAAGCCGGGTATTGGAAGAGAGCTGCCAGCTCAGGTCCTGGGTGAAGCCATGCTGTGCTACCTGCGCCTGGTCCTGTCGACGAACCGGTGCTCCAATACGGCCGTAGTCCCGGAAAGAGTAGTCGTTTTCTGCTGCCAGACGATAGGCACTCAGTGCGACAGAAAGCTTCTGGCTGCTGTAGCGGACGCCTGCGCTGGAGAAGTACCGGCCGAAGCTGCCAACCTCCTGCATCACATCTGCTCCAAAGCCGGGCTCTTGCTGGGTTGGGGAGTTGAGCAAAACAGCCCCACCGATCGCGCCACTGCCATACATAGCACCTGCCGCACCATGCTGCACCGCAATGCTCCCGATACTGCTCAAAGGCAACAAAGACAGGTCACTCTGCCCCAAGGCTGGCTGACTGATGTTGAGGCCGTTCCAAAGCACGGCAGTATGTGTAGCGCTGGTGCCCCGGAAGGAAGGGGTGGAAATGCCGCTAGCACCGTTCGTTTTCAGAAATACCGGTGTGCGGGCCTGCAAGGCATCCGCTATGGTGCCGGAGGCATAGGTGCGGATGAAACTGCTGTCGAGTGTGCTTACGCGGCTGCCAGAGGCAAACACTTCGGAGGGCTTGCCAAAGATTTCGACTGTGCGCAAGTGATACACCGTAGTATCCTGCTGCGCCAGAGCGACGGGCGCTATACCTAGCAGTAGAGCCAGGCATGATAGAAGAGGGTAGTGAAACTTTGCCACGTATACGCTTGCTTAAATCCCGAAGCATGCAGGCAGGTATAGGCAGGAACAGCGCGCGCAGGTATAGCGAAGGCCGTGCAGCTTTTTACCCGAAAGCATACGACTAATTATTGTCGGACTGGCAGGTCTCCTGGCTCTCTTCAGGTTAGCCAGCCTTCCCGTGCGTTGTGCGGCACAGTGGCGGTGGTTTTGGCTAACCCTTTTTAAGAAGATCACAGTTGCGGGAACAGCATAGGTATCTCACCTATTTCCCTTTTAAGGCTTTGTCGCGAAAACGACAAGGCCACCAATCTGAAGGCAAAGGTAATTGTTTTAATGAAGAAACAAGTAATGGCGAATGAGTAATGATTAATAAGTAATGACGAATTAGCAATCAGATTTAGTGAATAGCATATGATAACTAATAATAAGGTGAGGATAAGGGATTGGCCGATGAGCCTGTTTCACGTATACCTGTTCATTATTTGCTTACAGGTAGGTATGAATTAAATATTTATTCATTCATCCGTCATTACTCATTGCTTATTATTCATTACTCATTCGTCATTACTCATTCATCATTATCCATTACAAAGTGAAGCTCAGAAAAGACTTTTATACCCGACCGGATGTGGTGCAGGTGGCACAGGACCTGCTGGGTAAGTACCTCTACACACACCACGACGGCATCCTCACCGGAGGCATCATTGTGGAAACGGAGGCATACTCCGGCACAAACGACAAGGCTTGCCATGCGCATATGAACCGCCGCACACAGCGCACCGAAATCATGTACCACGAGGGCGGGGTGGCTTATGTATACCTCGTGTATGGCATGTACAACCTGTTCAACATCATTACCAACGTGGAAGGGCAGGCCGATGCCGTGCTGGTGCGGGCCATCGAACCGACAGAAGGTATAGAAGAGATGCTGCTGCGCCGCAACATGGCCACTCCCAAACCTAACCTGACGGCCGGGCCGGGTGTGCTCAGCATTGCCTTAGGTATAAACCGCAGTCACTATGGCGAAACACTCATCGGCGACACCATCTGGATAGAAGACAAAGATATAGCCGTGCCTGCTGAAGGTATAGCCATCGGCCCACGAGTAGGTATAGACTATGCCGGTGAAGATGCGCTGCTACCCTGGCGCTTCTGGCTGAAAGACAACAAGTGGGTCAGTCGCAAGAAATAAACTAAGGCTGTATCCGTGTTTCGCTGCTGAAGCGGTAGGAGGTTGCGCCTACTATGCCTTGTCTTGCAACACCCTCGCAAACGGCCACAAACTCAGTAATGACATCTGACGTGAAGAAGCTAACAGTCGCTTTCCCTCTGGCATCAGTAGTTACATTAGGCTGCCAGTGCAGGGTGCTTCGGTAGTCCGGTAGGTTGTGACGGTCCTGGGGCACATCGTAGCGCGGCGAATAAAACTCTGATGGCTTGTTGTAGCCAGCCAGCTTGAAATTGATGGTGCCGGGTGCTTTTTGATTTGCGTAATTGTAGTTTGGATTGCCCCTCTTAGTAAAGAGCGCAATCACGCCGCCGGCTGATGAAGAGCCATAAATGGCAGCATTGGCGCCTTTCAGCACCTCAATCGCCTCAATATCTTCTGGCGAGAGCATATTTACTGTCTCTAGGCTAACACGCATACCGTCCAGTACAAACAGTGGCCCGTCGCCACGTATCATTACGCTGGTCTCATTGCCTGAACCTGTAACATGCACACCAGCTACACGACCTGCCAGGTATTGCAGCACATTGGGGTATACTACTGTGAGTTTATCTAGCTCAATGCGAGCATCTGCGTTTTCCTTAAAGTAAATGCGGTGGTCATTGCTGAACTCCTGTTTTTTTGCAGTGATATCTACCTGCTTCAGTTGAATGGCGCCCGTGGTCAGGCGGTGCTGGCGGTCAGCCTTGGCCCAGTCGCTCATGCGCCTGCGGTAGGCTGATATCTGGTCTGGCGATAGGGTGGCTCCTTCCAATGCCTGGAAGCTTGGCGCAGGGGCTGTCATGCGATCCAGGTGAATCAACTGGTTATTACTTCCCTTGGGCGTGCGTGCCTGTATGAAGACCTTCAGCGTATCCTCAAAGTCCAGCCCTACAAACCGGAAACTGCCATCAGGGTTCGTCTCTGCCATGACCAGGTTGGGCAGTGTAAGCTCTGCTTCTTTGGGTGCCGTGTTCGGCGTGAAGATAAGCGTCAGGTTGCTTTTCTGCGGTGTCTTCTTGCCAAGCTCCTTTTCTACTCTCCCTGAGAATGAAAGACTCTCCTCCGGAAGATGTGGAGCGGCCTGCAGCTTGTCCTGTAGCAGGTTGCCCCAATCGAAGCGGCGCCAGCCCTGAGTGAGTAGCAGGAGGTCCAGGTGGCGCCGTGCCTGTGGCTGCTTTTTGTCGAAGTAGTAGGCGGGTTGCTCGATATTGCCTCTCAGCTCACCCTGCAGGTATAGCTGTGTGTAAATATTATTTTCATAAGGCTGCTGGTTCTGGTCGATGAGAGCGTCGCGCACGGCGAGTGAGAAATTGCCGACTACCGGCGTGCCGCTGGCATCACGGGCTTCGAACTGCATGGTTACTTTTTGCCTTTTGCCATACATGGCCTTGTCGGTCGTGATGTTGAGTTGGAGCTGTGGCGGATGGTTCACAAAGGCCAGGCGTTCGCTCAGGGCTTTGCCATCAGCGCTGAACAGGGTGAAGTGGATCAAACCCACCGGGAATCGGGAAGCAGGTATAGCCGACTCCAGTACCGGTTTATCGGTGCTGGCTCTTACAGCAAATATAAGGCTGTCGGCAGCGTGCGCAATCATATACATGGGGGCATTCGCAACCTGGGCTTTGAAATTATGCTCTATCCGAAAATTAACCGTGTGCTCACTATGCTGCGCAACCTGCAGCACCACGCCCTCCGGCTTTGCCTCCGGCAACTTATAACTGGCTGTACGGCCGTTGGGTAGCTTTATCTGTGCGGTGTAGGTTTTGCCGGGTTCGGGTATAAACGTAAAAGCACCCATACCCAAGTGCTCACTCTTAAAGTCCATTACCATATTGCCCTGTTGGTCGTGCACAGTGCCAGCTACTTGCTGCCCTTTACCGCTTATTTCCACAGCCTTGAAGCCTACCCGGGAAGATATACCTGCCACCAGTTGTCCACCTTCCGGGAAAAACTGCAAGTCGAGAGCCGGCTGGCCCACCTGCAGGCGGTAGCTACGCTGGAATGGGTTGCTTTTGTCATCAGACTGAACGACCAGAAGGGCATCCTTTACCGTGCCGCTCTGGGCATTGCTGAAGAAGAGCGGTAGTCGGGCTATACCTTGCGCATCTGTTTCCAGGCTGCCTGACTTTCCTCTTTTACCATCCAGCACCAGCTGTGTCTTTAACTTCAGATTCTTCAGTGGCTCAAAAGGATGCTTATAAAACTGCAGACTGGTGATGATGGAATCTCCGGCTGCGGAGGCGTGTGTCTGGAAAGAAATACTTGCTTTAGCCTCAGTAAGGGAAGGGCTGGCAATGTTGAGCTCTCTGGTAAAGAAGTACTGCGGATCGAAGTTACGCATCCAGTTGGTATAAGCTCTGAGCTGGTAGAGCCCCTCGGAGAGGGTATCGGGCAGGTAGAAGTCGCCGTGTGCCATGCCATTTTGCAGCTTCAGTTTCCTGCTCAGGCGCACTTTGTTGTCAGGGCCTACCAGGTCTGCGTAGAGTACCTTGCTTAGGCTATCAGTCGTGCTTTGAGAAGTATAAGCTTTGAACCAGATAGTCTCGCCGAGACTGTAGAGTGTTTTGTCCTGATGCAGGTAGATGCTCTGCTGCGGGTACAGGGTGTAGAACTTCTGTAGCTGCAGTGCTATGCGCATGATCAGGTCATCGTTGCTGGCCTTTTTGAAGCTGAAGGCCAGAAGTAGTAAAACAGCAGGAAGTGATAAGAGCAGTAGAGGTTTGCGCATAGCTTGGCTTATAAAGGTACTTGAGCGAAAGAACAAATATTAAGCCAATAATATATAATAAAAAGCTTATTGTGTCTAATCAATCTTTTTAAATATTATCTCTGTAGCCATAGTTGTACATGCTGAATGGCTTGTACACGAAAAGCCCCGGCTGTTTGCTGGGTCGCAGCGCAGCCGGGGCTTTAGGTAGGATATTGTTCAATCCTTATTGGTTCTTCTGCTCGTTGTCGGTGCGGGCCTGAGGTGTCGGGTTGTTAGATCCGGTTTTACCAACTGCATCCTTGTGCAGGTCGTTTCCGATGTCCTTTTTAGAACCAGCCTGCTCTTTTCTGGTTTGCTTGTTCTGCGGCATGTTTTTATTCTCTTTCTCGTTTTTCATAGTTTTAAAATTGAGGGTTAATTGCAAATCATGTACAATATTCTGTTTACGAGGCCTTTTGGCTCTAGTTGACGCTAACAGAAAAGCCCGTAGCATCTGCCACGGGCTTTTCCATAATATATTCAGCTAAACTATATTAGGAGTTGTTGTTGCTGGAGCCTGAGTTGTTGTTATTCTTGTTACCCTGGCGTCCTGCTTCTGCATGTCCCTCAGAGTCACCGTGCCAGCCTTTTCCCTGGTTTTGGCTGCTACTGCCCTGCGACTGGTTGCTGCTTCTGGCTTGTGATTGGTTGCTACTTCTTGCTTGGGTCTGACCACTTTGTGATGATCTGCCGCTACTAGAAGATGATGAACTGTCGTTCTTATGGCTTTGACGACCCGCTTCTGCGTGGCCTTGTGAGTCACCGTGCCAGCCCTGTCCCTGGTTGCTGTTGCTTGCTTGCGAACCCTGGTTGCTCTGACCCGATGGGTTATTTTGTGAGCGGGAAGAGCTTGTAAACTCGCCCGATTCGTTTCTTGGCTGATTCTGGTTTCTATTCTGGTTCTGATTTTGATTCAGGTTATCTTCGTTGTTACGATTACGATTCATACCCTGATTCTCTTCATTATTACGTTTCATAGCTTTCGTGATATATGTTTAACATGGTGTCTCCGTACCAGACGGGACTCTCTGTTTTACGGACAAAGACTCTAGCAGTTAGCAATTTGGCCAGGTCAGTGTTGGAACAGGATAGCAATAAAACCGACTAGAATATCTATGGGTATATAGTGTTATGTAAGTATAACAACGGGTGTATGTAATTGTGCCTGAACCCATTAAGGGGTTGGTTTAAAAGAGGTAAGCAGTTGGGCGGTAGGATTTTATAAAGTGCTTCAAAAACTAAAGCACCATAAAAAACCTGAAAAAAAATTACAGGGCAGGGGCTGTTGCTTTCCGGCAGAAGATCGCAATCGGCTTCTGGTGCATATCAGTAGTAAAGAAAAGGTAGTCTTCGCCACCTTCCTTTATACCTGTCTTTTTGCGAATGTCAGCCACGGACTCTGGAAAATTGCGCACCGTGATATTGGCTTTGCGGTGGGGGAGTCTGGCAAGAATCTCTTTCTTATTATAGCGGCCTATACCCTGACAAGTAAAGGTCCGGCCCGGAAAATCAGGTATGAGCTGCTCAGAGGTATACAGGTGGCTGTTGGGGTGCAGCTTCTGTAGGCCGAACTGACTAGCCACACTGCGGTAGGCTCCTGATTTAAGTATGGCAGAATTAGGCTCGTAAAGGTATGTCTTTGGATCAGAGAAGCTGACAGAAGCCTGCTCTTCCTGCTCTTTGTCGAAAGTAAGCGTTTGTATACTACCATCCGGCATCAGGTTGACCGCTTGTCGGGTGGGGTTCGTCCCTGCATAAGGCTGAAGCAGGTATAGCACTTCCTTGCACTCGTTGTGCAGTGCAATCACCCATACCCTGGCTACTGACCTCAGTTGCTCAAGTGCCAGCTCAATATCAAGCATGGGGGAGGTTTTGAGCAGCACAGTAGCTGCTTTCTCAAACAGTACCGGCAGCAGTTGCAGCACATCGGGTTCGCAGTCCTGGAGCAGGTGCACCTTCTCGTGCCTTTCGCCGCGTCGTGCCGGGTCCAGGTATAGCACATCGGCTTTACCAGTAAACTCTTGAAGGAAATCTTCTGCGGAGCCGTTGACAGCATCAATATTAGCAGCGCCCAGCAACTTGAAATTATAGGCGGCTATTTCTGAAAGTTCGCTGTTCTGCTCGACGTGCACCACCTGCCCAAACTGTTTCGCAAAATAGAAACTGTCCACCCCAAAGCCGCCTGTCAGGTCGACGAGCAGCTTGCCTTTTACCAGTGAGGCTTTAAAAGCAGCTGTTGCCTCTGAAGAAGTCTGCTCTACTGATACGGCCGTTGGAAATACCACATCCGGGTGTGCTACCCAGGTTGGCAGCTTGTCCGAGGCTTTCTGTCGTGCCTGGATCTGCTTCACCAGTTCAGCCACCGGCAAATGCGGGTAACGGCTTGCCTGCAGCATTAGTTCGGCTGGGTGGCGGTGCTGGTGCTGCAGTATAAAATCTCTCTCTTCCGGGGTATAGTGCTTCATGGTACGCTGCAAAGGTACAAATTTAATCAGCCCTGTTTTTCTCATAAAAATATGACCGACCGCAAACAATCCTTATACCTGCTGGTTGTATTCACAGCTAAAAGAAATTTTTATTTAAATAATTTATCAGACTACTATGAAGAAATGGATGAAAATCATGATGCTGGCGGTGCTGCCGGCCATGGTGCTAACAAGCTGTGATGATGACGATGACGACATGACTGTTATCGAAAATGCAAATGTAATGGTAGTGCACGCCTCACCTGACGCACCCGGCGTTGATTTGCTGGTGGATGACGAGAAAGTGAACTCAACTGCTCTCACTTACCCGAACAACACAGGTTACCTGGAGGTGCCGGCTGGCCGTCGTAATGTGAAAGTGAATGCTGCTGGCACAAACACATCAGTTATCAACGCCAACCTTGACCTGGAGCGTAACATGAACTACTCTGTGTTCGCGATCAACACGCTGAGCAATATAGAGCCACTGGTACTGATGGATGACCTGACGGCACCGGCTTCCGGTAATGCGCACGTGCGTTTCGTGCACTTATCACCTGACGCCCCGGCAGTAGACGTTGCCGTAACGGGTGGACCTGTGCTCTTCAGCAACAGCGAATTTAAAGAGGCGAGTCCTTTTGCCCCTGTACCAACAGGTACCTATAACCTGGAAGTAAGACTGGCCGGAACAGAAACAGTTGTGCTGGCTGTGCCAAACGTACAGCTGGCCAGTGGCCGCATCTACACTGTATTCGCCAGAGGTTTTGTGTCGCCACCAGCTGAAAATATGAACTCCCTTGGAGCCGAGATCATTACGAACCGATAATAACGAAGAAGACAACTACCTAGTTGAGGCCTGTGCCATTGGTACAGGCCTCAGTATTTTAAAGAAATTCAAACTAATTGACTTTCAGTTGAGTAGTGCTATTATGTTGAAGTTGAGTGAGAAATTTTGTAATTTTGTGCTTCCCTAAGAAAAAAGTAAAATATGATCGATACAACACTTAAGTACAAAGTAAAAGATATTTCGCTGGCCGAGTGGGGCCGCAAAGAGATCAGATTGGCAGAGGCTGAAATGCCTGGTCTGATGGCTATCCGTGAAGAGTATGGCCCGAGCAAGCCGCTGGCTGGTGCCCGCATCGCTGGCTGCCTGCATATGACCATACAGACAGCTGTGCTGATCGAAACACTGGTGGAACTGGGCGCTGAAGTTACCTGGTCTTCCTGCAACATCTTCTCTACACAAGATCACGCTGCCGCTGCTATTGCCGCTGCTGGCATCTCGGTTTACGCCTGGAAAGGTATGACTGCTGAGGAGTTTGACTGGTGCATTGAACAAACCCTGTTCTTTGGCGAAGACCGCAAGCCGCTCAACATGATCCTGGACGATGGTGGTGACCTGACCAACATGGTACTCGACAAGTACCCTGAGCTTGCACCTGCTGTGAAAGGCCTTTCTGAAGAAACGACAACAGGCGTTCATCGCCTGTACGAGCGTATGAAGAACGGAACACTTCCAATGCCTGCCATCAACGTGAACGACTCCGTAACCAAGTCTAAGTTTGACAACAAGTATGGCTGTAAAGAATCGTTGGTAGATGCGATCCGTCGTGCTACAGACGTCATGATGGCTGGTAAAGTAGCCGTTGTAGCTGGTTACGGTGACGTAGGCAAAGGTTCTGCCGCTTCATTGCGTGGTGCCGGTGCCCGTGTGATCGTGACAGAGATCGACCCGATCTGCGCCCTGCAGGCTGCCATGGACGGCTTTGCAGTGAAGAAGATGGTTGACGCTGTAAAAGAAGCAGACATCGTGGTGACAGCAACTGGTAACAAGGACATCATCACGGAGCGTGAGTTCCGTCTCATGAAGGACAAGGCGATCGTTTGTAACATCGGTCACTTCGACAACGAGATTGATATGGCTTGGCTGAACAAGAGCTATGGTAACACAAAAGATACCATCAAGCCGCAGGTTGACCTCTACAACATCGAAGGCAAAGACATCATTGTGCTGGCTGAAGGCCGCCTGGTAAACCTGGGTTGCGCGACTGGTCACCCTTCATTTGTAATGTCTAACTCGTTCTCTAACCAGACACTGGCCCAGATCGAACTGTGGACAAACGCGGAGGCTTACGAGAACAAGGTGTATACCTTGCCGAAGCAACTGGACGAGAAAGTAGCCCGCCTGCACCTGGGCAAGATTGGTGTGGAACTGGACGAACTGTCTTCAGACCAGGCCGCTTACATTGGTGTGACGGTAGAGGGCCCTTACAAGCCTGAGTACTACAGATACTAATTTTGAGTATTGCTTATAAACAGGAAAGCCGGAGCTGATGCTCCGGCTTTCCTGTTTATACCTATTTCTTAAATTTTCCCATCTTCAGCAGTTTGTACACCGAGGCTTTGGCCTGCTTAAACTTGTTGTCAAGCTTGAGGTATTTGTTGGCTTTGTCGCGGAAGTGGATGCGGCGGTGCCAGCCCAGGTGATTGGTATAAGGCTCCTCCAGGATAAAAGCGGTGTAGCCCAAGTCGGCGTAAAAATCTGAGATCTCCTTCTCAAACTGCCCTGGCGTATATTGTTCAAAGCTGCCCATCAGGCGGTAATCGCTCACCCGCTTCAGGCTGGGGTTAAGCGTAAAGATATCTTTCTGAACTTTCCGGTAGCGTATACCTTCAAACTCCGCTACAGTAGGGCTGAAAAAGTCGGCAGGGTACTCATCGGCACTACGGCCCCACACTGTGATCAGCTTCGTGAAAGCTTCCATCAACGCAAGGGAGTCTTCAATAAAGCCATTGCGCAGAAAGTCCCAGTCATCCTCGCAATGGAAGATGTACTCGGTCTTTACCTGGCTGTAAGCTTTGTCGATGCTCTTCTGCTGGCCGAGCTGCTCCGGGTTTACGATCGTCTCAAACTTGTCGTAGCTGAATTTGCGCAGTACGCTCTCCAGCCCCTTTCCGTCTCCGCTATCCTCTATGATCAGGATTTTCTCAATGGGGTAGGTATTGAATTTGAAGAAGCTGTGCAGTGTAGCCTCCAGCAGATCGAAGCGGTTGCAGCTGGTAATAACGACAGTAATTCCCTTAGGCATATTCATTTAAACAGAGTGAATGCACAAAGATAGCGGGAGCACTAAATTAATTGCCCTGGCTCTGTATATATTTCAGAGTCAGGGCAACCTGTAGCTTCTCGTATGACTGTTGATTTTGCTATTAGATGATGTTGAAGCGTGACATCAGGGCCTTTTTGTAGGATTTACCGATCGGAACCTCTCCTTTGGAGAACACGACAGCGTTTTCTTCCAGCGCCTCTACCTTGTCGAGGTTAGCGATATAGGAGCGGTGCACCCGCACAAAATTACCGGAAGGCAGCTTGTGCTCCATGTCCTTGAGTGTAGAGCTGACCAGGTACTTTTGATCTACAGTGACAATGAAAGAGTAGTTGTCATAGGCCTCTACCCACAAGATGTCACTATACTGTACCTTGATGATGCGGTGCTTTACCTTTACGAAGATGTAATCGGTCTGCGTCTCGGCTTCTTTGGGGGCTTTTCCTGCGCCGTTATCCACTGCTTTGTGCCCGGAGTCGTGTTTGTAAAGGGCAAGCTCGATGGCAGAACGCAGGTTTTTTTCGTCAAAGGGTTTGGCCAGAAACCCATCAGGCTCTGTTTTCTTTGCTCTGTCCAGTGTAGCTTTGTCGGCATAGGCGGTCAGGTAGATGAAAGGAATGTCGAACTCCTCCCGTATTTTAGCGCCGATCTCTATCCCGTCAGCATCACCTTTCAGGTTCACATCGAGCAGCACCAGGTCTGGTTGCAGGGTCCGGATCATCTCAAGAGTGTTCGCACCGGAGTCGATGCCACACGTCTGGTAGCCTAGCTCTTCCAAACAGGCAGCCAGGTCTTCTGCGATTATAATTTCGTCTTCCGAAATAAGAATTTTTGGTTTTGTCATAGCATTAATCTCATACGTAAAATTAGCTAGTTACGATGCCAAAACAAAATACAATATTGATTTTGTACCATTATTATTTTGGAATTCGATATTACCCCCAAGTTTTCGGGCCAGTGAGGACACCAGTTGGAGACCAAATGATTTTTTGCGCCGTTCCTGAAAGTCGGTAGGCAAGCCCACACCGTCGTCATGTACTGTTAGGGTATAAGCGTTTTCCTGCTCTGGCCTTAGGTAAATAGCGACTTGCCCATAGCGGTTAGGGAAGGCATATTTAATAGAATTGGAAACAAGCTCATTCACAATTAGCCCTAATGACAGGGCGGTATCTGCCTCTACCATGATAGTAGGTATATCGAGCTTGATTTTGATATGGCGCTCTTTGGTGCCGTATGTAGCGCATAGGCCTTCGCATATATCTTCTATGTAGGCGTTCAGATCAATAGAGGCCAGGTCTTCGTGCTGATAAAGGCGTTCATGCAGGATAGCCATCGATCTCACCCGACCTCTGACAGACTGCATCACTTCGAGTGCATTTGGGTCTTGTACGTGGCGGGCCTGCAGGTTGAGCATGCTCATAATGATCTGCAGGTTATTTTTAACGCGATGATGGATCTCCTTCAGCAGAATTTCCTTCTCACGGTTTTTTTCTTCCAGCAGCTGTGTCCTATACTGTACCTTATGTTCAAGCAGCGTATTCATTTTTACCAGACTTCTTTCGCGCAGCCTGATCAGGCTGATCGTTGCGCCGGTGGCAATGAGTACCAGTAGCACTATAAACCACTCTCTGCGCCACACCGGGGGTACAATGGTGAAGGTATAGGTAAGAGGACTGGGTGTCCAGTAGCCGTCGCTGTTGGCTGCGAGTAACTGAAAGGTATAAGTGCCCGGGTCGAGACTGGCATAGGTGGCAAAAGAATGATCCGTCACAGCAGACCAATGGTCGTCATGTCCCTTCAGACGGTAGCGGTAGCGCACACGGTCGGGGGCGGTGAGTGATATGCCATGAAAGTCAAACGTCAGGTGGTTTTGGTGATGTGGGAGCCGAAGGTTTACAGGGAGTTCAGTAGTTGAGTCAGTCGTGTAACCCATGCTCGCCCAGTCAGTGGGCTTCAGAAAGAGCATGATATTGGTCAGGATTGTATTGGGGTATACCTGATTTCGCCTGTCCATATCAGGCAGGTACATGGTCAGGCCTTTGGCGGTGGCAAACCACACAGTACCGTCCGGAGTCTGGGTGATTCCCTTGTTGCTGACTTCAAGACCCCGAAACCCCTCCTGATTTGCATACGACCGGATGCTAAGACGCCCCCGGGCATGTAGCTGATCAAGCTGCACTTTTAGCACGCCCCGACTGGTGCCGACCCAAAGGTGGTTGGTGTTATCAACAAACAGGCTCTTTATACCTTCATTGGGCAGTCCGTTCCGGGAGTTGTATACCTTAGGAGCCTTCCACTTGTCATGCCAGGCCATAATACCGTAATTGAAACCGCCAAAGTACAAGGTGCCCCACTCATCTACTGCAATAGTGCGGATCTCACGAAAGCCAGCTTCGCCCAGTCCTTTAGCAGCGGCCAGGGCATTGTTCTCGTACCGGAACACACCTTTTTCGGCACCAACCCATATCCTGCCCTGGCTGTCACGATGTAGGGCATACACGTTGCCTGTAAGCTGTGGCTTATGCAATGGCTTAATCGATTGCTGGTTGGGGGGCAGAATAGCCAATCCGGCGGCAGTTGCGAGTAGCAGGTCTCCATTTCGCATGAGCATAGCCTGAAACACTTCTGCTGAGGGCAGCCCCTGTGCCGTGCTGTAATGTGTTACTTTGCCGGGACCCAAACGGTATAGCCCTTTGCTGGTGCATACCCAAACATCGTTTTCATGCGCTACCCACATACTATGCAGGGTGGTGCCTTTGGGCCAAATATCAGTCTGGAGCCAGTTTAGAATACCTCCTTCCATATAAGCAGCATAGCCGTCATCGGTACCCAGCCACACCCTGCCTTTGGTGTCCTGCGCCAGAGCTGATATAACAGGCTCCTTCACCTGTCCCATATCAAAAAAGTGTACAAACCAGGGGTTACGGTACTGCATCAGGCCATGGCCAGTTGTTCCAATCCAGATATTTCCTTCACGATCTGTTGTGATGCAGTTGACTCTGTCTGTGCGCAGACCGCTGAAGCGGGTCAGGTGTTGAAACTCTTTGCCATCGTATTTAAGCACGCCATTCAGGTTCAGACTTAACCATTGATGACCGTAGTTATCAGTTGTGAAATCTCTTATGTTAGGGCTCGTTATACCTGGCGGCAGCTCAAAGTGCTCCAGCTTGTTTTGCCGGAAAGTTGCCGCGCCGTTGGCAGTGCCTATCCAAATAGTGCCGTCAGGTGACTGGTTTAGCACATTAATGCTGTTATAAGGCAGCAAGCTGTTGGTGGAGGTATAATTAGTTGTTCCTTTGGGTGTGATGCTGTACACGCCCTGAGAGTTGCTCCCTGCCCAAAGCTCGTTTGTGGATGTGAAGAGTACGTCATTGTAACGGATGGGCGGTAATTCGGTGTGCTGCACAAATGCATTCCTGGCCAAGTAGTAAACGCCACTGTCTGTGGCTGCCCATATAGTACCTTGGTTGTCTTCTGCGATACTGTAGACCCCTCCGGGCGGCAGGCCAGCCTCCAGGTCATAAGCATAAAAATTATTACCCGTGAGCAGCATCAAGCCTTTATCAGTAGTCCCGATCCAGATGCGCTGACGGCTGTCGAGCAGCAGGCAGCTTATACTGTTGCTGCTCATGCCATCGCGTTTGGTATAGGTATGGAAGGTAGACCCGTCAAAGCGACTAAGCCCCCCGAGCGTAGCTAGCCAGAGCTGCCCTTTGTGATCCTGCAGGATGTCGTTTACCTGAGATTGCGGTAAGCCCTGCTCAAGCGACCAGTTCCGGAAGTTGAACTGTTGCGCCTGCAAGTTTAGCGAAACTGCCAGTAATAGTGTGAAAGCAACAAGGCGCATCCGGAAGCAAGGGCGTTAGATGTGACAACACAGGAAGCTGATATATTTTGTAATAAAAAATAGTTTAATATTTACATTACTCTAAAGTTGTAAATTTGTTGCCTGCAGGCTATACCTGATGTTATAAATTTACTTTATGTGCGGATAGCTTATTAAAAATCAATGCCTATACCTGTTGCAGAGGTTGCAGGCAACAGGTGTAGGTATTGGCAATTAGGGGATGAATACTTATTTTTTGTGAAGGTGCTTATCAATACCGTTAGTGCAAAAAATGCTCTTTTCAGAAATGGCCTTCTCAAGGAGTGTATCATTAGCTGCCAGACTTTGGCGGGAGTTCTCCTGATGATGCAAATGATAGGCTACACCGCCAAAAGCAAGGTTTTGCCGCTTCGTGCCACTGTTTAGCAAGCGGATGGCAAACTCACTATCTTCTCGTCCCCAGCCTACAAAATCCTCATTAAATCCGTTGACGCGCACAATGTCTTCCATCCAGAAGCCCATATTGCAGCTCTTGATCGAAGCGATGCCGGCCTTGTCCTTGCTAAACAGCCTTGACAGAAAAGGCGAGTTAGTAGCATTGAACCGGTTTTTTATACCTGATGAAAGAGGCGAAATGGGAGAAGGGCCGCGACTAATCAGCTTCTGGCTCAACTCAGGACTCAGGAGCACACGCTTTCCTTGGGTAAAATAACCTTTGCGGGCAGCTCGGCGATGGCCCTTTAAAAAGTCAGGATGCAGCACCATATCCCCATCAATGATCACCACATACTCACCGGTTGCCATCGCAATGGCTCTGTTGCGGCTTTCTGCAGCTCTAAAACCCAGGTCTTCCTGCCAGCTGTGCAGCACCGGTACCGGCGACTCTTTCGCTAGCTCCGCTACAAGAGCACGTGTGTCTTCGCGGGAACCGTCGTCGGCCACAATGATCTCACGCGGCAACTCACTTTGCTGAAAGGCGCTGCGCAGCACTGTGCCTAAGGCCTCCTTCCAGTTATAGGTAGTTACGACCAGGCTGATGCCCAGGCGCTGGTTCTCTTCGTGCAGTTTCATGTATTTGTAAAAAGTACCGTTGGCGTTCGAGAAGGAGATGGCCATACCTTCGTACCCATACAGAAACCCGCGCTGCAGCACATAGTTCCTGAAAAGCGAGAAAGCCCACTTGAAATAACTGATGGCAGGGGAGGAGTGCTTCCGAAACCGCTTCTCTTTGGCAAAGAGTGTGGTATACTGGTCCATCTTGGCAATCAGCTGCGATATGCTGTCGAAGGAAAAGTGATCCATGGTGCCACGCAGCGCCTGTACCTGTAAGCCATCCGTTATGATATACTCGTGCACCGGGAGGTCGGCAAAGCGGGTAGTTTCCTTATGATAGAGGCGCAGCACATAATCATTGTCCCATCCACAGGCTTTGATATGCTTTTTGCCGTAAAAGTTATGACGCAGGAAGCTGTATACCTTATGCGTATCGCGGAGGTCGAGCTGCAGAATTTCTTCTGTTAGCTGAGGTGAAAGCACTTCGTCGCTGTCAATGGAGAGGACCCATGGGTGAGAGGCGTGCTGTGCGGCCAGGTTCTTCAGCGGTCCAAATCCGATAAAGGTATGCTGCACGATGCGTACATTAGGATAGCGGGCCGCAATAGCCATTGTCTCATCCGTAGAGCCATTATCCAGTACAATTATCTCAGGAAAGCGCTGCAAGGAATGCAGACAGCTGGAGAGATGCTGCTGGCTGTTTTTAGTCAGGATGGTAACCGATATTGGTTGGCTCATGTATGGGAACTCCCTATGTGGTTGGAGTTGCAAAATTAAGCTTTAACACCTAAACCAATGAAAAAAAAGCTCAGGAACTGCTGAAAGTTCTGAAAATCCGTATGTTTCTAATAAAGAAAGGAATAAGAGCGGCTCATGAGCTGCTTGTTCTGCGCATACCAATGTGGCTCCCGTGCAACCCAAAGGCGGCTAGAAAGGTATGTAATTAAAATTTCTATATTTGCGTATAATTACGCGATGACGACTTTATAAATTACAAAATCAAGTCAAATGAGCGAGCAAACAGGTAAACAGTTGAGTAAAGAGGAAAAAGATGCCCGGTTCGAGGCGGAGCTACTGCCTGTGCTGGATCCTCTGTACAATTTTGCCTACAGGCTCACCCTCGATGAAGATGATGCCAATGACCTGGTACAGGAAACTTACCTGAAGGCCTACCGCTTTTTCGATTACTTTGAACAAGGAACTAATGCAAAAGCCTGGCTGTTCCGAATCCTGAAGAACTCTTTCATTAATGAGTTCCGGAAAAAGAGCAAACAGCCTGCCAAGGTAGATTATAGTGAGGTCGAGGGGTACTACAATTCGGACGACGTAGAAGGCGAGGGCGGCGTGGCCTCCACCACCGACATGCGCACCGAAAGTGTACAGGACCTGATTGGCGACGAAGTGGCCAGTGCCCTGAACGCATTGCCGGTCGACTTCAGAACCGTGATCATTTTGTGTGATCTCGAGGGCTTCACCTACGAGGAAATGGCTAAAATTCTGGATATACCTATAGGTACCGTGCGCTCCAGGCTGCACCGTGCCCGTAACTCTTTGAAAGAGAAGTTGGAAAAGTATGCGAAGAGCATGGGATATAACAGTTAGAATAACCTAAAGAGTTTGAGTTAAGATGGAATCGAAATTTACAGAAGCGCACCAGAAACTTTCTGAAGACGGGCATGAGTCAGAATGCGACAAGATTGCCAAGTTGTTGGACCTGATGATTGATGGAGAAGCCTCCACAGAAGAGCAGTCCTACTTTAATACTCACATCGAAGAGTGCGTTCCCTGCTTCGAAAGCCATCAAAAGCAAAAACTCCTCAAAGGGCTTGTAAGTGGTCATCTTAAGCGCGTAATTGTGCCGGAAAGCTTAGCTTTGTCCATTAAAGCCAGAATTCAAGAAACTGTATAACCTCTGATGCAAGGAAAGATTATCATTTTTTCGGCACCCTCCGGCGCCGGCAAAACTACTATTGTAAAGCACCTCTTGCAGGTAAACCCACTACTTGCCTTCTCTATCTCGGCCTGCACACGCGACAAGCGCGGCCGCACTGAAGAAAACGGAAAAGACTACTACTTCATAACACCGGAAGAATTTAAGCAGAAGATCGCTAAAGACGAATTCGTAGAGTGGGAAGAGGTATATGAAGGTGCCTTCTACGGCACTTTGAAATCTGAAATAGAACGTATCTGGAAAAGTGGCAAGCACGTGATACTGGACGTGGATGTAAAAGGGGGACTGAGTATAAAGCATTTTTACAAAGACAGAGCACTGGCGGTTTTCGTGAAGCCGCCTTCCATAGAGGAATTGGCTAAGCGCCTGCAGGCCCGCAACACCGACTCTGCTTCCAGCATTTCGAGCCGTGTCTTCAAGGCAGAGTTTGAGATGAAGTTTGAAGACCAGTTTGACAAGGTGATCGTAAACGACAACTTGCAGGAAGCTTGCTCTAAGGCAGAAAAACTGGTAAACGAGTTTCTGAACGCTGAACCAGCCATCGTATGAAAGTAGGGCTGCTGTTCGGCTCCTTTAACCCCATCCACATCGGGCACCTGATACTGGCCAATTTCATGGCCAATAACACAGACCTGGATACGGTTTGGCTGGTGGTGTCGCCACAGAACCCCTTCAAGCCCAGCAACACACTGCTGCACGAATTTGACCGACTGCACATGGTGTCGCTGGCCGTGGCTGATAATCCGAGCCTTGGTGTGTCGAACATCGAGTTCAACATGCCCAAGCCGAGCTATACCATCGATACGCTTACCTACCTGCAGGAAAAGTACCCAAGCTACGAGTTTGTATTGATCATGGGGGAGGACAATCTGCCACTCTTCCCGAAATGGAAGAACTATGATCGTATACTGGAATATCACCGTGTATATGTATACCCGCGCTCTGGCTCTGTTACCACCGAATTGCCGGCTATGCCCAATGTGACTTTCATCAAAGCTCCTGTGCTGGATATCTCCGCTACGTTTATTCGGAAATGTATCAAAGAGGAGAAGTCAATCAAGTATATGGTGCCAGACGAGGTGGCAGAGTATATCAGGGTGCACAAGCTATACCTGTAAATAATGCATAGGCATATAAAAGGAGAAGCCCACTGAATGTTCAGCGGGCTTCTCCTTTTATAAAGGTATAATGGTGCTGCTTACACGGTCATGATCTCAGCTTCTTTCTTGGCAAGGAGCTCGTCCATTTTCACAATGTAGCTGTCTGTCATCTTCTGAACTTTAGCTTCCGCATCACGCACAGCATCTTCTGAGGTGCCTTCTTTCTGCAGTTTTCGCAGTGAGTCGTTCACATCTTTGCGAATGTTGCGAATCGCAATCTTTCCGTTTTCAGTCTCGTTCTTCACTTGCTTCACCAGGTCACGGCGACGCTCTTCCGTCAGTGGCGGAATGTTCAGACGGATGGAATCTGCTTCGTGCTGTGGATTCAGGTTTAGATCACTGTTTTTAATGGCTTTGCCAATCTCAGCAACCATGTTCTTTTCCCATGGCTTGATCAAGAGTGTGCGTGCGTCTGGGGTGGTGATACCAGCAACCTGAGAGATAGGAGTTGGAGCGCCATAGTAATCTACGCGCAGATCCTCTACCATGGCAGGAGAGGCTTTGCCAGCTCTGATTTTAAGCAGCTCAGAGTTTGTATGCTGTACCGATTTTTGCATCGACTCCTCGGCTTCGCTGAGGTAAAACTGAATTTCTTCCGTCATATCAATTTTAGCTTAATAAGGTTCTTCTGTTATCTTATGTATACTGCAATTTACTAATTCTTGTCAGTTGAGCCTGCGCCTTCTGAAGCCTGAATATTATCGATGGCTTCTTCTATTGAGTCTGCCAGGTCTTCCATGCTTACAAGCGTGCCGATTTTCTCGCCCTGTACCAGTCGCTTCAGGTTGCCTCCAGTGTTCATGTCGAATACAATGATTGGCAAGCCATTTTCCTTGCAGAGTGTAAAGGCAGTCATATCCATTACGTTCAGGCCTTTCTCGAACACGTCTTTGAAGGAGATATTCGAGTAGAAGATTGCGTTCGGGTCTTTCTCGGGGTCAGCCGAGTAAATGCCGTCTACACGGGTGCCCTTCAATACAACGTCCGCTTCAATCTCGATGGCACGAAGACTGGCGGCTGAGTCGGTTGTGAAGTAGGGGTTGCCAGTACCAGCTCCGAAAATAACGACACGTCCTTTTTCAAGGTGACGTACTGCGCGGCGGCGAATGTAAGGCTCGCATACCTGCTGGATGTTAAGGCCAGAAAGTAAGCGGGTATATACGCCTAGTTTTTCGAGTGCACTCTGCAATGCCATGCTGTTGATGACAGTTGCCAACATGCCCATGTAGTCACCCTGTACACGGTCAAGGCCCACCTGCTCAGCTTGCACACCTCTAAAGATGTTGCCCCCACCAATCACTACTGCTACCTCAACGCCAAGTGCGGCCACTTCCTTAATCTCCTGCGAGTACTGCATCAGCCTGTCAGAGTCAATGCCGTACTGCTGTTCTCCCATTAGCGCTTCGCCGCTTAACTTCAGCAATATTCTTTTATACTTCACGGTCGTTTTATAGTAATGTTAACATTTATGGTGCTCATGTCGCGGCAAGGCAGTACGTGCTGCCCATCCGGCAACACAAAAAAAATTAAAATTGAATCAGGATCTGATTTTTCTCCACGTTCTGCTTCACGGCTACCTTTATTTCCTTCACCACGCCGTCTCCAGGAGATTTGAGGATGTTTTCCATTTTCATCGCCTCCAATATCATGATAGGGTCGCCTTTCTTCACTTCCTGTCCGGGCTGCACTTTTATTTCAAGTATCAACCCTGGCATAGGCGCCTTCACATCGTTCACTTTCTGGGCATTGGCATTGCTCATACCTAATTTGTCAAGCAGCAGGTCAAAGCGGTCTTTCGCGCTCACGGTCTGCTTGATGCCATTTATCTTGAAAGTAAATGTTTTGGCCTGATAGTCAGCTTCTGCCAACTCTGCGGTATACGACTTGTCGTCTTTTATGATATGATATCGGTTAGGGCCAAGGGGCGAAATGTCCCAGTTGAAAGGCGATCCATTAAGGAGAATAGCGTCTTTTTGAATATCAACCTGCCATGTCTTGTCGTTAGCGGTTTTTATCTGGAGCATCTTTTTAAATCAGGTTTTGGAAGCTTAAAGATAATTGATTTATCAGAGTATTTTTAGAAATTGAGCTCAAAATTAAAACATTCCATCATGAATCATAGGTTTCTGAGCATAGTTGGCCTTGCTGCCGCTATGGCTTTTACAGGCGGCTGCAGTGTGAACAAACAAACGAAGGCGACTCCTACAGTTGAGCCAGTAACGGGCAAACCAGCCTTGGAGATTGCCGAGCCTCCTGTGTGGGCCCCAAAGAACCATGCCTTCAATCCCTCTAAAACACGGGTGCACGACCTGCTGCACACCAAACTGCGTGTGAGTTTTGACTGGGATAAGCAATACCTGCATGGCATCGCAGAGCTCACCCTCAAACCTTATTTCTATCCGCAGAACAAGCTTGTATTAGATGCCAAAGGTTTTGATATCCACAGCGTGAACCTGATGAATGGTTTTGACGCGAAGGAGCTTCAGTATACCTACGACGGAATGAAGCTGACAATTGACCTGGACAAAACGTATACCCGAAATGACAAGTATGTCATTGAAATAGATTATACGGCTAAGCCAAATGAGTTGGTAGTAGGGGGCAGTGATGCCATCACCGAAGACAAGGGACTCTACTTCATCAACCCGAAAGGGGAGGAACCAAACAAGCCACGCCAGATCTGGACCCAGGGCGAAACCGAAGCGAACTCTGCCTGGTTCCCAACCATTGACTCGCCAAATGAGCGCATGACGCAGGAGCTGTACATTACCGTGGATCAGCAATTCACCACACTCTCCAACGGCACCTTCGTCTACTCACGCAAAAACCCGAATGGCACTAAGACCGACTACTGGAAAATGGAACAGGCTCACGCGCCATACCTGACCATGATGGCCATTGGAGAGTATGCCGTAGTGAAAGACAAGTGGCGCGACCTGGAGGTGAACTACTATGTGGAGCCGGCTTATGAGAAAACGGCTAAGAAGATCTTTGGTAATACGCCCGAAATGCTTGAGTTCTTCTCAAAAAAACTAGGCGTGGATTACCCTTGGTCGAAATACTCGCAGGTGGTTGTGCGCGACTTCGTGTCAGGAGCTATGGAAAACACGTCGGCTTCTACTTTCATGGAAGACCTGCAATTGAATGAGCGGGAGCTTCTTGATAAAAACTGGGATGGTATCATTGCGCACGAACTGTTCCACCAGTGGTTCGGCAACTACGTGACTACAGAGTCGTGGGCTAACCTGCCGCTTAATGAAGCATTCGCCAACTATTCTGAATACCTGTGGACAGAGCACAAGTACGGTGCTGATGAAGCCGCTCTCCATCACCTGGACGAACTGGGGCAGTACCTCGATGAATCCGAAAGTAAGCGTGAACAGCTGATTCGCTATCGCTATGCGGACCGGGAAGATATGTTCGATAGCCACTCCTATGCCAAGGGCGGTCGTGTGCTGCACATGCTTCGCAAGTATGTGGGAGACGAAGCGTTCTTTGCTTCACTGAACCGCTACCTCACACAGAACAAATTCTCAGATGTAGAAGTGGCTGAATTGCGCATGGCCTTTGAAGATACTACTGGCGAAGACTTAATGTGGTTCTTTGATCAGTGGTTCCTGCGAGCGGGTCATCCGGAGCTTAAAGTAAGCCATACCTATCAGAACGGTGCGCTTACGCTTCAGGTATGGCAGCAACAGGATACGCTCTACCAGCCAGTGTATAGGTTGCCGCTGAAAGTAGCAGTTTGGGAAAATGGTAAGAAAGCAGAGCATAGTATTGAGATCACAAAAGCAAACCAGGTGTTTAACCTGCCTGTGGGTGCAGAGCCGCAACTTTTGCTGTTTGACAGCGAGCAGCAGCTACTTGGTACTGTAGAGCATGCGAAGACAGCCGAAGAATTGGAGTTTCAGTTTAACAACGCAGGTGGGTTGGCTGCAAAACTTGAGGCATTAGAAGAGTTGGAGAAGGAGTTAAGCCAACAGGAAATGGTAAGCCTGTTGCAGGGCGCTTTGAAAGACGAATTCTGGGCTGTACGAAACATGGCATTGGATGTAGCGGGGCGTCTACCAGCAAGGCAGACCGAAACACTGGAGCCAATTGTGAAGCGAATAGCTGAAAGCGATGAAAAAGGGGAAGTAAGAGCAGGCGCTATCATGCTGCTTTCTGAATGGGGCGATGATGAGTATAGCGAACTATATAAGAAATCAATGGAAGATGACTCTTACAAAGTGGCAGCCGCAGGTATACTGGGCTATGCCATGACAGAGGCACCAGACATTAACCAACGCCTGTCCAGTTTTGAAAAGGAGACAAACGAGGAGATCGTGCTGGCGCTGGCTTCATACTATGCAGTGAAGGGAGGGGCAGGAAAGTATGATTGGTTTATGAAGCAGATGAAAAATGCTAAAGGAGTAGGTCTTTATTATCTGTTGCAGAGCTACGGCGCATTTATGGCGGTAAACCCGGAAGCCTATACCCCCGAGGCAATTGGTATGCTGGCAGAATTGGCACAGGAGCATCGATTGTATTACGTGCGCATGGCTGCCTTTCAAACACTTATGGTGCATTCAGAGCGTCCGGAGATAGTAGAATTGCTTAAAGAAATAAGAGCTAATGAGCAGGACAAAAGGCTTCTGGAACTGTACAATCAGGTTACATTGTAGGGCATCCAGAAAAAAAAGTAAATAATTTTTTAGAGAATATTTGACTGGAAAGAAAAAGCGCTTAATTTTGCATCTCCTTAGAACGAACAGCGGACTGAAAAACAGTTTTGAAGTGCTAAGGAAAGGCTGAATAAGTCAGCCAGGTTGAATATTAGGGGAGATTCCAGAGCGGCCAAATGGGACGGACTGTAACTCCGTTGTAGTGATACTTCGCAGGTTCGAATCCTGCTCTCCCCACAATTAAGACCACGCTATTTAATGGTTTGCTTCATTAAAAGCGGGAGTAGCTCAGTTGGTAGAGCGATAGCCTTCCAAGCTATAGGCCGCGAGTTCGACCCTCGTCTCCCGCTCAATAAGCAAACGGCGTGCTGCTTATCAATTATGGGTTGCTTTGTAAGGAATTTCATGAAGATGGATTTCCTTTTTAGTATAAACTCATTTTTAAGATAAGTGATGGCAAAAGCCGACGTAGCTCAGGGGTAGAGTACTTCCTTGGTAAGGAAGGGGTCGTGGGTTCAATTCCCATCGTTGGCTCAAAGTCCGTTACGTGTATAATTAACGCAACATACTTAAACGTTTTAACCTTAATTTAATTATCATACAATGGCTAAAGAAACATTTGACCGTTCCAAACCGCACGTAAACATCGGTACTATCGGTCACGTTGACCACGGCAAAACAACTTTGACTGCTGCCATTACTACAGTTTTGGCTAAGAAAGGTCTTGCTGCACTTCGCGACTTCTCTTCTATTGATAACGCTCCAGAAGAAAAAGAAAGAGGTATTACAATCAATACTTCTCACGTAGAATACGCAACTGAGAACCGTCACTATGCTCACGTTGACTGCCCAGGTCACGCTGACTACGTGAAGAACATGGTTACTGGTGCTGCCCAGATGGACGGTGCTATCCTTGTGGTTGCTGCAACTGATGGTCCAATGCCACAGACTCGTGAGCACATCCTTCTTGCTCGTCAGGTAGGTGTACCTCAGCTGGTAGTATTCATGAACAAAGTTGACATGGTGGACGATCCAGAGCTTCTTGAGCTTGTTGAGATGGAAATCCGTGAGCTTCTTTCTTTCTACGACTTCGACGGCGACAACATTCCAGTTATCCAGGGTTCAGCTCTTGGTGGCTTGAACGGCGACGAGAAGTGGGTGAAGACAATCGAAGAATTAATGGCTGCAGTTGATAGCTATATTCCGATTCCAGCTCGTTTGACTGACCTTCCATTCCTGATGCCAGTTGAGGACGTGTTCTCAATCACTGGTCGTGGTACTGTAGCTACAGGCCGTATCGAGCGTGGTGTAATCAACTCTGGTGAGCAGGTTGAAATCCTGGGTATGGGTGCTGAGAACCTTAAGTCAGTAGTTACTGGTGTTGAGATGTTCCGTAAGATCCTTGACCGTGGTGAAGCTGGTGACAACGTAGGTCTGTTGCTTCGTGGTATTGAGAAATCTGATATCCGTCGTGGTATGGTTATCTGTAAGCCAGGTTCTGTGAAGCCTCACACGAAGTTCAAGGCTGAGGTTTACGTTCTTTCTAAAGAAGAAGGTGGACGTCACACGCCGTTCTTCAACAAGTACCGTCCACAGTTCTACTTCAGAACGACAGACGTTACTGGTGAGATCATGCTGCCAGAAGGCGTAGAAATGGTTATGCCTGGTGATAACATCACTATCGAGGTAAACCTGATCAACGCAGTAGCAATGGAGAAAGGTCTACGTTTCGCTATCCGTGAGGGTGGTAGAACAGTAGGTGCCGGTCAGGTAACTGAAATCCTTGACTAATAATATATAAAACTGACCCGTTTCTGGAATCTTTTTCGGAAACGGGTTTGTTTTTAATATTCTTTTAAATAAATTTGCACTCCAATTAAAATTGGTGTGCATTTTTTTACGGGTGTAGCTCAATTGGTAGAGTAGTGGTCTCCAAAACCATTGGCTGGGAGTTCGAGTCTCTCCACCCGTGCAATTTAAATCCTATTAAAGCGAAGGCGATGAGCAAAGTAAAAGGCTACATAGACGAGACAGTGGAGGAAATGAAAAACAAAGTTTCATGGCCTGCATATTCTGACCTGCAGAATAGCTCTGTATTGGTGTTGATCGGGTCTTTAATATTTGCTCTGGTAGTTGGAGCTATGGATTTCGTTTTTGATTCGTCGCTGTCTTGGTTTTACAACCAATTTTAATTTGAGTCTATGGCTGATTTAAAATGGTATGTGGTTCGCGCTGTAAGCGGACAGGAGAAAAAGGCAAAGGCGTATCTGGAGAACGAAGTAGTAAGACAGAATCTTGGAGAGTACGTTCCTCAGGTTCTCATACCAGCCGAGAAGGTGTATGAGATGCGAGGCGGAAAGAAGAAGATCAGAGAGAGAAATTTCTTCCCGGGATATGTACTGGTACAAGCTGATCTTTCACATGGTGAAGCTGAACACATTATCATCAGCACACCAGGTGTAATAGGCTTCCTCGGTTCAAACGAAGGAGGTCAGAATAAAAAGCCAGTTCCGCTTCGCCAGTCTGAAGTAAACAGAATACTGGGTACTGTAGATGAGGCAGAAGAACAGGCAGAAGTATTGGATACTCCATTCTTAGTTGGAGAAATGGTGAAAGTGATGGACGGTCCTTTCAGTGGATTCTCAGGGACTGTAGAGGAAGTGTTCGAAGAACGTAAGAAGCTTAATGTTATGGTAAAGATTTTCGGCCGTAACACACCAGTTGAGCTGAATTACATGCAGGTAGAAAAAGAATCGTAGTAAATACAAATAATGGCAAAGGAAATAAAAGGTTACCTGAAACTTCAGGTAAAGGGAGGTGCCGCGAACCCATCGCCACCGATTGGACCTGCACTTGGTTCTAAAGGTCTTAACATCATGGAGTTCTGTAAGCAGTTCAATGCTAGAACCCAGGATAAGCCAGGACAAGTGTTACCAGTGTTGATTACAATATACGCAGATAAGTCCTTCGACTTCGTTATTAAGACGCCTCCTGCTCCGGTATTGTTAATGGATGCTGCTAAGATTAAGGGTGGTTCTAAAGAGCCAAACCGTAACAAAGTAGGTTCAGTTACATGGGATCAGGTAAGAGAGATTGCAGAGCTGAAAATGCCTGACTTAAATGCCTTCAAACTGGAAGCCGCCATGAAAATGGTAGCTGGTACAGCAAGAAGCATGGGTATTACAGTGTCTGGAAACGCTCCGTGGAACGAATAATTAGAGTTAAAGGATAATGGCGAAGATTTCAAAGAACAGGAAAGCAGCCTTAGAAAAGGCTGACCTGACAAAAGAGTATTCTTTAACAGATGCGGCTTCAGTAGTAAAAGATATCACTTTTACCAAGTTTGATGCCTCTGTTGATATTGATGTACGCTTAGGCGTTGACCCTCGCAAAGCCGACCAGATGGTACGTGGTATTGTTACCCTTCCACATGGCACCGGTAAAGACGTAAAAGTACTGGCATTGGTAACACCTGACAAAGAGCAGGAAGCCAAAGATGCAGGCGCTGACTTCGTAGGTCTGGATGACTATATCCAAAAGATTGAAAAAGGCTGGACAGATGTAGACGTGATCATCACGATGCCAGCTGTAATGGCTAAAGTAGGTCGTTTAGGTAGAATCTTAGGTCCTCGTAACCTGATGCCAAACCCTAAGTCTGGTACAGTTACGCAAGACGTAGCTAAAGCAGTAAAAGAAGTTAAAGCAGGTAAGATCGACTTTAAAGTTGACAAGTATGGTATCATCCATACAAGTGTAGGCAAAGTTTCTTTCTCACCAGAGCAGTTAGCTGCTAACGCTGCAGAAGTGATTGCTACACTGAACCGCCTGAAGCCATCTTCAGCAAAGGGTACTTACATTAAGAGCATAACATTGTCTAGCACAATGAGCCCGGCCGTAATCGTTGACAAGAACGCAACTATCTAAGAACATGACCAGGGAAGAAAAAGAGATAATTGTTAAAGACCTGAGCGAGAAGTTAGCGAACACTAGCTATTTCTATATCACAGATGCATCTACCATGACTGTAGCGAGCATCAACCAGTTCAGGAGATTAGCCTTCGAAAGAGGGTTGGAGTACAAAGTTTACAAAAACACTTTCATTAAGAAAGCATTAGATACCCTAGAGGCTGACACCTCTAATCTGGAAGCTATCCTGAAAGGATCATCTGGTATCTTGTTTTCTACTGAATCAGGCAATGCTCCTGGTAAGCTTCTGAAAGACTTCAGAAAGAAAGGCAACGCACTTCCATTATTGAAGGGTGCCTATATTGATGGCGGTATCTACATCGGCGAAAACCAACTGGATACACTTGCCAGCATCAAGTCTAAGCATGAGCTTATCGGTGATATCATCGGCTTGCTTCAGTCTCCAGCTAAGAATGTTGTTTCTGCTCTTCAGAGCAGCGGTGGCAAACTAGCCGGTATCCTGAAAACCCTATCTGAAAAAGAATAATTTTAAAAACGTAATCAATAAGTAACTTTTAATTTCAATAAAATGGCAGATTTGAAAGCATTCGCTGAGCAGTTAGTAAACTTAACTGTGAAAGAGGTTAATGAACTAGCTACAATTCTTAAGGATGAGTATGGTATCGAGCCAGCTGCTGCTGCTCCAGTTATGATGGCTGGTGGTGGTGCTGCTGAAGGAGGAGCTGCTGCAGAAGAGAAAACTTCTTTTGACGTAATCCTTAAGTCAGCTGGTGCATCTAAGCTTGCAGTTGTTAAGCTTGTAAAAGAATTGACTGGTCTTGGCCTGAAAGAAGCTAAAGAACTGGTAGACGGCGCTCCTAAGCCTTTGAAAGAAGGTGTGGATAAGAACGAAGCTGAATCACTGAAGAAGTCTTTGGAAGAAGCTGGCGCTGAAGTAGAGGTTAAATAATCTCACTTACCAACATACCGAGAACAGGTAGACCTGGCAGTTTAGTCAGGTCTTTTCCTGTTTGTATACGGATTCAAATTTGAATCCTTTTTTTGCCCATGGCTATACGAATGGCTGTGTGCTGGAATCATATTGTAAACGTTAAAATTCCAAGGCTTTGGCTAAGAATAAAACGACAGAGCGAATCAATTTTGCCTCTATAAATCCGGTAATTGACTATCCTGACTTCTTAGATGTTCAGCTACAGTCATTCCAGGACTTCTTCCAGCTGGAGACTCCTGCTGAAAATAGAGCACAGGAAGGTTTGTTCAAGGTGTTCGCTGAGAACTTTCCGATTTCCGATTCACGAGAAAACTTTGTACTAGAGTTTATCGACTACCATATCGACCCGCCAAAATACTCAGTAGATGAGTGTATTGACCGTGGTCTAACTTATTCGGTTCCGCTAAAGGCCAAGCTTCGTCTCATCTGTAACGATGAGGACAATGAGGACTTTGAGACAATCGAGCAGGAAGTGTTTTTGGGTAATATCCCATACATGACCGAGAAAGGCTCATTTGTTATCAACGGTGCTGAACGTGTTATTGTATCTCAACTTCACAGATCTCCGGGTGTGTTCTTCGCTCAAAGCAAGCACACAAACGGTACAAAACTTTATTCTGCCAGAATTATTCCTTTCAAAGGATCTTGGGTTGAGTTTGCAACAGACGTAAACAACGTCATGTATGCCTACATTGACCGTAAGAAGAAGTTTCCGGTAACAACGCTCTTGCGTGCTATTGGTTATGGTACAGATAAGGATATCCTTGACCTATTCGGTCTTTCTGAAGAGTTGCCTGCTACAAAGACAAATCTGAAGAATGCGATCGGCAGAAAGCTGGCTGCACGTGTGCTACGCACATGGACAGAAGACTTCGTAGATGAGGATACAGGTGAAGTAGTATCAATTGATCGTAACGAAGTACTTCTCGAGCGTGATTCAGAAATTACGCAAGACGATATCGACGTTATTCTGGATTCTGGTACTAAGTCTATCATTCTTCACCGTGAAAACGTGAACATTGCGGACTATGCCATTATCTACAATACACTTCAGAAGGATAACTCAAACTCCGAGAAAGAAGCGGTAGAGCAGATTTATCGTCAGCTTCGAAATACAGAGGCGCCAGACGAGGAAACTGCGCGTGACATTATCCAGAAGCTGTTTTTCTCTGACAAGCGTTATGATCTTGGAGAAGTAGGCCGCTACAGAATCAATAAGAAACTTGGTCTTGATACGAACTGGGATGCGAAAGTTCTTACAAATGAGGACATCGTTCTTATTGTAAAGTACCTGATCGGTTTGATTAACTCGAAGGCTGTAGTGGATGATATTGACCACTTGAGCAACCGCCGTGTAAGAACGGTAGGGGAGCAGCTATATGCACAGTTCGGTGTAGGTCTTGCCCGTATGGCCAGAACTATCAAAGAACGTATGAACGTGCGTGACAATGAGGACTTCAAGCCTGTAGACCTGATCAACGCGCGTACGCTGTCTTCTGTGATCAACTCTTTCTTTGGAACAAACCAGCTATCTCAGTTTATGGACCAGACTAACCCACTGGCAGAAGTGACGCACAAGCGTCGTGTATCTGCACTGGGGCCAGGTGGTCTGTCTAGAGAGCGTGCTGGCTTCGAGGTTCGTGACGTTCACTATACGCACTACGGTCGTCTTTGTACAATCGAAACGCCAGAAGGTCCGAACATCGGTCTGATTTCATCTCTATGCGTGCACGCTCGTGTTAACCACATGGGCTTCATCGAAACGCCTTACCGCAAGGTAAATGAAGGCATAGTAGAGATGGATGGATCTGTTGAATACCTGACAGCAGAAGAAGAAGATACCCATCACATCGCACAGGCTAATGCCATTATCGATGACAGTGGTAACTTCATTAATGATAGAGTAAAAGGTAGATTCGAAGGTGACTTCCCTGTTGAAGAGCCTAAGACTTATACCTATATGGACGTTGCTCCGAACCAGATCGTGTCAGTAGCGGCTTCGTTGATTCCATTCCTGGAGCACGATGACGCCAACCGTGCGTTGATGGGCTCGAACATGCAGCGCCAGGCCGTTCCACTTTTGAAAGCTGAGGCTCCAATCGTAGGTACTGGTCTTGAAAGAAGAGCAGCTATCGACTCAAGAGCACTTGTAATCGCTGAAGGTGATGGTGTAATTGACTTCGTAGACGCTAACAAGATCGTTGTGAAATACGATCTGACAGAAGAAGAAAAGCTGGTTGCTTTCGATGCAGAGTATGTAACCTACAACCTGATCAAGTTCAGAAGAACGAACCAGGATACTTGTATCAACCTGACACCGATCGTTTACACTGGACAGCGTGTAACGAAAGGACAGCCGCTTTGTGAAGGTTATGCTACTAATAATGGTGAACTCGCAATTGGTCGTAACATGCAGGTGGCGTTCATGCCATGGCAGGGTTACAACTTCGAGGATGCTATTGTTATCTCTGAGAAAGTAGTAAGAGATGACATCTTCACTTCTATCCACATTGAAGAATTCGAACTTGAGGTTCGTGAGACGAAGCGTGGTGAAGAAGAACTTACTTCTGAAATTCCGAACGTGAGCGAGGAAGCTGTGAAGAACCTGGACGAGAACGGTATCATCCGTATCGGTGCTGAAGTTCGTGAAGGCGATATCCTGATCGGTAAGATCA
Source organism: Pontibacter sp. FD36 (assembly GCF_015686655.1). Lineage (GTDB taxonomy): Bacteria > Bacteroidota > Bacteroidia > Cytophagales > Hymenobacteraceae > Pontibacter. The sequence goes on along the minus strand of NZ_JADPMP010000011.1, from coordinate 79,119 downwards.
CGCCAAAAGGTGAGACGGACCCGACTCCTGAAGAAAAACTGCTTCGTGCCATCTTTGGTGACAAAGCCGGAGATGTGAAGGATGCTTCGCTTAAGGCGCCGCCATCACTGAACGGCGTAGTTATTGAAACAAAGCTTTTCTCAAGACCTAAGAAAGACAAAAACCTGCGGGCTAAGTCTAAGAAAGAGGTTGAAGAGTTAAAAGTAAAATACTCGAAAGACCTCAACGCCATTAAGAACGTGATGGTTGATAAACTGGTGGCTTTGCTGGAAGGCAAAACATCGCAGGGTATCAAGCACAAGTTTGGTGATGAAATCCTATCTAAAGGAGTTAAGTTCAGCAGAAAGAACATCATTGAAGCACTGTTCCCAGAGAAGAACCCATATAAGGACGAAAGTAACTATGCGGTGCCTGAAGAGGTGAACATGTTCAAGGATCTGATCCTGGAGAACTGGACAACTGATGAGAAAGCCAATAACATGCTGGTGGAACTTGTTAAAAACTACAACAAGCGCCGCAACATAACTTCTGCCCACTTCAAGCGTGAGCGTTTCACACTGGAGGTCGGAGATGAATTGCCAGCAGGTATCGTGCAGTTAGCCAAAGTATACATCGCTAAGAAGCGTAAGCTGAAAGTGGGTGACAAGATGGCTGGTCGTCACGGTAACAAAGGTGTGGTTGCCCGTATTGTGCGTGAAGAAGATATGCCGTTCCTGGAAACAGGTGAACCAATGGATATCGTGCTTAACCCACTGGGTGTACCTTCAAGGATGAACATCGGTCAGATTTATGAAACCGTGCTTGGATGGGCCGGCAAGAAGATGGGTAGAACCTATGCTACACCGATCTTCGACGGTGCTACAGAAGAGCAGGTACAGTCTGAATTAAGAGAAGCAGGATTGCCTAGCTTCGGCCGTACATACCTGTACGATGGTCTGTCAGGTGATCGTTTCGATCAGCCAGTAACAGTAGGCGTGATTTACATGCTTAAACTGGGCCACTTGGTTGACGATAAGATGCACGCGCGTTCTATCGGACCATACTCACTTATCACACAGCAGCCATTGGGCGGTAAAGCTCAGTTCGGTGGTCAGCGTTTCGGTGAGATGGAGGTGTGGGCTCTCGAGGCATTCGGCGCTTCGAACGTACTGCAGGAAATACTTACAGTGAAATCTGACGACGTGATCGGCCGTGCGAAAGCCTACGAGGCAATCGTGAAAGGCGATGTGTTGCCAAAGCCAAATATCCCGGAATCATTCAACGTATTGATTCACGAGTTGAGAGGTCTGGCACTCGAGATCACCTTAGAGTAATAAAGTATAAGCTGAGCGTCCTGGCAAAAGTCAGGGCGCTTAGCGCACTTTATACAGATTCGCTGTAAGGCATATTCATTGTATCGACATTATTGTAATAATATGGCATTTGCAAAAAACAAAAAGCTAACTCAGGACTTCTCCAAAGTAACGATAAGCCTGGCTTCTCCAGAGTCGATTCTGGAGAGATCAAATGGCGAGGTTACAAAGCCTGAGACAATCAACTATAGAACCTATAAGCCTGAGATGGGTGGTCTATTCTGCGAAAGAATATTCGGACCTGTAAAGGACTGGGAATGCCACTGCGGAAAGTATAAGAGAATCAGATATAAAGGTATCATCTGCGACCGTTGCGGTGTAGAGGTTACTGAAAAGAAAGTGCGTCGCGAGCGCATGGGCCACATCGAACTGGTCGTTCCTGTAGCGCATATCTGGTACTTCAAATCTCTTCCGAACAAAATCGGTTATCTATTAGGCTTACCAACCAAGAAGCTTGACCAGATCATCTACTATGAAAGATATGTAGTAATCCAGCCAGGTATTTTGGCAGAAGACGGTGTAAATACACTGGACTTCCTGACTGAAGACGAGTACCTGGATATGATTGACAAGCTCCCACGCGAGAACCAGATGTTGGACAATAACGATCCAAACAAGTTCATCGCGAAGATGGGTGCTGAGGCATTGCAGATGCTGTTAGAGCGTACAAACTTGGACGACCTGTCGTACGAGCTTCGTCACGCTGCCGCTCACGAAACGTCGCAGCAGCGTAAAGCTGAAGCTTTGAAACGTCTTCGTGTAGTAGAAGCATTCCGTGATGCTACAACAAGAATTGAAAACAGACCAGAGTGGATGATCATCCGCATGGTGCCTGTTATTCCACCAGAACTTCGTCCACTTGTTCCTTTGGATGGTGGCCGTTTCGCTACTTCGGATTTGAACGACCTATACCGTCGTGTAATCATCCGTAACAACCGACTGAAACGTCTTATCGAAATTAAGGCTCCTGAAGTAATCCTTCGTAACGAGAAGCGTATGCTACAGGAAGCGGTAGACTCCCTGTTCGACAACTCACGTAAAGTGAATGCTGTTCGTGCAGAAGGTAACCGTGCGCTGAAGTCACTATCTGACATGCTGAAAGGTAAGCAAGGACGTTTCCGTCAGAACTTGCTTGGTAAGCGTGTTGACTACTCTGGCCGTTCGGTAATTGTAGTTGGTCCTGAACTGAAGCTGCATGAGTGCGGTCTGCCTAAGAACATGGCAGCTGAACTCTTCAAGCCGTTCATTATCCGCAAGCTGATCGAAAGAGGTATTGTGAAGACTGTGAAGTCTGCTAAGAAAATAGTAGACCGTAAGGATCCTGTTGTTTGGGACATCCTGGAGAATGTGCTGAAAGGCCACCCAGTACTCCTTAACCGTGCTCCTACCCTCCACAGACTAGGTATACAGGCATTCCAGCCGAAACTGATCGAAGGTAAGGCGATCCAGCTGCACCCACTGGTGTGTACGGCATTCAACGCCGACTTTGACGGTGACCAGATGGCGGTACACGTTCCACTCGGACCTGCTGCTGTACTGGAAGCCTCTATGCTGATGCTTGCTTCGCACAACATCCTGAACCCTGCTAACGGTGCTCCTATTGCAGTACCTTCTCAAGACATGGTACTTGGTCTATACTATGTATCTAAAGGAAAGCGAAGCACAGAAAATGAACACATACCTGGTGAAGGCATGAGCTTCTACTCTGCGGAGGAAGTGATTATTGCCATCAACGAAGGTCGTCTATCTAAGCAGGCCTATATTAAAGTAAGAACTAAGGTTAAGAACGAAAAAGGTGAACTCGAGACAAAGTTGATCGAGACAGTTGCCGGTCGCGTGATCTTCAACCAGTTTGTTCCGGAAGAAGTTGGATACATCGACGAGCTGTTAACGAAGAAGAAACTTCAGCAGATCATCTCTCGCGTATTCAAGGAGACAGGTATGGCTCGTACAGCCCACTTCCTGGATGATATCAAAACACTAGGTTTCCAGTCTGCTTACAAAGGCGGTCTTTCAATGGGTCTGGGTGATATTCAGATTCCAGCAGAGAAAGATATCCTGGTAGCACAGGCCAAGAAAGATGTAGATGCTGTATGGCAGAACTACTCAATGGGTCTGATCACTGACAACGAGCGTTACAACCAGGTAATTGATATCTGGACTCGTATCAACAACCAGATCACTGAAACGTTGATGCGCCGTCTGGAGAATGATGACCAGGGCTTCAACTCGATCTTCATGATGATGCACTCAGGTGCTCGTGGTTCGAGAGAGCAGATTCGTCAGTTGGGTGGTATGCGTGGTCTGATGGCGAAGCCTCAGAAATCATTGCAAGGCTCAGTAGGTGAGATTATCGAGAACCCGATCCTTTCTAACTTTAAGGAAGGTCTGGATGTAATCGAGTACTTCATCTCTACACACGGTGCTCGTAAAGGTCTTGCTGATACTGCCCTTAAGACTGCGGATGCTGGTTACCTGACACGTCGTCTGGTAGACGTATCGCAGGACGTTATCGTGAACGAAGAAGACTGCGGTACATTGAGAGGTCTTGAAGTGAGTGCACTGAAGGATAACGAAGATATCGTGGAGTCGCTTTCTGAGCGTATCCTGGGCCGTGTAACTGTACACGATGTATACGATCCGATTACAAACGAACTGATTGTAGAGTCAGGCTCAGAAGTAACAGAGGAAGTAGCACGTGCTATAGAGAACACTGCGATCGAGACAGTAGAGATTCGTTCTGTACTGACTTGCGAATCCAAGCGCGGTATCTGTGCTAAGTGCTACGGCCGTAACCTGGCAACAGGCTTTATGGTGCAGAAAGGTGAGGCTGTTGGTGTAATTGCTGCACAGTCGATCGGTGAGCCTGGTACGCAGCTGACACTTCGTACATTCCACGTAGGTGGTACAGCATCAAACATTGCAGTAGATGCTATGATCCGTGCGAAATTCGCTGGTAAAATCGAATTTGAAGATGTTCGTACGATCGAAACAATCAACAATGAAGGAGAGCCAGTAAAAGTAGTAATGGGTCGTTCAGGAGAGGTGAAGATCGTTGATCCTGCTACAGGCAAATTGCTAATCAGCAACCACGTGCCTTATGGTTCATTCATTACCGTGAATGATGGACAGGTTGTAGAAAAAGGTGACCAACTGTGTATGTGGGATCCATATAACGCAGTTATTCTTTCTGAATTTGACGGTGAGATTGCATATGAATCCATCATTGAAGGTATAACATACCGTGAAGAGTCTGATGAGCAGACAGGATACCGTGAGAAAGTAATTATCGATACAAAAGATAAGACACAAAACCCGGCTATCATAGTTAATCCTAAGAGTGGTGAGTCGAAAGGCTATAATATTCCAGTAGGAGCTCACTTGACAGTTGAAAACGGCGAGAAAATCAAAGCAGGTCAGATCCTGGTAAAAATTCCTCGTGCGATTGGTAAAACACGCGATATTACAGGTGGTCTACCACGTGTGACTGAACTATTTGAAGCGCGTAACCCTTCTAACCCAGCAGTTGTTTCAGAGATTGATGGTGTAGTAACCTATGGTAGCGTGAAGCGTGGTAACCGCGAAATCTTCATTGAGTCGAAAGACGGCGTGAAGAAGAAGTACATGGTACCACTTTCTAAGCACATCCTGGTACAGGACAATGACTTTGTTCGTGCAGGTATGCCACTATCAGATGGAGCTATTACACCAACAGACATTCTGAATATTCAGGGTCCGGGTGCAGTACAAGAGTACTTGGTTAATGAGATTCAGGAAGTATACCGTCTGCAGGGTGTGAAGATCAACGATAAGCACATCGAGGTAGTAGTTCGCCAGATGATGCAAAAAGTTGTGATCATCGACGCAGGTGATACAAGCTTCTTGGAGCACCAGGTTGTTGACAAAATCAACTTCATGGAAGAAAACGACCGCATCATCGATATGAAAGTGGTTGAAGAAGCAGGTGACTCAACTAACCTGAAACCAGGTCAGATTGTAACAGCCAGAAGACTGCGTGACGAAAACTCAAGCCTGAAGCGTCGTGACTTGAAACTGGTGACTGTGCGTGATGCATCTCCAGCCGTTTCGCGTCCAACCTTGCAAGGTATAACGCAGGCTTCATTGGGTACACAAAGCTTTATTTCTGCCGCGTCGTTCCAGGAAACTACGAAAGTACTGAGTGAAGCAGCAATCAAAGGTAAAGCCGATGAACTGTTAGGTCTAAAGGAAAACGTGATCGTTGGTCACTTAATCCCGGCTGGTACAGGTCTGCGCGATTACCAAAACCTGATTGTTGGAAGCCAGGAAGAATACGATTCATTGGTAGAATCAAAAAAGTCTGGAGTTGGAAGCCGCGCCAAGCAGCAGGAACTACAGAACAATAGATAAGCAGGTATGGCAGAGGAACTGAAAAATCAAAATCAAATAAACATTGAGTTATCTGAAGAGATAGCAGAGGGGGAATATGCCAATCTGGCAATGATAGCCCATTCGAGTGGCGAGTTTGTGATTGATTTTATAAGACTGATGCCAGGATTACCTAAAGCAAAAGTGAAATCAAGAATAGTTATCACGCCAGAGCATGCCAAGAGATTATTGGCGGCTCTGGCCGATAACATTCAAAAGTTCGAAAGCAGCTTTGGGGAAATTAAACCGGCAAATGAAGCACCATCTTTCCCAATGAACTTTGGAGGAACAGTAGGCGAAGCCTAAGGTGCTAATAATTAATGAATTAAAATTTTGAATTTGCAAAATGATTTTCCTACCTTTGCAGACCAAATTTTAGAGTGAAAAATATCTATAATTAACAAATTATAAATGCCTACTATACAGCAATTAGTAAGAAAGGGAAGAGAGAAGTTAACTTCAAAGTCGAAGTCTCCAGCCCTAGATTCATGCCCACAACGTCGTGGTGTATGTACAAGAGTGTATACAACCACTCCTAAGAAGCCAAACTCAGCTATGCGTAAAGTAGCTAGGGTTAGACTTACGAACGGTAAGGAAGTGAACGCTTATATCCCAGGTGAAGGTCACAACCTTCAGGAGCACTCTATTGTGCTTATCAGAGGTGGTAGAGTGAAAGACCTTCCAGGTGTTCGTTATCACATCGTACGAGGTGCACTGGATACAGCCGGAGTTAACGGTCGTTTGCAGTCACGTTCAAAGTACGGTGCTAAGAGACCTAAGCCAGGCCAGCCAGCCGCTGCTGCAGGTAAAGGTGGTAAGAAAAAATAATTGATAGAATTATATTACAATGAGAAAAGCAAAGCCTAAAAGTAGAGTTCTCCTTCCTGATCCAAAATTCAAAGAGACCTTAGTAACACGTTTCGTAAACTATCTGATGGAAGATGGTAAGAAAAGTATTGCTTATGGTATCTTCTATGATGCTGTAGAATTAGTAGAGCAAAGAACGAAAGAGAACGGCCTTGAAACTTGGAAGAAAGCATTGAACAATGTTATGCCAAGCGTAGAGGTAAAAAGCCGCCGCGTAGGTGGTGCTACTTTCCAAGTGCCGACTGAGGTTCGTCCGGACCGCAGAGTATCTCTTGGTATCAAGTGGATGATTTCTTACGCTCGCAAGAGAGGTGAGAAAACAATGAAAGACAAATTAGCTGGTGAGATTATCGCAGCTGCAAAAGGTGAAGGTGCTGCCGTGAAGAAGAAAGACGACACGCACAGAATGGCCGAGGCAAACAAAGCATTCTCACACTTTAGATTTTAATTAATGGCAAGGGACTTAAAATACACACGTAATATTGGTATTGCCGCTCACATCGATGCGGGTAAGACCACGACAACAGAGCGTATACTTTACTATACAGGTAAATCTCACAAACTAGGTGAGGTTCACGAAGGTGGAGCTACTACTGACTGGATGGAACAAGAGCAGGAGCGTGGTATTACTATTACCTCTGCCGCTGTAACAGTAAACTGGCCATACAGAGGTAACGATTATCATATCAACATCATCGATACTCCGGGTCACGTTGACTTTACTGTAGAAGTAAACCGCTCACTGCGTGTACTGGATGGTCTGGTATTCCTTTTCAGTGCAGTTGATGGTGTTGAACCTCAGTCTGAGACAAACTGGAGACTTGCTGACAACTATAAAGTAGCACGTATCGGTTTCGTTAATAAGATGGACCGTTCTGGTGCTGACTTCCTTAACGTTTGCCGTCAGGTGAAAGAAATGTTGGGCAGCAATGCTGTAGCACTTCAGTTGCCAATCGGTTCTGAAGACAACTTCAAAGGAGTTGTTGACCTGGTAAACTTCAGAGGCATCGTTTGGAATGAAAGCGATAAAGGTATGACCTTTACTGAAGTTCCTATTCCTGACGACATGATGGAAGAAGCAGAAGAATACAGAGAGAAACTTCTGGAGGCCGTAGCTGAGTATGATGAGTCTTTGATGGAGAAATACTTCGAAGATCCAAACTCAATTACTGAAGCTGAAATTCTAGCTGCTCTTCGTGCTGCTACAATCGACATGGCTATTGTGCCTATGTTGTGTGGTTCTTCTTTCAAGAACAAAGGTGTACAGACAATGCTGGACTATGTGATGGCTTTGCTTCCATCACCAGTTGACAAAGAAAGCATTATCGGTACTAACCCAGACACGGGTGCAGAAGTAGCAAGAAAGCCATCTGAGTCTGATCCTTTCGCAGGACTTGCCTTCAAAATTGCAACGGACCCTTACGTAGGTCGTCTATGCTTCGTACGTGCCTATTCAGGTGTACTTGATTCAGGTTCGTATGTATATAACTCGCGTTCAGGAAATAAGGAGCGTATCTCCCGTATTTTCCAAATGCATGCTAACAAGCAGATCCAGATTGATAAACTGCAAGCTGGTGATATTGCTGCGGTAGTAGGTTTCAAGGATATCAAAACAGGTGATACTCTTTGCGCTCAGGAATCTAAGATTGTTCTTGAGTCAATGGAATTCCCTGAGCCAGTAATTGGCTATGCGATTGAGCCAAAAACACAGGCTGACTCTGATAAAATGGGTATGGCAATTGCCAAACTTGTTGAGGAAGATCCAACCCTTCAGGTAAATACTGACGAGGAAACTGGTCAGACGATCCTTAGAGGTATGGGTGAGCTTCACCTAGAAATCATCATCGACCGTATGAAGCGCGAATTCAAGGTTGAATTGAACCAGGGTGCTCCACAGGTAGCTTACAAAGAAACTATCACGAAAGCAGTTGAGCACAGAGAAGTGTTCAAGAAGCAGTCAGGTGGTCGTGGTAAGTTTGCCGACATCGTGTTCACAATGGGACCACGTGAAGATGGCAAGCAAGGACTGGAGTTCGAAAACGCAATTGTGGGTGGTGTAATTCCAAGAGAATTCATCCCAGCAATTCAGAAAGGTTTTGAAGAAGCAATGAAGAATGGTATTCTGGCTGGCTTCCCGATCGACTCTATGAAAGTTCGTCTGTTCCACGGTTCATTCCACGACGTTGACTCTGACTCACTTTCTTTTGAACTGGCTGCACGTCAGGGCTTCAAAGAAGCAGGTAAGCAGTGTGCTCCGAAACTACTTGAGCCAATCATGGCAGTTGATGTAGTTACTCCGGATGAGTACACAGGTCCTGTAACTGGTGACTTGAACAGAAGAAGAGGTATCATGAAAGGTATGGATACGAAAGGAACATCTACAGTAGTGAAAGCAGACGTTCCGCTTTCAGAACTGTTTGGTTACGTAACTGACCTTCGTACCATTACTTCAGGTAGAGCAACGGCTTCTCTTACTTTCTCTCATTACGAGCAAGTACCACAAAACCTGGCCGATGGCATCATTGCTAAATTAAAAGGAACTGCAGCTAAATAGTAGTAAAAGATAATGAATCAGAAAATTAGAATTAAGCTTAAGTCTTACGACCATAACCTGGTAGACAAATCTTCTGAGAAGATTGTAAAAGCTGTAAAGGCTACTGGAGCTATCGTAAGCGGTCCTATTCCTCTTCCTACAGAGAAGGATAAATTCACAGTTCTTCGTTCACCACACGTGAACAAGAAATCAAGAGAGCAGTTTCAGCTTTGCACTTACAAGCGTCTAGTTGATATCTACTCTACTAGCTCTAAAACAGTAGACGCCCTGATGAAGTTAGAACTTCCTAGCGGTGTGGATGTTGAGATCAAAGTTTGATAAGAACAGATCGAATATTAAAAAGAGAACCTTCGGGTTCTCTTTTTTTATGCGCTGATTAATAATATTTTAGACAAAAGTTGCTAAAGCATTTTAAATTTTATTAACTTTGCACTCCCTTAGCGAGAGCTGTGGGATAAAATCATTATATCCATCTTTTAAAAAACAAGTTGAATGCCTGGAATTATCGGTAAAAAAATCGGAATGACAAGCCTCTTCACTACAGATGGTAAATACACGCCAGTTACGCTTATTCAAGCAGGACCTTGTGTAGTTACTCAAGTGAAGACGGTTGAGACTGATGGCTACGCAGCGGTGCAGCTTGGCTACGGCGACAAAAAGCTTAAAAGAGTAACGAAAGCAGAAGCTGGACATTACAAAAAAGCTAATACGACAGCCAAGAAAAAAGTTGCTGAATTCGATGTAGAAGGAATATCTCTGAATCTTGGTGATTCAGTAGATGTGAATCTATTCGAAGAAGGAGAGTATGTTGACGTAGTGGGTACATCAAAAGGTAAAGGTTTTCAGGGCGTTGTTAAGCGTCACAACTTTGCCGGTGTAGGTGGCCAGACACACGGTCAGCACAACAGAGCAAGACACCCTGGTTCAATTGGTGCGTGCTCTTGGCCATCAAGAGTATTCAAAGGTATGCGCATGGCCGGTCGTATGGGCGGTAACCGAGTTAAGATACAGAACTTAACAGTGGTTCGTGTAATCGCAGACAAAAATCTGTTAGTAGTTAGTGGCTCTGTTCCAGGTGCCAAGAATTCTTACGTGTTAATTGAGAAATAAAAATGGAGCTTTCTGTATTGAATATTAAAGGTGAGGATACAGGTAGAAAGGTAACACTTTCTGATGCTGTGTTTGGTGCTACACCGAACGAGCATGCAATGTATCTTGACGTAAAGCAGTACCTGGCTAATCAGAGACAAGGTACGCACAAGTCCAAAGAAAGAAACGAAGTAGCTGGATCTACTAAGAAGATCAAAAAGCAAAAAGGTACTGGTGGAGCTCGTGCAGGTAGCTTGAAAGCTCCTCTTTTTGTAGGTGGTGGTAGAGTATTCGGACCAAGACCTAGAAACTACAGCTTTAAGCTTAACAAAAAGCTTAAGGAAGTTGCTCGTGCTTCTGCTCTTTCATTGTTAGTGAAAGATAATAAAGTTTCTTTAGTTGAGTCTTTCACATTTGAAGCTCCGAAGACGAAAGAATTCAAAAGCATGCTGAGCAACCTGAAGGTAGAAGGTAAAACTTTACTAGTACTGCCTGCAGTTGATAAGAATGTTGTTCTTTCCGGCCGCAACCTGAACAAGGTGAAGATTTCTACAGCTAGCGATTTGAATACATACGACCTGTTGAATACAGACCGTGTATTGCTGGTTGAAGATTCAGTTAACATTATTGAAAACCTCCTAAGCGCATAATATTATGATCCTGAAAAAACCGCTTCTGACGGAAAAATTCGCTGCCATGAACGAGGTTGGAAAGTATGCTTTCGAGGTAAACATCAAAGCCAACAAAGTAGAAATCAAAAAGGCAGTTGAGAAGCTTTACGGAGTTACTGTAGAAAAGGTAGCTACCATGAAGACGCAAGGCAAAGTAAAGAGCAAGTATACTAAGTCTGGCGCTGTAACTGGCCGTACATCTTCTAAGAAAAAAGCAATCGTTACCCTGAAAGAGGGTGAAGTAATCGACTTTTACAGCAGCATTTAATTAAATAACAATGGCTTTAAAGAAGTTAAGACCAACAACACCAGGTCAAAGATTCCGTGTAGCGCCAGCGTTCGATGAGATCACGACGGCTACTCCAGAGAAATCTTTGTTGGCACCTAGTAAAAAATCTGGTGGACGCAACAACTCAGGTAAAATGACTATGCGCTATATGGGCGGTGGTCATAAGCAGAAGTACAGAGTGATTGACTTTAAGCGTACGAAGCACGGTGTGCCAGCTACGGTTAAAACAATCGAGTACGATCCAAACAGAACCGCTCGTATTGCCCTGCTTTATTATGCAGACGGTGAGAAAAGCTATATCATTGCTCCATCTGGAATCCAGGTGGGAACTGAGATAGTTTCAGGACCAGGTAATGCACCAGAAGTAGGTAACTGTCTTCCTTTATCTGACATTCCTCTAGGTACTATCATTCACAACATCGAATTGCAGCCTGGCCAAGGTGCAACACTTGCCAGAAGCGCAGGTTCTTATGCACAGCTGGTTGCAAGAGAAGGTCGCTATGCAACTATCAAGTTGCCATCTGGTGAACTTCGCATGGTGCTTGTAAATTGCTACGCAACTGTAGGAACAGTTTCTAACTCTGATCATATGAATGTTAAGATCGGTAAGGCCGGTCGTAACAGATGGTTAGGTAAGCGTCCAAGAGTACGTGGTGTTGCCATGAACCCTGTTGATCACCCTATGGGTGGTGGTGAAGGTAAGTCATCTGGCGGTCACCCACGTTCACGCAAAGGCTTGCTGGCAAAAGGTCTTAAGACACGCAGCAAGAAAAAGCATTCTGAGAAACTTATAGTTAATAGAGGAAAGAAATAGTAAATGGCTAGATCATTAAAAAAAGGGCCTTATATTGACTATAGGCTCGAGAAGAAAGTAGACGTGATGAACGAGTCTGGTAAGAAGACTGTTATCAAGACTTGGTCACGCAGATCCATGATTTCTCCGGATTTCGTAGGTCACACATTCGCAGTTCATAACGGAAATAAATTCATTCCTGTTTATGTGACTGAGAACATGGTAGGTCACAAACTTGGAGAGTTTGCCCCAACCAGAAACTTTAGAGGTCATATTGCTAAAAAAGATAAAGGCAAGCGATAAAATGGAAGCAGTAGCAAGACTTAAAAACGTACCTACTTCTCCTCGCAAAATGCGATTAGTAGCGGGTCTGGTACGCGGCAAGAGCGTGAACAAAGCCCTTGGATTATTGAAATTCGAAGCAAACTCAGGTGCTGCAAGAATTGAAAAGCTCCTTTTATCAGCTCTTTCTAACTGGCAGCAGAAGAATGAAGATGCTCGCATAGAAGATGCCAATCTTTATATCAAAGAGATCTTTGTAGATGAAGGTAAGATGCTGAAGCGTCTGCGTCCTGCACCACAGGGCCGTGGTTACAGAATCAGAAAAAGATCTAATCATGTGACTCTTGTAATAGACAGCATGACTGAAGAGCAACTTGAGCAACAGCAATCAAAGAAATCTAAAAAAGCCAATAAGTAAGAACATGGGACAGAAAGTAAATCCGATCGGTTTTCGCCTAGGAGTTATCAAAGGTTGGGATTCTAACTGGTATGGTGGCAAAGATTTCGCTGAGAAACTGGTTGAAGACGAGAAAATCAGAAAGTATATTTTAGCGCGTATTCCTAAAGGTGGTATTTCTAAAATTATCATTGAAAGAACCCTAAAGCGCATCACTATCACTATCAACACTGCCAGACCTGGTGTAGTAATCGGTAAAGGCGGACAGGAAGTAGATAAGATCAAGGAAGAGCTTAAGAAACTTACTAATAAAGATGTTCAGATCAACATTTTTGAAATTAAGCGTCCAGAGCTTGATGCAAAGCTGGTAGGTGAGTCTATCGCTCAGCAGCTGCAGGCCCGTATCTCTTTCCGTCGTGCGATGAAGCAGGCTATTGCTTCTGCGCTGCGTGTTGGTGCTGAAGGTATCAAAGTTCAGGTTTCAGGTCGTCTAGGCGGTGCTGAAATGGCAAGAACTGAGCACTATAAAGAAGGCAGAACTCCTCTGCACACACTTCGTGCTGATATCGATTATGCATTGTCTGAAGCTCAGACTGTATATGGTAAGCTAGGTATCAAAGTATGGATCTTCAAAGGAGAGGTTTACGGTAAAAAAGACCTTACTCCGAATGCAGACATGGATACCAAAGGTGGAGCAGGTGCACAGGGTGGCGATAGAAGAGGCCGTGGTGATCGCAAGAAAACTGACGGAGCTCCTAAGCGTAAGCGTCGCCAATAATTGATTGATAACATTATTAAGTTTTAGAAAATGTTACAGCCGAAAAGGACTAAATATAGAAAAATGCAAAAAGGCCGCGTGAAAGGTCTGGCTCATAGAGGCAGTACTATTTCATTTGGTTCTTTTGCGATCAAATCACTGGAGGCTTCATGGATTACAAGCCGCCAGATTGAAGCTGCTCGTATCGCCATGACAAGAGCAATGAAACGTGAAGGCCAGGTATGGATTCGCATTTTCCCTGACAAGCCAGTTACGAAAAAGCCTGCAGAGGTTCGTATGGGTAAGGGTAAAGGTTCTCCTGAGTATTGGGTAGCCGTAGTTAAGCCAGGTACCATCATGTTTGAATCAGATGGCGTTCCTATGGAAGTGGCAAAAGAGTCACTTAGATTAGCTGCCCAGAAGCTGCCAGTTAAAACAAAGTTTGTAGTACGTAGAGATTACGTTGAGAAATAGTATATGAAAAATTCAGAGATTAAAGCTTTGTCTTTAGAAGAGCTGAAAGAGAAGCTTAATACGGAGCAAACAACCATGCAGAACCTGCGTTTTGCACATGCTATCTCTCCGTTGGAAAATCCGATGAAAATCCGTGAGACGAAAAAAGCAATTGCTCGTCTGAATACTGAAATTCGTCGCCGTGAAATTGAAGCTAACTCTTAATACTTAATAGAAATCATGGAAGAGAGAAATCTTAGAAAAGAAAGAAGTGGTAAGGTTGTTAGCAACAAGATGGACAAGTCTATCACTGTGTTAGTGGAAAGCAGAATGAAGCACCCGATCTACGGTAAATTCGTTAGCAAGTCCACCAAATTCATGGCTCACGACGAAAATAATGAATGCAATATCGGTGATACCGTTCGCATTCAGGAGACACGTCCCCTCAGCAAGAACAAGAACTGGCGTTTAGTAGAAATTATAGAAAGGGCGAAATAAAATGATACAGCAGGAATCAAGATTGAACGTAGCCGACAACAGCGGAGCAAAAGAAGTACTTTGCATCCGTGTTTTAGGAGGTACAGGCAAGAAATACGCTTCTATCGGTGATAGAATCGTTGTAACTGTAAAATCAGCCCTTTCTTCTGGTAACGTTAAAAAGGGAACTGTTTCTAAGGCAGTTATTGTAAGAACAAAGAAAGAGATCAGAAGAAAAGACGGTTCATATATCCGTTTCGATGATAATGCCGCTGTGCTTCTGAACGCTAACAACGAGCCACGTGGTACGCGTATTTTCGGACCGGTTGCACGTGAGCTTCGTGAAAAGCAATTCATGAAAATTGTTTCGTTGGCACCTGAAGTTCTTTAATCATTAATTCAGACATCAAGATGAATAAGAAAAAACTTCATGTAAAAACTGGCGATACAGTAAAAGTGATTGCCGGTGATGACCGCGGAAAGACAGGCCGCATTACTGCTGTTAATATTGAGAAGCAAAGAGTAACAGTTGAGGGAATCAATATGGTGACTAAGCATGCAAAGCCTAGCGCTAAGAACCCTCAGGGTGGTATCTCTAAAATGGAAGCTCCTATTCATGCCAGCAACGTAGCTTTGGTAGATCCTAAGTCAGGTGAAACCACTAAAGCTGGCAGAAGAAAAAACAGCGAAGGTAAAACAGAGCGTTATTCTAAAAAATCAGGAGAAGTAATCTAATATGGCAACTGCAAGATTTAAAGAAAAATATCAGAAGGAGGTTATACCTGCCCTGAAGGAGAAGTTCCAGTACAAGAACGTAATGCAGGTGCCTAAGATCACAAAGATCTCTATTAACAAAGGTATCGGTGCTGCAGTAGCTGACAAGAAACTTGTTGACATCGGCGTTGAAGAGCTTACTACTATTACAGGTCAGAAAGCTGTTGCAACTATCGCTAAGAAGTCAGTTTCGAACTTCAAGCTTCGTGAAGGCATGCCAATTGGTGCACGTGTGACACTAAGAGGCGAGCGTATGTACGAATTCATGGACCGTTTGTTAACAATTGCTCTACCACGTGTACGTGACTTCAGAGGTGTTAGTGATAAAGGTTTTGATGGTCGTGGCAACTATACACTTGGTGTAAAAGAGCAGATCATCTTCCCAGAGATCAGCATTGATAAAATTAAGGCCATTAGTGGTATGGATATTACCTTCGTAACGACTGCTCAGACTGATGAGGAGAGCTACGAGTTGCTTAAAGCGTTTGGTATGCCTTTCACTAATATTAAGAAATAAGAAAAATGGCTAAAGAAGCAGTAAAAGCGAGAGAGCTTAAAAGACAGAAGTTAGTAGCAAAGTACGCTGCGAAGCGTGCTGAACTTAAAGCTAAAGGAGATTACGAAGGACTTGATAAGCTTCCTAAGAATTCATCTCCAGTAAGGTTACATAACCGTTGCAAGCTGTCTGGAAGACCACGTGGTTACATGAGAAAATTCGGTATCTCACGTGTAGTGTTCAGAGAACTGGCTGTTATGGGTAAAATTCCTGGTGTAACAAAATCGAGCTGGTAATTTTTTCTTAACATATTAAGAAAGAAGAAAAGATATTCTTATCTTTGCCGCTCGCTTAGAAAAAGCGTTCAAGATTTAAGTGATTCATAATGAACTCAGATCCAATAGCAGATTATTTAACTAGAGTGCGTAATGCCATCAAGGCAAACCACAGAGTAGTTGAAATACCATCTAGCAATATCAAGAAAGAGATTACAAAAGTATTGTACGAAAAAGGATACATTCAAAGCTATAAGTTTGATGATTCCTCTGTACAAGGTACTATTAAGATCGCTCTGAAATACAACCCTACCACTAAGCAATCTGCTATTGTGAAACTTGAGAGGGTAAGTAAGCCAGGGCTTCGTAAGTATACCGGAAATGACAGCTTGCCACGCGTATTGAACGGGTTAGGCATTGCTATTCTGTCAACTTCCAAAGGTGTAATGACTGAAAAAGAAGCCAAATCACTGAATGTAGGTGGTGAGGTATTGTGTTACGTTTACTAATAGGAGGATAGACAATGTCACGTATAGGAAAATTGCCAATCACTCTGCCTAACAACGTAGAAATGTCTGTTGCAAAAGACAACGTTGTTACTGTAAAAGGTCCTAAGGGATCCCTAACAACCCCAGTAGATAAAGACATTATTGTGAAGCAGGAAGACAATCAGATTGTGGTTGAGCGTCCTACTGAGCAGAAGCGTCATAAAGCTATGCACGGTCTTTACCGTTCACTGATCAACAACATGGTTGTAGGTGTAAGTGAAGGTTATAAGGAGCAGCTGGAGTTAGTAGGTGTAGGTTACAAAGCAACCGTTCAAGGTAACGTTTTGGAACTTGCTCTTGGATACTCACACAATATCTTCATGACTATGCCTGAAGAAGTTTCTGCTACAGCAGTAACTGAGAAAGGTAAAGCACCAGTTATCACGCTTGAAAGCAATGACAAGCAACTGATCGGTCAAGTAGCTGCTAAAATCAGATCACTCCGTAAAGTAGAGCCTTATAAAGGTAAAGGTATCCGTTTTGTGGGTGAAGTTGTACGAAGAAAAGCTGGTAAGACAGCGTCTAAATAATCATCATCATGTCTGTTAATAAAGTATCAAGAAGACTTAGAATTAAGAGAAGTATCAGAAACAAGATTTCTGGTACTTCCGCCAGACCAAGATTATCTGTTTTTAGAAGCAACAAAGCTATCTATGCGCAGTTGATCGATGACACTACAGGAAAAACTTTGGCGGCTGCCTCTTCTGTGAAGCTTGATGGTGCAACTAACGCTAATATTTCTGTGTCCAATCAGGTTGGTAAAGAAATAGGAGCAAAAGCTATCGAGATGGGTATTTCACAAGTGGTGTTTGACCGTTCTGGATACCTTTACCATGGTAATGTAAAATCATTGGCTGAAGGCGCTCGCGAAGCAGGCCTTAAATTCTAAGAATTATGTTGAAAAATAATATTCGTAGTGTAAAGGCTAGCGAGATCGAACTGAAAGAAAAAGTTGTTGCGATCAATCGTGTAGCCAAAGTTGTAAAAGGTGGTAGAAGATTTAGCTTCGCTGCTATCGTCGTAGTTGGTGATGGCAATGGAGTAGTTGGATACGGCCTTGGTAAAGCAAATGAGGTAACTGATGCAATTGCGAAAGGTATCGATGATGCGAAAAAGAACTTGGTTAAAGTTCCTCTTTACCATCACACTGTACCGCATGCAATGGAAGGTAAATACTCAGGTGGTTTCGTTCTTGTGAAGCCTGCTGCACCAGGTACAGGTGTAATTGCCGGTGGTGCAATGCGTGCTGTATTGGAAAGTGCAGGTATCAAAGACGTACTTTGCAAGTCTAAAGGTTCTTCTAACCCGCACAACGTGGTAAAAGCAACTTTTGATGCGCTGTCAAAAATGCGTGATCCTTTGGCCGTAGCTCAGCAGCGTGGTGTTAATTTGCAGAAAGTATTTAACGGTTAATTGAGATGGCTAAAGTAACAATCACACAGGTTAAAAGCATTATTGACAGACCTAAGAACCAAAAGCTTACAATTCAAGCGTTAGGTCTTGGTAAGATCAATAAATCAGTAACTGTTGAGAAAACACCTCAGATTGCTGGTATGATTAACAAGGTTCACAATTTAGTAGAAGTAAAGGACATTTAATATGTATTTGAATTCATTAAAACCTGCAGAAGGGTCTGTTAAGACTAGAAAGAGAATAGGCAGAGGAACTGGCTCAGGTAGAGGTGGAACTTCTACTAGAGGTCACAAAGGTGCCAAGTCTCGTTCAGGCTACTCTCAGAAGTCAGGCTTTGAAGGTGGTCAGATGCCACTTCAGAGACGTGTACCTAAGTTTGGTTTCAAAAACTTCAACAGAGTAGAGTATAAAGGAATAAATTTAGATGTTCTGGAGTCTTTGGCTGCAGAAACTAATGAAAAAGTTTTTAACTTTGATTTCTTCAAGGCACACGGTTTAGTGTCCAAGAATGACAAAGTTAAGATCTTAGGTAGAGGAGAGATATCTAAAGCTGTAGAAGTACACGCTCATGCTTTTTCTCAGACTGCCATTTCATCCATCGAAAAAGCAGGCGGTAAAACAGTAGCCCTTTAATTTTTATGAAGAAGTTTATAACAACAATTAAGAACATTTTTGCTATTGATGATCTAAGAGTACGAATACTCAATACCTTAGGTTTTATAGCTATTTTTAGATTAGGTTCTTATGTTGTTCTTCCTGGTATAGATCCTAACCAGCTCAAGGCCAACACCGAAGGTATATTTGGCCTTTTGGATACGTTCTTAGGTGGAGCATTTAGCAATGCTTCCATCTTTGCGTTAGGGATCATGCCATACATTTCAGCTTCTATCGTATTACAGCTACTTACTATAGCCGTTCCGTATTTTCAAAAAATGCAGAAGGAGGGTGAGTCTGGTAGAAAGAAAATCAACCAAATCACCCGAGTTCTTACTATTATCATTACGCTTGCTCAAGCAGTAGGCTTTGTTGCGACTATTAACAGTGAAGCAATTGTAATAAATACTACGCTGTTTACCATAAGCTCCATGATTGTGTTGACATCAGGCACAATCTTCTGTATGTGGCTTGGTGAAAGAATTACAGATAAAGGTATAGGTAACGGTATATCAATGCTGATTATGATTGGCATTATCTCTCGTTTCCCAGGTGCTATTGTTGCTGAAGCCTTATCTAAAGAATTAAATGGTGCATTGCTGTTTATATTTGAGTTAGTGGTTCTCTTCTTTGTAGTAATGTCTGTAGTAATGCTTACTCAGGCAGTAAGAAGAATCCCTGTACAATATGCCAAGCAGGTTGGCGGTAGCTCGCTATACAGCGGACAGCGCCAGTTTATTCCTTTGAAAGTAAATGCGGCAGGTGTTATGCCTATCATCTTCGCTCAATCATTAATGTTTCTACCCTCTATGATTGCTTCAATCTGGGCAGATTCAAATGAAACAGCGAGTTATATAGGAGCGACATTCTCTGACTTCACTTCGTGGCAGTACAATGTAGTGTTTGGATTGATGATCCTGATATTTACATACTTCTACACAGCGATCACTGTTAATCCAAATCAAATTGCTGATGACTTGAAGCGTAGTGGTGGTTTTGTACCGGGTGTTAAACCAGGTCGTTCTACCTCAGAGTATATTGATAATATTCTTACAAAAATCACGCTGCCTGGTGCTATTTATCTAGCGCTTGTTGCAATCTTTCCTGCTATCGCCATGCTATTTGGAGTAACTAGAGAGTTTGCTCAGTTCTATGGAGGCACTTCACTGATCATCATGGTGGGTGTTGTTCTCGACACATTGCAGCAGATTGAAAGTTATTTACTAATGCGTCATTATGATGGCATGATGAAATCTGGTAAGCTTAGAGGCCGAACAGAGAATATTGCCATGGTATCCTAATAAATGGTTTTTTACAAGACTGAAGAAGAAATAGAGCTAATTCGCCAGAGTGCTTTAATATTAAGTAAAGCACATGGCGAAATAGCTCTTCTTATAAAGGAAGGGGTGTCAACCCTGGTACTGGATAAAAGAGCTGAAGAGTTTATCAAAGATCATGGAGCTGTTCCATCTTTTAAGAACTACAATGGGTTTCCTTTTAGCCTCTGTATCTCGGTAAACTCGACTGTAGTTCATGGGATGCCAAGTAATTACGTTTTGAACGATGGAGACGTAATTTCTGTTGACTGTGGAGTCTATTATAACGGTTTCCACAGCGACTGTGCTTATACCCATGCTGTTGGTAATGTTTCAGAAGAGGTTTCTCATCTGTTAGATGTTACAAAAGAGTCCTTGTATAAAGGTATTGAAAAAGCAGTAGTAGGAAATAGGCTTGGAGATGTTAGCCATGCTATACAGACACATGCTGAAGCTTCTAAATATGGTGTTGTACGAGAATTGGTAGGGCACGGTATAGGGCGTAACCTACATGAGGCTCCTGAAGTGCCAAACTACGGAAAACGTGGACAGGGATTAAAGCTTCAGAATGGGCTGGTACTTGCGATTGAGCCAATGGTAAACCTTGGTACCAGGTATATTATTCAAGAGGAGGATGGATGGACAATCCGGACCCGTGATAATAAACCATCTGCTCATTTTGAGCATACAGTTGTAATAAGAAAAGATCAAGCAGAAGTATTAACAACTTTTGATTATATAGATAAAGCTAAACAACAATAAATGGCGAAGCAGTCCTCTATCGAGCAAGACGGTACTATCATCGAAGCATTATCAAATGCAATGTTCCGGGTAGAGTTAGAAAATGGTCATCAGGTGATCGCACATATCTCAGGTAAAATGAGAATGAATTACATCAAGATTCTGCCAGGTGACCGAGTTAAATTGGAGATGTCTCCTTATGATTTAACTAAAGGAAGAATTGTTTATCGATATAAATAACTACAATGAAAGTCAAAGCATCAGTAAAAAAGAGAAGTGCTGAATGTAAAGTTATCCGCCGCAAGGGGAAGCTTTATGTGATCAACAAAAAAAATCCAAGATATAAACAAAGACAAGGATAATTATTAATTATGGCAAGAATAGCAGGAGTTGATATTCCGGACAACAAAAGAGGAGAGATCTCTTTGACGTACATCTATGGTATAGGTCGTAATCTCTCTGTGCAAATCCTAAACAAAGCCGGGGTGGATCTTGACAAAAAGGTGAAAGACTGGACCGAAGATGAAGCTAATGAGATCAGAAATGTGATCGCAGCTGAGATCAAAACTGAAGGTGTTTTGAGATCAGAAGTGCAATTGCATATCAAGCGTCTTCTTGATATTGGCTGCTACCGTGGTTTGAGACACCGTAAAGGTCTACCTGTACGAGGTCAGCGCACGAAGAATAACTCGCGCACAAGAAAAGGTAAGCGTAAGACAGTAGCAAACAAGAAGAAAGCTTCTAAATAATTTTTGATCATGGCTCAGAAAAGAAAAGACAAAGCTAAGAAGCGTGTTGTAGTTGTTGAATCAACAGGCCAGGTACACATCAAAGCTTCTTTCAACAATATCATTATCTCAGTAACCAACAACGCAGGACAAGTTATCTCTTGGGCTTCTGCTGGTAAAATGGGTTTTAAAGGTTCTAAAAAGAACACTCCTTACGCTGCACAAATGGCTGCTGCAGATTGCGCAAAGGTTGCTTATGACCTGGGTATGCGTAAAGCTGAAGTATTTGTTAAAGGCCCTGGTGCAGGTAGAGAGTCCGCCATCCGTACTGTACAGAACACTGGTATCGAAGTAACAACTATCAAGGATGTTACACCACTTCCTCACAACGGATGTCGTCCTCCTAAACGCAGAAGAGTTTAATTAGTAAATTAGATTAAATACAATGGCAAGATATACTGGTCCTAAAAGCAAAATCTCCAGAAAATTCAACGAGGAGATTTTTGGCCCAAGCAAAGCATTAAAAAAGAAAAGCTATCCTCCAGGACAGCACGGCCGTGGCCGTCGTAAGAAGCAGTCTGAATATGCAATTCAGCTTGCTGAAAAGCAGAAAGCAAAATATATCTATGGTATGCTGGAGAAGCAGTTTGCTAACCTGTTTGACAAGGCAGCTCGTAAAGGCGGTATCACTGGTGAAAACCTATTGATCCTTCTTGAGTCTAGACTTGACAACACAGTTTACAGACTAGGTATTGCTCCAACAAGAAGAGCTGCTCGTCAGCTTGTTCTACACAAGCATATCACTGTTAACGGTGAGATCGTTAACATTCCATCATATAGCTTAAAAGTTGGTGATACGGTAGCCGTTAGAGAGAAGTCAAAATCTCTTGAGGCAATTACTACTAGCTTGACTGTACGTAATGCACGTGCTTTCAGCTGGTTAGAGTGGGATGCAGCTGAGATGGTTGGTAAATTTGTGTCTGCGCCACAGCGTGACCAGATCCCTGAGAAAATTCAGGAGCAGCTGATCGTCGAGCTTTACTCTAAGTAAGCCGCTTAATCAATTTTTAACCTTTAACACTGCAAGTATGTCAATATTAGCATTTCAAATGCCAGAGAAAGTTGTAATGGAAAAAGCCGACGACTTTCATGGTTTATTTGAATTCAAGCCGCTTGAAAAAGGTTACGGAGTAACCATCGGTAATGCTTTGCGAAGAATTTTGCTTTCTTCTTTGGAAGGTTACGCAATTACTAGCGTTCGCATACCTGGTGTACTGCACGAGTTCTCGTCTGTTGAAGGCGTTGTAGAGGATGTATCTGATATAATCCTCAACTTGAAAATGGTTCGCTTTAAGAAAGTAAGCGAAGTTATTGATGATAAGGTCACTGTATCTATCTCAGGTCAGGATAAATTTGTAGCTGGAGACATCAGCAAATTTTCTACAAGCTTTGAGGTTCTAAACCCTGAGCTGGTAATCTGCAACCTGGACAAGAACATGACTCTGGAAGTAGAGCTTACTATTCAGAAAGGACGTGGTTACGTTCCTGCTGAAGAAAATAAGCCAGCTGATCAGGTTTTTGGTCTTATTCCAATTGATGCCATTTTCACGCCAATCAAGAATGTAAAGTTCAGCGTTGAAAATACACGTGTTGAGCAGAAGACTGACTATGAAAAGCTATTGCTTGACATACAGACTGATGGTTCTATACATCCTGAAGATGCCTTGAAAGGCGCTGCCAATATTTTGATCCAGCACTTCATGCTCTTCTCTGATAACACAATGACTTTCGAAACAGCTAAGCCTGAAGAAGAAGAAGCTGTGGATGAAGAACTGCTGCACATGCGCAAAGTACTGAAGACTTCACTTCAGGATATGGATCTTTCAGTTAGAGCTTACAACTGCCTTAAGGCTGCCGACATTAAAACGCTTGGCGACCTGGTACAGCTTGACATCTCTGACATGATGAAGTTCCGTAACTTCGGTAAGAAGTCTTTGACAGAGCTTGAGAACCTGGTGCAAGAGAAAGGCCTGACTTTTGGCATGGACCTTTCTAAGTATAAATTAGAAGAAGATTAATAATCCTACGGCATAATTCCCGATCCCCGGGTGGGTTGATCGACGGTATGCACGTGCACAATTCAAAATAATGAGACACGGTAAAAAAATCAATCACTTAGGAAGAACCGCTTCGCACCGTAAAGCAATGCTGTCAAACATGGCTGCTTCGCTTATCATGCACAAGCGTCTTTCTACAACAGTAGCCAAAGCGAAAGCACTACGCAAGTATGTTGAGCCTCTACTGACAAAATCTAAAAACGACACAACTCACTCCAGAAGAACTGTTTTTGCTTACCTGCAAGACAAGGAGTCTGTGAAAGAGTTGTTCGACGAAGTATCTGTAAAGATCGCTAACAGACCGGGTGGTTACACTCGTATCCTGAAGACTGGTTACAGACTTGGTGACAACGCTGAAATGTGCGTTATCGAACTTGTTGACTACAACGAGGATATGCTGACTACAACTGGTGCTGCCGGTGGTGCTAAGAAAACTCGTCGTCGTTCTTCTTCTAAGAAAAAAGGTGCTGAGTCTACTGAGGCTTCAGCTCCAGCAACTCCAGAAGCAGAGGGCACTAAAGATGAAACAAAAGATGCTGAATAAGCTTCATTTGTGAAATATTGCAAAGGGACATGACGTAAGTCGTGTCCCTTTTTTATTTTTGTATCAAATTATTAAAATGAAAAAACACACAACTTCCGAAGCTATTCTTTTATTGCAAGATGGTACCGTTTTCACAGGTAAGAGCCTGGGTCGCATCGGTACAACAGGTGGTGAGTTATGCTTTAACACAGGTATGACTGGCTACCAGGAAATCTTCACGGATCCATCGTATTATGGTCAGTTAGTTGTCACTACTTTTTCACACATTGGTAACTATGGTGTGCAGTCTGATGAAGTCGAATCAGGGAAAGTACAGATCAATGGTCTTGTGTGTAAAGAGTTCTCGCACTTCTTCTCCCGTAAGCGTGCAGAAGGTTCTTTGCAAGACTACTTTGAAAAAGCAGGTATAGTTGGTATCTGTGAAATCGATACGCGTGCCCTTGTGCGCCATATCCGAGATAAAGGCGCTATGAATGGAATCATTTCATCTGAGACTTCTGATGTCGCAGAGCTTAAAAAGCGTTTAGACGAAGTACCGTCTATGGATGGGCTTGAATTGTCCTCGCATGTGAGCACGCCCGAGGTATACGACATGAAACCAGAAGATGTGAAGTACAGAGTTGCTGTGCTGGATCTTGGTGTAAAGCGTAACAGCCTGAACAACCTGGTAGCTCGTGGCTGTGAGGTAAAGGTATTCCCTTATGATACACCATTTGAGGAAATGGAAAAGTGGAACCCGGACGGTTACTTCATATCTAATGGCCCCGGTGATCCGGCAGCTACTACCATTGCGATCAACAGTGTAAAGCAAATACTGGACAAGAACAGACCGATGTTTGGTATCTGTATGGGGCACCAGATGCTGGCACAGGCCAATGGTATTGCAACTTACAAAATGCACAACGGCCATAGAGGACTGAATCACCCTGTTAAAAATCTGATCACTGGCTTTAGTGAGATCACTTCACAGAACCATGGTTTCGTTGTAGATTCGGAGCAACTGAAGAATCACCCGGACGTAGAAGTGACGCATATCAACCTGAATGATAATACCGTGGAAGGTATACGCATGAAGTCAAAGCCAGCATTCTCGGTGCAATATCACCCGGAGTCCTCACCAGGACCACATGATTCCGTTTACCTATTCGATGATTTTATCACGCTATTGGAGCAAAACAAGTAAAACTATATAAAAACAAACCGATGAGCTTAATTACAGATATTAAAGCCCGCCAGATCTTTGATTCAAGAGGCAACCCAACAGTAGAAGTTGATGTGTTTACAGAAAACGGCGTATTAGGCCGTGCTGCTGTGCCATCTGGCGCTTCTACGGGTGTGCACGAGGCGGTAGAACTTCGTGACGGTGACAAAGGCAAGTACATGGGAAAAGGTGTACTGCAGGCCGTTCAAAATGTAAACGAGAAAATAGCTGAAGAGCTTGTCGGGTTTCCGGTGTTCGAGCAGAACCTGCTAGACAAGATCATGATCGAGCTGGATGGTTCTGACAACAAAGCCAACCTTGGCGCCAACGCAATCCTTGGTGTATCGCTTGCTATAGCTCGTGCAGCCGCTCAGGAGCTAGGTATGCCATTATACCGCTACGTGGGTGGTGTTAATGCTAATACCTTGCCCGTTCCGATGATGAACATCCTGAACGGTGGTAGCCATGCTGACAACGCCATCGACTTCCAGGAATTCATGATCATGCCAGTTGGTGCGCCTTCTTTCTCTGAAGCGCTTCGCATGGGCTCTGAAGTGTTCCATCACCTGAAGAACGTGCTGAAGAAAAAGGGTCTTTCGACAAACGTAGGTGATGAAGGTGGATTTGCTCCAAACATTGCTTCCAACGTGGAGGCAATCGAGGTAGTACTGCAGGCCATCGAAGCAGCTGGTTATAAGCCGGGTGACGACATGATGATTGCCATGGATGCAGCTAGCTCTGAGTTCTACGACAAATCTACTGGTCTCTATACCTTCAAGAAGTCTACCGGCGATAAGCTGACGTCTTCTGAGATGGTAAGCTACTGGAAAGAGTGGACTGAGAAGTATCCGATCGCTTCTATTGAAGACGGTATGGATGAAGACGACTGGAAAGGCTGGAAAGAGCTGACTGAGTCTATCGGTAATAAGGTACAGCTGGTAGGTGACGATCTGTTTGTAACAAATGTAAAACGTCTGCAGCAAGGTATAGACCAAGGCGTAGCCAACTCTATCCTGATTAAGGTAAACCAGATTGGTACGCTGACTGAGACGATCAACGCCATTAATCTGGGTCTGCGTCACGGTTATAAGAGTGTAATGTCACACCGCTCAGGAGAGACAGAAGACAACACGATTGCTGACCTGGCAGTAGCGCTTAACACTGGACAGATCAAGACAGGTTCGGCTTCCCGTTCTGACCGTATGGCCAAATACAACCAGTTGCTTCGCATTGAGGAGGAGCTTGGTGAAGTGGCTTATTATCCTGGAAAGAAGTTCTAAAGAACATCTGGAAAATATTTTACCGATAAGGGTGTGGGTTTATGACTCACACCCTTATTTTTGTGTAAAGCCCTCAGAATAATATCTATAGTTTCCTATATATGCTTCAACGTATACCTAAGTTTGTTCGCAGTTTTTATTTCATTACAGGTATGCTCTTCCTGGTATGGATGCTTTTCTTTGATTCCAACGACTTTATCACGCAGTACCGTATGAGCAGGGAGTTGCGCGATAAAGAAAAGGATAAGGAGTACTACCTGGAAAAAATGGCCGAGGTACAGCAGGATCGTGAGGAACTGATGGGTAATCCGGAACTGCTTGAAAAATTTGCCAGAGAGAAATACCTGATGAAGCGTCCGGGCGAGGATGTGTTTATCGTTGTGCCGAAGAAAGAGAAGTAAGAATACAGATCCAATGATGGATGTGCAGAAAGCTGTTTTGACGAACAGCTTTCTCTGTATATAGCCCATTGAGGTACATTAGACACAAATGTCATATGAATGACATAGTAATACCGCTATCCCGAAAGCAACTTTTGCTGTAACATTGAGCAAAAAACAGAAACACTATGAAACAGTTGGGACAGAAAATACTGGACATCCGTAAGCGAAAAGGACTGAGCCAAGAGGAACTATCAGAGCAGGCGGGAATAAGCCTGCGCACTTTGCAGCGTATAGAGAAAAATGAAAGCGAACCACGCGGCTATACCTTGCAGTCCATCTGCCAGGCACTAGACGTAGATGTGGAGGAAGTGTATGACTACGGCAAGGAACCAGACAAAGGTGTATTACTACTAATGCATCTATCGGTGCTTTCTTACTTGTTGATGCCGCTGGGGAATCTCATTTTCCCACTGATCATCTGGATAACACAGAAAAAGAAAGTGCTTCACGTGCACGAGCAAGGTATAAGCCTGCTAAACTTTCAGATCACCTGGTCGTTGGTTACCTATCCACTGGTCATGCTTTTTGCCTGGATGAAAATCATGCATTTTCCTGGTTCGTGGTATGTATTGGGTGTCTATCTGGTTCTATACTTCCTAAATGCACTGCACGTGATCAGGGTTTGCTGGCTGGTTAGCAAAGACGCTACACACGATCCGTACCCTGTTTCGTTGGCTGTATTAAAGGTATAAGCCCATGTACCAGGTATAAAGCACGCCCATTCCCATACCTCCCCTTATTTTTTCGTAACTTTGCGTATAGCGTTGCCCAGTAGAGGGCGGCCTCACTAACGTATAAGAACATGGCAAAAGTTGCGATAAACCTTTCTACGGGAGCCCTTCAGCAGGAAGAGGTGATCGTAGGTATAGACCTTGGGACTACCAACAGCCTGGTAGCCTATATACATCCCGAAACCAAAAAGCCGGTAGCTATAAACGACCTCGGTCGCGGTACCATTGTGCCATCTGTGGTGCACTTCACCCAGAACGGCGAGACGATTGTAGGCAATGAGGCAAAAGAATACCTCACTACTGATCCGGCCAATACCATTTACTCAGTGAAACGCCTGCTGGGCAAATCTTACAAAGACCTTGGAGAGCACAAAGATTACTTTGGTTACAAAATCATCGACGATGACAGCGAAGGACTGGTGAAAATCAGGGCGGGAGATAAATTCTATTCGCCTATCGAGTTGTCGGCAGAGATTTTGAAAGAGCTCCGTGAGCGTGCCGAGCATGCTCTGAAAACTCCTGTGAATAGAGCAGTGATCACCGTACCAGCTTACTTCAACGATTCCCAGCGCCAAGCAACGCGTGACGCGGGTAAACTTGCCGGACTGGAAGTGCTACGCATCGTGAACGAGCCGACAGCAGCTTCGCTTGCCTACGGTATAGGTATAGATCCTTCTGAAGAAAAGACGATCGCTGTCTACGACCTGGGTGGTGGCACATTTGATATTTCTATTCTGAGTCTGCACCAGGGTATATTTGAAGTGCTCTCAACGCACGGCGATACCTATCTAGGTGGCGACGACATGGATCGCGCTATCATCAACTACTGGATTCAGGAAAACCAATTGGTAGCAGACACGCTGAACGAGGACAAGAACCTGCAGCAGGAGCTGCGTTTGAAGGCAGAGGAGGCCAAAAAGGCATTGAGCCAGCAGCAGATCTATACCAGCAAAGTAAATGATATCGAATGCGGTATTACGCGTCACAAGTTCGAGGAATTGATTGCCCCGATCGTAGCCAAGACTATTGACAGTTGCCGCCAGGCGATGGGTGATGCCAAGCTGAAGCCGGAGCAGATCGATGCCGTGATCATGGTAGGTGGCTCTACACGCGTGCCGATGGTATACGAAACGGTGTCGGAGTTCTTCGGAAAGCCTGCCAACAATACCCTCAACCCGGATGAAGTAGTGGCCCTCGGTGCTGCCATTCAAGCCGATATCTTGTCGGGTAACCGCAAAGACATCCTGCTGCTAGACGTAACGCCGCTTACGTTAGGTATAGAGACTATGGGCGGACTGATGGACTCCATTATCCCGCGTAACTCCAAGATCCCAACCAAAGCCGGCCGTCAGTACACAACTTCCATTGACGGTCAGGTGAACATGAAGATATCAGTGTACCAGGGCGAGCGTGATCTGGTGAAGGAGAACCGCAAACTGGCTGAGTTCGACCTGAAAGGAATACCGGCCATGCCAGCCGGCTTCCCGAAAGTAGACGTAAACTTTATTCTGAATGCAGATGGTATTCTGAAAGTAGAAGCGATTGAATTGCGCTCAGGAGTACGCCAGGAGGTGGAAGTGAAACCACAGTATGGCTTGACAGACTCTCAGGTAGAGCAGATGCTGATGGATTCTATTACGCACGCACGTGAGGATGTGTCGGCGCGTATGGTGATCGAAGCCCGCACCACGGCTGAGCAGATGCTGTACCAGGTGGAACGCTTCCTGGAGAAGAACAGTCAGCACCTGACAGAAGAAGAAATTAAGATGACCCAGGAGAACTTAAAAAAGCTGCGCGACGTGCTGCCAAGCGGCGACAAAGATCAGATATTGAAAGCAGTGGACACATTGGAAGAGCAGACCAGCCCGTTTGCAGAGCGTGTGATGCAGATCTCCATCAAACAGGCTATGGCCGGCAAGAAAATAGAGTAGGCTATACCTGTTGCCTATACCGTAAAAAGAGAAGAGCTGACCGTAATGGCCAGCTCTTCTCTTTTTGTAGTTACTATTTCTCTCTATTTTGTCATCCTGAAAGGATCTTGGTAGCAGCTTAGCATAGACTTAAACTCCCTTCAGCTAAGTTTCTTGACAGATAGGCAAGAAGTTTTGGCAGATATTCTTTGGATCTTCGATTTTGATCTCCAGCATCGGTTAGAGGTAGTTTTATACTTGCACTAAGCCTACGTTTTGCAATTAGGGTTAGCGACTAAGCGAAAGCAGCGCGTCAAGTAAGGTATAGTTCAGGTATAGCAGCGTGATTGCGACAATTACCCCCACCATGACACTGGCGTATGGTTCATCTTGTTCCCGTACACCTTTTACACCCCAATACACATAGGCGATCAGGGCAGTTAGTCCATACAATAACAGGAGCACAGGTATAGCAATCAGCACTGATTCCGGAACAAGCCGCCAAAAGTAGTTGAACCCGAGCCAGGCTACATTCAGGATCCAGGATAGCACCAGCATCAGGATACTGCGCCTTGTGGAGCCTAAGCCTAATAGCCGAAACAAGGCTATACCTTTGTCCGTCGCCATGACTTAGAATTTTACACCGAACTTCTTGCCTACCTCTGCCAAATCCTTCTCAACAGGCGGCAACAATGGTATACCTTTCTGGAGACGTCTGGCTGTCATGATGCGCTCCGGGTCGCCAGGTATAAGCACGGCTTTTTCGCCACGTTTTACCTGGGCGTTGCGGAAGGCATTGATCCAGTTGTCCATGTGGTGCTTGAACTCGTCGGCAGGGCGGAAGGCGTCGATGCGCATAGCGCCGAAAAAGTGCCCTATACCTTGGCCCACCGGGTCGGCGGGAGGAGCGAGGAAGCTGACGAAAGGCGGTACCCACGGGCCATAGTTGGCACCCGACAGCACACCTGAGAAAATATCGACGATAGAGCCAAGCGCATAGCCTTTGTGACTACCGCGGTTTTTGGTGCTGCCCAACGGGAGCAGTGCACCGCCAGCCTGTACTTCAAAAGGGTTGGTAGAGCCCAATCCGATGGCCGTCTGTACCCAGCCGCTTGGCGTTTGCTTTTGCTTGCGTTGGAGTATTTCCAGCTTGCCGTTAGCAGCAGTGGTGGTGGCGAGGTCAGCTACAAAAGGAGGCTGCTCATTGGTTGGCACAGCTACTGCAATCGGGTTGGTGCCCAGCATGCGTTGTGTTGAGTGCGTTGGTGCTACTAGCGGGCTGGCATTGGTCATGGCCATCCCGATCATGTCGTGCTGCAGGGCCTGCATGGCATGGTAGCCCGCTATACCGAAGTGGTTCGAGTTGCGCACCGACACCCAGCCCGAACCTACGTTCTCTGCTTTCTTCATGGCAATCTCCATCGCACGCGGCGCCACCACCAGGCCCAATCCGCCGTCGCCGTCTACTGTGGCGGTGCTGGGTGTTTCGTGGACAATGCTGATGTTTGGCTTCGGATTGATGCGGCCGGCTTCCCAAAGGCGAATGTAGCCGCTCAGGCGGGCTACGCCGTGGGAGTCTACGCCGCGCAGGTCAGCCTCCAGCAGTACCTGGGTCGCTAGCTGGGCATCTTCCAAAGAGCAGCCGATGTTCAGGAAAATCTCGCGGGTGAAATCAAAGAGGTGTCGGTATGGGTACATAGCAATCTTGTTAGTGCCGCAAATTAAAAAAATATCAGGCCAATGCCTCGCAATTCCTCATGCGATTGTCCTTCACGGAAATTATACCTCTGAACATCATTTATATACCCTTTTTTCTATACTTTCGGAGTTTGGTAGAAAAGTGGAATGGATTTTGACTTGGCCAAAACAGGCTAAAACAATACGACTATGAAAAGAGCATTACTTCTGATCTGGATACTCACAGCGACTGTTGCAGTACAGGCACAGAGCCGGCTCGTGTTTAATGAAGCTATACCTGTCTCTTTCCTGATCAAGCAGGAGGCGGCTGGCAGCAGCAGTCAGGTAAACAGCAACAAGCTGATACAGTTGCTAACCGAAGGAGGCACGACTACCAGCAAATCCGGCGGGCGCCCGAGCCGCAAGCCTGAGTTTGTAGTAAGACTGGAGCAGCAGGCACGCATTGCCAAAGCCGGTGATCAATTGCAGATCAAGGTACAGCTGCAGCAAATAGGCGTGAGCGGCGATTTGCATTACCGTGGCTTTGACCTGGGCAGCGTGCTCTTGCCGGAGCAGACCAGGATGACGGTACGTTTGCTCAACAGCCAGCAGAAAGAAGTAAAGCGCTTTAGCCTTCCTGCCCTGAACCTAAAGCCAAATGGCATCGTGGCCCTGGGAACCACCGTGCCAGACACCGCCAACAGCCAAGGCTATACCTTGAAAGTGGAAGGACTGGAGTTGATGTATACCCATGCCGATGTCCAGGAACTGGAGGAGCGGATCAGTCTGATCAAAGAATATTATGCAGCCGATGCCACCCTGAACAAAATGCTGCAGGATGTCGCCCTGATCAAGCACGACGATGTGGACCGCATTAAGCAGCAGGATCAGCGTCTAAGCGATATGGAAGAAATGCTGAAGAAGCTGCAGAACAAGCGTTTTTCTGATAAACTGAGCCTGAACCAGTACGATCCGCAGCGCTATACTGCTAAGGCGAACCAAGTAAACCAGTTATTGAAAGAGCGTCGCAAAGCGGTGAACCATACCCTGGCTACCCTTGACCAGCAGTTTTATAACAGAGGCATCAGTCTGATGGCCCGCAACAACCTGGCGGCTGCCAGCACTTACTTTGTAAAGTCGTTGGAGGTGAACCCACGTTTTGCACCTGCACACCTGCAACTGGCCCGTCTGGACTTTATGAGCGGCAACGTGCACGAGGCTGCCGGCCGCACCCGCGACATCCTTACCCAGATGCGGGTAGACCCTGAGACTCAGCAGATGGCGCTGGGGCTGGCGCACGACATCTACAGTTCGTTCATGGCAGAAGGCCATGCCCACAACAGCCGCGGCGACTACCGTAGTGCCGTAGCTGCCTATGCCGATGCCCGCGCCCTGTGCAGCACCCTGGGCGGATTGCGTTGCAACATGCCTGCGCTGAATGACGGAGAAGGCCGCGCCGTGTATGGCTATTATCGCAGCATGGTAGAGGAGGGCAAGCGCTCTCTGAGCCGTGGCGATCTGGCACAAGCTGAGCAGATGGCAGATGATGCCTATACCTTCCAACGCCAGTACGACTACCTGCTGCACGATGCCACTGAAGCTGCCGAGTTACAGGGGCAAGTGAAGTACCAGTACTATGTGCAGCACATCGACAAAGGACGGCAAGCTATTAAGTCAAAAGACTACCGCTATGCACTGGAGCAATTTGAGTTGGCCTTGGCGCTGGAGCAGGGCTATACCTTTCAGCCTGTGCGTGAGCTAAGTAACTTGCTGCAGCAGGCTGCCAAACCGGTGCTGCTAAGTCAGCTTGCAGATGGTTATACCCTGGCCATGAGCAACCGGTTGAGCGATGCCAGAGCAGTGGCCAGTTCAGCTGAAAATATGCGCAGCCGTTATGCCCTGGAGCGTGACACCGAGGTACAGGCCAAGTACATCGAGCTACGTGATCGCATTTTTACGCAGGAATGTCTGAATGTGCAGGCTGATTATGACCGTCATTACCAAAATGCGAAAGCATTGGTGAGCGAGAAGAAATTCATCGCAGCCGATCAGGCCTATCAGGCTGCCCTCAACGCAGCAGGTGCGAAAGCAACTTGCACCATCGCCACGTTTAAGGCAGAAGATGGGCGTGCCACTATTGCCGATGCTGTTGCTTACCAGCGTATGCTCGAAGAGGCAAATCGCATGGTGGCGACTGGTCGCTATACCGATGCCATACAAAGGTATAATGATGCCGAGCAGCACTACCTGAGCAAGTCAATTGCTCGCTTTGGGCTGGATCACATCTCGCTCTACAACTTTGCACGGGAGCAAAGCAAGCTGGCCTTCACCGCAACTGTAGTAGATCATTTCACGGGCAACCGGCAAGAAAAAGCGGCTCTGCAGCTGCTCACTAACCTGCTCGACAGGGGCTATTCTAAAGGCAAAACCAAGAAAACACAGCAACAGCTAGGTATACAGTTAGCTATAAAAGACGTAACTAGCGGTCAGACCGAAACGGCCAAGGTGATGGCAGCTTCTTATACCCAAGGTGACAAAAAACTGAAGCATCTAGGTAAGGCTTACGAAAAGGAGCGCAAGAAACTGGCGAAGGGCTAAGCTTCTTATAAGCTTCGATGTATAGCCGAAGGGTACCATCAACAACAAAAAAGCCTGCTTGAACAGCAGGCTTTTTTGTTTCCAGAGAGGTATAGCATCTTATTTCAGCTGCATGTTATCGAGCCAGATCACATACTCCTTCTTTTCTGCATCATAGCGGAAGCCGTAGCGGGTAGGGTAGTAGAGGCCTTTTTGCTGAAACTCTTCTGGCTGCTTCAGGTCAAAAGTATCATCAGGCTTCGACTGCAGGTACTCCACCGTGTACATCGGCTCAAAAAAGATGACGCGGCCATCATAAGAGCCATAGATCATGGTCTGGGTGAATTTCTCACCATTCAACTCCGGGCTATACCGGTCTACCCAGTGCTTGCCCATTTGCGGTACGTTCACCTGCACATCAATATAGTCTGCTGGCAGGTAGCGTGGAGCAGGTTCTATCATTAGTTTAGGATCGCTAGCTTCGTCGCCGATTGCCTTGCGCTCTGCCGACGAGATCATGTAAAAGTGCGCATCAAAGTGAGGCAACTCGTACAGCGCAGGCGGGTGCCCCATCGGGTTCCAGTCCATCACGATATGCTTGAAAGGCGTCTGTTGCATGATCTCTTCCGGAAGCTCCATTTCGTAGTAGATCATGTGTCCGTGCCCTTCGGAGTTGTCTTGTTGAGGGAGCGTATTAACGGCCTGTTCCGAGATGCGTACCCCGACAGCAGCGGGATTTCCGGCTTCATCAAAAGTAGCCCAACTGTAAGCAGTACCTTCTCCTACATGTATGGTCTTGCCATGTATAGTCTGGTTAGCCAAAGGTGAAGTTTCATTGTCATGGTCGTTGCAGCCGGAGAGCAGCATGACCAGCGAAAGCATGAAGCTGATCTGGAATAATCGTTCAGGAACCATGGTGGTAAGTATAATCTGAGATGCGTTCTTATTTAAGCGTTGTTGAAGCCCTCTTCCTGCAGCACCTTTTGCAGTACCCCTTCTTTCAGGGCGTAAGCCGACACCCTAATCTCTTTCAGATTATAGGTCTCCAACACGAAATCCACCAGGATACTCGCCAGCACGATCATATCAACCCGCATCTCCAGCATACCTGGTATAGCCAGGCGTTCGTCGTGGGTTTTGTGCAGCAGTTCCTGGTATATCTTGTAGAAGTCAGAGACCTGCAAGGCAGCAGTGGCAGGCTGCGAAAGTTGTCGGGCATTGTCGCCGCGGCTCAACGCATCGATGTCACAAAGGGTGTCGAAAGTGCCGGATGCGCCTACCAGTCGGGCAGGCGTATACCTTTCCACAGCCTTAGTGAGCGGCTGCAGCTGCTCTGCTAGGAATTGTTTCTCGGCAGCTACCTGCGCATCAGGTATAGGATCGGCGGTGAAGAACTTATCCATGAGTCGCTGTGCACCCACTTCAAAGCTTTGTTTCCAGAAGATCTCTTGGTCATTGCAGATGATAAACTCCACACTACCCCCGCCGATATCCATGATCAGAGAGGTCTGACCGTCGAGCACACCGGCCGAGCGCACACCGTAATAGATCAGTTCAGCTTCCCGGCCACCGTCTATTATCTCTACCTGTATATCGGTCTGCTTGTAAATGTCTTTGATGAAATCCTCACCGTTGCTGGCGTTGCGCACCATGCTGGTCGCCATGGCCCGCACCGTCTCCACGTTGTACTCGTCGATCTGCCTGCGGAAATCCTTCAGTGTTTTCATAGCCCGCTCGTACGACTCCGGCGCAATGGTGCCTTTGCTGATGCCGCCCTGCCCGAGTCGTACCGGCAGCTTGGTTTTCACAAAGTCTGTACGGTTCCCATTTTCATCTACTTCTGTAATGAGAAGGTGAAAGGTGTTGGTGCCCATGTCGATGAGTGCGAGGCGTTTGGTCATAGGGGAGGGTAAGTTTCTCATTAAATATTATCAAAAGAGGCGAAAATGGCCGCAATCGAGAACAAAAGAATATAAAAAGCTACTATTGCGGATATAAGAGCAAATAGCAGAAAGAACAGATATACGAGAACTTTCTGTATCACCGAGTAGCTAGTATAACTCATATAATAAAATGGGGTTTTGGTCGCATAGATGTGTGACCAAATGAAAACTGCCACTGCGCCTACGAATGCCCCTAGAAAAGCAGACAGCATGCCGATCGATAATCCCCCTTTTAGTAGAATCATATTTGTTATAGGTAGCGAGTATGTATTTAAGGAAACCTCGTAAATGATAATATAAATCGGCTCACCATTTAGCGATGTGCTAATAAAGTGTTTTTCAGTTTGAAGTAAAATTATTTTAGTGAAGCTAAATAGCTTCCTTTTTACACCAGCCCGGGTAATGGGTTTCTATTAGTAGAGAATCTCTACTGGTAAGGCAATCTAGTTGGCCCTCTCTCTTTATAATATCTCCATTATCGTTAAACTGTACCGCACTAAAAACTTCCGTTTCAGTAGCACAAAGAACGTGTTTTACCTTTCCGGTTTCAAAGAATATGAATGTTCGTCCGTTCTCATGTATAGCTGAGGTATCTCCATTTGGATAGAAAGAGACATTAAATACTATTCTTCCGTTGCTATACTTCGTCCTGTTTCTTAAAATTTCCACTTCGTCATAATCCATTACCCAACCGTGCAATTCATCATTCATGTAATTTCTTGCTGATTTCAAACTGCCATCCTCAAAGTATTCACGGCCTTCGCCTTCTAATTTTCCATTAACATAAGGTATTAGCTCCTTTTGCTTACCATTTGGATAGTAGTATTTAGCTGGGCCATTTAATTTATTACCTTTTATATGCACCTCTGCTTCAATATTCCCATCATCAAAATAGTATGTAACAACTCTTTGTTCATTGTTACTACATCTGCTATTTAATAGCACTACTAGGACTAACAAGAAGGAGAAATTGAATCTTTTCGTAAGCATATTCAAAGTCTTTACCTACTACCCCTCCGAACTAAACCGAAAGAAAGTCCCTAGAGGTAATTTCCGCTCACCTCTGTCGTGCAGGTATATCTCGCCTAACTCTTCATTCTTAATCTGCTCCCCAAAAGTCAAACGCATCAGGTTATCCAGAATCAAGGCCGAGAAGCCGAGGGAGTAGAGGTTGATCACAAGAAAGTAGTCGGTTTTGTCGAGCATCTGGTGGCAGAGTTTGATGAGATCGTTCAGCTCATTTTCCAGTTGCCACTTCTCACCGTTTGGGCCACGGCCGTAGGCGGGAGGGTCGAGAATGATGCCGTTGTAGGTGTTGCCGCGCTTCACTTCACGGCGAGCGTACTTCATGGCGTCTTCCACGATCCAACGCACATTGTCGAGGCCGCTGGCCTCCATGTTGTCGCGTGCCCAGAAGTTCACTTGCTTCACCGAGTCGAGGTGAGTGACATCGGCACCGGCGGCTTTGGCAGCTAGAGTAGCAGCACCGGTATAGGCAAACATGTTGAGCACCTTTGGCGTTTTAGTCTTCAGTGAGCGGGTTTTGTTGTAGATGAATTTCCAATTGCTATCCTGCTCCGGAAACAGGCCCACGTGCTTAAACGAAGACAGGCCCAGGCGAAAGCGCAGCTTCATGTCGCTGTACTGGTAATCGATATACCACTGCTCCGGCATTCCTTTTTTGAGCTTCCACTGACCTTTTTCCTGGCTACCTTTATCGCGGGTAAATACGGCATTCGCCATGCGCTGCCACTCCGATTCGGGCAGGTGTTTGTCCCAGATGGCCTGCGGCTCGGGGCGTGCCACATAGTACTGGCCAAAGCGCTCCAGCTTTTCAAAATTACCTGAGTCAACGAGTTCGTAGTCAGACCAGTTTTCTGTTGTTAAAAAGGAATACATATATTTGCTGTTTATATCCGGCTGTGTAAGGTTGGCAAATTACGAATTATATGCCGTGCCTGAAAATTGCACGCAAGCGCCGGATTAAATGTTTCTACTATATGGCACTTAGCTTTTACAAATACCAGGGCACTGGCAACGATTTCGTGATGATCGACAACCGGAAGCTGACCTTCCCGGCAACTGACGAGCAACTGATCAAAAGCCTCTGCAACCGCCGCACAGGTATAGGCGCTGACGGTCTGATCCTGCTGCAAAACCACGACGACTACGACTTCGAGATGGTGTACTACAATGCCGATGGTCGACTGGGATCTATGTGCGGAAACGGTGCCCGTTGCACGGTTCGCTTTGCCAAACAGTTGGGTGTAATCGAAGACGTGGCTTATTTTCTGGCTGCCGATGGTGAGCACCAGGCTACGATCGAGCGCGAAGAAATTCAGCTAAAGATGACTGATGTGGTAGGAGTAGAGCGCATCGAAGATGACTTTTACCTCAATACCGGTTCGCCGCATTATGTGCGTTTCGTGGAGAATGTCGATAACCTGGATGTGTATGCCGAAGGCCATCTGGTTAGGTATAGCCCCCGCTTCAACGCAGTAGGCACCAACGTTAACTTTGTGCAGCGCCTTTCTGATAATGAAATCTATGTGCGTACCTATGAACGTGGCGTGGAAGACGAAACTCTGTCTTGCGGCACCGGCGTAACGGCTTGCGCGCTTGTGGCCGGATTGACAGGTATGGGAAGCCCTGTTTCGGTTAAGACACCTGGTGGTAATCTGAAAGTAGCTTTTGAGCAGGACGGTATGGGTTTCCGCTACATTTACCTGATCGGCCCCGCTAAATTGGTGTTCACAGGTACGGTGCCGGTTCCGGAGAAGGTATAATAGATGTTTCTCCGTTCCGAACATACCTACCTACGGGCGCTCGAGCCCACCGACCTGGATTTTCTCTATACCTTAGAAAACGATACCTCCACATGGCATGTGGGCAACACGCTTACTCCCTACAGTAAGTTTGTGCTGGAGCAATACCTCGAGAATGCCACCCTCGATATCTATACCGTCAAGCAGCTCCGACTGGTCATCTGCAACCAGGCACAGGAGCCCATCGGCGCCATCGACCTCTTCGACTTCGACCCACTGCACAGCCGCGCAGGTATAGGCATTGTAGTGTCGGCCCAGTATCGCGGCAAAGGCCACGCCTCCGAAGCGTTAAATCTCTTGCTTGATTACTGCCAGCACACCCTGCAACTGCATCAGGTATACTGCAGCATTACCGCCAGCAACCATAGCAGCATCAAGCTTTTCAAAAATGCCGGTTTCGAGGAGGTAGGTATGCGCCGGGATTGGCTGCATAGGTCCGATGGGACTTGGGATAATGTGGTTGAGATGCAGCGGGTGTTTCCTGTCTGAATCAGGATCAACAGGATTTTCGTGCATGATTGTCATCCCCCTGCCCCCAAGGAGGACTTTGCAGCCAATACCAATCCTCAGGTGTAAGCGATGTAGTAAATAACTACTGGAGTAAATAACTACTAGCCGGTAGGTATAACTATAGTAGCTGTAAATGTATACTGTTAACCCACCCCTGCTGCTTCCTTTTCGAGGGCCCCTACCCCGAGAGGGGAATTTCTGCCATTACTAATTTTCAAGTATAAGCCTTGTAGTATCTGTCACATAACATTGACAGGTATAGCAAGACTAACTCACGTTAAACTATGCAATAAACAAAGGTGCCATGTGCGCTTTGCGGCGCTCCACTGTTCGAGCGTTCAGCGAGTTTGGAGCGTCTTGATTTTTTTGCTTACTTTTTTCATCAAGGAAAAAAGTAAGGCCCGTCCGGCCAGGACATACGGTGCCAGCCGCACAGGCGAAGCTACAAAGCGGGTTGCTATACCTGCAATAGTGCCATAGCTATACCCGGACCATAGGCTCCACGCCCTTATAATAGCAGACAAAAGCGCGGAGGCTTACTCGATTGACTAAACGAAACAACCTTCATCCTGTCACAATGCCACAACTCATCTTACTACTTTCCCTTTCTGACACAGGAATTTACACTGCCTGAGCTTTGTTGAGGAAATATGTATAGCCTATCGGCAAATATGGCAGAAACGCCA
This sequence comes from Pontibacter sp. FD36, assembly GCF_015686655.1. Lineage (GTDB taxonomy): Bacteria > Bacteroidota > Bacteroidia > Cytophagales > Hymenobacteraceae > Pontibacter. The sequence goes on along the minus strand of NZ_JADPMP010000011.1, from coordinate 39,342 downwards.
TGCAGCTGTCATTCTGGTATTGTTTTAGTGCATTGCCTTAGATATATCAGAAAAACAGCTTATTTTTGACGATATTGCAAACGCAGGATTTCATTTAAGAATAACAAATACAGATGTTTGATTTTTTCGGTAAAACCGTTGCGAAACTATTCGGAACCAAGTCCGACAGAGATATAAAGGAGGTAGTGCCTTACGTATCCAAAATTAACGAGGAGTACGCAAAGCTTAATAGCCTCACCGACGACCAGCTTCGTCAGAAGACACTCGAGATCAAGGGGATCATTGACGAGCGCCTTAAGCCGATCGACGAAAAGATAGCTGCTCTGCACAAGCGTGTGGCCGATGAGCCGGAGCTGAACATCGTGCAGAAAGAGAATATTTTCTCAGAGATCGACGAACTGGAAAAGGACCGCAATAAAGAACTGGAGGTAGTGCTGATGGAAGTACTGCCTGTCGGTTTTGCCATTGTTAAAGAAACTGCCCGTCGCTGGAAAGAGAACGGTCAGTTGGTGGTAACCGCCAACGACATGGACCGCGAACTGTCAGCCCGCAAACCAAACGTGCAGATCGACGGCGACAAAGCTATATGGGCTAATAAGTGGATGGCTGCCGGCAACGAGATCACATGGGAAATGCTGCATTATGATGTGCAGTTGATTGGTGGTATCGTGCTGCACCAGGGTAAAATCGCCGAGATGGCCACAGGTGAAGGTAAAACACTGGTAGCAACGCTGCCTGCCTTCCTGAATGCCCTTTCGAAGCGCGGTGTGCACGTGGTAACCGTAAACGACTACCTGGCCCGTCGTGACTCTGAGTGGATGGCGCCTTTGTTCGAGTTCCATGGTATCACCATCGACTGCATCGACAAGCACCAGCCTAACTCTGAAGCCCGCCGCAACGCCTATCGTGCGGACATCACCTACGGTACCAACAACGAATTCGGCTTCGACTACCTGCGCGACAACATGTCACGCGAAACCAAAGACCTCGTACAGCGCAAGCACCACTACGCCATGGTCGATGAGGTGGACTCCGTGTTGATTGACGATGCCCGTACACCATTGATCATTTCCGGTCCGGTGCCACGTGGCGATGAGCACGAGTTCTACCAGCTGAAGCCACGCATCGCTACACTCGTAGACGCACAGCGCAAAGTAGTGATGAACTTCCTGACAGAGGCTAAACGCCTGATCAAAGAAGGAAATACACAGGACGGTGGTCTGGCTTTGTTCCGCGCCTACCGTGGTTTGCCTAAGAGCAAGCCATTGATCAAGTTCCTGAGCGAAACGGGTAACCGCGCTATCATGCAGAAGGTAGAGAACTACTACCTGCAGGACAACTCGCGCATGATGCCAGAGGCCGACGAGCCGCTTTACTTCACCATTGACGAGAAGCACAACCAGATCGAACTGACTGAAAAGGGCATTGACCTGATCACTGGTCAGGGCGAAGATCCGCAGCTGTTTATCCTCCCGGATATCGGAACGGAAATCGCCAACATCGAGAACAACACCTCGCTGAACGAAGAAGAAACGCTTCACGCCAAAGAAAAACTGATCGCTGACTTCCAGGAGAAGACCAAGCGTGTGCATACCATTAACCAGTTACTCAAGGCCTATACCTTGTTCGAGAAAGACACGGAATACATTGTGACGCCGGACAACAAGGTGAAGATCGTTGATGAGCAAACAGGTCGTGTGATGGAAGGACGTCGCTACTCGGATGGTCTGCACCAGGCCATCGAAGCGAAAGAGAACGTGAAAGTAGAGGATGCCACGCAGACCTACGCCACCGTGACGCTGCAGAACTACTTCCGTATGTACCACAAACTGTCAGGTATGACGGGTACAGCCGAGACTGAAGCAGGCGAATTCTGGGACATCTACAAACTGGACGTGGTAGTTATACCTACCAACCGTGTAATCGCCAGAAAAGACGAGCACGACAAGGTATACAAAACCACGCGTGAGAAATACAACGCCGTAGCTGATGAGATTGTGCAGCTCACAGAAGCTGGACGCCCTGTGCTGGTGGGTACCACATCAGTGGAAATATCTGAGCTCCTGAGCCGTATGCTCACACTGCGTAAGATTAAGCACCAAGTGCTGAACGCCAAACAGCACCAGCGCGAAGCCGAGATTGTAGCTGAGGCTGGTAAGCCAGGCACAGTAACCATTGCTACGAACATGGCAGGTCGCGGTACCGACATCAAGTTGGCTCCTGAATCGAAAGCAGCGGGTGGTCTGGCCATCATCGGTACAGAGCGCCACGAGTCCCGCCGCGTTGACCGCCAGTTGCGTGGTCGTGCCGGTCGTCAGGGTGACCCAGGTTCTTCGCAGTTCTTCGTGTCGCTCGAGGATAACCTGATGCGTCTGTTCGGTTCTGACCGTATCGCCCGCCTCATGGACCGCATGGGTCTGGAAGAAGGCGAAGTGATTCAGCACTCGATGATTACCAACTCGATTGAGCGTGCGCAGAAGAAAGTGGAAGAAAACAACTTCGGACAGCGTAAGCGCCTGCTCGAGTACGACGACGTGATGAACGCCCAGCGTGAAGTGGTGTACAAGCGCCGCCGCAATGCTCTGTACGGAGAGCGTCTGGAGCTCGATATCTGGAACATGATCTATGATATCAGCGAAGACATGGTGGTGAACTACAAGAACACCGCTGACTACGACAACTTCCAGCTGAACATCATCCGTGTATTCGGTATCAATACCAGCATCACAGAAGATGAGTTTAAGTCTGGTCAGGCCAATCAATTGGCAGAGCGTCTATACAACGAGGCCCTGAACCATTACCTGACTAAGAACAAGCAGATAGCCGAGCAGGCATTCCCGATTATCGAGAACATCCACCTGAACCGCGGACCGATGATCGAGAACGTAGCCGTGCCATTTACAGACGGCAAGCGCCAGTTGGCCGCCGTGGCGAACCTGACCAAGACGTACGAGTCGCATGCCATGGAGCTGATCCGTGCCATGGAGAAGATCATTACGCTGGGTACGATCGACCAGGCCTGGACCGACCACCTGCGCCAGATGGACGACCTAAAGCAAGTAGTGCAGAACGCCGTGTACGAACAGAAAGACCCGCTCTTGATTTACAAGTTTGAGTCTTTTGAGTTGTTCAAGCGTATGATCGGCAAGGTAAACGAGGAGACGGTATCCTTCCTGTTCCATGCTTACATACCAGTACAGGCGCCGGAGCAAGTGCAAGAGCCGCGCCCGCCGCAAATGCCAAAGCCGCCGGTATTGCATGAGCAGAAAGAGGAAGTACACTCTTCGCTGGAGCAAAACAGCAGCCCGATGCACGCACCGGAACCAGAGAAGGTGATGCCTGCCCACTCACAAAAAGTGGCCGGTCGTAACGACCGCGTAAGTGTGCAGTACAACGATGGCCGTGTGCTAAAGGACGTGAAGTTCAAAACGGTAGAGGAGGATTTGCTCCACAACCGCTGCGTACTGATTGAAGACTAATCCCAGATAGCCGCCTTCTGAAAAGTCTGGCGGCTATTCTTTTATATGATCATCTGAAAGCAAAGGATATAAGAGCGGGTGCATAGCCCGGCTTTATATCCTTTGTCTTTGTTTAAAACATCTTTTGTCAAGAATTATGTCAGGAGAAGAATTAGCTACTTATATAGACCACACCATTCTGCGACCTGATGCAACAGCCGAGCAGGTGATGCAATTGTGTGACGAGGCCCGCAGCTACGGTTTTGCGGCAGTGTGCGTGCCACCATGCTATGTGCAGGCAGCTGCCGAGCAACTGGGACCAGGCGCAAGAGTGAAAGTGGCCACAGTGGTAGGCTTTCCGTTGGGTTACCAGCATCCGAAAGTAAAGTTTCTGGAAACGCACCAGGCTATAGCCGATGGAGCCAACGAGATTGATGTCGTGATGAATGTCTCGTTCTTTAAATCTGGCAGGTATAGCGAGATACAGAACGAGCTGAGTGACCTGGCGAACTTCTGCCACCTGAAAGAGGCGGAACTGAAAGTGATCATCGAGACGGCCTTACTTTCGCAGGACGAAATCACCAAAGCCTGTGAGATATGCGCGGCGGCAGGTGTGGACTTCGTGAAAACCTCAACAGGTTTTGCATCAGGTGGTGCCCGGGTGGAAGACGTGCAGCTGATGCGCCGCGTGCTGCCGAGCCATATCAAAATAAAAGCATCGGGTGGCATTAAAACATACGCCGATGCCCTGGCGTTAATTGAGGCGGGAGCCGACCGGTTAGGTTGCTCTGCCAGTATCCAAATTGTGAAGCATGAACAGAGCGCTTAGTTTTCTTTTTATTATTGCCCTGATAGTATCATCGGCCTGCAAGCCGTCAGCAGAGGCCCGCACCAGCTCACCTGACAGAACCACCAGTGCCCGTGTAGTAGATGACATCAGCGTATACCGTCCGACTTACCCGGCCGATGCGGCCAATGCCCCGGCAGCTGCCAGGGTAGAACCGACTAACCACGCCAATGCCAAGGTAGCCGTGTTGATGGATTCGGTGGCCAGCGTGAACAAGAACATACGCTATGCACAGGGCTATCGCATACTAGCCTACAATGGTTCAGAGCGCCAGACCGTGATGGACCTGCGCAAAGCGATCATCGCCCGCGTGCCGGAGGAGAAGGACTACCTGACCTATCAGCAGCCAAACTTCAGACTCAAGATAGGCGACTATTTCACCCGTATGGAGGCGCAGCAGGTGCTCAATCAGATCAGTGACCTGATACCCAACGCCCACATTGTGCAGGAGCAGATCAATATTCCTAAAAACTAAGGTATAGCGACCCGCTACAGGTATACAGCGTTGCAGTTGCTCAGGCGGCTGCAACGTTTTTCTTTTTATATTTGACAGAAGATACCAGGACCGCCAATGGTCTGTTGCCCTATTACTTACATGAATCAATTAGCACAGAAAATAAAAGAGCTGGCCACAACCTATACCCAGGACACAGTAGGTATACGCCGGCATATCCATGCCAACCCGGAGCTTTCTTTTGAAGAGCACAATACGGCTGCTTATGTGGAGCAGGTGCTGCAAAGCTATGGGCTGGAAACTACCCGCATGGCTAACACCGGAGTGGTAGCCATGATCGAAGGACGAAACCCAGAGAGCAAAACAATCGCCCTGCGGGCAGACCTGGATGCGCTTCCGATCACTGAGCAGAATGCCGTAGATTACAAATCGAAGAACGAGGGTGTGATGCATGCCTGCGGGCACGATGTACACACGGCTTCTTTGTTGGGAGCTGCCCGTATTCTGCAGGAGGTACGCAATGAATTTGAAGGCACCGTAAAATTGATTTTCCAACCGGGAGAAGAGAAATTCCCTGGAGGTGCTTCCATTATGATCAAAGAAGGTGTGCTGCAACAACCAGCACCAGCAGGTATAATCGGCCAGCACGTTTTCCCGATGCTGCCGGCCGGCAAAGTTGGCTTCCGGTCAGGTATGTACATGGCCAGTGCCGACGAAATCTACATCACGGTAAAAGGCAAAGGCGGCCATGCGGCGCTTCCGGAACTCAACGTAGATCCTGTGCTGATCACCTCGCACCTGATCGTGGCGCTGCAGCAAATCGTGAGCCGGCATGCCAGCCCTAAGGTGCCAACGGTGCTTTCCTTTGGCAAAGTAGAGGCCTTGGGAGCAACGAATGTGATTCCGAATGAAGTGAAGGTGGAAGGTACTTTCCGGACGATGGATGAGGTATGGCGCAAAGAGGCGCACAGCCGTATACGCAAACTGGCCGAGGGACTCTGCGAAAGCATGGGAGGCAGTTGCGACATCGACATCAAGTTTGGCTACCCTTTCCTGAAGAACGACCCTGACCTGACCGGTCGTGCCCGTGAGGCAGCAGCGCTATACCTGGGAGCGGATAATGTCGTAGACCTTGACCTGTGGATGGGAGCCGAGGACTTTGCCTATTACTCACAGGAAGTGGCTGCCTGCTTCTACCGATTGGGTACCCGCAATGAGGAGCGAGGCATCACTTCGGGTGTGCATACCCCAACATTTGACATTGACGAAGCAGCACTGGAAACCGGCATCGGGCTGATGGCCTGGATAGCCGTGCAGGAACTGGCAGCTGATAATCTATAATATTTATGAGAAAGCTATACCTGATACTTGCATTGGCAGCACTGCCGATTCTGAGCAAGGCCCAAAGCAAAATAAAAGCGCCTACCGCCATCTGGCCTGAATTGCAACTGAGTTATGGGCTAGGGGAGAGCGGTCTGCTGTTTCTTCAGAACCAGTACCGCATCAACACCGACGAGCGCTACAATGGCGTGGGCAGTTTTGAGCGGATTGAGTTCACGTTGGGCTATGAGCATGCCTTTAACGACCATTGGTTGGCAGGTGCCATGTTCCGCTATGCCAAAGAAGATATGCCTACAAGTAACTTTACCTCGGCTTTTATCCGCCATGCCGGTAACATCAAGGGCTTATATTTCAACAAACAGCTGATGCTCGATTACGTGAACCAGGAGCGGCGCGACCCTTTCGCACGGTTCAGGCTGATGGCAGAGTTGGGCAAGCGCCTTCCGCTGGGGCAGCGCTTCATCACGCCGTCACTTTCTTACGAGATGTTTGTGGTGAAGGAGTTCGGCGAAGAAACAAACGAATTGTTGATACGCACCATCGACCGCACCCGTCTCAGATTGGACGCCACTTACGAGATTAGCGAGCGGTTTCGTGTCACGCCTTACTTCCTCCGTCAGACCGATTACTACTTTGTAGAGTTAGGGCCAAAATATGACGAAGACGGGGTTTTGGTTGAGCCGGGTTATACCACGAAGCGCAACCGCATTTCACCCGTCTTTGGTTTAGAACTGAAGTACACTATCAATAGAGCAGTTTCTACAGGCAGCTATACCTATTAGATCTCTGAAAAATTGACAGGCACGTCAGTTTTAAGCGACTTATTAAATGACATTATTTCATGATTTTATAAAATAAAACGCTTGGCAAACTTTTGGCTATATCCTGATTGTAAGTGAAAACAAAAACTTAAAAAAAGGAGGTTTTATGGTACTTAGAAAATATAATGGCATGCAGGATGACATGCCTCAGACTTTCAGCTCAATGCTAGACAGATTCTTCAACGAGTCTGTAAACTCCAGGGGCTTCGCTGGTTTTACGCCACATGTTGATGCCTGCGAAACTGAGAACGGTTATGAAATTGAAGTAGCCCTGCCTGGTATTCGCAAAGAGGACATTGCCATTGATTTTCAGGAAGGCAAGCTGACCATTTCAGGTGAGCGCCGCTTCGAGAAGAAAGAAGAAGGCCGTCGCTACCAGATGCTGGAAACCCAGTATGGTACTTTCTCCCGCTCTTTCTATCTGCCTGACAATGTAGACGCAGACAAGATCTCTGCACAACTGCAGGACGGCGTGCTCGTGGTGAACGTGCCAAAAGACGAGCAGAAAACTATGAAGCGCCAGATCACGATCTCAGGCGGGGAAGAAGCGAAGCAGCCAGCGAAACAAAAGCGTGTGGCAGCCACAGCCTCTGAGAACGGCAAAGATAAATAAGAGAACATCACACAGAAAAGAGGCCACCTAAACTGGCCTCTTTTTTGTTATAGAAATGTTAAAGAATGCGAATTGCCTTGACCTTGTATACCACCGTATAGTATATTAGCGTTATAGGTTTGTTATATATATAATTCTTAATATTAGATATTCACCAATCAGGAGGAGTTCAATACATGAAGACGAAACAGTTTATTGTTGGCCTCACACTTTCGGCGCTGATGGGCGGCGGTGTGGCAGTAGGCAGCTATAAGTTGCTGGAGAATGATAGTCCGCAGGGAGTAGAGACTCAACAGCAGTACCCAACCGTACGCTACACGAGCGATATGCGCAGCAGCGATGTGATCGTGCCGGAAGGTCTTAATTTTATAAAAGCAGCCCAGGTAACTACACCTGCCGTGGTACACGTGATGACCGAGTACAGTGCACGCACGGCACAACGCAGCAATACGCCCATGGACCCGTTTCTGCGTGAGTTCTTTGGCGACGGCTTTGGAGAGCGCGTGCCACGTGGCCCTCAGATGGGTTCCGGCTCCGGCGTGATCATCGCCTCGAACGGCTACATCGTGACCAACAACCACGTAATCGACCGTGCCGACAAGATAGAAGTGACACTGGACGACAAGCGTAAGTTTGAAGCCACGCTTGTTGGTACCGATCCTACCACTGATTTGGCTCTGTTAAAGATCAACGCGGATAAATTGCCTGTAATACGCTACGGTAACTCAGACGACCTGCAGGTAGGGGAGTGGGTGCTGGCCGTAGGTAACCCGATGAACCTGACCTCCACAGTAACAGCAGGTATCGTGAGTGCCAAGGGGCGTAACATTAACATCCTGCGCACTACCCAAAACCGCGACCTGAGCATCGAGTCATTTATCCAGACAGATGCGGCTGTGAACCCGGGTAATAGTGGGGGAGCTCTGGTAAACCTGAACGGTGACCTGGTGGGTATAAACACCGCCATTGCATCGCAGACAGGCTCTTTTGCCGGTTACTCTTTTGCTGTGCCTTCAGCTATTGTAAGCAAGGTAGTAGACGACCTGCTCAAGTTTGGCGAAGTGCAGCGTGCCCTGTTAGGTGCCCGCATTCAGGAAATTGATGCTGCCCTGGCGAAAGAGAAAAACCTGAGCACGCTCAATGGTGTGTACCTGGCTGAAGTAGAAGAAGGTGGTGCCAAAGAAGCCGGTCTTCGTAATGGTGACGTAATTACAGCGATCAACGATGTGAAAGTAGCTCGCTCTTCGCAGTTGCTGGAGCAGGTGGCCCGCTACCGTCCTGGTGATAAAGTGAAGGTGGAATACCTGCGTGATGGCAAGAGTCGCACAGCCAATGTAACCCTGAAGAACCTGAATAACAGTACCGAGATTTCGAAGCGTAGCACAGCTAACTCCGTAACATTTGACGGTGCTACATTTGAGGCAGTAAGCAAGCAGGAAATGAACAAACTAGGTATAGACGGTGGCGCCAAGATCGCGAATGTAGCCAAAAGCAAGTTCCGTGACACTGGAATGAAAGACGGCTTCATCATTACCCGTATCGATAAGTATGCGGTGAACGTGCCTTCCGATGTGGAGCGCCACCTGAAGAACTTTGAGACCGGCATTGTTTATATTGAGGGTGTATACCCTGACGGTCTGAAAGCCTACTACCCGATCGGGAAGCGCTAAGACCTAACCACGACATAAAAAGCTTCTGCCATGCATGGCAGAAGCTTTTTTGTTTTAATAGAAGAGAAAAAAGGCCTATCTTCATGCAGCAGAGCGGTCTGCCTGTCAGCTCGCTGCTGTAGATCACAGTTACAACACCTTTAACCCAAAACACAGGTAAAATTATGAAACAGACCATAGATGAACTGCCATTGACGAAGGCGATTGCCGATGTGCTGCAGCAGCTAGGTATAAAAGAACTGAACCCAGCCTACAGCACTGGCCTGAACTGGGGCGGCGAAAATAACACTACCCGCGACATTTACTCTCCAGCCGACGGCAACCTGATTGCGACCGTGAACATGGCCACTGCCGACAACTACGAACAAGTGGTAAGCACCGCTCAGGAAGCATTCAAGGTGTGGCGCACCGTACCGGCACCGAAACGAGGTGAGGTTGTACGAGAGATCGGTAACAAGCTGCGTGAGCACAAAGAGGCGCTTGGCAAGCTGGTGAGTTACGAAATGGGTAAGATCCTGCAGGAAGGCCTCGGCGAAGTGCAGGAGATGATCGATATCTGCGACTTTGCAGTGGGTCTGTCCCGCCAGCTGCATGGCTACACGATGCACTCTGAGCGTCCGCAGCACCGCATGTATGAGCAGTACCATCCGCTGGGCATCGTGGGCGTTATCTCAGCCTTCAACTTCCCGGTAGCGGTTTGGAGCTGGAATGCCATGCTGGCAGCCGCTTGCGGCGACGTGACCATCTGGAAGCCATCAGAGAAGACTCCGCTTACGGCCATTGCCTGTCAGCACATCATCCGCGACGTGCTGGCCGACAACGAACTGCCGGAAGGTATCTTCAATGTGATCATCGGCGATGCTGAAATCGGCAGTCTGATGGCACATGATACCCGCGTGCCATTGGTGTCGGCTACTGGCTCTACCCGCATGGGCAAGAAAGTGGGCGAGGCCGTTGGCGCTCGCCTGGGCAAGTCGCTGTTAGAGTTGGGTGGCAACAACGCCATCATCATGACTGAGAATGCCGATATCGAAATGGCCCTTCGTGCCGTGGTGTTCGGTGCCGTAGGTACCTGCGGACAGCGCTGTACCTCTACCCGTCGCTTGATCATCCACGAAAATATTTTTGATCAGGTACGCGACCGCTTGCTCAAAATCTACCCGAACCTGCCGATCGGTCACCCGCTGAGCGATACCACGCTGGTTGGTCCGCTGATCGACAAGGACGCCGTGAAGGCCTTCCAGAATGCGCTGGAGGAGGTGCAGAAAGAAGGTGGCAAGCTATTGATCGGTGGTGAGGTGCTGGAAGGCGAGCAATACGCAACCGGTACCTATGTGACGCCAGCCATCGTAGAAGCCGAGAACCACTACCATATGGTGCAGGAAGAGACCTTCGCGCCGATCTTATACCTGATCAGGTATAGCGGTGACGTAGAGATCGCCATCGACATTCAAAACGGTGTGAAGCAGGGCCTTTCTTCGTCCATCTTCTCTACCAACATGCTCGAAACAGAAGCCTTTCTAAGCCATTGGGGATCTGATTGCGGTATCGCTAACGTGAACATCGGTACATCCGGTGCTGAGATCGGTGGTGCCTTCGGTGGCGAGAAAGATACAGGCGGTGGTCGAGAGTCCGGTTCCGATGCCTGGAGAATCTACATGCGCCGCCAGACCAACACGATCAACTACAGCCGCGAACTGCCACTGGCGCAAGGCATCAAGTTTGATATTATGGATTAAGGATCAGGATTTCAAGGATTACGAAAGATAGACAGGATTGAGTATGTCTTCTAAGATAGATTACTGCTTCATGATTAAATAAGTGTTACATCTACCACAAAAGGTAATCTAATCATGCTCATCCTAAGGAATCCAGAAAATCCTGATTCAGACAAGGAAGCCAGCTCCATCCAGAGCTGGCTTTTTTTGTGGCCATACCTGACAAATAAGTGAAGTGCTGTAATGCAACTGGGAGCAACGGATAATTTTTGAAAATATTTTGCAACTTGATGCAACCCAACGGATTCACTTGTGTCTTTAGTGCAGAAAGTAGGAAGGGGAGGCAAAGATATAAGATGAAATAAGAGAATAAGTCGACTAACAAGGCAAAGAACACGATAAACGAGGCGATTTTGGAAAAAGGCACTTTTCAGGATGTAAATGCACAGGTGGTGCAGCGCTGCAGGGAAGGGGATAACCGTGCCCAGTACGAACTGTACAAACTGTACTCCAAGGCCATGTTTAACGTGAGTATGCGCATCACCAACGACTATGCCGAGTCTGAGGACGTGCTGCAGGAAGCCTTCATCAGCGCCTTCAAAAACCTGCATTCTTATAAAGCAGAAGCTTCATTCGGGAGCTGGCTCAAAAGGATCGTGATCAATGCCTCAGTTAACGCGGTGCGCAAGCGTCGCTCGGAACTGGTGCCGCTCGAAGACCGCATCGCCGGTGACATACCTGACGAGGAGTATGATGACGACACCGAGTGGCAGGTAGAGCAGGTGCGCCGCGCCATACAGCGTCTGCCAGACGGCTACAGAGTGGTGCTGAGTTTATACCTGCTGGAAGGCTTCGATCATGCCGAGATTGGGGAGGTACTGGGTATAAGCGAGTCCACTTCGAAGTCGCAGTATAGCCGGGCCCGCAAAAAGCTTCTGGAGATTATGAAAGACACACATTCCATGGCCTAGCCATGGGTAATGATAAAGTAGAGAGAGATGAAAGATAGATTAAAGGAATTTGTGAATGAAAACCGGGAGGACTTCGATGTATTCGAGCCCAGACCGGAGCTTTGGCAGGAGATCTGTTCCGAGCTGAATACACAAAAGGCACTAGAGGAGAAGCCCCGCAAAGAAGCGAAGGTGATCAGCATCAACTTCGGGGAGCGCCTCAACTTCACGGCTGACTTCATGTTCATGCGGGTTGCCGCTACCATCGTGCTCTTGCTGGCTTGCGGCATTACCCTCTGGACAGTGAAACAGAATAGCCCGACTGCAACAAACGCCATCGCTGCGAATGCCGCAGCGGGTGAGCAGCCTTCAGTGTACCAGGTAGCGCCGGAACTGGCCGAGGTGGAGGTATTCTACACCAGCCAAATCAACAGTAAGCGGGAAGAGCTGAGCGAATACGACCTGAAAGTGCTCGGATTGGACGAAACACGTGAAATTGACCGCGAACTGGCCCGCCTCGACAGCAGCTATACCCGACTCAAGAATCAATTACATACCACGCCGAACACCGACCAGGTGATGGCGGCCATGATCCAGAACCTGCAGATCCGGATCGAAGTGCTGAACCGTCAGTTGGAAGTACTCAAGAAAATAGAAGCTATAAAAGAACAGGATACTACTGAACCACAGAACAATGGAACGACAACTATTTAAATCATTGCGCTACCATCTAGCCACGCTTTTGGTGATACTACCAGCCCTGGCCATGGCACAGCCTTATGCGCCAGAGCCTTGTCCAAGCCAAATGCCGCCTGCGCCACCAGCCCTAGCTGCGCAGCAGACACTGCCACCTGCTCCTCCTTTGCCACCAGCGCCTCCTCTGGTGGAGCATCCGCATCAGTCAGGCTGGCAGGAAGCTGAGGTTTATACCTACAGTTCAGAAAAGCGTAAAAGCTTCGACAAGACCTATAAGGTTAGCAAGTCGGATGTGCTGAACATCGACAACAAGTTCGGCAACGTGCACGTGAATACCTGGAATCGCAACGAGATACAGGTGAAGGTAGACATCATCAGCCGTGCCAACTCAGAGCAAACCGCCCAGGAGATGCTCAACAAGATCAACGTAACCGACAGCCGTAGTGGCAATACAATCATGGTTAAAACCGAAATGGGGTCTGTTAACTCCAAAAGCGGACACCAGAGCTTCGAGATCAACTACACGGTGAACATGCCAGAAGATAACCATCTGGTGGTAAAGAACAGCTTCGGCAACGTATACCTGCCAGACATGAAAGGCAAAGTAGACCTGAATGTGCGTCATGGAGCATTTAAAGTGGGTAACCTGGCGAATGCATCAAATTCCATTAAAGCCTCGTTTTGCCAAAGCACACCGAATACGATCGGTTACCTCAACAAAGGCAGTGTAGATTTAGCTTACTCTACCTTAAATCTAGGCAACACCAATGGTGTAAATGGCTCCTCCAAGTTCAGCGATCTGAAGATTGGCAATCTCTCTGAGGCATTGGAGATGGATATAAAATACGGCTCGTTTAGAGTGGACAATGTGAAGAAAAACTTCAAGACCATTTCTGTGAGTGGCGGTTTCGCTCCGATTCAGCTTCACTTTGAGGATGATTCAGCCTTCGATTTTAATGTGAACGTACAGTTTGCCGACTTCAAAGTGGATCGCAACCTCGTGAAGTTTACCACCCTGGAGAAGGGCCATACTTCAGCGGAGTATAAGGGCAAGTATGGTAACTCGACTTCCAAAGGTTCTATCAACATCACATCCAAGTATAACGATGTGAAGTTTACAAAATAACAAATTGATTTATAACCTATTATCGCCGATTGGGTTGAATAATAGAGTTTGTTTAAGATAAGAGAAGCCGGCCTGTTTATAGGCCGGCTCTTTTGTTTAAGAGGTATGGAAGAAGCTGCTTACCGCAGAATGCTGGCAAGAATGTTTTATATTTGAGTATGACAAACGACAAAGAGCTACTCAATTCATCGAAAGCCCCTGAGCCGGTGGGGCTATACCCGCATGCCCGCCGTGTGGGCAATCTTTTGTTTCTGTCCGGCGTTGGACCAAGAGAACGTGGCACTAAGAAAATTCCGGGTGTAGAGCTGGACGAGGCGGGTAACATTACGTCGTACGACATTGAGACGCAGTGCCATTCCGTGTTCCAGAATGTGCGTTACATCCTGGAGGATGCCGGCTCAAGCTGGTCAAACCTGGTGGACGTGACCGTTTTCCTGACGAACATGAAAGACGACTTTGCCACTTACAACCGCATCTATGCCGAGTATTTTAAGGATAACCAGCCTTGCCGCACTACGGTGGAGATAAACAAACTGCCGACGCCCATTGCCATTGAGTTGAAGTGCATCGCCACGATCGACTAAGCTATACCTGCAAACAGAAGAGCTATACGTGAACAATAGAGAAAACGAGTTTAAGCAGCGGGCCGCAGCCTACGCTGAACAAGAGCAGAAAGCAGCCGGTAAATCGAAAACAGTTTCGTGGCTGCGTGTGGTGGTATTTGTGGCGGGAGCTATTACGGCCTGGCTCTTTTTCAGAGATGGCAACACCAGCGCAGGCATCATCAGTATCGTTGGGTTTTATATTCTGTTTGTGCTGGTCATGCGCTGGCACAGCCGGCTCGACTACAGGTATAAGCAGTTGCAGTTGCTCGGCAAGCTCAACTTGCAGGAAATCGACCGGCTACATGGCAAGCTCCATAACTTCGATGGCGGCGATGCCTTCAGAGACGACCATCATCCCTATACTTCCGACCTGGATATTTTTGGTCCGGACTCGCTCTTTCAACTCATGAACCGCTCCGTAACCAGCATTGGCAAGCTTCGGCTGGCACAGTGGTTTCGACAGGCAGCGCCCGCTTCGGAAGTGAAGCGTAGGCAGGAGGCAGTGGCGGAACTAGCCCAACCCGAGCAGCAGGAATGGCTGCAGCAGGCGATCGTGAAGCCGATGCACTACAAGCACCTCAACGAAAACACAAAAGAGTTTTTCGATTGGCTACGGGCACAGCATTTTTATAAGGAGCATCCCTGGCTGAAGTTGTTGGTGTTTGTACTGCCTGTGCTGACCTTAGCATCGATTGCAGCCTGGTTCTATGGCTATTCGGGTTATATCGCATTGGGCTTTTTGGCTATCCAGTACTTGCTGGGGCTCAAATTCCAGAAAGTACGCGACGACTACTATGACAAGAGCATCGGCATGTACGAGGCTATGCAAAGTTATACTGACCAGCTGCGCCACCTTGAGCCCCATACCTTCAAAGCTTCGATGTTGGAGGAGATTCGAACAAAGCTCTACCGAGGCAATACGCCCGCTTCCGCTGCTATTGGCAAAGTAGCTACCATCATCGATTATTTCTCCTGGCGACTGAGTACGCTGATGAGCTTCTTCCTGAACACTATTTTGATGTGGGATTTTGTGTGGATTTACCGGATCGAGTCCTGGAAAGCTGAGCACCTGGATCAGGTGGAAGAGGCGCTGAAGCTATTGGCAGACTTTGAAGCTCTAACCAGCATGGCAGCTTACCAATATGCCCAGCCACACTTTGCTATACCTGAGCTGAGCAGCACACCATTTCAGTTTGATGCTGAAAGGCTGGCGCACCCACTTATCTTTACAGTAGAACGAATCGCCAATGATTTCCAGATGCAGGGAGCAGGCAAAACCATTGTGGTGACGGGTTCCAATATGTCCGGCAAGACGACCTTCCTGCGCACGGTGGGCATCAACATGGTACTCGCCTTTATGGGAGCAGCCGTTTGTGCCCGCCGCCTGACAGTAGCCCCGGCACAGGTATACACCGCCATGCGCACTGCTGATAATCTGGCCGAGAATACTTCTTCTTTCTACGCGGAGCTCAAGCGCCTGCGCATCCTGCTGAATATGACAGAAGGGGAGGAGCCGGTCTTCTACCTGCTCGACGAGATACTCAAAGGCACCAACTCTCGCGATCGCCACGCCGGGGCCATGGCCCTGATTCGGCAATTGCACCGCCGCAACGCTTCTGGCCTCATCTCCACGCACGACCTGGAACTGGGCGCCATGGAGCAGGAACTGCCGGGCAGTGTCGAGAACTTTAGCTTTAACAGTACCATCGAGGGTGACAAGATCCTGTTCGACTATACCTTGCAGCGGGGCATCTGCCGCAGCTTCAATGCTAGCAAGCTTATGCAACTGATGGGCATTGAGATGGAGCGCACCGATGCGGCAGGGTAGGGGCATGTACCTAAAGTCTGATTTTACGTTAGCATAGCAACACATTTAAACCAACCAGTAAATAAACCTATGAGAGTAGTAGCCGACATACCTAACCCGCACGTGAAAATCACGATGCACTCCTATAACGGCAAGTATATTCTGAAGCTAGAGAAAGCCAACCTGGAGCAGATTTATAAAATAGAAGAAACTGAAGTGGCGGGCGACGAGGGCGCCATCGCCCTGCTGGACGAAGAGTTTATCGAAGCTGTTGTCAACCGTTTTCAGGACATGCGTGATGCCTTCGTGTCGACAGTTAGACGCAATGATTAAGGTATAGCCGCATTGACTTCGAGCTGTATGAAAACGATAAAGCCTGTATGGTAACAGGCTTTATCGTTGTAGAAGTACCTTCTAGGTATAGGCAGAACAAAAAAAGGCGCTGATCACTCAGCGCCTTTTTCAATATGGTTGCAATGCGGATTAACCGATAGCTACACGCTTGAACTCAGATACAGTCAAACCTTTGCTTGTTTTCTCAAGCAGCTGAGAGATTGTAAGTGAAGAGTCTTTTACGAACTCCTGGTTCAGCAGAGTGCTCTCCTTGTAGAACTTGTTCAGTTTACCTTGAGCGATTTTCTCCAGCATTTGCTCTGGCTTGCCTTCCTGACGTGCCTGCTCTTTACCGATCTCGATTTCACGCTCGATGGTAGCCGCATCAACACCGTCTTTGTCAAGAGCGATTGGCTTCATGGCAGCAATCTGCATCGCGATGTCTTTGCCAACTTCAGTTACATCAGTACCGTTGGTGTTGTTCATCGCTACCAATACACCTAATTTACCATTAGAGTGGTTGTAAGCAACAACTTTCTCAGCCTTCACAGTCTCGTAAGAAACTACGTCGATCTTCTCACCGATTTTACCCATCAGGTCAGTGATGTGGTCCTGCAGTGAACGACCGTCAGCCTGAGGAGCTGCCAGCAATTCTTCTTTAGAAGATGCGCCTGTAGAAACAGCAGTCTGCAGAACGGCGTTAGCCAGGTTTTTGAAGTCTTCAACTTTAGATACTGGCTCAGTCTCGCAAGCCAGCGCAACTGCTACACCAGTAGCACCATCTTCGCTCACCTGCGTCAGCACGATACCTTCAGAAGTAGCGTTGTCAGCACGCTTACTGGCAATTTTCTGACCTTGCTTACGCAGAATATCTTTAGCAGCTTCGAAGTCGCCGTTGGCTTCAGTAAGTGCTTTTTTGCAATCCATCATACCTGCACCAGTTTCCTGGCGAAGTCTGTTAACGTCTTGTGCTGTAATAGCCATGATTTTATAATTAAGAATTATGAATTAATAATTAAGAATTATCTACTGTGAGGTTTTTCAAAGAGAAGAACTGGAACTGGTCTATTACTTTCGCAGTCTTTAATTCTATGACAGAATTTCCTTTTCTCCTTCCTGATTCCCCTAAAACAAACTGAACATTGAAGCTTGAAGGCCCAATGTTCAGTTTATTTACTATGCTATATGCATTCGAGATTATTGCTCGTCAGCTTCCTGCTTGGCTTTGATGCCTTCTTCTTCAGAACGCTTGCGCTCAGTCTCTTCTTTGTCCACTTTACGCTCAGACAGACCTTCTTCAATAGCCTTACCCATGATAGAAACGATCAGGGCGATAGACTTAGAAGCGTCATCGTTTGCTGGGATTGGGAAGTCTACCGTCTCAGGGTTTGAGTTTGTATCGCAAACTGCGAATACAGGCAGGTTCAACTTCTGTGCTTCTTTTACTGCGATGTGCTCACGCTTCACGTCCACGATGAACAGAGCAGCTGGCAGACGAGACAGGTCGGCGATACCACCCAGTACACGCTCCAATTTCTCACGCTCACGAGAAAGCATCAGACGCTCACGCTTTGCGATAGCTGCATAAGCTGTGTTGTCTTTCACCATCTTATCGATAGTAGACATTTTCTTAAGCGACTTACGCACAGTAGCGAAGTTTGTAAGCATACCACCTAACCAACGGTCAGTTACATAAGGCATTTTAAGACGACGAGCTTCTTCAGCTACGATGTCCTGTGCCTGCTTCTTGGTAGCTACGAAAAGGATTTTGCGACCAGACTTGGCGATGTTCTTGATAGCTGAAGTAGCTTCCTCAAGGGCAACCAGTGTCTTGTTCAGGTCAATGATGTGGATACCGTTCTTCTCCATGAAGATGTACGGAGCCATTTTCGGATCCCACTTGCGGGTAAGGTGACCGAAGTGAACACCTGCCTCAAGTAATTCTTTATAATTAGTACTTGCCATGTTGTTGATACACCTTTAATATTAACGTTTACTGAACTGGAATGAACGACGCGCTTTGCGCTTACCGAACTTCTTACGCTCCACCATACGAGGATCTCTGGTTACGAATCCTTCTTTGCGGAGTGCAGATTTAGTCTCGGCGTTTTCTACTACCAGTGCTTTCGCGATAGCAAGTCTAAGTGCTTCAGCCTGGCCGCTTACACCACCACCTTTTAGATTAGCAGTAACATCGTACTTGCCAATTACTTCTAAGGTTTGAAACGGCTGATTCACAATAGTTTGCAGTACTTCGTCAGGGAAGTACGCCTTGATATCTTTACCGTTAATAGTGATATTCCCTTGCCCGGCCGTCATGTAGATACGAGCCACCGAGGTTTTTCTTCTACCAGATGTATTGATAACTTCCATTAATTATTAGATGTTGAGGGTTAATTCTTTAGGCTGCTGAGCTGCAAATGGATGCTCGCTTCCTGCAAAAACATGAAGATTACGGAATAGCTCGCGACCTAGTGGGCCTTTTGGCAACATGCCACGAACAGCACGCTCTACAAGCAGTGTAGAGGATTTAGCCTTAAGCTCACGTGGAGAAGTCTTGCGCTGACCACCTGGGTAACCAGTGTGTGACAGGTAATACTTCTGATCCCACTTGCGACCAGTGAAACGTACATTATCAGAGTTGATAACGATCACGTTGTCGCCGCAGTCAGCGTTTGGCGTGTACGAAGGCTTGTTCTTGCCTTTCAGGATCTTGGCGATTTCAGACGCCACGCGACCCAAGCTTCCTTGCCCTGCATCAATAATCACCCAGCCTTTGTTGGCTGTCTTCTTATTGACAGTAAGGGTCTTATAACTTAAATGATCCATTTTTGGTGGTTGTAAGCGATTTATTTAACAATTAATTTTTTCTCGAGGGTTCTTGAAAAATGGTCACAAAGATAGAAACTCTTTATTTGATATGCAATACTTGATGTAGAAATATGCTGGAACACAGAGGAATACTGAAAAAAACAGGCAGCGGCACAAAGCTGCACCGCCGCCTGTTAATTAGTTTGTTATCTATACCTGTGTTTATCTCGGCGCTAGTGTAGTTGCAATTCTAACCTCGCCTGTTTTCTTGTTGCCAATTACCAGTACAATGTTATCAGCGTCCTGCACACTTTTTAATGCTTCGGCACTGTAGGTATGAGTAGCACGGGCATTGTTGCCGTTATTTTTAGACGCCAAGTCAATGCTTAAGCTATTTATTTTGCCGCCGACGTACTTTTCTGTGAATTTTAAATCGAAGCCGCTAGACTTAAATGCTTGCTTTGCTACTTCAAGCTCCCGCTTAGTAATCTCTTCCGGCCACAAAGTATATACTATGTAATCTTCATTCTCTACCAAGCGGGCACCACCAGCTTTAGGTATAGCCGGACCTTCGTATTTGCTAGGTTTACCAGGCGGTGGCGGGGGAGGCAATTGCTCTCCTGGAGGTGCTGGTGGCACAGGAGGTATGGCGTCTTTGGCAGGTGCAGGGGGCGGTGGTGGTGTACCTGGCGCTTCTGGTGCTGGTGGTGGTGCAGGTGTTCCTGGAGCTGGTGGTGCTGGTGGTGTTGGCAGCTTTTTGTTGAACTCCTGAACCTGTTTAGAGTCTTTATTTTTCTCAGTTACGATCGAAACCACGCCCTTTGCAGCCCCTTTGCCAAAGGTCTTCTCTGCCGTTTTACCTTTAACTACATGGACGCTATGAATCGTTTGTGGATCAATTTTACGAGCAGCCTCTCTGCTGGTTTTTACTCCGTCAACAAAATACATGGCAGCGTCAGGAAGATTGTCGCCTGCTTGTAGCGCTTCTGGTGCTCTCACCGGTGGCGCAGGTAATTCATCTTTTATCATCACAGGCGGTGGGGGAGGCAGCAATCCTGGGAATTCTCCGTACTTGCTTCTCGCTTTGTCCATGCTTTTTTGGTCCTTCAGGTTATACATTTCAGTAGCCCCCGATTTCAAAAACAAGACTACTGCTTGTGGCCCTTTCTCTGGATGAATCTTCCAGCCCACTTTGTCGATAGTTGGGTTTCTTTTCAAAAAGTTGGTGTACTCCACAGGCAGGTTGTTGCGGTCCTGGTAATAGCCAATGTCCGTCGGCGAAAAAATGCGCTCTCCATCCTGTTGTTGTACAGCGTCATTTTTTTGAGAATCGAACTCGGCCCTAGTAACAACTTGTGCTGGGCCAGGGCCTGACGGGAGAGGGCCGTACTTCTTTTCAGCAGCAGCTCGGCTGTTCTTATCAGCCATGTTGTAGATCTCTTCCGTTGACTCCAGGCGTACTCTGATCTCTTTGCTGGACACCCATTCGAGCTTTCTTACCTGCGGGTTGCGGGCATAGAAAGCTTTGTGCTCTTCAGCTACTTTCTTGGCTCTTGCTTCCTGGTCTGGAGCATCACGTTTTACAACTGGCGGTGTGCTTGGTAGTTTTCCGTACTTCTTCTCAGCCGCCGCCATGCTTTGCTTGTCTCCAAAGGTATAGGTCTCTTCGTCACCAGACTTTAGTGCTATGACAATCTTATTGTTTGACTTCCAGGAAAACTTGCTTACTTCTGGATTGCGAGTGTAAAAGGCTGCATATTCGTCAGTCGGGCTTGCTTCATTCTGTGCTGTTTCCTCTGTTGGAAGTATAGCATCGGTTAATGTGGTAATACCCTCCTGCGAGGCGCTTCTAAAAGCAACCAACAACACAGTTACGAGGGGCAACACAACCAGCAGTCTGAGCCGGTTGGCTTTGCTTGTGGGCATTTTATTCATCATGGCAATTCGTCGTTTAAGTAATGGGAAATTAAACTGATTAGCAAGCTGAGGTTGTGTGGCGCCCACAACTTTCAGTAAGAGATATTGGTATGCTACTCTATCGACGCCAGCATTTACAACATGCTGGTCGGCTATAAATTCAAGGTTTTCTTTCATGGCCTTTTTCATCAGCCACACGCCCGGGTTGAACCAGTAAAACACGGTGCTCAACTCGGCCAGCAGCACATCCAGAGTATGCCAGCCGTTCACGTGTATCTGCTCGTGCCGCAGTATGGACTCCAGTTCGGGCGACTGGTGTTGTGCTGGGTTCAGGTAAATGGTTTTCCAGAACGAAAAGGCTTCACTTATACCTGACACTTTGCGGAAGTCCACGCCCTGATACGAGGCGGGTACTGAGGCGCGGTGAATCTTGTAGAGCGACACAAATTGCACGAGCAGCCGCAGCAGCATCAGTCCGCAGCCGAGCCAAAACAGCCCGACAGGTATAAGCCAGTAGTCGAATGCAGAAGCCTCCTGAGGTATAGCGGAGGGTGTCCAGGCAGGTATAACCACGGCATAGCTTTGCACCACGGCCAGCTCTTCGTGCTTACTGAATAACTCGGTAAGGTCCACCAATGGATATACAGCAGAGAACAAGATGCCGAACACCAGGAAAAGCCGGTTGAGGTGGTAGAACGTGAGTTTGCGCAGCACCAAGTAGTAGGCCAGGTAAAAGAGCACCAGGGCCACGTTCGCTTTCAGCAGGTATAGGAGCAAGTCTGGCATATCATTTCGACTTTTTGTTCTCAATCATATCGATAATCTCTTTCAACTCCTCGGCGCTGATCTGCTTTTCCTTGGCAAAAAAGGCCACCAGCTCTTTGTAGGAGTTTTTAAAATAGTCGCCCACAAAGCCTTTCATGAAGCGTTTCTTGTAATCCTCTTCTTTGATGCTCGGGGTATAGCAGTAGGTGTTACCAAACTTCTCGCTCTGCAGAAAGCCTTTCTTCTCGAGGTTCTTCACCGTAGAGGCCAGCGTAGTATAAGGTGGCTTCGGCTCGTCGAGTTTCTCCAGAAACTCTTTGATAAAACCGCCATCAAGCGACCAGATGGCCTGCATAGCTTCTTCTTCCTGTTGTGTCAGCTTTTCCATAATTCTACGATGTTTTCGTATATTTACGAAGGTTTCGTAGAAAGGTCAAGTATTTGTAATATAATTCTTTGAATATTTTTCTGAATGCTCCACAATCCTGCTAATGCCACCCGTAGACACGGTTTTGGGAATAATGCGGAAACATCTAATTTTAAGAGGCGTCTTAAAGTGTAGCGGTATACCTGTTACAGGTATAGCCATCCATTTATCTAAACTGACCAACATGAAAGCCATACTTGTAAAACAGCCCGGCGGACCAGAGCAACTAATGCTGGGAGAATACGAACAGCCGTTGCCTAAACCTAACGAACTGCTGGTGCGCGTGCATGCCACTGCGCTCAACCGTGCCGACACCTTGCAGCGACAGGGTAAATACCCGCCTCCGAAGGGAGAAAGTCCACTGCTGGGCCTCGAAATAGCCGGAGAGGTAGTAGAAGCAGGTATAAACTGCACCCGCTTCAAAAAAGGCGATAAAATCATGGGTCTGCTACCGGGTGGTGGCTATTCTGAGTATGCCGTGATACACGAAGAAATGGCCATGGCTATACCTGGCAATCTGAGCATGGAAGAAGCCGCCGCTATACCTGAGGTATTCCTCACAGCTTGGCAAGCGATCTCCTGGTTAGGCAAGTTGCAGGCAGGTGAGCGCATACTGATACACGCCGGAGCCAGTGGGGTAGGTACGGCAGGTATACAACTGGCCCGTGCCCTACAAGCCCAGGTGCTGGTAACTGCTTCTGAAAAGAAAGTAAAGGCCTGTCTGGACTTAGGCGCTCACAAAGCGATCGATTATAAGGAGGTGCCTTTTGAGGACGAGGTACTGGCCTTTACCAATTCTGAGGGGGTAGATGTGATCGTGGACTTTATCGCCGGGCCTTACTTTAAGCAAAACATTGCCTGTCTCCGCCTGGATGGCAGGATGGTGCTGTTGGCTAGCTTGGGCGGTGGCAAGGTAGAAGAGTTTGACCTGCGCCAGATACTTGTAAAGCGCCTGCAGGTAATAGGCTCTACGCTTCGTTCCCGCACCCGCGACTACCAGATCAAACTCACACAGGACATGGCTGCTTTTGCGATGCCTTTATTTGAGAACGGCACGATTAAGCCAGTTGTTGATTCTATATTTGACTGGTCTGATGTGGCTGAGGCGCACCGCTACATGGAGGCCAACAAGAATATCGGCAAGATTGTGCTGCGGGTGAGTTAGAAAGGCTATACCTTATACAAGCAAAAAGGGACTGATGTCGCATCAGGCCCCTTTGTTTTTTACGCTAGTTGTACTGCCGTAGTTGCTTGATCAGCACGGCCATGTCTTTCGGGTATGGCGCTTCAACTTTGATCGGCTCCTCGTTCATGAGTCTGAAGCCAATCGTGTGCGAGTGCAGAGCAAATCGTTTGATGAGCGGTTGCTCTTCGGTTTGTTGTTTGAGGTTGAATTTACGTTTCAACGTGCTCAGGTATAGGTCCTCGCCGCCGTACAGTTTATCACCCACAATCGGTGCTCCCAGGAAAGCCAGGTGAATGCGAATCTGGTGCAAGCGGCCTGTTACCGGCATACACTCCAGCAAGGTATGGCGACTGTAGCTTTCCAGCGTCGTGAAATATGTTTCGGCTGGTTTGCCCTGCGGGGTAAGTTTAGCTACGCCTTTGGCACCCGCCAGTATTGAGCGGTTCACGAGTTGGTCTTCAAACTTATGCACGCCCCAGGCTACGGCATGGTATACCTTATACACCTCGCGGTGCTCAAACTGCATGGACATGTGGCGGTAAGCCTCCGGGTTTTTGGCAAACACCAGGCAGCCGGAAGTGTCTTTATCAAGGCGGTGGCAGGCTTGCAGATCCGGGTTATGCTGCTTGGCGAGCTTAAGCAGGTTGGTGGTATTGGGAGTGCGGTCTTCGAGAGTGGACAAAAACGGCGGCTTATTCACCACCAGAAAGTCCTCGTTCTCAAATATGATCAGGTCTTTAAAAACCGGGTATTTCATGCGTAACTGTATCATTAACAAGCGCGGCTATACCTTAGCCACACAGCATGCAAAGATACGCAAATTTGGTGGTAGCTGATTGTTGGTAACTTATTGTTAATTGTTGAATAGCTGAATTGCTAAATGGTTAAGTTGTTGAAACTCCTTTATAATGCTGAATAAAGGTGCGGCTTCTGAGGCAGTTTTCTAACTATTGAGGCAGTTAAGGATATGCCTGATTTATTTAAAAAAATCAACAATTTAACCACTAACTATCCCCTCGCCTTGAGTAGTTTAAAGCGGAGCGTAGTTCCTTTTCCGAGCTCGCTTTTTACAGCGATGAATGAGCGATGGGCTTCGATGATGTGTTTGGAGATGGCCAAGCCGAGGCCTGAGCCTCCTTTGTCGCGGGAGCGGCTCTTGTCGATGCGGTAGAAGCGTTCGAATATGCGGTTGATATGCTCCTGGGCTATACCTGTACCATCGTCTTTTACGGTAATAGTATAGCGCTTGCGACCTTCTGTAAACGAAACCCAGATGTTACCGCCAGTCCTGCCATACTTGATGGCATTGTCCACGAGGTTGATAAACACTTGCCGTATTCGGTTGGGATCGGCGTGCAGCATGACCTTTTCGTTTGGCTCCAGGTCCAGCAGGTGCAGTTTTATCTGGCTGTTACTGGCTTTTTGCTCCAGCTGCTCAAACACCTCCCGTACCAGCTGCACAGCGTCAAAGTCTTGCTTCTCCATTTTCACAACGCCCTTTTCGAACTGCGAGATGCTGATCAGGTCCTGCACCAGGGTGTCAAGGCCATCAAGGCTATTGGCTGCTTTCTGTAGAAACTTATCGCGCACGTTGGGGTCGTCCATGGCGCCGTCGAGCAAGGTATGGATAAAGCCTTGCGCAGCGAAAATAGGAGTCTTGAGTTCGTGCGACACATCAGCCAAAAACTCGCGGCGCATGACCTGCAGGTGCCTGAGTTCGTCAATTTCCTGCTGCTTGCGCTCAGCAATCTGGTAGATGTCGTCTTTTATTTTCCGGAGCGGGTCAGCCGTAAACAGAGAACGGCCCTCTGCTTTGCGGTATTCCTGTTTTTTGATTTTCTCCAGGCTGGAATACACGTTTTTGATCTCACGGAACACCAGTGCCTCATACGAGAAATAGATCAGCAGAAAGCAGCAGATGAACACCAGTACAAGCGCTGCCATTAGGCCCCTTGATGAAAAGTAGCTGGCTAAAGCCAAAAAAGCAGTAAGCACAAGGGCCACTGCCAGGGATACCAAAAGGGCAAGCGTACGGGAGTTTAAATTCATATATCAGTCAGTGTTAAACTTATAGCCAACACCCTTGATGGTTCTGATCTGATCTTCCCCAATCTTCTCACGCACTTTGCGAATGTGAACGTCCACAGTTCGGGCGATCACATATACATCACTGCCCCATACGTTGTTGAGCAGTTCTTCGCGTGTAAATACTTTGTTGGGAGTGGCTGCCAGAAAGGACAGGAGTTCAAACTCCTTTTTTGGGAGTGTGATCTTTTCTTCGCCTTTGTACACGGCGAAGCTGGTGCGGTCTATACGCAAACCCCCGATCTCGATCACCTGTTCCTGCTCTTCCTGCTGCGCATCGCGTCGGGCGTAGGCTGCCAGGCGGCTGAGCAGGGCACGGGGTTTAATGGGTTTTGTAATGAAGTCGTCAGCGCCGGCATCAAAAGCGGCAACTTCGGAGAACTCCTCTGACCGGGCAGTCAGGAAGATAATGTGTGTCTGGCGGAAGTCCTGCTCTTCGCGCAGCTGACGGCAGGCGGCGATACCGTCCAGTACCGGCATCATCACATCCATCAGAATCACATTCGGCTTAAAGGTATGCGCTACCTCTATGGCCTTCTTGCCGTTCTCGGCCTGGGCTACGTCGTAGCCTTCGCGAGCCAGGTTGTACTGCAGTAGCTCCACGATATCCGGGTCATCGTCAACTACCAGTATTTTGTAATGGGCTTGGGTTGGTGTCTGCACGTGTTTATGATTAGAGTTGCCTGTCAGCAGAACAGGCAGGTATAGCTATTGTTGGAAGCCATTTGGCTGCATCCATTTCATGACAAAGATATTATTTCGGCAGGTATGGAATGCGTAGATAACCAAATCATAATATTTTCTTAACATTGGCAGCTCATGTACAAAAAAAGCCAGCTACTAGAGCTGGCTTGTCCTTTATTTCTGTGCCACGAGGGCAGGTTTATGCTTCAGGTTCTTGTGTTCGTACAGGTCCACTTTTACAGCGCCCACAAACATATCAGCCGATATCAGCACCGGCACCTTGTTTCGGTCATCTGACAGGTATACCGTGATCGCATCCTCTCCCTTAAAGAGCTTGTTCTTAGGCATTCGAGGCACCAGTTTGATGGCTCTGAAAGAACCGGCCTTAGTGTTAACTGTTTCGCGGCCCTGGTACGTTACCACCATGTCAAAAGCCTCCTCATCAAAAAAGCCTTTGATGGTGAACTTGTCGCCCGGCTTGAAGCGGTCATAATCCAGTGTGCGGAGGTAATAGAAGCCACTCACGATATCTTGGGCGCCGGCTGGAATTTTATGCGTGCTTTGCTTCTTGTCCTTATTTTTTTTCTTCATCTCTACCTGCGCCGTGTTTGTGAAGTGGTTAAAATCCACTGTCTCACGCTTGCGGTAACTGCCTTCCTCTATATTACGGAAAGAGCGATGAGGCAAAATAGCAGCCGTATCAATGTAAGACTGCCAGGTGTCACGGATCCTGATGAAGAGGTCGAATGAACTGGTTGTTTTGCCGTACACAGTGGCCTTGTAAGTAGGTCTGTCGTTAATGCGATGCAGGCCAGGCGCTATGTCAATCACAGCTTCGGCCGCTGTGATGGGGCCGTAGTGTACTTTGTATTTAAGCAGCTCTCCTGCTGTGAAGCTTTCATTTGGGACAGTGCGTAGCGACTCCTTGGCCACAAAGCCAGAGAGAGCAACTAACACTAACACAATAATTGGTAATATCCTTTTCATAAGCTAACGGGTAAGGCTGGTGTCGTTTACAGTTTGTATCCAACTATTATACCAAATTCAGGCCTTTACACTAAGGTAATATCTTATATTCACACTACCAACAACTTAAAACGCAAAAAGGTGCTATGTAGCATAGCACCTTTTTGATTACTTGTTAACTGGGAATAATGTTCATTCCGCGCCACTTGGATCTTCCAGCGCAGCAGCCACTTTTTCAGGCTCGCCTTTTACGATCGCTCTGATCTTCGCTTCGATCTCTTCCTGCAGCTCTGGGTTGTCAAGCAGAATCTGCTTCACGCCATCGCGGCCCTGACCCAGCTTGTCGCCGTTGTAAGAGAACCAAGAGCCAGACTTCTGCACCACGCCAAGCTCTACGCCCAGGTCAAGGATCTCACCTACTTTAGAGATACCCTCGCCGTACATGATGTCAAATTCTACTACTTTGAACGGAGGCGCTACTTTGTTCTTCACTACCTTCACACGGGTACGGTTACCAGTAATGTTATCAGCAGACTCTTTGATCTGACCAACACGACGGATGTCCAGACGCACAGAGGCGTAGAACTTAAGGGCGTTACCACCCGTAGTGGTTTCCGGGTTACCGAACATCACGCCGATCTTCTCACGAAGCTGGTTGATGAAGATACAGCAGCAGCCGGTCTTGTTGATCGTACCGGTCAGCTTACGCAGTGCCTGTGACATCAAACGAGCCTGAAGGCCCATCTTGCTGTCACCCATGTCGCCTTCCAGTTCGCCTTTCGGTACCAGTGCGGCAACAGAGTCAATTACAATAATGTCGATCGCACCGGAGCGGATCAGGTGATCAGCGATCTCCAGGGCCTGCTCACCATTGTCAGGCTGAGAGATCAGCAGGTTTTCTGTATCGATTCCGAGTTTCTCGGCATATACCTTGTCAAATGCGTGCTCTGCGTCAATGAAGGCAGCCAGGCCACCGGCGCGCTGCGCCTCTGCAATAGCATGCATGGTAAGCGTGGTTTTACCAGAGGATTCAGGACCGTAGATCTCAATGACACGGCCGCGCGGTAAACCGCCAATTCCTAAAGCAATGTCAAGTCCAAGCGAGCCGGTAGAGATAGCCGGAATGTCTTCCACTTTGTTATCGCTTAGCTTCATTACGGTGCCTTTACCGTAAGTCTTGTCAAGCTTGTCTATCGTCAGCTGCAGGGCTTTTAGTTTTTCGTTGCTTACGCTCATGTGTGTTTAATTAAATAGCTTTATATTGATGTGAAATTACGACGTTCAAAATCAATTTGCAAAAAAAGTAACAGGTATTTTGCTAAATATTTTAGTTGAGTATGGCCGTCTTGTTACAACATATATCGATAGGCTTTTGTGCCATATTATTCCCTTTTTTATGAGATATTTCAGGCTTTTATTTTGTGCCTTTGCTGTGCTTTACAGCCCTTTAGCCTACAGTCAGCTCAACAACGACGCACTCAAGCTAACCATACCCGTCAAACCTGAAAATGCTAATCAAATTAGAATTGGGCTGCATGCTTTTGGCTTTTCTAAAAACAATGAGTACTTCAACAGGATAGCCGATGGCTATACCTTGTTTGGTTACCACCTGATGCCGCGGGTAAGCTATTATCCGTCTGCCTCGGTGCGTATAGATGCCGGTGCTTTTCTATGGAAAGACTTTGGCAGCTCGGGCTACCAGGACTTTCAGCCAACCTTCACCGTAAAATGGCAGCGCGAAAACTGGGCATTTGTGTTCGGTACTTTAGAAGGTAACGTCAGTCACGATTATGTAGAGCCGCTCTATGATTTTGAGCGTGTGATCAACGACAGGCTGGAGAACGGGCTGCAGTTTTTGCTGAACACGCATCGTGTCAAACTGGATGCCTGGATTGACTGGAGCAAAATGATCTACCGGGCTGATCCTGTGCGGGAAGAAGTGGCTGGGGGTGTCAGCTCTGCCATACGCCTGCTCAACCGGCCTGGCAGGACAGAAGGGGATACCCTGCGCCTGGCTATACCTGTGCAGTTTACGGCGCAGCACAAAGGCGGGCAGATCGATAGTTCGCCGTTGCCTTTGCTTACCGTGGTCAATGCGGCAGTGGGGATAGAGCTGGAACGGATGCTGCCGCATCGTGTACTCCACCGGGTATACACCAGGAATTATCTGCTGGGTTTTAACGACTACTCCAATACATTCCAGCTTCCGTTTACTAAGGGAGGCGCTATCTACCTCAACGCAGGTATAGACACCAAGTACCAGGATGTGATGCTGAGCTACTGGCGCGGTGACGGGTATATCACCGAGCTAGGGGGGAAGCTTTTTCAGTCAGCGTCCACGACTTACAAAGATCCTGACTACATCCAGGAGGACCGCCATCTGCTGATCCTGCGACTGATGAAGGACATCGAAATCATGGAAGACCTATACCTGACACTCCGGTTAGAGCCTGTGGTCGACCTTGACAATCCAAAGCTGGAGTTTTCGAATGCGCTATACCTGACTTTCGACACTGATTTTTTTGTAGCGAAGCCCCGTAAGTAAAGCCCTGTAAGTAAAGCGGTTTACACGGCAGTCTGGGTGTCGCGCTCTTTGAGCTGCGTTGCCTGCTCGTAATCGTCGCGGGTCATGCCATAGTAGCGCAGGTCCAGCAACTCTTCTGAGTCAGCACCCTTGAAGTCGCTTCGCAGCACCCCTTCCTTTAAGAAGCCGCAATTCTCGGCCAACTGTGAGCATACATTATTATAGTGTGTGCAGCGCATGTATACCTTATTGAGTTTCACGTCCTCAAATGCAAAATGCAACACCGCTTTGAACGCCTCCTGTGCCAGGTCCAGCATTTCAGACCAACTCGTAAAGTATAAGGCTGCCTCTGCTTTTGGCACAGAACGGTCTATGTTTTTGAGCGTGATGTCGCCAATGTATGTATTGCTCTCCCGAAGCCAGACCCCAAAGTCGAACTGCTTGCGGTTGTCCCAGTCGCTGCGCAACTGGGCTAGCTGTATGCGTGCATCTTCGAGTGCGCGTACCCGGGCCACTCTACCTGTAAAGGCGGGACTCAGGGCTGCTGTGTTCTCCTGAATAAGGCTCATAAACTCCTGCTCGTCTCCTTCTGCGTAGGGCCTCAGTACCAGGTGTTCTGTTTCCAGCTGTTCTTCAAAGGCGTCGGGCAAGGTATTGTATAAATAGCTCATAGCGATGGTGTAGTTATAATGAATCAGATGTGACGTTGTTCCGCCTGCTTTGTTTGTCATACGCTATCCAGCTAAAAATGTGGAAATTATCTTCCTTGTCCTGTCACGAGCTAACCGACCAGCGGTCATGGCCGTTACAAGCTTATACAATACATGTGCTTTAACATTAATCAATTGACTATGAAAAACAGATTAGAAGGCAAGGTCGCTATTGTGACAGGCGGCGGTACAGGTATAGGAGAGGCCATCTGCAAGAAATTTGCGCAGGAAGGTGCCCGTGTGGTGGTAGCAGGCTTTCCGGAGGACCCCGTAGACGATGTAGTAAAGGAGATACAGAAGGAAGGAGGAGAAGCAATCGCTTATAATGGTGATATCTCCACAGAAGTCAATGCCAAGGAATGCGTTAAATTGGCTGTAAAGGAGTATGGACAACTTGACATCCTTATTAACAATGCCGGTGTTTTTCCGGAGGTGAATATGCTGCAGGACTATACAGAGGAGGCGCTGGACTACATGATCAAGAACAATATTAAGTCAGCTTTTGCCATGAGCAAGGCCGCGCTGCCTGAACTGCACAAAACAAAAGGAAACATCGTGTCGGCCGGATCGGAGGCCGGTGTGATCGGTATAGCGCAGAATGCGCCCTACGGTGGAACCAAAGGATTTATACATGCCTTCATGAAAGGGCTGGCCGTAGAGCAGGCACAGTTTGGTGTGCGAGTCAATATTGTAGGCCCGGGTCCAATCGACACCGCCTGGACGCACAAAAGCACCGGACCGATGGATAAGAAGATGGTGAAGACCATGAAGGTAGCCACACCCATGGGGCGCAGAGGCAGCCCGGAAGAGGTAGCGAACGTCTACTGCTTCCTGGCCTCGGACGAGGCTTCGTATGTGACGGGTGCACTTTATATGGTTGATGGAGGCATCACGGTCGCCAAAGGCCCTGTAGGTGAGGAGGCGGACTCCAGCATGAAGAAGCAGCCAAAAGGCGACCTGGACCTGGATCACTCCAAAGAGGGGCATACCTCCATCCGGAATAAGTAAGCTTCGATTGATATAGAAAACAAAGCGCCCGCAGGTATAGGTATGCGGGCGCTTTGTTTTATCAGGTATAGCCGCTGGCTATTGGTTCAGTAGGAAAGGGTACTTGAAGTGTTTCGGGCTGTTAAGTTGCTGCTGGCGCATCATCACCTCCAGGGTATGGGCCGTTTCATTGAAATACTCCAGTCTTCGGATCAGCATTTCTTTTTGCAGTACAACGCCGCCTGCTGTTTTCATGTAGGCTCGCTTTTCTTCCAGTACACGCTGCAAAGTATCCATTACGGCGTTCTCGTTCTGCTCAAACCAGCGGGTAAAATCCTCCAGACGAGCAGCACCTGCTATTTCAGATTTGAAGTCAAGGCCGTGCAGGCGCAGGATGTCAGCCAGCAGGTCTACCTCCAGCGGAATAGATACATTGTAAGGCATGGAGCGAACTTCCAGTCTGCTGTTCAGGGCTCCAATGATAGTGGCCAGGTTGTCTTTAAAGCGAACGTATAGCGCTGCCGCCTCCATAAGTTTCAGGGTAATGTGTCAAAAATCAGTACAGCCGCAAAATTACACCAATAAGCTTAGATTGCTAAATTGTTCAGTAAATTGTTGATTGCTGGTTGTTAATTGTTGTCTCTTGAATGGTTGAATTGTTCAATTGCTGAATTGTTGACGTCCTATATGACTGAAAATTTGTTAAGTTCACTCCTCCAATCTTACTAGAAAACAATATCTAGTCGGCTTGAGCTATACCTGAGAAATTTTAAATAATCAACAATAAGCAATCAACAATTAAAGCAACTCCTGAATCAGCTGCTCAACCGTAATGCCCTCGGCCTCGGCTTTGAAGTTGCGCACGATGCGGTGACGCAGAATAGGGAGTGCAACAGCCTGCACATCTTCTATATCAGGCGAGTACTTGCCATTGAGCAGGGCATTGCACTTCGCTCCGATAATCAAATGCTGGGAGGCACGCGGACCGGCACCCCACTCCAGGTATTGACTGGCCCGTTCTGACCCTATCGCTGTATTAGGGCGGGTTTTGTGAACAAGCTTCACAGCATACTCCACCACATTGTCCACCACAGGTACGCGGCGCACCAGTTGCTGGAAAGCCATGATGTCATCAGCGTGCAAGATCTTGTCAAGTGCCACACGGGCAGCGCCGGTTGTGTTCTTCACAATCTGCAGCTCCGACTCGTAGCTCGGGTAGCCCAGCGTGATGTTGAACATGAAGCGGTCGAGCTGTGCCTCAGGCAGGGGGTAGGTGCCTTCCTGCTCGATCGGGTTTTGGGTGGCAAGTACGAAGAACGGGCGTGGAAGCTCGTAGCGCTTGCCGGCAACTGTCACGGCATACTCCTGCATGGCTTCCAGCAGGGCTGCCTGTGTTTTGGGGGGAGTACGGTTGATCTCGTCAGCCAGAATAATGTTGGCGAAGATTGGGCCCGTCACAAAGTTGAAGTTGCGGTCCTTGTCCAGCGTCTCGGCTCCTACAATATCGCTTGGCATCAAATCCGGGGTAAACTGTACCCGACTGAAGGACATGTCAAGCGAAGAGGCGATGGTCTGGATGAGGAGGGTTTTGGCAAGACCGGGAACACCGACCAGAAGGCAGTGCCCCTGACAAAAAACGGCTGTGAGCACCAGGCGCACGACCTCTTCCTGTCCTACTATGACTTTAGATATTTCGGAAGTGAGGTCCTGGTAGGAGCGGTGCAGCGCATCAGCTGCTTCTTTGTCAGAGGTATACTGCTTCATGGGTGTCTATTGCGTTAAGTCAAGCACTTTGCATCGATCGTAGTCCGGATCGATCTCAATGAATACGGTGTCAATGTTTTTTCGGAACCACTCATCCACAGCTTTGTCTCTTTTCTGTGCCAGGGCGGCGGCGGCGATCTTCTGGTAGTCGTCGCGCAGGTTGGCGAGGTGAGGAGACGATTTGTAACGAAGCTGGATGATGCGGGCTGCTTCTCTACCGTCAGGCGTTGTGAAGCTAACCGGCTTCGATACGTCACCAACTTTCATGGTGTCGATCACGAAGAATATACCTGGTTCCACTTCATCCATCGGGATGTAAGAGCTACCAGTCATACGGCTCATCAGGGTACCACCGTTGTCTTTTGTGTTCTTGTCGTCCGAAAAATCTTTGGCAGCCTTGGCAAAGCTGATGCTGTCATTCACGATCAGCGTACGCACACTGTCCAGGGCGGCGATGGCATCCTGCACATCTACACGGGCGGTGGCAGGCTTGATAAGGATATGACGTGTGTTGAACTCCTGGCCTTTGCGCTCGATCATCTGGATCAGGTGGAAGCCGAACATGGACTCTATGACATTAGACATCTGGCCTGGCTCGAGGCGCAGCGCAGCGGCTTCATACTCTGGTACCAGTTCTTTCTTCTTGAAGAAGCCCAGTTCTCCACCAGCTTCTGCTGAACCCGGGTCTTGCGAATACTCGCGTGCCAGTGTGGCAAAGTCTTCTCCGGCCACAATGCGCTCACGTAGAGCTTCCAGTTGCTGGCGGGCAGCCTGCTTCTGCTGGCGGCTTACCTCTGCATACTTCACGATGTGGCTCAACTGTACTTCGCTGGAGAAGTAAGGCAAGCTGTCAGCCGGGATCTGGTTGAAGTAACGGCGCACCTCTTTCGGGGTAACGGTTACTTTCTCAGTGATATCACGCTGCATCTTTTCAGACACCATCTGGTTGCGAACAGTGCGGCGCAGTTCGTCGCGCAGCTGCTTAATGCTCTTTTTGTAGTACTGCTCAAGACGCTCGGTACCACCCACTTGTGAGGCCAGATAATCAATTCGGCGGTTCAGCTCACCGGTTACGGCAGCTTCCTCCACTACAACTGAGTCAATCTCGGCACGGGCCAGCAATAGCTTCTCCTGTACCATCGACTTAAGTATCTCGCACTTCAACGGCTCGTTCTGTTCGCTTGGCTGCTGTTTGTTCTGGGCCAGGTACTGCAGGTAGCTGAATTCAAGTTCGGAACGCAGGATCACATGGTTGTCTACCTTGGCAATAATGCCGTCCAGTTTTTTCTGGGTAGGTGCCTGTGCCGTAGCTGTAAATACCGTAATCAGGCTGAGCAGTAGCAGGGCCAGGTTTTTCGTTTTATAGATTGTGTTATGCATGTTGGCTTCTATCGGTTCTCTCGTTGCGGACCCGCTTTATTTTCTGATAATTTTATCGACCTCTGTCTGGTTAACGCTAACCGGGTTCTTTTCCTGCAGCTGCTTTACCCACTGCTCGTCCAGGTAGTTCTGGTAGTCAGCCGTTACCTGACCTCTCACTTCAGACAGCTGCTTGGGAGCAGGAGCCAGTACATCGTGCACGATCACCAGGTACTTGCGTCCGTTCAGTTCGGTGTTGTAAGAGCCTTTTTCCCACTTCACAGCGTCCACAGCTTTGTTTTCGCCTTTCTGGAATTTTTTCTCGACGATCTGTACACCCAGCGGGTTGCCAGCATTCAGGTTGTCAGCCAGTGCACTCAACTCTGAAGAGTAAAGCGTGAACGACACGCGTCTGTTGCGGCGGCGGCCTGTTTCGGTATTGTCAGCGGCGGCTTGCTTGGTTTTGCCCAGTGCTTTGGCGCTGAGCTGGTCTGCTGCTACGCCACGGGCAGTCAGGTAAGCCATTACAGCCTGCGAGCGCTCTGCGGAAAGGTCACGCTTGCCAGCTGCTTCACGTGCATCGGCATGACCATTCACTTCCAGCGTCAGGTTCGGGTTGTTGCTTAACCGGTCAGCCAGTTCGTTCAGTCGGGCTATACTTGCCTGATCCGGGGTGGCGCTGTTCGTTTCGAAAGTAATATCGGCTGGTTTGCCGTTGCGTACCTCGTAGCGGCGCTCACTCAACTGCTGCTGTGCTTTAGAGAGTAACTCCGCATTGGCAGCGCTGATCACGGTGGCCTGTGCACGCTCTTTCCACTGGTACTTATCACGGTTCTGCTCAAAGTACGCCTGGAGGCCAGCTGTGTCTTCTACAGCCTTTGACCATACCTTCTCGTCCATCAACTGGAACAGCAGGATGCCGTCGTGGTACTCACGCACCAGCATGCGGTAATCCGGATACTTGTTCTCCAGGTTGGCACGCTCGTAGGCCAACAAGCTCTTCTGCACGAAGTTGTCATAAAACGAGCTCATGTGGTGCTGTGGGGTGCCCGCCATACGCGGACGTTGCTCAGCCTTCACATAGCTATAGAAGTCGGCCACGGTATAAGGCTTGCCCTGTATCGTGAACAGTGTGTTCTTCAGTGATCTATCAGCGGCATCATAGTCCCATTTGCCTTGCATCAGGGCATCAGTAGCCTTACCCAAGGCAGCGGCTTTCACAGTGGCATCTTCGCTGAAGTTGTTTTCTGTTTTGATGCGCTTCAGGAAGGCTGCTTTGTTCAGCTCGGAGCGGGAGTCTTTGGCAATCTTGTTGCGTAGGTTCTGCTCCATGTCCTCAAACGGAGGAAGCGATTGCTTGCCGACAAGCTTGATAATGTGCCAGCCATAAGGCGTCAGCACCGGAGGGGCCACTTCACCCTCTTTTTTCAAGGCAAATGATACCTCCTCAAACGAAGGGATCATGCGGCCGGTACCGAACCAGGGCAGCTCCCCGCCGTTGGCGGCAGAGTTGGCGTCCTCTGAAAACTCAGCGGCCAGGCGGTCCCAGCTCTCGTTGCGCTGCACTCGCTTGTAGATAGCATCGATGCGCTGCTTGGCTGCCAGCGAGTCTGCCTTCGGCATACCCGGTGTGGCACGTACCATGATATGAGCTACTTTTACTTCGCCCTGTGCGGCACGCTTGTCGTTTACCTTGATCAGGTGATAGCCGAATCGGGTGCGAACCGGCATCGAGATCTGACCAACTGGTGTTTTGTAGGCGGCGTCTTCGAAGCGATATACCATCTGCATGGCCGTAAAGTAGCCTAAGTTACCGCCGTTTTCAGCTGCCGATGGGTCGTGTGAAAACTCACGGGCAAGCTTTTCAAAGGCCTCTCCAGCCTCCAATCGCTTGCGCAACTCCAGGGCCTGGTTGTAGGCTGCCAGTGTGTCCTGCGGGCTTGGATCGTTGGGTAGACCGAGAAGTATGTGCGATGCGTTCACCTCCTGTTTCAGGCGCTCGTAAGCCTCCTGCACCAGCTGGTCGGTCACACTTTTTTCGGTGAGGTAAGGTTGGGCGAGTTGTTCCTTATAGCCCTCCAGTTCGCGCTTAAAAGCGGTGGTGGTGTCCAGGCCACGGCTTTCGCCTTCCATCACCTTCAGCTTGAAACGGGTATAGAGATCGAGGTACTCGCTTACACTCTGGCGAGTATAGGCGTCTTCATTGCCTCCGTTGTTCTTCTCATACACATACTGAAACTCGGATGTGTAAATAGGTTGGGAGCCAATGGTCGCAATGATAGGTTCCTGCTTGTCATTCTTCCTGGTTGCGGTACAGCCAGCCATTAGGAGGGCCGCTGCCGCAACAAGTAGTTGATTGCTGCGCATAAATAGATGATAAACTAACGCTTGGTTTTGTCCTGACGAGGTCAGATCATGCAATTTTAGTTAATTTTTCTGACAGATTAGTCAAAAAGTACCACTATAATCCTATTGCATGCGATTTCGTTCCGGATAACGGACAAGGGGCGCTAAAAGTGTGCAGCTCAGCCCTATTTAATTTTTTTGTAGAGGAGGCAGGTGTTCTGCCTATCGTCTGACTCGAACTCCACGCGATCCATGATGCGGTTGACGAGGGCGATGCCGACGCCCCCCTTTTTGCCGATCCGGATATGTTCTTCGATGTTAGGCTCTTTGTATTCTGAGCGGCGAAAAGCCACGCCATTATCGGTAATCTCGAATTTGAGCATCCCGCTCTTCTCCGTTATGGCCATTGAAATGGATTTGG
Source organism: Pontibacter sp. FD36 (assembly GCF_015686655.1). GTDB lineage: Bacteria > Bacteroidota > Bacteroidia > Cytophagales > Hymenobacteraceae > Pontibacter. Next base: position 1,951 of record NZ_JADPMP010000011.1, on the reverse strand, counting down.
AAGGATCTTCCTGATTGGCGTGGATGATGAGGTTCGCGCATATCTCATCCACAGCCAATACGATCTGATTCATCAGGATATCTGTCAGTTTGTAACCTGCCAGATACTCCGTGACGAAGTCCCGTATTTGCTTCAGATTTTTTTTAGTACAGCTAACTGTAATTTTATTATTCATCAGCAATGGTCATGGCTTCCTCGTAATCCGAAACGATAGTCATGAGCAGGTCAAGGCCCAGGATTTCGAACACGTTGCGCACTTTGTCCTGCATGTTGTAGAAAATGAGTTTGATCTGTGCATCCTCAAATCGCTGCAGGTGCGAAATGAATACCCCAAGGCCTGCAGACGAGATGTAGTTCAGGTCTTTGCAGTCTACCAGGATCTTGCTGTAGGTCATGATCTCGGGGTCGGAAAGCGCTTCATCGAGCATAACTGATGAGCTTGCGTCCAGTTCACCATCCAGGGTGATGATGATTGTCGTGTCTTTGATTTGGTTAGTAATTTTCATCGGCATCCTTTACGTATAACTATTCACTAGGTTGAGTCGGCTTAAACTTGATGACAAGCAGCGTCTGGTCATCATATAGGTTTTCTGTGGGACCGGTAAAATCCTCCAGGTCGTTAATAATAGCACACTTGATATCCTCGGCCTCCAAGTGGTAGGTCTGGGTGAGCATATAGCGCAATCTGTCCTCTCCATACTCCTCGTTGGCAGGGCTGCGAGCCTCCACGATACCATCTGTGTAAATCACCATCACATCGCTCGGGTTGTAGTCATAATACATTTCCCGAACGTGATTGTTATAACTTTTATCACGAATGATACCAAGTCCCAACCCGTCCGTCTGGAAATAGAAAGTGTCATCCATCATGGAGTTGTAGTACAGGGTATGGCAGTGGCCTGCGCGGGCAAACATAAAGCCCTTCATGCGATAATCAATGATGTATAGCGCAGAAGTAATAAAAGAGGTTTTCTCAAGGCATCGGCTCAGGGCGCTGTTAGCTTGTTTCATGAACTCACTAGGCGGCATATCCTGCTGCATCAGGCCATGGAAAATACCCTTCATCTGGGCCATGTGGAAGGCCGCCGAAATACCTTTGCCCGACACGTCGCCGATGATAATGGCAATGCGTGACTCGCTCAATTGCAGAAAGTCATAAAAGTCACCACCTACTTCTTTGGCTGCTTTCGCATGCGTGGAAATCTCGAACCAGCTGTCACTCGGGAATTTTTTCGGGATAAGGCTATCCTGTACGAGCGAGGCAATTTTGAGCTCCTCTTTGTAACGCTCGTTTTGCAGTGACTCATGTACAAGGCGCAGGTTTTCGATCGTGAGAATGGTCTGGTTGGTGAAGGTGCGCAGTACGTTCACCGTTTCCCTGTCAAAGCCTTGCTCAATGTCCTTCAGCAGGTATAGCACCCCAAAGAGGTGCTTCTTCGATTTGATCGGCAGAATGATCAGCGATTTCCAAGGCAGCGTCAGGTCCCGGAAGCCAGGGTTACGGTCGAGGTTATTGTTGATGTAGTCGATGTGCTGGATGTTGTAGGCCAGCAGCAAGTGCCGTATACGCTTGATCTGTTCTTCTTCTATGGTGAGCTGATGGCACAACTCTATTTCATCTTTTTTCTCTCCTTTGAATATCTCGAGCCAGGCAGCGCTGGCATCGGCCGCCTTCACGGTGCTCTCAAAAAGCATGTCGTATACCTGTTTCTCGCTCTGGCCCTGCTGTATAGACTGGCTCAGGCGCTGGAAGTTGAGCAGGTCTTCGCTCTTTTGCTCAAACACACTCGAGGTAGGTAAGCTGAAGAGTGCTACCAGGAAGGCGGCGAAGGTATACAGCGCCACAAAGAACATAGCCAGCAGCAGGAAACCTACATCAGTATAGTCGATTACCAGCAGCGGACTGTCTGCAAAGTTGTAAAAGAAGTCTGCGAAGATGTAGCAGGCCAGC
>NZ_JADPMP010000010.1 GCF_015686655.1 Pontibacter sp. FD36 | reverse complement strand
CGTTGCCGTCAGGCTCACGGCGCTGCCGGCGTCGTAGGTTTCCTGGCTGGGGGTCTTGGCAACAGTGCCGTCGCCTATAGTGTTAATGGTTAAATGAAACTTATCTGTAGGATCAGGTGAAGAGCCGTCATCACTTGCTAATACTCCAACTGCAACACCTGCATCTACGTTTGTTATAAGTATGAGCCCGTCTGGGTTGAAATTCTGTTTGCTGCTAGTAGGATCACGAAATCTTGCTCCTTCCTTTAAGGTCATTTGTGGTCCAATGGAGATGTTGGATATTGGGGATTCGTTATAGAGAATATCCCCTCCGTATGTTCTTGAAGAGTAAACTATTCTTAATTTTCCAGCATCTTCATTTAGAACGACAATAGGGGTTGTTCCTAAGCGAGAAACATCATATAAGCTATCCCAAGTACCGTTTGCTCTGCGTACTAAAAGCCCTATCAGGGGATATGATTCATCATTATATCCTGTCTTGATGGCGCAATATAGGGTGCCATCACTAGCTACTTTCAGGTTCATGTGGTCATCAGCCATCCCGTACCCTACGTTTAATGCAGACTGTGAAGCAGGTACTTCATCAGCAGACCAGTTTGTAGGGGAATCTCCATCAGTATGCGTCTTGAAACCCCATCTTTTAGTATTTTGGTTAGACCAGAACACTCCAATTTTGCCAGGCATAGCAATGATGGCACACTTATCATTCGAAGCAATGCCTGAAGCTAACGTAATAGGCGAACTCCACTGAGTATAGGGAGCATCACTCCATCTAACATTAACGGTGCTTGATCCGTCGTAGGCTAGCCACATTCTACCTGTGTCGTCTACCTCAATCATAGCCGTTTCAACTCCAGAATTTATTGAAATGCTAACCAATGAATTTTGCGCTGTCCACAGTTTGTATGTGGATGAACCTGGTATGTATTCAAGTGACACTAATTGAGAGTTTGTACCTTGATACATGAATATATGGACTAGATTGCCTACTACCTTGCAATCGGCTCTCGACCCGGTCTTAGTACTCAATCTGAGTATGTGAGTCCATGAATCTCCGTCTAACCTCCACAAATGTGTGCCTGTTGCATTTGGTAGCACTGCCCAGTGCTTACCGTCGTGCGCAAATAATTTTGATTGTGTTTTATCCTGAGTGTTGGATGTTATCGGTAACGGCTCTATTTGCTGGAGAGACGAAAACTGAGCCGATGCCGTGATAGAAGAAAATAAATAAACGAGCAGGAGTAAAAAAAGTCTGGACATATTCTTAGAGTTAAATTTCTTGCATAAGTATTTTTTGGAGTTGCGATATAGTTGTAAAGAACTATTATAAAAGAGTGATAATAAGATCAAGTTTTTTGCCTTTAGCAGCTTAGGATATAGGGCCTTTTGTATGTGCTTACTTATCAGCCGATTCCATAATTTTGGTTATAACCCTTATATTATTATTTTAAAAAAAAGTTACAATAATTATAGAATTTTTTTAGAAAACCTGCTTCGTTGCATGTTTTCTGAATTATCCTGACCTAGATTATACCTTTAATTTCAATCATACTTGCAAATCGTTCTAGTTGAGAAATCAAGGATACTGTTAAAAGAAATGTGAAGGGATGAAGCTTAACTAGAAATTGAGATTAACAAAATTTAGATAGATCTTAACCAAACTGGTAACTCCTTATTGGAATAAACACAGGAGAATCGTTATCAATTGTGTTGGATCCAGCCAGTTTCTTACCCTTTATCCCATCAAGGGGAAAAATGAAGCTAAAAAACAAGACGTATGATGCGCCTTAACTATATAGCTATTTCTTAATATTGTTATAAATTTTTTTATAAATAGTTCCTAGCCTCTAAATCGAGTTTTATATATAACAAAATTTATATACAATAACAGATTTATAGTTTGATGGAAGCCATCATGTATGTAAAATGACTTTGGCTGATATTTGTCCAATTGGCTAAAAGTTTATTTTGATTCTATTTATGGCTTGTATATTTATTAATATATATAATTGAAAATTTTTATAGTTAATTGCGATTGTATACTTTTGATCATAAGACATTTATGGGTTAAGTAATCTTAAATTCATCTTATAAAATAGATAAAAATAATACAAACACTAAAAATTGTCTAACGAATCCGTTTCATAAAAGTTTCGGCATAAATCTGATTTTAAATTAACTTTTTTAATATAAAATATGAAATAACAATAATTTAAGCCCTTTTAGGCATTATGCATTTTGAAATTAACTTATTGATCCTTTACATTTGTGACAGTCATATGGATGAAATGTACAATTGTTAATTGCTTTTCAGTTCTCTAATGATGGATGTTTATATGTTGAATTTTAGCTGTCTATGTAAGCCTATGATTAAACTTTTAAAGAGTGAACTTTTATAAAAGTCTTAGTTGCTAACAATCTACAGAATGAATTCCATAATCGATTTTAACTTTGTTGAAAAAGATATTTTATAATAATAGTACAATTAAATTATTAACAACTTTAGCCAAACCAAAATGAATTTCAAGTTTCGTTATTTACTAACACCAGTACTTTTAGCTGCAATAACAGTGTCTTGTGAGCAGAAAGAATTAGAAGAAATTAGCCCATCGATGGGAGTTGAGTCAGTGGCCCATGCGACTGCTAGTATGCTCTTCAGTGAGAACTTTGAAGGCAGCAAGCCGCTAAACACCTTTCATGGCCTTGAGCTGGGTTCATCCCACTCTCTTAATGTAGTTGACCGTATTGGTGGTGGTGGCAAGGCAGCCCGCTTCGAGCTGCGCCAGAATGACCCTGAGGTAAAAGGCAGCCGCCGCGCCGAGGTAACAGTAGTTGAATCGAACGAAATACAGAAGGAGATGTGGTACGCTTATGACGTTTATTTCCCTGCTGACGGTTTCGTAGACGAAAAAGACGACGAGTGTATCACGCAGTTTCACCAGAGCGACATGGGCAGCCCATCTGCCTCCATCCGCACAGCGAACGGCCGTATTATAATGACGGTACGTAATGAGCAGAGTAAAAAAGAAAAAGTGGACTTAGGTCCGATAACTAAAAATAAGTGGCTTAACATTGTTGTGCACATGGTACACTCTCACGGATCAGATGGCCTGAGTGAGGTTTGGATCGATGGCAAACAAGTACTTTCCCGCAAGGGTGGTAACCTTTATAGCAAAGGTGGACTTCCTAAGTTGAAACTGGGTGTGTACAAGTCTACTTGGGCTGATCAGAAAACCACTACTGATAAGCGCGTGCTATACTTCGATAACATCAAAGTAGGTAAAGCAGGTACCAAATTGTCTGACATGACTTCTTCTTCGTCATCTACGGCTCCTGTACCGACTCCTACGCCAGCACCGACTCCTACGCCAGCGCCGGCTCCTACGCCAGCACCGGCTCCTACGCCAGCACCGGCTCCTACGCCAGCACCGGCTCCTACACCAGCACCAGTGCAGCCTGGTACGGGCAATCAAATAACTAGCCTGACTGTTGTAAATGCCCAGACAGAGAGAGACGTTGCTACCCTGACAAATGGTAGCAAGATCAGCTTCCATCAGATGGGAAGCCAGAAAGTAAACTTCCGTGCCAACCTAGGCTCGTCTGTAGGTAGCGTTAAATTCGAACTAAGAGGTGCTAAGTCGCATACTTATATTGATAATGCAGCTCCCCATGCACTGTTCGGTGATGATGGAAAAGGTAATTACTACTACGGCAATACTACCTTGCCAGCCGGTACCTACACCCTAACAGCTACTCCTTACACACAGGCAAAAGGGTCAGGATCAGCTGGAACGCCGGTAACGTATACCTTCACAATCACGAAATAAGCATTTATAAATTCGACAATTATAGAATCTTATTGTCTTAAAATCGGATTAGACCTTGACTGGTTGGTAATCTTGATCTAAATAAAAAAAGCAGCTATATATAGCTGCTTTTTTTATTTAGAAGAGTTTAATAAATGTTCATACATATAATAACATAAATGTGTAATCCACATGTATGCTATTAGAAATAATTATGATACGTACATATTATTGACGAGTAATACCATGAAAGCTAGCAGAGACACTAAAAGTAATACAAATAGAATAATAAAATAAAACAAAATTTTATAAATTTAGTAATGATATTTAGGGGGTATAAAAGATCAAATGGCTTCTGTAGAAATAAATTATCAAGTCTAAACATTAAAGGCAAAATTTATCAAATTCTCTGAGTTTTCAAGTAGAATCTATATTAGCCCTGCTAATTGCTCTTTAGGTTTTAAGATTCAACCAGGATGTGACATTAGGAGTGAATCACGAAGAGTTTAGTTTAAATATTTAAGATGCATTATGGATGAGAAACTTATACACTATTTTTTTTGAGGTAAAGTTCAAAGGTTCTAGTCTATTTTGAAGGTGCAAAGTTTAAGATTGGTTTGCTGCCACTGGATTCAGTCCAAAGAAGGGGCAGAAAGGAGCCAATTAAGGTGCATAACTATAACTCCATACTGAAGTACTGTAATTCTCTTGTAGATATTATCGTGTAGAGCTCTGGTGATAAACAAGATTACCGGACAGCAACGAGATGGAAGAAAGTTAGTACAACAGATTTATTTTTTAAATACTTTTTTCAGCAAACGTTTACTTATAATACTACCTATGGACTTTAATTTCAGAAATCTCTGTGCCTGGTTTCTGGCAAAAGCACTTATCAATTTTGGCTTTGTAAAGAAGGCGAAAATGAGAGCTTTGAATGGTGATTATATACTTTCGATTTATTCTCATAACCCCACAAAGCGAGAGTTTGAAGCTTGTATAAAATGGCTGATTAAACAGAAGTTTAATTTTTTAACTATTAACGATCTAGAAAGGATTGTTAATAACGAAATGCAATTTCCAAAGAGCAGTGTGCTGTTGACTGTGGATGATGGTTGGCAGCCAAATGAACAGAATATTGTAGAAATAGCAGCTAAGTATGAAGTCCCTGTAACCATATTTGTATCGACTCAGGCAGTGGAAGAAGGAGCTTATTGGTGGTCCTATGTAAACAAGAGTATTAAAAATAATTCTAAGAACAGGGTAGCAACATTAAAACAACTGCCTAATGTAGAACGACTTGCAATTGTAGAAAAACTTAAAAAATACGCTAATATTCCAAGAGAGGCAATGACGGTTGAGCAAATAAAACGAATCTCCAGATCGTCAGTAGTTACAATTGGTGGCCATACCCACTCGCATCCCATTCTTGTAAATTGCGAGGATGCAGAGTTATACCATGAAATTAGTTTCTCTAAGAAGAAACTTGAGAAATGGATTAACAAGGAAGTTTCTTATTTCGCATATCCTAATGGAGATTATGGTCAGCGTGAGGTTAGGGCACTAAAAGAGCAGGGATATAGATTGGCCTTTTCGAATGTGCCTACCTATTTAACCAAATCTCAACTGACTCACAAATACGAGATTCCACGAATTGGTTTGCTAGAAGGCGCTTCATTAGCCGAGAATATCTGTCGAATGGTTGGTGTGTGGCACCCAACGGTACGCAGCTTAAAGAAAATTTTTAAAAGTAGTAAGGATAGCATAAGAGAACCAGTGTACCCTACGGCTAGTAATGTGCATGTTAAAATGTCATAGTAGAAGAATTGCCATTTCTGGAACATTTATACGACTGCTAATCCAGACTATTATGATGCCAAACTTTAATAAAATTCTCGTATTTTGTGTGATATGTCTCCTGTTACTGTTAAACGTACAACAGTATTTTGAAAAGCTTGAGACATCGAATGGAGTTGAATCTACGAGCCTGACCACGGCTTCCCTTGTCTTCAGCCAAAGCTTCGAGGGTAGTAACCCGCTCTCTTCTTTCTACAGCCTTGAACTGGGCGCCCCCCACTCTCTAAATATAGTAAAAAGGCCAAAGGGTAATGGCAAAGCAGCACGTTTTGAGCTCCGCCAGAGCGATCCTGACGTAAAGGGTAGTCGCCGTGCAGAGGTGACGGTGGTCAAAGGTAATTTAGAAAGAGAAATGTGGTACGCTTATGAAGTTTACTTTCCTTCGGACGGCTTTGTGGACGAGAAGGATGACGAGTGTATCACGCAATGGCATCAGAGCGGAATGGGCAGCCCGTCGGCCTCCATCCGTACAAAAAACGGTCGCCTTAGGATAACAGTCCGCAATGAACAGGAGGAGAAGGATAAGGTGGACCTAGGCCCAATAAAAAAGAACAAGTGGATCAGTATTGTGGTACATATGGTGCATTCTTATGACTCTGACGGCCTCACTGAGGTTTGGATAGATGGCAAAAAGTTACTCTCGCGAAAGGGAGGGAACATGTACAACGAAGGGGGAATGCCAAAGTTGAAACTGGGTATATATAAGTCAGATTGGGCTAAGGAAAAGACCACTACCGATAAACGCGTACTATACTTCGATAACATACAGGTGGGAAGGGCAGGCACTAAACTGACTGATATGATCTCTTCCTAAACGCCTTTACCAGATAAAATCAATTAGCTAAAAGCTTTAATTGGCCATGTGTTCAATGGAATGTTAGTGATAGATGTAGATAAGCACTGGATGATCAAGCTTGCGCTTCCTGATATATTCTTTTCAGTTTATCGGCTACTGTAGGTAAGTCTAACTTAAGATCCAAAAGCCTCTGTCTGCCTTTGCAAGTGTCCATTTCCATCACCTCCAGTATCTTTTGTGTAAGATCGTCAGCATCAAAATCCGTAATAGCATAGCCTGGTGTGTTGTTAACCAGATAACGTACATCCCCAACATCAGTAAAAACACCTTTGCAATTGCAGGCCATACCTTCTTTAACTACATTAGGAGAGCCTTCGTCGAGAGAGCACATCACAAGTACATCAACAGAATTTAAATACTTGAAAACCTGCTGATGGGGAATTGGATAGGGCGAGACAATCTCAATACCATGCAGCGCCAGTTTTTCTCTCGTCGCGTTTAATAACTGAAAGTTTTTTGTCGGGTCTTGGGTATTCCCAAGAAATAAAACATATTTTTTATCTTTGATCAAGCCTAATTCTTCTCGAAAATCCTGCTCTGTTGGGCAAAACTTTTGCACATCAACGCCATTTGGCAATAAGTACGACTTTTTTTTCTGCCAAACGAATTTTTCGAGATTGGGAGATTTTGAGATGATTTTCTTTACAAATGGTTGAATCAATAGCGTCGAAAAAGTAAAAAAATTAATATACACCCTGTTTTTAACAAGCTTCCTTACTCTTCCGCGGGCGTCATCTCCCATAAGAGACAGCACCACCGGAACTCGGGGCATAGCTAGCACCACTACCCAAGCCGAAAGTGTAAAATGGGCATGTATCACGTCGAACTCGTTCGATTTCAATTGTTCCTTCAGTAATTTAACATTCGAAAGGTAGCCAGAGAACCCTTTTCCAGTAATTTTAAAGTATTCTATATCAATTTGCTTTTCCCTCAATGATTCTCCCTGAACTTTTATGAAGGGTGCAATATCAAAGGCTTTAGAGTTGCCTGACGACACAAACAGTACTTTCATCTTCTTTTCCAAAGCGAGGTCTCCTGTATTATTTTTAATGAATAAATCTGATTATAACAATGCATTGACTATATCTGTCTAATCAATGAACTCACGGAACCACAGCTCAAGGTGTATCCATTTCCAAATCTCTTTTGCAATATTGGTTTTGCCGTCCAAATGCTCATTATACTTCCTCAGTGCTATACTTGGGTTAATAATGCCTCGTGCTTTAAAGGAATCGCTCTGTAGTAAATCTGTGATTGTTTTTTGCCAAGCAGGCTCTCTGAACCACTCATCCTGCGGTGTACCAAAGCCCATTTTATCCTGGCGCAGGCGTATTTTTTCCGGAAGCGTGCCTCTCATAGCTTCCCTTAGAATATACTTGGTGATGCCGTTGCGTATAGACCAGTTATCGGAACTTGCCAGCGTTTTCTCTACTAACCGGTAATCAAGGAACGGCACTCGGGCCTCCAGTGAATAATGCATGGAGTTGATGTCTTCCCATTTAAGCAAATGCTCCAGTTTGTTTTCGAAGTGATCGAGCAGCGAGTCTTTTAAAGTGTTGGAGCCGTACAACTGCCCTGCAATAGCGTTTGATTTGCTATACCTGTCCACAAAAGCAGTTTCCATGTATCCTTTTTCATCTACCCGCAGCGAGGTTCTGGAGTTTTCTGGGAGCATGAAGTAGATGAAAGCCTTTAAGCCATACAAACTCCTGTGTCTGGCCATATAATGGTATACCTCACCGCTCAACCTGCCAAGCCTGGCCGATCGAAGCAAATCTTTAAAGTAGAAACCAAAGAAGTAGTGGTAGCCAGCCAGCTTCTCATCAGCGCCCTGCCCGTCTAATGTTACTACAACATTGCCTTTAGCCAGTTCCATTACCTTGTACTGGGCGTAGGGGGAAGTGGATGGGAGCGGCTCTGCGTGTGCTCTTACAAAGTCGTGCAGGTCGTTTTGTAAAGTATAAGCACTGGGTGAGGTATAGTGCATATTTTGCAGAGTGGCCTTATACTCGTGTATAAATCGCTTTTCATCGCCAAACTGCCCATCTTCATATACTGCTGAAAAGGTGTTCAGATCTGTTTTATTAAAGTCCTTCAGCAATACAGAAACAATGCTGGATGAGTCCAGCCCTCCGCTCAGGCAAACACCAACGGGCACATCGCTCCTAAGCCTGAGTTTGATGGACGAAGCGAGTAATTCCCGGTATTCTTCGGGGTCATTAAATGCTTCTGTGTCAGCCACTCTTTCTTTTAAGTGATACCACTTGTCTATTGTTACATGCCCATCTGTTACAGAGAGTTTACAGCCATGCTGCAGCTTTTTAACTTCGTTGAAAAATGTGTTTTCATTTTGGTCTGTTCTGCTGAAAGCCAGGTAGTCGAATATGCTTTGCTGGTTCGGTGTCGGTCTGTTTTCCAGCAAGGTGAGTAATGGCGGGATTTCAGAGCAGAAAGCAAAAGAGGAGTCAGTTTGCAGGTAATAAAAGGGTTTGATACCGAAACGGTCTCTCGACGCGAACACAGACTTATTTACCCGGTCATAAATAGCGAAGGCCCACATGCCATTAAAGTGATGCATGCATTGCTCTCCCCAATAGATGTAGGAATTGAGAAGGACCTCTGTGTCTGTCTTGGTCTTGAATTTTACCCCTTTTTGAGAGAGCTCTTCTCTGAGCTCGACATAGTTAAAAATCTCCCCATTAAAGACAAGCACATACCTGCCGTCATCCGACACCATAGGTTGGTGCCCGTCCGGTGACAAATCAATAATGCTTAACCTTACAAAACCTAAACCTACCTTATCTTCTATAAAGACCCCGTTATCATCCGGACCACGATGCTTCATTCGCTGCATCATGTTTCGCAAAGCTGTTTCTTGGGGTGTTTTGTTTTCAAACTGAATTATTCCTGCTATTCCACACATCGGTTTAAATATATAAGGGGTATAACTATAGATTTTGGATCGGCAATTAGTGTAAGCCAGTTATTAGTTTTATGTTGGCTGCTGTTAGTTTGGAGGCAATTATTTTAGAGTATATCTCGGCGCCATCTTCATTAAGGTGTGTTGGGTCTACGAAAAGCGATCTGTTTTTCAGAAAATGAGCATCCTGATTATAGTCGAGCATGTTTACACCCAAATCTTCGCAAATCTCTTCTGCGAGCTGGATGCTCAGGGTTTCCTGGCTATACTTGCGGTAAGAGGGCGATATAATGACATATACCTCGCAATTGGCTTTTTGGGCAGCTTCCAGAAAGTTTTTAAAAAGCCTGACTTCTGTACTGTCTATCTGCTCTTCTTCCGTATACGTTTGCAGTTCTTCTGTCCATACCTGATCAGGTATAGGCTCAAAGCCCTTCTCTGTATTGTCCTCTTCTAAAGACAAGTTATGCATAATGATAGTAAGGGGAAGCGAGTTGTAGCGGTATAAATAAGACTGTGCCTTAAGATACTCAAAGTTGCTTTTAAGGTCTACCACCTCTTTCACCGCTTTATTGGAGTGGTAGTAGGGGAGCAGTTCTGACAATCGGTCGTAATCATCCTGGTGGGCATGAAATTCATTCGGGTTCAAGTCTAGTAGAATAATCCGGGGCTTTTGGGAACGCTGCAGTATACTCTTCAGCACCACATACGAGTACAGAATGCCCTGTCCATCCTGGCCGGTGTTGTAAAAGGTTTTATTTAAGTTTTCCTCAAATGGGGTCGGGTCGTAGTGGTGCTGTGCTCGCGAAGATCCAAATACAAGAATGTCTTCCTCTGCCTTGTTAAGCGCATAGGTAGTGTTGTATTCCGGCGCAGATGGGCCCATCCGGAAGTAGAAGTGTTCTAGCAAATTTCCAATACCAAAGTCAGTAGCAAAAACAAGCGATAGCATTAGTGCGAGTTTCTTAAGGAATTTGTTCAGTTGATGTTTCATATCGCCCTATACCTTTAGAATTGAAAATAAATGAACTGACCACCATCGAATACACCGAACAAAAGAATGATCACAGCCATAGCGGTATAGGAGAAGTAGCGTACCTGCACTTTTCTGTTTTCGAAGAGCTCAATGTTAGGATAGTACTCCCGCACATATTCTACAATAAAGAGTAGCGCAATTGCCATAATAGAGTATACCATATATGACCTGCTATCTCCAATAAAAGGCACGTTAGCCGTTGTAAAAATCTTGCTGATAATCAGAAAAGCATCTGATAAGGTATTGGCCCTAAATAATATCCAGGTGAAGGCAACCAGCATGATGGTTGTGATAATCTGAAGGCTTTGATAAACGCTGCTGTTTGTTGCCAGCCTGTTCCAAATGCTTTGCCTGAAAATATATTTTTTGCTGATATTGCTCATAATCAGAAACACACCGTGCATTGTGCCCCAGAGCACAAAAGTCCAGTTAGCTCCGTGCCATATGCCGCTTACCAAAAACGTGACAAGGAGGTTAAACTGCCAACGGTGGAATGGAACCCTGTTGCCACCCATAGAAATGTATACATAGTCTCTGAACCAGGTAGAGAGTGAGATGTGCCAGCGACTCCAAAACTCCGCGATTGACTTTGCAAAATATGGTTGGTTGAAGTTCATCATCAGGTTAAAACCCATCACACGGGCGCTCCCAATGGCGATGTAGGAGTAACCTGCGAAGTCCCCGTAAATTTGGACAGTAAAGAAAAGCGTGGCAAGAAGCAATGTGGTGCCGTCGTGCTTGTCGGCGTTGTTGTACACGGCATCAACATAAATCGACAACCTGTCGGCCACAACCAGTTTCATGAAAAAGCCCCAGAGCATAAGTTTGAGGCCTTGCACGGCGCGGTGGTAGTTAAAGTCAAACTTTTGGTGAAACTGCGGCAGCAGATTGGCTGCACGTTCAATAGGACCTGCGACTAACTGCGGAAAAAAGGAAACAAACAGGGCGTAAATACCCAGGTGCTTTTCAGGCTTTAAGTTGCCCCGGTATACGTCAATAGAATAACCTACTGCTTGAAAGGTATAGAAAGATATGCCAACTGGAAGCAGAATATGTAGATTAGGAACTTCCCAACGCATATTGAACTGAGACAGCAACTCGAAAACAGACTCGTTTATAAAATTGAAATACTTGAAGAAGAACAGAATGCTGAAGTTGGAAACTAAACTGAAGAGTAGTACTGCTTTCTTTTTACTAGCGTGATGTGTCTTATGGATCAGAAGTGCACAGAAGTAGGTTATAATGGTGGAGAGGAATAGAAGCAAAGCATAAACCGGAATCCAGTTCATGTAAAAGTAATAGCTTCCTGCCAGCAGCAGCACCCACCTATACCTGGCTGGTAGGGCGAAATACAGCAAGCAAATGCTAGGGAAAAATAGCAGGAACGAGAAAGAATTGAATAGCATATTCTATTATATTAAACGTTCCTATAATACACTGGATTGGTTAAGTCTAAGTTTTTTTAAATTGGTTTATAATAAACCATGCAATACTTATACGCTTTATATATAGTGTTGTTTTTATTTTAATAAAAAATATGAATTATTAAGCAGTGAATTGATGTGCTATAACTGAAAAGCTGACGGTGTAATTTAAGTTGTACACGCGAACTCCAACTTTGTCTACTATTAAATGTAGCTGCAATTTGAATTGCCTAAACATAATACTTTAATTAAGGATGACGTCTGTAAAGCATTAAGTTTAATGAGAGGAATTAGTTGTAGTGCTATTTAGTATTGACTTCATAGCATTACAAAATAATCTGTAATAAGAATGACTTCCTTTATGCAAAATTTAAAATAAAGTAGACTTAAAGCCTGCCTCTTCTAAAGCCCTGCTTATGTGTCGTTCCTTTGTCATAGCATACACTACCCGATCATCTGAGGACTTAACTGCAACAGAAGCTAAGAAACTTGCTAAATGTCCAATACTTTCCCGGTGACCGTACAGCCCCTGTAATATCAAGTCAGCCTCTTTTGGTGTGACGACATTTATTGTCCAAGGCCCTAACCAGGCGCATGCTAGCAGAAGACCGTCCTTTGCCCAAGTATAGCAGCGCTGCCCACCTTCAAAACGCTTCATAGCATCCTCTAGAAACTCCCAGCGAGTAAGCCATTCACCTTGATCGTTATAATTTAGTAGATCTTCCAGGCTCATGCTATTAACTTGTATTGCTGTGTTTAGTGCCTTAATTGAATATAAGTCAGCACTGTAAATAATATCCTTATTGGTTAGCTTTATAAAATTAACACGATCAATAATTGTTGGGTTTAGATTTTGTCTGACTTTTTTAGATACTATCCAAGCAGTTTTTTTAAAGTCTTTGAAAGCAGTTTTTTTTGCTCCTGCTTTCAGCATAAGCGCCTTTATATAATTAGTCAGTATGTACTGTATCTTTTGGATTAAAATATGACGAGGGCTACTAAAGGTAAGACTGAATGCCTGTATATAATGGTTTGCAAGACCATCTTTATAAGAATTTTCACCAGGCGTTAAATCAAAAACTTCTAAGTTCTCATCTACCATCTGCTTTCCTAACATCAGGAAATGTAATATACCTGGAGAATGTTTTGCGTAGAAGGGAGAATGGGTATTGAGCCCTTGTAAATGAATCCAGTTCTTTCCTGTAGCTCCTATATTAGAAGCAATAATTTCATCATTTAACTTAAGAATAGTAGCATGTATTACATTTTGATCAAATAAGGCTAGTATGAATTTTTTCTTCAGCTTGTCATCTTTGAACGGGCTAATATTTACTGTAGCTCCTTTTCTGAAATCAAACTGAATTGCAAGTTCATCGATGATAGAAGTAAACTCTCCAACTTCTGTTATTCGCTCGAACTTCAACTCACCAAGTCTTTTCAAACGATTTATTTTCTCTCTTTTATTCTTCTTCCTTAATTCTTTAGTAATACTGTCCTCATCTACGATAAGTAGTGGCTGTTTAAAAGACTGTATCTTGCATTGTCTACTCCAATATGCATCAGTCTTTATCCAGCTAATAGGAGTCGCATAAGGGATGTAATTCAATTGAATAGTAGCTTTAGGAAAATGCTTTCGGAGCAGTTCTAGCGTCTTTTTAATAAAGACCGAGCTATTAACCTCTTCAGCTAACCAGACCTGGTATTCGGCCTGGTTCCCACCTGCACCAGTTATATACTTTTCATTGGTCTTTGTTAAAGTTAGTAGGCCTGTGAGCTTCCCATTATCTTTTGCTAAAACAATAATGGGAATATGCTTTTCTAAATAGACAGTATACCATGAGGTTACAAACTCCCTTTTTTGAAAAACAGTGGCCCATGGACAGCGCTCATACAAACTGTCCCATTCAGCTATGAACCAGTCATCATAAATAAGTGATAATGCATCATCACCAATTAACAAATCTAAAGTCTCAACTCTTCTTTCCAGTATGTTTTGGTTAATATCAATCATATTATCGAAAAGTTATACCTGTTTAAGTAGCTGGGAAGTATTTATTAAGTAGATGGTCGAAATGACACCCTTTTTAAATTATTTGTGATTTAATCAGTTTCTAAGCTTTGAGGGTTTACAAACTTTAGCTTTTTGAATGAGGCTAACTAAGTGGATAATCGAAATTGATAAGACCTGAGATTAAAAGTCTTAGACTAAAGCTTCAACTGGAGTGTTAAACTAGGGCTGACCTGGCAAGTATTTTGCTTCGCTTAGCATCTGCTTCAGATACAATAGCAAGAATTCTTACTGCATCAAGGAGCCTAGTCGCTTCCACTTTTACAATATGGAGGAATCTACCCAGTTGATCTCCAACTATGGTATGATGAGAAATACCGTGTATGATGGCACAGCCTTCAGGTAAAACAATTGCGCGATTGTCTTTTCTCGATCTTTCTGGACCAAGAAGCCAAGCGCAAGCGATTAGTTTCCCATCTTCTACCCATGTGAATGACTGCTCTCCTAGCTCAAACCTCTTCATGGCATCACTTAGAAACTCTTGCCGACCCACAAAGGCCTTAGTCTCATCGAAGCATAGAAGGTCCTGAAGACTGTTTCGCTTTATTTGTATAGCATCCACCAAATTGTTAGGCTCTTGATCTGTTCTAAAATCACATAATACTAATTTCTTATTCTTTTGATAATGCGAATAATATGAAACTAAGCCTTGGTTTTTGATAACCCCAAATTTTTGTTTAGTATGAAATAGATAAGCACTGTACTGTTTTAGCAGTCTTATAAAATTTGGTTTGACATGCTTGCGTATGCTCGCTTTTAAGTATTCCTTAGCAACATAGGTAGATTTATTTGTTACAGTAAGTTCATATACTTGATCATAACTATTTGCCAATCTTCCTTTGTAGTGCTGATTACCTGTGGCCATGTTTAAGGTGTCATATCCTTCATGAATAAGCAGCTGCACAAATTTTACAAAACATATAAATCCAGGAGAGTAGTTGGCATAAATAGGGGAGTAGCTGTTAATACCTACACCATGCATCCAGTTGTTCCTTTCTTTTGTGGTAACTAATGATGCTACTATGTCATTGTTTAGCTTAAGCAATGTTACATGTAGCATATCTTGATTGAACATTTCTATTAACAACTGTTTTCTAGCGGGAGAATTGCGGAATGGTGTCAGATTTCTTATAGCCCCCTGCCTAAAGTCATACTGATAAATGAGCTCGTCTAGAACACTATAAAATTCGTCAAAATCAATTACTCGTTCGTAGCTTAATTCTCCCGAGCGTTTTAGACGATTACAATTAGATTTGAATTCTTTTTTGTTAACCAGCTTTTCAGCCTCCGGGTTCTTTAGATTCACTAGAGGACGAGATATTGTTCTTAATATACTCCTCTTTCTAAAATAGGGGTCCTCCTCTATCCAGCTTATAGGGGTGTTCGGAGGAAGCTGGGATAAAGAAATGATATGCCCAGGAAAATATTTTATTAATTTTCGAAGTGATGCTTTGATAAAGTCATTGTCTGATTCAGTAGAAAGCCAAGTTTTATAGTAAGCGTAATCACCACCAGCACCTTGGATTTTCTTATCTTTCCTATTTTGTGCTAATAATAGTAAGCCAGTGAGGTTGCCATTTTGCCAGTTACTGACAATGATTGGTGTGAACTCACTATTATAGAGCTGGTACCATGCTGCCGCAAACTTTTTTTCTTGAAATATAGTTGCCCAAGGACAGGCATTATACAATGTATCCCATTCATCTATAAAGGCTTGTTCATGTATCAGTCCAAGTGCCGCTTCCCCTACTACAATTTTCAATTTATCAGTTAAGGGTGTCGTCATTGCAGGTATAACGGGTGAGGCATTGATTTGCTCTTGCATCATATGAATCAAGATAGAGGTTTAACCATGTCGATTTCAATATTGTTAATCATTTACAGTGTTCTGCCTTCCTTTCGGGGTTTTTGATAATGAAGACAAAGTATCGAGGCTTATCAGCAGGTTAGTTAAAACTATGCTTAGCTCTATATGTCACTTATTGTTCCTGCTGGCTATTAATAATTCAAACTCTTTACGCTAATATTTTATCAATATAAGATATAATTAAAGGATCTGTACTGTGATATTTAACATGATATAAGTATAAACACTATACGATATTTTAGTAAAAAGATACATTTCCCCATAAAAAATATAATTTCATAAGAATTAGACCTTTAGAATGAGCTAAATCTAGACTGATTTCATTCTGCTTATACCCAATTTCAAGTCAGTTTATAATTCTATATAGAAGAGATTTGCTTCAGATTACCTATATGACCCATAACCGAACATGTAGCTTTGAGGAACACGTTGAAAAAGCAAGCGTTTTATGTTTTTAAATATTAAACCTTTTTGATGTTAAAATAATTATTTAAAAAATCAATTTTTCAAATCCAATTTATAATAAATACGTTACTATAATACACAATATAGTTATAGTTAATTTATGTTAAGTTTAATTATTAAACCTGAATAATAAAATTTAATGTGATTTAATCGAATAATTGTCTTGTGTTATAAATTGAATTTTACTTTTAATTTAGATTATATGCTCTAGACTTTACCCTATCCTAATACAAACAAAATCAAGGTAATAAAGGTGTAAAGATAAGGCCACTCTGTTCATGATAATATTGTAAATAATATGGAGAAGGTTATGATTAAATCAAAGCAGATAGTAAATTCTGTGTATTTTGGTAGAGACATATTCGTGTTATTTATTTCATTCCTGTTTTCATTATATCTTTTTAGTGACAGAGAGTATATGGGGGCTGAATGGGCATTATTTTTAAGTATGTTTTTCTCCTGGTTTTTGTTAGGTTACTGGAAAAACCTGTATAGTGACAACTCTGTGAGGAAAGGTTCGAAGGTTTATAAGTATGCTCAGACTTACATAATGCTAGTTGGCTTCGCATTTGTCTTTTTTGAGGTATTTGGATTACTAGCACCTAATCGTAACGTACTTATTGCGTTTTCATTAGGCATCCCATTAATTGGCATACCTTTAAACTATCTTCTTAATCGCTTTGTAGAAAAGATAGCAGTTAACCAGACGAAACATACGCTAATAGCAGGTATAGGTGATTCTGCTAACCATGCTTACAAGCAACTTCAAAGCAGCCAATTAGCCACTCACAATATTAAAGGTTTTATTAAATGTAAAGAGGAAGAGTGCCAGGTTGAGCAAGATAGGATAGTTGGTGACTTAGATGCCATGAACCAATATCTTATGTCAAATAAGGTTGATGAGATTGTTATCGCATTACCTATTAAAGTTTCCAAAAAAGTAAAGCGTGTAATTGATGCTGCCGATTATCATGGCATTAGGGTTAAGTATATTCCCGATTTTCAAGGTGTTTTGGGTAAGTCATATAAGCTATGCCGTTATGGAAACATGGATGTTATTAATGTAAGACAGGTACCACTCGATAAAAAAAGTGCATCCATCTCCAAATATGTATTTGATGTACTATTCTCTTTCTTTGCACTTCTTTTCCTGATGCCTGTCTTTGCTATTATCGCAATTCTTATTAAACTAGATTCAGATGGACCTATCTTTTATTGCCCAGTCCGGATAGGAAAAGGAGGCAAGCCATTTAGACTCTTCAAGTTTAGAAGCATGAAGGTATGCGATAAGGCAGTAGGAGGAAGTTTATCAACAAAAGCAGGAGACGAGCGTATCACAAAGCTGGGCCGTATCCTGAGAAAATATAGTTTGGATGAATTGCCACAATTCCTAAATGTACTTCTCGGAGATATGAGTGTCGTGGGACCTAGGCCACATAGGAGCTACCTGAACCAACAGTTCCAATCCAGTGAAGAAAAGTACATGATCCGTCATTATTGCAAACCGGGCATAACCGGATGGGCTCAGGTTAATGGTTGGAGAGGCCCTACTGAAACCAAAGAACAGAAAAGCCAGCGCACACAACACGATTTGTGGTATGTCGAAAACTGGACGCTATCGCTTGATTTTAAAATAGTGTATATGACTGTTTTTGACAAAAAGACTCATCTAAGCGCTTTCTAACAGTTTTTATGGTTCCGAATTACAAAAAGTAAACCTGTGATAAGCACGTCTGATCACAGGTTTTTCAGTTTATAAAAGATTGCATTATTAAAGAAGGCCTGCCTTAATTATATGGCAGTAGAAAAGGGAGGTATAGTAAGTTGCTGCAAGGGCCGAATAAAGGTAGGTGTTGTATTAGTCATGTCGTATTTCAATACTTCATGCACCATAAATTGAGTAGTATCGATACATTCGGATAAAAGCTTCTCCCGAATCTTCCTAAACTTTTCGAAGCTTTGATCATCCATTATAAGTTCTTCTGCTTTTGCTATAGCCCGTTCCTGGTCTTCCAAGCTTTCAGTGAAATTGAACACAATGCCATACTTACGCTCTTCCTCATCGGTATAACCTCTGCCATCGTTGTCTAGAAAAATAGCTGGTGTACCGAGTACTGCAGCTTCTGATGCCATTGTAGCGCTTTCGCCAAAAAGCAATGAGCTGTAATAAATAGCGTCGTGCATCTTGTCGAAAGGAATTTTAATTCTGTATTGTTCCAGTTCCTGTGGCAGTTCACCCTCTGACGTAATATATACTTTGGCATGCTTTGCGAGCTGCTGCACAGCTTTAATCTTGTTGACAAGCGACATACCTGTATGCCCAAAATCGTGCGCGGCCGCCCAAGATACGAACCTAACGATGACATACTTTTCGTTTTCATTCACACCTAATATATCAAGTATATCGGGGTCAGGTTTAAAGTAATTAGGATGTAAGTAAGCCAGTTCCATAAAGCTATTGAACCGCACGTGCTTGCTGCCCAGATCAAGACGATAGCAGGCTGGCGTAAAAACCCTGGTAGCAAAAGGAACAGTGAGCTTGTGGTGTAAGGTGGCATGCTCAGTATCACTGAATACTAGCGAGGGCTTGCCAAGCAGCTTGGCCACATGCGAGGGATATGGATGCAGAAAATTAAGGTATAGATCTGGCTCAAGCTCTTGAGACAGGCGGAGTAGTTTCAAGTCAGCATACAGTAGGTAGATGAACTTGCCAATTTTCCCATCCTTCCCTTTACCTCTGTCGATGTAAGGTATACCATAGAGATTAAGCAGACGATGTGCCATCTCTTTATCCCTGGACACAAATAGTATTTCATGTCCTCTGCTGATCATTATTTTAGAGAAGTTTCTAAAATAATGAACGTGTGCGGGATGGTTTATATCGATTAGGACTCTCATAGGCTAACAAAAAAGCAGTGATAAATATGAAATAGCTTCCAGCGATGATACCTTTGTCAAACTTCTATTGATTTGACTATTCTTTCAAGATTCATTGTTAGCTAGTGATTGCAACGCTGCGGAGTAGGCATCTATTCTTAAAGGAAAGATCTTATTCGTATAAGGACTGCTCAAAGCTTATGTTTTCACAGCTCTAAGACCTTATTGTCTATTTTGCTGACAGGTATAGTGCGTAACACAGCAGGTTTTTTGAGGATCGCTAACTGGTATACCTGTTCAAATGATCTACCCATTTTCTCAACAGTGAAATTTTCGTAAATCGTTTTACGACTTACTTCGCCAAATGCCGTCCGCTTTTGTTCATCATTAACCAACTCCATAACATAGGCTGCAATATCTTCTGCTGTATCATGATCTTCTAAAAGATAGCCGTTTACATCATGCCTAATAATTTCTGGAGTTCCCCCTTTATTACTAGCGATTACTGGTTTGCCCAATGTCATATACTCCAATATGGCATTTGATATGCCTTCTCCGTTGGGAGAAAGAAGCATGCCGATATCGCATGCATTAACAAGACTCTCCACTTCGTTTATGGCGCCTTTAAAAAGCATTCTAGGGTTTTTATTAGTCGCTTCTAGCACATGTTGGTAAGTAGGGTCATGTTCAAGATATCCTCCCACGCCAATAAAAGTAATATCGTCGCGCAAAGCAGTGACAATGCGACCAACTTCAACAAACATGTTATAATCTTTATTCGGAGAGACGGATGCAACCATGACTACAGCATACCGTGTATTAATGCCATAAATCTTTTTTATATCCCAAGCATTCTGCAGATTCTCAAAGCGTTCTAGATTCAATCCATTATAAATCACCCTGCTCTTATGTTTTGGAGGTTGAAACGTTGTTAAACCAGCCTTCGAGTTAGAAAGAATAACAGCAGACATGCTGAAAATGAGGCGATCTAAAGCATAGGAAAGAGAAAACTTGCTCGTAGTCGGAGGCGCTGAAGTAATCTGGCTGTTGATGAGCGGGATTGACTCCAGTGCCACAGTTGGTAAGGTATAAAAAGATTGCATCTGTCCCCAGGAATGAATCAAATCGGGGTTAAACTTTTTGCAGTACTTATAAAACTGATAGACCACTGTAGGATCTTTCCGCCGCCATACCTTGGGTAAGATTTGGTACGGAATATCCAGGGTTTGAAATTTAGGATAATGAATTAAATCAGAAGTAAGCAGTACTAGCATCTCGTAACAGCCTTTACTTTTCAGGTAGGTCAAAAGCTCTAATAAACGTCTCTCTTTTCCCCCGGTTCTTAAGCTACCGATAAAAAAAACGATACGGATCTTACTTTGGGTGACTTTCATAATATGAATTCATAAAGTATTGTAGCATTCAGTTAGCTTAAAAGATTAATCTAATTGTCATTAAGAAAACCTACCAGCTCTTTTGTCAGGGGCCGGTAATCATGTTTTGCAGCAACGTATTCCAATACATTGTCAGACATTTGCTTATAACCTTCCGGAGATACAACTGAGAGCTTAGCCAGTAAATCATTAGCATTTTCGTAAACTATACCTAAGTTGAAATCAGATATAATACTGTCAGGGTTTACATTGACACTTGTGAGAATAGGAGTTCCAATTACCATAGCTTCTAAGAAGGTGTTGCTGAAGCCTTCATAGTGCGATGTATTTAGCAGAAATTTCGCTTTTGCCAAAAAGGGGAGTACCTGATCTCGTTTTATGAATCCATAGAAACTTACATTCGGTAGCTCCTTCAACTTATCGAGATAATACAATGTATCAGCATCAATATTGATCGACTCCTTACCTGCTATCAGGAACTTCTGTTGAGGTAGCTTACTGGCAATTTCGTAAAGCAGCTTCAAATTTTTCTGGTATTGGAAAAGTCCCAGCCAAGCAATATAGTTGCGGTAATCACTTCTGTTTTCTACCAGGTTATTCGAAAGGTATATAGGGTTAGATATTTTTTTGACAGGCTTTAGGGGAAACTGTTTTTGGATTTTGTCAAACTGATACTCGTTCTGGCACAGAATGTAATTAGACAACCGCATACCCATATTCTGAAAAGCCCAATTGGCTTTGGAGTGGTTTTTCAAAAACCGTTTATCAACCAAAAAGTCATTTGAGATGCGTTGTATAAATTTTATGTTTAACCGCTGGCAAACTAGACCTATCACGAAAGAGTGCCAGCTTGGAATGCCTTTGTAGAGGTAGTCCGGTTTTGCTTTCTTGAGTTCGCGATACAGGTAAGGTATACGATAGTAAATCCATCTAAACCAGCGAATACCTTTAGTCGAGTCATAACCAGGAATAAACTTAATAGCTTTGCATTCTTCTTTAAGTGTTCCTGTGCGACTCATGTCGGTTATGATGTATACCTCATGACCAAGCGCAAGCAGGCCCTGTATCCAGCCATATGCCTGCACTGCCGCACCACCAGATGGCTTTTCCTCTTTAAGAAGAATATTAATAATCTGGTCATCGTAAAATAAAAACTTAGCCATTAGATAGCATAGTGTAAGTGTTGATAGAATGCGATAAAACGTAATAGTATAATTTGAGCTGCCTGAAATGTAAATTAGGCAACCCAAGAAGGAATAGTTGAGCAATAGATGCTAAATTTAAGCAGGTAATTTATGTAGGTTTACGTCTTTTTTTAGTGCAGGTTTATCTTTTTTTAGTGAAAAGGTGTGATTCTCAGTTTCTCTCTGCTTGGCAACAGGTAGCATGAGTAAAAGCACTATAAACCAGATGTTCTCGATTGTTGTATAACGCCCTGTAGTGGTGTATACCATAAATACAACTACACAATAAAAAAAGATAAGTCTATCTGTCCGGGTTGTGGATCCCTTATAACTTTTCCAAAAGATAGTGAAAATCATGAGCAGGTACAGCACAACCCCAAGTATACCTGTGGAATGTGCCATATTTGTTAGGTCTGAGTGCAATGTACGCTCTTCAAAAATCCCTTTTCCATAGTTGCCAGCGCTATCGAACAGGCCATACCCAAACCAGGGACTATAATCCTCATAAATAAACATATCTTCATAGAGCACCTCATACTCTAGGAAGCGTTTTTCTTCTTCCAATTCACGCTCTGCCAGGTTGCGATGCTCGTAACGTTCGATGAGAACGGTCATGAAACTAGTATTTGCTATGATTGCAAAACCCAGTATAGCCACTATACCGCTAAAAGCTACAACTTTAAGGAGACTTCGCTGCGTTAACAGCAGCAGCACTGCAACGGCTATACCTATCGCAGCAAGTCCCATAACCGACCTTCGTAGAGATAGTGTTACAAAAGAAAATGAAATAACGAACAGCAAAAAATAGATAATGCTTTTTTGATTCACCGCTCTAATCAAGACTACAAAAATGGCGAGAGAGAGCACATTAAAATCAGTAGCGAATAAGTTGCCATATAAAATGCCTGTAGTAATACCATACATGGCGTTAGGCGCATAGCCTACAAAGGTAGAGATCGCCACATTCACTACAAAAATCAGTAGGATGATAAATGCCGCCTGCGATAATTCTTTTAAAAGTATCTCACGCTCAAATTTTCGATAAATGGAGATAATTAAAGGGATAGCGAATAAAAGCCAAGCCACTGAAAACAATGGAGCCCGAATACTCTCGATGTCAGGTGACTGCGTCAGCAATACGGCATAATAGAGCAACAGAGCCAGTGTGAATGGGTTTTCGCGCAAAAAGGAAATGTTGTTGTAAATAAAGTATAAAATGAAAAGTGTGAAGATGATGTAGTATGTCATTGCGGGTAGCACCGGCGTAATGACAGTTTGGGCAAAGATGAGAGTAGGTATGTAAATGATAGCCAACTCTTTCTTATACACAAACAAGTATAGCGTAAATACGATAATGAAAATCTCAGTGGCTAGGAAGAAAAGCTCTATCATACCTTTGTTACTTTAGGTTGTCTAAAAATTGACGGGCAAAGGCCACATTTTCCTGTATGGGTCTGCTGGCCTCTAATCGACAAACTTTTACGCCATTTTGCTCCAGCGCCGCCACGGCAATGTTTAGCAACTGGCGCCATTTTTTTGTTTCATTTTCCAATGTATCCTGATCTGCGTTAAGGTGGGATGCTATCACTTTGGTACGTTGGGCCAGCCGCTGCGTGATGAGGCTTATATCCGGTGTATCAATAAACAGTACAGCATAGGGTTTAGGTATTAGCGCCAAGTAAGTATCTAGTGTCTTTTTAACAGTCTGGTAGTCATCATGAAGCAGAAAGGATTTTTGCAGAAACCCCTCTTCCATTAAGCAGGGAGCTCCGTTAGATTTTTCGTGTATGACTTGGTACCGGCAAAAGTCGTAGAACAAAAGGAAGGATGACCTAAAGCGGTTGCCAACCTCTTGGTTCGAGGGCGTGTCAGAGCAAGCCAGAAGATTCCAGCAGAAGTTAACCAAATCACTGTTACCGTCCGAAAACCGGAGTCCGAAGTTCAAGGGTATGCTATTTTCCTTCGGTTTTTTCAATACTCTTCTTAAGTTATACTCGACCCAGTCAAATACTTGGCTAATAGAGGGCTTAGGCAATGCCTGTAGTTCATACTCATGTATCCAACTTGCGGCAGGTGTCCAAGACGCGCATAAGTCTTGGTAAATGGCCGATTTGCCTATGCCAGGGGGACCTATAACTTCTATTACTTTCGAATTCATTGGGTTGATTATATTACAAATTTTCCCAGATTACCTGTTTCACACGCAGCAGCACCTGCTCGTAAGGCTGGTCAGCATCTATATCAATCACTTGAGAGCTACCAAAGGATATTTTAGAGATGTTTTCACATTTCAATTTAATCATGTCTGTATTGTGTTCGGGCTTACGGGCGCATGCTACCTCTGGGCTCACCAATAATCTAAAGACAAGGTCGGCGTCATAGTCGCGCACTTGTCTAAATTTCTTCATTTCCAGGTCCGCGCACCAGTCCTTTGGCAGCAAGTGTGGGCCGTCGTTCATGCCCTTTACATCTAGTTGAGGGAAGCGGTCGCAAATCACCACACTACCAGTACGGCTCATCTTTTTTGCATGCTCCAGCATTTCTATCTTTCGGTTAATTAAAAGAGGGTAGTAGGTGTTGCCGATCAGTTTTCTGAGTATCTGAGAAAATCTATCCCGCTTAAACAACAGATCGGTCTTGGAGATAATCTGCTTGTTGTAACTGAATATGAAAGGGTTCTTTCCGAAATAAAAATAGTGGGCATCGATCTTGTACGTCAGCCAGTTTAAGACATCCCGGGTGAGGGTGCTTTTGCCGGATCCGTCGCTTCCCACAAAAGCGATCACCTTGCCACCCTTAACCAAGGTTTTTCCGAACTTAAATGGGCCGGACAACTTGGATGATGCCCTTGAAGACCTGATGCGGAGTTTATGCAGGTGAGATTTCAAAACCGAAACCGACCAGGGCGTTCGGTAATATGACTTTAGCTGTTCATAAAAATAGATCGACACACCCAGTATACTTGCCGACTTTTGATTGGCCATAATACTGTGGACAGTGGCACCAAAATCAGGGGGCACCCGGAGTTGCAATTCCTTGCACAGCTGGCTGAGCTCTTCAGAATTTGTTTTGGATAGCAGGTATGCCAGTTCTTCTTTTAAATAAACAGGTATAGTCGGGTTGCTTTTTAAACGCTCGGATGGAGGCATTTTGGCCCATATTCTGATGAACAGAATGATTGCCTCTAGTGCGGGCGTAGGTATAGGCCAGCCTGTGGCCGCATCATAAATTACGTGTTCGAAAAATTGCTCTAACCAAGGCAGGTATAAGTGTTTTACGTGTTGTATACCTGTAACCAATGCATAGTGGGTATGCAAGTGCAGGAGGTTACCCGTTGCTTCATCAAAGCCTAGCCAATCTTCAACCAGTGGATAGGAGCTCCATGCCTGGCTAATTATTTTCTTATAGCCCAGTTGAGTCAGACAAGCCTCATACTTGGCACAATCATCAGGTTGCACAAGCAAATCGAGATCAGTTTTGCCCGCCAGGGATTTTAGGAGGTGCCCGTTGCTCTTCCAATGTGCAAAGCGAATTTCATGCGCTAAGAGCTTTTGAAGAAGCCTTTCCGATTCCTGGGTCACAACATATGTAGTCGTAGTAGTATTAGTTATCATCACGTTTAAATAGTTTAATCCTTGAAGCAAGCTCCAATACAGCTTCCTTTTCCGCACGGCCTAAACCGATGAACCAGAATACAATGCCAATAACAGGTATGGTAAGCGCCCCGATCAAGGTAAGTGATACCCAGTCTGTGATCGTAATAGTCTGACCTATAAAAATTGCCAGGGCGAACAATGCAGACGTTATGAGGATAGGCCGAATCTGTTTCAAACCCATATAGTTGAACTGCATGTGCATAAGCTTACTGAGGAGTAGGGGGTAGCCAACCGAGAGTACCAGGCGACCTATCAGTATACTAAGGCAAAGCCCGATAATGTGGAAATTTTCGATCAGGAAAAAGGACAAGGCAATGGTAAGGGCAGAAGCTATAATTGCCAGGTATACTTTCATCTTCAGGTTCAGGCTGACGTTAATAATGTTGCTGTCGATCTGGAAGAATATGGCCTGCACCGATATCAAAAGGATCAGAAGATTTTCTGTATTGCCTGCATAATGTTCGGCCCCCACCCATAGGTAAATGAAGGACTTGTTATAGAGCAGAATGACAGCGCCCAGTGAAGCCACTAACATCCAATTTAGTGTGATAACTAAGCTGCGGGCCTGCTGCACCTTGTCATACTCTTTCTTGCCATATAAGCTACCTATACCTGGTATCACGCCATTTACAACTGCATTGATAAATCCCTCTAAAGCAAAAGATGTGAAAAGAGTTATGGCATACTGTGTCACATAAATAGGCCCTGCCAGGTAACCCAGAATAATTTTGTCACTGCTAAACAAGAACATTTTGGAGACGGTAAAGCCCATAAACCAGCCGCTCAATTTGCTGTAGGAAAGCACCTTGGCTTTAGTAGTTTTGGCGAAGCCAAACCAGGGGACATGCTTTTTTACTATAAAGTAAAACGTAATACCTGTCGCTAGGGCAACGGCAACTCCTACTGCCGATAAACCAATAAGACCATAGCCCTGCGTTATAACAAATATTTTGAGTGCCCCGCCAAAAACTATGATGACTGCCCTAAAGCCCATGCGCTTATACCCCATGTTCATACCGCGCAGTACCGACTCAAACAGATCGAACAGTTTGTTGGTGACCAATGTCAAAATAAGCAGCGAACAGGTAATACGAATGATGGTGTGATACTCAGGCCCGGCATGTGTAATAACTGGAGCGTACCAGACAATTATAGCACCAATCACTAAGATGATCGGCAGGATAAAAACAGTGACAATAAGTGCAGTAGTAAGATCACTTCTTAGCTCTTGATCCGAAGCGAGGTCTCTTTTCTGAGCTATAGACCACTTCAGGACCTGTGTAGCGCGGGTATCAGCAACATTGGCGAATCCAGTCATCTGGAGAAGCATTTGCCAGATACCATACATCGATCCTCCAAGGCCAGCTACTATATACGGACTCACAATAAAGCCCACAATTTGAACACCGGCATAGTCAATTATACTAGTAATAGAATTGAGGTAAGCACGCTGTCTTAAATTTTCTTTAGGCTTTGGAGCAAGTGGCGCTGTCAACTTAGTCTTCAAGAGAAGGGTGTTTTAGAATGTAAAATCAGTTAGAGCAAGGCACTTAGTATAGATAGAATATAAAGCAACTATTGAGATAGTGCATACTGTATCCCTGAATAGGATTTGAGAAGGATTGGCTGGTTTAAGAGTTTACAAATCAGGTTATATTCAGTGCTTCCGGCTGTATTTCTTGCTGCTTTTTAATAGAATAAAACTTAGTATACCAATCAGTGAATTTCTTCAATCCATAAGCTATTGTTGTATCAGGTTTATAATTGAAGTTCTCTATCAAGTCATCTACATTGGCCCATGTGGCAGTGACATCACCCGGTTGGTTGCCCCGCATCTCAAGGATCGCCTTTTTGCCCATGCATCTTTCAATCTCACTTATAAATGCCATAAGCTGCACTGGCTTATTGTTTCCAATATTATAGATACGATAGGGGGCCGTTGAGCGGGAAGGATCCGGATTTTCGCTATCCCATTCTTTGTAAGGCTCAGCCGGTTTATCCATCACATTTACAATGCCCGCTACTACATCGTCGATGTATGTAAAGTCTCGCTTCATCTCGCCATTATTAAAAACTTGTATCGGCTTGTTGTTGAGAATAGCGTCAGCAAACAAGAAGTAAGCCATATCCGGACGGCCCCATGGCCCATAAACGGTAAAGAAGCGCAGCCCGGAAGTTGGGATATTGTACAGGTGGCTGTAGGTATGAGCCATCAACTCATTGGCCTTTTTACTGGCTGCATACAGCGACACAGGGTGGTCTACGTTGTGTTTCACTGAAAAAGGCATCACACCATTCAGCCCGTACACGCTCGATGAACTAGCGTATACCAGGTGTTGAACTTTGAAATGACGACTTGCTTCCAGTATATTCAGAAAACTGATTAGATTTGACTGCGCATATACATCTGGGTTTGTAATAGAATAACGTACGCCGGCCTGTGCAGCCAAATGCATGATCACATCAAATTTTTCCCTCTCGCATAAAGCCATCAGCGCCTCCTTATTCTCGAGGTTCATTCTGTAAAAGCTGTAGTTAGGGTACTTAAAGCTTTTCACTTCTGTATCCCAATCTACGAGTTCTTCACATATACCGCTTTCAGCCAATCGGGCAAATTTTAGTTTAGTGTCATAGTAGTCGTTAATATTATCAACACCGACCACTTGATTTCCTCTTTGAAGTAGTTTTTCCGCCAGGTGGAAACCTACAAATCCTGCTGTTCCAGTAACTAAAATTTTCATGGCTAGGGTCGATTTTACATTATGAGACTGAAATATTTTATGCGAATTATAATTGATTAAGCGTTTGCTGCAGCGCCACGACCTCTGTAAGTCTTATCAGTATACTTGTGTTCAAAGCCATATCCGTACCCATAGCCGTATTGCCCTTTCACAAAACCTCGTGGTTTCACGCCATTGAAGACAATAGCAACATTGTTCAAAGATTTAATCTTATTGTCGTGTGCCAGGCGTTGTACAAGTGGTTTTGGAGTATAAGCATGGCGCATCACTAGCAGTGATATATCGCAGTACTCTGATAGCAGATAGGCATCAGAAACCAAATCGACCGGTGGCGTGTCAATGATCAAATAATCGTAGGTTAGTTCCAGGTAAGAGATCAGATCTTCCAGTTTGGGGTTGAGCAGTAATTCGGTATGATCACCTACATTGGTTCCTGCAGGTAGTACAGACAAGTTAGTGAACTCTGTTTCGTTTATGATCTCGGGTGGAGTGATGTTACCTTCTGATAGGTATTCAATAATCCCCCTAGTTTTGTAGAGGTTGAATTGCATCGAAGTATTCGGGTTACGTAAGTCCAGATCGAGCAGGGCAACTTTTTTGCCGGAGGAGGCTAAGCTGAGTGCCAGATTGGTGCTCACATAGCTTTTGCCCTCACCAGGTATGCTGGATGTTACCATGATCTTCTTTTTCGTGAAGGTCCTGCCATAGAGCCCAAGCGTAACTCTAAGCTGCCTGAACTGTTCGACCACTGCTACTTCACTTGGGGCTTTAAATACACCTTTCTTATGGTTCTTATTGAAAGAAAGCTCTGCTACGATAGGCGCAGATGTATATAAGGCTATTTCAGAGCGGAAAAGGATCTTTGAATTTAGGAGTTCCTTGCCTGCAATTAACACCAGGCCCAAAACACAGGCTATGATCACTGAGACCAGGTATGTGTAAAGCGGTTTTGGACTTACAGGAATAGGGGATGTGCCTGCCATATCGATTACTTTGCTGTCTTCAGCAGTAGGAGCATAGGAAAGAACTGTTTCTTCCCGCTTTTGAAGCAAGAAATTATAGGCGTTATTCTTTACCATTTGCTGACGAGTCAACTCCATTAGTTCTCGCTCTTTGTGCGGTATAGATTGTAAGGAGTTGTTGTAACCACTGTTTGTAGAAGACAGATTGTTACGGCTCGCCTGTAGGTTCACCCGCTGGTTACGGATATTCTCAATAATTCGCGGACGTATGTTCTCTATCTCATTTGTGATCGAAACTAAGATTGGGTTATTCTCAGCTGTCGTGTTTCGCAATTTCTGATACTGTATTTCTGAATCGTATAGTTTTTGAAGAAGTTGATTGAGTGAGGGGTCGTTTACACCGAGTGTGGAAGGAACAAAACTGCCCGATGTATTTTCAGACTGGACATAACGCTCTACTTTACTCAGCACAGCCAACTGCGTGTTGATCTCGGAAATTTTACGGTCATTATCACGTACATTTTCCAGGTATAGTTTGCCCTGCTCGCTGAGATTTACACCGCCCTGTGTAGACTTAAACTGAACGACCTTATTTTCTAAAGCCTCTAACTCTTCAGTTGCCATTTTAATGCGTTCCTCTATAAAGGCTAGCGTATTGGCAGCCAACTTACTACGTTCTCTTACTGCAAGTTCTTTGTAAGAAGCGATCAGCATGTTCAGAATGTCTTCACCACGTTGAGGAACTGAATCTTTCAGATAGAGGTTAATCACCGCTGACACTTTACTCAAGGCTTGTATCCTTATTTTTGCCATCAATTCATCTGTCACATTAGCAGGATTCGTAATTGTAAAATAAAGAGGCCCTGTAGCAGCTGTTGTCATATTGGGGTTTTTGGCAAACCTGACAATACCATAGGGTGACCTGACCCATTTGTTAATAGGGTAGCTTTTATTATCGATCGTAACTGTTCCATTATCCACAGTAAAATAAGTTTTAAGAACTTCTGTGGCTTCAGCAGGATTTTTTAGTTCAATGATTATGGGAGAAGAGGTGTAGGCAGAAACAGACTTAAACTGCATTTCCTCCTGGATGGGGGCATAGAGGTGCAGATCATTTACAACTTTGCTCAAAAGCGAGCGAGAATGTATAATGTTGATTTCGTTCTCTACAACTTTGTTGGTTGTAAAGTTATCCATCGACTCTGTTATGCGTGACTCACTTACGCCCTTGTTTTCATCTTTGATAATCATGGAGGCAGTAACCTCATATGAAGGTATAGCCAAAAAGTTTTGATAAACCCAACCACCTGTTATAGATAAAACGAGCAATATTATGAAGAGAGGCCAATAAGGGAGATACTTATAAGCTAATGAAACGAAGAAGTTATCTTCTGCATTAGGATTATTATTCGACATAAGTTTACTGTTTAAATTATCTTGTTAATCTGTCTAGGGCAATTATCACAATGGTTAATCCACTGAATACTACTGGAAGCCATTGACGCACGTTACTTGCACTCTGAATCTTGGTTTTGTTTGGCTCGACATAGATGATGTCGTTTGACTTCAGGTAGTAGTATGGGGAGGCAAAGAGTTCTTTCGAAGTAAGATCTAACCGAGTAAGTTTTTTAACGCCATTTTCCTCACGAATCAAAAGCACATTATTCCGGCTAGCATATATAGTAAGGTCCCCAGCTAAGCCAAGCGCTTCCAATAGTGTTATCTTTTCATTAGGCACAGTTAGTACAGAGGGGCGTGCTACTTCACCTAACACAGAAATTTTATAATTGAGGTATCGTATATCGACTACAGGTTCAACTAAAAGCTTTTTCTGAATTAACTGATTTCTTATACCTTCTTGAAAATCTTTTTTTGTTATACCCGCAGCTTTTGTCTTCCCGAGTAATGGTAGTTGCACATTGCCTTCCTGATCAACCAAATAGCCAATAACAGGGGCTACTGTGCTTTGAGCAGTTGCATTGTTCATCCTCATACTCGAATTAGATGATACATTAAAAACCTCAGAAGCCGCAGGGTTCAAGCTACTGATTGTAATGCTTAAGAGGTCATTAGGTTGTATGACGGGTTCTAAACTTTCAGTACTACCCTTTATCTCGCTATTACCAATGTTATTGAAATATACAGCGTCTTTAGTACTCACACAGGCGGAGAGCAAAGGGATTAGTAGTGTAGCGTATGAAAGTAAGCAAATCAGTCGACGTAGATTCATATACATAAGGGTTTTGGACAGGTTCGGAATCTTGATAGAACATATAAAAACTATAAAACTTGGGCTTAAAAGTCAAAGTTTTATAGTTTTTTATACAATACGTTATGGACTGAAGTAAGTTTTTATATAAAATTAAATGGTGAATAATTTTTCAATGATATATAAACCTGCAGTTGAATAAAGGGGTGTTTTAATGCTATTTATTTAATAGGAAATGGCTATATTATTTGATTTCAGGCGGGTTAACTGAAGAAGTATAAACGCGAAGAGGCTGTATTAACTTTCTTTTTTAAAGCTGGCACTAGGTTAATACAAATTGGTGTCTTTTAACCTAGTGTCAGCTTTAAAAGAAAGTTAGTTGCTTCAGATGGCTTGGTGTAGTTCAACTTAGTTAGAATGTTTTTTCAAAACACGTCCTGTTCTAACTATAATTTGCTGATCTTCTTCTCTCACAACCTTCCCATTCACCAGTATATACCTAAACCCACTAGCCTCTTGGTGCGGATTTTCGTAAGTAGCGTTTTCCCGGATCTCTTCAGGATTAAAAAGGAGTAAGTCAGCTTTATATCCCTGCTTAACTAAGCCACGATTAGGCAGTCCAATGGTCTTAGCGGACAATCCCGTCATTTTGTGCACAGCTTCCTCCAATGATAGTAGTTTTTTCTGCACCACATAAGTCTCCAGTATACGGGCGAAGGCTCCGAAACTGCGGGGGTGGCGCATGGTGGGGCTGCCATCCGTGCAGACCATCACGTGCGGGTCCTTCAGAAAGGTCTCCTGCAGGGTTTCGTCCATGATGAAGTAGGCACCGTCGGCACCGTAGGGTCCGATATCTTCCATCAGTGCCAACTCAAAAGGTTTGTTCAGTTCCTCAGCCACCTGTTGCAGCGTTTTACTTTTATAGGGTCCGGAGCCGATCAGGGTCGCTTCCGGACCGTTGCGCTGTATGATCTTGTTGCGCAGAAAAGTGGCAAGCTCCTGACGGCGGGTCTTCAGCACTTCCTGGTAATCATGCGGTTTTTTGGCCCAGTCCGGGAAGAGGATGGCGATGCCGGTATAGCTGGCGGTGTAAGGGTAAAAGTCGGCTGTTACCTGTATACCTTGCTGACGGGCAGAGTCCAGCACTTGCAGCACGCGGTTAGCGCGTTCTTCGCCTTTGCCATATACTACCTTGATATGCGACACATGCACCGGGCAGTACTTGCCCTGTTCCATTAGTTCTCTGATCGACGCTTCTACAAAGGCATCATCCTCATTGCGCATGTGGCTCATGATGATGCCTCCTTTGTTACCCACAATTTCAGCAAGTCTGTTCAATTCAGTTGGGCGGGCATAGTAGCCAGGATTGTACTCCAAGCCGGTGGTCATACCGAAGCAGCCTGCATCGAGGGCGTCTGTGAGGAGCTGTTCCAGTTTGGCCATACCTGGCTCTGATGGGATGGAATCATACTCTATACCTGACAGCATACGCAGGGTATTATGACCGGCAAACATAGCCACGTTTACGCCAAGTTCTTTCCCATCTACTTCACGCATCCATTCTTTCAGGTTTTCGCGCTGCGGACTGAAGCCGTCCTGGCCCAGGCAGATCGTCGTGATCCCCATCGAAAGGAAATTGGAAAAGTCAGGTGTCTCAAGCGGATCGCCGTGTGCGTGCGTGTCAATAAAGCCCGGCGTTAGGTATAGGCCAGCGGCATTGATGGTGCGATCAGCTGTGTAAGTTTTAGAGGTATCCGTATCGATCAGCGCAATAGAGTCACCGTTTATCAGGACCTGGGCCGCGTAGGCAGCACTCCCCGTACCGTCTACCACCATGGCATTGCGGATCAGTAGTTCATACCGGTTTTGATCAGTAGCGACCTGCTGACAGGATGCGAATACGAGTGATGCAACGACTAACTTGACAAACAGGGCGGCGCGGCGATACAGTTTTTCCATGCTTAAAGATAATTTATTAGCGATGAAAAGCAATATTATACC
Organism: Pontibacter sp. FD36; assembly: GCF_015686655.1. Taxonomy (GTDB): domain Bacteria; phylum Bacteroidota; class Bacteroidia; order Cytophagales; family Hymenobacteraceae; genus Pontibacter. Next base: position 209,300 of record NZ_JADPMP010000010.1, on the reverse strand, counting down.
TGCTCCGTTTGCACCTTCCTGAAGAAAAATACCAGATCATAAAATATTTTTTTCTTCATACTATATATTTTTTTTCAAGTGCTAAGTATGTGTTCAACTTATTGTAAATCAATGCTGTGGTAGTGATTTTGAATCTGGTGTTCAAAGAATTTACAGGTATGGCAACGACTTATTTTAGGCTATTTTAATTGCACTGGCACGCAACTTGTAATTACCCATACAACAGAGTTTAATTGTTTTAACTAAACTGAAATTGTTATGAAAAAGGTAAGCTATATCATGAGCCTGGCACTGATGGCATCAGTAGCTTTTGGCGGATCGGCTGAGGCGCAGGAAAAAAGAACAGGCTGGAGCCCTCAGGCAAAAGGTGCTGTGATCGGTGCCGGTACAGGTGCTGCAGCAGGTGCTATTATACATAAGCGTAACCGCGTAGTAGGTGGTGTTGTAGGTGGTGTAGCCGGGGGCGCCGTAGGTTACGGTGTAGGCAAGGTCATCGACAACAAGCAGAAGGAGCGTGAGGCGGAAGCAGCCCGTGTAGCGGCAGCCGAAAGAGCAGCCGCAGCCCAGCGTGCCGCAGCTGCAGAACGTTCGGCGGCAGCCAACAGAGCGACAGTTGCGAAAAACACGCCGGCTCCAGCTCCAGCTAAAAAAGCAGCCACTCCTCAGACAAGTCTGGCAATGGCCACCCCAGCTGAAACAGCAGCAGCCAATTCACTGGCGATGATGTATGCATCTGAAGATGGACCAACGCCACAAGTAGTGTATGCTAACTTCCTGCCTAACCTGGATTATGGTGACCGCAGCAAGCCTTACTATACTTCTGAGGTTCGACGTAAGAGCTGGTAACATGTTTACCCTTATCCCATTCCCGGTGCTTAGCCGGGAATGGGTATAAATCCAACGATGCCGTTTTCACGTATGGCGTCGTGGTTTACTCACCAAAATTTAGAAATCATGAAAAATATACTTTATACCCTGTTTGCCCTTTTCTTCCTGGCTTCGTGCGCGAAGTCTGATGGAGGAGAGTCAGTGGATGTTCGTGAACTGAACCAGGAGTTTATTAGTGCCTGGAATGCACGGGACTCTGACAAAGTGATCTCGATGATGGCCGAGGATGTGCAGTTCCTGCAAGGCGAGGTGATCTATAGAGGCAAGTCTGAAGTGTCAGACAAGTGGGTGCGCGAGACAATGGGCACCATTGCTGACCTGAAAACCTACCCCGTTAGCTCCGGCACTGATACGCAGATCGCCTACGAGGCCGGTACGTTCTCAGTAGATGTGCTGCCGGTAAGCCCGGGCGAACCCCGTGGACTTGGAGAAGGTAACTTTATGCTGCTTTGGAAGAAGGCCAGCGATGGTAACTGGAAACTAAGCTACGCGCAGCTGGAAGGACACCCGGTTGTTGCCCGAAATTAGAAGGTTAAAAATTGATAATAAAAAAAGCGGCTGCTCTATGGGCAGTCGCTTTTTTTATGGGTATACCTGATGTTTAGTGGAAGAACAGGTAAGCGATAAAGATGGCGGCAATAGCACCTGCAAAGTCGGCCAGCAAACCGCAGGTCAGGGCGTAGCGGGAGCGCTTAATGCCTACCGAGCCAAAGTACACCGCCAGTATATAGAAGGTTGTTTCAGTCGAACCCTGGAAAGCGGAGGCCATACGACCTACGAACGAGTCGACACCGTACGTGGTCATGGCTTCCACCATCAGACCACGGGCACCGCTGCCGCTCAGTGGCTTCATAAAGGCTACTGGCAGGGCAGGAACAAAGTCTGTGTTTACACCGGTAAGAGCGATCAGATAGCCTATACTATCCACGATCATATCCAAAGCACCAGAAGTACGGAACACGCCTATGGCTACCAGTATCGCTACCAGGTAGGGTATAATGGTGATGGCCACTGTGAAACCCTCCTTAGCGCCTTCAATAAAGGCTTCGTACACATTCACTTTACGAATGAGCGCCAGTCCAACAAACGAAATGATGATCGAGAAGAGGATTACATTGCTGGCCACCTGTGAAATGACGCTGACCTGTTCCTGCGAAATGGTGCTGAAGTAGTAAATCAATCCGCCAATCAGTAGCAGCAAAGTGCCTATATAGGCCATGATCACGGGATTGAACAGGTTGATGCGCTGATACAGGGCCACGGCAATCAAGCCCACCATGGTAGAGAAGAAGGTAGCCAGCAGAATAGGGATAAAAATATCAGAAGGATCAGCTGCGCCCAGCTGCGCCCGGAATACCATGATACTGATCGGAATAATAGTGAGACCGGAGGTGTTAAGCACCAGGAACATGATCTGAGCATTCGATGCGCGATCCTTGATCGGATTGAGCTCCTGCATCTCTTTCATCGCTTTCAGCCCAAGTGGTGTAGCGGCATTGTCGAGCCCCAGCATGTTGGCTGAGAAGTTCATCAGGATAGATCCGAACACGGGGTGGTTCTTCGGGATCTCCGGGAAGAGTCGGTTGAAAAAGGGTGCCACCAGTCGGGAGAAAATGGCGATGATACCACCTCGTTCACCGACTTTCATCAGGCCCAGCCACAGCGTCATCACGCCGGTCAGGCCGAGCGAAATTTCAAAGCCGAGTTTGGCATTGTCGAAGGTGCTGGTAACGAGTTTCTGGAAGATCTCTACATCGCGAAACACGATGAGCTGGAACAAAGCAATAGCAAAGGCGATCAGAAAGAAGGCCGCCCACAGATAGTTTAATACCATGAAGCAAAGGTTGGTCTGGAATCAGACTGTAAGATACAAACTGATTCCAAAAGGGAAGGATTTTAGGCGACAAAATTCTATTACTGCCTAATGTAGTATTCCATGAAAGAGCTCCGGCCGGTCGCCCTGCAAGTCATATACAAATCCGTTCAGTACAGCATATCTGGCTTGGTCTTGCGCATCTTTCAGGATAAAATTGGCCGGCTCGTCAAGTGCAAGTTGGTGATTGACGATGCTGGCTATACCTGTCACGTTGAGTGGGAGCGAGGTCGGGTCGGGCAGTACGCCGGGCAGGTGCTTTACCCGGATGGTGGTAAAGCCCTGGCTGAGCAGTTCGGCTCCAAGTTCCGAGGTCAGGTCATCGAGACTGTCGATGGGCTGCTCGTATACCTTGCCGGGTACCAGGGTGAGGCCGGATGCATCGAGCTCCTCGTAGCCATGGAACACACTCATATCGCCAATTTCTTCTACCGCACTGCTATGGTAAAACCCGAGGTGGTTCGGAGCGTCTACCTCCAGCCGGTTAATGCCAATATCCAGCATCGTGTCGCGGCCGTTTTCGATATAGCGGACGTGGCGCAGTACCAGGTCGTAAAGGTGACGCTGGTTTTCAGGTATACGGTCATAGCCTTCCAGTTCAAAGGCTTTGTAGGCATCCTCTGCAATCAGGTATAGGCCTGATAGAATGGCCGTGAAGTTCAGTTGGCGGATGTGCTGCTTTTCCGGATCACCGTGCTGTCCACCCGACTCCACCAGTATTACGCTGGTGCCCCATTTCTGGATGTTATCGCCAAAAGCCCGGGGCTCGTGCTCGTCGTTGAATTTGGCTACCTGCCCAGGTATAAACTGCTGCAGTACATGGTCCATACCCGCGATGGTGCGCATGGCCCTTTCACGCACTGTATTGATGTTGCGGGCATGGTCATAAGCCGGAGCCAGAAACGAAATAGTGGCCGGACGCGCCGTATAGCCGGCCGTATAGTAGCGACTTTGGTCGTGCAGGTTAAAGCCAAAGGCCGGCTCGAACTGATCACGCAATTGTTTGAGCAATTCTGATTCCGGGCTCTGCAATCGCAACGCATCGCGGTTCATGTCTATACCTAAGGCATTGCGTCGGGTGTACATTTCGGCCCCATCCGGGTTGAGCATCGGCACAATATAAAGCGTCAGGTGCTCCAGGATATGTTTGCGTATGGCATCCAGTTCGTCCGTCTGATTGAGGAAATGCAGCAGGTCAAACAAAGCCATGGTGGCGGTGGGCTCGTCGCCGTGCATCTGCGACCAAAGCATAACTTTAGTTTTGCCGGTACCCGCCTTGATCAAATAGATCGAACGCCCCTGCACCGAGTGACCTGCCACCTGCACCTCGAAGGCTGACTGCTCCTGCAGTTGCTCAATCAGGGGCACAATATCGCGGTGTCGGAAGCGCCGGTGCCGCAGTGCAGACTCTTTGTACTTATGGTGGCTATGGTAAAGTTGCTGGCCCAATTCCTGAATAGCAGCTGGTATGTTGCTGTTTGAAGATGTCGTATTCATCGTAACGTTTTAAGATGCTCTCTATAAAAAATGCCTCCCGCTTCAGGGCTATACCTGAAAGGGGAGGCACTGCCCTGTTGGGGCGCTATACCTGTTGGTGGCTTAGTTGCCAGGCCATGCACCCCACGGAATGCGAGCCAATACCAGGATCAAAGCGATGGTGTAAAAAATAGCAATGCTGCTGAAACGCTTCTTGTTGTCCTGCAGACGCTTGGCACGGGCATAACCTACGGTGATCAATACAACAGCGATGATCATGGTCAGCGGGTGCTCCAGCACGTAAAGTCTTGAAGTGGAATCCTTCATGAAGCCTTCGTTTGCAAGTTCAATTCCAAGTGGGGATATAAAGTAGAGAATCACACCGATCACCCACTGCAAGTGTGCAGGTATAAGGCCCAACAAGCCCATTTTTCTGTCTTTGTCTGTAAAAGGCTTATTGCCAGACATGCCCATGAAGGCAAATATGATGCTTACAAGAAGGCCTAGAATTACCAGATAGGCCATGAAGGAGTGTAGATGTTGTAATCCTGTATACATTTCAGAGATTGTGGTTAGTGTCAGCTGTAAATATAGGGATTAAATTATCAATTCAGATGCGGAAGCCCTATTTTAGATGTGCAGACAGCATACATAAGAAAGCCCCGCACACACGAAGTGCACGGGGCTTTTTAGTAGTTTCGGTGGTTATTAGCGACTTTTGCCAATTTTCTTGTTCTCAGGAACAGTCCACAAATAGATGGTAGATCCGTCTATCACCTGGGTCTCTTCCGGCTCCCAGTCACCCATGTCGAAGGCGTGTGACACAATGCGGGTACCAGGCTTCAGCTGCTCGAGCAACACCGGACGAAGCTTCATGTTCACGTTAGGCAACAGGTATAGCGTCACTACAGAGGCTGGTCGGTAGTCCACTTTGAATAGATCCTGCTCCACAAATTTCACCTTATTGGTCACGCCGGCCTCACGAGCATTCTGGTTGGCTTCTTTGATACGCTCGGGGTTGATGTCAAAGCCAGTACCTGTGGCACCGTGCTCCTTTGCCGCCGTGATCACGATACGGCCATCGCCGCAACCCAGGTCATACACGACATCACCGTCTGACACATTTGCCAGTTTCAGCATGGCATCCACTACTTTCTGAGGAGTTGGAACATAGGGGACGTCAAGCTTAGGTGTTGCAGTGGTTTGGGCAAATGCCGCAGAAGCGAATAGTGTCAGCACGAGTGTGCACAGCGAATTTCTGATTGCTCTCATCTTGTTTTCATTAAGTTAGTAATCCATTTAAGAAAATATCAGGTATAAGGTGAGCGGTTTTGTGATGGCGTATCTTATCCGGAGAAGAGAAACGCGCACAGGGTGTATTTACGTGCAGCCGGGACTAGTAGTTCTTAATTGTGGCATTTTATGGATATTTTAGTAGGACTTCTTTAAGCGACTACGCTGTCACGCTGCCTGTTCTTTCTGTTTCTGGATGCGAGGGATAGCCAGCAACACCAGTACCCCTACTACCAGCACGCCTATACCTACCAGGGCTCCCAGCCCCGTGTACATTAGGCTGGAATAGAACAGGTAGCCACTCGTCAGGCAGAAAATAAGGGGCAGCACAGGGTATAGCGGTACCTTGAAGGGTCTTGGACGCTCTGGCTCTTTGCGGCGAAGCACAAACAAGGCGATACCTACCAGTAGCAGAAAGAACCAGAAAACCGGCGCCGTGTACTCTACCATCGTCTCGAATCCGTTGCGGGTGAAGAGTGCCAGTCCAACCAGCGCCAGCGACACCACGCCCTGTACTACATAGGCATTTACCGGAGAGGATGCTTTGGTATTCCATTTTCCTAAGTAACTGAATACCGGGAAGTCGCGGCCCAATGCATAATTTGTACGGGCACCAGTCAGTATAGTGGCATTGGCGGAGGTGAGGGCGGCCAGCGTCACAATGATGCCGATGAGCACCATGCCCGTGTCACCTAGCGTTACCCGTACAAGGTCAGCTGCTATGGCGTCAGAGGCGGCCATCCCCTCCAGCCCCAGCACATGCAGGTAGGCCAGGTTGATGAGCAGGTAGATCAGGGTGATAACGGCAATACTGGCGATCAGGGCGGTTGCCATACCCCGGCGTCCGCTCTTGAGCTCCGCAGAAATATAGGCTGCTTCATTCCAGCCGCCGAAGGTGAGCAGCACAAACACCATGGCCAGGCCCATGGAAGTGCCGTTGCCTGTACCTGCATTCCCTGCCGCTACTGCTTCGTCAGGAGTGAACAGGAAGGCCGCTCCCAGGACGATCAGGATGCCCAGTACTTCGAGTATGATCAGAAAACGCTGCACGCCTGTGCCAAAGCTAACCCCCACAATGTTGATCGTAGTGAGCAAGACCACGACCAATCCCGCATAGATGACCGAGGAGAGCTCTCCGATGCTGTAGATCTGGGCCATATAATCGCCGATGATAAAAGAAAGCAACGCAATAGAACCAGTTTGGATGACGCTCATACGCGCCCATGCAAAGAGAAAAGCCAGCCGTTTGCCGAAGGCCCTTGTCAGGAAGTGATAGTCACCCCCGGCATGTGGGAAAGTGGTAGTCAGTTCAGCGTAGCAGAGTGCCCCGATCAACGAAACCAGCCCACCCAATACCCAGGTGGTGAGAAACATGGTACCGCTCTCCACATTGGCAGCCACCAGCGAGGGTGTTCGAAATATGCCGGCACCCACCACCACGCCCACAATAACAGCGATGGCATCGAACATGCTCAGGGCGGGTCTGGGCTCTGCTTTGGGTTTTTCTTCGGCTGAAACTTCTGTTTGGGTTGAAGCGAGCGTCGCGTCTGCCGCAGGATAGTCTTCGTTCAGGTTAGGCATAGTTTTATTGCTAGGTGTAGGCTTCATCGTCTCTGACCCACTGTTTACGGAGGGTAACAGGATCTAAGTTGTAAACCATGCGCTTTTTTAAAGAGTAAGTAGTATATAGGAAGGTTTACTGGTTGGGACAAATCAGGTATAGCCTTTGAGGAAAATGTTCACTTCATTCTCAAAAACAGCTGTTATGAACTCTAATCTGCCTATCAGCCAACCCGGTCGTGTGATAATCGGTAAAGCAAGTGGTAAAACATCAATATTTATGGGAAAAGCTGTCGGCACTTTTTTGATTGCCATCCTTTCTGCCGTGCTAGCCATTGTGGGGTACAAACTCTTCGAAGGCAGTTCACAGCAAAACGGCAACTTCAACAACGATAACACTGCTGCCACACCGGTGGTCTCGTCGGTTGGCAACCCGGATTTTGTGCCGGCCGCAGCCAATGTGACGCCTGCCGTCGTGCACATCAAAACGCTTTACAACGTCAACCAAACCAGTCGCAACCCAATCTACGAGTTGTTCGGTGTGCCACAGCAATCCACCCCGGCACGTGGCTCAGGCTCAGGTGTACTCATATCAGGCGATGGCTATATCGTGACCAATAACCACGTGATCGACCGGGCCTCAGGTATAGAAGTGGTGCTGCCTGACCGCCGTACCTTCGAGGCCAAGCTGATCGGAACGGACCCAAGCACGGACCTGGCTTTGCTTAAAGTGGAGGCAAGTGATTTGCCGGTGGTGCCGCTAGGTGATTCAGATAAAGTGCAGGTAGGAGAATGGGTGCTGGCCGTAGGTTACCCGCTTTCGCTTAACTCGACTGTAACAGCTGGTATTGTGAGCGCCAAAGGCCGTAGCATCGGCATCCTGAACCGGCCAGGGCAGGGCGGATACGTGGACCCAGCACAGGTAGCCAATACCGCCATCGAGTCTTTTATTCAAACTGACGCGGCCATTAACCCCGGCAACAGCGGTGGTGCTCTGGTTAACACTTCCGGGCAGCTGATCGGCATCAATACAGCCATTGCCTCGCAAACGGGTAGCTATGCTGGTTATGGCTTTGCTATACCTGTCAACCTGATGCAGAAAGTTGTGGGCGATATACGGAAGTACGGGCAGGTACGTCGGGGCTTTTTGGGTGTGAACTTCCCGGTTCCCGCTGTAGAGGACCAGATGCTGCGGGCACGGGGCATCGATCCGGGAGAAGTGAGTGGCGTGTACATCATGGGTGTTCAGCCGGGTAGCGGCGCCGAAAAAGCAGGCTTGAAAGAAGGCGACATTATACAAGGTATAGACGGCATTGAAGTGAACACATCAGCAGAGCTTTCAGAACGCATTGCCCGCTACTACCCCGGCGACAGGGTAGAGTTGGCGATATTGCGGGATGGCAAACAGCGAAAAGCCACGGTCACATTGCAGGGCGAAGAAGAGGAAACAGTTACCGAGGGCGCTGCCAAAGGCTTAGAAGCAAGATTAGGTGCTACTTTTGCGCCAATCAACGATCGTATGAAGCAGCGCTACGGTCTGAGCGAGGGCGTGTACGTCACTAAGATTCAGCCAGGGGGGTTCTTCGACTCAGCAGGTATACCGGAGGGAACCGTGATCGCCCGCGTGAACGGCCGCCCTGTGAATAGCCTTGCTGACATCAGTAAATCACTGGCAGCATCGCGCAGCGGTATGGTGCGGCTGGACGGCATTACGCCAGACGGTACGGCCTTTGTGTTCAACTTCCCGCTGGGTGCGTAAGGGCTTATGACGGACACAGATTCAAATAGGCTATACATCGGCACTTCCGGCTGGAGCTACCGCTGGCGGGAAGTGCTGTATCCGCCTGAGCTTAAGTCGGCAGACTTCCTGAGCCACTATGCCAACCGCTTTAACTGCACGGAGATCAACAGCAGCTTCTACCACTTCACCATGGCCAAAACCATTGAGAAGTGGCTGACTCAGACACCGGCGCATTTTAAGTTTGCACCCAAGCTGCACCAGGAGATCACGCACAAGCGCAAGTTTCAGGATATCGAAGAACCGCTGCAGAAATTCATGTCACGCTACCAGCTAATGGGAGAGCGGCTGGGACCGGTGCTGGTGCAGATCGCCGGCAGTTTCCGATTCGACAAAGGTATAGCTGGTGATTTTTACCATACCTTGCGGGAGCTATACCCAGAGCAGGCTTTTGCGCTGGAGGCCCGGCACGTCACGTGGTTCACGGAGGAGTCCTTTGACTTGATGCGCGAACACAACATTACCACCGTTATCGCCAATGCCGGCAAGCGGTTCCCGGGCACTGAAGTTACGACCACTGATATAGCCTACCTGCGGCTCCACGGCGACGAGAAAATGTACTCCTCGTCCTACTCCGACGAAAAGCTGGAGCGTTATGCCTACATGGTGAAAGATTGGCTGGAAGATGGCAAAGAGGTATGGGTATTCTTTAATAACACCATCGTAGGCAATGCCGTGCTCAATGCCGACAGGCTGCGGGAGTTAGTGAGCGAGCTATAATTAATATCAGAAAGGGATGACTCTAAGTGTTTAAACATCAAAGGATTAAATTTGATGGTAACTCTCTGGAAATGTAGTCACTAAAAATATATAGTGTTTTCAAAACATTTCGGCTGGAAGTGTGTAATACCTGCGATATGATTTAGCCTTTCAACCATGCGCTTATTCTTCTTTTTCTTACTGCTTTTGCCAACACTTAGCTTTGCACAGTCTGGTGTGATAACGGGTACTGTGCGCGACGCCAACACCAGAGAGGCCCTGATCGGAGTATCGGTGCAGGTGGTAGGCACACAGCTGGGTACGGTTACCAACGAAAGCGGCTCCTACCGGATCGACAACATTCCACTGGGCAGCTATACCTTACAGAGCTCATACATTGGCTACCAGCCACTAAGTAAATTCAACGTGAACGTAACCTCAGGTAATGCCCAGATCATCAACTTTGAGCTGGTGCCGGCTTCAAGTCAGTTGGGTGAGGTAGAAGTGGTGGCACGGCGCCGACAGAGCGCGGCCATCGCCGATATCGTGACGCCGCTGTCGGTGCAAAGCCTGAGCACAGAGGAGATCCGCAGCAACCCGGGCGGTAACTTCGACATCTCGAAAGTAGTGCAAGTACTACCGGGTGTGGCCACCAGCGGCTCCGGCGGGGGTAGCCGCAACGACCTCATCATCCGTGGCGGCGCGCCGAGCGAGAACGTGTATTACCTCGATGGCATCGAGATTCCGTTGATCAATCACTTTACCACGCAGGGCAGTGCAGGCGGGGCAACCGGTATCCTGAACGTATCCTTTATCGAGGACCTGAAGGTGAGCTCTTCCGCCTTCGACGCCCGGTACGACAATGCCCTGGCTTCGGTTTTTGAGTTCCGGCAGCGCTATGGCAACCCGGAGCGTTTCTCGGGCAACGTGCGCCTGAGCGGCTCGGAGTTTGCGACAACACTAGAGGGACCGCTTTCTTCGAAAACAACCTACCTCGTATCGGCGCGGCGCAGCTATTTGCAGTTCCTGTTCAAGTTGCTCGATCTGCCTATCCGGCCTAATTACTGGGACTTCCAGTATAAGGTTGACCACAAGATCGACAGCAAAACATCGCTTTCGTTCATCGGGGTGGGGGCCATTGATGAGTTTGCCTTTGGGGTGCCGCGCAACAGTACGCCTGAAAGTGAGTACATTCTGCGCTCTATACCTTCCAACAACCAATGGAACTACACGACTGGCGTGGCCATGAAAAGGCTCGTAAAAGATGGCTACGTGAACCTGGCTTTAAGCCGAAACGCCTTTAACATTGATCTGGAAAAGACGGAGGCGGCGCAGGAGGGAAGTAATTCCCAGCTCACCCTCAAATCAACTTCACGTGAAACCGAGAATAAGCTGCGCCTGGACGTGAATAAGTACCAGAACGGTTTCAAGTATGCTTATGGAGTGTCGGGGCAGTATGTACAGTTCACCAACGACATCTTCAGCCTGATCCGCAACGAGGTGCGAGATGAAAACGGAAACCTGGTGCAGCCTGCCGTAACGGTGGACTACGACACAAACCTCGACTTCTTCAGGTATGGGGCTTTCGGTCAGGTGTCACGTACGGTGCTAAACAACCGGCTCGGGCTGTCTTTTGGCCTGCGCACCGACATGAACACCTTCACAGACGAAGGCCGCAATCCGCTGAAAACGCTCTCGCCGCGCCTGTCAGCCTCATACCTGCTTACAGATAAATGGACGATCAACGGCTCTTGGGGCACTTATTATAAACTACCAACCTATACTGTACTAGGTTATCAGGAGAATAACCGCTTCCTGAACCGCTCAGCTGATTACATCCGGTCCATCCACTATGTGCTGGGCACGGAGTTTCTGCCACGCGAGGATCTGCGCTTCACAGTTGAGGGCTTCTATAAAGACTATGACAACTACCCTGTGTCGCTGCGCGATGGTATTTCGCTGGCCAACCAGGGAGGTGATTTCGGTTCGATTGGTAATGAAGCCGTGAGTACCACCGGGAAGGGGAGGGCTTACGGAGCGGAGTTTTATGTACAGAAAAAGCTGACGGGGTCGGTGTTCGGTGTGCTGTCCTATACCTATGTGATCAGCGAGTTTGCCGGTACCGACGGTCGCTATGTGGCTAGTGCATGGGACTACCGCCACCTCGCCTCCGGCTTGCTGGGAAAGAAGCTGCCACACAACTGGGAGTTTGGAGCCAAGTACCGTTTCGCAGGCGGTGCACCTGCTACGCCTTTCGATCTGGAGTCCTCGCAGCGCAACTATGCCTCGCTGGGTGTAGGTATACTCGACTACACCCGCCTCAACTCAGAGCGTCTGCGGCCACTCAGCCAGTTGGATGTGCGCATCGACAAAAAGTGGAACTTCAGCCGCATCACACTTGACCTGTTTCTGGACATTGCCAATGTGCTGGCCAGCAACACACCCGGCTTCGACCGCTATACCTTCCAGCGCAACGAGGACAACACCGGTTTCGCGACCACCGATGGCAATCCGCTGCGCAACGATGGAAGTAATGCCATACCTGTCATTCTCAAAAACAATGATGGCAATCTGGTGCCTACGTTAGGGTTTATTGTAGAATTTTAGAACTGTAAATTTAGGCCGCTGCTGTGCCTTATTTCTTAAAAGACGTACCTTTGAGAAGTATGTCCTAACATCAGAGAAAGACACAGCATGAGCAACCGAAACTCCGTATTATACAGTATCATTTTCAACAGATGCCCGCGTTGCCGTGAAGGCAAAATGTTCAAGAGTGGACTCTATACCACCAGGTTTTCTGATATGCACACCAACTGCCCCTGCTGTGGGCAGGAGTTTGAGCCGGAGCCCGGCTTTTATTATGGCGCCATGTACGTGAGTTTCGCATTCAATGTGGCCATCTTCATTGTGTGTCTCTTCATCCTTTCCCAATTCGTAGAGGAGATCACGATGGCCATGATGATTGGGGTGGTGGCTGCCGTGGTGGTTGGCTTGTTGCCGGTGATCTTCAGATGGTCTCGCTCACTCTACATTCACATTTTTGTACGCTACGAAGGCCCCTGTAGTGAAATCCCCAACAAGCTGCATCGTTAGTAACGCTAAATATACTAACGCACAGTAAAACCCTGCATGGTATAGAGTATACCCAAACCAAGTGACTGGTTATACTGCACGTCGCTGTCTTGGTCGTAGTCGTAGATGAAGTTGGCCATCAGGTTGACGTTGATGTAGCGGTTTACCTTAGCCGTGAGTGTGGAGTTGAGCATGTGGTCAATGCGCTTACCGGACAGCTCCTTATAATTGATGTAGGACATGTAATTCAGCCGGAGGTTGACATTAGTGAAGATATCGCGGTTATAAGTGGCCTGCACCATGGCCGCTAACCACTCCGTGCGTACACTTTTGCCTTCCGGCACGCCGTATCGCTCATTAGCTGCTACCGCGTCATCTGCCAGAAAAGTAAAGCGGGGTGCGAAAGGGCTCAGGCGAAGTGAAAAGTAAGGGTTCGGTTTATATTCAGCCCCCAGTGCAAACGTCAGGAAGCCCGGCGACAGGAAGTTTGAAATAAGCCGGTCGTTGCCGTCGGCGTCCACGTCATATTCATAGCCTCTGGTGAACTGCGACAGGAAGTTAGCCGACACAAAAGTGTTCCAGTCCGAAGAAATAGCATAGCCATACTTGGAGTCCAGGAAGATGCGGTCGATACTCTTGCGCTGCTCCTCACCCTTGTTTTTAAGCAAACCGTACTGCATTTGCACGGCGTTGTCCCAGGAGGTTTTACCCAGCTTATAATCGGCGCGTGCATCCAGGTGCGAATTGAAAGCAATTGAGCTGATGCCGCCTGCTTTCCAGTTGTCGCTGAAGGCGGCCTGGTTCAGGTTGATGCCCGCCGAAAAAGTTCTGCGCCAGGTGGTGTCGGGTTCTACCTGTGCCGAAGCTGTAGTTACCGTTAAAAGGATGATCAGGAAGGAGAATAGAATTTTCTGCATGTGTAAGCTTTATATGTCAAAAGGGTTATGATTAGCAAGGCAAGTATGAAATTATAGCTATGCTTGCTTGTTGCTATATAGCGCTTACGCAATTCTGCAGGTATGGGTATATTTTTTCAGATGCCGCTGCCTCATCTCTTCCTCATTAATTCGGGATGAAAGGTGATTACCGCTGTCCTTCTCTTGTAAAAGGCACAAATACGACAGGCATCAGGTTGCGGGTCACAGCTTTGCCCTTTTTCTTTTCGATCAGCTTGAGGGTTTGGGTACTATAAACAGGACCGACAGGTATAACCATGCGGCCGCCTTCTTTGAGTTGTTCAAACAGGGGAGGGGGAACAGACTCGGCACCGGCCGTCACGACAATGGCGTCGAAAGGCGCATGCTCCGTCCAGCCAGCATAGCCGTCGCCTATTTTGACCTCCACGTTATCATAACCCAGTTGTTTTAGTCGTGCCGCCGCCGCCCGCCCATGCTCCGGTACAATTTCAATGGTGTATACCTGCTTGACGATTTCAGCCAGCACAGCAGCCTGATAGCCAGAGCCGGTGCCGATTTCCAGCACTTTCATATCTGGTTTAGGTCTGATCACCTGCGTCATATAAGCCACCATGTAAGGCTGTGAAATAGTTTGCTTGAGCCCTATGGGCAATGCGCCGTCAGAGTAGGCTTCTGCAGCGATGGAAGGAGGTACAAAGAGGTGCCGTTGCACAGAGCGCATGGCATTCAGCACGGCTTTGTCACTTATTCCGCGTCGTTTGATCTGCTGCTCGACCATTCGCTCTCGCTGCACTTTGTAAGCGTCTTCCTGTACGGGAGCTAACAGCAGTATTATGAAAATGATAATATTAATCGGAGATCCCATCACACCTCTAACCGTCACATCAAACCTCTTCTTTTATATACTTCTGATATAAGAAGAAGTTGACTCAGGCTATTTTATTAAAAAGCCCCGACTCCAGCGGAGACGGGGCTTTTCTTAAGAAATGTGACAGCGCTAGGTCTTATCGCTTCAATACCAGCTTAAATGTATGTGAGCCTTTCTCACTCACAAGTCTGGCGAAGTACATACCTTCTTTCAGTTCCTGGCCATGCACTTCTACTGTGGTTAATTCGCCTGCTCTGGCGGTACCTGTTTGTAGCTGCTTAATCAGCATGCCCTGCGTGTCATAAAGGCTGATGGTGTAGTTATCAGTTTCACGCATGATGAACTCAATTTTTGACCGCTCACTGAAAGAAGTAGGGTAGGCCTTGGCATGTGTAATGTTCGTGACTTCTGTATTACAAGGAGTGTTGGTAGCTGTCTCCCTGTGGAACTTGATGTTGTCGATAGCTGCCGATCCAGCAAAATCGCCAGACCCGTCTCTGCCATCCAGCACCACTTTCATTTTCATAACACCTCTGGTGTTGCCCAGGTTGACAAGTTGCTTGCTGTTCATACCAAGCGGTTTCAGGTATACCTTGTTCAGTTCCTTGCCATCCGCGTCATAGAGGTATACCCATGTCATATCCTCAAAATTATCCACGCCCACTACTCTAAAGGATTCCATAGTTACAGGCCCCACGGCTGAGAAGTCAAGTATGATTTCGCCGCCCCACTGTGTTGCATCCGGGTAGTTATTTTGATATTGGTTGATGATCAGCACCTGTCCCCAATCTGTTGTGTAGAGGTTGGTGTCATCGCCGGTCGGGTCTTGGGAGTCAAAAATTGCTGCGTAATTCTCGGGAGCGAAAGTGCCGTCCGGCATGCGTTTTCTGCCCGTTATCGCCACTGGTCCGGCCTCCGTGTTAATGCTTGAAATCAGGCCCCTTGGCTGGCTATCAAAGTCGATGGTATGCTGCGTGATTTCCACGCCAGTTGAGGCAGGGGTCACCACAACGCTGGTAGAGCCGGAGCAGTCACTATCCTTGTCGGAAACGGTTAGGGTATAGGTGCCCGCTACTTTCACCACCGGGTTTTGCTCTATGGATATAAAACCATTCGGGCCGGTCCAGGTATAGGTTGCGTTTTCAGCGGAGGATGAGCCCGTCAGTTGAATGGTTCCAGTCGTGCAATCCAACTGGCCGCCGATAGCGCTTACTGTAAGTGCCTCTTCGCGGATAACTTTTACCTCACTTTCAATTTTGCAGCCGCTTTTTACATTGGTGACTACCATGGTGTAAATGCCTGGGGTGTTCACGACCGGGTTAAACGTACGCTCGCCTGATACAATGTTGCCTCCGTGGCTTGCTAACCATATCACAGCACCATCACCAGACCCCTCGAGTGTAACAGTGCTATTTTGGCAAGTCAGTTTTTTGTCAGGCCCGGCGCTGCCCGTGGGGTATACAGGCGGGTTAATTGTATAACTGCTTGTTGCGGTTAGATTTCCGATTATCTCAGTTACTACTAAAATATAATCACCTGGTTCGGTTACTGTAACAGTTTTGCTATCAGCAGTGTATCCATTTGGTCCGCTCCACTGGTAGGTAATTCTCTCTTGTATGGGTTCTTCATTGAGATAAGCGAAACCAATCATTGTCACAGAATTAGAGCCAGCACAATCAAGCTCCGGAACATTTGTAAAGCCAATTTCGGCAGTTAATATATTTTCCTCCTCACGGGTAACTACTACAGAATCTTCATATTTGCATTCGCCTCCAGTATCAGTGATTATTATTGTGTAAGTTCCCGGTGCATTCACCACTGGTCTGAGTGTTCGTTCGCCTGAGACAATGTTACCACCATCGCTTGCGACCCATTGCAGGGAGAAGCCACCACTAACTGAACCTTCCAGAGTGACAGTGCTGTTCTGGCTGGTCAGTACTTTGTCGGGACCAGCACTACCCTTTGGATTATCATAGGTGCCAACTCTAAATGGCTCGGATGTAGTAGAAAGGTTACGGATGGTGTCTGTTACCGTAAGAGTATAATTACCAGGCACTTTAACAGCAATCTCCTTACCGTTTGAGCTAAACCCATCAGGGCCGGCCCATTGGTACGATAAGTTTCCTGATGCAGGTTGGTCATTTAATCGAACGTGGCCAGTCATATTGATGGCGTATGAACGAGAACAATCAAGCATAGAACCATTTGAAGATGTAATAAAAGCCACAAGCGGAATTTCCCCCTCGCGGGTAACTATTACATCTTCTCTGAATGTGCACTTGCTTATACGGTCCATAATTGACATTCGATAAGTACCAGGAGTAGCGACGACCGGGTTGAATGTCCAGTGACCCGAAACAATTTCGCCTCCATCAATGGCATCCCATCTTACTTCATACAAACCACTTATCACTGACCCTTCTACTAAGGATCCTTCGAGTGTAACAGTAGGGTTTTCGGCCGTTAGCACTTTGTTGGGGCCTGCACTTCCTTCAGGAGAAGGCATTCGAGAAACGGTCAGTGTCGCGGTTGCTGTTGCTCCAGTGGCAATGTGTGTAGCCACAACCGTATGTTCCCCAGGTTCATTAACGGATACTGCCTGTAGTTGTGGATAGTAGCTATTAGGGCCAGTCCAACTATACGTAATACCTTCTGTTATTTCCTCTCCATTCAGTGTAACGTAGGCATTTAATGTAATAGCATTGCGATCACAATCGAGTTGTTTTGCAGAGCCATAATCGATACGTGCAGCTAATGTATTTTCTTCTTCACGGGTAACTTTCACCGTGTATTCTGTGGAGCATCCTCTTCCATCCTGAAGCTTTAAGGTATAGGTGCCCGGGGCATCCACAATCGGGTTAAGTGTTCTGTAACCTGAAACAAAATTGCCCCCGTCGCTGGCTAGCCATATGGGTTGCCCCGAGTTATTTACAACCGACCCCTCTAACGTAACAGTTGGGTTGTCACGCGTCAGCACTTTATCAGGTCCAGCACTTCCCTCAGGTCTGGGTCTTTGTGAAATTCTATGAGTCGCAGTTGCCGTTAAACCAGTAGCCAGGTGTGTTACCTCAACTGTATAATCACCAGGCTCTGAAACGGTTGCCGCACGTTCTTCTGAAGAATAATCATTAGGGCCAGACCATGTATAAGTGACGCCCTCTGTGAGCTCATCGCCATTCAGGTAAACATGCGTGTATGCTTGAATAGGAGTGCCATAGCAATCAATTTGTAACACACTTCCAAGGCCGATATGTACAGTTAAATTATCTTCTGATTTGGTAACATTATTTTTTGAATTCGCCTGAAGGCCAGTAAGAGGATACAGAAACAAGCACAAGAGGCTAAAAGCAAAGAGCCGCCACAGCCGAGAGGAGCCGTAGCAGACTTGGTTCGTAAGAATTGAGTAAGCGTAATTTTTTTTCATAGTAGTAATGTGTAAGTAATTGTTAATCTTTTTTTATAATAAAGTATAGGCAAGGCGGTGCCAGGCTGGGCTTTGGTAAGTCCTGCTCAAATGGCGGAAATATGTGCCTTGTTTTGGTTTGCCTAATTAGAAATCAGCTGCCTAAATTGGATTCGGGTAATGCAGTTGGAAACTGATTGACTGGAGAAGTAAGTTTCTTTTCATAGTGGGATTGAGGTGTGAAAATCTAAAAATATTATTTAACCTATATATTGATTCTGCTACAGGGTATAAAAAACCTTGAGAACCATGCTATTATATCTGTCTTTTGGATTTTATAACTACCTGTACGGTATTGCATTAATTTTATTTACATGAATTTTAAGATTTCTTAATTTTTAGTAAAAAATGAGTATAAGTACCATATTACTTAGTGTAAGTGTGATTTATTTGGGTTAGTCTATTGGGGGTATTGCACTGTTTGTAGGTTGAATACAGATAGGTAAATGGCTGATAGCTATCGATATGAAGTAGTAGAATAGGGGTAAAACTCTGGAGTAAGCTTAATTTCGGTGCAATTATGAAAAGCAATAGCATTTAACTTATGCGGGAACAGGCCAACTCACAGAACTGTGAGGCCATATGGGATTCATTTTCAATACTAGCGGAGTAGAGCAAATTGTGTACGTTAAATAGTGAGGTTTTAATAGCCTGATTTTTAAGTTTTATGGAATTTCCTTTCCGATTAATCAGAAACTTCCTTTATATTTAAAGCTCATTTCCCTTGTTGGTATATTTCAGGTATGGCTTTTAGTAACATTCAGTCGCTTTTAATTCGGAGCGTAGTGGCGTGCGCTTTATTTCTATCTTTTAGTGCCTGCTCCGGCTTTCAGAACGAAGAGCTGATCGTCGAGGAAGACTGTGAATTACACGTAGAGGTACCTGAAACCTTTACTCCCACCATTGCGACCAAACTTGGTAAAGAGGTCGATTCCCTTTTCACGCATTTGCACAAGCGCAAGGGCTTTAACGGGACAGTGCTCGTGACCAAGTATGACCAGATCATTTACCGCGGCGCTTTCGGGTACGCTGATTTCAAGACGAAAGACACCCTTAGCACTCAGACGGTTTTTCAACTAGCTTCCGTTTCAAAGCAGTTTACGGCCATGGCCATCATGATGCTGAAAGAGCAGGGTAAGCTTAACTACGATGACAGCCTGCAGGTATACATCCCTGATTTTCCTTACAAAGGCATAACAGTGCGTCAGCTGCTCACGCACCGTTCCGGCTTGCCTAACTATACCTATTTCAGCGAAGAATTCTGGCCAGACCGTAAAGTGGATCTGAGCAACGACGACGTGCTGAGTATGATGGCTGTGCACAAACCCAACATTTATTACCAGCCTGACCGAACCTTCAGCTACAGTAACACAGGCTATGCGTTGCTGGCTTCCGTGGTAGAAAAGGCTTCCGGACAGCCTTTTGCCGAGTTTATGCGGGAGCATATTTTTGAGCCGCTCAAAATGCATGATACCTATACCTTCAACCACGAACTGGTCACCCAAACCGGTCGTGTGGCAACAGGGCACATCGGTGGTCGTCGCAAGCGCCTGCCTGACTACCAGGACACCGTATTGGGTGATAAAGGTATGTACTCAACCGTGGAGGATCTTTACAAATGGGACCAGGCGCTCTATACCCAAAAACTGGTGAAGCGCGAAACGCTGGAGGAGGCCTTTATGCCAACCGGAAAGGTCAACAAGCGCGCTGAGTCCTACGGCTTCGGCTTTCGTCTGAAGCAGGTGGAGAGTGGCGATACTGTAATCTACCATGGCGGCTTGTGGCATGGTTTCAATACTTATTTCCTGCGCAACCCAAAAGACCACAGTTCCATCATTGTGCTCAGCAATCTAACCAATGGCAGCCTGAACTACATGAAGGATGTGCGCAATTTTATGTACCCGGCCCAACCCAAAAATACAAGGAAACAGGCGCGGGTAGCCAGTGCACGCTAAATCTCGTCAGCTACACAACATGAAGCAACAATCCTTCCCGACTGATTTTATAGCCTACCTGGGCTCCTCTACACTCGTAGGCGTTAAAGGCGGCGTAGAGCGAGAGACTTTTCTGAACATCTGGATGGTCGAAGTAGCAGGAAGGGTCTTTGCCCGAAGCTGGACCAAAAGTAACAGAAGCTGGTTCACTGCTTTTTTGGAAGAAGGCGTGGGTCAGATTCAGTACGGCCAACAAGTGCTGAACGTAAGAGGAGAGCAGGTGAGAGACACTGACCTGAACCTGCAGGTAGACCAAGCCTACAGAGCGAAGTACACACAAGAGCACAACCTGCCGTATGTGGCCGGTATCACGCAGCCCGAATACCACAACTATACCATGGAATTCATTTTTGAAAATCAGTCGATTTAACAAATACTGGTTTCTCTCCCGAATAATATTTTCTAAACAAACAACCAGGCCTTAGACGTTGGCTGTCAACTATAAGCGGGTTGATGACTCACCTGATCCCGAGGAAAGCATGTGAAGCTATGTTAAAGCTTCACATGCTTTTTTTATATCTACCTGTGCTGTGCTGCGTAGTTAAAGGCACCCTCAACCAGTCCTGATATTTATGATTACAGCAATTGTTAGTTTTTTGGTAATGCTTAACCCTTTTGCGCTTTTCCTATATCTGAAGCCCATCATGAAAGACCTGTCTGATGAAGATTTCCGATCTGTCTTTATCAAAGCCAGCAGTATTTCCTTTGGCATTTACCTGGTCTTTTTGCTGTTGGGTGACCTGGTGTTTCAGAAAGTGTTCCGCATCAATTTTGAGTCATTCCGGATATTCGGCGGCGTTGTGCTGTTCTCCTTTGCCTATATGTTTATCGTGCAGGGTAAGAAAGCCTTCATCCAGATAAAAGGGGATCTTCACGACCTGGCCTCAGAAATAGCTCTGCCCTTCATGGTGGGCGCAGGTACCATATCGCTTACCGTACTGATGTCAGAGCAACTAGTGCTGTGGCAGGGAGTGCTTTCGCTGGTCAGTATCATGCTGATCAACTTTGGCATTATCATGGGTCTGAAGTATATACGCCGGAGTATGCACTCCAAAAAAGTGCAGGTCGCTTTTGACAAGAACATGGAGTTGTTGCTGCGTATCAACGGCTTCTTCCTGGGTGCCATCGGTATCGACATGATTGTGTCAGGTATAAGAAACCTGGTTACACCTGAAGTCATGTAATGGCGATCATATTTGCTTTTCTGGCAGCATCCAGCTTTCTGTAAAACGTATACCTGAAGCTATGTTTGAAATTAATGACCTCCCTAAGTTTTTTCTGGCTTTCTTTCTTGTGTTACCAATAATTTCTCTTGTGCACGAGGCTGGGCATGTATTCTTCGCCTGGCTAATGGGAGGGAAGAACATAAAAGTTTCTATAGGCGCTGGTAAAGTGCTTTTTAGGGTAGGTATAGTGGAAGTTCGAAAGTACTATTTTTGGTATGGTCTCTGCACTTTTGAAAACCTGAAGCGAAACGAACGGTTTGCCAACATCCTCATATTTTCGGGGGGAGCATTATTTAATACACTTGCAGCGCTCGTGGTAGTTTACCTCATCGAAAACAAGACGCTGGAGCCAGGTATACTCACTTACCAATTTACGTATTTTTCGCTTTATTATGTATTCTTTGCCCTGCTACCCATGCCTTACCCGGATGGCAACGAGAGCGACGGTAAGGTGATACTTGACCTGATTCGGAACAAGGCGCAGTTTAAAACATACCGGGTGGAATGGAATCAGGAAAAAAAGCAGTGGTGCGTGCTGAATCATAACAGAGAGCTTGTACAGGCATTTGAAGGCGAAGAGCAGGCCTTGGAGAAGGCACATGAGGTAGCGCAGCAGAATAGGCCTAGCCGGCTGAAAATCTTCAAAAGCGGCAAGGAAACAGAAGTGCAGAATTATCCGAAAATACCCTTGTAATAAATGGGTTGATAATAATCGTTTCAGATATACCTGGGTGCTGCTGCGATAATCATTAGGGATGAATTGTCGGACTCTATCCATATGGATTTAGCGGCTTTGCGTAAATATTTGAAGGAAGCTCAGCTATGCAATAAGATTATTATAGAAATTGGGGCTTAGTAAGATTCGAAAATCAGATACTGTAAAAAATAAATCAGGTTATGAGTACCAGAGCAAGAGACCAACAGAAGAAGCAGCGCCAAAAAGAGTTTCTGGAAAGGAAAAAACATCAGGAGTCTCTTAAAGCTGCGGCAAAAAAAGCTAAACGCAGTGCATCTAAAAATGACGATGAAATTGATCGGCTACCTGCATCCGAAGACTAAGCTTGTCCTTTTCTTTTACAGAAGGTTATGCGGTAGCCTCCTTTGGTGTTGAAGACCTCTAATAAACAACAGTAGTAGTTTGGCATCTTCTCAATCAGTTTAAAGCTAGGCAGGAAGTTATATTTTCTACTACTTTGTATTTTATAGCTTATCTCAAGATAAAAATTATGGAAGGAAATAAAGTGCTTCATTATATACAAGGTGTATTAGAAAATATGCCAGCCGATTGGTTGAAGCTCACTACCCACCGACTGGATATTTACAATGAACAGTTAGCCAAAACCCAATTCTTAGAGCAGTTTGAAAAACTGTACAAGGAAAGCAATTCTGAAACAACAGCGCTCAGTGAATTGCCCACTGCATTCGATTATATTCGGTTAGGGCACCCCTTATCTTCTGTACTGGAATGGAGTATTGCCAAGTTGAATAATCTGAAACCGGAGAATGTTATCAGCTTTTCTTCCAGAACGGTTCCTGTTTTAGCAGTTCTCAGAAAAAACTTACTGGATCGTAAGAACACACAGGTCCTTTATACCGGCGAGTTGCCGGATGCCTTCGATGCTGAAGTGCTGAAGCAAGTTTATGGTTATAAATTTGACTTAAAGCAGGTTGAGAAAATAGAAGAGGTTTCTAAGTTTGATGGTAGTACCATTTTCATATCGCAAGAAGATGAGATTGGGAAAGTGGACCTCAACCCGACTATAGACTTCTTTGTCCAGGTTCACTCTCAGTTTGGAAGTATCTTATTGGTGAATGGGGAACGAAACGAGCCCTATATCTCTGAAATTCAGCATGTGCGAAGAAGAGAAACCATCGCCATGACGCCGGCCAATAGTTTTGCTGCCCTGCAGCAGCTGACAGGAAAACCTTCTTCTGATCATAAGCAGCGTGATGTTGCCACGAACAAAGCCCGTGTAGTAGAGTCAATCAGAAAGATCACCGGTACTAATACAAAAGCACTTGTTGCTTCATCCGGCCTGTCTATGCAGTATGCCATTATGATGGGGCTGGTGCACGAGGCCCTGGAAAGACATAAAGGCAAGGGTATCCGATTTGTTGTTCCCCCCAATTGCTATGGTGGAACAAACGACCAGGCAAGACGAGTAGCTGCTTGTTTGGATAATGTTGAAGTGGTGGACTTACTCGTTGATGGGGAGCACGACATGGTTCAAAGCATTGATACCGTACTGGACAGGATTGCCAGCCAGGATGCTGTCCCTTACATCATCGCTGAGATTCCAACAAACCCGAGGGTTGAGGTCCCGGATCTTCAAAAATTAAGAGATGTCTTAAGTAAAAAGCGCAGGACTGCATCCGGTGAGGTTGCGATCGATCCGGTCTTTATCCTAGATCAGACATTTTGCCCGAATGTGCAGTTCGCAAGTGAAGACGGTATACTCTCCACGGTCAGGACAATATCCTATGTGAGCGGATCGAAATTTCCGAGTGGCGGGAAAGTTACTGCCGGCTACTGTGTAGCAAACAAAAAGGCCGAAGCTTTGCTCGAAAAAATAGAAAAACACCTGATACTCTGCGATAACGAAGCTACTGATCTTCAGATGGAGATACTGGCAGAGCAGCTGCCTTCCATGAATCAGCGAATTGCAGATGCTTATAAGAACACACGTGACTATGTGAACTTTATCAAAGAGGTTTTGCCAGCGGCTAAAATCAATTTCGTTTCAGAAGAACTGGCGCAGGAAGGATTTACGCCATCCGTGTTTTCACTGGATCTTCCTACGAAAGGGGATACCGATGCAGAAAGGGAGGCCTATAAAAGGGAGTTGAATTTGAAACTGATCAATTTAATGATCGAAGAAATTCCCCAGGAAAGTAAATACTGCGTGAGCTACGGGCAACTGAAAGGATGTTATTGGACAATACCTGCAACATCTACTCAAGGGACAACGAAAGAAGACGACAAGGACTATATTGCCCGCGTAGCATTATCTCCTGACATGGACCTTGAACTGCATAAAAAGGTATTTTTAGATTTCGTAGAGCAGATTTAAGCTTTCTGTAACGCACCATTGCAACCTGTCGCAGTGGTGCGTTACTTTTTATGCAATGACAAATTCTGAAGAGTAAGCAAAGAGCATAAAAAAAGCCGGTTCAGATATACCTGAACCGGCTTTTCAGTAGTCCGTAGGGGAATCGAACCCCTGTTGCCAGAATGAAAATCTGGAGTCCTAACCCCTAGACGAACGGACCGTTCTACTGTATTGCGGGTGCAAATATACAAGCTGATTTTTAGTATGCAAAATTATTTTTCGAAAAAGTGGAAGTTCTACATCGTTCCCACTTTTGATGCCCTGGCAGGTGATTCCTGCAGATAACGAGCGGTAACTTTTGTAAACTTCGTCTTATCTTGTGCCGTTATACTTTCATCCATAAAAGAGATAAACACTATGTCAAAAAGAGCACTATATACCGGCGTAACGCCTGAGGCTTACAATGAACTGAAAAGCAAACTTCAGACCTATGGCATGAACTTACAGGGCAACAGCGGACGCATAAAAGAGAAGGGTGTCAATGCCAATTTCAACTATAATCCTGAGGCAAAGTCGCTTGAGATCAGTGACCTGTCAGTAGGATTTCCGGCCAGTATGATGATCAGCGCCGACAGTCTGATGCAGCGCATGAGCGAGATGATCACCAAGTACGGTGGTCGTGCAGAGGGGTAGGTCATATCCTGTCGCGCATAATGCCGTATAAGAAAATCACTTGAACTTAATACCTAAACGAAACCGAGTATAACTATGGAAAACGATAACAAGAGCAACCAGAATGCCGGCAATGGCGGACAAAGCCAGGGCAAGAAGGAACAAAGTGCTCTCAAACTTCTACAGCCACATGATATGTCCAAAACAGTGGAGTCAGCTATGCATGTGTTCCAGGGCAAACACGATAAACTGCCTGAGCTATTGCACGATGTTGGAAAACTGGTGCTGCAGGGTGCCCGCCGCATGAGCACCACACAGCTTATCCTGACGGCTGGTGCTGTGACACTGGGCGCTGTGCTGGTAGCCAAATATGTAGCTGACCAGGATTTTGATTTAGAGGCTTAGTAAGCAACTCATGCTAATAGAAACCCTTCGCTTAAATCGTGAAGGGTTTTTTTGTGCAAATTCATTTCTGGTACGGCCTTTGTAATTGGTTCTATATAGCAAGTAGCTATATTTACCAGAGTGTTTCTAACCTTTTTTATTCAATACTATGAAAAAAGTATCTTTTATCGCCCTTGTGTTTTTGCTGGCAGCTATGTTTCCGGCAATGGCCCAGCAACAGATCATGCCTCCGCTTATCAGTGTGAACGGAATAGGGGAGGTGAAACTTGAACCAAATGAAGTCGTGATAAGCCTAGGAGTGGAAACACGTGAGAAGACCCTGGATCAGGCCCGGAAGCAAACTGATAAGCAAGCCGCCGCTATTATTGCCTACCTGCGCAAGCAGGGCGTGGATGCCAAAGATATCCAGACTTCTTTTGTGAACCTGCAGCCTATCTATTCAGGTAACGAATTTGGGAAAGCACAGCCTGAATTTTACATGGCGCAGAAAACCATGACCATTGTTATCAGAAAAATCAACAGGTTTGACGAACTGCTTTCAGGTTTGTACGACAATGGGGTGAATCGCATCGATAACATCTATTTCAGAGTTTCAGACATTGAGAAGCACCGTGCTGAAGCCCGCAAGAAAGCGGTGGCCGACGCCAAACAAAAAGCCAATGCCCTGACAGCTGAACTAGGTGCAAAAGTGGGTAAGGTATATTCCATCAACGAACATTCTTCTAACGGCTCTCCGCGGATAGGCTATGCGAAAATGTCGATGGATATGGAAATGGCACAAAGTGGCGGTCCGTCCATAGCAGGAGGGGAAGTGACGGTGACTTCTAATGTTAACGTGAGTTTTGTGATAGAGCAGTAGACTTTAATAGGTCACAAACAAAAAAGAGCTCCCCAGCACAGGCCGGGGAGCTCTTTTTTGTTTGGAGCAGGTATAAAACGAAACGGATTCAGCTTATTTCTGAAAATGCTCCATTGGTTTGAGGTTTTGCTGCTCATCCAACAGAAAACTTAGTGGTTTGCCAGGTTCAGCGAGTATCTCACTTTCGCGGATGTCCCAGGGTTTGAGCATTTCCTCTAACATATGGGCATAAGCAGTCAACTCCCAGGGGTTGAAAATCTCGTTCGTCACATCATCTATTATGGTGTCAAGGATAATATGCGTATCCTCCGGCTTAAGTGGTCGCTCAAAGTACTCGGGCACTACATTAAAGATATAGGCCGCATAGAATACACGCGCTTTAAACTCAGCTACCTGTACCGGATGCAGCTGTTGGCCCTGGGTCAGGCGGTAAAGTTTGCCAAGGGCTCTGCCAATGATGCCATTGTCGAGGAGCGTGCACACAAGCACGACAGGTCCCAGCTTGATGCTAAAGGCCATGGTCGTCAGCTCGTCTTGGTATTCAAAAGGCAGCTCATCTTCCGTAGGGCTCACCTCCAGTATAAACAGGGAGCAGGGTAGAAAATCGGAAAACTCCATCGGCACCCGCATAGATTGCAGCACCTTGAAGAATTCGCGGAATTTGCCCAGCATTTTTGGGTTCTCACTCACCGGGTTTTGCGGCATGATCAGCGGATCCGCCTCCTTGATCAGCTCCGTGATCAGCGTACCATAATACATCTTACCAATCCACTGGAACAGCTTTTTCGGCTCCAGCGCCTGCAGTCCGTCCAAACCTGTTTCTGTGGCTTTGGCTATTTCTTCCTCAAGCGGAATAACATGATGGGTATGGCAGTGGTCGCAGCAGGGGATGGTGAGTTCACCGTAGGTGCTGACGCTCTTGTCGAGCATGAGTAGCTCTTTATCGCGCAGGTTATACCTGTCCTGCAGCCAGGTAGCAAATACTGGGGTTCGGTTTTCAGGTTCGGTATGTGCCCCGCACAAAAAGCAGTGCTTCTCGCTGAACTGCATGTTCGGGAACGGGTCGTATAATTTCAACTCAGTCATAATCGCGTCATTTGAGGGTGCAAAGATACGAAGAAGAGCTTGTCTGAATCAGGATTTACAGGATTTATGGATTTACAGGATTTTCGTGCACGATTGTCGTCCGGCTGCACCCTTCAAAGGGGTAAGGCCATTAAGTTCCAGCAAGTTCTCCCCTTGAGGACAAGTGAGACGCGTGTCGTAACTTTCGAGCGAAGCTCTCAGAGGGGTGTTGAGGCTGCGGATGGTTCGTGAATAAGTCCGCTACTGGCAATTTAGCACCGAATTTACACCCCTATAATCCCCTCAAGGGGATAATTACGGACAGAGCAGCCCTATCTCCCAAGAGGGGAATCTCTGCTACTGCCTTATCACAGGTATAAGCCTTGTAGCATCTGTGACGTAACACTGGCAGGTATAGCAAGACTAACTCGCACTGAAACTATGAAACAGACTCAGGTGCCAAGTGCCCCCAAATGACTACCCACTGTTCGAGCGTTCAGCGAGTTTGGGGAGTCTTGATTTTTTTGCTTACTTTTTGTGTCAAGACAAAAAGTAAGGCCCGCCCGGCCAGGGCAAAAGCTGCCCGCCTGGCTAAGGCAAGCTATGAAACATCAAACTTGCTATACCTGCAACCTACTCTACGCTAGAAAAAAGAAGAAATGATCTAAGAAAGGAAAGAAAAGTTTAACAGCAAGCCTATAAGCCGGGTTCTGTCATCAGGCCGAAGCCCAACGTCTTATCATTTATCTAGGCCTGCACTCGCGCACAGGCTCCATCGACCTACCCACTGACATCGGACGAGCAGCCCTTAGCCCCGCCGAAGCGAGACGCTGTCAGCCTATTTGGTCTTTCAACTCCTAAGGTTTACCCAGCCGGACTGGTCACCCAGCCGCTGGTGCGCTCTTACCGCACCTTTTCACCCTTACCGCGGCCGAAGCCGAGGCGGTAATTTTCTGTGGCACTGGCTGTAGCCTTCCCGTCTCTCGGAAGGCCCCTTCCCGTTAGGAAGTAGGATGCTCTATGTTGCCCGGACTTTCCTCTCCTCCCTTGCGGGAGCAGCGATAAGACGGCTTGCTGTTAAGCTTTCTATACCTGCAAAGGTATGATTAATTGTTGATGGTAAATTGTTAAATTGTTGAAATGGGCTTATGGTTCCAATCACGATGATTCATTTTGTGGCAGAGCAATCTTTCTGAACTTAAATCGAGGGAAGCAAAATGCGTGTTGAAAAATACCAACAATTTAACCGTCAACAATTTAGCAATCACCTAAGTCTTACTAACGTTGCGCCATACCCGAACTTTTCTTTTTTGGCGTCTTCGAAGAAGCGGATGCCCGGGGTGCGACTCAGGATCTTTTGAATTTCCTTGCGGAGCACGCCGTTGCCTGAGCCGTGAATAAACACAATCTCGTGCATGTTGGCGGCCATGGCGCGGTCCAGTGCATCCTGAAAACGATCCAGTTGTAGCCTCAGCATGGCGCTGTTGCTCATGCCGTTGTGGTCTTCCACCAGCTTGTCAATGTGCAGATCTACTTCGTGCTCGGGTGCCTGCACCTTCACGTTTTCCTGTGCAGCTGGCTTCTCTGAGAGTTGCTCTATTATCTTGTCGGTGTCTACGGCAACAGGTTTGCTGTCAAGCTGGAAGAGATAGGCCTCTTTATTGAGTACCGGAGCGGTCTTTTTGCTCTTGTAGAAAGAGTTGGCACGGAACTGCACCTTCTTCGTAACTGGCTCAAACAAGCTCGGACTGCCATTGCGATGCTGCAAAAACTGCACGATCAGTGTCGGCCACTTTTCGAAGTCCTTCATGTGGTAGTGGCTCACTACGCGGCTGGCCTTCGGGGCCAACTTGTCGTTCTGCAAACCGCGGTATTGATTATTGCGCTCTTCGCCACTTGTAAAGAGCACATCGTAGTCTGTGTTGTTTACCACTGTGGCAGCCAACAGCTCATCTGACTGGTGCACCATGGCCAGGTAAATGCCTTTTTCGGCCAACACGGGGGCCGGCGGTTCCTTGCGGACAGCTGGCTTTGCGTAGGGCTCAGGCTCGGTATTGCGGAAAGCCTTGGCTTCTTCCGGCGCAATCAACACAATCTCACGACGTGACACAGGTATAGTGAAGTCGTTGTCGATGGCGACCTCTACAATGTTATTATCCAGTATGCGGGTGATGATGCCTTCTTCTCGTCCTGACATCAGGCGCACGCGATCTCCTACGTTCATATTTTCGTTGCTCGTTATCGTTAGTGGTTGTTCATAAGTTACAAGCATAAAGCCTGTGCCGAGGTATAGCGTTGTTTGCTATACCTTATTATACAAGTACAAATTGACTTTACACAAAGATACGATTTGTGCGGTGGAATAATCGTGCCGATTTAGAAGTATACCGGATGGAAGCGCAGCCCGTCTGTGCGGTTGTACTCCAAGGCGGGAGCCGGAATTTTGATGATGCTGAGCATGTATAGCGTAGTGTTGAGCACTTTGCTGCGGCCTTTGAAATGCATCAGGTTGAGGTCAGGGCTGAGGTAGAACTGGCGGCGGGCATTGAAACCGCGTACCTTGTTCAGCTCCGGATCATTGTATACCATACCTTGTGCACCATAGCCAACCGCTATGCTCAGCCACTTGGGGTACCTGCTTTCTTCTTTCAGAAAGCTGCCTACATTGACGGAAAGCCAGTAGGTCTGCCCGTTGTAGTCTTTGAGCACTTGCTCCGGCAGGGTGCTGCCCAGTACATTTGGTCGCTCTTCGGCGTACCGGGTGGTCTGGAAAGAAAACTTTGGCATGATGCGCACCTCCCGCCAAGCTAGCTCCTGAGCTACCACCGCAGCCGAACCCACCGTGTTGGCAATCGCATCGCCCACTGAGGCGCCATAGTCAGACTGAAAGCCGTCGAATATCTCGATAGGCGTTTGTAGAATTATACCTGTCAGGCCACCGTACCAGATTGCTTTTTTGTCAGGAACGCCCGCCCAGCGCAGCAGGTCTATACCTGCACGGCTCTGGTGAAAGGCACCCCAGAAATGACCGGCTTTGTCCATCTGCTTCCATTGGCGGTTATCGTTGAAGAAGTGGAAACTTGTGCGTTCCTGATCGCTATACCAGGCCTTGTTCAGTGAAACCAGCATGGCCGTGTAACCAACCGTAAAGCCACTGCCGAGTAGCAGCAGACGTCCTTTGTCTGGCGCTGCGTTGGTGCTGTCAGGTATAGCGGCCATGCCCTGCATGGGTTGGAGCAGAAGCATACATGAAAGCCAGAGAAGGAGCAGTTTTCGCGACATTGCGTGGCAAAGATACACATACCTGTCAAAATCAGCCTGTCCCTTTACCTCAGATTAGCTGCTTTAATCTGTTTCTAATATATTTTTAACATGCCTTTAATAGAGCCACCATACTTTCGTCCTTATTTTGGTTTAAACCTTTTATGAAACGGACTTTACTTCTTTCAACTCTTATTGCCACGCTCTCTTTTACAGCATCTGCACAGGAGGTCACGACAGCAGACACTACCCATTATCAACCCCAGAAACCACTGAAACTGCACCATGCAGAACCCCTGTACATCGACCTGATCCGCGACTTGGGTGCGCACAAGGGGGAGAAGGAGTGGAACATCGGTGCCGGCATGACCGACAACCTGGGCTACGACCGCTACAACTTTCTGGTAGAGTACGAATGGGCGCCAATCGACAGGCTGGGACTGGAGATTGAAGTACCGGTGTCGGTTTACACAACCAACAGCAAAGACCGTCGCCCGGAGGTGAACCGTCCCTCTGACCGCATCGAGTCGCTGAAGCTGGCGGCGCAGTATACCTTCCTGGTGAACGAGCGGTCTAATACGTCCATGGCCTTGGGTACCATCACTGAGTTCGAACTGACGGAACTCGATCGCATCCGCCGGGATGACATGTTTCAGGGATTTCTATTTAATCCCTTTGTAGTGGCGGCCAAAAAGTGGGGCAGCAATTTTCACTCGCTGATCTATACCGGTCCGCGGGTGTTCAACCACTTCGGCCACAGCGGGCTTGAAACCAGTTACGAGATCAACACCAGTGCACACTACATGATACCGAACAGCCGCAACTTTGTAGGCCTTGAGGTAAATAAGGAAATGCAGGGCGGACACATGGACATGGTGCTGCGTCCGCAGATGCGATTGGTAATCAACGAGGGCCTGATGATTGGTATTGTGACAGGTATACCTGTTACAAAAGAGCGGGAGCGCATGAGCACCTTTCTCCGACTGATCTACGAGCCGGGCCACAAAAAGTACTAAGGCCAGACAGGTATAGCCAAAGGTTTTCTAATCAGATTAAAGTTTAGGTTGTTGTTTATTTGGTAGCGTCACTGTTTAACGGTGGCGCTATTTTTTGCTATCTGCCTAACTGTAGGTATATTAGTGTTTTGTAATATGTTGCAGAGGCTGTAGTCAAGAAGGTATAAATAACGCTGTTTATCCTTCGAATTTGCAATATAACCTTATCCTGAAAAAGCCTGTATTAAGGGATGTTTTCAAAACGGCAGGTCGCTTCATTTCCCGTCTGCCATTCGTCTATACCTGATTATTATAGTGTTGCTTATACCTGTGGCGCATCGGTGTTTCCCTTTTCGCCCTTTATCCATAAAAATATAGTGCAGCTATACCTTACATCTCACCTTATATGAAAATCAAAAAAGTACTTGTCGCTAACCGCGGCGAAATTGCCATCCGTGTGCTCAGAGCCTGTACGGAGCTTAATATCCAGACGGTGGCCATTTATACCTATGAAGACCGCTACTCCCTGCACCGCTACAAAGCTGACGAGGCTTACCAGATCGGCAAAGACAACCAGCCGCTGCAGCCTTACCTCGACATCGACGGCATCATCGCCATCGCCAAAGAGAACGGAGTAGACGCCATTCACCCGGGCTACGGATTCCTTTCCGAAAACCAGCATTTCTCACGCAAGTGCGCCGAAAACGGCATCATCTTCATTGGTCCAAGGCCGGAGGTAATGGGGGCACTGGGCGACAAGGTGTCGGCCAAAAAAGTAGCAGTAAGCTGTGAGGTGCCCATCATCCAGAGCAACGACCTGGATCTGAACACTTATGACACCGCTTTGGAAGAGGCGCATCGCATCGGTTATCCGCTCATGCTCAAGGCTGCTGCCGGCGGCGGCGGTCGCGGTATGCGTGTGATCCGGGACGACGAGCAGCTGGAAAAAGGCTTTTTTGAAGCGAAGAACGAAGCCCTGAAAGCCTTTGGCGACGATACGCTCTTCCTGGAGAAGTACGTGGAGAATCCGAAGCACATAGAGGTACAGATCGTGGCTGATAACTTTGGCAACATCACCCATCTGTTCGAGCGCGACTGCTCGGTGCAGCGCCGCTTCCAGAAAGTGGTAGAAGTAGCCCCAGCCATCAGCCTGAGCGAAGAAACCCGCCACCAACTCTACGACTACGCCATCCGCATCTGCAAAGCCGTGAACTACAACAACGTGGGCACGGTGGAGTTTCTCGTAGAGCCGCACAACAATAATATCTACTTCATCGAAGTGAATCCCCGCATACAGGTGGAGCACACCGTGACAGAAATGATCACAGGCATCGACCTGATCAAAACGCAGATCTTCATTGCCGACGGCTATACCCTGGATCACGAGGAAGTATTGCTCGGTCCGCAGCACACCGTGCGCGCAAACGGCGTGGCTATACAATGCCGCATAACAACCGAAGACCCAGAGAACGACTTCAAACCAGACTATGGCACCATCATCGCTTACCGCAGTGCGGGTGGTTTCGGCATTCGTCTGGACCAGGGCAGCGTTTACCAGGGTGCCAAGATCAGTCCGTTCTTTGACTCGCTTCTGGTGAAAGTATCTGCACAGGCACCGACTTTGCGCCACGCCGCTATGAAGATGTCGCGCACGCTGGACGAGTTCCGTATCCGTGGCGTGAAGCAGAACATCCAATTCCTGCAGAACATCATCAATCACCCAACCTTCATCTCCGGTGATGCGACCGTGGATTTTGTGAAGAATCACTCAGAGCTCTTTGTGTTCCGCAAGAGCAAGGACCGCGCCACCAAACTCCTCAGTTTCCTGGCTGATGTGATTGTGAACGGTCACCCGGACGTGAAAAAGCCAGATCCGGACAAAGTGCTTTCCAAACCGGATTTCACGGGCTTCAACCTGAACAAACCTTACGAGCGCGGTACAAAAGACCTGCTGACAGAACTGGGCCCGGAGGAGTTTTCTAAGTGGCTGCGCAACGACAAGCAGATCCACTATACCGATACCACGTTCCGCGATGCGCACCAGTCCTTGCTGGCGACCCGCATGCGCTCCTTCGACATGCTTAAAATAGCCGAGGCCTACGCCAAGGACCACCCGCAAACCTTCTCGATGG
Source organism: Pontibacter sp. FD36 (assembly GCF_015686655.1). Taxonomy (GTDB): domain Bacteria; phylum Bacteroidota; class Bacteroidia; order Cytophagales; family Hymenobacteraceae; genus Pontibacter. The sequence goes on along the minus strand of NZ_JADPMP010000010.1, from coordinate 175,734 downwards.
AGGTATGGGGCGGAGCGACTTTCGACGTGTGTCTGCGCTTCCTGCACGAAGACCCTTGGCGCAGACTCGCTGAGATCCGGGAGGCTGTACCGAACATCCTGCTGCAGATGCTCATCCGCGGTTCGAACGGGGTAGGGTACAAGGCCTATCCGGATAACCTGATCGAGTCGTTCGTGGAGAAGTCGTGGGAGACGGGCGTGGATATTTTCCGCATTTTCGACTCGCTCAACTGGATGAAGAGCATGGAGCCCTGCATCGACTTCGTGCGAAAGCGCACGGGCGGTCTGGCGGAGGGTACGCTTTGCTATACCGGCGATATTCTCAATCCGAAGAAAACCAAGTATAATTTAGAGTACTACCTGCAACTGGGCAGACAACTCGAAGAAGCGGGGGCACACATTCTGGCCATCAAAGACATGGCTGGTTTGCTCAAGCCATACGCCGCCCAGGTGCTGGTAGAGGCGCTGCGTGACACCGTGAAACTGCCAATCCACTTGCATACGCACGACACGTCAGGTATACAGTCAGCTACTTACCTCAAAGCCATAGAGGCAGGTGTGGATGTGGTGGACGTGGCTTTGGGTTCTATGTCTGGCCTTACGTCACAGCCTAACTTTAACTCAATGGTGGAGGCCATGCGTTTTCAGGAGCGGCACCGCGAGTTCGATCAGAAGAGCCTCAACCGCCACTCCAACTACTGGGAAACGGTGCGGGAGTACTATTATCCTTTTGAGTCTGGCTTGAAAGCAGGAACGGCCGAGGTATACCACCACGAAATTCCGGGCGGACAGTATTCTAACCTGCGTCCGCAAGCCAATGCGCTGGGCTTGGGTGATAAGTGGGAACTTATCAAAGAGACCTATGCGGAAGTGAACCAGTTGTTTGGGGATCTGGTGAAGGTAACGCCAAGTTCCAAAGTAGTAGGAGACATGGCGCTATACCTGGTGTCAAACGGCCTGACGACAGTGGATGTACTGGAGCGTGGCGAGCAGATTTCCTTCCCGGAATCAGTGCAATCGCTGTTTCGCGGTGATCTGGGCCAGCCGGTGGGCGGCTTCCCGAAAAAATTGCAGTCTATTGTCCTGAAAGACGAGCAGCCATACGACGGGCGTCCGAACGAGCACCTTGCGCCGATCAATCTGGATCAGGAGTTCAGGGAGTTTCAGGAGAAGTTTGGAGAGCACACCAAGTATACCGACTTCCTTTCTTATCAGCTCTACCCAAAGGTATACGAGGCCTATCACAAACACTTCGAACAGTACGGCAACGTATCCAAGATCCCGACGCGCCTGTTCTTCTACGGCATGCAACAAGGCGAGGAGGCCATCATCGACATTGCCCGCGGCAAGTCCATCGTGATCAAATACCAGTCGCTGGGCCATGTGGACGAGGACGGTATGCGCACGGTGTTCTTCAAGCTCAACGGCCAGACGCGAAACATCGAAGTGCGTGACAAGTCCGTGAAAGTGGAGCGGGTACAGCACCAGAAAGTCGACAAAGGCAATCCGAAGCACATCGGGGCACCGCTGCAGGGGCTGCTTTCAAAGATTCTGGTGGAGAAAGACCAGGAGGTGAAGAAAAACACACCGCTGTTTGTGATCGAGGCTATGAAGATGGAAACGACCATCACAGCTTCAGAAGCCACCAGGATTGCCGACCTGCATTTGCCGGAAGGCTCTTTGGTGAACACCGACGATCTGGTGGTTAGTTTATCGTAGCCATCCAATGTATAAACAGGAAAAGCCACCAAACCTGCAAAGGCGGTGGCTTTTCTTTTTGCTATCGTAAACCTTCAGGCGCTATATCTAGTACGCTACAGAAGCCATTAGAAAACATTTCGGCATAAAAGCCTGTTTTATACTTGCAGATATGCTGCATGCATACTATTTTTGATCTGTAGCGCAAAAGGTGCTACTCGTCTTCGTAGTCAAGGCCCGCAAACTTGTTATACGCCTGTTGCAACTCGGCAAATGCGTGCATGTTACCTTCCTGACGGCTGATCAGCATTCCTTTTTTGTAGGTTTGCTCGGCTTTTTCAGGTTGTCCAAGCTCAGCGTATAAGCTGGCCGCATGGTAGTAAGTGCCTACGTAGCGCTCGTGCTCAGACAGCAGTTTCTCGTAAAACTCCATCGCTTTTTGCGGTTCGGATCCACGTAACTCTGTCGCTATTGCATAGATCGTGAATGGATCGTTCGGGTCTTCTTCGTAGAATTTGAAGAGCTGTTCTAATCTATTTTGAGACATTTCTATTTGGCTATATTTTAACTAACTTCGCACAAATCTAATTTTAAATAAGCTAACATTTCTAATCATGAAAATATTAGTTTGCATCAGTAACGTTCCGGATACCACATCCAAGATCAACTTTACTGGAGATAACAAAGAGTTCGACAAGAACGGGGTGCAGTACGTGATCAACCCTTGGGATGAGTACGCCCTGACCCGCGCCATTGAGCTGAAAGAGGCCAAAGGCGGCAGCGTAACCGTGCTGAACGTGGGCGAAGCCGACGCTGAGCCGAATATTCGCAAGGCACTGGCCATTGGCGCCGACGATGCCATCCGCGTGAACGCACACCCGAAAGACGCTTTCTTCGTGGCGCAGCAGATTACTGCCGTGGCCAAAGAGGGAGGTTATGATATGATCCTGATGGGCAAGGAGTCCATCGACTACAACGGCTTCCAGGTGCACAACATGGTAGGCGAGATGATGGGCATCCCATCTGTAACGCCAGCCTTTAAACTGGATATGGTAGACGATAGCACGGCCCGTCTGGAGCGTGAGATCGAGGGTGGCAAAGAAGTGGTGGAGGTAAAACTGCCTTTCGTAGCCAGCGCCCAGCAGCCGATGTGCGAGCCTCGCATCCCGAACATGCGCGGTATCATGACGGCCCGCACCAAGCCACTTAAAGTAGTGGAAGCTACGGGTGGCGAAGCCAAGTCGGAGTACGTGAACTACAGCAAGCCCGAGAAAAAGAGCGGCGTGAAGCTGATTGAACCGGAGAATGCCGGCGAATTGATTAAACTATTGAGAAACGAAGCTAAAGTACTGTAATATGTCTGTATTAGTATTTGTAGAAGGTCTGAACGGAGAGATCAAGAAGTCCTCACTGGAGGCAGCATCCTACGGCAGCCAGGTAGCACAGGCCATGGGCACAACCGCTACAGCGGTAGCCATCGGCGAGGTGCACGAAGAAGCGCTGGCCAAACTGGGCGAGCAGGGCATCAGCAAGGTGTTGTACGACGCCGATGACCGCCTGAAGCAGTTTGTAGCTGACGCTTACGTAAAAGTGATCGCGACAGCGGCCCAGCAGGAAAGTGCCAAAGTACTGGTGTTCTCCAACTCTAACATCGGTGCCGCGGTAGGCTCTAAGCTGGCTGTTCGACTGAACGGCTCACTGGCTACCAACGTAACTGAACTTCCGAAGATTGACGGTGGCAACTTCACGGTGACACGCGGTGTGTTCTCAGGCAAGGCGTTTGCGGACGTAAACCTGACATCTGATGTGAAGATCATCGCTGTAAAGAAAAACAGCACCGACATTATCAGCAACGGAGGCTCAACTGCTACAGTAGAGAAGCTTTCAGCTGACCTGGCGGAGTCTGATTTCGCTGCTGCTCCAAAAGAGACGGTGATGCAGGACACAGGTGGTGGCGTGTTGCTGCCGGAAGCTGAGATCGTCGTGTCTGGTGGTCGTGGTATGAAAGGACCAGAGAACTGGCACCTGATCGAAGAACTCGCTAAAGAACTGGGTGCGGCAACCGCTTGCTCCAAGCCTGTTTCTGACATTGGCTGGCGCCCTCACCATGAGCACGTTGGCCAGACGGGCATCACAGTGAGCCCTAACCTGTACATCGCTGCGGGCATCTCTGGTGCCATTCAGCACCTGGCGGGGGTTAACTCTTCTAAAGTGATTGTCGTTATTAATAAGGATCCGGAAGCGCCGTTCTTCAAAGCCGCTGATTATGGCATAGTTGGCGATGCGCTCGAGGTACTTCCTAAATTAATAGAAGCTGCAAAAGCTTTAGACAAATAGAACAAGAAGAGCTTAATTGTGAAAAAAATACAGCTAGAGATACTCGGGCTCTCCTCCAGCCAGTCACAGACGGGATCGTTTGCACTGGTGCTGGGAGAGCGTGATGGAAACCGAAGGCTGCCGATCATCATCGGTATGTTTGAGGCGCAGTCCATCGCTATACAGATAGAAAAAATCAACCCAAACCGTCCGCTCACGCACGATCTGTTCAAGACCTTTGCTGAGCAGATGAGCGTGAACATCACCGAGATCCTGATCTCAGACCTGAAGGAGGGCGTGTTCTATTCCAAGATCATGTGCACTGATGGCGAGAAGGAGTTTGAACTGGATGCGCGTCCGTCCGACGCCATTGCGATCGGTTTGCGGTTCGGGGTGCCTATCTACACGGTGGAAAGTGTGCTGTCAGAAGCTGGCATTATTTTGAGCGATCTGGAAGAGGAGGAGGACGAAAACGAAGAAATGACTGTAAAGAGCAGTTCTTCATCGACTCCGAGTGCCAAGGAGCCGCTCAACCAGACGTCGGTTGATGACTTGAACAAGATGCTCAATGAGGCCCTCGAAAAAGAGGACTACGAGCGTGCCGCTAAGATCCGTGACGAGTTGAACAAGCGAAACTAGCATAACATACGCTATACTTTAAAAGTCCTGTGCCTATATGGTGCAGGACTTTTTGTTTTAACAGATATTCGGCTTACTTTTGGCCAAATTTTGTCCCACAGCATGTTCGATATTTTCAGAGGGCTTCTTGGCCTCCTAGCCATTATTGCCATTGCCTTTGCGTTCTCTAAAAGCCGTAAAAATATAGATTGGAGACTCGTCGGCTACGGCGTTTGCCTTCAGATTCTGTTTGGCGTATTGGTTACCCAGGTACCCGTCGTGGCAAAAGGCTTTGCCTACGTGAGTGAAGGCTTCGTAACCTTTCTGGATTTCTCGCAAGCGGGCGCGCAGTTTCTTTTCGGTAATCTGGCAGACCCATCCAAGAATAGCGGACTGGGCTTTATTTTCGCCTTCTCGGTTCTCCCCACCATCATTTTCTTTTCTACGGTATCAGCTGGCCTATACTACCTCGGTGTGCTCCAGAAGATCGTGTACGGCATCGCCTGGGTGATGTCGAAGGTGATGCGCCTGTCAGGTCCTGAGAGCCTTTCTGCCGCTGGCAACATCTTTTTAGGACAGACAGAGGCACCATTGCTTGTACGTCCGTTTATCGCCCGCATGACGCGCTCCGAACTGATGTGCCTGATGACAGGCGGTATGGCGACGCTGGCTGGTGGTGTATTGGCGGCTTATGTTTCTTTCCTCGGCGGAACTGATCCGGCGCAGAAAGCTATTTTTGCGGCACACCTCCTCACGGCCTCTATCATGAACGCCCCGGCAGGCATCGTACTGGCTAAGATCCTAGTGCCTGAAACAGAACACGAAGAAATCACGAACAAGCTCGAAGTAAACGAAGAGCAGCTGGGTGTGAACCTGATCGACGCCCTCTCAAGAGGAGCTGGGGACGGTCTGAGACTAGCCGCTAACGTGGGTGGTATGTTGCTTGCTTTCATTGCCGTTATCGCTTTGGTGAACTACATCCTGACAGACATGATAGGTGTTTGGACCGGACTGAATGAAATGGTAGTTGCCAGCACAAACGGTCAGTTCAATGGTTTCTCCCTGCAATATATTCTGGGCCAGATCTTCCGGGTGTTCGCTTTCATCATGGGTGTGCCATGGGCCGACACCCTACAGGTGGGCAGCTTGCTCGGGCAGAAAACCGCCATCAATGAGTTTGTGGCCTACCTCGATTTGGCCAATATGAAAGAAGCGGGCACATTGGGCCCGAAAGCCCTGGTGATGGCAACTTATGCCCTGGCTGGCTTCTCTAACTTCAGTTCCATCGCCATCCAGATCGGTGGTATTGGCAGCATGGCTCCCAATCAGCAGGGGCAGCTTTCCAAACTTGGCTTCATCGCCTTGCTGGGTGCCTCCCTGGCCTGTATGATGACCGCTACTGTGGCAGGTATGCTGTTTGGACTAGACTTCTAAAATAGAAACTATATCTACAAAAAAGGCTCCCGCTATACCTAAGCGGGAGCCTTTTTTATGGTTGTGCAGGTATAGCTATACCTTGCATATACCGGTATCTGAGTTTATACCTTGTCGTTTCCGGATTGGGTAGTAGCGGCAGGACCATCGGGGTTTTCAGGCTGCGGCTCGTCCCGTGTTTCCACTGTTTCTTCAGAAGGAGCCTTCTCTTTGCCCTGTGAAGCTACCTGACCATTGTGCCGGCGTTCTTCCTCCTCTTCGCGCTCTTCGTCTTCTACCTTCTTGGCATCGCGCATCAGTCGGTTAGCAAAGATGAACTCGTTGAGCTCATGAATGTCTGTGTCCATGATCTCGTCGCGGGTGCCTTCCCAGAGCTTTTTGCCTTCGTAGAGGAACATGATCTTATCACCGATCTCTATTACAGAGTTCATGTCGTGTGTTACGATAATGGTGGTGATATTATACTCCTCGGTGATTTCCTTGATCAGTTCATCGATCTTCATGGCAGTTTGCGGATCGAGCCCAGAGTTAGGCTCGTCGCAGAACAGGTAGGTACAGTGCGGTGCAATGGCGCGGGCTATACCTACACGCTTTTTCATACCACCGCTTATCTCCGAGGGCATTTTCTTGTTAGCACCCTCCAATCCCACACGTTTCAGACAGAAGTTTACCCGGTCCATACGCTCCTCCTTGTTCATGTCGGTCAGCATCTTAAGTGGAAACTCCACATTCTGCTCTACCGTCATGGAGTCGAACAGGGCAGACCCCTGGAAGAGCATACCGATCTTGCGGCGGATCTCCTGGCGGATGTCAAGTTTGTTGTTGGTAAAGTAGGTCCCGTCGAAGGTCACGCTCCCAAGGTCCGGCTTGATCAGGCCCACGATGCACTTAAGCAGCACGCTTTTGCCGGTACCGCTGGCGCCAAGCAGCAGATTGGTTTTGCCCGTCTCAAAGACGCCGCTCACACCGTCCAGCACTTTCTTGCCGTCAAAAGCTTTGTGTATGTTGTGTATTTCAATCATGATGATTCTTGTATTCGGGAGCTAAAAGCAAAGACGCGAAGAACTCCTGTAAATTTTTTAATGGCCAGCAACCCTACAGTAAGATGTATGCCAGCACAAAGTCTCCAATCAGGATGGCAATCACACTGTTCGTTACGGCAGCCGTACTGGCTGCCCCAACTTCCAGGGCTCCGCCTGAGGTATAGTAACCGCGAAAAGAGGAGATGGACGAAATCAGAAAAGCAAACACCACTGACTTGATCAGCGCAAATGTGATGTTATAAGGGATAAACTGGTCGCGTATACCTGTAATGTACTCCTGAGGCGTTAGCTCACCTGAAAGCGTTCCAGCTAAATAACCGCCCAGTATGGAAAGGAACATGGCCAGAATCACCAGCATGGGGAAAACCAGGATAGCAGCTACTACCTTCGGCAGAACAAGATAAGAGGCCGAGTTGATACCCATTACTTCCAGGGCATCTACCTGCTCGGTGATCTGCATGGTGCCCAGACCGCCAGCGATGCTGGAGCCGACTTTACCAGCCAGTACAATAGAGGTAATAGTAGGAGCCAGTTCCAAGATTGTCATTTCGCGCACCATGAAACCGATGGTGGAACGTGGGATGAACGCATTGTTGAGGTTGTAGGCAACCTGCACGCAGGTAACCGCCCCGATAAAGGTGGAAACTATGGCAACGATGAATATAGAGTTGATGCCGATCAAAATAGCCTCGTCGACGGTGCGGCCGAACAGAATCTTGGCGGATTCTTTACGGGTGAAGAGGCTTTGCATGAACAGCAGGTATTTCCCAAAGGATTGTAGCATACAGGCGTTACGTGTTAAACAAGGTATTAAACGTGTTTCTAAACAAAAATACTGTTTAAATGCCTATATTACGGTTAAATTTTGAAAACGTATTATCTAATATCTATATAGAGCACATGCAGCAGTATATTTTGGTGACAGGTGGCACAAAAGGCATTGGCAGGGCCGTAATTGAACAATTTGCAAAAGAAGGATTTCATATTATTACTTGTTCAAGAAACGAGAAAGACCTGAAAAAGCTGAAACTGGAAATTGAGGAGCGCTATACCTTTTCCAAAGTGTTCTACCAGGAGGCTGATCTGAGCGACATGGGCTCACTCAAAAACTTTATCTCCTATGTGAAAGGCCTTGAGGTCAAGATCGAGGTGATTGTCAACAACAGTGGGCTGTTTATACCTGGCAAAGTGCATGAGGAGGACGATGCGGCGCTTCCGATGATGATCAACACGAACCTTTACAGCGCCTACTACATCACCAAGGCCTTTGTGCTGGATATGAAAAAGCGCAGGAGCGGGCATGTCTTCAATATGTGCTCCACGGCTAGCATCACACCCTACACCAATGGTGGCTCTTACTGTATTTCCAAATACGCCTTGCTCGGGATGTCAAAAGTATTGCGTGAGGAGATGAAAGAGCACGGTGTTCGTGTAACGGCCATTCTGCCAGGTGCAACCCTGACGGCAAGTTGGGAAGGTGTGGACCTGCCGCCTGAGCGTTTTATGCGGGCCGAAGACGTGGCCATGGCCATTTACGGTGCCTATGCCATGTCACCTAACAGTGTAGTGGAGGAGATCCTGATCAGACCACAGTTAGGGGATATTTAGCACAGGAGAGTGAAGTGGGTATGCAGGGTTGATTTGAATCAGAAACAAGCTTATACCTATATGAAAAAAGTATACCTGCTTTTGCTTGCGCTAGGTAGCGCCACCCTGTCTTTCGGGCAGAAAATGGAGTACAGTGTGCAGCTTAACTCCGGACTCTCCAAGTTCGGAGGCGAGTCAGCTGGCAGCACAACTTCAATGGTTATAAATGATACCTGGGGCAGTTCTCCAATGGTGATCAACCCGTATGGCAGCAGGTATAATTTGGCCCTTGGAGCCAGCCTGCAGGCACAATACGTCACTTCGAATGGCTTTTTATTTGGCACACAGGCAGGTTACGAGCAATTGCGCACACGGGCTAAAATCGATAGAGCCCACGGCTACTGGTCACACAGCTCTTCTCTGAACCATCCGGCAGACGGAAATGCTGTCATCATAGCAGATTATATCAATCTGCAGCCTTACATAGGCTGGCGGGTGAAGCAAAGCCCGGTTGATCTGGACCTGACCCTGGGTACTGACATCGCATTTAATCAGCAAATGAAAGAGCGATCGGAAGCGACATTGGAGGACGGGACCGAATTCAAAATAAGAAGAGACCGTAGCGAGTCGATCACGGACTTCAGACCGCGACTGGGTGTAACTGGTTATCATGGGCACTTTGGCCTCTCTTTGAGCTATGCACATGGCATCAAAAATTACAAGGCTAATATGGATGGCGCCAACATGAAGCTATATACCCGTACGTTCCGTTTAGGACTACTGTATCGGCTCTAGCAGGAGTCAGACAGGGATAAAACAAGTAATTGATACTACATCGAAATAAATATCACTATGAAACTGGAAAATAAGATAGCCGTGGTAACCGGCGTGAGCAGAGGTATAGGACTGGCAGCCGTGCATGCGCTGCTGGAGCAGGGTGCGAAGGTTGCAGGCTGGGGCAGAACAAACCCGGAGGTACAGCACGAGCGCTTTGAGTTTGTAGAATGCGATGTACGCCGCGCCGACTCGGTGCAAATGGCCTATAAGCATACCGTAGAGCATTTTGGAGGCCAGATCAGTGTGCTGGTGAACAACGCCGGCCTAGGTCGCTCGTCTACGCTGGAAGACCAGGACCTGGACGAATGGCACCTGATGTTCGACACAAATGTGCACGGACTTTTCTATTGCTCCCGTCTGGTGGTGCCGGGTATGAAAGAAATGGGAGAGGGGCACATCATCAATATCTCATCCATTGCTGGCACGACAGGTATAGAGCAGATGTCAGCTTACTGCGCCACCAAGCATGCGGTGCGTGGTATTTCGCACTCGCTTTACAAAGAGGTGCGCGACTATGGCGTAAAGGTTACCTGCATCTACCCTGGTTCGGTGCAAACCAATTTCTTTGACAACATCGATAGCGTAACTGTGAATGATAACATGATGCGCCCGGAGGATATCGCCTCTACCATCATACATTGCCTGGAGTCGCACGCCAACTACCACCACGTAGATATTGAGGTGCGTCCGCTGATGCCGAAAGGCCGGAAACAGGTATAGCCATAATGTGGAACAGCTTTTGTAGCTTTGCAAACCCTAATTAATGGATAATTAATAATGGTGAATGAATAATGAAAGGCAATGCTGATGCGTCATTATTCATTATTCATTAATCATTACAAACATGTCAGTTGAAGTAAAAAATCTTACCAAGCTATTCGGGTCGCAGCGGGCTGTCGATGATATTTCATTTTCGGTCTCACAGGGACAGATACTGGGCTTTCTGGGGCCTAACGGTGCTGGTAAGTCCACTACCATGAAGATTGCGACCTGCTACCTGCCACCAAGTGCGGGTACCGTGCTGGTGGCCGGCTATGACGTGTTGCAGGACCCCATTGCAGTGCGCCGCCATGTGGGTTATCTGCCGGAGCACAACCCCCTATACCTGGACATGTATGTGCACGAGTACCTGCAATTTGTGGCGTCGGTTTATGGTCTGAAGGGCCGCAGGTCGAAGGAGCGGGTGCAGGAGATGGTGGAGCTATGTGGACTCACCCTAGAGCAGGGCAAGAAGATCGGAGCCCTCTCTAAGGGCTACCGGCAGCGGGTTGGTTTGGCGCAGGCGCTTGTGCACGATCCGCAGGTACTTATTCTGGACGAACCCACTACCGGCCTTGATCCGAACCAGATCGTGGAGATACGGTCACTTATCAAGCGCATCGGGCAGGACAAAACCGTAATCTTCTCGACTCACATCATGCAGGAAGTAACCGCTATTTGCGACCGTGTTGTGATCATCAACAGGGGTAAACTGGTAGCGGACAGTGACGTGGCTAGTCTGCAAGCCGGCTCCCGCAATGAAAAAACAACCTTGGTGGAGTTTGAGCAGCCTATACCTGTGGAGGCCCTAGAGCAAGTACCGGGTGTACTGACGGCTACACTAATAGAGGGCGCCACCTATCGGGTCGTTTCACGCAAGGAGACCGATATCCGCGCTACCCTTTTCCGAGTGGCTGCCGAGCGCAACTGGCCGCTGGTAGGGCTGCGCCATGAGGAGAACTCCCTTGAAAAGATTTTCCAACAACTGACGAAGTAGGTATACCTGATGCTCGCTATACTTAAAAAAGAATTTAACGGCTTCCTGAACACCCTGATCGCTTATATCGTGATCACAGTTTTCCTGGTGGCCATCGGCATGTTCATGTGGGTGTTCCCCGAGAGCAACGTGCTCGACTATGGCTTTGCCGATATGCAGACGCTGTTCAACATGGCACCCTGGTTGTTTTTGTTCCTGATCCCGGCTATCACCATGCGTACTTTTGCCGAGGAAAAGCGGGAAGGCACGATTGAACTGCTGCTCACAAAACCGATCTCAGACCTAAAATTGATCCTGGGCAAATACTTTGCGGCGCTGCTGCTGGCGCTGTTTGCACTTATCCCTACTTTGATCTACTACTACACCGTGTATGAACTCGGCAACCCGCAGGGTAACGTAGATTCCGCTGCGGTGGTGGGGTCATACCTGGGGCTAGTGTTTCTGGCGGGTGTTTTTGCGGCGATCGGCGTATTTGCTTCTTCTGTTTCGGACAACCAGATCATTTCTTTCGTGATCGCAATTTTCCTGTGCTACATCATTTATGCCGGCTTTGAACTGATCGCCTCTATACCTGTCTGGGGCGGGTACGGCTACTTTATCAGCCAGTTGGGTATAGAATATCACTACACGGCCATCAGCAAAGGGCTGATCGACTCGCGTGACGTGCTGTACTTTCTGAGTGTGATTGCCATCATGATTCTTTCCACCAAACTTGTATTGAGCAGCAGAAAATGGTAACAGAGCAGGCAACGACACATAAGAGCAAGCGCAGCCGCGACCTGACCCGCTTTCTGATCGCGTTAGCGGCCATTGTGCTGCTCAACATATTAGCGGCCAACTTCTTTTTCAGGCTCGACCTGACTGAGGACAAACGCTATACCATTTCGCCGGTTACAAAGCAGATGCTGGCAGAGTTACCGGAGCCGGTATTTGTAGAGGTATACCTGGAAGGCGAGTTTCCGGCCGGATTCAAGCGGCTACAGCAGTCTGTGCGAGAGACGCTGGACGAGTTCCGCATCTACTCAGGCGGCAACGTGCGGTATGAGTTCATTGACCCGAATGATATTTCTGACGAGAAGCAGCGGGGGGAGTTCTTTCAGAAACTGGCTCAGGCAGGTATACAGCCAACTAATCTTCGTGCCAACGAAGGCGGCAAACAGGTAGAGCGACTGGTATTTCCGGGAGCGCGTGTAATGTACAAAGGCAAAGAGACCGGCGTAATGCTTCTCAAGGGCAACCTGGCCGCTTCACCAGACGAACGTCTGAACCAATCAGTGGAGGGGGTGGAGTACGAACTGGCTACGGCGATTCGTAAAATGGCCTTCCAGGGCGGCAAAACCATCGGCTATATCAGCGGACAGGGGCAGTTGGAGACACAGAACGTAACCGATTTGCTGGGCTCTCTGCAGGAGTTCTACCGCGTAGCCCGCGGCGAATTGCGCGACATACCTACACTGCAGGGCCTGGACCTGATCATCATCGCCAAACCAACCGAGCCTTTCAGCGAAGCCGATAAGTATAAGATCGACCAGTTCATCATGAACGGAGGGAAGGCGGTGTTCTTCGTAGATGCCCTCAATGCCAACATGGATAGCGTAGGGGCAGGCGGTATGTTCGCCATGCCTTATAACCTCAACCTCGATGACCTGTTTTTCCGCTACGGTGTGCGCCTGAACCCGACCATGATCATGGATCTGAATTCTGGCTTTATACCTATCGTGACAGGCTATACCGGAGAGCGACCACAGACGGAGATGATCAACTGGCGTTTCTATCCGTTGCTCAACACCTTTGCCAAGCACCCAATTACCCGCAACATCGACGCGGTTTATTCCAAGTTCATCGGCACGATGGACACGGTACGGGCTGATGGTATACACAAAACACCACTAGCCTTTACCTCTGTTTATTCCCGTGTGATGCAGGCGCCGGTGCCACTTACACTTGAAGAAGCCCGTATGGATGTAAAACCGGAGCAGTACCAGGCGGGACCTCAGCCAGTAGGGTATTTGCTGGAAGGTGCCTTTACATCGCTCTTCCGTAACAGGAGAGCGCCTGAGGGGGCTGCTGATCAACAGGTGAAAGAGGCGGGCGTACCGACCAAAATAGCAGTTTTCTCGGATGGTGACCTGGTGCGCAACGATGTGAATCCACGTACGGGGCAGGCTTACGAGCTGGGTTTTGACAGGTATAACAATGTGACATTCGCGAACCGTGAGTTGGCCATGAATACAATTCACTACCTGCTCGACTCTGAAGGGCTGATCAACGTACGAAGTAAGGAAATACAGTTAAGGCCGCTGGATAGGGTGCGCGTGAAGGAAGAGCGTACCTACTGGCAACTACTCAACATCGTAGCACCGATCGTGCTGCTGGCCCTGTTTGGGGTGCTGCGCTACTACCTGCGCAAGCGTCGCTACGAGCGCTTCTGATTTTTTTGTCCTGTATGTAAAGAAAATGTGAAAAAGCGGGGCCATGGCAGGTAGCATAAATGCGAAAAATTTTTAACTTTGTCCAAATAACATTATAGCTATACATAATGAAATTTATCGTCTCTTCCTCTGCTCTTTTGAAGCAGTTAGCCAGCATAAACGGTGTGGTAACCAACAACCCGGTGGTTCCTATCCTCGAGAACTTCCTGTTCGAGATCAACGACAGCACCCTCACCATCACAGCCAGTGACCTGGAAACTTCCATGATCACCGAACTGCAGGTAGAGGCGAAGGAGAGTGGCCGCATTGCTGCCCCTGCCAAGATCCTGATTGAGACGCTGAAGAACCTGCCAGACCAGCCGGTGACTTTCACGATCGACGAAGAGACCTATACCATTGAGATCAGCTCTGCAAACGGACGCTACAAGTTGTCAGGTGAGAACGCAACCGACTTCCCGCGTGTACCGGTGGTGAAAGGTGGCAGCGCCATCGAGATTCCTTCGAACGTGCTGGCCCGTGCCATTAACAAGACCATCTTTGCGGTTAGCAACGACGAGCTTCGTCCAGCCATGACGGGCATCTACGTACAGTTGCGTCCTGATAATGTAACGTTCGTAGCAACAGACGGTCACCGCCTGCTGCGTTTCCGTCGTACGGACATCGCTACCAGCCAGGAAGCTTCTCTGATCATCCCACGCAAGGCTTTCACGCTGCTGAAGTCTACGTTGCCATCTGAGGCGACTGCCGTGCGTATGGAGTTCAACCAGTCCAACGCTTTCTTCAGCTTTGACAATATCCGCATGATCTGCCGTCTGATTGACGAGCGTTATCCGGATTACGAGAACGTTATACCTGTACAGAACCCGAACAAATTGGTGATTGACCGTTCTGCTCTGTTGAGCTCTGTGCGTCGTATCTCTATCTATTCAAATAAAACCACGCACCAGATTCGTCTGAAACTGTCAGGTTCTGAGCTGCAGGTATCTGCCGAAGACCTGGATTTCTCAAACGAAGCAAACGAGCGTCTGACTTGCCAGTATGACGGCGAGGACATGGAAATCGGCTTCAACGCGAAGTTTTTGATCGAAATGCTCAACAACATCGACGCCGACGAAATCTCGTTTGAGCTGTCTACACCGAACCGTGCCGGTCTGTTGATGCCGCTTGCAAATGAAGATAATGAAAATGTTCTGATGCTGGTGATGCCTGTAATGCTGAACAATTACGTATAAGAAGATAATTTCTCCTAATGCAGAAAGGCGGACCGTTATGGTTCGCCTTTCTTGTTTTTAGAGCATCGCCTATTTAAGTGTATAGCCTACTTTTGCAGCTTGATGTATACCGGGAAGTGGTCGCTATACCCGCCGATGTATAATGTGCCTGACCAAGTCTGGCGCGGCGTATCCTTATACCTGCCGAATGTGAACTTAGCAAACTCCGGATCATGGATGAAGGCAGAGCCGTGAGCGTAGTGCAGACCACCTCTGGTATTCAGAAGCGACTTGGAAACCAGGATCTGATCACGCATTTTGTTGTCGTTGCGGGTGTGGAAACTGCCGCGGCCCTGTACGTACCACAAATAAAAGGTGTTGAACAGCTCTTCGTTGTAGGACGGATCAGGGCGTCCTGTGGCCTTTAGCACCTTTTCCATGTTGGCGGACTTCGGCTCATCCGTAAAATCACCCAGCACGATTATTTTGGCATCCCTGTCCGTTTTCTGCTGTGCATCCAGCTGCCGTCTGAGCTCTGCTGCTGCGTCTCTTCTGCGGGCGGTGCCGAGCGTCGCGCTGCCACGATCTTCCGGCCAGTGTGTTACATAAACCGTTACAGGCTCGCCTGCCAGCGTACCTTTTACCTGCAGTATACCCCGTGAGCTAAAGCCCTTTTCGGAGAACTGAATTGGTAGGTTTGTGTGCGCCGTTGGCTTGAAAACTCTGGGATTGTACAGCAGGGCCACATCCAGTCCCTCGGGGTCGGGGGAATCGTGATGAATGATATTGTAGCGGCGTTTGCGAAGAGGAGAGGAGCCGACCAGGTCCTCTAACACCTGACGGTTTTCTACTTCGCTGACACCTAGCAGGTCAGCACCGTTTTTGCCCCCAATGGACTCAATGACTTTCGCAATGTTGCGAATTTTGGTCTTATACCTGTCCTCGTCCCATTGCATGATGCCGTCAGGCGTGAAGCCGTCATCATCAGTTTTGGGGTCATTCTTAATATCGTAAAGTTTCTCGGTGTTATAAAAAGCGACAGTATATAGTTTCGTTTTTTTAGTTGAAGAGGTTAAGCTGGCACATCCTGAAAGGATGGTCAGGCTAAAAAGAAAGAAGAAGGTTTTTATTCCGTAGCGCATCGCGTAACTTTGTACTTGGTTTGAGTATTCAAGCATAGTACGAGATATATATAGCACAAAGTTTAACAGAAACGAAAATGAAGAAGTCAGAGATATACTTTAGCATCGCGCTGGACGAGCAGCGTGTACCAGAAGCCATCAGCTGGAGAGCCACCGACGCAGGTGAGAAAATCCATTTTGCGAAGGCTATCAACATTTCCCTGTGGGACCGTGATGAAGCTGGCACCATGAAAATTGACTTGTGGACAAAGGACATGCCTATTGATGAAATGAAGTATTTCTACATCGATACTATTGGTGCTATGGCCCAGAGCATCGCTACGGCTACTAGTGATAAGGTAATGGCCGACAAAATGCGTGCACTTTGCGAGGACTTGATGAAGCATGTAGAAGAGGAACGCAAGAAGAAAAGTAACTAGACTAGTCCCAGAGTCCTATAAACAATGAAAGCCACCCTTAGAGGTGGCTTTTATGCTTTTATTTAATAAGTCAAATTAGTTTACGTTTGAGGCAGTCGAGTTTTCAGTAGCTTTTTCATTCGTGGCCAGGTTCTGAGAACCTTCCTCATTCAGGCTTGCCATAAACTCACGGTCTACTTTAGAGTATACTTTACGGTCACCGAAGTAATCGTTGTACTGCACAGTGCTCAGGATGTCTTCAAACTCCAGGTCACGGGAGGCCAGTACTGCTTTGCACTTCTCTGTGATCAGTTGCTCGTTACCTTCGTGCTTCTGCTCAATCTCAGTGATCTGGGCAGCTACGTCCAGGTTAATCTCTCTAATCTTATTGGCCTGGTAGTTATTTAAACGAAGCTCACGAATCATCTGGTCAGTGAGGTGGTTGGCACGCTTCTCAGCAATCACTGTTACATTATTACCTGTAGCAAATGCGCCGTATACGGTTCCGAATACCATCAATGTTATTACCAGTAGCTTTTTCATAATCTTAGTGTTTTTGGTGTTTTCAATGCTTTTCATTCTCTCCTGAGGCATTGTAGTTTTAAAACGCAGGCTACCGTGAAATGATTCCGGCATTTAAAAATTTTCCTGCTTGCCTTTCAGTGTCGAATACGTGTAATATAGTGCAGGAATTATGCCAAAAAAGGCCAAATAAGCTAATATTTGACCTTTTTTTAATATTTTTTTAGAGGCAAATTACCATTCGTTGCGCCACATCATCGATTCGACAGGCTTGGTAGTGCGGTTGTTATACTTGGCATTGTCTTTACTATTATAATAGTTTTCAATGCCGCCTTTTACTTCAAAATAAATCAGCTGGCCGATTGGCATGCCGTGATACACACGCACCTGCTGCGTCACCGAAATTTCCAGAGTCCATGTATTGCAGAAGCCTACATCGCCTTTACCTGCCGTCGCATGGATGTCGATGCCAAGGCGACCTACGCTTGACTTGCCTTCCAGAAAAGGAACGTGTGCATGTGTTTCGGTATACTCCAGGGTGACGCCCAGGTATAGCGTATTAGGCTGCAGGACAAATCCCTCCTCCGGGATTTCAAAGACATCAATCTGGTTGTGCTGACGGGCGTCGAGTACTTCGTCGCGGTAAGTGGCCAGGTAGCGGCCCAGGTGTACGTCATAAGAGTTGGTACCAAGGCTGGAGCGTCTGAACGGCTCAATTAAAATAGTGCCTTTCTCAACCTCTTCTAAAATCTGCTTATCTGTAAGAATCATGGGGGTGCAATGTTATGACCGTAAAAGTAAGCAAAATGGGCGAATTGTTGATTGTGAATTAGCTGAATAGTTAAATGGCTGATTAATTTAAAGGCTAACGGGAGGGGGATAGAAGTGCTGACGTTAGGAGCCATGCCTGCCTGCATAAAGTGGTCTGGCTATACCTTCAAAAATAACGGCAGCCCTGGTATGGGCTGCCGTTTCTTTCTTTATTCTAAGGTATAAGTTACTGTTGTACCGCTTCCTGAAGCGCTTCCCGGTTTGCCTGTAGGTACTCTTGCACCAACTCATCGGTGATGGCAGTAGATACGAACAACGATTCATATTGGGAAGGAGCAAGGTATACGCCGCGCTGCAGCATACTGTTGAAATAGCGACCAAACATGGCTGTATCGGATGACTTAGCACTTTCAAAATCGGTAACAGGCTGCTCCGTAAAGAAGATGCTGAACATAGAGCCTACATGGTTGATGGTGAAGTTCATCCCCAGTTCCTGCATGTTCTGCTTCATGCCGTTTACCATTTTGGTAGTTGTCTGCTCCAGGTTCGTGTATACCTCCGGATGGCCTTGCAGGTACTGCAGCATGGCCATACCTGCCGACATCGCAATTGGGTTACCGGAGAGCGTACCCGCCTGGTAAACCGGGCCGGCTGGCGCTACAAAGTTCATGATCTCTTTCTTGCCACCATAAGCGCCTACTGGCATGCCGCCGCCGATGATCTTACCCAACGTAGTCATATCTGGCGTAACGCCGAACAACTGCTGCGCTCCACCCGGTGCCAGACGGAAACCGGTCATCACTTCGTCGAATATTAGCACGATACCCTCTTTGGTACAAAGGTCACGCAGGCCCTGCAGGAAACCTGCATCAGGTAGTACTAAGCCCATGTTACCAGCTACTGGCTCTAATATGATAGCTGCTACCTGATCTTTGTTAGCCTCTACCAGTGTCTTCACAGCCTCCAGGTCATTGAAAGGTGCCGTGAGCGTATCAGCCGCCACTCCCTTCGTTACACCTGGGCTATCCGGTACGCCAAGGGTGATGGCGCCACTACCAGCAGCGATCAGGAAAGAGTCGCCGTGGCCATGATAGCAACCTTCGAATTTGATCATTTTGTTGCGGCCGGTATAGCCTCTGGCCACACGCACTGCCGACATGGTAGCCTCGGTGCCGGAGTTTACCATGCGTACTTTCTCGATTGAAGGTACCATGTCCACGATCAGCTCTGCGATTTCAATTTCTTTGCGGGTTGGCGCCCCGAAAGAAAGCGAATTAGGTATAGCCTGCTGCACAGCTTCCTGCACAATTTCAGCAGCATGACCCAAAATCATAGGTCCCCAGGAGTTGATGAGCTCGATGTAGCGGTTGCCGTCCTCGTCGAACATATAAGGACCTTTGGCCGATACCATAAAACGTGGATTGCCGCCCACAGCTCTGAAGGCTCGTACAGGAGAGTTTACCCCGCCCGGTATGGAGTGCTGCGCACGCTGAAAAAGTTCTTCGCTGATTGGTGCTATTTTCATAATTCTGGTTTCTTTGAATTTAAAAGCAATGATATGGGCAGGGTGCTATACCCTGATGGGTAATGCCAAAAGCATTAAAAGATCGGATTTACGACAGTTAGTTGCAGGTTTTCCAGTTTGGTAATCGGGATATACTGGTTGTCGCGGCGCACTTCATTAAGAGCTGCACGATCGGTATAGCCTATACCTTTGTAAAAAACACCTGGACGGAGTCCCTCTGAGCCAAGCGCCAGGTTGAAACGCGGACCGTAATTTTGGAGCAGTGTTCCGAAATAATACATCATTTCAAAGCCGGCGTAAGCATACTGCGAGGGTGGCATGTTATACCTGGCCGCATACCGCTTACGGAAGTGACGCGCTGCCGAACTCATCTGGTCGATGAATTTCGGATTTACAAAGTAGATCTCCAGATCGTCTAACTGGCGCAGGGTCAGCTGCCCTATACCCAGCCACTTTTCGAATGTAACGAGTGGCAGCGTGGCCGCTCTGGACTGCAAGGTACTAACCGTGTTTGCCGCAGCCGTCATCTGATCTGAGAAAACAGCCAGGTGACCAACATTCTCCAGTTTCAGGTCTTTGAAAACAGTGGCGGTGGCAGAGCTCTGTGTAGAGTTTATTTTTTTAAAAGCTGCAATTTTACCCCCCAGCTTCAGGAACTGCTCGCGGTAATGCTGGCTAAAAGCGATGTCATCTTTGTTGTCTTCATACAGAATGACAGCCGTTTTAGGCTCAAAAGTATGGTAAGCGTAGGTAGCAGCCTGTCGTGCCTGCGTCGCTACCGAAGACTCAAACAGAAAAATGTTGGCGTTATCGGCAGCTACTTCCAGGTCCTGGGTAAGCGGGTTGACTACATTTACATTATTCTGTGAAGCAAAACGAGCCGCAATCTTGGCTGATGACCTGTAAACTGGGCCGATAACCAGATCCATGCTTTTGAGCTCCGAAGTTTCCAGGATTCGCTTGACAGCAGTTGTGTCGGTGCCTGCATCGTAAGCATACAGGTTAATGTTGATACCCTGGCGCTTCAGGGAGTCCTGCGCCATCTTCATGCCCGCAAAGAGGTCGGTGGCAAACTGATTCTTACGTGCTGCCTGTCCCAGGTCTTGGTCCAGCTGAAACGGCATCAGTGCTGCTACATTATAAGCCTGTTTGCGCATGGCATTGGCACTCAGGTAGCGGTTGCGATCCAGGCGGTGCTTCGAAACAATGCTTTCCAGCGTAGTTCTATCCTCAGGACGATACCAACCAGCCAGTAACTTGTCAGCATAGGTTTGTGCGACAGCTTTATCATCCGGATAGCGCTGCAGTAACTGCTCAAAAGTTTCGCGGTCGGTAATGCGCATCAGGTAGTGACGCTTCAGGTTTTCGGCATCGGCCTGCAGTTTAGCGGAGCGCAGGCTGCTTAGTTCAGCCAAAGCCTGCTCATATTCACCTTGCTCAAACAACACATTAGCCAGTAGGTAACTTGCTTCAGGTTGATTAGGCCAATTGGGGTGCTGGCCCTGTAGCTGCTGCAGCATACGGCGGGCTTCCGGCATTTTGTTTGCCTTGAGGGCCGCTATAGCATACAGGTAAGAGGCTTCTGGAGCATATTGATT
Source organism: Pontibacter sp. FD36 (assembly GCF_015686655.1). Classification (GTDB taxonomy): domain Bacteria; phylum Bacteroidota; class Bacteroidia; order Cytophagales; family Hymenobacteraceae; genus Pontibacter. The sequence goes on along the minus strand of NZ_JADPMP010000010.1, from coordinate 154,847 downwards.
TTTGGGGCCAGCCTGCGTGATAGGTAGCAGCTCAGCCATGGCCTTATCGTAGCGCTCCTGCTCTATCAGTACCTTGCCATTGCTATAGGTCGTGCTATAATCCTGCTGGGCCTGTGCCGGTAGCGCAAGCACAGCCATTAGCAGCACACCCGCTGCATGCTTCAATAAGCTTCTCTTCATCTTGTTTATTTTTGATTGAGCGAGGTTTTAAATGAGTGAATGAGTGATTTAGCGAATGAGTGAATTGATAAAAACAGTATTTGAATGACTCATTTACTGTTTAGCGCACAACTCGATTCATTACTATTCACGCAATCACTCATTCAAAACTCACTCACTAATACTATTCCCACTCGATGGTTGCCGGTGGCTTCGAGCTGATATCGTATACGACGCGGTTTACGCCTTTTACTTTGTTGATGATCTCGTTTGATACATCGGCCAGGAACTCATACGGCAAACGGCTCCAGTCTGCTGTCATGCCGTCGATGGATGTCACAGCACGAAGGGCCACTACGTTTTCGTAAGTACGCTCGTCGCCCATTACACCAACTGATTGCAAAGGTGTCAGGATAGCGCCTGCCTGCCATACTTCGTCATACAGTCCTGATTTTTTCAGGTTGTTGATGAAGATATGGTCTACCTGCTGCAGCACATGTACCTTCTCCGGTGTGATGTCACCCAATATACGGATTGCCAAACCAGGGCCAGGGAAAGGATGGCGACCCAGGATAGCATCATCTATCTTAAGTGTCTTACCTACCAAACGCACCTCGTCTTTGAAAAGTGTTTTGAGTGGCTCTACCACTTTCAGTTTCATAAAGTCAGGCAGACCGCCCACGTTGTGGTGCGATTTGATCGTAGCTGAAGGACCTTTCACGCTCAGCGACTCAATCACGTCCGGGTAGATAGTGCCTTGTGCCAGCCATTTCACGTCTTCAATCTGATGCGCTTCGTCGTCGAACACCTCGATAAACACACGGCCGATCGCCTTGCGCTTGCCTTCGGGGTCAGAGATGCCGGCCAGTGCTGCATAGAAGCGGTCTTTGGCGTCAACACCTTTCACGTTCAGACCCATGTGCTTGTATGAATCAAGCACAGTCTCGAACTCGTCTTTGCGCAGCAGGCCATTGTCTACGAAGATACAGTACAGATTTTTGCCGATTGCCTGGTGGATCAGCATGGCCGCCACACTGGAGTCAACCCCGCCAGACAGGCCAAGCACAACCTTATCATTACCCAGCTGCTCTTTCAGTTCAGCAACTGTGGCATCTACAAACTGCTCCGATGTCCAGTCCTGCTGGCAATCGCAGATATGCACCACAAAATTGCGGAGCAGGGTCTTGCCTTCGTCAGAGTGCGTTACTTCCGGGTGAAACTGAATGCCGTAGGTCTCCTGGTCACGCAGCTTGTAAGCAGCTACACGCACCGTTTCAGTACTGGCTATTACTTCAAAATTGTCTGGAATTTCCTTGATCGTATCACCATGTGACATCCATACCACCGAACCCGGGGTGAGTTCTTTCATCAGGCGGTTAGCGGTGTGCAGCTCCGTAAGTCTGGCACGACCGTATTCGCGAATGGTGGATGGGGTTACTTCGCCCTGGTGCTCGTAAGCGATCAGCTGTGCGCCGTAGCACACGCCCAGCAAGGGGAGCTTGCCCATAAACTGGCTTAGATCAATAGTAGGGTGTTCGTGGTCGCGCACCGAGCAGGGGCTGCCCGATAGAATAACGCCTTTGACATCTTCCGTTAGTTCCGGAACATTATTGTAAGGGTAAATCTCACAATACACATTTAGCTCGCGCACCCGTCTTGCAATCAATTGGGTGTACTGGGAGCCGAAGTCGAGAATCAGTATTTTTTCTGGCATGCGCAAAGGTAAGGTGTATTAGGCTTTTTTGCCAAAAATAGGGGAGATATGTTTTGAGGAGTGCTAGGAAGTAGGTTTTTTTGATTCCCCAGCGGGGACTGCTATGGCGCGAGCGTCCTCGCTCGTGTTTACTATGGTGGGGCCTCTGGCCCAGGTATAGCTGCTGCTGTATTATGCATATCAATTTGATTTGCTCCATAGCTTCGCCTGTGCGGCGGGCACCTTTTGCCCTGGCCGGGCGGGCCTTACTTTTTGTCTTGACACAAAAAGTAAGCAAAAAAGTCAAGACTCCCCAAACTCGCTGAACGCTCAAACAGTGGGTAGTCATTTAAGGGCACATGGCACTGCTGCTTGTTTCATAGCCAGCGTGCGAGTGAGTCTTGCTATACCTGCCAGTGGTGTATAACATAAACTACGATGCTTATACCTGTGAAAAGGCAGTAGCAGAGATTCCCCTCTTGGGAGAGGGCTGTTAAGTACTGTCGAAAACTATCCCCTTGAGGGGATTATAGGGGTGTAAATTCGGTGCTAAATTGCCATTAGTGGACTTATTTACGATGCATCCTCAGCCTCAACACCTCTCTGAGAGCTTCGCTCGTAAGTTTCGACTCGCGTCTCATTTATCCTCAAGGAGAGAATTTGCTAGAACTTAACGGCCCTACTTCACGGGAGGGGCAGGTTAATCGTGCACACTGCCCCACCTGTTTTGGGGTGGGGCTAATACTGTTCGAAACCTGTGAAAGAATTGTTTTCTGGCTATTCAGGCTGAATACTGGAGGCGAAACTGTCCCCTTGAGGGGACCACAGGGGTGTAAAAGGCTGCTGTTTTGCTATTTGGTTTCTGCCCTGAATGGTCTCCGGCCTATAGAACACCCCTTTTTTATATACGGTCGCAATCTTCGAACTCGCGTTCTCGTTTGACCTCAAGGGATAGTTTTAATTGGCAGAATCTAGCTTAGATGCCTTGTAGAGCCCGTTTTACAGGTCTCGAACAGTAGTGAGTAGGGGACCTCTTTTAATCCTTTAAATCCTTGGGATAGGGACCCTACATTAAGATTCAGACAAAATAGGAAGTCAATCAACTTTGCTCTGCAGCTTCTCGAAATAATTTTTCTTGTAATCACCCTGAAACTTAATGTGCTAACTCCTTATTGCCGCTATTCCTGCATTATTCTGCTGAATAAATTTGCACTTCAGGATAATCTTCGTACTTTTGTAACGGCAAATCGGCACGGCCAGCTCCCGTCGAACTCCCCCAGGGCCGGAAGGCAGCAAGGGTAGATGGTTGAAGCGGCGCGATGTTGGTTTGCCACTTTTTTTTGTCCATACTTTTCTGACCGGCCCGTTGCCGGTCTTCTTGTTTTAAGCTCAGTTGCTTCTGCTGCTGCTCCCTATACCCTGCCATACAGCAGGTTAACCTGCCTTTGAGGGCTTATACCTCAATTGTCCCGCATCTTTTATACAATGTCTTTTGACTTAGGGCATATTGCGTTAGATTTGTAGGAAATTCTACATCCCTAGCATTATGAAATTCTTTGTTGATACTGCAAACCTGCAGGAAATTCAGGAAGCGCACGACCTCGGTGTGCTCGACGGTGTTACCACCAACCCATCGCTGATGGCCAAAGAAGGTATCTTCGGACACGACAATGTGATGGCGCACTACAAGCAGATTTGCGAAATCGTGGATGGTGACATCAGCGCCGAAGTGATCGCAACGGACTTCGACGGCATGGTACGCGAAGGCGAACTGCTGGCCGAACTGCACCCGAACATTGTGGTGAAAGTGCCGATGACACGTGAAGGCGTGAAGGCAATCCGTCACTTCAGCGAGCGCGGCATCAAAACGAACTGTACACTGGTATTCTCTGCTGGTCAGGCGATTCTGGCTGCCAAGGCAGGTGCTACCTATGTGTCTCCTTTCGTAGGCCGTCTGGACGACGTATCAACGGATGGTTTGCAGCTGATCGAGCAGATCGTGCATATTTATGGCAACTACGGTTACCAGACACAGGTACTGGCTGCTTCGGTACGTCACGTAATGCACCTGGTGCAGTGCGCTGAGTTGGGTGCCGATGTAGTAACTTGTCCGCTTTCAGTGATCACGGGCCTTCTGAACCACCCACTGACTGACATCGGTCTGCAGAAATTCCTGGCTGACCACGCCAAAGGAAATAAGTAATAACTAATAACTAATGAATAATGAGTAATGATTAATGGGGTAGAGTGACTAAGGTGCTAATCTTAAACATTTTACTTCATTAATCATTATCCATTTTATACCTGGCAATTCTTCATTAGTCACTACTCATTATTCATTAAAAGAAGATGTATATCATCAAAGTAAAGGGCAAGGCCAAAATTCCGGATTATATTCAGCTGCGCGACGATAATTTCGTGCTGATCGCTTACTTTAGGGCAGACCGTCCGCTCAAGAACCTGGACCGCTATGGCCTGGAAGGAAAAGAGGAGGCTTTGGCTGCGCTGATTGAGTCCCTCGAGTTTGGTAAACTGCAGCAACTAGACATTTAATTTTTTATGAGCTTTTCTTCATCTACACCCGTGGTATCGCTACGCGACGTGGCTATTTATCAGGACGTAAACACCGTGTTGAGCAGTGTCAACTTCGACATTGACAAAGGGGAGTTTGTATACCTGGTGGGACGCACTGGTAGCGGAAAAAGCTCTTTGCTCAAAACCCTTTACGGTGATTTGCCGCTTCAAACCGGAGTTGGCACTATCGCTGATTTTAAACTCACGAAGCTCCCGCGTAAGCAAGTACCTTTTTTGCGCCGCAAGATTGGTATCGTGTTTCAGGACTTTCAGTTACTCTTTGATCGTACGGTAGCCGAAAACCTGGCTTTTGTGCTGAAAGCCACCGGCTGGAAAGACAAGTCAAAGCGCAAGCAGCGCATTACGGAAGTACTCATGCGTGTTGGTCTGGATGCCGCCGCTAACAAACTGCCGCACCAGCTGTCTGGGGGTGAGCAGCAGCGCATCGTTGTTGCCAGAGCCCTCCTCAACGAGCCGGTTATTTTGCTGGCTGACGAACCAACCGGTAACCTTGACCCGATCGTGGCGGATGGTATCATGCAGCTCTTCAACGAGATCAATAACAGCGGTACAGCCATCCTGATGGCCACGCACAACTACGAGATCATCAACCGCTACCCACACCGTGTATTGAAGTGTGAAAACGGTAAAGTACTCGACTCCAAGGTAGAGTCATTCAACCTGACAACAGGTTATTAAGGTATAAGTGTTAACTCAGGCTAAACTGATTGCCTGATCTGCAGGTAGCGCTTCTCTGACTCTGAAATGGCGGATTTGTCATCAGGGCTTAGATTCTGTGCCAGTTCTTTTGTTCTGTTCTGTAGGGCATTCCACCAGCCTTCTATCATTTCCCAGTCACGGCCTGAGTACTGCGCTTTATTTTGATCCAAGGTGTTGACAAAATGCTGATAAGTTGCTGCTAGGTTAGCTGTTGTGATTTCACTCAGATCATCCGACTCCACATCAATACCCAGCATCTCCTGCCGGAGCTGGTAACGTCTGCTAACATCCTCGTGCCGCTCCTGTAATTTTTGTATTGCTGCATCATACCTTCTTCGCAGTTCCTCAATTTCCTCCCTACGTTCTGGTTCGTACGCATCGGAATACTGCATTATTCTACTTTCATGGGTGAGGTATGATTCTTTAAGCTCTCTGACCTCTCCATCCCATTCCTGCAGGCTTGACTGGTCATTCGAATTAGCTTGCTGCTCAGTAGCTAACACAAACTCTCTGTATTCCCGGTAAGCGCTTTCCTTGCCTGTATCAGATTGGTTTTGCTCTTTATCTGCGCATGAGACACCAGATAGAAAGATCGTTAACAATAAAGATAAGATGGTTCGTTGCATGTCTGTTGCTAATTTTTGGACTACTAATATTTACAACGACTTGCCTACCTGTTAGTTACAGGGGCACACTCTCTGCCGGAAACAGGCAGGTATATCCTTACTTATTGTTTTTAAACCTATTCAGTGAGTTAGCCAGCCATTGGTTCATATCCGGGTATACCCGCAAGCCCAGCATAAGACCCATGTAGATAGCAGTGATTAAAAGTGATCTTCCCAAGATGTCCAAGTACTTATTTTCCAGGAAAGGCAGCAGGTAGGAAACTCCCAGCGCAATGGCGGCAATGGCTGTCACACCCAGTGAATTCCATGCAAAGGGCTGCATTTTATAGAGGTACTGCACAAAAAAGAGGCGCAGCAGGTTGATGGTGACATACGAAATCATAGAAGCAAGGGCAGCTCCGTTTATTCCGTAGAGCGGAATGAACACATAATTAGTCCAAATCGTAAGTCCCGCCAGCACCACGTTGAAGAGAAGGTCCCAGCGGTACTTCTCAGAAGTAGCCAGAATGATGCCGTTTATACCTGTGGCCAGGTCGATGATGCGTGCCATGGACAGGAACAATACTACATACTTACCAGCCCGGTAGGTTTCCGGCATAAAAGAAAAGAGGTTGTCAATGTTGGCCCAGATGCCTATGAAGAGCAGCAAACCAACGATCAGGTTGATCAAGGTGATTTGCTTGTAAAGTTGCTCCATACCTGCCATGTCACGGTCCTTCCAATACTCGGCCACCTGCGGAAAAGCGATCTTGAAAATAGATCGTGCCGGCACCATGATGGCGCTAGTGATAAAAAAGGCTGTGGTGTAAATACCGTTGTCGCCCAGGCTGTAAGAGCTGATCATGATCTGATCGACAGTGGTGATGATGGTCACCGAGATGTTGCCCAGGAAGGTAAAAAAGCCGAAATAAAGCATTTCACGCAAGGGTACGATACTGAGGGCAGCCAGGCGCGGCTTCAGGAACAGTTGTTTTAACCAGAGCGCATACACCACCAGTGAAAGGGTGATCACCGCATTAATGACAATGTAAAGCAGCACGAACTGCCTGAATTCGATCCAGTCAAAGGCATAGAGCCCAATCAGCGCCGTCGTGAGGATGCGCAGCAGAAAATCCTGGGCGAATGACGAAATGATAGTCTTGAACAGGGAGCGCAGGTAGGCCGTGAGCAGATTGAAAAGCAGCGTGAAAAAGGCCAGCGGGATCACAAAGTAATAGTAATCGAGCAGGAGAGGGGAGTTCTCGATATAGTAGTCGATCACGACCGGCTTGAATAGCAGGAATAATCCGGTAATCGCGCCAAAGCCCAGCACAGGTATAGCCAGCATCAGAAACAGGAAACCGTGGTGCTCCTTGCTCTTATCCCTGAAATAGGGGAAGTAGCGCACGCTCATGTTCACGAAACCGAGGGCGGAGAACTGTGCAAACATCACCGAGATCTGGATCAGCAGACGCGTTAGACCCACTTCTTCCTCCTCCAAAAAGTTAGGGAAAAGCAGGATGGTGTTCACATAGCCGATGGCGATGCCGGCATATGAGATCACGGTGTTCCAAATACCCTCTCGCTGGAGATGTTTACTCATGTTTCTTTTTCAGGCCACAAAGGTAGCCGATTCTTATAATTGATTGGTGGTAGCCAACATTGCTTTTATAAAGTCAGCTGCCAGTTCGCCGCTCCTGCCGTCGTACTCCGTTCCTACTGTCGCATGGTAATAGCTAGCTCGCTGGTAAACCTGCGGCTTATGTGCTATACCTTGTGCGAGCATTGGCTTGAGCGCATCGTAGGAAGTGGCTTCTTCCACCAGACTATGCTTCACAAAGCCATAATAGTCATGCAGCTCCTCTGTCGGGTTGAAGTTGTAGTAAATCGACCATACATTGAGCAGCACCGCTTCCAGGTGGATGCCGGAGTTGCCGCTGATCAGCATGTCTATACCTTGCAGGTATTCAAACACGGACTGTTGTCGGGCGTGAGTCAGGCTGACGTTCGGGCTGATGCCTATTGCAAAGGTATAGCTGCGTTTGTCGCGGGGGTGGGGACGCAGCAGAATCCTGAGCTGCGGGAAATCACGGCTAATCTGGCGAATCAGCTGCTCCACTTCCTCCACCCGGTCCATCAGGTTGCAGGCTATACCTAGTGTTTGCACTTGCCGACTCTCGTTACGGAGCGACACAAACTTATCGGCTTTGGGCATGCCAATAAATTCAACTCGGCCCTGCACCGGACCGCACTGCCTGTACTTGTCCAGCGAATCCTGGCCTTCGAGTAAATTTAAATCAAATGACAACGGCGGAAATAAATTGCTCACGCTGGAGTGCTGTACATAAACAGTGGGTATACCTAGTTCCTTTGCCGCCAGCAGCATGGCGCGGGCATCGGCGTTGTGGTCGTTGGCAAAAACGATGGCTTGCGGGCGGTACTGTTTCAGTTTCTGCAGGTATACTTCATAAAAACCGATGGCATCGTAAAGCAGATCCACGAAGCGGAGGATGCTGTGCTTGCGATGCTGCATAAACTGAAAAAACAATGGTGGAAGCTTGTAGTAGTACAGCAGCTTTTTGCGCAGCGAGAGCCGTGCCACCTTTTGGTTATACCTGCCAATGGCTTTGCTCTGGCCTGCTACCATCACGGAGTTAGGTATAGTCGCCTCTAAGAAGTTCAGACTGTCGTAATTATTCTGACTTACCACATACAGCCATACCTTGCCCTGCAATTTTTCCGGCTGCTCCACAGACTTGAAAAGATTGCCAAACAGCCGCACCAGGGTATAGCCGGCCATGCGCAGCAGTCGCATCGCCGGATTGCCAGGTGATGCTGCGTTCTTGGCACTTTCGGGGAGCTTGTAAAAACCTTCTGAAAAGTGCAGGTATAGGATGTTGCTGTACAGGTTATACCAGTCTTTCATGTGTTATACCATGTCCCAGCTAAGCGGTGAGCCTGCTTTGATGTCCTGTGCAGCGCTTTTGCCCAGCAGGTTTTCATAGTGTTTCGGCGGAAGCCCCAGGCCCGGGCGGATCACCCGGATGTTTTCTTTGGTAAATGCCTCACCTGCTTTTATATCATGAGCAGCATAGATGGAGCGCTTAAACAGGCGACTTTTCTCCTCAGCCCGTTGCACGCCGTACTGCACCTGCCCCAGCGCCAGCCAGGCTCTTTCCGATTCTACCACGAGCGAATGCAGCTCGGCTGGCTCCAGCGAGAAGGCCGAGTCTACACCACCGTCTGCGCGGCTGAGGGTAAAGTGCTTCTCGATAACTGTTGCCCCCAAGGCTACAGCAGCCACTGACGCACCCACGCCCATGGTATGGTCCGAGAGGCCGACCTGCACGTCGTACAGCGCACTCAGGTGCGGGATGGTGCGCAGGTTCGTGTTCTCCGGTGTGGCCGGGTAGGTGGAGGTGCACTTAAGCAGGATCAGCTCTAAGCAGCTCTCCTCGCGCAACACCTGCACGGCTTCGGCCACTTCCTGCACGGTGGCAGCGCCGGTGCTCATGATCACAGGCTTGCCGGTGGCGGCTACTTTGCGCAGCAGCGGGTGGTCCGTGTTCTCAAACGAGGCGATCTTATAGGCGGGAGCGTCCAAGCTCTCCAAAAAGTCCACCGCTGATTCATCAAAAGGAGAGGAGAAGGCGATAATGCCGCGCTCCCGTGCCCGCTCAAAAATGGGCTGGTGCCACTCCCAGGGGGTATAGGCCTCTTTGTATAGGTCATACAGTTCGCGGCCTTTCCACAGGGAACCCTCGTCCTCGATGGTCAGGGCTCCCGGCAGGGTCATGGTGTCTGCGGTGTAGGTCTGCAGCTTGATGGCATCTGCACCTGCATCGGCAGCGGCGTCTACGATGGCCAGTGCCCGCTCCAGCGACTGGTTGTGGTTGCCCGACATCTCCGCAATGATAAAGGGCTTATAGGAAGGGCCGATCAGACGGCTGGCAATACTGATATCGTTGATCATGATTTCTGTTTCTAAACTATGCGCTGGCCTTTGGCTGCCAAACAAAACGGAATGCTTTCGGGTGAGCCGGGTCAGCTTCACCGTAAGAGAAACCGGCTTTCTCAAAAGATCGCACAGAGGCTTTGTGCTCCTGCTGTACCAGTCCCTCTACCAACTGTAACTCAGGTCGTTCCTGAAGCAGATGCTGTATACCTTTAAGCAACACAGTGTGTCCCAAACCTTTGCCACGGTAGTCAGCTGCAATCAGGTAGCTGATCATAGCTGTGCTGCCGTTGATGTCGAAACGAATATGGGCGGCTGGCGTTACGTCCGATTCGGCAAGATAGAGCATGGCATTTGGGTTGTCAAGTTTGCCCTTAAACCAGCGGGTATGATCCTCCAGCGGAATGGGCTCCTGATTGAAGGAGTGCCGGCGTACCTCCGGGTCGTTGGCCCAGTCGAATAGCAGCTGTAAGTCCTCTGCTTTAACTTTTCTTAGTTTTAAGCTTGTCGTCAGGCTGAGGCTTTTGAAAAGCTGCTGCAACCGCTCCGGACTCTTCCCATCGAAAAACTGTCGTTGAATTGTGAGTTGGGCTGCAAATTGCTCTTCGCTTATACCTTGCTTCAGTACTTTTGAAAGACTGCTGTAATCCTTTGCTATACCTGATGAGGTTAGGAACTGGTGCATACCTGCCTGGTTGTCGGCGGTTTGCTTCACAAATAATACTCCACCCACGGCGGCGTATTCATAAGAGATGCCGCTGGCAGAGGTAATGGCGACCTGGCATTTGGACATCAGGCGGCGAAGACTCTCAGCGGAAAGATCGCGGTGCAGTTTGGTTTGAGGCTGTTCTTTTAAGTATTGTTTCAGCTCGTGTAAACGGGTATAGGCGCTGCCTACCACTACTTCGATTTGCTTGACGGCAGGTATAGCATTAAGTGCTTCCAGCGCTTGTAAGGTTTGGTTGTCCGGGTCGGCACCTCCCATGCAAACCAGCACACGCCACTCGCCTTCAGGTATAGAACGGGTAGCTTTGGCGGCTCTCAGGAAGGCAGGACGGAGCAGCGCATAATGCGGACCGAGCAGTAGTCGGGTATAGGGTGCTGCCTGGTAGTTCGCGGGTGAAACGCCGCCTGCCTGGTTGATCACCGCATCTGCCACAAAGGTATAGGTATGGATATCGTCGATGCAGACCAGTGCTGCGCCGCGTGATTTTATATTCTGCTGGTAAGCTGTACCAAAGGTATAGCCGTCCAGCACCACGATCTCTTCTTCTGAGATATATGCATCCAGTTCGTGTATAAAACGGTCCGCAGCCGGATCGGCAGGAGGAAGCACGATGATGCCGTCGCAGACTTCCCGGATACGCTCCTGCAAGGCTTGGTCAGGCGATTGAATGGCGAAAACACACTCAAACTCCTTGCGCAGCATGTGTACCAGCGCCAGCGAGCGCGTAACGTGGCCCAGTCCGATGCGGCTGTTTCCGTCTGCTCTGAAAATGATGCGTGTTTTCCGAATCATGTTATTTTAGTTTTAGGAGCGCTCTCTCAGCTTACGCAATGCTTTTGTAAAACCTCCGGCCTGCAGCATTTTTTTGGCAGCAGCTATTTCCTCTTCCTCTGACTCAAAGACCTGCCGCTGCGAATTAGCGGCGTTGACCTCCTGCAGCCAGGGGTTCTCCTGCAGCAAATTTCCGATCTGCTCGTGCATTACCGGCTGACCCTGCTTCCAAAGCCGGTCCATGATCATGGAGGCCAGTGCATAATCTGTAGGGTAGTCTACGGTAAGGCGCAGTGCTTCGATGGGGGAGGTATAAGGCAAAGTCTGTCTATTGAGATTGGCCTTTCTCCTGATGTAGGGCGTTACATGCTCACGGTCAGCGGCTTCGGATGCTTCGGTGGCTGCCGTTTCCAAGGCCTGACGGGTAAACACCTCCACGTTAGTGCCTAGGGGCAGACCGATGGTGATGATATAGTCTGATTCCGTCTGTAGCAGCTTTTCCACCGCCTGGTCGATCGTGGTTGGCAGCACAAAGGGATTATCCCCCGTCAGGCGCACAATCACATCCAATTCATAGGTATGTGCGGCCTGCCTGAACCTGTCGAGCACGTTGTCGGCAGAACCACGCAGACAAGGTATTGCCTTTTCTTTGCAGAATGCATCGATCGCATCGTCATCGGGGCGAGTCGTGGTGGCCACAATCGTTTGCTGCAAAGAACTTGCAGACTGGGCATTGTTCACCACATGCTCCAGCAGGCTGGTATTGCCGCCGAAGGGGAGCGGCAGCAATGCTTTGCCGGGAAGTCGCTCCGAACCCAGGCGCACCTGTATGATGGCGCCTACCTTTACCATGCTGTCCAGCCTCCGTCCAGCACCATGTTCTGTCCCGTCATATAGGCCGAGGCGTCTGAGGCCAGGTATACGAAGGCCCCTTTCAGGTCGTCGGGCTTACCGATGCGGCCCAGTGGGTTCTTCTTTTTCAGCTGCTCCACAAACTTTTCGTTCTGCTGCACCTGCTCGCTTGGGAAAGGACCCGGCGTTACCGCATTAACCGTAATGTTATACTTACCCAGGTAACAGGCAAAATAGCGCGTGAGTTGTAGCACGCCCGCCTTGGCAGCTCCGTAGTGCGGCGGATTCAGGGATGCCGGACTCTCGTCGTAGATGCTGAAATCGGGGGAGACCATGCCGTACATGGAAGACACATTGATGATCCGGCCTCCGTTCTGCTTCAGGTAGGGAATCACTTCCCGGATACAGCGGTAAACGCTGTTGAGGTTGCCGTCGATGCCGTAGGTCCATTCCTCGTCCGTGAGCTGCTCGGGCTGTTGGCCTTTGGAGTAAAAGGCATTGTTAACCAGTACGTCGATCCGGCCCTCTGCCTGCTGCACCTGCTCAAAGGCTTCAGCAATAGTTTTGGTATCGGAGATGTCGCAGTACACGAAAGACAGGTGAAGGTCAGTATGTGCGCTGAAAGCCTCTTTGAATTTGGCTTCGCTTCGACCCAACACATAAACGGAAGCGCCAGCCTCGGCCAATGCCAGGCTAATGGCGGTGCCCAAGTGACCGTAGCCGCCTGTGACGAGGGCCACCTTGCCAGTCAGGGAAAATAGATCGGTCAGACTTCTGCTCATCGTGCGGGCCACATGTAGGGTAAGAGTATATTTTCGTTTTCTTCTTTCAATTCTAATAGCTCAGTGTGCAGCGCCTCAGGTAAGGTCGTGTTACTGAAGCTGATGTTCTCCTGCAGGGTTTTTAGGCTCTCCACACCGATCACCACTCTGGAAATATAGGGATTTGCCAGCGCAAAAGCCAGACAAACCGCCCCGATCGGGAGTTGGTAAGCGCTGGCCAGTTGCTGAAGACGCTTCAGTTTGGATGCTGCCTCCTGCAGGTATGGCGGCAATTGGTCCGGCTGCATAAAGTAGAGCCCTTGCAGGTATACCGAGCGGATATGCGTTTCAATGCCCCGGTGTCGCAGCTCCGGCAGCACCTCCTCAAATCGCCTGTCGAAAATGCTATAGGGGAACTGCACGAGATCAATTGGCGCCTCCCGCCGCAGCAGTTCCTCCGCCTCAGCCGGATGATAGAGTGACAGCCCCACCTTCTCCACCTGGCCAGATGATTTCAGCTCCTGCAGCTCGTCCAACACACTTGGTTTATCGCTGTAACTCGCATAGCTGTGCAGCAGGTAACCATATAGCTTATCAGCCCGCAGACGCTCCAGCGATTCCTGGAATGCCTGCCTGATGCTTTTATCTGGCTGGTTTGGCGGGTACTTGCTGATGATACGGTAAGGTGCCGGCAAGTTGTTCAGAACACTGCCCAAGCACTGCTCGCTGTTGCCATAAGCCGCCGCCGTATCCAGTGTGTCTATACCTGCTTTAACCGCTTCGGCTAGTATGATGGCTACCTCGGGTTCCGGAATCTGTCCGCGCTGGTTGCTGATGCCGTAGGGGAGACCAAACTGCGCCGTGCCCAGGATCAGCCGCTGTGCCAGTGATGGGCTATCCAAACTCAATCCTTGCAAAATTCTTTTACTTTCTCGATCACGAATTGCTGCTCCTCGTCCGTCAGGCTCGGGTACATCGGCAGACTCAGGCAGGCTTGGTAGTAAAGCTCGGCCTTCGGGAAGTCACCTTTTCTGTAGCCCAGACTGCGGTAGTAGGGCATCGTGTGGGCCGGGATGTAGTGCACCTGCGCAAATATGTTGTACTTCCGCAGGTAGTCATAGAGACCCTTGCGATCAGCCACCTGGATGACGTATAGGTGGTAGGCGTGGCCTGTCTCACCCACCTCAGTCAGCGCAGCCGGGTTGGTGTTGAGCACCGTTATACCTGCCGCATCGGCGAAAGCCTCGTCGTATACCTGTGCAATCTCTCTTCTGCGGGCCATGCCCTCGTCGGCTCTGGCCAGCTGCGAGATGCCCAGGGCGCAGAGCATATCCGGGATACGGTAGTTGTAGCCCAGTGCCTGCATCTCCATATACCAGCCACCGTGATTCTCCTCCAGCAGTTCCGGATCGCGGGTGATGCCGTGGGTGCGGTAAAGCAGCAGCTTCTTGTAGAGTTCCTCATCGTTGGTGGTCACCATGCCGCCCTCGCTTGTGGCAATGTGCTTAACGGGGTGGAAGGAGAAGATGGCCAGCTCGGCAAATTTACCGTTGCCGCAGAGCTGCCGCTCGCCTTTGCTGTCGACAAAGAAGCCGCCCGGGGAGTGGGCCGCGTCCTCGATGATCCACAGCCCATGCTCGTCGGCCAACTCGCGCAGCTCCTCCAGGTTCACCGGGTTGCCGGCGAAGTCCACCGGAATGATGCCGCTGTAGTAGCCTTTGGGCTTACCCTCCACCATCTGGCGTACCTGCGCAATGTCGATCAGGGCCGTAGCCGGGTCGATGTCGGCAAACTCGACCGTGCCGCCGCAGTAGCGCACGCAGTTGGCCGAGGCCACAAAGGTGATGGGGGTGGTGATGACCCGGGAGTTCTCGTTCACGTTCAGCGCCATCGCGCAGAGGTGCAGCGCGGCCGTGCCATTGCTTACGGCTACAGCGTATTTGGCGCCCACATACCTGGCGAAGGCCTGCTCAAACTCCGCCACTTTCGGCCCCTGCGTCAGGAAATCCGACTGCAGCGTCTCCACCACCGCCTGTATGTCGGCCTCGGTGATGTGCTGGCGGCCGTAAGGGATAGGCTTCATATTTTTAATTAATAATGAATAGTGAGTAATGACGAATGAATAGTGAGTAATGATTAATGTGGGCGGCTACATCAAAGAGCAAATCATTATTCATTACTCATTATTAATTATACATTAAAGTTAGGATCCACATGCTGGCGGATTTGCTCGCGGAGTTGCTCTATGCTAAGCCAGTCGGTGTTGGTGCCGGAGTTGTACTTAAAGCCCAGTTCCACCATTTTGCCATTGTGCGCTTTCATGAAATCCTCTACCGTCCAGAGCGGAGTGGAAGGCACGATCACGTAGTACTTATCCAGCTCCACCGTGTTCAGGGAGTCGGTCTCAGTGATCATCTCTTCGTGTAGCTTTTCGCCCGGACGTATACCTACCACCTCTTGTTTGCAGTTCGGACCAATGGCCTCAGCCAGGTCGGTGATCACATAAGAAGGAATCTTCGGCACAAAAATCTCGCCTCCCCAATGATGCTCCAGCGCATGAAATACCAGTTCCACGCCCTCCTCCAGCGAAATGTTGAAACGGGTCATCTCCGGGTGGGTAATAGGCAGTACGCCTTCTTCACGCTTTTTCAGAAAGAAAGGCACCACAGAGCCGCGGGAGCCAATCACGTTGCCATAACGTACCACGGAGAACTTGATGTCGCGCTTGCCCTTCATGTTGTTGGCGGCTACGAAGAGCTTATCAGAGCAAAGTTTGGTAGCGCCGTACAGGTTGATCGGAGCAGCGGCTTTGTCCGTCGAAAGTGCCACTACGTGCTTCACCCCGGTGTCAAGGGCGGCATTGATGATATTTTCAGCACCCAGTACATTCGTCTTGATGCACTCCATCGGGTTGTACTCAGCGGCAGGCACCTGCTTCATGGCAGCGGCGTGCACAATAATATCAATACCCTCACAGGCTCTTTTGAAACGATCGCCGTCGCGCACGTCGCCGATAAAGTAACGAACGGAATTGTACTTGCTGTGCGGGAAAACCTGCGACATCTCAAACTGCTTGAGCTCGTCGCGGGAATAGATCACCACCCGCTTCACATCCGGAAAACGGGCGTATACCATCTCCACGAACTTCTTTCCAAACGAGCCCGTGCCGCCCGTTACGAGTATAGCTTTATTATTTAGGTCTAATGCCATGCTTATTTTTTACTTTATACCGAGGCTCAGAAACTGTAACCCACGCCAAGCTGCAAGTTAAATATTTAATTGTTGATTGCTTAAATTGTTGATAGTTGATTCTTAATTGTTGGTTGTTGAACTGGGAAATTGTTAATTGCTTATTGTTGGATGGTTAAATTGCTGAAAGGGGGAGTGGTTAATCGTTGTTCGTGTATGACTATTAATAAATTACTGTTGGCCCACGATTGGGCAGGTCGCGACTTGTTCCCATATGGCGATAGTGGTATGGCTGTTCACCACCTTATGACTAGGTAACATCATTACATTTCAACTTTTAACTTCTAAATTCTTAACCTTTCTGTCTTCTTGTACTCTCAAACTCCTGAATTCCCAAACTCTACTGTTTCATGTTGAAAAAAGCTTTTTTCGGGTTGCTGCATACGCTGGGCTATTATTCGCGCTATACCTCGGTGTTGCATCATCCGGGCAAACAGGTTCTTACTCCCAGCTATGTCCTCGATTTTAATGAAGCGGAGAGAGCATTTCTGGAAGATTCAGCCCGCAGCTTCAACTACGCCATCGACTATAGCCTGGGCTACCGACAGAAAGAGCAGTACCTGATTCGGTTGCAGGATGTGGAGGTGTTGGGTAACTCCGGGGCTGTGGTGCTGGACGGAAAGGTCGTGGTGGAGTCGGTGGGAGAGGTAAGTCGGCTGGCCAAGTCGGACGCTTTTAAAGAAGTATCGCTGTTGCTGCCTAAAAAACAGAGGGGTCGCTATACCTCGGTACTGCATCTCCCCTGGGCTGACAACAATAACTACCACTGGTTCTTCGACTGCCTGCCACGCCTATACCTGGTGCTTGAGTCTACAAAGGAACCGATCAAGGTGATCATGCGACGTGATATGGCTCTATACCAACTCGAAACGCTGGCCTTTGTCCTGAGAGACTATCCCCATGCCCAGGTAGTCAACATTGGGAAGTATGAAAAATGGCAGATTGATGAATTTGTATTACCCTCTTTCGTAACCAATGCGCAAAGCGGCTATATGCCTCGCGAAATTGCCGACTGGCTGCGACAGAAGGTATGGCAGGGGTATGATGTGCAGCAGAGCAGCCGTAAAAGGCGCATCTACATCAGTCGCGCCAAAGCCAAAACCCGCCGCGTGCTGAACGAGCAGGAGCTTTTGCCGCTGCTCGACAAGTATGGTTTCGAGGTGGTGCGGGCAGAGGAAATGACCTACCAGCAGCAGGTTCAGCTGTTCTATGAAGCTGAGGCCGTCATCGCCCCCCACGGAGCCGGCCTGACCAATCTGCTTTTTTCAGAGCAATGCCAGGTGCTGGAGTTTCACCCAGCCAACCTGATCAAGACTCATTACTTCCTGCTCTGCAAAGCCCTCGACTTCAGGTATAGTGCCTTGGTAGGTACAACAGGGGATACAAAGGAAAATTACAAAGTGCTGGTAAAGGAGGTGAAGGAGTGGTTGGAAGGTATAGGAGTCCAGATATAGTTGGGTAAATTAAAGTTTGGTGAGGTAATTCAGGTATAAATTAAGTCAACATGCAGGGTTAATAAAGGGAACTGGCACTCCTGCTAGCTGGTGGTTCGGGGTAAATAAGATTATAGAAGAAATGGAGTTCTTGCTTTTTGATATTATACAGGCTGGATTTGGAAGAATATACCTATTCTTGAGATATAGGAAGAAAGAACTTATCAATATAGTGTTGGAAGAAAAGTATGACGGAAGCTATAGTAATGCAGGAAAGCTTTTATCATTGAGTTTCTTTGCTGTACTCTTCGGACTCTTGCTTATAGGTTTCTTAGGGAGTGTATTCATTACTTCCTTGAAGTAAGACTATAAAAAGGTAAGAAGATAAAAGACTTTACTGATGAAACAACTACATCTTTGCATCCTCATCATCCTGAGCCTTTTCTCTGGTTGTACTACCTCATCCCCCAATTTTCAGAATATCTACATCAGCGATCTGGTATACGACCCGGCTGAGTACCTCGCTAATTTCAAGGAGATTCATGCTATTGTTGAGAGTAAACATCCCTATTTGACAAGCAAAGGAATTCACAAGGATTCACTATTTAAAAAGTACTCGGCATTAATAGCAAGAGCCGGAGATAACAAGATGTATGGCAAGCTGGTGCTTGAGTATTTCAGTGAGTTACAAAATGGACATTCAAGCGTGTATTTCAGGCGAGACTTTATTAACTGCGATGCGGCACTCATTGAAAACCGGCTGTTCTTCACGAGTGTCCGTGAAGAGGATTTCATAAAAGCAGGTATAAAAGAACGAGATGAAATCATAGAAATCGATGGTTTGCCAGTACTAGAATGGCTGGAGCGGGAAACAACCTATGTATACGCCTCGACGTCACACGGCAGAAGAGCATTGACTGTCTCTAATAACCTTTTTAGAAGCTATTTCAAAGACACCCGTCGCTACCTGATCCAAACATCAGACAGCTTAAAAGAAATCTCCGTGCATTTTGATAAAAGCGCTTATATACCTGTGCCAGGCTATACCTTGATATCAGGGAAGAGCCTGACAGATCAGGCTGGGTATATTGCGATCAACGGAATGAAAGACGATGTAGCAGAGCAGTTTTTAGAGCATTACTTCAAATTCAAAGACAAGCCTTATCTGATCATTGATCTCAGGAATAACGGCGGCGGAAATTCAGCTCTAGGTGAAAAGATGGCGGCCTATCTGATCAAGAAAAAGCACACCGCCAGTGTGTCAACCAAGTCGATCAGCCCGATAAAAGATAGTTACAAAGGAAAACTGTACGTGCTAACCAGCGGCTATACCTTCTCTTCTGCTGAGAGCTTTGCCATTGACCTGATGGAAGGAGGAGACGCAACACTTATCGGAACACCCACCCACGGCGATACGGGCAATGGGGCTACAAACTTTGTCACAAGCAAGGGATTGGCCTTCCGTATACCTACCCGTAAACCAAGAGTTTCCTCTGGCGGCTTTCCAATGGAGGGAAAATCGATACCGCCCACTCATCTGGTTGAAACTTCAGCGGCGGATTTACTGAATGGAGAAGATACTGTTCTAAATTATACCTTAGACTTGATCGAGCAAGGCCCGTTACTGAAAGTGGGAAAAGAGTAAATTTAATTTTTCCAATTCCTTAACTCAATCTACAACTATCAAAACAGGAGATTCCTGAAAATCCTATACCTTGTATTTGCTGCTGCCATGTTAGCATATCTAATCATTTACTTTTACGCTACCCAAGAAGTGTTACCAGTCTTCTTCTGGGAAACAAATATCTGGTGGTGCCGGCTCTATAAACTCACTTTCCTGTTTATGTTGGCAGTAGCGTTCTGGGATCAGCAGCAGAGTGGAAAATTAAGTGACCAGGAGCCTGCTGGCTTTAGTATTTAAGCTTCTTCCACCAGCCCCAGTTCCTGGGCCGAGATTTCGCGCATTTCCACTTTACGGACCTTGCCAGTTACCGTCATCGGGAATTCCTCTACAAACTTCCAGTACTTCGGTATCTTAAAGGTCGCGATCTGCCCTTTACAGTAGGCCGCTATGTCCTCGGAAGTAGCGTAAAATCCCTTTCGGAGCTTCACCCAGGCCATGACTTCTTCACCGTATTTGTGGTCGGGTACGCCGATCACGTGCACGTCCGATATAGCTTCGTGGGTGAGCAGAAACTCTTCTATTTCACGTGGCGCAATGTTTTCGCCGCCCCGTATGATCAGGTCTTTGATGCGGCCGACCACCTGCACATAGCCTTCCTCGTCCATTATGGCCAGATCACCGGTATGCATCCAGCCGTTTTGCAGCACCCGCTCTGTTACCTCCGGCATATCCCAGTAGCCCAGCATCACCGAGTAGCCACGGGTACAGAGCTCACCTTTCTGGCCACGTGGCACAATCAGACCTGTTTCAGGGTCCACAATCTTCACCTCCAGGTGCGGATGTACCTTGCCAACAGTCGACACACGTTTCTCCAGCGGATCGTCCAGCTGACTCTGCGTTGAGACGGGTGAGGTTTCGGTCATACCGTAGCATACCGTTACTTCCCGCATGTTCATCCGCGACTGCACCTGCTTCATCGTTTCGATGGGGCAATTTGAACCGGCCATCACGCCGGTGCGCAGCGTCGAGAAGTCGTATAGAGCGAAGTTCGTGTGCTCCAGCTCAGCAATGAACATGGTGGGCACGCCGTACAGTGAGGTGCATTTTTCATCCTGTACGGTCTGCATTACCTGTTCCGCGTCAAAAGTTTCGGCCGGAATGACCATGCAGGAGCCATGCGTAATGCAGGCAAGGTTTCCGATCACCATCCCGAAGCAATGGTAAAAAGGCACTGGTATGCACACCCGGTCATACTCGGTATACTTCAGTGTCTCCCCGATAAAGAAGCCATTGTTGAGGATGTTGTGATGGGAGAGGGTAGCCCCTTTGGGCAACCCAGTAGTGCCTGAGGTATACTGAATGTTGATCGGGTCGTCAAACTGCAGCGTTGCTTCCCGCTCAGCCAGTTCCTGTTCAGTCACTGCTTGGCCTGCTGCGATAAAGCGTTCCCAGTCGCGCTCCATAATCACGGTGCGGGTCGGGTACTCGCAGTCGGGACGGATGTGGTTAAGCATTTCCACATAGTCGGTCTGCCGGAAGTAGTGCGATGCGACAAGTAAACTAATCTGGCTTTGCTTCAGGGCATACTTCAGGTCATTGGTTTTGTAGGCGGGGTTGATATTAACAAGCACCGCACCCACACGGGCCGTGGCAAACTGCACCAGTACCCATTCCACCCGGTTTGGTGACCAAATGCCCACCCGGTCCCCTTTCTGTATGCCATAGGCCATCAGACTTTTGGCAACCTGTTCCACCTGTCCCCACAGCTGCCTGTAAGTAGCGCGGTAATGCTGCGTCACCATCACAAGCGCTTCGCGGTCGCCAAATCTTTCAACAGTGTTGCGTAGGCTTTGTCCAATGGTTTCGCCGCGAAGGGGGGTAGTGCTTACGCCATGGCTATAGGAAGGGGTACTGTTCATGGAGTCGTTCCTCAAATATTGCTGTGTATTTACAGTTGGTTGCGTTATTCATGTTTGAACATTTAAGTTAAAGATCGTCTCCGAGAAAAGCACGTGAAATGTTGCTAATTTGCTATAGCTGTATGAGCGTAGGTGACCATACCTAAAATCGTTTTTTCCAGAACCGTTAGCAGCAGGTATAGTATATTGATGGCAGGTATGGTAGGTTATGAAGGGGAAGCAAAAGCCACTAGCTATTACTAAAATAAAAAAGATCGTTTTATGGAAATCTTATCACTCGCAGACCGTCCGGACCTGATGCAGCCTGCTATTCATTATTTCTGGACATGTTGGGGCAGTTCGTCTAACTTCAAGTTCTATGAAGACTGCATCCTGCATGCTGTTCAGGACAAGTCCCGGCTGCCGATGTTTTACGTGTTGTGGCACGAAGGGAATATCGTCGGCTCCTACGCCTTACTCACCAACGACATCATCAGCCGTCAGGACCTGATGCCTTGGCTGGCCTGCCTCTATGTAAATGAAGAGCACCGTGGCCAAGGTATGGCCAGCCAACTACTACAGCACGGCCTGAGCGAAGCCAAGCGTCTTGGTCACCCGGCGCTATACCTGAGCACAGACCTGGAGAACTTCTATGAACGCAAAGGCTGGCTATACCTGGCCGATGGATATAATGTAATGGGGGAAGCCATTAAGATCTATACCTGTCCTGTAGGTTAAATATCTATATGATGGATTATCGTATCACTAATCGGCACATCCATCTGAGAACAGCATATAAATTGTTTCAACATAACGGTAGGCTTTTCCTGGATTAGTAAGCTGTGATGTGACGAACAGGTTTGATGAATAATTATACTTTGCCAATGAATAATGGAACAGTAATTGCTGGTATAGAATATAATGAATACCTTGTATTTAACGTCCCATCTTTAAAAAACTTAAATCATGAAGCAACTTTACAGATCTTGCCTAATCCTGGCTGGCTTTACGTTCATGTTCTTTAGCTGCAATTCCGACAAAGACGATATAGCTATACCTATTCAGGAAGAAGTAGATTATGTTGTAATAGATGCCAACACCACTGATAAGCCTGTTAAATCTAGTAAATATGATGAAGTTGATGGGATTTTCAGATACGTGGAAAATCATTTCTTTACATCTGGCCCACCTTCTCAATTTACGATTGATAAAGGGTACTTCATGGCCTCATATTTCGGGAAGGATACCAATGGGCCACATGTCCCGCTTCAAAGCAGCAAAATAAACGGGCAGCCCATGTGCACCGAGACCTATATTAATAGTACCTGCGACTCTTCGAAACCCTCTACATCCTGGAACTTATATGGGAACCAGCATGAGGTGAGAAATTTGAAATGGGAGTACTTAAATAATGATAAGAGTAAGGGGTACAGGGTGGAGATGACTGATGTTCCGAAAGCTGCTAAATGGCATGCAGTACCTTCGCGTATTTCATTTGATGAAGATATCAAGTTTCAATTCGAAAGAAATTCTGTAAAAGACAGCATTATAGTCGGTCTGTTAATTGTCCCTAAAGAAGGCATAGGTAAAGTCCTTTCATCACCCTCTATTAATCGGACTCGACAAATCGGCTATTTAGTAAAACCTGGTGAAACATCTTTCACTGTAACGAAAGAAAGGATTGCAAGCCTCTCACAATCAGCTTTAGGTATGCCCACAGCTGCTGACTCCGTTTTTCTTAATTTAAGAACAACCCGCCACGTCATCAAGGTTATTGATAACAGAGAAATATTAATTTCCTATGTAGTTGATGAATTCAGACCCGTTACAGTAGACTGGTAAGATGACTAAACCTTAGCAGCCATTACTACCAACCGTTTTACCACCTTGGCCAGCTTCTCCGTCAGGGCCCTTCTCGAAAACTGAGAATGGTTGATGTAGGGCAGGTCAAGGTTAGGGTTGATGGACCAGGCTTTGCTCATCAGCATCATGTGGTCAAGCATTAGCTCGTAGGCCGTGTAGTGGAACAGGCGGCCGGCACCGCATTCGTCAATGATGCGGTCGGTGTCGGAGTGCACAGGACCGAGGCAAACGATCGGTTTGTTCGACGCCAGGTACTCAAACAACTTGCCCGGCACATTGGAATACACAGCAGGCACATCAGCTATAGCCATCAGCAGCATGGTGCTTTCCATCAGGTACTTGATGGCTTCGTTGTGGGGCACATGCGGCACAAACTCCGTTATACCTTCCAGTCCGGCCTTCCGGATACGCTGCTTCACACCCTCCGACGCTTTACCCACAAAACGCAGTTTATAGTTAATGTCGGTGTTAACGGACCTCAGGTGCGCAAGCGCCTTCAGAAACACATCAATGTTATAGTTCTCTGTGATCGTACCGGTATAGGTGATTAGAAACTCGTCCTGAGGCGGCGTAGAAGGGTATATAAAGTCATCCTCATCATACCCGTTCGGGATTACATGGATCTTATCCGGATTTATATTTACCGGCTTATTCAGAAAAAGCCGTTTCGTGTCCTCACTGGTCACAACCACAGCATCGGCCTTCTCGAGCACCTGCAACTCGTATTTCTTATCGATGCGCTTGGCGATTGGGGTATGGTAAAGCTGGTCGTAGTAGTGAATGTTCGTCCAGGGGTCGCGTAAGTCCGCTACCCAGGGCAGGCCATATTTTTCTTTCAGCTTCAATCCGATCAACTGGGTGGAATGAGGAGGGCTGGTTGTCAGGATCGCCTGAAACTGGTCGTTCTGCAGCAGCTCGCCGGCCTTTTTGAGGGCATGCTTGTTCCAACCCACACGGGCATCCGGTATAAACAGGTTACCGCGCACAAATTTGAAAACCTTATCCAGGAAGCCAGTTTTAGCTTCTTCGTTGGCAAAGCCACTATAAGGTATTTCTTTCTTGCCGGAAAGTTTTTTGTAATACTCAAAAGGCTCTGAGGTAGCAGTGCGATATACGGCTGTACCTTCGGGTACTTCCCTTGCAAACGTGTGATCCAGCACCGGGTAAGAGGCTTGCCGCTCATCTACGGTTAACACACTTGGCCGCACACCCGCCTGTGGCAGATATTTGCAAAACTTGAGTCCACGCTGCACGCCCGGCCCGCCTGAAGGGGGCCAGTAGTAGGAGATGTATAGTAAATTGATCTGGTCTGTTTTTTCCAAAGCGATCAGTAGAATAACTTCTTTCCCAAAGATAACGAATGATGCTTAATGATTAATGACGAATGAATAATGAGTTGTGGCCATATGTAAACATTAATGCAGCATGATTCAATATGGCTGTATTCGGCTAATCAACGAAATAGGTTCGCTTACAGATTACAGCCTAAGCAAAAAAACAACGGCCCTAAGCTCGTCACCCCATTCGGCACCCATTTTTCCTTTTACCTATCTATTCACCATTACTCATCATTCATCATTATTCATTCACCATTACTCATTAATCATTACCCATTCATCATTACTATAGCAACTATTCCTGATATTCCTTAGTTTTGTAGGTAAATCCAGAATTAGAGAGATGTTTGATAATTTAAGTAACAAACTAGACCGCGCCTTTAAAACCCTCAAAGGCCAGGGAAGCATCACAGAAATCAACGTAGCTGCCACCATCAAAGAGGTACGCCGTGCCCTGGTGGACGCCGACGTGAACTATAAAGTAGCCAAAACAGTAACCGACAAGATCAAAGACGAGGCCATGGGCCGCGACGTTCTCATCGCTGTGTCTCCGGGCCAGTTGATGGTGAAGATCGTGTACGAGGAGCTGACAGAGCTGATGGGTGGCCAGAAGCAGGACATCAACCTGAAAGGCGAGCCAGCCATCATCCTGATCGCGGGTCTGCAGGGTTCTGGTAAAACTACCTTTACTGGCAAGCTGGCCAACTACCTCAAAAAGCAGGGCCGTAGCGTAATGGTGGCCGCCTGCGACGTATACCGTCCGGCTGCGATCAACCAGCTGCAGGTACTGGCCGAGCAGGTAGGAGTAGAGGCTTATACCGAACTGGAAAACAAGAATCCGGTTCAGATTGCTCTCAACGCCGTTGCCCACGCCAAGAAGACAAACAAGAAAGTAGTCATCATTGACACCGCCGGTCGTTTGGCCGTGGACGAGGCGATGATGAAAGAAATAGCTGAGATCAAGGCGGCCGTGAAGCCAACTGAAACCCTGTTCGTGGTAGACTCCATGACGGGACAGGATGCGGTGAACACTGCCAAGACCTTCAACGAGCGCATCAACTTCGACGGCGTGGTGCTCACCAAGCTCGACGGTGACTCCCGCGGTGGTGCTGCCCTTTCGATTCGTGCGGTAGTAGAGAAGCCGATCAAGTTCATCTCAACGGGTGAAAAGATGGAAGCTCTGGACCTGTTCTACCCGGATCGTATGGCCCAGCGTATCCTCGGCATGGGTGACGTAATCTCCCTCGTGGAGCGTGCGCAGCAGGCCTTTGACGAGGACGAGGCGAAGCGCATCAACAAGAAGATCCGCAAGAACCAATTCAACTTCGATGACTTCCTGACCCAACTCGAGCAGATCAAGAAGATGGGTGATATCAAGGATCTCGTAGGCATGATCCCGGGTGTTGGCAAAGCCTTGAAAGATGTGGAGATCGATGAAGGAGCCTTTAAGCCGATCGAAGCGATCATCAAATCGATGACGCCGCAGGAGCGTGAGAACCCGGACATGATCAGCGGCAGCCGCCGTGCCCGTATCGCGAAGGGTTCAGGTACGGATATTACGCAGGTGAACAACCTGATGAAGCAGTTCAACGACATGCGCAAGATGATGCGCTCCATGAACAAGATGGCCGGTACCAAAGGCGGTATGGCCAACCTTGCTAAGATGATGGGCGGTCGTCGCTAATCGATTCTGGAAATACAGCAAACGGGCTGCGCTATTAATAGCGCAGCCCGTTTTATTTTAGGAGCAATCTGTCTGAAGTTTCAGTATACCTGCTTGTTTTCTTTGTCGGCCCAGCGCCTGAATGCCTCCTGTGCTTCTTCCCGAAGCATCTGTTCCATCGGGATAAAACGGTCTGGCGCATCTTTGTCTATTTCGTCGTAAATGAACTGATCATCAAAGCCCACTGCAGCCGCATCGGCTTTGGAGTTGGCATAGTATACCTTACGGGGGCGGGCCCAGTAAATGGCGCCCAGGCACATGGGACAGGGCTCACAACTAGTGTACAGCTCGCAATTAGTCAGTTGAAAAGTGCCGAGCGCCTGACAGGCTTTGCGTATAGCATCTACCTCGGCATGGGCAGTCGGGTCATTGGTGGCCAGCACATTGTTGTACCCACGGGCAATGATCTCCCCATCACGCACGACGACAGCCCCGAAAGGACCGCCAAAACCCGCTTCCATTTTCTCCAAAGAAAGCCTGATCGCTTCCCGCATAAAGTTTTTCTGTTCTTGTGTCATATGATTAGCTTCACGCTGCAACATACGTAATCGGACTAGCGTCTGGTTAAAGAGCTGCGTATTTTAATCCCTGTTTTTCTGAGGGGAAGTGGCCAGAATTGTTTGTGAGAAGCTTATCCGAATTTCTATCAGATAAGTATATATAAAAGCAATAGCTTACACTACACTTGTGCCTTTCAACGCATACTCGTAGTGCAAGCTATTCTAGCTGTTGCTGCTTCACTTAAAAGTAAGCAGCCGGTATTTTAATTGTTAAGTATCTGTTTATGTTAGTATATTGTTTTTTAATTGTATTATAAATATCTTCTACTGCTAAATACGAACCATATTTGGTATTAGTTTTGAACAGTCTAAATACGTAAGTATATTTTCGAGATAAATACTGGCAATTGGAACTACTTGATATCAAATCATTAACAAATGGATGATGAAAAATATTTGCTTGCCTTTTTTACAGTTTTCTTCATTTAGGACCCCTCTGCTGAAGTGGGGTGCTTTTGTACTTTTTGTCGCCATGCTCGGTGCCTGCACCGCCACACGCGAACAGGAGATAGAAGGAGATGTGAACGAGTTTCGGTCTTGGGTGAATACTCAGACAAATAAACTGGAAGAGCGAACGGAAGAAGACTGGAAAAGAACAAAAGAAGACTTTAAGCGCCGCACGGAAGAGCTTGATCGTAAGCAGGAAAGCTTCTCGGAGAAGTTAAAGGCCGACTATCAGCAGATCAAAGCCGACTTCAAAGCCCGTGAAAGAGAGCGCGACAAGCTGGCAGTTGATCAGGCCCAGCTAACAAAGTGGGAGCGCGACCTGCTGGGACAGTATGCCAATGGTACCTCCCTGAGTGCCGATAATGTAGAAGAAGCCTATAAAAACTTTATGAGCAATGTGCGGGCCCGACACAAAACCTGGGACCAGCAGGACTGGAACATGGCGGCCTCCGTGCTGGATGAGCTGAACCAGCGCAAAGAGGCTTTCGACGAACTGCCCGATGAAACAGAAGTGCGCATCAAAGCCCTTCAGATGGAATTTGTCGCTTTGAAAGAAAGCGAAACAGCCAACGAGTAACACGCTAATAACCCCAAACACCCTATGGCCAACCTAGAGAACTTAACACCAGAGCTATACCTTGTCAAAGCTTTTACAGAACAGCCGAATGGAGGCAACACGGCTGGTGTCGTACTTTTTGCTGACAAGCTTTCACATGAAAGACGCCAGAAGATAGCCGCCATGCTGGGGCTTTCAGAAACAGCTTTTGTATCAGCCTCCAATGTAGGGGATGTGAAAATCGAGTTTTATACACCAATAAAGCAGATTCCGCACTGCGGTCATGCGACTGTAGCTGCCTTCAGTTTGTTGTGGAAGAAAGGGCTGCTGCTCAACGGCAGCGCAGTGAAAGAATCTATAGAAGGCCCACGTCAGATCAGTTTTGAAGGAGGCAAGGTATACCAGGCGCAACTGCCGCCGCAGTATACGCCCATTGAAACTGCAGCTATCAATCCCCAGCTGATCGCCGCAGCGCTTGGGCTTCCGGTGGGCTTCGCTTTTCCGTCAGTACCCGTCATTGCAAGCACAGGAGTTCCTTTTTTGCTGGTGCCTATACCTGACGAGGGCACCCTGCATCATCTGCAACCGGATCAGGAGCTTGTTCGCTCAGTCTCGGACAAGGCGGGTTTGGTAGGCTTCTATACATTCACTACGGCTACATCGCTTGCTGACGCAAATACCCGTATGTTTGCCCCAAGCTATGGTATACCTGAAGAGTCTGCCACCGGTATGGCAGCAGGACCGCTTGCCTGCTACCTGCACGATTATCTGCAGATACAAAAACCAAATTTCCTGATACACCAGGGTTATCACATGCGCCACCCGTCACCCAGTCAGATCGAAGTGATGCTGCAGCTTGACGGAGAGGGACACATCACAGGCTTGCGTGCCGGGGGGCACGGACTTGTGATCAGGCAGATGGAGTTAGGAGATTTTTAGGTCTGGTTAATTTAGCCACTGCTGCCGCAGGCGGGAAATTTGCCGGGCATGGTGATCGAAGTGGTCCTGCAGAAAAGCCAGTGTTTGGGTAATCGTGAGCATACCTGCATACGGATGGCGGAAAACACATTTATCCAACAATGGACGCGGAAGCTCCGTCAGGGTGTCTTCGAGCTGATAGCGGGCAGCATCCCACTGGATGCGCAGTGAGTTCAGGCTTGCGTGTGCCGGTACTTTCGCGACTGCGGCAGGTGCCTTGAATTTCATGCCCGAATGAAGTGCAACACGAAGCAAGAGAGAGCGGAGTGTATGCGCCAGTGAGGCAGACTCCAGTTCTTCTTCCTGCACTTTGCGCTGAATGTAGCTATTGGTCAGTTGCTCTACCTGTATCAGGTGAGCTACAATCTGGTTGATGGACCACTTACCAGTGGCGGCGGGCCGGTTCAAGAGCTCTTCATCCAGGCCCTCAAGCTCGCCGATCAGTCGGTTGCGCGACTCTTCCAGTTTTAAGTATCGGCTTTCAAGCACGGGATTCATCAATTGAATGTGGCTAAATAGTGTCGTGTTCATAGGTAAACGCAGGTCTAGGTCGATTATTGATTGCCAATCTACATAAATTTCTGATTAATGCAACGGTGTATGCTATTTTTTTATCTCTAAATGGCTGATAATTAGGCAGGTGATTCAATATGGAGTAAAATATATAATTGGATAAGTTCAACTTTAAAAAAAGAAAGAAAGAGATTTCTTTTCTTTGCAAAAAATAATCAGACAGCATGGAGATGAAAAATGACCCGGTGGGGGCTGCTATACAGGACTTTATGGCCGGAAACCTTGAGGCAAGCATTGTGGTGGAAAGTAACCTGACCGAAGATGACGAGATAAGAGCAGCTTACCTGTTTCGCACACCCGATGGGATGCCGAGGCTCGAGCTGCTGGCGCTGGAGGCTTGCCACGGACGTGTACTGGATGTAGGCGCGGGGGCCGGTTGCCACAGCCTGGCGCTGCAAGAGCGTGGGGTTGATGTAACAGCGCTCGATTTGTCAGCCGGAGCGGTGCAGGCCATGCAGGCGCAAGGTGTACGGCAGGTAGTGCAGCAGGATATTTTTAAACTTAGTGGCGAGCGCTACGACACGCTGCTGCTGCTGATGAACGGAATAGGTATAGCCGGTGATCTGGAGGGGCTGGAGCGCTTCCTGGAGCATGCCAAAACGCTTCTTAATCCGGGTGGGCAGATTCTGCTCGAGTCGTCAGACATACTCTACATGT
Organism: Pontibacter sp. FD36; assembly: GCF_015686655.1. Classification (GTDB taxonomy): domain Bacteria; phylum Bacteroidota; class Bacteroidia; order Cytophagales; family Hymenobacteraceae; genus Pontibacter. The sequence continues at coordinate 125,132 of NZ_JADPMP010000010.1, read as the reverse complement.
TTGAAGAGGAGGATGGCTCTGTGCTGCTTGATCTGAATGCGGGCTACTATGGGGAGGTGCTGTATAATATGCGCTACAAGGAGCATCAGACCGGAGAGTTCAGGTGGCTTTTCATCGATCCTGCTATTCTGGAAGACTACGCTACTGACCATGGCTATACCTTCGGGCAGCTTTATGAGGGCGAGTATGGCAACTACCTGGCCCGACTCGTGCTTCAGCCTGCCTAGCCATGCTCTACCTGCCTTTCCCAAATCCTGGAGTACGCTTTGCCGTATGGGATTACTTAAGGGAAACAGAAAGCAGGTATGCAGAAAAAGCTTAAAACAACCTGGGAACTCACCAAGCAAACTTTTAAGAAGTTCTTTGACGACAATCCGCTGGATTACGCCGCGATCATTGGCTTTTATACCATCTTCTCGCTGCCAGCCGTCCTGATCATCACCATCCGGATTGCAGGTGCTGCTTTTGGGCAGGATGCAGTGCGTGGGGAGGTCGTGAACCAGGTCGGCGGTATTATGGGGCGCAACAGCGCATCCCAGATCCAGAGTATTATCGAAAATGCCAGCCAGTCGGAGTCAAGTACTATTGGGACTATTGTGGGCGTGCTGGTCATGGCCTTTAGTGCGACAACCGTGTTTGTAGCGCTGCAGGACTCGCTCAATGCCATGTGGAAGGTGAAAGCAAAGACAGAGAAAGGCCTTATGAAACTGGTACTCGGGCGCATCCTGTCGCTGGCGCTGGTAGTCAGTTTCGGGTTTTTGCTGCTCGTCTCGCTCTCGATTGATGTGGTGCTGGGCCTGGTCTACGATTACCTGCGGCAGGAGCTGTCAGGTATAGCGGTATACCTGGTTACGATTGGTAACATACTGGTATCCATTGCCATTGCCACCGTTATTTTTGCAGCTATCTTCAAAGTACTGCCCGACGCCAAAATTCGCTGGCCGAATGTATGGGTGGGCGCTGTGGTCACAGCTATACTGTTTACACTGGGCAAGTACGTCCTCAACATTTACTTTCAACATGACCCGCTGGCCGATACCTACGGGGCTGCCGGCTCGCTCGTACTGATTCTGGTTTGGGTATACTATACCTCGATCATCTTTCTTTTGGGCGCGGAATTCACGCAGGTATATTCCGAAGAACATGACCAGGGGATAAAACCCTCTGACACCGCCGTAAAGGTGGAGAAGCAGGAAGTGGAGGAGGATGAAGAAACCGGTAAGGTGGAGGTAAAACGGAAGTCGGGGTTGAACTGAAGCGAACACAGCTGGCAGGAGACAAACAATTTTTGACTGAAGCGTATAAAACAGGCAGTTGTAAACGGAATAAGAGAAACTATAGCATAAATTCAAAAATCTAACCTATGAAAAACCTTAAATCAGTATTCGCAGCCTTTGCGCTACTTTCACTATTTCTATTCAGTTGTCAGGATGGCGGTTCCGATACCACAGAGTCGCAAGATAACACCACAACCACCATGGAATCACCCAATGATGGCTCAAATGAAATGGAATCACAGCATGGCGAATCCAGTTCCGTAGCATCTGGCACGTATCAAGGCAGTGTGAAAAAAGTAGAACCTGAAAGGACGGAGATCTATGTGGAAACTGACGATAATCAAACACTCGAGCTTTATTTCAGAGAAACTACTAGACTGACCAGAAACGGTGAAACAGTCACATTCGACCAACTGAAGGAAGGCAGTAGAGTAGAGGTTCAAGTCGAGAATGAAGGCGAGCACCTAAATCCGATTGCTGTGAGAATACTAGATTAGAAGGAGGGCCGATCTGCTCATTCGAAGCAGACAATCACTTTTAACCTAATTCCTGAAGACTTTTAGAGGGCTTACTTTGCTTCCCATGCTAGTGATTTCACATTGAAAGCAACTATTCCCCGGAATAAAGTTTCTGTCAAATAAAAACGCCCCCTGACTCAGAAGCCAGGGGGCGTTTTTATTTATGTCAGTAAGCTAGTTAAGCTTTCTTATACATTACTTGCTTTACTGCTTCAATCGTACGTTCCACGTTTGGAAGGGAAGCTTCGATCAGAGTAGGGGCATAAGGAAGTGGCACGTCGCGGCATGTCACACGCTTCACAGGGGCATCCATGTAATCGAATGCGTTGCTCTGAATATGGTAAGCCAGCTCAGCAGAAATAGAGGCCAGTGGCCATGCTTCTTCTACTACCACCATGCGGTTGGTTTTCTTCACAGACTCGATCAGCGTTTTGTAATCAATCGGACGCACCGTGCGCAGGTCGATCACTTCAGCATTGATGCCGTCTTTCGCTAATTCTTCAGCGGCAGCCAAAACTACTTTCATCATCTTGCCAAACGATACAATGGTCACGTCAGAGCCTTCACGCTTAATGTCAGCTACACCGATCGGGATCAGGTATTCTTCTTCAGGCACCTCGCCTTTGTCGCCGTACATCTGCTCCGATTCCATGAAGATCACCGGATCGTTGTCGCGGATAGAAGACTTCAACAATCCCTTCGCATCGTAAGGGTTAGAAGGAACCACTACTTTCAAGCCAGGGGTGTTAGCGTACCAGTTTTCAAAGTTCTGGGAGTGCTGTGAAGACAGCATACCAGCGCTACCAGTCGGGCCGCGGAACACCATCGGGCAGGAGTACTGACCGCCTGACATAGACATCATTTTGGCGGCAGAGTTGATCACCTGGTCAATGGCTACCAGTGAGAAGTTGAATGTCATGAACTCTACGATAGGGCGCAGGCCGTTCATAGAGGCACCTACGCCAATACCGGCAAAGCCAAGTTCGGCAATAGGAGTGTCAATCACACGCTCAGGACCAAATTCGTCCAACATGCCCTGGCTCACTTTGTAAGCACCATTGTATTCGGCTACTTCCTCACCCATCAGGAACACGCTCTTGTCACGGCGCATTTCCTCTGACATGGCTTCACGAAGGGCTTCTCTAAACTGTATACTTCGCATATTAATGTTAAAATCTCGGTTCAGTTGGTAAAATTAAGATAAGTCTGTCAATTTGCAATGTATAGCGCGTAACTTATCGTATCATCGCTTCCCGGAATGCCTGTTTGCCGTGATAGGCGGCGAATTCCGGATCGTCGAATGCGCGTTCCATGTAGCTGCGGTCCTTCTGAATAGCCCGGCGCAAATGGATGCGCACCATGCCCTCGTTCTGCTGACGAGCACCCACGATGGCCAGTGAGTAATGCGCCAGCGGATCATCCTGCTTTAGTTCCAGGGCTTTTTCATAATAGTCTCGTGCTCCCTCGTAGTTTTCTTTCAGCAGGTAACTCAGCCCCAGGTTCATGTTGGTCTGGTAGTCATCGCCGGAATAGGTCAGGCTGCGGATGGCTTCATCGTAAAGGCCCATTTCCATTTCGAGGGCGGCTTTGTCGGTAAAGATACGGTGCAGGAGTTCCTGTTCACCCCCGAGCCTAATGGCGTAATCGTAGATCTGCAGGGCCTTCTCACGTTCGCCGCGCAGGTGATAGGCGCTGGCCAAAGCGTAGTTTACTTCGGCCGTTGGATTGCGGAATCCGGCAAAGTTCAGGTTGTGGATGGCCTTATCGAGCAGCGCTTCTCTGGCCTTCGTACGGTACTCTTTGCGGGCCATCTCGGTATACACCACGCCCAGGTTGTAATAGGCAGGCCATTTATCGGTGGTCTTCACGGCTGCCTCGTACAGCTTGCGGCGCTCAGCCAGCAGGGGAGTCAGGGTAGCGGCATACTGCAACTCGTCGGCCGTGAGTACATCAGCGCTGGCAGACCCGTCGGCGATGCGGCGGGCCAGCAGGTATAGCTCGTAGTCAGATTTGCGGGCGCGGTTGTAGTCCACCTCCACACGTGCAAAGCGCATGGTCGGGTAGACATACTTGCGTATGTAGTCGAAGGCTGCACTCTGCTGCAGGGCATCTGCTTTCTGCTTGTCGGAGCCAGTACCTTGCAGTATTGTAGTTATCTCCTGCTTCTGGGCTTTCGGCAAAGCCGACTTGTTTACGCGCTCCAACAAGGTTACCCAGTCGGTTGGCTCTATTTCTGTGCTGATCTCGACCTTCTTGCCCGAGTAGTCCAGCAGACTTACCTTGCTGCGGTAGTAATCGGCAAGCGCTTTGGCGCGTTTCTGCGCCAGGTCAGTGCCTTTTTCGTTCGGCGCCTGGCTTCCGATCACCTTGATGGTCTGCTGCTTCACCGTGTCCATCGCGTACTGGTCCAGTAGGGGAAGGTTTTCACCCAGGTAGTTTTTGGTGGCGAATTGGTTTTCGTCGAAGTAAAACATGATGCTGGCAGGACCCTCGGCCATGGTCTTGTAATTATCCGGCACGTAGGTATAGTCATTGCTGCGCACCATCAGCAGGGCCGTGGTGTTGAGGCCAGTTGCTACCTGCTCTTCCTGGGTATAGGCCACCCGGTCACGCTTGCGCTTGTCGATAGCTGTACCTTGCACCAGTAATCGGCCTTTGTTTTTGTGCGGAGCGTAGGGAAAGGCAAACTCCTGTGTGATGGTAGGGCGACGGTTTTCGTAGAGATAGTTGCCGATATCAAAGTTAAGTGCTCCCAGGTGTTCCCGCTGCTGGCCGGCGGCTTCGTATACCACATCTATCTTATAGCGGTAGTCCTGGTTGTTCTTCAGCATCTTCTCAGGCAGGGTAGCCTTTAGCTCAAACACCACTTCTTCGCCGTTGGCGACGAGTGGATTCGGGGTGACTTCAATTTCCTGCTTTTGGGCTTGTTTTACCATGCGCTGCAGGGTGCAGCCTGTGTTGGCCGTGAGCATAACAACAGCCAGGGGCAGGAACAAAGCAGCGTTTTTTTTGTTGTGTTTCATATCCGAATCAGGTATACAACGTAAGATATAGGTAGCGACCTGCGTTATAGCGTTGTATTTATGGGGTTTGTCGATTTTTTTTGACAGTGACCTGTATAATTCCTACTTTTAAAATTAAATCAAACGAAAGTGAAAAGGCTACAATATTTTATCGAATCTCAGGCTTTTGGTGTCTGCGCCATGTTGGGTGAGAAGCTTGGCATAGCCTCTAGCAGCATTCGCCTGTCCTTTATCTACATTTCGTTTTTCACACTGGGCTCGCCAATCATTCTCTATTTCATTATGGCCTTCTGGATGAACGTAAGCAAGCACCTGCGCCGCGAACGCAGCACTGTTTGGGATCTATAAATCCCGCACTGTGCGTCGCTGGCGCACAAAGTATTGCCACACAATACTTCCTCTGTAAACGCCTGTCATAGCCGGAAAAGTACCTTTCAGCTGCTGTTCTTTTCTGCGCTGGCGCCAATAACTGCTTTTGCGCAACAGGTCGGCGTGTGCCTGGAGCACTGCTTTGGCGTCGGCTGACTGGCCTGCCAGCAGCATACGCAGGGCAGCTACCCAGTCCAGCAGGATGCGGATAACAACTATTGAAAACAGCTCCCCGGCAGGCAGGTTTTTGTACAGCAAGGCCATGCCATTGCGAAAGTTCAGGTAAGTTTTGCGCGGATTAGACTTGTGCAGTGTACCGCCTCCCACGTGGTATACCTGGCTGTTGCCGTTATACATGACCTTATAACCCACGTTCTTGGCGCGCCAGCAAAAATCTATCTCCTCCATGTGCGCAAAAAAAGCAGGCTCTAATCCCCCCAGACCGTGGTATACATTGGCTCGCACGAACATACAGGCACCTGTTGCCCAGAATACCTCTGCTACATCATTGTACTGCCCGCGGTCTTCTTCCAGCGTTTCAAAAAGGCGCCCACGGCAAAAAGGATAGCCCAGGGTATCCAGCATACCGCCGCCAGCACCTGCGTACTCAAAAAAATCAGGGTGTTGCTGCGAAACGATCTTGGGCTGGCAGACGGCGATGTTCTCGTCGGCTTCCATTAATTGGATGATCGGTTCTGTCCAGCCCGGCGGCACGTCCACATCAGAGTTCAGCAGCACATAGTACTTGGCATCGATCTGGCGCAGGGCGATGTTATACCCCTCGCAAAAACCGTAGTTGTCGTCGTTGTGGATGATGCGCACTTGCGGGAAGTGCTCCTGTAAGAAAGAAATAGAGCCATCGGTAGAGGCATTGTCGGCCACAATAACTTCGCAGCCAGAGCTGTTGGCCACTACCGAGGGCAAAAACTCCTGCAGATAGCGGAGTCCATTCCAGTTAAGTATTACAATCGCCGTGAGGCAGGGATTAGAGTCCAAAGTTTCCTAGATCTAAACCGGGGATGTTAGGTAAAAGGCCTTCAGTGCTCTTTTTCATTTCTTCAGCTGCGCGTTCGCCCGCAGTCAGCATGGCGTTGTTCACGGCAGCTACCACCAGGTCGTTCACCATGTCGCGGTCGTTCGTGTTCAGGATGGAATCGTCAATTTCAATCTTGAGGAGCTTGCGCTGGCCATTCACGGTCGCTTTCACGAGGCCCGCGCCCGACTCGGCGGTAACGGTAATGTGCTGCAGGTTGTCCTGCGCTTCTTTCATTTTGGCCTGGACTTCTTTCATCTTGCCCATCATGCCCATCATATCAAACATAGTCTATCTTCTTTATGGTGTACTGTACAGGTATAAACGTGCCCCAATGCTCAGGGGTATACAAATATACAAGCATATCTTGAATTAAGGGAGAAATGGTGCCGGCGAGATGAGTGGGTAATACTTCTTTAATAAAATGATCCAATTATATCAGACGATTTATTTGCACTAATGCTTTAAAATTTATTTGTCCAGAGAGACATAACTTTCGTATTGTAATTATATATATAATAAATTGTTTGCTTGGCTGGCTTTTTTGTCAGTTGTAGTCTACCTGCTCCCGTTCCACAAATTACACCCTTTTTGTGTCTTCTTATACTAGGGTAACACTGCCTCTGTGTGATTATAACTATATATGGTACAATAAATTTACTCCATTTCTATGTTAGATTTTATACGCTTTTCTAATCGGGGCTATGGATTCCTGTTAGTCGTATCTTTGTTCCTTTCACTTCTTGTGCAGCCTGTTTTGGCGCAGCAGGTTACAGAAGCCTGGGAGCAGCGCTATGGCAGCGATTTTCCCACGTTTCAGTCAGGTGCTATTAGCGCCGTTGATGCAGTTGGCAACACCTATGTGGTGGGCAACAGCAGAAGCAACACCCTGGGTTCTCCTACTAATTATGATGCCTTTGTGGCGGCTAAGTTTAGTCCCACGGGCGAAGTGCTCTGGCAGCACCATTTCCCTCTGTTCCAATACCCTCATGAAGTGAACGATGTCGCACTGGACGAAACGGGTTTTTACGTAGCAGCTTCCACGGTTGACATGGGCTCCAGAACAATGGTTTACGTAGTGAAATTTGCTATAGCGGATGGCCAGGTGGTTTGGGGAAATACGGAGTCGCCTTCCAGTACGATGACAGGCATAGAGCTATTGGCAGATAATAGGGGAGGGGTGGTCATGGTTGGCTCTGGCCATTTTAATATGCCTGGTGACTTTACACAATTGTTTAAGTACGATGCCACTAATGGGGAAAAGATGTGGGTACAAGCTGTATCTGGAACCGTGCCCCCTAATGTATACCAGCGTGTGGCAGGTATAGCCCTGGACAGTCAGGGAGACATTTACCTGACGGGTAGCACGGGTATTTTAGATAACGCCAGCCAAATGCTGACGACAAAGTACAGCGGGGCCGATGGCTCTCTGCTTTGGCAAGTGCAACACGATACCAATCAGCAGAACCGTGCCATGCAACTTACCCTGGACGAAACAGGGGGTGTTTATACCTGGGGGATACAATATGCAACGGATCCTGATCAACCCGAAGGAAGTTTCCTGATCAGGTATGACGCTGCCATTGGCAATCAGGTGTGGCACGAGCCACTACAGAGTGCAGGTGTACCCGAGCAGATGGTGGCTGATGAGGCAGGAGGGCTTTACCTGGTCAGCACCGTGCAGGGAGGCACTCAACTGACAAGTTATGGGGCTGCTGGTGGCAGTTTACGCTGGTCAAGCCAGCACCAGGGCACTTTTGCCGACCTTAACACTGACGAGGCGGGTCATGCTTACCTGGGCGTCACACTCTCAGATGCTGCCTATGCGGTTGGCAGGTATAGCGCTGCCAATGGGGAGCAGGTATGGGAATATACATCTCAGGAAGACGGCACCTATGTACTGAATGGGGTGAAAGTATCCGAAGCAGGCACTTTGCACCTGACCGGAACCTCCGGTGGTGTTGATTCTCACCTTTTTGCGGCGAGCCTCCAGACAGCTACAGGTGCGCTTGTTTTCAATACTACCTTCATCCACACTTTACCAGGTATAGATCAGCCAGCTAACATGGTGACAGATGATGATGGTAATGTGTATGTTACGGGCACCAGCGGGAACCCGGATGCTTCACGTCCGTACCAGCATGCTTTTTTGCTCAAGTACTCGCCTGACGGGGAATTGCTTTGGGACAGGCAGTTCTATAACAGTGATATCAGGCAGACCAAACATCTGGCAGTAGACGCAGCGGGCACTGTGTATATGATGCTAAGCATGTACGGAAGCGATGGGCGTCCGCAAATCAGGCAGCTTAAACTGAGCGGTGCTACGGGCGAGACGATCTGGGAACAAGAGCATGGTCCTACGGATGCCAACCTAGGCAGGGAAATACAACTCGACCAGCAGGGGAATCTCTACATCATGGGCACGGTTAGTCCACAGTTCGATCTTCCTCAAGAGGATTTCCTGATCAAGGTTGACACTGAAACAGGTCAGGAGCTCTGGACGAAGCGTTATGGGCGACAAGACCCAGGCAGTGACATGAATGAGTTGGTTGCCTTCGCTCTGGACGAAACAGGTGATGTGTATGTGACTGGCACCGAACGTGCCCCCGCTGTAGTAAACAATCTGGCTCTGGCAAAGTATGCGGGCGGCGACGGTAGTGTGCTGTGGAACGAGATTTACAACAGCAGCAACCGACAGACTGAACACCAGGTGACGGGTATAGCCGTTGATACCACGTCAGGCGTATACCTGGCTGCCCTCGACATTCTGGACACAGGTGAGCAAGTGGCCTACCTGCTTAAGTTTGAGGCAGCTAGTGGGGCGTTCGTATGGCGGCAGCCTACCATTGATGAGGTAACAAACTCAGGCAGCTTGTCGAACCTGATCCTTGACAATGCTGGCGGAGTCTACGTAACGAGTTTTAATAACAGGCTAATCAAGCTGAGCACAGAGGAGCCCGGTGTTATATGGACATCTCCCTTCCAGGGGGCTATTTCAGATGTTGAACTCGACGAGGCAGGAGGTATCTATGTAGCGTACAGGGCTACTGATGGTGTGCAAATCGTGAAATACCAGACCTCAGATGGCGCCAGGGTATGGGATGTGTTCAAGGAAGGGCAGGCTAATCATACGCAACAACTTTTGGCTCTGGACAAAGACAGAAATGTATTTGAGGTGAATACGGTCTACTCGCCTGATACGAATTTTGACCTCCTAACCGTAAAATACAGTCAAACCACGGAAGAGCCAACCTGCGCTATACCTGTAAACGTGCAGCTATACCTGGCGCCTTATGCCATTCGGGCAGGCTGGGAGGCACGCACTACCGCTGACTTTTCGCCCTATATCCTCACTGAAGACACTGGTCTGCGCTGGACCTGGGGCGATGGCTCTGAGCCGAGTATGTCCTATACCGCTTTTGGCACTCCGCGCATAACAGGCAAGCATACCTATACCCAGGCGGGCATCTACCAGGTGGGGCTTGACTTTTCAGAAAGCTGCCTGGAAGCGACCAACAAAGACTATAACCAGTGGCACGTCATTTATGATCCGGAAGCCGGCCATGTGCAGGGCTTTGGCAGTATCGCATTGGCCAATTTCGGATTGGGTGGTAATAACCAAAAGCTCGAAGCTGAATTTTCGTTCTCTGTCCGGTATCAGAATAAGCACGCCACCAGACCGCAAGGCACAGTGCAGCTGACCGTGAACAAGCAGAAGTTCTCTCAAAGCGGAGCGCTCGACTGGCTGGTGATCACCGGCAACCAAGCCATCTGGAAAGGGACGGCACAACTGCAGGGCGTAGGCCGATTCGGGTATATCGTGTCGGTGCGCGACGCGGGTGGCAAAGGCAAGAACGATCCCAACGACCAGCTCCGTATCCGCATCTGGGACCTTAACCGTGGCAATGCAGTTGTGTTCGACAACTTTGAGTCCGGAGGTGATATTTACGACCTGTCATCTGAAACCGGACCCCGCATCGGTTGGGGGAACATCGTGATCAATGGCAGAAAAGACAACCGCGACCTGTTTGCTGCTAATGGGGAAGGTATGCAGAGACTGGCATCAGCCGAACTGCTGGCCTATCCGAATCCAGCTAATGCACGCACGACGATACGTTTTACCCCGACTGTGGAAAGTGCTTACGAGCTGCAGCTGTTTGATATGAAAGGGGCACTGATGCAACAGGTAAGACAGGGCCATACAAGAGCGGGCGAGACAACCGAAGTGCAGTTGGATGTTTCCTCTTTGAAAAAAGGCATGTACCTGGCTCGGATTACCAGTGCTGACGGGGTGCAGACTGTGAAAATAGTAGTTGATAGATAGTGAGTTACGCCGTATCGGTCCTGGGTTAGCGCAGAAGCGTGACAGTGCCGATGCGGCGTTTTGCTTCCCCGTTATTACTCACAATGTTGATTTCGTAGGCATAGGCTCCTGCTGGCTGTGGTTTGCCCTGGTAGGTGCCGTCCCAGCCGTTGTTGCGGTCGTCAGAGGCAAACACGACCTGCCCCATGCCGTTGTATACCTTGATGTTGAAGGACCTGATGAAGCGCCCCTTTACTTCGAGCACATCATTGAGCCCATCACCGTTTGGCGTAAAGGCATTGGGAATATGCACCTGCAAAGGCTGCTGGATGACCACGGTGTTGGAATAAGAGGTGGCAGTGCCGTTACCAGAAGTCACCCGGACACGGTAGCGCAGCTCCTGCAGTTCCTCACTCAGGTTGCGGTCGGTGTAGGTATTGCCCGTAACCTGTATACTGCTGACCACCCGACCGTCAGCATCCAGAAGCTCCAGCGTATACTGGCTCACGCCATCCGGAAAACCAACATAGCCCGTCCAGCCCAACGAGACAACCGGGGCGTTCTCCTGCGGTAGCGCGATCAGGTATACCGGGCAGGTGGTATTGCTGAGAGCCGAGCTGCGCTCACAGGGGTTGGTATAGCTGGCGCGGTAGCAAGCCGGACTCAGCGGTTGCAGCGGGTCTGTGTACGCTGTCTGTGCGCCCGTTGCCAGATCAGCAAAGGGAGCCCCATCGATGCTGCGCTGGAAACGGATCTGCTGGGCTGTCTGGCCTTCTGGAATCGTGAGTGCCACTTGTACCTGGTTGTTCAGGTCGTAGGTGCTGTACAGGTAGCCGGCGGGCGGCGTGGCTGTTGAGGTGGCCTGCACGCAGCGGGAAGCTGAAATCGAGCGGCTTTGTCCGTTGTTCAGGATGCTGATTACCTGGTAACAATAGTTTTGTCCGCAACTCAGGTTGAGGTCGGTATAGGTGGTCGTATTGCTGTTCAGCTCTGCAACCAGATTGCCCTCGCGGTATAACTGGTAGCGCTGCACATTCTCTCCTATACCTGTCCAGCTGAGGTTAGCCAGTTCATTGCCCGTCTGCACACCCAGTACCAGGCTGCTAACGGGAGCTGAAAAGATAGGCAGCTGATTGCCGCAGTTATCGGCAGGTCGGATCCGAAACTGTAGGGGCTGCCGGGTGTCCACATTGCCTATCCTGAAGTCAATCCACCTGTTTTGAGTAGCTGGTGCACTTGTAAAGATTGGTTCAAAATTGCCGGCTGCTGTGCTGCGTCGCTCCAGCACATAGCGGTAGCCCGGTTGCAGATTCTCCAACGTGAATAGGATCTCACCATCTGCCGCCTCCCGCAGCACTTCCAGCTTTGCGATCAGGGGTGTGGGAGGAGTCGGCAATAGCGTGACAGTGTTGGTGCCGCTTGTCTCACAGGAGCTGCCCGTGTACTTGCCACGCACCGTGATGGTAAAAGAAGCAGCTGTACCCTGATAGGTATAGAAAGGTTGTTCGCCGGCTGCCACGCCTCGTACTACGGTGTTGTCCCCATAATCAATGTCGTACAAGTTGTATCCGATGTCCGCAATGGAGACCTGAACCGATCTGCTGGCGCAGGGCTCCACCGTGAAACTGGGAGCCGGAGTCGCGACTACTTCAAATTCCTGGGGCTCAATTGTGGTGCTGTTGCCACCTCCGCGATTGATGATCTGCGTGATGATGTATTTGCCGGGCTGCGTGAAAGTATATTGAAACCGCCCATCGGCCCCGCGGTTCACCAGTTCATTCTGATCGAAGTTTTGTGGATCAAATGCCTCTGGTCCCGGATCATAGAATGTGGTATACAATGGGTTTTGGTCGGAACTGCAATCCTGAAAATATACCGGTATACCTGCGCAGATCACCTTTACTGGCTTTTCATTCTGTATAGCCCTAAAACAGCCTTCCTGTCCCAAAACAGGTATAGCAGCGAAAAGAAACGATATGAATAGCAGTAGTCTCAAGCGATAGGTATAGGGTGTGCTACGAATATAGTCAAGCAAGGGATAGGAGAAAAGCCTATACCTAAAATTCAGGTATAGGAAAAGTCTTTATTAACCGGGAAATGTAAATCAACGCAGGTAATTAAAAAGAGAGATCCGCAACAGTACCGGGAACTGCTGCGGATCTCTCTTTTTATGTATCGTCACTTAATTCTGTAGAACAGGTAAGCTGTAAGCCCTGATAAAGTCTACGCTTCGTTGCATATCTGGATGCATCACCCGGTCGGTACTCACAAAAGGAATCTGCTCACGATATTCAGCAAACAGCTGCTCCAGCAATGGTGAGCTGCGTAGCGGACGTCTGAATTCCAGCGCCTGCGCAGCGTTCATCAGCTCAATAGCCAGTACCCTCTCCACATTCTGCACCACTTTATACAGCTTTGTGGCCGCATTAGAGCCCATGCTCACATGGTCTTCCTGTCCATTGGAGGATGGGATGGTGTCAATGGAAGCTGGCGTGCAAAGCTGTTTGGTTTGGCTTACAATGGATGCCGCCGTATACTGCGTGATCATAAAGCCGGAGTTCAGTCCGGGCTCCGCTACCAGGAAATCTGGCAAACCGCGGCTGCCTGAGATCAGCTGGTACGTACGCCGTTCGGATATACTGCCCAGCTCAGCCAGTGCAATCGCCAGAAAGTCCAGCGCCAGGGCAAGTGGCTGGCCATGGAAGTTACCACCCGAAATAATTTCGTCTTCATCCGGGAAGATGTTCGGATTGTCGGTTACGGAATTGATCTCAGTCAGGATCACCCCCTCAGCATAGCGGATGGCGTCTTTCGATGCGCCATGTACCTGCGGAATGCAGCGGAAGGAGTAGGGGTCCTGCACATGTTGCTTGAACTGGCTGATCAGTTCACTGCCCTGTAGCAGCTGTCGGAAATTCGCAGCCGTCTCAATCTGCCCGGGATGCGGACGCGCCTGGTGAATCAGGTGGTTAAACGGCTCAATGCGTCCGTCGAAAGCATCCAGGGACAGAGCTCCTACCACATCAGCCGTGCGAGACAACCGGCGGCCCTGCAACAAACAATGCACTCCATAGGCACTCATAAACTGGGTACCGTTGAGCAAAGCAAGTCCTTCTTTTGCCTGCAGGGCAATCGGTTCCCAGCTGAACATCTCCAGCACGTGGCGGCTCTCCAGGCGGTAGCCCTGGTAGTATACCTCTCCCAAACCGATCAGCGGCAGGCAGAGGTGCGCCAGCGGAGCCAGGTCACCACTGGCCCCAAGTGAACCCTGCTGGTACACGATCGGATAGATGTCGCGGTTATAAAAGTCGATCAGGCGCTTTACGGTCTGCAGTTGCACACCACTGTTACCATAGGCCAGCGACTGTATCTTCAGCAAAAGCATCAGTTTCACTACCTCAGCCGGCACCTCGTCGCCCATGCCGCAGGCATGCGACATCATCAGGTTGCGCTGCAGCTGCTCCAAGTTGTCGTGCGAGATCTGCTTTTTATAAAGCGACCCGAAGCCGGTATTGATGCCGTAAATGCTCTTGTCGGAGCTGGCGATCTTGAGGTGCAGGTAGTCGTAGCAGTGCAAAATACGCTCTTCCGCCTCCTGCGACAGGGCCAGACTATACCTGCGGCTGATGATTTCCTCGATGCGCTCCAGGCTCAGGTGCTGACTGGAGATATGGTGAACTTCACTCATGCTGTTTGTTTATAGTGATTCAGATTTTAACTGGGCGATGATGTCGTCGATGTACAGCTCGTCCTGCTCGCCGGACTGCATATCACGCAGCTTCAGCTTGCCGGATGTCATTTCCTCGGAACCTACCAGCAGCACAAACGGTATTTTCTTCTGGTCAGCATAGCTCATCTGCTTTTTCAACTTGGCACTTTCTGGATATAGCTCCGAAGCTATACCTGCGTTGCGCAGTTTCTGCAGCAGGGGCAGGGCGTAGCGCTCCGACTCCTTGTCAAACTGCACGATGAGCACCTTAGTACCCACCTCACTGCTTGCCGGGAACAGCTGCAGCTCTTCCAGCACATCATAAATACGGTCTACACCAAATGAGAAGCCGACACCCGAAACGCCTGGCATACCAAACATGCCTGTCAGGTTGTCGTAACGGCCACCGCCGCTGATGCTGCCCATATTGGCGTTATTCACCTTTACTTCAAAGATACAGCCGGTATAATAGGAGAGGCCACGGGCCAGTGTCACATCCAGCTGCAGACGCGGCTGACCGGATGGGTTCTGCGTTACAAGAGCATCACTTCCCAGGTTATCCAGGTACTCCCATACCTCCCGAAGGTCTTTCAGGCCACGCTGCCCTTCTTCTGTATTACCGAGCAGTGTTTGAAGTTGGTCTAATATTTCCTGGTTAGACCCTTTCAGGTCGTAAAGCGGCTCCAGTCTATCCACGGCACCCTCGGCTATACCTCGCTCCAACAACTCTTTGCGCACACCTTCCGCTCCGATCTTGTCGAGTTTGTCAATGGCCACGCAAATGTCGCCCTCACGACCTTTCTCTCTGATGGCCTCTGCTATACCTGCCAGTATACCTCGGTGGTTGATCTTGATCGTGAAGTCTGTCATACCCAAGCTAACCAGCACCTCGTCGATCATCTGCACGATCTCGGCTTCACAAAGCAGGGAGTTGGTACCCACCACATCAGCATCGCACTGGTAAAACTCGCGATAGCGGCCACGCTGCGGACGATCGGCACGCCATACCGGCTGAATCTGGTAACGCTTAAAAGGGAAGCTGATTTCGTTGCGGTTCATCACTACAAAGCGGGCGAATGGTACCGTCAGGTCGTAGCGAAGTGCTTTCTCGGATATCTTGCGGGTCAGGTGCTTGGAACCCTGCTCGATATCAGCAGCTGTGGTCTTGCTCAGGAAGTCACCCGAATTGAGGATTTTGAAGATCAGCTGGTCGCCTTCATCGCCGTACTTGCCAGTCAGCACAGACAGCTGCTCCATGGCGGGGGTTTCGAGCGGCAGGTAGCCGAATTTCTCGAAGGTGCGCTTGATCACGCCAAATATATAATTGCGCTTGACCACCACAGCGGGGCCAAAGTCACGTGTTCCTTTCGGTATAGATGGTTTTTCCTTGCTCATGTTTTCAACTTTGCAGGCGAAGTTACTAAAACAGGAGCAAATGCGTGGGCTGATTTTTAAAATGCGTTGTCCTCGCCCCGCAGCATGTTGTACACCGTGTAGAAGACAATTTTGAGATCGAGGATGAAAGACCAGTTTTCGAGATAAAAAATATCGAGTTTCACACGGCCGCGCATCTGGTGTATCTCACTCGTGTCGCCTCGGAAGCCACGCACCTGTGACAAGCCCGTTATACCTGGTTTGATAAAATGCCGCACCATGAACTTATCCACCAGCGTGGAGTAGTACATGGTATGGCTCAGCATGTGCGGTCTTGGACCTACAATCGACATCTGTCCCATCAGTACATTGAAGAACTGCGGTAATTCATCCAAACTGGTTTTGCGAAGGAAGGCCCCGATCGGTGTGATGCGGGAATCCCCACGCTGCGCCTGTTTGGAGTTGGCCTCGTTGTTCACGTACATGGTACGGAGCTTCCAGCACTTAAACTTCTGGTTGTCCAACCCGGAGCGCTCCTGTTTAAAAAAGATAGGACCTTTAGAGTCGAGCCTGATAAGGATAGCCAGAATAGGAAGCAGCCACGAAAGGATGAACAAAATGACAAGTGATGAGAACACGATATCGAAACTACGCTTCAGAAACTTATTGATCGAATCGTCAAGCGGAATCGAGCGGAAAATAAGCACAGGCAGCATGTCATAGAAATCTACCTGTAGCTTCTGGTAGGGCAGTCCGCCTGGCTCAGGCAGAAATTTCAGGCGGATCAGGTTGTTATCTACAAAATTAAGCAGTCGCACGATTTGATGCTTCTGCAGCTCAAAGGGACTACAGTAGATCTCATCGACATCGTTTTGCGTCACAAACTCCTCGATTTCATCAATTTTACCGACCACATCGGATTCCTGCACTTGCTTGTCATCAAAGAAGCCCATAAAACGGTAGCCATGCTCCGGGTGGTTTTTGAAGAAGCGACGCAGTTCTTTCCCTGGTGCCGTGTACCCGATAATGATTACTTTTCGGTAATTGTACCCCTTCTTTCTGTACACTCTCAATGATGTGATGACGATAATACGCCAAAGGATCACCAGACTGGCCAGCATTAAATAATGGTGTAGTAAGAAGCTTCGGGAGAATTCTGAAGTATCCAGTATATTGAGGATTGCCTCTATCAGAATCAAATAGAGCAGCGTCACTTTCAGTACGTTCACCACTATCTTGAGGAGACGGGTAACCCGGTAAAACTTATAAATACCGAGTAAACTCGTACACACAAACCAGGCTATCAGACCATAAGCCAGAAAATTAGCATAAGGTTGTGTGAAAAAACCAGCTAAAGTCCCCTCCGCCAGCCAGTAAGCACCTGCAGCTGAAATAGAGATAGCTACTGCATCGCCTAATGCATGTATAGGTTTGATATATCGGGAGTACAGGCCGGGCATTTAAATTAATTTGGCTTTGGTTTTTCAGCAAAGACAAATATAGCGCAGAAGAACGAAAATAATACTACACCGAATTGCCTATGAAGAAGTGATTCTGTAACTGAGCAAAGCGAAAAGATTAAGATGAACATCAGTAGCAGCCCATTGTGATGTGAAGAAGCATATTGTATGATAGCCGAATAGCACAAAATAAGAACGACCAAGCCAGGTATACCCAATGAAACTGCGATATCCAGATACTGATTATGGGCATTCAGGTTATTTTCTATACCTGATTCAAAATTAATTTCTTCGTATTTGTTCTGCAGTATTTTAGTTCTTTCGCCTGTTGTCACTCCCCATACAGGGTTTTCCTTTATCACTGAGAGTGCTGTAGTCCATAAAATCTGCCTTTCACTATGGCCAGCAGAACTACTCATTTTGGCAAATAAATAAGGAATTGTATTGTATGCTGTTAAAGAAAAGAGTGTAGCTATTACAACGAGAGCAACAGTTAGGTAAATCTTTTTTTTGAGAATGAGGTGAACAGTAAGTACTATAGAAGATACACCTATTGTAGCAAATAATGCTGTCCGTGATGAAAGTACTGCCAGAAAAATCAGAAAATATATGATTCCAATTATCATTAATACTTTAAGAGGCCACCGCAGTCGTGCTAATTCACTTTGATACACGGTATGAAGGGTTACAACAAAAGCGGTACCAACATATAGGCCAAAATAGGGGGCATGAAAGTTTATGGAAATAGGTAAGGTGAATGAGAAATAGGCCCAATTTAATGTTTTCAGGTTCTCATAAGTGATATCAAATGAGTTGAAGTAGACAGTATAAGTTTTATACAATGCCCAAATTGAAACAAAGAAGGTACTAACCGCAAAGCAGAGTACTGCATATCGAATCTCCTTTCGCTCTAATTTTTGATAAAAGATGAGTGGTAGTAGTGGAATAGAGGTTTGGAGTATAAGAAGATCCAATGACTCTTTGTTAGGACTAAGTAAAAATGAGATAAAGTAGAGGAAGTATAAAAGCAGGAATAATTGGAAAACTCTGTTTCTCAAAATATCCTTTAAGTTAAATCCCGTTTTTATACCTTGTATAAGCCATATGATGGCTAATAAGATAAGAGCAGGAGATTTTAAATTATTTGGTAGTGGTAACAGGAGAGCGTAAATATAAGTTAGTAGTGCTAAGTAGTCTTCTCGCACTCCTTGTGTTACGCCACTAATCCTGTTGTATAAACTCATCGTACTTGCTCTTGATAAAGGACTTGAAATTAGCAACAAAGTTTTGCCTGCTGAACCTCTCCGCATTTGCCCTTATTACATAACTATCAAAAATGTGAGCTCGGGATTCAAACTCGTCTACAGCCTTTATGATACTATCGCATTCTTGGGAATAGAAAAACACACCTGTCTCAAGTTTAACTGTTTCCAAGGTGCCACCTTTTCCGAAGGCTATCACCGGAGTACCACAGGCTTGTGCCTCGACAGGTGTAATACCAAAATCCTCTTCGGCTGCAAAGACAAATGCTTTAGCACGTTGCATGTGGTCTTTAAGCACATCGTAAGGCTGGTAACCTAACATTATAATATTATTGCCTGCTTTCGCTTTAATCTTATTAAAATCAGGACCTTCACCTATTACAATCAGCTTCTTGTCTGGCATTTTTGAGAAGGCTTCTACTATCAGATCTATTCTCTTGTATGATACCATACGTGAAGCGGTCATATAGAAATCTTCCTTGTTTACACAAAGACTGAAATTATCCACGTCAACTGGAGGGTAAATGACAGTAGCCTCCCTATTATAAACTTTCTTAATCCGCCTTGCAATGTAGTTCGAGTTAGCAATGAAATGGTCTACTCGGTTAATAGTTGACGCATCCCATAACCTTATATAATGGAGAACAGATTTTGCAATTATCCCCTTGATACCTTTCTTTAAGTTTGCTTCCTCCAGGTATTGATGATAAAGATCCCAGGCATAACGAATAGGGGAGTGGCAGTAGCAAATGTGGAGCTGATTTGAATTCGTCAGAGCGCCCTTCGCAACTGCATAAGAAGAGGATATGACCAAGTCATACCCAGTAAGGTTGAACTGCTCTACCGCCATTGGAAATAATGGCAAATAGCTTCTATATTTATTCTTGGAGAAAGGTAATCTTTGGATGAAAGAGGTATTGATAGTACAATTGCTGAAATAAGTGCCTTTAATAGCGTCCTCGTTTTTCATTAAAGTATAGATGTTCCCCGGATAAGAACGGTGAATTTCTTCCAATACTTTTTCGGCTCCCCCCATTAATGGAATCCAATCATGTACTATAGCTGTTTTCACTATTTGCCTAAATAGAAGTTAGTTTCCAGCCTCTCCGTTATCGGATAATTCAGAAACTCATTGGTGTAAGTATTCTTTTTTTCCAGCATTAGAAAAATCGCCCATGCCATACTAGGTAGGAGACTCGCTAATGGCCGAGCCAGCATTGGAGGAAAAGGATAAAAATTGCTCCCGGCAAATTTAGAAATCTTATACCCATTCGGGAAACAAGAATGTACAAATCTTTTTAGATCAGGTAAAGTATAACCTCTCACATGAGCGCTATTGTTCTTTAAACTAGTCGGTTGGGAGCCAAATAATAGCATAAGTCTATTGTGAAATGATGCCAAGTTAGGAACCCCCACTATAAATTTGCCACCAGGTTTTAGGACTCTTGTTACTTCATGGAATATCCAGAAGATTTCCTTCGTATGTTCCAATATCTGGTTTGCAATCACTATATCGATAGACTGGTCTTCAAACGGTAGTGAATCACATTCAATGTTCAATGAATGAACCTCTATATTTTTCGATTTTAAACTTTCTATGTAGGGGCCATAGCACTCGACAGCGTGTAATGTCGCTTCAGGGTTTGCATGTCGTGCAATCAGCAAATCAGCTCCCTGACCAGCGCCTAAATCTAATACAGTCTTAGGACCAACACCTTCTGAAGACAGATAGCTTTTGATGATGTGCCTGCCATAATTTAAGTCTCTGTCTATCATAGTAATCATTTTGATAAGTTTGGCAATATAACTACATCGGCAGTAAATTGAAACTAATTAGGTTTTATACACCAGTTCAGTTTTATTCACCATCAAATCAACCGTGAACTTATCTTCATATATTCTTCGGGAATTATTCGAAAATTCATCAAGTAGCGCTTGATTCTGAATCAGCTTTATAATAGCATCTGCTGCATCCTGAGGAGAATCTGATTGGTACAAAAAACCGTTTACACCATGTTGAACCACTTCATTATTGCCTGTCACATTAGTAGCCACGATCGGAATACTCAATGATGCTGCTTCCACCAAAGAGAGTGGTAGACCTTCCCATCTAGAGGTAGACAGGTATAGTTTAGCTGATTGTAAATATTTCTCGGGATTATCAGTAAAACCGGTAAATACAATATTAGTTAACCCATCCGATTCCGCCTGTTTCTCCAAGCTTAGCTTGTCCGGACCATCGCCAACCCAGATAAACTTAATGTGCTTATGATCGTGAAGTAGGGCAGCAATTTTCAAAGCTAGCTGCATATGCTTTGAAAAGTCAAACCTGGAGATAGAGACTACTTCAAATGTCTCTGCTGAGCTCTTTCCATTCGCTTTTGTGAGTGTAGAAAGATCAGGAACGCCGTTGTAAATCGTTGTCTGCTTCTCCTTTTGGCAAAACCCACCTGTAACGCAAATATCCCCTTCTCCATAAGACACATTGATGAACTTGTCTGTCAGGTGTTTGGCTGCATTTTCATAGCCGTAGTAAAGCATCTTGGCTACTTTGCCATACTCCTGTGTATGCACGCCGTGGAAGGTATGAACTACTTTTAGTGCAGGGTTTAGTATTTTCAGAAATCGAGAGTAAACGCCTGCTCCTTTCCCATGTGAGTGGACAACGGAGATACTATTTTCTTTTATAAATTTAGATAGAGCTAAAAGCGCGCTCGTTTTAAACTTACGATGGGGTAGATTGAAAATACCATTAACATGCTGATTTCGCTGCCATAAGCCGTAATAGGGCTTATCATCGGGACAGGCCACATGTACTTTAAAGTCAGCAGAAATATTATTTATAAGTAAATCTACGTGGCGCGGCCCTCCACCGTAATCTGCCCTAACGGTTATAAGCAACAGCTTTATCTTGCTCATAAGTCTTGTTGATGAAAATATAAAAAAGAGAAAACTGTGCCAGAAGTAAATCCGACATAAGAGATGCTCCAGTATTATTAGTTATAAGCAGTCCTATCACAAAATAAAAGAAAAGTGTATGAAGGGGAGAAAATTTACGCAGATTAAAGGTTTTAAGCAAAATGGTTAAGAAAAAAAGGCAAATGGATATTAGCGCAAGAATGCCTCCATATGCTAGCATTACAAAGAACAAACTTTCAGGAACGGTGGCAAAATGCTGAAAGTGAGCTAATTCCGCATTTGTCTGTTCCAGGTAATCTATAAAATTAGGTTCATTATAACCATAGCCTATTAAAAGGTGTAATGGGAACAACAGATAAGAAAGCAGAATTAATACCCATACATTGAACCTAAGGTTCAGATTCTGCTCCCCTCCAGAGGTTGAAAATGATTCAATTGTATACTGTATCTTATTAATAAGACCCAAATTGACGCCTTTTGAGATGATTACGATCAGGAATACCGAAAGCGCTATAAAAAAGTAGAAGTATATTTTTTTTATCCTGAGACGAAGCAAATCTTTTAGAAAAAAGGCTGCATTAACCAGCACAAAAATCAATATAGACTCCCTTGAGGTTAATAGGAGTAAATTGAAAACCGCTAATATTACTAAAATCAAACTAAACTTATTCTCCTTTATATTTTCAGAAACTAAAATGTGAATATTGAGGATGTATACAAGGACTAAGTAAGACCCATAAATACCATGATTACCAGCCGACCGGGAAAAAGTGAAATCAGAAAGGCTTAAGTTCAGATTTGATAACCCAGAAGGTACGTAGTTTACATCCCATGTAGTAAGTGAGAAATAATCGCCAGTGCTACCTGGATAGTTGTACCACTGGATAGCATAAAGGGATATAGTGAACAGAATACTTAAGAATGCTATTTTATTAAATGTATCGACAAACGAGTAAAAGTTATTTTTAGCAATAAGGCATATCGCTACAATATAAAGCCCATACTTAATAGATTTAAACAGACCAGAAATATCAATATAGTTGGCGAATGAAATGAGAGTGCATAGTACAATGATGCCAATCGAAATTAAATAATAAAAGAAAGGACTTATATATTTAGGTAAATGCAAATATCTTTTTGAATCAACAATGACAATTAGTAGAATAACTAAAGCCATAATTATCTCCTGCGGGTATAAAAACACCCCTTCATAAAACTGGATTTTGAAAGAAATAGGGAGCGTAAGTAATGAATAAAATAGTATATTATTTAACGATACTCTCATCTATATATCCTTATGCTTTCCTGTTAAGAATGCTGATGAACAACTGTTCGTATTCGCCGATTATTTTCTTTAAAGAGAATCTGGCTGATGTATAACTCTTTGCAGATTCCGGATCAAATTTAATATAGGCTACTTCCTGTATCTTATTAGCTAATTCAGCCAAATTGCCGTCCTCAATCAGCCATCCGCTTTTGATATTGTCAACAATTTCGGCAATACCCCCTGGGCTTTTGAATCCAATTACCGGTGTGCCGCAAGCATTTGCTTCTATTATTACATTCGGAAAGCCTTCATAGTATGATGTTTGAATAAGAGCCTTGGCAGATTCCATATACGGGTATGGATTACTCTGAAAACCTAAAAACGAAATGCTCTCACCGAGCCCTGCTGCTGCCACATATTGTTGCAGCTTTACTTTATCCACACCGTCCCCAATAATGTTTAAGTGTATGCTTTTATCCCGAATAATCTTGAATGATTCTATTAGTCTATCAAACCCCTTTTCTTTGGACAGCCTTCCAACCGCCACAAAATTTATTTTGTCCGCCGGAAACGGTGTGCTAGCCATGCCTGCCTTGAAACGGATATAGTCCTCATCTATTGGGTTATTGATAACTATCGTTTTCTCAACAGGTATATTATAATTCTTTAGTAGATCATGCTGCATGTATCGGGATTGACACACAATTTTATCAAATGATCTATAGACTGTTCTGAACAGAAAATCAAATAAGGCTGGATATACCTCATTTTTGTTGTGTACACTTACTGTGCTTGATTCTCTGGCAATAAATTTAGTTGATTTTGGGAGAACATGCCTTATTCCTGCAATGACTAGATTTAAATGACCGAGAGTAGAGAATACAATATCCGGTTTATGCCGCCAGATCAGTTTTATTACTTTAAATGGAGCATACCTTGTCCTGCTAAGATTCAAATCCAAAATTCGGACATGAGATGGAATCTCACTTAAGAATACACCTTCTTTTCTAACTAATACCAGTGTTATATTAAATTTAACTGCATTCAGATTCTTTACCAGATGCGTAACAAATCGCTCAGATCCACCACCATGCAAGGAGGGGATAATGAAAAAAATATTGATTCTCATGTAGCTCTAATTCATCCATTTCTCATGCCACATCTGAAACATCAATATAAACCACATTTTCTGTGGGTTATATTTTTTCTCTTTAACATACTGATCTCTTATGCTGTTAAATCTCATAGGGTCAAAAATACCTTGAGATTTGATATAGTCCGGGCTAAAGTAGTCCATCACCATTGGCTTCAGATCAGCATTCAGCCATTTAGATAATGGTATACTGAATCCCATCTTAGGACGATTCATTATCGTTGATGGCACATACTTGTGCACTATTTCTTTAAGCATGTATTTTGAAACTCCATCCTTAATTTTATAGGAAGAAGGTAGCTTTGCCACATACTCAGCTATGCGATGATCTAACAATGGTTCACGACCTTCAATGCTAACCGACATAGTTGCCCTGTCAACTTTAGTTAAAATGTCGTCTAGCAAAAAGGTTCTGAAATCTGTCAATAGGAGTGAGTTCATATCATCACCTCCTATACTATTTCTGCCCGAATTGAAGAATGTACTCCTTCCGGAATTGTAAGAGCCCTTTAAAAGTAAAGTGATTTCTTCTGTGGAGAAGAACTGGCTTAGGACATTGAAGTAAGCATTAATATCCTGATTTGAGAAAAGTTCTTTCGTTTTTGCGACACGCGTTTCGAGGTTATAGATATTCAAAAAGTCCAGTCCTCTGTGGATATTAGTTTCTAATATCCTGGATAGTGCCTTTTTTGCATAGCTTGGAATATTATTATACTTCTGGTAGATTGAAAGGAAGGTTGAGTACTTTCCATATCCAGCAAAAACCTCGTCGCCTGCATCGGCAGATAACACGACAGATACATGTTTCTGAGCAATTCTGCTAACCAAAATAGTTGGCACCGCTGAGCTATCTCCAAATGGCTCATCATATATGTAGGGCAAATCAGGCACAATGTTCAGCAAATCGTCTGGAGTGCAATTATATTCTGTGTGGTCTGTCCCCAAATGATTGGCTACCTCCCTTGCATACTTTGCTTCGTTAAATTGCTTGTCATCGAATCCAATACAAAAAGTCTTCAGCTTTTGAGACTGGTTAGCCTGAATAAGTGCCGTAACTAATGTGCTGTCATATCCACCGCTCAGGAAAACACCTACCGGGACATCCGATACCATTCTGTAATTGCAGGCGGAAATAAGTAAGGGTTCTATTTCTTCAATAGCCTGCTCTATCGAAATTCCAGTATTTGCACCGTAGAATTGGGATAGGTCCCAATAAGGCTTGTCATTAATTTGCTGAGTTCTTAAATCAATGGTAAGGGAATGACCTGGCTTTAGCTTATGCGTATTTTGGAAAATCGTATAAGGGGTAGGGATGTATCCATATTGAAGGAAATTGCCTACACTATCATAATCTATTTGTTTCTGGAAAGCTGTGTGTTTATAGAAAGCCTTTAATTCAGACGAAAAGAGAAAAAGCCCTTCATGAAAATAATAATAAAGCGGCTTGACACCAGCTCTATCACGTACGATGTGAATAAGCTGGTTCTGGATATCATAAATAGCATAGGCGAACATGCCTATGAACTTATGAACTGAATCTATTCCCCAGGCTATAAATGCATTTAAAATAACTTCTGTATCAGAATTAGAATTAAATTGATAACCTAGTTGCTGAAGTTCCTTTCTTATATCCGCGAAATTGTAAACTTCACCGTTGTAGACAATAGCAAACTGACTATTTAGGCTGAGCATCGGCTGATGGCCATTCATGGACAAGTCCAGAATAGACAATCTCCTATGGCCAAATCCAACACTGCTGTTATCATTACCCCATACTTTGATGCCGGAGTCATCTGGTCCCCGATGTTCCAAAGCATTGGTCATTAGTTTTAAATGTTCTATACCTGACCTGGAGGTAAAATCACAAAACCCCGTAATTCCACACATTAATTATCAGCTTTAACTATCTTAAGAATATTATAGAATTTGTCTGCGGTTGCTTTCTCCGAAAACTTTGCTGTGAATACATTAACAGAATTTCTTTTCATCTCTGCTAAAGCTACCGGGGATGAGAAAACCAATTTTTCAATTTTGCAAGCCATGTCTTCTACGTTCTGTGGCTCAAACAGAAACCCATTGTTTTCGACCAGATCGATCAATCCACCTGTATTAGAAAACAGTACGGCATTAGATGTTGCAATAGCTTCTAAGGCAAACATCGACAGGCCTTCATACCGCGACGGTAGTATGACTACATCAGAAGCTATCAGCTGTTCCAATGTTTCATGATGCGTAAAACCGTCAATAAATTGTATAAAACTTAGATTGTTTTCTTTAGCCTTTGATTTAAGTTTCGCCTGGTAATCTCCTTTACCAACTATTTTTACTTCTATTTTATCTCTCACTTTATCCTTTATAAGGATTAATGCATTGAGCAAATCGTCAAATCCCTTCTGCAGATAACCGCCTTCGTCCATTCTACCTAGTGTAAAAAACTTCAGCTTTCCAACTGGGATACTATCACCTTGAGTATCACCCGCTACCATTGGCATCGTATTCGGAAGTGTAAAATAGCCTTTATGGGCTATATGGTATAAGTTGTTATCTAAGTAGTGAGTTTTGATAAAGTCTATGTGGAAGTTATTTGTAGATGCAACGTACTTTACTTTGTTGAATACAAAATTCTTTAAAATATATTTTCCTAACTTATATTTAAAATTAGGGAAGTAAACCATGTATTCTGTCTCGAATGTAGAGTGAACCCTTACCAATAGTTTCTTGTAAACATTTCGATGTAGGTTACTCAGAAATACATAATCTTCAAAGGTTTCAACAAAGGCTAGATCATAATTCTGTTTTAAGAACAGCTGATTGAATTGCTTTGCAAACAGGTAGCTGTTTAAAAAGAAACCAAGCTTATTTTTTGTAAGCTTATAGTTTAACCTGATCACATTCACGTTAGGGGCTGAAAACTCAGCTTTATCTCCTAAGTTATTCGGTGTTACTAAATCGATCTGTACTTCAGGGTAATAGTTTGTAATAGCTTTGACAAGATTCTGAAAAGCATTAGAGTAACCAGAGTTTTCAGGATAGAATGTGAGGCAGTAAAATAAAATTCGCATGTATTTTAAGCTGAAATGGTTTCCTCAATTCTGCGAACCTTTGCCAGTGCCGAACCGATTACCTGGTGCATGTCATAGTATCGGTAGTCTGCTAAACGACCACCAAATATGTATTTCGTTTCCTCTTTACTGAGAGTTTTATACTGGTTAAATATTTTGGTATTCGTATCGTCATTAATTGGATAATACGGAATGCTGTCTTTTTGCCACACTTCCGGGTACTCTTTGGTGACATAAGTATAAGGTTGTTTACCAAACTCAAAGTGCTTGTGTTCTATTATCCGGGTATAAGGTATATCCAGTTCTGTGTAATTTACCACAGCATTCCCTTGATAATCTTCTATAGCATGATAGGAATGCTCAAATCGGAGTGTCCTATATTCCAACTCGCCAAAACGGTAATTATAGAATTCATCAATCCTGCCAGTAAATACAACTTTGTCGGCCAGACCATCGAAATAATCGCGATCAGCAAAATAGTCCGTGTCAAGTTGCACCTCTATACCTGAAAGCAAATTCTCAAATAGTTTTGTATAGCCTCCGATAGGTATACCTTGAAATCTGTCAAAGAAATAGTTATCATTAAAGTTCAGCCTAATAGGCAACCGCTTGATGATAAATGAAGGTAGTTCCTTTGGATCTTTCATCCACTGCTTTGTAGTGTAGCCTTTTATGAAGATATCATAAATTTCCTCACCAACCTGCGACAGTATCCACTCTTCTAAGTTTTGTGGATTATCATTCTTAACTCTTACCTCTTCCAACTTCTGCCTTGCTTCTTCAGGTGTTTGTACCCCATATATTTGGTATAATGTGAACAGGTTTATCGGGAAAGAATATATTTTGTCTTTATACCTGACGCGAGGACTATTTTTGAAATTATTGAATTCAGCAAAACGCTGCACATAATTCCAGATATTCTCATCATCTGTATGGAAAATATGCGCACCATATTTATGTATGTTTATTCCCTCTTTATTTTCTGTATAACAGTTTCCAGCAATATGGCTTCTTCTGTCAATTACAAGACACTTCTTGCCTTTGTCAGTCATTTCACGGGCAAATGTAGCCCCGTACATGCCAGCACCTACTATTAAATAATCGTACATTTTATAATTTTATAAGATATATCCGTTTTGTTACCAGAAATCTATACATCATAATTGCTATGAGAGCTTCTGTGAAAAGTACAGAAGTTGCTACACCGATATGCATAAAATTGTATCCTAGGACTACCACTATGGCCAGGTGAATAGCACTGCAAATTAGCAAAATGCGAAAGAATTGTTTCCTGTATTTTAAATTAAGCATAGTTTGAATACCAAAAATGTTACTCATTGCAACAATAAATGGTACCCACGCCAGTATGCGCAAAACTAACTTAGATTCTTCATAGGCATCCTTAAAGAGATAATCTACAATAAGATCTGAAGCGAAAAATAGACCCGCAGAGAGCGTAAAAGTAAATACTCCAACTAATAAAGTAGCCTTTCTCAAGAAAATAATCGCGTCTTTACGTGACGTATTAAACAGATTACTTACATGTGGGTATATAGCTTGTGTAACAGGGCTTAATAAACCTTGGAAAGCTTTTACAACCCTCTCCGCAGAAGAGTAATAACCCACAATCCTATTATTGAAGAATAATCCCAGTACAAAGGCACTTGATACTGTATATAAACTTATAGTAACATTAGAAATGAATATATACCATCCTTCCTTAATCTGAATTATAAGATCTGCTTTTGATACTTTACTGAACCTTACTTGCAGACTACCAATAACAATTATTATTCCTAAAACACTTGCTGCGAGTGATGTTGTGGATTGGAGAACAGGATAAAGTATGTACTCAGCTTCACTTTTTATGAAGAGCAAAATGAGGCTATTAAAAATTACTTTTGAAATGATGTTTAGGTAGGTTATGTATTTCATGGTTTCTAAACCTTGAAATAACCAGATAGGGAAAAGCGCCTGTGCCAGTACAGATAGATAGAACCACATTAAAAGTTCTTTTTCTGCACTAAAATCGGGCATATAATGAATGAGCGGTAGAAATATTAGAAGGCCAAGCGCAAACAGCGAAATTTTTATAATAAGGACAGATGTAAATATCTTAGAAACCTTTTGCTTGTCATGCCTATTAATAGAGATTTGTCTTGTAGCCGACAGATCAAAGCCAAAGTCCGTTATGATAATAAAATATTGTATAAATGCTTGTGCAAATGCTATCAGACCAAACTTGTCAGGTCCTAATGTGCGAATAATATAAGGAAGAGTTATTAACGGGATTATATAGTTACTTCCTTGTAATACAAGTAGTGCAAGAAAATTCTTATAAAGTTGTTTTTTAGATATCCTGTCGAGGACACGTGAAGCGAGACTCACCTACTATCAATTAAACGTGTTATTTCAAATGGGCGGCAAGTTAGCGCTTTAAGAAGGTGTATCAAAATTTCAGGAATATTAACAGGCAAAAATATATTGAATCAGTGCGATTTTTCATTACTAGAATATCCCTCGGTTGATATTCAATGATTTTAATTAGTAAGTAATATACTATTTACATTATCAACTATATTTGCCTAAAAATTGGGTTAACAATGTATAATTTAGACGATAAAGATAAAGCTAAAAGAGAATACACTCAGGATGAAATTGATTTGAACATAGTTTTTAAAAAACTGGGAGAATTTGGAATCAACATTGAGAGGGGGATTAGCAACCTTATTCAGCTTATTATAAGGAGGGCTGCATTTTTATTTATCTTTACTTCGCTTAGTATAGGTATTGGATATGGTTTGTACTCACTCATAAAACCTTTCTATACCTCTTCTATGACTTTAGTTTTAGCTAATATCCGAAATGAGTTTATTGAGGATCAGTTAAATAAACTTTCGGAGATGATAGAAGATGACAACTTCGAAGCGGTGGCAGAAAGGTTAGATATAACAGCAGCCACTGCAAAAGAAATCAAAGAAATGAATTTTTATAATCTTGATCAGAATAGGATCGATGAAGACAGTGTGCTTACGGGTTCTCCTTTTCGAATTGAGCTAACTATTTATGACCCTCAGCTTTTTGATAATCTGGAACCGGCTATCATGAACTACCTGGAAAACAATAGATATTTTGCACGTCAAAAGAGAATTAAGCAAAAGCAGGTTGAAAATATGATTGCTAAGCTTAGAGGAGAAATATCTTCTATTGATAGTATGAAAACGAATGTAAGCGAGCCAAGAGGGCCTGTTAATGGGTTCGTATACGGTCAGCCCATAGATCCTACCAATTTGTACCGTGAAAGTATCTCCATGTACAAAGAACAGGTTAATTTGGAAGCAGACTTGGAGAAACTTGCAAACGTAGAGATCGTGACTGGATTTACGCCGAGGTTGCGACCTACTGGGCCGAGTTTAAAAAAATACTTGGCTATCAGCGGATTGGTTGGTTTACTTTTCGGAATAATGGTGGCTGTTATTCTTGAAAACAAAAAGAGGAGGAGAGCAGCATTAGCTTAGCTTTTGCTCTAACTTAACTAAAACTAAAAGAGGGCTGTCAGTTAATGACAGCCCTCTTTTAGTTTTAGTTAAATTCCTACTCCTCCTGCCTCAGTACCCAACTCAAATTATACAGATCCTTACGGCGATCTTTGAGATTACGCACGCTGCCAGCTGTGTTCAGGTCCTTGAGCAGGTCCAGGTCCAGGTCAGCGATCAGGGTCATTTCTGTGTTCGGCGTAGCTTCGGCTACCACAGCATCGTGTGGAAAGGCGAAGTCGGAAGGGGAGAAGACGGCGGACTGAGAGTACTGGATGTCCATGTTCTCTACTTTCGGGAGGTTACCCACGCTACCTGTGATGGCCACATAGCACTCATTCTCGATGGCTCGGGCCTGGGCGCAGAGGCGCACGCGCAGGTAGGCGTTCTTGGTATCGGTCCAGTACGGTACAAATAGAATCTTCATATCCATGTCAGACAGCATACGGGCCAGTTCCGGGAACTCCACGTCGTAGCAGATCAGGATGCCGATCTTACCGATGTCGGTATCGAAGATCTTTAGCTTATGACCACCGCGCATACCCCAGTAATGAGATTCGTCTGGTGTCACGTGCAGCTTGTACTGCTTGTCATAAGTACCGTCGCGGCGGCAGAGGTAGCTCACGTTATAGAGCTTGTTGTCGTAGTACTCCGGCATGCTGCCTGCAATGATGTTGATATTGTAGGAGAGCGCCATGTGAATCATTTGCTCTCTTATCTCGTCGGTGTACTCCGCCATATTTCGGATAGCCTCTGAAGGAGAGTCTTCTTTGGAGAGGGCCATGAGGGGAGCATTGAAGAACTCAGGGAATACCACGATGTCTGATTTGTATGAACTCACGGTGTCCACAAAGAACTCGATCTGCTGCATCATGTCCTCGAGGGACTTTACGGCACGCATCTGCCACTGCACAATGCCGATACGCACAACGGTCTTTTTGCCACCGATCAGCTTTTCCTTCTCTTCGTAATACACGTTTACCCACTCGAGCAGGGTCGCGTAGGCGCGGGAATCTGTATCATCGGGGAGGTAACCTTTCAGGATCTTACGGACGTGGAAGTCGTTGCTCAGCTGGAACGACAGCACCGGGTCTGCCAGCTCCTTGTTCCGCACCATCTCAATGTACTTGGCAGGCGTCAGCTTGTCTGCATAGTCTTTATAGCCAGGTATACGGCCACCGGCTATGATGCCGCGCAGGTTCAGGTTCTCGCATATTTCCTTGCGGGCGTCATACAGACGACGGCCCAGACGCAGGTTGCGGTACTCCGGGTGCACAAATACGTCAATTCCATAGAGCGTGTCACCCTCCGGATCGTGTGATTTGAAAGTGCCTCTGTCCACGATCTGCTCATAGGTATGTTTGTCGCCATACACGGCGTAGTCTACGATCAGGCTGAGCGCTACGGCCACTACCTGACCTTTGTCTTCTATACAGATCTGGCCATCCGGGAATTTTTTGAGGAGATTGGAGAATTCTTTTCTGGTCCAGGCGCCGTCAATGTTAGAGTACACCAGATCCATGATCTCTTTCACTTCCTTGTAGTCTTTGAGTTCCAGCTGGCGCAGTAACAGTCTGTGCTCAGAATTCGCTTCTATCTTTTCACTCATATATATTAGTGGTTGCTTGCCTCAGGTATACGTGAAGCAAGTATCGTTTTGATATGATATTTTGTTCGAAAGCGTTAAAAAGCGCCTTCATGCAAATTTAAAAAGAAAAAGCGCAGTTTTGCACTGCGCTTTCGGTGTAACAGGTATAGCTCCTTAAAGCTGCACTTCTGGAATATCCCCCTCTACAATCAGGCGTCCTTCCGTCGCTTTCTGTATCTCTTCCACACTCACGCCAGGCGCGCGCTCCAGTAGTCTGAAACCATCATCAGTCACTTCGAGCACAGCCAGGTCGGTCACGATCTTCTTGATGCATTTAAGACCTGTGATCGGCAGGGTACATTCTTTGAGCAGCTTTGAGGATCCGTCACGTGCGGTGTGCTGCATCGCCACAATGATGTTTTTGGCGGAGGCCACGAGGTCCATGGCGCCGCCCATACCTTTCACCATTTTGCCTGGAATCTTCCAGTTGGCAATGTCGCCCTGCTCTGATACCTCCATGGCACCCAGAATGGTCAGGTCCACATGCTCACCCCGGATCATACCAAAGCTCTCGGCAGAACTGAAAATGGAGGAGCCAGGCAGTGTTGTGATCGTCTGCTTGCCGGCATTGATCAGGTCGGCGTCCACCTTGTCTTCGGTAGGGAAGGGGCCCATACCCAGCAACCCGTTCTCCGACTGCAGCACCACTTCCACGCCCTCCGGAATGTAATTGGCCACCAGCGTAGGTATACCGATGCCCAGGTTCACATACATGCCGTTCTTTACTTCTTTTGCGATTCGTTTCGCTATCTGATTTTTGTCTAAAGCCATTTGTTTGTCGGTTAAGCGGTTCTAACTGTGCGCTGTTCAATACGCTTCTCGTACTTCTCGCCCTGGAAAATGCGCTGCACATAAATGCCCGGCGTATGGATCATGTTCGGGTCCAGTTCACCGGCCGGCACCAGCTCCTCTACCTCCGCCACTGTGATCTTACCGGCTGCGGCCATCATCGGGTTGAAGTTGCGGGCAGTGCCTTTAAAGATCAGATTACCGGCTGTGTCGCCTTTCCATGCTTTCACAAATGAGAAGTCTGCTTTCAGCCACTCTTCCATCAGGTACATTTTGCCGTTGAACTCACGACTTTCCTTACCCTCGCCTACTTCAGTGCCATAACCGGCAGGCGTAAAGAAGGCAGGTATACCAGCACCACCAGCACGGATGCGCTCTGCCAGCGTACCTTGCGGAATCAACTCTACTTCCAGTTCACCGCTCAGCAACTGGCGCTCAAACTCCGCATTCTCGCCCACATAGCTGGAGATCATCTTCTTTACCTGGCGTTGCTGCAGGAGCAGGCCAATGCCAAAGTCGTCCACACCGGCGTTATTCGAAATACAGGTCAGGTCTTTCACGCCTAGGCGCAGGAGCTCCTGAATGGCGTTCTCGGGGATACCGCACAAGCCAAAGCCGCCCAGCATCAGGGTCATGCCGTCCTGCACACCCTGCAGGGCCTCCTGTGCGTTCTTTACAGTTTTATTTATCATTGTTAGAAGGTATGCTTATGTGCCAGTCCGGCAGGTATAGCCAGCACCGACAGCCATTGAACTTAGATTTTATCCGATAGAAAGTTAGATAGAAAAAAGGCCATATACAATTGAAGCCCTTTCGTTTTTAGGTGAAATCCGTCCCAGCTCAGGTGAGGAGTTATTTTTTCACCACGATCAGGGCTTCCAACATTACTTCTGTTCCTACTTCCCGGGAGATAGCAGCTTTCACGCGATCCAGATCCTCGTTGTCAATCGGCTCCTCTGATACAAGCGTCACGCTCAGGGTCATGGGATTGCCGCGGACAACGGATACCTGCTTGACGGTAATGTCGTCTACAGTAAAGTTGCTGAGAGAACGGATCACCTTATGGTCCCGGATCATGGTAAAGGAGCCGTAGCCCAGCGGCATACTCACGATCACTACCACCAGCAACGATACCAATAGTCCCTTCTTGGCCAGATGCAGGGGGCTGAAGCCTAACAGCATGAACGTGAAGGAACCAGCCAGCACAATGCCTGCCAGGTTGGTCATCAGCAGGAGCAGCGCACCGATGAAAGCATCCCAGTCAGCCCAGCCGATGCCGATACCAGACACAGCCAGCGGAGGGACAAGCGCGACCGCAATAGCGACACCTGCCAGTGTCTTGGCTACTTCTTCACGGGCGTGTGCATAAGCGCCTGCTATACCTGACACGATAGCCACACCCAGGTCCAGGAGGTTAGGACGTATGCGGGCGGTTATTTCATCGTTCATGGCTTGCAGAGGACTGAGCCAAGTCAGCAGTATGGCAGCAATATAGCCTAGCAGCAAGCCATAGCCGATTGTCTTCATGCTTTGGAGTGTTAGTTTGCGGTCTTGACGCAGCACACCCATGGAGAGCGATATGATCGGGGACATCAGAGGAGCCAGGATCATGGCACCAATGATAACAGGGGTAGAGTTGGCAAACAAACCGAAAGTGGCCAGCATCGTGGAAAGTACCATCAAGGTAAGGTAGGCGCTGGATGGCCTCGCATTTTCCCGCAGCACGGTGAACAAGCCCTTGAACTCGTGCGTGGAGGCATGGAATACCCACGGCAATGATTCTGCCGCAAACTCTTTTAGGAAAGACTCCCCCTGGGGCAGCGTGCCTACTTTAAATTTCTCCTCAGCGTCACTTTTTTTATTATCAACCACCAGGTAGCGCCCGGGTATGATGGTGAGTTTATCAGCGCTCACATGCAGCTCGATTTCCCTGGAACTCATTAG
Organism: Pontibacter sp. FD36; assembly: GCF_015686655.1. GTDB lineage: Bacteria > Bacteroidota > Bacteroidia > Cytophagales > Hymenobacteraceae > Pontibacter. The sequence goes on along the minus strand of NZ_JADPMP010000010.1, from coordinate 90,486 downwards.
CTTGTTGTCCTGCGAAAAGTCCATCGGGATCTCGCTGCTGATCAACACAGACCGCGTTTTGATGTGTCCGATAAACGAGGGCATCCGCTGGCTGCCGTTCTGACCAAAAGCAGACGAAACCGAGAACCTGACCAGCTCCATGATGCTGCGCGGTGCCAGTATAAGCACATGCAATCGCCCGTCATTGATGAAGGAGTCTTTCAGCAGAATACGTGACACCAGCGAGCTTTTGCCGTGCAGCACAGATATAATACCCAAAGCAGCTGTTTTGATGGGCGGCTTGTTACCGGTCGTGATGGTGAAAGGCCGGGGCTTGAGTAGTTCCGGGTGGCGGAAGATGCTCTTTACCTTGTCCATGCGCGACAAAATAGGGTTGCGCGACACATTGGCCGACATCAGGCTCAGGCTGTTGCCGATCACCACGGTATTGAAAACGGGCTTGTCGTTGCAGATCAGGAGGTCGGCGTTTATACCTTTGTCTCTCTGGCGAATATCCACGATTGCCTCCAGCAGGTCACCCGATATGCCATACCCTTGTCGCGCCTCTTTCATGTCAGGGTGGGGCAGAAAGCCTAGCGTCCACTTCTCTCGTATGGCAGCTGGCACTACTTCGGAAAGCTGTTCGTCGTTGAGGTAAGTGACCACACAACAGGCATGCGCAATGGCTAGACGGCTTACTTCATTATGTTGAAAGGGCTGTACCTGGGAAATCTGGTCCCCGAATACAGGTATGATTTGATCCTGTACTACATGTTCCTGTGCCGGGTCGTAAAGAAGGGTAATGTGCTCCATCCAAATTCTGCCTAAAAAAGCTATCTGAATTCCGGACCTATACCTGAGTCTGTAGAGCCCGAAATCGTTTAGATTACTGTTTTAAGGGATGGATTGTTTAGTCGAAACGGTATTTGCTATACCTGACTACGCCTGAAGTATACGCATAGCGGCATCTTTATCCTTGGCTAACTGGGCCTTAAGGGCTTCAAATCCTTCAAATTTCTTTTCCTGACGCAGCATTTCCACAAACTCAACGGTCAGGGTATGGCCATAGAGATTGCCCTCAAAATTGATCAGGTGTACTTCCAGGGTGAGGTGAGAACCGTCAACTGTCGGGCGTATGCCGATGTTCATCATACCGGGTAGCCGCTGTTCGTTGTGCTTTACCCAAACCGCATACACGCCATGGGCAGGTATAAGCTTGTGCGAGGCGGGCATGGCCAGGTTGGCAGTCGGGAAGCCAATGGTGCGGCCCAATTTGTTGCCTTCCACCACGGTAGAGGTAAGGCTGTAAGTATGGCCCAGGTAGCGGTTGGCTGTAGGTATATCACCCGACTCAATTGCCTTCCGGATTTTAGTGGAGCTCACACCGATATCGTCCACATCCTGACGTGGAATTTCTTCTACTTCGAAGCCGTATTGAGCGGAGCGGGCTTTCAGATGTTCAAAACTGCCTTCGCGGTTTTTCCCGAAGCGGTGATCGTACCCAATGACGAGTACTTTGGTATGGATGGCCTTCACGAGCACATCTTCAATAAAGGTGCGCGAACTCAGGCGGGAGAATGCTTTGGTAAACGGTATGATCAGCAGGAAGTCAATCCCGAAGCTGCGCAGCTGTTCAATGCGCTCCTCGATGGTGGCGAGCAGCTTGAGGTCATTGTCCTCCGGAAAGAGCACCAGGCGCGGGTGTGGCCAGTAGGTGATCACCACACTCTGACCATTAGTCTGGCGGGCACGTTCTTTCACGCGCTGCAGAATCTTCTGGTGGCCTACATGCACCCCGTCGAAGGTGCCGCTGGTGACCACCGGGAAACTCAGCTTCGGAAACTCAGCTATATCACGAATTACTTCCATTCGCTTCGAGTTGGGCTCTTCTGATTTCCTGAATGTCTTCGATCGTGAGGGCATCCTCTAACTTGTACTCCCCGATACGGGTGCGCACCAGGGCAGACAGGTGTGCGCCTACTCCTAACTTCTGTCCCAGATCGTGGGCCAGGCTGCGGATGTAGGTGCCTTTGCTGCAAATCACTTTAAAAGAAATAACAGCTCCCTCAATGTTTGTGATGTCAAACGCCTTGATGGTCACAGTGCGCGGCTTCATCTCGGCCTCCTTGCCTTTGCGGGCCAGGTCATAGGCACGTTTGCCGTCTATCATCACCGCCGAGTAAATAGGAGGTATCTGCTCAATGGTGCCTACGAAACTATTGGCAGCAGCTTGTATGTCCTCTGGTGTCAGGTGACTGATGTCCTTGCTTTCGCTTACGGGCGTTTCGAGGTCGTAAGAGGGAGTGGTCTGGCCCAGTGTGATGGTGCCGGTGTACTCTTTTTCCTGCGCCTGTATCTCGTCGATGCGCTTGGTGAACTTACCGGTGCACAGGATCAGCAGTCCCGATGCCAGAGGATCAAGGGTGCCGGCATGGCCGATCTTCTTTACACGCAGGGTATTGCGCACTTTTTTCACCACGTCAAACGACGTCCAGGTAAGCGGTTTATCAAGGAGCAGTATCTCGCCTGCTTCAAAGTTGTAGTTCATGTTATACTCTTAAGTCAACACCCATGGCCAGCAGTGCCAGCAAGGCTATACCTAGTGCTATACGGTAATACCCGAACATCTTGAAGCCATACTTGGTCAGGAAGTTGATGAAGAACCTGATCGCAATCATAGCCACTATAAAAGCAACCACATTGCCGATAAGCAACAGGCGCAGATCATCGGCTGTGATGACGTCGAAGCTGTTTCTGATTTTTACGAGGTCGAAGGTGACGATGTCTGAGATCTCAAGCTTGAGCAGGTCTTTTACCAGCTTATAACCCGCTGCTGCCAGCATAGTAGGTACCGCCAGAAAGAAGGAGAATTCAGCTGCCGCCTTGCGGTTGATGCCTTGGGTAAGGCCACCGATAATAGAAGCTGCAGAGCGCGAAACGCCCGGAATCATAGCAATGCACTGAAAGAAACCGATAACAAGCGCATTCTTATAGGTGATCTTGTTTTCCTGGGCATGGGCGAACCACTTGTCCACGAAGAGCAGTACCACACCGCCAGCCACCAGCATCACAGCTGTGATAAACACACTGCCCAGCATCGCGTCGATTACGTCGTTGAGGAGGAAGCCAATGACTGCCGCAGGTATAAAGGCAAAGATCAGTTTCTGATAAAACTCAAAACTGTTGAGAAAGCGCTTCCAATACAGCACCACCACCGACAGGATAGCACCAAACTGAATGTTTACGGCAAATATCTTGGTGATCGGAAGCTCGTTTATACCCATCAGGGCCGAAGCAATGATCATGTGACCTGTAGAGGATACAGGCAAAAATTCGGTAAGTCCTTCAACTATGGCTAAAATGATAGCCTGCCATTCACTCATCTAACTACTCTTCTGTGTTTTCGTGTGTTCTATCTTTCACCATGATCGCAAACAGCTCGATCACAAAGCCGGCCATGACCACGATCGGGCCCAATGTGATACCCATAAAGCCGAGGCCATACTGCTCGTCATCGAGCGTCATGATGATAAAACCAACTGCCAGCACGGCAATGCCCACCAGCATCAGGATGTAGTTCTTTCTGCCAAAGGCAAGCTTGTTCTTATTTTCCATATTAATATAATTCGTCAAGTGAAAGGCGCAGGTACTTGCGTACGGCGCGGTAAGAGCTCAGGAAACCGATTACGGCACCCAATACGATCAGGGCGATCATGAGCATGTACATCTGCTCTTCGTCTTTAAGCAGACTCAGTTCTGTAATCTCACGGTAAGCATACTGCATCAACGCAAAAAGCAAAACAGATGCAACAATGCCACTTATGATGCCTTGAAATGCGGCGCGGTTAAGAAAAGGTCGCTGAATAAAGAAAGAGGTAGCACCCACCAATTGCATACTCCGGATCAGGAATCGCTGGGAGTACAAGGCAAGTTTGATGGTGTTGTTGATCAGGATAATCACCACCAGTACCAGTATACCTGCAAATGCGATCAGCAGGATGCTGATTTTCTGAATATTGCTGTTAATAGACTCGATCAGGCTCTCCACATACTGTACTTCATACACCCCCTCTATACCTTCGATGTCGTTTTTTATACCTTTAAGCTGGGCTGAACTGGAGCTCTCGGCATTGATGCGGAGCACATAGGTGTCACGAAGTGGGTTATCTCCCAAAAAGGCCATGAAGTCTTCACCGGTCTCTTCGAGAAAGGCCTTGGCACCCTCTTCTTTTGAAAGGAACCGAACCTGAGCTGTGTCTCCCTTATAAGCCACGTACTCTTTCGCAGCCAGTGTCTTCTGCAAGCGGTCCAGCTGTACCTGTGTCAGATCACGATCCAGGTATACCTGCATTTCAATGCTTTCTTTCACAATGTCGGAGAGCTTGCCAGCATGAATCAGCAGCATGCCAAACAGGCCAATTACAAACAAAGCCAGGGAGATGGAGAACACCACCATGGCATGCGGGTAATTACCGAGCTTCTTCTTCTTGACTGTCTTGGGGGTAGTTGTTGCCATACGATACGCTTCCGTGCAAAAATAGAAATATTATTTAAATATGAGGTGCTTCCGGCCAGCTAATGCAAAAAGCCCGGCTAGTGTTCCGGGCTTTACAGATTCATGCGTGGGTCGGAGTCGAGGATGATGGGTGTTTCCCGCTGCTCGCGTCGGCGCTCGCGGCGTGCATCCCGATCCCGGCCAAAGAGCTCCCGCAGATTGTCGAAGCGCTTTGTGTGCAGTAAGCTAAGGCGCTGCGTATTCGAAACCCGGGTGCGGTAGTTTTCAGGCAGGGTGTTATACTCCAGTCGGGCTCTCAACTCGCCGCTCTGTGTGATGTAGTACTCGATGGACCAGTTACCCTGATAAGAGCTTCGGTTGTTGCCACCAGCCTGCTCGGACTGTGCGGCTGCGCCTATACCTGTCTGGCTACTTACCCGCAGGCGCCCCTGAAAGAAGGTATAGCTCAGGCGCAGTTGCAAAGTGGAGAGCGCATCCTGACTCACATCACCCAGGCCGATATCGACCTCCAGATTGCTGTCTATGGAGTTGAGCAGGCCGCTGAGTTGCCCTGTGAGCAAGCTTCCCAAACTACCGCCCACTGCTGAAACGCCAGCATTGTCAAAAGAGGCAAACATGCCAATAGGGGCCAGCCTGCGCAGTACAAGTAAGCTGAACACTTGTCTGTTCAATTCATTTTCATCGTTGCGGATAGCTGCAATGATAGGGTCAAGCTGCAGGCGGGCATTGGCCGGCATACTCTCAAAGTCCAGGCCCAGCCGAATTTCGGGTGTCAGTATAGGACCTTTCAGATCAACAATCGCCGTTACCGGGTAGCGACCTTGCGGAGCAGATGTTAAATCGCTTTCGCCTCGGTTGGTCATAATATCGGCTAAGGATGCGCTTTGAGTATAGGTGGCACGCAGGTCCATGATGCCTTCCAGCGGGTCGCCGTTCCAGGACAGAGTACCTCCAGGCGTCACCCGGAATTCACGTGATACCACCCCCTCCAGTAGGTTAAGGTTATAGGCGCCATTGGCAATCTCAAAGTTGCCATACATATTAAACTCGCCCCGGGTGTCAATCGTCATTTGGATTTGTCCGCTACCTGAACCCCGGATCACGTCACCTGTCTGCCGGTCGATGATGATCTCGAAATAGGCGTCATCAGTCACGTCCAGGTCAAAATTCATGTTAATGCCAGAAAGGTCAACCCGCTGCTCTTCCACTGCCACGGCCACACCGGTTGAGTCGCTGATGTTGCGGTTTACAAAACGGATAAAGTCTTTGCGGGCCAGGTCGGTCTGGTTGTCAAGCGGCACAACAATACGGGTGTTGGCGTCGCTTCGGGCGTTCACGTCTATCTTCAGGTTGTCCACAGGACCCAGCACGCTGGCTGTACCGGTGCCAAAGGCGGTACCATAGTAGAGTTCGTTTTGTTCGTAAGTCGTGTTCAGGATCATGAGGTTCCGGAAGCGGGCATTCAGGTCGAGCACCATGTTCTGGAAGCCATCGTGGGCGATGCCGCCTGTCACAGTGCCTACATTACCATATAGGTCACGCAGCTGCGCATTGCGGAAGCTAATGCTATTGGCCCCGAAGTAGACCCGGTCGGAGAATCGGTAGGTGGTGCCAAGGTAATCGAAGCGGAACTGACCGCCGGTAACCATGACAGAGCCAGTCAGGATCGGTGCCGACAACTTGCCGAGCACCCGGATGCGCCCCTCCATGGTTCCCTCCAGCTGCGACATGATCGGTTTCAGGATCGGCTCCACAATCTTGAGCTGGGTCTCGTCCAGCACGGCCAGCATATCCAGTTGCTCTTCTTCGGCACGGGGATAGTAGTTGCCTGTCAGTGTTAATACTTTCTTGCTGTTCCGTTCTACGTCCACATCGACCACCATCTGCTGCTGTTCATTGTTCCAGTCGCCCTTGCCCCGGATGTCGCCGATCAATACATTGTCGAGGTAGAACGAGTCGACGCGCATGCCTGCGTTCAGAAGGGCATTATTATAAACATCCTGTGCCGTCAGTTCAGCATTCAGGGTACCTCTGATCTGCTCGGGCATGAGCGGGTTGAGGTTGCGGAGGTCAAAGTTCTTGATGCTGGCCACCAGCGTACTACCTGGGTCCTGACCGATGGCGCCGTCTACCCGGATGATCTGATCCTGGTTGGAAAGAATCAGTTCTTCAAAATCAAAGCGCTTTCCGTTCTCGCTGATGTACACCATACTGCCCGGTTGGAAAGCCCATGGAGTTTCGCGAAGGGTAATATTGGATCTGCCAAATACCACCTGTAGGCGGTCCTGGAGGAAATTAATGTCGCCAACCACGGTGGCTTGGTTGTTAAAAGCGGGTTGCAGCAGGTTGGTATAAAACCCGATCGTGCGCTCACTCCAGATCGCTTCCAGCAGGAGGCGCTCTGTTTCACCCACGGAAGGAAGTACCTGCTTTTCGGAGGTAAACTGGGCACTGGCCAGCACATCCGGACTGTTTTGCAGCTTGGAGGTACTAAGCTCTATGTCATTCTCGTATAGTGTTACATCATCATACAGGATCGTGTCTATCTGCGCATAGGATGTTAGGATAACTGTATTGCCATGCCGGAAAGTGCCCTCCAACTTTGAGAAGTCAGAAACAGTAAGCTCTGGCACAAATAAATGGATAAGCGGATTGACCCGCCGCAGGTATAGATCATAGTCGAGGCTATATTCGGGACGGTTAGAGGGCCGCTTGCGGCTATAATAAGCAGCTGTGGCGGCATCGTTACTCTCAAAGTTCAGTTGGTACTCCTGCACCAGTTGCTTCAGATCGTCTATCAGGACGGAGTAATCAAAGTCACCGCTCACGCGCAAGGCCAGTGGGGTAGAGCGGAGCGTAAGACTGCGTATACCCTCACCGATACGTGACTGTACCCGGATCGTGTCGAGGGCGACACGCTGGCCTTCGTAAGTGACGGCGGCACTGTCAAAGAAGGCGGTGCCCTCAAAGTCATCAAGTCGGAGGCCGCGGAAATTGAGGTCAGCATTGGCCTGTACGATCACCGACTTATCCGAAATGCGTAGCGCTTTCAGGTCGGCTTTGTCCAGATCAGCCCTCAGGTTGAAAGCCTGGTTGTTATTTGCCAGGTTCACTTCGCCATTGGCCGTAAAGACGAGGTTCGGGTCAGCAATGGCAAAGCGACCCTCGTAACGCTGGCGGCTCAGGGTGCCGTCCGTGCGGATGTTGCGGTAGTTATAATCAAGGAGGTGAAGCTGTGCAATATCTGCGTTGATCTCCATGCGGGCATCTTCCAGTGTAAAGCTAGATCCCACAACACGACCATCCATGGTGATCGTTTTGATAACGTCCGCATTGCCTATCAGGCGACCGATGTTGAAATTCTGTGTTTTAAGTCGACCACGGTAAGAGGAGGCATTGTTGCTCCGGTTTATCTTCATGTTGATGTCGGACTGCACATTGCCCAGCGCCGTAGCAAAACTGCCATTGGCCACAAAGTCATTGTAGAAACCCAGGAAGCGCCCGTCGATCTTCACTGTTCCTAAGCGGGAGGCGATGGTATAGGCATCGGCAGGCAGAAACTGCTTGATGTCATCGGCATTAAGCGTAGAGGTCTGAAGGCGGATGTTGGCAAAGGTTTCACCCCAGTTAGGCAGGCCATCCACGTTCATGGTGCCTACAATGTGGGTGTTCTGCCCATACTTTACATCCAGGTTGGTCGCCACGAACTCCGCTACACGACCTTCAAATTCCCCCGATGCGATGTAGGCATTCTCATTGTAGTCTTTGATCTGTGGGGCAAAGAGGGCAATGTCACGGGAATACACCCGCGAGTCCTTCACACGGGCCGTCATCGTCACGCTATCGATAAAGTCGGAGAAGTTGCCAAAACGGTTATAATCAAAGCGGATGTACTCCTGCACATTGCTTTCGTTCACTCGCAGGTCGAGCTCGTCCCATTCCCAGAAGGTAGAAGCATAGGTCATCAACACATCGAGATTGTGCAGCCGTATACCGGACGGACGTTCGAAAGCAGTCAGGTCTGTTACCCGGACCTTAAGGGTGTCGCCGGGCTCAAACTCCGTAAAGCGTGCCGAGATGCTGTCTATACCCAGGTGAAAGTAGTCGATGCCGTAGTCGGTGGGGGCACGGTTGAAGTCGTCGTAGGTAAAGGCGCCGTTTTTGATGATCAGTTCATCGATCGAGAACTCGAAGGGTTGGGAAGCCTTGGTCGTGTCTTTAGTGATCAGATTGCCGAGTGAAGTGATGAAGGTGGATAGGTTGAGGGAATCGGTGCCCTCGTACTGCACCAGGTTAGCCCGTGGCTCCTGCAGCTCCAGCGTGGCTATACCCAGGGTGTTTGGCCGGAAGATAGAGAACAGGCTGATGTCTGCCTCGGCCCGACCTACGTAAAAGAGCTCCTCACCCCGGTAATCGAGCACCTTCACCTGTTCCAGAATCACGTTGCTGAAAAACTCGATATCCACACGCCCGATCGTGACTTCGTGATCAATGGTACGGGAGATGTACTCGGCTGCTTTCTGGGCGACCTTGGTTTGCACCCCTGGGTAGCGAATGGCCACAAAAACAACCGCAAATGCCACCAAAAGCAACAGGATTAAGGCCAAAACTATTTTTAGAATGGCTTTTCCTATAACTTTGAAGTAATTTATGGACTGTTCTTTTTCCAAAAGATGATTGAACCTACAATTTTAGCAATTGAATCTTCGTGCGACGAAACCTCTGCTGCGGTTATACGTGGCGGCAAGGTTTTGTCAAATGTTATTGCTACTCAGGCCGTTCACGAAAAATACGGCGGTGTTGTGCCGGAGCTTGCGTCGCGAGCACACCAACAGAACATTATTCCGGTGGTACAGCAGGCCTTGAGTACAGCAAATGTAAACAAAACTGACTTAAATGCAGTGGCTTTTACCCGCGGCCCGGGCTTGCTGGGTGCTTTGCTGGTAGGCAGCTCATTTGCCAAGTCGTTTGCGCTGGGCCTCAACATCCCCCTTATTGATGTAAACCACATGCAGGCGCACATCCTGGCGCACTTCATCGATGATCCAAAACCCAATTTTCCGTTCCTGTGCCTGACTGTGAGCGGCGGCCATACCCAGGTTGTGCTCGTAAAAGACCACCTGGACATGGAGATTATTGGCCAGACCACAGACGATGCTGTAGGGGAGGCCTTTGACAAGACCGCTAAAATGCTCGGCTTGCCCTATCCGGGTGGACCCATGCTCGACAAGACGGCGGCACAGGGTAACCCAAAGGCCTTCGAGTTCCCGGTAGGCAATATGCCCGGCTACGACTTTTCGTTCAGCGGCATCAAAACCTCCGTGCTTTACTTCCTTAAAGATAAAACGAAAGACAACCCGAACTTCGTACAGGAGAACCTGGCTGATATCTGCGCCAGCGTGCAGTATACCCTGATCAAGACCCTGCTGAAGAAAGTGGTGTTGGCGGCAAAGGACCTGGGTATAAAAGAAGTGGCTATCGCTGGTGGCGTGTCTGCCAACTCCGGCCTTCGCGAGGCCCTGCAGGACTACGCCAAAAAGTACGATTGGAACGTCTACATCCCGGCTTTTCAGTATTGTACCGATAATGCAGGTATGATTGCTATAACGGCTCATTACCAGTATCTTAAAGGTGACTTTGCTGATCAGTATGTGAGCCCTGAGCCGAGGATGAAGTTTTAGAGGTTTGGGGGTTTGATATTTTGGGAGTTGAGGAGTTTGAGAGGGTATACTGTAGGGACAGGTCGCAAACTGTCCGAATCGTGCACAGGTATAATTTGTCTGAATCTTTATATAGGGCCCCTACCCCAAGGATTTTCAGGATTATAAGGATTAACAGGATTCTCAATATCGATTGTTCAGCTATCTCAATCCTGTGGATCTTCAAATCCTGTTAATCAACAATCATCCATTTAACAATACCCATAATCACTAACTCACTCAATCACTAATTCAAAAATGAAGAACCCCTTCCAAACCGGCGACAGCAAGGTATACCGCAAAACGGTAACAGAGGCGGACTTTGCTCGTTTTGATGATGGACTGGTGCATGCGGTTTGCAGTACCTTTTCATTGGCTCAGGCGGCTGAGTGGGCAGGGCGCTTGTTTGTATTGGAGATGAAAGATGAGGATGAAGAGGGTGTAGGTACATTTCTGACTATCAATCATAAAAGCCCGGCTTTTGAGGGGGATGTGATCGAAATAACGGCTTACCTGAAGTCGCAGGATGCCAACAATGTGATTTGTAGCTTTGAAGCCCGGGTAGGGGACAGGCTGGTGGCAGATGGTGAGACCGGGCAGAAGATTTTAATGAAAGAAAAATTGGCCAGTATACTGGCTCCAACGAAATAGCATGACGAAAGCAAAAGATAAAGACAGAATCAAGAAGCACGTCAACATCCAGAACCGCAGGGCTTCTTTTGAGTACCAGTTTCTGGACAAGTATACGGCAGGCATCATGCTCAAAGGCACCGAGATCAAATCGATCCGGGAAGGCCAGGTAAACCTGCAGGACGGCTACTGCGTGCTGCACAACGGCGAGCTATACCTGCACAACGTGCATATCTCCACCTACACGGAAGGTACGCACTTTAACCACGAGCCGATGCGCGTGCGCAAACTCCTCGTAAACAAGAGCGAACTCAAGAAACTGGAGAAGGGCGTGCAGGAGCAAGGCGTGACAATGATACCAACGCGGATGTTCATCAGCGAACGCGGATTCGCTAAAGTAGAGGTTGCACTGGCACGCGGTAAGAAGCTGCACGACAAGCGGGAAGACATCAAGGCAAAGGACATAAAACGCGAACTTGACCGAAGTGGATATTAGGGAATTGAGTGAATGAGTGAGTTGGTAAATGAGTGATTTTTAATTTTGAATTTGCAATTGGTTAGGTGGGTGTTTGATATTTTTCGTTGGAAAAGAAGCTCCTACAAGGTCTACAATCAAGAAATTTATTCAATCACCAGCATGAATCACCCATCCGCTCAGTCAATAATTGCCAGATCACTCAACTACTCATTCAAAAATCACTAACTCAGGCATTCACCAACTCACTCAATCAAAAATGGACTACGGAATATGCATGCTCAGTCTGGTGCCGATGCGCGCTGAGCCTTCTGACAAGGCGGAAATGGTGACACAGGTGCTCTTTGGGGAGTGTCTGGAGGTGCTCAGCAAGCAAGAAAACTGGGTGCAGGTGAAACTGGCTTCGGATGGATATATCGGCTGGATAGACTATAAGCAGTATGTGTCAGTCTCCGCGAGTTACTACAGTGAGTGGAAGGCGGCGCAGCACCCTAGGGCTTTGGATATTGTGCAGGTGGTGAGCAGTTCCGATATGCGTATTCCGGTAGGGATAGGGGCTTACCTGCCCTTTTTTGACGGCATGAGCCTGCGTATTGATGGTCAAAGCTATCAGTACAGCGGCCGGGCCACGAACCCTGCTGTACTGGTTACAACGGCTCAGCTTGCCAAACTGGCCATGGGCTTCCTGAAAGCGCCCTATCTGTGGGGTGGTAAGTCTATGTTCGGGATCGACTGTTCGGGCTTTACGCAGCAGGTATACGGCCTTTGCGGCTATCAATTGCCACGTGACGCGAGCCAGCAGGTAGCGGTGGGCGATGAAGTGCACTTTGCTACGCAGACTCAACCAGGCGATCTGGCTTATTTCGCCAACGAAGAAGGTCGTATTACCCACGTAGGCATCATGCTGGAAGGGCAGCAGATCATGCACGCCCATGGCGAGATCCGCATCGACACCCTCGACCACAATGGTATTTACAATGCCGAGCGCAAGCGTTACTCCCATAAACTACGTATCATCAAGCGCATTTTTTCCTGATTCTCAGCATTTTTCTTTGAACTTAGGCTATAACGAGTTGGTTAATTCTCGTAGAAGCTATAGCAAAAGTTCAAAGAATGGTCATGAGAGACAAAGTGCTGATATTGAACCAAGACTTCAGCGCAATCGCCGTCTGCACGGTGACCAAGGCCTTTTTGCTTGTCTATCTCGAAAAGGCAGAGCTTATTTCTAAAGCCAATGGCGCTGTTTTGCGTACGGTCAGCACTTCTTATCCTGTTCCTTCTGTCATCCGGCTGCAACGCTACGTGAAGGTGCCATACTACGGTATAGCCCTCAGCAGGCACAATGTGCTGCGTCGCGACAACTTCCTTTGCCAGTACTGCGGTACTTCCCGTAACCTGACCCTGGACCACCTCTTACCACGCTCCAGGGGAGGGGAGACCAGTTGGCAGAATATCGTCACGGCCTGCTCCAGGTGCAATTCTCGCAAAGGCGACCGAACCCCCGAAGAAGCCGGCCTCAAGCTGCACCGCCACCCCTCCAGACCCTCCCTCTATACCTTCCTGCAACAGCACCTGAACGACTCTAATGAGGACTGGCAGATCTACCTGAAGATAGCCAAGAAGTAGTAATATATGGTTGCTAATATATTTAGTTAGTTTTTGATAAGATGTTAATCATCAGGTTGTGCTGTGTTAGTGTCTGTATGATAAGTTGAAGATGCTAAATTGTGCTGCTTGCTTCTGCTTGATCAGGATGGATTTTCCACTAGAATAAGGGGGCTTCCGACTGTTTTAACTATTCTGTATACCTATAAGGAGGAAGCACTAAGATAATCTCTACCTGTAACTCGGTCAGCGTCTGTCTTGGTTTTGTTAAATTGATAGGATAGATGAATGGCTGTTGGCTGACTAAGGGTAGAGCTATACCTGCTGCTGTGGTAGGTGAGTGATGAAGTAGATACAGGGACGTGTGCCTTCTGTATCAAGCACTTACACCTGTCGTTTCTTTTGCAAAATCTCTTCTATATACTAGCATTATTTCTAAGTATTCCTTACTTTTGCCCCTTCATTCGAGTGAATGGCCCCGGCACTGCGTTCGGGGAAATGTAAAACCAAACCAAACCGGCCTATTGCTCTAAGTCGGTGGCTTCTCCAGAGCAGTAAAACATTATGAGTAATTCTCCAGAAAATTTCGATTGGGACAAGTTTGAGTCTCAAGGTTTCGGTGGCGGCTACAGCAAAGAAGAGCGCGCTGAAATGGAAAAAATGTATGACGACACCCTGACTACCGTACAGGAGCAGGAGGTTGTTAAAGGAATCGTGGTAGGCATCACTGATCGTGACGTGATCCTGAACATCGGTTTCAAATCTGACGGCCTGGTGCCAGTTTCAGAATTCAGAGATCTTCCTGAACTGAAAGTTGGTGACGAGGTTGAAGTATTCATCGAAGACCAGGAAGACCCGAACGGTCAGCTGATCCTTTCTCGCAAGAAAGCGAAGATTGTATCTGCCTGGGCTAAGATCTATGACGCACTTGAGAACGACAACGTTCTGGAGGGTGTAGTGAAGAGAAGAACCAAAGGTGGTCTGATCATGGACCTCTACGGTGTTGAAGCCTTCTTGCCAGGTTCTCAGATCGACGTGAAGCCGATCCGTGACTTCGACGTGTTCGTTGGTAAGAAAATGGAAGTGAAAGTTGTGAAAATCAACGCCGCTTTCGACAACGTGGTTGTATCTCACAAAGTACTTATCGAGAAAGACCTGGAGCAGCAGCGTGCAGCCATCCTGAACAACCTGGAAAAAGGTCAGGTTCTGGAAGGTGTTATCAAGAACATGACAAACTTCGGTGTGTTCATCGACCTTGGTGGCGTAGACGGTCTGCTTCACATCACAGATATCTCTTGGGGACGTATTAATCACCCAGAAGAAGTATTGAACCTTGACCAGAAGGTGAACGTGGTAGTGCTTGACTTCGATGATGACAAGAAGCGTATCTCTCTTGGCATGAAGCAGCTTACTCCGCACCCATGGGATGCTCTTCCAGCTGAAATTGAAGTTGGTTCTAGAGTAAAAGGTAAGATCGTTAACGTAGCTGACTACGGCGCATTCCTTGAGCTGATGCCAGGCGTTGAAGGTCTGATCCACGTTTCTGAAATGTCATGGTCACAGCACCTGCGCAACCCACAAGACTTCATCAAGCAAGGCGACGAGGTTGAGGCAGTTGTATTGACACTTGACCGCGAAGAGCGTAAGATGTCACTTGGTATCAAGCAGCTTACTGAAGATCCATGGACGAAGGAAGATGTTATCACGAAATATGCAGTTGGCACGAAGCACACTGGCGTAGTTCGTAACCTGACAAACTTCGGTCTGTTCCTGGAGCTGGAAGAAGGTGTTGATGGCCTGGTACACGTATCTGACCTGTCTTGGACTAAGAAGATCAAGCACCCATCTGAGTTCGTGAAAGTTGGTGAAAACCTCGACGTAGTTGTTCTGGAGCTTGACGTAGCTAACAGAAGACTTGCTCTTGGTCACAAGCAGCTGGAGGAGAACCCTTGGGATACGTTCGAGTCTGTATTCAACGTAGGTTCAGTACACAAAGCTACTGTACTTGAGAAGTCAGACAGAGGCGCTACACTGGAGCTGCCATACGGCATCGAAGGTTTCTCATTCCCTAAAGGTCTGCAGAAAGAAGACGGTTCACAGGTAGAAGCTGGTGAGAGCCTTGACTTCCGTGTAACTGAATTCTCTAAGGACGACCGTAAGATCATCCTGTCGCACACTGCTACTTACTCTGAGGCTGACAACGCACGTATCGCGAAGGCCACTAAGAAAGCTGCACCTGCTGCCGGTGGTGAGAAGAAGGAGAAAGCTCCAAAAGTTCAGAAAGAAGCTGAGAACAAGTCTACCTTGGGTGACCTGGACGCACTTTCTGCCCTGAAAGAGCAGATGCTGGAGAACGAGAAAGAAGCTGGCGTGAAGAAGTTGGAAGCTGCTGCTGCTAAAAAGGCAAAAGGTTCTGATGACGAGTCTGCTGAAGAAGAGAACAACGCTTAGTACTAAGTTTGTCCTATAATGAAAGGCCTCGGAGAGATCCGGGGCCTTTTTTGTTTTATGTTAGTCTGTTAGCTATACTTTAAAAATGGCGTGTGCCGATAAGACTTTCGGTAAATATATGTTATATTAGCTTAATGCTATACCTGTGATGGAAGGAGGTCTTCTGTTAACGGCTTTCTAATTCCACACATAGTTCAGATAGTAGGAGTAGGTACTCCTGCTAGCAGTAATGTAATAAAAAATGAATATAAGAGAATTCATTGACAGCTTAACTCCTGAACAAATTGAAGAAGGAAATAAGCGGCAGCTTGAAGAAAATCGGAAGGTATACGAAGAATTTAAGGCAGCTTATAAAAAGGGAATCTGTTCACTTTGTACCCAACCTCTCGATTTTTTTGAGGAAAGTAATCCTTGCTTCCACTGGTTTCTAAAACCTAAAGGAATCAAGAAGAAGCACTTTGAGAAATACTTGGTTCAACCAATTGGTTTTTTTCAATTTGACAGTTATATCAGGTGGATTGCAAATCTTGAAGTTCCACTAAAAAACATCAATGATTTAAAAGATGAAATGAACCCCGCCAAAATCACAGAATATACTGTGAGATATAAAAATATTGAATGGTCAATAAATATTGGAAAAACAGACAGGCAAGGACACTCTAACTCAAAAAATGCTGACTTCCCACATTTCCATCTCCAAATGACAGTTGATGGATACGTTTTTCTAAAATTCAACGACTTTCATATTCCTTTGTCTGACCAAGATGTTTTTATGTTTAGATTAGTTGAAGAAGCTTCCGACAAGGTATTGTGGAAAAATACTTATGGAGCAGGAATGTCTATTTTGGAAGATGAAGAATTCTTAGAAGAGGTTGATAGTTTAATGAAGAGAACCGATGATTGGGATAATGCACCTTTCCACACAAGTACCTTAATACAAATGCCTGAAGGTGAAACAATGTCTGAAGAAACTCTCGAAAATCTTTTTAATGAAAGTAAAGAGACTGGGACTCCTGTTAGACATTTGATTAAAAGATATTACCCTCAAGCAAGTATAGTTACAGAACTAAGACCTGGAAATAGTGTACCTGAAATCTCGTCAAGAAACAAAAGAAAATAGACACAGCTGCCAACAACACCTATAAAGTAGCTAAGCACGTTCACTTTAAATAGCCTTACCCAACATAGTGCAACACCTCCAACCTATGCGAAAAGTAATTTTAGACCTGGCTATAACCCTCGACGGATACATTGAAGGACCGAATGGCGAAGTCGATTGGTGTGTCATGGATGAGGACATGGACTTCCAAGGCTTTCTGGCAGGTATAGACACCATACTCTATGGCCGGGTGAGCTATGAGATGTGGGGCAACTTTGAGCCAGAACCCAACGCAAGCGAAACGGAGAAGGCCATCTGGACGGCTGTTCATTCTAAGAAGAAGGTGGTTTTCACCAGCAAAGAGCAACAGGACGGAGATGTCACTTTTATTTCCTCAGGTATACCCGAAAAGATTGCCGAGATCAAAAAGCAGGACGGCAAAGACATCTGGCTGTATGGTGGCGCAAAACTTATAACAACTTTTATACAGCATGGGTTAATCGATATTTACCGGATTTCCGTGCACCCTACCGTTTTAGGGGCGGGTAAACCCCTTTTTCAAGAATTGAAAGAAAGAATAAACCTTGATCTGAAAGAGGTAAACAGGTTTAGATCCGGGGTGGTACAGCTGATTTACGAGGGCAAAGACAATACAACGAACCGCTAGATTGCTATACGTGCCGTTTTTACCAATTTCTTGATTACCCGATCAGGTATAAGCATAAAAGACTGATCTGAGTTAATCTGTCAATTTTAAGAACCGTAGCGAAAGAATCACCAACCCCATGAACCCTTACCTCCAAATACTCCCCGAAGTGCAGCAGGCCCTGGCTCAAGGCAAAGCTGTCGTGGCCCTTGAGTCTACGATCATCGCCCACGGTATGCCTTACCCGCAAAATGTGCAGACGGCCCTGGAGGTTGAGGAGGTGGTTCGGGGAGCGGGTGCTATACCTGCTACCATTGCTATACTAGACGGCAAGTGCTGCATAGGCCTTACGAAGCAGCAGATCGAGCACCTGGGCCAGGCGAAGGATGTCTGGAAGGTGAGCCTGGTGGATATGCCTTACGTCATCAGTCAGAAAACCGATGGCGCTACAACGGTCGCTGCCACTATGCGCATTGCCGCTATGGCAGGTATACGGGTGTTTGTTACAGGCGGGATCGGGGGTGTGCATAGGGGAGCAGAGACCACCATGGATATCTCGGCAGACCTGACCGAAATGGGGCAGACCTCCGTAGCGGTGGTATCAGCGGGCGTGAAGTCGATCTTGGATATAGGGCTGACCCTGGAATATCTTGAGACGAAAGGGATACCGGTTGTTACTTTCGGCCAGGATGCCTTCCCCAGCTTTTACTCCCGCCAGAGCGGTTTTGCCTCGCCACTGCGACTGGACTCTGCCCGGGAAATTGCGAGCCTGTTACGCATCAAATGGGAGTTGGGACTGGATGGAGCTGCACTGATAGCGAATCCCATACCTGAAAAGTTTGAAGTGCCGGCGCCTGAAATGGAATGGTATATCACCCAGGCCTTGCACGCCGCCGCACAGCAGCATATCAAGGGCAAGGCCGTTACTCCTTTTCTATTAAAGTATATTGCTGAGCATAGCCAGGGCGAAAGCCTCGAAGCCAATATCGCGCTGATCAGGCACAATGCCCGGTTAGGTGCAGAAATAGCGGTAGCTTATAGCCAGCCTGGAGTTTAGCTCTGACCGACTATACCTATTTAGTAGGGGCAGTTTCGGGCTTAGCAAATCCACTGACGGGTACTTTCTTCTCCTGTGGCAAAGTATGGCCTGACCGTTGTTTGTACCAGCTTTTGAGTCTGCTTACGACCGGCTTTTCAACATAGGCTGTAATCAGCCAGGCCGCTGTAAGTGTGATGGCAAGTGGTGGCACGATCACCAGCAGGCTATCGCCGAACAAGTGTTTCGTCTCGTTGATGATCACATAACCTACAAACTGGTGGATCAGGTAGAGTGCATAGGAGATACTGCCCAGGAAGAGCAGCACCTTGTTCACCAGGAAGTCCATCTTGCCAATCAACCCCAGGTAAAATACCCCGAAGAAGGAAATAACCACGAGCGTATGCGGAAGACCTTCCGGCAGGTATATCGCCACAATCACGGCGATACAGAAGAGCAGGTGAGCAAGTACAATGTTCCGTTTTTCGGGCTGCTTCATAAGCAGGTAAAAGAGGATGCCCGCATAGAAGAACACGCCATGGTATAGGTTCAGGATGGCACCGACCGGACCAAAGCTAACGCCATACTTGTGCACCAGGCTCAGCAGCACCCATACCGGACCCACCCACAAAATACGCTTCAGGTTATTGGTCATGAACAGGCCAAGCATCATCAGGTAGAACATCCACTCCGAAAACAGCGACCAGTATACTCCGTCCACATCTGGTACGCGGGCCAGCTTCTGGAACATGGTCAGGTTAACGAGCATGTCGGTGAAGGTGGTCTCTAAGCCGGGCAGGCCAAATGTTTGTACCACCACGAAAGTTGTGATCATGCTGAACCAGTAAGTCGGGTAAAGCCGGATGCTGCGGTTAAAGAGAAACTCACTTCCGCTCTTGATCCTGTCGAAACTGAAGAAGATCACAAAGCCTGAGATCATAAAGAAGAGCTCCACCCCAAACAAACCGTAGTCGAAGTCGAAAGCAGGGGAGAAGCTGTGGCCGTAAAGGCTGCGGTAAACGGAAGTATAGTGGAAAAGGGCCACTGAGAGTGCGGCAATGCCCCTTAAAGCGTCTAAGAATAGAAGTCTGTTCATAACGATAATCAAATACGGCTCTGAAGTCTTAAGGACGTTACCTGTTTCCTTCTGCACCGCTGCCTGGCTGATACGGCCTGGATTTATAATGTGTTATTGTAATGGATAAGTGCTATGCGAGCAGCCTTAACAAGTCCGGGTACGGCAGTCAGGCAGCGCGTGTTCCGGACAAAGGCGGAAGCGCATAGAGGTTTTCCTGAATATACCCGGAAAGGAGTGATAAAGTTATGGTACGCAGAAGGAGTTTTTAGACAGGCAGAATTGACCGTATGTCGGATGGATTTTGGTTTTGCGGCACCTTTTTGGTAGCTTGTCGGTTGTAACAAAAGCGCCCTGGTCTGCCAAATGGATGGCAGGTGCAGAAGGCCGCACACCTTATTAAATCATTGCATGAAAACCACCGTTAACGTACTGCTGGCTGCTGCCCTGATCGGTTTTAGCGCTTGCTCAGAAGACAATAAAAAAGCTGAAACAGCTACAACCCAGC
The DNA here is from genome assembly GCF_015686655.1 of Pontibacter sp. FD36. Taxonomy (GTDB): domain Bacteria; phylum Bacteroidota; class Bacteroidia; order Cytophagales; family Hymenobacteraceae; genus Pontibacter. The sequence goes on along the minus strand of NZ_JADPMP010000010.1, from coordinate 70,767 downwards.
CAACTACCGCGCCAGCTAACACGAACGCTGCAACAGCTACTCCAGCGGGTACTGTAGCCCTGAATCCTGCGCACGGCCAGCCTGGTCACCGCTGCGACATCGAAGTGGGCGCTCCGCTTGATTTGCCGGCACAGCCTAAATTGACTGCACCGCAGCCTGCCTTCCAGCCACAAGTGTCTGGTTCTGTTGCTGCCGGTACCAACCCGCCGCACGGTCAGCCAGGTCACGATTGCGCTATACCTGTAGGAGCACCGCTACCAAAATAGAAATCGCAACAGTTGTATTGAAAAATAAGGGGCTTATTATGAACGCTATACCTATTGGCGTTTAAAAAATATGACCTGATTGTTTGACAAGCATACTTCTCTGCTTATATTTGCACTCCAATCAGGGTAACGTGGCCGAGTGGCTAGGCTCAGCTCTGCAAAAGCTGCTACAGCGGTTCGAATCCGCTCGTTACCTCTTCTTGATCGCCCGGTCTGTATACATGACCGGGCGATTTTTTTTGTCCTCTCCTTCTTGAGGAAGTTTGCTTTTTGCAAAGCGGTGGCTGAAGGTATAGCAACCTGACCTGTTTCATAGATTGCCTTAGCCAGGCGGGCACCTTATGCCCTGGCCGGGCGGGCCTTACTTTTTTCCTTGATGAAAAAAGTAAGCAAAAAAATCAAGACGCTCCAAACTCGCTGAACGCTCGAACAGTGGAGCGCCGAAAAGCGCACACGGCGCCGCTGCTTGTTTCATAGCTAGGGTGCGAGTTAGTCTTGCTATACCTGCCAGTGTTACGTGACAGATGCTACAAGGCTTATACCTGTAATGTGGCAGATATAGCAAGAGTCCCCCTTCGAAGGGGGTAGGGGGATGACAATCATTCCCAAAGCACTCAACTAAGCTTTCCAACCTGTCTGAACGCTTTCCTGTACCTAAGTAGCTAATTCCGAATAGCTTCCTTTCAAGCGTACTAAATTTTCAAAAGCGGCTATATCCTTTGTCAACGTATAACGTATTGCAAGCAGGCAATTCTACTATTGCTGTATCTCTCAACACCTACAACATAGCTGACAGGCAAAACAAGCTGCTTACCCATTCCCATGAAGATTACAGACTTGCGCATCATGCGCGGACCAAATTTCTGGTCTGTTGAGCATCCCAAAATTATCGTACTCAAGCTGGACCTGGAAGAACTGGCTGATACCCTTACCCACGAAGTGCCCGGCTTCGCTACCCGACTCAATCGACTGCTCCCCGAAATGTATGCCCACCGGGCTGCTGCGGGCGTGGAAGGCGGTTTCTTTAAATCGGTGGAGGAAGGCACTACCTTCGCTCACGTCGTGCAGCACATCGCGCTGGAGCTACAAACTCAGGCCGGTATGGAGAGCGGCTACGGGCGCTGTTACATGGCCCACGAGCAGGGTACGCATTTCGTTATTTTCTCATACCAGGAAGAGCGCGCCGGTGAGTACGCGGCCCATGCTGCCTTGCGCATTACTGAAGCGCTCATCAAAGGTGAGAAGTATAAACTTGACGAAGACATCGACCGGCTGCACCAGATCCGGGAAGACGAGTATTTCGGACCGAGTACTTACTCTATTGTATCAGAGGCGCAGAGTCGCGGTATACCTCATATCCGCCTCAACCGTCACTCGCTTATACAGCTGGGGTATGGTGTGAACCAGAAGCGCATACAGGCCACCATGACCTGCGGCACTGCCTGCTTTGCCGTGGAGATAGCCGGAGACAAGAACGCTACCAAAGAACTGCTCGAGGAAGCGGGTATACCTGTTCCCAATGGCACTACTGTGTATGATCAGGAGGAGCTGAAGCGAGCCGTGGACAGGCTGGGGTACCCACTGGTGCTTAAGCCGCTGGACGGCAACCACGGCAAAGGCGCTACCATCAACATCACGAACTGGAAAGACGCGGTCAAAGGATTGGCAGCCGCTCAGAAATACTCGGAGGCCGTGCTGGTAGAGCGCTACATTCAGGGCTTTGACTTCCGCCTGCTGGTCATAAACAAAAAGTTTGTGGCAGCCGCCAAGCGCACTCCGGCTATGATAACCGGCGACGGCGTCTCCACGATCAAGCAGCTGGTCGACCTGGAGAACAAAGACCCGCGTAGGGGAGTGGGGCACGAAAAGGCTCTGACCCGCATAAAAATTGATCAACACACCAAAAATATTTTAAAGGCTAAAGACCTTACTAATCAGTCTGTTCTGCCCGAAGGGGAGGTGCTATACCTGAAAAGTACGGCGAACATAAGTACTGGAGGCACTGCAACTGACGTTACTGACTTAGTAGATCCTTACAACATCCTGATGGCCGAGCGAATTGCCGGTCTAGTGGGGCTGGATATCTGCGGCATCGACGTGATGACAACCGACATTGCTATCCCGCTTAACGAAGCAGGAGGTGCTGTACTGGAGGTAAATGCAGCCCCTGGCTTCAGGATGCACATTTCGCCAACCTACGGTTTGCCGCGTAATGTGGCCGAGCCGGTGATCGATATGCTGTTTCCGCATGGCAAGCCCGCCCGCATCCCGATTGTGGCTGTGACGGGGACCAACGGTAAGACCACTACCACACGCCTGATTGCGCACATGGTTAAGAGCAAGGGTTATCAGGTTGGGTATACCACTACTGAGGGGATCTACATACAGGACAAGCTGCTTGAGAAGGGTGATACGACAGGGGCTTACAGTGCACAGTTTGTGCTCAAGGACCCGACCGTGAACTTTGCAGTGCTGGAGTGCGCCCGGGGAGGCTTGCTGCGCTCAGGCCTTGGGTTCGATCAGTGCGATATTGGCATTGTGACGAACGTAAGCTCCGACCACCTGGGTCTGCGTGACATCCATACGCTGGAGGACCTGGCGAAGGTGAAATCGGTTATCCCGAAGAGCGTGAGCAAAGATGGTTACGCCATTCTGAACGCTGATGATGACCTGGTGTATGCGATGGCAGAGGAGCTGAAATGTAAGGTAGCTTTCTTTAGTATGGACGAAAACAATCCGCGCATACTCAAGCACATTGCCAAAGGGGGACTGGCGGCGGTTTTTGAAAACGGGTATATCTCGATCTTCAAAAACAGCTACAAGATCCGGATAGATCGAGTGGCTGACGTGCCGCTGACTTTTGGAGGAAAAGCGAAATTTAATATAGAGAACATACTGGCTGCTGCGTTGGCTGGCTATGTATCGCACTTTGACATAGAAGACATTAAGCGTGGCCTGCGCACCTTTATACCTTCACCGGACAAAACGCCGGGCCGCATGAACCTGTTCCAGTTCCCGAACTTCGAGGTGCTCGTGGACTATGCACACAACGTGGGCGGTCTGAAGGCCATCGGTGGCTTTATGGAAGATCTGGACGTGACGCGCAAGGTTGGTGTCATCGCTGGCGTTGGCGACCGCAGGACAGAAGATTTCTACGAGATAGGGCGAGTTGCAGGCGAGATCTTTGACGAGATCATCATTCGCCTCGACAACGACCTGCGCGGGAAGACACCTGAGGAGATCACTTTGCCAATGATGCAAGGTATAGAAGACGTGGCACCACATAAGCAAGTGAAGGTGATTCCGGAAGAGATGCGTGCCATCGCCTATGCGCTGGAAAACGCTGAGCCGGAGTCCTTTGTAGCGATTTTCACGGAAGACGTCCACGAATCGGTGAAGATGGTGGAGAGCTTTAAAGTAATACAGCACCGCAGCAGTATGCTGGTGGAGTAAAAATTTTCTTGTTGATTAAATTCTAACGCCTGCGTTAGAGAATTTCATGTGAACGATGGACTAAAACCCTTTCCTCAGGATAGGGTTTTTTTTATGGATTTACATGTTGATTGTTAAATTGTTGATGGCTGAATTGTTATATCAGCTATACCTATTCTTGATGGTAGGGACGGGTCGCGACCTGTCCGCACGATGGCTGTACTTTGAAACAGGAATGACTTAGCCGTCATACGCGCTACATCACTTCCTGGAGATTCGCTGTGTTAAGTCCTAGGAGATAGTTATCATGCATGAAACAAACCAACTCCCAAAACGACGACATTGCTAACAAAAAAGCCCCGGCCTAAGGGCAGGGGCTTTCAGACTTTAGGGTTTAAGTGTTATTTCAGCACAAAGTTAGTTGATCCGATCAGGAAGCCGTCAGCATACAGCTCAATGGTATGCTGGCCTTTCTTATACTCTGCGTTCTTGTTGTAAACAAAGCTCACCTGCTGCTGCGTGTTATCAAACACAATGTCGCGCTTAGCGGTGTAGTACATGTCCTCGCCGTCAATCTCAAACGAACCTGAACCAGTAGAAAGATTATACAGGGCGGCGCCATCCGGCTCGATCAGACGCATGTAAATCGTCTTTGGCTCACGTGGTGCTACATCGTTCTTACCCAGGTTAAAGGTCACGCGGATCTTCTCCACGTTTCTCATTCTGAATTCATTGTTCTTGTCATCCAGCTCTTTGCCGCGCTTATTTACCGCAAAAACATTCATGCGCTGCGCTTCGAGTCTCGAGGCCACTTTTACCTTCTCTACCAGCGTTTCGTTGGTGGTCTTCATGGTGGTGAGGCTATCGCTCAGTCGGTTTTGAGTCGTTTTGAGCGATGTGTTTTCTGTGAAGAGCACTTCATTGTCCTGCTTCAGCGTAGCGATTTCCTGGTCTTTCTGTTTCAGTTGCTGCTCAAAAGCCTGGGCACGGTCGCGGAAGCGGCGCTGGTCAGCCAGGCTGTAGCTGCTCTTGCGGAAGCCTCGCAGCTCATTCAGGTCGGAAGAAATAGACGCGATCTGTGCCTCCAGCGAGTCGTTCTCGAGACCCATCGCCTGCAGTTCCTGGCTCTGGCGCTCAAAATCAGCCTTCAGGGCTTCGTAAACTTTTATCTGGTTCTCCAGTTCTTTATCTTTCACACGGATCACCTCGGCCTGCTCCTCGTTTTTCTCTTTTTTCTGATAATTCATGTAAAGCAGGATACCGTTAATGCTGATCAGGATGACAAGGAGGCCACTAATCAGGAGTTTGCGGTTGCTTCTTTTTTCAGAAGGGTTCATGGGCTGATGTTCTTTTTGGGTGTCTTTTTTTTCCAGCGTACTCATATTTTAAGCTTTTGCTGCCTGGAATGGTGCGTATGCAAGTTTCAAATTTAAGACTTTTGAGCTATTATCATACAAGATGAAACAAGAATTTAATGCCGACTACTGGCAAAACCGCTACCAACTGGGCCAGACGGGTTGGGATGTTGGGGCTATAACGCCTCCGCTCCGCGATTATTTCAATCAGATGCCTAACACAGGTCAACGCATACTGGTTCCGGGATGCGGCAACGCATACGAAGCGGAATATTTGTTCCGTAAAGGTTTCACACATACCTATATAGTTGATGTTGCCGAGGCGCCACTTCATCACTTCTCCGAACGGGTGCCGGACTTCCCCAAGGATCAATTGCTGCTTCAGGACTTCTTTGAGCTCGGGGGCAAATATGACCTGATCGTAGAGCAAACCTTTTTCTGCGCCATCGACCCAAAGCTCCGTGCAGACTATGCCCGCCAATGCGCTAATTTACTTGTGCCTGGCGGGAAACTGGTCGGCCTCCTTTTCGACACTACCTTCGAACACTCAGGTCCACCCTTCGGTGGCAGTCGCGAAGAGTACCGCACCTATTTCGAGCCCTATTTCGAGTTTCTCCACTTCGAAACTTCTTATAACTCCATTCCGCCAAGGCAGGGGAGGGAACTGTTTGTGGAATTGAGGAGGTTGGGAGTTTGAGAGTTAGAAGGGGATTTGTTTGATTTCGTAGGGACAGGTCGTGACCTGTCCGAATCGTGCCCAGGTATAATTTGTCTGAATCAGGATTAATGGATTTTCAGGATTGAACTAGTAGAACAATTGATTTCGTAATGTTCAGGATTAATTTAAAGTACAATCGACAGTGAGAATCCTGTGAATCCTTAAATCCTGTAAATCCTTGGGGTAGGGGCCCTATATAAAGATTCAGACAATCAACAATCAACAATTAGCAATCAACCATAACTCATTTCCTAATTCCCCTGCATCTGACTAAATTTGCAGACCGAAAGGTATAAACCAAGCAATTGACTATGTTCGAAATACCGAAATTAAAACATACAGACTCTGGCAACTTCTTTTTGATGGCTGGCCCATGCGCTATTGAAGGTGAGGAAATGGCCCTACAGATAGCCGAGCGACTTGTTACCATTACCGACAAGCTGGAGATTCCCTTGATCTTTAAAGGCTCTTACCGCAAAGCCAACCGTTCCCGCCTGGACTCATTTACAGGTATAGGCGACGAGAAGGCGCTGCGTATCCTGCAGAAGGTGAGCCAGACTTTTGATATACCAACCGTAACGGATATTCACGAGAGCAACGAGGCGGCTATGGCTGCTGAGTATGTGGATGTGCTCCAGATCCCGGCTTTCCTGTGCCGTCAGACCGACCTGCTCGTGGCAGCCGCTAAAACAAGCAAGGTGGTAAACATCAAAAAAGGGCAGTTCCTGTCAGGCGAGGCCATGCGATTTGCCGTGGATAAGGTACGCGAGTTCGGAAACGACAAAGTGATCCTAACCGACCGTGGCAACAGCTTTGGCTACTCAGATATGGTGGTGGACTTCCGCAACCTGCCTGAAATGCAGACGAATGGTGTGCCAGTGGTGATGGACGTGACGCATTCGCTGCAGCAGCCGAACCAAAGCTCCGGTGTGACGGGTGGCAAACCAGCCCTGATTGAGACGATTGCAAAAGCAGCTATTGCGGTGGGAGCAGACGGTCTGTTCATCGAAACGCACCCGCAGCCATCGATAGCGAAATCGGACGGAGCCAATATGCTGCCACTTGACCAGCTCGAAGGCATGCTCCAGAAATTAGTGCGTATTCGCCAGGCTATTCGCTAAGCAGCCTTTTAACGTATCAAAGGAGAGCATTGACCGTGGTTGATGCTCTCCTTATTTCTTTCAGATTATACCTATGACCGTACCTGCCTATACCCCCGAGTGGGAAGTTTATTTCTGCGATATCAATGATCGCCCTGCTTGCGTGAGCGTCGATCTGGCTTTTGAAAACCTGGCTCCTATACCTGAACAGCACCGCGCTTTTGAACTTGTCGTGGCGCTGCAGCAGCCCGATGCCGATGGTTTTCCGGCTGACGAAGCTGAGTGGGAGCAGCTCGAGGCAATAGAAGAAGCACTGGTGGAGGCGTTTCAGAACTCCCTGCAAGCAGCCTTTGTAGGCAAACTGCTGCACGACGGCAAACGCAGCTTTTACTTCTACAGCGGACAGGAAGCTTTGCCGGAGGTGATTGCTACCAACGTCATGCAGCAGTTTCCGAATTATACCTTTGCAGCGAATAACCTACTTGATAGCGACTGGGGCCTATACCTGGACTTCCTGTTTCCGGAGCCTGCTGATATGCAAAGCATCCGAAACAGCCGTATTCTGCGCATGATGGAAGAGCAGGGTGACGAGCATCATATTCCCCGTTCTGTATCACACTTCGTTAGTTTCGCGACGGAGGAAGACAGAACTGCTTTCAAAAGTGCCGTGGGAGAAGCCGGCTATACCCTGGTGCAGGAGGGGGTAAACCAAAATGAATCTGATGTTCCCTATAGCATAGTAATAGAGAGAGTGCAGCCTGTTACCGAGGAAGAGATCCATACCACTACCTTAGGGCTTTGGCAACTGGCGGAGGAGTTTAATGGCGTATACGGCGGCTGGCAGGCGCATGTGGTAAAGGAAAACGATTAATACAGCAGCGTGAAATGCTCTTTCGGCTGGGTCCTGCGGAAGAAGACAAGTCCGATGTAGAACAGGTCAACCGTTTGGCATACCTGCGGGTGCTTCTTGATCTCCTGCCAGGCTTGCTTCATCTCCGCTGACCAATAGAGGTCATCCACTACAAACACACTGTGTTCGTGGTGCTTGCTCAGGCAGGCTTCGAAATAACGCATGGTGGGTTCGTAGCGGTGATTCCCGTCGAAGAACACAAAATCCAGCTGCTTCACTTCCTGCAGTTGCTGTGGCAATGTGTCATCCAGGTTGCCAATAACCTGCTGCACATGGCGCAAACCCAGCTTTTCAAAATTTACTTTTGCCTCTGCCGCTATCGACGGGCATCCTTCAAAAGTATAGACGCTGGCCTGTTTGTTCCCCATCGCCAGGTATGAGCTAGTGAGACCGAGGGAGGTGCCCAGGTCGAAAACGGTACCGGGCCTGAAATGTGCTACCAACCGGAAAAGCAGTTGGGCATATTTGGCTGGTTTGGCTGAGGTGCGGGCAATGTAGCTGATTTTGCGGTCTTTCTTCAGTCCGGCCTTGGGCCCCGCTCCAAAATCGGTGACAGGTATAGTCCGATCCTCAAACAGCAGCGAAGCACGCAAATCTTCAATCAGCGGATAGGCATAGTAGTCCCCATCGTGCCGGATCACATGATGGTACAGATCAAATACGAAAGGGGAGTGGACTCCGTGCAGCTTAAAAGCCCTGAGGCGGTAAAGCAGGTAATTAGCCGCAAGGTGGAAGGGAAGCAAAACTTAATTGTTAAATTGTTGATGGTTAAATTGTTGTTTTCTGGAAGATGTTCTAATAGTGAATCTGATGTATCCTGCAGAAACTACAAATTTAAAGGTATAGCCGAATTTACGATTAATAGGTATAAATAATTTAACAATTCAGCAATTTAACCATCAGCAATCAATTCAACTTATAAGGTACGATAAGCGAAAACTCAGGTATGGTCACATGAAACTGTTTGCCGTCGACCATGCGCTCCATTAGGTAAGTGCCGCGCATTTTGCCCATACCTGTCTTCAGGTTGCAGCCTGACACGTACTCATGCGACTCGCCGGGCTCCAGCACAGGCTGCTGCCCTACTACACCCTCGCCTTCCACTTCACGCATAGTGCCAGTAGCGTCATGTATGTACCAGTGGCGGCGTAAAAGCTTGACTGTGAACTCACTGTTATTTTCTATACTGATCTTGTAAGCAAATACGAAGTGCTGCTGTACCGGACTGGAGTAATCGGGCAGGTAGTTGGTCGTAACCGTTACTTTTACTCCTTCTGTAGTTTTTGTATCCATGTTACAGAGTTTTTTGTATAATTAGAATCTGTTTCAGGTATTGCCTTCCGGGCCCCTGATACCTGTTACCAAGCAAACCCGATACCCCTACTGACTCTCATGAACGTAAAGATAGAAGAAAGCTGGCAAAATATCTTGCAAGAAGAATTTGAAAAACCCTATTTCAAAGACCTCGTGTCTTTTGTTAAAGACGAGTACACCTCTCAAAAAGTTTACCCGCCCGGTAACCAGATTTTCAATGCTTTCGAGCGATGTCCCTTCGATCAGGTAAAAGTAGTTATTTTAGGGCAGGACCCCTATCATGGTCCTAATCAGGCGAATGGATTGGCTTTTTCGGTGAAAGATGGTATTCGTATCCCGCCCTCGCTCGTCAACATCTTCAAAGAAATCAGAAGCGACCTCGGCAAGGACCTGCCAGCTACCGGTAATCTGGAGCGTTGGGCCGAGCAGGGCGTTTTATTACTAAACGCCACCCTCACAGTGCGTGCCGGCGATGCGGGATCTCACCAGAAAAAAGGCTGGGAAGAGTTCACCGATGCCGTTGTACGCAAAGTAAATGATCTGAAAGAAGGGGTGGTGTTTATGCTTTGGGGGGCCTATGCCCAGAAGAAAGGTGCTTTCATTGATGAACGCAAACACCTGGTACTCAAAGCAGCCCATCCGTCACCTTTCGCCGCCGACCGCGGTTTCTTCGGTACCCGCCACTTCAGCAAAGCCAACGAGTACTTAAAGACACAAGGCAAAGAGCCGATTGATTGGTAGTTGTCGTTAATTCCCGGTGCGCTTCATTAAGACAGCCAACCACACGTTGTCATCTCGACGATAGGATAGATCTGGATGGACTTTAATGCTCATACTCCAGATTTCTCCCTAGTGTCTAAATGACATTAAAGTATAAATAAAATAGGGGCCTAAAGCCCCTATTTACTTGATCACGAACGAGGACGTCCTATATCTTCGAATTGCTGCATGAATGTTATTGCTTCCAATTCGTCGTCGTGAATTGCGCCGGATCAAACCAGCTCGGGTCTACTTTTTCAGGAAAGGAAATATTAAAATATTCTTCACGCAGAAACAGCTGACCATTGTTTTTAAAGACGATCTCCGTCGCGACCATATTTCCCTCGATCTCCTGGTAATTGTTCATCTCCACATCGCGTGCGACGCCCTTGCTGTTCGTTAGAATACGCACGACGTAAAGATTCTCTTTATCTACCCAAAACTGATTACGGCTCTGGTCATTCGGGTCGGTAGTGCCCACTACGTAAGCAGCACGTCCCTGCCAGTTGGCTTCCGTAAACAGGCTCAGGTCGAAGTTGAGTTCCTGTGCCTTGCTGATGGTGGTGGCAGGCTCATAGAAATATACATCGAAACTCAGTAAAACGAGGGGGTGAATCGAATACTGCTTGTTCACCATCTGTCCTTCCTTAAAGGTATAAACAGTGTCCTGGTTGTAGACCACGCCGTTGCCAGTCTCAAAGCCATCGAAGCGGATGTGCAGATTTGCCGGATAACTGTAGATCTCCTGCCAGATTTCCTCACGACTCACCTGGTCATCTTTGTAGAAAATGGCCCGCTGGTCGAAGGCAAAGTTCGGGTACCATTTGTTTTCCCAGTGGCGGTACATGGCTTCAATCACTTGCTGACCGGTTTGGGGCTTACTGGCGGTGGTGTTCATCTTTTGAGTACAGGCTAGGGTGAGGAAGGGGAGGAGTAGGTAAAGGATGCGGGGGAGTTGGTTTTTTTTCACGGTTTTATTTATAGTTAGGTTATTTGGTATTCACTCTTTCAGACAGTTCGCAGGATTTTCTCCATTTTTTTACCTTTCGCCAGTTCGTCTACCAGCTTGTCTAAATACCGCACTTGTCTGGTAACAGGATTTTCAATTTCTTCGATGCGATAGCCGCAGATGGTGCCTGTTATAAGCTGCGCATTCGGGTTTAAGTTAGCGCGATTGAAAAATATTTCAAAGCTTACTTTCTCATCAATAAGTTCTTGAAGTTCCTGGTCGCCAAAACCCGTTAGCCAGCTTATCACTTGATGCAGTTCCACTTTCGTTCTGCCCTTCTTCTCTACTTTTGTGATGTAATGGGGATATACTGATGCAAATGTCAATTTTGCCATGCGCTCATCGTGCTCTGGTGTAGGCTTCATATCTTGTATCCTGATTGCTTGTTGTATAAGTAGTCTCTGGTTTTTTATGCTGCTTGTTTTCTGCAGGTTATAAGCCAGAATTTCTGGGAAGGCTTGTGTTCCGTATTCTTTGCCGGTTCTTCTACCTCCGTGGCATCAATCAATCCAAATGGGCCAAATTCCTGCTCCACTGAAGTCTGATCGTAATAGAAAAGGTTGACACCATGCTTGGTTTCAAACCTGTCCCTACTCAATTTCCTGCCCTCCCCGTAAGTAGGGGTATTTTTGGATATAGCCACAAAAACCATGTAGCCGTTTGGTCTGAGCTGGCAATAACAATCACGGATCAGCTTCTCCCTTTCTTTTGCATCCAGCAGATGGATTAAAGCATAGCAGAAAATACCATCATAGAACTTCTGGTCGAACGGCATATCGCTGACAGAGCCGTGGTATACCTGCATGCTTTCTCCAAAATGGCTTTTGGCTATAGCTATTGCAGTTTCTGATATTTCGATACCGGTTACGTTTAAACCATGGTCAGTAAAAAGCTTCGCATTTCTACCGTAGCCGAATCCTGGAATTAAGATATCTTTTAAGCCATGCTTCTGAAATAGTGCCAGTGTTGAAGCAGCAGCATCAGCAGGCTCAAATCCCCACATAGTCTGTTTGTCCCGAAAGCTCGATTCCCAGAATTCTGTCATGTTAGTAGAGTAATTGGATATGCAGTTGTTTGGTTATGGTTGTTGTAACGGACTTGGCCATAAGGCGGCGGAGCTGGCTTATGGGTGTGGTGTGCGCCCAGTATGGGCACCTGATACTAAAGGTATCATATTATTCCAGAGGGTGCAAGTCCCTTACAGGCGAGTTGGTGAAGCCTGTTAGCAAGCCGCAAGCTGGCTGGCCGTGAGGCGGCAGTGAAGAAAGCGGGACTGCAAAATCCGGTACTGACGGACAGAAACTGCATAAGAGGCAGGAAGTCGTGGGTAAACAAGCACCTCTTTGCAACGCCCCTGACCAACAAACGACTTTGTGTAGATGCAGCAGGAATCGGAGGAAGGAAGGTGCTCTTACCTGGGGAGGTCTCCCGGTGTCGTGAACATAGGGAGAAGTCAGCAGCGGTCGTAGTAGGTAGCGGCAACGAGCCGGGAAGAACCCGGAGGCCTCACAGGCTACTCAAGGACCAAACGTTAGGTTTTCCCAAATTCGGCAGGGAGGTTTTAGCCAGCCCTGCCTTAAGCGGGAGAAGAGATTATAAGTACTGTAGTACAAGCAGAGATGATAGAGAAGATACTCCACCGGGGCAACATGCTTAAAGCATACACACACGTTGTGGCCAACAAAGGTTCGGCGGGCGTGGACGGTATGCCCGTGGAGCAGCTGGCTGCGCACCTGAAACAAAACAGGGACGCCATCGCCACTGATATTTGCAACGGCAGGTACCTGCCTTCTCCTATCCTAGGAGTGGAAATACCCAAGGGCAACGGTAAGATTCGCCTGCTGGGCGTTCCCACCGTCACCGACCGGGTACTGCAACAAGCCGTGAATCAGGTGCTCACTCCGCTCTTTGAACTGGAGTTCAAAGAGCGCAGCTACGGCTTCCGCCCTAACCGCAGCGCCCACCAGGCCCTGCAGCAGGCGCACGGCTACATCCACGAAGGCTATCAGCACATCGTGGACATCGACCTTGCCAACTTCTTTGACGAGGTGGACCACTGCCTCTTGCTGCAACTGCTCTACCGGAAGGTAAAGTGCCCGCTGACCCTGCGCCTGATCCGCAAGTGGCTCCGGGCTCCCATTCTTATCAAAGGGAGACTGGTCAAGCGCCGGAAGGGCGTGCCGCAGGGAAGCCCGCTCTCGCCACTGCTCTCCAACATCACGCTCCACGAGCTGGACAAGGAGCTGGAGCGGCAACAGCTGCGCTACGTGCGCTATGCCGATGACTTCAGCGTCTACACCGAAAGTGAAGACACTGCCCGAAAGGTAGGCAACGCCGTGTTCCTGTTCCTGCGGGACAGGCTCAGGCTGCCTATCAACATGGAGAAGTCGGGTATCCGCAGGCCTGTGGATTTCCAAATGCTGGGCCACGGCTTTGTGCCCACCTACAGGAAAGGCGACAAGGGCCGCTACCAGCTGGTGGTGGCAAAGAAAGGGTGGGACAGGCTCAAGCAGAAGCTGAAGGCCATCACCCGCAAAACCACGCCTTGCTCTTTTGAGGAGCGTATCCGGGAACTGAAGGAGGCCCAAAGAGGCTGGGTCCACTACTTCCGCATGGCCAGTATCCAGGGCAAGCTCAAAGAAGTGGACAGCTGGATACGAAATCGGCTCCGGCACTGCATCTGGCACGACTGGAAAAAGCCCGAACGGAAAAGGAAGAACCTAATTCGGCTGGGTGTCCCGAAGGGTCAGGCTTATGCCTGGAGCAGAACCAGGAAAGGAGGCTGGGCGGTGGCTCAAAGCCCGATGCTGATCACAACGGTAACGGTGAAAAGGCTGGCTAAGAGAGGGTATGAATCATTGCTTGACTACTACAGGAAAGTAGCTCCACAACTTAACGAACCGCTGTATGCGAGACCCGCTTGTACAGTGGTGTGAGAGGCGCACCCCGTCAATTAATACTGGCGGGGCCGTCTACTCGATTAGGGAGCGTTTTGTTTTAGTTGTATCCTATCCAAGCTGCATATCCAATGAAAGTCACAACAGATGCTAGCATATAAATTATAGCTATTAAATAGAGACTATTTTTCTGTGTTTCCTTTAGAGAATTTAATCTGCTATAAATTTCATCGTATCCTGTTACCTTAAAATATCTGAGATAAAATAAAACAGCAAAAACTAGAATAGTCCCAACAATAATGTAGTATCGGTTTTCATAAAGTTGATTCTTAGCGAAAATCTGGCTGTTTTCCTGAATTATAAATAGTATCAAAGTTAAGTTACAGAGAACTATAAGAGTTAATAAGATTAAACCACTGATTCTATAATCATTTGGTTCTCTTCTCTTGTAAAAATTACAACAAGCAAGATAAAGAGTATCTAAAAATATCATTCTAGTTTATAATTTAATCGAAATACACCCTAACTACCTGCTATAAGGAGTACCTACTCCTACTAGCTGCACTATGTGTAGAGCTAGTCAGGCCTGAATGCAGAAGCTCCTTTATCAATATATCAAATATACAATATTTGCGTCCTCTCACTATACCCTAAAACAAAAAACCGCCAGCTCTTTTCAGAACCGGCGGTTTCATCTTGTATACCTATACCTTACTCGATCGTTTTAAACAATCGGCTCCATCTGATTTTATTGAGGAAGCTGCCGTATGGGTCGGTGGACATCCAGATCATCACAGCCTTGCCCACAATGTGGTCGGCGGGTACGAAGCCCCAGTAGCGGGAGTCAAGGGAATTGTGGCGATTGTCGCCCATCATAAAGTAATAGTCCTGCTTGAAGGTATAAGTTGTGGCTTCAGCACCATCCAGGTATAGCTTGCCGTCACGTACCTCAGCGTTTTCGTTACGCTCGTAACCCAGAATCACCTTTTCATAAAAAGGTAGCGTTTCAGTTGTAATAGCTACGGTTACGCCTTCTTTCGGGATATAAAGTGGACCGAAGTTGTCTTTGTTCCATTCGTATTTGCTTGGCACATGCGGGAATACCTCTGCATCGCCTTTACCTGCTTCGTCCATCAGGAGCGTTGCTTCTTTGATGAAATCAAGCTGAGCGAGAGCCTTGGCTTTCTCAGGAGAAGTATCTACAATATAACCGCCCTGCCACTGGATCACATCGGTAATGTCACGCTCCAGAAAGAACTTCTCTGCCAGGCGCTGCTCTGTAGAAAGGAAGTACTTATACTGCATTTTGTCCGGGTTCTCCGCCATCTGTCCGTTGATGTATACCTGCATGTCGCGGATCTCGATGGAGTCGCCGGCAATACCGATGCAACGCTTGATGTAATTGGTACGCAGGTCAGCTGGGTGATGCTCTTCTGGAGGATAGTTGAAAACAACTACGTCGTTTCGCTGTACCTCAGAAAAGCCTGGCAAGCGGTATGACTTCAGCTGAATCGCGTCGGAGTAGGAGGGGATGTTCGTACCCCAGATGGTCTGGTGCGTCAGTGGCACCTGCAGTGGGGTGATCGGGGTGCGCGGACCATAGTGCAGTTTGCTCACAAACAGGAAGTCTCCTACCAGCAGCGACTTCTCCATGGATGGTGTCGGGATGGTATAAGCCTCAAAAGTAGCCCAGCGGATTAAACTGGCCGCGATAACAGCAAATAAAATGGCATCGCCCCACTCACGCGCAAAGCTCTTTTTCTTTTTAGGCGCCTTGTTAGCGGGCTTCTTCTCCCAAAACTTAACTTTCATCTATAAAGCGTTTTGTTTCTACAGGTTGAGCATGTCCTTCATGCCGTACACACCTTGGCGGTCTTTGAGCCACTCGGCTGCCATCAAGGCGCCTTCGGCAAATCCGGCACGGCTATGGGCAATGTGGCCCAGTTCTATTTTGTCTACTTCCGATTCGTAGGTCACGATGTGGGTACCCACCACATCCGGCTCACGCTCCGAAATAATATTCAGCTTCGACTTATCCGAATCATCGTCAGCTGCCCAGCCTTGCAGGTCAGTGAAACTGGACAGTATACCTTCGGCTGTGGTTATACCGGTGCCGCTTGGTTTGTCGACCTTCTGGAGGTGGTGAATCTCCCGGATAGAGACACTGTATTCCTTATAGGCCTGCATTTTACTGGCAATATATTCGTTAAAATGGAAAAACAAATTAACGCCTACGCTATAATTCGAAGCATAGAAGAAAGCGCCATTGTTTTCCTGGCACAGCTGCACGGCTTCACTATACCTGTCCAGCCAGCCTGTAGAGCCTGAAACCACCGGTATACCTTGGGTCAGGCAGTAAGAAATATTGCCAAAGGCTGCTTCCGGATGGGTAAATTCAATGGCTACGTCCGTGTTATCAGGGGTGTAGCTGCTCAGCGTTTCGGCGTTGGTATGGTCAATGGTGCCAGCTATCTGGTAACCTTTGGCAAGGGCCATCTGCTCAATGGTTTTCCCCATTTTGCCATAGCCTATCAATAGGATTCTCATTTAGTTCGGGTATATAAAGTAAGGGTAAGACCGGGCGTAACGCCGTTGGTGGCAGGTGTGCGGAAAACATCGGGCTGCACACGCAGGCTCAGGTTATCGCTCACGTCAAATTCGCGCAGGTGGCCATGCACGTAGGCTTCTGCTATTTGCATGCCATAGGCCAGCACCGATATGATGATGGTCAGGTCACGGTTGCGGCGGTAAAAATCGCGGCTCACACGCAGGTTTTGAGTCCCGTTTCGCACATCAGCACCATATATAGGGTCATCGTAGTAGGCGTCGTATACCTGAATAAATTGGTTACTACGCCCTGTGCGTATATTCAGTGCCGTCCGGAAGTCCTGGTACTTGTTGTTGTTATCGATAATAAAGTAGCCCAGCACACCGCCAGTGGCATAAATGATGGGCACCTTCCACCAGGCACCGTTGTATACCTGACCTGCCCCGGGTATGACAGCCGAGAAAAGGGCGGCACGGCCAGGACGGCCCAGGTTTTTGAAACCGCTCAGGAAAAACTGCTTTTGCTGCGTGGTGTCAGCTTCGGAAGTTAGCACCAAAACCGAGTCCGGTCCGGATGTGACAACTTGCGCCCTGGCCTGCGACGGCAGCAGCTGCAAAAAGAGTAATGCCACAAATAATGCTATACCAGGCGCTAACCTCATGCTGTTCTCTTAGTAGTTCAGAATCTCCAATATACGGTTCAGCTCGTCCACCGATACAAACGGGATCTTAATCTCACCTTTGCCATCGTTGTTGGCTTTCACCAGGATCTTAGTGCCAAATTGCGAAGAAAGCTTTTTCTCAACTCCCTTCAACTCTTCATCATACCTGTTGAAGACCAGTTTTTGTTGCGGATCAGGCTTTTTACTGGCGTTCTGCACATTGCGTACCAGTTCTTCCACCTTGCGCACCGACAGTTCCTCCGCCACTACCTTACGGAAAATCTCCAACTGCTTGTCGATCGTGTCGATGTTGATCAGCGCTCTGGCGTGGCCCATGCTGATCACGTTGTCGCGGAGTGCGATCTGGATATCTGGCGGCAACTTGAGCAGGCGCAGGTAATTGGTCACGGTCGTGCGCTTCTTGCCCACGCGGTCGCCCAGTTCTTCCTGCTTCAGGCTGCACTCGGTAAGCAGACGCTGGTAGGAGAGGGCAATCTCGATGGCGTTCAGGTTTTCGCGCTGAATGTTCTCGATCAGGGCCATCTCCAGCATCTGCTGGTCATCGGCTTTGCGGATGTAAGCCGGGAT
Organism: Pontibacter sp. FD36; assembly: GCF_015686655.1. Taxonomy (GTDB): domain Bacteria; phylum Bacteroidota; class Bacteroidia; order Cytophagales; family Hymenobacteraceae; genus Pontibacter. The sequence goes on along the minus strand of NZ_JADPMP010000010.1, from coordinate 53,210 downwards.
TTCGGTCAAGCCAGCCATTTTGGCGGCCTGGTAGCGGCGCTCACCCGATATCAGCTGGAAGCTGTTCTGGTCAAGCTGACGAACGGTGATAGGCTGAATAATGCCCTGTATCCGGATAGACTCAGCCAGTTCTTCCAGCGCCGTCTGGTCAAAATGCGTACGGGGCTGGTAAGGGTTCGTCTGAATTTGATCAATAGCTATATCTGCGATGGTATTGACTTCGTTAACGGTGGTAGATTCGGCTGTTTTGCCAGTGTATTTGTTACCCTCCAGGAGAGAGCCAAGGCCTCTGCCAAGGCCTCCCTTGCGTGTTGGTACTGGTTTCTTGTTATCGGACATGTAATCGTAAGGTTATTTCGCCAGCGCAACGCTGTTCTTCTCTGCTATCTCACGGGCGAGGTTCAGGTAGCTCATGGCACCCTTGCTTTCTGCATCGTACAGAATGGCAGGTATACCATAACCCGGAGACTCGCTCAACTTCACATTTCTTGGGATGATCGTATCAAACACCATTTGCTGGAAGTGCGTTTTCACCTCTTCCACCACCTGGTTGCTCAGGCGCAGACGTACATCATACATCGTCAGCAGGATGCCCTCAATGGCCAGCTCCGTATTCAGGCGCGTCGTGATGATTTTGATCGTGTTGAGCAGTTTGCCCAAACCTTCCAGCGCAAAATACTCACACTGAACAGGTATCACCACTGAGTCGGCTGCCGTAAGCGAGTTTACCGTGATCAGGCCCAGTGAAGGCGAACAGTCGATAATGATGAAGTCGTACACCTCCTTGAGCGGAGCCAGTGCTTCGCGCATTCTCTCCTCCCTGTTCGGAATGTTGATCATCTCCACCTCAGCGCCCACCAGGTCGATGTGCGAAGGGATCAGATCCAGGGTCTCCAGGTTGGGCGATTTCAGGATGATGTCTTCTATATTCGCTTCCCCTACCATGCACTCGTAGATATTACTGCTGATGCTGGCCGGGTCGAAGCCGAGGCCCGATGTGGCGTTAGCCTGCGGGTCTGCGTCGACGAGTAATGTCTTAAATTCGAGGGCTGCCAGGCTCGCAGCCAGGTTTATGGCTGTGGTGGTCTTGCCTACGCCACCTTTTTGGTTTGCAACCGCTATTATTTTTCCCATCTAAAAATTATAGGTTTATAGTCTGACCTATCTCCATCAATATTAGTTCCTTGCCGGCCATCTGCGCCACTTCCTTCACTTCCTCATGGTCTATTTTGATATAAGGGAAGGTGTCGTAATGCATGCCGATCACCTTGTCTACCTGCACAAAGTCAGCTGCTACCAGGGCATCGTGGATGTCCATCGTGAAGTTATCACCAATCGGTAACAGGGCGAAGTCTACATCATACTGCTCCGGTATGAGCTTCATGTCGTAGGTAAGGGCCGTATCGCCGGCAAAATAAAATGTCTGATTCTCTGTTTCCACCACAAACCCGGCTGCTACTCCCGCATAAGTGCCATCTGGCAGGGAGCTGGAATGCACGGCGTTCACCATTTTCACGGTGCCAAACGGCAGGGTCACCTTGCCGCCGGTGTTCATCGGGTGGGTCTTCTCTATACCTTTCCCCTCATACCAGCTCGCGATCTCAAAATTGGCTACAATGGTGGCACCGTTATTTTTTGCGATGCGCTCCGCGTCATGCACGTGGTCCTGATGACCGTGCGAGAGCAGTATGTAATCAGCCTTGATGCTGTCCACGTCAATGTCTTTGGCCAGTTCGTTTGGCGAGATGAACGGGTCGAGTAGAATGCGGTGCTCACCGATTTTGAAAAGAAAGCAGGACTGTCCGTAATACGTTATTTCCATAGTTTGCATTTTTTAATCTGTTAGCCCGAATTGGGTATAGAACTTTTACAAAGATACAGTTTTTTGCGCAGAACGTATGATGTTCCACGCTCGGTGACGTATATTTTTATCCACGATTTCGGGGGTTATCCACATTCCGGAACAAGGTCCCTGCGAAGTGGCTAGCCTTAGGATATGTGCATTTTAGGGCTGTAAAAGCAAGCGGGTCCGGCAGCTTCATCAGCTGCCGGACCCGCTTGCTTCGGTGGTTCGTTTATATTACAACGCCCCGTGGAACTATTTATTTTGGCCAGACCCTGTTTTATACCTCATACCCGGGCAGGGTTCAGCCTTGCGGTTCGTTCGGATTGTTTCTTTTCCGCTCAACCCTGATCTCTTCCCGGCGCAGCTCCACGTGCTGTTTATCGTGCTCTTCAGTGCGCCGCTTGGTAACGTGTATCTCCTCTACCACCAGCAGGCGCTTCTCCACTACCAGCACTTCCTTCAGTACAGGTATGATCATCTTATCGCCCTCGTAGCGTACCGGCGGTGGGGGTGTGTCGACATACTGGTTTATTTCGACGCGTTCTATTTCCGCTTCCTCATGTATGATGGGCAGGTCCAGGTCAACATCCTCGCGGTGCACTTCCTTGGCAATGTGCACGTTGCCTGTCTCTCTGACTTCTGTGTCTACCCGCACCTGCTCTTCAATCACAGGTATCGTCTTGCTGTACTCAATGTCTACATCCAGGTTCTCCCGCTCATCCCGGCCATATTCGTCCTGAATGTCCCGCTCTTCCAGCGGGGTGGTGCGACTTTCGCGTAGCTTCTCGTCAAATTCTGATTTAAGTTTGTCTGATTTCTTGCTCATGGTTATGGGCTATATGTGTGAAGGGGAATACGCTTCTATCGGTTCAAATGTCTCAGATTGTACGGGCAGAGCAGGGGATGGTTCATCGCTTTGGGGCGGTTGTTTAGCTCTGCCCTTTCTGTAAAACAGCAAGAGGCAGCCACATGATGACTGCCTCTTGCCTTATCTACAAAACCTTTCCCTATATATTACGAGGGTTGCCGGGCTTGTTACCCGGGTTGCGAAGGTCTTTGTCTTTGTCTAATTTGTCAATGTCCACATCAGTCTTGCGTACGGTACCTCTTACAGTTTCGTTACGCTGCTCTGTGTGCTTGTTGATCTTCACTTCTTCCACTACGCGGGCCTCTTTGTTCACTACAGGCACCTCAGCGCGTTCTGTAATGTTGATTTCTCCTTCCTTGAAGTTCTGGAAGTCGCGGTCTGTTGCAGGGCGGTTTACTTTGTTACGCTCTACATCAACATGTTCCTCACGCAGACGCAGATGTTCTTCTACCGGACGCTCCACAATGCGGCTTCTCATGCGCACACCGCCACGCTCTACTTCACGTTTACCTACGTTCATACGCTCCTCCATAATCGGAATAGACTGGCTAGAGTCGCCTGTTCGCCCGGTATTGGTCTGGGCTGTGCCCTGTGGTGGTCTGGCTGTACCGGCCTGAGGGTTGTTTTGTGCCACATGCTCGTCTACATCCACTGCGCCACATGAGTCCAGTACTTCAGCGGCTTTCTCTGCCTGCTGGCGGGAATCGGCGTGTACCGTTACTACCCAACCTTTGCGGGCAGCCTGTGTATGTTTGTTTGCGTCGTCGTTCTGGCCAAACAAAGAGCCAAAGAAACCACTTACATTATCATTGTCTTTATCTCTGGTACTGCCTACTTGCCTCGCTGAAGCAGAGGCAGGATTCGCTATATCTACTTTATCACGGCCGATATGGTGCGTGCTTTCCAGCTTCTGCACCGCAGCCTGTGCGTCTATACCTTCTTTAAAAATGCCTATTACCGTTTGTCGTTCCATAGTTATGTGTGTGTTAAGTTTCATATTAAGAGTGCTTATGCCTTCCTGAAGGCCCGGGGACTCGACTACCCGGTTAATGTTTTATGTTAGTATGCTCAGTGGGAAATTTGTTCCCATTCTGTTCTTTAAAATCAAGGCCACAGCAGGACTTTACGCCTGCCGGTCAATTAGCACTCTTCCTGCAAAATATTCCAAAAAGAGCTTCCAGGTTTTGAAGCACAAGGTCGAGGATACTTTTTAATATAGTTAAATCTGAATTAACATTTCTCCTAGCCTGTTAAGCGAAAATTTCAAAATAATTTATATATAAATATTAATTTTCAAATAACCTGCTCTGTGTTGGCCCTTTGTTTTTTTACGGCCTCAGTTGGGATTGGTTATTGGTTTTTCAAAATTACAGGAAGGCTAAATCCTATATTTAAACCTAGTGTTATTCAGATGCAAGCACAGAAAATGGGGATAGTATCAGGAGAGACCACTATTGCGAAACAGTTTCGCTAGAAACAGGAGAGAGGAAGTTTGTAAAGGAAGCAGAGGTAGAATTCAGGATGATCGGGTCTTATCTTACGGGCAGTCTTCGCTTCGCCTCCTCATCCGCAAGACTCATGAGCAGGGTATGTAATCTCTCCTGGAAATCCAGCAAGGGCTTCGGGCCACCTTCTTCCTGTTGTACCCGCTTTATTTCTTTGCCCGCTTCATAGAAAGTGGTGATGGTGGAGGGCATGTCGCTCCAGTTGGTCAGGTACATGTCTTGCAGCGATGCATAGTTTAGCTTTGCTATGTCCTGGCGTATTCCGTCTAGTTGTTGGGGCGTGAGGGTGAAGGTAACTGTATCTGTAACGGGTACATGGCTATACCCGGTATAGCGTATGCTGCCATTCGCCAGAAAGGTAGCCTCATAAGAGGGGCAGGTGCCAAGACAGGGTGTCTTCTGGAAATGCAGCAGCGGAGTATCCGGCACCTGGGCACTACTTTTCTGAGCAGTACTGCAACTTGCTACCAGGATCAGTCCCAGTCCAAGACCTAATTTCAGCAGAGAGAGTAGTGTGTGCATGGCCATTAGTTATCCTTATTGCCCCTGAGGCAGTTTGCGAAACTTACCCTGTTCCAGTACATAGGCAGCTGGTTCGCAGTATGGGCAATCCACATAGTTGTGCGAAGAGTCCGGCGGGTTGACTATAAATATACGGCTGTCCGGGCTAAATTGTGCGCCTGTGCTGCTTTGCACCTTGTCAAGCACTTTCCCATCCTGCCGGTCCACCACGTAGTGCTCCTGGCAGGTAGTGCCGCAGCCAACGGTCACCACGGTATACTGGCCGGCAAAGTTTATACCTTGTTTCAGGCCTTCCTGCAAGGCTGAGCGGTACTTCCGGGCATCGGCATGGCTAGCTTCATCTAATGGAGCCAAGCGGCCCTGGTAAGTCTCCTGCACCCGAAATGCCTCGTCGCTCTGGTAAGCCTCCATACGCAGGCGGTAGCGCTGGTAAAGTTCCGGGTTCTCTTCTGATGTGATGGGCATGCGCACCGTGTCACGTTGCAGGTGCTCTTCCAGCTTCGGGTGTGTGCTGGCAATGGTCTTCTCTTCGGCTGTCTGTTGCTGACAGGCAGCTCCCAGTATGGCCACAAATGAAAGTGGCAGTAGGAGGTAGGGTAGTGTATTCTTTCGCATGTTTTTAATATAGGTATAGGGCTATACGCAAAGCAGCGAATATGGTCAACAAAAAAGCCCCGAACTGCTTCGGGGCTTCCTGTAAGGTATAGCACGTGAGTGCTTATTTCTTGAGTTTAGGGTTGTTTTTGCGCTGCTGCTCTTTGTCGGCTGCGGCACGCATGGCCTCCTGCATACGCTCTGTGAAAGACGGACCGCCTGATTTCTTCTTCTCCTTACGCTTGTCACGGTTCTCTTCCAGTTTCGCTCTGATCTTGCCTTCGTCCACAAACTTACGGATAAGGGCCTGCTGACCGAAGGTCACCATGTTTGATACGAAGTAGTAGAAAGAAAGGCCTGCCGGGAAAGAGTTCAGCACGAACATGAAGATGATCGGCATCAGGTAAGTGTACATCTTCATCGGACCCTGCATCGTGTTCATCTGGTTGTTAGACCACGTATAGAGGATCGTCGAAGCCGTCATGAGCAAGGTAAACATACTCACGTGGTCACCATAGAAAGGTATAGTGAACGGCAATCTGGCGAATACATCATAGGTTGACAAGTCATCTGCCCATAGGAAAGCCTCCTGACGCAACTCGATGGAGTTCGGGAAGAAGTTGAACATCGCAAACAGAATCGGAATCTGCAAGAGCATCGGGATACAACCGCTCAGCGGATTCACGCCCATTTCGCCATACAGCTTCATGGTCTCCATCTGCGTCTTCTGCATATCGCCGTCGTTACGCTCCTTAATGGCATCGATCTCCGGCTTTAGCACCTTCATTTTCGCCATCGACAGGAAGGACTTGTAGGTCAGCGGGAACAGGATCAGCTTGATGTACAGCACCAGCAGGATAATGATGATGCCGTAGTTGCCGATGTAGTTTTCGAGGAAGTCAAAAGCCGGGATGATGATCCACTTGTTCACCCACGAGAAAATGCCCCAGCCCAGGTCAAGGTTCTTGTTGAACTCGTTGCCCATGTGCTTCAGGATCTTGTAGTCGTTCGGGCCGAAGTAATAGGTAAACTCGCCTTTACCACTCAGCAGGTCAGCCGTCGGGATCAGGATCTGAGAGTTCAGGGTCTTTACTATAGAAGTATCAGCCGGGTTGGTCACCGCCTCCAGTTTAGCACCAGAGAAGGTATTGGCAGCGATAATACCGGCCGTGAAGAAGTTCTGCTTGTTAGCAACCCACTTCATCGGCTCCGTGATCGTCTCTGTTTCCGTCCCTTCTGAGATAGACAGGTAGTCGAAGCTTTCGTCCGCTGTGTAGTAATTGATGGTAGACTTGGCGCGGTTTTGCGTGATGTCTTTCTCCAGCTGCTTCAGGTTGTCGTTCCAGGTCATGGTCACGTTATCGCCGCTGATCTGGTTGTCAAGGCCTTTGAAATCCAGTTTGTAACCTACCTGAAAGCTATTGTCGAACAAGGTATAGATCTGATCAATGGTCTGGCCATTGCCCAGGTCAGCACGGTACGTGATGGTTTGAGCAGGAACTTCGCCAACGGTTACCGTCTGCGCTTCAGAAGGTGTGAAATACAGGTCTGACAGACGGATGTTCTTGCCATCGTTTGTGGTGAACTGCACATCGGTCTGGCTGCTTTCGCGGTCAAACAGTACCAGGGTGTTGCCTCTGTAGTCTTTGTAATTCTTAAGGACCACTTCCTCTACCTGGCCACCTTTGCTGTTGAAGGTCACCACCATGTTTTGGTTCTCAAGGGTGGTGGTACTGGCTTCACCGGTAGCGGCTGCACTGAAAGTGCCCAGCGCGGCGGCGCGGCGCACCTGTGCCAGCGAGTCGTCCTCGGCTACAGGAGCGGGTCCCGTCTGCACCTGCTCTACCTTGGCAGTCTGGTCAAATGCCGGAGTGTTGGCCTCTTCGTTCGTTCCCGAGAAGAAGAAGGAGTAAGCCAGCAGGAGCACGGCAATCAATCCAAAGCCAATAGCTTGATTTCTATCCATCTAATGAAAATAATAATGAGTGTTGGTTAATGCTTATTTAGATTTAGTGTAATTCATAGCCGCTTTGACAAACTTCACGAAAAGCGGATGCGGATTCAGGACGGTACTCTTCAGTTCCGGGTGGTACTGTGCCGCCACAAACCACGGGTGGTTCTGCAGCTCGATCACTTCTACCAGGCCTGTGTCCGGGTTTATACCGGTTGCCATCATACCAGCCTGCTCGTAATCGGCCAGGAACTTATTATTGAACTCGTAACGGTGACGGTGACGCTCCGAAATTTTGGACTTGCCATAAATAGAAAATGCTTTTGAGCCCTTCTTTAGTTCACAGGTATAAGCACCCAGTCGCATGGTGCCGCCCTTTTGTGTGATCTGCTTCTGGTCTTCCATCATGTCGATCACCGGGTATGGCGTGTTTGGATCCATCTCAGTAGAGGCGGCGCCCTCCAGTCCCAGCACGTTGCGGGCGAACTCCACGGCAGCACACTGCATGCCCAGGCAGATGCCCAGGAACGGTATACCTGCTTCCCTCACAAAGCGGATCGCCTCCAGTTTACCTTTAAAGCCACGCTCACCAAAGCCAGGAGCCACCAGCACACCGTCCATACCTTGCAGCAGGCCGGCTACGTTCTCATCGTTGATGTTCTCCGACTGGAACCACTTGATGCTCACTTTGCACTCGTTGGCGGCACCAGCATGAACGAATGATTCTACAATCGACTTGTAGGCATCCGGCAGCTCTACATACTTGCCTACCAGCCCTATTTTAACTTCAGCGGTAGGGTTTTTGAGTCGGCCCAGGAATTCTTTCCAGGTTTCGAGTTCCGGCTCACTTTTGTGTGGCAGCTTGAGTTTAGCGATCACGCGCTCGTCCAGCTTCTCCTTGCGCATCAGTAGCGGCACGTCGTATATCGTTTCCGCGTCGATTGACTCGATCACGGAGTTTTGCTTCACGTTACAGAACAAGGCAATCTTTTTGCGCAGGTCGGTAGGTATGTGGTGCTCTGAGCGGCAAACCAGGATGTCTGGCTGCACACCGGCCTCGGAGAGGTCACGCACCGAATGCTGTGTTGGTTTTGTCTTCAGTTCACCGGCTGCCTTCAAGTAGGGTACCAGCGTCAGGTGAATTACGCAGGTCTCGTTCACGCCCAATTCCCAGCGCAACTGACGCACGGCCTCAATAAACGGCAACGACTCAATATCACCCACGCAACCGCCGATCTCCGTGATCACGATGTCGTATTCACCGGACTCGCCTAAAAGGAGCATGCGGCGCTTGATCTCGTCTGTGATGTGGGGAATTACCTGTACTGTTTTGCCCAGATAGGCACCTTCACGCTCCTGCGTGATCACATTGTAGTAGATGCGGCCGGTGGTCACATTGTTTGCCTGCGAAGTAGGCACATTCAGGAAACGCTCGTAGTGGCCCAGGTCTAGGTCCGTCTCGGCGCCGTCTTCGGTCACGAAACATTCGCCATGCTCGTAGGGGTTGAGCGTGCCCGGGTCGATGTTGATATAAGGGTCGAATTTCTGGATTGTTACAGAGAAGCCCCTTGCCTGCAGCAACTTAGCAAGAGAAGCGGAGATGATACCTTTACCAAGAGAGGAGGTAACGCCTCCTGTAACAAAAATATATTTAGCAGCCATAAGTTAGGTTAAACTTTATGGGCTACAAAGGTACAAGATATATTTGATTTTGTGGCACGATGTCCCATTGTTCTGTCGATTGCATAGGATATCTTTCTTAACATTCAACAAATACTATAAATAAAAAGCCCCAGCCAAAGTGGCCGGGGCTTTCTGTATCATACAAAAACAGGAAATTTAACTTTTCGGGTTCAGGATGTTGTCAATACGTACCAGTGCATCCTGCAAGTGGTACTTCGTCATGCTATCCTGCGTCTTCGGCAAAGAGGCTTTGATCTGGTTGCGCAGAGCAGTCAGCTCGCCGCGCACCATCGGACGGATATCCGACTGCGACATGTTCACCTGCGTGAAGCCCATGAAGGCACGTGCGCCGCTAGGAACTGAGCGCTGCTCTTCCTTCATCAGGTACTCCATACGATCCAGGTAGCCGCGCTGCAGGTTACGGCGGTACATATCCACCGTTTTGCCGCTGCCGATCTCAGACCACACGCCGTTGCGCAGGTCGGCCATCATCTCAGGCAAGGTATAGGTTTTGCTGCCCAATGCCGCCTGTGACTCCAGCAAGCGCTGCATACGGCCTGGCTCCAGCACATTGTTCAGGATGTTAACCTGCGCCGTACGGATGCGTTCCACAGCACCAGCTGATTCAATCTTACGCAGGATGTTCTGGTCCAGCATCCAGGTAGGAGTAGAGAAGCCCTGCTCGTTGATAAACTTCATGGCACGCTGCTGCTTCTCTTTCGGTACGGCAGCGTACACATCGCCCTTCTGGTCGTAGGTCTTGTAGTTCTCGTACACGCCGCCGACGTTGGCCGTTACGTGGCCCATGTAGCGGTTCCACTGACCAAGCACCTGGGTATACATCTCCTGGAGGTCATCGTAGTTCTTGTTCTCCTCCTTCGTCCACTCCATCAGGTTTGGCATGATGCGCTTCAGGTTCAGGATGCCGTAGTGGCTGGCCAGCATGGCGTCATCGCCCAGGTCCTCGGTCTGTGAAGACGGGTCTACCGGATTACCTTGCTGACGGCCGAAGCGGTACATCGGGTCGTTTTCTTTCTCAAGAATCCATTTCGACAGCTTGGCTACGTTGTCATAACCGTTCATCTCCGGGAAGTAGGTATAGCCCCATCTTACCGCATGCTTGTCGTATACACCGATGCCTGGCATCAGGGCTACACCCTTGTCTTCCGGCTGCGCCACATAGTTGAAGCGGGCATAGTCCATGATAGAAGGGGCAGTACCCATTTCCTGCGTAAATTTCGCATCACGCAGCTTCTCCACCGGATAGGCGGCGCTGGAACCCATGTTGTGCGGAAGACCCAGGGTATGGCCTACCTCGTGGGCAGACACAAAACGGATCAGCTCACCCATCACTTCGTCCTTGAACTTCACGCTGCGGGCATCCGGGTTAATGGCGGCCGTCTGTACAAAATACCAGTTGCGTAGCAGGTTCATCACGTTGTGATACCAGCCGATGTGGCTTTCCAGGATCTCGCCTGAGCGCGGGTCGTGTACGTTCGGACCGTAGGCGTTCTGCGTTTCAGAAGAGAAGTAGCGGATTACAGAATAGCGCGCATCTTCGGTGCTGAACTCTGGATCTTCTTCCGGGGTAGGAGCGTCTTTTGCGATGATGGCATTCTTAAAACCAGCCGCCTCGAAGGCCTTGTTCCAGTCCTCCACACCTTGTTTCAGGTATGGGCGCCATTTCATTGGCGTGGCTGGGTCAATGTAATAAACGATCGGCTTTACCGGCTCTACCAGCTCACCGCGGGCATAGGCCTCTTTGTCTTTCGGCTCCAGCTTCCAGCGCACAATGTAGCGGCGCTTGGCGGCACGCTGCTCGTCAGTACCGTAGTCGGTCTGCGACAGGGTAAAGTAACCTACACGCTCATCAAAACGACGGGCCGGCATCGGCACCTTCGGCAGCAGGAGCATGGAGTGGTTCAGCTCTACCGTGATCGTACCTGCATTGGAGTTTGCTGGCGGATCAGTCGCTTCGTAGGTCATCAATGAGCGGGCCTCTATGTTGAGCGGGAAGCTCTTGATACCCTCCACAAAAGAGCGCTTATCGTCCAGTTTCTTTACTTTGTGTGTTTCACGCTGGCGCTTGTTCAGACCGAGTGCCTGCACGTCTTTCGAGAAGAAGTCAGTTACCTCTACCACCGAAGCACCGTTGTTGAAGGCTTTGATGTCGAATGCCTGGATAACAGGAGCCAGGTTGGAGTTTTGCACGGAGTGGAAGATCTCCAGCGTGTCGCTGGCCACGTTCTGGTAAGAAATCAAGCGCAGCAAAATGCGGTTGCCTTTCTTCTCCCAGCGCAGCATCTGGCGGTTCAGTTCCTCACCACCATAACCCAGGTTGGTGGCGGTTTTGGCGATACGGCTCACCATCAGCATGTCGCGGTTCAGGAGCGTATCCGGAATTTCATAGAAGTACTTCTCGTCGATGCGGTGCACCTTGAAAAGGCCTTCGTCGGTCACGGCATTCGGGGTGATGACGCTGGCATAAGGTTTTACACCGTTATCGTCTTTTTTAACAGCCGGAGTAGCCTGCGTGGTGGTTACTTCCTGCTTGGCTTTTTTCTTGTTCTTCTTCTTTTCCTTGCTTTGGGCAAAGGCGGGAGGTGCTACAAGTGCACCAGCCAGAAGCAGTGTAGCCAGCCGGGCATAGCGTACATTTTTGCTCATAATGGGGTGAAAGATTAGGTTAGATTTGGATTAGTGTTTTACAATATACCTGTTTCAGATATTTGATAAAAGACTATTCCGGAAAAGAATGGTTTAATCGCATCGGCCTGCTTATCTGAATTTGGCAGTTTGCATCAGAACAATGCTATAAAAGATAAACATATCACAGCAGAATGAGTAAAAAAATAAGATGGGCTATACCTCTCGTATACCTTGACCGGCTCTCTCACTATTAAGCGTTTCGCAGCTTAAATTCGGCGTTCGTCGTCCTTGCTTTTGGTCTTTTTGTTAGCTCAATTCCATATAAACAGCATGCGAACATCACTTGTTATAGCTATAGTATGTTGTCTCTTTTTTACTACCCATAGCCAGCATACGACCGCGCAGGGACATGCGACCAAACACGGTACCGTGAACCTGCAAACCTCTTGTGGGGATGAGGCGCAGCTCCATTTTGACACTGGTCTGGCACTCATGCACCACATGATGTATGAGCAGGCGGAACAGGAGTTTGCGGCTGCAGCTGAGGCCGCCCCTGATTGTGGCATGGCGCAGTGGGGCATCGCCATGAGCTATATTCACCCCCTTTGGGGTGAGCGACCCTCTGATGAGAATCTCCAAAAAGGGCAGGCAGCCGTGGAAAAAGCTCTGCAACAAGAGAACCTGACCGCGAAAGAAAAAGCCTATATCAAGGCCGTAACCGGATTCTATGAAAACTGGGAAAATACCAGCTATGCAGATCAACTGAAAGCCTTCGAGGATGGGTATAAACAGGTACATCAGGCGTATCCGGATGAGGTGGAGGCAGCCGCTTTTTATGCGCTGGGTCAGCTTGGTACCACTCCTAAGACTGACAATACCTTTGCCAGACAGAAGGAATCAGGTGCATTGCTGGAGCAGCTGCATGACAAAAACCCAGACCATCCGGGGCTTTTCCATTACATCATCCATGCTTATGATAATCCCTTGCTGGCAAGCAAAGCCGTAAAAGTATCGCGGGAGTACGAGCGTATTGCTCCGGATGTACCGCACGCCCTGCACATGCCGAGTCATATTTTTATTCGCCTAGGGCAGTGGACAGACGCCGTGGACTGGAACATACGCTCCGCAGATGCCGCGCTTCGGCAGTCTTCTGGAGCGGCAGTTTCCATGCATTATCCTCATGCGCTGGATTACATGGCTTATGGCTACCTGCAACAGGGGCGCGACAAAAAAGCACAGGAAGTAGTAAAGAAAATGCAGGCTGTTTCCGGCTATGCACCTGCGTTCGCGACGGCTTATGCTTTGGCAGCTATACCTGCGCGCCATGCCCTGGAAAGGGGCAAGTGGGCAGAGGCTGCTGCTTTGCCTGTCCGGTCTCCTGAAAACTTCACCTGGTATAATTATCCCAGCGCTGAAGCGATCACCCACTTTGCCAGAGGTGTAGGAGGTGCCCGGTCCGGCAATATCGCTGTGGCAGAAGAGGCCCTGGTGGCACTGGATAAACTGCGGACACAGCTGAGCGGCTCCGGAGAAACTTACTGGGCGGCACAAGCCGAAGCACAACACCTGGCGGTGCAGGCATGGCTGGAGTTTAAAAAAGGAGACAAGAAAAAGGCGCTGACCATGATGCGGGAAGCGGCTGACAAGGAAGATGCACTGGACAAACATCCGGTAACACCAGGCGCTGTTCTTCCCGCCAGAGAGCTGTTGGGTGACATGCTTTTGCTTAGCAAAAAGCCAGCAGAAGCCATGCAGGCCTATGAAGCCAGTCTGAAGGTATCGCCCAAAAGGTATAACAGTCTTTACGGTGCGGGCCTTGCTGCTGAAAAATCCAAAGACAAGCAAAAGGCCAAACGCTACTATTCAGAACTACTGGAAATCTCCCCCGAGGCCGATGGGGACCGTGAAAGCTGGGTACTGGCCAAAAAATACGTTGCCAAAAAGTAAGGCATGCTAGAACTCCAGGGTTAGCTGGTAGCCCTCCATTTTGTCGTGCTGGTAGAGGAGGGAGGATGCGGTTATACCTAACAGCCTGACTGGGTACGCCGGCAACTGGGGCGTCCGCAACAAGTCGCGGGCGATCGTAAAGATGGCATCGGCAGACTTGATCTCGCCCAGAAAAGTCTTACTGCGGGTGGTCTGGTTGAAGTCGAAGTATTTGATCTTGACTGTGATGGTCTTGGCCGTGGTCTGCAGACGCTCCATGTCATGCGCCACCTCCTTTGCCAGCCTTTCGAGCTCCGGCAGCATCACTTCCTCCTCGGTCAGGTCTATTTCGAAGGTGCGCTCCGAGCCGATGGACTTACGGATGCGGTGCGGCTGCACCTCCCGTTCGTCCTGTGCACGGGCAATGCGGTAGTAGTAGCGCCCTGTTTTACCAAAATGCCGCACCAGTTCTTCTTCAGAGCGCTCCCGCAAATCGGCTCCGGTGAGGATGCCCATGCTCTGCAACTTGGCAGCCGTTACTTTTCCGATGCCATAGAATTTTTCGATCGCCAGCGCCGCCACTATGTCCTCAGCCTTGTCTGGTGTGATCAGGGTGAAGCCATTGGGCTTGTTCATGTCGGAGGCGATCTTGGCCAGAAATTTATTGAAGGACACGCCGGCAGAGGCGGTCAGGCCGGTTTCTTCCTGAATTTTTGCTCGGATTTCATTGGCGATGATCGTAGCGGAAGGCATGCCGATCTTGTTTTCGGTCACGTCGAGGTAGGCTTCGTCGAGTGAGAGCGGCTCCACCAGATCGGTATAGGAATAAAAGATCTCGCGTATCTGGCGCGATACGGCGCTGTATACCTCAAAGCGGGGCTTCACAAAGATCAGCTGCGGGCAGCGCTGTGCCGCGATCTTGGAGGCAAGGGCAGAGTGCACGCCATACTTTCGGGCCTCGTAACTGGCTGCTGCCACTACGCCTCTTGCCCGCGAACCGCCCACCGCCACGGGCCTGCCGCGCAACTCGGGGTTGTCGCGTTGCTCCACGGAAGCGAAAAAGGCGTCCATGTCGATGTGGATGATCTTGCGGATAGGCATGGTTACAAAGATAAGAGTTTAGGAGTTGGGGAGTTTGAGAGTTGAGGAGTAAAAGTTTGAAGCGACGTCACATGTTGACTTCGTATACCTGTTAGGGGTATTATTGAACCTCGTAATCGTAATCCACATTCATTTCCGTTTTGCTGGAGCACCCATCAATGCCAGACGTAGAGTGACCTTCCCGATGCATACCTGAGGTCAATCCAAGAGCATTTTTATACCTGCTGTATTTTCCTTTCATCTAAAGGGCAATTCCATTGCGGCAATAAACACGTACAGGTATACAGGATGCACCAAAAATCACACAATGACAACACGGACACTACTGGACTTTATTGGCAATACCCCTTTGGTGGAGTTAAGGAATATATCTCCAAACCCAAATGTAAAACTACTAGTCAAACTGGAGGGAAATAACCCGGGCGGCAGCGTGAAGGACCGAGCGGCCTATGGTATGATCAAGGGAGCGCTGGACAGGGGAGAACTGACCAAAGGAATTAAGCTGATCGAAGCCACCAGTGGGAATACAGGTATAGCACTGGCCATGATCGCGCAGTTGTTCGGTGTAGAGATTGAGTTGGTGATGCCCGCCAGCGCCACGCCCGAACGAGTAAAAACCATGGAGGCCTACGGTGCGAAAGTAACCCTGACCCCAGCCGAGGGCTCCATGGAGGCAGCCATTGACTATGTGCGCGACCAAGAGTCGAAAGGCGGCTACTTTGTGCTCAACCAGTTTGGCAATCCGGACAACTACGGCGCTCACTACCGCAGCACCGGCCCGGAGATCTGGCGCGACACAGAGGGGGCAGTCACGCATTTTGTGTCGGCCATGGGTACGACGGGCACCATCATGGGAGTATCCCGTTACCTGAAAGAGCAAAACCCGGCCGTGCAGATTGTGGGTACCCAGCCCGTGGAAGGCTCCCAGATTCCCGGTATCCGACGCTGGCCACAGGCGTACCTGCCCAAAATATTTGAACGGGAGCGGGTCGACCGCATACTGGACGTATCGCAGCAGGAGGCAACTGCCATGACCCGCCGACTGGCCCGGGAAGAGGGCGTGTTTGCAGGTATGAGCAGCGGCGGCGCAGTGGCAGCGGCAACCCGGCTGATCTCCGAACTGGAGGAGGGCGTGGTCGTCTGTATTATCTGTGACCGGGGCGATCGCTACCTTTCCTCCGAGCTTTTCAGTTAAAACCTTGCCCTGCTAAATGAGGTTAATTTGTTTGACTCGATTACCATTTAAATAGCATAAACTATGAAAGTATTATTTGTTTTGACCTCACACGATCAATTAGGTGACACCGGCAAGAAAACTGGTTTCTGGATAGAGGAGTTTGCCGCTCCTTATTACACACTGGCTGATGCCGGCGTGCAGGTTAATCTGGTTTCCCCGAAAGGCGGACAGCCGCCAATCGATCCGAAAAGCACGGAGCCTGATGCACAGACGGAGGCAACTAGGCGTTTTTACGAAGACGATGACCTGCAACATAAACTCTCCCGCACCAGGAAGCTTAGCGAAGTGCGTGCCGAGGACTACGATGCGGTGTTTTACCCGGGTGGGCACGGACCTCTGTGGGATCTGGCAAACGACCGCGAATCCATCCGTCTGATTGAGGAGTTTACGAAGCAGCAGAAACCAGTGGCGGCTGTGTGTCATGGTCCGGCCGTACTGGCCGAAGCCAAGGCGCCGAATGGCGAACCATTGGTAAAAGGCAAAAAAGTAGCTGGCTTCACCAATACAGAAGAGGAGGCCGTGCAGCTAACGAATATTGTGCCTTTCCTGGTGGAGGATAGGCTGAAAGAACTGGGCGGAGATTACTCCAAGGCAGACGATTGGCAGCCGTACGTAGTAACCGATGGGCTGCTGATCACGGGGCAGAATCCGGCTTCATCCGAACCAGCGGCAGAAACACTGCTCAAGCTACTGAAAAAAGAGAAAGCGGCTTAATCGGGTAAGTTTCCGTATACCTTACTATCAGTGTAGCGTGAAAATCCCACCCAATCCAGCCTTGGAAACGGTGGGATTTTTATGTTAAGCATAGAGGGAACATCAAGCTATCCGAAACAATCTGATAGGGGTTAGGGTAATTGATGTATATACATTATTTTGCAGTCGATCTAGATATAACCTTATGCGAAAGATAAAGAAGTTACATAAAGCAGTATATGCGCCCATGGATGACCTGGTAACCTACCGGGCCATACCTACGCGCGAAGTGGAATACATCGATCCTTTCCTTTTCCTGAACCACCACGGTCCGCAGGTATACAAGCCCGGCAATAGGGGGCTGCCTTTCGGTCCGCACCCGCACCGTGGTTTCGAAACACTGACCTTTATACTCGATGGCGACATCATGCACCAGGATACGGGCGGTGGAAAGGATATCATCGAAGCTGGTGGCGTGCAGTGGATGACAGCCGGTAGTGGTTTGATCCACGCAGAAGTGTCGTCAGATAAATTCAAGAAGGAGGGAGGGCCACTGGAGATTCTCCAGCTGTGGTTCAACCTGCCTGCCCAGCACAAAATGACTGCACCAAAGTACATTGGGCTGCAGAAAGACAAGATTCCGGTTGTAGAACTTGATAATGGCAAAGTGCGGGTAAACGTGATCTCAGGCAGCTGGGGGGAGGTGCAGGCGCCTATCCAGAATCTGAGCGACATTCACATCGTGAGCATTGAGCTGCAGAAAGGCGGAGAGTTCATCTACAACATCCCTGCAGAGCGCAACATCTTCTTCTATGTAGTGCGTGGTACCGTGAAGGTAAACGGGCAGACGGCTGAGAAACTTACCCTGGTTGAATTTGACAATGAAGGCAAGGAGGTGAAAGTCGAGGCAACCGAGGATGCTTATATTCTCTTCGGCCATGCTCAACCGTTCAACGAACCCGTTGTATCACACGGACCATTTGTGATGAACACCGAAGAAGAGATTCACCAGGCCTTCCGCGACTACCAGATGGGTAAAATGGGAACCTGGGATTAGTGAGTTTGAGACCCGCGTATGCTGACACACGGGGATTTGGCAATCTCCTGCAATGGGGAGTAGGGGCCCTCGATAAAACTTTCAGATTAATAAATCCGAAAGAGCTTTTTCTTAAGTTGACGGCATTGGGTCGCTACATGTCCAATCGTGCACCAAATTTCTACCAGCCACGACTTATCAAAAAAAAGCCCTCTTTCCCGACCGGGGAAGAGGGCTTTTCAGGTATAGTATCAGCTAATTTCTTAGCGTCCAATCTTTATCTGCCGCGCTTTGGGCCACCACCTTTCGGGGCATCTCCGCGCTTGCCACCACTTTGTGGAGCTGTGCTTCTGCCGGGTGCTGATTTCGGAGAGCCTTTAAAGCTACCACCCCGTGTGCTCTTGCCCGGGCTGCCAGCGCCGTCTCTGGAAGTGCCTGTTCTTTTGAAGCCATCTCTTGAAGCGTCTGCTCTTCTGGCGCCATCACTTCCTTTTGATGAAGAAGATACGGGTCTGCCACCTCTTGCCGGACCTTGTCCTGCACCTGTTCTGGCATTCGTGCCCGAAGCGCCGTCTCTGGATGAAGAGGCACTACCTGCGCCACCTCTTGCCCCGGACCGTTCACCTCGAGCCGGTCTGTCGTAGCTGCTTTCAGAAGTTTTTCGGCTGCTTGTCCCCTTGCCACCGGGTACGAGGCTGGTCAGGCTGTTGACTTCCTGTGGCGTAAGTACACGCCAGTGACCGGATGGCAATTTGGCGAGCGAAAACTCACCGAAACGAACACGCTGCAGGTGCATCACCTTATAGCCAAGGCTCTCACACATGCGCTTCAGGTAGTGGTCAGTACCCGGTTTCAGCGTAATGCGGAAGCGCGTCTGGGTCTCTTTTGATACTGAGTTGTTTAACCGTTCTTCGCCCGGCACAGGAGCGCCGCCACCGCTTATTTTCTGCAGGAAATCAGCCGTGATCATCTTATCCACGGTTACGATATACTCCTTCTCGTACCTGTTATCGGCACGCTTCACGCCACGCACAAAGTCGCCGTCGTTGCTGAGGAAGATGATACCCTCCGCTTCACGCTCCAGCATGGCGGTTGGCTCCAGTGTAGCCGGGAAATTGATGGCTCGCACCACATTGTCGCGCACCGCCATATCCGAGGTGGCCGACATGTTGGCTGGTTTGTTGAAGATCAGGTATACGGGCTGTTCCTGTTTCACACGCAGCATCTCGTCGTCGATGCGCACCTTGTCTTTCGGCGTTACTTTCATGCCGGGGTCGGTCGGTATTTTCCCGTTCACCGTCACGCGGCCCTGCTCTATCAGCTCGTCTGCATCGCGACGGGAGCAAAAGCCCGAGTCGCTGATGAATTTATTCAGTCTTTTTGGTTCCATGTTGTTCGTGGCGTTCGTGTTGCCGTAAGTCAGCACCATATTTTACGCCAATCCTGTAATAAGAAGCAAAATTACGGGAAAATATAGCTTTACCTAAGCTTTGCCTCAACTGAAAGAATCAGCACCATACCGAACAGACAGGACTACTCGTTTTCAAGTGCATAAGATGACTGGCGCATAGAAAGCACAAAGCCGATCACGCAGCCGACCAGCGCAGGCACGATCCAGCCCATACCCAGACTGTAAAGCGGCAGGTAACGCGCGAAGACATCGCTGATGCCCAACTCAAATCCTGCGGCGCCCAGTCCCTCTACCACACTTACGATACCTGTCAGCAGCACCGACCAGGTATAGATCGCATTTCGGTTGCGGATCAGGGGACCAAACAGTGTCAGGGTAATCAGGACGATCACGATCGGGTAGATCGCCACCAGTACAGGTATAGAGAAAGAGATGATCTGCGTCAGGCCCACGTTTGAGATCAGTGCGCTCACCAGCGTGAGTCCCAGCACATACTGCTTGTACGATATGGAAGGACGCAGCTTGTTGAAATAGCTGGAGCATGCCACGATCAGGCCGATGCTGGTAGTAAGGCAGGCAAAAGTAATGGCTACGCTCAGAATCAGGCTACCGGAGAGTCCAAACTGCAGACTGGAGATCTGGCTGATGATCAGGCCGCCGTTTTCCAGATGTCCGATCGCCTGCACACTCGTTGCTCCGGAGTAAGCTAGTCCGACATACACCAGGCCAAGTCCGGCCGCCGCTATCAGTCCGGCTGTGGTGCAGACTTTGGCTATTTGCTTTGGGCTATCTACTCCTTTAGAGCGTATAGCATTGATCACAATCAGACCGAATACAAAAGAACCAATGGTGTCCATGGTCAGGTAACCTTCCTGGAAGCCTTTGAAGAAAGGGGCTGCCTCGTAGGCCGCCAACGGAGCTGTAATCTCACCTAGCGGTGAAAAAATATTCTGGAGCAGCAGGGCAGCCAGGATTAGCAACAGCACCGGCGTGAGAATTTTGCCGATGCGATCCACGACCTTCCCCGGGTTCAGAGCCAGCAAGTAAGTGACAGTGAAGAATACCACAGAATAGAGCAGCATACCCCATCCCGTTGTTTTCAGTCCCTCTGGCAGGAAAGGTGCTATACCTATTTCATATGATACTGTGCCGGTTCGGGGCACGGCAAACAGCGGTCCGATGGTCAGGTAGATGATAACCGGAAACAATAGTCCAAACAGGGGGTGTACCTTGGCCGAAATGGACTGCACGTCTTCATTTTTAGACATACCGATCGCTATAACGCCCAGCAGCGGAAGCCCTACGCCTGTCATCAGAAAGCCGATAATAGCAGGTGTAAGTTCAGTGCCGGCGGCCTGACCCAATGATAAAGGAAAAATGAGATTGCCCGCGCCGAAGAAGATGGCGAATAGCATTAAGCCAATGAAAAATGTTTCTTTAAAAGAGAGTGTTCCTGCTTTCACAATATTTTACGTTCAGTGAGAGGATGTATTGAATCTAACTGCAAGTAAATATCCAACTCGCCAAAATCCTACATTTATCTTGTGTTTAGTCAGAAGAGTGGGCTTACTATAATTGTGGTCATTAAAAATGACAGAGATCTGAATATTAGCTTATATTGCTAATGCTATATATGATGGCGCGATATCATCTACATACAGACCTCCAACATACTTCTTACACTTACATGAATAAACCTCTACTTCTGCTTTTATTTTTGTTCTTTTCGCTAAATCTGCAGGCCCAGATCCAATGGGGACATCAGGTCGGGTCAACGGGGATGAATGCTATTGAGAACCACATCGTTGATAAAGACGGCAACATCATTTCGGTGGGACATTTTGAGGGGACCATCACCATCGGCAACCATACCCTTACCAGCATACAGAATACAGACATGTTTATGTACAAAGCAAACCCAGCGGGGCAGGTGCTTTGGGCGAAAACATTGGGTGGCCCGCAAAATGATGGCGCCATTGGCGTGGCGACAGATAAGTTTGGTAACATCTATGTGGGCGGCGTATTTATAGAGGAACTGCTTATAAATGGCAAGGTCGTATTGAAGGGCGAAGGTGTATTTAACACATTCATCGGCAAATTTGATACGAACGGACAGTTACTATGGTCCAAGGGGGTGCTCACCAGGGAGCGCTACGCCTCGGCTACGCTGATGGGCGTCATCACCGCCAGCCCGGAAGGAGAAGTGGTGTTACCGGTACAGTTCTGGGGCACAGTTCAGCTTGAAAACCTGCAATACAAAAGTCAGAATCCGAGAGGGAATGATCTGCTGCTAATCAAATTATCCTCAGAAGGCCAGGTATCGTTTGTCAGCCGATCCTTCCACGATGGCAGTGTCTATCCACGCGAAGTAAAGCTGGATGCGGTTGGGAATGTGTACATGACAGGGGCTTACATCGGCACGTACAAAATAGCAAATCACAGTATCGCGACAGGCCCTGAATCCCATGATGATATCTTCGTTGCAAAGTTTGACAAACAGGGACGTACGCTCTGGCTCAAGGGTTTTAACAATGCTGTCGGCCTGCTGAGTAGTGCCGGAGAGAGTCTGGAAATTGATCCCAAAACAAAGAACATATACCTGGCAGGCTACTTTAAGGGCAGAATTGATTTCGATGGTATTGTGCTGGAAGAAACAGGTATGGTTGAGTTCCCGGGAGTGCCAGCAGATATTTTTCTGGCCAGTCTGACTGAAAATGGCGCTGTGATCTGGGCAAGAAGCTATGCAGGAGAGGGGCATGACCTGGCCAGGGACTTAAAACTGCTGCCCTCCGGAGGACTCGTTCTGGCAGGGGCCTGGGACTTCAAGCCTTTTGTGCAGTATTTTGATGCTGCGGGAAACCCGGGAGAGCGCATTAGCCTGAACGCTGGTGGAGTTGCCGCAAATATTACGCTCGCTGCAAACGGTGCCTTCTATATCTCGGGACAGTTTTGGGGACCTCTCAAGGCAGAACACCTTTCCTGGAACGCCAAGGGAGAAATCAATGGTTTTCTGATGAAGTTTGATCCCTGCAGTGCCAAAAGTGCTTTAGCGGGCAGCGCGTACAAAACCTACAATGTGATCACTCCAAACGGAGACGGCAAAAACGAATATTTTGTGCTTGACCCTGCATTGGCGGGTGCTAAACTACAGGTATACAGCAGGTGGGGAAGCAAAGTGTACGAAAGCAGTAACTATAACAATGACTGGAACGGCAATGGCCTTCCCGAGGCGGTGTATCATTGGGTAGCCACACACGACTGCTCTGGCACTCTGAAAGGCACTGTTACCATCATTAGGTAAGCTTTATGAAGCCATCTAAGTAGTATTAAGAGAATTGAATTAAACTGGTAATAAATTCTTAGCTAACCTGTTTGCTTGAAATTTATTATGATGAAGAAGTGGTTGATTATGTGAGCTTTATTTTTTTCCAGAAACCAGCCGCTATACCTTAGTAGTTTTTGTTTGAAACCATTTTTGACCGTCCAACCTTATATAAGCAATTACCCGAAGCAACATCCGATTATGCTGGAATATTCCATGTTCGAAAGGCTTCCTTACCGGAGCCAGCGCGAAGCCCTGAAAAAGGAGGGCACCCTCATTGCACGCCGTCAGGTGAACGGGTATACGATCTTACTGTACACGTTGGGACACACATTTGTGGAGGTATGGACAGGCGCAGAAGCCGAGGTTGTGAGTACCTTTAAGCAAACAGCCAGTGCCATGGCAGTGCTGGAGCCTTATGCGGATGAAGTGGATATCCGGCAGCTGATCAGCACGCTTTCCTAGCAAGACATTACTGACAATAAAAGTGCAAAACCCCGTCTGTAGCAGGTGTACCTACCGCAGACGGGGTTTTATGTCAACAAGGGCTGCTTATTTTTTAAGAGAATACTGTTGGAGCCATTCCTCTGCGGAATTCTTGTCATCAAATACCTTTGCCGTGAAAGCTTTCAGATTATTGTAAAAGCTGGCGGCAGTTGATTCAGCAAAGGTTTCCGGAGTAGTGATCATGGCAAAATACTTCAGTCCGGCCCTGGCGGCACGAGGGCTCCATTCATTGAGTACCCAGCTGAGGGAGTGGGCCCATCCGCCAATGATCAGCCGTGTGTCATTCAGAACGCAGTTGTAACCAGCCTCGGCCAGTGCATCAGTGTAAGCTTGAGCGCCGGTCTTGATATTCTCCTCTGTTAGATAACCCATCCAGTTTACATGCACCCATCTGTTCTTGGCGTTTACCTCTATGGTAAGGTATACGCGGCCAAACGGGTTCTTCAATTCTTTCTTCATTGCTCAAGCTAAAATGTCCGACTTCAAATTTATCTTAAAGCGGACAGATTTTCCAAACTTTTGGTCCTGCTAAGGCTATTTACAACCAAATACGCCGTCCCCAATAGGGGCGCCAGGAGGCAGGTTGAGCTGTTTGGTTGGTTTTACTTCCTCAGGCTTCTCCATACGGGCCAGCGCGAAATCCAGATGTGCTTTGTAGCCCGTGTCTCGTGTGCGTTTGGCCTGACTGGTGGCATGCTGCTTAATGTCGGCCAGTGCGCTGGCGGCAACGGCACGTGCCTGGTACGAGGCGTTCTCGTTCTGTGTCAGGGCTAGCAGGTGGCTCAGTACCACTTGTTCGGTTTGCAGTTGTACCTGGCCAGCCAGTCCGTTCTGGCGTCTGCTTTTCCAGGTTTGCCCGATCAGCTGATTGGTGACATCCTGCAGGCTGAGAGTGTTATGACGTGCGCCAAACTCCACCAGGCGGGAGGCACGCTCCGGGTGCAGCAGGAAAGAAATAGAGAATTCAGCAGAGGCCTGCGCTGCTGCCAGTGGATCAAAAGTGAGCCCGGTTCTTTTTGAGAAGAGCTCACGGTTATTACCCAGGCCCGGCGCACGGGGCGGGATCAGGGCGATGACGTTCTCTGGCAGGGTAAGCACTTCTGGCGAAATCGTCTGAAGCATGGCATCGAGGCCCTTTTGCTGCTCTCTTTTGTCAAGCACTTCGGTTACCAGCTGCTTATCGCCACGCATGGCATAGGTATAGCGCATGCCCCCGATCAGCTTGGCAGCCGCTTCGGTCTGGTAGCGGTGGAAATTGTAAATGGGTACCAGCACATCTTCCAGCGTACTCATGGCAGCACCTGGTTTAATGTTCTTTTCAGAGAAATTTTGCAGGGCCTTTTTGCGAACATCAAGCACACGCATCAGCTCATCCGCTGCATTGGTGCCGTTGTCCCACAGGTGGGCAGTCGGGTGGGCGCCACCGGGAGCGCGGGCATCCGTGTCAGATATAAAGGTAAGTCCGCGGGCTCGGCCC
Organism: Pontibacter sp. FD36; assembly: GCF_015686655.1. Classification (GTDB taxonomy): domain Bacteria; phylum Bacteroidota; class Bacteroidia; order Cytophagales; family Hymenobacteraceae; genus Pontibacter. The sequence continues at coordinate 28,882 of NZ_JADPMP010000010.1, read as the reverse complement.
TGTGCCAGCAGCTCATCCAGTGCTTTCTTTTCGTCGGTGCCCTTCGGGAAGTCCTGGTAGCCAAAGGTCACGGCCAGTTTGTCCCACTCACCTATACTAGTACCATAGGCATTGCTGATGTTGATGTTGCCGGCTCTGTTCAGCTGTACCTGCGGGTGTGGGTAGTCCATCACGGAGGCATTGTTGTTGGCGTCGTAGTTGTGCATGATGCCCAGGGTATGACCCAGTTCGTGCGCTGACAGTTGTCTGATACGGGCGAGCGCCATTTCCATCATCGCCTTGTTTTCGGTCTTGCCGGCCTCGTAGGGCGCCAGCAGTCCTTCTGCGATCAGGTAGTCCTGCCGCACGCGCAAAGAACCCAGCGACACATGGCCTTTGATGATCTCACCGGTGCGCGGGTCCATCACAGAAGCGCCATAAGACCAACCGCGGGTGCTGCGGTGTACCCACTGGATCATGTTGTAGCGCACATCCATCGGGTCAGCTGTATCGGGCAGCACCTCTACCCGAAAGGCATCTTTATAACCAGCCGCCTCAAAAGCCTGGTTCCACCAGCGGGCACCGTCCAGCAGGGCGGATCGGATCGGCTCCGGAGCCCCATTGTCCACGTAATACACGATTGGCTTCACAGCTTCAGATACCTTGGCAGAAGGGTTCTTCTTCTGCAGACGATGACGGGCAATGTAGCGCTTCTCGATTTTTTCGTTGACAGGTGTGGCGTAGTCGAAATAGGAGATACCGAAATAGCCGGCTCGCGGATCAGCTTCACGCGGCGTGTAATTATTGTCAGGCAGCTCGATGAAGGAGTGGTGCTGACGCAGCGTAACTGCTTGTTCGTCGGGAGCGACGCTGCGCACAATAAAGCCGCCATTATCGCTTGTGAAAGTGAGCGTTGACTCAAACTCAGTGTTCTTTGGAAAGTTTTTGGTGCGTGGCAGGTATAGCGCCGAGCGACTGGCGTCGAGGCGATAGGTGCCCTGATTGGATCGTTTTATGCTGCCGATCACATCGTGCGCATCGCGCAGCAGAAAGTCTGTGGCATCTACCAGCACCCGATACCCGTCCGCAGCCTCGGCCTTAAATCCCCAGAGCACAGACTGGGCGAAAGACTCTTCCACAGCGCGGGCTTCATTTTGATTATCCGTAATGGCTCTGTAGCGCAGGTTTGGCTGCACGAGCAGTACCTTCGGACCGATCTTTTTGAAGGACACAATGCGTTGGCCGCCCAACTGACCGCGATCGAGGCCAATGTCGTTAGAGCCGAGTCCGCCTGGCAGCGAGTTCACGTACAGAAAATCCTGTCCGAACTTATCGATCTCGAGCCAGATCTTACCGTTGTTTTCGTCCCAATAGAAGGTATAGAAACCGGAGAATTTTTTCATCCCTGCAGTTTTGGAACTGATGCTGGGGAGGTTCTGTGCCTGGGCGCTGCCAAAGGCCAGCAGCGGAAGCAGAAGAAGGAGCAGAAGCCCGTTTTTAAGAGTTAATTTCATGGTTTAAGGTATAGAATAAGATAGGGTATGCAGGCTTAAGTTACGCATTTTGAACATAGAATCCTGAAAATATAGCTTAAACTGAATTGAATGGGAGGCTGCTTTAAATCTGAAAACCTTAAGCGCTCAGGAGAGTACATATTCTCTGAGCGCTCTCAGAGCACGATTTAGAACAAACAAAACCTTGCACTATGAAAAAGATACTGATGGCTATTTCGGCCTTTGCGCTGCTGACAGCCTGCGGCAATGAGCAGAAATCGGAGTATGAACGCTACTATGACAGTGACTACCAGCCTGACACCACGGCAGTGGCTTCCCGTCCGCAACCGCCACGCCCTGCTACCACACCACCTGCAGGAGGAGCCACCCAGGATGTACAGACCACACCGGCCGGCACCGAGACTGGTCCGGGAGCAACGGAGGGAGCTGCCCAGCAAAAAGAAGCGCTGGCCGGACAGTACGCCAAAGGGGAGAAGCTGATCGCTGGTTCTGACTGCCTTGCCTGTCACAAAGTGGACCAGAAAGTAGTAGGCCCGTCATACCAGGAAGTAGCCGAGAAATACGAATTCAATGACAAAAACGTAACTTATTTATCGAGTAAAATCATTCAGGGCGGATCCGGAGCATGGGGACAGATCCCAATGCCGCCGCACCCGAACATAAGCGAAGCCGATGCCAAGGAGATGGCTCGTTACATCCTGTCACTTCGCCAATAGCATGATCCCGAAAGCTGTCCTCCGGTACCCACACAGGTATGGGGACAGCTTTTTTTATACCTCAACCACAGCAAGCCAACACACATGAGCAGAGCCAAAAATTACAGTGAACTGGAAGCGGAACTGGTGCTCGACGCCAAGGCCACGCTTGGAGAGGGAGCCATCTGGCATCCGGCTGAGAAGCGACTTTACTGGGTGGATATAGAAGGCCGCGAACTGCACCTCTTTGACCCCACTACAGACGAAGACACCGTCTGGCCGGTAGGTGAGCGGGCTGGTACGGTGGTACCGATCGTAAATGGCGGCGCATTGGTTGCCCTGCAGAATGGCGTCCATTTTATCAACACTGAAACCGGCGAGCTGACCCTGGTGGCCAATCCGCTGGAACAGGACGATATCCGGTTCAATGACGGAAAATGTGATCCAGCTGGCAGGTTTTGGGTGGGCACCATGGCACTGGACTCGCGTGAAGGGGCTGCGGTGCTTTACCGCATGGAACATGACGGGCAGATCGCACAGGTGCTGGACAATCTGAGCGTTTCAAACGGACTGGTCTGGACGGCAGACAAAAGTCGCATGTACTTCATTGACACGCCGACCCGCAAGGTGCAGTCTTTCTCTTACGACCACGATACAGGCACTATTCAGAAAGAGCGGGATGTGATAGCTATACCGGAGCATGAAGGAAAGCCGGATGGGATGACTATTGATGATAGAGGAAGGCTTTGGATTGCGCTCTACGGCGGTGGCGGTGTGGGCTGCTGGGACCCGGAAACAGGGGAGTTACTCCTCAAAGTAAAAGTGCCTGCACCGCACACTACTTCCTGCGCTTTCGGTGGTGAGCGGCTGGATACACTCTACATCACCACCGCCCGCAACGGCCTGGATAATGATCAGCTGCACGAATTTCCGAAGAGCGGCGGTATATTTGCCCTGAAACCTGATGCCAAAGGGGTGCCTGCAAACTTTTTCCTGAGTCGCCTGTAAGCTTTAAGTCACATTTCCGGTGCCATGAATCAGTCCCTGTACGGTCGAAATTTTCTTTGGACGAGGTGCCAAACTAAACTTACTATTAATTCTTAAATCTTAATTAAACTATGATTTCAGCTAAAGCTTATGCCGCATTCGATCCTACCAGTCCGCTTGGGCCCTTCAGCCTGGAGCGCCGCGAGGTGGGGGAGCATGACGTGCTGATCGATATCAAATACTGCGGCGTGTGCCACTCTGACCTGCACCAGGTCCGCAACGAATGGAGCGGGGCCATGTACCCGCTGGTACCCGGTCACGAGATCGTGGGAGTGGTGAGCAAGGTAGGATCTGCTGTGAAGAAATTCAAGGAAGGCGACCTGGCCGGTGTCGGCTGTTTCGTCGACTCTTGCCGCGAGTGCCACAGCTGCAAGGAAGGCTTGGAGCAGTACTGCGAAGTGCAGAATGTGGGCACCTACAACAGCTTTGAGCGAGACGGGAAGACGATCACCTATGGTGGCTACTCCAGCCAGATCGTGGTAGACGAGAATTATACTCTGAAGGTACCTGAAAACCTGGACCTGGCCCGTACTGCGCCTTTGCTTTGCGCCGGTATCACTACCTATTCGCCTATCATGCAGTGGAAGATAGGAGAGGGGCACCGCGTAGGTATAGTCGGCCTTGGAGGGCTCGGTCACATGGCTGTGAAAATTGCCGCTGCCAAAGGTGCCGACGTGACGGTGCTGAGCACATCGCCCAACAAGAAACAGGATGCACTGGACCTGGGCGCCCACAACTTTGCCGTCACCAAAGACGAGGCTACCCTCAAGCAGCTGCGCAATTCCTTCGATTTCATCATCGACACGGTGTCGGCCCCGCACGACTACAACCTATACCTGTCTATGCTGAAACGTGACGGCACCATGATCCTGCTGGGAGCGCCGCCGGAGCCTTCTACCGTAGCAGGCTTCAGCCTGATCGCCCGGCGCAAACGCCTGGCTGGCTCTATGATCGGCGGTATACCAGAGACACAGGAAATGCTGGACTTCTGCGCCGAGCACAACATCATGTCCGATATCGAGCTGATTAAAATGGAAGACATCAATGAGGCCTATGAACGCATGCTCCGCAGCGATGTGAAGTATCGTTTTGTGATCGATATGGCGAGTTTGTAAACCTAGCTTGGGCATTAATTTAATAGAGCCAAGGCTTAAGTGTATAGCGCGAGCGTCCTCGCTCGTGAATATTATGGTGAGGCCTCTGGCCGCTATTTATTATAAAACTGGGCCAGAGGCCCCATGATAGCAAGTCACGAGCGAGGACGTTCGCGCCATAAAGTCATAAAAAAATCCCCTTCAACTTATAGAAGGGGATTTTTTTATGACTTTATGATTCCTTCAACTCCCGCTGTAAATTGGCTCTGGCTTTTTCCTCAAATGCCTCCTGGAAAGCTGGTGTTTTGTAGATGTGTGGTTGCGCCAAAAAATGCTGCAGCACCTTGCGTCTGCCCGGCTTGTAAATCAGGTCAGGATAGATACTGTACTCTTTCCGCACTCCTTCGCTATACCTGTCATAGCGCTCCTGGTCTGCTCCCAGTATGGCAAGATCCAGGTCGAGTAACAGGTTGGTCTGATAATCTGCATTTGTCTGATGTGCTTTGGTAGCGATGATCATTTCTTTCACATGCAGTATGTCAGCCTCAGGTATACCAAGCAGGTGCAGGCGCTGTGCGGCGATTACGGCACTCTGCTCTTCATTGTCAGAGCGGGTCGCCTTGTACACGATATCGTGGTAAAAAATGGCGAAGAGCAAAAGGTCCTGCTGCTGCGGCTCCTGCTTATACCTGTCGGCCAATTCGAGCATGTAGGCGATGTGGGCGAGGTTGTGGTAGTGCCTGTCTTTAGCTGTGTAGCCCTTTTCCAGTTCATCCCACAGCTGCCTGATTAACTCCTCGTCAGAGCTATACCTGCGGCAAAGTGCTTCCCATGCTGATTTCACCAGGTCTTTCATTTTTTTGATTTTTCAGGTCTGAAGCGCACGACGATCCTTACCCGCTGCTCTATTTTATGCCCATCCTGCGTCGCCGGTTGCCATTTCGGTCCCTGTGCTACGAGTCGCATCGCTTCGTTGTCGCAGGGCTCACAAAGTCCGCGCACTATTTCCAGATTTTCCAGCGTGCCACTTGTCGTTACCGTTGCCCGTACCACCACACGACCTTTTGGCATGTCTGAGGTATAGCGCAGGTTTTCAGCTAAATACTGTCGGTAGGCTTTATGCCCTGCAGCTGGTTTGGCAGCCACTACAGGAGCTGAGTTAGACGTGTGTTGACGGGTCACGACAACCTCACTCAAAGCTTTATTGTCAACCTGTAGATCCAACGTGATCGGATCAGTACCTGCATATACTCCCTTTTCTCTGGTTTGATAACCGATGTATCGGAGTACCAGTGTCGCTTTTTCATCCGGCAAGGTTAGCACGAAATTACCCTGTGCATCAGTCGCTACACCTTGTGTAGTCCCTTTCACTACGACCGATACACCCGGCAGGGGATTACCATCTTGATCGATCACTTGGCCCTGCACCTGATTCGGGCCAAGTTGTTTGTTGCGCTGTACCTGCACGCCTGCTACTTGTCCTCGCAGTGCCTTGGCCACGGTGGTGCTTTCCGGCATCATGGTGTTGCGCTGCGGGGGTGGTGGTACCGTCACTTCAGCCAGTTGTTTTTCAGGTTGCGCAGTTACGATGCGTTCAGGTATAGATTCTGTCAGATCAGCCACATCAATTTCAACGTCCACCTCTTCCAGGTCATCAACTGCGAAAGCTTCTTCCCGGGTAGGTGGGCTTTTACGTGCCCGAGGTGTACGGAACGTTCTCGGTTGCTGGACAGCGGCTAGCTGGTTAGGACGCACCATGTCCGGTTTGGCATCTGCTATGGTTTCAGGTGTAGCAGGTACCTCGGTTTTTTCACCCAGATCCATGGCTTCCTGAATTGCCTTCTCCTGCTGGGCGGCTATACCTTGCTGTTCGCTTACCTGCTGGTAGTTGTAGTAAAACACCACAATGGTGGAGAGCAGCACCATGGCCACCGCAGCGGCTACTTTCCAGTCGGTCAGGTATAGCGGAACTGGCTTGCGCTTCTGCCGGCGGCTTTTGGCAGCAATGCGTCGGTTGATGTCCCGCACATGGCTTTCGGTTTGGGCAGCATCCGACACAGCCAGCCCCTCCAGCACATCAGAGCACAGGTCGCAGTCCAGAAGATGGCGCTCCAACTGGTGGTGAAGGGCTTCGGGCAACGTGCCTTCCTGGTACTGCTCCAGCAGTTCCACGGAAGGGTGGTCACCCCCGTCCCAAAGTATATGTCGCTTATCTGGCTGCATGGTTTTTCTCCATGATGATTTTCAGGTTTCGCTTTCCGTTCTGGATGTAGCTTTTCACTTTATTCAGATCGCAGCCCGTGAGGGTGCTGATCTCTTTGTAACTCTTTTGCTGCAGGTAAAACAGCTCGACGCACTCCCGCTGCTGCGGAGGCAACTCTTTCAAAGCCGCGTGCAAAGCCTGTTCCATTTTCTCTGACTCTTCTGCGTCGTTAGGATGCAGTGGCTCCGTGTTTTCCATAACAGGCGGGGCATTATCTGAGAGCGGCACGGTGCTTTTGTGTTTGTTGGCCCGCAGTTGCATCAGGCAAAAGTTCCGGGCGGTCACGTGAAGCCAACTCTTGAAATTGCTGACCTCGTGCTGCAGCAATGCTTTTGAAACGTGCTCAAACAGCTGCATGGTGGCGTCTTTGCTTTCCTCCGGGTCCTGCAGGTATTTCTGGCAGACCAGGTATACCAGCTTGGAGTGGCGCTGAAATAATTCCCCCAGATGCTCCAGGTCACCTGTCTCCTTATACAAGCGCACCAGCTCCGCATCGTCGGGCGGCGGCTTGGCGTTGGTGAAGAGCTTGATGAAGAAAGGGAGCATGTACCGGAATTGATTTTCTAAAGAAAAGAAAAATATTCTGAAATTTTTATGGAAAGCCTGTGGAGGTGGCATCATGACGTAAACCAAAACATAATAGCCATGAAAAAGAACCTCTTCCTGCTTTTCGCCCTGCTGCTGTTCGGGCTGACTGCAACCGCTCAAAGCCGCACCATCACCGGCACCGTGACCGACGCCAATGCTGGAAATCCACTGCCCGGTGTGAGCATCCTGATCAAGGGAACCACCAAGGGTGCATCCACCGACCAACATGGGAAGTATAGCCTGTCTATACCTAATGATAATGCTGTGCTCGTGTTTCGCTACATCGGCTACATGACACAGGAAATAAAGGTAGGCAAGCGGGAAGTAGTGGATGTGAAACTGCAGGTAGATACACATACATTACATGAAGTGGTTGTGGTGGAACAAAGCTTATCCCGGGCAATTGCAGGGAAGGTAGCGGGTGTTTTCTCAGGAAGAAACAGGGCCGAGAACATGTCTTATGCCGCTGCGCCTGTTTTCGATGCAGAGCCTTTCTCGCACAATACCGAAAACTATGACTTCATCAAAGAGAACTCTTTCCTGGACGCCCAGAAAAATCCCCTTTCTACTTTCTCCATCGACGTAGATAATGCCTCTTACAGCAATGTGCGCCGCTTCCTGAATCAGGGCCAACGTCCGCCCGCCGACGCCGTGCGCATCGAAGAGATGGTCAATTACTTCAACTACGATTACCCGCAGCCAAGCGGGGATGCGCCTTTCTCTGTTACGACTGAATTGTCAGCTTGCCCATGGAACAAGGCTAACCAACTGCTGCACATCGGTCTGCAAGGCAAGCGTGTCGCCACGGATCAGCTGCCGCCCTCCAATCTGGTGTTCCTGATCGACGTGTCTGGTTCGATGTTCTCGCCCGATAAGTTGCCCCTCGTGAAAGCCGGTCTGAAGTTGCTGGTGGAAGAGCTTCGTCCGCAGGATCGGGTATCTATGGTGGTCTATGCCGGAGCTGCCGGGTTGGTGCTGCCTTCCACCTCCGGAAAAGAGAAAAAGAAGATCATCACGGCTTTGGATCAGCTCGAAGCGGGCGGTTCTACGGCCGGTGGCGCAGGTATAAACCTGGCCTATAAAGTAGCAGAGGAAAACTTTGTGAAAGGCGGTAACAACCGCGTGATTTTGGCATCGGACGGTGACTTTAACGTGGGCGTGAGCAGCGACAGCGAACTACAACGCCTGATCGAAAAGAAGCGCGAAACAGGCGTATTCCTGACTGTGCTGGGCTTTGGCACCGGCAATCTGAAAGACTCCCGCATGGAGCAATTGGCCAATAAGGGCAATGGAAATTACGCCTACATCGATAACATTAGGGAAGCGCAGAAGGTGTTTGTCAACGAATTCGGCGGCACCCTCTTTACCATCGCCAAAGATGTGAAACTGCAGCTCGAGTTCAACCCTGCTAAAGTAAAAGCCTACCGTCTGATCGGTTATGAAAACCGCGCACTGGCCAACGAGGAGTTTAACGACGACAAGAAAGACGCCGGTGACATAGGTTCCGGCCATACTGTAACTGCACTGTATGAAATTGTGCCGGTAGGGGCTTCGTCTGAATCGCAGGCGGGACTTGTGGATGAACTGAAATATCAGAAAACAACTGTCGATCCGAAAGCAAAACGTACCGACGAAATGCTCACAATGAAGCTACGCTACAAAGAGCCGGATGGCGAGACAAGCAGGTTGATGACCACGACGGTCAGCAGTCAAGCTATACCTTCCGCTCAGACGTCCGACAACTTCCGTTTCTCAGCCGCAGTGGCTGCCTGCGGCATGCTGCTCCGTGATTCAGAGTTTAAAGGTAATGCCTCGTTCCCTATGGTATTGGAATTGGCGAAGAATGCCCGAGGCAAGGATGAAGAGGGGTATCGAATTGAGTTTATCAATTTAGTGAAGTCTATGGGGTTGTTAAGTGATGGGAGGTAATTAATAAGTATTCTGAAGAGGAGGGAGTTCGCTACTCCTTCCTCTTTTTTGTAGATACATATGGCGCGGACGTTAAATCCTGTAAATCCTGATTCAGACAATTTTCCGCACCACCCACGTTGTCATCGCCCGTTCCTGCTCTACCAGCACCGTCTTTAACGGTTCCAAACGCCCGGCTCCTAATTCCTGTTCCACTTCAATCACCAGCTCTTCATCCGCCAGAAACCAAACCGGACCGTGGGACATCCGGTAAAACCGGCCCTCCACCTGCTGCAACTTCCCTTCCAGCCCGATAGTAGTGCTGAAGCGGGCGAAGAGCATACCGCCTGGTTTGAGTACCCGCCACAACTCCCGTAGGATGCTTTTGAAATGTTCCTCGCTTCGGGCGAAGTGCAGCACGGCACTGCAGAGCACTACGTCAAATCTTTTATTCTCAAACGGCAGCGCATCCAGATCAGCTACTACAAAGTTGCGGGTAGGTAGGGTAGGAGCCAGTTCGGATGCCAGCTCTCGCGTTTTCCCGATCGCTTCTGCCGAAATATCAGCCCCGTATATCTCCACGCCGGCCTGCATCAGGTAGGCAATGTTTCGCCCAGTTCCGCAACCGGCGTCGAGCAGGTGCATGCCTTTTTGGATACGGCCTTTGAGCAACTGGTCGAAGAGGTAGATGTCGATGTCGCCAAAGTGGGGACGTAGGGAGGAGAGCGGGATATGAAACATGTTGATTATTGTTGATACATTGGTGTGACAAAGGTCAGGAGGCTGAAATTAAGCATGATTTTTCTATCCTTTCTGCTCTTTTTTTAAGAATATTGAACAGGATTTTACGAACGAATGAACTATGAATAACGCCACAGCAACTGAATCTGTGAAACGCTCTAATCTCTCTGTGAGCGAGTTTATCCAGAAATACGCCAACCATCCGACTTACACTCCGCCGACCGGACCGGAACTGAATGCCAAAAACTGGCAGAGTGAAGCGGCACTGCGCATGTTCCTCAACAACCTCACCGACGAGGTGGCGGAGGACCCGAGCCGACTGGTAGTATACGGTGGTATCGGGCAGGCGGCTCGCACCGTGGCCGATGCTCAGAAGATCATCGAGGTATTGCTGAACCTGGAAGAAGACGAGAGTTTGCTGGTACAATCCGGTAAGCCAGTGGGCAAGGTGCGCACGCATGCCGAGGCGCCGCGTGTACTGATCGCCAACTCCAACCTGGTACCGCATTGGGCAACGTGGGAGCATTTCAACGAACTGCGTGAACGTGGTCTGATGATGTACGGCCAGATGACGGCCGGTAGCTGGATCTACATCGGTACGCAGGGTATCCTGCAGGGTACCTACGAGACCTTCGCAGCCTGCGGCAGAATCCACTTCAACGACGACCTGCGCCACAAACTGCTTGTAACGGGCGGACTTGGCGGTATGGGCGGTGCGCAGCCATTAGCAGCCACCATCGCAGGTGCTACTTTCTTAGGTGTGGATGTGGACCCGGAGCGTATCAAAAAACGCCTCGAAACCCGCTACATCGACAAAATGACTTACGACTACGAAGAGGCCAAACGCTGGGCCCTCGAAGCCAAAGAAAAGGGCGAGGCGATCTCTATTGGTCTGGTAGGCGACATCGGCGATGTGCTGGAGAAACTGATTCAGGATAACATCACCCCGGAAATCCTCACCGACCAGACTTCTGCCCACGACCCGATCAACGGCTACGTGCCGAACGGTTTGACGCTGGAAGAAGCGAAGGAGCTGCGTGAGCGTGATCCAAAAGAATACAAAGCCCGCTCACTCAAGAGTATGGCCCGTCACGTAGGCTTTATGTTGGAGCTGCAGCGTCGCGGCAGCCGTACCTTTGACTATGGCAACAACCTACGCGAGTTTGCACAGCAGGGTGGTGAACCGAATGCCTTCAATATACCGGGCTTCGTGCCGGAGTATATGCGTCCGCTTTTCTGCGAAGGCAAAGGACCTTTCCGTTGGGCTGCTCTTTCAGGCGATCCGGAGGATATCCGCGTGACAGACGAGGCCCTGAAACAACTTTTCCCGGAGAACACGCACATGATCAAGTGGCTCGACGAAGCCGAGGAGAAAGTGGCTTTCCAGGGGTTACCTTGCCGCATTTGCTGGCTGGGTATGGGTGAGCGCGAAAAAGCCGGACTCATGTTCAACCAACTCGTGCGCGAGGGCAAAGTGAAAGCCCCAATTGTGATCGGTCGTGACCACCTCGACTGCGGCTCTGTAGCCTCTCCATACCGCGAAACCGAAGGTATGCTCGACGGCTCCGATGCCGTATCGGACTGGCCACTGCTCAACCTGATGTCCAACACGGCGGGCGGTGCTACTTGGGTATCTTTCCACCACGGTGGCGGCGTAGGTATAGGCTATTCGCAGCATGCCGGTATGGTGATTCTGGCTGACGGTACCGAGCGTGCCGACCGCTGCCTGAGCCGTGTGCTGCATAACGACCCCGCCATGGGCATCTTCCGCCACGCCGACGCCGGTTACGAAACCGCACAGGCCAATGCGGAGAAGTTTGGCTTGAACTTGTAATACTATTCTTGCCCTCTCCTAATAACAGGTAAGGGCATTTTTTCTTATCATTTCCTATACCTGAGGAGCAAGCTTTCTTGAGCATCAATTTCGATTCCACCTTTTCAAATTCGCTTTATCACGTTTGAAATGAAGGCTTGAGCAGGTATAATAAACAACAGATTAAAACTATGAAACAGGATCATAATCATACCTTGATTGGGCCTTTTAAACAGGTAGTGACCATGGCTGGGCTACCGGAAGCGGGGCCAATTGCTGATGAGGCATTAGTGGTGCTCGAAAATGCAGGGGTGTTGGTGTATGATGGGTATATTGTACTGGTAGAGCAATACGATAAGCTTTTGAAAATTGCGCAGGAGAAGGGCTATACCTTACAAAAAATAACTGAGCCCATGGTGCTCTTGCCGGGTCTGGTCGACTCCCATACCCATATCTGCTTTGCCGGTTCACGTGCCAATGACTACGCCATGCGGGTGGCCGGCAAATCATATTTGGAGATAGCCCGAAGCGGAGGCGGTATACTCGACAGCGTACGCAAAACCCGTGAAGCCAGTGTAGTCGAACTGGTGGAACTGCTCAAAAAGCGCTGCAACCGCCACTTGTCAGAAGGAGTGACTACCTGTGAAGTGAAGAGCGGTTATGGCCTGACTACCGAAGAAGAGATCAAAATGCTGGAGGCGATTCAGCTGGTCAATAAGCACCATGCATTGGAGCTTATACCTACTTGTTTGGCAGCCCACATGCGTCCGCCTGAGCACACGGATTCGCGGCTTTACCTGCAGGAAGTCGTAAGCGAATTGCTACCCCAGATCAAAGAGCAGGGCTTGGCGAAACGGGTCGATATTTTTATTGAGGATACCGCTTTCAACGAGGAGGATTCGATGGAGTATCTGCTGGCCGCTAAAGAGATGGGCTTTGACCTAACTGTGCATGCCGACCAGTTCAGCACGGGCGGAAGCCGGATTGCCGCCGAAGTAGGAGCCCTGAGCGCCGACCATCTTGAGGCCAGTGGAGATGAGGAGATCGCCCTGATGCAAGCTGCAGGTGTAGTGGCTACTGTGCTGCCGGGTGCATCGCTGGGTTTGGGCATGCACTACGCTCCGGCCCGTAAAATGCTCGACGGCGGTCTATGTATGGCGATCGCCACTGATTGGAATCCAGGTTCTGCGCCGATGGGTGATTTGCTGTTGCAGGCTGCCCTGCTGGGAGCCGCTGAGAAACTGACTTGTGCCGAGACGCTGGCCGGCATCACGGTTCGGGCTGCAAAAGCACTTAACCTGACTGACCGCGGAACAATTGAGAAAGGCAAGCAGGCTGATTTGATCGCTTTCCCAATAGACAATTACAGAGAAATCCTCTACCAGCAAGGCAAACTTAAACCAAGCAAGGTATGGAAGCAGGGTAGGGAGGTATAAAAGGTAAGTGAAAATTTCTTCCTATGAAAACACATCCCTGTCCCTGATAACAAATTAACCATCAACAATTCAGCAATTAACGAATGTATAAACCTACAGAACCCGGCACCTGGAAAGGAAGAGTTGACGCAACAGATGGTGAGGAAGGCAAGCGCTGGCACCAGGGAATACAACTCCTCAACCTGAGTGGTGAAGTCGAGTCTGCTTCGTCAGATCAGGCAATCGCTTTTCTTGGTTTTCCCTGCGACGAAGGCGTGCGGCGTAACCAGGGGAGAGAAGGGGCTGTAGCGGGTCCGGCCGCTTTGCGGCAGGCCATGGCGTCATTTGCCTGGCATCTGGAGGATGACACTGCCCTGTTTGATGCAGGTGATGTGTACTGCACCAATCAGAACCTGGAGGAAGCACAGAAACAGCTGGGCAAAAAGGTGCACGCCCTGCTTGCCCATACCTACAAAACCATCGTGTTGGGCGGTGGGCACGAAACAGCCTATGGACATTATCTGGGTATAAAGCAGTTGCTGCCGCAGGATAAGCAGCTTGGAATCATCAACTTCGACGCTCACTTTGACCTGCGCAGCTACGAAAAACAACCCAGCTCGGGCTCTCCTTTTCTGCAGATAGCCGACGACCTGCTGGCCGATAACCGGGAGTTCAATTACCTGTGCCTGGGTATCCAGCAGTATGGCAACACCCAGAAGCTCTTCAACACAGCCAAAGACTATGGTGCTGATTACGTGTTTGCGCCCGCTATGCAGGTATACAACTATGAAGCCCTGCGAGAGAAATTGCAGCAGTTCATGGCGCTGGTGGATGTGCTCTATGTGAGCATCGATCTGGATGTGTTTGCAGCTGCCTACGCACCAGCTGTGAGTGCGCCAGCCGCGCTGGGTATTCACCCGGAAATCGCGCTGATACTGCTGCAGGAGATCATCAGTAGCGGCAAAATGCTGGCTTTGGATGTGGTGGAACTGAACCCGGCGCTGGACATCGATAACCGAACGGCAAAACTCGGCGCTTCGCTGCTATACCATGTGGTGCAGCAGTGGAGTCAGGTATAAGATGCTGTCACTTTATAAAGTAAACGAATGCGCCCCGCCACATAATCTGTAGCGGGGCGCATTCGTAAGAGAGTAAAGTATTACCGACCGATCTTGAATTTTGTCCAATAAGTCGTATCAGGCGTTATCACTTCCACCTGGTAGGTATCCGGTCTTAGCTTGCCCAGGTCGAAGCGCCAGGCAGTCTCTTTTTTGGCTACGCTCACAGGCTTCTTGTAGACTATTTTACCAGCTTTGTTTTTTACTTCCAGCCGTGCGTTTTCAGTCAGCACCTGGTTGAAGTCCAGCACAAAGGTGCCTTTCTTAGTGGGGTTCAGAAATATGCCCGACAGTGTTTCCATGCGGGCGGTGGTGTCAGGTTTAGCAACTTTTAGTTGTTTCTGCTCTGCCGGTGGGAGCTGGGTTGAGCTCTCCTGCGCCATGGCGCTAAAACCAGCCAGTAGCACTGCACCGGCTAGCAAATACGTTTGTTTCATCTTCATAATTTATCTCCAGTACAGATTACGTATACGGCTGTATATGCAGAATCTGAGCCAGATTTTATCAGGCTTGAGATGTTTCTAAAAAAATCAGTGCAATTTTTTTAGAAGGCTACCCGGTAAGCAATGACGCGGTTGTCATAGAAAGTAGGCACATAGAGCAGGCCCTGCTCTTCAGAATAGAAAATATCGGCGGTGTTGATCTTCTTATTCTTGGTGTCAAGTATTTTCCAGTTCCGCCCGTTGATGTCTACATAGTAAATCTCTCCGTTCCAATTCGATACCAGGGTGCCATCTGCGCCAACCCGGGTTATGCCATCAGCCGACGGAATCTTATCGGTCCAGTCTGTGAAGTCTTGCCGCTCAATATCCAGGAAGCGAACCTTACCGGTGTTGTTGGAGGCTACGATCAGGCGGTTGTTGTCATAGAGCAAGCCATTGGGGCGTTCGCGCTTTGTGTCGAGCCACTGACTCACGCGGCCGTTGCGGAACAGGTAGATGGTACCCCGCTGAGAATCGGACACGTATACATTGCCGGCATTGTCAATCGTCACATCGTTGAGCATCTGGGCTTTGTCAGCTTTGTGGCGTGCAAGTACGGCACCAGTCTGCGTAGCGATGGCAATGATCTCGTCCATATCGGCCACATAGAGTATGTTGTTGTACAATGCCAGGCCTTTGGGGTCGTTCAGGCCAGATACCCAGTACAACTGGTCTACATCGCCATTGGGGTTGAGGCGTGAAATGAAGCCATCGCCGTCTTTCCGGTCTTTGCTGACCTGATTAATATTGGAGACATAGAGGACATTGCGCTCACGGTCGAATACCACCGACTCCGGCGTGCGCAGGGTGTTGTCAGTGGCCCATTCTTCGGTCAGTGTCACAGGGGCTCTGGAGGAAAACAGTCCGCCACTGCAGCCTTGCAGGGTAAGTGCAGTCAGTATGAGAAGGCTTAGGAAAGATATTGGTCGCATAGTAAGGTCTGTTGTTTTACCTTACTACGCGTTAGCGCCCTGCCTGTTTTAATCTGTCTCGAGCCCGAGCTTCTGCATGGTGCGCAAACGGGACACCTTGCCGGTAGGTGTTTCAGAGAATGCAGGGCTGTAGTAAATGTCTTTCGGCATTTCAAACTTGCGCAAAATGCTTCGCATTTTATCCATTACCCGCTGCTCTTCCTCATCAGTGAGTTGTCTGCCTTCCAGCACCAGAATTACTTTTTCACCCAGCAGTTCGTCGGGCTGTGAGGCCACAAAGAAACGTGGCGCCTGTTCTAACTCCGCCAGTGCTTCTGACACGGCTACCTCCACCACTTCGGTCTGCACCTTCACACCACCTGTATTGATGGTATTATCAGCGCGACCAATCCAGCGGAAGCGGGTAGGGGTCAGAATCTCCACAATGTCATTGGTCACCAGCGTTTCGTTTTCAGTCAGATCGGCCGTTATGGTTAGGCAGCCCCGGTTGTCCTGTCCGATGGTAACTCCCTCAAGGGTTTCGTAATAATCGGCAGCATCGGGTCCGTTGAGCAGGCGCAGGGCAATGTGCGAGGCTGTTTCAGTCATGCCATACGTGTGGTATACCGGTACCTGCAGTTGCTGAAGCTCACGCTGCAGCGAAAAATTTACCGGGGCACCCCCCACCAGGATAGCCTTCATTTTGTCCAGTCGCTCTGTCGCACCATGGTTTTCCTGCAGAATGGTCTGCAGCTGCATAGGCACAAAAGAGGCGAAATGGTACACTTCGTCAGCAGGAGCCAGCGTAAGCGGATTTCCGACAGGTTCTACGATGGTCATTTGCATATCTGTCAGCAGCCCGCGCACCAGCATCATCATGCCGGCAATGTACTCTGTGTTGAGGCACACGAGCATGTGCTCTTCGGCTTTCAGACCGAGTAACTTGACAGTGCGGCGTGCGCTGATCTCCATTTGCAGGCGGGAGAGTGTGATCAGCTTAGGAGTACCCGTTGAGCCGGAAGTATGAATCGGAAATTCCTGCACTCCATTGAGCCAGTCACGGCAAAACTCGAGGGTTTTAGCTTCGTAGCCGTTGAGCGGTACGCTGTTGCGAAAAGAGTAGGCCGCTATCTCGTCGTAATAGAACTTGTTACCGTTCAGGGTCAGGAACCTTTGCGTCATGGGGTGTCTCAGTGTTAGAAGCAAGGAAAACCTTAGGAATGCCTCGCCGCATGTTCAATCGTTTTGTTTTCAAAGCCTGCCAGGTATAGCCCAGGTGCTGCCCGGCTACCCTACTACTTACTGCTTTGGTATAGCCCCCCAAAATTACGATATTCAGGTATAAGACCTAACTAAGCCTGGGTATAATTTTGGTAAAGATGCCCTTTGCTCAGGCACCAGACCTTTTGCAACCAGGTTTGTAAAGATAAAGTGCTCCCACTCTCCTCAGAAAGGATAGCGGGAGCTCATCATAAATTGATTTCAGGCTGCCGGACGCCGATTCACTTAGAGTTGGCAGTTTATGTAGGCGTGGGCAATGGACAGGTTTGTCTCAAAGTCAGTCTTAGAAGGCTTAATAAAGCACATCCCTTTCCGGTCGGCGTATCAGGTTGTCTACCGATAGACGGCCTGAGCCCAAAACCAGAAAGACTATGAGCAGGATCAGGACAATAAGAGATGACCAGAGTTCAGTGTTTTCGGAGTAAAAGCCCCGCTGCGGATTAATAAAGAACACAGCACCCAGCAGAATGGGAATCTGAAAGAGAATAGCGATGCGCGTGATCAGGCCCATGGCGATAAGCAGTCCGCCTACCAGGTGTGCGAAGGCCACGTAGTGGGCCATCCCAAACGACACCCACTGAAACTGGCTGTTGCGCATGATGCTCTGCAGAGCTGCCGTATCCTGAATAAACATGACACCCTTCACGAATAAAAAGATACCCAGCGCCATGCGCACGAAGTCTACCCAAACCGGATGGTGTGCATCTGCCCAGTGCTCGATCCGGTGCATGTCTTGCGTTAAGTTCATGGCTGTATAAATTTAGGTTTAAGAAATTGGTATACAATTATTTAAACGAATTATACAGCGAAACGGACAATCTAATAGGGGATATATCGTATGGGGGTGCCTTTCACAAGGAGATAGCTTGACCCGGCATTTGCAACAATTCTGATTCAGAAATTAGGAGGCAGGGGGGGGACAAGCCAAAAAAGCTATACCTGCCCTTATCTTACAAAGCCTTCAGCAGCGCCTGCTTATAGGTGGCAAACTCAGCTGCGTTTGATTTGCTGTCGGTGAAGATCTCCAGTATACCTGCGCCGGCATCACGGGCAAAAAATGCTGGAAGTGCCAGCTCCAACTCTTCCAGCGAAGCGCAGGCAGTATAGCTCAAACCGAAATCCTGAGCGGTATTGCGGGCGTCGAGCTGTTGCCTTGTTTCGAAAAACTCTTCTAACTCCGGCTGTCTTCGCGGTCCGTCGATCAGTCTGAATATGCCGCCAGCGTGGTTATTGATGATAACAATGCGTAGGTTGGCTGGCAGGTAGTTGTGCCATAGTCCGTTGCGGTCGTAGAAGAAAGCCATGTCGCCGGTGAGGAGCGTGGTGATGCGCTTGCTGCTGAGGGCACAGCCGACGGTGGTACTGGTGCTGCCGTCGATGCCACTCGTGCCGCGGTTGGCGTATACCTGCACTTCCTGCTCTGGCTGCAGGGCCAGTATGTTGGCATAGCGCACGGCCATGCTGTTGGCGAGGTGCAAGTTGCTCTGCTGCGGCAGACTGTTAAGCACGCGGCTGATGGCGGTCAGCTCACTGTAGGGCGCAGTTGCGGTAAAATCCTTCAGGAACTGAGCAGCCTGGCCCTCTATACCTGCCCATGATTTAATGTAGCCAGCGTCTTCGCGGGTGCTGCCGGCCATGCTCCGGAAAAAGCTGCCCGGTGTGCAGCGGATAATCTTGGTAAGCGACTGAAAAGTGTCGGCTACTTGTCCGGCCGGTTGTATGTGCCAGTGCGCCTTTGGTTTGTACTGGCGCAGGTATAGCTTCAGGCTTTTGGAGATAACCGACTTGCCGAAGGTAATCAGTAAGTCCGGTTGCAGTGCCTGCATTTTCTCCGGATCAGGACAAGCCAGCACTGCGTCGTGATGGCGCACAACACCAGCTAGTTGCTGCGTGTTGCTGATGATATCGCCTACTGTTACGGCACCTGTGGAGCTCATAAATGTCTGGAGCGCATGCAACAGCTTCGCATCCTGGCTCTCCTGGCCGGCTACGATCAGCACCCGCTTGAAATAAAGCAGTTCCTGCTCCAGTCTGAGGGCCTGCATCGGGTTGAGATCGAAAGCGTTGTGATCTTCCTCGATCACCTTCACCTGCTCGTCAAACACTATTTTTCCACCTTCAGCCGGGTAAAAGGGCTCCCGCAGCGGTACATTGATGTGCACCGGACCAGCGGGATAAGCCACAGCTTCGTTCAGCGCCTCTGACACCATGCGCTCCGTGTGCCATACCGCATCCGGGTGCTCCAGGGCTACCGGAAAATCAAAGCTGCGCTTGATGTGCTGGCCGTATACCTGTTGCTGGCGAATGGTCTGCCCGTCCAGCTGATCGATCCACTCCGGCGGACGGTCGGCGGTGAGAACTAGCAGCGGCACCTGCAGAAAGAAGGCTTCCGCTACAGCGGGCGCGTAGTTCAATGCTGCAGTACCTGAAGTACAAATGAGTACCGTCGGTCTGCCTGTTGTCTGCGCCATGCCGAGGGCGATAAAGGCCGCTGCCCGTTCATCACTCACGGTGCGCACTGTCAGCTTCGGGTGGCGGGCAAAAGCGATCGTGAGCGGCGCACAGCGCGACCCCGGCGACAATACCACATTTTCCACCCCCTTGCGGGCACATATCTCGGCTATATTGACAACAGGCGCTTGGATCATTTTTGATTCAGTGAGTTAGTGATTGAGTGAAAGAGTGAGTCAGTGATTTTGGTAGTGGTTAATTTATCTAATTTAGCCTGGGAGTAGCTGCAGCTGAGCAGAATGTAAACCGAGTTTTTAATTTTATTTAATCACTCAATCGCTAACTCACTCATTCAAAATGCAGACGATGTTTAAAACTCAGCCAGAATCTTAAACATCGTCTGCATTTTGTGCTGTGTTTCATGCCATTCTTTTTCGGGGGAAGACTCTCCGGTGATGCCGGCTCCAGCGTATAGTACGGCTTCCTGCTGCAATAGCTGCATGCAGCGGAGGTTCACGAACAGGTGCGTGCCGGCTTCGCTGTTCACGGGGCCTAAAAAGCCGCTGTAATAGCTGCGGTCGTATCCTTCGTGATCCTGTATAAAACGCAAGGCTGGCTCTTTTGGCAGACCGCAGACAGCGGAGGTTGGGTGCAGCAGGCGCAGCATATCAGTTCCGAGGGTGGGAAAGTCTACTTCCTTCAGATCCACCTTGAAATCGGTGCGCAGGTGCATCAGGTTACCAGCTATCACCGTGCGGGGGCCCACTTCGTTATATTCGCGCAGGCGCAGCTTTTTGAAACAGCTCAGAATGTAGCGCTCCACCATACCCTGCTCTTCGATCTCCTTTTGTCGCCAGATGGCGTTGGCCGTGGAGCCGTCTTCGCAGAGGGGCTGCGTACCAGCCAATGCCACCGTTTTGAACAGCTGCCGCTGGTCCACGCTCACCAGTATCTCGGGAGAGGCGCCCAGCCAGGTGCCCACACCAGGTATAGCCACCAGCGACACAAAGGCATTGGGATAGGCCGAAGTCATTTTCTCAAAGGCCTTGTGCAGACTAAAAGCCTCAGGAAGGGGGGAGGAGCTGCTTCTCGAGAGCACTACCTTCTCCATCGCCTCCGCCCGGATCACATCCACGGCAAGGCTCACGGCTGCTTTAAAGGTTTCTTCGTTGCGGTCGGAGTGGCGGGGCGGACTGGCAGGTATAGGCCATTTCGCTGGATGCCCGTTTTCAGCCTGAGTCAGTGCTTCTTTAAATAAATTCACCTGCGCAGCGGGCGCATCAGGGGCCGTGCGAAGCTGCTTGGAGAGCGAGCTGTAACTGATGTCGGCTTTCAGGAATATGTGGCTATGCGCACCCTCTGTCACAAAGGGGCAGAACAGAAAGCCCGCCGGGCTAGGCTCCAGGTCAGGTATAGCAGAGGTAGTTTGCGTGCCAAAAGAGATGCAGGCCTGCACTTCGGTCTGCAAGGGGAGGCGCCAGACGGCAATCGCCTGCTGCTGCGCGAGCGCCGCCGAGAGTACCTGTTCCAGGGTATAATGTTGCTTATTTTCCTCTCCCATACCAGCTGCCTGCTCCATCTTTTATTTCTTATCGATTATGGCTACGGTCATGCGGCTAAGGCATACCAGATCGCCAGCTTCGGAGGTGATCTTAATTTCCCATACCTGTGTGCTGCGGCCCTGGTGCAGGGCTTTGGCCTCGCCGTATACCCAACCTTCGCGCACGCTGCGGATGTGGTTGGCATTTATCTCCAGTCCCACGCAGGCTTTCTTGCTAAGATCCACTGTAAGTGCGGCCCCGATGCTGCCCAGCGTTTCGGCCAAAGCCACGGAAGCGCCGCCGTGCAGCAGACCCATCGGCTGGTGGGTGCGCTTGTCAACCGGCATCTTTGCGATCAGAACACCATCCTTATAAGAGGTTAATTCGATGCCGAGGTGCTCCACCATCGTGTTTTTACTCCACTCTTGCAGCTTTTCTAACGTAGAATCCATTTTGTATAGGCTTTGAATGCTAACTTCGCATTCTCGTATCTGTAAAGAGGCAAAAGTAAGTCAATTTTGAGTATTAAGAAAATATACCTGATCCGCCACGGGCAGACCGATTTTAACCTGCAGGGCATTGTACAAGGCAGTGGCGTGGATGCGTCGCTCAACGAGCTGGGTCGCAAACAGGCAGCCGCATTTTTTGAAAAGTACCAGCACATTCCGTTCGACAAGGTATACACCTCCACGCTGCAGCGTGCCGTGCAGTCGGTGCAGGGCTTTATCGATAAAGGTATACCGCACGAGCGCCATGCCGGGCTGAACGAAATTAACTGGGGCACCCGCGAAGGCACCCGCATCACGCCGGAGGAGGATGCCTACTACCACCGCATGCTGCAGACCTGGACCGAAGGCGAAACCAGTCTGTGCATAGAAGGAGGGGAGAGCCCCGATCTGGTAGCCGCCCGGCAAAAGCCTGTGGTAGACCTGATCCTGAGCAGACCGGAAGAAGAAAACGTGCTGATCTGCATGCACGGCCGTGCCATGCGCATTTTGCTGAGTCAGCTGCTGCGATACCCGCTACGTTGCATGGACCAGTTCGAGCACCAGAACCTGTGCCTTTACCAGCTCGACTTCACAGGTAGTATGTTCACTGTGAAGAAGTACTGTGACGTGGCCCATTTGCAGGATGTGCAGGTATAATTTCAGGTCCTGAACAAAATAGAGAGTATAGTTTGAATAAAATATTTTTAGGTCTAATTTTGGGACTTATTGATTAGACGAAATAGGCGAACAAACAAGACAATAAATTATGGCTGAAGTGATACGAATGCCTAAGATGAGCGACACGATGACGGAGGGGGTGATTGCATCTTGGCTTAAGAAAGTAGGTGACAAGGTAAGCGCCGGCGATATTCTGGCCGAAGTGGAAACCGACAAGGCGACCATGGAGCTGGAGTCCTACGAAGATGGCACCCTGTTGCACATTGGTCCGCAGAAGGGCGATTCTGTACCTGTTGATGCTGTAATAGCGATCATCGGCAAAGAGGGCGAAGATATCGCTGACCTGCTGAGCGGCGCCGGAAACGGTGAGAAGCCAGCAGCGAAGGATGAGCCTAAAGAAGAGCCGAAGGCCGAGAAGAAAGAAGAAAAGAAAGAGGCCGCTCCTGCCAAAGCCGAAGCACCTGCCGCTAAAACCTCCGTGGATACGTCCAACATCAAGGCCAATGTGATCCGCATGCCGAAGATGAGCGACACCATGACAGAAGGTGTGCTGGTATCGTGGCTGAAGAAAGTAGGCGACAAAGTGAGTGCAGGCGATGTACTGGCCGAAGTGGAAACCGACAAGGCGACCATGGAGCTGGAGTCTTACGAAGACGGTACGCTGCTTTACACAGGCGTGAACGAAGGTGACTCCGTGGCGATCGATGCGGTAATCGCGATCATTGGTGAGAAAGGTGCTGACTACCAGGCCCTACTTGATGCAGAAGGTGGTACGGAAGAACGCTCACGCGAAGAAAACGCCAAGTCTGACGAAAACATAGAAGCTCGCACTGAAGAGACTACTGAAGATAAAGTACAGGATACGAAAGTACCTGCCGGTGAGACAGAACAAGTAGCTGCTGAAGGAAACGGCCGTATCAAGGCTTCTCCGCTTGCCAAGAAAGTAGCCAAAGAGAAAGGCTTTAACCTCGGCCAGATCAAAGGATCAGGCGAAGGTGGCCGTATCGTGCTGCGCGACGTAGAGAACTTCAAGCCATCTGAAGCTGCTCCGCAGAAAGAAGCCGCCAAGGCTCCTGCTGCTGCACCAGCTGCACAAGCTATACCTGGCGCTCCGGCCGATTCATACGAAGAAGTGAACGTGTCGCAAATGCGCAAAGTAATTGCCCGTCGTCTGGCTGAAAGCAAGTTCTCTGCACCGCACTTCTACCTGACCATGGAAATCGACATGGACAAGGCCATGGAGGCCCGTGTGTCGATCAACGAGGTGTCTCCGGTGAAAGTATCGTTCAACGATCTGGTGATCAAGGCGGCCGCTGCGGCACTTCGTCTGCACCCTGCCGTGAACTCATCGTGGCTGGGCGACAAGATCCGTTACAACAAGCACATCAACATTGGTGTGGCTGTGGCGGTAGAAGAAGGCCTGCTGGTACCAGTAGTACGCAACGCCGACTACAAGTCGCTCTCAACCATCGCTGCTGAAGTGAAGGACCTGGGCGGTAAGGCGAAGAGCAAGAAGCTGCAGCCGTCAGACTGGGAAGGCAACACCTTCACAATCTCCAACCTGGGTATGTTCGGCATCGAAGAATTCACTGCCATCATTAACCCGCCGGATGCCTGCATCATGGCCGTGGGTGGCATTAAGCAGACTCCGGTTGTGCGCGACGGTCAGATCAAAATTGGTAACGTGATGAAAGTGACGCTAAGTTGTGACCACCGTGTAGTAGACGGCGCCGTTGGCTCTGCCTTCCTGCAGACCTTCAAGAACCTACTTGAGAATCCGGTGAGAATACTGGTATAAGTAATTTTAAATAGACAAAGCAAAGGGCCTCTTCGGAAACGGAGAGGCCCTTTGTGATTGTAGAGATGCTATACCTGATTAGTCGCGTTATACCTCCTACAGCTTTCTTATAACTCGGCACGGATTGCCCGCCGCAAACACATCAGCAGGTATGTTTTTTGTCACCACACTGCCTGCCCCTATCACGCTGCGGTCTCCGATCGTCACGCCAGGGCAGATCACAGCACTTCCGCCTATCCAGACGTCTTCGCCTATGGTAATGGGCTTAGCATATTCCAGGCCCGAGGCACGTTCCCGATGGTCCATCGGGTGGGTGGCCGTGTATACCTGCACATTGGGACCGAACAGGGTGCGACTTCCAATGCGTACTTCTGCGACATCGAGCACCACACAGTTGAAATTGAAGAACACCCGTTCGCCCACGATCATGTTGTAGCCATAATCGCAGTAGAAGGGAGGTTGCAGCCAAAGCCCTTTACCTGCATGCGGGATCAGCGCTTTCAGGATGCGGCTGCGCTCTTCTACCTGGTCCTCACGACTGTCGTTGAGCTCTTTCAGGAGCAGCCGCGCCTGCAGGCGCTCGTCCGAAATCTGCTTGTCCAGCGGGTCGTACAATCCCCCCGCCAGCATTTTCTCTTTCTCGGTTTTCATAGGCGGGTATACGTAAGCGGACTGGTTTAGCTATACCGCTGCGGCTCTAAACCACCCAGTCAGGAGTTCGCGATCGATATCCTGCACACTTTTGATTTTAATGTGGCGCATGTCTTTGCCCGTTCCTTCCAGCAAGCCGTTTGGATCGTTGAGTTTATCGAACTGGAAAAAGCCGAGTGTGACATAGGCTTTGGCTGTTTTAAGGTAAGCAAAGTCTTTGTCGGAGCGGAAAACAGGGCGGCTCCACTTGAACTCCTCTGTTACGCCAGATACAGTGTCGTGTACCAGCTGACGTAGAGCCTCAAGGGTTTCCTTGTGCTTTTCGGATGAGTTGATGTAGTCGTTTACTTGTGGGTGCATGTAGTGGCTTTTAAATTTGCTTAACTGACCCTAAATTATATATAAATTTCCTATTCTTACTATATGCTTTCCACAGTTGTCTGATGGAGATAATATGGGCGGAATAAGCGATGGGCACTACTACAGCAGGCAGCCAGATAAAAGGAAAGAGCAGTACGGCTACATTGGGTTGCTCAAAGGCAAACTGCTGAAACGGGGAGGGGGCAGAGAGCACACCATGGCTTACCGTGAAGATCAGCAGGCCGAGTGCGATTATATTCCATCCTATCAGCAGTTTGGCTCGCCACTTGTTCCGCACGAAGGCCAGATAGTATACCAGCGGGGCCGTGATACCGGATACAATATCCAGGTTCCTTCCCTGAAAGGTCATAAGTTCGGGTGTGAGTTGGTGCAGGAAGAGCCAGAACAGGACCAGTTCAACAGGTATGCGCATGACCTGCAGGAGCGTAAGGGTTTTCAGGTCGAAAGCATCGAGCCAGGCCCTTGCCTTAGGTGAACAAAAAGCGGCAATAAGACCCAGGAGTGGGGGCACCACGGCAACCAGAAAGCGGGGCGGCAAGGTGTCTGTCACCTTAAAGAAGCCAGCCCAAGCCAATGCAGCTGTCAGTGCCATCCAACCGAGCAGGACATAAAAGAGCCAGCGGGTATGGGAGGCTTTCGAAAAAAAGTAAGCGGCAGCAAGTACCGTGGGTACAAAGGTGCCATAGATGTAAAGCGGTAATGTTTCCATAATGCCATGCGTTTAATGAATTACAATTCAAAGTAAACGCACAGGCACACTAATCCACTTGTCATTTGGCAAGAAGTGCTGCAGGCCACCAAAATTCTACTTGTGCTGCCTGCTGATCTCCCGCCGGATGCGGCTAAGCGAGCTGTCGGTGATGCCCAGGTAAGAGGCGATGTGTTTGAGAGGGGCCTGCCTGAATATTTCGGGGTTCGTCTGCAGCAGCATGGCATAGCGTGTTTCGGCCGTCTCCGTAATCATGGATTGCATACGCAGTTTAAGGGAAGCGTATCCTTTTACTAAAATTCCTCTGCCAACTTCTCTGAACTCAGGTATGCTATGAAAGAGCTTGTTCAGTTCTTCAAAAGAAATGACCCAGCCGCTACAGGGGGCCAGGGCCTGAATACTCTCTTTGGCAGGCGTGCGCATAAAAAAGGAAGCCACATCAAACACAGGTTGCCCCGCACCATAGAAGGCGGTGGTTACTTCGTTGCCTTCTGTATCGAGCGAATAGGCACGCATAAATCCACTTTCGAGCAGCAAGTATTCCTGACTGATCTTACCTTCGTTCAGGAGGTGGTCGTGTTTGTCAATCAGCTTCTCATGAAAGTGCTGGGCAATGATATCCAGTTTCTCAGATTGGGGAACCCCTACCTGGAAAAAATGCCTTACAAATGCCTTTTCGTTTTCCATGTGATTGACAAGGGTTGTTTTACAGTTTTATATTCTGATAACGTGCTTAACTAAGGCTTGGATAAGAGTGCTCTAAGTTTTTATCATGCCTTATACCCTTGCATAACCAAGTTCCTCTATTTCTTCAGTTGTACTTACCAAGTGGGTCTTACCATTCGTTAACAGGTATAAAGTATCACAAATATCTAAGACATGCCTAAACATGTGATCGGTTATGATGAGCCCTTTGTTTTGCTTTTCCTCGACTAGGAAGTCCTTTACCTTATCAATCTGTATCGGATTCAGATGCGTAAAAGGCTCATCAAGCATAGCAAACTGAGAGGCTGATTTCACAACTGAATAGATTTCCACTAACCTACGCTCACCACCTGACAGATTACCGATAGAAGACTTATACTTTTTCATGAATTCCGGAAATCGATGCGCAAATGATGAATAGTCCATTTCAAAGTCACTGAATATCCTTTTCAGACTTATATGTGGCGGTATAAAGTTGAACTGGGGAAGGTAAAGAAGTAAGTCGGGGCGCTTGAAAGCTTCAAACTGAATCTTATTATCGAACCTGATGGACTTGTCACACCTTAGACTGCCGTATATGATTTTCATCAGGCAGGATTTACCTTGCCCGTTCCTGCCTAGCAGACCAGTTATTCCCCCTGTTTCGCACTTCACATAGACGTCGGAAAGTATCCTTCTGCCATCAAACTCCAATTGTATACTGTCTGCTTCCAGTTTGTGGGTCATCTGATTTTGTAGGCAAGAACGGTGAGAAATATAAACAGGAAAAGGTCGAATCCCAAGGTAGCTGCCCAGAGCATAGCCCTTGACACGCCCAGGTTCTGATAGTAATAGTAGTGGTTGCTCTTATAGCTGTTAATAAAGTAGAATACAAGACCCAGGGTGGCCACTTTAAACCAAAACAGCATGCCGAATATCATGAAATCGTAATCCCAGAGTAGCTTGATACTGCAAATGGTAATCACCATCGAAACCAGCACAAAGCTCCTGTAGAAAGTCCATATAAGTCTTACTGTTTTGTATGGTTTCATATTGGCTGAATGCCTGTTATCGTTTCGTGCATGATGTGGGTGAGGCGTAGCCGAAGCTTAGCTTATGTGCAGGGTTAGCGGACATATTTTTTTCTGTTTTCTTGGCTGAATATAATATCAATATCCCGCCACCCAAAGACTTTTCCAAAATGTGTAAATACCTTCCAACATGGTACATTTCGTAACACCCTCAAAGCTTCTTTTTCAAATTCTTTGCTAACGCTGTGCCGAACTTTTGCCTGCACTAACTTTCCATCACTGTCCGTTTCAAAATCTATGGACACATCCTCTCTCTTATTCGGTAATTCTTCCCAATTTATGTTAGAGTAAATGAAGTTTTCTAATGTATCCCTATTGTTATATGAGCAGTTTGGTGAGGCGTAATGTTTGGTCCTTACCAAGGCTCCATTTTCAAACGTGAATTTTATTTCATTTTCAAAGGCATTCCAGTATCTCTCCCCGCTTCCTACCCAATAAACTCCGTTAACCCAGTCAGCCTTCATTTTTCCGTCAACGAACTTCTTGCTGATGGTCTTCTCAACCAATGAGTTGATTTCCTTGCCATCCTTGCAGTTTTTAACTTTTGTTAAGTACAACTGCCCGCCTTCTATAGTCCATTCTGCCGTAAAATTCCTCCAGCAACCGCTATCCATCCAATCCTTATTAACACTCTGCAACTTCTCTTTAAGTTGGGTAAAAGACTCAAGCGGGGAATCAACTGTGCTGCTATACAGATAATATTTACTCCCTTGGTAATACAAAACGTCAGGGTCTTGGTCGGTTGCCCAAGCATCAACAAAAAAGAAGACCAATATTATGCTGAAGATGATTTTCATTAATTTATATGAACGTCTCGTGTATACCTTGTGCGAGGCTATCAGCCGAAGCATTGGGTATAAACCTTGTTGGCAGAAGGCATTTTTATTTTTAATTGATTAGTTTTCGTTAAACAATTTTACTAAGAAGTCCTGAATTTCCTCTACAGTCCATTTTTTTGAAGTACCGGAAAAGTTGTAGGCAAATCCATCTTTTGAGCCAAATAGAAATATTGTATTTACATTTTTTTCTTCGCTCACAGCTTGCCATAATATGTAACCATTGTTTGATTGGTCAGCTAACGTTTTTGTGGAAATTCCTTGCTTAGCCCAGTATTCAGAATCCCACTTCACAAAATCTGCTACAAATTCTTTGTCTGTTTGTTCTGCTTTGAAAAATGGGTATTTCTGCTTAGGGTTCTTTGTTACTGCAACTGTAGTTGAGTCACCGTTTTTAAAGAAATGTTGCCTGCTTGCTTGAAGATATTCTGTTTTAGTCCACTTACCTGGTATTACAATGTTGCCATTTGGGATTAAAGACAATGTGGTTTGGTTTTTATTCTCGTCATAGCTATCAGCTATAATCATACTTGTCTGTGCTGTCTTACAGGAATAAAGAGTGAGGAGCAAAAGGCTTATGAGAACACCTATTTTGATTCTGTTCATTTTACGTTTGTATTCTTAGTTATACTTACTGCCAACCTTTAGATTTAGTCGATATTATTTTTCTAATACTTGCAGCACCCTTTTACCAGGTATAAGAGTAGAGCTTTTATACCTTAAGG